>NZ_CP143557.1:0-4871570 GCF_036352015.1 Terrabacter sp. C0L_2 | reverse complement strand
CGTTGTGCCTTTCGCAGCTTGCGAGGACTGGTTCCGCGCATGGCTGCGATAGCGAACAAGCAGGGGCACTATGCGTCCAAGAGCAGTGACCGGAGGCAGGAAGGCGTCGTCAGGAGATGTGGCGCAGGCCCGAAAGGCCCTTGGAGACAAAGGACTTGTACGAGACGACGCGTACGACGTCTCCGGTGCGAGGTGCGTTGACGACCAAGCCGTGGCCGATGTACATGCCGACGTGGCCGGGGGAGGCGAGCGTCCCTTCGGAGCCGGGGATCATGACGAGATCACCGGGCGCGAGGGCTGTCTGCGTCGTGGGCGAGCCGTCGAGCAGCTGCTCTGTGACCACGCGGCCAATCGAGACGCCGGCGCGGCGCCACGCCTGCTGGGTCAGCCCGGAGCAGTCGAAGGAGCCCGGTCCGTTGCCGCCCCACAGGTACGGCTTCCCGAGCTGAGCCAGGGCGAACGCCACAGCGGTCCGGCCCGCGGGGCTCGTCGGGGAAAGCGTGAAGTTGCTTGGCAGTCCATGAGCGCCCGACGTCGCGGGCGTCAGTGCGTCTGCGGGTGCGCCGCCACAGTCCAGGGCAGCGCCGTCACCTTCGATGACGCGGAGGATCGTCGATGCCCGAGCGGTTTGATGAAGGTAGTTCTCGCCCACGACACGGGAGCCGCCGTTGGCCGCACTGGGAAGCCCGGTGAACGCCGACCGCTGGACGGTCTGGGCGGCATGCCAAGGCGTCATCGATTGCCAGCCGCGCACCTGGAGAAGGGCATCCACGAAGAGCTGGGTGGACTCGGTCGCGTCCATGCGCTTGGACGCGCTGCCCCAGCCCGGACGCTGCTGAAAGAGGCCGAGTGAGTCGTGGTCATGGCCGACGCCCTGGCTTGGGAACGCTGCCCCAGCCGGGTCGTTGGGGTTCGAGAGGATCTTGAGGTCGGACTCGGCCAGCGCCACCGTGAGCGCGATGTAGGCGCCGGCTCTTCCGGCTCGCTGCTCGGCGGTGGCGACGATGATGCGGGCGTTCTGAGCCTGTGCCGCAGAGAGCCCTTGCACCGGCCCGCTGGAAACGCACGCTGGGGGCCGCGGCGGAAGCGCCCCGCTCTGGCCGGCGGCAACGGTAATCAGACCTAGTCCGCCGAGCGCCGCTAGTCCGCCGACGGAGAGGCCGGCAACGACATGGGTGAGCGACATGGTGCGCGAACCGTGCCTTGGGGGCACCACTCGGCAGGCGTCGCCCGATGGTGCCCCTGCGCACGGGCTTCCCCTCGCCGAGGAGGTATGCCGCATGCTGCGCTTGAAGAAGCCCCGGCGGGAACGCGACGTGGGCGAGATCCACGAGGACGCGAGACATCTCGCACTGGAGGCCGCAGGCCTGGTTCCGTCGCCCGTAGTCGACGTCATGAGGCGGGGCATTGTGCTCGAGACGGGTGAACGCGCCTGGCGCGAAGTGCGCGTCGAACTGCGGCATCTTGTGGCGGGAAAGTGGTGTGCTGCCATGCCCGCGACAGGTCTTGTGACCGATAGGCGGGTGCTGCTCAGGACGTCAGCCGGGAACTGCCTCTCTTTGTGGTGGGGCACCCTCGTGCGGTTCGAACCGTCGATGTCGAGGGGCTATGTCGTCTTCGACTACGGCGACGGTGTGCCCCGGCTGCTGTCCGGGGCACAGGTACCCGTGGTGGCGGTGGCGGGAGTCATGGCGCTCTACGGCGTCCCCGGACTGGCCGAACACCCGGCCCTCGAGCCCCTGCGAGCCAACTCGTGACTGCGCAGGGTCTGCAGCTGGCGACGCGCGTACTGGCGCTGTCCGCTGGTGAGGTCGGCCGACGCGGCATACAACCGGAGGAGACCCGGCCATCCCGACGGGGAGCCGGCCAGGAGGCGGTGGACAGCGCGTCGTTCAGCCGCCGTGAAGCCGAGCTGCTCAAGCATCCTCTTGGTGCACGCCCGCGAGTTCCCACCGGCGCGCTTCGTCGTGATCGTCGTGAGGGGGTCCGCGGCGCCTCGCCGTCGGGCTTCCTCGATACGCGAGATGAAGAGATCAAAGACAGGGCTGAGCTTGACGTCGTCGAGCTCTTCCGACGTGACGTGGAGCTGCGCGGCCGTCCAGTCACTGAAGGTGGAGCGCGGCATGGTCACGCCACCTCGCTTCGGTCGAGATCGGCGAACACGACCGGCTCGCCAGGACGCACGTGGGTCATCCCATGAAGGGCGTCGGACTGTGCGGCTCGCGCCGAGCCGAAGGCGCCCTTGGTCGCGACACCGCGGAGCATGATGAAGAGCTGCTGCGCTGCCATCGACCTCGCCTGCGACTCGTGCGTCCTCAGCCAGTCCATGGCTGCGATGAGCTCGTCGGTGGCGTGGTCTGCCGTCACGGGCACCGGTGCGCTCGACCCCATCGGCACGACCAGGCACAGGCCCTTGGTGCACACGGTCTCGCGGACGGTGATCCACAACTCGTCACGCTCGGGGGAGGGTTGGCTGAGTGTCCCGCAGCGCTCCAAGGCGTCCGCGAGCGACGTTGCTTTCAGATCCTGACCGGTCATCGCCTGCTCCTCGGTGAGATCGGCGAAGCCATGGCGGCTCCGCGCCCAATACCATTTGTCCCGCTTTGCGGCAGAGCTCGCCGCTTGGAAGTGCCTTGGCTGTGGACAGCCGAGGGTCGTGAAGTGGTTGTCCACAGGGCCGCGGTATGGGTCTTGTGCTCGCGCCCAGTGGCCCCGACGACTTGGAGATGCGCACGCGGCCATGCATGTCTGCTGCCGGCACGTCGCCCTCGCACCGAGCCCTGCAGTCCTGGGGAACCTCTGCCGGTTCGGCTGGGATGCGTCTTCATGCCCTTCACTCGACCAGTCGGCGAAGGGACGCCAACACCACGCGGTGGGGACGTCTGCGGACGTCCTCGGCACGACGGAGACGTCCCGAATCGTCCTAGGAGGAGTCATGTCCAATGAGCGACTACGGGCCGCCATCGCGGGAGCCGGCCTCACGATGCAGACATTCAGCGAGATGGTCGCCGTCGACCCGAAGACGGTCGAGCGCTGGATCGCGGCAGACCGATTGCCACATCGCTCCCACCGGATTCGCGCCTCCGAGATCCTGCGCAAGAGCGATGGCTTTCTCTGGCCCGCAACCCATTCCGACCGGGCAAGCACTTCCTCGACGCAGGCGGAGCTCGTTCACATCTACCCCAGCCGAAGTGCCATCGAGCCCCCCACATGGCTCCAGCTCGTCGAGCAGGCCAAGGAGCGCATCGACGTCCTCGCCTACGCTGCCAGCTTCCTGCACGACAGCATCCCGGAGTTCATGACCAGGCTGGCCGAAAGATCACGCCAAGGGGTGCAGGTGAGACTCCTCTTCGGCGACCCGGACGGTCAGGCCGTCGACGTGCGTGGTGAGGAGGAAGGCATCGCTGAACTCATGGCCGCGCGATGCAAGCTCACCTGGGTCTACGTGACGCCTCTGCTGGCCACCCACCCGATTGAGGCGCGACGCCACGACACGACCCTCTACGCCTCACTCTTCAGGTTCGACGACACGCTCTTGGCCAACGGACACGCCTACGGAAGCAGCGCGTCGCAGTCTCCTGTCCTGCACCTGTGTCGGATCCCAGGAGGGCGGTTGTTCACGCACTACCTCGATTCTTTCGAGCGCGTGTGGGCATCGTCAGCACCATCATGAGTCCGACCCCGTAGATAGGCTCGTTGAGCATGGGACGCATTGACTACATCGACGACCCAGCGGCACCCGCCATTAACAGCGTCGTGCCTTCGGTCGTGGCGATCGTCCAGCGCGAGGACGGCCGGATCCTGATGATCCACAAGACCGACAACGACAAGTGGGCGTTGCCAGGCGGCGGTCACGAACCCGGTGAGTCCATCTCTGAGACGGTCGAGCGAGAGGTCAAGGAAGAGACCGGCTACGACGTCACGGTCGAAGCCATAACCGGCGTCTACACCAACCCGCGGCACGTGATGGCCTATGACGACGGCGAGGTCAGGCAACAGTTCTCGATCGCGTTCAAGGCCCGCCTGGTCGGAGGCGATCGACGGACCAGCGGCGAAAGCAGCGAGGTCGAGTGGTTGACGGGCGCCGAAATCGAATCGCTTCCGATCCACCCCTCCATGCGCCTACGCCTAGAACACGCCCTCAGTGACAGAGAGCGGCCATTCATTGGTTAGACGCAGTCGGCGGCGAGCTCGCTCGGCCCCGGCCAGCAGGACGGGCCGCGAGATAGTCACAGCGCGATGCACGGGGTCGTCGGCGGGATAGCGCTCGAGCACCTCGGACAGTCGAGACGAGGGGGAGGTCGGCGAACCGCCAGGGCCGATCACGAGATCGAGGAGGTTGAGGTCTTGCAGGTCTGTCGGATTCGGGGCGGGCAACGCCGCTAGCGCTCCACTGAGACCGCGCTCTGCGGCCTCGTATGCCGCACCGGTGTGATGCGCAACCAGCGCGACGACGTTGGCTTGCACCGAGACTCCCTGCAGAAAGCGGGCTCCATCTAGCGGATGGAATCCCGTGTACGCGAGCTCAGGCGCATAGCCCACGTCATGAAGCCAGGCCGCCGCGGCCACGTCGCTCGAGACACGGCCCTGGGCAGCAAGGGCGTCCGCGAGGCGCCCCACTGCCTGCACGTGGGCCCAACGGGATCCCATGTCGGCCAGGTGGTGGGCCGCCAGGTCGCTTGCTTCGTGGCTCTGCATCACCAACATCCTGCCCGACCCTGATTCCTTGGATCCACCGGCGGCCAGGCGGCTGCAGAGGAGCGCTGCCTCGCGGGCTCCCCGACGACCTTGGTCAGTCGTCAGTTTCAGCATCGATCTGATCGCTGCTCGGAGGCGAGGTGGTGTGCCTGTTCGTGGTGTCGTCAGTGCGACGCAGCTCCCTACGTAGCGTCGCCTCCTCGATGCCAAGCAGCAGAGCGGCTCGAGCCGCCCCCGACGTGCGCACCAGGCTCCGCTGGGCGTCGAGCAGCTTGGCGTCTGCGGTCGCGAGACGACTCCGGACCGCGTCGCAGCCTCTGGCTGCAGCCTGGACCTTTCGCAGCGCGTCCGCCTCGGCGCGCTGAGCTTCGAGCAAGCGCTGCCTGGCTCCATGGTCTACAGGGTGTCGCATCAGTACTCCTTCCTCCCGCGGTCCTTGTCCTCAGATCACGCGATGAGGGGGTCACCGTGGGGGAGGGCGGGTCGGCGTGAGCAGGTGCGCCGGCAGCCACTGCTGCACGACAGCGGCGTCGGCTTCGATGACATAGGTGACCAGCGCCCACCACCCGTCATCCCGGCGTGACCACTCGACGACAAGCCCCGGGTGCGGTCCCCGCGATGAGGCCGGACCAGTCACCCAGCAGTGCTGTCGGGCCGGCGGCGGCACCGGGATGGGGTGCTCATGCCCTCGTCCTGATCCGCCAGCCATGGCTCCAGTGTCTCGCAGCCTGTCGAACTGGTGTTCGATAGGCTGTGGTCCTTTCTAGTGAGCCGACGGACAAAGTAGCCGACGCCCGTACAGGGGGAACGGGCGCCGGCTTGACCAGCATATGGGCAGCGCTGAGCCGGCTTGCTCAGGTCCTCCACAGAGACCCATGCCGTAGCTCCCACCGGCGTCAGTCCCCGTCGGCCAGCCAACCACGCACGACGTCCTGCGCAGCACGCTCCTCGCACCGACGACCGCCCGGCACGACCGCCCCAGTGGAGCCCTCGCACCGAACGCTCCCTCTGCTGGCTTCATCGCTCCACACGTCTGGCACCAAGGTGGCCGCGGGGCTCCGCCGGTGCCCCCGGAGCCGGGTTGTTTCGGGGTGACTATGTCGATCCGCCGGATGACGCTGGGCTCCGGCTACCGGTACCTTATGGCGTCTGTCGCGCGAGGCGACGCCGCTGCGCCGACGGCGTCGCCGCTCGCTGCGTACTACAGCGAGCCGGGCACCCCGCCGGGACGCTTCCTCGGCGCCGGGCTGGCTGGCCTCGAGCGTGGTCGGGGCGTCCAGCCGGGCGCGCTGGTGAGCGAAGAGCACCTGTGGCGCATGCTCGGGATGCTGCAGGACCCGGTCACAGGGGAGCCGCTGGGGCGTCCCCCGGGAGCCGAGCGGACGGCATACGTCGACGGGTTGAACCGGCTGCGTAAGGCACCGAAGACGGTGGCCGGCTTTGACCTGACGTTCACCGCCCCGAAGTCGGTCTCGGTGGCCTGGGCGCTCGCCGACGAGCCGACCCGGCGGCGCCTGCATGCGGCGCACGTGGCGGCGCTCGAGTTCGTCAGCGAGTACGCCGAGCGGACCGTGTTCGCCACCCGCACCGGCCGTGGGGGAGTCGTCTCCGAGGACGTACGCGGCGTCGTCGCTGCCGCGTTCGACCACTGGGACTCAAGGTCCGGTGACCCGCAGCTGCACACCCACGTCGTCGTCTTGAACCGGGTCCAGGCAGCCTCGGACGGGCAGTGGCGCACCCTCGACAGCAAGGCGCTCTTCCGGGCAGCCGTGGGACTGTCAGAGCTGTACAACGGCGTCCTCGCCGACCTTGTCACCGCGGATCTGGGCTACGGCTGGGCACCGGAACGGAGGCGGCACTCCCCGGTGGAGAAGTGGGAGGTCGCAGGGGTGGGGGAGGCGCTGCGGGCGGAGTTCTCGCAGCGCAGCACGGAGATCGACGCCGCCAAGGACGCGCTGGTAACCGACTTCGTTGCCGGGCGCGGGCGGCAGCCGACTCCCCGGGAGGTGCTGCAGCTGCGTCAGCGAGCAACTTTGGAGACGCGCCCGGACAAAGAACTGCACTCGCTCGGGGAGCTTGTCACTGGGTGGCGATCGCGTGCCGAGCCCTTCGTCGGGGACCAGCCGCAGGCGTGGGTCGCAAGCCTCGCTGGACGCAACGACCTGCCCCTGTTGCGGGCTGGCGACCTGGCCGAGGGGATGCTCGACGACGCGGCACAGGTGGCGCTGGAGGTGGTGTCCGGAAAGCGGTCGACGTTCACCCGGGCGAACGTCTTCGCCGAGGTGCTGCGCCAGATCCACGGCGTCCGGTTCGCCTCGCCGGGCGACCGGGTCGCGGTCGCGGAGTGGATCACGACGCTCGGACTCGAGCGCGCGGTCGCGCTTACGCCGCCGGATCTGGGTTATGTTCCGGACGAGCTGCGCCGCCCCGATGGCACGTCCCGCTTCCGCCCTCGCGACTCCGAGGTGTACACGACCCAGGCGCTGCTGGATGCCGAAGAACGACTCCTCGCGGCCGGCCGCGCGATGGACGGGCCCACAGCAGACGACGCTGCGGCCGCCGCCGTGTGTGCGGGAGACCTGCCGGGTCGGCACCATCCGTTGTCGGCCGAGCAGGCCGCTGCCGTATGCCGGATCGCGACCTCGGGTCGTGCGCTCGATGTCCTTGTCGGCCCCGCCGGTGCCGGCAAGTCCACGGCCATGGCCGGGATTGGGGCCGTCTGGGAAGCGCAGTTCGGGCCCGGATCCGTCGTGGGGTTGGCGCCGTCGGCGGCGGCCGCTGAGGTGCTGTCCGAGGCGGTCGGCGTGCCGACCGAGAACACCGCCAAGTGGCTTGCAGAAGCTGCCAGGCAGCCAGATCGAGTGGCCGAGCTTGAAGCGTTGACGGCTGCTCTCGACCGCGCCACCCCGTCCCTGCGGACGCGCGCCTTGCTGCGTCGAGCGCGTGAGCTGTCCGCCGAGATCGACCGGTGGCACCTGCGCCGAGGGCAGCTCGTGATCGTCGACGAGGCGTCCATGGCCGGCACGTTCGAGCTTGACTCCCTGACGGCATACGCCCGCACCGCCGGCGCGAAGGTGTTGCTCGTCGGGGACTGGGCCCAGCTGTCCCCGGTGGCGGCCGGCGGCGCGTTCAAGCTGCTCGCGACCGACCGCGAGGACGCGCCATCGCTACTCGATGTGCGCCGGTTCCGGCACGAGTGGGAACGCGACGCCTCCCTCAAGCTCCGGACCGGGGCCAAGGGCGTCGCCGCAGAGTATGCGCGTCACGGCCGAGTGCGAGGCGGTGATCGAGAGTCGATGCTCGACGAGCTATTCGCGAACTGGTGCGATGACGTCGCGGCAGGGCGACGGTCGCTGATGGTCGCCGCCGACACCGCCACCGTGGCCGACCTCAACCACCGAGCGCGAGCTCAGAGGGTGGCCGAAGGCCTGGTCGTGGATTCGGGCGTCACGGTGGCTGAAGGATCGGTCATCGGAGTGGGCGACGTCGTCGTCACCCGCCAGAACCAGCGCGACCTGGGCTCGGCGACGGGATGGGTGAAGAACGGCGACCAGTGGGTCGTCGCAGCTGTTTACGCGGACGGCAGCCTGACAGTCCGGCGCGAAACTGGTGCAGGAGTGGCACGCCTCCACGCCCAGTACGTCCGCGAACACCTCGAGCTCGGCTACGCCACCACGGCCCACCGCGCCCAGGGCCGGACGGTCGACACCACCCACGCGTTCGTCACCGCGACGACGATGCGCGAACCGCTCTACGTGATGGCTACCCGCGGACGCGAAAGCAACACTCTGTACGTCGACACGGTCTACGACCCTGACGCTGCAACAGCCCATCGGTCGCCATCGGTACGCAGCCCTTCCGCCGTTCTCGAAGAGGTGCTTGGGCGCTCTGGCGCTGAACTGAGCGCTATCGAGGTGCGCACGCGAGAGCGCAACACTGGTGCCAGCCCGGCGCGACTCCATGATGAGGGCGCGACCATCCTCGCAGTCGACCGAAATCGACGCGGGCAGCAGACGAGTGCGAGGCAGATGATCGAACATCGAGGCATCTAGCGTCGCCGCGCCTACTTCCATGATCCGGCGGATAGTGCTCAAGGCCGGGGTGACAGACTTCAAGCGGCGGGTTCCTGGCTGACTGGTACGCCACCCAGTTGTGCGGACGACCGGAGGCCTCCTAGGGCGTCAGGCCAAGCTGGCCCTTGGTGTCTTGTGATGGTTGAGACACGAATCATCAGGCGCCGGGCGTGCGCACGATTCCCACCTTCATCTCGGCGCCCGACCCTCCCGGGAACCGTCCGCGGGGGAACCGTGCACGCGCGGCATGCCGGAGTCCATGGGGACCGTGCCGTCGCCACCTATGGCGTGCCGACTACGCTGAACCGGATATCAAGCTCAGCTGGGGGTCGACGCCAGAGCTCGTGGTTGGCGGAGGCCGCGGATGTCGTCACGGGCGGCGTCGAGAACGCTCGTACGTTGCGACAACGGCGTGACTTCGGGTTCTCTGCAACTACCCACGCTGGCCCGGGCTCAGCCGATGGAGGGTCGCAAGGGGAGCGGCGCTGCGCTCCACCCGAGCGCCGGCTCAGTGAGATCAGGACACAATTCTGGCGGGCGGCGACCAGCTTGTATGCCCGCCGATATGCACCGCAGACTTTGCGACACAGAACTGTCCCTTGCCGACGAGCCCGGCCAGGTAGGCCCGGGGGTAGGCGAAACGGAGGCGAGACCGAGCTACTGCTCGCAGGCGTCCTCCAGTCCCGGGTCGCACACTCCACGCTCGAGGAGCGTGCCGAGGACCCCGCCGGTGAGGTCTTCCGGGTGCAGCCGTCCGTCGAGGAGGTCATCGAGCTCCGCGGGGGTGATGATGGCCAGCAGGGCAAAGGCCGGTGCGACCCAGTTGGTGTCGTCAACGATGACGGCGATGGCGGCTGGCGCGCTGACTGCTCATCTCGTGCTCCCTAGGGATGGTGATGAGCGTTTCGGTCGCGGCTCTGCCCGTGTTGGCAATCAGCGGTCCGCGTCCCAACAGCGTCAGGGAATGCGCCAAAGGGACGCTCCCCTCGCCTGTCCGGCACGGCCAGGTCGAAAGGAGCGCCCCATGCTCGATGCATTTGCCTTGGCGGCTGCGACACGACCCGCGGCGTTCCGTCTCGTCCCCCTTGGGAGGGCGCTGGTGGGTTGCAGCGGAGCCCTGTTAGGCGAAGGTAAACAGCTGTTCTTCGTCGAAGCGGGAGATGGGGGTGGTACTGCCTGGCGGTGTCGGCGTAGCCGAGTGCCAGGCAGTACCGTGGTGGAGTGGCCCGTCTCGCGGATCTTGAACGCCTTGTCGACGGTGGTGGGATCGAAGCCTTCCAGCGGTGTCCCCTCGACGCCTAGCTCGGCGGCCGCCATGATCGCGAGGCCCACGACCATGTAGCTCTGCTTCTCCATCCAGTGGTTGTCTCCGAAGAAGAAGGCGATCGAGTACTCATAGGTCTCCCTTCACCTGGGCCCCCATCTGTGAGCGGCCAACGGATCATGAAAATTCCAGCATGCCGGCTGATGCGTCAGCCATTCGGAACGACGGTTGCGCTCTGCGCCGCGTTGGGGCCGGTGGGGCCGTCCCTGGCTGGCGGGGCGGTCTCCTCGCTAGCACAGGCACGTAGGATCGGCGCCCAGGACCGAGCGCTCGCCTGCCCCTCGCGCCGTCGGGGGGAGCGGCGTCAGCCTCTCTTACGAGGCGGGCCACGTCGTGCGCCTGCGAGAGTGTCCTCTATGCACAGGCCAGTCAGTGATCGGCCCGGCTGAGACTCAAATGCCCAAGGAGTGCATCGAGCGCGGGTGACCCGCCTCGGTAACGTGCAATGACGCTCAGGTCCCAGACGATCGCCTCCCTCAGGGGCACGACCGCCACGGCGCCGGCCGGTTGAACCCTCAGAAGCAACGTATCTCTGCCAGCAGCGTCCTCTGGCACTACCGCGACTCCAAAGCCAGCAGCTACGAAGTCGCCCACGAGGTTCTCGTCCGGGACTTCGATACTGATGCGTCGGCCCAGGCCCTTTCGGCTCAGCCAGTGATCGACCACGTGACGGGTCCCAAGACCGACCGCCGTCTCGACGAAGTCATCCTCCAGCAACTGGGTCAGGGAGATGCGGGTTCTCCCGGCTAGAGCGTGCTGTGCCGGCACGAGTGCCACGAGGCGTTGCCGTCTCAACACGTGACTGAAGAGGTCGAGAGGCGCAGGCGGAGGCAGGCCGCAGAACGCTACATCGATGGCTCCACGCCGGACCTGTTCGAGCAGGCCTGAACAACCTTCTGGGGACGCGTGCAGCGAGATGTCGACCATCGGGAAGGCTTCCTGGAAGCCGCCCAGGATGCTGGGCAGCCCAAGGGCCTGCAGGTGGCTGCTCGCGCCGATTCGTAATGTCCCCTGGACGTGCTGGTGTTCGCGAATTCCGAGGGCGCGCATCTCTGCAAGCGCGGTCAGGGCTGAACGCGCAAGCGGGAGAAGGTCCCGGCCGATCGAGGTGAGCGACACGCGTCTAGTGGAGCGTGCGAAAAGAGCGGCACCAATCTCACGCTCCAGCGCCTGGACGCCAGCGGACACGGTGGACTGCCCGACATGGACCCGTTGGGCCGCGCGGGTGAAGTTGAGCTCCTCTGCCACAGCGACGAAGAACTCTAGATGACGCGTCTCCACGGGGTCATCATCCATGGACGGGGCTTGAACGGTGCAAAGGACATGCGCTCTTGCCCGGCAGTCAAGAGGCGAATGCTTCCAGTTGTCAGCGGCCGCCGGGACAGCTGCACCTACATCCGCACGTGCAGGAGCAACCATCAGATGGTGTTGTGTAGGCAGTAACTACCCGATCGACCTGCATGCAAGCCCAAAATGTGTAATCACGAGAGTAGACTGGGAGTGCCTCCCCTCCCTTGTGGGAACTTTCGGACGGGCCGACCAACGCGGTACGGGAAGGCCCGCCAACGCTGTCTCCAGAGCCACCGTCCGTGCCCTAGCCGTGAACGGCATACGCGCGTTGGTGTCCAACAGAGCGAATTCCCCATCCGTGGCCACATGCCTGACGACGAACGCTCGCTCGATCGGCCGTAGTGTCGACGAGGCATCGTTCCTGAGCGTGACCTCGAGGGCGCGCGGAGCGCGGTCGGCCTCGGGAGGCACCGAACCGATGTGACTACGTCACGCAGTCCTCGATGGCCTTCACCGAGAGCAAGCCGGGCGACAGGCCCCCGCGGGCCGGGGGCGGCTGGCAGCGATGCCCGCGGACGCGGCATAAGGTCGGCTCCGCGCGTCCTCGCCCCAGGTATCACCCGACCGGGTCGACCCGCCTCTGGACGTCGGTGCCCACGGGGTCGCGACGATGGGCTTCGCTATTGCGCCACCGCGACATGCGCTTCCGCGCCCAAGCGTGCGACGGCACTCGTAGCAGCAACACCCTCATGCCAATCTCGCTGTTGACCCCGGCACTAGTGACGCCGGCATCGCCGATCGTCCTTACGATCGGCGGCTCCGACAGCGGCGGCGACGGAGGCATCCAAGCGGACCCGGCGACCTTCACTGCCCTCGGTGTCCACGGCGCGAGCCCCGGCATCGCGGCGACCGTTCAGGACAACCGGCGTGCACTCAGCCCACGCCATGCCGCTGGATCTCGTTGAGGCGTAGGCCATCGATGGTCACCGACTTCAACGGTCGCCGCCGACAAGACCGGCACGCTCGGATGCACCGGAGCCGTCCCCTGGTGGACCCGCTGCGCCGCAGCGCACATGCTGCCATGGCTGAGCGTGACCCGCTCGCATCCAGATTCGGATCTCAGGATTCTCGCCTGCACAGAGTGCCGCGCCCCCCCGAAATCGTGTGCTCGCAGTGTCGGCGTAAGACACCGCAGTTTATACTGCCACCTGTGCAGGTTGAGCAGGGAGTCCGGGCGGTCGTGTCGGCGGTGCGAGAGGAGCTTTCCGAGTTGGTTGTTCTCGTCCAAGCTCGGCTCCACGAGGAAGTGCCGGAGTTCTACGTTGCCGGTGACCCGACGTTGTCTGGCGCTGAGCTAGAGACTGTCCCTGCATCCCTAGAGGCGATTTTTCGTGGCCTGGCGGACCAACTCGAGGTAGAGGATACCGTGCCGGGAGTGATGCTGAGGCAGGCTCGGCTCGCCGCTCAAGTCAACGCCAGTCTGCACGCGCTGATCCGTAAGCAGCGGGTCGCGCAAGCTGCCATGTGGGACGCGTTTTTCGACGCCGCGCAGCGAGTCGTTTCGGACGACGAGCTCCGCGCCGCGGTATTACGCAGAATCAGCCAGTACCACTTCGCTTGGAACGACCACATCGTGGCCGTCCTCATCTCCGAGTATGAAGCTGAGCACCGCCTCTACTTCTTGCAGCGCACCGACCGTAAGAAGCGTGCGATGGTCAATGCCGTCCTAGCCGGGACACCCCCAGACGAGCAATCTCTTGGATATCCAATGAGCGGGCGACATCTGGCCGTTATCGCATGGGGCGAGCAGCCTGAGGCGGCCATTAAGCACATTGCTTCGAGGCTCGGGGCGAAGTACCTCTTGGTTTCGGGCACAGATGATGCGTACTTTGGTTGGATTCGGCGCGCGGCACGCTCGACCAGATCTGACGATGACCTCACGTCGGTCGAGCTACCACCAAATACGCGAGTTGCGTGCGGGCATTATGCCAACGACGTTGCAGGTTTTCGGGCCAGCCATGCTCGGGCCTCCCTAGCTTATCGAGTCGCGAAGCTGGGTAATCGGCGTCTCACATGGTACCGCGACGTCTCGTTGGAAGCATTGGTGCTACGTGACCTGCCGGCCGCCGGGGAATTCGTCCGCCAAGAGCTCGGGAGTCTTCTCGACGGCTCAGTGCGCTCGCGTACCTTACTGGAGACCATCAAAACTTACTATGCCCTTGGACAGAACGCCGCCGCAACCGGTGCTCGCCTCAAGGTTAACGAGCGAACCGTCGCCTACCGCCTTCGATCCGTTGAGGGCATGCTTGGCAACACAGTATGGGAACGGCGGGAAGAGATCGCAGTGGCCATCCGGATCGCCGAGCTGCTGGAGCATACGAGGGCCGCGCACCACGGCTTGGGTCACCCACCATCTGACAACAGCCAGCGGATCTGAACCTGAATGGCTTTCGGATAGCGGATATCCGGTGCCCGGATTCTGCATGGAGTGGAGACTTGGAAACTCCGCAGGCCGGGATACTGGGGCGCGAGCATCGATCCCGCCGTTCCCCAGAAACTACATACCGATCGGTTGAAGGCGACGCCCAGAGTCCATAGTGGCGATTCCGGACACCAACCCCGCGGCGTGGTCGACTTCAACCCACCTCTCGGTCGCCAGTCGCCCCACGAGCGATCCGACCATGGGCTACACGACGTTGAACAATGACCCCATAGCCGCACGCGGAAGCCCGCTGACACGGGCAGAAGCGAACGTCCCAGATCCGGGTTAGCGGAGCGCGCTCTTTAGGCGACCAACACATCAAGAAGGCAGAGGACAACCATGACGCACCCGACCCTGCAGATCATTCTCGCCAGCACGCGTCCGGGGCGACGCGGGGGCGCTGTCGCTGAGTGGATGCAGCATGTCGCCCGCGAACAAGCCGGATTTACGATCGAGGTGGTTGACTTGGCCGAGGTGGGTCTGCCCCTGCTCGACGAACCCCACCACCCCCGGCTGCAGCAGTACACTCGGGACCACACCAAGGCATGGAGCGCGACGATCAATCGCGCGCACGCCTTTGTCTTCGTCATGCCAGAGTACAATCACTCTTTCCCGGCGGCGCTCAAGAACGCGCTCGACTATCTGTTCGTCGAGTGGGCAGACAAGCCTGTCGGTCTCGTGTCGTATGGCGGCGTCTCGGCCGGTCTGCGGTCCGCGGCAGCTATCAAGCCTGTACTCACGGCGCTCCGAATGGTGCCGGCGCTCGAAGCGGTGTCGATCCCAAACGTCAACGAACTCCTCAGCGAAGACGGGGAGATGCGCGCCGACGCTGGCCTGGATGCAGCGGCGAAGGCAATGCTCGACGAGGTGGCTCGACTGGCACACGTACTAATGCCCCTCCGCGTCCCTGCCTGAGCCTGTCGATCTGGGATCGGCGCGGCGGAGCTTGGACCCATCAAACGAGGGATTCACTAGAGTCAAGTGGCGGCGCATTTCCCGCTGGACCGACTCCGATGAGGGAGATTGCCGGGGATGGCAAGGCACTCCATGTCCAAACCGAAGGAGCAGGCGTTGCGGTTGAGCCCTGAGGAAAGCTACACAGCTCGCTTACGAAGAACTGCTACGCGGCGACCACGGCAGGGAAGCTGGAAGGACACGCGGCGGCCTGGTACCGGCTCGCCGAGGCCGACCAGGGCTCGGTCGAGGTAGAGCATCCGACCGCTGAAGGCGAAGCCGCGCCAGTGCGCGAAGACATTGACATGCCGCGGAAGCGTTTCTGCACCTGGAGCCCGATTCTCCTCGGGGGCTATGAACATGAGTTTCATCACGCAGGAGCGGCGTGCTATCGAGTAGGGCTGTCTGGGAAGGGCTGCGAGGTCGCCGCGCGCACCCGCGAAGTGCCAGGCCACCTAGAGCTCGGCGCGCAACGTCGAGCAGCGCCCCTGATGAGCGCAGACTGCGAGTTGTTTCAGGTGCGTGACGAGGGCACGGGCCAGGCGCGGCCATTGAGGAGTCGCGAACGGTCCCCGCAAGGTACCCGACTCGAGCACGTGAACGCGCGCCAATATTCCGGCGACTAGTTGAGTGGGTCCCCAGCCCCAAGTTGTCAGGATGTGTAGATCTGGAACGCTCACTTTGACGGTTCAGGCAGAGGTAGATCCCTCTCGTACTGACGAGACTACTGGTCATGAAACCGCCGTCGTTTGATTACCTGCGCGCGTCCAGCCTTGATGAGGTCTGGAATGCGCTGAACCGTGACGACGACGTGAAGGTGATTGCGGGCGGCCAAAGCCTGGTGCCACTTCTCAGCCTGCGGTTGGCATCTCCCTCGCTGCTGGTCGACATCACACAGCTGAAGGAGCTCATGGGCATCAGCTGCGATAGCAACGTCTTGCGAATCGGAGCGCTCACGCGTCATACGACGGTTGAGAAGCACCCACTCATAGTCGCCCAGGCACCGCTGTTGGCCCAGGCCGCGTCCTGGGTAGCGCACCCGCAGATCCGCAACCGCGGCACGCTGGGGGGAGCAGTCGCCCACGGCGATTCGGCGGCCGAGTTTCCCGCCGCGCTGCTGGCGCTCGACGCCACCATTATTGCCTGGTCACGAGGTGGAGAGCGCAGGATCCCCGCCCCCAACTTCTTCGAAGCCTACTTTACGACGGCACTCGCTCACGACGAGTTGCTCGCTGCCGTCGAGTTGCCAGTCGGCCGCGCCGGTGCCACATGGGGTTTCGAGGAGTTCGCTCGCCGTCGGGGCGATTATGCCATCGGGGGCGCTGCCGTCTACGCAGAGCGTGGCGGCGACGGCGTCTGCCGCGCCGTTCGTGCAGGTCTCCTAGCAGCAGGGCCCGCGCCATGCCTCGCACCGGGATTGGCTGAGTCGATGGTGGGTCGTGTGGTCGACGCCCATTTGATCGACTGCGCCGTTGCAGCAGCGCTGGGACAACTCACCCCCGGGGCGAACGTCCACGGTGGATCGGAGTACCGACGAGCCGTTATTGGAGAAATGCTGCGCCGGGCACTCGCCTCGGCCTTCGAACTGGGGGAAGTTGCATGAAAACACATGTTGTCGTGAACGGCGAGGCGCACGACCGCGACGTCGAGCCCCGTTTGCTACTATCCGACTTCATCCGGGATGACTTGGGACTGACCGGCACAAACGTGGGCTGCGAGCATGGCGTCTGCGGGACGTGCACTGTGCTTCTGGACGGCGCGCCGGTTCGGTCGTGCACCACTCTGGCTGTGCAGGTCGACGGCCGCCGAATCACCACGGTCGAGGGGTTGTCCCACGGCGAGGAGATGCACGGGCTGCAGCGAGCGTTTACAGCCCGCCACGGCTTACAGTGCGGTTTTTGCACCCCAGGATTCCTGATGACCCTGCTGCCAGCCTACAACGAGGCCAAGCCGCTGGATAAGGACGAGATCCGCGAGCTCATCTCGGGAAACCTCTGCCGCTGCACAGGATACCAACAGATTGTCGAAGCCATGCAGCTCGCTCTCGAAGAGGCGTCAGAGCTAGCCAACCTGCCGACGCAAGATGGCTGAGAGTCATTGCCCTCCCAGAATTCGACGATGCAAATACGGTTCCCGTCGAGAATGGCTTTCGCTCGCCGACTGGTATCACCCGAGACATTTTGCGACTGGGCGGTGGTGGCCGATGGATATCGGCAAGACCTTTAACCACCGCCGCTTGTGAGAGCCCCAACATTAGCCTCTACGAGGTTAAGAGATACCGGAGTTTGGACGCGGTCATTGCCTGTCCAGGCTCCCGCGCTGAATGGAGAGAAGCAAAAATGACTAGTATCGACACCCAGGCATCTCCTGACAAGGAGATGTTGAACTGGGGCCGCCTGATCATGGACGGAGTGCCCTACGCGGACCTCGCTGCCGCACGAGATCGGGATGTGAGCGTATCCTGGTACGACTATTGGATGGACACGGCCGCACAATACGAGCAAGCAGCCCAGAGTGCCGCGGACACCGGACATCGGCATTCCGCCGGTGAACTGTTCGTGACAGCCTCCCTTTGCGCGCAGTACGCCCAGTTTCTCTGGTTCGGCGAGGACCGAACCGCGGGTCAACGACGCAAGGTCGAACTGTATGCCAAGGCAGCTCCTTACCTGGACCCGCCGGCAGAGCGATTCAACCTGCCCATCGACGACGCCACTATCCCCGGTTACCTCCGCGTGCCTAAGGGAGAAGGTCCTTGGCCGTGCGCTGTCCTCATCGGCGGCTTGGAGTCCACAAAGGAAGAGAGCTACCGATTCGAGGAACTGTTGCTCGCCCGAGGTGTCGCCACCGCGACCTTCGACGGTCCCGGCCAGGGTGAGATGTTAGTGAGCACCCCCGCTCGCGGCGACTTTGAGCGCTACACATCGCGAGTGGTGGACTTTTTGGTCAATGACTCCCGGCTGGATCCGAATCGGCTGGCAGTCCTGGGCCGTAGCGCTGGTGGGCACTACGCCTTGCGTAGCGCTAGCCTGGACAGGCGCTTCACCGCCTGTGTGTCCTGGGGTGGCTACGTGAACTTCGAGAATTGGGAGGGCCGAGGGCCCCTAGCTAAGGAGTCGTGGCGTTACGTCAGCAAGTCCGCCGATATGGACGAGGCGCGCGTCTTCGTCGAAAAGTGCTTGGACGCTCGCTCGGTGTTGAAAGAACTGCGCGTGCCAACTTACTTCCAGCAAGGCGGCCTGGACTTCGTTCCAGTATCCCAAGTTGACGTTCTTAAGCAGTACGCCGTCAACGCGGACCTCACGATAGTCGTAGAACCTGAGGGGGACCACTGCTGCCACAACCTGGGTCCCCGGCCGCGTCTGGAAATGGTCGACTGGGTCGCAGACCAGTTGCACTCCGCAATTAGCAGAGAGTGACGTAGTGAGCAGGTCGGTCCGAGGGCGTTGAGGCCGGCCGGCCAAGCGCGAGCGCACGCCTTGGCCGGCCGACCGCAACGCATGGTGCTCGGCGCTGTTGCCCCTGAAGTGACCGCTACCACAGGTGGGCTGCCTGACGCCAAAAGATCGCGACCGGCCTCGTGGGACCATCTACTTTCTGGGACCTGTGCTCGCCCTGGCAGCGTCCCAGCTACGAGAACACCACGGCCCACAAGCTCCTCGTCGAGAACGCCGTCGTCTAACCCGCGCCTACCTTCCCGAGGGCGCCGACCTGTCCGCCCTCACCCCCGACCTGCTCCGCATCAACTAGTTCCGGCTGCGGCCCAAGCAGCCCTCTCGATACCAGTCCCCGGCCTCGCGGCTCGCCGCGATGAAAGCCTCCCCAAACATCCACTGTCGCCATGACCAGGGCGAACGGCCCCATCGGATCGGCCCCCCAATCCAAGCCTTGCCGGCGGCGGCCTTGGCGTGGAACTATCTCGGTAAAAATGTGGGCGGCGTTTTCATTCGACCATCATATGGCCAGGGATTTCGGTTCTCAAGCTGACTGCGAACACGCTGATTGCTGGCTTGCGGCGCATAGGCCCATCGGGCTGGCCGGTGCGCTTAGGATCTAGCGACGATGTGACGAGGCCGACGACCTAATGGCAATCTACCAAATCGCGAATGGCTCTGAATGTTCGCTCTCCCCGGTAGCGGGGTTCAGAGGCTGTGTAAACGTTCGTCGAGCACGTCAGGGTCTAAATGCGGGATACGAGTCTAGGAAACCGACGAACTGCTCTCATTTGCTGGAGCACCTGCCCCGTCGGCGTGTTAGCCGTTGCTCCATTTCTCATTGAGCCCCTCGAACGCCGCCCAGCCGGCCTCCCACGAGGTACCGGCTAGATCGGATTGAGGTCAGCCGCGATCCCCGAAGTGGTGTCCCTGCCTCAGTAGGGCAAATCGGTCTCCTAAAGAAACGCGCCTACACCTCTCCCAGCCGCCTCGACCTCCGCGGACACCTCGGCCTCGACGAGCAGGGCCACGGCATGCAGGCTCGGTCCCTTGATGACTCGCAACACTCCGATTACGTCGACGCCTCCATGGTCTCGTAACCCCTTCTTAACGATGGCCGGCTGGAAGCGGCCGTCGCAACCGCAGCAACCTTGATCCGGACGCGATCGCCCTTGTCGGTCGAGACCGTCTTGGGCCTCGTGCCGTGTGTCAGAGCTCGCGCGGACCACTAATACGTGGCGCATGCTTGCCATTGCTCAGGTGCTCGGATATCTCCATGTCAAAGATGAGCCCGATTGTCGTCTTTGCTCAACCCCCCGAGCAGCCCGCCCGGCCTGGCAATGCCAAGTGAAGGGACCGAGCGGACTAGGCAGTGTTGCCGTCAACAGCGGCCTTCGCCGGCGAGCCAGTGGCACGGCGGAAGACGAAAGACGCCATCAGAATGGCTCTTCGCCGATGAGTGTGGGGTGAGCGCGACGCGCCGGGTCGCGGGTTGAGGGGTGTATGGGTCGAGGCCCCTGAGGATCGGAGGACTTCTACCTCGCACCGATCTCAAGGACCTCGACGATGCCCGAGCCTACGTCGTGCTGCCGTGTTCCCGGCGGCGAGTACTGCGACCGTTGCGACGTGCTCGTCGGGCTGCCCGGGCTGCACGTGATCGCCGTTGAGCGTGACGGTCATGACCGGATGGTTGTGACGGTCGAGTCGGCTCCGGGGCCGATGGGCTGCCGCTCGTGCGGGGTGATCGCGCACGGCCACGGCCGGGTGAACGTGCGCCTGGTCGACGCGCCGGCGTTCGGTCGGCCGGTGCGGATCGTATGGCGCAAGCGCCGCTGGGTGTGCCCGGAGCCGGCGTGCGAGGTCTCCTCGTTCCTCGAGCAGGACGAACAGGTCGCCGCCCCGCGGGCGGTGTTGACGGTGCGGCGTGCCGGTGGGCGATCGAGCAGATCCGCCGTGAGCACGCCTCGGTCAACGGGATCCGGCGTCAGCTCGGCACGGGCTGGCGCACGGTGTGGGACTCGATCCGGCCGCTGTTGCAGGCCGCCGCCGACAACGAGGAGCGCTTCGCCGGCGTCGCGGTCCTCGGGGTCGATGAGCACGTGTGGCACCACGTGTCGACCAAGCCGGTCGAGGACGGCGGACGCGGACCGAAGGAGCTGACCGGGATGGTCGACCTGACCCGAGATGCCGACGGACACACCAGGGCTCGGCTGCTCGACCTCGTGCCCGGCCGCTCCGGCGCCGTGTACAAGCACTGGCTCGACCAGCGCGGCGAGGCGTTCCGGGTCGGCGTGGAAGTGGCGACGTTGGACCCGTTCCACGGCTACAAGAACGCGATCGATGACCGGCTCGAGGACGCCCGCTCGGTCCTGGACGCCTTCCATGTCGTCAAGCTCGCCACGCAAGTGGTCGACGAGGTCCGGCGCCGGGTCCAGCAGGAGACCCGCGGCCACCGCGGCCGCAAGAACGACCCGCTGTACCGGATCCGGAACATCCTGCGCGCCGGCGCCGAGAACCTGACCGACCGACAACGCGAGCGGCTCTCATCGGCGTGGGCTGCCGATGAGCGCCACGTCGAGGTCGAGCTCGCCTGGCTGTGCGCCCAACAAGTCCGCTCCGCCTACCACCAAGACACCCACGCCGCGGGACGAAAGGTCGCCGAGAAGATCCTCGACTCGTTCGCCTCGTGCCCGGTCCCCGAAGTCGCACGTCTCGGCAAGACCCTCACCACCTGGCGCAGCGAGTTCCTCGGCTACTTCGACACCAGCGGCGCGAGCAACGGCGGCACCGAAGCGATGAACGGACTGATCGAACTCCACCGCCGCATCGCACGCGGCTTCCGCAACCGAGACAACTACCGCCTCCGAATGCTCCTCATCGGCGGCGGACTGGCCCTATGACCCCACACTCATCGGCGAAGAGCCATCAGAATGAATCAGATTCCGACCTGACTCGTGCCACTTGAGGGTTGGTCAAGGATTCGGCTGGCGTTTGTGCTGGTCAGGGGCGTGTGCGCGATCGAAATGACGTACCCCGCTCGTCGGTAGGGTCAGGCTCGTGGTGTTCATTCGGAAGTCGGCCGGCCGGTCGGGCGCCACGAAGGTTCAGATCGCGGAGCGGCGCGGTGGGCGCAACCACATCCTCGAGCACGTCGGGACGGCACGCTCGGAGGCCGAGTTGGCGGTGCTGATGGCCGAGGCCCGTCGTCGGCTGCGGCCGGGGCAGGACGCGCTCGACCTCGGTGAGGCGGTAGTCGAGCAGGCGACGGGGCTGCCCGAGCGTCCTGGGGTGATTACGGGCAAGCGGTCCGCGCTGCTGTGGCAGGTGCTGACCGGCGTGTACGCCCGGCTCGGGTTCGACGCGATCGAGGATGCGGCGTTCGCGCAGCTGGTGCTGGCCCGGATCATCGAGCCGACGTCCAAGGCCGACTCGCTGCGGGTCCTCGATGAGATCGGCGTCGAGCACGCGTCGTTGCGCACGATGTTCCGGTCGCTGCAGCGCGCCTCGGTCGGCGGCTACCGCGACCAGATCGCGACCGCGTGCTTCACCCACGCCGCAGCCAGCGGCGATGTGTCGCTGTGCCTGTACGACGTGACGACCCTGTACTTCGAGGCGGAGAACGAGGACGAGCTGCGCAAGGTCGGCTATTCGAAGGAACGCCGGGTCGACCCGCAGATCGTCGTCGGGCTGCTGGTCGACCGTCCAGGCTTCCCGCTCGAGATCGGTTGCTGGGAGGGCAACACCGCCGAGACGAGCACGATGATCCCGATCATCCGCCAGTTCCAGGAGCGCCACTCGTTGTCGGACCTGGTCGTGGTCGCCGACGCCGGGATGCTGTCGGCGGCCAACCTGACGGACCTCGACGTGGCCGGGTTGCGGTTCATTGTCGGCTCGCGCGTCACGAAGGCGCCGGGGGACCTGGCCAGCCACTTCCGTTGGCACGGGGACGCGTTCACCGACGGGCAGGTCATCGACACCATCACCCCGCGGGTGGCCACCAGGGCCGCGCAGGCGGTCAACGACGAGAAGAAGCGCGCCGAACCGGTGTGGGACCCGGCCATGCACACGAGGTCGTGGCGGGCGGTGTGGGCCTACTCGCGCAAACGCGCGGTCCGCGACGGCAAGACCCTCACGCTGCAGGAGAACCGGGCCAAGGCCGTGGTCGCCGGCGAGAAGGCCGCCCGCACACCACGATTCGTGACGACCAAGAACGGCTCGCAGTCCCTGGACGAGGCGTCCCTCGCGCGGGCCCGGCGCCTGGTCGGGTTGAAGGGCTACGTGACGAACATCCCCGCAAGCGTGATGCCCGCCGCCGAGGTCATCACGAGCTACCACGACCTGTGGCACGTCGAGGCGTCGTTCCGGATGAGCAAGAGCGACCTGCGTGCCCGGCCGATCTTTCACCACACCCGCGAGTCGATCGAAGCCCACCTGACCATCGTCTTCGCCGCCCTCGCGATCGCCAGGTACCTGCAGAACGAGACCGGGCTGAGCATCAAGAAGATCGTCCGGACGCTACGGCCGCTACAACAAGTGACCGTGCGCATCGCCGGCCACGACCACCTCGCGGAGGACCGCCTCACCCCGGCAGCCCAGGACATCCTCGCCGCCCTCGACCTCAGCCCTCAGTGACGTACCCCGGTGGCACGAGTCGGGAGTGGCACGGCGGAAGACGAAAGACGCCATCAGAATGAATCAGATTCCGAACGAGCCTGGCCCGCTGCTGCTTTGGCACGCGCGGTGGCAGCCAACTCGTAAATGTCTTCGGGATGGACCGGCACCCGGGTCGCCTGGAAACCGTTCCCTAAGGCGTTGTCGATGGCGCCGGCCACAGCTGCGCCCATAGCGATCAGCCCGACCTCACCCATCCCCTTGGCTCCAAACGGGTTATCCGGAGTCGGTGCATCTTCGGTCACGAAAACTTCAACCTCGGGGATCGATTGCGCATCGGGTAGCAAGTAGTCCATAAAAGAGGTTGCGAGTGGCTGCCCAGCAGCATCGTATCGGAACTCCTCAAATAAGGCCCCCCCGACTCCTTGGGCGGCCGCGCCGATGACTTGGCCGCGGGTAGTCATTGGGTTCATCACCCGACCAGCTTCGGCGCTAGTGAAGAGGCGTCTAATCTCGACGGCTCCGGT
Organism: Terrabacter sp. C0L_2; assembly: GCF_036352015.1. NCBI lineage: Bacteria > Bacillati > Actinomycetota > Actinomycetes > Micrococcales > Intrasporangiaceae > Terrabacter > Terrabacter sp. C0L_2. The sequence goes on along the minus strand of NZ_CP143557.1, from coordinate 4,848,180 downwards.
CGTCGCATCGACCTCGAGCTGTATGCACGTGATCCCGTAGGGATAGTTCATGTGCTCGTTCCGGTATAGTCCCGAGACGCTCAACCCAGGTTCTTCCCCGGCGAGTCTTGCCGTCGACCCGTCCCAGAGCCGGGCGATCTCCGGCAGCCCCAGGGAACGCACCGGCTCCTGCACCGTGCACACTCGCCCTGCGTCGAACCGCAGGCCATCGACGGTAACTCCAAGGAGGCGAGCGCCCACACGTAGGGCCTTCTGGATGACGCCCCGAGCGGCGTTCCTCGCAGCACCTCCGGCCAGCACCGTGGAGCGGCTCGACCAGGACCCAACTCCGTCACTCAATTGGTCAGTGTCGCCGTGAAAGACGTCGATCTCCTCCGGATCGTTGCCAAGTTCGTCCGCCACAACCTGCGCTATCACAGTTTCGATGCCCTGACCGACCGACGAGGCACCAGTCAGGACGCGGACTCGCCCCGACGGGTCGACATCGACGACCGCTGTTTCATACAGCCCTAGTCCTGCCTTGTCCATAAGGACGCCAAGTCCGGTGCCCACCAGCCGTCCGGTGGCGCGGAGCTCGGCGGCCTCGGATCGCCACGCATCGAAGTCGGCTGCTGCGAGTGCCTTCTCCATGTGGTCACGTACATCGCCCGAATCGAAGCGGAATCCCTCGAATACGATGTCCATTCCAGGCTCCCAGGGGAGGTCGGACTTCGTCAACACGTTCATGATTCGTATGTCGACGGGGTCGATCCCCAGCTCTTGGGCAGCCAAGTCGAGCAACCGTTCACGTGCGAAGGTCACCTCGAACCGACCCGGCGCACGATACGCCGACAGAGGTGTTTTATTGGTCGTTACGGCATGAACGGTGGCGCTGTACGCAGGCACTCGGTAAGGGCCCCCGACCATCCCCGCTGTGATGTCACTGATGAGCGGCTCCGTCTGGCGCAGAAACGCCCCATGGTTGTGCCAAATCTCGTCTCTTAGCCCGAGCAACCGACCGTCACTGTCGAAGGCGCCTTCGATCCGGTGCACTTGCTCACGTGCGTGCGAGATCGAGACCATGTGCTCGAGCCGGTCCTCCAGCCACTTGACGGGGCGCCGGAGACGCCTCGCTGCGATGCCTGCCGCGACGTACTCCGGGAATACTCCACCCCGGACGCCGAAACTGCCACCGAAATCGGTGTGTCGCATATGGATGCTGTTCAGCGGCATTCGGAGGGCGGCGGCTAGGATGCGGCGGCTGTTGTGCGCGTGGACCACCCCCCAAAACTCAAGTTCGTCGCGCCCTGGCACTGGTCGGACCAGGCATCCCCGCATCTCCATCGGCACTCCGCTCTGCCGGCCGATGCGGAGTTCCGAGCGGAAGACATGTGGCGCCTCATCGAACACCCGATCAACGTCCCCGTACTCCTTAACGAAGGTTGCCGGCACGTTACCTGACGGATGCAGGAGAATGGTGTCCTGGGCTGCTTCCACAGGGTCCAGGACCGGCGGGTGCTCGACATACTCGACCAGCACCTTCTCTGCGGCGTCCTCTGCCCGGTAGGGGTTGTCCGCAAAGACAGCTGCCAATGGTTGGCCGACATAGAGGACCTTGTCCGCAGCAAGCACTGGCTGACAGTATTCGTCAAGATCGGGGAACATGCGTTGATAGCCCACGTTCCTAAGCGGGACGTTTCCGAATGAGGCAAGGTCCTCGCCGGTCAGCACGAGGGCAACTCCCGGCATTCGTTCAGCATCTCGTATGTCGACGGACTCGATGGTCGCGTGTGCGACCGTAGACCGAACCACACGCATCCAGAGTTGATTGCGGGCATCAACGTTCCCGACGAAAGCACCTTCGCCCCTGACCAACCGTTGATCCTCGCGGCGGGGAGTACTGCTGCCTACGTGGCCAGGAGCGGACGCTTGCTGATTTGGCGTCGTGGTCGTCGCGGTCGAAAGAGCGGTAGGGCGGGTCACCGAGCCAGTATGGCGGCGAAGCATCGACCGGCACATGCGCTGCATGAAGGGTTGGTGGATCGAATATCCGCTAACCGAAGGCGCGTTGACAGCCCGCAAGCGAGCATGGAAGTCCAGCACATGGTGGACGGGTCTTCGTCGAGCCTGTCGCAGAGGAATCAGCGAGGACCACGCTGTAACCCTTCGAGTGACTTTGCCCCGGATCGTGCGCATCGAGATTGGATGGAGTCGCCAGAGAAGCGGGAAGAAGTGGGATCGGCAAGTCCGTGTCCAGGTTGTCACCCGCCTCAGATTGGTGGAGGCTCCCAACCCGCGAAAGGGTGGGGTCATGCCAGAACCAAGGAAGTATCTCGGACGAGCTCCGTGAGCGCGCCCATCCGGCTCGCATTGGACGTGGTCGAGGACGGGGTGGTGCAAGCATCAACGCCGCGCGCCTACGCGTCGGTGAGCAGCTCGGCATCAACGGCGACACGTTGCGCAACTGACTCAAGCAGACCCGCGCCGATGCGGGCAAGCAGCCCGGGGTCACGACCGAAGTAGAAGCTCGGGCGCCTCGTCGGTACCCACCACCTGCACGAGGGCCTGAACACGTTCGCCGCCGCGAACGCGCTGACCCGCAGGCAGAGCTTGGTGCGGGCGCTGCAGCACTCGGTGTACGACCAGCCCGACGCGCGGGGCCGTCACCGCCCAGATCGACCGGGTCGTAGAAGTTCTGTGCGAGAAGCTTTCATAGGTGGTCGAACACCTCGAGCTGCCCGCGTCGACATCCTCGCGTTCACCGTCCTCCCAAGGAGGTCGGGCGCCGGATCTGGAGGAACACCCCGAACAAGCGCCTCAACCGCGAGTTCCGCCGCCGCACCAACGTCAGTCGGCATCTTCACCAACCGCAACGTGATCAGACGCCTCATCGGGGCCGTCCTCGCAGAGCGGCACCACGAATGGGCCCAGCAACGCCGCTACCTCGACAGGAGTCCAGCGCCAAAGCGGCGCTTGTCCTGACCGACCGCGACTCCCGACCTTCACACCCAGGAGGTGAACAGCGAACTCGTCGCTGGCGCCATCAACGCCTAACGAACAGCCTCAAACGGCTAGCGGTTGCACACCACTGACCCGCACCTGGCTAGGTGAACACCTGTCTGCCATCTACTCAACAGTCCGTACGAACGTCGCGGTCTGTCAGGGAGAGCACCACGAGACCATGTACGGGTTACCCTGTTTGGAGGAAGCGTGGAGAGTGCAATACAGCGGCAACGGGGCCGAAGGCGCAATGACGTGGCGGCGGTCACACAATGATTCTCCTCGTCGGCGGAACTGGAACTGTCGGGTCGCACGTTGCGAAGGCCCTGGCTAATCGAACCGATGTGCGGGTGCTCGCTCGCAGTGAGAAGTCCGCCCATCTGATTGAGCAATTGGGTCTCAAGGCAGTCCCTGGCGACCTCTCTCGGCCGGGCACGCTGAGCGCCGTATTCGAGGGCGTGACAAGGGTCTTCCTCGCAACGCCCCGCGCAGACCAGCTTGACAACGAGTGGAACGCGATCGAAGCCGCTGAGCGAGCCGGAGTTGAGAGGTTGGTCAAGGTCTCACTTGTCTACGCAGGCGAGCCACCCGTGCCGTATCTTCGCCGCCCGCACGACCTCCTGGAGGCGCGGCTCGCGACATCTCCGATCCTATCGACAATCCTTCGCCCCCCGGCGTTCATGAGCCACCTCCTCGCTCAACTCAACCAGATTACATCCGGTCGCATCGTGTTCCCTGCAGGCGATGTGCGTATTGCCCACGTCGATCCACGGGACGTTGCAGACGTCGCCGTAGAGGCCCTGGTGGGGCAGCAGGATCTGAATGGGCCGCTTGTGGTGACCGGGCCGCGGTCATTGTCGTTCGACGAGGTGGCAGAGGACATCACAGAAGTTCTTGGCCAAGAGGTTCGGTACATCGACGAGAGCGCGCCGAGATGGCGGGAACAAGCAGTTGCTGGAGGTTCCCCGGAATGGCTCGCAGACGGGCTGGTCGAGATGTTTGCTGACTACGCGGCCCGCGGGGGCGTGCCCGCATCGGGTGTCGTGGATCACGTGCTGGGGAGGCCGGCTCGGTCGGTCCACCAGTTCGCGGAAGAACTTCTACAGCCGGCCATTGCCAGCCTGCTGCCCGCGGTTTCGCAGGCGCGGGAGTCTTAGCGATCTATGACGAATCCGCGGTCTGAAAGGTGGTTCGGTTCTCGTCTGCATGACGCGGGGACCGGTCGCCTCCCGCATGCGCGGGGAGCATCGCGAGCTTTACCCCCAGATGCCATGGCGTCACGACCGAACCTAGGAACCAGATGAACACCCAGTCTGTAATTTGCGTATATGCCGATGTCGCCGAGGAGGCCACGGAAGCGTTCCGGGAGTGGCAAGTCAACGTGCAGCTTCCCGCTTTGCGGCTCGCTCCTGGCGTCCAGAATGCTTCTTCCCTCGAAAGCATGGAGGGGCAGCCAAGATTCCTGCTTTTGTGCGAGCTCGAGCACGAATCCGTCGCTGAGTCTGCTCTAGTTCGGGGGGCTCTGGATTGGGGCCCGTGGACGCGCGCACTGCGCGGTTGGCATCGTCGGACCTATCGCTCGATTCTCGCCATCGGCGCCTCGGGTGGGGGGCTCCGTACCTCCTGACCGTGCGCACAGATATCGAACCCCATGCCGAGCACGCGTTCAACGACTGGTACAACCAGATTCACCTGCCGGAAGTGCTCGACTGTCCCGGCTTCGTTAACGCGGCTCGGTACGAATGCGTCGACGGTCAGCCGCAGTTTCTAGCGATGTACGACCTCGATCGCCCGGACGCCCTACGAACACCCGAGATGGACCGCGTCTACGGATTCGGGCATATGGCACCGCACGTCCGCAGCGAGCACGGCAGGATCTACTGCCGGAGGTCGGCCGAAGTGGAGGCATGAGCGCCATGCCCGAAATTGGTCCGTTCGCTGCCGCCTTGGACCAGGCGGCGGCCATCCTTCGCCGCGAGGTCACCTCTACTGAACTGGCGTTGGAGTACTTGAATCGGATTGACCGATTCGACGGAGTTCTGAACGCCTTCTGTCTGACCACGCCCGAGTTGGTTGAGCGTGGACGCCACGACGCCTCGAACGAGCCGTTGTCGGGCATCTCAGTTTCGATCAAGGACCTTGCTCCGATGGCCGGCTATCCGTTCACCCGTGGCTCGCGCGCCTTTCGAGACGACGTCGCAGACACGGACGCATTCGCCGTCCGACGGCTGAAAGAAGCGGGCTGTCTCATCCTCGGTAAGACAACCACCGCCGAACTCGGGGGGCGGCCGGTGACCGACCATGGGCTACACGGGGCCGCTCGCAACCCATGGAATATCGATCACACAGCCGGTGGTTCGAGCGGCGGCGCCGCTGCAGCCGTCGCGGCAGGTCTCTGTGCGTTGAGCCACGGCAGTGATGGGGGCGGTTCTGTCCGCATCCCCGCCGCGTGTTGCGGAGTAGTTGGGCTGAAGCCGTCGCGAGGTCGGATCTCGCTCGGACCCACGTCAGGGGCTGGATGGGGTGGTCTCCTTACCGACGGTGTACTGGCTCGCACCGTCGCGGATGCCGCGGCGGGGCTTGACGTCATGGCCGGCCACTTGGCGGGTGACCCTTACTGGGCGACGCCGCCAACTGAGCCCTTCCTCGAAGCGACTCGCCGGGCCCCGGGCCGGCTGCGCATCGCCTTCACCACCGACGCCGAGGTTGCCGTCGACCCGGAAATCGCGAGCCGCGTTCGCGACGTCTCGGCGCTGTGCGAGCAGCTCGGTCACCAAGTAGAGGAACGCGGTCCGCGGACGCAGGCGCTCCGCGACCTGCAAGTAGTCGTGTTCGCCGCAGCGATGGCCGCGCAGCCGGTCTCTGATCGCTCGCTGCTCGATCCCGCCAACGCCATCGCGGCCGAGTTCGGGGACGGTGTCTCGGCCTCGGACTATGTGCGAGCGATTGATGGGCTCCACGCCGAAAGCCGAAAGGTGATTGCCTTCTGGGATGAGTACGACGTCCTGATCACGCCGACATTCACCCAAACAGCTCCGCGGATCGGACAAATGGGAACGGACCCGGCCATGGCGGCCCGTGAGCACCTCGACTGGATGAGTTTCACTTATCCAGCCAACTGCACTGGTCAACCCGCGATCAGCCTTCCGCTGGCGGTCCATACCAACGGTCTCCCGATCGGCATTCAGCTCGTTGGCCCGCCGCAGGGAGAGGCTGTCATTCTTGCCTTGAGCTCAGAACTTGAGGCGGCCCGGCCTTGGGCGCTTCGCCCTCCGGCGAAGTGGGCATGATGACCACCCGACGCCCCTGCTTGACGAATGTTCAAGCGTCCCGGTCCCCGGATCGCGGCCACTTGACCGTCGCTTCGTTTCGTAAAATGAGCGCTTCTAGGGGCTGGATGAGGATCAGGGGCTCATTGTCCTCAAGATTCTGGCGTATGGACGCCTAATTGTTCACCGCGGGGAGACATACTCCGCGCGCTTCCGCGCATGCCGCTGGGGCCGCCGACACGCGGATAGTCTCCTGATTCACCGGGGCGGTCTCCCAGACGGCTCCGGCCTAGCCGAGAGCGCTCACGTCAACGTCTCGAAAACTCTGACTGTGTGCGTGGCTTTCGTGGCGGCTAGTGCGCGGTAGATAAGCGAATGGGAGGATTGACGTGGACCGACACCGCCTAGACCAGTGCCAGACCCGCTCGTGGCCTAGCCGAGAGCGTTGATGTGGGCGAGCCGATCCAAGATCTCTCCGGCCTCGGTGCCTGCCTCGACATCCTGCCGAAGTCCATGATCGCACCTGCGGAGAAAAGCCGACCAAGCCGGTCAGGCGCCCGTCCCTGGAGTACACAGCGACTGTGCGAGCCCTCGGTCCCCGGCCAGCCACTTGCACGTCGTCGCCCGCCGGATTGCCGAGTCCTTGCAGCTTCATGTCGTATTGGTCGCTCCACCAATAAGGTACAACCGTCGGCGGCGTCTCCTGGCCAAGCATGACGGCGACCGCATGGTCCGCCTGTAAGCCCACGCTGGTCCAGTGTTCTCGGCGCGTCCCAGCCCAACTTGCGACGTCATCCACGGCGTAGACGTTGGGCGCAGCTCGCCCGTCGCCGTCGCACATGACACCGTTGTGCAGGCTTAGAGGGCTACGGGCAAGCCAGTCCGTGTCGGGAGTGACCCCGACGGACTCCAGCACGATGTCAGCGTCCAGGATGGCGCCGTCGTCGACAGTCACACGCCCGCCCTCAGATGTCAACACTCGTGCACCCAAAAGCAGCTCCACCCCCTGCGCTTCATGCAGCTCGGCCAGCAGGTGCCCGACACGAAGACCGAGCACTCGCACAGCCGGGCGCGGCCGGCACGTCCACGAGGGCGACCTCGATACCGCCAGGGTGGGAGTGTGGGGACCTAGACAAAGGAACGACCCGGTGTCCGCGTTCCATATACGCGTCCAGTGATGGAGTGCGCATGCGGGGTCTTAGCCTTCAGTGCATGATCCGCCTCGGTGTGAGGAGAGGGCGAAGGTGCCTTTAGGGACACTCCGCTTTTGGTGGGCAGCGGCGGCCCGTGGGGCCGACCGATTGTTCGTTCGACCTTTAGAGAGGTGCGCGATGCGCCGATTGACGAAGAAGTCCTGCACGCCGCGCCGCCAGATGACCGCCGTGCTGGCGGGGTTGATGGTGGTTGCACTCGCCGCGTGTGGAAAGGCGTCGGGAGCTGGCTCGACCGAGACTGGCGCGGTGGCCGCAAGCCGTGCGACGCCTGCGGCACACAAGGCGGTGCTCGAGGGGTCGGTGAGTAACGCGAAGGCGGTTAGGCTGGCCTGGTTCGTACCCACCAGTCAGAATGACTACTTCGCGGCTATCGGTGACGGGATCGCAGCGGCGGCCGAGGCCCGGAACGCGTCGCTGACGACGTTCGACGCGGGATTCGACGAGCAGAAACAGTTTGCACAGATTCAGGATGCGGTCGCCACGGGCAAGTTCGATGCCTTCATCGTCACCCCGGTGAACGCCTCCGGTGTTGGCCCTGCCGTCGCGGAGGCTGCTAAGGCAGGCATCAAGGTCGTCTGCGGCGGCGGCTACCCGTGTGGTGACGACTTCACAAGCAAAGTCTCGAATGCGAAGGGCGTCGTTGCCCAGACGGCGATTCCGGAGCACTCTTTGGGGGAGAGCACGGGGCGCCTGATCGTGGAGGCCTGTGCTGGTAAGAATCCGTGTGAGGTGGCGCAGCTTCCGGGCGCGATGATCCCCGCGGAGGAGGCACTCTTCGACGGCGTCAAGCGGGTTCTCGCTTCCCACCCCGAGATCAAGGTGGTGGCACGAGTTGAAGGCAAGTACCTCGCTGAGCCGGCTCGGGCCGCCACCCAGGACATCTTGCAGGCCCACCCCGGTCTTGACGTCATCGCTACCTCGAGCGATGCGATGGCTGAGGGAGTTGAGCTGGCTGTGAAGGCGGCGGCAGTGCAGGACCAGGTCAAGATCATCGGCCTCGCTGGGGGAGAACGTGGCCTCAAGGCGATCCGCAACGGGACCTGGTTCGGCACGGTGATGATGTACCCGGTCGACGAGGGCCTGTACCTGGTGGACCAGGCCGTCAGGGCGGTTCGATCGCAACCCTTCACGGCCGGCATCGACCCGGCGGAGCGGCTGGCCTGGCCTCGAGTGTTCACTGCTCAGAACAGTGCGAAGTTCGGAAATTATTCCGGGCAGTGGGCCGGCTGAGTCTCGCCCATAGACATTCGATTAAAACCGACACCGGCGTGAAGTGCCGTGAATCGGTTAGGAGAGAGGTTTTTGATGAGGTTCGCAGTGGATACAGGTGGGACTTTCACCGACTTGGTGATTGAGGCCGACGACGGCGCGTTGGAGGTCTACAAGTCGCCCACGACTCCGGACGACCCGGTGGAGGGTGTGCTGAATGTGCTGTCGGTTGCGGCCGAGGCTCGGGGGGTTGAACGGTCGGAACTCCTCGCTGGTGAGGGATTGTTCATCCATGGAACCACGCGAGCGATCAATGCCATCCTGACTGGGGGCACTGCCAAGACCGCTTTTCTCACAACCGAGGGCCACCCGGACATCCTGCTCTTTCGCGAGGGCGGCCGGACGGACCCGTTCAACTACACCAAGGCCTATCCGGAGCCGTACATCCCGCGTTCGCTGACCTACGAGGTCCCCGGTCGCATCGGCTCCGCCGGTGAGGTCGTGCGCGAGCTCGACGAAGCCGCGGTCGTTGCCCACATCGGCACGCTAAAGTCGCTGCAGGTGGAGGCGGTGGCAGTGTGCCTGCTGTGGTCGACGGTTAACCCTGCGCACGAGCTGCGAGTCGGTGAGTTGCTCGAGGAGCATCTGCCAGGTGTTCCTTACACGTTGTCGCACCGGCTCAACCCGATTCTTCGCGAGTACCGGCGCGCATCGTCCACGGCAATCGATGCCTCGCTCAAGCCGCTGATGCAGGAGTATCTGGGGAGCCTTGAGGAGCGGCTTCGCGAAGCGGGCTTCGGTGGTCGAGTGCTGATCCTCACGTCGAATGCGGGTGTGCTGGATGCGTCGTTCGTTGCCGACCAGCCGATTCACTCGATCAACTCCGGGCCCTCAATGGCTCCGGTGGCGGGTTCTCACTACGCGCTGATCGACGCAGACACCGACACCGCAATCGTTGCGGACACTGGCGGCACGACGTACGACGTGAGCCTGGTCCGGAAGGGCAGGATCCCCACCACCAAGGAGACCTGGATCGGTGAGCCGTTCTTCGGGCACATGACCGGGTTCCCCAGTGTTGATGTGAAGAGCGTGGGTGCCGGCGGTGGCAGCATCGCCTGGGTGGACGAGGGCGGTCTCCTCCGCGTCGGACCCCAGAGTGCAGGGGCGCAGCCCGGGCCAGTCGCCTATGGCCGCGGAGGAACCCAGCCCACCGTCACGGACGCGAGCCTCGTCCTGGGCTACATCGACCCGGCGTACTTCCTGGGTGGGAAGATGAAACTTGACGTCGATGCGGCTCGGGCAGCGATCGAGGAGCAGGTCGCATCCCCTCTGGGGCTCACCGTCGAGGACGCCGCTGCGGCCATTATGACTCTGGTCACTGAGGGCATGGTTACGGCCATCGAGGAGATCACCCTGAACCAGGGAGTCGATCCCGCGAGGGCAGTGCTGATTGGTGGAGGCGGTGGTGCGGGGCTGAACTCCGTGGCTATCGCGGAGCGACTCGGCAGCGAACGCGTGATCATCCCCGAGACAGGCGCGACGCTGAGCGCGGCCGGGGCACTGATGAGTGACCTGAAGGCCGAGTACGCGATGACCCTGATCACCAGCACCGGTGCTTTCGACTTCGAAGGCGCCAATACTGCCCTCGCCCAGCTCGAAGACCGGTGCCGTCAGTTCGCCAGAACAGTGGGAGCGACCGATGAGTCGGTCCGCGTTGAGTTCGCGCTGGAGGCCAACTATCCCAAGCAGGTTTGGGAACTGCAGGTTCCTCTCTCGGGCAATCGCATCCATACTGGGGCAGAGCTCCAGTCGTTCCGCAACGATTTCCACGCCCTTCATCTCGACGTCTTCTCGGTCAACCAGCCCGAGGCCGAGGTCGAGGTGATCGGCGTCCGCGCAGTGGTGCACTGTCGACTGCGCGATGACACCGTTGGCCAAGTCCCGGCGAACTCGGACAACGGAAGCGCCGCGATGCGTCGCCTCATGTACTTCCCGGCGACTGGTTACGTCGAGGCCGAGGTGTACCGCCTCGGGTCGATGCCGGTCGACGAGGTGTTCAACGGGCCGGCCGTCGTAGAGTCCCCATTCACGACGGTGGTGGTCAACCCCGACGCGACGGTGGCCCGCCGCGCCTCAGGAAGCCTGGTACTGACCCCTCCCCACCGGCTCGCCCATCCGGGCGAGCGTAAGAAGGTTTCGATCGCGTCCGACCCTGCACAGCTTGCTGTCCTCACCAACCGGATGCAGTCCGTGGTGAGATCGATGCAGAACACGCTGTTCAGGACGGCACGGTCGGGGCTGATCAACACGGGCCGCGACTTCTCATGCTGCCTGGTCACTGGAGATGACGAGCTTCTCGCTGCGGCCGAGAGCCTGCCCATCCATGTGCTCGCGGGTCCCGACCTGACCGCAAAGCGGATGAAGGAATTGCACCCTGAGCTTCACGCCGGTGACGTCTTCCTGCACAACTCGCCCTACGACGGCAATTCGCATGCGGCCGACCACTCGCTGTTGGCCCCGGTCATCGACGCGAACGGCGTCCACCGGTTCACAGTCCTCGTCAAGGCACATCTGGCCGACTGCGGGAACGCCGTCCCCACCACGTTCAATTCGGTTGCGCGTGACGTCTACGACGAGGGCGCTCTAATCTTCGACTGTGTGAAGGTTGAGGACAGGTACAAGCGCGTGGACGACGTACTGAGGATGTGCAAGCTGCGGCTGCGGGCACCCGAGATGTGGTGGGGCGACTACCTCGCCATGCTGGGTGCGGTGCGAACCGCCGAGCGTGAGCTGCTTGCGTTGGGCGAGGAGTACGGCTGGGACGCCCTCACCGAATATGTCGAAGCGTGGTTCGACTACAGCGAAGACAAAATGGACCGTGCGATCCGGGCGCTGCCCTCGGGAAGGGCAACCGGAAGCACCGCATACGACCCGTTGCCGGTTCCCGGACTGGAGTCAGGCGTGCCCATCAACGTCCAGGTCGACGTCCGATCGGACGAGGGCGTGATCGCGGTCGACCTCACTGAGAACCCAGACTGTGTCCCAGCCGGGGTCAACACCACCGAGTCCACCGCGCTCACTGGCGCGATGATGGGCATCTTCAACAGTCTCGGACCGGGGGTCCCGACAAACGGGGGCAGCTTCCGGCGACTGCGCATCACTTTGCGCGAGAACTGCGTCGCCGGAATCCCCAGACACCCGGCCAGCTGTTCATCAGCCACCACCGGGGTGCCGGAACGGATCATGAGCGCCGTGCAGCAGGCGATCGCTGAGTTGGCCGACGGTTCCGGGATGGCCGGTTCTGGGGCGTGCCTGTCTCCGTCGAACGCCATCGTCTCGGGAATCGACCCACGTCACGGAAAGCCTTTCGTCGACATGCCCTGCATTGGTGCGACCGGGGGTCCCGCGAACCCATGGGCCGACGGCTGGCTCTCCTACGCCGGAGGCTGCGCGGGCATGAACGCTTGGGAGAACACAGAGATGGCGGAGATCCTCCGACCGATGCGCATCGAGATCTCACGCGTGCTCCCGGACACCGAGGGCGCCGGACGGTTCAGGGGCAGTCCATCGGTGCTTGTCGAGTTCACTTCCGTCGGAACCTCGATGGAATGCGCGTTGACCACCGACAACACCGTGTTTCCCGCAGACGGCGCGCGTGGCGGACTGCCGGGCGCCACCGGTTCGGCAGGGGTCCGCGATCTAAACGGCCAAGAGCAGCAGGTGTCCGGCTACGCAAGAGTGACCTTGGCGCCCGGCGAGCGACTCGTCTCGCGGTCCAGCGCGGGCGGAGGCTACGGATCCCCACTCGATCGCGACCCCGAGCAAGTGCGTCAAGACGTACTCGAGGGCTACGTCTCACCCGCTAGGGCCGAAAGCGTCTACGGAGTAATCATAGCTCCCGACGGCAGCATCGACCCGACGCTCCGAACGACTCGCACCGCAACCGCACCTCGCGCAACAGGCGGCGACCATGTATGCAGCCGGTAGCGAGACGTCGCGTCCGATCATGCGCCTCGAGGGCGTGGCGAAGCGGTTCGATGGCGTCCAGGCACTCAAGGGGGTCGACGTCGTTATTCCGGCCGGGGCGGTTGTCGCGCTAGTCGGGGAAAACGGCGCTGGAAAGTCCACGCTCGGCAAGACGATCGCGGGGGTGCATCGTCCGGATGCCGGACGGATCCTGGTAGACGAGGTGGTGGTCGATCTGGGATCGCCTCGCGATGCATTGAGTCACGGGATTGTTCTGGTGGCGCAGGAGCTCGCCTTGGTTCCGGAGATGAGCGTGGTCGACAACGTGTTCCTCGGGTTCGAGTCGAGGGCCAAGGGCTTCGTCAGAAACCGCATTAACCGGGATCGCTTCGAGGACCTGCAGCGCAGCGCAGGCTTCATCCTCGACCCGGACGACCGGGTGGGCAGCCTCCGAGTGGCCGACCAGCAGAAGGTCGAGATTCTGCGTGCCCTGGCGAGGAGTGCGCGCGTAATAGTCATGGACGAACCCACGGCAGCACTCTCGCGGGATGAGGTCCAAGGTCTCTTTGCGATCGTGCGCCGACTCACTGCCCAAGGTACCTCCGTCGTCTTCGTCTCTCACTTCCTTGAGGACGTGCTCCACCTCGCCGACACTGTCGTCGTGCTAAAGGACGGCGAGCACGTCCGCACGGCAGACGCCTCATCGGAGACTACCGAGTCACTGGTGTCCTCAATGATCGGCAACAACGTCGACCTCTCCATGCCCGACAAGGCCGCCATCCCCCTTGGCGCACCAACCGTCTTGTCCGTCCGGGGACTTACTCGTCCCGGCGTATTCACTGACATCTCGTTCGACGTGCGGGCGGGCGAGATCGTCGGGCTGGCCGGCCTCATGGGCTCAGGGCGCACCGAGCTTCTGAGAGCCGTCTTCGGTGCCGACCGTGCGCGAGGAGAAGTCAGAGTTGACGGGGTACCAATCCGTGCGACCAACCCGGGGCGTGCCATGAAGCGCGGAATAGGCATGGTGCCGGAGAACCGCAAAGATCAGGGCCTGATCATGGGGCGCTCGATCAGGGATAACGTCACACTGGCGAGCCTCCGGCGGCACAGTGCGTTCGGCTTCATGTCGAAGGCTAAGGAGGTGTCCACCACTGATCGGCTCAGTGAACAATTGGACGTACGTACCCTCGACGGAAAAGCACCGGTCCTGGCCCTTTCTGGGGGCAACCAGCAGAAGGTTATGTTCGCCAAGTGGCTGGCGTTCGGTGCTCGTGTTCTGCTTATAGACGAGCCGACCCGAGGTGTGGATGTCGGGGCCAAGGCGGCCATTCATCAACTCATCGCCGCCATTGCGGCCGACGGGGTGGCGGTCGTTCTCGTGTCTTCGGAGCATGAAGAAGTAATCGGTCTGGCGCACCGCGCGCTCGTTCTGAGAAGAGGGCGAGTCATCGAGGAAATCGCCGGCGAGGAGCTCTCCAAGGAACGAGTCGTGCAGGCTGCCTTCGGTGCGGAGGGCGGATCGGCGACTTATCTGTCACCCACATCCGCTCATCTGAACAACAACAAGATCTGCGAGGGAACCCCATGAACGCTGTAGTTACAAGTCTGCCAAAGCGAGCCCGGAGAGGCCCCGGACTCGCGTCGTTGCGCGACTTTGGCATCGTATTTACACTCCTTACGCTGTTCGTTGCTTTGTCGGTTAGCTCGCAGGCCTTCCTGACTCTGAACAACCTGCTCAACATAGCAGACCAATCGGCCACGCTAGGCATCGTGGCCTGCGGTGCCACGGTGGTATTTATCGCAGGCGGCTTTGACCTCTCTGCAGGTGCAGTGTTCGGCTTCGCCGGCGTGATCGCGGCTACCGTGGCGATCAATGTCGACATCGTCGCGGGATTGCTTGCCGGAGTTGTGTGCGGAGCGTTGATCGGGCTTTTCAACGGCGTGCTTACCACGTCCCTTAGAATTAACGCCCTAATCGCCACCTTGGCTTCTAGCGTCATGATTACGGGCGTCGCGCTCGCCATTTCAGACGGCAAGTTGCTACGCGTCAGCGATGACCGTTTCACGACGCTGGGCCAAGGCAGAATCTTTGGAGTCCCTGTGGCCGTCGTGATCTTTGGGGTTGTCGCCGTCATCCTCAGTCTAGCTTTGCATCGGATGACATGGGGCCGCTACTTGTATGCCGTTGGCGGGAACGCGGAAGCTGCAACTCTCTCGGGTCTGCGAGTAAATGCGCTGCGCGCCAGTACGTATGTGGTCGGTGGCGCTCTTGCCGGGCTCGCTGGAGTGATGGCGGCGTCACGGGTGGGCACTGGCCAGGCTAACGCCGGAGGAAACGATCTGGTGATGAATGCAATCGCCGCGGTTGTAATCGGTGGAACGTCGATATTGGGGGGGGCAGGTGCTATTTGGCGCACGGTGGTTGGCATCTTCGTGCTGGCATTGATCCAGAATGGATTCAACCTTCTCGGCGTGGACATTGTCTTCCAGCGTTTCATCTTCGGAGTAATCCTGCTCTTCGCCGTGGGGATCGATGCCAGGGCCCGTCGAGGCGCGCGATGATGTGCGGCCCCGGTGTCATGCACCTCTCGAACGGAGCCTGTGGTGAAGCCTGACCGTTTCGCTTTCCATGTCGCTGAGTCGACGCAGCACGCCCTAGAACTTCTGGCCTTTGAGGGTGATGACGCCAAGATCCTGGCCGGCGGACAGAGCCTCATCCCGCTTATGAACTTCAGGCTTGCCCGCCCGTCCGCCTTGATCGATGTCTGCCACATCCCAGGTTCGGACAGAATCGTCGTGGACAGTTCGGGTGTTCGCTTCGGTCACGGAGTGCGGCACAGCGACGCCCTGCGCTCGGAGGAGGTGAACGCCGTTTCGCCTTTGATCGGTCAGGCTTTGAAGTGGGTCGGCCACGAGGCGATCAGGAACAGGGGAACTTTGTGCGGCAGCACGGCTCATGCGGATCCGGCGGCCGAGCTTCCGGCTGTCTGGCTCGCCTTGGACGCAGAGATGGTCATCACTGGGCTACATGGCGAACGTCGGGTCCCGGCTGAGTCATTCTTCCGGTCGTTCTTCACCACCGCTCTTGAAGCCGACGAGATGCTCACCGAGATCCACGTCCCGGCTGCGCCGAGCGGCCTTCGCCGGCGAACGGCGTTTCGAGAGGTCGCTAGGCGGCATGGCGACTTCGCCATGGTAGGTGCAGCTGTGGCTATTGACCTAGACGAACGGGATCGAGTTGTGACGTCTCGGATCTCTGTCCTTGGCGCTGGGGAGGTGCCGTTGCGGGTGTCCTCGGCCGAGGCGATGCTTGTTGGTGCCCGTGTCGATGATCCGCAGGTTCATGCAGATGTCGAGGCGGACGTGCAGAGGGCGATCCGGCCGCCCGAGGACAGCCACGCCTCCGGGCGGTATCGCAAGAAGGTGACGGGGACGTTGGTTCGACGTGCTCTAGCCGACTGTGCAGGGATCCTATCGACGCAGGGAGAAATGCTATGACGCGCGAACCGCTTCACGAGGTGGGTCTTGTTGTCAATGGAGTGCCTCGGACGGCGGAAGTACCGGCTCGTACGCTGCTCAGTGACTTCCTGCGCCACGAACTGGGGCTATTTGGAACTCACGTAGGGTGCGAGCAGGGTGTCTGTGGCGCTTGCACGGTTTCGATCGGTGGGAAACTCGTTCGGTCGTGCATTACCTTCGCAGTGCAGGTGCAGGGCGAGGAAGTGCGCACCGTCGAAGGCCTTGCCAACGGTGAGGAGCTGCATCCCATCCAGGAGTCGTTCCGGCGCTGTCACGGTTTGCAGTGCGGTTTTTGTACGCCGGGATTCCTGATGGCTACTGAGGCGCTCCTCGCCGAGAACAGTGATCCGTCAGACTCCGAGATCCGCGATTTCCTGTCCGGCAACGTCTGTCGATGCACGGGGTACGTAGGGATCGTTGCCGCAGTCAAAGACGCTGCGTGTCGGGCCCGCGGTGCCGAAGGAGATGCACAATGATCGGGGGCCGAGACATGTCCGCTGGACGGTATGTTGGAGCGCGAGTAGTGCGTTCAGAGGATCCACGCCTGATGCGTGGCCAGGCGCGGTACCTGGACGACATAGAACTGCCGCGAATGCTGCATGCCGCGTTCGTGCGCAGTCCGTTAGCCCATGCTCGCGTGGTGCGAATAGACGTAGAGCAGGCGCAGGGGTTGCCCGGTGTCGTGGGCGTCTTTACTCTTCGCGACCTTGTTGGCATAGGTCCGATCCATGCGGTAGGCCCGCGCCCCGAGGTGAAGTCGATGGCGAGAGCTGTGCTCGCTGATGAAAAGGTGCGGTTCGTTGGCGAAGCAGTCGCGGTTGTTGTCGCAAGTTCGCGGTACATCGCAGAGGACGCCTGCGAGCTGGTCGACGTCGAGTATGACGAGCTGCCGGTAATTGCGAATACCCGGGCATCTCTCGCACCTGGAGCCGCGGTGTTGCATGAGTCCTTGGGAGACAACCGAATCGCCCATATCGAACGATCTGGGGGAGATGTGCAACAGGCGTTCGCAGAGGCTGCGCATGTCGTCGGGATCTCCTTTCATCACGGCCGGGTTGGCGCGCTGCCCCTGGAAACACGTGGGGTTATCGGTGATTGGGACGTGGGCACCTCGACCATGCGTGTGTGGAACTCCACGCAGATGCCGCACCTCCTTCGGGCCCTAATCGCGGCACCGTTGGGTCTATCGGAGACCAAACTCGAGATCAGGACGCCAGCAGTCGGCGGTGCTTTCGGCCTAAAGGCCAGCGTCTATCCCGAGGACGTCGTGATCCCCGCGGTCTCTCGGCTCGTGGGTCGACCGGTGAAGTGGGTTGAGGACCGCTACGAGAACCTCGCCGCGAGCTCGCACGCCAAGGAAATCGACATTGACATGGAAGTCGCGGTGGCAAATGATGGAAGCTTCCTAGGGATGCGATCCAAGACGCTCAGCGACCCCGGTGCGTACTCGATTCCGCCGTTCCTGGCGCATCACGAGTCTTTGGGCGCTGTGAACTGCATGACCGGCGTTTACGACGTCCCAGCGGCGAGCTACGTCTCTGAAACGGCGCTAACGAATAAGGCCCCGCTCGGGGTTTACCGTGGAGTTGGTTGGACTGCTGGCCAGACCGTTCGTGAGGTGCTGATCGACGACGTCGCCAGGGCGATAGGCCGCGACCCCGTCGAACTTCGCCTACAAAACTGCATCCCGGACGAGCCCTATGACAGTGTGATAGGCCCTCGTTACGACGGCGGAAGCTACCGACGTGCCATCGAGATGGCAACCGAGATGGCGGACTACCGGGGGATCCGTGAACGACAGGGCGAGCAGCGTAAGCATGGGAAGTACGTCGGCGTCGGCGTCAGCCCGTATGTCGAGCCGACCGGTTTCGGCGCCCGAATTGGCAACGAGCTTGGGTACCCCGGCAAGTATTACGACACGGCGTCCATCTCTATTCAGGCTGATGGTTCCATTTACGTCATGTCCGGACTTCATTCTCAGGGGCAAAGCCACGAGACCACCTTCGCCCAGCTCGCCGCGGACGGCATTGGCGCACGCATAGAGGACATCCAGGTCGTACAGGGTGACACTAAGAGCACTCCCTACTCCGGCGGGACATACGCCAGCCGCAGCGCCATTATTGGCGCTGCGACCATCGGGCGGGCGGCTCAGGAGATGAAGCGACGCTTAGTCGCCCTTGCTGCCGACATGCTCGAGGCAAACATCGAGGACGTGGAGATCTCTCACGGAAGGGCTTTCGTGCGGGGTGCTCCGGAGACGGGCAAAACCATTGCGGAGATCGCCGCGTATGTCCACTGGGGTGGAGGAGCGGCGAGCGTGGATCTGGAGGAGGGCGCGCTCTCTGTGTCGAGTTCGGCGGCGCCTCCTGGCAGCTACAGCAATGGATGCGTAGTCGCGGTTGTAGAGGTGGATATCGAGACGGGCAAGATCCAGGTGGACAAAGTTGTGTCTGTCGAGGACTGCGGCACCATGCTCAATCCTATGGTGGTGGAGGGGCAGGTGGCTGGCGCGATCGCGCAGGGCATCGGTGACGCGTTGTTGGAGGAACACGCCTATAGCGAGGACGGCGTTTTGATGTCCGCTAGCCTCCTTGACTATCTCTACCCCTCCACCATGGAGGTGCCGAACATCGTTGTCGGCCACATCGAGACCCCGGCTCCTGACGTGCCCGGGGGCTTCAAGGGCCTCGGCGAGGCAGGCACCATCGCGACCCCCGCAGCGGTCCTCAACGCCGTCGCAGACGCACTCAGTCCGTTCGACGTCCGCGTACATAGCACTCCTCTAGGGCCAAGCAAGATGTTGGATCTGATCGATGATGCGCGAGAGGTGGACCACCAAGCACTCCCTTCCGATCCCACCAGCAGTGGAGCTCTCAGTTGAGAAGCGTGTTGGGCCTGCTCCACGCCGACGGCCCCTACGCCGCGGTGCTAGTGACGGCGCAGTGGCCCGTTGTGGTCGTTGACGCCGGCAGCGCTGTGCGGTGAGCGATGCACTTCGGCCGGTTGCCAGCGGCCCTACGGGCCTGGGTCGGAGTGGTCTTGTCGCTCAGCGCGGTGGAGGTGGGCTCGGCGGCGCCCGGTACACGCCGCTGTGGTGGGCCAGTCTGACCTTCGGCGGTGCCACCTACCTCCTGCTGGCGTTGGGGCTGAGGTGGAGCGTGCCCTGGCAGCTGCGTGAGCTGGACGCCTACAGCAGCGCGCAGCTTGACCGGCGCGAGTCTCAGCTCGACGCCTCGCTGGCTCGCGCGCGCCGGATGTTGAGGGGCGCCGAGGACCTGGCCCGAGCCGTGACCCCGCAGAAGGCCGCCACCATCTTGTGTGCAGGGGTCGTGGCAATGGTCGGCCTGCAAGGAGCGGCCATGGTGGTGCCGCGGTCCGGGGGCAGGCTACGCGCTCTCGGGACGGCTAGCTACGACGCGCGGCTGCAGCAGTGGTCACGACGTCGACGCGCTCGCCGCGCTCCCTGCGGCACGGGCGGCGCTGATCGGTCACTCCATATTATTCGAGACGGCCAGTGAGCTCCGCAGGGAATATCCCGGTCTCGCCGACACGCCCTTGGCCGCAGCGGACGCGGCCCTGGCATGAGGAACCCACAGATGGGAGGTTCAGCTGCGGAGTCTGACAAGTATGGCCGGCGCCTGCTCGCAGTGAGCCAGATCGCGCACGCGTTGGACCACGTGCTGCACTTCCCTGGCATCGACATCCCAAAGCTACGCGATGGGTGCCAGCTTGCGGTGGAACTCGGGCTGGCGGCGGTCACGTGCCGGCCCGACCATGTCGACAAGGCGGCTAGATACCTCGATGGAACTGGCCTCGCCGTGATTACTGCCCTGGACTTTCACCGTCGCCGTACAGGGCGGCCAAGCGAGGAAGGCTGGGCAGAGGAGGCCCGCAGGTTGGCAGGGCGCGGCGCCTCAGAGCTTGCCGTGATCGCGAACGCCGAGCGACTCAGCGAGGCAGGCAATGGGGCCTTCATGCGCTCCATCGAGCGCTTAATCTCCCAGCAGGATGAGCACGGCTATCGCCTCCGAGTTCAGTTGGACGCGGGCGGCCTGACCGACCAGGGTGTAGCGACTGCCTGTCGGGCATTCGCGAAGCGAGGGGTGTGGATGGTCCAGGGTGGGACCGAGCTTGGCGCTCGGACAGCGTTCCGTCAAATAAGGCTGATGCGGGAAGCGCTCGGCACGGAACCGCTGCTGAAGTGGACCACCCGCGTGTCCTTCCACGTCATGCTCCTGGCCCTGGGCGAAGGCGTAGACCGGTTCAACGCGGATGTGGTTCAGCTTCTCGAAGAGGCACGCCGGCAGGAGGGCCTGGCGCCCCTGGCCATCCCGCTCGCCGGCCTGGACTATTGATCGACAACAGATGGCCAGCCCCACGCAAGCGGTGGCAGGACCCTGTCACCATGGCCCGCCGCCTCCTGCTTGTCCTTAACACGCGCAGGTGCGCGAAAACACATCGCGCCCTGCGCCTGGCCCTCGCTTGTAAGCTGGGGCACAGGTGTCCTTGGTGACGCCAGGGCACATGCCTGACGTGGCGTCACTGTGCCATGCGCTGGAGCCGGACCCGGACATGACGATCAGGTTGGTTCAACCATGGGAGGCAAGTGAGCCGAGTCGTAGACGGCATCCGCGGGCGGTCCTAACGATGGCGAGCCAGCGGTCACCGGACCCCAGGTCGCGCATCCGCCTCGGCCATGTCGGCCTCGGTGACGATCGCGGCTGCGTCGAGGCCCAGCCCATTGATGTCCGTGGTCTCCCCACCGGCCCACCGGCGAGTGGAAGCAGACGCTTCAGGATGGAACTGGATGCCCTCGGCCGACGGGCCGACGCGGGGATGGCCCCGATCCCGGGGATGCGGCGGATCGAGCGCCTCGACGAGAACCTCGGCTCCTCGACGCTCCAGGAGCCGACACTGGCGGTCGTCGTGCCGCTGCTGCTGGAACCGCGGACCTCTCTGCCCGGGCGTCAGCTTCGGAACTAGCTCGCGATGGGCGGCCCTGGCCCACGCCTTGCACCCCGCCTCCTCGCCGGCGACCTCAGCGGCCTCTTCGGCGGACCATCAACGATCACCTTCGACCCGTCGCTGCCCATGGCGTCGCTAGATTCTCATAGATCCAGGGCTCGGACCACCTCATCGCCATCGACATGACCTCCGCTTCGGCGTGGATGGAAGCGGCCCTTTCGGCTCCCGACGGCGGCCAGCGCGGGGTGATCTACGACGAGGCCTGGCGCCTCATGCGTCAGCCAGCTCTACTTGCCCGGATGCAGTCACTGTGGAAGCTCTCGCGGGGTTCCGGCATCGCGAACCTGCTCATCGTGCACCGGCTTTCGGACCTGGACGAGGTCGGCGACGCCGGCTCGGAGTCGCGCGCATTGGCGCGGGCCTGCTCGACGACTGCTCGACGAAGATCGTCTATCAACAGGAGGTCAGCGAGACCCCAGACCGCAGTCGAGTTGCGGCTGTCGAGGGCCGAGCGGGCACAATTGCCAGACCTCCAGCGAGGGTAAGGGCTCTGGCGAGTCGGTCAGCGCGCCTTCGTGGCCAGGCACGTGGCGACAGACGGAGACTTGGCCCTTTCGACACCAATCTTGGGATGGTGCACTCCCCGTGAGCCGGCTGCGGTCGGCTGATACAGCCCAAGCGCCGCAACGGCAAAGGGTTTTCCTGCTTGCCGCCCAGCGCCTACGCGATCACCCAGGCGACATCGGTTCGTAGTTGGGTCCTCGGAGGGCTCTCAGGTCGGAGCGTGACCTTATCAATTGAGCGACGCTGTTATCGGCCGGGTCGACTAGGACAACCTGAGGATGCCAATCGGCAGGAACCGGCACAACCACCTGCTCGTAGGCCATGATGATGACAAGGTCGCCCGGCTGTACCAGTCGTGCCGCCGCGCCATTGAGCTGCACCTCGCCTGAGCCGCGCCTGCCTGGGATTGTGTACGTCTCCAGACGAGCCCCGTTGTCGATGTCGACAACTTGCACCCGCTCATAGGACTCGATGCGGGCGGCATCAAGCAGATCCTCATCCACCGTAATGCTGCCGACGTAGTGGAGGTCAGCGGACGTGACTCGCGCCCGATGAATCTTGCCGCTTACCATGGTCTTGAAACGCATGCCTGCAGACTATGCGCGGGTGGGCTGACGGGCACAATGTGTTTGCCCCACATGCAAGTCCGGCGGATCCACCCTCGTAGCCAGCGGCAACGATCGCACTCTTAAGTGCTCTTCGGCACGAGGGCCAGCTCTGCTCGGGGACTAGCCGCCTCTCCTCCATCGTTACGGCGGCTTTGCTCCCCGCCCCGATGCTTCGGCTCAGTGCCGTGGTTGTGCCCCGTCCTTGCTGTCCGCCTCGCATAGGGAGCAGCCCTCACGCGACAGGTTCACCGTCAGGGCAATTGGAACGCTGACAAGCATCGAAGCGTCACCTGCGTCGGGTACGGCGACCTCACGACCGTCCGCGACACCGGCACCGGCACCGGCGCCGACCTCGAGCGCTCCCGCTAGCGCCGCGTGACCACCGCCACACAGCGCCACCGCGGTGCCCCGCTTCCTAAGGGGCCGTTCATGGGTGATGCTCGGGGAATGGACCACGTGTTCGACAGTGCCGCCGACGTCACGATCGCCCTCGGGCGCACCGGCTACCTCGCCGACGAGGCGCTCGCGACCGTGACGTTCCTCGCGACCCGGCTGAACCGGCCCATCCTGCTCGAGGGCGAGCCCGGCACCGGCAAGACCGCCCTTGCCGAGGGCCTCGCCCAGGCGCTCGACCTCAAGCTCATCCGCCTCCAGTGCTACGAGGGGATCGACGCGACGCAGGCCCTCTACGACTGGGACTTCCCGCGCCAGATCCTGCACCTGCGCACCGTCGAGGCGATCAGCCGCGACGCGGACCACGACTCGCATGCCCTCAACACGGCGGCCCTCGAGGCCGAGCTCTTTGACGAGCGCTTTCTCCTCGCCCGCCCCGTGCTCCAGGCCCTCCGCGAAGCCCCCTGCGTCCTGCTCATCGACGAGATCGACCGCGCCGACGACGAGTTCGAGGCGTTCCTGCTCGAGGTCCTCTCCACCTGGCAGGTGACGATCCCCGAGCTCGGCACCGTCAGCGCCGCCACCCCGCCGATCGTCGTCCTCACCTCCAACCGCACCCGCGAGCTGCACGACGCCCTCAAGCGGCGCTGCCTCTACCACTGGATCGACCACCCGGGCCTGGCCCGCGAGCTCGAGATTGTGCGAACCCGCCTGCCCGAGGTGTCCGCTGCGCTCGCCGAGCAGGTCGTCACCCTCGTCCAGCGCCTCCGCGGCTCGGGCGAGCTCATCAAGCCGCCCGGCGTCGCCGAGACCCTCGACTGGGCGCGCGCCCTCGAGACCGTGGGGGCCGCCCGCCTCCACCCGGAGGTCGCCGCCACCACGCTCGGCGCCGCCCTGAAGTACCGAGAGGACTGCGAACGGATCCGCGCCTCGCTCGACAAGCTGCTCACCGCATGACCCTGTCCACCGCCCTCCGGCCGAGCCATCGGCCGAGCTGTTCAGCGAGCAGATGCGCCGGCTCGCTGCGCTCTCGCACCGGGTCGTGTGGGTCAACCCGCACCGCGGCAAGGCCGGCTACGAACCTGTGCAGCAGGGCATCGTCGCCGCCCTGCCGCACATCGACGAATTCGTCGCGGGGCACTCGCTCGCGGCGTTCGAGGAGCTGATCGAGGTGGTCGCCAATGCGTGAGGTGATGGACGAGCTGATGCAGTGGTGGTCGGCCGGCGAGGCCGTCGGCGTCGGCACCGTCGTCGGCACGTGGCGCTCGGCGCCGCGCCAGCCCGGCGCGTCGATGCTCGTGGGCCCCGGCGGTGAGGCCGTCGGCTCCGTCTCCGGCGGCTGCGTCGAGGGCGCCGTCTACGAGCTGGCCCAGGAGGTCGTCGACTCCGGCGCGCCCGTGCTCCAGCGCTACGGCGTGAGCGACGACGACGCGTATGCCGTCGGGCTGACCTGCGGGGGCATCCTCGACGTCTTCGTCGAGAAGGTCTCCCGCGAGACGTTCCCCGAGCTCGGCGACGTCGCCGCCGACATCGAGGCGGGCCGGCCCGTCGCCGTTGTCACGGTCATCGAGCACCCCGACCCTGCGTGGGTCGGACGCCGCGTCGTCGTGCACCCCGAGGCCGACGGACCGGACGAGGGCGACGAGGACGAGTCGATCCTCGGCTCGCTCGGCAGTGGACGCGCGGACGACGCCGTACGCGACGACGCCAGAGGGCTTCTCGCGCAGGGGCGCTCGGCCATCCTCACCTACGGCCCCGACGGGGAGCGCCGGGGCGAGGGGATGCGCGTCTTCGTCGCGGCGCACGCCCCCAAGCCGCGGATGCTCGTCTTCGGCGCCATCGACTTCGCCGCCTCGGTGGCGAGGGTCGGCAGCTTCCTCGGCTACCACGTGACGGTGTGTGACGCCCGGCCCGTCTTCGCGACGAGGACCCGCTTTCCCGGGGCCGACGAGGTTGTCGTCAAGTGGCCGCACGACTACCTCCAGGGCGAGGTCGACGCCGGCCGCATCGACAGCCGCACCGTGCTCGCGGTGCTGACCCACGACCCGAAGTTCGACGTGCCGCTGCTCGAGGTGGCCCTGCGGCTGCCCGAGGTCGCCTACATCGGCGCCATGGGGTCGCGGCGCACCCACGAGGACCGCCTCGCCCGGCTCCGGGAGGCCGGGTTGACCGAGCCCGAGCTGGCGAGGATGAGCTCGCCGATCGGCCTCGACCTCGGCGCCCGCACCCCTGAGGAGACGGCGATCTCGATCGCCGCCGAGGTCATCGCGCTGCGCTGGGGCGGCGCGGGGGAGCGGCTGGCCGTGACCGAGGGCCCGATCCACCACCACCATCCCGCGTACGACCCCGCGTACGACCCCCGTGGTGGCTCCCACCAGCCGGTGATTCCGCGGCCGGCGGCGGGCAGTGATACCTGGAGGACCTTGTAGCCGGCAGGGGGTTCCGGAGGCGGCCAGGCGAGGGCGCGTCCCCATCTATGGACGCGGCCAGCCTGCCCGTCGCTCGAGAGCGGGACATCCGCGGGGTGGTCGACGAGCCCGACCGCAGTGAGGGTCCGTGGGTGGGTCGTTCAGCATGCGCACTCAAGCGGCGAGTGGGCCCGAGGGACCCAACCCTCAACGCCCACCACCCAGCGGGGCTCTGCCTAAGTGACCGACTGAATCTCTGCAAGACGATGACCGGTCCTACTCCAGATGAATGTCCAATCCGCCGGGTGCAGGTCATACTTTTGCCCACTGTTTGAAGCCGAGCACACGGCAGATACTGGTATCTGTTCAGGGACATAGAATTGGAGGAAGCATGACCACACGCAGCATCGATGACAGCCGCCGTCGGCAGTTCGATCGAGGGGTCCACTTCTGATGGAGGCCCTCGACAGCCGCCAGCAGCGCCCTCGAGTCGTAGTGCTCGGTGCCGCTGGTGAGGTCGGCACATGGATCTCAAAGGACCTCGCCGCCTGCACCGATATTGGCAGTCTGCTCCTGCTTGACGTGGACGGGAACCGGCTTGATGAGCTTGTGTCGGCCACTCAAAGTAATCACGTTGAGGGACGGGTAGTCGACCTAAAAAATCGAGACGGGGTCCTCGACGCTCTGCAGGGCGCCGATCTGTTGATGAACTGCACGAGTTTGACCCTCTTCGACGACGTCATTGAATTGGCAATCGAGGCGGGCGTCAACTACGCAGACCTCATCTCGGAGCCCACCCCAACGCAGCGGCGTGCCGTCGCAGATGCCGGCATTACGGCGGTATCTGGTCTGGGATCGAGCCCTGGTCTCTCCAATGTCCTTGTGAGCCACGCACATCGAGAACTCACGTCAGTGGAGGAAGTGCACATCCAGGGAGTGACCTGGCGGGCGATCGCCCCCTCTCCAGGCCTGCTCGATACGATTCTTTGGGAGCTGGCGGACGATACCCCAACGCGGCAGTACTTTCAGAATGGGCGGTATCATTGGGCCGCATCGATGGACGGGTCCCGTCTCGCGGAGTTCCCTGAACCGGTCGGGAAGCAGCACGTCTACTTCGTCTCGCATACAGAGCCGCGGACCCTGCCCAAGCACTTTCCTGAGTTGAAGTTCTGCGGGATGCGCGTGACCTGGCCAGTCGAGCTCATGAACGACATGCGCGTACTCAATAAGTATGGCCTGCTGGATTCGGTGGAGCTTGAAGGCATGCACGGTGTCACGGCCCTAGACGCTACGCGTGCTCGCATCTGGCAAAAGTGGGGTGGCATCCGAACGACGCCGTGCCTCCTTTTCACACAGGTCGAGGTTCTCGGAACTCTCGACGGCCAGACCATCCGTCGGATATACAACCTCACGCATCCTGTGGAGTGGGGAGACATCGCTACGGGCAGGCAAACCGGCATCTGCGCAGCAGTCGGAGCTCAACTGCTTGCCAAGCGCGGAACCGGCCAGCAATGGGGCTTCGTCGATCCAGAGGTCTACTACGACCCCGATGAGTTCATTGCCGAGTTGCGGCAGCGAGGAACCCTTGAGCTCACGTGGGCCGACACGGAAGTCTCGGCCGACACAATCGAACGCGACGCCCGTGTCGTGTGAACGCCCGTGTCGGTAACTCGCAAACCCCAACTCACGCACAGGACCCCCTGGCTCACTCTCCGTGATCCGCGTTGGCGATGACGCCTTCCCTGAACTACCTCGCGTCGGCCACGGCCCCGCCTGCGTACGTTGACGCTCGGTTTCGTCAATGAAGGGGAGGCGGCCATAGTCGCCTGCGAGGACTCACTGAGCCATGGCTCCCGGTTCGAGGTGGACTCCGGCGCATGCGGCTCGCCGAAGCATTGCTTTCGACGGCAGCTCCATAGCGCAAGCTGCGGCGCCTTCACGTCGCAGCTCCTCGCGTCGCGCCATATTCCTCAACGCGATGAAGTGGTGGGACGCGTGCGCAGCGTGAACCCGGCCCCACCTGTGCAGCCCCGGCGCTGTTTTCCCTGCAGGGCCGTTGATCTCATCCGGTCAGCGCCCCTATGTCTCATGTGTCGGGTGGCCAAAAAGGAGTTGTGTATGGAGAACTACACCATCGACGTGATCGCTGGAGATGGGATCGGCCAAGAAGTCGTGCCCGCTGCCTTGGAATGCCTTACGGCCGTGGCTAGGCGGGATGGGTTCCGCTTCGAATGGCGGCACCACGACTGGGGAGCGGATCGCTACCGTGTCGACGGCGCGATGATGCCAGCTAACGGGCTCGACCAGCTCAGAGACGGAGACGGAATCTTTCTCGGCGCTGTTGGACACCCTGACATTCCGGATCATGTCAGCCTGTGGGGCTTGCTCATCCCAATCCGGAAAGCTTTCCACCAGTACGTCAACCTACGGCCAGTGCGGCTGCTCCCCGGCGTGACCTCGCCGTTGCGCGAATCTGGCGGGCTTGACATCGTGGTCGTACGCGAGAACGTCGAGGGCGAGTACTCCGAGATGGGTGGCCGGGCGTACACGGGTGATGCCGAGGAGCTCGTCACTCAGCAAGCCCTTTTCACCCGTTCCGGAGTCAGCCGAGTCGCGAGGTTCGCCGCGGAGTTGGCCTCGACCCGCTCCGGATCGCTGATCTCGGCGACCAAGTCGAATGGCATCATCCACTCGATGCCATTTTGGGACGAGGTCGTCGCCGAAGTGGTCGCGGACTTCCCCGAGGTTCGCCTCGAGTCGGTGTTGATCGATGCGCTCGCGGCGAGGGCTGTCCTTCGACCGTTCTCGCTGGACGTAATCGTCGCGTCAAATCTGTTCGGCGACATCCTATCCGATCTCGTAGCGGCTACAGCGGGTTCGATCGGGGTCGCCCCCTCGGCGAACCTGAACCCGGAGCGCTTGAATCCCTCGATGTTCGAGCCGGTGCACGGCTCGGCACCTGACATTGCCGGCAGGGGAGTAGCCAACCCTGTTGGTCAGATCTGGGCCGGGGTGCTGATGCTAGAACACCTTGGGCAGGCCGGCTCAGCCCGGACGCTCATGTCTGCCCTCGAGGACGTACTGGCCGACGGCATTCGCACGATTGATCTTGGGGGCACAGCACGGACTGCGGAGGTCGCTGCGGCCGTCGTGGAAAGGCTGCGCATCGCGGGCTGAAAAGCGCCGAGACGCGCGAAACGTAGACATACCTAATGACATTAGTTGAACGCTGAGTTTGCCTGGAGGGCTGGACGACCGCAGGTGTAGGGCGACTTCACTCGACACCAACCGAAAGTCCTCGGAGTGCAGCGAATCATCGGGCACATGGACCGAGGAGGGCCGAGATCGCTCTATTTTGCGGTCGCGCTGGCCATGGATCTCCTGTCGGACCCGGGCGGCGCACTTCGTCGACGTCGTGCCGGGGCTGACTCCGCGGCGAGGAAGCGTCGGGTATGGCGAAGGCGTCCGGCATCTCGTCGTGGATCGTGTTCCTTAGCCGCCGGACGGGCGAGGGCGCCCACCTCGACACGGGCCCGGCGCAGGCCGGGGCATCCTCGAGGTCCATCGGGCCCGGAAACTGGTCGCTACCGAGCCTGAGGGCCTCGCCGATTGTAGCCGCTGCGGCCACCCAGCCTTTTGAGGCGTATCATCGCCCGCAAGGTGATGCCGATCACCAGACAATTGTATGTAAGCGCGGCGGGGACGTCCGAGCTTCTAACTGAGTCTGAGCGGGATGGAGCGGATGACATGATGACAGTCGGGCAACTGCTCGAACACGCCGAGCTGAGTTGCAGCCTGGTCGCGGGCGCGACGGGGGTCGACAATCAGATCCGGTGGGCCCACCTCAGCGAGCTCGAGGACCCAACCCTATGGTTCCGGGGTAAGGAACTCCTGATGACGACGGGCATGGCGCTCCCTGAAGACGCGGCGCTCCAGGTCGCCTATCTCCGTCGGTTGTCTCGGATCGGAGTTTCTGGAGTCGCGATCGGCATAGGGATGCACGCCCCACCCCTGACACCCGAACTGCTCGAGGCTTCGGATGATCTCAAAATCCCAATTATCGAGGTCAGCGGCGGAGTTCCTTTCATCGCCATCTCCGAGACGGTGGCACTAGCCAACCAAGACGCCTTACATCGACGGCTCACCACGCACCTGCGCACCTATCAGGTGCTCGGCGAGGCCAGCCAGCAATCGATGTCGACCGGCGAGATCATAGGGCGGCTCGAACAGGTCACTGGGTTCCGCATCTGGTCAGTGACGCGCAGCGGTGCATCTTTATTCGACGACATCGGCACCCCTCCCTTCCCCATCCCCCAAGCCGTTGTTGACGACGTGCTGGATGACACAAGTCCGGCACTCCGATATCCGAAGGAGATTCCAGTACTTGAGGTCGATGGTCCTGCCTACGTGCTTCCGATACGAGTCCAACGGCAGCCGGTTGGAGTCCTTATAACACGGACCGGCGGCCGACAGGAACCGGACCTCCTGTCGATGCATCACATCGTGACGATTCTAAGCCACTTGGCAGGTGACCTGCTCAAGCAGCGGGAGCAGGCCCGGCGCGAAGGAAGCGAACGACTGGCCCGCATGTTGCATGAGTCAGAGCAGCAACGCAACCACGCGCTCCATGAGCTCTTTCCAGGATCTGATCCACAGGCTCAATTCTGTTTTGCGGTCGTAGCGCTAAATGAGGTGCCACACGGCTGGAACGACATACACAATTACCTTCTAGAGCACAACTTCGAGCATTGTGTGACCCGGCGTGGCGAGCGTGGCGCGATCCTTGTCCGGCTCCCTACGGGGACGATCGATACGCTCGGCCGGGTGCTCACGGATAACCTTCCAGGAAGTACGATTGGCGTGAGTTCGGCCGCTGCTGGCGACACCGACTTGCTGGTGTGTCAGCGACAGGCGCGCTGGGCCCTTCGCTCAGCGGTGGCGACGAAGCTTCCGTTGCAGTTATATGTCGATGCCCCAGCACCACAGTGGCTGCCCATGGAATCGAGCGGCCTCGAGCTCATTTCAGACAAGGTCCTTGGGCCTCTCTTTACCTACGACGCGTCGCGCGGCACTGATCTAGTCCGCACCCTGATGATTTTCCTCGAGGAGAATCGCAGTTGGAAAGCAACGGCCGAGCGGCTCTTCATTCATCGGCAAACCTTGATCGGGCGTGTGGCTCGCATTGAGAGCCTCACTGGCCGAAGCCTGAGCTCGACGGCGGATGTATGTGACTTATGGCTTGCTATCAGAGCGCACAACATCCTCGAGCGTTCCGGGACGGTCTCGCTCGATGACTGAACCTTGAGACGCCTCTTGGCCGATGTTGAGCTGCTTTTGAGCTGACGGCGCTCGTTCCGGAGGATGTCCGCCCACGAGAAGATCGCGACCGACCTCGGGGTCGACATCTACTTCTGCGACCCGTGCTCGCCTGGCAGCGTCCCAGCAACGAGAACACCAACGACCTGCTGCGCCACTACTTCCCTATGGGGGCCGACGTATCCACCCACGCCCGCGCCGTCCTGCTTCGCCTCGGGCGGGAACTCAACCGACGCGCCGAGCAGTCCTCGGACTTCCCCGGCGCGCTGCTCGCCTCCCAAACCAATCCACTGTTGCAATAACCAGTGGGAACCGCCTCGTCGGTTCGGGCCACATTCGGCTGAAGTGACAGTGGAAGGCAACGACGATCGTGTCCGGAGCCTTCCCGACTGCAGAAGTCGATCAGGTCTTCTACATGGCAATCAGGTCAGAGGGTGCAGTCTGATCTCGGCGCCTCAGTCCCAGCTCAGTGGCTTCCGCAGTTGGGCTGAAGTTCGTGCCCGACTGAGCGAGACCGCGTTTCGAACCGCTTCGGGTCACGGGTGGCACACGGGGGACTCACCCACAGACGTGGAGCGGTCAAGGCCTCCTTAAGGGCAGATGCAATGAGACTCAGTCCCGGGTGGACCGCTGAAGCCCGGCCCCTGCCCACGGCCAAAAACCTCGACGCTGTCATGCCAGTACCCGAATGGCTGGTCCAGTTGAACCGCCCGGCATGTCGGGAGACTTTGGGATGCCTCAAGTCCCGTGGAGTCAGGTCGCCGAGCGTGGAGTGTGGGCGTCGACGGTCGTGCCAAATCTCGATGGCGTCGAACAGCGCGTTGGCGGGCTCGAGCCGGCGTCGTCCAGCGTTGCCAGTCGAGGAGCTCGGAAAGCATCGGGGACCGAAACGACTCGATCATGAGGAAGTCGTAGGAGCCGCCGATTGATCCCATCGACGGCACGTGCCCGGAGTTCTCGGCCCGCTTAGTGAAGACGCAAGACCCGAACTGCACGCCCTGGTCGGAGTGGGCACCGTCCCGGGCTCCAGACCGGCGCCTCCCGGGAGTCGGCGCCATTCCCAAGTCGTTCCTCACCAGCGCCGCTGACGGTAAGGATTCGATCCACAGCCCAGGATCCGGCGGGGTACGTGTCCAGACTGCGGCGCATCAGACCTTGCTTCGCGGATGCGCTGCTCGGCGATATGGGTGACCCCACAGATGGTTAGAGCCCGGTCATGCGAAGCCGCGTCTGACCAGGTCCGCGCCGAAGATGTCGATGAGAGTGTAATTCCACTTTCGCCGGCCGCAGACGCCCACGACCTCGCTCGTCGCATCAGCAGCTCGACGCAGCGATGGCCGGCGGGAGCCTTCTGGCCTAGTGTGAGTTCGGCGTGGACCCACCGTGAGCCAGATGCACACGGGAGGTCGCGTGGATCTGACGAATCGGATTCTTCAGATACAGGTGCCGGATGGCTCGGTCCGAGGGAAGCTGACTTGCCATTGGTAGTGCCCGACTCCGACATCTTCAGGACCCGTCAGGCCACTGTAGAGGGAGTCCTTCCCGGGCGACACCGCGATGGCCCTCGAACCACCCTTTGGTGGCACCGCCTAGCGCACCAGCTTGATCGCCCGCCGGGTGGTCTTCAGCTCGGTCTCTAGGGCTACGATCCGCTGGCGTGCGGCGATGAGCTTGGCTTCTCGACGTACGTCAGCTCGAGGATCGGACGCGGCCGATCCGGTCCTGGCGGCGCCACGAGTAAGCCGACTGATCGCTGATTACATGGTCGCGGCAACGTTTGCGACCGACCAACCGGCCTCGAGCAAATCTAGAACCTCGCGTCGAAATTGTGCCGGGTACCGCGTCGTTCCATGCCGCCCTTCTCAGGGGTTCGTGACGACAATCCACCCTCGCAACGCTCGAGATCCCGGTGAATTCCACTTGGTTTGAAGGCTTGTTTGGAGTAGTCCTTCGACGATGTCCGGCAACCGCATATGGAGGTGCGGTCACCGGACGTCGGGTCGGTGGAACGTCACCCTGACGGACCCTCCGAGCGGCGGCAAGCCCGGTTTATCGGCTTCCGGCAAAGGTTGTGCCAATTTTGCGGAGCATGGAGATGCCTGGATTTGCCCGGGTCTCGGAGACTAGGCCTTGCCGGAAGGTGCAATATCACTTCAAAAGGAGGAGCCCATGATTCGCCACGTGTTTTCCTGGCGGGTGGCCGAGGGTCAGAGCAACGACGAGGTCATCGACCTGCTGAACACTCTGCGTGAGCCGTACCCCTACATCTCGTACTGGGAGCTCGGCGCTCACGAGGGTGACCCCGGTGACAACGGTCAGCCCTTCAGCGGCGTACTGATCAACGACTTTGCCTCCTGGGAGGACCTGCAACGCTACTCGGTCGACGAGTTCCACCTCGAGGTCGTGTCGAAGCTCAAGCCCAAGCTGGCCGAGCGCGCCGTCGTCGACTTCGTGCGGAACGAAGCCTGATGGGACAGCAGGCCGGCATCAAGGTGTCGACGAGCCCCTGGGGACCCGAGGACGAACTCGGCGCGCTCAACCACCTGAGCGCCGCGAAGTCGGCGGCCGTGCTCTCCCGCGTCGACGGCTCCTCCACCTACGACCTCAGCATCGACTACTTCGTCGGCATGCCCAGCTTCCAGGCCGCAGGTGACCCCGGCTACCAGATCTTCATGAGCCACACCCCGGCCGGGACTGTCGTCGACAACCTCAACGGCGTTGGCGCTGGTAACCGACACGTCTGCTACTCCGGTGACGTCGTGTTTATGTACACGCACACTGGTACGCACATCGACTCGCTCAACCACTTTGGCGTCGACGGCAAGATCTACAACAACTTCGAGGTCGATCAGCACCTCGGCAGCCGAGGCTGGATCAAGGGCGGTGCGGAGTTGATCCCGCCGATCATCACTCGCGGCGTCCTGCTCGACATCGCCAAGATCAAGGACGTCGACTGCCTGCCCGACAGCTACGCGATCACCGTCGGTGACTGTCAGAAGGCGCTCGCCGACGCTGGTCTGACGCTAGAAGCAGGGGACGTCGCTTTCGTCCGCACAGGTCGGATGCGGTACTGGCCGGATGGGTCCAAGGTCCTGGGCAACCCTCCAGGGCTAAGCCTTGAGGCGGCGAACTGGCTCACTGGACAAGGCATCTCGGCGATCGGGGCCGACCAGGAGTGCGTGGAGGTCGGTCCTTCGCAGCACGAGGACAACTGGCTACCGGGCCACTGTCACTTCCTGGCCGAGGCCGGCGTTCCGATGATCGAGCTCGCGAACCTGGAAGACCTCTCGCGCGACAACGTGAACGAGTTCTGCCTGATCGCGGCGCCCATCAGGCTGCGCGGCGCGAGCGGCGCACCTCTGCGGCCGATTGCACTGCCGCTACGTGACCGCTGAATAGCATGCGCGACGAGGGGAAGTGTCAGAGGATGAGCAGGGCGAAGGTCGCCGTTGTCGGCGGATCGATCGGTGGTCTAACTGCCGCCAACGTGTTGCGCGACATCGGCTACGAGGTCGATGTTTATGAGCGCGCACCCCAGCTGCTATCAGGCTTCGGGACAGGAATCGTTGTCCAGCCCGAACTGGTCAGGTACCTCCTCGAGCGAACCGGTGCCACACTCGGCGAGCTGAGCGTCCCCAGTTCCAGCATGCGATACTACGACGCCTCGACGGCACAGTTGAAGGGCGAGGTTGGCGCATCCTGGCGCTTCACCGCTTACAACGCCGTCTACCGGAAGCTGCTCGACGCGTACGGAACCGACCGGTATCACCTAGGACGGCGCCTCATCGGCATCGTCAGGACGAGCGCCGGCCTGGTCGCCAAGTTCGCGGATGGCTCTACGGTCGCCGCGGACCTGATCGTCTGCGCGGACGGCGGCGCATCTGTCGCTAGATCAACCCTCCTTGGAATCGAGCCGAAGTACGCCGGCTACGTAACTTGGCGCGGGATGGTGGACCAGAACGATGTCTCGAAGGAAACCTGGGGCTTCTTCCAAGATGCATTCAGCTACGGGCTGCTCGATGATAGCCACATTATCGCCTACCCGATACCGCAGGTATCGGGGGATGGACGGCTAACGGGGCGACACCGCCTTAACTTCCAATGGTACTGGAACGTTGCTGAGGGGCCGGATCTGGACCGACTGATGACCGACGCTACCGGAGAGCGACGATCGGTGTCAGTCCACCATGAGCTGCTGACCGAGGCCAACCTCCTAGGCTTCCAGGCACGCGCCGCCGACCAACTTTGTGGACCGTTTCGCGAGTTGATCTCGGCCGCCCCCAAGCCGTTCGTGACGGTCGTCGCAGACGCCGAGATCGAACAGATGGCATTCGGGAACGTCGTCCTGATCGGCGATGCGGCGACCACGCCGCGGCCTCACGCCGCGGCGGGCGCGGCGAAGGCCGCGGCGGATGCGTGGGCCTTGGCTGACCAGCTCGAGAAGACGCACGGCAATATCGCGGACGCGCTTGCTGCTTGGGAACCCGGCCAGCTCGCGGTTGGGCATGCCTACTTGGCAAAAGTGCGGGCAATGGCGGAGGTACTCCAGCACGGCGGCGACTTCCCGCCGGGCGCGTCGGAGTACCGGTTTGGGTTGTCGGTCCCAGGCTAGCAGCGCACTAAGCGGACCCATAAACAGTCGACCGTCAACCAACGGACCATCACCAGGATTTCCGGGTTGCCGGATGGAGAAGAGGAGTAAAGCCGATGCAGTTGCTGAATGAGTTCGAGGTCGGTCTCCCCCCTGAGGAGACTTGGACCCTGCTGACCGACCTGGAGAAGGTCGCTCCGTGTCTGCCGGGCGCCTCCATCACTTCGAAGCAGGGCAACGACTTCCACGGCCAGGCTAAGATAAAGGTTGGTCCTATCACGGCTCAATACAAGGGGCTCGCGCAGTTCACCGAACTGGACGCGGCGAACCGGAGGGCGGTCCTCCTGGCTCGCGGCAAGGACGCTCGCGGGCAAGGGGACGCCACCGCCACGGTGACGGCCACACTCACATCGCATGGTGCCGGCACGAAGGTCACGGTCGAGACCGACCTAGCCCTGACCGGCAAGGTGGCCCAGTTCGGGCGTGGCGTGCTGGCCGAGGTGAGTGGTGCTCTGATGGGCCTGTTCGCCGAAAGGCTGCAGGAGATGGTGATTGCCGAGGGCGGTCCGGCCGCAACCGCCGCGACGCCATCGTCGCCAACTGCGCTCGCCGACACCGCCCACCAGACGGCTGTGCGAACTGTGCCGGTCCGGCCGGCAGAGGAGGTCCTCGACGTGTTGGCACTAGCGGGCGGAACTTCGTGGAGCAAGGCACTGCCGGCGGCGGGCACGCTGGTGACCATTGCCGCGGCCCTGATCAGCGTGTTCGCCGCAGGCTATGCCTCGGCGCGAGCTCGTTCGATCGGTCGCTGACAAACGTCTGAGTCTCCCAAAGGGACACCAGGTAGCCACCAAGGGCAGCCTCGTACTCAGCGAGTTTGTGACCCTACGCCCAGCATTGCGACACAGCGGGATGCGTCTCCTTCTGATCAGCGTTCGCAATCAGCCTTGATGAGAAGTCCATGACGCAATCCACGGCACAGACGAGACGGAGACGACAATGAAATCGCCGGTGCGCGTTTCCCTGATTCAGGTCAGCTATGGTGACGGTGAGTCGCTCGCCGATCGGGTTGAGCGTGTCGCAATGCAGGTGGAGGACCTGCCGGATACGGATCTGGTGGTCCTGCCGGAACTGTGGGCCCATGGCGGCTTTGCCTCTGACACTTGGGCAGAACTGGCCGAGACCCTCGACGGCGCCATTGTCCGCCGCCTTGCGGCGGTTGCAGCACGTCGCGGATTCTGGCTGCACGGTGGATCGCTCATAGAGCGGGCCACCGAGGACGCGAGCCGAGGCTTGGAAGGGCGCGGGCTCTGGAATACGGCGGTGTTGCTCTCCCCCGAGGGTGAACTCCGAACAACGTACCGGAAGATCCATCGGTTTGGATTCGGGGACGGTGAGCCGCGGCTGCTCGAGGCGGGCGATCGGCTGGTGGTTACCGATCTTGCCTTCCCTGGGGGGGCTGCTGTGACTCTTGGCTTCGCCACCTGCTATGACCTCCGCTTCCCGGAGATGTTCCGGAACCTGGCCGCCGATGAA
This sequence comes from Terrabacter sp. C0L_2, assembly GCF_036352015.1. NCBI lineage: Bacteria > Bacillati > Actinomycetota > Actinomycetes > Micrococcales > Intrasporangiaceae > Terrabacter > Terrabacter sp. C0L_2. The sequence goes on along the minus strand of NZ_CP143557.1, from coordinate 4,811,643 downwards.
GGGGCCGGCATGCTAATAGTGCCGGCCGCTTGGCCGCTTGAGCGCGTCGAGCACTGGAGCCTTCTCGGCCGGGCCCGCGCGGTGGAGAACCAAGCCTGGGTGCTGCAGTGCAACACCGCCGGCACCCACCGTGGAATTACCATGGGTGGACACAGCCAAGTGATCGCGCCGACCGGTGAAGTCGCGGGAGCGTTGGGGGCCGACGAGGGAGTGTTGAGCGTCGAGATTGACCTTCAGCTAGTGGGTGAAACCCGACGGGCCTTCCCGGTTCTGCGAGACCGACGTCTGGGACGACGGAATGCAGCCAGAGTTGGACTGGTCCGACAGCCATGACAGGGGGTCGAACGCGATCTTGGACGGGGCATCGAAGAGACCGCTGAGGTCTCCAGCAACGAGCCGGCGAAGTGCGTGCGCGAGGTCGCTGGCCGTCGCGCGCCAGGTCCGTGGCGCAGGCACCTGGAAGCGATGTGCGCTGCTCCAGCAGGAGATCCACGACCAGTGGCAGCGTCGGCTCGGCTGTCTCAGCTGCCGCGCCGGACAGAGCCACGTCAAGAGCGGTGTGTTTGATGGAGCGCAGTGCGCATCCGAGGGAGGACTGCGCCAAGGATCCGACGAGCGCGCGTCGACTATTGGTCACCAGCGCGTGCCACTGCGCGTCGGCGAGACTAGCCCCACGAGGTGCGGGATCCAAAGGGTTGGGGCGGTCCGTCGATGCGCCACCGAGCTGGAACGCGGCACCGCCGACCGCCTCGGCCACGACCGACCATTCGCCTTTAGGGTCGCTTGGCACGTAGACACGGCGCGCGAAGGCGATGGACCGGGTTGCGAGTGACATGGCGAGGCAGAACTTTCCCTTGCCGACCACGCCGGCCAGGAGGCAGTTGGGGTTGATGATCACGCGATCGCGGTAGAGCACCCAGGGGTCGAAGCAGTAGCCGCCGCCGGACCAGGCGTCCTGGCCGACGTAGACGCCTCTGCTGCCCAGGCCTCCTTCGGCCAGGAAGGGGTATGCGCCCGCCACGACGTCGGAGGTGGCCCGGTGGCCCGGCAGACGAAACCGTCGGTAGGAGCGGCCGGCCTCCGGCCCGCTCTCTCCCTCGGCCGGCATGAAGGCCTTCGGCTCGACGTCCTGTCCACTGACGTGGGCGTGACCACTCCGCCATGGGACTGACGTGGCTTGGCATGGCGACCGCCACGTTGGTGCGCGAGGTGGGGACCGAGCCCGGCACGTTCCTGCGCTACAGGTGGACCCGGTCGACACGACGGGCGCCTGGGGCGAGAGTGTCCAGCGCGCCATCAAGGTCGCCGGGAGAAGCACGCTGCACCGTGACGCTCAGTTCGACGCCTCGGCATGCGCCTTGCGTGTGACGGAGGTCCGAACGCGGTGAACCGGCTGGAACAGGCACAGGAGGCGCTGGGGTGGATGGTCGCCGACCGGCGGCACCTGCACCAGGACCCGGAGGTGGGTCCCGAGCTGCCGGCGACTCACGACTACGTGGCACGCGTCCTCACTGACCTCGGCCTCGATGTCGAGGCCCCACCTTGGGGCGGGGATCGGCGCTCGAATGGCAGGTGCGGCTCCGGACGGCGTCAGCTCGGTCCTACGTGCGGACATGGATGCCCTTCCAGTCACAGAGCGCGCTGCAGTGCCGTTCCCATCGCTCAACGCCCGGCGCCATTCATGCGTGCGGACACGACCTTCGCTTGTCCATGCTGCTTGGAGCGGCGAAAGGTGCTCACCCAGGTGCCGCCCAAGAGGGACACTGTCCTCGTCTCCAGCCGGGGGAGGAGTTGGACCGAGGGGCCTTGGTTGTCCTCGAGCACGTGAACCTGCGCTTCAGCGGCCAGGCCGAGGCCTTCGCGGTCCAGGTCCACGCCACTGCACCCCCGGGGCTGGTTCTTTGGCGACCCGAGGTCTTCATGGCCTACCGCGACTCGTTCACCATCGAGCTGCACGGGCCAAGCGGCCACGCGAGCCAGCCGCACCTCGTCGGTAACCTAGTGGATGCTGCGGGTGAGATCACAGGGGCACTCAAGCTGGCCGTCGCGTAGCTCTCACAGTCCGAGGCGGTGGTCGCAACCGGGCAGAGAGCCAAATCGGCAACACGGTCAAAGTGATTCCCGCCCACGGTCGCCTTCGTGGCACCCTGCGAAGCCTCAGCCCTCGCTCGAGGGCAGCGCTGACCGAGCGTCTAGAGCGCATCGTTTCAGGCGTCGTCCAAAGGCAGGGACTGAGCGGAGATGTCTGCATCCACGAGGGCTATCCCGCGGTGGTCAACGACCCCGCCTTCATGGGCCGGCTGCTCACACGGCTAAGTGAGCGTGACGGGATCGCGGCTACAGCCGAGATGCCGGCGCCGTCATGGTGATTGAGGACTTCGCGTACTTCCTTCGGCGATGGCCGGGAGCGATGGTGTACGTCGGCGCAAGGGGGCAGCACCTCCTTCAACCACGCTGACGACGTCGTCTTCGACGAGAGCGCCCTGGTCGTAGGCGCGGCCCTCCACCTTCTGGTGGCAGAGGCTATCGAGCGCGCTGGTCTAGGCGACGCGGCTTTAGGCCTGTCGCGACGCGCCACCCAGTGCTTGGCTCTCTCCGGCGGACGGCGAAGGTCCATGGCTGAGCACGAACGCCTGTGGGGAATGTGTGGGGAAATGCCGGTGCCTCGCGTATTCTTGCTGCTCAGCGAATCGCAGGGTCCGGACTGTAAAGCCGTAGGTGCGTCGCCCTAGCGGCAACTCCGAATGCATGCGCTGGTCAGTCGTCCCCTGTCGGACGCGTCGGCATTTCGCGGGTGACGACGCTGTGCTCGGCACATCGAGGTCACCAGCTGTGGTCCCACTTCTGGTCTCATCCGTGCGGATCCGCGAACGTTCAGAGATGTTGCTTTCGGCCCATCCGAGCGTCTAACGGCGTGGAGATTCCTGCCCGGACACCGCGGTGCAGAGCTCGAAGCGTATAGGGACGGAAACCGCCTGGCCATACCTTCGCTACCGGCCCTGCGGATACGGCTTCCGGGACGGACTCACCACCCCCGCTTTTTTGTCGTCGGTTTTGTCCGACGAGCGGCGCCGGTCGTCATTCGCGTCGGCGGTGCGGACCGGCACTCCGTCATCGGCGGTGGATCCGGCCTTGTCCAAAAGGCCAGACGCGCCGTCGGCGTCGTTCTTGTCATCCCGGCCGTTGCCGCTTGCCCGTTCATGGTCCACGCGAATGTCCGCGTCAACGATGGGCACACCCTGGTCCGTCTGAGGCTCCTCGTCGCGACCATCGAAAGCGGCCGATATCGCCGCGGCGGCCGCGACAGGCACGCCCGCGTTGCCAAGGGTGCCAGCTGGTTGGTGATGCCTCCTCCTCGGCTGTCGCTTGTGTGTGGGGGTTGACAGCCCGTTGGTGAAGCGCTCTCGTGCCCATAGCTATGCCTACCGCGCCGGAACCAGGGCATCCAGCGGGGTGTGAAGGTAGTCGCCAAGCTGAGGCCCGCCGGACAGGTTGCCCTCGACGCCGCGGGTGGTCCGGGGGGCCTAGCGTGGGTCAGGACCAGGCTGGTGGAGAACGCCGGCTCGCGGCACGGATCGGCAGGGATGGACATGCGCAATCGAACGTGGATCGCACGACCGGCGTTGTCGTCAAGTTCGTCGATGGCTTTTACGCAGGTCAGCGCACGTTTCGGCCGTCCTTCCCCTCGACGGCTTGTAAACAGGCGGTTAGGGGTTCGAGTCCCCTCGCCAGCTCCACCTCCGGGTCCGTGGTCCGGACCCGCTGCTAGCCGCCGGTCGCCGAACGCGGCGGGGTTGCGACCTGGGCGGGGTGGTTCGGGCGCCTGAGCGAGGCCTCGAGGTTGCGCGAGCAGCAGGCCGGCAGCTCGGCGAGCAGGAGCGCGACCACCGAGCGGGCCTTGTCCACGAAGTCACCGGTCGGCTCGACGAGGACCCTGCGCGGGTGCCCGCGCCAGGCCCTCTCGAGGTGGGCGTCGATCGCGGCCGCGGCGGCCGCGGTCTCCACCCGCAACGGGTTGGCGTGGTCGTAGCCGACGGTCGGCGTCCGCAGGTGGACGACGAGGTCGTAGCGATCGAACTCCTCCCGGGCCTCGGTGCCGGTCGCGGCCCAGAAGTCCTCCGGCGGTCCGGGCCAGTAGGCGAGGCCGTCGACGGTGCCCCGGTCGCACAGGACGACGGCCGGGCGCGCGACGTCCCCGGTCACCTCGAGCTCGCGCTGGACGTGGAAGATCGCTCGCTGGGCGGCGCGCCGGGACTCCCGGTCCTGTTGCCGGGGGAAGCCGCCGCCGAAGACGATGGTCGCCGCCTCGGGAAGGATGAGGACGTGCTCGCACAGCGTGTGACGCACCATCTCGAGGACGGCGGTCTTGCCCGCGCCGGGTCCGCCGGTCAGGACGATCCGTTCCCGGTCGTGGGTCTCGGTGCAGCCGCACGCGGTCACGGCTCAGCCTCCTTCGGCAGCCCCCCGCTCTGCTTCCAGTGTCCTCTCCCTGCGCGCGGTGGGAGCCGTTCCCTTCGTCACTGCTGGCGCCGGATCGCGCGTCTTGACGCGATCTTGACGGCCCGACCCCTCCGACGACGGGGTCGGCGCGCTGGAGGCCTGCGAGGATGGCTGGTCGTGGAACACGTACCGAACCGCTCACGTCGCGGCGTCGCAGGGCTCGCACTCGGTGCCCTCGGCGTCGTCTTCGGGGACATCGGCACGTCGCCGCTGTATGCCCTGCAGACCGTCTTCTCCGTCGACCACAACATGGTGGCCACGTCGGCGGGAGACGTCTTCGGCGTCATCTCCCTCGTCTTCTGGTCGGTGACGCTCGTCGTCTCCGTGAAGTACGTCGTGTTCATCCTCCGGGCCGACAACGACGGCGAGGGCGGCGTCATGGCCCTCGCCGCCCTGGCGCGCACCGCCGTCCGACCGGGCGGCAGGAGGTACGGCCTGGTCATGCTGCTCGGCGTGCTCGGTGCCTCGCTCTTCTACGGCGACAGCGTCATCACGCCGGCCATCTCCGTCATGTCCGCGATCGAGGGTCTCTCGGTGTCGACGCCCGGGGTGGAGCACCTCGTGGTGCCCATCGGCGCGGCGATCATCACGCTGCTCTTCGCGGGCCAGCGGTTCGGCACCGAGCTCGTCGGCCGCTTCTTCGGGCCCGTCATGGCTGTCTGGTTCGCCGTCCTCGCGGTGCTCGGCGGCGCGCAGGTCGTCAGGGACCCGTCGATCCTGGCCGGGCTGTCGCCCCACTACGCGGTGCTGTTCGTCGTCGAGCACCCGGGGATCGCCTTCGTGGCCATGGGTGCCGTCGTGCTGTCGATCACCGGCGCCGAGGCGTTGTATGCCGACATGGGCCATTTCGGGCCCGTTCCCATCCGTCGGGCGTGGTTCTTCGTCGTCTTCCCCGCGCTCACGCTGAACTACCTCGGGCAGGGCGCGCTGATCCTCCGCGACCCGTCGACGGCGGTCAGCCCCTTCTTCCACCTCGCCCCGGACGCCCTCGGCTTCCCGCTCGTCATCCTCTCGACGGTCGCGACGGTCATCGCCTCGCAGGCGGTCATCTCCGGTGCGTACTCGGTGTCCCGGCAGGCGGAGCGCCTCGGCTACCTCCCACGGCTGACGGTCCGCCACACCTCCCAGCGGGAACGTGGCCAGATCTACGTGCCGGCGGTGAACTGGACGCTGTTCGTCGGGGTCATCGCGCTGCTCCTGCTCTTCGGCTCCTCCGAGCGCCTGGCCACCGCCTACGGGCTGGCGGTGACGGGCACCTTCCTCATCACCACGACCCTCTTCCTCATCTACGCGGAGGCAGGGTGGGGCTGGGACCGTCGTCGCCTGCTGATGATCGGCATCCCTCTCGGGCTGCTCGAGCTAACCTACTTCGGGGCGAACCTGACCAAGATCCTGCACGGCGGCTGGCTGCCGCTGTTCATCGCGGTCCTCGTCGCGACGGTGATGCTGACCTGGCAGCGCGGCCGTGGGCTGGTCACCGACCGCCGCACCGAGATGGAGGGTCCGCTCGAGCCGTTCATCGAGTGGCTGCACGGCGACCCGGTCGCGAAGGTGCCCGGAACGGCCGTGTTCCTGCACCCCGGCAAGGACTCGACGCCGTTGGCGCTGCGCGAGAACGCGACCTTCAACCACGTCATCCACGAGCTCGTCCTCATCGTCAGCATCTCCTCCGAGAACGTCCCCTTCGTGCCCGACGACGAGCGAGTCGTGCTCGACCACCTCGGCGACCCCTACGACGCCATCACCCACCTGACGCTGCGGTTCGGCTTCCAGGAGGAGCAGGACGTCCCGCGCGCCCTGGCGCTCGCCCGGGCCCAAGGCCTTGTCGACGTCGACACCGACGACGCCTACTACTTCCTGTCCCGCATCTCGCTCGACCGGGGAGCCGAGCCGACGATGCCGCCGTGGCGCAAGCGGCTCTTCCTCGCGCTGGCCCACAACGCGGCGTCGCCCACCGGCTACTTCAACCTGCCGGAGGACCGCACCGTGTCGATGGGCGCCACGGTCACCTTCTGATCCATGGCGGTGCAGGCCGTGAGGGCCTGCAGTCACACTCTGCCGACCTCGATCGTCATCATGGCAGCACGTCGATCAGCGACGTCGACCAGTGACAGCGACCAGCAAGGAGACGACCATGAAGAGCATGACCTGCCGCGCCCTCGGAGGGCCCTGCGACCTCGCGCACCAGGGTGAGAGCGCCGACGACGTCATCAAGGCCCAGGACCGCCACCTCAAGGAGGCGGTGGCCAGCGGCGACGCGACCCACCAGGAGGCTCGCGACGCCATGAAGGGCCGGTGGCGCCACCCCAAGAAGTCGATGGACTGGTACCGCGACACCAAGCAGGCCTTCGCTGCGATCAGCGAGAGCTGACGCCCGTCACGGTCGGTCGACGGGCACCCGGCCAGGACCGAGGTGGTGCTCGACGATCGGCCACCAGTGCCGGGCGCCGAGGCCGGCGCGGGCGCTCGCGAGGTCGACCCACTCGCCGGCCACCACGGGCTCCGGGTCGTCGTCGACGGTGAGGACGGGCACGTGGGCCCACGGCACAGGGTGGGGATAGGTGGCGTCGGGGACGCGAACGACGTTGCGCACGAAGCCGATACACCGGATCGGAATGTCGCTCGCCGCGCCGAGGACCTCGGCCACGAGGCGTGCCACCCCGAGCGAGGGGTCGGCGCGCTCGGGGCCGGGCTCGAGGTAGCGCGTCGGCAGGTCGAGCCCCTTGCCGCTCGGCACACAGAAGAAGCGAGCGGGCACCCCGTCCGGGCGCCGGGCCAGCAGGAGCCGCACGATGATCGTCGGCTCGGGCAGCGGCACGTCGTCGCCGACCCAGACCTCCGCGTCGCCGCCGGCAGGAAGCCAGGCGGCGCCGCTGGTCGTGACGAGCAGCCGCGCACCCGTCACGGGAGGTCCGCCACCCGACGAGCGAGGTGGACGGTGACGTCGGCGCTGATCTCGACCGTCTCGGGCAGGACCTGCAGGACCTGGTCGAACACCTGCGCCCGGTCGGCAGCCGGCAGCTCGAGGTAGGCCGAGACCGTCGACAGATAGCCGACGAAGTCGCCGGCACCCATCGTCAGGCGTCGCTCGATGACCGACTGCTCCACGTCGGTGAACCACTCGGACCGCTCGAGCTCGGTGCCCGGCCACTGCATCGGCTGGTCTGCCGGCGTCCCGTCGGGAGAGGCCATCTCGTCGCTCTCGAGGAACGGCTCCCGGGCCGCGCGCACGGCGTCCGCGACGGCCGGGTCGGCCAGCTGGACCGGGCCGCCGAACGACGCGAGCACGCCGCCGGGCTCCAGCAGCGCGGCCATGCGCGACCACCGGCCTTCCGGCTGCGTCCAGTGCAGCGCGGCTGCGGCGTAGACGAGGTCGTGACGACCGGCGTCCCCGAGGTCCTCGAACGCCGCCTGCCGGGTCGTGACGGTCGCTGGCACGTGGCGGCGCAGCTCCTCGAGCATGGCTGCGTCGGGCTCCGTCGCCGTGACCGCGACGCCGCGGCCGGCGAACAGCCGGGTGGCCTTGCCGGTGCCCGCGCCGATCTCGAGCGCCGTCCCGATTGGCCGTCCTACGTAGGCCGACACCGCGTCGAACAGCCCCTCGGGGTAGCCCGGACGGAACCTCTCGTATGCCGCGGCGACCGTCCCGAAGCTCAGTGCACGTCCATCCATGCCGAGCATCCTGACACGGCGCTCGTCACGCGGCGCGCGTCACCCAGCGACGTCACCCGGCAACGTCACCCAGCGACGTCACTTGGCGGCCGGCAGCTCCTCCAGGTGGGCCGCGAGCGCGGGGAGCGAGCGCGCGACGAGGTCGGCGGGCTCCATGGCGTCCGGGTAGGGCGCACCCGTCCGGTCGATCCATGCCGCCCGCAGCCCGGCAGCCTTGGCGCCGTGGACGTCCCACGGGTGGACGGCCACGAGCATCGCGTCCTCGGCTGCCACGCCGCACTTGCCCAACGCATACGCGTAGGCCGATGCCGCGGGCTTCCAGGCGGGCGCGTCCTCGACCGAGAGCACGTGCTCGAAGGCGTCGCGGATGCCGCCGCGTTCGAAGAGGCCCTCGGCGATGTCGGCCGACCCGTTGCTCAGGGTCACCAGCCGCAGCCCGAGCGCCCGCAGCGCCTGGATCCCGTCGCGCACGTCGTCGTGGAGGGGGAGGGCGAGGAAGCCGGCCATGATGTGGCGCGTCGCGGCCTCGACGTTCGCCTTGTCGTGCAGCACCGTGTGCAGGGACGAGCGGGCGACGTCGGCGAACGCGGCGTTGCGGCCCGTCACGGCCAGGGCGAAACCGTCGCGCAGCAGGCCGGCGAACCACGGCGCGGCGAGGTAGGGCGGCACGCCGACCTCGACGAACCGGTCGCCGAGGTGGGTCATGTCCGACAGCGTCTCGTTGACGTCGAGGACGAGGAGCCGGGGTCGCCGGTCGAGGGCGGAGGGCGTCGCTGAGGTCATGCCCCATGGTGCCCCCGTGCCGCGCGCGGCGTCTCGCGTCCCGCGAAGGTCAGCGACGGCGCAGGTGCACGAGGCAGGCGCCCTCGCGGGCGAAGGGGGCGAGCTCCACCTCGACGTCGGTGGTCCCGGCGTCGTCGAGGGCGGCGCGCAGCATCTCCTCGTGCATCGTGCACACGACGCCGGGGTGGGCCCGCGCCGAGGCCAGGACCGGGCACGTGCGCAGGGCCACGTCCCCCGACGGGTCCCGCTCCGGGGAGAAGCCCGCGGTCCGCAGGAGCGTGGTCACCGGTTCGACGGGGGAGGGCGCGCCCGCCGGCGCGGAAGGAGCCTTCCTCGCCGGCCGCGACGCGGGGCCGTGCGCGAGCTGCGACGCCCACAGCCGTCCGATGGCCCGGGCGTGGGTCTCGGCGTCCGGTGTCGTGGAGAGGTGCTCGGCCATGGCGGCCACGAGCTCGTCGGTGGCGACGGGCTCCGCCACCTGCACGGCCTCGAGCACGAGTCGTCCGCGCGGGGTCAGTCGGTGCCCGTGGGCCGGCCGTCCCCGGGTCCCCGCCACCAGCGGGACGCGCTCGAGCAGCCCGTCGTCGACGAGCTGGCTGAGGTGGCCACGCGTCGAGTTCGGGTGGCCGCCGAGGTCTGCAGCCAGGTCGCCGACCGTCGTCTCCCCGCCGGCGACCTCACGGTCCGCGACCGCTGCGAGCACCCGGCGGCGCGCGGGTGGCACCTCCGGGAGCGGGATCGGACCGCGGACGCCGTCGACCGAACCGGCTCGGTTTGGCGTGGGCCGCGGGCCGGGAGTATTTTTCACATGGCGAGTGTAATAAATACTCCGCCCATCCGCACCCGAGGAGACATCGTGACCGCAGCCCAGCCCCTACCCGTGTCCGACATCAGCGCGCCCGCGTGCGGGTGCGGCTGCTCCGACGAGGGCGAGCCGGAGCTCGACGTCCGGGTCATCCCGCACGCCATCCGGCACGCGACCGTGTTCGGTGCGCTGGGGGCCGTGCCCGCGGGTGGGTCGATGCGTCTCGTGGCACCGCACGACCCCAAGCCGCTGCTCGCCCAGATCGCCGAGCGCGAGAGCGGCGCCATCGAGGTCACCTACCTCGTCACCGGGCCGGACGCCTGGACTCTGCGCCTGGCCCGTCGCGCCTGACGCACGACATCCGCCCGTGCCCGACACCGACAGCACGCCTGACCCCGCGCCCACCAGGACCGCGGACCACGGCGAGCGTCCCACTGCAGCAGCGCTTCCCGGCCGCGGCAACTGGCCGCTGCGTGACCACCCGACGACGCTCTGGCTGACGGCTGCGCTCGTGGTCGCCGCCGTCGGGCGAGGTCTGCCGGCATCGGACTGGCTCGTCGTGCACCTCGTGCTGCTCGGTGCGGTCACCCACGCGGCCATGGTGTGGAGCACGCACTTCGCCCAGGCCCTCCTGAAGACGCCGCCGACGGTCGACGGGCGGCGAGAGCAGGGGCGACGGCTCGCGCTGCTCGTCACCGGCACCTTCCTCGTCCTCGTCGGCGTCCCTGCCGGCTGGTGGGCCGTGACGCTCGCCGGCGCCACGACCGCAGCCGCCGCCGTCACCTGGCACGGCGTGCAGCTCTGGCGCCGGCTGCGGTCCGCGCTGCCCGGCCGCTTCCGGATCACGATCCGCTACTACCTCGCCGCTGCGGCCTGCATGCCGGTGGGCGCGACCTTCGGCGTGCTCCTCGCGCGCCAGCCGGCGGACCCGTGGCACGCCCGGCTCCTCGTCGCCCACTCGCTCACCATGGCCCTGGGCTGGCTCGGCCTCACCGTCACCGGGACCCTCGTCACCCTCTGGCCGACGATGTTGCGGGCCAAGATGGACGACCGGGCCGAAACGCTGGCCCGACAGGCACTCCCGCTGCTCGGTGGCGCTCTGTGCGTCGCGGTCACCGGCGCCCTCCTCGACGTGCGGACACTCTGCGCGACGGCACTGCTGGCGTATGCCGTGGGCCTGCTCTGGTGGGGTCGCGCCCTCCTCGCGCCGGCCCGTCGCAGTCCGCCCCGGCGCTTCGCCACCGTGTCGGCCGCGGCGGCACTCGCGTGGCTCGTCGCGACCGTCGTCGGGGTCGCCGTCCTGCTGCTCGGCGCAACGGACTGGTCAGCGGTCGGCGACCGGTACGACCGCGTGGCCGGCGCGCTCGCGGTCGGCTTCGCCCTCCAGCTCGTCCTCGCCGCCCTGAGCCACCTCGTGCCGAGCGTCCTGGGCGGCGGTCCCTCGGCGGTGCGCGCGGGCCTCGGGTGGTTCGAGCGGGGGGCGCCCTTCCGGGTCGTCGTCCTCAACGCCGCGGTCCTGCTGTGGCTGCTGCCCCTGCCGTCTGCCCCCCGTGTCGTCGCTGCCGTCGCGGCCTGCCTCGCGATCGCCTCGTTCCTCCCGCTCGTCGGGCTCTCGGTCCGGGACTCCGTCCGGGCTCGCCGTGCGGCCTCCGGCCCGGACGGCCCTTCGACCCGGGTTCCGATGCGAACCCCGTTGCAGGACAAGCCCTTCTGGTCCTCGCCGCAGATCCCGGCAGCACTCTCCGTGATGGCCCTCGCCGTCGCGGTCGGCCTGGGGCTGCCGCCGGCCGCCCGCGCCACAGAGGCCGGGGACGGCACCACCCCCACCGGCCACACGACCACGGTCCGTGTCGTCGCCGACGCCATGCGGTTCACGCCCGCCACGATCACCGTCCCGCGCGGCGACCGGCTCGTCGTCGAGCTGACGAACCGCGACGCCACGACCACCCACGACCTCGTCCTCGACACCGGGGCCCGCACCCCGCGCCTGGCCCCCGGCGCCACCGCCCGCCTCGACGCGGGCGTCGTCGGCGGACCGGTCGAGGGCTGGTGCTCCGTCGTCGGGCACCGGCAGATGGGCATGGTGCTGCACGTCAGGGTCTCCGGCGCGCCCGCAGCGGAGGGCGCCCCGGCCGCGGCCCTGCCCGGCCCGGCCTCCGGTGGCCACGCGATGCCGGCGACCCCGGGGCAGCCGGGCCACTCGGCCATGGCACCGGGCTTCACGGCATACGACCCCGTCCTCCCTCCGCTCACCGCAGCGCGTACCCACCGCGTGACGCTCACCGTCGAGGAGCAGGAGCAGGAGGTCGCGCCGGGGCGGTGGCAGCGGCGGTGGACCTACGACGGCACGTCGCCCGGCCCGACCCTGCACGGCCGCGTCGGCGACGTCTTCGAGGTCACCCTCGTCAACCACGGCACGATGGGCCACTCCGTCGACTTCCACGCGGGGTCTCGTGCGCCGGACGACGTCATGCGCACGGTCCCGCCGGGCGGCAGCCTCACCTACCGCTTCACGGCGACGAGAGCCGGCATCTGGATGTACCACTGCGCGACGATGCCGATGTCGGCCCACATCTCGGCCGGCCTCTTCGGCGCCGTCGTCATCGAGCCGCCGGACCTGCCGGCCGTGGACCGGTCGTACCTGCTCGTGCAGTCCGAGGCCTACCTCGGTGCCAGCACGGCACGCGGCAGCGCCAGTGAGGTGGATGCGACCAAGGCACAGGGCGACTCGCCGGACGTCGTCGCCTTCAACGGTGTCGCCGACCAGTACGACACGACACCCCTGACCGCACGGGTGGGGGAGCGGGTCCGCTTCTGGGTGCTCGATGCCGGCCCCAACCGGCCGACGAGCTTCCACGTCGTCGGGGCGCAGTTCGACGCCGCCTGGGCCGAGGGTGCCTGGCTGCTGCGCCCCGGGACGTCCGGGGGCAGCCAGACGCTGTCGCTCGGCGCCTCCCAGGGCGGTTTCGTCGACACAGCGTTCGCGGAGCCGGGCCACTACGCATTCGTCGACCACGTGATGGCGGACGCCGAGCGCGGCGCCCACGGCATCATGGTCGTCACGCCGTGACGACCACCACCGAAGGGAACAGCTGATGTGCAGCTACTGCGGGTGTGCTGACCTCGAGGTCGTCGGCCGGTTCATGGCCGAGCACGAGCACATCGTCAACCACCTCGGCGCCCTGCGCGACGGGCTCGAGGACCCGGTCCGGCGCCGTGCGGCGGCAGAGACACTCGCGGCGCACCTGCTGCCCCACGTCGAGGCCGAGGAGGCCGGGCTCTTCACGGTCATGGCCCGCGACGAGGTCTTCACCGACCACATCAGCCGGCTGTGCGGCGAGCACCACGAGCTCGACGACCTGCTCGCGCGCGTCGCCGACGGCGAGGTCGACCTCTACCCGCGCTTCGAGGACGCCCTCCGCGAGCACATCAACCGCGAGGACAACGGGCTCTTCCCCGCCGCGGCCATCCACCTCGGGGGCCAGGAGTGGGACGAGGTGGAGCGGTTGACCCCGAGGGCCGGGGTCAGGACGGACCGCTAGGGGACGACTCGCGGGGCGTGCCGTCGTCCAGACGCGCGTGGACGTCGACAACGGACTCGGAGCCCGGCTCGTGGCGGCCGGCACGGGGCAGTCCGACCGGCCACCAGATCCGGTCGCCGAGGTCGTAGGAGACCGCCGGCACGAGCAGGCTCCGGACGACGAGCGTGTCGAGGAGCACGCCGAAGGCGACGATGAAGGCGATCTGGACGAGGAAGAGGATCGGCAGCACCGCGAGGGCGGAGAAGGTCGATGCCAGGACGATGCCCGCGCTCGTGATGACCCCGCCCGTGACGGCGAGCGCGACGAGGATGCCCGGACGGGTGCCGCGCGAGCGCGACTCCTCACGGACGCGGGTCATGAGGAAGATCGAGTAGTCGATGCCGAGGGCCACGAGGAAGACGAAGCCGTAGAGGGGCGTCGACGGGTCCGAGCCCGGGAAGTCGAAGACGTGGTTGAACGCGATCGCCGAGACCCCCATGGTCGCGGCGAACGACAGGACGTTCGCGGCGACGAGGACGAGCGGCGCGATGATCGAGCGCAGCAGCAGCACGAGCACGACGAAGATCACGGCGAGGATCGTCGGGATGATGACCTTGAGGTCACGCTCGCTCGCCAGCCGCACGTCGAGGTTGGTCGCCGTCGTGCCACCGACGAGAACGTCGCTCCCGACGCGGTCCAGCGAACTGCGGAGCGTCTCGATCGTGTCCTCGGCCGCCACGCTGTCGGCGGCCGCGTCGAGGGTGGCCTGCACGATGACCTGCCCGTCGACGACCTTGGGCGGCTGGCCCGGGACGAGGCCCACCTGCGGGTTGCTCACGCCCTCCGTGGCCTCGAGCACCTGGACCACGGCGTCGGCCTTCGCCTGCGGTGCGGCGATCTGGACGGGGGAGCCGGAGCCGGCGGGGAAGTGGCGGGCCAGCACCTCCTGCCCGGTGACGGAGTCGACCTTCGTGAGGAACAGGTCCGACTGGGCGATGCCGCGGGCGTTGAGCGTCGGCAGGAAGGCGGCGCACGCCAGCAGCGCGAGCAACGTGATCACCCAGGTGCGGCGCGGACGGCGCCCGACCAGGCCGGCGACCCGGCCCCAGATGCCGCGCGTGCCGACGGCGTCGGCGCTGTGGACGTGGTCGACCCGCGGGACCTGCGGCCAGAAGATGCGGCGACCGATGAGGAGCAGCACCGCGGGCAGGAACGTCAGTGACGCGACGAAGGCCCCGACGATGCCGAGCGCCCCGACGGGCCCCAGCCCCTTGGTGCTGCCGAGGTCGGACAGCCGCAGGCAGAGCAGGCCCAGGACGACGGTGGCGGCGCTCGCCGCGATCGGCTCGAGCGAGGCCCGCCAGGCCGTCTTCATCGCGGCCCACGTCGACTCCTCGTCGTGCAGCTCCTCCTTGAAGCGGGCGACGAGCAGCAGCGCGTAGTCCGTGGCCGCACCGACGACGAGGATCGACAGGATGCCCTGGCTCTGGCCGCTCAGGCTGATGGCGCCGTTCTTGGCGAGCGGGAAGACGACGAGCGCGGCGAGCGACAGGCCGAACATCGCCGTGATGAGCACGGCGAAGGGCAGGATCGGGCTGCGGTAGACGATGAGCAGGATGAGGAAGACGACGCCGAGGGCGACGAGCAGCAGGATGCCGTCGATGCCGCTGAAGGCGATGATGAAGTCGGCGAAGAAGCCGCCGGCGCCCGTGACGTGGACCGTGAGTCCCGACGACCCCAACGACGACGCCGCGGACTCACGCAGGGCCTGCGCGACGGCATACAACGCCGTGTCGCCGTTGATGGTCACCTCGGCCTGGTCCGCGAGGAACGCGACCGGGACGAGGGTGGCCTGCTTGTCCTGGCTGGGGATCGCGGCCGTCGGGGGGGCCTGGAGGAACTCGCCCACCGTGCGGCTCGGGTCGGCGAGCTTGAGGTCGGGGATGCCGGCCACCCAGGTCTGGATCGCCTGGAGGTCGGCAGGCGTCAGCCCGCTCGTGCGCTCGACGACGACGAGGTAGGGCAGCGTCTGCGTGTCGGTGGTGCGCTGCACGAGCTTGCTCACCGACGTCGACTCGGCCGAGGGTGGCAGGAAGTTGGCGTTGTCGTTGGTCGCGACCTCCGACAGCCGTCCGACGAGCGGGCCACCCGCGCCGCCGATGGCGAGCCAGGCGAGGACGGCGAGGGCCGCGATCCACCGCACGGCGGCGCGTCCCCTCGGTCTCGTCGGCCCGCCCGTGCCCCGAGAAGTCTCGCTCATGGTCACATCATGGAGCAGACGCAGGCGGCAAGGTTGGACACCGCGAGGAGACGACGGGTGTGCCGGCCCGGCGGCCCGGGACCTGAGGCGATTCCGTGGTGCGCCGGCGCGTCGGGGAGGACACTCGTGTGGGGGACCACAGGGACTCACAGCACGATGGGGGACTCGCATGGGCGGGTTCGAGGCAGCCGCAGAGGGCTCGGCGAGCAGGGACCGCGCCGAGCTGGAGTCGCGTCTGGCCGACGTGCAGGAGCAGTTCCGGGCCACGAGCGACGTCCTCAAGGTCCTGACGAGCGCCACGCACACGGGACAGCCGGGTCGGGACCGGGTCTTCGACACCGTCGTGGACAACGCGCGGAGGCTGCTCGGCGCTCAGGTGGCGCAGATCTACCTCGTCGACGGTGACGGGTTCGTGCTGGCCCGCTCAAGCGGGCTCACGCCGGAGTTCGTCGACTTCGTCGCCGAGCACCCCATTGCGCGTGACCGGTCCACCCTGGTCGGACGCGTCACGATGGACCGGGTCATCCACCGCATCGACGACGTCCTGGCCGACCCGGGGTACGGGCGCACGGACTTCCAGCAGCTCGGCGGCTACCGGACCATGATGGGCGCGCCCATGGTCGTGGGCGACGAGGTGGTCGGCGCCCTCAACGTCTGGCGCACCGAGGTCGATCCCTTCGACGAGCGGGCCGAGGAGCTGCTGACGACGTTCGCCGAGCAGGCCGCGCTCGCGCTGCGCCACGTCGAGCTCTTCGCCGCCGTGGAGAGCCGGTCAGCCGAGCTGGCCCGCAAGGTCGACCAGCTCGAGGCGCTCGCGGAGGTCGGCGCGGCCATCAGCTCGACGCTGGTGCCCGACGAGATCCTCGCCCTCATCGTCTCCAGGGCCGTCGAGCTGTCGGGGACCGACGGCGGGTCCCTCATGGAGTTCGACGAGCAGAACGGCCTGTTCGGCGTGCGCACCGTGTCAGGGACGAGCCCAGAGGTCATCGCCGCCCTCCGTGCCGCCGAGATCCACATCGACCGCACCTGGGTCGGGCGGTCCGCCCTGACTCGTGAGGTGCTCCAGATCCCCGACCTCGACGACGTGCCGCTGCCCCTCGACGAGCACCTCGCGGTGCTGCACGGCTCCGGCTGGCGCTCGCTCGTGGCCATCCCGCTGTCGCGGGCGGACCGTGTCGTCGGCGCGCTCGTCGTGCGGCGCAAGTCGCCCGGCAGCTTCAGCGCCGAGACATGCGAGCTGCTGGCCACTTTTGCCAACCAGTCGGCCGTCGCGCTCACCAACGCCCGGCTCTACCAGCAGCTCGAGCGGCAGAGCGTCGAGCTCGCGCAGGCGAGCCGGCACAAGTCGGAGTTCCTCGCGAGCATGTCGCACGAGCTGCGCACGCCGCTCAACGCCGTCATCGGCTTCTCCGAGGTGCTGCTCGAGCGGATGTTCGGCGAGCTCAACGAGCGCCAGGAGGACTACCTCCAGGACATCCTCGCGGCCGGGCGTCACCTGCTCGCCCTGCTCGGCGACATCCTCGACCTGTCCAAGATCGAGGCGGGCCGCATGGAGCTCGACCTCACGACGTTCACGGTCGACGACATGGTGGTGCAGGCCCTCTCGCTCGTGCGCGAGCGCGCGGCGCTGCACGGCATCCGCCTGTCGCTCGAGATGGACGGCGGGCTCGGGGCCGTGACGGCCGACGAGCTCCGTCTCAAGCAGGTGCTGCTCAACCTGCTGAGCAACGCCGTCAAGTTCACGCCCGACGGGGGCAGCGTCGACGTGCGCGCGTGGCGCGACCGTGAGGAGGTCGTCATCACCGTCA
This sequence comes from Terrabacter sp. C0L_2, assembly GCF_036352015.1. Classification (NCBI taxonomy): domain Bacteria; kingdom Bacillati; phylum Actinomycetota; class Actinomycetes; order Micrococcales; family Intrasporangiaceae; genus Terrabacter; species Terrabacter sp. C0L_2. The sequence continues at coordinate 4,794,294 of NZ_CP143557.1, read as the reverse complement.
CCGACACGGGCATCGGCATCGACCCGGCCGACCAGGACCGGATCTTCGACTCCTTCCAGCAGGGCGAGCGGTCGGCGTCGTCGAGCGAGGGGACGGGCCTGGGCCTGACACTGAGCCGACGCATCGTCGAGCTGCACGGCGGCCGGCTGTGGCTCTCGAGCCGACCGGGCGAGGGGAGCACCTTCGGGCTCTCGATCCCGCAGCCTGACGCCGAGCCGGCGCCCGAGGACGGGGTGTGGGCGGACGGCGAGGAGCTCGTGGGCGGCCCGACCGTCGTCGTCATCGAGGACGACCCGCGCTCGGCCGAGCTCGTCGCGCTACACCTGCGGGCCGCTGGGCTGCGCGCCGTCGGCGCCTCCAGCGGCGAGCAGGGGCTCGACCTCGTCCGGGCGCAGGACCCCTTCGCCGTCATCCTCGACATCCACCTGCCCGGCATGGACGGCTGGGAGGTGCTGACGGCCCTCAAGAGCGACCCGGTGACGGCCGCCGTGCCGGTCGTCGTCGTCAGCGTCGAGCCGGAGCGCGGTCGTGGTTTTGCGCTCGGGGCGACGGAGTACCTCGTCAAGCCGGTGAGCGGAGACCACCTCCTCGCCGCCGTCACGCGCCTGCTGTCGCCCACGCAGGCGCACGACGCGGGCGCCGGGCTCAGCGTCGTCGTCGTCGACGACGACCCGCTCGCGCTCAAGCTCGTGCGCAGCACCCTCGAGCCGCTCGGCTGGGAGGTCCACACCTGCGCCGGCGGCCAGCGGGCCGCCGATGTCGTGCGCGCGGTCGCGCCGTCCGTCGTCGTCATGGACCTGCTCATGCCGCAGGTCGACGGCTTCGCCGTCATCGACGAACTGCGCCCGGACCACGACTCGGACGGTCCGCCCATCGTCGTGCTGACCGCGAAGACCCTGACGGCACAGGACCGCTCGCGTCTCGAGGGCCGTATCGCCTTCGTCGCCGAGAAGGCGGGCATCGACCTGCCGGGTCTCGCCCGCCGGCTCGCCGCCGTGGCGGCCGCGCACCCCACGCACCCCACGCACGGGGAGGGCTCGTGAGCCGCCCGCCCGTGGTGCTCCTCGTCGAGGACAACCCACGCAACCTCAAGCTGGCGCGGGACGTGCTGGAGTATGCCGGCTTCTCCGTCGTCGTCGCGGCCACCGGTGAGCAGGGGGTCGAGCAGGCACGCGAGACCCTGCCCGACGTCATCCTCATGGACCTGCAGCTGCCGGGGATCGACGGCTTCGCCGCCCTGGAGCTGCTGCGCGGTCACGACGCGACCGCGCACATCCCCGTCGTCGCCCTCACCGCCTTCGCGATGCAGCGCGACCGCGAGCGGGCGCTCGACTCGGGCTTCGCGGGCTACCTCGAGAAGCCGATCAGCGTCCGCGAGTTCCCGGCCCAGGTGCGCCGCCACCTCCCGCGTCGGGACGACGGAGGGGCGCCGTGACGGGCGCGGCCGAGGGCGTCCCCCCGCCGCTCACGGGCGTGCGGGTGCTCGTCGTCGACGACCTCGAGCAGAACCGCAAGCTCATGCACGCCGTCCTCGAGCCGCACGGCTTCGCCGTCCGCTCCGAGGCCTCGGGTGCCGATGCGCTGGCTGCCCTGGCCGAGTGCGTCGTGGACGTCGTCCTGCTCGACGTGCTGATGCCCGTCATGGACGGCTACGAGACGTGCGCGCGGATCAAGGCCGACCCCCGGACGGCGATGCTGCCCGTGGTCATGGTGACCGCGAGCGGCACACGGCAGCGGCTGCGGGCGCTCGAGGTGGGCGCCGACGACTTCGTCACCAAGCCCTTCGACCAGGCCGAGCTCATGGCGCGGGTCCGTTCGCTGGCCCGGGTCAAGCGGCTGCACGACACCGTCGTCGAGCAGACCGTCGCCCTCGAGCGGTGGAACGCCGAGCTCGAGTCGCGCGTGGCCGAGCAGGTGGCGGACCTCGAGCGGCTGAGCCGGCTGCGCCGCTTCCTCTCACCCCAGATCGCCGGGCTCATCGTCGAGTCGGGTGACGAGTCGTTCCTCGAGAGCCACCGCCGCGACATCACGACGGTCTTCACCGACCTGCGCGGCTTCACCGCGTTCGCCGAGACGTCCGAGCCCGAGGAGACGATGTCGGTGCTCCGTGACTACCACGCGGCGCTCGGCGAGCTCGTCTTCGCCTACGAGGGCACGCTCGAGCACTTCGCCGGGGACGGGCTCATGGTCTTCTTCAACGACCCGCCGCCGTGCGCGGACGCTCCCGAGCGGGCCGTGCGGATGGCGCTCGAGATGCGCGACCGCGTCGACGAGCTCGCCGAGCACTGGCGCAGGCAGGGCCACGACCTCGGCTTCGGGGTGGGCATCGCGCAGGGCTACGCGACGCTGGGCAGGGTCGGCTTCGAGGGGCGGTGGGACTACGCCGCCATCGGGACGGTCACCAACGTCGCGGCCCGCCTCTGCGCGGCGGCCGCGACGCGGCAGGTCCTCGTCAGCCCCCGGGTGCGAGCCGGCCTCGACGACCGCTTCGAGACGCGCTCGCTCGGTCCCGTCGAGCTGCGCGGCATCTCGCGGCCCCTCGAGGTCCACGAGGTCATCGGCACCAACGGGCAGGAGGCCCACCCATGAGTCCACGCACCGGTGCACCGGCGTCCCCCGCGCCCTCGGCCCGAGCTCTCGCGGACCTCGACGAGACGGCCCGGGACGAGCTCTTCGACGAGCTCCAGGAGCGGCTCCCCGCGGTGTGGCGCCTCATCCGGCAGGGGGACCCGCTCGAGTCGGTCGTCGTCGTGCCGTCGATGAGCGCCGACAAGCTCGCCCCGTCCGCGGGCGCCGTGAACCAGGCGATGGAGGAGCGGCTGCTCTTCCTGCTGCTGCTCCTGCGCCAGCCGCGCCTCCGGATGGTCTACGTCACCTCGATGCCCATCAACGAGCACGTCGTCGAGTACTACCTCTCGCTGCTGCCGGGGGTCATCCCGAGCCACGCTCGGTCGCGGCTCCAGCTCGTCTCGGTCGGCGACTCCTCGGCGACGCCCCTGACCGACAAGCTGCTGGCCCGTCCCCGGCTGGTGGCCCGCATCGCCGGGCTCGTGCCCGACGTCACGCGCTCCCACCTCGTGCCCTACACGAGCACGACCCGCGAGCGTGACCTCTCGCTCCTGCTCGGGATCCCGATGTATGCCGCCCACCCGCGCCTCTACCCGTTGGGGACCAAGACGGGCTGCCGCCGCGTCTTCGCCGAGGCCGGCGTCGACCACCCGTTCGGGGCCGAGGACCTCCACTCGGTCGACGAGGTCGTCGACGCCGTGCTCGACCTGCTCGCGGCGCGGCCCGGGGTGCAGTGGGCGATGGTCAAGCTCAACGAGGGGGTGTCCGGGTCGGGCAATGCGCTCGTCGACCTGTCGGGTCTGGCTGCGGGACAGGCCAGTCCAGGGACCGACAGCCCGGCCGACCTGCGCACCGAGGTCGAGGAGCGGGTGCGGGGCATGCAGCTCGAGGACGCCCGCGTCGGGATCGACGCCTATCTCGCGAAGCTCGAGGAGCGTGGCGGGATCGTCGAGGAGCGGGTCGTCGGCGACGAGGTCCGCAGCCCGAGCGTGCAGCTGCACGTGACGCCTCTCGGGGAGCTCGCGGTCCTCTCGACGCACGACCAGGTCCTCGGTGGCCCCACGGGGCAGATGTACCTCGGGGCGCGCTTCCCCGCCGACCCGGCCTACGCCACGACGATCAGCCGCGAGGCCGAGAAGGTCGGTCGGGTCCTCGCCGACAAGGGCGTGCTCGGCCGGTTCGCCCTCGACTTCGTCGTCGTCCGGCAGGGCGACCAGTGGCAGACCCACGCCATCGAGGTCAACCTCCGCAAGGGCGGCACGACGCATCCCTTCCTGACGCTGCAGTTCCTGACCGACGGCGAGTACGTCCAGGAGGAGGGCCGCTACCTGACGCCGTCCGGGGCCGAGCGCCACCTCGTGGCCACCGACCACCTCGAGGACGAGTCGTTGCGGGGCCTCGGCGTCGACGACCTCTTCGACCTCGTGGCGCGGGCCGGCCTGCACTTCGACCAGTCCCGCCAGACCGGCGTCGTCTTCCACATGATCAGCTCGATCACCGAGTGCGGCCGGGTCGGCATGACGGCGATCGGGGACACGCCAGACTCCGCCCAGGATGTGTTCGACCGGGCGGAGTCGGCGTTGCTCGCCGAGGCGCGTGCGTCGCTGGTGCCGCTCCCGGTTCCCCTCCGGGTGCGCCTCGGCGAGGGTCTGCGGTGACCGCTCAGGGTGCGATCGAGGCCGAGTGGATGAGGGCGCCGACGTATGCCTGGTGCCAGGTGAGCCGGGCCACGGTCGAGCGCGCGGACGCCCCTCCGCAGTCGCACGCCCACATCCAGCCGCCGCTCGAGGTCCTCGTCACCCGGGGGTGGTGGTGCGCGAGGTCCGGGTGGATCCGTCGTCGTGTCGTCGTCGTCATCGAAGTGCCTCTCCTCGCCGAGGGGTTCGCTGCCCCTCGCCCTGCGGATGTGCTCACCGACGACGATCCCGTCCCGCGGCGCAGCCGTCTGTGCGCGCGGCGACACCCGGGACGTGCTCACGCGCGGACGGGCCGGTGAACGTCGACCTCGGCCTGCTGTCCGACCTCGCGCCCGAGGAGCGCCGGGAGGTCGTGGCGAGCATGCACCGGCACACGTATGCCGCGGGCGACGTCGTCTTCCACGAGGGGGACGCCGCCGACTCCGTGCACTTCGTCGTCGAGGGCCGGGTCGTGGCGCAACGGTCCTCCGAGCACGGCGACCGCCTCGCGTACTCGGTGATGGGACCGGGACAGGCCTTCGGCGAGCTGGCGATGATCGTGCGCGGTGGCCGTCGGACGGCGACGATCGAGGCCGTCGAGCCGACCGTGACGCTGGCGCTCCGCTACGCCGACTTCGAGCGGCTCTGCGCCCGTCACCCCGAGGTCAGCCGGCTCCTCGTCCGGCTGCTGGCCGCTCGGGTCAACCGGCTCACCGATGCCCTCATGGAGGCCCTGCACACGCCTGCGGAGCTGCGCGTCGTCCGGAGCCTGGTGGCATTGTGCGGCGTCTACTCCCATGGCGCACAAGCGATCTCGCCCGTGGCGGTGCCGCTCAACCAGACGGCGCTCGCCGAGCTCGCCGGGGTCACCCGGCCCACGGCGAACCGGGTCCTGCGCCGTCTCGAGGCTTCCGGAGTGGTCGCCCTCGACCGTGGACGCGTCACCGTCATCGACCCCACCGCACTGCGCCACGCGGGCGGCCGCGGGTAGCTGCCCGACGCGGCCACACGGCATACCATCGCCGTTCTCCGGCGCCGGCCCTCGGCGGAGGTCAGGAGTGGATGAAGCGCTCGAGGACGCTGGCGAAGCGGTCGGGCTGCTCGAGGTGCGGGAAGTGGCCTGCGCCCTCGAAGAGCACGACCTCGGCTCCGGGGAAGATCTCGTGCGCCCGCTCGGCATGGCCGACGGGGATCATCCGGTCCCGTGTGCCCCAGATGACGAGGGTGCGGATGTGCTGGCCAGTCGTCAGGTGACCCCGCGCGTTGACCGTCTGCCCGCCGGGGTCGATGACGCCGCGCGTCGTGGCGAGGAAGGCCCGGCGGCTCTCGGCGTCCGACAGGGAGGTGAACCCCTTCCAGGCCGCCGACGCGTCCGCGCTCGGGCGCCAGCCGAGCCCCCGGACGGCGCGGCCGACGCTCTCGACCCGCTCGCGCACCCAGGCGGACGCGATGACCGGCAGCACGAGCTCGGCGCCGGGGAGCGTGGCTGAGCGCAGCAACGGGCTGACGGTGCGGCCCAGGCCCCCCGAGGAGACGAGCACGAGGGCCTCGACGCGCTCGGGGAAGAGGTAGCAGAACTGCATGGCGATCCCGCCACCGAGGGAGTGGCCGACGAGGGTGACGCGCTCGATTCCGAGCCGGTCGATGAGGTCGCGCAGGATGGCTGCGTGCGAGCCGATCGAGTAGTCGCCGACGGGCTTCGCCGAGGCGCCGTGGCCGAAGAGGTCCGGGATGACGACCCGGTGGTCGGTGTCGAGGCGGTCGACGAGGTGGGTCCAGTTCTCGTGGGAGCCCAGCAGCCCGTGGATGAAGAGGATGGCGGACCCCTCGCCGGTGTCGACGTAGGACAGGTCGTGCCCGCGGAGGTTGGCGACGTGCGGCGGGTAGCGCAGCTCGGCGTCCTCGCGCGGCTCCTGGGTCTGGGTCATGATCTCCACGCCTCCCTGTGCAGCCGGGGACGGTTGGTCCGCAACGGTCCTCGCCTCCAGCGTCCCTCTCCACGAGGGCGCCGGCCGGGACCTGAGACGCACCTCACCGCCTCGCAGGTCCGCTTGGTAGCCTCGCGCGACATGATCTACCACCTCGCCGAGCAGGCGCACTGGCAGCAGGCCCTCCGCGAGGGCCGCTACACCCGGTCGACGCGGGGGCGCTCGCTCGCGGAGGAGGGCTTCGTGCACGCCTCGTCGGAGCAGCAGTGGCCCGTCGTGCGGTCGCGCTTCTACGCCGACGTCACCGAGCCGCTCGTCCTCCTGCACATCGACGAGTCCCGGCTGACCTCGCGCGTCGTGCACGAGGTCGGTGACCCCACGACGGGCGAGACCTTCCCGCACGTCTACGGCCCCATCGAGGTCGACGCCGTCGTCGACACGACCCTCCTGGCCCCACCGCACGCCTGACCCACGCGCCTCAATCGTCGAGAGGCCACGAACGGCCCGTGGGCGAACGTCGAGAGGCCACGAGTGGCAGGCGCTCGACCGTCGAGTGGCCACGTGTACCCCCGGCGCGGGCGGTCACTCGGGCTGGACGCGTCCCCGTCCCGACTTGACCTGCGACCGCCGCTTCTTGCCCTCGACCCGCCGCCGCTGCGACCCCTTGGTCGGCTTGGTCGCCCGCCGGGCGGGTGGTGGCGGAGCGAGACCCTCGCGCAGCAGCTCACTGAGCCGGTCTCGCGCCGCGGCCCGGTTGCGCAGCTGGGACCGGTGCTCGGAGGCCACGACGGTGATGCGCCCGCCGACGAGCCGTCCGGCGAGGGCGGTGAGGACGCGTTCCCGCTGGGTCGGGCTGAAGGCGCCGGAGGACTCGACGTCGAGGACGAGCTCAACGCGGCTGTCCGTGGTGTTGACGCCCTGACCACCGGGACCCGACGATCGGCTGAACCGTTCGACGAGCTCGACCGCGGGGACGACGAGCCCCTGCCGCAGCCCCGCACCGGGCGCGAGCACGAGGTCACCGCCGGGCTCGTTCACCTCCTCATTGTGCCCCGGGACGCGACCTAGGGCCGCCTCCCCGGGGGAGGCGGCCCTCGGTCGCGGGTGGGGTGCGAGCCCGCGTGGTCGGGATCAGCGAGGCGGCATGCGCAGGGCGCCGTCGAGGCGGATGACCTCGCCGTTGAGCATGGGGTTGTCGACGATGTGGCGCACGAGGTTGGCGTACTCCTCCGGGCGGCCGAGGCGCGACGGGTGCGGCACCTGCTTCTCGAGGATCTCCTTGACCTCGCCCGGCAGGCCGGCGAGCATCGGTGTCTCGAACGTGCCGGGCGCGACGGTCATCACGCGGATCGCCTTGTCCGCCAGGTCTCGTGCAGCCGACAGGGTGAGGCCGACGATGCCGCCCTTGCTCGCGGCGTAGGCGGCCTGGCCGATCTGGCCGTCGTAGGCGGCGATGCTCGCCGTGTTGACGATGACGCCCCGGTCACCGTCGACGGGCTCGTTGCCGAGCATCGCGGCGGCCGCGAGACGCATGACGTTGAAGGACCCGACGAGGTTGATGTCGACGACCGTCCTGAACGTGTCGAGGGCGAGCGGGCCACCGCGGCCGATGACGCGGCCCGGGGTCGCGACCCCGGCGCAGTTCACGGCGATGCGAAGCTCGCCGAGCTCGGTGGCACGGTCGATGGCGGCCTGCACCTGGGCCTCGTCGCGCACGTCGGCGGCGACGAAGACGGCGCTGCCCTCCCGCTCGGCGTTGAGCTCGTCGACGAGCGCCGGGGCGGTCGAGGACTCGAGGTCGATGATGACGACGGTCGCGCCGTCGGCGACGAGGCGACGCGCGGTGGCGCCGCCGAGGCCGGAGCCGCCCCCGGTGACGACGGCGACGGTGGACGAGTTCAGCTGCATGACAAGCCTTTCGGGCCTCGGCGGTGGGTGGGGGAGCGGGTCAGCGCGTCAGGAGCTGACGGGAGATGACGAGGCGCTGGATCTGGTTGGTGCCCTCGAAGATCTGGGTCACCTTGGCCTCGCGCATGTAACGCTCGAGCGGGAAGTCCTCGGTGTAGCCGGCGCCACCGAGCACCTGCACGGCGTCGGTGGTCACCTTCATCGCCGCGTCGGTGGCGACGAGCTTGGCGACCGCGGCCTCCTTGCCGAAGGCGCGCCCGGCGTCCTTGAGCCGCGCCGCGTGGAGGTAGGTGGCACGGGCGGCCGTGACCGCGGCCTCCATGTCGGCGACGAGGAAGGCGAGTCCCTGGAAGTCGGCGATGGGGCGGCCGAACTGCTCGCGCTCCTTCGCGTAGGAGGCGGCAGCGTCCAGGGCTGCCTGCGCGAGTCCCGTTGCGGCAGCGGCGATCCCGAGGCGACCGGCGTCGAGGGCAGAGAGCGCCGTCTTCATGCCATCGCCCTCGCGGCCGATGAGCCGGGCGCCGTCGACGGGCACGCCGTCGAACATCACCTGCGCGACGGGGTCGCAGTGCAGGCCCATCTTGCGCTCGGGCTCGGCGAACGACAGCCCCCCGGCATCGCCCGGCACGATGAAGGTCGACAGCCCCTTGCCGCCGTCGTCGGACGTGCGCGCGAAGGTCGTGTAGTAGTCGGCGTGGCCGGCATGGGAGATCCAGGCCTTGGTGCCCTTGAGGGTCCATCCGTCGTCGGTCCGCGTGGCACGCGTCGTCATGGACGCGATGTCGGAGCCGGCGAGGGGCTCGGACAGGCAGTACGCCCCGAGCTGGTCGCCCGAGAGCATGCCCGGCAGGAGAGCCTCCTGCTGCTCCCGGGTGCCGAACGTCGCGACGGGGTATGCCGTGAGGCCGTGGACGCTGACCCCCACCGCCACGCTCATCCAGACGGACGCGATCTCCTCGATCACCTGGAGGTAGACCTCGTAGGGCTGCTCGGCGCCGCCGAACTCCTCGGGGTAGGGCAGCGACAGCAGGCCGGCCCTTCCGAGCGTGCGGAAGGTCTCCTCGGGGAAGGTGCGCGCGCGTTCGGCGTCGTCGACCTTCGGGGCGAGGTCCTTGCGGCAGATCTCGCGGGTCAGCTCGATCAGGTCGGCGGCTTCGTCGGTCGGCATCAGCCTCGTCGCTGGCATGGTCAGATACTAGGACGTCCGAGCATTTCGTCCAAAGTGTGAGACGCCGTGGGCCCACACGGCGGGCCGGCAGCTGACGTGCTGGCCCGGCCACGCGGCATACGCCCTCGAAAACGGGAGGACGCGAGCGGACCGCCGCCCCTACCGTCGATGCGTGCTCATGCTCCTGCGGCGGCCGCTGCGCGAGGCGGGCGCGACGTCCACCTTCTACGTGCTGACGGCCGTCGCGGCCTTCGCCTTCGCCACGTGCTTCACGCTCAACCTCGTGTTCCAGTACCGCGTCGTCGGCCTCGACCCGTTCCAGCTCGTCCTCGTCGGCACGGTGCTCGAGGCGACCTGCTTCCTCTTCGAGGTCCCGACCGGGATCGTGGCCGACCTGCACAGCCGGCGCGTGTCGGTCATCATCGGCTTCTTCCTCATCGGCGCCGGCTTCGCCCTCGAGGGCATCGTCGCGACCTTCGCGGCGGCCATCGTGGGCAACATCGTCTGGGGCATCGGCTACACGTTCACGTCCGGGGCCCTGCAGGCGTGGATCACGGACGAGGTGGGTGAGGAGTCGGTGGGGCCGGTCTTCACCCGCGAGACCCAGATCGACCTGACCTTCAGCATCGTCGGCACGCTGGCCGCCGGAGCGCTCGGCCTCATCGGCCTGCGGGCGCCCGTCATCGCGGCCGGGGTCACCCTGATGCTGCTCGCCGTCGGTCTCTGGGTCGTCATGCCCGAGCGGCACTTCCACCCGACTCCGCGGGGCGACCGCGAGACGTTCGGCCACATGCGCGACCAGTTCGTCTCGGGGCTGCGGATCGCGCGGAGCCGTCAGGTCGTGCGCGTCCTCCTCCTCGTCAGCCTGCTCGTCGGTCTCTCGAGCGAGGTCTTCGACCGGCTCTGGCGGGTGCGGGTGCTCGAGTCCTTCGGCATGCCGGCGGTCTTCGGCGGTGACGAGGTGGTCGCGTTCACGGTCTTCGCGCTCGTCGGCACGTTCGTCTCGCTCGTCGCGTCGCTCGCGAGCGGTCGCTGGCTGCCGCGCCGCGTCGTCGACGCGAACCCCGGGCTGCCTGTGGCGCTCGCAGCGCTGGCGCAGGTCGTGGCCGTCGCCGGTGTCGCCCTGCTCGGCAACCTCTGGCTCGTCCTCGCCTGCGTGTGGCTGCGGGGCGCCGCGATGGCGTTCAGTGCGCCGATCGAGTCGACGTGGGTCAACCGCAACCTCGACGGCGACACTCGCGCCACCGTGCTGTCGATGAACGGCCAGGCCGACGCCATCGGCCAGGTCGCGGGCGGGCCGCCGCTCGGGGCGCTCGCGGCGCGGACGACGATCCCCGTCGCGCTCGTCGTCGCCGCGGTCGTGCAGGCGCCCTCGGTCATCGCGTTCCTCCGCGTCCGCCACGCCACGGCCCCGTCGAGTGAGCGCCGCGTCACCGTCGAGTGAGGGCGGTTTCAGGGCGCGTGCGCAACGGTGAGTGAGCGCCGCGTCACCGTCGAGTGAACGCCCCGTCACACGGAGGTGGGGCGGAGCGCTCACTCGAGTGGGGCGGAGCGCTCTCTCGATGGAGGGGCGGAGGCGGCGGGTCAGCGGGGGTAGGTGCGGACCTCGGTCGCCTTGACCGCGGCCCAGACCTCCTGGCCCACCTGCAGGCCGAGCGCCGTGACGGACTCGAGCGTGACCTCCGCGGTCAGCGGCAGCTCACCGACGAGCCCGACGCGCGCCGACTGGCCCTGCATCGTCACCGACGCGATGCGCAGCCGCCACGCGTTGCGCGGTGAGCCCTCCGGCTCGTGGAGGTGCAGGGACACCGCGCTCGGCGGGACGGTCGCCCAGACGCTGCCCTCGGTCGGGCTCGTCGTGACGACCGTCCCACCGTCGACCGTGGTCACGTGGCCGTGTGAGTCGCCTTGTCCCGCATACAGGTTGAGCCCGACCACCGTGCCGACGTAGGTGCTCCTCGGCTCGCTCAGCACCTCGGCCGGGGTGCCGGCCTGGGTGACGCGGCCGTCCTCGACGAAGACGAGGTGGTCGGCGAGCGTCAGCGCGTCGAGCGGGTCGTGGGTGACGATGACGGTCACCCCGTCGTATGCCGTGAGGCGGGCCGCGAGGTCGCTGCGCGTGCGTGCGCGCGTGTCCGGGTCGAGGGCCGCGAGCGGCTCGTCGAGCAGCAGCAGCGCGGGGTCGGTCGCCAGGGCGCGAGCCAGGGCGACGCGTGCCTGCTGGCCCGACGACAGCTCGCGCGGCCGTGACGCCGCACGGTCCGCGAGGCCGACGCGCTCGAGCTCGAGGTGGGCGCGCTCGCGGGCGCGGTGGCGGTTGACCCCGCGGCTGCGGGGACCGTAGGCGACGTTGTCGACGGCGCGCAGGTGGGGGAAGAGGAGGCTGTCGGCGAGCATGAGCCCGACGCGGCGCTGCTCGGGTGCGAGGCGGCGCCGGCCGTCGTCCCAGACGTGGCCGCCGACGCGCACGTGGCCCTCCTCGAGAGCCAGCACGCCGGCGAGGGCCAGCACCGTGGTCGTCTTGCCGCCGCCGTTGGGGCCGAGCACGCCGATCACCTGCCCGGGCTCGGCGGCCAGGCGGACGTCGAGGTCGATGGCGCCGCGCGACAGGCGGACTCGCGCGTCGAGGCCCTCCGACTGGCTGCGTGGTGCGCTCACCGGAGCCACCGCCCGCGGAGCACACCGAGCACGAGCACGCTGACGGCGAGCAGCATGATGCTGATCGAGATCGCCACCTGCGGGTCGCGCTCGAGCTCGACGTAGACGAGCAGCGGCAGGGTCTGCGTGCGGCCCTGGAAGTTGCCGGCGAAGGTGATCGTCGCGCCGAACTCGCCGAGGGCCCGCGCCCACGCGAGGGCAAGGCCGCTCGCGATGCCCGGCAGCACGAGGGGGATGCCCACGGTGCGGAGGTAGCGCAGGTCGGTCGCGCCGAGGGTGCGTGCCACTGCCTCGAGCCGGGGGTCGAGGCCGCGCATGGCGCCCTCGACGGCCAGCACGTAGTAGGGCATCGCGACGAAGGTCTCGGCGAGCACGACCGCGACGGTGGTGAAGGGGATCTGGATGCCGAACGGCGCCAGGTGCTGGCCGACGAGACCGGTGCGGCCCCACGTCATGAGCAGGGCCACGCCGCCCACGACCGGAGGCAGGACGAGCGGGACGGTGAGCAGCGCCCGCACCCAGCTCGTCGCGCGGTGGTCGGAGCGGGCGAGGAACCAGGCCAGGGGAGTGCCGAGCAGCAGGCACAGCACCGCGGTGATGGACGTCGTCGTCAGCGAGAGGCGCAGTGCCGGAAGGACGGTCGGCGTCGCGAGGTCGGAGGGGATGCGCGCCCAGTCGGCCCGGAGCAGCAGCGCGACGAGAGGGACGACGAGCAGCAGGAGAGCCAGCCCGGCAGGGACGCCGAGGGCCACGCGCGAACGCCAGCCGGCGGCATACCTCATGTCACGTCATCCTGCCGGTGGCCGCACAGCCCGACGCTCAGGGCGCGCCGAAGCCGAACGACTGCACCGTGGCGAGTCCCTTGGCGCTCAGCAGGTAGGCGACGAACGCCTGGGTCGCGGCGTCGTCGGTCAGCGTGATGACGGGGTAGGCGAGGCTCGTGTTGAGCTGCGGCTCGATCGTGACGCCCTTGACGGCGCCCTTCGCCGCGACGACGTCGGAGTGGTAGACCACGGCGGCATCGGCCTCGGCGAGCTTGACCTTGGCGAGCGTCGCCTTGACGTCGACCTCCTTGCTCACGACGTTGGGCACGATGCGAGCCTTTCTGAAGGTGGCCTGGGCGGCCTTGCCGCACGGAACGGTGTCGGCACACAGCACGACCTTGACGGTGGGCTTCGCGAGGTCGTCGATCGAGTCGACGCCGGCAGGGTTGCCCGGCGGCACGGCGATCTCGAGGACGTTGGTGGCGAAGGTCTTCGTGTCCTTGACCATGCTCTTGTCGAGGGGCTCGGCCGCGGTGGTCCCGGCCAGCGCGATGACCGACGCCGGCGCGCCGTTGTCGACCTGCTGCACGAGGGTCGCGCTCGAGCCGTAGGAGGTCTCGACGGTGACGCCGGGGTGGGCGGCCTCGAAGTCCTTCCTCAGCGCGTCGAACGACTCCGTGAGTGACGCCGCCGCGAGCACCGTCACGGTTCCGTGCAGGGAGGTCGCCCCGGTGCCGGCGGAGGAGGGCGTGGTCGTGCACGCCGCCATGAGCGCTGTCGCAGCCACCGTCGTCACGGCTGTGACGAGGAGACGGCGCTGACGACGTCCGGCGCTCATGCCGGCACTTCGACGACGACGTGGGTCGACTTGACGCTCGCCACGGCGACCGAGCCCACCTCGAGGGCGAGGTCGTCGACCGACTCGCTCGAGAGCAGCGAGACGATGCGGAAGGGACCGCACTGCAGCTCCACCTTGGCCATCACGGTGTCCCTGGTGATGGCGGTGACGATGCCGCGCATCCGGTTGCGGGCGGACGCACCCCCGATGGTGCCGACCGCAGCCGGATGCGCGAGCTCCTGGGCCACGGCTGCGAGCTGGGCGCCGTCGACGGTGCGTCGGCCGGCGTCGTCGGTGGCACCGTCGAGGCGGCCCGAGTCGACCATGCGACGGACGGTGTCGTCGGAGACGCCGAGGAGCGCGGCAGCCTCTGTGATACGCAGATGCGGCATGGGGGGGACTCTATACCCGCATCTGCGGCTGTCGAGGGGATGTCCGATCCTAGGGGGTTGACGGGCCTCGCGGTCGCTGTTGTAATCAACCTATTAGTTGATCAAGGAGTTAGTTGACCATGATTCTCTCGCCCGTCTCGGACGCCGACCTCGACCGCGCCTTCGCGGCCCTGGCCGACCCCGTCCGGCGCGCCATCATCGCCCGCCTCAGCCGGGGCGCCGCGACCGTCAACGAGCTCGCCGAACCGTTCGAGATCAGCAAGCAGGCCGTCAGCAAGCACATCCAGGTGCTCGAGCAGGCCGGCCTCGTGAGCCGCACCCGGGACGCCCAGCGGCGCCCCGTGCACCTCGAGGCCGCCCGTCTCGAGGCCATGACGGCCTGGATCGACCGCTACCGGCTTGCCGCCGAGCAGCGCTTCCGCGCGCTCGACGCGGTCCTCGAACACAGCACCGCACCCGGGAGCGCCGGGGCGACCACACAGATCAGCACGGACGACAAGGAGCAGCAGTCATGACCAACCACCTCACCCTCGACATCCCCGCCGGCGTGCCGTGGATCGACTTCACGCGCGAGTTCGACGCCCCCGTCGAGGCCGTCTTCAATGCCCACCGCGACCCCGAGCTCGTCCGACAGTGGCTCGGACCGCGGGGCTACGAGATGCAGATCGAGCGCTGGGACTTCACCTCGGGCGGCGGCTACCGCTACACCCACCGCAACCCCGAGGGCATGGAGTTCGGCTTCCGCGGCACGTTCCACACCGTGCGCGACAACGACCTCGCCATCCAGACCTTCGAGTTCGAGGGTGCGCCCGACGAGGTCGCCATCGAGTTCATGCGCTTCGTCGACCTCGGTGACGGGCGCTGCCGCCTCGAGGGTCGCAGCGTCGGTCGCACGGTGGAGGGCCGCGACATGATGGTCGAGAGCGGCATGGAGAAGGGCATGGCCGAGGGTTACGAGCGACTCGACGAGCTCGTCGCCCAGCCCGCGTCCGCCGGATCCCAGGGCTGAGCGCCGTGGACTGGACACTGGAGGTCGTCATCGTCCCGGTGCGGGACCTGGACGCGGCGATCGCCTTCTACCGTGACCAGGTCGGCTTCGACCTCGACCACGACACGACGAACGAGCACATGCACGTCGCCCAGCTGACGCCACGTGGCTCGGGCTGCTCGATCGTCGTCGGCGACCTGCCGGCGCAGCGGGCGATGGAGCCTGGGTCCCTCCACGGCATCCAGCTCGTCGTCGCCGATGCCGAGGCAGCCCGGGCGGAGCTCGTCGGGCGCGGCGTCGAGTGCTCGGAGATCCAGGTCATCGACCCGCGCGACGGCGGGACCTTCTTCGGCTTCTCCGACCCCGACGGCAACTCGTGGGCGGTCCAGCAGATCGCGGCCCGCGCCGACGCGCCACTCATCCCGCACGAGGCCCGAGGCCGCTTCGGCGAGGATGCCCCGCTCTGACCCACGAAGGAGGAACCGTGAGCACCGTGATCATGCACAACGTCGTCTCGGTCGACGGCTTCGTCGCCGACCCGCACGACGAGGTGGGCCGGCTCTTCGACTGGTACTTCGGCGGCGACCAGGCGCTCGACGAGGAGGGCTCGCTCCGGGTCAGCCGGACGTCGTACGACTACGTGCGCCCCATGTGGGACTCGATCGGGGCCATGGTCATCGGCCGGCACCTCTTCGACCTCACCAACGGGTGGGAGGGGCGCCCGCCGGCCGGGCACGACGTCGTCGTCGTGTCGCACCGTCCGCGCCCGGACGGGTGGCACCCCGAGGCCTCGTACCACTTCGTCGACGACGTCGCCGAGGCCGTGGCGCTCGCCGAGCGGCTCGCGGGCGACGACGCGATCGTCGCGGTCGCGGCCGGTGACGTCGGGGGTCAGGCCTTCGCGCTCGGCCTCGTCGACGAGATCGCCATGGACGTCGCGCCAGTCGTCCTGGGAGCCGGGAAGCGCTACTTCGGCTCCGTCACGGGCGAGCACGTGCTCGGGGATCCCCATGTCGTCATCCAGGGAGACCGCGTGCTCCACCTGCGCTACCGGGACAACGAGACATGACGACGCATTCGGTCGCGAAGTCGACGATGTTCTGCTGAGTACGCGACCGAACGCGGTGTCAGCTGCGGAATGCGCACCCGGGCGGCCGCCCGGCCCGGGTTCCGCGAGGACCCGGCCGGACGGCATACTGGCCCTCATGAGCAACGTCCCCCAGCAGCGGCTCCTGCAGACCGCGATCCCCGGCCCGAAGTCGGCCGCGCTCCAGGCCCGCAAGACGGCGGCCGTGTCCGCCGGCGTCTCCACCGGCCTGCCGGTCTACGTCGAGCGTGCCGGCGGCGGCATCCTCGTCGACGTCGACGGCAACCAGCTCATCGACTTCGGCTCCGGCATCGCCGTGACCACCGTCGGCAACGCGGCCCCGCGCGTCGTCGACCGCGTCACCGCGCAGGTGCAGGACTTCACTCACACGTGCTTCATGGTCACGCCCTACGAGGAGTACCTCGAGGTGGCGGAGGCGCTCAACGAGCTGACGCCCGGCGACCACGAGAAGCGCACCGCGCTCTTCAACTCCGGCGCCGAGGCCGTCGAGAACGCCGTCAAGGTCGCGCGCCACTTCACCGGCCGCAACGCCGTCGTCGCGTTCGACCACGCCTACCACGGCCGCACCAACCTGACGATGGCCCTGACGGCCAAGAACATGCCGTACAAGCACAAGTTCGGTCCCTTCGCCGGCGAGGTCTACCGCGCGCCGATGAGCTACCCGTTCCGCTGGCCCGGCGGCCCCGCCGACTGCGCCAAGGAGAGCTTCGACGCGTTCGTCAGCCAGGTGCACGCGCAGGTGGGGGAGGAGAACCTCGCCGCCGTGATCCTCGAGCCGATCCAGGGCGAGGGCGGATTCATCGTCCCCGCACCGGGATTCGTCAAGCAGGTCGCCGACTGGTGCACCGACAACGGCATCCTCTTCATCGCCGACGAGGTGCAGACCGGCTTCTGCCGCACGGGTGACTGGTTCGCGAGCGACCACGAGGGCGTCGTGCCCGACCTCATCACGACGGCCAAGGGCATGGCAGGTGGCCTGCCGCTCGCCGGCGTCACCGGCCGCGCCGACGTCATGGACTCGATCCACGGCGGCGGCCTCGGCGGCACCTACGGCGGCAACCCCGTCGCCTGCGCCTCTGCCCTCGGGGCCATCGAGACGATGAAGGAGGAGGACCTCTGCGGCCGCGCGAAGCAGGTCGAGGCCCTCTTCGTCCCGCGCCTCAAGGCGCTCGCGGAGAAGTACCCGCAGATCGGCGACATCCGCGGCCGCGGCGCCATGCTCGCCGTCGAGCTCGTCAACGGTCCCGGCGACCTCACGCCCAACGCCGCCCTCACCGGCGCGGTCAACAAGGCCTGCCACGCCGACGGCCTCGTCACCCTGACGTGCGGCACCTACGGCAACGTCTTCCGCTTCCTGCCGCCGCTCGCCGCCAGCGACGAGCTGCTCAGCGAGGGCCTCGACATCTTCGAGAAGGCGTTTGCCGCGTCCGTTTGACAGCTCGGCCATCCGAGAACGTATGCCGTCCCGCTGACTCAGCGGGACGGCATACGTCGTCGGATGGCCGAGCTGGGCGGGACGGCTGACGACCCTTCGCGGTCGGCGGAGCCGGTCGCGTGCTCAGGCCGCGGCGCCCGATCCGGGAGAGGTTGTCAGCCGTCCCTCACCGGCCCCGTGCTCGGCGGCGCGCCGCCGGACCGTGCGCTCGACGACCAGCGCGACCCAGCCGGGGCGGAGCATCACCTGCTCCCACGTGAAGCGCAGCACGATCCAGCCGCGCGAGGCGAGCTCGTCGTAGCGCTCGCAGTCACGCGACAGCGCGGACCGCTCTCCGTGGAACTCGAAGCTGTCTGCTTCGAGCACGATCCCGAGAGACTCGTCGGCCAGGTCGACCTTCGCATAGAAGTCGTCGTAGCGGATCCGATGCTGGGGGTCCCAGCCCGTCCCGATGCCCAGCGCGATGGCGCGCAGCACCGACTCGAAGGGGTTCGCCGCCCGCGCGCTGCCCCGCCTCACGACGGCCAGGGCGCGAGCCCGGAGGCGCGGGCCCAGGCTCCCGGCCGCCGAGACGAGGGCGCGCCTTGGTAGGCCGCTGCGCAGCGCCGAGTCGACGACCGAGAGCGCCTCGTCGAAGGGTAGGTCGAGGCAGCAGTCGAGGACCGTACGCACCGGTGACGTCACCCAGTCGTCCACGACGTCGCCGGGGTCGAGCGTGCGACGGTGCACGGTCGCACCACCGCGGGTGCTTGCGCGCGGCTTGCGTCGCGCCGGGACCGTGACGTCGGGCAGGCGCGGGACGGTCTTGACCTTCCAGCCCCAGTGCAGGGCCGCCGTCCGGTGCGAGGCGACACCGGTCATCAGGCGAGCGGCCACCCGGCCGGCGTCGGCGGCGGGCAGCGCGTAGGTGCCGTTGCCGACCTGTCGCACGACACCGGCCTCGACGGCCGGTCCGATGAGCCGCCACGGCACGGCTCGCCGCAGCTCGCGCCACGAGCAGGTGCCGCCGAGTCGCGTCAGGGCGGCGACGACGTCGGCGGTCGTGCGGCCCCGTCGGGGTCGACGCCGGGTGGTCATGACGCCGAGCGTGGCGGAGACGGTGGCGCGCCGACCGGACTTGTCCACAGGCGAGCGGGGACGAGTGACGACCCTTCGTGGTGTCTCGCCTCGCAACCGTGCTCAGCCGCAGCCCCGTGGGGGTCGAAGGGGAGTCAGTCGTCCCAGCCGACGCCGGCGTATGCCGTCACGCGGGCTCGCGCACACGGCATACGTCAGCGGGCGGCTGCGATCACGGCTGGTCGAGCGGCGCCACGTCGGGGCGCTTGGCCTGGCGGTGGTCGCCCGAGCTGCGGCCGGTGAGGCGGCGGTGCACCCAGGGGCCGACGTACTCCTTGGCCCACTGCGCGTTGGCCTGTAGCGCCTCGCGGCGGCCGATCGGCGGCGCAGGCTCGAGCGGTGTGGCCCAGTCGGTCTCGGCCGGCGTGTGGCCGAGCGCCTCGAGGGCAGCGAGCGCGACGCGGCGGTGACCCTCGGTCGTCATGTGGATGCGGTCCTCGCTCCACATCCGCCAGTCGCGCAGGGCGTGCAGGCCCCACTGGTCGATGACGTGGGCGCCGTTGCGGCGGGCGATGCTCCAGATGTTGGCGGTGTGGATCGCGGCGCGGCCCCGGGTGGCCTTGACGAGCGGCGCGTCGGCAGGGTCGACAGGGGTCGCCATGAGCACGTCGGCGCCCGTCGCTCGGATGCGCGCGACGGCAGCCTCGAGGCGCGCGGCCAACCCGTCGAGGTCGGCCTTGGGGCGCAGGATGTCGTTGCCGCCGCCGACGATGCTGACGAGGTCGGGCTGCAGCGACAGCGCGTCCTCGAGCTGCGGGCCCACGACGTCGGCGAGCTTGCGACCCCGGACGGCGAGGTTGGCGTAGCCGAAGTCGACGCCCTCGGCACGGGCGATCCCGGACAGGTGAGACGCGAGCCGGTCGGCCCAGCCGGCGAACTCGCCGTCGTGGCCGAAGTCCGGGTCGTCGTCGCACATGCCCTCGGTGAACGAGTCGCCGATCGCGACGAACCGGGTCCAGACCGTGGGCCCGGAGACCTCGGGGGTGGGCTGGGTCATGTCAGCCTCCAGTCGATGGGTGCCGCGCCCTGCTGGACGAGGAGGTCGTTGGTGCGGCTGAAGGGCCGCGAGCCGAAGAAGCCGGAGCGTGCCGACAACGGCGACGGGTGGGCCGACTCGATGCGCGGGACGGCGCCGAGCATCGGGGCGAGCGACTGCGCCTGCCGTCCCCAGAGGATCGCGACGAGCGGGCCGCCGCGCTCGACGAGAGCCGAGATCGCCTGTGCCGTAACGGCTTCCCAGCCCTTGCCCTGGTGGCTGGCGCTCGCACCGGGTCGGACCGTGAGCACCCTGTTGAGCAGCATGACGCCGCGGTCGAACCACGGCGTCAGGTCGCCGTTCTCGGGCGTCGGCAGGCCGAGGTCGGTGCCGAGCTCGGCATAGATGTTCTGCAGCGAGCGCGGGACCGGTCGCACGTCGGGCGCCACGCTGAAGCTCAGCCCGACCGGGTGGCCCGGCGTCGGGTAGGGGTCCTGCCCCACGACGAGCACGCGCACGTCGGGCAGCGGCAGCGAGAAGGCCCGCAGCACGCGGTCGCCGGCCGGCAGGTAGCCACGCCCCGCCGCGACCTCGGCCCGCAGGAACTCGCCCATCTCGGAGATGGTGTCGGCCACCGGCTCGAGCGCCGGGACCCATGTCGGGTGGACGAGGTCGGCAAGGGGTCGGGCTGGCACGCCCACACGCTACCCCCGTCCGATGTGCGACAGAATCGAGCCCGATGAGCCTCACACTGCGCGGACCCGCCCTCGTGGACGACGCCGTGCTGCCCGACGTCCTCGTCCACCTCGACGGCGAGCGCATCGGGGCGGTCACCCCGGTCGTGCCCGGAGCCGAGCCCCCGCCGGCCGCCCACTCCGCCGAGCGGGTCGAGTGGGTGGCTGGCACGATGCTGCCGGCCTACGTCGACCTGCACTGCCACGGCGGCGGCGGGACGGCCTTCACCGACCTGCGCGAGGACGCCGCGGTCGCGGCCGCGGAGCACCACCACCGCGCCGGGTCGACGAGCCTCCTCGCGAGCCTCGTCACGATGAGCCTGCGCGACCTCGAGCGGGGCGTCGCGATGCTCGCCGAGCTCGCCGACGACGGGCTCGTCGACGGCATCCACCTCGAGGGGCCGTGGCTCGCCGAGGCGCGCTGCGGTGCGCACGACCCGACGCTGCTGCGTGACCCGTCGCTCGCCGAGGTCGAGCGCCTGATCGCCTTGGGCCGCGGGCACATCCGTCAGGTCACGCTCGCCCCCGAGCGCGACCACGGGCTCGACCTCGTGCGCTGGCTCACCTCCGCCGGCATCCATGCCGCGATCGGCCACACGACCGCCACCTACGCGCAGGTGGAGCAGGCCGTGGCCGCCGGTGCCGACCTCGGCACGCACCTCTTCAACGGCATGGACCCGTGGCACCATCGCAAGCCGGGTGCCGTTGCGGCGCTGTTGCAATCGGCTGCGCGAGGCGCCGTCACCGTCGAGCTCATCGCCGACGGCGCGCACCTCTCCGACGACACGGTGCGCACCGTCCTCGACCTCGTCGGCGTCGACCACGTCGCCTTCGTCTCCGACGCGATGGCTGCCGCCGGGAAGGGGGACGGCGCGTACGTCCTCGGTGGCCTCTCGGTCGTCGTCGACCACGGCATCGCCCGGTTGGCCCGCGACCCCGACGGCACGACGCCCGGCTCGATCGCCGGCGGCACGAGCCACGTGGCCGACATCGTCGCGCGGGCCGTCGCCTCGGGCGTCCCGGTGGCGTATGCCGTCCGCCCCGCCACGCGCACCCCTGCGCGCGCGCTCGGGCTGGCCGACCGCGGCTCCCTCGCCGCCGGGTCGCGTGCCGACCTCGTCGTCGTCGACGGCGGTGCGCGCCCGACCCGGGTGATGAGACGCGGGCGGTGGCTGGAGCCCCTGCTGCCCTAGTCTCGTCCGGTGACGTCTCCCCGCTGGTCCACCGCCGTCTTCGACCTCGACGGCACGCTGGCCGACACGATCCACCTCATCGTCGAGTCGTACCAGCACGCCTTCCGCACGATCCTCGGTCGCGAGGAGGACCCGGACGTCATCCGCTCGTGGATCGGCCGGCCGCTCATCGGCGCGTTCCGCGACCACTCGCCCGAGCATGCGGACGAGCTCTACGAGACCTACCTGACGTGGAACGCCGACAACACCGAGCGGCTCATCCGTGGCTACGACGGTGTCGTCGACGTGCTCGGTGACCTGCGTGCCGCGGGCGTGCACGTCGGGGTGGCCACCTCGAAGCGGCGCGAGTCGGCGCAGCAGGCGATGGACATCCTCGGGATCAGCGCGCACGTCGACGTGCTCGTCGCCATGGAGGACACCGAGCGGCACAAGCCGGACCCGACGCCGCTGCTGCTCGCCCTCGACCGGATGGGCCGCGGGTCCAACGACGCGGTCTACGTCGGCGACGCCGTCGTCGACGTGCTGGCGGGCAAGGCGGCCGGCATGGACACCATGGCCGTGACGTGGGGCGCAGGCGAGGCCGCGGCCCTGCACGGGGTGCGCCCGACCGCCGTCGTCGCGGACGCCGCGCAGCTGCGCACCGCCCTCCTCGGCTGAACACGCGTCACACCCGTCACGCGCCGCCCGCGGACGGTCGGTGGCACCGCCGCGCAGGGCCTAGCATCTGTGCGTGCACAGCTTCGACAAGGACGCCGACCACGTCGCCGTCGACAAGGTCCTCAGCTACGCCCGTGAGCGGCTCCTCATGGACCCGATCCCGCTCGACGGCGCCCGGACCGAGGACTACCTGAGGTCGGCCGCCGGCCAGACGATCACCGCGGCGGGCCTCGGCTCGACCCGCGCCATGGAGCTCTTCGAGCACACCCTCGCGCCGGCCTGCCTGTCGACGGATCACCCGCGCTACCTCTCCTTCATCCCGTGCGCCCCGACGCGTGAGGCCGCGGCCTTCGACGTCGTCGTCGGCGCCTCGTCGATCTACGGCGGCTCGTGGATGGAGGGCGCGGGCGCGGTCTACGCCGAGAACCAGGCGCTGCGCTGGATCAGCGACCTCGCGGGCCTGCCCGAGTCGGCGGGTGGCGTCTTCGTGCCCGGCGGCACGGTCGGCAACCTGTCAGCGCTCGTCGTGGCACGGCATACGGCCAGGGCGAAGGCCAAGGAGGCGGGCACGGGCGCACGTCCCTACCGGATCGCCGCGACCGACAACGCGCACTCGTCCGTCGTCTCGATGGCCGCGGTCATGGACGCCGAGGTGTGCGGCGTCCACGTCGACGACAAGCTGCGCCTCACCGGCTCCGAGCTGCGGAAGACGTTGGAGGAGAACGGCCCCGAGACGTTCTTCGCCGTCGTCGCGACGAGCGGCACGACGAACTTCGGCGTCGTCGACGACCTCGCGTCCGTCGCCGAGGTCTGCCGCGAGTACGGCCTGTGGCTGCACGTCGACGGCGCCTACGGCGGTGCCGGACTCGCCGCACCCTCGGTCCGCCACCTCTTCGACGGCATCGAGCACGCCGACTCGTTCATCGTCGACCCGCACAAGTGGCTCTTCGCCCCGTTCGACTGCTGCGCCCTGCTCTACCGCGAGCCCGAGCTCGCCCGCATCGCGCACACGCAGGAGGCGGGCTACCTCGACGTCATCACGAAGTCCGCCGAGTGGAACCCGACCGACTACTCGATCGGGCTGACGCGCCGCGCCCGCGGCCTGCCGCTCTGGTACTCCCTCGCCGTGCACGGCACCGACGCCTACGTCGAGGCCATCGAGAGCACGCTCGAGGTGACGCGCTTCGCGGCGGACGAGATCGGGCGGCGCGACTACCTCGAGGCGGTGCGCGAGCCGGACCTGTCGGTCGTCGTCTTCCGCCGTCTCGGGTGGGGGCCGGAGGACTACCAGGCCTGGACCGACCGGCTGCTGGCCGAGGAGTTCGCCTTCGTCGTGCCGACGACCTTCCGCGGCGAGACGCTGACGCGCTTCGCCATCGTCAACCCGCACACGACGAAGGAGGACGTCAACGCCATCCTCGACACGATGGCCTGACCGACGCTCCACGGGTGGGGCCGGCGAGGCTGGAGTGACCCGTGGTGAGGCTGTGCAATGGTGCCCGGCCGACATGCCGCGCCACGTCCGCGAGCTGAATGACACCCCTGTCATTTGGGTCTAGGGTGTGAGCGGAGCCAACGCACGACGCACAGCGCACGACCGCAGCGAGACGGGGACATGAGCACAGAACACGCCACGGCGCAGCCGCACCGCCACGAGTCCGAGGACGGCCTCAGTGCGCGCGACCTCGAGATCCTGGCGTTCGAACGCCAGTGGTGGAAGTACGCCGGCTCCAAGGAGCAGGCCATCAAGGAGCTGTTCGACATGAGCTCCACGCGCTACTACCAGGTGCTCAACGCGCTCCTCGACAGCCCGGAGGCCCTCGAGGCCGACCCGATGCTCATCAAGCGCCTGCGCCGCATGCGGGCCAGCCGCCAGCGGGCGCGCACGAGCCGCCGCCTCGGCATCAACGTCTGACCCGTCCCACCCGCTGAGCCGCCGGTCCGGCCGGTTGCGCCGGGTTGCGCACCCTTTGAGCGCCCCCGTGGTTCACTTCCCTCATGGCCGAGGTGACGATCCGCCGCGCGTCTGCCGATGACGCCCTCATCGTCGCCGCTCTGCACCTGCAGTTCGCCCGCGAGCTCGGTATGCCGTCCGAGCCCGGCTACCTCGACCGTTTCGTCGACGCGTGGCTGGCCGAGCGGCCCGACCGCCCGACGTGGATCGCCGAGAGCCGGGGCGAGCACGCGGGCATCCTCGAGACCCGGCGCATCCGGGCGCTGCCGTGGCCCGGGCGCAAGGACGTCTCGTGGCTGCACGTCGGCGGCCTCTTCGTCGCCCCCGGCTGCCGGGACCGGGGTGTGGGCCGGGCCCTGACCGAGGCCATGATCGAGTGGTCGCGCACGACCGACGTCAAGTGGATCCGGCTCAACGCCCCCGACGACCGCGCGCAGGAGTTCTACGAGCGGCTCGGCTTCACCTCACCCGGTCGGCTCATGGAGTTCGACCTCCGGGACCCGCAGTGAGCGGAGCGGTCGCTCCTCGAGCCGGCCCGACCAACTCGATCGTCGACGTCGCGGGCCTGCGCGTCGGCCACTGCACGCGCGACGAACCGGGGTGGCTGACCGGCGTCACGGTCGTCCTCGCGCCTCCCGGCGGTGCCGTCGGCGGCGTCGACGTGCG
Organism: Terrabacter sp. C0L_2; assembly: GCF_036352015.1. NCBI lineage: Bacteria > Bacillati > Actinomycetota > Actinomycetes > Micrococcales > Intrasporangiaceae > Terrabacter > Terrabacter sp. C0L_2. The sequence goes on along the minus strand of NZ_CP143557.1, from coordinate 4,769,567 downwards.
CGGGGGCGGGCCCGGCACCCGTGAGACCGACCTGCTCAACCCCCGCAACCTCGTCGACCGGGTCCACGCTGTCGTGCTCGGCGGTGGGTCCGCCTTCGGCCTCGCGGCCGCCGACGGCGTCATGGACGCGCTGGCGCACGACGGTGTCGGCTGGCCGATGGGCGAGCCCGGGCACGTGGTGCCGATCGTGCCGGCGGCGATCCTCTTCGACCTGGGACGCGGCGGCACGTGGGGTCACCGTCCGCGCGCCGAGGACGGCAGGGCGGCATACGCCAGCGCGTCGGCCGACACCGTCGAGCAGGGGAGCGTGGGCGCCGGCACGGGGGCGAAGGTGGGCGGCTTCAAGGGCGGAGTCGGGTCGGCGAGCGTCGTGCTCGAGTCGGGCGCCACGGTCGCCGCTCTCGTGGCCGTCAACGCCGTCGGCTCGGCCGTCGACCCCGCCACCGGCGTCCCGTATGCCGTGGGCCTGGGTCTCGGGGACGAGCTCGCCCACGTCGGTCGGCCGAGCGCCACCGATCTCGAGGCGGCACGGACCCTGGCGGAGGCGGCTCCCGCGAGCGCCGGCCGGCCGGGGCTCGCCACGACGATCGGGGTCATCGCGACGGACGCCACCCTGACCAAGGCGCAGTGCCAGAAGGCGTCCGGCGTCGGCCACGACGGTCTCGCGCGGGCGCTCAAGCCGGTGCACACGCTCTTCGACGGTGACACCCTCTTCACGCTGGCGACCGGCGAGCGGCCTGCCCCCGACCCCGTCGAGCAGACGCTGCTCATGGAGGCCGGCGCCGACTGCGTGGCGCGGGCCATCGTGCACGCGCTGCTCGCGGCGACCTCGGTCGACCGGTCGGCCGACGGGGGTCTCAGGCTGCGGTCGTGGTCCGACGCGTTCCCGTCGGCCGTCTCGAGGCAGGGGTAGACGATGCCGCAGGTGACTGCTGATGCGTGGGTGCCGGTGCCGCCGGACGTGGCGTTCGCCGTGTCGCAGACCACCGGAGAGGTGCGGCTGAGGTGGGACCCGTTCATCCGGAGCCAGCACCTCGTCGACGCCGAGCGGCCGGCCAAGGGGGTGCGCACCGTGACGCGGGCCCGCATCGGGCCGCGGATGGTCAGCGAGTACGTGTCGTACCGGCCCCCGACGAGCGTGGGGATGACGATGGTCGAGGGGCCGTGGTTCTTCGAGCGGTTCGGCGGCGGCTGGCGGTTCACGCCGGAGGCGCGGGACGGCGTGGCCGGCACGCTCGCCGTCTGGAAGTACACGTATGCCGTGCGCCCGGCCTGGCTGCGCCCGGTGGCCGAGCCGATCGGGCAGTGGCTGCTCGGGCGCGAGATCCGGGCGCGCATCGCGGCCTTCGCGCGAGCCTGCTCGGACGAGGCCGTCCTCGACGCCGCCACGGCCCCCGCCCCCGACTGACCCGCCCCCCCGATGCCGGGTGTTGTCGCAGTGCGGTGGATCACCGGCACCAGGCGCCGATGATCCACCGCACTGTCGACGGGCAGAGCGCGGGACCGGCTGCCGGCGCTTGGGCCGCAGGCTCTGTCCACATCCCTCGCCGAGAGGCCGGGGTGGTCCACAGGCGCCGCGGCCCGGGGTCCGACCCGACTCTCGAGCGGTCAGGCTCGTCGCATGGAACCCGCGACCGTCGACGCCACGCTCCGGTCGCAGGCCGGCGTGATCTGCCGTCGCCAGGTCCGGGCGGCAGGTTTGGACGACAACGACATCGAGCGGTTCGTGCGCCGCCGGCTGTGGGCGGTCGTTCACCCCGGCGTCTACGTCGACCACACCGGCCCCACCTCGTGGCTCCAGCGTGCATGGGCCGCTCTGCTGGCACTCGAGCCTGCGGTGCTGGCCGGACCATCGGCCCTCCGGGTGCACGGGCTTCCCGCCGGCGGCGAGACGGCTCCCGGTTGTGAGGGGCGCGACGGCGTGGTGCACGTCGCGGTCGACCGCGACCGCCACGTCAAGGCGCCGCCGGGTGTCGTCGTGGTGCGACGAGCCGGTCTCGCGAGGCGCTCGCAGGCCCACCACTCACCGCCGCGGCTCAGACTCGAGGAGGCGCTCGTCGACGTCGCTGACGATGCGGTGCGCGATGTCGACGCCGTGGCCGTCATCGCTGCGGCCTGTCAGCAGGGGCTGACCACTCCGACCCGCCTCCTGGCGACGGTGCGGTCGCGCCAGAGGCTGAAGCGCAGGCGTCTGCTGCTGGAGCTGCTCGGAGAGGCTGCGACCGGGGTGCGGTCCGTGCTGGAGCGCCGCTACCTCCGCGAGGTGGAGCGACCGCACGGGCTCCCCATCGGCCGGCGTCAGCGCCGACTCCGGACGCGGACCGGAAGCGCGTACCGCGATGTCGAGTACTCCGAGCAGTGCGCGGTCATCGAGCTGGACGGTCGCCTCGTCCACAGGACGGCGGACGCGCGATGGCGCGACCTCGAGCGGGACGTCGAGTCCGCCGTCGTGGGAGACGTGACGGTGCGCCTCGGCTGGGTGCACCTCGCCGACCCGTGTCGCACGGCTGCGGCGATCGTGAGCCTCCTGCGGAGTCGGGGCTGGACGGGCACCGGGACCGCCTGCTCGCCGAGCTGCCCGCTCGGGACTGCCGTCGGTACGACGCCGAACCGGCGCGGGACGCCGGAGCGCGGTGGATCACCGGCACCAGGCGCAGGTGATCCACCGCGCTGACGATGCACGGCGTGTTGGGCCCAGGGGTGTCAGGGGGTGGGCGGCGGGGCGAGGTGGTCCCAGCCCCGGCGGATCGCGGACTCGAGCTGGTCCAAGGGGTAGGGCAGGCGTGCGTCCGGCTCGCGCAGCGCGTCCTCGAGCGAGCCGTCAGCCAGCCGGCGCTCGCGGATCACCGCCGCCACCGCCGCGACGTCATCCCGCTGCCGCGTCACGAACGCCTCGTCGACAGGTCGGCCGTGGCCCGGCACGACGACGGTGCGCTCCGACACCTGCACGAGGTGCGAGGTCAGGGTGTCGGCCCACTCGAGCGGCCAGCAGTCGTCGCCGAACGACGGGTGCGCGCTCTCCTCGACGAGATCCCCGAGGAACATGACGTCGGTGTCGGGCACGAGCACGGCCACGTCGCCGTCGGTGTGGCCGCGGCCGGCATACGCCATCGTCACGACGCGGTCACCGAGGTCGATGGTGGCGTTGGAGCCGAAGGTGCGGTCCGGGCCGCGGACCACCGTCGCCAGCACCTCGGCAACGTCGCGCTCGGTGTAGCCGTACTCCGGGGCAGCCCCGGGGTCGGCGCGGACGAGGGCCTTGATGTGCTCGGCCGCGGACTGCGTCATGCGACCGACGTTGTCGTGGGCGTGCACGATCGCCGTCTCGAACGCGGCGTTGCCGAACGTGTGGTCGAAGTGCACGTGCGTGCTGACGACATGGCGGACCTCGATGTCGCGGCCGAGGCGGCGGATGTCGTCGAGCACCTGGGCGCCCTGCCGGTCGCTCGCGCGGGTGTCGATGACGACCGCGCCGTGCCGCCCGAGGACGAGCCCGACGTTGACGTCCCACTGGCGGTAGCGGGCGACGAAGACGCGGTCCGCGACCTCGACGAAGCCAGCCGAGGAGCCCATCGAACCCGCCCCGACGACGCCCTCGGTCATGCGGTCGCCCCGGATGTGATCCACGTCTCGTCGAGCATGCGCCCACCGTAGCGGCCCCGCCTCGAACAAGCGCGAGACGCCCGGTTCGTCTACGTTGGTGACCCATGTCGACCGAGTTCCGCTCCTCCACGCACGGCTCGAAGTCCCGACGAAAGCTCGTCATCGCGGCAGTCCTCGCCGCCATCGCGCTGCTCGCCACCGGCGGCGTCGCGTACTGGTCCGGCGACAGCTGGAGCGACGAGGCCATGGCGTCCAGCGGCTTCCCCGGCCTCCCCGGCGGGGACTGGGCCAGCACGACCTCCGACGACGGCTGGGGTCCGGCGGAGCCCTCGGAAGAGACGAGCGCGACCGGCACTCCGGGCGCCGGCCGTCAGACGGGCACCCGGCCGGCGACGGCCGTCGTCGACCCCGCCTCGGCCCCGACCTCGTCGGTGCCGACCGTGACGGCCCCCGCGCCGTCGGCGACCCGGGCCACGACCCCGCCGGCCCCGAGCTCGACGGCCGCCCCGGGCCCCACCGCGACGTCGACGCCCGGCAACCCCAAGCCGAAGCCGACGAAGAAGCCCCACCCGACGTCGACGCCGTCGCCCACCTCGACCAGCGGCGGCTGCGTCCTGCTCGTCATCTGCCACTAGCCCGCTCGCGGGCCTCCCGTCGGCCCACCGTGGGAGTGTGTCGCCATGGACTGCGTCTTCTGCTCGATCGTCGCCGGTGACGTCCCCGCCGACGTCGTGCTCGACGAGCCTGACCTCGTCGCCTTCCTCGACCGCCGGCCCGTCTTCAAGGGCCACGTGCTGCTCGTGCCGCGGCTGCACGTCGACACCCTGCTCGACCTGCCTGCCGACCTGCACGCCACGCTGCTCGGGGCGACCCAGCGCCTGGCCGCCGCCGTCGTCGACGCCCTCGGGTCGCAGGGCAGCTTCGTGGCGATGAACAACGTCGTGAGCCAGTCGGTCCCGCACCTGCACGTGCACGTCGTGCCGCGCACCAAGGGCGACGGTCTGCGGGGCTTCTTCTGGCCGCGCACGAAGTACGCCTCGGAGCAGGAGTCCGCGGAGTATGCCGTGCGGATCGCAGAAGCGCTGGCCCCCGCCGTGGGCGCCTGAGCCGAGCGCACGGCATTCGCCCCTCCCGTGCGTGGCGGAACGTTTGCACTCTCACCCCGAGAGTGCCAATAATGGCGTTAGCACTCTCGTCATGGGAGTGACAGAAATGGGCCGTATGCCGAGGGGCTGGGTTCGCAGCGACATGAAGCTGGGGAGACCGGTCCCGTCCGTCGCGGGCGTCATGCGGTCCACCACCAACGTTTCGTGTGGGAGGAACCACCCGAATGGCCAAGACCATTGCTTTTGACGAAGAGGCACGCCGCGGTCTCGAGCGGGGCATGAACATCCTCGCCGACGCCGTCCGCGTGACCCTCGGCCCGAAGGGCCGCAACGTCGTGCTGGAGAAGAAGTGGGGCGCCCCCACGATCACCAACGACGGCGTCTCGATCGCCAAGGAGATCGAGCTCGACGACCCGTACGAGAAGATCGGCGCGGAGCTCGTCAAGGAAGTTGCCAAGAAGACCGACGACGTCGCCGGTGACGGCACGACGACGGCGACCGTGCTCGCCCAGGCCATGGTGAAGGAAGGCCTGCGCAACGTGGCCGCCGGCGCCAACCCGATGGCGCTCAAGCGCGGTATCGAGAAGGCCGTCGAGGCCGTCACCGCCCGCCTGCTCGAGCAGGCCAAGGAGATCGAGACCAAGGAGCAGATCGCCTCGACCGCCAGCATCTCGGCGGCCGACGAGGAGATCGGCGGTCTCATCGCCGAGGCGATGGACAAGGTCGGCAAGGAAGGTGTCATCACCGTCGAGGACTCCAACACCATGGGCCTCGAGCTGGAGATGACGGAGGGCATGCGCTTCGACAAGGGCTACATCTCCGCCTACTTCGTCACCGACACCGAGCGCATGGAGGCCGTCCTCGACGACGCCTACGTGCTCGTCGCGAACTCCAAGATCGGCAGCATCAAGGACCTCGTCCCGCTGCTCGAGAAGGTCATGCAGTCCGGCAAGCCGCTGCTGATCATCGCCGAGGACATCGAGGGTGAGGCCCTCGCGACGCTCGTCGTCAACAAGATCAAGGGCACGTTCAAGTCGGTCGCCGTCAAGGCTCCCGGCTTCGGCGACCGCCGCAAGGCCATGCTCACCGACATCGCCATCCTCACCGGTGGCCAGGTCATCTCCGAGGAGGTCGGTCTCAAGCTCGAGAACGCCACCCTCGACCTGCTCGGCAAGGCTCGCAAGGTCGTCGTCACCAAGGACGAGACGACCATCGTCGAGGACGCCGAGGACCGCAGCCAGATCGAGGGCCGCATCGCCCAGATCAAGGCCGAGATCGAGAAGTCGGACTCCGACTACGACCGCGAGAAGCTCCAGGAGCGCCTCGCCAAGCTCGCCGGTGGCGTCGCCGTCATCAAGGCGGGCGCGGCCACCGAGGTCGAGCTCAAGGAGCGCAAGCACCGCATCGAGGACGCCGTCCGCAACGCGAAGGCTGCCGTCGAGGAGGGCATCGTCGCCGGTGGTGGCGTGGCGCTCATCCAGGCCGCCAAGGCGCTCGACGAGCTCTCGCTCGAGGGTGACGAGGCGACCGGCGCCAACATCGTGCGCGTCGCGACCGAGGCCCCGCTCAAGCAGATCGCGATCAACGCCGGTCTCGAGGGTGGAGTCGTCGCGGAGAAGGTGCGCAACCTCGAGGCCGGTCACGGCCTCAACGCTGCGTCGGGCGAGTACGTCGACCTGCTCGCCGCCGGCATCATCGACCCGGTCAAGGTGACGCGCTCGGCGCTGCAGAACGCAGCCTCGATCGCGGCGCTCTTCCTCACGACCGAGGCCGTCATCGCCGACAAGCCCGAGAAGCACGCCCCCGCCATGCCGGGTGGCGACGACATGGGTGGGATGGGCGGCATGGGCTTCTGAGCCCACTTGCTCCACCTGCGTCACAGCACGTTCGAAGGGCGGTTCCCCGAGGGGAGCCGCCCTTCGGCGTGCAGGCAGGGGCAGTGCGCCGGAGGCGGGCTCGACCGTAGGGGCGGGAGCTCACCGCCTCCGGCGCGGGCCCGGCGCCGTCCAGGGTCTGGCGGCGGGCCGTCGGGGAGCCGTGGAGGGGCTGTCCGGCTCAGCGGGCGAAGAGCGCGCGCGTCGCGTTCTCGTGCTCGGCGTAGGCCGACGACGCCTTGAGCGTCAGGCGGCCGACGTCAGCGAGGGCCTCGGTCATCTGGGCCTGGATGCGCTGGTAGTCGTGCATGACGCGCTCGAACTCGACCTTGGCCGGCCCCTGCCAGTCGGCACCCATGCCCGCGAGGCGGCCGCGCAGCTCGGAGGTGCTCGACGTGATGGTGTCGGCGAGCCGGTTGATGTCGGCGGCCGCAGCGGCGATGCGTTCGGTGTCAACGACGGAACGGGACATGTGTCTACTCCTCGATCGGGAGGCCGACCGGACGGTGGCCACGTGCGTTCGAGGCTAGGTCGGGCGGGGGAGCGCCGGCCGGTGTCATCCACAGGGGGAGGCCGGGCGCTTTTCGAAGGCCTGGCCTAGGCTTCGGGCCATGACCGTGTGGATCGACCAGCCGATCTGGCCCGCCCACGGTCGGCTCTTCGCCCACCTTGTCAGCGACGCCTCCTACGACGAGCTGCACGAGGTCGCGCGGGCCGCCGCCCTGCATCCGCGCTCGTTCGACGGCGACCACTACGACGTGCCCGAGGGTCGCTGGCAGGATGCCGTCGACGCCGGGGCGACCCCGACGACCGGGGTGGACCTCGCTCGGCGTCTCAACGCCTCCGGGCTGCGGCTGCGTAAGCGCAAGCGTGACCGTGGCGTCCGCCGCATCCTCGACGTGAGCTTCCCCAACGGCTCCAGCGACGTCGACCTCGTCGCGTCTGACGACCCCCTCGACCCGGCGCGCGTCCTCGCCGCCATGGTCTTCGTGCGCGACCGACGGGGCGACTTCGTCGTCGTGCACAGCGTCCGTCGCGGGGAGTGGGGCTCGCCCGGCGGGTGGCGCGAGGCGGACGAGACGCCCGTCGAGAACGCCGTCCGCGAGACGTTCGAGGAGACGGGCCTCCGGCTGCGCCACTCGGACGTGATCCCTTGCGGCTACGAGCGATTCACGCCCCGCACCGACGACAACGTCTTCGGCCGGGACAAGCCGTTCCTCCAGGTGTTCCGCACCCGGCTGGACGCCGCGCGCCCCGACATCAACGACGGTGACGACGGCATCCACGAGACCCGCTGGGTCACGCCGCAGGAGTATGCCGAGCTGTGCGGCCACCTCTTCTGGTGGCCGCTGGCGGTCGAGGTCTTCCCGGACCTCCGCGACCTCGCCCGCCCCCTCTGAGACGCACGTATGCCGCCCGCTGCAGCGGACGGCATACGTGATCTGTCGTCGTGGTTCGCTTGTCAGGCAAGCGAACCCGGAGGTTCAGCGCTGGTTGGTGAAGGTCAGTGCGACGTCGAGGTCGGCCTCGCGCAGCATGCGCTGGACGGCCTGCAGGTCGTCGCGGGACTTGCTCGACACGCGCAGCTCGTCACCTTGGATCTGGCTCTTGACGCCCTTGGGGCCCTCGTCGCGGATCAGCTTGTTGATCTTCTTCGCGTTCTCCTGGGAGATGCCCTCCTTGAGCGGCGCGTCGAGGTGGTACTCCTTGCCCGACAGGCGCGGTCCGGCCTCCGGCACGTCGAGGTGCTTGAGGCTGACCTTGCGCTTGACGAGGTGCGTCTGCACGACGTCGAGGACTGCGAGGCAACGCTCCTCGGTGTTCGCCTTCATCTTGATGACCTCGCCGGCCAGGTCGACGGACGCGCCGACGTTCTTGAAGTCGTAGCGCGTCGCGATCTCCTTGCTCGCGCTGTTGACCGCGTTGGCGATCTCCTGCTTGTCGAACTTGCTGACGATGTCGAACGACGAGTCGGCCATCGGTGGGGTCCTTCCGCATGCTGTTGGCTGGGCTGTCGGGCGCGCGCCGTGGAGGGCCGTGGACACGACGAAAGCATGGCGGCGGCCCCGATTTCGGACCGCGCCCGATCTCTTGCTATCCTTCCAGACGCACCAAGGCAGGTTGTCCGAGCGGCCAATGGAAACGGACTGTAAATCCGTCGCGAGAGCTACGAAGGTTCGAATCCTTCACCTGCCACCCAGTGCTCAGGAGGGCCTCTGACCAGCGGAAATGCCGGTCGGAGGCCCTTCTGCTGTCTGTCGACAGGGTCTCAGGTGGTCGAGGCCAGATCGCGGGCTCACCGACAGACGAGCGGAGGCGCCGTCGGGACGTGGGTCCGGAGGGCGCGCCTCGGTAACTCAGAAGGGCTCGTTCTCAGCGGTGATGATTCGCCGACGAGCCGGCTGTGGCGGCGATGTCGCATCCTTCCCGTGGGGTGAGCTCGTGCACCGCAGTGCGGGCGACCCATCCCTCGACGGGTGGCCCTTCGACGGTACGGACCCCAAGCCCTGTGTCGTCGACCTCGAGAACGCGGGGCCAGCGTGCCGTCGAGGCCTCGCCCTGACGCCAGGTGCCGGACACCGAGCAGTACGGGGCGTCGGCCACGGCGGGCTTCGAGGGGGAGGGGTCAGGAGGGCGGCAGGAGCCGCGAGAGCGGCGACCACGAGCAGGTGGAACCCTCCCGCGCCTGCCCCCCCCCACGCCCGGTCGCGCCTCCGGCTCGGCAGGGGACCGACTGCGTATCCTCTGCCGGGTGCGTGGCCGAGTGACCGGCGCGCCGTCGGCGACGTCTCGGACGGGGCAGGGCGGCTTGTCCCTGGGTCTGGCCGTCCTCGGCGCGTCCTGGGTCGTCGGCCACGGGCTCCAGAGGCCGGTCGAGCAGCCCGCGACGGGTTCGCTCGTCGAGGTCGTCGACACGGCCCCGCTGACCGCCCCGGCCGAGCGTGCGGTCGGGCGGCCCGCAGGCCGAGGGAGCTACGGACCCGTTCAATTGTATCCGACCTGGGTGTCGCGCATCTCGGCACGTACCGGCATCCCCGTCGTGGCGCTGCGCGCGTACGGACGAGCCTCGATCCTCGCGGCGACCGACCTTCCCGGGTGCCACGTGGGCTGGACGACGTTGGCGGCCATCGGCCGTGTGGAGTCGGTCCACGGCGCGGTCGGTGGTGGGCACCTGCTGAAGAACGGTCGGACGTCCCGGCCGATCGTCGGGCCCGCCCTCGACGGGCAGGACGGGGTCGCAGCCCTTCGCTCCGACACCGCCGGGGTGCGCCTGCACGGGGATGCGACCTGGGACCACGCGGTCGGGCCGATGCAGTTCCTGACGAGCTCGTGGCAGCGGTTCGGTGCCGACGCGGACGCCGACGGCGTCGCGGACCCCACCGACATCGACGACGCGGCTTGGGGTGCGGCGCGCCACCTGTGCACCGGTGGGGTCGACCTGCGCGACGGGCGTGCCTGGGCCCGAGCGGTTTTCGGGTACAACGCCTCCGATGCCTACGTCCAGCGCGTGCTCGACACCGCCGGCGGCTATGCCCGGGCGGCCGCGCCACGCTGAGAGCCCGTCGGTGACCGACTGCCTACCGGCAGGGAGCGGCCCGCCGGCAGGGACGGTTCGACACGGGGGCGCCCGGCCCTCCGTCGTGGGAGAGCCGGGCGCAGCCGTTGGAGCGCTGCCTCAGCAGGAGATGATGTTGTGCTCGGGGCCGAAGGGGAACTTCGTGATGTTCTCCGCGCCGTCCTCGACCACGACGAGGATGTCGTGCTCGCGGTAGCCGCCCGCGCCGGGCTCGCCGTCGAGCACCGTGATCATGGGCTCCATCGACACGACCATGCCCGGCTCGAGCACGGTGTCGATGTCCTCGCGCAGCTCGAGGCCCGCCTCGCGGCCGTAGTAGTGCGAGAGGACGCCGAACGAGTGCCCGTAGCCGAAGGTGCGGTTCGGCAGCAGGCCGTGGCCGATGTAGATCTCGTTGAGCTCGGCCGCGATGTCCTTGCAGACCGCACCGGGCTTGATGAGCTCGAGGCCGCGACGGTGCACCTCGACGTTGACCTCCCACAGCTCGAGCGAGCGCGCGTCGGGCTCGCCGAGGAACAGGGTGCGCTCGAGGGCCGTGTAGTAGCCGGAGGTCATTGGGAAGCAGTTGAGCGACAGGATGTCGCCGCGCTGCAGCTTCCGCGTCGTGGCCCAGTTGTGGGCGCCGTCGGTGTTGAGGCCCGACTGGAACCAGACCCAGGTGTCGCGGATCTCGGAGTCGGGGAAGGTGCGCGCGATCTCGTGGACCATTGCTTCGGTGCCGATGAGGGCGACCTCGTACTCGCTGATGCCCTCGCGGATCGCACCCTTGATGGCCTCGCCACCGAGGTCGCCGATGCGGGCGCCCTGCTTGATGACCTCGATCTCCTCGGCGGACTTGACCATGCGCTGGCGCATGGCGTCCTGAGCCACGTCCACGAGCTCGGCGCTGCCGAGAGCGGCCTGGAGCTTGGCGTGAGCGTCGAGCGAGAGCGTGTCGAACTCCACGCCGATGCGCCGGGGCGAGATGCCGCGCTTGGCGAGTGCCTCTTGGACGCCGTGCTGGAAGTTGTCGCGGCGCCAGTCGGTATAGACGATGTTCTCGCCGTAGCTGCGCCGCCACGGCATACCGGCGTCGATGTTCGCGGTGACGCTGACCTGCTCGGTCGGAGTGACCACGAGGGCGTAGGAGCGGCCGAAGTAGGTGAAGAGGAAGTCCGAGTAGTACTTGATGCCGTGATAGGAGGTCAGCACGACGGCGTCGAGTCCCTTGGTGGTCATGATCTGGCGCAGGCCTGAGAGGCGGCGCTCGAACTCGGCGTCGGAGAAGGTCAGGGGGACCTTCGTGCCGTTGTGCAGCTCCTTGAGCCGCTCGAGCTCGCTGACCGAAGTGACGGGAGTGGCGATGGACATGGTGAATCTCCTTCAGGGGGTGGGGAATCTGGGGGTGGGGTGAGCCGGGATCAGGGCAGGCGAGTCCAGCTCGATGCTCAGCTCGGCGCCGATCGAGTCGGCCAGCGCGGCGGACGTCCGCTCGAGCAGGAGGCGTCCTGCGCTCTCGGAGGCGGCAGCCGCCGAGGAGAGGCAGCCCGAGATGGGCGTGAGCTCGGGGCGGGCGGGGAGCCGGTCGTAGCGGGGGAGCTGCGCTGCCGGCAGGTCCATGACGCGGTCGAGGTGGACCAGCTCGGGGTGCAGATGCAGCATGAGCGAGGTCTCGAGTACGCCGCCGTGCTCGACGTCCCAGCCGGGGAACGTGCCGCCGTAGATCTCCTCGATCGTGGCGTCGTCGACGAAGTCCCAGTAAGAGAGCAGGATCGCCGACACATCGAGACCGCGTTGCTGCAGCTCGGTCGTCGCGAGCTCCACACCCTCGTAGAGGAACTGGTAGTTCTCGAAGTGGCCGTTGAGAAAGACCACCTGACGCGCGCCGTGGCGAGCGAACTCGAGGGTGAGCGTGCGGGCGATCGCGATGACGGTCGTCGCGTCGAGGCTCGTCGTGCCGGCCAGGTGGTTGCCACCGCCTGAGCGCTGCTGCGACTTGTACCCGTAGACGATGGGCGCCGCCACGATGCCGTCGACGGCCTCGGCCAGACGCCGGCTCATGGCCTTGGCCAGGAGCACGTCGGTCTGTAGGGGCAGGTGGGGTCCGTGCTGCTCGATCGCGCCGACCGGGACGATGACGGGCGCTCCTCGTCCGATCATCTCGCGGTAGGTGAAGGCGTCGAGCTCCTCCATGAGAACGGTGCTGGGCATGGCTGCTCCTGGGTGATGGGACCGGTCAGGACAAGGCGGCTGTGGGGGCGGCCTCGGCGGGGGCCGGCGCCGAGGCGGCTGCCGGGACTGCGGCCCGGCCGCCCTCGGGTGCACAGGCGTCCCCGTGGTCGCGCAGGTAGTCCTCATCGGTCACGGTGGGCTTGAGCCCGATGGGCACACCGGCGTGGATGCGCTCGCGGAACCGGGGGTAGGCGAGGGCGAAGTAGACCGTGCCGGAGGTGAGGGTGCCGGCCAGCCACGAGAGGTCGACCCCGCCCATCGCCGTGGCGATGGGCCCCTGGAAGACGGGGAGCGTGCCGTACATGAACAGCCAGGTCGCGAAGAGGCCGACGACGAAGGCGATGATCGCCGACGGGTTGACCGCCTTGAGGCGCGAGGTGCCAGGGCTGAGGAAGAGGTAGCCGTAGTCCTTGTGGCGTCGCTCGAAGCCGTAGTAGTGGACCGCGATGATCCCGCCCCAGGTGGCGACCCAGGCGACGATCGCGGCGAGCCAGTTGTCGAGCAGCGTCGCGAAGTCGCTCGCGAAGAGGAACAGCACGACGGCTCCCATCGACAGGACCCCGACGAGGATGGACAGCCGCTTGCGTGAGATCCGCACGTCGAGGGCCTGGAAGGCGACGCCGAAGGTGTAGAGGTTGATGATGTTCGTCGCGATCGGGCCGTGGATGACGAGCAGGATGACGGGGATCGCGAGGACGCCGAAGCTCTTGACGACGAGCTGGCCGGGGTCGACCGCGCCGCTGATCGTTGCGAGGCTGGCGCCGAGCAGACCGAGCCATACGACGGGCAGGAACTGTCCCAGCACCGACGCGGCATACAGCTTCTTCTTCGGCACGCTCTTGGACACGAAGCGGGAGTAGTCGGGGGCGTAGGTGAACCAGCCGATGCCCCAACCGATTCCGATGACGGTCATGATCGCCGACATCGCGGCGAAGCGCTCGCCGCCCTGGAGGACATGGCCGACGGGGCCGGCGTAGCTCCAGTCGATCGGGAGCTTGGTCCAGGCGACGACGGACATCGCGACGAGGATCAGCAACGTCGGCGGCATCGTGATGCGCTCGAACTTGGCGATCGCGCTGTAGCCGCGGTAGCAGATGGCGACCTGGACGGTCATGATGACGGCGGCGATCGCGACCTTCCACGGCAGGTTGGACTGTGTGGGGTCGACCCAGCCGATGAGGCCGAAGAGCGCCATGACGAGGTCGAGGATCACCCAGGTGTTCACGGCCGACCACCCGACGGCGACGATCGCCTGGATGGCGGCCGGCAGGTAGGCGCCCCGCCGCCCGAAGGCTCCGCGGGCTAGCAGCATGCCCGTGGCCCCGGTCTTCTGGCCGAGCAGCACGAAGAAGCCGAAGCCGACCATGCCGATGATGTTGCCGAGGATGAGCACGATCATCGTGTCCCAGAGCCCCAGGCCGAGGGCGATGCCGAGGGCGCCGAGGATCCAGTTGATGGGGGCGACGTTCGCGCCGGCCCAGATCCAGAACTGTCCGGACACCTTGGTCGTGCGGGCTGACTCCGGGACGGGTTGCAGCATGTCTTCGACGGTCTGCGTCACGTCTTCCGAGTGACTCGTGGTGGAAAGGCTCATGTGGGGACTGCTTTCTCGATGGTTCCCCTGCGGATGATTGGCCGGCTGCCGACAACGGTAGGATCTGTTATCCGCCGGCTCCAGACTCACCGTGTCGCCTCTGAAGGCGTGATCGGGTGACAAAGTGTCGCTACCGCTGGGATCCTGACCGCTATGTCCCTACTTCTGCGCGAGATCCTCGACAGTGGCGTCCTCACCGCGGGCGCACCCCAGGTGGTCGCCGGCGAGCGCGCCGTCGACGCGACACGCGTCCGGTGGGTGCACTCCAGCGAGGTGCTCGAGATCGCACCGCTCCTGTCGGGGGGCGAGCTGCTGCTCACCGGCGGCGTAGCCCTCCTCGCCCTCAAGCCCGCCGCGCAGGTCGAGTACGTCTGGAGCCTCGCGTCGCGCGGTGTCGCCGCCCTGGCCGTCGAGACGGCCGGGTCCGGGCGACACCTGCCGGCCGAACTGGTCGCGGCCGCCGAGGAGGCCGGTCTGCCCCTGCTGGAGCTGCGGCAGGTCGTCCCCTTCGTCGAGGTCGCGCAGGAGGTCAACCGCCGCGTCGTCTCCGCCCAGGTCGCGGCACTGCGCGTCGCCGACCAGCTCTCGCAGGCGCTCACCGAGCGCCTCGCGAGCTCCGGGACCGCCCTCGAGCCGTTGTTGGCGGTCATCGCCGAGACCCTCGGCGTGCAGGTCAGGGTGCTCGACACCCGCGGCGGCCTGCTCGGGCAGGCCGGCCCCGAGCAGCCCCCGCCGGCCCGGTCGCTGGGGGCCGAGCTGGCCGTGAGTGGGATCGGCGTCGCCCAGCTAGAGCTGGTCGGCGGCGCCGACGCCGACCTAGAGACGCTGGAGACGGTGCTGGCCCGAGTGCGCAGCATCGTCGCGCTGGCCCTCGCCCGGCACAGTCGGCCGAGTCTGACCAGGCTCGCCGAGGACGAGCTGGTGCGCCTGATCGGTGCCGGCGGGGGAGGGGAGCGCCTCATCGAGCTGAGCCAAGCGGCCGGGATCGACCCGGAGCAGCCCCTGGTCATGGCGGTCGTGCGGCGTCCGGCTGACGGCCACGTCGACACCGAGCAGCGAACCCGACGCGCCCTCCCCTCGACCCTCGTCGTGGCGCACGGGGAGTGGCTGGAGCTGCTCATGCCCCTCCGCGCGGCCACCCAGGCCGAGCGGGCCCGGGCGCTCACCGCGTTGCGGGGGGCGGTCGTGGGCACCGGCCTCACGGGTGCCATGGGGCCGACGGCCGCAACGGTGCGCCAGGCGTCGTTCTCGCTGGCGGAGGCCCGCACGACGTGGCGGCTCGGGCGGTCGGCCAAGGGCACGGATGCCGTCTACGACGCCTCTGACTACCTCGTCGAGCGGATGGCGGAGCGCTCGTTGTCACGGGGCGTCGTCGACGCCCTCGTCGAGGAGGCCCTCGGCGAGCTGGTCCGGCTCGACCAGCGGTCCGGGGGCGAGCTGGTGCGCACCCTCGACGTGTGGATCTCCACCGGGTGCAACGCGACCGAGTCGGCGCAGATCCTCTTCCTCGAGCGTCAGTCGCTGCACAAGAGGCTTCGCCGGATCTTCCAGGTGCTCGGTGGGGACCCTCGAGGTCGAGGACAGCTCGCGGCGCTCGCGCTCGTGCTCAGGCTGGTACGCGGAGGCGCCCAGCTGCGCGACGACCCCCGGCCTTGACGGTCCGCCGCCGTCAGAGGACCGCGCGGATGGCCTCCTCGAAGTGCTCGACGTGCGAGGCGGCCAGTGCCGCCGCGCGGTCGGCGTCCTTGGCCACGATCGCCTCCAGCAGCGTCACGTGCTCCTTGATGTGCTCGGACACCCAAGGGAGTCGCTCGAGCACCAGGCACCAGATGCGCGTCGCCAGGTTGTCGAGCCGGACGAGGGTCTCCTCGAGGTGGGGGTTCTCGGCCGCGCGGTAGATCAGCCGGTGCACGTCGATGTCGTACTCCATGAGCGGCCGCTTGTCCTCGGGCTCGTCACCCATCGACCCGATCTGTCGTGCCTTCTCGGCCAGCTCGGCGCGCACGTCGGCCCGCGCGACGGTGGCGGCGCGCCGTGCCGCCAGCGGCTCGAGGACGTGCCGCATCTCGGAGATCGCGGCAAGGTCCGTGATGTCGACCTGCGTCGCGAACGTGCCCCGGCGCGGATAGGAGACCACGAGGTGGTCGAGCTCGAGCTTCTTGAGGCTCTCGCGGATGGGGGTGCGGCCGATGCCGAGGTCGGCGGCGAGCTGGGCCTCGTTGATCGGCGCGCCCGGCGCGATGTCGAGCATGACCAGCCGGTCGCGCAGCACTTGGTACGCCTGCTCGGCGAGCGAGCTGTAGGCAAGCGCGGGCGCCGTTGTGGTCATGGCTCATTCTCCTGGTGTCGTCGTCGTAAGTCGTGGTGGACGGACCGTTGACGGCCGTCGGTGACAGACATACTATTGCGAGCCAGATGATATATCAGTCATCGACAACAGTGATATCAACCGCTCGGAGGGTTCATGTCCCAGGTCACCATCACCCAGTCGGTCCTCGACGCGGACCTCGCCGATCTCGATCCGGACGTCGCCGAGGCCATCGCGGCCGAGCTGGGCCGCCAGCAGGGCACGCTCGAGATGATCGCCTCGGAGAACTTCGCCCCGGTCGCCGTCATGCAGGCCCAGGGCTCGGTGCTGACGAACAAGTACGCCGAGGGCTACCCCGGCCGTCGCTACTACGGCGGGTGCGAGCACGTCGACGTCGTCGAGTCGCTTGCCATCGAGCGCGCCAAGGCGCTCTTCGGGGCGGCCTACGCCAACGTCCAGCCGCACTCGGGCGCCCAGGCGAACGCGTCGGTCATGCACGCGCTCCTCACGCCGGGCGACACCATCCTCGGTCTCGACCTCGCCCACGGCGGGCACCTGACGCACGGGATGCGACTCAACTTCTCGGGTCGGCTCTACGACGTCGTGGCCTACGGCGTACGCGAGGACACCCACGTCGTCGACATGGCAGAGGTCGAGCGGCTGGCCAGAGAGCACCGGCCGAAGATGATCGTCGCCGGCTGGTCGGCCTACTCGCGGCACCTCGACTTCGCCGAGTTCCGGCGCATCGCCGACGCCGTCGGCGCCTACCTCTTCGTCGACATGGCCCACTTCGCCGGTCTCGTCGCCGCGGGCCTGCACCCCTCGCCCGTGCCGCACGCGCACGTCGTCTCGTCGACCACCCACAAGACACTGGGCGGCCCGCGCGGCGGCATCATCCTGACGAACGCACCCGAGATCGCCAAGAAGGTCAACTCGGCCGTCTTCCCGGGGCAGCAGGGCGGGCCGCTCGAGCACGTCATCGCCGGGAAGGCCGTCGCCTTCAAGGTCGCCGCCGGTGACGACTTCCGCGACCGCCAGCGGCGCACGCTCGCCGGTGCGTCGATCCTCGCGGAGCGCCTCACGCAGCCCGACGTCACGGATGCCGGCATCGGCGTCATCTCGGGCGGCACCGACGTGCACCTCGTCCTCGTCGACCTGCGCCACTCCCAGCTCGACGGCCGTCAGGGCGAGGACCTCCTGCACTCGATCGGGATCACGGTCAACCGCAACGCCGTCCCCTTCGACCCGCGTCCGCCGATGGTCTCGTCGGGTCTGCGCATCGGTACGCCGGCGCTCGCCACACGCGGTTTCGACGAGGACGCGTTCGGCGAGGTCGCCGACGTCATCGCCACGGCGCTCGCCGGTGACGGCTCGGAGGCGACGCTCGCCTCGCTCCGGGCGCGGGTCGACGCCCTCGCCGCCCGCTTCCCTCTCTACCCGACCCTCGAGAAGGTGCAGTGACGATGAACCAGCGTGAGCTCCCCGAGCACCCGGACTTCCTCTGGGCCAACCCCGAGCCGAAGCGCAGCTACGACGTCATCATCGTCGGTGCCGGCGGCCACGGCCTCGCCACCGCGTACTACCTGGCCAAGCACCACGGCATCACGAACGTGGCTGTGCTCGAGCGCGGCTGGATCGCCGGCGGCAACATGGCGCGCAACACGACGATCATCCGCTCGAACTACCTGTGGGACGAGTCGGCCGCCATCTACGAGCACTCGCTCAAGCTGTGGGAGGGCCTCGAGGACGAGCTCGGCTACGACGTCTTCTTCTCCCAGCGTGGCGTGCTCAACCTCGCCCACACGCTCCAGGACGTCCGCGACTCGGTGCGTCGCGTCGAGGCCAACCGCCTCAACGGCGTGGACGCCGAGTGGGTCGACCCGCAGCAGGTCAAGGAGCTCTGCCCGATCATCAACATCGGCGACGACATCCGCTACCCCGTCATGGGCGGCACGTACCAGCCGCGCGCCGGCATCGCCAAGCACGACTGGGTCGCCTGGGGCTATGCCCGCCGGGCGAGCGACCTGGGTGTCGACATCATCCAGAACTGCGAGGTGACCGGCTTCGTCATCGACGGCGGGCGCGTCACCGGGGTCGAGACGAGCCGCGGACGGATCAACGCCGGCAAGGTCGCCCTCTGCGCGGCGGGCCACACCTCGGTGCTCTCCGAGCTCGCCGGCTTCCGCGTGCCGATCCAGTCGCACCCGCTTCAGGCGCTCGTGTCAGAGCTGCACGAGATCATCCACCCCACCGTCGTCATGTCGAACCACGTGCACGTCTACGTCTCGCAGGCGCACAAGGGCGAGCTCGTCATGGGGGCCGGCATCGACTCCTACAACGGCTACGGGCAGCGCGGCTCGTTCCACGTCATCGAGCACCAGATGTCGGCCGCCGTCGAGCTGTTCCCAGGCTTCAGCCGGGCACACCTGCTGCGCACGTGGGCCGGCATCGTCGACGTGACCATGGACGCCTCGCCCGTCATGGGCAAGTCGCCGGTCGACGGCATGTACGTCAACTGTGGTTGGGGCACCGGCGGATTCAAGGCCGTCCCGGGAGCCGGCTTTGCCTATGCGCACACGATCGCCACCGACGAGGCCCACGAACTCAACCGCGGCTTCGGCCTCGAGCGCTTCGTCAGCGGCGCCCTCATCGACGAGCACGGCGCTGCAGCCGTCGCCCACTGACGCCCCACCACAGATCGCCTCGCAAGGAGACCCCGATGCTCATCATCGACTGCCCGAACTGCGGGCCCCGCCCCGAGACCGAGTACGGCTACGGCGGCCAGGCTCACGTGGCCTATCCGGAGGACCCGCACGCCCTCACCGACGAGGAGTGGGCGCAGTACCTCTTCTACCGCGACAACCCCAGAGGCAGCTACGCCGAGCGGTGGGTCCACTCGGCCGGTTGCCGCAAGTGGTTCAACGCGGTCCGCGACACCCGCACCTACGAGATCTCCGCGGTCTATCGCATCGGCGAAGCCCGCCCCGACACCACGAAGGGAGCCTGACCATGGCAGCCAGCCAGCCCCAGCGCCTCGACGCCGGCGGAGCCATCGACCGCACCACGCCGGTCGAGCTCGTCGTCGACGGCACCACCGTGACCGGGTTCGCCGGCGACACGGTCGCCTCCGCCCTGGTCGCGAACGGCCAGCTGCGCGTGGGCGACTCGATCTACCGAGGCAGGCCGCGCGGCATCCTCTCGGCCGGTGTCGAGGAGCCCAACGCGTTCGTGCTCGTCCGGGGCGAGCACGACGAGTCGATGCTCCCTGCAACGACGCTCGAACTCGTGCCCGGCCTCGACGTGCGCCTCCTCGACGGCATCGGCGTGCTCGACCAGCAGCCGGACCCCGCCGAGTACGACAAGATGCACGTCCACGCCGACGTCGCCGTCGTCGGCGCCGGTCCGGCCGGCCTCGCCGCAGCCCGGACCGCCGCGGCCACCGGTGCCCGGGTCGTGCTGTTCGAGCAGGACTTCCGCCTCGGCGGCAGCCTGCTCACCTCGCCCGACGAGCTGGTCGAGGGCGTCCCCGCCGCGCAGTGGGTCGAGCAGGTCCGTGCCGAGCTCGACGCCGCTCCGGAGGCGCGGGTCCTGACGCGCACGACGGCCTTCGGCAGCTACGACAACAACCACCTCATCGCCGTCGAGAAGCGGTCCGAGCACCTCGACGGGATCGCACGCGACGGCATCCCTCGGCAGCGCATCTGGCACGTGACCGCGGCTCAGGTCGTCCTCGCGACCGGCGCCTTCGAGCGCCCGATCGTCTTCGCCGACAACGACGTCCCCGGTGTCATGCTCGCGTCGGCTGTCACCACCTACGTACGCCGCTATGCCGCTGTCCCGGGGCGCGATGCCGTCGTCGTCACGACGAACGACTCCGGCTATGCCGCCGCCCACGCGCTGCTCGAGGCAGGCGCGTCGGTCGAGGTCGTCGACGCCCGCGACGAGGGCGCGAGCCCGGCCGTCGCGTCGGCTGCCGAGGCCGCCGGCCTCTCGGTGCGGAAGGGCTGCGCCGTCGTCGGCATCGATGGCGAGTCGGCCGTCGAGGCTGCGTGGGTCGCACGCATCGACGCCGACGGTGCCATGGTCGGCGATCCCGAGAGGCTCGTCTGCGACGTCGTGGCCGTGTCGGGCGGGTGGACGCCGAACGTCAGCCTCCACAGCCAGCGACAGGGGGCGTTGCACTGGGACGACGAGCTTGCCGGCTTCGTGCCGACGTCACCCGTCCGTGACCAGCACGTCGCCGGCGCTGTGTGCGGCACCTACTGGACCGACGGCTGTCGTGTCGAGGGCGCCGCGGCCGGGCTGGAGGCGGCCCGCGCCGCCGGGTTCGATGGTGAATCTGCCAGGGAGGCAGGCGAGTCCGATCCCGTGGCAGTGGCCGAGGAGCGCGTCGCGCGCGCCGGTCGCACCAGGCAGCTCTGGGTCGTCGAAGGGTGCGGGGGAGGCTACGCGTCTCACTTCATCGACCTGCAGCGTGACAACACCGCGGCCGACGTGCTGCGCGCCACCGGCGCCGGCATGCGGTCGGTCGAGCACGTCAAGCGCTACACGTCGATCAGCACCGGCGTCGACCAGGGCCGCATCGGCGCGGTCAACACGATCGGCCTGCTGACGCGCGTCCTGTCGGGTGACGACACCCGTGCCATCCCGCCCGGCCAGCCGGGACAGGACGAGGGTGTTGGGACCGGCGCGGTGGCCGGCCCGGCGCGGCCGACACCCGGCGCGATCGGCAACACGACCTTCCGCGCCCCCTTCACCCCGGTCGCCTTCGCTGCGCTGGCCGGTCGCTCTCGTGGCGACCTCTTCGACGCCGCACGCACGACGTCGATCCACCCGTGGCACGAGGCGCACGGTGCCCTCTTCGAGGACGTCGGCCAGTGGAAGCGGCCCTGGTACTACCCGCGCCCCGGTGAGGACATGGACGCTGCCGTGGCCCGCGAGTGCCGTGCCGCCCGCGAGGGCGTCGCCTTCATGGACGCCACGACGCTGGGCAAGATCGAGATCCGCGGTGCCGACGCCGGCGAGTTTCTCGGCCGCATCTACACCAACGCGTACAAGAAGCTCGGTGTCGGCAAGGCCCGCTACGGCGTCATGTGCAAGCCCGACGGCATGGTCTTCGACGACGGTGTCGTGCTGCGCCTGGCCGAGGACCGCTACTTCGCGACGACGACGACCGGCGGGGCCGCCAAGGTGCTCGAGTGGCTGGAGGAGTGGTCTCAGACCGAGTGGCCCGAGCTCGACGTCGTGTGCACGTCGGTGACCGAGCAGTGGTCGACGATCGCCGTCGTCGGCCCCCGGTCGCGCGACGTCATCGCGCGGATGGCTCCCGACCTCGACGTGTCGCGAGATGGCTTCGGGTTCATGGAGTTCCGTGAGACGGTGCTCGCTTCGGGCATTCCAGGGCGGATCTGCAGGATCACCTTCTCGGGCGAGCTCGCCTTCGAGATCAACGTGCCGACGTGGTACGGGCTGCAGGTGTGGGAGGACGTCGCCGAGGCCGGTGCCGCCTTCGACATCACGCCCTACGGCACCGAGACGATGCACGTGCTGCGCGCCGAGAAGGCCTACCCGATCGTCGGGCAGGACACCGACGGGACCGTGACGCCACAGGACCTCGGCATGGACTGGATCGTCTCGACGGCGAAGGACTTCATCGGCAACCGGTCCTACTCCCGGTTGTCGCAGAAGGCGGCCGACCGCAAGCAGCTCGTCAGCGTGCTGCCCGTCGACCGAAGCCTGCGCCTGCCCGAGGGCGCCCAGCTCGTCGAGCCCGACGCGCTCGGCGGCTACACAGGGGAGGGCCTGCCGGCCCGGCCGATCCCGATGCTCGGCCACGTCACGTCGAGCTACCACTCCCAGGCGCTGGGCCGCTCGTTCGGTCTCGCGCTCGTCAAGGCCGGTCGCGACCGCATCGGCCAGACGCTCATCGCGTCCTTCGAAGGACGCTTCGCCGAGGTCGAGGTGGCCGACGCGGTGCTCTACGACAAGGAAGGAGCCAGGCGAGATGGCTGAGCGCACGATGACGATGACGGCACCGGAGGGCACGACGGTGAAGGGACCGACGAGGACGAGGAGCACGGCCAGCACGGCGGGCATCGCCCGAGCCGCGGTGCTCGGGCTGCGGCGCAGTCCGGCCCAGCAGCTCGCGGAGGAGATGCGGCGAGGGTCGGGGGAGGTGGTGCGGCTCCGGGAGATCCCGTTCCTGACCCAGGTCGCGCTCCGCGTCACGCCGGGCCGAGGCGACGCCCTCGCCAATGCCCTCGGCGTCGACCTGCCGACCAGGGTCGGCGAGGTGTCGGGGGCCGGTGACGGCAGCGATCTCGCGGTGGTGTGGCTCTCGCCCGACGAGTTCCTCGCGGTGGGACCCGACGAGGCCGACACCGGGATCTCCCCGGAGGCGTATGCCGGTGGGCTGGCCGACGCGCTCGGGACGGACCTCGGGCAGGTGGTCGACGTGTCGGCCAACCGCACCACGCTCGAGCTGTCGGGGGTGCGTGCCCGTTCCGTGCTCGAGAAGAGCTGTGAGCTCGACCTGCACCCACGGGTGTTTCCCGTCGGCACGGCTGTCGCGACCCTGCTGGGCTCCACAGGGGTCATCCTGTGGCGCACGGCCGAGGACACGTGGCGCGTCATGCCGCGGGCCTCCTTCGCGACGCACGTGGCGCGCTGGCTGCTCGACGGGATGCGGGAGTACGTCTGATGTCGCTCAGCGCCCTCGACCTGTTCTCCGTGGGGATCGGCCCGTCGTCGTCCCACACGGTCGGCCCGATGCGGGCAGCCCGGCGGTTCGCTGCCGGGCTGGCCGACTCGGGTCTGCTCGACCGGACGGCGAGGGTGCAGGCGCAGCTGTACGGGTCGTTGGGCGCGACCGGGCACGGCCACGGCTCGGACCGTGCTGTCGTGCTCGGTCTCGAGGGTGAGAACCCCGAGACCGTCGACACCTCGCACGCGGTGGCCCGGGTCGACGCGGTCCGGGCCGACCGCAAGATCGCCCTGGACGGCACCCACCGGGTCGACTTCGACCCGGAGGTCGACCTCGTGCTCCACCGACGGCGAGCGTTGCCGGGGCACCCCAACGGGATGACGTTCGAGGCCTTCGACGAGGCGGGTCAGTCGCTCCGGGCGCGGACGTTCTACTCCGTCGGCGGTGGCTTCGTCGTCGACGAGGAGACGATCGGCGCCGACCGGGTCGTCCTCGACACCACGCCGGTGCCGCACCCCTTCGGCACCGGCGCCGAGCTGCTCAAGCGTTGCCGCGAGACCGGGCTGTCGATCGCCGGGGTCATGATGGCGAACGAACGCGCCTGGCGGCCCGAGCGAGAGGTGCGCGAGCGGCTGCTGCACCTCTGGGGCGTCATGCAGGAGTGCGTCGAGAGCGGCTGCACCCGTGAGGAGCGGACCCTGCCGGGCGGGCTCCGGGTGCGGCGCCGCGCGCCCGAGCTGCGTGAGCGCCTGCGCCGCCAGGAGGCCGACGCCCGTGGGGCCAGCGGGGGCTCGATGCCCGACCCGCTGTGGGCCATGGAGTGGGTCAACCTCTACGCACTCGCGGTCAACGAGGAGAACGCTTCCGGGGGCCGCATCGTCACGGCGCCGACGAACGGCGCCGCCGGCATCATCCCCGCGGTGCTGCACTTCTACTCCCGCTTCGTCGACGGGGCGGACGACGACGGCATCGTCGAGTTCCTCCTCACCGCAGCGGCCGTCGGCATCATCGTCAAGCTGGGCGCCTCGATCTCGGGCGCCGAGGTGGGGTGCCAGGGCGAGGTCGGCTCGGCCTGCTCCATGGCGGCTGCCGGGCTGTGCGCCGTGCTTGGTGGCACGCCCGAGCAGGTGGAGAACGCCGCCGAGATCGGGATCGAGCACAACCTCGGCCTCACCTGCGACCCCGTCGGAGGACTCGTGCAGATCCCCTGCATCGAGCGCAACGCGATCGCGTCGGTCAAGGCCGTCAACGCCGCGCGGCTCGCGCTGCAGGGCGACGGCGAGCACAAGGTCACCCTCGACCAAGCCGTCAAAACCATGCGAGAGACCGGCGCGGACATGAAGATCAAGTACAAGGAGACGTCCCGAGGTGGCCTCGCCGTCAACGTCGTCGAATGCTGACGCGAAGCGGCCGAGTCGGCCACGAGAGGAGACACGCATGAGCACCGTCACGAGCACCCTCACGAGCGCCGTCACTCAACAGCAGGAGGGCTACGTCCTCACGCTCGACTGCCCCGAGGCGCCAGGCCTCGTCCACGCAGTCTCCGGCTTCCTGATCGAGCAGCACGGCGACATCCACGAGCTCAAGCAGTTCGACGACGTGAGGGGCGGACACTTCTTCCTGAGGGTCCACTTCACGATCGCCGGCGACCAGCCCGACCCCGGCCTCGAAGCGCTGCGCGGAGCCTTCGCCGCCGTAGCGGAGCGCCATGCGATGCGCTTCGAGCTGCGCGAGGCTGCGGCCCGCAGGCGCGTCCTCGTCATGGTGTCGAAGTTCGCGCACTGCCTCAACGACCTGCTCTTCCGCTCGCGCATCGGCGAGCTGCCCATGGAGATCGCAGCCGTCGTGTCCAACCACCCCGACCACCGAGCGCTCGTGGAGTGGCACGGCATCCCCTTCTTCCACGTGCCGGTCACGCCGGCGACCAAGCCGGCGGCCGAGGCCCGGCTGCTCGACCTCGTCGACCGGTTCGAGATCGAGCTCGTGGTGCTCGCGCGCTACATGCAGATCCTCAGCGACGACCTGACCGCGCAGCTGACGGGGAGGGCCATCAACATCCACCACTCGTTCCTGCCGAGCTTCAAGGGTGCGAAGCCGTACCACCAGGCGTGGGAGCGCGGGGTCAAGACCGTCGGGGCCACGGCCCACTACGTCAGCAGCGAGCTCGACGAGGGGCCGATCATCTCCCAGCAGGTGCGCGAGGTGGACCACTCGTTCGGCCCCGAGGACCTCGTCGCGGCAGGGCGGGACACCGAGTGCCGCGCTCTGTCGAACGCCGTCAAGTGGCACTGCGAGGGTCGGGTGATCCTGCACGGCAGCCGGACTGTCGTCTTGCTGTGACAAGGGCCGTCGTGACGGCGCCCGTCAACGTGGGGTCGATCACGGTCGTTGGTCGCAGTGCCGGTCTCTGCCGTCCGACGACCGGTTCGGGAGGCATCCCGCAGCGTCCTGAACAGAGCGAAGCCGGATCCGGCGAGGAACTCTCTTGACTGCTCGAAAGATGGACTCGGCGATGTTCGGCTGCTCTTCCCCATGAGCGGCTGACGACGACTCGCTGTGGGTAACCAGTGGGGAAGTTTCGATCGGCGCCGCATTGATGCTGGCCAGCCGATCGCCTTGTCTGGACTGTAAATCCGTCGCGAGAGCTACGAAGGTTCGAATCCTTCACCTGCCACCCAGTGCACAGAAGGGCCCCTGAACGGCGGAAACGCCGTTCCGGGGCCCTTCTGTCAGTCGGGTTGCAGGTCGCCTCGGTAACGGAGCCCGCCGTCAGCGCGATGTAACAGCCGACGACGCCGCCCGAGGGGGGCACTGAGGGGTGAACGAGCGGCGTCGCCTTCTCTCAACGGTAGCCCTCACGGGGCCGTGGAGCCTGCGAGGTAGCTCAAGAGCGCCACGGTCATCGCGAAGGCGCCGGTCCGGAACGTGGGCTCCATGACGGGCGCGAACGTGCTCGCGTGGTTCCCCGGGATGGTCGAGGCCAGCGTCCCCTCGGCCTCCGCGCGACGGTACTCGTCGGGATCGAAGCCGCCCCAGACCCAGTAGAGGTAGGGCGCGCCGAGGCTGTTCGGGATGTCGCTGAAGTCCTCGCTGCCGGTGGACGGCTCCATGAGGACGGCCTTGTCGCCGAAGTGCTCGGCGAACGCGGCCGAGACCCGGTCGTGCACCTGGGGGCTGTTGTCGGTGACGGGGAAGGGGTCGGTGTAGTCGAACTCCGGCGGCGCCGGCGAGCCCGAGGCCTCGCACTCCGCCCTGACGACGCGCTCGACCGCCGCACGCAGCTGCCTCCGGGTGCGCTCGTCGTAGGCGCGCAGGTTGAGCAGCAAGGTCGTGCTCTCCGGGATGACGTTGCTCTTGCTCCCGGACTGGAAGGCGCCGACGGTGACGACGCCGAAGTGCCCGGGGGCGAGCTCGCGGGAGACAATCGCGTTGAGGCGCATCACCACGGCGCTGCCGAGCAAAATCGGGTCGATGCCGAAGTGCGGCATGGACCCGTGGGTGCCGCGGCCGTGGAGGGTGATGCTGATGCTGTCGGCAGCGGAGAGGGCGGGACCTGGGCGCGAGGCGACGGTGTCGTGGGGCAGTCCCATGACGTGCTGGCCCAGGGCGACGTCCGGCTGGGGGATCAGAGCCGCCAAGCCGTCCTCGACCATGGCGCGGGCCCCGGTGCCGAGCTCCTCGGCGGGTTGGAAGAGTGCGATGACGGTGCCGGACCATGCGCGCCGGTGGTCGGCGAGCAGCTGGGCGGCTGCGAGCAGGCAGGTGACGTGCATGTCGTGCCCGCACGCGTGCATGACCGGCGTCTCCTGTCCGGACGCGTCGGTGGAGATGGCGGTGGAGGCATAGGGCAGGCCAGTTGCCTCCCGTACGGGCAGGGCGTCCATGTCGGCGCGCGCCAGCACCACCGGTCCGTCCCCGTTGCGCAGGACCCCCACCAGACCGGTGCCTCCGATCCCGGTCTGCACCTCGTAGCCCAGCTCGGTGAGCCGGTCCCCGACCAGGCCGGCCGTCCGATGCTCCTGGAAGCTCAGCTCAGGGTGGCGGTGGAGGTCCTGGTAGAACTCCAGGTGCCAGGACTCGATCGCGTCGAGGTCCGCGAGCAGCCCGTCCGCAGCAGTCATCTCCCATTCGTACCGGTGCGGCAGGACCGGGACAAGAGTCCGGACAGGCCGTCCCGCACTCGTTGCATCGCGCCGGCGGGCTCTACATCATGAAGATGATCGAGTCCTTGGTCCGTCCCTCGATGAAAAGGTCCGCGGCCTTGGCGATGACCTCGATGTAGCCGGGATCGGTCATGGACTTCGCCAGCCCGGCCTCGAGCTCCGCCATGTCCGCGAAGTCGATGTACCAGTGCAACGTCCCCACCGGGCCGCCGACCTCCACGCCCCAGGTCGTGGGCATGTCGAGCTTCTCGGTCAGGTAGGTGG
The DNA here is from genome assembly GCF_036352015.1 of Terrabacter sp. C0L_2. NCBI lineage: Bacteria > Bacillati > Actinomycetota > Actinomycetes > Micrococcales > Intrasporangiaceae > Terrabacter > Terrabacter sp. C0L_2. The sequence goes on along the minus strand of NZ_CP143557.1, from coordinate 4,742,164 downwards.
AGATCTCCGCAGCGGAGGCGGCGGCTTCGGGGTTCCTGTGCCCCGCCACCAGGCCGGTCCGGTCGAGTCGGATTGTCATGGCTTTTCCCTTCGGACTTCATCGGATGGATTCCGCATCGTCCGTCCAACGTGGCACCGCGTGTGCGGCCGCGGGTAGGGCCCAAGGACCTGACGGGGAGGCGGCGCCCCAACGCTCGGCGGGACGTAGGTCAGGTGACTGATGACCGGCGGGCGGAGTGGCCGCCGAGTCGGGAACGGGTCCGGAGGAACGCGTCAGCGACCGCCACTCAGCTTCCGAGGTGCGACCTGCCGGCGTCTTGACCCTGCTGCGCCCGATGCTCGACCCCAGCGGCTACGACCTGGGCTCCGTCATGGACGCGCACGCACGCATCGGGAGCAGGTCCGCCGCCGGCAAGGTCGTCGTCACCGTGTCCACCTGAGCCGGTCCGTCGAAGTCGGAGGAGAATCGGCGCAGGTCGAGAACCCGGAGACCGGAGACCGAGGGAAGGGAGGCGTGCAGGCATGACGTTCGTGTGGAGCGTTCTCGGCGTGGTGCTCGTCGTCGGCATCGGGCTCGTGGCCTGGGGGGCGCGGCCGGTCTCGCCCCCGGCCGAGGACGCCACGTCCCGGCGTCGCACGGTGCAGACGCAGGTCGGCGCGGTGCTCGTCGTGGTCTCCCTCGGCGCGTTCGTGGTCGCGTACCTCACGGCACCGTGGCCCTGACGCGTCGTGCCCCGAGTCGTCGTGCCCGCGCGTGTCTCAGACCTGACGCGGCACGTTGCCGTTGAGGCTGAAGAGCCAGCGCATCACGGTGTGGCCGCCGTCGGAGGTCGGCGCGAACATGAGCGGGCACCCGCCGGCGATGACGGTGATCCCGTGCGACCGGCCCCACTCCGCGGCCTCGGGGGACACGCTCCCTCCGCCGGGGCCGCGGTGCATCCACACCTGGGTGATGCCGAGCGCGGAGCACTCCTCCATCGTCGCCTGGACACGTTCGGGGCGGGTGCCGACGACCACCGCCTCGACGCCTCCCGGGATCGAGGTCAGGTCGGGGTAGGCCGGATCTCCTTCGACCTCAGGTGTTCGGGTTGACGGCGAAGACCTCGTAGCCGCGCTCGCGCAGCCGTCGGTAGGCGGCGTTGCTGCCGTGGCTCCCGGCGTCGCGGGACACCCCGGTCACAGCGACCCGGCGGCGGGTCAGGAAGTCGGCTGCGGCGTCCTGGATGGGTTGCATGGCGCTCTCCTCGTCGGGCGGCGCGGTCGCCGCGCCGCATCTCGACGACCAGCGTGCTCCGTCGGCGCCCGGACCGTCAGGGCCCAAGGTCCCGCCGTGCGCGCTAAGGGTCCCGCCGCGCCCCGCGGGCCGGCTCGGATCTCCATCCCGTCGCGGTGTGACGGAAACCGGTGCGCGAAGCGGCCTGGCGCGGCACCCTGTGCGGCATGGGGAGCAGGGGCGCACAGGCAGGGCTGGTCGGTGTGGTGGCGGCCGTCCTCCTGCTGGGCTGCACCCGCTCTGCCCCGCCACCGTCGTGCGACCCGTGCGCGGCCCCTCCGACGTCGAGGCCACCGGCTCCGCTCACGACGACGATGTCCCTCGACCTCCTGGTCGGCGGCGAGCTGCCACCGGACGACGCGCGCGCCCTGGCCGCGGGCACCTCGGGGCCGTGCCCGCTGACCGTCCACCGACCTGGCAACCGGCTCGGTCTCGAGGTCGGGAGCGTCGTCCGGTTCACGCCGACAGAGCCTCCCTATGGCCGCGCGCCCACCGCCACGACGCCCGGGATGTCGGGGGCGACCTCGCCGGCGACCGCGGCGACGGCCACGGTCACGATCGACACGGCCGTGACGGCCTTCATCTACCTCGGGCCGCACGTGGACTCGGCCGGCAATCTTGTCGGCGCCGGGTGCAGGTTCACGGGTCGAGGCGTCATCCCCAACGCCTCGGAGTGGTTGGTGCAGCTGCCCGACGGCACGTCGCTGACGTACCGGGCGACCTCGAGGCCGGTGCAGGGCCTCACCGCCACGTTCGGCGCCGGCTGAGAAGGGCCGCCCCTGGGCTCGTCCCGGCGCAGGACCGTGCCGACGGCAGTGGGGGCCCGCTGCAGCGGGCCCCCACCTGTCTCTGTGAGCGGTGCTCGACTAGCTCACGGCGCCGCCACGCTCACCGTGGCCGACCACGTGTTGCCCACCGCGTTGCGTGCGCCCACCCGGACGAACCAGGTCTGACGGGCGATGGTGCCCGTGGTGAGCGAGCGTGTCGTCGACGAGACCGTCTGGGATCCCGCCACCGTCGCGAAGTCGCTGGTCGAGCTCCACTGGACGGTGTAGCCGGTGGCCCCGAGCACGGCGGACCAGTTGACGACGAGCCGTTCGTTGTTGCCCGCGCGAGCGGCGGTCGCCGTCGCGGTCGGAGCCTGAGTGAGCAAGGTCCCGATCGTGGCACTCGCGGTGTTGGACGCAGCGGAGCTGCCGGTGAGGTTCACCGCCGTGACCCGGTACTGGTACGTCGTGCCGGGTGCCACTGACGTGTCGACGAACGTCCGCGTGCCGGTACCGCCGACCCCCGGGACCGTGGCGACGGGTGAGAATGCTCCACCGCCCGTCGCGCGCTCGATGAGGAAGCGCGACTCCGTCGTGGAGTTGTCCCGCCAGCTGAGGGCGACCTGCGGGCCGAACTGCGCCGTGGCGGTGAGCAGCGACGGCGCCGCCGGGAGGGCCGGGAGGTTGACCCCCACGGTCGTCGGCGTCGACCTCGCGGTCATCGTCGGGAACCCGTTGCCGTAGCCCACCGTGTTCTGGGTGATGACCCGGTAGATGTACGGCGTCGTCCGGTTGGACGTGGGGTCCGTGAAGGTCCGGATGGTGCCCTTCGTGTTGTTCACGGCCAACGTCACCGGAAGGGTGCCGGCATCGACCCAGGTGGTTCCGTCGGTGGTGCGCTGGATGAGGTAGGACGTCTCGGTGATCGAGTTGTCCGGCCATGACAGCGTCACGCGACGGTTGTTGCCCGAGCCCGTGATGGCCCAGGTGATGCTGCCGGCCGCCACCGGGTTCGGCGGGAGCGCGAGCGACTCTGGACGCATCATGTCCATCTCCTCGTGGCTGAGGATGTGGCAGTGGATGACGTACTCCCAACCCATGTTGACGAGGGAGTTGACGATGCCGCCCGTCGGGTTGCCCTGGGGGTCGATGTTGTTGAAGCCGGCCGTCGAGCCGAGCGGCATCATCGGGTTGAGCGCCCGCACGGCGTTCGGCACCTCGAAGGGCACCTTCGGGATCACCGGCCGCAGCGCGACGATGGTGTCCTCGAGCGGGCTCATCCGCACGGTGTCCTTCCAGCCCAGCTCGTTTGCGTCCGGTGGGATGACGATGTTGTCCCACGTGACCCGGTTCAGCACCTGCACGTCGTAGAGGTGGAAGTGGATCGGGTGCGTGTCCACGCCGTTGTGGGTGAACCTCCAGATCTGGGTCCCGTCCTTGGCGTCGGTGATGGGGGTGACCTTCACGTCTGCCGCCGGCAGGTTGGTCCCGTCGATGAGCTCGGTCGCCGGGTTGATGTACGGGTACAGCGTCACGTTCTGGGCGCCCGGTGTCGGGGGCTGTGCCTCGACGCCGAGGTTGGCCTGCATGCGTCCGTACTCGTCGAAGGTGGACGAGTTCATCTCGTCGTGGATCGCCTTGGGTTCCAAGGGCATCGTCATCTTCGCGGCGGGTGTCGCGAGGGTGTTGAAGCCGAAGGTGCTGGTGTCGTTGACCCGCACGAGACCGTCACACCTGGTCACGTTGCCGGTCTTGACGTTGCAGTTGCTGCTCGCCGCGAAGCTCGTCCCGTAGGCCGAGTTGTAGGCCGCCTGGCCGACGATGACGGGGTGCTGGCCCGACTCGAAGACGCCAGAGCCGTTCGCCTGGTGCTTGAAGGCGTTGGCGAGTGCGGTGACGTTGAAGGCCTTGGCCGGCGTGGCGGCCGCGATCTTCACCTGCATGACGGTCCGGGTGTTGGGCCCGTAGCCGGGCAGGATCTTCGGGGCTCCGGCGGGGCTCAGGTCGGGCGCGCCGGTGTAGTAGTCGTACGACGGCACGCGCGCCGGGAAGGCGGCAGGTGCGTCGTTGTAGAGGATCAGCGTCTTTCCCGCGAACTTCGAGAAGTCGACGACGACGTCCGCCCGCTCGGCAGGCGCCAGCAGCAGCGAGTGCTTGTCGACGTTGCCCACGTCGAAGCGGGTCGGGTCGGTGATCCACGTCGTGGGCTGCTGGCCATCGATGACCGCGGGCGCGGGCAGGAAGCCGCCCTCGCTGGCGATCTGCACCCAGTCGGGTCCGTACGCGTCGTTGTTCGCTCCCTCAGGAGTCGGCGAGACGACGGGATCCGTCTGTGCCGCAGCCAGTTCCGAGGCCTTGAGCTTGACCTCGCTCTGCCCGTTCCCGTTCGCGGGGTCGGGGTCGGCCGTGTACCACTGGAAGTTGAAGAACCGGTCGTTCGCGGCGTTGAGCAGCCGCATCCGGTAGGTCTTCGGCTGCAGTGTCACGGTCGGGTATGCGACACCGTTGACGATCGGGGTGTCGTTGAACTGCTCCATGCCGGCCGACACGTTGGGCGTGCCCGGGATCTGCTCGGGCTCGCAGAACGGGTCGGTCTGGTACTGCCAGGTCGACGGGTCGTCGAGGTTGCAGCTCGGGTCGTAGTACGGGTTGGCGATCGGGCCGTACGTCGTGCCGGTGGCCGGCGGCCAGAACCACGGCCCGTACATCCACCGCCCGTAGGAGCTCATGCCGCCGGGGTCGCCAGGGTTCTGGGCGGGCATGTAGACGTGGTGGTACCAGAAGCTTCCCTTGGTGCCCCATCTCTTCGCGTCCCACGTCGGGTCCTGGCCGTATGCCGTCACCGTGCCGTTGGCGTCGGCGGTGTCCTTGAGCTGGGCGTCGTCCGGCACGAAGGTCCGGTCCTGGACGATGAGCGGCATGGTGTCGGCTGCCGTCGGGATGAGCCCGGCGTTGACGAGCGCCTTCTCGGTGTTGTCGGTGATCGTGTATCCGGCAGCCTCGCCGGCGTAGACGTTCAGGCGCGTGATGCCCCACGAGTGGTCGTGGTAGAACATCAGCCGCGCGCTCTGCTGGTTGGTGTAGTAGAAGGTCGAGCAGCCGTCGTCCTTGGCGGAGCAGACTGCCGACGACGTCGGGGTGGCCGGGTCGGACAGCATGTCCGGCACGTTCTGGACGCTGACGCCTTCGGGCCACGAGGTGCTCTCTCCGGCGGGGGTGATCCACTGGTGCGGCGTGCCGTCGCTGATCCACGGCGTCGTACCGCCGTGCAGGTGCAGGGTGGCGCGGTTGTCCTTGAAGCAGCCGCTTGCCTTGGGCTCCTGGGTGCACTCGGGGTTACGGACCTGGTCCAGGACGGTGCCGTCGTTGGTCGGAGCCGCCATGTTCATCGGTCCCATGCCGGAGCCCATCATCGAGCTGTCGGTGGGCAGGAAAAGGTCGCCGTCGGCACCCGTGGGCAGCAGGTTGCGGAAGACGATCCGGACCGGCCGGTCCTTGGTGGCTGCGATGATCGGGCCGAGCCACTGGGGCGCGGTGACGCCGGTGTAGCCGCTGATCGCCTGCTTGTCGCCGTTCTGGAGTTCGTTGAAGAGGGTCACCCCCTGGCCGGGCACGGCTGTCGTCGACAGCTGGACGTAGCCGCGGACGAGGGTTGCCGGCAGGTCGGACGAGAACTTCGTGCGGTACTGCACGAGGCCGATGACGTACTCGTCGGCCACCTTGCCGTTGTACGTCTTCGCCTCGGGGACGGCCAGCGGGATGTACTTGTTGGCGGGTCCCATGGCGGCGTCCTTGCCCTGCGCCTGCGTGAGGGCCGGACAACCGGACCCGTCGGCCTTGGGGTCGCACGTGACGGGCAGCTCGTCCTGGAACTTCTTCATGCCTGCGGTCAGGTAGCCGCTGCCACCCGACGTGACGGTGATCTTCTCGAGGGAGCCGACGTCGGTCGTCACGGTGCCGGTGGCTCCGGAGCCCGAGCCCGTCGGGTCGCTGATGGCCACGGTGGCGGCGGTGTAGCCGCTTCCGGCAGCCTCGACCGACAGGCCGACGAGCTTGATGGTCGCCGTCGCTGCCGCTGGCGTCGATCCGCTGAGCGGGTCGGAGAGGGTCCCGTCGAGGATCTTGATGCCCGGTGCGGTCGTGTAGCCCGAACCCGGCTCGTCGATCGTGACCTTCTTGACGACGCCACCCACGAGGTCGCTCGGCTCGACGTGGCCACTGGCCCTCGTGCCGTTGGGGTCGTCCGGGAGGTCGACGAGCACGGTGGGCATCGTGTACCCGGTGCCGCCGTCCGTCAGGGTGATGGCATCGACACCGCCGGAGGGTGTGACCGTGGCGCCCGTTCCGTCACCGCTGACGGCAGCGGCGAGGCCGGTGTAGCCCGCGCCGGCGGCGGTGACGGACGCCGACACGACCGCACCGGTCGCCTTGACCGTCGCGGTCGCTGTCGCCTGGGTCCCGCCGGTGCCGGACGGGGCGTTGATGGTCACGGTCGGGGACGTGTAGTCGTGGCCCGGGGACGTCAGGGTGATGGCGCCGATGCTGCCGTCCGGGTTGACCTGTGCTGCGGCCGTGGCGCCTGCGCCGCCCCCACCGTCGGTGATGGAGACCGAGGCCGTCGGGAGCGTGAGCGGGCTGTTGGCCCAGTTGGGCCACGGCCCGAAGTAGTGCGGGACGGTCGTGGCGTCCGTGGCGCCCGTGGGCGGGGACGCCGAGGCGACCGTGGCAGGTACCACCCCTGCCTGCATGCCCAGGGCCAGCACCGTCGCGGCACCGGCAATGATGGCGGACACCCACCTTCTCGAACTGCTGCGTGACATTCTTTCCCCCAGCCCTCTGCCTGTCCGTCCGGAACGACGGAATACTCGAGGTTAGGCAGCGGCAAACGCGACCGAGAGGCGTTTCAAATGAATCCAAACGGCGAAAACTCTTGCGCCACTGACGATTCCGGAATTGTGCTGCGGGTGACGTTGAGGGTGGCCAATCGTGCTCAAGCCAGGAAAAATCGCGAAATTATGGGCCGAACGAAATGACAAATGGGATTTCACGAATTGCGGTGTGACGAAGCGCTCTTCCGATTTCCCGCCACCCGCCGGAAAAGGTGGTTAGCGTCGAGTCATGGGCAGGAAGGGTTGGACCTTCCTCTCGAACCACGGACACGTTCTGGTCTGCCTCGCCGACGACCCCGATCTGCTCGTCAAGGACATCGCCTCGAGGGTCGGCATCACCGAGCGGGCGGTTCAACAGATCGTGGCCGACCTCGAGGGGGCCGAGGTCATCAGCAAGCATCGCGAGGGGCGCCGCAACCGCTACGTCGTGACGCGGGACGTGCGTTTCCGTCACCCGCTCGAGGCGGGGCTGCGGGTGGGCGACTTCGTCGACCTGGTGAGTCGTCGGCCGCGCCTGCGCATGTCCGAGGCACAGGCCGCAGTGCCCCACCTCCTCGAGCGGGAGGTCCGCTGACCGCCTAGGCCGACGGCGGTCCGGCCACCGTCCGGGCCACCCGACCTCCAGGTCCTCACGAGCTGCGCAGGACGGCTCCACCCGAGGTGTCGACGCGGGTGCGCGACGGCTGGCTCGTCAGGGTCAGCACGACGCCACCGGACGCGGAGCCCTCGAGGGTGCCGCTCACGGCGACGGAGCCCACGACCCCGCCGCTGAGGTCGACGTGCGCGTCGGTGGCGCGCAGGCCGCCGAGGTCGGGCAGGGCGCCGCCGCTGGCCGACAGCGTGAGCCGGCCGGTGGACCCGGTGAGCGTCGCGCGGGCGCCTCCGGTCAGCTCGACGGTGAACGCCGAGGTCGACCCGGTGTCGCCGGTGGCGCTCGCGCCTCCGGACAGCTCGAGGGCCGTCAGCTCGGGCACCGAGATGGTCACGACGATCCCCTGGGCGCTGACGTAGCCGCTCGTCGTGTCGACCGTCAGTCGCGACCCCGAGACCTCGGTCCGGGTGACGTCGAGGATGTTGGGCTGGGCCGTGGCGACGACCTTCTGCGGTCCGCGCGAGAGATGCACCTGGACGCCCGCGCCGGCGCTGACGGCGGTGAAGGCCGCGACCGTGCGGGTGTCGGAGCGGACATCGCCGGAGCCGACGACCATGCCACCGGGCGAGCCGACGTTGCAGGCGGCGGCGACCACCGCGGCGGCGACGGAGACCACGGCAACCGCCACGCCGTCGCGGGCCGGGCGAGGTCGCGAGGGCGGCGCCGGACGCAGCGGCGCCGGGATCCGTCCTCTGAGCAGGGCCAAGATCACGGTCAGGGTCCTCATGGTTGCCTCCCCGACCAGCGTGCGGGCGCGTCGGGATCGGGCGGCAGGGCCCAAGGTCCCCCGTAGCCGGGCGACGTCGGGCACGCAGAGCTGCGTCGGGCACGCGGAGATGCCCCGGTCCTCGCCACCCCTCCCCAAGGGCCGAGAACCGGGGCTTTCGCGACTCACCCCTGGGTGAGACTGAGCCGGGCGGCACGCCCCCCTGTGGCACGCACACCGCCAGTGGCCGGATGCACCGCATTCCCACCTGCGGCACTCCTGGCCAGCAATCAGCTCTGCAATGGTCCTTGGTGGGCTCAGTCCTGGGCATCCCCCGCAGGGGGAGACGTGGGGTCATCCTCGGGGGGAGGGACTTCGCGCGGAACCCGGCGCCCACCCGACCCGGCCCACTAACGTTGCGCCCGCCGGCAAGACCGGCAAGACCGGACAGACCGGACGCGACCCCAGCGGACCACAGCGGACCGGACCACAGCGAGAGGGCACGTCATGACGTTGAGCGACTCGGCGATCCGAGCCCTGCGCCACGCGGACGCGATGATCCACGAGGCGGACCGCGGGGACGTGTTCGCCGTCTACGACGCCTGTCGTGCGGCCGTGGGGGCGATCGCCGCCCTCGACGACTTCTACGTGGCGCTGCTCCGCGAGGAGGACCGGCGCATCTCCTACCCGTACCTGTTCAGCAACGGGACCTACTCCGAGGCGGGGACGATGACCTACGGGCCCGCCGGGGTCGTGGCCTGGGTCGTCGCCTCCGGCAAGCCGTACCGCTTCCAGGACGACGACGGGGCCCTGCTCAACCGAGGCGTGCGCTTCGGCGACGGTGAGCCGTCGGCCGACGCGGTCGTCGTGCCGATGCTCTCCGACGACGGGGTCGTGGGCCTGCTCGGAGCGCTGTCCGACACCCCAGGTGTCATGACGGACGAGGTCGTGGCGGCGCTGACGTGGCTGGCGGCGGTCGTCCTCGACCGCATCCAGGCCACGAGCCCCGGGCGGCGGCTCAACCTCGGCGCCGTCTATCCCGAGCTCGAGGACTCCGGCCGGGCCGGCACGTTGATGGCAGTGACCCACGCGTCCGCGGCGCTGACCGAGCTGGCTGCTGACATCGAGCGTCTCGGCGAGGTGGACGACCTCGAGGAGCGCACGGCGGCTGCGCGCCGGCTGAGCCGCCGCTGCTTCGAGGTGCAGGCAGCGCTCATCACGAGGCTCGGCGGCCACACCGACCCGGAGTCCCAGCGGGCCCGGCGGCGCGACCCGCTCGAGGGGCTCTCGCCGCGCGAGCGCGCCGTCGTCGACCTCGTCACGGGACCGGACGGCGACCCGGGCAACGCCGCCGTGGCGGGCGCCCTCGGCATCGGGACCGCGACCGTCAAGACGCACATGGCCTCGGTGCTGGCCAAGCTCGGTCTCGAGCACCGGAGCGAGCTGCGCTGGATCGTGCGCCGCGGTCGGGGCGAGGGGTAGCAGGGCCGGGGCTGACCCTCGGGGGCCCGCACCGAGGGCGTATGCCGTCCCGTCCCTCCGTGTCCGCGTGACAGCTCGCGGGGCCTCGCGTCCGTGGTCGCGGGTGGGCAGGGCCTTGCGGGAGCGGCGCGGCACCCCGATCCTTGAGGCGTGGACCACGCGGACGAGCTCAGGGCCCTGACCGACGTCCGGCTGCGCCTGCAGGAGCACTTCCCCCAGCTGGATGCCGACGTCGTCGATGCCGCGGTGCGCCTGGCGCACTCGGAGCTCACCGGCCCGGTGCGTGACTTCGTGCCGGTGCTCGTCGAGCACGCGGCGCGCGACCGGCTGTCCTTCGCGCTGCGCGACGACCCGAAGGATCCGGGCCGCACACCTCCCGCCGCCACGCCGCCCACGGCTTCGGATGGCTGAAGCGGTCGTCGATGTCTGGGTGCTCGACACGGCCGGACCGTCGGCACGGTCGGCACCGCCGGCACCGTCGCACGGCTCGCCCGACACCGGCGTGCTCGACGACCACGAGCGTGAGCGCTGGGCCCGACTCGCGGACGGTCCGACGGCTCGCGCCTACCTCGAGCTGCACCTGCTGGCGAGGTCGCAGATCGGCAGCCTCCTGGACCGGCCCCCCGGGTCCCTGCGCTTCGACCGGACCTGCCCCGACTGCGGTCGCCAGCACGGTCGCCTCGTCCTGCTCGACGACCCCGGCCTCCACGTGTCGCTGAGCCGTGCCGGAGCCGTCGTCGCGCTCGCCCTGACCCGCTCGGCCCCGGTCGGTGTCGACGTCGAGCACGTCGAGGGGACCCGGTTCGAGGGCTTCGGTGAGGTGGCCCTCCACCCCCGGGAACGGACTGCGGCTGACGCTCCAGCAGAGGCCCACGCCGCGGCGTGGGTGCGCAAGGAGGCCGCCCTCAAGGCACTAGGTGTGGGACTGCGTGTCGAGCCGGCGTCGTTCGTCACCCCGCGCCCTGGCGTCGCCACGGAGGTGGTGCCGGGCCTGCCGTCCCTGGCGGTCGTGGACGTCGACGCGCCTGCCGGGTGCGCCGCCGCCGTCGCCCTCCTGTCGGCCGACGGCCCGTTCGAGGTCCGCCGCCACTGATCGGGCGCTGCGCGAGCTCCCGATCGGCTCCGGTCAACTCCTCGGTCAGCCCCCGGTCGTCGGCGCGAGCGGTGGCAGGTCGGTCGCCCACAGCCACTGCCCGAGCAGGTCCCGGACCCGCTCGGCGGCGGCGTCACCGGTGCTGCCCACGCCGGCCGAGGCACGCCGGGAGTGCACCTCCGCGAGGTCGACGAAGTCGTCGGTGGTCACCGACCCGTGCCGGTGGCCGGCCACCCAGTCGCGCAGCAGGTCGAAGAACGCGCCGTCGCCGAGCCGGAGCCGCAGCGCGTGCAGGGTGAGGGCGCCCCGCTTGTAGACGCGGTCGTCGAACATCAGGTCAGGTCCCGGGTCGCCGAGGACGAGGTCCTGCGGCAGGCGGGCGAGCCGCGACCAGTGGCTCTGCGCGCTGGTCCCGGCGGGGACGCCGTCGGCGTGCTCGCCCCAGAGCCACTCGGCGTAGCAGGCGAAGCCCTCGTTGAGCCAGATGTCGGCCCACGTCGCCGGGGTCAGGCTGTTGCCGAACCACTGGTGCGCCAGCTCGTGGGCGACGAGCCGCTCGTGGCGCCGGTGCCCGTCGAGCCAGTTGGGTCCGAAGGTCGCCAGGGCGTGCGCCTCGAGGGGGATCTCGAGGTCGTCGGCCGTGACGACGACGGTGTAGTCGTCGAAGGGGTACGGCCCGAACAGCGACCTGAAGAGCCGGGTCATCTCCGGCAGGCGGCCGAGGTCGTGCATGACGGGACGCTCGCGGCCCGCAGGCAGCAGCACCGTGATCGGCACGTCCGCGGGGCCGAGCGGCCGACGCACGTAGTGCCCGACGTGGACCGTCGCGAGGTAGGTCGCCATCGGGACGTGCTGCTCGAAGACGCGCCGCGTCCGGCTGCCGCGCGCCCGGGTCGCCACGAGCGTCCCCGTCGCCACGACGTCGTAGGGGGAGTCGCACTCGAAGGCGATCCGGTAGGTGGCCTTGTGCCTCGGGTGGTCGTTGCAGGGGAACCACGTCGGGGCGCCGTTGGGCTGCGCGGCCACGAGCGCGCCCTCGCTGAGCTCCTCCCAGCCGACGTCGCCCCAGAGCGTGGTCGCGGGACCGGGCGTGCCGGCATACGACATGGTGATGCGCGTGCGCTGCCCGCGGCGCAGCGGGGTGGAGGGGGTGACGACGACGCGAGGGCCGCGGTGCACCCACTTGGCCGGGGCGCCGCCGACCGTCACCTTGGAGACGCGCAGGCCGACGAGGTCGACGACGAGCCTGCGCACGTCCTCGACGACGGTGAGCTCGAGGATCGCGCGCCCGGCGAGTCGGTTGGTCGCCACCTTGTAGTCGAGCTCGAGGTCGTAGTGCGTGACGACGTATGCCGGGTCGCCACGGTCAGGCGTGTACGTGTCGGTGAGCGCGTGGGGCGGGTGGGCGGCGCCGCCGCTCATCGGGCGTCGGCCCGGGCCGACCCGGCCTGTGCGGACGCCTCGGCCGGAACGTCGTCGACCCCGAGCCGGGCGCCGCTCCACGACGCGATCGGGTTGCCGGTCCAACGGGTCCCGGCGGGCACGGACTCGCCGCGCAGCACGAGCGAGCCCGGGCCGACGGTGGCGGCCCGGCCGATGCTGGCCGCCGGGAGGATGACCCCGTTGGGGCCGAGGGTGGCGCCGTCCTCGAGCGTGACCGTGTCCATGCTCATGATTCGATCATGGAAGAGGTGGGTCTGGAGGACGCAGCCCCGGTTGACGGTCGCGCCGTCGCCGAGGGTCACGAGGTCCGCCTCCGGGAGCCAGTACGTCTCGCACCAGACCCCGTGACCGATCCTGGCCCCGAGGCTGCGCAGCCACACGTTGATCGCGGGGGTGCCTGTCGCCGTCCACGCGAACCACGGGCCCGCGACCATCTCGACGAAGGTGTCGACGACCTCGTTGCGCCAGACGAAGGAGCTCCACAGGGGGTGCTCGACAGCGCCGATGCGGCCGACGACGACCCACTTGGCGACCGTCGTCACCGTGGCCGCGACGGCGCCGGCAGCGGCGAGGACGACACCGCCGAGGGCCGCCGCACCGCCGAGCCCGTAGCGGACGACGAGCCACTGGAGGGCGACGAGGACGCTGACGGCGATCGCCACCGTGACCATCACCGGAACGATGCGGCACAGCTCGACGAGTCCGCGGATCACCTTGAGCCGCAGGGGTGGTGCGAAGGTGCGCTCGCCGTCGGAGCCCTGCGGGGGCCGGCGCAGCCGGACCGGCGGGCTGCCGAGCCAGCTCGACCCGGCCTTGGCCTTCTGTGGCGCCGCGGACAGGACCGCGACGAGCCCGTGCTTCGGCACGCGGCGGCCGGGCGCGGTCATCCCGCTGTTGCCGAGGAAGGCCCGCTTGCCGACCTTGGCGGGGGCGATGTGCACCCAGCCGTGCGCGAGCTCGTAGCCGGCGACCAGCGTGTCGTCGGCGAGGAAGGCGCCGTCGGCGACGGACGTCATCGACGGCAGCAGGAGCACGGTCGAGGCCTCGACGTCGCGGCCGACCTTGGCGCCCAGGGCGCGCAGCCACGCCGGCGTGACGAGGCTGGCGTAGATCGGGAAGAGCAGGGTGCGAGCCTGGTCGAGCAGCCGCTCGGTGGCCCACACCTGCCACCCGACCCTGCTGCGCACCGGGAACCACCCCTCCCGCAGCCCGAGCCCGAGCAGCCGGACGAGCACGATGGTGACAGCCGCGAGCGTGGCCAGTCCCAGCACGGTCACGACCGGCACGCTTGCGTAGGCCGCGACGACCGCGTCGCCGGCGCCCGACGTGCCCACGGCGCCACCGGCGAGCAGCACCCCGGGGAGCAGGGCGAGGAAGGGCAGGACCGACAGGAGGACCCCGGAAACGCCGTAGACCGCCAGCCACGCCCGCGCTGCCGGAGGGCGCTCCGAGGGCCAGCCCGACCGGTCGGAGGACGTGACGCGCTGGGCGGGCGATCCGGCGACGACCCGCTCGGGGCGCACCGACCTCAGCACGGTCGAGCCGGCCTCGACGACGACGCCGCGGCCGATGTGGACGTCGGGGCCGATGGTGCTGCGGGCCCCGACGACGGCCTCGCGCCCGATGTGGACCGGTCCGACGTGCACGACGTCCCCGTCGACCCAGTAGCCGGACAGGTCGACCTCGGGCTCGATGCTGGCGCCCGCGCCGATCGTCAGCATGCCCGTGACGGGCGGCACGCTGTGCAGGTCGACACCGGTGCCGATCGAGGCGCCGAGCATCCGCGCGTAGTAGATGATCCACGGGGCGCCGGCCATCGTGATGGCCCCCATGGCGTCGGCGAAGCGCTCCGCGGCCCAGAGGCGCAGCTGGACGCTCCCGCCGCGAGCGTAGGTGCCGGGCCCCACGCCGGCGAGCAGCACGCGAGCGGCCAACGCGGACAGGCTCATTCGCCCGAGCGGGCTGATGAACGCCACCCAGCCGACGGCGAGGATCCACCACGACACGGGCACGGACCACGGGGCCAGGTCGGAGAGCCGGAGCAGCTCGGTGAGGGTGGCCAGGGCCACGAGCCACTGCAGACCCTTGACCGTGAGCAGGACCACCGAGACGACCGTCTGCACGAGCTGGGTCCGGCGCGGGATGCGCCGCACCGTCCGGTCCACCCTCGAGGCCCCGCCCTGGTCCATCGTCTCGAGGAGCTCGGCCTGCGCCCCGAGGCGCGGGTGCGCGTGGACGTCCGCCACGGTGACGGTGGGGTAGCGCTCGCGCAGCAGGGAGACGAGTCGGGCCGACGACAGGCTGCCGCCGCCGAGGTCGAAGAAGTCGGCCCCGGAGGACCGCACGGTCGTGCCGAGCACGGCGGTCCACTGCGCCGCGAGCCAGGCGGCCGTGCCGGTGAGGTCGCTCGGCCCGTCGTCGCCGCCCACATCCTGCAGCGGCCAGGGGAGGGCGGCCCGGTCGACCTTGCCCGAGGTGCGGGTGGGCAGGGTGTCGACGACGGCGAGCACCGGCACGAGGGCCGCGGGCAGCTCCTCGTGCAGCCGGGCCAGCGCAGCGTGCCGGTCGAACGCGTCCGGAGGGTCGGGGACGACGTAGCCGACGAGGACCTGGCTGCCGGCTGTCGTCGTCTTCACCGCAGCCGCCGCGCCGGAGACGTGGGGGAGCGACTGCAGGGCCGCATCGACCTCCCCGAGCTCGATGCGGCGCCCACCGAGCTTGACCTGCTCGTCGGCGCGACCGACGAACACGAGGCCGTCGGGGTCGTTGACCACGAGGTCGCCGGACCGGTAGGCGCGGTCCCACCCGAGGGTCGGCATCGTCGCGTACTTCTCGGCGTCCTTGGCCGGGTCGAGGTAGCGGGCGAGGCCGACCCCGCCGATGATCAGCTGCCCGGTCTCCCCGACCCCCACGGGCAGCTCGTCGGGCCCGACGACGGCGAGGTCCCAGCCGTCGAGGGGCAGGCCGATCCGGATCGGCGAGGTCCCGTCGAGGCGGGCTCCGCAGGCGACGACCGTCGCCTCGGTCGGGCCGTAGGTGTTCCACACCTCGCGGTCCGGCGAGACGAGCCGCTCCGCGAGCTCGGGTGGGCAGGCCTCGCCGCCGAAGACGAGCAGCCGCACCGGCTCGAGCGCCTCGGCCGGCCACAGGGCCGCGAGGGTCGGCACCGTCGAGACGACCGTCACGTCCTGCGCCACGAGCCACGGACCGAGGTCCATCCCGGTGCGCACGAGGCTGCGGGGCGCCGGCACGAGGCACGCGCCGTGACCCCAGGCGAGCCACATCTCCTCGCACGAGGCGTCGAAGGCGACCGAGAGCCCGGCGAGCACCCGGTCGCCCGGCCCGATCGGACTGTCCTGCAGGAACATCCGCGCCTCGGCGTCGACGAAGGCTGCCGCCGACCGGTGCGACACGGCCACGCCCTTGGGCACGCCCGTCGACCCCGAGGTGAAGATGACCCACGCGTCGTCCTCGACCCGGACGTCGGGCAGCACACCCCGAGCCGGACGGGCCGTCGCACGACGCGTCCCCCGGGCGTGCGCCGGCACCGTGACCTGCCGGCGTGCACCGACGACGGCTGACACGCGCGCCTCGCCGAAGACGAGGTCGGCCCGCTCCGGCGGGTCGTCGACGTCGACCGGGACGTAGGCGGCACCGGCGTGCAGGACGCCGAGCACGGCGACGTAGAGGTCGACCGTGCCGGACGGCGCGCGCACCCCCACCCGGTCCCCACGGCATACGCCGGCGGCTGCGAGCTCGAGCGCGAGGCGCCGGGCCTGCTCGGTCAGCTCGGTGTAGGTCAGGACCGTCCGGGTGTCGTCGACGGCGGGGGCGTCGGGGTGGCGGGCGGTGACGTCGGCCAGCACGTCGACGAGGGTCCTGGGCGCAGCGGCACGGTCGCCCGCCAGCAGGGGATCCACCACGCGCCCTCCTCGTCCGGGGCGCCCGCCCGACCCCGCCGAGCGCCTCCCTGCCGAACCTAGTGCCGCCAGGTGAACGGACGGTGCTGCTCGCCCGGATCGGACGCGACCGCTCCGGTCAGCGTGGGTCCTGCTCGCTCACCCCGAGCCGGACCTTGCCCTTGCTCGGGCACTCGTCGACGTGGGCGAGCGCGTCCTTGCGGGCCTTGTCCCGCGCCCGGCGTGCGGGCCCGGTCCAGTCGCAGCTCTTGCAGTAGCCGAGGATGAACGACCCGTCCTCGTGGGTGTTGTCCGCGTCGACGGGCTCGAGGGCGGCGTGGTGCTTGTGCCCGTCGGCGTCCTTGACGGTCAGGTCGTCACCACTGCGCTTGAAGAACCGCGGGCCGCGCCCTGACTTCGCCATGTGCCCATCGTCCCCTGCGTGCCGCGACGACGGCCAGCGAGGGCCCGATCAGCGGATGGTGGCTGGACGGGGAAGGCTCGATCTGGCCATCGGCGCGCGTCATTTCGTACGCTGGTGGGGCCGGCCCGAGCCCGGGCTCGCACCCTTCGAGAGGTCACAGGAGTGTGCCGTGAAGCAGCGCCGTGCATCTGTGCCCGAGGTCGACCACGCCGAGGTCGCGGACCCCTCGCAGGTCGAGCGCTACCTGCCCGCGACGACCGAGGAGTACCTCCTCGACGCCCTCGAGCGCCTCGACGCCTCCGAGATGCGGGCCGAGAACCTCACGCACGCCCTCGTGCACTCCCGCACGATCGGGGCGGCGATCGGGGTGCTGATGGCCATGGAGAAGATCACCCAGGCCGAGGCGTTCGACCGGCTCCGCGAGGCGAGCATGGCCCAGAACCGCAAGCTCCACGTCCTCGCCCAGGAGGTCGTGGACCGGGGCGCCCTCTAGGGCGGTCCGGCCTGCCGGCCTCAGTCGCGGCTGTGCGGCGAGACGTCGACGGCGCCCGTGTCGATGACGTCGAGCGCGACGTCGTGCAGCTTGCGGTTGGTGTTCTGGCTCGCGATCCGCAGCAGGGCGAAGGACTGGTCCCTCGTCAGGCGGTGCTGCCCCATGAGCACGCCCACGGCGGTCGCGATGTCGCGGTTCGACGCGAGCGCGCGCTCGAGGTTCTGCGCCCGCTCGACGAGGAGCGCGGCCGCCACGGCCTGTGCCGCGTGGGTCGTCAGCAGCAGCCCCTCGGCGAGGTCGTGGTCGTCGAAGGCCTCGGCCTGCTCGGCGTAGAGGTTGAGGCCGGCGATGACGCCGCTGGACTCGAGGCGCATCCGGTAGGACAGCATGCTGTGCAGCCCCAGCTCGGCCACGACGCGGCGGCCGTACTCGGGCCAGCGGTCGTCCGTTGCGAGGTCCTGCGGGCGGAAGATCGCCCGGTCGACGATGGCGTCGACGCAGGGACCGGACCCGAGGTCGTACTGGATGCGGTCGGCCCGCCGCGCGACGTCGTCCGTGGCCGCAGCCGTGGTGAAGTGGTCGTGCTCGAACGTGGTGATGCTGGCCGACCTGGCCGCCGGCACCCGCTCGACGGCCAGCCGGCAGACGGCCTCGTAGCGGTTGCGCGCCGGCGAGTGGGCGAGCTCGTGGCCGAGTTGCTCGAAGTCCTCCGCCACCCCACGCAGGTGGTCGGCGACGTCGGGTCTGCTCGTGTCGTTCATCGGTGGGCTCCGTCCGGGTGTGGAGGCAGGATCGTCGACTCCCGCTCGTGCGTGAGCCACCTACCCTCGTCACCGCGGGGTGCAACAGGCGACCGCGTCCCTGAGAGCTCCGCCCGCTGGTGGGTAGGGGCGTTCTCGTGGAACCCATTCCGGAGACCAGAGCAGCGCTGCGCCTGCTGGGCGAGGCGGGGGACCAGCACCTGGGACGCGACCTCGACGAGGCGGCCCGCCACCTGCGCGAGCAGCTGCCCGGGCTCGTGGGCCTCAGCATCAGCGTCGTGGAGCAGGACGTCACCTTCACCTACCTGTCGACCGCTCGGCCGCTGGCCGGCCTCGACGGCGCGGCGCACCTCGCGGGTGACCCCGGCGAGCCGGCCGGCGGCTCCGGCGCGACGGCCTCTGACGACCACGACGACCCGCTCGACGAGGGCCGGTGGCTGCTGCACGCCGGAGAGGGCCGGGCGAACGGTGTCGCCAGCACCCTGTCCCTCCCACTCTTCGACGGACCCCGCGTGGTGGGCAGCGTCAACGTCTACGGCGTGGCGCCCGACACGTTCGCGGGCCGCCACGAGGAGCTGGCCCGGCTCTTCGGGGCCTGGGCCCCCGGTGCGGTGACCAACGCCGACCTGTCCTTCTCCAGCCGTGTCCGGGCCGCCGGAGCGGTGGAGCGCCTCGAGGACCTCGCCGTGCTCGACGGTGCGGTCGGGGTGCTCGTGGCCGTCCACGACATCCCCCCGGACGAGGCGCGCCGTTACCTGGAGGAGGCCGCCGAGCGAGCGGGCGTCACGGAGCTCGACGCGGCCCGACTGCTCGTGGACGCCGCCGCCCGGACGGGTAGGTCGCACCCATGATCGACACCGTGATCCTCGACGTCGACGGGACCCTCGTCGACAGCAGCTACCACCACGCGCTGGCCTGGTCCCGCGCCTTCGGCCGTCACGACCTGCACCCGCCCCTGTGGCGCATCCACCGGGCCATCGGCATGGGCGGCGACAAGCTCGTCGCCGAGGTCGCCGGGCAGGAGGTCGAGGACCGGCTGGGGGACGAGCTGCGGGAGCGGTGGACGGAGGAGTTCGATCGGCTGATCGGAGAGGTGCGGCCTTTCGCGGGGACCCGCGCCCTGCTCGTGGCGATCAGGGCGCGGGGGCTGCACGTCGTGCTCGCGAGCTCGGGCCAGCCGCGGCACGTCGAGACCTTCCTCGACCTCTTCGACGGGAGGAGCCTGGCCGACGCCTGGACCACCGCGGAGGACGCGGAGGAGAGCAAGCCGGCCGCCGACCTCCTGGTCGCGGCTCTCGACCGCGTCCACGGCACGAGCGCTGTGATGGTCGGCGACGCCGCCTGGGACGCCGAGGCAGCGAACGCAGCGCATCTGCCGTCCATCGGCTTGCGCACCGGAGGCTTCAGTGAGGAGGAGCTG
The DNA here is from genome assembly GCF_036352015.1 of Terrabacter sp. C0L_2. Classification (NCBI taxonomy): domain Bacteria; kingdom Bacillati; phylum Actinomycetota; class Actinomycetes; order Micrococcales; family Intrasporangiaceae; genus Terrabacter; species Terrabacter sp. C0L_2. Next base: position 4,722,862 of record NZ_CP143557.1, on the reverse strand, counting down.
TGCAAGGCCGGGGCCTCGGCCGTGTTCGACGGGCCCCAGGAGCTCGCCGACGCCGTGAAGCAGGGGCTCCTCGACCGCTTCTGAGCGCCGGCGGGGCCGGCAGCCGTTTGGACGGTGGGCGGGCGGGTACACCCATGGCCAAGACGGTGCGCAGCATCCCGACGCTCAAGACATGGGCCGGTTACGGGATCCGCACCGATCTCGGAAGGGGTCAAGAACCCATGACCGACCGAATGACCGAACGATTCGAATCCAGCAGTGCTACAGGCTCCCCGGCGACCGGCGTGCCCGATGGCGGGAACTTCGACCTGGACGCCCCAGCGGCGCCCAGCGAGACCGTGACGCGTTCTGCCGCGGTGGACGAGGTGACCCTCGGAGAGGGCTCCGACTCAGGCTCCACGGCCGACGTGGCCAAGGAGCATGCCGGCGCCGTGGCGCAGGACGCCAAGGAGAGCACGAAGAACGTCGGATCCACCGCGGCCGCGGAGGCCAAGGACGTAGCCCACGAGGCGCGCACCCAGATCCGGCAGCTCTTCGACCAGCTGAGCGGTGAGGCCACCGACCAGGCGTCCGGCCAGACACAGCGGGCAGTCCAGGGACTGCGGTCCCTGAGCAGCGAGCTGTCCGGCATGGCGCAGGGCCAGCAGGACCAGCAGGGCCAGTCGGGCCAGTCGGGCATGGCTGCCGACCTCGCCCAGCAGGGTGCCGCCCGGATCAGCTCCGCGGCGGACTGGCTCGAAGGTCGCCAGCCCGGCGAGATCCTCGACGAGGTGCGCTCGTTCGCTCGTCGCCGTCCCGGAGCGTTCCTGGCGGGCGCGGCGATCCTGGGCATCATCGGTGGCCGCATGACGCGCGGGCTGACCGGCGACTCGTCCTCCAGCGAGGACCAGTCCTCGACGGCTGGCTTCTCGAACACCACCCCGTCCTCGACCTTCGGCGGTCAGGCGTCCCCGGGCTACGGTCAGGGAGCGGCCTACGGGCAGGGCGCTGGGTACGCCGAGACCGCCGGGATCGACTACGGATCGGGTACCCCCGACATGGCCTATCCCGCCGACCCGGTGGACCTCGAGGGCACCGATCCTTCGCGTGTCGACGCCGGCATCGACCCCGCCACCTACACCCACCCCGGGGCGTCGACGGGGGACTCCGGGGAGTCGCGATGAGTACGGCGATCCCCGAGGGTCAGTACCACCCCGCGGCGACGCCCGAGGCGGGCTACCAGACGGGCTACGAAGCGGGTTTCGAGACCGGGCACGAGAAGGCGGAGGCCGCCTCGATCGGCGAGCTCGTCGCGGACGTCAGCCAGGGACTGTCGACCCTGCTACGGCAGGAGATCGCTCTGGCCAAGGCCGAGGCGAAGCAGTCCGCGACCCAGGCCGGCAAGGCCGGCGGCAAGTTCGGTGGCGCGGCTCTGGCTGGGTGGATGGCGGTGCTGTTCCTGTCCCTCGCGGTCTGGGAGTGGCTCTCGTCCGCGCTGGAGAGCCGGGGCTGGGCTGCCGTCATCGTGATGGTCGTGTGGGCCGTCGTCGCCGCCGTGCTGGCAGCCATGGGCCGCCGCGATCTGAAGAACATCCAGGGAATGGAGCGCACCGTGGAGACCACCAAGCGGGTCCCCGAGGCGCTCAAGGGACACGAGGAGACGTTGTGACCACGAACTACCAGTCCACCAGCGACGACCCGGAGGTCATCCGCGCCGACATCGAGCGCACGAGGAGCGAGCTCAGCCGCGACGTCAACGCACTCGGCGAGTCCGTGACTCCTGGCCACATGGCGCGCAAGGGTGCGGAGAAGGTCAAGGACCGTGCGTCGGGTCTCAAGGACTCGATCATGGGGTCCGCCTCGGATGCCGGTCACTCGACGTCGCAGAGCGCGTCGTCGATGGCATCCAGCGTCGGAGACGCCACTCAGGGCGCTGCGAGCACCGTCAAGCGGCAGGCCCGTGGAAACCCCATGGCCGCAGGGCTGGTCGCCCTCGGGGCGGGGTGGCTCCTCGGCTCGCTGCTGCCCGCCAGCAGCAAGGAGACGCAGATGGCCGAGGCCGTCAAGGACCGCGCAGCACCTGTGCTCGACGAGGCACAGTCCACGGTCAAGCAGATGGCGCAGGAGAGTGCCGAGAACCTCAAGGCGCCCGCACAGGAGGCGGTCCAGGCCGTCAAGGAGCACGCCCAGGACTCGGCCCAGACGGTCAAGCAGGAAGGCCAGTCCGCGGCCCAGGACGTCGGTGACAGCGCACGGAGCCACGCCGCCGACGCCAAGGAGCAGGCGGGCGCCTGACCCGCCGGACCGGCACATCGAGGGGCTCCCGACCGATGAGCGGTCGGGAGCCCTTCCTGCGTGCGGTGGAGGGGGCGGCGCGCGCGCCCACCGGTCAAGGGTGCGGCCCGCGCCGGTAGCCTGAGGCTGGCCGTCCACCCACGAGATCCGGAGACACGAGAACGTGACGTCGCAGCCCGACTGGAGAAGCGGAACCCCCCACCCCACGGGCGGCTACGACAAGGTCATCGTCGCCCGGGGCGACACCCTCTACTTCACCGCCGCCCGCCTGCACCGCCTCGACGGTCCGGCCGTGGAGGCCGAGGACGGGTCGGTGCAGTACTGGGTCTACGGGAAGCAGATGACCGAGCAGGAGTACCGCGACCGCTCGACGGGCCAGCAGGGCTGAGCCGCCCCACGGTCACTGCACCGGGTTGTCGGGTTGCCGGGTCGCCGCCACGCCGCGTCGGGTCTAGCGCTGGGCGGCCTTGTATGCGGTGACGACGTCCTGGGGGATGCGACCCCGGGCGGGGGCATGGTGGCCGTTCTCGGCCGCCCAGGCGCGGATGAGCGCGTTGCGCGACTCGCCCACGGCGGGCAGCACCGTCAGGGAGCGGGTCAACGTGCCCGGCTCGGTGCGGCGCTCCTCGCCCGCACGTCGGGCGCGGGCCACCCAGCTGTCGAGGGAGGCCCGCAGGTCGTGGGCGTTCGCGGCGGACAGGTCGATCTCGAAGGCGATCCCGTCGATGCCGAAGCTCACCGTCTCGGTGGCGTCGGACCCGTCGAGGTCGTCGACGAGGGTCACCATGGTCTGACGCATGGCTGCAGCGTAGTGCGCCGTGGGGCGTCCTCCGCGCACCGGTCGCCCAGCCCGTGGACGTGGTCGGGGGCAGTCCGGACGGCATGTAAGGTAAGCCTTACCTACTAGGCGAGCTGTCGACCCGACCGGCTCGTCTCCCGGATCACGAAGGCAGCTCACATGACCTCCCGTTCCCACCTGACCATCGGCGTCGCCATCGCGACGGCCGGCGCGCTGGCCCTGACGGCCTGCGGTTCCGGCTCGTCCGCGGACGGCGGATCGGCCGGTGGCTCGGGCAGCATCACCGTCTACAACGCCCAGCACGAGAGCCTGACCCAGGAGTGGGTCGACGCGTTCACCAAGCAGACCGGCATCAAGGTCACCGTGCGCAACGGTTCCGACACCGAGCTGTCCAACCAGCTCATGCAGGAGGGCGCGGCGTCGCCGGCCGACGTCTTCCTCACCGAGAACAGCCCCGCGATGACGCAGGTCGAGAACGCCGGCCTCTTCGCCGACGTCGACAAGGCCACGCTCGACCAGGTGCCGGCCGAGTTCCGCCCGTCCACGGGCAAGTGGACCGGCATCGCGGCCCGCTCGACCGTCCTCGTCTACGACAAGCGCAAGGTCCAGCAGAACCAGCTCCCCGCCTCGATGCTCGACCTCGCCAAGCCGGAGTGGAAGGGCCGCTGGGCCGCCTCCCCGTCGGGCGCCGACTTCCAGGCCATCGTCTCGGCGCTGCTCGAGCTCAAGGGCGAGGCCGTCACCAAGGACTGGCTCACGGCGATGAAGACCAACGCCAAGGTCTACAAGGGCAACAGCACCGCGATGAAGGCCGTCAACTCCGGCGAGGTCGAGACTGCGCTGATCTACCACTACTACTACTACGGCGACCAGGCCAAGACCGGTGAGAACTCGGCCAACGTCGGCACCCACTACTTCAAGAACGAGGACCCGGGCGCCTTCGTCTCCGTCTCCGGTGGTGGCGTGCTCAAGTCGTCGAAGAACGCCGCGGCCGCCCAGTCGCTGCTGAAGTTCATCACCGGCAAGACCGGCCAGGAGGTGCTGCAGAAGGGCACGTCGTTCGAGTACGCCGTCGGCTCCGACGTGCCCTCCAACGCGGCGCTCGTGCCGCTGAAGGACCTCCAGGCGCCCAAGGTCGACCCCGCCAAGCTCAACTCCGCCACGGTCACCGATCTGATGACCCAGGCTGGTCTGCTGTAGTTCTCTGGTGACCACCGACCTCACCGCACCGGGCGCGCACCGCGCGACCGACACCGGCACGGCCCCCACGCCGGGCCCGGGCACCCGCCCGGGCCCGGCGTCCGGGCGTCGTCGACCACCGGTCCTGGCGGTCATCGCCGTGCTCATCGCGCTGTTCTCGCTCATGCCGCTCGGCTACGTCGTCGCCATGACGGTGGCGACCGGCTGGGACACCGCGGTCGCCCTGATCTTCCGGGCCCGGGTCGGTGAGCTGCTCCTCAACACGATCCTGCTCATGGTCCTCTCGGTGCCGCTGTGCCTCGTGCTCGGCGTCGGGGGAGCGTGGCTCGTCGAGCGGACCCAGCTGCGCGGCAGCAGGTTCTGGGCCCTCGCGCTCGCCGCGCCGCTCGCGATCCCGGCCTTCGTCAACAGCTACGGCTGGGTCTCGGCGGTCCCCTCGCTGGCCGGCCTCTGGTCGGGCGTGCTCATCTCGGTGCTGTCCTACTTCCCCCTCGTCTACATCCCGGCCGCCGCGACCCTGAGCCGCCTCGACCCCTCCCTCGAGGAGTCCGCGGCCGCGCTCGGCCTCGGCCCGTGGCAGGTGTTCCGCCGGGTCGTGCTGCCCCAGCTGCGCCTGGCGATGACCGGCGGCGCGCTGCTCGTCGGGCTGCACCTGCTCGCCGAGTACGGCGCCTTCGCGATGATCCGCTTCGACACCTTCACGACGGCGATCATGGTGCAGTACCAGTCGACCTTCAACGGCTCCGCCGGCAACATGCTCGCGAGCGTCCTCGTCGTGCTCTGCCTGCTCCTGCTCGTCGCCGAGGTGCGCAGCCGCGGCACCGCCCGCTATGCCCGCGTCGGTTCGGGCGGCCAGGCGGCCCCGGGTCGTATGCCGTTGCGCCGGCTCCACGTGCCGGCCCAGCTCGCGCTCCTGCTCCTCGTCGTGCTCGCCGTCGGCGTGCCGATGTGGTTCGTCGTGCGGTGGGTCGTGCTCGGCGGCTCGGCGATCTGGGCGCCCGACGAGCTGGTCCCCGCCCTCGTCCAGACGCTCCTCTACGGCGTGGCGGGCGCGGCGGCGACGACGCTCGTGGCCTTCCCGATGGCCTTCCTCGCGGTGCGCCGGCCGAGCTGGTTCACCCGCTCGCTCGAGCTGTCCAACTACGTCACGAGCTCGATGCCGGGCATCGTCGTCGGACTCGCGTTCGTCACGGTGAGCATCCGGTTCCTGCCGGGCGTCTACCAGACGGCCTTCGTGCTCGTCGCGGCCTACGTGCTGCTCTTCCTGCCCCGTGCGCTCGTCAGCCTGCGCTCGGGTCTGGCCCAGGCGCCGCGCGAGCTCGAGGAGGCGGCCCAGGCGCTCGGGGTGCCGCCGCTGCTCGCCTTCGCCAAGGTCACCCTGCGCCTCGCAGCGCCGGCGGCCGCCGGGGGAGCGGCCCTCGTCTTCCTCGCCATCGTCAACGAGCTGACGGCGACCCTGCTGCTCTCGCCCAACGGCACCCGCACCCTCGCGACGGAGTTCTGGGCCAAGAGCAGCGAGATCGACTATGCCGGCGCCGCGCCGTACGCCCTGCTCATGGTCGTGCTCTCGGCGCCGATGACCTACCTGCTCTTCCAGCAGTCCAAGAAAGCGGCCGGACAATGACGACGACGACCACGACCACCCCGGACCAGCACGACCCCGCAGCGCGCGGTCGCCTCGAGGTCGACGGCTTCGTCAAGAGCTTCGGCTCGCAGCAGGTGCTGCGCGGTGTCACGCTCTCGGTCGACCCGGGCAGCACGACGGCCATCGTCGGCCCGTCGGGCTCGGGCAAGACGACCCTGCTGCGGCTCATCGCCGGCTTCGAGCGGGCCGAGGCCGGCTCGGTGGTGCTGAGCGGTCGGACGCTCGCCGCTGGCGACGCGTGGGTGCCGGCGCACCACCGTGGCGTCGGCTACGTCGCGCAGGACGGCGCCCTCTTCCCGCACCTCACCGTGGGCCAGAACATCGCTTTCGGCATCGACACGTCCCGGCTGCAGGGACGCAAGGCCACGCGCGCCAAGGTCGCCGAGCTTCTCGAGATGGTTTCGCTCGACGCGGCCCTCGCCGCCCGCCGACCCCACGAGATCTCGGGTGGCCAGCAGCAGCGCGTCGCGCTCGCCCGTGCCCTCGCCCGTGAGCCGGAGCTCATGCTGCTCGACGAGTCGTTCTCGGCCCTCGACGCCGGCCTGCGGGTCGCGACCCGGCGCACCGTGTCCAAGGTGCTCCAGGACGCCGGCATCACCACGGTCCTCGTCACCCACGACCAGGCGGAGGCGCTGAGCTTCGCCGACCAGGTGGCCGTCATGCGGGACGGGCTGCTCGCCCAGGTCGACAGCCCGCTCGAGGTCTACACCCGGCCCGTCGACCGGGCCACGGCCGAGTTCCTCGGCGACGCCGTCATGCTCGAGGCCTGGGTCGACGGCGACATGGCGACCTGCTCGCTCGGGGCCGTCCGGCTCGCGCCGACGGCGCACCGGGGCCGGGTCCAGCTCATGCTGCGGCCCGAGCAGATCCGGGTCGACGAGCACGGTCCCATCCGTGGCGTCGTCGTCGACACCGACTACTTCGGCCCCGAGAGCACGGTCCGGCTCGAGCTCACCTCCGGACGCGAACCCGGTTGCGAGACATCGGCGCTCGCGCGCAGCGGCGAGATCATCAGCATCCGTCACTCCAACGCGTTCATCGCGGCCAAGGGCACCGAGCTGAGGCTGCGCATCGAGGGCGAGGCCATCGCCTTCCCTCCTGACGCCTGACCCGGGTGCTCGACGGGCGTCCGGTCATCGCGACGCCGGGTGTGGGACTGAACCCCACGAACGGGGTCAACGCCCGGCCTCTCCCAGCGCGGGACCTTGTTCCCTAGCCGGAAGGGGGCAGAGCGCGAACAGTTGGAGTGGAGGGACGGGGGTCCGGTCCCTCGCACGCTGACCGGAGGGAAGATGGCTGCTTCGAGGTGGCGCGGGAGCGAACGGGCCCGGCCGTGAGCACCCGCGCGCGCACCACCCCTGTCCACGCTCACGCAGGTCGGGAACCGGCGCGTGCAGACCCGTCCTGGGTGAGCCTGTACCGGGTGGGCGCCTTCGCGGCGCTGGTCTACGTGGTCCTCGTCGTGGTGCCCGTGGTCCTGGTGTTCGCTGCCCCGGTGCCGCCGACAGACGGCGGGGCCCTGATGACCTACATCGCCGCGCACCGTGGCGTGTACCTGACCGAGCTGGTCTGCTTCGTCGGGCTGAGCGTGCCGGCGCTGGTGGTGTTCGCGGCGGTGGCCGCCGCCCTCAAGGAGGTCAACAAGAGCGTCGCGCTCATCGGCGGGCTGTTCGGCGTCGTCTCCGAGACCATCGCGCTCGCGCTCGGCAGCAGTCCGCAGTCGCTGCACGGGGGACTCGTCGTGCTCAGCAGCTCCTACGCCGCGGCGGCGAGCGATGCCCAGCGCGCCGGTGTGGCCAGCGCCGCAGACGCGCTGATCGCCGCGACCAACGCCGTGTCCTGGGCGGGAATCCTCACAGCAGCCGCCATCCTCATCCTGTCCTCCGCCATGCCCCGCAGCGACTTCGGCCGCAGCGTCGCGCTGGTCGGAGTCGTGGCGGGCACGGTCGGCATCCTCGCGGAGGCCTTCCGGCCCGTCATCGGCTCGGCCTATCTCGTCTACGGACTGCTGCTGCCGGCCTGGTTCGCCCTGGTGGGCTGGAAGCTCTTCGGGCTTCGGCGCAACCTCGCCTGAGCACGTGCGGGCGGTCGCCCGGGTGACCGGCGGGCCGGATCCGGCTTCAGGCACTCGTGGAAGAGCACCAAGCACTCGTCCGGCCTGGATTCCATGCCGACGTACACGTCGGTCATGAAGGAGACCGCCCGATACGCCTGGTCGAGTATCGGGGGATCGGGCACATTCGAATCGGGCGCAAGAGCGCGACGTTCCCGCTGTTGGCCGAGGGGGCGTCATCGATCCGAGTTGCCAAGCGCAACTCGCGGCAGGAGAGGAATGTCCGCTACTCGCCGTTGGCCGTTGTTTCGAGTTGAGTCCATAGCGTTGGTGTACGACGATCCCGGTGAGCGTGTCCTGCTGATGTAGGTGCGGTCACCGCTGTGATCCTTCGAGTGATCTCTCACAACCGACTCGAAGAAGGACACGACGATGACCGCGAACCCCATTATTGACCCCGACGGCTTCCTGCACGAGCATCTCGCCCAGGCCAGCCCTGACTTGATGCGGGAGCTGCTGACCACGTTCATCAACGCCCTGCTGTCCGCGCAGGCCGACAGCGTGTGCGGCGCCGACTACGGCACCCGCTCGGCGGACCGGGTCAACAGCCGCAACGGGTACCGCCACCGCGACCTCGACACCCGCGCCGGCACCCTCGACATCGCCGTGCCGAAGCTGCGCGAGGGGTCCTTCTTCCCGGAGTGGCTGCTCGAGCGGCACCGCCGCGCCGAGGCGGCCCTGACGACGGTGGTCGCGACCTGTTACCTGCTCGGGGTGTCGACCCGCCGGATGGACAAGCTGGTGCGGTCCTTGGGGATCACGGGCCTGTCCAAGTCGCAGGTGTCGGTGATGGCCAAGGACCTCGACGAGCAGGTCGCCGCGTTCCGCACCCGCCCGTTGAATGACGGGCCGTACACCTTCGTCGCGGCCGACGCGTTGACGATGAAGGTCCGCGAGGCCGGCCGGGTGGTCAAGGTCGCGGTGATGGTGGCGACCGGGGTGAACGCCGACGGTTACCGTGAGGTCCTCGGGATCCACACCGCTACAACAGAATCCGGCCCCGGCTGGCTGGGCTTCTTCCGTGACCTGACCGCCCGCGGGCTGTCCGGGGTCGCCCTCGTCACCTCGGATGCGCACGCTGGCCTCGTCGAGGCGATCGGGGCGACCCTGCCCTCCGCGTCCTGGCAACGGTGCCGCACCCACTACGCCGCGAACCTGATGTCGGTGACCCCGAAGTCCCAGTGGGGGTGGGTCCGGGCGCTGCTGCACAGCGTGTACGACCAACCCGACGCCGAGGCCGTCCACGCCCAGTTCGACCGGGTCCTGGAGGGCCTGTACGAGAAGCTCCCCGCCGTGGCCGAGCACCTCGAGCTGGCCCGCGCGGACATCCTCGCGTTCACCGTCTTCCCGAAGGAGATCTGGCGTCAGATCTGGTCGAACAACCCGAACGAGCGGCTCAACCGGGAGATCCGCCGCCGCACCGACGTCGTGGGCATCTTCCCCAACCGCGAAGCGGTCATCCGGCTCGTCGGGGCGGTCCTGGCCGAGCAGCACGACGAGTGGGCCGAGCAACGCCGCTACCTCGGCATCGACGCGCTCAAGAACGCCCGCACCGTCGTGACCGACCGCACCACAAGGGACCAGCCGAAGGAGGTGGAGGCCGAACTGATCGCCGGCACGATCAACCTCTAACCGAACAACCCCGACGGATCACCGTCGTACACCACCCATCGGGACCTTGACCCCGTTTCGTCTATCCAATCGACAGCCTCGTCGGTCAGTTGTGTCTCACCCTCATGTGAGTCCCCAGCCCACCAGTGCGGGTCTCGTCGGCCCGCAGTGATGGTCAGAATCTCGTCCAAGAGGTCGTCGGGCAGGGGCTCACCGTTGTGTTCGACGAGCCAGGTCTGGGTGGAAGGAGCTAGGCGCGGCCACACCTGTGACATCTCCATGGTTTGATGCTTCCCAGGCACCGCCGCGAAAGCAATAGCGCTGTCATCGGCACGTCCGTGAAACGTCTTCCCTCGGGCGTAAACGACCAAGGTCGCGCTGACCATGCAGTCGACCGCGGCGTCGCCTCTCGACGTCAGGGCATCGGCACGGGGACGTCGGTGCCTCCCTGCGGCGTGATGCGTGACCGCACGCGGACGACGCTCGGCATCGGCACGAAGCCGCCGGCGAGTAGCGCCTCGCCCTGCCGGAAGCGGGCCGCCTGCGCCAGCAGGCCCTGCGGCACGAAGCCGAAGACCGACGCGAGCTGCGCGAGGTCGTCGCGCGAGTTCATCCGCATCAGGGTCAGGTTGTCGCACTGCGACACGATGCCGGCGTGCACCTTCGAGGGCCGCTGCGTCGACAGCAGCAGCCACAGCCCGTACTTGCGGCCCTCGGCGGCGATCTGGATGAGCCGGTCGCGGACCGCGACGCCCAGCGGCGTCTCGGGGTCGGGCGGGCAGAGGTTGTGCGCCTCGTCGACGACGATGAGCAGGGGCCGGCGCTCGGCGCGCCGCTCCCACAGGTCGTCGAGGACGGCGAGCGCGACGGTCAGCTGCTCCTCGTGCCGGTCGTAGCCGCCGAGGTCGAGCACCGTGGCTGCCGGCCGGCGGGCGATGACGTCGGTCGCCGAGGCCCCCCCGAACGCCCACGTCGTGCTCCACTCCACGACCCCGAGGTTCTCGAGGCGCTGGGCCAGCGCCTCGGCGTCCGGGTCGCCCAGCGAGCGCAGGTACGGCACGATCTTCTCCGCCTCGACCGCGTTGAAGTCGCTGTCGAAGAGGCGCAGCAACGCGTTGTACTCGGCTCGGTCGACGACGGGGTCGAGCCGCAGCACCGCGGCCTTGGCGCGCGCGTTCATGTCGGTGAAGCGCACCCGCAGCGGCGAGTCCGGGTCGTTCGGCCGCAGGACGACCACCTCGCGCTCGCGCAGCGCCCGGGCCTGGCCCGGCTCGGCCTCGCCGGCCTGCTCGTGGAGGCGCACGAAGTCGCTGTTGGGGTCCAGGACGAGCATCGGCAGCCGCGTCGTCAGCAGGATCCTCTCGAGCAGCACGCCGAGCGCGTACGTCTTGCCCGACCCGCTCTGCCCGCACCAGAAGGTGTGCCGGTTGAGCCGGTTGGGCACGAGTGCCACCCCGACGTCGTCCTGGCCCGCAAGCTGCCCGAGGTAGAGCTCCGGGTCGCTCCCGGACAGCAGGCGCTGCACCGCGTCGGGTCGCGTCGGCCGGACCACGGCGTGGTGCCACGGCGCGTCCGCGGGACGGCTCGAGCGGCTCGCGCCGCCGACCGGCACGAGGGTTCCGGAGGCCGAGAAGCCGGCGCCGTCGCCCGCACCACCGACGTCCACGACGTCCTCGACGAAGGCGAGCAGTCCGTCCTCGCCCTCGATCTCGAGGTAGTCGCCGGGGACCGGTCGCTCGGCCACGGGTCCGTGCGCGACGAACGAGCGTCCGTCCGGTGACTCCAGGTGGGTCAGGCCCGACGACCGAGCGGTGGACGGGTCGAGGTCGACGTTGCCTGCCATGCGTCCATGATGGCCACGAGTGACGGGCTGCGGGACCCCTCCGGGCCCACCGGGTGGCTCGCCACAGCCAGATTCACCCCGCACGGGTGAGCGACGGGCGCACCTGACCGTCCATGCTCGGACGAGGGACGGGCGCGACGGGAGGGGCAGTGGAGCAGTCGGACTTCGTGCACAACGGGCAGAAGGTCGGTCTCGTCATGGCCTCCGTCGTGACCCCCTCGACGCTGGCGCCCTCGCTGTCGAGGCGCTCCTGGCAGGACCAGGGACTCATCACCGGCCTGTCGACCGGAGCGAGCTACCTGCTCGCCCTGTCGTCCCAGGACGTCATCGACGTCGTGGCCCGGGGAGTGGAGGGGGCGGCCGCCGCGTGGGGCTGGTTCCCCGACGACTGGCCCGACTCGCGGCGAAGCTCGGTCGCGGCCCTGGGCTGCGAGCTGGCGGTGGCGCCGCTGGGACTCGGCGCCGCGGCATACCTCGACCGTCGTGGTGTCGCCACGGGCACCGACGGGCTGCTGCGGCAGGCCGCCTGGCGGATCGGCTCGAGCGCCCTGTGCGGCACGGTGCTCATCGGCGCGACCGCGGGGGTACGCCGACTCGACCGGGCGCTCGGTGCCGACGGTCGGATCGCCGCCCTGCCCCTGTCGATCCCGGTCGGCCTCGCCGCGTCGGCCGTCATCGAGCGCGCGCGGCGCTCCGGGTCCGAGCGCGGGCTCGACACCGTTGACGACGTCCCGACGGTCAGGGGTCTGCTCGCCGGTGGCGGCGTGCTCGCGGTCCTCTACGGCGCCGGCTGGGCCGAGCGGTGGACGGCCCAGCAGGTGCGGCGGCTCGCGCCGGGTGCGACCCCCGGGTCCGGGCTCGCCTGGCAGCTCGCCTCGCACGCAGCCTTCCTCGCCGGCGGCAGCGTCCTCGTCAGCGCGCTGTGGACCCGGGTCATGCAACGCATCGAGGCCGTCACGACCACGGTCGACCCGTGGATGCAGGAGGCGGCGGGCGTGTGGACGAGCCCCATGGTGAGCGGCGACCCGGCCAGCCTCGTCCCCTGGGAGTCGCTCGGGCGCGAGGGCCGCCGGCACGCCGTGACCTACGTGCGCCCCTCGCCGGTCGTGGAGCGCCGGACCCTGCCGGACGGCAGCGTGCCGTCGGACCTCTCCATCGAGACCGTGATGGGTGAGCCCGCTCGCGCGCACCCCGTGCAGGTCTTCGTCGGCCTCGACAGCGGCGCGACGCCGACGGAGCGCGTCGAGCTCGCGATCGCCGAGATGGACCGCACCGACGCATGGTCCCGTTCGCTGCTCGTGCTCGTGTCGCCGACCGGCACCGGCTACGTCAACTACGTCGCCATCGCCGCCGCGCAGTACCTGACGCGCGGTGACGTCGCGAGCGTCACGATGCAGTACTCCAAGCGCCCGTCGCCCCTGTCGCTCGGCAAGGTCCGGGACGCGCGCGAGCAGAACCGGCTGCTCTGGCTGCGCATCCTGCAGCGCGTGCGGGCCATGCCGCCCGACGAGCGACCCGAGGTCGTGCTCTTCGGCGAGTCGCTCGGCGCGCACACGAGCCAGGACGTCCTGCTCGGGTGGGGCACCCTCGGACCCCAGGCGCTCGGCATCGACCGCGCGCTGTGGATCGGCACACCCGGCGGCAGCACGTGGATGCACGAGGTCACCGGCGTCCCCCGGCCCGACGTCGACCCGTCGCTCGTCACCGTCGTCAACGACCACGAGCAGCTCGTGGCCCTCGGCGACGAGGCGCGCTCCCGGCTGCGCTACGTCCTGCTCAGCCACGACAACGACGGCGTCACGAAGTTCGGTCTCGACCTGCTGAACCGCAGGCCCGCCTGGCTCGGACCCGACCGCCCCCGCCGCGAGGACGTGCCGGGGAGGTCACCACGCGGCATACCTGCAGGGATGCGGTGGCGTCCGGTCACGACGTTCGTCCAGACGCTCGTCGACATGAAGAACGCGCAGGTGCCCGGCCCTTTCGCCGCGTGGGCCCACGACTACCGCGCCGACCTGCCGGAGTTCATCCGGGACGTCTACGACCTGCAGTGCAGCGACGCGCAGATGGACGCGATCCAGGACGCCGTGCGCCGCCGCGAGGCCTACCGCGAAGGCGCCTTCGCCTGACATCGACCACCGAAGGAGGACCCATGGCCAAGTCACGACCCACGCCCGCCGCCCGCCTGGCCCCGCCCCACCCCGTGCGTCAGACCCGGGCGCGCCGCACCGTGTTCGCCGCCGGCGCCAGCACGTTCGCGGCCACCGTCATGCTCGTCGCCGGGCTCTTCCAGTTCGTCGAGGGCCTCGTGACGCTCGTCAACGGCCCGGAGTTCCTCGTGCGGACGGCGAGCTACGTCTTCGCCTTCAACGCCACCGCGTGGGGCTGGTTCCACATGGTCATCGGGCTCGGGGCCGCGGTCGCGGGCGCGTTCATCTTCACCGGCAACCCCGTCGCACGCTCGGTCGGCATCGCCTTCGCCGTGCTGTCAGCGCTCGCGAACTTCCTGTGGCTGCCGTCCTACCCGGTCTGGGCGATCATCGTCATCGCGCTCGACGTCATCGTCATCTGGGCGCTCAGCACCGTCGACCTCGGCGAGCTCTGACCCCTCCCGGCTGCCGGCGCCCTCAGCGGCGGGGCAGCATCGACGGGCCGAGCTCGAGCAGCTCGGCCCGCAGCGTCTCGTCGTCGACGTCCTCGAGCAGCGGGTCGATCCCGGCCTGCGCGACGCCGGCTCCGACGACGGAGACGGCGATGCGACGACGCAGGTCGGGCTCGGGCCCGAGCAGCAGCGCGGTGAGCCTCCCCACGAGCGAGTTGAGGTCGTCGTGCGTCGCCATGATGCGCTCGACCTCCGGGTCGCGCATGAGCGCCGCGACGACCTGCCGGTGGCCGATCATGAGGTCGACGAGCCCGCGCAGGGCCACCATGGCGGCCTCGTCGGGGGAGGGCTCGGCCTCGGCCGCGGTGACGAACGCGCGGAGGTCGACGAGCGCCTCCTCGAGCACCGCGAGGACGATGTCCTCCTTGGCGTGGAACTGGTAGTAGACGGCGGCCTTGGTGACGCCGAGGTGGTCGGCGATCATCTGCAGCGACGTGCCGGTGACGCCGTGCTCGCCGAAGAGCTCGACGGCGGCGTCGATGACGCGTCGGCGCCCGTGGCCGCGCGGGGCCTGCGGTCGGGCCATGACCTCTCCTCCTCGTCGCCGGTCCTGCCGGATGTCGTGCGCCGGGATGTCGTGGGCCCGGATGGCGTATGCCGGGTGCGTCCTGTCGGGACGACCTTCCTGGCGCTCGTCCCCGGCCCTCGTCCCCGGCGCTCGCCCCTAGGGCTCGACCCTGCGCGCTCGACCCGGCGTGGTGGGCGTCACCCTAGCGGAGCCAGCCGATCGGCTTGTCCCGAACTTAGCCGATCGGTTAACTTGGGACGCCGGGCAGCGCCGCCCGCCGACCCGTCAGCCCGCACCGCACCGCATCGCACCTGGAGTCACCCGATGGCCACCCTGCTCTACCGGATCGGATGCTTCGCGTTCGGTCGCCGCGGCGTCGTCGCGTCCGCCTGGTTCGTCCTGCTCGCCGTGCTCGCCGGGGTGCTGCTCACCCTGGGCAGCGCGCCGACCTCGAGCGTCACGATCCCCGGCACCGAGTCCCAGCGCGCGCTCGAGGCGCTCGCCCGGGAGTTCCCGCAGGCGAGCGGCGCGTCCGGCACCGTCGTCGTCCGGGCGCCTGAGGGTCAGACCGTCGTCGCGCCTGCCTCGAAGGCCGTCCTCGACGACGTCGTGGCCCGCGCCGCCAAGGTGCCCGGCGTCGTCGCGGCCCTCGGCCCGCTCGAGACCAAGGCGATCAGCCAGGACGGGCGCTTCGGGCTCGTCACGGTGCAGTTCGACAAGACGGCGGACGAGCTCACCCCCGAGCAGCGTTCTGCCTACGAGGCGCTCGGCGACGGCGCCCCTGCCGGCTGGGCCGTGGCCGCCGGCGGCGAGCCGCTCCTCGCCACCCCCGAGATCGGCTCGACCGAGGGCATCGGCGTGCTCGTCGCCCTCGTCGTGCTCGTCATCACATTCGGCTCGCTCGTCGCGGCCGGGATGACGATGGTCAACGCGCTCATCGGTGTCGGCGTCGGCATGATCGGCCTGCTCATCGTCGGCCACGCCGTCGAGCTCTCCAGCGTCACGCCGGTGCTCGCCCTCATGCTCGGCCTCGCCGTCGGCATCGACTACTCGCTCTTCATCACCTCGCGCTACCGGCACAACCTCGCGCTGGGCCTCGACCGGCAGGAGGCCGCGGGCCGCGCGGTCGGGACCGCGGGCACGGCCGTCGTCTTCGCCGGGCTCACCGTCATCATCGCCCTCGCCGGCCTGTCCGTCGTCGGCATCCCCTTCCTCACCGCCATGGGACTCGCCGCCGCCGGCACCGTCCTCGTCGCGGTCCTCGTCGCCGTCACCCTGCTGCCGGCGCTGCTCGGCTTCGCCGGTGACCGCGTGCTCTCGCGCCGGCAGCGCCGGGCCGACCGTGACGAGCCGGGGACCGACCTCGACGAGGCCTCGGGCAACCGCGGGTTCGCCTGGGGCCGCTTCACCGTCCGGCACCGCATCCCGGTGCTGCTCGCCGGCATCGTCGTCCTCGGGGCGGTCGCGGCGCCCGTCGCCGACATGCGACTGGCCCTGCCCGACGACGGCACCGCGCCGGTCACGAGCAGCAAGCGGGTGGCGTACGACCTCATCTCCGAGGGCTTCGGCGAGGGCTTCAACGGCCGGCTCGTCATGGTCGTCCACGGCGACTCGCAGCCGCAGGTGCAGCAGGCCACGGCCGGCGCCGCCAAGGCCGCCACCGGGCTCGGTGACGTCCTCGCGGTCGCGCCCGGCCAGACGAGCGCCGACGGTCGCACGACGATCCTCGCCATCATCCCGAAGTCGGGGCCGACCGCCGAGGCGACCTTCGACCTCGTGCGCGACCTACGCTCGGCGCTCGCGGTGACGGCCGGCGCCACGGGGGCAGAGATCTCGGTGACCGGGGTCACGGCCGTCGGCGTCGACGTCTCCGACAAGCTCGCTGCGGCCCTGCCCGTCTACCTGCTCGTCGTCGTCGGGCTGGGCTTCGTGCTGCTCATGCTGATGTTCCGCTCCCTGCTCGTGCCGCTCAAGGCCACGCTCGGCTTCCTGCTGACCGTCGGCGCGGCGTTCGGCGCCACCGTCGCGATCTTCCAGTGGGGCTGGCTGAGCTCGCTCGTCGGGCTCGACACCGCAGGCCCGCTCGTCAGCTTCCTGCCGATCCTGCTCATCGGCATCCTCTTCGGCCTCGCGATGGACTACGAGGTCTTCCTCGTCTCGCGCATGCGCGAGGACTTCGTCCACGGCGACACCGCCCGCGAGGCCGTGGTCGCCGGCGTCGGCCACGGGGCCCGCGTGGTCGTAGCGGCCGCGCTCATCATGATGTCGGTCTTCGCCGGCTTCGTGCTCGTCGACGACCCCATCATCAAGTCGATGGGCTTCGCGCTCGCGTTCGGTGTCGCGGTCGACGCGTTCGTCGTGCGCCTGTCGCTCGTGCCGGCAGTCATGTCGTTCCTCGGCGACAAGGCATGGTGGCTGCCGCGCTGGCTCGACCGGGCGCTGCCCAACGTCGACATCGAGGGCGAGAACCTCCGCGCGACAAGCGAACCCGCCGAGATGGCTGCCCGCTGACCCGAACGATCCCGTATGCCGTGTGCGAGAGGGGGCGCGGCATCCGGGGTCGCGTCGGGGTGGTCACGGGTCGTGACCGCCCCGGCTCTCAGCGGCGGGCGAGGACGACGAGCGCGACGAGGGCGGTGACCGCGAAGCCGGCGGCCGTCAGGGCGGTCCGCGCGATGCTCCGGCCCGCCGTCGTGGCGCCCGCCGTCGTGGCGCCCGCGTAGGCGCCGAGCAGGTGCCGCCCGTCGCGGTAGCGGCGCCGTGCACTGAGCGCCAGGTCGAGGCTCCACAACAGGCCGAGGACCGACACGGCATACCCCATCGCCCCGAGCTGCGGCGGCAGCACGCGCAGCCCGACGAGCGAGCCGACGGCCACCGACAGTGCCGTGCGGCGCCAGGCGAGCGACGTGCGCTCCGCCTGCATGCCCGCGTCGGGCACGGTCACAGCAGCAGCCCCACGAGGACCGCGAGCGCCACGAGCCCGAGCATGACGGCGATGGGGAGCTTGAGGCCCGACGAGGGCAGGGGAGCGAGGTGGCGCATCGCGCGCTCGGTGCGCACCCACGACAGCCACGCCTGGGCCGTGGCCGCGAGGCCCGCGAGGACGAGGACCATCGCGACGGTGACGCGCAGCCACGACGGCAGCGGCACCTGCAGGGCCTCGAGCGCGAGCCCGGCCGCGACGAACGCCAGTCCCGTGCGGATCCACGCGAGGAACGTGCGCTCGTTGGCGAGGCTGAAGCGGGGGTCCGGGTCCTCGCCCGCCTCGAAGACCGAGCGCGGGAAGCGCCGGTGGTCGTCCGTCGTCACTGCGTGGCCTCCTGGGACTGGCTGGTCGCGCGCATCGACGCGCTGGGTCGATCATCCCGCCACGTCGGCGCTCCACGCGCGCGCGACATGGCCGTGGCGCGCGTGAGCCGGGCGGGAGCCTGCTCATCGGCCGGCCGGTCGAGGAGGTCCTCGTGGGGTGGCACGTCGAGCAGGGCTACCTGTGGTCCTACGTCCTGCTGACCCACCTGCTCGCACCGCTCGTCGTCGGCCTCACGCTGCGGCCGTGGCGACGGGCCGCTCAGAAGCCGCTCGGCGCGCGCGGGGTGTAGGGCGCCTCGAGCGCGGCGACCTCGTCGTCGGTCAGGTGCACGTCGAGCGCGGCGACGGCGTCCGCGAGGTGGTGCTCCTTCGTCGGCCCGACGACCGGGGCGCTGACGACGGGGTTGCGCAGCACCCACGCGAGGGCCACCTGCGCCATCGGGACGCCCCGGGCCCCGGCCACCTGCTCGACCGCGTCGGCCACCGGCTTGTCGCGGTCGCTGAACAGGGTCCGGCCGAACTCGTCGCTGCCGGTGCGCGTCGTCTCGGTGCCCCACGGACGGGCGAGACGACCCCGGGCCAGGGGACTCCACGGCATCGCGCCGACGCCCTGGTCCGCGAGGAGCCCGAACATCTCGCGCTCCTCCTCGCGCTGCATGAGGCTGTACTGGTCCTGCATGGAGACGAAGCGCGTCCAGCCGCCGAGGTCGGCGGCGTGCTGCATCGTCGCGAACTGCCACGCCCACATCGACGAGGCCCCGATGTAGCGCGCCTTGCCCGCCCGCACGACGTCGTGCAGCGCCTCCATCGTCTCCTCGACCGGTGTCTCAGGGTCGAAGCGGTGGATCTGGTAGAGGTCGACGTAGTCGGTGCCCAGGCGCGCCAGCGAGGCATCGATCTGCTCGAGGATCGCCTTGCGGGACAGGCCTGCTCCGCCCGGACCGTCATGCATCCGACCGTGCACCTTCGTCGCCAGCACGACGTCCTCGCGGCGCGTGTAGGCCTTGATCGCGCGGCCGACGATCTCCTCCGAGGAGCCTGCGCTGTAGACGTTGGCGGTGTCCCAGAAGGTGATGCCGAGCTCGACCGCCTGACGGAAGAGCGGCTCGCTCGCGGCCTCGTCGAGCGACCAGGCGTGGTTGCCGCGGCTGCTGTCGCCGAAGCTCATGCAGCCGAGCGCGATCCGGCTGACCTGCAGTCCCGACCGTCCGAGGCGGGTGTACTCCATGGTGGGTGTCCTTCCGGCTGCTGGCTTGTGGGTGCTGCAGCCCGCACCAGCAGGCCGAAGGCTCCATACCCGACGACGGGCGGACGGCTCTCGCGCACCCTCGACGGCGATGCGTAGGTTGGGGTCATGGCGACCACCCCGACACGCACGCTCCAGGACGGCACGACCCTGCCCGCCACCGGCTTCGGCACGTACCCGCTCACGGGCGAGGACGGCATACGCGCCATCGTGTCGGCGCTCGAGGCCGGCTACCGGCTGCTCGACACGGCCGTGAACTACGGCAACGAGCAGGAGGTCGGGGAGGCGATCCGGCGCTCCGGGGTGCCTCGCGAGGAGATCGTCGTGCAGACGAAGGTGCCCGGCCGGGACCACGCGTTCGACCAGGCCGTCGCGTCGGTCGAGGGCTCACTCGAGCGCCTCGGGCTCGAGCAGGTCGACGTCGCCCTCATCCACTGGCCCAACCCGAGCGTCGGGCTCTACGTCGACGCCTACCGCGCCCTGACCGAGTGCCGCGAGCGCGGGCTCGTGCGCTCCGTCGGCGTCAGCAACTTCACCGAGCAGCACCTCGCCGACGTCATCGAGGCGACCGGTGTGACGCCCGTGCTCAACCAGGTCGAGCTGCACCCGCTCTTCCCCCAGGAGCAGCTGCGCGCGGCCCACGAGCGGCTCGGCATCCTCACCGAGGCGTGGAGCCCGCTCGGCAAGCGCAACGCGCCCTTCGGCGCGGATCCCGTCGCCGCCGCGGCGCAGGCGCACGGCGTCACGCCCGCCCAGGCGATCCTTCGCTGGCACGTGCAGCTCGGCGCCGTGCCGCTGCCCAAGTCGTCCGACCCCGAGCGCCAGCGCGCCAACCTCGACGTCTTCGGCTTCGAGCTGAGCCCCGACGAGGTCGCCGCGATCAGCGCGCTCGGGCGCCCCGACGGGCGCCTCTTCGGCGGCGACCCCGACACCCACGAGGAGATGTGACGCGTCACGACAGGTGACTCGCGGCGTCGGATGAGTGGGCGGGCCGCTAGGCCAGGAAGCTGCGCACCGCCGCGAGCTGGTCGACCTCGAGCCGGAACCACGCCCAGCTGCCTCGGCGCTCGCGGGTGAGGATGCCGGCCTCGACGAGGGTCTTGAGGTGGTGGCTGACGGTCGGCTGCGACACCTGCACGGCGTCGGTCATGTCGCACACGCACGCCTCCGCGCCGGGGGAGGCGCTGATGATGCTGAGCAGCTGGAGGCGGACGGGGTCGGCGAGCGCCTTGAGCAGGGCCGCGCGCCGGTCGGCCTCGGCGCGGTCCAGGACCTCGACGGGAGTGCTGCCGCAGGCGGACACCTCCTGCGGGGTGGTGCTCAGCGTGGTGACACCCACGGTCCGTCCTCCGTCCAGCTGCATCGACGACAGTCCATATTGACACACGCCGATGCGGCTGCCAACGTTGAAGTATCGACCAGCGTCGATGCAGTTCGACATGAAGATGCCCGTCGCTCGAAGGACACCGGTGACCCACCCGACCAGCCCCTCCGTCACGTCGAGACCGTCCGTTCACGACCCGGTCGCCGCGAGGCTCTCGACACTCGACCGCTTCCTGCCGGTGTGGATCGGCCTCGCGATGCTGGCGGGCCTGCTCCTCGGCCGGCTGGTCCCCGGCCTCGGAGACGCGCTCTCGCGGGTCGAGGTCGACGGCGTCTCCCTGCCCATCGCCCTCGGGCTGCTCGTCATGATGTACCCGGTCCTCGCCAAGGTGCGCTACGACCGGCTCGACTCCGTGACCGGCGACAAGCGCCTGCTCGTGGGCTCGCTCGTGCTCAACTGGCTCATCGGGCCGGCGCTGATGTTCGCCCTCGCATGGATCTTCCTGCCCGACCTGCCGGCCTACCGCACCGGCCTCATCATCGTCGGACTGGCACGGTGCATCGCCATGGTCATCATCTGGAACGACCTCGCGTGCGGTGACCGCGAGGCCGCCGCGGTGCTCGTGGCGCTCAACTCCGTCTTCCAGGTCGTCGCGTTCGCCGGTCTCGGCTGGTTCTACCTCTCCGTCCTGCCCGGGTGGCTCGGCCTCGAGCAGACCGGCATCGACGCGTCCACGTGGGACATCGCGCGTTCCGTCCTCATCTTCCTCGGCATCCCGCTGCTGGCCGGGTTCCTGTCCCGTCGCGTGGGTGAGCGGACGCGTGGGCGCGACTGGTACGAGACGAAGTTCATCCCGAAGGTCGGTCCGTGGGCGCTCTACGGACTGCTCGTCACCATCGTCATCCTCTTCGCCCTGCAGGGTGAGGCCATCACGTCCCGGCCCCTCGACGTCGCCCGCATCGCCCTGCCGCTGCTCGTCTACTTCGCGGTGATGTGGGGTGGCGGGTTCGGGCTGGGTGCCGCGATCGGCCTCGGCTACGAGCGCACGACCACCCTCGCCTTCACGGCGGCCGGCAACAACTTCGAGCTCGCGATCGCCGTCGCGATCGCTACCTTCGGCGCGGCCTCCGGTCAGGCCCTGGCGGGCGTCGTCGGGCCCCTCATCGAGGTGCCCGCGCTCGTGGCCCTCGTCTACGTCAGCCTCGCGCTGCGCCGGCCCTTCCGGGCTGCCCAGGCCAGGCTCTGATGCCCGCCCTGCCCTTCCTCGACGACCTGCCGCGGTTCCTCTTCTTCACCGGCAAGGGTGGGGTCGGCAAGACATCCCTGGCCTGCGCCACCGCTGTGCAGCTCGCCGGGCAGGGCAGGCGGATCCTGCTGACGAGCACCGACCCCGCCTCGAACGTCGGGCAGGTCTTCGGGGTCACCGTCGGCAACACGATCACCCCGGTTCCGACCGTTCCCGGCCTCGACGCTTTGGAGATCGACCCGCAGCAGGCGGCCGACGCGTACCGCGCCACGATCATCGACCCGGTGCGCGACCTCCTGCCGGCGGACGAGGTCTCCGCGATGACCGAGCAGCTGTCCGGGGCGTGCACGACGGAGATCGCCTCCTTCAACGAGTTCACGTCGCTCCTGGCCGACGAGTCCGCGACAGCGGCCTACGACCACGTCCTGTTCGACACCGCACCCACGGGCCACACCGTGCGCCTGCTCCGGTTGCCGGGGGAGTGGACCTCCTACCTCTCCGACGGCAAGGGCGACGTGTCGTGCCTCGGGCCGGTGGCCGGCCTGGACCGGCTGCGCCACGACTACGCCGGCGCACTGGCCGCGCTGACCGACCCGACGCGCACCCGGCTGGTCCTCGTGACTCGCCCGCAGCCGTCCTCCCTGCGGGAGGCCGCCACCACGTATGGGGAGCTGCGCGACCTGGGCATGACGAACGCCCACCTCGTCGTCAACGGCCTCATGCCGGAGTATGCCGTCACCAGCACTCCCGTGGACGAGCTGGCCCACGCGGTCCGTTCGCGTGAGGAGGCCGCCCTCGCGGCCGTCCCGGCCGCCGTGGCTGCGCTGCCCCGGACCGTCCTGCCGCTGCTGCCCTTCAACACCGTGGGTGTGCCCGCCCTCCGGTCGCTGCTCGAGCCCGACGTGGCGTCACGCCAGACGCCCATCGCCGAGATCGCAACGCTGCCAACCGGTTTCACCGGTCTGCCTCAGCTGGTCGACGAGCTCGAGGCCGACGGGCCGGGGCTCGTCATGTGCATGGGGAAGGGCGGGGTCGGCAAGACGACGGTCGCGGCCGCGGTCGCCCTCGAGCTTGCCTCCCGAGGCCATGAGGTGCTGCTGACCACGACCGACCCGGCGGCGCACCTGGACGAGACGCTGCTGGCCGACGTCCCGCACCTCACCGTCGAGCGCATCGACCCCCGGGCGGCGATCGAGGGGTATCGCGAGCGGGTCATGGCAGGCAAGGGGAAGGACCTCGACGAGGCCGGCCGGGCCGTCCTCGCCGAGGACCTCAAGTCGCCCTGCACCGACGAGGTGGCCGTCTTCCAGCAGTTCTCCCACGTCGTCTTCAGGGCCCGCAAGCAGTTCGTCGTGCTCGACACGGCCCCCACCGGGCACACCCTGCTCCTGCTCGACGCCACCGGCTCCTACCACCGCGAGATCACCCGTCAGATGAGCGAGGGGGCCCACTTCGTCACCCCGCTCATGCGGCTGCAGGACCCAACCCGCACCAAGGTCCTCGTCGTCACCCTTCCCGAGACGACCCCCGTGCTCGAGGCGGAGGAGCTGCAGGACGACCTGGCCCGAGCCGGGATCACCCCCTGGGCGTGGGTCGTCAACGGCAGCCTCACCGCGGCTGCGCCCCGCTCGCCGTTCCTGCGGGCGCGCGCCCGCGCCGAGGCCGACGCCCTCGGGCAGATCTCGACGCTCTGCCGTCGCGTGGCCGTCCTGCCCCTGCTGGCTCACGAGCCCGTCGGGGTCGCAGCGCTGTCCGAGCTCACCCGCCCCGCCGCGAACCCATTCCTGCCCACGTCGAGGAGCCACCCATGACAGACCGAACCGACCAGCCCTCCGTCCTGTTCGTCTGCGTCCACAACGCCGGCCGCTCCCAGATGGCCGCCGCCTACCTCGCCCACCTCTCGGGTGGCGCCGTCGAGGTCCGCTCCGCAGGGTCGGCGCCCGCCGACCAGGTCAACCCGTCGGCCGTCGCCGCCATGGCCGAGGAGGGCATCGACATCACCGCAGAGACGCCCAAGATCCTCACCACCGACGCGGTCCGGGAGTCGGACGTCGTCATCACCATGGGCTGCGGCGACACCTGCCCGATCTTCCCGGGCAAGCGCTACGAGGACTGGGAGCTCGCGGACCCCGCCGGCAAGGGCGTCGAGGCCGTGCGCCCCATCCGCGACGAGATCCGGCAGCGGGTGCTCGGCCTGCTCGAGTCCCTCGACGTCACGCCCGTCGACGCCTGACCGGGACCCGGCGGGACCTGCCTGAAGAGGGCTGCCGGCCAGGGCTGGCGGTCTGGAGGCTGCCGGGTGGGGCCTTCCCGCGGGAGACTGACGCATGGCCACGTCCGCGTCGACCGACAGGCAGGGCATTCACGAGGAGCTCGAGAGGGTCCGGGTCGACTTCGCGCTGCTCGTGGCCGCTGCCGGGGCGGCGGACCTGCGTCGACGCAGCAACGGCACCCGCTGGACCAACGGTCAGCTGCTGTGGCACATGGCGTTCGGGTTCCTCGTGGTGCAGCGGCTGCTCCCGCTCGTGAGGATCTTCGGGCGACTGCCCGAGGGGTTCGGCAGAGCCTTCGCGGCGCTGCTCGACGCTGCCACCCGGCCGTTCCACCTCGTCAACTACGTCGGGTCCGTCGGCGGGGCGCTCGTCTTCCACGGTCCGCGGCTGACGCGCCGGCTGGACCGCACCATCGCTCGGCTGCACCGTCGGCTGGACGCCGAGTCGGACCGGGCTCTCGGTCGCGCCATGCACTTCCCGGTCGGCTGGGACCCTTTCTTCGAGCCCACGATGACGCTGGCCGAGGTGTACGTCTACGGCTGCCGGCACTACGACTTCCACCGCACCCAGCTGACGCTCCCGGGCTAGCCGACCGGCTCAGGTCCGGACCGGGGCCAGCAGGTCGGCCATCACCACGAGTGTCGAGGGCGCCAGCCGGTAGTAGACCCAGCTGCCCCGGCGCTCCGACTCCAGCAGTCCGGCCTCCCGCAGCTTCTTGAGGTGGTGCGAGACCGTGGGCTGCGAGACGCCGACGTCCTGGATGTCGCAGACGCAGGCCTCCCCGCCCTCGGACGACGCGACCTTGGAGAAGAGCCGCAGACGCACCGGGTCGCCCAGGGCCTTGAACATGGCGGCCACCCGCTCGGCATCCGCCTCGCCGATCGGCGCGCGAGCGAGCGGCGCGCAGCAGGGTGTCTCGGTGACGTCGAGGACGGGCAGCGGCTTTGACATATATCTATGTTGACATCTGTCTATGTCGGCCGCAAGATGGCTGTGTCGGCATCGACAACCATCGAAACAACGATCCGTTGTCGTCGCCGCTCCGCCGTAGACCGACCCGGAGGCAGTACCGTGACCCGCGCGACCCACGCAAGCACCGAAGCACCCACCGACGCGAGCACTGACTCTGCCGAGAGCGCGTCGCTCCAGCCCGTTGTGCCCGACCTGCCCCTGGGGACCGTCGCTGTCATCGGTGCCGGCCCGGTCGGTCTGGCCGCCGCGGCCCACCTGCTCGAGCGCGGGCTCGATCCCGTCGTGCTCGAGCGCGGGGAGCGGGCTGCCGCCTCCGTCAGGTCCTGGGGGCACGTGCGGCTCTTCTCCCGGTGGTCCGAGCTCATCGACCCGGCGGCTCGGCGGCTGCTCGCCGGTCGGGGCTGGACCGAGCCCGACCCGGCCCACTACCCGACCGGCCGCGAGTGGGTGGAGGACTACCTCCAGCCGCTGGCCGACGCCCTCGCCGACCACATCCGCTACGGCGCCACCGTGACCGGCGTGGCGCGCCAGGGGCGGGACCGCGTCGTCGACTCCGGTCGCGAGGAGCAGCCGTTCACGGTCCACGTGGGCCGCAGCGACGGCAGCACGGCTCGCCTGGTCGCCGAGGCCGTCGTCGACGCCTCCGGCACCTGGACGTGCCCGAACCCGCTCGGCAGCGACGGCTATCCGGCCGACGGCGAGCGCGAGCCCGCCGTCGCGGCACATCTGTCCCACCGCGTCCCGGACGTCGGTGAGGCACGCGACGTCACGCGCTTCGGCGGCCGGCGCACGGCTGTTGTCGGGTCAGGTCATTCGGCCCTGACCGCACTCGTCGCCCTCGCCACCCTCGCCCAGGAGGTGCCCGGCACCAAGGCCGTGTGGGTCCTGCGACGCGGGGGTGTCGGCAACGCATACGGCGGCGGTGACGCGGACCAGCTCCCGGCCCGTGGCGCCCTCGGACTCCGCGCCCGCGACGCCGTGTCGGCCGGACTCGTCGAGGTCGTCACCGGATTCCGCACCCAGGCCGTCGAGAGCGAGGACGTCGGCACGGTGGCGCTCGTGGCCGAGGACGGCCGACGTGTCGAGGGACTCGACGAGGTCATCGGCCTCACCGGCTTCCGCCCCGACCACTCGATCATGTCGGAGCTGCGGCTGCGCCTCGACGCCAGGCTCGAGGCGCCGGTCGGCCTGGCCCCGCTCATCGACCCCAACGTCCACTCCTGCGGCACCGTCTACCCGCACGGCGCGAGCGAGCTGGCCCACGACGAGCCGGGCGTCTACGTCGTCGGGATGAAGGCATACGGTCGCGCACCGACGTTCCTCGCGCTCACCGGCTACGAGCAGGTCCGCTCGGTGGCCGCCGCCCTGGCCGGCGACCTCGAGGCCGCCTCCCGCGTCGAGCTCACCCTCCCCGAGACCGGGGTCTGCGGAGGAGCAGGTCTCTTCGACGCCCCCGACGCCCCCGACGCCCCCGACGCCACGAAGGCCGACGCTGTCGGCCCGGCGGCCGGTGGCTGCTGCACGCCCGCGGTGCCGCAGCTGGTCCACCTCGGCGCGCCGTCAGGCGGCGGCGCGGCGTGCGGACCCGCCGGATGCTGACGCCGCTCTACTGCGACGAGCCGACCGCACCGGCCACGCGTTGACGACTCCGTGGCGCCACCGGGGGTCCCTGCCTCCCCGGCCGCCGTGGCCAGCATCCGGACGCGCCGAGCCGGAAGCGCCTGAAGACGCGCCGGGGTGACCGCTCGACGCTACGGTGAAATCGGGTCGAGCGGCCGGTCACCTCGGAGGCACCGCGGAGGACGGCGGTCGAGCGCTCGTCCCGGACGTGTCGCAGCCGTGCCCCTCCCGAAAGTGCACCGTGATGACCCTCGCAGCGTCGTTGTCCCGCACCAGCCGTCCGACGGCACCGGCTCACTCGCGCAGGAGACCGCCCGGGGTCGGCGGAGGGCGCTGACGACCGTGGACTCGGGGGCCGTCAGCACGACCGGAGATCGAGCCGACCGGACCGGTGAGGGGACCGGGGCTCGCCCGACAGGGGCCGGGCGCGCCGCGACCCGGCCGTCACCCAAGCACCGGGTGCCAGGGCTCACGGGACGCACGGTGCGCCGCAGCACGATCCCGGCGCCGGCGCCCCTGATCTCGGCCACCGACCGTGGTGCCGGGACGATGGTGCTCGTCGCCGGCTCCGTGGGCACCGGCAAGACGACCTTGCTCGCCGACTGGGCCAGCGAGCTGGAGCGGCGCGGCGACCTGATCGCCTGGGCCTCGCTCGACCGCGAGGACAACGACCCGCAGGTCATGGCCGAGACCCTCATCGGCGCCGTCCGGGCGGCTGTCCTCCCGACCGCGCCGTGGCTCGCGGACGAGCCTGAGCAGTCCGTCGTGGGAGCGGTCGGCCAGGCCCTCGTGACCCGGTTGCTCGAGATCGCAGCCAGCGCTGAGCTCCCCGTCTGGGTCGTCCTCGACGACCTGCACCTCGTGCGGGACCCGCGCTGCCTCGACCTCGTCGAGCTGCTGGTCCGATGGGCGCCGGCGCACCTGCACGTCGTCGTCGGGACCCGCTCCGACCCCGGGCTGCACCTGGCCCGGCTGCGCCTCGAGGAGCGGCTCGTCGAGGTGCGGGAGCACGACCTCCGGTTCTCCCTCGAGGACACCCGGGAGCTGCTCTCGCGGCACGACCTGCAGCTCGAGGACCATCAGGTGCGCCGCCTCCAGGGGCTCACCGAGGGCTGGGCCGCGGGTGTCGCGCTCGCCGCGGTGTCGCTCGCGCGGGGGCGGGACGTCGACGAGTTCCTGGGGCAGTTCGCGCGCAGCGACCGGGCCATGTCCGGCTACCTCGTCGAGGAGGTGCTCGCGAGCCTCGATGCGGCGACGCGCGACTTCCTGCTGTCCACCTCGGTCCTCGAGGACCTGACGGCCGACCTCGGTGCGGCCGTGACGGGTCGGGACGACGCCGGCGCGCTCCTCGACGCGCTCTCGGCCGACAACGCGATGGTGACCGTCGACCGGGTCGGCACGCCGACCTACCGCTACCACGTGCTCCTGCGCAGCTACCTCGGCGCGATGCTCGAGGCGGGTAGCGTCCGCGGGGCTCGCGAGGTCCACGCCCGCGCCGCCCAGTGGTACGCCGCCCACGACGTCCCCGGACAGGCACTGCGTCACGCGGAGGCCGCGGGCGACCTCGACCTCATGAGCGACGTCATCCATCAGCACGCGCTGCACCTCCTGCTCGACGGACGTGGCTCCGAGGTCGAGGCGGCCGTGCGCACCGTCCGCACCGATGACCCCGTCATGACGGCCGTCGCGGCGCTGGCCAGCCTCGACCTCTCCGACCCCGAGGCGGCACGTCGCCAGCTCGCGTCGCTCGTGACCCGACCCGGGTCCTGGTTCACCGAGCCCGAGCCAGACGATCTGACCGGCGTGCTCACCGACGACCTTGACGTCGACCCGTCGGCGCTGCCGCTCGAGCGGCTCCTGTCGGTCGCGCTGCGCTGGCTCGCCTTCGTGGGGAGGGACACTGTCGGACACCCCGACGGCGACGCGACGGACTCGGCCACGGACTCGGGCCCGAGGAGCGCCGATCGGCTCGCCAAAGGCCTTGCGGCGGAGCTGAACTCGACCTTCAGCACGTGGTCCGAGGGCCATCCCGTCCCTGACCGCGCAGCGCTGCGTGCGCTCGCCGACGACGTGCGCCCCGACGCCTTCTCGCGGGCGGACCGGCCCGGGCACGGGCTGGCGGTCGGTCGGCTGCCCCACGCCGAGGCCGACCTCATGCTGATCGACCAGCTGACGAGCGGCGACGTCCTCCTCGGCTCCGGACGCTTCGGCGAGGCGAGGGCGGCCTACGCGTCGGCGCTCTCGACGGCGCGGGCGGCCGGCCACCAGCTGCCGGCCCTGCAGGCGATGGTGGGTCTGGCCTCCGTGGCGGCTGCCCGTGAGGACCTCGCCGAGATGGCCACGTGGTCCGAGCGCGTGCTCGTCGAGTCCCAGGGCACGCCATGGGCCGGCTTGCCACGGCTGCTGCCTGCCCAGGTCCTTGCCGGATGGGCCGCCTTCAACGTGCTCGACGACGCGACCGCCCGCGGTCGCAACGAGGCCGCACTGGAGCTGCTGGGCGCGGTCCTGTCGATGATGCAGGAGCAGGCCCGGGGCGGCGCCGAGGCAGGTGCGCCCGCCGGCGAGATGTCGACGGCAGCGCGTGGGCTCGAGCAGCTGGCACGTCTGGCCCGCATGCTCGAGGCCAACCTCGACCTCGTCGAGAGAGCCGGCCAGCCGGGCGTGCGGCAGGACGTCGTGGACCGGGTCATGGTCGGTGCCCGCGCCGTGGCGGAGATCTCGATGACCTCCGTCCTCGCCGTGGGGGAGCTCGCGCGTGCCCACCGCATCGTCCTGCTCGCAGGCTTCCCGCGTCTCGCCCGCGAGGTCGAGCAGCTCTGCGAGGGGCTTCCCGGCGCGGCCGCCGAGGTCGCGGCGATGGCGGCGGTCCGTCACCTTCGCGCGGGAGAGGACTCCGCGGCCCGGGCGGCCGTGGCTCCCGTGCTGGCGTCCGGCGTGCCCACCGACCTGCCCACCGACCTGCCCACCGACCCGAGCCCGGGCCTGAAAGTGGATCCGGCCGCCGACTCGGCCCACCGTCCTGCCAAGGACTCCGTCAAGGGCCACGGCGACGCGGCGGCCGCGCTCCCCGTGAGGCCGCGCCTGCGGGTCGCGGTCACCGCGCACCTCGTCGCCGCGGTCGTGGCCCACCGCAACGCCCAGCCGACCGTCGCCCACGAGGAGCTCGTCGCGGCGCTGACCCTCGCGGCGCCCCAGCGCGCTTTGCGGATGGTCCTCGAGGTCGCGCCCGAGGTCGCCGACGTGCTCGCGGCCGGCGCTGGTCGCTTCGGAGAGCTGGAGCCGTTCGTCGGTGAGCTCAACGTGCAGGCCCGTGCTCTCGTGGACCTTCCCGCGGAGCCGTTGCTCGACGTCGCGCTGAGCGCGCGCGAGCTGAGCCTGCTCCGTGAGCTGCCGTCCCTGCTCACCGTGGCCGAGATCGCGCAGGCCCGGGCGGTCAGCCGCAACACGGTCAAGACCCAGCTCCGGTCGCTCTTCCAGAAGCTCGGGGTGGGCTCACGGCGGGACGCCGTGGCCGCCGCGCGGCGTCTGGGCCTGCTGTAGGGCGACGCTCACCCGCCCGGGGTGACGCCGCGCTGCACGCGGCGCGGCACGATCGATCCAGGAGCTTTCGGCACCGGATCGACCCGTGGAGGGGGCAGCGTGCGCTACGAGTTCATCCTGGTCGAGCACATCCCCGACGTCGCCCGCTCGGCCTTCCCCGAGCTCGAGGAGTCGACCGTCGCGATCGGCACGACCGGGTCGGTGATGTACGGCGACGTCGTCGACGCCCCGCACCTGCACGGCATCCTCGACCGCTTCCAGGACCTCGGCTTCACGCTGCTCGAGCTGCGCCGGCTCCCGGACTGACGGGCGTGCCCGACGAGTCGGAGGGGCCGAGCCGGCCGGCGAGGGCGGACCTCCCGAGACGACGACCGGAGGCATCCGGCGGGTGGGCCTGCTCGGCGGAGCGCTCAAGATGGCGCTCGTCCTCGTGGCCCTGTGGTGGTTCAGTCGCGTCGTGCGCCGCGTCGACTGGCCCGCGGTCTGGGACGCCGTCACGCAGCTCGGGGTCCTCGAGGTCGTCTGCCTGCTCGCGGTCGTCGCGGTGCGCCAGTGCCTCAACGCCGGGCCCCTCGCGGTCTTCGTCCCGTCGCTGGGGCTGCGCCGGGCCGTGTCCAACGACCTGTCCGCCAACCTCGTCGCGACGGTGGCGCCTCCACCCGGCGACGTCGTGCTGCGCATCGCGATGTTGCGCTCGTGGGGGACCCCGCCCACCGAGGGCATCGCCGGGATCTCGCTCAACACCGTGACCTACTACGTCGCCCGATTCGGGGCGCCGGTCCTCGGCCTGGGGCTCGCCGTCGTCGCCGGTCAGGTCGAGCCGGCGTATGCGTGGACGGCCCTCACGAGCGGAGCCGTCAGCCTCGTCGTGGTGGCCGCTCTCGTCATCGCGTCCCGTGGTGAGCGCCCCGCGGCCCGGGCCACGGAGTGGACGGCAGTCCGGCTGCGCCGCTTCTCGGCGCGCGTCGACCCCGTCGAGTGGGCGAGCCGGGCGGCCCGGTTCGTGCGGCAGGCGGGCCACGTGCTGCGCCGCGGCTGGGCATCGGCCATGGCGTGCCAGTTCGCTCTCGTGCTCAGCGAGGCTCTTCTGCTCCTGCTGTCTCTGCGCTTGGCCGGTGTCCCGGCCTCGGCGGCGCCGGCGGTCACGATCGTCATCGCCCTCCTCGTCAGCTACCCCCTGACGGCGCTGCCCTTCGGCGGTGTCGGGGTGCTGGACGCGGCCGTCATCGCGATCCTCGGTCTCGAGCAGGGCCCTTACGAGGCAACGGCGGTCGCAGGTCTCGTCGTCTTCCGGGTGTGCTGGATGCTCGTGCCACTCGTGCTCGGCGCGGGCACCGTCACCTGGTGGCGCCGGCAGCACGCCGCAGAGGCGGCCGAGGTCAGAAGCGCCACACGAGCGGGATGAGGGTGACGGCCACGGCCATCCAGACGAGCAGCACGGGCAGACCGAGCCGCCAGTAGTCGCCGAAGCGGTAGCCACCCGGCCCCATGATCATCATGTTGCCCGGGGTCGAGATCGGGGTGAGCAGCGAGGCGGCCCCGGCGACCGCCACGAGCATGAGCACGGGCTGGACCGAGACCCCCGTCTCCTGGGCCGCGGCCACGGCGATCGGCACGACGATGAGCACCGTCGCGGTGTTGCTGACCACCTGGCCGACGACGGCCGTCAGGGCGAACAGCGCGACGAGCAGCAGGTAGGATCGGCCGCTGCCGACGACGTCGATGAGGCCCCTGGCGACGAGGTCCGCGGCGCCGCTCGTCTCGATGGCGGTCGAGAGCGGGATGAGGCCGCCGATGAGGACGACGGTCTGCCACGACACGGCGCGGTAGGCCTGGTTGACGCTCACCACCCGCGTCAGCACCATCGCCGTCGCCGCGGCGAGGCCCGCGATCGCCGGCGGCACGACGCCGAGCGCCAGCAGCACCACCATGGCGAGCAGGACGACGATAGCCCGCCCGGATCTCGCGCCAAGTGGAACCGCTTGTCGCCGAACAAGATCGGGTGAGTCGACGAGAAGGACGTCGCGGTCGTGCACGAGCTCCTCGATCGAGGTCCACGTGCCGTGCAGCAGGAGGCTGTCGCCCGCCGTCAGCTCGAGCGGCGACGCACCGACGTCGCGCCCGAGACGGCGGATGCCGAGCACGACGAGGTCGGTGCCCCGCAGCTGGCCGGGGAACGACGTCTCGCCCACGAGCGGTGACCGGGGAGGCACGACGACCTCCACGACGCCCACCTCGCGGTTCATGATCCCGGCGGTCTGGACGGTGATGGGTCGCATCGCGACCGCGAGGCGCAGCTCGGGCACGAGGCGCCCGACGGCGTCGCTCGCACCGCTGACGATGACGACGTCGTCGTCGTCCACGGCGGTCGTCCCTGTGACGGCGTGGCCGCCCGCGCTCTGCACGCCGATGAGCGTCACCCCGGGGTATGCCGTGAGGTCGAGTCTCCCGGCCGGCACCCCGACGACCGGTGAGCCGGGTCGCACCCGGAGGCGGTAGAAGCCGTCGTGCAGCTCGTAGTACGCCGCGAGCCGGTCGGCGTGGCGACCGAGGTCGCGCACGGGCTGGGTCGAGGGCCCCCGGGGGAGCACCCGGGGGCCGAGCAGCACCCCGAGCACGATGGTCACGACGACGAGCGGCAGGCCGACCACCGCGAAGTCGAAGAACCGGAAGGGCTGCGACCCGGCGTCGACGGCCGCGTTGGAGACGATGACGTTGACCGGGCTGCCGGTGAGGGCGAGCAGCGACCCGGCGCTCCCGGCGAAGGCCATCGGCATCAGCATGAGCGACGGGGAGCGCTTCAGGCGGGTGGCGAGCACGAGCACCATGGGCATCAGGGCGGCGACCGAGCCGTTGAGCGTGATGACGGCCGTCAGGACCGCGCACAGCCCGAGCACCGCGACCATGAGTCGCACGGCCCCGTCGCCGACGACGTCGATGAGCCGCTGGCCCGCCCACGTGGTCACACCCGCCGAGTCGATGGCCTCGCTCACGACGAAGAGCGAGGCGATGAAGACCACGACGGGGTCGCCGAAGCCGGAGAGCGCCGTGTTCGCGTCGACGAGACCCGTGGCGTAGAGGGTGAGACAGGTCAGCACCGCCACGCCACCGACGGGCAGGCGGTTCCAGACGAAGAGGGCCACGGTCGCCGCGAGGACGACCAGGCTCGTGGTGGCCGGGCTCACGCTCCCATCGTGGTGGTGGCCGCGCGCGGGCCGGTCACCCCCGACGGGTGAATCGGGATGAACCGCTGGGCGGACATGCTCGGAAGGACCCCAGGCCCCTGCCCTCGGAAGGAGTCGGCGTGAGCACTCCAGCCATGCGCACTCTGGATCCCGTCCCGTCCACGCGCTCGTCCGCAGCCGTCGACGTCGTCACCCAGCTCCCCGGCCCCGACGAGGTCGCCGCGGTCGCCGTGCCCGTCGCGGAGGGCGCCGAGCCGCCGGCCGACCTCGGTCAGGACTCGACGGCCCTGGCCGCGGCCGGGTTCACCGGCAAGCACGGCGAGACGCTCGTGCTGCCGAGCGGCGGTCGGGCCCTCGTGGCCGTCGGGATCGGGGCCGTCGGCGACGTCGACGAGGCCTCGGTGCGGGACCTGGCCGCCGCCTTCGCCCGCGCCGTGCCGCAGCACACGCGGCTCGCGGTGGAGCTCCCGGACCGCGACATCGGGCTGTCGCCTGCCGACTTCGCGCGCGCCGTGACGGAGGGAGTGCTGCTCGCGCGGTGGCGCTTCCGCATCAGCGACTCGGCCGAGGACCAGGTCCTCGAGCGGCTCGTCCTCGTCACTCCCGGGGAGCACTCCGAGGCCGTGGTGGCCGGGGTGCGCCGGGGCGAGGTGCTGGCCCGGGCTGCCGCGCTCGGCCGCGACCTCGCCAACTGCCCCGCGGC
Source organism: Terrabacter sp. C0L_2 (assembly GCF_036352015.1). Classification (NCBI taxonomy): domain Bacteria; kingdom Bacillati; phylum Actinomycetota; class Actinomycetes; order Micrococcales; family Intrasporangiaceae; genus Terrabacter; species Terrabacter sp. C0L_2. The sequence goes on along the minus strand of NZ_CP143557.1, from coordinate 4,688,792 downwards.
CGTGCTGACGGCGACCCGCATGGGTGAGGTGGCGCAGGAGCTGGGTGGCGCCGCCGGGCTCGAGGTCGACGTCGTCGGCAAGGACGAGCTCGTCGAGATGGGCTGCGGCGGTCTGCTCGGGGTCAACCTCGGCAGCGTCGAGGAGCCGCGGATGGTGCGGCTGCACTACGTGCCGGAGGGCCCGTCTCGGGGCCACCTCGCCCTCGTCGGCAAGGGGATCATGTACGACTCCGGAGGCATCAGCCTCAAGCCGAGCGACGAGTCGCACGCGCAGATGAAGAACGACATGACCGGCGCCGCAACGGTGCTCGCGGCGATGACGGCCCTGCGCGACGCCGGGTGCGAGACCGAGGTCACCGGCTACCTCATGTGCACCGACAACATGCCGTCCGGATCGGCGCTCAAGCTCGGCGACGTGCTCCAGATGCGGAACGGCAAGACGGTCGAGGTGCTCAACACCGACACCGAGGGGCGCCTCGTCATGGCCGATGCGCTCGCACTCGCGGTCGAGCTCGACGTCGACGCCATCGTCGACATCGCCACGCTGACCGGGGCCTGCCTGCGCGCCCTCGGCGTCGACGTCGCCGGGGTCATGGGCAACTCCTCGGCACTGGTGGACCAGGTGCGCGCGGCGGGCGACGCCGTCGACGAGCCGGTCTGGCCCCTGCCGCTCCACCGCCGTTACCGCTCGCAGCTCGACTCGCCGATCGCCGACATGACCAACATGGGCGGACCCAACGCCGGCCAGATCACCGCAGCGCTCTTCCTCGCGGAGTTCGTCGGCGACAAGCCCTGGGCGCACATCGACATCGCCGGCACGGCGCAGCTGCCGGAGGCCCGTGGCTGGCGCAACAAGGGCGCCACCGCCTTCGGCAGCCGCTTGCTCGTCGAGCTCGCGTGCGCCTTCGAGCGGCCGTCGGGGAGTGGGGCCGGGTCCGGGACCGGGTCATGAGCACGGCCGCCCGAGCCCACGACTCGTCCGGCCAGGGGTCCGACGAGTCGTCCGGCGAGGTGCAGGGCCAGGGGAGGTCGGGCGGCACCCAGCGCTTCCTCGACGCCATCGAGCGGCTCGGCAACAAGGTGCCCCACCCGGCGCTGATCTTCCTCGCGCTCATCATCGGGGTCATCGTGCTCTCGCACGTGCTCTACCTGACGGGCGCGAGCGTCACGACCGACGTCGCCGAGCCGGGCTCGGTCCCGGCCGTCCCCGACTACGAGGGCGGCACCGCGGTGCCGGGCTACCCGCACCCACCGACAGGGGCGGTCCCGGACTACGAGATCGAGCGCGAGACGATCACCGCCAACAGCCTGCTGACCGGTGACGGCATCCGCTTCATCTTCACGACGGCCGTGCAGAACTTCAACGACTTCGGCGTCGTCGCGGTCATCCTCGTCGCCATGATCGGCGTCGGTGTCGCCGAGGAGGCCGGCCTCATCGCCGCCCTGATCCGCACGATGGTCAAGGTCGCTCCCCGCGGCGCGATCACCTTCATCATCGTCCTGCTCGGCGGCATCTCGAGCGTCGCGTCCGACGCCGGCTACCTCGTGCTCATCCCCCTGGGCGCAGCGGCCTTCGTCTCGCTGGGGCGGCACCCGCTGGCGGGCATCGCGGCGGCCTATGCCGGCGTCAGCGCGGCGTTCTTCGTCAACGTCCTCATCACGCCGGCCGACGGCATCATCACGGAGGTCACGAACGAGACCATCGGCCTCGTCGCGCCCGGCGTCACGCTCAACGTGACGCACAACTTCTTCTTCAGCACCGCATCGCTCATCTTCTGTGCTGTCGTCATGACATGGGTGACCGAGCGGCTGCTCGAGCCGCGCCTCGGCAGGTGGGACCCGTCCGAGGCGGCCGAGGAGGCTCCCGCCGAGACCGTCCAGACCGACGAGGAGATGGCGCTCGAGTCACGGGGTCTGCGGATGTCACTCATCTGGACGCTCGTCGCGGTTGCCGTCGTGACCCTGCTGAGGGCGCTGCCCGGCGCTCCGCTGCGCAACCCCGACACCGGGGAGATCTTCGGCTCCTCACCGTTCATGAGCAGCCTGCTCTTCATCATCTCGATGCTCTTCCTCGCGGCCGGCCTCGGCTACGGCAGGGGAGCCAGGACGTTGACCGGCAGCACCAACGTCATCAACGCCATCGTCAAGACGTTCAACGGCCTGGGCGGCCTGATCTTCCTCATGCTGCTCATCGCCCAGTTCATCGCGTACTTCAACTACTCGAACATCAGCAAGCTCGCCGCGACCGGCCTCGCCGACCTCCTCGAGAGCGCCAACATCGGGGCCCTGGCCCTGCTGATCGGCTTCATCCTGCTCGTCGCCGTCATCGACCTGATCATGCCGGGCGTCATCCCCAAGTGGGCGATCCTCGCCCCGATCTTCATCCCGCTCTTCTACCGGCTCGGGATCGCACCGCAGACGGTCATCGCCGCCTACCGCGTCGGCGACGGCCCGATGAACGTCATCACGCCGCTCATGGTCTACCTGCCGTTCATCGTCCTCGTCTGCCAGCGGTACCAGCGCAGGTCCGGTCTCGGCACCGTCGTGTCGATGATGATCCCCTACACCGCCATCGTGCTCGTCACGTGGATCATCTTCTTCGTCGTCTGGTACCTCGTCGGCATCCCGTGGGGACCGGGCGCTCCCGTCCACCTCAACTGACACGCGCCGCAGGTGGGTGAGGTGGACGTGGACCCGGACGGGCCCTTCGCGCAGGTGTCGACGGGCCACCTGTCCGAGGACACCACGGTCGGCGAGCTCGTGCAGGCGGCCTACGACGAGCACCTGCACGTCACCGACGGCGCGGTGGCGACCTACATCCCCCAGCTCGCGGCCGCGGACCCGACCGGGTGCGCGGCCTCGGTGGTCTCCGTGACGGGACGTGCCTTCGAGGTCGGTGACGCGGCCGTGCGCTTCTCGATCCAGAGCGTGTCGAAGCCCTTCGTGCTCGTGCTCGTCGTCGAGGCCCTCGGAGCGGACCGGGCTCGGAACCTGTTGGGCGCCAACGCGACCGGGCTGGCCTTCAACTCGGTCATGGCCGTCGAGCTGCACGACCACCGGACCATGAACCCCATGGTCAACGCCGGCGCCATCGCCGCGACGAGCCTGGCGCCCGAGATCGCTGACCGGCGCCCCGCCCGAGGTGCCACGGACCCGGCCGACTCCCAGGCCCGGGCCTGGGACGTCGTCCTCGGCGGGCTGTCCGCCTTCGCCGGGCGCACCCTCGAGGTCGACGACGAGGTCTACGCCGGCGAGTCCACCACCAACCTGCGCAACCGCGGCATCGCCCACCTGCTCCACAGCTACGGTCGCCTGCACTGCGACCCCGACGTCGCGACCGACCTCTACACGAGGCAGTGCTCGGTGTCGGTCGACGTGCACGACCTCGCCGTCATGGCAGCCACCCTCGCGGACGGAGGGGTGAACCCCCTGACCGGCGCGCGCGTCGTGTCGGACCGGACGTGCGCGCACGTGCTCGCCGTCATGGCGACCGCCGGGCTCTACGAGCTGTCGGGCGACTGGCTGTGGGAGGTCGGGCTGCCGGGCAAGAGCGGCGTCAGCGGCGCCGTCGTGACGGTCGCGCCGGGCAAGGGCGGGCTGGCCGTGTGGTCGTCGCTGCTCGACGACGCCGGCAACAGCGTCCGCGGGCAGCTCATCACGCGCTCGCTGAGCAGGGCGCTCGGGCTCAACGTCTTCGCGTCGGCCCCGGACCCCCACACCACCCCGCCCGCCACCCCGCCCGCCACTGCGCACCCCACCTCGCCCGGCGGGTGAGGAGCGAGATCCCTTGCGTGGTGGACCGGTTCAGCTGGTGGCCGGCGCGACGGGTGAGACAGGAGAGACGGTGGGCAGGCCGAAACCGTCGACGAAGACGTTGACCGTGACGCTGCCGGACTTCTCGAAGCGGAAGGTCACGGGCAGCAGCCGCCCGGCCCGGACGTCGACCAAGAGGCCGACCATCTCGAGGTGCAAGCCGCCCGGGTACTGCAGCGACACGACGCCGGCGGTGGGGACCTCGATCTGGACCGGGCTCTCGGTGCCGTCGGTGCCCTGGCGCATGACGACCTGCCGCGCGTAGACGGTGCTCACGGCCACGAGCCGGTCCGCCGTGTCGCCGTCGTTCGCGAGCGTGGTGAACAGCCCGGTGTTGGAGCCTCCGAGCAGCTTGCGCTCCTCGGGCGCGTCGATGCGGGTGGCGAGCAGGCGGATCCGGCCGGCCTCGGCGTTGACGCTCGTGCCGCGGGCAGCGTTGGTGATCCGCTCCTGCACCGGGTCCCGTTGGGACGTGCACGCGGCGAGCGGCACGAGGCTCGCGGACAGGAGCGCGGCGGTGACGACGGTGCTGGTCCTCATGTCGTCACGGTAGGAGGGGTCACCCTGACCCCGAGTCCCCCTTCGAGGGTGATCGGGAGGACCGGGACGTGCGGCGAGGAGCCGGTCTCAGCACTGCGCATACGGCGTCGTCGTCGGGCTCGGGGTGGCCGGCGGCCGGCGCGGGGGAGCGGCCGGCCGCCCCGGGGTCGGTGTCGTCGAGGGCGTGGCCGCCTTCGCCGGGGTCGGCGCCGCGATACCGCGGCGCACGAGGGCACGGATCCTCGCGTAGTCGGGCGCCCACGGCTTGATGCCGTCGTCGAGCGTCAGCGACACGCTGTTGAGCCGGGCACGCTGCGCGCGCTCGACGAGCTCGACGAAGGCCGGCAGGCTCGCGGCCGGGATGTCGGTGTAGATGTTGTCGCGCGCGATCCGGGCCAGCCGGGGGTACTGCCGGACCATCGCCGCCGGGTCGGCCTGCTCGACGATGGCCTGCACGACGCAGCGCTGCCGGGCCTGCCGGTAGGTGTCGCTGTCGGCAGCGCGCGACCGGGCGTACCAGAGCGCGTGCCAGCCGTCGAGGTGCTGCCGTCCCGCCCGGAACCACTCCTTGACGCCGACGACACGGTTGTCCGCCGTGACGTGGCCACCGATCGGCAGGGGTCCACCGGTCCCGGCGTCCTTGACGTTGACGTCGATCCCGCCCATCGCGTCGACGAGCAGCGAGAAGCCCCTGAGGTCGATGACGACGACGTGGTCGATGGGCAGCCCGACGATCTGCTGCACGCTGCCTCGGACCTCCTCGCGACCGGGCACGATGGCCTTGGCGTAGGCGCCCGGGTGGTCGAGCGCATACGCCTCCGCCTCGCCGTAGAGGTTGGTCAGCTGGCACTGCCCGGTCTCGCCGGGGGCGTTCTGCGCGCACGTGCGGTCCGGCGCGCCGAAGCGGCCGGACGGGTAGCGCGCGCGGAGCGGGCTGCCGGGGGCGAGAGGCGCGTCGAGCAGGTTGCGCGGCATCGAGACGAGCGTCGTGCGTCCCGACCTCGTGTCGATGCTCGCGACGATCATCGAGTCGGTCCGGATGCCGGTGCGGTCCGAGCCTGCGTCGGACCCGAGGAGCAGCAGGTTGACCCGTGCCTGCGCGGCCCACGGGTCCGCACCCTCGCTGACTCGCGCGCCGACCCCGGGCTGCGTCGGCGGGGCGGAGAAGACGGCGCTGACCGTGTCACGGGTGATGAGGGCGTAGTCGACGGCCACGACGGTCCCCGCCCCGACCGAGCCGGCCATGACCGCGGCGAAGGCGCCGAGCAGCACGGCGCCGAGGCGCCCGCCGGGACGGGGCCGGACCTGCACGGCGGTCAGCAGGATCGACGCGCACCAGAGGAAGCCCCAGGCGGCGATGACGAACGCCGCGGGCCGCAGCGCCTCCGGTCGCGACACCACGTCGAGGACTGCGCTCGAGAAGCCGCGGGTCCACACGGCATACGCGACCGTGCCCAGGACGACGAGCGTGGCGGCGACCATGAGCCACCCGAGCCGGCCCAGCCAGCGGTTGCGGGCCCGCGTCAGCCCGGCACCGGGGACGAGCGTCCCGAGCGCCGTGAGGGCGAGCGCCCGGCGCCAACGCGGCCCGTCCGCTGCCATCGCGCTCCTCCCGGCCTGCGTCCCCGCAGGTCACCCACCCTCCATGATGCCGCCGCGGACGCGGAGCGTGCGGCGCGTTGGGTGAGGAACCCGAGATGTGCTGTTCGTCCTCGGGCCCGTCGGGTACAGGGCACGTGGCGGCATCGTCGCCCTTCAACCAGTAGGGGCGGCGGTGGCGTCCCCGCGCGGCGGGGTCGCGCGGGCGCCGGGGACAGCGAGACGGCACCCGCTCGGGGGATCGGGTGCCGCCTCACCCACACCATCGCGGCCAGCGCCGATGCGTTACAGACACCCGCGGGCGTATGCCGTCAGCGGTGTCCGTGACCGTCGACGGGTTCGCCGCCGTGCTGGGCGCCGTAGACGGCCGCCTGGGTGCGCCGCTCGAAGCCGAGCTTCGCGAGCAGGCCGGACACGTAGTTCTTGACCGTCTTCTCGGCCAGGTGCAGGCGCGCGCCGATCTGCCGGTTGGTCAGGCCCTCGGCGATGAGGTCGAGGATCTCCTGCTCCCGGTCGGTCAGGGAGTCCGGGCCCGCCCACGGACCGGACCGGCCGTCGCGCCGCGGGTGGTGGCCGGGGCGGGCGTCGCGTCCCTGCTCCGCCTCCGCAGCGCCCTCACGGCGGCGGATGCGCTCGAGCAGGCGCTCGACGAGGGCCGGGTCGATGAGGGAGTGCCCGGCGGCGACGTGCTCGACGGCCTCCGTCAGGGAGGGGCCGCGGATCTGCTTGAGCAGGTAGCCGGAGGCGCCGGCCATGACCGCGGCGAACAGCGCCTCGTCGTCGTCGTAGGAGGTGAGGATGAGGCACCGGGTGCCGGGGCTGCTCACCCTGACCTCGCGACAGACGTCGATGCCGCTGCCGTCGGGGAGGCGGGCGTCGAGGAGGGCGACCTGGGGCGCGAGGGTGGGGATGCGGCGCAGGGCCTCGGCAGCGGTGCCGGCCTCGCCGACGACCCGGAAGCCGTCATGCGACTCGAGCAGGTCGATGAGCCCGCGCCGGACGATCTCGTGGTCGTCGAGCAGGAAGACCGTGATCGGCTCGGTCACGTCGTCTGCGGCACGGTCCATGTCAGCACCGTCCCCCTCTCGTCGGTGGTCAGCGTGCACTCACCGTGGCGGGCCCGGGCCCGGCAGGCGAGGTTCTCGAGCCCGCGGCGGTGGCCGTCGGCCCCGGGCGCGCCGGGAGGGCTGCCGGTCGCGTCGCCGGCCGGCGACGCCGTCGCGGGAAGCGTGACGGGAGGCCCGTCGTCGATGACCTCGACGGTGACGGACACCGGTGTGACGGACACGCGGACGTCGACCTGCGTGCACCGCGCGTGCTTGACGACGTTGGTCAGCCCCTCGCGCAGCACGGCGGTGACGTCATGGAGCAGTGGGGGGTCGAGCACGGTCGCGACGGGTCCCTCGAGGCGCAGGGACGGTTCGAAGCCGAGCCCGGCCGTCGACGACGTCACGACGTCGAGGAGCACGGACCGGGGGTCCTCTGACGACGGGTGGTCCTGCAGCTCGAAGATCGTGGTGCGGATGCGTCGGATCGTCTCGTCGAGGTCCTCGACAGCCCGTCGGAGCGCCTCGCGCACGGCGGGTTCGGTCGCGCGTCCGGTGGCGGCCTCGAGCGTCAGCTCGGTCGCGAAGATCCGCTGGATCACGTGGTCGTGGAGGTCGCGGGCGATGCGGTGGCGCTCCTCGAGCATGGCGACGCGCTCCTCGTCGCGGCGACCGTCGGCGAGCTCGAGGGCGACGGCGGCGTGCAGTGCCAGCTGCTCGGCCGTCTCGACGTCCGCGGGACTGAACGGGTGGCTGCCGACGCGGCGTGCCACGACGACCGCGCCACGCACGTCGGCCTCCCCGACGAGGGGGCACGCCACCGCGGGTCCCCAGATCCCGTCCGCGATGACCGGGGTCAGGGCGGGCTCGGCGGGCCCGGTCCCGTCGACGGCGGCGGGGCGTCGCTCGCGCATCGCCGTGCCGGCGAGCGAGGGAGCCGAGAGGTATGCCGTGCCGAGCAGGTCGTCGGTCTCCATCCCCCGCGCCACCTCGATGACGAGACGGGTCGCGTCGTCGGGGACCCCGGAGGCGGCCGTTCCCTGGTCGTGTCCCTCCGGGAAGTCGAGGGTGACGACGTCGGCGTCGGTCAGGCGCAGCATGGCGTCGGCGATGCGGAGCAGGACCTCGTCGCCGAGCCCCGGCCGCAGCAGGTCGCGGCTGATCTCCGCCGACGCGCGCAGCCACTCCTGCCGACGGCGCGACTCCTCGTAGAGGCGGGCGTTCTCGATCGCCACACCCGCACTTGCCGCGAGGGCGACGACGAGCTCCTCGTCGTCCGTGCTGAAGTCGCACCCGTCGATCCGCTCGGCGAGGTAGAGGTTGCCGAAGACCTCCCCCCGCGAGCGCACCGGCACCCCGAGGAAGCCGTTCATGGGCGGGTGACCGGGCGGGAAGCCGACCGACCGCGGGTCGTCGGAGATGGCGTGCAGGCGGATCGGGGCGGGCTGCTCGATGAGCGCCCCGAGCACGCCGCGGCCGGTGGGCAGGTGTCCGATGCGCTCGACCGTGGCGTCGTCCATGCCCGAGTGGATGAACTGCTCGAGCAGGCCGTCAGGGCCGATCACGCCGAGCGCGGCGTAGCGCGCCCCGGCGATGGCACGGGCGGCCTCGACGATCCGGCGCAGCACCCCGGGGAGCGCGAGCTCGGAGACGACGGAGCGGTTGGCGGCGAGGAGCTCGCGCAGCCGGCGTTCGGCCGACCCGGGCTGTCCGGACGAGGCGGTGAGGGTCGGGACGGGGACGACCATCAGCGGGCCGTCCTCGGAGGGCACGCCGCGATGACGGCCCACGGGGTCGCCGCACGCGTCGACGTCATGTCCCAAGGCTAGGCCCGGCGGGCTTGGCCGGGGCGCGTTCCGGAGGGCGTTGTGAGCAGGCCGTCAGTGCACGCCGCGTCGGGCTGCTGCCGGCACGCGCTGGGAGCCGAAGGACCGCCCGGTCAGGCGCTCGACCGTGATCCCGATGAAGACGTTGCGCACGCCCCCGGCCCAGGGCTCGGCACCCTTCACGGTCCACAGGTGGGTCAGCAGGGCGGGCGAGGCGACGGCCTGGCAGCGTCCCCGGGCGATGAGGCTCCAGCCGGTGTGGCGGGTCGCGTCCAGCTCGTCGACCTCGAAGACCACCTGGGTCGGGCGGACGAGCTCGGAGAGCACCCCGAACGGCGACGTGCGGAAGACGATGAGGTCGGCCACGCACGCGTAGCTGACCGGGAAGATCTGCGGGCCGTGGCCGGCGCTCCAGCCGATGCGACCGACGTCGCGGGACTCGAGCAGGGTCTGGCACTCGGTGGGCGTCAGGTCGACGTAGTTGATCCTGCGGTTCGACCTCGGCGGGTGCGGCGCACTGGTTCGGTCGCGGCCCACCCTGTGGCTGCTGGGGCTGGTCATGCTCATCTCAGGCTCCTGTGGTCTGGCTGGTCGGGGTCAGCCGGTGCGCCCGGCGCCCGCTGTGGGGAGCTGAACCCCGTGCGACCGGACGGCCGAGCTCGACGGCGGAGAGCGGACGCGGCTCCGGTGCCGCCGCGAGCAGCATGGTGCGGCAGCGGTCCAGCTCGGCGCGCACGCGGGCCAGCTCGGTGCGCAGCTCGAGGAGGTGGACGAGGTGGTCCCCGACGCTGCGGGCCCACGCGTCCACGGCACGCCAGTCGGCGCACCACGTCATGGGGATCGTCGACTCCCCGTCGTTCGGGGTCCCAGCGCCCGGGGCCACCTCGACCGACTCGGGGTCGTCCGCGTCGATGGCCTGCGGCGCGCCTCCGTCGCGGTGGCTGACCCGGAGGTGGTGGACGGCGAGGACGAGGTCGAAGCCGTTGGTCGTCGTGACGGCGACGCTCGGTCGGCACGCGACCCGGTGCCCGGCCCGGGTCAGCTCGTCGGCGATGGTGGCGGCGATGGCCTCGTCGATGCCGGCCGTCGCGGCCGCGAAGGACGGTGCGGGCGGCGTCACCTCGGTCACCACGTCGCAGGTCGCCGCCGGCTCCGTGGACGAGGTGGACGGTTCGCCGACGTTCGACTCCTCGCTCGCCGTGGCCGGGACCGGTGCGGTGGCCTCCCGCACCAGGCCGATCTGGACCGGTGTCGTGATCTCGCTGGGCGGCGGCGGGGTGGAGTACGTGATGAGGACGGTGCACATGGTGCTCTCCTGGTCGAAGCCGTCGGTCGCGGCGCTGCGTCGATGGTGCCTGCGAGCGCCACGGCCGGGACACGGCCGAAGGTCGTGGGGTGGTGGGACCAAGGTCCCGAAACGGACAGGCCTCTTGCACCTGCCACCGTGCGGTCGGCGGGCCGCATGCTGGGTGGAGAGGTGACGCACCATGGACGAGATGACACGCCCCGAGGGTGGACCGACGGCCGACCGACGCATGGGCCGGATCGTGGTGGGGGTGGACGGCTCGAAGCAGAGTCGCATCGCGCTCCGCTGGGCCTGCGCCGACGCGCGCGCCAAGGGGGACATGGTCGTCGCGGTCGCGGTGTGGCACCTCTACCCACTGGCGCCGCCGGAGCGAGTCGGCGCGTCGCCATGGTGGTTCACGGCCGACCCCCAGGAGGCGACCGAGGCCTACCTCGGGGAGGTCGTGGACGAGGTGGCGGACGACTTCCCGGACGTCCTCATCGAGCAGCAGGTCGTCTCCGGTCACGCGGCCGAGGAGCTGATCCACCTGTCCGCCGCCGCCGAGGAGGTCGTGCTCGGAGCGACCGGCAGTGGAGGATTCGCCGGCATGAATCTCGGCTCGACGAGCCGCGCGGTGCTCGAGCACGCGCTCAGCACGGTGGTCCTCGCCCGCTGACGCCGGAGCAGGCGCTCAGGCGTCCGCGGTCTCCGCGGTCTCCGCGGTCTCTGCGGTCTCTGCGGTGTGCGCGGGGAAGGTCGCGTGCCAGGAACCGTCGGCGGCGCGGCGGGCCAGCCCACGGTCGGCGAACGCCTCCAGCCACCCCTCCATCGGCCACCAGCCCCAACGCCCGGCGAAGCGGTTGGCGTTGGCGACGATGTCGCGCACGTGCTGCACCGGCGGCGACGAGGTCGGGTGGTGCTGGTGGTGGGCGAGCGCGCCGCCGACCCAGAGGAGCCGGCCTCCGGCTGCAGCTATGCGTTGCCCGAAGTCGGTGTCCTCGCCGCCGTAGCCGACGTAGCCCTCGTCGAAGCCCCCGAGGACTTGCCACGAGCGCACGGTCAGGGCGAAGGACAGTGACCAGAAGAGGCGCAGGTCGGCCGCCTCGCGGACCTCGTCGGCGTCGAGGACGGGGCGTGCCGGGTGCGGCGCGGCGAGGCCGGCGAGGGCCTCGAGACCGAGGTCGCGGTAGTCCCGGCCGTCGGGCTCGGGCGGCAGGTAGGCCACCTCGCCGGCGAGGACGACCGGCGACTGCCCGACGGCGCGGACCCTGGAGCCGTCGAGGACGTCGGAGGCATCGGGCTCTGGGGAGTCGACGGACGCGAGCACGCCGGCATACCGCTCGAGCACTCCCGGTGACGGGATGCAGTCGACGTCGAGCAGCACGACCCGGTCGGCGCCGGCCCCCGCGGCGGCGTCCACACCGAGGTTCCGCGCGGCGGCGAGGGGCAGGTGGCCGTCCCGGCGGGGCAGGGAGGGCACGAGCACGTCCCAGCCGCCGGCCTGCGCGCGGGCGAGGCCACCGACGTCGGGGTCGTCCATGGCGACGACGACGTGCACCTCGGGCTGGAGCCGCTGCTCGCGCAGGCCCCAGAGCTGGCGCTCGAGGTGGTCGTGGCGCCCGTGCACGATGGTGACGACGGCGAGGCTCCCCGCGCGGTCGGTCATGACGCGGTCCGGGTGGCCGGCCACGCACGCACGTCGCGGTCGGCCAGAGCGTCGAGGTGCGCGGCGGCGGTCAAGGCCCCGTGTCCGGTGGACCACCTCCACCAGCCGTCACCGCCCCGGCGAAGCGCCCGGTCGAGCAACCCGGGCCACTGGTCGGCGCCAGCGGGCCAGGTCTCGACGCCGACGGCTGCGCCGAGCCGGTCGACGGCCCGGGCGGTGGCCACCTGCTCGTCGAACGGACGGGGCTGGGCGACCACCACGGCCGGCCGACGGGCCGCGGCGACCTCGGCCACGGCGTTCTGGCCGCCGTGGGTCACGACGACGTCGGCGGTGGCGAGCTCGGACCACAGGTCGGGTGAGGGTGAGCCGGGTCCGCGCTCGACCCACTCCCAGCCCGGGGTCGCTGCCCGGGCGGCGGCCACCTGGGCGGCCGAGGTGCCGTGTCCGCCGCCACCCCAGAGGAGCAGGACTCGGCGGGGCACGTCGACGTCGGCGCGCCCCGAAGTCGCCAGGCGTCCGGCCGGTCGTCGGCCGTCGAAGCGCGACAGCCCGCCCACGGCCCAGAGCTTCGCGCGCCACGCCTCGGGCCAGCCGTCGGTGTGGGCGCCGTCGGGCCACGGCGCCAGCAGCGCGTCGGCCACGTCGTAGGCGAGCGCGTGGGTCCGGTCGGTGCGCACCCCCGGCATGGCGAGCACGACGACCGGCACGCCACAGAGGCGGCTCAGCAGCGCGACCTCGACCGAGACGTCGACGACGACGAGCGACGGCCGCGCCCGACGGATCCACGCGGACACCGCGGCCGCGCGCCCCGCGAGGCCCTCGTCGTGTCGTGGCACCCAGTGGAGCACGCCGTGGGCGGTCGCGTCTGCGGACGTGGCCTGCTGCGGGGACAGCGCGTCGTCACGCTCGAGCTGCACCCACGGGCCGTCCCAGGACGCGGGCGCCGGCAGGGAGCTGAGGCCGGTCACGGGGGAGCGCAGGTGCTCGGCGACGGCCTGCAGCCGGGTGAGGTGACCGAGCCCCTGGTGGTGGACGTAGTAGCCGATCACGCGGCACCGGGCAGGGAGGCAAGCGACCGGTAGCAGCCGAGGTACTGCTCGACCATGCGGTCCACCGAGCAGGCGGCGACGGCGTGCGCCCGGCAGGCCTCCCGGTCCAGCCCGACGGCGGTCGCCACGGCGTCCGCGGCCTCGGCGCCGTCGGCGTCGGGCCGGAGCAGCACCCCGACACCGGGGACGACGAACTCGCGGAGGCCGCCGCGGTCCAGCGCGACCACCGGCGTGCCGCATGCGAGGGACTCCGCGGCGACGAGGCCGTACGGCTCGTCCCAGTCCGGCGTCACGAGCAGGGCCGCGCTGTGTCCGACGAGGTCGACGAGCCCCTCGGTGTCGAGGTGCCCGACGTAGGTGACGTCCTCGTCGAGCTCGCTCGCCACGAGGCGCTCGAAGTAGTCGACGTCGCCGACGGGTCCGGCGAGACGCAGCCGCCGCCCGGACGCGCGCGCCATGGCGATGGCCCGGTGCGGGGCCTTCTCCGGGACGATGCGGCCGACCCAGACGAGGTCCTCGCCCCCGGGGCCGGCGACCCATCGCCGGACGTCCACCCCGTTGTGCACGACGTCCGCGGACGCCACGTGCGACCAGGAGCGTGCGGTGTGCTGGCTGACCGCGACGAAGTGTCCCCGCCGCACGCCACCGCGGGAGCGGGCGTCGATGGCGATGGCCGGCTCGAGCCACGGCGTCGGGGGCGTGTGCAGGGTCGTCAGCACCGGCACGTGCAGGGAGTTCGCCATGGCGACCGGGAGGTGGTGGAGGCTGTTGTTGTGGACGACGTCGATGTCGTCACGGTGCTGGAGGGCCACCATGACCTGCAGGTAGGCGTGGTGCTCACGCAGCCACGCCTCCGGGACCATCGACACGTCCGAACGGGCGGCGTCGCTGAGGCGTAGCGGCGCGATGTCGAGCTCGGTCGCCCCCAGCGCGGGGTCGCTGCCCGGGCCCGCGAAGAACGTCACCTCGACCCCGCGGTCGCGCAGCCCGCGCACGAGGTGCCAGGTCAGCGACTCCAGGCCGCCGGCGAACGGTTCGGCGATGGGGTGCCTCGACGAGCCGAGCACTACGACGTGCACGGGACACCACGCTTCGCCACGTCGGCGAGCACGGCGGCATACACCTGCTCGTGGACGCGGGAGATCTCGAGGCGCTCGCGGCGGCGCTCCTCGGGGACGGCCCGCCAGGACGGGCGGTCGCGGTAGGCGCGCACGAGCCCCTCGCGCAACGGCGGGGCACCGCCCCCGCTCCGTGCGGTCGCGGGCGCCGAGCCCGGCACGGCGTAGAGGATGCAGGGCCGCTGGTCGGCGTAGTAGCCGCAGTCGGGCGCCAGGACCGTCGTGCCGAGGTCGTAGCACGCCTCGAGCCAGCCGCTGTGCGTGCCGAACCGGTAGGGCAGCACCGAGACGTCGAGCGACTGGAGGTAGTCCCACAGCTCGTCGTCGGTGAAGTAGTCGTGGACGTGCAGGTCGATGCGTCCGTCGTCGGCGAGCTCGCGCAGGCGCGGCTCGAGGTCGACGGCATGGCGGGGGTTCCCCGGCGTCATGACGTCGGTGTGGGCGTCGACGCGCAGCCGCGCGCCCGGGAGCTCGGGCAGCGTGGCGACGATCTCCTCGACGACGGGCAGGGGGTCCATGCTCGCGCGCAGGCTCTTGGCGTGGACGCCGATGACGAAACCGGCGTGCGGCACCCGCTCCCGCGAGAGTCGCGGCTCGTCGACGACGTGCGGGTGGGGCACGACGAGCGCGTCGCGGCCCCATCGCGCCGCGATCTCCGCGGCCGCGCCGGCGGTCAGGGTCAGCACCGCGTCCGCGGCCCTGACGAGGACTCCGAGCTGGGCGTCGTGCAGTCCCGGCTCCGGGTGGTGGGGGTTGCGCAGGTCGTGCACCGTGACGACGAGCGGCTTGCCGTGGCGCCGCAGGCTGGCGACGACGTCGGCCAGGTCGTCGGGCGAGACGGCGTCGAAGCCGAAGTGCACGTGCATGACGTCGAACTCGTCCGCGTGCTCGTCGACCCAGCCCGGCTCGAGCATCCGCGGCGGCCACCACTGGGCGTCGGGGACGTCGGCCCGCGGTCGCGGGTCGGGCAGGCGGAGGACCGTCGTCTCGCCGTCCGGCGGTGCGAGGTGCCGGACGTAGACGTGGCCTGACGGGACGGAAGCGATGACGGGACTCAATCGGTTGCCTCTCGGTGCGCACGCCCGACGCCCACCGATCGAGGGGGCGTCGGCGCGGGGTCGGTGGCCGCTGGGCTGGAGCCTCCGTCTGTCTCCATACCCGCGTCGTGCACGCTGCACACCTCGGTCGTCGAACGTGACCGACATGGGCGTCATGTCCACTGAAAGGGCGTATGCCGGGTGCGTCCTTCTCGTGCTCGGCATCCGTGGGCGTCAGGCCGGCGCGGTGATCCCCGCCCGCTCGCGGCGGCGCTCGAGGTAGCGCATGACCGGGGTCGCCAGCGTGCCGTGCACCATGACCGACAGCAGGATGGTGAAGGCCACCGTCGACCACATCCACCGCTCGTCGGCGAACGCGTGCTCGCCGGCCGCGAAGGAGAGGTAGTAGAGCGAGCCGATGCCGCGCACGCCGAAGAAGGCGGTCGCGAGGGTCTCCTTGCGGCCGAGGCCGCCGGGCAGGTCGGCCGGTCGGGCCCGCAGGCGCAGGCTGACCCAGCCCGCCGCAGGGCGCAGCACGAGCACGAGGGCGAGCGCGATGACGACGCCGCGCCAGTCCAGCTCACCGAGCACTCCCTTGGTCATGGCCATGCCGAGCATGAGCAGGATGATGAGGGTCAGCAGCCGCTCGAGCCGCTGGACCACCTCGTGCATCGAGCGGTGGTAGTGGTGGTTGCGCTCGGCCGCGCGCAGGGTCATGCCGCAGGCGAAGACCGACACGAAGCCGTAGCCTCCGACGAGCTGGCTGACGCCGTAGGTCATGACGAGGGCGGCGAGTGCGAGGAGCGGCTCGCCCTGCTCGGCGAGACGCAGTGAGCGCCGCGAGGAGCGGAAGGCGATGCGGGCCAGTCCCCAGCCCACCGCCACGCCGGCGAGGACGCCGACGACGACCTTGCCGACGAGGTCCCAGGCGAACCAGTGCAGCAGGCCCCCAGAGCCGACCGAGGACAGCCCGCCCGCGGACGCGAGCAGCACGGCGGCTGTGACGAAGGGGAAGGCGAGGCCGTCGTTGAGACCGGCCTCGGACGTCAGCGCGAAGCGCACGTCGTCCTTCTCGTCGACCGGCTCGCCGAGTGCCTCGTCCTCGTCACCGCCGTCGCCGCCGTCGTCGCCGGGGGAGTCGGGTGCGTCCGGGGTCTCGACCCGGGGTCCCTCGACCTGGACGTCGCTCGCGAGCACGGGGTCGGTGGGCGCGAGGGCTGCGCCGAGCAGCAGGGCCGCCGCCGGCGCGAGCCCGAGCCCCCAGCCGAGCAGGGCCACGGAGGCGATCGTCAGCGGCATCGCGAGCGCGAGCAGCCGCCACGTCGGCGACCAGGCGGCCCACGCGGCGCGGCTGCGCCACTCGAACGAGCGGTCGATGGCGAGCCCGACGCCCATCAGGGCGACGAGGATCGTGAACTCCGTGACCCGCTCGACCTGTGGCCGGATGACGACGGGGTCGAGGCGCATCCCCTCGGGCAGTGGCAGCAGCCCGATCACCATGCCGAGGACGAGGAGCACCATCGCGGCCGACACGGCATACCGGTCGAGCACGGAGGGGAGCACGGCAGCGAGGAACATCGCGACCCCGGCGATGAGGTAGATCAGGTTGATGGACATGACGACACGCGGGTACTCCTCGGGGTTGGCCTCCTGATGACGTACCCGGGACGGCGGTGCACCGGTCGGGCCCTCGCCTCGCACCGGACGGAGGGTCTACCGTCTGCAAAGGGGGTCGACGGCGGCAGGAGGAAGGATGGTGACGGATGGGCGCTGACGAGCCGCGGGTGGACGACGAGCTGCGCGAGGTCGCCGAGTCCTTCTCCCAGCTCGGGGTCGAGCTCGAGTCCATGGGTCCGGCTGCCGCCCTCGACGCGGTGGCCCGCATGGCGGTCGAGCGGGTGCCGGGGGCCACGTGCGCGAGCATCACGACCTTCTCCCACGGCCGCTTCCGCACCGTCGCGGCCACCGACGACCGGGCCCGTCGCGCCGACGACATCCAGTACGCGTTGGGCTCGGGTCCGTGCCTCGACGCCATCGTGGAGGACGCGCTCTACCGCCCGCGGGACCTGCGCCACGACAGCCGGTGGCCCGAGTACGGCGCCAAGGTCTCGAGCGAGCTCGGCCTGCTCAGCATGCTGAGCTACCGCCTCGGCCACGAGACCGACGAGACCATCGACGGCCTCAACATCTACGCCGACGAGGTGGCCGCCTTCGACGAGCGCGCCGAGCTCGTCGGGCTCATGCTGGCCACGCACGGTGCGCTGGCCGTGGCGCTGGCGGCCAACCAGCAGCACGTCGAGAACCTCCAGAAGGCCCTCGTCACCAACCGTGAGATCGGCGTCGCCATGGGCATCCTCATGGCGCGCCACCAGGTGACGCGCGACCAGGCGTTCGGCCTGCTGCGGATGGCGAGCCAGAACGCCAACCGCAAGCTGCGAGAAGTGGCCCAGCAGGTCGCCGACACCGGCGCCCTGCCCTCGATCGCGCGTGGCCACACGTCGGCAACGGCACCCGCGCACGAGCAGGCGCCGAGCCGGGACGCCCCGGGGTGATTCGCCGACGGTGGCGGAGCCGTCAGGAGGCGGCGGTCATCGCCTCCGGCTCGAGGGGCTCGAACGGCTCCACGGGCTCTACGGGCTGTACGGGCTCGACGGGCTTCTCCGTGAGGTGGTCGTGCAGCCGCACGGTGATGCGCCTCAAGGTGCGCGACACCTGCATCTGGCTGACACCGCGTGCCTCACCGATCTCGCGCTGGGTCATCCCCTCGACGTAGCGCATGAGCAGCAGCTCGCGCTCGTCGTCGTCGAGCTCGGTGAGCGCCTCGGTCAGGCAGACGCGGTCGTCGGCCGCCTGCAGCTCCTCGTCGACCTCGGCGAGGAACGTCGAGAGGCCGGGACGTTCGTCGTCCGCGGTGCTGCAGTCGAGCGACAGGGGCCGGAAGCCGGTCGCGGCTGACGCGACCTCGCGCACCTCCTCGACCGTCGCCCCCACGGCTTCGGCGAGGTCGGCGTCGGTGGGCGTGCCGCCCAGCTCCTGCTCGAGCTCGGCACGGACGGCCTGGAGGTCCGCGCGCAGCTCCTGCAGGCGGCGCGGCGGGCGCACGACCCAGCCGCGGTCGCGGAACCAGCGCTTGAGCTCACCGGAGATGGTGGGGACCGCGTAGGCGGCGAACGACGGGGCGTGCCCGGGCTCGTAGCGCCGGATGGCCTTGACCAGGGCGAGCCGCGCGACCTGGACGAGGTCGTCGTGCTCGACGCCGCGACCGTCGTAGCGTCCGGCCATCGTCGTGCACAGGTCGAGGTAGAGGATCACGATCTGCTCCACGAGCTGCTCGGACTCGTCGGGGTCGTCGGTGGCCGCCAGTCTCGCGAAGAGCTCGGACGTCTCGGCGTCGCGCTCGGCGAACGAGGGTCGGGTGTGAGAGGTGTGCTGCGCCATGACTCATCTCCGGATGTCTCGGACGACGGAGTCGGCGCTGTGGTTGGACCGCTCAGACCTTTCGACAGTGCCACGGTCCGGGCGATAGCGCAATGGCCGGTGCGTGTCGTGCACCTGCCCGGCAGGCGCACGGTCCGGCTCGACCCGTCCGTCCTCGGGGACGGTGAGTGGGTAGGAGGAGGGCGAACAGCAGCCGACTGGAGGGATGAGGTCATGTCCGACATCGCCGACCGCGCCGAGAGCCTGGTGCGCCACGACGACCAAGGCGGGTTTCCTGCGCAGCAGCAGGAGCCGCCGGGCCTGACGAGCCGGATGGACCCGACGCCCGACCATGGCGAGGAGACCTACGTGGGGCACGGGAAGCTCGAGGGGAGAAGGGCGTTCATCACCGGTGGCGACTCCGGCATCGGTCGCGCCGTGGCCATCGCCTACGCCCGGGAGGGGGCCGACGTCGCGATCAGCTACCTGCCGAGTGAGCAGTCGGACGCCGAGGACACCGTCGAGTGGGTCGAGGACGCCGGTGGCACAGCCGTTCTCGTGCCGGGCGACCTGGTCGAGCGGCAGACCTGCATGCGCGCCGTGGCCGACGCGGTGCGTGGCCTGGGCGGCCTCGACATCCTCGTGAACAACGCCGGGTACCACTGGGACCGCGGCCCGGAGGGTCTCGAGGGGCTGCAGCCCGAGCACGTCGAGCGGGTCATGCGGACCAACCTGCACGCCGTGCTCTGGCTCTGCCAGGCGGCGCTGCCGCACCTGGCTCCGGGGTCGTCGATCATCAACACGACGTCGATCCAGGCCTACGACCCGTCACCGGCGCTGCTCGACTACGCCGCGACCAAGGCGGCCCTGAACAACCTCACCGTCAACCTGGCAGCGTCGTTGGGGCCCAAGGGGATCCGCGTCAACGCCGTTGCGCCAGGGCCCATCTGGACGCCGCTCCAGCCGGCGACGCGCGACAGCAAGAAGATCGAGACGTTCGGTGCGGACACCCCGCTGGGACGCGCCGGTCAGCCCGGTGAGGTGGCCCCGGCATACGTCTTCCTCGCATCGCCGGCCGATGCGAGCTACGTCTCGGGAACCGTGCTCGGCGTCACCGGGGGAGGCGCGGTCTTCTGAACGCTTCCGCGGCCCCGGGAGGTGGGGGCGCGACGCGTCAGTCGCGCTCCCACGGGGCCTGCTCGCCCATCTTGGCGTAGTACTTCGCGAGGTGGCTTCGGACCCGGTCGCGGTCCTTGTCGGGCAGGTCCACGCCTCCGCGCGAGCCCTGCATGACGGCGGCTGCGGCCATGACGCCGCGGGGGACGGCGCGCAGGCGTCCGTCGACGACGTCGGCGACGAGCAGCTTGTAGGCCGTGAAGTTGTCCTTGTTGTCCGCGTCGTACCAGACGTGGGCGTCGCGGTACTTGGCGTTGGGCTCCTCGGTCGCGTCGGCCCACTTGCGCACCCGCTTCTCGGCGGCGTCGCCGTCCCACTCCCGGTCGCGGTCGGCGAGGGGGAGATCCTGGTAGCTCGTGACGCTCATGGCGTTCTCCTTCGTGTCGTGGTGAGTGCCAGAAGGGAGTGCTGACCTCAGGGGGTGAGGACGACCTTGAGGCACTCGTCCTGCTTCTCCTGGAAGATGCGGTAGTAGTCCGGGGCGTCGGACAGGTTGCCGTGGTGCGTGGCGAGGCCCTCGAGCCCGAGCACGTCCGCGTCCCCGCGCACGATGTCGAGCAGCTCGTCGCTCCAGCGCCGCACGTGGCACTGGCCCATGCGGACCGTGAGCCCCTTGTCGAAGAGCTCCATCATCGGCATCGGGTCGGCCATGCCCCCGTAGACGCCGCTGATCGACAGGGTGCCGCCGCGACGTACGGCGGCGATCGCGGTGTGCAGCGCGGCGAGCCGGTCGATGCCGAACCGCTCGACGGCCTGCCGGGCGACCGGCTTGGGCAGCCTGCTTGCAGCACCGATGACCTTCTCCGAGACGGGGTTGCCGTGCGCCTCCATGCCGACGGCGTCGATCACACCGTCCGCGCCACGACCCTCGGTGAGCTCGAGGACGGCCGTGGCGACGTCGGTGTCGGACGCGTCGAGGACCTCGGCACCGCTGGCGCGGGCCGTCTCGATGCGGTCGGCCACGAGGTCGACACCGATCACCCTGCCCACTCCGCGGTGCAGGGCCGAGCGGACGGCGAGCTGCCCGACGGGACCCAGCCCGAGGACCACCAAGGTGTCGTTGCCGTTGACGTCGGCGTAGTCGACGGCCTGCCAGGCGGTGGGCAGGATGTCCGACAGGTAGAGGAAGCGCTCGTCGGGCATCTCGTCCGGCACGACGATGGGACCGAAGTCGGCGTGCGGGACCCGGACGTACTCCGCCTGTCCGCCGGGCACCGAGCCGTAGAGGCTGGTGTATCCGAAGAGGCTGGCGCCCTTGCCGGTCCTGGTGTTCTGCGTCGTCTCGCACTGGGCGAAGAGACCACGCTGGCACATCCAGCAGCGCCCGCAGGAGATGTTGAAGGGCACGACGACCCGGTCCCCGACCGCGAGGGTGGCGACATCGGGCCCGACCTCCTCGACGATGCCCATGAACTCGTGTCCGAGGACGTCACCCGGCTGGAGGTAGGGCGCCAGCACGCCGTAGAGGTGCAGGTCCGACCCGCAGATCGCGGTCGAGGTGACACGCACGACGGCGTCGGTGGTGTCGGTGATGACGGGGTCGGGTACGTCGGTGACGCGGACGTCCTCGAGGCCGTGCCAGGTGAGTGCCTTCATGTGCGGCTCCTACCCACGGCGGCTCGAGGAAAAACCAAGGAGGCAGCATGCACCCCACCGACGGACCACCGAGCAGCGCGACGGAAGGCCGGGAGCCCGGCCCAGCAGGCCAACCCGTGGCGGTGGTGCTCGGCGGCTCTCGGGGCCTCGGCCTGCTCGTCGCCGAGGAGCTGCTGTCGCGAGGTCACCACGTGGTCGTCGCCGCGCGTGACGACGAGGAGCTCGATGAGGCGGCCACGATGCTGCGCGGGCGGGGCGGCGTGGTGTCGGTCGAGCGGTGCGACGTGCGCGACCGTCACGACGTGGGCGACCTCGTCGGCCGGGTCGAGCACACGGTCGGGCCGATCGAGGTGCTCGTCACGGTGGCGGGTGTCATCCAGGCCGCGCCCCTCGAGTCGCTCGTCATGCACGAGTTCGAGGACGCGATGGACACCATGGCGTGGGGCCCGATCCACGCCGCGATGACGGTGCTGCCGCACATGCGTCGCCGCGGACACGGCCGCATCGGCACGGTGACCTCCATCGGCGGCATGGTGTCGCCGCCGCACCTGCTGCCCTATGCCACGGCCAAGTTCGCCGCCGTGGGCTTCTCCGACGGCCTCGCCGCGGCGCTCAGCGGCACGGGCGTCACGGCCACGACCGTCGTCCCGGGGCTCATGCGCACCGGTGGGCACGTGCACGCGCGGTTCGGCGGCGACGCCGCCGCGGAGTACGCCTGGTTCGCGCCGGCCGCCTCGTTGCCGCTGCTGTCCGTCGACGCCGAACGCGCGGCCCGCAGGATCGTCGACGCCGTGCTCGCCGGCCGGCCGATGGTCGTGCTCACCCCGCTCGCGTGGCTCGGCATCCGTGTCCGCGGCCTCGCTCCGGCGACCACGACGCGGGTGCTCGGCCTGGTCGGGCGTCTGCTGCCCGACGCCCCGGCACGGGAGGGGGCCCGCACGTCGCCGGGGCACGAGGCGCGACGCCGTCTGGGCTCGACCCTCGTCGACCGGCTCACCGTGCTCGGCGACCGGGCCGCACGCCGCAATCTCGAGTGACCTCCGAGGACCCGGTCAGAGGATCGGGTCCTCGCCCGGCTTCGCGACGAGCAGCCAGCGGTAGCCGTAGGGCCCGAGGTCGAGCTCGACGCTGCCCGATCGGTCGAGCGTGATGTCGCCGCCCTCGCCGAGCACGTCCACGAGGCGCGCGTCCTCCGGCACGCCGGGGACGGTGAGGGGGACGATGACACCCTCCTCGCCGAGGTTGTGGACCGCGAGCATGGCCCAGTCCTCGCACCGGCTGACGTGCGCCAGGACCGAGGGGACCGGGTGGTCGAGCACCTCGACGGTCGCCCAGCCGCTCTGGGGCAGTTGGCGGTAGCGTCGCGCGAGGGCGCGCACGAACCACCAGAGCGAGTCGGGGTCCTTGCGCTGGTCGGCGACGTTGACGTGCTCGGGCCCCCAGACGCCGCCCGGCATCGGTCGCGTCAGCCGTCGCGGCGCGGCCGAGGAGAAGCCGCCGCTCGGTGACGGCGTCCACTGCATCGGCGTGCGCACGGCGAGCCGGCCCGGCACGTCGAGGTTCTCTCCCATGCCGATCTCCTCGCCGTAGAAGAGGACCGGGGTGCCGGGCAGGGAGAAGACGAGGGAGTAGGCGAGCCGCAGGCGCCGCTCGTCGCCGCTGACCATCGGGGGCAGGCGCCGCCGCAGACCCCGTCCGTAGAGCTGCATGTCGGGATCGGGGCCGAACGCCGCGAACACCTCCCGTCGCTCCTTCATCGACAGCTTGTCGAGAGTCAGCTCGTCGTGGTTGCGCACGAAGGTCGCCCACTGGCTCGTGACGTCGAGCGCCGGCCGCTCCCGGAGCGCCGCTGCGAGCGGGCCGGCGTCACCGCGGGCGAGAGAGAGGTAGAAGCGCTGCATGCCGATGAAGTCGAACTGCATGTTGAGGCCGTCACCGTCGGCGCCACCGAAGAAGCGGCGCTGGTCGGGGTAGGGCAGGTTGACCTCGCCGAGGAGCACGGCGTCCCCGAGACGCCGGGTCACGAACGCGCGCACGTCGCCGAGGTAGCGGTCCGGGTTGAAGGCCTCGGCCTCCGCGTCCTCGACGCCCGGCACCCCGTCGCGCGCGAAGAGGAACGGCACGGCGTCCACGCGGAAGCCCGAGACGCCGAGCGCGAGCCAGAAGCCGAGAGTCCGGGAGATCTCTTCCTGGACAGCGGGATTGGCGACATTGAGGTCAGGCTGGTGCTTGTAGAAGTGGTGCAGGTAGTAGTCGCCCGTATTCTCGTCACGCTCCCAGATGCTGTCCTCCTCGTCGGGGAAGACGACATCCTTCTTGCTCGACCTCGGCCTGGTGCGGCTCCAGACGTAGTAGTCGCGGTAGGGGTCCTCGCGGCTGCGGCGGGCGGACCGGAACCAAGGGTGCTGGTCGGACGTGTGGTTCATGACGAAGTCGACGATGATCCGGATGCCGTGAGCCTTGGCCGTGCGCACGAGCTCGACGAAGTCGCCCAGCGTCCCGAGCTCGGGGTCGACCCCGAAGAAGTCCGTGATGTCGTAGCCGTCGTCCTTGCGGGCCGTCGGGTAGAAGGGCATGAGCCAGAGGCAGGTCACCCCGAGGTCGGCGAGGTACTCGATGCGGTCCGTCATGCCGCGCAGGTCGCCGATGCCGTCGCCGTTCGAGTCCGAGAACGTCTGCACGTCGGCGCAGTAGACGACCGCGTTCTTCCACCAGACGTCCCCGGTGTCGCTCATCCTCATGGCGCAGACCTCTCTCCCGCTCTTCGGTGGATCGCCCCCGCGACAGGCAAGCGCACCTCGGCTCGCGCGTCAACGCCCCGACGGGCCGCTGCCTCCGGCACGACTGGGTACGTGCCGGAGACGACGTACCCGATGCCAGGAGGATCCCGTGGCCCTGACCGCTCTCGCGCTCAACTGCACGCTCAGCCCCTCGCCCGCCGACTCGAGCACGGAGCTGCTCGCGCAGCAGGTGCTCGACGCCCTGGCCGAGCACGGAGTGACCGGTTCGATGGTCCGGGTCGTCGACCACGACGTACGCCCGGGTGTCGAGCTCGACATGGGTGACGGCGACGCCTGGCCGGCGCTTCGTGAGCGGGTCATCGCCAGCGACATCCTCGTCCTCGCGACGCCGATCTGGCTCGGCCAGCACAGCAGCGTCTGCCAGCGCGTCCTCGAACGGCTCGACGCCGAGCTGTCCGAGAAGGACGAGCAGGGTCGACTGCTGACCTACGGCAAGGTCGCCGTCGCGGTCGTCGTCGGCAACGAGGACGGGGCGCACCACGTCAGCGCGGACCTCTTCCAGTCGCTCGACGACGTCGGCTTCACCATCCCGGCCGGAGGCGTGACGTACTGGAACGGGGAGGCGATGCACGGCACCGACTACAAGGACCTCGGGTCGACGCCCGAGGCCGTGGCCAGCACCACCCGTACCCTCGCGGCCAACGCGGCTCACCTGGCCGGGCTCCTCGCCGGAAGCCCCTATCCGCCGTCCGACGAGGACTGACGGCCGGGTCCCGTCGGTGCGGTCCAGGCGGCCACCGCTCCGGTCGTGCGCAGCTGGTCCACGATCGCTGCCGTGAGCAGCGCGTGGCCGGTGGCGTTGGGGTGGTCCCCGTCGTCGAGCAGGTCCTGCGTAGGGTCACGCGTGCCGGTCGGGCCCTTGAGCGGGGTGTAGGCGTCGACGTAGACGGTGCCTGTCGCTGTCGCCACCTGCTGGACGGTGGTGTTGACGAGCCGGGTCAGCTCGTCGCTGCCGAGGACGAAGTCCTCTCCGAGGGCACGGCCCACTGAGCCGTCGACGGTGACGTTCCAGTAGCCGAGGAGGGCGATGCGCAGGTCGGGCCGGTGGTCGACGCTCCTGATGCCCGCGATGATCCGGGTGAGCCCGTCGCGCAGACCGGCGATGGTCGAGGCCCAGCACGTCGATCCCGCTGCGGGGAAGCAGCCCTGGTCGTCGACCCGGTCGAGGTCGAAGTCGTTGGCACCCACCTCGACGAGGACCAGGTCGGCGCCGGCCAGGTGTGCCTGGGTGGTCGCAGACGTCAGGTCGCCCTCGACGTCGGCCGTCGTCCACCCGCCCGTCGCGTCGTTGTGCACCATCCAGGTGCGCCGGGTCAGCTCGCCGAGCCGGCTGCCGACCTGCTCGACGTAGCCGGTGCAGCCGCAGGTGCCCGCCGACGGGACGGAGTCGCCGAGGCCGACGAGGGTCAGGGGGCCGGACGGGCTGGGCGACTCCTTCGACGAGTGGCCGGTCGCAGTGCGTGGGGCGCTCGGGTCCGCCTGTGTCGCAGTCGATCCCGGGGCAGTGCCGGGCACACCGGCCGACGGTGCCGACCCGAGGCCCGGCACGGCACCGCTGAGCGCCAGCGCGACGAGGACGGCCAGCCCGAGGAGCGCCGCGACCACGTGATGGGGGCGACGGCGGACCGAGCGCACGACGTGACGTGCGGCGGACGGCATACGCCCTCTGTCCTCAGGCATGGAAGCCCGGCAACGTCTGCCCCAGCCACGCGACGGCCGCGGGCACGTAGGGCGTGAAGACCGAGTCGCGGTGCCCTCCGTGGGCGAGGACGGTGCCCGTGACGTCGAGCGGCGGCCGCGCCACGCTGAGGAACTTCGACGTCGTGGGATACGACAGCGCGTCCTCGCGCGAGGTCAGCACCCACATCGCGACCGGCGGGGGCGCCGCGTGCGCCATGGTGACGAGGTCGTAGCCCCGCTCCGCCTGCGTCGTCAGGGGGTCGTAGGCCGCGCTGAAGTCGGGGCGGAAGTAGCCGAGCAGCACGATCGCGGCCCCGAAGACGTCGGGGTGGCGCATCGAGAGCGATGCCGCGCACCAGCCGCCGTAGGAGTAGCCGAAGGTGGCCCACGAAGACCTCGCCCGCTGCACCCGGAAGTGCCGTGCGGTCCAGGAGGGGATGTCGCGCGCGAGCCACGTGTCGGTCTGCGGCTGGCCGGCGCCCCCGTTGACGCACTCCGTGTCGAGGCCTGCGGGTGTGTCGATGCGCGGGACGACGACGATGGAGGGCGCGAGCCGGTGCTCGGCGGTGAGCGTGTCGATGGTGCTGAGGAAGTTGAGGCGGACGAATCCCCTCGGCCCGCTGGGGAAGCCGTGCAGACCGACGATGACGGGGTAGGCGTGGGGGGACTTCGGGTCGTAGTTGGCGGGCAGGTAGACGAAGACCTGGCCCTCGGCGTTGGACCGCTTGTCGACGACGGTGTAGTTCTGCAGTCGTGCCCCCGGCTGGGGGAGTGGCGGCAACGTCGTCGGTGTCGTCAGGCCGCCGAAGCCGGGGCCCTTCACGGGCGCGGCGACGGCCTCGTGCGTCGTCCCGCCGTGGTGCACCTGCACCGAGGCCGAGCGCGAGCCGAAGAGGTCGCCCCAGCTGGAGTAGAAGAGGTACTGGTCGTTGAGCGCCGCACCGGCGAGCGCGAGGACGAGCAGGTTGAGGAGCACGACCTGCAGGCCGCGGATGACGGCGCGCACGACGTGGTTGCCCCAGGGCGGGAGCCCGACCACGACGAGCACGAACACGACGAGGGCGAGGGCGCCGAGGAGCACGAGGAGGCTGGTGTCGGTCAGCTCCATGCCGGGCTCGCCTCACGCTCGGACGCGGTCGAGGGGATCGGCCGCACGAAGGGGAAGGTCAGCACCGAGCGGATCGGGCTGTTCGTCAGGAGCATGACGAGACGGTCGACGCCGAGGCCGAGGCCACCCGTCGGTGGCATGCCCAGCTCGAGCGCGTGGAGGAAGTCCTCGTCGACCTCCATCGCCTCCGGGTCGCCCGCGGCCGCCTTGAGCGACTGCTCGGTGAGGCGCGCCCGCTGGTCGACGGGGTCGGTCAGCTCGCTGTATGCCGTGCCGACCTCCATCCCCGCCACGACGAGGTCCCAGCGTTCGACGAGTCCTGCCTCCGTCCGGTGCGGCCGGGTCAGCGGCGAGGTCTCGACGGGGAAGTCGGTGTAGAAGGTGGGCAGCAGCGTCGTGGGCTCGACGAGCTCGGAGTAGAGCTCCTCGATGACGGCGCCGGCGCGCATCTCGGGTCGCACGGCCACGTGGTGCTCCTCGGCCAGCCCGAGGAGCACGTCCATGTCGGTGTCGAGGGTGACCCGGCGCCCGACGGCCTCCGACACGGCGTCGAGGACCGGCACGACGGGCCACTCGCCGCTGATGTCGACGAGCGCGACCCCGGTGTCCCCGGTGTCCCCGGTGTCCCCGGCGTCCCCGGTGTCCCCGGTGTCCCCGGCCGTGGGGGCCCCGAGGCCCCCACGGACGGAGCCCGGCCCGGGCAGGGGGAGCGCCTCGCGGCCGTGGACGCACCGGGCTGCCTCGCGGACGAGCCGTTCGGTGAGGTGGCGCATGACGGTGTAGTCGGCGTGCGGCTGGTACACCTCGAGCGAGGTGAACTCCGGGTTGTGCGTGGCGTCCGCCCCCTCGTTGCGGAAGTTGCGGCCGAGCTCGAAGACCGGCCCGAGACCGGCGACCAGGAGGCGCTTGAGGTGCAGCTCGGGCGCGATCCGCAGTGAGAGGTCCGTGCCGTAGGCGTTGATGAAGGTCCGGAAGGGCCGGGCGCTGGCGCCGCCGTGGGTCGTGTGCAGCATGGGCGTCTCCACCTCGAGGAAGCCGGCGTCGGTGAGGGTCCTGCGGATCGAGGCGACGACCGCCGACCGGCGACGCAGTAGGTCGACGTCGCGGGGGTGCACGAGCAGGTCGGTCGAGCGCCGACGAGCCCGCGTGGCGGGGTCGTCGAAGGCGCGGAAGGGGACCGGGTGCAGGGACTTGGCCTCCATGCGCCACGTCTGCACCAGGAGGCTGCGGGTGCCCGATCGGGACCGGCCGAGCGAGCCCTCGACGCGCACGAGGTCGCCGACGTCGACGAAGGTCGTGAACTGCCTGAGGCACTCGTCCCCGACCCGCGCCGCGTCGAGGAGCACCTGCAGGGTGGCGTCACCCTCGACGAGCGTGGCGAAGACGACGCCGCCGTGGTCGCGCACCTGCCGCACCCGCGCCACGACGGAGACGGCTCCCCGGCCGTGCCCCTGCTGCCCGCCGGGGTCGGCGAGAGCGGCGAGAGCGGTGGTGGTCACCGAGGCGGCGCCGACGGGGTAGGGGTCGAGGCCGGCCTCGCGCATCCGGTCGAGGGTGGCGAGCCGGTGCCGGAACTGGTCGGAGCGCCGCGGTCCCAGCGCGTCGACGTCGACGGAGGCGGCGGCGGTCACGGCGGCGGCTCGGGCCAGGTGCTCGGCGTCGAGCTCGGCCGGCGCCCCGTGCAGGGACGGGTAGCGGATGAAGCCCTCGGCCGCTCCGGCCGCGACGGCCACCTGCGGCAGCGAGACCGCGTCGTCGTAGCAGAGGAAGCGCGGCTGCCACGCAGGCTCGTACTTCTCGTTCGAGCGGTAGAGCCGCTCGAGCTGCCAGATCCGGTCGAAGAGCCCGAGCACCGACGCGCCGACGCGGGTCAGCGACCGCGAGCCCAGGCGTTCGGCGTCCTCGAAGACGCCTCGGAACATGCAGAAGTTGAGCGACACCCGGCGCAGGCCCAGGTCGCGCGAGCGGTCCATGAGCTCGCTCACCATGAGCTCCGTGACGCCGTTGGGGGCCTCGGGTGAGCGCCGCATGACGTCGAGCGAGACGCCCGAGCGGCCCCACGGCACGAGCGAGAGGATGCCCACGAGCGCCCCGTCCGGTCCGTGGGCCGTGACGTGCAGGACGTCGGCGTCCGCGGGGTCGCCCGCGCGGCCGAGGGCCATGGAGAAGCCGCGGTCGGTCTCGCCGCTGCGCCACGCCTCGGCGCGGTCCGTGAGCTCGGCGAGCTCGTCGGCGCCCAGCTCTCGCTGACGGCGGACCTGCACCTGGGTCCCGGCGCGAGCGGCCCGGGTGACCGAGTGGCGCACCGCCGACAGCGACGTGCGCCGGAGGTCGAAGCGCGCGGGGTCGAGGATCGCCTCGTCACCGAGGAGCAGCACGCGCATGCCGCCGGTCGCGGCATACGCCCTGGCGCCCCGCTCGCTCGCGCCGAGCACCGCCGGCACCCAGCCGAACTCGCGAGCCTCGGCGCGCCAGGCCTCGATCGCCGGCTGCCAGCTGTCGGGGTGCCCGACGGGGTCGGCCGACGCGAGGGACACGCCGGCGACCACGCGGTAGGTCACGGCGGCCCTGCCGTCGGGGGAGAAGACGGAGGCCTTGTCGCGGCGCGTGGCGAAGTAGCCGAGCGAGTCGTCGGAGCCGTGCCGGGCGAGCAGACCGCGCAGGGACACCTCGCGGTCCGGCGACCAGCGGCTGCGCGGCCGCGCCGACGCGAGGAAGAGGGTCACGGCCGCGAGGATCGTCAGGCCGGCGCAGACCGCCACGACCTCGACCACCCAGGGCGGCACCAGCGTGAGGGTGCGCCGGCTGACGCCACCGAACACGGCGAGCACCGTGTCGACGAGCGGGTCGACCTGCGACCGTGGGGCGCCGACGGCACCGAGCAGCAACCACGCCACGCCGAGCGTCACCGCCGAGCCCACCGCGAGGGCGGCGAGCGCCAGGCCCCACGAGCCCCGCTGCAGCCGTCCGGTGAACTCGTGCCGGATCCGCCAGAGCCACCACAGGGCCAGGGCCGCGACGACGGTCGAGACGATGTCGAGCCCGCGACCGAGGTCGCCACGGCTGACCCACATCCCGGTGCGGGGCAGCCGGGCCGCCGGGACGAGGGCGACGAAGCCGACGTAGATCCCCAGCACTTGGAAGACGGCGACGAACCAGAGCCCGATCCGCTTGCGGCCCAGCAGCGCCCGCGTGGCGAGCGCGAGCACGACGACCGAGACGAAGGTCGGGGCCACCGGCACGTTGAGCAGGCCGAAGAGGTCCTCGGCGAGCAGCGGGTGCGTGCGGCCCCGGGCCAGCAGGGTGAGCAGCAGCGCCACGACGGTGGCGAGCGCGTAGAGGCCGGTGAGCAGTCGGGCGGGTCGGTGCGAGGCCGGCGCCCGCAGTGTTCGGGTGCCCATGGGTCAGACGATGCCCCCGGCTGCTGGACGATCGCTGGACGTCACCTGAGAAGGCGCCCACAGCGGACGTCCAGCCGACGCTCAGGCTGGCGCGGGCCTAGCGGGTCGGCGTCGACGCAGCGATCACGCGGGTCAGCGAGGCGTGCAGGGCCTGGAGCTCCTCGACGTCCATGCCGAGGGTCGCGACGATCTGCGGCGGCACCTCGAGCGCCTGGTCGCGCAGCCGGCGTCCGCGCTCGGTGAGCGTGATCGCGAGGGCGCGCTCGTCGAGCGGGTGGCGCTCGCGCGTCACGAGTCCGGCGCCCTCGAGCCGCTTGAGCAGGGGCGACAGCGTGGCCGGCTCCAGGCTCAGCAGCCCGCCGATCTCGCGCACGGTCAGGGGTGAGCGCTCCCAGAGGGCGAGCATGACGAGGTACTGCGGGTGCGTCAGGCCGAGGGGCTCGAGGACCGGCCGGTAGAGCGCGATGACGTTGCGGGCGGCGACGGCGAGGGCGAAGCACACCTGCCGGTCGAGCTTCAGCAGGTCGTCGGGCGACGTGAGGGGAGACGTGTCGGGCGGGCTCGTCGGTGCCTGCGGCGGGCGGCTGGCGGCCACGGCGGTGTCCTCCGTCTCCGGTCGGGTCTGGTTGCTGTGTACACTAACAGTTAGTGCACTAACGAAATCGAGGAGACATCGTGGCGCGTTCTGGGTCCAACCGCGGCCTGTCCATCGGCTACCGGATCGGCTACCGGCTGCGCATGGTCGGGCTCACGATCTTCGGTCCGGCGCAGCTCGGCGAGGGCAACGACCCCAAGACCCGTCTCGAGCGCGAGCGCGCTGCGCGGGTGGCCCGCGCCGAGGCTGCGGCGAGCAAGCGCGCCAGCTGACGGGCCGCCCCTCGGGTCCGGTCGGCTCCCGCGTGTCGTCGCCCGGCCTCTGGGTATGGGCCCGGGGACAGTGACTTCGAGTGAGGGAGAGACATGGGCGACCGCGTTGGACTTCTCGTCATGGCGGCCGTGGTCGTCCTGCTGGTGACGATCCTGGTGGTCATGCGACCACGTCGGCACGGCCGGGGCGACGCGGAGCACGAGACCCTGAACCCCGAGGTCGAGGCGGCAGGCGGCGGGCCCGTGGCGCCGCCCGACACCGATCGGCTCGTCGGCAACCCACCCACCGACACGCTCTCGGCCTCGGGTGACGACAGTGCCGTCGCCGGTGCGGGAGCCGGCGGCTGGACCGCCGACGCGCGCGACCCGCTGCGCGCCCGGCCGAACGACGTGGGCGGCTCACCCGACCAGTCCTGACCTCGGGCCTTTTCGCGTCCGGACCCGCCTGCACGGGAGTACCGTCGAGTCAGGGTGGACCGGACCCGGGAGGTTGCCATGGGTGATCGTGTAGGACTCTTCGTCATGCTGGCGGTCGTCGTGATCCTCGTGATCGGACTCGTCATCGTGGGTCCCCGGCACGCGCGCAAGGGGCGCGATGCGAGCGAGTCGCTGAACTCCCACCGCGACGACACCGAGCGGGCCAGGCGCGACCACCCCGAGGGCGCGGAACGCTCTCACCTCGTGGGCAATCCGCCCGTCGACACCATCACCGCCGACGGCTGGGGAGTGGCGCGGCCGGGCGAGGGCGCCGAGCCCGAGGAGCTGCCGGAGGACGTCCACCCGGAGCTGCACGAGGACCGGACGCACCGCCGCCGCCACTAGGGCGTCGCGCAGACGTCACTCGTGACCGAAGCGCCAGACCGTGGTGCTCTCGTAGCGGTCGCCGGCGCGCAGCACCGCCGACGGGAAGCCGGGGTGGTTGGGCGCGTCGGGAAACGCCTGTGTCTCCAAGGCGATTCCCGCGCGGGGGCCGTATGCCGTGCCGGACGTCCCGACGACCGTGCCGTCGAAGTGGGCACCGGTGTAGACCTGCACGCCCGGCTGGTCGCTCGTGACCTCGAGCGTGCGTCCCGAGGCCCCGCGAAGGGTCGCCACGTGGCGCAGCCCCTCTCCGTCCACGACGAAGTTGTGGTCGAGTCCGTGCCCGTGGGCGAGCTGCTCGTCCTCGCTGGCGAGCACGTCGCCGATCGTCGTCGGCCGGCGCAGGTCGAACGGCGTGCCGCTCACGTCGCGGACCTCGCCCGTGGGGACCAGCCGGGCGTCCACCGGGGTGAACGCCTCGGCCGACACGGTGAGCCGGTGCGCGTCGACCGGACCACTGCCCTCGCCGTCGAGGTTGAAGTACGTGTGGTTCGTCAGGCTCACGACCGTGTCGGCGTCGGTCGTGGCGAGGTAGTCGAGGCGCACGGCCCCGGGCTCGACGCGGTAGGTCACCCTGACGTCGAGCGTGCCGGGGAAGCCCTGGTCGCCGTCCGGGCTGCGCAGCCCCAGGGTCACGTGGCCCTCGCCCTGATCGACCACCGTCCAGTCGCGCTGGTCGAAGCCCTCGGCGCCGCCGTGCAGGGTGTTGCCGTTCTCGTTGGCGCTGAGCCGGTGCTGGACGCCGTCGAGGGTGAAGCGCGCCCCGGCAAGGCGGTTGCCGTAGCGACCGATCGTCGCGCCGAGGTAGTCGCGGCCGGTGCCGTAGAGCGCCACGTCGTCGAAGCCGAGCACCACGTCGGCCTCGTCCTGCCCGTCCAGCAGGACGAGGCGGCGGACGGCGGCGCCGGCCGTCATCACCTCGAGCCGCAGTCCGTCGGCGACGAGATCGATCGAGGTCGGGGTGGTGGGTGACATGACGCTCCTGCTCGGGTGGTCGACGACCAGGCGGCCCTGGTCGTGACGACGGTAGGACGCCGATGGGGTCACCGGGCGCAATGACACCTTCTCGCGCTGCGTGAGCCCGTGTCACCGCCGAGACGGGTGGGCGCGAGACGGAGAAGGCTGCGTCCGCGGGCAGACTGTGCGGATGGCGCAGACGAACTGGGCGGGCAGCCACACCTACCGGGCACGCATCGAGCGGGTCCGTTCGGTCGAGCACCTGCAGGAGGTCGTCGCCGCGGCGCCGCGCGTGCGCGCCCTCGGGTCGCGCCACAGCTTCACCGACCTGACCGACATCACCGACACCGATGACGGCGTCCTCGTCTCCCTCGTCGACCTGCCGACGACGGTCGAGGTCGACTCGAGCACCCGCACCGCCCGCGTGACGGGCCGGGCGGCATACGGCGACGTCGCGACCCGGCTCCAGGCGGCCGGCTGGGCGCTGGGCAACCTCGCCTCGCTCCCGCACATCTCGGTGGCCGGTGCCGTCGCCACCGGCACCCACGGCTCCGGAGTCGAGAACGGCTCTCTCGCAACGGCCGTCACCTCCCTCGACATCGTCGGGCCGGGCGGCGACGTGTGCACCGTCAGTCGCGGGGACGCCGACTTCGAGGGCAGCGTCGTGTCCCTCGGGGCCCTCGGTGTGGTCACCGCGGTGACGCTCGAGGTCGAGCCCACCTACGACCTGCGCCAGGACGTCTGGACCGGGCTGTCGTGGGAGGCCCTCGCGGCCGGCGTCGACACCGTCCTGGGCAGCGCCTACAGCGTCAGCCTCTTCACCCGCTGGGGCGACGCCGGCATCGACCAGGTCTGGCTCAAGAGCCGCACCGACGACGCAGCGGCCGAGCTCCGCGGCGCGCTGCGTGCGACGACGACGATGCACATGCTCGAGGGCGGCGCCACGGAGTCGGTGACGCAGCAGGGCGGCGTCCCCGGGCCCTGGCTCGACCGGCTGCCGCACTTCCGGATGGAGTTCACGCCGAGTCGCGGCGCGGAGCTGCAGAGCGAGTACCTCCTGCCGCGCGAGCACGCCCTCCTCGCGGTCGAGCGCCTGCGCGCGCTGGGTGGCCTGCTCGCGCCCGTGCTCCAGGTGGGCGAGCTGCGCACGGTCGCTGCCGACGGCCACTGGCTGAGCAGCTCCTACGGCCACGACGTCCTCGCCCTGCACTTCACCTGGCTGCGCGACCCCCAGCGGGTGTATGCCGTCCTGCCCGTCGTCGAGGCGGCCCTCCTGCCGCTCGGGGCGCGTCCGCACTGGGGCAAGTGCTTCACCGCCGGGGTGCGCGAGCTCGAGCCGCTCTACCCGCGCCTGCCCGACTTCCGGGAGCTGCGCGAGCGCGTCGACCCCGACCGCGTCTTCGGCAACGCCTTCCTCGACCGCGTGCTCGGCTGAGGGACGAGCACCGTGTAGGACCCTCGCCAGATGGGCGGTGCCGGTCAGTGGCGCCTGCGGTGGCCCGGGGTCGAGGGCTGGTTCGCCTCGATGTCGCTCGTCACGTCGCGCAGTGATCCCGCGATGGTGACGAGCAGCTCGGCCACGCGGGGGAGCTCGTCCGCGCCCAGGGCGTCGAAGGCGTGCGGCATCCAGTCCCACACCTCGCGCAGTCGCCCTACGCCCGACTCGGGGATCTCGACGGTGCTCCGGCGGCGGTCGTGCGGGTCGGGCACCCGGGCGACCAGGCCGCGCTGCTCGAGACGGTCGACGAGCGTCGTGGTCGAGCTCGTCGTCAGGCCCAGGGCGGTCGCGAGGTCGGTCTGCCCCATGGGGCCGCGGGCCATCAGGTGGCTGATGGCGCGACTCTCGTTGACCGTCAGGTCGAGGTGGGTGGCAACGGCGATGCGGTAGCGCTCGCCGGCGAGGATCAGCTCGCGCAGGGCAGCGGTCGCGG
Organism: Terrabacter sp. C0L_2; assembly: GCF_036352015.1. NCBI lineage: Bacteria > Bacillati > Actinomycetota > Actinomycetes > Micrococcales > Intrasporangiaceae > Terrabacter > Terrabacter sp. C0L_2. The sequence goes on along the minus strand of NZ_CP143557.1, from coordinate 4,654,018 downwards.
CATCACGAGAGGCAGCGGACGGGCTCATCCCACCAACCTAGTGACCCAGGTCGCTCGCTGGACTGATCGCTTGATTGTCAAATGAACTGCCCGTACCGTGAGAGACAGCGGCAACACGGACACGCTGCGAAGCCGGTCCGCAGATCCGTCGGACCCGGGGTTGAGCAGCCAGCCCCGGGTCCGAGAATCCCCTCCATCCGGCGCTGCGTTCGGCAAGGCGGCTCACATGGACACGGACAACGCAGTGGTCGAGAGACTCCTGACCCCGGCGGAGGTCGCGACGATCTTCCGCGTCGACCCCAAGACGGTCAGCCGCTGGGCCCGGTCCGGCAAGCTCAACGCCCGACGCACGCTCGGCGGGCACCGCCGCTACCCCGAGAACGAGATCTGGGCCCTGCTCGACCAGCACCAGGGCGAGTAGCCGGCGGAGCGGACCGTCGCTCGCGGCCTCGGGTCGCTCAGAAGTCGCCGGCGCTGCGCCGCAGGCGGGTCAGCACGTCGACGAGCGACTGCGCGTCCTCGGTGTCGAGGTCGGGCTGCTCGAACACCTCGGAATTGAGCGCCGTCGTGGCCCGCTCGGCGAGCGTACGTCCCGAGGGGGTCAGCGACACGAGCATGGCCCGCCGGTCCTCCGGATGGGCCTTGCGCGTCACGAGGCCGGCGTCCTCCAGCCGGTCGACGGCATTGGTGACGCTCGTCGGGTGCACCTGCAGGCGGCTGCCGATGACCTTCATCGGCAGCGACCCGCGCCGGCTGAACCACAGCAGCATGAGCACCTCGTAGCGCGCGAAGGTGACGCCGAGCGGCTTGAGGGTCGCCTCGACCCGAGCCAGGACGATCTGGTGCGCCCGCATGAGCGAGGTGATGGCAGCCATGCCGTCGGCGGCTGGCGCCCAGCCCTGCTCGACCCACTGCTCGCGAGCCCGGGCGATCGGGTCGAAGCCGAGACCCGACCCGACGCCGGACCCGACGCCGGACCCGGCACTCGCACCGGAAGCCGTTGGCGCCGTGGCGTCGCTGCCGCTCGGGCTGCCCGCGGGGGCGGTCGTGTCGGTCTGAGCGCTCATGGCGCCATCGTAGAGTCGCCGGTGCGTTGACGTCCATTAGTAGGAAGTCCTAGTATTTTCTCATGTCTGACGCACCGCAGCGCGACCTGCACCAGCCGACCCACCACGTCCGGCTCGTCACCGCGAGCAGCCTCTTCGACGGCCACGACGCCTCGATCAACATCATGCGGCGCATCATGCAGACGCAGGGCGCCGAGGTCATCCACCTCGGGCACAACCGCTCGGTCCAGGAGGTCGTCGACGCGGCGATCGAGGAGGACGTGCAGGGCGTCGCGGTCAGCTCCTACCAGGGCGGGCACGTCGAGTACTTCGAGTACCTCGTGCAGCTGCTCAAGGAGAACGGCGCCGGTCACATCCGTGTCGTCGGTGGTGGTGGCGGCGTCATCGTCCCCGAGGAGATCGCGCGCCTGCGCGAGTCCGGGGTCACGATCTTCAGCCCCGAGGACGGCCAGCGGCTCGGCCTCGCCGGCATGATCAACACCGTCGTCGCCGACTGCGACTTCGACCCGTGGGAGACCGCCGCCGCGTCGGTCGAGGCCGTCCTCGCGGGGGAGCGCGCTGCCGTCGCACGGGCCATCACCGGCGCCCAGGAGGGCGACCTCGACGAGCCGACGCTGACCCGCATCCGCGAGGCCGCCGGCCGCCGTCGCGTGCCCGTCCTCGGCATCACCGGCACCGGAGGCTCGGGCAAGTCGAGCCTCACCGACGAGCTGATCCGCCGTCTGCGCCTCGACCAGCAGGACAAGCTGCGCGTCGCCGTCCTCGCCATCGACCCGACCCGCAGCCGCGGTGGCGGCGCCCTGCTCGGCGACCGCATCCGGATGAGCTCGCTCGACGGCGACCGCGTCTTCTTCCGCAGCCTCGCGACGCGCGGCGGCTCCCAGGTCCCGACGCACCTCGACGACGTCCTCGACATCGTCCGCGCGGCCGGCTTCGACCTCGTCATCCTCGAGACGCCCGGCATCGGCCAGGGCGACGCGGCCATCGTCGACTACGCCGACGTCTCGCTCTACGTCATGACGCCGGAGTTCGGCGCCAGCAGCCAGCTCGAGAAGATCGACATGCTCGACCGGGCCGACGTCGTCGCCATCAACAAGTTCGAGCGCCGCGGCGCCGAGGACGCCCTGCGCGACGTCGGCCGGCAGATGGTGCGCAACCGCGAGGCCTTCGGCAAGGGCCCCGCCGACATGCCCGTCTACGGCACGTCCGCCGCCACCTTCAACGACGACGGCGTCACCGCGCTCTACCAGCAGCTGCGAGACCTCTTGTCCGACAAGGGGATGCCCGTCGAGGAGGGCGTCCTGCCGCACGTCGCCACCAAGCAGTCCACGCGCATCGCGACCATCGTGCCCGCGTCGCGCGTGCGCTACCTCGCCGAGATCAGCGACACCGTCCGCGGCTACCACGAGGCGACGGAGCGGTATGCCGCTGCGGCCAGTCGCGTGCAGCGTCTCGAGTCCGTGCGCGGCGAGCTCGCCTCGGCCGCAGCGGCCGACGAGGTCGGCAGCGCCGCGAGCGCGGTCGAGGCCGTCGAGGCACTCCTCGACGAGGCCCGCACCGACGTCCCGTCCGAGGTCGCCGGCGCGCTGTCCGCGTGGCCCTCGGTCGTCGCGTCCTACTCCGGCGACGAGCAGGTCGTGCGCATCCGCGACAAGGAGGTCCGCAACGTCCTGACACGAGAGTCGTTGTCGGGCAACAAGATCCCGCGCGTCTCGCTCCCGCGCTACCGCGACCACGGCGAGCTCGTCAGCTTCCTGCGCCGCGAGAACCTCCCCGGCTACTTCCCGTTCACGGCCGGCGTCTTCCCGTTCAAGCGCGAGGGTGAGGACCCCGCACGCATGTTCGCCGGCGAGGGCGACCCGTTCCGCACCAACCGCCGCTTCAAGCTCCTCTCCGAGGGTCAGCCGGCCACCCGCCTGTCCACGGCGTTCGACTCCGTGACCCTCTACGGCCGCGACCCCGACCCGCGCCCCGACGTCTACGGCAAGGTCGGCACCTCGGGCGTCTCGATCGCGACGCTCGACGACATGAAGGCGCTCTACGACGGCTTCGACCTCGTGTCGCCCACGACGTCGGTCTCGATGACGATCAACGGTCCCGCGCCGACGATCCTCGCATTCTTCCTCAACACCGCCATCGACCAGCAGGTCGACGCGTTCCGGGCACGGGAGGGCCGGGAGCCGGGCGAGGCCGAGCGCAAGGAGCTCGCGGCATACGCCCTCGCCAACGTGCGCGGCACGGTGCAGGCCGACATCCTCAAGGAGGACCAGGGCCAGAACACCTGCATCTTCAGCACCGAGTTCTCGCTCAAGATGATGGCCGACATCCAGGAGTGGTTCATCGAGCACCAGGTGCGCAACTTCTACTCCGTGTCGATCTCGGGCTACCACATCGCCGAGGCCGGGGCCAACCCCATCAGTCAGCTCGCCTTCACGCTCGCCAACGGCTTCACCTACGTCGAGAGCTACCTCGCGCGCGGCATGGCCGTCGACGACTTCGCGCCCAACCTGTCCTTCTTCTTCAGCAACGGCATGGACCCCGAGTACTCCGTGCTCGGCCGGGTCGCCCGCCGCATCTGGGCCGTCGCGATGAAGGAGCGCTACGGCGCGGGGGAGCGGTCGCAGAAGCTGAAGTACCACGTGCAGACGTCGGGGCGCAGCCTCCACGCGCAGGAGATGGACTTCAACGACATCCGCACGACGCTGCAGGCGCTCATCGCGATCTACGACAACGCGAACTCCTTGCACACCAATGCTTTTGACGAGGCCGTCACCACGCCGTCGGAGGAGTCGGTGCGCCGGGCCCTCGCCATCCAGCTCATCATCAACCGTGAGTGGGGTCTCGCGATGAACGAGAACCCGCTCCAGGGCTCGTTCGTCATCGACGAGCTGACCGACCTCGTCGAGGCTGCGGTGCTCAAGGAGTTCGACCGCATCACCGAGCGCGGCGGCGTGCTCGGCGCCATGGAGACCGGCTACCAGCGCGGTCGCATCCAGGACGAGTCGATGCTCTACGAGCACCGCAAGCACGACGGCAGCCTGCCCATCATCGGCGTCAACACCTTCCGCAACCCGCACGAGGGTGAGGTGCCGCGCAAGGTCGTGCTCGCCCGCGGCACCGAGGAGGAGAAGCAGGGCCAGCTGTCGCGAGTCCGCGCGTTCCGCAAGGAGCACGAGGTCGAGGCGACGGCGGCGCTCGAGGAGCTCAAGGCCGTCGCGATCGAGGGCGGCAACGTCTTCGACGTCCTCATGCGCGCGGCGCGGGTGTGCTCCCTCCAGCAGGTGACCGAGGCCTTCTTCGAGGTCGGCGGCCAGTACCGCCGCAACGTCTGACCCCACCCCGCTCCAACCGTCGAAAGGCCACAGACCGTGCCGCCGGTGACGCTCGTCGACGACCTGGCGTATGCCGTGTCGTTGCCGATGCCACCACGGCGGGTGGTGTCGCTGGTGCCGTCGATCACCGAGGCGCTGGCGACGACCTGCCCCGAGCGGCTCGTCGGCGCAACGGACTGGTGCACCCACCCGGGCGACCTTGCGGTGCAACGGGTCCGGGGCACGAAGAACCCCGACCTCAAAGTCATCGGCGCGCTCGCGCCCGACCTCGTCGTGGCCAACAAGGAGGAGAACCGCGAGCTCGACGTGCGTCGTCTCCGCGAGGCCGGTGTCCCCGTGTGGGTGACCGACATCGAGACGGTTCCCGCTGCGCTCGAGTCCCTGGGGCGGCTCTTCCGGGACGTGCTCGAGGTGGGAGTGCCCGACTGGCTGGCCGCGGCGGGCGAGGAGTGGGGCGGTCCGGTGCCAGAGCCGTCCCTCGAGGTCGCCGTGGCGATCTGGCGCGACCCGTGGATGGCCGTCGGTCGCGACACGTTCACCGGCGACCTCGTGGCGCGACTCGGTTGGCGCAACGTGCTTGCCGACTCGGCCGAGCGCTACCCGCACGTCGAGGTGTCCGACCTCGACCGGGACGGTGTCACGGTGCTGCTGCCCGACGAGCCCTACGTCTTCACGGCCGACGACGGTCCCGAGGCGTTCGCCCGCGCACGGACGGCCCTCGTCAGCGGCCGGCTGCTCACCTGGTACGGCCCCAGCCTCGTCGGCGCCCGAGCAGCCCTCACCGCCGCCGTCGCCCCCTGACCGACCACCACCAGGCAGCGGCCCTCAACCGTCGAGAGGCCACGTGTGGCCCCTCTTCAACCGTCGAGAGGCCACGTGTGGCCCCTCTTCAACCGTCGAGAGGCCATGTGTGGCCGCCTACGGTCAGTCCTCGGCGACGACGAGCAGCCCGGCGAGCATGAGCCGCCGGGCGAGGTCCAGACCCACCATGTCGGCGCGCAGCACGCCGTCAGCGATGAGGGCCACGAACGTGCCGACGTCGTGCCGCTCGACGGGGAAGTCGGCCAGCCGGCTGCGCAGGGTCGCCGAGCCGTCGCCGGCAGGCACCAGGCGGGCTGCGACGTGCGGTCGCAGCGTGAGCAGGGTGTCGGACGTCAGCGCCTCGGCCGCGGCCACCTGGGCCAGGGGTCCGATGGGCGACGGCCGCTGCGTGCCGCGGGCGCGAGCCTCGAGGGCGTCGACGACCTCGGTCGGCTCGATCTCGCCCAGTGCCCGCACGATTGCGGCTCGGACGAGCTCGACATCGGGAGTGATGGCCTCGTGGTCGAAGCCGCTCGGTGCCACGTCGAGCGAGGCCCGCACCCGCTCGTCGCGGCTCACCGACGCGAGGGCGATGGAGACGAGCTCGTCCGCGACGTGGCGGCGGGTCCAGACGTGGACCCCGAGGGTCAGGTGGGTGCTGACGCCGCCGAGGGCGGTCGCCGAGTGGATCCAGCCGCGGGGGAGGTAGAGCACGTCTCCGGGGCCGAGGGTGAACTCGCGCTGCGGGGCACGCTGCGCGGCCTCCTCGACCTCGGCGCGGTGGTCGGACCACGGCTCGTTGCGCAGAGGGGCGGGGCGCACGGGCGGCCTGATGCGCCAACGCTTCTCGCCGGCCATCTGCAGCACGAAGACGTCGTGGACGTCGTAGTGGTCGCTGAAGCCGGTGTTCTGGCTAGGAGTGACGTAGGCGTTGGCCTGAACGGGGTGCCCGAGCTCCGCCGCGAGCTGCTGGGTGAAGTCGACGAGCGGGCCCCACGTGCGGTGCAGACCTTGCAGGACGATGGTGGCGCCACCGGCGAAGAGGCGCAGCAACTTGTCGTCGCTGACCTGGTCGGCGACCGAGGCGCCGACGCCGCCGCCCTGGGTGAACTCGCGGTCGCCGAGCGTCCGACCGTCCTGCGCGACCCGGAGGAACGGTGCCCGGAGGCCGCGCCGCGAGACGAGCTCGTCCACGGAGTCCTCACCGAACAGCTCGAGCAGGTCGCCGGGCAGGTCGGCGGCCCGCGTGACCACGGGCGAGCGGGCCCAGTGCTCCTGCGCGAACTCGTCGGCGTCGAAGGGGACCAGACGCCGGAGCGCCGAGCGCCCACCGGTCGGGGTGGACGCTCGGCTCGTCGTGCCTGCGGACATCAGATCGAGCTGGTTGGGTCCGATCCGGCCCCACCGTCGGCACCGCCGTCGTGGCTGCTCGTGTCGGCTCCGCCGTCGGCGGGGCCCTCGGTGCCTTCGGTGCCAGAGCTGTCGGCGCCGCCGTCAGCGCCGCCGTCGTGGCTGCTCGTGTCGGCTCCGCCGTCGGCGGGGCCCTCGGTGGTCGGGTCGCTCACGGGGTCCAGCGGGTTGTCGCTCATCGCTTCTCCTCCACGGGGTGTGCAGCGGCGCCGGACGACGCCGTCCCCGTGGACCTACCCGCTGGCACCGCCTCTGGCACAGGTCGCCGTGTCGTGTTGTGATCGGTCCATGGCGATCAGCAAGGGCGACACCGTCCACTGGAACACCTCCCAGGGCCGCACCACGGGCAAGGCCGTCGAGAAGCGGGTCAAGGAGTTCACCTTCGACGGGCAGAAGTTCAAGGCGTCCGACGACGAGCCGTACTGGATCGTCGAGTCGAGCAAGACCGGTGCCCAGGCGGCCCACAAGGAGTCCTCGCTCGGCTCCGGCTGAGCGGTCTGCCAGCGGCGTCAGGTCAGGTGGTCGAAGTCCCCGCGCGTCCACGCCGCATGTCGATCCGCGGAGCGGCGCAGGACGGCCTTGGCGTCGGCCGGCACGACAGCGCCGAAGTTGTTGTAGAGACGGTCGAAGTGCAGTCCCTCGAGCTGCCCGGCGATGCGCTGGACCACGTTGCCCGACAAGGGGATCCGGTTCGGGTAGCTCCTCATGAAGCTGACCGAGCGACGGTCCGGGTTGGGGAAGACGGCGTCGCCGGCGAGCAGCACTCCTCGCCCCTGCGCCCCCGCGGTCCACTCGACCACGGCCTGGCCGCGGAAGTGCCCACCGACCCGGTGCAGGGTCAGGCCCGGCGCCACCTCGCGGCGGTCGTCGTAGAGCTCGACGAGCGGGTCGCGGCGGCGCACCCATTCACCGTCCGCGGCGGCCACGAGCACCGGCACGCCACCGAGCGCCCGGGCGCACTCGGTCTGCACGCCGTACATGTGCGGGTGGCTGGCGGCCACGGCCAGCGTCGGGCCGAGCGACCGCACGAGCTCGAGCGACTCGTCGTCGACGTAGCCGACGCAGTCGAAGAGCAGCACGCCCTCGGGCACCCGGACGACCATGGTCTGCTGACCGATGCCGACCTCCGGGTCGGCGCGCAGCCCCCAGAGGTCCGTCTCGACCGGCTCGACGGTGATCCGGGTCCCTGCCTCGCGCAGCTCCTCGAGCGTCGTCCAGCGCTGGCCGCCCGCAGGCACCCACTGTCGCTCGTCCTCGCAGACGGCGCAGGCCTCCGGGGGCGTGGGCAGGTCGTCGGTCTCCACGGCGCACGTGGCACAGATCCAGATCACCCGCCCAGCCTGCCGCTCCGCAGCGGGCCGCACCAGCGGGTTTGCGGGAGGATGCACGGGTGATCCTGCACCTGCGCGCCGCCGTCGAGCAGCTGTATGCCGTCCCGCCCGCCCGCTTCACGCCGTTGCGTGCCGAGCTGGTGGCCGAGGCGAGGGCCGCCGGCGAGAAGTCCCTGGCCACGTCGATCGGCGCGCTGCGCAAGCCGACGGTGGCAGCGTGGGCGGTCAACCACTTCGTCCGCGAGCACGGCGACGAGGTCGACGAGCTGCGCGCCTTCGCCGACCTGCTCCGCGAGGCGCAGCGCACCCTCGACGCCGACCAGCTCCGGGTGCTCGGCCGGGAGCGCGCCTGGCGCGTCGACGCCCTTGCCGACCGCATCGCGGAGGTCGCCGGCGAGCAGGGCCAGCGGCTCGGTGCGGGTGTGGCCCAGGAGGTGCGCGAGACCCTGACGGCGCTCATCGCGGACGAGGGTGCGGAGGCCTCCGTCCTCACGGGTGCGCTCGTCAAGGCGCTCAGCTACTCCGGGTTCGGCTCCGTCGACGTCGCGGACGTCGTCGCCCTGGGCGACGCCGGCGACGAGGGCGACGGGGGTGACGGCGACGGGCCCACGCGCCCGTCCCTGTCCGTGCTCCCCGGCGGGGGCGGTGACCCGGTCGACCTCGAGGAGCGGCGCCGCAGCAGGCGCACCGCCGAGCGGACCCGGCTGCAGTCGGCCGTCGAGACAGCCCGCACCGAGCTGCGGGCCGCCGACCGCCAGGTCGCGGTCCTGACCGCCCGTCAGGAGGAGGTCACCGAGGGCATCGCCGACCTCGAACGACGGCTGGCGACCGCGAGGGCACGCCTCGAGAAGGTGACGGGCGAGCTCGACGAGGCACACGGCATACGCGATCGACGCGAGGAGGAGGAGGCGGCGGCCCGGAAGGCGCTCGACGCCCACGACGCCGGCGACTGAGGCACGGGCGGGCGGGGCCGGATCGTCAGTCGCGGTGCAGCCGTCGACGCACCCGCTCGGCGAGCCTGCGGCCCGAGGCCACGGCGCCCTCCGACTCGTCCGTCTCGTCAGACGGGGGCCGCTCGCCGGGCTGGGTCGCCGCGAGCTCCGGCGTCAGCTCGTACGTGCGGGAGTAGATCTCGAAGAGCGCGAGCAGGAGGGCGGCGACGGGGACGGCGACGAAAGCGCCGCCGACCCCGAAGAGCGCGGCCCCGAAGAGCACTGCGGCGAAGGACACCGCGGGATGGACGTTGACCGCCTGGGCCGAGATGCGCGGCTCGAGGGTGAGGTTCTCGACCTGCTGGTAGACGAGCGCGAAGGCGAGCATGGCCACGCCCTGCCACGGCTGGGGGCCGACGAGCCCGACGAAGACGGGCAGGGCGATCGCGATGTAGGTCCCGACCGTCGGCACGAACTGCGCCACGACGCCGGTCCAGATGCCGAGGGCCAGCCAGTAGGGCATGCCGATGACGAGCATGAAGGCCGCCGAGAGCCCGCCGCAGATGGCCGCCAGCACGAGCCGGGCCGAGACGTAGCCCCCGGTCTTGATGATGGCCAGCTCCCACGCCGTCGAGAGCATCTCCTGCCGGCGGGGCGGCGCCAGGCGGGCGACCCAGCGACGCAGCCGCGGCTGGTCGGCCGAGAGGTAGAAGGTGAAGAAGGCGAACGTCAGGCTGCTGAACGCCGCGCCGAGCACCGTGGCCAGCGCACCGACGAGACCGCCGGCGATGCTCTGCGCGGCCGAGGTCAGCACCGACGTGCCGATGCCGAGCTGCCCCAGGATCGTCGCGTAGTCGAGCGACATCCCGAACGTCTCGGCGGCCCACGTCGTGACGTGTCGCAGCAGGTCGGGCACCGCGCGCACGAGCGTCCCGAGCTGCTCGGCGAGCAGCTGTCCGAAGGCGATGAGGAAGACGACGAAGAAGAGGATCACGCCGAACATGACGATGAACGTCGCGAGACCGCGCCGCATCCGCCGCGACAGCCGAGCGACCGCGGGCTCCATGGCGATCGCCGCGAGCATCGACATGACGAGGGTGAAGATGACGGTGCCGCCGTCGTCGAGCACCCACTTGCCGAGAGCCGCGAGGGCCACGACTCCGACGAGCGTCCAGCCGGCGCGCCACACGCTCCGCCGGTCGAAGCGAACCTGCACGTCGGCGACGGCAGCAGGCTCCCCGGACGGCGCGGGCGTCCGCGGCCCCGTGCGGGCGGGGCGAGGCCCGACGGGCTGTTGGCGCTCCTGCTCGTCCGGCGACGGCGACTCGCTCATGGGCCGATCCTCCCAGCCGCCGTGCCGCGACACCGGGACCTCGCGTGGATCGGGGGTCGATTTCGTATCCGCGCCGCGGAACGTGTAGTCTCGCCGTCGCACAACAGGTCGACCTGAAGGCGTTCTCAAGACGTTTTCACCGGGTCGGCCGTGCCCCAATAGCTCAGTCGGCAGAGCGTTTCCATGGTAAGGAAAAGGTCTAGGGTTCGATTCCCTATTGGGGCTCTGGTCGGTCGGTCTCCGGCCCGTGTCGCAGTTGCGGCAGGGCCGGAGGACGACAGCCCATGGCGGGGTAGCTCAGCTGGTTAGAGCGCACGACTCATAATCGTGAGGTCGCGGGATCGAGCCCCGCTCCCGCTACCACTTCCGCGCGCATCCGCTTCGATTTTTGGAATCATCGGGGTGTCGCGTAACCTTGGACGTCGCGCCTGCGTGTCACCCCGGGGATGCCGCCCGGAACGCGTGACGCGCCGCGCGACACCCGTCGCAAGACGACCGAACACCCAAGTACGTTCCCGAAAGAGCAGGTTGCCGTGGCCAGCAAGAGCAGCGACGTCCGTCCGAAGATCACGATGGCGTGTGTGGACTGCAAGGACCGCAACTACATCACCAAGAAGAACCGTCGGAACAACCCCGACCGTCTCGCGATGAACAAGTTCTGCCCGAAGTGCGGCAAGCACACGGAGCACCGCGAGACCCGCTGAACCCAGCTCCACCTCGACGCTCCCTCGGCCTGTGGCCGGGGGAGCGTCGTCGTTCCCGGCCCGCGACGGTCGTGTTCACCCGCGGTGGGCAGCGCGGGCCCGCGTCGGCGTCGGTCGATAGGGTGCCGGTATGCCGGTGAACGCAGACTTCCAGGGCCGGGTCTACCCGCCCACCGAGACCTATCGGGTCAGTGCCGCCAAGATCCGCGAGTTCGCCGAGGCGGTCGGCTCGTCCGACCCGGTGCACGTCGACGCCGAGGTGGCGCGCGCCCGCGGCTACGCCGACGTCATCGCGCCGCCGACGTTCGCGGTGCTCATCGCCCAGCAGTGCGACGCGCAGCTGATCAGCGACCCCGAGGCCGGCATCGACTTCTCGCGGGTCGTCCACGGCGAGCAGCGCTTCACCCACCATCGGCCGCTCACGGCCGGTGACGCCGTCGTCGGCACCCTGCACGTCGACACCGTCCGCGAGGCCGGCGGTCACGCCATGGTGACCACCCGCACCGAGCTCGCCACCGAGCAGGGCGAGGCCGTCTGCACGGCCACGTCGACCATCGTCATCCGAGGAGGCGAGTGATGTCCGCCCAGCCCAGTACCCCGGCAGCCACCGAGGTGCGCGCCTTCGACAGCGTCTCGGTCGGCGACGCCCTGCCCGCGCGCACCGTCCACGTCGACCGCGCCCGCCTGGTGCAGTACGCCGGGGCCTCGCTCGACCGCAACCGGATCCACTGGGACGAGCGGTTCGCCAAGGAGGTCGGGCTGCCCGACGTCATCGCCCACGGCATGTTCACGATGGGCTCGGCCGTCACCCTCGTCACCGACTGGGCCGGCGACGCCGGTCGCGTCGTCGAGTACGGCGTGCGCTTCACCAAGCCGGTCGTCGTGCCCTACGAGGCCGGAGCCGACATCGAGGTGTCCGGCGTCGTCAAGGCCGCCGACCCCGAGGCCAAGCGGGTCACCGTCGAGCTGACCGCGACCGCGGGTGGCGAGAAGGTCCTCGGCCGCGCCCTCGCCGTCGTCGTCCTGGACTGACCGGATCGGCCCACCCGTGCGCGAGCAACACGACGTCCCCCTCTCCACGCTGACGACGATGCGCGTCGGCGGTCCGGCCGCCCGTCTCGTCACCGTCTCGACCACCGACGAGCTCGTCGACGCGGTGCGGGAGGTCGACGACGCCGACGAGCCGCTGCTCGTCGTCTCCGGAGGCTCCAACCTCATCGTGTCCGACGACGGCTTCGAGGGCACGGTCGTGCACGTCGCGACGTCCGGCATCGAGCCGGAGTCCGCCGACTACTGCGGCGGAGCCGTGGTGCGGGTGGCAGCGGGCGAGGTGTGGGACGACGTCGTGGCCCGCGCGGTCGCGGAGGGCTGGGCCGGTGTCGAGGCGCTGAGCGGCATCCCCGGGCGCACCGGCGCCACCCCCATCCAGAACGTCGGCGCCTACGGCCAGGACGTCTCGCAGACCATCGCCCAGGTGCGCACGTGGGACCGGCAGGAGCAGGCCGTGCGCACGTTCATGAACGCCGACTGCGCCTTCACCTACCGCCACTCCCGCTTCAAGGGCCACTCGCGCTACGTGGTGCTCGACGTGCTCTTCCAGTTCGAGGTCGCCGACCTCAGCCGCCCGATCGCGTATGCCGCCCTGGCGAAGGGCCTGGACGTCGAGCTCGGCACGCGCGTCCCCCTCTCCGACGCCCGCGAGGCGGTCCTCGAGCAGCGCCGCTCCCGCGGCATGGTGCTCGACGACGCCGACCCCGACACCTGGTCGTGCGGCTCGTTCTTCACCAACCCGATCCTCAGCCGCCACGAGTTCGACACCCTCGTCGAGCGGGTGGGGGAGCGGCTCGGGTGGGAGGGGCCCACACCCCCTCGCTTCCCCGAGCCGGACGGCCGGGTCAAGACGAGCGCGGCGTGGCTCATCGACCACGCCGGCTTCAGCAAGGGCTTCGGGCTGCCCGCACCGGCCGCACTGTCGACGAAGCACACGCTGGCCGTCACCAACCGCGGCGGCGCCACGACGTCAGACGTGCTCGCCCTCGCCCGCCAGGTGCGTGACGGGGTCCGTGACACCTTCGGCGTCACCCTCGTCAACGAGCCGGTCATCGTCGGCGAGCAGCTCTGACTCGCGACCCAACGCCTCACCCCGCGCAGACGGAAGGCCCCGGTTCCGTTGGGAGCCGGGGCCTTCCGTCTGGGGTGACGCGCAGCCGCTACTTCGTCAGGACGACGGAGAAGGTCTTGGCGCCGATGTTCTTGTCGGTCGTGCTCACCTGGTAGGCCGGGCGGTTGAAGGCGAGGCGCAGTGCGCTCGTCGTGCCGCGGTTGACCTTGAAGAACACCCAGCCGCTCGTCGTCGTCGACCGCTTGGCGGACTTGAGCGGGATGGCGTTCCAGCGCTTGGTGAACTCGCTCGTCGGCGTGACCGTCTGCTTGGGGTCGGCGGCGATGAGCGAGAACATCGACGGGTCGATCGAGGCGGAGTAGCGCGACCCGGCCGAGGCGGTCAGGCGCACGCCGACGATCTCGAACTGCTCGGCACCGACCGGCTGCCCGCTCGGCCACTTGAGGTGCCGGGCGACCCGGACCGCGGTGATCGTGTGTCCGAGGTCGGGGTCCTTGATGACGGCCTTGACCGAGGTGTACGACACCTTGTCGGTCGGGGGAGCGTCGGTCGTGGCCGAGGTGGTCGGGGCCGTTGTCGACGGCTGGGCCGAGGTCGTGGCGGGTGAGCTCGGGCTGGCCGTGGTGGCGCCGGCCGGTGCGGTCGGGTCGGCGGTGACGGCAGCCTCGCCGCTGCACGCCGCGAGCGCGACGACTGGGGCGACGAGACCGACGACGGCGAGGCGCCGCAGACGGGCTCGAGGGGCGGTCGATGGGCGTGCGGTGATGGCGGCAGAAGTCTTCATGTCCCCACCAGCATGACCGGGCGCACCGAGGATCAGCAAACCCGGCGGACCGCCGCGACGCGGGCGCGGCCCCGTGGCACCCCGAGGACGGCGTCCGTTGTGTCCCGGTACGGCCCGGTCCGGCGTGTGCTCCGTCTCACGCCGAGGTCAGGCCGGGGTGTCGAGCCAGGCGTCCACGTCGGCCAGTGCCGCGCGGCGCAGGGCCGACGGCATACGACTGCCCTCGAGGGAGCCGCGGGCGAGCCGGGCCAGCTCCGCGTCGTCGAGGCCGAGGTCGCGGGCCGCGGCGTACTGGGCCACGAGGCGCGAGCCGAAGAGTAGCGGGTCGTCGGCCCCGAGGGCGACGGGGACGCCGGCCTCGATGATCCGGCGCAGCGGCACCTCGCCGGCCTCGGCGTAGACCCCGAGCGCGACGTTGCTGCCGGGACACACCTCGAGGGTCACGCCCGCCTCGGCGACGGCGTCGAGCACCTGCGGGTCCTCGACGCTGCGCACGCCGTGGCCGATGCGGTCGGGGTCGAGGTGCTCGAGCGTCTCCATGACCGACTGGGCGCCGAGCAGCTCACCGCCGTGCGGCACGAGGGCGAGGCCGGCCCGACGGGCGATAACGAAGGCCGGCGCGAAGTCGGCCACCGCCCCCCGTCGCTCGTCGTTGGACAGGCCGAAGCCGACGACGTCGCCGGCCTCGTCACCGGCGTGGTGGGCGGCGAGGCGCGCGAGCGTCCGGGCCTCGAGGGGGTGGCGCATCCGGCTCGCCGCGACGACGACGGCGACGCCGATCTCGCCCGATGCGGACACCTTGCGGGCCTCGTCGAGCACGATCTCGAGCGCCGGCGTGATGCCGCCGACGAACGGGGCGTACGACGTCGGGTCGACCTGCAGCTCGAGCCAGCGCGAGCCCTCGGCGACGTCGTCGGCGGCGGCCTCGCGCACGATCCGGCGCATGTCCTCCTCGCTGCGCACGCACGCCCGGGCGGCGTCGTAGAGCCGCTGGAAGCGGAACCAGCCGCGCTCGTCGGTGGCCTTGGCGAGCCGGGGCGGCCACTCCGAGACGAGGGCGTCCGGGAGGCGGATGCCGTGCGTGGCGGCGAGCTCGCGCACCGTCCCGACCCGCATCGACCCGGTGAAGTGGAGGTGCAGGTGGGCCTTGGGCAGGTCCTGCACCGAGCGCGTCATGCGGGTCAGTGTGTCACCCGGCCCCGGCACGCGCCGAGCGGCCACGGCGGGTGCGAAAGAGGCCACGACCGGCTGGTGCCGGCCGTGGCCTCTCGTCGTCTCGTCAGGGAGCCTGCGCCCCCAGGGCTCTCAGTCCTCGTCGGGCTCGGAGGCGATCTCGTCGACGACGTGCATGGCGGCCTCCTCGGCCGAGGCGCCGGCCCCGTCGACGCCCACGTCGCTGGCCCACACCTGCTTCTCGTCGTCCTCGTGGGCGCCCTCGTCGTCCGCGACGAGACGGCCCGCGCGGGCGTCGCCCACCTCGTTGTCGCCGAGCCAGTCGTCCTCGGCGTCGATGGAGTCGGGGTCGTCGCCGCCGACCCGGTCGTCGTCGAGGCCGCTCTCGTTGTCGGGCGCGCCGTAGGCCGAGTTGGGGTCGGGCACCTCCTGGCGGATGCGCTCGTCGATGGTCTCGTCGAGGGACTCCTCGTAGGCGGTCGTGCCGTGTGCCGTGACGCCCTGCGGGCGGTCGTTGGGGGAGTAGCCGCGGTCGAGCACGTCGTCGAGGTCGCCGTCGTCGAGGGTGTCCTCGGGCTGGAGCTGGTCCTCGTCGTCGACGCTGTAGGTGGTCAGGTCGTCGGAGATGTTCTCGTTGGGACCGGTGTCGCTCATCGCGAGGCTCCTTCGGTGGCGGTGTTCGTGGCGGTGTTCGTGGCGTGGTGCGCGGGCGGCGTGTCGCCGTCGCCTTCTGCCCCTACCCGGGCAGCGCGGTCCTGCGTCAGCCTCTCGGCCGCGGCGAGGGCGACGCACGTCGCGACGCCGGCCATGGCCGTGCGCACCTCCTCGAGCACCGGGAAGGTCGGGGCGAGGCGGATGTTGCGGTCACGGGGGTCCTGGCCGAGGGGGAAGGACGCGCCGGCGGGCGTCAGGGCGATGCCGGCCTCCTTGGCCAGGGCGACGACGCGCGAGGCGGTGCCGTCGAGCACGTCGAGGTTGACGAAGTAGCCACCGGTCGGGTGGCTCCACTCGGCGACCTCGAGGCCTTCCAGACCGCTGGTCAGCGCCTCGTTCACCGCCGCGAACTTCGGCGCGATGATCTCGCGGTGCTTGCGCATGTGCGCCCGCACGCCGTCGGCGTCGCGGAAGAACTCGACGTGGCGCAGGTGGTTGACCTTGTCGGGACCGATGGAGCCCATGGCCAGGTGCCCGAGGTACCACTTGACGTTGGCCTCGCTCGCGGCGAGCACGGCCACGCCGGCGCCGGCGAAGGTGATCTTCGAGGTCGAGGCGAACATGATCGGGCGGTTCGGGTGGCCGGAGGCCGCCGCCAGGCTGAGGATGTCCGCACTCTTGGCCTCGTCCTCGGTCAGGTGGTGGAAGGCGTACGCGTTGTCCCAGAAGATCGTGAAGTCGGGGGCCGCGGTCGGCATGGCCGCGAGCCGCGCCGCGATCTCCTGCGACACGACGGCGCCGGAGGGGTTGGCGTAGGTCGGCACGATCCAGATGCCCTTGACGCTCGGGTCGTCCTTGACGAGCGCCTCGACGGTGGCGATGTCCGGGCCGTCCTCGTGCATGTCGACGGTCACCATCTCGATGCCGAACGAGGCGAGCATCGAGAAGTGCCGGTCGTAGCCGGGCACGGGGCAGATGAAGCGGACCTTCTCCTCCTGGCTCCACGGGCGCGGGGACTCGACGCCGCCGAAGAGCAGGAAGTCGACGATGGTGCTGTACATCATCGTCAGGCTGGAGTTGCCGCCCGCCACGACCTGCGAGGGCTCGACCCAGAGCAGCTCGGCGAACATCTCGCGCAGCTCGGCGAGGCCCTCGAGACCGCCGTAGTTGCGCACGTCGACGCCAGCGCGGTCCTTCGTCGTCGTCGGCAGGTGGAGCAGGTCGTCGGACAGGTCCAGCTGCGCCGCCGACGGCTTGCCGCGCGTCAGGTCGAGCTTGAGCCCGCGGGCCTTGAGGGCCTCGTAGGCGGACCGCTGCTCGGCGAGGAAGCCGGCCAGGTCGTCGTCGGACAGGGACGCGAGGGGGGTGCGCGGGTTCGTCACGTCTCGATCCTGCCACTGCGTCAGCCCTCCCGGGCGGCCGAGTCCGTATGCCGGGTCGCCGGCTTCCACGAGGGCGCGCGCTCCCGTCGGGGTGGCAGCGGGGTGGCGGCGGCGAGCCTGCGGCGTAGGGTGGACCAGGCGGTCGGGCCGACCCCAGCAGTGCTGCTCGGGTGGGTCCACGTGGTCGGTTCGCGTTGCGGCGCATCCGTCCCGTATGATCGTCCCTCGGACGGCTTCGCTGGCCATGCTGACGCATGCCGTCCCGCCGTGGACACCCAACGTCCGCGGCGAAGGGCAATAGCTCAATTGGTAGAGCACTGGTCTCCAAAACCAGCGGTTGGGGGTTCGAGTCCCTCTTGCCCTGCGCATCCCAGTGATGTGGTCGTCGTGCAAGGCGGCACGCGACTATGGCCCAGCGTGGATGACACGCAGCGGGCTGCTGTCGCGGGCCGACACCCAGGCAGAAAGAAGGAATCGTGACCGAGACGAGCGCCAAGCGCGGGTCCGGCCGTGCCGACAAGGCTCGCGGCGGCAACCCGGTGTCGCGTCTCTTCGGCGCGATCAGCCTCTTCGTGCGCCAGATCCTCGACGAGCTGCGCAAGGTCGTGCGCCCGACGGGCCCCGAGCTCGTGCGCTACACGACCGTCGTGGTCGTGTTCGTCGTGATCATGATGGCCCTCGTGTCAGGGCTCGACTTCGGTCTGAGCCGGCTGATCTCCTGGGCCTTCACCGGCTCGGCCACCTGACGCACGAGTCGGCGCCCCGCACCACGGGATGTCACCGCCAGCCCCCACCGGCTGGTCCACGAGCAAGGAAGTAGGTCAGAGCGTGTCCGAGCAGTTCGCCCACGAGGGCGCCCCGAACGGCGAGAGCACCGAGAGCGACGTCGTCGACCCCGCGGTCGAGACCGACGAGCTCGCGGCGTCCGACGTCGAGTCGGGTGCTGAGGACACCGACTCCGACGCGACCGACGAGCTCGAGGCCGACGCGTCCGCCGACGACTCCGAGGCCACCGAGCACGAGACCTCCGAGGGCGACGACGCCGGCGAGACCGCCGAGCCGGTTGCCCAGGGCAGCGGTGACCCGGTCGCCGACTTCAAGGCCGACCTGCGCAGCCGCTTCGGCGACTGGTTCGTCATCCACTCCTACGCGGGCTACGAGAACCGCGTGAAGGCCAACCTCGAGACGCGCATCCAGACCCTCAACATGGAGGACTTCATCTTCGAGATCGAGGTCCCCATGGAGGAGGTCACCGAGATCAAGAACGGCCAGAAGAAGCAGGTCCGTCGCGTCCGGATGCCCGGCTACGTCCTCGTCCGCATGGACCTCACCGACGAGAGCTGGGGCGCCGTGCGCCACACGCCGGGCGTCACCGGCTTCGTCGGCAACGCCCACCAGCCCGTGCCGCTGTCGATCGACGAGGTCTTCACGATGCTCGCCCCGACCTTCGAGGCCGCTGCCGGTGCCGACGGCGCCGCTGCCGCCTCCGGCTCGGGCGCCCCGAAGGACGTCCGCGTCGTCGACTTCGAGGTCGGCGAGTCCGTCACCGTCATGGAGGGGCCCTTCGAGACCCTTCCCGCCACGATCTCCGAGATCAACACCGACACGCAGAAGCTCAAGGTGCTCGTCTCGATCTTCGGCCGGGAGACCCCGGTCGAGCTCTCCTTCGCCCAGGTCGCCAAGATCTGAGCAAGGTCCCACCACGTTCGGTGCGGCACCCCGCACCGGCATGCAACCGGGTCATCGCCCACGGCGTCGGTCCACAACGAAGAAGGTAGGCATCCATGCCCCCCAAGAAGAAGGTCTCCGGCTTCATCAAGCTGCAGATCCAGGCCGGTCAGGCCACCCCCGCCCCGCCCGTCGGCCCGGCCCTCGGTCAGCACGGCGTCAACATCATGGAGTTCGTCAAGGCGTACAACGCCGCGACGGAGTCCCAGCGGGGCAACGTCATCCCGGTCGAGATCACGGTCTACGAGGACCGCTCGTTCACCTTCGTGACGAAGACCCCGCCGGCCGCCGAGCTCATCAAAAAGGCCGCCGGCGTCGCCAAGGGTTCCGGTGAGCCGCACAAGACCAAGGTCGCCAAGCTCTCGCGCGACCAGGTCCTCGAGATCGCCCGTCAGAAGATGGAAGACCTCAACGCCAACGACGAGGAGATGGCGGCGCGCATCATCGCCGGCACCGCCCGCTCGATGGGCATCGACACCGAGCTCTGAGCCCAGCTCTGAGCAGCTCGGGTCACCGAAGCTTCGGGAGCCCGCCCTCCTCGTGAGGGCGGGCCACCCCGAACCGGGGCACACGGCATACGGCCGCGAAGCCCCCGTGGGAGACCAGCGCACGGTCGCACCACGACTCCACGAAAACGCAAGGAGCAGTTCCATGAAGCGCAGCAAGAACTACCGCGCCGCAGCCGAGCTCGTCACGCCGGGCAAGGTCTACGCCCCGCTCGAGGCCGTCCGCGTCGCCAAGCAGACCGCCAAGGCCAAGTACGACGAGACCGTCGAGGTCGCCATGCGCCTCGGCGTCGACCCCCGCAAGGCCGACCAGGCCGTCCGCGGCACGGTCAACCTGCCGCACGGCACGGGCAAGACCGCCCGCGTCCTCGTCTTCGCCAACGGCGACAAGGCCGAGGCCGCCCGCGAGGCCGGCGCCGACCACGTCGGCTCCGACGACCTGCTCGAGAAGGTCCAGGGCGGCTGGCTCGACTTCGACGCCGTCGTCGCCACCCCCGACCTCATGGGCAAGGTCGGCCGTCTCGGCAAGGTGCTCGGCCCGCGTGGCCTCATGCCCAACCCGAAGACCGGCACCGTGACGATGGACGTCGCCAAGGCCGTCGCCGACATCAAGGGCGGCAAGATCGAGTTCCGCGTCGACAAGCACGCGAACCTCCACTTCATCATCGGCAAGGCCTCCTTCGACGAGGCCAAGCTCGTCGAGAACTACGCCGCCGCGCTCGAGGAGATCCTGCGTCTGAAGCCGGCCAGCTCCAAGGGCCGCTACATCGAGAAGGCCACCGTCAGCACGACGATGGGCCCGGGCATCCCGCTCGACTTCTCCAAGACGCGCAACCTCCTCGCCGAGGAGGACCAGGCCTGATCGCCTGACCCACGCAGTCGAGAGCCCGTCACCCCCTGGGGGGGTGGCGGGCTCTCGCTTTCGTGTGGCTGGCGGGCTCTCGCCGTGTGGCTGGCTGCACCACGTCGCGTGTCACTGCTCGCGGCGTGGAGCGACGACGGGCGTATGCCGGGACGCTCGCTTCTCGGGACACGCTGCCCGTCGCCGATGCCGCTCCCAGCAACGCGCGCCGCGTCGCTCGTGGTCACCGCGCTCCCACTCGCTCCTGGTCTCGAATGAACGCTCCTCCCCAGTCGAGTGAGCGCTCCGTCCCATGCGTCGGGCGCCGGGAATTTCGTCGGGCGGGGTCCGTAACGCCCCAGTACGGTCGAAAGATGAGTCGTCACAGCGCACGCACCACGACACGTTCACGCTGGGTCCTCGGCGCTCTCGTCGTCGGACTCCCACTCTCCCTGCTCCCGGCCACGGCCGGTGCCCAACCCTCTGCTGCGCCCGCGGCCGCGCCGGCGCGGGACCACGGGTGGCACGGCAGGCCCACCCCGCTGCCCAAGGCGGCGGTCATGACCGGATCGGGAGGCGCGGTCAGCTCGGTCGACCGGGATGCCTCCCAGGTCGGCATCGACGTGCTGGCTCGCGGGGGCAACGCGGCCGACGCGGCCGTCGCGACCGCGGCGGCGCTCGGCGTCACGGAGCCCTACAGCGCCGGCATCGGCGGCGGCGGGTTCCTCGTCTACTACGACGCCCGCACCAGACATGTCACGACGATCGACGGTCGCGAGACGGCGCCGGCGACGTTCACGGAGAACACGTTCCGCAACCCTGACGGGTCGGCGATGAACTTCAACACCGTCGTCAACTCGGGGTTGTCGATCGGGGTGCCCGGCACGCCGGCGCTGTGGGCCAAGGCGCTGCGCGACCACGGCACGCTCTCGCTCAACGCGGCGCTGAAGCCTGCCGAGCGTCTCGCCGAGAAGGGCTTCGTCGTCGACCAGACCTTCGCCGACCAGACGACGGCCAACGCCGCGCGCTTCTCGGTCTTCCCCGCCACGGCCGAGGTCTTCCTGCGTGACGGCAAGGCGCCCGCGGTCGGCTCGGTCTTCACCAACCCCGACATGGCCAAGGCGTACCGCACGCTGCGCACGCAGGGCACCCAGGCGTTGTATGCCGGCCGGCTCGGTCAGGCGATCGTGGCCGAGTCGCGCGCCCCGCACACCACGTCGGGCGCCTCCGTCATGGGTGGGCAGATGACGATGTCCGACCTCAGGGCCTACCGCGCGCTGACCAAGGCCCCCATCCACTCGCAGTACAAGGGCTACGACGTCTACGGCATGCCGGTCCCGAGCTCCGGCGGCATCGCCGTGGCCGAGATCCTGGGCCTCGTCCAGGCCTACGAGGACCGCACCGGCGTCAAGACCTCGGCGCTGTCCGACGTCGACTACCTCCACCGGTTCTCCGAGGCGTCGGCCACGGCCTTCGCCGACCGCAACCGCTGGGTCGGTGACGTGCCCGGCGTGCCGGTCAAGGAGCTGACCGACCCGGCCTTCGCGGCTGAGCGGGCCTGCCTGTTCGACCCCATGAAGGCGCAGCCGCGACCGATCCCGTTCGGCTCGCCCGACGGCTCCTACACCTCGTGTGCTCCCGGCACGGTCGCTCAGAAGGAGCCCTACGAGGGTCAGTCGACCTCGCACCTGACGGTCACCGACCGCTGGGGCAACGTCGCGTCCTACACCCTGACGATCGAGCAGACGGGTGGCTCGGGCATCACGGTCCCGGGCTACGGCTTCCTGCTCAACAACGAGCTCACCGACTTCAATTTCACGCCGCTGACGGCGGGCGTGCCGGACCCGAACCTGCCCGGCCCCGGCAAGCGGCCCCGGTCCTCGATGAGCCCGACCATCCTGCTCGACGGCGGCAAGCCGTTCCTGGCCGTGGGCTCGCCCGGTGGCGCGACGATCATCACGTCGGTGTCGCAGACGATCCTCGGCTACCTCGATCGCAACCTGTCGCTCGTGGACGCCATCGCGGCCCCGCGCCTCAGCTCCCGGAACGGGGCGAGCGAGGGAGCCGAGCCGGCCATCCTCGGCGGCCCGACCGGAGCAGCCCTGACGGCCATGGGCCACAAGCTGGCCTCGGCCGGCACGCCCAACGAGATCGGCGCGGTGACGGCGATCCGCAGCCTCGGCCACGGCCTGTTCGAGGCGGCCGCCGAGCCGACCCGGCGCGGCGGTGGGTCGGCCATGGTCGTCCACCCCCGCTGAGGGCGGACGGCGGCGACGCCAGAGGACAGCACGAGAGGCCGGTCCCCGACGGGGGCCGGCCTCTCGCCGTGCGCGGCGTCGGACGGTCGTTGAAGGGGCAAATACCCGCACTACCACACAGGGTCGACGTTTCTCGCATTCGACGCGTAACACGCCGTAGACCTGCCTCGTTGTCCGTGGTACATCGGTCAGGGGATCGATGAGCAGGGCATCGATGACAGGAGCACCACCGACATGATCAGGAAGCTCACGGCAGTACTGTCCGCAGCGGCCGTCGCAGGACTGGCCGTCCCCATCAGCGCCGCACCGGCCACGGCAGCGACGGCCAGCACCGGCGTCTCCGCCTCGGCCTACGGCACCTACGTCGTCGTCGGCGGACTGGTGCGCTCCGGACCGACCGCCCTCGCCGCCATCGGGTGCACGACGGCGTTCGGCCGCACCGTCACCGGGTCGACCGCCGCGGTCAACGTCCCGGCCGCGGCCTCGGTCGGGGCCACCCGCACGAGCGCCTCGTCTGCCCAGTCGGCGAGCGGACACTCCAGCCGCGCCTCCTCGACCACGTCCGGCGTCAACCTGCTGGGCGGCCTCGTGCGGGCCGACGCCGTCACCTCGACGAGCTCCGCGGCCCGCAGCACCGCCGGCGCACTGACCGGCAGCAACCAGTCCCAGCTCGTCGGCCTCAAGGTCGGCGGCCGCGCGCTCAACGCCGTCCCGGCCCCGAACTCCGCCATCTCCCTGAAGACCTCCACCGGCGCCGCGCTCGCGACGGTCTACCTCAACCAGCAGACCAAGGCCGTGGTCGGCAACGACCTCCAGGTCAGCACCGTCGCCCTGCGCGTCGTGGTCACCGGCAAGAACTCGCTGGGGCTGCCGATCGGCTCGCGCATCGACGTCGGGGTCTCCCGCACGACGCTGTCGCGACCGATCCTCGGCCTCGTCAGCGGGTCCGGCTACGCCACGTCCGCGACCCTCGCCAACGGGGCCGTCGCGACGAGCCGCACCGCGCTGGCCTACCCGCCCTGCACCGGTGGCTCCGGCAAGGCCACCCTCGCCACGGCAGGTGTCCCCGGACTCGTGTCGACCGGTACGACGACGACCGAGGTGCTCTCGAAGGTCACGACGCTCACGCGCAGCTCGTCCGTGAAGAACACCATCGCCGGACCGCGGGTGCTCGGCGGACTCATCAGCGCCGACGCCGTCATCGCCGACACGTCCGTCTCCCAGGCCGCCCCGGGCGCAGTGCCCGTCGTCACCGACCGCTCGCGCTTCGTCGGCCTGCGCATCGTCGGCCTGCCGGCCATCTCGTCCTCGGTCAAGCCCAACACCGTCATCACGGTGCCCGGGCTGGGACGCGTCACGCTGCACAAGGTCGTGCGCACCTCGAAGTCCGTCGACGTGGTGATGGTCGAGATCGTCACGAACCGCGTCTTCGGCTCGCTCCCGACCGGCTCCGTCATCCGGGTCGGTGCCTCGGCGACGACCCTGCTCTGACCAGGGTCAGGAGGGCCGGGTTGAGCCGCCGATCGCGCCCGGCGGCCGGATGAGGTGAGAGCAGTGGCCGCGGACCGAGAGGTCCGCGGCCACTGCTGCGTGCGTGCGAGGGCGCGAGGGTGCGCTGACGGGGTGGTGCAGCCGGTCAGGCCGGCTTGGCGGTCGGCCACGGCCAGGCGGTGCAGCCCTTGAGGCCGTAGGTCTGCTGCATCATCACCGGAGCGACCTTGCCCTTGCCGCTGCAGTAGGCGTGGGCGTGACCGATCCCGTGGCCGACCTCGTGGTTGACGAGGTAGATCCGGTACTGCGCCACGTCGCTGCCGTAGGCCTCGGCCCCCAGTACCCACCGGCGCAGGTTGAGCACGACGCGGCCGGAGTTGTGGCAGCTGACCTGTCCCCGGGTCTCCAGCGGCGCGCAGAGCTTGTCGGTCGTGTCGGGGCTCGCGAGGGTGATGTGCAGGTCGACGGTCGCGCCCTTGGCCGCGTCGGCGGGGGAGACGTTGACGAAGCGGACGCCGTCCTTGGCCTGCCACCCGCGCGGGTCGGTGAGCACCGTCCCCACCGTCGTGGCGAAGTCCTCGGCGCGGATGTCGACGCCTCCCTCGAGCTCGACCGTGTAGCGGACGGTGCGTCCGTCGGCCGGGGCGGGGCGCAGGGCCTTGGCCGGCATGGCGACGACCGTGAACCGGCCCGAGCCGGACTCGATGACGGCTCCCTTGTCGTCCTTGCCGTCGCCGGTGCCTGCGGCCGGCGTGGCGGGAGGCGTTGCGCCTGAGCCGCCCGAGGTGGTGCGGCCGTCCTGCGGATTGGCCCAGGGGTCGGTCTGCGAGTCGGTCTGGGCGTCGGGCACCCGCTCGATCTGGTCGATCGAGACCGCCGGGGCGCGTCCGACAGCCTGGGCCACCCGGGACGCGCGCGACAGCACGCTCTCGGTCACCGGCTCACCGGCGCCGGCCCACGACACGGACCAGATGTCCGCGGCGATGCACACGATGACGGCCAGGGCCGCCCACGAGCGGCGGCGACGGATCGCCTGCCGCTGGGCAGGGGTCGCTCTCCGCCCTGCGCTGCCACTCGCCATGGGTGTCACGGTAGGACACGTACCCTGTGCGGTGGGGGATCAGGCGCCTGACCCGCCGCGGTGCAGGCCGTCGAGTGGCCGGCGAGCGGCCGTCGAGTGACCGGAGCCAAGGGGTGCCCACCTCGATTTGGCCGGCAGGGGACCTTGCCCGTACTCTGGTCCACGACCAATGACCGCCGGTTGGAGGGCGTGGGCAACCACGATCTCCCGAAGGTCCCGCACGTGTTGTGGGCAGCCAGCGCAGGACACTCAGCCTCACGGCATACCTCGTGTGTGTCGCTGCGAGCCCCGAGCGCCCTGCGCCGGGGCTCTTTCTCGTGCAGGCCCTTCGGATCCTCGCCCGGCGGCACCACGCAAGGGAAGGAGGCCCAGATGGCGAACACCGAGAAGGACGTTGCCATTGCCGAGATCACGGACAAGTTCCGTGAGTCCGGTGCGGCCGTTCTCACCGAGTACCGCGGTCTGACCGTGGCCCAGCTCTCGCAGTTGCGCAGCTCGATCCGGGAACACGCCACCTACGCCGTGGTCAAGAACACGCTCACGGAGCGCGCCGCCAAGGAGGCCGGTATCACGGCCTTCGACGGCCACCTCCAGGGCCCGTCGGCCATCGCCTTCATCACCGGTGACCCGGTCGAGGCGGCCAAGGGTCTGCGTGACTTCGCCAAGGCACACCCCCTCCTCGTGATCAAGGCCGGCGTCCTCGACGGCAAGGCCTTGTCCCCCGAGGAGATCACGAAGCTCGCGGACCTCGAGTCCCGCGAGGTTCTGCTGGCCAAGCTTGCGGGCGCCATGAAGGGCTCCCTCACCAAGGCCGCCTACCTCTTCGTCGCTCCTCTGTCGCAGACGGCCCGTGTGGTCGAGGCTCTGCGCCAGAAGCGCGAGGAGCAGGGCCCCGCCACGGAGGCTCCGGCCGCCGAGGCAACCACCGACGTCGCCGAGGGTGGCGACGAGAGCTGACGCCCACCGGCGCCCGCTCGATTCATCAAACAGCCACTCACGGCAAGTAACAGGAAGGAAGCCATCATGGCGAAGCTCAGCACCGACGAGCTCCTTGACGCCTTCAAGGAGATGACCCTCATCGAGCTCTCGGAGTTCGTGAAGCAGTTCGAGGAGACCTTCGAGGTCACCGCTGCTGCCCCCGTCGCCGCCGCTCCCGCGGCCGGTGCCGGTGGCGCTGCCGCCGTCGAGGAGGAGGAGAAGGACTCGTTCGACGTCGTTCTCACCGCCGCCGGCGACAAGAAGATCCAGGTCATCAAGGAGGTCCGCGCGCTCACGAGCCTCGGCCTCAAGGAGGCCAAGGACCTCGTCGACGGCGCCCCCAAGCCCGTTCTCGAGGGTGTCGACAAGGCTGCGGCCGAGAAGGCCAAGGAGCAGCTCGAGGGCGCTGGCGCGACCGTCGAGCTCAAGTGATCTGACCCGGCTCAGCCGGGATCACTGCTCTACCACGAAGGCGGGTCCGACCTCTGGTCGGGCCCGCCTTTCGCTTGCCCGTCCAGAGGGTCGATGTATCTGCGTGGCCCAGAGGCCGCGCTGATACATCGACTCGTTGGGGTGGTGCGACGATGGTCAGGCGGCGTGGGCCAGGGCGTCCTTGAGGGCGGCGAGGACGAGGGCGACGCGGTCGGGCCGCGCATTGTGGCCCATGAGCCCGATGCGCCAGACGGTCGAGGCGAACTCGCCCACGCCGGCCCCGATCTCCAGGTCGTGACGCTCGAGCAGGTAGGCGCGGACGGCAGCCGAGTCGACGCCGTCGGGGACGCGGACGGTCGTCAGCTCGGGCAGGCGCGAGCCCTCGGCGGCGAAGAGCTCGAGGCCCATCTCCTCGAGGCCGTCCTGCAGGAGACGTCCGGCCTCGGCGTGGCGGTCCCAGACCTTCTCGAGGCCCTCGTCGGCGATGCGCTGCAGGCCGGCGTGGAGGCTGACGACCATCGCGGTCGGGGCGGTGTGGTGGTAGGTCCGCTTGCCAGCCCCGGAAGCCTCGCCGACGTAGCCGCCGAGCAGGCCGAGGTCGAGGTACCACGACGACGGCTTCTCGACCCGGCGCTCGAAGGCCCGGTCGCTGATGGTGAAGGGCGCGAGGCCCGGGGCGACGCCGAGGCACTTCTGGGTGCCGGCGTAGCCGATGTCGATGCCCCAGTCGTCGGCGCGCAGCTCGATGCCGCCGATGCTCGTCACGGCGTCGACGAGCAGCAGCGCGTCGCCCTTGAGGGCTCCGAGCGCGGCGATGTCGGACCGGACGCCCGTCGAGGTCTCGGCGTGGACGGCGGCGATGATCTTCGGTGACGGGTGAGCGGCGGCCACGCGCTCGGCGTCGACCGGCGTGCCCCACTCGTGGTCGACCCGGACCACCTCGGCGCCGTGGCGACCCGCGACGTCGACCATGCGCTCGCCGAAGAGTCCGTTGACCGCGACGACGACGACGTCGCCGGGGGAGACGGTGTTGACGAAGGCCGCCTCCATGCCGGCCGAGCCCGTCGCGGACAGCGGCAGGGTGCGGCGGTTGTCGGTGCCCCAGACGTGGCGGAGCAGATCGCATGTCTCGTCCATGATGGCGAGGAAGTCCGGGTCGAGGTGCCCGAGGAGCGGCGCCGCGAGCGCGAGGGTCGCCTCGGGGTAGGGGTTGCACGGTCCGGGGCCGAAGAGGTGTCGCTCGGCGATGAGGCGGCGGGTGGTCGCGGGGGGAGTGGTCATCAGAATCCTGCTCCGGGGTTGAGGATGCCCTGCGGGTCGAGGGCCTGCTTGATGCGGTGGGTGAGGGCCATGACGTCGGGCCCGAGCTGCTCGGGGAGGGCGGCGCGCTTGAGGCGCCCGATGCCGTGCTCACCGGTGATGGTGCCGCCGAGCCCGATGGCGAGGCTCATGACCTCCGAGAACGCCTGTGTCGCACGGTCCTTCGCCGCGGCGTCGCCGGCGGGATAGACGATGACGGGGTGGGTGTTGCCGTCACCCGCGTGGGCGACGACCGGGATCTCGACGTCGTGTCGGCGCGAGATCTCGGCGATGCCGGTCAGCAGGTCGGGCAGGCGCGGCACGGGCACGCCGACGTCCTCGAGCATGATCGCGCCGCGCCGCTCGATGGCGACGATCGCGGCCCGGCGTGCGGCGACGAACAGCTCGCCCTCGGCGGCATCGGTCGTCGTGAAGCACTCGCGGGCGCCCCCGGCCTCGCACAGGCGCTCCATAGCGGCGATCTCCTCGCCGCGCGCGGCGCCCGGCGCGTCGGACTGGGCGAGCAGCATCGCCCCGGCCTCCCGGTCCAGGCCCATGCTGCGGTGGTCCTCGACGGCGTTGACCGAGGTCTGGTCCATCAGCTCCATCATCGAGGCGCGCAGCGTGTTGCCCACCGCGACGACGACCCGGGCGGCGTCCTCGACGGTGTCGAAGGTCGCGACCAGCGTGGCGGGCGGCGCCTGGGCCGGCACGAGGCGCAGCGTCGCCCGCGTCACGACGCCGAGCGTGCCCTCGCTGCCGACGAAGAGCTTGACGAGCGACAGGCCCGCGGTGTCCTTGACCCGCTGCCCACCGAGGTGCACGAGCGTGCCGTCGGCGAGGACGACGTCGAGCCCGAGCACGTAGTCGGTGGTCACGCCGTACTTGACGCAGCAGAGGCCGCCGGCGTTGGTCGCGACGTTGCCCCCGATCGAGCAGATCTCGAACGACGACGGGTCGGGCGGGTACCAGAGGCCGTGCTCGGCCGCGGCCTGCTTGACCTCGACGTTGAGCGCGCCCGCCTCGACGACGGCCGTGCGCGTGGCAGGGTCGATCTCCACGGCCCGCATCCGGTCGAGGCTGAGCACGATGCAGCCGTCGATCGCGTTCGAGCCGCCCGAGAGGCCGCTGCCCGCGCCGCGCGGCACGACGGGGACGCCGTGCTCGCCGGCCCAGCGCACGGTGGCCTGCACGTCGGCCGCGCTCGACGCGCGGATCACGGCGAGCGGCATACCGGCTCCGGCGTCAGCCGTGTAGTCGAAGCGGTAGGCGGCCACGCTGTCCGGCTCGGTCAGCAGGGCCCCGGGCGTCAGGGACCCGGCCAGCCCGTCGATGGCCCGCAGGTCGGGAGCGTCCTTGCTCACTGTCGTCACTGGACCACCGTAACCACGACCGGTCGCGCTGCGCGTCCCGGGCGAGACGACGGCGTATGCCGTGTCGCCCGGTCGGGCGCGCCCCCGCCCGTTTGCCCCGCACGAGGACGCCCTCGACACTCCCGAGGTGTTGCGGCGACGCCCCGCCGATTCTGCGAGGGGCTCCCGGTAGGTTTGCCGCATGGGATGGCTGTCGCGCACCTTCAAGCCGGATGCTGACCACGCGGGGACGGCCGGCCCGGACGCCGGTGGCGCTCCGCCGGTGCCGCCCGTGCCGGTGCCCGACCCCACGGCGACCGCTGCTCCTGCGCCTGCGACCTCGGGGCCCTCGGCTTCCACGGCGGCCGCGCCCGGCCCGATGGGCCGCTACGGCCCCCTCGTCTGCGTCACCCACTTCGACACGGCCGCTCCCGAGCTCGAGTGGCAGCTGCCCCTCAACGGCGAGCTCTACCGCCTCATCCCGGGCTCCGACCGTCCGGACTACTCCCTCCTCGTGCTCGACCGACCGCTGCACTTCTACCCGGGCGAGGGCTTCGACTTGGGCCGGGTCGAGGCGGACCAGCAGGTGCAGGACCGCAAGGGCCGCACCATGGTTCGCGTGCACGCCCTGCTCCTCTGCGCGCGCTTCGTCGGCCAGCAGCTGCACCCCGGCATGACCGACCTCGCCGTCAACCTCGCCTACGTCATCGACAACTCCCTCGCCCGCGACGCCGAGGTCGACTTCGGCAAGATCGAGTTCGCAGGCATCGGCTTCCTCAGCGAGGGGCACGCGCCGCGTGCTGACGCCGCGCCGGCGGCCCCGAGCGGGCAGCCCTCTGCCGCAACCGAACCCGAGCCCGCGCCGGAACCCCTGGCCGACTCGGTGCCGCAGCCGTCGTCCGAGGCTGCGCCTGAGCCCGTGCCGGTGATCGAGTCCGAGACCGAGTCCGCGCTCGAGACCGAGACCGAGCCCGCGCCAGCCGCCGCGGTCGGCGCCGAGGCCACCACCCGGCATACCTCCTCGGAGGTCCTCGACGACCTCGCCCGGACGTTGCGCCAGGGCATCGAGGAGCAGCGCGGCGCGCCCGTCCAGCGCCTGACGGCCGCGCTCACGATCGACCCGGACCTTCGACTGACGGGCCTGTCGGGCAACGCCGACGGGCAGGCGCCGGTCCCGACGCAGGAGACGTTCGGGCGCCTGGCGGAGGTGCTCGGGCGCCTCGACGAGGTCGAGGGAAGCGAGCGTGTCGCCGCCGTCACCCTCCGCGTCGATGGCGACGACGTGAGCCACGAGGTCACCGGCACCCACCGCTGACACTGCGTCAGGCCCTGCGTCAGGCGCTGGGTCAGGCGCTGGGTCAGGCGCTGGGTCAGGCGCTGGGTCAGACGCTGCGTCAGGTGCTCGGTCGGGCGCTGCTTCAGGCGCCGCCCCGGTAGCCGCGCACCGCCCCCGGGGCCAGGCGGCGGCCGATGCTGACCTCCCACACCCCGCCGTCGAAGCTCTCGAAGACGAGCAGCCGGCCGACCCGCACGGGCACGTCGGCTGCCCCGCTCCCGACCTCCTCGACGTCCTCGACGTACTCGACGAAGTCGCACGACCCGCTCGGGCCGGTGCCCGTGTCGCCCGTGGCGGTGTACGTGGCGTGCCCGGAGCTGTCGAGGGTCCACGAGCTCCCGTCCATCGTGACCCCCGCCGGGTCGGGCTCGCCGAAGAGGTCGTAGCGCGGCGTCCAGTGCACAACCGTCACCCCGCCCCGGGGGCGGATCGAGAGCCACTCCTTCGGGCCGGGCGAGGTCTGCACGCAGTGCTCGCGCCACTGCGTGCCGTCCATGACGAAGTGCAGGCTGCCGATGACGCGGCGCTGGCGGCCCTCGAGCTCGAGCACAGCCCCCGGTGCGACCTGTGACGGCCGCAGTTCTGCGCGCATGCACCCCTCCTCGTTCACATGGTTCTCACAGGGTAGTCAGGTGAGGGCGTCCGAGCCCGCCGAACCGAACCCGCGCGTAACTTCCGTGCCGCCCTGTCGTTTCCCCCGTAGCCGAGTCGAGACGGCCAGGAAGACAAAGGTGGATGCCACATGGGTGTGGAGATCGCGGTCACAGGTCTGACCAAGACCTTCGGTTCGCAGACGATCTGGCGGGACGTGACCCTCACGCTTCCCGCGGGGGAGATCTCCGTCATGCTCGGGCCCTCGGGCACGGGCAAGTCGGTGTTCCTCAAGACGCTCGTCGGACTGCTCAAGCCGGATGCCGGGTCGATCGTCATCAACGGTCGGGACCTGACGCGCCTGCGCGAGGCCGACCTCTACGAGGTGCGCAAGCTCTTCGGCGTCCTCTTCCAGGACGGCGCCCTCTTCGGCTCGATGACCCTCTACGACAACGTCGCCTTCCCGTTGCGCGAGCACACGAAGAAGACCGAGGCCGAGATCAGGCGGATCGTCACCGAGAAGATGGAGCTCGTCGGTCTCTCCGGCGCCGAGGGCAAGCTCCCCGGCGAGATCTCCGGCGGCATGCGCAAACGCGCGGGCCTCGCCCGCGCCCTCGTGCTCGACCCCGAGATCCTGCTCATCGACGAGCCCGACTCCGGCCTCGACCCGGTGCGCACCAGCTACATCAACCAGCTCTTCGTCGACCTCAACGCACAGATCGACGCGACGTTCCTCATCGTCACGCACGACATCAACACGGCCCGCACGGTGCCGGACAACATCGGCCTGCTCTACCACAAGCACCTCGCCATGTTCGGTCCGCGCGAGATGCTGCTCAGCTCCGAGGAGCCCGTCGTGCGCCAGTTCCTCAACGCGCAGACGATCGGCCCGATCGGCATGTCGGAGGAGAAGGACGCCGACGAGCTCGCCGCCGAGTCCGGTCAGGAGCTGCCGCCCCTGCCGCCGATCGCCCTCCAGCTCGCGACGAGCGACGGCCAGCCGCGCCGCGCCGAGCGCCCCGCCGGCGCGTGGTGCCGCGACAACGGCGTCACCCCGCCGCCCGGGTCGTTCGAGTCGCGCAACGCCGGCATCCCCGGTGTCCGGGTGGAGGTGGGCTGACGTGGCTGCACCCCTCACCGGCGTCCTGCGCCAGTCCGGCTCCCTCTTCGCGCTCGCGCTCGACGTCTTCCGGGCCCTGCCCAAGCGGCCGTTCCAGGTCAAGGAGTTCATCCAGCAGGCCTGGTTCATCGCGAGCGTCACGATCCTGCCGACCGCCCTCGTGTCGATCCCCTTCGGGGCCGTCATCGCCCTGCAGCTCGGCACGCTGACCCGGCAGCTCGGCGCGCAGTCCTACACCGGAGCCGCGAGCGTGCTCGCCGTGCTGCGTGAGGCGAGCCCGATCGTCACCGCCCTGCTCATCGCGGGGGCCGGCGGCTCCGCCATCTGCGCCGACCTCGGGTCCCGCAAGATCCGCGAGGAGATCGACGCCATGGAGGTGCTCGGCATCAGCCCGATCCAGCGCCTCGTCGTGCCGCGCGTCCTCGCCTCGATGCTCGTCGCGGTGCTGCTCAACGGACTCGTCTCGGTGGTCGGCGTCGTCGGCGGCTACGTCTTCAACGTCATCGTCCAGGGCGGCACGCCGGGTGCCTACATCGCGAGCTTCACCGCGCTCGCGCAGCTGCCGGACCTCTGGACCGCCGAGATCAAGGCCCTGATCTTCGGGGCGATCGCCGCCGTGGTGGCGGCCTACAAGGGGCTCAACGCAGGTGGCGGGCCGAAGGGCGTCGGTGACGCGGTCAATCAGAGCGTCGTCATCACCTTCATGCTGCTCTTCGTCGTCAACTTCGTCATCACGGCCGTGTACTTCCAAGTCGTCCCGCAGAAGATCTGAGGAGGCGACCATGGCGACCAAGACCGAGAAGGCGACCCGCAACGCGAGCGCCGAGAAGCTGCTCGACCTCGCCTCGGGCCCCTCCCGGGCGCTCGACTCGCTCGGCGAGCAGATGCGCTTCTACGTGCGCTCGCTCGCGTGGAGCGGCCGCACCCTGCGCCGCTACAAGAAGGAGGTCATCCGGCTGCTCGCCGAGGTCTCCCTCGGCACCGGCGCCCTGTCCGTCATCGGCGGCACGGTCGGCGTCATCGCCTTCCTCGCCTTCTTCACCGGCACCGAGGTCGGCCTGCAGGGCTACTCCTCGCTCGAGCAGCTGGGCACCGGAGCCTTCACCGGCTTCTTCTCCGCCTACCTCAACACCCGCGAGATCGCCCCGCTCGTCGCGGGGCTGGCGCTCGCCGCGACCGTCGGGTGCGGCTTCACCGCCCAGCTCGGGGCCATGCGCATCTCCGAGGAGGTCGACGCCCTCGAGGTCATGGGCATCCCGTCGCTGCCCTTCCTCGTGACGACCCGCATGATCGCCGGCTTCATCGCCGTCATCCCGCTGTACGTGCTCGGACTGCTCAGCTCGTATGCCGCGACGCGCTTCATCTCGACGGCGTACTTCGGCCAGTCCGAAGGCACGTACGACCACTACTTCCACCTGTTCCTGCC
Source organism: Terrabacter sp. C0L_2 (assembly GCF_036352015.1). NCBI lineage: Bacteria > Bacillati > Actinomycetota > Actinomycetes > Micrococcales > Intrasporangiaceae > Terrabacter > Terrabacter sp. C0L_2. The sequence continues at coordinate 4,620,554 of NZ_CP143557.1, read as the reverse complement.
ACCGGGTGACGTGTTCTGGTCGTTCGCGAAGGTCATGGTCTTCGCCGTCGTCATCATCCTCATCCACTGCTACTACGGGTACACCGCCTCGGGTGGCCCGGCCGGTGTCGGCGTCGCGGTCGGCACCGCCGTGCGCACCTCGATCGTCGCCATCAACATCGTCGACTTCTTCCTGTCCCTCGCCATCTGGGGCGCCACGACGAGCGTGAGGATCGCCGGATGACCGCCCCGCCCACCGACGCCGTCAAGGACGTCTCCACCCAGTCGACGCCCGGGCCGCTCACCCAGCACACGCGCAAGCGCCTGGGACAGAAGGCATACGGCCTCGTCTTCCTTCTCGTGCTCGCGCTGCTCGTGGGCCTCGCCATCGCGTCGTTCCAGAAGCGCTTCACGCCCGTCGTCCTGGTGACCCTCGAGACGGACCGCCTCGGCAGCCAGCTCCAGGAGAGCTCTGACGTCAAGCTGCGTGGCCTGCTCGTCGGCGAGGTGCGCCGCATCGACGCCACCCCCACGGGCGCCCGGCTCGAGCTGGCCCTGCAGCCCGACGAGGTCTCCCGGATCCCGTCCAACGTCAGCGCGCGGCTGCTGCCCAAGACCCTCTTCGGGGAGCGCTACGTCGACCTCGTGACGGCGGCCACCCCGGCCCGACCCATCCGGGCCGGCGACGTCATCCCGCAGGACCGCAGCAAGGTCTCGATCGAGCTCGAGACGGTCCTCGACAACCTCTACCCGCTGCTGCGCACCGTCCAGCCGGCCAAGCTGGCCACGACGCTCAACGCGCTGTCGACCACCCTCGACGGCCGCGGTGACCAGATCGGCCGCAACCTCGTGCTCGTCGACCGCTACCTCAAGGCCCTCAACCCGAGCATGCCGACGATCCGACAAGACATCTCGCTGCTCGCCGACACCGCCGACCTCTACGCCGGTGTCGCCCCCGACTTCTTCCGGCTCACCGAGTCCCTGCGTGTCACCAACAAGACCATCGCCCTGAAGGACCAGCAGCTCGCGGCCTTCCTCGTCGGCACGGCGGGCTTCGCCAACGAGGCCGCCGGCTTCCTGCGCGACAACGAGCAGCGCATCATCCAGGTCGGGCAGGTCAGCAAGCCCACCCTGCAGCTGCTCGCGGAGTACTCACCCATCTACCCGTGCGTCGCCTCGGGCCTCGTCAACTGGCTCCCGCGCGCCAACGCGGCCTTCTCCGGTGGCACCTTCCACATCACCCTCGAGGTCGTGCCTCCCCGGCAGCCCTACCGCCCCGGCGAGGAGCCGCGCTGGGACGACAAGCGCGGACCCCACTGCTACGGGCTGCCCACCCCGAACGGCTCGCAGTCGAACCCCTTCAAGGGCAACCACTTCGACGACGGCACCCAGCCGGCGAGCAACGCTCAGCCCTTTTCCGCCCTGCCCCAGGCGATGCTCGGCAACGCCTCCGCGGCGGACTCCGGCAGCGCCGGCACCGCCGAGGAGCAGCGCGTCGTCGGAGCGCTCCTCGCCCGCAACGGGCAGCCCGCGGACGACGGCTCCAGCGGCATCCAGACCCTGCTCGCAGGACCCATGATGCGCGGCACGGTGGTGAGCACCCGATGAAGGTCAAGGGCTCACTCATCAAGCTCATCGTCTTCGCGGCGGTCACGCTCTTCGCGACGAGCATCCTCGCGCTGACCATCGCCAACATCCAGCTCGGGTCCAAGGCGACCTACACGGCCGACGTCAGCGACGCGACGGGAGTCATCCCGGGCCAGGACGTCCGCATCGCCGGCGTCCGGGTCGGTGAGGTCACCGACGTGCGCGTCGCCCCCGGCTCGACGTCCGACGGCGCGACGGCCCAGATCGACTTCTCGGTGCTCAAGAGCTCGGTCCTCACCCAGGGCACCGAGGTGACGGTCAAGTACCGCAACCTCGTCGGCCAGCGCTACCTCGCGCTGACCCAGGGCGCCGGCGCCCCCGCGCCCCTCGCCGACGGCTCGACCATCCCGCTGTCGCGCACCCACCCGGCGCTCGACCTCACGGTGCTCTTCAACGGCTTCAAGCCGCTCTTCGCCGCGCTGTCGCCGAGCGACGTCAACGAGCTGTCGGGCCTGCTCATCCAGACCCTGCAGGGGGAGGGCGGCGACGTGAACACGCTCCTGGCCAAGACGGCCAGCCTGACTTCCGCGATCGCCGACCGCGACGCCGTCATCGGTCGCACGGTCGACAACCTCAACACCGTGCTCGGGACGGTCGACGCGCACGACCAGCAGCTGCTCTCGCTCATCGACCAGCTGCAGCGCTTCACGAGCGGCCTCGCGGCCGACCGCGAGACGATCGGCCGCTCACTGTCCGGCATCAACACGCTGTCCGCCGAGACGGCCGACCTGCTCGTCTCCACGCGCCCGCTCATCAAGGACGACGTCGCCCAGCTGCGCACCCTCGCGACGACCCTCAACAAGCCGGCCAACGTCAAGGAGTTCGAGGACTTCATCACGGGCGCCCCGGGCCGCATCATCACCTTGACCCGCACGGCGACCTACGGGTCGTGGTTCAACTTCTACCTCTGCAAGTTCGACACCAAGAGCCCGCTGCTGCCCGGTGTGACCCCCACCTACGACGTGTCGTCTGCGAGGTGCCAGTCGTGAGCATCCCCTTCCGAGAGCGCAACCCGGTCCCGATCGGTGCGATCGGCCTGATCGTCATCGCCGTGGTGCTCTACCTGGCGTTCAACGCCTCGAACCTGCCGGTCATCGGCGGGGGCACGGACTACAGCGCCGCCTTCTCCGAGGCCGGTGGCATCAAGCCCGACGACGACGTGCGCATCGCGGGCGTCAAGGTCGGCAAGGTGACCGGGGTGGACCTCGAGGACGGTCACGTCCGCGTCGACTTCACCATCACCGAGGACGCGAGCTTCGGGCCCCAGACCGGCGCGTCGGTCCGCATGAAGACGATCCTCGGCGAGAAGTACGTCGCCCTCGACCCCAAGGGCCAGGGCCAGCTCGACGCCGGCGCGCAGATCCCCGTCACGCGCACGGTCAGCTCCTACGACGTCATCAACGCCTTCCAGGACCTCACGACGACGACCGAGCGCATCGACACCGACCAGCTCGCCAAGTCCCTCAGCGTCATCGCGACCGAGTTCAAGGACAGCCCGCAGTACGTCAGGGCCACGCTCGACGGCCTCTCCCGCCTCTCGCGCACGGTCGCGAGCCGCGACGCCGAGCTGGGCTCGCTGCTCAAGCGGGCCAACAGCGTCAGCGGTCTCGTGCGCAGCCGCAACGAGCAGGTGAGCACCCTCATCAAGGACGCCGACCTGCTCATGGTCGAGCTCGTGAAGCGCCGCGACGACATCCGCACGCTGTTCCGCAACACCTCGGCGCTGTCCAAGCAGCTGACCGGCCTCGCCCGTGACAACCGGGCCCAGCTGAAGCCCGCGCTCGCCGAGCTCGACAAGACGCTGGCCATGCTGCAGAAGCACGACGCGGACCTCGAGAAGACGATCCAGGCCATGGGGCCGTTCACCCGCGTCTACGCCAACACCCTGGGCACCGGGCGCTGGTTCGACACGTGGGTCTCCAACCTCGTCGTCCCCGTGGGCACTCCCGGTCTCGCCCTCCCGGGCACGAAGCTGCCCGACCTGCTCCTTCCCGGCACCTCCGGAGGTGGTCGCTGATGCCCGCCCGCGAGAGCTCAGGTCGTATGCCGTTCGGCCGGCTGCACGCCCCCGTGACCGTCCTCGGCAAGCTCGTCACGGCCCTCGTCGTCGTCGGGCTCGTCGCCGCCGGCGTCGTGTTCTGGCCGCGCCAGGCCCAGACGTCGGTCAGCGCCGACTTCACGCGCGCGGTCGGGCTCTACCCCGGTTCCGACGTCCGCATCCTCGGCGTCAAGGTCGGTCAGGTCGACAGCGTGACCCCCGAGGGCGACCACGTGCACGTCACCTTCAGCTACGACGACAAGTACCGCGTGCCGGCCTCGGCGCAGGCCGCCATCGTCGCGCCGTCCCTCGTCTCGGACCGTTACGTCCAGCTGCTGCCGGTCTACAAGGCCGGCCCGGCACTCGCAGCCGGGACGCGGATCCCCATGTCGCGCACGGCGGTTCCCGTCGAGCTCGACCGCGTGTCGCAGAGCCTCGACGACCTCATGGTCGCCCTTGGGCCCGACGGCGCCAACAAGGACGGCGCCCTCAACGACCTGCTGCGCACCTCCGCGGCCAACCTCGACGGCAACGGCGACAAGATCAACGGCACGGTGCACGACCTGTCGACCGCCCTGTCGACCCTGTCGGGCAGCCGCGACGACCTCTTCGGCACGGTGAAGAACCTCCAGTCCTTCACCTCGATGCTCGCGACCAACAACGGCCAGGTGCGCCGGCTCAACTCCGACCTCGCGACCGTCGCCACGCAGCTGAGCGAGGAGCGCGAGAACCTCAAGGCGACGCTCGAGAGCCTCGGTGTCGCCGTCGACGAGGTGTCGGGCTTCGTGTCCGACAACCGCGCCCTGCTCAAGAGCGACCTCGACCGTGCGGTGGCCGTCACCGGGACGATCGCCAAGAACCGTCAGGCGCTCGCCCAGGTCCTCGAGAACGCGCCGGTGGCCCTGTCGAACCTCCAGAACGCCTACCACCCCCAGACCGGCACGCTGGACACGCGCAACAACGCCAAGGGCCTCGACGACCCGTTGCTGCTCATGTGCTCGATCCTCACCGGCCCCACCCGGACCGGGAACACCAAGCTGTGCGACGCCCTCAAGAAGGCGCTGCTGCTCAAGCTGCCCACCCTGCCGTCGCTGCCGAACGGCGCTGCGCTGCAAGGCACCCCGCAGCCGAGCGGTCTCGTCGACCTGCGCGGCGCCGACCCCACCCTCGGCGGACTGCTCGGAGGATCCCGATGACGTATGCCGTCCGCTCCCGTTCCACACGCCGGTGCGCCGTCGTCGTGCTGGCCTCCCTCGCCCTCGGTGGGTGCAGCGCGTACGACCTGCCCCTGCCCGGTGGCGCCGGCACCGGTGACGACTCGTACACCGTGACCGCCGAGTTCGCCGACGTGCTCGACCTCGTGCCCCAGTCGTCGGTGAAGCTCAACCAGGTCACCGTCGGCCAGGTCGAGGACATCCAGGTGACGGGCTGGACCGCGACCGTGCGGTTGCGCATCCCCGGCAACGTGGTCCTGCCCGACAACGCCACCGCCGAGCTCAAGCAGACCTCGCTGCTCGGCGAGAAGTACGTCTCCCTCGCACCACCGACCGACGCGCCTCCCCAGGGTCGGCTCGGGCAGGGCGACCGCATCCCGCTGTCGCGCACGAGCCGCAACCCGGAGGTCGAGGAGGTCCTCGGCGCGATGTCCCTGCTGCTCAACGGCGGCGGTGTCGCGCAGCTGAAGACGATCGAGGCGGAGCTCAACAACGCCCTGCGCGGGCGCACCGGCGACGTCAAGGACCTCGTCACGCAGCTCAACACCTTCGTCGGGGGACTGGACGCCCAGAAGGGCGATATCGTCCGGGCCATCGACAGCATCGACCGGCTCTCCTCGACCCTCGCGAGCAACCAGGCCAAGATCGCCGCCGCTCTCGACGAGCTGCCCAAGGGCCTGAAGATCCTCGCCGACCAGCGCCGACAGCTCACGGCGATGCTCACCGCCCTGCGCGACCTCGGCGAGGTCGGCACCCGCGTCATCCGCGGGTCGCGGGCCGACCTTGAGGCCAACCTCCGCGCGATCAGCCCGATCCTGCGCCAGCTCAACAAGGCCGGCGACGACCTGCCGAAGAGCTACCAGCTGCTCCTGACCTACCCCTTCCCGAACAACGCCCAGAGCACCATCAAGGGCGACTTCACCAACCTCTGGGCGACGCTCGACACCAACCTCGACACGATCGCCGGCAACCTCGGCGTCGCGAAGCTCCCGAAGCTTCCGGGCATCCCCGGCGTCCAGCTGCCCTCGGTCCCGCTGCCGTCGGTGCCCGTGCCGTCCGTCCCGCTGCCCAGCGTCAAGGTGCCCTCGGTGCCGGGCGTGCCGCTGCCCACGACCCTGCCCGGCGGGCTGCTCGGCTCGAGCCCCTCCGGTGCGTCGGGCGCCGGGGGTGCCGACGCGGCGTCCTGGTCCACGCTCTTCCCGACGGGAGGCTCGCGATGATCACCCGCACCGTCCGGCTCCAGCTCGCTGCCTTCGCCCTGCTGTCCGTCACCCTCGTGGCGATCCTGTCGGCCAACTACGTCGGCCTCACCGACAAGATCGCCGGAGGCAGCTACGTCGTGTCCGCGGACCTCGCGCAGTCCGGCGGCATCTTCGTGGGCGCCGAGGTGACCTACCGCGGGGTGACGGTCGGCAAGGTCGAGGCGCTGCGCCTGTCCGGCAACGGCGTCGCCGTCGACGCGAGGCTCGACCGCGGCACCGAGATCCCCAAGGACACCTCGGCCGTCGTCGAGAACCGCTCCGCGGTGGGGGAGCAGTACCTCGACCTCCAGCCGCGCACCTCACGCGCCCCGTTCCTCGCAGCCGGTGACGTCATCCCGCGAGCCCGCACAGCCTTCCCGCTCCGCATCGACCAGCTGCTGCAGCACGTCGACGACACCGTGTCGTCCGTGCCTCGCGACGCGCTCGTGACCTCCGTGGACGAGCTCGCCGAGGCCTTCAAGGGTGGTGGTTCCGACCTGCAGCGGCTCATCGACTCGGGCGACTCCCTGACCGCCGCCGCCTCCGAGGCGCTGCCGGAGACCACCCGTCTCATCGACGACGGGCGGATCGTGCTCGACACCCAGGTCAGGAGCGGGGACGACATCCGCACCAGCGTGTCCGGCTTCGCGAACGTCGCCGGCGCGCTGCGCGAGGCCGACCCCGACCTGCGCGTCGTCCTCGACCGGGGCTCGGTCGCTGTCGAGCAGCTCGACGCCCTCATCTCCGAGAACAAGCAGAGCCTGGCAGCGCTCCTCGCCAACTTCATCACCATCGGCAACGTGACGACGGCCCGCCTCGACGGCATCGAGCAGCTGCTCGTCACCTACCCCGACGTCGTCACGGGTGGCTTCTCGGTCGTTCCGGGAGACGGCACCGCCCACTTCGGTCTGGTCCTCAACGTCGATGACCCCAAGGCCTGCGAGGCCGGCTACGAGGGCACCACGAAGATCGACCCGCACCGCACCACCGGCCTGCCCCCGGTCAACCTCGACGCCCACTGCGCCGCCTCGCGCGGCTCGGGGGTCAACGTGCGCGGCGCGCAGAACGCCCCGAAGCCGACCCGCGGGGGCCAGAGCGGCCAAAGCTACCCGATGGCCTTCGGGGCGACGCCCGTGGCTCTCGGCAACCGGGCCGTGACCTCGGGCAGCCCTTCGTCGTTGTCCGTACAGTCGCCGGTCGCTCCGACCGGTGACGCACGGACCGACAACGGCACGAGCTGGCTCTGGATGATGCAGGAGGCGCTCCGCTAGCCGGTGACGGAAGGAAACCCCTCGATGACGATGGTCACCACCCGCTCGGAGGCAGAGCGGCCCCCGCGGTCGCCCGAGCCCTCGGCACACCCGGACCCCGACGCCGACCCCCAGGGCGCAGACGCCGCCGACGCCGCTGACACCGTGCAGGGGGCCGGTCCCCATGACGCGCCACGTGCGGGCCTCAGGGGTGTCCGCACGTGGCGGCCCACACCCCGCCTGCTGTGGGCCGTCACCGCAGTGCTCCTGCTTGCGGCGGTCGCCGTCGCGGCCACCCTCGGCCGGACGGCGTGGCAGCAGCAGCGCGAGGCCGACAACGGCGCGGCTGCCCTGGCTGCCGGCAGGCAGATCGCCGTGAACTTCGTGACGATGAACGCCGCAACGTTCGACGCCGACACCAAGCGCGTGCTCGCCGAGTCCACCGGCGCGTTCCAGAAGGAGTACGCCTCGACGCTGGCGCAGCTGAAGCCCGTCGTCACGGCCAACAAGACCGTCTCGACGGTCGAGCGCGCCGAGGCCTCGCTCGTCTCGAGCGACGACGACTCCGCCAAGGTCATCGTCGGGGTCGTGGCCCCGACCTCCAACGCCTCCACCCCCACGGCGGAGAAGAAGACGTACCGGCTCCGGCTCGACCTCGTTAAGGTCGGCGACGCCTGGAAGGTGAGCACTCTTGACTTCGTCAGCTGATCCCCGCCGCCCCGCCGCCCCGGCCGGCGCCCGCAAGCGCGTGGCAGGCGCCCGTCGCCGCACCCCCGCCACGGGCGGGCCCTCCTCGACGCTGGTCCTCGACCGCCCGACCACGTCGAGCGAGGCCGCCGACGAGCCCGTCGTGGACGCGCCCGCCGTCGACCGCGACCTCGACGACAGCGCCCGCACGTCAGCCCCGTCAGCCCCGTCAGCCCCGTCGGAGGAGAAGGCGCCACGCACGTCGGCGGGCCTGTGGGTCTCCGCCATCGCGGCCACCCTGGCGCTCGCGGCCCTCGTCGGCTCCCTCGTCTACGCCCTGCGCCCGAACTTGGGCGACGGGGACCGCAGCGCGGCCGTCGGCTCGGCGCGGACGACGCTCGAGAGCCTCCTCAGCTACAGCGGTGCCTCCTTCGACAAGCACGTCGACGAGGTCACCCCGCAGCTGACCTCCCCCTTCAAGGACCAGTTCACCAAGGTCGCGGCCACCGACATCAAGCCCATGGCCGTCAAGAACGACGCCACCGTCCAGGCGAAGGTCTACGACGCCGGCGTCATGGACGCCACCGGCGACGGCGGCGAGGGGACCACGGTGCGGGTCATGGCGTTCGTCAACCAGGCCACGACGACCAAGGCCCAGCAGGCCCCGGCCATCGACCAGAACCGGGTGATCGCGACGATGCGCAAGGTCGGCGACCGCTGGCTCGTCAGCGAGCTCTCCGCCTACTGACCCCACACCCCGCGGTGGTCCCGCGGTGTCCCGCGGTGGTCCCGAGGCCACCTCAGGAACACCGCGGGGCAGGGTGTCCTGGACCTCGGACGCCCTGCCGGCCCTGCGGCATACTGCACGCTGTGAAGCTCATCCAGGCCAATGGCGTCCCAGAGTCCCTCGCACGCGTCGACCAGCCGCAGGCGCCACCCGTGCGCGTCGCGCTCGTCCAGCACGAATGGGTCGACGACCCCGCTGCGCTCGTCGATACGCTCCGGCACGGCATCCGCACCGCGGCCGAGGCGGGGGCCGCGATCGTGTTCCTGCCCGAGCTGACGCTCTCGCGCTACCCGGCCGACACCCTCCCCGAGGGCACCCCGTCGGCGACCGCTGAGGACCTCGAGTCCGGCCCGACGGTCACCTTCGCGCGCGCCGCCGCCCGCGACTTCGGGGTGCACGTGCACGCCTCGCTCTACGAGCGCGCCGAGCAGGGCGACGGCCTCGGCTTCAACACCGCCGTCGTCGTGGCGCCGTCCGGCGAGGTCGTGGCCCGCACCCGCAAGACCCACATCCCGGTCACGGCCGGCTACTACGAGGACAAGTACTTCCGGCCCGGCCCGGCCGACGACGCGTACCCCGTGGTGGCCCTCGAGGACCCGTCGCTCCGGCTCGGTCTGCCGACCTGCTGGGACGAGTGGTTCCCCGAGGTCGCGCGGCTCTACTCCCTCGGCGGCGCCGAGGTGCTGTGCTACCCCACGGCCATCGGCTCCGAGCCGGACCACCCCGACTTCGACACCCAGCCGCTGTGGCAGCAGGTGATCGTCGGCAACGGCATCGCCAACGGGCTCTTCATGGTCGTGCCCAACCGCTTCGGCACCGAGGGCCTCATCACCTTCTACGGCAGCTCCTTCATCTCCGACCCCTACGGTCGGGTCCTCGTCCAGGCCCCACGCGACGAGGCCGCCGTCCTCGTCGCCGACCTCGACCTCGCGCAGCGCCGCGACTGGCTCGAGCTCTTCCCCTTCCTCGAGACCCGCCGTCCCGACTCGTATGCCGCCCTGACCGCTCCCGTGCGCGACGAGCACCGTCGCGAGGGGGAGCAGTGACCGACGCCCCCGCCTGGGTCATGCCGTCCGAGACGGCGCGGCACGACTGCACGTGGATGGCCTGGCCGAGCCAGGGCTACACGCTGGGCGACAGCCTGGACGAGGTCGAGACGGCACGTCGCACCTGGGCTGCCGTCGCCAACGCCGTCGCCGAGTTCGAGCCGGTGCGCATGGTCGTCGTGCCGGACGACCTCGCGGTCGCCGAGGCGCTGCTGCACCCGGACGTCGAGCTCGTCCCGGCGGCCCTCGACGACGCCTGGATGCGCGACATCGGCCCGACGTTCGTGCGCTCCGTCGACGGTGCGCGGCTGGGTGCGGTCGACTGGGTCTTCAACGGCTGGGGCGCCCAGGCCTGGGCCAGCTGGGAGCACGACGCTCGCATCGGCGCCTTCGTCGGCGGCCTGAGCGGCGCCGAGGTCGTCGGCTCGACCCTCGTCAACGAGGGGGGCGGCATCCACGTCGACGGGCTCGGCACCGTGCTGCTCACCGAGACGGTGCAGCTCGACCCGGGACGCAACCCTGGCCTGACCAGGGCCGACGTCGAGGCCGAGCTGGCCCGCACCATCGGCGCGACGACGTGCATCTGGCTGCCGCGCGGCCTCACCCGTGACTACGACGAGTTCGGCACCCGGGGCCACGTCGACATCGTCGCCACGATCCCGAGCCCCGGAGTCGTGCTGCTCCACGAGCAGCAGGACCCCTCGCACCCCGACCACGCTGTCTCGAAGGCGCTGCGCGAGGTGCTCGAGGACGCCCGGGACGCGCGCGGCGAGCGGTTCGAGGTCGTCGGAGTGCCGGCGCCGCGGACCCTGGTCGACGACGAGGGACCGGTCGACTGGTCCTACATCAACCACCTCGTCGTCAACGACGGCGTCATCGCGTGCACGTTCGGGGACGAGCAGGACGAGGCCTCCCTCGCCGTCCTGGCCGAGGCCTACCCCGGACGCCGGGTCGTCGGGGTCGACGCGCGTCCGCTCTTCGACCGCGGAGGCGGCATCCACTGCATCACCCAGCAGCAGCCGTCCCTCTGAGGTCGAGTGCTCACTTCCGGACGTTCCGCGGCGAAGACCGTCTTGGCCGTGACTGTCCGGAAGTGAGCACTCGACCAGGTTGAGGGTCAGGCCTGCGGGAGCCGCTTGTGGATGTCCTCGCTCATGCGCACGACCGAGAGGTAGAACTCGAGGGTCATGCGGATGACCGCGAGGTAGATGACGACGAAGATCGGCCCGAGGATCAGCGCCCCGAGCCCGGCGCCGGCGCTGTTGGCGAAGCCGGCGAAGACGAAGATCAGCCAGGTCGCCACGAGCGCCACCGTCGCCAGCAGGTAGACGAACCGCACGAGGATCGGCGTCACGAAGTTGGTGAAGCTGAAGTCGAACAAGGCGGTGAAGAATCCCGCGCCCTCCTTGGCGGGGTCGGGGATGCTCGACATCCCGCTCGGGCCGCCCGACGGTGCGCCGACGGGCGACACCGGCGGCGGGGGAGGGGGCGGCGTGCTGCCGGCGCCCGGCGCCGGGGAGGGCGGGACGCTGCTGGGGGGCGGGCTGCCCTGGGGGGCGCCCTGCGGGACGCCAGGGCTGCTCGGGATCGGCGTGGTGGGGTCCCCACCGGCCGGCCGGTTGAAGGACGGTTGCTCGGGCGGGTTCTGGTCGGACATGGCTTCCCTCTCGGCAGGAGACGTCGACAGATCTCTCGTGTGTGCCCATGCTAGGGCGCGGCCCTTCCCACGGCCCCGGGTCCGCGCGCGCCGCGAGGGCATCGGCGCAGGTCAGCGAGGTTGCGGGCGGGTCCGGGCGGCGTGTCGCGACGCGCCTGGAGTGGCCCGGGTCTTGACGTGCGCCCCGCGGGGGGCCATATTCGTCGCGTTCGCACCGCGAGCTCCCGGTCCAGGGGGCGTGGCAGGTCAGTCGAGGGCGTCCGTCTCGTTTCGAGACCGGACGGGCTCTCGGACGGGGACCTCCGCTCCTTGACCCGGCTGGACACTCCTGCCCTTTGTGGGTAGGCTAGGCCTTTGCGCTGCCCATGCCCACCTCTCGCGACCTCGGTCAGGCCACTCACCATGCCACGCGGCATCCGGTCTGACCTCGGGACCCGCGAGCGGAGCCATGCGGCAACGCGGATCTGAAGATTCGAAAAAGGCCCGTGGAAGGACCCTCCTTGGCTGCCTCGCGTACTGCGACGAACATGTCCACCGCACAGACCCCTTCGGGGCGTCTGTCCTTCGCGAAGATTCGCGAACCACTCGAGGTCCCCGACCTCCTGGCGCTTCAGACGGAGAGCTTCGACTGGCTGCTCGGCAACGAGCGCTGGCAGGCTCGCGTCGCCGCGGCCAAGGCCGAGGGACGCACCGACGTCCCCGACCGGTCCGGGCTCGAGGAGATCTTCGAGGAGATCTCCCCGATCGAGGACTTCAGCGGCTCGATGTCGCTGTCGTTCCGCGACCACCGCTTCGAGGAGACCCGCAAGACGATCGAGTCGTGCAAGGAGCGCGACCAGACGTACGACGCACCCCTCTTCGTCACCGCCGAGTTCATGAACGCCCAGACGGGTGAGATCAAGAGCCAGACGGTCTTCATGGGTGACTTCCCGCTCATGACCGAGCGCGGCACCTTCATCATCAACGGCACCGAGCGTGTCGTCGTCAGCCAGCTCGTCCGCAGCCCGGGCGTCTACTTCGAGCGCACGCCCGACAAGACGTCCGACAAGGACATCTACACGGCCAAGATCATCCCGAGCCGCGGTGCCTGGCTCGAGTTCGAGATCGACAAGCGCGACATGGTCGGCGTCCGCGTCGACCGCAAGCGCAAGCAGTCGGTCACGGTGCTCCTCAAGGCCCTCGGCTGGACCGAGGCCCAGATCCTCGAGGAGTTCGGCGAGTTCGAGTCGATGCGCCTCACCCTGGAGAAGGACCACACCCAGGGCCAGGACGACGCGCTGCTCGACATCTACCGCAAGCTGCGCCCGGGCGAGCCGCCGACCAAGGAGGCCGCGCAGACCCTGCTCGACAACCTCTACTTCAACGGCAAGCGCTACGACCTCGCCAAGGTCGGCCGCTACAAGGTGAACAAGAAGCTCGGTCTCGACGCCTCGATCAACGACTCGACCCTGTCGATCGACGACATCGTCAAGACGATCAAGTTCATCGTCACGCTGCACGACGGCCAGGACTCGATGAAGGGCACGAAGAACGGCGAGGAGATCGACGTCCGCGTCGAGGTCGACGACATCGACCACTTCGGCAACCGTCGCCTCCGCTCCGTCGGCGAGCTCATCCAGAACCAGGTCCGCACCGGCCTGTCCCGCATGGAGCGCGTCGTCCGCGAGCGCATGACCACGCAGGACGTCGAGGCGATCACCCCGCAGACCCTGATCAACATCCGCCCCGTGGTGGCCTCGATCAAGGAGTTCTTCGGCACGTCGCAGCTCTCGCAGTTCATGGACCAGAACAACCCGCTCGCGGGTCTGACGCACAAGCGTCGCCTGTCCGCGCTCGGCCCGGGTGGTATCTCCCGTGACCGTGCCCAGATGGAGGTCCGTGACGTCCACCCGTCGCACTACGGCCGCATGTGCCCGATCGAGACCCCGGAAGGCCCGAACATCGGCCTCATCGGCTCGCTCGCGTCCTACGGTCGCATCAACGCGTTCGGCTTCATCGAGACGCCGTACCGCAAGGTGCGTGACGGTCACGTCACCGACGAGATCGACTACCTGTCCGCCGACGAGGAGGACCGCTACGTCGTCGCCCAGGCCAACGCGCCGCTCGACAAGCAGAACAACTTCACCGAGGACCGCGTGCTCGTGCGCACCAAGGGTGGAGAGGTCGAGCTCGTCCCCGGCGACGAGGTCGACTACATGGACGTCTCGCCGCGCCAGATGGTCTCGGCCGCGACCGCGATGATCCCGTTCCTCGAGCACGACGACGCCAACCGTGCCCTCATGGGCGCCAACATGCAGCGTCAGGCCGTCCCGCTCGTCAAGAGCGAGGCGCCGATCGTCGGCACCGGCATGGAGTTCCGCGCCGCCCTCGACTCGGGCGACGTCGTCCGCGCCGAGAAGGCCGGCGTCGTGCAGGAGGTGTCGGCCGACCTCGTCACCGTCGCCAACGACGACGGCACCTACCAGACGTACCGCATCGCCAAGTTCGCGCGCTCCAACCAAGGCACGAGCTACAACCAGGTGGTCGTCGTCAACGAGGGTGACCGTCTCGAGGCCGGCGGCGTCATCGCCGACGGTCCCGCCACCGAGGGTGGCGAGATGGCGCTCGGGCGCAACCTGCTCGTCGCGTTCATGTCGTGGGAGGGCCACAACTACGAGGACGCGATCATCCTCAGCCAGCGCCTGGTCCAGGACGACGTCCTCTCCTCGATCCACATCGAGGAGCACGAGGTCGACGCCCGTGACACCAAGCTCGGCCCCGAGGAGATCACCCGGGACATCCCGAACGTCTCCGAGGAGGTCCTGGCCGACCTCGACGAGCGCGGCATCATCCGCGTCGGCGCCGAGGTCCGCGACGGCGACCTGCTCGTCGGCAAGGTCACGCCCAAGGGTGAGACCGAGCTGACGCCGGAGGAGCGCCTGCTGCGCGCCATCTTCGGTGAGAAGGCCCGCGAGGTCCGCGACACGAGCCTCAAGGTGCCCCACGGCGAGACCGGCACGGTCATCGGCGTCAAGGAGTTCCGCGCCGACCTGGGCGACGACCTGCCGCCCGGCGTCAACCAGCTCGTCCGCGTCTACGTGGCCAACAAGCGCAAGATCACCGACGGTGACAAGCTCGCCGGCCGCCACGGCAACAAGGGTGTCATCTCCAAGATCCTCCCGGTCGAGGACATGCCCTTCCTCGAGGACGGCACGCCGGTCGACGTCGTGCTCAACCCGCACGGTGTGCCGCGACGGATGAACCTCGGCCAGATCCTCGAGCTGCACCTCGGCTGGGCCGCCTCGCGCGGCTGGAAGATCGAGGGCAACCCGGAGTGGGCCAAGGAGATCGCGCCCGACGCGCACGAGGCCCCCGCGGGCTCGCGCGTGGCGACGCCGGTCTTCGACGGTGCCTCCGAGGACGTGGTCACGGGTCTGCTCGACTCGACGCTCAAGACGCGCGACGGGGTCCGCCTCATCGACGCCTCGGGCAAGACGCGCCTGTTCGACGGCCGCTCCGGCGAGCCGTTCCCCGAGCCGGTGGCCGTCGGCTACATGTACATCCTCAAGCTCCACCACCTCGTCGACGACAAGATCCACGCTCGCTCCACGGGTCCCTACTCGATGATCACCCAGCAGCCGCTCGGCGGTAAGGCCCAGTTCGGTGGCCAGCGCTTCGGTGAGATGGAGGTCTGGGCCCTCGAGGCGTACGGCGCCGCCTACACGCTCCAGGAGCTGCTGACGATCAAGTCGGACGACGTTCCCGGTCGCGTGAAGGTCTACGAGGCCATCGTCAAGGGCGAGAACATCCCCGACTCGGGCATCCCGGAGTCGTTCAAGGTCCTCCTCAAGGAGATGCAGTCGCTGTGTCTCAACGTCGAGGTCCTGAGCTCCGACGGCACGACGATCGAGATGAAGGAGTCCGACGAGGAGGTCTTCCGCGCGGCGGAGGAGCTCGGCATCGACCTGAGCCGGCGTGAGCCGTCCAGCGTCGAAGAGGTCTGAGAAGGCCCCCTAACGACAAGCGGTGCGTATGCCGCTCGGCCCGCTGAGCGGCATACGCACCCTCGTCAACGAACACCACTCAGACCAAAGACTTAACGAGAGTTACGAGAGAAGGAACCACGTGCTCGACGTCAACTTCTTCGACGAGCTGCGCATCGGCCTTGCCACTGCGGAGTCCATCCGCCAGTGGAGCCACGGCGAGGTCAAGAAGCCCGAGACCATCAACTACCGCACGCTCAAGCCCGAGAAGGAGGGCCTGTTCTGCGAGCGCATCTTCGGCCCCACCCGGGACTGGGAGTGCAACTGCGGCAAGTACAAGCGCGTCCGCTTCAAGGGCATCATCTGTGAGCGCTGTGGCGTCGAGGTCACGCGCGCCAAGGTGCGTCGTGAGCGGATGGGCCACATCGAGCTCGCCGCCCCCGTCACCCACATCTGGTACTTCAAGGGTGTCCCGAGCCGCCTCGGCTACCTGCTCGACCTCGCCCCGAAGGACCTCGAGAAGGTCATCTACTTCGCGGCCTACATGATCACGTCCGTCGACGAGGACCAGCGTCACGCTGACCTGCCGTCGCTCGAGGCGCAGATCCAGGTCGAGAAGAAGGAGATCGAGAACCGCCGCGACGCCGACGTCGAGTCCCGTGCGCAGCTGCTCGAGCGCAACGTGGCCGAGCTCGAGGCCGAGGGTGCCAAGGCCGACGCGAAGCGCAAGGTCCGCGACCAGGCCGAGCGCGAGATGAACAACATCCGCAAGCGTGCCGACCAGCAGGTCGAGCGCCTCGAGCAGGTCTGGGACCGCTTCAAGAACCTCAAGGTCCAGGACCTCGAGGGCGACGAGATCCTCTACCGCGAGATGCGTGACCGCTTCGGTCTGTACTTCGAGGGCGGGATGGGCGCCGCGGCGATCCAGAAGCGCCTCGAGTCCTTCGACCTCGACGCCGAGGCTGACCTCCTCCAGGAGATCATCGCCACCGGCAAGGGCCAGAAGAAGACCCGTGCGATCAAGCGCCTCAAGGTCGTCAACGCCTTCCAGATGACGACGAACCACCCGTCGGGCATGGTCCTCGACGCGATCCCGGTCATCCCGCCGGACCTGCGCCCGATGGTGCAGCTCGACGGTGGCCGCTTCGCGACCTCGGACCTCAACGACCTCTACCGTCGCGTCATCAACCGCAACAACCGCCTGAAGCGCCTCCTCGACCTCGGTGCGCCCGAGATCATCGTCAACAACGAGAAGCGCATGCTCCAGGAGGCCGTCGACAGCCTCTTCGACAACGGCCGTCGTGGTCGCCCGGTCACGGGTCCCGGCAACCGTCCGCTCAAGTCGCTGTCCGACATGCTCAAGGGCAAGCAGGGTCGTTTCCGCCAGAACCTGCTCGGCAAGCGCGTCGACTACTCCGGCCGTTCGGTCATCGTCGTCGGCCCGCAGCTGAAGCTGCACCAGTGCGGTCTGCCCAAGCAGATGGCGCTCGAGCTGTTCAAGCCGTTCGTGATGAAGCGCCTGGTCGACCTCGACCACGCGCAGAACATCAAGTCGGCCAAGCGCATGGTCGAGCGTGCCCGTCCGGTCGTGTGGGACGTCCTCGAAGAGGTCATCACCGAGCACCCCGTGCTGCTCAACCGTGCGCCCACGCTGCACCGTCTCGGCATCCAGGCGTTCGAGCCGCAGCTCGTCGAGGGCAAGGCCATCCAGATCCACCCGCTCGTCTGCTCGGCCTTCAACGCCGACTTCGACGGTGACCAGATGGCCGTCCACGTGCCGCTGTCGGCAGAGGCGCAGGCCGAGGCCCGCATCCTCATGCTGTCGAGCAACAACATCCTCAAGCCGGCTGACGGTCGCCCCGTGACCATGCCGACCCAGGACATGATCACCGGCATCTATCACCTGACCGACGCGGTCGACGGTGGTGGCCCCGGCGCGGGTCGCGCGTTCTCGTCCCCCTCGGAGGCCCGCATGGCCTTCGACCGTGGCGAGATCCTGCTCGGCTCGGCGATCAAGCTGCGCCTGACGGACGCGGTGCCCCCGGCCGGCTTCGAGCTGCCCGAGGGTGTCGAGGCCGGCGAGGACGGCATCGTCAAGAGCATCACGCTCGAGACGACGCTCGGCCGCGCCATCTTCAACGACACGCTGCCGCTCGACTACCCGTTCGAGAACCGCCCGGTCGACCGCAAGCGGCTCTCGGCGATCGTCAACGACCTCGCGGAGCGCTACTCCAAGGTCCAGGTCGCCGCGTCCCTCGACGCCCTGAAGGAGGCCGGTTTCCACTGGTCGACCCGCTCGGGCTGCACCGTCGCGATCTCCGACGTCACCACGCCGGACAACAAGACGAACATCCTCGAGGGCTACGAGACCAAGGCCGCCAAGGTCCAGACGCAGTACGAGCGCGGTCTGATCACCGACGACGAGCGTCGCCAGGAGCTCGTCGAGATCTGGACCCAGGCGTCCAACCAGGTCGCCAAGGAGATGGAGACCAACTTCCCGCGCACGAACCCCATCTACCGGATGGTGTCCTCGGGTGCTGGTGGTAACTGGTTCCAGATCCGTCAGATCGCCGGCATGCGAGGCCTGATGGCCAACCCGAAGGGCGAGATCATCCCGCGCCCGATCAAGGCGAACTTCCGTGAGGGCCTCACGGTGCTCGAGTTCTTCATCTCGACGCACGGTGCCCGTAAGGGTCTGGCCGACACGGCGCTTCGTACCGCCGACTCGGGCTACCTCACGCGTCGTCTCGTCGACGTGTCGCAGGACGTCATCATCCGTGAGGACGACTGTGGCACCGAGCGTGGCCTCAAGCTGCCGATCGCCCAGGTCAACGAGACCACGGGCACGCGTGCGCCGAGCGAGGTCGTCGAGGCCTCGGTCTACGCCCGCACGCTGGCCGAGGACGTCGTCGTCGACGGCGAGACCCTCGCCGTGGCCGGCATCGACCTCGGTGACGTCGTCATCGACGCGCTCTACGCGGCCGGTGTCGACGAGGTGCGGATCCGTTCGGTCCTCACCTGCGACAGCAAGGTCGGCACCTGTGCCGCCTGCTACGGCCGTTCGCTCGCGACGGGCAAGCTCGTCGACATCGGCGAGGCCGTCGGCATCATCGCGGCCCAGTCGATCGGTGAGCCCGGCACGCAGCTGACGATGCGTACCTTCCACACCGGTGGTGCGGCCGCGGCCGACGACATCACCCAGGGTCTGCCGCGTGTCGTCGAGCTGTTCGAGGCCCGCACGCCCAAGGGTGTCGCTCCCATCGCCGAGGCCACCGGCCGCGTCGAGATCGAGGACACCGACAAGGCGCGCCGGATCCTGCTCACGCCGGACGACGGCTCCGAGCAGCACGCCTACCCGGTGAGCAAGCGCTCGCGCCTCGTCGTCGCCGACGGCGACCACGTCGAGGTCGGCACCAAGCTGGTCCAGGGCGCGATCGACCCCAAGCAGGTCCTTCGCATCCTCGGCCCGCGCGCTGCGCAGAAGCACCTGGTGGACGAGGTCCAGCGCGTGTACCGCCAGCAGGGTGTGTCGATCCACGACAAGCACATCGAGGTCATCGTGCGCCAGATGCTGCGTCGCGTGACGATCATCGAGGCCGGCGACGCCGACCTGCTGCCCGGCGAGCTCGCCGAGCGTGGTCGCTTCGAGGACGAGAACCGTCGCGTCATGGCCGAGGGTGGCCGTCCGGCCGCCGGACGTCCCGAGCTCATGGGCATCACCAAGGCCTCGCTCGCGACCGAGTCGTGGCTGTCGGCCGCGTCCTTCCAGGAGACGACCCGCGTGCTCACGCAGGCCGCCATGGAGGCCAAGTCCGACCCGCTGCTCGGCCTCAAGGAGAACGTCATCCTCGGAAAGCTCATCCCTGCCGGCACGGGCCTGCCCCGCTACCGGAACGTCAAGGTGGAGCCGACCGAGGAGGCCAAGGCCGCGATGTACTCGCTGCCGAGCTACGACGCCTACGACTACGCAGGCTTCGGTTCGGGCACGGGCGAGGCCATCCGCCTCGACGACGAGGCTCTCGGTCTCGACCAGTTCTGAGCGGGCCATCGGCCGCCGCGTGAGCGGCGGCCGGTGACCACCTCTCGTGCACCACGTATGCCGCTGGGCCGGCTTCCCGACAGGGGAGCCGGCCCAGCGGCGTTCCGGCACGTCCCCCGCCGCCTCGGGTCGCTCGAGGGCGTGCGAGGACCTCTGTGCGCCTCGGTAGGGTGGTCGCATGACCGAGCCCACGGCCGCCGTGCCGAACGCGCCAGAGCCCGACGAGCTCGCCGCCACCGCCCCCACCACTGCTGACGAGTCCGCCGCGTCGGTGGCGCCTACTGCAGCCGACGGGGGAGAGCCGGCCGACAGCGGCCCCACGCCCGCGATCATCGTGCTCACGGAGGAGGCGCTCAAGCCGGTCGACGTCGACAAGATCATCGCGCTGCACGAGGAGGAGTCGCCCACCTACCGCGTGCTCGTGCCGGCCGACACCGACCGCAACCTGCTCAGCTCCTTCCTCAACCACCTGAGCCTCTTCGAGATGCGCGAGGCCCTCGAG
Source organism: Terrabacter sp. C0L_2 (assembly GCF_036352015.1). Lineage (NCBI taxonomy): Bacteria > Bacillati > Actinomycetota > Actinomycetes > Micrococcales > Intrasporangiaceae > Terrabacter > Terrabacter sp. C0L_2. Next base: position 4,600,505 of record NZ_CP143557.1, on the reverse strand, counting down.
TCCCTGCGCCCCGTCGATCGGGTCGAGGCGCACGCCGACGCCGACACGGCCCTGTCCCGGACCCTCGCCGAGTTCGAGAGCCACTCCGTCGTGGCCACGGGCGAGATCACGGCCGACGACCCCATGCCGACGCTCGTCGAGGAGGTCGCCCGGCTCGGGGCCCAGGAGGTCGTCGTCGTGACCGAGCCGCACGCCGTCGAGGACACCTTCCACACCGACTGGGCCTCGCGCGCCCGTGAGGCCCTCGGCGTGCCCGTGCTGCACATGTACGCCGGCGACTGGCGTCTGGGCTGACACGAGCCCGTCACCGAGGTGGTGGGCCGCGCGAGTCGCCCGGGGGAGCCGGCTCCGCGAGCTCGCCACACTGCATACCGCATCGGAGCCGTCAGGGCCGGTCACACCGATTTGGTCGGCGTGCCGCGCCCCGGTACGCTTGAACACTGTGTCTGAGGCACGCACTCAGGCATGCGCGATGACGGCCTCGGTGCCCTGTCCGCCCGCTCCTCGCGGACGTGACATCACTGCGGTCCAGAGCACACCTTCCGCCGGGCAATCCTTCCTTCCGACCGCCTTCCGGCAGCCGGGACGGAGGGGGAGTGCAGGGGGAAGAACCGGTTCCGACACGCCCGACCTCGGGGGTCGAGGAGCCGAACAGCCAAGGAGGCGTCCTCCCGGACGCCTGACAACGAGCAACGTTATGGAGTAACCAGGTTGCCTACCATCAACCAGCTGGTCCGCAAGGGCCGCCAGGACAAGGCCAGCAAGGCCAAGACCCCGGCGCTCAAGGGCTCGCCCCAGCGCCGCGGTGTGTGCACCCGCGTGTACACCACCACCCCCAAGAAGCCGAACTCTGCCCTGCGCAAGGTCGCCCGTGTGCGCCTCAGCTCCGGCATCGAGGTCACGGCCTACATCCCCGGCGTCGGCCACAACCTGCAGGAGCACTCGATCGTGCTCGTCCGCGGTGGTCGTGTGAAGGACCTCCCGGGTGTGCGTTACAAGATCGTCCGCGGCACGCTCGACACCCAGGGTGTCAAGAACCGCAAGCAGGCTCGTAGCCGTTACGGCGCGAAGAAGGAGAAGAGCTGATGCCTCGTAAGGGACCCGCTCCGAAGCGCCCACTCGTCGTCGACCCGGTCTACTCCAGCCCGCTCGTCACGCAGCTCGTCAACAAGATCCTCCTGGACGGCAAGAAGTCGATCGCCGAGACGATCGTCTACGGCGCCCTCGAGGGCTGCCGCCAGAAGACCGGCACCGACCCCGTCGCCACGCTCAAGCGTGCGCTCGACAACGTCAAGCCGGCCATGGAGGTCAAGAGCCGTCGCGTCGGTGGCGCGACCTACCAGGTGCCGATCGAGGTCAAGCCGAACCGCTCGACCACGCTCGCCCTGCGCTGGCTCGTCGGCTACTCGCGGCAGCGTCGCGAGAAGACGATGACCGAGCGCCTCATGAACGAGATCCTCGACGCGAGCAACGGCCTCGGTGCCGCTGTCAAGCGCCGCGAGGACACGCACAAGATGGCCGAGTCCAACAAGGCCTTCGCGCACTACCGCTGGTGACCCAGCGGTCCGGTCGGTATGCCGGGGAGCTCGCTCCACGGCATACCGCCGGGCACGCGCCCGCCCGTCACGAGACGTGGCCCCCGGCGCCCCTAGATTTCACCCCACGACGAATGAGACGAGAAACCTGACGTGGCACTCGACGTCCTGACGGACCTCAAGAAGGTCCGCAACATCGGCATCATGGCGCACATCGACGCTGGCAAGACCACGGTGACGGAGCGCATCCTCTTCTACACCGGTGTCAACCACAAGATCGGTGAGACCCACGACGGTGCGTCGACGACCGACTGGATGGAGCAGGAGAAGGAGCGCGGCATCACGATCACGTCTGCCGCCGTGACCTCCTTCTGGGAAGGCACCCAGGTCAACATCATCGACACCCCCGGGCACGTCGACTTCACGGTCGAGGTGGAGCGCTCGCTGCGCGTCCTCGACGGTGCCGTCGCGGTGTTCGACGGCAAGGAGGGTGTCGAGCCCCAGTCCGAGACGGTGTGGCGCCAGGCCGACAAGTACGACGTGCCCCGCATCTGCTTCGTCAACAAGATGGACAAGCTCGGCGCGGACTTCTACTTCACCGTGCAGACGATCAAGGACCGCCTCGGTGCGGAGCCCCTCGTCATGCAGCTCCCGATCGGTGCCGAGAACGACTTCCTCGGTGTCATCGACCTCGTCTACATGCGTGCCCTCGTGTGGCCCGGCGACGCCAAGGGCGACGTGACCATGGGTGCCAAGTACGAGATCGCCGAGATCCCGGCGGACCTGCAGGCCAAGGCCGAGGAGTACCGCATGGCACTCGTCGAGCGCGTCGCCGAGTCCGACGACGAGCTCATGGAGAAGTACCTCGGTGGCGAGGAGCTGACCCCGGAGGAGATCAAGGGCGGCATCCGCAAGCTCACGGTCAACTCCGAGCTCTACCCGGTCTTCTGTGGCTCCGCGTTCAAGAACCGCGGCGTGCAGCCGATGCTCGACGCCGTCGTGGACTACCTCCCGTCGCCGCTCGACGTGCCCCCGATGATCGGCCACAAGCCCGGCGACGAGACCGTCGAGCTGACGCGTGCGCCCAGCAAGGACGAGCCGTTCTCGGCGCTCGCCTTCAAGGTCGCCACGCACCCGTTCTTCGGCACGCTGACCTTCATCCGCGTCTACTCGGGCCACATCAGCTCGGGCACGAGCGTCATCAACTCGACCAAGGGCCGCAAGGAGCGCATCGGGAAGCTCTTCCAGATGCACGCCAACAAGGAGAACCCCGTCGAGGAGGCCATGGCCGGCCACATCTACGCGGCCATCGGCCTTAAGGACACGACGACCGGTGACACCCTGTCGGACATCGACGAGCAGATCGTGCTCGAGTCGATGACCTTCCCGGACCCCGTCATCCAGGTCGCCATCGAGCCCAAGACCAAGGGTGACCAGGAGAAGCTCGGCACGGCCATCCAGAAGCTCTCGGCCGAGGACCCGACCTTCCAGGTCCACCACGACGAGGACACCGGCCAGACGATCATCGCCGGCATGGGTGAGCTGCACCTCGACATCCTGGTCGACCGCATGAAGCGCGAGTTCAAGGTCGAGGCCAACGTCGGCAAGCCGCAGGTGGCCTACCGCGAGACGATCCGTCGTCCCGTCCTCAAGTACGACTACACGCACAAGAAGCAGACCGGTGGCTCTGGCCAGTTCGCCAAGGTCCAGGTCAGCTTCGAGCCGCTGGGTGAGACCGAGGACGGCTCGATGTACGAGTTCGTCAACGCCGTCACCGGTGGTCGCGTGCCGCGTGAGTACATCCCGTCGGTCGACGCCGGTATCCAGGACGCGATGCAGTACGGCGTGCTCGCCGGCTACCCGCTCGTGGGCATCAAGGCGACGCTCAACGACGGTGCGTACCACGACGTCGACTCCTCGGAGATGGCGTTCAAGATCGCCGGCTCGATGGTCCTCAAGGAGGCCATCAAGAAGGCGGACCCGGTCCTGCTCGAGCCGATGATGGCCGTCGAGGTGCGTACGCCCGAGGACTACATGGGCGACGTCATCGGTGACATCAACTCTCGCCGTGGCCAGATCCAGGGCATGGAGGACATCAGCGGCGCCAAGGTCGTCAAGGGCCTCGTCCCGCTGTCCGAGATGTTCGGCTACGTCGGCGACCTGCGCTCCAAGACGCAGGGTCGCGCGAGCTTCTCCATGGAGTTCGACTCCTACGCAGAGGTCCCCAAGGCCGTTGCCGAGGAGATCATCAAGAAGACCCGCGGGGAGTGACTGCGGGACATCCCGTAGTCTCTTCCATCGGAAACCACCCCATCGCGCCACGTCCTGCCCTGGTCGTACGGCGTAACACAAGAAAGTCCTGAGGAGGACCACAGTGGCGAAGGCAAAGTTCGAGCGGACCAAGCCGCACGTCAACATCGGCACCATCGGTCACATCGACCACGGCAAGACGACGCTGACGGCTGCGATTTCCAAGGTTCTGCACGACAAGTACCCCGACCTGAACCCCCAGTTCGCGTTCGAGGACATCGACAAGGCTCCCGAGGAGCGCCAGCGCGGTATCACGATCTCGATCGCGCACATCGAGTACCAGACGGAGGGTCGTCACTACGCCCACGTCGACTGCCCGGGCCACGCTGACTACGTGAAGAACATGATCACGGGTGCGGCTCAGATGGACGGCGCGATCCTCGTGGTCGCCGCCACCGACGGCCCCATGCCGCAGACGAAGGAGCACGTCCTCCTGGCCCGCCAGGTCGGCGTCCCCTACATCGTCGTGGCGCTCAACAAGGCCGACATGGTCGACGACGAGGAGATCCTCGAGCTCGTCGAGATGGAGGTCCGTGAGCTCCTGTCGCAGTACGAGTTCCCGGGCGACGACCTTCCCGTCGTGCAGGTCTCGGCGCTCAAGGCGCTCGAGGGCGACGAGAAGTGGGGCCAGTCGGTCCTCGACCTCATGGACGCCGTCGACAACTCCATCCCGGAGCCCGAGCGCGACGTCGACAAGCCGTTCCTCATGCCCGTCGAGGACGTCTTCACGATCACCGGTCGTGGCACCGTCGTCACCGGTCGTATCGAGCGCGGCATCCTCAAGGTCAACGAGGAGATCGAGATCGTCGGCATCCACACCGGTCCGCCGGCCAAGACGACCGTCACGGGCGTCGAGATGTTCCGCAAGCTGCTCGACGAGGGTCGCGCCGGTGAGAACGTCGGTCTGCTCCTTCGTGGCACCAAGCGCGAGGACGTCGAGCGCGGGCAGGTCATCTGCAAGCCGGGCTCGATCACCCCGCACACGGACTTCGAGGCTCAGGTCTACATCCTCTCGAAGGACGAGGGCGGCCGTCACACGCCGTTCTACGACAACTACCGTCCGCAGTTCTACTTCCGTACGACGGACGTGACGGGTGTCGTGCACCTGCCCGAGGGCACCGAGATGGTCATGCCCGGTGACAACACCGACATGACGGTCGAGCTCATCCAGCCGATCGCCATGGAGGACGGCCTCAAGTTCGCCATCCGTGAGGGTGGCCGCACGGTCGGCGCCGGTCGCGTCACGAAGATCATCAAGTGATCTGACGCTGCACCTGCAGCACTGCTTCATCGGTAGGGCCCGTTCCGCTTCGGCGGGGCGGGCCCTTCCGCATACCTCCACCACGACGCCCGCTGTCATCCGAGGTCGTCACGGGACGTGCGACGCGGGTCGCGGCGAGAGCGTCGGCGGCCGGTCCCAGCCGCACGAGTCCTTTCGTATGCCGGGTGGCCGCCTCCGATGCCGCTCCCCACGTCACCCGCCCCGCTCCTCGGGCTCGTATGCCGGTGGCGTCGTCGGCGAAGCACGGCTCCTTCGATCCGAGGTCGGGCATGCCCTGGTGAAGGAGGCCAAGGGGGACATCGAGATCCGGCGGTGGTCGTCACGGTTCGGGCCGGCGAAGGTCATCGGCTTCGAGGACGCGGACGGCGGGTTCGTCGCGGTCGAGGCGCGGGTGCAACGGAGTGGGCGGGTCGTGCTGCTGTTCGTGGCAGGTCCGCGCCAGGGGGAGGCCGAGCGCGTGCTGCGCGGCGTGCTGGGGAGCCTAGCCACCGCCTGAGGTGGCCCGTGGTGCCTGGAGCGGCTACTGGCCGAGGGCGACGAGCACGACGGTATCGGAGTCGGCGGCGAGGTAGGCCTTGGCACGGAAGGAGCCCTGCGCGAAGAGCGCGTCGAGCGCCGTCGAGCGGAGCAGCTGCCCGGTGGGCAGGGCCGAGCGCACGCCGTCCTCGACGGCCGGGGTCTCGGTGGTGGGCTCGGGGGAGGTGGCGCGCAGGGTGGCGGCCGTCTCGGGGGTCACCTTCACGACGGCGTCGATCCAGTACGTCGACGGTCCCGGGGCGTCGCCGCCGAGGGTGCCCGACATCCACGTGGCCGAGACGGGCCGGCCCAGGGCGTCGAACCGCTTGGTCAGGGGGTCGAGGTCGGTGCGCACGTCGCCGGTGCCGGTCTTGGTCGCGCTGCTCACGGTGCTCCTCGTGCGGTCGGTGGGGGGCGTCGGGTCGGTGCTGCACGCGGCAGTGGCGGCGAGGGTCAGCAGGGCTGCGCTGGCGGCCATGGCGGCTCGGGTCCTCATCGGCTGCTTCCTCGTTCGTCGGCTCGGTCCTCACGACCCGGACCGGGGCTGCGCTCGACATCGCCCGGACCCACGTCGATGCTCGGCGGCGGTGAGCCGACCGGCCACGTGATCGTACGCGTCACGTCGCCGCTCGACGGGAAGGGCTTGGCCCAGCCGATCTCGGTGAAGCGGCCGTTCTCGTTGTCGCCGGCGCCGCTCGCGATGTCGGCCTGGCCGGGGTTGAAGTTGTAGTAGTCCTCGGCGTGCACGGTGACCTGCATGGAGACCTGGCCGTTCTCCACGGTGACGTCGGCGCTGCTCCACTGCTGGTAGCCCCCGATCGTCTTCTGCCAGTTCTCGGTCTCGGGGTAGGCCGTCGCCGCGTGCGCGTCGCCGGTCATGCTGAAGTGCGAGTTGCCGTTGCGCACCATCTCGTCGACAGCGGCGGCGGTGCGGGCGACCTCGGAGTTGACGTTGGCCGCGATCGACGGGTCCTCCTTGTAGCCCTCCTCGTAGTCGAAGCGGATCGGCTCGCCATTGTTGTCCCAGTAGTGGGCGTACATCGCCGTGGCGTCGTCGAGGTCGGACTTGACGATGCGGCCGCCCTCGAGCTTGGCCATCCACTCGAGCTTGGCGATGTGGTCCTGCCAGTTCGAGTCCTTGGAGTCGTACTCGAAGCCCTCGTCCCACTCGATGTCCGGCTTCTTCGGCTCGCCGAAGTCGTAGCCGTCGACGGGACCACCGGTGCCCGTCGTCGCCGGCGGCGGGGGAGTCGTCGGGGTCGGCGCCGGACCCGGGGACGGAGAAGGGGTGGGACCGAAGGACATCGGCACCCCTGCGCCGAACGGGCCTGCACCACCGGACCCGCCGGATCCCCCTGTGCCGCCGCCGTTCCCGCTGGTGCCGCGCTGCTTCGCGGCGTTGTCACGCAGCTTTGCGCCGAGACCGTGCAGGGCACGTTCGAGGGCGTCGATGCTGGGGGCCGAAGAGCGCCAGTCCCCACGGAAGGAGTCGAAGTCGCTTCCGCCCCAAGCAGTTCCGAGCGCACCGACGGCGTGGTCGACGGCGCTGCGCGCGGCCCGGCACTCGCCGGCGAAGCGGTCGAGCTGACCCGCACTGCGCTCCAGGGCGTCCGGATCGGCGCCCTTCCTGTACACGACCACGGCTGGCCCTCCCCGAGCTGTCGACGTCCGTGGCGGCCGAGGGTGGCCGCGCCCCGACCCTAGGCAGACTCGGGCGGTCCGGCCAATGGGGAGCACTCCCCGCGGCTCAGCCGGAGCGGGGCCGCCAGAACCACGGCGTCACCTCGGCGAGGAGGCGGGCGAGCTCTCGACGGACGAGCCCTGCGTGCGGCACCACGACCGGCTCGTCTCCACGCAGCACGTCCTCACCCAGGGCGACGTGCAGCGAGCGCAGCGTCCGCATCGTGTTGCTGGCCTCGGCCGGCACCGCACCGGGCGCACCCGAGGCGAACATCGTGCGCACGTGCTCGAGCCATCCGACGGCCACCGACCCGTCGACGTCGTCGCGCGACAGCACGAGCGCGACGGCGCAGGCGAGGCGGTCCTCCTCCTGGTCTCTCCACACGAACGTGGTCGGTGCGACGAGCCGCCGGGCGAGGGCGTCGAGCAGCACGGCCGGGTCCCCGACGCCGGCAGCCCCGCACTCGCCGAAGAAGTCGGCCCCGTGAGCGACGGCGTGAACCCAACCCAGCTCGGGGTCATGGCCGCGCAGGTCCTGCTCGCCGACGTACCACCGTGACACCGCGGGCAGCCAAGCGTCGTCGAAGTCCCCGGCGGCGACGAGGGAGGCGAGGACGAGCGGTGCGAAGGCGCGGGCCTCCACGCGCTCGTGACCGAGCCGCTCGAGCATCGCCCCGGCCAGCCACGACCGGTCGTCCGCGGAGACGGCACCCTCACGCACCCGTCGCGCCAGGGCGGCATACGCCCCCTCGTCGCGGACGGCGGGGTCCGGGGAGGCGAGGTCGTCGACGAGGGAGCGGAGCGTGGCGTCGGACATGCGGGCGATCCTGCCATCCGCCCGTTCGGGCCTCCCGGCGGGCGGATAGGGTCGGTCGCCATGGCGCACTCGTTCGACACCGACACCGAAGCCGAGGGCCTCATCGACTACGTCGACGCGAGCCCCACCCCGTTCCACGCGTGCGAGCAGGCCGCGCTGCGGCTCACCGCCGAGGGCTTCACCGAGGTCGACGAGCGCGCACCGTGGCCGACCGCCCCCGGCCGCCACTACCTCGTGCGCGGCGGCTCCCTCATCGCCTGGGACACGACGGGCGCGCACGGCTCGGGCGCCGGCCCCGCCGCGGGCTTCCGCGTCGTCGGTGCCCACACCGACAGCCCCAACCTGCGCGTCAAGCCCAACCCCGACCACAGCCGCGCCGGCTGGCAGCTGCTCGGCATTGAGCCCTACGGCGGCCTCATCCTCAGCTCGTGGCTCGACCGCGACCTCGGCCTCGCCGGCAGGGTGGCCGTGCGGGGACGCGAGGGAGTCGAGTCGCGCACCTTCCACGGACGTGACGCCCTGCTGAGGGTCGCGCAGCTGGCCATCCACCTCGACCGCACGCAGAACGAGGCCCTCAGCCTCAACAAGCAGGCGCACATGGAGCCGCTGTGGGGCGTGGGGGACGAGCCGGGCGACTTCGTCGGCTACCTCGCCGAGCAGGTCGGCGTCGACCGCGAGGACGTCCTCTCGTGGGACGTCATGACCCACCCGATCCAGCCCTCGACCCGACTCGGGCGCGCCCGCGAGCTCATCGCGGCTCCTCGCCTCGACAACCTCGCGACCTCGTATGCCGGTGTGCGGGCCCTGCTCGACGCCGTGGCCACCGAGCCCGCGCACGTCCCGGTTCTCGTGCTGTTCGACCACGAGGAGATCGGCAGCACCTCCGAGCGGGGCGCGACCTCGACGCTGCTGCCCTCGGTCCTGGAGCGCATCGTCATCGCCGGTGGGGGCACCCGCGACGACTACTGGCGCGCCCTCGCCGCGACCGTCATCGCCTCGGGCGACATGGGGCATGCCACCCACCCGAACTACGCCGAACGGCACGAGCCGATGCACCAGATCCGCGTCAACGGCGGCCCGGTCCTCAAGGTCAACACCAACCTGCGCTACGCGACCGACTCGATCGGCGCAGCGGCGTTCCGGATGGCCTGCGAGCAGGCCGGGGTGCCGATGCAGACGTTCGTCACCCGCAGCGACCTGCCGTGCGGCTCCACGGTCGGACCCGTGACGTCGTCGCTGACCGGTGCGACCACGGTCGACTTCGGGGCGGCGGCACTCTCCATGCACAGCACGCGCGAGCTGATGGGCGCCGAGGACCCCGCCATGTACGCCGGCGCCCTCAGTGCCTTCCTCGCGCCGGCCTGACGACCCCGCCGCCCGGCGACCGAGGTCGACCGCGACGGGGGAGTGACGGCATACGCCAGGGGTGACCCGGCCTGCGCGCCGCTCGGGTGCGAGGATGGAGACGTGGAGACCACGCTCTTCGTGCCCCAGCGGCCGACCCTCGTCTACGACGCCGACTGCGCCTTCTGCACGCGCAGCGTCGAGCTCGTCAAGCGGTGGGTCGACCGGCGCGGCCGCTACGACGTGCGGGCCTGGCAGGAGATCGACCTCGCGGCCGTGGGCCTGACGGAGCAGCAGTGCGACGAGGCGGCCCAGTTCATCACGGCGGACGGCTCGATCCGGTCGGGTCACCGGGCCATCGCCACGGCCGCGACGCACGGCGCCCCGGCATGGCGTCCGTTCGGGCACCTGCTCATGGCGCCCGGCGTCTCCTGGGTGGCGGCGCACGCCTACCGTTGGGTCGCCGCCCACCGTCACCAGCTCCCCGGCGGCACCGCGGCCTGCGCCCGACCCGCGGCCTGAGACCCGGCCCGGCCGACCGGAACCGGTCCGGCGGGACGCGACGCGCCACCGGCGCGGACCTGCGGCAGGCCATCGGCCCGATTTGATAGTGCGGTGCGCGCTCTGGCACACTGTTCAGGTTGCTTGACGCGCGTCGCTGACCCATGTCGGTGGCGCCGCCCCTTGAGAGCCTCCTGACGGGGACTCGCCCGGACTCCTCTCGGAGGCCCGAGGGAAGCGCAAGTTACCCGGTTCGGCCGGGCAATCCACACGAAAGTGGCACTCAGGTGCGCACCTTTCACCGCGAAGCGGGCGCGACACGCCCGACCTCGGGGGTCGGATGCCAAGGGAACCGGTAGTCAGAAGCGAGAGAGAGACGTTCATCAGATGGCGGGACAGAAGATCCGCATCCGGCTGAAGTCGTACGACCACGAGGTCATCGACAACTCGGCCCGGAAGATCGTTGACACAGTGACGCGCGCCGGCGCGACCGTGGTGGGCCCCGTCCCGCTGCCGACGGAGAAGAACGTCTTCGTCGTCATCCGGTCGCCGCACAAGTACAAGGACAGCCGCGAGCACTTCGAGATGCGCACGCACAAGCGCCTCATCGACATCATCGACCCGACGCCCAAGGCCGTCGACTCGCTGATGCGTCTCGACCTGCCGGCGGACGTCAACATCGAGATCAAGCTCTGAGGCGGCCCCAGATGACTGTTGCTCAGAAGAACGTCAAGGGCGTGCTCGGCGAGAAGCTCGGCATGACCCAGGTGTGGGACGCAGACAACAAGCTCGTCCCCGTGACCGTGGTCAAGGCCGGCCCCTGCGTCGTGACGCAGGTGCGTGCCGACGAGACCGACGGCTACTCCGCGGTCCAGATCGCCTTCGGTGCGATCGACCCGCGCAAGGTGAACAAGCCCATGAGCGGCCACTTCGAGAAGGCCGGCGTCACGCCGCGCCGTCACCTCGTCGAGCTGCGCACGGCCGACGCCGCCGCCTACGAGCTCGGCCAGGAGATCACGGCCGAGTCCTTCGAGGCCGGCCAGCGCGTCGACGCCACGGGCACGACCAAGGGCAAGGGCTTCGCCGGTGTCATGAAGCGTCACGGCTTCCACGGTGTCAGCTCCTCGCACGGTGCCCACCGCAACCACCGCAAGCCGGGCTCCATCGGCGGCTGCTCGACCCCGGGCCGTGTCTTCAAGGGCATGCGCATGGCTGGTCGCATGGGTGGCGTTCGCCAGACGACCCAGAACCTCCAGATCCACGCCGTTGACGCCGAGAAGGGCCTGCTGCTCATCAAGGGTGCCGTTCCCGGCCCCCGCGGTGGCATCGTCCTGATCCGCACGGCTGCGAAGGGTGCATGAACGACATGGCAACCAAGACGCAGAACCTCCCCGCCGAGATCTTCGACGTCCAGACCAACGTCCCGCTGATCCACCAGGTCGTGGTGGCCCAGCTCGCGGCTGCTCGTCAGGGCACGCACTCGACGAAGACCCGCGGCGAGGTCCGCGGCGGTGGGCGCAAGCCGTACCGCCAGAAGGGCACCGGCCGCGCCCGTCAGGGCTCGACCCGCGCGCCGCAGTTCGCCGGCGGTGGCGTCGTCCACGGCCCGCAGCCGCGTGACTACTCGCAGCGCACCCCCAAGAAGATGAAGGCCGCCGCCCTGCGCGGTGCCCTCTCCGACCGGGCCCGCTTCGACCGCATCCACGTCGTCGACTCCATCGTCTCGGGCGAGCTGCCCTCGGCGAAGGACGCCGCCGCCCTGCTGGCCGGCCTGACCGAGCGCCCCAACCTGCTCGTCGTGCTCGAGCGTGGCGACGACATCGCGATGAAGTCGGTCCGCAACCTGCAGAACGTCCACGTGCTGGTCGCCGACCAGCTCAACACCTACGACGTCCTGTGCGCCGATGACATCGTCTTCACCCAGGCCGCCCTCGACGCGTTCGTCGCCGGTCCCGTGAAGGCCGACAAGGCCGACAAGGAGGCCACCAAGTGAGCATCCACACCAAGGACCCCCGCGACATCCTGATCGCGCCGGTCGTCTCCGAGAAGTCCTACGGGCTGCTCGACGAGGGCAAGTACACCTTCATCGTCGATCCCCGTGCGAACAAGACGGAGATCAAGATCGCCATCGAGGCGATCTTCGACGTCAAGGTCGACAAGGTCCACACCCTGAACCGCCAGGGCAAGACCCGTCGCACCCGATTCGGCCTCGGCAAGCGCAAGGACACCAAGCGTGCGATCGTCTCCCTCCGCGAGGGCACGATCGACATCTTCGGTGCGGGCGCCTGAGATAGACGAAGAGAGACTTAACGAACATGGGTATCCGCAAGTACAAGCCGACCACACCGGGCCGTCGTGGCTCGTCGGTCGCCGACTTCGTCGAGATCACGCGAACCACTCCTGAGAAGTCGCTGGTTCGCCCGCTGACGAAGACCGGTGGCCGCAACAACGCCGGCCGCATCACGACGCGTCACATCGGTGGCGGTCACAAGCGCGCCTACCGCGTCATCGACTTCCGTCGCCATGACAAGGACGGCGTGCCGGCCAAGGTCGCTCACATCGAGTACGACCCCAACCGCACCGCGCGCATCGCGCTCGTGCAGTACTCCGACGGCGAGAAGCGCTACATCCTCGCGCCGAACAAGCTCAAGCAGGGCGACCCGATCGAGAACGGCCCCGCGGCCGACATCAAGCCGGGCAACAGCCTCCCGCTGCGCAACATCCCCGTGGGTACGGTCGTCCACGCGATCGAGCTCAAGCCCGGTGGCGGCGCCAAGATCGCCCGCTCCGCGGGTGCTCGCGTGCAGCTCGTCGCCAAGGACGGCCCCTACGCCCAGCTGCGTATGCCGTCCGGCGAGATCCGCAACGTCGACGCGCGCTGCCGCGCGACCGTCGGCGAGGTGGGCAACGCCGAGCAGAGCAACATCAACTGGGGCAAGGCCGGCCGCATGCGCTGGAAGGGCAAGCGCCCGACCGTCCGTGGTGTCGCCATGAACCCGGTCGACCACCCGCACGGTGGTGGAGAGGGCAAGACGTCCGGTGGACGTCACCCCGTCAGCCCCTGGGGTCAGGCCGAGGGCCGCACCCGCAAGGGACACAAGGAAAGCGACAAGCTCATCGTTCGTCGCCGCCGTACTGGCAAGAAGCGCTGATAAGGAGCCTTTGGAATGCCTCGTAGCCTGAAGAAGGGCCCCTTCATCGACGACCACCTTCAGAAGAAGGTGGACGCCCAGAACGAAGCGGGCACGAAGAACGTCATCAAGACCTGGTCGCGCCGTTCGGTCATCAGCCCGGCCATGCTGAGCCACACCTTCGCCGTCCACGACGGCCGCAAGCACGTCCCGGTGTTCGTCACCGAGTCGATGGTCGGCCACAAGCTCGGCGAGTTCGCACCGACCCGCACGTTCAAGGGTCACGTGAAGGACGACAAGAAGGGTCGTCGTCGCTGATGGCCACCGAATCCAAGGAAGAAGTCATGGAAGCCAAGGCTTCGGCGCGGCACGTCCGTGTCAGCCCGCAGAAGGCTCGCCGTGTCGTGGACCTGATCCGCGGCAAGGCCGCCACCGACGCCGTCACGGTGCTCACCTTCGCTCCGCAGTCGGCCTCCGACCCGGTCAAGAAGGTCCTCGAGAGCGCCATCGCCAACGCCCGCGTCAAGGCCGACCGCGAGTCGGTCGCCTTCGACGAGCGCAACCTCGTCATCACGGCCGCGTTCGTGGACGAGGGCCCGACGATGAAGCGTTTCCGCCCGCGTGCCCAGGGCCGCGCCGGACGCATCAACAAGCGCACGAGCCACATCACCGTGGTCGTCGCGCAGCCGGAGAACACGAAGGGAGCCCGCTGATGGGTCAGAAGGTCAACCCCCATGGCTTCCGTCTCGGCATCACGACGGACCACAAGAGCCGCTGGTTCGCCGACTCGACGAAGTCGGGTCAGCGCTACCGCGACTACGTCAAGGAAGATGTCGCCATCCGTCGCCTGATGGAGAAGGGCATGGAGCGCGCGGGCATCGCCTCGGTCGAGATCGAGCGCACCCGTGACCGCGTCCGCGTCGACATCCACACCGCCCGCCCGGGCATCGTCATCGGTCGCCGTGGCGCCGAGGCCGACCGCATCCGCGGCGAGCTCGAGAAGCTCACGGGCAAGCAGGTCCAGCTCAACATCCTCGAGGTCAAGAACCCCGAGATCGTGTCGCAGCTGGTCGCCCAGGGCATCGCCGAGCAGCTCTCGGCCCGTGTGGCGTTCCGCCGCGCCATGCGCAAGGGCATGCAGTCCGCCCAGCGCGCCGGCGCCAAGGGCATCCGCGTGCAGGTCTCCGGCCGTCTCAACGGCGCCGAGATGAGCCGCACCGAGTTCTACCGCGAGGGTCGCGTCCCGCTGCACACGCTGCGTGCGCAGATCGACTACGGCTTCTACGAGGCCCGCACCACGTTCGGCCGCATCGGCGTCAAGGTGTGGATCTACAAGGGCGACATGACGGCCAAGGAGCTCGCTGCCCAGCAGGCCGCCGCTCCGCGCCCGTCGCGTGGTCCGCGTCGTGACGGCGGTGACCGTCCGAACCGCGCCCGTCGTGGTGACCGCAACGAGACCGCCGCTGCTCCGGCAGTGAACGAGACCGCTGCTGCCGAGGCCCCCGCCGCGGCCAGCACCGAGAATGAGCAGGCCTGACCATGTTGATTCCCCGTCGAGTCAAGCACCGCAAGCAGCACCACCCGAACCGCCACGGCGCGGCCAAGGGTGGCACCACGATCGCCTTCGGTGACTTCGGCATCCAGGCTCTCGAGCCGGCCTACGTGACCAACCGTCAGATCGAGTCCGCTCGTATCGCGATGACCCGCTACATGAAGCGTGGCGGCAAGGTGTGGATCAACATCTACCCCGACCGTCCGCTCACCAAGAAGCCCGCCGAGACCCGCATGGGTTCCGGTAAGGGTTCGCCGGAGTGGTGGATCGCCAACGTCAAGCCGGGCCGCGTCATGTTCGAGATCTCGGGCGTGGCAGAGCCGGTGGCGCGTGAGGCCATGCGTCTCGCGATGCACAAGCTCCCCATGAAGTGCCGCTTCGTTCAGCGTGAGGGTGGTGACATCTGATGGCAGTCGGAACCAAGGACCTGGCTCCCGAGCAGCTGCGTGGTCTGGACGACACCAAGCTGGCGGACGAGCTGAAGAAGGCCAAGGAAGAGCTGTTCAACCTGCGTTTCCAGTCGGCCACCGGCCAGCTGGACAACCACGGCCGTCTGCGCGCCGTCAAGAAGGACATCGCGCGGATCTACACCGAGATGCGTGAGCGCGAGCTCGGCATCGGCTCGGCCCCCGCCGCCCCCAAGGCGGAGGAGAAGGCCGAGAAGGCCGAGAAGAAGTCGGCCAAGGCCGACAAGAAGGCTGACAAGCCCGAGAAGGCTGACAAGGCCGAGAAGAAGGCCAAGAAGGCTGACAAGGCGCAGGAGGCTGACGCATGAGCGAGCAGGAGAAGGTCGTGAGCGACCAGGCCGGTGACCGCAACTACCGCAAGACCCGCCAGGGTTACGTGGTGAGCGACAAGATGGACAAGACCGTCGTCGTCGAGGTCGAGGACCGCGTCAAGCACGCGCTCTACAGCAAGGTCATCCGCCGCACCAGCAAGGTCAAGGCGCACGACGAGCAGAACGCCGCGAACGTCGGCGACCGCGTCCTCATCATGGAGACGCGTCCGCTGTCGGCGACGAAGCGCTGGCGCATCGTCGAGATCCTCGAGAAGGCCAAGTAAGCAACCCTCTGGGGGCCCTGCCCCCGAGTGCCCCCGAAACGCCCGCGTGGCTGGGGGAGTGGGCTGGCGGCATACGTGCTCGTATGCCGTCCGGCCCGCACCAAGACCACAGTTCCATTCAGTTCGGCAAGGCTCACGAGGAAGGCGCGCTGCGCGCGGCTTCCTCGTGAGAACCAGCACGACGACAGGAGTTAGACAGTGATTCAGCAGGAGTCGCGGCTTCGCGTCGCCGACAACACCGGTGCCAAGGAAATCCTGTGCATCCGTGTTCTCGGTGGCTCGGGCCGTCGGTACGCCGGCATCGGCGACACCATCGTCGCCACCGTCAAGGACGCGATCCCGGGCGGCAACGTGAAGAAGGGTGACGTCGTCAAGGCCGTCATCGTCCGCACCGTCAAGGAGCGTCGCCGCGCCGACGGCTCGTACATCAAGTTCGACGAGAACGCGGCCGTGATCCTCAAGGCCGACGGTGACCCCCGTGGTACCCGTATCTTCGGCCCGGTGGGCCGTGAGCTTCGCGAGAAGAAGTTCATGAAGATCATCTCGCTCGCGCCGGAGGTGCTGTGAACATGGCGAAGACCACCAGCAAGATGAAGATCAAGAAGGGTGACCTCGTCCAGGTCATCTCCGGCCGCAGCCAGAAGAACGGCGGCGACCGGGGCAAGCAGGGCAAGGTCATCGCGGTCTACCCGGAGACCCAGCGTGTGCTGGTCGAGGGCATCAACCGCGTCACCAAGCACGTCAAGGCCGGCGCGACCGCCCGTGGCACGCGCACCGGTGGCCTGACGCACACCGAGGCTGCGATCCACGTGAGCAACGTCGCGATCGTCGACCCCGAGTCGAAGAAGCCGACCCGTGTGAAGACGCGTGTCGAGACCGTCGAGCGGAACGGCCGCCAGAAGGCATCGCGCGTCCGTGTCGCGGTCAAGTCGGACAAGGACCTCTGAGATGACTGAGACCAGCACCAAGCCGCGCCTCCAGCAGCGCTACCAGGACGAGATCAAGGGCTCGATGCTCGAGCAGTTCGGCTACGCGAACGTCATGCAGGTTCCCGGCGTCGTCAAGGTCGTCGTCAACATGGGTGTCGGCGACGCGGCCAAGGACAGCAAGCTCATCGAGGGTGCCGTCCGCGACCTCACCGCCATCACGGGCCAGAAGCCGGTCGTGACCAAGGCGCGCAAGTCCATCGCCCAGTTCAAGCTGCGTGAGGGCATGCCAATCGGCGCCCACACGACGCTTCGTGGCGACCGCATGTGGGAGTTCCTCGACCGTCTCGTGACGATCGCCCTCCCGCGTATCCGCGACTTCCGTGGCCTGTCGCCGAAGCAGTTCGACGGCAACGGCAACTACACGTTCGGCCTGACCGAGCAGTCGATGTTCCACGAGATCGACCAGGACCGGATCGACCGCGTGCGGGGCATGGACATCACCGTGGTCACCACGGCGACCAACGATGACGAGGGTCGCGCGCTGCTCAAGCAGCTCGGCTTCCCCTTCAAGGAGAACTGACATGGCCAAGACCGCGCTCGTTAACAAGGCGAACCGGAAGCCGAAGTTCAAGGTCCGCGCGTACACCCGTTGCCAGAAGTGCGGCCGTCCGCACTCGGTGTACCGCAAGTTCGGCCTCTGCCGCATCTGCCTTCGCGAGATGGCGCACGCGGGCGAGCTGCCGGGCGTGACCAAGAGCTCCTGGTAATTCGGCTCCCGAGCCCAGAGCACATCCCAGACCAACACACCTCTGACACCGTAGGTCGGCCACACGACGGCCCAGCCGTCGCCGGGCAGATAGCCCCGGTCGAAACCCCGGTGAGGAAGGGCGGAGAGCCCACATGACCATGACTGACCCGATTGCGGACATGCTGACCCGCGTCCGGAACGCCAACTCGGCGCACCACGACGTCGTCTCCATGCCGTACTCGAAGCTGAAGAAGAACATCGCCGAGATCCTCCAGTCCGAGGGCTACATCGCCTCGTGGAAGATCGAGGAGGCGGAGGTCGGCCAGACGCTGACCATCGACCTCAAGTACGGCCCGAACCGCGAGCGCTCCATCGCCGGTGTGCGTCGCGTGAGCAAGCCCGGTCTGCGCGTCTACGCCAAGTCGACGAACCTGCCCAAGGTTCTCGGTGGCCTCGGCGTCGCGATCCTGTCGACGTCGAACGGTCTGCTGACCGACCGCCAGGCACACGAGAAGGGCGTGGGTGGGGAAGTCCTCGCCTACGTCTGGTAAGGAGACACTGACATGTCGCGAATCGGACGACTCCCGGTCTCCATCCCCTCGGGTGTGGACGTCAAGGTCGAGGGCCAGGACGTCTTCGTCAAGGGCCCCAAGGGTGAGCTCTCCCTGACCGTCGTTCAGCCGATCACGGTCGAGCTGGGCGAGGGCAACCTCGAGGTCAAGCGCCCCGACGACGAGCGCGACTCGCGCTCGCGCCACGGCCTGACCCGCTCGCTCATCAACAACATGGTCCTCGGTGTCACCGAGGGCTACGAGAAGAAGATGGAGATCCACGGCACGGGTTACCGTGTCGCGGCGAAGGGCTCGGACCTCGAGTTCTCGCTCGGATACTCGCACCCGATCCTCATCCAGGCTCCCGCCGGCATCAGCTTCGCCGTCGAGAACCCGACCCGCTTCTCGGTGCAGGGCATCGACAAGCAGCTCGTCGGCGAGGTCGCGGCGAACATCCGCAAGCTGCGCAAGCCCGACCCGTACAAGGGCAAGGGCGTTCGCTACGCGGGCGAGCAGATCCGTCGCAAGGTTGGAAAGGCCGGTAAGTAAGCCATGGCAATGATCATCAAGCGCGGCAAGTCCAAGGCTGCCGCCCGCATCCGTCGCCAGGTGCGCGGTCGCAAGAAGATCGCCGGCACCGCGGTCCGTCCCCGCCTCGTCGTGTCGCGCTCCACCCGTCACCTGTTCGTCCAGGTCGTCGACGACACCGTCGGCAAGACCGTGGCCTCTGCCTCGACGATGGAGGCCGACCTGCGTGCCTTCGACGGCGACAAGACGGCCAAGGCCAAGAAGGTCGGCGAGCTCGTGGCCGCCCGTGCCAAGGACGCCGGTATCGAGGCCGTCGTGTTCGACCGTGGTGGCAACAAGTACCACGGCCGTGTCGCGGCGATCGCCGAGGGCGCCCGCGAAGGCGGTCTGTCCCTGTGAGCAACTTCGTGAACGCAATTGTTGAGATGAGGAACATCTGATGCCCGGACAGCAGCGTCGAGGCACCGGCCCCGCCGGTGGCGGCGAGCGCACCGAGCGCGGAGACCGCCGTGACAACCGCGGCGGCCGCGACAACCGCGACAGCCGTGACGACAAGAACCAGTACGTCGAGCGCGTCGTGACCATCAACCGTGTCGCCAAGGTCGTCAAGGGTGGTCGTCGCTTCAGCTTCACCGCCCTCGTCGTCGTCGGTGACGGTGACGGCACGGTGGGTGTCGGCTACGGCAAGGCCAAGGAAGTTCCCGCGGCCATCGCCAAGGGTGTCGAGGAGGCCAAGAAGAACTTCTTCAAGGTCCCGCGCATCCAGGGCACCATCCCGCACCCCGTCCAGGGTGAGGCGGCCGCTGGTGTCGTCATGCTCCGCCCCGCCGCCCCCGGTACCGGTGTCATCGCCGGTGGCCCGGTGCGTGCGGTGCTCGAGTGCGCCGGCATCCACGACGTCCTCAGCAAGTCGCTGGGCTCCGACAACGCCATCAACATCGTGCACGCCACGGCCCAGGCCCTGCGCGAGCTCGAGCGCCCCGAGTCGGTCGCTGCCCGTCGTGGCAAGACCCTCGAGGAGGTCGCTCCGGCGGCCATGCTCAAGGCCCGTGCCGCCGGCCTCGCCGAGGCCCAGGCCGCGAAGGCTGGTGCGTGATGGCTCGTCTCAAGGTGACCCAGACCCGTTCCGAGATCGGTGGCAAGCAGAACCAGCGTGACACGCTGCGCAGCCTCGGTCTGAAGCGCATTGGCGACGTCGTCGTCAAGGAGGACCGTCCCGAGATCCGCGGGATGGTCAAGACGGTCACGCACCTCGTGTCCGTCGAGGAGGTTGACTGACCATGGCTGACAACGCCAAGAAGTCGGGCGAGTCCGCCCTCAAGGTCCACCACCTGCGTCCGGCCCCCGGAGCCAAGACCGCCAAGACCCGTGTCGGTCGTGGTGAGGGCTCCAAGGGCAAGACCGCCGGTCGTGGTACCAAGGGCACGAAGGCCCGTTACCAGGTCCCGGAGCGTTTCGAGGGCGGCTCGATGCCGATGCACATGCGCCTCCCGAAGCTCCGCGGATTCAAGAACCCGTTCCGCACGGAGTACCAGGTCGTGAACCTGGACCGCCTGCAGCTGCTCTTCCCGGAGGGTGGTCAGGTGTCCGTCGCCGACCTCGTCGCCAAGGGTGCCGTCCGTGACGGCTTCCCGGTGAAGGTGCTCGGCACGGGTGAGATCTCCGTCAAGGTCGAGGTCGAGGCGCACAAATTCTCGGCCTCCGCCAAGGAGAAGATCGAGGCCGCCGGCGGCACGGTCACGGCCCTCGCAGGCTGATCGATCTTCGTCGAACAGACCTCGAGTGACCACCACACACCTCGTGTGAGCAGCGCCCCGGGCGCCCGACCCGCGAGCCGACGTGACGTCGGCCACCGCGGTGGGGGCCCGGGGCGCTGCGCCTTTGCGTTAACCTTCCACGGATTGCATGACTTATGCCGCGCCACCGTGCGGCCCCCCAGGAGGACCCAGTGCTCGCCGCTTTCGCACGCGCGTTCCGTACCCCGGACCTGCGCAAGAAGCTGCTCTTCACGCTCGGCATCATCGTGCTGTTCCGTCTCGGTTCGCACGTCCCGACGCCCGGCATCAGCTACAGCCTCGTGCAGAACTGTCTGCAGGCCAGCAAGGGCCAGTCCGGCGACCAGAGCGGGTTCCTCAACCTGGCCAACCTCTTCAGCGGCGGCGCGCTGCTGCAGCTGTCGGTCTTCGCGCTCGGGATCATGCCGTACATCACGGCGAGCATCATCATCCAGCTGCTGACCGTCGTCATCCCGCGCTTCGAGGCGCTCAAGGAGGAGGGCCAGTCGGGTCAGAGCAAGCTGACGCAGTACACCCGCTACCTGACGATCGGTCTCGCGATCCTCCAGTCGGCGACGCTCGTCACCTTCGCTCGCAACCCCTCCAGCCTCTTCGGCGGCCAGTGCGACACGATCATGACCGACCAGTCGATGGTCACGATCCTCATCATGGTCCTGACCATGACGGCCGGCACCGGCCTGATCATGTGGTTCGGTGAGCTCATCACCGACAAGGGCGTCGGCAACGGCATGTCCCTGATGATCTTCACCTCCATCGCCGCCGGCTTCCCGGCCTCGCTCTGGGGCATCAAGGAGAACAAGGGCTGGGGCACCTTCCTCGGCATCCTGCTCCTCGGCATCTTCGTCATCGCCGCGGTCGTCTTCGTCGAGCAGTCCCAGCGCCGCATCCCGGTGCAGTACGCCAAGCGCATGGTCGGCCGCCGCATGTACGGCGGCACGTCGACCTACATCCCGCTCAAGGTCAACATGGCCGGCGTCATCCCCGTCATCTTCGCCAGCTCCCTGCTCGCCCTGCCGGGCCTCGTCGCGCAGTTCAACACGCGCGCCGACGGCAACAACCCCGGCTGGGTGCAGTGGGTGCAGGACAACCTCGTCAAGGGTGACCACCCGATCTACATGGCCACCTACGTCGCCCTCATCCTCTTCTTCACGTTCTTCTACGTGTCCATCACGTTCAACCCGACCGAGGTCGCGGAGAACATGAAGAAGTACGGCGGCTTCATCCCGGGTATCCGGGCCGGGCGACCCACGGCCGAGTACCTCAACTACGTCCTGACCCGAATCACCGTGCCGGGTGCCATCTACCTCGCCATCGTCTCGCTCATCCCGCTCGTGGCCCTCGTCCTCGTCGGTGCCAACCAGAACTTCCCGTTCGGTGGCACCTCGATCCTCATCGTCGTCGGTGTGGGCCTCGAGACCGTGAAGCAGATCGAGGCGCAGCTGCAGCAGCGTCACTACGAAGGGTTCCTCCGTTAATGCGACTGATCATCCTCGGCCCGCCCGGCGCCGGTAAGGGCACGCAGGCGGCTCAGATCGCCGAGCGCCTCGGCATCCCGGCCATCTCGACCGGCGACATCTTCCGCGCCAACATCAAGGACCAGACCCCGCTGGGCGTCAAGGTCGACGAGATCATCAAGTCGGGCGGCTACGTCTCCGACGACATCACCAACGAGATCGTCGAGGACCGTCTGTCCTGGGACGACGCGACCGATGGCTTCCTGCTCGACGGCTACCCGCGCACCGCGGGCCAGGTCGACGCCCTCGACGCGATGCTCCAGCGCCACGGACACGCGCTCGACGCCGTGCTGGAGCTCGAGGTCGACGAGGACGCCATCGTCCAGCGCCTCCTCAAGCGCGCCGAGACCGAGGGCCGCGCCGACGACACCGAGGACGTCATCCGCGAGCGCCAGGCGATCTACCGCAAGGAGACCGCGCCGCTCGCGCAGCACTACGAGCACGTCGGGCTCCTCGTCAAGGTCGACGGCATGGGCGCCGTCGACGAGGTCACCGACCGTGTCATCGCGGCCCTGCCGCAGCACGGCTGAGCCCCGACTGCGCCACACCGCAGCCACCCAGAAGGACCATTCATGTTCGGACGCCGGAACCGGCTCCAGGGCCGCACCGACGAGCAGCTCCTCCTCATGCGTGAGGCGGGGCTGCTCGTCGGGCGCACCCTCGAGCTGCTGGCCGCGGAGCTGCGACCGGGCATGACCACGCTCGAGCTCGACCGCCTCGCCGAGGAGCACATCCGCAGCAACGGCGGCATCCCGAACTTCCAGCTCGTCCCGGGCTACAGCCACACGCTCTGCACGAGCGTCAACGACGAGGTCGTCCACGGCATCCCGGGCCCGCGCGTGCTGGAGGCCGGCGACATCGTCTCCGTCGACTGCGGCGCCGAGGTCGAGGGCTGGAACGGCGACGCGGCCTTCACTGCCGTCGTCGGCGGCCGCGAGGCCGGCCGGCCCGAGGACCTCGCCCTCATCGACGCGACCGAGGCGAGCCTCTACGCCGGCATCGCCGCCATGCAGGTCGGCGGCCGCCTCTACGCCGTCGGCGACGCGGTCGAGGCCAGCATCCACGAGGCCGCCGAGCGCGACGGCCGCGTCTACGGCGTCATCGACGAGTACGTCGGTCACGGCATCGGCACCGAGATGCACATGGACCCGCAGATCCCGAACTACGCCGTGCGCGAGACGGGCCCCAAGCTCGTCGACGGCTTCACCGGCGCCATCGAGCCGATGATCACGCTCGGTGGGATCGACACCAAGGTGCTCGCCGACGACTGGACCGTCGTGACTCTCGACGGCACGCGCGCTGCGCACTGGGAGCACTCGGTCGCCGTGCGCCAGGACGGCCTGTGGATCCTCACGGCCGTCGACGGGGGCAAGGCTGCCCTCGAGGCCGTCGGGGCGGCCTACGCCCCCCTCGATGCGACCGCCTGACGAAGCCTCCTGACGCAACCTCCTGACGCGACGCCCCACCCGCGGGCCCATCGCGGGGCCGCGGCAGCGTAGCCTCGCGCTCGTGAGCCTTCCCCGCAGCACCCCGTCGGCGCAGGGCGTCGACGCCACCGGCCTCCTCGCCCTCGTCGACGCCGCCGAACGCGACCACCTCGGCCTGCACAGCCTCATGGTCGTGCGCCACGGCCACGTCGTGGCGGAGGGCTGGTGGAGGCCGTATGCCGCGAGCCGCGTCCACCTCGCGTACTCCCTCTCCAAGACGGTGACGGCCACGGCCGTCGGCTTCCTCGTGCAGGAGGGGCGCCTGTCGCTCGACGACCGCGTGCTCGATCACTTCCCGGAGCTCGACCGGAGCGCCGTCTCGCCCGGCTGGGAGGACGTGCGGGTGCGGCACTGCCTCTCGATGACGGTCGGTCACGAGCAGGACGCGTGGTCGCAGGTCTTCGACCGGATGAGCGGCAGCGACTTCGGCGACACCGGCGACTGGGTGCCGCGGGTCTTCGCGACGACTCCCACCCGGACCCCCGGCACGGTCTTCGCCTACAACCAGGTCGCGACCTACCTGCTCTCCGTCATCGTGGGCCGGGTCGCCGGCGTCGGCGTCGCCGAGGTGCTGCGCCCGCGGCTGCTCGCGCCCCTGGGGCTTCCCGACATCCCCTGGCACCGCGACCCCGCGGGCCGCGAGCTCGGCTTCACCGGCTCGCACCTGACGACGGAGGCCATCGCGTCCATCGCCCAGCTCTACCTCGACCGCGGGCGGTGGCAGGGGCGCCAGCTGCTCTCCGAGGCCTGGGTCGACGAGGCCACGCGCGCCTTCGGCCCGCTCAACGAGGACCCGGGCGCCGACGACGACTGGCGCCGCGGCTACGGCTACTCGTTCTGGATGCAGCGCGTGGGCTACCGCGGTGACGGTGCCTACGGCCAGTTCCTCGTCGTGCTGCCGGAGCACGACACGGTCGTCGCCATCACGGCCGAGCAGTCCTGCATGCAGGCGACCCTCGACCTGCTGTGGGAGCACCTCGTGCCGGCCATCGGCCGGGGTGGCCCGGCGGGGTCGGGGGAGTCGGAGGCCGCCGACCGTGCGCTGGCCGAGCGGCTCGCCGGCCTCGAGATCCCCGCGATGTCGGGCGACGCGCTGGGACCGGACCACGCCGAGTTCTCCCGTGCGAGCGCCTCCGACCTGGCCGCCGACTACACGGCGGTCTCCGTGACGCGGGACGGAGCCGACTTCGTGCTGGGGCTGAACCGCCGCGGAGAGTGGCTGCGGGTGCCGGTCGGGCGGGGCCTGTGGCGCGAGGGCGAGATCGTCGCCGGGGGAGCCACGCTACCGGTCGTCGCGAGCGGAGGCTGGGTCGACGAGGACACGTTCCGGGCCGAGGTCATCGCCATCGAGTCGCCGCACCGCTTCCGCATCGAGGCCCGGCTGCGCAGCTCGGACGCCGACCTGACGTGGCGGATGGTGCCGCTCACCGGCTACGACCCGCTGTGGCTCGCGACGCGCTGGTCGTACGCCTGACGCCCGCGCCGTGCGGCGCTGACCTCGCTGTCCCTCCGGACGGGCGCGGGCTGCCGACGAGCCGTGCGGGCGGCTCCTGACGGCTGTCGGTGCCCGGGTGGACAATCGAGGGTGCTGCACGACGCGGCGGAAGGGGGCCACCATGGCCGGCGAGAAGAGCACCACCCCGGTGACCGGTCCCGGCGAGGCGGCCGCCCCGGCGCGCGTCCCGGGCGGCGTGCCGGACGGGCACAACCCGTGGCCGGCCCTGTGGGCCATGGTCATCGGCTTCTTCATGATCCTCGTCGACTCGACCATCGTGTCGGTCGCGACGCCCGCGATCCTTCGGGGACTGCGCACCGACGTCAACAGCGTCATCTGGGTCACGAGCGCCTACCTGCTCGCCTACGCCACCCCGCTGCTCATCACCGGACGGCTCGGTGACCGCTACGGCCCGAAGAACCTCTACCTCGTCGGGCTGACCGTCTTCACCGCCGCCTCGCTCTGGTGCGGACTGACCGGCACGATCACCGGGCTCATCGTCGCCCGTGTCGTGCAGGGGCTCGGCGCGTCGCTGCTGACGCCGCAGACGATGGCTGTCATCACGCGCACGTTCCCGGCGGCCTCGCGCGGCCAGGCGATGGCGCTCTGGGGCGCGACCGCGGGGGTCGCGATCCTCGTGGGCCCTGTCGTCGGTGGCCTGCTCGTCGACGGTCCCGGCTGGGAGTGGATCTTCTTCATCAACGTTCCCGTGGGCGTCGTCGCCTTCGTGCTCGCGGCCCGCCTCGTGCCGCGGCTCGAGACGCACAGCCACCGTTTCGACTGGCTGGGCGTCGCCCTCTCGGCGGTCGGCATGTTCCTGCTCGTCTTCGGCGTCCAGGAGGGCGAGACCTACGACTGGGGCACCATCACCGGGATCATCTCGGTGCCGCTGCTCATCGCCGCAGGCCTGCTCGTGCTCGGCGCCTTCGTCTGGTGGCAGGCCCGCAACACCCGGGAGCCGCTGCTGCCGCTGGGGCTCTTCGGCGACCGCAACTTCTCACTGGCCAACATCGCGATCACGACGATCGGCTTCTCCATCACCGCGATGGCCTTCCCCTTCATGCTCTACGCCCAGGCCGTCCGCGGGCTCTCGCCGACGTCGGCGGCGCTGCTGCTCGCCCCGATGGCGGTCATCTCCGGCGGCCTGGCGCCCGTGGCGGGTCGCATGTCCGACCGCGTGCACCCGCGCGGCATCACCGCGGTGGGCATCGGCCTCACGGCGGCGTCGCTGCTGTGGCTCGCCCTCGTCATGCACCCCGAGACGCAGACGTGGGTGCTCCTGCTGCCGATGGCGCTCATGGGCGTCGGCAACGCCTTCATGTGGGGGCCGCTCGGGGCGACGGCCACCCGCAACCTGCCGCTGTCGTCGGCCGGGGCCGGCTCGGGCGTCTACAACACGACCCGCCAGGTCGGTGCGGTCCTCGGCAGCGCGGCCATCGCCGCGGTCATCCAGGCCCGCTTGACCGCCGACCTGCCCGGCATCCCGCGGGACCTCGGCGGCCTGCAGTCCTCGGGTGCCGCCATGCCGGCCCGGGTGGCCGACGGCTTCGCCTCGGCGATGTCCGAGTCGATGATGCTGCCGGCCGCGGTGCTCGTCGTCGGCGTCGTCGCGGTCCTCTTCTTCGAGCGGCCCGGCCACCAGCCCGCCCGCCCCGCTCGGTCGGGCTGAGCTCCGGCCTATCGGCCGAGGGTGCCTGGCGTCCCGCCGACGTGGACGACCATGCGCTCGGCCACCACCCGGGCGTTCGCCTGCAGCACGTCCAGGGGCACGCGGGGGAGGTTCTCCTCCCAGTCGATGAGCGGCGACCCGCGGAACTGGAGCAGGCGCGCGGGCCGGCCGAGGAAGAAGAGGTGCAGGTGCGCCCCGCCGTCGCCGTACTTCGCGAGCTGGACCCGACCGACGCTCGGCACGTGCTCGACGGCGTCGGACACCGCGACGACGAGCTGGCCCATCTCGGCGGCGAGGTCTCCCGGCAGGGAGGGCAGGTCGTGGTGCGCCAGGGGCGTGAGCACGAGCATCACGGGCAGGCCGGTGTCGACGGTGAGCGTCAGCCGCCAGCGGGCGTTGGACCAGACGAGCCGGTCGTCGGCATCGGGGACGCCGCCGGCGCACCAGCAGTCGGCAGCCTGCTCACCGCGCCGAGCCGGCTCCTCGTCGACCGGGGGCTGCACGGGCTTGAGGCGCAGGCCCTCGATCTCGTACGGGTAGATGTCCCAGCCCGGCATCTCCTCGACGGCCACGGGCAGCCGGCCGTCCTCGCCCGCCGCCGCCTCGATCCGCGCGTAGTACGCCTCGACGCTCTCGGCCTCGGCCGGGGGCGCGGTGACGACGTCGGTGTGGTCGTCGGGGGCCGTGGCCGCAGGCTCCCGCGGCGTCGCGGACGGGGTCGAAGCAGGGGCGTCGGTGCCGGGCTCGGTCATCCGGCCAGTATGCCGCGGTGCGAGGCCGCTCACCCGGGCACACGGCATACGCCCCGAACCGGCTCGGGGGCGCGGTGGTCGTGGGACCGTGGGTGGGTGGGGACGATCAGTGACTACCTCGACGGCCTCCTGCCCGACCAGCGCGAGGCGCTGCAACGCGTCGTCGACGTCGCGCGGCGGGTCGCACCCGAGGCGGAGGAGGGCACGAGCTACGGCATGCCTGCGCTGCGCCTGGACGGTCGGCCGCTCGTCGGGATCACCGCGTCGGCGCGGCACCTCTCGCTCTTCCCGTTCAGCCCGGCCGTCGTCGAGGCCGTCGCGCCCGACCTCGGTGGCTTCTCGCTGAGCAAGGGCACCATCCGCTTCACCGTCGACCAGCCGCTCCCCGAGCCGGTCGTCGAGCAGGTCGTCCGGCTGCGCCGCGCCGAGCTCGAGGCCTGAGCGGAAGGCGGGCGGCCCGGCCCCCGTCGATTTCAGGAACGGTGCCATCTGGCGTACTCTTGTGCGTTGGGTGTCGTGTGTCTCGACGCCTGCATCGCGCCTGTGCCCCGAGAACGACCTGGAGCACGGCACCAAGGCACGCCCCAAGGCCGGCTCAGTCCGAGTCGGCCAGCTACAGATAGACGGAGGATATGGCCAAGAAGGACGGTGTCATCGAGATCGAGGGCACGATCGTCGAGGCTCTCCCGAACGCGATGTTCCGGGTGGAGCTCTCCAACGGTCACAAGGTGCTCGCACACATCTCGGGAAAGATGCGACAGCACTACATCAGGATCCTCCCTGAGGACCGTGTGGTGGTGGAGCTCTCTCCCTATGACCTGACCCGCGGTCGGATCGTCTTCCGCTACCGCTGAGCACCAGGCTCGGCCGCGACCAGCCCGCGCGAGTGGGAGGTCCGGCCGGGACGAGTGCGAGGCACCAACTCCCGATTACACAACCAAGCACCTGGTCCTCACGTGCCCTCCGGGGCCCGCGGTGGCAGGTGCGCGATCTGAAGACAGCAGGCAGATGAAGGTTCAGCCGAGCGTCAAGAAGATCTGCGACAAGTGCAAGGTGATCCGCCGCAACGGTCGGGTCATGGTGATCTGCGAGAACCTGCGCCACAAGCAGCGCCAGGGCTGAGCAGAGCCACCACCCTCGCCGTCGACAGACTTTCGACAGCACGCAAGACAAGTGAATGAAAGCAGCACCCGGCCCCTGATGCCCGACCGTCGTGTCGGCGCAGGACGTCACCCCCGGC
This sequence comes from Terrabacter sp. C0L_2, assembly GCF_036352015.1. Lineage (NCBI taxonomy): Bacteria > Bacillati > Actinomycetota > Actinomycetes > Micrococcales > Intrasporangiaceae > Terrabacter > Terrabacter sp. C0L_2. Next base: position 4,572,066 of record NZ_CP143557.1, on the reverse strand, counting down.
ACGGAGGCCGGGGACCGGTGGCCCGTCCTTCTGAGTGGCGGGCCTTGACCCCGGATCGGTGACCTGCTCCAGACCTCCGCGTAACAGAAATCAGGAGACACCCAACATGGCTCGTCTTGTTGGAGTCGACCTTCCGCGCGAGAAGCGCGTCGAGGTCGCACTGACCTACATCTTCGGTGTCGGTCGCACCCGTTCCAAGCAGGCGCTGGTTGCCACCGGCGTCGACCCCAACACCCGCGTCAAGGACCTCGGTGAGACCGAGCTCGTTGCGCTTCGTGACTTCCTCGAGGGCAACTACCGCCTCGAGGGTGACCTTCGCCGTGAGGTGCAGGCCGACATCCGCCGCAAGGTCGAGATCGGTTCCTACGAAGGTCTGCGTCACCGTCGTGGTCTGCCCGTGCGCGGTCAGCGCACCAAGACCAACGCGCGCACCCGCAAGGGTCCGAAGCGCACCGTGGCCGGCAAGAAGAAGGCCCGCTGACGCTGATCGCTTCCGCGATCGCGTCTCACCGACATTCAGTTCTGACGTAGGAGAAAAATGCCTCCCAAGGCTCGCGTGACGAAGGTTCGTCGCAAGGAGAAGAAGAACGTCGCCCACGGGCACGCTCACATCAAGAGCACGTTCAACAACACGATCATCTCGATCACGGACCCCACCGGCGCCGTGATCGCCTGGGCCTCCGCCGGCCAGGTCGGCTTCAAGGGCTCGCGCAAGTCCACGCCGTTCGCCGCCCAGATGGCTGCCGAGGCTGCTGCCCGCCGCGCCATGGAGCACGGCATGCGCAAGGTCGACGTCTTCGTCAAGGGCCCGGGCTCGGGTCGCGAGACGGCGATCCGTTCGCTCACCGCCACCGGCCTGGAGGTCGGCGCGATCAGCGACGTCACGCCCACGCCGCACAACGGTGTCCGCCCGCCCAAGCGCCGTCGCGTCTGATCCGGCACTGAGCGAGAGAGAGAACTAGAGACATGGCTCGTTACACCGGCCCGATCACCAAGAAGTCCCGCCGCCTGAAGATGGACCTCGTCGGCGGCGACAAGAACTTCGAGCTCCGCCCGTTCCCGCCCGGCCAGCACGGCCGTCGCCGGATCCAGGAGAAGGAGTACCTGACCCAGCTCCAGGAGAAGCAGCGTGCCCGCTTCACCTACGGCGTCATGGAGAAGCAGTTCGTCCGCTACTACAAGGAAGCGGCGAAGCGCCCCGGCAAGACCGGCGAGAACCTCCTCCAGATCCTCGAGACGCGTCTCGACAACGTGGTCTACCGCGCGGGCCTGGCCCGCACGCGCCGCCACGCCCGTCAGCTCGTGACGCACGGCCACTTCGAGGTCAACGGCGTGCGCGTCGACGTCCCGAGCTACCGCGTCGAGCAGTACGACATCATCACGGTCCGCAAGCAGTCCGCCGAGAGCTTCCCGATCGAGCTGGCCCGCCAGACGTTCGGCGAGCGTCCCGTGCCGGCCTGGATGCAGGTCGTCGAGGGCTCGCTGCAGATCCTCATCCACCAGCTCCCGGTGCGCGCGCAGATCGACTCGCAGCTCACCGAGCAGCTGATCGTCGAGCTCTACTCGAAGAACTGACTCAAGGCCCCGTATGCCGTGAAGCCCGCTTCACGGCATACGGGATCCCTTGCCCTTGGGGTCGGCTCGCAGACAGAGCCGAGCCGGCCCGCCCGGATCACGACCGGGCAGTTTCACGAGGCGTCATATGGCGGTCGCCCGTGGGAAGGAACTGAACAGTGCTCATCGCACAGCGTCCCGTGCTCTCCGAAGAGGTCGTGGTCGAGAACCGCAGCCGCTTCACCATCGAGCCGCTCGAGCCCGGCTTCGGCTACACGCTCGGCAACTCCCTCCGTCGCACCCTGCTCTCGAGCATCCCGGGCGCGGCGGTCACCTCCATCCGCATCGACGGCGTGCTCCACGAGTTCACGACCGTGCCGGGCGTGAAGGAGGACGTCACCGAGATGATCCTCAACATCAAGGGCCTCGTCGTCTCCTCGGAGCACGACGAGCCGGTCGTCATGTACCTGCGCAAGCAGGGCCCGGGTGCGGTCACCGCCGCCGACATCACGCCTCCGGCTGGTGTCGAGGTGCACAACCCCGACCTGCACATCGCGACGCTGAACGACAAGGGCAAGCTCGAGATGGAGCTGACCGTGGAGCGTGGCCGTGGCTACGTCTCGGCGCAGCAGAACAAGTCCGGTGACCAGGAGATCGGCCGCATCCCGGTCGACTCGATCTACAGCCCGGTGCTCACCGTGACCTACAAGGTCGAGGCGACCCGTGTCGAGCAGCGCACCGACTTCGACAAGCTCATCGTCGACGTCGAGACGAAGAACTCGATGACCCCGCGCGACGCCATGGCCTCGGCCGGCAAGACGCTGGTCGAGCTCTTCGGCCTGGCCCGTGAGCTCAACGTCGAGGCCGAGGGCATCGACATGGGCCCGTCGCCGACGGACGCCGCGCTCGCCGCGGACCTCGCGCTGCCGATCGAGGACCTCGACCTGACGGTTCGTTCCTACAACTGCCTCAAGCGCGAGGGCATCCACACCGTGGGTGAGCTCGTGGGCCGCAGCGAGGCCGACCTGCTCGACATCCGCAACTTCGGTGCGAAGTCGATCGACGAGGTCAAGGCCAAGCTCGTCGGCATGGGTCTGGCCCTCAAGGACAGCCCGCCCGGGTTCGACCCGTCGGCCCTGGTCGACGGCTACGGCGACGATGACTACAGCGACGACGACGACCAGTCGTTCGTCGAGGACGAGCGTCTCTGACCAACCGCTTCTTGACCGAGCCCTCGGCGTCTTGCTCGAGAACGGCCTGGTCGGACTTCTAGGAGAAACGAAATGCCCACCCCCACCAAGGGTCCCCGCGTCGGTGGCGGCCCCGCCCACGAGCGGCTGATCCTGGCCAACCTCGCGACGTCGCTCTTCGAGCACGACAAGATCACGACGACCGAGGCCAAGGCCAAGCGCCTGCGCCCGCTCGCCGAGCGTCTCATCACGTTCGCCAAGCGCGGCGACCTGCACGCCCGCCGCCGCGTCCTCACGGTCGTGCGTGACAAGGGTGTCGTCCACCGCCTCTTCGCCGAGATCGCCCCCGACATGGCGGCTCGCGAGGGTGGCTACACCCGCATCACGAAGATCGGCGCCCGCAAGGGTGACAACGCCCCCATGGTCGTCATCGAGCTCGTCCGCGAGCCGCTGTCGGCCAAGAAGGCGACGGTCAAGGAGGCCGAGGGCGCGACGCGTCGTGCCGCCAAGCAGGAGGAGGCCAAGGCCGCCGCTGCCGAGACCAAGGCTGCCGAGGACGCTGACGCGACCGAGGCCACCGAGGCCACCGAGGCCACCGAGGTGCCCGAGGGCGCTGTCGCCGCGAACGAGGACGGCTCGTCGCCCGAGGACGGCTACACCGTCAAGGGCAACGCCGACTCGGGCAAGTACCACGAGCCCGACGGCCAGTGGTACGACCAGACGGTCGCCGAGTTCTGGTTCAAGTCGGCCGAGGACGCCGAGGCCGCCGGCTTCACGAAGGCCGGCTCCGGTTCCTGAGCCACACCGCACCATCGAAAGAGCAGTCCGTCCCTCGCGGGGCGGGCTGCTCTCTCGTTCTCCCGGCTGACGGAGTGTTCTCTCGATCGGTGCCCTCTCGGTCACCAGGCGTGGGCGACGTCGACGACGAGACGTCGGCCGCCGCCTGCGTCGGCCAGGACGAAGGCCCGCATCGGCAGCCGGGCCCGCACTCCCAGGCCGTAGTCGGTGTAGCCCTCGAAGCTGCCGGTGTTCGTCAGCTGCCGGAAGGTCCGCCAGCCCGGGAAGCTCGTGCTGCTGCGGCGGAGCGTGGACGGCGCGTCGACGGTGATCTGGATCCTCGCGCCGCCGGTTACGGGGATCGGCAGCCCGCTGCCGGGTCCGGTCACGGCGCTCACGTAGCGCACGCGGTAGCCGAGCGTGCCCCGTCCGGGGTCGAGGTCGAAGACGACGCGGTCGAAGCACGTGTGCTGCCCGGTTCTGGCCGCCGTGACCCGGCCCGACCACAGCAGCGCGGGGCTCGTGGCCCTGGCGCCGGAGCCCCAGGTGAGGCCGCAGAACGGTGCGGCGGAGGCTGACGGGGTCGCGGCGAGCGCGGCCGGAACGGCGAGAGCGGCTGCGAGGGCGGCGCCCGCGGCCCGACGAGAGATGGTGTTCATGGAGTTCCCCTTCCGAGAGCGCGGGCCCTGTTGCCGACGCTCCACCCACAAGACGTCTGACGGTCAGAGGCGGTTGACGGCCGCGTGGTACGCCGCGGCACCCACCCCCGGTTAGGCTCGGTCGCGATGAGTGAGGCGACCGGTGCGACCGAGGCGGGCGGGGTCCTGATGAGGGTGCGACTCGACCTCGCGTACGACGGGACGGCGTTCTCGGGATGGGCTGCCCAGCCATCCCTGCGCACCGTCCAGGGGGAGCTCTCGGCGGCCCTGACCACGGTGCTGCGCAGCGCCGCACCCGTGCGGGTGACGGTGGCAGGACGCACGGACGCAGGCGTCCATGCGCGCGGCCAGGTCGCGCACGTGGACCTCGACCCCGAGGCGTGGGCCGCCCTGCCCGGTCGGTCGGACCGCGACCCGGGCGTCGCGCTCGTCAGTCGTCTCGGGGGCGTGCTGGCCCACGACGTCGTCGTGCGCCGGGCAGAGCCGGCGCCGCCGGGCTTCGACGCGCGCTTCTCCGCCACGGAGCGGCGCTACCTCTACCGGATCGCCGACGCCGATGCCGTCCACGACCCGCTGCGGCGGCACGACACCGTGTGGTGGCGCCGCCCTCTCGACGTCGAGGCGATGGACGAGGCAGCCGGCTCGCTCGTCGGCCTGCGGGACTTCGCCGCCTTCTGCCGCCAGCGCGAGGGCGCGACGACCGTGCGGACCCTGCTCGACTTCTCGTGGGTCCGGCTGCCGGACGGCGTGCTGGCCGCCACGGTGCGGGCCGACGCGTTCTGCCACTCCATGGTGCGCTCGCTCGTCGGTGCGGTCGTCCCCGTCGGGGAGGGGCGCCGGGCGGCCGACTGGCCGCGGGCGCTGCAGGACCGGGCCGAGCGCGGGGCCGGGATCCACGTCATGCCGCCGCACGGCCTCAGCCTCGAGGAGGTCGTCTACCCGGCCGACGCGGACCTCGCCGCACGCGCCGTCGTCACGAGGGCCCGGCGCCCTCCGGTCTGACCCTCGATGTCCGGGGATACCCCGGAGATGGCTGGGGGATGTCTCGGGCCCGAGACCCGACCGGCGTGGCTGCACCCGCTGTGGTTGGATCGTCCGCATGAAGGCCTGCCCGACCCGCGTCCTCTCGGTCGGTCTCCTGACGTGCGCGCTCGTGCTGACGGGCTGCTCCAAGGACACCACCGCCTCGGCGCCGCCGGCGTCGGCCGCCTCGTCGAGCGCCTCGACCACCCCGTCCGGTTCGTCCGGGTCGGCCGGGTCGTCCGCGACCCCGACCACCCCGACGGCCGAGGGTGACGAGGTCCGGAGCCGCTCCGGTGCCTTCACCGTCGTGCCCCCGGAGGGGTGGACCGAGGCGACCGACAAGGCCAAGGGCGTCGCTGACATCGACCTCGTGCTGCTGTCGTCGAAGAAGGTGGGCGACTTCGCCAACAACCTCGTCGTCACGGCCGCGGACGGCGACCAGTCGGTGCTCGACGACGAGCTGGCCAAGGGCAGGAAGCAGCTCGCTGCCGCGGGTCGCACCGTCTCCGCAGCCCCGGACAAGACCGTCGCCGGCGTCACCGCCGTCGGCTTCACCACGGCCTTCGAGCAGCAGGGCATCAAGGTCCTCGCCCGCTCCTACGGCGTCCAGCGCGGGGGCCGCATCTACCTGCTCACCCTGAGCTCCTCGCAGGCCGACGCGACGCACGCCATGGCCGAGTTCGACGAGCTCCTCTCGACATGGGCGTGGACGTAGTCGCATGATCGGGCGTCCGAGGACGCCGGCGGCGCTGCTGCCGGCGCTCGCCCTGGTGGTGGCCGCGGGTCTGGCCGGCTGCTCGGACGACCCCGCCCCGACGCCGGCCGCCCCGAGCGACACCGGCGTCGTGCACCTGCCGACGTCAGCGGCGCCGACGACCGACAGCGCCGGCCACCGCATCGCCCAGCTGCCCTCGCAGACCGCCCCGGTGGCCATGAGCGAGGACCGCGTCCGGGGCGTCGACTACAGCTACCTCGAGCCGGTCGGCTGGAGCCGGGCCGAACGTGACCTCCAGCCCCGCCCCGACACCCTGCTGCAGCCCGACGACGACGGGGTCCGGGCCTTCATCGCGGTGGAGCGGCCGATCAAGGTCGGCTCGCACTCGCTGGCCGAGGTGGTGGACGGCCTGCGGGCCGGGTTCGCGGGCAAGGGCCAGACGCCGCTGGCCGCACCGGAGCGCGACATCGCCGGCTACCACGCCATGGGCATCGTCGTCGACCAGTCCGAGCAGGTGCGCGACGTCTACTACGTCGTCGCCTACACCGAGAAGGTCTATGCCATCCGCCTGACCTACGACCCGACGCACCCCGAGGCGCTCGGCGTCTACCGCGCCGTCCTCGACTCGTGGTCGTGGGGGTGAGCCGCGGACGGCCCCTTAACCGCGTGACGCGGCCACCCGGCATACGACAGGCTTGACCCTCGTGGGACACGTCGACGTCAACTCCATCTCCTTCAGCCTGCCGGACGGCAGGCCGCTGCTCAACGACGTCTCGGTGCGGGTGGGGGAGGGCGCCAAGGTCGCCCTCATCGGGCCCAACGGCACCGGCAAGACGACGCTGACGCGCATCATCGCCGGCGACATCGCGGCGCACGAGGGCGCGGTGACCCGTTCCGGCGGCCTCGGCGTCATGCGCCAGTTCATCGGGAAGGTGCGCGACGACACGACGGTGCGCGACCTGCTCGTCTCGGTGGCTCCCGACCGCATCCGCACGGCCGCCGAGGAGGTCGACCGCACCGAGCTGCTCATGATGGAGCGCGACTCCGAGGACGACCAGATGGCCTACGCCCACGCCCTCGTCGAGTGGGGCGAGGCCGGGGGCTACGAGCAGGAGACGCTCTGGGACCAGTGCACGGTCGCCGCGCTCGGCATCCCCTACGACCAGGCGCAGTGGCGCACGGTCTCGACGCTCTCCGGCGGTGAGCAGAAGCGGCTCGTGCTCGAGGCGCTGCTCCGCGGCCCGGAGGAGGTGCTCCTGCTCGACGAGCCGGACAACTACCTCGACGTGCCGACCAAGCGCTGGCTCGAGGAGGCGCTCGTCGCCTCGCCCAAGACGGTGCTGTTCATCAGCCACGACCGCGAGCTGCTCGACCGCGTCGCCACCCGCGTCGCGACCCTCGAGCCGGGTGCCGCCGGCGCGACGCTCTGGGTGCACCCGGGGCGCTTCGCGACCTACGCGCAGGCCCGCTCGGACCGCAACGACCGCCTCGAGGAGCTGCGCCGCCGCTGGGACGAGGAGCACGTCAAGCTCAAGACCCTCGTCCAGACGCTCAAGGTCAAGGCCAAGTACAACGACGGCATGGCCTCGCGCTACCAGGCCGCTCAGACGCGCCTCGCGAAGTTCGAGCAGGCCGGCCCGCCCGAGGAGACGCCGATGACGCAGTCGGTCAAGATGCGCCTCACCGGTGGCCGCACGGCCAAGCGCGCCATCGTGGCGACCGGCCTCGAGCTGACGGGTCTGATGAAGCCCTTCGACCTCGAGGTCTGGTACGGCGAGCGGGTCGCGATCCTCGGCAGCAACGGCTCGGGCAAGTCGCACTTCCTGCGGCTGCTCGCGTGCGGCGGCACCGACCCCGAGCGCGAGCACCAGCCGGTCGGTGACGTGCGCCCGGTCCCCGTCGAGCACTCGGGCGTCGTGCGCCTCGGCTCGCGCGTGCGCCCGGGGTGGTTCGCCCAGACCCACGAGCACCCGTCGCTCATGGGGCGCACGCTGCTCGAGATCCTGCACCGCGGCGACGAGCACCGGGAGGGCCGTCCGCGCGAGCAGGCCGCCCGGGCGCTCGACCGCTACGAGCTGGCGCGGTCGGGGGAGCAGACGTTCGAGTCGCTCTCAGGCGGGCAGCAGGCGCGCTTCCAGATCCTGCTCCTCGAGCTGTCGGGGGCCACGATGCTGCTGCTCGACGAGCCGACCGACAACCTCGACCTGCAGTCGGCCGAGGCGCTCGAGGAGGGGCTGGACGCCTTCGACGGGACCGTCGTCGCCGTGACGCACGACCGGTGGTTCGCGCGGGGCTTCGACCGCTTCCTCGTCTTCGGCGCCGACGGCCGGGTCTACGAGTCGACCGAGCCGGTGTGGGACGAGGGGCGGGTCGTCCGGCCGCGGTGACCTTCCCCACCCGTCGCCCGGCACCTGTGCCGGGGAGGGGGGAGCGGAGTAGCGTCTCGGACATGCTGCTGCGATCGCTCGAGACCGGCGTCGTGGGCGCCCCGATGGCCGGGGGGCCCACGACGCCCGAGCTCGTCGCCGCGGTCGGTGAGGCCGGTGGCCTCGGCCTGCTGGCCGGTGGCTACCTCACCGCGCCGCAGCTCGCGGCGGCGATCGCCGAGGTGTGGGACGCGTCGTCCCGCCCGTTCGGGGTCAACCTCTTCGTGCCCGCGCAGGCGAACGCGTATGCCGTGGGGCCGGGGGAGCTGACCGGCGCGGCCCGCGCGGACGCCGTCGCGACCTACCGGGCGTCACTGCTGGGGGACGCGCAGGAGCTGGGCGTCGAGCCGGGGGAGGCGCGCCCGGGGGACGATGACGACTGGGAGCGCAAGCTCGAGCTCGTCGTCCGGGAGCGGATCCCGTTGGTGTCCTTCACGTTCGGGCTCCCGAGCCAGGCCGTGCTCGGCGAGCTGCGGCGAGCCGGGATCGAGACGGTCGCCACGGTCACCGACGTGGACGAGGCGGCTGCCGCGCTCGCTGCCGGCGTCGACGGGCTCTGCCTCCAGGGTCCCGACGGCGGCGGGCACCGCGGCACGCTCGACCCGGTCAAGCAGCCCTCGGGTGGTGACCTCATCGACCTCGTCGTGGCCGTCCGGTCGCAGACGGACGTGCCGCTCGTGGCCGCAGGCGGCATCTCGACGGCTGAGCGGGCCGCGCAGGTCAGGGCCGTCGGCGCCGACGCCGTGCAGGTCGGGACCGCCCTGCTGCTGACACCGGAGGCGGGGACCGGCCTGGCCTATCGGAGGGCGCTCGCCGACCCCGCCTACGAGCGCACCGCCGTGACCCGGGCCTACTCGGGCCGGCTCGCACGCGGCCTCGAGACCGAGTTCCTGCGCCGCCACGACGGGCACGCCCCCGCTGCCTACCCCGAGGTGCACCACCTGACGGTGCCACTGCGCCGGGCGTCGGCCCGGGCCGAGCGGCCCGACCTGCTCGCGCTCTGGGCCGGCACCGGGTGGCAGTCGGCGCGGGCGGTGCCGGCGGCGACGGTCGTCGCCGAGCTCTCCCACTGAGCGGGCGCGGTTTCAGGTTGCGGGGTGTGCCGGGCGGCGGTTGACTGCCGCAAGTTCTTGCAGTCGATCGCAGGAACTTCCATGAGGTGACGGCCATGCCGTCGCGCCCTTCCGCACCGTCTCAACGAGGAGATGCCGCATGCGCCTGCCCAGATCGTCCGTCCCACCGGCTTCGGCGGTCCCGCCCGCCCCCACTGTCCCGACCGCCCCGCCTGTCGCGCTCGTCGAGGCGCCGCCCCGGAGGCAGACACGGCACCGAGCCCGTCTCGTCGCAGGGGCCATGGCCGCCGTCGCCGCTGTCGGGTGGTCCGTCGCTGGCCCCACGAGCGGTCCCGGCGCCGTCGTCCAGCAGGCCGCCGCGACCCCGCCCGGTAGCAAGGACGTCACGGCGACGCTCTTCGAGTGGCGCTACGACGCCGTCGCCCGCGAGTGCACCAACGTCCTCGGCCCCAAGGGCTACGGCTTCGTCGAGGTCTCGCCCGCGGCCGAGCACATCCAGGGCCCGCAGTGGTGGACGTCGTACCAGCCCGTCAGCTACAAGATCGGTGGCCGGCTCGGCGACCAGACGGCCTTCAAGAACATGGTGACGGCGTGCCACACCGCCGGGGTCAAGGTCGTCTCAGACGTCGTCGTCAACCACATGAGCGCCGGCTCCGGCACGGGCACCGCCGGCAGCAGCTACACGAAGTACGCCTATCCCAGCGTCTACTCCGACCGCGACTTCCACACCTGCCGGCAGAACATCAGCAACTACGCCGACCGCACCAACGTCCAGACGTGCGAGCTCGTCGGGCTCGCCGACCTCGACACCGGCAGCGACTACGTGCGCGGCGCGATCGCCGGCTACCTCAACACCCTGATCGGTCTCGGGGTCGACGGCTTCCGCATCGACGCGGCCAAGCACGTCGCCGCCACCGACCTCGCGGCGATCAAGGCCAAGCTCACCAACCCGAACGTCTTCTGGGTCCACGAGGTGATCTACGGCGCCGGCGAGGCCGTACAGCCCACCGAGTACACGGGGTCGGGCGACGTCGACGAGTTCCGCGCGGCATACGACCTCAAGCGCGTCTTCACGAGCGAGAAGCTCAGCTACCTCAGCAACTGGGGCGCCTCGTGGGGCTACCTGCCGAGCGGCAACGCACGCACGTTCGTCGACAACTGGGACACCGAGCGCAACGGCTCGACCCTGAGCTACAAGGCCGGCGCGACCTACACGCTCGCCAACGTCTTCATGCTCGCCTGGCCCTACGGCGCCCCCAACGTCTTCTCCGGCTACGAGTGGACCGACGCCGACGCCGGGCCGCCCCTGGGCGGTGCGGTGAACGCCTGCTACTCCGACGGCTGGAAGTGCCAGCACGCGTGGAGCCAGATCGCCGGCATGGTGGGCTTCCGCAACACCGTCGCCGGCACGGCCGTGACGAACTGGTGGAGCAACGGCAACAACGCCATCGCCTTCGGTCGCGGGGCCAAGGGCTACGTCGTCGTCAACCACGAGTCGGGCCCGGTCACCTCGACCTTCCAGACCTCGCTGCCCGCCGGCACCTACTGCGACGTCACCCACGGCACCGTCAGCTCGGGCACCTGCTCGGCCGCGACGTACACCGTCGGCTCGTCGGGGACGTTCACCGCGACGGTCGGTGCCAACGAGACGATCGCGCTGCACGTCGGCGCCGTCACCTCGGCCGTCCCGGCAACAGCCGCGGTGAGCTTCGGCGTCAACGCCACGACGTCCGTGGGTCAGGACATCTACGTCACCGGCGACAACGCGGCCCTCGGCGCGTGGGCGCCGGCGTCCGCCCTCAAGCTCGACCCGGCGACCTACCCGGTCTGGCGCCGCACTGTCGCACTCACGCCCGGGACCGTCGTGCAGTACAAGTACCTCCGCAAGGACTCGGCCGGCACGGTCACGTGGGAGTCGGGGGCCAACCGCACGGTCACGGTGCCGGCGTCGGGGACGCTGACGCTCAGCGACACCTGGCGGCCCTGAGCGGCGTCCACGGCCGCCGAGCCCGTATGCCGTGAGGCGGGCCCGGCGGCCACGGACCCGTGGGCGCGGGGCGGGGCGGGCGGCATACGCTCGGGCCATGCCCAGTGCCGAAGGAAACCTGACGTGGGTGGCCGCCACCGACCGACCCGACCTGCTCGCGCCACCCGTGGCGGCGGCCCTCGAGCACGTGCCGGGCGTGCGGGTGGCGGCCATCGACGCGTCGCTCGCCGACACGGCGGCGTTCTGCGAGGCCTACGACGTGGCGCCCGAGGCGTCGGCCAACTGCGTCGTGGTGGAGGCCCGTCGCGGCGAGGAGACGACGCTTGCTGCCGTGATGGTGCTGGCGACCGACCGCGCGGACATCAACCGCGTCGTGCGCAAGCACCTCGGTGCCCGCAAGATCTCGTTCGCCGACCAGGTGAAGGCGCAGGAGCTGACCGGGATGCAGCAGGGTGGCATCACGCCGGTGGGGCTGCCGGGGGAGTGGCCGGTGCTCGTCGACGAGGCCGTGGCGCAGGCCGGGCCCGTCGTGGTCGGGGCCGGTGTGCGTGGGGCCAAGCTGCTGCTCGACGGCGCGGCGCTCGCCGCGCTCCCGACGGCGCAGGTCATCGCACTCGCGGTGCGCTGAACCGACGCGCTGACCTGACGCGCTGACGTCACGCAAGACGGACGCGCTGGCCCGGGTCAGCCGGCGACGTCCCAGAGCATCTGGGCGCGCTCGGTGGGGGTGGTACCGCCCCAGATGCCGAAGGTCTCGGGGACCCGGAGGGCGTGGTCGAGACACTGCTGGCGCACGGGACAGCCGCCACAGACCATGCGGGCCGCCTCGGTCTGCTCGCGGCGCTCGCGCTGGTCGAGCTCCTGGTCGTCGGCGAAGAACTGCTCGACGGCCTTGGTGCGGCAGCGGCCGAGCTCCTGCCACTCGTACGAGGAGTAGGTCGGGCGCGGGAGGCGGGTGATCGTCATGGCTTCCTCCAGGGATGGGGTCGAGCGATCTGATGCAGAACCTATGCAGAACTTATGCGGAAGTTACGCATTGCACAAGAGCCCTGCATAAGTTTATGATCGGCACGTCCGATCGGTGCTGGAGCGGTCCATGACGGGAATCTCGGACCGCTCCGCCCGACCCGGACGACCGACCCGAACGGTGATGATCTCCATGAACCCGCAACCGGCAGCCCCGCGAAGGGCCGACCCGCCGGAGCCCGGCGACCCCGAGTTGGGGGAGCGGGTGCCCGAGCTGGGCTGGCCCGTCGGCGTCGTCTCCGAGCGTCTCGGCATCGCCGCCCCCACCCTCCGGTCTTGGGACCGGAGGCACGGGGTGGGTCCGAGCCTGCGCACGAGCGGCAACCACCGCCGCTACACCGAGCTCGACATCCGCAGGGTCCAGCTGATGTCCCGGCTCACGGCCCAGGGAGTCCCCGCCCAGAGCGCCGCCGACTCGGTCCTGGCCATGGATGCGGCCTCGATCGCGGCGCGTCTGGACGGCGCGGTCGCGACCGCACCGGGGATGGTGGCCGCGCCCGGGGGCGGGCGCCCCGACGCCACTGGCGCCTCTCCCGGCACCGCGCTCGACGCCGCGGCCGAGGCTGCTGATGCTGCCGATCTCGTCGAGTCCATCGTCGGCGCTGCCCGGGCCCTCGACGCGCGCACCATGGCGCTGCTCTACCGCCAGGTGATGCGTCGCCGCGACGTCGGTCGCGCCTGGGTTGAGGTCTTCGCCCCCGCGCTGCGCCGTGTCGGGGAGCTCTGGCGCGAGGGTCTTCTCGGCGTGCAGGCGGAGCACCTGACGAGCGAGCTCCTCCAGTCCGAGCTGCGAGCGGTGGTGCGCGCCAACCGGCTCCGCGTCGCGGGTCAGCCGGTCGTGCTCGCGAGCGCCGACGACGAGCAGCACCACCTGCCCCTGCTCGCCCTCGAGGCCGAGCTGGCCCGCAACGGCGTGGCCAGCCTCTTCCTCGGTCCGCGGGTGCCGGCCGAGGCGCTCGTCTCGACGTTGCGCGAGACGCGACCGCGCGCCGTCTTCCTCTGGGCCTCGCTGGCGCGGCCGCAGGCCGAGGCGCTCTGGAGCGACCTCGACGTCGTCGACTGGCCGCTCGAGGTCGTCATCGGCGGCCCCGGGTGGGCCGACGGCATCGTCGTCCCCGAGGGGCCGGTGGTGCTGACGCGGGTGCAGGACTTCGACAGCGCGGTGCGCGCGCTGGTCTCGAGCCCCGGTGCCTTGACGCGCTGAGCAAGAACCGCGCAACTTCCTGATCACGAATGCAAGATTTTGCAGTTCAGGTCTGGCGTGGTGTCCGAGATTGGCGCTAGGTTCTCCCCCGGTGGTCGAGCGTCCAGACGCGGGCGTGAGCGACCGAGCCCACAAAGGAGTGCGCAATGCGCCGTCGCCCGGCCCTGTCCGTCGCCAGCATCTCGGCCCTCGTCATCGCCGGACTCGCCGTCCCGCTCGCGGGGGCGCCGACCGCCCGGGCCGATGCCCCTCGGACCGCGACGCTCGTCGGGTCCCTGCAGGACGAGCTCGGCTGCAGCGGCGACTGGCAGCCCGACTGCACCAAGACCGACCTGACGCTCGTGCCAGGGACGACGACGTATGCCGCCACCTTCCGGGTGCCCAAGGGCAGCTACGAGCTCAAGGTCGCGATCAACCACTCGTGGGACGAGAGCTACGGCCAGGGGAGCGGCAACGTGCCGCTCGTGCTCGCCGGGCCCGCCGACCTGCGGTTCACCTACGACGACACCACCCACGCTGTGGGCGTCGCGCCGACCGACCTGCCCGGCGCCGCCACCAAAGCCGACGCGAAGCTCGCCGGCTCCTCCCTGCGCAACCTCGCCACGAAGGAGCGCTTCTACTTCGTCATGGCCGACCGCTTCGCCAACGGCGACACGGCCAACGACAAGGGTGGCCTCACGGGCGGCCCGCTCTCGACCGGCTTCGACCCCACGAACGAGGGCTTCTACCACGGCGGCGACCTCAAGGGCCTGACCGGCAAGCTCGACTACATCAAGGGCCTCGGCACGACCGCCATCTGGCTGACCCCGTCCTTCAAGAACCGCGCCGTCCAGGGCAGCGGCTCCGACGCGAGCGCCGGCTACCACGGCTACTGGATCACCGACTTCACCCAGATCGACCCGCACCTCGGCACGAACGGCGACATGAAGGCGCTCATCGCCGCTGCGCACGCCAAGGGGATGAAGGTCTACTTCGACATCATCACCAACCACACGGCTGACGTCATCTCCTACGAGGGCGGCAAGTACACCTACGTCAACAAGGCGACGAGCCCCTACAAGGACGCCCAGGGCAACGTCTTCGACGACGCCGCCGTCGCCGGCAAGCCGGCGTGCACGGGCACCGCCACGGCGCCCGACTGCTTCCCGGCGATGTCGCCGACCACGTCCTTCCCCTACGTGCCGAAGGTCGCCGACGCCAACAAGGACGTCAAGGTCCCGGCGTGGCTCAACGACACGACGCTCTACCACAACCGCGGTGACTCGACGTATGCCGGCGAGTCCTCCACGTACGGCGACTTCTCCGGGCTCGACGACCTCTTCACCGAGAACCCCAAGGTGGTCTCGGGCATGGAGGACATCTACAGCTCCTGGGTCGACTTCGGGGTCGACGGCTTCCGCATCGACACCGTCAAGCACGTCGACATGCCGTTCTGGCAGTCCTTCTCGCCGGCGATCCTCGACCACGCCAAGGCGACGGGCAAGAAGGACTTCTTCATGTTCGGCGAGGTCTACGACGGCAACCCCGCCTACACGAGCCAGTTCACGACCACGGGCGCGCTGCCCGCGACGCTCGACTTCGGCTTCCAGGGCGCGGCGCTCGGCTTCGCGCAGGGCAAGGCGACGACCGGCATCCGCGACCTCTTCGCCGGCGACGACTACTACACCGACACCGACTCCAACGCCTACGAGCTGCCGACCTTCCTCGGCAACCACGACATGGGCCGCGTCGGCGCGATGCTCCTGGCCGGCGGCGCCACGGGCGACGACCTGCTCGCGCGTGACCGGCTGGCGACGTCGCTGATGTTCCTGACCCGCGGCAACCCGGTCGTCTACTACGGCGACGAGCAGGGCTTCACCGGCCCGAAGAACGACTTCGGCGACAAGCGCGCCCGTCAGGACATGTTCGGCACGCAGACGCCGATCTACCAGGACGACGTCATCGTCGGCAGCAAGGAGGTCGCGGGCACCGCTGCCCGTTACGACACCTCGGCCCCGCTCTACCGTGAGATCAAGAAGCTGTCGGCGCTCCGCGCGGCCAACCCCGCCCTCGCCGACGGCGCGCAGGTGCATCGCTACGCCTCGGACGCCGCGGGCATCTACGCGATCAGCCGCATCGACAAGGCGGCCAAGCGCGAGTACGTCGTCGTCGCCAACAACGCGACCACGGCCAAGACCGCGACCTTCTCCACCTACTCGGCCGGCTCCAAGCTCGTGCCGCTGCTCGGTGCGACCTCCGACCTCCGGGCCGCGGCCGACGGCCGCGTGACCGTCACCGTCCCGCCCCTGTCCGTCGCGGTCTACCGCGCCAACTCCACGATGGCACAGCCGAAGTCGGCTCCGGTCGTCATCCCGACCTCGCCCAGCGCGGGCGGCGTCGTGGGCGGTCGCGCGGAGATCGGCGCGGCACTCCCCGGCAACAGCTTCGCCGAGGTGAGCTTCCTCCAGCGTCCGGTCGGCACCTCCGCCTGGACGCCGATCGGCACCGACGACAACGCGCCGTACCGCGTCTTCCACGACGTGTCCGGTCTCGCCAAGGGCACGCTCGTCGAGTACCGCATGGTGGCCAAGGACATCGCCGGCCACGTGTCCGCCACGTCCACCTACGGCATCGTCGGCGAGCCGACGACCGCCGGCGGTGGCAGCTCCGGCGGTGGGGTCGGCCCCGTCACCCAGCCCGACAACGTCAGCGTCCCCGGCAGCCACAACTCCGAGATGGGCTGCCCCGGCGACTGGCAGCCGGACTGCACCCAGGCGCAGCTCGCCCTCGACCCCAAGGACGAGATCTGGAAGGGGACCTACTCCTCGATCCCGGCGGGTGACTACGAGTACAAGGCCGCGATCAACAAGTCGTGGGACGAGAACTACGGCGTCGGCGGCGGCAAGGGGGCAGGCAACATCGCCTACACCGCCCCCGCCGGCAAGCCCGTCACCTTCTACTACGACCACCGCACCCACTGGGTGACGAGCGACGCCCAGGGGCCGATCATCACGGCGCCCGGCAGCTTCCAGAGCAAGCTCGGCTGCCCGGGTGACTGGGCTCCGGACTGCATGCGCTCCTGGCTGCAGGACCCGGACGGTGACGGCACCTACACCTTCACGACCGACCAGATCCCTGCCGGCAGCTACGAGTTCAAGGTCGCGGTCGGGCTGAGCTGGAACGAGTCCTACCCCGGCAGCAACGTCGCGTTCTCGGTCCCGTCCGACGGCGTGCTGACGACCATCTCCTACACGGCGTCGACCCACGAGGTCTCCGTCAAGACGTCCAAGGCCGGCGCCGCTCCCGACCTGACGAAGTCCAAGGCCTTCGTCGTCGGTCCCGACCTCGTCGCCTGGCCCGCTTCCGCCCTGCCGGCCGGCACCGACCCTGCGACGCTGGGCTGGCGCCTGCACTGGTCCGCCGACGGTGGTCTTGCCGTCGACGCCGAGGCCGTCACCGGTGGCTCCGTGGCCACCCTGACCCGCGACCCGGCCGGGCTGCCCGCCTCGCTGGTCGCTGCCCACCCCGAGCTGAAGGGCGCCGTGGCGCTCCGGCTCGACAAGAGGACGGCGCGTCAGCTGCCCGAGATCCTCAAGGGCCAGGTCGCCGTCGCGATGTACGACTCCACCGGGTCGCTCCTCGACGCCACGGGCGCCCAGACGGCCATCGCGCTCGACGCGCTGTATGCCGCGCAGGCTCGCACGCGCTCCTACGGCGTCGCCTTCTCCGGCTCCGGCCGGGTGGGCTTCTCGCTGTGGGCGCCGACGGCCCAGCAGGTGACCCTGCTGACCTGGCCCGCCGGCAGCGCCGACCAGCCCGCGTCCACCGCCCGCCGCACGCCCATGACGCGGGACGGCTCCGGGTCGTGGACCGCGGCCCTGGGGTCCTCGGCCCGCAACGCGCGCTACCTCTACGAGGTCAAGGTGTGGGCGCCGACCACGGGCAAGGTCGAGACCAACGTCGTCACCGACCCGAGCTCGGTGGCGCTGACGCTCAACTCGACCCGTTCGGTGGCCGTCGACCTGCGCGACCCGGCCTTCATGCCCTCGAGCTGGCGCACCACGCCGTCGCCGAAGCTGGCCCAGGACGTCGACTCGACGATCTACGAGCTGCACATCCGTGACTACTCGATGTCCGACGCCAAGGTCCCGGCGGCGCAGCGGGGGAGCTACCTCGCCTTCGCCGCCGACGGTGACGGTCGCGCGCACCTCAAGGCGCTGGCCAAGGCCGGGCTCAACACGGTGCACCTGCTGCCGAGCTTCGACATCGCCTCGATCGAGGAGGACCCGGCCAAGCAGGAGACGCCGAAGTGCGACCTCGCCTCGTACGCTCCCGACAGCGAGGAGCAGCAGAAGTGCGTGGGCGCCGTGGCCTCCAAGGACGCCTTCAACTGGGGCTACGACCCGTACCACTTCAGCGTCCCGGACGGCTCCTACGCCTCGTCCGCCAAGGCTGCTGACGGTGGCACGCGCGTGGCCGAGTTCCGGACCATGGTCGGGGCCCTGCACCAGGACGGCCTCCGGGTCGTGCTCGACCAGGTCTTCAACCACACGGCCCAGTCGGGGCAGGGTGAGAAGTCGGTGCTCGACAAGGTCGTGCCCGGCTACTACCAGCGTCTCAACGCCACCGGAGCGGTCGAGACCTCGACGTGCTGCCAGAACGTCGCCACCGAGCACGCGATGGGCGAGAAGCTCATGGTCGACTCCGTGGTGTCGTGGGCCCGCAACTACCACGTCGACGGCTTCCGCTTCGACCTCATGGGCCACCACAGCCGGGCCAACATGCTCGCCGTGCGCTCGGCGCTCGACGCCCTGACCCTCCAGAAGGACGGCGTGGACGGCAGGTCCGTCTACCTCTACGGCGAGGGCTGGAACTTCGGTGAGGTCGCCGACAACAAGCTCTTCGTCCAGGCGACCCAGGGCCAGCTCGGCGGCACCGGCATCGGCACCTTCTCCGACCGTCTGCGTGACGGTGTGCGCGGCGGTGGGCCCTTCGACGAGGACCCGCGTCGCCAGGGCTTCGGCTCCGGTGAGGCCACCGACCCCAACGGGGCGGCCGTCAACGCCGACGCGGCGACCCGCCTCGGCAGCGACACCGACCTCGTCCAGCTCGGGCTGGCCGGCAACCTCAAGACGTTCACCTTCCGCAGCCAGAAGTCCGGGACGGTCGTCAACGGCACGCAGGTCGACTACAACGGCTCGCCCGCCGGCTACGCCGACCAGCCCGACGAGGTCGTCAGCTACGTCGACGCGCACGACAACGAGACGCTCTTCGACTCGCTGACGTACAAGCTGCCCGTGGCGACGTCGATGCAGGACCGGGTGCGGATGAACACCCTGTCGCTCGCGACGACCGCGCTGGCGCAGACGCCGTCGTTCTGGCACGCCGGCGCCGACCTGCTCCGCAGCAAGTCGCTCAACCGCGACTCCTACGACAGCGGCGACTGGTTCAACCGGCTCGACTGGACCGGTGCCGACAACGGCTTCGGCCACGGCCTGCCGCCGCAGGAGCAGAACTCCGCCAAGTGGCCGTTCATGAAGCCGTTGCTCGCCAACCCGGCCCTCAAGCCGACTACTGCCGACGTGCGCAGCGCCGACGCGATGGCGCAGGACCTGCTGCGACTTCGCTTCAGCACCAAGCTGTTCCGTCTCGGCAACGCCGCTGCCATCAACGCCAAGGTGACCTTCCCGGTCTCCGGCACGGCCGACGCCAAGCAGGGTGTCATCGTCATGCGGATCGACGACACGAAGGGGGCCGACGTCGACCCGGCTCTGCGCGGCGCCGTCGTGGTCTTCAACGCGACGCCCGACGCCGTGACGCAGAAGGTGCCCGGTCTGACCGGTTCGGTCGCGCTCAGCCCGGTGCAGGCCAAGGGCGCCGACAGCGTCGTCAAGCAGGCGGCATGGGATGCGGGCAGCAGCTCGTTCTCGGTGCCGGCCCGCACCGTCGCGGTCTTCGTGCAGCCGAACTGAGGACCGGCAGCTCCACAGACAGAAGCCCTCGGCGCCCGGACTCCGGGCGCCGAGGGCATCTGTTATACCCTTAGGGGTATGGCGACAGGCATGGCGGGACCCGCACCGACGACCACGGGGGAGCGCTGGCCCGCGCGCCGTCGGGTGGCCTTCGTCGTCCTGCTCGCTGCGCTCGTGCTGCTGGCCACCGTGACGCAGGGTTGGGCCTTCACGACGGCGCCGCTGTGGTTCGTCCTCGTGCTCGCAGCCCTCGTCGCCGCTGCTGCCGCCGGGTCGACCTTCGTCCCGTCGCCCGGAGAGGCCCGGCTCGGGCGGTTCCGGGGGTCGTGCGCGGTGGTCGACGTGGCGGCGACCGTCGCAGGCGCGGGCATCGCGCTGACGTCGGCCCGAGACGGTGGCACGGCCTCGTTGGCCCTCGTGCTCGCAGGCTTCGCCCTGGTCCGCCGGCTCACCACGCCGCAGGGCTGCGGCCCCGCCTGCTGACTTTCCCGAGGCGAACCGGTCCCGGCCGGCACGCACCGGGTCGACCTGTCGCGAGCCCGCCACGCGGCATACGTTGGTCGGGTGACCACACGTGCGACGAACGACATGACCTACCGACAGCTCGGCGACAGCGGTCTGACCGTCTCGACGGTCGGCCTCGGCTGCAACAACTTCGGGCGACGCCTGGACCAGGAGGGCACGACCGCGGTCGTGAACGCCGCCATCGACGCGGGCGTGACGCTCTTCGACACGGCCGACATCTACGGCCTCGGTGCGAGCGAGGAGCTGCTCGGCGCAGCTCTCGGCAATAGGCGCGAGCAGGTCGTGGTGGCAACGAAGTTCGGCATGGACATGCAGGGGGCCAACGGGCCCGACTGGGGCGTGCGGGGCTCGCGGCGCTACGTGCGGACCGCGGTCGAGGCGAGCCTGCGTCGCCTCGGCACCGACTGGATCGACCTCTACCAGCTGCACCGTCCCGACCCGCACACGCCGATCGGCGAGACCCTCGCTGCGCTCGACGAGCTCGTCCGCGAGGGCAAGGTGCGCTACATCGGCAGCAGCAACCTCACCGGCTGGCAGGTCGTCGACGCCGACTGGACCGCTCGCGCCGCCGGCACCGAGCGCTTCGTCTCGGCGCAGAACGAGTACTCCCTCCTCGAGCGCGACGTCGAGGACGAGCTCGTTCCCGCCTGTGAGCATGTCGGCGTCGGCCTGCTGCCGTTCTTCCCCCTCGCCTCGGGCCTGCTGACGGGCAAGTACCGCCGGGGCGAGGAGGCGCCCCAGGGCACCCGCCTCGCCTCGATGGCCGACCGCCTCGACACGGCGGACTGGGACACGATCGAACGACTCGAGGGGTATGCCGCGGAGCGGGGTCTGCGTCTCATCGACGTCGCCATCGGCGGGCTCGCGGCGCAGCCTGCCGTGGCCTCGGTCATCGCCGGCGCCACCAAGCCCGAGCAGGTGCTCGACAACGTGCAGGCGGGCCTGTGGCAGCCCAGCATCTCCGACCTCGCCGCCCTCGACGAGATCACCAGTCCCGAGGGCTGACCACCCGCTCGAGCGAGCGCTGCGCACCACGAGCGTGGGGCGGATGGGGTCATGCGGCCACTCGAGTGAGCGCCCCGCACCACGAACCGCGGGACGGAGCGCTCACTCGACGGGGACGGGGCGCTCACTCGACGGGGACGGGGCGCTCACTCGACGGGGACGGGGCGCTCACTCGACGGGGACGGGGCGCTCACTCGACGGGGACGGGGCCGGGGCGTCGCGCTGCACCTCGGCGCGCCGGGCGGCCCGGTAGAACCACGCACCGACGATGCTGAAGGCGCCGGCCGCCACCATCGCCAGCTGGGTCGAGGTGTGCTCGGCGAGCAGTCCCAGCAGGGGAGCGGCGACCCCGAACGCGACGGACGCCACCATCGAGTTCATCGACAGCACGGTGGCGCGGTTGCGGGCCTGCGCCTCGCGGTGCAGCAGGGCCGAGTGCATGGGGCCGGCCGAGCCGTGCAGCAGGTAGGTCACGCCGTAGGCGGCGATGAGGGCGGCCGGCCCGGCCACGAGGCCCATGACGACGGCGCCGAGGCCGTTGAGGATGCGCGCGAGGATCGCGGTCCGGGCCACGCCGATGAAGCGGCTCGCCCAGCCGCCGAGGGCGGCGCCGACGGCGAAGACCGCCCAGCCGGCCGCCGCGACCGGGCCCATGATGGCGCCGGCGCGCTCCTCGCCGCCGACGAGCTCGGCGAGGCGGATCGGCTGGAACGTCTCGAAGACGATCATCGCGACCGACCAGAAGAGCTCGACGGTGACGATGCCGCGCAGCACGGGGTTCGCCCGCAGCATGCCGAGGCCCTCTCGGACGACGGCGGGGGACTCCTTGGCAGAGGCCAGCGCCCGCCGGGCGCCGGAGGTGTCCAGGTGCTCGGCGGAGCGCGGCTCGCGCAGCAGCACGAGGACGGCGACGAGGTGCACGACGTTGAGGGCCACGAAGACGGCGACCGGCAGCACGAGGGCGGAGGCGCCGGTGAAGGGGTGCCACCAGACGAGACCACCGGAGACGAGGGCGCCGGCGGCGATGCCGACGCCGAGCACGGTCCCCTGGGCGGCGAGGGCGCCGTCCACGTCGTTGCCCGGTGCGCTCGTGTGGACGGTGTCGACGAACCACGCCTCGAGCGGGCCGGAGTCGAGCGCGCGGAAGATCCCCATGAGCACGGCCGAGGCGAGGAAGGCCCAGAACGAGTGCGCCAGCAACAGCACGGCGCTGCCCAGCACGTTGACGACGGCCGAGACGACGAAGACGGGCCGGCGGCCGAACGCGTCGGCGAAACCGCTCGTCGGCAGCTCGAGGACGAAGATCGTCAGCCCGGCGGCCGACGAGATCGTCATCGCCTGGGCGACGGACAGGCCGCGCTCGAGCTGCCACAGGGTGAGCAGCCCGACGACGAGCCCGACCGGGAACCACCGGGTGAAGGTGAGCGCCAGGAACACGCGCCGAGCCGCCACGGGCGACAGCACGGCCGACGACGTCGGCGCGCTCATCGCGACGAGTCCCTCGAGGCGTCGGCCGGCGGGCGGTCGAGGTCGAGCGGGTAGGCGAAGGCGTAGACCGCGATGCGTCGGGCCTGCGGGTTGCCCTGCCCGACCCGGCGGTAGCGCTCGATGAGGTCCCACATCTCCTCGCGCATCGCCTCGAGCGACTCGGCGGTGACGAGGACCGAGGCGTCGCTCGAGCCACACGCGTCCTGCCAGGCGGTCGGCCACGTCGTCGACACGTCGAGCCACCGGTCGTACTGCTCGCTGAAGTGCCGGGCGTAGTCGCGGGTCAGCCAGTTCAGGGCCGTCTCGGAGTCCTCGTCGCCCTCGAAGTCGCTGGGGTGCCACGAGTGGTACTCCGAGCTCGCGCTCCAGAGGCGGCGCTTGCCCTCGCCCTCCTCGGTGTCGTGGACGAGCCCCACCGACTCGAGCTTGCGCAGGTGGTAGCTCGTGGCCCCGGAGTTGGTGCCGAGGAGGGTGGCCAGGTCGGTCGCCGTCGAGGGCCCGTGCCGGCGCAGGGCCCCGAGCAGCCGGGAGCGCAGCGGGTGGGCCAGCACGCGCAGGCTCTGGGGGGTGAGCCAGACGTTCTCGGCGTCGGAGAGGGCGCTCGCCGGGTCCGGAGAGGTGGGGTTCTGGGCGTCCTGTGCAGCCATAGTGTGCACAATACCTATGCATAGTTCGTTTGCACAAGAACTTTGCATGGCAGGATGGGGAGTGCATCACCGCAGGTCAGGACCGCTTTTCTGGTCCGGGTGACCTGATTTGGGTGCAGCGGCCCGAGCCCGTAACATTGATGAAGTTGTGCACCGGGCCGTCAGGCGAACCCATCGAGCCCCTCACGGGGGCCCCTCCTCACGGAGGCGGGCGACGCGGACCGAGCCCAGCGGCATTCACTGCTCCACCATTTTTCATTGAGCGAAGGCAGACTCCATTGCGTACGTACACCCCGAAGCCCGGCGAGGTCACTCGCACGTGGCACGTCATCGACGCGACCGACGTCGTGCTCGGCCGTCTCGCGAGCCAGGCCGCTGTCCTGCTCCGGGGCAAGCACAAGCCGCAGTTCGCGCCGCACGTCGACACCGGTGACTTCGTCATCATCATCAACGCCGAGAAGGTCGCCCTCACCGGTGCCAAGCTCGAGCAGAAGAAGGCCTACCGCCACTCGGGCTTCCCGGGCGGTCTGCGCTCGACCTCCTACACCGAGCTGCTCGCCAAGAGCCCCGAGAAGGCCGTCGAGAAGGCCATCCGCGGCATGCTGCCGAAGAACTCGCTGGCCCGCCAGCAGCTCTCCAAGCTCAAGGTCTACCGCGGTGCCGAGCACCCGCACTCGGCCCAGCAGCCCGTCCCCTTCGAGATCACCCAGGTTGCGCAGTAAGCCCCCGGCTGCTGCGTAGAAAGCGACAAGACACGTGACTGACATCGTGAACGAGGAAGTCCTCGACACCGACGAGCCCGAGCTGACCGAGTACACCAGCGAGTCCTCGTCCGACTCCGCCCTCGGCGAGCCGAAGCGTGCGCGCCAGGTCTCGACCCCCGGCGCTGCGACCGGTCGTCGCAAGCAGGCCATCGCCCGCGTGCGCATCGTCCCCGGCACCGGCGAGTGGAAGATCAACGGCCGCACGCTCGACGCCTACTTCCCCAACAAGGTCCACCAGCAGATCGTCAAGGAGCCGCTGACGCTGCTCGAGCTCGACGGCTCCTACGACGTGCTCGTCCGCGTGCACGGCGGTGGCCCCTCCGGCCAGGCCGGCGCGGTGCGCCTCGGCGTCGCCCGCTCGCTCAACGGTGTGGACGAGGAGCTGAACCGTCCCGCCCTCAAGAAGGCCGGCTTCCTCACGCGTGACCCGCGCGTCCCGGAGCGCAAGAAGGCCGGTCTCAAGAAGGCCCGCAAGGCTCCCCAGTACAGCAAGCGCTGACCTGGCTGCCCCAGCTGGTGTGCACGAAGGCCCCCGAGCACTGCTCGGGGGCCTTCGTCGTTCCGGGAGGGCGTATGCCGTGTGCCCGGGTCAGGTGGGTCAGCTCACCGTGGCGTGGCTGAGGTCGCAGCGGTTGGTGTCGTTGGACCACGTGGCCTGCATCGCGAAGCTGCCGGCGCCGGTCGAGACGTTGCCCGCGCCGCCCGCGCTGCCGGGGGAGATCCAGGCGCACTCGTCGGCGTTCTCCTGGCCCGAGTAGGTGCGCGAGGTCGTGTTGGTCCAGCCGCCGGCCGGGTTCTGGTCGGTGATCGTCTCGGCGTACTCGTGGCCCTCGACCATCGAGTAGCCGTCGTCGGTGCCCGCGGTCCCGGCGTTGACGAAGTTCTGCCCACAGCTCGTGCCCATGTCCATGACGTAGGGCATGTTGGTGAAGGCGATGTCACCGTAGGCGCTCGTGGAGCCGACGTAGGGGTCGCCGTTGTAGTCGTGCCACGCGCAGAAGTTGCCGCTCGCGGTGTTGAAGCCGTCGGGGTGCGTGCCGGTGGGCGACAGGACCACGTACTGCGCGTCGCGGTTGCTCGCGGCGGTCGTGTTGCCGAAGTGCGCTGCCGCGCGGACGGCCTCGTCGCCGAGCTGCTTGGCCGTCGCGTTGGTCGGCGAGGCGACGGACGGGTCGTACCAGACGCCGGCGAGCGCGCCGTTGGTCGGGTACTGCACGTGCGCGGCGCCGGCCGGGCACGAGGTTGCGCCCTTGGGCACGAGGGAGCCGTCGCAGTACTGCGTCATGACGCCGGACCAGGACTCGCCGCCGGTGCCGAGGCCCTTGAAGAGCTTCTGCACGACGGGTGCGCCGGTCTTGGGGTCGCCGCTGAAGGTGAGGTTGCCCCCGGAGTCGGTGCCCTGCGTGCCCCACTGGCTGCCGTAGAAGACGAGGTAGACCTTCTCGGCGCCGCCGCTCGTCACGCCGATGCCGTCGACGCCGCCACCGTAGGAGAGCGTCTTGGACGCCGTGGGCTTCGCGCCCTTGGTCTGGGCCTCCCACCGGTGCATCTGGGTGTTGAGCTCCCGCGTCGGCACGGCGCCGTGGCGGTAGGGGTGGCCGTAGGCCGGGGAGTACGGGTTCGTGACGCCACCGCCGCTCGCGGAGGAGGGGGAGGGGGCGGACGCAGCCGGGGCGGCAGCCGAGGCGGCGAACGCCGTGGCCACGGTCAGGAGCGTGGCGGCCGTGGCGGTGGCGGTGGCCAACCGCCGTGAACGTCGGGTGCTCATGGGGTTCCTCTCGGGGAAGGGGTCCGGCGACCGGGGGACCGGGCGCCGGGAATGGGCACATCGTGGTGGCGCGCGTCTGGGAAGTGGATGTGTGCCGGCTGCCAGTTGCCTGCCACTTTCGAGTTGCGGATCCGTCCCTTCTGCGGTCTGTGTCCGTTTCGGGTGCGCCGGATGGCCGTTCGGCGCGGGGGCGGTATCGTCGTCCGAGCAGATCAATCGGCCCCGGGGCCGGACCCACCGGGAAGGCACTTGAAGCGTGGCTCGACTCTTCGGCACGGACGGCGTCCGTGGTGTGGCGAACAAGGACATCACCGCCGAGCTCGCGCTCGACCTCTCCGTGGCTGCGGCCCACGTCCTCGCGGAGGTGGGCGCCTTCAACGGCCACCGCCCCGTGGCGGTCGTCGGTCGTGACCCACGGGCCTCGGGGGAGTTCCTCTCCGCGGCGACCGTGGCCGGCCTCGCGTCGGCGGGTATCGACGTGCGCGACGCAGGGGTGCTGCCCACCCCTGCCATCGCCTACCTCGTGGCCGAGCAGGACGCCGATCTCGGTGCCATGCTCTCGGCGTCGCACAACCCCATGCCCGACAACGGCATCAAGTTCTTCGCCCGCGGCGGCCACAAGCTGGCCGACGAGCTCGAGGACCGCATCGAGGCGCGCCTGCGTGACGACTGGCAGCGACCCACCGGGGGAGACGTCGGCCGCATCACGCAGCTCGCCGACGGCGCCGACCGCTACGTCGCCCACCTGCTGGCCACGCTCCCGCACCGTCTCGAGGGCCTGCACGTCGTCATCGACGCAGCCCACGGGGCGGCCTCCGAGGTCGCGCCGCGCGCCTTCCGCGAGGCCGGCGCCCAGGTCACCCTCATCGGGGGCGAGCCCGACGGCCTCAACATCAACGACGGCTACGGCTCGACGCACACCGAGCACCTCAAGGAGGCCGTCGTGTCGGCCGGCGCCGACTTCGGCATCGCCCTCGACGGCGACGCCGACCGGTGCCTCGCCGTCGACGCCGCCGGCCACGAGGTCGACGGTGACCAGATCATGGCGATCCTCGCGCTCGCCATGAAGGAGCAGGGCGTGCTGCGCGGCGACACCCTCGTGGCGACGGTGATGTCCAACCTCGGCATGATCCAGGCCCTCGGTGGCGCCGGCATCACGGTGCTCCAGACCGCCGTCGGCGACCGCTACGTCCTCGAGGGGATGAAGGGCGGCGGCTTCTCGCTCGGCGGCGAGCAGTCCGGCCACGTCGTCATGCTCGACCACGGCACGACCGGCGACGGCACGCTGACCGGGCTCATGCTGGCCTCGCGGGTCGCGGCCACCGGGCGCACCCTCGCCGACCTCGCCGGCATCATGACCCACTTCCCGCAGGTGCTCGTCAACGTCAAGGACGTCGACAAGTCGGCGCTCGATGCCAACGTCGCCGTCGCCGACGCCGTGCGCGCGGCCGAGGGCGAGCTCGGCGAGACCGGCCGGGTGCTCCTGCGCAAGTCCGGCACCGAGCCCGTCGTGCGCGTCATGGTCGAGGCCGCCGATCGCGAGCAGGCCGCCGCCGTGGCCGACCGGCTCGTCGGCGTCGTCAAGGCCGAGCTCTCGCTCTGACCAGACCCGACCCGACCCGAGCCGTCCTGTGCTGGGTCCTCAGTGGGGAGACGCCCCTCGGGGCTGCTGGCAGACTCGGGGCGTGAGCCACGTCAACGTCGTGCCCCTGACGCGCCGGATGCAGCCCCGCGACCCGCACGAGCAGCACCGGGTCGCGACACCGCTCGAGCTGTTCTTCGACCTCGTCTTCGTCGTCGCCATCGCCAGCGCCGCGGCCCAGTGGCACCACGGCCTGGCCGAAGGACACCTCGGCGACCTCGTGGGCTTCGTCATGGTCTTCTTCGCCATCTGGTGGGCCTGGATGAACTACACGTGGTTCGCCTCGTCCTACGACTGTGACGACGTGGCCTACCGGCTGCTCACCTTCACCATCATGGCGGGATCGCTCATGCTCGCCGCCGGCATCCCGGACCTGTTCATCAGCGGCCAGTCCGGGCTCGTCGTGGCCGGCTACGCGGTGATGCGGTTCGCGATGGTGGCCATGTGGCTGCGGGCTGCGCGCAGCCATCCGGAGGGCCGGCGCACCGCCCTGACCTACGCCGCCGACATCTCGGCCGTGCAGCTGCTGTGGATCGCGCGGCTGCTGCTCGAGGGCGAGACGGCCCTGCGCGTGTCGTTCTTCGCCCTCGTCGTGCTCGAGCTGCTCGTGCCCGTCGTGGCCGAGCGGCACGGGATCACCCCGTTCCACCCGCACCACATCGCCGAGCGCTACGCGCTGCTGACCATCATCGTGCTCGGGGAGGTCATCCTCGCCTCGGTGCAGGCGGTCCAGGGCGCCCTGGTCCGGGGCGCCGAGCCCGGGCTGCTCGCCCTCGTGGTCGGCGGCCTGCTCATCGTCTTCTCGATGTGGTGGCTCTACTTCAAGCGCGACCACGCACCGCTCTTCGAGGGTGAGATCGCCAGCACCTTCCTCACCGGCTACGGGCACTACCTCGTCTTCGCCTCGGTGGCCGCCACCGGAGCAGGGCTCGCCGCCGCGGTCGACCAGGTCCAGGGCGAGGCGCACGCGACGGCACGCGTCATCGGGCTGGCCCTCGCCGGCGCCGTGGCCGTCTATGTGTGGTGCCTGACCGCCATGCACGCGATGGCAGGGGCGGCCGCGGCCGAGACCAGGGTGGGGGTCGCCGTCGGTCTGGTCCTGCTCGGGGTCGCGGCACTGGGGCTGCCCGTGGGCCTGACGGTGCTGAGCATCGGCCTCGTGCTCGCAGCCACGGTCGCGCACCACGTCTGGACGACGCGCGACGTCGCGCCCGTCCCCGCCTGAGACGACCGAACGCCGCGTTCGGTGTCGAACGCGCTGTCAGAACAGTGAGTTCGGCACCGAACGCGGCGTTCGGCGGTGGAAGAGGGGTGGGTCAGTCGACCCGGCGCAGCAGACCCGTGTCGACGTCGTAGACGAAGCCGGCGACCTCGACGCCCTCCGCGATGAGCGGGTGCGTGCGCACCCTCGCGAGGTCCTCGCGCAGCGCCCTCTCCTGGTCGGCGATGGCGTGGAACGTCATCCACGACGCGTCCTTGCCGGCGCTGGCGCCGACGCGATCGCGCAGCTCGGCTTCGGAGTTGGACGCCATGGCGCAGCGGGTGTGGGGCACGACGAGGATGCGGTCCACGTTCAGCAGGTGGGTGGCGAGGACGAGCGCCTCCAGGGCGTCGCTGCCGACGCGGCCGCCGGGGTTGCGGAAGATCTTCGCGTCGCCCGGCTTGAGGCCGACGAGGCCGAGAGGATCGATGCGGGAGTCCATGCACGTGACGATGGCAACGCCGGCCTGGGCGATGCCATCGAAGCCGGCCATGTCGAAGCGGTCGGCGTAGTCGCGGTTGGCCTCGATCAGGTCGTCGAATCCCTTTGCTGCAGTGACGTTCTCACTCATTGGTGTCCCTTCGTTCATTGGAGTCCAGGTCGCTTGGAGATCGTGAAGGCCATCGGCTTGCTCACCTCGGCGAAGAAGTCGTTGCCCTTGTCGTCGACGACGATGAAGGCCGGGAAGTCCTCGACGTCGATCTTCCACACCGCCTCCATGCCGAGCTCTTCGTACTCGAGCACCTCGACGTGCCGGATGCAGTCCTGGGCGAGCCGGGCGGCCGGGCCACCGATCGAGCCGAGGTAGAAGCCGCCGTGCGCGTGGCACGCGTCGGTGACCTGCGTGCTGCGGTTGCCCTTGGCGAGCATGACCTTGGAGCCGCCCGCGGCCTGGAACTGGTCGACGTAGGAGTCCATGCGCCCGGCGGTCGTCGGCCCGAAGGAGCCGGACGGCATGCCCTCGGGCGTCTTGGCCGGGCCGGCGTAGTAGACAGGGTGGTCCTTGAGGTACTGCGGCATCTCCTCGCTGGCGTCGAGGCGCTCCTTGATCTTCGCGTGGGCGATGTCGCGGGCGACGACGAGGGGGCCGGTGAGCGACAGGCGCGTCTTGACCGGGTGCTTCGACAGCTCGGCGAGGATGTCGTCCATCGGCTGCGTGAGGTCGACCTTGACGACGACGTTGCGGCTCGTCGAGCTCACCCCGATGGCGTCGTCCTCGTGGTCGCCGAGGTCGACGGCGCCCGCGTCGGGCAGGAAGCGCGCCGGGTCGGTCTCGAGCTGCTCGATGAAGACGCCGTCGGCGGTGATCTTGCCGAGCACCTGCCGGTCCGCGGAGCACGAGACGGCGATGGCGACGGGCAGGCTCGCGCCGTGGCGGGGGAGACGGACGACGCGCACGTCGTGGCAGAAGTACTTGCCACCGAACTGGGCGCCGATGCCGAACTGGCGGGTCAGCTCGAGGAC
This sequence comes from Terrabacter sp. C0L_2, assembly GCF_036352015.1. Classification (NCBI taxonomy): domain Bacteria; kingdom Bacillati; phylum Actinomycetota; class Actinomycetes; order Micrococcales; family Intrasporangiaceae; genus Terrabacter; species Terrabacter sp. C0L_2. The sequence continues at coordinate 4,541,917 of NZ_CP143557.1, read as the reverse complement.
CTTCTCCTCGAGAGCCGTGTCCCGGAAGCCGTGGGCCGTCATCGAGCCGGACTTGGGCAGCGAGTCGAGGTACTTCGCCGACGCGTACTTGGCTGTCTTCAGGGCGAACTCGGCGCTCGTGCCGCCGATGACGATGGCGAGGTGGTAGGGCGGGCAGGCGGCCGTGCCGAGCGAGCGCAGCTTCTCGTCGAGAAAGCGCATCATGGCGTCCTCGTTGAGGATGGCCTTGGTCTCCTGGTAGAGGTAGCTCTTGTTGGCCGAGCCGCCGCCCTTGGCCATGAAGAGGAACTTGTACTGGGCCTCGTGGCCGGGGAGGGTGTCGGCGTAGAGCTCGACCTGGGCCGGCAGGTTGGAGCCGGTGTTCTTCTCCTCCCACGTCGTGATCGGCGCCATCTGCGAGTAGCGCAGGTTCAGGCGGGTGTACGCGTCGTAGACGCCTTCGCTGATCGCGCGCTCGTCGGTGCCCTCGGTCAGCACGTGCTGGCCCCGCTTGCCCATGACGATCGCCGTGCCGGTGTCCTGGCACATTGGCAGCACGCCGCCCGCGGCGATGTTGGCGTTCTTGAGCAGGTCGAGGGCCACGAACTTGTCGTTGTTGCTCGCCTCGTCGTCCTCGAGGATGTTGCGCAGCTGCTGGAGGTGGCCGGGCCGCAGGTAGTGCGCGATGTCGTGCATCGCGGTCTCGGTGAGCAGCCGCAGCGCCTCAGGGTCGACCTCGAGGAAGGTGCGCCCTCCCGGGCCCTCGACGGCGCGCACGCCCTCGGTCGTCAGCAGCCGGTACGGCGTCTCGTCGGCGCCGATCGGCAGCAGGTCCTCGTAGGCGAAGTCGGCCACGACACGCTCCTTGCGATCACCGGCGGGCCGGGGCGCCCACCGCACGGGCGTATGCCGCGCGGCCACACGGCATACGAAAGTCCCCTCCCAGCCTAGTGAACGGCTGGGAGGGGACTGACGCGAGGTGCGTCACGTGGACCGGCCGGTCAGCCCTTGACCGCGCCGGACGTCATGCCGCGGATCATGAAGCGCTGCAGCGTGACGAAGACGATCATCGGGATGATGATCGAGATGAACGCGCCGGCCGTGAGCAGCTCCTGACCCTGGCCCTGCGTGCCGAGCAGCTGCTGGAGCTTGACGATGACCGTCGTGTTCTCGCTCTTGAGGAAGAGCTTGGCGATGAGCAGGTCGTTCCAGACCCAGAGGAACTGCAGCGTCGCGAAGGCGGCGATGGCCGGGATCGACATCGGCGCCACGAGTTTCCAGAACGTCTGGAAGTGGCTGCAGCCGTCGATCTTGGCCGACTCGACGACGCTGCGCGGCAGCGTGCTCATGTAGTTGCGGAGCGTGTAGATGCACAAGGGCATGCCGAATCCCGTGTGCAGCAACCAGACCGCGATGTACTGCCCGCTGATGCCGAGGCCGCGCGGGCCGAGGATGTTGAGCATCGGCTGGAAGGCCACCTGGATGGGGACCACCATGACGGCGATGATCAGCAGGAAGAAGAACTCCTTGAACGGGAAGTCCATGAAGGTGAACGCGTAGGCGGCGAACGCCGCGAACATGATCGGGATGACCGTCGCCGGGATCGCCACGATGATGCTGTTGATGAAGCCCGAGCTGAGGTCGGACCCCGTCCAGGCACCGGCGTAGTTGCTCGTCGTCCAGTCGGCGCCGAACGGGTTGAACAGCGCCGTCCACCAGCCCGAGGTCGCCGCGTCGTCGCGTGAGCGGAACGAGGTCACGAGCAGGCCGAGCGTCGGGATCGTCCAGAGGATCGCCAGGACCGTCAGGGTGACGATCGAGAACGTGCTGCGGGGACGCCCGTCCTTCATCAGGGTGCGGCTCATCGACCTGCCTCCTCGTCGCGGAAGTGCTTGATCTGGTACCAGATGAGCGGGATCACCGCGATGAGCAGGATGACGACGATGGCCGTGGCCTGCCCGGCCTCGCTGGCCGCGAACAGCTTGTTGAAGAAGAGGTTCGCGATGACGTTGGTGCCGTAGGCGCCGTTGGTCGTCACGTAGACGATGTCGAAGACCTTGAGCACCGTGATGAAGACCGTGACGAACACCGTGATGATGGTGCCCTTGATCTGCGGGATGACGACCTGCCAGAAGATCTGGAACTCGCCGGCCCCGTCGATGCGTGCCGCCTCGAGGGTGTCCTCCGGGACTCCCTTGATGGCGGAGGAGAGCAGCACCATGGCGAAACCCGCCTGCAGCCAGATGAGGATCACCATGAGCAGGATCGAGTTGAGCTTGACGGTGTCGATGGCGAGCCAGGTCTGCGGGTCGCCGCCCAGCCCCGTCCAGATCGCGTTGAGCAGACCGGTCTGGGCCTGCCCCGGGTTGTTGTACGCGTAGACGAGCAGCCAGATCGCCGAGGCGCCGACCGCCGAGATCGCCATCGGCAGGAAGATCAGGCTCTTGGCGACCTTCTCACCGGTGGCCGACAGCTTGTCGGCGAGCACCGCGACGATGACACCGAAGCCGACGACGAGCGCCGGCACGATGAGCAGCCACAGGATGTTGTTGACGATGGACTGCCAGAACTCGCTGTCGCCGAAGATCGTCTTGTAGTTCTGCAGCCCGACGTACGCGGTGCTGTCGGCGTTGGCGAACGAGTAGTTGATCGTCTGGAACGTCGGGTAGATGAGCATGAGCCCGACGAGGAGCAGACCGGGCAGGAGGAAGGCGTAGGGGATCGCGCCCTCGGAGAGCCGCCGCGGCAGGCCCTCGACGAACATGTTGAGGAAGTAGAAGAGCAGCGCGGCCCCTCCGACTCCCGCGATGATCGCGAGGAGGCCGATGACGAACTTGTTGCCGAACCACTGCGGGTAGTAGCCGAACGCGAGGAAGAGGTTGGCCAGCCCCCAGACGACGGCGATCATGCCGACGATGCCCAGGGCGATCTTCATCGGGTTGGTGCGCAGGTGCGCGTCGGGGTCGTCCCCCGTCCGGAGTCTCTGGCGCGGCGCTGCCGCGCTGGTGTCGGCGGTCATGACTTCGGCCAGGAGGCTTCGATGTTGTCCGCCGTCTGCTGCGAGCTCTGTCCGCTCTCCCACTTGACCATCTCGGTCCAGAAGGTGCCCGAGCCGACGGCCTTGGGCATGAGGTCCGAGCCGTCGAAGCGCAGCACGCTCGCCTTGTTGGCGATGTCGGCGATCTTCTTCGTCGTCTCGTTGGGGTAGTTGTTGACGTCGAACGTCTTGTGCGGCGAGAGCCAGCCGCCGGCCTTGGCCCACGGTCCGCCGAACTTGTCGGAGGTCAGGAATTCCATGACCTTCTTGGCGTCGGGGTCGGTGCCGTTGAAGAGGCCGGCGAGGTCGCCGCCGCCGAGGATCGCCTGGCCGTCGTAGCCGCCGTCGAACTTCGGGAAGACGTAGATGCCGACCTGGTTGTCGAGGTCGGCCTGGACGTTCTTCGGGTAGAAGGTCGTGGCGAAGTTGCCCTGGCGGTGCAGCATGCACTTGGGCGGGTTGGCGAAGGCCGGCGTCATCGCGTCACCGAAGGGGGTGTTGAGCACGCCCTTCGTGCCGCCGAGGACCATCTTCGGGTCCTTGTTGAACTTCGCAGCCTCGTCGAGCGCCTTGACGACGCGAGGGTCGTTGAAGGGGATCCGGTGCGAGGTCCAGTCGTCGTAGACGGTCGGGCCGTACATGCGCAGCATGAGCTCCTCGACCCAGTCGGTGCCGACCCAGCCGGTGGCCTGGTCGGAGCCCCACCCGATGCACCACGGGGTGATGCCGGTGGCGGCGATCTTGTCGGCGACGTTGGTCTGGAGGTCCTGGATCGAGGTCGGGTCCTTGGACCAGCCGCCCTTCTCGTAGGCGGCCTTGGGGTACCAGACGATGCTCTTGACGGCGTTGCGCATCGGGGCGCCGTAGACGCGGCCCTTGTAGCGGCCGGCGTCGAGGAAGCCGGGGAGCAGCGTGCCCTGGAGCTTGTCGTAGTCGAGGTAGGTGTCGATCGGCCAGACCTTCTTCTGCGCCGCGAACTCGAGCAGGCCGCCCGGCTGGGGGAACAGGCCGATGTCGGGGGCGTCACCCGCCGACACCTTCTGCTTGACCGTGGTCGTGAAGTCCTGGTCGGACGTGTACTGGATCTTGATGCCGCTGCTCTTCTCGAAGTCCGCGAGAGAGGCGTTGAAGTTCTTCTCCTCGTCGCCACCGAAGGCGCCGAGGATGGTCACGACCTTGTCGCCGTCCGCTGAGCCGCCGTCGACGAACCCGCCGGAGCCTCCCGCTCCGCCCGAGCCGCCGCTTCCGGCATTGGGGTTCTGCAGGCACCCGGCCAGGACGAGGGTCGCGGCGGCGACCACCCCGCCAGCCTGCAGTGCCCGTCTGGGAAATCCACTCATGGTCGCTCCTCGTCGTTGAGTTGTGCGTCGATCCCCACCGATCAACGTGACCACGGTCACGTGAAGTACCTCATTCCTACCGCGTCGTAGGGGGTGGGTCCAGTGTCGGTGACCTGCTCGTGACCTACCCCGAAGACGCGCTCGGGGGACACGCGAGCGGTGCCGGGTACGCGAACGGCCCCCGGGGACGCCGGGGGCCGTTCGCGTGACACCTGTGGTCGGTGTGACCTCAGGAGGACTCAGACGCATCGTCCGTTCTTGCACTCGTGGTCGAACAGGGCCCGGGCGAGCACCGTCGTCATGTCGGCCGGGGAGGGCGCTGCGTAGAAGTCGGAGTAGGTCATCTTCGAGATCTGCGACAGCGCCTTGGGGTCGACGTCCGGGCCGATGCCGATGGTCGTGATGGCGACCGGCTTGTTCGGGTCGCTCGCGGCCCGGAGGTTGGCCTTGAGCTGCTCGAGCGAGATCCCCTGCGGGTCGTCGTTGCGCCCGTCGGTGAGGATGACGACGGCGTTGACCCGGTTGGGGTCGTACTGCTGCTTCGCCTTCTGGTACGCCGCCCAGATCGTGTCGTAGAGGCCGGTGCCGCCGCCGACGTTCTTGGCGAGGGTGCTGGCGGCCGTCGCGACGAGCGCCCGGTGGGAGTCGTCGTCGAGGCGGCCGATCGGGGCGAGCTCGCGCCAGTCCTTGCCCGGGCCGCCCTGGTCGATGGAGAAGACCCACAGGCCGAGCTTCGTCGTCTTGGGCAGGGCGGCGAGGGCGATGCCCGCGGCCTCCTGGGTGATCGCCACGCGGGTCGTGTCGCCGACCTTGTCCTTCATCGAGCCCGACACGTCGAAGACGGACAGGATCGAGAAGTCGGTCGTCGCCGACTGCCACACGTTGGTGGCCGCCGTGACGGCGGCCGCGTCGGGGGTCGGGCCGATCTTGACCTCACCCACGCTGCCCTGCGGGGTGGGCATCGTGACCGGGACGCCCGTCGAGCGGATGCCGTACTGGGCGAAGATCTTCGCGGCGGCCGGCGTCATGAGGTAGGCGCGGAGCAGCTCGACCGCCTGGTCGCGGACCGGGTCCGTCGCGACGTTGACGAGGGAGAACTCGAAGGCCGGGGTGCCCTCGCTCGGAGTGACCGAGACCATCTTGTGGTCGGGGTAGAGCCGGTTGTGGTCGATGAGGTCGGCCTCGGACACGGGGAACGCCGAGGCGGTCGTGGGGTCGGCGTTGTAGGCGCCGAAGAGGTCGTCGATCGACGGGGCGGCGCCCTTGGCGAGCTTGGGGATGACGACGCGTCCCTGCTCGTTGGACAGCTCGGGCAGGGCCGAGGCGAGCGTCAGCATGCCGGCCGTGGTCGAGCGCGGGTCGCTCATCCGGATCGGGCTGTCGGACGCGACGAGCTCGAGCCACTTGGGCTGGCCGTCGAGCTTGGCGGCCTGCGCCGGGTCCATGGCGATGACGAGCGGGCTCTTGGCGAAGGGGCTCGACGGCTTGGCGTTGAGCTTGGCGGTCGCGTTGACCCGCTCGAGCCAGCGCGGCGAGTCGGGGATCCAGCCGTCGGGCCGGTCGGGCTGGCCCTGGCCGAGGCCGATCATGGCCTCGATGGGCGCCTTGCCCTTGACGACGTAGTCGACGCACGGGGAGTCGGGATCGGCCTGGTACTCCTTGGCGAGCGCCAGCACCGCCGGTTGGGCGGCCTCGGAGACCCACAGCGAGACCGGGGTGCGGTCGGGGCACGACTTGCCCGGCGTCGCGGTGAGGGCGGCGACGGGAGCCGCCTCGCGGCCCTTCCACCAGAGGGCGCCACCGACACCGGCGCCGGCGAGAACAACGACGCCGAGCACCGCCGCGATGATCCGGTTGCGCCGGGCCGCGGCGATGCGGGCCTCGAGCGCCTTACGGTTGGCGCGGCTCTCGAGGAGGCTCTGTTCGTAGGGGCCCATGGGGCGACGTGGAGGGGTGGGGTTGGACACGAGGTTTCCTCACATGAGGACGCCCCGGCACCGGGGCGTCAGGGTGAACCACCGGCCAAAACTACCCGCGGTTCGCGCAGAATGGTGCCCGACCCCGGGGCCGATTGTCTAATGTCCGATTTGTCCTCAGGAGAGGGCGATTCGCGTCGGCGCGTGGGCGCCGGCCCGCTCCACGGTGAGGGCACCGGCGCGCAGGGCGCGCTCCACGGCAGGGACGACGTCGTCGAGGGTGGAGGCGCGCAGGCGGGTCCTCGCCTCAGGCCCGCCGAGCAGGCCGGCGTCGAGCAGGCCCGAGACGAGACCGGCCATGAAGGAGTCGCCGGCGCCGACGGTGTCGACCACCTCGACGCGGGGCGCGGGCAGGGCCAGCCGCTCGCCCGTGCGGGTGATCCGCACGACGGCGCCCTCACCACCGCGCGTCACGACGACGACGGCCGGCCCGAGCTCGCCCCAGGCGCGCAGCACCGCGTCGAGGGACTCGCCGGGGCAGAGCCACTCGACGTCCTCGTCGCTCAGCTTGACGACGTCGGCGAGGGCGATGGAGCTCTTGATCGTCTCGCGGGCCTGCTCGGGGCGGCCCATGAGGGACGGGCGGGCGTTGGGGTCGTAGGACACCGTCGCCCCGAGCTCGCGGGCGGCCGCCAGGATGGCGCGCACCTGGCTGCCACCCGGCTCGAGGACGGCCGCGATGCTGCCGGTGTGGACGTGGCCGTATTCCGTGAGGCCGGGGACCGCGGCCACCTGCCACTCGAGGTCGAAGACGTACGACGCGGCGCCGCTCTCGTCGAGGGTCGCGTGGGCGACGGAGGTGAAGGGGGCACCCTGGGAGCCGGCGGTCAGCGCGACGCCGCGCTCACGGCATACCTCCTCGATGCGGAGACCACGCTCGTCGGTCGCGATCCACGTGGCGAGGTCGACGGGGTGCTCGAGCGCGGCCAGGCCGAAGGCGACGTTGGCGGGGCTGCCTCCGACGTGCTCCTCGGTGAGCCCGGCCGGGGTGGTGACGGCGTCGACGAGGGCCTCGCCGACGACGAGCGTGCGGGTGCTGCTCACGCGGGCCTCCTCAGGGCTCGATCATGTCGGTGCTGCCGAACCAGCCCGGACGGTCGAAGCGGTGCTCGCTGTCGATGGTGCGGATCGTGCCGCTGCGCGAGCGCATGACGAGCGAGTTGGTGCGCGCCGACTTCGCGCCGTAGCGCACGCCGCGGAGCAGCTCGCCGTCGGTGATGCCCGTCGCGACGAAGAAGCACTCGCCCGTGACGAGGTCGTCGGTCGACAGGACGCGGTCGAGGTCGTGTCCGGCGTCGAGGGCCTTCTGGCGCTCGTCGTCGTCCTTGGGCCAGAGGCGGCCCTGGATGACGCCGCCGGTGCACTTGATGGCGCACGCGGCGATGATGCCCTCGGGCGTGCCGCCGATGCCGAGGAGCAGGTCGACACCGGTGTCCGGACGGGCTGCCATGACGGCGCCGGCGACGTCGCCGTCGACGATGTAGCGGATGCGGGCGCCCGTCTCGCGGATCTGCTCGGCGAGGCCCTCGTGGCGCGGGCGGTCGAGCATGACGACGGTGACGTCGGCCGGCGTCTCCTTCTTGGCCTTGGCGATGCGCCGGATGTTCTCGGCGACGGGCAGGCGGATGTCGACGACGTCGGCGGCCTCGGGGCCGGTCGCGATCTTGTCCATGTAGAACACGGCGGAGGGGTCGTACATCGCGCCTCGGTTGGCGACGGCCATGACCGCGACAGCGTTGTTCATGCCCTTGGCCGTCAGCGTCGTGCCGTCGATCGGGTCGACGGCGACGTCGACCTCGGGTCCGGTGCCGTCGCCGACCTGCTCGCCGTTGAAGAGCATCGGGGCGTTGTCCTTCTCGCCCTCGCCGATGACGACGACGCCGCGCATGCTGACGGTCGAGATCATCGCGCGCATGGCCTCGACGGCGGCGCCGTCGGCCTTGTTCTTCTCGCCGCGGCCGACCCACCGACCCCCGGCCATGGCTGCTGCCTCGGTCACCCGGACCAGCTCGAGAGCGAGGTTGCGATCCGGCTGGCTGTGCTTCATCAGGGGTCCTCCGTCGGCGCAGAACGAGTCGGCGCCAGCCTAGCGGTGAGCCCGCCCGGGTTTGGACCGCGTCCCGGAGTCGGGGACGATGGGGACATGAGCACCCCGTCGACGCCGTCGACACCCCCGGCAGAGAGCACCCCGACCGCCGTGACGGAGCCCTCGGCGGCGACGGATCCCGTGTCGACCGAAGCTGCGTCGGGCGAGGCCGCGGCGCCGGCCGCTCCGCCGAGCCGCTACTCGCTCGGCACGTTCCCCAACATGTTCCGCTCGATGTTCGTCATCGGGCTGTTCGTCCTGGCCCTCGTCGCCATCGTGCCGCGGATCAGCCAGGTCCAGCGCCCGGCCGTCGACGCCGCCGGCAAGGCGAGCCAGGTCGCCGCGCAGACCACGTGGCCCGTGCAGCTGCCGAAGGGCCTCGGCGAGGGCTGGGTGCCGACGGTGGCGACCTACGCGCCGGGCACCGAGAAGGTCCCGACCTTCACGACCGTCTGGACCACCCCGAGCGGGGCCGACATCGCCCTCAAGCAGGCCGTGGGCGCGACCCAGGGCTGGGTCGACCGCTCCGTCAACGACGGCGAGGCCGCAGGGACCGTGAGCGTCTCGGGCCGGACGTTCGAGAAGTTCGTCGCCGGCGACAAGGGCCAGCTCGCCTACGTCGCGAAGGGGCAGGGCGCCAAGGGCCTGACGCTCGTCGCGAGCGGCACGGCGCCCGAGGACGAGCTCAAGGCCTTCGTGGCCGCGCTCGCGCCCGTGGCGCCGGCTCCCGGCGTCTCGCCGGCGCCGTCGACCACCACCGGCTGACGGGCCGCTGACAGGCCGTGGTCGGTTCGACCGCCTGGCGCCGCTGAGACGACGGGTCGCTCAGGACTCGTCGTCCTCGTCGAAGATCTCGTCGTCGGCGTGCAGCTCGCCCGCAGGTGCCGGCGGCCGGGTGGCCCGCTCGATCTCGGCCTGCGCCCCGTCGAGCCAGGTGGCGCAGTGCGCGGCCAGGGCCTCGCCACGGCGCCAGAGGTGCATCGAGTCCTCGAGGGGCGCCTGGCCGGCCTCGAGCTTGGCCACGATCGCGATGAGCTCCTCGCGGGCGTCCTCGTAGCGCATCCCGGCGATGTCGGGGAACGAGCCGTCGGTCGTCGTCGCGTCAGCCATGGGCGCCACCCTATGACGTGGGTTCGTCGGCGCCGTCGACCGGCTTCGGCGGGCTCGCCTTCCGTGGCCTGCGGGGCGACGCGGTCTTCGCAGTCGCCGGCGTCGCCGGCGCCTCGGTGGTCGCCTTCGCCGCTGCCTTGGCGGCGGGCCTGGGGCTCGTCCTGGTGGTGGCCCTGTCGGTCGCCGCGCTGTCGGTCGCGTCCTCGGCGCCGGCCGACACGGGCCGGACGCCGAAGTCGCCCCGCGCCACCCGGACCCGGAGCAGCTCGCCCACCCCGACGTCGTCCTGGTCCATGACGATGCGTCCGTCGCGGTGCTGCACGACGGCATACCCCCGCTCGAGCGTCGACTGGGGAGACAGGGCGACGACCTGCCGGCGCAGGTGCTCGGCCTGGTCGGCGGCGCGGTGCAGGCGCGCCTCCATGCGCGTGGTGGCGCGGGACCGCAGGGCGGCCACCTCCTGACGGCGCGCGCGGACGAGGGCGACCGGGTCGGCCATGACCGGGCGGGAGACGAGCGAGCGCAGCCCGGAGCGCTCGGCCTCGACCCGGCGCACCATGGCGCGCCGCACCCGGTCGCGGCCGGCGTCGACGAGGGCCTGCTCGTGCGCCGCGTCGGGGACGACCTTCTTGCCGGCGTCGGTCGGCGTCGACGCGCGCCAGTCGGCGACGAGGTCGAGCAGCGGGGTGTCGACGTCGTGGCCGATGGCGCTGATGACGGGCGTCCTGGCCTGGGCGACGGCACGGATCATGGCCTCGTTGGAGAAGGGGAGCAGCTCCTCGAGGGCGCCGCCGCCACGGGCGATGACGATGACGTCGACGGCCGGGAGGGCGTCGAGCTCGCGCAGTGCCTCGACGACCTCGGTGACGGCCGACGTGCCCTGCACCGCGACCTCGCGGATCTCGAAGGCGACCGCGGGCCAACGGCGCCGGGCGTTCTCGACGACGTCCTTCTCGGCGGCCGAGTTGCGGCCGGTGATGAGGCCGACGCGGTGCGGGAGGAAGGGGATCGGCCGCTTGCGCTTGGCGTCGAAGACCCCTTCGGCGGCGAGGGTGCGCTTGAGGATCTCGACGCGGGCGAGGAGGTCACCGATGCCGACGGGGCGGATCTGGCGGGCCTCGAGCTGGAGCGTCCCGCGCTTGGTCCAGAAGGTCGGCTTGGCCTGGAGCACGACGCGGGCGCCCTGGGCGAGCGGGATCGGCATGGCGTTGACGGCGTTCATCGGGACCGAGACCGAGAGCGACATGTCGACGTCGGGGTCGCGCAGGGTGAGGAAGGCGGTGCCACCTCGCGGGTTGAACTGCACGACCTGGCCCTCGACCCAGAGCTGGCTCATCCGGTCGACGTAGTCCGAGATCTTGAGGCTGAGCACCCGCACCGGCCAGGGCTGCTCGGCCGTCGTGTCGGCGGCCTTGTCGGGCAGCGGGCTCGTCATGCTCACCCGCGCCACCCTAGAGGTGTTGTCCGGGCGGTGGCGTGAACCCGGCGGCGGCGCGGTGACTCCCCGTCGACGCGCGCTGGGCGAATCGGGCTCGTGCACGGGGTCCCCGTACGATGGGCGCATGAGCGACACCGCCGACCAGACGTCCGCCAAGAAGGTCCTGCTCGCGGCGCCGCGGGGCTACTGCGCCGGCGTCGACCGCGCCGTCGTGACGGTCGAGAAGGCGCTCGAGCTCTACGGCCCGCCCGTCTACGTGCGCAAGCAGATCGTGCACAACAAGCACGTCGTCACCACCCTCGAGAAGCGCGGCGCGATCTTCGTCGACGAGACGGACGAGGTGCCCGAGGGCGCCACCGTGATCTTCTCCGCCCACGGGGTGGCTCCCGTGGTCCACGAGGAGGCGAAGGCCCGCAGCCTCAAGACGATCGACGCCACGTGCCCGCTCGTGACGAAGGTGCACCGGGAGGCCGTGCGCTTCGCCGACGACGACTTCGACATCCTGCTCATCGGCCACGAGGGGCACGAGGAGGTCGTGGGCACCTCGGGCGAGGCGCCCGAGCACATCACGCTCGTCGACGGCCCCGACGACGTCGAGAACGTCACCGTCCGCGACCCCGAGAAGGTCGTCTGGCTCTCACAGACGACGCTGTCGGTCGACGAGACGATGCAGACGGTCGCGCGCCTCAAGGAGAAGTTCCCCGCCCTCCAGAGCCCGCCCTCCGACGACATCTGCTACGCCACCCAGAACCGTCAGCTCGCCGTCAAGCAGATGGCCAAGGACACCGACCTCATGATCGTCGTGGGGTCGCGCAACTCGTCGAACTCGGTGCGGCTCGTCGAGGTCGCGATCGAGCACGGCGCCCGCGACGGCCACCTCGTCGACTTCGCCGACGAGATCCAGGAGGCGTGGCTCGAGGGCGTCACGACGGTCGGGGTGACCTCCGGCGCCAGCGTTCCCGAGGTCCTCGTGCGCGACGTGCTCGCCTGGCTCGCCGAGCGCGGCTACGGCGAGGTCGAGGCCGTCATCGCCGCCGAGGAGTCTCTGCTCTTCTCGCTGCCCAACGAGCTGCGCCGCGACCTCAAGGCCCGCAAGGGCGAGGACGCCGGCACGCTGCGCCACGACGCGGCGTTCGAGGACACCGGCTCGCTGCACTGACCCGTGCGCCGGACCGCCCGCCGGACGTCGAGGGCGACGGCACGGACCGGCGGGAGTGCGACCGGGCTCCTGCGTCAGCCGCCGAGGGCCTTGGCGAGCGCCGGCTGGAGCTCCTCGACGGTCCGCGTCGAGATGTACTGGCCACCGGTGACGGACACGACCTGCTGCATCGCGGCTGCATCGGCCCGACCACCGATGCCCAGGACGACGATGCGCACCGGCCGCTTCGCGTCCTTGGCAGCGGCGAGGCGCTTCTTCAGCAGGTCGAGCGACAGGCCGTAGTCGTCCTCGTTGGGGCCGTCGGCGACGACGACGAGGGTGTTCGTGAACCCGGGGCGCCAAGCGGACTTCGCGCGGTCGTAGGCGGCGGCGATGGTGTCGTAGAGCCCGCTTCCGCCGCCGACGTACGTGTCGAGGCCGGTGACTGCGGAGTCGAGCGCGGTCAGGCTCTTCGCGACGCCGAGGCCCGCGTAGTCGGTGAGCTGGCGGTAGTCGTCCGCGCGGTTGCCCACGTGCAGGGAGTAGATCCACAGCGAGGCGACGGCGGTCGGCGAGACAGCCGCGAGGGCGCGGACCGTCGACTTCTGCACGACGGCGAGGCGGGTCGCCCCCTCGGTGCGCTCGAGCATCGACCCGGAGACGTCGACCGCGATGAGGGCCTGCGTCTTGCGGGCCGAGGCGTTCCACAGCGAGAGGACCCCGGCGAGGGTCGTGGAGCTCGGCGCGGCGGCGTCGCGGATCTCGCCGTAGAGGGGTGACGGGTCCTTCGGGTCACCGGACGCGGTGCGGAAACCGCTGTCCTGCAGCAGCTTCTGGGTGGCGGAGGACGTGAGGTAGGCGCCCAGGGCCTTGACGAGACCCGCCTTGGCGTCGTCGGTGGTGAGGGGGACGAGGGAGTACTCCAGCGGTGGCGCGCCCTCCGACGCCGCGACGGCCGAGAGCTGCTCCTCGGGGTGCGCGGCGTTCCAGGCGACGAGCTGCGCCTGCGACACGACGGCCGCGCCGGTGCGGGCCTGTGCGAGACCGTCCAACGTCACGCCGCCGCCGGCGGTGGGCGCGGAGGACGTGACGAGCGAACGCATCCGCGGGACGGGAAGGGTGGCCGCGGCGACGCCGAGGACGTTGCGGGCGATGGCGGAGCGGTTCGGGTCGGGGATGCGCACGGGCACGGCGCCACCGAGCAGGTCCGCCCAGCCGAGGCGCGTGCCGAGGGCCGACGCGGGGTCGTCCTTCATCGCGAGGACCACCGGGGTGGAGGCGAACGGCTCCGTCGGCGCGAGCGACGAGCGGGACACGGCGTTGGCGCGGCCGATCCACACGGAGGAGTCGGTGATCCAGGCGTCGGGACGCCCGGCGCCGGCCAGCGAGCCGGCGACCGAGAAGGGCTCCTCGGAGTCGATGGTGAAGGCCGCGCAGGGGGCGTCGGGGCGCTGGGCCAGGGCGGTCGCGGCCGCACCGACGACCGGAGCGACGGCGGGTGCGACGGCGACCCGCACCTTGACGGGCTTGGCGCACGAGGTGGGCTGGGCCGCGACCGTGGGCACCGTGGTGGGCACGTCACGCTGGCCGATGTAGCGGTAGGCCCCGTAGCCGACCCCGGCGGCGACGACGACCGTCGTCACCGCGGCGACGACACGGGTGCGACGGCGACGGCGGGCACGCTCGCGCTCGGCCGCCTCGACGCGCTCGCGCGACTCGCGCAGGCTCTGCTCGTACGGTCCGATGCGCCGCCCCGGCGCGCTGGAGTCCTCTGGACTGGTGCCCCCCGGCCCGGTCACGATCTACCCGATCCCACGCGCGTATTGTGCGCGGCGCCCTATCAGGTGTCCACTATCGGGACAAACCGGACGCACGCTCGAGACGACGAAACCGGCTGTGGGGCAGGCGTGCTCACGGGCGACTCATCCAGCCGTGCCGTCGGCGGTGCCGGCGGCGGGGAGGCCCCGGTGTCGTCCGGACCCCATGACCTCGTCGAGGAACGCATCGTCGCGCGCCGAGCGGCCGAGGTCGTCGGTCAGCTCGGCCGCGCTGGGCGAGCGGGGCGCGACCTCCAGGGGAGTCAGCGACGGCGGACGCTCGCTCGTCAGGTGGAGCTCGTGCATGCGGCGGGCCGTGACGAGAACGCGCGACTCGAGCGTGCCGACGAACTTGTTGTACTGCTCTACGGACCGCGAGAGCGACTGGCCCATCGTCGTGACGTGGCCGCCGAGGGTGGTCAGACGGGCGTAGAGGTCCTGCCCGATGGCGAGCAGCTCGCGGGCGTTCTGCTCGATCGCGTCCTGCTGCCAGATGGCCCCGATGGTGCGCAGGACGGCGAAGAGGGTGCCCGGGGAGGCCAGGACCACATTGCGCGACAGGGCGTGCTCGTAGAGGCCGGGGTCATCGGCGAGCGCCGTCGCGAGGATCGCCTCGCCAGGGACGAAACAGATGACGACCTCGGGGGAGCGGGTGAACGCCGTCCAGTACGCCTTGGCCGCCAGGCCCTCGACGTGCCGTCGCAGTGCGGTCGCGTGCGCGGCGAGCAGCTCGGCCCGCTCGACCTCGGACACGGTCTCGCCGTGCGCCTGGAGGAAGTGCGCCATCGGCGCCTTGGAGTCGACGACGACGTGGCGCGACCCGGGGAGGTTGACGACGGCGTCGGGTCGCACGGTCGCGCCGTGCCGGCTGACGCTCGTGACCTGCTCGTCGAAGTCGCATCGCGCGATGAGGCCGGAGAGCTCGAGCACGCGGCGCAGCTGCACCTCGCCCCAGGCGCCACGGACGGTCGAGGCGTTGAGAGCGGTCGCGAGAGTCGCGGTCTCGGAGCGCAGGGACTCGGTGGACCGGCTCACCTCGGTGAGGCGTTCGCCGAGCTGGCCGAACTGGAGCGACCGGTCGCGCTCGAGCGCGCCGACCTGCCGCTCGACCCGGCCGATGGTGTCGCGCAGTGGCGCGAGCAGGGTCGCGGTCGTGTCGTCGACGTCGCGGGCGGCCTCGAGGTCGCGGACCCGCTCGCGCAGCACGTCGCGCTCGGCCTCGGCCCCGGCGGAGCGGGCGAGCAGGCTGGAGCGGGCCAAGAGCCACGCGAGCAGCCCGCCGACCAGGGCGCCGATGACGAGCCCGACGAGCAGAGCGGTGAGGTCCATGGCAGCACCGTCCCAGACGCCGCCGACAGCGCCGGCGCGCGACACCCGGCCACACGGCATACGACCACGGAGTCGGGGCGTCGGGCGGGTCTGTTACACCTAGTCCGTGAGCGAGTACGACGACGCGACCCGGCTCGAGGCCGGCGACGACCAGACGCAGCGGCACGGCACCTTCCACGAGGAGTGGATGATCGGCAACGCCGTCAACGGCGGCCTGGTCATGACGACGGCCCTGCGCGCCCTCGGCGAGCACCTCGCGGCCGACCCCGACGAGACGACCGAGCACGTCGACCCGGTCGTGCTCTCGGCGTACTTCATGACCGCGTCGCAGCCCGGCCCGTTCACCGTCACGACCGAGGTGATGCGCTGCGGCCGCAAGCTCTCGACGGGGCAGATGACGATCCACCAGGCGGGCGACGACGGACAGCCCGTCGAGCGCATGCGCGCCATCGGCTCGTTCGGCAACCTCACCGACCTCGACGTGCAGCGCCAGGCGAGCCCGCCCGCGATGCCGCCGCCGGAGCAGTGCGTGTCGGCCGAGCAGGCGCCGCCCGACTTCCTCGCCAACGCCAAGTTCCTCGAGCGGCTCGACCTGCGCCTCGACCCGAGCACGGCCGGCTGGGCGATGGGCAAGCCGTCGATGCAGGGCGTCATGCGTGGCTGGCTGCGGCTGCGGGACGGCCGCGAGCCCGACACGACGATGCTGATGATGGCGCTCGACGCGCTGCCGCCGGTCGCCTTCGACCTCGGTCTCTTCGGCTGGACGCCGACGCTCGAGTTCACCGGTCACGTGCGCCGCCGCCCCGAGCCGGGCTGGCTGCAGGTCACGCTCGGCAGCGACACCCTCGGCGGCGGGATGATGGAGGAGGACGCCATGATCTGGGACTCCGCCGGCAACCTCGTGGCCCAGTCGCGCCAGCTCTGCGGCGTGCGCATGCCGGGCTGAGGCCGTCGTGAGCGTCCACCTCGTCTACGAGACCCACGCCGTCACCGAGGACAACGAGGCCGGCATCGCGACCGGCTGGCTGCCGGGGCGGCTCTCCGAGCAGGGCCGGGCCCAGGCCGTCGAGCTCGGCGAACGGCGACGGGGCGAGGCGCTCGCAGCGGTGTACGCCTCGGACCTGCGGCGTGCGGTCGACACGGCGGTGATCGCCTTCGGCACGGGCTTCGTCCCGTTGCGTTTCGACCCGCGCCTGCGCGAGTGCGACTACGGCCGCCTCAACGGCGCCCCGGTGACACAGCTCCACCCCGTGCGCCTGACCCATGTCCACACGCCCTTCCCGGGCGGCGGACAGAGCTACCGCGACGTCGTCGAGTCGACCGCCGGGTTCCTGGACGACGTGCGCCGCGACCACGACGGCGAGCGGGTGCTCGTCATCGCGCACTCGGCCAACCGCTGGGCCCTGCAGCACCTCCTCGACGGCACGCCGTTGGAGCAGCTCGTCACCGCGCCGTTCGACTGGCAGCCCGGCTGGGAGTGGACGCTGACGTGATCCCGGCGGCACGGCATACGCCCTCGTGGTCGGGAGCGCGCCCGATCGCCACTAAACTCTTGTCCTCGTGGCACTCACCATCGGAATCGTCGGTCTCCCCAACGTCGGCAAGTCGACGCTCTTCAACGCGCTGACCAAGAACAACGTGCTCGCCGCGAACTACCCGTTCGCGACGATCGAGCCCAACGTCGGCGTCGTCCCGCTGCCCGACTCACGGCTCGGCGCGCTGGCCGAGATCTTCGGGTCCGAGAAGATCCTGCCCGCGACGGTGAGCTTCGTCGACATCGCCGGCATCGTCCGCGGCGCCTCGGAGGGGGAGGGCCTCGGCAACAAGTTCCTCGCCAACATCCGCGAGGCCGACGCGATCTGCCAGGTCGTGCGTGCGTTCGAGGACGGCGACGTCGTGCACGTCGACGGCAAGGTCAGCCCGGCGAGCGACATCGAGACCATCCACACCGAGCTGATCCTCGCCGACCTCCAGACCCTCGAGAAGGCCGTGCCCCGCCTCGAGAAGGAGGCGCGGATCAACAAGGACAAGAAGGCGACCCTCGAGCTCGCCCAGGCCGCGCAGAAGGTCCTCGAGGAGGGCCACACGCTGTATGCCGCAGGGCCGGCCGCCGGAATCGACCTGGCCGAGGCGAAGTCGCTCGGCCTGCTGACGACCAAGCCCTTCATCTACGTCTTCAACCTCGACGAGGACCAGCTCGCCGACACCGAGCTGCAGGCGTCGCTGCGCGAGCTCGCCGCTCCGGCCGACGCGGTCTTCCTCAACGCCAAGCTCGAGATGGACCTCATGGAGATGGAGCCCGACGAGGCGCTCGAGCTGCTCCAGAGCTTCGGCGCCGAGGAGTCGGGCCTCGACCAGCTGGCCCGCACCGGCTTCCACACCCTCGGCCTGCAGACCTACCTGACGGCCGGCCCCAAGGAGTCGCGCGCCTGGACCATCGGCAAGGGCTGGACCGCCCCGATGGCCGCCGGTGTCATCCACACCGACTTCCAGCGTGGCTTCATCAAGGCCGAGGTCGTGTCGTTCGACGACCTGGTCGCAGCCGGGAACATGAACGCTGCGAAGGCCGCCGGCAAGGTGCGCATCGAGGGCAAGGACTACGTCATGGCCGACGGCGACGTCGTGGAGTTCCGCTTCAACGTCTGAGCGACGGCGCTCGCCCGCATGGGACCGGGCGGCATCCGTCTCAGAAGCCGAGCCGTTGTGCGTTGTCGCGGATCTGCTTGACGACGCGCAGCTCGCGGTTGCCGCAACCGACGCAGGTGAGGACGTCAGGGTCGCCGGGCGTCCGGCGGTAGGTGTGGCCGAGAATCCGGCACGACAGGTGCAGGCGGGTCGTCCTGACCCTCCGGGTCCGGCGGCTCGTGGTTGTGTGGGTCGTGGTGACGGTCGAGGTGTTCATGCCTCGAGGGTGCCCGGACCCGGCGGATCCGTCTGTGCCCGCGGCGACACACCCTCGGTCCGGGCCTGCCTGTCGCTAGGGTGGCGGCCCATGAGCGACGTGACGATCCTGCACAACGACCGCTGCTCGACTTCGCGCGCGGCCATGGAGCGCCTCGACGAGGCGCACGTGTCCGCCGACGTCGTGGACTATCTCCGCCACCCGCTCGACGCGGTCGCCCTCGCCGACCTGCTCGACAAGCTCGAGGACGCGCCGACCGACCTCGTCCGCCGTGACGCCCACTTCCGCGAGCTCGGCCTGGCCGAGGGCGACGTGCAGACGCGCGACCAGGTAGTCGCCGTCCTGACCGAGCACCCTCGGCTCATGCAGCGCCCGGTCATCGTGCGGGGTGACCGCGCGATCATCGGCCGCCCCAAGGAGCGCGTCGCCGCCTTCCTCACCGAGTGAGCCGAGTGAGCGGGGTCAGCCGCGGGCTGCGGGTCAGTCGAGTCCGAGCCCGCGGCGTCCCGTCGAGTTGAGCCGCTCGGGCGCGAACCGGTCGGGCCACGTGCGCTCGTAGTGCTCCTCCGGGAAGTCGCTCGGGCTCGAACCGCTGAGGAACGCCTCACGGACGCTCACGGCATACCTCTCGTTGCGCTCGCACCACGGCGCCGCTGGGATGTACATGACGTTGCCCCAGCCCTGCTGGTCCTCGACGGGAGCGACGCTGTGGATCATGTCGCAGTGCCACCAGACGGAGTCGCCCGCCTGCACGTCGGGGATGCCGCTCAGCGCCTCGAGGAGCAGCGGGTGCCACTTCTCGGTGGCGGGGAAGACCTGGTTGGTCGTGACGCCGCACATGTCGTCGTCGGCGACGTCGTCGAGCAGGGGGCGGAGCATGAGGTAGGCCATCGCCTCGGGGATCGGCACGGTGTGCAGCACGCCCTGGTCGTGGGCCATGTCGGACAGGGCCGTCCACCCCTGGAAGGTGCGGAAGGCCGAGCACATCGTCGTGCCGGGGTACTGCGGGCCGGCGGTGCGGTGGGCGGCGTCCCACGGGTCGTAGTCCTCGACGCTGCCGTCGAAGAGGTGACGGAAGGCCCGCTGGTAGCTCTCCGTCATCCAGAGGTCGAGGGTGCCCGGATCGCAGTGTGCGCCAAGGCCGTTCGAGTCGGCGCCCGGCGGGCGACGGCGGATGCGGTCGGGGTAGAGCGAGTCACGCTCGGGGTCGAACCACGTGACGCCGTCGGACTCGTGCTTCCACTGGGAGTTGAGCAGCGACTGGACCGTGGCCATCCGCTCGCTCTGGCGCGCCTCCATCTGGGCGGCCGACCAGTAGATGGGGTAGATCTCGGGCTTGGAGCCGACGCTGCCGAAGAAGTCGTCGCCGGGGCCGCGGTAGCTCTCGAAGAACCGGTTGCCCTCGACGTAGTCGACGATGCCGGCGTCCCAGGCGAGCGCCTGCTCGCGGGGGAAGTGGCCGCGCACGACGAGGCAGCCGCGACGGCGCAGCGTGGCGAGCTGCTCGGGGGTGACCGTGCCGTTCTCGATGTCGGCGTAGTCGATGACGGGCCAGACGCTCTCGCCGCGCTCGCGGTCGGCGTGGATCTCGGCCACGCGCTCGCGGACCCGTGCCTCGACGACGGCGAAGACCTCGTCGACCGTGCGGCCCGAGGCCTCGATGCGGCGGCGGATCGCGGCCTTGACCTCGCGGACCGCCGCGGGGAGGTCGTCGGGCGTCGTCTCCCAGTGGGGGAGGGCGAGGTCGGTCGGGCTGGGGTGCGCGGTGGTCATGAGGTGTCCTTTGGTGAGGAGTCCTTACGAAGAGGAAGGTAGCGCGGCCTCGCGATTTCGGCAAGGGTCCTAACTAAGATGGACGCATGCCGTCCGCCAAGCCGAGCCTGGAGCTGCTCCGAGCGCTCACCGAGGAGCACGTGCTGCGCGCGCTCATGGACCACCGGCGGCTGACGCGCGCCGAGATCGCCGGCCTGACCGGAATCTCGAAGCCGACGATCTCCGAAGGCGTCCGACGCCTCGTCGACATGGGTCTCGTCGTCGACACGGGGGAGCGCAGCTCAGGTCGGGGGCGGGCCGGCTCGTACCACGCGCTCTCGCCGGCCTGCGGCACGGCGCTCGTCGTCAGCATCACGCCGGGCGCCGTCACGTGCGAGTGCGTCGACGCGTTCGGCGACGTCGTCGCCAGCACCGCCGTCCCGCTGGAGCACGGTGCAGGGGCGTATGCCGTGTCGCGGGCTCTGAGGGCAGCGCTCGAGCAGGCTGACGTGGCCGGGACGACGTCGAGCTCGCCGGGTGTGGGGCGACGAGTGCGCATCGCCGTCGTCAGCGCTGCCGACCCGGTCGACCGTGCCACCGGACGCCTCGTGCACCTGCCCGACGCGCCGTTCCTCGTCGGCGACCTCGACCCGCGGTCGCTGCTGGGCGACGTCGTCGAGGGCCCCGTGCTCGTCGACAACGACGTGAACTGGGCGGCGCGGGCGGAGCAGGCGGCCGGAGAGGCGGGGGCGGCCGCGGCGGTCGGGGCCGCCGGCTCGGCCGACTTCGTCTACCTCTACCTCGACGAGGGACTCGGGTGCGCCGTCGTCTCCGACGGCGAGGTGCGTCGCGGTCACTCGGGGCTGGCCGGCGAGATCGCCCATCTCGTGACGGAGGGGCCGGACGGGCGGGCTACCCGGTTGACCGAGGTCTTCGCCCAGCTGGGCCTGCGTCGCGACGGGTCGACGGCCATCGACGTCCGCCGGCTCCGGGCCCGCGTCGCCGAGGCGCCCACGGGCGACCCGACGCTCGAGGCCCTCGCGGCCGCTGTCAGCGGCGTGCTCGAGGCGGCGATCGCGCTCGCGGACCCCGCGGTGGTCGTCGTCGGCGGGGAGTGGGGGCGTGACGAGGACTTCGTCGCCGCGCTGCGTCGCCGCTCCGCCGACCTGACCCGACCCGTGCCCGTCGCCGCTGCCGAGGTCGGTGACCAGCCGCAGCTGGCCGGAGCGCGGGCCGCGGCGATCGACCGGCTCCGGGACATCGTCGTGGGAGCCGTCCGGTCCCCGGGCACGCAGTAGGACGGACCGGTAGGGCGGCCTCGACGGAGGCCTGCGGGGATCACCGAAGAAAAGTCCGTCGTGCCCTGTAACGCCTGCTCCGGTCCCCGCGATAGTGGGGATAGAAGAGGCGCCACTCGGACCCCCGAGCGAGTGGCGCCTCTCCTGTGTCCGGGGGCGGGACGGTCAGCGTCCCTCCTCGTCCACGAACTCTGGCCCGCGCATGCCGTGTGGCCGGCTCTCTCCGGGATCGCGACGTCGTCCTCGGCCGGGCTCGGCCTACACGACGTCGAAGAGCTCGGTGTGGATCCGGCGTGAGGGCACGCCCCGGTCGCCGATGATCTCCGTCGCGGCGGCGACCATGGGGCCGGGACCGCAGATGAAGTAGTCGACGACCTCGCGGGCCCGACGCCGCGGGAGCGCGCTCGAGCACGTCCGACGTGAAGTAGCCGATCTCGCCCTCCCAGTCGTCCGGCGGCTCCTCGAGGATCTCGACGAGCTGCAGGTCGAGGCGGTCGCCGAGGTGCTCCCCGTCGGCGCGGTGGAGCTGGTCGTCCGCGGTGCGGCCGGCGACGACGAGTAGGACTGGACGCTCGTCACCGCGGTCGGCCAGGGTCCGGATCATGCTCAGCATCGGCGTGATGCCGACGCCGCCGGCGATGAGCACGAACCGGTCCGAGCGCAGCCCGTCGAGGGTGAACGAGCCGTGCGGCCCGTCGATGAAGACGCTGCGCCCGGGTCGGAGCCCCGCGACGAGCTCGCTGAAGTCGCCCATGCCCTTGATGGTGAACTCCTTGCGCCACGGCTCGGTCGCCGCCGACGCGATGGTGAAGGGGTGCTCCTCGAACACGTACGGCGAGGTGCCGATCTTGAGCCAGGCGAACTGGCCGGGGCGGAAGGGGACCCCGGGGTGACCGGCCGCGTGCAGGACGAGCGTCGTCGCGGTCGGTGAGACCTGGCGCACCTCGTCGACGACGTAGCGGTTGCGGAAGGACCGCAGCGGCCGCCACACCCACCGGTGCAGGAAGGCGAGGACGAGCAGCAGGCCCAGCCCCTCGAACCAGATCCTCGCCGAGTCGAAGCGCGTGAGGTCCTGGAGCCACAGGACGTGCAGGGCCGTCGCGAGGAGCACGATGTGGGCGAGGAGCACGTGCACGAGGCGCCAGCCCTCGTAGCGGGGTCGGCGCCGTCGCCGGGTGAGGCCCAGGGCGACGACGCCCACGAGCGCGAGCGTCGCGATGCTCGCCGCCCAGACGCGTGGGGGCGCGACCCGCAGGTCGAGCAGCGCGGCCCCCGGACCCGGCCGGACGAGCACGATGACGACGTGGACGACGACGAGGGCCACGGCCCCGAGCGCCAGGGCCCGGTGGTTGCGCAGGAGCCGCTCGACGCCGAGGTAGCCGGTGACAGGACGGAAGCGGCTGGGCAGCACGAAGGTCAGGACGAGCAACGACGTCGCGGCGAGGGCTGCGACGAGCGAGGTCACGTGCAGCGGCTCGCGGTGCACCCCGTCCGGCGCGGACCACAGCGCCCACAGCGGCACGGCGAGCGCTGCGACCACGAGCAGTGTCCAGAAGGCCGGGGGCCAGTCGACGTCGAGATGCTCCGCCCCTGCCGCCCCATCGCGTGCGCCGACCGCCCAACGGGGTGGAAGCCACGAGAACTCCATCCGGAGGCGGAAGGTGCTTCGAGTCTAGGGACGGGCGTCCCCGAGCGCCTCACGTCCCGGATGAGGATCTTCTAACAGACTCACGCCCAGCGGTGCCCCGTGACGAGGAGGTACTCCCAGCCCATCTGCCCCGCGCCGTCGAGGTGGTCACGCGCGAGGTCGGCCAGCGCTGCGTCGAGCGCTGCGACCTTGTCCGTGTCGTCGGAGATGCCGCGGTAGGTGGCGATCGTCGGTCCGTACGTGCGCTTGAAGAAGTCGCGAAATGCCTCAGGTCGGTCGAAATGCACTGGGAGCACACGCGTCTCGGCCGTCAGGTCCACCACACGGTCGCCGAGCAGGTCGCGCACGTGCGCCTCGTCGCCCCACAGCGGGGGTGGCTGGGCGCCGGGAGGCGGCGACGCGGCATACGGCTTCATCACGGCGAACAGCCGGCCGATGAAACCGTCGGGTGTCCAGCTCGCGAGCCCGATCGTGGCGCCCGGGCGGGCGACGCGGACGAGCTCGTCCGCGGCGGCCTCGTGGTGCGGCGCGAACATGACGCCCACGCTCGACATCACGACGTCGAACGACGCGTCCGCGAACGGCAGCGCCTCGGCGTCCCCCTGCTTCCACTCGAGCCGGATCCCGGCCTCGTCGGCGACCTGTCGTCCCACGTCGAGCAGCGCCGGCGAGAGGTCGCAGGCCACGACGTGGGCGCCGGTGCGCGCGGCCGGGATCGCGGCGTTGCCCGTGCCGGCGGCGACGTCGAGGACGTCCTGACCGGCGGTGACGTGGCACGCGTCGACGAGGACGCGGCCGAGCTCCGGGATGACCTCCCGGGCGACTGCCGCGTAGTCGCCGAGCGCCCACAGCGCGGCGTGGCGGGCCTTGAGCTCTGCGTCGGCGGTGGCTGCCGGCGTCTGGGTGTGCGTGGTCATGCTCGTCCCTCCATCGGTGACGGGCCGCTGCGGCCCGGGGCCCCTGAGGGGCCGTCCGTCCAGAGTCCGACGAGCGCAGGTGGCCGCTCCAGTACACGTTGTGGACTGTCGTGGTCCACGTTCGGGACCGATACTGAGTCGGTGGGCCGCGGCAACGACGGCGGCGGTCCCTGACCGGAGGTGGGGGATGGGACGACACGATCCCGGGGCAGGTCAGTACTGCCCGATCTCGCGGACGCTGGACGTCGTGGGGGAGCGGTGGTCGCTGCTCATCCTGCGCGACATGATGACCGGCACGACGCGCTTCAACGACCTCGCGCGGGGGCTGCCCGGGCTCTCGCGCACGCTCCTGACGAAGCGGCTGCGTCACCTCGAGCGGTTCGGCGTCGTCGAGCGCTCGGGCGCACGCTACGTGCTGACGCCGTCGGGCCGCGCCCTCGAGCCGGTCGTCTTCGGCCTGGCCCAGTGGGGAGCGGACTGGATGTTCGGCGACCCGCAGCCGGAGGAGCTCGATGCGCAGCTGCTCGTCTGGTGGATGCACACGCGCGTCGACACCTCGGGGCTCGTCGGCGAGCGCCACGTGCTCCACCTGCGGTTCGTCGACGACGCCCGACGCTTCTGGATCCTCGTCGAGCACGGCACCCCGTCGGTGTGCATGAGCGATCCCGGCTTCCCCGTGGACGTGACGATCAGCAGCGACGTCGCGTCGTTGTATGCCGTGTGGCTCGGCCGTCTGCCGCTGCCCGTCGCGCTGCGGTCGGGGCGCGTGCACGTCGACGGGGCGACGACGGTGACGCGGCGGCTCGACGAGGTGCTCCGGCTCAGCCCGGTGGCGCCGTTCGTGGCGGCCGCGGGGGCCCGACCGGCCTGAGCCGGCGAGGCGTGGCGAGCTGCTAGACGGCGCAGCCGTCCGGACCGCAGGCCACGTCCGAGCCGCCGGGAGTCCCGCCGGTCAGGGGCTGCACCATCTGCAGCGGGTGCGCCTCGCGCCAGGCCTGTTCGAGGGCCTGTGTGAACAGCTCGGTCGACTGGGCGCCGGAGATGCCGTACGTGTCGTCCAGCACGAAGAACGGAACGCCCCGGATGCCGAGGGAGTTCGCGGCCGTGATGTCGGCGACGACGGCGTCTCGCCACGTGTGCGTCTGCAGGTCGCGGGCGATCTCTTCCGCGTCGAGCCCCGCCTCGACACCGATGCGCACGAGCACGTCCCGGTCACCGATGTCCTCGCCGTGCTCGAAGTGGGCCGAGAGCAGGGCCTCCTTGACGCGGTCGCCGACCCCGTGGGTCTTGGCCAGGTGGAGCAGCTCGTGGCCGGCGAAGCTGTTCGCGACGACGACCGACCCGAAGTCGTAGCGCAGGCCCTCCTCGGCCGCGATCGCGGTGACCTCGTCGAACATCCCCCGCACCTGCTCGCGCGACATGCCCTTGCGGTCGACGAGGTAGTCGAGCTCGCTGCCGTCGTGGTGGTCCGGGAGGGTCGGGTCGAGCTGGTAGCTGCGCCAGGTGACCTCCACGTCGCCCCGGTGGGGGAAGGCGGCGAGCGCCCTCTCGAAGCGACGCTTGCCGATGTAGCACCACGGGCAGGCGATGTCGGACCAGATCTCCACCTTCATGCAGCGCTCAACCATCACGGGGGCGGTTTGCTTCCCGGGAGTCGAGCTCGTGGGCGTCGGGTTCCGGGCACGCCTCGCCGGCCCGGCCGTGCCGGGACCGGCCGCGCTCGTTCCACATTTCGAGACGGTAACGGTTCGGATTCAGCCGGGGTCCAACTTCGAGGTTTCGGCCGAAGTGCCTTTCACGAGAGCCGCCGGTGCGTTAGCGTCCCCGAAGCGAGATGCAGCCACGGCGGGCTGTCGGGGCCGAAACCAGGTCCGGCGACGACCGCCTGAACGACGAGAATCGAGGTGCGAGGTCGTGTCGGAGATCCATCGGGACGTCGAGTTCGGTGCGGGGACGGCGACCGAGACGTTCGACCTCGAGGAAGAGACCCCGGCCAAGAAGATCGAGGGTCGCACCCCGTGGCAGCTGGCCCGCGCGCGTCTGCGCCGCGACAAGCTCTCGATGATCGCGCTGACGGTCGCCTCCCTCGTGGTGCTCATGGCCGTGCTGGCGCCGATCCTCGACGCGGTCGGCATCCTCAAGCCCAACGACTTCAACCCCGAGCTCATCGACCCGGCCCTCGGCGGCTACCCCCGCGGTGCCTTCGGCGGCATGTCCTGGAGCCACCCCCTCGGTGTGGAGCCCGGTACCGGCCGCGACACGCTGTCGCGCGTCGTGCTCGGCCTGACGTTCTCGCTCATCGTGGCCATCAGCGCGACCCTCATCGCCGTCGTCGTGGGCACGGTGCTCGGGCTCATCGCCGGCTTCCTCGGGCACTGGGCGGACTGGGGCATCTCCCGCTTCGCGGACATGGTGCTGGCCTTCCCGGTCACCCTGATGCTGCTGGCCCTGTCAGGCATGTTCATCGAGCTCATAGGCAGGGTGGTCCCCAACGACAACGTCGCCACGGGCCTCTACATCATCTTCGTGCTCGGCTTCTTCGGCTGGCCGACCTTCGCCCGCATCATCCGCGGCCAGGTCCTGTCGATGAGGGAGCGCGAGTTCATCGAGGCCGCGCGCAGCCTCGGCGCCTCCAACCGCAGGATCTACTTCAAGGAGCTCCTGCCCAACCTGTGGGCACCCATCCTCGTCTACGGCACGCTCGTCCTTCCCGCCTACGTCTCGGCGGAGGCGGCACTGTCCTTCCTCGGGGTCGGCATCAAGCCCCCCACACCGACGCTCGGCAACATCCTGGCCAACTCGGTCAACTACGCCTCGAGCGTCCCGATCTTCTTCCTCGTCCCAGGTCTGGCGATCGCCACCGTCGTCCTGAGCTTCAACCTGCTCGGCGACGGACTGCGTGACGCCCTCGACCCGAAGGCGGACCGATGATGCCTCCCGCCCAGGCTTCTGCACAGGCGCAGGCACATGGAAGATTGCCCTCGGCAACCGCCCGAGGGTGGGAGCGCCGTTACATCGGTGCGTTTCGTCAAAGGAGTGGTATGAGCAGCAGGAAGAGGACTACGGCCCTCGCAGCTCTGGGGGTCGCCTCCGTGCTCGGAGTTTCCGCGTGCGGCGGGGGTGGCACCACCGGTGGCACGACCACCGGGTCCAATGCGGCAGGGGGCGCCCAGAAGGGCGGCACGATCTACTGGCTCACGAAGCGTCCGGCCGAGCACATGGACCCGCAGCGCACCTACATCGGGCGCGACATCTTCAACCAGCAGCGCCTGGTCTACCGCGGCCTCCTGCAGTTCCCCGCCGGCAAGTCGGGCGCGGACGCCATCGTTCCCATCCCCGACGTCGCCACCGACACGGGCAAGAGCGAGGACGGCGGCAAGAAGTGGACGTTCACCATCAAGGACGGCGTCAAGTGGGAGGACGGCAAGCCGACCACGTGTGAGGACTTCAAGTACGGCTTCTCGCGCAACTTCGCCACCGACGTCCTAACGGGTGGACCGTCGATCTACCCGCTCAACTACCTGCCGTCGGTCGCCAAGGCCTACAAGGGCCCGTACCTCAAGACCGGCCAGGACGTCTACGACAAGGCCGTCACGTGCAACGGCAACGTGCTGACGTTCAACTTCGAGAAGCCGTGGGCCGACTTCCCGATGGCCGTCGCCGGCCTGAACTTCGCCGCTCCGTTCCGTCAGGACAAGGACCAGGGCGACAAGAACAACTTCGTCATCTTCTCCAACGGCCCCTACAAGGCCCAGGGTGGCAAGTGGACGAAGGGCACGGGCGCCACGTTCGTGCGCAACGACCAGTACGACCCGAAGACCGACGGCAACCGCCAGGCGAACCCTGACAAGTTCGTCTTCACCGAGGGTCTGACCAACGAGATCATCACCCAGCGTCTCATCGCCGACGGTGGCAACGACAAGTACGCCGTCACCGACCGCTCGATCCCGCCGGCCTTCTACAACCAGATCACCGGTGCCGTCGAGAAGCGTGCGACGAACGTCCCCTCGCCGTACACGTTCTACATCCTGCCGAACTTCAACAAGATGAAGGACCTCAAGGTCCGACAGGCCCTGGCCATGTCGACCGACCGTGCGGGCTACATCAACGCCCTGGGTGGCGCCAAGGCCGCGACGCTCGCCAAGAGCCTCGTCGCCCCGGACCTGCCCGGCTACAAGGAGAACCCGGCCTTCGCGAGCATGCCCCCGGCCGGTGACCCCGCCGCGGCGAAGAAGCTCCTCCAGGAAGCCGGCGTCGCGATGCCGTACCCGATCACGTACACCTACCAGGGTGGCACGCCGACCAGCGACAACGCTGCCGCGGCCCTGAAGTCCGGCTGGGACAAGGCCGGCTTCAGCGTCAAGCTCGCGCCGCTGACCGACACGTACTACGACGTGATCCAGAACCCGGCGAACAACTCGTTCGACGTCACCGAGGGTGGTTGGGGTGCTGACTACCCGTCCATCTTCACGGTGCTGCCGGCGCTGTTCGACTCCCGCATCAACCTGACGGGCAAGTCCAACGGCCAGGACTACGGCAACTACAAGAACCCCGAGGCCGAGAAGATCATGGACGAGGCTGCGGCCGCGCCGAACCAGGACGCAGCCAACGCCAAGTGGCAGGAGCTGGACGCGTTCCTCGGCAAGGACGTCGCCTACATCCCGAACTACATCCAGAACTTCTACTTCCTGCACGGTTCTGGTGTCGGCAACTACAACCAGAACCCGGCTGTCAGCATGTTCCCGGACCTGGGCGTCATCAGCGTCAACAAGTGACACGACCGGACGGTGCACCGGCTCTGAGATGAGCTGACGCACCGGGTGGGGGGCGGCTCGCCCGCCCCCCACCTTTTCCGGTGCTCGACACCGGTCCCACTCGCCTCATCCTTACTACCGGAAGGACGAGCCCCCTTTCGGGGCGACCTCGCACATGTTCGCGTACATCGTCCGCAGAGTGGCTGCGGGCATGGTCATGATCCTGGCCATGTCGCTCGTCACGATGGTGCTGTTCTTCGCCAGTCCCGTCGACCCGGCGCGCTACACGTGCGGGAAGAACTGCACTCCGGAGCTCCTCGAGCAGAACCGCAAGGCCCTCGGCTACGACCAGCCGGTCCTGTCGTACTGGGTCGACTTCACCAAGGGCATCTTCGTCGGCAGCGAGTTCCCCAAGGACCCCGAGCTGAAGAAGTCCGCCCCCGAGACGATCGCCGACTGCCCGGCCCCCTGCCTGGGGTACTCCCCGCAGTCGAGCCGACCGGTCCGCGACATCATCGTCGAGAAGCTGCCGGTCTCGGCCTCGCTCGCCATCGCCGCCTTCATCATGTGGATGATCGCCGGCGTCGGGCTCGGCATCGTGGCCGCGTTGCGGAAGGGGACACTGGTCGACCGCGCCATCGTCGGCAGCGCCCTGGTGTTCTATGCCTTCCCCACGTTCTTCATCGGACTCGGGCTCTACGTCTTCCTCGCGCTCAAGTGGGGACTCGTCCCGGTCCCGGCCTACACCTCGATCGCCGACGGCGGCGTCGGCTTGTGGCTGCAGGGGCTCCTGCTGCCCGCCTTGACGCTCGCGCTCGTCTACATCGCGGGCTACATCCGGCTCACTCGCGCCTTCGTGCTCGAGGCCAAGGGCGAGGACTACCTCCGGACCGCCCAGGCCAAGGGCCTGAAGTCCGGACGCATCCTCTTCAAGCACACGCTCCGAGGCGCACTGACGCCGATCGCCACGGTCGCGGGTCTGGACCTCGGTGGCCTGCTGGGTGGCACCATCATCACCGAGCAGGTGTTCAACTACGACGGACTCGGGCGCACCGCGGTCATGGCGGCCACGACCTACGACCTCCCGGTCACGGTCGGCATCGTGCTCGTGGCCGCGACGTTCGTCATCACCGCCAACATCGTGGTCGACGTGCTGTACGCGGTCATCGACCCGCGCGTGAAGTACAGCTGACCTGGACCCGGCCGCTGCACCATCAAGGATTGGACAACGCATGAGCACCTGGGTGCCCACCGAGGGGACGAGCGAGGCACTGCTCTCCGTACGCGACCTCAAGGTGACCTTCCCGACCGAGGACGGCCTGGTCAAGGCCGTCGACGGACTCACCTTCGACCTCAACGCCGGCGAGACGCTCGGCATCGTGGGCGAGTCCGGGTCGGGCAAGTCCGTCACGAGCCAGGCGATCATGGGCCTGCACCGCGGGACCCGGGCGAAGGTCGAGGGCAGCATCGGCTTCGAGGGCCGGGACCTGCTCAAGCTCGAGGACGAGGAGCTGCGCGTCATGCGCGGCCGCGACATCGCGATGATCTTCCAGGACCCGCTCTCGGCGCTTCACCCCTACTACACGGTGGGCAACCAGATCGTCGAGGCCTACAAGATCCATCACGGCTCGGCCTCCAAGGCCGCCGCGCGTGCGCACGTCGTCGACATGCTCGAGCGGGTCGGGATCCCCAACCCCCAGAAGCGCATCGACCAGTACCCCCACGAGTTCTCGGGCGGCATGCGCCAGCGCGCGATGATCGCGATGGCCCTGGTCAACAACCCGCGCCTCGTCATCGCCGACGAGCCGACGACGGCGCTGGACGTCACGGTGCAGGCCCAGATCCTCGAGCTGCTCATGGATCTCCAGAAGGAGATGAACTCGGCGATCATCATCATCACGCACGACCTCGGGGTCGTGGCCGAGATGGCCGACAAGATCATGGTCATGTACGGCGGCAAGGCGGTCGAGGGCGGCACGGCCGACCAGACCTTCTACTCGGCCGAGCACCCCTACACCTGGGGTCTGCTGCAGTCGATGCCCCGCATCGACCGGGAGCGCCTCGAGCGCCTCCAGCCCATCCCCGGCAACCCGCCGTCGCTCATCAGCCCTCCCTCCGGCTGTGCCTTCCACCCCCGCTGCGCCTACCGCGACGACGAGAACCTCGGCTGTTCGACCATCGTCCCCGAGTTCGACGTGCAGGACTGGCACCCCGTTCGGTGCCTCATCCCGGCGCCGAAGCGCAAGGCGATCTTTGACACGGAGATTAGGACGCCCTCATCGTGACCACCACCCACCCTGAGTCCGACGTGATCCTCGAGGTCAAGGACCTCCAGAAGCACTTCCCGACGCGCACCTCGGGCATCATCCGCAGGGCCTCCGACCCGGTCAAGGCCGTCGACGGCATCTCCTTCACGGTCCGCCGCGGAGAGACCCTCGGCCTCGTCGGCGAGTCCGGCTGTGGCAAGTCCACGGCCGGCCGCACGATGCTGCAGCTGCTCGAGCCGACGGGCGGCTCGATCCACTACAACGGTCGCGACATCACCGGCGCCCACGGCGCCGACCTGCGCAAGCTGCGCACCGAGATGCAGATGGTCTTCCAGGACCCCTACGGCTCGCTCAACCCGCGCCAGACCATCGGCACCATCGTCGCCGCGCCGTTCGACATCCAGGGCATCACGCCGAAGGGTGGCGTCAAGGCCGAGGTGCAGAGCCTCATGGAGCGCGTGGGCCTCAACCCGGAGCACTACAACCGCTACCCGCACGAGTTCTCGGGCGGCCAGCGCCAGCGCATCGGCATCGCGCGCGCCGTGGCGCTGCGCCCGAAGCTCATCGTGTGCGACGAGCCCGTGTCGGCCCTCGACGTGTCGATCCAGGCCCAGGTGGTCAACCTGCTCGAGGACCTGCAGGCCGAGTACGACCTCACCTACGTCTTCGTGGCCCACGACCTGTCGGTGATCCGCCACATCAGCGACCGCGTGGCGGTGATGTACCTCGGCAAGTTCATGGAGGTCGCCGACCGCGACGAGCTCTACTCCAACCCGCTCCACCCCTACACGCAGGCCCTGCTCTCGGCCGTGCCGATCCCGGACCCGCGCAAGGAGAACAAGCGCGAGCGCATCCTGCTCAAGGGTGACCTGCCCTCGCCGATCAACCCGCCGTCGGGCTGCGTCTTCCACACGCGCTGCCCCCGGTTCCGCGAGGAGCTCAGCGACACCGAGCGCAAGCGGTGCACCACCGAGATCCCGCTGGTGCAGAAGATCGGCGACCACGAGGTCGCGTGCCACTTCGCCGGACCGTCCAAGGTCGAGGTGCTCTGACCCGCCCCCTGCACGGATCGGCCCGATGGGCTGCGTGACGGTGCGGCGTCCGGTGGGGTGATCACCCCACCGGACGCCGCACCATCTGCATCACCGCCGGAGACACCGCCGGAAACACGCCCGAAGGGACGAAGGCTCCCGGCGCGACGTCACCCGTCGGTCTCGTCGTCGAAGCGGCCGAGCACGCGTTCGAGAAGGTCCTCCATCGACACGAGACCCACCGGTCCGGACGGACCGTCGACGAGGACGAGCTGCGCGTGCTGCGCCCGCATCGTCGACACCGCATCGAGGAGCGACAGGCCCTCGTCGAGGTGGACGGCAGGTGCCGTGACCGTCGTGACGGGGGAGCCGGGGACGGCCCGCACGATGTCCCGCACGTGCACGATCCCCAACGGGGTGTCGCCCTCGAGGACGACGAGCCGCGAACGGCCGGTGTCGCGCGAGACGGCCTCCGCCTCGGCGCAGGTCGCGGCTGCGTCGACCGAGACGAACCGCTCGCGCGGGACGACGACCTCGGTCAGCGGTGTCGTGTCGAGGTCGATGGCGCCGGCGAGCACGCGGTGCTCGGGCTCGGCCAGCATGCCGTGGTCCTTCGAGCTGGCGATGAGCAGCTGCAGCTCCTTGGGCCCGTGGACCTGGCCGAGCTCGTCCTGCGGCGTGACGCCGACGAGGCGCAGGCACCCGTTGGCCATCGCGTTCAGCACGCTGAGCGCCGGACGCATGACCCACGCGAACCCGCGGAAGGGCAGGGCGAGCAGCACGGCAGACCGCTCGGGGTGGGCGATGGCCCACGACTTGGGCGCCATCTCGCCGACGACCATGTGCAGGAAGACGACGATGCCGACGGCCAGGACGACGGAGACGACGTAGGCCGCGGCGTCGGGGACGCGCACGAAGGTGAACACCGGCGTCAGCAGCTCGGCCACGGCGGGCTTGGCGAGAGAGCCGAGCCCCAGGGTGCACAGGGTGATGCCGAGCTGGGCGCCCGCGAGCATGAGCGAGAGCTCACGGCTGCCGCGGACCGCGGCCCGGGCTGCGACGCTGCCGCGCTCGGCGAGCACCTCGAGCCGGTGCCGCTTGCTGGCGACGAGGGCGAACTCGGCGGCGACGAAGAACGCGTTGAGGACGAGGAGCAGGAGCGAGACGAGCAGGGCTGTGGTCATCGGCCGGCCTCCGTCGTGGCATCGGTGTCGGCATCGGTGTCGGCAGCCATGCCGGCAGCGTCATCGGCGTCGTTGTCGGCGTCGAGGCTCTCGAGGTCGGACATGAGGTCGAGCACCTCGACCCGCACCCACGACGGGACGTGGCGCTCCACGGCCTCGACCGTGAGGCGCACCGAGACGGGCAGGTGGCGGGTCTCGTGGTCGTGGTGGTCAGGGTGGTCGTCACGAGGTTCGGCGGGTTCGCCTGTGTCGGAGTCGGACCCGTCCTCGCCGAACCGGTCGTGCGCGATCTCGCGGCGCGCCTCGAGGTGCACCTCGTCGCCCACGACGGCGGTGCGACCGAGGTCTTCGAGGATGAGCCCGCTGATGGTGGAGTACTCGTCGCTGCTCGTCAGGCGCAGGTCGGTGGCGGTGTCGAGCTCGTCGAGGCGCAGGTGCCCGGGGACGCGCCAGGTGTCCGGGGCGGTCTCGACGACGCCCGGCTCGGGCGCGTCGTCCTCGTCGAGGATCTCGCCGACGACCTCCTCGGCGATGTCCTCGAAGGTGACGATGCCGGCGAAGCCGCCGTGCTCGTCGACGACGACGGCCAGCTGGCGGTGGTCGGCGCGGATCTGCTCGAGGACGCGGGGGAGCGGTGCGCTCGTCGGCACGACGGTGGCCTCCGACACGACCGAGCCGACGAGGGTGGTCGCCCGGCGCTCCGGCTCGACGGAGAGCACCTCCGCGATGCCGGCGACCCCGACGATGTCGTCGCCGTCGCGGCCCGTCACCGGGAAGCGCGACCAGCCGGTGTCGAGCAGGTCGACGAGGTCGGCGACCGTCGCGTCGGCGTGCACCGTGGTGACCCGCACGCGGGGCGTCATGACGTCGCCGGCGTCGAGCTCACGGAAGCGCAGGCCGCCCTCGAGCACGTCGGAGAGGTCGTCGTCGAGCAGGCCCCCGGCATGGGACTCGTCGATGATCCTGGTCAGGTCCTCGGCCGTGGCGCCCTGCTCGAGCTCCTCGACGGGCTCGATGCCCACCTTGCGCAGCAGCGTCGTCGACGCACGGTCGAAGAGGCGCACGACCGGGCCGGCGAGCGTGAGGTAGACGAGGGTCGAGCGGCTCAGCGACCGGGCGAGCGGCACGGTGCGGGCGATGGCGAGGTTCTTCGGGGCGAGCTCGCCGAAGACCATCTGGACGACGGTCGAGAAGACGAGGACCGCGGTGACCGACAGGCTGAGGCGGGCGGCATACGACATCGAGGGGTCGAGCAGCTCGGCGATGCCGGCGCCGACGAGGGGTTCGGAGACGTAGCCCACGAGCAGGGCGGTCACCGTGATCCCGAACTGCGCGGCCGAGAGCGTGAAGGACAGCTGCGAGGTGACGCGCAGGGCGCGCTCGGCGGGGGCGTCGCCCTCGGCGGCGAGCTGGCGCAGGGCGTTGCGGTCGACCGCGACGTAGGCGAACTCCTGGGCCACGAAGTAGCCCGTCGCCGCCGTGAGGGCGAGGATCAGCAGGACCCCGAGGCCGATGCCCAGGGCGGTGCTCATGCGATCACCACCCGGGCGAGCGAGTGGTGGGTCAGGGGTGGCCGGACCGGGTCCGGCCACGGACTATGGCCCTCCCGGGACTCGGCGCGCGAGTCGGAGCGTGAGTGGGATCGCATGAGGCAATCCTAAGTTACGGCCGAGGGCGGTCGCTCCGGCCGGCGTCAGGTCGTCGCCACGGCGCCCCTGCGGGCCGCCTCCTGGCTGATCTGGTGGGCCAGCTCGACGTCGAGCTGGGTGAGGCCGCCCTCCGAGTGCGTCGACAGCGCGAAGGTGACCGTGCGCCAGCGGATGTCGATGTCGGGATGGTGGTCCATCGTCTCGGCCGCCGCGGCCACCTCGTCCACGAGCGCGATCCCGGTGAGGAACGCAGGGGCCTCGAAGGAGGCCCGGATCGTGTCGCCCTCACGCGTCCAGTCGGGCAGGTCGCCCAGTTGGCGCTCGATCTCCTCGTCGGTCAGTCGTCGTGTCATGACGTCCAGTAAACCGCCGTCGTATGCCGTGTGGCCCGCTCAGCGCCCCGCTGCAGGCCGTGCGTGTGGCACCATCGACGTCGCCATGAGCATCGCTGAGCCCGTTCCGGTCCGCCTCGTCGTCGGGGCCGCTGTCGTCGACGACCTCGAGCGCCCGACCCGGCTGCTGTCGGCGCGTCGCACCGAGCCCTCCGCGCTCGCCGGCGGGTGGGAGCTGCCCGGGGGCAAGGTCGACGAGGGCGAGTCGCCGCTGTCGGCGCTGCACCGCGAGCTGCTCGAGGAGCTGGGCGTCCGGGTGACGCTCGGCGCGCACGTGCCCGGGCCCCAGCCGGGCTCGACGTGGCCGTTGGGCGACCGGTACGAGATGCTGGTCTGGCTCGCCGAGGTCGTCGAGGGCACGCCCGAGCCAATCGAGGACCACGACGAGCTGCGCTGGCTGGGGCTCGACGAGCTGCGCTCGGTCGGGTGGCTCCCCGCAGACCTTCCCATCGTCGAGGCGCTCGAGACCATGCTCCGGCGGCCTGCCGAGCCCGACCGCAGCCCCTGACGCCTGGCCAGCCCCGAAACACCTGCCAGATCCACCTGCAGAACCCGCTTGAGCACCACCCACGACGACGTGGTCCGAACCACCCTCGAAACCCTGAGAGACTGTCCCTCATGCCCATGAAGACCCGCGCGGACATCCGCAACGTCGCCATCGTCGCCCACGTCGACCACGGCAAGACCACCCTCGTCGACAAGATGCTCTGGCAGTCCGGCGCGTTCGGCGAGCACCAGCACGTCGACGAGCGCGCGATGGACTCCGGTGACCTCGAGCGCGAGAAGGGCATCACGATCCTCGCGAAGAACACCGCGGTGCACTACACGGGCAAGGCCGCCCAGGACCGTGGCCTGACCGACGGCGTCACCATCAACATCATCGACACCCCCGGCCACGCCGACTTCGGTGGCGAGGTCGAGCGCGGCCTGTCGATGGTCGACGGTGTCGTGCTCCTCGTTGACGCGTCCGAGGGCCCGCTGCCCCAGACCCGCTTCGTGCTGCGCAAGGCGCTCGCCGCGAAGATGCCGGTCATCCTCTGCATCAACAAGGTCGACCGTCCCGACTCGCGCATCGCCGAGGTCGTCGACGAGGCCTACGAGCTGTTCATGGACCTCGACGCCACCGAGGAGCAGATCGACTTCCCGATCGTCTACGCCTCGGCCAAGGCCGGCCGTGCCTCGACCGAGCGCCCCGACAACGGTGGCCTGCCCGAGGGCGAGGACCTCGAGGCCCTCTTCGAGACGATCCTCGAGACGATCCCCGCGCCGACCTACGACGACGAGGCGCCGCTGCAGGCCCACGTCACCAACCTCGACGCGTCCAACTTCCTCGGCCGCCTCGCCCTGCTCCGTGTCTTCAACGGCACGATCAAGAAGGGCCAGCAGGTCATGTGGTGCCGTCACGACGGCTCGCAGCAGCGCGTGAAGATCACCGAGCTGCTCATGACCGAGGCCCTCGAGCGCAAGCCCGCCGAGGAGGCCCGCCCGGGCGACATCATCGCCGTCGCCGGCATCCCCGACATCACCATCGGCGAGACCCTCGCCGACCCCGAGAACCCGATCCCGCTGCCGCTCATCACGGTCGACGAGCCGGCGATCTCGATGACGATCGGCACCAACACGAGCCCGATGGTCGGCCAGGTGCGCGGCTCGAAGGTCACGGCCCGCATGGTCAAGGACCGCCTCGACAAGGAGCTCATCGGCAACGTGTCGCTGCGCATCCTCAACACCGAGCGCCCCGACGCCTGGGAGGTCCAGGGCCGAGGCGAGCTGGCTCTCGCCATCCTCGTCGAGCAGATGCGCCGCGAGGGCTACGAGCTGACCGTGGGCAAGCCGCAGGTCGTCACGCGCGAGGTCGACGGCAAGGTCCACGAGCCCGTCGAGCGCCTCACCATCGACACGCCCGAGGAGTTCCTCGGCGCGATCACGCAGATCATGGCCGCCCGCAAGGGCCGCATGGAGCAGATGACCAACCACGGCACCGGCTGGATCCGCATGGAGTTCCTCGTGCCCAGCCGTGGCCTCATCGGCTTCCGCACCGAGTTCCTCACCGAGACGCGCGGCACGGGCATCGCCCACCACGTCTTCGAGGACTACGAGCCGTGGTTCGGCGCGATCACGACCCGCACGAGCGGCTCGCTCGTCTCGGACCGCAAGGGCGTCGTCACCTCCTACGCGATGGTCAACCTCCAGGAGCGCGGCACGCTGTTCGTCGACCCGACCACCGAGGTCTACGAGGGCATGATCGTCGGCGAGAACTCCCGCGCCGACGACATGGACGTCAACATCACCAAGGAGAAGAAGCTCACCAACGTGCGCGCCTCCTCCTCGGACAACTTCGAGAAGATCGTGCCGCCCCGCAAGCTCAGCCTCGAGCAGAGCCTCGAGTTCTGCCGCGAGGACGAGTGCGTCGAGGTGACGCCCGAGTCCGTCCGCATCCGCAAGGTCGTCCTCGACGCCGGCGAGCGCGCACGCACCGCGTCCCGCGCCCGTTCGGCGGCGAAGGCCGAGGGCTGACCGACCGGTGCCGGGCGGAGGTCGCGGCGTGGTGCGTGGGCTGACGAGGTCGGTCGCTGCCGGGGTCGGGGCTGCCCTCCTGGCAGCGGGCGCCGCTGCGTGCACGGGGTCGAGCGACCCCGTCAGCACGCAGGGCGCGCTCGGCACCGCCCCGTCGGCGTCGGGGGAGCCCCAGCGCGGTGGTGACCTGCAGGTGCTCGTCGCAGGGACCATCGCGACGTGGGACCCGCAGCTGATGTACGTCGGCCCCGAGGCGTTCTTCGCCCAGCGCACCTTCGCCCGCGGCCTCACGGCATACGGCACGGGTGCGCACCAGCGCGACGTCCAGGCCGACCTCGCGACCGACACCGGCACCCCGAGCGACGGCGCGCGCACGTGGTCCTTCACGCTGCGCCCCGGCGTGAAGTGGCAGGACGGCTCGCCGATCACGTGCGACGACGTGCGCCACGGCGTCGCACGCACCTTCGACCGGCGCACGCACGTCGGCGGCACGAACTACGCCAGCTTCCTGCTCGACATGCCGACGCAGGTCACGCCCGAGGGCCTGGAGAAGCCGGTCTACTCCGGCCCGGGCGACACGGCCCATCGCGCGGACTTCGAGAGGGCCGTGTCGTGCAAGGGGTCGACGATCACCTTCCGGCTGCGCGACGCCGAGCCCGACTTCCCCCACATCGTGGCGCTGCCGGAGTTCGCGCCGCGCAAGGCCTCGACCGACACGACGAGCGACAAGGCGTCGTATGCCGTCATGTCGAGCGGGCCCTACCGCCTCAAGGACCCGTGGGTCGTCGGCAAGGGCGGCACCTTCGTGCGCAACGAGCACTGGGACCCCCGCACCGACCCCATCCGCCGGGCCTACCCCGACGAGATCCGGGTCATGTCGGGGCTGGGTGAGCAGTCCGTCATCCAGCGCCTGCTCAACCAGCAGGACGACGACGCGTATGCCGTCTCGTGGGTCCAGGCGAGCCCGACCCTGCGCAACCAGGCGGGCACCGGCCTGCAGGCCCGGCTGACGTTCCCCTACACGGGCAACGTCGACTACCTCGCCGTCAACATGCGCAGCAAGGTCATGGCCAACCCCGCGGTGCGCAAGGCCCTCGCGCTGTCGACGAACCGCGCGACCTACGTCACCGCCACCGGCGGCGAGGGTGCAGGGACGCCGACGTGGTCGATCCTGTCGCCCACCGTCGACCCGCAGTCGGTGACCCCGCCGCCCGGCACGGGCGTCGAGGGGGACCCCGAGGGCGCGCGTCGGGCGCTCCAGCAGGCGGGGGTCAAGCTGCCGGTGCCCCTGCGCGTCGTCTACGCGCGATCGGTGCTCGGGGACAAGGCATACGCCGCCCTGGCCGCGGGCTGGGAGCGCGCCGGCTTCGACGTACAGCTGACGAGCGTGCCGGCCGAAAAGTACTACGAGACCATCGAGAAGCCGACCTCGGTCTCCTCCTTCGACGTCTTCCGCGGCGTGTGGACGCCCGACTGGCCGTCCGCCGGCGGGGTCCTGCCGGCGCTCTTCGACTCGCGCATCAACATCGACTCCTCGGGCCCCGGCCAGGACGTCGGCTACTTCAGCAGCCCCGCCGTCAACGCCCTCATCGACAAGGCGGACGTGACGCCCGACCCGCGCGCCCGCGCCAAGGTGTGGCAGCAGGCCGACCGGACGCTGCGCGACGAGGGCGGCTACATCGCCCTGTCGGCGACCAAGGCGCTCTACCTGCACGGGTCCGGTGTGAAGTCCTACGAGGACCACGCCGTCGGCGGCATCGTCGACCTCGCCACCGTCGCGGTGCGCTGACCCGACCTGCCCGTCCCGCCTGCCGATCCGCCTGCCGATCCGCCCGCTGACCCGAGAGGTGCCACCCGTGTCGCGACTGCTCTTCGTCCACGCCCACCCCGACGACGAGACGCTGACGTGCGGCGTGGCCATGGCCCACCACGTCGCGCGCGGCGACGAGGTGCACGTGCTGACGTGCACCCTCGGGGAGGAGGGCGAGGTCATCCCGCCCGGTCTCGCGCACCTCGAGGGGGACCCGGACGACCGGCTCGGCCCGCACCGTCACGGTGAGCTGACGCAGGCGCTCGAGCGCATCGGCGCCGCGATGCACGTCCTCGGCGCCGACGAGGCGGCAGGGAGGCTCTCGCTCTACCGCGACTCCGGCATGGCGGGCTCTCCGGCCGCGTCCCACGCGCACGCCTTCGCAGCGGCCGACCTCGACGTGGCCGGCGCCCTCGTCGCCGACGTCGTGCGCGAGGTGCGCCCCGACGTCGTGGTCACCTACGACGAGCACGGCGGCTACGGCCACCCCGACCACATCCAGACGCACCGCGTCACGCGCCGCGCCCTCGAGCTGCTGGGCCCCGCCGACCGACCCGAGCGCGTCTACGAGATCCTGACGCCCGCGGGTTGGGCCCGCGAGGACCGGCAGTGGCTGCGCGACGCGGACCCCGCGCTGCTCGACACGTCCGCGTGGTGGAGCGAGCAGGACCTCGGAGCCGGCTCGCCCGAGGCGCCGCGCCTCGTCGTGCCCGACCTGGTCCACCCGTTCCCGCCGTCCGTCGTCGACGACGCGCTGGTGACGCACGCGGTGGTCCACGAGGCAGCTCGCGCGACGCAGAACGACGCCCTGCGCGCGCACGCGACCCAGGTCATCGTGGCGAGCGAGGACGTCCACGCCCTCTCCAACCTCGTCGCCGCCCGGACGACGGGACGCGAGGGTTTCCGCCGCGTCGACCCCCTGACGTGGGAGACGGTCGGGGGAGCGGTCGAGCCGAGCGAGGCCGGCCTGCTCGCCTGACGCACCTCCGCGGCCGGGAGCCGTCGAGGGGCGGATGACTGCTGGCGTATGCCGTGTGCTGCGGCGGGTGCCCCGACGGCGCCGCCTCGCGCTCTCGGGCGCCACCAGGCGTTACCTTCGTGCCACTCGATGTCCCCTGCCCGGAGAGACGATGGCCGACGACTGGTACGACGACACGCGGCGTGAGCGACGCTCCACCGCGGTGCGCCTCGTCGTGGCCGCGATCGTGCTCGGCGGCGGCTACGCGGGACTCTGCGCCTGGTCCGCGCAGCACGTCCCGGCCTCGGTGTCGGTGGGTGGCATCCGCGTCGGTGGGATGTCGACGGACAGCGCCCGGGCGGCCGTGCTCGCCGGCTCGCGGACCCTCCTCGACACCCCGATCGTGCTGAGCGTGCCGGGGCGGGACGAGCCGCTCGAGGTCGTGCCCCGCGAGGCAGGGCTCGGGGTCGACGCCGACCGTTCGCTCGAGGGGCTGACGGGCCTGACCCTCGATCCTCGGGTGCTGTGGAACCGGCTGACGGGCTCGATCAGCGCGCCGTTGCTGACGACCACCGACGACGACAGGCTGACCGCGTACCTCGACCGCCTCGCACCCTCGCTCGCGGTCGCCCCCGTCGAGGGGCGCGTGACCTTCCCGGGCGGGTCCGTGGCCGCCGACATGCCCGTGCCGGGGCACACGCTCGACGTCGCCGGCACGAAGATCGCGCTGCGGCGGGCCTTCCCCGACTCGACGCGGGCCACCGCGGTGCTGCGCGAGACCCCGCCGCAGGTGAGCGCCGACGCGGTCGAGCAGTTCGCCTCCGACGTCGGCAGCACGGCCGTGTCGCGGCCGCTCACCCTCGTGTCGGGCACGACGCGGGTCCTGCTCGGACCGTCGGAGTACGCGCCGACGGTCTCGGTCGTCCCCGACGGGTCGGGGCACCTGGCCCTGCACTTCGACGAGACCGCCCTCGCGCGGCTCGTCGCCGGCAAGGTGCCGGTGACGACGCGCGCCGCGACCAGCGCGCGGTGGGAGTTCGAGCCGAACAACGGCAAGCCCCGCCTCGTGCCGTCGGTCGACGGGCTCACCGTCGACGAGGACGCCCTCGCCAAGCGTGCCGAGGCCGCCATCTCCGGCGCCGACCGCACGGTGGACGTGAGTCCGGCGCCCGCCCAGCCGCCGTTCACGACCGAGGACGCCCAGAAGGCCGGCATCAACGAGCTCGTCGTCGACTTCCGCTCGCCGTTCCCGACGGACGACCCCGCTCGCACCAACAACCTCGTCGGTGCTGCCAAGCGCCTCAACGGCACCTACGTGCCGGCCGGAGGCACCTTCAGCCTCAACGCCCTCCTCGGCGCGCAGACCGCGGACACGGGGTTTGCCGAGGGCGCCGTCGTCGTCGACGGTCGCCTGACGCGGGGGACCGGCGCCGGGGCCGCCCAGGTGGCCACGCTGACCCACAACCTCGCCTACTTCGCCGGCGTCGACATCGTCCGGGCCACCCCGCACGCGTTCTACAACCCGCGTTATCCCGAGGGACGCGAGGCCGCCGTCCACTGGCCGACCCTCGACAGCACGTGGAAGAACGACACGCCGTACGGGATGCTCCTGCAGACCTGGGTCGAGGGCGGCGTCCTCCACGGGAGGGTGTGGAGCACCAAGACCTGGGACATCGCGTCCGTCAAGGGCGAGCGGCGAAACGTCACACCTCCCAAGACGATCCGCAGTGCGAGCCTGACGTGCGAACCGCAGCCACCCAGCCCCGGCTTCGACGTGACGGTGACCCGCGAGTGGCGCAGCCCCGGCTCCAGCGCGCTCGCCCGCAGCGAGCCGGTGACGACGCACTACCTCCCGGAGGACCAGGTCATCTGCACCAACCCCAGGGCCACCCCGCCCTGAGCACGGTCAGCACGTGCAGGACCGCCGCTCGAGCCCGGAGAGTCAGGCGGACGGGCGGGTCAGGTAGGTGTACTCGTGGTGCACGCTGAAGCCGAGGTCCTCCCAGAAGGCCACGCCGTCGGCGTTGTCGGCCGACACCTGGAGGTAGATCGCGGGCATGGTGTTCTCGCGGGCCACCATCGCCACGGCGGAGACGAGGGTCGTGCCGAGTCCCTCGCGGCGGTGCTCGGGGTGCACCCACAGGCCGAAGATGCCTGCCCAGCCGGGGTGGATCGCCATGCGCGCGAGGGCGATGATGCGGTTGCTCTCCGGGTCGCGCACCGACAGGAAGAGCTGGCCGTCACTGCCCGTGAGCACGGCCTCCGTCGCGCCGGGCACGATGGTGCGCTGCTCGCCGTAGGCCATGAGCCAGTCCATCTTGAGCTCGGAGTCCGCCGTCACCGGGACGGACTCCTCGGTGAGCGGCGGGACCGCGGCGGACAGGCCGGTCATGATGAGCACCCGCTGCCAGTCGTCGCGCCCGCCGCCGACGGCATAGCCGCGCTCGAGCAGGGCTGCCGCGACGGGCACGTCCTCGACGGCGAACCCGCGCTCGCCGTGCACCTGGAAGACGGCCGGACGGCCGCGGTCGGAGTACCACTTCTCGACGAAGTCGAGGGCCCTGTCGAGGGGCAGGCTCGGGTCCCCGACGACGAGCGCCGAGTTGGCGCGCCCGGTGAAGCCCTCGGAGGCCCGGAGCACCCAGTCGCCGAGGCCGCCGCGGTCGAGCGCCTGCCAGCCCTTGGCCATGAGCTTCTCGAGGTCGTCGGCGGAGATGCGCTCGTGGGCGTGGCCGGGGCGGCTCGCCGGGGGCGGCACGTCCTTGGCGGCGATGACGTCGGCGCGGATCAGCTTGACCCGCTCGGTCTTCGTGTCGACCACGAGGAAGTCGTTGTTGCGGGCGATGAGCTCGCCGAGGAAGTCGGTCGCCCCGGCCTCCGCACCCTCACCGAGCCGGTAGCGCACGACGACCCGGCTCCCGATGGTGAGTCCCGCACTGAGGCGGTGGCCCGGGGTGTCGGTGCTGCTCGCGAAACCCGTCTCATCCGCGGGGCCGTCGGTGGGATCGCCAGTCATGTCCGGCATACTAGGCGGTGCAGCATCCGCTCCCGAACGCTCCACAGCAGGAGGTCCGCTCCCCATGACCTACGTCATTGCCCAGCCTTGCGTCGACCTGAAGGACCGTGCCTGCATCGAGGAGTGTCCGGTCGACTGCATCTACGAGGGCAAGCGGTCGCTCTACATCCACCCCGACGAGTGCGTCGACTGTGGTGCGTGCGAGCCGGTCTGCCCCGTCGAGGCGATCTACTACGAGGACGACGTCCCCGAGCAGTGGGCCGACTACTACAACGCCAACGTCGAGTTCTTCAACGACCTCGGCAGCCCGGGTGGTGCCGCCAAGCTCGGCGTCATCGACAAGGACCACCCGCTCATCGAGGCCCTGCCGCCGCAGGAACACGACGAGTGACGACGACCGGCGGGCCCGTGCGCGGGCTCGACCTCCCCGACTTCCCCTGGGACTCGCTCGCGCCCTACAAGGCGCGGGCGGTCGCGCATCCGGAGGGCATCGTCGACCTGTCGGTGGGCACGCCCGTCGACCCCACACCCGAGGTCGTACGCCGTGCTCTGGCCGACGCTGCCGACGCGCCGGGCTACCCGCTGACGGTCGGCACCGCCGACCTGCGCGCTGCGATCTGTGAGTGGTTCGAGCGCCGCCGCGGTGTCGCCGGGCTGACGGCCGACGCCGTCCTGCCGACGATCGGCAGCAAGGAGCTCGTCGCGTGGCTGCCGACGCTGCTCGGCCTCCGATCGGGTGACGTCGTCGGCATCCCGGCCGTCGCCTACCCGACCTACGACATCGGGGCGCGCATCGCCGGTGCGACCGCCGTCGTCGCCCAGTCGCTGACGAGTCTCGGCCCGCTGACCGCTTCGACGACGCCAAAACTGTTGTGGCTCAACAGTCCCGGCAATCCGAACGGTCAAGTTCTCGGCGTCGAGCACCTCCGCAAGGTCGTCTCGTGGGCGCGTCAGCACGACGTCGTCGTGGCGAGCGACGAGTGCTACGCCGAGCTCGACTGGCGCGAGGGGCACGTCGGCACCTCGACCCCGAGCATCCTGCACCCCGACGTCTGCGACGGCGACCACACGGGACTGCTCGCGGTCTACTCC
Source organism: Terrabacter sp. C0L_2 (assembly GCF_036352015.1). NCBI lineage: Bacteria > Bacillati > Actinomycetota > Actinomycetes > Micrococcales > Intrasporangiaceae > Terrabacter > Terrabacter sp. C0L_2. Next base: position 4,497,480 of record NZ_CP143557.1, on the reverse strand, counting down.
CTGTCGAAGCAGTCCAACCTGGCCGGCTACCGGGCGGCGTTCGTGGCCGGGGATCCCGCGATCATCGGGAGGATCCTCGAGGTGCGCAAGCACGCCGGCATGATCATGCCCACACCCGTCCAGCACGCCATGGCCGTCGCCCTGCGCGACGACACCCACGTGCAGACGCAGCGGGCGGCATACGCCCGCAGGCGAGAGCAGCTGCTGGCCGCGGTCACCCGCGCGGGTCTGCGCGTCGACCACTCCGAGGCGGGGCTCTACCTGTGGGCGACTCGCGGGGAGGACTGTTGGACAACGGTTTCCGAGCTCGCCGACCGCGGGATCCTCGTCGCGCCCGGCGCGTTCTACGGTGCGGCGGGGGCGCAGCACGTGCGGATCGCGCTCACGGCCACCGACGAGCGCATCGCCGCTGCCTGCTCCCGGCTCTGACGGCCTGTGAGGCCGTTCGCCGGCAGGTGCAGACGGGTGCCGCCGGGTGGGCCTGTTTTCTCGGCGGACCCGGCGCTGGGGTAACGTCGCTCGCGGATACGTCCGGCGATCTTGGGCCGGAGTGACAGGAGGCGGAGGAACAGTGACGAAGGCAGTGGACGCGACACTCAAGGTCGCAGACAAGGAACTCACGTTCCCGGGAGTCGGCGCCGTCGAGGGCAACGACGGGCTCGGGGTCGGGTCCTTGCTCAAGGAGACCGGCCTCGTCACCTACGACGTCGGGTTCGTCAACACCGCGTCGTGCAAGAGCGCGATCACCTACATCGACGGCGACGAGGGCATCCTGCGCTACCGCGGCTACCCGATCGCCGAGCTGGCCGAGAAGTCGACGTTCGTCGAGGTCTCCTACCTGCTCATCTACGGCGAGCTCCCGACGCCCGAGGAGCTGACGCGCTTCGAGGACTCGATCCGCCGGCACACGATGCTGCACGAGGACCTCCGCGCCTTCTTCAACGGCTTCCCGCGCGACGCCCACCCGATGCCGGTCCTCAGCTCGGCCGTGTCGGCGCTCGGCACGTTCTACCAGGACAGCCTCGACCCCTTCGACCAGGAGCAGGTCGAGATCTCGACCGTCCGACTCCTCGCCAAGCTGCCGACCATCGCGGCCATGGCGCACAAGAAGAGCGTCGGCCAGCCGTACATGTACCCCGACAACTCGCTGTCGTTCGTCGAGAACTTCCTGCGGATGACGTTCGGCTACCCCGTCGAGCCCTACGAGGTCGACCCGACCGTCGCCAAGGCCCTCGACCTGCTCTTCATCCTGCACGCCGACCACGAGCAGAACTGCTCGACCTCGACGGTGCGCCTCGTCGGCTCGGCCCACGCGAACCTCTTCAACTCGGTCTCGGCCGGCATCCACGCCCTGTCGGGCCCGCTGCACGGCGGCGCCAACCAGGCCGTCCTCGAGATGCTCGGCCAGCTCCACGAGTCGGGCGACGACCCGAAGAAGTTCATGGAGAAGGTCAAGAACAAGGAGGACGGTGTCCGCCTCATGGGCTTCGGGCACCGCGTCTACAAGAACTACGACCCGCGCGCGGCCATCATCAAGAAGGCCGCCGACGACATCCTCGAGAAGCTCGGCCAGAACGACCCGCTGCTCGAGATCGCCAAGGGCCTCGAGGAGATCGCGCTCGCCGACGACTACTTCGTGGAGCGCCGGCTCTACCCCAACGTCGACTTCTACACCGGCCTCATCTACAAGGCCATGGGCTTCGAGTCGAAGATGTTCACCGTCCTCTTCGCCATCGGGCGCCTCCCGGGCTGGATCGCCCAGTGGCGCGAGATGATGACCGATCCGGAGACGAAAATCGGCCGCCCGCGCCAGATCTACACGGGCGAGGCCCAGCGCAGCTACCCCAGCTGAGCCGCCTGAGCACGCCCCGAGCCCCGGCTCGGCGCAGATCCACCCGATGCCCCCGCCCCGCAAGGGACGGGGGCATCGGCATGATGGGGTGATGGCCACCTACCTCGTCAACGACGCGGCGGTCGCGCGGTGCCGCGAGCTCATCGACAAGCGCCAGTACGTCCTCGACAGCGACTGGGGCCAGGTGCAGCCGAACGCCGAGGCGCAGAACGCCTACCTCGAGCACCACTCGTGGGACGACTACGCGGCGTGGCACCTCGGCCTGACCGAGGGCGCCCACGACGGGACCAAGGCCCGCTACGCGTTCGCCTACGGTGACCTGCGCCGCGTGCACCGGACCGCGCTCATCGCCTGCGTCTACCGGGCGAGCGAGTGGCGGCACAAGGAGATCGAGCTGGCCGCGCACGACCTGCTCCAGCACCTCGACCGGGTGTCCGGCTGAGCTGACGGGGTCGTGTGCGGGGTCGTGCGCCGTGTCGTATGCCGGGTCGCTCAGCCGAGGTTGATCGTGACGGTCCTGCCGGCGGTCCCGCTCGACCACCCGTCGTCGCCCGTGGAGCGGTCCCACGCGCGGTCGCCGACGCTGACCCTGCTCGCCCCGTACATCTCGGCGCGGGCGACGGCCCAGTGGGCGACGGCCCACGCCGTCGTCGTGTCACGTGCGGTGACGGTCAGGAAGCCCGACCCGGGGCGGGCCGTCGTGACGCCCATCTGCTGCGAGAGGTCGCTCGCGACCCGCTGCGGTGACACGCTGGTCTTCACGGCGTCGAGCCGGCACGTCAGGCCGGCGGGGGAGTGGCCGGTGAGGGTCGAGGCGAGTACCCGGCCCTGCCCCTCGTGGTCGCGGTAGGCCTCGGGGAAGCCGCTCTTCTGGACGCGCTGGGCGATCTTGGTGATGTCGGCCGTCTCATATCCCTTGTACTTCACGAGGGCGTCGTAGAAGGCGTTCGTCGCGTGCACGGGATCGAGGATCTGCTCCTTGGTGCCCCAGCCCTGGCTCGGCCGCTGCTGGAACAGGCCCAGGGAGTCACGGTCCCCGTAGCGCAGGTTGCGGATCTTCGACTCCTGGAACGCCGTGGTCAGGGCGATCGTGGCCGCGCGCGGCGGCATGCCCCGCTTGATCGACAACGCCGAGATCAGCGCGGCGTTGGCCGTCTGGTCCGGGTCGAAGGTCTCGGTGATGCCGGCGGCCTGGATGGTGCACTGCGGGTTGACGACGCTCTGGATGAGGAATCGCGCTCCGAACCACCCGGCCGTCCCGACGACGGCCAGCACGAGCAGCACGGTCACCCAGCGGCGCCGACGACGCGCTGGTGTTCGGCGCCGTGATTCGGCAAGGGTCGGGCCCGGTCGGTGGTTCGGCATGGGGTCCTCGGGTGGTCCGGCTCTGGTCTGAACCGGGTGGCGGCGTGCGGTCTGTGGCGTGCGGTCTGTGGCGTGCGGTCTGTGGTGGGCGGTCTCTGGGGTGTGGCGGGTCAGTCGTTGGCGTGGAGCGCGGCGTTGAGCGTGATGCCGGTGCCCTTGCGGTCGCGGGCCTCGACGGCACCGCTCACGCTGTTGCGGATGAAGAGCACGTTGCTCGACCCCGACAGCTCCTTGGCCTTGACCACGGTGCCGTCGGGCAGCGTCACCTTCGTGCCCGCGGTGACGTAGAGCCCGGCCTCGACGACGCAGTCGTCCCCGAGCGCGATGCCGATGCCACCGTTGGCCCCGACGAGACAACGCTCGCCGATGCTGACGCGTTCCGTGCCGCCACCGGAGAGGGTGCCCATGATCGAGGCGCCCGCCCCGATGTCGGACCCGTCGCCGACGACGACGCCCTGCACGATGCGTCCCTCGACCATCGAGGTGCCCAGCGTGCCGGCGTTGAAGTTGCAGAAGCCCTCGTGCATGACGGTGGTGCCGGCGGACAGGTGAGCCCCGAGGCGCACGCGGTCGGCGTCGGCTATGCGGACGCCCTGCGGCACGACGAAGTCGGTCATCCGCGGGAACTTGTCGACGCCGTGGACCGCGACGTGCTGGCCCCGGGCGCGCAGCCGCATCCGGGTCTGCTCGAAGCCGTCGACGGCGCACGCACCGGCGCTCGTCCACACGATGTTGGGGAGGGCGCCGAAGACGCCGTCGAGGTTGATGGTGTTCGGCTGCACGAGGCAGTGCGAGAGCAGGTGCAGACGCAGGTACGCGTCGGGTGCGTCGGCCGGGGCGGCGTCGAGGTCGATCTCGACGAGGCGGACCTCGGTGCGGACGCGGCGGGCGGCATCGGCGCCGACGAGCGCGTCGAGCCCCTCGGGCACGGCAGCCTCCGCAGGGCGCTCACCCAGCGCCGGCTGCGGGAACCACGTGTCGAGCACCTGCCCGTCGTCCGTGATCGTCGTCAGTCCGTGACCCCATGCGTTGCGCTCCGACATGGCGGCAAGGATATGGGTCGCGGGCGCCACCGTGGGACGGCGACCCACGGCCCGGACGGTCCGGCGCCCCAGGAGGGCTGCAGGGGAGGGCTGCGGGGGAGGGCTGCGGGGGAGCCGAGCGGAGCGCCCCGGCCGACGTCCTCCCGCGCTCGCGTCGCCCGCTGCGGATAACCTTCCGCGTATGCCGTCGACCTCCTCGTCCGCCGACCCGACCACCCACGCCGCCTCCGACGCGTCCCCCGTGCTCGACCTGTCGGCGGACGTCACCACGCTGACGGCCGCGGTGTGCGACATCGAGTCCGTCAGCCAGGGCGAGGCGGCGCTCGCCGACGCCATCGAGGCCGCCCTGAGCCAGCTGTCCCACCTCGAGGTCACGCGGCACGGCAACACCGTCGTCGCCCGGACCTCGCTCGGACACAGCGAGCGGGTCGTGCTCGCCGGGCACATCGACACCGTGCCGCTCACGTCGGTGCCCAACCTGCCGACGCGCCAGGTCGACGGCGAGCTGTGGGGCCGCGGCACCGTCGACATGAAGGGCGGCGTGGCGGTCATGCTGCGGATCGCGGCCGAGGTGGCCGAGCCGACCCGCGACCTGACCTTCCTCTTCTACGAGTGCGAGGAGATCGAGGGGCAGTACAACGGCCTGGCCATCCTCGCCGAGACCGACCCCGACCTGCTCGCCGGCGACTTCGCCGTGCTCCTCGAGCCGACAAACGGCGCGATCGAGGGCGGCTGCAAGGGCACCCTGCGCGTCGAGATCGTCACCAAGGGCATCGCCTCCCACTCGGCCCGGCCGTGGAAGGGCCACAACGCCATCCACGACGCGGCCGCGGTGCTCTCGCGCCTGACCGCCTACGAGGCCGAGACGATCACCGTCGACGGGCTCGACTACCACGAGGCGCTGCAGGCCGTCGGCATCGCCGGTGGCATCGCCGGCAACGTCGTCCCCGACCGCTGCACAGTCACGGTCAACTACCGCTACGCGCCCGACAAGGACACCGAGGAGGCGCTGGCCCACGTGCGCCGGGTCTTCGAGGGCTTCGACGTGACGCTGACCGACGCCGCCGACGGCGCCCGCCCAGGGCTGCACCTGCCGGCCGCACAGGCGTTCATCGACGCCCTCGGCGTCGAGGTCAACCCCAAGGAGGGCTGGACCGACGTCGCGCGCTTCTCGGCGCTCGGCATCCCCGCCGTCAACTACGGCCCCGGCGACCCCAACCTCGCCCACATGGACGACGAGCGTTGCCCCACCCACCAGTACGTCGACGCCGAGGCCGCGCTGCTGCGCTGGCTCGGGTGAGCGCGCCGAGCCCGTTGCATAGGGTGGCGCTGTGACCGACGACCAGCCCGTGCCCGACGCGCCCGACGTGCCCGACGTGCCCGGCACGGCCGCCGCGCCGGCGAGCCCGCACCTCGACCGCCGCCAGACCGGACCGGTGACCCTGCGCGGTCACAAGGTGCCGGCGACGACGACCGACCAGCGGCTCCTCAAGGCACGCCAGCCCACCGACTGGCTGCACGCCGACCCGTGGCGGGTCATGCGCATCCAGTCCGAGTTCGTCGAGGGCTTCGGCACGCTGTCCGAGCTCGGGCCGGCCGTCGCCGTGTTCGGCTCCGCGCGCATGGGAGCCGACCACCCGGCATACGCCATGGGTGTCGAGGTCGGGCGCCTGCTCGCCGAGGCCGGCTACGCCGTCATCACCGGCGGCGGCCCCGGCGCGATGGAGGCGGCCAACAAGGGCGCCTTCCAGGCCGACGGCACCTCGGTCGGGCTCGGCATCGAGCTGCCCTTCGAGACCGGCCTCAACGAGTACGTCGACCTCGGCATCAACTTCCGCTACTTCTTCGCCCGCAAGGTCATGTTCCTCAAGTACTCCCGCGGCTTCATCGTGCTGCCGGGCGGCTTCGGCACCCTTGACGAGCTCTTCGAGGCCGTCACCCTCGCGCAGACGCAAAAGGTCACGGAGTTCCCCGTCGTGCTCATGGGCGTCGCCTACTGGCACGGCCTCATCGACTGGATGCGCGACACCGTGCTCGCGGCCGGGATGATCAGCCCCGCCGACCTCGACCGCATCATCCTCACCGACGACCCGCACGAGGCCGTGCAGGCGATCCGCACCTACGAGGAGCCCGCCTCGTGAAGTGGTTCATCCTCTTCGTCGGGATCGTCGTCCTGTGCTTCGTCGTCGCCCTGATCCTCGGTCTCGCCGGTGGCGGCCTCGGGCGGGCCGCGACGAGCCTCAGCCACGAGCCGCTGCCCGACGAGCCCATCCGTGACGCCGACTTCGACGACCTCGTATTCGACGTCGGGGCCCGCGGCTACCGGATGAGCCAGGTGGACGGCGTCGTCGACCGGCTCCGGCGCGAGCTGCGCGAGAAGGACGAGGAGATCGCGGTGCTGCGGGGCGATGCGCCCGTCGCTGCCCCTGAGTCACCTGGGAGCTCCGAAGCCGCCGAGCCGACCGGACCCACCGAGACCGACGCGGCTGCCGAGACGCCCGAGTCCGAGTCCGAGTCGTCCGAATCGCCCGAGCGGTCCGAGGTCACCGAGCAGTCCGAGCAGTCCGGTTCGACGGTCGGCCGCGAACGCACCACATGACCGAGGCGCTCGCCCTGCGGCCCCGCCGCGTGTTCATCGCCTGGGTGCTCGCGCTCTACGCCCTGGCCCGGGTCGTCACGACGACCATCCTGCTCGTCGTCATGCAGCACCAGGTGCCCTCCGGCATGACCGGCGGCGACGACGTGCCGGTGTCGTACTTCCCCTTCACGGCCCTCTGGGACGGGCAGTGGTACCAGACCATCGCGCACACCGGCTACCCGTCCGAGCTGCCGAGGAGCGAGGGCGGCTCCGTCCAGCAGAACCCGTGGGCGTTCTACCCGCTCTTCCCGCTCATGGCGCGCGCCGTCATGGCCGTGACGGGGCTGGGCTTCCCGGCCGTCGGCTCGACGATCGCGCTCCTCTGCGGTGCGGGTGCGGCCGTGCTCATGGGACTGCTGCTGCGCGAGCGCATCGGCGACCCCGCGGCCTACCTCGTCGTGGCGCTCTGGGCGAGCTTCCCGGCGTCCGTGACGCTGCAGCTGGCCTACACCGAGTCGCTCGCGATGCTGCTCCTCGTCGCCTACCTCTACGCCCTCGCGAAGGAGCGGTGGCTCGTCGCGACGGCCGTCGCGCTGCTCGTCGGCCTCTCGAGACCGATCGCCGTGCCGCTCGGGCTCGTGACGCTCGTCGTGGTCGTCCTGCGCTGGCGGGCCCGGCGCGAGCGGCCGATCACGAGGGGGACGTATGGCGCGATGCTCGCCGCCCTCGTCGGCTGCGGTGTCGCCGGACTGCTGTGGCCGGCCATCGCCTGGTGGCGCACCGGGGTCCGCTCGGCCTACACCGACACGATGGCGACGTGGCGCGGGTCGGGCACGGTCGAGCCCTTCACGCCGTGGTGGGGGATGTCGAAGTACGCGTTGGGCGACACCTGGGGGCCGGTGCTGCTCGTGACCGTGCCGCTCCTCATCGTCGCGATGATGGCCGGCCCCTGGGCGCGGGCGCTCGGTGCGGACCTGCGCACGTGGACGCTGGCCTACCCCGCCTACCTCGCGGCGGTGCTCGACCCGTTCACGAGCATCTTCCGCTACCTCGTGCCGCTCTTCCCGATCCTCGTCGTCGTGCTCGGTGCCGGGTGGGCCGACCGCCGCGGCAACACGTGGAAGCGGCTGCTCTGGCGGTTCGTCCCGCTGCTCCTGCTCAGCATCGTCGGCCAGTACTACTGGACCGACATCCTGTGGCGCTTCGTCCCCCCGAGCGACTACCCACCGTGACCCCACCCGACCTGACCTGACTCATGCCCGGACCCACCGTCCGGCTGAGGATGGGCCGGCAGATGGTCCTGCGCCCGGTGTGGTGATCACCCCACGGCGCGCAGGACCATCCCGCAGTCGATGGGTCGGTTCTTACGGCAGCCACCATCCACACCCGCCCCGACCCGGCCTCGACTGTCCACAGCCCCGCGCGGCTCGCAGGCGTCGACACTCCGCTGCCGTCAGTCTCGAGGCATGGCGCTCACCGAGACGGCCCTGGATCTCGCCCGGACCCAATGCGGGGTCCTGACCCGGGCCCAGCTTCTCGCGTCCGGTGTCAGCCGCGAGACGCTGCGCTGGCGGGTCGGCCGGGACTGGCGGCTGCTGCTGCCGGGGATCTACGTCCTCCAGACCGGTCTGCCGTCCGAGGAGCAACGGCTCGTCGCCGCCCAGCTGTTCGGAGGCGACGGCGCGTGGCTGGCAGGCTCAACCGCTGCGGCACTGCACGGACTGCGGGCCTGTCAGGTCCGGCTTCCGATCCGGGTCCTCGTGCCGGCGCCGCGTCGATCCCGTCGTGTCGCGTGGGTCGACATCCGGAGCACGACCCTGCTCGGGGAGCCACTCGTGTCGCGTGGGTCCCTCCAGCTCGGATGCCTCGCCAGAGCCGTCGTCGACGCCGCGGTCGAGACCCCCGACGAGCGCAGCGCGCGGGCCTAGGTGATCGAGGCGGTGCAGCGCCGGCTCGTCCGGATCGATGACCTCGAGCACTGGGTCGACGCGCGCGGGCGCCAGCACTCGCGACGCCTGCGTCGGGTCCTTGCGGAGGTCGCTGCCGGCGCCTGGTCCGCTCCGGAGGCCGACCTGCTGGCACTGATCCGCACCTCGGACCGGCTGCCCGAGCCGATGTCCAACCCGGTGCTGACCGGGCCGGGAGGGCGGGTCCTCACCTCACCCGATGTCTGGCTGGATGACGTCGGCATGGCCGTGCTGGTGCAGTCGAGGACGTTCCATGCCGACGGCCTGGACTGGGACGACACCGTCGAGCAGGCGTCGGACCTGTCAGCCGCGCGGGTCGTCGTCCTGGGTGTGACACCGTCGGCGCTCGCGCGCGACCCGAAGGCCCAGCTCGCCCGGATCGAGCTGGCCCACGCGGAGGCAGCACGCACCGGCACGCGCGCGCCGGTCACGGCGACGGAGCGGCCGACACTGCCGCTCGAGCGGGCTGGCTGAGAGCCGGCCGATGGTCCGCCGGATGGTCCTGCGCCTGGTGGGGTGATCACCACACCAGACGCAGGACCACCGGCACGGTCATCCGTCGGGCACGGCCCATCCGCTCGACGAGAGCCGGCGCAGACCGTGACGGCCGCGGACGGCCTGGGGTCAGGCGCCGGTGTAGGTGGGCTTCTCCTTGGCGAGGAAGGCGTCGACGGCGGCGCGGTGGTCGCTGCTGCCACCGGTCAGGGCCATCAGCTCCGCCTCGTTGGCCAGGGCGTCGGCGAGGTTGGCGCTCGCCGAGTACGCCACGGCGCGGCGGATCGAGCCGTAGGCCAGGGTCGGACCGTCGGCCAGCGTCCGGGCCAGCTCGGTTACCGCCGCTTCCAGCTCGTCGTCGGGCACGACCTTCGTCACCAGGCCCAGGGCCAGGGCCTCGGCGGCCGGCACGGTGCGCGGCAGCAGCAGCAGCTCCTTGGCGCGCGCGGGCCCGACGAGCCGGGGCAGCGTCCACGAGGCGCCCGAGTCGCACGAGAGCGCGATGCCGGCGAAGGAGGTGTTGAGGCCGGCGCGCTCGGACGCGATGCGGAAGTCGCAGGCGAGCGCGAAGCTGAGGCCCGCACCGGCCGCGACGCCGTTGAGCGCCGCCACTACGGGCTTGTTCATCGTCGACAGCGCGATGACGATCGGGTTGTAGTGGTCGGTGACGGTCGTGGCGAGCGTGGAGTTCGGGTCGCCGAGGCTGCGCACGTGCTCCTTGAGGTCCTGCCCGACGCAGAAGGCGCGACCGCTGCCGGTGAGCACGACGCACCGCACGGCCGGGTCCTCCCCGACCTCGCGCAGCGCCGCCACGAGGGCGTCCTTCAGCGCGTTGTCGAGGCTGTTCATCGCCTCGGGCCGGTTGAGCCGGAGCCACGCGATGCCGTCGGTCACCTCGACGAGCAGCGGCTCGGGCGAGGCAGTGGTGGAGGGGGACTCGGGCGTCTGCGTCATGGGCGTCACTCTGTCCCAATCCGTCCCGTTGCGGAAGCGTGGCCCGCCCGCCGGGGCCGTGACGTGCCCTCTGTCACATCCCCAATTAGGTCTCGCAAACGAGACACGGAATAATGGTGCCAAAGACCGAGGATTCCTAGGGAAGGGGAACCATGGCAGCAATGAAGCCGAGGACCGGCGATGGCCCGCTCGAGGTCGTCAAGGAGGGCCGCGGCATCGTGTTGCGGATGCCCCTTGAGGGCGGCGGGCGACTCGTCGTCGAGATGACCCCCGACGAAGCTGCAGCTCTGCGTGACGCGATCCAGGGTTGTGACGGCGTCAACTGACCCTTCCGCCTGATCCAGGTTCGACGGCCCCTGACCTCACGGTCGGGGGCCGTTTCGCTACCCCGGACCGGGACCACCGAGATCACGTATGCCGGGTGGCGGGCCACCCGGCATACGTGATCTCGGTGGTCCCGGTCGTCCCGGGCGTCGCGAACGGCGACTCAGCGCTTGACGGCGACGAGCAGGCCCTCGCCCACGGGAAGCAGCGAGACGATGAACTGGTCGTGGTCGCGGATGGTGCGGCCCACCTCGCGCAGGGTGCGCGTCTCGGTGTCGCGGTTGGCGGGGTCGGACTCCTTGTCGGACCACGTCATGACGAGGGTGCCGCCCCGGCGCAGCAGGCGCGTGGCCTGGGCGAGGTAGTCGGGGTACTCCCCCTTGTCGGCGTCGACGACGACGAGGTCGTAGGCGCCGTCGGTCATGCGGGGGAGCACCTCGAGGGCGCGGCCGGCGATGACGCGGGTGCGCTGGTGGGCGATGCCGGCGGCCGCGAAGGCGTCGCGGGCGGCCCGCTGGTGCTCGGTCTCGAGGTCGATCGTGGTCAGGATGCCGTCGACCGGCATGCCGCCGAGCAGCCACAGGCCGGAGGCGCCGGCGCCCGTGCCGATCTCCATGACGGCCTTGGCCCCGGTGGCCGCGGCGAGCATCTGGAGCACGGCGCCCACCCCGTTGCCGACGGCGGGGGCCCCGAGCTCCTCACCGCGGTGGGTGGCCTCCTCGACCTGCTCGCTCGGGGTGACGAACTCCTCGGCGTGCGACCACGCGGCGACCTTCTGGGTGCTCATGTTCGTCACCCTACTGTGACCAGATGGACGCTTTCGGCACCCCGTCGCCCCGATCGGGGTAAGGATCAGGTCATGGACGAACAGGACAAGCCGACCACCGAGCACCGGCGTCCCCAGGGCGTCGACGACGCCACGGTCGAGGCCCTCGGGAAGCTGTCCGAGGCCCTCGAGGTCGTCGAGGACGCCCGCGGCCACCTCTACGGCTTCCACCGCCTGTCCGGCATGGCCGACCTCACGCTGGGGGAGGCCGTCGACCTCTTCCGCGAGGCCGGCCACGACGAGCTCGCCGATCGCCTGCAGACCGAGCTCGTCGGGCGCAACGTCGTCCAGGGCCGGTGGACCTTCCAGATCGTCGAGGAGTACGACGACGACTACTACGCGACGTTCAAGCGCCTCGAGGCCTCCGCACGGGACGACCTCGTCGGGGGTCGCCGCCACCTCTTTGAGGCCGAGATGAAGGAGGACCGGCGCACCCACGGCCGGGCCCACCACGAGGCGGTCCCGCACGACGGCAGCGAGCAGGCGCCGTGAGCGGGCGCTGTGAGCAGGGCACGAACCAGGTGAGCGCCCACCCACAGCAGAACCACAGGCTCCGGCTGGCGACCGGACAGCCCCATCCGAGACGATCGTCGGGAACGAATCAAGCGCAGACGGCGTTCAAGTCGTTGACTCCTCCCCGTGAAAGGCCCTCCTCCTCGTGAGCACCAGCGTGACGTCCACCTCTCCCACCTCGGTGGAGCAGGCCGACTCGACGTGGACTCCCCCCACGTGGGAGGAGATCGTCGAGCAGCACTCGGCGCGCGTCTACCGCCTGGCTTACCGCCTCACGGGCAACCCGCACGACGCCGAGGACCTGACGCACGACGTCTTCGTCCGCGTCTTCCGCTCGCTGCACTCCTACCAGCCGGGCACCTTCGAGGGCTGGCTGCACCGCATCACGACCAACGTCTTCCTCGACAAGATGCGTCGCAAGCAGCGCATCCGCTTCGACTCCCTGCCCGACGACGCCGCCGGCCGTCTCCCGAGCTACGAGAAGGGCCCCGAGCAGACCTACCACGACGCCCGTTTCGACGACGACGTCCAGCGCGCGCTCGACGCGCTCGCGCCGGAGTTCCGCGCCGCGGTCGTGCTCTGCGACATCGAGGGCCTCTCCTACGAGGAGATCAGCGCCACGCTCGGCGTCAAGCTGGGCACCGTCCGCTCGCGCATCCACCGCGGCCGCGCCCAGCTGCGCGAGGCCCTCGCGCACCGCGCCCCCGAGGTCGCCGCGGCCGCCCGTCCCGCCAAGCCCGAGTCGCGCGCCGCGCGTGCCGGCCTGCGCCTTCCCGGCCGCCGCGTCGCCGCGAGCTCGCGCTAGGACCGGCAGGTGATGTCGTGACGCCGCACCTCAAGGGCCACGTCCGGGCCTACGTCGACCGCGCCCTGCCGCCGGCGATGCTGCACCTCTACGACAAGCACCTCGTCTGCTGCACCGTCTGCCGTGCGGCAGCCGACCAGGAGCGCCGCATCGTGGCGGCCCTGCGCTCCGACACCGGCGTCCCGATGAGCCTGCGGACCTCTCTCATGGGCCTCGCGGCCGCCCCCTCGGGCGACCCCCAGCCTGCCCCGCCCGTGTCGCGGGGTCCGCGGATCCCGATGCCACCGGCCGGATTCCGTATGCCGTCCGCCCCGTCCTACGAGCCCGTGCCGACCGTGCGCCCGACCGCTCCCGCCCTGCACCGCTCGCCCATGCGGGCCGCGGTCGTGGCCTCGATCGCCGCCGGCGCCTCGGTCGCCGCGGCCTGGGGGCTGGCCATCGCGCCGGTGCCCGGCTCGCGCACCCCGTCGGTCCGGGGTCCGGTGGCCAGCTTCGGCGACAGCTCCGTCAGCGCCGTGAACTTCGGCGGCTCCGTGCTGCGCAGCGACCGTGTCACGCCGGTCACCCGCGACCAGGCCCGCGGCTCGGGTGACATCGGCGCCGGCAACGTCCCCTACTGGGTCGTGACCACGCGGTCGTCCAACCGGGTGCTCGGCACGAGCACCGGCATCGTCGCCCCGTTGCGGGTCACCAACGTCCGTTCGGCACAATCAGGTCCATGAGCGACGAGCCGACGACGCCGGGCCCCGAGCCGACGGCAGCTCCCGAGCCCGCGGTGCCCCACGACCCAGGGGCCGTGTCCGGCGACGAGTCCGCGCCGACTCCCGCGAGGGAGCAGACCGGCATCATCGACCTGCACGACACGCAGGCCATCCCCTCGCGCCGTTCCGAGCCCGAGTCCGACGACGCCTGGTTCGACGTCTTCGGCGGTGAGCACCCCACCGACGGCGCCGGCGTGCCGGCCCGAGCCGACTCCGCGTGGGGGAGCGACCGCGCCGACGCCCTCGCGGAGCAGGCCCACCGCTCCGCGTACGCGCCGCCCGCGGCCGCCGATCCCGCGACCGGGCCCGCTGCGGCTGGTGCTGCCCACGCCTCCGGTGCGGGCAGTCCTGCAGACCCCACCGCCCCGCAGACGAGCGGTGCAGCGGCAGCCGGGCACACGGCATACGCAGGCCCCGTTCCTCCCGGCCCCGCGGGCGACTCGAGCGCGGGCGCGACGGCCGACGGGACGCTGCTGACCGCACCCGCCCCGGCGGCACGTCGACGCGGGCGCGGGCGCCTGGCGGCGGGGATCGTCGCCCTCTGCCTGCTCTCCGGCGTCATCGGTGGCGTCGCCGGCCAGCTCGTCGACGACCGCGTCAACCTCGGCGGCTCGACGCTGCCCCAGCCCGGCCCGGGCGCGACCCAGCGGCCGGCGGGCTCGGTCGCCAACATCGCCGCCGTCGCGCTCCCGAGCGTCGTCACCATCAAGGTCGACGCCGGCAGCGAGGGCTCGGCGACCGGCTCGGGCTTCGTGCTCGACACCAAGGGTCACGTGCTGACCAACAACCACGTCGTCGAGCCGGGCGTCAACGGCGACATCGAGGTCGTCCTCAGCAACGGTGACACCGAGAAGGCCACCATCGTCGGGCGCGACGCGAGCTACGACCTCGCCGTGCTCAAGATCAACCGCACCGACCTCAAGCCGCTCACCCTCGGTGCCTCCGACCAGGTCGTCGTCGGCGACCAGGTCATCGCGGTCGGTGCCCCGCTCGGTCTCGACCAGACCGTCACCACGGGCATCGTCAGCGCGCTCAACCGGCCCGTGCAGCCCGGCGACCCGGGCGAGGCGTCCTACATCAACGCGATCCAGACCGACGCGGCGATCAACCCCGGCAACTCCGGCGGTCCGCTGCTCGACATGACGGGCAAGGTCATCGGCGTCAACAGCGCCATCGCCCGCGTGCCCGGCACGAGCGGCTCGACCGGTGGCAGCATCGGCCTCGGCTTCGCGATCCCGAGCGACCAGGCCAGGCGCACCGCCGACCAGCTCATCGCCACCGGCAAGGCCACTCACCCGGTCATCGGCGTCCAGCTCAACCGGACCTTCTCCGGCGAGGGAGCCCAGGTCGACGACAAGGCCGACGCCGTGACCTCCGGCGGCCCGGCGGCCAAGGCCGGCGTCAAGCCGGGCGACGTCATCGTCGGCTTCGAGGGCAAGCGCATCCGGACCCCCGACCAGCTCATCGTCTCGATCCGCGCGAGGGCGGTCGGGGACACCGTGAGCCTCAAGGTCCAGCGTGACGGCAAGGAGCTCGAGCTCCGGATGACGCTCGAGGCCGATCCGGCCAAGTAGCTCTCGACTCGCCACCGTAGGATGGCGCAGCCGGTACGCGTGGAAGCGAGGGACTGTGTTCGACATCAACGGGTGGGAGCTGCTCCTGCTCGGTCTGCTCGCGATCCTCATCCTGGGTCCCGAGCGCCTGCCCGAGTACGCCGCGAAGTTCGGCAAGTTCGTCCGCCAGGCCCGCGGCATGGCCGACCGTGCCAAGCAGCAGCTCAAGGACGAGATGGGTCCGGAGTTCTCCGACGTCGACTGGCGGGCCTACGACCCGCGCCAGTACGACCCACGCAAGATCGTGCGCGACGCGCTCGCCTCACCCCCTGACGAGGACTACGAGCCGTCGCCGGCCGCCGACAAGCCGGTGAGCACGCCGCAGGGTCACGACCCGTCCGTCCCGACCCCTTGGGACAGCGAAGCCACCTGAGGCCCCTCGCCGGGACTCCTGGCGCTCAGCGCCCGGACTCCCGGATGAATCTCTGACCCAGAGGCATCACTGTCGGATGTCGGGGTTATGGTCACTGCTGATGCCTGCTGACCCGACCTCGCACCCGCCCGCCTCAGTCCGATCCCTGTGGCGACTGCGGGGCTACCTCCGGCCGCACCGGTGGGCCCTCGTCGTCATGTTCGCGGTGTCGCTGGCCGGCGTCGGCCTGACCATCGCCATCCCGCTCGTGACCCGCGCCATCATCGACGGGCCGATCACGCGGCACGAGCTCGGGCCCGTCCTGCCGCTCGGGCTGCTGGCCCTGGCGCTCGGCGTCCTCGAGGCCGTCCTCATCTTCGTGCGCCGCTGGGTGCAGTCCAACGCCGTGCTCGGCCTCGAGAGCGACCTGCGCCGCGACCTCTACGAGCGGCTGCAGGCCCTGCCGATGAGCTTCCACACGCGGTGGCAGTCCGGGCAGCTGCTCTCGCGGGTCACGACCGACCTCTCGGCGATCCGCCGCTTCAGCGGCTTCGGGCTGCTCTTCCTCGTCATCAACATCCTGCAGGTGCTCGTCGTGACGGTCGTGCTGCTGATGATGTACTGGCCGCTGGGCCTCGTCGTCGCTGCTGCGGCAGCACCCATCGTGTGGCTCTCGATGCGGTTCGAGAAGGCCTACGTCGTCGTCTCTCGGGGCATGCAGGACCAGCAGGGCGACCTCGCGACCCTCGCCGAGGAGGGCGCCGTCGGCATCCGGGTCATCCGGTCGTTCGGCCGCGGTGACCACATGGCGAGGCGCTACGACGAGGCCGCGCTCCAGGTGCGGGCGACGAGCCTCGACAAGGTCCGGCTGTCGGCGAAGTTCTGGACCTTCCTCGAGGTCATCCCCAACCTCGCCGTCGTCGTCGTGCTGCTGCTCGGGGCCATCGGGGTGGGCCGCGGCGCCCTGACACCCGGCGAGCTCGTCGCCTTCATCACGCTCCTGCTCTCGCTGGTGTGGCCCGTCTCCTCGCTCGGCGTCATCCTCGCGATGGCGCAGGAGGCCATGACGGCCGCCGCGCGCGTGCTCGAGATCTTCGACACCGAGCCTGACATCGTCGCCGGCGACCAGCAGGTCCCTGCGCCGCGAGGCCACCTGCGCCTCGAGCACGTCGACTTCGCCTTCCCCGACGCTCCGGACCAACCGGTGCTGCGCGACGTCAACCTCGACGTGCCGCCGGGGCAGACGCTCGCGATCGTCGGCGCCACCGGGTCCGGCAAGACGGCCCTGACGGCCCTCGTCCCGCGCCTGTTCGACGTGACGGGCGGCCGCGTCACCATCGACGGGGTCGATGTGCGCGATCTCGACCTCGTCAGCCTGCGCAGCCTCGTGGCCACGGCCTTCGAGGAGCCGACCCTCTTCTCGATGAGCGCCCGCGAGAACGTCACGCTCGGCCGGGCCGACGCGGCGGAGGACGACGTGCTCGCCGCCCTCGAGATCGCCCAGGCCGGCTTCGTCCACGACCTGCCGTGGGGTCTCGACACCCGCATCGGTGAGCAGGGGCTGTCGCTGTCCGGTGGTCAGCGCCAGCGGCTCGCGCTGGCGCGGGCCGTGCTCTCGAGACCGGCGGTGCTCGTGCTCGACGACACCCTGTCGGCCCTGGACGTGCACACCGAGAAGCTCGTCGAGGAGGCGTTGTCCAACGTGCTGTCGCAGACCACCGGCCTCGTCGTGGCCCACCGCGCCTCCACGGTGCTGCTCGCCGACCGTGTGGCCCTGCTCGAGGACGGCACCATCACGCACGTGGGCACGCACCGTGAGCTGCTCGAGAGCGTGCCCGCCTACCGCGACCTGCTGGCCGCGGACGCCGTGGTCGACGCCGTGGTGGACGCCGAGGTCGGGGACGGTGGGGACGGCGGCGACGGTGGAGGCGGCACGCCGGATGCCGCCGACCAGCGGTCGGGCGACGAGGTGCCCGCATGAGCACGCCCGCCCAGCAGTGGCGCGGCGTCGCCTCGGACGACATCGAAGGCGACCTGACGGCCGAGACGTCGGCCCGGCTCGCCGGCCGCTCCCGTCGGCTCCTGGGCGAGGTGCTGCGACCCTGGCGGCGCGCGCTGTGGTGGCTCATGGTCGTGGTCGTCGTGGAGAACGCCGCCCGCCTGTCCATCCCCTACCTCGTCAAGGAGGGCATCGACACCGGCATCCCGCCCATCCGTGCATCCGGCGACCTCGGCCCACTGCTGCTCGTCGTCGCCCTCGTGCTCGTGGCCACGGTGACCCAGGCGGTGTCGCGCAACCTCTTCCTCGTCCGGTCCGGGCTGATCGGGCAGGACATCCTGCTCTCGATCCGCCGCCGGGTGTTCCGCCACTTCCAGCAGCTGAGCCCGGCCTTCCACGACCGCTACACCTCGGGCCGGGTCATCTCGCGGCAGACCTCCGACGTCGACGCCATCTACGAGATGCTCGAGACCGGTTTCGACGGCCTCGTGACGGCCGCCCTAACCCTCGTCGGCACCTCCGTGCTGCTGCTCGTCCTCGACGTCAAGCTCGGCCTCGTGGCCCTGCTCTGCGGGCCCGCCCTCGTGCTGCTGACCAACTGGTTCCGCAAGGAGTCGGCCAAGAGCTACCGCGCCACGCGCGAGAAGGTCGCGCTCGTCATCGTCCACTTCGTCGAGTCGATGAACGGCATCCGGGCCGTGCAGGCCTTCCGCCGGGAGCCGCGCAACCAGGCGATCTTCGACGACGTCAACGACCAGTACCGCCGGGCCAACCTCGTCGCGTTCCGCCTCGTCGCGTGGTTCATGCCCGGCATCCGCCTCATCGGCAACGTCACGATCGCCGCGGTGCTGCTCTACGGCGGCTACCTCGCCTACCACGGCGAAGTCACCGTCGGGGTGCTCGCGGCATTCCTGCTCTACCTGCGCCAGTTCTTCGAGCCGATGATGGAGATCTCGCAGTTCTACAACACCTTCCAGTCCGCGTCGGCGGCGCTGGAGAAGCTCTCCGGGGTCCTCGAGGAGGTGCCCGACGTCGCGGAGCCCGCAGACCCGGTGCCGCTGGCCGACCCG
Source organism: Terrabacter sp. C0L_2 (assembly GCF_036352015.1). NCBI lineage: Bacteria > Bacillati > Actinomycetota > Actinomycetes > Micrococcales > Intrasporangiaceae > Terrabacter > Terrabacter sp. C0L_2. The sequence goes on along the minus strand of NZ_CP143557.1, from coordinate 4,478,963 downwards.
CGCGGCGAGATCCGCTTCGACGGCGTCCGGTTCGCCTACGTCGAGGGCGCCGACGTGCTCCCTGACCTGGACCTCACCGTGCCTGCGGGCCAGACCCTCGCGCTCGTCGGCACGACCGGTGCCGGCAAGACCACCATCGCCAAGCTCGCCACGCGGTTCTACGACCCGAGCGGGGGAGCGGTGCTCCTCGACGGCATCGACCTGCGCCGGCTCGCCGCCACGGACCTCCACCGCGCCGTCGTCATGGTTACGCAGGAGAGCTACCTGTTCACCGGCACCGTCGCCGACAACATCCGGTTCGGCCGGCCTGACGCGACGGACGAGGAGGTCGAGTCCGCGGCACGGTCGCTGGGCGCGCACGAGTTCATCACCGCCCTGCCGCAGGGCTACGACACGCCCGTCTCCAACCGGGGCGGGCTGCTCAGCGCCGGCCAGCGCCAGCTGGTCGCGTTCGCGCGCGCCTTCCTCGCCGACCCCGCGGTGCTCATCCTCGACGAGGCGACGTCATCGCTCGACATCCCCTCGGAGCGGCTCGTCCAGCGGGCCCTCGGGACGATCCTCGCGGGGCGCACCGCCATCGTCATCGCGCACCGCCTGTCGACGGTCGAGAACGCCGACCGCGTGCTCGTGCTCGAGCACGGCCGCATCGTCGAGGACGGGACGCCGGGTGAGCTCGTCGCAGCCGGGGCAGGTCGCTACTCCGACCTCCACCGCGCCTGGGCCGACTCCCTCGCCTGACCGGCGTCACCCGGCCGCGCTGTCCCGGCGCGCCCGTCCGGGGTCCGGCGCACTCGCGCTTGACCAGACCGAACGCAGCGTTCGGTCGCGAACTCACTGTCCGAACAATGCTTTCGCCACCGAACGCAGCGTTCGGTGGCGAAAGCGGGGGGAGTGCGGCTGCGGCGAGCCGGGGGTCAGCCGCGGTCAGCCGGCGGCCGGCTCGGTCAGCGGCCGGCCGGAGTGAGGCCCAGCGAACGGCCGGCGAGGCCACGGGCACGCGAGCCGAGGTTGCGCGCGATGCCACGCAGCGCCACGGCCGCAGCCGTGTCGGGTTCGCCGAGCACGACCGGGGTGCCGGTGTCGCCGCCCTCGCGCAGGCGCGTGTCGAGCGGGATCTGGCCGAGCAGCTCGACCGGGGTACCGATGCTCTTGGTCAGCGAGTCGGCGACGGCCTGGCCGCCGCCGGAGCCGAAGATCTCCTGGCGCGTGCCGTCGGGCAGCTCGAGCCAGCTCATGTTCTCGATGACACCGACGACGCGCTGGTGGGTCTGCAGCGCGATCGAGCCGGCTCGCTCGGCCACCTCGGCGGCGGCCTGCTGCGGCGTGGTCACGACGAGGATCTCGGCCGTCGGGATGAGCTGCGCGACGGAAATCGCGATGTCGCCGGTGCCGGGCGGGAGGTCGAGCAGCAGCACGTCGAGGTCGCCCCAGAAGACGTCGCCGAGGAACTGCTGGAGCGCGCGGTGCAGCATCGGCCCACGCCACACCACGGGCTGGTTGCCGGGCACGAACATGCCGATCGAGATGACCTTCACGTCGTGGCTGATGGGCGGCAGGATCATGTCGTCGACCTGCGTCGGGCGCTGCTCGACCCCGAGCATGCGCGGCACCGAGAAGCCGTAGACGTCGGCGTCGACGACGCCCACACGCAGGCCCTGCTCGGCCATCGCGGCGGCGAGGTTGACGGTCACCGACGACTTGCCGACGCCACCCTTGCCGGAGGCCACGGCATACACCCGCGTGAGGCTGTTGGGCTTGGCGAAGGGGATCTCCTTCTCCGGGGCGCCCCCGCGCAGCTGCGAGCGCAGCTCGGCGCGCTGCTCGTCGCTCATGACGTCGAGCTCGACCTCGACCGACGTGACGCCGTCGAGCGCGAGCAGGGCGTTGCTCGAGTCCTTGGTCAGGGTCTCCTTCATGGGACAGCCCGACACGGTGAGGAAGATCGCGAGGTCGACCTTGCCGGCGTCGTCGATCTCGACCGACTTGACCATGCCGAGCTCGGTGATCGGCTTGCGGATCTCTGGGTCGTTGACCTTCGACAGGGCCGTGAGCATGGCGTCACGGCTGGGCAGTGCGACAGACATGTGTTCCATCGTATGCGTCGTGCCGAGGCCCCCGGACCACGGCCGGGGTGCGCTCGCTCACGGTCAGTGCCGGTTGTCCCTCGCGTCGTCCTCGGCGGCGCGGACGATCGATCGCTCCTCGAGCTCGTCGAGGAGCGAGCGCAGCTCGGAGCGCACGAAGTCACGGGTGGCCTGCTCGCGCAGGGCGAGACGCAGCGAGGCGACCTCGCGGGTCAGGAACTCGGTGTCGGCGAGGTTGCGCTCGTCGCGGGCCCGGTCCTGCTCGAGGGCGACCCGGTCGCGGTCGGCCTGGCGGTTCTGGGCGAGGAGGATGAGGGGCGCGGCATACGACGCCTGCAGGCTGAGCATGAGCGTCAGGAAGATGAAGGGGAACTCGTCGAAGACGAGCGACGGCGGGGCCAGGACGTTCCAGGCGATCCAGGCGGCGACGAAGACCGTCATGCCGATGAGGAACTGCGCGGTCCCCATGAAGCGGGCGAACTGCTCCGAGAGGACGCCGAACGCCTCTTGGGTCAAGGTGATCCGCGGCAGCACCCGGGCGCGCTGCTCCTGGGGCTGGTCGAGCTTGTCGCCGCGCACGGCGCGAGGGCCGGTCCGGCGCTCGGCGCGCTCGCTCACGGCTTCACCCCCAGCTCATGCCGCTCCTCGCGCCAGTCCTCCGGGAGGATGTGGTCGAGCACGTCGTCGACGGTGACCGCCCCGATGAGCCGCCCGTCGTCGTCGACGACGGGGAGCGAGACGAGGTTGTAGGTCGCGAGCGTGCGCGTCACGGTCTCGAGCGAGGCCGTCGCGACGACGGGCTCGATCTCCTTGTCGATGATCGACCCGACGGCGCCGTGGGGCGGCTCGCGCAGCAGGCGCTGGATGTGGACGAGGCCGAGGTAGCGGCCCGTCGGCGCCTCGAGCGGGGGGCGACAGACGTAGACCATCGAGGCGAGGGCCGGGGCGAGCTCCTCGCGGCGGACGGTGGCGAGGGCCTCGGCGATCGTCGCCTCGGGACCGAGGATGACGGGCTCGGTCGTCATCATGCCGCCGGCGGTCTTCTCGTCGTAGGCGAGCAGACGACGGAGCGGGGCGGCCTCGTCGGGCTCCATGAGCTGGAGCAGCTCCTCGGCCTGCTCGGGCGGCAGGTCGGCGAGCAGGTCGGCGGCGTCGTCGGGCTCCATCGCCTCGAGGACGTCGGCAGCGCGCTCGTTGGCCAGGCCGGCGAGGATCTCGACCTGGTCGTCCTCGGGCAGCTCCTCGAGGACGTCGGCGAGCCGCTCGTCGTCGAGCGCTGCGGCGACCTCGGCGCGACGCTTGGGGTTGAGGTCGTGGATGACCTCGGCGAGGTCGGCCACCTTGAGGTCGTCGTAGGTCTCGAGGAGGCGCTCGGCGCTCTGGGCGCCGGCCTGCTCGTGCAGCCCCACGACGTCGCGGATGTCGACGAGCATCGTCTTGCCCGACCGGCGGCGCGTCAGGCGCGACATGGCCTTGGAGGCGGGGGACACCCCTGCCGGCGCCTGGCGCACGAAGACACGGGTGCCGAGCCAGTCACGGCGGGGTCCCTGCTCGATGGCGATGTCCTCGACGAGCGCGTCGGCGAAGCCGGCCTCGACGGCCTCGGCGGTCGTCACCCGCACGGTGCGGTCGAAGAGCTCGGCCGCCACGAGGACCTCGTTGGTGCGCTGCTCGAAGCGGCGCATGTTGACCAGGCCGGTGGTGATGACGGCGCCGGCGTCGATCGAGGTCACGCGCGTCATCGGCACGAACACGCGGCGCCGGCCGGGCACCTCGACGACGAGGCCGATGACGCGGGGCTCGGGCCGGTTGACCGAGAACATCACGACGACGTCGCGGACCCGCCCGACCTGGTCACCGAGCGGGTCGAAGACGCTCAGTCCGGTCAGGCGCGCGACGAAGACGCGGGTGCTCGCACTCATGGGGCAAGGCTATGGGGTCAGCGTCCACGCCGACGGGTGCCACGTCGCTGGCGCTTCTTGCGCAGCTTGGCCCGCTCCCTCGCGGCGCGACGGCCGGCCTTCGCCTCGTCGCGGGCCCGCTTGCGCTCGGCCTTCTCCTCGCCGCGTCCGCCCCAGTGCCAGGGGCGCCACGCCGTGGTCGTCGCCGCGGTGCGCGCCGGAGGCTGGCGGTGGTCGCCGGCGGCATACGCGCCCGGGGACTCGAGAGGGCTGTCGAAGGGGACGAGCGCGGTCACGGTGCACTCCGCGGCCCACCGTGTCAGGGAGTCGTCGACCGAGTTGAGCCGTGCGGCCCGGAGCAGCTCCGTGGCACGCTCCCACTCCGGCGTGCCGGGCTCGAGGACGTGCACGTGGGCCCGGACGGTAAGCAGCCGGCCGCCGGTGTCCTTGCTGCGCAGGATGATCCGGACCTCCGGTGGCATCCACGGCAACGGCTGCTCTCCCGGACCGCTGACGACGAGGGCGGCGCCGTCGTCCCAGACGTGCCACGCGGGCCACGTGCGGTCGCCGTCGACCTCGATCCACAGCAGGCCGGACTTCGTCATCGCCTCGCCGAGCAGGGCCGCCGCGTTGCCCGCGCCCTGGTCGCGCTGCTCACCCTCCGGCTGCGGGGCGGACTGCCGGGAGGGCTGCGGGACGGGCTCGGTCGCGCGCTCGGTCACAGGGCCACCATAGTGATTCCGCCCATATCGGTGGCACGCGTGACTGTCGTCATAACGCGGGCCGACCGGCCGTTGCTACGTTGACGCCCATGCGCAGCGCCAAGGACTTTTTCCGCCCGCTCGCGGTGGGGGCGCCGACGCCCCTGACGCAGGTGCCGGCCCGCCCGTCCCGGGTCATCCACTTCTTCGACCCGAGCAACCCCAAGATGGCCGCGAAGGTGCCCGGCATGGTCGGCACCGTCGACGTGCTCCTCGGCAACCTGGAGGACGCCGTCAAGGCCGACAGCAAGGAGGCGGCGAGGGCCGGTCTCGTCGAGATCGCCAAGGCCACCGACTTCGGCCAGGACACCCAGCTCTGGACGCGCATCAACGCCCTCGACAGCCCGTGGGCCTTGGACGACCTCACGACGCTCGTCACCGAGATCGGCGACAAGCTCGACGTCATCATGGTCCCCAAGGTGCAGGGCGCCGAGGACATCCACTACGTCGACCGCCTGCTCGCGCAGCTCGAGGCCAAGGCCGGGCTGACCCGCCCGATCCTCGTGCACGCGATCCTCGAGACCGCTCGCGGCATGGTCAACGTCGAGGAGATCTGCGGGGCCTCGCCACGCATGCAGGGCCTCTCCCTCGGGCCGGCCGACCTCTCCGCCGACCGCCGCATGAAGACGACCCGCGTCGGCGGCGGCCACCCCGGCTACCTCGTGCGCGCCGACCCCGTGGACGGCGACATCACGGGTGCGCGCGCCACCGCGCAGCAGGACCTCTGGCACTACACGATCGCCCGCATGGTCGACGCCTGCGCCATGCACGGCATCTACCCCTACTACGGGCCGTTCGGCGACATTCAGGACGTCGTGGCCTGCGAGGACCAGTTCCGCAACGCGTTCCTCCTCGGCTGCGTCGGCACGTGGTCGCTGCACCCGGTGCAGATCGAGATCGCCAAGCGCGTCTTCAGCCCGTCCGCCGAGGACGTCGCGCACGCCCGCCGGGTCGTCGCGGCCATGGGCGACGGCACCGGCGCCGTGATGCTCGACGGCAAGATGGAGGACGATGCGAGCCTCAAGCAGTGCCTCGTCATCGTCGAGCTCGCCGAGCGCCTCTCGCAGACCGACCTCGCGCTCGCCGAGCTGTATGCCGCCGCGCCCGCTTCCCAGGAAGGCTGACCTCGTGACGCAGCAGACGGCATACCGCCCTCGTCGCTCCGTGCTCTACATGCCGAGCTCTAACGAGCGCGCGCTCGAGAAGGCGAAGACACTCCCCGTCGACGCGCTGATCCTCGACCTCGAGGACGCTGTGGCGCCCGACGCGAAGGGCGCCGCACGCGAGAACGCTTGCGCTGCAGCGCGATCCGGTGACTACGGTCGACGCGAGCTGACGATCCGGGTCAACAGTCTCGGCTCGCAGTGGCACGACGCCGACCTCGCCGCGGCGGCGGCAGCCGGGCCCGACGCGATCGTCGTGCCGAAGGTGAACTCGGCCGACGAGGTGCGCTCGCTCGTGGCTGCCATGGAGGCCGCCGGAGCCCCGGACCACACCAGGCTCTGGGCGATGGTCGAGACCCCGGTGGCCGTGCTCCACGCCGAGGAGATCGCGCGCGCCTCCGACCGGCTCGCCTGCCTCGTGCTCGGGACCAACGACCTCTACAAGGAGATCGGCGCGACGTTCGCCCCCGGACGCGCGGCCATCGCGACCAGCCTGCAGCTGGCACTGCTCGCCGCGCGGGCCGCGGGTGTCGCCGTCGTCGACGGTGTCTTCAACGACGTCAAGGACGAGGACGGCTTCCTCGCCGAGGCCCGGCAGGGGCGCGAGTGGGGCTTCGACGGCAAGACGCTGATCCACCCCGGTCAGGTCCAGCTGGCCAACGAGGTCTTCGCCCCGAGCGAGGCCCAGGTCGAGGACGCCCGCGCCGTCATCGCCGCCTTCGAGGAGGCCCAGGCGCAGGGACGCGGTGTCGCGACCCTGAACGGCCGCCTCATCGAGAACCTCCACGTCGACACCGCGCAGAAGGTGCTGGCGACGGCGGAGGCCATCGCCGCCCTCTCGTGAGTGCACGGCCGTCGCCGTCCTGTCGTGACGACAGGACGGCGACAGCCCGTCGCTCCCTCGGGTTCCCTGGTGTCAGGTGGCCTCAGGTGGTGCAGGACAGCGTGAGCAGCCCACGGTCGTCGGGATCGATGAGCCCGTAGACGAACGCGTAGTCCGTGCCGGTCACCGGGACACGGTGGTCGAGCGGCGTCGTCGTGCCGCCCCGCTGGACCGCGCACGCCGTCGCTCGGTCGGAGACGACCGAGAGGGCGATGGACTTGCCGCGCTCGGCAGGGATGGAGTCGAAGCCCTCGTAGAGCAGGGTGGCCTTGCCCGTGCCGGTCAGCCGGCCGGCGCGGGGGACCTGCATGCACAGGATGCTCTGGTCCCACATGCCGGGGTCGTCGATGTCGACGTCGTCGACGATCTTCATCCAGCACACGGACCTCTCGCCCGAGTCCGAGAACCCGGGCGCGACCGCCCAGATGCGCTGCCGGTAGCCGTTGTCGTAGGCGAGGACCGGGGTCACGGTGCCCTTGACCCGCGTGCGGGAGGCGCCGGGGACGTAGGACGGCTCGAGGTTGTCGATGGTCCGCTGCGCGCGCGGCAGCGTCGGGGTGCCGGCGAGCACGTGCGGCGCCACGTCCGTCGTGCGGTCGGGCAGCGGTGGCAGTGGGAGAGCCGGCACGCTCTCGGTGCTGCCGCCTCCGGCGGGCGCCGCCAGCGAGGCCCGTGCGCCGTCGACGGGTGAGGTGCGCCAGGCCGTCACCCCCGCGGCGGTGACGGCGACCGCCGCGACGGCTGCGGCCGCACTCATCCACGGCCGGGGTCGACGCGTGCGCGAGCCGTCGTGCCGGGTGTCGCCCGTGCCGCGCGACGGGTGGGCCAGGGCCCGCTCGAGGTCGGCGCGCAGGCGGTGGGTGTCGACGTCGAGCGCCGACCCCGCCCGCTCGAAAAGGCCTGCCACGTCGTGCGGCTCGGTTCGGTTCATGACTGCTCCAGGTGTCGTTGAAGGTCCTCGATGCCGCGGAAGACGGTCGATTTTGCGGTGCCTACGGCAGTGCCCATCACGGTCGCGATCTCCACGTAGGACAGATCGAGCCAGTAGCGCAGGGTCACCGCCTCACGCCGGCGCTGCGGCAGCTTCGCGAGGGCCTCGACGAGCAGCCGCCCGTCCTCCGAGGCGAGCGAGAGGGCCTCGACGGAGGGCGCGACCGCCTCGGCCTCCCGCTCGTGCAGCCGGACGACCCGCAGGGACCGGCCCCGTCGCCGGTGCCGGTCCCGGACCAGGTTGAGGACGGTCCGGTTGAGGTAGGCGCCGGCCTGCAGGAGCTCACCAGAGAAGCTGTGCCGCCGCTCGTAGAACCGGCAGAACGCCTCCTGCACGACGTCCTCGGCGTCGTCCGCGCCGAGGAACGCCGCGAACCTCACGAGCTTGGCCGCGTGGCTGTCGAAGACGGCTGCGAAGTCGTGCTCCAGCTGCACCGTCGCCCCTGTCGTCATCACTGTCACACCTACACCACGAACGACTCGCGGGATGGTTGCCCGGCGGCACCGTCAGGCTCGCGCGGCGGCCCAGGCCATCTCCGCCGCGACGTTGCCGCTCCAGAAGTCGTCGTCGTGGCCGCCCGGCGTGAAGTGCGCCTCCACCCCGGGCAGCCGCCGCGCGAGCGTCCGGTTCGCGGCGATGAAGGGGTCGGAGGTGCCGCAGTCGAGGCGCACCGGGATCTCGGCCAGCTGCGGCAGGCGGCCCCAGATCGAGTGGCGGTCGAAGTCGGCGCGACCGTCGTACGCCCGCGCCGGCGTCTGGCTCCCCTTGAGCCACAGCGCGGCGCTCGCGGCGACGACACCGCTGATCCGCGAGCGGCCGAGGTCGCTGGCAAGGAGCAGGGCGCCGAAGCCGCCCATCGACCACCCGAGCAGGGTCACCCGAGCCGAGGCCGGCAGCCCGGCCGCCTCGAGCGCCAGGGGCAGCAGGGCGTCCCGGACCATGGCGCCGGTGTCGCTCCCGTCGCTGCGCGCGTGCCAGTAGCCGTTGCCGCCGTCGACGGAGACGAGCGCCATCCTCGAGGTCTCCACGGCGTCGCCGAAGCCGAGGTCGAACGCGTCGTCGGCCGACCCGCCGAAGCCGTGCAGCGCTAAGACAAGACCTCGCGGTCGCGCCGCACGCGGCACGGCCATCCGCCACCGCGGCGCCTCGAGGCCGAAGCCGTCCGGGAGCGCCCCGTCCGAAAGCACGGGGCCGCTCGTGCCCGCGGACGAGCAGCCGGCGAGTCCGGGTGTGAGGGCGGTCGCCAGGGCAGCGCCGCCGAGCAGCACAGCGCGCCGCGACGGTCCACGGTCGGTGGGCATGGCGGGAGCGTAGTCGCGCACGTCGCGCCCATCCGTGAGGCGACGCGGCGGGATCGGCCGGCGGCCCTCGCGCGTTGGAGCAGTCATGAGCCAGCAGCCGCGCGAGCGTGAAACCACCACGCCACCCGTCACTGGCGGTGACCGTGCGGGCCTGTCCCGTCGCAGGCTGCTGACGCTTGGCGCCGTGGGTGTCGTCGCGGCAGGTGGGGCGTATGCCGTGTCGCGCGGTCCCGGGTTGCCGTCCCTGCCGCAGCTGCCGGGCCTGGTCGAGCCGTCGCCGCCGGAGCTGCGGATCGACCCGCAGCCGGTGGAGTTCCGGGACCTCGCGGCGCGGCGGCGCATCGGGTCGGCGGCGTACGTCTACGAGGTCACGGGGCGGGCCGCCACGTACTACGTGACCGAGCCCTTCGGTGCGCGGCTCGACCGCTGGCTCGCCCTGCACCGGCGCCACGTCGGTCAAGCTCCGGACGAGATCCGTTCCTACGGCGCGTGGGTGCGCGGGTCGTCGACGTCGTGGCACAGCTCCGGGGAGGCCATCGACATCGCCCGGCTCCGTGCCGACGGTCGCGACCTCACGTCGCTGCGCCACGACCAGTGGCGCGATGCGCCCGCCACCGAGCTGAAGCGTCGACTGTCGCTCTACTGGCGCACGGCTGCCGGGCTGCACCACGAGTTCGCCGACGTGCTCACCTACCTGTTCGACGCGGCGCACGACAACCACATCCACGTCGACCTCGGCCGGTTCGGACCGGAGCAGCCGCGCCTCATCCGCCGGTCCGACGCGCAGGTGCAGGCGGTCCAGGCCATGTGCCGCCACGTGTGGGGTCGCACCGACGTGCAGATCACCGGCGACTTCGACGACGTGACCCGGGACGCGACGACGCAGATCCTCGAGAAGGCCGGTGGGCCGGGCGAGCTGGCCGACTCCCGTGAGGCGTGGCAGGCCTTCATGGTCGCCACGATGGAGCACGCGTGACCGCCTGACGGCGCGCACGGCATACGACACGTCGCCGGGCCGACCGTAGGATCGGGCGCATGCCCAAGACCGTGCTCACGCCCCAGTCCGAGGACTTCCCGCGCTGGTACCAGGACGTCGTCGCCAAGGCGGAGCTCGCCGACAACGGCCCGGTGCGCGGCACGATGGTCATCCGGCCGTACGGCTACTCCATCTGGGAGCGCATGCAGGCCGACATGGACCGCCGCATCAAGGAGGCCGGCGCGCGCAACGCCTACTTCCCGCTCTTCATCCCGGAGTCCTACCTGAGCCGCGAGGCCGAGCACGTCGAGGGGTTCAGCCCCGAGCTCGCCGTCGTGACCCACGCGGGCGGCAAGGAGCTCGAGGAGAAGGTCGTCGTGCGCCCGACCTCCGAGACCGTCATCGGCGAGTACATGGCCAAGTGGACGCAGAGCTACCGCGACCTGCCACTCCTGCTCAACCAGTGGGCCAACGTCGTGCGATGGGAGCTGCGGCCGCGGATCTTCTTGCGCACCAGTGAGTTCCTCTGGCAGGAGGGTCACACGGCGCACGCCACCGAGGAGGACGCCCGCCTCTACGCGAAGCGCATCCACGAGGACGTCTATGCGCCCTTCATGCGCGAGATGCTCGCGATGCCAGTGGTGCTCGGCCGCAAGACCGCACGTGAGCGCTTCGCCGGTGCGACGAACACCCTTGCGCTGGAAGCGATGATGCGCGACGGCAAGGCGCTGCAGATGGGCACGAGCCACGAGCTCGGACAGAACTTCGCGCGGGCCTTCGACATCGACTACCTCTCCGAGCAGGGCCGGCAGGAGACCTGCTGGACGACGTCGTGGGGCACCTCCACGCGCATGCTCGGCGGCCTCATCATGGGCCACGGCGACGACCAGGGACTGCGGGTGCCCCCGCGTCTCGCGCCGGTGCAGGCTCTCGTCATGGTGGTCAAGGACGGCGAGGGGGTCCTCGAGGCCGCCCGCCAGGTCGTCGCCGACCTCGTCGCTCGCGGCGTGCGCGCGGAGCTCGACGCGCGCGTCGACACCCCCTTCGGCCGTCGCGCCGTCGACGCGGAGCTCAAGGGCATCCCGGTCCGGGTCGAGGTCGGTCCGCGCGACCTCGCCGAGGGCTCGGTCACCGTGGCCCGTCGGATCGCGGGCGGCAAGTCGTCGGTGCCGCTCGGCGGCGTCGTCGACATCGTGACCGGCGCGCTCGAGGAGGACCACGAGGGGCTGTATGCCGCCGCGCTGGCCCACTGGGACGCGAACACCGCCGCGGTCGAGTCCCTCGAGGACGCCGCCGAGGCGGCCCGCACCGGCTGGGCGATGATCCCGTGGTCCACGCTCGGTCCCGAGGGTGAGGCGACCCTCGCCGAGTCGGCCGTCACGGTCCGCTGCCTCACGATGCCCGACGGGTCGGTGCCGGCCTCGGAGGACGCGGACGGTGTGCTGGCGGTCGTCGGGCGAGCCTACTGACGGCTGCCGGCGTGGCACCGGACACACGAGTGCGCGGGAAGAGCCGCTGCTGCGGCATGGTTGACGGGTGCGTGAGGACGGTGAGCGAAACGTGACGGACGAGACCAGCGCGGCTGGGCGGCATACGCTCTCTGCGGTGCCGGCGCAGCCTGAGATCCTCACCCCGCTGCTCCGCGACCGCGAGAGCGTCATGGTCTACGACCGCTCGCACGTGCTCGGGCCCGACGCGCTGCGCGCCATCCTCGAGGCCGCACGCTGGTCGCCGTCCGCGGGCAACTCCCAGCCGTGGGGCTTCATCGTCGGCCTGCGCGGCGACGACACGCACGCGGCCATGGTCGAGGTGCTGTCGTCGGCCAACCAGGTCTGGGCGCCGTCGGCGTCGGCGATCATCCTCACGCTGCACCAGGTGGCGACCGACGAGGACCACGAGATCGCCTACAGCGACTACGCGATGTTCGACCTCGGCCAGGCCGTCGCGCACATCACCGTGCAGGCGCGCTCGATGGGGCTGCAGGTGCGCCAGTTCGGCGGCTTCGACCACCGCGCCGCGACCGAGCGGTTCGCCGTGCCGCCCCACTGGGCCGTCACGACGGGCATTGCGCTCGGGCTGCCGGCCGGTCCCGACGACGACACCGAGATGCCGGAGTGGGTGCGCACCCGCGCCCGGCTGCCGCGCTCGCGCCTGCCGCTCGAGGCGTTCGTCCACTCGGGCAAGTTCGGCCACACGGCGGACTTCCTCACCGACTGACGATGGAAGGCGATGGAGGCCACCCCACGAACGGGTGGCCTCCATCTGGCCTGTGGGCCCTTCGGCAGGACGTCCAGAGGCGTCACCAGCGCGACGTCGCCGCCGCCATGAGGTCACCGAAGAGCATTCCCTCGTCCACCGCGTACCCACGACGGGTGAACCAGTCACACATGTTGTGGGTGTCGCGCTCGAGGAACTCCGGGCCGTGCGGGTTGCCGATGACGTCGACGACCTGCGGCCAGTCGATGATGACGAGCCGCGCCTGCTCGCCCTCACCTTCGAGGAGCACGTTGTACGGCGACAGGTCGCCGTGCGCCCAGCCCAGCTCGGCGAGCCGGAGCATCGCCTCGCGCAGCTGCTCGAAGAGCGCCGGCAGCAGCTCGGCATCAGGCCGCAACTGCGCGAGGCGAGGTGCCGCCTGCCCGTCGGAGGTGCCGATGAACTCCATCAGCATCTCGTCGTCGGACATCTGCACCGGGTAGGGCACGGGCAGGCCCTCGTCCCAGAGGCGCACGAGGGTCTGGAACTCGGCGAAGGCCCAGAGCCCGCTGATCAGCTCCTTGCCGAACGAGGTGCGGGTGCGCATGGCCCGCATCTCGCGCGACTTCCGCACGCGCCGCCCCTCGAGGTAGCCCGAGTCGCGGTGGAACATGCGGTGCTTGCTCGACCGGTAGCGCTTGCCGGCCATGAGGACGTCCCGGTCGGGGGAGCCCGGCACCCACCGGCGCACCAGGTGGACGTCGGCCTCCTTGCCGGTCTTGAGGACCCCGAGGTCGGCCTCGACCGCGCCGAGGTCGGTGATGACCCAGCCGGGACGGGGCTTCGGGCCGTGGGTCGCGCCGTCCCAGCTCGACCACCGCTCACCCTCGGGCGGCCCGTCGGGGTCGGTGTCGACCGCGTACTGCTCGTCCTCGAGTCCGAGGGCGGTCCGGCCGTTCAGCCGGGGATCGATGACCTCGAGGTCGTCGTCGTGAAAAGCGTTGAAAGACAAGAGAACTCCAAGGAAGTAGAGATGTGGGCAGGCATGCCCGGGGCCGTGACGGTCATGTCACCCTCCTTGGGTCCTGGCGGCGGCCGTGTGCCGCTGCGCTCGCGAAGAGACTGGCGCATCCGCCGGGTCCGGCGCAACGGAATTGATTCAGCGCAACGGTCGAGGCGATTGCCGCGATCTGTATCACCGAGCACCCCCGCGACCTCTACCGTGGCAAGGAGCAGGGGAGACGTCTCGGAGGGAGCCCAGGTATGCTGTCCGCGTCCTTCGGTCGGGGAGCGGTGCGCGTGCGCGCGCCACGGGGCTACGACGCGTCCCCTGCGTCGGACCGCACGGACCGTGACCTGCCGGGCGGGGGTCGGCGGACGGCCGAACGCGCAGCGCTCGTCGAGGCGCTCCGGGACGGCGACTTCGTCGTCGTCGACCGGATCGACCTGCGACCACAGCGCGCTCGCGACCTGGACGGGCGACCCCCGGCCAACCGGCGCGGCACGGTCAAGCTCGACGTCGACGTGCCGGCCGGTGAGGACGCAGCCGTCCTGCTCGAACGCGACGGCCTCTACTCGTGGCACCTGCCCACCGACGCGGGGGAGCGCACGCGGTCGCTCGAGCACGGTCCGCGCACGGTGTCCTTCGAGCTGTCCGTCCAGCCGGATCCTCCTGCCCGCCGGGGCGGTTCGGCGACTCGCTCGCTCGCGGCGCCGTCGGCGCGGGCCGACCGGGGGTTGCTCGGCGACCTCGCCCACGGCGCCCTGCAGGCCATCGTGCTGCGCTTCGCCGCCCCGGTCGTCGTCGGCAAGGTCGTCGAGCACCTGGAGTCGGGGGTGCGGACCGGGCTCGTCCACGTCACCGGCGGGGCGCTCGACCAGTGGAAGCCCGTCGCCGGCATCGCCGACGTCGGGCTGCCGACGGACCGCGCCGCCCGCGTCCTGCTCCTCGTCCACGGCACCTTCTCCTCGACCGCCGGCGCGTTCGGCGCCCTCACGATGACCCCCGGGGCCGAGGGCTTCGTCGACACCCTCGTGTCCGCCTACGACGCCGTCCTCGGCTTCGACCACCGCACCCTCAGCGTCGACCCGGAGCGCAACGCGCGCGACCTCCTCGCGCTCCTCGAGCCGCACCGGGGGGAGCTCGTCGTCGACGTCATCACCCACAGCCGCGGCGGGCTCGTGACGCGTGCGTTCGTCGAGTCGGTGCTGCCGGGCTCGGGTCTGCGCACGAGCGTCGACTCGATCGTCTTCGTCGCCGCGACGAACGGCGGCACCCACCTCGCCGACCCCGAGCGCTGGCACGACCTCGTCGACCTCTACACGAACCTCGTCATGGTCACCGCCGCGGGCCTCTCGCTCGTGCCCGGCGGCGCTCCGTTCGCCGCCGTGGTCAGCGGGGTCGTGCGTGGCGTGGGCGCCCTGGTGAAGTACCTCGTGTCGTATGCCGCTGGTGACGACGGCGTGCCCGGCCTGGCCGCGATGACCCCCGACGGGCCGTTCGTCACCGCCCTCAACGCCGACCAGCCGGGACAGCCCCGCCCCGGGACCAACTGGCACGTCGTCACCTCCGACTTCCACGTGTCGCTCTTCGACGACCACCACAACCCGCCGGAGTTCCCCCGCGAGCTGGCGGTGAAGCTCGCCGAGGGCTTCGTCGACGGGATCTTCCAGGGGCGCAACGACCTCGTCGTGGACACGGACTCGATGTCTGCGATCGGACTGCCCGCGGGCGGCTTCGTGCGCGACACGTTCGCGCTCGGCACCAACGACGTCGTGCACCACGTCAACTACTTCTCGCAGCTGTCGGTCATCGGCGCGATCTCCCAGTGGCTGCCGCTCGGTCTCGGGGCCTCGGTGGAGACGTCGGCACCGGAGTGGATGACGGCCGGCCCGGTGCTGGGCGGGGGTGACGAGGTCGGGGGAGACCGCGGGCTCGAGATGGCGGAGGCGCCGGCGCCGGCGGGTGCGCCACCCCCTCCGCCGGCCCCACCGCCACCGGCTCCGCCGCGGGCCGCGCCGCCGCCGAGCGTCGCGCCGCCGCCGACCACGGCCCGGCCGCCTGCGCCCCGGCCCGGTTCGACGCGGGCCGCGAAGAAGACGGCAACGAAGAAGACGTCAACGAGAAAGATGGCCGCGAAGGCGCCGACCGAGGCCGAGCTGGCCGCCGAGATGCCCGGCGTCGTGACGCCCGGCTCGGACGTGACGGTGCGCGTGCGTCTCGCGCGCCAGCAGCTCGCGCCGACCGAGGGCACGGTGCACGCGGCCCAGACCGTGCACGTCGATGCCGAGCGTCCAGTCAGCGTGCAGGTCTACGCCAAGGACAACGTGCAGGTGCTCGAGAACGACGCCAAGGTCTTCGGGCTCCCGGCCGGGGACTGGGCCAGCGAGCTGACCTTCCGGGTGCGCGCCCTCGCGCCGGGTCCGGTCCGTCTGTCGGTCGTGCTGCGACAGGGCTGGGTGCCCGTCGCCACGCTGATGTTGGAGGCCACGGCGGCAGCGGCCGGGCTCATGGCGCCCGCGCCCGCCACCGCCGTCGTCCACACCGGCATCGACGCACCCGAGCTCGACGGGCTGCCCTGCATCGACATCGTCGAGTGCCGCCGGGTCACCGGCGAGCGCGTCTACAGCTATGCCGTGCGCCTCGTGCCGGGGGAGCCAGAGCGGGTCTTCGAGTCGGCGCCGGTCCTGGGCCGTGACGAGTTCGTGCGCAACCGGATCGCCGAGGTCGAGCAGGTCATCAAGGATCCGGATCTCTCACCGCGCCAACGGATGTCGCAGCTCCAGAACACCGGGACACTGCTCTTCGACCAGTTCTTCCCCGAGGACATGCAGGCCTACCTCTGGGACCACCGCGACCTCGTGCACGACCTCATCGTCTACACCGACGAGCCCTGCGTCCCGTGGGAGCTCGTCCACCTCAAGCCGCCTCGGGGCAAGCGCGGCACCACGCCGCGCTTCCTCGCGTCCGGCGGCCTCGTGCGCTGGCAGCTCGGCAGCTTCCCGCCCCGACGCGTCCGCGTGCGACGGGGCCACGCCCGCTCGATCTGCCCGGTCTACGCCGACCCGATGTTCAAGAACGACGTGGGGGTGGCCGAGGCGGGCTACCTCGCCGACCGCTTCGGTGCCAGGTCCGTGACGGCCACCCCGAGCGGCGTCGAGCGGCTGCTGCGCGGCGGCGGCTTCGACCTGCTGCACTTCTCGGGGCACGGGGCGGCCCGCTCGGACGACATCGTCGAGGCCAAGGTGCTGCTCAAGGGGCAGCGTCGAGGGACCACGGTGCGCCAGCAGTACCTCACCGCGACGGACGTCTCCGAGAACCTCGACTGGACCGGGCCGGGCAGCGTCGGGCCGCTCGTCGTGCTCAACGCGTGCCAGACCGGCCGGTCCGGCGAGCTCTTCACGACTGTCGGCGGTTTCGCCAAGGCGTTCCTCGACGCCGGCGCCTCGGCGTTCGTCTCGTGCCTGTGGTCGGTCCAGGAGGAGCCGGCGCGGGTCTTCGTCGAGACGCTCTACGAGGAGCTCCTCAAGGGCACGCCCATGTCGCGCGCGAGCGCCCTCGCGCGCACGGCGGCCCAGGAGGCGGACGACCCGACCTGGCTCGCCTACGTCGTGTACGCGAGACCCGACGCCGTCCTCGAGACGGTGTGAGACGGCATACGCGACAAGCGAACCCACTCGACCGAGGGGTTCCCGACAAGGAAGGAACGGCCATGGCACGCAGGGCTCTGTGCGTGGGGATCAACGAGTTCGAGTCGCTACCGCAGTCGAGCTGGCTCAACGGCTGCGTCAACGACGCCAACGACGTCGCCAAGGCCTTGCGGCCCCTCGGCTTCACCGGTCGCTCGACGACGGTGCTCACCGACGCCGCCGCCACGAAGAGTGCCGTCATGGGCGCCCTGACCAAGCTCGTCGACACGGCCAAGCCCGGCGACCACATCGTCTTCACCATCTCGAGCCACGGCACCCAGGTGCCCAACGAGCCTGGGGGGGACTTCGAGCCCGACGATCTCGACGAGGCCTTCGCCTGCCACGACATCCGGCAGAAGGGCGACCAGTGGGACCGCGACACGGTCATCGTCGACGACGAGCTGCGCGATCTCTTCGCGCGCGTGCCGTCCGGCGTCCTGCTCGAGGTGCTGCTCGACACGTGCCACAGCGGCACCGGCCTGAAGGACCTCGAGGAGATCATGCAGGCCCAGCTGCTCGGCCGGAAGCCCCGCTTCCTGCCGCCGCCGACCCGCAAGGGGCTTGAGACGGCGCGGGCGCTGCGGGCCCTCGCGCCGACCGGCCGACCCGACCGCAGGGCGCTCGTCGAGCTGACCAAGAGCCGGTCGACCGCCTCGAAGCCCGTGCTCTTCGCGGCCTGCAAGTCCGGGCAGACGGCCTCGGACGCGACGTTCGGGGGCCGCTCCAACGGAGCCTTCACCTACCTCTTCCTCAAGGCGCTCGCCGGACAGCCCGGCGCACCCCGCGCCGACCTGCTGCGCACCGTCACGGCCGGTCTCAAGGACGGCAACTTCAGCCAGCGCTCGACGCTCGAGGGACCGGTCAAGTCCAAGAAGGTCGGCTTCGGCCAGCCTTGGTGAGCCGCCACCCGGTGACCGACGACACAGGTGTCGACCCTCACACGCCTGCGCGGTGACCGCCCGGCCGGCGCGACGGCATACTCGGTCGCAGTTGACCGAGAGCCCAGACGCAAGGTGGCGATTCGAGCATGTCCCGACTGCAGCAGACCGACGGCCTCACCGAGGAGCAGACCGAGCTGATCAAGCTCGTCCGTGAGTTCGTCGACGAGCAGATCATCCCCGTCGCCACCGAGCTCGAGCACAAGGACGAGTACCCGCAGGCCATCGTCGACGGCATGAAGGAGATGGGGATCTTCGGGCTGATGATCCCCGAGGAGTACGGCGGCCTCGGCGAGTCGCTGCTGACCTATGCCCTCTGCGTCGAGGAGATCGCGCGCGGCTGGATGAGCGTCAGCGGCATCATCAACACCCACTTCATCGTCGCCTACATGGTGCTCCAGCACGGCACCGAGGAGCAGAAGCAGCACTACCTGCCCAAGATGGCGACCGGCGAGATCCGCGGCGCCTTCTCGATGAGCGAGCCCGGCTGCGGCTCCGACGTCTCGGCGATCAAGACCAAGGCCGTCAAGGGCGACGACGGCGGCTGGACCATCAACGGCCAGAAGATGTGGCTGACCAACGGTGGCTCGGCCAACCTCGTCGCCGTCCTCGTCAAGACCGACACCGGAGCCGACTCGGTCTACCGGAACATGACGACCTTCCTCATCGACAAGGAGTCGGGTTTCGGCGAGACCGCCCAGGGCGTCACCGTCCCCGGCAAGATCGACAAGATGGGCTACAAGGGCGTCGACACGACCGAGCTCGTCTTCGACGGCCACCGCACCACCGACGCCCAGATCCTCGGGGGCGAGCCCGGCAAGGGCTTCTACCAGATGATGGACGGCGTCGAGGTCGGCCGCGTCAACGTCGCAGCCCGCGGATGCGGTGTCGCGAGAAGGGCTTTCGAGCTCGGCGTCTCCTACGCCCAGCAGCGCGAGACCTTCGGCAAGAAGATCGTCGACCACCAGGCCGTGCTCTTCCGCCTCGCCGACATGGCGGTCAAGGTCGAGGCCGCCCACGAGATGATGGTCAAGGCCGCCCGCAAGAAGGACTCCGGCGAGCGCAACGACCTCGAGGCCGGCATGGCGAAGTACCTTGCGTCGGAGTACTGCTCGCAGGTCGTGGAGGACAGCTTCCGCATCCACGGCGGCTACGGCTACTCCAAGGAGTACGAGATCGAGCGGCTCTACCGCGAGGCCCCGATGTTGCTCATCGGGGAGGGCACCGCCGACATCCAGCGCATGATCATCGGACGTCGCCTCGTCGAGGACTACAAGCTCAAGTCCTGAGCGTCCCTTGCCCGCGGCGGCGGGGATGCGAGGATGGGACCATGAGCCTGCAACCGAAGGGTCCGGGGGGACGCCAGGGATTCGCGACGCTGTCCCTGGAGTACCCCATGTCGCTGGGCGTGTTCGACCAGTACGTCGATGCGCAGAAGGCCGTCGACACGCTGTCGGACAACCAGTTCCCGGTCGAGAACTGCCTCATCGTCGGCACCGACCTCAAGCAGATGGAGCGGGTGACCGCCCGCCTCACGTGGGGTCGCGTCGCCCTCGGCGGCCTGCTGTCCGGCGTGTGGCTCGGGCTCTTCGTCGGCCTGATCCTCTCGCTCTTCTCCCGTCCCTCGAGCCCGATCACCCTGCTGCTCTACACCGCGCTCTACGGCGCCGTCTTCGGCCTCGTGTGGTCGCTCGTCGGGTATGCCTTCACCCGCGGCGCGCGTGACTTCTCGTCCGTGAGCCAGGTCGTGGCGACGCGCTACGAGGTGTTCTGCGAGCACAAGTTCGCCCAGCAGGGACGCGAGATCCTCGCCAAGGCGGGCATCGCGGTCAGCCACACCGGCTTCGGCGCCTCGGCCGTCACGCCCGCGACGCCCGCCACGCCTGCGCCGGCCGTGCCCGACTCGCCGGCCGTGCCCGACGCACCCGCAGCGACCGACGCACCCGCAGCGACCGACCCTCCCGCGGCGACCAGGCCGCCGACCGGCACCGACCAGCCAGGCCCGCCGCCCGCCGGCTGAACGACTCCGGCCTGACCGCCGGTCCGACCCGGCGGGTTCGAACCGGCGGGCTCGAACCGGCGGCGCGCCAGCCGAGACGCACCGAGCGCCCACGTCCCGACGGGGACGTGGGCGCTCGACGTATGCGCAGGGGACGCGGTCAGGCGCGGGCGCCCCAGATGCCGGCGATCCACTGCTCCACCTCGGTGGAGCTGCGCGGCATCGCGGCCGAGAGGTTCTCGCAGCCGTCCTCCGTGATGAGGACGTCGTCCTCGATGCGCACGCCGTTGCCGCGGAGCTCGGCCGGGACGAGCTCGTCGTCGGCCTTGAAGTAGAGCCCCGGCTCCACGGTGATGACCATGCCCGGCTTGAGCTCGGCGTCGGAGTACTGCTCGCGGGTGGCGAGCGCGCAGTCGTGGACGTCGATGCCGAGGTGGTGGCTCGTGCCGTGCACCATCCAGCGGCGGTGGTACTGCCCGTGGTCGGCATCGAGGGTGCCCTCGACGTCGACGCCCTCGGGGAGAAGGCCCCACTCGTGCAGGTGCTCGGCGATGACGCGGATGGCGGCCTTGTGGACGTCGCTGAACTTGTTGCCGGGCCGGCAGGCGGCGATGCCCGCCTCCTGCGCGGCGTACACGGCGTCGTAGATCTTGCGCTGCGCGTCGCTGAAGGTGCCGCTCACCGGAAGGGTCCGGGTGATGTCGGCGGTGAAGAGGGAGTCGACCTCGACACCGGCGTCGAGGAGCAGCAGGTCGCCGTCCTTGATGTCACCGGTGTTCTTGATCCAGTGGAGCGTGTTGGCGTGGTCGCCGCTCGCGCAGATCGAGTCGTAGCCGACGCCGTTGCCGTGGTGGCGGGCGTGCAGGCCGAAGACGCCCTCGACCCAGCGCTCGCCGCGGCCGCGGCGGACCGCCTCGGGGAGGTCGGCGATGACGGCGTCGAAGCCCTGGTGGGTGCCGGCGACGGCGTCGCGCATCTGCTCGATCTCCCACTCGTCCTTGACGAAGCGCAGGGTCGACAGGAACGCGGCGAGCTGCTCGTCGGCCTCGCGCTGGCGGTCGACGCGGGTCTCGGCCTCGGCGGCCTCCTGCGTGCCGGCCACGGCGTCGCGGGCCTTGTCGACGCGCGCCGCGACCTCGGCGTCGGCGTCGCGCACGACCCGGACCGTGACCTCGCCGGCGTCCTTGCCGACGGCCTCACCGAACTCGTCGATGTGCCGGGCGGTGAGGCCGAGCTCGGACTCGATGTCGGCGAGCGTGGGACGCGCCCCGACCCAGAACTCGCCGTAGCGCGAGTCGCCGAAGAACTCCTCGGTGTCGCGGTCGGCGAGAGGACGGAAGTAGAGCACGGCCTCGTGGCCGTCCTCGGAGCCCCCCTCGGAGCCGCCGTCGGTGGCGCGCCGGGGCTCGAGCACCAGGACGGCGTCGGGCTCGCGGTCGCTGCCGAGGCCCGTCAGGTGGGCGAAGGCGCTGTGCGGGCGGAAGACGTAGTCGCAGTCGTTGCTGCGCACCTTGAGACCGCCGGCCGGGATGACCAGGCGCTCGCCGGGGAAGGCGGCGCTGACGGCGTCACGACGATGGGCTGCGTGGTCGGCGACCTCGGCCCGAGGGGTCACCTCGGTGCTGCGCGGCGCCCAGCCGCTCGCGACGAACGCCCGGAACTCGTCGGTCGTCGCCGGCTTGCGGCTCGGAGAGGCTTTCTGCTCTTCACTCATTGCGTCATCGTGCCACGCGGGCGGGGTGCCACCGAACCGAGTTCTGGCGTGCTGGACGAGGACCGGGGGAGCGACGGCGAGAGGAGCGCAGTCGCACGCCGGGAGGGGTGTCCGCGGCGGTCCGGTCGTGGCATACGGTCGTGGGGTGGCCCGCACCGACCGACCCACCCGGCCGACCACCGCCCGCGCGAGCCTGCCCTCGCTGCGGGCCAGCACCCGGCGGGCCCTGAGCCCGAGCGGCCCACCGACCGACGAGATCCCGATCTGGACGACGCCCGACGGTGTCGACTCGGTCACGGCGCAGGCCGTCATCGACCTTGCGATGCGCGCCGGAGTCGCCATGATCGCGACCGGTGCGGCAGCCGCAGACGTCACGGCGACCGTGCTGACCCTGACCAAGGCGTACGGGCTCAGCTCGGTCCACGTCGACGTCACCTACACGTCGGTCACCGTCTCCTACCATCGCGGCCCGAACGCCGACCCGATCACGGTCATGCGCATCGTGCGGTTCCGCGTGCAGGACTACACGCGCCTCGAGCGCCTGCGCGGCCTCATCGTCGAGCTCGCCCAGGACCCGGTCCCGGTCGACGAGGCGCGCGTGCGCTTCGACTCGGTCATCACGGCGCCGCACCCCTACCGCCGGTGGCTCGTCACTGTCGCCGGGGGCGCACTCGCCGCCGGCGCGGCGGGTCTCGTCGGCGGCGGCCCGTTCATCATCCTGCTCAGCTTCCTCACCGCGACCGTCGTCGGACGGGTCCTCGCCTGGCTCACCGGCGCCGGCGTGGCCGCCTTCTTCGCCCAGTGCGTCGGCGCGGCCATCCCGACCGCCGTCGCGACCCTCGTCGTCGTGGCCCAGTCGGCCGGCCTGACCTTCGTCGGCGACGTCTCACCCTCGCTCGTCGTGGCCTCCGGGATCGTCCTGCTGCTGTCCGGGCTCTCGGTCGTCGGCGCCGCGGAGGACGCCCTCGAGGGCTACTACGTCACGGCCGGAGCCCGCGGCTTCGAGGTGGTCGTGCTCTCGCTCGGCATCGCGGTCGGCATCTCCGTCGTGCTCTCGCTGGGCAAGCGCCTCGACTACCCGATCGCGATCAGCTCGCAGACGATGCTCAGCGACAACGTCGTCGTGCAGGTCGTCTGCGCCGTCATCATCTCCGTCGCCTTCGCCGTCATGTCGTACGCGACCGGCACCGCCGTCGTGGTCGCGGGCCTGGCCGGTGGCGCCGGGTGGGTCGTCCTCGCACTCGCCGAGCGGACGCTCGAGCTCGGCGCGGTCACGGCGTCGGCGACAGCCGCGCTCGTCATCGGTTTCACGGCTCGACTCGTCGCGCGCCGCCTCACCATCTCGGCGCTCGCGGTGACGACCGCCGCGATCGTGCCGCTGCTGCCCGGGCGGATGGCCTACGAGGGTATCTCGCAGCTCGTCACCAACCCCGACGGCAACGGGTTCGCCGTCGGCGTCCCGACCTTGCTCCAGGCCTTCGGTCTCGGTCTCGGCCTCGCCGCCGGGGTCTCCCTCGGCACCTACTTCGCCAGCCTGCTCGTCGCCAAGCAGCAGGGGGTGCGTCCGCGTCCGGCCGCGGGGGCGACCCTCCCGGCCGACCCCGACCCGACGGCCACGGGCAGCACCGCACCCGTCCTCTCCGAGACGAGCGACCTGCCCGCAGTGGCGGACGACACGGCCGGCCAGGGGCCATCGTGAGCAAGCACACGGCGTACGACCATGGGCGTATGCCGTCCGCTCCGGCAGGCTGGGAGCCGCTCGTCCCAGCGGGGCCGGGTGAGTTCACTCGACGAGGAGCGGCAATGCAGTTCGGACGCAGCTACGAGGAGTTCGAGGTCGGTGCGGTCTACCGCCACTGGCCCGGCAAGACAGTCACGGAGTACGACGACCACCTCTTCTGCCTGCTGACGATGAACCACCACCCGCTGCATCTCGACACCCACTACGCCGCGGGGTCGACGCAGTTCGGGCAGAACGTCGTCGTCGGCAACTACGTCTACTCGCTCCTGCTCGGCATGTCGGTGCCGGACGTGTCGGGCAAGGCGATCGCCAACCTCGAGATCGAGTCGCTGCGCCACGTCGCGCCGACCTTCCACGGCGACACGATCTACGGCGAGACGACGGTCCTCGACAAGTGGGAGTCGACGTCCAAGGACGACCGCGGCGTCGTCCACGTCGAGACGATCGGCTACAAGCAGGACGGCACCGTCGTGTGCATCTTCCGTCGCAAGGTCATGGTGCCCAAGGAGAACTACCTCGAGGCGCGCGGCGGCGAGCAGCCCGGCCGTCCCGTGCCGGTGCCGGACAAGAACTGGCCCGGCCAGGACGCTGCGACGCACGGGTCCTCCCAGGCCTGACCGTCGGTTCGTGGAGGATCCCCGGCACCAGCTGCCGGCGATCCTCCACGACGCAGCCTCAGGAGCTCTGGGAGTCCCACGACGTGACGGTCTGGGTCTCTCCGCCGCCGGTCACCGTGACGGTGCCCTTGACCTCCGGCTGGGCCGATCGCGCCACGAAGGGGGTGCGGCCGCCGACCGGGTCGCCGTAGGAGACCGTGAACGCGTCGGACGGGTCGGTGGAGGTCAGGGCGACGGGTCCGGCCGTCACCCACCCGACCGCAAGGTCGTTCTCCGTGCCTGCCGCCGCCGGTGAGTGCGGCTCGACCCCGACCTGCAGGCTCCCGGCGTCCTTCAGGGCGAGGGGCCCGCTGCGCCGGCCGAAGCCGAAACGGTCGCCGTCGCGCCACAGCAGGACCGACGTCCGAGCGCTCACCGTGACCACGGCCGCGTCCACGCCACCGGTGCGCCCCGCGCGCAGGGCGGCACCGTCGGCGAGCCAGTCGATGGCGGGAGTGGCGGTGGTGGTCGGACGGGTGCGGTTCCAGATCAGCCCGATCACCTGCTCGGGGTCGGCCGACCCGGTCTCGACGCGAGTGAGCGACCCGAGCGCCCGTCCGCTCGCGGGGTCGGTCAGGACCCCACCGGAACCCTGCCCGGTGGCCAGGTCCGGGGCTGTCACGACCTGGGTCATGACGACTCCCGAGGCCGTGCCCTCGGGTCCGGTCAGCGCGTAGGCGTAGACGACGCCCTGCTGCCCGGACTCCCGCGGCATGAGGAAGCTCGCCCGACCGGGGGCGGTGGCCGGAACCGTGCGGCTGACGGTGCGACGCACCGTGTCGCCGTCGGACAGGGTCCATCGCTCCACGACCCGCCCTGCGCCGACCGGTGAGACGTCGACCCGCACGCCGGGACCGTTCTTGGGGACCCCGACGTCGAAGGTCGACCCGGTGAGCTCGCCGGAGGCCTGCCCGAGAGTGCTGCTCGAGCTCGGGTCGCCGGCCGGGAGAGCACGGGGCTGGCCGGTGACGAGCTGCACCGCCACGACGGCGACGACCGCGGTGGCGGCGGCGACGAGGCCGGTGGCCGCGAGACGGCGGCGGCGCACGACCCGGTGCCCCTCCGCGAGCACCGCCTCGGGGCTGAAGGTCAGGCCGGCGACGCGGCTCGCGTCGTCGAGCGCGGCCCTGATGTCGGTGTCCGGTGCGGCGTTCATCGAGCGCTCCTCTCTCGGGCGGACGGTCGTTGGTCGGTGGCGGTGGTGGTGGCAGCGGTGGCGGGCGCGTCCTCGCGGGCCGCGGCATCGGCGAGGGCCGCGCGCAGGGCGGCGAGCCCGCGGGAGCCGGCGCTCTTGACCGCGCCGACGGAGATGCCGAGCACCTCGGCCGTGGCCTGCTCGGACAGGTCGGTGTAGTAGCGCAGCACGACGACCCGTCGCTGCTGCTCGGGCAGGGTGCGCAGCAGTCGGACGACCTGGTCGCGGTCGTCGCTCGTGCCCTCCGCGTCGCGCCGGCCGGCGCCCTCGACCGCGCGTGCCGGCGTCTCCGGAGGCGTGTCGGTCACGACCTCCCGGCGCGTGGCGCGCCAGACGTCGGTGCGGTGGTTGACGAGGACCCGTCGGGCGTAGGCGAGCGCCTCGCCCTCACGCACCCGCGGCCACGCGGCATACGTCTTGACGAGTGACGCCTGGGTCAGCTCCTGCGCCCTGTGGTGGTCGCCCGTCAGCAGCCACGCGGTGCGCAGCAGCGACGGCCCGGCCTGCTCCATGAAGGCCGTGAAGTCGGCGTCGCGCGCCGCGTCGCGTCGGCTCACGTCGTTCCCCTGTCCGTGCTGTCCATGCCCTACCTACGGGCCGTGTGCGACAAAGGTTGCCAGCCGGCGACCACGACGGGTCCACGGCTCGCGCGGACCTGCGGGGTGGCATCGACGGCGGCGCGCACGTCGGCCCCTAGGCTGAGGGGCGTGACCACGACCGGTTCCGCGCGCGAGGCGCGCACGCGTCCGGTCATCGACCTGCACACCCACTCGGCCGTCAGCGACGGCACCGAGACGCCGACCGAGCTCGTCGCGGCGGCGGCGGAGGCCGGCGTCGACGTGCTGGCCATAACCGACCACGACACCGTTGCCGGCTGGGCCGAGGCGGCCGAGGCGGCGGGCGCCCACGGCATCACGCTGGTGCGGGGCATCGAGATCTCGTGCGCCTGGCGACACTCCTCGATCCACCTGCTGGGCTACCTCACCGACGCGGACGACGCCGCGCTCACGGAGGAGCTCGCGCGGGCACGTGACTCCCGGTCCACCCGACTCGAACGCATGGTCGCGCTCATGGCGGCGGACGGCATACCCCTCGGGTACGACGAGGTGCTCGCCCAGGTGGGCCCCGGGGCGACGCCCGGTCGGCCGCACATCGCCGACGCCCTCATCGCGAACGGCACGATCCGGCACCGGGACGAGGCGTTCCGGTCGTGGCTCGGCGACGACTCGCCCTACTACGTGGGCCACTACGCGCCCGACCCCGTCCGGGCCGTCGAGCTGGTGCGGGCCGCCGGTGGAGTGCCGGTCATCGCCCACCCCTTCACCCGGACGCGATCCGGGGCGCTCGACGACGCGCTCGTCGAGCGGATGCGCGACGCGGGGCTCGTCGGGCTCGAGGCCTACCACCGCGACCACGGGCCGGAGGAGGTCGCCCGGGCGCAGACGCTCGCCGGTCGGCTCGGCCTGGTGCTCACGGGGTCGAGCGACTACCACGGCGAGGGCAAGCGCAACCGGCTCGCCGAGAACACCACGGCGCCCGAGGTGCTCGAGGCGATCGAGGCCGCCTCCAGCGGGGTCACCGAGGTGCTGAGGCCGTGAGCGTCTTCGACACGACGATCTTCCTCAGCACCTTCATCACCCTCATCGTCATCCTCGACCCGCCCGGGGCCGTCCCGATCTTCCTCGCGCTCACGGCGTCCCTGACCAAGGCGCAGCGCAACGTCGCGGCCCGGCGCGCCTCGCTCGTGGCAGTCCTCGTCATCGCGATGTTCGCGCTCTTCGGCCGCAGCATCCTCGACTACCTCCACATCTCGATCGCGGCCCTGCAGGGCGCCGGCGGCCTGCTCCTGCTCCTCGTCGCCCTCCAGCTGCTGACGGGCAAGGAGTCCGACGCGCTCGCCGACGCCGGGGTCAACGTCGCGCTCGTGCCCCTCGGCACGCCGTTGCTCGCCGGGCCGGGGGCGATCGTCGCGACGATGCTGGCGGTGCAGCGCTCGGACACGACGGGGGAGTATGCCGCCGTCGCCGCGGCGCTCGTCGCCGCCATGCTCGCGGTCTACCTCGTACTGCGCTTCGCCGGCCGGGTGCGCGCCCTGCTGCGCGAGAGCGGCACGATGCTGCTGACGCGGATCGCCGGCCTGCTCCTGTCGGCGATCGCCGTGCAGATGGTCGCCAACTCGGTGCGCGCGTTCGTGGCCGGCGAGGGCTGAGAACGGCCTCGCCGCTCCTGCCAGCTCCCCGGAGTGACTCTGTCAGCTGTAGTAGCGTGCCCGGTGAAGGACAGGCTGGGCACCGACGGCGGCGTCGGGAGCGGAGGCGGACATGACGGCCGGCAGCCCGAGCACCTCCCCGGACGGGGTCTGGGTGCTCGGTGGGTTCCAGACGGACTTCGCGCGCAACCTGACCCGCGAGGGCCGCGACGTGTCGCACCTCGTCGGCGAGGTCGTCGACGGCACCCTTGAGGCGGCCCGCGCCGCTCCTGCCGACGTCGAGGTCGTCCACGTCGGCAACGCCTTCGGGCAGCTCTTCACCGGCCAGGGCCACCTCGGCGCCATGCCGGCGACGGTGCGCCCCGACCTGTGGGGCTTGCCCGCGAGCCGCCACGAGGCTGCGTGCGCGTCGGGCGGTGTCGCGCTGCTCGCCGCCATGGCCGACCTGCGCGCCGGCCACTACGACTGCGCCCTCGTGCTCGGTGTCGAGCTGGAGAAGACCGTGCCCGGCGACGAGGCCGCCACGCACCTGGGGGCCGCCGCCTGGGTGGGGCGGGACGGCGAGGGCGCGCGCTTCATGTGGCCACACGTCTTCAGCGTCGTCGCCGACGAGTACGACCGGCGCCACGGTCTCGACGACGCGCACCTGCGCGCCATCGCCGCGCTCAACCTCGCCAACGCCCGACGCAACCCCAACGCCCAGACCCGCGCCTGGGACCTGCCCGACCTGACCGGCCCGGACGCGACGGACGACGCCCTCAACCCCGTGGTCGAGGGCCGCCTGCGCCGCTACGACTGCAGCCAGGTCACCGACGGCGCCGCGGGCGTGGTGCTCGTCTCCGACGCGTGGCTGCGCGACCACCCCGGCCGGAGGCCGGTCGCCCGCATCGACGGCTGGGGCCATCGCACCGTCGGGCTCGGGCTGCGCCAGAAGCTCGAGCGCGACCGGGACGAGCTCTACGTCCTGCCCCACGTGCGCCGGGCCGTCACCGACGCCTTCGACCGGGCCCACGTCACCCTCGAGGACCTCGACGGCTTCGAGGTCCACGACTGCTTCACCCCCACCGAGTACCTCGCCATCGACCACATCGGCCTCACCGGGCCGGGGGAGTCCTGGAAGGCGGTCGAGGACGGGTCGATCGCTCCCGGCGGGCGCCTGCCGATCAACCCGAGCGGCGGGCTCATCGGCGGTGGCCACCCGGTGGGGGCGAGCGGCATCCGCATGCTCCTCGACGCCACCAGGCAGGTCAGCGGCACCGCGGGCGACTACCAGGTCGAAGGTGCCCGCACGTTCGGCACGCTCAACTTCGGGGGCAGCACCGCCACCACCGTCAGCCTCGTCGTCGGCGCCGTCGACGACTGACCACCACCCCCGAGACCACCTCTAGACCACCCCTGAACCACCCGAAACCACTGCGAGGCAAGGAGACCCGGATGGACATCGACATCGTCGGTCGGATGCTCTCGACGCTGCCCGCGGACGACGACCACCCCTACCGCACGGGGCCGTGGCAGCCGCAGACCACCGAGTGGCGGGCGGACGACCTCGACGTCGTCGAGGGAGAGGTGCCGACCGACCTCGACGGCGTCTACCTCCGCAACACCGAGAACCCCGTGCACCCGTCGCTCAAGCACTACCACCCCTTCGACGGCGACGGCATGGTCCACGTCGTGGGCTTCCGCGACGGGAAAGCCTTCTACCGCAACCGGTTCGTGCGCACCGACGGGCTCCTCGCGGAGCAGGAGGCCGGGCAGTCGCTGTGGGCTGGGCTCGCCGAGCCCCCCTACCTCTCGCTCCGCGAGGACGGCTGGGGTGCCCGCAGGCAGATGAAGGACGCGTCGTCGACCGACGTCGTCGTGCACCGCGGCACGGCCCTGACGAGCTTCTACCAGTGCGGTGACCTCTACCGGCTCGACCCGATGTCGGCCGAGACCCTGGGCAAGGCGACGTGGCACGGCCGGTTCCCCTTCGACTGGGGCGTCTCGGCCCACCCGAAGGTCGACGACCGCACCGGCGAGCTGCTCTTCTTCAACTACAGCAAGGACGCGCCGTACATGCACTACGGCGTCGTCGACGAGGCCGACGACCTCGTGCACTACATCGACGTCCCGCTGCCGGGTCCCCGCCTCCCGCACGACATGGCGTTCACGGAGAACTACGTCGTGCTGAACGACTTCCCGCTCTTCTGGGAGCCGGAGGCGCTCGCCAAGGGAGCGCACGTCGCGCGCTTCCACCGTGACATGCCGAGCCGCTTCGCCGTCGTGCCGCGGCGCGGGCAGACGAGCGACATCCGGTGGTTCGAGGCCGAGTCGACGTACGTGCTCCACTTCGTCAACGCCTACGAGGACGGCGACGAGATCGTCCTCGACGGCTTCTACCAGGGCGACCCCGAGCCGAAGGACAACGGCATGGGCAACCGGTGGGAGCGCGCCTTCCGCTTCCTCGCCCTCGACCGCATGCAGGCCCGGCTGCACCGCTGGCGGCTCGACCTGCGCACCGGGCTCGTCAGGGAGGAGCAGCTCTCCGACAGCATCACGGAGTTCGGCATGATGAACGGGGCCTACGCCGGCGGGAAGTACCGTTACGCCTACGCCGCCACCGGCAAGCCCGCCTGGTTCCTCTTCGACGGGCTCGTCAAGCACGACCTCCAGACCGGCACCGAGGAGCGGTATGCGTTCGGCGACAACGTCTTCGGCAGCGAGACCGCGATGGCGCCACGCGTCGGGAGCGCCGGTGAGGACGACGGCTACCTCGTGACCCTGACGACCGACATGAACGAGAACGCCTCGTACTGCGTCGTGTTCGACGCCGCACGGGTCTCCGACGGCCCGGTCTGCAAGCTCCGGCTGCCGGAGCGGATCTCGAGCGGCACCCACTCCACGTGGGCGCCGGGGGCCGAGCTGCGTCGCTGGAGCACCGCCGAGACGGCAGCGGATGCGATCGGCCTCTGAGCCGACGGTCGACGACGTCGACCTCGGCACCGTCCCCACCCAGCTCGAGCCCGGCTCGACCAACGCCATCGGCCGCATGCTCGGCCTGCTCGGTGACGAGTGGACCCTGCTCATCCTCCAGCGCGCCCTGCGGGGGACCACGCGCTACGGCCAGTTCCTCGACGAGGTCGCGATCTCCAACGCCGTCCTCTCGTCGCGGCTGGCCACCATGGAGCGCGAGGGCGTGCTGCACCGCGTCGTCTACCAGGACCGGCCGGTGCGGGCCGAGTACGTCCTCACCGCCCGGGGCCGTGGCCTCTGGCCCGTCACCATCGCCATCTGGGACTGGGAGCGCCAGTGGGTGCCGGGTCACGCGCAGACGCTGCCCGCGATGCGCCACGCGCTCTGCGGGCAGGACTTCTCGCCCGACCTGACCTGCAGGGTGTGCCGTGGGGCAGTGCCGTCGAGCACCGTGCACGCCGAGTGGGGCCCCAGCGGGTCGTGGGAGCGATCCGTCCCCGACTCGACCACGCGGCGTCGCTCCGACATCCGTGCCGACCGGTCGCAGGCGGGCCTCTTCCCCGAGACGATGTCGATCTTCGGCAACCGGTGGTCCTCGGCCCTCATCGGCGCCTCCCTGCGGGGACTGACGCGCTTCGGCGACTTCGTGGACGCGTTGGGCGCACCACCCGCACTCGTCGCCGAGCGGCTGCGGTCCTTCTGCGACATCGGCGTCCTCGAGGCCCGAGGCCGGCGCGGGCCGGGTCGGGTGGGCCGGGCGGAGTACCACCTCACCGCCAAGGGGCATGCCTTCTACCCCGTCGTCGCGGTCGCCATCGACTGGGCGCAGCACTGGTATGCCGCGGCCGAGGGTCCTGCGCTCGTCCAGCAGCACGTGCCGTGCGGGGCACCGCTCGCCGTCGCCCTCGCGTGCGACCAGTGCTCGGCCGACCTGCACGGCAGCGACATCGAGATCGTCCCGCGCACCGCACGTCGAGGGGTCAGGTAGACGTCATGACCGACGCAGTGACATCAGCCGCAACGTCGGCCGCAACGTCGGCCAGCACCTCGGCCGGGAAGCCGGCACGGGGACTCCACCCGCCGGACAAGGTCGCCGACTACCGCGCGAGAGGGTGGTGGGGCGAGCAGACGCTCGACGGCCTCTTCGCCGACCAGGTCCTGGCCCGCGGCGACGCGGTCGCCGTCGTCGACCCCGCCAACCGGGGGGCCCTGCTCGGCTCGCCGCCGCGGCGGCTCACGTGGCACGAGCTCGACGCCGAGGTGACCGCCCTCGCGGGCCGCCTGCTGTCGCTCGGGCTCGTACGGGGTGACGTGCTGGCGGTGCAGCTGCCCAACACCGTCGAGCTCGTCGAGGTCTACCTCGCTGCGTGGCGGCTGGGGGTCGTGGTCTCGCCGCTGCCCGTGCAGCTGCGGGAGCGTGAGGTGGCCAGCATGTGCGCCCGAGCCGGCGTGACGGCATACGTCAGCTGTGCACGGTTCGGCGAGCGTCACCTCGCGGCCGACGCGGCCACGGCGCTCGCGGACGTCGAGTCGGTGCGCGCCGTCGTCGCGTACGGCCCCGAGTCGGAGACGTCCGAGCTCCCCATCGGCGTGCGGGTGTGGCACCCCGAGGCGGCCACGGACGCCGACCGCCGCACGGTCGAGGCGCAGGCGGCCGGCGACCCCAACGAGGCCAACGACGCCGTGACGATCTGCTGGACGTCGGGCACCGAGAGCGCGCCGAAGGGCGTGCCGCGCTGCCACATGGACTGGCTCGCGGTCGGCGTCGCGACGACCGAGGCGCCTCAGGTCACGGTCGAGGACGTGCTGCTCAACCCCTTCCCGATGATCAACATGGCGGGCATCAGCGGGATGTTCCTGCCGTGGCTGCTCACCGGCTGCGTCCTCGTGCAGCACCACCCGTTCGACCTGCCCACCTTCCTCGGGCAGGTCGCGACCGAGCGCGTCACCTACACGTGTGCACCGCCGGCGCTGCTGTGGATGCTGCTCGGCAACGAGGAGCTCATGGCGCGCGTCGACGTCAGCAGCCTGACGCGGATCGGCTCGGGTTCGGCGCCCCTCCAGCCGGCGATGGTGCGCGGCTGGCAGGAGCGCCGCGGGATCAGCGTCATCAACTTCTTCGGCTCCAACGAGGGGATCGGGCTGCTGTCGAGCCCGGTGGACTTCCCCGACCCCGACGACCGGGCGCAGTTCTTCCCCCGGTTCGGCGCACCCGGCGTGACGTGGTCGACGCGGGCCGGCGAGTGGACCGACACCCGCCTCGTCGACATCGTGACGGGCGAGGACGTCACCGAGCCCGGCCACCCGGGCGAGCTGCACATCAGCGGGCCGAGCGTCTTCGCCGGCTACCTCCACGGCGAGGAGCTGCCGAGCCCCTTCGACGACCGCGGCTACCTGCGCACCGGGGACCTCTTCGAGATCGCCGGCGACCGCGGCCAGTTCCTCCGCTACCTCGACCGCGCCCGCGACCAGGTGATCCGCGGCGGCACGAACATCGCCCCGGCCGAGCTCGAGGGCCTCATCGCCGACCACCCCGCCGTCGCCGACGTCGCCGTCATCGGCGACCCGGACGAGCGGCTGGGGGAGCGGGTCGCGGCCGTGGTCGTGCTGCGGCCGGGGGAGACGCTGACGCTCGAGGAGCTCGTCGCGTGGCTGCGCCAGCGCAAGATCGCCTCGTTCAAGCTGCCCGAGCGGCTCGAGGTGCGCGACGAGCTGCCCCGCAACGCCGTCGGCAAGGTGCTGAAGCGGATGCTGCGCCGGACCGGGGTTCCTGAGTGACGCCGGACGAGCTGCTGCGCTCGCTGCGGCTGCCCGTCGTCGCGGCGCCGATGTTCCTCGTGTCCGGGCCCGAGCTCGTCGTCGCCGCGGCGCGGGCCGGCATCCTCGGGGCGTTCCCGACCCAGAACTGCCGGACCCCGGAGCAGCTCGACGAGTGGCTCGGGATCGTCTCGGCCGGCGCGGGCACCGCACCCTGGGCGGTCAACCTCATCACCCACCGGACCAACGGCAGGCTCGCCGACGACCTCGCGCTCGTCGCGCAACACCGGCCGCCGGTCGTCATCACCGCACTCGGCTCCCCGCGACCCGTCATGGAGGTCGTCAAGGGCTACGGCGGTCTCGTCGTGGCCGACGTCGTCGACCTCGCCCTCGCCCGCAAGGCGATCGCGGCCGGTGTCGACGGGCTCGCCTGCATCAGTGCAGGGGCCGGCGGGCACACCGGGCACCTCTCGCCGTTCGCGTTCGTCTCGGCCGTGCGCGAGATCTTCGACGGGCTCGTCACGGTGGGCGGCGGCATCGCCGACGGCGCCGGGGTGGCGGGAGCCGTGGCAGCCGGCGCCGACCTCGTCTACCTCGGCACCCGCTTCCTCGCGACGACCGAGAGCAGGGCTGCCGACGCCTACAAGCAGATGGTCGTCGACCACGGGCCCGACGACCTCGTTGTCAGCGACGGCATCACCGGCGCCGACGCTTCGTGGCTGCGCCCGAGCCTGCTCGCACACGGGCTCGACCCCGACCGGCTTGCCGGCGAGGCCGCTCCCGGCTGTGTGGGCGCGGGTGGGCGCGCGGGCCACCGGGACTACGACGTGCGCGACTACGACGTGGCCGTGTCCGAGGCCAAGCGCTGGTCCGAGCTGTGGGCGGCCGGGCAGGGGCTGCAGAGCATCCGCTCGGTGGCACCCGTCGCCGAGGTCGTGGACACGCTCGAGCGCGAGTTCCACACGGCCGCAGACCGGCTCGCGACCGTTGCCGGTCCACGACGCCGGGGTGGGGATGTCGTCGGACGTGGTGTCGGTCCTGCGTCGTAGGGTGTCGGCGTGACGACGGGACCAGCCGAGCAGACGACCTTCGCCGGCATGCCCACGCCGCTCTACTCCGGGTCGCCCTCGCGCCTGCTCGCCTGGCTCGACTGCCCGCGCCGCTACCGCATGCAGTACCTCGACCGTCCGCGTCCGCAGGCCCGGCCGCAGCGCGCCCACACCTCCGTCGGCATCGCGACGCACAACGTCCTCCGCGACTTCTGGGACCTGCCCGCCGGGCAGCGCACGCCCGCCGGGGTCGCCGAGCTCGTCCGCACGTCGTGGATCGACGTCGGTTTCCGCGACCCCGAGCAGTCCGCCGCCTGGCGCCTCCGGGTCCGCGACGCCGTCACCGACTACCTCCGCACGAGCGACCGCGACAACCAGCCGGTCGGCATCGAGCGCAGCGTGTCGCTCAAGACCGACGAGGTCGCCATCACGGGCCGCATCGACCGCCTCGACGACCGTGACGGCGAGCTCGTCGTCGTCGACTACAAGACCGGCCGACAGGTGCCCACCGACGACGACGCGCGCACGTCGCTGCCCCTGGCGTTGTATGCCGTCGCGGCAGCCCGCATGTTCCGCCGGCCGTGCCACCGGGTCGAGCTGCACCACGTGCCCTCGGGCACGGTCTCCTCGCACGAGCACACCGACGAGTCGCTCGGGCGCAAGATCGCCGAGGCCGAGTCGATCGCGTCCGACCTGCGGCGGGCCGACGCCGAGTTCAAGGACGTCGGGGTCGAGTCGAGCCGGTTCCCGCCCCGCACCTCGGCCATCTGCTCGTGGTGCGACTTCCGCGCCCACTGCCCCGAGGGTCAGCAGATGGGGCCCGAGAAGTCCGACTGGGCCGGTCTCGAGCCGGCGGGCTACGACACCACCCCACGGGAGCGCGACGATGCCTGACACCGACCTGCGGTGCTCGCCCTCCTGACACGGCTCGTTGTGCGCCGGCACGGCCAAGGGCCCGTCGTCGTGTCGGCTCTGTCACGTGCCGAGCGCGCCCCGCGGACGATCTCGGCGTTCTGAGCGCTCGACCTGACAGACTGGGACGCATGGCGCCCCGCACCCGCACGTCCGGCTCGTCCACGGCGTCCGGCAGCGCTCGGCCCGCTGCCGACGGAGGCCCCACGGTCATCGCGCTGGCCAACCAGAAGGGTGGCGTCGCCAAGACGACGTCCGTCGCGAGCATCGGCGCGGCCCTGGCCGAGCTCGGCCAGCGGGTCCTGCTCGTCGACCTCGACCCGCAGGCCTGCCTCACCTTCTCCCTCGGGGTCGACCCCGACACCGTCGAGCGCTCGATCCACGACGTCCTCACCGGCTCGGCCGAGATCGGCGACGTCGTCGTCACCTCCGAGGAGGGCGTCGACCTCGTCCCGTCGGCCATCGACCTGGCCGGCGCCGAGGCCATGCTGCTGCCACGGCCCGGGCGCGAGTACGTCCTGCGCTCGGCCCTCGAAGGCGTCGACACGGCATACGACGTCGTCCTGCTCGACTGCTCGCCGAGCCTCGGGGTGCTGACCCTCAACGCGCTGACGGCCGCCGACGCGCTCATCATCCCGATGCCCTGCGAGATGCTCAGCCACCGCGGCGTCGGGCAGCTGCTCGACACCGTCGCCGACGTGCAGAAGATCCTCAACCGCGACCTCGAGGTGTGGGGCATCCTGCCCACCCTCTTCGACGGCCGCAGCAACCACGCGCGCGAGGTGCTCGCCGACGTGGGGGAGCGCTACGACCTGCCGGTGCTCGAGCCGCCGATCCCCAAGACGGTGCGCTTCGCGGAGGCGCCCGCGGTGGGCCGCTCGATCCTCGCGACGGCCCGCACGTCCAAGGGCGCCCAGGCCTACCGCGACGTCGCGACGGCCCTGCTCTCGAGGCTGTGACCCGGGTCGCACCGTTCGCCGGGACCGGCCGGCGGGGAATGAATGGTGGTCAGGCTGCGCTGCACCTGAGAGCGTCGCCAACCACCACGAAGGAGACACCCTCTTGATTTCCACCCCCGCCCTGGTCGCCCCGAGCGCTGGAGCCGCCTTCGAGGCCCGGACCGTCGAGCACCGCGACCTGCGTGACGACGACGTCCTCATCGACATCAAGTTCGCCGGCATCTGCCACAGCGACATCCACCAGGTCCGCGAGGAGTGGGGCAGCGCGCACTTCCCCATGGTCCCCGGGCACGAGATCGCCGGCATCGTGTCGGCCGTCGGTGACGGCGTCACGAAGTACAAGGTCGGCGACCGCGTCGGCGTCGGCTGCATGGTCGACTCCTGCGGCGAGTGCGAGTTCTGCAAGGACGGCGAGGAGCAGTTCTGCTCCAAGGGCGCCGTCATGACCTACAACGGCAAGGGCTACGACGGCGAGCAGACCAAGGGCGGCTACGCCCAGCAGGTCGTCGTCTCCGAGCGCTTCGCGGTCGGCATCCCCGACGGCATCGAGCTCGACGTCGCCGCCCCGCTGCTCTGCGCCGGCATCACCGTGTGGTCGCCGCTCAAGCGCTGGGGCGCCGGCCCCGGCAAGAAGGTCGCCGTCATCGGCCTCGGCGGCCTCGGCCACATGGCCGTCAAGCTCGCCGCCGCCATGGGCGCCGAGGTCAGCGTGCTGAGCCGCAGCGACGCCAAGAAGGACGACGGCCTCGCGCTCGGCGCGACGGCCTACTACGCCACCGGTGACGAGGGTGTGCTGAAGAGCCTCAAGGGCACCTTCGACATCATCATCAACACCGTCAGCGCGGACCTGCCCATGCAGACCTACATCGGTCTGCTGCGCCCGCTCGGCGTCATCGCCAACGTCGGCCTGCCCGCCGGCAACTACGACTTCGCGCCCGGTGCCGTCGTCGGCGGCAGCCGCGTCGTGGCCGGATCGAACATCGGCGGCATCCCCGCCACGGCCGAGATGCTCGCCTTCTGCGCCGAGCACGGCATCGGCGCGACGATCGAGAAGATCTCGGCCGACGAGGTCGACGCCGCCTACGACCGCGTGGTCGCCGGCGACGTGCGCTACCGCTTCGTCATCGACACCGCGACGATCAGCGCCTGACCATCGTCTGGCGTGCGCCCGACGGGGGCGTATGCGTGCGGCCGGGTCCTTCGGGGCCCGGCCGTTCGCCTGTCAGCTCCCTCAAGGCGTAGCGTCGGGCTGCGTCTCGGGGGTTGCTTCGGGGGGTTGCGTCGGGGGTCGTGCCGGAGGTTGTGTCGAGGGCCGGGAGGCCGTCGATCGACGCGGCGTTCTTCGTCGCGCGGTAGGTCGCCAGCCCCTCCTCGCCACGGTTGTCGGCCCACCGGGTCAGCAGGTCCCGGTCGCCGTCGTGCGTCATCAGCGGGACGGCATACCCGCACGAGTCGGAGACGCGCTCGACGTCGACCACCACGACGCCCCGGGCGCCCGGAAGATCCGCGAAAAGCCTTCGGTAGGAGTCGAACTCGCTGTCCTGCAGGCCGACGTAGCGACCTGTCCCGTGCAGCCGGACGATGTTGGGCGCGCCCTCGAAGGCGCAGAACATGACGGTGATGCGGCCGTTCTC
Organism: Terrabacter sp. C0L_2; assembly: GCF_036352015.1. Classification (NCBI taxonomy): domain Bacteria; kingdom Bacillati; phylum Actinomycetota; class Actinomycetes; order Micrococcales; family Intrasporangiaceae; genus Terrabacter; species Terrabacter sp. C0L_2. Next base: position 4,441,303 of record NZ_CP143557.1, on the reverse strand, counting down.
CCGCAGGTGGGCGACCGTCTCGGAGCCGCTCCCGGTGAGGTCGAGGTAGGCCACCGTGCGCTCGTCGAGCACGACGAAGGAGCCGTCCAGGCCCTTCGGGGAGACGTTGACGTGCCCGTCGCGGGAGAGGGGCGCGGTCGCCACGAAGAAGAGGTGCTGCCTCTCGATGAACGCGCGCAACCGACCGTCGATCGACTCGTGCAGCTTCACTCCACCCACGCTCCTCGGCTCGGTCCGGGACGACCGGAACCAGCGTAGGAGCCTGCATGGCCCGCCGCGGCGACGAGACCACGGGTCGGACCCGACGGGCGGCCCGCAGGTGGGGGCGCGCGACTGCTTGTGCGGCCCCCGGCCCGGCCCTAGGATCAGCGCGCTCGTGGGTGTGATCCACGACTGACAGGGGGTCGGATCATGTCCGCGTTCTCACTGCGCGCTCGCCGCGTCGTCGCCACGGCAGCCGTCGCGCTCGCCGCCGTCGCCGGGGTGGTCGCCTCGCCCGCGCCGGCCGGTGCGCTCGCGACCAGCCCGGCGCGCGCCGTATCGGCCGTCCCGGCCGTCTCGGCCGTACCGATGGTCTCGACCGGCTCGTCGATGCCTGGCGGGGTGGTGCTCGTGCACCCCGCCCGGATCCTCGACACCAGGGTCGGTCGCGGGGCGCCGGCGGGCATCGTCCCCAGCGGACAGTCACGCAGCGTCGCCGTGACAGGCGTCGCAGGGGTGCCGGCCACCGGGGTCGGTGCCGTCCTCGTCAGCATCACCGTGACCGCGGCGACGGGCGACGGTCGCGTCACGGCATACGCCTCCGGACAGAGCGTGCCGGGGACCTCGAACGTCAACTACGTCGCGGGCCAGACGGTCACCAACCTCGCCCTCGTGCCCGTCGGTCCGGATGGCCGCATCGCGCTGTCGGTCAGCGGTGGCGCGGTCCAGCTGATCGGCGACGTGTCGGGGTGGGTCGCGGCAGGGTCGGCGACGGATCCCGGTGCGGTCGCCCCGCTGGCACCCGCGCGACTGCTCGACACCCGCTCGGGCGTCGGGGCTCCCGCGGCCCGGGTCACGGGTCCGGCGGTCGTACACCTCACCGTCGCCGGTCGCGGTGGCGTGCCGGCCACCGGTGCCTCCGCCGCCCTCCTCAACGTCACGGCCGTCTCGCCGACGCGGGCCGGCAACGTCGCCGTCACCCCGGTCGACACCGGCTCCGCGTCGACGTCGGCCCTGAACTTCCCGGCGGGTCGGACCGTCTCGAACCTCGTGGTCGCGCGCCTGTCCCCGACGGGGACGGTGGACCTGCGCGTGTCGAGCGGGGTCACCGTCGACCTGCTCGCGGACGTCCTCGGCGCCGTCGTGGCCGGCGACCCGTCCGCGGACGGCGGCCTCGTGACGGCGGCGCCCCAGCGCATCCTCGACACGAGGGCCGGCAGCCCGGTCGAGCCGGGCACGGCCTTTCCGCTCTACACCCCGGTCCCGCACGGTTCCGCCGCGGCGGTCGTCAACGTCACGGTCGTCGGGGCGACCGGCAACGGCTTCCTCACCGTGTCGGCACCGGGCACGGGCACACCCAAGGTGTCGCAGCTGAGCTTTGCGCGCGGATCGACCGTCGCCGCCCAGGTGCTCGCTCCCGTCGACGCCGGCGGCTGGGTCCGGCTCACCGTCGCCCCGTCCAGCCGGGTGCACCTCGTCGTCGACCTCGCCGGCTGGGTGTTGGGGCCGCAGGACGCCGCCAGCGTGCCGCCGACCGTCTCCGCCCCGACCGTCTCGTCGAGCGGCTCGGCCGTCGCGCTGAGGTGGACGGCGCCGAGCGGGATCAACGCGGGCTACGTCGTGCGCCGGCGCGTCGGCGACACGGCTCCGGCCTCGCCCTACGAAGGGGTGGCCATCGGCGCACCCTTCACGGCCTCGTTCACGGACACGCGCGTCGCGCCCGGCGTCACGTACTCGTATGCCGTCTTCGCACGTGGCCCCTCCGGCAACCTCTCGGAGGCGGTGCCCCTCACGGCGACGACCCCGGCCCAGGGGTGGGGCGGTCGCGTCCCCCTCCCGGCACGCCAGGGCTCACCCGCAGCGGTGTCGTGCCCGACCACGACCTGGTGCATGGTCGGTGACGAGGCCGGAGCAGCCCTGACCTACAACGGCTCGTCGTGGAGCGGCAGGACGCAGGTCCTGCCGCAGAACGGCGACGAGGTCCGCGGCTTCACCGACGTCTCGTGCCCGTCCACCACCTTCTGTCTCGGGGCCCTCACCATCGGCGGCTACGCCGTCTACCGCTCCGGCACGTGGACCGTCACGGCGGCTGACGCGAGGTGGAGCTCCGTCGACTGCTACAGCGCGACGCGCTGCGCTCTCGTCGGCGAGGTCGACGCGGGAGCGCGGGCCGGCTTCTGGAACGGCACGAGCGTCGGCACGCTGAGCGGGCCCTCGGGCTTCGACCGGCTGCGGTCCGTCTCGTGCCCCACCGCGACGCTCTGCTGGGCCGCGGGGACGACGTCGACCGGCTCGGTGCGCGTCATGCGGGCGAGCGGCACCACGTGGAGCGCGTCGACGCTCGCGTCGTCCTCGGGCTACAACGTCGTCGAGGTGTCGTGCACGTCGGGCACGTTCTGCATGGTGACGAGCTCGGACAGCAGCCGGGCCTGGCGGTGGAACGGCACCTCGTGGGCGCGCATCGCCGACACGAGGTCCAACCTCATCGTCAACGTCGACTCCCTCTCGTGCGCGTCACCCACGTCCTGTCAGGGAGTCGGTGAGGGCCGCGTCGCCCGGTGGAACGGGTCGACGTGGACGGTCACCGAGCTGACCCGCTACGTGACCCCCTCGATGGGCTGGAGGAACCGCGTCGTCGACTGCGCCTCGGCGTCGATGTGTCTCATCGTCGACACCAAGGGCCGCTTCAACCGCTGGAACGGGTCCTCGTGGGGACCGATGACGCTCTTCGACCGGACCTTCGGCGTGCTGGGTGAGCTGACGTGCGCCAGCCGCAGCAGGTGCATGGTCGGCGACGCCCTCGGCAGCGTGCTGACCTGGAACGGCAGCACCTGGTCGGGGCCGACGACGATCAGCGAGTCGGGCTCCCTCCTGTCGTGCCCGACGTCCACGTGGTGCCTCGCGGTGGACCAGCAGTCGGGCACCTTCCGGAAGTGGACCGGGGCGTGGGGGTCCACGACGACCTTCGACAACGTCAACTTCTACTCGACCCTCGCGTGCGCGTCACCGACCGCGTGCTTCCTGTTCCAGGGCGGCGAGCTCCGGCGCTTCAACGGCACCTCGTGGTCCGCGCCGGCCACGCTCTTCCCCAACTGGGACGGCAACACCACCGTGCGCATCGTGTGTGCCACCTCGACGAGCTGTCTGGCCGTGGACACGTGGACCGGGCGCTACGCGAGGTGGAACGGCTCGTCGTGGTCCAAGCCCGCCTCGAGCGGCCTGCGGGCGATCTTCGACCTGACCTGCGTCTCGGCCTCCATGTGTATGGGGCTCGGGGAGTCCTCGACCGGGGCGGCCGTGACCGCACGGTTCGACGGCTCCGCCTGGCGCCAGACGGCGACCCCGTGGAGCCCGAGCCGGCTCGCCTGCCAGAGCGCGACCCGCTGCGTCGCGACGGGCTACGACGGCAGCACCCTCTGGATGTGGGACGGGCTCGAGTGGGGACAGACCGCCACGACCGTCCCGGCGGGGGCCGACCTGGCCTGCCGGGGCGCGTGGTGCATGGCGACCGCGAACGGCGCTGCCGCCTGGACGCCCTGAGGCGCGAGCCCGTCCCGAGACCAGCCGGGACGAGCGAAGGCCCGGGTCAGGCCGCACCCTGAGGTGCTGCCCGACCCGGGCCTTCGCGTGTGCCGAGCGTGTGCCCGGCGGCCGTTCGGTGAGAGCTCAGGACGAGCTCTCGGTCGTCACTCCGCGGCGGGAGCGGTGGCCGCCGGAGCGGCCTCGCCACGACCGGCGCCACCGCGGCGACGACGACGCGGCGGGCGCGAGCCGCCCTCGCCCGCGTTGGCGGAGTCACCGCCTGCAGGAGCCGACTCCTCGCCCCCGGTGGCGCCTGCGGCACCGGCGGCCGCAGCCCCGGCACCACGCGTACGACGTCGGTTGCGGCTGCGGCGCGGACGGCTCTCGCCGCTCTCGGACGAGGAGCCCGACTCGCCCGACTGGCCCGAGTCGCTCGACTCGGCTGCCGCGTCGGTGTCGTCGCGACGGGCGCGCGAGCGCCCACGGTCGCCGCCACGCTCACCGCGCTCACCCCGACCACCGCGCTCACCGCGGTCGCCCCGCTCACCACGGCCCGAGCCGGCGCCCGACTTGCCGTGGCGCTTGCCGGTCTCGCCGAGGTCCTCGATCTCCTCGGCGCCGAGGCCGGCGAGCTTCTGCTGAGAGCGGCGCAGGCGGCCCTTGGCGTCGGTGGGGATGTCGAGGTCGGTGAAGAGGTGCTCGGAGCTGGAGTAGGTCTCCTGTGGCTCGGGGATGCCGAGGTCGAGCGTCTTGTTGATGAGCGCCCAGCGGTGCAGGTCGTCCCAGTCGACGAAGGTCACCGCGACACCGGTGTTGCCGGCGCGGGCCGTGCGGCCGATGCGGTGCAGGTAGGTCTTCTCGTCCTCGGGGCACTGGTAGTTGATGACGTGCGTGACGTTCTCGACGTCGATGCCGCGGGCCGCGACGTCGGTCGCGACGAGGATGTCGACCTTGCCGTTGCGGAAGGCGCGCAGCGCCTGCTCGCGTGCGCCCTGGCCGAGGTCGCCGTGGATGGCGGCAGCCGCGAAGCCACGCTCGACGAGCTCGTCGGCCACCTTGGCGGCGGTGCGCTTGGTCCGGCTGAAGATGATCGTCAGGCCGCGGCCGTTGGCCTGGAGCATGCGCGAGAGCATCTCGACCTTGTCCATGGCGTGCGCGCGGTAGACGAACTGCTCGACGGCCTTGACCGTGTGGGCGTTCTCGTTCTCGTCGCCCATGGCGCGGATGTGCGTCGGCTGGGACATGTAGCGGCGCGCGAGGGCCACGATGGCACCGGGCATGGTCGCGGAGAAGAGCATCGTCTGGCGCGACGCGGGTGTCAGCGACATCAGGGTCTCGACGTCGGGCAGGAAGCCGAGGTCGAGCATCTCGTCGGCCTCGTCGAGCACGACGGTGCGGGCCTGGGACAGGTCGAGGTGACCCTGCTTGGCCAGGTCGATGAGGCGACCCGGCGTGCCGACGACGACCTCGACGCCCGCCTTGAGGGCCTCGATCTGGGGCTCGTACGCGCGGCCGCCGTAGACGGTGAGCACGCGCACGCCGCGCTTGCGCCCGGCCCGCTCGAGGTCGCTCGCGACCTGGACGGCGAGCTCGCGCGTCGGGGCGACGGCGAGGGCCTGCGGCTTGCCGGGGCGAGCTTGCGCGTCGAAACCGTCGTCGCCGCGGGCGAGGACGCGGTTGAGGATCGGCACGCCGAACCCGAGGGTCTTGCCCGTGCCGGTCTTGGCCTGGCCGATGATGTCGTGGCCGGCGAGGGCCACAGGCAGCGTCATGGCCTGGATGGGGAAGGGGTGGACGATCCCGTGCTCGGCCAGCGACTCGACGATGTCGGGGTGGACGTCGAAGTCCGCGAAGGTGAGCTCTACGGCCGGCTCTACGGCGGTCTCTGCAACGGGCTGGGCGGCGGTCTCCGCGACGGCGGCCTCGGGCGCGTCCGTGGTGACCCCCGCGTCGGCGGGGATCTCGTGGGGCTGGGTCATGGGCATCTCTCGATCGGCACGAGCACCCCGGCGTTCGCGGGAGCTCAGTGGCGCGTGACGGGCCGATCGGAGACTGTCAGTGACGGTGAGTGGCTCTCGCACGAGGTGATCACCGTGCGGGCTCCACCGGTGCGCGGAGAGTCCGCGAGCACCATCTGGGCAAACCATCGGGCCGACCGGGCACCGAGTTGTCCGGCCCAGTCTACCGGCAAGCGGGCAGAACGCCCGAACTCCTTCACTAGATTGGACGCATGAGCGAGGACGCGACGCCCGAGAACCCCGAGAACCGCGAGACCGCCGAGACCGGCGAGGACGCCGGGCAGGGCGTCGAGGAGCAGGACGGCGAGCCCGGCTACCTCGCGGCCGTCACCGACCTGCTCGGGGCGCTGGCGTACGGCGAGCTGCGCGCCTTCAGCCAGCTGGCCAAGGACGCCGAGCTGGCGCCGACGCTGCGCCACAAGTCGGCGCTCGCCGGACTGGCTGCCCACGAGCTGCGCAACTACTCCGTGCTGACCGAGCGGCTCCAGTCCCTCGGGGTCGAGCCGGAGACGGCGATGGAGCCCTTTGTCCCCGCCGTCGACGCCTTCCACGAGCGCACGAGCGCCTCCGACTGGCTCGAGGGCCTGGTCAAGGCCTACGTCGGCGAGGGGATCGCGCAGGACTTCTACCGGGAGATCTCCCGCTACGTCGACGAGGACACCCGCTCGCTCGTCGTCAGCGTGCTCGAGGACACCGGCCAGGCCGAGTTCGCCGTCATGGTCGTCCGCGAGGCGATAGCGCAGGACCCGCGCCTCGCGGGCCGTCTCGCGCTGTGGGGTCGTCGTCTCGTCGGTGAGGCGATCACCCAGGCGCAGCGCGTCGGCGTGGAGCGCGACGCCCTCGCCAGCATCCTCGTCGGGGCGCCGGGCCGGGCCGGGGCCGACCTCGCCGAGCTCGGGCGGATGTTCGCGCGCCTGACCGACGAGCACTCTCGTCGCATGGCGAGCCTCGGCCTGTCGGCCTGAGCGGGCGTCTGCCGCCCTGCCCCCGGGGACGACGAAGGGCCCGACCGTGTGGTCGGGCCCTTCGGGTGTGGTCGGTCAGACCGACTTGTGGCTCATGCGGCCGTAGAGAACGATGATGATCGCGGCGACGATTGCACCGAGGATCAGCGGGATCCAGGCGATGCCCGAGTTGTTGGAGTAGCCGAGCTGGCGCACGACGAATGTCACGATGACGTTGGCGACGATGCCGATGAGGATCGTCACGACGATCGAGATGTTCTGCTTGCCCGGCAGGATGAGCCGGCCGAGGGCGCCGATGATGGCACCGACGATGATGGCTCCGATGATGGTGCTGACCATGTGTCACAGCTCCTTCTGGTCACGAGGTGACCGTTTGATCCGCGAGGGGTGCGGACGAACACGTGCAACGAGTTCAATGTCCCACCGGTTGGGGCGGGAGTGGTGGATGTGACGGGTGCCATTTCCACGGGATTCCGCCCATCGAAGGACGAACGGGACGCGAGCCCTCGTCGGGCGCGCGGCCGGGGGATCAGCGCGTCTGGCGGTTGCCGGTGATCATGCCGTAGCCGACGATGAGCGCGGCCGCGACGACGACACCGATGAGGCCGGAGATCCAGTCGATCCCCTTGGTGTCACTGACGCCGGTGGCCTTGTAGTAGATGAACGCGCCGATGAGTGAGCCGATGGCGCCGAGGACGACGGTGAGCAGGACACTCATGTGCTGCTTGCCGGGCAGCACCAGACGGGCGAGCGGTCCCACGATCGCACCCGCGACGAGGGCGGCAAGGATGGTTCCGATCATGTCTTCGCTTCCTCCTTCGAGCCCGCAGCGCGGGCGGCGACGACCCGGCGGACCCGGCTCGTTCCTCCACCCTGTACCCGCCTGACGCCCGTCAGCCACATCCGAGCGTGGCCGGGCACGACGAAGGCCGCCGACCCGAGCGGGTCGACGGCCTCCGCCACTGCGTCGGTCTCACGTCGTCACCGGGAGGTGGTCACGTGATCCCTTGCAGGACAGCTCTTCTCGTATGCGTTCAGTGGGCGCCGAAACCGACGCCGGCCTTGCGCTCGGCACCCGTCGTCACGTAGCCGATCGAGGCGGACGGCACGATGACGCGCCCGCCCTTGTCGTCGACCAGCTCGAGGACGTCTGACCCGAGCGCTGCCTTGACGGCGGCGTGGATCTCGTCGGACGACTGCGTCGTCTCGAAGGTGATCTCGCGCGCCACGTTCTGCACGCCGATGCGGACCTCCACGTCAAACCTGCTTTCTCAGTTCTGGTGGACGCGGTCGACCGCGTCCTGTCGTCACCTTAACCAGCGGGCGTGCCGACCGATTCCCTGGCCGCCCCACCGGGCCTGTCGCCCTCGGCCGACGTCTCGGTCCGGCCGTCGCCGCGTCCGACAAGGGGGAAGGCCCCGAAGCCGCGTCGGATCAGCGCTGCGGTGATGCGCACCGCCGTCTCCTTGGACAGCGTCGCCTCGTGGGTCAGCCAGTGACGGGCCGAGGTCTGGGCGAGACCGACGAAGGCGACGCCGACGAGGACCGCCTCCTCCTGGTCCATCGAGGTCTCGCTGCGGATGATCTCGGCCATCGCCTCGGCGCACGTGAGGTCGATCTGGTCGAGGCGCTTGCGCACCTCCGGCTCGTTGGCGAGGTCGGACTCGAAGATGAGGCGGAAGGCCGCCCCCTCCTGGCCGACGAAGTCGAAGTAGGCCCGCGTCATCGTGTTGATGCGCGCCTTGTTGTCCGAGAGGGCGAGGGCGTCACGGACGAGCTGCTCGAGCTCTCCGGTGTGCTGGTCGATGAGCGCGAGGTAGAGCTCGAGCTTGCCCGGGAAGTGCTGGTAGAGCACGGGTTTGGAGACCCCGGCCCGCGCGGCGATGTCGTCCATCGCGGCGGCGTGGTAGCCGTTCTCGACGAACACGCCGAGCGCCGCGTCGAGCAGCTGGGCGCGCCGCTCTGATCGGGGCAGCCGCTGGCCGCGGCCCGGCGGTGTGGTCTCGTCAGCCATGCGGGTCCTCTTCGGGTCTGGGCGCGTCGATCGTCCGGTCGGTGGGGGGCCGTGCCGTCCGCCCCCGCAGACGACCGTGTCGTCTCACCATACCGAGCAGTACGGTGAGGGCATGTCGACGGATCCGCTGGTCAAGACGGGTCGGGCCCTCAGCACGGCCGAGACGACGAGGTACGCCCGCCACGTCCTGCTGCCCGACGTCGGACGTGACGGACAGGAACGGCTGGGCGCCGCGCGGGTGCTCGTCGTCGGCGCCGGCGGGCTCGGCTCGCCCGCCCTGCTCTACCTCGCCGCCGCCGGGGTGGGCACCATCGGTGTCGTCGACGCAGACGTCGTCGACCTGACCAACCTGCACCGGCAGGTCATCCACAGCGACGCCGACATCGGTCGGCCCAAGACCGAGTCGGCCGAGGCGGCCGTGCACCGCGTCAACCCGCACGTCACCGTCCAGCGCCACGACGTCGCCCTCGACTCCTCGAACGCCCTCGAGATCATCGGCGGCTACGACCTCGTCGTCGACGGCACCGACAACTTCCCGACCCGCTACCTCGTCAACGACGCCTGCGTCATGCTCGGCAAGCCGCACGTGTGGGGATCCATCCTGCGCTTCGACGGGCAGGTCTCGGTGTGGTGGGCCGGCCACGGGCCGTGCTACCGCTGTGTCTTCCCCGAGCCGCCGCCGCCCGGTTCGGTGCCGAGCTGCGCCGAGGGCGGGGTGCTCGGAGTCCTGTGTGCGGCCATCGGGTCGGTCCAGTCCACCGAGGCGATCAAGCTGCTCCTCGGCATCGGGGAGCCGCTGACCGGTCGTCTGCTGATCCATGATGCGCTGCGTCAGAGCTGGGACACCCTCACGGTCCGCGCTGACCCGGACTGCCCCGTGTGCGGGACCGACCCCACCGTCACCGAGCTCATCGACTACGTCGAGTTCTGCGGCGTGCCCGGCGCCGCCACTGCCGACGAGGGCGACCTGCCGACCGTCACCGTCCACGAGATGGCCGACGAGATGGCCGCAGACGAGCCACCGCTGCTCGTCGACGTCCGTGGCACCGAGGAGCGCGCGATCGCCAGCATCCCCGGAGCCGTCGCCATCCACCTCGACGCGTTCCGCTCGGGTGAGGCGTTCGACGAGCTGCCCACGGACAGAAGGGTGCTCATCCACTGCAAGGTCGGTGGACGGTCGGCCGAGGCGACGCGCCTGGCGCTGCGCGCGGGGCTCACGGACGTCGCGAACGTCGAGGGCGGCATACTCGCCTACCTCCGGGAGATCGACCCGAGCCAACCCGAGTACTGAGAGGACGCCCGTGCCGCTGGAGGACCACGCCGAGCGTGTGCTCGACCTCGTCGCGACGATCCCCGAGGGGCGGGTGCTCGCCTACGGCGACATCGCCAAGCGGCTCGGGGGCATGGGCCCACGCACGGTCGGGACGGTCATGAGTCGCTACGGCTCCGACGTGCCGTGGTGGCGGGTCATCCGCTCCGACGGGAGGCCGCCGCAGGGCCTCGAGGACGACGCGCTCGAGCGATGGCGCGCCGAGGGCACGCCCCTGGTGGGCGGCCTCGTCGACGGCAGCCGCGCCGACATGGCCCGGGCGAGGTGGGACTTCGGGGGAGAGGTCGCCGGGACGGACGTCGCCGGGGTGCGGCGGAGGCGGGGCGGCCTGCACCACGTGGAGATCTGGGTCGAGGACATCACCGCCGCCGCGCGTGAGTGGGGGTGGCTGCTGGACCGGCTCGGCTACCATCTCGGCGACGACTGGGGCCATGGGCAGGCCTGGGAGCTCGGCTCGCTCTACGTGGTCGTCGAGTCGGGTCCCGACGTCGAGGGTGGTCGACACGAGCGGAAGCGTGCGGGAGTGAACCACCTTGCCTTCCATGGAGGTTCGCGTGCCGAGGTCGACGCCGTCGTCGCGGACTGCGAGTCGGGTGGCTGGACCCTGATGTTCGCCGACCGGCACCCGCATGCCGGCGGTCCGCAGCACTACGCCGCCTACCTCGAGAGCGGCGAGGGCTTCGAGGTCGAGCTCGTCGCGGACTGACGCGCTCGGCCCGTCCACCCCACGAGGGCGTCCGTCTGGCGCTAGGGTGACGCACGCACGCCAGCGTGCCTCGACGAGGCCTCGACAAGGACGACGACTGCGATGACCTGCCGGATCACCGTCTGGACCCCCGTGACGGACGAGGACGCCCGGGACTCGAGCGCCCTGGTGCGCCACCTCGACTCCCAGACGGCACCGATCGAGCGGTGGGAGCTCGTCCTGGCCACCTCCGGAGGCGCTCACGTGCCGCTTCTCGAGCGGCTGGCCGCTCGCCGCCCGAACGTTCGCGTCGTGGTCGACGGAGCGGAGGGCACTCATGCCGAGGGCGAATGGGTGCTGCCCTTGTCCCCTGACGACCGGCTCGACCGGGGCGCGCTGAGCAGCCTGCTCGGGCTCGTGTCCGAGGCGGGAGTGCCGGACTCGCTCGTCGTGAGCACCGAAGCCGGGCGACCCGGCGGCTCCGAGGTGCCGATCCTGCTCGTCCGTCGGGACGCCCTGGCTTCCGAGGTCACCGATGTCGAGCGCTCCCGCGAACGGGTCGAGCGGGTCGTGCCCGCCGCGTTGCGCAGCCGTCGGGAGCCGTGGGCCCCCGCCCGGGCCGGCCTCCTGGAGGACGTCACGGCCGACGCCAACTGGGTCGACGACGTGCTCGAGCTCCGCGGACGGGCGCCTCTGCACGCCGCCGGCGCGACACACGTCGAGCTCGTGCTCGTCGGTCGGCACCACGGCCAGGTCCGCGTCCTGCCCATCGAAATCTTCACCGTCTCGGGCGACGACGAGGACTCGGAGCCGGGGCTGGAGTGGTCGGCCCGGGTCCACCTCGCCCCGGAGGATCGCGACGACGAGCTGGAGGTGTGGCTCCAGGTCGCGCCCGCCGAGACGGACGACGAGAGCGACGCGACCGACCAGGCGGAGGACCGCGTTGAGGACGACGGGGCGGTGTCGGCCCACCCGGAGCCGCTCGTCGGGCGGGTCGCCGCCGGGCCGGGCACGGACGCACCGGCCGTCCTGGACGGACGACTCGTCTGCGCGCGTTCGGACGGCGACGCCCTCGTCATCGACCTCGGCGCCACCGGCCGCTCGCTCCTCGGTCATCTCGACCCGCGACGGACGTCCGTCGTCGAGAACCCCTCCGGGTCGCTGCTCACGGTCGGGGTGCCGCAGCTCGCCCACCACGGCCGCCCCCGGGTCGTCCAAGGATCCCTCCTGCTCGACGGGCACCCTCTGTCTGCACGACTCGTCGTCGACGACTCGCCGCGCGTCGAGTGCCGCCTCGCCACGCTGCCCGGGACCGCCGTCCTGGAATGGAGTTTCGGCCCGGGGCCGGCTGCCGCCACGGGCTGCGACCTCGTCACCTCGGGCACGGGTGAGTTCACCGTCGTGGCAAGCCGACCGGACGCCCTCCACGGGTCGTCGAGGCGCTCGACGACGGGCGGGGCCGGCCGCGCGCACCTGCGGCCACAGGCCTCGGGTCCCGTCGCCGCCCTTCGGCGCCGTCTGCCGCACGGGGTCGACCCGGTCGTCTCGAGGCTGTCGAAGGTGCCGGCGTTCCGAGACGTCTACCGCCGGGTCACCGGCCTGCACGGACCCGACGCCCGCTGAGGCCGGAGCCGCGTCAGTCGGCCAGTGCCGCCCGGATCTCGTCGGCGAAACGGTCGAGCTCGAATGTGAAGCCCGAGTGGAAGGCCTCGTTGGTCCAGCCGCCCTCCGGGTGCTGGATGTCGCTCGGGGACCAGAAGTAGTGCAGGTCGAGCCCGACGACGGAACCGATGAGGTACTCGTTGTTGGCGGTGTTCGCGTTGCCCGACAGCAGGACGCACCGAGCCCCCGGCGCGAACATCAGGCTGAACATGCCGCTGCCTCCGAAACCCGCGATCCGGCGGGCCTGACGGAACATGCTGATCTGGTCGCCGAACGAGTGGTCCTCGGGGTAGACGACCGTGTAGCCCTCGCGCGCGAACCACTCCTCGACCTCGGGCAGGTTGTGACACGTGCGCCAGCCGCCCGGCCGGCGGGAGACGAAGATCCGCTCCGGGGTCTCGAGGTGCGGGGTGTGCATCCGGCGCCCGATCTCGGCGTAGAGGGCACCCAGCCCGAGGTCGACGTAGTGCGGCATCGCGAAACCCGGCGTCACGGCATACAACACCTCGGGTCGCACGGCCCGGTCGTGCGCCACGTAGGCCACCTCGTCGGCGGGGATGCCCAGAGCGTCGAGGAGCTGGCGCTGGTAGCCGGGCACCTCGGTCTGTCCCTCGCGCAGGCTGATGAGCGCGCGCACCCCGGGATCGATGCGCCGGGCCTCGGTCCAGGCGCGGTAGCGCGAGATGACCTCGGTCATGACGTGGCCGTAGTGCCCGGGGTACTCGGTGTCGAGGTAGACGTAGCTGCCGGGGAGGTCGGTCGGGGTGGGCTCCCACCGTGACAGGAGCCGGTCGAGCGCGGCGTTGCCTCCCACCATCGTGTGGTGCACGAGCCGACGTCCGAGGTGGTGGCGGAAGGTGTCGGGAAGGTAGAAGTCGCCCATCATCACGCGTTGGCGCGGCAGGACGACGGGGGAGCAGTAGCGGCGCAGCGACCGCTCGGGCACGTTGACGGTGCCCGGTCCGTGCACCGGTCCGTCACCGTGCACGGTGACCGAGGCGCGGCTCGTGAAGGAGTAGGCGGGCTGGGTCTCGAGGACGCGCCCCCAGGTGTCGCCGAAGCGACGGGTGAGCAGCTCGGAGGCCCGCGCGTCACGCAGCTTGAAGCGGTGCAGGTTCGCCTTGCGGACGAAGGCACAGTCCTCGGAACGCGTGATGGCAGAGGCGGATTCGCGCAGCTCGGCGTCGGCGGCGTCGAGGTTCTCGGCCTCGCTGGCCGCACCCGCCGGGCCGGACGCGCGGGCACCGGAGGCGTCAGGCCTGTCGAGGCGCTCGAGCAGGTCGAGCACCGTCTCGCCGGCGACGTCGTGCAGGGCGGGGTCGTCGACGTCGTGGAGACGGTCCACGACGTACCACCCGCCCGGCTCGAGGAGGAGGAACATCTCGCGGAAGCAGGCGAGCTTCTGCCCCTTGCGACCGTTGCCGGACTCGACGACGAGCTGGGGTCGGGGGAGCCCGGCGACGTGGTGGACGCGGTCCCAGATGGTCAGGCACGTCGTGACCCGGACGTTGGGCGGAAGCTCGGCGGTGAGCGCGGGGTCGTCGGCAGAGACGGTGAGCACGTGGATGGTGGCCTCGGGCAGGCGCTCGCCGAGCCCGGTCGCGATATCGACCGTGTCGTGCCCGAGGACGAGCACGACGTCGCGGACGTCGAGCCGGGAGGTGCCGGTCGTGGCGCCGGTCGCGTGGCCGGTCAGGTCACCGGGGGGAGTTCCCGTCTCGACCAGGTCGAGCAGGGTCTGCACGAGTGCGCTCACGACTCGCTCCCCACGAACGCCGTTCCGGCGCAGGCGCGCACGGCGTCGAGCACGCCCTCTCGCCAAGCCACGTCATCGCGCGTGCGGTCGGCGAGCGCCTCGGGGAGACCGGAAGCGAGCATCCGAGCGGCAGGCACGGCGTCGAGGCGTTCGAGGACCTCGGCGGGCACGAGCTGCGGGTCCGGCCGGCGGTACTCCGCCAGGATGGCGTCGTAGCTGTCGGCCAGGACCGTGCTTCTGGGGTCGAGCCCTGCGACGAGGACCATCCCGGTCGGCTCGGTGTCGAGGGGCAGCACGACGAGGTCGGGTCGGTAGCGCCGCAGCACCTCGGTGAGGCGGAAGACGTCGCCGGTCCAGTCGCGGCTGTGCCGGTGTCGCGCGGCCTCGTCGGCGGCGCGGGGGAGCATGTCGTCCAGGACGACGACCGACCTCGGGCCGCAGTGCCGTTCGACGTTGATGAAGTCGCGCAGGGCGAACTCGACGAGGTGCAGACCGTCGACGAACGCCAGGTCGACGGGTAGGCCGCGCGTCAGGGTGCCGAGGTCGTGGCGGGCGAAGTAGTCGTCGCTGGACGTCCTCACCAGCGCGATGTCACCGTCGACCGGGTAGGTCAGGCTGAACGACGGGTCGATCCCGATGGCGCGGCACCGGGCGAGCGACAGGCTGTGGCCGTCGCTGACGCCGATCTCCAGGTAGGTCGTGGGCTGCAGCCGCTCGTGCAGGGCTCTCAGCACCTCGGTGTACCACACGGCTCGCCGTCCTCCGTCCGACCGGTCGGGAGCCTCCCGACGCTCGCGCCAGCATAGTGTTCGGGGTCGCCTGCGGTGCGGAACAGGACGTGGTGTGCGCGGCGCTCGCACAGTCGTTCTCGCCGCCGTCAAGACTTGATTTGTTCCAGAAAGCGGGACAGACTCGAAGCATGTCCGGGGCCGAGGTCGAGGAGCAGCTGCGCGAGTCGGGGCTCCGGGTCACCCGCCAGCGGGTCGCCGTCCTCACCGTGCTGCACGACCACCCGCACACCGACACCGACACCGTCATCCGGCAGGTCCGCGAGGTCGCCGGCGACGTGTCGCACCAGGCCGTCTACGACGTCCTGCGCGCCCTGACCGAGGCGGGCCTCGTGCGCCGCATCCAGCCGACGGGCTCCGTCGCCCGCTACGAGGTGCGCGTCGGCGACAACCACCACCACGTCGTATGCCGTTCGTGCGCCGCGATCGCGGACGTCGACTGTGCCGTCGGCGAGGCTCCCTGCCTCACCCCGTCCGACACCCACGGCTACCTCATCGACCAGGCCGAGGTGACGTACTGGGGACTGTGTCCCGAGTGCGCCGCTGCGGCCGCCTCCTGAATTGCCCACCCGAAGAAGAGAAGGACGTCCCGTGTCTGAGCAGCAGCACACCGCCAAGCCTGACGCCGAAGTCGGCGAGATGAACGAGCCGGAGGCCGCCCAGTGCCCCGTGGCCCACGACCGGTCGACGCGCCCCGCGGGCACGTCCAACGAGGACTGGTGGCCCAACCGCCTCAACCTCAAGGTCCTCGCGAAGAACCCCGCGGTCGCCAACCCGCTGGGTGAGGACTTCGACTACGCCGCGGCCTTCAACAGCCTCGACCTTGCAGCGGTCAAGGCCGACATCGCGGCACTCCTCACGGACTCGCAGGACTGGTGGCCGGCCGACTTCGGCCACTACGGCCCCTTCATGATCCGCATGGCCTGGCACAGCGCCGGCACGTACCGCGTGCAGGACGGCCGCGGCGGCGCGGGCGCGGGTCAGCAGCGCTTCGCCCCGCTCAACTCCTGGCCCGACAACGGCAACCTCGACAAGGCCCGCCGCCTGCTGTGGCCGGTCAAGAAGAAGTACGGCCAGAAGCTGTCGTGGGCCGACCTGCTCGTCCTGACGGGCAACGTCGCCCTCGAGTCGATGGGCTTCAAGACGTTCGGCTTCGGTGGCGGCCGCGAGGACGTCTGGGAGCCCGACGCCGACGTCTACTGGGGCTCGGAGTCCGAGTGGCTCGGCGACGAGCGCTACACCGGTGAGCGCGACCTCGAGAACCCCCTCGCCGCGGTCCAGATGGGCCTCATCTACGTCAACCCCGAGGGCCCCAACGGCAAGCCCGACCCGCTGGCCGCTGCCCACGACATCCGCGAGACCTTCGCGCGCATGGCGATGAACGACGAGGAGACCGTCGCCCTCATCGCCGGTGGTCACACCTTCGGCAAGACGCACGGCGCCGCCGACCCGCTCAAGTACGTCGGCAAGGAGCCCGAGGCCGCCGGCATCGAGGAGCAGGGCCTCGGCTGGAAGCAGTCCTTCGGCTCGGGCAAGGGCAAGGACGCCATCACCTCCGGCCTCGAGGTCACGTGGACGCCCACGCCCACGCAGTGGGGCCAGGGCTTCTTCGACATGCTCTTCGGCTACGAGTGGGAGCTCTCCAAGAGCCCTGCCGGCGCGAGCCAGTGGGTCGCCAAGGACGCCGAGGCGATCATCCCCGCCCCCGACGAGGGCGGCGCCAAGCGACTGCCCACGATGCTGACGACCGACCTGTCGCTGCGGGTCGACCCGGCATACGAGAAGATCTCGCGACGATTCCACGAGAACCCGGCCGAGTTCGCCGACGCCTTCGCGCGCGCGTGGTTCAAGCTGACCCACCGCGACATGGGTCCGGTCGCGCGTTACCTCGGCCCCGAGGTGCCGCAGGAGGAGCTGCTCTGGCAGGACCCGCTGCCGGCCGCGACCGGCGAGCCGGTCGGTGCCGACGACGTCGCGACGCTCAAGCAGGCCATCGCCGACTCCGACCTGACCGTCACGCAGCTCGTCAAGGCCGCGTGGGCGTCCGCGTCGACGTTCCGCAGCAGCGACAAGCGAGGCGGCGCCAACGGTGCCCGCGTGCGCCTCGAGCCGCAGAGCGGCTGGGACGTCAACGACCCCGCCGAGCTGGCCGCGACCCTGCGCACCCTCGAGGGCATCCAGGCCGACTTCAACGGCCGCGGCGGCGCCACCGTGTCCCTCGCCGACCTCATCGTCCTCGGCGGCAACGTCGCGATCGAGAAGGCTGCTGCCGCAGCCGGATTCACGGTCGAGGTGCCCTTCCGCGCCGGCCGCGTCGACGCCTCGCAGGAGCAGACCGACGTCGAGTCGTTCAGCTACCTCGAGCCCAGGCACGACGGCTTCCGCAACTACGTCGGCAAGCCCGGCCGCGTGCCGGCCGAGTACCTCCTCGTCGACCGCGCCAACCTGCTCGGCCTCTCGGCCCCGCAGATGACGGTCCTCGTCGGCGGCCTGCGCGTCCTCGGCGCCAACACCGGCGGCTCGACGACGGGAGTGTTCACCGACCGTGTCGGCACCCTGACCAACGACTTCTTCGTCAACCTGCTCGAGCTTGGCACGACGTGGACCGCGGCCGACGAGGGCGCCGACACGTTCACCGCGACCAACGCCGCGGGCGAGCAGACGTGGACCGGGAGCCGCGTCGACCTGCTCTTCGGCTCCAACTCCGAGCTGCGCGCCCTCGCCGAGGTCTACGCTAGCGACGACGCCGCCGAGAAGTTCGTCCACGACTTCGTCGCGGCCTGGACGCAGGTCATGGAGGCCGACCGCTTCGACGTGTTGTGATCGGCTGACCTGCTCAGCGGGGCCCGGGATGGCGTATGCCGTCCCGGGCCCTTCGCGTGCCCGCGCGGACCGTGGGCGTCAGCTCTGCGCGACGGTCCCGCGCCAGGAGGGAGAGAGGGCGAGCGCCTGCAGCGTCTCGGGTCGGCGCAGGACGCGTGGCGGGGTCCGGCTTGCGACCCGGTCGCCGGCGCCCGATCATCGCCCCATGGACGAGCCGAACGCAACGACGAGGCGCAGGCATGCCGTGCGGGCGGTCATCCTGGCCGATGACGACAGCGTCCTGCTCTGCCGCTTCGGCTCCCCGCACCCGGCCGTGCCGCCGGGTGCGACGGTCGTGTGGGCGGCCCCCGGCGGCGGCGTCGAGCCCGGAGAGCTGCCGCTCGAGGCGTTGCGGCGTGAGCTGCACGAGGAGACAGGCCTCCGCGTCAACGCCGACCCGGTCCACGTCTGGCACCAGGAGGTCGCCCTCCCGGGGCAGGTGGACGGCTACGACGGGCTGGTCAACGACTACTTCCTGGTGCGCACCGAGCGCTTCGAACCACGCGGCGCGCTGCCCGACGACGACCTCGCCGCCGAGCACATCACCGGGATGCGGTGGTGGCGGCACGCCGACATCGCCGACTACGACGGGACCGACCTCTTCTCACCGCGGGACCTCGCGACACCGCTGGCGGCGCTGATCGCCGGCGACGTCCCGACCACGCCGGTGGCGCTCGGCCTCTGAACACCCCGGCCCTGAGGAGTTCGTCAGCCCGGGCGGCGCCACCGATGCGTGCGCGCGTGAGGATGCACACGGCATACGCCATCGCGTAGCGCGCAGTGTCGGTCGGGCGTGATGGAATCCTCCGGTGGTCATCCTCCGTCGAGCTCCAGCCCCCGCCCCGGCGCAGGTGCGGCTCGGCGAGCGGCAGCAGGCCGCGCTCGACTCGAGCGCCCGCGTGCTCCGCGTCCTCGGCGGCCCGGGCACCGGCAAGTCGACCCTCGCCGTCGAGCTCGTCGTCGACGCGGTGCAGCGGCAGGGTCTGCGCGCCGACTCGTGCCTCGTCATCACGTCGAGCCGGAGCGCGGCCGCCGGGCTGCGCCAGCAGGTCACCGCGCGCCTCGGCGGCACGTCGACGGAGTCGCTCGCCCGCACGTGGCAGGCCTTCGGGTTCGGCGTGCTGCGCGCCGAGGCCGCGCTGCGGGGCGACCCACCGCCGCGGCTGCTCAACGGCCCCGAGCAGGACGTCATCCTGCGCGACCTGCTCGCGGGGCACGCCTCGGGCGAGGTGGCCGGGCCCGCCTGGCCGGAGCAGCTGCGCGAGGCCCTCACGACCCGCGGCTTCCGCAACGAGCTGCGCGACCTGCTCATGCGTGCGGTCGAGCACGGCCTGGGACCCGACGACCTGGCCACCCTCGCCGCCGAGCACGACCGGCCCGAGTGGGTGGCCGCCGCCGCCGTCCTGCGAGAGTACGACCAGGTCACGTCGTTCAGCCGGCACGGCTCGTACGACCCCGCCTGGGTGCTGACGGCCGTCGCCGAGCTGCTCGATGACGACCCCTCCGCCCTGGACCGGCTCCACGAGCGCATCCGCGTCGTCGTCGTCGACGACGCCCAGGAGCTCACCTCGGCGGCCGCGCGGCTGCTGCGCGTCGTCGCCCGGCCCGGCGGCCCGCGCGTGGTGCTTGTCGGCGATCCCGACTGCGCGGTCCAGACCTTCCGCGGCGCCGACCCGCGCTTCCTCGCCGACGGATGGACCGACCTCGCCGGCCCCGGGCGCGACCCGCGCTTCGTCGGAGGCCTGTTCGACCTGCTCGACGACGTCGACGACAGCGCGAGCGAGACGGTGGTCCTCGACCGCACCTACCGTCTCGGCGAGGCGATGGCCGGGGTGGCCGACCGCGTGTCCCGACGCATCGGCGCGCTCGGTGGTGGTGAGCAGCGTCGCATGACGCCGGCCACCGACGACCCCTCGCGGGGTGCCGTCGAGGTCGCGCTGCTCCGTTCGGCTGCGCAGGAGACGGCCCACGTCGCAGCGCTGCTGCGCCGCGCCCACCTCGTCGAAGGGGTGCCGTGGACCGACATGGCCGTCGTCGTCCGCGGGTCCGGGCGGGCCGACACGATGCGCCGCCTGCTCGGACAGGCCGGGGTGCCGGTCGAGGCCGGGAACGCCGAGACCCCGGTCCGCGACGAGAGCGCCGTGCGTCCGTTGCTGCACCTGCTCGAGGAGAGCATCGAGATCGCCCGGGCCGAGCACCGCGGCGAGACGCATGCCATCGACCCGGTGCGGGCCGCCGACCTCGTCCTGTCGCCCGTGGGGGGTTCCGACACGGTGGGCCTGCGCCGCCTGCGTCGCACGTTGCGGCAGGACGAGCTCGCCTCCGGCGGAGGGAGATCCAGCGACGAGCTGCTGGCCGAGCTGCTCCAGTCGGCGCCGCGGGCCCGGCTGCTCGGGTCGACGGCGCGACCTGCCGAGCGCATCGCGACGGCCCTGGCCGCCGGTGCTGCCGCCGCCCGGGTCCGCGACGACGGCCGCTGGGCCCGTGGTGTCACCGCCGAGTCGGTGCTGTGGGCGATTTGGGAGGGTGCCGGGGTCGCCGAGGGGTGGCGCCGACAGGCGCTGTCCGGGGGCACCTCGGGGGAGCGGGCCGACCGCGACCTCGACGCCGTGCTCGCGCTCTTCGACGCCGCGGGCGCCTTCGTGGACCGGCTGCCCACAGCTGGTCCCGACAAGTTCCTCGAGCACATCCAAGGGCAGGACGTGCCGGGCGACACCCTGCTCGTCGGCGGGCAGTCGGGCGGTCGGGTCGCCCTGCTGACCCCGCAGAGCGCTGCCGGGCGACAGTGGCGCATGGTCGTCGTCGCCGGGGTCCAGGAGGGGGTCTGGCCCGACCTGCGCCTGCGTGGCTCGGTCCTCGGCTCCGAGGACCTCGTCGACGTCGTGGCCCAGCGACCGTCGGGCTTCCGTGCCGCCCAGTCCGCTGTCCGCTACGACGAGACGCGCCTCTTCCTCGTCGCCGTCACCCGGGCCACCGAGCGCCTGCTCGTCACCGCCGTCGGCAACGAGGACGAGCAGCCGTCCGTCTACCTCGACCTCGTCGACCCGCCGGCGACGACGCGCCTCGCGGACGAGGTGCGTCCGCACTCCGAGGTGGCGCGCACCATGACGCTGCCCGGTCTCGTCGGCGAGCTGCGCCGCGAGGCCGTGAGCCCCGACGTGGGCGTGGCGGAGCCGGCGCTCAACCTGCTCGCCGCGGCGGCCCGGGAGGGCGTGCGCGGCGCCGACCCCGCGTCGTGGTGGGCGCTGCGGTCGGTCACGAGCGAGCGACCCGTGCGTCGCCCCGACGAGCCCGTCCCCGTGTCGCCGTCGAAGGTCACCTACTTCGCCGAGTGCGGGCTGCGCTGGTTCCTCACCTCCGTCGGCGGCGAGGGCGTGTCCCTCGGTGCCGCATCGGTCGGGACGTTCGTGCACGACATCGTCGCCGAGCTGCCCGATGCCCCGCTGGCCGAGCTCGTGGACGAGGTCGACGCACGCTGGGGGCGGCTCGGGCTCAAGCCCGGGTGGGTCACCAACCGCACCCACCAGGAGGCGCACGACATGGTGGCCCGGTTCGTGTCCTACCGCGACGGCGCCGAACGCGACTGGGAGCGCGTCGGCATCGAGACCGACTTCCGGGTCGAGGTCGGCCGGGCCGTCGTGGCCGGGCGCGTCGACCGCATCGAGCGCGACACCCAGGGGCGCCTGCGCATCGTCGACCTCAAGACCGGCAAGTCCAAGCCGACCAAGGCCGAGCTCGCCGAGCACGGCCAGCTCGGGGCCTACCAGGTCGCGGTCGAGGAGGGCGGCTTCCCCGCCCTCGGGTCGCGCAGCGCCGGAGCGGCGCTCGTCTTCATCGGCAAGGGCGGCCTGTCCGGGCTCAAGCCGAGCGTGCTGCCGCAGCCGCCGCTCACGAGCAGCGACGACCCGTCGTGGGCGCGCGCGCTCGTCGAGGAGACCGCCGAGGGCATGGGCTCGGCCGAGTTCCGGGCCGCCCAGGGCAAGGCGTGCGAGACGTGTCCGGTCCGCTCGTCGTGCCCCGTCCAGCCGGAGGGCGATGCCCTGTGACGACCGTCGAGGCCACGCCGGCCACCAGTCGCGGCGAGGGCGTGCAGCACAGTGCGCTCGACATCGCGACCGCCCTCGAGATGCCACCGCCCACGGTTGAGCAGGCAGCCGTCATCGAGGCGGGCGCCCGACCGCTGCTCGTGGTCGCCGGCGCTGGTTCGGGCAAGACCGAGACGATGGCCGCGCGCGTCGTCTGGCTCGTCGCCAACGGTCTCGTCGACCCCGACCAGGTGCTCGGCCTCACCTTCACCCGCAAGGCCGCGGCCGAGCTCTCGCAGCGCATCGCCAAGCGACTGCGCGGGCTCGAGCGCGCCGGCATCTGGACGCCACCCGCCGACGACGGCGCGGGCGCCGAGGTGCTCGGCGGCACGCCCACCGTCTCCACCTACCACGCGTATGCCGGTCGCCTCGTCCGTGAGCACGCGCTCCGGGTGGGCATCGAGCCGGAGTTCCGCATCCTCACCGAGGCCGGTGCCTGGCAGCTGGCCGCCGAGGCGGTGTCGCGGTGGGACGGTCCCATGGACGACGTCGTCAAGAGCGAGGCCACCGTCATCCAGGCCGTCATGGCGCTCGCCGGCGAGATGGCCGAGCACGTGCGCACCCCGGCCGAGGTCATGGAGCACCTCGACCTCGTGCTCGCCCGGCTCGACGCGCTGCCCGACGGCGACGGGCGCGGCTCGCTCACGGCCGCTCGCGACGCGATCACGGTGCTGCGCGAGCGGCGCACCGTCCTGCCCATCGTCGAGGCGTTCCTCGCGCTCAAGCGCGAGCGCGAGTCGCTCGACTTCGCCGACCAGATGGCCATCGCGGCACGCCTGACCCGCTCGGTCGAGGCGGTCGGGCAGATCGAGCGGGAGCGCTTCCGTGCCGTGCTGCTCGACGAGTTCCAGGACACCTCCGAGGCCCAGCTCGAGCTGCTGCGCTCGCTCTTCCACCACCCCGGCGTCGCGCTCACCGCGGTGGGCGACCCCAACCAGTCCATCTACGGCTGGCGCGGCGCCAGTGCCACGACGCTGCTGCGATTCCCCTCGGAGTTCGCGAGCGACGCCGGCCCGGCCGACGTCCTGCCGCTGTCGACGAGCTGGCGCAACGACGCCCTCATCCTCGACGCGGCCAACGCCGTCGCAGCGCCGCTCGCCACGGAGCACGTGCAGCCGCTCCGGCCCCGACCTGGCGCGGGCCCCGGATCCATCGAGGTGGCTCGGCTCGAGACCGCCGAGGAGGAGGCCGAGCACGTCGCCGGGTGGATCGCGTCGCACTGGTTCAGCCCCAGTGGTCGACGCACCGGACGCAGCGCAGCCGTGCTCTGCCGTCGACGCTCGACCTTCCCCGTCGTGCTCGAGGCACTGCGCCGACGCGCGCTCCCCGTGGAGGTCGTCGGCCTCGGCGGTCTGCTCGTGACCCCCGAGGTCAGCGACCTCGTCGCCGCCCTCTGGGTCGTGCAGGACCCGACCCGCGGCGACCAGCTGATGCGACTGCTCACGGGGCCCGTGGTGCGGCTGGGTGCCGCCGACCTCGCGGGCCTCTGGGCATGGGCGCGGGAGCTGCACTCCCGCACCTCCCGCGCCACCCCACCCGGCACACCCGCTCGCGGTCCGGACGCGCCGGAGGCGGCTCAGACCTCCGGGACGTCTGCAACACCCGGGACGCCCGAGGCGCCGGAGGTCGGGGACGCCGCGGCCACCGACCGACGCGGCTCCGACCTCGCTGCCGACAGCGCCGACACGGCCACTCTCGTCGAGGCCCTCGACGACCTGCCCCGCCCGGGCTGGACCGCGCGCGACGGCGCGCACATCGGTGACGAGGCCCTGGCCCGCCTGCACGGCCTCGGTGAGGTCGTCCGTCGGCTGCGCCGGCTCACGGCCCTCCCGCTCGTCGACCTCGTCGCCGAGGCCGAGATCGCCATCGGACTCGACATCGAGGTGCTCTCTCGACCCGAGCACACCGCCTCGACGGCCCGGGTGCACCTCGACGCCTTCGCCGACGTCGCCGCGCGCTACGCCACGACCGCCGACCGTCCCACGCTCTCAGGCTTCCTCAGCTGGCTCGACGCCGCACGGGACCAGGAGCGTGGCCTCGACGCGGGACACACCGAGTCCGACGCGGACGCCGTCCAGGTCCTCACCGTCCACGCCGCCAAGGGGCTCGAGTGGGACGTCGTCGCCGTCCCCACCCTCGTCGAGGGAGTCTTCCCCGCCCACGGCGCGACGGCCGTTGCCCCGGTCCCCGACAGCGACCCCACGGCGTACGCCTGCTCCGGCGACGTCAAGGACAAGGGTTGGCTCATCGGGCTCGACTCGCTGCCCTACGACCTGCGCGGTGACCGTGCCGGGCTGCCGCACCTCGACTGGCGGGGCGTCCCGGACCGCAAGGCGCTCAGCGCGGCCATCGACGCGTTCGTCCTCGACGGCGGGCGCCACGCCGTCGCGGAGGAGCGCCGGCTCGCCTACGTCGCCCTGACCCGCGCACGTTCCTCAATGCTGCTGACGACCTATCTCTGGGGTGCCGCGAAGAAGACGATGTCGGTCCCGTCGCGCTTCATGACGGAGGTCGAGGACACGCTGCCCTCAGCCGTCGTACGCACGACCTGGGTCGCCGCGCCCGAGCCCGTCATCGACGACAAGGGCAAGGCGAGCGCACCCACCAACCCGCACCTCGCCGTGCCGATCTCGCAGCTGTGGCCCCACGACCCCATGGGTGCACGTCGCGCCGGACTGCTCGACGCCCATCGCCGCATCGCGGCTCTGGTCGAGGCGGGCCCGACTGTGCCGCAGGGTGATCCACGGGTCGACGACCTGCGCATCCTGCTCGCGGAGCAGGCCGCGCGCCGGTCCGGAGGCGAGCCCGTGGTCGACGTCCCTCGCCACCTGTCGGCGTCGGCCGTCGTGTCGCTGGCCCGCGACGCCGAGGCCTTCGCGATGTCCTTGCGCCGTCCCATGCCCAGCCCGCCGGCCGTTGCGGCCCGGCAGGGCACCGCGTTCCACGCGTGGATCGAGGAGCACTACTCGCGCGCCGCCTTCGTCGACCTGCTAGACCTGCCCGGCAGCGCCGACGAGGGGGCGGCTGACGACGGCGACCTCGACGCAATGAAGGAGCGCTTCCTCGCCAGCGAGTGGGCGGACCGCATCCCCGAGGAGATCGAGCTGTCGATCGAGACGATCATCGACGGTATCGCCGTGCGTGGCCGGGTCGATGCCGTCTTCCCGCGCGACGACGGTGGCTGGACGGTCGTCGACTGGAAGACCGGTGCCCGGCCGACCGGACGCGACGCCTCCGTCCGCGCCCTGCAGCTCGGGGCGTATGCCGTCGCCTTCGCCCGCCTGCGCGGCGTCGAGCCGTCGCGCGTCGACGCGGCGTTCTACTACGCGGGGGAGGGCGTCACGGTGCGACCCGACCTGCCCGGCGAGTCCGTCCTGGCCGACCTGCTGCGCACCCTGCCCGACTAGCCCGGCCCGGCTCCGACACTCCCCGTCGAGTGGCCCCGCCGTCACACCCCTCCAGTCGAGTGGCCCCGTCGTCACAACCCTCCGGCCACTAGGCCGGGAGCCATGGGGCGGGTGGGGTCGCGAGGCCACTCGAGTGAAGGGGGGTGGTGCGGGTGGGGTGGCGGGGCCACTCGAGTGGTTGAGGGCCGCGGGGTCGGTCAGGCGCGGTCGTGGTGCTGGTGGCCGTGGCCGGTCACGGGGATGAAGTCCGAGGCTCCCTCGTGCAGGTCGAGCACCCCGTCGGCCTGCTCGGGCAGCGCCTCGACCTCGTCGATCTCGAACGGCGACGCGTCGGAGTCGACCGCCACGACGGGCACCGGCTGTGACTCCTCGGCCGGCTGCTCGACGGAGTCCGCGACCGGCTGTTGGACCGGCCGCTCGACCGGCTGCTCGACGGACTCCGCGACCGGCTGCTCAACCGTTTCCCTGCCTCGCGACGTGTCGTCTGCGGTCCCGGCCCCGTCATCCGCCTCGCCGACTCCGGAGCCCGGTGCCGGGGTCGATGGTGCGACGGGGGCGGGGCTGGACGGCTCGGCGGCCGGCTGGCCCGAGGGGGCGGCATACGTCTGGCCATCGTCGAGGACGGACGTCATCGAGATGGCCTGGGTCTCGCCGAGCATCGGGAAGGGCACGTGCGGCTGCGTCGCGTCCCACTCGGGCTCGGGCCGGTCAGGGCGCTCGGGCTGCTCGGGGTCGTCGGGGTCGAGCGCCGCGGCCGCACGCTCCCTGGCTCGGCGGGTGCGCTCGGTGCGTTCGGCGTCCTCGGCGGCGTGCCGGCGGTCGTCGGCCTCCACCTGCTCGTCGAGCGAACGCAGCTCGTCGGCGGTGCGCTCGACGACGTCGAGCTGTCCTGCGGCGAGCGCGTGGAGCAACCGGCGCAGTGGCGCCATCTCGGCGGCGAGCCGGGCCCGGCGCACGAGGTGGCCGTCGGGGCGCTCGATGCGCGATGCGGCATACGCCTCGAGGACCGCATCCAGGGTCGCGGGCGGGGCGGTGCTGGCGAGCTCGGCGAAGTCGTCTGCAGGGTCGGCGACCCGGCTCTCCTCCCACGCCAGGACGCCGCGGACGTGTCCGGACGACGAGTCGTCATCGTCGTCGAAGGAGGCCAGCACGTTCTGCCCGGTGAACGTTCCGTGGACCGGGGTGGGAGCGAAACGCCACAGCGACACGTCCTCGAGCGCGTGCTCCCAGCGCGTCAGCAGACCGGTGGGCACGTGCCCGGTGGCGGCTGCGCGGTCGAGCTCGGAGAGCTGACGTCGGCGGTGCGCCTCGGCGTCGTAGGTCGGGCGCCCCGCCTCCTCGAAGAGCAGGTGCTCGACGTTGTGGATGTGGGCGAGCGTCCGGCCGACCTCGGCGCTCAGGGCGCCCGGCTCGAGCCCGGCGAAGTCGAGCGGACGACCGGGGACCCGCAGGTAGACGGCTGCGCGACCCTCCGGCACGGGTGCGAAGCCGCGCACCATCGGCATCGCCACGTCGAGGCGGCGACCGAGCAGGCCGGAGAGCGAGGAGATGTCGTCGAGCATGGCGCCGGCCGCCGGGGTGCACGGGGCCTTGACAACCCACCGACGGTCCTGACCGTCCTGCACGTAGGCGATCTCGAAGAGGTCGCCGGGCTCGCCCGGCACGCCCTCCACCGTCACCGGGTCGAGGCCCGGCACGGCCGAGCTCGCCAGGGCGGCGAGGAAGAGAGGGCTTCGGGTCACGACACCACCGTAGGTCGCCCGGCGTGTCGATCGTGGGAGGCGACGCCCGGAGCGGGGGTTCGCGCAGAGGCTCGACACCGGTGGGGCGGGCCGAGCACGCCGCCCTAGGGTGGCCCTGTGGCACCGACCGACACGACCCTGCCCGACCTCGCCCTCTCACGCAGCTCGCTCGACCGAGTGGCGCTCGAGCGCCGTCGCCCCGAGATCCTCACCGAGCTGCTCGACGACCCGCGCACCCGGGTGGCCGAGGTGCGCGGTGACCGGATGCGAGTCGCGGCGGCGGACGACGACGTGCTCCATCTCGTGCTGCGAGCGCCCGAGCCCGAGGACCACACCCGGCTGGGGCTGCACCTCGGACGCGACGGCGAGGGGACGGCATACGTCGGCGTCGTGACGCAGGGGGACGACCCGGAGCCCGGCGGGGACGGCCCCGACCCGGCCGACGACGGCTGGCTCACCCTGCGCCAGGCCGGCGAGGCCCTCGCGACGCGCGACGCGGGCGTCTTCACGACGGCTCTCGCGCTCGCCAACTGGCACGGCACCCACCGCTTCTGCCCGCGCTGCGGCGCCCCGACCCAGCCCACCCAGGCCGGCTGGGTGCGTCGGTGCGAGCGCGAGGGCAGCGAGCACTACCCGCGCACCGACCCGGCCGTCATCATGTCGGTCGTCGACCCGGACGGCCGGCTCCTGCTCGGTCGCGGCGCGCACTGGCCCGAGGGGCGCTTCTCGGTGCTCGCCGGCTTCGTCGAGCCGGGGGAGTCGTTCGAGGCCGCGGTCGCGCGCGAGGTCGCCGAGGAGGTCGGGGTCGCGGTCGACGGCGCTCGCTACCTCGGCAACCAGCCGTGGCCGTTCCCGTCGTCGGTCATGATCGGCTTCGAGGCGACGACCCGGCAGACGGAGCTGACGATCGACCCCGTCGAGATGGCCGAGGCGCGCTGGGTGAGCCGTGAGGAGTACCGCGACCTGCTGCGCAGCGGCGCGATCCGCACGCCGAGCGGCATCTCGATCGCCAAGCGGATCATCGAGCACTGGCTCGGCCAGACGGTCGAGTCCGTCATCGAGCCAGGCGAGCCCATGAGGCCCGGAACGGCCCGCGCTCTCTGACGAGGCCGTCGGCCGTCGAGCGGCGGTCCTCAGCCGGCGAGGCGGGAGCGCACCTCGGCGAGCGAGGGGTTGGTCGCGGCGGAGCCGTCGGGGAAGACGACCGTCGGGACCGTGCGGTTGCCACCGTTGACGTGCTCGACGAAGTCGACGTGCTCGGGGTTGGCCTCGAGGTCGATCTCGGTGAAGGGCACGCCCTCGCGGGTCAGCTGGCCCTTGAGGCGCGTGCAATAGCCGCACCACGTCGTCGTGAACATCGTGATCGAGCCCGCCTCGGGCGTGACCTGGGTGACCTGTGTGGCCTCGGGCATGGAGTTCCTCGTCATCAGCTCGTCGGTGGGGACGGCCGCCACGGACGTCGCTTCTCGGTGCAAGGATGACCCCATGGCCAAGCGAGGTGCAAAACGACCCCGGAAGATGGACCTCCACGTCTACGAGACCGAGGTCCGTCGCCTGCAGGCCGAGCTCGTCGCTTTCCAGGAGTGGGTGCGGGCCACCGGCCAGCGCGTGGTCGTCGTCTTCGAGGGACGCGACGCCGCCGGCAAGGGCTCGGCCATCAAGCGGATCACCGAGTACCTCAGCCCACGCGTCGCCCGCATCGCGGCGCTGCCGGCCCCGACCGACCGCGAGAAGTCGCAGTGGTACTTCCAGCGCTACATCGCCCACCTGCCCGCGGCCGGCGAGATCGTGCTGTTCGACCGGTCCTGGTACAACCGCGCCGGCGTCGAGCGCGTCATGGGCTTCTGCACCGACGAGCAGTACGCCCGCTTCCTCGAGCAGGCGCCGGTCTTCGAGCAGATGCTCGTCGACGACGGCATCATCCTGCGCAAGTACTGGTTCAGCGTCTCCGACGTCGAGCAGGAGCGCCGTTTCCGCTCGCGTGCCAAGGACCCGATGCGCCAGTGGAAGCTCTCGCCGATGGACCTCGAGTCGATCACCCGCTGGGAGGACTACTCCGAGGCCAAGGACATCATGATGGCCGAGACGAGCACCGAGCACGCGCCGTGGCACGTCGTCGAGTCCGAGGACAAGCGACGCTCGCGGGTCAACGTCATGCACCACCTGCTCAGCTCCATCCCGCACGCCGAGGTCGACCCCGACGTGCCCCCGATCCCCAAGCGCCCCGCCCCGCGCGGCTACGAGCGCCCGCCGCAGCACGAGCAGAACTACGTGCCGGACCACGCCGCGAGCGTGCTGGCCACCTCGAAGGGTGATCTCTCCTGAGCGCAGTACCCTCCGCGCCCTCCGCCGACCAGATCCTCGACGGGCTCGACCCCGAGCAGCGCGAGGTCGCGATGGCCCCGCCGGGGCCGCTGTGCATCCTCGCGGGCGCCGGCACCGGCAAGACGCGTGCCATCACCCACCGCATCGCGTATGCCGTCCACTCGGGTGCGCAGCAGCCGCAGCGCGTGCTGGCGCTGACCTTCACGGCCCGCGCGGCCGGGGAGATGCGCTCGCGCCTGCGCGGGCTCGGCGTGCAGGGCGTGCAGGCCCGCACCTTCCACGCAGCGGCCCTGCGCCAGCTGCACTTCTTCTGGCCGCAGGCGATCGGGGGCGCCGCTCCCGAGGTGATGAGCTACAAGGCGCCGGCCGTCGCGGAGGCCGCGAGCCGGCTGCGCATGCAGTTCGACCGCACGACGGTGCGTGACCTCGCCGCCGAGATCGAGTGGGCCAAGGTCAACCTGCTGACGCCGCAGTCGTATGCCGCCCGCGCCCGTGAGCAGCGTCGTGAGCCCCCGGGTCTCGACCTCACCGCGATGGCACGGCTCTTCGAGGCCTACGAGGACGTCAAGCAGCGTCGCGGGGTCATCGACTTCGAGGACGTCCTCCTCCTCACGGTCGGCATCCTCGACGAGCGCGAGGACATCGCTCGCACCGTGCGCGGGCAGTACCGCCAGTTCGTCGTCGACGAGTACCAGGACGTCAACGACCTCCAGCAGCGGCTGCTCGACCAGTGGCTGGGGGAGCGCAAGGACCTCTGCGTCGTCGGCGACCCCGCCCAGACGATCTACTCCTTCACCGGCGCCAGCCCCCGGCACCTCGTCGGCTTCCCGCAGCGCTTCCCCGGCGCGCAGGTCGTGCGACTCGTGCGCAACTACCGCTCGACGCCGCAGATCGTCGGCCTCGCCAACACCATCGTCGCCTCCGGCACCCAGGCCGCGCGCGACGGCGCCGTGCGCCTGCTGGCGCAGTCCGAGCCCGGCCCCGCTCCCGAGCTGACGAGCTACCCCGACGACCCGGCCGAGGCTGCGGCCGTCGCCGAGCGCATCCGCGCCCTCGTGGCCGGCGGCCACCAGGCCGCCGAGATCGCCATCCTCTTCCGCACCAACGCCCAGTCCGAGGCCTTCGAGTCGGCCCTCACCGACGCCGGTGTGCCCTACCTCGTGCGCGGCGGCGACCGGTTCTTCGCGCGCAAGGAGGTCCGTGACGCCGTCCTGGTCCTGCGCGGAGCAGCGCGCAGCGATGACGGTGAGAAGCCCTTGGGTGAGATCACCCGCGACGTCATCACCGGTGCCGGCTGGTCGCACGAGCCGCCGACGGGTGGGGGTGCGACGAGGGAGCGGTGGGAGTCGCTGACCGCCCTCGCCACCCTCGCCGACGACATGGCGGCCGCCGCCCCCGAGGCGCGGTTGCCCGAGCTCGTCGCCGAGCTCGAGCGGCGCGCCGCCGAGCAGCACGCTCCCGCCGTGCAGGGAGTGACCCTGGCCAGCCTGCACGCGGCCAAGGGCCTCGAGTGGGACACCGTCTTCCTCGTCGGGGCCTCCGACGGCCTCATGCCGATCTCGATGGCGGAGGGTCCCGATGCCATCGAGGAGGAGCGGCGGCTGCTCTACGTCGGGCTGACCCGCGCCCGCAAGCAGCTGTTCCTGTCGTGGTCCGGCGCCCGCACCCCGGGGGCGCGTGCCACCCGGAGGGTCTCGCGCTTCCTGGCGCCCGCGGCCGACATCCTCGGGCAAGGCGCTCGCAGCGAGGCCCGCTCCGGCGGGTCCAAGCGCTCCGCTCCCAAGGTGGCCCGTCTCGCCCACTGCCGCGGCTGCGGCGCCGAGCTGGTCTCCGCGGCCCAGCGCAAGACCGGCCGCTGCGACGACTGTCCTCCCACCTACGACGAGGCGACCTTCGAGCGGCTGCGCACGTGGCGGCTGGCCGTCGCGCGCGAGGCGAGCGTCCCGGCCTTCGTCGTCTTCACCGACGCGACGCTGACCGCGATCGCCGAGAGCTCGCCCTCCGACGAGGGCGCTCTGTCGGTCATCAGCGGGGTGGGGGCCCGCAAGCTCGAGCAGTACGGCAGCGACATCCTGGCGATCCTCGGCGGCGCAGACCCGGAAGAACTCATCGAAAGCCGTTCTGCCGCAAAGGAATCCGCCGAATAGGGCGCATCCGCAAAAATAAGTTCCGAAAACTTCGTTAAATCAGTTGTTCGCCCGCGAGGCGCACGCGTACCCTTGACGAAGTCAAGCCCAGTGGTCTCGGTGGCCAGCTGGGGCCCGTGAGCAGAAGTGAGGAGGTCGGCCTGATGGACAACACCACGATGACGATGCACGCAGTCTCCTGCGTCCTTTCCGTGCGTCTGTGGCCGACCACCGGCGATGTCCGCCTGGCGGCCACGCGCGCTCCGGAGCAGGGGACCACTGTGTCCATCGCCGCCCTCATGGGCAGCCGTGTCGCTGACTTCCGCGCCCCGATCCAGGGAGACGTCTCGGTCGCCGACCTCACGTTCGCCCCCTCCTACAAGACCATCGATGTCGTTCGCTCCCGTTCTGGGAGGCCCCCGGTCTGACCAGACCCGAAGCCTCACCTCCAGGCCGCGAACCCGACATCACCGGGTCCGCGGCCTTCGTGTTTCTCCGGGGAAGTCTCCCGGTCGAATGCCGCTCCACACGCACCACCGACACCGCCAGATGAGCACCCGACCGGGTGCCTGACAGATCAGGGACACACATGACTCCCCGGATGCCGAGCAGCAGGACCGAGACGCGCACCACCGGTGCCGGTCTGCGGACCAAACCAGACACGAGTGAGCAGGAGCGCCCCCGCACAGGCGCTCCGGAGACGGAGGTGAGAACGATGCAGCTGAGCGAGTTGATCGACATGAGGACCGAGGCGGAGCAGGTCGGCGAGACCATTCCGTGCCGCGACTACGACGCGGAGCTCTGGTTCGCCGAGCGACCCGAGGACGTCGAGTTCGCCAAGACGCTCTG
This sequence comes from Terrabacter sp. C0L_2, assembly GCF_036352015.1. NCBI lineage: Bacteria > Bacillati > Actinomycetota > Actinomycetes > Micrococcales > Intrasporangiaceae > Terrabacter > Terrabacter sp. C0L_2. The sequence continues at coordinate 4,408,966 of NZ_CP143557.1, read as the reverse complement.
CGGGCTCTGCCCCGCACGCGTCCAGTGCCTCGCCGGCGCCCTCGAGCGCCAGGAGCCGTGGGGGGTCTGGGGCGGGCAGCTGCTCGTCCAGGGCGCCATCGTGGCTCGCAAGCGGCCCCGGGGCCGGCCGCGCAAGCACCCCGTGGCTGCCTGAGCACGCGTGACCACGCATGACCCAGACGCCAAGGGCCAACAACACCAACCTTTTTCACAGACCAGGAGATCGTCATGAACCAGCTCGAGATGCTGGCTCGCGAGCGCATCAACCAGCACAGTCAGCGCCACGAGCGCCGCGGCGTCCGCCGCAGCGCCCGGCTGATCGCGCTGGAGATCCGCGCCAGTCGACGCCACAAAGAGAAGTGATCGACCGCGCCACGAGGCGCGCTGCAGGACAACTGAATCGAGTGAGCGAGCCGCGGGTGACGCGCACGTCACCCGCGGTTCCTCATGTCCGGGGCCGGACGCCCCGGGCCTGACCGGCCGCGCGCCCGACCCGTACGACCCGCGTGGCGCCACGCCCGGTCCGGCCCGAGGCGGATACTCGATGCAGGAGAAGGGAGACGCCCATGGACACTCCTACAGGCGTGACGCCACACGAGCAGCAGCTCGTCTGCTCGAGCTGCGGGGCGACCCCACCGGTCGAGGAGCAGGCTGCGGCCCGGCTCACGTGGAGTCGAGGCTCCGAGGGTGGTCGCACGACCTGGACGTGCGAGCGGTGCAGCCGCGAGAACCTCCGCTCGATCGAGGGCAAGCTCGACCCCGCCTGGTGGTGAAGGGTCCGGCCCGAAGAGACGGACGGGAGGCCTGTCGGGAGGTCAGTCGGTCGAGTCGACCGGCGGGAGCTCCGCGCCGGGCAGCAGCTCGTCCACGATGGCCCGGCCGTGGACCGTGCCCCCGAGCTGGCTGAGCACGCCGATGCCCCCACCCCAGACGCGGTGGATCAGGAGGTACTCCGGCGGGAGGTTGAGCTTGTACGCGACGGCGTAGTTGGGCTGCCTGGGGTCGTTGATGTGGGCGAAGACGCCCCGCAGCCAGTCCCTGCTGAAGGTGAACGTGTCGGTGCGGAACGGCGCCATGAACGGTTCGAGGTAGTCGAGCAGGCGCTGCGGGTCGAGCTCGATGCGCTCCTTGACGAAGCCGATCTCGCGCAGCCCCTCGAGCACGTCCTCGGCGCTGCCCTCGAGGCCGGTGGTCAGCAGGGGCCCGATCTCGGGCGGCATGCCGTCGGGGAGCCGGTTGACGGCGCCGAAGTCGATGACGCCGAGGCGCCCGTCTGGGGTGATCCGGAAGTTACCGGGGTGCGGGTCGGCGTGGAGCAGCCCGGCGCGAGCCGGACCGGCGAGCAGGAAGCGCAGGTAGAGCTGTGAGGCGGTGTCGCGCTGCTCCTGCGTCCCCTCGGCGATGATCCGCGAGAGCGGCATTCCTTCGAGCCACTCGGACACGATGACGTGCTCGCGGCCCTCCACGACGTGCGGCACGGCGAAGTCGGGGTCGTCCTCGAACGCTGCGGCGAAGGTCGCCTGCGACTCGGCCTCGAGGCGGTAGTCGAGCTCCTCGGCCATCCGGTCGCGCAGCTCGTCGAGGATCGGGCCGAGCTCGATGCCGGGCACCCAGCCCGCCGCGACCTTGGCGACTCGGCTGATCTGGCGGATGTCGCTCATGAGCGCGGCGCCGGCGCCGGGGTACTGGATCTTCACCGCGACGTCGCGGCCGTCCTTCCAGACGGCGCGGTGCACCTGGCCGATCGAGGCCGAGGCCACCGGGTGGTCGTCGAACGAGGTGAACTTGCTGCGCCACCTCGTGCCGAGGTCGGCGCGGAGCACGCCGTGCACCGAGCTCGTCGGCATCGGCGGGGCGCTGTCTTGGAGCTTGGTCAGCGTCGCGCGGTAGTGGACGGCGAGGTCCTCCGGCAGGGCTGCCTCGAAGATCGACAGGGCCTGCCCGAACTTCATCGCGCCGCCCTTGAGCTCACCGAGCACCTGGAAGAGCTGCTGCGCGGTGCGGGCCTGCAGCTCGGCGGCGACCATCTCGGCCGGCCGGCCGCCGAGGCGCTTGCCGAGACCGAGGGCGGTGCGCCCGGCGAAGCCGAGCGGTACCGAGGCGAGCTTGGCCGAACGCACGACGGCCTTGCGGGGCAGGTCGGTCACCTCGCACCTCCTCGGGCGTCAACTGCAGTCTCGGGCGTAGTGGGCGGACGCGGGCGCCGTGTCCCGCGCCGCGACGGGTCAGCGTCGTCGGCGGCGGTTCGGCGCCCCACCCTCGACTCTATGTGTACCCGCTCGCGCAGGCGCACCTGGCGCACGCTTCTGTCCAGCCTTGGCCACCCGGGCCCGGCGCCGGCTACGGCGTGCCAGCGCGAGCGGCGGGGCCACCGGGCAGGTCAGGCGCCTCGCTGCAGCGGTCCGCCGAGGCCCGCACCGGAGAGGTCGCTCGCGTCGACGGCGCCGGCCGCCGTGGAGCGAGGACGGTGCTCGGCGCAGAGCGGGTGCGTCGGCCAGCGGCGATGGTCCATCCGCGGCCACGGCAGGCTCACCTCGACCGAGACCCCGGGCGGTGGCGGGTGGCCTTCGAGGAGTCCCGTGACGAGGAGCGTGACGGTGCCGACGACGAGGTGCGACAGGCCGGGGCTCAAGGCGTCGTGCCGGCCCTCGGGAGGGGCGGCGAGGGCGAGGGCGCGAGCGGGCGTTGCCTGGCTCATCACGGCCGGCCACGCCTCGTCCCGGTCGGCCCGGTGGCGTTCGAGGCACCAGAGGCACGGAGCGGTGGGGGAGTCGTCGACGAGCGGGCCGACGACGGTGCGCGGGCCGGCCGGGGCCACGGGCAGGTGTGGCACGCCGTGCCGGCGCCACAGCTCTCCTCGCCGGGGGTCGACGACCGGCGAGCCGACGAGGACGACGAGGTCGGGTCGTGGACGCAGCGGGGAGGCGACGGCCCGGTCGACGGCGGCGCGGCCGTGCACGACGGTGGCTCCCGTGCGCGCCAGGGCGTCCGCGATCCCGGAGGCGACGTCGCCGCACCCGTCGACGACGACGCGTCCCCGCGCCACGTCCTGACGGGGCTGGCCGGCGGGCGCGCGGTCGATGAGCAGGCCCAGCTCGCTCGTCAGCTCGAGCAGGGCGCGCCACCGGCCCGGGAGCACGCCCGCCTCGGCCGCGACCCGGTCGGTCGACGCGAGGGGCAGGGCACCGTCGAGGCCCGTCAGCAGACCGACCTCGACGTCGGTGACGCCCGTGACGACGGGTCCGCCGGGCAGCACCCCGAACTGGACCTCACCGGGTCGGCGGGTCAGCGGTCGCAGCCAGGCGGGCAGGCGTGGATGGGACGGCACGGCAGCGGACATCGGACCTCCAGACCCGGTGGCCCCACCAGCGGTCGCCACCCTCGTCCGTCAGGCTCGCAGCCGCCCCGGTGGGCGCGTGGGCGTCGTCCACAGCCCGTCCCACCGGGCCCCGGGTATGCGCGAGGGGGCGGGACCGTGTGGTCCCGCCCCCTCGATCTGCAGCGTCAGCGACGCCGCCGCGACCTGGTCAGGCCTTGCCCAGAATGCGGTTGAGGTTGGTACCGCAGACGGGGCACTGTCCCTTGGCCATGCGGCGACCGTTGTCAGAAACGACAACCTTGCCCTCGGCCTCGCGCTTCTCCTTGCACTTCACGCAGTAGAACTCGCCCTTGTAGGTCTCGTCAGCCATTGATGTCTCCTTGTAGACGGCACCCATCCGACGGGTGCCTCGACTCGTTCAACCCTAGAGCACGCTGAGCACGAAATCATGCTCATCCCCGCTTGGCGCGCCCGTGCGGGGTGCGGTATGACGCGCGAGCGTGGCCGTGTCGGGGTCACGCTCCGGTGCGTTGTCCCCACCCTGACCTACCCTGCCCTCATGGCGACGGTGGGACGCGAGGTGGTGCACACGGTGGTCGACGGCGTGACCGTCGAGGTCCGCCGGAGCGCCAAGCGTCGCCGCACCGTGTCGGCCTACCGCCAGGAGGGGCGCCTCGTCGTCCTCGTCCCCGCGCGGATGAGCCGCGCCGAGGAGGGGGAGTGGGTGCGCACCATGGTGGCCCGCGTCGCCGCCTCCGAGCAGCGCCGCCAGCGCAGCGACGGCGACCTCGAGCAGCGCGCCCTCGAGCTGTCGCGCGAGCACCTCGGTGGCCGGGCCGTTCCAGCGAGCGTGCGATGGGTGTCCAACCAGAACTCCCGCTGGGGGTCGTGCACACCGGCCGAGGGCTCGATTCGCTTGTCCGACAAGCTCCGTGGCATGCCGGGCTGGGTCGTCGACTACGTCCTGCTGCACGAGCTGGCGCACCTGCTGCAGCCCGGTCACGGGCCGGACTTCTGGGAGCTGCTGCGTGGGTACCCCCGTCTCGAGCGCGCCCGGGGCTACCTCCAGGGCGTCTCGGCCGCTGCGGGACTCGACCTCAGCGACGAGTGAGCGCGCCCGCCCGCCGCACGTGACGGCATACGCGGTCGTATGCCGTCACGCCACGTCGCGCGGACGTGCGCGGTCAGCGGTGCAGCAGCCGCAGGCCGGCGTCGACGAGCGGGCGTAGCTCGTCGCGGGTGCCGTCCGGCAGGGCGTGCACCGGCCACCACCGGACGTCGATCGACTCGGTGCTCACGGCCGACTCGGCGGCGCGTGACGTGACGGCCGCGAAGCGGATGTCGAGGTGCTCGCGACACCGGCCGAAATCGCCGTCCAGCATGTGGCGGTCGAGCTGGACGATCTCCGGAAGGGCCGAGATGTCCGCTATGCCGGACTCCTCACGCGCCTCACGCGTCGCCGCGTGCCATACCGAGGCGTCGCCCGGCTCGAAGTGACCCCCGAACTGGAACCACTCGCGTGCCCGGCGGTGCAGCGTGAGCAGGGCCGACGCGCCGTCCTCGTCGAGCACGATGACGCTGCCGGTCAGGTGTGCCGGCGGGCCGGACTTGCTCATGGCGTCGGGATGCGTGCGCAGGTGGGTGAGGAAGTCGAGCCGCAGGCGTTCCTGCCGCTCGTCGGGCGCCGGCCACGTCTCCAGACGGTGCACGGCGTCGTCGTGCAGGCGGGACCACGTCACCGTGCGGGACCGCTGTCGCCGTCGGTGTCGCCGTCGGTGTCGCGGTCGGTGTCCGTGCCGCGCTCGCGGTCGGCCTCCTCGAGGATCCCCTGCAGCACCGAGTCGAGGTCGGCGCCGAGACCGGCCCCCTCGGAGTCGAGGCCGTCGGTGATCCCCTCGGCGGACGAGCCGCTGCCGGTGGCGCGCTCGACGAAACCGATCGGGTCGTCGAGGTCGGCCGAGGTCGGCGCGAGGTCGGGGTGGGCCCAGCGACCGTCGCGCAGGCCGGTCCCGCCGGCGCTCTCGAGCGCGGCCCACAGGTTCGCGGCGTCGCGCAGGCGGCGGGGACGCAGCTCCAGCCCCACGAGCCCGGCGAAGGTCTTCTGCGCCGCGCCACCGACCCGACGGCGGCGGATCGTCTCGGCCAGGGCCGCCGACTGCGGCAGGTGCCGGGCGGTCGTGCGGTCGGTGACGTGGTCGACCCAGCCCTCCGCGAGGGCGAGGAGGGTCTCGAGACGGTCGAGCGCCGCACGCTGGGCCGAGGTCGGCTGCGGGCGGAAGAGGTTGCCCTGGAGGGCCGAGCGCATCGCCTCGGGGTCGGACGGGTCGATCGTCGACAGCGCGGACTCGATGGCCTCGGTGTCGATGGTGATGTTGCGGGCGTAGTCGGACACGGCCGAGAGCAGCTGCGGGCCGAGCCACGGCACCTCGGAGAAGAGCCGGACGCGTGCCGCCTCGCGCACCGCGAGGTAGAGGCGGACCTGTGCCACGTCGATCTCGAGCGACTCGGCCAGCTCCGCGACGTTGCCGGGCAGCAGGGCGACGACGCCGGGCTCGGTGAGCGGCAGCCCGACCTCGGTCCCGCTCACCACCTCCGTCGCGAGCGTGCCGACGGCCTGGCCGAGCTGGGCGGAGAACATCTGCCGGCTGAGGTTGCCGAGCATGGGCGCCCACTGCTCGACCATCTGCCGCGGGTCGAAGCCCTCGGGCAGACCCTCGGGCAGCGCGTCGCCGAACGCGTCGGGGCCGAGCTCGCCGATCTGCTTGCGCATGGCCGCGGACGTCGCGGCCGTCACGCCGTCGGAGACGGGCTCGATGAGCTCGAACCAGCGCGGCATCGTCGCCTCGACCCACTCGGCGCGACTCAGGCCGGTCGCGCGCCAGGCGGGGGAGGCGAGCGTCGTCTGCTCGTTGAGCCACAGGGTGGCCACGGCGACCGCGTCGGCGACGGCGCGAGCCGCTGCGTCGTCGTGGACGTCGTTGCCCTGGGCGGTCATCACGTGACGTCGGGCGACCTCGGTGGCGAGGTCGCGCGATCCGGTCGGCGACTCCTGGGCCGCCATGAAGGTGCCGAGCTGGGCCCGCATCGCGGCCTGCGTCGCGGGGTCGGTGGGGTCGACGCCCATGCTCTTCATGACCTCCGCGAGCTCGGGGTTGTCGGCGGCCTCGCCGAGCACCTTCTCGAGCATCGCGCCGAGGTCGGACGGGTCGATGTTCCCGAGGTCGGGCAGCCCGGGGAAGCCGCCGCCGCCGAAGCCACCGGCGCCACCGCCGCCGAAGCCACCGGCGCCGAAGCCGACCGGTCCGGTCCCGCTGCCGGGAGACCCGCCGCCGGGACGGCCCAGGGGCAGGCCGAACGGCGACTCGCCGCGGGGGAGGTCACCGAGTCCTTCACCCTGCTCGTCACCGGGCTCGTCACCGGGAACGTCACTGGGCTCGTCACCGGGAACGTCACTGGGCTCGTCACCGGGGACGTCGCGGGGCTCCTGAGCGGCCGGCTCGCCGGGCTCGGTGCCGGGCTCGGTGCCGGGCTCGTCGTCCTTGTCGCTGTGGTTGTCGTCACCGCGTCCACGGTCGTCGGCCATGCCTGCTCATCCCCACTCGAATCACGGATCTGCTGCGACCGTCCGGCCGCACATTCAAGACAACCACGGATCGACTCCGTTGGTTCCCGGTTGCTCCCCGGTCAGGCGGCAGGAGCGCGACGGGACGGCACGCGGGCGTCGGCCACGCGGCATACCATGGCGGGCGTGACGGTCACCCTTGCCGAGATCCGTGAGACACCTCTGTCTGTCGACGAGGTGCTCGCGAGCGTCTCCTCGCCCCGAGCCGGTGGGGTGTGCCTCTTCGTCGGCACGGTCCGCGACCACGACGGGCCCGCCCACGGCACGCGCGGCGACGGCCGCGACGCCTCCGCCGACGCGGCGGTGGCCGCCCTCGACTACTCCGCGCACCCCCAGGCCGCCGAGACGGCCCGGGCGCTCGCCGAGCGACTCGCCGCCGACGGCCGGGCCGTGCAGATCGCCGTCGTGCACCGCGTCGGACACCTCGAGATCGGCGACATCGCCGTCGTCGTCGGCGTCAGCGCCGAGCACCGCGGCGAGGCGTTCGACGTCTGCCGCGAGCTCATCGACGAGTTCAAGGCCACCGTCCCGATCTGGAAGCACCAGCAGTTCGCCGACGGCGCCGACGAGTGGGTCGGGCTGCCGTGAGGACGATCAAGCGCGTGCCGGAGCAGCCCGCCGGCACCGAGCTGCCGACGCGCGCCGAGGTGCTCGAGGGCGAGGGCCGTGGGCGCCTGACCCGCGGCAACAAGGCCGTCCTCGCCGCCTTCTTCGCCTTCCTCGTCATCATGGTGATCGGCTCGGTCGTGCACCTGCCGTACGCCGTCATGAGTCCCGGCCCGACGCAGGACACCCTCGGCACGTCGGCCGACGGCAAGCGCACGCCGATCATCTCAATCTCCGGTCTGCCGACCTACCCGACCGACGGCGCCCTGCGCTTCACGACGGTCCGGGTCGAGGGCGGCCCGGGCTACCCCGTCGACGCGTGGGACATCCTCCAGGCGTGGATCGACCCGGCGCGCGACGTCCTGCCGGTCGACGACGTCTTCGACCCGCAGGTGACGCAGGAGCAGGTCGCCGAGGAGAACGCCATCCAGATGGAGGGCTCGCAGGAGGAGGCCACCGCGGTCGCGCTCCGGGCGATCGGCAAGGACGTGCCGACCCACGTCGCGATCGCCGGCATCACCGAGTCGTCCAAGGCCAAGGGCCTGCTCGTGGTGGGCGACCGTCTCGAGAGCATCGCCGGCGAGCCGATCACCACGACCCAGGCCGTGCGTGACGTGCTCCAGAAGACCAAGCCCGGTCAGTCCGTCTCGATGACCGTCACCCGCAAGGGCAAGGAGCAGACGGTCGACGTGCCGACCATCGCCGGGCAGGGCGGGCGCACCGCCCTCGGCGTCCTCCTCGGGCTCGACCACGACTTCCCGGCCAAGGTCACCATCGACGCCGGCGCCATCGGGGGACCGTCCGCGGGCCTGATGTTCTCGCTCGGCATCTACGACAAGCTGACGCCCGGGCCGCTGGCGGGCGGTCGCCAGATCGCCGGGACCGGCACCATCGACGACCAGGGCGACGTCGGGCCGATCGGCGGCATCCGCCAGAAGCTCGCCGGTGCCCGCTCCGACGGGGCCGAGTACTTCCTGGCCCCGGCCGGCAACTGCGACGAGGTGGTCGGGCACGTGCCCGACGGCCTCTACGTCTTCAAGGTCGGCACGTTCGACGAGGGCCGCGCGGCCGTCGAGGCCATCGCCAAGGGCCAGACGGGCTCGCTGCCGCGCTGCTGAGCTGCCGCTGAGGCTCAGTCCTCGAACGTCGCCTTGAGTGCCTCGACGAGGCCGGGCGCGATGTCCTTGCCCGTCGCCACGGCGTCGTCGGAGTCGTGGTCGCGCTGGCGCAGCAGGCAGATCGAGGCGCCGCTGCGCAGGACCGCGACGACGAGGCGGACGTCCTTGCGGTCCGGGTGCGCCGCGAGGTGGTCGACGGCGTCGTCGCCGCGTGAGGGCAGCTCGCGCTCGGCCTCGGGCGGCACGACCATCCGCTCGATGGCGAAGGCGCAGCCGTCGACCTCGTCGGGCCAGGCGAGCCGGCCGAGAAGGGTCTCGAGCGAGCTCGACGTCGGCAGGCCCTCCTGCTCGATGGCCGTCAGGGCGCCCTCGGCGAGGTCGGAGGGGCCCATCTGCTCGCGCAGCTGCGGCTCGCGCTCCAGCAGGTCGGCGGTGCGCACGAGGGCGAAGAGCCTGGCGGGCTGGTCCCAGCCGGCGGCGGCGACGTGGCGCTCGGTGTCGAGGGCGGCGATGGCCAGGGGGTCGATGACGGGCTGAGGGTTCACGTGACCATGCTGCCGTATGCCGGCCGGCGGGCCACCACGGACCCGTGTGGTCTCGTGCGGGTCACGTTGCCTCGTCACCCCGCGGGAGCCTGCGGAGCGCGGGTTATGGTTGCCGCAGGCGGCCGAAGGAGGCCGCCCACGGGTCCGCCCGACCACCTGCCCGCCCCAGCACCCAAGGCACTCCACGTGAGCGACAGCAACTTCGGCCCCCCGCCGGGCAACTTCAACGACGACGAGTCGGGTGCGCCCCGACACCGTGACACCGCCACCGTGCCCCCGCCTCGACGCCCGCTCGTCACGGCGCTCGTCGTGGCGGCCGTGCTGCTCGTGGTGATCGCGATCGCAGCGCAGTTCTGGACGGAGGTGCTGTGGTACCAGTCGGTCGGCTTCTCCGGCGTGTTCAGCACCCAGATCGTCACGAAGGTGCTGCTCGGTCTCGTGGGCGGTCTGCTGACCGCGGCGATGGTCTGGTCGAGCATCCACTTCGCCTTCCGCAACCGCCCGATCTACGCGCCGTCGCCCGACACGCAGGCGATGGAGCACTACCGCCAGCTCGTCGAGCCGATGCGGCGCACCGCCACCGTCGCGGCGCCGCTCGCGGTCGGTCTCTTCGCCGGGCTGTCGGCCGCGACCCAGTGGGACACCTTCCTGCTGTGGCGCAACGGCAGCGCGTTCGGCACCAACGACCCCGAGTTCGGTCTCGACATCGGCTTCTTCGTCTTCGACCTGCCGTGGATCAACTTCGTCGTGGCGTTCCTGACGATGATCCTCGTCATCGGCTTCATCACCGCCGCCTTCACGCACTACCTCTACGGCGGCATCGTCGCAGGCACGAAGATGCGCTCGACGCAGGCCGCGCGCGTCCACCTGTCGGTCATCGCCGCCGTCCTCGTGCTCGTGCGCGCCGTCGCCTTCTGGGTCGACCGCTACAACCTCGCGACCGCGCAGTCGAGCAAGATCACCGGCATCCAGTACACCGAGTCGCACGCGATCATCCCGACCAAGGGGATCCTGGCGATCGCCGCGGTCATGTGCGCCGTCATGTTCCTCACGACGATCTGGACGCGCTCGTGGCGCCTCCCGCTCGTCGGGGTCGCGGTGCTGGCCGTCATCGTCGTCGCGGTCGGCGGCATCTACCCAGCGCTCGTGCAGTCGCTCAAGGTGCGCCCGTCGGAGAAGTCGCTCGAGGTGCCCTACATCCAGCGCAACATCGACGCGACGCGCGCGGCCTATGGTGTCGACCAGATCAAGGTCGACCCCTACGACACGAAGACGGTGGCCACACAGAACGCCCTGCGCGACGACGCCGCCACGGTGCCCGGGATCCGGCTCATCGACCCCAACGTCGTCAGCCCGACCTTCAAGCAGCTCGAGGCGAGCAAGGGCTACTACCAGTTCGCCGACGTGCTCGACGTCGACCGCTACCAGATCGACGGCAAGTCCCAGGACACCGTCATCGCCGCGCGCGAGCTCGACCTCAACGGTGTCCCGGACGCGCAGCGCAACTGGCTCAACGACCACACCGTCTACACTCACGGCTACGGCGTCGTCGCGGCCAAGGGCAACACCCGCGAGAGCGACGGCCGGCCCTCCTTCTTCGAGTCGCAGATCGGCACCGAGGGCGCGCTGGGCAAGTACGAGCCGCGCATCTACTTCGGCGAGAGCTCCCCGGAGTACTCCATCGTCGGTGGCAACAAGCAGGAGTTCGACTACCCGGACCCGAAGGGCACCGGGCAGATCAACTACACCTACGCCGGCACGGGTGGGGTGCAGCTCGACGCCATCAAGCGGATCGCGTATGCCGTGAAGTACCGCGAGATCAACTTCCTCCTCTCCGACGCGGTGACCAACGACTCGCGCGTGCTCGACCACCGCACGCCGCGTGAGCGCGTGCAGCGTGTCGCCCCGTGGCTGACGCTCGACGGCAACGCGTACCCCGCCGTCGTCGACGGTCGGGTGCAGTGGATCCTCGACGGCTACACCACGTCGGCGAACTACCCGTACTCGGAGAACACGACGCTCGACAGCGTCACCGAGGACGCCGTGACGAGCACCCGCACGTCGGTGCGGGCGGTCCAGGCCGGCCAGGTCAACTACGTCCGCAACTCCGTCAAGGCCACGGTCGACGCCTACGACGGCACGGTGACGCTCTACCAGTGGGACGAGAAGGACCCCGTGCTCAAGGCGTGGATGTCGATCTTCCCCGGCACGGTCAAGCCGCTCAGCGACATCAAGGGCTCGCTCATGTCGCACCTGCGCTACCCGGAGGACCTTTTCAAGGTCCAGCGCAAGCTGCTCGAGAAGTACCACGACAAGGACGCGGCGTCCTTCTACGGCGGCCAGAACTTCTGGCGCGTGCCCGACGACCCGACGCAGGCCGACGCCCTGCCGCAGCCGCCCTACTACCTCTCGCTCGCCATGCCCGGCCAGCAGAGCCCGGCCTTCTCGCTGACCTCGACGTTCATGCCGACCGGTGACCGCAACGTGCTCTCGGGCTTCCTCGCCGTCGACGGCGACGCGGGGTCGGAGGATGGCAAGAAGTCGCCGAACTACGGCACCCTGCGCCTCCTCGAGACGACCGGGGGCACGGTCAACGGTCCGGGCCAGGTCTACAACGACATGCGCAGCTCGGCGGTCTCGTCGAAGGACCCCGAGCTGCCGACGACGCTCGCGCAGTACATCGGCACGACGAACTCCAACGGCAACGCGGTGATCTTCGGCAACCAGCTGACCCTGCCGGTGGGTGGTGGCCTGCTCTACGTGCAGCCGATCTACTCGCAGGCGCGGTCGCAGTCCGGCTCCTACCCCCGACTCGTGGCGGTCGCGGTGTCGTTCGGCAACAAGATCGCGTGGGCGGGCTCGCTCGACCTCGCGCTCAACGACCTCTTCGGCGGCTCGTCGGGCGCATCGGCCGGCGACAACGGCACGGGCACGCCGTCGAACCCCGGCACGACGCCCACGCCGGGGAGCACGGCGACACCGACCCCGACGCCGTCGGGTACGGCGACGCCGGCGCCCTCCGGCACCCCGAACGCCGCGGCGCTGTCCCAGGCACTCAAGGACGCGGAGACGGCCTACGCCGACGGCGAGGCGGCCCTCAAGCGCGGCGACTTCGCGGCCTACGGCCAGGCGCAGACCAAGCTCAAGGACGCCCTCAAGCGGGCCGTGGACGCCTCACCGCAGTCGGTGCCGACGACGAAGCCCTGATCGCAGCACCCTCGTGGACGACCTGTGGCAGCACGCGAATCGCGTGCTGCCACAGGTCGTTCCGGCGTCCGAGGCCCTGATCCGAGCGGATGTGGCACCTCGATTTGGTCCTGCGGGAGGTTTCGCGTAACGTTGCTCTTGCCGACGCGGGGTGGAGCAGCTCGGTAGCTCGCCGGGCTCATAACCCGGAGGTCGCAGGTTCAAATCCTGCCCCCGCTACTGATCGCGTCAGCGAAGACGAAGGGCCCGGAGAGATCCGGGCCCTTCGTCATGTTCGGGCCCCCTCTGGCGCATCCGCGTGCGATCGCGGCAGGCTGTCCCTCAGGACGTCGCGACCGGCGACGCGGACGAGGGGGTGGCCGTGCCGACGGAGAAGGTGCGGGAGCGAGCCGCGCGGATCATCGCGCAGGGCAACCCTGCGGGGCTGCTCTACGGGGCGATCATCACCGGCGCGGTCATGAGCGCCACGGCGAACCACGCACCGTCGACGGCCCGGGTCGTCATCGCGGCCGTCTTCGTGCTCGCCGTCTACTGGCTCGCCGACGTCTACGTGCGGGCGTTCGCCGACCAGTTCCACAACGGCCGTTCGTCCCTGCCCGGCCGGCTCGCGCGGGCGGCGCGACACGAGTCGCGAGTGCTGGCAGGCGGCGTGCCCGCCATCGTCGTGGTGCTCGTGGCCTCTCTGCTCGGGGCCGACACCGCGCTGGCGGTCAGCCTCGCGCTGTGGCTGACCGCCGTCGAGCTCGGAGCCGTCGGCTACCTCGCTGCTCGGCACGTCGGCGCAAGCCGGAGGGCGGCCTTCGGCGAGTCGCTTGCCGCGGCCCTGCTCGGCCTCGTCATGGTGCTGGCCAAGACCTTCCTGCACTGAGCGGAGGGTGCCCGTGCGTCTCTGGCCCATTCGCCTGTCACGCACCGCCCCCGTCTGAGACATTCGCCTTCTCGGTCTGGCACGCAGGAGGTGCGTCATGACGTCGAGCCCACGAACCGGCCCGTCACGCGGTACACAACCCGGCCCACGAGCCGCCCGCCCGCGCGGGCACGGGCCGGCGCGGTCCGCCCGGGTGCGCGCCCATTGGGCGGCCGCGACTGCGATGATCGTGGGCGCGCTGGGGTCGCTCGTCCTGTCGTCGCAGGCCGCGGCCGCCGCCACGACGCAGGGTCGCGCGATGTGGGTGTGGTCGTGGTCCGACGCCGGGTCGGTCGTCCAGCTGGCCCAGTCGCGCGGCGTGGACACGCTCTTCGTCGCCGTGCCCCCGGACCTGACGACGAGCTCGAGCCTGCCCAGGGTGCGCGACCTCGTGACGCAGGCCCGGGGCGCTGGGCTGCGGGTCGACGCGCTCGGCGGTGACCCGGGGTGGGTCGACAACCCGACGTGGGCCGTCGACCACTGGGTCCGGCCAACCATCGCGACCGGCCTGTTCACCGGCCTGCACGTCGACGTCGAGCCGTGGACGACGACGGCGTGGACGACGCGACAGGCGACGACCGTCTCGAAGTACCTCACCCTGCTCGACCGGCTCGTCACCGCGAGCGGCGCCCGGCCGGTCGAGGCCGACATCCCGTTCTGGTTCGACCAGGTCAAGGCGGGCAAGAAGTCGACGCTCGACAGGGAGGCGATGCGCCGCGTATCGGCCGTGACGATCATGGCCTACCGCAACACCGCTGCGGGCGCTGACGGCACGCTGGCGGTCGCCGCGGCGGAGCTTGCCTCGGCGGCCTCACTGGGTAAGCCGGTCCGCATCGGCCAGGAGACGAACTACCTCGGGCCGGACCCGACCGAGGTCAAGCAGACCTTCTACGGCCAGACCCTGACGCGGATGAACGACCAGCTCGCACAGGTGGATTCGGGTGCCAGGACCTACGCGACCTACGTCGGCATCGCCGCCCACGACTTCACAGGGTATGCCGCGATGGCTCCGTGACGGGGCCGGTGCACGTGCGCAGGGAGCCGGGTGGGGGAGCGGACCGGAGGTGGGGCGCGGTCAGTGGGACAGGCTGCGGACGGGCAGCTCGAACCAGCGCAGGTGGTCGAAGTCGACGTTGACGTGGGCCTCGTCGCACCGCTCGCGCGTGGCCGCGGCGAGGATCGCACGCGCGTCCTCGAGGTGGCCGGCGAGTGCGTCCTCACCCGCCCGCTCGTGCTGCGCGGGGTAGGAGAGGTGACCCTCCTCGAAGCTGACCTGGTGGAGTCGGAGGGGTGGCTCGACCGGGCCGTCCTTGTGCTTCCAGAGCCCCGTCGCCGGCTCGAAGACGTAGTCCCCGAGCAGGCGCCACCCCTCGCGCGCCACGAGGCGGACAGCGTCGATGACGTAGTCGGCGACGACGTCGGAGATGAAGTAGTTGAAGTTGACCCGCACCCAGCCTGGCTTGATGCCCTCGCAGCCGCGACCGATCTCGCGCTCGAACTCGTGGGACCGCTCGAGGTCGATGCCGAGCAGGTAGTGGCCGTAGGGGCCGGCGCACGAGCAGCCGCCTCGGGCCTGGATGCCGAAGAGGTCGTTGAGGACCGCGACGACGAAGTTGTGGTGCAGGTAGCGCTCGCCGTGCGCCCGCACGACGAACGAGACGATGGACAGGCGCTCGGCGTCGAGGTTGCCGAGGATCTCGATCGCCGGCTCCTGCTGCCAGGCCTCGACCGCGCGTCGGAGGAAGCGGTCCTCGCGGGCGCGGATCGTCTCGGTGCCCACTGCCTCCTTGAGCTTGAAGACGAGGCCGGCGCGGATCGACTCGATGATGGCCGGGGTGCCGCCCTCCTCGCGGTGCGCGGGGTCGGTGAGGTAGTCGTGGTCGTCGGGGTTGACGTAGGCCACGGTCCCGCCACCGGGGACGTCGGGCACGCGGTTGGTCATGAGCTCGCGCCGCACGACGAGCACGCCCGGCGTGCTCGGGCCGCCGATGAACTTGTGCGGGCTGAGGAAGACGGCGTCCTTGTATGCCGTGGGGCCGGCCACGCCGCGGCCGCCGCGGCCGTACATCTCGATGTCGACGTAGGGCGCCGCCGCGGCGTAGTCCCAGAACGCGAGCGCGCCGTGCTCGTGGAGCAGCGAGGAGATCGCGTCGGTGTCGGTGACGATGCCGGTGACGTTGCTCGCGGCCGAGAAGGAGCCGATGAGCAGCGGGCGGTCCGCGTGCTCGACGAGGCGCGCACGCAGCACCTCGATGTCGACGTGCCCGTCGAGGTCCTGCGGGATGACGACGACGTCGGCGACGCACTCGCGCCACATGACCTCGTTGGAGTGGTGCTCGTACGGGCCGATGAAGACGACGGGGCGCTGGTCAGCGGGCACGAGCTCGCTTGCGTGCCAACGGTCCTCGAAGTTCGAGGGGATGCGCAGGCCGAGGATCCCGACGAGCTTGTCGATGGCCCCGGTGCAGCCGGAGCCGGCGAAGACGACCACCGTCTCGTCGTCGCCTCCGACGGCGTCGCGGACGGTGCGTCGGGCATCCTCGCGGAGCCGGGTCGTCTGCAGGCCGGTGCCGGAGCTCTCGGTGTGCGTGTTGGCGTAGCGGGGGAGCACCTCGTCGCGGATGAAGTCCTCGATGAAGGTGAGGCCACGGCCCGAGGCGGTGTAGTCGGCGTAGGTGACGCGGCGCGGCCCGTAGGGGCCGTGCATCACCTGGTCGTCTCCGATGACGCTCGAGCGGATCGTGTCGAGCAGGGCCTGCGTCGATGGTGCTCCCATGGCCCCAGCATAGCCGCTGGTGATGGGCCGGGTGAGTAGCATAAGTAGCGGTTATGGAGAGCTGCGGGCTCGGAGCCCGCCTCGGTCACGGGCCGGGCACCACGCATACGACCGTGCCCGTCCCGCCCTGCGCCAGAGCGCTCGTGAACGCGCGGCTCGACCCGTGCTGTGCGCACAGGCGACGCACCGAAAACTCGTCCGTGAAGGCGTTGCGCTGCACGAAGACGACCGTCCCGAGCGACGAGGCGTCCGCGCAGTCCACCGTCCGCACGTCGCCGGCCTCGCTCGCCGTGACGCACCGACCGATCGTGATGTCCCGGGTGCCGTCGTCGTAGGTGACGGCGCGGTAGACGAGGAAGGCGAGGACGGCGAGCAGCAGCGGTCCGAAGCGGCGCAGGACGGTGGCCCTCGAGGAGCCCGCGGTGGGACCGGCCGGGTCAGGAGTGGAGTCTGGGGTGGAGTCAGGGGTGGACATGCGGGCTGGCTCCTGGCGGTTCGGTGGCGGGTCTGCCGGGTCGGCCCCTGCGCGACGGGCCGCGTGCGGCGCCACCGTACGCGACGGCGACGCCTCATCTTCGCCGCTCCGTCGCATAGGGTCGAGCCCGTGACAGCGATCTCCTACCCGCTCGCCGAGCGCACCCTGGCCAACGGCCTGCGCGTCATCGTCAGCGAGGACCACACGGTGCCCAACGTCGCGGTGAACCTCTGGGTCGGCGTCGGCTCCCGGCACGAGACCCCCGGACGCACCGGCTTCGCCCACCTCTTCGAGCACCTGATGTTCCAGGGGAGTCGCAACGTCGCCTCGGGCGAGCACTTCTCGGCGCTCATGGACGAGGGCGCCCGGCTCAACGCGACGACGTGGTTCGACCGCACGAACTACTTCGAGACGGTGCCCACCGGCGCGCTCGAGCTCGCCCTGTGGCTCGAGGCCGACCGGCACGGCCACCTGCTCGACGCGCTGACGCAGGAGAACCTCGACAACCAGCGCGACGTCGTCAAGGAGGAGAAGCGCCAGCGCTACGACAACGTGCCCTACGGCTCGGCGCTCATCGACATCTACGCGACCGTCTTCCCCGAGGACCACCCTTACCACCACCCGACCATCGGGTCGATGGAGGACCTCGACGCCGCGACGCTCGAGGACGTCCACGCCTTCTTCCGCGCCCACTACGGGCCGAACAACACCGTCCTGACCCTCGTCGGCGACGTCACCCCCGAGGACGGCTTCGCAGCCGCCGAGAAGTACTTCGGACCGCTGCCGGCGATCGAGCTGACCCCGCGGCCACGACACCCGCAGCTGGCGCCGCTGGTCGAGCCGGTGCGGCTCGACCGCGTCGGGGACGTGCCCAACGACCGCCTCTACGTCTCGTTCCGCCTCCCCGTCGACACGACCCCCGACTACCTCGCCTGCCAGGTCGCCGTCGACGTCCTCGGCGGCCTCTCGAGCTCGCGTCTCGTGCGCCGGCTCGTGCGCAAGGACGAGACCGCCGTCGCCGTGGGTGGCTGGACGATGGGCCTCGTCGACGGCTCGGGCCTCGGCACGATCACCATGGACGTGTCCGCCGGTGCCGACGTCGACGCGGTCGAGGAGGCCGTGTGCGAGGAGATCCGCCGTTTCGTCGACGAGGGCCCGGACGCCGCGGAGCTCGAGTCCGTCATCGCCGACACCGAACGCTCGTGGCTCAGCGCGCTCGCCAGCATCGAGGAGCGTGCCGACCACATCAGCCACCACGCGCTGCTGACCGGCGACCCGGCCTACGTCAACACCTTCGTCGACCGCATCCGCTCCGTCACCGCCGAGCAGGCGCGCGCGGCGGCAGCGGCCTGGCTCGACCCGGACTCGCGGGCCGTCGTGCGCTACCTCGCCGAGGACGACGTCGACCAGACCGGCCCTGACCACCACCTCTCGGAGGAGGCCTCATGACCACCGTCGCCCGCCCCGTCGTCGCGCCGCCCGAGCCGTGGGAGTTCCCCGAGGGCAGCAGCGTCGACCTGCCCAACGGCCTGCGCCTGCTCACCTACGACGTGCCCGGCCAGTACGTCATCTCGGTCCGCCTCGGGCTGCCCGTGTCGCTGCGCGACGAGCCGCGTCAGCTCGAGGGCCTGGCCTCGATCATGGCGCGCACCCTCGACGAGGGCACCGAGCAGCACAGCGCCGAGGAGTTCGCGCGACTGCTCGAGCGCAAGGGCGTCAGCTTCGGCGCGGGCATGGCCGACGCCGGACTCTCGATCGACCTCGACGTCGTCAAGGGCAACCTCGAGCCGGCGCTCGACCTGCTGCGCCAGATCCTCACCGAGCCCGCCTTCCCGCAGGCCGAGGTGGCTCGCCAGGTGCGCACCCGGATCGCCGAGATCGAGCAGGAGCGCTCGGTCGCGGCCCACCGCGCCGGGCTCGAGTTCGTCCGCACCTACTACGCGCCCGACGACCGCTCGTCCCGGCCGACCGGTGGCACGCGCGACACGGTGTCGTCCATCACCCGCGAGGACGTCGCGGCCTTCCACGCCGAGCACGTCGTCGCCTCGGGCGTGACCGTGGTCGTCGCGGGCGACCTGGCCGGCCTCGACGTGCCGGTGCTCGTCGAGGCAGCCCTCGGCGGATGGGCCAAGGGACCGAGTCAGCGCGAGCGCCACCTCCAGCACGCCGCGGCCCTCGCGCCCGACCGTGGTCGGATCGTGCTCGTCTCCCGTCCCGGCTCGGTGCAGACCGAGTTCGTCATCGGCGCACCCGGCCCCGACCGGTCCGTCGAGGGCGGATGGGCTCCCTACCCGGTGCTCGGCTTCGTCCTTGGTGGCTCGCCCAACGCCCGCATCGACGCGGTGCTGCGCGAGGAGAAGGGCTACACCTACGGCATCCGGTCGAGCTTCCGCCCGCGGCGGCGGGGAGGGGTCTTCCTCACCTCGGGCTCGGTGCGCGCCGACTCGACGGCCGAGTCGCTGCGCCTGCTCGTCGAGATCCTCGAAGGCGGCCGGGACGGCTTCACCGACAAGGAGATCCGCTCGGGCGTCGACTTCATCTCCAAGACCGCGCCCGGCCGATACGCCACGGCTGACGCCATCGCCGACGAGGCGGTCGGCATGGCGCTCGACGGCCGGACGACGGCCTTCACGACGGCCAACCTGCGCGACCTCGCCACCGTCGACCGCGCGAGGGTCGAGGCGGCATACGCCCGCTTCGCCGAGGAGGCGGGGATCGGGTCGGGTGGTCCGGGCGCAGGCTGGACGATCGTCATGGTCGGCGACGCCGACGCCCACCTCGAGGCGATCCGCGCCCTCGGACTGGGAGAGGTCACGGTCGTCACCGACGCCTGACCCCCGCTTCCCCCACCGAACGCAGCGTTCGGTCCGGGGTGTGGCCGCGGGGTGTGGCCGCGGCGTGTGCCGGACGAGCGGGTCAGGGCCGGGGTGCGGGGGTGAGGGTGCGCTCCATGACGAAGTCGTCCTCGAGGACCCCGCCGACGAGGAACTGCTTGGTGCCGACGCGCTCGAAGCCGCTCTTGGCGTAGAAGCGCTGCGCCCGCTCGTTCTGCTGGTTGACCCCGAGCCAGACCCCGGCGGCGCCGGCGTCAGTGGCCCACTGCAGCGCCGCGGCCATGAGCAGTGCTGCGGCGCCGGTGCCGTGCGCCTGCGGCAGCACGTAGATCTTCGACAGCTCGACCGTCGGCCGCAGCCGGATCGCGGCCCTGACGTCGTCGCCGGAGGGCTCGCCGTCGACGAGCATGGCGTAGCCCAGCGGCGTGCCCGCGACCTCGGCGAGGAGGACGTGGCGAGCGGGGTCGGCCAGGTAGCCGGCGAAGCGCTCGGGGGAGAGCACCTCGGCGATGAAGGCCTCGACCCGCTCCTGCGTCATCGACGGCGGGCACGCCAGCCCGAACGTCGCCGCGGCGACCTCGGCAAGGGCGCCGACGTCGGCGGCATCGGCGGGGCGGACCGTCGCGGTCGGCGCGGGGCGCTCGTTCGGGTCGGACGCCTCGGACGTGTCGGACGGGATGCCCGAGTGGCTGCGCATGCCCAAAGGCTAGGCCGCGCAGGGCGATCCACCCAATGCCGCTCAACCCGTGGGCTCGGCGGGCTCAGGCGGAGGGCATGCCGATCCGCGAGAGCACCTCGTCGTGCAGCAGGCCGTTCGTGGCCAGGGCGTTGCCGCTCCAGCAGCCCGCGCGTCCGTCGAGGCCGGTGAAGCGACCGCCGGCCTCCTGCACGATGGCGACGAGGGCCGCCATGTCGTGGACGGCGAGCTCCGGCTCGGCCGCGATGTCCGCGGCCCCCTCGGCGACGAGCATGTAGGACCAGAAGTCGCCGTAGGCGCGGGTGCGCCAGCAGTCGTCCATGAGGTCGAGGAAGTCGTCGCGCCGTCCGCGCACGCGCCACCCGGCGAGGGAGGAGTACGACAGCGACGCGTCGCCGAGCCGCCCGACCTGCGACACGGAGATGCGCCGCGCCGAAGACAGGGAGCGGCCCGTCCACGCGCCGGAGCCGGTGGCCGCCCACCAGCGCCGCTGGAGGGCGGGCGCCGCGACGAGGCCGAGCACGGGCACGTTGTCGACGACGAGCCCGATGAGGGTGGCCCAGACCGGGACGCCGCGCACGAAGTTCTTCGTGCCGTCGATGGGGTCGATGATCCAGCGTCGCGGGCCGTGTCCGGTCGCCTCGAACTCCTCGCCCTCGACGGCGTCACGCGGTCGGGTGCGCTTCAGCTGGTGCCGGACGAGCTCCTCGGCGGCCCGGTCGGCGTCGGTGACGGGCGTGAGGTCGGGCTTGCTCTCGACGACGAGGTCGGCGGCGCGGAAGCGTGCCATCGTCACCCGCTCGACGGCATCCGCGAGGACGTGGGCCAGACGGAGGTCGTCGTCGTAGGAGGTCACCGGGTCAACCTAGCGGCAACCGGCGTCGGTCAGGGCGGGCCGGGGGAGCGGAGTCGTATGCCGCTGGGGCTCAGTGCTCCTCGGTCGTGCTGCGGCTGCTGAGCAGCCGCCGCAGCGACTCGAGCCGCGACGCGCCAGCAGGTCCGGCGTGTCCCTGCTCGACCCAGGCGTCGAGCGCGCACTCCTCCTCGTCGTGGGTGCAGCCGCGGGGGCAGCCGTCCGTGCCCGCGGCGAGGTCGGGGAAGTGGTCGATGATGCGGTCGACGTCGATGTGGGCGAGGCCGAACGAGCGGATGCCGGGGGTGTCGATGACCCAGCCGTCGTCGGAGCCGTCGGCTCCACGCAGGCGCAGGGCCACGGCGTTGGTCGACGTGTGACGGCCCCGGCCGGTCGTGTCGTTGACGATGCCCGTGGCGCGCAGGGCACCCGGCACGAGGCCGTTGACGAGGGTGCTCTTGCCGACCCCCGAGTGGCCGACGAGGACCGACACCTTGCCCGACAGCTTGGCCCGCAGGGCGTCGAGGCCGGTGAAGTCGCCGTCCTTCCACGAGGTGACGACGTGCTCGACCTCGAGAGGCGTGTAGCTGGCGAGGAACTCGGCGGGGTCGACGAGGTCGGCCTTGGTGAGGGCGAGCAGCGGCTCGAGGTCGGCGTCGTAGGCCGCGACGAGGCACCGGTCGACCATGCGCGGTCGCGGCTCGGGGTCCGCGAGCGCCGTGACGATGACGAGCTGGTCGGCGTTGGCGACGATGATGCGCTCGTAGGGGTCGGTGTCGTCCGCCGTGCGGCGCAGCACCGAGCGACGATCCTCGATGCGCACGATGCGGGCCAGTGCGTCGGGGCCACCCGCGAGGTCGCCGACCAGGGCGACGTCGTCGCCGACGACGACCCGGGTGCGGCCGATCTCGCGGGCCTTCATGGCGGTGACGACGCGCTCGGGCTCCTTCTTGCCGAGGACGCCCTTGGGGATGAGGCACGTGTAGCGGCCCCGGTCGACGCCGATGACCATGGCGACGACGGCGTCGGCGTGGGCCGGGCGCTCCTTGGTGCGGGGCCGGGACCCCTTGCGGCTCGGTCGGACCCGGATGTCGCCCTCGTCGAGGTCCCGCCAGCTCATCGCGCGAGCACGACCGGGCCGGTGCCTTCGAGCATGCCCTGCCACAGGCCGACGAAGTCGGGAAGCGTCTTGCGCGTCGTGTCGATGTCCTCGACGTGCACACCGGGCACGCGAAGGCCGATGATCGCGCCCGCGGTCGCCATGCGGTGGTCGTGGTACGTGCGGAACCGCCCGCCGTGCAAGGGTGCCGGCGTGATGCGCAGACCGTCCTCGGTCTCGGTCACGTGTGCGCCAACACCGCCCAGCTCTGCGGTCAGGGCCGCGAGACGGTCGGTCTCGTGGCCCCGGATGTGGGCCACGCCGCGGATCCAGGTGGGGGTCGAGGCGAGGGCGGCGAGGGCGGCCACCGTGGGCGTGAGCTCTGCCGCGTCGTGCAGGTCGATGTCGATGCCGACGAGCTCGCCGCTGCCGACGACGGTGAGGCCCGAGCGGTCGAGGCGCACGTCGGCGCCCATCGTGTCGAGGATCTCGCGGAGCAGGTCGCCGGCCTGAGTCGTGTGCTGCGGCCACCCCGGCACCCGGACCGTGCCGCCCACGACGAGGGCTGCCGCGACGAACGGTCCGGCGTTGGACAGGTCCGGCTCGACCGACACGTCGAGGGCATTGATCTCGGACGGCTCGACCCGCCAGGTGTTGGGCTCGCTGTCGTCGACGATGGCCCCCGCGTCGCGGAGGGTTTCGACGGTCATGAGGATGTGCGGCTCGCTCGGCACCGGCTTGCCGTCGTGGTGCACGGTGACGCCCTCGTCGTAGCGCGCGCCGGCCAGCAGCAGCGCCGAGACGAACTGCGACGACGCGGAGGCATCCATCGTCACAGCCCCGCCCCGGACCCGACCGCGGCCGTCGACCGTGACCGGCAGGTGGCCGTCGTCGTCGTCCACGTCGACGCCGAGCGCCCGGAGCGCGTCGATGACCGGCCCCATCGGGCGCACCCTGGCCTGCGGGTCGCCGTCGAGGCGGACCGGCCCGTCGGCGAGGGCGGCGACTGCCGGCAGGAAGCGCATGACGGTGCCGGCGAGCCCGCAGTCGATGCTGACGTCACCCGTCAGCGTCTCGGGCGGGGTGACGAGCCAGTCGGGCACGTCACCGCCCACCGCCTCACCCTCCGGGGCGACGTCGTCGATGCGCACCCCCAGCGACCGCAGGGCGTCCGCCATGAGCAGCGTGTCGCGCGACCGCAGCGGCGCCCGCAGGCGCGAGCGCTCGGTCGCCAGCGCCGCGAGGACGAGGTAGCGGTTGGTCAGGGACTTGCTGCCCGGCAGCACCACGGTCGCGTCGAGAGGGCCGGACGCGACCGGGGCCGCCCAGTCCGGCACCGAGCCAACGGTGTCGTGCGCTGTCGTGCCGGCTGTGGTGCCGGTGGTGCCGGTCGTCACGGACGTGGGGTGAGGCAATGGATCAGCGGGACTCAACTCAGCTCACGACGTCCTGTGCTCGGTGGGCGAGCAGACGCGCCTCGCGTTTGGCGGTCCGCTGGGCGTGGCGCGCCTCGCGGCGCGTCGTCTTCGTCGCGTGCTGGGCGCGCCACGCGAGGCCGGGACGGCCCTCGGTGTCGACGGCGGCCAGCAGCAGGCCGCCGAGCAGGCCGACGTTCTTGAGGAAGAGGCTGCGGCTCTGGGCCTTGCGGGTCGGGTCGGTCTCCTCCCAGAAGGCGTGCTCGATGGCCGTGGTCGGGACGATGGACGCCGCGAGCACGGTCGAGGCCAGACGCGGCATACGACCCGTGGCGAGGAGGAGGCCACCACCGAGCAGCGCGGCGCCGTTGACCCGGACGAAGAGGTCGGGGTCCTTCGCGGCGACCTCGGCCCCGGGGACCTGGTCCGGCACCTTCTGGAGCAGGTGGGCGGCCTGGTCGGTGCGCGCGGCGGGGTTGCGCAGCGCCTCGACCCCTGCGGCGACGAAGACGGACGCGAGCAGCGGACGGGCGAGACGGCGGACGATCATACGATTTCCTCCTCTGGCCGCAGCCCGCCGGAGCGTGCCGTGGCCATCGTGGACGTGTGGACACCTACGGTATCGACATACCCGTAGGCCACGGGACGACGCCCACACCGCAGGCGTCCCGACGGCCGCGCCCGCCCGCCCCGCCCGCCCCGCCCGACCACGCGGCATACGCTTTGGCGCATGTGCGGGAGGTATGCCGCGAGCGCGCGGCCCGACGAGCTCATCGAGGCGTTCGACGTCGACGAGGACCACACCGGGGACCCCTCGCGCAGCGTCCTGAAGAACCCCCAGAGCCCGCCCGCCGGCGAGCCCGACTGGAACATGGCGCCCTCGAAGCAGGCGCCCGTCGTGCTCACCCGCCGCCCACGGGGTGAGGGGAGCGGGGACGCCGGTGCCGACGCGGGTGCCGAGCCCACGCGGCAGCTGCGGCTGCTCACCTGGGGACTCGTGCCCGCCTGGTCCAAGGACGTCAAGATGGGTCTGCGCATGACGAATGCCCGGGCCGAGTCGGTCCTCGGCAAGGGAGCCTTCGCCAAGGCCGCGCTCTCGCGCCGCTGCATCGTCCCGGCGGAGGGCTGGTACGAGTGGCAGGTCTCGCCGACCGCGGTCGACGCCAAGGGCAAGCCGCGCAAGCAGCCCTTCTTCATCCACCGCGCCGACGGCGCGCCCGTCGCGTTCGCCGGCCTCTACGAGTTCTGGCGCGACCGGGAGCTGCCCGACGGGGACCCGGGCGCGTGGCTCACGACGTTCACGATCATCACGACCGCCGCCGACCCGGGCATGGACCGCATCCACGACCGCCAGCCGCTCGTGCTCGAGCCGGGGCAGTGGGAGCAGTGGCTGGACCCGGAGGAGAAGGACCCCGGCTACGTCCAGGGCGTGCTCGACTTCGCCCAGCCCGGTCGCTTCGAGGCCCACCCCGTCAGCCGCGCCGTCGGGGCCACCCGCAACAACGGCCCGGCGCTCGTCGAGCCCGTCCCCGAGTCCGAGCTCGAGGGCGTCGTCGACCCGATGACCGGCGAGGTCATTGGCGCATGAGCGCCCAGACGCGCGAGACGGTCCGCGAGATCGAGACCCCGGGTGGTCCCGGGCGCGCCCACGTGCAGCGGCCGCAGCGGCCCCACGGCACCGTGGTGCTCGGCCACGGCGCCGGGGGAGGGCTCGGCGCGATCGACCTGGCCGTCGCCCGCGAGGTGCTGCTCGGGGCCGGCTGGGCCGTCGTGCTGATCGAGCAGCCGTGGCTCGTCGCCGGCCGCCGGGTCGCCGGACGGCCGCCGACGCTCGACGCCGCGTGGGTGCCGATGGTCGAGGCCCTTCTCACCGGGCGCGGACGGCTGCCGCGGCCGCTCGTCGTCGGGGGCCGCAGCGCCGGCGCCCGCGTCGCCTGCCGCACCGCCGGCACGCTCGAGGCGGACGCGGGGCTGCTGCTCAGCTTCCCTCTGCACCTGCCCGGGCAGCCCGACAGGCTGAGGGCCCACGAGCTCGCGCTGGCGCCCGACCCGTCATGGGTCGTGCAGGGCACCCGGGACACCTTCGGCACGCCGGAGGAGCTGCGCCCGCACCTCCCGCCGGGCACGACCCTCCTCGAGGTCCCGGGCGCGCACAGCTACCCCAAGGGCTCGCGCGGCGCCCTCATCGACGCGCTGACGAGGATCGCGGGAATGCTCCCCGCGTAGGCGTCGTTGCACCGGGCATGGTCACCTGCCCCACCCGTGAGCCCGAGAGCATCACGACCGCCGCCGTCGCGCGCGGTCTGTTGCCACAGCCCGCCGGTCTAGGCTGGGAGACGATGGCAAAGGACAAGAAGACCGATCCGAGCGCCGCCGTGCGCCTCGCGGACCCCAGCACCGACCGCACGCCGGCAGTCACGACGTCCGTCCCGGCCCTGGGGGCCGACCCCGAGGAGCTGGCGCGCGCCGACGCGAGCGTCGACGTCGCGAGCGAGAGCGAGCCGGAGCGCCGTGCGCGCTTCGAGCGCGAGGCGATGCCCCTGCTCGACCAGCTCTACAGCGCTGCCCTGCGCACGACGCGCAACCCGAGCGACGCCGAGGACCTCGTCCAGGAGACGTTCGCCAAGGCCTACGCGGCCTTCCACCAGTACAAGCCGGGGACCAACCTCAAGGCGTGGATGTACCGCATCCTCACCAACACCTACATCAACACCTACCGCAAGAAGCAGCGTCAGCCGCTCGAGTCCGACTCGGCCCAGATCGAGGACTACCAGCTGGCGCGTGCCGAGTCGCACACGTCGGTCGGTCTTCGCTCCGCCGAGGCGGAGGCGCTCGATCACCTGCCCGACAGCGACGTCAAGCGGGCCCTGCAGGCGATCCCGGAGGAGTTCCGCCTCGCGGTCTACTTCGCCGACGTCGAGGGCTACTCCTACAAGGAGATCGCCGAGATCATGGACACGCCCATCGGAACCGTCATGAGCCGCCTGCACCGCGGCCGGCGCCAGCTGCGAGAGCTGCTCTCGGAGTATGCTGCCGACCGCGGTTTCGCCGCCGCCGGCAGCTCCGAGGGCGTGGGCACCGAAGGAGGTCGGTCATGAGCGAGCACACCACGGCTGGTGCTCCGAGCGCAGACGGGGCGGGAGCGCGCACCGACTGCTCGGAGGCGCTGCTGCGCGTCTACGAGTACCTCGACGGCGAGCTCGGGCCCGACGAGTGCGCGAAGATCCAGGCGCACCTCGACGAGTGCGGGCCGTGCCTGAAGGAGTACGACCTCGACACGACGCTCAAGTCGCTCATCAAGCGGTCCTGCGAGTGCGAGCAGGCCCCCGAGGCGCTGCGGATGACGATCATGTCCCGCATCTCGATGACCGTCATCCAGGTCGACCGCGGCTGAGACGACCGCACCGGCACGACGCCTGGCCCTGCGCGACGCAGGCCCGCTCGATGCCGGCCCGTCCGGCGCCGGACACGACGAAGGCCCGCCCCGAATCATCGGGTGCGGGCCTTTGACGTCTGCGGCTCAGGCGTTGGGCTTGCGGCCGTGGTTGGCGGCGTTGCCCTTGCGGGAGCGGCGCTTGCGGGCGCGCTTGCTCATCGTCGGCTCTCCTTGGTCCTGCGGATTCTCGTGTCCGTACGGGCACGAGAACCCGATTCTTCCACATGCCTGCGCACTCACCCAATTCGGCTGCAGGGTTCCCGGGCAGACCTTAAAATCTTGGTATAGATCCGGCCGTAACGGCCGGATCTGCTTTTGTGCGCGCGCTCGCGCTGGGACGCTGTGACTCGAGGGAAACCTCAGTTGTTCTGTGCTGCCGCGAGCAACGCCCCTCCATGGCGCACGCATCCGGAACATCAATGCAATGAAGGAGCCCCCAAATGTTCGCTGCCCTGCTTGCCGCCCTTGCCTCCAACGACTTCATGACCCGAGCGATGGCATCGCTCGCCAACACGTGGTCCTGGGGTCCCTGAGCCATCTTGCTCCCATCACCTCGGTTCGGTCCTGCTCCCGCTGGCGGTTGCGGGACCGAACTGTCGTGACTTACCTCTAGTCCGTGAGAAGCGCACCCGAACAGCCCACCTCGTCGCGGCTGCTGCCCTACTACATCGCCCTAGTGAGCCTCGGGTCGCTGGCACTCGGAGCGATCTCCTGGGCCTACGGCCGACATCCTGAGGTCGGCCCGCTCCTGCTGCTGTCCGCGATGGGAGTGCTCAGCTACACCCTCCGCGAGCCGACCGTGACCTCGCGCATCGGCTTCTCGTTCCTCTCGATCATCCTGCTGGCCTCCGGAGCCCTCCTCGGCCCGTTCGGCGCCTGGTTCGTCGGGCTCGTGTCGCAGAGCATCGAGCGGGACTCGCGCATGAAGTGGTTCCAGCGGGCCTTCAACATCGCGATGATGAGCATCATCGGCGTCGCCGGGGCCATGGCCTACATCGTGTGCGGTGGCGCCACGTCGCTCGAGTCGATCGGTGGCTTCTCCGACCTCGTCGTGCAGGTGGGACTCCCACTCATCGTCGCCGACGTCGTCCAGTGCCTGACCAACGCCGTCCTCGTGGCCGGTGCCGTCACGCTCGACCAGCGGGTGCCCTTCTGGGTCTTCGTCCGGCGCATCCTCGTCAGCTCTGGGGTGGCCTACATCGGCTACGGCATCATCGGCTTCCTCTTCGTCATCCTCTGGTTCCCCGCCGGGCTCGGCGCGTTCAGCGCCCTGCTCGTCATGGCACCGCTGCTCGCGGCGCGGTGGGCCTTCGTCCAGTTCGGCGAGGAGCTGCGCTCCCACGAACGTGTCGTCGAGACGCTGGTCACGGCGCTCGGCACCAAGGAGCCACCCGCCGTGGACCGCAGCCGGCGGGCGGCGCGGCTCGCCGAGTCCGTCGCCGAGGAGCTCGGCCTCGGACCGCACCAGATCGGCGCGGTGCGGTATGCCGCCACCCTGCACGAGATCGGCCACCTCGGGGTCCCGACCCGTCTGCTGCGCCGTGCCCCCGAGGCGCTCAGCGTGTCGGAGCGGCGCATCATCGACCGGCACTGCGTCATGGGCGCCCGCATGATCGAGGGCATCGACTTCCTCGAGGACGCCCGGTCCGGGATCCGCCACCAGCACGAGCGCTACGACGGCGGAGGCCGTCCCGACGGTGTCGCCGGTCAGGAGATCCCCATCGCGGCTCGCATCCTCGCCGTCACGTCCCGGGTCGAGGAGCTGACCGCCGCAGCGGTCGACGAGGGCAGACAGCCCCACCTGGCGGAGGTCGCACGTGCCCTCCAGTCCGACGAGGGACGCTTCGACCCGACGATCGTCAGCGCCGTGCTCGTGGCGCTCGACAAGCACGGGTGGCCGTCCGGAGTGTCGACGGGAGCCGGCACGTGAAGGGCGCCGTGCGTCGCGAGCCGGTGGCCCTGATCATCGGACTGGTCGGCCTCGTGGTCTCCGTCGCGGCCGCGCTCGTCACCCGTGACATTCCGCAGCCGGGCACGGAGGCCGGCCTGCTCGTCGCCGCCGTCTTCGCCGTCACGATCGTCCTCGGCGAGTGGTTCCACCTGTCGGCGCCCGGGTTCCGTGGCTCCGCGCCCATCGCCATGGCGGCGGCCTTCGGCCTGGCCCTGACCACGGAGGTCACCGGCGGCCAGTTCGTCGCGTACGGCACCGCCTTCGTCGTCGCCGTCACCTCGCTCGCCATGTCGGTCGGGACCGTGACGAGGGTCCTGTCGGGTCGGGACGTGAGCATCGTCGAGACAACGGGGCGACTCGTGGCGATCACAGTCGTGACCATCCTCTACCGGGGGGTGCACCTCGGTCAGCAGCCGGGAGAGGCCGCACCCTCCGACGGCCTCGTGCCGTGGCAGCGGGCCGCGCTGATGCTGGGCATCACGATGCTGGGCCTCGTCGCCGACACGCTCTTCACGTCGGTGCTGCGTGCGCTGTCGGCGTCGGGAAACCTGCGCCGCACCTTCGTCGAGGAGGTCCGCTCGTCGTTCGCGATGTCCATGGCGGTCGCCGTCACCGGCGTGCTCATCGCGCTCGCCGCCCCGCCCATGGGGATCGCGGCCCTCCCGCTCTTCCTCATGCCGCTCGTGCTGACGCTCTTCGCCTTCCGCCGCTACGTCAGCATCCGCGCCACCTACCTCCAGAGCATCCGGACCCTCTCGCGCCTGACCGACGCGGCCGGCTACACCCCGGCCGGCCACTCCGAGCGCGTGGCAGCCCTCGCGGTCCGGGTCGGCCGCGAGCTCGGCCTGTCCGAGCGTGAGCTGCTCGACCTCGAGTACGCCGCGCTGCTCCACGACATCGGCCAGGTGGCCCTCATCGAGCCGATCCCGGGCGGCGCCACGGTCCTCGCCGCCCCCGCCGACCAGCGCCGCATCGAGGCCGACACCGTGGCGATCGTCCGCGAGACCGGCGTCTTCGAGGGCGCGGCCCGGATCCTCGAGCACCAGACGACGCCCTACCGCCAGGTGCGCGAGCTCGGTGAGGAGATCCCGCTGACGAGCCGCATCGTCAAGGTCGTCAACGCCTACGAGGACCTCACGGCGGGGGCGCGCAGCGTGCGGGCGCGCGAGGCCGCCATCGAGCGGATCTACCTCGGTCTCGGCTACGAGTACGACCCCCGGGTCGTCGACGCCCTGCTGACTGCCATCGGGCCCGGCTCCGACCAGTCCTGAGCCCGGCTGAGCCCGGCCGTGCCGGGCTGAGAGGGGCGTCGCTGAGAGGGGCGTCACAGGGGCGTGACCCTTGGGCGGCGGACGCCGGCGTGCCATGATGGCGACTTCGGGCAACCCCCGTCGCGAGAACGAGCTTGCAGGCCAGACCCCCGGCGCTGTCTCACCAGTGAGGGCGTCCCTGCCCTCGTCTTCTCCATGCGAACGAGGTGTCCCAGCATGAGTGCGTTGCCCACCGCCCAGCTCTTCGATCCCCGTGACCCGGTGTTCCAGGTCCACGAGGGAGGCAAGCTCGGGGTGCACGCCACGTCGGCCCTGCGAGATGCGGCCGACCTCTCCCTCCTCTACACGCCGGGTGTCGCGCAGGTCTCGCGCGCCATCGCGGCCGACCCGACGCTCGCGGGCGTCTACACGAGCCGGCGCAACACCGTCGCCGTCGTCAGCGACGGCACCGCCGTGCTCGGCCTCGGCGACGTGGGGCCGTTGGCCGCCTTGCCCGTCATGGAGGGCAAGGCGGTGCTCTTCAAGCACTTCGCGGACGTCGACGCCGTGCCGGTCTGCATGGAGACCGGCACCGTCGACGAGATCGTCGAAGCGGTGGCGCGGATCGCGCCGACCTACGGCGGCATCAACCTCGAGGACATCTCGGCGCCGCGCTGCTTCGAGATCGAGCAGCGCCTGCAGGAGCGCCTCGACATCCCCGTCTTCCACGACGACCAGCACGGGACGGCGATCGTCGCGCTGGCGGCCCTGCTCGGTGCGGTGCGGGTCGTCGAGAAGGAGCTGCCCGACCTCACGGTCGTCGTGTCCGGGGCCGGTGCCGCCGGCGTGGCCGTGAGCCGCATCCTGCTCGCCGCCGGCGTGGGGGACGTGATCGTCGTCGACTCCCGTGGCGTGCTCGGACCCGACCGCGACGACCTCGTCCCGCACAAGCGCAGGCTGCGCGACCTGACGAACCGGCGCGGGGTCACCGGCGCCATCGGCGACGCCCTGTCCGCCGCCGACGTCCTCATCGGGGTCTCCGGGGGCACCGTGGCCGAGCGGGACCTCATGCGGATGGCGCCGCGGGCGATCATCTTCGCGCTCGCCAACCCGGACCCCGAGGTGCACCCCGTCGTGGCATCTCGCTTCGCCGAGGTGGTGGCGACGGGGCGCTCGGACTTCCCGAACCAGATCAACAACGTGCTCGCCTTCCCCGGCATCTTCCGCGGTGCCCTGGACTCGGGCGCCCGCCGGATCACCGAGGAGATGAAGCTCGCGGCGGCGTATGCCATCGCCGGGCTCGTCGACGAGCCGACCGCCGACCGGATCGTGCCGAGCGTCTTCGACGAGCGCGTGGCGCCCGCCGTCGCCGCCGCGGTGGCGGCCCGGGTCACGCCGACGCCCCGCTGAGGGCTCAGGCGCTCCCGGTCCATCCCGGGCCGGGAGCGTCGTCGGCCGGGTCGTCAGGGTCGTCAGGGCCGGCAGGTTCCGCTGGATCGGTGAGGCCCCGGGCGGCGAGCGCCTCGCCGGTCGCCCTGGCGAACGCGACGACGTGCACGACCGTGGGCACGACGACGGCTCGCGCGTCCCGCTCGAGTCCCCGGGCCCGGGCCGACTCGCGCACGCTGGCGAAGGACCCGGCCACCCAGGGCACCGAGCGCACGACGACGCCAAGGGTCAGGGCCACGACCTCGGGGTCGACGACGCGGCGCAGGGGCTGCGCGGCGCGCACCGCGCCGTCGAGCAGGTCGGAGACCGGCGTCGTGGCGGTGAGGACGCCGGCCGCGACGAAGGCGTTGACGATGCCGAGGACGACGCGGACGGCATACGCCAGGTCGTGCGACCACCACTGGAAGGCCAGCAGCAGGACGAGCACGGGCAGCAGACCGCGCATCGAACGCAGGAGGCGGCGCACCGGGAGCCGGGCCAGGAGCACGACCCCGGCGAGGGCGACCGTCACGAGTGCGAGTGACCAGACGGAGGGCGCGACCCAGGGCATCGCCCCGACGGCGAGAACGCCGACGAGCTTGAGCCACAAAGGCATCCGGTGCACGAACGACGTGCCCGGCACGTGGGCCGTGAAGAGTCCCGGTCCCCTCACGGCTCGTCGACCAGCCGCACGTAGTGCTCCACGCCGCCTGCCGGGTCACCGTCGAAGACGACGCGTCCCTCGTCCACGACGAGGGTGCGGTCGGCAGCGGCGGCGAGGTCGAGGTCGTGGGTCGCGAGCACGACGGTCTGGGGGAGGGCGTCGAGCAGGGCGCGCAGCCGCAGGGTGTTGCGTCGGTCGAGGAGCGTCGTCGGCTCGTCGAGGACGAGCAGCACGGGGTCGGTCGCGAGGACGACCGCGAGCGCCATGAGCTGGCGCTCACCACCGGACAGGTCGTAGACGCTCTGGTCGGCGAGGTGGGTGAGGCCGAAGCGCTCCAGGACCTCGTCGGCAGCTGCGCGGCGGTCGCTGCGGGAGCGGTGCAGCCGACGGAGCGAGAGCTCGACGTCCTCCCGGCCGGTCGGCATGACGAGCTGCGAGATCGGGTCGGTGAAGGCGAAGGCGACGCGCCGGCGCACTCTGGCCCCGTGGCGCACGGTGTCGTGGCCGTCGACCGTGACCGCTCCCGACGTAGGGCTGACCAGACCGTTGAGCAGCCGCAGGAGGGTCGACTTGCCCGAACCGTTGGCCCCGACGACGCTGACCCGGCGCTCGGTCAGGACGAGGTCGACGGGGCCGAGGATGGTGCGCGTGCGCCGGTCCGCCGAGCCGTCCACGGGCACGGTGACGGTGGCACCGTCGAGGCGGACCTCCGTCACGGACAGGTCACGCGCGAGGACGGGCGAGCACGTCGGGGAAGGCGCGGTGCACGGAGACCGCGGCCACGACCGCGACGACGTCCTTGACGAGGTCGCCGGGCAGGAACGGCAGGTCGGCGCTGACGGCCGCCGACAGCGGCAGCCGGAGGTTGACCATGAGGCCCAGGACCCCCAGCACGTGCACGACGGCGACGGTCGTGACGAAGGAGGCGGCGAGCAGCAGCGCCACCCACAGCGACCGGCGGGTGCGCCGGAGGACGACCCGGGCCGCGAGCCCCACGACCAGGGCGGCCACGACGAACGAGACGAGATAGCCGGCCGTCGGGCCGCTCAGCACCTGCAGCCCGGACTGCCCGCGGCTGAAGACGGGCAGCCCGACGAAGCCCAGCAGCAGGTAGAGCAGGACGGCGAGGCCACCGCGGACCGGACCGAGCACCAGACCCGTGAGCATGACGGCGAGGGTCTGCAGCGTGATCGGCACACCGAGGCCACCGACCGGGATGCCGGGCACGACGGCGGCCGCCACGAGGAGGGCCGTGAAGACGGCCACGAGGGCGACGGACTGCGCGTCGACACCGCGGGGAGCCGTGCGGCCGGGATGACCGCCGTGGCTCGGCGAGGATTCGCGACGGGTGTCGGAGCCGGTCGCAAAGGTCTTCAGGGACGCCGACGGCGCCGGCTGGGGCGCGCTGCGCACGGGCGTGTTGTCGGTCACGGGCAGGACCCTACCGGGGCGCAGGACCCCGGCTGGTCACTAAGGTGCTGGGATGCTCGCTGCCTACGCCGTCAGTCAGTCCGCGTCCGACCCGCTCTCCGGCCTCGTCGTCGGTGAGCGCCCGGATCCCGAGGCCAGGCCGGGTTGGACCGTGGTCGACCTGCGGGCCGCCGCGCTCAACCACCACGACGTGTGGTCGCTCCGCGGCGTGGGGCTGTCGCCGGACCGCCTGCCCATGGTCCTCGGGTGCGACGGCGCCGGCGTCGACGCGGACGGCAACGAGGTCATCGTCCACGCCGTCGTCCCCTCCGACGGCTGGCGTGGGGACGAGACCCTCGACCCGCGGCGCACCCTCCTGTCGGAGCTGCACGACGGCACGCTCGCCGAGAAGGTGCTCGTGCCCAACGGCAACGTCGTGCCCAAGCCCGAGTCGATGTCGTGGCAGACCGCGGCGTGCCTCTCGACGGCGTGGCTCACGGCCTACCGCATGCTCTTCACCAACTCCGGCGTGCAGCCCGGGGGCACCGTGCTCGTCCAGGGCGCCGGGGGCGGCGTGGCCACGGCCCTCATCCAGCTCGGCTCGGCCGCGGGCTACCGGATGTGGGCCACCTCGCGCGACGAGGCGCGGGGACAGCGTGCGCTCGAGATCGGCGCCGACCGCGTCTTCGGCTCGGGGGAGCGGCTCCCGGACCGCGTCGACGCCGTGATGGAGACCGTCGGCGCCGCCACGTGGTCGCACTCGGTCAACTCCTTGCGCCCCGGCGGCACCATCGTCATCTCCGGCGCGACGTCGGGCGATGCCCCGGCCAAGGCGGAGCTGACGAAGATCTTCTTCAAGCAGCTGCGCGTCGTCGGCTCGACGATGGGCACCCGTGAGGAGCTGGCACACCTCGCTCGCCTCGTCGAGCAGCGCGGCATCGAGCCGGTCGTCGACTCGGTGATGCCGCTGGCCGACGCCCTGGACGGCTTCGCCCGGATGGTCGACGGCGACGTCTTCGGCAAGGTCGTCTTCACCGTCGGCTGACGAGCGGCAGTGCCATCGGTGCGCCCCGTCGGTGCACCGGCGGGGCGCCGTCAGGTCGTGGGGGCTCCGGTCACGTGGACGACCGCCGAGAGGCCGTCCGCCGACGGGGGACCCGCGTCGCCGACGAGCCACTCGCACCACAGCGCGGTCGTCAGGCGCGAGACCAGGCGGCCCAGCTCGTAGGGGGTGTCGGCGCCGAGGGTCACCGAGAGGCGGCCCACGTCGGCGGTGCCGGACCCGACCCCGTGCAGCGCGGCGCGCACGGCGCGCGAGACCGCGTCGAGGCGCGTGTCGCCGGCCACCGGGGCGACGCCGACGGCGGCGGCCTCCGGGCTGCCGGGCTCGATGCCGAGCGCCGCTCGGACCGCCTCCACGCGCCCGTGGCCGAACCAGTCGCCAGGCCCGGTGCGCACGAGGTCGCGTCCGCGGGGGTGTGCCTCGAGCGGCTCGTCCACGAGGATGCCGGGCAGTCCGCGGAGCACGGCAGCGGGGACGGCGGCGACCTTGCCCTTGACGAGGTCGGCCGCCGCCGCGATCTCGTCGGCGACGGCGCGGGTGGTCACCTCGAGAGGCTTGCCGTCCGCGTCGGTGCCCCCACGCAGGTCGTCGAGGACGCGGAGCCCGTGGGCGCCGAGCGCGAAGTCGACCTGGCCCACGCGCCAGGCGCGACCGGCGGTGTCGCTGAGCACGACCCCCACCCGCACGCCGTGCCGCGCCACGAGGGCGTCGTGGACCTGCTCGCAGACGCCGTCGGGGTCGTGGGGCAGCAGCAGCCAGCCGCCGCGCTCGCCGGTGTTGGAGCCGTCGACGCCCGCCGCCGCCATGACCGGCCCCGCCTTGGCGCGCACGATGCGCGTGACGCGGTCACCGACGGCGCGCTCGGCGACGACGTGCTCGGTCTCGCCGCGCACGACGCGGTCCTTGTCGGGGTCGTGCGTGACGAGGCCGAGCGCCTTGCTCGCGACCTTGCTCGAGATGACGACGACGTCCCCGTCGGCCAGCCGCACGCCCGCGTGGTCGAGGCCGACCTGGACGACGTCGGCGAGGTCGTCGCCCTCGCACACCTCGGGTATGCCGGTGAGCGGCGTAACCGTGACGGGCGCGGTCACGCCGGGGCTCGCTCCGCGCGCAGCCGCAGACCGAGGTGGAGGGCCGCGCCCGCCATCTCGGCCGCCGCGTCCACCGAGCTCATGAGCAGCGGGCGTCGCTGGACCTCGAGGCCGCGGCGGTCGGGCATCGGGTCCTCCTCGTCGACGAGCCAGCCGTCGAGGAAGTCGGAGTAGAGGCCCGCCACGCCGGCGCTGGACTCCTCCACACCGATCGTGCGCAGGCAGACGTCGGCGTGCCCGCGCACCGGCCGGCCGCCGACGAGTGGGGAGACCCCGACGACGGGGGCCCGGGTGCCGCGCAGCGCGTCCCGCACGCCCGGCACCCCCAGGATGATGCCGATCGAGACGACCGGGTTGCTCGGGGGGAGGAGGACGACGTCGGCCTCGCGGATCGCGTCGAGCACGCCCGGCGCCGGGGTCGCCTTGTCGAGTCCGGCGACGACGAACCGCTCGGCGGGCAGCTCGGCACGGTGGCGCACCCACCACTCCTGGAAGTGGATGGCGCGCTGCTGCCCGTCCTCCTCGACGACGACGTGGGTCTCGACCGGGGTGTCGGTCATGGGCAGCAGCCGGACCCCGAGCTCGCCCAGCCCCCAGCGGGCGGAGAGGCGGTCGACGACCGCGCTGAGCGGCATACCTTGTCCGAGCAGCTGCGAGCGGTAGACGTGGGTGCCGAAGTCCTTGTCGCCCAGGGTGAACCACTGCGGCTCGGCGCCGAGGGCGGCAAGCTCGCCGGCGACGCTGTGCGTCTCGTCCGCGCGTCCCCAGCCCTGCCCCTCGTGGATGCCGCCGCCCAGCGTGTACAGCAGCGTGTCGATGTCGGGACACACCCGCAGCCCGAAGAGCGTGATGTCGTCACCAGTGTTGCCGATGACGGTCAGCTCGAGTGGATCGGAATCCGGTGTCAGGGGGTAGGTGTGTCGGGCGTGGTGGAGCAGGCCCCGGAGGAACCGGGCGCCGCCGACTCCTCCGGCCAGAGCGGTGATGCGCATGCGCCGATCCTCTCAGCAGGCCGTCCCCGGCCGGTCGTGCGGGGTGGGCCCCGGCATCTGGATCCTGCGAATATCACCAACGGGCTTGACGTGGGGCGTATGACACGCATGTAATTTCATTGTTGTATTCGGTCGGGGCCGTGCTTCTGGAACGAATGGACCTTTTTGTCCAGAACCTCCGGAGAACGAACTCGCTCGGTGCGACAGTGCATCCACACAGTGCACGTCAGGGTCGAGGAGGGGTCATGCACGAGTTGATGGTGGTTTGGTCGGACACGGGTGAGCAGGAGGGTGAGCTCTCCTGGCAGGAGCGCTCGCTCTGCGCCCAGACCGACCCGGAGGCGTTCTTCCCGGAGAAGGGCGGCTCCACGCGCGAGGCCAAGAAGGTCTGCGTGGGTTGCGAGGTGCGTTCCGAGTGCCTCGAGTACGCCCTGTCCAATGACGAGAGGTTCGGCATCTGGGGCGGACTGTCCGAGCGAGAGCGCCGCAAGCTGAAGAAGCGCGCGGTCTGATCGTGAGGTCCGAACCCGGTACCCCGCAGGTGTCCGGGTGAAGGTCGCCGCTGTGCCCGAAGAGCTCGCCGAAGTCCCAGGTGCCCCCGCAGCCGCGGGGGGTTCGTCCGCGTCGTTGTCTGCCCCTCCCTCCACCGGGCAACGACCGGAC
This sequence comes from Terrabacter sp. C0L_2, assembly GCF_036352015.1. Lineage (NCBI taxonomy): Bacteria > Bacillati > Actinomycetota > Actinomycetes > Micrococcales > Intrasporangiaceae > Terrabacter > Terrabacter sp. C0L_2. Next base: position 4,371,545 of record NZ_CP143557.1, on the reverse strand, counting down.
GTCACCGTCGAGGCGATCGTCGTCGTGCACAACGGAGCCACGTGGCTGGCGGAGTGTCTCGACGGCCTGGCCGCCCAGACGCTGCCGCCGGCCCGGCTCGTCATCGTCGACATCGCGAGCAGCGACACGTCGGTCGCCATCGCGCACGCCCACTCCCGGGTGCGCCGGGCGATCGGGTCCGTCGAGGTCGTACGCCTCGACGCTCGCGTCCCGATCGGGCGTGCCGTCGAGCGTGGCATCGAGGCGCTCCCCGTCCCGGCCGACCCCGCGTCGAGCTGGGTCTGGGTGCTGCACGACGACTCCGTTCCACGGGCCAACGCCCTGGCCCAGCTGCTCCAGGCCGGCCTGCGCTCGAAGTCCGTCGGGGTCGCCGGGCCCAAGCTCGTCAGCTGGGACGACCCGCGACGCCTCGTCGAGATGGGCATCCAGATCACCCGCACGGGACGCCGCCTCGGTTCACCGGTGCGCGGCGAGGCCGACCAGGGCCAGTACGACCACCGCGCCGACGTCCTCGCGGTGAGCACGAGCGGCATGCTCGTGCGGCGCTCCGTCCACGACGACCTCGGCGGTTTCGACCCCGCGTTCCTCGACCACGGAGCCGACCTCGACTTCGGCTGGCGGGCCCAACTCGCCGGGCACCGCGTCATCGTCGTGCCGGCAGCGGTCGTCCGCGACGCCTCGGCGAGCCTCGACGGCGCCCGCCCCGGCGGTCCCACCCCGCGCGAGCTCGAACGCCGCGGCCGACGCGCCGCGCGCCAGGTCACGCTCGCCCGCTGCTCGCCCTTCGCCGCCCCGTTCCTCGCCATCTGGATGGCGCTCTCCGCGGTGCTCGCCTCGCTCACCCTGCTCGTGGCCAAGCGCCCGAGGCAGGCCTGGCGTGAGCTGACGGACGTCACCGCGCTGATGCACCCGTTCGCGACGCTCGGCGCCCGCTGGCGCGGGCGCCGCACCAAGCGCCTGCGCCGCGACCACCTCGGCACCCTCTTCGTGGCCCCGGCCGTCGCCGCCCGCACCACCGTCGACCACATCCAGGACGCCATCACGCCCGAGCGCGCCCGCGCCCGGCGCGAGGCGGCCGCGACGACCGAGACCGGCCCCGTGGCCGACGACTCCGAGTCGCTCGACCACCTCCCCGCGTCGCTGCCCCGCAGGGTCGTGACCCACCCCGGCTTCCTCGCCGTCGTCGCCGTGCTCGTCGCCACGGTCGCGGCCTGGCGCGACACGATCCGCGCCGGCGCGCTGTCCGCGACGAACGCCGGCGTCGCCGGCGGCGAGCTGCGTCCCGTGACCACCGACTCCTCGGGCCTCTGGCACGCCTTCCGCGACGCCTGGCACGGCGCCGGACTGGGCACCGGGGCCGAGTCCGGACCTCACCTCGCCGTCCTCTCCGCGCTGACCTGGCTGGCCGAGCGCGTGCCCGGTGTCGCCGAGAGCCGTTCGAGCGCGGGCGTCACCATCGCCTGGCTGCTGTTCCTGACCCCGGTCCTCGCCGCGTGGTCCACCTACCTCGCAGCGCGCGTCGTCACCTCCTCGCGCGTCGCCCGCGCCCTGGCCGCCCTGGCGTGGGGCACGGCCGGCGTCGCCGCGACCGGGCTCGCCCAGGGCCGCGTCGGGGTGGCCGTCGTGCACGTGCTGCTGCCCTTCGTGCTCGCCGGCTTCTGCCTGGCCGCCCGGCGCGACGGCACCTTCACCGCCACCTTCGCCACCGCGCTGGCGACCGCGGTCCTCGGCGCGTTCGCGCCGCCGCTGCTCGCTGTCGCCGCGCTCGCGGCTCTCCTGCTCCTCGTCCTGGGGCCGGGGCTGCGGCGGGCCCGGGCGCTCGTGCTCCTCGTCGTCCCGGCCGCCCTCCTCGGCCCGTGGACGGCTCGTTTCGTCGAGGACCCGCGCCTGCTCCTGTCGGGGCCCGGCCTCGTCGCGACGTCGTCCGACCGCAGCACATGGGGCGTGCTCACGCACGTCCTCGGCGGGACGAGCGCGACCACGTGGGTCGCCTGGCTCGCGGCCCCGCTCGTCGTGCTCGGCGTCGTCGGGCTCGCCACGCGCGGCCGCACCCGTGCCGAGTCCGTCGGCCTCGTCGTCGGCGCCGTGCTGGCCGTGCTCGGGCTCGCCGTCGCGCTCGGCTCGGAGCACGTCGTCCTCGGCTCGGCCGAGACCGGCGTCGGCCGGTCGGCCCCGGCCCACCTCTGGGCGGGGCTCGGGGTCCAGCTCTGGTGGGCGGGCCTGCTCGTCGGGGTGCTGGCCGGCAGCCGCCCGGTGCTCGCCTCGCTCGGTCGACCGGGTCGACGCTGGGGCTTCGTCGCCGCCGTCGGCGCCGCGGCCCTCGCGGTCGTGCCCGTCCTCGCCGCCGCCACTGTCTGGGGCGTGCAGGGCGTCGGCCGCACGCTGTCCGTCGGCCAGGCCACACTGCCCGCCATCGCGACCGAGCAGGGCGGCGGCCCCCTCGGCAACCGGCTGCTGCTGCTCCGCCCGTCCGACGACGTCGTGGACTTCGTCCTCGCCGGCCAGGAGCCGGGTGAGCTGCTGCGCGACCTCGACCGCGCCCCCGACGCCGACGACGCCGCCCTCGTCGACGCCGTCGCCAACATCGTCGGCGGCCGCGGCGCCGACTCGCTCGACTCCAGGGCGCTCGCCCGTCTCGGCATCGGTTTCGTCCAGGTGCGGGCGACGGCCGACTCCGGCCTCGCCCGGCGACTGGACTCCTCGCAAGGCCTGAGCCGCCTCGGTTCGAGCGAGCGAGGCATCCTCTGGAAGGTGCAGCCGCTCCCGGCCGCCGCCGGCGCCGAGGCCGGCACGGCACCGTCCCGCGCACGGCTCGTCGACGCGGACGGTGCGGTGCTGCAGGTCGTGCCCACCGTCGGCCCGCACGCAGCGGTCGACACGACCCTGCCGGCCGGCACCGGCTCACGCTTCGTCGTGCTCGCCGAGCCCACCGAGTGGTCGCGCCAGGCGGTCGTCACCTTCGACGGCGCGCAGCTGCAGCCCGTCGCGGGTGCTGCACAGCCGACGTATGCCGTGCCACCCACCGCGGGCACGCTCGAGGTCGACCTCGCCGCCGCCCAGCCGTGGTGGCGCCTCGGCCAGGCCGTGCTCCTCGCCTTCGTCGTCTTCATGGCCGTGCCCTTCGGCAACCGTCGCTCGAGGAGGCGCTCATGAGGAACGTGTCCGGGATCGTCCGGGCGGGAGCGGTGGCGCTCGTCGCGGCCGGTCTCGCCGTGGGGGCGACCCGTGTCAGCGGCTCCGTGCAGCTCGCCACCGCAGGCGAGCGCGTGGGGCTGCCCGAGTCGTCCAGCGTGCTCGTCGACGCCGCGTCGCTCGTCTGCCCCGGCCAGCAGCGTCTCGGCGCCACCGGACTGCGCGACGTGGCGGGCACCGTCACAGTTGCCGCAGCATCGCCCGACGCCGGTGTCGTGACGGGAGCACCGACCGGGGGCACCGGAGGAGTCCAGCTGCTCGGCGGGACGGCCTCGACCGGTCTGGCCCGGACCGGCGACCGCGGCGCGGTCGCCTCGGCCGGAGTCCGGGGCCCCGACGTGGTCGTCGCCACGGCGAACGGCGCGCTCGCTCCGGGGCTCGTGGCCACGCAGGTCTGGCGCCACACCGGCGACGACGACCGCGGTCTCGCCGTGACGCCGTGCCAGCCGCCGTCGTCAGACGTGTGGCTCGTCGGTGGCGGCGCCGGCCCGTCGCGGACCGAACGCGTCATCGTCAGCAACCCCGGAGCCAATGCCGTCTCGGTGTCGTTCGAGGTCCTCGGGACCTCGGGACGCATCGACGCGGCGGCCGACCGCAGCGTCTCGATCCCGCCGCTCTCGCGTGAGGTCGTCTCGCTCGACGCCATCGCGCCCGCCGAGACGGCCCCCGTCGTCCACGTCACCGCCACGGGCGGCGTCATCTCGGCGGTGCTCGACGACCAGTGGATCCTCGGCGCCACCGGCCGCGGCATCGACGACGCGACCCGCGCCGCCTCGCCGGGCACCGACCTCGTCGTCCCCGGCGTCGAGACCGGCGGCGCCACGTCGTTGCGGCTCGCGAACCCCGGCGACTCCGAGGCCCTGGCCCAGGTGCGGCTCCTCACCGACAAGGGCCCGGTGCAGCCCGACGACCTCCGGGCCGTCCGGGTCCCCGCCGACTCGACGCTCGACGTCCCGCTGCCGGCCAACGCTGCAGCGCTGGGACTCGGCATCCGCTCCGACCAGCCCCTCGTCGCTGCGGCCTGGGCCGAGCGACGCGCGACCACCGCGGACCAGATGGGCGACTTCGCGTGGACGCCCGCGACGCCTGCGCTGCGGGGTGTGGCCGGTGTGCTCCTGCCGGGCCTCGACGGCACGACGAAACGCCTTCTCCTGACGGCTGGTCCGGCTGCTGCCACCGTCGAGGCCCGCCTCGGCACCGGCGACGGTGCCAAGGTCTCGACCGTCGACGTGCCGGCGGAGTCGACCGTGGCCGTGGCCGTGGGTGACGCCGACAGCGTGTGGGTCGTCCCGACGACCGGGGCGGTGCGCGCCGCGGTCTCGGTCGCCGGTGTCGACGGGGGCGTGCCGTTCTTCTCGGTGGCCTCGCTCACCGACGCGCCGGTCCGGGCCCTGTCGGTCCCGGTGCGTCAGGTGCGCAACTGACGGCGGCCTGACGCCGTCAGCGGGCCGCCTCGGTCGGCAGGGTCATGATCTCGGCACCGTCGTCGGTGATGGCGACGGTGTGCTCGCTGTGCGCAGTCCGGCAGCCGGTCGCGCTGCGCAGCGTCCACCCGTCCGCGTCCGTGACGAGCTCTGCGGTGTCCGCCATGACCCAGGGCTCGAGGGCGAGCAGCAGGCCCGGTCGCAGCCGGTAGCCGCGGCCGGGACGGCCCGTGTTGGACACGTGCGGGTCCTGGTGCATGGTCGAGCCGACTCCGTGACCGCCGAACTCGGTGTTGATGGCGTAGCCGGCCGCGGAGAGGACCTCACCGATCGCGTGCGAGACGTCCCCGAGGTGGGCGCCCGGCCCGGCGGCGGCGATCCCGGCCGCGAGCGCCCGCTCCGTCGCGTCGATCAGCTCGGTGCTCCCCGGAGGGCGCGACTCGCCGACGACGAAGCTGATGGCGGAGTCCGCGACGACGCCGCCGTGCGAGACCGCGAGGTCGAGCGAGAGCAGGTCGCCGTCGGCCAGGGCGTAGTCACGGGGGAGGCCGTGGAGCACGGCGTCGTTGACGGACGTGCAGACGTAGTGGCCGAACGGCCCACGGCCGAAGGAGGGCGCGTAGTCGACGTAGCAGGACTGGGCCCCGGCGTCCTCGATCATCTCCCTGGCCCACCGGTCGATCTCGAGCAGGCTCGTCCCGACCGTGCTGCGGCTGCGCAGCGTCTGCAGGGTGTCCGCGACGACGGCGCCGGCCCGGCGGGCCCGGTCCAGCTCGGCCCGGGTCAGGATCTCGATCATGCGTGCCTCTCTCGTCCAATAACTATCCCGGCAATGTTATCCCGGTCGGCTAGGATTCGGTGCATGGTCAGGCTTCCGCTCACCCCTGCCGAGCTCGCGCGCGGACAGCGTCTCGGCGCCCTGCTGCGCCGTGCCCGGGGGGAGCGCTCGATGCTCGAGACGGCCCTCGACGCGCGTGTCTCGCCCGAGACCCTCCGCAAGATCGAGTCGGGCCGCGTCGCCACGCCGGCGTTCCCGACCATCGCGGCGATCGCCGACGTCCTCGGCCTGTCCCTCGACGCCGTCTGGGCCGAGGTCAACCAGCCGGCCACGGGCGCCGGGGCCGACGGCCCGGGCGTGTCGCGCGTCAGCGACCTCGCCTCGTAGGTCGGTCCGGCGGCTCGTCCGACCGGCCGGTCAGCCGTGCTCAGGCGCGGCCGGCCGCTCGCGTCACTCCCCGAAACCGGGGTCCAGCTCCTCGGGGGCGACGCCGAGCAGTCCCGCCACCTGCTCCGTCACGATGTCGGCGACGAGCGCGGCGACGTCACGACGGTCGCTGACGCGCGTCTCGACGGGACGCCGGTAGACGACGATCCGCGCCGGACGGGCGCTCGTGGCGGGGAAGAGGCGTCCGAGCGGCACCTCCCGGTGGTCCCAGGGGGCGGGTCCGCGAGGCACGTCCTCGACCGCGAACTCCACTGCGGGAAAAGCCCGGCCGCACGTCGCCTCGAGACGGGCAGCCGCGTCGAGGACGAAGTCGTCGAACTCGTCGCGGCGCGAGACCATCGCCGGCACCGGAGGCCAGGCCAGGGGGCCGCGACGTCCGCGACCACGCCGGTCGCGTCGTCGGCGGCGCCCGGGAGTGCGGGGCGAGGCGGTGTCCACGACCCCACTCTAGATCGACGGCCACCGCTCACGGCGACGCGCCGGACGGCATACGACCGCAGTGATCTCGCGCCGCGACGGCGTGGTGATTCGTCCTGCCCGGGAGGTCGGGCTAGAGTCCCGGTTCGTGGGTCTGACACGTGGTTGCTCGAAGACGGGATGTGCCCGTCCTGCTGTGGCGACGCTGACCTACGCGTATGCCGACCGTGCCGTCGTCGTCGGTCCGCTCGCGACCTACGCCGAGCCGCACACCTACGACCTGTGCCTCGAGCACGCCGAGCGCATGACGGCCCCCCGTGGCTGGGAGGTCGTGCGCGTGGGCGGCGAGTTCCCCGAGCCCGCGCTGGCCGCCGACGACCTGCTCGCCCTCGCCGACGCCGTCCGTGAGGCCGGCCGTCCGCGCACGAGCCGCCCGGCCGAGCCGCGCACGACCTCGCGCGGGCAGGCCAACGCCGAGGCCGACTCGGGCGCCGTCGAGTCCGGCCGGCGCGGACACCTGCGCATCCTCAAGGACTCCTGACCACTAGGGTGTTCGGCGTGCCCCACCTCGCAGACTTCGTCAAGGCCTACGACGTGCGCGGACTCGTGCCGGAGCAGCTCTCGCCCGAGGTGGCCCACGCCATCGGCGCGGCGTTCGCCGAGGTCGTCGCCGTCCCCGACGGGTCCGAGGGCGTCGTCATCGGCCACGACATGCGACCCAGCTCGCCCGAGCTCTCCGCAGCCTTCGCTGCGGGGGTGACGTCGCGCGGCGTCGACGTCACCATGATCGGGCTCTGCTCGACCGACGGGCTCTACTACGCCAGCGGCGCGCTCGACCTGCCCGGCGCGATGTTCACCGCGAGCCACAACCCGGCCCGCTACAACGGGATCAAGCTGTGCCGCTCCGCCGCGCGTCCCGTCGGCCAGGACTCCGGTCTCGCAGAGATCCGGGACCTCGCGCAGTGGATGCTCGGCGGCGGCACGGGCCTCGCCCTCCCGGCCGGAGGACCTGGGTCGGTGACCACCCGCGACCTCCTCGGTGACTACGCCGCCTTCCTGCGCGGACTCGTCGACCTCTCCGGCTCGCGCCCGCTCAAGGTCGTCGTCGACGCAGGCAACGGCATGGGCGGCCACACGGTCCCCGCGGTGCTCGGGACCGCGGCCGGTCTGCCGGAGCTGCCCCTCGAGATCGTCCCGCTCTACTTCGAGCTCGACGGCACCTTCCCCAACCACGAGGCCAACCCGCTCGACCCGGCCAACCTCGTCGACCTGCAGGCCGCCGTCCGCGAGCACGGGGCCGACCTCGGCCTTGCCTTCGACGGCGACGCCGACCGCTGCTTCGTCGTCGACGCCGACGGCGAGCCGGTCTCGCCGAGCGCGGTCACCGGTCTCGTCGCGGTCCGGGAGATCGAGCGGGCCCGCGCCGGCGGCGACACGTCGGTGTCGATCGTGCACAACGTCATCACGAGCGCCGCGGTCCGCGAGATCGTGCTCGAGGCCGGCGCGACGCCGGTGCGCACCCGGGTCGGGCACTCGTTCATCAAGGCCGAGATGGCCCGTGCCGGAGCGGTGTTCGGCGGCGAGCACTCGGCGCACTACTACTTCCGCGACTTCTGGTTCGCCGACACCGGCATGCTCGCGGCCATGCACGTGCTCGCCGCGCTCGGCGAGCAGGACGCGCCGCTGTCCGAGCTCTGCGCCGAGTACGAACGCTACGTCGCCTCGGGCGAGATCAACTCGACCGTGAGCGACCAGGCCGCCGTCGTCGACCAGGTCAGGGCCTGGGCGCAGGTGCGCGGAGCCACGACCGACGTGCTGGACGGGCTCACCGTCAGCAGCCCCGAGGGCCAGACGCCGATGTGGTGGTTCAACGTGCGGGCCTCCAACACCGAGCCGCTGCTGCGGCTCAACGTCGAGGCGGCCGACCGTGAGACGATGCAGGACGTGCGTGACGAGCTGCTGAGCCTCATCCGGTCGGGCGCCGACGCAGCACACGCACCCGACGAGGGCGGGTCGACCCCCGCCCAGGACGCAGGAGACGCTTCGTGAACCAGAGCCAGCAGACCATCGAGCCGTGGCTGCGCGGGATCATCCGCTGCCCGCAGTGCAAGGGTGAGGTCGTCGACAGCGTCGACCCGACCGGCGGCGCTGACGTGACCGAGCTGCGCTGCGACACCTGCCACCTCGCCTACCCCGTCGAGGGCGGCGTCCCCGTCCTCCTCGTCGACCTCGCCCGCCGCACCGACGGCTGACCCCCGTGGGCGCCGTGTTCGACGAAGCCCGCCTCGACGACGAGGGCGCCTTGGCGTCCCTCGACTCCAGCGACTCGCTGCGCGCCCTCGCCGGAGCCGGCGCCCAGGTGCGGCGCACCATGGCGGCCGCCGGGGAGGCCGGTCTCGACCGGCTGCGTGACGTCGAGCCGCGTGGCGTCGTCGTCGCGGCCGCCGGCGGCTCGGTCGCGGTGGCCGACCTCTTCGAGGCCGTGAGCCGCGGCGCGGCCGCCCTTCCGGTCCAGAGCTGCACGTCGGGCTCCCTGCCGGGCTGGGTGGGCGCGCTCGACGTCGTCCTCGCCGTGTCGCAGTCCGGACGGGCGGCTGGCACGCTCGCCCTCGCCGCCGAGGCCGCCCGCCGCGGGGCCTTCCTCGTCACCGTGGGTGCCGCGGACTCCCCGCTGGCCGACGTGTGCGCCCGCGCCCACGGGGTGCACGTGCCGATCGCCGTCGGCGGCTCGTCGTCGCGCACGTCGGTGTGGGCGCAGGCCACCCCGGCCCTGCTCGCAGCCGATGCCCTGGGCATCGCCTCCGTCAGCCACGAGACGCTCGGCGAGCTCGCCGACCTGCTCGACCGCACCGCCACGGATGCGCGCCCGTCGTCCGAGTCGTTCGTCAACCCGGCCAAGATCCTCGCGACCGAGCTCGCCGAGTCGACGCCGATCGTCCTGGGGGAGGGGCCGTTCGGGGACGTCACCGCTCGCCGGGCCGCGGCGATGTTCGGTCGTACCGGACGCGTCCCCGTGGCCCACGGCTGCCTGCCCGATGCCGCGAGCCAGATCGTCGCGTGCTTCGACGGACCGCTCGCCCCGGGCCAGTCCGGTGGCGGCGGCAGCGACGACATCTTCGCCGACCCGTTCCTCGACGGTCCGAGCCGGGCGCCGCTGCGCCTCATCATGATGCGTGACACCTCCGCCGGCGACGGGCACGGCCTGGCCGACACCGTCGTCTCCGTCGCCGAGGACGCCGGCGTGCGGGTCTCGCTCGTCGACGCCCCCGCCGCCGACCCGCTGCTGCGCCTCGCCCACCACGTCTCTCTCACCGACTTCGCCGCGACCTACCTCGCGCTCGGCTTCGGCTTCGACCCGGCCACGTCGCCGCACGTCCGCCTGCTGCGGGGCTCCCGCGAGGTGTGATCCCCGGGTGGTCCCGCGGCCCTCCCGTGGGCGGACCGATGGCGTATGCCGTCAGCGGCCTCACGTCAGGAGCGGCCCGTCCCGGGTCGGCCGGGTTGCTCCACGTAGGCTGCGACAGTGACCCAGCACTTCGACCTGGCCATCATCGGCAGCGGCTCGGGCAACTCGCTCGTGACGCCCGACTTCGACGACAAGCGCGTTGCGATCATCGAGGGCGGGACGTTCGGCGGCACGTGCCTCAACGTCGGCTGCATCCCGACGAAGATGTTCGTCTACGCCGCCGACCGGGCCCGCGAGGTGCGCGAGGCCGGGCGCTACGGCGTCGACGCCACGCTCGACGGCGTGCGCTGGAGCGACGTGCGCGACCGCGTCTTCGGGCGCATCGACCCCATCTCGGACGGCGGCCGGCGCTACCGCGTCGACGGGCCCAACACGACGGCCTTCCTCGGTCACGCCCGTTTCACCGGCGAGCGCACCCTCACGGTCGACCTCCACGACGGCGGCACCGAGACCCTGACCGCCGACCAGGTGGTCGTCGCCGCGGGGGCCCACCCCGTCGTGCCCGACGTCGTCACCGAGTCCGGCGTGCCGTTCCACACCTCCGACACGGTGATGCGGATCGACGCCCTGCCCGAGCGGCTCGCGATCATCGGCGGTGGGTTCATCGCCTGCGAGATGGCTCACGTCTTCGCCTCGTTCGGCGTGCACGTGACCGTCGTGGCCCGGTCCTCGATGCTGCTGCGCCACCTCGACACCGACATCGCGCAGCGCTTCACCGACCTGGCCCGGGAGCAGTGGGACGTGCGCACCGGCGCCAACGTCGTCCGTGTCGAGATCGGCGCCGGGGGCGAGGGCGTGCGGCTGCACCTCGACAGCACGGCCGTCGTCGACGCCGACCTGCTGCTCGTGGCGACCGGCCGAGAGCCCAACACGGCCCACCTCGGCGCCGACGTCGGCGGCCTGCGCTTGCTCGACGACGGTCGCATCGAGGTCGACGAGCACGGTCGCACCAGCGCGCCCGGGGTCTGGGCCCTCGGTGACGTCAGCGCCCCCTACCAGCTCAAGCACGTCGCCAACGCCGAGGCGCGCACCATCGCGCACAACCTCGTGCACCCGGACGACCTGCGCCGGCTGCCCCTCGAGCACGTGCCCTCCGGCGTCTTCAGCCACCCGCAGATCGCGACCGTCGGGCTCACCGAGCAGGAGTGCGTCGAGCAGGGACGCGCCCACGTGAGCTACGTCCAGGCGTTCGGCGACACGGCATACGGCTGGGCGATGGAGGACACGACGAGCGTCTGCAAGCTCATCGCGGACCCGGCGACGGGCCTCCTGCTCGGCGCCCACCTCATGGGACCCCAGGCGACCTCGCTCATCCAGCCGCTGATCCAGGGGATGGCGTTCGGCACGACGGTCCACGCCATGGCGCGCGGGCAGTACTGGATCCACCCGGCGCTCGCCGAGGTCGTCGAGAACGCCTTGCTCGGGCTCCAGCTCGACGCACCCGCCTGAGCGCGTTCCCAGCCGACTCCCAGACCACCCTAGGATGACGCCATGGCAGGCGGACTCGTAGCGCTCCTCGACGACATCGCGGCACTCGTGAAGCTCGCGGCGGCGTCCGTCGACGACGTGGGCGCGGCCGCGGCCAAGGCGAGCGTCAAGGCGACCGGTGTCGTCGTCGACGACACCGCCGTCACGCCGCGCTACGTCGAGGGCCTGGCCCCCGAGCGCGAGCTGCCGATCATCAAGAGGATCGCGCTCGGCTCCCTGCGCAACAAGCTGCTCATCATCCTGCCGGTCATCATGGTGCTCAGCCAGTTCGTCCCGTGGGCGCTGACGCCGATCCTCATGGTCGGTGGCGCCTACCTCGCCTACGAGGGGGCCGAGAAGGTCTGGGAGATCCTCTCGGGCCACCGTGAGGAGAAGGCCGAGGCCGGCGAGGTCGACGAGGACGCCGTCGTGTCCGGCGCCATCCGCACCGACTTCATCCTCTCGGCCGAGATCATGGTCATCGCCCTCAACGAGGTCGACACCGAGCCCTTCCTCTCGCGCCTCATCATCCTCGTCATCGTCGCGCTGCTCATCACGGCGCTCGTCTACGGCGTCGTCGGGCTCATCGTCAAGATGGACGACGTCGGCCTCCACCTCGCCAAGCGCGAATCCGGCACCTCGCAGCGCGTCGGCCGAGGCCTCGTCAAGGGCATGCCGAAGCTGCTGTCGGTGCTCTCGACCGTCGGCATCGCTGCCATGCTCTGGGTCGGTGGCCACATCCTGCTCGTCGGCGTCGACGAGCTCGGCTGGCACGCGCTCTACGACCTCGTCCACCACCTCGAGGAGGGCGTGGCCGGGGTCGCGGGCATCGGGGGCCTGCTCGCGTGGGTCGTCAACACGCTCGCGTCGGCGCTCATCGGCCTCGTCGTCGGTGGGGTCATCGTCGCCGTGCTCCACGTCATCCCGCGCCGCACCAAGCACGACGAGGCCGCGACCTCGCACTGACGGGCGTGGCCGAGCTGCACACTTCGGGGCCGACCACACCGCGTATGCCGTGTGCTGACCTCCCAGAGGTGTGTCCCGGGGTCATGGGGCGGGACACCGCTGTCCACACCCGGTGCGGGGCACCTGCCACCGTCCACAGCGGGCTCAGGGCCGCCAGCCCGGCAAGCTCGGAGCGGGCACCCTGACGGCATGAACCTCGTGTCGGACCTCGTGCCCCACTGCGACGACCACGTCGTCGATGCCAGCCGCCTGCACGACGTCGGCCTGACGTCGCACGACATCGAGCGGCTCTGCCGAGATGGGCGCCTGCACCGTCTCGTCCGAGGCTGGTTCGCCACCCGTGCGCCCGAGGACGCCGTCGACCGGCACCTGCTCAGCCTGCGGGCGTTGTTGCGCCACTTCGAGGGCCGGGTCGCGGCCAGCCACCACACGCGCCTGCTCCAGGCTGGGATCCCCGTGTGGCGCGCAGACCTCTCCGAAGTGCACCTCACACGGGTGCGCGACCGCGGGTCGAGGTCGCGCCAGGGCTACCGGGTGCATCCAGGCCTCCCGGGGGTGCGGGTCCGCGAGACGAGCACGGGACCCGCGCTGCCGATCGCCGTCGCGGTGGTGCAGAGCGGCATCCTCAACGGCCCGATGGACGCACTCATCGCCGCAGACGCAGCGCTGCACGCCGAGCTCATCACGAAGGAGGGCGTCGACGCAGCGCTCCGGGTCTTCGCAGGCCGGAACGGGGTCGCGCCGGTCCGAGCTGCACTCGCCCACGCGGACGGCCGGCACGAGTCACCGGGCGAGACCCGGCTCGCTGCGGTGCTGCGCGAGCTGGAGATCCGCGCGACGCCGCAGGTGTGGATCCGGACGAGGCAGGGAGCCAAGCGGGTCGACGCGCTGCTCGACGAGCACCCCGTCGTCCTCGAGTTCGACGGTGCGGTGAAGTACCGCCCTCCCGTGGACGGTGCCGGTGTGACGGGAGGCGGCCGGATGACCGGTCCAACCGCCGACAACCCGCTCTTCGCGGAGAAGATCCGCGAGGACGCGATCCGCGACGAGGACTACGAGGCCGTCCGCGTCGTGTGGTCGCAGCTCGGGGACCCGGGCGGCATCCGACGCCGGATCGAGTCCGCCGCCCGTCGGGCCGCGCGGAGAGCGGCCTGACCCGTCCGACCGCGCACCTGCACATCTCGGAGCCAGCGCCACACCGCCTGCAGCGGGTGACCGGCCCGAAAGTGTGCGGGTGGCTCGGGCCAGGGGAGCGCGCAGGGCTCGACAGGCGATTCGAGGCCGACCGTGCCCGCCGCTAGACTGGGCGACTGCCGGCGTGGGTGATGACCCGCCAGATGAGCCCAGAGGGGCGCGCCGGGTCTGCACACCGACGATCAAAGGAAACGATCACTCATGTCCTTCGACTACAAGGTTGCCGACCTGAGCCTCGCCGAGGCCGGCCGACACCAGCTCCGACTCGCCGAGCACGAGATGCCCGGCCTCATGGCGATCCGCGAGGAGTATGCCGCGGCCCAGCCCCTCAAGGGCGCCCGCATCGCCGGCTCGCTGCACATGACCGTGCAGACCGCCGTGCTCATCGAGACCCTCACCGCGCTCGGCGCCGAGGTCCGCTGGGCGTCGTGCAACATCTACTCGACGCAGGACGAGGCCGCCGCGGCCGTCGTCGTGGGCCCCGAGGGCAGCGCCGACGACCTCCAGGGCGTGCCCGTCTTCGCCTGGAAGGGCGAGACGCTCCCCGAGTACTGGTGGTGCACCGACCAGATCCTCACCTGGCCCGGCGGCGAGGGCCCGAACATGATCCTCGACGACGGTGGCGACGCCACGATGCTCGTCCACAAGGGCCGCGAGTGGGAGCAGGCCGGCCAGGTGCCGCCCACCACCGACGAGGACTCCGAGGAGTTCGGCGTCTTCAAGGAGCTCGTGCGCCAGACCCTGGCCACCGACCCGCAGAAGTGGACCACGGTCGCCGCCGGCATCAAGGGCGTCACCGAGGAGACCACGACCGGTGTCCACCGTCTCTACCAGCTGGCCGAGGCCGGCGAGCTGCTCTTCCCGGCCATCAACGTCAACGACGCGGTGACCAAGAGCAAGTTCGACAACACCTACGGCTGCCGCCACTCGCTCATCGACGGCCTCAACCGCGCCACCGACGTCCTCATCGGCGGCAAGGTCGCCGTCGTCGCCGGCTACGGCGACGTGGGCAAGGGCTGCGCCGAGTCGCTCCGCGGCCAGGGCGCCCGCGTCATCGTCACCGAGATCGACCCGATCTGCGCGCTGCAGGCCGCGATGGAGGGCTTCCAGGTCGCGCGCCTCGAGGACGTCGTCGAGACCGCCGACATCTTCATCACGACGACCGGCTGCTACGACGTCATCACCGCCGAGCACATGACGAAGATGAAGAACAAGGCCATCGTCGCCAACATCGGCCACTTCGACAACGAGATCGACATGGCCGGCCTCGCCCGCGTCCCCGGCATCCAGAAGACCGAGATCAAGCCGCAGGTCCACGAGTGGACGTTCACGTCGGGCAGCTCGATCATCGTGCTCTCCGAGGGTCGCCTGATGAACCTCGGCAACGCGACCGGTCACCCGAGCTTCGTCATGAGCAACAGCTTCAGCAACCAGACGATCGCCCAGATCGAGCTTTTCACCAAGACCGGTGACTACGCCAAGCAGGTCTACACCCTGCCGAAGCACCTCGACGAGAAGGTCGCCCGCCTGCACCTCGACGCCCTCGGCGTCCGGCTCACCGAGCTGACCAAGGGCCAGGCCGAGTACCTCGGCGTCGACGTCGCCGGCCCGTACAAGCCGGAGCACTACCGCTACTGAGCCCTGTCGCAAGCAGGCTCGCGGCCGGCCGCCGGCCGAACGAGAACGTATGCCGTCCCCCTCGCGAGGGGGACGGCATACGTCCGTTGTGGGCTGGTGCGCGTAGCTGGTGCGCGTCGACCGGCTCAGCGCGGGGCGCGGAGCAGGACGTAGTCGGAGCCACGCGCGGACACGGTCCAGCGGTCCTGACGGACGAGGGAGTCCGACACGGACAGGCTCGCGGGGAGCAGGGCCCAGCGGCAGCCAGTCCGCTGGGGGATCGCCTCCCACCCGGGGGCCGCGCCCTGGAAGCGCATGTACGCCTCGACGTAGGGCACGGCATAGACCTCCGTTCGGCCGTCGATGGCGGGACGGACGTTCGGGTGCTTCCAGATGAGCCAGCCGCCGCTGTCGTAGTCGTTGCACAGCACGGTCCCCACCGGCAGCGCGGCGATCTGGCGGTCGAGGTCGTTGGGGCCGTAGTCGGGCCGGGCGCCGCGGGCGGGTGCGAGCAGGCCGGCGACGGCGAGGGCCGCGGCAGCGAGCCCGAGGGTCAGCGCGACCTCGCGGTGCGCGACGGGCTCCCGCGGGAGCCGGGCGACGCGGGCGATGGTCAGGGCGGCCACCGGGGTGGCGATCGCGGCACCGACGGCGATGGTGCGCACGTAGAGCAGGGCGAAGCCGATCGCGAGCCCGACGAGGAGGATCTCCGTCCACGGCGTGCGTCGGCGCTCGCGTGACCAGATGAGCAGGGTCGCGGCGGCGCAGGCGAGGAAGGCGACGAAGGGGACGTCGGTCAGCGACGGCGAGCGCCACTCGGTGACGAACTGGGCGTAGTCCCGCACGGCGAAGGGCGCCGTCAGCAGCTCGGGGCCGACCGGGGTCAGCGCAGCGGCGACGAGCGATGCGAGCGGCACGAGGGCGAGGCGCAGCGCGGCGCGCCCACGGCAGACGCCGTCGAGGCGCAGCCCGACCACGGCCACGAGCCCGATGGCGACGCCGACGAACCACATGCCGTGGCTGCACGCCCAGACCCAGGTCAGCGGAACGAGCCACCAGCGCACCCGGCCGTCGCGGCCCGTGGCCAGCCAGGCACCGGTCGTCACGACGGCCCCGGCGAACGAGACGAGGTGCGGTCGCAGCGAGAGGCTGCCGCTCATCGCGACGAGCGCGACGACGAGCACGACCGTCGTCACGAGCAGGGGGGCCTCGCGGCGCAGGACCACCCACAGGCAGAGCGCGATCGCCGCGACGCCGAGAGGCAGCAGCCACGAGACGCCGGCCAGCCCGAAGGCCTGCTGGGTCACGCTCATGAGCAGCTCCGGCAGCCACTCGTGCAGGCGCCACGGCTGCGTCGACATCGTGCTGAACGGGTCGGCGCCCGCGAACGACCACGTCCCACGCAGGTGGTCGCCGGCCGCGAGGTGCCAGAAGGTGTCCGGGTCGCGCACCGGCTGGATCGTGCGCAGGACGGCGAGGAGGACGACGAGCCCGGGCAGCGCCTGCCGGAGCAGCAGCGGCAGCCCCGAGGCCCGCCCGGTCGCCGGTGCCGCGGCGGTCGAGGCCGACCGAGAGGTCGACTCCGGTGCGGCGTTGCGCGTGTCGCTCGTCACCGGGCGATCATCCCCGGTGCGTGGGGGAGCCGGGGGCTTTTGGGCCGATTGGCGCGCCCCACCACCCCGCGCCGGCGCACGCTGTGGGTCCGTCTCTCGACCTGAACCGCGGGGCCTGCCGTGGGAGGATCGAAGGACTCACCGACCACCCGTCTGGCAGGGACCCTCCATGAAGAAGCTCCTGACCGGTGCACTCGCACTGGCGCTGTCCGTCTCGCTCGCAGCCTGCTCGAAGTCCGTCGACCAGACGGCCACCGCGAGCACCCCGGCCGGCTCGAGCTCGAGCGCGACCACCCCGACCGACACGATGTCGTCCGCGACGACCGACGACACGGGCACCGACGCCACCGATGGCGCCACCGGGGCCACGGCCGGACCCGTCGACCAGTCGACCCCCGAGGCCGCCATGACCTCGTGGCTGGGGGCCATGGTCGCCGGCGACGGCAACACCGTGTGCTCGCTCATGGCCACGAGCGGCAAGGCGATCTCGAGCATCCCGAACGCCGCCGCGGCCTGCGGCAAGACGATCACCCCGATGCTCGACCAGATCAAGGAGCTCGGCGCGGCGTTCAAGGGCCTCAAGATCAGCGGCGCCACCGTGAGCGGCAACACGGCCACCTTCGAGAGCGTCACGACCGAGCCGGCCCTGGCCGCCGACGTGGTCGCGAGCTTCAAGGCCGTCAAGATCGGCGGCAAGTGGTACGTCACGCAGGGGTGACCCCCCGCTGACCGGTCGCGCCCCCGGTTCTCGCAGGCCGTCCTCGCACCCTTCGGGTGGCGTTGTTGACCGAGCACGTATGCCGTGTGCACCCGTCCCGGGGACGTGTGCACACGGCATACCTGCTCCGTCCTCGCTCGGAAGGGACGACGCCGCGCACCTTACGGGGACCGATGAGCGTCAGTAGTCGGTCAGGCGTGTGTGATGATTTGGTCAGGACATACGGGGCGCGTGATCCGCGGTCCCGGGAAGGAGCCTGTCGTGAAGGGTCGGGTACTGGTCGTCGACGACGACCTCGCACTCGCCGAGATGCTGGGGATCGTGCTGCGCAACGAGGGGCTCGAGGTCACGCACGTGGCCGACGGCGCCGAGGCGGTGGGCGCGTTCCGCGAGTCGCGGCCCGACCTCGTTCTGCTCGACGTCATGCTCCCGGGCCTCGACGGCATGGAGGTGTGCCGCCGCATCCGTGCCGAGAGCGGCGTGCCCATCGTCATGCTCACGGCACGCACCGACACCGTCGACGTCGTCGTCGGGCTCGAGTCCGGCGCCGACGACTACGTCGTCAAGCCGTTCAAGCCGCAGGAGCTCATCGCGCGCGTCCGCGCCCGGCTCCGTCGCGGTGACGAGCCCGCTCCCGAGCGCCTTGCCATCGGAGACCTCGAGATCGACGTGGCCGGCCACTCCGTCAAGCGGGCGGGGGAGTCCCTGTCGCTGACGCCGCTCGAGTTCGACCTGCTCGTCGCCCTCGCGCGCAAGCCGTGGCAGGTCTTCACCCGCGAGGTGCTGCTCGAGCAGGTCTGGGGCTACCGCCACGCCGGTGACACCCGCCTCGTCAACGTCCACGTGCAGCGGCTGCGCTCGAAGATCGAGCACGACCCCGAGCGGCCCGAGATCGTCGTGACCGTGCGTGGGGTCGGCTACAAGGCGGGCCCGTCCTGACATGACGCAGCGCGCGGCCCGGAGCGGACCCGCGGGGCTGGCCTCGCGGGTCGGATCGGTGCTGCGCCGCGCGTGGCAGCGCGTGCTGCACCTCTGGCGTGCCTCGCTCGGCTTCCGCGTCGTCATCGTGACGATGCTGCTCGGCATCCTCGTGCTCACGGCGGTCGGCACCTATCTCTACGGCTCGATCGCCCAGGGCCTCGTCGACAGCCGGCAGCGCATCGCGTCCGAGGACAGCCTGCGTGACGCCACGGATGCGCAGGGGCAGTTCGACTCGACCGACCAGACCGACACCCAGGCCAAGCTCACCCAGTTCGCGACCACCCTCATCAAGTCCTACCGGCGCGACGCGGGCAACGAGACGCGCTACGTCGTGCTGACCCGCTTCGACGACAACACCTCGCCCTTCATCGTCGGCCCCATCGAGAGCGGCAGCGTCGGCGTGCGCTTCATCCCCGACGAGCTGCGCAAGCAGGTCGCCGCCCAGCCCGACCGTCAGCACCTGCAGGTGGCCACCATCGACGAGGGCGGCGACAGCATCTCGGCCGTCATCGTCGGGCAGAAGGTCGAGCTTCCGGTCGCCGGCTTCTACGGCCTCTACTTCATCTACCCGATGGACCGCGAGCGGGAGATCATCAGCTTCATCGGGCAGACCTTCCTCTTCGGCGGGGCAGCGCTCATCCTGCTCATCGGCGCCATCGCCTTCGTCGTGACCCGACTCGTCGCCGACCCGGTGCGGCGCGCCGCGGCCGTGGCCGAGCGCTTCGCCGAGGGCAACCTCAACGAGCGCATGCGCGCCAAGGGCGAGGACGACCTGGCCCGCCTCGGCACGTCCTTCAACGGCATGGCAGCCTCGATCCAGCAACAGATCGCCCAGCTCGAGAACCTCTCCCGCGTGCAGCAGCGGTTCGTCTCCGACGTCTCGCACGAGCTGCGCACGCCGCTGACGACGATCCGCATGGCGGGCGACCTCATCCACGACTCGCGCGGCGACTTCGAGCCCACGGTCGCGCGGTCGGCCGAGCTGCTCCGCGGCGAGCTCGACCGCTTCGAGTCCCTCCTCAGCGACCTGCTCGAGATCTCCCGCTTCGACGCCGGCGCCGCGGTGCTCGAGGTCGAGGCGAGCGACCTGCGGGCCTGCGTCGAGCGAGCGGTCGACGCCCACCGCACCCTGGCAGCGCGCAAGGGCACCCAGCTCGTCGTCAACGCACCGTCGAGCCCCGTGGTCGCCGACATGGACTCTCGTCGGATCGAGCGGATCCTGCGCAACCTCGTCGCCAACGCCATCGAGCACGGGGAGGGCAAGCCCGTCGAGGTGACGATCGGGTCCAACGACTCGGCGGTCGCCGTCACGGTGCGCGACCACGGCGTGGGCCTCAGGCCCGGCGAGGCGGCCCTCGTCTTCACCCGCTTCTGGCGCGCCGACCCGGCTCGTGCCCGGACCACCGGCGGGACCGGCCTCGGGCTCGCCATCGCCCTGGAGGACGCGCGCCTGCACGCCGGGCGTCTCGAGGCCTGGGGCGCCCGCGGCGAGGGGTCCTGCTTCCGCCTCACCCTGCCGCGCCGCGCCGACGCGACGATCACGAGCTCGCCGCTGCCGCTCAGCCCGCTCGCAGCCGAGGCAGCCCGTCTCCGGGCGTCCGGGGACGACCCGTCGTCCGGGTCGTCCGGGTCGTCCGGGTCGTCCGGGCCGGCCGACGACGACACGCTGCGCCTGCGCCGCATCGTCGTGGAGCGCTCGCCGTGAGGGCACGCCGTCTGGCCTGCCTGCTCCTCGCCGCGTCGACGCTCCTGGCGGCGTGCGGCGGCCTGCCGAGCACCGGCCCGGTCGTCGAGGGACGTGCCCTCGGTGAGGTCCTGAGCGAGCCCGTACGCGTCGTCGCCGTCGGTCCCGTGGACGGCGCCAGCCAGGAAGCCATCGTCCGCGGCTTCCTCCGCGCCGGCGAGGACACCGACGAGACCCATGCGACCGGACGCTCGTTCCTCGCGCCCCAGTCGATCGACCTCTGGCGCTGGTCGAGCGAGGACGTCGTCGTCTACGACGGTGACCTGACGGTCAAGAAGGTGTCCGACGACACCGTCGAGGTCAGCGCGGCGGGGATGGCGCGCCTGACACCCGACGGCCGTTACATCGAGCAACCGGTGGGCACGCGGGTCAAGGTCACCCTCGGGCTGACCAAGGTGGGCGGGGAGTGGCGCGTCGAGCTGCCGTCGAGTGGCTTCGGGCTGTGGCTCGACAACGACCAGTTCAACCGCGTCTACGTCAAGAGGTTCATCCACTACGTCAGCCGCAACGGCCGTGACCTCATCCCGGACCCTCGATGGTTCCCCATCGGCACCCGGCTCGCGACGACCCTGGCGCGCGCGCAGCTGAGCGCCGTACCCGCCTACCTCGCCGGCGCCGTCTCCACCGGCGTGCCACCCGGCACCCGGCTCGCGGTCAACGCCGTCCCCGTCACGGCCGGCAAGGCCCTGGTGAACCTGAGCAGCGAGGCGCTGTCCGCCGACCCGGCAGCCCGCGCGGCGATGTGGGCGCAGCTGACCAAGACCCTGAGCCAGGTCGCCTCGGTGGGCTCGGTGTCCCTCGCCGTCGACAACACCAAGCTCGAGCTGCCCGGTGGGGTGACGTCGGTGGCGTCGGCAGCAGAGCTCGGCTACGACACCGTCAACCAGACGATCTTCGACACCGCGCTGCTGCGCACCGGCGACACGATCCGCCGCTTCGACCCGCGCTACGTCCCGGACACGCAGGCCTCCAAGCGCCCGGACCTCAAGCCCAAGGACGGCGACATCGCCCGCATCCCCGACACGTGGCAGAGCCTGGCCCTGTCGGCCGACAACAAGCAGGTCGCCGCCGTCTCCGGCGACCGGACCGAGCTGTCGATCTGGCGGGCCACGGCGCAGACGCGGACCGTCGCGGCGTTCGCCACCTCGCTGACGCGCCCGGTCTACGACGCGAACGGCTACCTCTGGGTCGCCGGCAGCGACGACCAGGGCGACGACCGCGTCTTCGTGCTCGACTCGGTGTCGAGCGACCCGAACGCCACGGCCAACCCGGTCAGCACGCCGTGGCTCGGCAAGCGGCGCGTCACGGCGATGGCCGTCTCGGCCGATGCCGCGCGGGTGCTGATCGTCACGACCGACCGCTCCGGCGGTGACGCGCAGCTCGGGGTCAGCGGGATCGTCCGCGCGACCAACGGCGAGCCGCAGGCGCTCGCGAAGCCGCTCCAGCAGGCGCAGTCGCTGACCCGCATCCAGGACGTCACGTGGCTCGACCCCACCAACTACGCGGTGCTCGGCCAGGTTGGGGCGAGCGACCCGATGCGCCCGTGGCTCGCCACGATCGGCGCCGGCGTCGACGGCACGCGTGAGGGGATCGGACGGCTCAACGCGGTGCCCGGCGCGGTCACCATCATGACCGTCGGCGGACCCCGCGGCATCCTCATCGTCACGAGCGACAAGCGGGTGCTGGCCCGGGCCGGGTCCAACTGGCCGCTGCTCGAGCGCGGCAGCGACGTGCTCGTCCCCGGCGGCTGACGCGAGCTCACGCGCCGGCTCGGCCGGGCCCAGGTGTTGCTCCCGCGGGCCGGCCTCCGGGGTCGGTCCCGGGCCGACCGCTCGGCGGGCTGCGTCCACATCCCCTCGGCGCGCGGCTCCGTCGTCCCCAGATCCGGTCGACGCCCTCGCGGCGCCGTCCGGGGTGCGCTGTGCTGGGCCGGTGGCAGGGCGTGGCGCGGAGCGACATACCGGGCCGCGGGCACGCCCGGGGCCGGCACGTGCGGTCGGGCGCGCCCTGTCGCTGCTGCGGGACAGCGACCTCGTCGACCTCGTCCTGCCCCGGGAGTGCGGCGGGTGCCTGCGCCCCGGCTCCGACTGGTGCGCCCGGTGCGACCGGGCGCTCCTCGCGCTGGCCTTCGAGGCGCCGGGCACGGGCAGGGAGAGGGCGCCGGCCACACCCGGTGACCACGGCGGTGGCCCCTGGGTGGTGCCGCACCCCGTCCCGGAGGGGATGCCGCCGGTGCACGCGTGGGGCGTCTACGCCGATCCCCTCCGGGCCGCCGTGTCCGCGTGGAAGGACGTCGGCCGCCGCGATCTCGTGACCGTGCTGGCGCCCCTGCTCGCCGCGTCCGTCGACGGTGCGCTGCGGGGTGCCGGCTGGGACGACGGCGTCGTGCTCGTCGTCCCAGCGCCCTCGTCGCGACGCTCCGTGCATGAGCGGGGCGACACGCCGCTGACCGCACTGTGTCTGGCCGCCGTGTCGCACCTCACGCGCCTGTCGCAGCCGTCCGGCCCGACGCTGCGGGTGGCCCCGGCCCTGCGCCACGTGCGCCGCGTGGAGGACCAGTCGGGGCTCGGCACGGTCGAGCGTCGTGGCAACCTCGCGAGCGCGCTTGCCGTGATGCCGTTGTGGCGCAACGTGATCGGCGGACGTCGCGTCCTGTTGGTCGACGACGTCGTGACCACGGGTGCCACGCTCGCCGAGGCCGCCAGGGCGTTGCGGACGGCCGGTTGCAGCGCCGTCGTCGGCGCGTCGATGGCGGCCACCCAGCGCACCCGTGGGTGATCTCAGGACCCTCTGTGGACCCTCTGTGGCAGCCGACCGGGCGTCCGACGCGCCCGGGGTGAGGGGGATCTCCCACATGCCTTCCGGTGGGGACGCGGCCCAAGTAGGGTCGAGTCATGGACCCCGTCCCACGGGGAGACGGCCCCTCGGTCGCGCCCCGGGACGTGATCGACAGGAAGGGGTGGTGCCCCGTTGACCGGCGGGCCAGTCCAAGGTGACCAGAGGCCCGGAACCACTCTCACTGCACCGCACGAAGAAGACGTGCGTGATCAAGGAGGAACCGTGGAGATCGTCGTCACTGGACGCCACGTCCAGATCCCCGACCGATTCCGTGAGCAGCTCGACGAGCGACTGGCCAAGGTGTCAGCACTCGCGCCCAAGGTGCATCGCATCGACGTCGTCGTCACCCACGAGCGGGTTGCCCGCGGGTCCGAGAAGGTCGAGATCACCTGCCACGCCAAGGGCCCCGTGATCCGGGCGGAGGCGTGTCTCGACGACAAGTACGCCGCCCTCGACGCGGCCGTGGACAAGCTCATGGAGCGCCTGAGGCGCGTGCACGACAAGCGCCGGGTCAGTCGCGGACGACGGATCCCCGAGTCGGTCGCGCAGGCGACGGCTCGCATCGACTCCTCGCCCAACGGGTCGATCCCGCCCGGCGCCGAGCCCACCGAGTCCGGTGACGGCCGGGTCGACGACCTCGAGCGCTTCGGTGCGCTCGGCAACTCGCCCATCGAGGTCCGCGAGAAGGTCCACACGGCAGCGCCCATGTCCCTCGAGGACGCCGTCAACGAGATGGAGCTCGTCGGACACGACTTCTTCCTCTTCCACGACGCTGACACCGACCGCCCGAGCGTGGTCTACCGGCGTCGCGGCTGGAGCTACGGGGTGCTGCACCTCGAGACCGACGCGGACGCCGACGTCGCCGCCACGGGTTGACCCCTGCTACCCGACCGGTGACGTCGTCGGGGCGCTCCCTCTACGAGGGGGCGCCCCGACGGGCGTCGGCGCCCGGCTCCCGCAGGCGTCCGCGGCCTGGCTCGACCGCGCCGTCGCGGGTGCGCCGCGCGGCCGGAGCGCCCTTGGGCTGCGGTTTCCGGGGTGTGCGCCAAGATGGGGGCGTGAACCCGCCGTCCCCGGATGTCATCCGCGTCCTCATCGTCGACGACCACGCGCTCTACCGTCGGGGCCTGCAGATGGTCCTCGCCGTCGAGGACGGCATCGAGATCGTCGGCGAGGCCGCCGACGGGGTCGAGGCGGTCGACCAGGCGGAGGAGATCCTCCCCGACGTCATCGTCATGGACGTCGGCATGCCTAAGCGTGGCGGCATCGACGCCTGCCGCGTCATCAAGCAGCGGGTGCCGTCGGCCCGCATCATCATGCTGACGAGCTCCGACGAGGAGGCCAACCTCTTCGAGGCGGTCCGCGCTGGCGCCAACGGCTACCTGCTGAAGGACGTGCCGCCCGAGGAGGTCGCGGCAGGCATCCGTGCCGTGTTCCACGGGCAGTCGCTGCTCTCGCCGCTCATGGCGTCCAAGCTGCTCGAGGAGTTCAAGCAGATCAGCCAGCGCGAGCCGGTGCCCGCACCGATCTCGGGGCTCGAGCTGCCGCGCCTGACCGAGCGTGAGCTCGAGATCCTCAGGCTCGTCGCCCGGGGCCGCCTCAACCGCGAGATCGCGCTCGAGCTGTTCATCTCCGAGAACACCGTGCGCAACCACATCCGCAACATCCTCGACAAGCTCCAGATGCACTCGCGCATGGAGGCGGCGATGTACGCCGTGCGACAGCGCCTCATCGACCCCGGCGAATGAGCGCGGCCACCCGCACCCTGACGCGCAGCCAGGCGCGCCGGGTCGCCATCGCTGCGCAGGGTTTCCTCGACCCCCGACCGGAGCCCTTCGCCGCGACGATGCGCCACATCCAGCGCGTCGTCGACCGGGTCGGCGTCGTGCAGATCGACAGCGTCAACGTGCTCGCCCGCAGCCAGTACCTCCCCTTCTTCTCCCGCCTCGGGCCCTACGACACCGCGTTGCTCGACCGTGCCCGCGACCGTGCCCCGCGCCGGCTCGTCGAGTACTGGGCGCACGAGGCGAGCCTCGTGCCGCCGTCGACGTGGCCCCTGCTCGACTTCCGCATGCGCGCGGCGGCCGAGAAGGCGTGGGGCGGCATGCGGCGGATCCTCGAGGAGCGCCCCGACTACGTCGACCTTGTGCGGGCCGAGGTCGAGGCCAGGGGGCCGATGACGGCGCGCGAGGCCGAGGTCGCGCTCGCCCACGACCAGCCACGCCGCACCGACCACTGGGGCTGGAACTGGTCCGAGGTCAAGCAGGCCCTCGAGTACCTCTTCTGGGCCGGGCAGATCAGCTCCGTCGGGCGCACCTCGCAGTTCGAGCGCCGGTATGCCGCCCTCGCCGCCACCGCGCCCCCGCCTCTTCGCGCCGCCTGGACCGACCGGCCCGGACCCGAGGCCGACCCGGAGCGCTACGTCGAGCTCGTGCGCATCGCGGCGCGCGCACACGGCGTGGGCACCGAGCTGTGCCTGGCCGACTACTTCCGGATCCGGCGCGAGGACGCTCGGCCCGCCATCGCCCGGCTCGTCGCCGACGGTGAGCTCGTCCCGGTCACGGTGCCGGGCTGGAAGCCGGCCTGGCTGCACGCCGAGGCCCGGCTGCCGCGGCGGGTCCACGCCGAGGCCCTCCTCAGCCCCTTCGACTCCCTCGTCTGGCAGCGCGAGCGCATCCACGCCCTCTGGGACTTCCACTACCGCATCGAGATCTACACCCCCGCCGAGAAGCGCGTCCACGGCTACTACGTGCTGCCGTTCCTCCACGGCGACGCCCTCGTGGCGCGCTGCGACCTCAAGGCCGACCGCACGGCAGGGGTGCTCCGCTGCTACCGGATCACCTGGGAGCCGGGCGCTCCGCCCGAGGCACGAGCGGCGCTCGTGGCCAACCTCGAGTCGATGGCGGGCTGGCTCGGCCTCGGCCGCGTCGACCTCCCCGTCGGCGACGCCGCTGGTGTCCCCGGCGAGGCGGCAGCGAGCGGCTGAGCGCCGCCCGAGCACACGGCATACGCCCTCGGTCCCGGCCGGTACCCGCGCCGCAACCGGATTGGAACCGGGCCGCGCGCCGGTGCGTTGGTCGTTGTGTCCGGAAGGCGGCTAGCCTAGGCGGGTCCCGTGACCCATCACGGGCGATGGAGCCCGCCCACCGGGCGCGTCCACACGTTCAGTCGGGAGTGAGATCACCAGATGGCCGTCATCGAGAAGCTGCTTCGCGCCGGCGAAGGCCGGACCCTGAAGAAGCTCCAGGGCATCGCCAAGCAGGTCAACGCCCTCGAGGCCGACTTCGAGAAGCTCACCGACGAGGAGCTGCGCGACGAGACGAAGGGCTTCCGCGAGCGCCTCGACAACGGCGAGACGCTCGACATGCTGCTGCCCGAGGCCTTCGCCGCCGTCCGCGAGGCGAGCAAGCGCACCCTCGGCAAACGGCACTTCGACGTGCAGATCATGGGCGGCGCCGCGCTGCACATGGGCAACGTCGCCGAGATGAAGACCGGTGAGGGCAAGACCCTCGTCGCGACCCTCCCGAGCTACCTCAACGCGCTGTCCGGCAAGGGCGTGCACGTCATCACGGTCAACGACTTCCTCGCCGAGTACCAGTCCGAGCTGATGGGCCGCGTGCACCGCGCGCTCGGCATGGAGACCGGCTGCATCCTCAGCGCCATGACGCCCGAGCAGCGTCGCGCCGAGTACGCCAAGGACATCACCTACGGCACGAACAACGAGTTCGGCTTCGACTACCTCCGCGACAACATGGCGTGGGACCCGTCCGAGCTCGTCCAGCGCGGCCACAACTTCTGCATCGTCGACGAGGTCGACTCCATCCTCATCGACGAGGCCCGCACGCCGCTCATCATCTCCGGTCCGGCCGACCTCGCGACCAAGTGGTACGTCGAGTTCGCCCGCATCGCAGCACGCCTCAACCGCGGCGAGGACGGCCGCGGCGACTACGAGGTCGACGAGAAGAAGCGCACCGTCGGCGTGCTCGAGTCGGGCATCGCGCGCGTCGAGGACCTGCTCGGCATCGACAACCTCTACGACACGGTCAACACGCCGCTCATCGGCTACCTCAACAACTCCATCAAGGCCAAGGAGCTGTTCAAGAAGGACAAGGACTACGTCGTCATGAACGGCGAGATCCTCATCGTCGACGAGCACACGGGCCGCATGCTGCCGGGCCGCCGCTACAACGAGGGCATGCACCAGGCCATCGAGGCGAAGGAGGGCGTCGAGATCAAGAACGAGAACCAGACGCTCGCCACGATCACCCTGCAGAACTACTTCCGAATGTACGACAAGCTCTCGGGCATGACGGGCACGGCCCAGACCGAGGCGGCCGAGCTGAACTCGATCTACAAGCTCGGCGTCATCCCGATCCCGACGAACCGCCCGATGATCCGCAAGGACCAGGCCGACCTCGTCTACCGCACCGAGGTCGCCAAGTACGACGCCGTCGTCGACGACATCGCCGAGAAGCACGCCGTCGGCCAGCCCGTCCTCGTCGGCACGGTCTCCGTCGAGAAGAGCGAGTACCTCTCCCAGCAGCTGAAGAAGCGCGGCATCCGGCACGAGGTCCTCAACGCCAAGCAGCACGAGCGCGAGGCCGCCATCGTCGCCGACGCCGGTCGCAAGGGCGCCGTCACCGTCGCGACCAACATGGCCGGGCGAGGCACCGACATCATGCTCGGCGGCAACTCCGAGTTCCGGGCCGTCGCGGAGCTGAAGCGCCGTGGGCTCGACCCGCACGAGACGCCGGAGGAGTACGAAGCCGCCTGGGACGAGGCGCTTGCCAAGGCCGAGCGCGACGTGGCGGCCGAGCACGAGGAGGTCACCGAGCTCGGCGGCCTCTACGTCCTCGGCACCGAGCGGCACGAGTCGCGCCGCATCGACAACCAGCTGCGAGGCCGCTCCGGCCGCCAGGGTGACCCGGGGGAGTCGCGCTTCTACCTCTCGCTCAACGACGACCTCATGCGCCTGTTCAACGCCGGTCTCGTCGACCGCTTCATGCAGACCGCCGGCATGGAGGACAACGTGCCGATCGAGTCCAAGATGGTCACGAACTCGATCCAGAAGGCGCAGGGCTCGGTCGAGGCCCAGAACTACGAGATCCGCAAGAACGTCCTCAAGTACGACGACGTCATGAACCGTCAGCGCCAGGTCATCTACGACGAGCGCCGCGCCGTGCTCATGGGCGAGGACCTCCACGAGCAGCTGCGCCTCTTCGTCAACGACGTCGTGAACTCCTACGTCGACGCGGCGACGTCCGAGGGCTTCGCCGCCGACTGGGACCTCGAGAAGCTCTGGGACGCGATGCGCCAGGTCTTCCCCGTCTCGCTCACCATCGAGGAGCTCGAGGACATGGCCGGCGGCCGTCAGGCCATCACCTCCGAGCTCCTGCGCGAGCAGCTGATGTCCGACGCGCACCACGCGTACGACCAGCGCGAGGAGACCCTCGGCTCGGACACGATGCGCGAGGTCGAGCGTCGGGTCGTCCTGTCGGTCCTCGACCGCAAGTGGCGCGAGCACCTCTACGAGATGGACTACCTCCAGGAGGGCATCGGCCTGCGGGCCATGGCCCAGCGCGACCCGCTCATCGAGTACCAGCGCGAGGGCTTCCAGCTGTTCGAGGCGATGATGGAGGCGATCAAGGAGGAGTCGGTCAGCCACCTCTTCTCCGTCGAGGTGCAGGTGCCGGAGCCCGCTGCGGCTCCCGTCGGCGCCGCCCCCATGTCGGTCGGTGACCTCGTGGGCGGCCTCGCCGACCACACCCACGTCGCCGACGACGCGACGGGCGCCGCGGCAGGCAACGAGGAGGACGAGGCCGTCTCGGCCGGGCGTCGACCGTTCGGGTCGGGCGTCCGCGTGTCCGGCGTGGACCTCGAGACCGACGGCCAGCGCTCCGGCGGGCTGCGCTACACCGCACCCGGCGAGGACGGTCGCGCGGTCGAGACCAGTGGCCAGCAGACGGTCGAGCGCAAGGCCGACCGCCGTGGCAAGAAGGTCAAGCGCAAGCGCCGCTGACCCGGCGCAGCACGCGTGACGGCCCGGACACCCTGTGGTGTCCGGGCCGTTCGCGTGCCCTCGGGATGTCGTATGCCGGGTGGCCGCCGACGTCGAGGGCGTCCTGTCCGCGTCCTGTCTGCGTCGTGTCGCCAGTGGTCGCGAGGTGGTCGTGGTCCGGGTCGGGTCAGCCGATCGTCAGGGCCGTGACGAGCCAGCGACCGTCGAGTCCCTCGAGCCTGAGAGCGAGCGCCCGGACCCTGCCGTGCGACACGACGACCGCACACGCCTCGATGATCCCGTCGGCGGGCTCGCACACCCGCACGCGGCGCACGATCGCCGGCCGTCGTGGCCCTGGCTCGCGGCGGCGACCCGCCACCATGGCCTGACGGGCGATGACGGAGTAGATGGTCGGTGCGGTGTGCCGGATGAGCTGCGGGGCCGGGCGCTGGCCGGAGACGACCTCCATGATCGCCTGGGCGAGCTGGCCCACGAGCGGTGCAGGGTCGGGGAGCTGGCTCGTGCGGGTGGGCTGGCGGCCGAACTCCTCGTCGTCGCGGGCCCCGAAGAAGTCGAGGGCGAGCGCGTCCTGGGCGTAGGGCTGCTCGCCGTGCCAGGCCTCGTCGGCGCTGATGATCCGGGGAGCGGTCTGCGGGATGCGGCGCACGGTGAAGCCGTCGCGTGCGGCGGACGCCGCGGGGGAGGCCGCGGGTGAGGCTGTGGGGGAGGTGGACGAGGTGGACGAGGTGTTCGTCGGCGTTCGCGTCATCACTGGACTCCTTGCGGTGCAGGGGCGCTCGTGGCGCCGGCCTCGGGGGCGGAGGGGTGAAGGGTCGAACGGTGGGAGGTGGGAGCTGACGTGGAGGGCGGCGGTCGGAGCAGCTGCCCGGGAACGAGCAGGTCCGGGTCGTCACCCACGACGGCGCGGTTGGCGGCGTACCACCGGGGCCACTCCCACGCGATCTCGGCGTCGCTGGTGCCCGGTCCCAGGTGCCGAGCCGCGATGGACCAGAGCGAGTCGCCGCGGCGGACGGTGACGAGGTCGTGGGCCGCGGTCGTGCGGCGCGGGGTCGGTGCCAGCAGCCGCGGGCGCTCGGCGTCATGGACCGGCGGTGGCATCGTCGGGACGTAGCCGGGACCGGGGGTGGTTCTGGCCGGGGCGCCGGTGCTGCCGGCGCGAGAGCCACGGGAGGAGCCGGCCTCGGCCGAGTCGGGGTACGTGTCCGTCGGGGCGTAGCCAGGCCCGGCCGGAGCGCCAGGGACCGCCGCGGGTCGCGACGCGGAGGACGCGGAGGCACCGCCGGCGCGCGCATCGTCCGAGGTCGGGATGAAGCCGGGGGTCGCCTCGGTCGGGGTGAAGCCGGGAGCCAGCCGGTTCGACGCGGCCGCGTCGATGCGTGGGGCAGAGCCGTCGGTGGTGCGCGTGACTGGACCTGAGCCGGCGACGGAGACGAGGGTCGGGGGGAGGGCCAGCGAGCCGACGGAGGCTCCGAGTGCGAGGGCCAGCACCTTGCGCACCGCCACGGGGGTGACGCGCTCCGCGACGGCCGCCGCCGTCCTCCCGGCCGCGCCGGGCAACAGGGCCGCCACGGCGAGGAGGGATCCGAGTGCGAGCCAGCCCGCCAGCAGCAGACCCACCCAGCCGAGGAGGGCGAGCAGGATGTCGTCGGGCCGGCTCGCCCCGGACAGTGCGGGTGCCTGGCGGACGACGGTCACGAAGAGGGCGAGGGCGGCGGTGGCGACGCCGAGACCGACGAGCGCGACCCCGACCTCGCGAACCGGTCGACTGGACCTCGGAATGCGTCCGCTGCTTCCGGCTTCGCTGCCTCGCCGAGGTCGAGACCGTGCTGGCCGGGACGGTTCGTCGCGCCTGTGCTGTAGCTGTGATCCCCTGTGCATGACCTCATTTAATGCAGTTTGCATTTGTTTGGTCAAGTATGGTTTTGGTCAAGACGGGTTCCGGGTGGCCGTCGTCGTCCACCCGAGGAAGGCTGGGCACATGAGGTGGGACCGACTCTTCGACGATCTCGAGGCGCAGCTCGTCCTGGACGAGGTGCGCGAGCTCGAGTCCGAGGTGGCCGACCGCACGCGCCGCGAGCGAGCGCTTCTCGATGTGCACACCCGGTTGCTCGCCAACGTGGACTCCTCGCAGGTGGCGCTGCGTCTGCCGGGACGGGTCGTCTCGGGCCGGCTCGTGGACGTGGGCCCGGACTGGGCGCTCGTCGAGCCCGCGCCGGAGCGACCCGTGCTCGTGGCGCTTCCCGCGGTCCGGTCCGTCTCCGGGCTCGGGCCCGGTGCGCGCACGCCGTCCGTCGTCGCCAAACGGTTCGGGCTGGGTGCGGCCCTGCGTGCGGTCAGCCGCGACAGGGCGGTGGTCGAGCTCGTCGACGTCGACGGCCACGCGGCCACCGGGACGATCGACCTCGTGGGCGCCGACCACCTGGAGCTCGCCGAGCACGCCTCCGACGAGAGCCGGCGCACGGCCAACGTCACGGGCCGGCTGCTCGTGCCGTTCTGGTCCCTCGGTTCGGTCCGCCGTCTCCAGGGGTGAACCCCTGGGTCATCGGGTCATCGGGTCATCGGGTCATCGGGTCATCGCGGTCATCACCGTGACCCGACCGTGAGCCGGATCGCGGACCTGTCCCGACCCGTCAGGCGCTGCGGGTCACTCGTCGCCGGCCCCGCCGAAGGGATGGGCCTGCACGAACGACTTCGTCTCGGCATACATCCGCTGGATGTAGCTCTCGAGCTCGGTGGCCTCGACCCGCCACTGGCCCCGACCGCCGATCTTGATGGCGGGCAGCTCGCCCGACCGCACGAGGGCGTAGGCCTGCGCCGAGGAGATGTTGAGGATCTCCGACACCTCGGCGAGCTGCAGGAACCGCTGGGCCACGTTGAACTCCTCCTCTGGCACCGCCGGTCGACGGTCTTGATCTCACCCGTACCCCCGCGCGGGAGGTACGGGCACCTGCTCCCGGAAGACGTGTCGCCGTGCGCTCAGGGGGACAGTCCGGGGGACGACCTCATCCTAGAGATTCCCGGAGGCGTCCTCGTCCGTCGTCCCCACCTGTGCGCCTCGAGGGGCGCTCCGTCCCCGGGTGATGCAAGATGATGCCGCGCCTGCCGGTGACCGAACCGGTGTCGCCCGGACATCCATCGACGGACCACAGGGGGTCCCATGACCGAGCTGGCCTCTCCCAGCGCCAAACGCCTGCAGCGCCCGTCGTGGCGTGACAGCCGCCTCGTCGTGGGCGTGCTCCTCGTCGTCGTCGCCGCGACGCTCGGGGCCAAGGCGGTCGCCAGCGCCGACGACAGGGTGCCGGTCTGGGTGGCCGCGAGCAACCTCGTGGCCGGTGACGAGGTCGAGGAGACCTCCTTCGTGCGTGCCGACGTGCGCCTCGCGGACGGGATGACCGGCTACCTCCCGGCGGATGCGCCGGCGCCGACCGGGGCGTTCATGCTGCGCGACGTGCGCGCAGGGGAGCTGGTGCCCGTCTCTGCCGTCGGCGCCGCCGACGCCATCGACGTCCAGCGGGTGACGGTGCGCGCGGACGCCATGTCGACCACGGGCCTGACCCGGGGCAGCCGCGTCGACGTCTTCGTGACGCCGAAGGCCTCGAGCACGAGCGACGCCGCCACGACCCCGACGAAGAAGGTCCTCGAGTCCGCTGCCGTGGCAGCCGTCCTGACGAACAGTGGCAGCTTCGGCTCCGGCTCGATGACGTCGGTGCAGATCTACGTGCCCTCCGACAAGGTGCAGCCGCTCGTCGAGGCGGTGGACGGCGAGGCGAAGCTGACCCTGGTGCCGTCCGTCGGTGCCGCGACCGGCAGCGGAGCATGACCGAGGTCCTGACCGCCCTGAGCCACCAGTGGGAGGCGGCGGTCGCCACGACGCTCGAGGGTGTGCGCGGCGTGACCGTGAGCCGTCGCTGCGCCGATGTCCCCGAGCTGCTCTCGGTCGCCGAGGCGGGCCTCGGCGACACGGCCGTCATCTCCTCCGACCTGCGGGGGCTCGACCTCGAAGTCGTGAACCGCCTGCGTGCCAACCGGATCCGCGTCGTCGGGGTCCACCCCGCGGACGACGAGGCCGGCGAGCGCCGACTCCGGCAGCTCACCGTGTCGGTCACGCTCCCTGTCGACGCGGACGCCGAACGCTGGACCACCTCCCTCGAGACAGGTCCCAGTGGGGTCGACGAGCTCGAGGCCTCGCTGCGTGCGTCCGGGCCATCCGGGCCATCCGGATCAGCCGGCTCCGCCGCACCGTCAGGGCAGGGCGAGCCGTTCGACCCGTCCGGTGCCCTGCCGGCGACCGGAGCCGGCGACACCCGCGATCCCGCCGGTGTTGCCGCCGGTGGAGATCCCGGTGATGTGGACCCGGGGTGGCGGCCGGCCGGCGCCGAGGACCACACGGATCAGGCTGCGCACGGGCCCGACGGCGACGAGCTCCCCACCACCGCTCGGCGTGGCCCGG
Source organism: Terrabacter sp. C0L_2 (assembly GCF_036352015.1). Lineage (NCBI taxonomy): Bacteria > Bacillati > Actinomycetota > Actinomycetes > Micrococcales > Intrasporangiaceae > Terrabacter > Terrabacter sp. C0L_2. The sequence continues at coordinate 4,338,214 of NZ_CP143557.1, read as the reverse complement.
ACCGTGCCCCGGTCGTGGCGGTCTGGGGGCCCACCGGCGCGCCCGGGCGCACGACGATCGCGACCACGCTGGCTGCCGAGATCGCCGGCCGCGGCGTCGAGGTGCTCCTCGTCGACGCCGACACCTACGGCGGGTGCGTGGCGCAGACCCTCGGCCTGCTCGACGAGGCTCCGGGGATCGCGGCGGCCTGTCGCGCGGCCGACCAGGGGCTGCTCGACCTGCCCGCCCTCGCGCGCATCGCGCCCACAGTGGTGCCGGGCCTGCGTGTGCTGACCGGCCTGCCCAAGGCGGAGCGCTGGCCGGAGGTGCGGGCAGCCGCCCTCGAGCGGGTGCTCGAGCTGAGCCGGACCCTCGTGCAGGTGGTCGTCGTCGACTGCGGCTTCTGCCTCGAGGACGACGAGGAGCTGAGCTACGACACCGTCGCGCCACGCCGCAACGAGGCGACGCTGACCTCTCTCGCGGCCTCCGACGTCGTCGTGGCCGTCGGTGGCGCCGACCCCGTGGCGCTGCAACGCTTCGTCCGCGGCCTCCAGGAGCTCGGCACCGTCCCCTCCGGTGAGCCGGTCCCGGTGGTCAACCGCGTCCGGAGCGGCGCCGTGGGCTCGCGCCCGGAGTCGCGCATCGCCGACTCGCTCCTGCGTTTCGCCGGGCTGACGTCGGTGCGCTTCGTCCCCGACGACCCCGGTGCGCTGGACGGGGCGTTGCTCGCCGGGCGCTCGCTCGTCGAGCACGCACCCGACTCGCCGGCGCGCACCGCCGTGGCCGACCTCGCCACCGCAGTGCTCCCGTGGACCTCGCCGGCCGAGGCGCGCCCTGACCGCCGTGACCGCCGTGACCGGCGGCGTGGGAGCGCACGCCGCGGGGCGTCGGCAGCCGTCGGAGCCTGACGGTCCTCCCACGCCCTCACGGGGACCGTCAGGCTCCAGGTCCGGCCGAGGCCCGGTGGACGAGGTCCGGGGTCAGGGAGCGAAGAGGATGGTCAGGCCGCCCAGGGTGTAGAAGATCATGACGACCATGAGCGGCACCTGGCCGACCACGGCCGAGCGGCGGTCGAGCACCGTGATGGCGCGCTCGTGGGCGGCCAGGACGCCAAGCAGGTGCCCGACGACGATGCTCACGGCCTGGATCGTCGCGACGAGCGTCGGCTGGATGAGCAGGTCGTTCGGGGTCAGGTCGGCGGTGCCGAGCAGGTCGGCTCCGGTCCCGAGCGGGTCGGTGAGCAGGCGCCAGGCGTACTGCCCCTGGTAGACCCAGAGCGACCAGTAGTGCGCGATGACGTAGCCGCCGGCGATCGGGATGAGGGACGGCGCGATGTCGCTGACGAACGAGAACGAGTGCGTGAACGGCTCGCCGGCGAGGCGCACCGACACCACCGACGCCAGCCAGATCGTCACGGCCACGAGACCGAAGAACGCCAGCAGCGTCGCCGTCCGCAGCAGCGAGGACGGGACCGGCGAGGTCTGCACGAAGGTCGCCCACGACAGGTTCGCCGAGAAGCCGTCGTAGGCCGTGCCGCCGAGCATGACGGCGACCGTGGGCACGAGTCCCCGCTGGCCTCGCAGGCCGTTGACCCCGTGCAGGGGAGTGCGCAGCACCCAGCGTCCGTCAGGGTGCCGGCCGAGCGGGGAGAGCAGGCCGAGCAGCCGGGACCACGCCTCGAAGGGATCCGCGTGGTCGAACCACGTGCGGCCGAAGACGGCGGCGCCGAGCAACGACACGGAGATGAAGCCGGCAACGAGCAGCCGCAGGAAGCCGAGCGAGGTGTTGTCCTCGGCGACGAGCTCGACCCACGTGAACGTGCCGAGGCCGATGGCCGCCGGCCAGAGGCCCCACCGGTACGGCAGGGCGGCGAGGTCCGGCGACACCCGCGCGAGACGGAGCAGCCCCGCGTGCAGCCACCGGAGCGGGTTGATGACCCGCCACACCGGCCCGAGGAGCATGGAGGCGAAGGCGAGGCCGACCCACAGCCAGACGTAGACGACGTGTGGCACGGGGTTGCGCGCCGAGTCGGGGCCGAGGACGAGGGCGGTCAGGGTCCACAGCGACAGGAGCGCCGCGAGGACCCGGGCGACGACGCGCAGCCACCTGGAGTCGAGCAGCGCGGCGAGCGGACCCGGCAGGAGCATGCCGTCGGTGTCGCGCAGGCAGGGCTCGCGCCACAGGGTGCCGATGGCGACGAACGAGATGACGAGCGCGGCGACGGCCGCGGTGACGAGCGCCGTGAACGGCAGCGGCAGGTCGCCGCGGCTGCCGACCCCGTGGGCCGGAGCGAGCGCAGGAGCCAGCGCAGGGACCACCAGGGGAGCGAGGAGCGCCACGGTCAGCGGACGGCGACGGTGAGCAGCGTCAGGGCAGGGTCGTGCGTCTCGACCTCGTAGGCGCCGGACTCGGTGGCGGTGAGCCGCAGCGTCGTCGGCGTGCCCGCCTTGAGCTTGGCCTCGACGTCGAAGCCGTGGGCGTGCAGCTCGTCGTCGTGGTCGCTCGTCACGACGAGCTCGAGGGTCGAGCCGATCGGCAGGTCGACCTGCGCCGGCGCCGGCGTCACGGTGGTCCCGCTGATCGTCACCGCGAGGCGCTTGACGCTGCCGGTCGACACGACGCCGGTGACCCCGCCTGCCCCGGGCTCGGGGCTGGCGGAGGAGCAGGCGCCTGCGCCGGCGAGGACGAGGACGCACACGGCATACGGAAGGGCTCGAAACGCTCGCATGGCCACGATCCTAGGCAGGGCGGTCTGGCAGAGTGTGACCATGTCTGACCGCCTGACCTCGCTCGACGCGTCGTTCCTCTACCTCGAGGAGTCCACCACGTCGATGCACGTCGGGTCGGTCATGGTCTTCCAGCCCCCGCGCCAGGGCTTCGACTACGACCAGCTCGTGCGGATCATCGAGAGCCGCATCGGCGCGATCCCGCGCTTCCGCCAGAAGGTCCTCGACGTCCCGGGACGCATCGCCAACCCGGTGTGGGTCGACGACGAGGCGTTCGACATGGGCTACCACGTGCGCCGCGCGGGCCTGCCGCGGCCGGGCAGCGACCGCCAGCTGCAGGACTTTGTCGCCCGCGTCCAGCCGCGCAAGCTCGACCGCACCCGCCCCCTGTGGGAGGTCTACCTCGTCGAGGGGCTGCACGACGGCCGGTTCGCCATCGTCACCAAGACCCACCACGCCCTCATCGACGGCGTCAACGCGCTCGACATCGCCCACGTCATCGTCGACTCCGTCAAGGGCGAGGACGAGGACGAGCTCGTCGTGCCGTGGGAGCCGAGCCGACCTCCCTCGTCGGTCGAGCTCGTGACCGGAGCGGTCATCGACGCGGTGCGCCGACCGACCCAGGTCGTCGACCTCGTCCGCGGCGGCCTCAACGACGCCCTCAACGTCGGGATGCGTGCCGTCGAGTCCGCGGGGCAGGTGCTCTCGACCGTCGCGCGCACGGCGGCGCGTCCGGCCCCCGACTCACCGCTCAACGCCGAGATCGGCTCGGCCCGCCGGTGGGTTATGATCGCCACCGACCTCGAGGACTACCGCCTCGTGCGCAAGCGGCTCGCGCGCGGTGCCTACGCCGAGGACGTGACGATCAACGACGTCGTGCTCGCCACGATCGCGGGCGGCTTCCGCGCCTGGCTGCTCGGCCGGGGCGAGGCTGTCAGCCCCCACACGTCGGTGCGCGCCATGGTGCCGGTCAGCATCTACGGCGACGACCCCGCCGGGATGTACGCCAACCAGGTGATGGCGTGCGTCGTCAACCTTCCGGTGGGGGAGCCCGGCGCCTCGATGCGGCTGCACCAGATCGCGTTCGCGATGCGCCAGCAGATGGAGGGCGGCCAGGCCGTCGGGGCCACCTCGCTCGCCAACCTCGCCGGCTTCGCGCCGCCCACGCTGCACGCGCTCGGTGCGCGCCTCGGCTCGGCGATGTCGCGCCGGCTCTACAACGTCATGATCACCAACGTGCCGGGCCCGCAGAGCCCGCTCTACGCCGGCGACGCCGAGATGCTCTCGACCTACCCGGTCACGCCGCTTGCCAAGGGCCAGGCACTGTCCATCGGCGTCACGTCCTACAACGGCGGCGTCTACTTCGGCCTCAACGCCGACCGCGACGCCATGCCCGACGTCGACGTGCTCGGCCAGTCCATCGTCGAGTCGCTCGCCGAGCTGACGAGCGGGAGGGAGTCCTGATGCCCGTCGTGCGCATCTACGTGCCGCTGGGTCGCGCGGGTCTCGAGGAGCTCGCGTCGACGGGCGCGCTCGCGGCCGGGCCGGGCACCCCGCGGACGGCGTATGCCGTGACCTCGGGTCTCGAGGCGGCCGCGCCGGGTCTCGACGTGGAGGACCTCGAGTACGCCGCCTTCAGCGACGCCGTCGAGGCCGCGGCCGGACTGCGGTCCTCGCGCGCGGAGCGCAGGGTCGTGGCGGCCGCCGACGCCGACCCGGCCTGGGTGTCACCGCGTGACGGTGCGCCCGTGTCGAAGGTCGTGATCACGGCGCCCGTCCCGTTGTCGCGGGTCGCGTCCTTCCACGTCGACGACGAGGTCACGGTCGGCGTCGACGAGGAGGCCGACGAGCTGCTCTGGTACGACGTCACCGAGCTCGACGACGTGCGCTCGTTCTTTCCCGGCTGAGAGCGGGGGACATGGCCGACGAGGTGGTCGCGCTCTACGACGATGCCGGCGAGGTCGTCGGGTCGGCGCCGCGCTCGGTGATGCGGGCGCGCAACCTGCGCCACGCGGCATCCTCCATCGTCGTGCGCGACCCGATCGGTCGGGTCTACCTGCACCGGCGCACCACGACGAAGGACGTCTACCCCGGCCTGCTCGACTTCGCGGCCGGCGGGGTCGTCCTGGCGGGGGAGGATCCGGGCCTCGGCGCGGTCCGTGAGGTCGAGGAGGAGCTCGGGGTCACCGGGGTGCGGCTCGAGGCCCTCGGTGTCGCGGACTACGCCGACGAGCACACCCGCTACCGGGCCTTCCGGTTCGTGGCGACGTGGGACGGTCCCATCCGGTGGCAGCCGGAGGAGGTGTCGTGGGGTGAGTGGGTCACGGTCGCGGAGCTCGTGCGGCGCCTCGACGACGACGCCGGGAGCATCGTGCCCGACAGCGTCGCGGTCTGGGCGACGATCGTGCGCTCCTGGCTCGTCGACGCCGGCTGACCGGACCGACCTCGGACGGAGCTCATCGACACCCTTGTCGGGGACGAACGATCGTGCTTTTATGGACCGCATGGGCAAGGGTGAGAGCACGAAGGCCGCCGTCCTCGAGGAGGCGACCGAGCTGGCCTCGCTCGTCGGGTTGGGCGGCCTCACCATCGGCACCCTCGCCGCGGCGACCCGGTTGAGCAAGAGCGGGCTCTATGCCCACTTCGCCTCGAAGGAGGCGCTGCAGGTCCAGGTGCTCCAGCATGCCCGGGACCGCTTCACCGAAGTCGTCCTGCGACCGACGGTCGCCGCGCCGCGCGGAGAGCCGCGCGTGCGGGAGTTCTTCGACCGGTGGATCACCTGGCAGTCCACCGCTTTCGACGGCGGGTGCATCTTCGTCGACGCCGCAAGCGAGTTCGACGACCAGGAGGGTCCCGTCCGGGACGAGCTCGTGCGCGCAGAGCGCGACAAGCTTGAGTCCCTGACCCTCATCGTCGGCACGGCCGTGAGCGAGGGGCACTTCCGCGACGACGTGGACCCCGAGCAGTTCGCCTACGAGCTCGAGGGCATCGTCCTGGCCCACCACCACGCCCGTCGGCTCATGCGCGACGGCCGGGCCGAGGAGCGCGCGCGCCGCGCCTTCGACCGCCTGGTCCTCAGCTGCCGCGCCGCCGCCCGGACGGCCTGACCTCGGCCACTCCCTTCCGTCCGCCCGTCACGCACCACACCCCGCCGATTCCGTCAGGAGCAGTCATGACTTTTCCCTCGGTCCAGAAAAGCACGATCGTTCGGTCTATTATGCGACGAACCTGTCGCGTCCTCGAATCCACGGCGCCCGGTCTCGCGGCGCGGCTGGCGGAGGACGTGTGGTTCCGGCTCCCGGCGTCACGCCCGCCGGCACCGGTGACAAGCCCCGGACTGACGGTCCCGGAGCTGCTCGCGGCCCCCTTCGAGGTGCGCCTGCGCGGTCGGGCGGTCCGGGGGTGTGTCTGGGGCGAGGGCCCGGTCGTCTACCTCGTGCACGGCTGGGGCGGGAGTCTCGAGCAGCTGGTGCCGCTCGTGGCGCCGCTGCTCGACCGCGGCCTGCAGGTCGTCGCCTTCGACGGCCTCAGCCACGGCCGCTCCGACGCCGGCGTCCACGGCGGCTCGTCGAGCGACGCCGTCGAGCTCGGTCGCTCCCTCGATGCCGTCGCCGCGCGCTTCGGCCCGGCCCGGGCCGTGGTCGCCCACTCGATGGGAGCCCTCAGCTCGCTGCTCGCCATCCGCGACGGCTGGCTCGCCGCGGAGCGTCTCGTGCTGCTCGCCCAGCCGAGCGGCATACCCGACCTGCTCACGGTGCTGCGGGCCGAGCTGGGCCTCGGGGAGCGGACGACCCACAGACTCGTCGACCGCGTGCGGCTGCGCACCGGCTACGGGCCGGACGAGCTCGACCTCGTCACGATCTCCGACGGCCTCCCGGCGGCCGGGCGACCCGAGCTGCTCGTCGTCCACGACCTGCTCGACCGAGAGGTGCCGCACGAGGCGTCGACCCGTCTCGTGCGGTCCTGGCCCGACGCTCAGCTGCTCTCGACGGCGGGGCTCGGCCACCGACGCCTGCTCGCGGACGCCGCGGTCGGGGGAGCGGTGGCCCGGTTCGTCGACCGGCTGCCGGTCGAGGCCAGCCTGCACGGTGAGGACCGGCCGCAGCCCCTGACACCGGCGGCGGAGACCGAGGCCGCGAACGCCGTCGGCCACCGTCGTGCCGGGGCCGCATGACCGTCCCACGTGCTGGTCCGGGGGAGTCGCGGGCGCGCGATCCCTTGTTACCTTGCGCGGATGGACTTCACCGCTGACGAGTACGCCCGCCGCGATGCCGACCGACTGCGCGAGATCCTCTCCGGGCCACCCGTGACCTGGGTGTTCCTCGGCGACAGCATCACCCAGGGCGTCACGCACACGCACGGGCGGCGCGGCTACGTCGAGCACTTCGCCGAGCGGGTTCGCGGTGAGCTCGGTCGGCGCGGTGACGCGGTCATCAACTCCGGCGTGTCCGGCGCCACGACCGAGGACCTGCTGCCCGAGTTCCACTGGCGGGCAGGGCGGTTCGCGCCCGACGTCGTCTTCGTCATGTTCGGGACCAACGACATCCTCGCGGGCGAGGACGGCGTGCGCGGGTTCCGCTACCGCCTCGACCAGATCGTCCAGCGCTCCCGCGACGTCGGCGCCACCGTCGTGCTGCAGACGCCCCCTCCCGTGCTCGAGGACGGCGGCCGGGGGCCCGGCCTCATCGCCCTCTACTCCGAGGCGGTGCGCGAGGTGGCGCGTGACCTCGGGGTGCTCGTCGTCGACCACGCCGGTGCCTGGGCGGCCGCTGCGGCCGACGCCGGCGACGACGTCGCACCGGAGGGATGGCTCGACGACACGTTCCACCCCGGTGCGCGCGGGCACCACGAGCTGACGCTCACGCTCCTCACGACCATCGGCATCTCCGACCCGGCCAGCACCGTCTGCTCGCTCGACGTCGAGGACACCGTGGGCGCCTCCGCCTGACCACACGGCATACGAGACCGGAGGCGCAGCGGCCAACAGCCCGGCGACACCCCCGACGGCACCCCGATCGGCACAGGGCGGGGTCGGGGACCGCTCAGGGTCGGCTCAGGGCTCTCCCCAGCAGCGGAACCGGCCCTGCTCGCGCGACGATGGGGTCATGACACATCCGATCCCGAACCCGTCGTCCGGCCAGTCGCTCACGCCGACGAGCGAGGAGCGCACGTGGGCCGTCCTCGGCCACCTCGCCGCACTCGTCGCCGCCGTCATCTCCGTGGGCTGGCTCAGCTTCGTCGGACCCCTCGTCATCTGGGCCATCTACAAGGACCGCAGCGCCTTCGTGCGCCAGGCGGCAGCCGGGTCCTTCAACTTCAACCTCGCCGTATGGGTCGCGATCATCGCCGGCTGGGTCATGTTCTTCACCGTGATCCTCATCCCGGTCGCGATCATCGTCTGGATCGTCGCCGTCCTCGCCGGCATCTGGTACCACGTGCGCGCCGCGATGGCCGCCAACCGCGGTGAGTCCTTCCGCTACCCGTGGAGCATCCCCGTCCTGCACTGACGGCCGCTGCGGCAGGCATGGAACGATGGGGTGGCCCGCCCACGAGGCGGGCCACCCCGCTCGCCCTGACCGGCGAGACCCCGTGCCGACCCGCAGGAGAACTTGATGGACGCCGTGACCCACGTGCCCGCACCGGCCAACGAGCCGGTGCTCGACTACGCACCGGGCTCGCCCGAGCGAGCCGCGCTCGAGGTGGCCCTCGCCGAGCTGGGGTCGACCCAGACCGAGCTGCCCCACACGATCAACGGTGAGCGCGTGGTCGGCACGGGCCGCAAGATCGCCGCGCGCCAGCCGCACGCGCACCGCAAGGTGCTCGGCACGCTGCGCAACGCTACCGTCAAGGAGGGCCAGGCAGCCGTCGACGCCGCCAAGGCCGCCGCCCCGATGTGGCGCGAGCTGTCCTTCGACGACCGGGCGGCCATCCTGCTCAAGGCCGCCGAGCTGCTCTCCGGCCCGTGGCGAGCGCGGCTCAACGCCGCGACGATGCTCGGCCAGAGCAAGACGGCCTACCAGGCCGAGATCGACGCGGCGTGCGAGCTCATCGACTTCTGGCGCATCAACGTCCACTTCGCCCGGCAGATCCTGGAGCAGCAGCCGCCCCTCAACGCCAAGGGCATCTGGAACCGCTCGGACTACCGCTCCCTCGAGGGCTTCGTCTACGCCATCACGCCGTTCAACTTCACGGCCATCGCCGGCAACCTGCCGACCGCGCCGGCGCTCATGGGCAACACCGTCGTGTGGAAGCCGAGCCCGACGCAGCAGCTCGCGGCCCAGCTGACGATGGAGCTGCTCGAGGAGGCCGGCATGCCGCCCGGCGTCATCAACATGGTGACCGGCGACGGCATCAACGTCAGCAAGGCCGCCCTCGCCGACGAGGACCTCGCCGGCATCCACTTCACCGGCTCGACGCCGACGTTCAAGCACCTGTGGCACGAGGTCGGCACCAACCTCGACCGCTACCGCACCTACCCCCGGCTCGTCGGCGAGACCGGCGGCAAGGACTTCATCCTCGCCCACCCGAGCGCCGACCCGGCCGTGCTGCGCACCGCGATGATCCGCGGCGCCTTCGAGTTCCAGGGCCAGAAGTGCTCGGCCGCCTCGCGCGCCTACGTCCCGGCCTCCGTCTGGAAGCAGATCAAGGGCGACCTCGTCGACATCACCAACGGCCTGACCCAGGGCGACGTCACCGACCTGTCCAACTTCATGGGCGCCGTCATCGACGACCGGGCCTTCGCCAAGCACAAGGACGCCATCGACCGCGCCCACGCCACCAAGGGCATCGACGTCGTCGCGGGCGGCACGTACGACGACTCGGTCGGCTACTTCGTGCGCCCGACGGTCCTCGAGATCAAGGACTCGGCCGACGAGTCGTTCCGCACCGAGTACTTCGGCCCGATCCTGTCGGTGAACGTCTTCCCCGACGCGCAGTACGACACGGTCCTCGACCAGATGGAGCGCTTCGCGCCCTACGGCCTGACCGGCTCGATCATCGCCCAGGACCGCCGCGTCATCGCCGACGCCACGAAGCGCCTGCGCTTCGCCGCGGGCAACTTCTACGTCAACGACAAGCCGACCGGCGCCGTCGTCGGCCAGCAGCCGTTCGGCGGCGGCCGCGCCTCGGGCACCAACGACAAGGCGGGCGCCGCGCAGAACCTGCTGCGCTGGACGAGCGTCCGCTCGATCAAGGAGACGTTCGTCCCGCCGACGAACCACGCCTACCCGCACATGGGGTGAGCTGCGGCGCACCACCGCAGCACGTAGGCCGCTGGGCCCGTCTCCGTCAGGAGGCGGGCCCAGCGGTGTGTGCGGGGTGTGGAAGCGCGGTGGTCAGGCGCGCTCGGCGAGCCAGGCCGTGCCGGTCCGCTGCTCGCTGTGGATGGCGTCGATGACGGCCGGCGCCGCGGCCTTCTCGACCTTGCCGCCGAAGAGCGGGATCGAGGCCTTGAGGTCGCCCTCGATGGTGATCTGCGTGCCGCCGCCCGACGGGAGCAGCCGCACGTTCGAGCGCAGGGCGACCGGCGCGCCGGCGACCTCGACGGTCAGGGTGCCCGAGCGCGAGCCGTCGGCCGCGGCGCCGCCCCACTCGTAGGTCTCCGTCACCGACAGGGTCGGCCCGACGATGGACTTCGCGAAGTCGGGGAGGTCGTCGGCCGGCAGGTCGCGCTTGGTGACGACGCGGGCGCCGTCGCCGGCCGGGCTCACGGCGGCCTCGTGCCGCTGCGCGTGGGCCTCGACGCACTTGCGCTCCTGGAAGGCCGGGTCGGTGACCATGGCGTAGACGGTCTCGGGCGGCGCGGCATACGTGATCGTCTCGGAGATCTTCATGGCCGACACGCTATTGCACGGCGCCCTGCGCCCCGAGGACGTATGCCGTGGGCCCGGCTCCGCGTCGCCGGTGCCGTCCGCGGCCCGCGACGTCCGCAGCGTCGCCGACGGTCACGAGCCCGAACGGGCCCGGTCGGACAGGGCGGCGAGGGTCGTGACCGAGGTCTCGAGGTCGCGGCGCAGGCGGGCCTGCTCGCGCGAGCGCACGGCCGTCACGCGGTTGAGCAGCTCCTGCAGGCGCTCGCGCTCGGCCAGCCGCTCGGCGGGCTCGACCCTGCTGGGTCCCGAGCGTTCGACGACGAGGTGCCCGTCGATGACGAGGTCGCAGCGCGTCAGCGCCGGCTCGAGGGCGCGCACCCGCGCGGCCGACTCGACGGCGGTCGTGGTCCACGACTGGAGCAGTCCGCCCACCCGGTCGAGCTCGGTGGCGGTCCGGGTGACGAGGTCGCGCTCCCGACCGGTCACGTCCGGTGAGCCGGTGCGCCCGGACCGTCGCGCGGCCGCATCGAGGTCGACGACGAGGTCGGCCAACCGCCCGGCCTGCGTCCGCAGGGCGCCACCCAGGGCCGAGGTGGAGCCGGGGTCACCGGTGGAGAGGCTCATCGAGGGCCACCGTCCCACGGTGCGGATCCCGTGGTGCGCGAGAGCGGTCCGCTGTCCGGCACCTCGGTGCCGACCCGCGCCGAGCCGAGGTCGAGCAGCCGCTCCTCCAACGCCTCCGACAGGGCCCGGAGGGTGTCGGCGGCCTGCTCGACCCACCCGTCGAGGGCGCGTTGCGTCGGCAGGTCGCCGAGGTCGGGCAGGTGCGTCAGCAGCTCGTCGGACATCGCCCGCGTCGCGGAGCGGCCGGTCGTGAGGGCACGGAGGACGGCTGGGTCCGCAGCACCCGCCCCCGGGCTCCCGTCGGTCATGGCACCACTCTAGGGACTGCCGAGCGAGCGGCCCCGGAGTTCTCCACCGGCGCCGCGGGATGGTCGCCCGATGTCTCGACGTGCGTCCGGCGGGCCGGTTCGGGCGCGCGCCCGGACGGGGATAGGCTCACATGGTGAGATGCGCGGCACAACGACGTGTCGCCGCAACGGCCGCACGGTGAGGAATCCGACAACCGCATGTCAGCGTCACTCGAACAGTCTCGAATCGACGTCATCAAGGCCGCTGCCGCGGCCGTGGCGCCCGTCCCTCGCCGGGGGCGAGGCCGCTCCGGTGGGGCCGCTCCGGGCGACCTCGAGGAGTTCCTCCGCGCCTACTACCGCCTCGTGGCGACCGAGGACCTGCTCGCCCGCCCGGCGCGTGAGCTGGCGACCATCGCCACCGAGCACCGCGCCTTCGCCCAGCAGCGCGCGGTCGGCACCTTCAACGTGCGGGCCTTCAACCCGTCGGCCGAGGACGAGGGGTGGTCGACGAGCCACTCCGTCGTGCAGATCGTCGTCGACGACATGCCCTTCCTCGTCGACTCCGTCGTCGCAGCCCTCGGCGGCTTCGACCGCGGCGTGCACCTGATCGTCCACCCGCAGATGACGGTGTCGCGCGACATCACCGGCGAGCTCAAGTCGGTCGTCACCGACGGGTCCACGACGGTCCGCTCGACCTCGGAGGGCCTCGTCCGCGAGTCGTGGATGCACCTCGAGATCGACCGGCTGCCGGCCGACGCGCTGCCCGACGTCGAGGCCCGGCTGCGCCACGTCCTCGAGAACGTCCGCGACTCCGTCGAGGACTGGCCGAAGATGCGCGCTCACGCGCTCACCATCGCGAGCGAGCTCCGCTCGGCGACGCCGCCCGGCACCGACCCGCACCACGCGCGCGAGGCCGGCCGCTTCCTCGAGTGGCTCGCGCACAACAACTTCACCTTCCTCGGCTACCGCGAGTACTCCCTCGCGCACGAGAACGGCAAGGACGTCTCGCGCCAGGTCCCGGGCACGGGTCTGGGCCTGCTGCGCTACGACCGGCCCTCTGCCGGAGAGGGACTCGTGCTGACACCGGCCGCAAGCAGGGCCGCCCGCGACTCGAGCATCCTCATCATCACCAAGGCCAACTCCCGCGCGACGGTCCACCGCGACGTCTACCTGGACTACATCTCGATCAAGCGCTTCGACGCCCGCGGCGAGTGCGTCGGCGAGCAGCGCTTCCTCGGCCTCTACGCGTCGGCCGCCTACAACGACACGATCCACGACATCCCGCTGCTCGACGTGCGGGCGCAGGAGGTGCTGCGCCTGACCGGCCTCAGCGCCGACAGCCACTCCGGCAAGGACATCCTGCAGATCCTCGAGACCTACCCGCGGGACGAGCTCTTCCAGACGAGCCCGTCGCAGCTGGCCGAGATCGCGACGAGCGTGCTGCACCTGCAGGAGCGACGCAAGACCAAGCTCTTCCTGCGCCGCGACGAGTTCGGGCGCTTCGTCTCCTGCCTCGTCTACCTGCCGCGCGACCGCTACAACACGACGGTGCGCCTGCGCATCGAGTCGATCCTGCTCGAGGCCTTCGGCGGCGCGAACATCGACAACACGACGCGCGTCAGCGAGTCCACCCTTGCGCGCCTGCACTTCGTCGTGCGCATGCCGTCGGGCACCGACATCCCCGACGTCGACGAGGCGGCCCTCGAGCAGCGCGTCATCGACGCGACCCGCACCTGGGACGAGGACCTCGCCGAGGCGCTCGGCGAGGCCCGCGGGCTCGAGGGTGCGGCGCGCACGATGGCGGCCTACGCCAAGGCGCTGCCCGAGGCGTACAAGGAGGACTTCGACGTCGCCACGGCCGTCGACGACCTCGACCGCATCGACGCGCTCGGAGACGGCGACCGCACGACCGGGCTGCACCTCTACGACGACCCCGCGTCCGACGACCCGCGCGAGCGGCGCTTCAAGCTCTACCGGCGCGCCGACCTCTCACTGACCCAGGTGCTGCCGCTCTTCACGCACCTCGGTGTCGAGGTCACCGACGAGCGGCCCTACGAGGTGCCGGGCCCCGACGGCCGCACGCTCCACATCTTCGACTTCGGCCTGTGCGCCGACGCCCGCACGTGGGGCTCGGGCGACGCTGCCCTCGCGAGCGACGTCCGCGAGCGCTTCGAGGAGGCCTTCCGGGCGGTGTGGGACGGCCGGGCCGAGTCCGACGGCTTCAACGCGCTCGTGCTGGCCGCCGGGCTGACGTGGCGCCAGGTCGTCATCCTGCGCACCGTCGCGAAGTACCTCCGCCAGACCGGCTCGACGTTCTCGCAGGACTACGTCGAGTCGGCCCTGGCCGCCAACACCGGCATCGCGCGCAGCCTCGTCGAGCTCTTCGAGGCACGGTTCGACCCCGACGCCTTCCCCGACACCGAGGCCGGCCGCGACAAGCGCGCCTCGCGCCAGAAGCACGTCGTGGCGGGCATCAAGGAGGCCCTCGACGACGTCGCGAGCCTCGACCACGACCGCATCGTCCGCGCCCTGCTCGGGGTCATCCAGGCGAGCCTGCGCACCAACTTCTACCAGCCCGACGAGACCGGCCGCGACAAGTCCTACGTCTCGCTCAAGCTCAACCCCAAGAAGGTCCCCGACCTGCCGGCGCCCCGGCCGATGTTCGAGATCTGGGTCTACAGCCCGCGCGTCGAGGGCGTGCACCTGCGCTTCGGCAAGGTCGCCCGCGGAGGCCTGCGTTGGTCCGACCGGCGCGAGGACTTCCGCACCGAGGTGCTCGGCCTCGTCAAGGCCCAGATGGTCAAGAACGCCGTCATCGTGCCGACCGGCAGCAAGGGCGGGTTCTACGCCAAGCAGCTGCCCGACCCGGCGGTCGACCGCGCCGCCTGGATGGACGAGGGCATCTCGTCCTACAAGCTCTTCATCTCCGGGCTGCTCGACCTCACCGACAACCTCGTGTCGGGCCAGGCCGTGCCGCCGCACCGCGTCGTGCGCCACGACGAGGACGACACCTACCTCGTCGTCGCGGCCGACAAGGGCACGGCGAAGTTCTCCGACATCGCCAACGGGCTCTCGGCCGACTACGGCTTCTGGCTCGACGACGCCTTCGCCTCCGGCGGGTCGGCGGGCTACGACCACAAGGGCATGGGCATCACCGCGCGCGGCGCGTGGGAGTCGGTCAAGCGCCACTTCCGCGAGCTCGGCGTCGACACCCAGACGCAGGAGTTCACCGTCGTCGGCGTCGGCGACATGAGCGGCGACGTCTTCGGCAACGGCATGCTCCTGTCGGAGCACATTCGCCTGCTGGCCGCCTTCGACCACCGGCACATCTTCGTCGACCCCGACCCCGACGCGGCGAGCTCCTACGCCGAGCGGCGGCGGATGTTCGACCTGCCGGGATCGTCGTGGGCGGACTACGACGAGAAGCTCATCAGCAAGGGCGGCGGCATCTTCCCGCGGTCGGCCAAGTCGGTGCCGGTCAGCCCGCAGATGGTGGCGGCGCTCGGCCTGCGTGCGGGCACCAAGAGCATGACGCCCGCCGAGCTGATGAAGGCGATCCTTCTCGCACCCGTCGACCTGCTGTGGAACGGCGGCATCGGCACCTACGTCAAGGCCACCTCCGAGAGCAACGGTGAGATCGGTGACCGCGCCAACGACGCCATCCGCGTCAACGGCGCCGACCTGCGCTGCAAGGTCGTCGGCGAGGGCGGCAACCTCGGGGCTAGCCAGCTCGGCCGCATCGAGGCGGCGCTCGCGGGCGTGCGCGTCAACACCGACGCCATCGACAACAGTGCGGGCGTCGACACCTCCGACCACGAGGTCAACATCAAGATCCTGCTCACCGAGCTGACCCGCTCGGGCGAGCTGACGACGAAGCGGCGCAACACCCTGCTCGCCTCGATGACCGACGAGGTCGCGGAGCAGGTGCTGCGCGACAACTACGAGCAGAACGTCCTGCTCGGCAACGCCCGGGCGCAGCAGCACGCGATGCTCGGCGTGCACGAGCGCCTCATCCAGTTCCTCGAGGCCGACGGCGACCTCGACCGCTCGCTCGAGTTCCTCCCGAGTGACGCGGCCATCGCGCGCCGCCAGAAGGACGGTCTCGGCCTGACGTCGCCGGAGTTCTCGGTGCTCGTCGCCTACGCCAAGCTCTACCTGAAGAACCAGCTCATCACCACCTCGCTGCCCGACGACCCCTGGTTCGAGTCGACCCTGGCCGAGTACTTCCCGAAGCCGTTGCGCGGCAAGTACGCCGAGCAGATCGCCGCCCACCCGCTGCGCCGCGAGATCATCACCAACTCCGTGGCCAACTCGATGGTCAACCGGGGCGGCATCACCTTCGCCTACCGTGCGGGCGAGGAGACCGGCGCGAGCCCCGAGCAGGTCGCCCGGGCCTACGTCGTCTGCCGCGAGATCTTCGACCTCGCGGGCTTCGTCCGCCAGGTCGAGGCCACGGACAACGTCGTCAGCACCGGCGCGCAGACGGCGCTCTACCTCGAGTTCCGCCGGCTCATCGACCGGTCCGTGCGGTGGTTCCTCACCTCGCGTCCCGCCTCGCTCGACATCGCGGCGGAGGTGGCGCGCTTCCGCCCCGGCATCGAGGCGTTCTCCGGCCGCATCGGTGAGCTGCTCCAGGGCAGCGAGCGCACCCGACTGCAGCGACGGGCCCGTGAGCTCGAGGGCAAGGGTGTCCCCGAGGACCTCGCCCTCGGCGCCGCCTCGCTGCTCGACCTCTACTCGCTGCTCGACTGCATCGAGATCGCCGAGGACACGGGCGAGAAGCTCGACGACGTCGTCGGTGTCTACTTCCTGACCTCCGAGACGTTCTCGATCGACGCCATGCTGACGCGGGTCACGATGCTGCCGCGCGACGACCGCTGGGACGCCATGGCCCGAGGCGCCCTGCGCGACGACCTCTACGCCGTGCTCGAGAGCCTGACGCGCTCGGTGCTCGACGTCAGCGATCCGCGGCACGAGGCCGCCACCCGGCTCGCCGAGTGGTCCGAGCTCAACGCCGACGCCCTGGGCCGGGCGCGGGCGGCGCTCGGCGGCATCGAGCGGATGAGCCACGCAGGGATCGCGGCCTTGTCGGTCGCCCTGCGCACCCTGCGCACGGTGATGAAGCCGGCCGCCTCCGGGCAGCCGACCCCCGTCGCCGTCGAGTCCGCCTCGTCGGCGCCGGCGAAGAAGGCCCCCGCGAAGCAGGTGACCGCGAAGCAGGCGACCGCCACGGAGGCGACCGCGAAGAAGGCGACGGCCAAGAAGGCCACGGCTCCGACCGCAGCCAAGAAGGCCACCCCGAGCAAGAAGGCAGCGAGCAAGAAGGCAGCGAGCAAGAAGGCTGCCGGCAAGAAGGCGGCCACGGCGTAGCAGCCCGCTCGAGTGGCCACGCAGCCCCACGCGTACCGGATCCGGTCAGGTGGGCTGCGGGGCCACTCGCGGGGAGCCGGGCCAGGGCTCTCCCTGAGGCTCACTAGGCTCGGGGTGTGGCAACCCTGAGCGAGCTCCTGCGCGGCCGGACGAACCTGCCCGACCACGACGTCGAGTGGCTGCAGCTGCTCGTCGGCGACTGGCAGCTCGTCGCCGACCTGTCGTTCGCCGACCTCGTGCTCTGGGTCCGGTCGACGAGCGAGCGCTGGGAGGCGGTGGCGCACGTGCGACCCACCACCGGCCAGCTCGTCTTCGTCGACGACCAGGTGGGCAGGGTCGCCGACCCCGGCCGCACCCGCGACCTGCTCGACGAGGCCGCCTCGGAGCAGCGCATCCTGCGCGTGCGCCACGTCGTCGTGCCGCACGAGCAGGGGCCGGACCAGTCGGTCCGCGAGGAGTACATCCCCGTCGTCCGCGGCGGTCACGTCGTCGCGGTGATGACCCGTCACACCAACCTCTGGACGACCCGCACCCCCAGCCGCCTCGAGCTGACCTACCTCGCCACGGCCGATGCGCTCTGCCGCATGGTCACCGGGGGAGAGTTCCCGCACAGCGGGGCACCCACCGGGCTGCGCCGCGGCGCGCCGCGCGTCGGCGACGGCGTCATCCGCCTCGACGTCGACGGCGTCGTCACCTACGCGAGCCCGAATGCCGTGTCGGCGCTTCACCGTCTGGGGCACCTCGGGGAGGTCGTGGGCGCGAGCCTGGCCCAGATCGTCACCGACAACGTGCGCGAGTCCTACCCCGTCGACGAGGGGCTGCCGCTCGTCGTCACCGGACGCCAGCCGTGGCGCACCGAGGTGGTCGCGGGCGGCACGACGGTGTCGATGCGGGCGATCCCGCTCACCGAGGCCGGACAGCGCTTCGGCGCCATCGTGCTGATGCGCGACGTCGGCGAGCTGCGGCGCCGCGAGCGCGAGCTGATGACCAAGGACGCGACGATCCGCGAGATCCACCACCGCGTCAAGAACAACCTCCAGTCCGTCGCCGCCCTGCTGCGGCTCCAGTCGCGCCGCCTGCCCGACGGCGAGGCCAAGATCGCGCTCGCCGAGGCCGAGCGTCGCGTCGGCACGATCGCCATGGTCCACGACCAGCTGAGCCAGGGCTTCGACGAGACGGTCGACTTCGACTCCATCGCGCAGCGTGGCCTCAACGCGGTGGTCGAGGTCTCGGCCAACGGCGTCCCGGTCCACACGGTCACCCAGGGCTCCTTCGGGCGCCTGCGGGCCGAGGACGCAACCTCCCTCGCGATGATCATGAGCGAGCTCGTCCAGAACGCCATCGAGCACGGTCTCGGCGACGCCGGGGGAGAGGTGCGCATCGGCATCGAGAGGCAGGACGACGAGCGCGGCCAGTCGACGGTCGTCGTCTCCATCGAGGACGACGGCAAGGGCATCGACCCGGCCCGACGGCCGGGCTCGGGTCTCGGCACGCAGATCGTCCAGTCCCTCGTGAGCGACCTCCAGGGCCGCATCACGTGGGAGCCGATCGTGCCGCACGGCACCCGCGCCCGCTTCACCGCGCGCCTGCGCCCGATCACCTGACCGACCGCACGACCGCACGACCGCACGACCGCACGACCGCACGAGCGCACGATGGCGCCGTACCGCCGGCCGGGCGCACGACCGGGCAGACGGCGAGGCCGAGGCACACGGCATACGGCATATGCCCGGAGGGCGGCGCGGGCAGCCAAAAGCCCGGCGACCTGACGGTCACCGGGCTCGCGGACGGTTGCAGAGGGTGGTGGGAGGTTCAGCCTGCTCGACGGGCCCGGGCGTTGCGACGCTTCAGGGCGCGGCGCTCGTCCTCGGAGAGGCCGCCCCACACGCCGGCGTCCTGGCCGGTCTCGAGGGCCCACTTGAGGCATGTGTCGATGACCGGACAGGTCCGGCACACAGCCTTCGCCTCCTCGATCTGCAGGATGGCCGGGCCGGTGTTCCCGATGGGGAAGAACAGCTCCGGATCGGCCTCCAGGCAGGCAGCGCGGTCGCGCCAATCCATGTGGATCGTGCTCCTTCATGTATGTCGGTTCGGCACCGACGCCGGGTGTCGGTCGCGGTGCATGTGCTCGGGGCGCCAGCGTCGTTGTCGGAGCCAAGTCATGGTGTCGTCGTGCCACGGGGGATGACCCCCTGACCAACGGAAACGCGCACGAAGTTGTTCCGTACGCGTCGAGGGCCATGATCCAGTGTGACCAGCAACCATGTCCGTGTTCAACGCCTAGGGGGCCGATCACACCAAGGATTGAGTCTATCGGCAGTCGGCTCCCAGTTCCATACCTCTGGACCACGAGCCGGGCCCGAAGGCCCTCAGGGCCGCTTCCCGGACGGCCGGCGCGACGGGATCGATAGGCTGGCGGCGTGACCGAATCACCGTCCCCGACGCGCGAGGTGCGCGGATCGCACCGTGCCGCAGGGCTGCTCACGCTCCTCGAGGCCGTCGCGGTCCTCGGCTTCGCCGGCTTCTACGTCTACGAGATGGTGACGGGCGCCACAGAGGATCTGACGCGGGCGGCGACCTCCGGGGCGCTCATCCTCGTGTTCGGCCTGGGTCTGCTGGCCCTGGCCCGGGGCTGGTCGCATGCCGCGGACTGGCCGCGTACCCCCACGGTGCTCTGGAACGCGCTCCTGCTGCCTGTCGCGTGGTCGCTGCACGAGTCCGGACGCACTCCTGTCGCGCTCGCCGTGGGCGTCGTGGCGGTCGCGAGCATCGCGGCCGCGGTATCGGCGCCCGGGCGCCGCGAGCGTGAGCCCGACGAGTCCGGCGAGTCCGATGCGAGCGACGGCCGGGGCGACGTCAGCTGAGCGAGAGCCAGTCGTTCCAGCCGTTGTGCAGCACGAGCCACGCGATGAGGCCGTAGCCGGCCTGACCCGGGTGCGCCCGGTCGGGGCTCGCGGCGAGGTCGGCCATCCACTGGTCGTGGGTGGCCAGCGGCCGGAAGCAGTCGACGTAGGTGATGCCGCGCCGCGAGCAGACGTCGGCCTGCGCCTCGGCGAGGGCCTCGATCTTGCGGTTCATCTCGTCGTCGAGAGTGGGGGCCAGGCCCACGACGAAGACGCCGATGCCGGCGTTGGTCGCCTCGTCGAGGATGTTGGCGAGGTTGAGCCGCGAGCGGGCCATCGTCATGCCGGACAGGACGTCTCCGGTGCCCACCGACAGCACGAGGCGCCGCTCCGAGCGGCCCTTCCAGCGCGGGTGGCACTCCGCGCCCCAGCGGGCCACGACGTCGGCGGAGGTGTTGCCGCGCACGCCGAGGTTGTAGGCCGTGAGGTCGAGGTCGGGGTGCTGCGTCCGTGCGACCACGCGGCCCACCCAGCCCAGGCCCTTCGGGTCGCCGTAGCCGGCCGTCATGGAGGCGCCGACGAAGACCATGCCGACGTCCCGCAAACCTTCGGCGACGGTGAACTCGGCGCTGGGTGCGTAGTACGGGTCCTCCGACGGGGCCGGCGCGGCCGACGGGGCCGGCGCGGCCGGTGAGGCAGCTGGGGCGGCACCGTCGGTGGCGGCGGCCTCGGGAGCGGACGCGGCGGCATACCGGCTCGGGGCGTCGGTGGTGAAGCGGGTGTGGGACGAGGGGTAGGCCGGGCCCACGCCGAAGGGCTCCCTCGGGGCGTCGTGGTGCTCGGCTCGGTCGCTGCGGTCGCTCACGTGCTCAGTCCTCGTCGTCGTCCAGTCGGGCGAGCCACGTCGCGAGTCGCTCGACCGGCACCTCGAACTCGGGGTTGAGGTCGACGAACGTGCGCAGCTGCTCGGCGAGCCACTCGAAGGTGACCTCCTCCTCGCCGCGCCGGGCCGCCAGCTCCTCGATGCCCCTGTCGGTGAAGTACACGAAGGGAGGTTATCGCGTGCCGGGGTGGGCCTTGCGGAGGCGGGCCGAGGAGGGCGGCCCGATCTGGGTCTCAGGGCCTCCCCGTAGCCCGGCGAAGGGCCCGATGGCGTATGCCGTGTCGCCAGGAGGTGCAGCGAGGGACCCCGCCGTCATGGCGGGGTCCCTCGCTGGCTGTCAGGTGGATCAGCGGCCGAAGGCGTGGTCCATCAGCTCGGCCTGCTCGACCGCGTGCTTCTTCGACGAGCCGGTCGCCGGGGACGCAGCGGCCTTGCGGGACACGACGCGCCACGGGCGGGTCTCGCCGAGCTCGCAGAGGTCCTCGTGCAGCCACTGGGCCATGAGCGGCCACGCACCCTGGTTGCGCGGCTCGTCCTGGACCCACACCAGCTCGGCACCGGGGTACCTCGCTGCGGCGTCGACGATCTCCTGCTCGGGGATCGGGTAGAGCTGCTCGACGCGGATGATCGCGGTCGAGGTGTCGCCGCGCTTCTCGCGCTCGGCGTCGAGCTCGTGGACGATCTTGCCGCTCGCGAAGAGCACGCGGGTGACGTCCTGGGTGGCGCCCTCGTGGTCGGCCAGGACGGGCTGGAAGCCGCCCGAGGTGAAGGCCTCGACGGAGCTCGCGGCCGCCTTGCTGCGCAGCATCGACTTCGGGGTGAAGACGACGAGCGGCGTGCGCGGCCGGGCGTAGGCCTGACGGCGCAGCAGGTGGAAGTAGCTCGCCGCGGTCGAGGGGTAGGCGACCGTCATGTTGTTCTCGGCGCACAGCTGCAGGTAGCGCTCGATGCGCGCCGAGCTGTGGTCCGGTCCCTGGCCCTCGTAGCCGTGGGGGAGGAGCAGCACGACCGAGCTGCGCTGGCCCCACTTCTGCTCCGAGCTGCTGATGAACTCGTCGACGATGGTCTGGGCGCCGTTGCCGAAGTCGCCGAACTGGGCCTCCCAGAGCACGAGGGCGTCGGGACGCTCGACGGAGTAGCCGTACTCGAAGCCCATGGCGGCGTACTCGGACAGCAGCGAGTCGTAGACCCAGAAGCGGGCCTGGCCCTCACCGAGGTAGAGCAGCGGCGTCCACTCCTCCGCGTTGTTCTTGTCGATGAGCACCGCGTGGCGCTGGACGAACGTGCCGCGCCGGCTGTCCTGCCCGGCGAGCCGGATCGGTGTGCCCTCCTTGAGCAGCGTGCCGAAGGCGAGCAGCTCGGCCATCGGCCAGTCGATGCCGCCCTCGTGGACCATCTGGGCGCGCTTGTCCATGAGCTGCTTGAGCTTCGGGTGGATCGTGAAGCCCTCGGGCGGGCTCGCGAACGTCTCGCCGATGTGGACGAGCTCGCTCGCCGGGACGCCCGTCTCGGTGGCCGAGCGCACCGGTGCCACGTCGTCCTGGACCTGAGCCGTCGGGCGCTCGAGACCGGCGTTGTCGGGAGCGTCGGAGTCGCGGTCGCCGGTCGGGGCCGAGGCGCCGGAGGCCTGGGCCTTCTTGGCCTCGCGCGTCTCGACGAAGACCCGCTCCAGCTGCTGCTGGTAGTCACGCAGCGCGGCCTCGGCGTCCTCGACGCTGATGTCACCGCGACCGATGAGCGACTCGGTGTAGAGCTTGCGGACCGAGCGCTTGGCCTCGATGAGGTTGTACATGAGCGGCTGCGTCATCGACGGGTCGTCGCCCTCGTTGTGGCCGCGGCGGCGGTAGCACACCATGTCGATGACGACGTCCTTGTTGAACTCCTGACGGAACTCGTAGGCCAGCTCGGCCACGCGGACGCAGGCCTCGGGGTCGTCGCCGTTGACGTGGAAGATCGGCGCCTGGATCATCCGCGCGACGTCGGTGGAGTACACCGAGGAGCGCGAGCTGCTCGGCGAGGTCGTGAAGCCGACCTGGTTGTTGATGACGACGTGGATCGTGCCGCCGGTGCGGTAGCCGCGCAGCTGCGAGAGGTTGAGCGTCTCGGCCACGACGCCCTGGCCGGCGAAGGCCGCGTCGCCGTGCATGAGCACCGGCAGGACGGTGAACGACTCGCCGGCGAGGTTGAGGCGGTCCTGCTTGGCGCGGACGATGCCCTCGAGCACGGGGTTGACGGCCTCGAGGTGGCTGGGGTTGGCGGCGAGGTAGACCTTGGTCTTGCTGCCGTCCTCGGAGACGAACTCGCCCTCGGTGCCGAGGTGGTACTTCACGTCGCCGGAGCCCTGGACCGACTTGGGGTCCTGGGTGCCCTCGAACTCGCGGAAGATCTGGCCGTAGGACTTGCCGGCGATGTTGGCCAGCACGTTGAGGCGGCCGCGGTGCGGCATGCCGATGCAGACCTCGTCGAGCTTCTCGCTCGCGGCGCGGCACAGGATGCGGTCGAGCAGCGCGATGACCGACTCGCCACCCTCGAGGGAGAAGCGCTTCTGCCCGACGAACTTCGTCTGGAGGAAGGTCTCGAAGGCCTCGGCGGCGTTGAGCCGGCGCATGATGCGCATCTGCTCGTCGCGGTTGGCCTTCTCGTAGGGACGCTCGACCTTGTTCTGGATCCACTTGCGCTGCTCGGGGTCCTGGATGTGCATGTACTCGATGCCGACGGTGCGGCAGTACGAGTCACGCAGGATGCCGAGGATCTTGCGCAGCTTGAGGAAGGGGTAGCCGCCGAACCCGCCGGTGGCGAAGGTGCGGTCGAGGTCCCACAGCGTCAGGCCGTGCGTCGTGACGTCGAGGTCGTGGTGGCGGCGCTGCTTGTACTCCAGCGGGTCGGTGTCGGCCATGAGGTGGCCGCGCACGCGGTAGGCGTGGATGAGCTCCTGGACGCGGGCGACCTTGTTGATGTCGTCGTCGTGGGAGGAGTCGATGTCCTGGATCCAGCGGACCGGCTCGTAGGGGATGCGCAGCGACTCGAAAATCTCGTCGTAGAAGCGGTTGTCGCCGAGGAGCAGCTGGTGGATGATCCGCAGGTAGTCGCCGCTCTGGGCGCCCTGGATGATCCGGTGGTCGTAGGTCGAGGTGAGCGTGAGGATCTTGCTCACGGCGTTCTTGTTGAGCGTCTCGTTGCTCGCGCCCTGCCACTCGGCGGGGTAGTCGAGGGCACCGACGCCGATGATGGCGCCCTGGCCCTTCATGAGGCGGGGGACCGAGTGCACGGTGCCGATGCCGCCGGGGTTGGTCAGCGAGATCGTCGTGCCCTGGAAGTCCTCGACCGTCAGCTTGTTGGCGCGGGCCTTGCGGACGATGTCCTCGTAGGCGGTCCAGAAGTGGACGAAGTCCATCTCCTCGGCCGACTTGATCGAGGGGACCACGAGGGTGCGGGTGCCGTCGTCCTTCTGCAGGTCGATGGCGAGGCCGAAGTTGACGTGGGCGGGCCGCACGAGGGCCGGCTTGCCGCCGACCTCGGTGAAGCCGTTGTTCATCTCCGGCATGAGGGCCAGGGCCTTGACCATGGCGTAGCCGATGAGGTGGGTGAAACTGACCTTGCCGCCGCGCGAGCGGGCGAGGTGGTTGTTGATGACGACGCGGTTGTCGATGAGCAGCTTGGCCGGGACGGCACGCACGCTCGTCGCGGTCGGGACGGTGAGCGAGACCTCCATGTTGGCCACGACGCGCGAGGGAGCTCCGCGCAGCGGGGTCACGACGTCCTCGTTGACCGGGCCGGTGCCCTTGACGGCGGGCATGTCGCGCGGCTTCGGGGCCTCGGCCGTGGGCTCGGGCTTGGGCTCGGCCTTCGGCTCGCTCTTCGGCTCGCTCTTCGGCTCGGCCTTGGTCTCGGGCGCCTTGGCGGCCGGTGCCTTCGCGGCGGGGGCGGCCTGCGGGGCCGGGGCTGCCGGAGCGGGAGCACTCGCCGGCGCGGGCCGCGTCGTGGCGGACCCGTTGCTGGCTCCGTTCGCCGACCCGTTGGCCGGCGCCGTCGCCGGCGGAGCCGCGTCCTGCTTGGTCGCGGTCGTCGTGCGGGCCGGGGCGCTCGCGTCGCCCTCGCCCGGTCGGTAGTCCTCGAAGAACCCCCACCAGGCCTTGTCCACCGACGTCCGGTCGGTCAGGAACTGCTGGTAGAGCTCGTCGACGAGCCATTCGTTCGGCCCGAACGCTGCAATCGGGTCACCGGACGTGGACTGATCGGACACGACGAATGCGCCTCTTTCATTTGGCTTGGGTGCGTCTTTGCCTATACAGGGGTCAAGCCTAGACCCGATGCCCCGGATACCCGCTCCGGGCGCGGTGGTCGAGACGGACCGTCGGCGAGGCGTTGGTCACGTCGGGACGGCTTGCCGCTCCGGTCGGTCAGCTGATGTCGGCGCGGAGCGTGCGCCACGTGCCGAGACCGGCCATCGCGGCGGCGTACCCGATGAGCACGAGCGCGCCGGCCCACCAGGAGAGCTGGGTGATGGGGCGGCCGTCGAAACCCCCGCTGGTGGACTCGAGCATCGCGCTCGTGGCGCGGCTCGGCAGGTAGGGGGAGATGCTCTTGCCCCAGTCGGTCAGGGCGAGGACGAGGCCGAGGAGCGGCTCGACGATCCAGGCGACGGCCACGGAGATGAGCAGGGCCGCGACCTGGTTGGGGATGAGGATGCCGGCCCCGAGCCCGATGAGGGCCCACAGGCCCAGGACGAGCAGGGACAGCGCGAGCGTGCGCCAGATCGAGGTGTCGGCGAACGGCGCGACGCCCTTGGAGGTCAGCGCGAGCGTTCCCGCGCCGACGGCGCCGGCGAGGGACAGCAGGCCGTAGAGGGCTCCCACGGCGAGCAGCGAGACGACCTTGGCCGCCATGACGCGGCCGCGCCGGGGGATCGCGAGGAAGGTCGCGGTGATGGTCTGGTGGCGGTACTCCGAGCCGATCGTCAGCACCCCGATCGACAGGGTGAGCAGGTAGCCGACCTGCAGGCCGCCGGTGAAGACGGCCTTGGCGAGGGCCGCGTCGGTGCGCGGCGCCGCAGCGGCCTGCGGGCCCCGGACCGCGTCGCTCGTGAAGACGAAGGCGAACAGCACGGCGAACGCGGCGCCGCTCAGCAGCACGGCGATCGCCATGCCCCACCAGAGGCGGGTCGTGAAGAGCTTGCGGAGCTCGGCCCGCACCGCAGCCGTCATCGGAGGTCTCCGTCGTGGTCGGGTGCGCCCGAGGGCCGGGCGGACTGGGCGGACTGGGCGCGCTGGTCGGCCTGCGCGGGCTCGGCGAGCAGAGCGGGGTCGATGGGTGGCCCGCTGGGCGGTGGCAGGTCGACGGGGGAGCCGCCCGGCGGACGGGCGAGGTTGCGGTTGCGGTGCTCCTCGCTCTCGGTGAGGTTGAAGAACAGCTCCTCGAGGTGGGTCTGCTCGCTGCGCAGCTCGTGGATCGCGACGTCGCTGGCGTGGGCCACGTCGCCGACGACCGCGAGGTCCTCGGTCGTGACCCGCAGCCCCCGCCCGCTCGGGGCGACGGCGAGACCACGGTCGCGCAGCGCCTGGCTGAGGCGGTCGGGGTCGGACGTGCGGACGTATGCCGTGGGCTCGCCGCGCAGCTCGGCGACGGTGCCCTGGGCGACCCGTTGGCCGTTGGCGATGATGACGACGTCGTCGACGGTCTGCTCGACCTCGGAGAGCATGTGGCTGGAGATGAGGAGCGTGCGGCCCTCGTCGGCGAGCTGGCGCAGGAAGCCGCGCAGCCAGCGGATGCCCTCGGGGTCGAGGCCGTTGGCGGGCTCGTCGAGGATGATGACGCGGGGGTCGCCGAGCAGGGCGGCGGCGAGGCCGAGCCGCTGGCGCATGCCCATCGAGTAGCCACCGGCGCGCTTGCGGGCGGCGGCGGGGATGCCGACGAGCTCGAGCAGCTCGTCGACACGCGTGTCCGGCACGCCGGCCACGGCGGCCTGCACCCGGAGGTGGTTGCGACCGGTGCGACCGGGGTGGAAGTTCGTCGCCTCGAGCGCTGACCCGACGACGGTGAGGGGGTTGGCGATGTCGGCGTAGCGGTGGCCGTCGATCGTCGCGGTGCCGTCGGTGGCGCGAACGAGACCGAGGAGCATGCGCAGGGTCGTCGTCTTGCCGCTGCCGTTGGGCCCGAGGAAGCCGGTGACGCGGCCCGGCTCGACGTCGAAGTCGAGGTGGTCGACGGCCGTGAACGAGCCGAAGCGCTTCGTCAGCCCCCGCACCTCGATGTGCCCGGTGAACTCCGGTCGTCCGTGCACCACCCGTGCTCCCTCCGTCGTCCGGCGCGCGAGTCGCGGGCCCCGCCGTGATGCGCCCAACTCAACCACACGGCATACGCCCTCCACGCGGAGGTGGGCCGAGCGGTCCGCGCGTCCCTGCGCGCCCTCTCCTCCATATAGTGGGCGCACCATGACCAAGCCTTGCGACCCGGTCCCGGCCCGACGGGCGGTCCCCGAGTGACCGAGTGGCTCCTCGTCCTCGGCGCCGTCCTGCTCACCGCGGGCACCGCGCTCTTCGTCGCCGCCGAGTTCTCCCTCGTGGCCATCGACCGGCCGACGGTCCAGCGCGCCATCGACGAGGGGGACTCGCGGGCGCGCGTCGTGCTGCAGTCGCTCAAGCAGCTCTCGACGCAGCTGTCCGCGGCCCAGGTCGGGATCACGATCACGACCCTCGTCGTCGGCTACCTCGCCCAGCCGTCCATCGGTGTCCTCGTGTCCGGGCCGCTCACCTCACTCGGGCTGGGGGCCGGCGCCGTCGAGGCGGTGTCGAGCGCGCTCGCCCTGCTGATCGCGACGGTCTTCTCGATGGTCTTCGGCGAGCTGCTCCCGCAGTTCCTCGGCATCTCCGCGCCGCTCGCGACGGCCAAAATCGTGGCGCTCCCGGTCCGCGTCTTCGCCGTGGTCGCCAAGCCGCTCATCGTCGTGCTCAACGGCTCGGCCAACGCCTTCCTGCGGGCGCTCGGCATCGAGCCGCAGGAGGAGCTGTCGGGCGCGCGCACGCCCCAGGAGCTCGCGAGCCTCGTCCAGCGCTCGGCCGAGGCCGGCACGCTCGACGTGACGACGGCGCGCATGCTGACCCGCTCGCTCGGGTTCGGCGAGCGCACCGCCGACGACGTCATGACGCCGCGCGTGCGCTGCACCGGCATCCACCGCGACGAGTCCGCCGACGACGTGCTGCGCCTGTCGCGACGCACCGGGCACTCGCGCTTCCCCGTCCTCGGCGAGGACTGGGACGACATCGACGGCGTCGTCCACGTCAAGAAGGCGATGGCGGTCCCGCACGATCGGCGCAAGGACGTGCCCGTCTCGGCGCTCATGTCCGACCGCCTCGTCGTGCCCGAGACGATCCGGCTCGACCCGCTGCTGCGCGAGCTGCGCGAAGGCGGCTTCCAGATGGCCGTCGTCGTCGACGAGTACGGCGGCACCTCGGGCATCGTCACGCTCGAGGACGTCGTGGAGGAGATCGTCGGCGAGGTGTCCGACGAGCACGACCGCAGCCGTCAGGGTGGTCGCGAGCTCATCGACGGCTCGTGGACGGTGCCCGGGCTGTGGCGCCCGGACGAGGTGCGCGACGCCTTCGGCGCCGACGTCCCCGACGGCTCGACCTACGAGACGATGGGCGGCTTCGTCATGACGAGCCTCGGGCGGGTGCCCGTCGTCGGCGACGTCGTGCGACTGCCGGGCTGGCGCATCAACGTCGTCGGCATGGAGGGCCGCCGGGTGGACCGGCTGCGCTTCGTGCCCGACCCGGAGTCGCTCCCGCAGGACGCGGACCACGCACCGGACGATCCGGCAGGAGACGGGCACGACGGGCGTATGCCGTCAGCCGGTCGATCGGGGGACGCGTCGTGAGCGGTCCCTGGGTCTACGTCGTCTCGGTCTTCCTCCTGCTCGGCAACGCCTTCTTCGTCGGCGCTGAGTTCGCGGCGATGGCGGTGCGCCGCTCGACGCTCGAGCCGCTGGCCGACGCCGGGAGCAAGCGCGCGCAGTCGTGCCTGCTCGCCCTCGAGCGGCTCGGGTCGATGCTCGCGACCGCGCAGCTCGGCATCACCGTGTGCTCGGTCGGACTGGGTGCGCTCGCCGAGGCCGCCCTGCACCACCTGCTCGAGCCGGTCTTCCACGCCTGGGGGCTGTCCGATGCGTGGGCGAGCGGGGTGGCGCTGGCGCTCGCGCTGCTCATCGTCTCCTACCTGCACGTCGTCGTCGGCGAGATGATCCCCAAGAACCTCGCCATCGCCGGCCCCGACCGGGCCGCTCTCGTGCTCGTGCCGCCGCTCTTCTTCATCGCGAGCGCCCTGCGGCCGATCATCCACGCGATGGAGACCGTCGCGAAGGCGCTCGTCCGGCTCTTCAAGGTCGAGCCCAAGGACGAGATCACCTCGGCGTTCACGGTCGAGGAGGTGGCCCACATCGTCGGCGAGTCCCGGCGCGAGGGCCTCATCGAGGAGGAGCGCCACGGCCTCGTCGCCAAGACGCTCGAGTTCTCCGACAAGCGGGCCCGCGAGGTAGCCGTCGACGTGAGCTCGCTGACGACCGTCGAGCTCGGCGCGACGCCGGCCGACATCGAGCGCCTCGTCGCCAAGCAGGGCTTCTCGCGCTACCCGGTGCGCGACGCCGCCGGTGAGATCGCCGGCTACCTGCACCTCAAGGACATCCTCTACGCCGACGACGAGCGGCACGAGCAGCCCATCCCGCCCAAGCGGGTCCGCCGTCTCGCCACGGTGCGCGAGGACGACGACATCGAGGACGTGCTGGCCACCATGCAGCTGACCGGCGCCCACCTCGCGCGCGTCATCGACGCCGACGCGGCCGTGTCCGGCGTCGTCTTCCTCGAGGACGTCCTCGAGGAGCTCGTCGGCGAGGTCACCGACACCACCCAGCGCTGAGCGCTGTGCTGGGGGAGCGGTGTGCCGCGTGGCCGGGGTCAGCCGGCGCGTTCGACCCAGCCGAGGTAGGCCGCGCCGCGGGGTGAGAGCTCGTAGCCGACGTCGTGGCTGATGGTCAGGCCGAGTGTCTTGAGCTTGCGGATGTCGACCTTCATCGGCAGCAGCTCCACCCCGCGCACAGCGGCGAGCTCCTTGGACACGACCCGCGGGTTGTCGCGGATCCACTCGAGGATCTCGCGCGTCCACGGCCCCGTCGGGCGGGCGTCGAGACGCGCGAGCCGGGCCGCGATGTCACGCAGCGCCTCGTCGTCGGGAAGGCTGTCGCGCAAGGCGATCCGCGGGTCCTCGCCGGCCCAGCTGAGCGTGATGCGATAGACCGTGTCGCCGCCGCGGCTACCGCGGGCCGACGGCTTGCGCTCGCGCGGTGCCAGGAACCTCTGCAGCGTCGCCAGGTCCTTGACGCCTGCCTTCCTCGCGTCGCGCTCGGTGAGGCGGTCGGGGTCACGCACCCTGCTGACGGCGTCGAAGCGCACGAGGCCGGCGGGAGTCAGCTGGAGGCCGCCGACCTTGACCCGCGGCACGTCCCACCGGCGGAAGGCCTGGGTGACGGTGCCGGCCCGGATGGCCTCGGCGACGGGCTTCGAGATGAGCACGCCGTCCACTGTGGCAGATCAGGCGCTGGTCGCGAGCCTGCTGCTGGTGCAACCGCTTCTGCGAGCCGAGGTCTCGGCCCTGGTGCCCCGGCAGGACTCCGATCGCGTCCTCGTCCTCGGACGCGATCTCCCCGAACCCCTCGGGGGAACGACGAACGAAGGCCGACCTGAAGGGCGCTTCGCGCCATCAGGTGGGCCTTCGTTCGTCTGTGCCCCCGGCAGGATTCGAACCTGCGCTCCCGCCTCCGGAGGGCGGTGCTCTATCCCCTGAGCTACGGGGGCGGCTCGCACTTTCGTGCGCCCGGTGAGATTAGCAGCACCGGGCGGCGAACGCTGAATGCGCCCCCGCCTTCGTGGAGCCCGTCCGGCACCAGGCGCCGTGAGAGCTCCACGAACAGGCGTGGGCGGCCCACCCTCGTAGACTCGCCGCATGACGCCGGAGCAGCTGCGCGCCCTCCTCGAGGAGGTCGCCGCGCAGGCGGCCCGCACCGGCGAGCTGCCCGACGAGGCCGAGGGGGGCCCACCGGCCGGCCCGATCTTCCGGCCCGCAGACACCCGCGCCGCCGGCGTCGTCGCCGACTGGGTGACACCTGTCTCGCAGCGCTGGGCGCCGGTCCTCGACCTCGCCCCCCGTGACCTGGCCCGCGTCCTCGCCCTGGGGCTGACGCGCCAGAAGCCCGTCGCCGCCGTCGAGGTCGCACCGAGCGGGCTCATCGCCCTGACCTTGGAGGACTCGGCGCGCTCCGCGATCGTCCCGCGTGTCATCGACGAGCAGGACCACTACGCCCTCGTCCCCGGCCGGCCGCGCGACGAGGTCGTCGAGGCCCCCGGCAGTCGGGGCCCTGACGACTCCCTGCGCCCCGCCCAGCTCGCGCACGCCCGTCTGTGCCGGATCATCCGCAATGCCGAGGCCGCCGGGGTGGAGCGACGGCCGTCGGCCCGGCTCGGCGAGCTGACCCACGTCGCCGAGCGGCAGCTGCTGGTGGCGCTCGCCGACCTGCCGCAGCGACTCGACCGGCACGTCGGCGACGAGGACCAGCAGCGGCGCGCCGTGACCGACCTCGCGGCACTGGCCGACGCGTGGGACCACCCCGTCCGGCCCATGACGGTGGGGGTCCACCCGGCCTCGATCCACGGCGCCCGGCTGCTGCTCGCCGACGCCGCGCGGATCGTCTTGCGCAATGGACTGAGCCGCCTCGGCGCGGCGGCCCCGGAGAGGATGTAGGCATGCGCGCACACGAAGCTGGAGCGCTGCACGCGGAGGGCTATCGCGGCCCCGCGTGGCTCCAGACCCCGGCCGACGTCAACGCCCTCGTCCCGTCCCTCTGGGCGACGTCCGTGGGCCGGGGGAGCGACGGCGTCCTCACGGTCGGTGGGGTGAGCGTGACCGAGCTGGCACGCGAGTTCGGCACACCGGCATACATCATCGACGAGGACGACTTCCGTTCGCGCGCAAGGGATTTCAAGCAGACGTACGCCGAGGTGTTCGACAGCGTGTCGGGCGGCGCGGACGTCTTCTACGCCGGCAAGGCCTTCCTCTGCACCGAAGTGGCCCGGTGGGTGCACGACGAGGGACTGCACCTCGACGTGTGCACCGGCGGTGAGCTCGCGGTGGCGAAGCGGGCCGGCGTGCCCGGCGAGCGCATCGGTCTGCACGGCAACAACAAGAGCGTCGCCGAGATCCGTGACGCGCTCGACTACGGCGTGAGCCGGATCGTCATCGACTCCTTCGACGAGATCGAGCGCGTCGCTGCGGTGGCGACCGAGCTCGGCGTCGTCGCACCGGTCCTCGTCCGCGTCACCGTCGGCGTCGAGGCCCACACCCACGAGTTCATCGCCACGGCCCACGAGGACCAGAAGTTCGGCCTCTCCCTGGCCGGCGGGCATGCCTTCGAAGCAGCACGGCGGATCCTCGGCAAGCCCGAGTCGCTGCGCCTGCTCGGCCTGCACAGCCACATCGGCTCGCAGATCTTCGACACGGCAGGCTTCGAGGTGTCGGCCCGGCGCATCGTCGGCCTCCACTCGCAGATCGCACGCGAGCTCGGCGCCGAGCTGCCCGAGCTCGACCTCGGCGGCGGGTTCGGCATCGCCTACACGACCGAGCACGACCCGCTGCCGCCGAAGAGCCTCGCGGCCGGCATGGCCGAGATCATCGAGCGCGAGTGCCGCGCCGACGGGATCGCCGTGCCCCGCATCTCCATCGAGCCGGGCCGCGCCATCGCCGGGCCCTCGACCTTCACCCTCTACGAGGTCGGCACCGTCAAGCCCGTCGACCTCGACGGCGGCGCCCAGCGCGTCTACGTCTCGGTCGACGGCGGCATGAGCGACAACGTGCGCACCGCCCTCTACGACGCCAACTACTCGTGCACCCTGGCCAGCCGCGCCTCGGACGCCGCGCCGGTCCTCGGGCGCGTCGTGGGGCGGCACTGCGAGAGCGGCGACATCGTCGTCAAGGACGAGTTCCTCCCCGGCGACATCGGTGCCGGTGACCTGCTCGCCGTCCCCGGCACGGGCGCCTACTGCCGGTCGCTGTCGAGCCAGTACAACCACACACCACGGCCGCCGGTCGTCGCGGTGCGCGACGGGGTCGCCCGCGTCATCGTGCGGCGCGAGACCATCGACGACCTGCTCGCCCTCGACGTCTGATGGGGGGCGATGTCGGTGCAGATCCTTCGCCGCGCATGTCCGGATCGCGAAACAATGACCGTCCAGCAGGCGGACAGGCGGCAGGATTGCCGCCGTGGACAGCGCCGTGAGTGACCCCAAGCCGTTGCGCGTCGCCCTGCTCGGGGCCGGCGTGGTGGGCGGAGCCGTGGCACGCCTGCTCACGGAGCACGCGGACGACATGGCCGCGCGCGTCGGCGCACCCCTCGAGATCGTCGGCATCGCGGTCCGCCGCGGCGGACGCGACCGCGCCGCGCTGGGCGTCGACCCTGCTCTGTTCACCACCGACGCCGAGGAGCTCGTGACCCGCGCCGACGTCGTCGTCGAGGTCATCGGGGGCATCGAGCCGGCCCGGTCCCTCATCCTGCGGGCCATGGAGCACGGGGCGTCCGTCGTCACGGCCAACAAGGCCCTGCTCGCGGAGGACGGTCCGGCCCTCTACGACGCGGCCGCCGCCTACGGCGTCGACCTCTACTACGAGGCCGCCGTCGCCGGGGCCATCCCGCTCCTGCGGCCGCTGCGCGAGTCGCTCGCCGGCGACGAGGTGCGCAAGGTCCTCGGCATCGTCAACGGCACGACCAACTACGTCCTCGACAAGATGGACACCACCGGCGCGGGCTTCGACGACGCCGTCGAGCAGGCCCAGGCTCTCGGCTACGCCGAGGCCGACCCGACCGCCGACGTCGAGGGGTTCGACGCCGCCGCAAAGGCGGCCATCCTCGCCTCCCTCGCCTTCCACACGCGCGTCTCGGGCGCCGACGTCTACCGCGAGGGGATCACGGAGGTGACGGCCACCGACGTCGCGGCCGCCCGTGAGATGGACGCCGTCGTCAAGCTCCTCGCGATCTGCGAGCGCAGCGACAAGGGCGTGAGCGTCCGCGTGCACCCGGCGATGATCCCGCGCTCCCACCCGCTGGCCGGAGTGCGCGAGGCCTTCAACGCCGTCTTCGTCGAGGCCGACGCCGCGGGCGAGCTGATGTTCTACGGCAAGGGCGCCGGCGGCGACCCGACGGCCTCGGCAGTCCTGGGCGACCTCGTCGCCGTCGCCCGTCACCGCGTCGGTGGGGGTCTCGGGCCGGGGGAGTCGAGCTACGCAGACCTGCCCGTGCTGACGATGGGCGACGCCCAGACGAGGTACCACATCAGCCTCGACGTCGAGGACCGCTCCGGCGTGCTCGCCCAGGTCGCGGCGGCCTTCGCCGACCACGACGTGTCGATCGAGACGGTGCGCCAGCAGCTCGTCCCCGCCGGCAACGGCGAGAGCGCCCGCGCCAACCTCATCATCGTCACGCACTCCGCGAGCGATGCCGCCCTGTCGTCCACGGTCGAGCGCCTGCGCACGCTCGACGTCGTCCGTGGAGTCAACTCCGTCATGCGCGTGGAAGGTTCGTGATGGCCCACCAGTGGCGCGGAGTGATCCGCGAGTACGCCGACCGCCTCCCGATGCTCGAGGGCGCGCCCGTCGTCACCCTCCACGAGGGCGGCACGCCGCTCATCCACGCCGAGAAGCTCTCCGCCCTCGTCGGCGCCGAGGTGCACCTCAAGTTCGAGGGGCTCAACCCGACGGGCTCCTTCAAGGACCGCGGCATGACGACGGCCATCAGCGTGGCCGCGCGCAAGGGTGCCAAGGCCGTCATCTGCGCGAGCACGGGCAACACGAGCGCGTCGGCCGCGGCCTATGCCACCAAGGCCGGAATGACGTGCGGCGTCCTCGTCCCCGACGGCAAGATCGCCATGGGCAAGCTGAGCCAGGCGATCGCGCACGGGGCGACGCTGCTGCAGGTCGACGGCAACTTCGACGACTGCCTCACGCTCGCCCGCAAGCTCGCCGAGGCCTACCCGGTCGAGCTCGTCAACTCGGTCAACCCGGCCCGCATCGAGGGTCAGAAGACCGCGAGCTTCGAGGTCGTCGACGCGCTCGGCGACGCCCCCGACATCCACTGCCTGCCGGTCGGCAACGCCGGCAACATCACGGCGTACTGGCGCGGCTACCGCGAGTACCTCGCCGAGCCGGTGACCGACGCCCCGGCCGGCCCGGCGACGCACCTGCCGCAGATGTGGGGATTCCAGGCGGCCGGCGCGGCGCCGATCGTCCTCGGGCACCCCGTCGACCACCCCGAGACGATCGCGACGGCCATCCGCATCGGCAACCCCGCGTCCTGGGAGCAGGCCATCGCGGCCCGCGACGAGTCGGGGGGCCGCATCGACGCCGTCACCGACGAGCAGATCCTCGACGCGCACCGCTATCTCTCGGCCAAGGAGGGCGTCTTCGTCGAGCCCGGCTCGGCGGCCTCCGTCGCGGGACTCCTCGCGAGCCACACGGCCGGTCTCGTGCCCTCCGGGGCACGCATCGTCTGCACCGTCACCGGCCACGGCCTCAAGGACCCCCAGTGGGCGCTGCGCACGGCCGACGGGGGAGAGGTCGTGCCGACCCGTGTGTCGGTCGACGCGTTCTCCGCGGCGCAGGCGCTCGGTCTCGAGGGCTGAGCGCGTGAGCCGGGTGCCTGCGGGCCGCTCCGTCGAGGTGCGGGTGCCCGCGAGCAGCGCCAACCTCGGCCCCGGTTTCGACTCGATCGGCCTGGCCCTGGGCCTCTGGGACCACTACGTCGTGACGACGTCTGACACTCCCGGGCTGCTCATCGAGGTCACCGGCGAGGGCGCCGTCGACGTGCCCACCGACGAGCGGCACCTCGTGCACGCGACGATGCAGCACACGTGGCGGGTTCTGGGTGTCGAGCCGCCGTCGGGCCTGCGTCTCGTGGCTGCCAACGGCGTCCCGCACGGCCGTGGTCTCGGGTCCTCGGCGACCGCCATCGTCGCGGGTGTCGTTGCCGCACAAGCCCTTTCGCTGGGTGTCGCCGAGGGCTCGTATGCCGCCTGGCCGGCCCCCGGAGAGGCCGTGCCCGTCGACCTGGGGCTGGCGACCGACGTGTCGAGCCGGCTCGAGGGTCATCCCGACAACGCCTCCGCCAGCGTGCTGGGGGGCCTCACCGTCAGCTGGATGCCCGACGGCACGGGTCTCGACCTCGGCGACCGCACGGTCACGGCACGCATCGACCTGCACCCGGACGTCGACGTCGTCGTCTTCGTCCCGGAGACGCAGCTCGCGACCCGGACGGCCCGCGCCGTGCTGCCCGAGAGGGTGCCGCTCGCGGCGGCCGCAGCCGGCGCCGGACGTGCAGCGCTCCTCGTCCACGCCCTGACCGCGGACCCCTCGCACCTGCACGCGGCCACCCGCGACTGGCTCCACCAGGAGGCTCGCCGACCGTCCTAC
This sequence comes from Terrabacter sp. C0L_2, assembly GCF_036352015.1. Lineage (NCBI taxonomy): Bacteria > Bacillati > Actinomycetota > Actinomycetes > Micrococcales > Intrasporangiaceae > Terrabacter > Terrabacter sp. C0L_2. The sequence goes on along the minus strand of NZ_CP143557.1, from coordinate 4,302,190 downwards.
CCCGCCACGATGGAGCTCGTGGACCTGCTCCGCTCGCAGGGGCGAGCGGCGGTCGTCTCGGGGGCGGGACCGAGCGTCCTCGTGCTCACGACCCGCGAGGCGGCGGCCGAGGTGCAGGCCGGCCACCTCGCATCGCACTGGGAGCGGCTCAGCCCGTCGGTCCCGCTGCACGGCGCGACCGTTCACGCCCGCTGAACCACGACACCTGCGGTCGTCACCGCCCGGTCGGAGGTCGCCGGGTGGTATCCTGACGCCGCACCACACGCCGCGACATCGCAGGCCGGTGCATCACCCCCACACTGAGGCGAATTCTTGTGCCTCTGGGCGCGTTCTGCGCCGAAGTGGATCTCAGACGGCCAGGTCACCTGGTCCAAGTCCGGCCCGCTGGAATCTCCCGGGCCGCAAACGAGGGGGAAGGATCCTTCGTGTCAGAAACAACCACCCGTCCGCTCTCCGGCCTGTCGGCCATGAAGCTGGACGAGCTCAAGGGCATTGCGTCGTCGATGGGCATCACCGGGACGACGAAGATGCGCAAGAGCGACCTCGTCGAGGCGATCAAGGCTCGACAGTCCGGCGGTTCGTCGGCTCCGGCGACCCCGGCGGCCTCGAGCGCCTCGGCCCCCGCGTCCGGTGCGGCCGACGCCGCCGCCCCTGCGCAGGCCGCCCCGGCTCGCGCCTCGCGCCGGGTCAGCCGTCCCGCCGGTTCGGCGACGACGACCGAGGCCCAGACCGAGGCGCCCGCCGAGGCTCCGTCCACCACGAGCGCCGAGAGCGCCGAGAGCGTCCCGACCGCCGAGCGTGCCGACGAGACGGCGCAGGAGCGGGCTCCCCGTTCCGAGCGCGCGACGCGCGGTTCGCGTGCGGCCCGCGCCGACGAGCAGGACACCTCCTCGCGCCAGCGCGCCGAGGGCGGCGACGAGTCGACGGGCGACTCGGGCGACGCGGGTGACCGCTCGAGCCGGCAGCGCGACCGTGCCCAGCAGGGCGGTCGCCAGCAGGGTGAGCGTCAGCAGGGCAACCGCGGCGACCGCCAGCAGAACGACCGTCAGGCCGACCGCGCCAACGACCGTCAGGCCGACCGCGGCAACGACCGTCAGGCCGACCGCGCCAACGACCGTCAGGCCGACCGCGGCAACGACCGTCAGGCCGACCGCGCCAACGACCGTCAGGCCGACCGCGCCAACGACCGCGGCCAGCAGCCCGAGCGCCACGCGGACCGCGACCAGCAGGGCAACCGCGGCGACCGCCAGCAGAACGACCGCCAGCAGAACGACCGCCAGCAGCCGCGACAGCAGGACCGCCAGCAGGACCGTCAGCAGGACCGTCAGCAGGACCGCCAGCAGGACCGCCAGCAGGGTGACGGCAACGACCAGAACCGCGGCCAGCAGTCGGGGTACGACGACGACGGCGGCAGCCGTCGCAGCCGCAACCGCCAGCGCAGCCGGGACCGCAAGCGCGGTCGTGGCCGCGAGGGCGGTCAGGACTGGAACGACCAGGACCTCCAGGTCGGTGACGACGACGTGCTCGTGCCCGTCGGCGGCATCCTCGACGTGCTCGACAACTACGCGTTCGTCCGCACGTCCGGCTACCTCGCCGGCCCGAACGACGTCTACGTGCCGCTCGGCATCGTCAAGAAGAACGGCCTGCGCAAGGGCGACGCCGTGACCGGTGCCGTCAAGGCGCTGCGGGACGGCGAGCAGCCCTCGGGCAGCGTGGGGCGCCAGAAGTTCAACGCGCTCGTCCGGCTCGACACTGTCAACGGGCAGACGCCTGAGGAGGCCGCCAAGCGCGTCGAGTTCGGCAAGCTGACGCCGCTCTACCCGCAGCAGCGCCTGCGGCTCGAGACCGAGCCCAACGTGCTGACGACGCGGATCATCGACCTCGTCGCCCCGATCGGCAAGGGCCAGCGCGGCCTCATCGTCGCCCCGGCCAAGGCCGGCAAGACGATGATCATGCAGACCCTCGCCAACGCGATCACGACGAACAACCCCGAGTGCCACCTCATGGTCGTCCTCGTCGACGAGCGCCCCGAGGAGGTCACCGACATGCAGCGCGCCGTCAAGGGCGAGGTCATCTCCTCGACCTTCGACCGGCCGGCCGAGGACCACACGACGGTCGCCGAGCTCGCCATCGAGCGGGCCAAGCGTCTCGTCGAGCTGGGTCACGACGTCGTCGTGCTGCTCGACTCGATCACCAAGCTCGGTCGTGCCTACAACCTCGCCGCCCCGGCGAGCGGGCGCATCCTCTCGGGCGGCGTCGACTCGGCCGCGCTCTACCCGCCGAAGAAGTTCTTCGGCGCGGCGCGCAACATCGAGAACGGTGGCTCGCTCACCATCCTCGCGACCGCCCTCGTCGAGACCGGCTCGAAGATGGACGAGGTGATCTTCGAGGAGTTCAAGGGCACCGGCAACATGGAGCTGCGCCTCAGCCGCGACCTGGCCAACCGTCGCATCTTCCCCGCCGTCGACATCAACAGCTCCGGCACGCGCCGCGAGGAGATCCTTCTCGCGAGCGAGGAACTGAAGATCATGTGGAAGCTGCGTCGGGTCCTTGGCGGCCTCGACGCGCAGCAGGCCATCGAGCTGCTCATCGACCGTCTCAAGAAGACGCGGACCAACTACGAGTTCCTCACGCAGGTGCAGGCGACGAGCAGCTCACGGCTCGACGACGAGTCCTGACCGACTCGCTCCTGGGCGGGGCCCACTCGTCCGGTAGGGGACGGCGCCAGCTGGCGTCGTCCCCTTTCGGCGTTTCACGGGGCAATGGTGTGAATTGTCCATAAAATGGGGGGACCACCCGATCCTCACCATGGAGTGACATGTCTGCGCCTGCCGGCGACCCCGATGCCAGCCCCGTCCGAGTCCTCGTGGCCGACGATGACGCAGACATCCGAGACCTCGTCGAGTTCAAGCTGACCCAGGCCGGATATGCCGTCGAGGCCGTTCCCGACGGCGTCAGTGCCTGGGAGGCCTTCGAGGCCAACCCTCCCCAGCTCGCGGTGCTCGACGTCATGATGCCGGGGCTCTCCGGCATCGACGTGCTGCGCAAGATCCGCGAGAGCGGGCACCCCTCGGTCCCGGTGCTCCTGCTCAGTGCCAAGTCGCGCGACTCCGACGTCGACACCGGCTTCGCCGTCGGCGCCGACGACTACGTCATCAAGCCGTTCAGCCCGCGGGAGCTGCTGCACCGCGTCAACGGCATGCTCGCCAGGGCGCGATGAGAGCCAGGGTCTCGTGATGGTCGGGGCGGCGCTCCTCGTCGGCGCCACCGTGGTCATCCTGGGCGCCTGCCTGCTCCTCGTCATCCTCGTCGTCGCCGTCCGGGCGCGGCGGCACAGCCGCAACCAGCGCGACGAGATGCTGCTGTCCCCGCTGCGCCCGCCCCTCATCACGGTGGCGTCGGGGGAGGACGACGACGGTGCCGCGACGGAGGAGCTGACCTGGGCGACCGGTGTGTCGCGGACCGTGCTCGACCGCAACATCGTCGAGATGCTGACCAAGATCCGCGGCGTTCCCGCCGACCAGCTGGTCCGGGTGCTCGAGGTGCACGGTGCCGTCGACGCCGCAGTGGCCGACCTGACGAGCCGCTCCACGGTCCGCCGGGCGCGTGCCGCCCAGCTGTTGGGCCTCGCCAAGGCCGAACACACCGTCCCGCTGCTCGTCACCGCCCTCGGGGACGAGGCGATGGAGGTCCGCAACAGCGCCGCCTACGCCCTCGGCCTCATCGGCGATCCCGTGGCCGCAGGACCGGTGCTCGCGGCCATCGGCGCGCCCGAGCGCGGGCTGCCGGCCGCCACCGCGGCCGAGGCCCTCCAGTCGATGGGTGTCGGCATCTCCGAGGTGCTGCGCGATGGCATGGGCGACCCCAACCCACGCACCCGGATGGTGGCCGCGCACCTCAGCGGAGAGCGCAGCTTCACCCGAGGCCTGCCGGAGCTGCGTCGTCTGCTCGACGACGACCCGGACGTCACGGTCCGCGAGACGAGTGCGACGGCCATCGGCCGGCTCGGCCGCGGCGAGGACGTCGCCATCCTCGTGCGCCACACGGTCGACTCGGAGCCGCTGGCGCTCCGGCGTGCCTGCGTCATCGCGCTGGGCGAGCTCGGCGACCCGGTTGCGGTCCCCGCCCTGGCCACGCTGCTGGCCGACGCCGACCCGCGCCTGGCCGAGCTGGCCGCGTCGGCGCTGCTGACGATGGGGCCCGACGGCAGCAGCGCGCTCCTCGGCCACGAGGACGACGCCGCGGTGCGCTCGGCGCGACTCATGGCGAGCCTGCAGCGGGCCAGCGCATGAGCTGGGACGGCGTCCTGGAGGGGCTGCGCTCCTTCGTCGTGTGGGCCATGGACGTCTCGAGCGTGCCGATCATCATCTACTTCCTGCTCATCAACACCTCGCTGCTCGTGCTCATCGGGCTCGCCTACCTCGAGTTCCGGGCCCAGCAGCGACGCCGCGCCACGGCTCTGACGTGGCAGGGCGCCGGCCTCGCGCCTGGGGTGTCCCTGCTCGTGCCGGCCTACAACGAGGAGGCCGGCATCGTCACCGCCGTCAAGTCCTTCCTCACCCTGCGCTACCCCCGGCACGAGGTCGTCGTCGTCGACGACGGCAGCAGCGACCAGACCTTCGCCCGCCTCGAGGAGGCCTTCGACCTCGTCCAGGTGCCGCGCGAGCTGCCGCACGAGGTCCCCGTCCGGGCCCGGGTCCTCGGGATCTGGGTGCCTCGCGACGGGCGCACCCGGCTCGTCGTGGTGCGCAAGGAGAACTCCGGTCGCTCCGAGGCGATCAACGTCGCCATCAACGCCGCCAGCGAGCCGCTCGTCGCGATGATCGACGGCGACTCCATCCTCGAGCCCGACGGACTGCTCCACGTCACGCGGCCCTTCGCCGACGACCCGACCCGCATGGTCGCGACCGGTGGCGCCATCCGCCCCGTCAACGGCAGCCGCGTCGTCTCGGGCCGCATCGTGCGCGTCGAGATGCCCCAGACGTGGATCCCGCGGATCCAGCTCGTCGAGTACCTCCGTGCCTTCCTGCTCGGCCGCACCGGCTGGTCGCGCCTCGGCGGGCTCATCCTCATCAGCGGCGCGTTCGGGCTCTTCCGGCGTGACGTCGTCGTCGAGGTCGGCGGTCTCGACCCCGACAGCATCGGCGAGGACTTCGAGCTCGTCATGCGCATCCACAAGCGCATGCGCGACGAGGGACGCGACTACAAGGTCGAGTTCGTGCCCGAGCCGGTGTCCTGGACCGAGGTCCCCGTGACCGCCACGGTGCTGCGCAACCAGCGCCGGCGCTGGCACCGCGGCCTGTGGGAGACGTTGTGGGCCTACCGCAGCATGCTCTTCCGGCCGAAGTACGGCCGCATCGGCTTCCTGGCCCTGCCGTACTACTGGCTCTTCGAGCTCATCGCGCCGCTCCTCGAGTTCTTCGGCATCCTCATCGTCCCGCTCGCCCTGCTCCTCGGCGTCGTCAACGTGCCCTTCGCGATCCTCTTCCTCGTGCTCGCCTACGGGTATGCCGTGCTCGTGACCCTCTCGGCGATGGTCGTCGACGAGTGGGCCTTCCACAAGCACGACCGGTGGCGCGCCATCTGGCAGACCATCGCCGCGTCGGTCCTCGAGAACATCGGCTACCGCCAGGCCACCGTGTGGTGGCGCCTCGAGGGGTGGTGGTCGAGCCTGCGCGGGAAGAAGCACGTCTGGGGAGTCATGACCCGCACCGGCTTCGACGAGGACCCCGCGTGACGAGTGGTCTGCCCGTGGTGTCCAGGCGGTCGGTCGGCAGCCAGATCCGCGTCCTCATCACGATCCTCGTCGTCCTCGTGCCGCTCGGCGCGATCATCTCGGTCGCCACGATCCACTCCCAGGGCGCGGCGGTCCGTGCCCTCACCCTGGCCCTGGGGCCGGCCCGCGAGGCCAACAGCGCGGTGCTGCTCGACATGACCCGTGCCGAGGCGGCCTGGCGCCAGCAGTCCGGTGGCCTGACGACGCCGGTCGACCCGCTGAGCCTGCGTCCGGCCGTCGACGCCGAGCTCGCCCGGGTCGCGACCGCGACGGCGAGCGACGAGCTGACACAGACCGACCGGGCGCGTTTCGCCGGGCAGGTGCGCCAGGAGCGCGAGGCCGTCGAGGCCTGGTTCACCGCGGCCGGCACCTCGCTGCAGGGGCTGGCACCCGGCCGCAGCGCGACCGCGGCCGACCGCGCCACGGCAGAGACGGCATACGCCCGCTTCCGTTCGGTCAACGAGACGCTCGGCGCGAGCATCCAGACCCGGCGCGACGCAGCGCGCATCGACTCGCGCGAGGCCACCGCCATCACGTCCGCCGTCATCATCGCCGTCGCCGCGGCCGTGGTGCTCGTCCTCGTCGCGGCGGGCTTCGGCATGCACCGTGCCGTCGGTCGCCCGCTCGCCCGGCTGCGCGAGGTGGTGCGCCGGCAGGCCGAGGAGGACGTCATCGCGATGGCGAACCAGGAGGAGGGCGCCCTCGAGGTGCGCATGCTCGCCCGCGACTTCAACGACCTCACCCGCGCCAACGCCCGCCTCGTCGACCAGCAGGCCGCCGTGCTCGAGATGCAGGAGCTCGTCCTCGACGTGGGCCGCACGGTCCGTTCGGCCGTCGACGTGCACGAGGCCCTCCAGCGGGTCACGACCAAGCTCGGTGCCGGTCTCGGCGCCGACCGGCTGCTGCTCTACACCCTGGGCGACGACGGGCAGACCATCGAGGACCGCCTCCAGTGGCACACCGACGACCTGCCGGACCTGCCGCCGCTGCCGCGCTCGCTCGCCCAGCAGGTCGGCGCCGTCAACGACGAGCTGCGCCGGGACGTTGGCTTCTTCGACCTCGGTGACCTGCTCGCCCACCAGGCCTACGACGACGAGCGGGCGCGTGCCTTCCACCGGGCCACGGGCGCGCGCTCGCTGCTCATGCTCCCGGTCGGCACGGGTGGGCGCGGCCTCGGCATCCTGTCGGTGATGATGGTCGGCGCGCCGCGGCGCTGGCACCGCCACGAGATCCAGGCGGCGCAGCAGTGCGCGGCCATCGCGGCCCAGTCGATCGTGGCCCTCCGGCTCTCGCAGATGCAGGACGAGCAGGTGCGACGGCTCACCGAGCTCGACCGGCAGAAGACCGACTTCATGGCGACGGTGAGCCACGAGCTGCGCACGCCGCTGACGTCGATCAGCGGCTACCTCGAGCTGCTCGTCGACGGCGACTTCGGGGAGGTGTCCGACGGCCAGCACGTCGCCCTCGACATCATCGGTCGCAACGCGACCCGGCTGCGCGGGCTCATCGAGGACCTCCTCGTCCTCAACAAGATCGAGATCAGCGGCCTGCAGGCGGTCTCCGAGGAGGTTGCCGTCAGGGACCTGCTGCGCACCGTCACCGAGACGATGGAGCCGGTCGCCGCCAACGGCGGGGTCGAGCTCGTCTGCACCGACGTGCCCGACGACCTCGTCGTCCGGGTCGACCGCGGCCAGGTGGAGCGGGCCCTGATCAACCTCGGGTCCAACGCCGTGAAGTTCACCCGGGAGGGCGGGCAGGTGCTGCTGTCGGCCGAGCGGTCAGGGGACTCGACGATCATCTCGGTGCACGACACCGGCATCGGCATCCCGGCCGCCGACCTGGCACGCCTGTCCGAACGCTTCTTCCGGGCCGGCAACGCCACGGCTGCGGCGATCCCCGGCACGGGGCTGGGTCTGGCCATCGTGCGCGCCATCGTCGAGGGCCACGGCGGGGAGCTCGTCATCGCCTCGGTCGAGGGGGAGGGGACGACGATGCAGGTCGTGCTGCCGGTCGCCCAGCCCGCCGTCGTGCCCGCCTGACGCGGGGAATGCGCCGGGGTCGTCGCGCGTTTGGGAGGAGGTGCGCCTTTCTGGCACACTCTTCCTTTGGACCGGTTCACGGCCGAGCGACCCACCACGGTGGCGAGCGACGACTCCGACCCGGCCGACTACCTCGAGGAGACAATCTTGAAGAAGGACCTTCACCCCGACTACGTGGACACCACGGTCACCTGCACCTGTGGCAACACGTTCACCACCCGCAGCACCGAGACGTCCGGCAAGATCAACGCTGACGTGTGCTCGCAGTGCCACCCGTTCTACACGGGCAAGCAGAAGATCCTCGACACCGGTGGCCGCGTGGCCCGGTTCGAGGCCCGTTACGGCAAGAAGGCCGCCAAGTAGGTCTCCCGCACGCCGGCTCCCACGACTTCGGTCGTCGGGGGCCGGCGTTCGTCGTATCCGCCCGTCCCCACGGACGTCTCCACGTACGTGTCCCTGCAAGTTCCTGAGCCGAAGGGCCTACCGTGCTCGAATCCGTCCAGTCGATCCTCGACGAGTACGCCGAGCTCGAGCAGCAGCTCGCCGACCCGGCCGTCCACGGCGACCAGGACCTCGTGCGCACGCTGAACAAGCGGTATGCCGCCCTGGCCCCCACCGTCGCCGCCGCGCGGGAGTGGACGGCGGCCGGTGACGACCTCGCCACCGCCCGTGAGCTCGCGGCCGACGACGAGTCCTTCGCCGCCGAGGTGCCCTCCCTCGAGGCCCGCCTCGCCGAGGCCGAGGAGCACCTGCGTCGGATGCTCGTGCCACGCGACCCCGACGACGACCGCGACGTCATCCTCGAGGTCAAGGCGGGTGAGGGCGGCGACGAGTCGGCGCTCTTCGCCGGCGACCTGCTGCGGATGTACCTCCGCTACGCCGAGCAGCGCGGCTGGCGCACCGCCATCGAGGACGCCACCGAGAGCGACCTCGGCGGCTACAAGGACGTGCGGGTCTCGGTGCGCGCCAAGGGGACTCCCGGTCTGGGCGAGGGGCCGTGGGCGCGCCTGAAGTACGAGGGCGGCGTGCACCGCGTGCAGCGAGTGCCCGTCACCGAGAGCCAGGGCCGCATCCACACCTCGGCCGCCGGCGTCCTCGTCATGCCCGAGGCCGAGGAGGTCGAGGTGACGATCGACCCCAACGACCTGCGCATCGACGTCTACCGCAGCAGCGGCCCCGGCGGACAGAGCGTCAACACGACCGACTCCGCCGTGCGCATCACGCACCTGCCGACCGGTCTCGTCGTCTCGTGCCAGAACGAGAAGTCGCAGCTGCAGAACAAGGAGGCCGCGATGCGCGTCCTCCGGGCCCGGCTGCACCAGCAGGCCCAGGACGAGGCCGACGCCGAGGCGAGCGCCGCGCGCCGGTCGCAGGTGCGCACCGTCGACCGCTCCGAGCGCATCCGCACCTACAACTTCCCGGAGAACCGCATCTCCGACCACCGCACGGGCTACAAGTCCTACAACCTCGACGCGGTCCTCGACGGCGACCTCGACCCGGTCGTCCAGTCGGCCCTCGACGCCGACGAGGCTGCGAAGCTCGCGGCCCTCGCCGCCGACGGGTCCGAGTGATGACGGCAGGCGTGACCGACCTGCGTGACGGCGTCCGGGCCGCCACCGCGCGCCTGCGCGAGGCGGGCGTGGTCTCCGCCGACGTCGACGCCGTCGAGCTCGCGGCCCACGTCCTCGGCGTGGACTCCTCCGAGGTGCGTCGCCTCATGGTCCTCGGCGGGCGCACGCTGCCGAGCACGTATGCCGTCCTCGTCGACGAGCGCGCCGCGCGGGTCCCGCTCCAGCACCTCACCGGACGAGCCCACTTCCGACGGTTGACCCTCGCGGTCGGGCCGGGAGTCTTCGTGCCCCGACCCGAGACCGAGGTGCTCGTCGACCTGGCCCTGGCCGAGGTCGACCGGGTGCACGCTCCCGAGCGGCCCGAGCCGGTGCGCGTCGTCGACCTCTGCTCCGGGTCCGGCGCGATCGCGTTGTCGGTCAAGGACGAGCGGCCCGAGGCCGAGGTGCGGGCGGTCGAGCTGTCACCCGACGCGTACGCCTGGGCCGTCGCCAACCGGGACCGGCTGGGCCTCGACGTGGACCTCGTGCAGGGCGACGCGACCTCGGCGTGCTTCGAGGACTGGACCGGCGGCGTCGACCTCGTGACCATCAACCCGCCCTACATCCCCGTCGGCGCCGTGCCCGTCGACCCCGAGGTCCGCGACCACGACCCCGACATCGCGCTCTACGGTGGCAGCGAGGACGGGCTGGCGATCCCGCTCGCGGTGGCCCGGGTGGCGGCTGGCCTGCTCCGTCCCGGAGGACTCGTGCTCATCGAGCACGCCGACTCGCAGGGCGAGAGCCTGCCGCGCCGGCTCGCGGGCACGGGGGAGTGGGTCGAGGTGCAGGACCACCGCGACCTCTCCGGTCGTCCCCGCGTGACGGCTGCGCGCCGCTCGCGCTGAGCCGCCTCACCCGCGCTCCCTCCCGCCGCCCGTCCCCGCCATCCGGGCCGAGCAGCCGTCGACAACGGCGCGAACGGCTCCAGCGGTGACGATCGACGGCTCGATCCGGCCGCTCCGACCTGGGCCGGGACCGTCCAGCGCTCCCCAGTAGGCTCTGTCGGGTGAGCGAGCGCTACGACTGCACCGACCCCGATGGGCGTGCCGAGGGCATTCCGGCCGCGGCATCGGCCGTCCGACGCGGCGACATCGTCGTCCTCCCGACCGACACGGTCTACGGCATCGGCTGCGACGCCTTCGACGCGACCGCCGTCGCCTCCGTCCTCGCGGCGAAGGGCCGCGGGCGCGACATGCCGCCACCGGTCCTCATCCCGACGGCGCGCACGGCCCAGGGCCTGGCGACGCAGGTGCCCGACTATGCGCAGCGCCTCATGGAGAAGTTCTGGCCCGGGCCGCTGACGCTCGTGCTCAAGGCCCAGACCTCGCTGCACTGGGACCTCGGCGAGACCAACGGCACCGTCGCCCTGCGCGTGCCCGACCACGAGATCACCCTCGAGCTGCTCGGCGACATCGGGCCGATGGCCGTCACGAGCGCCAACACCACCGGCGACCCCGCGGCGCGCACCGTCGACGAGGCCGTCGGCATGCTCGGTGAGTCGGTCGGCGTCTACCTCGACGGCGGGCCGGCCGGCGGGGGACAGCCCTCGACGATCGTCGACTGCACCGGTGAGACCCCCGTGACCCTGCGCGTCGGCGCGCTCTCGCAGGACGACATCGACGCGGCCCTCGAGCCGGAGCCCGAGCTCGAGGCGCCCGAGCCCGACCCGTCGGCCGGCACCTCGGACACCCTGGGTGAGTGGCACGACGTGTCGACCGATGCGTCATCCGACGAGGCGTCCGACGTGTCCACGGCCGACGGCCCGTCCGACGGCTCCGGCGCGACGCAATAGAGTTGGCTCGCGCTCGCGCCCCACTCCCGACCCACCCGGAGAACTCCCATGGCTGACGACACGTTCTACGGCTCCGACTTCGGCGCCCTGCAGTCCTTCGACCCCGACATCGCGGGGGTGCTGCTGTCCGAGCTCGACCGCATCCGCAGTGGCCTGCAGCTCATCGCGAGCGAGAACATCAGCTCGCCCGCGGTGCTGACCGCCCTCGGGTCGACGCTGTCGAACAAGTACGCCGAGGGCTACCCGGGTCGCCGCTACTACGGCGGCTGCTCCGAGGTCGACAAGGCCGAGACCATCGCCATCGAGCGGGCCAAGGCGCTCTTCGGCGCCGACCACGCCAACGTCCAGGCCCACTCCGGTGCGAGCGCCAACCAGGCGGTCTACGGCGCGTTCATGTCTCCCGGCGACACCATCCTCGCCATGGCGCTGCCGATGGGCGGCCACCTGACGCACGGCACCAAGGTCTCCTTCTCCGGCAAGTGGTTCAACGCCGTGCACTACGGCGTCGACGCCACCACCGAGGACATCGACTACGACCAGGTCGAGGCGCTCGCCAAGGAGCACCGCCCGAAGGTCATCTGCGCCGGCGGCTCCGCGATCCCGCGCCTCATCGACTTCGCGCGCTTCCGCGCGATCGCCGACGAGGTCGGCGCGATCCTCTGGGTCGACGCCGCCCACTTCATCGGCCTCGTCGCCGGCAAGGCCATCCCGTCGCCCGTGCCGTACGCCGACGTCGTCACCTTCACGACGCACAAGGTGCTGCGCGGCCCGCGCTCCGGTGCGCTCGTCTGCAAGGCCGAGCACGCAGCCGCCATGGACAAGGCGATCTTCCCGATGATGCAGGGCGGCCCGCAGATGCACACCATCGCGGCCAAGGCGGTCAACTTCAAGGAGGCCGCCACCCCGGAGTACGCCAAGTACGCCACGGACGTCATCGCCAACAGCCAGCAGCTCGCCGCGAGCCTGCTCGAGCTCGGCATCCGCCCCACGACCGGCGGCACCGACACCCACCTGTCGCTCCTCGACCTGCAGGGTGTCGGCGTCACGGGCAAGGAGGCCGAGGAGCGCGCCGACGCCGCCGGCATCGTGCTCAACAAGAACGCCATCCCGTTCGACCCGCAGAAGCCCAACATCGCCTCGGGCATCCGCGTGGGCACGCCCTCGGTGACGACGCAGGGCATGGGCCTGGAGGAGATGAAGCAGATCGCCTCGCTCATCCACCAGGCAGTGACGAAGGGCGACGCCGACCCCGACCACGCGGTCAGCAAGCAGGTGCGCGCCGAGGTGACCGACCTCGTGACGCGCTTCCCGGCATACCCTCGCTGAGTCAGCCCACTCGCCAGCGTCGGCGTCCGAGCGAAGGTCGGTAGGTGCACGAGTACGTCCTCGTCCTCATCGTGGCCGCTGCGGTCACGTACCTCGCCACACCCTTCGTCCGGAGCCTCGCCGTCGCGACGGGCGCCTTCACGGCGGTCCGTGAGCGGGACGTCCACAAGACGCCGATCCCACGGCTCGGGGGAGTGGGGATCTACATCGGGTTCGTCGCGGCCGCGCTCGTGGCGCGGGCGCTGCCCTACCTCGGCACGCTCTTCTCCGACCGGCGGATCCTCGGCGTCATCGCCGCCGGCGGCATCGTGTGCCTGCTCGGGGCGTTCGACGACATCCGCGAGCTCGACTGGCTCACCAAGCTGGCCGGCCAGATGCTCGCCGCCGGGCTGATGGCCTACACGGGCGTGCAGCTGCTCTCGCTCCCGATCTTCGGCACCACGATCCTGCCCACGCCGGTGCTCGTGCTGTTCACGGTGCTCGTCGTCATCGCGTCGACGAACGCCGTGAACTTCATCGACGGCCTCGACGGGCTCGCGGCCGGCGTCGTCGGCATCGCGGCCTTCGCCTTCTTCATCTACAGCTACCTCGTCTCGCGCTCCTTCGCCCCGGCCAACGTGTTCTCGACCGCCACCTTCATCAGCGCGGCCCTCGTCGGGTGCTGTGCCGGCTTCCTGCCCCACAACTTCCACCCGGCCCGGCTCTTCATGGGCGACTCGGGTGCGCTCACGCTGGGGCTGCTGCTGTCGGCGGCGACCATCACGCTGACCGGCAACGTCGACCCTGGGCAGGTCAGCGCCAACGAGGTGTCGGCGGCATTCCTGCCGATCCTCGTGCCCCTGGCCGTGCTGCTGCTGCCGTTCCTCGACATGGTCCTCGCCGTCGTCCGGCGCACCCGGGCGGGCCAGCGCCCGTGGCAGCCGGACGCGATGCACCTGCACCACCGCATGCTGCGCATCGGCCACGGCCACCGCCGTGCCGTGCTGATCCTCTACCTCTGGGCCGCCATCGTGGCCCTGGGTTCGGTGTCCTTCGTCATCTGGGACGGGCCCCGTCCGCTGGCGGTGGTGGGGGCCGCCGCCGCGATGGGTGTCGTCCTCACCGTCTGGCTTCCGCGGTGGAGGCCGTCGGAACGCTTGTGATAGCATTCACAAGCACCTGAGGGCAGTCTGAGAAGGCCGCCGAAGGAGCCCGATCCGCTTCTCCGCACGACCGATCCGAGGACGATCCGGATCAGCCCGAGCCCCGCCCGCACTACGCCTCTCGACGCACCAGGCAGGTTTTTCTTGAGCGCCACACCGGCCCGCGACGCATCACAGTCCGATGCTTTCGCGCAGCTCCTCCGGGGCTCCCTGCTGCCGACCGCCGTCGCCGGTCTCGTGTGCGTCGTCGTCGGGCTCTTCTCGAGTCCCAAGGCCGCCTGGTCGGCCGCGCTCGGCGCCGCCATCGTCATCTTCTTCTTCAGCCTGACGCTGCTCGTCATGAAGCGCACGGCCGACCTGCCGCCGACCACGACGATGATGATCGTCATGGCCACCTACACCTTCAAGGTGCTGGTGCTCGGCGTCGTCATGTTCGCGCTGCGCGACGTCACCTGGGCCTCCGGCTACGCGATCGGGCTGTCCGTCACGATCTGCGCGGTCGTCTGGCTCTTCTTCGAGATGCGCGCCTACAAGCGGCTGCGCATCTTCGCCTACGACCCGGACGGCGCGGCCTCCCTCGAGGCCCCGAGCGACCGGGAGCCGCGTGATGAGCAGTGACCACGGAGGTGCACATGTCCACGCCCTCACAGCCCGAGCCGACCTCACCCGACGAGCCGTCGGCCGAGGACAAGGCCGAGGAGCTGCGGTCGTTCAACATCCGCGAGCAGGACTCGGCCTGGAGGGCCGTCGCCTACCTGCTGACCGGACCCCTGATCTACGGCGGGCTCGGTGCCCTCGCGGACCACTGGCTGGGCACGTCGTGGCTCGTCGGAGCCGGGATCGTGGGTGGAATGGCCCTGTCGCTCTACCTCATCTGGTTCCGATACGGTACCCAGTGAGCCCGCAGACGAGCCCGACGGCCACCGTGCCGCCCGCCAGCGAGTCGCCTGCCGGCCCGCAGACCCGGGGCCCAGCCGGGAGTTCGCCCCCGAGCACCGCCCCTGCACCGCTGACGCCCTCCGTCAGCCGAAGCGCCCAGAACCTACGAAGGAGTAACCCGTGAGCATCGTGGCCGCCGCCCCGACGGACTACACCGCCCCCGGTGTCGAGGAGTTCTGGCAGCCCCTCATCGGAGACGGCGCATGGGCGATCACGCGCCCGATGTTCCTGATGGCCTTCTCGATCATCCTGATCACGTGGTGGCTGCTCGCCACCACGCGCAAGAAGGCCCTCGTCCCGAGCAAGGGCCAGATGGGCACCGAGGCCGTCTACGGCCTGGTCCGCAACGGGGTCGCCAAGGACCTCATCGGCAGCCACGAGTTCATGAAGTTCGTGCCGCTGCTCTTCTCGATGTTCGTGCTGATCCTCGTCAACAACCTCTTCGGCGTCATCCCGCCGATGAGCTACCCGACGATGAGCCGCATCGGCTTCCCGATCGCGCTGGCCCTCATCGTGTGGGTCGTCTTCCACGTCGTCGGCATGAAGAAGCACGGCTTCATCGGCTACTGGAAGTCGCTCGTCCCCTCGGGCCTGCCCAAGGGCATGATCGTCCCGATCTTCATCCTCGAGCTCATCACCGACCTCTTCACCCGCCCGGTCACGCTCGCCCTGCGACTCTTCGGCAACATGTTCGCCGGCCACATCCTCATGGTGCTGTTCATCACCGGTGGCTGGTACATGCTCACCTCCGGCGGCATCCTCGTCGTCGCCGGTGGCGTCACCTGGATCTTCGCCTTCGTCATGACGCTCTTCGAGCTGCTGGTCGAGTTCCTGCAGGCCTACGTCTTCACGCTGCTCGCCGCGCTCTACATCGCGGGCGCCGTGGCCGACGAGCACTGACCGTCCCACCGGGCTTCACCACCGAGCTCCACCCCGCGCGTCCGACGCGCACCGCAAACTGCACCACCGCACGAGCACCACGAACCAGCTTCGCCCCAGCCCGTCTGGTAACCGCCAGCCGGACAAGACAAGAAGGAATGGAACAAACATGACTGGCAACATCGCCATCCTCGGTTACGGCCTCTCCGCCATCGGCCCCGGTATCGGTGTCGGTCTGATCTTCGCCGCCTACATCAACGGCGTCGCCCGTCAGCCCGAGGCCCGCGGCATGCTCCAGCCGATCGCCTTCCTCGGCATGGCCATCACCGAGGCGCTCGCCATCTTCGGTATCGCGCTCGCGTTCGTCTTCAAGGGCTGACGCCCCCTCCAGGGGCAGCTCGAAGCACCGACCGTCTTTCTCTCTAGGAGAAGCTCATGCAAGCAGTGACCGTGTCCGCCGAAGGCGGCGAGGGCTTCTGGGCCACCGCGGCACCGATCATCCCGCACCCGCTGGAGTTCTTCTTCGGCCTGGTGTGCTTCGCGATCCTCTACGTCGTGGTGTCCAAGAAGGTCGTGCCGCGCCTCGAGCAGATCTACGCCGAGCGCACGGCTGCCATCGAGGGCGGCATGAACAAGGCGGAGGAGGCCCAGGCCCAGGCCCAGGCCGCGCTCGAGCAGTACCAGGCGCAGCTCGTCGAGGCTCGCTCCGAGGCCGCTCGCATCCGCGAGGACGCGAAGGCCCAGGGTGCGCAGATCATCGCCGAGATGCGCGAGCACGCCGCGTCCGAGGCGTCCCGGATCACCGAGACGGCGCACAAGCAGATCGAGGCCGAGCGCCAGCAGGCGGTCGTCTCGCTCCGTAGTGACGTCGGCCGCATCTCGACCGACCTCGCGAGCCGTATCGTCGGCGAGTCCCTCCACGAGGAGACCCGCCAGAAGGGCATCGTCGAGCGTTTCCTCGCCGAGCTCGAGTCCGGCGACGTCGTGCGCGAGAAGGTCGGCGGCGCCGCCGGCAGCCAGGGCGGAGACGCCTGATGCAGGGACCCTCACGCGCAGCAGCGGCGGCGAGCCGCGAGGCGTTCACCGGCGTCCTTGCTGCCGGCGCCGACCGCGCGCGGTTGGCCGAGGAGCTCTTCGCGGTCGTCGGCGTCATCGACGGCAGCGCGACCCTGCGCCGCGCCGTGGCCGACCCCTCCCGCGAGGGGGCGGAGAAGGCCCAGCTCGCCGAGCGCCTCTTCGCGGGCAAGGTCAGCGCCGAGGCGCTCGTCGTGCTCAAGGGCGCCTTCGGGCAGCGCTGGAGCTCCGAGCGTGACCTCACCGACGCCATCGAGGCGTATGCCATCGAGTCGGTCATCGCGCACGCCGAGGCCGACGACCGTGCCGACCGGGTCGAGGACGAGCTGTTCCGGTTCGAGCGGATCGTCGCGGCCGACCCGGCCCTGCGTGCGGCGCTGACCGACACGCAGGCCCCCGCCGACAAGCGCGCCGACCTCGTGTCGTCGCTCCTGCGGGACAAGGTCGCCCCGGAGACCCTCGTGCTGGCCCGTCAGGCCGTCGTCGCCCCGCGCGGCCGCCGGTTCGACCGGGTCGTCGAGCACTACCTCGAGACGGCCTCGAGCCGCCGCGAGCAGCAGACGGCCACCGTCACCTCGGCCGTCCCGCTCACCGACGAGGACCGGGCCCGCCTCGCCGCGGGCCTGGCCGCCATCTACGGCGGCACGGTCCACGTCAACACCGTCGTCGACCCTCGGGTCATGGGCGGGATCAGGGTCGAGATCGGTGACGAGCTCATCGACGGCACCGTCATCCGCAAGCTCGACGCGGCCCGCCGGGCCATGGGCGCCTGAGGCGCCCACCACCAGCTGTGAACAACCATTGGCCCGTCCTGCGGGTCGAGACCGAGGAGAAGATCTGACATGACGGAGCTTTCGATCCGTCCGGAGGAGATCCGGGACGCTCTGGACTCGTTCGTCCAGTCCTACGAGCCCGGCGCGGCCTCCCGCGAAGAGGTCGGCCGCGTCACCGACGCCGGTGACGGCATCGCTCACGTCGAGGGTCTTCCCTCGGCCATGACCAACGAGCTGCTCCAGTTCGAGGACGGCACGCTCGGCCTCGCCCTGAACCTCGACGTCCACGAGATCGGTGTCGTCGTCCTCGGTGACTTTGCCGGCATCGAGGAGGGCCAGACCGTCAAGCGCACGGGAGAGGTCCTCTCCGTCCCGGTCGGCGACGACTTCCTCGGCCGTGTCGTCGACCCGCTCGGCAACCCGATCGACGGTCTCGGCGACATCAAGTCCGAGGAGCGTCGCGCCCTCGAGCTGCAGGCCCCCAACGTCGTGCAGCGCAAGTCGGTGCACGAGCCGCTCCAGACCGGCATCAAGTCGATCGACGCCATGACGCCGATCGGCCGCGGCCAGCGCCAGCTGATCATCGGCGACCGCCAGACCGGCAAGACCACGGTCGCGATCGACACGATCATCAACCAGAAGCGCAACTGGGAGTCCGGCGACCCCGACGCCCAGGTCCGCTGCATCTACGTCGCCATCGGCCAGAAGGGCTCGACCATCGCGTCGGTCCGCGGCACCCTCGAGGAGGCCGGCGCGCTCGAGTACACCACGATCGTGGCGGCCCCCGCGTCGGACTCGGCGGGCTTCAAGTACCTCGCGCCCTACACCGGCTCGGCCATCGGCCAGCACTGGATGTACCAGGGCAAGCACGTCCTCATCGTCTTCGACGACCTGAGCAAGCAGGCCGAGGCCTACCGCGCCGTGTCGCTGCTGCTGCGCCGTCCGCCGGGCCGCGAGGCCTACCCGGGCGACGTGTTCTACCTGCACAGCCGGCTCCTCGAGCGTTGCGCCAAGCTGTCCGACGAGCTCGGCCACGGCTCGATGACCGGCCTGCCGATCATCGAGACCAAGGCCGGTGACGTCTCGGCGTACATCCCGACCAACGTCATCTCGATCACGGACGGCCAGATCTACCTGCAGGCCGACCTCTTCAACGCCAACGTGCGTCCGGCGATCGACGTGGGTGTCTCGGTCTCGCGAGTCGGTGGTGCTGCGCAGATCAAGGCGATGAAGTCCGTCGCCGGTCGACTCAAGCTCGACCTCGCGCAGTTCCGTGCCATGGAGGCCTTCGCGATGTTCGCCTCCGACCTCGATCCCGCCTCGCGAGCCCAGCTCGCCCGTGGTGCGCGACTCGTCGAGCTGCTCAAGCAGCCGCAGAGCTCGCCGTACCCCGTCGAGGAGCAGGTCGTCTCGATCTGGACCGGTACGACCGGCAAGCTCGACGACATCGCGGTCGAGGACGTGCGGAACTTCGAGTCCGAGCTGCTCGAGGCGCTGCGTCGCGACGGCAAGATCCTCCAGACGATCCGCGAGACCCTCAAGCTCGACGAGGACACCGAGACGGCTCTGTCCAAGGTCGTGGACGAGGTCAAGTTCACCTTCCGGGGCACCGGCAAGGACGGCCTCGAGGCCGGCAACGAGCAGTTCGACGAGATCGCCGACGACCAGATCACCCAGGCGCAGATCGTCAAGCAGAAGTGACCAGTCCCGTGTGCCGCCCGGCCTCGCCGGGCGGCACACGGGAACGGGCGTGAGCCCACCCTGCCGGCAACCACAGACTTTTAGAGACCAAGAGAGGCGGAGCACATGGGAGCGCAGATGCGGATCTACCGCCAGCGCATCAAGTCCGTCAACTCCATCAAGAAGATCACCAACGCGATGGAGCTGATCGCGGCCGCACGCGTCGTCAAGGCTCGCCAGCGGGCGACCGAGGCGATGCCGTACACGACCGCGCTGACGCGCGCCGTGTCGGCGGTGGCGACCAACACGAACGAGGACCACCCGTTGACGACGGCGAAGGAGACCGCCAAGCGGGCCGGTGTCGTCATCATCACGGCGGACCGCGGACTTGCCGGTGCCTACTCCGTCGCGGCGATCAAGGAGAGCGCGGAGCTCATCTCCCGGCTGACCGCCGAGGGCAAGGAGGTCGTGCCCTACCTCGTGGGTCGCAAGGCCGTGAGCTACTACAAGTTCCGCAAGCGCGAGTACGCCGCCGAGTGGACCGGCTTCTCGGACGCTCCGACGTTCGAGCACGCCAAGGAGATCGCCGACCGCATCACGGCCGACTTCCTCAAGGACACCGAGGAGGGCGGCCACGACGAGATCCACATCGTCTTCACCCGCTTCCGCTCGATGGTCCGCCAGGACCCGCACGTGCTGCGCCTGCTGCCCCTCGAGGTCGTCGAGGCCGACGAGGCCCGCGACGACGAGAGCCTGGACCTCAGCGTGCACCACTACGAGGAGGGCCAGATCGCGCCGGAGTACTCCTTCGAGCCGAACGCCTCCGAGGTGCTCGACCTGCTCCTGCCGAAGTACGTCCGCAACCGCATCTTCACCGCGCTGCTCAGCTCGGCGGCCTCCGAGCTCGCCGCGCGCCAGCGGGCGATGAAGTCGGCCACCGACAACGCGACGGAGCTGATCAAGACCTACCAGCGCCTCGCCAACCAGGCCCGTCAGGCCGGCATCACCCAAGAGATCAGCGAAATCGTGGGCGGCGCCAACGCCCTCGCGGACGCCCAGAAGTAACGCCCACAGGTAAGGAAGCAGACCACCATGACTGCAACTGTCAGCGACACCACGTGGACGGCCCCGCCCGCGGGCGGCGTCGGACGCATCTCCCGCATCATCGGCCCGGTCGTCGACGTGGAGTTCCCCGTCGACGCGATGCCCGAGCAGTACAACCTGCTCACGACCGATGTCACCCTCGCCGGTGAGACGAAGAACCTCAACCTCGAGGTCGCCCAGCACATTGGCGACAACATGGTCCGTGCGATCTCGCTCCAGCCGACCGACGGCCTCGTGCGCGGCTCGTCCGTGCAGGACACCGGCGGCCCGATCACCGTCCCCGTCGGTGACGTGACGCTGGGCCACGTGTTCAACACGACCGGTGAGTGCATGAACCTCGCCGAGGGCGAGACGCTCGAGGTCAAGGAGCGCTGGGGCATCCACCGCAAGGCCCCGGCCTTCGACCAGCTCGAGTCCAAGACCACGATGTTCGAGACGGGCATCAAGGTCATCGACCTGCTGACCCCGTACGTCCAGGGTGGCAAGATCGGCCTCTTCGGCGGTGCCGGCGTCGGCAAGACGGTGCTCATCCAGGAGATGATCGCCCGTGTCGCCCGTGACCACGGTGGTGTGTCGGTGTTCGCCGGTGTCGGCGAGCGCACCCGTGAGGGCAACGACCTCATGGTCGAGATGGAGGAGGCGGGCGTCCTCGGACAGACCGCGCTCGTCTTCGGCCAGATGGACGAGCCGCCGGGCACGCGTCTTCGCGTGGCCCTGTCGGCGCTGACGATGGCGGAGTACTTCCGCGACGTCCAGAAGCAGGACGTGCTTCTCTTCATCGACAACATCTTCCGCTTCACGCAGGCCGGCTCGGAGGTCTCGACCCTCCTCGGTCGTATGCCGTCCGCCGTGGGCTACCAGCCCAACCTCGCCGACGAGATGGGCACGCTCCAGGAGCGCATCACCTCGACGCGTGGTCACTCGATCACCTCGATGCAGGCGATCTACGTGCCGGCCGACGACTACACCGACCCGGCCCCGGCCACGACGTTCGCGCACCTCGACGCGACGACCGAGCTCTCCCGTGACATCGCGTCGATGGGTATCTACCCCGCCGTCGACCCGCTGACCTCGACCTCGCGAATCCTCGACCCGCGCTACGTGACGCAGGAGCACTACAGCACCGCGGTGCGCATCCGCTCGATCCTGCAGCGCAACAAGGAGCTGCAGGACATCATCGCGATCCTCGGTATCGACGAGCTCTCCGAAGAGGACAAGATCCTCGTCAACCGGGCCCGCCGCATCCAGCGCTTCCTGTCGCAGAACACCTACGTGGCCAAGCAGTTCACCGGCATCGAGGGCTCGACCGTGCCGCTGTCCGACACGATCGAGGCGTTCACGAAGATCGCCGACGGCGAGTACGACCACGTCGCCGAGCAGGCCTTCTTCATGTGTGGTGGCCTCGACGACGTCGAGCGCCAGTGGGCGGACATCCAGAAGAACCTCTGAGACCACGCAGCAACCGGAGTGACCGGTCTCACCCGACGACGGGGAGGTGCCCTTGCGGCCCTCCCCGTTCGTCGTCTCGCGGCGCCCCTGCTCATGCTGGCGGTGGGAATCGCCCTCGGTGCGCGAGCCCGTCTGGGGCTCGACCTCGGTGACGGCACGCACGCCGTCGAGCTGGCCCTGCGGCTGGCCCGGGGTGACCTGCCGTTCCGCGACGAGATGAACCTGCAGGTGCTCGGCGCCTGGCCCGCGGTGCCGTTCGTCTGGGTCTGGTCGCACACCGTTGGTCTCGACGGCATCGTCCTCGCGTCCCGGCTCTACTTCGTCGCGCTGTCGATCGGGGTCGCCGCCCTCGCCTGGTGGGCCGTCCGGGGCTTCACCGGTCGGGTGGTGGCGGGCTTCGCGGCCGTCACGGCCGTCGTGCCGACGGCGTACAACCTGCAGCTCGTCGGCTACAACACGACGCCGGCGCTGCTCTACCTCGTGGGCGCGAGCAGCGCGGCGGGTGCCATCGCCCGCGGCTCGCTCGGCTGGGCGGTGCTCGGCGGGTCCGCCGCGGCGCTCGGGGCCGTCAGCCACCCGGTGACGACACCGGCCGCGGCCGCCCTGCTGCTCGTCGGCCTCGCCTGCGCCAGGGGACGCGTGCGCGCGGGGCTCCTTGCGGGGGCCGCCGGGGCCGCGGCGGTCGTCGTCGGCCTCGCGGTGGCGGTCTGGGGCATCGACCACGTGCGGGAGACCCTTGCCTTCACCAGCGACTACCAGGGCGGCGGCGTCGGCCGCCTCGGCCGTCTGCGAGCGTGGCTGGCCTACCTCGGGGGAGAGCTGGCCCAGCCCGCCGTCGCGGTCGCCCTCGTCCTCGCGGTCGTCGCGGCCGTGGCACTCGCCCGCCGCCGTCGCCTCGCCACGCCCCTGCTGCTGGCCGCGGTGGTCCTCACGGTCGGGCAGGGCCTGACGCGCGACGCGGTGACGGCGACCTACTCCATCGGGTCGTGGCTGAGCCCGGTCCTCGCCCTCGTGCTGTGCCTCGTCCTGCTGCCCAGCGCAGTCGTCACGGCCGTCCGCCTGCGGGGAATGCCCGCGCGGCTGCTCGTGATCGGTCTGGCACCCGCGCTCGTCGGGGCGCCGACCGTCGCGGCCTTCACCGCCTCGTCACCGCGGTGGGGCGCGGTCGGGGCGTGTCTCGCACCGGCCGTGCTCGCCGTGACGGCCTGCGCGCTCCTCGGCCTGGTCCGACCGCACTCCCTGGACCGGCATCCAGACTCTCCCGAGCCTGCGCCCACGCCGCGACGACCGTTCGCGGCGGCCATGGCAGGTGCGGTCGGGGTGCTCGTGCTCGGCTCCCTCGTCACCGCCCACACGGCCACGAGCTTCCGGGACGCACCTCTGGCCCGCCTCGACGTGGCGGCGCCGGCGGGCGCGTATGCCGGCCTGCTCACCAGCCAGCGAAGGGCTGACGAGGTCGCGAGCGCCCAGGCCGCGCTCCGGACCTGCGCGCGACCCGGGTCGAGCGTGCTCGCGATCGGCTACCCCGCGGCATACCTCCTCGGTGACGTGCACGTCGCGAGCCCGGTGACCTGGCTCGGGGACTTCGGCCCCAGCACCTCGCACGTCGTGCGGTGGCTCGACACCCGGGACGTGACCCCCGACTGCGTGGTCCACCCGACCCGGTGGTGGGGCCCCGAACCTGCCGGGGGAGCGGCTGCGGACCCGCTGCGGGCCAGGGTCGAGGCGGGCTACCACCCGGTCGGCTCGACGCCGCAGCTCGTGGTCCTGCGCAGGAACGCCGGATGACGACCGTCCCTGCCAGACTGGCAGAGGTGTGCGCCAGCACACGCCCGGAGCCGGGCATCGTGGGCATGTGCCGACGACTCCCGGTGTTGCACCCAATGAGAGACGTCAGCGCCGACGAGCCAGCACCCACCGCAGCACGAGGAGAATCGTGAGCAGCTCCACCCCGCAGGCCACGCGCCACCGGGTCGTCGTCATCGGATCGGGCTTCGGCGGTCTGTTCAGCACGCAGAAGCTGAAGCGCGCCGACGTCGACGTCACCCTCATCGCGCGCACGACCCACCACCTCTTCCAGCCCCTCCTCTACCAAGTCGCCACCGGCATCCTGTCCGAGGGCGAGATCGCGCCGTCGACGCGCGAGGTGCTGCACCGTCAGGACAACGCCAAGGTGCTGCTCGGCGACGTGACCGCCATCGACCTCGAGGCGCGCACGGTGACCCACACGGCCGTCGGGCGCGAGACCGTCACCCCCTACGACTCGCTCATCGTCGCTGCCGGCGCGGGCCAGTCCTGGTTCGGCAACGACCAGTTCGCCCGGCACGCCCCCGGCATGAAGTCCATCGACGACGCGCTCGAGCTGCGTGGCCGCATCTTCGGCTCGTTCGAGCTCGCCGAGCTCGCGACCACGCCGGCCGAGATCGACCGGCTCATGACGTTCGTCGTCGTCGGCGCCGGCCCGACCGGCGTCGAGATGGCCGGACAGATCTCCGAGCTCGCCCGACGCACCCTCAAGCGCGACTTCCGGCGCATCGACCCCACCAAGGCCAGGGTCATCCTGCTCGACGCCGCCCCGGCGGTGCTCGGCTCCTTCGGCGAGAAGCTCGGTGACCGCGCCGTCAACCGCCTCACGGAGATGGGGGTCGAGGTGCGCCTCGGCGCCAAGGTCGTCGACGTCGACTCGACCGGGATCGAGGTCGAGCACGGCGACGGCAGCCGCGAGCGCATCGAGTCGGTCTGCAAGGTCTGGGCGGCCGGCGTCAGCGCCTCACCGCTCGGGCGCCAGCTCGCCGACCAGACCGGCGCGTCGCTCGACCGGGCCGGCCGCATCGAGGTCCAGGACGACCTCACGCTGCCCGGCCACCCCGAGGTCTTCGTCGTCGGCGACATGATGGCCCTGAAGAACCTGCCCGGCGTGGCCCAGGTCGCGATCCAGGGCGGGCGCTACGCGGCGGAGCAGATCATGCGCCGGCTCGCGGGCCAGGAGCCCAAGGGGCCCTTCGAGTACTTCGACAAGGGGTCGATGGCCACGATCTCGCGCTTCTCGGCCGTCGCGTCGGTGGGCAAGGCGCAGTTCAGCGGGTTCTTCGCCTGGCTGCTGTGGCTCGCCGTCCACCTCGTCTACATCATCGGCTTCAAGCACCGCATCACGACGCTGCTGCACTGGGTCGTCACCTTCATCGGTCGTGGCCGGTCCGAGCGGGTGGTGACCGAGCAGCAGGTGTTCGCCAGGCAGGCCATCTCCGACCTCGGGTCGGAGTTCAGTCCCGAGCTGCCGCGCGTCGCCGAGGACCGCCCGCACGAGGCTCAGCACGAGGCCAAGCACGAGGGCCAGAACCAGGCCCAGAACGAGGCCCCGCACGAGGCCACGCCCGACGCTCTGCGCGAAGCGCCGTCCGACGGCCGGGCCGCCACGGACGCGCGGGTCGACTGACCCACCGGCGGACGCACGAAGGGCCGGCTCCCCATGGGAGCCGGCCCGACGGCATACCTGCTCGGTGAACCGCCGCAGCGGGAGCCGCGTCAGGGGACGAGGCGCTCCACCGCCGCGCCGAGGCGCGGGAGGGCGGCGACGACGTGCTCCTTGGCCTTGCCGCGCAGCGAACCGTAGACCTTGGCCGCAGAGCCGTGCGAGGTCGTCGCGGCCTTGGCGTCGGTCACGGCCAGCAGGGCGTCCGCGGCGGCATCCGGCTGCGCCGCGAGGTGCGCACCGAAGGGCTGCTCGCCCTTCGTGGCCCAGAACGGGTCGAGCGCGGTCGCGAACTGGGGGAGCAGGCGGTCGGTGGCGCTCGTGACGAAGTTGCCGCCGAGCTTCTTGGCGGCGGCGTAGCCGGCCTTGACGGCAGCGCCGCCGAAGCCGGACTTGTCGGCCACCTCGGCGTCGATGACGTCGGTCAGGGTGGCGACGGCCACGGGTCGGCGGGCCGGCTCGAGAAGGGCGTCGGACACGGCGGTGCTCATGGACAGGACTCCTGTGGAGGGTTGGGGATCGGAGCGGGCGGCCTGCGCCACCTCGCGTACGGAGCATCCTCGCAGAGGCACTAAACTGCAGATCACACCCCCACGATCCGGAGGAAACGTGAGTTCGCTCAAGGTAGAGATGGTTGCCGCCGACCGGAAGGTCTGGGAGGGCGAGGCCAAGTTCGTACGCGCTCGGTCCATCTCGGGCGAGCTGGGCATCCTGCCGGGCCACACCCCGTTGCTCGGTGTCCTCGTCGAGGGCGAGGTGGCCATCGAGTCCCTCGAGGGCGAGCGCCGCACCGTGATGGTCGACGGCGGGTTCCTCTCCGTCGACTCCGACGTGGTGACGATCGTCGCCGAGCACGTCGACGCCTCGTCGCTGCAGACGAACTGAGGCCGCGCGTGCCGTCCGTTCTCGTCTCCACCGAGATCGTGATCGGCACGCTGCTGGTGATCGCCGTGGTCGTCCTCGCGACGACCTTCCTGCGCCGCCGCTACATCGCCAAGGGACTGCCGCTGACGCTGTGCGGCATGCGTCGGTCGTCGTCCGACCGCTGGCGCCTGGGCCTGATCAGGTTCGGCGACAACGCCCTCGAGTGGTACACCCTCGGGGGCGTCTCCGTGCGCCCGAGGCACCGCTGGCTGCGCCAGCGACTGCTGCTCGACGTGCCGGAGCTGCTCCGGGGCAGCGACTCGATCCCGCTGCTGCCGGGCGCGAGCCGGGTGCCGTGCAGTGACGGCGACAGCGACTTCGAGCTGGCGCTCCAGGGACCTGCCTACACCGCGCTGCGGTCGTGGCAGGAGGCCGCGCCGCCCGGCTACAACGTCAACGTCGCCTGACGCCTCGACGCCTCGACGGGGCGCCTCAGCCTCGAGATCGGGCGCGAGATCGCGCCGCCGGTGCGCCCAGGCGACAGTGCCTGCGCGACGAGCCGCACGATCAGGATCCCGTTCGGGCCCGGTCGGCGCTGGGCACCGGGCCGGGTAGCAGGAGCCGCCCGTTCTGCCACGGGTCCCGCGGTGTCGCGACCACGTCCGCGCGCACGCCCGCCGACCTCGCACGAAGGTATGCCGTCTCGACGCGTTCCAGCACCCAGCGGGGTCGGGCGCGGATCGAGTGGGGAGTCACCCCGACGACGACGACGCGTGCGGCTTGCAGGTCGGTGTCGTGCTCGACCGTCGACTCCCACTCGCGCTCGCCCGCGTGCCACTTCCGGCTGTGCACCATGACCGCCATCGCCACGTCGTCGACCCAGACGTCCGGGGTGGTGAGCCGGCGCCCCCCGCCGTCGCGCAGCTCGGGGTTGGCCAGCAGCGGCGGCAGGACGCTCGAGGTGGACAGCAGCGCGAGCAGCTCGGCCTCGGGCAGCGACCAGGCGCCCGTGGCCGCCAGGGACAGGCCCGCGTGGAGGCGGTGCGAGCCGACCTGGCCGCGGGCGAGCACCCAGTGCAGCAGGTCGCCCATCCGCGCGGTTCGTGAGCGCGCCGCCGAGACGAGGACGGCCCGGGCCAGCTCGTCGGACGGGGCTGCTGCCGCGGCGTCGACGGCGGCGCGGGCCGGGCAGGAGAGCCGTAGCGGTCCGCGCCGGTGCAGCGGCTCATCGAGAAGGGTCGTGTTGCGCACGACGACCCAGGCGTGGGTGCGCGACCGGAGCGGTACCGGGACCAGCACGTGGACGGGGTTGGTGACCGTGAGGTCACCGATGCCGTGCAGCGCTGCCGCGGTGGGACCTGCGAGCCAGCTGCGTGGTCCCGCGAAGAGCTGGGCAGCCATGAGCCGTTGCTGCTCGTTCGGCGCGCCGTTGGAGAGCAGGACGACGCCGCGCAGGACGAGCCGCCACTCCCGGCCGAGGCGGGTGCGCAGCTGTGCCGGCGTGACGCCCCCGTCGAGCAGCTGGCGCCGCGTCAGGACGCCGTGCTGGTGCTGCGCCACGTCGCGCAGCAACGGGGAGAGGGTGCGGTCCATGCGGCCAGATTGCGCACCACTCGCGCCCACGACCAGCGGCTGCGCCACCGCTGTGGACCACCCGCGTCCGTGCGGAGGGGGTGTGGATGCGCGAGAGCCGGCGTCTGGTCGTGCGCGAGATCCGACGTCTGGTCGTGCGCGAGATCGCGCCGGTGCTGCGCTCTGGCGACACGAGCTGCGCGATCTCGCGCCCGATCAGGCGCTGACCTAGGCCGTAGGCCGTATGCCGCGTGGGCGGGTCCCGCGCGGGTCAGTGCCGCTTGCGCTCGGGCTTCTCGACCCTGCCGCCGCCGGGCTGCCACAGCACGTCGCCGCCGATGGGCTTGTTGGCGATGCGGGCCAGGATGAAGAGCAGGTCGGAGAGGCGGTTGAGGTACTTCGCCGTCAGCACGTTGACACCGCCGACACCGCGGGCTTCGGTGCCTTCGGCGGCCGGCTCGGTGCCGTGCTGGTCGACGGCCGCCCACGCGGACCGCTCGGCCCGCCGCACGATCGTCGTCGCGAGGTGGAGGTACGCAGAGCCGGGCGTGCCACCGGGCAGGATGAACGAGCGCAGCTTCTCGACCTGCTCGAGGTAGTGGTCGCAGTCCTTCTCGAGGTCGTCGACCCACGGCTGCTCGACGCGTAGGGGCGGGTAGTCGTAGCGCTCGCGCAGCGGCGTCGACAGGTCGGCGCCGACGTCGAACAGCTCGTTCTGCACGCGCTGCAGGGTGGCCTTCACCTCGTCGGTCAGCCCGCCGCACGCGACCGCGATGCCGATCGCCGCGTTGGCCTCGTTGGAGTCGGCGTAGGCGTGCAGCCGGGCGTCGTTCTTGCTGACCCGCGAGAAGTCGCCGAGGCTCGTCGTGCCGTCGTCGCCGGTGCGCGTGTAGATCCGCGTCAGGTTGACCATGGGGCCACTCTCTCACCCGGCCGGCGGCGTCCGGCGGCCGCCCACGTCCCCGCTAGGGTTCGGTGGGTGAGAGAGCGATTCCGCGTCGTCGGTGGCGCACACCTCGTGGGTGAGGTGTCCGTCGTGGGCGCCAAGAACAGCGCCCTCAAGCTGATGGCCGTGGCCCTGCTGGGGGTCGGCCGCAGCACCCTGACGAACGTCCCGGCGATCGCCGACGTCACGATCATGGCCGAGCTGCTGCGGCGCCTCGGGGTCGGCGTCGACTACGACGCGCCGGCCGGCGTCGTCGTGCTCGACGTGCCCGAGCGCATCGGTCACCGCGCCGACTACGAGCTCGTCCGCGCCCTGCGGGCCTCGATCTCGGTGCTCGGCCCGCTCGTGGCCCGCGTGGGGGAGGCCGACGTCGCCGTCCCCGGCGGGGACGCGATCGGCTCCCGCGGGCTCGACCTGCACGCGGCGGGGCTCGAGGCGCTCGGCGCCGAGGTCCACGTGACCCACGGCTACCTCGTCGCCACCGCACCGCGGGGGCTGACGGGCGCCGACATCCGACTGGACTTCCCGAGCGTCGGCGCGACCGAGAACATCCTCACCGCAGCGGTGCTCGCTCGCGGCACGACGACGATCGACAACGTGGCCAAGGAGCCCGAGATCGTCGACATCGCCGAGATGCTCGTCTCGATGGGCGCCCGCGTCGAGGGTGCCGGCACGTCCCGCATCACGGTGCACGGTGTCGAGTCGCTGCAGCCGACCGAGCACGCGGTCGTCTCCGACCGCATCGCGGCCGGCACGTGGGCCTTCGCGGCGGCGACGACCCGTGGCGACATCGAGGTGGTCGGTGGGGTCGCGGACCACCTGCGCGCTCCGCTCGGAGCCCTCGAGGCGGCAGGCTGCCACGTCGAGACGACCGACCGCGGCTTCCGGGTCTCGGCGCGCGAGCGGCGCCCCCGTGCCTTCGATGTCGCGACGCTGCCCTACCCCGGCTTCCCGACCGACCTGCAGCCCTTCGCCCTGACCTACAACGCCGTCGCCGACGGCTCGGCCATGGTGACGGAGAACCTCTTCGAGGCGCGCTTCCGCACCGTCCAGGAGCTCGCCCGCCTCGGCGCCGACGCCCAGGTCGACGGCCACCACGTCATGACGCACGGCGTCCCGATCCTCTCGGGCGCCCCCGTCGAGAGCAGCGACATCCGGTCGGGCGCCGCCCTCGTCATCGCGGGCCTCGTGGCCGAGGGCGAGACCCTCGTCAGCGGCGTCCACCACATCGACCGCGGCTACCCGCGGTTCGAGCAGGCGCTGCGTGCCCTCGGGGCGGACGTCACCCGCGAGCCCGACGACGAGCCGACGTTCGACTAGGGCGCCGGCGCCACCTCGCCGACGGTTCGTCCGGCTTTGTCGGATGTGCTCTCACCGGTTCATGGTGCCGCGTCACGTCGTTGGCCCCGAGGTCGTATTTCTTGACCACTTCTTGACTCCTAGGGGCAACGTTTTCGTCGGCTGAGGCGTCATCATGGTGACGGCACAGCGTTGAGAGGGGTCTACATGACGCTGAACACCCACCGCAGGGGTCCGGTCCGAGTGCTCGACGCGCCTGACGGCCACGATGTCATCATCGAGGGCCGTCTCGACGTCCACACGGTCCCGGACATCCGCGATGCGATCCACGCGGTCATCAACGAGGGGCCGGGCGAGCTGCGCCTGCACCTCGGCAGCGCCGAGATCGGTGACGCCACCGGTCTCGGGGTGATCGTCCACCTCCACCGACGGGCCACCCGCGCCGAGCGCCGGCTGCTGCTCGTCGACGCGAGCGACCGCACGACGCGGCTGCTGCGCGGGTGCCGGCTCGAGCGCATCCTCGCCCCGCGGCACAGCTCCGGAGGGCCCACGCCGGTCGGCGTGACTGTGGCGCCTCTCACCGCCTGAGCGGCTGCCCACCGCGCGACCCCGCCGCTACCGTCGAGCCATGTCTTCGACGGAGAGCACACCGCACCCGGCGGCCCGGGTGACGCCCGACCGCCCGTGGGTCATGCGCACGTATGCCGGCCACTCGAGTGCCGCTGCGAGCAACGCGCTCTACCGCCGCAACCTCGCGAAGGGCCAGACGGGCCTGTCCGTCGCCTTCGACCTGCCGACCCAGACGGGCTACGACCCGGACCACGTGCTGGCGCGCGGCGAGGTCGGCAAGGTCGGCGTCCCGATCAGCCACATCGGCGACATGGCGGCGCTCTTCGCCGACATCCCGCTGCGCGAGATGAACACCTCGATGACGATCAACGCGACTGCGATGTGGCTGCTCGCGCTCTACCAGGTCGCGGCCGAGCGCCAGGCGGAGACCGCGGGGGAGGACCCTGCCGAGTGGGTGCACGCCCTGGCGGGGACGACGCAGAACGACATCATCAAGGAGTACCTCTCGCGCGGGACCTACGTCTTCCCGCCCGGCCCGTCGCTGCGGCTCATCACCGACCTCGTGGCCTACACGGTCCGTGAGATCCCGAAGTGGAACCCCATCAACATCTGCAGCTACCACCTGCAGGAGGCCGGGGCCACGCCGGTGCAGGAGATCGCGTACGCCATGTCGACCGCGGTCGCGGTGCTCGACGCAGTGCGCGACTCGGGGCAGGTGCCCGCCGAGGAGTTCGCCAGCGTCGTCGCCCGGATCTCCTTCTTCGTCAACGCCGGCGTGCGGTTCGTCGAGGAGATGTGCAAGATGCGCGCCTTCGTCGAGCTCTGGGACGAGCTGACCCGCGAGCGCTACGGCGTCACCGACGCCAAGGCGCGCCGCTTCCGCTACGGCGTCCAGGTCAACAGCCTCGGCCTGACCGAGGCCCAGCCGGAGAACAACGTCCAGCGCATCGTCCTCGAGATGCTCGGGGTGACCCTGTCCAAGGACGCCCGGGCGCGGGCCATCCAGCTGCCGGCCTGGAACGAGGCGCTCGGCCTGCCGCGGCCCTGGGACCAGCAGTGGAGCCTGCGCATGCAGCAGGTGCTCGCCTACGAGTCCGACCTGCTGGAGTACGACGACCTCTTCACCGGCTCCGTCGTCGTCGAGGCCAAGGTCGCCGACCTCGTCGCCGGCGCCAAGGCCGAGATGGCGCGCGTCGAGGAGATGGGCGGGGCCGTGGCCGCCGTCGAGTCCGGCTACATGAAGTCCGCGCTCGTCGCCTCCCACGCCGAGCGCCGCCGCCGCATCGAGGCGGGCGAGTCCGTCGTCGTCGGCCTCAACAAGTTCGGGACGACCGAGCCCAACCCGCTGACGGCCGACCTCGACGCGGCCATCCAGACCGTCGATGCCGACGTCGAGCGCCACGCGTCCGAGGCCGTGCGCGAGTGGCGCGAGAGCCGTGACGCCGACCCCGCGCGCCGAGCCCGGGCAGCGGCCGCCATGGAGCGGCTGCGCGCCGATGCCGCGTCGGGAGCCAACCTCATGCCGGCCTCTCTCGAGTGCGCTCGAGCCGAGGTCACGACGGGGGAGTGGTCAGCGGCGCTGCGCGAGCAGTTCGGCGAGTACCGCGCTCCCACAGGGGTGTCCGGTTCGGTGGGTGTCTCCTCGAGCGAGCCGGGGGACGCCCTGTCCCGCGTGCGCGACCTCGTCGCCCGCACCGGCGAGGAGCTCGGCGAGAAGCTGCGCATCCTCGTGGGCAAGCCGGGACTCGACGGGCACAGCAACGGCGCCGAGCAGGTGGCGGTCCGGGCCCGCGACGCCGGCTTCGAGGTCGTCTACCAGGGCATCCGCCTGACGCCCGACCAGATCGTCGCGGCCGCCGTGGCCGAGGACGTGCACCTCGTCGGCATCTCGATCCTCAGCGGCTCGCACATGGAGCTCGTCCCCGAGGTGCTGCGCGGCCTGCGCGAGGCCGGGGCCGGTGACGTGCCGGTCGTCGTCGGTGGGATCATCCCCGAGTCCGACGCCGCCGCGCTGCGCGAGGCCGGGGTCGCCATGGTCTTCACGCCGAAGGACTTCGGGCTCAACGACATCATGGGCGAGATGGTCGGTGTGATCCGTGCCGCACGCGGTCTCGCGCCCCTCGAGTCCGCGCCGGTCTGAGCAGGCGTAGCGTCGCAGCTATGAGCGACCTGCAGTGCGCCGCGCGCATCATCGTCGTCAACCCGCCAGGGCTGGCGGACGTCCCGTGGCTGGCGTCGGCCGTCCACCTCGAGAAGGTCCAGGCGGTGTATGCCGCCGACGACGTCCCCGACACCGGCCCCGTCGAGTCCCTGGCCGACGACCTCGGGGTCCCGTCGCACCTCGGCCACGGTGACCTGCACGACGGGTCGTCGGGTCTCGAGGAGCTCGTCGACCGGCACCGGGGCGAGACGGTCGTCGTCGTGCGGGGTGGCGACGCCACGGAGCCGGTGCTGCTCCTCATCGACGCCGACGGCACCACGCGGGGGCCGCTCGAGGGACTGTCCTGAGTCCCGCGCCGACGTCCGCCGACGCGGTGGTCGCCGAGCTCGAGTCGGAGCGCAGTGACGAGGCCCTCGCCTCGGTGCGCCGGCGGCTGGCCCCGGACGAGGAGGCGATCGGGGTGCGGATGGGAACGCTCTTCGCCATCGCGAAGCGGCACACGCGCCTACCGCTCTCGGAGGTCGAGCGGCTCTTCGCGCACCCGGCCTACGAGCCCCGGCTGGCGGCCCTCTGCATCCTCGACTTCAAGGCACGCCGCAAGCGCATCGACGGCCACGGGCGAGGCACGCTCGCCCGCACCTACCTCGCCCACCACCACCGCATCACGACGTGGGACATGGTCGACCGTGCGGCGCCTCGGGTCATCGGGCTGTGGCTGGTCGGTCGCGACAAGCAGGTCCTGCGTGACCTCGCCGGCTCGCGCGAGCCGTTGCGTCGACGGACCGCCATGACGGCCCCGCTCGGGCTGCTCGACACCCCCGACGTCGAGGTCGGCTGGGAGCTGGCCGGACTGCTGGCGGCCGACCGGGATCCGTTGGTGCACAAGCCTGTCGGCATCTTCCTCAAGCACGCGGGAGTCCGGGACGAGGACCGTCTGGTGGCGTTCCTCGACGAGCACGTCGCCGACATGTCGCGACCGGCGGTCCGGCTGGCCGTCGAGAAGCTGGCGCCCGAGGTGCGGTCCCGCTGGGTGTGACCCTGCGAAGCTGCGACCCCGCGGTCGCGCGAAGCCGGCCACACGGCATACGCCGTCGGTCGGTCAGAAGAGACGCGACTCCGCGTCGTCGATGCCCTTGAGGGCGTCGTAGTCGAGCACGACGCAACGGATGCCGCGGTCCTCGGCGAGCGTGCGCGCCTGCGGCTTGATCTGCTGCGCGGCAAAGACGCCGGTGACGGGCGCGAGGTGCGGGTCGCGGTTCATCAGCTCGAGGTAGCGGGTCAGCTGCTCGACGCCGTCGATCTCGCCGCGCCGCTTGATCTCGACGGCGACGCTCGTGCCGGTCGAGTCCTTGGCGAGGATGTCGACGGGTCCGATGGCCGTCATGTACTCGCGGCGCACGAGCGACCAGCCGTGGCCGAGGGTGTGGATGTGCTCGGCGAGCAGCTTCTGCAGGTGCGCCTCGACGCCGTCCTTGACGAGGCCGGGGTCGACGCCGAGCTCGTGGTCGGAGTCGTGCAGCACCTCGTGGATGAGGACGGTGAGGCGGTCCTCGCTCTTGGCGTGCTGGACGCGCCACACGGCGACGACGCCCTCGCCCGTCTGTCCCTCGTCGGGGTCGACCTCGGCCATCGTGCAGGGCGGCGACATCCAGTTGAGCGGCTTGTAGGAGCCGCCGTCGCTGTGGACGAGGACCGAGCCGTCGGCCTTGACGACGAGCAGCCGGGTCGCGAGCGGGAGGTGGGCGGTGAGACGGCCGTCGTAGTCGACGCTGCACCGGGCTATGACGAGACGCACCGGACCACCCTAAGGGAGGGCGCGTGGGAAGCGTCACGCCCCGGACGGGTGTGGCCGGGGCGGCCCCTCTGCGAGACTCTCGCCCATGGCTCGTGAGTTCACCAAGGTCGGCGTCATCGGACTCGGCACCATGGGTGCCGGCATCGTGGAGGTCTTCGCCCGCAACGGCATCGACGTCGTCGCGGTCGAGGTCACCGACGAGGCGGTCGAGAAGGGCAGGGGAGTCCTGCAGCACTCGACCGACCGCGCCGTGTCGCGCGGCAAGCTGAGCGAGCAGGACCAGGCAGCGCTGCACGCCCGGGTGCAGTTCACGAGCGACATGGCCGACCTCAAGGAGTGCCAGCTCGTCGTCGAGGCCGTGCCCGAGCACCTCGACCTCAAGAAGGACATCTTCGCCAAGCTCGACGCCATCGTCTCCGACGACGCGATCCTCGCGACCAACACGAGCTCGCTGCCCGTCACCGAGATCGCCGTCGCGACGATCAACCCCAAGCGCGTCGTCGGCATGCACTTCTTCAACCCCGCCCCGGTGCTCCAGTTCGTCGAGGTCATCAAGACCGTCATCACGAGCGACGAGATCTTCGAGGACGTCAAGGCGCTCGCCGAGCGACTGGGCAAGAAGCCCGTCATCGTCGGCGATAAGGCCGGCTTCATCGCCAACGCGCTCCTCTTCGGCTACCTCAACCACGCCGTCGCGATGTTCGAGAGCAAGTACGCCACGCGCGAGGACATCGACGCGGCGATGAAGCTCGGCTGCGGCTACCCGATGGGTCCGCTCGCCCTCATGGACCTCATCGGCCTCGACACGGCCTACGAGATCCTCGACACGATGTACAAGCAGGGGCGCGACCGCCTGCACGCCCCCAGCCCGATCATCAAGCAGATGGTCAGCGCCGGGCTCAAGGGTCGCAAGAGCGGCCGCGGCTTCTACACGTATGCCGCCCCGGGCAGCTCGCAGGTCGTCGAGGACTCCCTGACGCCCCAGGGTGTCGACGGCACGGCCGCGGGCACCCGTCCCGTGCGGACCGTCGGCGTCGTCGGCTCGGGCACCATGGCGACCGGCATGGTCGAGGTCTTCGCCAAGGCCGGACTCGACGTGACCTTCGTGGCGCGCAGCGACGCCAAGGTCGAGGCGGTGCGCGCCGCCCTGGCCAAGAGTCTCGAGAAGGCCGTCCAGCGCGGCAAGGCCACGGAGCACGAGCGCGTCGCGGCGCTCGCCCTCGTCCGCGGCACGACGCGGCTCGAGGACCTCGCCCAGGTCGACCTCGTCGTCGAGGCCGTCGTCGAGGACCTCTCGGTCAAGCGCGCCCTCTTCGAGAACCTCGACGAGATCTGCCGGCCCGGTGCCATCCTCGCCACGACGACGAGCTCGCTGCCCGTCGTCGAGTGCGCGGCTGCCACCAAGCGCCCGCAGGACGTCATCGGCATGCACTTCTTCAACCCCGCCCAGGTGATGAAGCTCGTCGAGGTCGTGCACACCGTCTCGACCGCCGACGACGTCGTGGCCACCGTCCAGGCGCTCTGCGCGACGGTCGGCAAGCACGCCGTCACGTGCGGCGACCGCGCCGGCTTCATCGTCAACGCGCTGCTCTTCCCCTACCTCAACGACGCCGTGAAGATGCTCGAGGCCAACTACTCGACGGCCGACGACATCGACACCGCGATGAAGACCGGCTGCGGCCTGCCGATGGGCCCGTTCGAGCTGCTCGACGTCGTCGGCCTCGACGTGTCGCTCGCCATCGAGCGCGAGCTCTACCTCGAGTTCCGCGAGCGCGGCTACGCGCCCGCGCCGCTGCTCGAGCACCTCGTGACGGCCGGCTACCTCGGGCGCAAGACGGGGCGCGGCTTCCGCACCTACGCCTGACACCTACGCTGGATCCATGCCCTCGCGCCGTCGTCCCAGCAAGCACGCGCGCGAGCACGTGCCGCTGGACGTGACGCGGATCCAGGGCGGACCGACCCGCGAGGAGTCGTATGCCGGCACGCGCTGGACCGTGCGCTCCGTGAGCGGGGCGTCCGCCACCCGCGACTACCTCTGCCCCGGCTGCCAGCAGGACATCCCGCCCGGCGTGCCGCACGTCGTCGTGTGGCCGGCCGAGGGCGTCGGCGGCCTCGGCGACCGGCGGCACTGGCACACCGGGTGCTGGCAGCGACGTGACGCCCGGCCGCCCGGCAACTCCTACCGCTGACGACTTGCTCGACCCGGAGCCGGTGCGGCCGGGTCGACGCGGTCAGGCGTCGAGGACCGGTGCGAGCTCCCGGGCCACGAGGCGCAGGGGGGCCGTGTCGCGCTGGGCGCGCGCCAGCACGATGGCGCCCTCGAGCGCGCACAGCATGAGGGTCGACAGCGCCTCGGCCCGGCGGCGAGGGCGTCCCATCGCCAGCAGAGCAGCGGTGATGGGGCTGCGCCACGTCTCCAGAGCCGACGCGGCAGCGTGGCGCACCGCTGGGGTGGTGTCGGCGCAGTCGACGACCGCCGCTGCGACGGGGCAGCCGCGTGCGTGGTCCCGGGCCTCGAGGTCGCGCGCCCAGTCCTCGGTCATCGCCGTGAAGAGCCGCGCGGGCGTCGGACGCCTCATCCGGGCGACGTGCTCCTCGACCCGCTGCGCCGCCCACGTGCCGGCCCAGTCGAGTGCTTCGCCGACCAACTGGTCCTTGCCGCCCGGGAAGTAGTGCTGGAGCGAGCCGCGCGGCGCCCCGGCATCGGCGACCACCTGCCTGAGGCCCGTGCCCCCGACCCCGGACCGCCGCAGGTGCTGGGCGGTCTCGTAGACGATGCGCTCGCGGTGCCCGCGGCT
Source organism: Terrabacter sp. C0L_2 (assembly GCF_036352015.1). Lineage (NCBI taxonomy): Bacteria > Bacillati > Actinomycetota > Actinomycetes > Micrococcales > Intrasporangiaceae > Terrabacter > Terrabacter sp. C0L_2. The sequence continues at coordinate 4,265,130 of NZ_CP143557.1, read as the reverse complement.
GCTGGCTGCCATCCTGCCCTCCGGTACTCGATGCTGGTCCGACTATGACACCTGTCATGACTTCGGCGCTACTATGACGACCGTCATAGTGAGTCGGGCTCGGGTGGAGGTCGTCGTGGACGTCAGGGTCGGATTCATCGGTCTGGGCATCATGGGCCGCCCCATGGCCTCGAACCTCCGTCGCTCGGGCACGCCTCTGTCCGTGTGGAACCGGTCGCCGGAGGCGGTTGAGGCGCTCGTGGCGCTCGGGGCAACGGCGCAGCCCTCGCCGGCCGACGTCCTCGCGTCGAGCGACGTCGTGTTCCTCATGCTGGCCCACGAGGCTGCGATCGACGCGGTCCTCGAGCGCGGCACCGACGCCTTCGACGCCATGGTCTCGGGTCGCACGGTCGTGCACCTCGGCACGACGTCGCCGGGCTACTCGGCCGGGCTCGGGCGCGACGTCGAGGCGGCCGGCGGTGACTACGTCGAGGCGCCGGTCTCGGGCTCGCGGATCCCCGCCGAGCGCGGCGAGCTCGTCGCGCTCATGGCCGGCCGGCAGGCCGTGCTGGACCGGGTCGAGCCCCTGCTCGCGCCGATGTGTCGCGAGGTCCTGCGCTGCGGCGCCGTGCCCGCCGGGACCGGCACCAAGCTGGCGGTCAACCTTTACCTCTGCACCATGGTCGCCGGGCTCGCCGAGGCGTACCACCTCGCCGACCGACTGGGCCTCGACCTCGAGCTGTTCCGACGCGCGCTCGACGCCGGGCCCATGGCCAGCGCGGTGTCCTCCGTGAAGCTGGCCAAGCTCGTGGCCCGCGACTTCGAGCCTCAGGCCGCGGTGAAGGACGTCCACACCAACACCCGCCTCATCGCCGGGGCCGCCCGTGGCGTCGGGGCCGCGAGCCCCCTGCTCGACGCGACCCGGGAGCTGTTCCGTGCCACGGAGGCTGCCGGGCTGGGAGGCCTCGACATGGCCGCCGTCGTGAGCGCGCTGGAGCAGCGCGACCCGGCCCCGTCCGCCACGGCACCGGCCGTGCCCTCGCCGACCACACGGCATACGTCCTCGGTGGACGCGGACGCCTGAGCCCGGCCGCTAGTGCCGGCGCTGGCGCGGCACGAGGACCTCCTCGTAGAGCAGCAGCGCGCCCGCAGCGAAGGGGATCGCCAGCAGCGCGCCGAGGATGCCGAGCAGCGCGCCGCCGGCTAGCGCGGCGACGACGGTCACGGCCCCCGGCACCGCCACGGTCCGCTGCATGATGCGCGGCATGACGGCGTAGTTCTCGATCTGCTGATAGACGATGAAGTAGATGATGACGATGAGCGCCTTCTTGGGCTCGTCGAAGAACGCGACGATGGCCACGACCGACGCGCCGAGCGTGGCGCCGATCATCGGCACGAGGCCGAGGAAGCCGACCGCCACGGCGAGCACGGCCGCGAACTTCAGGCCGATGAGGCTCATCATGATCCAGGCGAAGAACGCGTTGATCGCGGCGACCGCCACCTGGCCGATGGCGTAGGACCCGACGCGCCGCATGACCTCCTCGGCCAGCGACACGGTGCGCGGCCGGCGACTGGCCGGGACGAGGGCGTAGGCCGCCTGCTTGACCGCCGGGAGCGAGGCCAGGAAGTAGAGGGTGAGGACGAGGACGGTCAGGCCGCTGAAGACGCCCGACGCGATGACCTTGCCGGCGTCGAGGACCCCGCCGAAGACGCCCGCCCACAGGTTGCCGTCGGCGACCCGCTTGTTGACCTCCTGCTGGATGCGCTGGACGAGCTGGTAGCGGTGGTCGACGTCCTGCACCCACGGGTTGGCGAGCAGGTTGTCGAACATCCGCGGCGCGTTGGTCGCGAGCTCGCTGCCCTGCTGGGCGACCGGTGGGATGACGACCCACCCGACGAGCGTGAAGACCGCCAGGACACCGAGGAAGACGATGGTCACGGCCCAGCCGCGACGCACGCTGCGGCGGGTCAGCGCCTCGACGAGCGGGTTGAGCGCCAGCGTCAGGAAGAAGGAGATGACGAGCAGCGTGATGACGGTCCCGAGGCGTCCGACGGCCTGCACGACGGCGTAGGCCGTGAGCACGCCGATGGCGCCCACGAAGCCGATGTAGAAGGGCGACTGCCGGTTGAAGGGCGTGCCGCTCTGGCCGAAGTCCTTGCGCGGTCCCTTGCCCCGCTTGCCGTCGCCGGGTGCGTCGGACGGTTTGGGCGGGGTGGGCGAGGCGGCCACGCCCGGCGGCGTCGGCTCGGCGCCGGAGTCGGGGGTACTGGCGCCGCTGTCGGCGCCCGTGCTGTCGGCGCCCATGGTGTCGAGGGGGAGCGCGCCGGCCAGGAGGTCAGGCTCGGGCGACCGCGCCGCCGACGGACGGGTGCCGGGCTGTGCGTCCTGTGGGTCTCCCGGCGCCGCGGGGGCGCCGTAGGCCGCCTTCGAGGCGTGCTCGTCGAAGCCGAGGTCGCGGGCTCGGAACTCGTCCATGCGGGCGCGCTGGGCGCGGCGGTAGCGCGTCCACCGTCCCCAGATGCTCACGGTCGCGAGCCTACGTCAGCCTCCTCCCGCGGGCCCGGGATGACCGAGGCGTGTCAGCCCGGTTCCGGACGGCTCCGGACCCCGCCACGGCGCGGCCGCGCCGAGGCGGCGATCCGAGGCACCCGGCATACGGGTACGGCAGGGGTGAACGAGAACCAGGCGACGCCCCGCGACGGGGCGCCACCGGACCGCCACGCACCCCGACCACCACGAGGAGCCCCCATGCCCAGCGTCACCCGCACCTTCACCGTCCGACCCGCACCGGCTGCCGTCATCGACTACCTCAAGGACTTCGCGAACGCCGAGGAGTGGGACCCGGGCACCGAGTCGTGCACCCGTGTCGGGGACGGACCCGTCGCGGTCGGCTCGCGGTGGCACAACGTCTCCAAGATCGCCGGCGTGACGACCGAGCTTGACTACGAGCTGACCGAGCTCACCGACTCGCGGGTCGTGCTCGTCGGCAGCAACGACAGCGCCACCTCGACCGACACGATCACCGTCCTGCCGTCCGGCGAGGGCAGCGAGATCACCTACAACGCGGATCTCGACATGCACGGCCTCGCCAACCTCGCGGCGCCCGCGATGAAGCTCGTCTTCGAGAAGCTCGCGAACGACACCGAGGAGCAGCTGACGCGCGTGCTCGACGCGCGCTGACGCCACTGGTCGCCACGACAAGAGCACGCGGCGAGGGCCGGGCCACCGTGACGGTGGGCCGGCCCTCGTCGTGACGGGTCGCTCGGGTCGCTCGGGTCGCTCGGCCTACTGGTCGGCGAACCGGTTGATCGCCGCCGCGAAGCCTGCGCGCTTGTCCGGGTCGGTGACGCCGAGGCCCGGCTCGGGGGAGAGCGTCAGCACGCCGACCTTGCCCTGGTGGGCGTTGCGGTGGACGTCGAGCGCCGCCTGGCCGACCTCGTCGAGCGTGTAGGTCTTGCTCAGCGTCGGGTGGATGAGGCCGCGGTTGATCAGCTCGTTGGCCTCCCACGCCTCGCGGTAGTTGGCGAAGTGTGAGCTGACGATCCGCTTGAGGTTCATCCAGAGGTAGCGGTTGTCGTACTCGTGCATGTAGCCCGACGTCGAGGCGCACGTGACGATGGTGCCGCCCTTGCGTGCGACGTAGACGCTGGCGCCGAAGGTCTCGCGGCCCGGGTGCTCGAAGACGATGTCGACGTCGTAGCCGCCGGTGAGCTCGCGGATCTTCTTGCCGAGCCGCTGCCACTCGCGCGGGTCCTGCTCGGTGCCCTCGTCGTTCCAGAAGCGGTAGCCCTCGGCGTTGCGGTCGATGATGAGCTCGGCGCCCATGGAGCGGCAGATCTCGGCCTTCTCGGGGGAGGAGACGACGCAGATCGGGGTGGCGCCGCCGGCGAGGGCCATCTGGGTGGCGTAGGAGCCGAGGCCGCCCGATGCGCCCCAGATGAGGACCCGGTCGCCGAGCTTCATCGCGGCGCCGTTCTTGGAGACGAGCTGGCGGTAGGCGGTGCTGTTGACGAGCCCGGGCGAGGCCGCCTCCTCCCACGACAGGTGGGCCGGCTTGGGCATCAGCTGGTTGGCCTTGACGACCGCGAGCTCGGCGAGGCCGCCGAAGTTCGTCTCGAAGCCCCAGATCCGCTGCTGCGGGTCCATCATCGTGTCGTTGTGGCCCTCGGCGTCCTCGAGCTCGACCGACAGGCAGTGCGCGACGACCTCGGTGCCCGGCTTCCACTTGGTGACGCCGGGTCCGGTGCGCAGGATGACACCCGCGAGGTCGGAGCCGACGACGTGGTACGGCAGGTCGTGGCGCTTGGAGAACTCCGACATGCGGCCGTAGCGCTCGAGGAAGCCGAACGTCGAGACCGGCTCGAAGATCGAGGTCCACACGGTGTTGTAGTTGATGGCGCTCGCCATCACGGCGACGAGCGCCTCGCCCGGCGCGAGCTCGGGGACGGGTACCTCGTCGATGTGCAGGGACTTGCGGGGGTCCTTGTCGCGCGTGGCGAGCCCCTCGAACATGCCGACCTCGTCCTTGTGGACGGTGGCCCCGCGATAGGTCGCGGGGATCTCGATGTTCGCGTAGGTCTCCTGGGTGCGGTCGCCGGAGAGGATGGCGTCGCGGATGGCCTGCATTGAAGGTCCTTACGTCGCAGCGTCATTGGTGGGTCGAGGCAGTGTCGAGCCAGTGCGTGGTGCCACCGAACGTAGCGAGACGCGACCCGCGGGTAGCCCCTTCTGAGACGGCCACCACAGGTGACCTGGGTCACGAGACCCGGCCGGGTCGGGCAGGTGGTCCGACGGACCGCCACGAGGTCGTATGCCGTGTGGTCGCGCCACGTGGTCACCGCCGCGGCGCCGTGCTCGTGGCGGTCCGTCGGTCCGGTCGGGCGCATCCGTCGACGGGGTACGGTCGGCGCGTGCGACGACAGACCGTGGGGGTGGCGTGCTGGCTCGCGCAGCCGGCCTACCTGCTCACCGAGCTCCTCGTGGCGGCCGGCGCGTCGGCGGCCTACTCGCTGCGGGACGACACGATCAGTGCGCTCGGGATGCTGACCTGCTCGCCCGGCCACGCGGGCTCGCTCGTCGACGTGTGCTCGCCGTGGCACGTCGGGATGAACGCGGCCTTCGTCGTCTTCGGGCTGCTCAGGGCGGCGGGTGCGGTGCTCCTGCGGCCGGCGCTCGGTGGCGGGCGGTGGGTGACGGCGGCGACCCTGCTGTGGGTCGTCTCGGCGCTGGCGGCCGCTGCGGTCGGTCTGGTTCCGGTGGACCAGCAGCCGGGCTGGCACGTCGTCGCCGCGCTGCCCGTCTTCGTGCTGCAGCCGCTCGCCGTCCTCGTGACGGCCGTGGCGCTGCGGCGGTCCGGCTCCGTGGCGCGCGCGGTGTCGGGCTCGGGGTTCGTCGTCGGCGCGGTGACCCTCGCTGCGGCTGCCGGTTTCGGGCTGCGCCTCGGTGGCGCGACGTGGGTGGGTGGCCTGGAGCGACTGGCCCTGTGGCCCGCCTACCCGTGGCTCGCGGTCGTGGCGCTCGCGCTGGCGGCCAACAGGGCGGAGACCGTGACGAAGGTGTAGCCGTCGTCGCGGAGCCGGCGGATGATCGCGGGCAGCCGGTCGATGGTGACGAGGCGGTCCTGCGACCCCGTGTCGTGGGCGAGCACGATGGAGCCGGGCCGCACCTGCCCCGCGATGTCCTCGACGATGCCGTCCGGACGGTCGGCGACGAGGTCCTCGCGCGCCTGGGCGGACCACAGGACGGTCGTCAGGCGTGCCTCCGCGGCGGCGAGCAGGGCGGCGCCGCCGACGTGCCCGTACGGCGGCCGGAAGAGCGTGGGGGCGACGCCGTAGGTCTCCTTCATGAGGCGGCTGGTGCGCTCGATCTCGTCGCGACACCCGGACCAGTCGTGCCGACCGAGGTCGGGGTGCTCGAAGGTGTGGTTGGCCAGCTCGTGGCGTCCGACGCTCTCGCGGTGCAGGTCGCCGTGGTCGCGCACGTTGCGGCCGAGGCAGAAGAACGTGGCCGGCACGTCCTCTGCCGCGAGCGCCGCGAGCACGCGCGGCGTCCAGTCGGGGTGGGGGCCGTCGTCGAAGGTCAGCGCGACGTGGCGCTCGGTGCCCGAGCCCGCCCAGACGACCGATCCCGCTGCCGCTGCCGGCGCGGACCGGTCCGGTCGGATCGCGCTGACGGGGCTGCTGTAGAAGGGGAGCGGGGTGTCCTGGTCGAGGTGCTCCTCGAGCCGGACGGCGCCCACCGCGCCGGCTGCACCGACTGCAGCCCCGGCCGCCGCGGTCAGGGCCTGCCGGCGTGTCACCTCCATGGCAGCCGATGCTACGGGCCGCCCGGCCGATCCTCGGGCGGCTCGGCCCCTCGCGTGCCACACTGGCGCCGGTCCACGGGGAGGTCGGACCGGGATCGAGGGGAGGTGCGCGTGCGACGTGCCGTGCTGGGCGCCCTGGCCACGGTGGTCGTGGCCGGCTGCGGCCTCGTGCCCCGGCTCACGCACGAGGAGCCCCTGCCGGTCCTGCGCAACGACGCCGGCTGGCGGGCGAGGTCCGTGCTCGCTCCGACGACGCTCGGCGCGCGGCTGGTCGACCCGGTGGCAGAGGCGGTGTGGGTCGCCGACGGGACGGTCCCCGTGGCCGGACCGCGCACGGACGTCACCGCGCAGGCGCTGCGGGACCTCCACTCCCTGACCCGCCCGAACGGCGCCGTCGCGGCCGGACCGGACGGGCCGTGGGCGTATGCGTGGCCGCGGGACTCGGCGTTCGTGGCGGTCGCCTACGCCGAGACCGGGCACGCAGCCGACGCGCGCCGGGTGCTGGGCTTCCTCGCGCGGGTGCAGCTCCCGGACGGCGGGTTCGAGGCCCGCTACCGGCTCGACGGGTCAGGGCCGCCGGACGACCGTCCCCGTCAGACCGACGGCGCCGGGTGGGTCCTCTGGTCGCTCGAGCGCGTCAGGGCCGCGAGTTCCGACCGGGTGCTGCCACCGGCGCTCCGGGGCCTGCGCGACCGCGCGTTCGCCTTCTCCATGGCGCAGACCGACGGTGGCAGGCGGCTGCCGGAGGTGTCTCCCGACTACTGGGAGGTGTCCGAGCGGCGGGTCACCCTCGGCACGGCCGCGCCCCTGGCGGCGGGGCTCGAGGCGGCGTCCCGGACGTTCGCCGCGGAGGGCGACACCCGACGCGCGGCCCGCGCGGCGCGCGCGGCGAGCGGCCTACGGGCCCTGATCCGCTCGGAGTTCGGGCCCGACTACGAGCGGCACGGCCACACCGGTGGTCTCGATGCCGCCGTGGCGATGCTCATGCCGCCCTTCGCCGCCGCCGACGACGCTGCGGCCCAGCGGGCCTGGGCCCGCTACCCCGTCCTGGCCCTGCGCAGCGCCGGCGGACTGGCGCCGGGCGTCGACTGGAAGAGCGACGGCGTGTCGTGGACTCCCGAGACGGCGATGGTCGCCTACACGGCCGCGGCGTCCGGGCACCCGCTCGTCGCCGAGCACTGGATGACCTGGCTCGACCGCCACTGCACGAGCTGGGGGAGCCTGCCCGAGAAGGTCCTTCCCGACGGCAGCCCCGCCGGGCCGGCGCCGCTCGCGTGGACGGCCGCACTCGTCGTGCTGACCGAGAGCGAGCTCGCCACCCGGCGGGCCGGCGTCGACGCGTCAGTGGGCCTGGGCTGAGGGCTCGACGAGCTCGACGAGGACGCCGCCGGCGTCCTTGGGGTGGATGAAGTTGACCCGGCTGTCGCTCGTGCCGGGCTTCGGGGTGTCGTAGAGCAGGCGCAGCCCGCGCTCGCGCAGGGTCGCGCACACGGCGTCGATGTCGCTGACGCGGTAGGCGAGCTGCTGGATGCCGGGGCCGCTGCGGTCCAGGAACTTGGCGATCGTCGACTCGGGGGAGAGCGGCGCGAGCAGCTGAATGCACGAGCCGGAGTCGCCGACGCCCATCATCGCCTCACGCACGCCCTGCTCCGCGTTGGTCTCCTCGTGCAGCATCGTCATGCCGTACTTCTCCTCGTAGAACGCGATGGCCGCGTCGAGGTCGGGCACGGCGATGCCGACGTGGTCGATGTGGGTGAAGAGGGGGTCGGGAGTGGCGCTCATGGTTCCCAACGTAGGGGGCGTGACGGCATACGACCCGCGTATGCCGTGTGCGCTTGGTCATGCTCGTCGGGAGCCTCGCAGGCGCCCCGACTACAGTTGTCCGGACACCCCCAAAGACGTCGGAAGAGGCTTCACCCATGACTGCTGACCGTCCCACCTCCGTGATCGTCGCCGGTGCCCGGACCCCCATGGGGCGCCTGCTCGGCTCGCTCAAGGACTTCTCCGGATCGGACCTCGGTGGCGTCGCCATCAAGGGCGCTCTCGAGAAGGCGGGCGTCGCCCCGGAGCAGGTCGAGTACGTCATCATGGGCCAGGTCCTGCAGGCCGGCGCCGGCCAGATCCCGGCCCGTCAGGCCGCGCACGCCGCGGGCATCCCGATGACGGTCCCCGCGCTGACGATCAACAAGGTCTGCCTCTCCGGCATCAACGCCATCGCCATGGCCGACCAGCTGATCCGCGCCGGCGAGGTCGACGTCGTCGTGGCCGGCGGCCAGGAGTCGATGACCAACGCTCCCCACCTCATGACGAAGTCGCGCGAGGGCTACAAGTACGGCGACGTGACGATGCGCGACCACATGGCCTACGACGGGCTGTGGGATGCCTTCACGGACCAGGCCATGGGGCTGCTGACCGAGCAGGCCAACACCGGCTCGCAGGCCTTCACGCGCGAGGAGCAGGACGAGTTCTCGGCGCGCAGCCACCAGCTCGCCGCCAAGGCGTGGAAGGACGGCCTCTTCGACGACGAGGTCGTCCCCGTGAGCATCCCGCAGCGCAAGGGCGACCCGGTCGTCTTCAAGAGCGACGAGGGCATCCGCGCCGACACGACGACCGCCTCGCTCGGGGGCCTGCGCCCGGCCTTCAGCAAGGACGGCACGATCACGGCCGGCTCCGCCTCGCAGATCTCCGACGGCGCCGCCGCGGTCGTCGTCATGAGCCGGGCCAAGGCCGAGGAGCTGGGCCTGACGTGGCTCGCCGAGATCGGCGCCCACGGCATGGTGGCCGGACCTGACTCGACCCTGCAGCAGCAGCCGGCCCGTGCCATCGCGCGCGCCTGCGAGAAGGAGGGCATCACGCCCGCCGACCTCGACCTCGTCGAGATCAACGAGGCCTTCGCGGCCGTGGGCCTCGCCTCGGCCAAGGAGCTCGGCATCGACGTCGACAAGGTCAACGTCAACGGCGGCGCCATCGCGCTCGGCCACCCGATCGGCATGTCCGGCGCCCGCATCGCGCTGCACCTCGCGCTCGAGCTCAAGCGCCGCGGTGGCGGCGTCGGCGCGGCTGCGCTCTGCGGTGGCGGTGGCCAGGGCGACGCGCTCATCGTCCGCGTGCCCAAGAGCGCCTGACGGTCGAATCCTCTTTCGTGTCACGCCGATCCGTCGACGTCCCCGCCCTGGTCGAGTCGGCCAGGGCGGGTTCTCCGCGCGCCGTTGCCCGGCTGATCTCGCTCGTCGAGGACGGCCACGGCTCGCTGCGTGAGGTCATGGCCGCGCTGGCGCCGCACGCCGGCAACGCGTGGGTCATCGGCATCACCGGCTCGCCCGGTGTCGGCAAGTCCACGACGACCACGGCGCTCGTGGGCGCCTTCCGCGAGCGCGGCCTGCGGGTGGGGGTGCTCGCGGTCGACCCGAGCTCGCCCTTCTCCGGCGGCGCCCTGCTCGGCGACCGCATCCGCATGCAGGACCATGCGCTCGACCCCGACGTCTACATCCGCTCGATGGCCTCGCGCGGGCACCTCGGCGGGCTGTCCTTCGCGACGCCGCAGGCGATCCGCGTGCTCGACGCCGCGGGCTGCGACGTCGTGCTCGTCGAGACCGTCGGGGTCGGGCAGTCCGAGGTGGAGATCGCCGGCCTGGCCGACACCTCCGTCGTGCTCCTCGCGCCGGGCATGGGCGACGGCATCCAGGCCGCCAAGGCCGGCATCCTCGAGATCGGCGACGTCTTCGTCGTCAACAAGGCCGACCGCGAGGGCGCCGACGCGACGGTGCGCGACCTGCGCCACATGATCTCGCTCGGCGACCGCACCGAGCCGGGCCTGTGGCGCCCGCCGGTCGTGAAAACCGTTGCGGCACAGAAGATCGGCATTGACGAGGTCATGGAGGCGCTCGACAAGCACCGGGCGTTCATCGAGGAGGACGGCGAGCTCGACCGGCGCCGTGAGCGCCGGGTCGCCGACGAGATCGAGACGATCGCGCTCGCCACCCTGCGCACCCGGCTCGGTCACCTCGGTGGCCGCGAGGGCGTGACGGCCCTGGCCCGCGACGTCGTCGCGGGACGCATCGACCCGTATGCCGCTGCCGACCGCCTGCTCGAGCAGCTCGGCACCTGACGGAGTCGCGCCCTCGCCTGGTCCACGCGTGTGTGCGGCGCGAGGTCGTGCGCGTGGTCGCGCAGGTGATGTCGTCATGACGCACCTGGCGCCCGATCTCATGCACGACCAGGAGGGTCCCCGTCGGGGAGCGAGGCTCAGGCGTGTGCGGGGCACGCGGCATACGTAATTCGTTGGCGCGGCAACGGCCCCCGGTGTCACCGTCGAGGGATGGACATCATCCCGCTCGACCGTGACGACGACGTCATGCTCAAGGCGCTCCACGGCGTGGCCACGCGCAGCGAGGCGGTCTCGCGCGTGCAGCCCGTCCAGCGCACCGAGGAGGAGTTCCTCAAGATGGCGCGCTTCTCGTTCCCGGGCGAGCGAGAGGAGACCGCGGTGGCGGTCGTCGACGGCGCGCCTGTCGGCTGGGTCCGGCTCTTCCTCCCGGAGCGCGACAACCTCGACAAGTCCTGGTCGCAGCTCGAGGTCGACCCCGAGCACCGCCGTCAGGGCGTGGGCTCGGCGCTCGCGGAGTGGGCGGAGCAGCGCGCGGAGGCGGCGGGTCGGCACATGCTGCTCACCGAGGTCTTCGTCCCCGTCGGCGACCGTGAGTCCCACGCGGACCGCGAGTTCGCCCTGAAGCGTGGGTATGCCGTGTCGAGCGTCGAGATCGTGCGCTCGCTGCCGCTACCTGTCGACTCGGACGTCCTGGCCGGTCACGAGGCCCGGGCCGCCGAGGCCATGGGCGACCTGTTCGAGCTCACCGTCCACGTCGACGGCGTGCCGGACGAGCTCCGCCAGGGCGTCTGCGACGCCTCGAACCGGCTCATCCTCGACGCACCCACCGGCGACGTCGAGTTCGAGCCGGAGTCCATGACGGTCGAGGACTACGAGACGCTGCTCGCCCACCTGCGCGACACCGGTCGCACGATGGTCACGGCGGTCGCGGTGCACCGCGAGACGGGGGTCGTCGCGGCCTACACCGACCTCGCCGTCCCGTCCGGAGACCCTGATGTCGTCTTCCAGTGGGGCACCCTCGTGCTGCCGGAGCACCGAGGTCACCGCCTCGGCATGGCCGTCAAGGCGGCCAACCTCAGGGAGCTGGGCCGCCTTGCGCCGGAACGACGCTCGGTCCAGACGATGAACGACGAGCAGAACCCCTGGATGGTCCGCATCAACCAGGACCTCGGCTTCGAGATCATCGAGGAGGCACTGACGATGAGGAAGGCCTTCTGAGCCGGCGCGTGGTCGAGGCTGGGCCGGGGGTGGCCGTGCGACAGGTCCGCCGGCGGCATACGGTGAGCGCATGCTGATCGCCTTCTCCGTCGCCCCCACCGTCGCGGCCGACGACACCGGATCGGTGTCCGACGCCGTCGCCCGAGCCATCCGCGTCGTGCGCGACTCGGGTCTGCCGCACCGCACCGATGCGATGTTCACGACGATCGAGGGGGAGTGGGACGAGTGCATGGCTGTCGTGAAGCAGTGCTGCGACGTCCTCGCCGAGACCTCGCCGCGGGTGGGGCTCGTGCTCAAGGCGGACATCCGGCCCGGGTGGACCGGCGAGCTGGACGGCAAGCTCGAGCGTCTCGAGGATGCCCTCGGTCGTCAGCAGGATGACTGAGCCGGACTGGCAGCTGCGGCCGCTCGCGCTCGAGGACTGCGACGAGCTGGGACGCGTCCACATGGCCGTCTGGCGTGACGCGTACGCAGGCCTGATGCCCGCGGACTACCTCGCAGGTCTCAGTGACGAACGCTGCGCCGACAACTGGCGTCGGATCGCGGCGCGCCCGGCGGACGAGCCCGGCGGCACGCTCGTCGTCGTCGGTCCCGACGGCCGGCTCGCGGGCTTCGGCAGCGCCGGGCCGAGCCGTGACGAGGACGCGCCCACCGAGTGGGAGCTGTATGCCGTGAACCTGGCCGCACCGGCCCGCGGCACGGGTGTCGCGGACCGGCTCCTCGACGAGCTGCTCGGCGCCAAGGACGCGACGCTGTGGGTCGTCGAGGGCAACGCCCGGGCGAGGGCCTTCTACTCTCGCCGCGGTTTCGCCCCCGAGGGCGGGCGTGACGTGCACCCGGCCACCGGGACGCCCGAGGTCAGGATGATCCGGCGCGCCTGAAGCGTTCAGGACGAAATGCGCATATCGGTCATGAGGCGCATCAGGCGCGGCGTGACCGGCCTGACACCGATCCGTCTCCTGCGCACGATCCGCGCCCGGACCGTCCGGAAATGTCCCCGGCGAGCCGCTTCGACGGATTGGGGATCCAGCACGGTGCCTGCGTATCGTGGGTCGCGGCCGAGCCTGCTCGGCCTGTCCTCCTGTGTCACCGAAAGGCTTTTCCATGCCCCGCACCGCGACCCGTCGACGTGCTCTGGCCGCCGCGCTCGCCTGTGCTGCCATGCTCTCCGCCTGCACCGGCAACTCCGATGACGGCACCAGCAGCGCCGCGGGCACCCCTGCCGTCGCCCCGGACTCGGCCCAGACCACGGCCGCCTCGGCCGTGAGTGCAGCGGCGACGTCGTCTCTCGACGGGACGGCTGCCGGCGCGGCAGCCCGGGACAAGGCGTTCGTCGGCGCGGCCCTCGAGTCGGCCAACGCGTACGCCAAGACGCTCCCCGGCCGCACGGCGGCGGAGAAGGCGGACGCCGAGCTCGCGACCACCGGCGTCAAGGTGCTTGCGATCTCCCGGAGTGGTGACACGCCCCAGCAGGTGCTCGCGCAGACGACCCTCAAGAAGACGGGCGCCGCGGTCCTCGTGCTGCTCGTCGGTGGTCAGTCCGGCGCCCCGTTCAAGGCGGCGGCCGTGACGCCGATGCTCCCCGACGCCAAGCTCGACGCGCTCGACCCGACGACCGACGGCTCGGCAGCCGTCGGGGACGGCTCGGGCCTCAGCGCCAAGCCCGACGACGTCGTCGCGGCCTTCGCCGCCTCGGTGAAGTTCCCGGAGCCGACGGCCACGAAGGTGCTCGCCGCCGACCCCCTCTCGGAGCAGCTGCGCCAGTCGGCCCGCGCCCAGTCGCAGGCCCTCAACAACCAGGGCGCCTTCACCCAGGAGCACGAGCCCAAGGGCGTCATCGGTGGCCTGCGGCTCAAGGACGGCAAGGGCGCCATCGTCTTCGCCCACCTCGTGCGCAACGACGCGATCGCCATGCGGACTCCCGTCAAGCTCACCCCGGCCAAGGACCTCACGCTCCTGACCGGCATCAAGCAGATCACGACCGAGGCCAACCTGACCTCCAACGAGATCATCGCCGTCGTCATCCCCGCGTCGGGACAGGCGCGCATCGTCGCCGCGTCCGACCAGCTCGTCGCCGGCTCGGGTCGGTGAGGCAGGATTGATCTATGAGTCACCAGCCATTCACCGCAGCAGCACTTCGCGGTGCCGTCGACCTGTCATCGCTCAAGCGTCCGGCCCCGCCGGCTGGCCCCGCATCCGGCGCGGCCTCCACCTCCGCGGACGGTGCTGGCCTCGTCATCGAGGGCACTGACGCCTCGATCCGCGAGGTCATCGCGGCCTCGGACCGGCACCCCGTGGTCATGGTGCTGTGGTCACCGCGGCTCCAGGAGTCGGCCGACTTCGTCACGACCCTCGGCTCGGTCGCGCGCCGCTACGGCGGACGCTTCCAGCTCGTGACCGTCGACGTCGACGCCAACCCTACGATCCTGCAGGCCTTCCAGGTCCAGGCCGTCCCCGTGAGCTTCGCCTTCGTCCAGAGCCAGCCCGTCCCCCTCTTCGAGGGCGTGCAGCCCGAGGCGCAGGTCGCGGCCGTCATCGACCAGGTCCTGCAGCTCGCGGCCCAGCACGGCGTCACGGGCACCGTCCCGGGAGTCGACGGCGCCGCTGGCGAGGCCGGTGAGCCCGAGCAGGAGCAGCCCCTCCCGCCGCTCCACCAGAAGGCCTTCGACGCCATCGAGGCCGGGGACCTCGACACCGCCGCCGCGGCCTACCGCGAGGCCCTCGCGCAGAGCCCGGCCGACACCGACGCCAAGCTCGGCCTCGCCCAGGTCGGCCTCATGCAGCGCACCCAGGGCGCCGACCTCCAGGCCGCTCGCGCCGCCGCGGCCGCAGCGCCGACCGACGTCGACGCGCAGATCCTCGTGGCCGACCTCGATCTGCTCGGTGGCCACGTCGAGGACGCGTTCCTGCGCCTCATCGACACGGTGCGGGTCACGGCCGACGCCGACCGCAACAAGGCCCGTGAGCACCTCGTCGAGCTCTTCGAGGTCGTCGGGGTCACCGACGAGCGGGTCGCCAGGGCCCGCAAGTCCCTCATGAGCGCCCTCTTCTAGAGCCTTCCGAGCCATGCCGACAGCGCCGAGCCACCCGGGTAGGGGTGCCTCGGCGCTGTCGTGCCACTGCGGTACCGACAGAGTGACTCGGTGCCGACAGAGTGGCTCGGTGCCGACAGGCTGGGTCGGTGGCGCCAGGGCGCGTCGGTGAGGTCAGTCGGTCTCGGCGGTGAGGACGAGGGCGTCCGACAGGCGCGCCACCACGTCGTCGGCGGTGCCGTCCGTGACTTCGGCGCCTTCGCCCCCTTCGGTGTCGACCCAGAGCCCCCAGCGCGGGGTGCGCGGGTCGGCCCCGTCGCGCACGACGACGACGTGCACCGGCTCGGGCTCGACGAGGTCGAGGAAGTCCTCGAGGCGGTCGCCGAGCGCGTCCTCGGCGACGACCGCGTCGAAGCCCTCGAGCTGGTAGGTCTCGGCGACGGCGAGGGCCGCCGACCAGCGCAGCAGGCGCAGCCGCAGCTGCTCCGGCGTCGGCGGGTCGTCCCAGCCGGGCACGTCCCCGGTCGTGAGCGTCTGCTCGAGCGCCGCCCCGTCCACGACGACGGCGCGCTCGAGCCGTGCGGCTACGGCGGAGGCGAGAGCGGCCCGGGCCGAGGCCCGGGCCGCCGTCACGAGCAGGAGCCGGCCGCGCGGACCGGTCTCGTCGGGGTCGCTCATCCGCCGAGGGCCGCCGACACGACGTCCTTGGCCTCGGCCTGCACGCGGACGAGGTGCTCGGGTCCCTGGAAGGACTCGGCGTAGATCTTGTAGACGTCCTCGGTGCCCGACGGACGCGCGGCGAACCACGCGCTCTCCGTCGTGACCTTGAGGCCGCCGATCTTGGCGCCGTTGCCGGGAGCCTCGGTGAGCTTGCCCGTGATCGGCTCTCCCGCAAGGGTCTCCGCGGTCACGTCGTCGGGGGAGAGGGCACCGAGCTTGGCCTTCTCCTCGCGCGACGCGGCGGCGTCGATGCGGGCGTATGCCGGGTCGCCGTGTCGCGCGGTCAGCTCGGCGTAGTGCGCGCTGGGGGTCCTGCCGGTCGCGGCGAGGATCTCGGAGGCCAGCAGCGCGAGCAGGATGCCGTCCTTGTCGGTGGACCAGACGGTGCCGTCCTGGCGCAGGAAGCTGGCGCCGGCCGACTCCTCGCCGCCGAAGCCCACCGAGCCGTCGAGCAGGCCGGGCACGAACCACTTGAAGCCCACAGGGACCTCGAGCAGCGTGCGGCCGAGGTCGCCGGCGACGCGGTCGATCATCGAGGACGACACGAGGGTCTTGCCGATGGCCGTGGTCGCCGGCCAGCCGGGGCGCGCCCCGCCGTAGAGGTACTGGATGGCGACGGCGAGGTAGTGGTTGGGGTTCATCAGCCCGGCGTCCGGGGTGACGATGCCGTGCCGGTCGGCGTCGGCGTCGTTGCCCGTCGAGATGTCGTAGGCGTCCTTGGCGTGGATGAGCGAGGCCATCGCCGAGGGGGAGCTGCAGTCCATCCGGATCTTGCCGTCCCAGTCGAGCGTCATGAACGCCCACTGCGGGTCGACGCGCGGGTTGACCACCGTGAGGTCGAGCCCGTGCCGCTCGCCGATCTCGCCCCAGTAGGCCACCGACGCGCCACCCAGGGGATCGGCGCCGATGCGGACGCCGGCCTCGCGGACCTTGGCGAGGTCGACGACGTTGGGGAGGTCATCGACGTAGGTGCCCATGAAGTCGTACGAGCCGGCCTCGCCGCGTGCCTGCTCGAAGGACACCCGTCGGACGTCGCGCAGCCCACCACGGATGAGGTCGTTGGCGCGCTTGGCGATGACGGAGGTGGCGTCGGTGTCGGCCGGCCCGCCGTGCGGCGGGTTGTACTTGAAACCGCCGTCGGCCGGGGGGTTGTGCGACGGCGTGACGACGATGCCGTCCGCGAGACCGCTTGCCCCGGAAGCCTTCCCGCGGTTGGCGCGCAGGATGGCGTGCGACACGGCGGGTGTCGGGGTGAAGCCGTCGCGGTCGTCGACGAGCACCTGCACGCCGTTGGCGACGAGCACCTCGAGCGCCGAGCGCCACGCCGGCTCGGACAGGGCGTGGGTGTCGCGCCCGATGAAGAGCGGACCGTCGAAGCCCTGCGACACGCGGTAGTCGACGATGGCCTGCGTCGTGGCGAGGATGTGGTCCTCGTTGAAGGCCGTGCGCAGGCTCGACCCCCGGTGCCCCGACGTGCCGAAGGCGACCTGCTGGTCGGGGTCGTCGACGTCCGGGTGGCGGTCGTAGTAGGCGCCGACGAGGGCGTCGACGTCGACGAGGTCCTGGGCCTCGGCGGGCTGACCGGCGCGCGGGTGGGTCATGAGGGGTCTCCGTTCGTGGTCGTGGCGGCAGGGGCTGGGGCGACGGCGCTGGATGCGGCACCGGTGGCAGCCCCGGCGAGCGTCGCAGTGCCTGCCGAGCTACCCGAGGCACCTGCGACCGCCGGGGTCGTGGGCTCGTCGACGGGGACGAGCCACACGGTCGACAGGCGCGGCACCGTGACGTCGACGGCATACGGCTGGTCGTGCCACGCCTCCTGGCGCGCCTCGACGACGAGACCGGTGCTGCTCGGCGCGTCGGGGTGGTAGCCGGCGGTGTCGAGCACGACCGTCCACCTCCCGCCCCGCGGCACGCCGATCCGGTAGGACTGCTGCGTCTCGCCGCTGAAGTTCATGACGCACGCGACGACGGGGGCGTCCGTCGCGCGGTCGCCCGTGCCGAAGCGAAGCCACGAGAACGTGTTGTGGGCGGCGTCATCGGCCTCGAGCCACTCGAACCCCGAGGGGTCGGCGTCGAGCTCCCACAGCGCGCGGTGGCTGCGGTAGATCCCGTTGAGGTCCTTGACGAGGTTGTGCACGCGGTAGTGCAGCGGCTGCTCGAGCAGCCACCAGTCGAGGCTGCGCCCCTCGGACCACTCGGACTCCTGGCCGAACTCGCAGCCCATGAAGAGCAGCTGCTTGCCGGGGTGGCACCAGAGGTAGGCGAGGAAGGCGCGCAGCGTGGCCACCTGCTCCTCGCGCGGACCGCGCGACTTGCGCAGGAGCGAGCCCTTGCCGTGCACGACCTCGTCGTGGCTGATCGGCAGCACGAAGTTCTCGTCGAACGCGTACATGAGCGAGAAGGTCAGCTTGCCGTGCTCGTACTGACGGTAGATGGGGTCCGACCCGAGGTACTTCAGCGAGTCGTTCATCCAGCCCATGTTCCACTTGAACCCGAACCCGAGGCCGCCCACGTTGGTCGGCTTCGTGACGCCGGGCCACGTCGTCGACTCCTCGGCGATGGTGACCACGCCGCCGTAGCGCTTGTAGGCCGTCGCGTTGGTCTCCTTGAGCAGCTCGACGGCCTCGAGGTTCTCGCGGCCACCGTCCTTGTTGGGGATCCACTCGCCGGGATTGCGGGCGTAGTCGAGGTAGAGCATCGAGGCGACGCCGTCGACCCGAAGACCGTCGATGTGGTACTCCTCGAGCCAGTAGAGCGCGTTGGCGACGAGGAAGTTGCGCACCTCGGGGCGGCCGTAGTCGAAGATGTTCGAGCCCCACTCGGGGTGCCATCCCTTGCGCGGGTCCGGGTGCTCGTAGAGCGGCAGCCCGTCGAAGCGGGCGAGGGCCCACTCGTCGGTGGCGAAGTGGCCCGGCACCCAGTCGAGCAGCACACCGATGCCGGCACGGTGGAGCTCGTCGACGAGGTAGCGGAAGTCGTCAGGGCGGCCCCAGCGCGAGCTCGGGGCGTAGTAGCCGGTGACGTGGTAACCCCACGAGGGCACGTAGGGGTGCTCCATGACGGGGAGGAACTCGACGTGGGTGAAGCCGAGGTCGCGCACGTAGTTGACGAGGTGCTCGGCGAGACCGCGGTAGCCCAGCTCCTGGCGCCACGAGCCGAGGTGCACCTCGTAGATGCTCATGGGCCCCTGGTGCGCGTTGCTCGTGCGGCGACGCTCCATCCAGTCGTCGTCGCGCCAGTCGTAGTGGGTCTCGGTGACGATGGCAGCCTGCTTGGGCGCCACCTCCGTCATGCGCGCCATCGGGTCGCTCTTGAGCCGGACGAGCTCGTCGGGCCCGCGCACGGCGAACTGGTAGTTCATCCCCTCCTGGGCACCGGGCAGGAACAGCTCCCAGATGCCGCTCTCGCCGAGGGCGCGCATCGGGTGCGAGCGACGGTCCCAGTCGTTGAAGTCGCCGATGACGTGGACGGCCTTGGCGCGGGGCGCCCAGACGGCGAAGGACACGCCCCAGACGTCTCCGAGGGGTCCGGGGTAGTGGCGCACGTGGGCGCCGAGGACGGTCCACAGCTGCTCGTGGCGTCCCTCGTTGATGAGGTGCCGGTCGATCTCGCCGAGGGTCGGCGCGAAGCGGTACGGGTCGTCCTGCTCGTGCTCGACGCCGTCGCCGTACTCGACGAGCAGGCGGTAGTCGTGCGTCGTGCCGAAGTCGGGAGACGTCATCGACCAGATGCCGTCCCGGACGTGCTGCAGGTCGACGCGCTCGCCCGAGTCGAGACGGGCGCCGACGCGGGTGGCGTACGGGCGGTAGGCCGTGATGGTCAGACCGCCCGGGCCGACGTGGTGACCGAGCAGGTCGTGGGGCTGTCCGTTGCGGCCCTGGAGGAAGGCGGTGATGGCCGCGTCGTCCAGGGAGGGGCCCCGGGTGGTGTCGGTGGTCATGGCGTGCCTTCCTCGGTGGTGAGCCGCTCGACGGCGCCGAGCGGGATCGGCAGCCACGTGGGCCGGTTGCGCGCCTCGTAGACGACCTCGTAGAGCGCCTTGTCGAGCTCGAGCGCGCGGATCAGCGCCTGCGTGTCGGCGTCGGGTGCGCCCGCGACGGAGGCGTAGCCGTCGAGGAACGCCGCCCGGCAGGCGGCAGCCCAGGCCGTGGCGTCGACGGGGGACTCGGCCAGCGCCACGGAGCCGGCGGCGTAGTCGAACGAGCGCAGCATCCCGGCGACGTCGCGCGCCGTGAGGTCGGGGAGTACGCGTTCGGCGAGCGGGCGCAGCGGCTCGCCCTCGAAGTCGAGGGCCACCCAACCCCGCTCGGGCACGTCGAGCACCTGTCCGAGGTGGTAGTCGCCGTGGATGCGCTGCAGCGGCGGCCAGTGCACGTCGCGGACCGACGCCACGACGCGGTCGACGGCGGCCGAGCGCGAGGCGAGGTCGGGCACGAGGGCCACGGCCGCGGCATACCGCTGTCGCATCGACGCGACGACGGCCTCGCGGGCCTCAGGGGTCACCTCGTGGGTGCCGAGGGAGTAGGCGAGCGCGCCATGGATCTCGGCGGTCACGACTCCGAGGTCGCGCGCCCGGGCCGTGAAGTCCGTGCCCGACGCCGCGGCGACGAGGGCGACGCGCCAGGCGTCCTCGACTCCCGGGATGAACTCCTGCGCGAAGGCGAGGTGCCCGTGCATGGGCGACCCGTCGGCGGGGGAGTCCCAAGCGCCGGAGAGGTGCCCGATCGCCATCGGGACCCGGTCGGACCCCTCGGCGGTCAGAGCGGACTGCACGACGACGTCGGGGTTGTCGCCGTCCTGGAGGGTGCGGAACACCTTGACGATGACGGGCTCGGCGGGACCGCCGCCCGGCGCCGTCATGCGGCAGATGATCGAGGTGTTGGACTGCTCGCCGCTCAGCACGGTGGCCGACGACACGGACCCGTGGGCGCGACCCGTCGAGGAGCCCGTCGCGAGGGCGTTGCTGCCGACCGAGGCCTGGGCCTCGTCGGAGACGCCGGCCCCGAGGATCGTCGCCATGAGCTGGCCGACATAGACCGGGTCGTGCGGGGCGTCGTAGACCCAGCGGGTGCCGAGGACGCTGTGCTCCATCGTGCCGAGCAGGGCGTGCTCGGCGCCCTCGAGCGGCGCGGCCCGGTAGGTGAGCGGGACCTGGTAGACGACGGCGGGCGTCACGGCCTCGTCGGCGAGCAGCAGCGTCTCGCAGCCGACCTCGCCGTCGGGGTCCTCGAAGCGGAAGCCGCCGACGCGCCGCAGCTGCGGCACGTGACCCTTGCCGTGGTACCACCGCTGGCGCGGCATCCACTCGGTGACCATCTCGGTCTTGGTCGGCACGATGGTCGCGCCCTTGTGCACGATCGCCATCAGCCGTGGTCCTCCCCGCCGCGCAGGCGCAGCCAGAAGAAGTCGCGCGAGCCGAGCGTCAGGGTGACGCGCCCGTCGCTCGCGACCCACGGGAAGCCGCTGCCGCCGAAGAGGTCGATGAGCTCGCGGCCCGCGAGGTGCTCGGGCAGCTGGATCGTCGCGGCCTGCGGGCGGCTCGAGAGGTTGTTGACGCACAGCACGGACTCGCCGGGCTCGTTGCCGTCGGCCTCCATGGTGCGCGTGAACGCGAGGATGGCGTCGTTGTCGGCCTCGACGACCTGGAAGTCACCGAGCCCGAAGACGGGGTGGCGCCCGCGGATCTGGAGCATGCCGCGCACCCAGTGCAGCAGCGACGCCGACGACGCCATCTGCGCCTCGACGTTGATGTTGTTGTAGTGGTAGACGAGGCTGCTGATGACGGGCAGGTAGAGCTTGCCCGGGTCGACGCTGGAGAAGCCGGCGTTGCGGTCGGGCGTCCACTGCATCGGGGTGCGCACGGCGTCACGGTCGGTGAGCCAGATGTTGTCGCCCATGCCGATCTCGTCGCCGTAGTAGAGGCAGGGCGAGCCGGGCAGCGACAGGATGAGCGCGTGGATGAGCTCGATCTCAGGGCGTGAGTTGTCGAGCAGGGGCGCGAGCCGGCGCCGGATGCCGACGTTGGCGCGCATGCGGGGGTCCGGGGCGTACCAGCCGTACATCGCGGCACGCTCCTCGGGCGTCACCATCTCGAGCGTCAGCTCGTCGTGGTTGCGCAGGAACGTGCCCCACTGCGTGCCGCTCGGGATCGCCGGGGTGTCGGCGAGCACGTCGATGATCGGCGCGGCCTTCTCCTCGCGCAGCGAGTAGTAGAGGCGGGGCATGACGGGGAAGTGGAAGCACATCTGGCACTCCGGCGCCTCCTCGGTGCCGAAGTAGTCGACGACCTCTGCAGGCGGCTGGTTGGCCTCCGCCAGCAGGATGCGACCGGGGTACTCGGCGTCGACCATGGCGCGCAGCCGGGCGAGGAACTCGTGCGTCTTCGGCAGGTTCTCGCAGTTGGTGCCCTCCTCCTCGAAGAGGTAGGGGACCGCGTCGAGCCGGAAGCCGTCGATGCCGAGGTCCATCCAGAAGCGCACGATGTCGAACATCGCCTCCTGGACGGCCTCGTTCTCGAAGTTGAGGTCGGGCTGGTGGCTGAAGAAGCGGTGCCAGAAGAACTGCCGGCGCACCGGGTCGAAGGTCCAGTTGGAGACCTCGGTGTCGACGAAGATGATGCGCGCGTCGTCGTAGCCGTCGTCGGTGTCGGACCACACGTAGAAGTCGCCGTAGGGGCCGTCGGGCTCGGCGCGGCTCGCCTGGAACCACGGGTGCTGGTCGCTCGTGTGGTTCATGACGAAGTCGGTGACGATGCGGATGCCGCGGGCGTGGGCCTGCGAGACGAGCTCGGTGAACTCCGGCAGCGTCCCGAACTCGGGCAGCACCGCCTTGTAGTCGGCGATGTCGTAGCCACCGTCGCGCAGGGGGGAGGCGTAGAACGGCGGCAGCCACAGGCAGTCGACCCCGAGCCACTGGAGGTAGTCGAGCCGGTTGATCAGCCCGGTGAAGTCACCGGCGCCGGAGCCCTTGGAGTCGGCGAAGGCGCGGACGAGCACCTCGTAGAAGACCGCCTTCTTGAACCACTGCGGGTCGTGCTTCAGGCCGGGCTGGGACAGGTTGAGGCCCTGCATGCGTCAGTGGCTCCTCACGTGGATGATGTGGACGGGCTCGGAGTCGGGCCCCAGACGGACGAAGTTGTCCTGGCGCCACTCCCACGTCTGGTTGGTGATGTGGTCGTGCGCCTCGAAGGTCGACCACGTGGCCATACCCAGAGCCTCCATGTCGAGGTGCACCCACGTCTCACGGGTCGCGTGCGGGTCGAGGTTGGCGATGACGAGCACCGTGTCCCGCTCACCCGTGTCCCGGTCGACGACGCGGGACTTGCTGAAGACGAGGACGTTCTCGTCGTCGGCGGCGTGGAAGCGCAGGTTGCGCAGCCAGCGCAGGGCCGGGTGCCAGCCGCGGATGTCGTTGAGCCGCTTGAGGTACCAGGCGAGGGAACGACTCTCGAGCGGACCGCCCGGCTCGTAGAGGTACCACTGGCGGTCCTTGTACTCGTACTTCTCGTTGTCGATCTGCTCCTCGGCGCCGGGGCGCGCCACGTGCTCCATCAGCTCGTAGCCGGCGTAGATGCCGTAGGTCGGTGACATCGTCGCCGCGACCGCGGCCCGCAGCTTCCACGCTGTGGGGCCGCCGTACTGCATGTAGGGCGTGAGGATGTCGTGCGTCGTGGGCCAGAACGACGGGCGCATGTAGGCCGACCCGGTCGTCTCGCCCGCGAGCTCGCGGCCGTACTCCTCGAGCTCCCACTTGGCGTTGCGCCACGCGTAGTAGGTGTAGCTCTGCTGGAAGCCTGCCTTGGCGAGCTCGTGCATCATCGCCGGCTTGGTGAACGCCTCGGAGAGCCAGACGGTCTCGGGGTGCTGAAGGGCGACGTCTGCGATCAGCCACTGCCAGAAGGCGACCGGCTTGGTGTGGGGGTTGTCGACGCGGAAGATGCGCACCCCGTGGTCGAGCCACACCTGGATGACCCGGCGCACCTCGGCGTAGGCCTCGGCGGGGTCGTTGTCGAAGTTGAGCGGGAAGATGTCCTGGTACTTCTTGGGCGGGTTCTCGGCGTAGGCGATGCTGCCGTCGGCGCGCGTCGTGAAGAGCGCCGGGTGCGTCTGCACCCACGGGTGGTCGGGGGAGGCCTGCAGCGCGATGTCGAGCGCGACCTCGAGCCCGACGCGACCGGCCTCGGCGACGAAGTGGTCGAAGTCCTCGAAGGTGCCGAGGTCGGGGTGGATGGCGTCGTGCCCGCCGTCGGGGGAGCCGATGGCGTAAGGGGATCCGGGGTCGCCGGGCTGCGCGCTGAGGGAGTTGTTGCGCCCCTTGCGAGCCGTCGTGCCGATGGGGTGGATCGGGGTGAGGTAGACGACGTCGAAGCCCATGTCGGCGATGGCGGGCAGCCGCTCGGCGGCGGAGCGGAAGGTGCCGGAGACCCACTCGCCCGTCGTCTCGTCGCGGTGTGCGCCCTCGGACCGGGGGAAGATCTCGTACCACGCGCCGTAGAGCGCGCGCTCGCGCTCGACGAGCAGGGAGTATGCCGGTGAGCTCGACACGAACTCACGCAGCGGCACGAGCGCGGCCAGTCCCGTGATCTCGGGCGAGGTCGCCGCGCCGAAGCGGTGGGCGGCAGGCGAGCGGGTGTCGCCGAGGGCGAGCACGCCCTTGTCGATCTCGGACGCGTCGACGCCCAGGCCGCGGACGGACTCGGCGAAGCGCTGGAGCACGCGGACGCCCTCGGCGCACATGAGGTCCTCGTCGACCCCGGCGTCGATCTTGATGCCGGCGTCGTGCACCCACGTCGCGTAGGGGTCGGACCAGCCCTCGACGCGGTAGGTCCACCAGCCCTCGCGGTCAGCGACGACGCTCGTGGACCACTCGGACAGGCCGGGGTTGTCGCTGTGCATGGCGAAGTAGTGCTCGTGGCCGTCGGGGTCGGTGAGGACCGCGGTGGCGTTGACCGCGTCGTGGCCCTCGCGGAAGACCTTGGCCCGGACGGTGAACTCCTCGCCGACGACCGACTTCGCGGGGCGCGTGCCGCCGTCGACGAGCGGACGGACGTCGCTCACGGGGATGCGTCCCATGGGGAGCGCGCCACCCGGCATACCCTCCACGGTCGGCGGAGTGCTCACGGCGTGGTCGGGAGCGAGGTGGACGGCGCCGGCCGCGGTGTCGTCGACGAAGGCGGAGTCCGCGGTCGGGGTGGAGTCGTCGCGCCGAGGAGCCGGGGGAGTCGCCACAGCGGGAGCAGCCGGAGCGGGAGCAACGGGATCAACAGGAGAAGCGGGGGGAGTCGCAGGGGGAGCGGCGCTGCGCACGCGGTTCGGCTTGCCGGAACGGGACTTCTTCGCTGAGCCAGTCACGTGTTCGACCGTATCGAAGTTGCAGCGTTTGGCCCATGAGGCGGTGCGGGTCGGTCCAGTGGGTGAAACCCCGCTGCAAGGGTTGCAAAAACCCGACATGGCGACCCCTATGCTGTCCCCTTGTGAAGGCCATCCGTCGCTTCAGCGTCCGTACCGTCCTGCCGAGCCGCATCGAGGGTCTCGGCGTCCTCGCGAGCAACCTCCGCTGGTCCTGGCACCCGCCCACCCGCGACCTGTTCGAGAGCATCAGCCGGCGCAAGTGGGCGCAGGCGGGTGAGGATCCCGTCAAGCTGCTCTCGCGCCTGTCCGCCGACGAGCTCGCGGCGCTCGCCGCCGACGACGACTTCGTCGGTCGCGTCGTGGTCGCCAACGAGGACCTGCACCACTACCTCACCGACGAGCGGTGGTACCAGTCGTGGAGCCGTGAGCAGGAGGCCGCCGGCAAGGCCGCGCCCGCCGCGATCGCCTACTTCAGCCCCGAGTTCGGCATCACGTCCGTGCTGCCGCAGTACTCCGGCGGTCTCGGCATCCTCGCCGGCGACCACCTGAAGTCGGCGTCCGATCTCGGCGTGCCGATCGTCGGTGTCGGCCTCTTCTACAAGACCGGCTACTTCAAGCAGTCGCTGAACCGCGACGGCTGGCAGGTCGAGACCTACCCCGTGCTCGACCCCGACGGACTGCCGCTCTCGCTGCTGCGCGAGGAGGACGGCACCCCCGCCGTCGTCACCGTGAGCCTGCCGGCCGGCCGTGAGCTGCACGCCCACGTCTGGAAGGCGCAGGTCGGCCGCGTGCCCCTGCTGCTGCTCGACTCCGACGTCGCCGGCAACGACGAGCAGACCCGCCGGGTCACCGAGTCGCTCTACGGCGGTGGCGGCGACACGCGCCTCGAGCAGGAGCTGCTGCTCGGCATCGGCGGCGTGCGCGCGCTGCGCCTGTGGTCGCGCCTCTCGGGCGCGCCGACGCCGGAGGTCTACCACACCAACGAGGGCCACGCCGGCTTCCTCGGCGTCGAGCGCATCACCGAGCTCGTCCGCGACCACGGCCTCACCTTCGACGACGCCCTCGAGGCCGTCCGCGCCGCAACGGTCTTCACGACGCACACGCCGGTGCCCGCCGGCATCGACCGCTTCGACGCGGCCAAGATCAACCTCTTCTTCGGCGGGCCCAACGCCATCCCCGGCGTCCCGGTCGAGCGCCTGCTGGCCCTCGGGGCCGAGGACTACGAGGGTGGCCAGCCGGGCATCTTCAACATGGCCGTCATGGGTCTGCGCCTCGCGCAGCGCGCCAACGGCGTGTCCCAGCTGCACGGCGTCGTCAGCCGCGAGATGTTCGACGGCCTGTGGCCGGGCTTCGACGACGTGGAGGTCCCGATCTCCAGCATCACCAACGGAGTCCACGCCCCGACGTGGGTCGACCGGGCGGTCTACGACGTCGCCCGCAAGCACCTCGGCACCGCCGACATCGCCGGCGAGGACGCCTGGGGTCGCATCGACGAGGTGCCGGCCGACGCGGTCTGGTCGACCAAGCGCGTCATGCGCGAGAAGCTCGTCGCCGACGTCCGTCGTCGCGTGCGCTCCTCGTGGCAGAAGCGTGGTGCGAGCGATGCGGAGCTCGGCTGGGTCGAGGACATCCTCGACCCCGACGTGCTGACGATCGGCTTCGCCCGTCGCGTGCCGACCTACAAGCGCCTCACCCTGATGCTCCGCGACCCCGAGCGGCTCAAGCGCCTGCTGCTCCACCCGGAGCGCCCGGTCCAGCTCGTCATCGCCGGCAAGTCCCACCCCGCCGACGAGACCGGCAAGCGCCTCATCCAGGAGATGGTCCGCTTCGCCGACGACCCCGAGGTGCGTCACCGCATCGTCTTCCTGCCCAACTACGACATCGCCATGGCCCAGCACCTCTACCCGGGCTGCGACGTCTGGCTCAACAACCCGCTGCGTCCCTTCGAGGCGTGCGGCACGTCGGGCATGAAGGCGGCCCTCAACGGCGGCCTCAACCTCTCGATCCTCGACGGCTGGTGGGACGAGTGGTTCGACGGCCGCAACGGCTGGGCCATCCCGACCGCCGACGGTGTCGAGGACGCCGACCGTCGTGACGACATCGAGGCCTCGGCGCTCTACGACCTCATCGAGCACGACGTCGCCGCGAAGTTCTACGACCGCGACGCGGCGGGCCTGCCGCAGGGGTGGATCGACATGATGACCCACACCCTCAAGACCCTCGGCCCCAAGGTCCTGGCGAGCCGCATGGTGCAGGACTACACCGAGCAGCTCTACAGCCCTGCTGCCGGCGCCGGCCGCTCGGTCGGTGGTTCCGACTTCGCCGGAGCCAAGGACCTCGCGGCCTACAAGACGAAGATCCGCGCCGCGTGGCCGAAGGTCAGGGTCGAGCACGTCGAGCCCTCGGGCCTGTCGGACTCGCCGCAGATCGGCGACGTGCTGGACCTGCGGGCCTACGTCACGCTCGACGGTCTGACGCCCGACGACGTCGAGGTGCAGCTCGTCCACGGGCACGTCAACGACACCGACGAGCTGTGGGGCATGGAGGTCGCCCCGCTCGCCCTCGTCGAGTCCTACGAGGACGGCCGCCACCAGTTCGCCGGCTCGCAGCCGCTGCGCCGCACGGGCTCGTTCGGCTACAGCGTGCGCGTCGTGCCCAAGCACGCGGGCCTCGCCGGCCCGGCCGAGCTCGGACTCGCGCGCAACGCCTGACGTCAGCTCGAACCGACCGGAGAGCCCGGACCCCTCGTGGGGTCCGGGCTCTCCGGCTCTCGAGCGTTCACGTATGCCGTGTGCCCGGGTCGCGGTGTCTCGTTGCGGCCGACGGGCGCGGCCTCACCGACGACGCAGCGACGCGTCGAGCAGCGCCGGGGGAGCGTCGGACTTCTCGTCCGGCGCGAGGTCGAGTCCGGGCGCGACGATCGCGTCCACCGCGTCGAGCACGTCGTGACCAAGCACGGTGTCCGCGGCGGCGAGCTGGGAGCCCAGGTGCTCCAGGGTGCGCGGCCCGACGAGGGCGCTCGTGACGGCGGGGTGCGCGGTGACGAAGCCGAGCGCGAGCTGGATGAGGGTGAGCCCGGCCTCGTCCGCCACGGCGGCGAGCCGCTCGACGGCCTCCAGGCGCGCCCGGTTGGCCGGCACGGTGGTGTCGAAGCGCTGGGGCATGAGGCTCGAGCGGCTCGTGGCGATCTCGCGTCCCTCGCGCACCGCACCGGAGAGCCAGCCCGAGGCGAGGGGGCTCCAGACGAGCACGCCGAGCCCGTGCTCCTGGGCCACGGGCAGCACGTGCGTCTCGGCGCCACGCCGGAGCGCGGAGTAGCTCGGCTGCTCCGTCACGTAGCGACCGAGGTGGTGCTCCCGGGCGGCCCACTGGGCGGCGACGATCCGGTGGGCGGGGAAGGTGGACGAGCCGAAGTAGCGGATCTTGCCGGCGCGCTGGAGGTCGGTCAGGGCCGAGAGCGTCTCCTCGTCGCTCGTCGTGGGGTCCCACCGGTGCATCTGGTAAAGGTCGATGTGCTCGACGCCTAGCCGCTCCAGACTGTGCTCGACCGCGGTGATGAGCCAGTGCCGGGAGCTGCCGCGGTGGTTGGTCCCCTCGCCCATGGGCAGGGTGGCCTTGGTGGCCAGCACGACGTCGTCGCGACGGCCGGCGATCGCGCGGCCCACCATCTCCTCGGACTCGCCCCGGCCGTACGCGTCGGCCGTGTCGATGAGGTTGATGCCGCCTTCGAGCGCGGTGTCGACGAGGGCGGTCACCTCCTCCTGGCTCGTGCGGCCGAGCCGGCCGAAGTTCATCGCGCCGAGGGAGAGAGTGCTGATCCGGACGCCGGTGCGTCCGAGGGTGCGGTACTGCATGGGTGACCTCCGTGGTCGGGGAAGGTGTGGGAGCCGGGTGCGTGGACGTCCTGCCGCACCCTCTGGCATGCTGAAACGGATCGATGTTCCGTTCACACGATACGGAACGCAGTTCCGTTTTGCCAACCCACGTCGAGGAGAACCGTGGCCGAGACCCCTGCCCAGACCGCCGGGCCCCGCAAGCGCGCCGACGCGCGTCGCAACGAGGAGGCGCTGCTCGACGCTGCCGCCGCGGCCTTCGTGGAGTCCGGGGTCGACGTGCCGGTGCGCGACATCGCCGGGCGGGCGGGGGTGGGCGTGGCCACGATCTACCGGCACTTCCCGACCCGCGCCGACCTCATCGTCGCGGTCTACCGGCACCAGGTGCTGGCCTGTGCCGAGGCCGGCCCACGCCTGCTGGCGGAGTCGGCCTCGCCGCACGCCGCCCTCGCCCGCTGGGTCGACCTGTTCGTCGACTTCCTCGTGACCAAGCGCGGTCTGGCCGAGGCGCTGCAGTCCGACGACGCCGCGTTCGCGACGCTGCACGGCTACTTCGTCGACCGGCTCGTGCCGGTGTGCGACGAGCTGCTGAGGGCCGCCGCCGAGGCCGGCGAGATCACCTCCGGGCAGGATGCCTACGAGCTGATGCGCGGCATCGGCAACCTGTGCATCGGCGGTGGCAACCCGCGCTACGACGCCCGGCACATGGTGGGCCTGGTCATCGAGGGGCTCCGCAGCCGGTAGCCGACTTCCTGGGGTTCAGGCCCTCTCGACCGGACGCCACACGTGCATCGAGGCCGCGCGCATCGTGACGAAGTCACCGGCGGCCACGGGCGGGCCCGGGGGAGTGGGCCGCTCGTCGGCGCTGTCCCAGAGCTTCTCGTAGGCCGCCGCGCCGGGGGCCGTCGGGAGCGTCACGTCCACCGCCCCTGCCGAGCCGTTGACCACGAGGAGCACGGAGCGCTCCGAGATCGCGGCGCCGTTGTAGAGGCCTTGGAGCACGGCGACGGCCGGGCCGTCCCAGCGCTCGCCCATGGGTTGGCCGTCGGCGCCGAACCAGGCGAGGTCGGTGGAGCCGTCGGCGTGGACCTGCCTGCCGGAGAAGAAGGTCCGCTGCCGCAGCACCGGGTGGTCGCGGCGCAGCCGCACGAGGTGGCGGCTGGTCTCGAGGAGGTCCTCCTGCCACGCCGCGAGGTCCCACGACATCCAGCTGATCTCGTTGTCCTGCGAGTACGGGTTGTTGTTCCCCCGCTGGCTGCGTCCCAGCTCGTCGCCGGCGTTGAGCATCGGCACGCCGGTCGACAGCAGCAGCGTGCCGAGCAGGTTGCGCATGGACCGCCGCCGGGCGGCGGCGATGTCGGGGTCGTCGGTGCGGCCCTCGACGCCGTGGTTCCACGACCGGTTGTCGTTGGACCCGTCGGTGCCGCTGTGGCCGTTGGCGCCGTTGTGCTTGGTGTCGTAGGTCGTGAGGTCGGCCAGGGTGAAGCCGTCGTGGGCCGTGACGAAGTTGACCGAGGCGATGGTGCCGCGGTCGTGCCGGTCGAAGAGGTCCTGCGAGCCGGCGAGCCGCGTGGCCAGCTCGCGCACGCCGTGACCGACGCCGCCCGACGCGGACGCCGCGAGGTCGCGCAGCCAGAAGGTGCGGGTCGCGTCGCGGTAGCGGTCGTTCCACTCGGAGAACGGCGGCGGGAACTGCCCGGTGCGCCAGCCGTGGAGGCCGAGGTCCCACGGCTCCGCGACGAGCTTGGTGCGCGAGAGGACGGGGTCGGTGCGCAGCGCGACGAGGAAGGGGTGGTCGCGGTCGTAGCCGTCGTCCTTGCCCCGCCCCAGTGCCACGGCGAGGTCGAAGCGGAAGCCGTCGACGTGGCACTCCTGCACCCAGTAGCGCAGCGAGTCGAGCACCAGGCGCGCGGCGACCGGGTGGGTCAGGTCGAGGGTGTTGCCGCATCCCGTGACGTCGATGTCACGCCCGCGTCCGTCGACCCGGTAGTAGGCGCGCTGGTCGAGCCCGCGCCACGAGAGCGTCATGCCCTCGCGCGAGTTCTCGGCCGTGTGGTTGTAGACGACGTCGAGCAGCACCTCGATACCGGCGGCGTGGAGGTCCTTGACCATCGTCTTGAACTCGTCGAGGGCGCCCTGCGGGTCGGGGGTCGACGCGTACGCCGCGTGCGGCGCGAAGAAGCCGAGCGTGTTGTAGCCCCAGTGGTTGCTCAGCCCGCGCAGCACGAGGTCGGGCTCGTGCGTGAACGTGTGGACCGGGAGCAGCTCGACCGCCGTGACGCCCAGCCCCAGCAGGTGGTCGACGAACGCGGGGTGCGCCAGGCCGGCATACGTCCCGCGCAGCTCTTCGGGCACGCCAGGGTGCAGCTTCGTGGCGTTCTTGACGTGCACCTCGTAGACGAGCGACTCGGTGAGCGAGTGCTGCGGGAACTCGTCCGCGCCCCAGTCGAACTCGTCCTCGACGATGACGCAGCGCGGCATGAAGGGCGCCGAGTCGCGGTCGTCGCGCACCCAGAGGTCGCCGCGCAGGTCGGGGCCCACCCGGTGGGCGTAGAGGGCCGGGTCGAGGTGCACTCCGCCCTCGACGGCGCGCGCGTAGGGGTCGAGCAGCAGCTTGGCGGGGTTGTGCAGCAGGGAGCGGTCGGGGTCCCAGTCGCCGTCGACCCGGAAGGCGTAGCGCTGCCCGGCCGCGACCCCGGGCACGGTGTCGAACCACGTCCCGTGGGCCCGGTGGCGCAGCGCAATGCGCCGCTCGGTCGTCGTCCCGTCCGCGGCGTCGTCGAAGAGGCACACCTCGACCGACCGGGCGTGACCGGCGTAGACGCAGAACTGTGCACCGTCAGCGGTCAGCCGCGCCCCGAGCTCCGGAGGCAGGTCGGGCGTCGCGGGCAGGGGCGGGCACATGTGTCAGAGCGTAGGGGGTGGCCCACGGCACGCCCGGGCCGGATCGACCTCGCCGCGCAGGCTCGTTACGGTTGACGCATGACCGATCCGACTTCGCTGCCCAACTTCATGCCGAGCGCGCCCGACGCCGGCCCCACCCCGAGCCCCAACGGCGCCGCTGCCAGCGACGCCCCGGTGCGCGACCGCATCCTCGAGGTCCTGAAGGGCCTCGGGATCGAGGCGAGCGTCGACGGCGACGGCGACCTCGAGTTCGCCATCGTGGACGACCAGGGCACGAGCACGACGCTCTTCGCCCGCGTCGCCGAGGGCGACCTGGCCCTCGTGCGCTTCTTCGGCCAGTGGCAGCTCGCCGACCCCGTGTCGCCGGACCGCAACGAGCGCCTCGCCCGCTGCAACGACCTCACGATGCAGCTCAACATCGTCAAGCTCTCGCTCGTCCAGGAGAGCCTCGTCGTCTCTGCCGAGCACGTCATCACCCCGAACGCCGATCTCGACATCCTCGTGCCGCTGTCGGTCAACCACATCCTCCAGAGCGTCGGCTTCTTCTTCCAGTCCTGGCTGCCCATGGACGACGCGGCTGCCGGCGCCCCCGGCGACGCCTGATGGGCGAGTTCGTCCGGCTCGAGGTCGAGGACGGCATCGGCACCATCCGCCTCGACCGGCCGAAGATGAACGCGCTCAACGTCCAGGTCCAGGAGGAGATCCGCGCGGCGGCCGCCGAGGCCACGGCGCGCACCGACGTCAAGGCGGTCATCGTCTACGGCGGTGAGCGCGTCTTCGCGGCCGGAGCGGACATCAAGGAGATGCAGTCCATGTCGTACACCGACATGGTCGAGCGCTCCGGCCCGCTCATGAGCTCGATCAGCGCGGTCGCCCGCATCCCCAAGCCGGTCATCGCGGCGATCACGGGGTATGCGCTCGGCGGCGGTTGCGAGCTCGCGCTCGCCTGCGACTTCCGGGTCGTCGCCGACGACGCCAAGCTCGGCCAGCCGGAGATCCTCCTCGGGATCATCCCGGGCGCCGGTGGCACGCAGCGTCTCTCGCGTCTCGTCGGGGCCTCGCGCGCCAAGGAGATCATCTTCAGCGGACGCTTCGTCGACGCCTCCGAGGCGCTCGCGATCGGCCTCGCCGACAAGGTCGTCCCGGCCGCCGACGTCTACACCGCGTCGCGCGAGTGGGCCTCCACCTTCGTCGGTGCCGCGTCCTTCGCCGTCCGCGCTGCCAAGGAGGCCATCGACCGGGGTCTCGAGGTCGACCTCGAGAGCGGTCTCGAGATCGAGCGGATGCTCTTCGCCTCGCTCTTCGCGACGAAGGACCGTGAGATCGGCATGACCTCCTTCGTCGAGCACGGCCCGGGCAAGGCGCAGTTCGAGGGTCGATGACCCAGCCGCTGGACGTCCTCGTGTTCTACTCGCCCGTCGAGTCGACCGAGGACGTCCTCGCGGCGGTCTTCGCCGCCGGCGCGGGTGCGGTCGGGGACTACCGCGACTGCGCCTTCGTCACCCGCGGCACGGGCCGCTTCCGCCCGACGGCCGGCGCCAACCCCACGATCGGGTCGGTCGGCGAGCTCGCGCTCGTCGCCGAGGACCGCGTCGAGCTCGTCCTCGACCGCCACCTGCGCGCCGACGTCGTGGCCGCGCTCCGGGCGGCGCACCCCTACGAGGAGCCCGCCTTCCACGTCGTCGAGACGGCCGACCCCGACGCCCGCTGACCTGCGCGTGAGCCGTTCCGGGTCGTATGCCGTCCCGCCCGCGGGCGACCGCGCTCAGGAGGTCCTGAAGCCGCCGTTGCTGTGGAGCAGCTGCCCGTTGATCCAGCCGCCCGCGTCCGAGAAGAGGAAGCGGACGAGGTCCGCGGTGTCGCGCGGTGTGCCGAGGCGTCCCGCCGGTGTCTCGGCCACGCCGAGGGCGCGGATCCGCTCGTCCATCCAGCCGGTGTCGATCGGCCCCGGGTTGATGACGTTGGCCCTGACGCCGCGGTCGGCGAGCTCGACCGCGGCCGCGATGACGATCCGGTCCAGCGCCCCCTTGCTCGAGCCGTAGGGCAGGTTGTGGGCCGTGTGGTCGCTCGTCAGCGCGACGACGCGGGCTGCGGCCGGCGCTCCCGGAGGCTGCTCCGGCAACCGGTCCGCGAGCGCCTTGAGGAGCAGCCAGGTCGCGCGGGCGTTGACCGCGTAGTGCCGGTCCCAGCTCTCGAGCGAGGTCGACAGGATGCCGCTGTCGACCGACTCGCAGTGCGACATGACGAGCCCCGTCACCGGTCCCAGCCGGTCGGTCGCCGCGGCGACGAGCGCCTCCGGCGTGGCCGGGTCGGCGAGGTCGCCCGGGAGCAGCTCGACGCGGCGGCCGAGGGCGCGGCACTCATCGGCCACCGCCGCGGGGTCGTCCGCGCCGCGCTCGTAGCCGAGGCGGTCGTCGTAGGGCTGCCAGTGGCCGAGCGCGAGGTCCCAGCCGTCGGCGGCCAGGCCGAGGGCGAGCTCCGCCCCGATCGAGCGGCGCCTCCCGACCCCGGTGACGAGGGCGACACGCGGCGGGACGGCACGAGGTGAGGAGGGCAGCGACATGCGCCCATCCTCTGCAGCGGGCACGCGCACGCACAAAGGGTTTTGGCCCTGACGGACCCGCCCCGGGTGCCGGTCCTTGACGCGCGAGGGGGCACACGGCATACGCCGTCGGTGCCCTGGTGGTGAGCGTCACGCCTGACGCGTGCGGACTGAGCGAGCGCTCAGTGAGAGGATGGCAGGCAGTGCCGGAGCGACCTCCGGCAGCTCCATGAGCACCACCACCAGCAACGGAAGAGGACGTTCACCCATGAACATCGTCGTCTGTGTCAAGTACGTGCCGGACGCCCAGGCCGAGCGCACGTTCAACGCATCTGACAACACGACCGACCGCGAGAACGTGGACGGCCTGCTGTCCGAGCTCGACGAGTACGCGGTCGAGGAGGCCCTGAAGATCGTCGAGGCCGGCGAGGGCGAGGTGACCGTGCTGACGGTCGGCCCCGACGCCGCCGCCGACGCGATCAAGAAGGCCCTGCAGATGGGCGCCGACAAGGGTGTGCACGTCAGCGACGACGCCATCCACGGCTCCGACGCGGTCGCCACCTCGCTCGTGCTCGCCGAGGCCGTCAAGAAGATCGGAGACGTCGACCTCGTCGTCACCGGCATGGCCAGCACCGACGGCACCATGGGTGTCGTCCCGGCTATGCTCGCCGAGCGCCTCGGCCTGCCGGCCGTGACCTTCGCGTCCGAGCTGAGCGTCGACGGCGGTGTCGCGACGATCCGCCGCGACGGCGACGCCTCGACCCAGACGATCACGGCCACGCTGCCGGCCCTCGTCTCGGTCACCGACCAGATCAACGAGCCGCGCTACCCCTCGTTCAAGGGGATCATGGCCGCGAAGAAGAAGCCCGTCGAGACGTGGAGCCTCGCCGACCTCGGCGTCGACGCCGCGCAGGTCGGCCTCGACGCCGCCTGGACGAAGGTCGAGTCCTTCGCCGCCCGCCCGCCGCGCACGCAGGGTGAGATCGTCCCCGACGAGGGCGACGGCGGAGCCAAGCTCGCGGCGTTCCTCACCGAGCGCAAGTTCGTCTGACCCTCCTGAACTTCCCAGCCAGCAAAGGAGATTCGCATCATGGCTGAAGTACTCGTGCTCGTCGACCACGTCGACGGCAAGGTCCGCAAGACCACGTCCGAGCTGCTGACGATCGCCCGCCGCCTCGGTGAGCCGTCCGCCGTCTTCGTCGGCTCCGGCTTCGACGCCGCCAAGGAGACCCTCGCCCGCTTCGGCGCCGAGAAGGTCTACCGCGTCGAGTCGCCCGAGGTGCTCGAGCACCTCGTCGTGCCGCAGGCCGAGCTGCTCGCGCAGCTCGTCGCCGACAAGGCTCCCGCCGCGGTCCTCGTGCCGTCCTCGCCGGAGGGCAAGGAGATCGCCGCCCGCCTCGCCGTCAAGACCGAGTCGGGCCTGATCACCGACGCCGTCGACGTCCAGGCCGCCAACGGTGGCGTCGCCACGACGCAGTCGGTCTTCGCCGGCTCGTACACCGTGTCGGCCGCGGTCACGAAGGGCACGCCCATCGTCGCCGTCAAGCCCAACTCGGCCACCCCCGAGGAGGTGGCGGGTGCGGCCGCCGACGAGGTGCTCGACTTCACCCCGTCCGACGCCGCCAAGGGCGCCCGGATCACCGAGTCCAAGCCGAAGCAGGCCACCGGCCGCCCCGAGCTGACCGAGGCCGCCATCGTGGTCTCTGGCGGTCGTGGCACCGCCGGCGACTTCTCCAAGGTCGAGGACTTCGCCGACTCGCTCGGCGCCGCGGTCGGCGCCAGCCGTGCGGCCGTCGACGCCGGGTGGTACCCG
Organism: Terrabacter sp. C0L_2; assembly: GCF_036352015.1. NCBI lineage: Bacteria > Bacillati > Actinomycetota > Actinomycetes > Micrococcales > Intrasporangiaceae > Terrabacter > Terrabacter sp. C0L_2. The sequence goes on along the minus strand of NZ_CP143557.1, from coordinate 4,229,326 downwards.
CACACCTCGCAGGTCGGCCAGACCGGCAAGCAGGTCAGCCCGCAGCTCTACGTCGCGTGCGGCATCTCCGGCGCGATCCAGCACCGCGCCGGCATGCAGACGTCCAAGACGATCGTGGCCGTCAACAAGGACAACGAGGCCCCGATCTTCGAGCTCGTCGACTTCGGCGTCGTCGGTGACCTCTTCGCGGTGCTCCCGCAGGCCACCGACGCGATCAAGGCCGCCAAGGACTGAACGCGTCCCGCGCCACGGCGCGGGCCCTACGTGAGCTCTGAACCTCGAGAGGCCACGAACCGGACCGGTTCGTGGCCTCTTGACGTGTGTGTGGGTTCGCCCGCGCCCGCGCGCGGGCGGGGGGCTCGGTCAGGCCGGCTCGGTGTCGAGGTCGAGGCGGGCGGTCAGGCGCGCCCAGCTCTCGAGTCGCTCGCGGTTGAACGCGTAGGCCTGCCGTCCCGTCCCGAGGGTCCACCACGCGCCGCGCAGCGCCTCCGACGGCAGGCGCACGGGCCGGCCGCTGCCGCGTCTCCACTCGAGCCGCCCGCCCGCCGACACCCGGCGCACGTCGCGGCGGTCGACCGTGGTCGTGGCCAGCGTGTTGTGCACGCGCAGGCTCCGGGTCCCGAGCTCGATCCGCGCCGACCAGGCACGCCAGCCGAGGGCGAGCGCGACGGCCAGGCACACGGCATACGTCATCGCGGTCGGCAGGGACGGCACGAGCCGCACGAGCAGGCGGGCGACGAAGTAGCCGACGACCGGGCAGGCGAGCCCGGCGACGGCCCGGTGGGCAGCGGGCGCGCGCAGCCGGCTCCCGCCGGTGCCCTCGTGCCTGCCACCCATGGGGCTGATCATAGGCACGCGGCCGCGCCCGTGGGGCGAGCACCGGAAGGGCCGCCGGCAGCCCCATCGGCGGCGGTCGGGAGAGACGTCGTGGCGGCCTAGAATCGATGGGTGACTGCCTACCTCGACCACGCGGCGACGACGCCGATGCTCCCCGCCGCCCTCGCGGCGATGACGGAGCAGCTCGCGGTCGTGGGCAACGCCTCCTCGCTGCACCGCACGGGCCGCGCGGCCCGCCGTGCCGTCGAGGAGTCGCGCGAGAAGATCGCCCGCTGCCTCGGCGCGCGACCGTCCGAGGTCGTCTTCACCTCCGGCGGCACCGAGTCCGACAACCTCGCGGTCAAGGGCACCTTCTGGGCCCGGCGCGACCGCGACCCCGCACGCGTGCGCCTGCTCGTCGGCGCCACCGAGCACCACGCCGTGCTCGACTGTGTCGACTTCCTCGTCGCCCACGAGGGCGCCAAGGTCACCTGGCTCGAGTGCACGTCCGAGGGCGTCGTCGAGCCCGCGACGGTGCGCGCCGCCATCGAGTCCGACCCCGACTCGGTCGCCCTCGTGTCGGTGATGTGGGCCAACAACGAGGTGGGCGCGGTGCAGGACGTCCGCGCCCTCGCCGAGGTCGCCCACGAGTTCGGGGTGCCCCTGCACACCGACGCCGTCCAGGCCGCCGGCCACCTGCCCGTCGACTTCGCCGCGAGCGGCGCCGACCTCATGTCCGTCACGGCCCACAAGCTCGGCGGCCCGATCGGCGTCGGGGCGCTCGTCGTCCGGCGCGGGGCCGCTCTCGTGCCGCTCACCCACGGCGGCGGCCAGGAGCGGCAGGTCCGCTCCGGCACCCTCGACACCCCGGCCATCGTCGGTTTCGCCGCCGCCCTCGTCGAGGCCACCGCGTCGATGGAGGCCGAGGCCGCGCGCCTCGTGGCCCTGCGCGACGACCTCATCGACCGCGCCATGGCGATCTCGCCCGACATCCGCCCGTCCGGGGTGTGGCACCGCGGCGACGGCGCGAGCCGGCTCCCGGGCAACGTGCACCTGCTCGTGCCGGGCTGCGACGGTGACTCGCTGCTCTACCTGCTCGACGCGGCCGGGGTCTCGTGCTCGACCGGCTCGGCGTGCCAGGCCGGCGTGCCGCAGCCCAGCCACGTCCTGCTCGCCATGGGCGTGGCCGAGAGCGACGCCCGGGGGGCGCTGCGCCTGACGCTCGGGCACACCTCGACCGCGGCCGACGTCGACACCTTCGTCGAGGCGCTGCCAGCGGCCATCGAGCGGGCCCGTCGCGCCCGGGAGGCGACCGCGTCGTGAGGGTCGTGGCGGCGATGAGCGGCGGCGTCGACTCGGCGGTCGCCGCTGCCCGCATGCTCGACGCGGGGCACGAGGTGGTCGGCGTGCACCTCGCGCTGAGCCAGAGCGCAGCGACCCTGCGCGAGTCCGCCCGGGGCTGCTGCACCATCGAGGATGCCGGTGACGCGCGGCGCGTGGCCGACGTGCTCGGCATCCCCTTCTACGTCTGGGACATGGCGGCCCGCTTCACCCGGGACGTCGTCGACGACTTCCGGGCCGAGTACGCCGCGGGTCGCACCCCCAACCCGTGCCTGCGCTGCAACGAGAAGATCAAGTTCGCGGCCCTGCTCGACAAGGCCCTCGCGCTCGGCTTCGACGCCGTCGCCACCGGGCACTACGCCCAGGTCGTCGAGGCCGACGACGGCCACGGGGGAGTGCGGCGCGAGCTGCACCGCGCGGTCGACTCTGCCAAGGACCAGAGCTACGTCCTGGGCGTCCTCGACGCGGACCAGCTGGCCCACTCCTTCTTCCCGCTCGGCGACACGAGAAAGCCGCAGATCCGCGAGGAGGCCGCCGAGCGCGGCTTCTACATCGCGAAGAAGCCCGACAGCCACGACATCTGCTTCATCCCCGACGGCGACACCCGCGGCTGGCTGACGCGCCAGCTCGGCGCGGCGCCCGGTGACATCGTCGACACCAGCGGCGACGTCGTCGGCCACCACGAGGGGGCCTTCGCCTACACGGTCGGCCAGCGGCGCGGGCTCGGGCTCTCGCGGCCCGCCGCCGACGGCGAGCCCCGCTACGTCGTCGAGGTCCGGCCCGAGACCAACCAGGTCGTCGTCGGCGCGGCCGAGCTCCTCGGCGTCAACGCCATCACCGGCGACCACGCCCGGTGGTCCGGGCCGGCGCCCGAGGGCGTGGTGCGCGTGGGAGCGCAGGTGCGGGCCCACGGCGAGGAGCACGCCGCGACGGCCTGGGCCGACGGCGACCACGTCGAGGTGCGCCTCGACAGCCGGATCCGCGGTGTGGCTCCGGGGCAGTCGGTCGTGCTCTACGACGGCACCCGGGTCGTCGGCTCCGCGACGATCGCGGCGTCCCGGCTCGAGCGCGCGACCATCGACTGAGCCGTCCGGGGCGGGCTCAGTCGAGCGAACGGCTCCACGTGACGGTGCGGGCACGCGGCCGGAATCCCATCGAGCGGTAGAGCCGCTGCGGGGCCGGGTAGCCGTCGTCACCGCGCGGGCTGATCTGGGCGACGACGGCGCCGACCTCGGCGAGCCGGTGCAGCGCGGCCATCGTGACCGCCCCCGCCAGTCCGCGACCGCGGTGCTCGGGCACGCAACCGACCGGCTCGACCAGCCCGGCGCCGTGGGCGGGGTCGAGCCACACGAGCGCAGAGGCCACCATCTGGCCGTTCGCGTCGACGGCGACCCAGTCGAGGTCGAGGCGGTAGGGCCACGCCGCCATGACGTGCTCGTACGCTCGCTCGTCCACCTTCGACGGCCCTACGTCGGACCACGAGGCGGCGTGCACGGCGGCGCGCGCCGCGGCCTCGTGCTGCTCGACGTGGCGGAGGCGGTAGCCGGGGATGGTCGGTACCGGGGGCAGGTCGACGAGGTCGAGGCAGTGGTGGGTGAAGAACGGCTCGTCGGGCTGCGGCGCGAATCCAGCTGCGGCCAGGGCGTGCTCGGCGGCGTCGCCCTCCATGACGAGAGCCGACTGCGTCTCGGCGTCGCTCACCTCCTCGAACCAGTCCAGGACCTCCGCGGCCACGTCGGGCCGCGCGGGGTCGACCTGGAGCTCGAGCCAGTCCGGAGCCTCGGCCCAGCCGAAGCCGACCACCTCGGCGCCGTCGGTCCACAGCGCGATCGCCTCGCCCTCGTCCAGGGCGTCCGGGTCGACGGGCCGGTGGTAGCGGCTCCACGCCAGCTGACCGGGATGGAAGCGGCTCGTCGGCGACCAGAGCCGCGAGGCGAGCGCCTGCATCGCGCGCAGGTCGTCGGGTCCGGAGAAGTCGTGGCGTCGCACCGGCGCCACGCTACCGCCGGGGGAGGGCCGCGCCCTCCCCGCAGGTCGTCTCGGACGGGGTCGACCGCTGACCCGCATCGTGGGCAGCAGCGTGGCCAGCAGCCTGTCAGGCGGCGTGTCAGGCGGCGTGCCAGGCGGGGGACCGGCTGCGCCTAGGCTGGCGCGGTGACTCTCGCTACCGGCATCGGCTCCTGGCCCGGCACCTCCGTGCGTGACGCGCTGGCGCAGGTGCGCGAGCTGCTCGATGGGCAGCTGCCCTACCTGCCCGAGCTGCCGGCGCGCGGGCCGGGCGCCGACATGGTGGGCCGCACCGCGGGCCTGCTCGTCGAGCTGCCCGTGGACCTCCAGCCGATCGGGTGGCGGCTCGTGGACCGACCCGGACGCGACGCCTCGCGCACCGCCGCCCTGCTCCGCGAGGACCTCGACGAGCTCGCTGAGGCCTTCGACGGCCACACGGGAGCCCTCAAGCTGCAGGTCGTCGGGCCTTGGACGCTGGCGGCGAACGTGTGGCTCTCGCGCGGCGAGCGCGTCATCGTCGACGACGGGGCCCGTCGTGACCTCGTCGAGTCGCTCGCCGAGGGAGTCCGGCTGCACGTCGCGGCGGTCCGCAGCCTCGTCCCCGGTGCGCAGATCGTGCTCCAGGTCGACGAGCCGAGCCTGCCCACCGTCCTCGCCGGACGGCTGCCGACGTCGTCGGGCTTCGGCCGGCTGCCGAGCCTGGACCCCCAGGTGGCGGCGGCCGGCCTGAGGACCGTGCTCGACGCCCACGACGGGGACACCGTCGTGCACTGCTGCGCGGCGAACCCGCCCCTCGCGCTCCTGCGGGCGACCGGCCCGACCGCGCTGTCGCTCGACGTCTCGCTGCTGCGCCCCCGCGAGTGGGAGGGCGTCGCGGTCGCCGTGGAGGACGGCATACGCCTGCACGCCGGGGTGGTGCCCACGGACGGCAGCCTCACGCGACCGCAGGACCTGGCGGCCCTCGTCGTCGAGGCCTGGACCCGGACCGGGCTGCCGCTCGCCTCGCTGGCCGACGTCGTCGTCACACCGGCCTGCGGGCTCGCGGGTGCCTCGCCCGACGTGGCCCGGGCCGTCCAGCGGGCTTCCGTCGAGACTGCCCGCGAGCTCGAGGAGCGCAGCGTCGGCTGAGAGGACGTCGTGCCGGTCCGGGGCCGGGGAACGCGAGAGGCCGGCCACCCGCAGGGGTGACCGGCCTCTTCAGGCGCTGGGGGAGCTCAGAGCGCGGAGCCTGCCGTCCACTTGGCCCAGCTGAGGTTCCAGTCGGCGTAGCCGTTGCCCATCGTCATGGGTCGGTTGGTGCCGGTGGTCTCGACGACGTCGCCGATCTGCATCTGGCCGTAGAGCCACTTGCCGTTGGCGTCGCTCATGCCGGTGCAGCCGTGGCTGACGTTGCGATGGCCCTGGTCGGCGACGGACCACGGTGCGGTGTGGAGGAACTCGCCGGAGTTGGTGACCCGCATGGCGTACTTGACCGGGGTGTCGGAGTAGTAGCCCGTGTCACCCTTCTTGAGGCCGATCGTCTCGGCGCGCATCGTGATGTTGGTCTGCTTGTCCATGATGACCTTGACGCCCGAGCGGGTGATGAACCCGTCCCGGCCGCCGGTGACCGGGATCCGCTTGGCCAGCTTGCCGTCGATCATGACGTCCATCTGGTCGGTCTTGAGGTTGACCTTGGCGATGACGGAACGACCGATCGTGAAGTCCGAGGTGCGCGACATCTCGCCGAAGCGACCGCCACCCGCGGGCACGCCGTTGAGGTTTGCCTCGACGTGCACCTTGCTGCCGGCCTTCCAGTACGTCTTGGGGCGCCAGTGGGCCTCGCGGGAGCTGAGCCAGTACCAGCTGCCCTCCTGCGCAGGGCTCGCCGTCACCTTCATGTGCTTCTCGAAGCTGGCCTTGTCGACGACCGGCAGGTCGAAGCGCACGACGACCGGCATGCCGATGCCGACGGTGCCGCCGTCACGCGGTGACACGGCGACGTAGACCTGGTCGTCGAGGGTGAGGTTGGCGGTCCGGAACGTCTTGGAGGTCTCGGTGACCTTGCCGTCGGCGTCCTTGGCCTCCATGTCCAGGGTGTACTTGACGCCCGGCTCGAGCAGGTCGCCCGCCGTCCACGTGCCGCCCTCGAGCGTGCCGTCGACCGGGATGCGGTTGCCCTTCTTGCTCTTGTAGGACAGCGAGGCCTTGGTCAGGGTGCCCTTCTGCGCGGAGGCCGTGACGCGCGTGTCGACGGCGACGTCCTCGGCCCCGGCGGCGGGCGTGGTCGTGAAGACGACCGGGTCGGTGGTCGGCGTGGGACTGGGCGACTCGGACGAGCCCTCCGACGCACCGGCAGACGAGCTCGCCGGCTTGCCGTTGTCAGCCGTGGCGGTCGCGTTGCACGCGGTGGCGCCCAGCATGGCCAGGACGGCCATCCCCGAGACTGCGGCGGAACGGATGCTCAACTTCACGCGTGAATACCCTTCGCAGACGTGACGCCGGGCGCCCCAGGGCGGGACGGGGTGCGACACGTCGATAGTGACCCTGCACCAGTGTCACCGATACGGGTCAATACTCCAAAACGTACGGCGAGTCCAACCGCTGCGCGTGTCGCACCCGGCCCGCACGGTCCCGCTGAGCCGTGCGGGGCCCCTCAGGAGGCGTTCTGCGGGCGCACCTCGCGGCGCAGGATCTTGCCCGTGGGGCCCTTGGGCAGCTCGTCGAGGCTCCAGATCCGGCGGGGGTACTTGTAGGCGGCCAGGCGCTCCTTGACGTAGGTCTGGACGTCCTCGAGGGTCGCGGAGGACCCGGGTCGCAGCACCACGGCGGCACCGACCTCCTCGCCCATGAGGTCGTCGGGCACGCCCACGACCGCGGCCTCGAGCACGTCGGGGTGGGTGTAGAGCACCTCTTCGACCTCGCGCGGGTAGACGTTCATGCCACCCCGGATGATCATGTCCTTCTTGCGGTCCACGATCGTGAAGTAGCCCTCGTCGTCGACGGTCGCGAGATCGCCGGAGCGGAACCACCCGTCGGGGATGGCCTCCTTCGTCGCCTCGGGACGGTTCCAGTAGCCCTTCATGATGTTCTCGCCGCGGATCGCGATCTCGCCGATCTCGCCGGGCGGGGTGTCCTTGCCCTCGAGGTCGACGAGCTTCATCTCGCAGCCGGGGATCGCTCGGCCGATGGTGCCGGGCTTCGTCGGCTTGTCGGGCATGTTGAACGACGCGACGGGGGAGGTCTCCGAGAGGCCGTAGCCCTCGAGGATCTGGCAGTGGAACTTCTCCTCGAACGCCTTCATGACGGCCTCGGGCATGGCCGAGCCGCCGGAGGCGCAGGTGCGCAGGGTGCTCGTGTCGGCCTGGTCGGCGTTCGGGTGGTTGAGGATCGCGGCATACATCGTCGGCACGCCCTGGAAGATCGTCACGTGGTCGCGCCCGAGGACCTCGATGGCCTTGGCGGGGTCGAAGCGGGGAATGAGGCTCAGGGTGGCGCCGCGCTGGACCGAGGTGTTGAGGCCGCACGTGAGGCCGAAGACGTGGAAGAGGGGCAGGCACCCCATGATCACGTCGTCCTGGGTGATCTCCATGATGTCGGCGGCCGACCGCTCGGCGTTGCGGTGCAGGTTGAAGTGCGTCAGCTCGGCGCCCTTGGGCTTGCCGGTGGTGCCGCTCGTGTAGAGGATGACGGCGGTGTCGTCGTCGGCGCGCTCGACCGGCTCGAGGACGGGCTCGGCCGCGGACTCCGACGCGTCGAACTGGCCGTCGGCCGGGCCCATCGGCCCGCACACGACCAGGCGCGTGCCGGTCTCGGCGGCGGCCTTGCCCGCCTCGTCGGCGAAGTCGGGCCACACGAAGCTGAAGCGGGCGCCGCTGTCCTCGTAGAAGTACTGGATCTCGCCCGACTTCAGCAGGGGGTTCATGGGAACCACGATGCCGCCGGCGAGCAGGGTGCCGTAGAACGCGACGGGGTAGGCCGGCACGTTGGGCAGGATGAGCGAGACACGGTCACCGGGCTCGAGGCCCGCCGCGCGCAGCTGCCCGGCAACCGTCGCCGCCGCCCGGTGCAGCGCCGACCACGACAGCTCGACCTGGTCGAGCTTGATGCCGACCTTGTCGGGGACGCGGGCCGCGGTGGCGGCGAGGTTGGCGGCGAGGTTGGTCATCTCTGCTCCTTCGCAGGGGGCGGCGCTCGGACTCGGGCCCATTGTTACCGCTGGGTCGCCCGGTGAACAGACCCGGTGCGTCCGACGCCACGTGACGTGTGTCATCGACCGGGCACCGTCACAGCTGGCTGGCAGGATGAGCGCGTGAGTGAGAGCACCGTCCCCGCGCCCGTCACCGACGACGTCCCGACCGAGATCCACCAGGAGTGGGCCGACCTCGCCGAGCAGGCCGCGACGGCCCAGTTCGCCTACCACGTCAAGGACGCGCCGACGATCAGCGACGGCGAGTACGACGCGATCATGCGCCGGCTCACCGCGATCGAGGACGAGCACCCGTCGCTGCGCACGCCCGAGAGCCCGACGCAGAACGTCGGGGGCGCCTCGTTCGCGACCGGCTTCGCCACCGTCGACCACCTCGAGCGGATGCTGAGCCTCGACAACGCCTTCTCCTTCGAGGAGCTGCAGACCTGGGCCGAGCGCGTCGAGCGCGAGGTCGGTGACGGGGCGCACTTCCTCACCGAGCTCAAGATCGACGGGCTGGCCATCAACCTGCTCTACGAGAACGGACGCCTCGTGCGCGCCCTGACCCGCGGCGACGGGCGCACCGGTGAGGACGTCACCCACAACGTCCGCACGATCGAGGGCGTCCCCGAGCGGCTGGCGGGCGACGACGTCCCCGACCTCGTCGAGGTGCGGGGCGAGGTCTTCTTCCCGACCGCCGCCTTCGCCGACCTCAACGCGAGCCTCGTCGAGGCGGGCAAGGCGCCCTTCGCCAACCCGCGCAACGCGGCCGCGGGCTCGCTGCGCCAGAAGGACCCGAAGGTCACGGCGAGCCGGCCGCTGCGCATGCTCGTCCACGGCATCGGCGCCCGCCGCGGCTTCGACGTCGAGCGACAGAGCGAGGCGTATGCCGTCCTGCGCGCCTGGGGTCTGCCGACCTCCGACGAGGTGCGCGTGCTCGACGACATCGCGGCCGTCGAGCAGTTCGTGACCTACCACGGCGAACACCGGCACGACCGCGCGCACGAGATCGACGGCATCGTGGTCAAGGTCGACGAGGTCACGCTGCAGCGCCAGCTCGGTGCGACCTCGCGGGCGCCGCGGTGGGCCATCGCGTTCAAGTACCCGCCCGAGGAGGTCAACACCAAGCTCCTCGACATCCGCGTCAACGTCGGCCGCACCGGTCGGGTCACGCCGTACGGCGTGATGGAGCCGGTCGTCGTGGCCGGGTCGACCGTCGAGAACGCGACGCTGCACAACGCGTACGAGGTGGAGCGCAAGGGCGTCCTCATCGGCGACACCGTCGTGCTGCGCAAGGCCGGCGACGTCATCCCCGAGATCGTCGGGCCGGTCGTCGACCTGCGCGACGGCACCGAGCGTGCCTTCGTCATGCCGACCGAGTGCCCCGCCTGCGGCACGCCGCTCGCCCCGGAGAAGGAGGGCGACAAGGACATCCGCTGCCCCAACACCCGCTCGTGCCCGAGCCAGCTGCGCGAGCGCGTCTTCGCCCTCGCCTCCCGCGGCGGCCTCGACATCGAGGCGCTGGGCTGGGAGGGGTCCATCGCGCTGCTCGAGTCCGGGATCATCACCGACGAGGGCGACCTCTTCGCACCACCCGAGGGCAGCCCGCACGCCGGGGACTACGGCATCACCCGCGAGAAGCTCTCGCACGTCCCGCTCTACACGCGGGCGGCGAAGAAGACCGACCCCGCCGACGCCGTCGTCGACGGGCGCATCCTCTCGGCCGGCGGCGAGACGCTCCTCGCCGAGCTCGAGAAGGCCAAGAGCCAGCCGCTGTGGCGGGTCGTCGTCGCGCTGTCCATCCGTCACGTGGGCCCGACCGCTGCGCGGGCGCTCGCGACGCACTTCGGCTCCATGGACGCGATCCGAGCGGCCTCGACCGAGGAGCTCGCGCAGGCCGAGGGAGTCGGAGGCGTCATCGCCGAGGCCGTCACCGCGTGGTTCGCGGTCGACTGGCACCAGGAGATCGTCCGCAAGTGGGCCGATGCCGGCGTCCGGATGGCCGACGAGGTGGACGAGTCCGCCCCGCGCACGCTCGAGGGCAAGACCGTCGTCGTCACCGGGTCCCTCGAGGGCTTCTCCCGCGACGAGACGAAGGAGGCCATCATCAGCCGGGGTGGCAAGGCGTCCGGGTCGGTCTCGAAGAAGACCGACTACGTCGTCATCGGCGCCAACGCCGGCTCCAAGGCGGCCAAGGCCGAGGAGCTCGGCCTGACGATCCTCGACGAGACCGGCTTCCGACGCCTCCTCGAGACCGGGTCGCCCGAGTGACGGTGCCCGACTCGCGTGACGGCGCCTGACCGGTGGCCGTGCCCGTGGAGGGCGCGCGGGACGGGTGCCGTGACCGCGTCGTCGCCCTCGGAGACGTCCGCCTGCTCGGCGTCGACCCCGAACGCATCGCGCGGGCCATCGCGCTGCTCGCGGCCCGCGCCGACCTGCGCGAGCGCCTCGTCGACGAGCGCGGGATCCGCCTCGTCGAGTCCGGATCGGCCGACGCCACGGTGTGAGCGGGCGGCGCGTCGATGGATGCGCTCGCATGTGTGCCGACCCCACAGAAGCCGCTCAGGTGTGTGGGTCCCCACCGTCCTTTCGTCGTGGTGCCCTCCTAGGCTTTGCCGAAGTTCGCAGCAGTTCCAGCAGCTATCCGCGGTCGATGCCTCGCTCACCTGAGCAGCACGCCGCGACACCACCGCTCACCGGAGCGCGACGCACGAGGAGGTGCAGGTCTTGACGGGTACCCCGTTGCTCGAGACCAGGGCCCTGACCAAGGAGTTCCGCGGTTTCCGCGCCGTCTCGGAGGTCGACCTGGCGGTCGCCCGCGGCACCGTCCACGCCCTCGTCGGACCCAACGGAGCGGGCAAGACCACGCTCTTCAACCTGCTCACCGGCTTCCTCTCGCCGACGTCCGGCGCCGTCGTCTTCGACGGTCAGGACATCACCGGCAAGGCGCCGGAGCAGATCGCGCCGCTCGGCATCGCGCGCTCCTTCCAGATCACGAGCCTCTTCGAGGCGATGACCCTGCGCGAGCACCTCGAGCTCGCCCTCGCGAGCCCCACGGGGATGGGCAAGCAGTGGTGGCGCTCGGTCAGCCGCATGGCGACCTTCAAGGACCGCGCCATGGAGCTGCTCGAGCAGGTCGGCCTCGCCGACCGCGCGGGCGCACCCGCCTCGTCGCTCGCGTACGGCCAGAAGCGTGCGCTCGAGCTCGCCATCGCCATGGCCCTGGACCCCAAGCTGCTCCTGCTCGACGAGCCGACCGCCGGCATGGGCATCGAGGACATCGACCGGACCATCGCCCTCGTCAAGCAGCTCGCGGCTGGCCGCACCGTCGTCTTCGTCGACCACAACATGCACGTCGTCGGCTCGCTCGCCGACACCGTCACGGTGCTCCAGTCGGGACAGGTGCTCGCCGAGGGCCCGTACGAGCAGGTCCGCGCCGACGAGCGTGTCATCACGGCCTACCTCGGAGCAGCCCATGAGTGACGACACCGCCGGCACGACCGGCACGACGACCGGCACGACGACCGGCACGACGACCGGCACGACGACCGGCACGACGACCGGCACGACGACCGGCACGACGACCGCGCCGGCAGGGACGACCGCCGGGCCGCGGATGCTCGAGGTGGCCGGGCTCTCCGCCTGGTACGGCGAGGCCCGCGTGCTCACCGACGTCAGCATCGACGTCGCCCCCGGCGAGGTCGTCACGCTCGTCGGCCGCAACGGCGCCGGCAAGACGACCCTGCTCCGCTCCGTCATGGGCCTGCACCGGCAGACCGAGGGCACGATCACCCTCGACGGCAGCGACCTCGCCAAGCGGTCGGCCGACGCCCGCGCCCGCGCCGGCATCGGCTGGGTCCCCGACGACCGCGGCATCTACTCGAGCCTCACCGTCGCCGAGAACCTCCTGATGCCGCCCGTCGTGCACCCCGACGCCTGGTCGCTCGAGAAGGTCTACGAGTTCTTCCCGGTGCTGCACGAACGCCGGGACTTCCCCGGCACGAAGCTCTCCGGCGGCGAGCAGCAGATGCTCGCCATGGCCCGGGTCCTGCGGATGGGCTCGCGCCTGCTGCTGCTCGACGAGCCCAGCGAGGGACTGGCCCCCGTCATCGTCCAGCGCATCGGCGAGATCGTCCGCGAGATCACGGGTCAGGGGGTCGGCGTGCTGCTCGTCGAGCAGAACGTCAAGTTCGCCTCGACCGTCGCCGACCGGCACTACCTGCTCGCGCAGGGGAAGGTCGTCGAGCACCTCGGCAACGCGGAGTTCCGCGCCCGTGAGGGCGAGCTGCTCACCTACCTCGGGATGTAGCCCGCCCGCGTCGGCGCCACACCCAGCCCGCGCCGCGCATCACGACGCCGCACCACGGCGCACACCAGGCGTCGCGCACCCGCGCGGCACACGGCATACGGCATACGACATACGACAGCACCCACCTCGCCTCACCGCACCACCAGCGTCACCCCGTCACACACCCGTCCCACCCCGTCACAAACCCGTCACAAACCAGGAGCAGACATGCGTAGCAGGACAGTCCAGGGCACCGTCGCCATCGCGGCGACCGCGTCGCTCGCGCTCGCCGCGTGCGGAGGGGCCGGCGGCCCGCAGTCCGGCGGCTCGAGCAAGCTCACCGACGACAAGGTCGTCATCGGCCTGCTCAACGACCAGTCCGGTGTCTACAAGGACCTGTCCGGCCCCAACTCCAAGGTCGCGATCCAGATGGCGATCGACGACTACAAGGCGAAGTACGGCGACAAGGCCGTCGCCAAGGACATCGAGATCGTCACGGCCGACCACCAGAACAAGGCCGACATCGCCAACTCCAAGGCGCAGGAGATGTACGACCGGCAGAAGGCCGACATCATCCTCGACGTGCCCAACTCGGCCGCGGCCCTCGCCGTCGCCACGCAGGCCAAGAACAAGAAGAAGCTCTACATCAACATCGGCGCGGGCACGACGGCCCTGACCGGTGCGAGCTGCAACAAGTACACCTTCCACTGGGCCTACAACACCGCCGTCCTCGCGCGCGGCACCGCCGGCACCATCACCAAGGAGGGTGGGACGAGCTGGAACATCGTCTACCCCGACTACGCCTTCGGCCAGGACATGAATAAGTCGTTCAGCGCCGAGGTCACCAAGAACGGCGGCAGCGTCGGGCAGTCGATCGCCTCGCCGTTCCCGAGCGACAACTTCGCCACCTTCATCACCAAGGCCGGCGAGGGCAGCCCCAAGGTCGTCGGCTCGATGCACGCCGGCGGCGACCTCATCAACTTCGTCAAGCAGTTCAACCAGAGCTCGCTCAAGGGCAAGGTCCAGCTCGCCGTCGGCCTGATGTTCATCACCGACATCCACTCGCTCGGGGTCGACCAGTTCGCCGGCACCCAGTTCACCGACGCCTGGTACTGGAACTTCGACGCCCAGAACAAGAAGTGGGCCGACCGCTTCAAGGAGAAGACGAACACCCGTCCGTCCTTCGCCCACGCCGCCAACTACTCGGCCGCGATGAACTACCTCGAGGCCGTCCAGGAGGCCGGCACCGACGACGCCGACACCATCGTCGGCAAGCTCGAGGGCAAGAAGATCAACGACGTCTTCCTGCGCAACGGCGAGATCCGCAAGGCCGACCACGCCGTCATCCACGACGTCTACCTCGCCAAGGTCAAGTCCTCCGCCCCGGAGGAGTGGGACTACGAGGACATCGAGAAGACGATCCCGGCCGCCGAGGCCTATGGCGAGGCCAACCCCGCCTGCTCGATGAGCTGACACCCGCCGGTGGCGTATGCCGTCCGGTGGCGTCCCACGAGGGCGCGCCGGACGGCATGCACCGAGGTTTTCCCGATCGACCGCGAACGAGCGAGAGACATGAGCGAATTCATCCAGTACACCCTCCAGGGGCTCGCCGCCGGCGGCTTCTACGCGCTGTCCGCCCTGGGCCTCGCCGTGATCTTCGGAGTCCTCGGGGTCGTCAACTTCTCCCACGGCGCCTGCTACATGCTCGGCGCCGTCATCTCCGCGGTGCTGCTCGGTGAGCTGCACGTCGGCTTCTGGGTCGCGCTCGTCGTCGTGCCGATCCTCATGTTCGGGTTCGGCGTGCTCATGGAGCGGCTGCTCGTGCGCTGGCTCCTCGCGCTCGACCCGCTCTACAACTTCCTGCTGACCTTCGGGCTGACGCTGATCCTCGTCGAGGCGGTCAAGCAGCGCTACGGCGTCTCCGGCCTGCCCTACGAGGTCCCGGCGGGCCTGACCGGCCAGGTGAGCATCGGCAGCGTCAACCTGTCGACGTACGCGATCTTCGCGTGCCTCTTCTCCGTCGTCGTCTGCGTGGCCGTCGGGCTGCTGCTGACGAAGACGCGGATCGGCATGATCGTGCGCGCCTCGACCGAGGCACCCGAGCGCACCCGCGCCCTCGGCATCAACGTCGGCCGCTGGGTGACACCGGTCTTCGGCTTCGGCATCGCCCTCGCGGGCCTGGCCGGGGTGCTCGCCGCCCCGACGCGCGCCATCACGGCCGAGATGGGCAGCAACTTCATCATCATCCTCTTCGCGGTCGTCGTCATCGGCGGCCTCGGATCCATCCTCGGGGCGGTGGTCGCGGGCTTCCTCGTCGGACTCGTCGAGGCCTACGGCATCGCCTACGCCCCCACGTACGCCCAGATCGTCATCTTCGTGCTGATGGCGCTCGTCGTTCTCGTCCGGCCCTCGGGGCTCTTCGGACGGGAGGAGGTCGCATGAGCGAGCAGATGACCGCCAAGGTCGACGTCGACCTGGCCCAGCCCTCGATCCTGTCGCGGCGAAACCCGCTGCGCTACGTGCTGCTCCTCGCCGGCCTCGCGGTCGTCGTGATGCTGCCGTACTGGATCTACCCGCCGGTCGCGATGGACATCCTGTGCTGGGGGCTCTTCGCGATCAGCGTCGACCTGCTCCTCGGCTTCACCGGGCTGCTCAGCTTCGGGCACGCGGCCTTCTGGGGCGGATCCGCCTACTGCACCGGGCTCATCGCCACCCACTGGGGCGTGCCGTTCCCGGTGGCCGTCCTCGGCGGGGCAGTCTTCTCGATGCTCATCGCGTGGCCGATCGGCTACCTCTCGGTGCGGCGCACCGGCATCTACTTCGCGATGGTGACCCTCGCCTTCGCGCAGATGCTCTACTTCATCGCCAACCAGGCGCGTGACCTCACCGGCGGCGAGAACGGCCTGCAGGGCATCCCGCGCAACTTCTTCGGGATCGAGCTCGTCGAGACCGACCCGTTCTACTTCTACTACGTCGGCGCCGTGCTCATCCTCATCGGCATCCTGCTCGCCTGGCGCGTCGTCAACTCGCCCTTCGGCCGGGTGCTGACGGCCGTGCGCGACAACCCGGCCCGCGCCCGTGCGCTCGGCTACGACGTCGAGCGCTACAAGATCACCGTCTTCGTCATCTCCGCAGGGCTCGCGGGCCTGGCCGGCGGCGTCTTCGCGGTCAGCCACCAGTTCGCCTCGCTGCAGGAGCTGATGTGGACGACCTCCGGCAAGGTCGTGCTCGTGACGGTGCTCGGCGGCATCGGCACCCTCTGGGGCGGTCTCGTCGGCGCCGGTGTCGTCGTGACGCTCGAGGACTTCCTCGCCAGCTCCGGCTTCGAGGGCATCGGCCTGATCACCGGCACGATCTTCGTCGTCATCGTGCTGCTCTTCCGGCACGGCATCTGGGGCACAGGGCGCAACGTCCTGCGCCGCTACGTCCTCGAGCGGCGCCAGAGGTCGCGCGACTGACGGTCCGCCACCGCCGCACCCACCCGGTTCGATGTATTCGCGTACGCCGGAAGGCCGCGCGAATACATCGAACCGGGGGTCAGGCTCGCGGGGTGAGGATCCTTCGGGCGATCCGGCCCACGACGAGCCAGGCGACCGCGCCGAGGCCCCAGTTGGTGATGGCGTTCTTGACCGTCGCGCCGTCGCCGGTGAACTGCTTGACGCCCGCGGTGCGGCTGAAGACGCCCAGGTCGGCCCAGTCGGCCGCCTTGAGCACCGCCTCGACGAGCGCGTTGCGCGTGTTGGCCTCGAGCACGACGAGGACGGCGCCGAGCAGCAGGGCCGTCGCCGCGAGCAGGCAGGCGAACCACACGATCTCGCCGAGCAGCGTGCGCAGCCGCGTGATCCCGGCGCCGGTCAGGCTCGCGGCCCGGCGTGCGCCGGCGCGGACGTCGAGGGAGCGGCGTGCCGCTGCGCCCGACTCGGCCTTGGCGGCTGCCCGGTCCGAGGGCTCGGGAGCGGGAGCCGGGGTGGGCGTCCCGGCCTCCGGCGTCGTGGCGGCCGGTGTGGCCGGTGCGGGTGCGGGCTCGGGTGCGGGGGTGTCGGTCGTCGGGGTGGCCGGGCTCGTCATCGAGGGTTCTCCTTGCGGCAGTTCGTGGATCCGGTGTGGTCAACGAGCCAGGCCGCCGGAGGACACGCCCGTCTCGTCGCGGACCCGTCGAGCCGACGCCGGATGCGTGGTCCGGGCGCGCTGGGGCGCCCCATAGACTGGCGCGCATGTCATCCCTGTCCCGCGACGACGTAGCCCACCTGGCCGGCCTCGCCCGCATCGAGCTCTCGAACGCCGAGCTCGACCGCATGGTGGGTGAGCTCGGCGTCATCCTCGAGTCCGTGGCCAAGGTCCAGCAGGCCCCGACCGAGGGCGTGGCCCCGATGTCGCACCCGATGCCGCTGACCAACGTGACCCGCCCCGACGTGGTCCGCCCGAGCCTCGGCGCCGACGCCGTGCTCGCCGGCGCGCCCCAGGCCGAGCAGCAGCGCTTCTCGGTGCCGCGCATCCTCGACGAGGACTGAGCCCCCCAGCCACCGACCTGCTCGCGTATGCCGTGTCGCCGAGCACCCGGCATACGCCCCGCCCGTGACGGGCATCCACGAAACCGCTTGTCGCAGCTACGAACCGAAGGCACCGACGTGACCGACCTGCCAACCGACCTGACGAGGGCGACCGCCGCCGACCTGGCCGACGCTCTCGCGCGCAAGACCATCAGCTCCGTGGAGGTGACCCAGGCGCACCTCGACCGGATCGCCGCCGTCGACGGCCAGGTGCACTCCTACCTGCACGTCGACACCGACGGCGCCCTCGCGCAGGCGCGCGCGGTCGACGAGCGGCGCCAGGCGGGCGAGAGCCTCGGTGCGCTCGCGGGCGTGCCGATCGCCGTCAAGGACGTCATGACGACCAAGGGTGTGCCCACGACGTGCGGCAGCCGCATCCTCGAGGGCTGGATCCCGCCCTACGACGCGACCGTCGTCACGAAGCTGCGCGAGGCCGGCCTGCCGATCCTCGGCAAGACGAACATGGACGAGTTCGCGATGGGCTCCTCGACGGAGCACTCGGCCTACGGCCCGTCGCACAACCCGTGGGACCTCGACCGCATCCCCGGCGGCTCGGGCGGTGGCTCGAGCTCGGTGCTCGCCTCGTTCCAGGCGCCGCTCGCGACCGGCACCGACACCGGTGGCTCGATCCGCCAGCCGGCCGCCGTCACGGCCACCGTCGGCACCAAGCCGACCTACGGCGGCGTCTCGCGCTACGGCCTCGTGGCGCTCGCCAGCTCCCTCGACCAGGCCGGCCCGTGCGGCCGCACGGTGCTCGACACCGCCCTGCTGCACGCCGTCATGGGCGGCCACGACCCGATGGACTCGACGTCCATCGACGCGCCGGTCCCGCCGGTCGTCGAGGCGGCCCGCGCCGCCGACGTGCGCGGCATGAAGATCGGCGTCGTCAAGGAGCTCGGCGGCGAGGGCTACCAGCCCGGCGTCCGCGCCCGCTTCGACGAGTCCGTCGCGCTGCTCGAGGAGCTCGGCGCCGAGGTCGTCGAGGTCAGCTGCCCGAACTTCGAGTACGCCCTCGCGGCCTACTACCTCATCCTCCCGAGCGAGGCCTCGAGCAACCTCGCCAAGTTCGATGCCATGCGCTACGGCCTGCGGGTGCTGCCCGAGGGCGTCGACGCCCCGAGCGCCGAGCAGGTCATGGCGGCCACGCGTGACGCCGGCTTCGGCGACGAGGTCAAGCGCCGCATCATCCTTGGCACGTACGCCCTGAGCTCGGGCTACTACGACGCGTACTACGGCTCGGCCCAGAAGGTCCGCGCGCTCATCGCCCAGGACTTCGACGCGGCATACAGCAAGGTCGACGTGCTCGTCAGCCCGACGGCCCCGACCACGGCCTTCAAGCTCGGCGACAAGCTCGAGGACCCGATGGCCATGTACCTCAACGACATCGCAACCATCCCGGCCAACCTCGCCGGCGTGCCCGGCATGTCGATCCCGTCCGGTCTCGCCGACGAGGACGGGCTGCCCGCCGGCATCCAGATCCTCGCGCCCGCGACCAAGGACGAGCGGCTCTACTCGGTGGGCGCCGCCCTCGAGGCCGCCCTCGTCGACCGCTGGGGCGGTCCGATCCTCGACCGCGCACCCTCGCTGGGTGGCGCCGCTGCTGCGAAGGGAGCCTGACATGAGCACGGCCACCGCCGACGCCGTCATGGACTACGACGAGGCCATGGGCAAGTTCGACCCCGTGATGGGCCTCGAGGTCCACGTCGAGCTGCACACGGCGACGAAGATGTTCTGCGGGTGCCCGACGGAGTTCGGCGCCGAGCCCAACTCGCAGGTCTGCCCCGTGTGCCTCGGCCTGCCGGGCGCGCTGCCCGTCGTCAACGAGAAGGCTGTCGAGTCGGCCATCCGCATCGGCCTCGCGCTCAACTGCGAGATCGCCGAGTGGTGCCGCTTCGCCCGGAAGAACTACTTCTACCCGGACATGCCGAAGAACTTCCAGACGTCGCAGTACGACGAGCCGATCGCCTTCGAGGGCCACCTCGACGTCGAGCTCGAGGACGGCACCGTCTACCGCGTCGAGATCGAGCGCGCCCACATGGAGGAGGACACCGGCAAGTCGCTGCACATCGGCGGCGCGACCGGCCGCATCCACGGCGCCGACCACTCGCTCGTCGACTACAACCGCGCCGGCATCCCGCTCATCGAGATCGTCACCAAGCCGATGGTCGGCGCGGGGGAGCGCGCACCCGAGGTCGCCAAGGCCTACGTCTCGGCGCTGCGCGACCTGCTGCGCGCCCTCGACGTCAGCGACGTCAAGATGGAGCAGGGCTCGATGCGCTGCGACGCCAACGTCTCGCTGCGACCGCGCGTCGGTGCGCCGCTCGACGAGGCCCAGCTCGCCGTGCCGCTCGGCACCCGCACCGAGACGAAGAACGTCAACTCGCTCCGCTCGGTCGAGCGGGCCGTGCGCTACGAGATCTCCCGCCACGCGGCGATCCTCGACGGCGGCGGCTCGATCCTGCAGGAGACGCGTCACTGGCACGAGGACACCGGCATCACGACGTCGGGCCGCGTCAAGTCCGACGCCGAGGACTACCGCTACTTCCCGGAGCCCGACCTCGTGCCCGTCGCACCGACGCGCGAGACGGTCGAGGCGCTCCGCGGCACCCTGCCGGAGCCTCCCGGACTGCGCCGCAAGCGGCTCCAGTCCGACTGGGGCTACAGCGATCTCGAGATGCGCGACGTCGTCAACGCCGGTGCCGTCGAGCTCATCGAGGAGACCGTGGCAGCCGGCGCCAGTGCCGGTGCGGCTAAGAAGTGGTGGCTCGGTGAGCCGTCGCGCCGCGCCAACGCCGAGGGCCAGGACATCGTCACGTATGCCGCGGGGCTGGGTCTGACGCCCGCCCACATCGCCGAGCTCGACGGGCTCGTCGTCTCCGGCCGGCTCAACGACTCGATGGCGCGCCAGGTGCTCGACGGCGTGCTCGCCGGCGAGGGCACGCCGACGGCCGTCGCCGACGCGCGCGGGCTCGAGCTGGTCCAGGACGACGGCGCCCTCGAGGCGGCTGTCGACAAGGTCATCGAGGCCAACCCCGACGTCGCCGCGAAGATCCGCGACGGCAAGGTGGCGGCCGCCGGTGCGCTCATCGGCCAGGTGATGAAGGAGATGAAGGGCCAGGCCGACGCCGGCAAGGCCCGCGAGCTCATCCTCGCCAAGCTGCAGTAACCGTCGGGAGGCCAGAGTTCGTGGCCAACGCGTAGTCGAGAGGCCACTCTTCGTCACGAAGAGTGGCCTCTCGACTGCTGTGGACCCGCAAGGGGTGGCCTCTCGACGTTCGAGGGGTCAGCGCTTGCCGCCGCCGAGGAGGCCGCCGAGCAGGCCACCGAGGATGTCGCCCGCGCCGCCGCTGCCACCGGAGGAGCCGGCCCCGCCGCCGAGCACCTGGCCGAGGATGTCCTGCAGCGGGTTGGACCCACCGGCGGCCGCCCCCGTCGAGGTGGCGCTGCCGGGCGCCTGCACCGGGCCGCTCGAGGCTCCGACGCCGCCGGGGAAGAGCGGGCCGCCGTCCGTGGACCCGCCGCCGGAGCCCCCGGTCCCGATCGTGCCGTCCTCCGAGCCACCGCCGAGCATGCCGCCGAGGCCGCCCTGACCCAACTTGTTGGCGAGCCACGACATGACGATCGGCGCGAGGAGCGGAAGCAGCTTCTGCACGAGGCCGCCCGAGCTGCCCCCGAGGCCGCCGAGCTGGTTGACCACCTGGTCGGTGCTGCCGCCGAAGATGTTGCCCACGATGGCGCGACCGTCCTGCTCGTCCAGGTCGTCGAGGCCGGTGACGGGGGCCTGGTGGTCCGACAGCGCCGCCATCAGCGAGTCGGCGCCGGCCGGGTCGGAGGCGTTGGCCTGCAGGCCGCCGAGCAGGGCGGGCAGCGCCTGCTCCGTCGCCTGGCGCACCTCGTCGCTCCCGACGCCGAGCTGGCCCGCCAGCTGGTCGATCGGTACCTGGTCGAGGATCTCGTCGTACGAACCCATCGGGTGCCCCTCCTGCTCGTGGACGGCGTCGGTGCCGGCCCTGTCCGTCAGGCTAGCCACGTCCGGCCGGGAGCGGCAGGCCCGACGTCGCGCAGTCCGTCAGCCGGCGCCGACCGCCGAGAGCGGCAGGGAGATGAGCCGGTCGGCCCGGTCGTTGTTGCTCGTCGTGATCCAGACCCGGTCGCCGACGCAGTGGATGTCGCGGATGCGGCCGTAGGTGCCCTGCAGGTGGCGGGTCGGCGTGCCGGCCGTCCCGTCGGCACCGACGGGGACGCGCCACACCGACTGGCCCCGCAGGGCTGCCATGTAGACGGCGCCGTCCGGGCCCACGGCGATGCCGCTCGGTGACATCTCGGACGTCGGCCACTGGGCCACGGGGTCGACGAAGTCGGGGTTGCCCGCGCGCCCCTCGACCTCGGGCCAGCCGTAGTTCTTCCCGGGCTCGATGAGGTTCAGCTCGTCGAAGGTGTTCTGACCGAACTCGCTGGCCCACAGTCGTTTCCGGCTGTCCCAGGCGAGGCCCTGCACGTTGCGGTGCCCGAGGGACCAGATCGGCGAGCCGCCGAAGGGGTTGCCCGGGGCGGGGTCACCGTCGGGGGTGATGCGCAGGATCTTGCCGCCGAGCGAGCCGAGGTTCTGCGACAGCGAGGTGTCGCCGGCCTCGCCCGTGCCGACGTAGAGGTAGCCATCGGGTCCGAAGGCGATGCGGCCGCCGTTGTGGTAGCGACCGCGGGGGATGCCGGAGAAGATGACGACCGGCTCGCCGAGCGTGCCGTCCCGCCAGGGCACGGCCGCGATGCGGTTGTCGCTGTCGGTCGAGTAGTACGCGTAGAAGACGGGGTCCGCGTCGAAGTCCGCGGGGACGGCGAGGCCGAGGAGCCCGCCCTCGCCCTCGGTGCGCGTGATGGGCAGCCGTCCGGCGACGGAGGACGCGCCGCCCGACCCGGGCTTGGGCACGTGGAGGATGCGGCCCGTGTTGCGCTCGCTGACGAGGGCGCTCCCATCGGGGAGCACCGCGACCGACCAGGCGATGTCGAGCCCGGACAGCAGCGTCGTGGGTCCCTGGGGCGTGGCCTGGGGCGTCGCAGGTCGGGTGGAGGTCGGCGCCGCGGGCGTGGTCGCCGTGGGGGAGAGGGCCGACGTGCCGCTGCTCGGTGCGGCGGTCGCGGTCGGCGCGCTCGTGGCCCCGCTGCCTCGCCCGGCCTCGGTGCCCGACGTCCCGCCGTTGCCCCCGGCGCCCGTGCCCGTCCCGACCGAGGGCGCCGACGGCCCGCCTGTCGAGCACGCCGCGGTGAGCAGGGCGACGACGACGCACCCCGAGAGGGCGCGACCGATCGATCGGGAGGAGTGCGGCATACCTCATTCTGTCCCACGCGGAGCGCGGGAGCACGGTGGCTCAGCGGCCGCGTCGCCCGAGGGCGTCGACGAGGCCCTCCTGGACCTCGGGGTGGACGACGTCCGCGTCGACGACCCGGCGAGCGGCCTCGAGGTCGCCGGTGAAGGCGCGGAAGAGCAGGAGCAGGTCGATGTCGTGCGTGGGCCGCTCGACCTCGACGGGTGTGCCGGTGCGCACGACGCCCGGCGTGACGACCGACAGGTAGGCCCCGGTGCGGCCCTCCTCGGTGAACCGCCGCACCCAGCGGGGCTCGTCCATGTGCTTCGCGAAGGTCCCGCACGGGATGCGCGGGACCTCCACCCGCAGCACGACGTCCCCGATCCGCCAGAGCTCCCCGACGAGGGCGTGCGTCGTGTCGATCCCGACGGTCGTGACGTTCTCGCCGAAGCCACCGGAGCGCAGGGGGCGTCCGACCTGCTGCTCCCAGAAGTCCAGGTCCTCGCGCGGGTAGGCGTAGACGGCCTGCAGCTCGCCCCCGTGGTGCTTGGGGTTGCCGATCTCGTCGCCGACCACGCCGCTGCCGAGCCCGCCGTGCTTGGGTCCCGGGTCGCGCACCTCGAAGGCGTCCACCGGCTGCTTGTCGATGGCGGTCGGGCGGCCACCACCGTGGGGGACGGTGCGCCGGCCGGAGCCGAGTGCCAGGACGTGGGGCTGCGTGATCACGGCGCGAGCCTAGCCGTGACTCGGCGGACTGGTCCGCGGCCACGGCGCTGCCTTCGTTAGCGTGACGTCATGGCTGCTGATCCGCTCGTCGTGTCCGTCCCCGACCCGGAGTACGCCGAGGCGCTCGCCGACCTCGACGGTGTCGACGCGCTCGTGTGGGACATGGAGGGTCCGCACCCGCGCGGCGCCGAGATCCGCCTCGCCGTGATGCCCTACATGACGAAGCTGCGGCTCGCCGACGTCACGCCGGGCCTCGACTCGCTCGAGGTCGTCCAGCTGCAGAGCGCCGGCTACGAGCACTTCGTCGACGACCTGCCGGACGGCGTGACGCTCTGCAACGCGGCGGGGGTCCACGATGCGTCGACAGCCGAGCTCGCTCTCACCCTCGTGCTCGCGTCGATCCGCGAGATCCCGGGTTTCGCTGCGTCCCAGGCGCGCTCGACCTGGGAGCCGTTGCGACTGCGCTCGTCGCTCGCCGACCGGCGGGTGCTCGTGGTGGGCTACGGACAGATCGGACGGGCGATCGTGCGACGTCTGGAGCCGTTCGAGGTCGCGATCACGGCGGTCGCGTCGCGGGCCCGGGCCGGTGACGACCTCGTGCCGCACGTGCACGGCATCGACGAGCTGCCCGAGCTCCTGCCCGACCAGGACGTCGTCGTCGTCATCGTCCCGCTCACCGACGCGACCCGCGGGCTGTTCGACGCGCAGATGCTCGGTCGTATGCCGGACGGCGCGCTGCTCGTCAACGTGGCCCGGGGAGCGGTGGTCGACACCGACGCCCTCGTCGCCGAGTGCTCCTCCGGGCGGCTGCGCGCGGCGCTGGACGTGACCGACCCCGAGCCGCTCCCCGAGGGCCATCCGCTGTGGACCGCGCCGGGGGTCCTCGTCACGCCGCACGTGGGAGGCGCGACCGAGGCCATGCGGCCGCGGGCCATCGCGCTCGTGCGCCGGCAGGTGGAGGCCCTGCGCTCCGGTGCTCGGGTCGACAATGCCGTGGCCGGACCCTTGTCTGCCCCGTAGTCATAGTGGACACTGTCCACATGACCGAGACCATCGTCGCCATCGGCACGCGCAAGGGGCTCTGGATCGCGCGCAGCACCGACCGCCGGGACTGGGCCCTCGAGGGTCCGCACTTCCTCATGAGCGAGGTGGCCTCGGTGGCCGTGGACACCCGCGAGGGGCGCTCCACGGTCCTCGCCGGCGTCAAGTCGTGGCACTGGGGCCCGACCGTCCAGGTGTCGTCCGACGGCGGTCGCACGTGGACCGAGAGCGCCGAGCGGGCCCTGTCGTTCCCCACCGACACCGACACGGCGCTCGAGCGCGTCTGGCAGCTGACGCCCGACCCCAACGACGCCGACGTCGTGTGGGCCGGGGTCGAGCCGCACGCCCTCTTCCGCAGCACCGACCGGGGCGAGCGCTACGAGCTCGTCCGCGGGCTGTGGGACCACCCGCACCGGCCGAGCTGGGAGCCGGGCTTCGGTGGGGGAGCCGTGCACACGATCGTCCCCGAGCCCGGGCACCCCGAGCACCTGCTCGTCGCCATGAGCGCGGGCGGCGTCTACCGGTCGGAGGACGGCGGAAACACCTGGGAGGCAAGCAATCCCGGCATCCGGGCCTACTTCATGCCCGACAACGAGTACCCCGAGTTCGGCCAGTGCGTGCACAAGGTCGCCCGTGGGCAGGCCGACGGGGCGCTCTACGCCCAGAACCACAAGGGCGTCTACCGCTCCGACGACAACGGCCACACGTGGGAGTCCATCGCCGACGGGCTGCCCACCGACTTCGGCTTCACGATCCTCGCGCACCCGCGCCGGCCCGGTGTCGTGTGGAACATCCCGGTGCAGGACGACGGCGAGCGCATCCCGCCGGGCGCCCAGCTTCAGGTGCAGCGCTCGGACGACGGGGGAGCGCACTGGCGCATGCAGGCCGACGGGCTGCCCGCCGACAGCTACACGTGCGTGCTGCGCGACGCGGCCTCGCTCGACGACTCCGACCCCGTCGGCGTCTACCTCGGCACCCGCAACGGAGACGTGTTCGCCTCCGCCGACGAGGGCGAGTCGTTCCAGCGCATCGCCACCCAGCTGCCCGACGTGCTCGTCGTGCGCGCGGCCCAGCTCGGTTGAGAGACAGAGGATTCCGTATGCCGTCCGCCCCCGTTCGCGTCATCCTCCCGGGCATGCTCCGCGACCTCGTCGGCGGCGTGGCCGAGATCGAGGTCGAGTCCCCGACCGAGTCGCAGACCGTGGCGGAGCTGCTCGACCGAGCCTTCTCGGGGCACCGGGTCCTCGACGGCAAGGTGCGCGACGAGCGCGGGCAGATCCGCCGTCACGTCAAGGTGTTCGTCAACGGTGAGGACGCCACACGCGGAGCCGGAGTCGGTGCGGCAGTGCCGGCCGGCGCACGCGTGCACATCATCAACGCGGTCTCCGGCGGCTGACGAGCGCGGTCGAGAGCGCGGTCGGCGACACCGGGTTCTCGACGCAGCCGGGCACCTCAGCCCAGGACATGGTCTCCTCCCCGGTCGACTCCCACTGCGTCCAGCACAGCGGGAGGACCTTGGGATCACCTTGCGGCTTCGGAGGAGGGTGAAGACCTCAGTCGGCGACGCCGAGCAGGATCGGCAGGACGGTGCGCTCGAGCTCGCCGACGGTGAGCGAGCGCGGCTCGACGAGGCGCTGGGTCATCGACCCCTGGGCGAGCGAGATGGCGGCCCGCACGAAGAGCTCGGTGGGGATTGGCAGGGTCAGGCCCTGGCGCGCGACGGCCTCGTCGACGACGGTCACGAGCTCGTCGCGGACGCGGCGCTGCTGCGCGGCCCAGGCGCGGCGCGCCTCGGGGTCGCGGATCGCGTGCAGGGTGAACTCCGTGGTCAGCACGAGCCAGCGCTCCTTGCTGCGGCTGTCGTCGGCGAGCGCCGCGAACACGTCGCGCAGGACCTCGTCGGCGCCGGCGTGCTCGCGCTTGCTGGCCCGGCGGATCCGGTCGACGAGCGCCTCGGAGTGGCGCTGCGACAGCTCGACGACGAGGTCGTCCTTGGAGCTGAAGTTGGAGTAGAACGCGCCCCGCGTGAAGCCGGCCCGCTCGCAGATGTCCTCGACCGTGGCCCCGTGGAAGCCGCGCTCGGCGAAGACCTCGCTCGCCGCCTCGAGCACACGGTCACGGGTGGCCCGGCGTCGGGCGGTGATTCGGGGCTCGGCCGTCGTGGTCATGTGTACAAGGATACGTGCTCGAATTGAATACGACAACGTATCGGATGCATACTCGTATCGTGACTGAAACCGAGGTGCCCCACCTGCAGGGCTTCAACCAGCGCACCGTCGTGGTCGACGACATCAGTGTCGCCGGCACCCACGAGCCCTTCGTCGAGCACGTCTCGTTCACCGCGCCGCCTGGCGAGGTCACCGTCGTCCCGACCGACCCCGGCATCCCGCAGGTCGCCCTGGCGCTCGCCATCGGCGGCCGCGTCGAGCTGATGCGCGGCCGCATCCGCATCGGCGCCGGATCTGACCTGGCCGACCTCCAGCTGCGCACCCGGCTCGTCGACGTCGCCGACGTCACGGCCCCCGAGGACACCATCGCGGTCAAGGCCGTCGTCGAGGAGGAGCTCGCGCTCGCCGAGAAGCCGGCCGGCCGTGCCGCCGTGGCAGCGTTCCTCGAGGCCCACGACCTGTCCGACCGCGCGACACGGCCCTGGGAGCAGCTACCCGCCGGAGTGCGCACGAGCCTGCTGCTCGAGCTCGGCGCCCTGCACCCCATGGTGCGCGTCCTGGTCCTCGCCGGCCCGGAGCGGCACGGCGGCGACCACACCGTGTGGCTCGAGACCTGCCGGCGCCTCGCGGAGACCGGCCTCACCGTCATCGTGCTGACCACGGCAGCGACGGCCGCGTCCCTGCCCGCCGACCTCGGCAGCCCCGACGACACGGCACACGACACGGCATACGACACGGCACACGACACGGCCGTCGACACGGCCGACGAACCCGACGTCGAGGCGGACCCCGCTGCCGACGCCGACGAACCGAACCTCCCGAAGGAGCCCTCGGCATGAACCCCGTCCGACTCGCGGTCGCCGAGCTGCGCCGCCTCACCTCCTCGCGGCTCGCCCGGCTGGCCCTCGCGGCCCTCGTGCTCATCCCGACCCTCTACGGCGGGCTCTACCTCTACGCCAACCACGACCCGTACGGCGCGTTCCCGCAGGTGCCCGCCGCGGTGGTCAGCGACGACGCCGGGACGACGCTCAGCACGGGGGAGAAGCTGCAGGTCGGGGGCAGCGTCGCCGACCACCTCGTCGACTCGAAGTCCTTCGACTGGCACCGCGTCTCGCACGACGAGGCGCTGCGCGGCGTCGACGACGGCACGTACGCCTTCGCGGTCATCATGCCGAAGACCTTCTCGGCCGACCTCGCCTCGACGGCCGAGATGAAGCCCCGTCAGGCCACCGTCGTGCTCGAGACCAACGACGCCAACAACTACATGACCTCGATGATCGGCAGCCAGGTCATCAAGCAGGTCACGGCGTCCGTCGCGAGCGAGGTGAGCCAGACCGCTGCGAGCAAGCTGCTGCTCGGGTTCAGCCAGGTGCACGACCAGCTCGTCAAGGCCGTCGACGGGTCGGAGAAGCTGCGGGCCGGAGCGGCCAAGGCGGACTCCGGCGCCCACCAGCTCGCGACCGGCGCCACGAGCCTCGCGAGCGGCCTGCACGACCTGTCCTCCGGAGCCAAGCGCCTCGGGACGGGCATCGGCCAGGCGGCCGCGGGCGCCGACGACCTCGAGGCAGGAGCCGGCCAGCTCGCCTCCGGGCTCGGCACGCTCCAGTCGCGGACGGCGAGCCTGCCGGCCCAGACCGACAAGCTGGCCGACGGCGCCGAGCAGGTCGCGGCGGGCAACCGCACGATCGCCGGCTACGGCACCAAGGCCGCGACGGCCTCGAGCGACCTCAAGCGCCGGATCACCGCCGACCGCACGAGCTTCCTCGACACCCTGCGCGCGCAGGGCCTGACGGACGCCCAGCTGTCCCTGGTCACGTCACGGCTGGACACGATCGACGGCTACGTCGACCGAGCCGACTCGACCATCCAGTCGGCCTCGAGCGACCTGACCCGCCTGTCCAAGGGCGCCGACCAGGTCGCCACCGGGGCCCGCGCCCTCGCGAAGGCGACGCCGGCGCTCACCGACGGCATCGCCTCGGCGCACTCGGGCGCCGTCCGGCTGCGCGACGGTGCGAGCACGCTCTCGAGCGGCCTCGACACGCTCAAGACCGGTGCCGGCCAGCTGACGACGGGTGCCGACAAGGCCGCCACCGGGGCCGACTCGCTGGCCTCGGGCGCGAACTCCCTCGCGTCCGGTCTCGACGCGCTCACCAAGGGCGCCACCGACCTGCACGACGGTCTCGTCAAGGGCCGCGACTCCATCCCCGACCCGAGCGACGCCCAGCGCAAGGCCATGGCGCAGACGATCGGCAACCCCGTCGGCGTGTCCACCGGCTCGCTCTCGTCGGCCGGCTCCTACGGCGCCGGGCTCGCGCCGCTCTTCATGAGCCTCGCCCTCTGGATCGGCGCCTACGTCCTCTTCCTGTTCGTCCGTCCGCTGTCACCGCGGGCGCTCGCGACGAGCCAGCGCTCGGTCCGCACGGCGCTCGGCGGATGGCTCGCCCCTGCGCTCGTCGGGCTCGTCCAGGTGGCGGCCCTCGTGCTCGTCGTCGGACGCGGCGTCGACATCAAGATCGCCCACCCGGTGCTCGCCTTCCTCTTCCTCTGCTTCACCTCGATGACGTTCGTCGCGATCCTGCACGCGCTGGCGGCTCGTCTCGGCGCCGTCGGCAAGTTCCTCGGGCTCGTCTTCATGGTCGTGCAGCTCGTCAGCGCCGGAGGCACCTTCCCGTGGCAGACCCTGCCCGCGCCGCTGCAGGCGGTGCACCACGTCGTGCCGATGAGCCACGCGGTCGACGGCCTGCGACGCCTGCTCTACGGCGCCGACCTCGGACCGGTCCTCGGGTCGCTCGGGGTGCTCACGGCATACCTCGTCGTCGCGCTGACTGTGTCGACGATCGCGGCCCGACGGTCGCGGATGTGGACGCCGAAGCGCATCAAGCCGGCCCTGGAGCTGTGACGCGGGACCACCCGGGCTGACAACCCGAGGGGATCGGGGCATGCTCGGAACCATGAGCAGCGCCTCGCGGGAGAAGACCCTCATCCTCATGCGTCACGCCAAGGCGGAGGAGGGGGCGGGCAAGCCCGACCACGACCGCGAGCTCGCTGCCCGGGGCCGGCGGGACGCCAAGGCGGCGGGCTCCTGGCTCCACACCGAGGGCCTCGTCCCCGACCTCGTCATCTGCTCGACCGCGCAGCGCACGCGCCAGACGTGGGAGGAGGCGTGCCGGGGTGGGGCGCACACCGAGTTCGTCGAGTTCCGGCGCAGCGTCTACCTCGGCGGCTCCGAGCAGACGCTCGAGACGGTGCGCGAGGACGCCGGCGACACCTCGACGGTGCTCGTCGTGGGGCACAACCCGACCATGGCCCAGCTGACGAGCCTGCTCACCGACGGCGAGGGGTCGCGCGAGGCCCACGAGGCGCTGGGCCAGGGTTTCGTCACGAGCGGGCTCGCCGTCCTGCGCTACGCGGGGGAGTGGGCCGACCTCGACCTCGGCACGTGCGAGCTGACCCGCTTCCACGTCAGCCGCGGGCGTGAGGACTGATCCCGGGGCCCTCCGGGTGACCGGTTCCGCA
This sequence comes from Terrabacter sp. C0L_2, assembly GCF_036352015.1. NCBI lineage: Bacteria > Bacillati > Actinomycetota > Actinomycetes > Micrococcales > Intrasporangiaceae > Terrabacter > Terrabacter sp. C0L_2. The sequence continues at coordinate 4,199,405 of NZ_CP143557.1, read as the reverse complement.
GCGACGACGCGGCGATCAGGCTGTGAGATGCGGTGTCCACCCAGCGGACACCGTCCTATGCTGCAGCCATGACGCAGACGCCTGACATCAAGCCCCGCAGCCGCGACGTCACCGACGGTCTCGAGAAGACCGCGGCACGGGGGATGCTCCGGGCGGTAGGCCTCGGCGACGACGACTTCGCCAAGCCCCAGATCGGGGTCGCGAGCTCGTGGAACGAGATCACCCCCTGCAACCTGTCCCTCGACCGGCTCGCCAAGGCCGTCAAGGACGGCGTGCACGCCGGCGGTGGCTACCCGCTCGAGTTCGGCACGATCTCGGTGTCCGACGGCATCTCGATGGGCCACGAGGGCATGCACTTCAGCCTCGTCTCCCGCGAGATCATCGCCGACTCCGTCGAGACCGTCATGAACGCCGAGCGCCTCGACGGCTCGGTGCTGCTCGCCGGCTGCGACAAGTCGCTGCCGGGCATGCTCATGGCCGCCGCGCGCCTCGACCTCGCGTCGGTGTTCCTGTATGCCGGCACCATCCTCCCGGGCGTCGCCAAGCTCTCCGACGGCACCGAGAAGGAGGTCACGATCATCGACGCCTTCGAGGCCGTCGGCGCGTGCAACGCCGGTCTCATGTCGCGCGAGGACGTCGACGCCATCGAGCGTGCCATCTGTCCCGGCGAGGGCGCGTGCGGCGGCTTCTACACCGCCAACACCATGGCCGCCGTGGCCGAGGCGATCGGCATGTCGATCCCGGGCTCGGCCGCGCCGCCCGCGACCGACCGCCGCCGCGACATGTACGCCCGCAAGTCGGGCGAGGCGGTCGTCGAGCTGCTCCGTCGCGGCATCACGGCGCGCGACATCATGACCAAGCCGGCGTTCGAGAACGCCATCGCCGTCGTCATGGCGTTCGGCGGCTCGACCAACGCCGTGCTCCACCTGCTCGCCATCGCCCACGAGGCGGAGGTCGACCTGACGATCGAGGACTTCCGCCGCATCGGCGCCAAGGTGCCGCACCTGGCCGACGTCAAGCCGTTCGGCAGCTTCGTCATGAAGGACATCGACCACATCGGCGGCATCCCCGTCGTCATGAAGACGCTCCTCGAGGCCGGCCTGCTCGACGGCGACTGCCTCACCGTGACCGGCAAGACCATGGCCGAGAACCTGGACGAGATCAACCCGCCCCACATCGACGGCCGCGTCATCCGCGAGATGAGCCAGCCCATCCACAAGACCGGCGGCCTGACGATCCTCACCGGCTCGCTCGCCCCCGAGGGCGCCGTCGTGAAGTCGGCCGGCTTCGACGAGTCGGTCTTCGAGGGCACGGCCCGCGTCTTCGACGGCGAGCGCGCCGCCATGGACGCCGTCGAGGCCGGCTCGCTGAAGAAGAACGACGTCGTCGTCATCCGCTACGAGGGCCCCAAGGGCGGCCCGGGCATGCGCGAGATGCTCGCCGTGACGGGCGCCATCAAGGGCGCCGGCCTCGGCAAGGACGTCCTGCTGCTCACCGACGGCCGCTTCTCCGGTGGCACAACGGGCCTCTGCGTCGGCCACGTGGCTCCCGAGGCGGTCGACGAGGGACCGATCGCCTTCGTGCGCGACGGCGACACCATCCGCCTCGACGTCGCGAGCGGCACGCTCGACGTGCTCGTCGACCACGACGAGATGGCGCGCCGCCGCGCCGAGGGCGTCACGCACCCCGAGCCCAAGTACACGAGGGGCGTCCTCGCGAAGTACCGCAAGCTCGTCGGCAGCGCGAGCGGCGGCGCCGTCTGCGGCTGAGCCGCCCGGCATATCAAGCCCTTTCGAGGTGATGCCAGCACCCGCCCGGGTGCCGGCATCACCTCGGTCACGCACGATGACGTATGCCTGACGTATGCCGTCAGGTGCCGGCGTCCCGGTAGGCGCGCGGCGTCACGCCGGTTGCCTCGCGGAAGCGCCGGATGAGGTGCCGCTCGTCGGTGAACCCGGTGGCGGCGGCGATGTCGCGCACGCTGAGGCCGGTGTGCACGAGCAGGTCGGTGGCCGCGGAGAGCCGCCGAGCCGCACGGTGCGCGTACGGGCCGGTCCCGGTCTCGGCCCGGAAGCGCCGCCGCCACGTCTCGTAGGGCAGGCCGACCTCGGCCGCCACCGACGGCAGGTCGAGGGTCTCGGTGAGGTCGCCCTCGAGGAGCTCGACCGACCGCGCGAGCCAGCCGGCCCCGCCGACGGGGCCGCGTCGCCGCGGGTGGTCGGCGAGGTCGCGCGCCTCGAGCAGGGCTGCGAGCAGGTCGAGCGCCTCGACGTCCCGCGCGTCGACCGTGGCGGGTCGCGGTCGGTCGAACGCGGCGAAGCGGGCGGCCCACCGGCGCACCGGCAGGCCGTGCACGAGCGGGCGGTCGGGGGAGAGGGCTCCAGTGCGTCCGGCGCAGTCGAAGACGGCGCCGTCGAACACGACGAAGTGCTCGTCCCAGCCGCCGGCGTCGGCGCCGTACCAGTGCGGATGTCCCGGGTGGACGACGACGAGCGTGCCTGCCCCGATGGGCTCGTCGTGACGGGCGTCGCGGTAGCGGCCGGTGCCGGCAGTGACGAACGTGAGCCCCCACGTCGGGTGGCGCCGGGTCGTTCCCGGTGGCAGGCCGCTCCCCGCGGTGATGCGGGCCGAGACGAGGACGCGGCCGAGGCGCGCGGCTGCGGGCTGAGGCCCGACCGCAGACGTCGATGCGGTGTCGCTCACGTACACATGGAACCAGAACGTACCCCTGTGACCACGAGGTTCGGGGTCTCGGTTCCGCGGGTCTGGTGTGCTTCAGCCACCCGACGACCGCTCCGGTCGTTGGCGATCCGCGAAGGACGGTCCGCCCATGCCCATCGACACGCTTCCCGAGCTCACCACGGCATACCCCGTCAGTGACGGTGACGTCACCGCCTACCGTGCGAACGGCCACGTGCGCCTGGCCCAGGTGGCCACGCGGGAGGAGGCGGCGGCCTACCGCGACCCCATCGCCGCGGCCGTCGAGCGGCTCAGCACCGAGACGCGGCCCCTGGCCGAGCGCGACAGCTATGGCATGGCGTTCCTGCAGGTGATGAACCTGTGGCGGCACGACGAGGACGTGGCCCGCTTCGTCATGGCGTCCCGCTTCGCCGGCGTCGCGGCACAGCTCCTCGGGGTGCCGCGGGTCCGGCTCTACCACGACCAGGCGCTCTTCAAGGAGCCCGGCGGCGGCTACACGCCCTGGCACCAGGACGCGATGTACTGGCCACTCGACGGCTCGCGGTGCCTGACGATGTGGATGCCGCTCGTCGACATCACGCCGGACCACGGCGGTCTCGCATTCGCGACCGGGAGCCATGCCGACGGGCCGCTCAGCGACATCGGCATCTCCGACGCGTCCGAGGAGCACTTCGACCGGCTTCTCGCCGAGCGTGGTCTCGTCGCCGACGAGCCGGTCGCGATGCAGGCGGGCGACGCCTCGTTCCACTCGGGCTGGACGGTGCACAAGGCCCTCGGCAACACCTCGACGCAGATGCGTGAGGTGATGACGGTGATCTGGTTCGCCGACGGGCTGCCCGTGCTCGAGCCGGCCAACCCAGCGCAGGTCAATGACCTGGCCTCGTGGCTGCCGGGCCTCACACCGGGCGACGTCGCGGCGTCCGACGCGAACCCCGTCCTGCCCCGCTGACCGCGGCCCCGGACGACACCGGTGCGCGACGGGTCGAGGGCTAGGTGCTCGGGTCCGACGCCCCGGCCTCGGACCGGGCCTTGAGACCCGCCGCCTCCATCGCGAGGTAGCGCTCGGTGAGTGACCGGTAGCCGCGGCCGACGACCGCGCCGACCCAACCCGACTGGGTGATCGAGAGGGTTGCCGGCAGGTGCCGGGACCGGTGGCCTCGACACCGTGGCGTCCGGTGGTCACGGTGCCGGGCCCGCGTGCCTCCCAGGTGAACTCGCGCCCCTCCGTGAGGTCCGTGACGGTCCACACGGTCGTCGGGATGCGGGGCTGGTCGACGCGGGCTCGCGCCCCCACCCGGAGGTCGTCGTCGAGGAGGGTCACCGAGCGCACGGATTCCGTCCACTCTGCCCAGCGCTGCACGTCGCGCATCACCGCCCACACGCGGGCGACGGGGGCGTCGATCTCGATGCTCGTGTGCTGCTCCACACGTCTCCTCAGGCTGGTGCGACCCCGGGCTGCGGTGCCACGTCGGCGGCCCAGTGACGCCACACCGAGGTGACCTGCATGCCGACCTTCTCATAGAGGCCGAGTGCTCCGGTGCGGGAGTCGGTCGACAGCTCGGAGCGCTCGCCACCGTGGGCGCGGGCGACCTCGAAGGCGTCGACGAGGAGCGCGCGGGCGAGTCCCCGGCCCCGCTCGTCGCGGCGCACCGCGAGCTTGTCGACGTAGCCGCAGCCGCTGGAGACGACGACGAAGGCCATGCCGACGACCTCGCCAGCGGCATCCACCATGAGTCGCAGCTGCCAGGGCTCGTAGCCGGGGCGGCGGGAGACGGTGGCCGTCCACTCCTCGAACGACGAGCGCTCGCGCTCGGACCACTCGAGGAAGGCGTCCTCGTTGACGGTCCAGGCCGCGCGCAGGTCGGCCTCGTCGCGCGGCTCGCGGACGCTGTAGCCGGCGGGGAGCGGCTGCGGCGTGATCGTCGTGCCCGCCGGCATCTCGAGCACCCAGGACGTCCAGAGGGTGCGGTAGCCGAGGGCGGAGAAGAGGCGCTCGCCGGGGGAGTCGCCGGGCACCGGCTGGCCGACGAGCGTGCCGCCGTCGCGGGCACCGACCGCTCGCGTCCAGTGCGACAGGGCGGTGCCGAGGCCCCGTCCGCGGAGGTCGGGCGCGACCGCGCCGTCGGCCCAGCGACCCTTGAAGACCTCGGCGTATGCCACGAGCCGGTCCCCGTCGAACACGCCGACCGACTGGGTGGCGAGGTCGAAGGCCGGACGCTGCCAGTCGCCGACGATGTCGGCCTCCTCGATGAGGACCTCGCCCACGTCGTGCAGCTCGCAGGCGGCCATGAGGGCCGTGACCGCAGCTGCGTCCTCGCGGGTCAGCGGGCGGGGCGTGAGGTGGGCCGCGGTCGGCGGCAGCAGGAGGGGCACGGCGCTCGTCATGACGGTCAGTGTCCCGAGAGGCTCCTGCGAGCGACAACCGACTTTCCGTGGCGAGCCCCCAGCGCCCTCGTCGCAACCGGGTGACAGTGGGTGAGATCACGAGGTCACATGCTGAGACGGGTGCGACGGTCGATTGACACCGTTGGGGCTGCGTAGGACGGTTGTCACGTGGCCCGACTCCTCGTACTTCCCTAGCGCGCCGACCAGCTCGAACGGTCAGCGCGCCCCCTTCCGTCCCCCCGCGGGACAGAAGGGTTTTTTTGTGGCTGGAGTCAGCCCGAACCGGCATCACCCCGCAGTGCTCGAGACAAGGAAGAGATCGTGAGCGACACGACGAAGCAGGCGCCCTCGCCCGCCGACGTGGCCTCCCTGGCCCGTCCCCGACCCGCGGCGGAGGCCAAGGCCGTCCCGACGGCCGGCGTCGTCACGCCGGTACTCGAGGTCACCGGGGCGCAGGCGCTCGTCCTCTCCCTCGAGGCCATCGGCTGCGACACCGTCTTCGGCATCCCGGGCGGCGCGATCCTCCCGGCCTACGACCCCATGCTCGACTCGAAGAAGGTCCGCCACATCCTCGTGCGCCACGAGCAGGGCGCCGGCCACGCGGCCGAGGGCTACGCCTCCGCGACCGGCAAGGTCGGCGTCTGCATGGCGACGTCGGGCCCCGGCGCGACCAACCTCGTGACACCGCTCGCCGACGCCCACATGGACTCCGTCCCGGTCGTCGCGATCACCGGCCAGGTGGCGAGCGCCGCGATCGGCACCGACGCCTTCCAGGAGGCGGACATCCGCGGCATCACGATGCCGATCACCAAGCACAACTACCTCGTGACCGACCCGGCGAAGATCCCGCAGGCCATCGCCGAGGCGTTCCACGTCGCGAGCACCGGGCGTCCCGGCCCCGTCCTCGTCGACATCAGCAAGGACGCGCTGCAGGCCACGACGACGTTCAGCTGGCCGCCGCAGATCGACCTGCCCGGCTACCGTCCCGTCCTGCGTCCGCACGGCAAGCAGATCCGCGAGGCCTCCCGGCTCATGGCGGCGGCGAAGCAGCCGATCCTCTACGTCGGTGGCGGCGTCGTGCGCGCCAAGGCCAGCGAGGCGCTGCGTCGGCTCGTCGAGCTGACCGGGATCCCGGTCGTCACGACCCTCATGGCGCGCGGGACCGTGCCCGACAGCGAGCCGCTCAACCTCGGCATGCCCGGCATGCACGGCACCGTCGCCGCCGTGACCGGCCTGCAGAAGTCGGACCTCATCATCGCCCTCGGCGCCCGGTTCGACGACCGCGTCACCGGCCAGCTGTCGACGTTCGCCCCGGACGCCAAGGTGATCCACGCCGACATCGACCCCGCCGAGATCTCCAAGAACCGCATCGCCGACGTCCCGATCGTCGGTGACGTGGGTGAGGTCATCAAGGACCTCATCGAGCAGGTCACCCTCGACCGGGCCGCGGACGACGCCGCGTCGGGCTGGGACTACGCCGCCTGGCGCGAGCGCGTCGCCGGGTGGAAGGAGACGTTCCCGCTCGGCTGGACCGACAGCGAGGACGGCACGCTCTCACCGCAGTACGTCATCGAGCGCATCGGTGCGCTGACCGGGCCCGAGGCCACCTACGTCGCGGGCGTGGGCCAGCACCAGATGTGGGCCGCGCAGTTCGTGCAGTACGAGCGCCCCAACGCGTGGCTCAACTCCGGAGGCCTCGGCACCATGGGCTACTCCGTCCCGGCAGCCATGGGCGCCAAGGTCGCCGAGCCCGAGCGCACCGTCTGGGCCATCGACGGCGACGGCTGCTTCCAGATGACCAACCAGGAGCTCGCGACCTGCGTCATCAACGACATCCCGATCAAGGTCGCGATCATCAACAACAGCTCGCTCGGCATGGTGCGCCAGTGGCAGACGCTCTTCTACGACGAGCGCTACTCCAACACCAACCTCCAGCCGCTCGAGCAGCGCGTGCCCGACTTCGTCAAGCTCGCGGACGCCTACGGCTGCCTCGGGCTGCGGGCCGAGACGCCCGAAGAGGTCGACGCGGCCATCAAGCTGGCCCTCGAGACCAACGACCGTCCTGTCATCATCGACTTCATCGTCCACCGCGACGCGATGGTGTGGCCGATGGTGCCGGCAGGAGTCAGCAACGACATGATCCAGGCCGCGCGCCACGAGGCGCCGGTGTGGGAGCGGGAGGACTGAGCATGAGCAAGCACACCCTGTCGGTCCTCGTCGAGGACAAGCCCGGCGTCCTGACCCGCGTCGCGGCACTCTTCTCCCGTCGAGGGTTCAACATCAACTCCCTCGCCGTCGGCCCGACCGAGCTGCCCGACATCTCGCGCATCACCGTCGTCGTCGAGGTCGAGGGCGCCGCCCTCGAGCAGGTGACCAAGCAGCTCAACAAGCTCATCGAGGTGCTCAAGGTCGTCGAGCTCGACGCGCACGCGTCGGTGCAGCGCGAGATCCTGCTCGTCAAGGTCCGCGCCGACGCGGCGACCCGCAGCCAGGTCATCGACACGATCCAGCTCTTCAAGGCCAAGGTCGTCGACGTCACGACCGACGCCATCGTCATCGAGGCGACCGGCACCTCAGACAAGCTGCGCGCGCTGCTCGACGTCCTCGAGCCGTTCGGCATCAAGGAGCTCGTCCAGTCCGGCCTCGTCGCCGTCGGGCGCGGCTCGCGCTCCATCACCGACCGTAGCCTCCGCAGCGCCTGACCCGGCCACCCTCCCGAGGACGTATGCCGTCCGGCCCGGCCACACGGCATACGACCTCGGGTGCCACACCCGCACAGACCAAACGCACACCGCAACCGAAGGAGAAGGCCACCATGGCCGAGATGTTCTACGACGACGACGCCGACCTGTCGATCATCCAGGGCAAGAAGGTCGCCGTCATCGGCTACGGCAGCCAGGGCCACGCCCACGCGCTCAACCTGCGCGACTCCGGTGTCGACGTGCGCGTCGGTCTCGCCGAGGGCAGCAAGAGCAAGGCCAAGGCCGAGGCCGAGGGCCTGTCCGTGGCGTCCGTCGCCGACGCGGTGAAGGAGGCCGACCTCGTCGTCATCCTGACGCCCGACCAGGTGCAGCGGACGGTCTACGCGAACGACATCCAGCCCAACCTCAAGGACGGCGCGGCCCTGCTCTTCGGGCACGGCTTCAACATCCGCTTCGGCTACATCAAGCCCGAGTCCGACGCCGACGTGCTCATGGTCGCCCCCAAGGGTCCGGGCCACATCGTGCGTCGCGAGTTCGTCGACGGCCGTGGGGTGCCCGTGCTCCTCGCCGTGGAGCAGGACGCGTCCGGCACCGCGTGGGACCTCGCCAAGGCCTACGGCAAGGCGATCGGCGGCCTGCGCGCCGGCGGCATCAAGACGACCTTCACCGAGGAGACCGAGACCGACCTGTTCGGTGAGCAGGCCGTGCTCTGCGGCGGCGCGAGCCAGCTCGTCATGTACGGCTTCGAGACCCTCGTCGAGGCGGGCTACCAGCCCGAGGTCGCCTACTTCGAGTGCCTCCACGAGCTCAAGCTCATCGTCGACCTCATGATCGAGGGCGGCATCGCCAAGCAGCGCTGGTCGGTCTCCGACACGGCGGAGTACGGCGACTACGTCTCCGGGCCGCGCGTCATCGACCCGCACGTCAAGGAGAACATGAAGGCCGTCCTCGGCGACATCCAGAACGGCACCTTCGCCAAGCGCTTCATCGACGACCAGGACGCCGGTGCGCCGGAGTTCAAGTCCTTGCGCGAGAAGGGTGCCCAGCACCCGATCGAGGCCACCGGCCGCGAGCTGCGCAAGCTCATGGCGTGGGTCAAGCAGACTGACTCCGACTACGTCGAGGGCAGCGCCGCGCGCTGACCTGGTCGACGGTCCGACGGCCGGTGCCCCGTTCGTGGGGGCACCGCCCGTCGGCGTCCGGCGGTCAGCGACCGGACAAGCGGGACGGCTGGGCGGCGAGCCAGTCGGCGAAGGTCCTGCCGCCGAGGTCGGCCGTGCCGGCGACCGGGACGGTGCGGCTCTCGGACACGGCGCGCATGAGCCGGCCCACCGGCGGGAGGCGGAGCGTGCGCGGTGCCGAGGCGCCGCGGTGGGTCCGCACGAGCCGCGCGACCTCCGTGATCGCCAGCACCTCAGGGCCGGCGACGTCCGTCGCGCGGGCGTATGCCGTGGGCCCGGGCCCCAGCGCCAGGTCGACGAGCCGTTGCGCCACGAAGTCGGTGTCGACGGGCTGGAGGGCCATGTCGCCGATCGTGACGGCGAACGGTCCGACTGTCAGACTGCGGGCGAAGAACGCTGTGAGGGAGTGGAACTGGGTCGCGCGCAGGACTGACGCAGGACCGCCGGCGGCTGCGATGCCCTGCTCGGCGCGCAGCTTGCGGCGGTAGTAGCTGAGCGGGTGGTCGTCGATGCCGACGATCGAGATGTGCACGAGGTGCGTGCCGCGGGCGGCGGCCGCGTCGGCCAGGCGGCGCGTCGCGTAGACCGTCACGTCGTCGCCGCGAGAGGTGTCGTCGGCGCAGTGCACGACGGCGTCGGCGTCGGTGAGCACTCTGTCGAGCCCCGCCCCGGTCGTCAGGTCCATCCCGGACCGCCGGCTCGCCGACACCGCCTGGTGTCCGCGGGCCGTCACCTCGCGGACCACCCGGGACCCGAGGTCCCCGGCGCCACCCGTCACCACGATGCGCATGACCCCACAGTGGCGCTCCTGACCGTGACAGCGCAACGTCTCACCCCACCCGGATCCCGTGGATCTGCGCAGGGGTGCGGCCTAGACTCGCCGACGGCACACCGCGGTGCCGCCGACGGTCCGCACCCCGCCGTGCGTGTGGCCTCGCCCCTCCGGAAGGGTTCCCCAGTGAGCAAGCCCGTTGTTCTGATCGCCGAAGAGCTGTCGCCCGCCACGATCGAGGCCCTGGGACCCGACTTCGAGATCCGTTCGGTCGACGGCGCCGACCGCGACGCGCTGCTCCCGGCGCTCGTCGACGTCGACGCGGTCCTCATCCGGTCGGCCACGAGGATGGACGCCGAGGCGATCGCGGCGGCCAAGCGGCTCAAGGTCATCGCCCGCGCCGGCGTCGGCCTCGACAACGTCGACGTCCAGGCGGCGACGCAGGCCGGCGTCATGGTCGTCAACGCCCCGACCTCCAACATCACCTCGGCCGCAGAGCTCGCCGTGGCCCTGCTCCTCGCGACGGCCCGCAACGTCGCCCCCGCCAACCAGGCCCTCAAGGCCGGTGAGTGGAGGCGCAGCCAGTACTCCGGCGTCGAGCTGCTCGACAAGACCGTCGGCGTCGTCGGTCTCGGCCGCATCGGGGCCCTCGTCGCCGAGCGACTCAAGGCCTTCGGCATGAAGATCGTCGCCTACGACCCGTACGCCTCGCCCGCCAAGGCCGGACAGCTCGGCGCCCAGCTCGTCGGCCTCGACGAGCTGCTCGTGCAGTCCGACTTCATCACCATCCACCTGCCCAAGACGCCCGAGACGGTCGGCCTCATCGGCGAGGAGGCGCTGTCGAAGGTCAAGCCGTCGGTGCGCATCGTCAACGCCGCCCGCGGCGGCATCGTCGACGAGACAGCCCTGGCCCGCGCCATCGCAGAGGGCCGGGTGGCAGGCGCCGGCATCGACGTCTTCGCCACGGAGCCCACGACCGAGTCCCCGCTCTTCGAGCACGAGTCCGTCGTCGTCACGCCACACCTCGGTGCCTCGACCGAGGAGGCCCAGGAGAAGGCCGGTATCGCCGTCGCGCGATCGGTGCGGCTCGCCCTCGGTGGCGAGCTCGTCCCCGACGCCGTCAACGTCAGCAGCGGCTCCATCGCCGAGGAGGTCCGTCCGGGAATTCCTCTGGTGGAGAAGCTCGGCCGCATCTTCACCGCCATCGCCGGCACGGTGCCCGCGCAGCTCGACGTGGACGTCCGCGGCGAGATCACGGCGCACGACGTCAGCGTGTGGAAGCTCGTCGCGCTCAAGGGGCTGTTCACCGACGTCGTCGAGGACCCGGTCACCTACGTCAACGCACCGGTCCTGGCCGAGCAGCGCGGCTGCGTCGTCCGTCTCGTCACCGACCCCGACGCCGGCGACTTCCGCAACGTCACGACGCTGCGCGGCACCCTCACCGACGGGTCGGTGGTGTCGGTGTCCGGCACGCTGACCGGTCCGAAGATGGTCGAGAAGCTCGTCGGGGTGGGCGGCTACGACCTCGAGGTCCCGCTGTCGGACCACATGCTCGTCTTCGAGTACTCCGACCGCCCCGGCGTCATCGGCGCGGTCGGCCGCATCCTCGGTGATGCCGGCATCAACATCGGCGGCATGCAGGTCTCGCGCCAGGAGGACCGCGCCATCGGCGTGCTCAACGTCGACAGCGCGGTGCCGCCCGCGATGGCCGCCGAGCTCGCCGAGGTCATCGAGGCCAGGACGTTCTCGGTCGTCGACCTGCGGGACTGAGCCGCGCTCAGCTGCACCGAGCCGCACTGCGCCGGCCGGGCACCCGCGGTCGTTCGGGCCTTTGGACCCTGTCGCGGGGCTCGGACGACTGTCAGCGTGAGGCTGTGGGAACTCCGGTCATCCGCTGCGCGGGCGTCACCAAACGGTTCGGCGCGACCGAGGCCCTCCGCGGCGTCGACCTCGTCGTCGAGGAGGGGGAGGTCTTCGGCTACCTCGGCCCCAACGGCGCCGGCAAGACGACGACGCTGCGCATCGTCATGGGCCTGACGCGGGCCACGGCGGGCGGCGCCGAGCTGTTCGGCCTCGACGCGTGGACGCACCGCGACGAGCTGCACCGCCGCGTCGGCTACGTCCCCGGCGACGTCGCGCTCTACCCCCGGCTCACCGGGCAGGACCACGTCGACTACGTCGGGCACCTCCACGGTTTGGGCCGGCCGCCCGAGGCCGCCGCCCTGGCCGAGCGCCTCGACCTCGACCTCCACCGGCCGTCGCGGCAGCTGTCCCGGGGCAACCGCCAGAAGCTGGCCCTCGTGCTCGCGCTGATGACCGGCCCCGAGCTGCTCGTGCTCGACGAGCCGTCGAGCGGTCTCGACCCGCTCGTGCAGCGCGAGTTCCACGCCCTGCTCGCCCAGCACGTGTCGCACGGCGGCACGGTCCTGCTCAGCTCGCACGTGCTGAGCGAGGTCCAGAGGGTCGCGACCCGGATCGGGGTGCTGAGCGCCGGGCGCGTGGTGGCGGTCGAGGATCTCGAGGCCCTGCGCGCCAAGTCGCTGCACCACGTCGAGGCGCAGCTCGAGGGCGACGTGCAGGCCGCGGCCTTCGAGTCGGTTCCCGGCGTGCGCGACGTGCGTCTCGAGGACGGCGTGCTCCGCTGCGACGCCCCCCAGACCTCCCTCGACCCGCTCCTCAAGCGGATCGCGCAGCACGCGGTCGTCGACCTCACGTGCACCGAGGCCGAGCTCGAGGAGACCTTCCTCGCCTACTACGCGACGCCGGGAGGTCCCGATGCTGCATGACGTCCTGCGCAAGACCCTCTACGACCAGCGCCGCTCCTACCCGGCATGGTGCCTCGGGGTCGTGCTGCTCGTGGCGATGTACGTCGCGCTGTGGCCGAGCCTCGAGGGGCAGCCGTCGATGCGGGACTTCCTCGCGTCGATGCCGGAGCCGCTCCGCAACCTCTTCGCGATGGCGGGCGCCGACATGTCGACTCCCGTGGGCTACATCCAGATCGAGCTGCTGTCGTTCATGGGGCCCATCCTCGTCCTGCTGTATGCCGTGGGCGTGGGCTCGTCGTCCATCGCGGGTGAGGAGGACCGCCGCACCCTCGACCTGCTGCTGACCACTCCCGTCACCCGCTCCCGCGTCGTCCTCGACAAGGCGCTGGCCATGGTCCTCGGGACCCTCGGGCTCGCCATCGTGCTCGGCGTGGCTCTCGTCGCGGAGGGGCGGCTTGCCGACATGGACCTGCCGGCCGGCAACGTCGCCGCCGCGATGCTGCACCTGGCCCTGCTGGGCCTCGTCTTCGGCGCGCTGTCGCTCGCCATCGGGGCCGGGACGGGCCGGCTCGGACTGAGCCGTGCCGTGCCGGTCTTCGTCGCGGTGGTGGCCTACGTCGTCAACGGACTCGGCGGCCTCGTCGACTGGCTCACGCCGGTGCAGAAGCTCTCGCCCTTCTACCAGTACGCCGCCCACGACCCGCTGCGCCAGGGCATCTCCTGGCCCGCCGTCGGCGTCGCCGTCGGGACGGTGCTCGTGCTCGTGCTCGTGGCGGCGGTCGGCTTCGACCGTCGCGACGTCACCTCGTGACGTCGCCGGCGGCGTCCTTCGCCCCGCCCGTCCCGCTGCTGCGGCCGGCGTCCTCCTCGCCGTTGCCGTTGCCGTTGCCGTTGCTGTCGTCGTCGTCCGGTTCGGCGGTCTCGAGGCTGGCGAGCTCCGGGACGAGCTCGTGGCGCTTGCTGAAGGTGTCGATGATGGCGAGCGCGACGGCGGCGATGGGGATGCCGATGAGGGCGCCGATGGGGCCGAAGAGCGCGGCTCCCGCGATGACCGACCCGAGCGCGACCGCCGGGTGCACGTCCATGGTGCGGCGGCTGATGCGCGGGGTGAAGACGTAGTTCTCGAGCTGCTGGTAGACGGTCGCGAAGACCGCGATCCACAAGGCGTTGATCGGCTTGTCGAGCAGCGCGAACAGCGCCGGCAGCGCGACCCCGATGTAGGTGCCGATCGTCGGGATGAACTGGCCGACGATGCCGGCGAAGACGCCGAGGGGCAGCCAGAACGGCACGTCGATGAACCAGAAGAAGGCGACGTGGAAGACGGCCGACAGCGCGGCGAGCAGGAGCTTGGACACGACGTAGCCGCCGGTCTTCTCGACCGAGATGGTCCACACGGTGATGAAGACCCGCTGGTAGCGCTGCGGCAGCCACGAGCCGATGGTCTGCCGCAGCCGCGGGCTGTCGGCGGACAGGTAGTAGGCGAAGACGAGGATCGTCAGGCTGTCGAAGAGGAAGGTGATGAGCGACCCGAAGATGCCGACGATGCCGCCGCCGTACTTGCCCGCGAGCTCGCCGAGCTTGTCGGGCGTCAGGCTGAGGGCCGACTGGATCTGGGCGAGGTCGAAGCTCGTGCCGAACGAGGAGTTGACCCAGGTGATCGCCGAGGTCACGGCCCCGGGCAGCTGGCTGCCGAGCTGCGAGAGCTGCGAGACGAAGACCTGGCCGAAGAGCTCGGCGAGCCCGGCGAAGAGCAGCAGCATGCCGAGCATCGTCAGACCGGTCGCGAGGCCGCGCTTCATGCCCCGCGAGCTGAGCCACAGCACGACGGGCTCCATGGCGATCGAGACGAGCCAGGCGAGCAGCAGCAGGAAGAGGAAGCTGCCCATCGCCTGGAAGGCCCACATCGCGAGCGAGAGCAGGACGATGGCGACCATCACGGTGAAGGTGACGCGGCGGGCGTTGCCCGGTGTCACGGCGATCCAGCGGGCCTCCTCGTCGAACGGGACCCCCGGCACGCCGTGGCTGCCGTGTCGCTGGTGGGCGACCCGGCCCTGGTGCTCGTGGTGCTCGTGGTGGTCGGCGGGGTGGTCGGCGCTCACGCGGCGAGCCTACGGGCAGGCACGGTCCGAGAGGGGGACGCGCGTCCCTCGCGCCACTGGGGCGTCCGGACACGTGAGTGGACGGATGTGACGGATGGTGGACGCCGCGTCTCACTTAGTGGAAACCCCCTGTACCCGTGGGTAGCCCGGCGTACCGTGAAACGCATGACGCGGCAGGTCGTACTCATTCTCCGCCGCGGCGAGTCCAGGTAGTCAGCAACCTCGCCGCGGAGATCCCGCGCACCCTCGTGCTGACCGGTTCGCTTGACCGAGCTCGAGCCACCTGAGACCACAACAGCACTGAACCGAAAGACGTGATCACCATGAGCGAAGACGCCAAGGCAGCCCGTCAGGCCCTGCAGGAGTCGATGGACCTGCGCGACCAGGGTCACACCGAGGACTGATCGGGGAGCTGCGCTCGCGACCTCGTCGCCGAGCCACCCCTCACGAAGGCCCCCGCCCACCCGGGCGGGGGCCTTCGTCGTGCGTTCACGAAATGAGACGCCGATCCCACATCACAAGACGGGTCCTAGGCTCGACCCATGGGAGAGACGCAGGTCAAGGACGCCTACTCGATCGCCGTCATCGGTGGTGACGGCATCGGCCCCGAGGTCGTCGCGGAGGGCCTCAAGGTCCTGGACGCGGTGACCGGCTCGGGCGGTCCGACGTTCACCACGACCGACTACGACCTCGGCGCGCGACGCTGGCACGCCACGGGCGAGACCCTGCCCGACTCGGTCCTCGACGAGCTGCGCGGCCACGACGCGATCCTGCTCGGCGCCATCGGCGACCCGACCGTCCCGAGCGGCGTGCTCGAGCGGGGCGTCCTGCTGCCGCTGCGCTTCGCCCTCGACCACTATGTCAACCTGCGCCCGGCCAAGCTCTTCCCCGGCGTATCGAGCCCGCTCGACGTCGCGCGGGTCGCGCCGGACGGCATCGACTTCGTCGTCGTCCGCGAGGGGACCGAGGGTCCCTACACCGGCAACGGCGGCGCCCTGCGCGTCGGCACCCCGGCCGAGATCGCGACCGAGGTCAGCGTCAACACCCGCTACGGCGTCGAGCGCGTCGTGCGCGACGCCTTCGCCCGCGCCCAGGCCCGGCCGCGCCGGCACCTGACACTCGTGCACAAGCACAACGTCCTGACGTATGCCGGCCACCTCTGGCGCCGCACCGTCGAGGAGGTCGGCGCCGAGTTCCCCGACGTCGAGACCGCCTACCAGCACGTCGACGCCGCAACGATCTTCATGGCGACCGACCCCGGCCGCTTCGACGTCATCGTCACCGACAACCTCTTCGGCGACATCCTCACCGACATCGCCGCGGCCATCGCCGGCGGCATCGGGCTCGCTGCGTCGGGCAACATCAACCCGGCGCGCACGACCCCGAGCATGTTCGAGCCCGTCCACGGCTCGGCGCCCGACATCGCCGGCCAGTCCAAGGCCGACCCGACCGCGGCAATCCTCTCGGTCGGCATGCTCCTGGCCCACCTCGGCCTCGACAAGGAGGCGGCGCGCGTCGACGACGCCGTGGCTGCAGACCTCGCCGAGCGCGGCGACTCCGCTCGCAGCACCACCGCCGTCGGCGACGCGGTCGTCGGCCGTCTCTGACACCGCGCCACACGGCATACCCAGGCTTCGGGCCCGGACGCGGGGAGACGGTCCGTACGCGTGGTGCACCGCGCGTAGGGAACCGTCACCCGCGGACGGAGCCCGGCTTCGTCGTCTCACGATGTGGGCGATAGCCTGACATCGGATCACCGCTGATTTTGCCCCTGGAGGTTTTGTCATGACCCAGCTGTCCTTCGAGGTCACGCGCCGCGACGAGCCGACGTCGCCCGAGCGGATCGCCGAGGTCCTCGAGAACCCCGGTTTCGGCAAGACCTTCACCGACCACATGGTCGTCGCGACGTGGACCGCCGACGGCGGCTGGACCGACGCCCAGGTCAAGCCCTATGGCCCCTTCCAGCTCGACCCGGCGGCGGCGGTGCTGCACTACGCCCAGGAGATCTTCGAGGGCATGAAGGCCTACCGTCACGCCGACGGCTCGATCTGGACGTTCCGCCCCGAGGCCAACGCGGCCCGCTTCGCCCGCTCGGCCCGGCGCCTCGCGCTGCCCGAGCTGCCCGAGGCCGACTTCATCGAGTCGCTGCGCCAGCTCGTCTCCGTCGACCAGGCCTGGGTGCCGGCCGGCGACGCGGGGGAGAAGAGCCTCTACCTGCGCCCGTTCATGTTCGCGTCCGAGGCCTTCCTCGGCGTGCGCCCCGCCCAGCAGGTCACCTACTCCGTCATCGCCTCCCCGGCGGGCGCGTACTTCTCCGGCGGCCTCAAGCCCGTGACCCTCTGGATCTCCACCGACTACGCCCGCGCGGGCGAGGGTGGCACCGGTGCGGCCAAGTGCGGCGGCAACTACGCCAGCTCGCTCGCCGGCCAGCTCGAGGGCATCGAGCACGGCTGCGACCAGGCCGTCTTCCTCGACTCCTCGACGCACACCTACATCGAGGAGCTCGGGGGCATGAACCTCTTCCTCGTCACCAAGGACGGGCGCATCATCACACCCGAGCTGACCGGCACGATCCTCGAAGGTGTGACGCGCAGCTCGATCCTCGAGATCGCCAAGGAGCTGGACCTCGAGCCCGAGGAGCGCCGCATCCCGATCGAGGAGTGGAAGGAGGGGGCGGCCAACGGCGACATCGTCGAGATCTTCGCGTGTGGCACCGCCGCCGTCGTCACCCCGGTCGGCGAGCTGCGCTGGGACGGCGGCTCCGTCGACCACCGTCGTGACGGTCACGAGGACCGCTACGCCGAGGCGATCCGGGCCCGCCTGCTCGACATCCAGTACGGCCGCGCCGAGGACTCCCACAACTGGCTGACCCGCCTCGTCTGACGGGACGTCGCCGATGGTTCCCGGCACCGGTCCGGCACGACCCGGGCCGACGCCGGGAGACCTGGACCGGCCCCGGCTCGTCGCGTCCGACCTCGACGGCACCCTGCTGCGCACGGACGGCTCGCTGTCCGCGCGCACGGCGGCCGCCTGGTCGGCCGCCGCCGACGCGGGCATCGAGACGGTCATCGTGACGGCCCGTCCGCCTCGCTGGCTGCACGACCTGGAAGGGGTCGTCGGGCCACGCGGCACGGCCATCTGCGGCAACGGTGCGTTCGTCTACGAGGTGGCCACCCGACAGGTCGTCGAGACGCACTGCTTCGAACGCGGCGTCGTCGACGACATCGTCGCGGACCTGCGTCGAGCCGTGCCGTCGATCGCGTTCGCGGCCGAACGGACCAGTGGGCCCTTCGTGGCCGACGACTACCCCGACCCGCACCGTGACCGCGGCGCGGACCGGGCCGTGCACGGGTCGTGGCGCGAGGTGGCGGCCGAACCGGTCGGCAAGCTGCTCGCCCTCGCGCCGCACCTGCCCCTCGAGGAGTTCCTCGCCGTGGTCGAGGACGTGGTCGGCGACCGCGGTCACCTGCACTTCTCCGGTGCGCACGGGCTCGCGGAGCTCAACGCGCCCGGCGTGACCAAGGCTGCCGGCCTCGAACGGTGGGCCACCGGACTCAGCATCGAGGCGGAAGAGGTGTGGGCGTTCGGGGACATGCCGAACGACCTGCCGATGCTCGAGTGGGCCGGAGTCGGGTGGGCCGTGGCCAACGGCCACGAGCAGGTTCGCCGGGCGGCGGACCGGGAGTGCCCGGCCAACGACGACGACGGCGTGGCCCACGTCCTCGAGGCGGTCCTCGCTCAAAAGGTTTGATCCAGAACCATTGACGGTGTCCGCTGTGCGGGTGGACGATGCCTCACATCATGGTGGAGCAGCGGGCAAAGGTTCGCTGCACGATGTTTGTGAGGTAGTGCATGAGCGTTCCTCCGTCCCCTGAACTGACCGGTCGCACCGCGGGTGCCCCAGCCCCCGCGGGAGCTGCGACCGACGAGGCCATGCTGGCCGAGCTCGGCTACAAGCAGGAGCTCCACCGCGGCATGAGCGGCTTCTCCAACTTCGCGGTCTCCTTCTCGATCATCTCGGTCCTCGCCGGCTGCATCACGAGCTACGCGATAGCCATGAACGCCGGCGGCCCGATCGCCATCTCCATCGGGTGGCCGCTCGTCGGCGCCTTCGTCCTGCTCGTCTCGCTCGCCATGGCCGAGATCTGCTCGGTCTACCCGACCGCGGGCGGCCTCTACTTCTGGGCCGGCCGGCTCGCGCGGCGCAACAAGCGCGTGTGGGCCTGGTACGTCGGCTGGTTCAACTTCCTCGGCGAGGTCGCCGTCACGGCTGCCATCGACTACGGCGCGGCCGTGACGTGGATGGCGCTGCTCAGCCTCGTCACCGGCATCGAGGTCACCGCCGTCTCGACGTTCGTGGCCTTCCTCGTCATCATCGCGCTGCACGGGCTGCTCAACACCTTCGGCGTCAACCTCGTCAAGCTGCTCTCCAACGTCAGCGCGTGGTGGCACCTCGTCGGCGTGGCTGTCATCGTGGCCGTCCTCGCGTTCGTCCCGGACCAGCACCAGAGCCTGTCGTGGACCTTCTTCCACTTCGAGAACCGCACCGGCTGGGACGCGCCGTTCTACGCCTTCCTCATCGGCCTGCTCATGGCGCAGTACACCTACACCGGGTTCGACGCCTCCGCCCACGTCGCCGAGGAGACCATCAACGCCTCCACCGAGGCGCCCAAGGGCCTCGTGCGCAGCGTGTGGGTCTCGATCCTCGCCGGCTGGGTGCTCCTCGTCGCGGTGACCGCCGCGATCCAGGACTACGACGCGGCCCTCGGCACCGACATCGGCCTGCCGCCGGCCCAGATCTTCATCGACGCGGCCGGCCGCTCGCTCGGGATCTTCCTGCTCTTCATCGCCGCCGTCGCCCAGTTCTTCTGCGGCATGGCCTCGGTCACGGCCAACTCGCGCATGTCCTACGCCTTCTCGCGCGACAACGCCCTACCCGGCTCGCGGTGGTGGTCGCAGGTCAACCCCCGCACCGGCACGCCGACCAACTCCATCTGGCTGTGCGTCGCGTGCTCCGTCGTGCTGACCGCGCCCGCGCTCGTCTCGACGACCGCCTACCTCGCCGTCACCTCGATCGCCGTCATCGGTCTCTACATCGCCTACGTCGTCCCGGTCTTCCTGCGCCGGACCAACCCCGAGTTTCGACCCGGCGTGTGGAACCTCGGCCGGTGGAGCGCCCCCATCGGCTGGGTCGCCGTCGTCTGGGTCGGCTTCATCGTCGTGCTGTTCATGCTCCCGCCGGCGAGTCCGATCACCGTCAACACCTTCAACTACGCGCCGATCGCGGTCCTCGCCGTCCTCGTCTTCTCGACGGTGACGTGGTTCGTCGGCGGCCGGGTGCACTTCATGCGTGACGTGCCGAAGGGTCACGACACCAAGCCGGCGTCGCAGATCTTCGGCTGACGTGGACGTGGTCAGGGGAGAGCGCCACCTCGCGCTCACGGCGTTGCCGGACGCGGTGCTGCGGCCGGCGTCCGGCAACGCCTTCGAGAACACCGTCGAGCAGCTCGCCCGCGCGATCCGTCTCGGGGTGCTCGCCGACGGCGAGCAGCTGCCGCCGGAGCGCGACCTCGCCGAGCGCCTCGGTGTCAGCCGCAACACGCTGCGCGAGGCCATCGCGGCGCTCCGCGACTCCGGCCTCGTCACGACCAAGCGGGGCCGGGGCGGCGGCACGACCGTGACGTATGCCGCCGAGCTCCCCTCGTCGCCACGCGGGGTCCCGGGGACCTTCGTGCGCAGCGGGGCCGCGATGGCCGATGCCCTGACGTTCCGCCGGGTCGTCGAGCCGGGGGCGGCGTGGCTGGCGGCGACGCAGCCGCTGGCCGGCGACCAGCGGGCCTGGCTGACCGAGAGCCTGCGCGAGGTCGAGGAGGCGGCCGACGCCCCGGCCCACCGCGTCGCCGACTCGCGGCTGCACCTCGCGATCGCCACGCTCTCGGGGTCGCCGATGCTCGTCGACGCGGTGACCCGGGCGCAGGCCGCCCTGCACGACATGCTCATGGCGATCCCGGTCCTCCGGCGCAACATCGAGCACTCCGACAACCAGCACGCCCAGATCGTCGAGGCCATCCTCGGCGGCGACCCTGACCGGGCCCGCGTGGTCATGGAGGAGCACTGCGATGCCACCTCCGCCCTGCTCCGCGGCCTCATCGGATAGGAAGAGACATGGCGAAACCACCGACCCTGACCGTCGACCAGCTCCGCACCGAGATCGAGGCGGGCGACATCGACACGGTCGTCGTCGCGTTCACCGACATGCAGGGACGGCTGCAGGGCAAGCGCCTGCACGGGCACTACTTCCTCGACCACGTCCTCGAGGACGGCACGGAGGGCTGTAACTACCTGCTCGCCGTCGACGTCGACATGAACACCGTCGACGGCTACGCCATCTCCTCGTGGGAGCGCGGCTACGGCGACATGTTCTTCGACCTCGACCTGGGCACCCTCCGCCGCACCCCGGGCAGCCGCAACTCGGCGACCGTGCAGTGCGACCTCACCTGGCTCGACGGGAGCGGCGCGGTCGCGCAGTCGCCGCGGACGGTGCTCAAGACCCAGGTCGACCGCGCCGCTGCCCTCGGGATGGCCGCTCACTGCGGCACCGAGCTCGAGTTCATCGTCTTCCAGGAGTCCTACGAGCAGGCGTGGGACGCCGGCTACACCGGGCTGACGCCGGCCAACCGCTACAACGTCGACTACTCCATCCTCGGTGGCGACCGGGTCGAGCCGCTGCTCCGCGAGATCCGCAACGAGATGTATGCCGCGGGCGCCGTCGTCGAGAGCGCCAAGGGCGAGTGCAACTACGGCCAGCACGAGATCGGCTTCCTCTTCGACGAAGCGGTGCGCACGTGCGACAACCACGTCGTCTACCGCAACGCGGCCAAGGAGATCGCGGCCCACCACGGCAAGTCGCTGACCTTCATGGCCAAGTTCGACCAGCGCGAGGGCAGCTCGTGCCACATCCACCTGTCGCTGCGCGGGCTCGACGGCGAGACGGTCTTCGTCGACGACGACCGCGAGCACGGCCACAGCGCGATGTTCGAGCACTTCCTCGCCGGCATTCTCGCGACGCAGCGCGAGCTGACCTACTTCTACGCGCCGAACATCAACTCCTACAAGCGATTCGCGTCGGCAAGCTTCGCGCCGACCACCGTCGCGTGGGGCCGTGACAACCGCACGTGCGCGCTGCGCGTCGTCGGCCACGGCGCCGGACTCCGCGTCGAGAACCGCATCGGCGGCGGCGACCTCAACCCCTACCTCGCCGTCGCCGCGATGCTCGCGGGCGGCCTGCACGGCATCGAGCACGAGCTCCCGCTCGAGCCTGCGCTGGACGGCAACGCCTACACCTCGGACAAGCCGCACGTCCCCTCGACGCTGCAGGAGGCCCGCGACCTCCTCGCCGGGTCGCAGATGGCGCGGGCAGCCTTCGGCGACGAGGTCGTCGACCACTACGTCAACGCCGCCGACGTCGAGATCACGGCCTTCAACGCCGCCGTGACCGACTGGGAGCGCAGGAGAGGATTCGAGCGACTGTGACCACCACCAGCCAGACGCACTACGTCATCAACCCGGCGACCGAGGAGGTCGTCCGCTCGGTCGAGCTGGCCTCGCTCGAGCAGGCCGACGCCGCCATCGCGCGGGCCTCAGCCGCGGCACCGGCCTGGCGGGAGGTGAGTCCCGCCGACCGCGGCCTGCTCCTGCGCCGCTTCTCCGACCTCGTCGGCGAGCACCAGGAGGAGCTCGCCCTGCTCGAGGTCGAGAACGCCGGCCACACCATCGGCAACGCCCGGTGGGAGGCCGGCAACGTCCGGGACGTCCTCGCCTACTACTCGGCGGCACCCGAGCGGAACTTCGGGCGCCAGATCCCCGTGGCCGGTGGCATCGACGTGACCTTCCGCGAGCCGCTCGGCGTCGTCGGCATCATCGTCCCCTGGAACTTCCCGATGCCGATTGCCGGCTGGGGCTTCGCTCCCGCGCTGGCCGCCGGCAACACCGTGGTGCTGAAGCCCGCCGAGCTGACGCCGCTGACGGCGATGCGCCTCGGCGAGCTCGCGCTCGAGGCCGGGATCCCCGAGGGTGTCTTCACCGTCGTCCCCGGCAAGGGGTCGGTCGTCGGCGAGCGCTTCGTGACCCACCCCGACGTGCGCAAGGTCTGCTTCACCGGGTCCACCGCCGTCGGGCAGCGGATCATGCGCGGCGCCGCCGACCAGGTCAAGCGGGTCACGCTCGAGCTCGGCGGCAAGAGCGCCAACATCGTCTTCGCCGACTCCGACCTCGAGCTCGCAGCGGCCCGCGCCCCCTACGGCGTCTTCGACAACGCCGGTCAGGACTGCTGCGCGCGCAGCCGGATCCTCGTGCAGCGCAGCGTCTTCGACACCTTCATGGAGCACTTCGAGACGGCGGTGCGCGGTGTCGTCGTCACCGACCCCCGCGAGGAGTCCGCCGAGATGGGGCCCCTGATCAGCGCCGGCCAGCGCGACACCGTGCGCTCCTACGTCGAGGAGGCCAGCGAGGAGGTCGACGTCGCCTTCCGCGGCGACGCCCCCGACGGCAGCGGCTACTGGTACCCCGCGACCGTGGTCCTGCCCCGCTCGACGACCGACCGGGTGTGGCAGGAGGAGGTCTTCGGGCCGGTCGTGGCGGTCATGCCGTTCGACGACGAGGCCGACGCGGTCGCCAAGGCCAACGACACGGCATACGGCCTCTCGGGGTCCATCTGGACGCGCGACATCGGGCGCGGGCTGCGGGTCGCGCGCGGCGTCGAGGCGGGCAACCTCTCGGTCAACTCGCACAGCAGCGTGCGCTACTCGACACCCTTCGGCGGCTTCAAGCAGAGCGGGATCGGCCGCGAGCTCGGCCCCGACGCGCTCGACGCCTTCACCGAGGTCAAGAACGTCTTCATCGCGACCGACTGACGGTCACCCCCACAACCGACACGTAACTCATTGGGCTGGAAGGAAATCCACATGGCAGGCAGGCTCGACGGCAAGGTCGCGGTCATCACGGGCGGATGCTCGGGCATCGGTCTCGCGACGGTGCGGCGGTTCGCCGAGGAGGGCGCCAAGGTCGTCATCGGCGACCTCGACGAGGTCAACGGTCCGCGGATCGCCGAGGAGGTCGGCGGCACGTTCGTGCGGGTCGACGTCGTGAGCAAGGAGGACGTCGACGCGCTCTTCCGGACGGCGAAGGACACCTACGGCTCCGTCGACATCGCCTTCAACAACGCCGGCATCAGCCCGCCCGAGGACGACTCGATCCTCGACACCGACCTCGACGCGTGGCGCAAGGTGCAGGAGGTCAACCTCACGTCGGTCTACCTCTGCTGCAAGGCGGCCCTGCCCTACATGCTCGAGCAGGGCAAGGGCTCGATCATCAACACGGCCTCGTTCGTCGCCGTCATGGGCGCGGCCACTTCGCAGATCTCCTACAGCGCGAGCAAGGGCGGCGTGCTGTCGATGTCGCGCGAGCTGGGTGTGCAGTTCGCCCGCCAGGGCGTGCGCGTCAACGCCCTGTGCCCGGGACCGGTCAACACGCCCCTGCTCCAGGAGCTCTTCGCCAAGGACGAGGAGCGGGCGGCCCGGCGGCTCGTGCACGTGCCGATGGGGCGCTTCGGCGAGCCCGAGGAGATGGCCAACGCCGTGCTCTTCCTCGCCTCCGACGAGTCGAGCTTCATCACCGCCTCGACGTTCCTCGTCGACGGCGGCATCTCGGGCGCCTACGTCACGCCGCTCTGAGGTCGGGTAGGGGATCGGCATGAGCCGTCCGGTCATCGGGATCACCGCCTACGTCGAGCGGGCGTCGTGGGGGCGCTGGGTCGACGTGCCCGGGGCGCTCGTGCCGCACCGCTACGTCCGGCAGGTCGAGGACGCCGGGGCCATCGCGGTCGTCATCCCGCCGCGTCCCGATGCCGACGACGACACGGCGCTCGAGATCATCGAGCGTCTCGACGGCGTCATCCTCGCCGGCGGTGTCGACGTCGCACCAGAGCTCTACGCCGACGAGCGCCACGCGTCGGTGCAGGCCTCACGACCCGACCGGGACTCCTCCGAGCTCGCGCTCGCGCGCGCCACCGCCGAGGTCGACCTGCCGCTGCTCGGCATCTGCCGCGGCATGCAGGTCATGGCCGTCGCGGCCGGTGGCCTGCTCGAGCAGCACGTGCCGGACCGCGTCGGCCACCACGAGCACTCGCCGGCGCCAGCGACCTACGGCAACCACCCCGTGCGGACCGTGGCGGGCACGCGCCTCGCCGGCATCCTCGGCGAGGAGGTCGACGTCCCGAGCTACCACCACCAGTCGGTGCTGCGGCACCCCGGCTACGTGGCGTCGGCGTGGGCCGACGACGGGACGCTCGAGGCGATGGAGGACCCCGGCGCGACCTTCCGTCTCGCGGTGCAGTGGCATCCCGAGGTCGGCACCGACCCGCGGCTCTTCCGTGCCTTCGTCGAGGCCGCCGCCGCGCGCTGAGATCCGGTATGCCGTGTGGCCGGGTCGAGGTGACACCGCACGTCCCGTGGGGCGGGGTGGCGGACGACCACCCGTCCTGCGGGACCGCTGGATGGGACGGCGGTCCCACGATCCGGACGTGGTGTTTCGCGGACGTTTCGTGGGCCCTACCGTGAGCGTGTGATGAAGCGCCCCGTGCCCACCGGCACCCTCATTATCGAATAGCGCGACGAGCACCCCTCGTCGCGCAGACCTCCCAACCCTGGGGGGTCTTTTTGTTTCCCGAACCACCCCGACGGAGACACCGCGAAGGCCACCACCCCGGCCGCCGCGACCACGAGAAGAGACCGGGACGCCCCCATCCGCGTCGCCCGCCTGTCAGAGGCGGTCGGCCGAACCCCCGAGACCGAGGACAATGAAGGCCATGGAAGCGCTGCACGTCTACGACACCACCCTGCGCGACGGCGCCCAGCAGGAGGGGCTCAACCTCTCGGTGTCGGACAAGCTCGCCATTGCCGGGCTGCTCGACGATCTCGGGGTCGACTTCATCGAGGGCGGCTGGCCCGGTGCCAACCCGAAGGACACCGAGTTCTTCGAGCGGGCCCGCACCGAGCTCGACCTGCGCCACGCGACGCTCGCCGCCTTCGGGGCCACCCGTCGTGCCGGCGGGGTCGCGGCGCAGGACGCCCTCGTCCAGGCGCTCGTCGACTCGGGCGCCTCGGTCGTGTGCCTCGTCGCCAAGTCGCACACGGGCCACGTCGAGCGGGCGCTGCGCACGACGCTCGAGGAGAACCTCGAGATGGTCCGCGACACGGTCAGCCACCTCGTGGCGCAGGGGCGCCGGGTCTTCGTCGACTGCGAGCACTTCTTCGACGGCTGGCACCTCGACCGCGACTACGCCCTGTCGGTGGTGCGCACGGCGCACGACGCCGGGGCCGAGGTCGTCGTGCTCTGCGACACCAACGGCGGCATGCTGCCGCACCAGGTCGAGGAGGTCGTCGCCGACGTCATCGCCTCGACCGGCGCCCGGGTGGGGGCCCACTGCCACAACGACACCGGGTGCGCGGCGGCCAACTCCGTCGCGGCCGTGCGGGCCGGCGCCACGCACGTCCAGGGCACCGTCAACGGCTACGGCGAGCGCACCGGCAACGCCGACCTCGTCACGGTCGCGGCCAACCTCCAGTTCAAGCTGGGGCTGCACGTGATGGAGCAGGACGAGTTCCGCCGCGCCATGCACATCGCGCACGCGATCAGCGAGGTCACCAACGTCCCCGCCTACAGCCGCCAGCCCTACGTCGGCGCGAGCGCCTTCGCGCACAAGGCGGGCCTGCACGCGAGCGCCCTCAAGGTCGACCCAGACCTCTACCAGCACATGGACCCGGCCCTCGTGGGCAACGGCATGCGCACCCTCGTCTCCGACATGGCCGGCCGCGCGAGCATCGAGCTCAAGGCCCGCGAGGCCGGGCTCGACCTGTCCGACCGTCCCGACGTCGTCGCCTCGGTGCTCGCCGAGGTCAAGGACCTCGAGCTGCGGGGCTGGACCTTCGACGCGGCCGACGCCACGGTGGAGCTCATGCTCCGCGAGGCCCTCGACCCCGGCTGCACGGACTACTTCGAGGTGGAGTCGTGGCGGGTCATCACCGACTCGTCGGGCGACGGCGACGCCACCTCGGAGGCCACGGTCAAGCTTCGCGCCGACGGGGCGCGCCTCATCGCGACCGGCGAGGGCAACGGCCCGGTCAACGCCCTCGACCACGCCCTGCGTGAGGCGCTGACCCGGGCCTACCCGGAGATCGAGAAGATCGAGCTCATCGACTTCAAGGTGCGCATCCTCGATGCCTCGCACGGCACCGACGCCGTGACGCGCGTGCTCATCGAGACCTCCGACGGGGAGACGTCGTGGGACACCATCGGTGTCGCCGGCTCGATCCTCGCGGCGTCGTGGCGCGCCCTCACCGACGGCATCGTGCACGGGCTGCTGCGTCAGGGCGTCCCGAGGCGCTGACCCAGGCGCTGACCCAGGCGCTCCTCCAGGCCGGGGAGCCACCCGGGCGAGGCGGTCCGGAAGGTCTCCGGGTCCAGCCGGGGTGCACCCAGCGGCACGGCGCCGAGCAGCCCCTCCGGCAGTGCCGCGAGGTGCTCGCGGTTGGTCTGCTCGATGACGTCGGGCTGCTCCGGCCAGGAGCCGAGGACAATGCCGAGCTGACGGATCCCTCGGTGAGACAGTGCTTCTCGCGTCAGCATCGTGTGGTTGAGGGTGCCGAGCGCGCTGCGGGCCACGACGACCACAGCGCAGCCGGGCAGCGCCAGCGCGAGGTCCGCGAGCGTGTCACCGTCGTCGGTGAGCTCGACGAGCAGCCCTCCCGCACCTTCGACGACGACGAGGTCGTGGCATACGACCAGCGACTCGACGCGAGCCACGTGCTCGTCCAGCGTGGGCAGCCGGGAGTCCTCGAGGCGGGCGGCCGGTCGCGGCGCCATCGGTGCCCGCAGCCGCACCCCCTCGACCGTCGGCGCGCCGGTCAGCCGCTCGACCTCGGCCATGTCCCCGGGCTCGCCGGGTGCCACCCCGGTCTGCGTGGGTTTGTATGCCGTCACGCGCCGTCCCGCCGCCCGTGCCGTCGCGACGACCGCCGACGTCACGACCGTCTTGCCCACGTCGGTGTCGGTGCCCGTGACGATCAGCACCGCCGGCAGCGTGGCGAGCCCTGACTCAGTCATCGTCGCCGTGGGGTGGGACGGCGCCGAGCGGCGACGGGGGAACGGGCCCCTGGACGCCCTCCACGGCCGCGACCGACGGGAGACCACGGGCGGGGGAGGGAGCGTCCCCTGCCCGTGGCCCCTCGACGGTATCGGGACGGGACGGTGCCTCGTGCGTCGCGGCCGTGCGGGCGACGAGACGCGCGGCCTGGAAGAGATCCTCGCCTGAGAGGTCAGCGCGCGCCGTGACCCGCAGGCGGGACACGCCGTCGGGGACGCTGGGCGGCCGGAAGCACCCGACGAGGACGCCGTGGGCGCGCAGGTCGAGGGCGGCGACGACTGCGCTCTCGGGCGACCGCATGGGGATCGACTGGACGGCTCCGGCCGCGGGCTCGATGCCGCAGATGGCTGCGATGGTGCGGGCGTTGGCGCGGACCGCGGCCGCCAGCGTCGGGTCGCCGTCGACGACCTCGGCGGCGGCGCATGCGGCCGCGGCGGCGGCAGGCGCGAGGCCGGTGTCGAAGATGAAGCTGCGGGCGGTGTTGACGAGGTGGTCGCGCACGGCGGTCGACCCGAGCACGGCACCGCCCTGGGAGCCGAGGGCCTTCGACAGGGTCATCGTCACGACGAGGTCGCGGGTCCCGACGAGGTCGAGCTCGTGCACGAGGCCGCGGCCGTGCCCCGCGACACCGATGCCGTGCGCCTCGTCGACGACGAGCAGGGCGCCGTGGGCGTGACACACCTCCACGAGGGCCCGCAGGGGAGCGGCGTCCCCGAGGACGGAGTAGATCGACTCGACGGCGACGACGACCCTGCGGTCGGGACGGGCGGCGAGCTCGGCGGCCAGGGCGTCGGGGTCGTTGTGCGCGAACGTCGCGTACGGGACCCGCGACATGCGGGCCGCGTCGTGCAGCGACGCATGGGCGTGGGCGTCGAGGAGGATCTCGGCCCCGCGCCCGCTGAGGGCGGTCAGCACCCCGAGGTTGGCGGCGTACCCGGTCGAGAAGGCGAGGGCGCTCGTCGCTCCCGTGAGACGGCACAGCGCGGCCTCGAGGTCACGGTGCACGGGCAGGGTCCCCGTGACGAGTCGGCTCGCGGTCGCCGAGGCGCCGTAGCGGTCGAGGGCCTCCTTGGCGGCCGTCACGACGCGCTCGTCGCGGGACAGGCCGAGGTAGTCGTTGGAGGCGAGGTCGAGAGGGTCCCGGGAGGCGGAGCCGGGGCGGCTGACGCGCAGCACCGGGTCGAAGCGCTCCGCGCCGCGCTCGGCCCTCAGGTCGGCTCGTTGGCCCAACCAGGCGTCCCAGCGGCTCATCCGTGGACCTCCGCCACGGCGCCGACGACGCCCTCGGCGATGAGCCGCACGTCGTCGTCGGTGCAGACGTAGGGCGGCATCGTGTAGACGAGGTCCCGGAAGGGCCGCACCCAGACGCCGCGCCCGAGCGCCGCGCGCGTGACGGCGGGGACGTCGACCGGCGACGTCAGCTGCACGACCCCGACCGCGCCGAGGGTGCGGACGTCCGCCACGTGGGGCAGGGAGAGCGCCGGCTCGAGGTGCTCGCGCAGGAGGCGACCGACGCGGGGGACGTCGTCCTTCCAGGTGGCCTCGACCAGCTCGACCGACGCGTTGGCGACCGCGCAGGCGAGGGGGTTGGCCATGAAGGTGGGTCCGTGCAGCAGGGACCGGAAGGCGGAGCGCGTGATGGCCTCACCGACCTCACGGGTCATGAGCACCGCTGCGAGAGAGAGGTATCCGCCCGTCAGTGCCTTGCCGACGCACATGACGTCCGGCGTCACGTCGGCCCACTCGGAGGCGAAGAGCCGGCCGGTCCGACCGAAGCCGGTCGCGATCTCGTCGACGACGAGGAGCAGGCCGTGCTCGTCGGCCACCTCACGCAGCACCCGGAGGCAGTCGGGGTGGTAGACGTGCATGCCGCCGGCGCCCTGCAGGATCGGTTCGACGACGACGGCGGCGAGCTCGTCGCCGTGGGTCGTCGCCAGTGTGCGCACCTCGCTTGCCCAGATCTCGAGGGCCGACCGGTCCGTCTCCCAGTGCTCCTCGCCGGTCGCGGTCGTGACGAGCCGCGCGGCGGGAGGGCGTGGGGCGAAGACCTGGCGCGCCAGGGCGCCCGGGAAGGCCGAGTGCATCCCGTCGACGGGGTCGCACACGCTCATCGCGGCGAAGGTGTCGCCGTGGTAGCCGCCGCGCACCGTGAGGAACCGCTGCCGCCTCGGTCGTCCTCGGGCCGCCTGGAACTGCAGCGACAGCTTGAGGGCCACCTCGACCGACACCGAGCCCGAGTCGGCGTAGAAGACGTGGGCCATCGGCCCGGGCGCCAGCGAGGTGAGGCGCTCGGCGAGCCGGACGGCCGGCTCGTGCGTCAGGCCGCCGAACATGACGTGGCTGAAGCGGTCGACCTGCTCGTGGGCGGCCGCGTCGAGGACGGGGTTGCGGTAGCCGTGGACGGCGCACCACCACGAGGCCATCGCGTCGACGGCGTCGTGGTGCGTGCCGTCCGGCGCCGTCAGCGTCAGGCGCACGCCCGAGGCGCCCTCGACGGCATACGGCGCGGGGCCGTCGAGCGGCGCGTAGGGGTGCCAGACGAGCCCGTGGTCCCGGGCGGCCAGCGGTGACTGCAGAGGTGGGACCGACTGTGGTCCCGACGGTTCAGGCATTGGCAGGCAGGTCCGTGCCGGCCCCGCGGCGACGCTTCGCCGGGTCGTGCGTGGCCGCGGACGGCCGGCCCGGATCGGCCGCCCCGTCGTCGGCGCCGAGGATGACGAAGCCGTTGTCGCGGAGCAGCTCGAGGTCGGCCTCCGCGGCCTGGCCCTCGGAGGTGAGGTAGTCGCCGAGGAAGATCGAGTTGGCCACGTGGAGGGCGAGCCCCTGGAGCGAGCGGAGGTGCATCTCACGACCGCCGGCGATGCGGATCTCCTTGTCAGGGCAGACGATCCGGGCCATGGCGAGGATGCGCAGGCAACGCCCCGGGATGAGGTCCCATGTTCCCTCGAGCGGGGTGCCGTCGAAGGGCATGAGGAAGTTGACGGGGATGGAGTCCGAGCCGAGGTCCCGGAGCGCGAAGAGCGCCTCGACGAGCTGCTCGTCGCTCTCGCCGAGGCCGGCGATGAGGCCCGAGCACGGGGAGAGCCCGGCGTCCTTGGCCTTGGTGACCGTGTCGACGCGGTCGGCGTAGGTGTGGCTCGTGACGATCTCGTCGTGGTGCGACTCGGCGGTGTTGAGGTTGTGGTTGTACGCGTCGACGCCGGCCGCGCGCAGGCGCTCGGCCTGGCCGTCCTTGAGCAGGCCGAGGCACGCGCACACCTCGACGTCGGGGTGCTCCTGCTTGAGCGCGCCGACCATGCCGGCCACGCGGTCGACGTCGCGGTCGGTGGGCCCCCGTCCGCTCGAGACCATGCAGATCCGGCTGGCGCCGCCGCGCAGCCCGGCCGCTGCCTGCTCGATGGCCTCGTCCGGCTTCAGCCAGGTGTACTTCAGGATGTCGGCCTGTGAGCCCAGCCGCTGGGAGCAGTAGTGGCAGTCCTCGGGGCAGAGGCCCGACTTGAGGTTGACGAGGTAGTTGACCTTGACGGCGTTGCCGAAGTGCTTGCGCCGCAGGCGCGCCGCCGCTGCGACGAGCGCGAGCAGCTCCTCGTCGGTGGCGCGCAGGACGTCGAGGGCGTCGTCCGTCGTAGCCGGGGCGCCGGCCAGCACGGCGTCGGCGAGGTCGTCGAAACGGCGGGTCATGCGGGCTCCTTGCGCGCGGCACTGAACGGTGTTCAACTTGAACGGTGTTCAGTATGCCGAGTCGCTAGGCTCGGCTGTCAACGCGGGTCCACAGCGGACCCGTGCACCGAGGGCGGGGGAGCGCGTGGCACTGAGTCGGGACCAGGTCGTCGCGACCGCGGTCGACCTGCTGCGACGCTACGGACTGGCCGACCTGTCGATGCGCCGCCTCGCGCGCGAGCTCGGCGTCGCGCCGGGCGCCCTCTACTGGCACGTCGCGAACAAGCAGGAGCTCCTCGTCGAGGTGGCCGACGTGCTGCTCTCCGAGATCCCCGATCCGCGCCCGGACCAGCCGCCGGCCGAGGCGCTCGTCGGGCTGGCCGTCGCCGTGCGCGACGCCCTGGTCCAGGTGCCCGACGGCGCCGATGTCGTCGGTCTCGCGTATGCCGTCGAGCCGGGCGCCGCTCGCCCGCTCCGTGCGCTCGCCCAGCTCGTCCACGACGCCGGCGCACCGGCGTCCGAGCGGGACGAGGTCGCGTCCCTCGTCGTGCACCACATCCTCGGATCCGTTGCAGGGCAGCAGGATCGCGCGATGGCCGCCGCCGTCGACCCCGACCTCCCTGCCCCGGATGCGACGTCCGAGGCCAAGGCGTTCGAGGTGGGTCTGGCGGTCGTCGTGCGCGGGCTCGCGCGGTCCACTGAGGCCCGCTGGGTCGCGAGTCACGAGTCACGAGTCGCGGGTCGCGAGTCGCGCTGAGCGCCTGAGGGCAGGCAAGTGCTGGGCGGTCCAGGCCCCGCCCAGCACCACCCCTGGAGGGTGGAGGTTCGTCGACGCGCGTGCCTGGACCTTCGCCGACACCCCTCAGAGGAGGGGGCGCCGCTCCTGATACGCCGATCCCGGTCCTTCTTCACGCCGTGCAGGACCAGGGCGGCGGCATGCTGGGGTGATGCCGCTACGAACGACGAAGCACTGGTTCGGCGTCGTGCTCGACGCCCCCGACGCGTCCGCCCTCGCGCACTTCTACGAGCGACTGCTCGGCTGGACGCTCTTCAAGGACACGCCCGACTGGGCGACGCTCGCCCCGTCCGAGACTCATGGCTACAACCTGTCGTTCCAGACGGAGCCGAACTACGTGCGGCCGGTCTGGCCGAGCGAACCGGGCCGGCCGATCATGATGCTCCACCTCGACCTCGAGGTGGACGACCTCGACGTTGCCGTGGCGTACGCCGTCGAGGTCGGCGCCGAGCTCGCCGGGTTCCAGCCGCAGGACGATGTCCGGGTGATGCTCGACCCCGTCGGCCATCCGTTCTGCCTCTACGTGGATTCCGAGTGACTCGAACTCGAGCCGAATTCCGCTCTCGGCGAACCGAATTGGGTGTGCACAAAGGGTTGTGAGTCGTCCTGATCCGATATCATCGAACACATGTTCGATGATGCGGCAGTGGTGACGACGGAGGGCCTCGAGGCTCTCGTGTCGACGCTGTCGCGGATCGGCTCGGATGTGCCCGAGATGTCCGACCAGGTGCTGATCGACCAGCTCGCGGTGCTCGAGCGGGTGAAGTCGGCGGTGGCCGCGGCGCAGGTGCGGGTCACGGCGGCGTTCGTCGACTCCCAAGAGCAGGTCGCGCAGGCGTGGTCGCAGCGGGCGCGGGAGTGCTCCGACGCCGGCGACTTCGACGGCTGGCGTGCGGCGCGGGACCAGGCCCGGGCCGCGTCCTTCGCCGACGAGGACAGCCCGGGCCGAGAGCGCTCAGGGGCCGAGACCGGTGATGGTGGCGCCGGGTCGCGGCGCCGGCGGCGGCCGTCGGGGATGACGGGGGTCGCGGCGCAGGTCGCGCTCGCCCGGTACGAGTCACCGGTGCAGGGCGCCGGGCACGTCCGGCTCGCGCTCGCCCTGACGACGGACCTGCCCCACACCCTCGCCGCGCTTGAAGCCGGGGAGCTGAGCGAGTGGCGCGCGCAGATCATCGTCCGCGAGACCGCCACCCTCAGCGGCGAGGGCCGGCGCCTCGTCGACGCCGAAGTCGTCACCGACCCGGCCCACCCAGTCGCCGGGCTCGGCGACCGGGAGCTCGCCCGGCGGGTCCGCGCCGTCGCCTACCGGATCGACGCCGCCTCGGTCATGGCCCGGGCCGCGAAGGCCGAGTCCGACCGGCGGGTCACGCTGCGCCCCGCGCCGGACACGATGGCCTACCTCACCGCTCTGCTGCCCGTCGCCCAGGCCGTCGCCGCCCACGCCGCGCTGACCGCGGCCGCCGACACCGCCCGCGCCGCCGGCGACGAGCGCGGCAAGGGCCAGGTCATGGCCGACACCCTCGTGCAGCGGGTCACCGGACAAGACGCCTCCGACTTGGTGCCCGTCGAGATCCAGCTCGTCATGACCGACCAGGCTCTCCTTGCCGGCGACGAGACCCCCGCGCAGCTCACCGGCTACGGCCCCGTCCCCGCCGCCTGGGTCCGCGACCTCCTCACCCGACTCCACCACGCGACCGGGTCGGCCACCGAGTCGGCCACCGAGCCCGACTCCGGGGCGCGGGAGGTCGGGGTGTGGCTGCGGCGGCTGTTCACCCACCCCGACACCGGCACCCTCATCGCGATGGACTCGACCCGCCGCACGTTCGAGGGCGGACTACGCCGCTACCTGCTCACCCGCGACGCCGCCACCTGCCGCACCCCCTGGTGCGACGCCCCCGCCCGCCACCTCGACCACACCCACGGCGGCCCCACCACCGACACCAACGGCCAAGCCCTCTGCGTGCGCTGCAACCACACGAAACAGCTCCCCGGGTTCACCGCCACCACCATCAACGACTCCGCGCCCGGCCAGCAGCCCGGCGCACCCCACACCGTCCGGACCACCACCCCCACCGGGCACACCTACACCTCTCACGCCCCACCCCTTCTGCCGGGACTGCTCCCCGAGCAGCCTCAAGGACCCGCCGAACCAGTCCCGCTCAGCCTCTTCGAACGCAGCCTCGCCCTGGCGCTCGCCGCCTGACCCTGCTCCTAACCCCGGCTCAGAGCTGCTGGGCCAACTCGACGACGTGACCCTGCAGGTCAGCGACCAGAATCGGGGCGAAGGAACTCAGCCTCGGCGTGACCGTTCGCCGTCCACGCGCGTCTCGGCCTCCGCGCCCGGCGCAGCTGCCTCGAGCCCCGGGATGGCGTCGATCGCGTCGACGAGACGGGCACGCAGCGCCTGGCCACGGACCGAGAAGCCTCGCTGCGCCGCGGCATACTCCGCCTTGCCCTCGGGCGTCTCGATCCGCACGGGCTCGTAGCCGAGCTCGCTCAGGTCGTAGGGCGCGGCGCGCATGTCGAGGGACCGGATGTCGCGGGCGAGCTCGAAGCAGTCCATGACGAGGTCGCTCGACACGGCGGGGACGAGCTTGTGCGCCCACTTGTAGAGGTCCATCCCGGCGTGGAGGCACCCGGGCTGCTCGAGCGCGGGCTGGCCCTCGCGGGTCGGCCTCAGCGCGTTGAGCGGCTCGGCGTCAGGGGTGAAGAAGCGGTAGGCGTCGAAGTGCGAGCACGCGACCTGGTGGCTCTCGACGACCGCGTCGGTGCCCGCGGCGCCGAGGCGCAGCGGCCAGCCCGCGTGCCTCACGTCGGACGGGTCGAGGCGGTAGACCATGGCCCACTCGTGCAGCCCGAAGCAGCCGAACCGTCCGGGGCGTCCGGCGGTGCGCACGAGCAGGTCCCGCACGAACCGCACCGTGTCGCCGCGGGCGGCGAGGAAGGCGTCGGCGTCCACGTGCACGCGGTCGTCCTCGACGGCGTAGAACCGCCAGTCGCGGTGGGGTGACCCGCCGGCACCAGCGAGGGCGACGCCTGCACCGGGGTGCCAGCGGCGCAGCTGCGCCGGCTTGAACGAGTAGTACGTGAAGAGGAAGTCCTCGACCGGGTGCTTGCGGTGGTCGCGTCGCCGGGCGAGGTGCGCGGCCGTGGCGGCGTCGACCCGTGCCTCGTGCGCGGTGGTCCGCTCCTGCCACTCCGGCTCGTCCAGCACCTGCACCCCACGAGGGTAGGCGATGTTCGCGTCGGATCCGCCCACGCCGAGGGCCGACGGAGCACGATGGGGCCATGGCTCCCGACGTCGAACGGCCCACCCATCTGCTGCACCGGCTCACGTCCTACTCCCACGAGCGCGAGTGGACGGAGGTGCCCGCCGACGACCGCCTCGTCCAGGACCTCGTCCCGAACGACCTCACCCGTCGCCCGCGCTGGTACAAGGACTACGACGACGACCTGAGCCGAACGCTCCTGCCCCAGGAGCTGCCCGGGACGACCGAGCCGGCCACGAGCGTCCTCGCGGGCACGGCCGACGTCGCACCCGCCAGCCTCGACCTCCCGGGCCTCGCCCGCCTGCTCTTCCTGTCCGCGGGAGTGACCCGGCGCACGACCCGTGCCGACGGCGGCACCAACCTCTTCCGCGCCGCCGGCTCGGCCGGAGCGCGCTTCCCGCTCGAGCTCTACGTCGCGGTGCCGCGGGGAGCTGCGGCCGACCTCCCGGGCCTCGCGCCCGGCGTGCACTGGTACGACCCCGAGGCGCACGCGCTCGTCACCGTCGGCCCACCGCCGACCGGTGACTCGACGACCCTCGTCGTGACCGGCACCCCGTGGCGCACCGGCTGGCGCTACCGCGAGCGCGGCTTCCGCCACATCTACTGGGACGCCGGCACGATGCTCGCTCAGACGCTCGCCCTCGCCGACGCCGCCGGACTCCCGGCCCATCTCGTCACGACGTTCCCGGACGCCGAGGTGGCCGCCCTCGTCGGTGCGGACCGTGTGCACGAGTTCCCCGTGGCGCTCGTCGTGCTCGGTGACGGGCGGGCCGCGGTCCATCCCACCGGCGACCCGCTCCCCGGGCGCCACGACGCGGACGGGCTCGAGTTCCCGCTCGTGACGGCCGCCCAGCGAGCGGGGGAGCGCGACGTCCTCGGCGCGCCGCACGCCCGTGGTCCGGCAATTCCTGTCCTGTCGTCCGATCCCGGACCGAGCACCGACGCGGTCGTCGCGAGCAAGGGCTCGATCCGCCGTCTGCACCGTGACCGGTCGGTCTCACGCGTCCTGCTCGTCGACGCCATGGCTGCCGCGACCCGGGGCGTCGACGTGCCGCACTGGGTCGGGGTCAGCGCCGTCGACGGCGTGCCCACCGGCATCCACCGCTGGCCCGACGTCGCCGACGCCGTGCGTCCGCTCGACGAGGCGACCGTGCGCGACGAGCTCTTCGCCGCGTCGCTCGAGCAGGGGCTGGCCGGCGACGCGGCGTTCGTCGCGATGAGCGGCATCGACCTGGCCACCCTCGACGACCACGACTACCGCGACGCGCAGCTGCTCTCGGGTCTCGTCGAGGGACGCCTGCACCTCATGGCGTACGCGTTGGGCGCCGCGGCCTCGGGCATGACCTTCCGCGACTCCGACCTCGCCGACCTCCTCGGCGCCGACGTCGCCGGGCTGCTGTGGACGTGCGTCGGCGTGCCGGAGTACCGCACCCGCCCCAGCGGTCAGCCTGGGTCGCCGGCCGACGTCACCATCGTCTGGCCGCGCTGACCGTCCTCCGCAGGGAAGTGTGACCCGTCGTAGGGTGGGCGCGTGCGCATCGCGAGGTACACGACCGGGGACGACCCGGCATACGGAATCGTCCAGGGCGACCCAGGCAGCGAGGTCATCACGCCGTTGGCGGGTGACCCGCTCTACATCGGCCTCCAGCCGAGCGGGCAGCCACCCGTCATGCTCGAGGACGCCCGCCTGCTGGCGCCGGTCATCCCGCGCTCAAAGGTCGTCGCCATCGGCAAGAACTACGCCGACCACGCCAAGGAGATGGGCGGCGAGGCACCGGCCGAGCCGATGATGTTCTTCAAGCCCAACACCGCCGTCGTGGGGCCGTTCGACCCCGTGGTCCTGCCGTCCGGCAGCGACGAGATCTCCTACGAGGGCGAGCTCGCCGTCGTCATCAAGACGATCACCAAAGGCGTCAAGGCCGAGAACGCCGCCGAGTGCATCTACGGCTACACCATCGCCAACGACGTGACCGCGCGAGACTGGCAGCGCAGCGACGGGCAGTGGGCCCGCGCCAAGGGCTTCGACACGAGCTGCCCGCTCGGCCCGTGGGTCGAGACCGAGCTCGACCCGGCCGACCTCTCGATCCGCACGACGCTCGACGGCGAGCTCAAGCAGGACGGCACGACCGCCGACATGATCCACGGCATCGCCTCGATCATCGAGTACGCGTCGGCCGCCTTCACGTTGCTGCCCGGCGACGTCATCCTCACCGGCACGCCCGCCGGCGTCGGGCTCGTCGAAGCCGGCCAGCAGGTCACCGTCGAGATCGCCGGCATCGGCTCGCTGACCAACACATTCGTGCGTCGCTGAGTCCGTCTCGTAGGGTTTATGTCATGGAAAAGGACGACATGAACCCCCAGACGCCGGCCGGGTCCGGCGAGACGGCCGCCGACAGCGGCTACGTCGGTCGCCACGCGCGCCCGGGCAAGCCGGACCAGGGACCCGACGAGGACGCCACGTACGACGCGCGGCACGACGACATCGACGGCCCTCCCGGAGCCGTGCAGGCCTGAGCGCCTGCACCCCAGCGTTCCCACGACGCCGCCCGACCCGCACGGTCGGGCGGCGTCTCCACGTCCGGAGGGCCGCGACGTGCCCACTAGGCTGGGTCGCACCATGAGCGACAACAGCAACAGCACCGGTATGCCGTCTTCCCCCGTCAGCGACGCCGCTTCCGCAGCGCTCGACCCGGGCTCCGCCCAGCAGGCCGAGCAGGGCCAGCAGGTCGAGGTTCGCACCGAGGCGACCCAGCGCGTCTCGACCTCCGACGGCTCCGGCCCGGTGCGCACCCGCGTCGCGCCCTCGCCGACCGGCGACCCGCACGTCGGCACCGCCTACATGTCGCTGTTCAACCTCGCCTTCACCCGGCAGCAGGGCGGCCAGTTCGTCCTGCGCGTCGAGGACACCGACCGGGCGCGCTTCCGCGAGGACTCCGAGGCGCAGCTCTACGACACCCTCGCCTGGCTCGGGCTGCACTGGGACGAGGGCCCCGACCTCGGTGGGCCCTTCGCGCCGTACCGCCAGTCCGAGCGCCTCGACACCTACCGCCCCTACGTCGACAAGCTCCTCGAGGACGGCCACGCCTACTACTGCTGGTGCTCGACCGAGCGCCTCGCGCAGATGCGTGAGGTCCAGCAGAAGACGAAGCAGCCCACCGGCTACGACCGCCTCTGCGTCGGCAAGACGCGCGAGGAACGCGCCGCGCTGCCCGGCTTCAGCGAGACCCCCGTCGTGCGCATGCTCGTGCCCGACGACGTGCCCCTCGTCTTCGATGACGTCATCCGCGGCAAGGTCTCGGCACCCCGTCCCGACGACCAGGTCATCCTCAAGGCCGACGGCTTCCCGACCTACCACCTGGCCGTCGTCGTCGACGACCACCTCATGGGCATCACCCACGTCGTGCGCGGCGAGGAGTGGATCAGCTCCACGCCGAAGCACATCCTGCTCTACCGCTGGCTCGGTCTCGAGGCGCCGAAGTTCGCGCACATGCCGCTGCTGCGCAACACCGACAAGTCCAAGATCTCCAAGCGCAAGAACCCCGCCGCGCGGCTGACGTGGTTCCGCGAGCAGGGCTACCTGCCCGAGGCGCTCGTGAACTTCCTTGCGTTGCTTGCCTATCCGCCGCAGCAGGACGCCGAGGGCGCCGACGTCGAGGTCTTCACCTTCGAGGACTTCAGCCGCACCTTCGACTGGGCCAAGGTCAACCCGATCGGCCCGATCTTCGACCTCAAGAAGCTCGACTGGCTCAACGGTGTCTACATCCGCTCGCTCGACGTGGGCGAGTTCGCGAGCCGGCTGCTGCCCTACCTCATCGCCGAGGACGTCCTCGGCGAGACGCAGTCCCTGGGTGAGCTGGCCCGGCTCAAGGCGGTCGCCGAGCTCATCCAGACGCGCATGGCCCACCTGACCGAGGCGCCGGCGCTCGTGCGCCCGTTCTTCGTCGGCGACGACCAGCTCGTCATCGACGAGGACGCCCGCGCCCAGCTCAAGGACGACGCCCCGGCGGTCCTCGACGCGGCCCTGAAGGTCCTCGGCGACATCGACGACCACGGCGCCGGCGTCCTCGGCACCGGGAGCCCCTGGAACGCCGCTGGCATCGAGGAGGCGCTGCGTGCCGCGATCGTCGACGGACTCGGCATCAAGCCGCGCTTCGCCTTCGGCCCGCTGCGCACCGCCGTCTCGGGCGCGCGCATCTCGCCGCCGCTCTTCGAGTCCATGGAGATCCTCGGCAAGACCTCGACCCTGAGCCGTCTCCGGTCGCTCCGAGACTCGCTTCAAGACTCGCTCTGAGGCAGGTGGGCGTGGAGGACTGGTCCTGGCCGCTGCACGGCATCCGCCTGCGCACGACCGACCTCGACCTTCGGGTCATGACCGAGGCCGACCTCCCGGGCCTCTGCGCCCTCCTGCCGGACGACCTCTCGATGAACCCGCACGCGACGACGTATGCCGGTCTCGACGACCGCGCGAACCGTCGGGCCGTGCTCGTGCAGGGCTACTGGCGCGCCCTCGGGTTGTGGTCGCCCGACGACTGGGCGCTGCCCTTCGTCGTGCGATCCGGTGGGGACGTCGTCGGGGCCCAGTGGCTCGAGGGCCCGGACTGGCGCGCCGACCACGCGGTCGACTCGTCGTCGTGGCTCGTTCCCGCGGCGCGCGGGAGGGGGCTCGGCAAGCAGATGCGGGCAGCCGTGCTCGCCCTCGCCTTCGGGCCGCTGCGGGCCGAGGCGGCGATCAGCTCCGCCGTCGTCGACAACGCCTCGTCCCTGGGTGTCTCACGTGCCCTCGGCTATCGCGACACGCACCGCTCGGTGCTGGAGCACTCGGGGGAGGCGCTGCAGCACGTGCGGTTGACGCGGGCCGCCTGGCTCGCGTCGGACCACGCCCGGGGGATAGGGATCGAGGGTGTCACGCCCGCGCTGCCCCTCTTCGGGATCGTGGACCCGACGTGAGCGCCCGGTCCGTCACGAGCGCCCTCGACGGCGCCCAGGCGCTGCTCCTCGACGTCGACGACACGATCGTCGACACGCGGGAGGCGATGGTCGTCGCGGGCACGCAGGCGGCGGCCGCGATCTGGCCGCACCGGCCCGACGAGCACCGGGCCATGGCGCAGCGCTACTACGACGACCCCGAACGCTGGTTCCCGCGGTACGCGTCGGGTGACGTGGCGTTCGAGGTGATGCGGGCCGGGCGGCTGGCCGAGGTCGCCGCCGCGTTCGGGCTCGCGGTCCCCGACGGGGCGCACCGCTCCTACGAGGAGGCCTACGCACCCGCCTTCCGGCGCGCCCAGCGGCTCTTCCCCGACGTGCCCGACCTGCTCGTGGCGGCCGAGGGCGCGAGCCTTCCCGTCGCCCTGCTCACGAACTCGGCCCAGGCGCCGACCGAGGTCAAGCTCGAGGCCCTCGACCTCGCCGGACGGTTCGACGTCGTCGTGACGACCGACACCCTCGGCTTCGGCAAGCCCGACCCCCGCGTCTACCTCGAGGCGTGTCGGCTCGTGGGCGTCGAGCCCGGGCGGGTCGTGTGCATCGGCGACAACCTCGAGTGGGACGTCCTCGGCGCCGAGGCAGTCGGTCTGCGTGCCGTCTGGCTCGACCGCGAGGGCCGCGGGACCTCCGAACCGGTCGCCTCCGTGCGGGCCTTGGACGAGCTGACAGCGGTGCTCGACCGCCGATTTGGGGGTTCGGTGGTCGACCGGTAACATTTCCACTCGGTTCACCACCGCAGAAGGCCGCAAGGCACGCTCGGAGTGAAACCCCTTGGGGTATGGTGTAATTGGCAACACTACGGTTTCTGGTTCCGTCATTCTAGGTTCGAGTCCTGGTACCCCAGCTCTGGTTCACGGCAACGTGGACCGATTCGGAGAAATCCAGCCTTCACGGTAAGGTTTCTTCTCGTGCCGAGTCCGCTCGGCACCGCTCACGGCCCCGTTGTGTAGCGGCCTAGCACGCCGCCCTCTCAAGGCGGTAGCGCGGGTTCGAATCCCGTCGGGGCTACGTGATTCTCGGAGGAGCAGCAGAAGACCCCGGTCCACACGGACCGGGGTCTTCTTGCATGTCAGGGGTGCCGTGTGGGACTCGCCATATGCTGACGCTCGTCATTGGCCACGCCGAGCAAGGAGCAGCCGCCATGACCGCACCGACCACCGTCGCCCCTCCGGCGGTCCAGGCCCGGCACCGCCCCTGGCGGCCGACCCTCGGCGCTCCCCGCCGCGTCCTCGACACGACCTTCTCCGGCGTGGGACTCACCGTCGCGGCCTGGTTCTTCGCGCTGTCCCTGCTGCCGTCGCTGCTCCCACGTGCCGCCATGGTGCAGGGGATCGTCTCCGGCGTCACCGTGATGATCGGCTACGGCATCGGAGCCGGCACCCAGGCCCTCTGGCGCTACCTCGGGATCCCGAGCGTGCCCGGCCGCACGCGCCGGGTCCTCGTCGCGGTCTTCGTCGGACTGGGCCTGTGGGCCGCCGTCTTCACCGGCTGGCGCCAGGTCGGCTGGCAGAACGAGATCCGCACGCTCTACGGCATGGAGCCGGTCTCGCCGACGGTGTGGCCCGTCATCATCGGCCTCACCGCGGCTCTGGCGGTGCTCATCCTCGTCGTCGCGCGCAGCCTGCGCCTGCTCTTCCGCACCGTCTTCGGGTGGCTCGGGCGACGCCTGCCGCGCCGGGTCGCGGTCGTCGTCGGGTCGGCCGTGCTGCTGGCGCTCATCTGGTCGCTGCTCACGGGCGTCCTCGTCAACGGCTTCTTCGCCGTCGCCAACAACATCTTCGCGCCGCGCGACACCCTCATCGCCGAGGACATGCGACGCCCCACGGAGCCCGAGCGCTCGGGTAGCCCGCAGTCCCTGTCGAGCTGGGAGCTGCTCGGCCGCCAGGGCCGCTACTTCGTCGGTGGTGGCCCGACCGTGAGCGACCTCGACGCCGCCAACGGTGGCGGGGCCAAGGAGCCGATCCGGGTCTATGCCGGTCTCCGCTCGGCCGACAGCGTGCAGGGCCGTGCCGACCTCGTGCTCGCCGAACTGCGCCGCACCGGGGCCTTCGACCGCAAGGTCCTCGTCATCGCCACGACGACCGGCACCGGCTTCCTCGACCAGAACGGAACCGACCCGCTCGAGTACCTGTGGAACGGCGACACGGCCATCGCCGGCGTGCAGTACTCCTACCTGCCGTCGTGGATCTCGCTGCTCGCCGACCAGGACGCCGTGCGCGAGACCTCGCGCGTCGTCTTCGACACGGTGCACGAGTACTGGTCGACGCTGCCCGCGTCGAGCCGTCCGAAGCTCTACCTCTACGGGCTCTCGCTCGGCTCCCTCGGCGTCGAGAGCATCCTCAGCTCGATCAACGTCATCAACGAGCCCATCGACGGCGCCCTCATGTCGGGGCCGCCGTTCGTCAACGAGATGCACTCGCGCCTGACGGCGCAGCGCCAACCCGACAGCCCGGCATACCTCCCCGTCTACGAGGAGGGGCGCACGGTCCGCTTCACGGCCGAGCAGAACGGGCTCGGCCGGGGGGCCCCGGACTGGGGGCCGACGCGCCTCGTCTACCTCCAGCACGCGAGCGACCCCATCGTCTTCTTCTCGCCGAGCATGGCCTTCACCTCGCCCGAGTGGCTCAAGGACGGAGAGCGGGGCCCGGACGTCTCGGCCCGGATGGGCTGGTTCCCGCTCGTGACGATGTGGCAGGTCCTGCTCGACCTGCCCGGCGCGGGCAGCATCCCGATGGGCTACGGCCACCTCTACTCCGCCACGTCCAACCTCGAGTCCTGGGTCGCCGTGACCAACCCGCCCGGCTGGACGCCCGAGAAGACGGCCATCCTCGCCTCGCTGCTGGAGAAGCGCCCCTACAAGAACACGTGATCGTCGTCCCTGCGGGACTGGAGCCCGGCTCGGGCCAGGTCGCGCAGGGAGGCGCCGGGCAGGTAGGCCGCCGTCAGCGCCAGTCCGATCCGGGGGAGCGCGGCCTCGTCGGGGAAGACGAGGTGCACGGGCTCGTGCCGCGGCCGGAACTTCTGCTTGAAGCTCTCGAGCGAGCGGAAGCCGTAGAGCGGCTCCATGGCCTCGCCGAGCTGGTCGAGCAGCCGCTCCAGTGCGGCTCGCTCGGCCGTGCCGTCGCCGGAGTGGGCGAGGGGCGCACCCGACAGGGAGACGAACGACGCACCCTGCTCGCGGAACGACAGGCAGGCGCTCGCGATGAGGAACTCCGTCACGGGGCGGAAGCCGTCCGGCAGGCGGCGCATGACGTCGAGGGTCCAGCCGCGGACCTCGCCGCCGGGTGAGTGGACGGGCAGCCACGACGTCACGCCGTGCACCGTCGTGTCGGCGTCGACCGCCAGCCCGACGACCGTGTCGGGGTCGAGCGCCTCGTCGACCCCACCGAGGGTGAAGCCCATCTCGGGCAGGCCCTTGTCGGAGACCCACAGCTCGGAGATGGCCCGCACCTGCGAGAGAAGACCCCTCGGCATGTCGGCGAGCCGACCCTCCCGGTAGGTGATCCCGTCCTTGGCGGCGCGGTTGAGGGCGGTGCGCACGCTCTGCCATGACTTGCCCTTGAACTCGAGGTCGGGCAGGTCGATGATCGCCTCCTCCGCGACGAGCACGTCACGCCGGCCGTGCGCCCGCCCCCAGTCGGCGACCTCTTGCGTCACGGAGAAGAAGCACACCTTCAGGCCGTGGGTCTCCTGGTCGTCGACGAACGCCTGGAGCACGGCGGCGCGCGTCTGCGGGTCGGCCGCGACCGGGTCGCCGAGCGCGATCGCGGTGCCACGGTGCACCTGGAAGGCGACGTAGCCGAGCGGTGTGCCGTCGGGGCCGCGGTGGATGAACCAGTGGTTGTCGGGCCAGGTGCCCATCCACGACATGGTGGACCCGCCGTGGGTCTTGAGCAGGCCGATGGCGGTGTCCCGGTCGCTCGAGCCGGTCGCGAGCTCGGCGCGCCGGCGACGGCCCGAGCGGGCTTGGAAGGCGGCCCGGCCGGCGACCAGAACGACGAGCTGCAGGACCCACAGGACGCCGTCCACGACGAGCTGCGGCACCGACGACACGACGTCGCCCTGCGCGTCGAGCTGGTCGGGGGCGAGCAGCTCCGCCACGAGGGCGGTGAG
Organism: Terrabacter sp. C0L_2; assembly: GCF_036352015.1. Classification (NCBI taxonomy): domain Bacteria; kingdom Bacillati; phylum Actinomycetota; class Actinomycetes; order Micrococcales; family Intrasporangiaceae; genus Terrabacter; species Terrabacter sp. C0L_2. The sequence goes on along the minus strand of NZ_CP143557.1, from coordinate 4,154,779 downwards.
CCCGACGAGCACCGAGAGCGAGGCCAGGGCTCCGGCCACCTGCCACGTGCGCCGCGACCCGCGCCCGAGGCCCCAGGCGAGGGCCACCGAGATCGCGGCCCCCACGAGGACGGTCATGGCGTCGGAGTCGGACGTCGAGGCGCCGAGGGGTCCGTCGGACGGGGTGAAGTAGAGCAGGATGCGCACGACCGCCGACACGACGAACAGCGTCGAGGCGATGATGCGCCACTCGTGGCGGCTGAAGGTCGGCAGCTCGAGCCGCGGCCTGCGACCGAGGAGCACCGGGCCCAGGGCGAGGCCGACGAGGATCGCCAGCAGGTGCTCGACGTCCCAGAGCAGCCCGACGTAGAGCAGCGCCAGCGTGGCGTAGAGGCTCAGCACGAGTCGCAGCCGTCCACGCCACGGCGGAGCGAGCGTCGCGCTGGCAGCCGCGACGGCGGCCAGCGCGCCCGCGCTGAACCCGACGTCGAGCACGGCTGCGGTGCGGTCGGCCCACGCCCAGCTGGTCTGCGACAGCACGAGCAGCACGAGCGCGGCGCCGAGGACGCCGACGAGGTGCCCGTTCACAGAGGCCAGGGCCGCGCGGCGGGTGCCCAGCCGCAGCTCGGACCAGCCGAGCATCAGCAGGGCGCCGCCGGCGACCGGGAGGTACTGGGCGGGCACGAGGGCGAAGAATGCCCCGCTGACGGGCGTCCACCATCGACCCGCCTGCAGCGCGGGCAGTCCGTAGGCCACGGTGTCGAGCAGCTCGCGGTCGCGCAGCGGTGACCACAGCGACCGGGTCACGATGCCCAGGACGAGCATGGTCGCGACGACCGCCAGCGTGAACGGCACGCGCCGGGCCAGCCGCGTCAGCCGGGCCCACGTCGTCCCGCGTGTCGTCCCGCCTGTCGTCCCGCCCGTCGGCGCCTCGGTCGGATCTGCCGTCATCCCTGCCACCCCCAGGGCGCGGGGTCCACCGCACCCTCTGCAGGATGCTAGTGGCCGCGCGCCCGCAGTGGGCGTGGTTGCGCCAGACGTGGTTACGCCGGACGAGGTGGCGCCCGTCGGGGTCTCAGCCCAGCTCGCGCAGCCCCGGCAGCACGTCGGCGGAGAACTGCTCGAGGAACCGGCCCTGGTCGTGGCCCGGCGCGTGGAAGACGAGGTGGTTGAAGCCCCAGTCGACGTACTGGCGCACCGCCTCGACCGCCTCGGCCGGGTCGCTCGTCACGATCCACCGCTTGGCGATCTCCTCGTCGGGGAGCTCGTCGGCGAGGCGCTCCATCTCGATGGGGTCGTGCACGCCGTGCTTCTGCTCGGCGGTGAGCGACAACGGCGCCCAGAAGCGCACGTTGTGCAGGGCCTGCGCGGGGTCCCGGTCGTAGGAGAGCTTGATCTCGATCATCCGGTCGAGGTCGTCCCTGGTGCGCCCCGCCTTGGCCAGCCCCTCGTCCACGGCGGGGAGCAGCTTGTCCTCGTAGAGCTCACGGCCCTTGCCGGACGTGCAGATGAACCCGTCACCCGACCGGCCGGCATACCTCGCGACGAGGGGCCCGCCCGCGGCGACGTAGACGGGCACGGGCTCGTCGGGACGGTCGTAGACCGACGCGCCGTGGGTGCGGTAGTACTCGCCCTCGAACTCGACGCGGTCCTCGGTCCAGAGGCGCCGCATCAGGGTGACCGCCTCGCGCATCCGGGCGAAGCGCTCCTTGAACTCCGGCCAGGGCGACCCTGCCGCGCCGACGGCGACCTCGTTGAGGGCCTCACCCGTGCCGATGCCGAGCACGACCCGTCCCGGGTGCAGCGCGCCGAGCGTGGCGAACGCCTGGGCCACCACCGCGGGGTTGTAGCGGAACGTCGGCGTCATGACCGACGTGCCGAGCACGACCCGCTCGGTGCGCTCGCCGGCGGCGGCCAGCCAGCTCATCGCGAAGGGGGCGTGCCCGCCCTCGTGGCGCCAGGGCTGGAAGTGGTCGGAGATGAAGACCGAGTCGAGCCCGACCTCCTCGGCCTGCACGGCATACGTGACGAGGTCGCGGGGACCGAACTGCTCCGCGGACGCCTTCCAACCAACCTTGAGCACAGTGCCTCCTGGGGTGACCTGGGTTTCAGGTCAGCCTACGGCCGTGCTGTGACGCGCCTGCCGGCGCCCGATCCGGTATGCCGTCCGGCCGCGTGGCCGTGGTCGCTCACCAGTGCACGACGACCTTGTCGCCGATGCGGACCTCGTCGTAGAGCTGGATCAGGAGCGGCTTGTTGCGCACGTTGACGCAGCCGTGCGAGGCGCCGGCGTAGCCGAGCCTGGCGAAGTTCGACGAGTAGTGCACGGCCTGGCCGCCCGAGAAGAACATCGAGTAGGGCATGGGCGTGTGGTAGAGGTTCGAGATGACGTCGACCTTCTTCTTGTAGACGGAGAAGACGCCCTCTCGGGTGGGCAGCTCGTCGCTGCCGAAGCGCACGTCGAAGCCGTACTGCGGCACGCCGTCGACGACCCAGGTCAGGCGCCGCGTCGACTTGCTGATGCACATGACGCGCCCGGTGAGGCAGCGCGGGTCGACGTCCCATGAGACCGCACCCGGCTTGGGCTCGGCCGGCTTGGGCTTGACGTTGGCGAGCTCGTCGGCCGTCGGCCGGTGCGTCATCGCGACGAGCTTGTCCCACGTGCGCTCGTCGAGGACGCCGGTGGCCGCGAAGCCGCGCTTGGCCTGGAAACCGCTGACCGCGCTCGTCGTCCTGGAGCCGTAGCGGTCGCTGACGTCGCCCTCGAACCAGTTGAGCTGGCGCAGCCGGGCCTGCAGCGAGCGCACCTTGGGACCGGTGTCGCCGGGGCGCAGCACGATCACGGGCGCCGGCACCGGCTTCGGCGCGGGCTTGGCGGTGGTCGGGGGAGCGGTCGGGGTCTTCGTCGGGGTGGCGGGGGCGGGCGTGGTCGCGCTCGGGGTCGCCGGCGGCGTGGAGGTCGGGGCGGCACTGGTCCCGCTCGTCGTGGCCGACGGTGTGCCTGTGGTGGACGCGGCGCTGCTCGTGCCGACACCCGTGCCGACACCCGTGCCGGCCGTGCCGGCGCCCTGGTCGGGAGTGCACGCCGTCGTGGCGACGAGTGTCGCGATGGCGCCTGCCAGGACGAGGGCGTGGCGCATCCCGCGTGCACTGCGGACCGGTGAGCTGGCTGCCTGCATCGTGACCCCTTGTGTGGAACGCGTCGGAGACGCGCGACGTGCAGTGCGTCGTTGCACTGCACTGAGAGTGACGCGGTCACCCCGGGATTGGTTGTCCGAGCAGCGGCGGTGATACGGATCGTGACCGATCCGTTGTGCAGCGGCCGTTCGGGAAGGGGTTCCAGCCGGGGCGGCGAAGGGGCTTCGAGAGGGACGGATCAGGCGTTGTGCTGTTGCTGTTGCTGCTGCTGCATCGCGTGGTGGCGGCGCAGCACCTCCGTCAGCTTGTTGGCCCCCGCGACGACCGTGGCGGCGTGCAGGCGGCCGGGCTGGCGCGACAGCCGCTCGATCGGCCCCGAGATCGACACGGCGGCGACGACTCGACCGGACGGCCCGCGCACCGGGGCGGACACCGACGCGACGCCGGCCTCGCGCTCGGCGACGCTCTGCGCCCAGCCGCGACGACGGACACCGGACAGGGCCGTCGCCGTGAACGCCGCACCCTGCAGGCCGCGGTGGAGCCGGTCGGGCTCCTCCCACGCCAGCAGGACCTGGGCGGCCGAGCCGGCGAGCATCGACAGCGTCGCGCCGACGGGGATCGAGTCGCGCAGGCCGACGGGGCGCTCGGCCGCGGCGACGCAGATGCGCTGGTCGCCCTGGCGGCGGAAGAGCTGCGCGCTCTCGTTGGTGTGGTCGCGCAGCGCCCCGAGCACCGGGCCGGCAGCTGCGAGCAGGCGGTCCTCGCCGGCGGCGGAGGCGAGCTCGCCGAGGCGGGGGCCGAGCACGAAGCGGCCCTGCATGTCGCGCGAGACGAGGCGGTGGTGCTCGAGCGCGACCGCCAGACGGTGGGCGGTCGGTCGCGCGAGTCCGGTGGCGCCGACGAGCTGGGCGAGGGTGGCCGGTCCGGCCTCGAGGGCGCCCAGCACGGTCGCGGCCTTGTCGAGAACGCCGACCCCTGAAGAGTTGTCCATGCACTGATACTGACGTCTCAGGCACTGAGACGTCAATCCACCGCACCCATAAAAGGTTCAGTCTTTCCGAAGAGCGATGTCGCGACCCGGTCCTCGATAGCGCGCGCCGCTCGGGCATCGGAACGTCGTCGCGGAGGGAAGTCAGAGGGAGTCATGGCAGGGACACTGGCCGAGAAGGTCTGGGACGCACACGTCGTTCGTCGCGCCGAGGGGGAGCCCGATCTCCTCTACATCGACCTCCACCTCCTCCACGAGGTGACGAGCCCGCAGGCCTTCGACGGCCTTCGCCTGGCCGGTCGGCCCGTGCGCCGCCCCGACCTCACGCTCGCGACCGAGGACCACAACGTCCCCACGACGCCCGGTCCGATCACCGACCCCGTGTCGAAGGTCCAGGTCGAGACACTCCGCCGCAACTGCGAGGAGTTCGGCGTCCGTCTCTATCCCATGGGCGACGCCGACCAGGGCATCGTGCACGTCGTCGGCCCGCAGCTCGGCCTGACCCAGCCGGGCATGACCGTCGTCTGCGGCGACAGCCACACCTCGACCCACGGCGCCTTCGGTGCCCTCGCCTTCGGCATCGGTACGTCCGAGGTCGAGCACGTGCTCGCCACCCAGACCCTGCCGCTCCGCCCCTTCCGCACCCTCGCCGTCAACGTGCGCGGCACGCTGCCCGAGGGCGTCACGGCCAAGGACGTCGTCCTGGCCGTCATCGCCAAGATCGGCACGGGCGGTGGCCAGGGCTACGTCATCGAGTACCGCGGCGAGGCCATCGAGGCCCTGTCCATGGAAGCCCGGATGACCGTCTGCAACATGTCGATCGAGGCCGGCGCCCGCGCCGGGATGATCGCCCCCGACCAGACGACCTTCGACTACCTCCAGGGCCGCCCGCACGCGCCGACCGGCGCCGACTGGGATGCCGCCGTCGCCGAGTGGACCGCGCTGCGCTCCGACGACGACGCCGTCTTCGACGCTGAGGTCGACCTCGACGCGGCCGACCTCAGCCCGTTCGTCACGTGGGGCACCAATCCCGGCCAGGGTCTGCCGCTCTCGGCCTCCGTGCCCGACCCGGAGGAGTTCGCCGACGAGAGCGACCGCCTCGCCGCCGCGAACGCCCTGGCCTACATGGGCCTCGAGCCCGGCACCCCGCTGCGCGACATCAAGGTCGACACGGTCTTCGTCGGCTCCTGCACCAACGGCCGCATCGAGGACCTCCGCGCGGCCGCCGCTGTCGTCCAGGGACACCGCGTCGCCGACGGCGTGCGCATGCTCGTCGTGCCCGGCTCGGCCAAGGTGCGCCTGCAGGCCGAGTCCGAGGGGCTCGACAAGGTGTTCACCGCTGCCGGTGCCGAGTGGCGCCTGCCCGGATGCTCGATGTGCCTCGGCATGAACCCCGACACCCTCGCCCCGGGCGAGCGCAGCGCGTCGACCTCCAACCGCAACTTCGAGGGCCGTCAGGGCAAGGGTGGCCGCACCCACCTCGTCAGCCCGCTCGTCGCGGCGGCGACCGCGGTGCGCGGCACCCTGTCGAGCCCCAACGACCTCGACGACCAGGCCCGCACGCCGGGCGAGCTGGCGTCTGCGACGACCGGAGAGGCCTGAGCCATGGAGAAGTTCGAGACCCACACCGGCGTCGGCGTCCCGCTGCGCCGCAGCAACGTCGACACCGACCAGATCATCCCCGCCGAGTACCTCAAGCGCGTCACGCGCACCGGCTTCGAGGACGGCCTGTTCGCCGCCTGGCGCAAGGACGAGTCGTTCGTCCTCAACAACCCGGTGTATGCCGAGGGCTCGGTCCTCGTCGCCGGCCCGGACTTCGGCACGGGGTCGAGTCGCGAGCACGCCGTGTGGGCGCTGATGAACTGGGGCTTCCGGGTCGTCATCAGCTCGCGCTTCGCGGACATCTTCCGTGGCAACAGCGGCAAGCAGGGGCTGCTGACGGCGATCGTGGCCCAGGACGACGTCGAGCTGATCTGGAAGTACCTCGAGAACAACCCCGGTGCCCAGATCGCGGTCGACCTCGTCGCCAGGACGGTCCACGCCGGGGAGATCGTGGCCCCCTTCGAGATCGACGACTACACCCGCTGGCGGCTGCTCGAGGGCCTCGACGACATCGGACTCACCCTCCGACACGAGGATCTCGTCGCAGATTTCGAGTCCCACCGCCCCAGCCACAAGCCGGTGACCAGCCCGGCCTGACTCGGGGTCGGAGTCGCCTCTCCGACATGACCCTTCAGAACGGATCCCCTTGCAACGCAAGGGGATCCGTTCCGCTGTCCTGGCGATGCGGCCGCCGGGCCTCCCGCTCTGCTTCCCTCCAGATCGGTCCGAAAGCCGTCAAACTCCTTGCGACACAACGAAAAACCCACCAATCGGTGATGGACGTGTCCTCCAAGGCGGCCTAACGTCAGGAGGTAGCCGGACCGGTTCCGGACTCACATCGTCGGGTCACCTGACCTCGACAGTCCTCTGGAGGGGAAGACGTGAACAAGGCAGAACTGATCGACGCGCTCGAGGCCAAGCTCGGCAGCAAGAAGGTCGCATCCGATGCGCTCGAGGCGTTCCTCGACGTCGTCATCCGCGAGGTCGCCAAGGGTGGCAAGGTCGGCATCACCGGCTTCGGCACCTTCGAGCGGGCCGACCGGGCCGCGCGCACCGGCCGCAACCCCAAGACCGGGGCCACGGTGAAGATCAAGAAGACCCGCGTCCCGAAGTTCCGCTCGGGCACGAACTTCAAGGAGGTCGTGTCGGGCGCCAAGAAGCTCTCCAAGACCGAGTCGGCCGCCTCGCGCGCCTCCGCCGGGTCCTCGGTCGTCGCCGCGCCGGCCAAGAAGACGACGGCGAAGCGCACTGCCACCAAGGCCGCTGCCAAGAAGACGACGACCAGGGCCGCCGCGACCAAGGCTGCTCCGGCCAAGCGCGCGACCGCGACCAAGGCTGCCACCAAGACCGCCACCAAGGCCGCTCCGGCGACCAAGGCCGCCCCCGCCAAGGCCGCGGCCAAGCGGACGACGGCGACCACGAAGGCCGCTGCCACCAAGGCTGCTCCGGCCAAGCGCGCGACCGCGACGAAGGCCGCCGCCAAGACCGCCACCAAGGCCGCTCCGGCCAAGGCTGCCGCGAAGAAGACGACGGCCAAGGCCGCCACCGCCAGGACGACTGCGGCGAAGAAGACCACGACACGCAAGGCCGCCACGAAGAAGACCGCCTCCAGGTGACCACTGACGACGGCCCGACACCGGGCCGTCGTCAGTGCCAGGTCCGTGCGACGTGGGTCCGGCCGGTCATCGGCCGGGCCCACGCGTGCGTCAGCGGATCGGCTGTCCCGGACCGACCCCGACGATGTGCATCGCGACGACGAGGTCGTCGACGACCTCGACCGTGAGCCGTTGGCCGATGCGCAGCAGCCGCAGGCCGCTCGACTCGAACGCCGGCGCCTCGAAGGCCAGTTCGACCCCGTCGTCGCGGAGCACGCTCCCGGTGTGGGTCTCGGGGTCGAAGCGGTGCACGGTGGCCTGCATGCTCCTGATCCAACCAGATGCGCGGTGCTGCAGGACCGCTCGCGTCGCGGGCCCCAGCCCGAGGTGGCGGGCCTGCGACAGGCTCCGGGCGTCGTCCACGTCGGTGCGCAGGCGGGGGAGCGGCAGCTCGAGGCGCACTGCGCCGTCGGCCGCGTGGCGAGCCGCGCTGGCACCCCCGAAGCGGGGCATGAAGCCGACACCGCAGCGCAGCACCGTGCCGGTGCCGTCGGCGTCGGGCACGAACGAGTCGCCGTGCTGCTGCGCCGCCTCGAGGGCCGATCGCAGCGACGCGCCGTCGAGGGCCGGGAGGTCGCCGAGCAGCGCCGCCACGGACGCACCCGGCCCGGCTGCACGCATACCTGCTCGGACCGCGTCGTTGAGTCCGGTGCCCGGGTCGGGCACGACGCGTACGCCGCGGGCCGCCCAGGAGCCGGACAGCCCGTCGTCGCTCGTGACGACGACGAGGCGTTCGGGGCCGACGGCCTGCAGCGCTGCGGAGAGCGTGTCGGTGGCGATCGCGGCACTGAGGTCGGCGCGGTCCGAGCCGACGGCGCGCGCGAGGCGCGACTTGCCGTGCCTCGTCTCCTTGACGGGGACCACGACGTGCCAGTCGGTGGACCCGGCGGTGACGGGGTGCGCGTGGGAGGAGGTCGTCATGCTGGCGCTATCGTCCCACTCGCCGCCCCGCTGCTCGACACCGCGCCGCGAGGTGGACAAGATGAAGCCCTGCCACGTCGACCGGCGTGCGCACGACGAGGAGGACCTGACACCGTGACTGCCGGCGCTCGCAAGAGGCAGCTGCCCTTTGCCTACCGGGCAGTGGCGTTCGTGCTCCGGCCCCTGTTGATGCGTGTGACCAAGCGCGACTGGCGCGGCCTCGAGAACATCCCGGCCGAGGGCGGCTTCGTCGTGTCGACCAACCACATCTCCTACGCCGACCCGCTCGTCTTCGCGCACTTCATGTTCGACAGCGGGCGTGAGGCCTACTTCCTCGGCAAGGACAGCCTCTTCGCCATCCCTGTCGTCGGCTGGCTGCTCAAGAAGTGCGGGCAGATCCCCGTCTACCGCAACTCCGTCGCGGCGACCGACTCCTACCGGGCTGCGGTCGAGGGGGTGCGCGCCGGCAAGGCGCTCGGCATCTTCCCCGAGGGCACCATCACGCGCGACCCCGACCTGTGGCCGATGCGCGGCAAGACGGGAGCGGCGCGCGTCGCGCTCGAGACCCGCTGCCCGCTGATCCCGGTGGCGCAGTGGGGTGCCCAGGAGATCCTGTCGCCCTACGGCCACCGGCCCTCGCTCTTCCCGCGCAAGACGATGATGATGTATGCGGGTCCGCCCGTCGACCTGTCCGACCTCTACGGGCGCCCCATCGACACCAAGATCCTCCGCGAGGCGACCGACCGGCTCATGGACCGCATCACCGACCTGCTCGAGGTGCTGCGCGAGGAGAAGCGCCCGACCGAGCGCTTCGACCCGCGCACGCACGGTGTTCCCGAGATCGGCAACCCGTTGAAGCACCACGAGATCGGGCGCCCGAAGCCGGCAGCCGACACGGACGGGAGCACGTCATGACGCGGGTCGCCGTGCTGGGCAGCGGCAACTGGGGCACCGCGTTCGCGATGATCCTCGCCGACGCCGGCTGCGACGTGATGATGTGGGCCCGTCGTGCAGAGGTCGCCGACGCCATCAACGCCGGACGCAACGACGCCTACCTCCCCGAGCTCGAGCTGCCGGCCCGCGTCCGCGCGACCGTCGACCCCGGTGAGGCGCTCGAGCAGGCCGACGTCGTCGTACTCGCCGTCCCCTCGCAGACGTTGCGCGACAACCTCGGCCAGTGGGGCGACGCCATCCCCGGCGGGGTGCCGGTCGTCTCGCTGATGAAGGGCGTCGAGCTCGGCACGACCATGCGCATGAGCGAGGTCATCGCCGAGGCGGCGGACATCGAGCAGGACCGCGTCGTCGTCGTCTCGGGCCCCAACCTCGCCCCCGAGATCGCCCTGCGCCAGCCGGCCGCCGGCGTCGTCGCCTGCCGCGACATGGCCACGGCCGAGCTGGTGGCGGCCGCCTGCGCCACGCCGTGGTTCCGGCCCTACACCGACACCGACGTCACCGGGGCCGAGGTGTGCGGCGCGACGAAGAACGTCGTGGCCCTCGCCTCCGGCATGGCCGAGGGGATGGGGTTCGGCGACAACACCAAGGCCACGATCATCACCAGGGGCCTCGCCGAGACGACGCGCCTGGGTCTCGCCCTCGGCGCGCACCCGCAGACGTTCATGGGTCTGGCCGGCGTCGGCGACCTCATCGCGACCTGCATGTCGCCGCTGTCGCGCAACCACAGCTTCGGGGTGCGACTCGGCCGCGGCAGGACCGTCGCCGAGGCGACCGCGGAGCTGCGAACGACCACCGAGGGCGTCAAGTCGTGCGAGTCGATCCTCACGCTCGCCCAGCAGCACGACGTCGACATGCCGATCTGCGAGCAGGTGGTCGCCGTCATCCGCGATGGTCACCCGGCGAGCGAGGTCGGGCCGCGCCTGATGTCCCGGGACCTCAAGGCCGAGAAGCACTGAGGGAGAGGCGGTCCGGCGCGCTGCCCAGTGGTTGAGGCGGATCCGCCCCCGCCGTCAGCCCTCCGAGGCTGCCCGCAGCGACGTGCAGACGCACGCCTTGTTGCCGTCCGGGTCGGCGATCACGGTGAACGACGGGGCCTGGCTGTCGTCGACGACGACCCCGCCCGCGGCGACCGCCGCGGCGATGCGCTCCTCGGCCACCTCTGGAGCGACCCACACGTCGAGGTGGAAGCGCTGCCGCGGGGTGTCGTGCTCGTCGGTGTCCTGGAACCACAGGATCGGGACGCGGCGGGTCGCGTCGCGCACGTCGTCCCCGATGGTGCCCCGGCCGCGGGCGTCGGTCGACCCGGTGAGCAGGGCCGCCCACACGGGCGAGACCGCGTCCGCGTGGGCCGTGTCGAGCGCCAGCTCGACGGTCGTGACCGCCGCAGGGTCGGGCCGTGCGCCGTGGTCGGGCGCCAGCTCGGAGATGCGGCGTGCGAGGTCGACGTCCTGCTCGGTCACCCACTCGACGACGTGCTCGATGCCGTCGGCGTCCCGGTGGACCGCGTCGTCGCTGACGAGGACCAGGTCGACGTACGCGTCGCCCATCGTCACGCGCGGATGGTGGCCTGCCGCATCGCCGGCCTGCGCGACCGCCGAGACGAACCGCGCACCGCTTGCGAAGTCGTCGACGACGTAGCGGGCGTGCAGGCCCTGTCCGAGCTTGCGCCAGTCGGTGAGTGCGGCCTCGGTGATCTGGGTCCCCGTCAGCATGTCCATACGCCCCACGCTAGGGGCGGACGCGGACGATCCGCGTCCGCGAGCCGGTCACGCCTCCTGGGCAGCGGGTGCGAGCACCCGGTCGATGACCGGCAGCGCCCGGACGGAGTGCACGGCCCACGTCAGGGGCTTGCGCAGCAGCACCCAGCCGAGACCGGCCACGGCACCGCCGAGGAGCAGGCCGGCGACGACGTCGTGGGGGTAGTGCGCCCCGACGTAGACGCGGGTGGCCGCCATGAGCAGAGCGGCCACGGCGGCGAGTGTCCCGAGGCGCTTCGACACGAGCAGGAGGCCGACCGCCGCGGCGCCGGCCATCACCGAGTGGTCCGAGGGGAACGACCAGTCCGTCGTGCGGTCGACGAGCACGAGGACGGAGGGGTGCGCGGCATACGGCCTGGCCTCGGCCACGAGCGCGGCGACCGGCTGGTTGACGGCGACGGCGAGCAGGGTGCCGAGCCCCGCCCAGACGGCCGCCGCGAGCACCCGGTCGGACGCGCTGCGGCGGCGCCAGGAGGCCACGAGCATCAGCTCCGCAAAGACGACGAGGCCGTACTTCGCGTAGGCCGTCGCGGGCGCGTGCAGCCAGGTCGACGTGCGCGCGACGTCGTTGACGCGCAGGAACAGGGCAGTGCTGAGGTCGAGCAGGTTGCTCACGTGGGGTCCTTCGCGGGGGTCGGCGTCCGCCGCGGGTGACGCGCGACGAAGGACCAAGCCTCCCGGGTGAATCTGAGCGAAATCTCAGAGTCGGGCTCAGACCGCGGCCAGGGCTTGGTCGAGGTCGGCCCAGAGGTCGTCGACGTGCTCGATGCCGACCGACAGGCGCAGCAGGTTGACCGGGACCTCCCGGGACTCCGAGGGGTGGCGGCGGCGACGCTCGAGCTGCGACTCCACGCCGCCGAGGCTCGTCGAGTGCAGCCACAGACCGGTCGCGGCGCAGACCCGCTCGGCCGCGTCCGCGTCACCCGCGACGTCGATCGACAGGATCGCGCCCGCGCCGGGGTAGCGCACGCGCGCGACGGACGGGTGGCCCTCGAGGCGCCGCGCCAGCTCGGCGGCGCTGGCGCTCGCCCGCTCGAAGCGCACCGCCAGGGTCCGCAGGCCGCGCAGGGCGAGGAAGACCTCCATCGGACCGGCGATGGCGCCGTGGAGGGTGCGGTGGCGACGGAGGCGCTCACCGATCTCGCGCCCGCGCTCGGTGTCGCCGACGACCGTCGCGCCGAGCACGACGTCGCTGTGGCCGGAGAGGTACTTCGTCACCGAGTGCACGACGACGTCGGCCCCGAGGGAGAGGGGACGGCACAGGAGCGGGGTCGAGAGCGTGTTGTCGACGACGCTCGTCACGCCGAGCTCGCGCGACCGCGCCAGGACGACGTCGAGCTCGGTGACGTCCATGAGCGGGTTGGTCGGCGACTCGAGCCACAGCAGGTCGGCCGACTCGAGGGCGGCGAGGAAGCCTGCCGTGTCGGTCGCGTGGACGCGCACGACCGTCCCCCCGGCCTGCTCGTGCGCGGCGAGCAGGTCGCCCGTGCCGTTGTACGTCGTGTCCGGGGCGAGCACCGTGCCTCCGGCCGGGACGAGGGACAGGGCCGCCGAGATGGCGCCCATGCCGGACGCGTGGACGAGCGCGCGCCCGCCCTCCAGGCCGCCGAGTGCCTCCTCTAACGCGTTCCACGTGGGGTTGCCGGAGCGGGCGTAGTTGACCGCGCCGTCCGCGGCATACGTCGACGTCAGCTCGACGGGCACGTTGACCGACGCGCCGGGGGAGCGGCCCGGGCGTCCCGACGCCACGAGGTAGGTGTCGACGTGCAGCTGCTGCGGATTCGCCTCGGTGCCCACGCCGTCAGCGTACGAGTGGCCCCCACGAGGCGGGATAGAGTCTCGTCTGATGACCACGGACCAGCCCCAGCCCGACCAGCCGAGCCGCCGCCCCCGCGTCGCCATCGTCTTCGGAGGCCGCTCCTCCGAGCACGCCGTCTCCTGCTCGACGGCCGCGAGCGTCCTGCGTTCCATCGACCGCGACAAGTACGACGTCGTGCCCGTCGGCATCGCCCGCGACGGCCACTGGGTGCTCGTCGCCGACGATCCCGAGCCGCTGCGCCTGCTGCCGGGCCAGACCCCCGAGGTCGACGGTGCCGGAGCATCCGTCGTGGTGCCGCTCAGCACCGGCGACCGCTCGCTGACCGTCCTCGAGCCGGGCGAGCCGCCGCGCGCGCTCGGCGACGTCGACGTCGTCTTCCCGCTGCTGCACGGCCCGTTCGGCGAGGACGGCACCCTCCAGGGACTGCTCGACCTCGCCGACGTGCGCTACGTCGGATCCGGCGTGACGGCTTCGGCGGTCATGATGGACAAGGCGATGATGAAGGTCGTCTTCGAGGCGGCCGGGCTCAAGGTCGGCCCGTACGTCGTCATCACCGACCGCGACTGGAGACGTGACCCCGAGGCGGCCCTGTCGCGCGTCGACACCCTCGGCTGGCCGGTCTTCGTCAAGCCCGCCCGAGCCGGCTCGAGCATGGGCATCTCGAAGGTCGACGACGTGTCGGGCCTGCGCGCCGCCGTCGAGGCCGCGCGCGAGCACGACCCCAAGGTCGTCGTCGAGGCAGCCGTCGCGGGTCGCGAGATCGAGTGCGGGGTCCTCGACGGCCACGACACTGACGGTCCGCGCACCTCCGAGCTCGGTGAGGCCGTCGTCGTGTCGGGCCACGCGTTCTACGACTTCGAGGCGAAGTACCTCGCCGAGGGCGACGTGCGGCTCGACTGTCCGGCCGACGTGCCGGCCGAGGTGGCCGACCGGATCCGGGAGATGTCGGTGCTCGCCTTCGAGGCCGCCGGCTGCGAGGGCCTGGCCCGCGTCGACTTCTTCTACACGCCGTCGGGCGACGTCGTCATCAACGAGATCAACACGATGCCCGGCTTCACCCCGCACTCGATGTATCCCCGGATGTGGGCGGCCTCGGGCCTGGCGTACCCCGACCTCATCGACGAGCTGATCTCGCTCGCGCTCGAGCGCCGCACGGGCCTGCGCTGACCCACGACGCACGGCACGCGGCATACGGCAGCGGTCGTATGCCGTGTGCGCGGATCAGCCGACGCAGTGACGGCCGTTCTCGGGCAGGGTCCGCGCGACCGCGGTGAAGGCCGGCAGCAGCAGCGGAACCGCGCCGTAGGACCCGGGCGCGAGCACCTCGATCGCCGGGTCGCGACCGTACGTCGTGGCCGCCGAGCCGTCGGAGAGCGGCCGCACGACCCAGTCGACGCCGTCGACGGTGACGCAGTCCTGGGGCGTGGGGCCGAGCGGGTCGAGGCCGCAACGGGCGATGATCGCGGGGTCGCCCCACGCCGCGACCGAGCGGTCGTCGGGCTGCGTGGCGACGCGCGGGTGACCGCTGACCTCACCGGGCCAGGGGGCCGACGTGCACACCGGCGCGGACGCCTGGGGGGCCAGGCCCACCTCGGGTGCGCGGTTGCACGCGGACAGCACGACGGCGGCGCCGATGAGCGCCGCCGTCGTGAGGTACGGGCGTCCGGTCAGGGGGCTGTCCTCAGACGTGGACGACCGTGCAGGTCAGGGTCCGGGTGATGCCGGGGACGTCCTGGAGCTTGGCGATGACGAGACGACCGAGGTCGTCGACGTTCGAGGCCTCCACGCGGGCGATGACGTCGTAGGGACCCGTCACGTCCTCGGCGAGGGTCACGCCCGAGATGCCGGCGATCTGCTCCGCCACGCTCGCGGCCTTGCCGACTTCGGTCTGAATCAGGATGTAGGCCTGGACCACGTGTCACCTCACTGTGTGTCGATCGTTGGTCGGTCGCGCGTGGGCATGGTGCCGGGGCACGACCGGTCGGAACGGCAGGCCTCAGTGTGACTGCGACCGTGCCCTGACGCTACCTTGCCATGGGGCTCCACGTCCCCTGGAAACCGGGCCCGCTGACGGCCGTCCACCGAAAGGGTGTGTGATCCGTGCCGAACGTCCAGCGGCTCGAGCGAGGGCCGATGATGACGGGCGGCACGCCGCTGCGTTCCCTCGACGAGGAGGAGCTGCTCGCCCGCATCCTGCCCGTCTTCCCGCTGGGCGAGGACCTCGTCGTCGCTCCCGGTGACGACGCCGCCGTGCTGCGCACCCCCGGGCACGTCGTCGCCACGACCGACACGGTCGTCCTCGGCCGCGACTGGCTCGACGCGTGGTCGTCGGGCGCCGACATCGGCCACAAGGTCGTGGCGCAGAACCTCGCCGACGTGGCCGCGATGGGCGGCCGCCCCACGGGTGTCCTCGTCACCCTCGTCGCCGACCCGGAGCTCTCCCTCGAGTGGGTGCTCGACCACGCCCACGGCCTCGCGGAGGCCTGCGCCGCCGCCGGGGTGGCGGTGCTCGGCGGCGACCTGTCGTCGGCGCCGGCCGGGGTCGTCATGGTCTCGGTCACGGCGCTCGGCCGCCTGGAGGGCGATCCGGTGCTCCGATCGGGCGCGCGGGCCGGTGACGTGCTCGCCGTGCGTGGGTCGCTCGGTCTCGCCGATGCGGGCCTGCGCCTGCTCCAGGCCGACGCGGTCGACCGTCTGCCGGAGGCGGTGGAGCACCAGCGCCGTCCGCAGACGCCCCTCGAGGCCGGCCCGGAGGCTGCCGCGGCCGGGGCCACCGCGATGCTCGACATCAGCGACGGCCTGCTGCGCGACGGGGGCCGCATCGCGCGGGCGAGCGGCGTCGTCATCGACCTCGACCCGCGGGAGCTCGCGGGCGACGTCGACGCGCTCGCCGGAGCCGTCGGGGCCGAGGCTGCGCTGGACTGCGTGCTCGCCGGCGGCGAGGAGCACTCGCTGCTCGCGACGTTCCCCGCCGGGACGCTCCCGGAGGGCTGGCGGCGCATCGGCTCGGTGCGTGCGCCGGCGGAGGGCGAGGCACCGGGGATCGTCGTCGCCGGACGCGCGGTCACGCACACCGGGTGGGACCACTTCCGCACCACGTGAGCCCGGGCCCCCGGCCCCGGGATCGGACGCGGGGCATCGGGCGTCAGGTCGGGCGCGAGATAGCGCACCTGGTGCGTCGGGGCGACCTCACCTGCGCGATCACCTGCACGACGTCGTCGACGATGGCGTATGCCGGGTGCCGGGCTGGTCGTCCGCGGCTCGGCGGGAGCCGGGAGAGGGACACGACGAAGGCCGGCCCCCGTGGGGGGACCGGCCTTCAACGTTGGTGAGGGACGTTCAGCGAACGACCTTGCCCGCCTTGAGGCAGGAGGTGCAGACGTTGAGTCGCTTCGGCGTCACACCGTCCACCAGCGTCCGAACGCGCTGGATGTTGGGGTTCCAGCGGCGCTTGGTGCGGCGGTGCGAGTGCGAGATGTTGTGACCGAAGCTCGGTCCCTTGCCGCAGACGTCGCAGTTGGCAGCCACGGGTATCTCCTGAAAGTTCGATGTCGACGAAATGCTGTGCTCCACCACCGGATCGGGTCGACGCACACCAGGGCGCGCGTCACCCCGCAGTGCACGGGGGGAACCGGTAAATCGTAGCCGACGAGTTGCTCGGACGACAAAACGGCGACGGAGGCGCCGGCCGCACGCCCGGGCGCTGCCCGTCGGGCCACGTCACGAGAAGGCCAGGGCGGCCTCGACGAGGGGAGCGGCATACGCCGGGCCGTGCGACGACGCATGGGTCGCGAGCGGGTGCAGCTGGTGCAGGGGGATGAGGTCACGCCACCCGTCGGCCAGCCCGGCCGCCTCCGCGTAGGCGGCCTCGAGGCGCCCGAGGCCCGGGCAGCCAAAGAGCGCCAGCATCGCGAGGTCCGTGAGGCCGTGACCGCCGTGCGCGGCAGGGTCGATGAGGACGGCGCCGTCGGGGGTGAAGAGGACGTTGCCCGACCACAGGTCGCCGTGGATGCGGGCCGGCGGTCGGTCGTCGTCGAAGTCGCCGGCCGACAGCCGGTCGCACGCCCGGTCGACGACGCGGGCGCCCGCCGCGTCGAGGTGGCCGCGGTCGAGGGCGCGACGCACGAACGGGCGCACCCGCTGCTCCGCGTAGAAGAGGCCCCAGGACCCGGTGGGGTCGTTGGTCTGCGGCTGCCGGCCGATCCACGCGTCTCCGGTCCACCCGGCCGCCGGCGAACCGAAGGCCGGCGCGCCCGCACCGTGGGTGACGGCCAGGCCGCGTCCCAGGGCTTCCGCGGCCTCCGCAGTCGGCCGGGAGGACTGCAGCCGCGTCAGGTCGATGTGGTCGGGTCCCACGTCGTGCACCTCGACGACCGGGGTGCCCCCGTGGTCCTGCGGCTCAGCGAGCCAGCGCAGGCCGGCCGCCTCGGCCTCGAAGAAGCCGACGGGCGCGGCGGACCACGTCTTGCGGTGGTGGGTGGTGGGCTCGCTCGACACGGCGTCCACGGTAGCCGCCACGGATCGCGGCCGGGTCGTCGTCCGAGACCGAGCAGCGTTCACACGGAGGACGCGACGGGAGCGGTGCATGCGACCGTCCGGACGAGGCGCTAGCCTGCCGGGAAAGCGAGCCCGGAGCCCGTCCGGAGGTCGGGTCCCGCACAGGTCCAGCCGGGTCCGACCCAGGTTCCGCACGACGAGCAGGAGGTCCGATGCCCGGCGCCGCGCCGTCGCCCGACGGGCACCTCACCCTGCTCGACCTCGTCGCCGTCCGCCGCTGGGCCGTGCTGACCCGCTCGCTCTTCGCCGCGCGGCGCGCCGAGATCGACGCCCTCAACGTCTTCCCGGTGCCCGACGGCGACACGGGGACCAACCTCTACCTCACCTTCGACGGCGCCGTCGAGCGCACGCTGGCCACCGCCGACGTGACGACTCCCGACGCGCTCCTGTCGGTCTTCGCCAAGCACCTGCTCTGGACCGCGCGCGGCAACTCCGGCGTCATCCTCAGCCAGCTGGCCCGGGGCCTCGCCGAGGGCTGCGCGGGTGCCGAGCGCATCGACGGGCGCATCCTCGCCGGCGGGCTGCGGCGCGCCGAGCTGCGCGCGCGCCAGGCCGTGACGGACCCCAAGGAGGGGACCATCCTCACCGTCGCCAGCGCGATGGCCGACGCGGCCGAGCGCGCAGCCGATGCAGGCGACGCTGCGGACGGCGCGGCGAATGCCGCCGCCCGGGCCGAAGAGCCCGTCGCGGTGCATGGCGTCGCACTGGCTGCCGTCGAGGCGTCGCGCGAGGCCCTGGCCCGCACGCCCGAGCAGCTCGAGGTCCTCGCCCGCGCGGGTGTCGTCGACGCCGGGGGAGCGGGGCTCGTCGTGCTCCTCGAGTGCCTCGAGCGGGTGTGCGCCGGGCAGCGGGCCCGCTCCGGCGACGACGCCTCCGACCGGCGCTCACGGCGACGGGCCGACCCGACCAACGCAGCGCTCGAGGCCGGCCGCGCCGGGCCTGTCGACACCGAGGGCATCCCGGAGTTCGAGGTCATGTACCTCCTGGCGGACTCCGACGACACCGCGGTCGAGGCGCTGCGCGCGCGTCTCGTCGAGCTCGGCGACTCGGTGCTCGTCGTCGGGGGCGACGGCGAGTGGAACATCCACGCCCACGTCGACGACGCCGGCGCTGCGGTCGAGGCCGGCATCGAGGCCGGACGGCCGCACCGCGTCCGCATCACCCGGCTCACCGACGCGCACGCCTCCACCGACCGTTTCGAGCAGTCCGCGGGTGCGAGGCCGGCACCACGCTCGGGCGCCGCCATCGTCGCGTGCGCCGCGGGAGTCGGGCTCGAGGGCCTCTTCGAGGACGCGGGCGCCGTGGTGGTTCGCTCCGGCCCCGGGCGCCGGGCCTCGACGGGGGGCCTCATCGGTGCGATCCGCGAGCAGCACGCCCGCGGGGCGTCGGGCGTCGTCGTGCTGCCCAACGACGGCGACACGCTGCTCGCCGCTGCTGCCGCCGTCCGCGCCGTCGCCGACGACGGCATCGAGGCCCACCTCGTCCACGTGCGCACGGCCGTCCAGGGCATCGCGGCCCTCGCCGTCTTCGAGCCCTCGGCCCCGGCCTCGGCCAACGTCCTGGCCATGCAGGCGGCCGCGTCGGCCACCCGCCACGGCGCCGTGACCGTCGCCAACCGGGCCGCCCTGACGAGCGGCGGGCCGTGCGAGGCGGGCGACGTCCTCGGGGTCGTCGACGGCGACGTCGTCATCGTCGGCTCCGACCAGCTCGCCGTGACGCGCGAGGTCGTGCGCCGCCTCCTCGCGAGCGGAGGTGAGCTCGTCACGGTCGTCGCCGGCGTCGACGCGCCCGACGGGCTGCTCGAGGCCGTCGCGCACGAGGCGCGCCGCGAGCAGCACGGCATCGAGGTGTCGCTCATCGACGGTGGGCAGGCCGTCTACCCCGTGCTGCTGGGGGTGGAGTGACGTGCCGGTGCTGACCGAGGACTCGCCCCTGACCAAGCTCGTCAAGAAGAACGAGGCCGAGCAGCTGGCCCGCACCAAGGGCCTGCTCAGCGTGGCCGACCTCTTCGAGTTCGTGCCGCGGCGCTACGTCCGGCCCGGGCAGCTGACCGACCTGTCGTCGCTGCACGTCGGCGAGGACGTCCTCGTCGTGGCCGAGGTCAAGAAGGCCACGACCCGCCCCATGCGCAACCGCCGCGGCAAGATGCTGACCGTCGTCATCGGCGACGACCTCGGCAACGAGCTCGACGTCACCTTCTTCAGCGCCTACGGCCACGAGGGCAAGCTCAAGCCCGGGGCGCGCGGCTTCTTCGTCGGGCAGATCGGCGCCTACGGCCGGCGCCTGCAGCTGACCCACCCGGAGTACGAGCTCTTCGACGACGAGGAGGCCGGTGAGGCGGCCGTGGAGTGGTACCGCACCCATCGCGTGCCCGTCTACTCCACGACGGGCAAGCTCAACTCGCTGCGGCTGCGCAAGCTCGTCCACACGGCCCTCGACACCGTCGACCGCATCCGCGAGCCCGTCCCCGAGGACGTACGCGTGGCGCGCGGTCTCGTGGACCGTGCGGTCGCGCTCGAGCTCGTCCACCGCCCCGCCGTCGACGACCAGCCGTCCCGGGGCCTCGACCGGCTCAAGTTCGACGAGGCGTTCGTCCTGCAGACGATCCTGGCCCAGCGCCGCAAGGCGGCCGAGTCCGAGCTCGCCACCCCGCGGCACCCACGACCGGGCGGCCTGCTCGCCGCCTTCGACGCCCGCCTACCCTTCGAGCTGACCGAGGGCCAGCGCGAGATCGGGGAGGTGCTGGCCGCGGAGCTGGCGTCCGAGCGCCCGATGCACCGGCTGCTCCAGGGCGAGGTCGGCTCGGGCAAGACCGTCGTGGCGCTGCGGGCCATGCTGGCCGCCATCGACGCGGGTGGGCAGGCCGCGTTGCTCGCCCCCACCGAGGTCCTCGCGGCCCAGCACCACCGCTCGATCACGACGATGCTCGGCGACCTGGCACAGGGCGGGATGCTCGGCGGGTCCGAGTTCGGCACCAACGTGGCGCTGCTCACCGGCAGCCAGAACACCGCGGCGCGGCGCCGATCGCTGCTCGACGCGGCATCGGGGTCAGCAGGCATCGTCGTCGGCACGCACGCCCTCATCCAGAAGCACGTCCAGTTCGCCGATCTCGCGCTCGTCGTCGTCGACGAGCAGCACCGGTTCGGCGTCGAGCAGCGAGATGCTCTCCGCGAGAAGGGGATCCGACCGCCGCACGTGCTCGTCATGACGGCCACGCCCATCCCGCGCACGGTGGCCATGACCGTGTTCGGCGACATGGAGACCTCGACGCTGCGCGAGCTGCCCCGTGGGCGCTCACCCATCGCGACCCACGTCGTCGACGCCGACCGCCCCGGGTGGGTCGACCGCACCTGGCAGCGGGTGGCCGAGGAGGTCGCCAAGGGACACCAGGCATACGTCGTCTGTCCACGCATCGGCGACGTCGACGACGAGTCCGGGCGCGCCGTCGGCGGGGCGAGCGGCACGCGCGACTCCTCCGACGAGGACGCCGGCTGGGACGCGCACTGGGACGACGACGAGGACGGCGCAGACGGTGCAGGCGGCGATGGGGACGGGGGTCCCGCGAATGAGCTGACGGGCGTCTACGCGATGCTCAGCACGCTGCGCGCCACCCCGGCGCTCGAGGGCGTGCGCATCGACGTGCTGCACGGGCGTCTCGACGCCGACGCCAAGGACGCCACGATGCGCGCCTTCTCCGCGGGCGAGATCGACGTTCTCGTGGCGACCACCGTCATCGAGGTCGGCGTCGACGTGCCCAACGCCTCGGTCATGGTCGTCGTCGACGCCGACCGCTTCGGCATCTCCCAGCTGCACCAGCTGCGCGGCCGTGTCGGGCGTGGTGCGGTGCCCGGCCTCTGCCTGCTCATGACGCAGGGGGCGGGGGAGCGGGCCGCCGAGCGCCTCGACCAGGTCGCCTCGACGACCGACGGGTTCGAGCTCGCTCGCGCCGACCTGCTGCTGCGGCGCGAGGGCGACGTGCTCGGCGCCCGACAGAGCGGCCGCGGCAACTCCGTGCGCCACCTGCGGCTCGGCAGGGTCGAGGACGAGCAGATCATCGCCGACGCCCGCGAGGACGCCTTCGCGCTCGTCGACCGTGACCCCGGGCTCCGGGAGCACCCGGCGCTCGCGGCGGCCGTCGCGATGCGACTCGACGAGGAGCAGGCCGCATGGCTCGAGCGAGGATGACATGACCCGCATCATCAGCGGCTCCGCCGGAGGCCGGCGGCTGCAGACCCCGCCGGGGTCGTCGACGCGACCCACGTCCGACCGCGTGCGCGAGGCGCTCTTCAGCCGCCTCGAGCACCGCGGCCTGCTCGAGGGCACCAACGTCCTCGACCTCTACGCCGGCTCCGGCGCGCTGGGCCTCGAGGCGGCGAGCCGCGGAGCCGCGCTCGTGCTGCTCGTCGAGTCCCACAAGGCTGCGGTCAAGGTCATCCGCGCCAACGTCGCCGTCGTCGGGCACCCGGGCGTCCGCGTCCTCTCCGACACCGTCGAGCGCGCCCTGGCCGTCGGCCCGCCCGCCGGCACCCGCATGGACCTCGTCCTGCTCGACCCGCCCTACGACGTGTCCGAGGACGCCCTCGCCGCCGTCCTCGCGGCCCTCGTCGAGCAGCAGTGGCTCGCTCCGGAGGCGTTCGTCGTCGTCGAGCGGTCGAGCCGGTCGCCACAGCCCACGTGGCCCGAGGGCCTCGAGCTGTCGGGGGAGAAGCGCTACGGCGAGACGGCAGTGTGGTTCGCGGAGCCACCGCCGCACGAGGTCGTGGCCTGATGTCGCGGCGTCCGCCTGCGGCGCGCACCGGACGGTAGGTTGGGCGCGTGACGAGCGAAGCGCGCCGCTGTGTGTGTCCCGGCTCCTACGACCCGATCACCAACGGTCACGTCGACGTGGTGACCCGGGCGAGCAGGCTGTTCGACGAGGTCGTCGTCGCGATCCTGCACAACCCCGGCAAGCAGGGCACCTTCGCCGTCGACGAGCGCACCGCCCTCATCGAGCAGGCGCTCGCCCACCTGCCGAACGTGCGCATCGGGGCCTGGGCCGGCACGCTCGTCGTCGACGTCTGCCGGGAGGTCGGGGCGGCGACGATGGTCAAGGGGCTGCGCGGCGGCACCGACTTCGCCTACGAGCTGCCCATGGCCCACATGAACCACCACCTCACGGGCGTCGAGACCCTGTTCCTCGCCGCCGACCCCACGCTGTCGCACGTGTCGAGCTCGCTCATCAAGGAGGTCGTGCGCTACGGCGGCGACGTCCGCGGCCTCGTTCCCGACCCCGTCCTCGCGGCCCTCACCGACCGTCTGACCTGATTTGGGCGCACGGCGCCGCTCTAGTAGCCTTGGAGGTCGGTCCACGTCCGTCTTGGCGCGGACCGAATCCTCTACTGTGCGCAGGAGCCATGGACCGTCCTGATCCCCGTTCTTCGCTGGTGCTCGACACCAGGGAGCTCGTTCGGCGACCGGGAACGATGCTGGAGCTCTCGCGCACGGTGACGTTGCCCGACGACCTCGGAACCGACGTCATCTCGATCACGGCCGGCGACCCGGTCGAGGTCGAGGTGCGGCTCGAGTCCGTGGTCGAAGGTGTCCTCGTGACGGGTTCGGTCAGTGGCACGGCGACCGGCGCCTGCGTGCGGTGCCTGGATCCTCTCGAGCTCGATGTCGAGGGGACCTTCCAGGAGCTGTACGCGTACGCCGATCGGGCGGCGCACCACCACGAGGTGGGAGCCGACTCGGACGAGGACGAGGTGCACGAGCTGGTCGGTGATCTCATCGACCTCGAGCCCGTGCTCCGGGACGCTGTCGTGCCGACGCTGCCGTTCCAACCGGTGTGCCGGCCTGACTGCCCGGGGTTGTGTTCCGAGTGTGGGATGCACCTCGCGGAGGACCCCGACCATCATCATGAAGTGATCGACCCGAGGTGGTCGTCCCTCAGTGGACTGCTGAGCGACGACCCGCAAGAGAAGAGGAACTGACGTGGCTGTCCCGAAGCGGAAGATGTCGCGCTCCAACACCCGTTCGCGTCGCGCGAACTGGAAGGCAACGCCGACGACGCTGACCACGTGCCCCCAGTGCGGTGCGGCGACCCAGCCGCACATCGCGTGCCCCTCGTGTGGCACGTACAAGGGCCGTCACTACGCCGTTGCCGAGCGCACCGAGCACCAGGCCTGATCACCCAGTGAGCAGCCCCGTGAGCGACCTTGGCGCTGGGGGTGTTCCGGCGGTGCCGCAGCGGCCCGTCGATGCTCTGATCGCCCACCTCCGTGAGGTGGTCGGCCAGGACATCGACGAGCCGCTGCTCCTGCGTTCCCTGACGCATCGCTCGTACGCCTACGAGAACGGTGGGCTCCCCAACAACGAGCGCCTCGAGTTCCTCGGGGACTCCGTGCTGGGTCTCGTCGTCACCGACTCGCTCTACCGCGAGCACCCCGACCTCGCCGAGGGGCAGCTGGCCAAGCTGCGCGCGGCCGTCGTCAACATGCGCGCGCTGGCCGACGTGGCCCGCACCTTCGACCTGGGGCAGTACGTCATGCTCGGCAAGGGCGAGGAGGCGACCGGTGGTCGCGACAAGGCCTCGATCCTGGCCGACACCCTCGAGGCCCTCATCGGCACCGTGTTCCTGTCGACCGACATCGACCTCGCGGCCCGCTTCGTGCACCACCACTTCGACCCCCTCATCGAGGAGGCCGCGACGCTGGGTGCCGGGCTCGACTGGAAGACGAGCCTGCAGGAGATGGCTGCCGGTTCGGCGCTCGGCTCGCCCGAGTACCGCGTCGGTGAGCAGGGACCCGACCACGAGAAGGAGTTCCACGCCCGCGTCGTCGTCGGCGAGGAGGTCCTCGGTGAGGGTCACGGCCGCTCCAAGAAGGAGGCCGAGCAGAAGGCCGCCAAGGAGGCCTGGCACACCCTCGACGCCCGCCGCACGCCGGTGCGGACCGTGAAGCCCGTCGAGCCCGTGGACCCGGTCGGTCCGGTCGACCCGGTCGGTCCGGTCGGTACGTCGGGCTCGTCCTCGGCGTGAGTCGGGCCTGAGGCGCGTGCCGGAGCTGCCCGAGGTCGAGGTCGTCCGTCGTGGCCTCGAGGACCACGTCGTGGGTCGTCACGTCACCCGTGCCCGGATCACCGGGGTGCGGGTGGCCCGACGCCACGACGCCGGCCCCGAGGACCTCGCCGCGCGCCTGCACGACGTCACGGTCACCGCGGCGTCGCGCCGCGGCAAGTACCTCTGGCTCGCGCTCGACGGCGAGGACGCCCTCATCGTGCACCTCGGGATGAGCGGACAGATGCTCGTCGAGCCGGCCGACGCGCCGCTCGAGAAGCACTGTCACGCCCGCTTCGACTTCAGCGACGACGGACCGCAGCTGCGCTTCGTCGACCAGCGCACCTTCGGGGGACTCGCGCTGTCACCGCTTCGGCCCGACGGCATCCCCGAGTCGGTCGCCCACATCGCGCCGGACCCCTTCGAGCCGGCCTACGACCAGGCCGCGGTGGTGCGCCGGATGAAGCAGCGCGACAGCGCCGTCAAGCGCGCCCTGCTCGACCAGACCCTGGTCTCGGGGATCGGCAACATCTACGCCGACGAGGCCCTCTGGCGCGCGCAGGTGCACGGCGAGCGGCTGTGCTCCTCGCTGACCAAGCCGACCCTCGCCCGCATCCTCGACCACGCCCACGACGTCATGGCCGAGGCGCTCGGCCAGGGCGGCACGAGCTTCGACGCGCTCTACGTCAACGTCAACGGTGCGAGCGGCTACTTCGACCGCTCGCTCCACGCCTACGGCCGCGCGGGCACCCCGTGCGACCGGTGCGGCACGATCATGCGCCGCGAGCAGTTCATGAACCGCTCGTCGTTCTCGTGCCCCGTCTGCCAGCCGCGCCCGAGACGACGCAGCCCGTCCTGAACGTCTGACGACGGGGGACGGGCTGCGACTCGGTGGTGCGTGGGCGTGGTGCGCGCGCCGGGGTCGGCTATCAGTCAGTGACCGGTCGGGCGCCGCTTCGGTGCCGGGCGGGTGGGGTCGTCGGTGGCGGGCTCGATGTGCTCGGGGACGACGATCGGCTTGATCCGCGCCCACCCGATGAAGAACGCGCTGACCACGACGAGGGCGATGCCGGCATACAGGTTGGCGTTGACGCCGCCGGTCTTGTCGAGCGACTGGTCCCCGAAGATCCCCATCGCGAGCAGCATCAACCCGTAGAGGCCGAGCAGGGCCCCGATGAAGTTGCGGATGTCGAAGGCGCCCGCGGTGTGGCGGCCCTCCTGCTCCCCGTCGGTGCCGGGAGCGCCGAGATCGTGCTTTTCACTCATGTCGAGGCTCCTGTCAGAACAAGAAGTTGAGGACGATGACCAGGCCGAGCGAGACGCCGGCGAGGGGGAGCGTGCGCCGGAACCACGGGAGCTTGTGCTCCTCGGGGTCGACGAGGTCCTCGCGCGGGGTCTCGGAGTAGACGAGGCCACGCAGCTCGGAGACCGGCTTGGGCTCGGTCATCAGCGACACGATGACGCTCAGCACGATGTCGACGACGAAGGCCGCGGAGGCCGCGACGAACGCGGCGCCCTGGCCGCCGAGCGGGATGACGCCGAGACTGAGGGTCCCGAACGCGTCCTTGCTGAGGAAGGCGACGAGCACGGCCGACAGGGTGCCGGCCGAGAGACCGACCCAACCGGCGGTCGCGGTCATCCGCTTCCAGAACATGCCCAGGATGAAGGTCGCGAAGAGCGGCGCGTTGAAGAAGCCGAACAGCGTCTGGAGGTAGTCCATGACGTTGCTGAACGAGCTCGCGACGATGGCCGTGAAGATCGCGATGACGGTCGCGCCCACGGTTGCCAAGCGGCCGATGCGCAGGTAGTAGTCGTCGCTGTGGTCCTTGCGGATGTAGCGCTGCCACAGGTCGTAGCTGAAGACGGTGTTGAACGCCGAGATGTTGGCGGCCATGCCGGCCATGAAGGCGGCGAGCAGACCCGCGATGGCGACGCCGAGCAGGCCGTTGGGCAGGACGTCACGCATGAGCAGCAGCAGCGAGTCGTTGAACTTCACGCCTTCGCCGGAGGCTCCGCCGGGCGGTGAGCCGCCGGCCTTGAGCTGGGTGATCTCCGGGACGAGCACCGCCGCCACCATGCCGGGCAGGATGACGATGAAGGGCACGAACATCTTGGGGAACGACCCGATGATCGGCGTCTTGCGTGCTGCCGAGATCGAGTTGGACGCCATGGCGCGCTGGACCTCGACGAAGTTCGTCGTCCAGTAGCCGAAGGAGAGCACGAAGCCGAGGCCGAAGACGATGCCGACGATCGACCAGAACGGCGAGTCGAAGCCGGAGAGCGCCTGGCCGGGCCAGGAGTTCAGCTGCTGCTCGGCCGAGGGGACCTTGGCGGCCGCGGTGGCTGGAGAGGCGGCGAACTCGGTGATCTTGTCCTTGAGGCCCTGGTAGCCGCCGACGCGGTGCAGGCCGATGAGCGTCAGTGGCAGCAGCGCCGCGACGATGACGAAGAACTGCAGCACCTCGTTGTAGATGGCGGCCGAGAGGCCACCGAGCGTGATGTAGGACAGCACGATCGCGGCGGCGACGAGCAGCGCCACCCACAGGGGCCAGCCGAGCAGCGCGTGCACGATCGACCCGAGCAGGTAGAGGTTGACGCCGGCGATGAGCAGCTGCGCGAGCGCGAAGCTGAGCGCGTTGACGAGGTGGGCTCCGGTGCCGAACCGGCGGAACATGAACTCGGGGACCGAGCGCACCTTCGAGCCGTAGTAGAAGGGCATCATGACGACGCCGAGGAACAGCATGGCGGGGATGGCGCCGACCCAGAAGTAGTGCACGGTAGAGATGCCGAGCTCGGCGCCGTTGGCCGACATGCCCATGATCTCGACGGCACCGAGGTTCGCCGAGATGAAGGCGAGGCCGGTGACCCAGGCCGGCAGCGACCGGCCCGAGAGGAAGAAGTCGATCGAGTCGGACACCGCGCGCCTCGCCATGACCCCGATGCCGAGGACGAAGACGAAGTAGAGGGCGATGATGACGTAGTCGACGGGTTTGGCGCTGATGAGGGTGTCCGCGGTGGGCAGACCCGCCAGTGCGTGCATGCGTTCAGTCCCTTCGTTGGGCGACGACTCACGCTAACGCAGCGTCCGACGCGGGGCGCGTCAGGACGGGTCGGTGCCTCGTGTCCGTGTGATGAGCCGTTTGAGCGGGACGGAGGTGTCCGCCGCGCTGTCGGCAGGGATGGTCATACCCTTCTCGAGCGCTCGTTTCACGGCGAGGTAGTCGGCGGGAACGCCCACCGACTCGACGGCGATGAGCAGCCCGTCGCGGTAGCTGAGCAGCGAGAACCGCTCTGTCGCAACGTCGCCGCGCACCACGGTCCGGTCGGCGCCGTGGGGGAGGCCGGCCATCTGCAGCCGGAGGTCGCCCTGGTCGCTCCAGAACCACGGCACGGTGTCGTATGCCGTGTCGTGGCCGGTCAGGGTCGCCGCGGCGGTGCGTGCCTGGTCGGTCGCGTGCGGCACGCTCTCGAGCCTCGTGGGGCCGGGCTCGCCGCGCGTGAACGGGTTGGGGCCGACCGCGCAGTCGCCGGCCGCGACGGTCAGGCCGTCGGAGGTGCGGGCGTGCTCGTCCACGACGATGCCGAGGGGCTCGACGAGGAGGCCGAGCTGCTCGGCGAGCTCGGTGCGGGGGAGTGCCCCGATGCCGACGACGACGAGGTCGGCGGGCACCGTCGTGCCGTCCGCGAGCTCGACGCCGGTCACCGCACCGTCGGCCCCGACGACGCGGACGGCGTTGGCGCCCAGCAGGATCCGGGTGCCGCGGCGCCGGTGCGCGTCCCGCACGGCGTCGGAGAGTGCGGCGGTGACAGCCCGCCCGAGCAGGCGGTCGGTCGCCTCGACGACGGTCACCGCGGCGCCGAGGGCCCGAGCCCCCGCTGCGATCTCGAGTCCGATGAACCCTCCTCCCACGACGACGACGTCGCGTGCAGCACGCAGGCGGGGAGCGAGTAGGTCGGCGTCGGCGAGGGTGCGCACGGAGTGCACGCCAGTGAGGTCCGCGCCCTCGACGGGCAGCGTGCGGTTGACCGCGCCGGGGGTCAGGGCGAGCCGGTCGAAGGCCACCGTGCGGCCCGAGGCGAGCGTGGCGCTGCCGGTGGAGCCCTCGCGCGCGATCGACACGACGCCGTCGCCGGTGACG
Source organism: Terrabacter sp. C0L_2 (assembly GCF_036352015.1). NCBI lineage: Bacteria > Bacillati > Actinomycetota > Actinomycetes > Micrococcales > Intrasporangiaceae > Terrabacter > Terrabacter sp. C0L_2. The sequence goes on along the minus strand of NZ_CP143557.1, from coordinate 4,126,237 downwards.
AGCTCGACACCGAGCCCGGCGAACCACGAGGCGTCGTGGAAGACGAGCGAGTCGCGGTCGTGCTCGCCGCGCAGGTAGGTCTTGGACAGCGGCGGCCGCTCGTAGGGCGGCTCGGGCTCGTCGCCCACGAGGACGACGGGCGCGGTGTCGCCGAGCTCGCGCAGCGCGGTGACGAGCGAGATGCCGGCCTGTCCCGCGCCGACGACGAGGGTCCGGGCGCTCTCGTCACTGGGCATGGACCCCAGCCTAGGGTGGGGCGCATGACGTGGTCTCCCGCCAACCCCGAGTCCGTCTTCACCTACGGCGCCCCGCAGCTGAAGTTCGGCGCAGGGGCTGCCGACGAGCTCGGCCACGACCTGCTGGCACTCGGTGCGCACCTGGTCCTCGTGGTGACCGATCCCGGTGTCCTCGCGACCGGCTGGCCGGACCGGGTCGCCGAGGGCGCCCGGGGGTTCGGCATCGAGGTGGTCGTCCACGACTCCGCCCACGTCGAGCCGACCGACGCGAGCCTCCTCGCCGCGGTGGAGCGGGCCCGCGCCGACGGCCCCTTCGACGGCTACGTCGCCGTCGGTGGCGGCTCTGCCATCGACACGGCCAAGGCGGTCGACCTCGTGCTCAGCGACGGGGGCGACCTCATGGACTACGTCAACGTGCCCATCGGTGCCGGCCGCGCCCCGAGCCGTCCGCTCGCCCCGCTCGTCGCGGTGCCGACGACGACGGGGACCGGCGCCGAGAGCACGACGATCTGCGTGCTCGACGTGCTCTCCCTCAAGGTCAAGACCGGCATCAGCCACGTGCGGCTGCGCCCGAGCCTCGCCGTCGTCGACCCGCGCCTGACCGCGACCCAGCCGGCCGGCGTCACCGCGAGCGCGGGCATGGACATCCTCTGCCACGCCCTCGAGAGCTGGACGGCGCGTCCCTACACGAGCTACGAGCGCAAGCAGCCGGGCGAGCGCGTGCCCTACTGCGGCAGCAACCCCATCTCCGACATGTGGTCCGAGCGGTCGATGTCGTTGCTGGCCAAGGCATTTCGCGCAGCAGTCCGCGACGGGTCCGATGAGGCCGCCCGCGGCGACATGGCGCTCGCCGCGACGTTCGCCGGACTCGGCTTCGGCAACGCCGGCGTCCACGTGCCGCACGCCAACGCGTACCCGATCGCCGGCCGCGTGCGCGACTTCCACCCGGACGGCTACCCGAGCCACGAGCCGATGGTGCCGCACGGCATGGCGGTCGCGCTGACCGCGCCCGAGGCCTTCCGCTGGACCTTCGACGCCGACCCCGAGCGCCACCTCGCGGCCGCCCGGCTCCTCGACCCCGGCCACGGCGCGCGCTGGCAGGCCGAGCCTCGCGACGTGCTGCCCGGTGTCCTCGTCGACCTCATGCGCGACATCGGGCTGCCCAGCGGCCTGGCCGAGGTCGGCTACACCGAGAGCGACGTCCCCGACCTCGTCGAGGGCGCCCTCAAGCAGCAGCGGCTCCTCGCGACGAGTCCCCGCGAGGTCGACGCGGACGACCTCGCCGGCATCGTCACCCGGTCTCTGCACCTGTGGGACTGACCCCCGGGCGTCCGCCCGGGTGTCCGCCCGGGTGTCCGCGCAACGGCATACAGTGCCGTCTGTGACGACCGAGCCCACCCACCTGCCCCTTCCCCTCGAGAGCGACTGGCTCGACTGGGTCGGTGCCCGCGGCGAGCAGCAGCTCGCGCTGGCCCGCTCCCTCGTCGAGGGCCTGCGCAGCGACCCGCCGAAGGAGCCGGTGGAGGTCCTGCGGGTCTGGAACGACGCGCAGACGGCGCTGTCCAACGCCGCCTCGGTGGGCTCCCTCTTCTCCGAGGTGCACCCCGACGAGGCCGTGCGCGAGCGCGCCGAGGCCGTGGCTCAGCAGGTGCAGAAGCTCGACACCGACCTCGGTCTCGACACCGGGCTGTATGCCGTCCTGGCGGGTCTCGACGCGAGCGGCCTCGACGCCGACGCGTCACGGGTCCTCGAGCGCACCCTGCGCGACTTCCGCCGCTCGGGCGTCGACCAGGACGAGCCGACGCGGGACCGCCTGCGCGAGCTGGGCGAGCGCGCGATCCTGCTGAGCCAGGAGTTCAGCAAGAACATCCGCGAGGACGTGCGCAGCATCAAGGTCACGCCGGACCGCCTGGCCGGCCTGCCGCAGGACTGGGTCGACGCCCACCCGGTCGACGACGAGGGTCTCGTCACCGTGACGACCGACTACCCCGACGTCGTGCCGTTCCGCACATTCGCTCACGACGCCGATGCCCGGCGCGAGCTCGTCACGCAGTTCCTCACCATCGCCTGGCCGGCCAACGACCGCGTCCTGCAGGAGATCTTCGCCGTGCGTCGCGAGCACGCAGCCCTGCTCGGCTACGCGTCCTGGGCCGACTACGACGCCGAGGTGAAGATGATCGGCAGCGGCAAGGCGATCGGCGAGTTCGTCGACCGGATCACCGAGCTGTCGACCGCGAGCGCCGAGCGCGACAAGGCCGTCCTGCTCGAGCGGCTGCGCCAGGACCGTCCCGACGCCACCGACATCGACGGCGCCGACACGAGCTACTACGCCGAGCTCGTCCGCAAGGAGCAGCTGGCCGTCGACGCCCAGCAGGTGCGCACCTACTTCCCGTTCGAGTCGGTGCGTCAGGGCCTGCTCGACGTGACCGGTCGTCTCTTCGGACTCGAGTGGACGCCGGTCGCCCGAGAGGACGCCCGGACCTGGCACGAGGAGGTCGCGACCTACGACGTGTCCTTCGAGGGCGAGCGCATCGGGCGCATCCACCTCGACCTGCACCCGCGCGAGGGCAAGTACAAGCACGCCGCCCAGTTCGACCTGGCGCGTGGCGTCGCGGGCACGCAGCTCGCCGAGGGCGTGCTCGTCTGCAACTTCAACCGGGGCCTGATGGAGCACGACGAGGTGGTGACCCTCTTCCACGAGTTCGGCCACCTCGTGCACCACGTCCTCGCCGGCCGCACCGAGTGGGTGCGGTTCTCCGGGGTCGCGACCGAGTGGGACTTCGTCGAGGCCCCCAGCCAGATGCTCGAGGAGTGGGCCTGGGACGCCGACGTCCTCGCCACCTTCGCCCGCAACGCCGACGGCGAGACCATCCCGGCCGACCTCGTCCGGGCGATGCGTCGCGCCGACGACTTCGGCAAGGGCTACGACGCGCGCACGCAGATGTTCTACGCCGCGCTGTCCTACGACTTCCACGTGAACGAGACCGACGACCTCACGGCCCGCCTCCGCGAGCTGATGGAGCGCTACTCCGTCTTCCCGTACCTCTCGGGCACGCACATGCAGTGCCACTTCGGTCACCTCGACGGCTACAGCTCGGCGTACTACACCTACATGTGGTCGCTCGTCATCGCCAAGGACATGTTCTCCGCCTTCGACCACGGTGACCTCTTCGACCCCGAGGTCGCCGGCGCCTACCGCGACAAGGTGCTCGCCCAGGGCGGACGCCGCGACGCGGCCGACCTCGTCGAGGACTTCCTCGGCCGGCCCTACACCTTCGACGCGTATGCCGCGTGGCTCGCGGAGTGATCCCGCGCGGGAGTGAGGGGGTGCACGTCACGGCGCTGACGGCATACCCCGTCAAGTCCCTGGGCGGGGTGGCCGTCGACGAGGCGGTCGTCGAGGTGCAGGGGCTGCGGCACGACCGTCGGTGGGCGGTCGTCGACCCCGACGGCGCCAAGGTCACCGCCCGCGAGGAGCACGCCCTGCTCGGCCTGCGTGCCGAGCCGCTCGACGCCGGCGGGGTGCGGCTGCTCGCCCCTGGTGCCGAGTCGCTCGAGGTGACCCCGCCCCGCGACGCCGCCCCGGTGCCAGTCGGCTTCTCCGGACAGGACCGCGCGCGGCCCGCCGGCGCGGACGCCGACGAGTGGCTGTCGGAGCGAGTCGGCCGCGCGCTGCGACTGGTGTGGCAGGACGAGCAGACGCACCGCCCGATCCGCGCTGACCTCGGTGGCGTCGACGGCGACCGCAACTCGCTGTCGGACGCGGCACCACTCCACGTGACGTCGGAGTCGTCCCTGGCGCAGCTCAACGACTGGGTGACCGAGACAGCGCTCGAACGTGGCGAGCAGGCCCGGGATCCCTTGGGGCACGACCGGTTCCGGCCCAACGTCGTCGTCGCAGGGTCCGCGCCGTTCGCCGAGGACGGGTGGTCGTCCGTGCGCATCGGCGACGTGCCCTTCCGGGCGACGATGGTGTGCGACCGGTGCGTCATGACGACGATCGACCGCGCCCACCTGAGCACCGGCAAGGAGCCGATCCGCACGCTGGCCCGGCACCGCAGGTGGGAGGGCGCCACGTGGTTCGGCATCAGGCTCACCCCGGTGCTACCGCTCGCGCCCGGCGCGACCCTCCGGGTCGGGGACGAGGTCGTCCCGGGCTGACCGGGTGAGTCGCACCTCACTGCCCAACCGTCCGCGGCTCGGCAGCGGGGGCGCGAGACTCGAGGTATGAGGACGAAGCGGGTCCTCGGGGGTGCGGTCGCACTGATCGTCGTGCTGGCCACCTTCTCGGCGGTCATCGCGTCGAGGCGCGACGCGTCCGTCCTCGACCCCGGCGGCCCCGTCGCCGCGGTCCGGTCCTTCGTCTCTGCCGTCGTCGACGGGCGGACCGACGAAGCCGCTCGCTGGCTCGACCCGAAGGGTGAGTGTGGGCCGGAGGACCTCGTCTACGGCTTCATCACGCCGGGGGAGCCGCCTCCCGCCCGGGTCGAGCTCGTGGGCAGCAGCACCGAAGGCTCGACCGCGACCGTGGAGGTCGTGATCCGCCTCGGTGGTGACGAGGTGGGCCCGTTCGGCACCTCCGAGTACTCGGAGCGAGCGACCTACTCGCTCCGCTCCGTCGATGGCGCCTGGCGTCTCACCGGGACGCCGTGGCCCATCGAGTCCTGCTCACCGGGAGGCTGACATGGTCGGCTCGCTCGTCATCGCACTCGTCGTCATCGCCGTGGCCGTCTGGGGCGGCCGACGGGCCCTGTCCCGGGGTGGCAGCCCCCACGTGACGGACGGGGCGTCGATCCGTCGCTTCTTCACGTATGCCGTCCTGCTCGGCCTGCTCCTCGTGGCGGGCAACGGTGTCGTCGGCCTGCTCGCCCGGGTGCTCGACCCCGGGAACCCGACCGAGTACCTCGAAGGGCTCGACGAGATGCTGGCCCAGCAGACGGCGTTCGCCGTCGTCGGGGTGCCCCTCTACGTCGTCGTCGCGGCGTGGACCCGGAGCCGGGTCCGCGACGACCCGAGCGAGGCGGGCTCGCGCGGCTTCACCTTCTACCTGACCGCCGCGCAGGTGGTCTCGCTCGTGCTGACCCTCCTGGCCGTGCAGGCCACCGTCGGATGGGCGCTCGGCGCCCCGCAGATGGGCGCCCAGTTCGCGGAGCTCCTCGTGTGGGGTGGCTCCTGGCTGGCACACCGCTTCGTCGAGCGCCGGGTCGCGGGACGGGACGTGCTGACGGTGGCGGGGCTGCTCGGGGCGGCCCTCGGCCTGGGCTCCACGGCCGCCGGCGTCGTCATGCTCGTCGCGCACGTGGTGGCGCAGGTGCTGCAGATCCCCACGAGCCAGAGCGCCATGGACCCGTCGCTGCTGCAGCTCGGCGTCATGACGCTCGTCGCCGGGCTGCCCGTCTGGGCCGTCTGCTGGGTGGTCCCGGCGCGGCGGCTGCAGCGCGGGACCCTCTGGCACGTGCTCGTCCTGCTCGTCGGCGTCGCGGGCGGCCTGCTCACGGCTGTCGTCGGCGCGAGCGTGGCGCTCGACCGGGTCGTCGTGTGGCTCGTGCGGGGGACGGGAGCCGACGCGACGGCACAGCTGCAGGCGCTGCCCCCGGCGATCGGCGCCCTGCTGGTCGGGAGCCTGGTCTGGCTCTACCACCGGTCCGTCCTGCGGGCCGGTGGCACGGGAGCTGAGACGGCGCCTGACACGGGGCGCACGGAGGTGCGGCGTGCCTACGACTACCTGCTCGCCGGTGTCGGGCTCGTCGCGGCCGCCGTGGGTCTCGTCGTCATGATCGTCGCGGGGGTCGAGGGGCTGACCGGCGCCGACGTCGTGCTCGTCGGTGGGAGCGACCCCGTCGACACCGTCATCGCGGCCGGGACGCTGCTCGTGGTCGGCGGGCCGGTGTGGTGGCTGTTCTGGCGCCGGGTCGAGCGGGCCGTGCAGGCCGACCCGGTGGCGGAGCGCCGCTCCGGCAGCCGCCGCGTCTACGTGCTCCTGCTCTTCGGGGTGGCCGGGGTCGCGGCGGTGGGCGCGCTGCTGGTCGGCGTGGTCGGGGTGCTCCAGGACGTCTTCGCCGGCTCGCTCGGACCGCAGACCCTCCAGAACGTCCGCTACCCGTTGGGGATCATCGTGACCTCCGGGCTGGTCGCGGCCTACCACTGGACCGTGCTGCGCGCCGACCGCGGCGTGCTCGGCGAGCAGCAGCACGGCCCGCGCTACGTCCTGCTCGTCGGCCCGGCCGACCCGGACGTCGCCCGTGAGGCCCACGCGCGCACCGGCGGCGTCGTCAACCTCGTGGCGCGCACCGACGTCGAGGCGGCGCCGTGGCCGGTGGACGAGCTGGCGGCGACCCTGGCCGGTCTCCCGGACGCGGGGGTCGTCGTCGTCGCGGACGACAAGGGTGGCCTGCGCGCGATCCCCGTCACCCCTCCCTGAGACCTGCCGAGGACAAGCCGCTGGCCGAGGTGTCCGGCCCGCGGAGACGACCGTCAGGGCCGATCAGGGCCGATCAGGGCCGATCAGGGCCGGTCAGGGCCGGTCAGGGCCGGTCAGGGCCGGTCAGGGGATGGGGAGCTCCTTGAGCACGACCGCCTTGCCGGTCCTCCGCTCGGAGAGGTCGGCCAGGGCCTGCCGGACCGTCTTGGAGAAGAGGTGGGCGCCCTTGATGGTCGGGTGGATCCGGTCGGACTGCACCTGGTCCGGGTGGGCACGGATCGCGTCGGCCCAGTCGGCCACGACGACGTTGGGCCGGCCCCGCGCGACGAGCTCGAGCGTGGCGTTGTCGGTGTCGACGCGCGCGAACGGACCCATGATGTTGACGAGGACGACCATGCGGTCGGGCCCGAGGGTGTCGAGGACCTGCTTGACGCGGTCCTCGTCGACGCCGGCGTTGGTGCCGAAGGCGAGGATGACGGCGCGCCGGTTGCCGTCGCCGCGGGCCGTGACCTCGGCGAGCCCGTCGGACCAGCGACGGTTGGACTTCGCGTCGATGCGGATGCCCGGGAAGTAGTAGCGCAGGGCCTGCAGGCTGCCCACCATGATCGAGTCGCCGTAGGCGTCGATCTCGTTGCCCGCGGGCATCGTGAACGAGGCCTTGGTGCCGGCCGCCGTCGCGGGCCCCGATGCCGAGGCGCCCGGCGTCGGGCTCAGGCCCACGGGGACCGAGGTGGCCGAGGGGACCGGCGACGAGGCGCCGGCCGAGGGCGTCGCGAGCGCCGCTGCGCCCGCCGCGTCCGCCGCGGCCTCGTTCTCGGCGAGCATGCGCGCGGTCTCGCTCTGGTCGGGCGCCGTGAGGACGATGACGGCCGTCACGACCGCCAGGGCGGTGACGGCGCCGGCCAGCCCGCGCTTGCCGCGCAGCGTGAGGCCGGACAAGCCGGTGCGCAGACGCGATGCCACCCCGCGGAAGCCCAGGGTGCGGAAGGGCGTCTCGACGAAGCGGAAGGTCAGGTCGGCGAGGGCGAGCGTCACGAGCACGCACCACAGCCGGGTCAGCAGGTGCGACACGGTGCCGGGGGCCGACGGGTTGTCGAGGGCCACGAGCAGGATGACGGGCCAGTGCCAGAGGTAGATCGAGTAGGAGCGGGCGCCGACCCAGCCGGCGACGGGGTGACGCAGGGCGCGCTGCAGCCCGGTCGGTCCTCCGGGGCGCCGCTCGACCACTCCCATGACAAGGACGGCGGTCGCGAGCGAGGCCAGCACGATGCCACCCCGGAAGGTCAGCGTCGACTGCTCGTCGAGGAGGGCCATCTCGCCGAGCAGGACCACGAGGGCGAGCGGGACGGCATACGTCCCGAGGCGCCCCCAGCGGGACGGCGCCACCCACGGCGCGAGCTGCGGGCTCGCCCACGCGAACGCGAGCGCGGCGCCGGCCATGAGCCCGACCAGGTGCGTGTCGGTGCCGTAGTAGACGCGGGTCGCGTCGGTACCCGGGGTGAAGAGCAGCGCCATGGCCGCCGCCGAGACCGCGCCGACGGTCACCGCGACCCCCAACCGCACCCGGCTCGGGACCGCGAGCAGCGCCAGCGTCACGAGTGGCCAGAGGAGGTAGAACTGCTCCTCGACGGCCAGCGACCAGAAGTTCATGAACAGCTGCGGCGCGGTCTGGTCGAAGTAGCTGGTGCCCGCCGTGATCTCGACCCAGTTCGTCGAGAAGGTCAGGGCGCCGAGCATCTGCCGGCCGACGTCGACGAGCAGGTCCGAGCTGACGGCGCGGGCGATGAGCACGCTCGTGACGACGCAGAGCACGAGCGCCGGCAGCAGGCGCCGTGCGCGGCGCACCCAGAACTGCGACAGGGCGATGCGGCCGGTGCGCTCGCGCTCGCGCAGCAGCAGCGTCGTGATGAGGAAGCCCGAGACGACGAAGAAGACGTCGACGCCGAGGAAGCCGCCCGGGAGCCACGAGGCGTTGAGGTGGTAGACGAGGACACCGACGATGGCGAGGGCCCTCAGCCCGTCGAGTCCCTCGATGTGCGCCCCGCGGCCCGAGGACGTACCGGGCCGGGTACGACCGGATCGCGACGTGGCCTCCGTGGCCGTCCCGGCGGTCTGGCTCGTGCCATCCGCCCGTGAAATCGCCGACGTCGTCACGTCGCTCCTTCCGTGGGCTGCGGTGAGTGGAGTCACCGGTGTGCCTGCCGCGAGCATAGTGACGGGTGGTGCCCACGTTGCGGCGCCACGCGGCATACCGTGTCGGGGTGGACGGAGCAGCGAGCGGGCCGACGGACGAGACGGTGCGGGTCACGATGTTCGTGCGGGGGAGCGTGCAGGGAGTCGGCTTCCGGTGGTGGACCCGGGCCCGGGCGCTCGAGCTCGGTCTCGTCGGGCATGCCCGCAACACGGCGGACGGACGCGTCGAGGTCGTAGCACAGGGCAGCGCGGACGCCGTCGACGCCCTCGAGGCGCTGCTGCGCGAGAGCCCCTCGACGACGCGCCGCCCCGGCCACGTCGAGAGCGTCGTCGTGCAGCCCGGCGTTCCGAGGGACGGGATCACCGGATTCGTCGAGCGGTGAGCCGCCTAGGCTGACCGGGTGAGCGACGTGCCCGAGGTCCCCGAGGTCCCTGCCGAGCTCGCGCGGCTGCGCAGCAGCATCGACAACATCGATGCCGCGCTCGTGCACCTGCTGGCCGAGCGCTTCAAGTGCACCCAGCAGGTCGGCCGGCTCAAGGCCGAGCAGCACCTGCCCGCCGCGGACCCGCAGCGCGAGGAGCGACAGATCGCGCGGCTGCGGTCGCTCGCCGACAGTGCCGGTCTCGACCCGGTCTTCGCCGAGGCGTTCCTGAACTTCATCATCGCCGAGGTCATCCACCACCACGAGCGCATCGCCAACGGCGACACGTAGGGGCGCGCTCGGGTCAGTAGAGCGTCGCCTGCTGTCGCTCCTCGAGGGCTGCGTCGTAGGCGGCCGCCTCGGCGTCCGAGGCGAAGCCACCGGCCTCGCGGGTCATGGTGCCGGCCGTCGGCAGCGTCCTCGGGTCCACCTGGGACTCGCTGTCCCACAGACGGCTCCGGCGGACCGCCCTCGCGCACTGGAAGTAGACGCGCTCGACCGTGACGACGAGCACCGAGGCGGGCGCGACGCCCCTGACCTCGTGCCGGGCCAGCTCGCCCGGATCGGTCGAGATGACCGCCGTGCCGCGCACCCGCAGCTCCTCGCCGAGCCCCGGAACGAGGAAGAGCAGGCCCACCCGCGGGTCGGCGACGACGTTGCGCAGCGTGTCGAGGCGGTGGTTGCCCCGACGGTCCGGGATGACGAGGGTGCGCTCGTCGCGGACGACGACGAACCCCGGGGCGTCGCCGCGCGGCGACTGGTCCAGGCCCCCGTCGCCGACCGTCGCGATGACGACGAACGGGGCGGCGGCGATGATCCGGGTGTGGCTGGGCGTCAGCGTCCGGGACTCCTTGGCGAGGCTGTTCGGTGCCGGGGTGCCGGGATAGACCTCGAGCAGCCGCTCGAGCGAGGTGACGTCGTGCTCGTCCTGCGCAGGGCCTCCGCGGCGCTCGTCCGTGTCCACCCACCCACGGTATGCCGTCCGGCGGGCTGCGGCAGGCTGCGGCGGGCTCCGGCAGCGCGGGGCGCTCGCCTCCCCGGTGCAGGGCCCCGTGGCTAGTACGCTGACCGGGATCGCTGGCCGGCTGACAAAGGATTTCTCGGGTCGTGTACGTCAAGAGCCTCACCCTGAAGGGCTTCAAGTCCTTCGCCTCGGCGACCCACATGCGTCTCGAGCCCGGCATCACCTGCATCGTCGGCCCCAACGGCTCCGGCAAGAGCAACGTCGTCGACGCGCTCGCCTGGGTGATGGGTGAGCAGGGCGCCAAGTCGCTGCGCGGCGGCAAGATGGAGGACGTCATCTTCGCCGGCACGTCCGGTCGGGCCCCGCTCGGTCGGGCCGAGGTCGCGCTCACCATCGACAACACCGACGGCGCGCTGCCGATCGACTACACCGAGGTGACGATCGCCCGCACGATGTTCCGCAACGGCGGTTCGGAATACGCCATCAACGGCACCCCCTGCCGGCTGCTCGACGTGCAGGAGCTCCTCTCCGACAGCGGCATCGGCCGCGAGATGCACGTCATCGTCGGCCAGGGTCAGCTCGACACCGTCCTGCGCGCGACCCCCGAGGAGCGCCGCGGCTTCATCGAGGAGGCCGCGGGCGTCCTCAAGCACCGCAAGCGCAAGGAACGGGCGCTGCGCAAGCTCGACACGATGGAGGCCAACCTCACCCGGGTGCACGACCTCACGGGCGAGATCCGCCGGCAGCTGGGACCGCTCGGTCGCCAGGCCGAGACGGCCCGCAAGGCCGCCGTCATCCAGACCGACGCCCGCGACGCCCGCCTGCGCCTGCTGGCCGACGACCTCGTCCAGCTGACCTCCACGCTCGAGCAGGAGGTCGCCGACGAGTCGGCCCTCATCGAGCGGCGCGCCGAGGTCGAGGAGTCCATCGGCGACCTCGCCCACCGGCTGTCCACCCTCGAGGAGGCGGCCGAGGCCGCCCGCCCCGCGCTGACCCGGGCCCAGGACGAGTACGTCGCGCTCGGTCGCCTCGTCGAGCGGATGGCCTCGACCCGTTCGCTGGCCGCCGAGCGCGTGCGCCTGCTGAGCGAGGACGACGAGCCCGACGCCCCCGGGCAGAGCCGCGACCCGGTGCAGCTGCGCGAGCAGGCCGCCGAGGTGCGCGAGCAGGAGGCATACCTCCTCGAGGAGATCGCCGAGGCCAAGGCCGCCCTCGAGGAGGCGGTCCTGAACCGCACCGACGCCGAGCGCGGGCACGCCGAGGAGACCACACGCTTGCAGCGCGAGGCCCGGGCCGCCGCCGACCGGCGTGAGGGCCTGGCCAAGCTCGGGGGACAGGTCGGCGCCAAGGCCTCGCGCATCGAGGCCCGTGAGGCCGAGGTCGGACGGCTGCGCAGTACCATCGAGGCCGCCCAGGCCCGCGCGGCCGAGGCCGAGCACGAGTTCTCCCGCCTCGAGTCGAGCGTCGCCCAGGACGAGGAGGGCGAGGAGGGCCTCGACACCGCCTACGAGGAGGCCGCCGAGCGCCTCGACGCCGCCGAGGCCGAGCTCGCCCGTTGGAAGGAGGCCGAGGCGAACGCCGAGCGCGCCCGCACCACGGCCGCCGCCCGCGTCGAGGCCCTGGGGCTCAGCCTCAGCCGCAAGGACGGCGCCGCCGCGCTGCTGGCCGCCGCCGACGACAGCCACGAGATCCTCGGGTCGGTCGCCTCGCTCGTCACCGTCGAGCCCGGCCTCGAGAACGCCGTCGCCGCCGCCCTCGGGTCCGCGGCCGAGGCGCTCGCCGTCGGCTCCCTCGAGGCGGCGGCCGCCGCCCTCGACGCCCTCCGCGACGGCGACAACGGTCGGGCCAGCCTGCTCGTCTCCGAGTCGGCCACGCCCGTCGACCACGCCTCCTGGCCCGCCCTGCCCGGCGAGGCCCGCTGGGCTCGTGACGTCGTGGAGTGCCCCGCGTCCGTGCGTCCGGCCGTCGACCAGGTGCTCGAGCGCGTCGCCCTCGTGCCCGACGGCTCCGCCGCCCGCACCCTCGTGCGCAGCCACCCCGGCCTGACCGCCGTCACCCGCGGCGGCGACGTCTACGCCCCCGGGGCCGTGCGCGGCGGCAGCACGAGCGCACCGAGCCTGCTCGAGCTGCAGGCCGCACTGGACGACGCCCAGGACGCCATGGCGCGCGCCACCCGTGAGGGCGAGGAGGCCCGGTTCCGCGTGGCCGGCGCCGAGTCGCACCGTGCCGAGCTCGCCGACGCGGTCGAGGCTGCGCTCGAGCGGCTCAACGAGAGCGACGCCCGGATGGCCGCGATCGCCGAGAAGCTCGGCTCGCTCGGGCAGACCCTGCGAGCCGCGCGGTCCGAGGTCGAGCGCACCGAGAAGGCCATCGCCGACGCCATGACAGCCCTCGAGGCCGACCAGACCGAGCATGCCGCCCTCCTCGAGCGCCTCGAGGCCGCGAGCGGCGAGGGCGACTTCGCCGACGAGCCCTCGACGGAGGAGCGCGACCGGCTCGAGGCCGTCGCCCGCGAGGCACGCGCGGCCGAGACCGAGCTGCGTCTCGCGCTGCGCACCCGCGAGGAGCGGTCGCGCGCCCTCAAGGACCGCGCCGACGCGCTCGAGCGCAGTGCCCGCCACGAGGAGGAGACCCGTCGCCGGCTCGCCGAGAAGCGCGCCCGCCGTCGCACCGAGGCCGCCGTCGCCGATGCCGTGCGCGCTGCTGCCACGTGGGCCCACGAGCTGCTCGTCGAGTCGGCCGAGCAGGCCGGCCGGGCGCGTGCCGCCGGTGAGGCGGAGCGCACCGAGCGCGACGCCGAGCTCGCCGTCGTGCGCCGCGACATCTCGGTCCTGCAGGCCGAGCTGCGCGAGCTGACCGACACCGTGCACCGCGACGAGGTCGCCCGCACCCAGCAGCGCCTGCGCATCGAGCAGCTCGAGACCAAGGCCGTCGAGGAGCTCGGCATCGCGCCGTCCGACCTCGTCGAGGAGTACGGCCCGCACCAGCTCGTGCCGGCGGTGCCCGACCCCGACGCCGACCCGGACGCACCCCAGCCGGACCCCGTGCCCTTCGTGCGCGAGGCCCAGGAGAAGCGGCTCCGACAGGCCGAGCGCAAGCTGAACGCCCTCGGGCGCATCAACCCGCTCGCCCTCGAGGAGTTCACGGCCCTCGAGGAGCGCCACAAGTTCCTCACCGAGCAGCTCGAGGACCTCAAGAACTCCAAGCGCGACCTGCTCGACATCGTCAAGGAGGTCGACGAGCGCGTCGAGCGCGTCTTTGCCGAGGCCTTCGAGGACACCGCGGTCCAGTTCGAGCGCGTCTTCCAGCGCCTCTTCCCGGGCGGCGAGGGCCGGCTCGTCCTCACCGACCCGTCCAACATGCTGACGACCGGCCTCGAGGTCGAGGCCCGGCCCCCGGGCAAGAAGATCAAGCGGCTGTCGCTGCTCTCCGGCGGCGAGCGCTCGCTCGTCGCGGTGGCGCTGCTCGTCTCGATCTTCAAGGCACGGCCCTCGCCCTTCTACATCATGGACGAGGTCGAGGCCGCCCTCGACGACGCCAACCTCGGCCGCCTCATCACCCTCTTCGAGGAGCTGCGCGACAGCTCCCAGCTCATCGTCATCACCCACCAGAAGAAGACGATGGAGATCGCGGACGCCCTCTACGGCGTCAGCATGCGCGGCGACGGTGTCACGACGGTCGTGAGCCAGCGCCTGCGCGACGTCGCCGACCGCTCCGCCTGAGGCACGCGGCATACGCCCCCGGTCGACACGCCCGGGGGAGGGCAAGGGTGCCCTCACGACCTCTCGGCTGCACGCTCTCGCGTGCGTCCGGGTGGGCACGGCGACGTTCGAGTTGCCAAATCGTCACTTCATGCTATTTGCGTCTCACCAGTCACATGCGTCACTCTTGTCACATGGTCTTCCTGGTCATCTCGATGCTCGTCGTCACCGTGCTCGGTGTGGCGGTCGTCGGCGTCGTCGCGGTGCCTGCGCACCGTGGCGGCCGCGACCTGCTCACCACCAAGGGGGAAGGGGTCGCACGCTCGGCACGCCGCCGCGCAGGGGCCCTCGGCCGACCGCGCGCCCGCACCCACTAGGCCGCGTCCGACCACCTGCCCACACCCTCGGCCGCCGGTCTCCGCCGGTGGCCGAGCGCTGTCCGGACCGCCTCGTCGGCGCCCCTCGGGGGCGCTCACGGGCGGACGGCGACCCCGCCCGACCGTGGTTGGATGGCTGACGTGGACACAGTCTTGATCTTCGTCATCATCGGGGTCGTCATCCTCCTCGGGGCCGTCGGCTACGGCGTCAACCTGCTCCGGGGACGCGGGCGCACCCTCGAGCGCGAGGCCCCTCCGGCCCGTCCGGGCCTGCCCGCCGAGGACCTCGACCGCCGGCCACCGACCGGCGGGGCCGACACCATCGCGCCTCCCGAGGCGCCGGGCGCTCCCGCCGAGGTCGAGACCACCGCCCCCACGGCGCCGACCGCGCCCACGACGCCCGAGCCCACGCTCGAGCGTCCCGAGTCGGCCCGCGGCCGCCTCCAGCGCCTCCGCGCCCGCCTCGCCCGGTCCAACTCCTCCATCGGGCAGGGCCTGCTCGCCCTCCTCTCGCGCGGCAGGCTCGACGAGGAGGCCTGGGAGGAGGTCGAGGACACCCTCATCGGCTCCGACCTCGGGGTCGAGGCCACGACCGAGCTCGTCGACTCGCTGCGCACGCGCGTCAAGATCGACGGCACCACCGACGAGGCCACCGTCCGCGGGTGGCTGCGCGAGGATCTGCTGAGCCTCGTCCAGCCCGACATGGACCGCCGCATCGCGAGCAGCCGCGTCGGCGACCGCCCCGCCGTCATCCTCGTCGTCGGAGTCAACGGCACCGGCAAGACGACGACCGTCGGCAAGCTCGCCCGCGTCCTCGTCGCCGAGGACCGCGAGGTGATCCTCGGCGCGGCCGACACCTTCCGCGCGGCCGCCGCCGACCAGCTCGAGACGTGGGGTGCGCGCGTGGGCGTGCCGACCGTCCGGTCCGACAAGGACGGCGCCGACCCGGCCGCCGTCGCCTTCGACGCCGTCAAGGCCGGCATCGAGGAGGAGGCCGACGTCGTCATCATCGACACCGCCGGTCGCCTCCACAACAAGGTCGGCCTCATGGACGAGCTGAGCAAGGTCAAGCGCGTCATCGAGAAGCAGAGCGAGATCGACGAGGTGCTGCTCGTCCTCGACGCCACGACCGGACAGAACGGCCTCCAGCAGGCCAAGGTCTTCTCCCAGGCCGTCGACGTCACCGGCATCGTGCTGACCAAGCTCGACGGCACGGCCAAGGGCGGCATCGTCGTCGCGGTGCAACGCCAGCTCGGCGTCCCGGTCAAGCTCGTCGGGCTCGGCGAGGGGCCCGACGACCTCGCCCCCTTCGACCCCGAGGCCTTCGTCGACGCCATCGTCATGTGACCGTCCGCGCTCCCTTCGCTCACGTATGCCGTCCGGCTCAGCCGGACGGCATACGTGTCCCCGGTCGGTCCGCCCCTTGGGCATCCCTTCCACGATGCGGACGCGCGTGTGGCGGGAAACCATCCGCTAACACCGGCGCGGTCTTGTTGACACGGCTGTAACAAACGGAGCGCGCCGGTGAAACGGCCCGTCCCCAGACTCCTCGCATGACACCAGCACTGATGCCCTTCGCGGCAGAACCACCAGTGATCAACGAGGCCGCGACCGCATTCATGCTCATCGCGTCCTCGATGGTCCTCCTGATGACGCCCGGGCTCGCCCTCTTCTACGGCGGCATGACCCGGAGCAAGTCCGTCCTCAACATGATGATGATGAGCTTCGGCGCCATGGCCGTCGTCGGCATCGTCTACGTGCTGTGGGGCTACTCGATGTCGTTCGGCAACCTGCAGGACGGTGGCGGCGACATCGCGGGCATCTTCTCGAACCCGTTCCACCTCTTCGGGCTCAGCCAGCTCACCGGCGCCGACGGAGCGGCACGGCTCATCGACCCGTTCGGTGTCGGCGTCTGGATCCCGGAGTACATCTACGCGGGCTTCCAGCTGACGTTCGCCGTCATCACCGTCGCGCTCATCAGCGGCGCCATCGCCGACCGCGTCAAGTTCGGCACCTGGATCACCTTCGCGGTCATCTGGGTCACCGTCGTCTACTTCCCGATCGCCCACATGGTCTGGGGCGGCGGCCTGCTCTCGGGCGCCGAGGGTGG
The DNA here is from genome assembly GCF_036352015.1 of Terrabacter sp. C0L_2. Classification (NCBI taxonomy): domain Bacteria; kingdom Bacillati; phylum Actinomycetota; class Actinomycetes; order Micrococcales; family Intrasporangiaceae; genus Terrabacter; species Terrabacter sp. C0L_2. The sequence goes on along the minus strand of NZ_CP143557.1, from coordinate 4,109,813 downwards.
CCTGTCGGCCAAGCTCTTCGGCGCGACCGACGGGGTCGCGAGCGTCCTGCCCATCGACTTCGCCGGCGGCACGGTCGTGCACATCAACGCCGGTGCGGCGGGCCTCGCCCTCGCGCTCGTCGTCGGCAAGCGCCTCGGCTTCGGCAAGGTCGCGATGCGTCCCCACAACCTGCCCCTCGTCATGATCGGCGCCGGCCTGCTGTGGTTCGGCTGGTTCGGCTTCAACGCCGGCTCGGAGCTCGCCGCCGACGGCGTGGCCTCCTCGGTGTGGCTCAACACGACCGTCGCCACCTGCGCCGCGGCCATCGGCTGGCTCGTCGTGGAGAAGATCCGTGACGGTCACGCGACCTCGCTCGGTGCCGCGTCCGGTGTCGTCGCCGGTCTCGTCGCCATCACCCCGGCCTGTGGGGCCCTCTCGCCCGTCGGCTCGATCATCCTCGGTGCCGTCGCCGGTGGCCTCTCGGCCCTCGCCGTCGGCCTCAAGTACAAGTTCGGCTACGACGACTCGCTCGACGTCGTCGGGGTCCACCTCGTCGCCGGCCTCTGGGGCACCGTCGGTGCCGGCCTGCTCGCCACCAAGACCGGGCTCTTCTACGGCGGCGGCTGGCAGCAGACCGTGCTGCAGGTCCTCATCGCCGTCATCTCGCTCGTGCTGTCGTTCGTCCTGACCTACGCCATCGCCCTGGCCCTCAAGGCCACGCTCGGCTGGAGGATCTCCGACGACGCCGAGTCCGAGGGCATCGACCAGGCCGTCCACGCCGAGTCCGGGTACGAGATCGGCGGGTTCCCCGCCTCGGGTGGCCGCACCACGTCCCGTCCCGTCGTCCAGGCCGCCAAGGCCGAAGGAGCCAACGCATGAAGCTCATCACCGCCATCATCAAGCCCCACCAGCTCGACGAGGTGAAGGAGGCCCTGGAGGCCTTCGGGGTGGCCGGCATGACCATCAGCGAGGCCAGCGGCTACGGCCGCCAGCGCGGCCACAGCGAGGTCTACCGCGGCGCCGAGTACACCGTCGACTTCGTGCCGAAGGTGCGCCTCGAGGTCCTCGTCGACGACGTCGACTCCTCGGACGTCCTCGAGGTCATCCTCAAGGCCGCGCAGACCGGTCGCATCGGTGACGGCAAGATCTGGGCCGTCCCGGTCGACGAGGTGGTGCGGGTCCGCACCGGCGAGCGGGGCGTCGACGCCCTCTGAGCGTCGACGGCCACGCGAGCACCTGAGCAGTACTCAGCAGCACCCACGAAACCAGCACACGCACCACTAGGGGACGGCGAGACCTGACATGACGGATGTGACCTCACGACGTCTCGACCTCGCCGGCACCCGCACCTTCGCGACGCCCGGCGCCGGCCAGACCCGGCGCCGGGCGCTCGCGGAGTTCGGGTTCGGATGGCTCCAGGAGCTGTGGCGCGAGGCCTGCGCCGGGCGGCGGCACGAAGGCGTGGCGCTCGCCGCGGTCGGCTCGCTCGCCCGCGGTGACAGCGGACCGCTCAGCGACTACGACCTCGTGCTCGTGCACCACCCGCGCGGCCTGTCGGGCAAGGAGGTCGGCGCCTTCGCCGACAAGCTCTGGTACCCGATCTGGGACGCGGGGGTCCGGCTCGACCACAGCGTCCGCACCGTGGCCGACTGCCGGGCCGTCGCCTCCGACGACCTGTCCGCCGCGGTGGGACTGCTCGACCTGACGCACGTGGCCGGTGACGCCGACGTCGTCAACGCGGCCCGGTCCACGGTGGCCCACGACTGGCGGGCCAACGCCCGCACCCGGCTCGGCGAGATGCACGAGTCGGTCGTGCAGCGCCACGCCCGCCAGGGCGACCTCGCGCACCTCATCGAGCCCGACCTCAAGGAGGCGCATGGCGGGCTGCGCGACATGTCGGTGCTGCGGGCCCTGACGGCCGCCTGGCTCACCGACCGCCCGCACGGCGAGGTCGACGAGGCCTACGAGCGCATCCTCGACGTCCGCGACGCCATCCACGTCGTCACCGGACGCGGGCGCGACCGGCTGACCCGCGACGACCAGGACGCCTGCGCCGCCCTGCTCGGCTACAGCGACTCGGACGACCTCCTCACCGACCTCTCGACCTCTGCCCGCACGATCGCGTATGCCGTCGACGGCACCCTGCGTCGTGCCATGCAGTCCCAGCGCGCCAGGACGCTTCGCGTCGGCCCGCGCCGTCCGCAGCTGGCGCCGCTCGGCTACGGCCTCTACCGGCACGACGGCGAGGCGGTCCTCGGGCCGTCGGCCGACCTGTCGTCCGACGCGATCATCCCGCTGCGCGCCGCCGTCGTCGCCGCGCGCGGTGGCATCCCGCTGTCACCGACGACCCTGAAGAACCTCGCCGCCACGGCGCCCGCGCTGCCCGAGCCGTGGCCCGAGGTCGCCCGCAACCTCTTCGCCGACCTGCTCGCGTCCGGTCCCGGCCTCGTCACGGTGTGGGAGGGCCTCGACCTCGCGGGTGTGGTCGAGCGCTGGATCCCGGAGTGGAAGGCGGTGCGCAGCCGGCCGCAGCGCAACGCCGTCCACCGGCACACGGTCGACCGCCACCTCATCGAGACCGTCGTCGCGGCGAGCGGGATGGTCCGCGACGTCGCCCGCCCCGACCTGCTCATGCTGGCCGCGGTGCTCCACGACATCGGCAAGGTGCCGGGGTCGCAGGACCACGCGGTCACCGGGGCCGAGCTCGCCGACACGGTGCTCCGGCGGATGGGTGTCACCGACGCCGACCGTCGCACCGTCGTGCGCCTCGTCCGCGAGCACCTCACCCTCGTCGACCTCGCCACGCGGCGCGACCCCGAGGACCCCGCGACCATCGCCGCGCTGTCCCAGGCCGTCGACGGCTCCGCAGCCACCCTCGACCTGCTGCGCGCCCTGACCGAGGCCGACGCGTCGGCGGCCGGTCCCAAGGCGTGGAGCGACTGGCGCGCCGGTCTCGTCCAGCGTCTCTACCAGGCCTGTCGCACGGCGCTGACCGCCCAGACCCCACCGACCGAAGGAGAGGGGCCTCTCGTGGTCGAACCCATCGAGACCCTGCCGCTCTCCGACGATGCGCGAGGTCGCATCGCGTCCGGAGAGCCCTACATCACCGTGTCGTCCCTCGGGGGCGCGCACCGCATCGACATCATCGACCGTGACCGCGCCGGGCTCTTCGCCGACACCGCCGGCCTGCTCGCCGCCCACGGCTTCGTCGTGCGCTCGGCCATCGTGCGCACCATCGACGGTCTCGCCGTCAACGAGTGGTGGGTCGACTCGCCCGGAGGGGAGACCCCGCTGCCTCCCGTCATCGCCCGCGACCTCGTGCGGGTCGCCAAGGGGGACCGCGCGCCCCTGGGCAAGCTGCAGCGGCGCAAGTCCTCGGGCGTGCGCAGCCCCAGTTCGGGGTCCGTCGACTCGACCCGGGCCATGGTGATCAGCAGTGCCTCCGACACCGCGACCGTCATCGAGGTCCGCGCGACCGACCGCCCCGGCCTGCTCCAGGACATCGGCATCACGCTCGCCCGGGCATCCTTGTCGGTGCGCTCGGCCCACATCGCCACGTATGCCGGCCAGACCCTCGACACGTTCTACGTGACCGAGTTCGGCGGTGGGCAGCTCGCGCCGGCGCGGGCCGCCCAGGCCGTCGCGATGATCATCGACACCTGCGACGCCGACTGAGCGCGATCCCTCGTCCCATACCGGTTCGATGTATCTGCGCGGCCCCGGGCCGCGCAGATACATCGAACGCGGGGGAGCGGCGCGCGTCAGTCGAGCAGGTCGGCCTCGTGGAGGTGGGCGAGGACGAGCCGGTCGACGGCGGACACCCGGTCGCCGTCCCCGGCCGTGATCCAGGCGATCTCCTCGATCTCGCGCGACGGCACGAGCCGGCCCGTGTGGACGGCGGTGTAGCAGGTGAGGCGCACGAGCAGCCCGTCCGTGCGGGCGTCGGCCGGGGCCTCGAACGTGCCGACGTGCATCGCCGTCGACGGCTCGACCGCGACGGCCAGCTCCTCGTCGAGCTCGCGGACCAGGGTCTGCACGTCGCTCTCGCCCGGCTCCCGCTTGCCGCCGGGGAGGTAGAAGCGCTCCCGGCCGGCGTTGCGGGCCACGAGCAGCCTGCGCTCCTCGAGGTGGATCCACGCGATCTTGTCGATGAGGTCAGCCATCCGACCAACGTAACCGGCGCGCGTGACGGCCGCTCACGGCATACCTCCTCGGGCGTCGGGTCGGACCCACGCGCCGGAGCGGATAGCCTTGCCCGGTGTTTGCATCCCTGTCTGACCGCCTGACCGCGACGTTCAAGAACCTCCGCGGCAAGGGCCGGCTCACGGAGTCCGACGTCAACGCGACGATCCGCGACATCCGCCTCGCCCTGCTCGACGCCGACGTGGCGCTGCCCGTCGTCAAGCGCTTCACCGGGTCGGTGCGCGAGCGCGCCCTCGGTGCCGAGGTCAGCCAGGCGCTCAACCCTGCCCAGCAGGTCGTCAAGATCGTGCAGGAGGAGCTCGTCGGCATCCTCGGCGGGCAGACGCGCACCATCCGTTTCGCCAAGCAGCCGCCGACGGTCATCATGCTCGCCGGCCTCCAGGGCTCGGGCAAGACGACGTTCGCCGGCAAGCTCGGCCGCTGGCTCAAGGACCAGGGGCACACCCCGCTCCTCGTCGCGGCCGACCTCCAGCGCCCCAACGCCGTCACCCAGCTCGAGGTCGTCGGCGAGCGCGCCGGCATCCCCGTCTTCGCGCCCGAGCGCGGCAACATGGGCGGCCACGACGCCGTCCTCGACTCCGGAGAGGGCACCCGCTCCTTCGGCGACCCGGTCTCGGTGTCGCGCATGGGCATCGAGCACGCCCGCGCCAAGCAGTACGACGTCGTCATCGTCGACACCGCGGGCCGCCTCGCCGTCGACGCCAACCTCATGCAGCAGGCCGGCGACATCCGCGCCGCGATCTCGCCCGACGAGGTGCTCTTCGTCCTCGACGCGATGATCGGCCAGGCCGCGGTCGAGACCGCCCAGGCCTTCCACGAGGGCGTCGCCTTCACCGGCGTCGTGCTGTCCAAGCTCGACGGTGACGCGCGCGGTGGAGCGGCCCTGTCGGTCGCCGAGATCACCGGCGAGCCGATCATGTTCGCGTCGGTCGGCGAGAAGGTCACCGACTTCGAGGTGTTCCACCCCGACCGCATGGCCAGCCGCATCCTCGACATGGGTGACGTGCTCACCCTCATCGAGCAGGCCGAGAAGGCGTTCGACAAGCGCCAGGCCGACGAGATGGCGCGCAAGTTCCTCGCGGAGGAGGACTTCACCTTCGAGGACTTCCTCCAGCAGATGAACGCCATCAAGAAGATGGGCTCGCTCAAGTCGATGCTCAAGATGATGCCGGGCATGCAGGGGATGCGTGACCAGCTCGACGCCTTCGACGACCGCGAGTTCGACCGCGTCGAGGCGATGGTGCGCTCGATGACGCCGTTCGAGCGCACCCACCCCAAGCAGATCAACGGCTCGCGCCGCGCCCGCATCGCCAAGGGCTCGGGCGTCACCGTCACCGAGGTCAACCAGCTGCTCGAGCGCTTCGGCCAGGCCCAGAAGATGATGAAGTCCATGGCTCGCGGCGGCGGTGGCGGCATCCCCGGCATGCCGGGCATCCCCGGTGCCGGCAAGCGCGGCAAGCAGCAGCCGCAGCGCAAGAAGAGCAAGAGCGGCAACCCGGCCAAGCGTGCCGCCGAGGAGCGAGCCGCCGCGGAGAAGGCCGCCTCCGGGCGTGCGGCCTCCGCCGCGAGCGCCTTCGGTGCTCCTCCGGCTGGGGGCGACGCAGCAGGCGACGCCGACCCGCTGGCCGGCTTCGACGCCGCGAACCTGCCCAAGGGCTTCGAGAAGTTCCTCGGCGGGGGCCGCTGACCGGTCGGCCTGCCGGGACGGTGTCCCGGGCCACGGGACCGTCCTGAAGAATCCGTCCCGACCGACGGATCCGACGGCGCTCCCGGCACGTCGGAGGCGCGTCCCGGCGACGGTCGGGACCCGACGATCCCGAGGAGAGCCGTCCCAGCATGCCCATGACCCGCAAGTCCGCCGCCGTCACGGTGGGGGCCGTGGCGCTCGCCTCCCTCGGCATCTACGGCGCCGTCCAGGACGACGACCACGACTTCGCCGGGGTCTGCGTCGACGAGGCGACCCAGACGCGGATCGCCGACGACCGGTGCGACGACCACCACTCCGCCGGCTTCCACGGCGGCCACGGCTGGTACTTCGTCCCTCGCGGTGTCGCGGCGCCGGCCATCGGTGCCCGCGTCGCGGGCGGCTCGTACACCGCGCCGCCCTCCAGCAAGTCGTGGGGGAGCGGGTTCAAGGCCGACGGTGGGGTCGTGACACGGGGCGGCTTCTCGGGGCACGGCTTCTCGGTCGGCGGCTGAGCGTGGACCGCCTCCCCAGCACGCCGCGTCCGGACTGGCTGCGCACCGTCGAGCAGCAGGGCCTGTCGTATGCCGTCGACCGCGCCGACGACGGCAGTGCCGTCCCGTACTGGGACGAGTCCGCCTGCTACGAGCTCACCGAGGCCGACGTCGAGGTGCTCGAGCGGGCCACCGGCGAGCTGCACCGGATGACCGTCGCCGCCGTGCACCGGATGGCCCACGACCCGGGTCTCATCGCCCGTCACGGTCTGCCCGACGGGGCCGGCGCGTGGCTCGCGGCGTCGCTGTCGGACCCTGACGCGACGTCGGTCTACGGCCGGTTCGACCTCGCCTGGGACGGCGACGGGCCGGCCAAGCTGCTCGAGTACAACGCCGACACCCCGGCCGGTCTCGTCGAGGCCGCGGTGTGCCAGTGGTTCTGGCTGGAGGACCTCCACCCGGCGCTCGACCAGTGGAACCTGTTGCACGAGAGGCTCGTCGAGGGCTGGCGCCGCATGCGGGCCCGCACCGGCGTGCGGGCCGTGCACTTCGCGGTCGGCCAGGACGAGCCGACCGAGGACTGGGCCACCGTCGCCTACCTGCGCGACACCGCTCAGGAGGCCGGGCTCGTGGCGCTCGGCATCACGATGGAGGACGTCGGCTGGCACCACGGGCAGCGCCGCTTCGTCGACGTGCACGGCGAGCCGATCACGCACTGCTTCAAGATGTACCCGACCGAGTGGATGCTCGACTCCCCGTTCGGCGGCTACCTGCTCGGCGGCGCCTCCACCACCCAGTGGATCGAGCCGCCGTGGAAGCTGCTCGCCGGCTCGAAGGCGCTGCTGCCGGTGCTGTGGGAGATGTTCCCCGGCCACCCCAACCTGCTCCCGGCGTACTTCGACCACCCGCACGGCCTCACGGCATACGCCTCCAAGCCGCTCTTCGGCTGGGAGGGTGACGGCGTCGACGTCGTCGGTCCGGACGGCGAGGAGCGCTCGCCGCGACTGCGCACCGAGGGCCAGCAGCGGGTCTACCAGCAGTACGCACCCCTGCCCGACTACGACGGCAACCACCCCGTGCTCGGCACGTGGGTCGTCGACGGCAAGCCCGCGGGTCTCGGCATCCGCGAGTCGACGAACCTCGTGACCAACACCGGCGCCCGGTTCGTGCCGCACCGAATGCTGGCGCCCCGCTCGAGCCCCGAGCAGGTCGCCTCGTGGGTCGCCGAGCCCTGAGCGCCCCACCGCACGACGTCACCACCCTTGCCTGGACCCCGAAACCCATCCCTGAAGCTGGAGCCCTGAATGGACCTGCTCGTCCACACCGGATACGCCCTCGTCTACGCCGTGGTCGGCATCGCCGTGCTCGGCCTGGGCTACGCCGCGCTCGACCTCGTGACACCCGGCCACCTCGGCTCGCACATCTGGACCGAGAGGTCCGTCAACGCGGCCATCGTGCTCGCCGCCGGACTGCTCGGGCTGGGGTTCGTCGTCTTCGCGGCGATCTGGACCAACGCGACCGGCTCGCTCGGGGTGGCGCTCGGCTGGACCGTCGTCTTCGGCGTCCTCGGCGTGCTGCTCCAGGCCCTCGCCTTCCGGCTGCTCGACCTCGTGACACCCGGAGACATGGCCGAGCTCGTGACGCAGCGCGAGTTCCACCCGGCGTCGGTCGTCGCGGCCGCGGTGCAGCTCGCGGTCTCGCTCATCGTCGTGGCCTCGATCGCCTGAGCCTCGGGCGGATGTCCCTCCCCGGACCGGAGGGGCTCGGAGGTTAGGGTCGGGACCATGAGTGCACCGGTGCTCCACGTCCGCGGTCGCGTGCTCGTCGGTCCCGACGAGGTCGTCGACGAGCTGTGGGTGGTCGGCGGGCGCGTGTCCTTCACGCCGCCGTCGGACCGCAGCGACGTACAGACCCTCGAGGGCTGGGTGCTGCCCGGGCTCGTGGACGCCCACTGCCACGTCGGCCTCGGCCCCCACGGCGCCGTGCCGCGCGACGAGGCCGAGCAGCAGGCGATCACCGACCGCGACCGCGGCACGCTCCTCATCCGCGACGCGGGCCAGCCCGGCGACACGCACTGGGTCGACGACCGCGAGGACCTGCCGAAGATCATCCGCGCCGGGCGCCACATCGCGCGCACCCGCCGCTACATCCGCAACTACGCGCACGAGGTCGAGGAGGACGAACTCGCCCGCCACGTCCGGCTCGAGGCGCACCGCGGCGACGGCTGGGTCAAGCTCGTCGGCGACTGGATCGACCGCGACGTCGGCGACCTCGCCCCGAGCTGGTCGCGCCAGGCCGTCGCCGACGCCATCGCGGCGGCCCACGAGGAGGGCGTCCGGGTCACCGCGCACTGCTTCGGCGAGGAGTCGCTGCGCGACCTCGCAGCCGCCGGCATCGACTGCATCGAGCACGCGACGGGCCTGCAGGAGGACTCGATCGACACCTTCGCCGCGCAGGGCATCGCCATCGTGCCGACCCTCGTCAACATCGCCCAGTTCCCCGACCTCGCGGAGCCGGCCAAGGAGAAGTTCCCCGACTACCACCGGCACATGCTCGACCTGCACGAGCGGCGCTACGCCACCGTCGGGGCGGCGCACGAGGCCGGCGTGCCGATCTACGTCGGCACCGACGCCGGGGGCAGCCTCCCGCACGGGCTCGTCGCCCAAGAGATGGTCGAGCTGACCAAGGCGGGCCTCAGCAACGCCGAGGTCGTCGCCGCGGCGACGTGGGGCGCCCGGGAGTGGCTCGGCCGGCCCGGCATCGTCGAGGGCGAGGACGCCGATCTCGTCGTGTACGCCGCCGACCCGCTGGCCGACGTCACCGTCGTCGCCGACCCGCTCGGCGTCGTGCTGCGAGGCCGCGTTGTCGTCTGACCGCGCCGCCGAGCGCCAGGGAGAGCGCCCCGGGGAGCACCCCACAGAGCCCGCTGCCGCCGAGCCGCCGCTCACCGCGACGGGGGAGCGGGTCGAGGTGCGCCCGCCGTCCGTGACCGACATCGAAGCGTATGCCGCTGCCGTCACCCTCTCGGAGCGGCGCCTCGCCGACTTCGCGATCCCCAACCCGCACAACCTGCCGGTCGTCCTCGACAGCCAGTCACCGACCTACCGCACGTTCATGGTGCACGCCCTCGATGCCGAGGGCTCGCACGGGCTCGTCGGCCGGATCAACGTCGCCAACGTCGTCGGCGGCTCGTTCCGCAGCGCGACGATCGGCTACGACTCCTACGACCCGTATGCCGGCCGGGGCCTGTTCGCCGAGGGGCTGCGGCTCACGCTCGACCTCGTCTTCGCCGACCCGCCGCAGGGGATGGGCCTGCACCGCATCGAGGCGAACATCCAGCCGGCCAACCACCGCTCAGCCGGGCTCGTGCGCTCCCTCGGCTTCGTCCACGAGGGCTTCTCCCGCGACTTCCTGCACCTGCCGGGCCTCGACGGACGGCGCGACTGGCGCGACCACGACCGCTTCACCCTGCTCTCGAGCGACTGGCCGGCCGTGCCCTACCGACCGCACGGGCACCGGCGCACCGCGTGCGTCGTCACCGGCCCCAGCGGCCCGGGCTACGGCTACGCGGGCGTCAGCCTGGCCGCGGCAGTCGCCGCCGAGCTCGGCATCCCGCTCTTCTCGGCGAGCGTCGTCGACAGCACGGCCGCGCTCTTCGAGCTGCTCCGCGCTTCTCCCGTCGGCGGGGTGGTGGAGTGCCGGCTCTCCGGCCCCGAGCTGCGGATGGGCCTGGCCCGCGCCGGCTACGAGCCCTCGGGCGTGCCCGTCCTCGACAACGCCGTCGACGTGCCGCGGCGCGAGGTCGTGAGGCAGGCCCTCGCGGTCCGCGCGGCGCACGCCTGACGGAGGCGGACGGCATACGCCCTCACGGGGGCGTGTCCGGAGCACCCCTCCGGGTCTGGCAGAATGGAGGGCTGTACCCGTCCGGCCCCCTCTCGGCTGGACCGGACGCCTACACACCGAGCGTCGGCACCCCGGCTGAACCCAGTCGGTCTCGCCGCGCTCACTACTGGTTGAGGAGACCGCCACCATGGCAGTCAAGATCCGTCTGAAGCGCATGGGCAAGATCCGTGCACCGTACTACCGCGTCGTCGTCATGGACTCGCGCACGAAGCGCGACGGCCGTGCCATCGAGGAGATCGGCAAGTACCACCCCACCGAGCAGCCGTCGCTCATCGACATCGACATCGAGCGCGCGCACTACTGGCTGGGCCAGGGCGCGCAGCCGACCGAGGCCGTCGCGGCGCTTATCAAGATCGTCGACGAGGGCAAGCTCCAGACCAAGGAGCCGAAGACCTCGAAGAAGGACCTCTACGAGGCCGCTGTCGCCGCTGCCGGTGGCAAGAACGACGCCGGCACCGACGGCCCGACGCCGCGCAAGAAGGCCGCCAAGAAGGCCGAGCCCAAGGCTGAGGCCAAGGCCGACGAGAAGGCTGACGAGAAGACCGAGGCCCCGGCCGAGGCTGCTGCCGACGAGGCCGCGAAGGCCGAGGCCTGAGCATGCTCGAGGAGGCGCTCGAGCACCTCGTCAAGGGCATCGTCGACCACGACGAGGACGTCGTCGTGCGCCGCAAGGAGCTGCGTCGCGGTGAGCTGCTCGAGGTCCGGGTCCACCCCGACGACCTCGGCCGCGTCATCGGCCGCTCCGGCCGCACGGCGAGCGCGCTGCGCACCGTCGTCGGCGCCCTCGCGGGCAACAACAACGTGCGCGTCGACATCGTCGACACCGACCGCGCGCGCTGAGCGCCGACTCCACCCGAGTCACCGAGAGGGGCGTCCCGGATCTTCCGGGGCGCCCCTCTTGCTCGTCCCCGCAGCCCTTCTCCGGCCCACTGGTCTCGTGGGGCCCACAGAACTGAGAGGATTCGGGCCATGAACGTCGTCCTCGCCCGCATCGGCAAACCCCATGGCCTGCAGGGAGAGGTGACCGTCCAGCTGCACACGGACGACCCCGAGACGCGGTTCGCCGTCGGCACCGTCATCGCGACCGAGGCCGACCCGGGGTCCGGGGTGCCCAAGACCCTCACGATCGCGTCGACGCGGGTGCACCGCGGCATCTGGCTGCTCACCTTCGAGGAGATCCCCGACCGCACCGGCGCCGAGAGCCTGCGCGGCACCCGGCTCGTGCTGCCCGAGTCGGACCCCCAGGACGAGGACGAGGCCTTCTACGAGGAGGACCTCGTCGGCCTCGAGGTGCGTGACACGAGCGGAGAGAAGGTCGGCACCGTGAGCGGTCTCGAGATCGGTCCCGCCCAGGACCGCCTCGTCGTGACGCTCACCGACGGCGTCACGGCCTACGTGCCCTTCGTCAAGCGCATCGTGCCGGTCGTCGCCGACGACCACGTCGTCGTCGACCCGCCGCCCGGCCTCTTCGACCTCTACCGCGAGGGCACCGAGTGAGCGTGCCCCATGAGGGGGCGCCGACGCCCGCCATGCGCGTCGACGTCGTCACGATCTTCCCCGACTACCTCGCCCCGCTCGACCTGTCGCTCATCGGCAAGGCCCGCGAGGACGGCCTGCTCGACGTCCGGGTGCACGACCTGCGCGACTTCACCCACGACCGGCACCGCACCGTCGACGACACCCCGTACGGCGGCGGAGCGGGCATGGTCATGAAGCCCCAGCCATGGTCCGAGGCGCTCGACCACGTTCTGGCACAGGACAACCCGGCCGGCGCCAAGCCGCGGCTCATCGTCCCCGGGCCGGGTGGACAGCCGTTCACCCAGGCGCTCGCGCGCGAGCTCGCCCAGGAGCCGTGGCTCGCCTTCGCCTGCGGGCGCTACGAGGGCATCGACGAGCGCGTCTACGACCACGCCCGTGAGGACCTCGGTCTCGAGGTCTCGGTCGTCAGCCTCGGCGACTACGTCCTCAACGGCGGCGAGGTCGCCGTGCTCGCCATGGTCGAGGCCGTCGGACGGCTCGTCCCCGGCGTCATCGGCAACGCCGCGTCGCTCGTCGAGGAGTCGCACGAGGACGGGCTGCTCGAGTACCCCATCTACACCAAGCCGAGCTCGTGGAACGGCCGCGAGGTGCCTCCGGTGCTGCTCTCGGGCAACCACGGCGCCATCGCCGCGTGGCGTCACGAGCAGCGGCTCGCCCGCACCGCAGCGCGCCGGCCCGACCTGCTGCACGCCTCGCACGGCACCGACGCCGGTGACATCGAGATCAGCGCCGCGACGCCGGGCGACGTGCCCGAGCTCGGCGTGCTGATGCGGGCCTGCTGGGTGCAGGAGGCCGTCGCGGGCGGGACCCTCGAGATCCCCGCCCTGCACGAGAGCCTCGACGACGTCCGCGCGAGCCTCGAGCGCACGCAGACCTGGGTGGCCCGCAGCGGCGGCCGCCTCGTCGGCGCGGTGCGCACGTCGCGCACCGGACCCGACGCCGACGACTGGTTCATCGGTCGCCTCTGCGTCGTCCCGGACCTGCAGGGCCGTGGACTCGGCCGACGCCTCCTCGAGCACGCCGAGTCGACCGCGCCGGACGGCATACGCACGTTCACCCTCCACACGGGGGCGCGCAGCACGGACAACCTGCGGCTGTACAAGAAGGCCGGCTACCGCCTCGTCGAGCAGCCCGCGTCGATCCCCGGGGCGGTCACGCTCGTCAAGCGTCGTCGCCGCTGACCCGCGCGCCCGTCACGACACGAGCGCGAGGCCGAGGTCGTCCGGCAGCAGCAGGCGCCGCCGGATCAGGGCGGCCTGGACGCCGGCCGTGATCGACTGCGTCGCCATGATCGCGAAGAGCACGAGGACCTGGGCCGTCGCGGCCTGGACCGCGCTGCCGCCGCCGAGCATGACGCCGATGAAGGCGCCCGGCAGCGTGACGATGCCCGAGGTGCGCACCTGGTCGAGGCTCGGCACGATGCCCTCCGGGACGCGGCGGGCGATGATCTCGTCGATGGCTTGGCTCGAGGTGAGCCCGAGCGAGAGCGACGCCTCGTACTGCCCGTGCTCCTCGCGCAGCGCCGCGAAGGTGCGCCGACCGACGAGCGTGTGCACCGTCATCGTGTTGCCGATGACGATCCCGGCCACGGGGATGACGGCGATCCCCGTCAGCGGCACCGAGCCCGTGGCCAGCACGATCCCCACGACCGGGACGACGCCGCACGCCATCGCGGCGGCCGCCCAGGGCCACGTGCCCGGCGCGCCGACGCGCTTGGACGTCGTGGCGACCGCCGTCGCGAACATCGCGCCCACGGCGACGAACGACCACCACAGGGAGCCGACGACCGCGGTGATGACGAGCGCCACGAGGCCGAGCTGCACGACGGCCCGGGCGCCGGCGACCGCCGACTGGCGACCGAGGCCGATGCCGCTGACGCGGTTGGCGACGACGGTCACGAGCATGAGGACGACGAGACAGACGTAGACGGGCCAGCCGGGGGAGACGCTCACGGGCCCACGCTAGGGCACGGCCGGCATACGCTCGCCCCACCGATTTCAGGTATGCCGCGTGCTCTGGCAGACTTGCTCCTTGCGTCCGGCACATGACGGCCCCTGCCACAGGGGGAGTCGGGTCACCACCTCGCACGACCAGCAGCACCGGTGACCTGACGCGGCCCGACGGACGCATCCACACCTTTGTGACGAGGTGGCCTGTGGCACCCAGGAAAGCGAAGCATCATGCACACGTTTGACGAGATCAACGCCGCATCGCTGCGCTCGGACGTTCCCGAGTTCCGCGCCGGCGACACCCTCAAGGTCCACGTCAAGGTCATCGAGGGCACGCGCTCGCGTGTCCAGGTGTTCCAGGGCATCGTCATCCGTCGCCACGGCGGCGGCGTCGGCGAGACCTTCACCGTCCGCAAGATCTCCTTCGGTGTCGGCGTCGAGCGCACCTTCCCGCTCCACACCCCGGTCATCGACAAGATCGAGGTCGTGACCCGCGGTGACGTCCGTCGCGCCAAGCTCTACTACCTGCGTGGTCTGCGCGGCAAGGCTGCCAAGATCCGCGAGAAGCGCGACACCATCCCGGCCAAGGCCGGCGCCAAGAGCTGACGACCTGCTGACGCAGCCGTCCGCCCAGTGACGCAAGGCGCGGTGGACCCCGAGCGGGCCGTCCCGGAGACATCCGGGACGCCCCCAGAGGCGGGGTCCGCCGCGCCTTCGTCGCGTCCGGGCGAGAGTGGCGCGCCGGCTGGTGGTCGTGCGGGTCTGGCCGGTCGGTCCGGTCGGTCCGGGGCGTATGCCGCCGCGCGACGCCACCGGTGGTTGCTCGGTCCCGCGCTGCTGCTGCTCGCGATCGTGGTGATCCGGGCCTTCCTCGTGACGCCCTTCGGCATCCCGAGCGAGTCGATGCAGGACACCCTGCTCATCGGTGACCGCATCCTCGTCAGCCGCACGACGGCGCCCGCGGACCTGCGCCGCGGCGACATCGTCGTCTTCGACGCCTCCCAGGCGTTCAACCTCCGAGTGCCCGAGCGCGGCCTCCTCCAGACGCTGGTCGAGGCCGTCGAGAGCCTGGCCGGCAAGGGCCAGCCGACCGACTACGTCAAGCGCATCATCGGGCTGCCCGGCGACCACGTGAGGTGCTGCGCCGCTGACGGCCGTCTCGAGATCAACGGCGTCGCCGTCACCGAGCCCTACGTGGCACCGGGGCAGAAACCGAGCCTGCTCACCTTCGACGTGACGGTGCCGCCTGACCGGTTCTGGGTCATGGGCGACAACCGGGGATCGTCCGCGGACTCCCGTGCGCACCTCGGCGACCCGGGTGGCGGCATGGTGCCGGGGGACGACATGATCGGCAAGGTTTGGGTGCGATACTGGCCGCTCGATCGGCTCGGACCGGTCGAGCAAGGACAAATTGCCTCCGTCCCACGAAATGGTGAGTGATGTCGCAGTACACCGGACGCCCCGAAGACCCGACGCGCGGGCGCACTGCTGCTGACACCGACGACCTGGACGACGACCTCGACGACGACTACGACGACGAGCCCCGCAGCTTCGGCGCGACCATCCTGGCCGGCATCAAGGAGCTCGTCATCGTCGTCGTCCTCGCGATGGCTCTCTCCTTCGTGGTCAAGACCTGGCTCTTCCAGGCCTTCTACATCCCGTCCGGCTCGATGGAGAACACCCTCGTCAAGGACGACCGCGTCATCGTCAGCAAGCTGACGCCCGGGCCGTTCGACCTCAAGCGGGGCGACGTCGTCGTCTTCGAGGACCCGGGTGCGCCGACCCCGTGGCTCGGTGACCTCGGCGGCCAGCGCAGCAACGTCGGTGGGCCCTTCCACGACGCACTCGTCTTCGTCGGCCTGCTCCCCGAGGACTCCGAGAACCACCTCATCAAGCGCGTCATCGGCCTGCCCGGCGACCACGTCCAGGCCGACGGCGACACGGGCAAGATCAAGGTCAACGGCGTCGAGATCACCGAGCCCTACGTCAAGCCGGGCGACTACCCGAGCGAGGGCAAGAAGTTCGACATCACGGTCCCGGCGGGCCGCATCTGGGTCATGGGCGACCACCGCAGCGACTCCTCCGACAGCCGCTGGCACGACGACGGCACCGGCGCCACCGGCTCGGTCCCGATGGACAAGATCGTCGGCCGGGCGCTGTTCGTCGTCTGGCCCATCGACCACGTGACCTGGCTCGGCGTGCCCGAGCGCACCTTCTCCCAGGTCCCGACGGCCACGACGCCGTCGACGAAACCGACGGGCAAGGGCACGGTCAACCCGAGCCCCACCGGCAAGCCGCGCCCGTCGGCCACGACGACGAAGGTCGGCTGATCGGCAGCCCCGGCAACCCTCGCAAGCCCCGCACCATGGCACGACCTGCACCGTCCAAGAAACCGTCCCTGCGGGTCGAGCGCGCCCTGCAGCGCTCCGGCCACCGCCTTCTCGCCGGCATGGACGAGGTGGGCCGCGGCGCCCTCGCCGGGCCGGTCAGTGTGGGCGTCGTCGTCATCGACGAGACCGTGCGGTCCGCGCCGACCGGGGTCAAGGACTCCAAGCTGCTGACCGAGCGGGCCCGCACGGTGCTCGTGCCGCGCATCCAGCGGTGGGCGGTCGCCCACGCCGTCGGGCACGCGAGCGCCGACGAGATCGACGAGATCGGCATCATGGCGGCGCTGCGGCTGGCCGGCCTCCGCGCCCTCGGGTCCATCCGCGATGCCGGGATCGTGCCCGACCTCGTCATCCTCGACGGCAACCACGACTGGCTCACCGCGCCGACCGAGGTCGGCCTCTTCGCCTTCGCGGACGCGCACGGCCCGGCGACGCCGCCGGTGACGACCATGGTCAAGGCAGACCTGAAGTGCTCCTCCGTCGCGGCCGCGAGCGTGCTGGCGAAGGTCGAGCGCGACGAGATGATGGTGACCTTCTCGGCCCAGCACCCGGCATACGGCTGGGCGCTCAACAAGGGCTACTCCGCGCCCGAGCACATGGATGCGCTCACGCGGCTCGGCCCGTGCGAGCTGCACCGTCGCTCGTGGCGCCTGCCCGGCGTGTACGCCGAGGGGCCGGTCGAGGTGTTGAATGAGGGCACGGAGAACCTCGCTCCGGTGCCCACCACGGCAGAGCAGACAGGGACGGCGATCAGGTGAGTTCGGAAGATCTCGAGAAGTACGAGACCGAGATGGAGCTCCAGCTCTACAAGGAGTACCGCGACGTCGTCGGCCTCTTCACCCACGTCGTCGAGACCGAGCGCCGCTTCTACCTCGCCAACTCCGTCGACGTGAAGGTGCGCAGCGACGGCGGCGAGGTGTTCTTCGACGTGACGATGGCCGACGCCTGGGTGTGGGACATCTACCGCCCGGCGCGGTTCGTCAAGAACGTGCGCGTCGTGACGTTCAAGGACGTCAACGTCGAGGAGCTGCCCAAGCCCGACATCAAGCTCCCGGAGAGCGGCGACTTCAGCTGACGCCCGTCCGCGGGGCCGCGTCGTCCACACCCCCTCACCGATGGCGTATGCCGTCCACAGCCACGCGCTGACGGGTGTCCTCCCCGGGTCGCCGCCGGGAGAGTGGCCGGCATGGACCTCTCGACTCGTGCCCTCGGCGACTACGGCGAGCGCCTCGCCTGCCGCTACCTGCTCGCGCAGGGACTGACGATCCTCGACCGCAACTGGCGGTGCGTGCGCGGCGAGATCGACGTCGTCGCCCGTGACGGTCGCGAGCTCGTGGTCTGCGAGGTCAAGACACGCACGACCGAGGCGTACGGCGCCCCGTTCGAGGCCGTCACGTGGCGCAAGCAGCGGCGGCTGCGACACCTGGCCGGTCTGTGGCGCGACGACCATGCCGACCTCACTCGTGGTCTCGCCCTGCGGATCGACGTCATCTCGATCCTCCGGCCCCCGGAGGGCCGGGCGCGGCTCCAGCACCTGCAGGGGGTGTGCTGATGGGTCTCGGGCGCACCCGGTCGGTGGGCCTTCGAGGGGTGCACGGCTTCGTCGTCGACGTCGAGGCGCACGTGACGCAGGGCCTGCCGGGCTTCGCGATCAGCGGCCTCGGCGACTCGGCCGTCAAGCAGTCCTCCGACCGGATCAAGGCTGCCGCTGCCCTCATCGACAAGATGCCGGTGAGCCAGCGTCGGGTCACCGTCAACCTGTCGCCGGCGGGCGAGCGCAAGGTCGGGACCGGCTTCGACCTCGGCATCTTCGTCGCCGTCGCCGCGGCCATGGACCTCGTCCAGGTGACGGTCGTGCGCGACGTCGTCCACATCGGTGAGGTCGGGCTCGACGGGACGGTGCGCCCGGTGCCCGGCGTGCTGCCGCTCGTTCGCGCGGCATCCCTGGTGGGCGTGCGCCACGTCGTCGTCCCGGTCGCCAACGCGGGCGAGGCGCGACTCGTGTCGGGGGTGCACGTGCACCCTGTGGCCGACGTCGTGGAGCTCGTCCGGCGCTACGACACCCTCGGCAAGGGACGGGGCGTCGACGAGGTGCCCGTCCCGCCGGCCACGCCACCACCGCCCGAGCCGGTCCGTGACCTCAGCGAGGTCGTGGGCCAGGCTGACGCCAAGCTGGCCCTCGAGATCGCGGCGGCCGGGGGCCACCACCTGCTGCTCGCCGGCCCTCCGGGCGCCGGCAAGACGATGCTGGCCGAGCGGCTGCCGGGGCTGCTGCCGCCCCTCGGCGAGGCCGAGTCGATGGAGGTCACGGCGATCCACTCGGTGCTCGGGACCCTCGGCCCCGGGCACGACGCGTGCCTCGTCTCCCGGCCCCCGTTCGTGGCCCCGCACCACGGCGCCTCGCAGGCCGCGGTCATCGGCGGGGGCAGCGGGCACATCCGCCCCGGCGCGATCACCCAGGCCCACCACGGCGTCCTCTTCCTCGACGAGACGCCCGAGTTCGACAAGAGCGTGCTCCAGTCGCTGCGCACGCCGCTCGAGCGCGGGTCGGTCTCGATCGCCCGCGCCCACGAGACGGTCACCTTCCCGGCCCGCTTCCAGCTCGTCCTCGCCGCCAACCCGTGCCCGTGCGGCAACGGCTGGGGCAAGGGCCTGGACTGCACGTGCACCCCACTCATGCGGCGCTCCTACTTCGGCAGGCTGAGCGGCCCGCTGCTCGACCGGGTCGACCTCCAGGTGCACGTGCAGCCGCCGGGGCTGTCGATGGCGGGGGCGTCGGTGGGGGAGTCGACGGCGTCGGTGGCCGCCCGGGTCGCTGCCGCGCGCTCGGCGCAGGGCGAGCGCTGGCGCGCGGTCCTCGAGCGGGGCGGTGGGGTCAACGCGGACGTGCCAGGCTCGGTGCTTCGGGGTCGACCGTGGCGGCTGCCGACCTCGGCGACGACCACCCTCGACCGGGCGCTGGAGCGGGGTTCGCTCAGCCTGCGCGGCTACGACCGCACGCTGCGGTGCGCCTGGACCATCGCCGACGTCATGGGCCTCCAGCGTCCCGGCCCGGAGCAGGTCGACCTCGCCCTGAGCCTGCGCCACCGTGCGGGGGTGGCCGCATGACGTCACCCGACGGGCGCCGGCCCGTGACCGCCCGAACGACGTACGACCTCCAGGAGGTGGACGATGGACGCTGACCGGTTGGCGCGTGCTGCACTGTCACGGCTCGCGGAGCCGTGCGACAAGGACGTGCCCGGGCTCGTGGCGCAGGTGGGCGCCGTCGAGACGGTCGAGCGCATCCGCGCCGGCCGGGGCACGCTGGCCCGCTTCGCCGCGCGGCTCGCCACCCTCGACACCGCACGCGACCTCGACATCGCGGCGAAGGTCGGGGCAAGGGTCGTCGTGCCGGACGACGACGAATGGCCCGAGCGGCTCCGGCAGATCGACATCCCGCCGTACTGCCTGTGGGTCCGGGGCCCGCTCGACCTCGCGGAGACCGTCGAGCGCTCTGTGGCGGTCGTCGGCTCGCGGACCGCCACCGCCTACGGCGAGCAGATGGCCGCCGACATCGCCGCCGGCCTGTGCCAACGCGGATGGGCCGTGGTGTCCGGGGCGGCCTTCGGCATCGACGGCAGCGCGCACCGCGGGGCCCTGGCGGTCGAGGGGGCGACGGTCGCCGTGCTCGCCGGTGGGGTCGAGCGGCCCTACCCGTCGGGGCACGCCGCCCTGCTGTCCCGGATCGCCCGTGACGGGCTCGTGGTCTCGGAGGTGGCTCCGGGGTCGGCCCCGATGAAGTCGCGCTTCCTCGCCCGCAACCGCCTCATCGCGGGGATGACTCGCGGCACCGTCGTCGTCGAGGCCGACCTGCGGTCCGGCTCGCGCAACACCGTCAAGCACGCGATCGAGGCAGGACGTCATGTCGGGGCCGTCCCCGGGCCTGTCACCTCGATGGCCTCCGCCGGCTGTCACCAGGAGATCCGCGACCTCAGGGCTGTGCTCGTCACCAGCGCGGAGGAGGTCATCGACCTCGTCGGGGACCTCGGCGACGATGCGCACGAGCCGGGGAGAGGCCCGGTCCGTCCCGGTGACGACCTCCCACAGCTCGACGCCTCGGTCCTCGAAGCCGTGCCGTTCCGCTCGGGGCTCACCCTCGACGCGATCGTGCGGCAGGTGGCCCACGCGCCCCTGACGGTCCGGGCGGCTCTGGGCCGCCTCGAACGGCTCGACCTCGTCAGCGAGTCCGCCGGCACCTGGCGCAAGCGCCCACAACGCCGCCAGCTCCCGCTCGGCTAACCCCTGCGCCGCCTTCTGCCGACATCCGAAGGAGCCGTCCAAGCAGCTCGAGTGAGCGCCCCATCCCAGTTCGAGTGAGCGCCCCGTCGCAGATCGAGTGAGCGTCCTGCCCCAGTCGAGTGGCCCCGCGTCACCAATGCCCGTTGCCCGGGCCCGGTCGAGTGAGCACGTCGCAGATCGAGTGAGCGCTCGGTCACGGCTTCGGAGGTCCGGCCTCCTCACCAAGGCGGCCACCACGGCGCGGCGCTTGCCAGTTGGCATGCGGTTTGCGATGGTGCGGGAGTGACGGATGTGGTGAACGCCGAGACCGACGTGCTCGAGCGGCACGCCGAGCTGCTCCACGCGTACTCCCGTCACCTCGGTGCCGAGCGGGGGCGCTCGGTGCACACCCGCCGCGCGTACCTCGGTGACGTGCGGCACCTGCTCGGCTTCGCCGCCGAGCGCGGCATCGACGAGATCGGGGACCTGCGGATCGGCGACCTGCGCGCGTGGCTCGGCAGCCAGGCCGACGCGGGCGCCGCTCGCGCGACCATCGCGCGCCGGGCCGCCTCGGCACGCACCTTCCTGAGGTGGGCCGAGCACACCGGCCGGATCCCGACCGACCCCTCCCTGCGGCTGGTGGCGCCGAAGCGACACGCGACCCTGCCGGGTGTCCTGCGCCAGGGCGAGGCCACCGAGCTGCTCGACCTCGCCGCCGTCCGGGCCGACGACGAGGACCCGATCCACGTCCGCGACCGGGCCGTGCTCGAGCTGCTCTACGCGAGCGGCATCCGCGTGGGTGAGCTCGCAGCCCTCGACATCGACGACGTCGACCTGGCGCAGGGCGTGGTGCGCGTCATGGGCAAGGGCGCGAAGGAGCGCATCGTGCCCTTCGGTGCCCCGGCCGGCCGAGCCATCGAGGGCTGGCTCGCCGTCCGCCCGAGCCTCGTCGGTGAGCATTCCGGACCGGCGCTCTTCCTCGGGCGGCGCGGGCGCCGCGTCGATGCGCGACAGGTGCGCTCGGCCGTGCACGAGCTGCTCTCTCACCTGCCCGAGGCGCCCGACCTCGGCCCCCACGGCCTGCGGCACAGCGCCGCCACGCATCTGCTCGAGGGCGGTGCGGACCTGCGCATGGTCCAGGAGATCCTCGGTCACGCGAGCCTCGCGACCACCCAGATCTACACCCACGTCTCGGTGGACCGGCTCCGGCGCAGCTACGAGCAGGCTCACCCACGCGCCTGACCGTCGCTGCCTGACGGGCGCCGAGAAGGTGGCTCAGGGGAGGGGGAGCAGGATGACCCGGGACCGGCCGACGAAGGACAGCGGGTCGAGGTAGGTCTCGCCCCGGAGCACGCCCCAGTGCACGCAGGTGCGGGGCGCGCAGTGGCCGGACGTGGACGTCACGGTGCCGACGGGCTCGCCCCGCGCGACCGCGGTCCCGACCGCCGACGTCGCCGTCACGGGCTCGAAGGTGCTGCGCAGGCCGGCCGGGTGGGCCACGACCACGACGCTGCGTCCGGCGATGACGCCGGTCCACGAGATGCGCCCGTCGGTCGGCGCCAGGACGGCCTGGTCGACGGTCGCGGCCAGGTCGATGCCACGGTGCCCCGGCAGCCACGGCTGGTCGGGTCGGTCGAACCGCCGCACCACCTCGGGCTCCGGCGACAGCGGCCAGGCCCATCTGCCAGCGGTTGCTCCCGGGGCACGTGCATGCGCGGCCGTGTCCGGGACGACAGAGGGGACGGCGCTGGCGCCCGTCGCCGAGGCGGCGGCGAGCACCGCTCCCAGCAGGGCTGACCCGATCGACATGCCGCCATGCTCGCCCGGATCATGGTCGGCCCGCCGGCCGCCTCAGGATCCTGTGGACGACCGGGAGTCCGGACCGGGGGGTGTGGACGGGCTGGGGTGGCGTGGCCACTCGAGGGGGTGGGGCTGGTGGGGCGGGGAGGCCACTCGAGGGGGTGGGGCTGGTGGGGCGGGGAGGCCACTCGAGGGGCTGGGGCTGGTGGGGTGGAGTGCTCACTCGACGTGCTTGGGTGTGGCTGGTGGGGTGACGGGGCCACTCGAGTGGGTGTGAGTGGTGGCGCGGGGCGCTCACTCGATTGGGGGGCGGGTGCCGGCGGCGGCGAGGCGGCGGCTCGCCTCGAGCAGGACCTCGTCCTTCTTGCAGAACGCGAACCGGACGAGGGTGCGCGCCGCGTCCTGGTCGTCGTGGAAGACCGACACGGGCACCCCGACCACGCCGGCGATCTCGGGCAGCCGTCGCGCGAACTCCAGCCCGTCCACGGCCCCGAGGGGCGCGGCGTCGGCGATGACGAAGTACGTCCCGGACGGGCGGGCGACCTGCAGACCGGACGCCTCGAGCGCCGAGCACAGCAGGTCGCGCTTGGCCTGCAGCGAGTCGCGCAGGCCGGCATACACCTCGTCGCCGAGGCCCAGGGCCAGCGCCACCGCCGGCTGGAAGGGGCCCGACCCGACGTAGGTGAGGAACTGCTTGACGGTGCGCGCCGCGGCGACAGCCTCGGCCGGCCCCGTGAGCCAGCCGACCTTCCAGCCGGTCGCCGAGAAGGTCTTGCCGGCCGAGCTGATCGTGATCGTGCGATCGGCCATGCCCGGCAGGGTCGCCACCGGCACGTGCTGCGCGTCGTCGAAGACGAGGTGCTCGTAGACCTCGTCGGTGACGACCCACGCGTCGTGCTCGCGGGCGAGGGATGCAATCAGCTCGAGCTCGTCGCGCGTGAAGACCTTGCCGGTGGGGTTGTGCGGCGTGTTGAGCAGCACGAGGCGGGTGCGCGACGAGAAGGCCGCCCGCAGCGACGCCTCGTCGACCGCGAAGTCGGGGAAGCGCAGCACCGACGTGCGGCGGGTCGCTCCGGCGAGGGCGATCGTGGCGGCATACGAGTCGTAGTACGGCTCGAAGGTCACGACCTCGTCGCCGGGCTCGCACAGGGCGAGCACGACCGACGCGATGGCCTCGGTCGCGCCGACGGTGACGAGCACCTGCGAGGACGGGTCGAGCCGGATGCCGTAGAAGCGCTCCTGGTGGGCGGCGACCGCCTCGAGCAGCTCGGGGACGCCGGGGCCGGGTGGGTACTGGTTGCGCCCGGCGTCGATGGCCGCCTTGGCCGCGTCGAGCATCGCGCGCGGGCCGTCGGTGTCGGGGAAGCCCTGGCCGAGGTTGATGGCACCCGTCCGGGTGGCCAGCATCGACATCTCGGCGAAGATCGTGGTGCCGAAGGGCTGCATGCGCGAGATCAGCGGCGAGCTCATGGCCCGAGCGTAGCCACGGGTGCCGTCGACCGATCGGCCCGCCACGTGGGAGAGCCCCCGCCGGGGCACGTGGCGGGGGCTCCACGACTCGCGGCGGCTGTGGAGGGGTCCTTGCCGCGGGACGTGAGTGGAGATCCCACCCGGTCAGGGGGTCCGTGTGGGATCTCCACCCTCACCATCGCGGACGGGACGAAAGCGTTACGCCCATCGCCGGAGAAATGCGCGAAGAAGTGGACGTATGCCGTGTGGCCGGCTCAGCCGGCCGCGCCGAGGCCGCAGCCGGTGACGCGGTAGAGCGTGTAGTCGCCGTCGGTGCGCACCGGCTCGACCCCGTCGACGTGGGCGAGGTCCTTCAGGCCGGAGGACCGCTCGGGCCGGTCGAGCCAGTAGACGTGCGTCGAGTCGACGGCCCAGCGGATGTCGTGGCGCGCCATGGCCTCGCACACGTCGGGGCGGTGCTCCATGTCGTTGAACCCGGTGCCGATGACGATCTCGTCGCCCGTCGTGGGGATGGGGATCGAGCGGTAGAGCGTGTTGGTGCCGAACAGCGGCCACATGAGGGGTGAGCCGTTCTCGGGGCGGCCCACGACGCCCTGCCCGGCGGGGATGAGCGCGGCGAGGCGCCGCAGCGAGTCCTGGCCCTCGAACGAGAGGATGACCCGCTCGGGGGACGTGGGGCGGAAGAACCCGCTCAGCATGCGCTGGCGGGTTGCCCCGTTGAGCCCCAGCGTGAGGACGGGGATCACGAGCACGGCGACGAGGCCCACGGCGACGGGGCGCGACCCGAGCGCGGGCACCTTGCGCAGCAGCTCGCGCAGGGCCGGCGCAGCGGCCGCGACGACGACGACGCCGGGGACCGCGGCGAGCGAGGCGAGCCGGACCTTGTCGTTGTACCAGTAGCCGGTGATGAGCGAGGTCCACGACAGCGTCGAGGACGCCGCCATGACGTAGAGCACGACGCAGGCGAGCCACATCGCCACGACCGGCAGGGCCGCTCTGACCCGCAGTGCGATCCACCCGATCCCGAGCGCGAGGAGCAGCACGAGCCCCCAGAGCACGTCGGGGATCTGCAGCCGGCCACCGATGACCTCGACGAGCGCGGTCCAGACCGAGACGCGGTCCTTCCACTCGTAGGACTGGGTCGAGGCGAGCTGGGCCGAGACGGCGGGTGCGGCGACGAGCCCCGCGACGCCGACGACGGCGACCACGGCGAGGTCGCGCACGACGACCCACCACGACAGGTGGCGGAGCAGGCCGGCCCGCAGGCGGGCCGTCACGAACCAGACGAGGGCGAAGACGACGAGGGCGACGAGCGCGTTGGGCTGGATGAGCGCGAGGCCGGGCATCGCCGCGACGAAGCCGAGCCACTGCCCGATCCGCCTCGAGCGTGCGGCCTGCAGCATCAGGGCGAGCGCGCCCGGCGTCAGGGCGGTCGCCATGAGGTTGGGCCAGAGCACGCCCCAGCCGAGGAGGATCGTCGGGAAGGCGATGAAGGCCGCGGAGGCGAACCCCGCGGCATACGTGACGAGGCGGGACGTGCCGAGCGCGTGGCGCACGAGGGCCACGCAGCCGATGGGCCACACGAGCGCGGAGAGCACGATCGTCGCGACGTTGGTGCCGGGCAGCACGTCGGCGACGCCCGGCAGCAGCCCGGTGGCGATCCACGAGTGGAAGCCGTTGGGGTAGAACGTCGGGTTGGCGATGGAGAAGTTGCCCGTCTCGAGGAACGTCTTGATCCGGCCGAGGTGGTAGACCGCGTCGGGGGAGTCGACGAGCTCGTCGGGGCGCCCCATGGCCGGCAGGATCGTCGCGAGCGCGAGGACGGCGCCGATGACGATGGCCACGACGGCGTCGGGACGGGGTCGACCGAGCAGGCGGCGGGCCGCCCCGAGCTCGGGGTCGTGCCGGCCGAAGACGCGCATCCCGCCCCAGGCGAGCGCCACGCAGACCGCCGTCACGACGGCGAGCGGCAGCAGCCCCCAGCGCACGCCGACCCGTTGGGCGACGGTCGCGAACGCGGCGATCAGGCCGGTGGAGACGGCAGGGGAGACCGCCAACGCCTCGAGGCCGCGGGCCCCCAGCGCCCGCACGAGCAGCCAGCCGGGGAGGAAGAGGACGACCGAGAGGACGACGAAGCTCGGGATCGTCTCCACCCAGTGCGCCATGCGGGCCATTGTGTCGGGTCGCCACGATTTCTCCACCACCCGGGTCAGGACGTACGATGGATGGCGGTCACGTGTGCTCGTCGCACGGGACCGAAATTCGCGCGTCTTCTGCCGGTCCGCCGGACCGGGTCGCACCACGGCAGTCCCCATCCGCTCGCGGAGGGGCGGGGTGCGTCAGGCGCCAGGAGTGAGGTCGTATGCCGCCCGCCGGGCCACGTGCTCCACGTGACCGCCGAGCGCCAGCGCCTACGCACAACTGACAACAACGAAACAAGGGAGAACACGGCATGGCCGTCGTCACCATGCGCCAGCTCCTCGAGAGCGGCGTCCACTTCGGGCACCAGACCCGTCGCTGGAACCCCAAGATGAAGCGCTTCATCATGACCGAGCGCAACGGCATCTACATCATCGACCTGCAGCAGTCGCTGACGTACATCAACAACGCCTACGAGTTCGTCAAGGAGACCGTCGCCCACGGCGGCAGCATCCTCTTCGTCGGCACGAAGAAGCAGGCCCAGGAGCCCATCGCCGAGCAGGCGACGCGCGTCGGCATGCCGTACGTCAACCACCGCTGGCTCGGTGGCATGCTCACCAACTTCCAGACGATCTCCAAGCGCCTCACGCGCCTCAAGGAGCTCGAGGAGCTGAACTTCGACGACGTGGCCGGCTCGGGCTACACGAAGAAGGAGCTGCTCATCCTCAAGCGCGAGATGATCAAGCTCGAGAAGACCCTCGGCGGCATCCGCACGATGGCCAAGGTCCCCTCGGCCGTGTGGATCGTCGACACCAAGAAGGAGCACCTCGCCGTCGACGAGGCCCGCAAGCTCGGCCTGCCGGTCATCGCGATCCTCGACACGAACTGCGACCCCGACGAGGTCGACTACAAGATCCCCGGCAACGACGACGCGATCCGCTCCGTCACGCTGCTGACGCGGGTCATCGCCGACGCCGTCGCCGACGGTCTCGTCCAGCGCTCGTCCGGCAAGTCCGGCGCCGACGCGCAGGCCGAGGAGCCCCTGGCCGAGTGGGAGCGCGAGCTCTACGCCGACGCCGCCGCTGCCGAGGCGCCGGTCGAGACCCCCGTCGAGACGCCGGCCCCCGAGGTCGCCGCCGAGATCGCGGTCGACGCCCCCGCCGAGGCCGCGACCGAGGCTCCTGCCGAGGCCCAGGCTGCCGACGCGACGGCCGGTGCCGAGAAGGCCTGACGGCCTTTCTCGCACCAGCCCGACCAGCTGACACACGAGTCAATCTCCACTGACGAAAAGAGCGATACAGAGCATGGCGAACTACACCGCCGCTGACATCAAGGCGCTGCGCGAGCAGACCGGCGCCGGCATGATGGACGTCAAGAAGGCGCTCGACGAGGCCGACGGCGACCGCGCCAAGGCCGTCGAGATCCTGCGCGTCAAGGGCCTCAAGGGCGTCACGAAGCGTGAGGGCCGCTCGGCCTCCAACGGTCTCGTGGCGGCTTCGGCCACCGATGGCGTCGGAACCCTCGTCGAGGTCAACTGCGAGACCGACTTCGTCGCCAAGGGCGAGAAGTTCATCGCCCTGGCCGACCAGGTCCTGACGCAGGCCGTCGCGGCCGGCGCCACCGACGCCGACTCGCTCCTCGCGAGCACGCTCGAGGACGGCAAGACCGTCAAGGAGCTGCTCGACGAGGCCAACGCCACCATCGGCGAGAAGATCGAGGTCCGCCGCGTGGCGCGCCTCGAGGGCGACAAGGTCGTGTCCTACCTGCACAAGACGAGCCCCGACCTGCCCGCGCAGATCGGCGTCCTCGTCGCGCTGCAGGGTGGCGACGAGACCGTGGGCCGCGACGTCGCGATGCACATCGCGGCGTTCAGCCCGACCGTTCTGACGCGTGACGAGGTCCCGGCCGAGACGGTCGAGAACGAGCGTCGCGTCGCCGAGGCCACGGCCAAGGAGGAGGGCAAGCCCGAGGCTGCCCTTCCCCGCATCATCGAGGGTCGCGTCAACGGCTTCTTCAAGGAGAACGTCCTGCTCGAGCAGGCGTTCGCCAAGGACGCCAAGAAGACCGTCGGCAAGGTGCTCGAGGAGGGCGGCGCCCAGGCGACGTCCTTCGCGCGCTTCCGCGTCGGCCAGTGAGGTCTTGACCTCCCTGGTGCCAGCGCACCACTCGTAGCGCAGAACCCGCGCATCACGACGACGTATGCCGGTCGCCCCCTCGGGGGCGGCCGGCATCGTCGCGTCCGGGGCCGGGAAGATCCCGACCCGCCTGCCCCGGGACCGACTCCAGAGGAGCCCCACGAGCATGAGCACCAGCACCGGCATCACCACCGACACCATGACGGCGAGCGCGGTCGACGGTCCGCTGACCGTGTCAATCACCCGACGGGTCGCGCCCGAGGACGAGCTGCTCATGCAGGCGTGGGTGCACGCCGGCACGTCGATGGCCGAGCGGTTCGAGGGCTTCCTCGGGGCCGGGTGGGTGCGCTCGGGCGCCGAGGACTGGCACATGCTCTACCGGTTCGACTCGCGGGAGCACCTCGACGCGTGGGAGCGCTCGCCCGAGCGCATGCGGTGGCTGCGCTCGGCGGCCGACCTCGTCGAGCACCGGCGCACCGAGTACCGCACGGGCATCGAGGGCTGGTTCGACGAGCCGGCGACGTCGTCGGTGCACGAGGCGGGCCCGGGCGCCCCCTCGGCGCCGCCGCGGTGGAAGCAGGCGAGCGTCATCTGGATCGCCTTCTTCCCGACGAGCCTGGCGCTGACCTACCTGCTCTCGCCCTTCAGCGGGGACTGGCCGGCCGCCGTCCGCGTCCTTGTCACGACCCTCGTCGCGACCCCGTGGATGACCTACGTCCTGCTGCCGTTCGTGACCCGGCTCTTCGGCCGGTGGCTCAAGGGCACCTGAGCGCCCTCGGCCCGGAGGGGCGGATCTGCTTGTGAGGCAAGCCTTCTGTCTCCGAGGTCACAGCCCCGTTGTCTGGTGGCTCACAGCCGACGGCATACCCTCCGGGGTACCGTCGAACCATGACCACCACCATGAGGTCCCTCGTGGTTCTGGGAGCGGGCACGGCCGGCACCATGGTCGTGAACAAGCTGAGGCACCGTCTCCCCACCAGCGAGTGGCGTATCAACGTCGTCGACAAGGACGACGTCCACGACTACCAGCCCGGCTACCTCTTCCTGCCCTTCGGGCTCATCGAGCCCGACCAGGTCAGGCGCAGCCGGCACGCGCTCATCACGGACGGCGTCGAGCTCGTCCTCGATGACGTCGACCGCATCGACCCGCAGGCCCGCGAGGTCTCCCTCGTCGACGGACGCACGCTCGGCTACGACGAGCTCGTCATCGCCAGCGGCACCTCGGCCCGACCCGACCAGACGCCGGGGATGCTCGGACCGGAGTGGCACCGGAGCGTCGGCGAGTTCTACACCTATGAGGGCGCCGCGGCGCTCCGGGAGTCGCTCGCCTCGTTCGTGGGCGGACGCCTGGTCGTGCACGTCACGGAGATGCCGATCAAGTGCCCCGTGGCCCCGCTCGAGTTCACCTTCCTCGCCGACGACTTCCTGCGGCGCCGCGGTCTGCGCGAGCGCACCGAGATCGTCTTCGTCACGCCCCTCGACGGCGCCTTCACCAAGCCGGTCGCGAGCCGTGAGCTCGGTCACCTGCTCGCCGACAAGGGCATCACGGTCGAGACGGACTTCATGGTCGAGCACGTCGACCAGGAGCGCCGCGTCCTCGTCTCCTACGACGAGCGCGAGGTCGCCTACGACCAGCTCGTGACGATCCCGCTCAACATGGGCGCCGACTTCGTCGCGCGGTCGGGGCTGGGGGACGAGCTGAACTACGTCCCGGTCGACAAGCACACGAGCCAGTCCACCGAGCACCCGTCGATCTTCGTCCTCGGCGATGCGAGCAACATCCCGACGTCCAAGGCCGGCTCGGTCGCGCACTTCTCGGTCGAGGTCTTCGTCGACAACTTCCTCGAGCACGTCTCCGGTCGCCCCATGACCCACGCCTTCGACGGGCACGCCAACTGCTTCGTCGAGTCCGGCGGCGGCAAGGCGATGCTCCTCGACTTCAACTACGACACCGAGCCCCTGACCGGCACGTTCCCGCTGCCGCGCCTCGGCCCGATGACCCTGCTCAAGGAGTCGCGCGCCAACCACATCGGCAAGCTCGCGTTCCGCCACATCTACTGGAACCTCCTGCTCCCCGGACGACCTCTCGGCCTGCCCGCGCAGATGTCGATGGCGGGGAAGGTCCCCGCCCCCGTGAGCGCTTGAAAGGAGCGTCCCCATGCCCACCACGACGATCGCCGGCCATGCCGTCGAGGTCAACGACGAGGGCTTCCTCACCCGCCCCGACCAGTGGTCGGACGACCTCGGTGCGGAGCTCGCCC
The DNA here is from genome assembly GCF_036352015.1 of Terrabacter sp. C0L_2. Classification (NCBI taxonomy): domain Bacteria; kingdom Bacillati; phylum Actinomycetota; class Actinomycetes; order Micrococcales; family Intrasporangiaceae; genus Terrabacter; species Terrabacter sp. C0L_2. Next base: position 4,079,612 of record NZ_CP143557.1, on the reverse strand, counting down.
GCCTCATCGGCATCGAGCTGACCGACGAGCACTGGAAGCTCGTGCACTTCCTGCGTGACGACTTCGCGCTCCAGGGCGAGACGGCGACCCTGCGCCGGGTCAGCACGCAGACCGGAACCCCCGTCAAGTCCCTCTTCGAGCTCTTCCCCGGCAAGCCGGCCAAGAAGATGGCCTACGTCGCGGGCCTGCCCAAGCCGAAGGGATGTGTGTGATGACCACCCAGACCACCGAGACCGCACCGTTCGTGCCGTCGTTCGACGCGCCGGAGTCGCAGGGTCGCAAGCTCGCGATCATCTGCAGCAAGGGCAACCTCGACATGGCCTACCCGGGCCTCATCCTCGCCAACGCCGCTCTGGGTGAAGGGATCGAGACGCACCTGTTCTTCACGTTCTGGGGCTTCGACATGATCAACAGGAAGACGTCCGGGGAGCTGAAGTTCACGATGCTCGGCAACACCGCGACGCACATGCCCCAGGGCCTCGGCGGCATCCCCGGGATGACGCACCTCGCCACCTCGCAGATGAAGAAGGCCATCGCCGACCTCGACGTGCCCGAGGTCCCGGAGTTCCTCGACCAGATCGTCGCCTCCGGCGGCCACCTGTGGGCGTGCCGGATGTCGGCCGACATGCAGCACCTGGGCGAGAAGGACCTGCGGGACGACGTCGAGGGCATCATCTCGGCCTCCGACTTCATCGAGCTGACGGAGGGCGCGCAGCTGCTCTTCATCTGAGCCACCGTGGTGGGTGGGAGTGCCCGGCCGGGCCGGTGTGGACCCGGCCGGGCTTCACAGGATCTCCACACGTCGCACCCTCGCCACCCGCGTGCCCGCTCCTAGGCTCGGGGACATGAACCAGGGGTATGCCGCACCGTCGCCCGACATTGCATCGCCGACGCTGCTCGTCGTCGAGGACGACCCGACGATCAACCAGGCGGTCACGGATCGGCTTGTGGCAGAGGGCTTCCGGGTGGTCCAGGCCTTCGACGGTCCTTCCGCCGTCACCGCCCACGCGGAGCACGCACCCGACCTCGTCGTCCTCGACCTCATGCTGCCGGGCTTCGACGGGCTCGAGGTGTGCCGTCGCATCCAGGGGGAGCGGCCGGTGCCCGTCCTCATGCTGACGGCACGGGCCGACGAGACCGACCTGCTCGTCGGGCTCGGCGTCGGGGCCGACGACTACGTGACCAAGCCCTTCCGGATGCGGGAGGTCGTCGCGCGCATCCGGGCCCTGCTGCGCCGGGTCGACCGGGCCCGTGAGCTCGCCGCGGAGCAGCCGCCGGTGCTCGCCGTCGGCGACCTGACCGTCGACCGTGGCTCGCGCCGCGTCACGGCCCGGGGGAGCGAGGTGCACCTGACGCCGCTCGAGTTCGACCTGCTCCTGGCGCTCGCCGCCGACCCGGGCGCGGTGCGCGAGCGCGACGAGCTGATGCGCGAGGTGTGGGGCTGGGCCGACTCGGGTGGCACGCGCACCCTCGACAGCCATGTGAAGTCCTTGCGCGCCAAGGTCGGTGCGGGCCGCGTGCGCACCGTCCACGGCGTCGGCTACGCCCTTGAGACCGGCCAGGTCCCCGAGACCCCGAGCGCCGCAGGCATGCCCGACTCCACTGACCCGGCAGACTCCCCGGACGCGCCGTGAACGCCGACCGGCCGCTCGACGGCATCCGCTCGATCAAGGCAAAGCTCGGACTGCTCGTCGCGGCCAGCATCATGGCCGCCTCGCTCGTCTCGGTCATCGGCGACCGCGCCGGGGTGCCCGGCTGGTTCACCCTCCCCGTGACGATCGCCGCGGCGCTCGGCGTCACCCAGTGGCTGGCCCGCGGCATGACGTCCCCGCTGCGGGAGATGACGGCCGCGGCGTCGCGGATGGCGACGGGGGACTACTCCTGTCGTGTCACGGCGACGTCCGCCGACGAGGTGGGCGTGCTCGCCGACGCCTTCAACACGATGGCAGCCGACCTCGCCGGCGCCGACCAGCAGCGCCGGCAGCTCGTGGCGACGGTCTCGCACGAGCTGCGGACACCGCTCGCAGCCCAGCAGGCACTGCTCGAGAACCTCGTCGACGGCGTCGTGCACCCCGACGACGCCGTGCTGCGCACCGCACTGGCCCAGGCCGAGCGGCTCGGCGCCCTCGTCGGCGACCTGCTCGACCTCAGCCGGGTCGACGGCGGTCGCACGCCGCTCGCGCTCGCGGCCGTCGACGTCCGGCAGCTCGTCGACCGTGCCGTGGCCGAGGCAGGGGTGTCCCGACGCGGCACCGTCCACGTCGTCGACGTCCCGGCCGACCTGCACGTCACCGCCGACGCGGCGCGACTCGAGCAGGTGCTCGCCAACCTGCTCGACAACGCCGACCGGCACAGCCCGCCCGGTGGTCGGGTCACCGTGAGCGCCGGCCCCGAGGGCCCGGACCGCTGGTGGCTCATGGTCGCCGACGAGGGCAGTGGCATCCCGCCCGAGCAGAGCCACCGCATCTTCGACCGCTTCGGCTCGGGCGACGACGCCGGCGGCGGCACCGGCATCGGGCTGGCCATCGCCAGCTGGGTCTGCGAGCTGCACGGCGGGTCCATCGCCGCCGTCAGCCCACCGACGGGGGAGCACGGCGCGCGCATCCGCGCCGTCCTGCCGCGGTCCCCGGCCGCAGTACCCACGGCCGCAGAACCCACGGCCGCACCGCCCCCGGCTGCCGCCGAGCGGCCCACCGACACCAAGACCCCCGACACCACACCACCCGACGACCGCCGGGCCGACGTCCCGACCGAGGAGAGCACCGTGCCCGCACCCGTCCCCGCTGCAGCAGGACCCAGCCCAGCCGCAAGTCCGGCCCCGTCGGCAGGGAGCGCCGGCCCGTCGACGGGCCACACGGCATACGCCACCGTCCCGGTCGGGGCACCCAAGCCGGTCATCGACTCGCTCTTCGGCGACCTCTGGCCCGAGGCGGGACTCGCCCCCCAGGTGCGGCTGCTGCTCACCTGCCTCGGCGTCGGTGTCCTCTCGGCCATCGTGCTGCCCTACCGGGGGATCGGCGTCGCGCTCTTCGGCGTGCTGCTCGTCGGTGGCGTCGTGCTGTGGCGCACGACCGAACGTCGCCGGGCCCGGTGGACGGTGCTCAGCAGCGTGCTGTGCGTGGCCCTCGCGTCGCTGTCGGTGCTGCGGGCGGCCGAGTGGCTGACCGTCATCGCCATCATGCTCGGCGTCGTCGTGCTGACGACGGCGCTCACCGACGCCAAGGGCCTGCTGTCGCTCGTGGCCGGGCTCGCGTCGTGGCCGCTCGCGGCCGTTCGCGGGCTGCCCCTGCTGGGACGCACCGTGGCCGTCACGAGCCGGATCAACGTCCTGTGGCCCGTCGTGCGCACGGTGGCGATCTCGCTCGTCGCGCTCGTCGTCTTCGGGGGCCTGTTCGCCTCCGGCGACGCGGTCTTCGGCTCCTGGGCGCAGGCACTCGTGCCGCAGTTCGCCTGGGACGGCCTGACGTTCCGCTTCTTCGTCGGCTTCGTCATGGGCGGTGCGCTGCTCGCGGCCGGCTACGTCGCGCTCAACCCGCCACGCGTGGATCGGGTGGTGCTGCCGGAGGGACGCCCCGTCGCTCGCCTGTGGGAGTGGGTGGTCCCGGTCGGCCTCGTCGTCGCGCTGTTCGCCGCGTTCGTCGCGGCGCAGGCCGCCGCCCTCTTCGGTGGCCACGACTACGTGCAGCGCACGACCGGGCTCACGTATGCAGAGTACGTCCACCAGGGCTTCGGCCAGCTGACCGCAGCGACGGTCCTCACCCTCGCCACCGTCGCGCTCGCCGTGCGCAAGGCGCCCCGGTCGACCGCCCGCGAGCGGCTCGTCCTGCGCGTCTCGCTGGGGGCCCTCTGCGCCCTGACGCTCGTCGTCGTCGCGTCGGCGCTGCACCGGATGGACCTCTACCAGCAGGCCTACGGCTTCACCCTGCTGCGTGTCCTCGTCGACGCCTTCGAGCTCTGGCTCGGCCTGCTCGTCGTGCTCGTCCTCGTGGCGGGGGTGCGGCTCTCGGGGTGGTGGCTGCCGCGGGCCGCCCTCGTCTCGGCGGCCGCCTTCGTGCTCGTCGGTGGCCTCGCCAACCCCGAGGCGTGGGTCGCCCAGCGCAACATCGACCGCTACCAGGCCACCGGCAAGCTCGACCCGTACTACCTGGCCGGGCTCGGTGCCGACGCCGAGCCGACCATCGTGGCCGGCCTGCCCGCACCGGTCTCCTCCTGCATCCTGTCCACGCGACCCGCACCCACGCCCGACGACCTCCTCGGCTGGAACCTCGGCCGCAGCCGCGCGGCGGCCCAGCGACCGGCGGGGACCTCCGACCCGTCCTCGTCGACCTGCCTGTCGCAGCTCGCCCGGTGAGGTGGGGCAGGATGACCGGGTGCGTCGTGACATCGCCGAGCTGTTCGAGCTCGACCCGGACCTGACCCACCTCAACCACGGCGCCTTCGGCGCGGTGCCCCGGTCGGTCCGGGAGGCCCAGGACCGCGCCCGGGCCCGCATCGAGCGGGCCCCGATGCGGGCCTTCCGCGACGAGCTGCCGTCGGCGCTCGCGACCGCACGCGAGTCGGCGGCGGAGTTCATCGGCGTGCCGGCCGACGGGGTCGCGCTCGTGCGCAACGTCACCGAGGCCGTCGGGGTCGTGCTCCAGGGCCTCGGTGTCGGACCGGGCGACGACGTGGTCGTCAGCAACCACGGCTACCTCACGGCCGGCTGGTCGGCCGAGGCGCGGGGGGCGACGCTGCGCACCGCCACCTTCGCCGTCGACGCGGACCCGGCCGACGTCGTCGCAGCCTTCGCCGCGGCCGTGACCGACCGCACCCGTCTCGTCGTCATCGACCAGCTGACCTCGCCGACGGCGTTGGAGCTGCCCGTCGCGGCCGTCGCGGCAGCCGTCGCACCCGTCCCGGTCCTCGTCGACGCCGCCCACGTGCCGGGAGCGTTGCCCGGGCTCGACGTCGAGGGCCTCGGCGTCGCCTTCTGGGCCGGCAACCTGCACAAGTGGGCCTACACACCCCGGGCCGCCGCGACGCTGTGGGTGGCGCCCGAGCACCGCGAGGCGATGCGCCCGCTCGTCACGTCGTGGAGCCACGGCCTGCCCTACCCCGAGCGCTTCGACCTGCAGGGCACCGTCGACCACTCGTCGTGGGTCGCCGTGCCCGACGGCCTCGCCGCGTGGCGCGACCTCGGCGGGTGGGAGCAGGTGGCGCGCAACGCCGACCTGCTGGTCCGTGGAGTCGAGCACGTACGGTCCGCGCTCGGCACGCCCGACCCGCGTGCCGGCATACGCTCGGCCCCCTGCCTGCGGCTCGTCGCGCTGCCGGACGGCGTGGCCACGACGACCGAGTCCGCGGAGGCGCTCTGGCAGCAGCTGTATGCCGCGGGCCTCGTCGTGCCGCCCGTGTCCTTCGAGGGGCGCGGATACCTGCGGCTCGCCGCCGCGCCGTACAACGACGAGGACGACTACGCACGGCTCGCCGCTGCGCTGCCCGGGATCCTCGGGGCCTGACGCCCGATGCGGCCGATGGCCGCGGGGTGTGGAAAGATCGACCGACCGCCGGAACGCTGCCCACGAGGAGGCCCTGCGCCATGACCGACGCCCAGACGACCCCCTTCCACCGGGTCCTTCTCAAGCTCTCCGGAGAGGTGTTCGGGGGTGGCCGCATCGGCCTCGACCCGGCCGTCGTCGCCGGGATCGCCAAGCAGATCGCCGACGCCGTGCGCGGTGGCGTCGAGGTCGCCGTCGTCATCGGCGGTGGCAACTTCTTCCGCGGCGCCGAGCTCCAGCAGCGCGGCATGGACCGCACCCGTGCCGACTACATGGGGATGCTCGGCACCGTCATGAACTGCCTCGCCCTGCAGGACTTCCTCGAGAAGGAGGGTGTCGAGACGCGGGTCCAGTCCGCGATCGCCATGCAGCAGGTCGCCGAGCCCTACATTCCGCGCCGCGCCATCCGCCACCTCGAGAAGCACCGCGTCGTCATCTTCGGCGCCGGCGCCGGCATGCCGTTCTTCTCCACCGACACGGTGAGCGCGCAGCGCGCCCTCGAGATCAAGTGCGACGCGGTCCTCATCGCCAAGAACGGCGTCGACGGCGTCTACGACGCCGACCCGCGCACCAACCCCGAGGCCAAGAAGCTCGAGACGGTGACCTTCCAGGACGCCATCGTCGAGGGCCTCAAGGTCGTGGACGCCGCAGCCTTCAGCCTCTGCATGGAGAACAAGCTGCCCATGGTCGTCTTCGGCATGGAGGGCGCGGGAAACATCACGCGCGCCCTGCTCGGTGAGAAGATCGGCACGCTGGTCACCAACGCCTGAGCCCGGCCGCCGCGCCCGGTCCGCGTGACCACGCGAGCAGCGCCGCACCGCACACGACACGAACGAGGGACGAGGAACCGAAGACCCATGATCGAAGAGACGATGTTCGAGGCCGAGGAGAAGATGGACAAGGCCGTCGAGGTCCTCAAGGAGGACTTCGCGGGCATCCGCACCGGCCGCGCCAACCCGGGACTGTTCAACAAGCTGACGGTCGAGTACTACGGTGCGCCGACGCCCCTGCAGCAGCTCGCCTCGTTCCAGAACCCCGAGCCGCGCACCATCCTCGTCATCCCGTTCGACAAGTCGGCGATGCACGAGATCGAGCGGGCCATCCGTGACTCCGACCTCGGCGTCAACCCGAGCAGCGACGGCAACCAGATCCGCTGCGTCATGCCGGAGCTGACCGAGGAGCGTCGCCGCGAGTACATCAAGCTCGCGCACGGCAAGGCCGAGGACGCCCGCGTCTCGGTGCGCAACATCCGTCGCAAGGCCAAGACCGACATCGACAAGCTCGTCAAGGACGGCGAGGTCGGCGAGGACGACGGCACCCGCGCGGAGAAGGAGCTCGACGGGCTCACCAAGAAGCACACCGACCTCGTCGACGTGCTCGTCAAGGCCAAGGAGTCCGAGCTGCTCGAGGTGTGACCTCGATGCTCGACCCGATGATGACGACTGACTCCCCGTCGGACCCCGTGGATCCTGCGTCTCCCGCGCAGGGTGACGACGACGGGCCCGGTCCGCTCGAGCCCGTCCCCTACGACCCGACGCTCGACGAGCTCGCCGGCCTCCCTCCGGAGCAGGTCCTCGAGAAGAAGCAGAGCCGGGCGGGGCGTAACCTGCCCGCCGCTATCGGCGTGGGCGTGGGCCTCGGTGTGCTCATCATCGCGACCCTGCTCATCCGCAAGGAGTCGTTCGTCGTCCTCGTCGCGCTTGCCGTGGCCGTCGGCATCTGGGAGCTGCGGGCGGCGCTACGCAACGCGGGTGTCCACGCGCCGCTGGCGCCTCCGGTCCTGGGGATGGTCGGCATGCTGTGGGCCGCCTACGTCCACGGACCTGCCGGCCTCGTCGTGGCCTGGTGCCTGACGTGCCTCGCGGTGGTCCTCTGGCGCGGTACTGGACGGCTCGACGGGGCCGGGCGCGACGTGCTCGGCGGTGTCTTCATCTCGACCTACCCGACGTTCCTCGTGGGCTTCGCGGTGCTGCTCCTCGCCCCCGAGGACGGCGTGGGTCGCGTCTTCGTCTTCCTCATCACGACCGTGTGCAGCGACGTCGGGGGGTATGCCGCGGGCGTCCTCCTCGGCAAGCACCCCATGGCTCCCACCATCAGTCCCAAGAAGTCGTGGGAGGGCTTCGCGGGGTCGGTCCTCTTCTGCATCATCGGCGGCTCGCTCAGCGTCCACTTCCTGCTCGACCACTCGTGGGTCATCGGCATCGCGCTCGGGGTCGGCGTGGCCGTAGCGGCCACCGTGGGCGACCTCATGGAGTCGCTCATCAAGCGCGACCTCGGCATCAAGGACATGTCCAACGTGCTCCCCGGGCACGGCGGCGTCATGGACCGCCTCGACTCGCTCGTCGTCGTGGCGCCCATCGTCTGGGCCGTCCTGACGCTGCTGGCCGCCAAGCCCGTCTGAGCGTGACGGCGACCCTGCGGCCGGACGTCCCGTGAGCCCGCCCTTCGACCAGTCCGGCAGGGTCGTCCTCGTCACCGGGGCGGGGAGCCCGAGCGGGATCGGCATGGCCACCGCCCGGCTGCTCGGGCGCCTCGGTGCGGCCGTCGTCCTCGGCGCCACGACCGACCGCGTCCACGAGCGCGTCGCCGAGCTGCGTGCGGACGGCCTGCTGGCGACGGGCCGGGTCGGCGACCTCACCGACGAGTCCCAGGCAGACGCGCTCGTCGGGAGCTGCGTCGCGGAGCACGGCCGCCTCGACGTCGTCGTCAACAACGCCGGCATGACCAGTGCCGCCGAGCCGGACACGCTCGGGGGAGACCTGCTGGCCACCGACCCGGACCGGTGGCGGCGCTCGCTGGCCCGCAACCTCGACACCGCCTACCTCGTCAGCCGGGCCGCCCTGCCGCACCTGCGGGCCTCGGGCGCCGGCCGGCTCGTCCTCGTCAGCAGCGTGACGGGCGGCGTCATGGCCATGCGCGACGAGGTCGCCTACGCCACGGCGAAGGCGGGCCTGCTCGGGCTCGCGCGCGCCCTGGCCGTCGACGAGGGGCGGCACGGCGTGACCGTCAACGCCGTCGCTCCCGGCTGGGTGGCGACCGGCTCGCAGACCGACGACGAGGCCCGGGAGGGGCGGGCGACCCCGCTCGGGCGCTCCGGCACGGCCGACGAGGTCGCCGCCGCCGTGGCGTTCCTCGCCAGCCGGGAGTCCTCCTACGTCACCGGCCAGGTGCTCGTCGTCGACGGCGGCAACGCGGTCGCCGAGCAGCGGTCCGCGCCGCGCGACTGAGCGGGGTCGCCCGGCGAGGGGGACGGCATACCTCCTCGGGATCGCGCCCACGGCGCGTTTTGACTCCACCTGAGACAATGGACGGGAGATGACTGAGACCCCAGCCCCCGCCTCCGAAGCCCCCTCCGAGGCCGCTCCCGTCGCGCTGCCCGAGCCGACGACCGCCCGCCCCGTGCCGGGGCAGCTGACCTTCCAGGCGCCCCGCCGCGGCAAGCCGCCGCGGCACCTCGCCGACTTCAGCCCTGCCGAGCGCAAGGCGGCCGTCGAAGCGCTGGGCCACAAGGGTTTCCGGGCCAAGCAGCTCTCGACGCACTACTTCGAGCGGCTCGAGGACGACCCCGAGCAGATGACCGACCTGCCCAAGGCCGTGCGGTCCGAGCTCGTCGCCGACCTGCTCCCGACGCTGCTGACCCCCATCGTGCAGCGCGTGGCCGACGACGGGCAGACGATGAAGTACGCCTGGCGACTGCACGACGGCGCCATCGTCGAGTCGGTGCTCATGCGCTACCCCAAGCGCGTCACCATCTGCATCTCGAGCCAGGCCGGCTGCGGCATGAACTGCCCGTTCTGCGCCACCGGTCAGGCGGGTCTGACCCGCAACATGTCCGCGGGCGAGATCGTCGAGCAGGTCGTCTGGGCCGCCCGGGCGCTGCGGCGCGGCGAGCTCGCCGGTGGGGGAGACGAGGACCGCGAGGAGCCCCTGCGCGTCAGCAACGTCGTGTTCATGGGCATGGGTGAGGCCCTCGCCAACTACAAGGCCTCGATCGGTGCCATCCGGCGCCTCACCGACCCGACGCCCGAGGGCCTCGGCATGTCGGCGCGTGGCATCACGATGTCGACGGTCGGTCTCGTGCCCGGCATCGACAAGCTGACGGCCGAGGGCATCCCGGTGACCCTCGCGCTGTCGCTGCACGCACCGGACGACGAGCTGCGCAACGAGCTCGTGCCGATCAACACCCGCTGGTCGGTCGACGAGGCGCTCGACGCGGCCTACCGGTACTTCGAGGCGACGGGTCGCCGCGTGTCGATCGAGTACGCCCTCATCCGCGACATGAACGACCAGGGCTGGCGCGCCGACCTGCTCGGCGAGAAGCTCAACCGCCGAGGCCGGGGCTGGGTCCACGTCAACCCGATCCCGCTCAACCCCACGCCCGGCTCGAAGTGGACGGCGTCCCGACCGGGCGTCGAGCAGAACTTCGTCGAGCGGCTGCGGGCCCACGGCATCCCGACGACGATCCGCGACACGCGCGGCCAGGACATCGACGGAGCCTGCGGCCAGCTCGCCGCCTCGACGGCCTGACGCGCGTACGCTGGCGAGGTCGGTCCCGACCCGAGCCCCGGCGGCCGGTCGCCGGGGAGGGCGCGGGCCGGCCCACAGGAGGTTCGCGCATGGCGCAGCTCAGCGTCGGGGTCATGGGACGGTCGCTCAAGGAGAACGAGCACCGGCTGCCGCTGCACCCCAGGCACTTCGACCGCATCCCCGAGGCGCTGAGGTCCGGCATCTTCCTCGAGCACGGCTACGGCCTGCGCCACGGCGTCGCCGACGACCAGCTCGAGCGGTTCGTCGGTGGCTTCCGCAGCCGTGACGAGCTCGTGGCGCAGTGTGACGTCATCCTCGCGCCCAAGCCGCTCCTCAGCGACATCACCGCCCTCCGGGTCGGGCAGGTGCTCTGGGGCTGGCCGCACTGCGTGCAGGACTCCCAGCTGACGCAGGTCGCCATCGACCGGCAGCTGACGCTCATCGCCTTCGAGGCGATGAACCACTGGAACAAGGACGGCTCGTTCAACCTGCACGTCTTCCACAAGAACAACGAGCTCGCCGGCTATTGCTCGGTGCTGCACGCCTTCTCGCTCGCGGGGATCTCGGGCGACTACGGTCCGCACCGCCGCGCGGTCGTCATCGGCTTCGGCGCCACGGCGCGAGGCGCCGTCACCGCGCTCAACGCGCTGGGCGTCGGCCAGGTCGACGTGCTGACTCACCGCCAGACGGCGGCGGTCGCCGCGCCCATCCACTCCGCCACCATCGTGCACTTCGACACCGACGACACGACGACGCGGGCGAGCCACGCGGTCACCGAGGCCGGGCCGGTGGCCCTCGGGGAGTTCCTCGCCGAGCACGACATCGTCGTCAACTGTGTGCTCCAGGACACCGACGCCCCGCTGACCTTCATGACGGATGACGACCTCAAGCGCATGAGCCCGGGCAGCCTCGTCATCGACGTGTCCTGCGACGAGGGCATGGGGTTCAGCTGGGCGCGCCCGACGACCTTCACCGAGCCGACGTTCGTCGTCGGCGACCACGTGCTCTACTACGCCGTCGACCACAGCCCGTCCTACCTCTGGGACGCCGCGACGTGGGAGATCAGCGAAGCCCTGCTGCCGTTCCTGCCGACCGTCATGGCCGGCCCCGACGCGTGGGAGGCCAGCCCGACCATCCGTCGTTCCATCGAGATCCGCGGCGGCGTGGTGCAGAACCCCGCCATCCTGTCGTTCCAAGGGCGCTCGCCGGTGCACCCCCACCTCCCGATCGCCACCTGAGCGGCCGGCCCGCCTCAGGCGGAGTCGGCGCGGTAGGTGCGGCGGTAGGCGAGCGGTGACACGCCGACGGCGGCCCCCAGGTGCTGGCGCAGCGACGCGCTCGTGCCGAAGCCGGCCGCCTGCGCGACGCGGTCGACGGGCAGGTCGGTCGTCTCGAGCAGGTGCCGGGCGCGGTCGACGCGCGCGCGGGCCAGCCACACGCCCGCCGTCTCACCGGTCTCCTCGCGGAAGCGTCGGGTGAAGGTGCGCACGCTCGTGCCGGCGTGACGGGCCAGGTCCGACAGGCCGATCGGCTCGTCGAGGTGCTCGAGGACCCAGACGCGGGTCGCGCCCGTGCCGGTGTCGGACTCGTCGGGTACCGGGCGGTCGATGAACTGCGCCTGCCCGCCGGCACGCCACGGCGCCACGACGGCGCCCCGGGCGACGCGGTTGGCGGCCTCGGTGCCGAGGTCGGAGCGCAGCACGTGCAGCAGGAGGTCGATGCCGGCGGCGTTGCCCGCCGAGGTGAGCACGTCGCCGTGGTCGACGTAGAGCACGTCGGGGTCGAGCAGCACCTGGGGGAAGTGCCGACGGAACGCGTCGGCGTGGCACCAGTGCGTCGTGGCCCGACGTCCGTCGAGCTTGCCGAGCGCTGCGAGGACGAACGCGCCGGTGCAGATGGAGAGCCAGCGCGCATCGGGTCGAGCGGTCGCGGCGAGGCGGCGCAGCTCTTCGGGCAACCGCCCGGTCTCGACGATGTCGCTGTTGATGCCGGGCACGACGACGGTGTCCGCGCGCGCGAGCTCGGAGTTCGGGTGGGTCGGCAGCACGGCATACCCCGCGGAGGTGGTCACGGGGCCGTCGTCGAGGGTCACGAGGCGCACGTCGTAGGGCGGTGCCGCTCCGGTCGGCGGGCCGGGCCACCCGGGATCGAGCGCGCTGGCCCGCAGGAACCGGTGGGGCAGGCCGACCTCGAAGGCGATGGCCGTGTCGAGGGCGAGGACGACGACGAGGTGGGGCCGTCCTGCTGCATGTCGCATGGCCAGATTCTTTCACATGATGTCCCTCCGGCCACTCGTTCGACCGATGGCGTATGCCGCAGGCTGGGCCCGTGAGCCTCACCGACCGACACTCCGCTGCCGACGACGCCCTCGGGGCCGGCTCCGGCGCATCGCTGCCCTCCGCTGGACGCCACCGTCTGCACCCCGCCTGGTGGGTCGCGGTCGTCACCTTCCTGACGATCATCGGGGCGGCCGGATTCCGTTCGACGCCGGGCGTGCTCATGACGCCGTTGCACGACGAGTTCGGCTGGCCCATGGGCGTCATCGGCGGCGCGGTATCGGTCAACCTCGTCCTCTTCGGCCTCGCGGCCCCCTTCTCCGCGGCGCTGATGGAGCGGCTCGGCATCCAGCGGGTGGTCGCCGTCGCGCTCGTCCTCGTCAGCGTCGGGTCGCTGCTGCCGGTCTGGATGACGCAGTCGTGGCAGCTCGTGCTCTGCTGGGGGATCGTCGTCGGGATGGGCACCGGCGCCATGTCGATGGGGCTCGTCGCGACCGTGGCAGGTCGCTGGTTCGTCGGGCGGCGGGGCCTCGTGACGGGTGTCCTCACTGCGGCAGGCGCGACGGGTCAGCTCGTCTTCCTGCCCCTCCTCGCCTGGCTCGCGGGCCAGCACGGCTGGCGCAGCGCGGCCGTCGCCACCTCCGTGGCGGCCCTGGCGGTCGTGCCCCTCGTGGTGTGGAAGCTGCACGACCACCCGAGCGACCTCGGCATCACCGCCTACGGGGCGCCCGCCGGCACGTCGGTGACCCGGCCGCCGCGACCCACCGGACATCCCGCGCGACTCGCCATCGACACCCTGCGCCACGCCGCGCGCACGCGCGTGTTCTGGCTCCTCGCCGGCAGCTTCGCCGTCTGCGGCGCGTCGACCAACGGGCTCGTCGGCACCCACTTCATCCCGGCCGCCCACGACCACGGCATGCCGACGACCACAGCGGCCGGGCTGCTCGCGCTCGTCGGGGTCTTCGACGTCGTCGGCACCATCTTCTCCGGGTGGCTGACCGACCGGGTCGACCCGCGGGTCCTGCTCGCGGCCTACTACACGCTCCGCGGCGCCTCGCTCTTCCTGCTCCCGTCGCTCTTCAGCGACTCGATGCACGTCAACATGCTGGCCTTCGTGCTCTTCTACGGCCTCGACTGGGTGGCCACGGTGCCGCCGACGATCGCCCTGTGCCGCAGCGCCTACGGCGAGCGGGCCCCCATCGTCTTCGGCTGGGTCTTCGCCTCGCACCAGCTCGGGGCGGCGGCCGCGGCCCTCGGCGCCGGGATCGTGCGCGACCACCTGGGTGCCTACACGCTCGCCTGGTACGTCGCCGGGGCCCTGTGCCTCGCCGCCGCCGGAATGTGCGTCGCGATCACGACCGCTCATCTGTCAGATGCGTCACCTCGGCGCACGGACTCTGGCGCGGAGGCCACACCGGCGGCACAGTGAGGCCATGAGCGAGCCCATGAGCGAAGGCGCTGCGACGGCATACCAGAGCATCTACGACGCGAGTCTGCGCGACCCGGAAGGGTTCTGGCGCACGGCCGCCGAGGGCATCGACTGGGTGACCCCGCCGTCGCGGATCCTCGACGACTCGCGGCCGCCGTTCTACCGGTGGTACCCGGACGCCGAGCTCAACGTGTGCTTCAACGCCGTCGACCGCCACGTCGCGGCAGGGCGTGGCGAGCAGGCGGCCATCCACTACGACTCGCCGGTGACGGGCACGAAGAGCACGATGACGTATGCCGTCCTGCTGGAGCGGGTGCGCGCCGTGGCCGGGGGCCTGCGCGGGCTCGGCGTCGGCAAGGGCGACCGGGTCGTCATCTACATGCCGATGGTGCCCGAGGCCGTCATCGCGATGCTCGCCTGCGCGCGCATCGGCGCGATCCACTCGGTGGTCTTCGGCGGCTTCGCGCCGCAGGAGCTGGCGGCCCGCATCGACGACGCCGCGCCGAAGGTCGTGCTGTCGGCCTCGTGCGGCGTCGAGCCCAGCAGGGTCGTGCCGTACAAGCCGTTCCTCGACGAGGCCATCCGGCGCTCGGAGCACCAGCCCGAGCACTGCGTCGTCCTCCAGCGCGAGCAGCAGCCCGCCGAGCTGGGCGAGCGCGACATCGACTGGGCCGACTTCGAGTCCGGCGACGCGGCCCGCGAGGGCAGCGAGTGCGTGACGGTCGCCGCGACCGACCCGCTCTACATCCTCTACACGTCTGGCACGACGGGGAAGCCCAAGGGCATCTACCGCGACAGCGGGGGCTACGCCGTCGCGCTGCGCTGGTCGATGGCCAACATCTACGACGTCGCCCCCGGCGAGACGATGTTCACCGCCAGCGACGTCGGCTGGGTCGTCGGCCACTCCTACATCGTCTACGCGCCGCTGCTCACCGGCGCGACGACGGTGCTCTACGAGGGCAAGCCGGTCGGCACCCCGGACGCCGGCGCGTTCTGGCGCGTCATCGCCGAGTACGGCGCGGTCTGCCTCTTCACCGCGCCGACGGCCTTCCGCGCCATCAAGAAGGACGACTCGACGGCGTCCAAGCTCGCCGAGCACGACCTGTCGCACTTCCGCGCGCTCTTCCTCGCGGGGGAGCGGCTCGACCCCGACACCTACGAGTGGGCCTCCGCCGCCCTCGGCAAGCCGGTGATCGACAACTGGTGGCAGACCGAGACCGGGTGGCCGATCGCCGCCAACCCCAAGGGAATCGGGCTCCTGCCGATCAAGGCGGGTTCACCGACGGTGGCCGTCCCCGGCTACGACGTGCAGGTCCTCGACGGCACCGGCGAGCCCGTCGAGCCCGGCATCGAGGGTGCCATCTGCATCAAGCTGCCGATGCCGCCCGGCACGCTACCCACGCTCTGGGGCGACGACGACCGCTACGTCAGCTCCTACCTCTCGGCCTACCCCGGCTACTACCTGACCGGTGACGGCGGCTACCTCGACGAGGAGGGCTACCTCTACGTCATGGGCCGCACCGACGACGTGCTCAACGTCGCCGGGCACCGGCTGTCGACCGGGTCGCTCGAGGCCGCCCTCGCCGGGCACGAGGCCGTGGCGGAGTGCGCGGTCATCGGGGTCCACGACGACCTCAAGGGCCAGGTCCCGCGTGCCCTCGTCGTGCTCAAGTCCGGCGTCGACCCCGAGGCCGACGGCGAGCGGATCAGGCGCGAGCTCGTCGCACGGGTGCGAGCCGAGGTCGGCGCGGTGGCGGCCCTGCACCAGGTCGACATCGTGGCCGGGCTGCCCAAGACCCGGTCGGGCAAGATCCTGCGCAAGACGATGCGCGAGCTCGCCGACGGCAAGAGCCCGTCGGTGCCGGCGACGATCGAGGACGCCTCGGTCCTCGAGACCCTGACCCCCGTCCTCCGCGCCCCCTCCGCCTGAACCCCGTTCGAGGTGATCCCGGCACCGACGCGGTTGCCGCGATCACCTCGAACCGCGTTCGGGTGCCCCCTGATTCGAGGTGATCCCGGCGCCGACGTGGTTGCCGCGATCACCTCGAAGGGTGGAGGGCGCAGGTCCGAGGAGGGGGAGGACCTCGTCGATGGAGTCGACGAGGTGGATGGCCTCCGCCATCGGGCGGCCGGCGGCAAGGGCCTGGACGGCCGCCCAGACCGGGACGCGCTCGGTCCAGTGCTCACGCCCGACGAGCACGAGCGGCGGCAGCGGAGCGTCGCCGGGGGCGTAGAAGAGCGGGGTGACGGCCTGGAAGACCTCCTGCACCGTTCCGGCAGCCCCGTCGAGCACGACGATCCCGCCGTTCGACCGCGCCAGCAGCCCCTCCTCGCGGATCGCGTTGGAGAAGTACTTGGCGATGACGTCGCAGAAGACGTTGGGCGGCTCGTGCCCGTAGAACCACGTCGGGATGCCGAGTGACCGGGCGGACGGCCCCATCGTCTCGGTGGGAGCCTGGGGCTCGTCGCCGACTACGACGTCCCGGGCCGCGAGGGCGGTCGCGGCCCACGAGGTGACGTCGGGCCGGAAGCCCGGGACGCCGGCGATGCGGCCGATGGCTTCCTCGAGCGCCGCCGCGCTCCGGCACAGCGCGCCGAGGTTGGCCGCCTCCATCGCTCCCGGGCCGCCGCCCGTCGCGACGAGGTGCCCCTCCTCGGCGAGCGCGTGCCCCAGCTGGGCCGCACCGGCGTAGGCCGCTGAGTTCCGTTGCAGCGCATGGCCACCCATGATGCCCACTACCGACCGGCCCTGCACGAACTCGTCCAGCTCGTCGGTCACGGAGTCGTCGTGGATCGCCCGCACGAGGGTGCAGTAGGCGTCCGTGCGCAGCTGCGCGTCGATGAACCAGGCGTACGCACGGGCATCCGGTGTGGAGGCGTAGCCGTCCTCGAGGCCGGCGTAGAGGTCGGACGGGAGGTAGAGCCCGCGCCACGGGTCGACCGGGGCGTCGGCCACGCCGGGGAAGATGATCGCGCCGCGGGTCAGGAGCAGCTCGGCGACCGGGACCGGGACGGTGCCGCCCAGCACGACGAGACCGGTGAGGTCCCCGTGGGAAGCGAGGCGCGCGCCGTAGGTCGTGAGGTCGAGGCCCTGCAGGCGCAGGCCGCGCAGCGGTCCGTCGGAGTCGAGGTGGTCGTCCAGCTCGTCGAGCGTCTCGATCTCCATCCGCCCATCCTGCCCCGGCGGGACGGCCGAGGAGCGGACCCGCGCGACGCCACGCCCGTCGTCGCTGCAAGGATCACCGGCATGGTCGGTGTGCTCGAGGGTTTCGCCACGATCGCGATCATCGTCGCGGTGGGCTGGCTCCTCGCCGACCGTCGCGTCCTCGACGACTCGGCGCAGGTCAACCTCTCGCGCCTCGCCTTCCACGTCGCCTCGCCGGCGCTGCTGCTGACCGTCATGCAGCGCACGTCGCTCGACGCGGTCCTGTCGGCCAACCTCGTGACGTCGCTCATCAGCTTCGCGCTCGTCGTGGGTCTCTACCTTCTCATCGCCCGGTTCCGTTGGGCGGGAGGGCCGCTCGGGTCACGGCTCATCGGCAGCCTGTCGGCGGCCTACGTCAACGCGGGCAACCTCGGCATCCCCATCGCGCTCTACGTCCTCGGCGACGTCGCGTGGGTGGCGCCGACGCTGCTCATGCAGCTGCTCATCATCACGCCGGTCTACATGGCGCTCTTCGACAGCGACGCGCGCGGTGAGCGCCCGACCCTGGGCCGCAGCCTTCGGCGGATGTTCAGCAATCCGATCACGCTCGGTGCCGTCGCGGGCCTGCTCATCGCCGTGTTCGACATCGACCTGCCGCGCGTCGTCGCGGCGCCCATCGACCTGCTCGGTGCGATGGCCGTCCCTTCGATGCTCGTCGCCTTCGGCATCTCGCTGCGGCGCGGCCCGCGACCGGCGACCGGTCGCTCCGCGGGCCACGTGTGGACGATCGTCGGTCTCAAGACCCTGCTCATGCCCGCGATCGCGTTCGGCGTGGGTGTGGCGCTGGGCCTGCGCGGCGAGGCGCTCTTCGCCGTCGTCGTGACGGCAGCCCTCCCGACGGCACAGAACATCTTCACGTATGCCGTCCGCTACCGGCGGGAGGTCAACCTCGCTCGCGACGTCATCTTCGTCAGCACGTTCGCCTCGGTGCCCGTGATCCTCGGGATCGCAGCGCTCTTCCACTGGCTCGCCGGCGTCTGACCGGCGGGTGCCTCAGCCCCAGTTGGCGGCCTGGGTGAGGCAGAACGGGTGGCCGCTCGGGTCGAGCAGCACCCGCCACGTCTCTCCGGGCTGCTCGTCCGGGAGGGTTGCACCGGCCGCGACGCAGTCCGCAGCCGCGGCGTCGAGGTCGTCGACGGCCAGGTCGAGGTGGAACTGCTTGCTGCCGTGGGCGTTCGGCCAGCCCGGTGCCTCGTGGTCGTCGACCAGGCCGAGTCCGAGGGCGAGTCCGGCAGGACCGGTGAGCATCGCGTACTCGTCCTGCAGGTGCGCCACCTCCCAGCCGAGCACCGTCGACCAGAAAGCCGCGTCCCGGCGGGCGTCCGAGCTGTCGAGGGTGAGCATCTTCAGGGCGGCGATGGCCATGGGGTCTGCCTTTCGTGGTGACGGTGGGAGGCCAGCCTCGCCGCAAGGGGCGCACCCGTCTTGGACAAACCCGACAGGTCCGGGCGGGGCTTCCCGACAGGGCTCTCTCGGGACAGACGCGCGCGGCGCCCGGTTCCGTGGCCCCGAGCAGGTCGGGGACCGCGGGAACCGAACGCCGCGCGGCCGTGGGGCCTACGGAGTCCGGTCAGAACCCCCCGAAGTCACCACCGCCGAAGTCGCCACCGAAGTCGCCCCCACCGCCGAAGTCGCCGAAGTCGGAGCCACCGGCGTCACTGCCGACGTCTCCGCCCGCGTCGCCGCCGGCGTCACCACCGGCATCTCCCGAGTCGCCCGCGTCCCCACCGGCGTCGGGGTTCGCGTCGCCGGCCTCCTGCGCCTCGGGCGAGGAGTCGTAGCCTCCGAGCATCATGTCGGCGAGGGCCGAGCCGACGACGACGCCGGCGATGGTGCCGAGCATGGAGCCGGCGATCATGCCGCCCATCCCCATGCCGCCCATGCCGGCACGGCCGCCACCGAAAGCGCCCTGGAGGTAGCCGGGTCGGCTCATCTCGGCGCGGGTCGCGCTGCGCGCGAGGTCGGCGGGCTGGTCGCTGCGCGGGCGCTCACCCTCGGGCAGGTCCTCGTTGAGGCGCTGGAGCACCATCTGGCGCTGCTCGGGCGAGAGCTTGGCGAAGGCCTCGGTGTGCACCTTCTCGATGTCCTCCGGCGGCGCGGTGCGCAGCAGGTACCTGTAGCGGGCGATGGCGCGCTCGTCCTCCGTCGAGGCGCCACCACGCGGTGCGGGCACGGCGTAGGGCTGGCCGGTCGGCGGCTGGGCCTGCTGGGGGCGCTGCTGCTGGAGCGGCTCACGGCCCAGCAGCTTGTCGAGGAATCCCATGTCTTCTCCTTGGTCGGCGATGCGTCGGCGTCGCACTCGTCGGATACCTACCCCAACGAACGGCGCCCACCAGCGTTCCGGCACTGCGCCGCCCGAGCCACCACCGGGAAATGCACGAAGCCACCCGCGAACGGGTGGCTTCGTGGCCGGCGACACCCCCACGGCATACGCACGGAGTCAGGGAGGGCTTCGGGTCAGAGGTGGTTCTCGGCCTCCGTCAGCACCGAGCGCAGTCGCGACTCGATGTCGTCGAACTGCTCCGGGCCCATGATGAGCGGTGGCGCGAGCTGGATGACGGGGTCTCCGCGGTCGTCGGCGCGGCAGTAGAGGCCGGCGTCGAAGAGGGCCTTGGAGAGGAAGCCGCGCAGCAGCCGCTCGGACTCGGCGTCGTTGAACGTCTCGCGGGTGGCCTTGTCCTTGACGAGCTCGATGCCGTAGAAGTAGCCGGCACCGCGGACGTCGCCGACGAGCGGCAGGTCGAGCAGCTTCTCGAGCGTCGCCTTGAAGACCGGGGCGTTGGTCTTGACCCGGTCGTTGAGGCCCTCGCGCTCGAAGATGTCGAGGTTGGCCATCGCGACCGCGGCCGACACGGGGTGGCCACCGAAGGTGTAGCCGTGCGGGAAGTAGGTCGTGCCCGACTTGAACGGCTCGAAGAGCCGGTCGCTCGCGATCATCGCGCCGATGGGGGAGTAGCCGCTCGTCATGCCCTTGGCGCAGGTGATGATGTCGGGCACGTAGCCGAAGTCGTCGCACGCGAACATGGAGCCGATTCGGCCGAAGGAGCAGATGACCTCGTCGGACACGAGCAGCACGTCGTACTCGTCGCAGATCTCGCGGACCCGCTCGAAGTAGCCCGCAGGCGGCGGGAAGCAGCCACCGGAGTTCTGCACCGGCTCGAGGAAGACGGCGGCGACGGTGTCGGGGCCCTCGAACTCGATGGCCTCGGCGATGCGGTCGGCGGCCCAGCGGCCGAAGGCCTTCTCGTCGTCGCGCAGGTGCTCGGGGGCGCGGTACATGTTGGTGTTGGGCACCTTGTGAGCACCGGGCACGAGCGGCTCGAACATCTCCTTGGCTGCCGGGATGCCGGTGATCGACAGGGCGCCCTGGGGCGTGCCGTGGTAGGCGACCGCGCGGGAGATGACCTTGTGCTTGGTCGGCTTGCCGGTCAGCTTGAAGTACTGCTTCGCGAGCTTCCACGCGGTCTCGACGGCCTCGCCGCCGCCCGTCGTGAAGAAGACGCGGTTGAGGTCGCCGGGGGCGTGGCTCGCGAGCCGCTCGGCGAGCTCGATCGCCTTGGGGTGCGCGTAGCTCCACAGCGGGAAGAACGCGAGCTCCTTGGCCTGCTTGGCCGCCGCCTCGGCGAGCTCCTCACGGCCGTGGCCGGCCTGCACGACGAAGAGTCCGGCGAGACCGTCGATGTACTCGTTGCCGCGGTCGTCCCAGATCTTCCAGCCGTCGCCCTTGGTGATGATGGGGACGGTGTGGCCGAGTCCACCCTCGCTGCGGTCCTCGAAGACCGAGTGGCGGGTGAAGTGCATCCACAGGTGGTCGCGCGCGGCCTCCGAGTGCAGGGTGCCCGCGGGAGTGCGGTGGTCCGAGGTGGGTTCCCAGACCTCGTTCGGGTTGATGCTCATCGTGTACCCCAGTTGTAGAGCTGTTTGTTGAGTTTCAGGTAGACGAACGTCTCGGTCGCCGTGACGCCCGGGAGCGGGCGGATGCGGCTCGTGAGCAGCTCGAGCAGGTGGGCGTCGTTCTCGCAGACGACCTCGGCGAGCACGTCGAAGCTCCCGGCCGTCGTGACGACGTAGGAGACCTCCTCCATCTCGGTCAGCGCGTCGGCGACCGACGTCATGTCCCCTGAGACCCGAAGGCCCACCATCGCCTGGCGCTGGAACCCGACCTGCAACGGGTCCGTGACCGCGACGATCTGCATGACGTCGGCATCGAGGAGGCGCTGCACGCGCTGGCGCACGGCAGCCTCGGAGAGGCCGACCTCCTGGGCGATGGACGCGTAGGACTTGCGCCCGTCGTGCTGGAGCAGCTCGATGATGGTCTTGCTCACGTCGTCGAGGTTGACCGAGGGCCGTTTGGCGCCGTTGCCCCCGGAGCCGGCCGCATTGGCCACGCCGCGGATGGTCGTCATGCGCCGATACTGACCTGTGGAACACGCTGTTGGCAAGTCCCGCCGCAACTGATTCCGAAGTTTCTTCTCGACAAGTCTTCACGATTGCGAAGGTCTGCGTTTAGCATTCCCGCATGACTTCCCAGCCGCGCCAGCTCCGCAACTTCATCGGTGGCCAGTACGTCGACCACGAGGGCGACGCGACGGCCGACATCGTCGACCCGTCGACCGCCCGGGTCGTGGCCAAGGCCCCCGTCAGCACCCAGGCCGACGTCGACCGGGCGTACGCCGCGGCGTCGACCGCTTTCGAGACGTGGGGCGACACCACCCCGGGCGAGCGCCAGGCCGCCCTGCTGAAGTTCGCCGACGCCATCGAGGCCCGTGCCGAGGACCTCATCCGCCTCGAGGGTGAGAACACCGGCAAGCCGCACGCCCTGACGCGGAGCGAGGAGATCCCGCCGATGGTCGACCAGCTGCGCTTCTTCGCCGGCGCGGCGCGCGTCCTCGAGGGCAAGTCGGCCGGCGAGTACATGAAGGGCCACACCTCCTTCGTGCGCCGCGAGCCCATCGGGGTCGTCGGCCAGGTGACCCCGTGGAACTACCCGATGATGATGGCGATGTGGAAGATCGCCCCGGCGCTCGCCGCGGGCAACACCATCGTCCTCAAGCCGTCCGACACGACTCCCGAGACGACGCTGCTCATGGCCGAGCTCGCCTCGGAGTTCCTGCCCGAGGGCACCTTCAACGTCATCACCGGTGACCGGGAGACCGGCCGCATGCTCGTCGAGCACCCGACGCCGGCCCTCGTGGCCATCACCGGTTCGGTGCGCGCCGGCATGCAGGTCGCCGAGAGCGCGTCGCGCGACCTCAAGCGGGTGCACCTCGAGCTCGGCGGCAAGGCGCCGGTCATCGTCTTCGACGACGCCGACATCGAGGCTGCCGTCGAGGGCATCGCGGGCGCCGGCTACTTCAACGCCGGGCAGGACTGCACCGCGGCCACCCGCGTGCTCGTCGGACCGCGGGTCCACGACGACTTCGTCGCCGCCCTGGCCGAATACGCCCGCAGCTCGGTCAAGGTCGGTATGCCGTCCGACGAGGACGCCGCCCTCGGCCCGGTCAACAACGCCAACCAGATGGCGCACGTCTCGGGCTTCATGGACCGCCTGCCCGACCACGCCCGCGTGGCCGCCGGCGGGTCGCGCATCAACACCCTCGGCGACGGTTTCTTCTTCGAGCCGACCGTGCTCGCGGGCCTGCGCCAGGACGACGAGCACATCCAGAGCGAGATCTTCGGGCCCGTCATCACGGTGCAGCAGTTCAGCGACGAGGCCGAGGCGCTTGCGTGGGCCAACGGCGTGCAGTACGGCCTCGCTTCGAGCGTGTGGACCCGCGACTTCGGCAAGGCCATGCGCATGAGCAAGAAGCTCGACTTCGGCTGCGTCTGGATCAACACCCACATCCCGATCGTCGCCGAGATGCCGCACGGGGGTTTCAAGCACAGCGGCTACGGCAAGGACCTCTCGATGTACGGCCTGGAGGACTACACCCGCATCAAGCACGTCATGGCCAACATCGACTCCTGAGCCTCGCGCCGTCCAGCCCGGGCGGCGCGAACTCACTTGTCGGACACGGCATCCCAAAGCAGCACCACCTCGGGTCAGCGTCGATCCCTCCACACCGGCCCACGAAACCCCCCTGGAGATGAACCCCATGAACGACAACTCCTTCGACATGGACAACCCGGTCCTGCGAGCCGCCCTCGCGCGGGGGCTCGTCAGCCGCCGCTCGGCCATGATGGGCGCCGCCGGCGTGAGCGCCGCCGCCTTCCTCGCGGCCTGTGGCTCGGCCGGCAAGAACCCCACCACCGGTGGGGCCTCGGGCTCGGCTGCGCCCGCCAAGACCGCGGCCGCCGCGCAGGACATGTCCGACACCGAGAAGCTCGTCAACTGGTCGAACTGGACCGAGTACATCGACGTGGACGACAAGACCAAGTCGCGTCCGACGCTCGACGCCTTCACCAAGGCCACCGGTATCAAGGTCAACTACACCGAGGACTACCTCGACAACGACGAGTTCTACGCCAAGGTGCGCCCGCTGCTCCAGCAGGGCAAGGACACGGGTCGTGACGTCTGGTGCAGCACGGACTGGATGGTCGCCCGTCTCATCCGCCAGGGCTACGTGCAGAAGCTCGACCTCGCGAACATCCCGAACGCCAAGAACCTCGACGCGTCGCTCAAGAACGTCGAGTTCGACCCGGGTCGCACGTACTCGCTGCCCTGGCAGAGCGGCTTCGCCGGCATCGGCTACAACCTCAAGGCCACCGGCGGCAAGAAGATCGAGTCGATCACGCAGCTGCTCACCGACCCGTCGCTCAAGGGCAAGGTCACGCTGCTCACCGAGATGCGCGACACCGTCGGCCTCGTGATGATGGACCAGGGCAAGGACATCACGAAGTTCACCGACGCCGACTTCCAGGCCGCCATCGACATGATCCAGCAGGCCAAGGACGCGGGTCAGATCAAGGGCTTCACCGGCAACGAGTACACCGACGGCCTCGCCAAGGGCGACATCGCCGCCTGCGTCGCCTGGACCGGCGACGTCGTCCAGCTGCAGTTCGACGACCCGAAGATCCAGTACGCCCTGCCGCAGAAGGGCTTCACGCTCTGGTCCGACAACTTCGTCATCCCGGCGATGGCCAAGCACAAGAAGAACGCCGAGAAGCTCATCGACTACTACTACGACCCCAAGGTCATGGCCCAGGTCGCGGCATACGTCAACTACATCGCACCGGTCGCGGGCACCAAGGAGGAGCTGGTCAAGATCGACAAGTCGCTCGCCGACAACCCGCTCATCGTCCCGACCCAGGACGTCCTCGCCCGGGCGCAGGTCTTCCGGGGCCTGTCCGAGGCCGAGGAGACGAAGTACTCCCGCATGTACGCCTCCATCACGGCCGGCTGATGTCGGGCGGAGGCAAGGGCGACCTCCAGCTGGTCGCCCTGACGAAGGAGTTCGGGTCGTTCACCGCGGTGCAGCCGCTCGACCTCACGATCGAGGCCGGATCGTTCTTCGCGCTGCTCGGCCCGTCGGGCTGCGGCAAGACGACGACGCTGCGGATGATCGCGGGCCTCGAGGCCCCGACCACGGGGCGCATCCGTATCGGTGACGACGACATCACCGACACCAAGGCCTACCAACGCAACGTCAACACGGTCTTCCAGTCGTACGCGCTCTTCCCGCACATGTCGGTGCTCGACAACGTCATGTTCGGGCTCAAGCGCCGCGGCGACAAGGAGGCCAAGCACAAGGCCCAGGAGGCGCTCGAGCTCGTCGAGCTCGCTCACGTGGGCAGCAAGCGGCCGACCCAGCTCTCCGGCGGCATGCAGCAGCGCGTCGCGCTGGCGCGGGCACTCGTCAACCAGCCCGACGTGCTGCTCCTCGACGAGCCGCTCGGCGCGCTCGACCTCAAGCTGCGCCGCCAGATGCAGATCGAGCTCAAGCGGATCCAGCAGGAGGTCGGGCTGACGTTCATCCACGTCACGCACGACCAGGAGGAGGCCATGACGATGGCCGACCGCATCGCCGTCATGAACGCAGGACGCATGGAGCAGCTCGGCGACCCGGCGACCCTCTACGAGAAGCCGCAGTCGACGTTCGTCGCCAACTTCCTCGGCCAGTCCAACCTCCTGCGTGCCACGGTGCTGAGCGAGGAGGCCGCCGACGGCATCGTTCGGGTCCGCAGCCACGACACCGAGCTCGAGGTGGCCCGCGCCCACCTGCCCGACGGACAGCGCGACGTGTGGCTCGGCGTCCGTCCCGAGAAGCTGCGCCTCGGTGAGGGCGGCGGCCCGAACCACCTCAACGGCATCGTGCGCGATGTGTCCTTCACGGGCGTCGCTACGCAGTACAGCGTCGAGATGCCGTGGGGCCAGGAGCTCACCGTCGTCCAGCAGAACGACGGCACGGCGCGGGCCCGCCTCGGCGAGAACGTGACCGTGTCGTGGGCCGCCGAGCACGGCTTCGCCCTCGACGCGTCCCAGGATGCCGACGCCGGCGCCGAGCTGGTGGACGAGCGTGGCTGAGCAGGCCGTCCTCCCCTCGGCCACGGCCCACCCGCCCGGGCAGCCATCGGCACCCCTCGCGCCGCGACGGCGGCGCAACTGGGTGCCGTACGTCCTGCTCGCGCCGGGCCTGCTCTGGCTCTTCGTCTTCTTCGTCGTGCCCATGGCGACGCTCGCCTCGCAGTCGCTGCAGGAGGGCAACGTCGACGACGGCTACGTCTTCACGGGCAACGTCGGCATCTACGCCGACGCGTTCAGCCAGTACTGGCCGCACATGCTGCGCTCGCTGCTCTACGCGGGCACCGCGACCCTGCTCACCCTGCTGCTCGGCTACCCGCTGGCGTACTTCATCGCCCAGAAGGCCGGGCGCTGGAAGAACCTCGTGCTCGTGCTCGTCATCGCGCCGTTCTTCACCAGTTTCCTCATCCGCACGCTGGCCTGGCGCACGATCCTGTCCGACGACTGGCCGGTCACCCAGCTCGCGAACAAGCTCGGGTTCACCAACCTGCTGCAGGCGGTCGGGCTGACGAACAACGACTCGCTGCTCTACTCGCAGTTCGCCGTCATCATGGGCCTGACGTACAACTTCCTGCCCTTCATGATCCTGCCGCTCTACACCTCGCTCGAGCGGCTCGACCCGCGGCTGCTCGAGGCGGCCGGCGACCTCTACGCCTCGCCGTGGCAGACCTTCCGGAAGGTCACGTGGCCGCTGTCGCTGCCCGGTGTCGTGGCCGGCACGCTGCTGACCTTCATCCCTGCGTCCGGCGACTTCGTCAACGCCAAGCTGCTCGGCAACACGCAGACGACCATGCTGGGCTCCGTCATCGACACCCAGTTCCTGCGCGTCCTCGACTACCCGCTCGCCGCGGCGCTGTCGTTCATCATGCTCGTCACGATCGTGACCCTCGTCATGGTGTACGTCCGTCGCGCCGGCACGGAGGAGCTCCTCTGATGGCCTGGATCAAGCGGCACCTCATCGCGTTCGCCGCGATCGCGGTGCTCATCTACATGCTCGTGCCCAACCTCGTGGTCGCGGTCTTCTCGTTCAACGAACCCAAGGGCCGGTTCAACTACACCTTCGACCAGTTCTCGACGGCGGCCTGGACCAACCCGTGCGGCGCGCAGGGCATCTGCGAGTCCCTCGGCCTCAGCCTCCAGGTCGGTGTCATCGCCTCGCTCGCGGCCACCGTCCTCGGCACGATGATCGCCTTCGCCCTGGGCCGCTACCGGTTCCGCGGGCGCTCGGCGACCAACCTGCTGATCTTCATGCCGATGGCCACGCCGGAGGTCGTCATGGGCTCGAGCCTGCTGACGCTCTTCCTCATGCTCGGGGTGCCTTCGGGGAAGGGCGCCATCCTCATCGCGCACATCATGTTCTGCGTGTCGTTCGTCGTCGTGGCGGTCAAGGCTCGGGTCGCCACCCTCGACCCGCGACTCGAGGAGGCGGCCGCCGACCTCGGCGCCAACCCGACGCAGACGTTCCTGCGTGTGACGCTTCCGCTCGCGGCTCCGGGGATCGCCGCCGGTGCCCTGCTGTCGTTCTCGCTGAGCTTCGACGACTACATCATCACCAACTTCAACGCGAGCCCGAGCTCGATCACCTTCCCGATGTACGTCTGGGGTGCCTCGGCGCGCGGCGTCCCGGTGCAGGTCTACGTCATCGGCACCCTCATGTTCCTCCTCGCCCTGTCTTTCGTCATGACCGGTCAGGTCGTCTCGAAGCGCCGCAACCGACAGGTGGCCTGAAGCTCCATGCGTGTCCTCATGATCGGCTCCGGTGGAGTCGGTGACGCCGCCGCGCGCATCGCGTCCGAGCGAGACTTCTTCGACCGCTGGGTCGTCGCCGACTACGACGTCGCGCGTGCCGAGCGCACCGTCGCGGCCGTCACCGGGCGCCGGCCGGGTGAGTCGCGCTTCGTCGCGGCCCAGGTCGACGCCTCGTCGGCCGAGGCGGTGACGGCGCTGGCCCTCGAGCACGGCGCGACGCACGTCTTCAACGCCGTCGACCCGAAGTTCACCATGTCGGTCTTCGACGGGGCCAAGGCTGCCAGGGCCGACTACCTCGACATGGCGATGAGCCTGTCGCAGCGTCATCCCGAACAGCCGTATGCCGTCACCGGGGTCAAGCTCGGCGACGAGCAGTTCGCGGTGGCGGGGGAGTGGGAGGCCGACGGCCGGCTCGCGCTCGTCGGCATCGGCGTCGAGCCCGGCCTGTCCGACGTCTTCGCCCGCTACGCCGCCGACCACCTCTTCTCCGAGATCGACGAGCTCGGCACCCGCGACGGGGCCAACCTCGTCGTGCACGACGAGCTCGGCAACGAGGTCTTCGCGCCGAGCTTCTCGATGTGGACGACGATCGAGGAGTGCCTCAACCCGCCGGTCGTCTGGGAGAAGGACCGCGGCTGGTTCACCACCGCGCCGTTCAGCGAGCCGGAGGTCTTCGACTTCCCGGAAGGCATCGGGCCGGTCGAGTGCGTCAACGTCGAGCACGAGGAGGTCCTCCTCATGCCGCGCTGGGTCGACGCCAGGAGGGTCACCTTCAAGTACGGCCTCGGCGACGAGTTCATCACCATCCTCAAGGTCCTCAACGCCCTGGGCCTCGACCGCACCGAGCCGATCACGGTCAAGGGCCTGCAGGTCTCGCCGCGCGACGTCGTGGCGGCGGCGCTGCCCGACCCGGCGACCATCGGCCCGCGGATGACCGGCAAGACGTGTGCCGGCCTCTTCGTCACGGGCACCGGCAAGGACGGTCAGCCGCGCCGGACGTACCTCTACCACGTCGTCGACAACGCCGACACGATGCGCGCCTACGACGCCCAGTGCGTCGTCTGGCAGACGGCGATCAACCCGGTCGTCGCGCTCGAGCTGCTCGCCCGCGGCACGTGGAAGGGCGTCGGCGTCCTCGGCCCCGAGGCCTTCGATGCCGTGCCCTTCCTCGACCTGCTCGCCGCGGCCAAGCCGGAGGGCTACGGCTCCCCGTGGGGCCTCGACGAGCGCTGAGGGCGAGGGCTGAGGGTGCGCGCTGACCACGCGTCCCCCGGGGCGGCGACGAACACCACCACGACAGGAATAGGGTTTCAGGCATGGCAGCGGTGACACAGAAGTCAGTGATCGACGCAGTGCCCAAGGGCCTGCTCATCGGTGGGCAGTGGCGCGACGGCAGCGAGGGTCAGACCATCGCGGTCGACGACCCGTCGAGCGGCAAGGTGCTGACCCACGTCGCGGCGGCGTCCGTCGCCGACGGACGGGCCGCGCTCGACGCCGCGGTGGCGGCGCAGGCGGACTGGGCCCGCACGGCCCCGCGCGACCGTGGCGAGCTGCTGCGGGCGGCATACGAGAAGATCACCGAGCGCGCGGACGAGTTCGCGATGCTCATGACGCTCGAGATGGGCAAGACGCTCGCCGAGAGCCGCGGCGAGGTCGCCTACGGCGCCGAGTTCTTCCGCTGGTTCTCCGAGGAGGCCGTGCGCATCTCGGGCCGCTGGTCGACGGCCCCCAACGGCGCGACCCGCCTCATGACGATGAAGCAGCCCGTCGGCCCGACGCTGATGATCACGCCGTGGAACTTCCCGCTCGCGATGGGCACCCGCAAGATCGGCCCTGCCATCGCGGCCGGTTGCACCATGGTCGTCAAGCCCGCGAGCCAGACGCCCCTGACGATGCTCGCCCTCGCCGAGCTGCTGCGCGAGTGCGGCCTGCCCGACGGCGTGCTCAACGTCGTGATGACGACGCACGGCACCACCGGCGACGTCATGGAGCCGCTCATCCGCGACCCGCGCCTGCGCAAGCTGACCTTCACCGGCTCGACGCCCGTGGGCCGTTCGCTCATGGAGCAGGCGTCGCAGGGCATCCTGCGGGTCTCGATGGAGCTCGGCGGCAACGCCCCGTTCCTCGTCTTCGAGGACGCCGACGTCGACAAGGCCGTCGAGGGCGCCATGCTCGCCAAGATGCGCAACATGGGCGAGGCCTGCACGGCCGCCAACCGCTTCTACGTCCACGAGTCGCTCGCTGACGAGTTCAGCGCCAAGCTGGCCCGCCGGATGGGGGCGCTGACCCTCGGCAAGGGCACCAAGGACGGTGTCGACGTCGGCCCGCTCGTCGACGAGAAGGCCCGCGACAAGGTCTCGGCGCTCGTCGACGACGCCGTCTCCAAGGGCGCCAAGGTCCTCGTGGGTGGCAAGGTGCCCGACGGCGCGGGCTGGTTCTACGAGCCGACCGTGCTCGCGGACGTCCCCGACGACGCCGACATGGCCCGCGAGGAGATCTTCGGTCCGGTCGCCCCGGTCACGACGTTCCGCACCGACGCCGAGGCGATCCGCCTGGCCAACGACACCGAGTACGGCCTCGTGGCCTACCTGTTCACCCAGGACCTCTCGCGCGCCATCACGATGAGCGAGGCGCTCGAGTACGGCATGGTCGGCGTCAACCAGGGCATCGTCTCCAACCCCGCAGCTCCCTTCGGCGGCGTCAAGGCCTCCGGGGTCGGGCGCGAGGGCGGATTCGAGGGCATCGACGAGTACCTCGAGACGAAGTACGTCGGCATCGCCCTCTGACGTCCGGACATTCGCCGAACCGCCCCGACGCCCTGTCGCGCTGTGGTCCAATCTGCGCATGGTGACACCAGCCGGTCCGCGTGACGCCGGAGCCCTGCGCCCGCTCGACGCCCTTCTCAGCGAGACGGACGACGTGCTGAGGCGCGGGGCGCCTGCGGGCGCGCGGGTCTGGTCGACGGGCTTCCCGGCGCTCGACACCGTGCTCACCGGGGGCCTGCGCTCGGGCGAGCTCGTCCTGCTCGGTGGCCCGGCCGGCCACGGCAAGACGACGATCGGGATGCAGTTCGCCCGCAACGTCGTCGCTGCCGGGGCCAGCGCGCTGGTCTTCTCCTACGAGCACGAGAGCCACACCCTGCTCGAGCGGCTCATCTCGATGGAGGCCGCCGAGGGCGACCCCGGCGAGGTCGCGGGGGTCATCGACGTGCGCCGCGCGCTCGAGACCGCCGACCACGGCGACTCGCTCGACGCGGTGCTCGGCGGCCTGCCGGGAGGGTCACGGGCGCTCGCGACGCTCGTGGGCTACCGCGACCGCCTCCAGATCCACGAGTCGTCGGGCGCGACCACGACGCTCGAGCAGATCCGCGCGACGGTCGACCGTGTCACGGAGACGACGGGGCAGGCGCCCTTCGTGCTGCTCGACTACATCCAGAAGCTGCCCGTCGACCGTCCGGGCGAGGACGAGCGCATCACCGCCGCCGCGGAGGGCCTGAAGGACCTCGCCCTGGCCGCGCGCGTGCCGGTCGTCGCCATCTCGGCCGCCGACAAGGACGCCCTCGCCGCCGGGCACCGGATGCGCACCCACGACCTGCGTGGCTCCTCGGCCCTGGCCTTCGAGGCCGACGTCGTCCTCATCGTCAACGACAAGGTCGACGTCGTCTCGCGCGAGCACCTCGTCTACAACCTCGGCAACATCGACCGGTTCCGCGGATGGTCGGTCGTCAGCATCGAGAAGAACCGCCACGGCAAGGCCCACGTCGAGCTCGAGTTCGCCAAGGACTTCGAGCACGGCCGGTTCCACACCGAGGGCCAGCAGGTCACCGAGCGCCTCATCGACGACCGGGTCTTCGTCTCCTGACCACCCGACGGCATATGCCGTGTGGCCGCGCGAGCGACTCTGCGCGGTCGTGCGGGTGGTCACGTGACGGCATACGCGCCCGTGCGCCTCAGCGGGTCACGACCGTGACGTTGAGGTCGTCGCGCTCGTCGGCGACCTGCTCGAGGATCTCGACGACCGTGTCGTAGGCGTCTCGGTCCTGCTCGCGCAGGTCGGCCGCGTGGTCCCAGACGAGCTCGATCGGCACGCCGCGCCGGCTGTCGAGGTCGCGCAGCGCGTCGACGAGGGCGTCCCAGTTGTGCCCGAACCAGTCGGGCAGCTCGAGGCCGGTCGCGAAGGCCTCGAGCACGCTCGCCTTGTCGTGGCCGCCGGACACGACGCGCACGTCGTGCCCCAGCCACCGCAGCTGCTCGAGGTGGTCGTCGGCCTCGCTGTGCCTGCCCAGGAACGTCGTCACGTGCCCTCCCTGATCCGGCTGAACGACGCGTAGTGGTCGGCGGTCCAGTACTTCTCCCCGGCACTGCCGGTGATGATGCGTCGGGCGCCGCGGTCCTCGGATCCCGGTGTCACGACGGTGAACTCGCGGTAGTAGCCGCGAGTCTGCCTCGGCAGCAGACGTTCCCGGTTGTCGAAGATCTGGTTGTCGCTGCGGGGAAAGGGGAACGGGCCGCCGGCCCGGATCAGGGCGAGGGTGTCGGCAGCCTGTCGCGGGAGCGCCGACTCGGCCACCCACGGCAACCCCGAGACCGGGTCGGTGCCCTGGCGGCCGGGCGTGCGGGTGTCCGTCGCGCTCGTGCGAGGTCCGTCTGTCGTGGCGGTCGTCGACGGGGCCTGCGTGGCGCGGACGACCACCCACGCGAGCACGACGAGGGCCACGGCGAGGACGCCGAGCAGGACCTGACGCGAGCCGAGCGTCTTCACGCCCCTCATCATGCCCGAGGGAATGCGACGAATCCGCTGACGAGCCAGTCTCGCTGGGGGGAGACTGCCGGGCGTGAGCCTTCTGCGCGGCCTCTTCGGGGACCGGGGTGGTCGTCGTGACGAGCCCGCCCCGGCCGTCGTGGTGCACGACGTCGGTCACCGCGTCTTCATCGAGCGCCCGCCCGCGGACGTCTGGCCGCACCTCGTGGCGCCCCGCCCGGGCGCGGAGCTCGGGGTGGACTGCGTCCGGGTCGTGGCCCTGCCGGCCACCGGTCGGGCCGGGCTGCCGGAGTTCGCCGGCGTCTGGCGGCGGTCGAACGGGCGCCTCTGGGCTGGTCTCAGCACCGTCGTCGACGTCGAGCACGGGAAGCGGGTCGTGTCCCAGGCGGCCGACGGAGCGGTCGCCCTCGTCCTGACGACGACGCTCGAGCCCCTCGACGGCGGGTGCGTCGTCGCCCAGCAGCTGGACGGCGTCGCGCCTGCGGATCCCGTGGCGGAGTTCGCCCGGGCCTGGATGGCGCGTGCCCTGCTCGGCCTCAAGGCGGACGTCGAGGGCACCTCGCGCGGCAGGACCCGGGACCCCGCGTCGGACGAGCCGGTGGACACCGCCATGGCGAGCGGCTTCGTCGGTCACGGCGTCGCGACGGCGGGCGGCCCGGGCGTCGCGCCCGTGCACGAGACGGCGTCGATCGACATCGCCACGACCCCGGAACGCCTGTGGGAGCTGCTCGGCCAGCCCTCGTCGGAGCAGCTGCTCAAGCCCTCGCTCGAGCAGCTCCTGCGCACCGAGCTCGCCGACGAGCCCGGCCGCGAGCACGTGCTCGCGGTCCACCGCCGCGACGACGGACGGCGCGCGGCCTCGGTGTCGCTCGTCGTCGAGGCGACACCGCCCGCACGCTCCGTCGAGCGCGACCTGACGTCGTCGCACGAGGCCGACGTCGTCACGACGATCGAGCCGTGCGAGCTCGGCGCCCGTCTGACCGAGACGTTCACCGGCTGGCTGCCGGCGGGCCCCGGCCGTGTCGTCGACGCGTCCGGGATGGCCGCGCTGATGCGGACGCGGCTCGCGGTCGTCAAGAACCTCGCCGAGGCCGGCGTCGAGCCGCAGCGTGATCCTGCGACCGGCTTCCTGCCCCCGGGGACCGTCCCGGACCTGCCGCCTCCGTCAGGCGAGCCGGTGCGCCTGCCCGGGGAGGTCCCGGCCGACGTCGCGGCCGCTGGGTCCGCGCTCGCGTCGACACCTGTGGCGGGGCCGGCGTCGCTGCCGTCGAGCGTGCTGCTGCCGCCACCGCACGTCGCTGCCCCGGCAGCGGGCTACGACGTCGGCTCGTGGCTCACCTGGGGCGAGGACGGCTTCTCCACGGCAGCCGACGCCAGCTGGTGGTGACGCCCGTCGATGGCGCACGGGCGATCAGGTCCACTGTCGGCGCTCGGCGCTAGCGTCGAAGGATGCTCGAGACACCTGACGAGACCGCCGCCCTGCAGGCCCTGCTCGACGCCTCCCGCGAGCGCGCGACGGGCCACCTGCGCAGCATCATCGACGACGACCGCACCCTGACCGCCGAGCAGCTCGTCGCGCTGCTGACCGGCATGAAGGTGCTGTCCGTCGCCACCGTCACCGCGGCCGGCGAGCCGCGCATCAGCGCCCTCGACGGCCACTTCCTCCACGGCACGTGGACGTTCGGCACCTCCGGGAGCTCGGCCAAGGCCAAGCACCTCGCGGCGCGGCCCGCGGTCAGCGTCGCCCACGTCGACGGCGAGGACCTGGCGCTCTTCAGCCATGGCCGGGCCGAGCTCATCGAGCCGGGTCCGGAGCGGGACGAGGTCGACGCGCACTGGACCGCCCACTACGGCAGCAGCCCCTTCAGCTGGGGCGACGACATCCGGATGTACCGCCTGCGCATGACGTGGGCCGTCGCCTACGCCTTCAAGCGCGACGAGCTGCTGAAGGCCCGGGGAGTGACCACCTGAGGCGCCGGACGCCACCTGCGCGACAATGCCGGGGTGACTGACACCCCGGCCCGTCCCCGCCGCATCGTCCTGCTCGGATCGACCGGCTCGATCGGCACGCAGGCCCTCGACCTCGTGCACCGCAACCGCGACCGCTTCGAGGTCGTCGGGATCTCGGCCGGCGGCAACCTCGACCTCGTCGCCGAGCAGGCCGTCGCCCTCCGAGTTCCCGTCGTGGCCGTGGCGAGCGGGACGCCGGACGACCTCGCCGCAGCGCTCGCGCGCGCGGCCGACGCGGCCGGCGTCACGGCATACGACCCCGAGCTGCTCGTCGGCCCCGACGCGAGCTCGACGCTGGCCGCCCGGGACGCCGACGTCGTCGTCAACGGCATCACCGGTGCGATCGGGCTCGAGCCGACGCTCGCGGCCCTGCGGGCCGGGACGACCCTGGCGCTCGCCAACAAGGAGTCGCTCATCATCGGCGGCCCGCTCGTCAAGGCGCTCGCGGCGCCCGGGCAGATCGTGCCCGTCGACAGCGAGCACTCCGCCATCGCCCAGTGCCTGCGCGGGGGCCGCGCCGAGGAGGTGCGACGGCTCGTCGTGACTGCCAGCGGCGGGCCGTTCCGCGGGCGCTCGCGAGCCGAGCTCGCCGGCGTCACGCCCGAGCAGGCGCTCGCGCACCCCAACTTCTCGATGGGCCGCGTCATCACGACGAACTCGGCGACGCTCGTCAACAAGGGTCTGGAGGTCATCGAGGCACACCTGCTCTTCGACATCCCGTTCGAGCGCATCGACGTCGTCGTGCACCCGCAGCAGATGATCCACTCGATGGTCGAGTTCGTCGACGGGTCGACCATCGCGCAGGCCGGACCGCCACGGATGCTCGTGCCGATCGCCCTCGGGATGAGCTGGCCCGAGCGGATCGCCGACGCCGACGTGCCCGTCGACTGGACCAGGGCGCAGAGCTGGGAGTTCGAGCCGCTCGACGACGCCGCCTTCCCGGCGGTCGCGCTGGCCCGCAGGGTGGGGGAGGCGGGCGGCACGTGGCCGGCTGTCTACAACGCCGCCAACGAGGTCGCCGTCGACGCCTTCCACGAGGGCCGCATCGGCTTCGTCGACATCGTCGACACGGTGGCCGCGGTCGTGGACTCGTATGCCGCAGAGCCGGCCTCGCAGGTGCGCGACCTGACCCTCGACGACGTCCTCGCGGCCGACACCTGGGCCAGGAGCGCCGCCGAGCGCACCATCCCCACCACCGACTGACCCGCCGGGTCGATGTATCAGCGAGGCCCAGAAGCCTCGGTGATACATCGAACCGGCGGTCCGGAGTCCGGAGAGCCATTCACGCAGCGCGACGGTAGAGCAGGCCGCGCTCGACCTGGTCGAGGAACCGGTCGGTCTCGAGACGGAGACCGATGACGTCGATCCGGAGGACGCGATCCCCGGAGAGCGTGACGTCGTTCTGCCGCAGGTTGTCGAAGGTCACGGCGGTGCCCCAACGGTGCTGAGCCCCGTCGATCTCGACGACGAGGTCGTAGCCGTCCCAGGCGACGTCGAGGTAGATCCGGCCTCCGGGTGTCTGGCGCACGACCTGCCGCGACGGCTCCGGAAGGCCGCGGGACCGGCACAGTCGAGCGAAGTCGAGCTCTCCGAGGCTCTGCACACCGAAGGCGATGTCACGCACGACGGCCCGGATGAACGAGCGGCGCGTGCGCCCGCGGACGACGCGTTGCGCGGCTGCAAGCCGAGCGGGAGTCGTCAGCCGCTGCTGGACGGTCATGAGGAGGACCAGGGCCGCTTGCCGGTCCGACCTCGCCCAGTGGGCGGCTCGGATCGCCGCCACCTCGGGGCGGGTGCGGGGCAAGCCGCCGGGGATGAGCTCGCCGGACACGCGTCGGATCACCTTGTGCATCGTGAGGCCCGGAAGCCGGTCCGTGTTGTGGTTGTGGACTGCCGACACGTGGATCTCGTCATCCGCGTAGCCGGTGAGTCCGGCGTGCTGCAGGGCGGTCACGCCGTCGATCGCCGCGATGGCGCTTCCCGTCTCGATGACGGCCTCCCATCGCCGGGCCACGACACCGAGCGGCCCGTTGTGGACCGCCACCGTCTGGCGCCCGTGCAGACGCCACCGTCCGCCATCCACCTCGTAGCCGATGTCGTGACGCGTGATCCCTGCCGCGGCGAGCGTCCGTCTCGAGACGACCCCGTCCGAGGGCTCGGCGAGCTGTGCGGCCAGACGGCGACGTGCGTTTCTCTCCACCGAGTCACCATGAAGGTGGTCGTGGCCTCCGGTCCGGGGCAGACCCTTGGCGGTGGACAACCCCAGCCCGACGAGAGGGGCTGTGGATGCCCCGCCGTTCGATGTATCACCGGAGCCCAGAGGCCGCGGGGATACATCGAATCGGGTTCACAGGAAGTCGATGTGACAATGAGGGGGTGCTGTTCTTCCTAGGGGTCCTGGTCGTCGTCATCGGCGTGGCGCTGAGCATCGCGCTGCACGAGATCGGCCACCTCGTGCCGGCCAAGAAGTTCGGGGTCAAGGTGACCCAGTACATGGTCGGCTTCGGCCCCACGGTCTGGTCTCGCAAGCGGGGCGAGACCGAGTACGGCATCAAGGCCATCCCGCTCGGCGGCTACGTCCGCATGATCGGCATGCTGCCGCCGCGACCCGGTGACAAGCCCGGTGAGCTGCGCACCCTCTCGACGGGCCGATTCAGCCAGATGGTCGACCAGGCCCGCGCCGACTCGATGGAGGAGGTCAAGCCCGGCGACGAGGACCGCGTCTTCTACAAGCTGAGCCCCGGCAAGAAGATCGTCATCATGATGGGCGGGCCCCTCATGAACCTGCTCATCGGCTTCGTGCTCATCACCGGCGTCATCACGCTCTACGGCCTGCCGCAGGTCGCCCCCAAGGTCGGGGCCCTCTCCGCGTGCGTGCCGACGACCGCACCGACCGTCCAGGTCCCGCAGCCGCAGTGCAAGGCCGGCGACCCCGTCGCGCCGGCCAAGGCCGCCGGTCTGCAGGAGCGCGACCGCATCGTCTCCGTCGACGGCAGGGCCATCAGCACGTGGGACCAGGTGACCGCGGCCATCCGCGACAGCAAGGGCCGCACCATGACGTGGGTGGTCCAGCGCGGTGACCAGAAGGTGTCGATCTCGATCACCCCCGCCGTCATCGACCGGGCCACCTACGACGACCAGGGCAACCCCGTCGCCAAGGACGGCAAGCCGGTCCTGGCCTCGATGGGCTTCGCCGGCATCACGCCCGGCCAGGAGCTCGTCCGCACCCCGATCACCCAGGCTCCCGGCTTCGTCTGGGACCGCGTCGTCGACACCGCCTCGATCATCGTCAAGATCCCCGAGAAGATGACCGGCGTCGTCCAGGCCGCCTTCGGCTCCGAGGCGCGCGACCCCAACGGTCCCATCTCGGTCGTCGGCGTCGGCCGCATCGGCGGTGAGGTCGCGGCTCTCGACATCCCGGCGGACGAGGGCGGCAACTGGGTCAAGCTCGCGCAGCTGATCCTGCTCATCGCCTCGCTCAACCTCGCGCTCTTCGTCTTCAACCTCGTCCCGCTGCTGCCGCTCGACGGCGGGCACGTGGCCGGCGCGATGTGGGAGTGGGTCAAGAAGGGCTGGGCCCGCCTCCGTCACCGCCCCGACCCCGGCTTCGTCGACGTCGCCAAGGGCCTGCCCATCGCCTACGGCATGAGCCTCGTGCTCATCACCATGTCGGTGCTGCTCATCTACGCCGACATCGTCAAGCCGATCAAGCTCTTCGGCTGAGCCCGCCCGAGGGTACGAGCCATCACCGGGGCGGGACATAATGGCGACATGAGCGTCTCCCTCGGTATGCCGCCCCTGCCCCCGCCGGTCCTCGCCCCGCGGCGCCAGACCCGTCAGATCCAGGTCGGCAAGGTCGGGGTCGGCAGCGACTTCCCGGTGTCGGTGCAGTCGATGACGACGACGCCTACCACCGACATCAACGCGACGCTCCAGCAGATCGCCGAGCTCACCGCGAGCGGCTGCGACATCGTGCGCGTCGCGTGCCCGAGCCAGGACGACGCCGACGCCCTCCCGGCGATCGCGCGCAAGAGCCAGATCCCGGTCATCGCCGACATCCACTTCCAGCCGAAGTACGTCTACGCGGCCATCGAGGCCGGCTGCGCGGCCGTGCGCGTCAACCCCGGCAACATCCGCCAGTTCGACGACCAGGTCAAGCAGATCGCGCGCGAGGCCAAGGACGCCGGCGTCTCGATCCGCATCGGCGTCAATGCCGGCAGCCTCGACAAGCGGATCATGGAGAAGTACGGCAAGGCGACGCCCGAGGCGCTCGTCGAGTCGGCCGTCTGGGAGGCGAGCCTCTTCGAGGAGCACGACTTCCACGACTTCAAGATCTCGGTCAAGCACAACGACCCGGTCATCATGGTGCGCGCCTACGAGCTCCTCGCCGAGCGCGGCGACTGGCCCCTGCACCTCGGCGTCACCGAGGCCGGTCCCGCCTTCCAGGGCACCATCAAGTCGGCGACCGCCTTCGGCGCGCTGCTCTCGCGCGGCATCGGCGACACGATCCGCGTCTCGCTGAGCGCCCCGCCGGTCGAGGAGGTCAAGGTCGGCATCCAGATCCTGCAGAGCCTCAACCTGCGACCGCGCAAGCTCGAGATCGTCTCGTGCCCCTCGTGCGGCCGCGCGCAGGTCGATGTCTACACCCTCGCCGACCAGGTCACCGCCGGACTCGAGGGCATGACCGTGCCGCTGCGCGTCGCCGTCATGGGCTGCGTCGTCAACGGTCCGGGCGAGGCCCGCGAGGCCGACCTCGGCGTGGCCTCCGGCAACGGCAAGGGCCAGATCTTCGTCAAGGGAGAGGTCATCAAGACCGTGCCCGAGGCCCAGATCGTCGAGACCCTCATCGAGGAGGCCATGCGCCTCGCCGAGGAGATGGGCGAGCCGATCGACGAGGAGTCGGCCGGCGCCCCCAGCGTCACCGTCAGCTGACGTGCGCACGCCCGTCCCCGCGACGGGGAGTGGAGCCGGGGACGAGCCACGCCCGAGCTCGCGAGGGCCTGGCACGTCACTCCGGTATGCCGTCCTGCGCGACCTCGCCGAGCGTGTCGTCGCGCTACGGCCGGGGGAGCGCGTGGCCGTGGCCGTCGACGGTTTCGACGGCGCCGGCAAGACCGTCCTGGCCGACCAGCTGGCCGAGGTGATCGGCGCCGTGGACGGCGCGCGCGACGTGCTGCGCGTCTCGATCGACGGGTTCCACCGGCCGAGGGCCGAGCGCATCGCCCGTGGCCGGGGACCCGAGAGCTTCTACGAGGACTCGTACGACTACGTCGCGTTCCGCCGGGCCGTCCTCGACCCGTTCGGCCGCGGCGAGCCGGTCACCCCGGCCGTCAACGACGTGGAGGCCGACCGCCCCGTGCACCCCGAACCGGTTGCGGTCGGGGCGGACACGGTGCTGCTCGTCGACGGGATCTTCCTCCAGCGGCCGGAGCTGGTGGACGTGTGGGACGCAGCCGTGTGGGTCGACGTGCCCTTCGCGGTGTCCGTGCCACGCGGCAACGCACGGTTCGGCGACGGCCACGACGCCGACCCCGAGGCGCCTGAGAACCGGCGCTACGTCGGCGGGCAACGCCTCTACCTCGAGGCGGCCGACCCGCGCGGCCGCGCGACCTGGGTGCTCGACAACACCGACCTCGACCGTCCGGTCCTGCACACCCGTGTCTGAGCGCCCCGCGGGAGCGCTGTGACGCGTTCGTGAGGCGCGCCGGGGTGACACCCGGGCCGTGGGAAGGCACTCTTGGGAGGTGCTCCGCCAACGACTCCCCGTGCGCCCCCTGTCGGCGGCCGACCTCGATGCGGCGCTCGAGGTCTGCGCGCGCGACCGGGTGGCCAACGCCTTCGTGGCGGCACGCATCGTCGAGGGCTCGCTGCGCACGTCCCCGGGCGCGCTCCTCGGCCACTGGGCCGACGGCGAGCTGCGGGGTCTGGCCTGGGTCAGCGCCAACGTCGTCCCGGTCGAGCTCGACGAGGACGGGGTGGCCGCCGTCGCGGCGCGGATCAGTCGGATGCGGCGCCAGTGCGCCTCGATCTTCGGTCCCAGCGAGCAGGTCAGGGGCCTCTGGGACCGACTGGGGCCGACGTGGGGCCCGGTCAGGGCCATCCGCACGCACCAGCCCCTGCTGACGACGCGGACGCTGCCCTCGGGCCTCGGCCTCACCCTCGACCCGGACGTGCGTCCGGCGCGTCTCGACGAGGTCGACCTCGTGCTCCCGGCGGCCGCCGCGATGTTCACCGAGGAGATCGGCTACCCGCCCTACTTCGGCTCCGACCGCAGCTACCGGGCGAGCATCGGATCGCTCATCCGGGCGGGACACACCTTCGTCAAGGTCGAGGACGGCGAGGTCGTCTTCAAGGCGGACGTCGGCTCCCTGGCGCTCGGTTGCGCCCAGGTGCAGGGGGTCTGGCTGCACCCCCGGCTGCGCGGACAGGGCCTGTCGGTCCCTGCCATGGCGAGCGTCGTCGAGCAGTGCCTGTCGGGCCTGGCCGACGAGGTCTCGCTCTACGTCAACGACTTCAACGTCGCGGCCCGGGCCACCTACGCGCGGTGCGGCTTCCACGAGGTCGGGGCCTTCACGACCGTCCTGCTCTAGCCCGCGGTCGTCCGCCTAGGGTGAGGTCATGAAGACCGCCACCAACGCCCCGCTCGGCAAGGACGCCATCGCCCTGGCCGGACTCTTCCTCACCTCGGGCACGATGCACTTCGTCAAGCCCGAGCCGTTCGAGGCGATGGTGCCGAAGCAGCTGCCGTCGCGACGCGCGCTGGTGTATGCGTCGGGTGCCCTCGAGATCGCTTGTGCGGTGGGCTTGTTCGTCCCTCGTACGCGTCGTGTCGCCGGGCTCGTCTCCGCGGCGCTCCTCGTCGCCGTCTTCCCTGCGAACGTCACCATGACGGGGCAGGCCAAGCGCCGCCTCGACCGCAAGCCGGACGACGCCAAGCGGCAGGGCTACCTCGCAGCCACGGTGGCGCGGTTGCCGCTCCAGTGGCCGATGATCCGGACGGCCCTGCGCGCCGGGGGAGTCATGCGCTGAGGCCGCCCCGGCCGAACCCGATCGTGACACCCTCGCCGACCCGGCGGTAGCCCAGCGCCCGGTAGATCGCGTTGGAGGTCGGGTTGGCGAGGTCCGTGTAGAGCATGCACGCCTCGCCCGCGTCCTGCCGGTCGATGCTCAGGGCGGCGACGACCGCGCTCGCGTAGCCGTGCCCGCGCAGCTCGCGAGGGGTCCAGACGCCGGAGATGCGGGTCACGCCCCCACTCGGGGACGACGCATACGCCATCGAGACCGTCCGGCCGTCGTGCTCCCACAGTCCCACCCGCCCGGCCTCGACGGTCCGCACCAGCGACGCGACGGTGCGGCCACCGTCCTCGATGGCGTCGACGAACTGCTGGTGCCACTCGTCGACGAGCGCGCAGTCGGCACCGGTGGCGACGCGGAAGGATCCGGCGACCTCGAAAGGCACCCGGGGACGCTCCGGCAGGTCGAAACGACCGACCCGCATGGTCACCGTCGCCGTGTCGTCCGTTCGGGCCGTCCACTCGTCGGCGAACGCCTCGGCCGGCTCGCGCAGACCGCCCACGCCGGGCAGTGTGCTTCCGTCGGCCGTGAGCAGCGCCGCCAGGTCGCGGGCCTGATCCGGCGTGGCCAGCGCGACGTGCAACGGGTGCGGTGGCGTGTGCATGAAGGCGCCCACGACCTCGCCGGCCGTGTCCGCGACCACCCACCACCGCGGCCCCGCATAGCGGTGGGGCTCCGCGACGAGCGACTCGGTCACGCTCGCGATGACGCTGAGGGACTCGGGCTCGCGGGCCACGAGCCCGGCGAGTCGGCTGCGGGCGACGGCCGCCTCGGTGACGAGGGTGAACGTGTGGGAGGGACGCGGCATACGACCACTCTGGCAAAGTCCACCGGCTGACCGCGACCAGGTTCCCTGTCGTCCCAAGGGTCCTCGTCCGGTTCAGACGTGCGCCACGACCTCGGCGTGGGTCATGGCGAACCACGCGTCGGGATGTGTCGACCAGTCCTGCCACGCGGCGCTGATGGCCGCGAGGTCGTCGGCCGTCACGAGGCCGTGGTCCACCGCCTGGGCGGCGAAGGTCGACTCGAGCGTGCGGCGGGCCCACGTGCCGCCCCACCAGGCGCACTGCTCGGGCGTCGCGTAGGTCCACAAGGACGCGGACGGAGTGAGCCGGGTGAGCCCTGCGGCGTGTGCCCAGGCCACGAGATGGCGACCGGCGTCCGGCTCGGCGTGGTTGAGCCTGGCGAGGTGTCGGTAGAGCTCTAGCCATCGGGTCATCCCGTCGGACGCCGGGTGCCACACCATCGAGGCGTAGTCGACGTCGCGCACGGCGACGAGCCCTCTGGGCCGGGTCACGCGCGCCATCTCGCGAAGGGCGCCGACCGGGTCGGTGAGGTGCTGGAGCACCTGGTGCGCGTGCACGACGTCGAAGGACGCGTCGGCATACGGAAGCCGCATGACGTCGGCGAGCTGGAACGACGTGCGCACGTCGCCGCGGGCGGCGGCGTTGCGGCGGGCGTGCTCGAGCGGACCGGCGACGTTCTCGACGCCGACGACGCGACCCGACGGGCTGACCGCCTCGGCGAGGTCGAGCGTGATCGTGCCGGGCCCGCAGCCCACGTCGAGGACGTGCATGCCGTCGTGCAGGCGGGGGAGGAGATAGGCCGCGGAGTCCGCGGCCGTGCGCGCCCCGTGAGACGCGAGGACGCTCGGATGGTGCCCGTGGAGATAGACGTCCGCCATGGCGCGACGCTACGCCGAGTCGGGGTCCCGGCGCGGTCGGTGTCCAGCGGTGGGACGCGCGCCCGGACACGACGAAGGCCCGCCCCTGACGGGACGGGCCTCCACCGAGAGCGGTGACGCGGCGGGCTCAGCTCACTTGGTGAGCGGGGCCAGCGTCGGGTCGTTCGCGTAGGCCTCGGCTGCGTTCTCCTTGGTCACGATGACCGGGGGGAGCAGGTTGGCCGGGACGACCTTGACACCGTTGTTGTAGGACTTGGTGTCGTTGACGGTCGGGGCCTGGCCCTTCTGGAGGGCGGAGACCATGGCGATGGTCTCCTTGACGAGGTTGCGCGTGTCCTTGTTGATCGTGGAGTACTGCTCGCCGGCCATGATCGACTTGACAGACTCGACCTCGGAGTCCTGACCGGTGACGATCGGGACGGGCTTGCCGGCCGCCTTGACCGACGTGATGATCGCGCGGGCCAGGGTGTCGTTGGGCGACAGGACGCCGTCGAGCGCGGCGCTCTGGTAGTTCGCCGACAGGAGCGTGTCCATGCGCTTCTGGGCGTTCTCGGCCTTCCAGCCCTGCGTGACGACCTGGTTGAAGTCCTTCTGGCCGGAGACGACCTTCAGGGTGCCGTCGTCGATCTTCGGCTTGAGCACCTTCATGGCGCCGTCGAAGAACACCTGGGCGTTCGCGTCGTCGGGCGAGCCGGCGAAGAGCTCGATGTTGTACGGGCCGTTGGCCTTCTTCTTGGCCATGCCGTCGAGCAGGGCCTGGCCCTGCAGCTCGCCGACCTTGAAGTTGTCGTAGGCGACGTAGTAGTCGACGGCCGCCGTGTTCTTCACGAGGCGGTCGTAGGCGATGACCGTCGCGCCGGCGTCCTTGGCGGCCTTGAGCTGGGTGCCCAGCTGCGAGCCGTCGATGGCGCCGACGACGATGACCTTCGCGCCCTTGGTGACCATGGCCGAGATCTGGTTCTGCTGCTCGGACACGCCGCCGTTGGCGAACTGCACGTCGCCCTTGAAGCCGGCTGCGGACAGGCCGTCCTTGAACAGCTGCTCGGCGAGCACCCAGTTCTCCGACGTCTTCTGCGGCAGCGCGATGCCGATGACCGAGTCGGCCGGGAAGCCCGCTGCGGCGGATCCCCCGTTGGATGCGCCCGGCGTCGTGCCGGTGTCGCTGCTCCGACCGCAACCGGTCAAAGCAAGGGCAGCCACAGCCGTGACGCCCAGCACCTTGGTGAAGGTACGCATGTGCTCTCTTTCCTCTCGTCGCGTCCGGGCGAACGCGGATCCTTCTCGGTCACGGGCGGCGCCCTGACCGGGTCTGTGGTGGGTCGTGCCGGGCCGTCCCCGGTGGCTGTCGGCCACCGGGGTCCCGGCACGGGGGATTCAGCTGGACTGGCGGATGGTCTCGCTCACCGACGAGGTCTCGGTGGCCGCCGACGGCGGCGGCGTGGCCGAGGTGTCGTCGTCGTTGCCGCGACGGAAGTTGCGCATCATCATCCCGATGAGCGAGGCCCGCCCCTGCGACTTGTTGTAGACGTCGAACGCGACGGCGACGAGGAGCACGAGGCCCTTGATCATCTGGGTCGCGTCGGCGCCGATGCCCTGCAGCTGCAGGCCGTTGTTGAGCACGGCCATGACGAGGCCTCCGACGATGGAGCCGACCACGGTGCCGACACCGCCGGTGACGGCGGCGCCGCCGATGAAGACGGCCGCGATGGCGTCGAGCTCCCAGCCGACGCCGTCGGACGGGCCGGAGGCGGTCGAGCGGGCCACGAAGATCATGCCGGCGAGGGCCGCCAGGATCGACATGTTCATCATGACGAGGAAGTTGACCTTCTTGCTCTTGACGCCCGACAGCTCCGCGGCGTGCCGGTTGCCACCGACGGCGTAGATGTGGCGGCCGATGACGGTGCGGTTGGAGATGAAGCCGTAGAGCAGGACGAGGACCGCGAGGATGATGCCGGAGATCGGGAACGACGTGCCGGGTCGGCCGGAGCCGAAGAGCAGCGTGGCGCCGATGATCGCCGCGCAGATGAGCCCGAGGCGCACCCACATGATCCACGCGTCCTCGAC
Source organism: Terrabacter sp. C0L_2 (assembly GCF_036352015.1). Taxonomy (NCBI): domain Bacteria; kingdom Bacillati; phylum Actinomycetota; class Actinomycetes; order Micrococcales; family Intrasporangiaceae; genus Terrabacter; species Terrabacter sp. C0L_2. Next base: position 4,034,835 of record NZ_CP143557.1, on the reverse strand, counting down.
CTCGGCGCCGAGCTTGACGAGCGCGCGGCGGCTGCGCACGGCGCCGACGACGATGCCGACGGCGAGGAGCAGGCCGATGAGGACGGTCAGGTTGTTGTAGCCGGTGTTGGGCCCGATCTCGGGGAGGTAGCCGCCACCGATGACCTGGAAGTCCTCGGACACGGGCACCGAGTTCGACTTGCCGACGTACTGGTTGGCGCCGCGGAAGAGCAGCATGCCCGACAGCGTCACGATGAAGGCGGGGATCCCGACGTAGGCCGTCCAGAGCCCCTGCCACGCGCCGACGAGCGCGCCGATGGCGAGCCCGAGGAGGATGCCCATCCACCAGCTGAGGTTCCAGTCACGCATCGCGATGGCCACGCAGATCCCGACGAACGCCGCGACGGAGCCGACGGAGAGGTCGATGTGGCCGGCGATGATGACGAGCACCATGCCGATCGCGAGCACGAGGATGTAGGAGTTCTGCTGGAAGATGTTGATGACGTTGTCCGGCGTGAGCGTGAGCCCACCGGTCCAGATCTGGAAGAAGATGATCAGCGCCACGAGGGCGAAGATCATGCCGAGCTGACGGGTGTCGCCACCGAAGATCTTCTTGACCTTGTCCATGGGTGCAGTCCTGGCTGTGTGGAGTGTGGATGGGGGAGTGGTCGGGGCCGGCTCGCCGCTCACGCGCTCTCGCGGGAGGACGTGGGAGTGGTCTCCGCGGAGCCGCCGTGGGTGCGTCGGGTCATGAGCCTCATCAGCGACTCCTGGTCCGCCTCCTCACGGGAGAGCACGCCGGTGACCGCGCCCTCGGCGATGGTGTAGATGCGGTCGGACAGGCCGATCAGCTCGGGCAGCTCGGAGGAGACGAGGATGACGCCCTTGCCCTCCGACGCCATGCGCTGGATGATCCCGTAGATCTCGAACTTGGCACCGACGTCGATGCCGCGCGTCGGCTCGTCGAGGATGAGCAGGTCGGGCTCGGTGAAGAGCCACTTGGCGAGCACGACCTTCTGCTGGTTGCCGCCGGAGAGCTTGCCGACTCCCTCGTCGACGTTGGGCGCCTTGGTGCGCAAGGACTTCCGGTAGGACTCGGCGTAGTTGTACTCCTCGCGCTCGTCGACGACGAAGCCCTTCGTGATGCGCTGGAGCCGGGCGGAGACCGTCGTCCGCTTGATGTCGTCGAGGAGGTTGAGGCCGAGCGTCTTGCGGTCCTCGGTGACGTACGCGAGGCCGGCGTCGATGGCGTCCGCGACGGTGCGCAGCCGCAGCTCCTTGCCGTCCTTGATGATGGTGCCCTCGACGTACGTGCCGTAGGACCGGCCGAAGAGGCTGCGCATGAGCTCGGTGCGTCCCGCGCCCATGAGGCCGGCGAAGCCGACGATCTCGCCGCGGCGGACGAAGAAGTCGCTGTGCTTGGCCACGAGGCGGTCCGGGACGCTCGGGTGCCGGACGGTCCAGTTCTTGACCTCGAAGAACACCTCGCCGATGTCCGGGGTGTGGTCGGGGAAGCGCGACTCGAGGTCGCGGCCGACCATGCCGCGGATGATGCGGTTCTCGTCGACGCCGTCCTCCTTGACGCGGAGCGTCTCGATGGACTTGCCGTCGCGGATGATGGTGATGGAGTCCGCGATCTGCTCGATCTCGTTTAGCTTGTGGCTGATCATGATGCAGGTCACGCCCTTGGAGCGCAGGCCCGCGATGAGGTCGAGGAGGTGCTGCGAGTCGCCCTCGTTGAGCGCGGCGGTCGGCTCGTCGAGGATGAGCAGCTTGACGTCCTTGGACAGCGCCTTGGCGATCTCGACGAGCTGCTGCTTGCCGACACCGATGTCGCGGATCTTGGTGTCCGGCTCCTCCTCGAGGCCGACGCGGGCGAGCAGCTCACGCGCCTTGACGCGCGTGGACAGCCAGTCGATGACGCCGCCCTTGGCCGTCTCGTTGCCGAGGAAGATGTTCTCGGCGATCGACATCTCCGGGATGAGCGCGAGCTCCTGGTGGATGATGACGATGCCGGCGTGCTCGCTGTCGCGGATGTTGTTGAACTCGCACAGCTTGCCCTCGAAGTGGATCTCACCGTCGTAGGTGCCGGCGGGGTGCACCCCCGACAGGACCTTCATGAGGGTGGACTTGCCGGCGCCGTTCTCCCCGCAGATCGCGTGGACCTCTCCTCGACGGACCGCCATCGAGACGTCGGAGAGGGCCTTGACGCCGGGGAACTCCTTGGTGATCTCCCGCATCTCGAGAATGATGCTGCCGGGCGGGGCGGCGGGCTGCGCCGCGCCGGCCGTCTCGGCACTCGATGATCCAGGAGCCGGGTTGGAGGGGGTGCTCATCTGGTCGTCAACACTCCTTTGTGGTGTTCGTGAGGCGCACGCGCCCGTCCCGATTGTTCCTCACGGTTCGTGCTCACGTGGCCGAACACCGCGTCGTGGTGTCACAAGGACGTCACGATCTCCGGACAAGCTCACATCGTCATCCGGCAGGGGTCACTGAACCCGCGGTGCTGCCTGTCGTCAACCCCGTGACCACGTCTTGTCCGGTCGGGACAACAACCGGACAATTCCCGGGCCGACGGCACCCTACGGCACCGTCCGGCAGGTGCGCCGGGTGGCCGATATCCTTCCAAGGTTCCGCACCACGCCCAGCACCACAAGAGGAGACCCGGTGGCCCTGCACATGTCGTCCCTGTTCCTGCGAACCCTTCGCGAGGACCCGGCGGACGCAGAGGTCCCGAGCCACCGGCTGCTCGTGCGCGCCGGCTACGTGCGCCGGGTCAGCCCCGGCGTCTACACGTGGCTGCCGCTGGGCCTGCGCGTGCTGCGCAACGTCGAGAGGATCGTGCGCGAGGAGATGGACGCCATCGGCGCCCAGGAGCTGCTCTTCCCGGCGCTGCTGCCCAAGGAGCCCTTCGAGGCCACGGGACGCTGGACCGAGTACGGCGACAACATCTTCCGCCTCCAGGACCGCAAGGGCGCCGACCACCTTCTCGGCCCGACCCACGAGGAGATGTTCACCCTCACGGTCAAGGACCTCTACAGCTCCTACAAGGACCTGCCGCTCTCGATCTACCAGATCCAGACGAAGTACCGCGACGAGGCGCGCCCCCGGGCGGGCGTGCTGCGCGGACGCGAGTTCGTCATGAAGGACAGCTACTCCTTCGACGTCGACGCCGCGGGGCTCGACAAGAGCTACCAGCTGCACCGCGAGGCGTACGTCCGCATCTTCGACCGCCTCGGGTTCCACTACGTCATCGTCGAGGCGATGGCCGGGGCCATGGGCGGCAGCAAGAGCGAGGAGTTCCTCGCGACCGCCGAGGTAGGCGAGGACACCTACGTCCACTGCACGAGCTGCGGGTATGCCGCCAACGTCGAGGCCGTACGCGTGCCCGCGCCCGACCCCGTCGGCTGGGACGGCGTCCCCGCCGCGCACGCCGAGGACACCCCGGACACCCCGACGATCGAGACGCTCGTCGCCCACCTCAACGAGCGCTTCCCGCGCGAGGACCGTCCGTGGGCGGCCGGCGACACGCTCAAGAACGTCGTCGTGACGCTCGTGCAGCCCGACGGCACCCGCGAGCCGCTCGCCATCGGCGTGCCCGGTGACCGCGAGGTCGACGAGAAGCGTCTCGGCGCCCAGGTCGAGCCGGCCGAGGTCGAGGCCTTCACCGAGGCCGACTTCGCCGCCAACCAGGCGCTCGTCAAGGGCTACATCGGCCCCGGCGCTCTCGGGCTCGAGGGCACGAGCGGCATCCGCTACCTGCTCGACCCCCGGGTCGCCGAGGGCACCCGCTGGGTGACCGGCGCCAACGTCGCCGGTCAGCACGTCATTGACCTCGTCGCGGGCCGCGACTTCACGGCCGACGGCACCATCGAGGCCGCCGAGGTGCGGGCCGGTGACCCCTGCCCGAACTGCGAGCACACGCTCTCGACGGCGCGCGGCATCGAGATGGGCCACGTCTTCCAGCTCGGCACGAAGTACGCGGAGGCGCTCGACCTCAAGGTGCTCGACCAGAACGGCAAGCTCGTCACCGTCGTCATGGGCTCCTACGGCGTCGGCGTCTCGCGCGCGGTGGCCTGCGTCGTCGAGGGCAACCACGACGAGTCGGGCATCGTCTGGCCGCGCGAGCTCGCGCCCGCCGACGTGCACATCGTGGCCGCCGGCAAGGACGAGGCGCTCTTCGTCAAGGCCGAGGAGATCGCCCGCGAGCTCGAGGTGCAGGGCCTGACCGTCCTCGTCGACGACCGCAAGGGCGTCAGCCCCGGTGTCAAGTTCAAGGACTCCGAGCTCATCGGCGTCCCGACGATCCTCGTCATCGGTCGCGGCCTCGCCGACGGCAAGGTCGAGATCAAGGACCGCCGCACCGGTGAGCGCCGTGAGGTCGCCGTCGACGACGCCGTGGCCGCCCTGACCGCCGAGGTCACCGCCGAGATCGAGCGCTCGTGACGGCTTCCCGGCGCCCCGTGGAGGCCGTGGTCTTCGACTGGGGTGGCACGCTGACCCCCTGGCACGAGGTGGACCTCCCGCAGCAGTGGCGGGTCTTCGCTCGCACCGTGCACGGGCTCCCCGTCGAGGACCCCGCCATGCCGGCCGAGGACCTCGCCGAGGCCGACTCGCTCGCGATGCGCATCCACGACGCGGAGGAGCACGCCTGGCGACGCGGTCGGGAGACGCACGAGAGTGCGTCGATCGCGGCGATCCTCGAGGCGGCCGGTGTCGACCCGGAGCACGACCGGCACCACTTGGCGCTCGCGGCATACCAGCGCTTCTGGGAGCCGCACACCCACACGGACGAGCAAGTGCGCCCGCTCTGGGAGTCTTTGCAGCGCAAGGGAATCCGGGTCGGTGTGCTGTCCAACACCATCTGGACGCGCGACTACCACCGGGAGGTCTTCGAGCGTGACGGGGTGCTCGACCTGCTCGACGCCGACGTCTACTCGTCCGAGATCCACGTCGTGAAGCCGCACCCGGACGCGTTCCGCGCCGTGTGCGATGCGCTCGGGGTGGCACCCGAGCGCGCGGTCTACGTCGGCGACCGGATCTTCGAGGACGTCCACGGCCCGCAGCAGGTCGGCATGCGCGCGATCCTCGTGCCGCACTCTGACATCCCGGCGGGCCAGCGCACGGCGGTCGAGGCCCGCCCCGACGCGGTCGCCCACGAGCTGCTCGACGTCGCGGGGATCGTCGCCCTCTGGAACCACGAGGCCCAGGAGCCGGAAGGGGCGTGAGCGACCCGACCACCACGACCCTCGCCTTCCTCGCGGCAGCGGCCTTCGTCGCCGGGTGGATCGACGCCGTCGTCGGCGGGGGAGGGCTCGTCCAGCTGCCCGCGCTGCTCATCGGGATGCCGGGGGCCACGCCGGCGCAGCTGCTCGCGACGAACAAGTTCGGCTCGATCTTCGGCACGGCGACGAGCTCGATCACCTTCTACCGGCGGGTCCGGCCCGACCTGCGCACCGCCCTGCCCATGGCCGCCGTCGCCTACGTCGGCTCGATCGGTGGCGCGCTCATCGGGCTGCACATCCCGAAGTCGGCCTTCAACCCGATCATCCTCGTGCTCCTCGTCCTCGTCGGGGCCTACACGCTCTTCAAGCCCGACCTCGGCTCCGAGTCGATCCGGCGGTTCCACGGTGCCCGCCACACCGTCCTCGCGATGCTGACCGGCTTCGTCATCGGGGCCTACGACGGGGCGCTCGGGCCCGGCACCGGCAGCTTCCTCGTCTTCGCGCTCGTCGGGCTGCTCGGCTACAACTTCCTCGAGGCCAGTGCCAAGGCCAAGATCGCGAACTTCGCGACCAACCTCGGTGCGCTGACGATCTTCGCCCCGATGGGCCTCGTCATCCTCAAGGTCGGCGTCGTCATCGCCGCGGCCAACCTGCTCGGCGGCTACGTCGGGGCGCGCACCGCGGTCGCCAAGGGGAGCGGCTTCGTGCGCGCGGTCTTCGTCGTCATCGTCAGCGCCTTCATCGTCAAGATCGGTGGCAGCCTGCTGGGCTGGTGGCCCTGACCTCCGGTGTCGTCGACTGACCGCCAGCCGGAGGGCCGTCGTCAGGCCCGGGCGACGACGAGCCTGCGGTAGGTCGGGATCAGGACGCGGCGGGCCGGCTCGCGCTCGACGACGGCCCAGGGCCCGACATCGGCCAGCGCTCCGAGCACGACGCGCAGCTCGGCGCGCGCCACCGGCGCCCCGAGGCAGAGGTGGCGTCCGGCGCCGAACCACAGGTGCCGGTTGTCCGGCAGGTAGGGCCGGTCGAGGTCGAGGGCACCGGGAGCGGTGTTGGCGACGTAGGTCAGGGCCAGCACCCGGTCGCCGGCCCGCAGCGTCCGTCCGCCGACGGTGACGTCCCGGGTGACGTGGCGGCCGATGACGGGTGCCGGGGTCGTGACCCGCAGGCCCTCGCGGACGGCGACGTCGAGCAGGTCGTCGCGCTCGTCACCCGTCGCGGCGCAGAGCCGCGACGCCTGGCCGGTGTCGGCGAGCAGGGCCGTCGTCCGCGCGATCGCGCTCGCTGCCGTCTCGGTCCCCGCGACGAGCAGGAGGGAGGCCAGACCCGTGGCCTCCTGCTCGGTGACCCCGAGCTGCCGGCAGCGGCCGAGCACCGTCGTGACCGGCGAGGAGCGGTAGGCCGCGGGGACCCCTGAGGTGAGCCCGCCGAGGAGCTCGCGGGCGCGGGCGACCGTGTGGTCGGAGAGCGTGGTGTCGGCCTGGGTCCCCAGGGCCAGGGCAGCGAGCTCCTCACCACGGGCGAAGACGAGCCGGTAGGCGCCCCAGCCGTCGTCGTCGAGCCCAGCAATCGCGGCCTCGTCGGCGAGGGTCGTCGCGTCGAGGCCGAGCATCGCCACGACGAGGCGTCCGACGAGGACCCTGGCCAGGTCGGCGACGTCCACGGTGTCCCCGTCACGGTCCCCGTCACGCAGGCGACGTCGGAGGACCTCGGTCACCGGTCCCGCGGCCTCCGACACGAGGTCACGGGCTGCGGCCTCGGTGAAGAGGTCGCGGGCGCGGGTGCGCAGCGAGTGGTGGCCCCGGCCGTCGAAGAGGTCCTCCACCCAGTCGCCGAGCACCTGCGACCAGAGGTGCCCGACGCCGCCCTCGCCGAGGAGCGAGGTGGAGCGGTGGTCGACGAGCAGCTCACGGATGAGCGCGGGATCCCGGACCAGCCAGCCGAGGCCGGGCACCCTCACGATCCGCGGGCCGCGTCGGGCGAGAGCGACGAGCAGACCCAGACGGGGGTCGGCCGACCTGATCACGCGGCGCTCGTGACGCGCGGCCAGCCGGTTGCCCGCCGGCGACGACACGGGGTGAGTACGTCGGCTCAGCACGGGCTCCATGGCCTCACCGTAAACTGCCCGCACGGTGCCGGGAGGGCCCGGTCGCCGAGCCAGGGAGGGTCACGCGCGCATGTCCAGTCGCATCGCCGGCGTCAGCGCCCACGTCGCCGAGCACGCCCTCGACGTCGAGCAGGTCGAGGCCCGCATCGTCGCGTCCAGCAGCGGGTTCGTCCCTCCCACCGGCGTGCTCGGACGCCTGACGGGCGTGAGACGGATCCACCACGCCGGCCCGGACACCCAGGCGTCCGACCTCGCGGCGGCGGCCGCCCGCACGTCGCTCGCGTCGCTCGACCTCGAGATCGGCGACGTCGACCTGCTCGTGTTCGCCTCCGCGTCGCAGGACCTCGTCGAGCCCGCGACGTCGCACATCGTGGCCGACCTGCTCGGCGCCCGGTGCCCGGTCATGGACGTCAAGAACGCGTGCAACTCCTGGCTCAACGGCGTCCAGGTGGCGGAGGCCCTGATCGGCATGGGGCAGTACGACCGCGTGCTCGTCGTGACGGGAGAGATGCCGTCGCGCGCGGCCCGGTGGTCCGTGCGCGACGCGGCGCAGTTCGTCGAGTCGGTGCCCGGCTACACGATGAGCGACGCCGGGGCGGCAGCCCTGGTCGAGCGGGCCGCACCGGGCGCCCGAGGCGAGATCCTGCACCGCTGGTTCACCGCCGAGTCCCGGCACTGGTCGGTGGGCCAGCTTCCGGCCGGTGGCACCAGGCACCCGCGCGACGTCGACAAGGGCTACTTCGTCATGGACGGCGCCCGCCTGCGCCAGGCGTTCGACAGCGTCGACGTCGAGGAGATCCACCGCGCGCTCAAGGCCGACGGACTCGGCGTCGAGGACTTCGTCGCCGTCGCCGTCCACCAGGTCGCGATGCCCTACCTCGACGTCTTCGCCGCGCGCCTCGGGCTGCGGCGCGACCTCGTCGTCGAGACGCTGCCCGAGCACGGCAACTGCGCCTCGGCCACGCTGCCCCTCCAGTGGCAGCTGGTGCAGCGGCTCGGTCTCGCCGAGCCGGGGGACCCGGTACTGCTCGTCGGGCTCGCGGGCGGCATCAGCGTCGGCACCATGGCGGTGCGCTGGTGACGGGTCCCGCACCCCTCGGGGCCGGTGACGTCCGGCTCTGGGTCGTCGTCCCGGCCTTCGACGAGGAGGCCGGCATCGCGCGCACCATCGCCGCGCTCGCCGCACAGCACGACCGCGACTTCAGACTCGTCGTCGTCGACAACGCCAGCACGGACGGGACGGTCCGCGCCGTCGAAAGAGCCTGTGCGGCATACGGACTCGGCGTCACGATCATCACGGAGCGGCGCAAGGGCACGGGCGCGGCCTCCGACACGGGGGTGCGCCACGCCATCGCGCACGGGGCGACGCACGTGCTGCGCACCGACGCGGACACGTTGCCCACTCCTCCGTGGACCGCCGTCGGGCGCCGCGCGTTCGCGGCCGGCGCCGACCTCGTCACCGGACCCATGCGGGCCCGCACCGACGAGGTGCGGCTGCGTCCGTGGGAGCGCGTCGTCCTGCCGGGAGTCATCGGCTTCTGCCAGGCGTTCGGCCGCTTCCGCCCGAGCAACCGCTCACCCGGGCTGCTCGGCCCCTACCGGATGAGCCCGGGCTGCAACCTCGGCGTCAGCGCCCGCGCCTACGAGGCGAGCGGCGGCTTCCCCCGCACGGCGATCGAGGAGGTCCACGAGGACCGTGAGCTCGTCAACCGGGTGCGACGAGTCAGCGCGCGCGTCGAGCACCACCGCGACCTCGTCGTGCACGCGTCGGTCCGGCGGCTGCGCGCCTACGGCCTGCTCAACACCCTGCGGTGGTACCTCGACCACGGCCACCGCCCAGACGTCGTCGACGTGCGGGTCGTCGCGTGAGGGCGCTCGCGCCCACCGACCCCGGCAGCCGCTGGGAGTCACGGCTGGTGCGTTCGGCCCACCCCGTGGTCGCCCGCGTGGTCGACTCGGCCGTGTCGCGTCGCGGGGTCGTACGCGTGCCCGGAGTCGGCGTGCTCGTGGCCGACCCGGGGGTGGCTCGGCGGGTGCTGACCGACCCGGACGCCTTCGCCAAGAACGGTCCCGGGTCGTCGGGGGCCCTGTGGACGCCGGTCCTCGGCGAGCGGGTCCTGCTCAACATGGAGGGCGAGGACCACCGCGCCCTGCGTCGCTCGCTGTCCGACCTCTTCTCGCCTCGCGTCGTCCGCGAGGTCTGCGACGCCGCCGCCGGGCCGCTGGTCGCCGCGGCAGCATCGAGGCTGAGGGCGGGTGAGGACCTCGACGTCGTCCGGCTCGCGCGCGAGGTGTCGGCCGCTGCCATCGGGGTCGTCGTCGGGCTCGACCCCGCGACGCCGCCCGCGACGCTGCTCGAGGCGAGCGACGCCATCGAGTCGATGGTCAGCTGGCGCACCCGCGGCTTCGACGACGGTGCCGTCCGTCGGGCGCGCGGGGCGCTAGCCGTCGTGCAGGACGCGGCCGAGTCCGCCCACGCGGCAAGGGAACCCGACACCGTCATGGGCCGACTGGCACGCCAGGGCGCCTCGCTCGACGACGCCCGGTCCCTCGCTGCAGCACTCTTCCTCACGGGCACCGGCACCGTCAGCAGCGCGTTGCCGCGGATCGCCGGGCAGCTCGCCGACGCCGACCTCCTCGCGCCCGGACGGGTCCTCTCCCACGACGTCGACGCCGTCGTCGCCGAAGGACTGCGCATGACGACGCCGAGCCTCGCGACCCTGCGCCGGTGCGTGCACGTCACCGACCTCGGCGGGGTCCGCGTGCGCGCCGACGAGCGCGTCGTCGTGCTGCTGTGGTGGGCGACCCGGCGCGAGGGCGGCTTCGACCCCGGTCGCCCCGCCACGGGCGACCTGCGCCACCTGTGGTTCGGCGCCGGCAGCCACTTCTGCCTCGGGGCTCCGCTCGCCCTCGCCGAGCTGCGCGCGATGACCGCGATGCTGCTCGACGTGGCTGGCGAGCAGGGGCTCGTCGTCTCGTCGCGCCGGGCTGCCCGTCGCGTCCTCGTGCCGCGCTACGCCGAGCTGACCGTGCGGACGCCGAACGGCAGACACGTCGACGGCATGGCGCGGTCGGCGGGGCCGAGCCGATCGGACCGGGCGGCGTGACCCCCCGCGACGACCTCGTCACGACGATCCTCGCGAGGGCCGGTGAGTCGCCACGTCGCGTGGCCATCCGCGACCACCGGGGCCGGTCGGTGACGTTCGGCGAGCTCGGCGCGGACGTCACGCGCGTCGCCGCACATCTCGCGTCCCGCGGTCTCGTCGCCGGGGACGGCGTGCTGCTCGCCGTCCGGCCCTCGCCGCGGGCCGTGTCCGCAGCCCTGGGGGTCGTCCTCGCCGGGGGAGTCGTCGTCGTGGCCGACCCCGGAGCCGGCGAGGCGCTGCTCGACGTGCGCCGCCGGACCGTGCCGGTGCGCGGGGCGGTCTCCGACACCCTCGTGCACGCCGCCACCCGCCGGCCGCTCTCGTCCTTGCTCGGGCGGCTGCCGGCCACATCGGGGCTACAGCTGCCGGACCTGTCGACCCCGGGACTGGTCCACCTCGTCACCGGCCCGCGCCTGCCCGGTGTGCCGAGGTCGGCGACGCGCTGGGAGCAGCTTCCGACCGGCAGTCCGAACCGCAGTCCGACTGCGGCCGTTGGGGATCCGACACGCGACGCGCTCGTCGTGTTCACGTCAGGGACGACGGCCGCGCCTCGGGCGGTCGTGCACACCCTGCGCTCGCTCTCTGCCGGTGTCGAGGCCGCCGTCGTGGCCCTCGAGCTCGACGAGCGTGTCGTCATGCACACCGACCAGCTCATGATCGGGCTGCCGACACTCGTCGCCGGAGCGACGTGGTCGCTGCCGCCCGTCACGGCCACGACGCGGGCCTGGCGGCGGCAGGCCGAGCGGGAGCACGCGACCCACGCGTATGCCGTGCCGGCCAAGATGCTGGCCGCCGCGTCCCGTGGGCTGCCGCCGGCGATGCGGCAGGTCGGCATGGGTGGCGCTCCCGTCCTGCCGGTCACCGTCCGTCGGCTGGGATCGCTCGCTCCCGGCGTGTCCGTGCGGGCGGTCTACGGGCTGACCGAGGCCCTCCCCGTCGCTGTCGCCACCGGGGAGCAGGTGCTCGCGTCGCCGCCCGGCCGCACCTGCCTCGGCCCCCCGCTGCCGGGGGTCTCGGTGCGCATCGAGGCTCCCGACCGCGACGGTGTCGGCGAGATCGTCGTCCGTGCGCCGCAGGCCCGCCACCGCCTCGCGGGCGAGTCCCCGACCGAGGAGGTGCGCACCGGCGACCTCGGCGAGCTCGGCCCCGACGGCACGCTCCTGCTCGCCGGACGGTCCAAGAACATGATCATCCGGGGCCAGGCCAACATCTACCCCGAGCTCGTCGAGCCGCTGCTGCTCGACCGGCTCGGCGACGCCATCGCCGACTGCGCCCTCGTCGGGGTCGCCCACCCCGTGACGGGGGACGAGCGCGTGGTCCTGGCCGTGGTCCCGGTGCCTGGACGGTCGCCGGAGCCGGACGCTGCCACCCTGTCGCGCCTCGTGCTGCGCGCCTGGTCGGGACTCGCGGACGAGGCCTGGCGTCCCGACGAGGTGGTCACGGTCGCGGAGGTGCCGCGCCGGGGCCGCTCGGCGGGCGTCGACCTCGAGGCCCTGCGTGGCCTCGTGGACAGCAGGCGCGAGGGAGCGCCGGCGTGAGGGTGGCCGTCACGGGTGCCAGCGGCTTCGTCGGGGGAGCGGTCCTGGACCTGCTGCTGGCGCGAGGACACGACGTGCTCGCCGTGAGCCGACGCCCCGTGGCCGCGCGTCCGGGCCTCGAGCACCGACAGTGGGACCTCACGAGCGGAGTGTTGCGGGACGCGCCGAACGTCGACGTCGTGGTCCATGCGGCCGCGCACGTCGACGAGTGGGACCCGTGGGCTCTGCACCAGGCCGTGACCGTCGGCGGCACGCGCGCCGTGCTGTCGACCTGGCCCGCCGCACGGGTCGTGCTCGTCTCATCGTGCAGCGTCTACCCGCTCCGGGCCCGGCGACCTCCCCGGGAGGTCCTGACCGAGGACGTCGCACCGACCCGGCGCCACCTGTCGGCGTACTCCAGGGCCAAGGCGGCCCAGGAGCGGCTCGTGCTCGACCGCCACGGCACCGTCGTCCTGCGGCCCCACGCCGTGCACGGCCCCGGCGACCCCACGCTCCTGCCGAGACTGGCCCGCGCACGCAGACGTGGCCGACTCGTCTGCCCGGGCGACCCCGACACCCTCGTCCACCTCACCGACGTCCGGCTCGTCGCCGAGGCGGCCGTCGCGGCCTGCGAGATCCCCTGCGACGCAAGGATCCTCAACGTCGCAGACGCCGAGCCGCTGCGCCTTGCTGCTGTCGCCGCCGGGGTGGCCACCGCCAACGGCTGGACCGAACGGCCGCTGTTCACCGGTGCACCCACCGCGTGGGCCGCGGCGCTCGCCCTGGAGGGCGCGGCACGGCTCCTGCGCTCATCCACGCCGCCGATGCTCACGGCATACGCCGTCTCCCACCTCGCGGTGAGCCGGGTCTTCGCCACGGACCTGCTGCGCCAGCAGCTCGGGGTCGAGCCCCGCGCGAGCGACCTCTCGCGCTGGCGACCCGCCCCCACGCCCGAGGGGGTCGGGGACTCACACGCGTGACATCCTCGTGACACAGCACACGCACAGGATCTGCGCCGAATCTGGGTGCCATGACCTCACTCGCCCTCTCCGAGAGCCGCGACCTCTCGGTGCCGGCCGCGTCGCGGCGACAGGCCCTCGCCCCGACGCCGCGCTGGTGGCGGGACGCGTCCGCCGTGTTCGCCTGGGGAGCCACGCTGTTCGTCGTCGCCCTCTGGGTGGCCGGCGGGGGACTGACCGCCTTCGGCACGCTCGGTGAGAGCCTCATCAACATCGGTCGCCTCACGGGTCTCGTCGCCTCGGTGCTCATGCTCCTGCAGGTGCTGCTCATGGCCCGCATCCCGTTCGTCGAGCAGGCCTGGGGACAGGACGAGCTCGCCCGCGTGCACCGGCTCGTCGGCTTCACCTCGTTCAACCTCATGGTCGCCCACATCGTGCTCACGACCGTCGGCTACAGCGCCGGCACCGACATGGGCGTCATCCCGACGTTCGTCGACCAGGTGCTGCACTCGCCGGGCATGCTCCTCGCCCTCGTCGGCACCGTCGCGCTGGTCATGGTCGTCGTGACCTCGGTGAAGAAGGCGCGGGCGAGGTTGCGCTACGAGTCGTGGCACCTGCTGCACCTCTACGCCTACCTCGGCGCCGGACTCGCCCTGCCGCACCAGCTGTGGACCGGGCAGGACTTCACGTCGAGCGTCACGGCGACCGTGTTCTGGTGGGGGCTGTATGCGTTCGCGCTCGTCGCCGTCCTCGTCTACCGCATCGGGCTGCCGCTCGTCCGGTCCCGTCGCCACCGTCTGGTGGTCTCCGAGGTCGTCGCCGAGTCGCCCACCGTGACGTCGGTCGTCATGACGGGTCGCCGGCTCGACCGCCTGCCCGTTCGCGCCGGCCAGTTCTTCCAGTGGCGCTTCCTCGACGGCCCGGGCTGGACCCGTGGCAACCCCTACTCCCTCTCCGCCGCGCCGGACGGCCGCTCGCTCCGCATCACGGCCGAGGCCGTCGGATCGTCCAGCGCCCGGCTCGCCACGCTCAGGCCAGGCACCAAGGTCGTCGTCGAAGGGCCCTACGGGCGACTCCACGCCGGGGTCCGCACGAGCGACAAGGCCGTGCTCATCGGCGCCGGGATCGGCATCACCCCGCTGCGCGCCCTCCTCGAGGAGCTGCCCGCAGCGCCCGACGGCGTCGTCGTCATCTACCGCGTCGGCAGCCAGGCCGACATCGTGCTCGCCGACGAGCTGCTCGACCTCGCCCGCGCCAAGGGCGGCCGCGTCGTCGCCGTCGTCGGCCACCGCAACCGCGAGCGTGCCAGCTGGCTGCCCATCGAGTCGAGCCACCTCAGCGACGCCGAGGCCCTGACCCGGATCGTCCCCGACATCGCCGAGCGCGACCTCTACGTGTGCGGCAACCCCGCCTGGATGGACACCGTCGTCACCGCCGCCCACGAGGCCGGCGTGCCGCCCGAGGCCGTGCACCACGAACGCTTCACCTACTGACCCCTTCGACCCCGAGCGGACCCGCGACGACGCGACGTACGCCCCGCATCCGCCCCGCATCCGTACCGAACGAATAGAGCCCCCCATGCGACGCATCGTCCTCTGGGCCATGAGCACCCTGACCGTGCTCGTCCTCCTGTTCAGCTACAGCACCTCCCGCAGCTCCTCGGCCCTCGTGGCCGCCGAGACGCGGACGGTGACGACCACGAGCAAGACCTCGGACAGCACCGGCTCCACGTCGGGATCCTCGTCTGCGTCGGCGACCGACTCCTCGGGCCAGCAGCCGACCGACACCTCCGCCACGGCGAGCGGCTCGTCGGGCTCGTCGGGCTCGTCCGGCTCGACTAGCACGTCGTCGGCGGCCAAGACGTACGCCGGTGACGCGGTCATGACGCGCTACGGCAACGTCCAGGTCCAGATCACCGTCAAGGGCGGCAAGATCACCGCGGCCGAGGTGCTCCAGGTCCCGTGGAACGACCGTCACGACCAGATGATCAACTCCGAGGCCGTGCCGGTCTACAACCAGGAGACCGTCGCCGCCCAGTCGGCCCAGATCGACGTGGTCTCCGGTGCGACCTACACGTGGGACGGCTACACCCAGTCCCTGCAGTCCGCCATCGACCAGGCCAACCTGTGACGCACTCTTGAGACAGGCGACCGAGGAGCCCACCATGAGCCGACCCGCGACCCCCAGCCAGCCCGTCCCCTCCACCAAGCCCGTCCTGCCGCTCCAGCCCCTGGAGCCCGTGCAGGGCATACGACCCCCGCTGCCCGCGCAACCGGGCGCGGCTCCCGCGCCGGCCCGGCGCGCCTGGGTGGAGCAGATCATGGGGATGCCGATCTCGATCCACCTGCGCGGCGACGACGTCGACCGCCCCGAGGCGCAGCAGGCCGTCGCGGAGGCCTTCCGGATCCTGCGCGAGATGGACTCGATCTTCTCGACCTACCGCGACGACTCCGACCTCATGCGCCTGCGCCGTGAGGAGGTCCAGGTGTCGCAGTGCAGCCCGCTCGTCGAGGAGGCGCTGCGCATCGGGCAGGAGGCCGAGGTCCTGACGAAGGGAGCGTTCACGACGCTCCTGCCCACGGGTGACGGCGACCTCGCCTTCGACCCGACCGGCCTCGTCAAGGGGTGGGCCGTCGACCGCGCCTCGGTGCCGCTGCGGTCGCTCGAGCGGATCTCCTTCTGCATCAACGCCGGTGGGGACATCCTCATCGGCGCCCACCCCGACATGCCTACGACCGGCCCAGATGCGATCGTGTGGCGCGTCGGTGTCGAGGATCCGCTCGACCGGCAGCGGATCGCGAGCACCCTGACCCTCGCGCGGGGAGCGGTGGCGACGTCCGGGACCGCGGCGCGGGGAGCGCACCTCTACGACCCGCACTCGCGCGAGCTCGTCGGGCGCCCGGGGTCGGTGACCGTCACGGGTCCTACTCTGCTGTGGGCCGACATCTGGGCGACGGCGCTCTTCGTCGGCTCGGACAGCACGAGCGAGGCCTTCGCCACGAGCGCCACGGACTACCTCTCCACCGCCCTCTGAGTCCGAGGCGCAAGGACAAAAGGAGCACGGCGTAGCGAAGCGGAACGGGCTTGCGAGTTTCTTGCGCAAACCATGCGTGCGACGGGCTTCGGCCCTTGCAGTTGGCCCGGCAGAGTCGTCTCTGTCAGCAGCAGCGGTCGGGGGACCGCCGGCTGGCACAGAGACCTTCGGGCGAGTGCCCGCCGATCCGGGGAGAGGAGCGCCATGACCGCCAGCACCGACACTGACCCTGCAGTGAAGGAGCGCGGTCCCGGCGCCCGCCCCGGACGGCGGGCCCACTCGAGGACTCCGTGGGGGGGAGGTAGCAGGAACGGGGCGGGCCACCTGGTGGGAGGCCGGCCCGCCCCGGTCCAGCTCGTCGCAGGGCGTCCGCGCCGCGAGAGCTCCCTCGCCCGAGGCGTCATCGGCGCCGACCGTGGCCGCTGAGCTGCTCGTGGGCCCGGTCTGTCCCGGACTCACGGCAGAGGAGCTCGACCCGGGCGCGCTGAAGCGCCTCGCCTCGGAGCTGGAGAGCGAAGAGCTCGCCCGTTCCATCGCACAGACCTACCTGCGGATGCTCGAGGCGCGACTGACACGCGCCGCCACCGCTCTGGACCGCCGCGACGAGGTTGCCGCCATGGACGTCCTGCTGAGCCTTCGCGTCTCCTCGGCCACCGTCGGACTCGCCCGGCTCGAGTCGGCCGTCCGGTGCGTCATCGACGCCGTGCGCCGCGGCGAGCACGATCTGGCGCGGGAGCGCGGTGCCTCGATGCTCGCGCTCGCGACGGGAGCGCGCCGAGCGCTGCGTGAGCACCTCGACGGAGCCGTCGAGAGTCCGGTCTGACCGGTCCACCAGTCTGACAGGTCCCGACCCGTCCGACGGTCCAGGGCGCCGGGCCCGGCCGCCCGCGACGTCAGAAGGCGTCGGGCTCCTCCATGCGGTAGCCCACGCCGCGGACGGTCCGGATCGGGGCTCGCGTGCCGTCCGGGCCCAGGCGGCTGAGCTTGCGGCGCAGGTTGCCGACGTGCACCTCGACGAGGTGCTCCTCCGACCATCCCGGCCCCCAGAGGCTGTCGAGCAGCACCGCGCGCGACCACACCCGGCGCGGAGCGCTGAGCAGGGTCGTGAGCAGGTCGAACTCGGTGCGCGTGAGGTCGACCTCCTGCTCGTCGACCGTGACGACGCGACCCTCCGGGTCGACCGCGATGCGGCCGTGGCGCACGAGCGGGTGCTTCGCGTCGACGGTCGACTCCGCCGCTCGGGGCGCACCCTCCGTGGCAGGAGCCGGGACCGGGGCGACAGGGCCGGCTCCGTCGGCGGCGCCGTTGGACCCTCCCGTGCGGGGACGGCGGAACATGGCGTTGACGCGGGCCTGGAGCTCGCGAGGGCTGAACGGCTTGGTGAGGTAGTCGTCGGCACCGATCTCGAGGCCCATGAGGCGGTCGATCTCGTCGGTGCGCGCACTGATCATGACGACGTAGGCCTGGCTCACGTCGCGGACCCGGCGGCACACCTCGATGCCGTCGAGGTCCGGGAGCCCGAGGTCGAGGGTGACGAGGTCGGGGTCCGTCGCGACGACGAGCTCGAGACCGGCCTGCCCGGACGACGCGGTGGACACCGCGAAGCCCTGCATCGTCAGGCTGTGCGTGATGAGCTCACGGATGTCGTCGTCGTCCTCGACGACGACTGCGGTGCGTGCGGAGCCCATCATGCGGTGATTCTTGCAGAATGCACGGGTTTGGCCGGACAGATCCGCAAGATGGGCGGTTCGCGCCTCACCCGTCGGCCGATGGCCGGCCGGCCCGCAGCTGCTCGACGAGCACCTCGGGGTCCGTCGTCGGCAGCTCGCACACCATGTGACGACAGACGTATGCCGCCGCGTGGCCGTCCACGAGCGGGCGTCCGGCGAGGAGCGGGACCCCCACCGCATCCGACGCGCCGCGGACGACGACGAGACCCGGGCTGGGGGAGCGCCGCGCCACCCGCTCGAGGGCGTCGGCGTCAGCCCCGGATCCGACGACCGCGACCTGCAACGGACCCGAGACGAGTGCCTCCGCGACGGCGAGGGACCAGCCGCCGAAGCGGGGCTCGCGGACCGCCAGGCCGAGCCCGGCGGCGGTCGCCCGGGCGCCGGCGTCGAGGGTCTCGGGGTCCCCGGTCACTGCGCCCAGGGTCACGAGCGCCCCCGCGAGAGAGGACTGCCCGGCCGGCTCCGCGTTGTCGGCAGCACTGCGTGGACGCAGGTAGAGCGGCTCGGCGGCGCTTGCCGTGTCGTGGAAGCCTCCGTCATTCGCGGCGAAGTCCTCGGCCCGGTGCAGCACCTCGCGGGCCGCGTCGAGCCAGCGACCCTCGCCGGTGACCTGGTGGAGCGCCAGCAGTCCTTCGGCGAGGTTGCCGTGGTCGTCCGCCACGGCCCGGGCCGCGCCCACGCGACCGTCGCGGGAGGCGCGCCGCAGCTCGCCGTCGACGACGTGGACGTCGAGCACGTGCGCGGCGCAGGCGGAGGCAGCCCGCACCCAGTCCGCCCGGTCGAACGCGCCACCTGCATCGGCGAGCGCACCGATCGCGAGGCCGTTCCACGAGGTGACGACCTTGTCGTCGCGCCCGGGCTGCGGCCGTGCGGCCCTGGCCGTCAGGAGGCGGGAGCGGACGTCGTCGAACCAGCCGCGGTCGGCGGGCTCGGACCTCAGCTGCAGGGTCGACGCACCGTGCTCGAAGGTGCCCTCCGGCGTGACGCCGAACAGCTCGGCCGCACGGGGCCCGTCGTCGCCGAGGACGTCGGCGAGCTGGGCGGGTGTCCACGCGTACGTCAGCCCCTCGACGCCGTCCGCGTCGGCGTCGAGCGACGAGGCGAAGCCGCCCCCGTCGCTCGCGAGGTCGCGAAGGAGGAAGCCGACCGTCTCGAGGACGACCCGTCGGGCCAGGGGGTCGCCGGACACCTTCCACCACGTCGTGTAGGCGCGGAGCAGGAGGGCGTTGTCGTAGAGCATCTTCTCGAAGTGCGGCACGACCCAGCCGGCATCGACGGCGTAGCGCGCGAAGCCCCCGGCGAGCTGGTCGTAGAGGCCGCTGCGGGCCATCGACTCAAGCGTGCGGGACGCCATCTCGAGGGACGACGTCTCGCCGGTGCGCGCGTGGTGGCGGAGCAGGAACTCGAGGACCATCGACGGTGGGAACTTGGGGGCGCCCCCGAATCCGCCTGCGGTGCGGTCGAACTGCCGAGCCAAGAGCTCCACCGCGCCCGACAGCGCGCGGGGCTCGACGGCATACGGCCTCGGGGGCTGGAGGGCGTCGGCCAGGCTGGTCGCGATGTGCGTGCCGGACGCGCGCACCTCCTCCTCACGGGTGCGCCACGCCTCGTCGAGCGCGGTCAGCACGCGCAGGAAGTGGTCACGCGGGAAGTAGGTCCCACAGAAGAACGGCTCTCCCTCGGGCGTCAGGAAGACCGTCATGGGCCACCCGCCGTGGCCCGTGGTCGCGGTCACCGCGGACATGTAGACGGCATCGATGTCGGGTCGCTCCTCGCGGTCGACCTTGACCGACACGAAGCGCTCGTTGAGCGCCGCGGCCACCGCCTCGTCCTCGAACGACTCGTGCGCCATGACGTGGCACCAGTGGCAGGCGGCGTAGCCGACGGACAGCAGGACGGGCACGTTGCGCGCGCGGGCCTCGGCGAAGGCCTCCTCGCCCCACTCCTGCCAGTCCACCGGGTTGTCCCGGTGCTGCAGCAGGTACGGGCTGGTGGCGGCTCCGAGGCGGTTGGGCATGGATCCACTCTCGCGCACGCCGGCCGGAGACGGACGACTGGTGCGTCACAACCGGGCGCCGACCATACCCCCTGGGGTTAGGTTCGTCGTATGGCAGGACGTGCTCGCAACCGGGGTCGGCGTCGTGGCTGGGCGGCCGCGCTCGCAGCCGGCGTGGTGCTCGCCGGGTGCTCGACGACCACCGTGTCGATGACCCCGGGCAGTGGCATGGGCAGTGGCACGGGCAGGGGCACGGGTGGCGGCATGAACGGTCTGCGCGCGACGCCGACCCCGGGCGCGCACCTGGCGGCGCCGCTGTCGTGCGCCGCCCCCGCCGACCTGGCCGGGGAACGCGTCACGGTGACCCTCGTCGACATGGGGATGTCGCGAATGATGGGCGGGGTCGCCCCGATGGGCTCGCACATGCTTCTCACCGCTGCACCCGCGACGGTCCGCAGCGGTCGGGTCAACATCGTCGTGGACAACACCGGGTGGCGCACCCACGAGCTCGTCGTCCTGCCGCTGGCCGCAGGGGCCTCGGCGGGTCAGCGTGTCGTCCGGTCCGACGGCACGGTGGACGAGGCCGGGAGCCTGGGGGAGGCGTCGGCCTCGTGCGCGGCCGGCGAGGGCGACGGCATCGCGTCGGGCAGTGTCGGCTGGGTCACGCTCACCCTGGCGCCCGGTCACTACGAGCTGGTCTGCAACCTGCAGAACCACTACGCGAGCGGCATGCGTCAGGAGCTCGTCGTCACGTCCTGAGGCTGTGCGGGGCCGGTCGGTCCCGCCGCCTTGGCGACGAGGACGTCCCAGCGCACGCGCCTGGCCCGCCACGTGAAGATCGCGAGCTTGGCCAGCTCCTCGAGGATGCGGGCGACGAAGATCCCGACGTAGCCGAGCGGCGTGTGCAGCCCGAGGACCACGGCGAGCGGCAGCCCGATGGCGAAGGCCCCGACCACGTCGCCCATGATGACGCCGCGCACGTCGTTCGCGCTGGGGAGCACGCCCGCGCCGACGATCATGTTGCGCACCTTGACCACCTGGAAGGCGGCGTTGATGAGGATGCCGACGCCAGCCATCGTGCGCACGTCGCGGCCTGCCTCGCCGAAGAGGACGTCGAGGAGCAGCACCGACACGGCGAAGAGCACTCCGAAGACGACGGCCGTCCCGATGCCGGCGCGCGTCAGGCGGCGCACCCAGGCCATCGCGTCGGTGACGTCACCGCGCCCGACCGAACGCCCCACGAGCGTCGTCGTGGCGCTCATCAGCCCGATGCTGCCGACGACGAAGACGCCCTCGAGCGTCGTGACGATCTGGGCGGCAGCCAGCGCCTCGTCGCCGAGCTGCTGGAAGACGACGTTGTAGAGGAAGGTCCCGACGGTCCAGAACAGCTCGGTGACGCCGAGCGGCAGGGCCAGGACGAACAGCGGCACGATGACGGCCCGCCACTGGCGCAGGCTGTCGGGCAGGCTCCAGCCCACGACGCCGCGGCGCCCGTAGGTCATCCACAGCAGGATGAGGGCCTTGGCGACGGCGGTGACGAGGGTCGCCCAGCCGGCGCCCGCGACGCCGAGCGAGGGCAGTGGGCCGAGCCCGACGACCAGGGAGTACGCGATCACCGAGTTGGCGACGACCGTGACCATGGTCGCGATCATCGGGCTCGTCGGCCGTCCGGCCGAGCGCAGCACGCCCGACAGGATCGCGCTGAGCATGACGGGCAGGGTCGCGAGGACGGTGAGGCGGAAGTAGTCGGTGCCGGCCGCCGCGACCGAGGGCGAGGCGCCGACGAGACCCATGAGGTGGTCGGCGAAGAACCACGGCACGACGGAGACGACGACGCCCAGACCGACGGCCACGAGCAGCGCTGCCGTCACGGTGTGGTCGAGGGCGTCACGCCGGCCGGCGCCGTGCGCGCGGGCCACGAGGATGCTGACCGACGTCCCGAGACAGCCGAGCGTCACGGCGAGGATGAAGGTCAGGCTGTTGGAGAAGCCGACGGCTGCGATGGCCGTTGCGCCGAGGCTGCCCACGACGATCTGGTTGACGAAGTTCAGCACCAGCATGAGGACGAACTCCATGCTCACCGGCACGGCGATGCGCGCGATCTCGCGGGCCGGCGTCGGCGGGGCCGGGCGACGGTCGCGGGAGGTGGGCATGGCAAGGCGAGGCATGCGAGTGCCTTTCGACAACGAAGGGGGGAGCGCGACACAGGCTACGGCGTCCGACAGTCGGAGTCGAAACGATTTGATCCCGGCCCGTCGCGCACCGGTCGCGACGGGCCCCGACGTCAGTCGTTCATCGCCTTGATGATCGTCACCGCGAGGCTGATCCGGTCGTGCGCCCACGCGTCGTCGGCCGGGCTCGCCGCGAGCCCCTCGGCGGCGTCGAGGGCGTTGTCGGCCTCTCGGACGATGGTCCACGCCCGGGCGCGTCCCTCGTCGAGACCGGCGCGCTCGCAGATGATCTCGAGGCGTCGGCGCAGGGACCACCGCACCTCCGATCCCGTGCCGAGCTCGTCGGCCCGGTTCCACAGTGCGGGCGCCACCTCGAAGGCGGGGTCGCCGGCCATCGGCTTGGGGTCGATGGCCAGCCAGGGGGAGCGGTAGGCGGCGAGCACGTTCGTGTAGTGCAGGTCGGTGTGCAGCAGCCGGTCCTCGGACGGTGCGCGGTCGGTGAGCTCCTTGGCGAGTGCCGCCGCCTGGTCGAGGTAGCGACGCGGCAGCACCGCAGGTGCGGCGCGCAGCTCGTCGGCCTGACGGAGGGCGTATGCCGTGAGGCTGGGGACGCGTGGGTGTGGCGGTCGCCGCAGGACAGCGAGGAGGTCTCCGATGACCCCGCACGCCTCGTCGATGTCGACGCGCATCAGGTCGCGGGTGTGCAGCCGCTCGAGCAGCAGCGCGAAGCGCGAGGGGTCGGCGCGCACGAGGCGCACGGCGCCGTGGCCGTTCCACGTCTGCAGGGCGAGGTGCTCGGTGGCCGCCTCGGGGTGGGGCCAGGAGATCTTGAGGACCCCCTCGCCGCTGACCCCGACGACGTCACGTCCCGCCCCGAGGAGGCGCACCGGGATGGCGACGGCGCAGACACCGCTCGAGCTGCGGCCGATGGGCTCGAGCTCCCACTCGGCGAGCAGGTCGCGGATGAGACCGGGGAGCGCGTCGAGCCAGTCGTCACCCGACTCGTGCCCGTCGGGCTCGTAGGCGCTGACGGCATGGGCGAAGTGGGCGGGGATGAGGTCGTACATCGGGTCGTAGCTCATGCCGAGGCTCCCGGGAAGGCGGTCAGGGGCACGCGCCAGTCGACGGCGAGTGCCTGGAGGTGGGCGCTCCAGCGGGCCACGTCCTCGAGGGCGGCAGCGTCAGGGAGCGTTCCCATGAGCTCGGTCGAGGCGTCCACCGCCGACGACAGCGTCTCGGTCGCGAGGCGGCGGGCGGCGTCCGGGCTGGTGACCGGATGGGGCAGGGCCCAGCCGGCGGGCGTCGTCGAGCTCGTGCCGGAGACGGCGATCTCGAGGCGGACGAGGGCCT
This sequence comes from Terrabacter sp. C0L_2, assembly GCF_036352015.1. Lineage (NCBI taxonomy): Bacteria > Bacillati > Actinomycetota > Actinomycetes > Micrococcales > Intrasporangiaceae > Terrabacter > Terrabacter sp. C0L_2. Next base: position 4,011,621 of record NZ_CP143557.1, on the reverse strand, counting down.
CGAGGGTGTCCTCGGCCTGCTGCCGCTGGTCCCCGACGCTCTGAGCGGCGACGACCTCGAAGGCGTAGACGAGTGGCTGGGTGCGGGCGACGACGGCCGGCCGGGCGGTGCTGGGCGAGGCCAGCGCGACCTCCCGGCCCAGCAGCACGGCGCCGGCCAGGCGCTCTGACCAGGCGGCCGCCAGCAGGTCGCGGGTGCCGGCCGTCGCGGCGGCGAGCTCGGCCCAGTCGTCCCGGTCGAGCGAGTCGAGCAGCGCGGCCAGCTCCGTGCGGGTGCGCACGGGCGCACCGGCCTCGGGGGTCCCCGAGGTGGTGGGGGTGGCCGTGCTCCCGGGTGTGGGCGTGCCCGTCGGGGCTGCTGACGGGGACGCGCTCGGACCCCGCGCCACGGCTGCGGCGATGACGGCGGTCGGGACGCCCGCGTTGGTCAGGCGTCCGCGCAGGACCCGGAGCTGCTCACGGCTCACCGTGCGCAGCTGCCGGACCAGGGCGCCGCCGTCCTCGCCCGCGAGGACGGACGTCTCCGCCGCGACGACGCGCGAGAGGTCGGCCACGGCATGCAGCAGGAGGGCCTCGTCGGGAGCGGGGCGCCGAGTCGGCACCGGCGGGGGAGGCGGCGGGACGTCGAGGCGAAGGCCCCGGTCGACGAGCACGGCGAGAGCGGCTGCGCCGGCTCCCAGCGCGAAGAGACGCCGAGGCGGACGACCCATGCCGTCCATCACCCGTGACCCGGGTCCACGGGTGTCGCCGTCCATGCCGAGATCTTCGCACGCGGCCGGCGGTCGGCGACGACGCCCCGGCGCCGATAGAGTGGAGGCACGCGGCGTCCGTCGTGCCCTTCGGGGTGTCGGCGCCGGACATTCGAGAAGAGCAGGAGGCGTCGACTGATGAGCACGGCCCAGGAGATCAGAGCGACGCTCGAGCCGGTGCTGGCGCCCCTCGGGCTCGTCGTCGAGGACGTCTCCGTCTCGCCCGCCGGCAAGAGGCGGCTCGTGCGCGTGCTCGTCGACTCCGACATCGCCGACCTCGACGTCGCCGACACGACCAGCGCCGTCCCGCCGCTGTCGCTCGACGCCGTCGCCGACGCGACGAGGGCCGTGAGCGACGAGCTCGACGCGAGCGACGTCATGGGCGAGTCGCCCTACGTCCTCGAGGTGTCCTCGCCCGGCGTGGGCCGTGGCCTCACCTCGCGCGACCAGCTCCGGCGCCAGGTCGGCCGCCTCGTCGAGGTCGCCCACCAGGGCGGCAGCGACACCGGCCGCCTCGTCGAGGTGGGCGCCGACTCGCTCACCCTCGAGGTCGCCGCGACGAAGAAGACGCCGGCGCGACGGCTGACCCTCGAGCTCGACACCGTGCACCGCGGCACCGTGCAGGTCGAGTTCAAGCGGTCCGACGCCGACACCGACCCAGATCTCGGGCCGGACGTCGAGACCGACGCCGACCCCGACACCGACGAATCGGACGAGACGTCCGCCCTGGAAGGGGACCACTGATGGACATCGACCTCGCAGCCCTGCGCGCCCTCGAACGGGAGCGCGACATCAGCCTCGACGTGCTCATCCCGGCCATCGAGCAGGCGCTGCTCGTGGCCTACCACCGCACCGACGGCAGCCAGCGCATCGCCCGCGTCGAGCTCGACCGCAAGACGGGCCACGTCATCGTGTGGGCCCGGGAGGAGGGCGAGCTGCTCCCCGTGACCGAGGAGGGCGAGCGCCCGCAGCGCGGCGAGCCCGGTCCGGAGTTCGACGACACGCCGGTGGGCTTCGGGCGCATCGCCGCATCGACGGCCCGCCAGGTCATCGTCCAGCGACTGCGCGACCTCGAGGACGAGGCGATCCTCGGGGACTTCAAGGGCCGTGAGGGCGACGTCATCTCCGGCATCATCCAGCAGAGCCAGGACCCCCGGAACGTCCTCGTCGACTTCGGCACCGTCGAGGGCATCCTGCCGCTCGCCGAGCAGGTGCCGGGCGAGAAGTACGTCCACGGCGAGCGCCTGCGGTGCTTCGTCGTCAGCGTCAAGCGCGGCCCCAAGGGGCCCCAGGTCGGCCTGAGCCGCACGCACCCCAACCTCGTGCGCACGCTGTTCAAGTTCGAGGTGCCCGAGATCGCCGACGGCACCGTCGAGATCGCGGCGCTGGCCCGTGAGGCCGGGCACCGCACCAAGATCGCGGTCCACAGCAAGGTCGCCGGGGTCAACGCCAAGGGCGCCTGCATCGGCCCGATGGGGGCGCGCGTGCGGGCGGTCATGACCGAGCTGCGCGGCGAGAAGATCGACATCGTCGACTACGCGGACGACCCGGCCACCTTCGTGGCGGCCGCGCTGTCGCCGGCGCGGGTCCAGTCGGTCGAGATCGTCGACGCGGCGGCCCGCGCGGCACGCGTCGTCGTGCCGGACTACCAGCTCAGCCTGGCCATCGGCAAGGAGGGCCAGAACGCCCGCCTCGCGGCCAAGCTGACGGGGTGGCGCATCGACATCCGGCCCGACACCGAGGCCGGGGCCGCGTCCGGCCCCCGTGGCGGCGCCGGGACCACCCCTGACGACGTCTGAGCGGCCGGGAGGCGGCCCCCGTGGAGCGGGCGGTCGCCCGGACGCGGTAGACTTGTCTGTGGCCGACCGGACTGGACTCCGTGCTGAGCCGTCCCGCACCTGTGTGGGATGTCGAGGAATGGATAGCTGGTCGGCCCTGCTGCGAGTGGTCGCGGTGACGGACGGAGACGCCGGAGGCAACCCCCCGGTCACGCTCCGCCCCGACCCTCGGCACCGGATGCCGGGACGCGGTGCATGGATGCACCCGACCCCCGACTGTTTCGAGCTGGCAGTGCGCCGCAAGGCGTTCGGACGTGCCCTGCGCCTGCAGGCCGCGGTCGACGTGAGCGCGGTGGCACGACACCTCGGAGTCCAGCACGAGTAGCACGCACTGGTGCTGCCCCTTGCGGGTTGCACCGGATCAGTCAGAGATCAGTCAACGAACCACAAGGCGGGTTGAAACGCTATGAGCACCCGATGAGTACTCAGCGATGAGCAAGCCCCAGCAATAACCCACGGTTCGGCCACTTCCTGTTCAGGCCGGACCAGGAACAGGAGAGATGTGGCTAAGGTCCGGGTCTACGAGCTCGCCAAGGAGCTCGGAGTCGAGAGCAAGACACTGCTCGCACACTTGAAGAGCCAGGGAGAGTTCGTCCGGTCGGCGTCGTCGACCATCGAGCCCCCCGTCGTCCGCAAGATCATCGAGACCTTCCCCCGGGAAGGCTCGTCAGGCGGCGACAACAAGCCGGCGGCCCCCAAGGCCGCCCCCAAGGGCGCGACTCCGTCCGCCCCCCAGAAGGCTGCTCCGGCAGCCCCCGCGCCGTCGGCCCCTGCGCCGGCTGCCCCCGCCGCAGCAGCGCCGTCGGCCCCCGCGCCGGCCGCTCCCGCGGCACCGGCGGCCCGTGCGGCTGCCCCGGCGCCCGCCAAGGCTGCTCCGGCACCCTCGGCTCCGGCACCCAAGGCTCCCGCCCCAGCGGCTCCGGCCCCGGCTGCTCCCGCAGCCCCGGCGGCGTCCGCTCCCGGTCGGGTGCAGTCCAGCCGTGACGGTGGTCAGCAGACCTCCGGCGTCCCGGCCTCCCCGCGTCCGGCTCCCCGTCCGGGACAGCCGCGACCGGGCAACAACCCGTTCGCCCCGAGCCAGGGCATGGGCCAGACCCGCGCCCCGCGTCCCGGTGGCGACGCCGGCCCGCGTCCGGGCAACAACCCGTTCAGCCCCAGCCAGGGCATGCCGCGTCCGCAGCAGCGTCCCGGCGGCCAGGGCGGTCCCGGTGGACAGCGTCCCGGCGCTCCCGGTGGCGCTCCGCGTCCCGGCGCTGCCGCAGGCGGTCGTCCGGGCGGTGCTCCCGGTGGCGCCCCGCGTCCCGGTGGCCCGCGTCCGAGCCCCGGCATGATGCCGGAGCGCAGCACCGTCGGCCGTCCGGGTCAGCGCCCGGCCGGTGGCCCGGGCCGTGGTGGTCCCGGTGGTGGCGCAGGCCGTGGCGGCTTCGGTGGTGGCCCCGGTGGTGCCCCGGGTCGTCCCGGCGGCTTCGGTGGTCCCCGCGGTGGCGGCGGCGGTCGTGGCTCGACGGCAGGTGCCTTCGGTCGCGGTGGCGGTCGTCCGGTCCGAGGCCGCAAGTCCAAGCGCGCCAAGCGCCAGGAGTTCGAGCAGATGCAGGCGCCGAGCCTGGGTGGCGTCACCGTCCCCCGTGGCGACGGCAAGACGACCATCCGTGTCCGTCGTGGCTCCTCGCTGACCGACTTCGCCGACAAGATCAACGCCAACCCGGCATCGCTCGTCACCGTGCTCTTCCACCTCGGTGAGATGGCCACGGCGACGCAGTCCCTCGACGAGGACACCTTCAAGGTGCTCGGCGCCGAGCTCGGCTACGACATCCAGGTCGTCTCCCCGGAGGAGGAGGAGAAGGAGCTCTTCGACTCCTTCAACATCGACCTCGAGACCGGTATCGAGGGTGAGGACGACGAGGACCTCGAGGCCCGTCCGCCGGTCGTCACCGTCGTCGGCCACGTCGACCACGGCAAGACCCGCCTGCTCGACGCGATCCGCAACGAGGACGTCGTCGCAGGCGAGGCGGGTGGCATCACCCAGCACATCGGTGCCTACCAGGTCCACCGTGAGCACGAGGGCGTCGAGCGCGCGATCACCTTCATCGACACCCCCGGTCACGAGGCCTTCACGGCCATGCGTGCCCGTGGTGCCAAGGTGACCGACATCGCGATCCTCGTCGTGGCTGCGGACGACGGCGTCATGCCGCAGACCATCGAGGCGCTCAACCACATGCAGGCGGCCGACGTGCCGATCGTCGTGGCGGTCAACAAGATCGACGTCGAGGGTGCCAACCCGGCCAAGGTGCGTCAGCAGCTGACCGAGTACAACCTCGTCGCGGAGGAGTACGGCGGCGAGACGATGTTCGTCGACGTCTCGGCCCGCCAGGGTCAGAACATCGACGGTCTCCTCGAGGCGGTCCTCCTCACGGCGGACGCGGCCCTCGACCTCCGGGCCAACCCGGACAAGGAGGCTCGCGGCGTCGCGATCGAGGCCAACCTCGACCGTGGTCGCGGTGCCACGGCGACGGTGCTCGTCCAGACCGGAACGCTGCACGTCGGTGACTCCATCGTCGCCGGCTCGGCCCACGGTCGCGTCCGCGCCATGCTCGACGAGCACGGTCAGAACGTCGACGAGGCGGGCCCGTCCCGCCCGGTCCAGGTGCTCGGTCTCAGCTCGGTGCCGCGCGCCGGTGACACGTTCGTCGTGGCGCCGGACGACCGCACGGCCCGCCAGATCGCCGAGCGGCGTGAGGCAGCCGACCGCCAGGCCGTGCTCGCCAAGTCCCGCAAGCGCATCTCGCTCGAGGACCTCAACGAGGCCCTCGCCGCGGGCAAGGTCGAGACCCTCAACCTCATCCTCAAGGGTGACGTGTCGGGCTCGGTCGAGGCGCTCGAGGACGCGCTGCTCAAGATCGACGTCGGCGACGACGTGGACCTGCGCATCATCGACCGTGGCGTCGGCGCGATCACGATGAACAACATCAACCTCGCGATGGCCTCGAACGCCATCATCATCGGCTACAACGTTCGGGCCGAGGGCCAGAACGCTGACTACGCCGAGCGCGAGGGTGTCGAGATCCGCTACTACTCGGTGATCTACCAGGCCATCGACGAGGTCGAGGCGGCGCTCAAGGGCATGCTCAAGCCGGAGTTCGAGGAGGTCGAGCTCGGCACGGCGGAGATCCGCGAGATCTTCCGTTCGAGCAAGTTCGGCAACATCGCCGGCTCGATCGTGCGCAGCGGCGAGATCAAGCGTGGCTCCAAGGCCCGCATCACCCGCAACGGTGTCGTCGTGTCCGAGAACGTCGAGGTGGCCGGTCTGCGCCGCTTCAAGGACGACGTCACCGAGGTCCGCGACGGCTTCGAGTGCGGTATCAACCTCGGGTCGTACAACGACCTGCAGCTCGGTGACCTCATCGCCACCTACGAGATGCGTGAGAAGCCGCGAGCCTGAGCTCGCGACACGACCGACGGCGCCGGCCCCCACGGGGGTCGGCGCCGTCGCCGTCCGCTCGGCGCCACCCGGCCCGCGGACGCCCCGGGACGCAGCCGGGGAATGTGGGCCGTCCGCGGCCCGCTACTAGGGTGAACACCACGTCGGGCCGGCTCGACCGGTCCGACCGCACGTCACACGAAAGCAGAGGTAGTCATGGCTGACCCCGCCCGCGCCCGCAAGATCGCCGACCGGATCAAGGTCATCGTCGCCGAGTACCTCGAGTTCCGGCTCAAGGACGAACGACTCGGGTTCGTCACCATCACCGACGCCCGGGTCACGGGCGACCTCCAGCAGGCGTCCGTCTTCTACACCGTCTTCGGCAGCAACGAGGACCGCCAGGCCACGGCCGACGTCCTCGAGGCCAACAAGGGCCGCATCCGCTCCGCCGTCGGCAAGGGCATCGGCATCCGCCTGACGCCGTCGATCGAGTTCATCGCCGACGCGCTGCCCGAGGGCGCCGCGCACCTCGAGGACCTCGTGGCCCAGACGCGTGCCCGGGACGAGGAGCTCGCCCGCGCTGCGGCGAACGCCAAGCCCGCGGGCGACGCCGACCCGTACCGCAAGCCGGTCGACCGCTCCGAGGCCGAGGACACCGATGGCGACGACACCGTGGACGCCGAGGTGGACGCGGACGTCGACGCACGATGACCGACCGTTCGGGGGGCCTGCTCGTCGTCGACAAGCCGGCCGGCTGGACGAGCCATGACGTCGTGGCGCGTGCGCGCCGGCTCTGCGGCACCCGCAGGGTCGGCCACGCGGGCACGCTCGACCCCATGGCCACCGGCGTCCTCGTGCTCGGCGTCGACCGGGGCACCAAGCTGCTGACCTTCCTCGTCGGCTGCGACAAGTCGTATGCCGCGACGATCCGTCTCGGCATGGCGACCCTCACCGACGACGCCGAGGGCGAGACGACCGCGGCGCTGGGCGTCGACGACGTGCCGGCTCTCGAGGCGGCGCTGCCCGCCGCCGTCGCAGCGCTCACGGGCGACATCGAGCAGGTGCCGAGCGCCGTCAGCGCGATCAAGGTCAAGGGCGTGCGCAGCTACACCCGTGTGCGACAGGGCGACACGGTCGAGCTGCCTGCGCGTCCGGTGACGGTGAGCCGCTTCGACGTGCTCTCGGTCCGCCCGGCCACGGCGACGCCCGAGGTCGGTCCGGCCATCGACGTCGTCGACGTCGAGGTCGAGGTCGACGTCTCGTCGGGCACCTACGTGCGAGCCCTCGCCCGCGACCTCGGCGCCGCGCTCGGCGTCGGGGGCCATCTGACGGCGCTGCGGCGCACGCGGGTGGGCCGGTTCGGGCTCGAGGACGCCGCGTCGCTCGAGGCACTGACGGCCACGTCGGAGTCCGACGGGCCTGACGGCATACCGCTGCTCCCGATCGCCGAGGCGGCCCGCGCGCAGCTGCCCGTCCACGAGGTCTCGGCCCAGGAGGCCGTCGCGCTCGGCTACGGCCAGCGCATCCCGAGCGTCGTGGCCGGCTCCGACGCCGTGGCCGCGATCGACCCCGACGGACGCCTCGTCGCCGTTCTGGACGAGACCCGGGCCACGGCCCGGGCCAAGGTGGTCTTCGCCGCGTCCGGAGCGGGTGCCTGATGCCCGTACCCGAGCCGTCGGACGGCCGCTCCGGCGTGGCCACTACAGTGGGCGCCGTGCAGCGCTGGTACGGACTCGACGACATCCCGGCCGACCTCGGGGCCACCGTCGTCACCCTCGGCAACTTCGACGGGGTGCACCGCGGGCACCGAGAGGTCCTGACGCGCGTCGTGCGCGAGGCCGCCGACCGTGACGCGCTGCCGGTCGCCGTGACCTTCGAGCCGCACCCCATCGCCGTGCTCTACCCCGACCGTGCGCCGGCGGCCGTCATGTCGCTCGAGCAGCGTCTCGACGCGCTGGAGTCGGTCGGCCTCGCCGCGGTGCTCGTCATCGAGTTCACCCGCGAGTTCGCCCAGCAGACGCCCGAGGAGTTCGTCCGCGGCACGTTCGTCGACGCGCTCGGGGCGTGCGCGGTCGTCGTCGGCAAGGACACCCGCTTCGGGGTGCGCAACTCCGGCGACGTCGACACCCTGCGCGAGCTCGGCGGGGCGCACGGCTTCGAGGTCGTCGCGCTCGACGACATCGGCGAGGGCGCGACCGAGGGCGCCCGCTGGAGCTCGACGCAGCTGCGCGCCGAGCTGCTCGGCGGCAACGTCGACCACGCGGCCCAGATCCTGGGGCGCCCCCACCGCGTCACGGGTGCGGTCGTCCACGGCGACCACCGCGGCCGCGAGCTCGGCTACCCCACGGCGAACCTCTCCCAGGACCACGAGGGCCTCGTGCCCGCCGACGGGGTGTATGCCGGGTGGCTCGTCCGTCTCGACCTCGACGAGAGTGCCCCCGACCGTACGCTCCCGGCCGCGGTGTCGGTCGGGACCAACCCGACCTTCGACGGCCACCAGCGGCGCGTCGAGGCCTACGTCCTCGACCGCACCGACCTCGACCTCTACGGGGAGCGCGTCGCCGTCGAGTTCGTCTCGCACCTGCGGCCCACGTTGCGGTTCGAGTCGATCGACATGCTCGTCGAGCAGATGGCGCAGGACGTGGCGCGGTGTCGCGAGATCCTCTCGGCGATCGTCCCGTCGTAGGGACCCTCCCGCGGCCCGCGCGCGGCGGGTCGCGGACCGGTGCCCGGTGGGCGCCCGGGTCGGGCCGTCGAGCCGGGCCGAGGTGGCAGCAGGTCGACCTCGGTCTGTTCATCGGGGCCCTCGGCCTCTCGGTCGTCGGTGTCGTGCTCGTGTGGTCGGCGACGAGGGCCTCGTCCGGTGGCAGCGCCGCGCTCAAGCAGCTCGTCGCCCTCGCGGTCGGGATCGCGTGCGCGGCCGTCGTCGCACGCCTCGACGTGCGCTCGGTCCGCGCGCTCGCGCCCGTCGTCTACGTGCTGGCCGTCCTGGGCCTCGCCGCCGTCGTGTCCCCGCTGGGGTCGACCGTCAACGGCTCACGGTCGTGGCTCCGGCTGCCCGGTGGCATGACCCTGCAGCCATCGGAGCTGATGAAGGTCGCCCTGGCCGTCGGTCTGGCCATGCTGCTCGCGGAGCGTGCCGAGCGGGGGCTGCGCCAGCGGCACCGCGACGTCGTCCTCGCGTGGGTCGTGGCCGGCATACCGGTGCTCCTCGTCCTGGCCCAGCCCGACCTCGGCTCCGCCCTCGTGCTCGTCGCGATGTCCGTCGTCATCATCGCGGCCGCGGGCGCGCCGTGGCTGTGGACCGTCGCGGTGCTCGTCGCGGGGGCCGGCGCCGTCGCGGCGGCCTTCCTGACCCCGCTGCTCTCGGGCTACCAGCGCAACCGGCTGCGGGCCTTCCTCGACCCCTCCCTCGACCCGCAGGGCATCGGCTACCAGACGCGCCAGGTCCGGGTCGCGATCGGCTCCGGCGGCCTCGGCGGACAGGGCCTGTTCGAGGGCCGGCAGACCCAGGGCGGTTTCATCCCCTTCCAGGAGACCGACTTCGTCTTCTCGGTCGCGGGGGAGGAGCTGGGCTTCCTGGGGGCCGCGGGTCTCGTGGTGCTCATCGGCTTCATCGTCGTGCGCTGCGTCGTCGTCGCGCGCCGGGCCGATGCGTTCGGGCGGCTCGTCGCCATCGGGGTGGCCGTGTGGCTCGGTGTGCAGGCCTTCGAGAACGTCGGGATGAACCTCGGTCTCATGCCGGTGACCGGCCTGCCGCTGCCGTTCGTCTCGAGCGGCGGGTCCTCGCTCATCGCGTCGTGGGTCGCCGTCGGCCTCGTCGGCAACGTGGCGGCGGCGTCCGTGCGGCGCCGCGGTCCGACGGGTCCGGCGGGCGTCCGCGCTGGTGGGCAGGTCCGCCCGACGCGGTAGGGCGGGGGCGGGTCACGGCCGCGGGGTTACCCGGCGGTCACGTTTCGGTGAGGAACGTCGACAATGCGTGACTGGGGAGTCGAATCTTGACATCATCCCGGCATGGCGGGCGCCCGCAGACGCCGATGACGGGCCGGCCCGCAGCGACAAAGGAGTCCACATGCCCCTCCAGGCACTCGCCGAGCGGGACGTCGACCAGAACGTCCTCGACGGCCGCGCTCCCAGCGTGGGCGCGCTCTTCCGCAGCCGGGTCCGCGCCACGCCCGACGCCCCCGCCTACCTCTACTTCGCCGAGGGGTCGAGCGAGCTCACCACCCTGACCTGGGGGCAGACGCACGAGATCGTCGAGCAGTGGGCCGCCGGGCTCATCAGCCTCGGCGTGCAGCTGGAGGACCGGGTCGCCATCGCGTCGACGACGCGCGTCGAGTGGATCCTCGCCGACCTCGCCGTCATCTGCGCCGGTGGCGCGACCACGACCGTCTACCCGACGACGATCGCCGAGGACGTCGCCTACATCCTCGCCGACTCCGGCAGCGGCATCGTCTTCGCCGAGAACGAGGAGCAGGTCGCCAAGCTCCAGCACGTCCGCTCCGAGATCCCCGGCGTGCGGCAGGTCATCGCCCTCACCGGGCCCGGCAGCGACGACGGCTGGGTCATCACGACCGACGAGCTCGCCGAGCGCGGGCGCGAGTGGCTCGCCGCCACCCCAGACATCGTCGACTCGCGCGTCGACCAGCTCGGCCCCGAGTCGCTCGCCGTCGTCATCTACACCTCCGGCACGACGGGCCGCCCCAAGGGGGTGCGGCTCGTGCAGGACAGCGTCGTCTACGAGGGCGCCGTCATCGACGCCATCGGCACGTTCACCAAGGACGACCTCCAGTTCCTCTGGCTCCCGTTGTCCCACGTCTTCGGCAAGATGCTCGTCGCGACAGGCCTGCAGATCGGCTTCCCGACGGCCGTCGACGGCAGGGTCGACAAGATCGTCGACCACATGGCCGTCATCAAGCCCACCTTCATGGCCGGTCCGCCGCGCATCTTCGAGAAGGCCCACGGCCGCATCGCGCTGATGTTCGCGGGGGAGAAGGGCGTCAAGAAGCGCCTCATCGACTGGGCCCTCAAGGTCGGCGGCGAGATGCGCGACGTCCTCGCCCGGGGCGAGCAGCCCTCGTCGGGCCTGCAGCGCCGGCACGCCCTCGCCACGAAGCTCGTGCTGCACAAGGTCCAGGAGCGCTTCGGCGGCCGGGTCCGCTTCATGATCAGCGGATCGGCCCCGCTCAACGCCGACGTCGCGCGCTGGTTCGGCTCCGTCGGCCTGCTCGTCCAGGAGGGCTACGGCCTCACCGAGACCTCGTCGGGCACGACCGTCAACGCCCCCGAGCACGGCTCCTACCAGTACGGCTCGGTCGGCTGGCCGCTCCCGGGCACCGAGGTCCGCATCGCGGAGGAGGACGGCGAGATCCTCGTCAAGGGTCCGGGCGTCATGCGCGGCTACCACAACAACCCCGAGGCGACGGCCGAGGTGCTCACCGAGGACGGCTGGTTCCACACCGGCGACATCGGCCGCATCGACGAGCGCGGCTTCCTCTACGTCACGGACCGCAAGAAGGACGTCTTCAAGACCAGCGGTGGCAAGTACATCGCGCCGGCCGAGATCGAGGCGCGCTTCAAGGGACTGTGCCCGTTCGTCAGCCAGTTCCTGGTGCACGGCGCCGGCCACAACTACGCGACGGCGCTCGTGACCCTCGACCCCGACGCCGTGGCCGGCTGGGCGCCGACGGTGGGCCTGGGCGGCAAGTCCTACGCCGAGGTCGCCACCTCGCCCGAGGCGCACGCGCTCGTCCAGCGCTACGTCGACCAGCTCAACGACGGCCTCAACCGCTGGGAGACGATCAAGAAGTTCACCATCCTCGACCAGGACCTCACGGTCGAGGGCGGCGACCTGACGCCCAGCATGAAGCTGCGCCGCAAGGCCGTGACCGAGAAGCACCGCGCCGAGCTCGACGCGATGTACTGAGTTGTCTGGGCTCGCTTCGCTCGCCCGTGTTCGGCGCGCCTTCACGTCACGCCTTCCCTCCTCGGCTTGCTCGCTTCGCTCGCATCGCTCGTCAGTCCAGGCGTGACGCGCGCCGAACCATCATTTTGGGCTCGCTTCGCTCGCCCGGTCCGGCACGCTCTATCGTCGCGCCTTCCCTCCTCGACTGGCTCGCTGCGCTCGCTTCGCTCGTCAGTCCAGGCGCGACGGCGTGCCGGACGTGGTTGTCAGGGGCGAACTGGGAGGTCCAGGACGATCCCGGCTTCGGCGTGCTCAGGGTCGGGGTAGGTGGCTCGGTGGCCGTGGCGCTCGGTGAGCGCGGGGTCGCCCCACCGCTCGGTGCGCGGCGTGCGGTAGTTGAACCACAGCGTCGGGCCGGCCGGCGCGTCGAGCACGACGCGGGCCAGCGCTGCGTCGTCGGGATGGTGGAAGACGTCGCCGTTCGTTGAGACGAGGTAGTGGCTGGCAGGAGCGGCCGCGACCAGCTGCTTGACGACGTTCGCGCGGCTGGCGTGGTGCGGCAGCTTCAGGGCGTCGACAGGGAGGGTCTGGGCGCCCCGCGCCCGGGCGACACCGTGCAGCCCAGCGGCCAGGACGCTGCCGTAGGCGTCCGCCCCGAGCACGATGCTGGCCCCGCGGTGCTCGACGAGCAGGGCGATGCTGCTGCCGTTGGGCACTGAGGAGTCCTGGGGCGACCGCTCGTCCGCGAGGTGCTGGAGGTCGTCGAGCGGTCCGAGCACGTCGAGCTCCGCACCGCGGTCGCGCTCCTGGCCGTGCAGCGCCTCGCGCAGGCTCGCCGACCACGTGTCTGCGAGCCGGGCGAGGCGACGGGTCGTCGGCGAGAGCACCGTGATCGTGGGCCCGCCCGGCACCGCGACCTCGACGAAGCCGCCGGAGGCGCCGGTCTCGACGGGCCCGCCGCGGAAGGCGGTGTTCCACGGCAGCGTGCGGTCGTGCGAGGGGGCAGCCACGCCGGCGGCCAGGGGGTCGTCGAGGGGCCCGAGCAGTGCGGCGACGAGGCTCTCACCCTGGTCGACGCTCCGCGAACGGCCGGGCGGCCCCTGCGCCAGGTGCGTACGGCCGTTGAACCAGAAGTCGCCGACGTCGGCGGCGAGGTCGCTGGCCAGGAAGGCGAGCATCCCGCCGATGTGGTCGTTGTCGATGTGGGTGACGACCGCGACGTCGATGTGGCGGTCGGCCGGGTCGAGACGGCGCAGCCGCGCCTCGAGCAGCGGCCACGTGTCGGGAGGTCCGCCGTCGACGAGCATCCGCCACGTCGGGCCCCCGGGGCGCGGGCACTCGACGAGCAGGCAGTCGCCCAGCCTCGCGGGCAGCACCTCCACGTGGATCGCCGTCGGCACCTCGCCACCCTTCCGCCCCTGCCTCCCCAGACTAGGACCGGCGCCCACGGCTGTCCGGCCCTTGCAGGCGGGCGCACGGTTCGTCCGCGTTTTCGGTGTCCGCCGGGCCGCACGTACGATGGTCCAATGCCCGGTGAGTCACTGTTCAACGCCCTCGAGCCCCTGCTGGAGCGGGTCAACAAGCCCATCCAGTACGTCGGCGGCGAGCTCAACTCGACGGTCAAGGACTGGAACGTCGGCGGCCACGGCCCCGGCGGCGAGGAGCTGACCACGCGTTGGGCGCTGATGTACCCCGACGCATACGAGGTCGGCGTGCCCAACCAGGGCGTCATGATCCTCTACGAAGTCCTCAACGAGCGTCCCGACGCGCTCGCCGAGCGGACGTATGCCGTGTGGCCCGACATGGAGGCACAGCTGCGCGAGGCGGGCCTGCCGCAGTTCACCGTCGACGGTCACCGCTCGGTGCGCGACTTCGACCTCTTCGGCCTCAGCTTCTCGACCGAGCTCGGCTACACCAACATGCTGACGGCGCTCGACCTCGCCGGCATCCCGCTGCACGCGGTCGACCGTGACGTCGACGACCCGATCGTCATCGCCGGTGGCCACGCCGCCTTCAACCCCGAGCCGATCGCGTCGTTCATCGACGCGGCCATCGTCGGCGACGGCGAGCAGGCCGTGCTGACGGTGACCGACATCGTGGGCGAGTGGAAGGCCCAGGGGCGGCCCGGTGGTCGCCGCGAGGTGCTGCTGCGCCTGGCCCGCACCGGCGGCGTCTACGTGCCGGCGTTCTACGACGTGTCCTACCTGCCCGACGGACGCATCCAGCGCGTCGCGCCGAGCTCGGACGCCCCCGGCGTGCCGTGGCGCGTGTCCAAGCACACCGTCATGGACCTCGACGCCTGGCCCTACCCGAAGCAGCCGCTCGTGCCGCTCGCCGAGTCGGTGCACGAGCGCATGTCGGTCGAGATCTTCCGCGGCTGCACCCGCGGCTGCCGCTTCTGCCAGGCGGGCATGATCACCCGTCCGGTGCGCGAGCGGTCGATCACCGGCATCGGCGAGATGGTCGAGCGCGGCCTGGCCGCGACCGGGTTCGAGGAGGTGGGCCTGCTGTCGCTCAGCTCGGCCGACCACTCCGAGATCGCCGACCTCACCAAGGGCCTCGCCGACCGCTACGAGGGCACCCAGACCGGTCTGTCGCTGCCGTCGACGCGTGTCGACGCCTTCAACATCGACCTCGCCAACGAGCTGACCCGCAACGGTCGCCGGTCGGGCCTGACCTTCGCCCCGGAGGGCGGCTCCGAGCGCATCCGCAAGGTCATCAACAAGATGGTGTCCGAGGAGGACCTCATCAAGACCGTCGCTGCGGCCTACGGTGCCGGCTGGCGCCAGGTCAAGCTCTACTTCATGTGCGGCCTGCCCACCGAGACCGACGAGGACGTGCTCCAGATCGCCGAGCTCGCCAAGCGGGTCATCGAGACCGGCCGCCAGGTCTCGGGTCGGCGCGACATCCGCTGCACCGTGTCGATCGGTGGCTTCGTGCCCAAGCCGCACACGCCCTTCCAGTGGGCCTCGCAGCTCGGCGTCGAGGAGACCGACGCGCGCCTCGCCAAGCTCCGTGACGCGATCCGGGCCGACAAGCGCTACGGCTCGTCCATCGGGTTCCGCTACCACGACGGCCAGCCCGGCATCGTCGAGGGACTGCTCTCGCGCGGTGACCGCCGAGTCGGCAAGGTCATCGAGGCCGTGTGGCGCGACGGTGGCCGCTTCGACGGGTGGAGCGAGCACTTCTCCTACGAGCGCTGGATGCGCTGCGCCGACGAGGCGTTCGCCGATGCCCCGGTCGACCTCGCCTGGTACACCACGCGCGAGCGGGGCGAGTCCGAGGTGCTGCCCTGGGACCACCTCGACTCCGGCCTCGACAAGGACTGGCTGTGGGAGGACTGGCAGGACGCCCTCGACGAGACCGAGGTCGACGACTGCCGCTGGACCCCGTGCTTCGACTGCGGCGTCTGCCCCCAGATGGGCACCGAGATCGAGATCGGCCCCACCGGCAAGACGCTGCTGCCGCTCACCGTTCTGGGCTCCGGCCGCCAGGACCTCCTCGAGCACCAGCACTAGGAGGCGTCCTCACGCGGTCCAGTCCCGGCAGCGTGGACCCGGCCGACGGTGACGTCGGTCGGGTCCAGCCGTGGTCCGGGAAGGGACCGGAGCCCGTGTCAGTTGGTGATCGTCAGGCTCGTCTTCTCACAGTGCGAGCTGCTGCCCACGAGCGAGTCGCTGCTCGTGAAGCTCACGAGCCACGACACGGTGCTCGTCGTCGACACCTTGGTGGTCGAGTTCGTCGTCACCCGGGTTGCCGGTGAGGCGGCGTCCGTGAGCGTGAACGTCTCGGCGCTCCGGAGGACGGAACCGCTCGTCGCGCCGCAGTTGTCGCCGGAGTACAGCGTGAACGACAGCGTGCCGTTGAGGTTCGTCCCACCCGTCGACGTGATGGTCGCCGAGTCGTTCGGCAGCCAGTTCTGGGCCGACGTCGCAGCTGTCGTGTCCTTCACCTGGAAGCACTCACCCGTGCTGGAGTCGCTCGAGCCGGTGTAGTTCGCCGTGTCCGAGGTGTAGACGGCGCGGAAGCACCACGTGCCGACGGCGTTCGCCACGACGGCGTTCGAGTCTGCCGTGGCGGTGTTGCCGGCGCCCGCGGTCAACGGCGAGACGGATCCCGCCGCGGTGCCGCCGCTGCTGCACGTTCCGCCGCCCGCTGCGACCTGGGTCGGGTTGCAGACGAAGAAGGCGACGGTGCCGGTCGGGCTGCCGCCTGCCGCCGTGCCCGTCACGACCGCGTGGTCGGTGACGCTCGTGCCGACGGCCACGGCTGCCGTGATCGGCGTAGAGCCGACACGCGGCGTGGTGACCGTGGTCGTCCCGGCCGGGCCGACCGTGACGTCCTCAGCTCCCACCGAGCAGTCGCCGTTGTGCGAGGCGCCGACGGTGTTCGGCGAGTCGCCGCTGTAGACGGCCTTCCAGTGGTACTTCCCCGCGAGCGTCGGAGTATACGAGGCGCTGTACACGTTCGACGCGGAGCTGTCGCCGCTGACGGTCACCGACTGGTTGGCGGCCGTGACCTGGGTGCCGCAACCGGTGGTGCTCGGACCCCACAGCGTGAACGCGACCGTCCCACCGGCCGGGGTGCGAGCACCCGGAGCGGACGTCTCGATGACGTTCGCGGTCGGCTTCGGGGCCGTGCCGGAGAGGGTGGCGGTGTCGGTCACCGGGCTGCCCAACGTCACTGCGGCGCCGGCTGTGGTGCCCAACGTCGGCGTCACGGGCGTCGCCGTGAAGCACTCGCCCAGACTGCGGTCGCTCGAGCCCGCGATGCCGGAGGCCGAGACGCCGGTGTAGACGGCCTGCCAGCAGTACCGGCCTGCTGCCGTCACCCACGCGCTCGGCGAGACGACCGTGGCGGGGAACGACGCCCCCGTGACGGCCACCGGGCTGCCGATGCTCGTCGCCGTCGAGTCGCACGTGCTCGTCGCGGGCGGGACGTTGCCCGGGCCACCGGCCGAGTTGTTGGCGCGGCACAGGCTGAACTGCACGGTGCCTCCGGGCGTCCCCGAGCCGCCGGCGACCGAGATGAGCGCCGAGTCCTTGACCTGCAGCACGCCGTCCGTGGTGATCGACCTGCTGGCGGTGCCGTAGTCCGACGTGGACCCGCCGCTGACGATCTTGGGCGTCGTCACGGTCGTCGACGTGCAGCCGCCGACCGGCACGGTCGGCTGCAGGATCGTGTCCTTGTAGTCCGCGGTGTCGGAGTTGCCGGTGACGGTGCTGGGGATGACGTTCGCGAACGACCTGCAGGACTGGACGCCGCCGAAGACCGCGTCCGTGAGGTTGAGTGCCGCCTCACCGCGGAAGCCGTCAGAGCTGTACGCAGCGGCGCTCACGGACGCGTCGAGAGGCGATCCGGGCGGGCTGAGCACGAGGTTGGGCGCGGTGCCGGACCACGTGCGGAGGTAGAGGTCGCGGCTGCCGCCCTGTTGGTCCCACAGGATCATGAAGTCGCCGGCCTTGCGGTTGGCCCACGGGTTGCAGGTGTCGATGAGCTGCTGGTCGGTGCTCGACGTGTAGGCGCATGCGGCGGGCGGCGGGTCCTGCATGAACTCGTAGGCGATGAAGCCGCTGCCGCTGTTGCTGTCGCGCTCCCAGGCGAAGTAGAGCCAGTCGTCGCCGCTGCTGTCCTTGGCCGAGTTGGTCCAGCCTTGGCGCAGGTCGACCTGCGCGTTCGGGTTGGTGAGGCCGAGGGTCGGGACGGCGTCGTTGTGGATGACGCCGATCTTCGTGGTGTTCGAGTTGAGCGGTCCGAGCTCCTTGACGGCGCCGAACAGGTCGGGAAGGTTGTTCGCCCCGTCGGCTCCGGGCACGTCGGCCGAGCCGTTGGGGCCGATGGTGAAGGGCGGGGTCGAGCCCGCGAAGGCACTCGGCGCCGCGAGAACCGCCAGCGGTAGAGCCACCGCGGCAAGGGCGGACAGCCAACGAGTGCGGCGGCCCGACGTTCGTGATGATCGCCCTGGTGAGGGCTTCCCCCGAGACACGTTCCATGAAAGATGCATGAGCGTCTCCAGATGTGCAGGCGTTGTCCGGTCCCCGCACCGGTTGGAGAGCAGGGGCCGGCGACGTGCCGGCGGCGAGGTGGCGATAGCCGGGACGGATCAGGGTCCCGGTGCCGCACATCGCTGCACGAGGTCGACCGGTGCTCAACCGTTCACGTTAGGGATGTGCCCTGCGTCACACGGCCGAACCGGGAAAGCCGTCCGGTATGCCGGGGAAGTCCGTGACGAAGTCACAGAAGGTCTGTCTATCTGGTGAAACGTCCGGCGAATCGCACTGGGCTGCAACGTGATCGAACGTTCACTCTCCGACCGTGCACGGAGAAGCCCGGCCGCGATGCGCGCGGCCGGGCCTCCGGTCAGAGGGTCACGGAAGGGTGTTGTTGATCGTCAGCGTCGTCGCCTCCTTGCAGGTGGCGGTGAAGCCGGTCTGGTTGGCGTTGGTGCTGCTGTAGGCGAGCTTCCACGAGTAGCTGCCCGACGCCGTCACGACCACGGTCGTGGCCGGGACGCTGCCGTTGGAGGTGCTGACCGTCTGCGGCGAGGCGCCCGAGACGGGGACGCTCTCGGAGTAGACGCTCGTGCCGGTGCAATCACCGCTGGGGTACAGCGTGAACGTCGCCGACCCCGCGAGGTTGCCGCCGGCCGACGCCGAGATGGTGCCGGAGTCGTTCGGCAGCCACTTCTGGGCCGTGGTGCCGGACGCCGCGACGGGGTTCACGAGGAAGCACTCGCTCGCCCGCGAGTCGGACGAGGACGGGATGCCCTTCGTGGCGTCGCCGGAGTAGACGGCGCGCCAGCAGTAGCGGCCGACGTCAGCGACCGTGTAGCCGGGCGAGACGACGGTGACCGGGTTCGAGGTGTTGGTCGACGGGATGTTGGTCGTCCCGACGGACGCGCCGACGTTCGTCGTGCCGTCGCACAGCGTGGTCGTGCCGAGAGCGAACTTGCAGATCCAGAACGACACGCTGCCGGTCGGGATGACGGTCGACGGGGTCGCCGTGACCTCGGCCGAGTCCTTCACCGTGCTGCCCACGGCCACGCCGGTGGTCGGCACGTTGGTCGTGCCGTCCGCCAGCTTCGGCGTCGTCACGGTGCGCGACGTGCAGTTGGCCAGGTCGATGCCCTCGGGTGAGATGAAGTCCTTGAGCTCGGCGGTGAACGACGAGGAGGACCGGCTCTTGACGAAGATGCTGCCGAAGGCCTTGCACGTGCCTGCCTCGAAGACCCCGGCGGCCGTGAGGTCGATGGTGGCCTCGCCGAAGAGCCCGACGGTCAGGTTGCCGCCTGCGATGGGCTCGGAGACGGTACCGGTGTTGACGGCCCCCTCCGAGTTGGTGCCGTTGAGGTCCTTGTGCTTGCCCCAGCACGGAAGGCTGTTCGAGGCGAAGCAGTCGGCCGTCGTGCCGGTGGCCGAGGTGACCCAGGTGTTGAGCCCGAGCGTCGGCGTGCCGCTGCCACCGAAGTCGTAGGTCACCAGCAGGTCGCCGGCCGTGCGGTTGATGGTCACCGGACCGATCGTCGTGGGCGTCCATCCGGTCGTCGTCTTCTGGTTGACCTCGAAGTCGAGGTTGGCATTGCCGATGTTGACCAGGCGCTCCCAGGCCAGGTACAGCATGATGTCGCCGGTGCCGCCCGAGGCGCCGACCGTGGCCAGCGTCTCGTTGGCGGTGTAGAACCGCGTCAGGTCGTTCTTGTTGGGCGGGATCGACCCGTCGACGACCGTGACGGCGGCGTTGTCCTCCTTGGTGCCCTGCCCGAACGCGTCGTCGGTCTTGTCGGCGAACTTGTCCGTGCCCGTCACGCGGTTGGGCGCGTTCTCCCAGTCGGTGTTGCCGGTGGTGGTGACGACGAGGTTGCCGTCGCCGCCCTCGAAGGTGCTGCCGGTGAGATTCGCCTGGGCCGAGGCGGCCGCCGACAGCGCGAGGACGAGAGAGCCGACGCCGACGAGCGCCACGGCGCGTCTACGGCTTCGGCTGAAGACGTGGTGTCCCCGAGGCGTGCTCCATGAGCTGGTCATTGAAGACCTCCCAGTGCAGAAGTGCCCGACGCCGACCGACGTCGGCTGTGGGCGTGCGCACGGTGGCGGCAGCAGCGGTGGAGAAGAGACCGCACGGCCTCACCCCCGGGTCCCCGAGGAGTGCGCCGTGCATCGCTGGCACGTCCTGACAGAAGACCCTAGGCACGTTTTGGGCCGCACGTAAGGGAACCAGGAAAGGGGTCCCATTTGGGAGATAGGTCAGGCGACTTGTCGGCGGATAGCCTCAAGTAGCAACGGATTTCGTGAAGAGTGTCGACTCAGACCGGGAAACCGACGTGGGCGAGAGCCTGCCTGACGAGGACGCCGTGCGAGCCGGGCATCTCGCCCCGGACCGCGAGCGACGCCGCCTCCTCGGGGGTCACCCACGACAGGTCGAGGGCGTCCTGCTGGGGCCGGCAGTCGCCCGTGACGGCGACGACGAAGGCCAGGGAAACCGCGTGCTGGCGCGGGTCGTGGAAGGGCGTGACTCCGGGGGTCGGGAAGAACTCGGCGACCGTGAACGGCTGCGGCGAGAGCGGGATGCGGGGGAGGGCCATGGGGCCGAGGTCGGACTCGACGTGCCGCACCAGGGCGTCTCGGATGCGCTCGTGGTAGAGCACGCGGCCGCCGACGACCTCCTGACCGATGCCACCGTCGCTGTCCGCCCGCAGCAGCAGCCCGACGTGGGTGACGACGCCGCGGTCGTCGACGCGAACCGGGATCGCGTGGACGTAGAGGATCGGCAGTCGGTCACGGGCGTTGTCGAGGTCCTCGCGGCTCAGCCACGCACCCGTCGTGTCCACTTCGGTCATGACGTCATACTGCCAAACGCGGGACGTGACGCCGGGCCGGGTCCACGAGCGGCGCGTCGGCTCACCGCAGCGAGCGGATCCAGGCCCACAGCACGGCGCCTGACCGGCTCAGCTGTGCGGGGTCGACGACGGACGGCACGTCCCGGGCCGAGTGGTACGCCGGGTAGGGCACGCTGCCGAGGCGCGCCGCTGGGATGCCGAGCTTCTGGAACGACACGTGGTCGCTGGCCTTGTTGGTGCACGCCAGGGTCGCGACCGGGCCGGCCGCGGCGCGGATCGCGTCGGCGAGCGAGGGGTCGGCCCCGGCGACGTGGCACACCGGCACCGCCGCTGCACGTACGCCCACGCGGTCGAGAGCGACCATCCCGCGGATGGCCGAGCGCTCGGCCCCGGTGAGCGAGGCGACGAAGTGCCGCGAGCCGAACGCATACAGCGTGCCGTTGCCGCCGCGCGCCTCCTCCGCCCCGAACGCCACGAACCGCACGGGAGGGCGCCAGGCTGCTGCTGCGTCAGCCGGGCCACCTCGGCCATGACCATGAGCCCCGACGCGTTGTCCTCGGCCCCGGGCGACTGGGGCACGGTGTCGAGGTGCGCGCCGACGACGACGTGCGGCTTCGTCGGGTCGAAGCCCGGCGGGTCGGCGACGACGTCGACCGTCGTGCCAGCAGGGACCCGGACACCCCACGAGACCCCCGCCGGTATGCGGAACGGGACGAGGGTGACCCGGTAGCCGGCGGTGCGCAGGCGGGCCGCGACGAAGGACGCGGCCCGGTCCGACGCCGGGCTCGCCGCGTCCCGGGGTCCCATCGCGGCCAGGGTGCGTATGCCGTCCTGCACCGTCGCGACGTCGAAGCCCTCCGCGCGCGGTGGCGGAGCAGGCGTCGTCGTGCCGCTGGGCGTACGGCTGGGCGATGCCTGGGTCGCAGGCAGGGACGTGGTGGTCGCCGGGGGCGAGGCTGACGTGAGCGTCGAGGCAGGGCGCAGCGACCGGGCGTCGGGCGCGGGGCCGGCCGTCGTGCACGCGGTCAGGCAGAGCGCGACCGCAACGACGGCGGTCGAGGCGCCGCGCCGGGGTCCCACGCGTACGGGCATCACCCACGCTAACCCCGACAGCCCCTCACCGACGGGGTCACGAGCCGTGCGGCCGGGTCAGGCGTCGCCGCGGGTGAGCGTCGTGATGACCTCGACGGGAGGGATGCCTGCGGACTCGTAGAGCCGGACGCCGCTCGTGTTGGACTGTGGGGTCGCGACGCGGACGGCTGCGGCGCCGCTCGCCGCGAGTGCCTGGACGGCAGCCTGCACGACCCGGCGCCCGTGCCCGGCGCCTCGGTGGTCGGCGTGCGTGGCGACGGGCTCGAGCAGGCCGCACCGTCCGGGACCGGCGGACCAGGCCGTAGCGGCGG
The DNA here is from genome assembly GCF_036352015.1 of Terrabacter sp. C0L_2. Classification (NCBI taxonomy): domain Bacteria; kingdom Bacillati; phylum Actinomycetota; class Actinomycetes; order Micrococcales; family Intrasporangiaceae; genus Terrabacter; species Terrabacter sp. C0L_2. Next base: position 3,989,476 of record NZ_CP143557.1, on the reverse strand, counting down.
CCACGGCGGTGCCGTCGGCGTCGCGCGCGACGAGGTCGAGCTCAGGGTGGAAGCCGGGCGCCGCGGCCATTCGGTGCCAGCCCTCCGCGTCGAAGGTCGAACGTGCGAAACCGCTGCGCTGCAGGGCAACCCGCTCGTCGACGTCGTCGCCGGTCGGGCCGACCCCGGTGGCCACGGGCAGCGGCGTGCCGTCGAGGTCGAGGTGGAAGACGACCCATGCCTCGTCGGGACGCCATCCCCTCCCGAGCAGGACCCGGCGGTAGGCAGTGCCCTCCTGGGCATCGGTGCAGGCGTGCTCCGGCAGCAGGCGGGAGATGTCGTCGGCCACGACGGACGCCAGCTCGTCGTCGTCGAGACGGTCCGGCGCGACCCGTGGGCGCGCGACCTGCCCCTCGACGATCGAGACCGCGACCATCCGGCCGGCCTCCCACCACGAGTGGACCGTGCCGTCGACGTGCTCGTCGGGATGGCGCAGGTACCAGCCGAGGTCGCCGGCGTGCAGGCAGTCACCGGCGTAGCCGGCACCGGCCTCCCACGACGCCAGCGCCTCCACCACCTCTGGCAGGTCGGTGCGGGTGTGGCTGCGGTGCTCGACAGGCATCTGCGGAGTGTATGAGCGCCCGTCCGCGCGGCGCCCGGGCTTTTCCGTCACGACGGACATGACGGCATACGACTGCTCGACCTCGCTCGGCCGGTCCGGCGACGCGGGCAGGCTAGACTGGCGCGCACAGGCGTTCGAGCCGTCATCAGCGGCGAGCCTCCGGAAGAACAGGGCGCAAGCCCCCACTAGACCCGGACGGGTGGGCCCGTCACAGCCTTCGACAAGAGCGGCCGTATGCCGTCTGCCCGAGCGGGTGGGCAGCGTGCGGCAAGCGGGGTGGTACCGCGGCAGCCTCCGGCAGGAGACGTCGTCCTCGTGGCAGGGACGAGTGACCAACAGACGCGAACGCAGGAGACCACGAGCATGACCTACCCCAGGGTCACCACGAACGACGACGGCGCGCCCACGACGGGCGTCACCTCCAACCCACGCTTCCCCGAGATCGAGCAGCGGGTCCTGAAGTACTGGGACGAGGACGGCACGTTCATCGCGTCGGTCGAGGGCCGCGACGCCGGGACCGACGGCGACAACGAGTTCGTCTTCTACGACGGCCCGCCCTTCGCCAACGGCCTGCCGCACTACGGCCACCTGCTCACCGGCTACGTCAAGGACATCGTCCCGCGCTACCAGACGATGCGCGGCAAGCGTGTCGAGCGCCGCTTCGGCTGGGACACCCACGGCCTGCCCGCCGAGCTCGAGGCGCAGCGCCAGCTCGGCCTCAAGACGAAGCAGGACATCGTCGAGCTCGGCATCGACCGCTTCAACGACGCCTGCCGCAGCTCGGTGCTCAAGTACACCGGCGAGTGGCGCGACTACGTGACGCGGCAGGCGCGGTGGGTCGACTTCGACCACGACTACAAGACGCTCGAGCCGGACTACATGGAGTCGGTCATCTGGGCGTTCAAGCAGCTGCACGACAAGGGCCTCGTCTACGAGGGCTTCCGGGTGCTGCCGTACTGCTGGAACGACCAGACGCCCCTGTCCAACCACGAGCTGCGCATGGACGACGACGTCTACAAGATGCGTCAGGACCCGGCCGTCACCATCGGCCTGCGTCTCGAGACCGGCGAGCTCGCCCTCGTCTGGACGACGACCCCGTGGACCCTGCCGGCCAACCTCGGCATCATGGTCGGCCCCGACATCGACTACGTCGTCGTCGAGTCCGACGTCACCGGCACGACGGAGCGCTACGTCATCGGCGAGGCCCGCCTCGCGGCCTACGCCAAGGACCTCTTCGGCCCCGACGTCGACCAGAGCACGCTCGACCAGCGGATCCTCGAGCGCCTCAAGGGCTCCGACCTGCTCGGCCGTTCGTTCACGCCGCCGTTCTCCTACTACCGGGGGCACGAGCGCGCGCACTTCGTCTTCCCGGCCGACTTCGTCACCACCGAGGACGGCACCGGGCTCGTCCACACGGCGGGCGCGTTCGGTGAGGAGGACAAGATCGTCACCGACGCGGCCGGCATCGAGCCGGTCGTGCCCGTCGGCGCCGACGGCCGCTTCCTCTGGCCCGTGACGGACTACGAGGGCATGCACGTCTTCGACGCCAACGCCCACATCATCGACCACCTCAAGGCCGCCACCCGCGGCGAGGGCGAGACCGGTTCGGTCACGGCCGGCACGGTGCTGCTGCGCCGCGAGACCTACGACCACAGCTACCCGCACTGCTGGCGCTGCCGCGAGCCCCTCATCTACATGGCCGTCTCGTCGTGGTTCGTCGAGGTGACGAAGATCAAGGAGCGGATGCTCGAGCTCAACCAGGAGATCGAGTGGACGCCCTCGCACATCAAGGACGGCCAGTTCGGCAAGTGGCTCGCCAACGCGCGCGACTGGTCGATCTCGCGCAACCGCTTCTGGGGCAGCCCGATCCCCGTGTGGAAGTCCGACAACCCGGAGTTCCCGCGTCTCGACGTCTACGGCTCGTTCGAGGAGCTCGAGCGTGACTTCGGCGTCGAGGTCAAGGACCTGCACCGGCCCTTCATCGACAGCCTGACCCGTCCCAACCCCGACGACCCGTCGGGGAAGTCGACGATGCGCCGGGTCGAGGACGTCCTCGACGTGTGGTTCGACTCGGGCTCGATGAGCTTCGCGCAGGTGCACTACCCGTTCGAGAACGCCGAGTGGTTCGAGCACCACTTCCCGGGCGACTTCATCGTCGAGTACATCGGGCAGACCCGCGGCTGGTTCTACACGCTGCACATCCTCGCCACGGCGCTGTTCGACCGTCCTGCGTTCAAGACGTGCGTCAGCCACGGCATCGTCCTGGGCTCGGACGGGCAGAAGATGAGCAAGTCCCTGCGCAACTACCCGGACGTGCGCGAGGTCTTCGACCGCGACGGCGCCGACGCCATGCGGTGGTTCCTCATGAGCAGCCCGATCCTACGCGGCGGCAACCTCATCGTCACCGAGCAGGGCATCCGCGACGGCGTGCGCCAGGTGATGATCCCGCTGTGGAACGCGTGGTCCTTCTTCTCGCTCTACGCCAACACGGCGCGGGGCGGCGAGGGCTACGAGGCCAAGCGCTCCACCGCGTCCACCGACGTGCTCGACCGCTACCTGCTCGCCAAGCTGCGTGAGTTCGTCGGCGCCATGACCGAGCAGCTCGACGCCTACGAGATCGCAGCGGCCTGCGACACGATGCGCGGCTTCCTCGACGTGCTGACCAACTGGTACATCCGCCGGTCGCGCGACCGGTTCTGGGGCGGCGAGACCGACGAGTCGCTCGCAGCCTTCGACACGCTCTGGACGGCGCTCGAGACGGTCACGCGCGCCACGGCGCCCCTGCTGCCGCTCGTCACCGAGGAGATCTGGCGCGGCCTGACGGGCGGGCGCTCGGTGCACCTCGCCGACTACCCGACGGTCGACGACCTCCCGGCCGACCACGAGCTCGTCGTCGCGATGGACCGTGCCCGCGAGGTCTGCTCGACGGGCTCCAGCCTGCGCAAGGCCCGCGGGCTGCGCGCCCGCCTGCCGCTCGCCGAGCTGACGGTCGTGGCTGCCGATCCGGCCGCCCTCGAGCCGTTCCGCGCGATCATCCAGGACGAGCTCAACGTCAAGGCGCTGACCCTCGTCGACGTCGCCACCGCCAGCGAGTCCGACTTCGGGGTCAGCCAGCGCCTGACGGTCAACGCCCGCGCGGCCGGCCCGCGCCTGGGCAAGGACGTGCAGCGCGCCATCAAGGGCAGCAAGTCCGGCGACTGGAGCGTCGACGCCGACGGCACCGTGACCGCCGGGGGTCTCGCCCTCGTCGAGGGCGAGTACGCCCTCGAGACGGTCGTGGCCGGCGACGCCGCCGAGTCCGGTGCCACGGCGATGCTGCCGTCCGGCGGGTTCGTCGTGCTCGACACCACGGTGACCCCTGCGCTGGCCTCCGAGGGCCTGGCCCGCGACCTCGTCCGTGCCGTCCAGCAGGCGCGGCGCGACACCGGCCTGCACGTCAGCGACCGGATCAGCCTGACGGTCCAGGGCGGCGCCGAGGTCTTCGAGGCCACGGTGACCCACCGCGACCTCATCGTGGGGGAGACGCTCGCGACGCAGTTCGCTGCCGCGGGTCCCGACCACGCCCTGCCCGACGGGCTGCCGGGCACCCCGACCGACGTCGTCGTCGGCGACAACCACCCCGCGACCATCCTCGTGGTCAAGCGATGATCGCCGCGAACCGCGAGCACGACCTGGAGGGCGCCGACGTGAGCACCACCGAACCCGACCCGACCGACGGGGTCGCCGTCCGCGGCGCCGTCGGCGACGACCTCACGGGCATCCTGTCCGTCGGGCACCGCACCTGGCTCGCGACCTACGAGCCGATCGCCGGTCCGGAGTACGTCGCCATGGGCCTCGCCAAGTGGTGGACGAGCGACGTGGTCACCGATGCCATCCGCAAGGGGCGCACCCTCGTGGCCGTCGACGGGGACGACGTGGTCGGCGTCGCGACCTTCGGCCCGCAGGACGACGCCTTCGTGCTGTGGAAGCTCTACGTCCTGCCCGGGCACCACGGCCGCGGCATCGGCTCCCGGCTCATGGAGGCCGTCGTCGAGCGGGCGCTCGAGAGCGAGCACCCGCGCATCACGCTGTCCTACCTCGAGGGCAACCAGCAGGCCGCCCGCTTCTACGCCAGGCACGGCTTCGTCGAGACGCACCGCGAGACGCCGGGGTCCGGCCTGCCCGAGAGCGTGTGGATGGCCCGCGACCTGAAGGCAGGTGACTCCGCATGAGCGGCCGCCCCGACGCCGCCGCCCTGGAGGCTGCGCGCAACCTCGAGGAGATGAAGCGGATGCGCGAGATCGAGGAGGAGATCCTCGCCCGCGCGCCCGAGAACGACATCGGCCCGTCGCTCGACCGCATCCGTGCGGTCATGGAGCTCGCGGGCGACCCGCAGCGGACCTACCCCTCGATCCACCTCACCGGCACCAACGGCAAGACGTCGACCAGCCGGATGATCGACGCGATCCTGCGCGAGAGCGGTCTGTCCACCGGACGCTTCACCTCGCCGCACCTGCACGACATCAGGGAGCGGATCACCCTGTCGGGCAAGCCGATCCCGCGCGAGAAGTTCATCGCCGCCTACGACGAGGTGGCTCCGCTCATCGAGCTCGTCGACGCCCGCTCCCTCGAGTCGGGCGGGCGCAGGATGAACTTCTTCGAGGTGCTCGTCGCGCTCGCCTACGCCGCGTTCGCCGACGCCCCCGTCGACGTCGCCATCATCGAGGTCGGGCTCGGCGGCTCGTGGGACGCGACCAACGTCATCGACGCGCAGGTCGCCGTCGTGACGCCCGTCGACCTCGACCACACGCACCTGCTCGGTGACGACGTCGTCTCCATCGCGGAGGAGAAGAGCGGCATCATCAAGGCCGACTCCGTGACCGTCTCGGGCGTCCAGGACGAGGACGTCGCACGCGTGCTCCTCGACCGCGTCGAGGAGGTCGGGGGTGCGCGGATCGTCTTCGAGGGCAACGACTTCGGCGTCCTCGCACGCGAGGTCGCCATCGGTGGCCAGCAGGTCTCCGTCCGCGGCCTGGCGGGGGAGTATGCCGACCTCTTCCTCCCGCTCCACGGCGCGCACCAGGCGAGCAACCTCGCGACCGCCGTCGCCGCGGTGGAGGCCTTCGTGGGAGGCGGTGACCAGCGCATCGAGCAGGACGTGCTGGCGGCCGCCGTCGCGTCGATGACCTCACCGGGGCGCCTCGAGATCGTCCGCCGGTCGCCGACCGTCCTCGTCGACGCGGCCCACAACCCCCACGGTGCCCGATCGCTCGTCGCAGCGATCGAGGAGGCGTTCGCGTTCACCCGCCTCGTCGGCCTCGTCGGCATCGTCGCCGACAAGGACGCCGCCGGGATGCTCGAGGTGCTGGAGCCTGCGCTCGACCACATCGTCGTCACGCGCAGCTCGTCACCGCGCGCGATGCGCCCGGACGACCTCGGCAAGCTCGCGGTCGAGATCTTCGGCGAGTCCCGGGTGACCGTGGTCCGCGACCTGCCTGACGCGCTCGAGGAGGCCGTGACGCTGGCCGAGTCGGAGGGCATGGGGGGCGGCGTCATCGCCACCGGGTCGGTCATCACCGCCGGCGAGGTCCGCATGCTGCTCGGCCTCACCGACGTCTGAGCACCGTCTGTCGGCTCGGTCACCGTCCGTCCTCGACCTAGGCTGGGAGCCATGAACCCCGGAAAGATCGTCCTCGTCGCGATCGTCGTCGTCGTGCTCGTCGTCATCTGGGGGCGGGTCATGGGCCGCAAGGACCCCGACCGCGAGCTCGTGGGTCTCACCGACGCCGTCCGCGCCAAGGTGAGCCGGGAGATCAGCGCCGGCCACAAGATCAACGCGATCAAGATCTACCGCGAGGCGACCGGCGCGCCCCTCGCCGACGCCAAGCGCGCCGTCGACGCCTGGTTCGTGCCGGGACAGGGGCCCGGGGTGCGGGACGCGGCAGCGTCCTACACCGAGGGTCGCCTCACCGACGAGGGCCGCGCCCGCATCAGCGAGCTGATCCTCGCCGGGCGGCGTGAGGACGCGATGAGCCTCTACGCCGAGGCGACGGGCGCGAGCCAGTCCGAGGCCCAGGCCATCATCCGCACGTGGGACACCAGCCAGCACTACTGAGGCCCCACGACGGGGCGACCACCCACCACCACTCGTCCACCACGACAGAGCCGCACGACAGCCGAGGCGACCACACCCCATGCGTTCGATCATCTTCTACGGACAGACCGGCAAGTTCACCTTCCGCATGCTCGCGACGGTGCTGGGCGGCCAGTCCATCTGCATCCTGCTCGGCGCCCTCGTCGCCCGCGCCATCGCGGCGACCGACGAGGGCAGCCGGTCGAGCACGGCATACCTCGTCGTCGGTCTCGGCCTCGGAGCGCTGTGCATCGTGGCCGCGGGGCTCATGCGCCGGCCCTGGGGCCTGACCCTGGGCTGGGTCGTGCAGGCCCTCACCCTGCTCAGCGCTCTCGTCGTGCCGATGATGCTCGTCGTCGGTCTCTTCTTCCTCGCACTCTGGGTCACCTGCCTCGTCAAGGGCGCCCAGGTCGACCGCGAGATGGCCCGTCGCGAGGCGGCCGCGGGCGCTGGTGAAGCGGGCGCGGGCAGCGACGACACGGCCGATAGGGTGGACGGGTGACCACCGAACGCTCCCTCGTCCTCGTCAAGCCCGACGGTTTCCAGCGCGGCCTCACCGGTGAGGTGCTGCGTCGCATCGAGGGGAAGGGCTACCGCCTCGTGGCCCTCTCCGTGCTGACGCCCACCCGTGAGCAGCTCGCGGCCCACTACGCCGAGCACGAGGGCAAGCCCTTCTACGAGCCCCTCGTCGAGTTCATGAGCTCCGGCCCCGTCACGGCGGTCGTCATCGAGGGCCAGGACAGCGTCAAGGGCTTCCGCAGCCTGGCCGGCGCTACCAACCCGACCGACGCCGCCCCAGGCACCATCCGCGGCGACCTCGGCCGCGACTGGGGCACCAAGGTCCAGCAGAACATCGTCCACGGATCGGACTCCCACGAGTCCGCCACACGCGAGATCGGCATCTGGTTCCCCGATCTCGAGGGCTGATCGGGGCACAATCTCGGCATGACCTCCCGACCGTGGCTGCGCCCCCTCGGGCGTGACCTCGCGGTCGACCTCGGCACGGCCAACACGCTGATCCACGCGCGGGGGCGCGGGGTGGTCATCGAGGAGCCGTCGGTCGTGGCGGTCGAGGTCGGCACCGGGCGTCTCGTCGCGGCCGGCAGCCGCGCCAAGGAGATGCTCGGCCGGGCGCCCGGCACCATCCGGGCCGTGCGTCCCCTGCGCGACGGCGTCGTCTCGGACGCCGACGAGACCGAGCGCATGCTGCGCTGGTTCATCGACCAGGTGCGCACGTCGCGCCTCGTGCGCCCGCGCATGGTGCTCTGCGTCCCCAGCGAGGTGACGGGGGTCGAGCGCCGGGCCCTCGAGGACGCCGCCACGCGGTGCGGCGCCCGACGCGTCTACATGATCGAGGAGCCGATGGCGGCCGCCATCGGTGCGGGGCTGCCCGTCTACGAGACGGCGGCGAGCATGGTCGTCGACATCGGCGGCGGCACCACGGACGTCGCGGTCATCAGCCTCGGGGGCATCGTCACGTCGAGCTCGCTGCGCATCGCCGGCGACGAGATCGACGAGGCCCTCGTCAGCCACGTCAAGAGCGAGTACTCCCTCCTGCTCGGCGAGCGCAGCGCCGAGGACATCAAGGTCGCGGTCGGCTCGGTGTTCCCGCTCCGTGAGGAGCTGACCACCCGGGTGCGTGGGCGTGATCTCGTCACGGGCCTGCCCAAGACGGTGCAGGTGAGCTCGGTCGAGGTGCGCCGCGCCATCGAGACCCCGGTGCTCCAGATCATCGAGCTCGTGCGGGCCACGCTCGACGTCTGCCCGCCCGAGCTCGCCGGCGACATCCTCGACCGCGGCATCACGCTGACCGGCGGGGGAGCGCTGCTGAGGGGCCTCGACGAGCGAATGCGGCACGAGCTCGGGGTGCCCGTCCAGGTCGCCGAGGACCCGCTGCGGGCCGTGGCCCGTGGCGCCGGCAGGTGCGTCGACGACTTCGACAGCCTCGAGCGCGTCCTCGTCGGGGACCACCGCCTCTAGCCGCATGCAGCCCGCCGCCCGCCGCCGTCTCCTCGTCGTCCTCGCCTCGCTGACCCTCGCGCTCCTCGTCGCCGACCTCGCCGGCTGGGCCGGCGCCGACCGGGTGCGCAACGTCGGAGGGCTCGTGCTCGGTCCCGTCCAGCGGGCCCTGTCGGGAGCGCCGCGCGACGAGCTCGCCGCGGTCCGGGCCGAGAACGTCAGGCTGCGCGCCGTCGCGGCGGAGCAGCAGCACCGGCTCGACGAGCTCGGCCGCCTCGAGGAGCTCCTCGGCTCGGCCGCGACGACGGGCCGCACGCTCGTCCCCGCCCGCGTCGTCGCCACCGACGTCAGCCCGCTCGGAGGCCGAAGCGTGACGATCGACGTCGGCTCGAACGACGGCGTCCGGCCGGACTCGACGGTCGTGGCCGCCGACGGCCTCGTCGGCCGCGTCACCGCCGTGTCGCCGTGGACGGCCGACGTGCAGGTCCTCGGCAGCGCCGGGTCCGTCGTGGCCGTGCGGGTCGGGCCGGCCGGCACGCTCGCCACCGTGTCGCCGCCGGCAGCAGGCGACTCCGAGTCCCGCCCGCGTGGCTCGCTCCGGCTCACCGGTGTCGTCCCCGCGACCCCGGTGGTGGGTGACGTCGTGCGCACCCTCGGCAGCGTCGACGAGACCCCGTATGCCGCGGGCATCGTCGTCGGCACCGTGACCGCTGTCGACCCCGACCGGGGGCAGCTGACCCGCAGCGCGACGGTGCGACCCGCCATCGACGTCGACGCGATCGACGTCGTCGGCGTCCTCCTGCCGACCGCGCGCAGCACGACCCGCCCGACCACCCGCCCGACCACCCGCCCGACCACCCAGGCGACCACGGGGCTGACGACCGGAGCCCCTCGGTGAGGCCGACGCTGCTGGGGCTGCTTCGGACGGCATACGTGCTCGTCGCGGCACTGCTCGTGGCGACCCTGCTGCCGCGTCTCGGGGTCCCCCCGCGGTGGGTGCCGGACCTCGTGCTCGTCGGCGTCGTCGCCACCGCCGTGCTCCGCGGGCCCGTCCACGGCGCCCTCGTGGGGCTGCTCGCCGGCTGGGTCGTCGAGCTCGTGCCGCCGGTCGGCAGCCCGCTCGGACTGACCGCTCTCGTCATGATGGTCGCCGGGTTCGTGGCCGGCTTCTTCCGTCGCACCTCGTCTCGGTCGCGGCTGCGTGCCCCCGTCGCGCTGCTCGTTGCGGGCGTCGTGGTGCTCGCCGGACGTCTGGCCGCAGCGGTCGTCGGCGACGGCAGCGTCGAGCTCGTCGAGGGCCTGTGGCGGCTCGGCGTGACCGTCGCCCTCGGCGCGCTGCTGCTCCCGGCCTTCCTCGCGCTCGACCGCGCCCTCGTGCGCCGGCGGCTCGGATGAGCACGCGGCCCCGAGGTGGTCGCGTGCGGAGCCTGCGCCCTCGCCGGCGCCGGGTGGGCGTGGCGGGGGTGGTGCTCGTCCTGCTCGTCACGCTCTTCGGTCTGCTGCTCGGCCGGCTCGGTCAGCTCCAGCTCGTCCAAGGACCCCAGCTGGCCCGGGCGGCCGTCACCGTCAACACCCGCACCGTCACCGAGCAGGCCCTGCGTGGTCGCATCCTCGACCGCACGGGTGCACCCCTCGTCGACAACACGTTCGACACCGTCGTGACGGTGCAGCGCTCGGTGCTCGTCAGCGCGGACGACGGCGGCCGGGACCTCGTGACCCGTGTCGCCACCGCGCTGGGCCTGCCCTTCGAGCGGCTCTGGGGCAAGACTATGCTGTGCGGCACCCAGGGGGCGCCGGCAGCGCCGGCCTGCTTCAACGGATCGCCCTACGTCCCGATCCCGGTCGCCACCGATGTCGACGCCCGACGGGCGCTGACCCTGCTCGAGCAGCCGGAGAAGTTCCCCGGCGTCGGCGTCTTGGCCGCGCCGGCCCGCTCCTACCCGCGGCCCGCCGGCGCGCTCGCACCACACGTGCTCGGCTGGGTCGCCCGGGCGTCCGCGGACGAGGTGACCGGCAGCGACGGGCGCATCGGCGCCGAGGACGCCGTCGGACGCTCCGGGCTAGAGGCCCAGTACGACGGCGTGCTGCGGGGGACCAACGGCGCCACCGTGGTCGCCATCGACCCGCGGGGCATCGTCACGAGCACCGTCAGCTCCACCCCGCCGGTCCCCGGACGCGACGTCGTGACCCACCTCGACTCCCGGCTGCAGGCCCGCACCGAGGCCGCGCTGTCGCGCGCTGTCGCGTCGGCGCGATCGCAGAAGCTGCGTGCCGACACCGGAGCTGCCGTCGTCCTCGACGTGACCAACGGCGCCGTCGTCGCGGCGGCGAGCTACCCCTCCTACGACCCCGACGTCTTCTCCGGCGGCATCAGCAGCACCGACCTCGCGCGCCTCGACGACGAACGGTCGGGCACCCCGCTGCGCTCGCGCCTGACGGCAGAGGCCTTCCCGCCGGCGTCGACGTTCAAGGTCATCTCGGTTCCCGCGGCCGTCAATGCCGGTGCCGCCCTCAGGGGGACCTACGACTGCTCGCCGAACCTCTCCGTCGGGGGCCGCCTCTTCAACAACTACGAGTCGCGCGGCTACGGACCGATCGACCTGCACAAGGCCCTCGTCGTCTCGTGCGACACCGTCTTCTACCGCCTCGCGTATGCCGCGTGGCTCGAGCAGGGCGGTCTCGCAGCTCCCGTGACGGCCGCCGACCCGTTCGTGTCGATGGCCAAGGCGTTCGGGCTCGGGCAGCGCACGGGGATCGACCTGCCCGGCGAGGCCGCGGGCCGCGTCCCCGACCGCGCGTGGAAGGAGCAGTACTGGGCAGCGACGCGGAGCGAGACGTGCAAGCGGGCGGCCTCGGGCTACCCCGAGATCGCCCGCACCGACCGGGCGCGGGCCGACTACCTCAAGCGCCTCGCGGCCGAGAACTGCACCGCCGGCTACCAGTACCGCGCCGGCGACGCCGTGAACTTCTCCATCGGCCAGGGCGACACGGCGGTCACGATCCTGCAGATGGCAGGCGTCTACGCCGCGATCGCCAACGGCGGCACCCTGTGGCAGCCCCAGCTGGCCTCCGCGTACCGCTCGCCGTCCGGCACGACCGCGATCCCGCCGAAGCGCGTCGGCACGGTGCCCCTGCGACCCGACGTCGCGGCCTACGTCCGAGCAGCGCTCGCCGACGTGACGCGGCCCGGTGGCTCGGCGGGCACGGCCTTCAAGGGATTCCCGCAGGACCGCTACCCCGTCGCGGGCAAGACAGGCACCGGTGAGGTGTTCGGCAAGCAGGCGACCGCGTGGTTCGCGGGCTACGGTCCGACGACGAAGCCGAAGTATGCCGTCGTGGTCGTCGTCGGGCAGGGCGGCTCCGGCTCGAAGGTGGCCGCCCCTGCCGTCCGGCAGATCTTCGATGCCATCCTTGCCCTGGGCCTGTAGCCCGCCCGAACCACCGGCCGACCCACGCCCGCACCCGACCGCACCCGACCGCACCCGACCGAGAGGCGCCTTCGTGGACTACTACCTGAAGAGCGACGCCCCGGTCGTCGAGGCGCTCGACCGCGCGTGGGACCGCAGTCGGCTCAGCGTCCGCACCCGGCTCGACCGACTGCGCTCGCGCGGCTTCCTGCTCGTCCAGTGCGCCGTCGCGGCGGGCGTCGCCTGGTGGGTCGCGACGGACGTCTTCCGCCACCCGTCGCCGTTCTTCGCGCCGATCGTCGCCGTCGTCTGCCTCGGGATGTCCTACGGGCAGCGGCTGCGCCGCGTCTTCGAGGTCGCCATCGGGGTCGCCGTCGGCGTCTTCACCGCCGACGTCTTCGTGCACGTCGCCGGCAGCGGTCCGTGGCAGATCTCCGCGGTGGTCCTCGTGTCGATGGCGATCGCGACGCTCCTCGACGGCAGCGCGGTCATCGTCACGCAGTCAGCCGTGCAGGGCATCGTCATCGCCGCCCTCGTCGCGAGCCCCGGACAGGCCTTCGGCCGCTGGACCGACGCCCTCATCGGTGGCGGCATCGCGCTCATCGCGGCCACGGTCGTGCCCCAGGCGCCCCTGCGCCGGCCCCGGGTCGCGGCCGCCGAGGCCGTGCGCAAGATCGGGGAGCTGCTGCGGCGGGCGGCCGCCAGTGCCCGGGACGGCGACGTCGAGGGCGCGGCCGAGGTCCTCGCGTCGGCGCGCGGCACCGAGTCGCTGCTGCGCGAGCTGAGGTCGGCCGCCGACGAAGGGCTGTCGGTCATCTCGTCGTCGCCGTTCAAGCGGCACCACGGCCCCGGAGTGCGCAAGATGGTCGACCTCGTCGAGCCGCTCGACCGTGCCATGCGCAGCACCCGGGTGCTCGTGCGTCGGGTCACCGTCGCCGTCGGTCGCGGCGAGCCCCTGCCACCCGGCTACGGGACGCTCCTGATCGAGCTGGCCGACGCCACCGACGTCATCGGGCGCGCACTGTCCGAGAACGCGTCGCCCGAGATCGGGCGCCCGGCACTGCTCACCGTCGCGGCCGCGACGGGGGAGGTGCCGCGCACCCCGAGCCTCGCGACGGAGACCGTGCTCGCCCAGGTGCGCTCGACGCTCGTCGACCTGCTCCAGGTCACCGGCCTCGACGTCGACCAGGCCATCGCAGCCCTGCCACCCGAACGCCCCCGCGACGCCTGACCCGCAGCCCCCGCTCACCCCCTGACCACTCGAGTGGCCCCGTCGTCACACCCTCCGACCGCCGCCTCCCGTCGAGTGGCCCCGCTGTCACAGAGGCAGGTATGGGCCAGGTGAGGTTGCGGAGCCACTCGACGGGGGAGAGCCGGGCAGGGATGGGGCAGGTGAGGTTGCGGGGCCACTCGACGGGGGAGGGCCGGGCAGGGATGGGGCGCGTGGGGCCACGGGGCCACTCGAGTGAAGCGGGGGAGTCGGGAGGGCAGGCGGGGACGCGCGCAGGGCCGGGTCCTCGCGGACCCGGCCCTGCGGCATACCTGCTCGGTCGACGCGGCGACTAGGCCGACGGCGTCGTCTCGTGCGGACCCACGGCGAGCTTCTCGACGCGCGGGTCACCGGCGTCGGCGAAGTAGTCGGCCGGGATCGTCTCGTCCTTGCCCTCCGGCGCCTTGGCCGCGCGCAGGACGAGAGTCAGGACGGCGGCGACGATCACGTTGGCGGCGAAGGCCGTCACCGCGATGTAGCCGAGCTGGCCGATGACCGGGATGTTGGCCACGGACCCCGCGAACGGCGCCCCCGTCGCCTTGTTGGTCACGTTGTACGCGGCGAGCGTGCCGTAGACCATGCCGACGGCCCAGCCAGCGAGCAGCGCCCACCGGTGGAACCAGCGCGTGTAGAGGTAGAACACCAGCGACGGGAACGTCTGCAGGATCCAGATGCCGCCGAGGAGCTGGAAGTTGATCGCGTTGCTCTTGTCGAGCGTCAGCACGAAGATCAGCGCGAAGCCCTTGACGACGAGCGAGGTGATCTTGCTGACCTTGGCCTCCTGCTGCACCGTCGCGTCGGGCTTGAGCCACGCCTTGTAGATGTTGCGCGTGAAGGTGTTGGCCGCGGCGATCGACATGATCGCGGCCGGCACGAGCGCGCCGATCGCGATGGCGGCGAAGGCGACTCCCGCGAACCACGCGGGGAACATGTCCTCGAAGAGCTGCGGGATGACGAGCTGGCCGTTGACCTTGCCGTCGAGACCGACCGGCTTGGTGCCGGCCGCGATCGCGACCCAGCCGAGGAGTGCGAGCAGCCCGAGCAGGAAGGAGTATGCCGGCAGGATCGAGGCGTTCTTGCGGATCGTGTTGCGGTTCTTGGCCGACAGCGTCGCCGTGACCGAGTGGGGGTACATGAACAGCGCCATCGCCGAGCCGAGGGCGAGCGTCGCATAGGCCCAGTACGCCTTGGGTCCGGGGATGAAGACGTTCGGGTTGCCCGTGGCCGCGTTGGTCGTCGTCTTCATCTTCTCCTCGGCCGCGTCGAAGACGTGACCCCAGCCGCCGACCTTCGAGGGCAGGTAGATGACGGCGACGATGATGACGATGTAGATGAGGATGTCCTTGACGAACGCGATGATCGCCGGCGCCCGCAGACCCGAGGTGTAGGTGTAGAGCGCGAGGACGAGGAACGCGATGAAGAGCGGCAGGTCCTTGGCGACCCAGTTGCCGCCACCGCCGACGCCTGCCACCTCGAGGACGGCCTGGATGCCGACGAGCTGCAGGGCGATGTAGGGCATCGTCGCGAGGAAGCCGGTGACCGCGACGGCCAGGGACAGGCCGCGCGAGCCCGACCGGCCGTGGACGAAGTCCGCCGGCGTGACGTAGCCGTGGCGGTGCGAGACCGACCACAGACGCGACATGAAGATGAAGATGATCGGGTAGAGGATGATCGTGTACGGCACGGCGAAGAAGCCGTTGACGGCGCCGAAGGCCCACATCGCCGCGGGCACCGCGACGAACGTGTAGGCCGTGTAGAGGTCGCCGCCGAGCAGGAACCACGTGATCCAGGTGCCGAACGAGCGGCCGCCGAGGCCCCACTCCTCGAGGCTCTCCATGCTCGTCGGGCGACGCCAGCGCGCGGCCCAGAAGCCGGCCGCCGCGACGACGACGAAGAAGAAGATGAGCACGGTCAGGGCGACGCCGTTGACGCCGCCGGTGTCGGCGGCCGGGGCGAGTGCTGCCACTGCAGGGGCGCTGGCGGTCATCGGGTGCCGTCCTCTCGGGGCGCGTCGTCGGCGTCGAGGTAGGCGTCACCCTCGGGGTTCATCGGCACGTGCGGTCGCGCCTTGAGGACGATGCGGTAGGCGGAGTAGGTCAGCGCCGAGCAGATGACGACCCAGAGGAACTGGTACCAGATGAAGAAGGGGAATCCGCCGAGTCGCGGCTCGTCCTTGGCGTAGGTGCCGACGAGGAGCAGGGCGACGATGGGGATGGCGAGGAGCACGCCGGCAAGGGCGAGCATGCCCTTGTTCGCCGGCGGCGCCTCGTGGCGGTGCGGAGTGGTGCTCACGCTGGTGACCTCCGTTGGTCGGGCCGGACAGTTCGGCCGTGCGTCGCGGAAACTTACTCCCGTGGCCGTGCGTGATGTGGTCTGCGACACCGTCAATTGCGCAGTTCTGTGCAGATCGTGATGTGGGGGCGGACGCCGTCTCGGCTGCTGCGCGCGCACGGATAGGGTGTCTCCATGGCTGATTTCGATCTCGTTGTGCTCGGTGCCGGTCCCGGTGGCTACGTCGCGGCGATCCGCGCGTCGCAGCTCGGCAAGAAGGTTGCGGTCGTGGAGAAGCAGTACTGGGGCGGCGTGTGCCTCAACGTCGGCTGCATCCCGAGCAAGGCGCTGCTGCGCAACGCCGAGATCGCGCACATCATCACGCACGAGAAGAAGACGTTCGGCATCGAGGGCGACGCCACGATGAGCTTCGGCCCGACGCACGCGCGCAGCCGCTCGGTCGCCGACGCCAGCGCCAAGGGCGTCCACTACCTCATGAAGAAGAACAAGATCGAGGAGATCGACGGCTGGGGCACCATCACCTCGGCCACCTCGCTCGACGTCGCCACCAACGACGGCTCGAAGCGCTCGGTCACCTTCGACAACCTCATCATCGCCACGGGTGCGACGGTCAGGATGCTGCCCGGCATGCAGGTCAGCGACAACGTCGTCACCTACGAGGAGCAGATCCTCGACGCCGAGCTGCCCTCGTCGATCATCATCGGCGGCTCCGGCGCCATCGGCGTCGAGTTCGCCTACGTCATGAAGAACTTCGGCGTCGACGTCACCATCGTCGAGTTCCTCGACCGCATGGTCCCGACCGAGGACCCCGACGTGTCCAAGGAACTCTTCCGCCAGTACAAGAAGCTCGGCGTCAAGGTCCTGCTGTCGACCGCCGTCAAGAACGTCGAGGACACCGGCTCGGGCGTCCGCGTCACCGTGACCCCGGCCGCCGGGGGAGACGAGACCGTCCTCGAGGCCGACAAGTTCCTCGCAGCCTTCGGCTTCGCCCCGCGCACCGAGGGCTACGGCCTCGAGTCCCTCGGCCTGGAGATGACCGAGCGCGGCGCCATCGCCGTCGACGGTCGCGGCCGCACGAGCGTCCCCAACGTCTACGCCATCGGTGACGTCACGGCCAAGCTCATGCTGGCCCACACCGCCGAGGCCATGGGCGTCGTCGCCGCCGAGACCATCGCCGACGCCGAGACGATGGAGCTCAACTTCGACATGATCCCCCGGGCGACCTTCTGCCAGCCGCAGATCGCCTCGTTCGGCTACACCGAGGCCCAGGCCAAGGAGAAGGGCCACGAGGTCAAGACGGCGAGCTTCCCGTTCTCGGCCAACGGCAAGGCCCGCGGCATGGCCGAGGGCGTCGGCTTCGTCAAGATCGTCGCCGACGCCGAGCACAACGAGCTCCTCGGCGCCCACATGATCGGCCCCGAGGTCACCGAGCTGCTGCCGGCGCTGACGCTGGCCCAGCAGTGGGACCTGACGGCCGACGAGGTCGCCCGCAACGTCTTCGCGCACCCGACGCTGAGCGAGGCGATGAAGGAAGCCATCGAGGGCATCGCGGGACACATGATCAACCTCTGAGCAGCCGGCCTTCGAAGGCCACAGCACGATGACGTATGCCGTCCGCCCACCTCAGGCGGACGGCATACGTCATCTCGTGGTGACGGGGGCACGACAGCACAGACACCACAGACAGCACGAAGCCCCCGCGGTGACCGCGGGGGCTTCGTGCACTTGCCGGTTCCTGCGACCGATCAGTACCAGTGCTTCCTGCCACCGATGGCGCGACCCGTCGCGCCGAGCACGAAGAGCACGATGCCAATCACCAGGATGATTGCGCCGATGGTCACAAGGATGCTGAGGGACTTCACCAGAAGTCCGATGATCAGCAAGATGAGTCCGAGAACGATCATGGTGTCGCTTAGCTCCTTCAAGATGGATTCCCCGAGCAATGGACGACGTACCCAAGCCGTGGCAGTCCTCGAACACCCCCACGGTCACGAAACGATCACGTGGCGGCGGCGCGTCGGTTCGGCGTCGGGGCGAAGGGCGGGTGGGCCGATTAGGGGCGCACGAACCCCACTGTTACGCTTGGAGACGCCGTAGACCGGCCGCGGACCGATAGCGCCCAGGTGGACATGCCCTGGAGCACCGCGCAACGAGAATGAGAAGGAGTCGGTTCATCCATGCCTTTGGACGCTGACGTGAAGAAGCAGATCATGACCGAGTACGCCACGGTCGAGGGCGACACCGGCTCTCCCGAGGTCCAGATCGCGATGCTGACGCAGCGCATCAAGGACCTGACCGAGCACTCGCGTGCCCACAAGCACGACCACCACAGCCGTCGTGGTCTCCTCCTGCTGGTCGGCCGCCGCAAGCGCATGCTGCGCTACCTCGAGGCGACCGACATCGAGCGCTACCGTTCGCTGATCAAGCGACTCGGCCTGCGTCGATGAGTTCGTGACGAAAGGCGGTCACCGCGTCCATCGCGGGGACCGCCTTTCGTCGTAGGTGCGGGTTGACGCCCGTCGACCGCCGCACCAGGGCCACCCGGCCCGAAGAAGCAACCACGCACACAACGACGATGTGCGCGGCACATGAGAAAAAGAAAGCGAGGGCCCACATGGAGGGTCCAGACATCACCTTCGCCGAGGCCGTCATCGACAACGGCAGCTTCGGCACCCGCACGGTCCGGTTCGAGACCGGCCGCCTCGCCCGTCAGGCCGGCGGCGCCGTCACGGCCTACCTCGACGACGACACGATGCTCCTGTCGACGACGTCCGCGGGCAAGTCCCCGAAGGACCAGTTCGACTTCTTCCCGCTGACGGTCGACGTCGAAGAGCGCATGTACGCCATCGGCAAGATCCCCGGCAGCTTCTTCCGCCGTGAGGGCCGCCCGTCCACCGAGGCCATCCTCACCTGCCGCCTGATCGACCGCCCGCTGCGCCCGACCTTCAAGAAGGGTCTGCGCAACGAGGTCCAGGTCATCATCTCGGTGTTCTCGCTGAACCCTGACCACCAGTACGACGTGCTCGCCATCAACGCGGCCAGCGCCTCGACGCAGATCTCCGGCCTGCCGTTCTCCGGCCCGGTCGGTGGCGTCCGCGTCTCGCTCATCGACGGCCAGTGGGTCGCCTTCCCGAACTTCTCCGACATCGAGCGCTCGGTCTTCGACATGGTCGTCGCCGGTCGCGTCGTCAAGCACGCCGACGGCAGCGACGACGTCGCGATCATGATGGTCGAGGCCGAGTCCACCGAGTCGACGTGGGACCTCGTCAAGAACGAGGGCAAGCAGGCTCCGACCGAGGAGGTCGTGGCCGAGGGCCTCGAGGCCTCCAAGAAGTTCATCAAGCAGCTCTGCGACGCCCAGGCCCAGCTCGCTGCCGAGGCCGCCAAGCCGGTCCAGGACTTCCCGATCTTCCTCGACTACGAGGACGACGTGTACGCCGCCGTCGAGTCCGCCATCGAGGCCGACACGACCGCTGCCCTCACGATCGCGGGCAAGCAGGAGCGCGAGGAGCGCCTCGACGAGATCAAGGCCGCCGTCAAGGCGCAGCTCGCCGAGCAGTTCGAGGGGCGTGACAAGGAGGTCTCGGCCGCCTTCCGCTCCGTGCAGAAGAAGCTGATCCGCCAGCGCATCCTGCGCGACAAGGTCCGCATCGACGGCCGTGGCCTCGCCGACATCCGCGCCCTCGGCGCCGAGGTCGAGGTCCTGCCGCGCGTGCACGGCTCGGCGATCTTCGAGCGTGGCGAGACCCAGATCATGGGTGTCACGACGCTCAACATGCTCAAGATGGAGCAGCAGCTCGACACGCTGAGCCCCGTCACGCGCAAGCGCTACATGCACAACTACAACTTCCCGCCCTACAGCACCGGTGAGACCGGCCGTGTCGGTTCGCCGAAGCGCCGCGAGATCGGTCACGGCGCCCTGGCCGAGCGTGCGCTCATGCCGGTCCTGCCGACGCGCGAGGAGTTCCCCTACGCCATCCGTCAGGTGTCCGAGGCTCTCGGCTCCAACGGCTCGACGTCCATGGGTTCGGTCTGTGCCTCGACCCTGTCGCTGCTCAACGCCGGTGTGCCGCTGCGCGCCCCGGTCGCCGGCATCGCGATGGGCCTCGTGTCCGACACCGTCGACGGTGAGACGCAGTACGCCGCGCTCACCGACATCCTCGGTGCCGAGGACGCCTTCGGCGACATGGACTTCAAGGTCGCCGGCACCAAGGAGTTCGTCACGGCCATCCAGCTCGACACGAAGCTCGACGGCATCCCCGCGTCGGTCCTCGCCGGCGCGCTGACCCAGGCCCGCGACGCGCGTCTGCACATCCTCGACGTCATGGCCGAGGCCATCGACGTGCCCGACGAGATGAGCCCGTACGCGCCGCGCATCATCACGGTGAAGGTCCCCGTCGACAAGATCGGTGAGGTCATCGGCCCGAAGGGCAAGATGATCAACCAGATCCAGGACGACACGGGCGCCGACATCTCGATCGAGGACGACGGCACGGTCTTCATCGGTGCGGTCGACGGCCCCTCGGCCGAGGCGGCTCGCGCGGCGATCAACGCCATCGCGAACCCGACGATGCCCGAGGTCGGCGAGCGCTTCCTCGGCACCGTCGTCAAGACGACCACCTTCGGTGCGTTCGTCTCGCTGCTGCCCGGCAAGGACGGTCTGCTGCACATCTCCGAGGTGCGCAAGCTCGTCGGCGGCAAGCGGATCGACAGCGTCGACGACGTCGTCAAGATCGGCCAGAAGATCCAGGTCGAGCTCAAGGAGATCGACCCGCGCGGCAAGCTCAGCCTCGCGGCGGTCCTGCCCGAGGGTGAGAGCGGCGACTCCGCTGCCGACGCCCCGGCCGAGGCCCCTGCCGAGGTCTGACCGGTCCCGGATCCACGCGAGCGGCCCGTCACCCCTTCCGGGGTGGCGGGCCGTTCGCCGTCCCCGGACGGCTCGCGCGCCCACCGGCTGGCGCCAGCCGCCGATCCGCGACGAGTCCGGTCAGCCGGCGGAGTCGCGGTGGCCGAAGCGGGCCGAGAGTCGCGGGTCGGTCTCCCACCAGAGGCCCGGATCGGCCGCGCCGGGGTCGTCCGGCGCCGGCCCATGCGTTCCGGCCGGGTCGGCCACCTGTGCGGTCTCGAGCTGAGCGTCGATGACCCGCGCCTCGCGCTCGTCGCTGCGCACCCACTCCATGAAGACGGCCCCGATGACCGGCAGCCCGACCGACTCGGCGACCGCGAGCAGCGCCCCGCCGCCGAGCTTCTGGTCGAGCGCCGGGTCGATGCCGCTCACGGCGGTCGAGAAGCCGGGGAAGTGGGGCGTGAGCAGCGTCGACGACGTCATCACGAGGATGCCGGGGATCGCGTCGAGCAGGCCGTCACCGAAGGCGAGGAAGGCGCGCACGGGTGGTGTGGCCCAGTGCGGCAGCAGCTCCTCGACGAGGAGCGGCAGCACGAAGAGCAGGCCCGAGCCGAGCAGGACGACGTAGAGCACGGCGGCGACGGTGTCCGAGTGCACCGAGCGGTCGAACCACGGGGTGTAGAAGACGGCCAGCAGCGTGCCCACCGCAAGCAGCGTGCTGACGGCGGGGAACATCAGGGCCCGGGCGAGACGGCTGTCGAGCAGCCGGAGCAGCCAGTGGCCGGACTCGGGGGAGACGGCCCGCAGCAGGCGCACCGGGTCGCCGAGCGCGAGTCCCACCGGCGTCAGCGAGGCAAGCACCCCGACCTGCAGCGCGCCGATCCAGAAGACCTGGGTGCGGTAGACGGCGAGAGGTCCGCACACGGCATACGCCAGCGTGCCGACGCCGAGGCCGAGGTAGAGGGCCGGGCGCCACCACGACCACGCGACCCCCAGGCGCCGGGCACGTCGCAGCCACACCGCGTAGGGCGCTAGGGCGAGCGTCACGAGCGCCAGCCCGACCGGTGCCGGGGTCCATGTGGTGAGCAGGGACGTCGGGGTGAACACGGGCACGACCCGCATCGTCGCGCCCGGTCCTGAGTGTCCGGTGGGAGCCGCGGTCCTCGCGGGACCCTGTGCTGGCGTGCTGACCCGGGTTTCGTATGCCGTGTGCGCCCGACGGACGCCCGGGCCGGCTCGTTAGGGTGGCCGGGTGAGCGACACGACACGCAACCCGTCCCGCGACCTCAAGGTCGCCGTCATCGGGGCCAGCGGCCGTATGGGGTCCGAGGCGGTGCGGGCCGTCGAGAGCGCCCCCGGCCTGTCCCTCGTCGGCGCCTACGGGTCCGGCGACGACCTCGGTGACCTCGGCGGCGCTGACGTCGCCGTGGAGCTGACCGTGCCGGGAGCCTCGCCCGCCAACGTCGCCCACTGCGTCGAGCGCGGCATCCACGTCGTCGTCGGCACCACCGGCTGGGACGACGCTCGGCTCGAGACCCTGCGGGGCCAGCTCGCCGAGGCGCCGCCCGCGGCCACCGGAGCCGGCGTCGGGGTCCTCATCGCGCCGAACTTCGCCATCGGGGCGCTGCTCATGATGTCGTTCGCCGCCAAGGCCGCTCCCTTCTTCGAGTCGGTCGAGGTCATCGAGCTGCACCACCCGGCCAAGGTCGACGCGCCGTCGGGGACGGCGGCGCGCACGGCAGCGATGATCGGCAGGGCCCGGTCCGAGGCCGGCTGCGACCCGGTGCCGGACGCCACGACCCACGACCCGGACGGTGCCCGCGGCGCCCGGTTGGACGGCATACCCGTGCACTCGGTGCGGCTGCGCGGGCTCACCGCGCACCAGGAGGTGCTGCTCGGCAACGCGGGCGAGATGCTCACCCTGCGGCACGACTCGTTCGACCGGGGCAGCTTCATGCCCGGCGTCATCGCCGCGGTGCGCGCCGTGGCCGACCACCCGGGCCTCACGGTCGGGCTCGAGCACTACCTCGGCCTCGCCTGACCGGCGCCCTCCTCGAACGAGCTCCTCCCGTGGCCATCCCCAAGGTCGTCCTCTTCTACGCGTTCCGGCCGCTCGCCGACCCTGACGCACTTCGCCTCTGGCAGCGCGACCTCTGCGAGGGCCTCGGGCTGCGCGGTCGGATCCTGTTGTCCCCGCACGGGATCAACGCGACGGTCGGCGGCGACGTGACCGTGCTCAAGACCTACGTCCGCAAGACCCGCGAGTACGCGCCGTTCCACGACATCGACGTGAAGTGGAGCGACGGGACCGGGCTCGACGACGAGGGACACAGCCTCGACTTCCCGCGCCTCGTGGTCAGGGTCCGTGACGAGATCGTCTCGTTCGGCGTGCCCGACGAGGTCGTCGTCGACGAGCACGGCGTCGTCGGCGGCGGCACCCGGCTGCGTCCCGACGAGCTCGACGCCCTCGTCGCCGAGCGGGGCGACGACGTCGTGCTCTTCGACGGGCGCAACGCCGTCGAGGCGCAGGTGGGCCGCTTCCGCGGCGCCATGGTCCCCGACATCGGGCACACGAGCGACTTCGTGCGCGAGCTCGACGCCGGCCGCTGGGACGAGCTCAAGGGCCGCCCCGTCGTCACCTACTGCACGGGCGGCATCCGGTGCGAGGTGCTGACGAGCCTCATGCGCTCCCGCGGCTTCGAGGAGGTCTACCAGCTCGACGGCGGCATCGTGCGCTACGGCGAGGAGCGGGGCGACCGAGGCCTCTGGGAGGGGCACCTCTACGTCTTCGACGAGCGGATGGCGGTGGGCTTCACGGACGAGGCCGTGCACCTCGCGGCCTGCCACGTGTGTGGTGCACCGACCAGCCGCCTGCACAACCGCGAGGAGCTGCCCGGGCGCCCGCTCCAGCCCGTCTGCGACGCCCACGCCTGAGGCCGGCTCAGGGGCCGAGCAGCTCCTCCGGAGCGCGCATGCGCCAGGCGTCGGTGACGAGCTCGTCGAGCCGTCCGACGTCGACCTGGTCGAGGCGGAGCATGACGAGCGGGGCGCCGTCGTAGGCGGGCGTCGTGAAGAAGAGGTCCGGCTCGCCGAGCACGAGCGCCTGCTTCTCGGCCTCGTCGCCGACGTAGAGCACCGCGATGTCGGTTCGGATCACCCGGCGCTGCCCGGGTCGTCGCTCGGGCCAGGACCACACGAAGCCCTTGTTGGCCACCCGGAAGTCGAAGCCGTCGCTCGCGATCTCCTCGACGCCGGGCAGCGCCAGGGCCAGTCGACGGACGTCGTCGGCGTCGGCCATGGGTCAGCCCCAGCCCATCGCCCGCAGCAGAGCCGCGGTGGCCGCCCCGAGCACGACGACGACGATGAACGGAGCGCGGAGCGCGAGCGCGACGACCGCGACACCGACGGCCGCGGCCCGGGCGTCGAGCACGAACGCCCCACCCGTGACGGTGAAGGCCTGCGTCGCGACGAGCGCGGCCAGCAGGGCGACGGGCAGGGCAGCGGTGACGCGGCGCACCCTGGGGCCGTCGAGCAGGTCGGCCGGCACGAGGTGACCGGCGAGCTTGAGTGCGAAGGCGATTCCGGCCGCGAGCAGCAGCGCGGTCCAGAGGCTCACGGCGTCTCCCTCCTCGGCGTCCGCCAGGCCAGCAGCGACGCGGCCGCCGCCACGACGACGGGTATGCCGGGCGGCATCGTCGGTGACAGAACGATCGCCACGACGGCGCCCAGGACGGCGATGGCGACCGCGTCCCGGTCGCGCAGCCGCGGCCACAGCAGGGCGGTGAACGCCGCACAGGCCGCGGCGTCGAGACCGTAGGTGCGGGGGTCGCCGATGTGTGAGCCGAGGACGGTGCCGACAAGCGTGGTGAGGTTCCACAGGACGAAGACGGTCAGTCCGGTGACCCAGAAGCCGAGGCGGGAGGCGCGCGGGTCGTCCTGCGCCACCGCCACGGCCGTCGACTCGTCGATGGTCAGGTGGGCCGCGGCGACCCGGCGCGGACCGCGCGCCCCGAGCAGGTGGGTCAGCTCCAGGGCATAGAGCCCGTTGCGGATGCCGAGCATCGAGGACGCGGCGATCGCCGCCGGCGCCGCGTGCAGCCCGTTCGCGATGATGCCGACGAACGCGAACTGCGACCCGCCGGTGAACATCAGCAGCGACAGCGCCATCGCCTGCCACGTGTCCAGCCCGGCAGCGACCGCGAGCGCCCCGAAGCTGAGGCCGTAGGCGCCGGTCGCGACGCCCACCGACAGCGCCTGCCGCACGACGGCCTGCCGCGCCGCCGGGTCAGCCGGGTCAGCCGGATCAGCCGGGTCTGCCGCGTCGGATCCTGCGGATGCGGTCACGTCGGCTCCGTGCCCCCGCTGTCCTCGCCGGGTGTGCCGTCCTCGCCGTCGACGACGGCCGCCGACAGGCGGATCTCACCGGTGGTGCCACCGTCCTGCGACACCACCCGCTCGCGGTGCGCACCGTCGGCCACCATCCCGGCTGCGGTGAGGAACCCCCGGGTGGCGTCGTCGCTCGCCAGCACCCAAGCGGCGAGCTCGGAGCGGCCCCGGCCCCGGGTCGTGTCGACGACGGCGTGCAGCAGCCGGGAGCCGTGCCCCTGGCGCCGCGCGTCCGGGTGCACGCCGAGGACGAGCAGCTCCGCGGTGCCGGGATCGGCGTCGGCGTCGTCGGAGGCGCCGACCGCGGCGAACCCGACGACCTGCTCACCCGCGCAGGCGACGAGCAGCACGCCGTCCCCGGACTGCTCGCCCTCGAGCGTCGCGCGCCAGGCGTTGGCGAAGGCCCGGGGCTCGAACGTCGCGAGGACCTCGGGTGCCAGCGTGGCGGCATACGCCTCCCGGAAGACGACGGCCTGCACGAGGCCGACCGCGGGGGCGTCCGAGGCCCGCGCGACCCGGACCGACGCGTCGGCGACGGGGCCGCGCTCGTGCTGGTGGTCGTGCCCGTGGTCGTGCTGGTGTCCGTTCGAGTGCTCGTGTGCCACCCCGGCATCCTCTCAGGCGCGAGCGGCGCGGTCGTCCACCCCGGTCGCTCTCGACCCGCCCCGGCCGACCCCGGCTTTGGACGCCCCCGGCCCCATCTCGCATACTGGACTCATGTATGGCAACGACGTCATCGACCCGAACGAACCGCTGAACGCGGCCGAGACCGGCGCGTACGACGCGGCCGCGGCGCACGAGGACCAGCGTGAGGCGATCGGGTCCGACTTCGACGCCCTCATCGCCGCCGACCAGCGCATCGAGCCGCGGGACGCGATGCCCGACACCTACCGCGAGACGCTGATCCGCCAGATCGCCCAGCACGCGCACTCCGAGATCATCGGCATGCAGCCCGAGGGCAACTGGATCACCCGCGCCCCGTCGCTGCGCCGCAAGGCCATCCTCATCGCCAAGGTGCAGGACGAGGCCGGGCACGGGCTCTACCTCTACTCGGCCGCCGAGACGCTCGGCGTCGACCGGCAGGAGCTGCTCGACCGGCTGCACGACGGCAAGCAGAAGTATTCCTCGATCTTCAACTACCCGACGCTGACGTGGGCCGACTGCGGGGCCATCGGCTGGCTCGTCGACGGCGCCGCGATCATGAACCAGGTGCCGCTGTGCCGGTGCTCCTACGGGCCCTACGCCCGCGCCATGATCCGTGTGTGCAAGGAGGAGTCCTTCCACCAGCGGCAGGGCTTCGAGATCCTCTGGAACCTCATGCGTGGCACCGAGGCCCAGCAGGCCATGGCGCAGGACGCCGCCGACCGCTGGTGGTGGCCGGCGCTCGCGATGTTCGGCCCGCCCGACACCGGCGAGGCCGCCAAGGGTGGTCACACCGAGCAGTCGATGGCGTGGGGGATCAAGCGGTTCAGCAACGACGACCTGCGCCAGAAGTTCGTCGACATGATGGTGCCGCAGGCCGAGAAGCTCGGCATCGTGCCGCCCGACCCGCAGCTGCGCTGGAACGAGGGGCGCGGCCACTACGACTTCGGCGAGATCGACTGGGACGAGTTCTGGCAGGTGCTGCGCGGTGACGGCCCGTGCAACGCCGAGCGCATCGAGCACCGCCGCCGCGCCCACGACGAGGGTGCGTGGGTGCGCGAGGCCGCCAACGCGTACGCCGCCAAGCAGACCATCCGCGAGAACGAGAAGGAGAGTGCCGCGTGACCGACGCACCCGAGGGGGCGACCGAGCGCAGCTGGCCGCTCTGGGAGGTCTTCGTCCGCGGCAAGCGCGGCCTGTCCCACGTGCACGTCGGCTCGCTCCACGCACCTGACGCGGAGATGGCCCTGCGCAACGCGCGCGACGTCTACACCCGCCGCCAGGAGGGCGTGTCGATCTGGGTGGTCAAGGCCGACGACGTCACGGCGAGCAGCCCGTCGGAGAAGGACTCGTTCTTCGACCCGGCCGGCGACAAGATCTACCGGCACCCGACGTTCTACGACGTCCCCGAGGACGTGGAGTACCTATGACCACCCCACGAAGTTCTCCGCTTCGCTCCGATACTTCGCAGGGACCCCGGCCGATGGACGACCACGCGACGTCGGCGGCCCCGTCCGCAGCGGAGTCGGCGCGGCGTGAGTCGCTGCCCGGGGCCGCGGAGAACACCGGCGCGGCCCCCGGCGACAAGCCGTATGCCGGCTACCTACTCGGCCTCGCCGACGACGCCATGGTCTATGCCCAGCGTCTCGGCGAGTGGATGACGAACGCGCCGCAGATCGAGGAGGACATGGCGCTCGGCAACATCGCGCTCGACCTCCTCGGGCAGGCGCGCGGGCTCTACCCCTACATCGGCTCGATCGACGGGTCCCGTCGCGGTGAGGACGACTTCGCCATGCAGCGCGACGAGCGCGACTGGCGCAACGTCCACCTCGTCGAGCAGGAGCGCGGCGACTTCGCCGACGAGATGGCGCGGCTGCTGTGGTTCTCGGCCTACCAGGTCGAGCTGCACACCGCGCTGACCGGATCGGGCGACGACGTCGTCGCGGGCGTCGCCGGCAAGGCGCTGAAGGAGGTGCGCTACCACCTCGACCACGCGTCGCTGTGGGTCGTGCGCCTCGGCGACGGGACCGAGGAGTCGCACCGACGCATGCAGGCTGCCCTGGAGCGCGTGCTGCCCTACGTCGCAGAGCTGTTCGACGACGACGAGGCCTCGGTGCTCGCCGTCGACCGCGGGGCCGGGGTGCTGCCCTCGAGCCTGCGCGACCGGGTCGAGGGCCGGGTCGCGGCCGTGGTGGCGCAGGCGACGCTGACCCTTCCCGAAGGCTCCCGGTGGCGGTCGCGCGGCGGCCGCTCAGGCATCCACTCGCGCCCGATGGGCTACCTCCTCGCCGAGATGCAGCACATCGCGCGGTCCCACCCCGGCGCGACGTGGTGACTGTCGTGGCCGCGGAGTCCGCTGTGGCACAGGCGATCTCGCGCATCCCCGACCCGGAGGTGCCGGTCATCAGCATCGCCGACCTCGGCATCCTGCGTGCGGTCGACGTGGACGAGCAGGCACACACCGTGACCGTGACGATCACGCCCACCTACAGCGGGTGCCCGGCCATGGAGGCCATCGCGTCGCGCATCGTCTTCGAGGCCGACCGTCAGGGGTATGCCGCCGACGTCCGCACGCAGCTGTCGCCGGCCTGGACGACTGACTGGATGAGCGACGAAGGTCGAGCAGCCCTGAGCCGCTTCCGCATTGCGCCACCCGGGCCGGCGCCGACGGGGGAGCCCTCCGGTCCCGTCGCGGTCACCCTGACCCGCCACGTCGTCGCCTGCCCGCTCTGCGGGTCCACCGACACCACCGAGATCGCCCACTTCGGCTCGACCGCCTGCAAGGCCCTGCGCCGGTGCAACGCGTGCCTCGAGCCCTTCGACGAGTTCAAGGCCATCTGAATGACCGACGTCACCACCCCGGCCGCGGCCGAGTCCGCCTCGGCCCCTGCTCCGAGCACGGCCGCGAGCACCGCCTCGGCACCTGCCGGCGCCCGTCACCGCGCCCGGTTCCACCCGCTCACCGTCGACTCGGTGGAGCGTCTGACCGAGGACGCCGTCGCCGTCACCTTCCTCGTGCCCGAGGACCTCGTCGAGGAGTTCGCCTTCGAGCCGGGCCAGCACCTGACCCTGCGCGCCACGATCCGCGGGGAGGACGTGCGCCAGTCCTACTCGATCTGCCAGTCGCGCCGCGCCGACCCGGCCGGGCGTCGCCTGCGGGTCGCCGCCGCCCGTGTGCCCGAGGGCCGCATGTCCAACTGGCTCAACGACGGGGTCTCGCCCGGTGACGTCGTGGAGGTCATGACCCCCCAGGGCTCCTTCACGTGCGCGACCCGGCCGGACGGCATACGCCATCACGTCGCCATCGCGGCAGGCTCGGGCATCACGCCCGTGCTGTCGCTCCTGACGAGCGCCCTCGAGGAGGAGCCCCGCTCGCGCGCGACGCTGCTCTTCGGCAACCGGCGGACGAGCTCGATCATGTTCCTCGAGGAGCTCGAGGACCTCAAGAACCGCTTCCCCGGACGCTTCCACCTGGTCAACGTGCTCTCCCGCGAGGCCCAGGACGTCGAGCTCTTCCACGGACGCCTCGACACCGAGCGGCTCACGGCGATCTTCGACACGCTGCTGCCCGTCGGGTCCGTCGACGAGTGGTACCTCTGCGGGCCGTTCGGGATGGTGACCGGTGCCGAGTCGCTGCTCACCGGTCGCGGCGTCGACGCGCACCACATCCACCACGAGATCTTCCACGTCGACGACGGCACCGAGCCGAAGCGCAAGGTCGTCGTCGACGCCGGCGCCCCGCCCGAGGCCACCGTCACGGTCAACCTCGACGGGCGCACGACGGTCATCCCGATGCCGAGCCGCGAGGAGACGATCCTCGACGCGACGCTGCGGGCCCGGCCCGACGCGCCCTACTCGTGCACCGGGGGAGTGTGCGGCACGTGCCGGGCGCGCCTGGTGTCGGGCGAGGTCCGGATGGACCGCAACTACGCCTTGGAGCCCGAGGAGGTCGAGGCCGGCATCGTGCTCGCCTGCCAGAGCCACCCGGTCACCGACGAGGTCAGCCTCGACTACGACGCCTGACCGGCGCCGGCTGGGTCTGCCTCCGTGTGCAGCCGTCGCCCTCCCGGGGGCTCCCTCTGCACACGAGGCCGCCACGACGCAGGCGTCAGCCTGCTCGCTGGCGCGCGAGGAAGCACCCGGGCCGGCGGCATGGGACGGCACGACCGGTCCACCCTCGGCTCCTGAGGATCGTGTCCAGGTCGGCGGCCAGCCGGCAGGGAGCATCGGCGACCTCGAGCCAGGTCGGCCGCACCGTCAGCCAGCCGGTGACGGCGCTGTCGATGTCACGGCGCCGGTCGACGGCCTGCGCGGCCCAGCCCTCGTGTCCGAGCCGGCCGTCGACCTCCACGACGACCTTCTGAGCGTCGTAGGCCGAGTCACGGTGTCGCTGTCCCGGCGCAGGAGCCTGCCGGCGCCCGACCGGCAACCCGTGCGCGCGCTCGACGTCCCGCACGTAGCGGTGCTCCGCCGCGCTCTCGACGCCTTCTCCGACCTCGCCCAGGGCCTCCATCAGCAGGCGCCGCTGCGGCTGGCGCGACCGAGTGGCCAGGGCAGCACGCAGCTCGTCGGGCGTGCAGAGGCGCAGCTGCTGCGCCTTGGCCATCAGGGCGACAGCCCGGTCCAGGGGCGCGCCGGCCGACAGGTCGAAGACGGTGTGGGCGGCGGAGACGCGGTGTGGCCAGGCCGTGGGGTCGAGGCGTTGGTGGAACTCGCGGCTGCGCACGATCGTGATCCCGTCGCGGGTCCGTCCGGAGCGGCCGATCGGCACGACGACCTCGATCGGGTCGTCGCCCCGGTGGACGAGGGACCACGCGTGCCCGGCACTCCACCGGAACAGGGCAGCGGGGCGCCCGACGTGCAGCAGCGCTGCCGTCGCACGGAGGTCCCACCCCTCTCGGCCCGGCTCCGTGAGGTACACCCGCGGGTGCACGACGGTCCACCGACCCGAGGTGACGCGCCAGCGGATCGCCTTCTCGGTGAGTCCTGCCGCCAGTGCCTGCTCGCGCGTCACGAGGCCCGACTGTCCCCTGATGCGCGCGGCGAGCAGAGGATCCATGACCCACAGCCTCTCGGCGCCGGGGCGGCGAGGGCGACGGTCGTCCACAGCCCCGGCGCGCACCAGCACTGGGGAAGGATTCGTGTGCATCCACGGCCCCAGACGGGGCGGGCTGTGCACACGCAGGTGTCGATCGTGGGCGGGGTCGGTGGCCGGGGTTAGGCTGCGGACCGTGCGGCAGTACCTCGACCTCCTCGACCACGTCCTGACCCATGGTCAGGAGAAGTCCGACCGGACCGGCACCGGCACGCTCAGCGTGTTCGGCCACCAGATGCGCTTCGACCTCGCCGACGGCTTCCCGGCCATGACGACCAAGAAGCTGCACCTGCGCTCGATCATCGGCGAGCTGCTGTGGTTCCTGCGGGGCGACACCAACGTGCGCTGGCTGCAGGAGCGCGGCATCTCGATCTGGGACGAGTGGGCCGACGAGCGCGGCGACCTCGGCCCGATCTACGGCTACCAGTGGCGGTCCTGGCCGACCCCTGACGGTCGCCGCGTCGACCAGATCGCCAAGGTCATCGAGCAGATCCGCACCAATCCCGACAGCCGCCGCCTCATCGTCTCGGCCTGGAACGTCGCCGACGTCGACGACATGGCGCTGCCGCCCTGCCACACGATGTTCCAGTTCTACGTCTCGCCGCCCGGGCCCCACGGCCGCCGCCGGCTGTCCTGCCAGCTCTACCAGCGCAGCGCCGACATCTTCCTCGGCGTGCCCTTCAACATCGCGAGCTACGCGCTGCTGACCCAGATGGTGGCGCAGCTGACCGACCTCGAGCCGGGCGAGTTCGTGCACACCCTCGGCGACGCGCACCTCTACCTCAACCACCTCGACCAGGCGCGCCTGCAGCTGACCCGCACGCCGCACGCGCTGCCGACGATGCGCATCACGCCGGGCAAGACCAACATCGACGACTTCGACCTCGACGACTTCGAGCTCGTCGACTACGTCGCCGACCCGGGCATCAAGGCCCCCATCGCGGTCTGACCCGCGGCCGTCTGGGAGCCTTGGCGCCATGTCGACCGTGCTGCCCAACGTCACGATGATCGCCGCCGTCGGGCGCAACGGCGTGATCGGCGACGGACTGACCATGCCGTGGCACCTCTCGGAGGACCTGAAGTACTTCAAGCGCACGACCATGGGCCACCCGATGGTCATGGGCCGCCGCACGTTCGACTCCATGGGCGCTCTGCCCGGCCGGCGCAGCATCGTCATCACCCGCCAGACCGGCTGGAGCGCGCCCGGTGTCGAGGTCGCGCACTCGCTGCCCGAGGCGCTGGAGCTCGCCGCGGGTGCCGAGCAGGTCTTCGTCGTCGGCGGGGGAGAGATCTACCGCCAGGCGATGGGGTATGCCGCCCGCCTCCTCGTCACCGAGGTCGACCAGTCCCCGGACGGCTCGGTCACCTTCCCGCCGATAGACCCCGCCGACTGGGTCGAGACGGCGCGCGACGAGCACCCCGGCTACGCGTGGGTCACCTACGAACGGCGCGGCTGACACGGCATACGCAGACGTTCGGAAAAAGTCTTCGGTCCGGGCTGTAACGCCCGCCGCAGACCCGCGATGTAGGGGGTGGCGAGGCACTACTCGGACCCCCGAGCGAGTAGTGCCTCGCCATTGTCGTGCCCCCCCCCAGGGACGGCTGACAGCGCCCGTGAAGGGGCGCTGTGGGCGTCGTCTCGGCGTGGCGTGGGCGTGGCGTCGTGCCCGGTCACACGGGCGCTAACCTTGGGCGCATGGCTGACGCACCCGCCCTCGGACGTGTTCTCTCGGCGATGGTCACGCCCATGCGGCCCGACGGCTCCATCGACCTCGACGCCGCCCAACGGGTCGCGACCCACCTCGTCGACGCCGGGCACGACGGCCTCGTCGTCTCGGGCACGACCGGCGAGTCGCCCACCACCTCGGCCGACGAGAAGGACGAGCTGCTCCGGGCCGTCATCGAGGCGGTCGGCGACCGGTGCATCGTCATCGCCGGAGCCGGCAGCAACGACACCGCCAAGAGCGTCGAGTCGGTGCGCCTAGCGCATAAGGCCGGCGCGGACGCCGTGCTGGCCGTCACGCCCTACTACAACAAGCCGCCGCAGGCCGGCCTCGTCGCCCACTTCACGGCGCTCGCCGACGCCTCCGACCTGCCCGTCATGGTCTACGACATCCCGGGGCGCTCGGGCATCGCCATCGAGCGCGAGACCTACCTGCGCATCGCCGAGCACGACCGCATCACCGCCGTGAAGGACGCCCGCGGCGACCTCTGGTTCGCCGGCGCGATCATGCAGGAGACCGGCCTCGACTGGTACTCCGGCGACGACGCCATGAACCTCCCGCACTTCGTCAACGGCGCGGTCGGCTTCGTCGGCGTCACCTCGCAGGTGGCCCCGGTGGACTACCGCGAGATGGCCGACGCCGTCGTCGCGGGCCGCTGGGAGGACGCACGCGCCGTCCACCGCCGGCTCGTGCCGATCGTCGACGCCGTCATGAACGTCACGCAGGGCGCGATCATGGCCAAGGCCGGTCTCGCGCTCCAGGGCGTCATCGAGTCCCCGGCGGTCCGCCTGCCCCTCGTGCCCGCCGACGACGACCAGACCGCGCTCGTGCGTGCCGCGCTCTCGACGATCACGGCGCCCGCGGCATCCGCTGAGCGCCCGGCGGCAGGATGACCGCCCCCACGACCTCCGACCGGCGCCCGTGACGGCCCGGCAGCACCACCGAATGACAGGACACCTGTGAGCCACCCCCACCCCGAGCTGAGCACGCCCCCCGCCCTCCCCGACAACGGCCTGCGGGTCGTCGCGCTCGGCGGGCTCGGCGAGGTCGGCCGCAACATGGCCGTGCTCGAGACGAAGGGCAAGCTGCTCGTCATCGACTGCGGCGTGCTCTTCCCCGAGGACCACCACCCCGGCGTCGACCTCATCCTCCCGGACTTCAGCTACATCGCCGACCGCCTCGACGACATCGTGGCGATCGTGCTCACCCACGGCCACGAGGACCACATCGGCGCCGTGCCCTACCTGCTCAAGCTCAAGGGCGACATCCCGATCATCGGCTCCACGCTGACCCTCGCCCTCGTCGAGGCCAAGCTCAAGGAGCACCGCATCCGGCCGTACTCCATGGCGGTCAAGGAGGGCCAGCGCGAGAAGCTCGGCGTCTTCGACCTCGAGTTCGTCGCCGTCAACCACTCGATCCCCGACGCGCTCGCCGTCTTCGTGCGCACCGAGGCCGGCACGCTGCTGCACACCGGCGACTTCAAGATGGACCAGCTGCCGCTCGACGGCCGCCTGACCGACCTGCGCGCCTTCGCCCGGCTCGGCGAGGAGGGTGTCGACCTCTTCCTCACCGACTCGACCAACGCCGACGTCCCGGGCTTCACGACGCCCGAGCTCGAGATCGCCCCGGCCATCGACAAGGTCTTCCGCCACGCGGAGCGCCGGATCATCGTGGCCTGCTTCAGCAGCCACGTGCACCGCGTCCAGCAGGTGCTCGACGCCGCCGAGAAGGCGGGGCGCAAGGTCGCCATGGTCGGCCGTTCGATGGTGCGCAACATGGGGATCGCGGCCGAGCTCGGCTACCTCCGGGTGCCCGACGACATCCTCATCGACATCAAGAAGATCGACAGCCTGCGCGACGACGAGCTCGTCCTCATCTGCACCGGTTCGCAGGGCGAGCCGATGGCTGCCCTGTCGCGGATGGCCAACCGCGAGCACCGCATCGACGTCGGTCCGGGCGACACCGTGCTGCTCGCGAGCAGCCTCATCCCCGGCAACGAGAACGCCGTCTACCGCATCATCAACGGCCTGATGCGCCTCGGCGCCACCGTCGTGCACAAGGGCAACGCCAAGGTCCACGTGTCGGGCCACGCCAGCGCCGGCGAGCTGCTCTACTGCTACAACATCGTCAAGCCACGCAACGTCCTGCCCGTGCACGGCGAGTGGCGCCACATGTACGCCAACGCCCAGCTCGCCATCGCCTCCGGTGTCCCCGAGGAGCAGGTCGTGCTCGCCGAGGACGGAGTCGTCGTCGACCTCGTCGACGGGGTGGCCGAGGTGACGGGCGTCGTCGAGTGCGGCTACGTCTACGTCGACGGCAGCAGCGTGGGTGGCGCCGACGAGGCCCTGCTCAAGGACCGCCGCATCCTGCGCGACGAGGGGTTCATCACCTGCGTCGTCGTGCTCGACGCCGCCACCGGCAAGATCGCGAGCGGCCCGGAGATCACCGCTCGCGGGTTCGTCGAGGACGCCGAGATCTTCCAGCAGGTCATCCCGAAGGTCGAGCGGGCCATCGAGGAAGCCGTGGCCAAGGGTGTCAGCGACGACCAGCAGCTCCAGCAGGTCATCCGCCGTGCCGTCGGCTCGTGGGTCGGTGGCAAGATCCGCCGCCGTCCGATGATCATCCCGGTCGTGCTGCAGGCCTGAGGTGACGGTGCGCGAGGTCGACAGGGGGATCGACACGGGGGTCGACGGGGGTGCCGAGCCCGCCGGCGACGGACCGGACCAGCCCGACCACTCCGCCGGGACGGATCGGGACGAGCCCCGGCGCCAGCATCGCGGGCGCTGGGTCGACATCGCCATCGGCCTCGTCCTGGTCGGCCTCGGCGCCGTCGGGGCGCTGCGCTGGTACGACTCCACGGCATACCCCGTCGTCGTGCTCCAGACGGCAGGGCCGTTCGTCGTCGTGGGCCTCGGCCTGCTGGCGATCGCGACGCTCGTGCTGCGTCGCTGGTGGATGCTGCTCCCGGTCGTCGCCGTGCTCGCGGTGGCCGTGACCGTCGCGGCCCCGGCCTTTCGCGACACGACCTCGCCGAAGGCCGAGCGCGACCTCACGGTCATGTCGGCCAACGTGTGGATCGGGGAGGCCAACGCCGTCCAGCTCATGGATGCCGTGCGCTACCACTCCGTCGACGTGCTCGTCCTGACCGAGGCGACGCCGGCGATCCTGCGCCGTCTCGACGCCGAGGGCGCCACCGTCTACTTCTCCCAGCGCGAGGGGGTGGCGCGCGCCGGGACGTTCACCGGGACGATGGTGCTCTCGCGCTACCCGCTCACGGTGATCGACCGCGGCGCCGACCCGGCCGTCCAGGGCACCGACAGCGTCCAGCCAGAGCTCGACGTCACCGCTCCGGAGGGCACGGTCCGCCTCAAGGTCGCCCACCCCACGGCGCCGCTCCGGGGCGACACCGAGCAGTGGCGGGCGGGGCTGCGTGCCCTCGACTCGTGGAAGCAGCGGCTCGACGGCGACGAGTTGCTCGTCATGGCGGGCGACTTCAACGCAGGCTTCGGCCACCCCGGTTTCCGCGACCTCGCCGCCGGGCTCGACGATGCCCAGCGCACCGCCGGCCAGGGCTGGGTGCGCACCTGGCCGTTCGCGGGCAACCGGCTGCCGGCGTTCGCGGCGCTCGACCACCTGCTGAGCCGGGGCCTGACGGTCGTCGCGGCCGGGCAGGTCGCCTACAACCGCGCCGACCACGCGGCGGTGTGGGCGAGCTACCACCTGCCGGCGCGCTGAGGCGGGACCGCACGGACGCGGCCCCCGACGTCGCCAGGGACGTCGGTCGTCACCAGGGGCGCTCGACCTCGACGTCGCGCGGGTCGGTGCCCTCGAGGCTCCAGCCGGACTCGGTGAAGGTCCACGTGCCGTCGGTGCCGTGCTCGACGAGCCGCGCGACGGCCGCGACGAGGCGCTCGACGCCCTCGAGGGTGCTGCCGAGGCCGATGCTCGCCCGCACGGCCGTGGCGGCGCGCTCGCCCCACGGGTCCTCGAGCAGCTCGTCGACGAGCAGGTGGGCGCAGAACTTGCCGTCGCGCACGCCGATGCCGTGCTCGACGGACAGGACCTGCGAGACGAGCGAGGAGTCCCAGCCCTCGAGGGTGAAGGCGACGACGCCGACCCGGTCGCTGTCCTCGCCGAAGATCGAGAGCACCTCGACCCCGGCGACCTCGTCGAGCCCGGCGCGCAGCCGCGAGAGCAGGCGCGACTCGTGCTCCTCGATGGCCTCGCGGTGACGGGCGATCGTCGAGCAGGCCGCGGCCAGCGCGATGGCGCCGATGACGTTGGGGCTGCCGCCCTCGTGCCGTGCCGGGCCGGTGGCCCACGTCGTGCCGTCCTCGGTCACCGACCGGGTGGCGCCGCCGCCGACGAGGTAGGGGCTGCCGGCGTCGAGCCAGTCGGACCGCCCGGCGAGCACGCCGGCGCCGTAGGGGGCATACGTCTTGTGGCCGGAGAACGCGACGTAGTCGGCGTCCCACTCGGCGAGGTCAATGGTGCGGTGCGCCGACAGCTGGGCGGCGTCGACGGCGATCCGCGCGCCGTGCTGGTGCGCGAGGGCGGCGAAGCGCTCGACGGGCCAGACCTCACCCGTGACGTTCGAGGCGGCTGCGACGACGACCAGACGGTGGCGCGACGGGTGGTCGGCCAGGGCCTCCTCGAGGAGGGCCTGCGCGTCCTCGACGGTCTGCGGGACGGGCAGGCGCACGGTGCGGAAGCGGCCCCACGGCAGCAGGGTCGAGTGGTGCTCGGAGTCGAAGACGAAGACCGTCGTGCGGCTCGGCAGCGCCTTGCTCAGCAGGGCCCACGAGTCGGTGGTCGTGCGGGTGAAGACGACCGAGTCGCCCTCGCGCGCACCGACGAAGGCCGCGACCTCCTCGCGGGCCTGCTCGTACCACGTGCTCGTCAGGCGTGAGGCGAAGCCGGCGCCGCGGTGCACGGAGGAGTAGGTCTCGAGCGCGCGGTCCACCGCCGCCTTGACCGTCTCGAGCGCGGGCGTCGACGCGGCGTGGTCGAGGTTGGCGTATGCCGTCTCGCCGTGGAGGGTGGGCACGCGCAGTCCCGCGCCCACGACGGTGGGCAGCGTGCGCGACTCGGGCACCACGTGCAGGGCGCGGGTGCGCACGACGGGGGCGGGGGAGCCGCCGCAGAGGGAGGCGGCGGGGTGCGTCGAGTCAAGGGTCGAGGGAAGGGGCGAGGGAAGGACCGACATGAGGGTGCTCCTGGGTCAGGGACCCACCCGGTGCGGGTCCGCGCTTGCCGACCTCAGTTCCACGAACGGACCGAGGGCGGCCTGGTCGTCACCCGGAGCACCCCACCGCGGAGGAGGGTTGCTGGCCAGCGAGCCGGGGCTTGTCACTGGCACTCATGACCTGCGACGACGATAGGGGGACGGCTCGCGGACTGTCCACCGGTCGGTCCTCGGGTGTCGCGATCTGAGACGCGCGCAGTCGTGCGACCCCATTCGCGGAGGCTCGGCGGCCGCGCCGACCGGGCCACCCGGCATACGCGACGGGGTTGCGCCGCCGTCCAGTCGGTCGTCGCTGTTGCGCGTGTGACGCGTGAGTTCAGCGGTGCGTTGACGTACGGTGCGAGCATGGCGTCACGTCCGTCCAGCAGCCCACGCTCGAGCACCACCGCGGCAACCCGTGCCAAGGGGTCCTCCGGCGGGGCCACGTCGCGCCCGCCCGCAGCCCGGTCGACCCGGCCCGCGCAGCGCAAGCCGGCGGCCCGCAAGCCGGCCGCCAAGACCCCGACCAAGACGTCCTCCAAGGCGCGCGGCGGGGGTCTGCCCTTCCCGTTGGGCGCGATGCGCAACACGTGGATGGGCGTCTCGCACATGGCCGGGGGAGCGGTGCGCCGCGTCGGCCACAGCGCCGCCGACCTCGAGCCCGAGCACAAGCGTGACGGCATCGGCTTCTCCCTCATCGCGCTCGCGATCGTCGTCGCCGCCCGCGAGTGGTGGGGCGTCTCGGGCACCTTCGGCCAGATCGTGCACGCGGTCTTCGCCGGCACGTTCGGCCGCGTCGCGTATGCCGTCCCGCTCGTCCTGCTCGCCCTCGGCCTGCGCATGCTGCGCGCCCCGCAGGACGACGCGGCGACCAACCGCATCGTCGTCGGCACCATCGCGCTGACCTTCGCCGCATGCGGCCTGTCGCACCTCGCCGACGGCATCCCCAACCCGCCCGACGGCGCCGACGGCATGCGGGCGGCCGGCGGCATCCTCGGCTTCCTCGCCTCGAGCCCGCTCGCCGCGGCCGTCTCGACCTACGGCGCCCTCGTGCTCCTGATCCTGCTCGGGCTCTTCGGCCTGCTCGTCATCACGGCCACACCGGTCAACATGATCCCGACCCGGATGCGCCAGCTGCGCGCCCTCGTCATCGACCGCGGCCACGGCGACGACGACCACGCGCCCGACGACGCCCCTGCCGCGGCCGTCAAGCGCGCCCGCCGCAAGCCCGTCGACCTGTCCGACCGCGACGGCGACGAGGCCTTCCGCCAGGCCGCGCAGAAGGCGCTCGAGGACGACACGACGACCCGCCCGCGACCTGGTGAGAAGCGCCCGACGCCGCCCGGCCTGGTCGTGCCGCGCCCCGGTGGCGAGAAGGGTGAGCGCGTCATCGACGCCACCGACCCGAAGACGCTCGGTGCGCCCGACACGGGCAAGGTCGGCCCCAAGGCCGAGCTCATCCCGCCGCCCATGTCGGAGCTGCCGGCCCGCGTCGAGCAGCTGAGCCTCGGCGGCGACATCACCTACCGCCTGCCCGACCCCGCGATGCTGACCCCCGGCGCGCCGCACAAGACGCGCAGCGAGACCAACGACCGCGTCGTCGAGTCGCTGACCGGCGTCTTCGACCAGTTCGACATCGACGCCGCCGTCACCGGCTTCACGCGCGGCCCGACGGTCACGCGCTACGAGGTCGAGCTCGGCTCGGGCACCAAGGTCGAGCGCGTCACCGCCCTCTCCAAGAACATCGCGTATGCCGTCGCGTCGGCCGACGTGCGCATCCTCAGCCCGATCCCGGGCAAGTCCGCCATCGGCATCGAGATCCCGAACCTCGACCGCGAGAACGTCGCGCTCGGCGACGTGCTGCGCAGCCACACGGCCCGCAGCAACGAGCACCCGATGGTCATGGGTGTCGGCAAGGACGTCGAGGGCGCCTACGTCATCGCCAACCTCGCGAAGATGCCCCACCTGCTCGTGGCCGGCGCCACGGGCTCGGGCAAGTCGAGCTTCGTCAACTCGATGATCACCTCGATCCTCATGCGCTCGACGCCCGAGGAGGTGCGCCTCATCCTCGTGGACCCGAAGCGCGTCGAGCTCACGGCCTACGAGGGCATCCCGCACCTCATCACGCCGATCATCACCAACCCCAAGAAGGCCGCCGAGGCGCTCGCCTGGGTCGTCAAGGAGATGGACCAGCGCTACGACGACCTCGCGGCGTTCGGCTTCAAGCACGTCGACGACTTCAACAAGGCGGTCCGTGCCGGCAAGGTCAAGCCGCTGCCGGGGTCCGAGCGGCAAATCACGACCTACCCGTACCTGCTCGTCGTCGTCGACGAGCTCGCCGACCTCATGATGGTCGCCCCGCGCGACGTCGAGGAGTCGGTCGTGCGCATCACCCAGCTCGCGCGAGCCGCCGGCATCCACCTCGTGCTCGCCACGCAGCGACCGTCGGTCGACGTCGTCACCGGCCTCATCAAGGCCAACGTGCCCTCGCGGATGGCGTTCGCGACGAGCTCGCTCGCCGACAGCCGCGTGGTGCTCGACCAGCCCGGCGCAGAGAAGCTCATCGGCCAGGGTGACGCGCTCTTCCTGCCGATGGGCGCGAGCAAGCCGATGCGTGTGCAGGGCGCGTGGGTCAACGAGTCCGAGATCCACGAGGTCGTCAAGTTCGTCACGACCCAGCTCAAGCCCAACTACGTCGAGAACGTCACCGTCGCGGCGCCCAAGAAGCAGATCGACGACGACATCGGCGACGACCTCGACGTGCTGCTCCAGGCGACCGAGCTCGTCGTCACGACGCAGTTCGGCTCGACGTCGATGCTCCAGCGCAAGCTGCGCGTCGGCTTCGCCAAGGCCGGACGCCTCATGGACCTGCTCGAGTCGCGCGGCGTCGTCGGCCCGAGCGAGGGCTCCAAGGCCCGCGACGTGCTCGTGCGCCCCGATGACCTCGAGCAGACGCTCGCGCTGCTGCGCGGTGAGGACGTGCCGCACCCCAACGAGCCGATGGACGACGACCTCGCGGAGCTCATCGAGCCCGCAGAGCCGTATGCCGCCCCGCCGGTCGACGTCGAGCCGCCCGAGGTCTCGGCCCGCTACGCCGACGAGATCGACGTGCCCGACGTGCCCGAGGTGGCGCCGCAGCGGACGGCCGCGATCGTCGCGCAGCGTGGCGAGCAGCGCCGCGGTGACGAGGAGACGACCGCCGTGCCGACCGCCCAGTGGACGCCCGGCGACATGGCGCGCACGGTCGACGAGGACGACGAGGAGTCCGAGGACGCCTGGAACCTCACCGACCGTGGTGCGCGCGGCTATCGCGAGCGCGACTGACCCCCCCCGACCCTCCGATCTCCACCGTCGAGAGGCCACGAATGGCCCCTCTTCGACCGTCGAAAGGCCACGTTCGGCCCTTCTGAACCGTCGAGAGGCCACGAGCGGCCGGTTGGGATTCAGGGGTTGAAGCGGTAGCCGAGACCGGGCTCGGTGACGAGGTGGCGCGGGTTGGCCGGGTCGGGCTCGAGCTTGCGGCGCAGCTGGTTGGCGTAGACGCGGAGGTAGTTCGACTCCCGGCCGTAGGACGGGCCCCAGACGGCGCGCAGCAGGTCCTGCTGCTGCACGAGGTGTCCCGGCTCGCGGCACAGCGCCTCGAGCAGGCGCCACTCGGTCGGGGTGAGGCGCACGTCCTCGCCGCCGACCGTCGCGCGCCGCTCCGCGAAGTCGAGCCGGAAGTGATCGGTCGTGACCGGTTCGAGGTGCCGCCCGGCGTCGCCGCCCCGGCGGACGGCGGCGCGCACCCGCGCGAGGAGTTCCTCGACCCCGAAGGGCTTGGTGACGTAGTCGTCCGCCCCGAGGTCGAGCGCCTCGATCTTGTCGTCGGACTCGTGCCGGGCCGACAGGACGATGACGGGGACGACGGACGTGGCACGGATGCGACGCAGCACCTCGGTGCCGTCGAGGTCGGGCAGGCCGAGGTCGAGGATGACGACGTCGGGCGCGTCCTCGGCGACCGACTGCACCGCGGTGCGGCCGTCGGCGGCGGTGACGACCTCGTTGCCGTGGGCGCGCAGCGCGATCGTCAGGGTGCGCTGGAGTCGGGGGTCGTCGTCGACGACGAGCACTCGGGTCACGCGTCCTCCTCCTGGGCGGTCTCATGGGCGGTGCGGTCGGTCGAGGTGATCCCGTCACCCACGTGGTGGTCGCCATCACCTCGACCCGGTGGCGGGGTCGGGGTCAGCGGGAGCTCGACGACCATGGTCAGGCCGCCGCCGGGGGTGTCCTCCGGCGCGAGCGAGCCGCCCAGGACGGTCATGAGCCCGCGGGCGACGGCCAGTCCGAGTCCGAGTCCGTCGCCCTGGGGGGCGTCACCGACGCGCTGGAACGCCGCGAAGATGCGCTCCTTGTCGGCGTCGGAGACCCCCGGCCCGCGGTCGATGACCCGCAGCTGCACGGTGTCGCCGATGCGGCCGGCCGTGATGCGCACGTCGGCGTCGCCGCTGTGCCGCAGGGCGTTCTCGACGACGTTGGCGAGCACCCGGTCGAGCAGGCCGAGGTCGGTGCGCACGAGGGGGAGGTCCGTCTCGAGGTCGACCTCCACGCGTCGCGGGTCCGAGGTGGTGCGCACCGTCGATACGACGGCGTCGAGAAGGTCGATCGAGTGGTGGTGGGCTCGCACCGCACCCGTCTCGAGGCGCGAGAGGTCGAGCAGGTTGCCGATGAGGGCGTCTAGGCGGTCGGCGCTCTCCTCGACCGACTCGAGCAGCTCCGCCTCGTCCTCGGCCGGCAGGTCGAGCCCTGACTGGCGCAGCGTCGAGACGCCGGCCTTGATGCTGGCGAGCGGAGTCCGCAGGTCGTGCGAGACGGCGGCCAGCAGCGTCGTGCGCGCGGCGTTGTCACGGGCGAGACCGGCGGCCTCGCGCGCGGTGCGGACGAGCTGCTCGCGTCCGTGCAGGATCGCGGCGTGGGCGGCGTACGCGTTGACGACGCGCTGGTCCTCGGCGGCGACGGGCGGCCCGTCGAGGAGCAGGTGCACGCCGTCGTCGACGGTGACGTCGAGCGCCCACCCGTGGTCGGTCGGCAGCTCGCTGCCGGGCTGCAGGTGCGGGTCGGTCGAGGCCACGACGGTGGGCGGCCGGTTGTCGTGGGCCTCGGTGAGCACCGCAGCGCGCATGCCGAGGTCGCTCCGGGCGCGGTCGAGCAGGGCGGGCAGCGGCCGTGGCTCCGCGAGCAGGTCCCGGCTCATGGCCGCGAGCGCCGTCGACTCCCTCTCGGCGGAGATGGCCTGCTCGGTCCGGCGGGCGGCGACGTTGACCACCGACGAGACGGCCATGGCGACGAGGACGAAGACGGCGAGCGCCAGGGCGTTGGGCGGGTCGCTGATCGTCAGCGTGCCGCGGGGCTCGGTGAAGAACCAGTTGACGACGAGGGAGCCCACGACGGCGCAGAACAGGGCGGGCCAGATGCCGCCGACGAGGGCGCAGACGACGGTCAGTGCGAGGTAGAGCAGGAGGTCGAGCGAGAGGGTGTGGCCCTCGCGCGTCGCGACGAGCACGCCCGTCAGGGCGACGAGCGCGACGACGGCGAGCAGGAGCCCGGCGACGACGCGCCGGATGGGCAGGCCCGTGGCGCGCGAGCGACGGCGTCCGACCTTCGAGCCCTCGTGGGGCACGAGGTGCACGTCGATGTCTCCCGAGCCGTCGGCCACCTCCGAGGCGATGCTCGGTCGCAGGGTCTGCTGCCACCGTCCGCGCCGGCTCACCCCGACGACGATCTGGGTGGCGTTGACGCCGCGGGCGTGGTCGAGGATCGCCTCGGCCACGTCGTTGCCGGCGACGTCGTGGAACTCGGCCCCTAGGTCCCGGGCCAGGCGCCGCAGCCGGGTCAGGACCGCCGGGTCCGTCGACGCGAGCCCCTCGGCCGACCGGACGTGGCAGGCGATGAGGTCGCCGCCGGCGGCCCGCGTGGCGATGCGGGCCCCGCGGCGCAGCAGGGTCTCGCTGCCGGCGCCGCCGGTCAGCGCGACGACGACACGCTCGCGCGCGGGCCACGGCTCGTGGATGCCCTGGTCGGCGCGGTAGCGCTCGAGCGCCTCGTCGACGCGGTCGGCGAGCCACAGCAGCGCGATCTCGCGCAGCGCCGAGAGGTTGCCGATGCGGAAGTAGTTCGACAGCGCGGCGTCGACCCGGTCGGGCCCGTAGATGTTGCCGTGCGCCATGCGGCGGCGCAGCGCCTCCGGTGACATGTCGACGAGCTGCACCTGGTCGGCACGGCGCACCACCTCGTCGGGGACGGTCTCCTGCTGGCGGATGCCGGTGATCGACTCGACGACGTCGTTGAGCGACTCGAGGTGCTGGATGTTGACGGTCGAGATGACGTCGATGCCGGCGTCGAGGATCTGCTCGACGTCCTGCCAGCGCTTCTCGTGCCCCGAGCCGCCTCCGACGTTCGTGTGGGCGAGCTCGTCGACGAGCACGACCTCGGGCCGGCGCGCGAGCACCGCATCGACGTCGAGCTCGGTCAGCCGGCTTCCGCGGTGCTCCACCGTGCGGCGGGGTAGCACCTCGAGCCCCTCGGCGAGCGCCGCGGTGTGGGCCCGGCCGTGGGTCTCGACGTAGCCGACGACGACGTCCGTGCCGCGCTCGAGGCGGCGGTGCGCCTCGTCGAGCATCGCGACCGTCTTGCCGACTCCCGGCGCCGCACCGAGGTAGATCCGCAGCGAGCCACGCCCCATGCGGTGATCCTCTCAGGTCACCCCGCGCTCGGCGCCGAGAGGCGCGCGAGGGCGAGGTTGAGCTCGAGGACGTCGACCCGCGGCTGGCCGAGGAAGCCGGCCGTGCGTCCCTGCGTGTGCTCGTCGACGAGCTGGCGTATGCGTGCTGCGTCGACCCCGCGAGCCGCGGCGACGCGCTCGACCTGGGTCACGGCATACGCAGGGGAGATGTGCGGGTCCAGCCCGCTCGCTGAGGCGGTGAGCGCGTCGGCGGGTGCTGTGGCTGGGTTCAG
This sequence comes from Terrabacter sp. C0L_2, assembly GCF_036352015.1. Lineage (NCBI taxonomy): Bacteria > Bacillati > Actinomycetota > Actinomycetes > Micrococcales > Intrasporangiaceae > Terrabacter > Terrabacter sp. C0L_2. Next base: position 3,944,925 of record NZ_CP143557.1, on the reverse strand, counting down.
CCCGGCGGCCCGCGCCCGGTCGGCGACCGCTGCGTCGAGCTCGGCGCCCGGACCGAGGTTGGTGCCACCGCTGGTCTCCCCGGAGTGATCGCTCGCGGACGGCCGCGAGTGGAACCACTCGTCGCCCGTCCACTGCTGGCCGAGCAGGCTCGACCCGACGAGGCGCCCGCCCGAGGCGACGAGGGAGCCGGCGGCCTGGTCGCGCGCGACCACCTGCCCGACGCCCCACACGGCCGCGGGGTAGAGCACCCCGAGCAGCACGGTGAGCACGAGCATGGCCCGGAGGCCGGCGAGGGACTGCTTGAGGACGTTGTTCACGGGTCTCATACCATTCCGGGGAGGTGGCTCACGACGAGGTCGATCAGCTTGATGCCGATGAACGGCGCGATGACGCCGCCGACGCCGTAGACGAGGAGGTTGCGTCGCAGCAGGGCAGTGCTGCCGGAGGGCCGGTAGCGAACCCCTCTCAGCGACAGGGGAATCAGCGCGATGATCACGAGCGCGTTGAAGATGACGGCCGAGAGCATCGCCGACTTCGGCGTTGCCAGACCCATGACGTTGAGGGCCTCGAGCCCGGGGAAGAGGACGACGAACATCGCCGGGATGATCGCGAAGTACTTCGCGATGTCGTTGGCGATCGAGAACGTCGTCAGGGCCCCGCGGGTGATGAGCAGCTGCTTGCCGATCGAGACGATGTCGATGAGCTTCGTCGGGTCCGAGTCGAGGTCGACCATGTTGGCCGCCTCCTTGGCCGCGGACGTGCCGGTGTTCATCGCGACGCCGACGTCGGACTGGGCGAGGGCCGGGGCGTCGTTCGTGCCGTCACCGGTCATCGCGACGAGGCGGCCGCCCTCCTGCTCCTGCTTGATGAGCGCCATCTTGTCCTCGGGAGTGGCCTCGGCGAGGAAGTCGTCGACGCCGGCCTCGGCCGCGATGGACTTCGCCGTCAGAGGGTTGTCGCCGGTGATCATGACGGTGCGGATGCCCATGGCGCGCAGCTGGGCGAAGCGCTCCTTCATGCCGGGCTTGACGACGTCCTTGAGGTGCACGACGCCGAGGACCCGGGGCTGCTCGCCGGGGCGTGCGGAGGCCACGACGAGCGGGGTGCCGCCCGCGCTCGCGATCGCGTCGACGATCGTCAGCACTCCCTGGGGCACGTGGCCCTCGTGGTCGGCGACCCAGCGGCACACGGCGTCCGACGCACCCTTGCGCACGGCGGTGCCGTCGGGCAGGTCGACGCCGGACATGCGGGTCTGCGCGCTGAACTCCACGAAGCTCGCTCCGTGCCGGCGCAAGCCGTCGAAGCGGACGCGCGTGTCGTCGGGCAGCCCCGTCGCCGCGAGCTCCACGATCGAACGCCCCTCGGGCGTCTCGTCGGCGAGCGAGGACAGGTAGGCCGCCTCGGTGATCTCGGCCTCGTCGAGGTGCGGGGCCGCGAGCAGCTCGGTGGCACGGCGGTTGCCGAACGTGATGGTCCCGGTCTTGTCGAGCAGGAGGGTCGACACGTCGCCGGCGGCCTCGACGGCACGCCCCGACATGGCGAGGACGTTGTGCTGCACGAGCCGATCCATGCCGGCGATGCCGATGGCCGAGAGCAGCGCGCCGATCGTCGTCGGGATGAGGCAGACGAGGAGGGCGACGAGCACGACGACCGACTGCGCCTGCCCGGAGTAGACCGCGAGCGGCTGGATCGCCATGACGGCCAGGACGAAGATGATCGTCAGCGTCGTGAGCAGGATCGTCAGCGCGATCTCGTTGGGGGTCCTCTGCCGGGCGGCACCCTCGACGAGGGCGATCATGCGGTCGATGAACGTCTCGCCCGGCTTCGTCGTGATGCGCACGGTGATGCCGTCCGAGAGCACCGTCGTGCCGCCGGTGACGGCGCACCGGTCGCCGCCCGACTCGCGGATGACCGGGGCGGACTCGCCCGTGATCGCGGACTCGTCGACCGTGGCCATCCCCTCGACGACGTCTCCGTCGCCGGGGATGACCTCGCCGGGCCGCACGACGACGACGTCGCCGATCGTCAGCTCCGACGCCGAGACGGTCTCGAGCGAGCCGTCGGCCCCGCGACGACGTGCGGTGGTCGTCGTGCGAGCCGCTCGCAGGGTGGCGGCCTGCGCCTTGCCGCGCCCCTCGGCGACGGCCTCGGCCATGTTGGCGAAGAGGACCGTGGCCCACAGCCACAGCGTGACGCTCCACGCGAACCACGACGGGTCGACGACGGCGACGACGGTCGTGAGCAGCGAGCCGACCCACACGACGAAGACGACGGGGCTGCGCCACACGTGGCGCGGGTCGAGCTTGCGCACGGCCTCGGGGGAGGTCGCGACGAGCTGCCGCGCCAGGACACCGAGGGACATCGAGCCGGTCATGAGAGAGCCTCCGCGAGGGGACCGAGGGCGAGGGCTGGGAAGAACGTGAGTCCGGTGACGACGACCGCCACCCCGACGAAGAGCCCTGCGAACGTGGGTGTGTGGGTGGGGAGGGTGCCGGCACTGGCGGGCCGGCGTCGCTGCGCGACAAGGGAGCCCGCGAGGGCCAGCACGAGGACGATGGGCACGAAGCGGCCGAGGAACATGCAGAGGGCCAGCGTGAGGTTCGTGCACGGCGTGTCCGCCGAGAAGCCCGCGAAGGCGCTGCCGTTGTTGTTCGCGGCCGAGGCGTAGGCATACATCACCTCGGTGAGCCCGTGCGGTCCCGACGCGAGCATCTGGGACGTGACGAGCGGCGCGACCATGCCGATGCCGGTGAAGACGAGCACGAGCGCCGGCATGACGAGCAGCGCGAGCGCGGTCAGCGTGATCTCGCGCCGGCCCACCTGCTTGCCGAGCAGCTCGGGCGTGCGGCCGACCATGAGGCCGGAGATGAAGACCGTCAGCACGGCGAGCAGCAGGGCCCCGTAGAGCCCCGACCCGACGCCGCCGGGCGACACCTCGCCGAGCATCATCGAGAAGAGCACGCCGCCGCCACCGAGCGGACTGAAGCTCTCGTGCATCGAGTTGACGGCACCCGTCGAGGTGCCCGTCGTGCTGGCGGCGAAGAGCGCCGACGGCCACACCCCGAAGCGCAGCTCCTTGCCCTCGAGCCCGCCCAGCCGGCCGGAGGCCGCGCTCACCTCGGCCCACGTCACCGCCGCGACCATGAGCCCCCACAGCGTCGCCATGAAGCCCAGCACGGCCCACCCCTGGCGGCGGTCGCCGACGAGGATGCCGTAGGTCCGCGGCAGCGAGAACGGGATGGCGAGCAGCAGGAAGATCTCGACGAGGTTCGTGACCGCGTTGGGGTTCTCGAACGGGTGGGCCGAGTTGGCGTTGAAGTACCCACCGCCGTTGGTGCCCAGCTCCTTGATGGACTCCTGCGACGCGACGAGGCCGCCCTGGACGACCTGCGAGCCGCCCGAGAGCGTCGTGACGGTCGTCGGCGGGGCGAGGTTCTGGATGACCCCGCCGAGCAGCAGCACGACCGCGCCGACGAGCGCGAGCGGCAGCAGCACCCGCACCGTCCCGCGCACGAGGTCGACCCAGAAGTTGCCGATCCGCGAGCCGCTCGACCGCGCCAGGCCTCGCACGAGCGCGACTGCCACGGCGAGCCCGACGGCGGGGGAGACGAAGTTCTGCACGGTAAGCCCGAGCGTCTGGACGAGGGGCGAGGTGCCGGACTCACCGGCATACGACTGCCAGTTCGTGTTCGTCACGAAGGAGACGGCCGTGTTGAGCGCCGTGTCGAGGTTCATCGACGCTCCCCGCGCGAGCGGCAGCACGCCCTGCAGCGCGATGAGCGCGAAGAGCAGGACGATGCCGACGACCGAGAAGCCGAGGACGGCGACGGCATACGTCGTCCACCGCTGCTCGGAGGAGGGGTCGACGCGGCACAGACGGTAGACGAGGCGCTCGACGCGCCAGTGCCGCTCGTCGGTGAAGACCCGGGCCATCCACGACCCGAGGGGCACGTGGACGGCGGCGAGGGCGGCGACGAGGACGGCGACGGTGAGCAGCCCGCTGGCGGTGTCGCCCATCAGAAGCGGTCCGCGTGGAGGAGGACGTGGACGAGGTACGCCAGCACGGCGACCCCGACCACGAGCAGGAGGACGTTGGTGAACATGCCTCCTTCCTAGGGCGGCCCGTCGCCCCCGCCGGCGCCGTTGACCTCGCGCTGACGGCTCTTGACGCCTTCTTGACGGGGTCGCCACTAGAGTCCGAGTCGTGAGTGCGTCGCTGGAGCTCTGGCCGTCATCGCCCCGTCGTGCGGGGCCGCCGTCGAGGCTGGATCGTCTGCGCCGCAAGGTCACCGAGCTGCCGTGCGCCCTGCTGCTCTTCGTCCAGCTCGCGGCGCTCGTCGCCTACCCGTTCGTCGAGACGCGCGCCGGTGACGTCCGTGAGACCGGTCGGGCGATCTTCGGCCTCATCGGCCTGCTCGTGCTCTTCCTCGCCGTGCGTGCCGTGCGGGCGACGCCGGCGCTGACGTGGGTGGCGGCCGTGCTCGGCGGTCCCGTCGTGCTGCTGACGATCGCCGAGGCAGTGTGGACCGACAACACGACGATCGCCTTCTGGAGCTCGCTGCTGCACGCGCTCTTCTACTTCTACACGGGCTACGGCCTGCTGCGGTACATGTTCGCCGACAACTGGGTGACCCGCGACGAGCTCTATGCCACCGGTGCCACCTTCACCGTCGTGGCCTGGGGCTTCGCCTACCTCTACGTCGCGGTCCAGATGCTCTGGCCGAACTCGTTCACCATCTACGGCGAGGTCGACCCGGGCACGCGCACGTGGTTCGAGCTGCTCTACCTCTCGATCACGACGATGACCTCGACCGGCCTGTCCGACATCATCGCCGTCGAGCCCCACGCGCGGGCGTTCGTGCTGCTCCAGCAGATCACGGGCATGCTCTACGTCGCGCTCGTCGTCGCCCGTCTCGTCGGGCTCACGATCGCCCGCTTCCGCCAGTAGCCGGCTGCGCCACCGAGGGCGTATGCCGTGTGCCCGGGTGGCGCTCAGGCCGTCCCGTCGAGCTCGGCGAAGGTCTTGAGGCTCGGGGCGCGGGTGGTCTGCAGGTCGCGGGACACCGCCTCGACGTCGCGCATGACCCGGAGGGTGTTGCCGCGGACGAGCTTGGCGACGTCGGCGTCGGACCACGATCGCTCGAGCAGCGCGGCGACCAGGCGCGGGTAGCCGCTGACGTCCTCGAGGCCCACGGGGAAGGTGTCGGTGCCGTCGTAGTCGCCGCCGATGCCGACGTGGTCGATGCCGGCGACGTCCCGCACGTGCTCGACGTGCGCGACGACCTGCTCGAGGGTTGCGTCGGGCTTGGGGTGCGCGCCCTGCCAGGTGGCGGTGAACCGGCCGAAGGCCTCCCAGTCGCGGGCCTCGACGCCGACCTCGGCGGCCGCGGCCGCCGCCTCGACGCGCCAGGCGGCGGTGGCGGGGGAGACGAACTCGGGCACGAAGGTCACCATGCACACGCCGCCGTTGGCGGGGAGCGCCGCGAGCACGTCGTCGGGCACGTTGCGCGGGGTGTCGCACAGGGCGAGCGCCGAGGAGTGGCTGAAGATCACGGGCGCGTCGGTGGTCTCGAGCGCGGTGCGCATCGTCGTCTCAGCGACGTGGCTGAGGTCGACCATCATGCCGAGACGGTTCATCTCGCGCACGACCTCGCGGCCGAACTCGCTGAGGCCGCCGACGACGGGGACGTCGGTCGCGGAGTCGGCCCAGGGGGTGTTGTCGTTGTGCGTCAGGGTCAGGTAGCGCACGCCGAGCACGTGGAGCAGCCGGAGCGTGCCGAGCGAGCAGCCGATCGAGTGGCCGCCCTCGGCCCCGAGCAGCGACGCGAGCCGCCCCGTCGCGGTGGCCGCCTCCACCTCGTCAGCCGTGCGCGCGAGGGCCAGCCGGTCGGCATACGACCCGATCATCCGGTGCACGCCGTCGACCTGCTCGAGGGTCGCGACGACGGCCGAGTCGCCCTGCAGGGTGCTCGGGACGAAGACCGACCAGAACTGCGCCCCGACCCCGCCCTCGGCCAGTCGCGGCAGGTCGGTCTGGGTCGTCGTGAGCCGGCTGCCGATGTCGAGGGCGTCGAAGTCGTAGCGGGTCTGCTCGCGGGCCTCCCACGGGAGGTCGTTGTGCCCATCGACGAGCGGGTGCTCGCGGAGCAGGTCGCGCGCCCTCGCCAGCAGGTCGTCGTGGCCGAGGGGGGCGGTTCCGAGCATGTCGGCCATTGAACACCCCGGCCTCTAGAGTGGACGCATGACCCCTCCCCACCCGAGCGCCGACAGAAGCGTCGCACTCGTCACCCTCGGGTGCACGCGCAACGAGGTCGACTCCGAGGAGCTGGCCGGACGGCTGCTCGCGGAGGGCTGGCGTCTCGTCGACGACGCCGCCGAGGCCGACGTTGCCGTCGTCAACACCTGCGGCTTCGTCGAGCAGGCCAAGAAGGACTCCATCGACGCCCTCCTCGAGGCCTCCGACCTCAAGGGCGACGGCGGTCGCACCCAGAAGGTCGTCGCCGTCGGCTGCCTCGCCGAGCGCTACGGCAAGGAGCTCGCCGACCAGCTGCCCGAGGCCGACGCGGTGCTCGGTTTCGACTCCTACCGCGACATGAGCACGCACCTGCAGACGATCCTCGCGGGCGGCCACGTCGAGAGCCACACGCCCGGCGACCGCCGCACGCTGCTGCCGCTGACCCCGGCCAAGCGCCAGGAGGGTGCGGGCGGCGTCGCGCTGCCCGGTCACGGCGACCACGACGGCGACCACGGCGACCACGGCGATCACGGCGACACCCAGGGCGCGACCGACGGCGACGTCCGGCCCGACCTCGCCGACGCCGGCGTGCCGACGCCCGCCACCGGCCCCCGCGTCATCCGCGCCCGCCTCGACGGTCGCCCGTGGGCACCGCTCAAGATCGCCTCGGGCTGCGACCGCCGCTGCTCGTTCTGCGCCATCCCGATGTTCCGCGGGGCGTTCCTGTCCCGCCGCCCGGCCGACATCATCGCCGAGGGCCGCTGGCTCGCGCAGCAGGGCGTCAAGGAGCTCTTCCTCGTCTCCGAGAACTCCACGTCCTACGGCAAGGACCTCGGCGACCTCGGGCTGCTCGAGAAGCTGCTGCCGGAGCTGACCGCCATCGAGGGCATCGAGCGCGTCCGCGTCTCCTACCTCCAGCCGGCCGAGATCCGCCCGGGCCTGCTGCGCGCCATGGCCGACACGCCCGGCGTCGTGCCCTACTACGACATCTCCTTCCAGCACGCGTCCGAGCCGCTGCTGCGCTCGATGCGCCGCTTCGGCTCGCGCGAGGCCTTCCTCGAGCTGCTCGGTCGCGTCCGCGCCGACGCCCCGCACGCCGGCATCCGCTGCAACGTCATCGTCGGCTTCCCCGGCGAGACCGAGGCCGACCTCGACGAGCTCGAGGCCTTCCTCACCGAGGCCCGCCTCGACGTCGTCGGCGTCTTCGGCTACTCCGACGAGGACGGCACCGAGGCCGAGGGGTATGCCGGCAAGCTCGCCCCCGAGGTCGTGGCCGAGCGCCTCGACCGCTTCACCCGCCTCGTCGAGGAGCTCAACGCCCAGCGCGCCGAGGAGCGCATCGGCGAGCGCGTCGTCGTCCTCGTCGAGGAGATCGACGACGAGGAGGGCACCGTCATCGGCCGGGCCGACTTCCAGGGTCCCGACGTCGACGGGGTCACCATCGTGCACGTCCCGGAGGGCGCCCCGGCACCCCAGGTCGGCGACCTCGTGCCGGCCGTCGTCGTCGGCACCGAGGGGATCGACCTCGTCGCGGAGCCGCGATGACGCCGCAGACCTTCCACCGGGGGGAGGGGCCCGCGCCCCGGCCCACCGACTGGAACCTGCCCAACGCCCTGACGGTGCTGCGCTTCCTGCTCGTGCCCGTCTACGCCGTGCTGCTCTTCCAGGACGGCGGCCACGAGCCGTGGTGGCGCTTCTGGGCGTGGGTGGTCTTCGCGCTCGCGGCCGTGACCGACGGCGTCGACGGCAAGATCGCCCGACGCCGCGGTGAGATCACCAACTTCGGCAAGGTCGCCGACCCCATCGCCGACAAGGCCCTGACGGGCACGGCCTTCATCGGCCTGTCGGTGCTCGGGGTCGTGTGGTGGTGGGTGACCGTCGTCATCCTCGTGCGCGAGATCGGCATCACGGTGCTGCGGTTCGTCGTCATCCGGCACGGCGTCATGCCCGCCGGCCGCGGCGGCAAGCTCAAGACGATGCTGCAGACGCTGGCCCTCGGCTCGCTGACCCTGCCGCTGTGGGTCTGGCCCTTCGGTGACGTGCTGACGACCATCGCCTACGTCCTGCTCGGTGCGGCGCTGGTCATGACCGTCGTCAGCGGGGTCGACTACGTCTTCAAGGCCGCCCGCCTCCGGGAGACGAGCGAGCGCACCCGCACGCGGCGTGCGGCTCGGGCGGCCCGCGCTGCGGCGCCGGCGCAGCCGGAGGCACCCACCGAGCGGACGGCGAAGCGGGACTGACGTGGGCGTCGACGACACGCCGGGGTCGCTGCTCGTGGCCCGTCTGACCGGCGCCGGACAGACGCTGGCGTGCGCCGAGTCGCTGACGGCCGGGCTCGTGGCCGCCACGGTCGCCGACACCCCGGGTGCCTCCGTCGTCCTGCTCGGCGGCGTGGTGGCCTATGCCGCGCAGGTCAAGACGCTGCTGCTCGACGTGCCCACCGAGCTCATCGCCCGGGTCGGCACGGTCGACCCCGCCGTCGCGGTCGCCATGGCCGAGGGCGTACGCCGTCGGCTCGGTGCCACGTGGGGCCTTTCCACGACGGGCGTTGCCGGTCCCGGACCCTCGGAGGGCAAGCCCGCCGGCACCGTGCACGTCGCCGTGGCGGGGCCGTCGGGAACAGCGACGCGTGCGCTGCGGTTGAACGGGACCAGGGCCGAGATCCGCTCGGCCACGGTCGACGCGGTGCTCCGGCTCGCGGTGGAGGAGACGGGCGCCACGCGCCGAACTCCTGCGCCGCCGTGGGAGCCTCGGGGTACGGTAGGGCTGTCGGGCCACCCCGGCCGTGACCCCGCACCGGACCACACGACACCAGCGACCTGAAGGAGGACGGCATGACGACACTGTTGCGACGCGAGCTCGGTGACGTCCTGCGCGAGCGCCGACGCGCTCAGGGCCGCACCCTCCGCGAGGTGTCCGCGACGGCCTCGGTGTCCCTCGGCTACCTCAGCGAGGTCGAGCGCGGGGAGAAGGAGGCGTCCTCGGAGCTGCTCGCCTCGATCTGCGGCGCGCTCTCGCTGCCGCTGTCCCAGGTGCTCATCGACGTCTCCAGCCGGATGGCCGAGAGCGAGGGGCTCGCGCCGACCGTCGCGCTGCCCGTCCCCTCCGGTGACGTGGTGTCGGCCTCCGCCGCCTGATCGTCTACCGTGCTGGGGTGCCCAGCCCCTTCTCGATCCTCGACTCACGACTCGACGAGGCCGCCGCGGCAGCGCGCTCGTCGGACCCGTCCCGTCCCGCCGTCCTGTCGGTGTGGCTCGGCGACCTGCAGGGCCGGCCCCGCTACGAGCACGACGCCCTCGCGCCGCACTACGCCGCCTCGACCATGAAGCTCCCGCTCGTCGTCGCGGCCTACCGTCGGGTGGTGCGGGGTGAGCTCGACCTCGATGCCCCGGTCACCGTCACGGGCACCTTCGCGTCGGTGCTCGACGGCTCACCGTTCGAGCTCGACGAGTCCGACGACCAGGACCCCGACACGTGGGCGGCCGTCGGCGGCACCCGGACCCTGCGCGAGCTGGCCGAGCAGGCCATCACGCACTCGAGCAACATCGCGACCAACCTGCTCGTCGACGTCGTCGGCCTCGACGAGGTCGCCGAGGTGCTGCGCCTCGTCGGGTGCTCGCCGACGACGGTCGTGGCCCGCGGCATCGAGGACGCGGTCGCGCGCCGGGCCGGCATCACCAACACCGTGACCGCCGCAGACCTCGGCCTCGTCATGGCTGCCGTCGGGCGACGCGACCCGGCCCTCGGCAGTGACGCGGTGCTGGCCCCGGTCGAGGCGCTGCTGGCCCGCCAGGTGCACGTCGACCAGGTGCCGGCCGGGCTACCGCCGGGCACGCCGACGGCGAGCAAGTCCGGCTGGATCCCCGGTGTCTCCCACGACGTCGCCCTGGTGCGCCCCGGGGGCGAGGAGCCCTTCGTGCTGGCCGTGTGCACGACCATCGACCTGGACGAGGCGCAGGCAGCAGCCTTCGTCGCCGAGGTCGCCCGCGACGTCTGGGATGCCGAGCACCGGGCGCAGGTGCAGGCATGACGACCATCGAGCGGGTCACGACGACCGCGTCGTCGGTGCCGCTGCACACGCCGTTCGTCACCGCGCTGCGCCGCACCGAGACCACCGACACCGTCCTCGTGACCGTCACCGACAGCGACGGCCGCACCGGCTGGGGCGAGGCGCCACAGGTGTGGCAGGTCACCGGTGAGTCGCTCGCGAGTGCCACGGCCTGTCTCGAGACGATGCTCGCCCCCGCAGTCACCGGCCGGCGCCTCCACGACCGCGACGACCTCACGGCCACGGCCGCCGTCGTCCAGCGCACCGTGGCCCGCAACTTCGGCGCCAAGGCCGCGCTCGACGCGGCGCTGCACGACCTCGTCGCCCGGGCAGAGGGCACCTCGGTGGCCGCCGTCCTCGCGGGCCGGCCGGACGGCATACGCGATGTGCTGACGACCGACGTGACCCTGTCGGCCGGCAAGGCCGACGCGCTCGCGGACACGGCTCGTGCCCGGGTCGCGGACGGCTTCCGCACCCTGAAGATGAAGGTGGGCACCGACGCGAGCACCGACGTGCAGCGGGTCGCGGCGGTGCGCGACGCCGTGGGACCCGACGTCGCGATCCGCCTCGACGCCAACCAGGGATGGACGCGCGAGGAGGCCGTGCAGGTCATCCGCGCGCTCGAGGTCGCCGACCTCGGGGTCGAGTTCGTCGAGCAGCCCGTCGTGGCCGACGACGTCGAGGGGCTCGCGTGGGTGCGTGAGCGCGTCGGCCTGCCGGTCATGGCCGACGAGTCCTGCTACGGGCGTTTCGACCTCGAACGGATCATCCGGCTCGGCGCGGCCGACCTCGTCAACGTCAAGCTCGCCAAGTGCGGCTCGCTCACGGTCGGACGCGACATGCTGCGGCGCGCGCACGAGGCGGGCCTGCGCACCATCGTCGGCTCGATGATGGAGAGCCACGTCGGGGTGGGCGCCGCGGCTGCTCTCGTCGCGGCCGAGCCGACGACCGAGGTCAGTGACCTCGACGCGGCCTGGTGGTCCCGACGCTCGCCGGTGGACGGCGGAATCTCCTACTCCGGCAACCAGATCCACCTGCCGGTGAACGGCGGTTCGGGCATCACGGGTCTCTCGGCGGCCGGCTGACCGCTGCCGTCGTCGCACGACCGGCCGCACGACGAAGGGCCCCGCCGGAGCGGGGCCCTTCGTCGTGCGGGAGTGGGTCAGTCGCCCACGACGCGGAGCGTGAAGCTGCCCTCGCCGTTGCCCGTGCTGGAGGCGTTGAAGCCGACCGCGCGCAGCGACTCGAGGAACGACTTGGCCTCGCCGTGCACCTGGCCCTGCGCCAGCTTGTCGATCTTGTCGAGGTCGACGAAGAGCGTCGCGTTGGAGCTCGTGACGTCGCCCACGGCCAGCTTGAAGGCGTCGCTGTCACCCAGCTTGCCGCCGGCCTTGAGGTCGTCGGCGTAGTCGGGCTTGGTGGCGACGAAGACCTTGTCGCCCTCGACCTTGTGGGTCAGGACGTCGCTGCCGACGCCCGCGGTGTCCATGAGGCGGCCGACGAGCTCGTCGGCGCGCTTGGCGTCGCTCGAGACGACCTTGGCACCGATCGTGGGCACCTCGGAGTCGAACTTCTGGTCGGGCATCGCGAGGGTGAACGAGCGGCCGAGGAGGACCTTGAGGTCGTCGGGCAGCTTCATGTCGAGCTGCTGCTCGAGCGAGCCGATCGGGTCGGACTCGCCCTGGGCCCCGGCGAGGGTCTCGATCTGCTTCTTCAGCGCGGGCCAGGCTCCGTCGACCATCGCGTCGGCGCCAGAGACGTTGATCGCTGCCATGGTGTCGGCCGGGAGGGAGGCCACCTCGGCGCCGTCGCCCTTGACCGACGTCTTGGTGTCGGTGCCGCGCACGACGCCGGCCATCTCGACGTAGTCGGCGTCGAAGCGCAGTGCTGCCGCGACCCGGCCCTTGGCGCCGGCCGGCGGGACGGCCGCGAGGTCCGACGAGCCGCTCAGCTTCTGGATCTCCTTGAGGCCCGAACCCATGTCGAACCAGGCCGACACGACGCCCTGCTCGCCGAGGGCGTTCATGTCGTCGGTGAAGGTGGTGTTCTGGGCCAGCGACCCCTTGTCGACGGCGGCGAGCGTGGCGTCGCCGACGCCGCGCGGCGTGATGATGGCGTAGCCGTCCTTCATCCGCAGCTCGGTGTCGCCCTTCTTGTCGCAGGCGAAGAGCTTGGTCAAGGTGTCCTTGGCGGCGCCCTCGTCCTTGACCTGGACGGCGATGGCGACGTTGGGGGCGTCGGACGTGCCGCCGGGGCGGATCGCGGCACCGACGCGGTCACCGAGCCAGGGTGCGATGTCGTTGTCGTAGCTGAACTTCGCGACGCAGTCGTTGCTGGCGTCCTTGGAGGCGAGCTCCCACAGCTTCTTGCGCGGGTCGTCGCTGCCCAGGGTGTCCTTGACCTGGGGGAGCTTGCCGAGGAAGCGCACCGCGGCGATCTTCTGCCCCGCGGAGGGGTCGATGTCGAGGCGGAAGTAGGCGTACGCGTCGCCGGGCAGCACCTCGGCGGGCTGCGAGCCGCCGCCGCTCAGCGTCTGGAAGGCGAAGGCCCCGGCGCCGCCGAGGACCAGCGCGGTGACGACGCCGCCGACGAGCAGGCCGGTCCGCTTGCGGCTGCCCGCGGGCGTGGGCTGGGGGTCGTCGGAGAGGGTGACCCCGCCCGGGACCGCCTGGGTCGCCTCGGAGGGTGAGGCAGGCGTGGGGTAGGAGTAGGGCTGGGCGGACCCGTGGGCCGGCTGGTCGATGGGCGCCCCGGAGGGTCCCTGCGTGGGCTCGTTCATGGTGTTGCTCCCCTGGAAAGAGTTCGGTGTGCCGCACGGCCTCGCGCGGGACGAGAGGACGATACCGGTACGGCAGGCCGTCCGCGGCCGGTTGTGGTAACGCTCCGACGACGGTTCCGCGCGGATCGGTTCCGGTGTCGGGGTGGCACACTGCTGGGGTGCGGATCAGCCACTTCTGGACCTTGATGGACGACGAGTTCGGCCCGGCGTATGCCGGGTCGCTCGCCCGCGACCACGTGCTGGGTGCGCTCGGCAACCGCACGGTCGTGCAGGCGCTCGCAGACGGAGAGGCGCCGCGGGCCGTCTGGGAGGCCCTCTGCACGGACATGGACGTCCCGCCGGAGCGGCGGCTCGGCCGGGACGTCCGGGTGGCCCGCGGGGCCCAGGGCGGTCAGACCGGCCGCTGACCGGCGTGTCGCAGCGACTTCGAACACCTGTTCGGTAGTGTTCTCCACAGGTCCTGCGCCACCACCCGCATCGTCCACAGGCCGTCTCGTGGGCCACCCGATGTCGGCGCCGGCACCTAGCGTCTGACCCGACAGCGAATCTCTCAGGAGCCGTGGCGGGTCGAAGGTAGACGACCGCAGCGCAGACGGCAGATAGGTGACCGACATGGCATCGGTGCAGACGAAGGACAAGGACAAGGCCCTCTCCTCGGTGATGGGCCAGATCGAGAAGAGCTACGGCAAGGGCGCGGTGATGCGCCTCGGCGACGACATCCGTCCGCCGATCGAGGTCATCCCCACCGGGTCGATCGCCCTCGACGTGGCGCTCGGCATCGGTGGTCTCCCGCGGGGCCGCGTCGTCGAGATCTACGGCCCGGAGTCGTCGGGCAAGACGACGGTCGCGCTCCACGCGGTCGCCAACGCGCAGAAGGCCGGTGGCATCGCGGCCTTCATCGACGCCGAGCACGCACTCGACCCCGACTACGCCAAGAAGCTCGGCGTCGACACCGACGCGCTGCTCGTGTCGCAGCCCGACACGGGTGAGCAGGCGCTCGAGATCGCCGACATGCTGATCCGCTCCGGCGCCATCGACATCATCGTCATCGACTCGGTCGCCGCGCTCGTGCCCCGGGCCGAGATCGAGGGCGAGATGGGTGACAGCCACGTCGGTCTGCAGGCGCGCCTCATGAGCCAGGCGCTGCGCAAGCTGACCGGTGCCCTCAACAACACCGGCACGACCGCGATCTTCATCAACCAGCTGCGCGAGAAGATCGGCGTCATGTTCGGCTCGCCCGAGACGACGACCGGTGGCAAGGCGCTGAAGTTCTACGCCTCGGTGCGTCTCGACGTGCGTCGTATCGAGACGCTCAAGGACGGCACCGAGCCGGTCGGCAACCGCACCCGCGTCAAGGTCGTCAAGAACAAGGTCTCCCCGCCGTTCAAGCAGGCCGAGTTCGACATCCTCTACGGCCACGGCATCTCGCGCGAGGGTGGCCTCATCGACATGGGCGTCGAGCACGGCTTCGTCCGCAAGGCCGGCGCCTGGTACACCTACGAGGGCGACCAGCTCGGTCAGGGCAAGGAGAACGCCCGCAACTTCCTCAAGGACAACCCCGACCTGGCCGACGAGATCGAGAAGAAGGTCAAGGAGAAGCTCGGGGTCGGCCCGCGCGTCGACCAGCCCGCCGAGGTCTCGGACGTGCCCGTCGACTTCTGATCATGGGCTTCTCCGAGGAGGAGACCATGCAGGACCGTCTGGCCCGCGCCGCGGCCGCCCTGGCTGAGGCCGAGGGTGTCGCCGGGGTGCGGGCCGGCGGTGTCTCGGGTGTGACGTCCGACCTGCTGTCACGCCGATCCGCCCATGCAGAGTCGTCGAAGCCATCTACGTCGTCGACCGAGCGGTCCACGAAGGCTGAGCCGTCTTGGAAGGCTGAGCCGTCCACGAAGGCCGAGCCGAAGAGGAAGGCCGAGCCGTCCACGAAGGCCGAGCCGTCCGCGAAGGCCGGACGGACGCAGCGGCGGGGTCGGACGGAGCGGTCGACGAGGTCCGAGCCGACCGGCGGGTCCGGCGGTTCTGGCGGGTCCGTGCGGTCAGGACGGGCAAGCCGCCCGGGGTGGGCCGGCCGCGGGGGAGGTTCGGGCTGGGGTGTCGACGACGCGGGGGAGCGCCCCGACTGGGCGCCGCCGCCGGAGGAGACCGAGAGCGCGGTCCCCGACGCGGATGCCGAGTCGGTGGCGCGGGCCATCGTGCTGCGACAGCTGAGCATGGCGCCACGCAGCCGCACCCAGCTCGAGCGGAAGCTGCGCCAGCGCGGGTGCGACGACGACGTCGCCGCGCGGGTGCTCGACCGCATGACCGAGGTCGGTCTCGTCGACGACGAGGCGTACGCCCAGATGCTCGTGCGCTCGCGCCAGTCCGACAAGGGGCTGGCACGTCGTGCCCTCGCGCACGAGCTGCGCAAGCAGGGGATCGACCAGGAGATCGCCGACGAGGCCCTGGGCCAGGTCGGCGCCGGCGACGAGCGGCTGCGCGCCGAGCAGCTCGTCGCGAAGAAGCTGCGCTCCATGCGCGGCCTAGCTCCCGAGGTCCAGACCCGTCGGCTCGCAGCGATGCTCGCGCGCAAGGGCTATTCGGGCGAGGTCGCGTGGCCCATCGTCCGCGACGCCGTCGACGGCCTGCCCGAGCATCGCCGCGACTGACGCGATCGCGCAGGATGCGCCTGCCGGCGGGTCCTTCAGGCTGGGCACACCACGAGGGGGTGAGGACCGGTCCGGTCCTCACCCCCTGGGGCGGTGCTGTGGTGCTGTGGTGCTCAGACCTCGGCGGGCACGTTGGCGATCGCGGAGATGTCGAACTCGAGCTTGACCTTCTCGCTCACGAGGACGCCACCGGTCTCGAGGGCGGCGTTGAAGGAGAGGTTCCAGTCGGTGCGGTCGATGGTGACGTCACCCTCGAAGCCGACGCGGGTGTTGCCGAACGGGTCCTTGGCCGAGCCGGTCTCCTCGAAGGGGATCGTGACGGGCTTGGTGACACCGTTGATGGTGAGGTCGCCCGTGATGGCCCACTCGGAGCCGTCGCGCTCGACGTTCGTCGAGACGAAGGTGATCTGCGGGTAGTTCGCGATGTCGAAGAAGTCGGGGGTCTTGAGGTGGCCGTCGCGCTGCTCGTTGCCGGTCGTCACGCTGGCGGCGTCGATGGTGACGGTGACCGAGGAGTTGGCCGGGGTGACGGTGTCGACGTGGGCGGTGCCCTCGAACGTGTCGAAGTGGCCGCGGACCTTGGTCACCATGGCGTGGCGGGCGGAGAAGCCGATGCGGGTGTGGCTCGGGTCGAGCGTGTAGTCGCCGGAGATGTTCTCGACGGCGACCGACGGGGTCTCGGTGACGGTCTCGTCCTTGGTGCGGTTGAACAGGCCCATGATGTGTCCTTCGGAGTAGGTTATTGAATCTTCAACAACTATGATGCAGGCAAGTTGTTGAACTGTCAAGCAGTATCGTCAACGGGTGCGGGTGGCCCGCTATTCCCGGTGTCCGGCCGGTGGGATCCCGGATCCGCCGGCAGGGGCTCGGTGCCCGGCTCGGCGTGGTTGCCACACGACGTACCCTTGTCGATGCCATGACAACGCAGAACTTCGCTCCCACGCCAGTCGCGCCCGGGCCGGTCGGCTCGCCCCGCACCTATGACGTGCGCACGCACGGCTGCCAGATGAACGTCCACGACAGCGAGCGCCTCGCCGGCCTGCTCGAGACGGCCGGCTACGTCGACCTCGCCAGCCTGCCGGCGGGGGAGCGCCCCGAGGTCGCCGACGTCGTCGTGTTCAACACGTGCGCGGTGCGCGAGAACGCCGACAACAAGCTCTACGGCAACCTCGGCCAGCTGCGTCCGGCCAAGCAGAAGAACCCCGACATGCAGATCGCCGTCGGGGGCTGCATGGCGCAGAAGGACCGCGGCACCATCGTCGAGCGCGCGCCCTGGGTCGACGTCGTCTTCGGCACCCACAACATCGGTTCCCTGCCGGCGCTGCTCGACCGGGCCGCCCACAACCGGCGTGCCGAGGTCGAGATCCTCGAGAGCCTCGAGGTCTTCCCCTCGACGCTGCCGACCCGGCGCGACTCCGCCTACAGCGCCTGGGTCTCCATCTCGGTCGGCTGCAACAACACGTGCACCTTCTGCATCGTGCCGAGCCTGCGGGGCAAGGAGCAGGACCGTCGCCCCGGCGAGATCCTCGCCGAGATCGAGGCGCTCGTCGCGCAGGGCGTCGTCGAGGTGACCCTCCTCGGTCAGAACGTCAACACCTACGGCGTCGAGTTCGGTGACCGCCTCGCCTTCGGCAAGCTGCTGCGCGCGTGCGGCGAGATCGAGGGGCTCGAGCGGGTGCGTTTCACCAGCCCCCACCCGGCGGCTTTCACCGAGGACGTCATCCTCGCGATGGCCGAGACGCCCAACGTCATGCCCAGCCTGCACATGCCCCTGCAGTCCGGCTCCGACAAGGTGCTCAAGGACATGCGCCGCTCCTACCGGAGCACGAAGTTCCTCGGCATCATCGACAACGTCCGTCGGCACATCCCCGACGCCGCGATCACGACCGACATCATCGTCGGCTTCCCCGGCGAGACCGAGGAGGACTTCCAGGGCACGCTCGACGTCGTGCGCGAGTCCCGCTTCTCGAGCGCCTTCACCTTCCAGTACTCCATCCGACCGGGCACCCCGGCGGCGACCATGGCCGACCAGGTCCCCAAGGAGGTCGTGCAGGAGCGCTTCGAGCGGCTCATCGCCCTCCAGGAGGAGGTCAGCTGGGCCGGCAACCGCGCCGTCGAGGGCCGCGAGGTCGAGGTGCTCGTAGCGCCCTCGGAGGGCCGCAAGGACCTCGAGACCAAGCGGCTTTCGGGCCGCGCCCGTGACAACCGTCTGGTGCACTTCGCGGTGCCCGAGGGCGCTGAGGTGCCGCGACCCGGTGACATGGTCACGGTCCGGGTGACCTACGGAGCGCCCCACCACCTCGTCGCCGACTCGGGCGTCGAGGGCGGGACGTATGCCGTCCGGCGCACTCCCGGCGGTGACGCCTGGGCAGCGCTCCAGGACGCACCGCAGGGCACCGGCAAGCCGGCCGTCAGCCTGGGCATGCCATCGATCGGGCGACCCACCGCAGCGCCGGCCGCGCCGGGCTGCTCTGTCGTCTGAGCCGATTCGGGCGGGCACTGTCCCTCGTGCTTGACTTGGCGCATGAGTGTGCGCCCCATCGTCATCACCGGCGAGCCCGTCCTGCACCGGGCCGCAGCCCTCGTCACGAGCTTCGACGACGAGCTGCGCACCCTGGTCGAGGACATGTACGAGACCAACGTCGCGGCCAACGGAGTGGGACTCGCGGCGCCGCAGATCGGTGTCGGCCTGCGCGTCTTCATCTGGAAGATGGCCAACGAGGACGGCGTGCCCGAGCAGGGCCACGTCATCAACCCGACCCTGACCATCTCGAAGATCCCGCAGGAGCGCCCCAACCCCGACGAGGAGACCGAGGGCTGCCTGTCGGTGCCGGGTGAGGCCTTCCCGCTCAAGCGTGCCGACCGCGCGCACGTCATCGGCTTCGACGTCGACGGCAACCGCGTCGAGTTCGACGCGACGGGCTGGTTCGCCCGCTGCATGCAGCACGAGTACGACCACCTCAACGGCACGCTCTACGTCGACCGCCTCGATGACCGTCAGGCCAAAAAGGCGCGCAAGGCCGTCAAGCGCAACGGCTGGGGCAAGCCCGGCAACTCGTGGCACCCCGGCGTCGACCGCGACCCGTTCGGCCACGACGAGGACGAGCTCGACGAGCACACCGGCGACCACAGCGACCAGCTCATCGGCTGAGCGCGTGAGCGCCGATCCGACCCTCCCCGTCGTCGCCGTGGTGGGTCCGACCGCCACGGGCAAGTCCGACCTGGCCCTCGACCTCGCCGAACGCCTCGGCGGCGAGGTCGTCAACGCCGACGCCATGCAGTTCTACCGCGGCATGGACATCGGCACCGCCAAGCTGGCCCCGGCCGAGCGACGAGGCATCCCGCACCACCAGCTCGACGTCCTCGAGGTGACCGAGGAGGCGAGCGTCGCCGGCTACCAGGCCGCCGCCCGTGCCGACATCGGTGCCATCCGGGAGCGCGGCCACCGCCCGTTGCTCGTCGGCGGCTCAGGTCTCTACGTCCGGGCGGCGCTCGACCGGCTCGACATCCCGCCGACCGACTCCGCGGTCCGCAGCCGGCTCGAGGCGGAGTCCGAGGCGATGGGCGGCGACGCGCTCCACGCCCGACTGCGCGAGCTGGACCCCAGGTCGGCGGCCACGATCCTGCCCGGCAACCTGCGCCGGGTCATCCGCGCGCTCGAGGTCATCGAGCTCACCGGCAGGCCGTTCAGCGCGACCATGCCGACCCGCGAATTCGTCTCTCCTGCAGTGATGCTCGCTCTGCGAGTCGATCGCGACCGGCTCGTCGACCGTATCGACCTGCGCGTCGAACGCATGTGGGAGCAGGGGCTTCGCGCCGAGGCCGAGACGCTGCTCGCGCGCGGCCTGCGCGACGGTGTCACCGCGAGCCGGGCCATCGGCTACAGCCAGGCGATCGCGGTGATCGACGGCGAGATGGACGAGGCAACGGCGCGGACCGAGACGGCCCAGGCCACACGGCGCTATGCCCGGAGGCAGGAGTCGTGGTTCCGGCCCGACCCCCGCATCGTCTGGCTCGATGCGACCGACGGTGACGGGGCCAGGGTGCTGGACGAAGCCCTCAGCGTGCTCCGCGCGTCCTGACCGGCCGGCGCGCCCGGACCGGGTCCTGCCGTCTCCCGGAGCCACCGTGGCTGACGCACACTTCATCACTTGATAAAGTGTGCAACTAAAAAGCTCCGCATCGAAGGGTCGTTCCATGAGTGTGCCGCTCTACCAGGCGAAGGCAGAGTTCTTCAAGACGCTCGGCCATCCGGCCCGGATCCGGATCCTCGAGCTGCTCTCGGAGCGCGACCACGCCGTGCACGAGCTGCTCGACCACATCGACATCGAGCCGAGCAGCCTGTCGCAGCAGCTCGCCGTCCTGCGGCGCACGTCGCTCGTCACGTCGACGAGGGTCGGCGGTGAGGTGGTCTACTCGGTCAGCGTCCCGGAGGTGCGTGACCTGCTGCTCGCCGCACGGCGCATCCTCTCCGGCGTCATCGCCGCCCAGGGAGAGCTCGAGTCCGAGCTGAGCCCGACGGCCGGCTCATGACCCTCGAGCTCGACGTCCACGGGGTCCGGGCCTGGACCGCCCGGCAGGGGCGACGGATGAAGTCCCTGGCTCCACGCAGGTCCGACTGGGCCTCGACGCGGATCGGGCGAGACCTGCCTGCCGGCCTCATGGTCGGCCTCGTCGCGCTGCCGCTCGCCCTGGGCTTCGGGGTCAGCTCCGGGATGGGAGCCACGGCAGGGCTCGTGACGGCTGTGGTCGCGGGCGCCGTCGCGGCGGTCTTCGGGGGCAGCCGGGTGCAGGTGAGTGGGCCGACCGGCGCGATGACCGTCGTCCTCGTCCCCATCATCGCGACGTACGGTCCGCACGGCGTCCTCGTCGTCGGGCTCATGGCCGGTGTCGTGCTCATCGCGCTCGGCTTCGCGGGTGCCGGCCGCTACATCCGCTACGTGCCCGTGCCGGTCGTCGAGGGCTTCACCCTCGGGATCGCGGCGATCATCCTGCTCCAGCAGGTGCCGGCCGCCCTGGGCGTGCACGCTGAAGGGGAGAAGGTGCTCGGTCAGGCGCTGGGTGCAGTCGGCGACTGGTCGTCCCTCCCGGCCTGGCCCTCGCTCGCCGTCGCCGCCGCCGTCGTGGTCGGGGTGCTCGGGCTGGCGCGCCTGCGCCCGGGCCTGCCGTGGGCGCTCGTCGTCGTCGTGCTCGCGACCGTCGCCAACTCGGTGCTCGCTCTCGGGATCGCCACCATCGGCGCGGTGCCCGCCGGCCTCCCGGCCCCCTCGTTGCCGTCGATGGCGGTGTCCGACCTCAGCTCGCTCGTGCTTCCCGCCGTCGCGGTCGCGGCCCTCGCGGCGCTCGAGAGCCTGCTGTCCGCCACCGTGTCGGACGCGATGAGCGTGGGGCAGCGGCACGACTCCGACCGCGAGCTCGTCGGGCAGGGTCTCGCCAACCTCGCGGCGCCGCTCTTCGGCGGCATACCGGCCACCGCGGCCATCGCCCGCACGGCGGTCAACGTGCGATCGGGGGCGGCGTCGAGGCTCGCGGCCCTCACGCACGCGGCCGTCCTCCTCGTCATCGTGCTCGTGGCCTCCCGGTGGGTGGCGATGATCCCCACTGCCGCCCTGGCCGGAGTCCTCGTCGCGACCGCGGTGCAGATGGTCCGGGTCTCGAGCCTCGGCGCCCTGCTGCGCTCCTCGCGGGGGGATGCCGTCGTCCTCGTCGGCACGGCTGCGGCGACGGTCCTGCTCGACCTCGTCATGGCGGTGCTCATCGGGCTCGTCATGGCCGGCTTCTTCGTGCTGAGGCAGGCCGCAGCCTCCGCCCGGCTCGAGGAGGTGCCCCTCGACGAGAGCGACCACGGCGACGAGGAGCGCGCGCTGCTCGACGAGCACATCGTCGCCTACCGCATCGACGGGCCGATCTTCTTCGGCGCCGCGCACGACTTCCTCCTCGAGCTCACCGAGGTGAGCGACGTGCGTGTCGTCGTCCTGCGCATGTCGCGGGTGACCGTCATCGACGCGACGGGTGCCACCGTCCTCGCCGACACGATCTCGCGGCTCGAGGCACGCGGCGTCTCGGTGCTGCTCTCGGGGGTGCGCCCCCAGCACGAGCGCATCCTCCGCGAGCTCGGGGTCTACGATGGCTTGGCGCACGAGAAGCACCTCTTCGCGACGACGCCCGGCGCGATCGAGCACGCGCGCGTGCACGCCGCACGCGTCGCCCACGATCCGGCTGCGACCCCACCCCGGACCGACCGGGTGGACCCCGCGAGCACGGCGGGTCGGCATACCGGAGAATGGCCGGCATGACGCGCTTCACCAAGGGCCACGGCACCGAGAACGACTTCGTGCTCGTCCCCGACCTCGAGGGAACGCTCGAGCTGACCCCCGCCCAGGTGCAGCGCATCGCCGACCGGCACGCCGGTCTCGGCGCCGACGGCGTCATCCGGGTCGTGCGCACCGCGCTCGCGACCGACGAGTCGGTGCGCGCCCAGTCGCACGAGGCGCAGTGGTTCATGGACTACCGCAACGCCGACGGCTCCCTCGCCGAGATGTGCGGCAACGGCACGCGCGTCTTCGCCGAGTACCTCCGCCGCGAGGGACTCGCCTTCGGCTCGTCGTTCGCCATCGCGACCCGTGCCGGTGTCAAGACCGTCCGGGTCGTCGACGAGGGGTATGCCGTCGACCTCGGTCCGTGGCGCCTCGGCGACGAGGAGGGTGACCGACGTGACGGCTTCGACGTCATGGTCAAGCCGCGCCACGGCAAGCCGGTGCCGGCGCTGACGCTCGACATCGGCAACCCGCACGCCGTCGTCATGCTCCCCGAGGGCATCACCCTGGAGAACCTCGACCTCGGCGAGGCGCCCCAGCTGCACCCCGAGCCCGCCGGCGGCTCCAACGTCGAGTTCGTCCGCGCGGTCGGCCCGGGGCACATCGCCATGCGCGTCCACGAGCGCGGCGTCGGCGAGACGCGGTCGTGCGGCACCGGAGCCGCCGCCGCAGCCCTGGCGACGCGCTTCTGGTCCGGGGTCGAGGACCTCAGCCCGTGGACCGTCGACGTGCCGGGCGGACGCCTGACCGTCACGCCCCTGCCCGGTCAGCGCGTCGAGCTCGCCGGACCGGCTGTCCTCGTCGCCGACGGGGACTTCCCACTCTGACCCCGGTCGGCCCTCGTTCGAGGTGATGCCGGCAGCCACGTGAGTGCCACGATCACCTCGACCGGCGGCCACTCACCCCCCGGTTCGAGGTGATCCCGGCAGTCACGCACGTGCCGCGATCACCTCGACTGTGGGGTCTCCGACGGGTCGGTGCCAGCGAGCCGGAAGCCCTCGAAGAGCGGCCCGCCGTGGCGGACCAGGACGTCGTCGGCGAAGGCCATCAGGAGCGACACGTCGCCGGCCGCCGCGGTGACGAGCGCCTGCTCGTGCCGGCTCCGCCAGGTGCTGGCCTCGCGCTCGTCGAGGTCGGCCAGCTCGCGCGCCACCCACTTGCCCCGGCCCCACCAGTGGCCCGACCCGTGCAGGAGCAGGTGGGCGGCCTCGTCGGCGAGCAGCGTCGCGCACACGAGTCGCTCGTGGGCGTCGTGCGCGTGGGTCACGTCGTCGAGCAGGTCGGTGACGGCATACCTCAGGGTGGCGAGGTCGTCGCCGGTGAGCGGGGGTGGTCCGGCGGCGAGCAGCTGCTGGGCGGTCTGCTGCCACTGCTCGCCGGAGCCGTCCGTGTCGAGGAGGACGGCCGAGCGTCCGAGGAGCCGCACCATGGTGGGCCGCCCGCCGGCGACGTCGCGCCGCACGTAGTGGCCGAGCGAGGTGTCGGTGTGCACGAAGAGCTCGACCGGCCAGCCGCGGAAGCGGCGTGCGTCGCGGTACGGCGCCGGCGGTCCCGGCAGCAGCACGGTCACGTCGAGGTCCGATCCTGGCGTGGCCGACCCGAGCACGACGCTGCCGCCCAGCCACGCGGCCCGGGCCTCGGGGAACCACTGCGCGACGAGGGCGCGGGCGTCGTCGACCGCGCCGTCGACGTCAGGCACGCCGCACCTCGAGGATGCGGAACGCCTTGGCCGAGGACCGGCGCGTGCACCGCAGGCCCCAGTCCTGCTCGTTGATCCACCTCTGAAGCGAGTCCGAGCCGAGGTGCTTCTGCACGACGAGGTGGGCAACGCCGTCGTCGGTGAGGCGGGGGAGCCAGCGCTCGAGGAGGGCGTGCAGGGCGGCCTTGCCGACGTGGATCGGTGGGTTGGACCAGATCGTCGCGAAGCGAAGCCCGTCCGGGACCTCGTCGGGCTCGCAGAAGGTCGCGTTGTCGACGCCTGCCGTGGCGGCGTTGGTGCGCGCGAGGTCGAGCGAGCGTCGGTTGACGTCCACGCCCCACACGTGCGCGCCGGGGGAGCGGAGCGCGAGGGTGATCGAGATGGGGCCCCAGCCACAGCCGATGTCGAGCAGGTCGCCGGCGGGACTCGGGTCGGGGGCGCCGGAGAGCAGCACTGCTGTGCCCGGGTCGAGCCGGTCGGGGGAGTAGACCCCCTTGGCCGTGGTCAGCGTGAAAGGCCGCCCCTCGAGCGTCACCTCGATGGTGCGGCGCTCCTCCGGCGTGGCCGGCTCGGCGGTGAAGTAGTGGTCGGTCGGCTCGCTCATCAGGGGCCACGCTATCGACGCGGCCGCGGCTCCGCCGACGAGCGCGCGGGGCACACGTCGCCCAGTGCGGCGACGAGCACGTCCAGCGTGGGTATGCCTCCGGTGGGCACAAACGAGTGGATCGCGGCGTTGCACCAGTGGAACCATAGGGAGAACATGACGAGCAACCACACCCACACCACCGATGACTCCGCCCGCACTGCCGAGCGTGAGCGCGACCTCTTCGCCACCCGCGCCGACGCGCTGGCCGAGGACACCCACGAAAGCGCCGACACGGCATACCCCCTCTACGACGGCGACCAGTTCGACCGTGAGGAGCGTGCCGCACTCCGACGCGTCCAGGGCCTGTCGACCGAGCTCGAGGACATCACCGAGGTCGAGTACCGCCAGCTACGCCTCGAGCGCGTCGTGCTGGCAGGCGTCTGGACCGAAGGCACCGCCGAGGACGCCGAGAACTCCATCCGTGAGCTCGCGGCCCTCGCCGAGACTGCCGGGTCGACCGTGCTCGAGGGCGTCGTCCAGCGTCGCCAGAAGCCCGACCCCGCCACGTGGCTCGGCAAGGGCAAGGCCCTCGAGCTGCGCGACATCGTCGTGGAGGAGGGCGCCGACACCGTCATCTGCGACGGCGAGCTCGCCCCCAGCCAGCGGCGTGCGCTCGAGGACGTCGTCAAGGTCAAGGTCATCGACCGCACCGCGCTGATCCTCGACATCTTCGCCCAGCACGCCAAGAGCCGCGAGGGTCGCGCCCAGGTCGAGCTGGCCCAGCTCCAGTACCTCCTGCCGCGCCTGCGTGGCTGGGGTGAGTCGATGTCCCGTCAGGCCGGTGGCCGTGTCGCCGGTGGTGAGGGCATCGGCTCGCGTGGACCCGGTGAGACGAAGATCGAGCTCGACCGACGCCGCATCAACACCAAGATCGCCAAGCTGCGCCGCGACATCAAGGGCATGAAGACGAGCCGCGACACCCGTCGTCACTCCCGCCGTGCGGGCGGCGTCCCGTCGGTCGCCATCGCCGGCTACACCAACGCCGGCAAGAGCTCGCTGCTCAACCGCCTGACCGGCGCCGGTGTGCTCGTCGAGAACCAGCTCTTCGCGACCCTCGACCCGACGGTGCGCCGCACCGAGACCGAGGACGGCCGCGTCTACACGCTGGCCGACACCGTCGGCTTCGTGCGCAGCCTGCCGCACCAGCTCGTCGAGGCTTTCCGCTCGACGCTCGAGGAGGTCGGCGACTCCGATCTGCTCCTGCACGTCGTCGACGGCTCGCACCCCGACCCCGAGGGTCAGATCTCGGCCGTCCGTGAGGTGCTGGCCGAGGTCGGTGGCGACCAGATCAAGGAGATCATCGTCGTCAACAAGGCCGACATCGCCGACCCCGAGGTGCTCGACCGCCTCCAGCGGCACGAGAAGCACTGCATCACGGTCTCGGCGCGCACCGGCGCCGGGCTCGCGGAGCTGCGTGCGCTCATCGACCACGAGCTGCCCAAGCCCGACATCGAGGTCGAGGTGCTCGTGCCCTACGACCGCGGCGACCTCATCTCGCGCCTGCACGAGGAGGGCGAGATCCTCGAGAGCGAGCACGTGGCCGAGGGGACCCGGCTGCGCGCCAGGGTCACGCCGACCATGGAGCCCGACCTCGCGGCCTACGCGGTCGTCGCCAGCTGACTTCGACCGCTCGAAGGGCCCCCACCGTGGGGCCCTTCGGCATGTCGGGCCCGGGGCTGTCGGCGGTCTCGGGGAGGATGAGTGGCATGGCCCTCGAGATCCCGTGCCCCTACTGCGGCACCCAGATGTACGCCGAGCAGGCGCACAACCGCTGCCCGAAGTGCCTCTACATCGAGCCCTGCTGCGACGGCGCCCCGCTCGCCGCCTGCGAGACGCGTGCGCCCGAGCGACAGGTGCCGTGACCGCTCCTGCCGGCGAAGGCTCCGTCTGGCTGACGACCGAGCGGCTCGCGCTGCGACGCCCTCGTCCCGAGGACCTCGACGACTACGTGCGCGTGCACAACGACCCTCGCACGTACGCGCACTCGCCGGCAGGCATGCCGAGCCCGGAGCAGTGCCGCGAGCGACTGGCGGCCGACCTCGTCGACTGGCAGCGCGACGAGCTGGGGTATGCCGTCGTCGTCGACCGTGCCTCGGGTGACGTCATCGGGTGGGCGGGCTTGCGACACAAGGACTCCGACCACGAGAGCCTCAACCTCTACTACCGGCTCGAGCACGACCGACTCGGTGCGGGCCTCGGTCGGGAGATCTCCCGTGCCGTCGTCGCGTGGGCGGTCGAGCACCGGCCCGACGCCCTGGTGACGGCGATGGTCGACGAGGTCAACGCCGCCTCGCTGCGCACCGCGGCGTCCGCCGGACTGGTGCGGGTGGGCACCCGGCCCATGAGGGACGAGCCCGACGGCACGCCGATGGCGTACTTCGAGGCGCCGGGGGTCGCGTCCGTGCCACGCGGGACGGTCGCCGAGCTCCGGGACGCCGTCGTCGACCTCTGGGTGCGCGTCAACGACGCCGGCGGCTCGGTCGGCTTCCTGCCCGGTGCCGCGCGCCGGGACGTGGCGGCTGCGTGGGACCGGCACGTCGAGGACGTCCACGCCCGGCGCTCCCTGCTGTGCGTGCTGCGCGACCCCGACGGCGCCGTGCGCGGCATCGGCCTCTGGGAGCACTCCCGGGGCTTCCCCCACGAGCACGTCGCCGGCCTCAAGCGGCTCATGGTCGACCCGGACGCCCAGGGACGCAACCTCGGACGCATCCTGCTCGCCGGCATGGTCGGCATCGCGCGGCGCGAGCTGCCGTGGGTCGAGCTGCTCCGTCTCGACTACCGCGACGGCCTCGGGCTGGGGGAGTTCTACGACCGCGCAGGGTGGACAGAGGTCGGACGCGTGCCGCGCGGTCTGCGGCTCAGCGCGACGGACTACCGCGACGACGTCGCGATGGCGCGCCGTGTCGACGGGGCCCCGCTGTCGTGAGCGTCGAGCTGCCCGTCGCGGCCCTGGCGGTGACGGCGGCGCTGCACGCCGGCTTCCAGGTGACGGTCACGGCCCTCGTCTACCCGCCCCTGCTGGGGGACGGGTCGGACTGGTCCCGCCGCCACGGGCTGCACAGCCGGCGCATCGTGCCGCTCGTCGTCCTGACCTACGGAGCGGTCGTCGTGTCGATGGTCTGGGTCCTCGCGGCCGGGACGGTGCCTGCCAGCGCCTGGGTGGCCGGCGGGGCGTTCGCGCTCACCCTGCTGGTGACGGCGGCGGGCGCCGCGCCGCTGCACGGCCGTCTCGGTCGCGGCTTCGACCCCGTCGTCGCGCGTCGCCTGCTGGTCGTCGACCGGTGGCGCTGCGCCCTCGCCGTCCTGGCGTCGGTGGCGGCCGTCGTGGCACTGCTGCAGGCGTGACGCGCTCGCGGGTCACGACAGGACGGGTCACGACAGGCCGGTGACCCGGCCGTCGTCGGTGATGTCGATGCGCTCGGCGTTGGGCGAGGTCGGCAGCCCGGGCATCGTCCGCATGTCGCCGCAGATCGCGTAGACGTAGCCGGCGCCGACCGCGGCCCGCACCTCGCGCACGGGCATCCGCCACCCGCGTGGCGCGCCCCGCAGGCTCGGGTCGGAGGAGATCGACAGGTGCGTCTTGGCGATGACGACGGGCAGGCCTCCGTAGCCGAGGCGCTCGTAGTCCTTGAGCGCCCGCGCCGCCGCAGGACTGACGTCGATGCCGTCGGCGCCGTAGATCTGCGTGGCGACGGCCTCGATCTTCTGCTCGAGCGGCAGGTCGAGGGGGTAGAGGAACTCGAAGGACGTGGGCTCGTGCGCCGCCTCGACCACGACCTGGGCCAGCTCCAGCGCGCCGGCGCCGCCCTCGGCCACGTGACGGGTCACGGCCGACCGCACGCCGAGGCTGTTGCAGTACCGACGGATGACGGCGTGCTCTGACTCGTGGTCGTCGGGGAAGGCGTTGATCGCGACGACGGGCTGCACGCCGAAGCGCCGCACGATCTCGATGTGCTTGCGCAGGTTGGGCAGGCCGGCCTCGACGTCCTTGGGGCGCTCCTCGAGCAGGCCCGCGGGCAGCGGCTTCCCGGCCTTGACGGCATGTCGGCCCGAATGGGTCTTGAGCGCGCGGACCGTGGCGACGATGACGGCGACGTCGGGCTTGAGGCCACTGACGCGGCACTTGACGTCGAAGAAGCGCTCGGCGCCCATGTCGGCACCGAAGCCCGCCTCGGTGATCGCGTAGTCGCTCCCGCGCATGGCGATGAGGTCGGCCGTGACGGACGAGGTGCCGGTCGCGATGTTGCCGAAGGGGCCGCAGTGGATGATCGCGGGTCCGCCCTCGAGGGTCTGGAGGAGGTTGGGCTTGATGGCGTCCTCGAGGATCGCCGTCATGGCGCCCGCCGCGTGGAGGTCCTCGGCGGTCACGCCCTTGCCCTCGGTCGTGTAGCCGATGACGATGCGCCCGAGCCGCGCCCGCAGGTCCCGGAGAGAGGTCGCGAGGGTGAGCAGCACCATGATCTCACTCGCCGCGGTGATGTCGAAGCCGGTCTCGCGGGCCAGCCCGTCCTGACGCGCGCCGAGACCGATGACGATGTTGCGCAGGGCCCGGTCGTTGACGTCGAGCACCCGGCGCCACGTGATGTTGCGGACGTCGATGCCGAGCGCGTTGCCGTGGTGGAGGTGGTTGTCGATCATGGCGGCGAGCAGGTTGTGCGCGGACGTGACGGCGTGGAAGTCACCGGTGAGGTGCAGGTTGAGCCGCTCCATGGGCACGACCTGGCTGTAGCCGCCGCCGGCCGCTCCGCCCTTGATGCCGAAGGTCGGGCCCATGGACGGCTGGCGCAGCGCGACGACGGCGCGCTTGTCGAGGCGCTGCAGCGCCTGGGCCAGCCCGACCGAGGTCGTCGTCTTGCCCTCGCCGAGCGGGGTCGGCGTGACGGCGGTGACGACGACGTACTTCGCCGTCTGCCCCGGTGCGGGCTCGTCGAGCACCGCGAGGTCGATCTTGGCGACGTCGCGGCCGTAGGGCTCGAGGTGGTCGGGTCCGACTCCGAGGTCGGCGGCGACGTCGGAGA
This sequence comes from Terrabacter sp. C0L_2, assembly GCF_036352015.1. Taxonomy (NCBI): domain Bacteria; kingdom Bacillati; phylum Actinomycetota; class Actinomycetes; order Micrococcales; family Intrasporangiaceae; genus Terrabacter; species Terrabacter sp. C0L_2. The sequence continues at coordinate 3,915,537 of NZ_CP143557.1, read as the reverse complement.
GCGGACGCAGGGTCGCCGCGTTCGCGATCTCGAGGTCGGTGGGCAGGGGTGCGCTCATACCCCGATCAAACTCCGGTCGGCGCGGCTGCGCCCGGCAAACGTCGTGCGACCTCGGGTGAGTTCGGTCCCACGGAGCACGCCTTCACCCGGTCCTCGACACCCGTCGTCCGCGTGCGATCCACAGGGCGGGGCCCGCGGGCGCGGAGCCCGGGCCCGGCGGCATACGCTGATCCAATGCCCCAGCGACCCGCGCTCGACGACCTCCTCCACGCCGCGGTGTCGGGGGTCGGCGGTGCCGAGCGGCCCGGACAGGTCCAGATGGCCAAGGCCGTCGCCCACGCCATCGACGACGGCGAGCACCTGCTCGTGCAGGCCGGCACCGGCACCGGCAAGTCGCTGGCCTACCTCGTGCCTGCGGTTGCCCACGCCTTCGAGGCGGGCAAGCCTGCCGTCGTGGCGACGGCGACCCTGGCCCTCCAGGCGCAGATCGTCGACCGCGACATGCCGCGCGTGGCCGACGCCCTGGCGCCGGTCCTCGGCCGGCGTCCCACCTACGCCCTCGTCAAGGGGCGCCGCAACTACGTGTGCCTCAACAAGCTCGAGGGCGGCTTCCCCGACGACGAGGACGGGCTGCTCTCGGTCGGTCAGGTCGACGCCTCTGTCGGGCGACTCGGCCAAGAGGTCGTCCGGCTCCGCGAGTGGGCGGGCGCCACGGAGTCCGGCGACCGCGACGAGCTCGTGCCCGGCGTCTCCGAGCGGGCCTGGCGCCAGGTCTCGGTCTCGGCCCACGAGTGCCTGGGCGGCAAGTGCCCGCTGGTCGCGGAGTGCTTCGTCGAGCGCGCCCGCGAGGCCGCCAAGGACGTCGACGTCATCGTCACGAACCACTCCTTCATGGCCATCGACTCGTTCGAGGGGCGCCAGATGCTGCCCGAGCACGACGTGCTCGTCGTCGACGAGGCCCACGAGCTCGTCGACCGCGTCACCGCGACGATCACCGACGAGCTGACCGGCACCATGGTCATGACGGCCGCCAAGAAGGCCGGCCGCATGTCGGAGAACACCGCCGCGATGGACGAGGCGGGGGAGCTGCTCGCGCAGGCGCTCGAGCCGCTCGAGGAGGGCCGGATGCTCGGCATCCCGGAGTCCGTCGGGATGGCCCTCGCGCGGGTGCGCGACACCGCGCGCACGGTCCAGAGCGACCTCAAGCCCCCGCCCGGGCAGGAGGTCGACGGCGCTCGCCAGATCGCCCGCGCGGCGGTCGACGAGGTGCACGAGAACGCCGAGCGCATCCTCGAGGAGCGCGAGCTCGACGTCGTGTGGCTGAACCGCGACCAGCGCCGCGGGCCGGTCCTGCGCGTCGCGCCGATGAGCGTCGCCATGCTCGTGCGCGACAAGGTCTTCGAGGAGCGCACGGTCGTGCTCACGTCGGCGACGCTCGAGCTCGGCGGCACGTTCGACTCCGTGGCCGGCACCATCGGCCTGCGGGGCGAGGGCGCACCGAAGTGGCAGGGCCTCGACGTCGGCAGCCCCTTCGACTACCCCAAGCAGGCCATCGCCTACGTCGCGGCCCACCTGCCGCCGCCCGGCCGCGACGGAGCGGGCGACGACACCCTCGACGAGATCGAGCAGCTCGTCCGTGCCGCCGGTGGCCGCACGCTCGGCCTCTTCTCGTCGATGCGTGCGGCGCAGACGGCTGCAGAGATCATGCGCGCCCGCTTCGGCGACGACATCCCCGTCCTGTGCCAGGGCGAGGACCAGATCACCACGCTCGTGCGCCAGTTCGCCCGCGACCCGCGCACCTGCCTCTTCGGCACCCTCACCCTCTGGCAGGGCGTCGACGTGCCCGGCTCGTCGTGCCAGCTCGTCATCATCGACCGCATCCCCTTCCCGCGCCCCGACGACCCGCTCGCCTCGGCGCGGTCGCAGGCCATCGCGCGGATGGGCGGCAACGGCTTCATGGCCGTCTCGGCCACCCACGCCGCGCTCCGGCTCGCCCAGGGCGCCGGCCGCCTCGTGCGCCGGGCCGACGACCGCGGCGTCGTGGCCTTCCTCGACTCCCGGATGATGACGGCGAGGTATGCCGGGTTCCTCCAGCGCTCGCTGCCGCCCTTCTACCCGACGACCGACAAGAAGATGGTGCTCGCCGCGCTCGCCCGCCTGGACGCGATGGCGCCCCCGCCCGTCGCCGTCGAGGAGCCGGCGCTGCGCTCCCTGACCGGGGCGCGCGTCGACGCCGACGGCACGGAGCACCCGAGGCCGGTCGCCGTGGCGCCTCCCGCGCCGGCCTCGTCCCGCAGCGCCGTCACCTCCGGACACGCGTGGACCGACGAGCAGGACGAGGAGCTGCGCGACGCGGCCGAGGCCGGCATGCAGCTCGACGAGCTCGTCGACCACTTCGAGCTGCCCGAGGAGACCATCGGCGCACGCGTCGAGCAGCTCGGTCTCACCATCGCCACCGGCGCCCTCTTCGACTGAGCACGGCCGGGCTCGCCCGCCGGCTCTCGGGTCCGCCCGCGCGCACCACCCGGACGCGTCGGGGTCGGGTCCTGCTGTCGGGCCCTCATGGCAGAGTTGAGCCATGACCGACCCGGCCGTCCCGCCCTTCGTGCTCGTGACCGGCCCGGAGGGTGTGCTCGTCGAGCGCGCCGTCGCCGCGGTCCTCGTCGGGGCCACGGAGGCCGACGTCGAGGTCATCCGGATCGACCCGTCGACCTACGAGGCCGGGGCGCTGCAGATGCACGCGAGCCCCTCGCTCTTCGGTGGGGCCAAGACGATCGTCGTGCGCGACCTGCACGAGTCGTCCGACGAGCTGCAGCTCGACCTGCTCTCGCTCCTCGTGGCGCCCGACCCCGACCTCGGCCTCGTCGTCGCCCACGGCGGCGGCATGAAGGGCAAGAAGATCCTCGACACGATGAAGAAGGCCGGTGCCCGGGTCATCGAGTGCCCGGCGGTCAAGACCGATCGCGACAAGACCGACTTCGTCATGAAGGAGTTCGCGGCCGCCCGACGCAAGATCACGAGCGACGGTGTCCGGGCCCTCATCGAAGCGGTCGGCAAGGACGTGCGCGAGCTGGCCGCCGCGTGCTCACAGCTCGTCTCCGACACCGAGGGCACGATCGACGACGCCGTCGTCGACACCTACCACGGGGGCAAGGTCGAGGCCACGGGCTTCCGGGTCGCCGACGCGACCGTGGCGGGACAGTCGGGGGAGGCCCTGCGCCTCCTGCGTCACGCCATCGCCACCGGCGTCGACCCGGTGCCGATCGTGGCCGTCATCGCCTCGCAGCTGCGCCAGCTCATCAAGGTCGGCGCCGCCGGTCGCGGCAGCTCGGCCCAGCTGGCCAAGAGCCTCGGCATGGCACCCTGGCAGGTCGACAAGGCACGCCGCGCCGTCGGGCACTGGAGCGCCGACGGTCTCGCCGTCGCGGTCCAGGCCGTCGCCGCCGCCGACTTCGAGGTCAAGGGCGGCGGACGCGACCCGGTCTATGCCGTCGAGCGGGCGATCCTCACCATCGCCCGGGCCCGCGCCGCCCGCTGACGCGCGTCGACCGGCGCTGACCGGCGTCTGGCCGGCAGTGTCTGTCCGGCGGCTCCACTGCCTGCGGGAGGACGCCGATCCCTCGGTCACGAGGAGGGGCGTCACGGCATACGGCCGGTTTGGTCGTGCGCGCCGGGCGCTGGTAACTTTGACCCTTGCGTGCGCGCTCAGGTCGTGCGCGCATGCATGCTCCACCCAGAGCTGTTCACGCAGGGTGTCCCCACTCCCGGTCCCGAGCAGCTTTGCCGCCCTCTAACGGCAACCATCCGACCGAACGAAAGAAACCATCAACGTGGCAAACATCAAGTCGCAGCTCAAGCGCATCAAGACCAACGCGACGCGCACCGAGCGCAACAAGGCCGTCAAGAGCGAGCTTCGCACGTGGGTCCGCAAGGTCCGCGAGGCCACGGCCTCCGGCGACAAGGACGCAGCTGCCGAGGCCCTCAAGACCGCCTCGAAGAAGCTCGACAAGGCTGTCAGCAAGGGTGTCATCCACCAGAACCAGGCCGCCAACAAGAAGTCGGCCATGGCGAAGAAGGTCGCGTCGCTCTGACGCACACCCTGCACGCGTGAGCGGGCCCGTCACCTCGTGGTGACGGGCCCGATCTGCGTCCCGGGGCGTCCCGGGGCGTCCTGGAGCGTCCCGGAGCGTCCCGGGACGCTCAGCCGTGCAGGGCGCGTGCTGCCGCGACGACCTCGTCGTACCGGTCGCGGGGGAGCACGGCGCCCTCCCGGCGCACCCCGTCCGGGTCCACCCGGACGAGGCGGTTGACGCGCACCTCGCTGGGGCGGCCCTGCCGGTCCCAGGCGCCGGAGCCGATGTCGACCCACTCGCGGCCCGAACGGCGCTCCTGCTCCTCGTCGCGGTCGTGGTCCTTGCTCGTCAGGGGCAGCGCCACGAGCCAGTCGCCCTCGTGCCCGACGACGAGCACGGGGCGGTCCTTGCCCTGGCTGTGGTCCTCCTCGTAGGGCACCCACGTCCAGACGATCTCGCCCGGGTCGGGGCGGCCGTCCCGTCGCGGGGCGTACGTCGTGTCCGGCAGGCGCGTCGCGTCACCGGGGTAGGCGCCGGCCGGCCCGCCGGCGGGGGTGGCCGGGGTCGTGGAGGTGGCGGCCCCCCGGCCGGCGCTCGTGCGCGGGGCGGGTCGCCGGTCGGTCGCGGTGGAGCCGCTGCGCACGAGGCCGCGCAGCCGGCCGAGGAGTCGCTCGAAGGTGCTGGACATGGGAATCACCGTAGCCGCGCCGCCGTTACCGTTGGAGTCCGAGACCGGGTCGACGGCGATCCGCACCATGCCACCACGCCATGCCGCCGGTGCCACCACCGCTGGACGCCGCCGCACGACCGAACCCGGAGAGACCTCTTGAGCCCCGCCAGACGTCGCACGACCCTCGCCATCCTGGCCATCGCCGTCGGCGGCTTCGCCATCGGCACGACCGAGTTCGTGACGATGGGCCTGCTGCCGCAGATCGCCGAGGGCACCGGTGTCGACATCGCGACCGCGGGTCACTACGTGTCGGCCTACGCGCTCGGCGTCGTCGTCGGCGCGCCGCTCATCGCGGTCGCCGCCGCGAAGGTCCCCCGCAAGGGCCTGCTCATGGGGCTCATGGCCTTCTTCGCCATCGCGCACCTGGCCGTCCTCGCCGCCGACACCTACCCCACCGTCATGGCCGCCCGCTTCCTGGCCGGCCTCCCGCACGGCGCCTTCTTCGGCATCGGGTCGGTCGTCGCGGCCTCCCTCGTGTCGCACCACCGGCGCACGGCCGCCGTGGCCGCCATCCTCGGTGGCCTCGGCGTCGCGAACGTCGTCGGCGTCCCGGTGGCGACGCTGCTGGGTCAGCGCTTCTCGTGGCACCTGCCCTACGTGCTCGTCGGCCTCATCGCGGTGGTCACCGTCGTCGCCATCGGCCTCTTCCTGCCGCACCAGGCGCCGAGCGGCGACGAGTCCATGCGCGCCGAGATGCAGGCCCTGCGGCGGGTGCAGGTCTGGCTGGCCCTGCTCATCGGCGTCGTCGGCTTCGGTGGCATGTTCGCGATGTACTCCTTCATCACCCCGACGATGACCGAGCTCGCCGGCCTCGACGAGCGCTACATCCCGTGGGTGCTCGCCGCCTACGGCGTCGGCATGGTCGCGGGCATGGTGCTGAGCGGCCGCGTCGCCAACCGCGTCGGTGTGCTCAAGGGCATCATCGGTGCGCTCGGCCTCATCGCCGTCCTGCTCGCCGTCTTCGGCTGGGCCGCCCAGACGCTCTGGCTCGCCGTCGTCATGGTCTTCGTCCTCGGGCTGCTGCCCTCCATCGTCGTCCCGCTGCTCCAGACGCGGCTCATGGACGTCGCGCACGAGGGTCAGTCGCTCGCGGCTGCCCTCAACCACTCGACGCTCAACACCGCGAACGCGCTCGGTGCCTGGCTCGGCTCGCTCGTGCTGGCCGCGGGCTGGGGCTACGGCGCGCCGAGCCTCGTCGGCGCCGGGCTCGCGGTGCTCGGCGTCGGGGTGGCCGTCCTGTCGGCGGTGGTCGAGCGCCGTTCGCGTGCCGCGCACCCACCCGAGGCACAGAGCCGGCCGGCGCCCGTCACGTCGGCCCGGGCCTGACAGGGCGCCGGCCCGGCCGGGCCGGTCCGGCCGTCAGGCGAGCCACTCCGTGACGAAGCGCTCGGCGGCGTGGATGTGCACGGCCTCGTAGCCGTCCGGACCGGTGCGGAAGCAGTGCGGGGTCCCGGCGGGCACGACGAGCACCTGGCCGGCGTGGCCCACGACCTCGCGTGCCTCTGCGCCGGAGCCCACGGTGAAGGTGGCCGAACCGCGCCGGATGATGAAGGTCTCGGCGTACGGGTGCCGGTGCAGGCGCGGCCCGGCGCCCTCCCGGGTCGTCGACTCGAGGATGATGCTGATGCCCGCGCCGCCGGGCAGCTCCTCGTAGTTCTCGGTCCAGTCCTCGCCGTCCTGGCGTCCGTCGGCTCGGTCGATCAGGGTCTCCATCGGTCGTCCTCCCTGGTGGGGTCGCGGTGCTCGGGTGCGGTCGGGTCGCCGCCCTCACCCTCACGTCGAAGGGGAGCACCGTCGCTCGACACCGCGTCGACGGGCGACGCGGCATACGCTCCGTAGGTCTGCTGGACGGCGGCGTAGGCCGGGGGCTCGGCCACGGACGGGGCCGCCACCTCGAGCGGGGTCGGGACGAAGCCGACCATCGCGGGCAGGGCGTAGGCACCGGGAGCGGCCGGCGTGCCCCAGAGCCAGGGCTCCTTGGGGCGCCAGAGCAGGCGACCCGGACGGCGCCGGTCACGCAGGGCGTGCATGCGCCACAGCAGCACGGGGTGGCTCGCGGCCGCGTTGGTGACCCAGACGAAGAAGCCCGGCTCGGTGACGGCGCGGTCGGCCATGGCGTCGACGTCGACCGACCGGCCGAGGTACTTGCCGCCGGCGAGCGTGGCCATGGCCGAGCGGGCGCCCTGCGGCGCGAGGGCGTGGCCGTAGTTGTCGGCGGTGTACTCCTGTGCGCGGCTGAGGGTCGAGCCGATGAACGGGATCCACTGCGAGGCGAACGTGCCGAGGATGCGCCAGTAGCTGACGTGCCCGGCGGCGATGTGCCCGACCTCGTGGGCGATGACGAAGCGCAGCGCGTCCGGCTCGCGCGCCGCGCCGCCGACCTCGAGCAGGTCGCTGTTGACGAAGACGAAGCGACGGAAGCCGTGGCCCGACGCGGCGGCGTTGATGATGCCGTTGCCGAGCACGACGTAGGCGTCGGGGACGTACGACAGGCCCGACCGAGAGGCCGCGTCGACGAGCATCCCGTAGGCCTCGGGGAACTGCTCCGGTGTCAGCTTGATGCCGCTCAGGCGCTGCTGGGCCCACAGCTGCCCGCGCGCGAACCAGACGAGCACCGGGGCGAAGACCAGCGCCAGGGCGTAGACGTCGGGCGTGCGCCGCTGGTCGATCGCGACCGACACCTCCGAGACGGCCACCACGAGCAGCAGCACCGAGGTGACGATGGCGACGACGAGCGTCACGATCTCGCGGGGGTGCCGCACGTAGCGGCGCAGCGGCAGGTGCGACCCGGGGGCCACGGGCAGGACCTGCATGGGTTGGGCGCGCATGGCGGCCATTGTGCGTCACGACGGCGACCCTCGTCGGGTGCGAGGCACGACGGCGTGAGCGGCGGACCCCCAAAGCATGGGAGACTGTGGTGGTTGTGGCGGCACCAGGGCCGCTCGAGCGAGCCGATCGCCTCGGACGCCCGGCCCCGCCGACCAGCACCATCCCCGTCACCCTGACTCTGCGAGGTTCGTCCCACGTGTCGCCCATGGCCCGATCCGCGTTGGCACCCAACGCAACGCCGCCGGACCTGATCCGCAACTTCTGCATCATCGCGCACATCGACCACGGCAAGTCCACGCTGGCCGACCGCATGCTGCAGCTGACCGGCGTCGTCGACTCGCGCGCCATGCGCGCGCAGTACCTCGACCGCATGGACATCGAGCGCGAGCGCGGCATCACGATCAAGAGCCAGGCCGTGCGCATGCCGTGGGAGCTCGACGGCACGACGTACGCCCTCAACATGATCGACACCCCGGGCCACGTCGACTTCACCTACGAGGTGTCCCGCTCGCTCGCCGCGTGCGAGGGCGCAGTGCTCCTCGTCGACGCCGCGCAGGGCATCGAGGCGCAGACGCTCGCCAACCTCTACCTCGCGATGGAGAACGACCTCACCATCGTCCCGGTGCTCAACAAGATCGACCTGCCGGCGGCCCAGCCGGAGAAGTACGCCGAGGAGCTGGCCAAGCTCATCGGCTGCGAGCCCGAGGACTGCCTCAAGGTGTCGGGCAAGACCGGTGCGGGCGTCGAGCCGCTGCTCGACACGATCGTGCGCGACCTGCCGGCCCCGGTCGGCGACCCCGCCGCTCCCGCCCGCGCGATGATCTTCGACTCGGTCTACGACACCTACCGCGGCGTCGTCACCTACGTCCGCGTCGTCGACGGCAACCTCAGCCCGCGCGAGAAGATCGTCATGATGTCGACCCGGGCGACGCACGAGCTGCTCGAGATCGGCGTCATCAGCCCCGAGCCGGTGCCCTCCAAGGGCCTCGGGGTCGGCGAGGTCGGCTACCTCATCACCGGCGTCAAGGACGTGCGCCAGTCGCGCGTCGGCGACACGGTGACCAACGCGAGCAAGCCGGCGACGAAGGACCTCGGCGGCTACCGCGACCCCAAGCCGATGGTCTTCTCCGGCCTCTATCCCATCGACGGCTCGGACTATCCCGACCTGCGCGACGCCCTCGACAAGCTCAAGCTCAACGACGCCGCTCTCGTCTACGAGCCCGAGACGTCGGCCGCGCTCGGCTTCGGCTTCCGCGTCGGCTTCCTCGGGCTGCTGCACCTCGAGATCGTCCGCGAGCGCCTCGAGCGCGAGTTCGGCCTCGACCTCATCTCGACCCAGCCCAACGTCGTCTACGACGTGACGATGGACGACGGCAAGGCCGTGCACGTCACCAACCCGAGCGAGTACCCCGACGGCAAGATCCGCGAGGTCAGCGAGCCCGTCGTGCGTGCCACGATCCTCGCGCCGAGCGAGTTCGTCGGCGCGATCATGGAGCTGTGCCAGCAGAAGCGCGGCAACCTGCGCGGCATGGACTACCTCTCCGAGGACCGCGTCGAGATGCGCTACACCCTGCCCCTCGCCGAGATCGTCTTCGACTTCTTCGACCAGCTGAAGTCGCGCACCCGCGGCTACGCCTCGCTCGACTACGAGCCCGACGGTGAGCAGGTCGCCGACCTCGTCAAGGTCGAGATCCTCCTGCAGGGCGAGACCGTCGACGCCTTCTCGGCCATCGTGCACCGCGACAAGGCGTACGCCTACGGCGTCATGATGGCGAGCAAGCTCAAGGACCTCATCCCGCGCCAGCAGTTCGAGGTGCCGATCCAGGCGGCCATCGGCTCGCGCATCATCGCCCGCGAGAACATCCGCGCCATCCGCAAGGACGTGCTCGCCAAGTGCTACGGCGGCGACATCAGCCGCAAGCGCAAGCTCCTCGAGAAGCAGAAGGAGGGCAAGAAGCGCATGAAGATGGTCGGTCGGGTCGAGGTGCCGCAGGAGGCCTTCGTCGCTGCGCTCTCGAGCGACGGCGACTCCGGCAAGAGCAAGAAGTAGCCGTCCTCGGAGGCACGCGCGGTCGTACCGTGGTGCCGTGGAGGCGGACTCCCTGGACGGTGAGCGGGCCACCCGCATCGGAGCGACGCGGGTGGAGCACCACGAGCACGTGCCCACCGCTCGGCTGTCCGGACTCGTCGAGCGTGCCGTCGGCTACCGCCTGTCGGGCTTCCCTGCGGGGATCCACGTCGGTATGCCGTCCCGCACCGTCACGCTGGTCGTGCCCCTGGGGCAGCCGCTGACGGTCGCCGACGGTGGTGGGCTGCCCCGGAGCCACAGCTCGGTCGTCGCCGGCCTGAGCGCGGCGCCGTCCCACATCCACCACGACGGCGCCCAGCACGGTGTCCAGCTGGCCCTGCGACCGGAGGCGGTCCGCGCCCTGTTCGGGATGCCGGCCGCGGAGCTGGCCTCGCGCTCCTACGACCTCTCGGACGTCGTCGGGGCGCAGGCGGAGACCCTGCGCGACCGGGTCCATGGCGCCGAGGCGTGGCCCGACCGCTTCGGGCTCGTGGACGACTGGCTGGTCGGGCTGCTCGACCGCGCACCACGTCTCGGCACGCCGGACCCCGAGGTCCTGGAGGCGTGGCGACTCATCGGCGTCTCCGGGGGATCGGTGCCGGTCCGCGACGTGGCCGCGCGGGTGGGCTGGTCGATGCGGCGGTTGCAGTCGCGGTTCCGGCACGAGTTCGGGGTCAGCCCCAAGACCGTGGCGGTGCTCCGTCGGTTCGAGCGGTCCGTGCCGCTCGTCGCCGGTCGCCGGCACGCCCTGACCGACGTCGCGCTGCGCTGCGGGTGGACCGACCACGCGCACATGGACCGGGACTGGCGCGCGCTGGCAGGCACCTCGCCGACGCGGTGGCGGACAGAGGACGTGCTCGCCGCCCACTGAGCGCCCGCGAGTGTCGCGCGCATTCGTCCAAGACAGGCCTGTCGCAGTGGCCGCAGGGTGGGGCCATGGACAACGAGATGAGCTCAGGCAGCAGGACCACCATCGGGACGGACGGCGAGGCGGCAGAGGGTGTCGGAGCGGGAACCATTGCGGCACAGGCGCGCCCGGACCACAACGTCTGGGTCGGTCTCAGCTACGAGGACCCGCTCGCCGCGCGCGAGTGGCTGCGCGCCCTCGGCTTCGTCGACGGCGTCGTCGTGCCGGGGGAGGCTCTTGGCGAGATCAGGCACAGCGAGATGCTCTGGCCGGAGGGCGGCCGCGTCATGGTCAGCAGCCGCGCGCGGACCGACCCCACCTTCGTGTCGGGACCGGGGGCGGCGACGGTCTACGTCGTCGTCGACGATCCCGACCTGGTCTGGGAGCGGGGCCGGCGCCTCGGCGCCGTCGTGCAGCGTCCGCTCGAGGAGACGGACTACGGGTCCCGCGGCTTCTCGGTGGTGGACCCGGAGGGCACGAGCTGGAGCTTCGGCACCTACGCCGGGTGAGGGCATACGACAGCGCGTGACGGGTCCCGGACGGCTCAGTCGTCGAGGAGCTTGTGGTGCATCCGGTCCGTGTCGGCCGACGTCCAGCCCTGCGTGCGGAGCCAGCCGTGCACGCCCCCGTGCCGCTCGTCGAGGGCGTCGAGGAGCAGGCGCATCGTGTCGGTCGTGGGGGACTGCTGCGCCACCGTCTTGTCGGCGAGGTTGCGGGCGTAGGCCGGCCGCGAGCGCAGGCGCTCCATGATGGCCGCGACCCGCTCCGCGGAGGCCGCGAAGTCGGCGATGACGAGATCGTCGGGCACGTCGACGACCTTGAGCGCGAGGCCCACCACGGTGCCGGTGCGGTCCTTGCCGGCGGCGCAGTGCACGACCGCGGCGCCTTCGCTCGAGGCGATGGCCTGCAGGGCTGCGACGACGGAGTCGGGACGGCTGGCGAGGTAGGAGAGGTAGTGCTCCGACCAGAACCGGTCGTGCGCACGGTCCTGGTCCGGGTCGCGCCTCGCGGCCGTGAGCTCGCGTCGCTCGTCGGTCTCCCACGGCAGGGCACGCTCGGCGGCCGGGATGCCCGACTCGTCGGTGTCCTCGCGGTAGAGCGTGTGGTGGTGGTGGGTCACGCCCTCGACCGCGCGGAGGGGGCCGTCACCCTCCTTGGCCAGCTCGACGTGGGTGCGCAGGTCGACGATGTCGGTGACGCCGTAGTCGCCCACGAGCGTCTCGACGGCGGCGGGGGAGAGGTCCTGGAGGTTGTCCGAGCGCAGCAGCCGGCGAGGGCGGACGGTGTCACCGTCGGCTGTCACCATGCCTCCGAGGTCACGCATGTTGACGACGCCGTCGATCTCGATCCAGTGGGGGAGGTACACGTCAGAAGCCTATGCGACCTCAGTAATTCCGTTGCGGCGACCTGCCTACCGTCAGATATCTTGACGTCGAGACAGATTGAGCGAGGGAGACGAGCGTGACGTCCAGCACCACTCCACCCGTGGTAGCACCCCTGACCCGGCGGGGCGTCCCGGTGGACCACGACCTGCGCATCCTCGCCGTCGGGTCGTTCGCCAACCGGTTCGGCGCCGGCGCCGTCCTCACGACGAGCGCGCTCTACTTCACCCGGCAGGTCGGCTTCAGCGCCACCGAGGTGGCGCTCGCGATGTCCGTGTCGGCGATCGTCGGCATCGTCGTCCAGGTGCCCGCCGGGCACCTCGGCGACACCCTCGGGCCGCGCCGGGTGCTCACCGCGTTCATGGTCGGCGCCGCGGTCTTCAGCGCACCGCCGGTCCTCGCGACCACCCCCTGGGCGCTCGCCCTCCTGCTCGGCGTGCTCGCCTTCTTCGAACGGGGCGCGGGCGCCGTCAACCAGGGCGTCATCGCCCAGCTCGCGACCGGCGGCCGCGGGGTGCTCTTCAAGGCCTACCTGCGCGCCGTCACCAACACCGCCCTCGGGCTCGGCTCCGTCTTCGGTGGTGCGGCCCTCATCATCGACGAGCGCTGGGCCTACGTTGGCGTCTTCGTCCTCAACGCCGTCTTCACCGGGTTCGCGGCCTGGAACACGACGCGGCTGCCCGACATGGCGCCCCACGCCCGGGCGGCCGGGGAGCCACGCCTCGCCGTCGTGCGCGACTGGCCCTACGTCGTCATCACCATCCTCACCGGGCTCTTCTCCCTCCACTTCTTCGTCATGGAGCTCGGGCTCGCGCTCTACGTCTCCGCACGCACGGCCGCGCCGACCGTCATGGTGGCGATCCTGCTCATCCTCAACACCGCTGCCGTCGCGCTCTTCCAGGTGCGTCTGTCGCGCCGCGCGGACTCGGTGGAGGCCGGTGCGCGGGCGCTCGTGCGCGGGGCCTGGTGGATCGCGGCCGGCTTCGCCGTCGTCGCGCTCGCCGACCGGGGGAGCCGCTGGCTCGCCGTCGGTGCCCTCGTCGTCGGGTCCCTCGTGCACGTCGTCGGCGAGATGATCGGCTCGGGCGGCCAGTGGGGGCTGCAGATGGGGCTCGCGCCGCACGAGCGGCAGGGGCAGTACCAAGGCTTCGCCGGGCTCGGCTTCAGCGTGCTCGCGGTCGTCGCGCCTCCGGTCGTCACCTACTTCTGCGTCGACCTCGGCGAGACGGGCTGGCTCATCCTCGCCGCCTTCATGGTCGTCATCGCGCTCGTGTCGGTCCCGGCGGCCCGGTGGGCGCTCGCGTCCCGGGCCCGCTACGGCGTCACGACGCACTCCGGCTGACGGCGGACCGACGTGGCGCGGCCCGACGCCGTCGCGTGGGTCAGCGTGGCCGGACGTCGATGCGGAGGATGCTGATCGACTGCCAGGGCGGCCCGTCGTCCCTGAAGTCCTCGCCGCCGACGGCTGCGACGTGCTCGACGACCGCGAGTCCCGAGGTGACCCGCCCGATGAGCGAGTAGACGGGCGACCCGGACGCCACGGTGAAGGCGTGGTGGACGATGAAGAACTCACCCGACGTGCTCGGGAAGCCGTCGCCGCGCGCCACGCCGACGTCACCGACCCGGTAGGTGCGATCGGCCGGGACGTTCTCGAGCGGCAGGCCGTAGCCGGGCTCGGCCGTGCTGCGCCCCGTCGGGTCGCCGCACTGCAGGAACGCCGTCGGTGCCGGTGCCGAGGTGAGCCGATGGCAGACGCTCGGGCTCCAGTAGCCGGACCGCGCCAGTGTGACGAACGAGGCCACGCTCCTCGGGGCCCGCTTCCCGTCGAGCACCAGTGACACGTCCCCGCACGTCGTGTGCAGGACGGCGCTCCACTCGGCGCCGAGCGCGACCGACGCGGGCGGTGGGGTCGCGAACGTCGGGTAGGTCGAGGGCGCGACCGGCGGAGGTGCGCACGTGCCGGCCGAGGTCCGCGCCGGAGGACCGGTCTCGCCCGGTCGGGGCTGGGAGGTCGCGGTGGAGCACGCGGCAGCCGCCAGGGCGAGCGCGGCCGACACCATGCCCGCGACGACGCGCGACGCCCTGGGTCGTGACGGCTGCCCACCAGCCATGAGGGCAGCGTACGTCGTGGACGGGACACCGCTCCGGGGCTGGGACAATGGAGGTATGCCGCCCTCCGCCCTGCCCGACGGCGACCCCGCTCCCGCCACGGGTGAGCTGCCACCCGCAGCCCTCTCCGACGTCTCGCGGACCGACCTCGGCATCTACGTCCACGTCCCGTTCTGCACGGTGCGCTGCGGCTACTGCGACTTCAACACCTACACCCTGACCGAGCTCGGCGGTCCCGGCGCCAGCATCGGCATCGACACCTACGCCGACGCGGCCGTGCGCGAGCTCGACCTCGCCCGAACCGTCCTGGGCGACGAGGCGCCGGCCGTGTCGACGGTCTTCGTCGGCGGTGGCACTCCCACGATGCTGAGGTCACGCTACCTCGTGACGGTGCTCGACGGCATACGCGACCGTTTCGGGCTGGCGCCGGACGCCGAGGTCACGACGGAGGCCAACCCCGACTCCGTGACGCCCGAGTCGCTGCGCGAGCTCGCCGACGGGGGCTTCACCCGCGTCTCCGTGGGCATGCAGTCGGCGGTGCCGCACGTGCTGCACACGCTCGAGCGCACGCACGACCCCGAGAACGTCGCGCGCGCCGTGGCGGCCACCCGCGCTGCCGGCATGCAGGTCAGCGTCGACCTCATCTACGGCACGCCGGGGGAGTCGCTCGAGGACTGGCGCCGCAGCCTCGAGGCCGCGATCGCGCTCGAGCCCGACCACGTCTCCGCCTACGCGCTCGTCGTCGAGGACGGCACGAAGCTGGCCGCTCAGGTGCGTCGTGGTGTCGTGCCCGCGCCCGAGGACGACGACGAGGCGGACAAGTACGAGCTCGCCGACGAGCTGCTGACGGCCGCGGGCTTCGGCTGGTACGAGGTGAGCAACTGGGCCCGCTCCGAGCGGCAGCGGTGCCGCCACAACGTCGCGTACTGGGCCGGCACGAACTGGTGGGGCGTCGGGCCGGGCGCGCACAGCCACGTCGGCGGTGTGCGCTGGTGGAACGTCAAGCACCCGAGCGCGTATGCCGGCCGGCTGGCTGCCGGACAGTCGCCCGCCCACGCACGTGAGACCCTCACCGACGACCAGCGCTACGACGAGCGTGTGCTGCTCGGCACACGTCTCGTCGAGGGACTGCCCGTCTCGGATCTGCGAGGATCAGGCCGCACCGCGGTGGCCGGCCTCATCGCCGACGGTCTCGTGGACGGGTCTGCGGCCCTGCGGGACTCGCGGCTCGTCCTGACCCGCCGGGGGCGGCTGCTCGCCGACACCGTGGTGCACCGGCTCCTCGCCGCCTGAGGGGCCCCGACGAAGAAGGGCGCCATGAGCGAGACCGTGTCGACGACGACCCCCGGTGAGATCCCCGACGAGACCTCCGGCGACGGGACGAGCCACCCCGAGCAGGTCGGAGCCGTCGCAGACAGCGCGCCGGCGGACCGCGTCCCGGCGGACGCGGTGGCGGCGGCACGCCGCGCCTTCGAGCAGGACGTCACCAAGCCGCGCCCGTGGCGGGTCGCCCAGCTGCGGGCGCTGCGAACCCTGCTCGTCGAGCACGAGCACGAGCTCGCGCAGGCCCTGCACGCCGACCTCGGCAAGAGCGCGACCGAGGCCTGGGTCACCGAGACCGGCTTCGTCGTGCGGGAGATCGACCACACGCTGCGCCACCTGCGGGCCTGGACCGCGCCCCGTCGGGTCCGGGTCCCCTTGTCGCTCAAGCCGGGACGGGCAAAGATCGTGCGCGAGCCGCTTGGTGTCGTGCTCGTCATCGCGCCGTGGAACTATCCCGTCCAGTTGTGCCTGGCGCCGCTCGTCGGGGCGCTCGCCGCAGGGAACGCCGTCGTGCTCAAGCCGAGCGAGGTCGCCCCGGCCACGTCCGCGCTCCTCGCGCGGCTCCTGCCGATGTACCTCGACACCTCCGCCGTGCACGTCGTCGAGGGAGGGGTCCCGGAGACGACGGAGCTTCTCGCGCAACGCTTCGACCACATCTTCTACACCGGCAACGGCGCGGTCGGGCGGATCGTGCTCGAGGCGGCGACCAAGCACCTGACGCCGGTGACGCTGGAGCTCGGGGGCAAGTCGCCGGCCTACGTCTCCGACGACGCCGACCTCCCGATCGCGGCGCAGCGTCTCGTATGGGGCAAGTTCACCAACGCGGGCCAGACCTGCGTCGCGCCGGACTACGTCATCGCGAGCCGGCAGACGCTCGAGGCGCTGAAGCCCCTGCTCGTCGACGCCATCCGCGCGGCCTTCGGCCCCGATCCGTCGACCTCGCCCGACTACGGACGCATCATCGGCGCCCGGCACTTCGACCGCCTCGCCGCACTCGTCGACCCGGCGCGGGTCGTCACCGGCGGCCGGTCCGACGCCGCGACCCGCTACCTCGAGCCGACGGTCGTCGACGTGGTGGACGCCGACGACCCGCGCGAGCTGGTGATGCGCGAGGAGATCTTCGGGCCCGTCCTCCCGCTCGTGCCCGTCGACGGGCTCGACGTCGCCATCGACTTCGTGAACCGCCGCGACAAGCCTCTCGCCCTCTACGTCTTCACCACCTCCGACGCCGTGCGACGACGCTTCGAGCGCGACACCTCCTCGGGCGCGCTCGCCTTCAACGTCCCCCTCGCGCACCTGGCCGTGCCGGGCCTTCCCTTCGGGGGCGTCGGGGCGAGCGGGACTGGCGCCTACCACGGCGAGCGGTCCATCGAGCTCTTCTCCCACGCCAAGTCGGTGCTGTCGCTGCCGACCCGGCCGGACACGACCGTGTTCGTGCGGCCGCCGTTCTCCTCTGCCAAGCAGCAGGTGATCCGTCGGGTCGCCGTGCCGGGCCGGCGTCGGGGTGGACGGGGCGCCTCCCGCGGCGCCGCACCGGGCGCTGAATGACAGCGGTGTCATTAGCACTACATTGAGCGGATCGGGGGGATTTCTCGTTCGTGTCGCGTGGGATTTCTGGGAAAGGAGTGTGCTCCTGGCGGGAATGTCCTAGATTGCGGGTGGCATTCACGGCGATCACGGGAGACTCACATGCCTCTGGCCACCGACGACCAGGCAGGTCGGGTCCCGGACCTCCCCGCCTTCCCAGCGGCCCCTGTGGGCCCGGTAGCCCCGGTCGCGCCCGCAGCGCACCGACGCGGGCGCGCTGCCACCGTCCTGCTCGGCATCGTCGCGATGCTCGTGGCCGCCGTCGGCCTGGCCGCCCCGGCCCGGTCGTCCGAGTGGACCGTCCTGTGCACCGGCTACGACGCGTGCGCCAAGGCGGGCTACTTCAACGCGGGCTACAAGGAGCACGCGAGCACGAGCTACTGGAGCCAGTCCACGGGCCACAACTGCACCAACTACGTCGCCTACCGCCTCGTGACCAACGGCCTGCCCAACAAGCGCCCGATCCAGCTGACGGGCAACGCCTACCGGTGGGGGAGCGCCTTCGCGTCCCAGACCGACGACGCGCCGGCCGTCGGCTCGGTCGCCTGGTGGGGCACGGCCTTCTCGGGCACCGGCCACATCGCCTACGTCGAGAAGGTCGTCTCGGCCAACCAGATCCTCGTCTCCGAGGACAACTGGGGCGGTGACTTCCGGTGGCGCTCGATCACCCGCTCGGGTGGCCTCTGGCCCGCAGGCTTCATCCACCTCGCCGACCAGGGCCCGAAGGTCGCCGCACCGGCCGACTACCCGACCTACCGCCCCGTGACACCGACCCGGATCGTCGACACCCGCAGCTCGCTCGGAGCCGCAGGTCCGCTCGCGGCGGGCAGCGACACGAGCATCCTCGTCGGCGGCCGTGCCGGGCTGCCGAAGACGGCCGTGGGAGCCGTCGTCGTCAACGTCACGGCCGTGCGTCCGCAGGCGGCGGGCTGGATGCTGACCTACCCGTCGGGCACCTCACCTGCCGCCTCGTCGACCCTCAACTACGACGCCGGGTCCACCGTGGCCAACCAGGCCGTCGTCGGCGTCGGCAGCGACGGCCGCATCCGGCTCAAGGTGAGCCAGCGCACCGACGTCCTCGTCGACGTCGTCGGGTGGTACCCCGCCTTCGGCAACCTCTCCACGACGACGCCGACGCGCATCCTCGACACCCGCTCCGGCCTGGGAGCGCCCACAGGCCGACTCGTGCCGGGTGGCCGCATCGACCTCGCGGTCACGGGCAGCGACGTGGTCCCGGCGGCGGGCGTCGACTCCGTGCTGCTCAACGTCACGGCCGCGCGGCCCACCAAGGACGGCAACCTCGCGGTCTGGCCGACGGGCACCACGATGCCCAACTCGTCCTCTCTCAACTTCTCGACCGGGTCGTCCGTCTCCGGGCTCGTCGTCGCCAAGGTCGGCAGCAACGGCCGGGTGAGCATCCGCACGTCGGCCGCCACCGACGTCGTCGCGGACGTCGTCGGGTGGTACCCGTCCGGGACCGACTACGAGGGCCTGACGCCGGCCCGGCTCCTCGACACGAGGAACGGCACCGGTGCCGCGTCGGCCGGCGCGCTCGCCGCGGGCAGCGTGCAGCGCCTCAAGGTGACCGGGCGCGGAGGCGTCCCGACGACCGGGGTCAAGGCCGTGGTGCTGACCGTCGTCGTGACCGGGCCCCAGCAGCCGGGCTACCTCACGGCATACCCCTCGGGGACGAGCCGGCCCACGACCTCGAACATCAACTACGTCGCCGGCCAGACCATCGCCAACACCGCGGTCGTCACCCCGAGCGCCGACGGCTACGTCGACCTCTACGTCTTCGCGTCCACCCAGGTCGTCGCGGACGTCCAGGGCTACCTCAGCCGCTAGGTCGGCGGCTACGCCCCGGGTTCGGTGACGAAGTCGATGAGCTCCTCGACGCTCGCGAGGAGCGTGGGCTCGAGGTCGGCGTAGGACCGCACCGTCCCGAGGATGCGCTTCCACGCCTGCGCGATGTCGGCCTGGCTGGAGTGGGCCCACCCGAGCTCGGCGCAGATGCCGTGCTTCCACGAGGTGCCGCGCGGAATGACCGGCCACTGCTGCCAGCCGAGCCGCTCGGGTCGCACGGACTGCCACACGTCGACGTAGGGGTGGCCGAGGACCTTCACGTGGCGGCTGATCCCGGGCAGCGCGCGCGCCTGCTCGACGATGCGGGCCTCCTTCGTGCCGGGCACGAGGTGGTCGACGAGGACGCCCATCCGGCGTCCGGGGCCGGGCTGGAACTCGGCGATGATGCCCGCGAGGTCGTCGACGCCGTCCATGAGCTCCACGACGACGCCCTCGACCCGTAGGTCGTCGCCCCAGACCTTCTCGACGAGCTCGGCGTCGTGACGACCCTCGACGTAGATCCGCGAGCCGCTCGCCACGCGGGCTCGCGCCCCCTCGACGGCCACCGAGCCGCTCGCGGTCCTCGAGGCGGCACGCCGGGCCTCGGCGAGGGCGGCGCCGGCGGCTGCCTTCGGCGGGGTGAGCGTCACGGGAGCCCCGTCGAGGAGGAAGCCCGGTCCCAGGGGGAAGGCCTTGGTGCGTCCGCGGCGGTCCTCGAGGTGCACGACGTGCATACCGCCCGCCTTCTCGACCCGAACGACCGCGCCGACCCAGCCCGTCTCGACCTCCTCGACGACGAGGTCGGGCTCGGCGGGGGTGGGGGTGGACCGGCCGCGCCTCGGGGCACGCCAGTCGCCGCTGAGCACGTCGGATCCGTAGCGATCGTTGGGGGACACGACAAGCGAGCGTATGCCGCGTGCCGGCGCTCGGCGGGACGCCACGCTGGGTGCCCCTCGGGTCCACCGCGCAACGGCTCCGGGGCCGCATACGGTTGGATGAAATCGGAGATCCGCGGGGCACGACGTAGACTTGGCACTCGTCGATCGAGAGTGCCAGACCGACAGCGACAGCCAGAGCCGGCCAGAGCGACAGCAAGAGTGACAGGCCGGGAGCGCCGGACCGTGGAGGAGGGAAGACGATGAGCGAGGACCGCAGGCTGATGGTGCTGCGCGCGATCGTGCAGGACTACGTCCAGACCTCCGAGCCCGTCGGCAGCAAGGCCCTCGTCGAGCGTCACCACCTCGGCGTCAGCGCCGCGACGGTGCGCAACGACATGGCCCTGCTCGAGGAGGAGGGCCTGATCCACGCGCCGCACACGTCGGCCGGCCGGGTGCCCACCGACGCCGGCTACCGCGTGTTCGTCGACCGGCTCAGCGCCGTCAAGCCGCTGGGCCAAGGCGAGCGCCGGGCCATCGGGCAGTTCCTGCAGGGCGCGGTGGACCTCGACGACGTCGTCGACCGCACCGTGCGCCTGCTGGCCAGCCTGACGCGCCAGGTCGCCGTCGTGCAGTACCCCTCGCTGACCCGGTCGACCGTGCGCCACATCGAGCTCGTCCCGATGGGCTCCTCGCACCTGATGATCGTCCTCATCGTCAACACCGGCCGCGTCGAGCAGCGCGTCGTCGACACCAGCCGCGTGCTGAGCGACGCCACCGGTGAGGCCCTCGTCGCCTCGATCCGGTCGCGCATCAACGAGGTGGCGGCCGGCGTGCCGTTCACCGTCGCCGCGACGCGGCTGCGCCGTCTCGTCGGCGAGGCCGACGAGACCGACCGCGCTGCCTTTGAAGCCGTCGTGTCGGCCCTCGGCGACGCCCTCGTCGAGGAGCGCGAGGAGCGTGTCGTCCTCGCCGGACAGGCCAACCTCGCCCGGGCCGGCGCGGACTTCCCGCGCAGCATCGGACCCATCCTCGAGGCCCTCGAGGAGCACGTCACCCTGCTGCGCCTGCTCGGCCAGCTCGGCGACGACCCCGAGCTCGTCTCGGTGCGCATCGGGTCGGAGAACCCCGTGACCGGGCTCCAGTCGACCTCGCTCGTCTCGATGGGCTACGGCTCCGGCTCCGAGCGCGTCGCGAGCCTCGGGGTGCTCGGCCCCACCCGCATGGACTACCCCACGACGATGGCGTCGGTCCGGGCCGTCGCGCGCTACGTCTCCGAGATCCTCGACGAGAACCAGGCCACCTGACCCAGCACGACCTCGGCCAGTCCGCCGGCGCATCGCCGCGCCGGAACCGAAAGCACCACGTACCAAAGGAATCCCAGCTTGAACGACTACTACGCCGTCCTCGGTGTCTCGCGCGACGCGAGCCAGGAGGAGATCAAGAAGGCCTACCGTCGACTCGCCCGCAAGCTGCACCCGGACGTCAACCCCGGTGCCGAGGCCGAGGAGGAGTTCAAGCGCGTCTCGCAGGCCTATGACGTGCTCTCCGACCCGCAGAAGCGCCAGTCCTTCGACATGGGCTCCGACCCGTTCGCGTCGGGCGGCGGAGCCGGCTTCGGGGCGGGACAGGGCTTCTCGTTCAGCGACGTCATGGACGCGTTCTTCGGAGCCGGGGCCCAGGCGGGCACGCGTGGTCCCCGCTCGCGCGTGCAGCGCGGCCAGGACGCCCTCGTGCGACTCGACATCGACCTCTCCAAGGCCGTCTTCGGCTCCGAGGAGGAGCTGACGCTCGACACGGCCGTCGGCTGCACCCGCTGCGACGGTGACGGCGCCGAGCCGGGCACCGGTCGCCAGACCTGCCCGATCTGCAAGGGTGCCGGCGAGGTCCAGCAGATCCAGCGCAGCTTCCTCGGCCAGGTCATGACCTCGCGGCCGTGCGTCAACTGCCAGGGCTACGGCTCGACCCTGACCGACCCGTGCCACGACTGCTCGGGCGACGGCCGCGTGCGCACGCGCCGCTCGCTCACGCTCAAGGTCCCGGCCGGCGTCGACACCGGCACGCGCATCCAGCTGACCGGCGAGGGCGAGGTCGGGCCCGGCAACGGCCCCAAGGCCGACCTCTACGTCGAGATCCGGGTCATCAACCACGACACCTACACCCGCCGGGGCGACGACCTGCACTGCAGCGTCGAGCTCCCGATGGCGGCGGCCGCGCTGGGCACGAGCTTCAAGCTCTCGACCTTCGACGGCATGCAGGACCTCGAGATCAAGGCCGGCACGCAGAGCGGCGACGTGCTGACGCTGCGCGGTCTCGGCGTGACGCACCTGCGCCACGGTGGGCGCGGCGACCTGCTCGTCCACGCGACGGTGCAGACGCCGACGCGCCTGACGGAGGAGCAGCAGGAGCTGCTGCGCCAGTTCGCGGCCCTGCGCGGCGAGGAGAGCCCCCAAGGACGGCTCCAGCCGGCCAACAAGGGCCTCTTCGGCAAGCTGCGCGACGCCTTCAAGGAGAAGTGACCCTCCTGTGAGCGCCCGGTGACGCACCAGCTGTTCCTCGGCGACCCGTCGGCGGTCGCGGGGGCGGTCGTCGGGTCGTCGCTGCTGCTCGACGGCGACGAGGGCCGCCACGCCGCGGCCGTCGTGCGCCTGCGTGCGGGCGAGCGCTACTTCGTCGCAGACGGAGCAGGCCGACGCGTCCTGCTCGAGGCGACCGACGTCGAGCGCGGCTGGGTGCGGGGGCGCGTGCTCGATGTGACCGACGAGCCGAAGCCCGCACCGCGTCTCGTCCTCGTCCAGGCCCTCGCCAAGGGCGACCGCGACGAGCAGGCCGTCGAGGCCGCCACCGAGCTCGGCGTCGACGAGGTCGTGCCGTGGCAGGCGGAGCGCTCCGTCGTCGTCTGGCGCGGTGACCGCGCCGCCAAGTCCCTGGCCAAGTGGTCCGCGGTCGTGGTCCGGGCGACCAAGCAGTCCCGACGGGCCCGTCTGCCGGTGACGTCCCCCGCGGTCGGGCTCGCCCCGCTCGCCGCACGCGTGGGGGAGTCCGCGCTGACGCTCGTGCTCCACGAGGACGCGACTGAGCCGCTGGCCTCGGTCGACCTACCCCCGTCCGGCGACGTGCTCGTCGTGGTCGGTCCCGAGGGTGGCATCACCGACCGTGAGCTGGAGACCCTGACCGGTGCCGGGGCCCGGGCCGTGCGACTCGGCTCGACGATCCTTCGCGCGTCGTCCGCCGGTCCTGCGGCGCTCGCGGTCCTCAGCGCGCGCACCCGCTGGACCTGACGGCATACGCCCCCACCCCGTGGGTCGAGGTGATGTCGACGACGGGGTGGGCGCCGCGATCACCTCGAACGGGTGGCCGGCCGACGTTCAGCGGGCCGTCACGGTGAGGGTCTGCTCGGCGGCCGTCGAGCCGTCCTTCGCGCTGCTCTCGAAGACGCGCAGCGTGTAGGTCCCGGAGGCGAGGGGCTTCTTCGTCGTGAACCGGTAGGTCGCGCGGGCCGGGGCCGCCTCGGTGGCGGTCGTGAACCCGCTGTCGACGCGCCGACCGTCGCGGAGCAGCTCCCACTCGACGTTGGCCTCGAAGGTGCTGGCCACCCCCTTGACGGAGAGCGGCCGCCCGACAGGGACGGTGGTGCCGCGCGCGGGCTCGTCGACCCAGATCGGCGCCACCTGGTCGAGGACGGCGATGGGGTCGGAGGGCCGGGTGTAGGTCGCCGACGCCGGGTGGCCGGGGGAGACCTCGGTGCCGCCGTCGGCGAGCTCGAAGCGGACCGGGAGAGCGGCGCCGAGCGCGGCCTGCACCGTCCACACGAGCTGCTCGGTCGCGAGGGGAGAGGCGTCCTGCGTGCCCTTCGACAGGCGCACCGTGATGAGGCGCTCGCCCCGCGTCACGGCGTCTGCGGTGACCCCGGTCCAGGCGGAGTGGTAGCGCGACCCGGCGGGGGCGGGCCCCATGGCCAGCCGCAGCGCAGCCAGCGCGTTGCCCGACGGGGCCGAGGGCGAGGGCACCTGCGCGGCCACGAACTCGCGGAACAGCCGGAGCGGCCCGCTCGCCCCCGCCACGGGGCCGAGGTAGTAGACGGGCACGCTCGCCGACGCCGTCACCGGGGCGCCTGCGCCCTTCGTGGGAGGCGCCGGGGTGGAGGTCGCCGACGGGGCCGACGGCCTCGGGGCGGTCTGGGTCGGGACGCTCGTCGCGGCGCTCGAGCGGGCCGAGGGTGTCGGGGCCGATGTGCCGACGGCGGTCGACGCGCCGATCACCAGGGGCGTCTGCGACGGGGGACGGTTCACCGCCCACACGGTGCCGGCCACGAGCACGGCGGCAGCGGCTGCCGCAGCCGGGAGCACCCAGCGGTGGTGGCGGTCCGGCGCCGACCCGGCGGTGGTGCCGGGTCCGGAGTGCGCGTCCGTGAGGATCGCGGCGAGCCGGTCGCCGGGGGCGATGGAGCGGGCGTCCGCGTCGAGCGCGCGGCGGAGCCGGTCCTCGACGGGCGCCAGGCCCTCACCGATGGGCGTCGGCTGGTCGGTGGGTCGGCTGGTGGTCCCGCCGGTCGGCTCCTCTGCCGGCGTCTGCCCCGGTCGGGTCGGGTCGGTGTTCATGACAGCTCCAGGAGTTCGACGGTGCGGCGCAGGGCCGTCAGGCCGCGGTGCGCATGGGTCTTCACGGCGCCGGGGGAGATCTCGAGGGCCTGGGCGATCTGGGCCTCGGACAGGTCGGAGTAGTAGCGAAGGACGAGCACCTCGCGCTGGCGCTCCGGCAGCGTGCGGAGGGCACGGAGGACCGCGTCACGCTCGGCGGATCGGAGCACCTGGGTCTCGGCGCTGCCGTGGCTGCCCCGGCCGGGCGCGTCCGCCGCGGCCGCCTCGCGCGCGTTCTGCCGGTCGACGACGACGCTGTGGCGCTGCACGGACCGGCACCCGTTGACCACGGCGGTCTGGAGGTAGCCGACGACCCGGCCGCTGTCGCGGATCGAGGACCAGCTGCGGTGGGTCGCCACGAAGGCGTCCTGGACGACGTCCTCGGCGGCGAGCTGGTCGCGCAGCAGGAGCCATGCGAGACGGACGAGCCGGTGCCAGTGCGCCTCGTAGAGGACGGTGACGGCGGCGTCGGGATCGGTCGGCAGCTCGGAGGGCCCAGGGGCCTCGGAGGAACCAGAGGCACTGAGCTGGCCGGCCGGCATACCCAACGTTCTCACGCAGACATGACGCGCAGGTGGCGTCGCCGGTTGACACGGCATCGTGTCGCCCTGAGCACATCCCCGCGCACGTCCCGTGCGCGAGGGCTCACGACGTGCCCAGGCCCATGGCAGCCGGCGGGGGCTGCCATGGGCCTGGGCGCAGTCGTGGCGTCGCTGTCGCGTCGCCGGTGGGGTCAGCCGGCCGACTTGGCCATGACCTCGACCTCGCTGACCGTCATGTAGCTCGACGCCGTCATGACGACGCGCACGGCCGAGGTGCGGGTCGGCGTGACCGGCACCGACACGACCGGGGCGGCCGGACCGCTGGCCGCCACCGTGACCTCGCCGGACACCGGGGTCCACGAGCCGCCCACGAGGGCCTCGACGTGGAGGGTGCGGGCGTAGCTGACGTTGCCGCCGTCCTGGTAGAAGCGGGTGACGACCTTCGTCACGTCGCGGGGTGCGGGCAGGGTGACGGTGAGCGTGTCACCCGGACGCTGTGTGCCCGACCGCCAGTTCGACCAGGCCTTGTCCGTGAGGACGCCGTTGACGATGCCCTGCACCGAGTAGCCGGGCTCGGTGAACGTCGCCGAGGCCGTCGTGCCGGGCGTGAGGGCGGCATTGGCCTCGACGGGCTCGGTCACCGTGACGACGAGCGTGGCGGGCGCGGTCGACCCGTCCGGCAGCGTGGCCGTGCCGGACAGGCGGACCGTGCCCACGGAGTCGTAGGCCGCCCCACTCGTGTCCCACGTGACCGGCAGCGTCGCCGTGGCGCCGAACCGGTCCGACGTCGCGGTCACCGTCGCCGGGAGGTCGGGAGTCCCACCGACGTAGGTGCGCCCCGTGGCCGGGTCGGTGGCCGAGATCGTGTCGACGGTGACGACGGCGCGCACGGCGAACTCACGCCCGGTGGCCGGGTCGGTGGCCGTGCCGAAGACGAAGACGCGACCGGTGTGGGCCCAGCGTGCTGCGGGGACGGGACGCCACGTCACGGGCAGCGCTCCGGCCCCGGCACCGACGCGGTCGGGGGTGACGGTGCTCGGCAGGGTCGGTGCCACGCCCGGCATGGTGAAGACGGGCACCTCGGCCACGCCGCGGACGGTCTCGTCGACGAGGGTCCAGCGCTGGTTGGGCGCGGCGTTCGGCTGCCAGACGCCTACCGGAGAACCATCCGCCGTGGCCTGGCCGCCGACCTCGATGTTGCCCGGGCCGGTCGCGCTCGAGATGGTCCAGGAGCCGTCGCCGGTCGTCGAGAGGTACCACTGTGCCGCGGCGTCAGGAGCCGCCTGTGCCGTCTCCAGCACGAGGGACCCGGACCGCAGGGCGACCTGCCGACCGTCGAGCGCCCGCAGCTGGTAGCGCTCGCGGTTGGTGTCACCGCTCGTCAGCTTCGTGACGGTCCAGAGCTGGTCGGCGCTCGCCGCGTCGGTCGTGCGGATCGCGAGGCCGGGCTGCTCGGCGTCGAGCGAGCGTCCGCTCTGCACGCCGACGAAGCGGTAGGCGTGGCCCTCCTGGAAGGTCGGGGCGTCCGCCGCGACGCCGCGCACGTCGGAGACGACGAGGGTCGTGACCGACTGCGCCGGCACCCGGACGGTGGCCGAGCTGTCGTCGACCGCGACGGGAGCCTGCGACCTCAGGGCGCCGGACGCGTCGGTGACCACGGCGGTGACGCTCGCCTTCGGGCCGATCTTGCCGAACTTCGACAGGTCGACCGACAGGTCCTGCGCGGCTGACCCGCCGTTGGTGTGCACGAGGGTGGCGGTCCGGGCGTCCGGCCGGATGGCGGCGACGGTGCTCGGGTCGTCGACCTTGACGAGGTGGTCGCCCGGGCGGATGTAGTGGGTGAAGTTGCGGACCGTGTTGAACTTCTGGTTCGTGCGGATCGGGCAGCTCTCGAGCGTGTCCTCGGCCGTGCAGTCGAAGCGCATCTGGATGCTGCCCCAGTTGGCGCCGGCGGCGCTCTCGCCTCCCGGCTTCATGTTGTCGTAGTCCTCGACGGGCTGCCAGAACACCCAGGCCGACGGCTCGAGCTCGCGCAGGTCGTCGGTCATGTGCTGGGCCATTCCGATGCCGGGCTCCATGGAGGTGAAGCTCTGGCCGTTGCCCCAGCTGCCCTCGACCTCGGACATCCACAGCGGCTTGGCGTCGGACTTGCTGAGGTCACGCACGGCGGTGCGCTGGGACGTGCCGTAGGTGTGGACGTTCATCCGGCTGATCGCGGCCTTGACGTCGGCGGGGTAGGTCATCCAGTTGGTGACGAACGTGCCCGGGTTGGTCTCGTCCATCGCCGAGATCTTCGCGTCGGTGCCGGAGGCGGCGAGCGCGGGCGCCAGGGCGCGGACCACCTGCTGCTGCAGCTGCGGTCCGATGTGGGCTCCCTCCTGGCGGCCACCCGTCGGGCGGCCGTCGGCGCCGACCTGGGTGCCCCAGTAGCTCGTGTTGGGCTCGTTGAACGGGTCGATGGTGGCGACCTTGATGCCGTGCGTCTGCTCGAGGCGCTCGGTGACCTTGACGAGGTAGGCCGCGAAGTCGGCGACGCTGCCGGGCTTGAGCTGGTCCTGGGAGGCGTTGAAGTTGCCGGAGACGTAGCCGCTCTGCGTCATGAACCACGGCGGGGAGTTGCTGAACGTCTCCCACGTGGTGACGTCGCCCTTGATGCGGTCGACCCACCAGCGCTGGGTCCGGTCGGCGTCCCAGTTCCAGTCGGCCGGGTCATCGGGTGACCACCAGTCGACGTCGGTGCGGGTCGTGCCGGCCGGGGCCTTCCACCAGCCCTCGACGGCTCCGCCGGGGCGCAGGTAGTCCGCGACGTCGGGTGCGTTGCCGCCGCCGATGTTGTAGCGGGCGATGTTGAGCGCGAGGCCGTCCTTGCCGAAGACGAGGTCGGCGAGCCTGTTGCGCACCGCGTCGGGGTAGTCGCCCGTCGCGTTGGCGAACCACACGAGGCTCGTGCCCCAGCCCTCGAAGGCGGGCTGCTGGTAGGAGGGGTCGGGGGTGATGCGGACGGTGGGGACGCCGTCGGCAGCTGCGGCGGGTGGGGGAGCGGTCGCCGGCGCGGCGGGTGCGGCCGTGGCCGCGGGGCCGGCCAGCAGCGAGCCGACGGCGACCGTGGCGGCGGCCAGCGCGCCCGAGGCGGCGCGGGTGGGGCGGGGTCTCATGGTGGTGCCTTCCTGGAGCGACGGCGGTGGCGGTCCCGTTCGAACGTGCAGCCCGGTGTCCGAAATGGAGGTATGTTTGCGCAAACATTCGAACCTCGGTCACCGTCCCAGCCCAGCGGGACGGGTGTCAAGGGCCCGTCTCGCGGATGCTGGCAGGATGAGCCCGGACGCACCCGGCATACGCGGACGGCAGGCACGCACGGCAGGCACGCACGGGGTTCGGCGAGGCGACAGTGGTCGGGGACGAGGAGGCACGGGTGGGGCAGCGGCGAGCGGTCTCGATGGCCGACGTGGCGCGCCTGGCCAACGTGTCGGCGCAGACGGTCTCGCGCGTCTCGAACGGCGAGAGCAGCGTCGTCGAGAGCACGCGGCTCTCCGTCCTCCGGGCGATGGAGGAGCTCGGCTACCGCCCCAACAGCGCCGCTCGCGCCCTGAAGCGCGGGGAGTTCCGGGCGATCGGGGTCATGACCTTCACCCTGTCGACGACCGGCAACGTGCGCACCCTCGAGGGCATCGTGGCGGCCGCTGCCGCCCAGGACTACGCCGTGACGCTCATCCCCGTCGGGGCCCCGTCGCAGGACGCCGTGCGCGGAGCGTTCACGCGCGCCGGCGAGCTCGCCGTCGACGCGGTGGTCGCCATCATGGAGACCCACCTCGCGAGCGACGCGCCAGCGCCCTACCCGCCCGGCTTCAAGGTGGTCGTGGCCGACTCCGACGACGCCGGTGACCGGCACCCCGTCGTCGACACCGACCAGGCTGCCGGCGCCGTCTCGGCCACCCGGCACCTGCTCGACCTCGGGCACCGCACCGTGTGGCACGTGGCAGGGCCGGAGAGCTCGTATGCCGCGCAGCGCCGTCGCGACGCCTGGCAGGCGCAGCTCGTGGCGCGGGGTCTCCAGGTGCCGCCCGTCCAGCACGGCGACTGGACGCCCCGGTCCGGCTACGAGATCGGTCTCCGGCTGGCCGAGGAGCCCTCGTGCACAGCGGTTTTCGCGGCGAACGACCAGATGGCTCTCGGGCTCCTGCGGGCTTTTCACGACAGTGGCCTCCGGGTGCCCGAGGACGTCAGCGTCGTCGGTTTCGACGACGTGCCGGAGGCGGAGTCCTACATCCCGCCACTGACGACGGTGCGCCAGGACTTCGAGCAGATCGGCCGGCTCTGCGTCGAGCAGGTGCTCGGACAGGTGCGGGGGACCGGGCCGACGACCGGCACCACCCTCGTGCCCACGCAGCTCGTCGTGCGCTCGAGCACCGCCGCGCCGGGGCGCACGGGTGCGCGGCGCCCACGACGTGCCTAGGGTGCAGTCATGACCTCGCAGACCCCCGATGACTGCCTCTTCTGCAAGATCGTCGCCGGTGAGATCCCGTCCGACCGGGTCGCCGAGAGCGAGCGGTCGATCGCCTTCCGTGACATCAACCCGGCCGCGCCGATCCACGTCCTCGTCGTGCCGCGGCGCCACGAGCCGACCGTCGGTGCGCTCGCGGCCGCGTCGGGCGAGGACCTGACGGACGTCTTCCGCCTGGCCTCCCGCGTGGCCGAGCAGGAGGGCGTGGCCGACGCCCACCGGATGATCGTCAACACCGGCAGCGACGCCGGCCAGACGATCTTCCACGCCCACGTGCACCTCATCGCCGGCGCGGCGTTCAGCGAAGGGCGGATGGTGTGAGCGAGGAGAGCGCGCCGTCTGGCGAGAACGTCTCTGCGACAACGGATCCCGCCGACGTCGAGGTCAAGGTGACCGGTGCGGAGGCCAAGCCCGTCGAGCCGGTCGACGACCTCGTCACGACGCACCACACGCTCAAGGTCGGGCGTCGCCGCCTGCGCTACACCGCGACGACGGGGCGCGTCGTGCTCCGTGAGGAGGAGCACAAGGACGGCACCTTCGGCGGCCACAAGGCGCGCGCCGAGCTGTCCATGACGAGCTACGTCCTCGACGACGCCGACGCCCGCACGCGCCCGGTCACCTTCGCCTTCAACGGCGGTCCCGGCAGCTCGAGCGTCTGGCTCCACCTGGGCCTGCTCGGCCCGCGCAGGGTCGTCAGCGGGGACGTCGGCGCCCTCCAGCCGCCGCCGTACGACCTCGTCGACAACCCCGAGTCGCTCCTCGCCGTCAGCGACCTCGTCTTCATCGACCCCATGTCGACGGGGTACTCCCGTGCCGTCGAGGGCGGCAAGCCGGCGGACTACCACGGCTACCAGAAGGACATCGAGTCCGTCGCCGAGCTGATCCGGCTGTGGACGTCGCGCAACGGTCGCTGGATGTCGCCGAAGTTCGTCGCCGGCGAGTCCTACGGCACGCTCCGCGGCGCGGCTCTCGCGGAGCACCTCCAGTCCCGCTACGGGATGTACCTCAACGGGCTCATCCTCATCAGCAGCGTGCTCGACCTCAGCTCGGTCGACTTCGAGAACCAGCGCAACGACCGCGCCCACGCGCTCTACCTGCCGACGTATGCCGCCGTGGCCCACTTCCACGGCAAGCACGGCCGCCGCTCGCTGCGCTCCGTCCTCGACGAGGCGGAGGCGTATGCCGCCCGCGACTACCCGTGGGTGCTGTCCCGGGGCAACCGCCTGACGAAGGGGGAACGGGCCGAGGCGGTGTCGACCCTGGCGCGGCTCTCCGGGCTGACCGAGGACTATGTCGACCGCGCCGACCTGCGCATCGAGCACTGGCGCTACTTCACCGAGCTGTTGCGCGACGAGCGCCTGTCGGTGGGGCGGCTCGACGCGCGCTTCACCGGTCCTGCCGCGGCAGCCATCGCCGAGAACATGGACGCCGACCCCTCGCACGACGCGATCGCCGGACCCTATGCCGCGGCCTGGAACCACTACGTGCGCGACGAGCTCGGCTACGGCAGCGACCTGCACTACGAGCAGATCTCGCGCCTCGTGCACCCGTGGTCGTTCAAGGACTTCGAGGGCCGGCCGATCGACGTCTCGCCCAAGCTCGAGCGGGCCATGCGCCAGAACCCGCACCTCAAGGTGCACATCGCCTACGGCTACTACGACGGCGCGACGCCCCACTTCGCCGCCGAGGACGTCGTGGCGCACCTGCAGCTGCCCGCCGACCGCCTCGCCAACGTCGAGCACGCCTACTACGAGGCGGGGCACATGATGTACGTCCACGAGCCGTCGCGCCTCCAGCAGAGCCGGGACCTCGCCGAATTCGTGGTGAGGAGCGCGGGCCGCGACACGTAGACTCGTGACCACGATGAATGACGCGCAACCTCGACCATCCGTGACCGACAGTCCCGACGACACGCAGGGCGCCGCGAGCGCCGGGACCGGCGGCGGCGCCCCGGTGCTGACCCGGCAGATCCCGCCGCCGATCGAGATGGTCACCCTCCTCGGTCCGCGCGACGAGCTGCTGCGCACCATGGAGCGCCAGTTCCCGCTCGTCGACACGCACGTGCGCGGCAACGAGATGACCTTCGCCGGCCCCGCCGGTGAGCTGGAGATCATCGACGCGCTGCTCGACGAGCTGCTCGTCATCGTCGAGACGGGCCAGCCGCTCAACCGCGACGCCGTCGAGCGCTCGATCTCGATGCTGCGCAGCCAGACGGTCGAGCGCCCCGCCGACGTGCTGACGATGAACATCGTCAGCAGCCGCGGCCGCACGATCCGCCCCAAGACGCTCAACCAGAAGCGCTACGTCGACGCGATCGACGAGCACACCATCGTCTTCGGCATCGGGCCGGCCGGCACCGGCAAGACCTACCTCGCCATGGCCAAGGCCGTCGCGGCGCTGCAGGCCAAGCAGGTCAACCGCATCATCCTGACGCGCCCGGCCGTCGAGGCCGGCGAGCGCCTCGGCTTCCTGCCCGGCACGCTCAACGACAAGATCGACCCGTACCTGCGGCCGCTCTACGACGCGCTGCACGACATGGTCTCGCCCGAGACCATCCCCAAGCTCATGGCGTCGGGCACGATCGAGGTGGCGCCGCTGGCCTACATGCGCGGACGCTCCCTCAACGACGCCTTCATCATCCTCGACGAGGCCCAGAACACCTCGAGCGAGCAGATGAAGATGTTCCTCACCCGCCTCGGCTTCGGCTCCAAGATGGTCGTCACCGGCGACATCACCCAGGTCGACCTGCCCGGTGGCACCCGGTCGGGCCTCAAGATCGTGCGCGACATCCTGGGCGACGTCGAGGACATCCACTTCGCCGAGCTGACCTCGCACGACGTCGTGCGCCACCGGCTCGTCAGCGCCATCGTCGACGCCTACGAGCGCGACGACCACCGCGCCGCCAAGCGCGCCCGACGCGCGGGCGGCGAGTCCGGCGCAGGCGCGGCCGGCGGCCGTCCGACCAAGGCGGCCACACGGCATACGCCATCGGTCCCGGGCGACCTCGCCCAGGAGGACCCGGCATGAGCATCGACGTCCTCAACGAGACCGACGCCGACGTCGACGAGCTCGAGCTGCTCGCCTGCGCTCAGTACGTCATGGAGCAGATGCGGGTGCACCCGCAGGCCGACCTCTGCATCAAGCTCGTCGACGAGGCCGCCATGGAGGTGCTCCACGTGCAGTGGATGGACCTCCCGGGCCCGACCGACGTCATGAGCTTCCCGATGGACGAGCTGCGGCCCGGCCGCGAGGGCCAGGAGCCCGAGGAGGGCACGCTCGGCGACATCGTGCTGTGCCCGTCCGTCGCGACGAAGCAGGCGGTCGAGGCCGGCCACGCCCCGATCGAGGAGATGCTGCTGCTGACCACGCACGGCATCCTGCACCTGCTCGGCTACGACCACGCCGAGCCCGACGAGGAGCGCGAGATGTTCGAGCTGCAGCGCCAGCTGCTCCTCACGTTCCTCGCCACGCGCAACCGACCGAGCGCCTGAGCGCGGACGAGAGACCGAGATGTTCCCGCAGTTCGCCCTCCCGGCGCTCGTCAGCATCGTCGTGGCGTTCCTGCTCTCGGCCGCCGAGGCCGCGATCTTCCGCATGTCCCGCGTGCGTGCCCAGGAGCTCTTCGAGGAGGGGCGCTCGGGCGCGAAGTCGCTCATGACCGTCGTCGGTGACTCACCGGCCTACCTGTCGGTGATCGCGTTCCTGCGCGTCGTCGCCGAGGCCACCGCGGCCGTGCTCGTGACCC
This sequence comes from Terrabacter sp. C0L_2, assembly GCF_036352015.1. Classification (NCBI taxonomy): domain Bacteria; kingdom Bacillati; phylum Actinomycetota; class Actinomycetes; order Micrococcales; family Intrasporangiaceae; genus Terrabacter; species Terrabacter sp. C0L_2. The sequence continues at coordinate 3,882,384 of NZ_CP143557.1, read as the reverse complement.
TCGCCGTCGCCGGCCAGGTCGAGTCGACGTGGAGCCGGGCCCTGATCAGCATCGCGATCATGGCGGTCGTGTCGTTCGTCGTCGTCGGCGTCTCGCCGCGCACCCTCGGCCGCCAGAACTACGACACGGTGGCCCTGTGGAGCGCGCCGTTCGCCGTCGGGCTGCGGCGCGTGCTCGGCCCGGTGGCCAAGCTGCTCGTCGTGCTGGGCAACGCCGTGACGCCCGGCAAGGGCTACACCGACGGGCCCTTCCAGACCGAGTCCGAGCTGCGCGACCTCGTCGACATGGCCGGCGACTCCGACGTCATCGAGGCCGACGAGCGGGAGATGATCCACTCCGTCTTCGAGCTCGGCGACACCCTCGCTCGAGCCGTCATGGTGCCGCGCACCGACATGGTCGTGCTCGACGCGGACAAGACCCTGCGCAGCGCGATGTCCCTCTTCCTGCGGTCCGGCTTCTCCCGGATCCCCGTCGTCGGCGAGGACAGCGACGACGTGCGGGGGCTGCTCTACTTCAAGGACGTCGCGCGCCGGCTCAACGCGGCGCCGGAGGACGGTCGTCACCTCGCGACCGAGGTCATGCGTCCCATGCACTTCGTGCCGGAGAGCAAGCCGGTCGACGACCTGCTGCGCGAGATGCAGCGCGACCAGAACCACTTCGCGATCGTCGTCGACGAGTACGGCGGCACCGCCGGACTCATCACGATCGAGGACATCATCGAAGAGATCGTCGGCGAGATCGCCGACGAGCACGACCGCGAGGCGCCCGGCGTCGAGCAGCTCGAGGACGGCACCCTGCGGGTCCCGGCCTCGATGGACATCGACGACCTCGCCGAGCTCTTCGACGTCACCATCGACGAGGAGGACGTCGACACCGTCGGTGGCCTGCTCACGAAGGTCATCGGACGGGTCCCGATCGTCGGGTCGTCCGGTACGGTCGCTGGGCTGGAGCTGACGGCCGAGCGGATGGCCGGTCGACGCCACCGCGTCGCGTCGGTCATCGTGCACCGGGCGCCGGTGCCCGAGGACGACGCCGCGCACCACGAGACGGAGGACGCCCATGGCCACGCAGGACGCTGACCCCAAGGCCGGCAAGGCCGGCACGGCCGACACCCAGCTGTCCCAGGGAGGGCGCTCCGACGACTACCGAGCCGGGTTCGCCTGTCTCGTGGGCCGGCCCAACGCCGGCAAGTCGACGCTGACCAACGCCCTCGTCGGGCAGAAGGTCGCCATCACGAGCTCCAAGCCGCAGACGACCCGGCACACGATCCGCGGCGTCGCGACGACGCCGACGGCGCAGGTGATCCTCGTCGACACCCCGGGTCTGCACAAGCCGCGGACCCTGCTCGGGCAGCGGCTCAACGACCTCGTCCGCGAGACGCTCCTCGAGGTCGACGTCATCGGCTTCTGCCTGCCCGCCGACCAGCGCATCGGCCCCGGCGACACCTTCATCGCCAACGAGCTCAAGGAGCTGCGCTCGATGCGCCGCCGACCGGTCGCGGCCATCGCCACCAAGGCCGACGCCGTCGACCGCGAGCGGCTCGCCGAGCACCTCATGGCGATCGACCGGCTGGGGGAGTGGGACGCGATCATCCCCTGCTCGGCCGTCTCCGGCAGCCAGGTCGAGGAGGTGCGCGACGTGCTCGCGTCGTTCTTGCCGCGCTCGCCCCAGCTCTACCCCGACGGGGTGCTCACCGACGAACCCGAGATGGTGATGATCGCCGAGCTCGTCCGCGAGGCCGCGCTCGAGGGTGTGCGCGACGAGCTGCCGCACTCGCTGGCCGTCGTCGTCGAGGAGATGGTCCCTCGCGAGGACCGCCCGGAGGACAGCCCGCTGCTCGACGTGCGCGTCAACGTCTTCGTCGAGCGCCCCAGCCAGAAGGCGATCGTCATCGGACGTGGCGGGAGCCGGCTGCGCGAGGTCGGCACCAACGCCCGCAAGGGCATCGAGGCGCTGCTCGGCCAGAAGGTCTACCTCGACCTGCACGTCAAGGTCGCGAAGGACTGGCAGCGGGACCCGAAGCAGCTCCAGCGCCTCGGCTTCTGACCTGCGCCGCAACGGAATTCGTGGTGTCGTTGCAGTCGTCTAGCCTGCTCGGGTGAGCAGCCCCATCCAGTGCCGAGTCGGCCAGGTCTTCGTCCCCGTCCGTGACATGGCAGCCGCCATCGGGTGGTATGCCGCGTTGCTCGGCTTCGAGCCCGGCGCCGCGTCCCACGAGGGCACCATCTACGACATCCCCACCGACGGGGAGACGCGGCTGTCCCTCGACGCGAACCGCCCGGACTTCGAGGCGAGCGGCCCGCCGCGCTTCTTCCTCTGGACCGACGACATGGCGGCGACCGTCGCGCACCTCCGCGACCTGGACGTCACGATCACGTCCGACGTGGAAGACATCGGCAGCGTCTTCTTCGTCCAGTTCGAGGACCCCGACGGCAACGCGCTCATGGTCTGTCAGCGCGCCTGACGTCGCCTCCCCGTCCTAGACTCCGGCCAAGGAGGCAGACATGTCGGAGACTGCTGCACACGACCACGAGCTCGAGGTCCTCGAGGAGGACCAGACGCTCCCGCCGCGGCCTGAGGAGCAGGTCGCCGATGCCCGGGACGCCGATGAGGGGCCGCCCGTGGAAGACAGCCGGCCGGGGTGACGGCCGCTCACGACCCATGGGGTAGCGACGATGCTCCCCTCGTGGCTCCCGACGCCGTCGCGCCCTTGCCCCCACGACTGGCCGACCTGGCCCAGCTGGTCGCAAGCGGCAAGGCGCGAGAGCTCGCCTCGGGACAGGGCACCGGTGAGATGCCCCGGGCCGACGAGCTGCCGGAGGTCAGGGACCTGTCGCGGGCCGGCTGGGTGCCGCTCGATGCGTCCGGCTACGAGGTGTTGGCGCTGGCGGCCTGGCCTGCCGCGCAGCGCGGCTGGGTGGCGGACCGCCGCCCACGGGTGGTCTTCCGTCTCTGGATGGACGGTCGCCGGGAGATCGTGCCCGCATCGGGCGAGCGTGCCGACCCGCACCACGAGATGCGCGAGACCGCGGCCGCGTGCGGACTTCCTCCGCCGCCACGCGGACGACTCTGGATGGTGCGGTCGCCGTGGCCCGACCTGGGTGTCGGCGTCGCGCTCCGCATGATCTGGATGAGGCTCGGTCCGGAGGATCACGAGTCCGGTCCGCCCGCGTTCCTCGCCGCGGCGCGTGAGGTCCTGGCCATGGACTCGACACAGGTCTGGGAGGCGATGCCACCCGACATGCGCGCTGCAGCAACTGCGTGGCTGGCACACGGCAGGACCGGTGAGGACGTCGCAGACCTCGTCTGCCGCGGTCTGCATCCGTGGCACCTGGAGCGCCTCAGGGCGACGGGGCCGGAGGGCGTCGGTCTCAGCGACGCCGAGGCCGCGGACTGGGTCGGGATCGTCGGCTCCGCCGGGGTGGACACCGATACCGCGGTCGAGCGCGTAGCCCTCTGGCGAGAGCTCGGTGTGCCCGGTCCCGACGGTGACCGACGGCGCTCGCTGTTCTTGGAGATGGATCCCGTCGAGGCGCGGACGTGGCTCGAGGCCGGTTTCGACGTGGACGAGCTGGACACGTGGCTGGGCGTCGACCTCGCGACGGCGTCGGCGTGGCGTGGCGCCGGGTTCGAGGCGCGCGTGGCGCGCGACCTCCTGCTCGCTGACTCGACGCTGTCTCCGGCAGAGGCGTGCGAGTTCGACGCGGCCGGTATCGACACGTTGGTGCGGCACGGTTGGATCGCGGCAGGTTTCAGCGCTGCCGAGGCCCGGGCATGGATCGACCAGGACGTCGTGGCTTCCGAGGCGAGGGTGTGGCGTTCCCTCGGGCTGGGGCCCGATGACGCACGCGCGCAGCGTGACTCCGGCGTGGCGGGCCCGCTGCCGTCCGGCTGGGAGGGCGGATGGGCGACGATCGGACCGGACCGTGAGGACGTGTCCTTCGGCGTCAACGACCCGCCCGGCACGCGTGGCTCGGTCGCCGCCGAGCATGAGGCCATGCGTGACTTCCCGGATGACGAGGCGTTTTTCGGCGAACCCGACCCCGGCCCGGGTGCCGACCCCTAACGTCGTCTCGGCGATGGCGCCCGCGCGGGGCGCGACAGGGGAGGGGATCCGACGATGCCGACGAGCCAGTACGCGTACACCGACGTCACGGACCGCGCCGATCTCTCCTCGCCCTACCCCGAGGTGGTGGCCGCCTTCGAGGCGCTCGGCTGGCGCGCGGTCGGGCGCTACACCATGGAGTACCCGCCCCGGGTCACCGAGCGCATCGTGTCCGGCTACCGCGAACCGGCTCGCTCCGAGTTCCGGGCCCACCTGCCCGACGTCGCCACGGTCCTGCTGGCACCCGACGGCACGGCAGCGGCGTTCGTCTCGTGGTTCTGGGACCAGCCTGCGGTCCGGCTGTCCAGCCTGACGGCGGACGGCGCCCTGGTCGAGACCGCGCGGCTCTGGACGCGCAAGCCGCCGTGGCCCCGGGCCCTGCGCTCCGGCTGGGCCGGGATGGACCTGCGCGAGGAGGTGGAGCGCAGCAGCGTGCCGAGCCGGGGGCGGTCGGTCCGAGCGGTGGCCCTCGGCGACCCCGGCGAGCTCACCCGCCCGGCCGTCGTGGGAGCGCTCGCGGACGCGCACCTCGAGCACGTCGCCGAGCACGCATCCGCTCCGGTCGTGCTCGAGGACGTCCGCGACGGGATCGCGCTGCGACGCACCGCGTTCGAGCACGACCTTCGGGTGCGCAGGCGTGCGATCCGGGTCCTGTTCGCGCTGGTGCTCGTGGTTGCCGCCGTGCTGGGCCTGCTCTCCGGCCTCATCCCCCAGACGCGCCGCGCGACGGACGTCTGGCTCGTGGTCGAGCTGGTGGTCCTGGTGAGCGCCGTGGTGTGGGCGCAGGGATGGCTCCTGAGACACGTGTCCTACTGGCGATGGATCCGTCCCGCCTACCGCTGACGCGCTCCTCCGTCGCCCACGGATCGCGCAAGGGTCTCACGATGCGGGCACCGGTCCCGAGGGGTGGACGCGACGCAACGACCGGCATACGGTGAACAGGTGCGAGCGGTGAGCCTCCTTCTTCTCTGCCGCGACGAGGCCTGATCCCGGCCCTCCTCGTCGCGGAGTTCCTCGTGTCCGGCCGGACACCGAGCGAAACGCAGACGAAGAGAGTGCAGCGATGATCCACCCCCAGCAGACGTCGGGAATGCCGTTCCAGAAGTACGTCCCGTTCCACGAGCAGATCCCCTTCGAGCTCCCGGACCGCACGTGGCCCACGAAGCGCATCGAGCAGGCGCCCCGCTGGTGCGCCGTCGATCTGCGCGACGGCAACCAGGCGCTCATCGACCCGATGAACTCCGAGCGCAAGCTGCGGATGTTCCAGCTGCTCGTCAAGATGGGCTACAAGGAGATCGAGGTCGGCTTCCCGTCCGCGAGCCAGACCGACTACGACTTCTGTCGGGAGCTCATCGAAGGCGGCCACATCCCCGACGACGTGACGATCCAGGTGCTGACGCAGTGCCGCGACCACCTCATCGAGCGCACCTACGACGCGATCCGCGGCAGCAAGCAGGCCATCGTCCACTTCTACAACTCGACGTCGGCGCTGCAGCGCAAGGTCGTCTTCGGCCTCGATCAGGACGGCATCATCGACATCGCCGTCCAGGCGGCGCGGCTGTGCAAGAAGCTCGAGGAGACGATCCCTGACACGACGATCTACTACGAGTACTCGCCCGAGTCCTACACCGGCACCGAGCTCGACTTCGCGATGCGGATCTGCAACGCGGTCGTCGACGTCATCGACCCGACGCCCGACCACAAGATCATCGTCAACCTGCCGGCCACCGTCGAGATGGCGACGCCCAACGTCTACGCCGACTCGATCGAGTGGATGATCCGCCACCTCGAGCGTCGCGAGTCGATCGTCGTCAGCCTGCACCCGCACAACGACCGCGGCACGGGCGTCGCGGCGGCCGAGCTCGGCTACCTCGCCGGCGCCGACCGCATCGAGGGCTGCCTCTTCGGAAACGGCGAGCGCACCGGCAACGTCTGCCTCGTCACGCTCGGGATGAACCTCTTCAGCCAGGGCATCGACCCGCAGATCGACTTCAGCGACATCGACGAGGTGCGTCGCACTGTCGAGTACTGCAACCAGCTGCCGGTGGGGGAGCGCCACCCCTACGGCGGCGACCTCGTCTTCACGGCCTTCTCCGGCTCGCACCAGGACGCCATCAAGAAGGGCTTCGAGGCGATGGCCGCCGAGGCCAAGGAGAAGGGCACGAGCATCGACGACCTCGTCTGGGGAGTGCCCTACCTGCCGATCGACCCGCACGACCTCGGCCGCTCGTACGAGGCCGTCGTGCGTGTCAACAGCCAGTCCGGCAAGGGCGGCGTCGCCTACATCATGAAGACCGAGCACCAGATGGACCTGCCGCGCCGGCTGCAGATCGAGTTCTCCGGTGTCGTCCAGCGCGGCGTCGACCAGGACGGCGGCGAGGTCGCTCCCGCCGAGCTGTGGTCGCGCTTCCAGGACGAGTACCTGCCCGACCCGACGCGCGCCTGGGGCCGGTTCGAGCTCGTCAACGTCGTCACGGACTCGACCGTCGACGGCGCCAGCACCATCGAGGCCACGGTGCGCGACGGCTCCGAGTCCCTGACGATCACCGGGACGGGCAACGGCCCGATCGCCGCCTTCGTCGACGCGCTCTCGACCGTCGAGGGGACGCCCGACGTGCGCGTCCTGGATTACGCCGAGCACGCCCTGTCCGCGGGTGGTGACGCCCGCGCCGCGGCCTACGTCGAGTGCGCGGTCGGCGACCGGGTCCTCTGGGGCGTCGGGGTCGACCCGTCCATCGTCACGGCCTCGATCAAGGCCATCGTCTCGGCGGTCAACCGGGCCGAGCGCGACAGCGTCCCCAAGGCCTGAGCAGACGTCCGATCGGGCGCCCACTTCGGTGGGGTAGCGTCTGGCGCCATGGAGTCCCCGGTCGGTCGAGTGCTACTTCGACTGGCCGGGGTCTCGCTCGTCGCGGTCGCCGTCGTGGGGCTCGTCGCGCCGCGGGCGGTCAACGTCGCGCACCGCTGGCAGGTGGTCGTGCCCGTCACCGTCGCGCTCGTCCTGCTCGCCGCCGCGCTCCGGCTCCCGCGCTGGGCCAAGAGCCGCTGGACGCCGGCCGTCGTGGCTGTCGGCGGGGGCGCGGTGGCCACCGTCATCGGCCTCATGACGCGCTACCACTACGGGTGGGACGCGCGCGTCGTGCTGGACATTGCCCGGGCGCTGCAGGCCGGCCGTCCGCTCAGCCCGGCTGACTACGACTACCTCTCGCTCTACCCCAACAACCTGCCGTTGCTCGCCATAGATCGCATGGGCGCCGCTGTGGCACAGGCGTTCTCGCTCGCGCCGGACGCAATCCTCATCCCGCTGAACGGCATCTGCGTGGCCGCGACGCTGTATGCCGTGCACCTCCTCGTCGTGCAGGTTGCGGGCCGCGGGCCTGCCGTCGTCGCGCAGCTCGTGACGCTGCTGCTCGTCGGCACGAGCCCCTGGCTCGCCGTGCCCTACACCGACTTCTACGCCATGCCGTTCGTCGTGGGGGGAGTGGCCCTCGCCGTCCGGGCGCTGACCCCGCGTCCGCGCACCGGCCGGGCGGTCCTGTGGCTGCTCGCCATCGTGTCGGTGTCGATCGCCTACGCCATCAAGACGACGCCGGTCGTCATCGCCATCGCGGCGGTGCTGACAGCCGTCGTCGCGATGTTCGACCACGACCTCACCCCCGGCAGGCGGGTCGGGGTCATCGTCGCCTGCGCCGCGTCTGCCGTGGCCTTCGTCGCCCTCGGCACCGGGCTCTCGACTGCGGCAGCCACCGTGGCCGGCGTCGACTCCTCGCGCATCGACCCCTCGGTGACACCTCCGGTCCTGTGGTGGGTGGCCCTGGGTGCCGACGAGCAGCGCGCGTCGAGCGGCGTCGTCAACTACGGCGCCTACTCGCGGGACATGGTCGATGCCGTCACCGGCCGCACCCCGGACGAGATGAGGGCGTATGCCGCCGACTTCCTCGGCGACCGATGGGCCGAGCGCGGCCTCGGGGGCACCCTCGCCTTCTACGGCAACAAGGCGGCGTGGAACTGGGGCGACGGGATGTTCTGGGCCTGGGGCGAGGGGCCGGACTCGCTGCCCGGCACCCTCGCGCCGGCGACGGGCGTCACCGGGATCGTCCACGACCTCAACGGCTTCCAGGGCGCCGGCTACCAGCTGCGCGCCGACCTCACCCAGGCACTGTGGCTCGCCGTCCTGCTCGTGGCCGGGCTGGGGCTGCTCCGCGCGCCGTACCGCCGCGAGACCCTGCTCGTCGCTGCGTCCGTGCTCGGCATCGCGGCGTTCACGTTGGTGCTGCAGGGCCGTTCGCGCTACCTGTTCGCGTTCGTCCCCCTCGTCGGGGCGCTGGCCGCGATGGTGCACGCCTCGCTGCCGCGGCTCGGACGCCGCGCGCGCTGAGCCCCGGCACCGAGGCAGCGATCAGTCGATCGAGTCGGCGAGCACCGCGTCGACCGCCGAGAGGGCCGCTGCGTCCCCGTCGCGGACGATCTCGCCCTCTGTCGGGCGGTTCCACAGCCAGCAGTCGATGTCGGCGGCTGACCCGCTGATCTCGGCGGTCGCCGCTGCATCCGGTCCGTCTCTGACGAGGAAGCGCTGCACGTCGATCTCGCGGCCGTTCCAGGTGCCGGTGATCCGCACGGGGGTCACGGTCCACGCGTGCATGGCATCGACGGTGGCGATGGTGACGGGCGTGGAGACCGGGACGTGCGTCAGGTCCGGGTCGGGCTCGTGGCCCCGCATGATGCGCAGCGCCTCGTCGATGCCGTCGGCCGCGAGCCGGCAGTCGATCGGGGTGCGCGCGCCGACGGTGAGCTCGGCGTCGAGCCGGTGGATCAGCGCCTCGTGGGCCTGACGGCGCCGGATGTAGCCGGCACTCTTGTCGTCGGACCACATCCAGAGCGGGGTCTGAGGCGGCAGCGCCGCCAGCTGGCGCTGCAGTCGCTCGCTCGCGCGGTCGAAGAAGGCGAGCAGCCCGGCGCGGTCCGAGGGGCGCTCCTCGCGCGTGTCGTTCATCGCGTCGACCTCGTCCTCGTCGGTGAGCCCGCGCTCGGCGATCTCGCCCCAGAACCACTGCACGCCGCCGAGGTGCCACAGCAGGTCGTCGGCATCCCACTCGGGGCACGAGGGGACGCGCGCGTCAGCGGGTGCGGTCGCGAGGACCTCCCGGAAGCGCGCCGAGTCGGCCGCGAGGTGGTCGAGGAAGGGCAGGGGGCCACCTGAGCGGCTGAACGGCATACGAGAGTCTCCTGTCAGCGAACGCCGGGTACGCGGAACTGCACGGAGATGCGCGGTCCCATCGGCTCGGACGTCTTCGGGACCGCATGGTCCCACGTCCGCTGGCACGAGCCGCCCATCACGACGAGGTCACCATGCCCGAGGGGATAGCGCAAGCTCTTTGCCGTCGAGCCGGGGATGGAGCCACCGTCCCGGGGTCGCAGGGCGAGCGTGCGTGCCGACCCGAGCGAGAGGATGGCGATCATGGTGTCGCTGTCGCGGGACCTGCCGATCCGGTCGCCGTGCCAGGCGACGCTGTCGCGTCCGTCGCGGTAGAGGCACAACCCGGCGGTGACGAAGGGTTCGCCGAGCTCCGGCGCGTAGTGGCGGCTCAGCGCCTCACGGGCCTCGACGAGCATCGGGTGGGGGAGCGTCTCGCCGGCCCCGTAGAACTTCGTCAGCCGGGGCACGTCGACGACCGAGTCGTACATCTGGCGGCGCTCGGCGTGCCACGGCACGTCGCGCAGCAAGGCCGTGAAGAGCTCGTCACCGGCAGCGAGCCAGCCCGGGCGCACGTCGACCCACGCGCCGCGGGTCAGCTGGTGACGGGTCTTCCCCGCGCCGACGTCGCGCAGTGTCATCGCGTCCGTGAGGTCGAGGAGCGAACCCTGGAGAGAGAGGTCCATGACCCCACGATAGCCCACGGAGTCGAACGCGTGTTCGACTGTCGGACTCGATTCCCGTCCCGTAGTCACGCACCGGCGCGTGCGGTGCGGCGGCGGTGGCGCGGAGGGGGAGAATGAGTCCATGCCCCTCTACCGTGACGAGGCGATCGTCCTGCGCACCCACAAGCTGGGCGAGGCCGACCGCATCATCACGATGCTGACGCGCACGCGGGGCCGGGTCCGCGCCGTCGCCAAGGGCGTGCGGCGCACGAAGTCGCGCTTCGGCTCCCGGCTCGAGCCCGGCATGGTCGTCGACGTGCAGTGCTACGAGGGGCGCAACCTCGACACGGTGACACAGGTCGAGACGCTCGCGCCCTATGGCGACGCGATCGCGCGCGACTACACGGCCTACACGTGCGCGACCTCGATGCTCGAGACGGCCCTGCAGCTCACCGAGGAGCACGAGCCGCAGACCCAGCAGTACCTCCTGCTCGCCGGGGCGCTCCGCTCGCTCGCCGAGCGCTCCCACGACCCCGGCCTCGTCCTCGACGCCTACCTGCTGCGTTCGCTGGCCGTCGCCGGCTGGGCGCCGAGCTTCGTCGACTGCGCCAGGTGCGGCGCGCCGGGTCCGCACCGCGCGTTCAACGTGCAGGCCGGTGGCGCCGTCTGTTCCGTATGCCGTCCGCCCGGGTCGAGCGCGCCCGCACCGGAGACCTTCGAGCTGCTCGCCTCACTGCTCACCGGTGACTGGGGCGTCGCCGACGCGAGCGACGAGCGGCACCGGCGCCAGGGCAACGGCATGGTGTCCGCGTTCCTCCAGTGGCACATCGAACGAGGGCTCCGCTCGCTGCGCCTCGTCGAGCGTGCCTGAGCAGCCCCAGACCGCCTGAGCCGCAAGCGAACCCGATCCCGACCGACCGGAGACCCATGTACGCCAAGCCTTTCCCGCACCCGTCCGGCGCGACGGCCCCGGTCATCCCGGCCGAGCTGATGCCCAAGCACGTCGCGATCGTCATGGACGGCAACGGCCGCTGGGCCAACGCCCGAGGTCTGCCTCGGACCAAGGGTCACGAGGCGGGGGAGGCCTCGCTCCTCGACGTCGTCGCCGGCGCCATCGACGTCGGCGTGACCCACCTGTCGGCGTACGCCTTCTCGACGGAGAACTGGCGCCGCTCACCCGACGAGGTCCGCTTCCTCATGGGCTTCAACCGCGACGTCATCCGTCGGCGCCGCGACCAGCTGCACGAGTGGGGAGTCCGCATGCGCTGGGTCGGGCGCGCGCCGCGGCTGTGGCGCTCGGTCATCAAGGAGCTCGAGGTCGCCCAGGAGCTGACCCAGCACAACACCGGGCTCACGCTCTACTTCTGCGTCAACTACGGCGGACGCGCCGAGATCGCGGACGCCGTTCAGCGGATCGCCCACGACGTCAAGGACGGTCGGCTGCGCCCGGGGTCGGTCGACGAGAAGACGATCAAGCGCTACCTCGACGAGCCGACGATGCCGGACGTCGACCTCTTCGTCCGCAGCTCAGGCGAGCAGCGCACGAGCAACTTCCTGCTGTGGCAGTCGGCGTACGCCGAGATGGTCTTCCAGAACCAGCTGTGGCCGGACTACGACCGCCGTGACCTCTGGGCCGCGATCGAGGAGTACGTCGCGCGCGACCGCCGCTACGGCGGCGCGGTCGACACCCCGACCCCCACCCCCTGACGCCACCTGACCCGCCGCTCATCTGCCTGAACAGACCGAACGCCGCGTTCGGTCTCGAACGCGCTGTTGGAGCACGGCTTTCGAGACCGAACGCGGCGTTCGGTTGAGAGGGCGGGGGGCGTCAGGCGTCGGCGGCGGTGCAGTCGGCACAGGTGCCGAAGATCTCGAGGGTGTGCGTGACGCCGGTGTAGCCGTGCTCGCTCGCCACCTTGTCGGCCCACTTCTCGACCGCAGGTCCCTCGACCTCGACGGTGCGACCGCAGCTGCGGCACACGAGGTGGTGGTGGTGGTGCGTCGAGCACGCGCGGTAGACGGCCTCGCCGTCGTCGGTGCGCAGCACGTCGACCGTGCCGGCGTCGACCATCGACTGCAGCGCCCGGTAGACGGTGGCCAGGCCGACCCCGGCACCTGCCTCGCGCAGCCGCGCGTGCACCGTCTGCGCCGACGTGAAGTCGTCGGAGCGCTCGAGCAGCTCGGCGACGGCGGCCTGCTGGCGGGTCGGCTTGCGTGAGGGCGCGGAGGAATTGGTGCCGCTCGTCATGGTCTCGCTCCTGTGGTCGGGCCGGATGTCGGGCCAGTCGTCGGGCCGGATGTCGCGGCGGGTGGGCCGGATGTCGTGCCGGCTGGCTCGGGCACGCCAGCGTGGTGCACGCCGTGCTCGTCGTAGTGCCCCTCGTGGGCGGCGTGCAGGTGCCCGTCGTGGACGTAGTCGACGTGGTCCCCGTGGGTGACGGCGGGGTGGCCGCACTCGGCGCCGTGCTCGTGCGGGTGCGTCTCGGCGACGTCGTGCCTCCTGCCGCCGACCCTCGCCATGACGCCGGTGACGACCGCGGTGACGACGAAGAGCGCCACAGCGAGCAGCACGATGGTGCCGCCCGACGGCGTGTCCAGCGGGTACGACAGTGCGACGCCGCCGACCGAGGAGACGAGGCCGAAGGCGATCGCCCACCGCAGCCCTCCGCTGAAGGACTTCGCGACGAGCTGGCTCGCAGCGTTGGGCACGATCATGAGCGCGCTGATGAGGAGCAGCCCGACCACCCGCATCGCGACGACCACGGTGGTCGCGGTGAGCACGGCCAGCACGATGTTGAGCGGCAGCACCGGCAGGCCGACGGCGCGGGCGTACTCCTCGTCGTTGGCCACCGCGAAGAGGCGCGGGCGCAGGGCCCAGGTGGTGAGGGAGATGAGCAGCGCCAGACCCGCGAAGACATAGAGGTCGGTGCGCTGGGTCGTGAGGATCGACCCGAAGAGGTACTTCATGAGGTTCGCCGGCGTGCCGCTGGAGGACTTGCTGATGATGACGACGCCGCCGGCGATGCCGCCGTAGAAGATGACGGCCAGGGCGACGTCGCCGTTGGTGCGGCCCCGGGCGCGGAGCAGCTCGATGACGACGGCGGCGATGACCGCGGCCACGAGCGCGGTCAGCACCGGCGCGGTGCCGGAGACGAGACCGATCGCGACGCCGGCCAGGGCCACGTGGCCCATGCCGTCGCCGATGAGCGAGAGCCGTCGCTGGACGAGGAAGATCCCGACCATCGGTGCGACGGTGCCCACGAGCAGGGCGGCGATGAGCGCCCGCTGCATGAAGTCGACGGAGAGCAGGTCGATCACGGTCGTCTCCTGTCGTTCGGGGTGGCGTCGAGCGGGCCCTGCGCCAGCGAGGCGCGATGGCTGAGCTCGAGGTCGTGGTGGTGGCTGTCGTGGTCGTGGTGCACGTCGGCGCGCTGGGCGAGGTAGGCGGCGGGTGTGCCGTCGAAGCGGATGCGTCCGCCGTCGACGACGACGATGCGCGTCAGGAGCCGCTCGAGCGCCCCGAGCTCGTGCGTGACGATGACCATGGTGACGTCGCGCTCGACGAGCCGGTCCAGCACGTCGGCGAGCACGTGCTGGTTCGCGGCGTCGACGCCCGCGGTGGGCTCGTCCATGATGAGGACCTCGGGCTGCCCGGCAAGAGCACGCGCGATGAGGACACGTCGCTGCTGGCCGCCGGAGAGCGTGCTCACCTCGGTGGCGGCGCGGTCGGCCAGGCCGACGACGTCGAGCGAGCGGGCCACGATCTGCCGGTCGGTGGCGCGCAGCCGCCCGAGCCAGCCGATGCGGGGGAGCCGTCCGGTCGCGACGATCTCCTCGGCCGTGGCCCTGACAGAGGCCGAGAGCGTATGCCGTTGGGGCACGTAGCCGAGCCGGGCCCGGTCGTGGAAGTCGGCGCTGTCGGTGCCGAAGAGCGTGACGGTGCCGGCGACGCGTTCGTTGAGGCCGAGCAGGCCCTTCATCAGCGTCGACTTGCCCGAGCCGTTGGGGCCCACGATCGCGACGATCTCGCCCTTGCGGATGGACAGGTCGACGTCACTGAGGACGGCTCCGTCGCCGTAGCCGAAGCTCGCACCACGCAGGCTCACGACCTCGTCGGCCGCTGCCGGGTCGAGGGGGACCAGGGCTGCCGATCTCATGAGCACTCCTGACCGACGCGGAGGGTGGAGAGGTTGCTCCGCATCACCTCGAAGTAGTCGGCGCCGGCCGACTCCGTCGTGATGCCTTCGATGGGGTCGAGGGTCTTGACCTCGGCGCCCGTCGAGCTCGCGACGGTCTCCGCGAAGTGCGGCTCCACGAGGGTCTCCTGGTAGATCGTGGTGACGCCGGTGGACCTGACGAGGTCCCCGACCGCCTTGAGGGCCGCGGCGCTCGGCTCGGCCTCGGGGGAGACGCCGGTGATGCCGCGCTGCTGGAAACCGTAGCGGGATGCGAGGTAGCCGAAGGCGGCGTGGCTGGTGACGAGCTCCTTGACCCGGCACTGGCGCAGGCCGACCCGCATCTCGTCGTCGAGCGCGGACAGCTTCTCGACGAACTGCGCGGTGTTTTTCGCGTACGTCGCGGCGTTCGCAGAGTCGTCCTTCGACAGGCGCGCACTGATGGCCTGCGCCACGGCGGCGTAGCGCGAGGGGTCGAGCCAGAAGTGGGGGTCGTCGGCGCCGTGGTCGTGCTCGTCGTGCCCGGCGCTCGCATCGGCCGACTCGGCCGACTCGCCCGACTCGGCCTCGTGGTCGGCCCCGTCGGCGGCTGCCGGCACGAGCTTCGCGACGTCGGCGACGTCGAGCACCTTCGAGGCGTCGACGAGCCCGACGGCCTCGTCGACGGCCGGCTGGAACCCGTCGGAGTAGACGACGAGGCGTGCCTTCGTCATGCCCCCGATGTCCTGGGGCGCCAGCTCGAGGTCGTGGGGCTCGGCGCCGGGCTTGGTCAGCACCGTCACCGGCAGCTTCCCGCCCGTGATCTGCTGAGTCGCGAACTGGAGGGGGTAGAACGACGTCACCACCGACCCGTCGGCCGCGCCGGAGCCGGAGCCGGAGTCGCTGCCGCAGGCGGCGGTGCTGAGCACCAGGGCGGTCGCGGCGACGACGGCCGACAGGGTGCGGCGCGCAGGAGGGGAGGTCATGACCACCATCATTCTCAAACTGAGAATGATTGTCAAAACCGTTCTCGCGACGAGCGCCACTGCGTCGTCACGGCCCAGTCAGCCGCCCGGGACGATCCTCACGATTGCGACCGCCACGGCGAGCACGAGGACGGCCGTGCGCATCAGCCGCTCGGGCATCGTCAGGCGCTGCCACGTCAGGAAGAGGAGCCAGGCCACGAAGGCCGCGACGAGCAGGAAGGCGATGCCACCCCACGGTCGCGGGGCGAGGATGCCGACGGCGAGCAGGACGACGAGCACGCCCAGCCCGACGGGACGCGGGACGGCGTTGAGCCGCTCCACCCAGGGGACGGAGGCGTGCTCGAGACGGGAACGGAAGCTCAGGGCCACTCGACGAGCCTAGGGGACGCCACGGCATACACCGGACGCGTGGCAAAGTACTGGCGCCGGCCCGATAACCTGTCCCGCATGGCCAAGCAGACATCCATCGTGGACACCGTCGTCAGCCTCTGCAAGCGCAGGGGCTTCGTCTTCCCGAGCGGTGACATCTACGGAGGCACCAGGTCTGCCTGGGACTACGGCCCCCTCGGCGTGGAGCTCAAGGAGAACATCCGCCGCCAGTGGTGGAAGTCGATGGTCACGAGCCGCGACGACGTCGTCGGCCTCGACTCCTCGATCATCCTCCCGCGCGAGACGTGGGTCGCCTCGGGCCACGTCGGCACCTTCACCGACCCGCTGGTCGAGTGCCTCAGCTGCCACAAGCGCCGCCGCCAGGACCACCTGCAGGAGGCGTACGCCGAGAAGAAGGGCATCGAGGACCCGGACACCGTGCCGATGTCCGAGATCGTGTGCCCCGACTGCGGCACCAAGGGCCAGTGGACCGAGCCCCGTGACTTCCAGATGATGCTCAAGACCTACCTCGGCGTCATCGAGGACGAGTCGGGCCTGCACTACCTGCGCCCCGAGACGGCCCAGGGCATCTTCGTCAACTTCAACAACGTCATGCAGGCCTCGCGCAAGAAGCCGCCGTTCGGCATCGCCCAGACCGGCAAGAGCTTCCGCAACGAGATCACGCCGGGCAACTTCATCTTCCGCACGCGTGAGTTCGAGCAGATGGAGATGGAGTTCTTCGTCAAGCCGGGCGAGGACGAGGAGTGGCTGCAGTACTGGCTCGAGGAGCGCACCAAGTGGTACGTCGACCTCGGCATCAACCCCGAGAACCTGCGCCACTACGAGCACGCCCCCGAGAAGCTCTCGCACTACTCGAAGCGCACCGTCGACATCGAGTACCGCTTCCGCTTCGCCGGGTCCGAGTGGGGCGAGCTCGAGGGCATCGCCAACCGCACCGACTTCGACCTGTCGACGCACAGTTTGCACTCGGGCACCGACCTCGTCTACTTCGACCAGCAGACGGGCGAGAAGTACACGCCGTACGTCATCGAGCCGGCGGCCGGACTGTCGCGCTCGCTCATGACCTTCCTCGTCGACGCGTACCACGAGGACGAGGCGCCCAACACCAAGGGCGGCGTCGACAAGCGCGTCGTGCTGCGCCTCGACCCGCGCCTCGCGCCGGTCAAGGCCGCGGTGCTGCCGCTCTCGCGCAACGCCGACCTCTCGCCCAAGGCGCGCGACCTCGCGGCGACCCTGCGCAAGCACTGGAACATCGACTTCGACGACGCCGGCGCCATCGGCAAGCGCTACCGCCGCAACGACGAGATCGGCACGCCCTTCTGCATCACGGTCGACTTCGACACCCTCGAGGACCACGCCGTGACGATCCGCGAGCGCGACTCGATGGCGCAGGAGCGAGTCGCGCTCGACCAGGTCGAGGGCTACCTCGCGCAGCGCCTCATCGGCTGCTGAGCCTCCGAACAGACCGCTGACGTATGCCGTCCGCCCACCCGGGCGGGCGGCATACTGCGTCTGTGGTCGAGGACGACGTGCTGCGGGCTACGCCCGGGGATCGCGCGCGTGCCGCGGCCGACGCCCTGGGCGACGACGCGCTGACCGCGTGGTGCGCCGACCTCCTCGCGGGGCGGGCATCCTGGGGAGACCCGGCCGACCCGGACCCGCGCTGGGTCGGTGGCGCCGTGGTGGACGGCTGGGGCGCACCGGACCTTCTCGACGAGCGGACGGCGTACTGGGCACGGGTCTGGGCGGCGCGGACCCTGCTCTACGTCTGGGACGAGCAGTGCAGCGTGGATGTCGTTGCCGGACTGGGCGATCCGGCGTGGCGGGTGCGAGAGATATGCGCCAAGGTGGCTGGCCGCTGGGAGGTCGCGGGCGCGGCCGACGCGTGCCTCGCGCTCGTCGACGACGCGGTGCCACGAGTGCGTGCGGCCGCGGCGCGGGTCCTCGGTGCGATGGGGGACTCGGAGCACACGGCGGCAGCGGTCCGGCTGCTCGACGACGCCGACGTGTCGGTGCGCGCGGCAGCCGAGCGTGCGCTGGGTCGTCGAGACCGGTAGGCGCACGTCAGATACCGCCCCGGCCGAGCGTCCGCGTCAGGGTCTTTCTCGGGCAGTGATCGCGCCCGTGCGCGACGGTCAGCCGGGCTGGTGACCCAGGGCGACCGGGCGCGCGGGGTCGCGGATCCACTCGCTCCACGAACCGGGGTAGAGCACGGTGTCGATCCCGAGCTCGGCGAGCGCGAGCATCTCGTGGGCTGCCGTGACGCCCGACCCGCAGTAGACGCCGACCCGTCCGTCGCCGGGGTCGACGCCCTCGGTGACTGCGGCCCAGTGCTCGGCCAGGTCGCGGCGGAACGTCCCGTCGTCCGTGACCCACGCCGTGGTGGGGCTGTTGACGGCGCCGGGGACGTGGCCCGCGACCGGGTCTATCGGCTCGGTCTCTCCGGCGTAGCGCTCCGGGGCCCGCGCGTCGAGGAGCAGGCCGTCGCGCGCCAGCGCAGCCGCGCCGTCGGCGTCGAGCGTCGGCAGGGCGCCCGGCCGCACGACGACGTCGCCGTGCCGGTCCGGGGGCTCTTCGGTGGAGACGGGCAGCCCTGCGGCCAGCCAGGCGGCATACCCGCCGTCGAGGACACGGACGTCGGACACCCCCACCCAGCGCAGCACCCACCAGGCCCGCGCGGCGGCATACGACTCCTTGCCGTCGTACACGACGACCCGGGTGTGCTCGGTGATCCCCGCCCGGCGCAGCAGCGCCTGGACGACGGTGGGGTCGGGCAGCGGGTGGCGCCCACCCTTGCCCGGGGGAGCCGCGAGCTCGGCGTCCAGGTCGACGAAGAAGGCGCCCGGCACGTGGCCGGCGTCGTAGTCGGCCCGGCCGGCAGGGGTGTTCGCCGTGGTCAGCGCCCACCGGACGTCGAGGACGACGACGTCCTCGATCTCGTGGGCGAGCTCGTCTGCGCGGATGAGGTGGGTCACCGGGCCATCGTGGCATCCTCGCGGTGTGCGTGCTCACCTGGTCCTCGTGCACGGGTCGCGCCTGTCGAGCACCCAGTGGGCGCCCCAGGTGCCGCTGCTGCGCGACCACGTCGACCTGACGCTCGTCGACCTCCCGGGCCACGGCGCGCGTGCCACCGAGGAGTTCACGCTCGCCCGCTGCGTCGAGGTCATCGACGACGCCGTGCGGGCGGTCCCCGGGGGCGTGCCCGTCGTCCTCGTCGGCCACTCGCTGGGCGGGTACGCCGCGATGGCGTATGCCGCGTCGCACCCCGACGCGCTCGACGGCCTCGTCCTCGCCGGGGCGAGCGCCACCCCGACCGGGCCGGGTGCTGCGATCTACCGCGGCGTCGCGGCGCTGACCGATCGGCTCGGCCCGGAGCGCATGACGCGCGTCAACGACCGCGTGCTGCACCGGCTCTACCCGGCCGAGCGGGTCGACCCGGTCATCGCCGGCGGCTACTACTTCACGCCAACCGCCGCCGCGTGGCGCGAGGTCATGGCGCACTGCAGGCCCGCCATGCTGCGCGGCGTGCACTGTCCGGTGCTGCTCCTCAACGGACGGTTCGACCAGTTCCGCGTCGGTGCCAGGGCCTACCTGCGGGCCTGCCCCGGCGCCCGCGTCGAGATCGTTCCGCGCGCGAGCCACTTCGCCAACCTCGACCAGCCGGAGGCCTTCGCCGACGCCCTCCTGCGCTTCGCCCGGGCCGTCGCCGATTCGGCCTCGCGCGCCTGATCGGGGACAATCGAGCGCGTGACCGACGTGATGACCCCCGTGACCGACACCCCGGGCGCCGTGCTGCCGCCGCTGCGCATCGGCCGCCACGTCATCGGCTCACCCGTCGTGCTGGCGCCGATGGCCGGCATCACGAACCGCGCCTTCCGCCGCCTCTGCCGCGAGTACGGCAACGAGGGGCGGGCCATCGGCGGCGCGAGCGGCGCGACGAGCCTCTACGTCAGCGAGATGATCACCTCGCGCGCGCTCGTCGAGCGGACGCCTGAGTCGATGCGGCTCATCGAGCACGACCCCGACGAGAACCCGCGCTCGATCCAGCTCTACAGCGTCGACCCCGCGACGGCGCGCGCCGCCGCACGGATGCTCGTCACCGAGGACCGTGCCGACCACATCGACCTCAACTTCGGCTGCCCGGTGCCCAAGGTCACCCGCAAGGGCGGTGGGTCCGCCCTGCCGTGGAAGAAGGATCTCTTCAAGGCCATCGTCGGCGCCGTCGTCGAGGAGGGCGCCAAGCGCGACATCCCCGTGACCGTCAAGATGCGCAAGGGCATCGACGACGAGCACCTCACCTTCCTCGACGCGGGCTTGACGGCCGAGGCCGAGGGCGTCGCTGCGGTCGCGCTGCACGGGCGCACCGCGTCGCAGGCCTACTCCGGCACGGCCGACTGGAGCGCCATCCGGATGCTCAAGGAGACCGTGACGAGCATCCCGGTGCTCGGCAACGGCGACATCTGGTCCGCCGAGGACGCCCTGCGCATGGTCCGCGAGACGGGCTGCGACGGCGTCGTCGTCGGGCGCGGCTGCCTCGGTCGCCCGTGGCTCTTCACCGACCTCGCGGCGGCCTTCGCCGGCACCTCGGCTCGGGTCACGCCCACGCTGGGAGAGGTCTCGGAGACGCTGCGCAAGCACACGGCATACCTCTGCGACTTCTACGGCGAGGAGGAGCGCGCCTGCCGCGACATCCGCAAGCACATCGCCTGGTACCTCAAGGGATTCCCGGCGGGCTCGACGATCCGCAACTCGCTCGCGCTCGTCGACTCGATGGCTGCGCTCGACGAGCTGCTCGCCACGCTCGACCCTGACGCGCCGTGGCCGGGCGAGGCTGCCGAGGGCCAGCGCGGTCGCGCGGGCTCCTCGCGCACCGTGGCACTGCCCGACCGCTGGCTCGAGTCCCGAGAGCTGTCCGAGGAGCACCGCCGCACCATCGCCGAGGCCGAGCTGTCGGTCAGCGGCGGCTGAGCCTCACTTCAGCCAGACGCTGAGCGGCCCGAGCCGCTCGCACCCCGCGGCCACCGCGGCGTCGACGCTCGCGCCGGCCTCCCAGCCGACGAGGGGTGTGCCGCCGGTGACGGTCCGCGCCGCGGCCGCGGCCGCGCTCCAGGCCCTCTCGACGTCGCCGTCGCGGGCGAAGACGTTGCCGAGGCCCGCCACCTCGCCGGTCACGTTGACGATCGCACCGGTGACGATCGGTGATGCCGGGTCGTCCGAGGCCCGTGCGCCGAGGACGTGGACGCCCGGCTCGTCGAGCAGCGACGGGCGCAGGATGGCCTCGGCGTCGGGGTCGCTCGCCCAGCCGCGCACCCACTCCGCCATCTCGGCAGGCGTCGTGAGGCGCTGCCAGCGGCTGTCGGCGGCCAGCCGGGTCGACGCGACCGACGGGTCGAGCCAGACCCACTCGCCGACGACGAGGCGCGCGAAGTCCTCCATCGACAGGTCGAGCCGGGACCACGAGTCCTTGACGGAGCAGCCGTCCGAGTCGTCGATGCGGGCCAGCACGTCGTACTCCCCGGCGTCCGGCGACAGCGTCACGGCGTCGGGGTAGTAGGGCGGCGTGCGCGTCGACGCGGTCCACGCCACGTCGTCGGTCGTGCACGCCACGCCGTGCGAACGCGCGACGGCGTCGCACCAGAGGGCGTTGTTGCGGGCGGCGAGGACGATGCGGTCGGTCACGGGTCGATCCTCCCAGCGTCTGCCGCGGCGTCGGTGGCCGGTGGCAGGATCGGGGTATGCGACAGGGCGGATCGGCCGAGCGGCCCGCGACCTTCTTCGACGATGCCGACGACTTCCGGGCCTGGCTCGAGGTCCACCACGAGAGCGCCACGGAGCTGTGGATGGGGCTGCACAAGAAGCACGTCGAGCCCCGTGGGCTGCAGTGGGCCGAGGCCGTGCGCGAGGCGCTCTGCTTCGGCTGGATCGACTCGATGGCGCAGCGCATCGACGAGGACGCCGTGCGCCAGCGGTGGACGCCGCGCAAACCGGGCAGCAACTGGAGCACGATCAACATCGACGCGGTGGCCGAGCTGACGGCGGCCGGGCGCATGCACCCGGCCGGTCTGGCGGCCTTCGAGAGGCGCCGGGCCGACCGCTCCGGGGTCTACGCCTACGAGAACCGCGAGCTCGTGTGGTCCGACGACTACGAGGCGCTGCTGCGCGTCCACGAGCGCGCCGCAGCGTTCTGGGACGGCGCCACGCCGTCGTACCGCAAGATCGCGACCAACTGGGTCCTCACCGCCAAGCAGGAGTCGACGCGCGACAGGCGGATGGCCGAGCTCGTCGAGGACTGCGCCAACCTGCGCCTCATCAAGACGCAGCGCTACGGCACCGAGCCGGCCTGGGTGCGACGCCTTCAGGCCGAGCTCGGCTGAGCGGAGGTGGCCAGCTCGCCGTCAGCGCTTGGTCTTGGGCGGGATGATCTCCGTGTGGTCCTTGGCGGCGGACTTCGCGTGCTTGTCGGCACGCTTCTCCTTGAGCGATCTGGCCTTCGTGGACATGTGGGACTTCGGTGACTTGTCGCCCATGGCGTGCTCCTGAGGTTGGAAGCCTGAGCGGCTCCATCTCTGCAGTATGCGCCACGGGTGCGGCGTCGCGGTCGGTTCGATCGCGCCGCATAGAGTTCCGGTGTGGGCTATCAGGATCGGGACCGGGAGCGCTGGGTCGCAGAGGACCCTGCCCAGAAGCGCGCCGACCGTGACGACTTCGCCCGGGACCGGGCCAGGGTCGTGCACTCGTCGTCCCTGCGCCGCCTCGCCGCCAAGACGCAGGTGCTGGCGCCCGGCCACGACGACTTCGTCCGCAACCGGCTGACGCACTCGCTCGAGGTGGCGCAGATCGGGCGCGAGTTCGGCGCGGCGCTCGGCTGCAGCGCCGACGTCGTCGACACGGCGTGCCTCTCGCACGACCTCGGGCACCCGCCGTTCGGGCACAACGGCGAGACCGTGCTCGACGAGATCGCCTCGGACATCGGGGGATTCGAGGGCAACGCGCAGACCCTGCGCCTGCTCACGAGGCTCGAGGCCAAGCGGGCTCACGCCGACGGCACCTCGGCCGGTCTCAACCTGACCCGGGCGAGTCTCGATGCCACGACGAAGTACCCCTGGGGGCGCGGCGACGGCTCCTACGAGACGAGGAAGTTCGGCGTCTACCCCTCCGATCTGCCCGTCTTCGCCTGGATCCGCGAGGGCGCCGAGCCCCGCAACCGGTGCCTCGAGGCCGAGGTCATGGACTGGTCCGACGACGTCGCCTACTCCGTCCACGACGTCGAGGACGCCATCGCGTCCGGCTGGATCGACCCGCGGGTGCTCCACTCGCGCGACATGGCCGACGTCATCGACGTGGCCGGCCGCACCTACGCCCCCGACCTCGGTGCCGACGCCTTGGGGGCCGCGCTGGAACGCCTGCTGGCCTCGGGAGCGATGCCCACGGCATACGACGGCTCCCGTGGTGACCTGGCGCGCCTCAAGGACATGACGAGCCGGCTCATCGGCCACTTCGTGCTCGTCGTCGAGCAGGCGACCCGGGAGCGGCACGGGCCGGGTGAGCTGTGCCGATTCGAGGCCGACCTCGTCGTCCCCGACGACACGCGCGCCGAGTGCTCCGTGCTCAAGGCGATCGCCAACCACTTCGTCATGACGACCGAGGAGCGCCTGTCGGTCATGTCGGGCCAGCGTGACGTCGTCCGTGCCCTCGTGGAGGCGTATGCCGTGTCGCCCGAGGAGCGCCTGGACGCTGCCTTCCAGGCCGACCACGCAGCGGCCTGCGACGACGGGGAGCGGCTGCGTGTCGTCGTCGACCAGGTGGCCTCACTGACCGACGTGCGCGCCCTCGCCCTCCACAGCCAGTGGTGCCGGTGACGAGGGGCCGACCGGCGAGCACCTAGAATCACCCGCAGCGACAGGAGGCAGATGGCGGGGCTGATCAACAGCGAGGACATCGCGGCGGTCAAGGCGCGTTCGTCCATCGAGGACGTCGTGCGCGAGCACGTGACCCTGCGCTCCGCCGGCCCCGGCTCGCTCAAGGGCCTGTGCCCCTTCCACGACGAGAAGACCCCGTCGTTCAACATCCGTCCCGCCGTGGGCGCCTGGCACTGCTTCGGGTGCCAGGAGGGCGGCGACGTCATCTCGTTCGTGCAGAAGGTCGACCACCTGACCTTCTCCGAGGCCGTCGAGCGGCTCGCCCAGAAGCTCGGCATAGAGCTGCGCTACGAGAACGGCGACCGGCCCCGCGAGGAGGGTCTCGGCCGGCGCAGCCGCCTCATCGAGGCCCACCGTGTCGCCGAGGAGTACTACACCGAGCTGCTCCTCGGCAGCCAGGCCGCCCGCACGGCCCGTGACTTCCTGCGCGCCCGCGACTTCAACAGCGAGCACGTCAAGCAGTTCGGCATCGGCTTCGCGCCGCGCGGCGGCGAGGACCTCGTGCGCCACCTGCGCGCCAAGGGCTTCACCGACGACGAGCTCGTCACCGGCGGCATCGCCGGCCGCGGCGCCCGCGGGCTCTATGACCGCTTCCGCGGCCGGCTCGTGTGGCCGATCCGCGACATCACCGGCGACACGGTCGGCTTCGGCGCCCGCCGCATCTTCGACGACGACCGCATCGAGGCGAAGTACCTCAACACCTCCGAGACGCCGATCTACAAGAAGTCGACCGTGCTCTACGGCCTCGACCTTGCGAAGAAGAAGATCTCGCAGGGGCGCCAGGCCGTCGTCGTCGAGGGCTACACCGATGTCATGGCGTGCCACCTCGCCGGCGTCGAGACGGCCGTCGCGACGTGCGGCACGGCGTTCGGCGCCGACCACATCAAGACGCTGCGGCGCCTCATGCGCGACGAGGCCGGCCTCGCGCCGGCCAAGGTGATCTTCACCTTCGACGGTGACGCCGCCGGGCAGAAGGCCGCCATGCGCGCCTTCGCCGACGACGAGAAGTGGACCTCGCAGTCCTTCGTCGCCGTCGAGAAGTCGGGCAAGGACCCGTGCGAGCTGCGTCAGGCCGGGGGAGACCCGGCCGTGCAGGCGCTCATCGAGGACGCCGTGCCGATGTTCGAGTTCGCGGTGCGCACGACGATCAAGCGCTTCGACGTCGCGACCGCCGAGGGCCGCATCCAGGCGGTGCGCGCCGTCGCGCCCATCATCGCCTCGATCCGCGACCAGTCGCTCCGCCCGGAGTACACCCGTGAGGTCTCGGGCATGCTCGGACTCGACGTCGAGCAGGTCGCCACCGAGGTGTCCCGGGCCGGCAAGATCAAGGTCGAGGAGGACGCGCGAGGTGACCGGAACGGCCGCGACGACGCCGAGCCCACCGCGGCCGACCACGCCGGCATGCCGATGCCGGACCGCCGCGACCCCGTCGTGCTCGCCGAGCGGCAGCTGCTCCAGGTGCTGCTCCAGTTCCCCACGGTGTTCAAGCCCGGCGCCATCGACCTGCTGACGCCCGACTCCTTCTCCGCGCAGGCCCACCGCGCGGTCTTCGACGGCATCCGGATCGCCCACCACAGCGGCGACAAGGGCAACGCGCGCGCCTGGACCTCCGCGGTGACCGAGGCCGCGCCATCCCCGGTCGCGGGCCTCGTGAGCGAGCTCGCCGTCGACACCCTGCCGACCCGGATGGACCCCAACACCGGCCTGCCGACGTCGCGCTACGTCGACGAACTCTTCGACCGGGTGCGCACCATCGCGCTGACGCGCCGGATCGCCGACGCCATGAGCGAGATGCGCCGACTCGACCACGCCGAGACGCCGGAGCCCGAGCGCACCCGCGAGCTCGGCATCCAGCTGCAGACGCTCCAACGGGAGCTGGCCGCGATCAAGGCAGGGATGGGCTGATGGCACTCTTCGAACGGCGGCGCCGGCCGGCGCTGCCCGCTGACGTCCGCGCGGCCGTGCCGCTCGGAGGCGGGGCCAAGGTGCTCGCCTGGGCGCGCGACGAGCAGTCGGGCGGCCACGTCGTCGCGACGACCCACCACCTTGCCTTCGTCGGCACCGACGGCCTCGTGTGGAGCCGGCCGTGGCACGAGGCCGAGAGCGGCACGTGGCAGGGCGAGACCTCGACCCTCACCGTGACGTGGGTCGACCGCGGGCAACCCGCGCGGTGGCGCGTCACCGAGCCCTCGCTGCTGCAGCAGGCGCTGCGCGAGCGCCTGCAGGCGAGTGTCGTGCTCGCCGACGAGTTCCGTACCGCAGGCCGTCGCACTGTGCGCGTCGTCATCCGCCAGGACCTCGCCACGGGGGCCCTCGTCGAGCAGACGGTGCCCGGCAAGGGTGCCGACCTCACGGACCCCGACGTGGCGCGCGAGGCGGCCCAGCGGCTGGCACGCCTGCGTGCCGAAGTGGGCCTCTGACGGTCCGGAGGGGGACGTCCGAGGCCCCCTGCGACGCGCCGATTCCGAGGCGCCGCACCCGATTTCGTGTCCGCGCGAATGCTTTGCTATGGTTGCGCAGCAGCATTCCCCTGTAGCTCAATTGGCAGAGCAGCCGGCTGTTAACCGGCAGGTTATTGGTTCGAGTCCAATCGGGGGAGCACCGAACGAGAAGGGCCCCGACACCTGGTGTCGGGGCCCTTCTCGTTGACGTCGAGGTCAGCGCCCGCCGCCGGTGCCGACACCTGAGCCGACCTCGAGGTCGGTGATCTCGGCGTCCGGGGTTCCAGCGGCGCGGTGGGACCCGCCACGTCGCTTGAGCCAGCCCTCCACGGCTCGGGCCAACCGCGTGAGCAGGTAGTTGATGGCGATGAAGATCAGCGCTGCCACGAGGTAGGCCGGGACCGTGTTGGCGTAGGCGGAGCCGAGGGTCTTTGCGGCGTTGAGCAGCTCCGGGTAGGTGATGACGACGCCGAGCGCGCTGTCCTTGAGCACGACGACGAGCTGGCCGACGAGCGCGGGCAGCATGGCCGTCAGGGCCTGGGGCAGCTGGATGGATCGCAGCGTCTGGCCGGGCGAGAGTCCGATTGACAGGCCGGCCTCGCTCTGGCCCTTCGGCAGGCTGAAGACGCCGGAACGGACCAGCTCGGCGATGACCGAGCCGTTGTAGAGCGTCAACGCCAGCACCACGGCAGCCAACGGCGCTGTCTGGGCGGAGACGAGGTCGCTCGTGGCGAAGTATCCGAAGTAGGCGAAGACCATCATGATGAGCACCGGCACCGAGCGGAAGAACTCCACGACGACGCCTGCCGGGATGCTGATCCACCTGTTCGACGACAGGCGCGCCATGCCGAAGACGATCCCGAAGATGCCGGCGAACACGACCGAGAGCGCCGCGGCCTTCGCCGTTCCCCAGAGACCGGGCAGGAGGTACTGCGTCCACACCTCGGGGTCGTTGACGAAGGGCGTCCACATGTAACCCTCGAGCTGGTTGGCCTCGCCCATCTTTCGCACGACCAGCCAGACGAGGGTGAGGGCGACCACGACACCGACCACGGTGAGGATGGAGTGACGCCGCCGGGCCTTGGGGCCGGGCGCGTCGAAAAGCACGATCTCGGAGCTCATCGCTTCACCGCCAGACGCTGGGAGAGATGGGTGAACAGGATCCCGAACGGCAGCGTGAGGATCACGAAACCGAGCGCGAACAGGAAGAAGGTCGGCAGGCTGGCGCCCTCGTTCTCGGTGATCTTGGCGAGCAGACCCGCCGCCTCCGACGTGCCGAGGATGACCGCCGCAACCGTCGTGTTCTTGATGAGGGCGATGAGGACCGAACCCAGCGGTGCCACCGCGCCGCGGAAGGCCTGCGGAAGCAGGACCTCGCGCAACGACTGCCCGAAGGTGAGCCCGATGGCACGCGCAGCCTCGGCCTGACCGGCCGGAACGGTGTTGACGCCACTGCGCAAGGCCTCGCAGACGAAGGCCGCGTGGTAGACGGACAGCACCACGACAGCCCAGAGATAGGCGTTACGGGAGAGGTCCTGCGACAGGTTGATCCCCAGGATGAAGGAGAGCCCGAGGATGCTGAAGACCATGAGCAACGTCAGAGGCGTGTTGCGGAAGACGTTGACGTAGGACGTGCCGAGCAGTCGAAGGATCCTCACGGGCGAAACCCTGAGGATCGCCACGATGGTCCCGAGGACCAGCGCGCCGATCGCTGAGAGCACCGAGAGCTGGATCGTGACCCAGAACGCCCCGAAGATGTCGTACTTGCTGAGGATGTCGCCCATCCATCACCTCTCGTGATGATCCGGGCGCGGGATGCCAGACCGTTCGGACATCCCGCGCCCGTGCGTGTGCGTGTGCGTCAGGAGCAGGAAGCCGGGGTGGGCGGGTTGCCCGCACCCGGCTTGTAGCCGGCCGGCCCGAGGTTGGCGTCCACGGCCTTCTGCCAAGACCCGTCGCTGATCATCGTCTTGATGGCATCGGTGATCTTCTGGCACATGGCCGTGTCACCCTTCTTGATGCCGATGCCGTAGTTCTCCGTGGAGAACGGCTGGCCGACGACCTTGAGCTTGCCCTTGTACTGGTCCTGGGCGGCGTAGCCGGCGAGGATCGTGTCGTCGGTCGTCAGGGCGTCGATCGCGCCGGAAGCGAGCGCAGCGACGCACTCGGAGTACGTGCCGAACTCCTGGAGGTTGACGTCCGGCACCTTCTCCTTGACCTTCTGGGCCGAGGTCGAACCGGTCACCGAGCAGAGCTTCTTGCCCTTGAGGGTGTCCGGGCCGGTGATCGAGCTGTCGTCGGCGCGAACCAGAAGGTCCTGACCGGCGATGAAGTACGGCCCGGCGAAGCTGACCTTCTCCTTGCGGGCGTCGGTGATGGAGTAGGTCGCGACGACCATGTCGACCTGACCGGTCGAGATGAGCGTCTCACGCTGGGCGCTGGGAGCCTGGACCCAGGTGATGTCGCCCTCGGCAGTCCCGAGGGACTTGGCGACGTACTTCGCCACGTCGACGTCCATGCCAGTGAACTCGGTGCCCTTCTTGAGGCCGAGTCCGGGCTGGTCGAACTTGATGCCGATCTTGAGCCCCTTGCCGCCGCTGGAGCCGGCGTTGCCTCCGCTGTCGCTGGATCCACACGCGGCGAGCGTGAGCGCCAACGTCGCAGCCGCCGCAACGGCTCCGAGTCGTCGTGCCTTCATCTGGGTTCCTCCTGGGTGGTTGCTCACGGCACGCGGTGCTGCGTGCCGATCCCTGTCGATTGGTGCAGATGGTTCCGGTGGGTCAGTGCGTGAGAATCTTTCCGAGGAAGTCCTTGGCGCGGTCGCTGCGGGGGTTGGTGAAGAACTCCTGCGGCGTGCCGACCTCGACGATCTGGCCGTCGGCCATGAAGACGACGCGGTCTGCGGCCTTGCGGGCGAAGCCCATCTCGTGGGTCACGACGATCATCGTCATGCCCTCCTTGGCGAGGCCGACCATGACGTCGAGGACCTCGTTGACCATCTCCGGGTCGAGGGCCGAGGTCGGCTCGTCGAAGAGCATGACCTTGGGGCCCATCGCGAGCGAGCGGGCGATCGCGACGCGCTGCTGCTGGCCGCCGGAGAGCTGGGCGGGGTACTTGTCGGCCTGTGCCTCGACACCGACCCGCTTGAGCAGCTCGGTGGCCTGCCGGTCCGCGTCGGACTTCGACTTCTTGCGCACCTTGATCGGCCCGAGCGTCACGTTGTCGCGGATCGTCTTGTGCGCGAACAGGTTGAAGGACTGGAAGACCATCCCGACGTCGGCCCGCAGCTGTGCGAGCGGCTTGCCCTCCTCGGGCAGTGCCTGACCGTCGATGGAGATGGTGCCCGACTCGATGGTCTCGAGGCGGTTGATGGCGCGGCACAGCGTCGACTTGCCCGAGCCGGACGGTCCGAGGACGACGACCACCTCGCCCTTGCCGACGGTGAGGTTGATGTCGCGCAGCACGTGTAGGTCGCCGAAGTGCTTGTTGACTCCGTCGA
Organism: Terrabacter sp. C0L_2; assembly: GCF_036352015.1. Taxonomy (NCBI): domain Bacteria; kingdom Bacillati; phylum Actinomycetota; class Actinomycetes; order Micrococcales; family Intrasporangiaceae; genus Terrabacter; species Terrabacter sp. C0L_2. Next base: position 3,853,031 of record NZ_CP143557.1, on the reverse strand, counting down.
TGACGACCATCGGGTCACGAGGCGTGTCCGGGGTCCGATCGCTCGGCACCGCGGCGGTGGGGTTCACGTCGTCCATCCCGGAAACCTATCGGCTCCAGCACCCGGGCGACACGCTCCGCGCCGAGCGTGCCCGAATCGTGAGGACCGCAGGCACGCGGTCGGTGCCCTGCTCCACGGGGGAGCGGGGCGCCGACCGGTTCACGCAGGCCCGGCCACGCAGGTCAGGGGCTGCCCTCCGCCGCCGTCGTCGAGGACGCGCTGGGCTCGCTCGTCGAGGAGGACGTGGGCTCGATCGCCGCCGACGTGGCGGGCTTGCTCGTCGCGGTGCCCGTGGACGTGCTCGTCGAGGTCTCGGCCGCCGTGGCGACCGCGGTGGCGGTCTTGAGCACGCGTGCCGCAGTGGCCGTGGCCGTGGCGGTCGCCGTCGGCTCGGACGCGGCGGGTTTGGCGGCTGCCGCAGCGCTCGTCGAGCTCGGCGGGTCGGACGCTGCCGGCGCGTCACTCGTCGCAGGCGCCGGGCTCGTGGTCGTCGTGTCCGGGGGAGTCGTCGTGGTCGTCGTGCTGGGTGTGCCCGTCGTCGTCCCCGTCGTCCCCGTCGACCCTGTGGTGGTCGTCGTGCTCGGCGGGGTCGTCGTCGGGGGCATGGTGGACGTCGTGGCGCTGCCCGTCGGGGACGGCTTGGTGCTCGTCGGGGACGGCTTCGTCGTGGGAGCAGGAGAGCTCGTCGTGGGACGGCTCGTCGTCGGCGTGCCCGTGGGCTTGCTGGTCGACGGCGGACGGCCACCCGTGCTGCTGGGCGACGACGTCGCGACAGTGGCCTCGGTGAGCGGGACGTCGCCGTCCGCGACGGTGCGGATGACGCGGCTGCCCGGGTCGAGCACCAGGTGCGGGACGACGGCATACGGGACGGATGACGTGGCTGACGGCGCGAAGCCGAGGTAGGGAGCAGGGTCGACGTAGCGGTCGTTGATGATGACGTCGAAGTGCAGGTGGCAGCCGGTGGACCAACCGGTCGTACCGCTCAGGCCGATGACCTGGCCCTGCTTGACGGTCTGGCCCTCGGTGACGAGGAACTTCGACTGGTGACCGTAGGCGGTCTTGACCGTCGGGCTGTGCTGGATGATCGTGCGTCCGCCCCATGACGCCGAGACCCGGGCGTAGATGACCGTGCCGTCCGCGGCTGCGTGGATCGGCGTGCCGCAGGCTGCCGCGAGGTCGATGCCGGTGTGGAACATCGGGCGACCGAGGAGCGGGTGGATGCGCGGGCCGAACGGCGAGGTCTCACCGCCGGCCACGGGGTGGATGAAGAGCGGCCGCCCGACGATGGGGGCCGCGATGGCCTCGGCCGTCGCCGGCGTCAGGCTGATCGCCGGGAACATGAACAGACCGCCACCGATGGCGGTCGAGAAGGCGGAGTCGACCGGAGCCAGCGCCGCTGTCGGGGCGCTGGCGGCCGTCGACCGGGACAGCTCTCCCTGGGCCTGCCCCACGGCAGCCACGGCGTCCTTCACGGCAGGCGACCCTGCCGCGAGCACGACCGATGCGGTCGGCGTCTGGGGTGCGCTGCCACCCAGGAAGGGCAGCATCGCAAAGAGCAGGAGCATCGTCGCGAAGGGCACAAGTCTGCCGCGCATCCGAATGTTCAGGACGCGCGGACCACTGCGCTCATTGGCGTCTGTCACCGTCAAGCCACCCCCCTCGAGGTACTGCTGCTGTCACCGTCGACCCTCGTGCGGTGGACCCGGCACCGCAACCGGAAGGCCATCGCCAACGCCCCCACGTCCTGACCGGCCGGTCCCCTCCACCATAGGTGCGAGGGTTGCACAAGGGGCGATTCCCGAGAAATTCGGCCGGGATCCGTGACACATGTGACGGATGTGCCACATGTCCGGGACGCAGGTGTGGCCCGCCGGTCCTGGGACCGGACGGGCCACGCCGTCGAAGCACGCGGCATACGCCATCGTGCGACAGGTCGGTGCGACGGGTGGGTGCTGGGGTCAGCTGGTCGGGACCTGGCGGAAGGCGACCCAGGCGTCGTTCATCCGCTCCACCTGGCCCGGCGTGAACATGTTCATGCAGGAGTCCTGCGTGTAGTCCATGAAGTTGTGGATCGGGTCGAGGCCGGGCGCGGTGCACGTGTCGGCGCCGGTGGGGCAGTTGAACTGCGGCACCGCCTCGCGCGGGGTGTCGGCCACGAAGTCACCGCTCGCCGAGCACGCGCCCTTGAAGGTGTGCTCGAGCATGAGCCAGTGGCCCACCTCGTGCGTCAGGGTGTCGCCCTGCGCGTACTTGCCGGCCGTGCCGCCGGGCATCGACTCGTCGAGCATGACGACGCCGTCGATGTAGTCGCGACCGTTGTTGTAGCCCTTGGGGAAGTAGGCCCAGCCGAGCAGGCCGCCGCCGATGTTGGCGGAGTAGACGTTGAGGGTCTCGGAGTTGCCGGTGTAGAGCGCCTTCTTCATGTCGCGCTCGGTCTTGCCCGGCGAGACGGTGTACCACTGCGCGTTGACGGTGTAGTCGATCTTGGCGAGGGAGAAGCGGAACGGCGAGTCTGCGGCGTCGGGCGCGGTCTTGCCGCCGTAGGAGTCGTTGAGCACGGTCATCTGCGCGGCGATGAGCCGCTCCCAGCGCGCCTTCTCGGTGGCCGACAGCGTGTGGTCCGAGACGACGTGGAAGACGGTCGGGATGTGGACGCTGCCGTTGGGCAGGCGCGGGGCATCCTTGATGACGCCGTATGCGTTCGCCTCGTTCTTGGAGTAGAGCTCGGGCTCCTTGGCCGTGCTCCCGGACCGCACGCGGGCGAGGTCGGGCGCCGTCTGGCACTCCGCAGCCGCGGGGGAGGGCCGGGTCGGTGCGGCGCTGACTGTCGCGCTCGAGGAGCCGGCGGCGATGACGCTCGCGGCGGCGGCGGAGACCGCCAGCGCGCGCAGGATGGGCTTGGTCGACATATGTGATTCTCCCCAGTCTTGGTGGCCCCCGAGCCTTCGGTCATCGGAACCTATCCCGCGCCGGTGACGCCGTGGGGGCTTGGGATCTCTCGACCTCGGGCCCCGCTCCTTGCAGCGATCTTGCGGAAACCCCTGACTTTCGACGGGGCGATCTTGCAGACTGCCCGGCACAGTGGTTGTCGTGGGGGAGGAAGACCGGCGAACCCGTGGGGGGAAGCGCCGGAGTGGGGCCGGTGGGGGGACCGGTAGGGGGTGAGGACGGGGTGGGTTCTGCCGGGGGAGTCGGCGGGACCCGCCCCGATCCCGTTCCACAGGCTCGGAGGCGTGGGGCGAGATGGGGTGAACGGGACGACTCGTCCCATCTGTGCAATGTGCGGCATTTCGCACGATGCGCCCTCGCCGAGGGTGGAGACTGGAGGCAGGACGGCGCGGCCCCTTCTCGGGAGGAGGGTCGAGGTCGTCCCGCGGACGACGCCGACCTCATGGTCGATGGGCACGGTGCCCCGACTCCCACCCCCGGGGCCGTGTCCACCCCCCACGTCGTCCGCGCGCCCCCTGGGTCCTCGAACGGACCGCGAGGCGCAGGACTGGCCGGCGGTGGTCGCACCCCGACGGCCAGTCCACGCCCGCAGGGCGGGTTCAGACGCCTATCACGACGTGACAGGGCGAACCTGGACGAACCGGGACGAACCGCGGTGGTGGGGCAGCAGGGGCTTGAACCCTGGACCGACGGATTATGAGTCCGCTGCAACGGGGTATGATGGGACCGTGCCCAGCCACGTTTATGCAGGTCAGAGGCTTGCCGGGGGTATTCCTCACTAGTCCTCACTAGCGCCGGTTAAGGTACAGTACGAGGTACAGTAGACATGAAGGACCCCCGCGACGTGTCAGCGTCCGGGGGGCGCGACCGACCGGAAGGTGTCGATGTGAGCAAAGCTAGCCATGACACAGCCCACGAGATCGAGCGGCTCAACGCCGAGGTGAAGCGATGGATCGAGCGGGCCGAGCGAATGCATGCCGACGAGGTCCGCCCGAACTCGCGGCAGAGTGAAGCATGAGCATGCTCGGGCCGTGCCTTGGCTGCCAGACGGGCCGCCATGACCGGCACGTCGGCCACTGGGACAAGGCGCCCGACGGTGTGCTTGGCGGCGCGCACTGTGGCTGCTCGGGCGACTGCACGCCGCCTGCGATTGAAGGGCTGTTCCGGTCATGGGGCTGCGGTCAGTGCGGCAAGAGGTTCGCCACTCCTCGCGGTCGATCCATCCATGCAGGGCGAGCGCATGGGGCTCGTCGGTGAGCACGGTTCACGTCGTGCCCGTGAATGATCTGATCGAACACCCGGACGACGACTGCCCATGCGGCCCGGCTGTCGAGCCGGTGTTCCGTGATGACGGGTCCTGCGGCTGGCTCATCACGCACCATAGCCTCGATGGACGCGAGCAATGCGAGGCGTGGCGTGCCTAGCCGTCGCACGAAGGGCGAAGGCGGGATCTTCCAACGCAGCAGCGACGGCATGTGGGTCGGACGCGTCACCTACCACAAACCCAACGGCGAACCCGCCCGCAAGCAGGTGACCGCCAAGACGAAGCGTGAGCTGACCCCGAAGTTCCGCACACTCCAACGGCAGGTCGAGGCGGGCGTCCTCACCGACTCCATGACCGTGACCACATGGCTCGAATACTGGTTCGAGAAGGTCGCGCCCGGAAGATGCCGCCAGCGCACCCTCGACGGGTACCGCACCTACCTCGACCAGTACCTCATCCCGCACCTCGGGAAGCACCGTCTCGACAAGCTCACACCCGCACACGTCCGCGCCATGCACGCCGCCATGAAGGACGCGGGGCTAGCGGACTCGACCCGCAGACAGGCGCACGCGATCCTGCGTCGAGCCTTGGTGGTTGCCGAGCGTGACGGCAAGGTGGCGCGCAACGTCGCCGCCCTCGTCGACCCGCCACCCGTCGGCACGAAGCACCACGAGCCATTGACGCTCGACCAGGCGCGGAAGGTGCTGGGCGCGCTCGAGGGTGACCCGCTCGCCGCGCGCTGGGTGTGCGCGCTGCTGCTCGGGATGCGGCAAGGGGAGTGCCTAGGTCTGCGCTGGGAAGATGTCGACTTCGACGCCGGCCGCCTCACGATCCGCAACGAACTGATCCGGCACCGCGGCAAGGGGTTGCAGCTCACGGACCCGAAGTCGCAGACGTCGAAGCGGTCCATCCCGTTCGGTGACGTGCCGCCCGCAGCGTTCGCGCTCGGGCAGGTGGAGCATCGGGGCGAGTTCGTGTTCTACGGCGGCAAGGAAGACCCGAAGCGTGACTGGCTCGCGTGGAAGGCGCTGCTCGTGAAGGCGGGCGTGTGCGACAAGGATGCGGCGCTCGGTTCCATGCCTGCCCTACACGCTGCGCGAGGCACGACCGCGAGCCTGCTCGACATGGCCGGGGTGTCTGACAAGGTCATCGCGGAGATCCTGGGGCATTCGTCAGTCCAGATCACGCGCACGGCTTACATCCACGGCAACGAGGACCGGCACCGCGCGGGGCTTGGGGCGATGGCGGCGCTGCTGCTACCGAAATCTTCCGACGAACGTACCGCGTAAGTTCGCTGCGGTGCTACCGTGGCATGAAAGACCCCCGCGAGCGGCAAGGCTCCGGGGGCGCGGCCGACAAGGAGCGTCGACATGGATCAGAGTAGCAACGACGAGCGGGTGCGGCGGTACGGCGAGGCGCTAGGCAAGGCGATGGGTTGCCATAATGGCGCCGCGTGTGACGAGTGTGTCGCTGGAGCGGATGCCGTCATGGCCGTGGCGGACGCCGAGCAGGCCGAACTGCGGGCCGAGATCGAGCGGCTGAAGCGGAACACGGCTGGCCTGTATGCCCGTGCCCATGCAGCCGAGGCCCGGTTGGCGCGAGTCGATGCACTGGCAGACAAGTGGTCCGCGGCCTACGAGGTCCAGCACCGCACCGAGGCCCCGACCGTGGCACAGATCCAGTTGGGCCGCATGGCCGAAGCGCTCAAGGTCGCGCTGGGCGTTTCCACGCCTGACATCTGTGGCCGATGCGGTGCGCCAGCGCTAGGGTTCGCCACCATTCGCGGCGACCGCTACTGCCACGCCGACGAGCGGTCGTGCTACACCGAACAGTGCCGCGACGCTCCGACGCTGGCCGGGTTCCTGCTGGCCCGAATCTCCGACGACGAGCAGATGGTGAAGCCCGTCATTATCGTGCACCCCGACCGCTTCCTGGCTGAGTGCGAGGCCAAGCGGCGCATCTTGGAGGAGTTGGAGACGGCGAAGGTTCGGGAACGTGTCGCGCTGCACCGGGTCATGCGTCACCTCGCCGCCGTCTACGCTGACCACCCCGACTACGACGAGGCGTGGCTCGCCTAACGGTGGCCTTAAACTAGACATTGATGGGCCGCTTTGGGTAGTTAACTGACAACGCAAGAGCCCCACCGATGGGGCGTGACGGTCAAGGAGACCGACATGGCAAGCGTACCTGACGACCTCGCCCACCTCCGTGACGCCGCGCTGCCGAACGACGCGCCCGGTGCGTGGATTCGTGCCGCCATCGACGCCCTGTTCACGCCGGGCGCACCATCCGACCACCAGCGCATGATCGACGAAGAGGAGGACTGGGCATGACCGCCCGAGACGGCCGGCGAGATCGAGGCCGGACGATGACTGAACCTGTGTTCTTCAGCTACGACCCGCGCACTGTCGCCGAGCAGGAGGCGGCCGAGGCGGCCAAGTACGAGCGTTTCGCGCGCGATGGTGGGGTGGTCGCTGATGTGGAGGGCAACATAATCGCGACGCTCACTCCGGTCGACCCGCCCTCCTCGGCCCCGAACCTGCGCCTTCTCGTCGGGCCGCCACCGGATGCGCCAATCGTGACGACCTGACAACGACGAAGAGCCCCACCCGATCCAGTGAGGATCAGGTGGGGCTCTTCTGTGTCAGGCTCGTCGGTCGCGGACTCTGCGCCACCGGATGGCGGTCACGTACTGGCCGCGCCTGTCCGCGCCGTACATGCGTTCCCGGTGTTTGCCGTCGTGGCCTCGGCGTCGGTCGCACACGTAGGTTTCGTCGCCTAGGTCGAGCTCGGCGCGGCAGGGTTTGCGGGTCAGACGCCGCCCCAGTAGCCGCCCTGCGGCTTGGGCTGGTCGTCGCCAGGCTTGGGGAGGATGCCGTCGGTGATGCCTTCGACCGCGTCACCGAGGCCGTCACCCAGGGAGCCCTCGGCCACGACGTCGACCGGCTCACCCTCGGGCACGTCGGCGGCAGGTCCGGCGACGAGGCCGGTGGACGAGCTGGGCGCGGTCTCGGCGGCGACGGTCGCGGACGGGGAGACCTGCGAGCGGGTCACGACGGCGAGGACTGCGGCGGACGCGGCGAGGATGGCGCCGGTCTGCTCGGGGCTGAGGTCGAGGCCGAACGAGATCGCGAGGGCGATGACGGCCTGGAGCGCGCCGAGGATGAGGGCTGGCTCGCGGCCCCAGATGGAAGGCTTGCTCATTGGGTCTCCTTGGGTTTGGTGGTGACGTAGGTGAAGGCGCCCGCCGTGACCCCGCCCGCGAGCGTGCACAGTGCGAGGCCGGCGAACAGGACGCGCCGGATCATCGGCGCCCGACGCGCCAGATATGGCCGATGGTCAACGGTCACGGCTTGAACCCGGCCGCCGTATAGAGCCGCTTGAACTGGACGCCCTCAACCGAGTCCGTCCACACCCGGTCGATCGGGATGCCCATCACGCGCTGCACACCGCCGACCGCGTCACGCAGACGACCCGGCATCTCAGACCCGACCAGCGACCACTTCCCGTCGACCCACTTGCAGCCGATGTCACGCTGGAGCTGCTTCCGGTCGGCGTCGGACAGTTTCAGGAACCCGGCACGCTGCTCACGTGACGCGAGCGACAGACGCCACACCGCGCGGTACGTCTGCGGGCCGAGTTTGCCGTCGACGGTGAGGCGCAGGGCGTGCTGGATGCCGCGGACCTTCGCGTCGATGACGACCGCGGACCCGACGTTCACGACGGCGTTCGCGGCGGCCTTCACCTGAGCCCACGTCACGTTCACCCAGGAACGGTTGCCGGTGTCGGGGCCGTTGTTCGCGAGGCCGTTGTAGCCGGCGCGGTAAGCCTTGACCTGTTGGCGTGCGGCGTAGGCGAGGTCGGTGCAGTCGGAGCGGAGGATGTGCACGTGCTTCTGCCACACCCCTGCGAGCGCGGGCCGGAACCATGCGGTGCCGCCACACTTGCGGGCGGCGGACTCGAGGACGCGGGCCTGCCGGTCGGTGAGCCCGACAGCGTTGATGTCGACCGCGCCACCCCCGGCGTGCGTGCCAGCAGAGGCGGCGGTCGTCGTCTGGTAGGAGCCGCAACGGGGGATCGGGGTGACGGTCCAGTCGGGGACGCCGGCAGCCTTAGCCATGACCGTGACCTCTTTGGCGACTGCGGTCAGGTAGAGGGCGGTCTCGGCGTCGGTCGTGATGCCGCGCCATGTCACTCGCGCCACGGGAGGCTCCTCGGGTTTCGGTGTCGGGGTCGGCTCGCCACGCCAGTCAGTCGCGGTGCCGTAGAACACGTCGCGGTCCAGCGGCGTCGACGTCCACTGCCAGCACGCCAACGCCGCCCACCCATGCAAGTCGCCGGGAGACACGTCAGGCGAGGCCACGTAGGCGTTGCCATTGCCCGCCTTCCACAACGGCATACGGCGGATGCGTGCGAGCTGCTCGGGTGTGGCGTGCTGCTCGAGGACGCCGAGGTGGTAGTCCTCGCTGTAGAGCCACGGTTCGCGGCAGGTCGCCTTCAGGACGGTGTCGGCGAAGTCGGTGACGTACTGCGGCCACGACTCGGCGGGCGACGTCTGCCCGAACGGTTCGAAGTCGAGGACAGCCACCTCGCCGGAGATGCTGCCCACGACGGTGAGGAAGTGGGCCGCGTCGACCGCGCCGCCGTTCTCAGGCCAGGCGTAGTGGTAGTGGCCGACGAGTTTCCCTGCGTCGCGTGCGAGCGCGACACGGGGAGCCCATGCCGACGAGGTGGTGCCCTTGCCTTCGGTGGCCTTCACGATCACGAAGTCGACGAGCGGCAGCCACTCGGTCACGGTCGCGTCGGTCTGGTGGCCGCTGATGTCTACACCGTTGAGCGCCACGGGTTCCTCCTGGACATGCTGAAGGCCCGCGCGATGGCGGGCCTGTAGGTGAATCCCCGAGCGGCTGGTCAGCGCTTGTCGGCAACCATTGTGGGGGCTGCCGTATATGTGACGATGCACGATTCCCCAGGCGCCAAGTTCACGACGCAGTCGCCTGCACCGTGGATCGTTATGGCACCCTTCTTGACGTTGGTGACGGTGCCGCCGTTGATGTAGAGCGTCTCTGGTGTGTAGCTCGCGGTGTACGTCATCGGGGAGGCCGTGACGGTGACCGCTGACGGGCCGACTGGGTTGTATCCCTTGTTGCCGATCACTGACGAACTCGTCAGCACCGCGAAGTTACGGTTGAATCCGATGGTCGCGTTACCGATGAGATGGTTCCGCTCGAACTGAGAGTCGCTATACACGTTGAGCCCTGAACCGTTGCCGATCCTCATGCCATCCGTCTGGGTCTTCGTTGCGCGGTCATCGAAGCAACGGTTGTCATTGACCTGCATCCCAGCACCCACCGCGGCGAGGTAGAGGCCATACGGTTCGGAAGACAGGCCATTGTTGAATAGCCGGTTCCTGTTGAACTTCAGACTGGGAAAGCCCAGGCCAGACGTGGTGGCCTCCATCCTGACCCCGGCCATCTGGTTCAGGTAGCACTCATTGTCTTCGATGGTCAGGTTGACGAACGGCTCGGTGCCAGCAGCAACATAGATCCCGCGCTGCGTGTTGGAGTAGCAGCGGTTTCTAGAGATGCGATAGTTGCCCACGCTGGGCACACGGACGCGTATCCCGGACTGTGAGTTGTGGTGCGCGGTGCAGTCCGTGATGGAGCCCTGCTGAGCTCCAGCGCCGACGAGGAACCCGTCACCGTTTCCGTATGCCGTGCAGTTGTCGAACGTCGTCCCAAGGGTGCCCATGTCGCCGAAGCCGTAGCGTGACCCCTGCGCACTGCAACCAGTGATGACGTAACCCCTGCCAGAGAAGGGCATCGTTGGGACGTAAAGGATCTGCGCCTCGAAGAAGATCCCCCACTGGCCCAAACCCGTTCCGGTGACGTGGCAGTTCGAGACAGTGACGGTCTCGTCCTCCCAGCCGCCCGTGCCGATCCCGATACCAGCGGCACCGCCCGACGTGCCGTCCCAGTTTCGGCCGCAGTTGTGGAGGAAGCAGCCGTCGATGATGGTCTCGGTTAGGAGGTCCATTCCCAGGCCGGTAGCCCCAGTGTCGTGGCAGTAGAGGTTGAGGAACTGCGCCCGCTTCATGTATTGCATGAAGATCGCCTTGTCGGCGACATTGAATGTGGTTGTCGAGATGCCTGACCCGTCAACCTCGAAGTCACGGAATGTGTTGTTCAGCCATGGTGCGGCGGCGGTTGCGGCTCCGGGGGCCTGCCCGATGGCGGGGAAGTGCTTTGTTCCGGTGGTGTCAACGGGGGCCAGTACCGACTTGCCCCAGCCCTGCCCGTGCAGAGAAATGTTTGACTTCCAAAGAATGGCCGATTTGAGGACGGATCTGCCCGTCCACGTGATGATCGACCCATCGGGAGCTGCTGCGACGATCGCATTCCATGCTGCGGCGTCATCCGTAACACCGTCAGCAATGACACCGTTTAGGTTCGCGTCGATGACGACCTGCCGGGCAGGAGCGCCGGGAGGGCCTACGGGTCCGGGCTCACCCCGCGGCCCGACGATCGCGGACAGTGGCGTCGGAACGCTCACCGTCACAATCTCCGACACGTCAAGCGTCGACCCAGCCATGTCCGAGGCCGCGTAGAACGACTGCTGCGGCATCGACGTCGAGTGCAGTGCGTACCCGACCTTGTAGCCGATGCCCTCGGACGGGTTCAGCGACGGGTCGTCACACGGCAGGACAAGCGACCACGCGCCCGTCTCGTCGAGCGGGACCTGAACCGACCCGGACATGACGACGAGGCCAGCCGTGTCGCGGATGATCGTGTTCGGGGTGACGACGACCTGACCCTTGTGCGGGATGCCCGACGGGGTGGTGTGGCGTCCGGTCAAAGTGAACGTGCCGTAAGACATGGGCGCTCCTCGTCAGGGGGTGGGCATTTCGGGATGGTCTTCGGCGAGATGAACCTCAGCCTCGGTCAGCGCCTTCTCGGCAGACCGCTTCGCCTCCTCGGCGCCGACCTGCCCGATGAGCGTGATGAACGCGGACATGAAGTGATCCAGCGACGAACGGCACCGCCGCGCCTGCGCCTGCGACTCCCGGTCCGCGCGAGCCTCGAGCTTCTCGATCTGCTTGGCCTGCCACTCGACGACGGCCTCCATCTCATCGAAGCCCTGCGCGCGCGTGGCGAGTTCGTTAGCGGCATTCTGTTGCGCGGTCTGGGTGACCTGTCCGCGCTTGTTCAGTCGGTGCGCGCCGATCGCTCCCGCGACGGCGACTAGGGCGAGGATGAACTGCGACCACCCCGGCAGGTCAATCTGTGGCATCAGGTCGCCCTCCGAGGGTCAGGTTTGCGCTTGCTTCTTCTTGCGTGCGAGTTGCTCCGTCAGGCCCTCGAAAGGTGAGCGGATCGGCTGGGCGCACACGACGAAGTCCTTGAGCGCGACGGCCAGCCAAATGATCGGGCCGGTGGGGCTCGTGGACTGGCCGGTGTAGACGGACATCAGCAGGCCCACGCCGATGAGCAGCGTGAGGACCGCGGACCATGCCATCCCGAGCCGCGCCAACGGTTCGGACCGGCTCGCCGCAGCACCCGCGCACGCGACGCCAGCACCCAGGGAGAAGATCGCCCAGAACCAGAGCGGTGCGGCTTCGAGGATGGGGATGAACGAGGTCGACTTGAACGAGCTCGGCATCATGATCGCGAACCCGCCGACGAGTAGGTGCCTGACGCCGGCGATGGCTAGATACCAGCGGGCGCGCGCGGTCATGTCGTTGGCGCGCATCAGCATCGTCTCCGGGGCTCGGGGTTGCGACTCGAGTTGCGTCATGTCTCGCCTTTGGGTTGGGTGGGCAGGTATCAGAGACGCCCGTAGCGCCTCTGAGTGATCGGCCCCACTCTCGCCGTGCCCGCGGCGGGGGTGGGGTCTTCGCATTTCCTTGGGTGGAACGTGTATCAAGAGCGGCGCGTCGAACACTGAAGGTCACAAGGCGCCGACAGGGGGAGCCGTGAACCAGACCGCTGAGGAGTGGGACGACATGAACGAGAAGACCCAGAGCGAGATCGCAGACCGGCTCCACACCGTCATCGCCGACGCCGAGCGCGCCGACTACCGCGCCCGCCTCGCCCGCGCCTCCCGCAGCCACTACCCGCAGGCAGCCGAGCGGGGCTGACCCCGAGCCAACCCCGCCCCGTCGCGGCGCTCCACCTCCCAGTGGGCCACCCGAACGCGACCGGGCGGGGTTTCGGCTGTCACGCGTCAGGCGTCATCCCAGCCACGACAGTCCACGACCCGTCCTCCAGCTTCACCTTCAGCGGGTACGCGACTGACACGTCTGACACCTTCTCGCCTGGGCGCAACTCCCGCAGCGTCCCGAGCGGGGTCGGTACCCGGAAGATGCTCAGGTCGTCGGCTGGCTTACCGATCCCGACGACGTGCGACACATCGCGCGGGTCATCGTCGACCTCGGTGTACGTGACGTAGAACCGCGGCTTACGGGCCTTCTTCATGGCGGCCGGGTTGAAGAACTGGACGTTCTCGTACCGCTGCAGCGCCCGCGTCGGCGTGTAGTCGACGCCCCGGTTGCCGCCTGCGACGGCATCGCCGATCATCGACCCGAACTCATAGCTGCTCATCGCGCCAGCGGTGGTGCCGTTGACTTCGACCGCCACGACTGGCGCGTCGGGCAGGAAGACGTGCGTCGCGGTAGGTGCAGGCGGGCCACTGTTGGCACCGTCGAGCCCGTACTTCGTGAGGTAGTAGCGAACCGCCGCGCCGTTGCTGTCGACGGTCGACTCAGTCTCAGTCCATGCTGGCTCGCCGCCGAGGATGACGGTGCGGACGCCGACCTGCCGGTCATTGGCGCTACCCGCGTCGGACAGTTCTGGATACGCCGTCCACCCGGAGAACTTCGACAGCAACGTCCCACCGGACAGGCCGTCGCGGACCCCTGAGGCTGCCTCGCCGGGCACCCGGTCCGGGTCGTCGTAGGCGAGCCCAGCGTTACGGCTGAACGCGGTCACCGGGTCAGCCGCGATGATGACCATGCCGGAGGTGTAGCGGCCGGTCCAATCATGGCTGGGGGTGCCGATGGCGTGCTGCGTCCAGTTGAATGTGAATGAACCGTTGACCGTGCCGTCGAGCGCGGTGCCGCCCGAGATGAACGCCTGATAGCGGGGAATGCCGTAGGTGTGAAGGTGTGCGATCATCTGCGAGAAGGCGTCCGCAGTGTCGCCCATGTCGTCGATGCCGCCCCAGGTGCCGGGTCCGGGCTGATGGCGCTCAGGCCCGCTGCTGCCGAGCTCCTGTCGGGGTGCCACCTCGGCGGATGCCATGTCGGCCGAGCCTTGCGACACGATGAACCGCGGCGTCAGATCCTCGATGGTGTAGTCCGGATCGTCCTCCCACGCCCCACCGACACCAGAGGTGGGCCACATCCGAACCCGGACTTGCATGATCTTCGGCAGCCCGTCGAGCGCCTCGAACAGCAGGATCGGCTGCACCTCCCCGGCGTAGATCATCGCCCCGGTGTACGACGACACCGGAACCACGACACGCGACCGGCCACCCGCCGTGAAGGCGCCGACTGCGGAGTGCGTGCCGAGCGGCTCCGTCGCGAGGCTCGGGTCGGTCAGGTTCCACGACGGGTCGACGCCGGCCGACAGTCGGATCGAGCCGGTACTGTCATCGCGGAGCTCGACGACGGCAAAGAACTCCACCTCGTCGTCGAGGGTCAGCAGTCCCCGCTCCGGGTAGAACCCGATGACGGCGCGGGCGCCAGGCTGGAACCCAGCCCAGTCGGTGTCGTTGAACTGGTAGCGGATGACGTCAGCCATCGGCCGGGTTGCGTCATGCTCCTCGACGCCGGCAACGAGGCGGGCGTTGTCGACCTGAAGGCACGCGCCGTAGAACGTCGGGTGATCCGGGTCGAACGCCACCTCAGATGTCCCCGTCTGTGAGCACCACCGACATATCGAGCCACGGCGTACCTGGCGCCCACGACGTCGACTCCTCCGCATCGAGACGAACCACAAGGGGCTTCTTCGTCTCGCGCGGACGGTCACGCCTCGCCGCCGCCAACTCACGCTCGAGGCGCTCGATGGTTTGGCGGGGAGACTCGACGGGGGCACCGGGCCGCTTCGTGTAGTCCACGGGATCAGACCTCCGGGGCGAGCTCGTAGGACAGTTGGTGCTTGCTGATGGAATGGCGGATCTCGACGATGCGGTACCAGCCCGCCACGTCCGTGTCGCCGTCCTTGACTTCGAACCAGGCGACGTCGCCCAGCCCGACATGCCCGAGCAGATAGACCGTCCACTCCGGGTCGCACGTCACCGACGTCAGGACGTCGGTGCGGCCGTAACGGACCATCGCCGCGCCCATTTGCCGCAGCCGTGACGTCGAACGGTCGGGCTCGGCAGACTGGACCCGCTCGAGGACGAGCCCGTTGACGGGGCCGGTGCGGACGCGAGCCTCAGCGACGCCGCCACCGCGTGAACGGTTCGACGTGACGATGCCCGTGGTTGCGACCTTCCCGCCATCGACACCAGCCGTGTAGCCGGTGACGATGTCGCCAAGACGGAACCGCACCGGGGAACGCCTGCCACGCTTGACTGCGGTGCGGGCGACCCGGCGCTGAGGTGTCGACTGAATCCAGAAGTCCGGCGAGTCATCCGAGCGGAGTTGCTCACTGATGGCGTCCCACACCGTGCGGGGCGTCTTGTGCTCGTACTCGTAGTCGCCTCGGATGCCGACGGCAGGGCAGTCGGCGTCGATGTTCAGGTCGACCTTGAAGAACTCCGGGTCTTGTGCGTGCGCGACGAGACCCGCGAATAGTTGCGGGCGGGTCACGTTGTAGAACCCGGTCACGACGTTCGGCTTGCACGACACCTCGTCGAACTTCGTCTTGCCAGCCGACCCGTAGAGGCGCACCTCGTACAGATACTCCCGGCCGTCCGGTGGGGCGATGATCGACGTGCCGTCCGGCTCCCACTTCTCGTGCGGGAAGTCCTCCGACAGGTCGGTGTGCTCGGCCGCGACGATCTTCGCCTTCGACGGGGTCGCCGCGACGATCGCCGCATACAGCGCCTCGGCCGTGTCGTAACCCTCAGCCTTCGCCTGGGTCATGCCGGCGTACTGGACGGCGTACTCTTCGAGCAGTGTCCGGTCCGAGTCGGCGGGCGGGATCGGGTCGGTGTCAAGGTTCGCCCGGTTGCGCCGGTTGATGTAGAATCCATACCGATCCTTGCTCGGCCCGACGTACTGGATCAGGTTGATCCAGCCGTCAAGCTCTAGGTCGATCGGCGCGCGAGTGCTGTTGCGGTACTTGAAGAACTGCTGCACGACCTGCCGGTGACCGACCCGCGTGGCGGTGCCGGTGAGGAGGATGCGACGGTTCTTCGCCTGATTCTCTGGGGTGTTGTTCGGCGCGACCTGAATGGTTTCGCCGCGCCCGATGGCCGTGACCTTCAGGTCCGGGCGGGCCTTTAGAATGACGGCCTTCGCGGCGTCGGCACGACGCTGGGAGAGCGCCATGCCAGTGCCCGAGTCGACGTCGGCCGTGAATCCCTCGACGAGCAGCGCCGTACCCTGCGAGAACGCGGGAAGCTGGTCGGTGATGACCTTCTCCCCACCAGGCAGGAACCCAGCAGACAGAGGCTCAGACGCATACGGGCGGTTCCCGTAGAAGATGGCAGCCGTCTTGACCTCGCGGACGTTGACGGACTCGACAGCCTCAACCTGAAGCGCCTTGCCGCCTTCCTTCGCCGCGGAACCCGTGACGATGGTCGTCTTGGGCGGGGCCATCGACGCCGACCCTGCGAGAGCGACGGGGTGCCAGTGGCTCATCCCATCCTCGAACCCGCCATTGACGAGCAGGTCCGGGCGCTCCTTGCCGATGACGACATTGTCAAGCAGGCCCTCGAGCCCGACGAACTGGTACGAGATCTCGCCGCCGCCATCCTTGCCCGGTTCGACGAGGACGAACCAGGCATCGGGCAACATCTCAGCGCCGGCCCAGACCTGCACCTCGGCGCCCACGTCGAGCAGGGTCGCCTTCGGGTCGTTCTTCGGCAGGGTCGCAGTGAACACGCCAGCGCCTTGCAGGGTGCGGACGGGGTCGCCGATGCGGGCGTTCTCGAGCTCACCGAGGGGGTTGCCTTGACGGTCCACGACGAATAGCCGGTACTGCGGGCGGTTCGTGACGGGGTCGATGGCGATGACGAGTCCGGGCACGACGCTCGACGTGATGCGGGTCGTGGAGTGAGCCGAGATGAACTCGAACGTGGAAGGCGCCGCGATGGCCGACGTGATGTGCGTGACTGAGTGTGCCGCAATCGGGTCGGCGACGAACGGCGCGGCGACGTGTGACGTGATGCTTGTGGTGGAGTGGGCCGACAGCAGGTCGGCCGGGTCGGCGGCGTTCAGACGCGCGACCAGGGGTGGCAGGACGGCCTGCACGGTCCCGGTGATGCTGCCGGTGGCGGTCCCCGAGATTGCCGCGGTAATGGCTGGCAGCGTCGCGTCGATGGCACCGCCGACGACGTCGGAGACCTGCCCCGAGATCGCCGCCGTCAGGGTAGGCAGGGTCGCGGCGACCTGCCCACGGATCGTGACCGTGCCGGTGACCGCTGCGGTAACCGCAGGCAGCGCGGCTGCGACCGATCCGGTGGTCGTGACCACAGGCGGGGAGACGGTGCCGGCGATGGACGCGGTTAGGGCCGGTAGGGCCGCTGCGACGTCGCCACTGTTGATGGCCTGCGCCAGCACCTGAACGGCGACGACCTTGACCCGCGCAGCCGGCGACCCGGATGCGAGCACCTGGGCCGCGGCCACCTTGACCTGCGCGCTCGGCGCGCCAGAGACGAGCGCCTGGGTGGCGACCGCGGAGACGTTGGCGTTGGTCATCGCGCTCCGATCAGGCTACTTCGGCCCCGGCCTCCAGGGCGTCGACATTGGCCTTGGTCCACGCCGCGGACGTGGCGGGGTTGGTCGTGCGGATCGTGCGGACCGACGTGTCGGTCGAGCCGAGGGCGGCAGCCGTGCCGGTGTAGACCGTCCCGCCGGAGCGGATCGCAGTCTTCAAGCTCAGCGCGCCCGCGTCGGTCTTCGCGGCGACCGTGGTCGGCTGCACGGCGAAGATCGTCCCAGGGGATGCCGGCAGGTCGGCGAGGGCGTAGGTGTCCCGCTGCCCCGTCGAGCCGGTGACGTAATCGGTTGCGCTGTAGGGCTGCTCGTCCACGCACTGCCAGTTCGCGCCCGCGGACGGGGTCATGGCCGTGTCGGTGCCCGCCCCCGTCGGGGAGAGGGTGTAGACCCGCACCGGCCCGAGGAACGTGTTGTGCGGCGCCGCGCCGGTACCGTCACAGACGTAGAGGTCGTCGAACAGTCGCGGCAAGCTACCTGTTCCCGTTGTCATTCGGATGGTGTCGATGGTGGTCGCGGTGCCCGCATTCTTCGTGTCGCCCGTGAAGTCGATGACGGTGGCACCGTCAACCTTGACGACGACCCGACCTCCCGTATCCGCGACCGTGACCATGACCTCGAGGTAGACCCACGAGTCCACGGGCTCATTCACGGCTGCGGTGGCCAGTACCGTCGCGGCCCGGCCGACCGCCAGCGTCGTCGAGGAGGACCACCACAGGCGCAGATGCTCCGTCACATTGTTGTCGCCGTAGGCGCTCAACACCGCGGCGTTGGCACTCACTGGGGCGCTGTAGGCGAACCCGACGTAAGTGGTGCTGGACGCCGGGAAGGTGAGCGTGGCGACACCGCCCGACCGGAGCGCGAACGCACTACCAGACCCAAACCTCGTCGATGTCGACGTGGCCGCAAAAGTGGCAGAGCTCAGCGAGTAGATGGTCGGATAGTCGCCGAGGTCGAACCCGTCGAAGTGGAGCAGAGCCATCGCAGGCCTCCTTGTCGCTCAGGCCCCGGAGGGCATGGTGATCGACAGGGACGTGATGTCGACGGGTGAGCCGGTCGTCAGCGAAACCGTGGACAGCGTCATGGTGCCGCCGCCGCCCGTCGCGGTCACATCGCCGTCCATGACGACATCGCCGGAGTTGTCGGTCTGCCGGAACCATGCCGCGGTGCCGGATGCGACGGCGTTGACGGAGGCCGGGTCGGCGCCCGTCACGGTGCCGGCGGACGGGGCAGCGTAGGCCGGGTCGCCGAGGATCACGGTCGCGAGCAGGACCTGGGTCGTGACCGCCGTGCCAGCGTCGGCCGGGATCGTCCCGTCATAGATCAGAACCTTGCCCGGACCAGCGTCGGCGTCGACAAGGCCCGCAATGGCCGAGACGGCGGCATTGCGGGAGGCGGTGGAAAGGTGAACGACAGCCATGCGAATCTCCTAGCGAGTCAGTAAGGTCAGGCCGCGAGGGCTTCGATGGTGTGAGTGAGACCCTGCGCCGGGAACGTCTTGTTGCCGCCATCTGTCAGCGTGATCGCGCCAGACGACAGCGGGATCTTCAACCAGCGATTCCCGCCCGACGCCGCGTCATAAGCCCAGAACTCATCCGCGGTCCCAGCCGGCGTGTTGTCGAACGCGATCGGCGTCTGATTCGACAGCAGCAGTTCCGTGTCGGAGATGATCTCCGGGTCGTCCATGTAGAACGCGACCCGCGTCAGGCCCGACACCTCCACCCCACCCGAGGCGAGCGTGCCGTAAAGCTGCGGCATCGTCGGAGGAGTCTCCTTCGCGCAGATGTAGTTCGCGATAATCAACAGGGCATAGATGTCCACGAAGGCTCCTAGGCGTAGGTGTCGTACCAGGCGGCCGACAGCGGCGCCGTGCCCTGGTTGGTGAGGGTGACGGTCGAAAGGGCCGGGATCGACAGCCACTCCGACGGGGTGCCCATCGGGAAGATGTCCACACCGCCCGACGTCGTGACCCGCCGAGACGCCCCATCGAGCGTCGTGCCGGACCCGACCGACGTGCGGGTGCGGAGGATCTGACCCGACCCGTTCTGACGCACGATGACCGTGCCGCCGCCCGTCGTCGTGAAGTTCAGCGACGCAGCAACGTTCCCGTCGTTCGTCACCGAGACGGCAGCGCCGGCGGCGAGCGCCTGCGTGTGCATGGTTGCGCCCCGCTTGAACGGGTCAAGCGCCACGAAGGTGAGCTGATAGTCGACCGCCCACTTGAAGTTCCACGCCCGCGGGGCCGACGCCCGAGGAACGTCACCCTGTCGGACTCGCAGCGACTTCGGGACGTTCTCGTAGACGACGAGGTCACCCGATGCGCCGACACCCGGCATCCGGTTCAGTTGGTTGAATGCAGCCCATGCGGACGCCAGGTCTGGCGCCACTGCAGACCCCTCGACCGAAGGCGAGTGAACACCATGCCGCTCCTCGAGCAGCACCCCGCCAGGTCGGCCCGTCGCGTCCCCGATGTCTTGGACGAGAGCGGGCGCGACCCAGTCGGTGAGCTTCGAGACGGTCCAGATGACACCATTGGCGTCGGGGACGTCGGTGTTCATCTGGACGCCACAGACGTCGTGTCGCAGGCTCATCGGCGGTGATCCCTCTCCCAGAAGAGGTCGCGAACGTTCCTCTTGAGGGCGTCGTCGACATTGAGCCCGTAGGCGTTCATGGTGATGGTGTCGCCGCCCCGCTGCTGCGCGAGTGCTGCGAGGTCCAGCCTGAGCGGCGCGGGCGGGGCGGGACGGTATGCCGCATGACCGACCGGGCCACCAGACGCGCGGTACTGCACCCCGCCAGTCATGATCGCCTTGCGCAGCGCATAGATCGCCGCGTGACCACCGGCGGCCTTGACCTCGGCCGCAGTCAGCACATGCTCGCCATTGGAGAGCATCGCCGGGATGCTGTCAGACGTGCCCGTGCCAGGGCCGTAGATCGCGCCACCCGTAGCTTTCTCGATCTTGGCTCGGTTCGCGGCGCCTCGAGTGTCGAGAGCGACCCGGAAGCTGGCGAGACTGCGCAGGACCGCATCGGCCGCGCGCAGTTCGTCGAGACCCTTGACCGTCGCCTGCACCGTCGTCGGAACGAAGGTGGGAATGCCGTTGATGACGGTCCAGTAGCCCTCCATGTCCGTCTTCGCTTTCGCGAGGCCGGGCGTGCGGACCTGCGTGTCGACGAACTCCTGCGTGTTGGCGTACTGGAAACGCAGGTCGTCCATCTGCTGCACAGTGATGCCGACCTTGTCAGCCTCAGCCTTCGCCGCGTCACCATGGTAGCCACGAGCCTCAGCGGCCTTGATGAGCTTCTTGCGCTGCTCGTCATACGCCGCATTGATCTCGCTGATGGGCTTCTTCTGGTCGATCAGGTCGTGGATGAGCCGGTCACCCGTGGCTGCCGTGTTGCGCATGGCCTCTTCGTACTTGGCCTGCGCATCCTCGGGAGCCACATAGCTGTCGGCCAGACGCTTGTTCGCCGAAGCCAGCGAATCCTGCGCCCGCGTGAGAGCCTTCGTGGCGCGAGTGATGTCTTCCTTCTTGCCACCACTGCGAGCCTTCTTCAACTCGCCTTGCGCCTCGGTCACGCCAGTCTTCGCCTCGGCGACAGCCTTGACCGCGTCCGGGTCGTTGCCGCCCCTGTCCTTGGCGGCCTTGATCGCGGCGTCGCCAGCATCCTTCAGGGCGGCCTTGTCAGCCGCCAGAGCACGCTTCCCACCCGCCATCGAGTCGACGAGGTTGAGAAGGTTCTGCATCTCAGCCTTGGCGTCCTTGGCGTTCAGCTCAACGCTCTTCAGCCCATTGTCGGCCATGTCCTGCAAGGCGCCGTCAGCGCTCGACGCAGAGCCAGCCGTTGTGCCGACGACATCGTTGAGACGGCCGACCTCAGTCTTCGCGCCATTCGCCGAGTCGCCGAAGTTCTTAACCGCAGTGTCGTACTGAGTGAACGCCGCGCGAGCCGCGTCCCGAACCTGCGGGTCGTCGATGCCGTTGATTAGCGCATCGAGAGAAGCCTTCGCCTGGTCAGCGTGACCGCTCTGCACCAACTGCGCGAGGGCCGAGTCGATCTGCAACACGTACTTGTCGAACTTCGCCTCAGCGCCAGGCTGCGCCGCACGCACAAGCTTCGCGAGGTTGCCGTCGGACAGTGCGTCGAACGCGGTCGCGTTGAACCGCTCGATCGCGTCCGCCGTAGAGACGAACTCCTCGCGCGACACCAGCAGCCCACCCTCATTGCGGAACAGGTCCGCGATGCCACCCGACAACTGGCCGGGGCGAGAGAGGCCATTTAGTGACTCGGCGAGCTTGTCGACAGAGACCGTGGCTACTTCAGACGCCGCCATGACCTCCTGAATGGAGACCGACACAGCCGCGATGCCAGCAACGAGGCCAGCACCCTTCAGCAGCTCGAGCGCCTTCGCGGTCTTCGGGGCCTTGGCGCTGATCTTGTCGAGCGACAGGCCCATCGTGTCCAGGTCGGACGCGAACTGCCGGTAGATACTCAGGCCCTTGGGCAGCGCGAACGCGATCGCGGCAAGGCCCGTCGCGGCCAACGTCAGAGGGGCGGGCAGGCCGGCCACCACATCAACAACGCCGCCAAGACCCTGAGTCAGAGTCCGCAGAGCATCGTTCGCGGATGAGCCGCCAGAGATGAAGGCCGTCTCGATCGAACCACCCAGGCGCTCGATGTCGCCCTTGAGGTTGTCGGTCAGCTTCGCAGCGTTCTCAGCCGCGCCGCCAGCCTTGGTGACCTCGGTCGCCATCTTCTTGTAGCCGTCGGCGCCAGCCGACGAAGCGATTGACGCGGCGCGGATCGCGTCCGAGCCGAAGATGATGTTGAACGCCGACATCTTCGCCTCGGTCGACAGATCCTTCGTCGACTCAGACAGTTGCCGCACGAGCGACTCGGCGCCGACGAAGTTACCCTGCGCGTCATACGCTGAGATGCCGAGGTCTTCCATCGCACCCGCGGCCTGATCGGTCGGAGCGGAAAGGCGCTGCATCATCGTCTTGAGGCTGGTGCCGGCGTCCGAGCCGATCAGGCCAGCCTTCGCGAACAGCGCGAGCAGTGTCGTGGTCTCGTCAATGTCGAGACCGGCAGCGTGCGCAGCGACACCGGCCTGCCCGAGAGCCTGCCCCATGTCGCCCACGCCACCCTGAGCGGCGTTCGCGGCGTTGGACAGCAGGTCCGCGACGTGAGTCGCCTGCGACCCGTCCTGCTCGAACTGGTTGAGCGCAGAGGCCGTCGTCTCGGCAGCCTGAGCGACACCGATCTGACCCGCAGCCGCAAGGTCAAGCGCGCCCTTCAGGCCACCGTTCAGGATCTCCTGCGACGAAACGCCAGCCTTGGCGAGCTCGTTGATGCCCTGCGCGGCCTCCGTCGCGGAGAACTGCGTGTCAGAGCCGAGCTGGATCGCCTTCTGCCTCAGCGCGTCGAGCTGTTGACCGGTCGCGCCACTGTTCGCCGCGACGCCAGACATCGCCTGGTCGAAGTCGGCGAACGACGAGATCGCCTTGCCGATGCCGAGAGCGACGACGCCACCGATGAGGGCGCCCTTGTTCGACAGGTCGTCAAACGCCTTCTGCGGCCTCTTCAGGTCAGCCTTGGTCAGGTCATTGACCGACGACTGCACCTTCCGCAGGCCCGCAATGGCGCCATCAACCTTGGCCCCGACCTTGATATAGACGGTGCGTTCGCCGGCCATTTCGCCTCCGTCTCGTCGTCAGGTTGGGTAGCGTGCGTGCGATGAGCGAGGAACAGGGCAAACCAGACACCCGCGGCACCATCCGCGACTGGCCCGCATGGGTCGTCCTCGCCGCAGTCGTCGCATGGGTCGGCATCGTCACCAACGGGCAGAAGCCGACCGTCGTCGTGTTCGTGATCCTTGGGTTCGGGATCGTGGCGTGGCTCGTCCGGGCCGGGAAGTTCAGTCCCCGCCCATAGCCTCACGCGCGGCAGCCCTAGCGGCTCGACGCGCCTCCCAGCCCTCCTTTAGGCCGATGGCGTGGCGCCAGACCTCGGGGTGCTTCTCGCTGTTCTTGGAGTCGGTCGAGATCGCGAACGCCTGCGCCGCGTAGTCGATGACCGGGGACACGTGGGTCCACTCGTCGGCGAGGTCCGGGTCCATCGCCAGCGAGCGGAGTTGCCCGTGCGACGGGTCGACGTCCGCCTCGTACATCGCGAGCGCTAGGGCCAGTAGCCGGTCAGTCTCGGGTAGTGCCCGGAACTGGGAGAGCGTCAGCCGGTAGTCGCGGGCCGTCCTCAGTTCGAGGAGGATTCCCGAAGATCGTGGGTCGTCGAGTCGCTCGGCGAGAAATCCGGCATCACCACATCGTTCGTCGCGAGCACGTTCGCCTTGCTGACGAACTCCGAGAACTGCTTGGCACCGGCAGCCGCACCGAGACGCTGCCACTGGTCGCGGTCAAGCTTCGGCTTCACAGACTGGGTGGCGAGCTGGTCATACACGTCGGTGTCGTCATCGCTGACGCGCTTCAGCTCGTCGGGGGTGAGGGCGCGGAGGGTGAGGTCACGCTTGCTCGCAGCCATCTCGTCGACGAGTGCCGCGACCTGGGCCTCGAGGTCCACAGTGTTGCCCGTGGACGCCTCGCGCTCGTCGCCGCCGTTCTTGGCCTTGTCGATCTGCTCCTGAAGGTGCGCGATCTTCCGGCCGTTGTCGACGAGGTACAGGCTGAACGTGTCCTCAGCGAGACGCGCACCGGAGATGAACGCCTCGAAGTCGAAATCAGACATGGGTGAATCTCCTTGCTACAGCACGAGTGGCACGGGTTAAGCCCCAGCCGACCCGGACCCGTGCGACCGGGCCGACTGGGAGTAGAGAGGGTCAGGCGACGAGCGCCACGCCGAACTGCGCGCCCTGGCCGATGACCACGGCCTGCGTGATCTTCAGCTTCTCGGCCGGGTTCGAGCCGTCCACCGACTTCGGGATCTGCGGGCCAAGCGTCACCGGCATCTTGTCGACGAGGTCACCAACGGCGAGCGGCGAGTCCTGCGAGACGCCATAACGGACGATGAGGAAGCCCGTCGCGCCACCAGTGCGCGGCCCGAGCAGGTTCAGCGCCTTGTTCGTCGGCGAGTTCGCCGTCTTGTCCTGCGGCTCCCACACGTACTCGAGGTCGTTCATCGAATACGTCGTGTTGCCCAGGACCTCAGCGGCGACGAGAGTGCACTCACGCTCGTCCGTGCCGCGCTGCGTGTCCGACGCGACACCAAAGGTGCCCTTCGTCAGGTAGCACATCAGCTCGACAGCCGTGGCGCCCGTCAGGGTCGCGACGGACAGGGTGTCGGTCGGGACGAAGATCGCGTTGCGGCGACCGTTCGCGTCGACACCGGGGGGAATGGTCAGTGCCATATCAGGACTCCTTGCTCTTGGAGGCCGGCTGGCCCGCCTTGTCAGTGTTCGGCTTCGGTGCGAGCGGACGGTCGCTTGCGTCGACCGCGTCCTTGTCGAGAGGCTTCAGGCCCATCGCAGTCCCGGCACGCTCGTCAGCCGTGAACTCGTCCCCGGACGTGGGGTCCTTGTAGCGCTTCCACGCCATGAGTAATCGCCCCT
The DNA here is from genome assembly GCF_036352015.1 of Terrabacter sp. C0L_2. NCBI lineage: Bacteria > Bacillati > Actinomycetota > Actinomycetes > Micrococcales > Intrasporangiaceae > Terrabacter > Terrabacter sp. C0L_2. The sequence continues at coordinate 3,828,329 of NZ_CP143557.1, read as the reverse complement.
TCCGGGCATCGAATGGATGGGTGCACGGGTTGCGGGCGTCAGGCTGGATCTGACACCGCTCGCCACTGGTCGGTGGCGATGTAGAGGGTCCGGTCCGGCATCGTCGGATCGGGTCGGGTCGGTTGCGACCCGTCATGCTCAACCTTCGAGAACGACACGCCAGTCACGCTCGGGCGCCAATCCTCAAGGGCGGCAGTCACGCGATCGAGGGCGGCGCGGACCTGGGCGGCATTCGAGCCGACAACCGTGGTCTGCCAGCCATGCGCGCGTGTCACACGCTGGTCGCTCTCGCGGTCCGACGAACGGACACCAGAGTCGAAGTAGACGACGACATAGGGGTACTTCTCAGTCGTCGGCGGGGGAGAGTCAAACGCCTTGAGTGGCGCCGCGGTCAGACGCTCGAGGATCGCGGCCGGCAGGTCAGTGCTCACAGCGCACCGCCGATCGCCTTCGTCAGCGCATCCAACGTCGCCTTCTCAAAACGCGGCAACTCGTCACGCGCGGCAGGCAACAGCGCCGGGTGCGGGGCGTGACGCGCCGAGCCGTACTCAGCGATGCTTGCGAGCTCGCCCTGACCGCGGTCGTCATAGCCGACCACGCCGTTCAGGCCGAACTTGTCATAGTTGATCGTCTGCGCCAGACGATTCCACGTCGGGTCCGTCGACACGTTCTCGCGCGCACCCTTCTTGATGTTCACCAGCGCCTTCTCGACCACCGCAGACTCCGCAGCAACCAGAGACGCAGACGCGCGACCGATACCAACCGACAGCGACTTGAACTCCGAGAGGTCAATGTCCATCAGGTGACCTCCTCACACACGAGGGTGCGCTTCGTCGCGTGAGACTTCGTCAAGTTCGCCTGCACCGTCGCCACGAGCCCGAGCAGGTCAGGGTCGCTCACGGCGCCGACCGCCGTAACAGTCACCCGATGGCCCTTCTTGATGCCCGACGCCGACAACGGCAACTGCACCATGAGCGCATTCACGCCGAACTCGACCTCGCCGGACACCGACTCGTGCGGCGACAGTTGGCCCGAACGCTGCACGCGACCCTTGCCCTCATGCACCAGCTCGTAGTCATCGACCATCTCGAGCGTGTCCGGGTCCATCGACTGCGTTCCCGTGGCCCGCTCGACCCGGATCGTGTCGCGCATGAGTTCTTCCGCATACGAGCGGAGTTCGGAGAGCCCTGCGGCGATCGTGTCGCCGAAACTCACCGGACCCAACCCGTCGGGCCGTCGCCGATCCGATCAGGCGCACCGAATGGGCCGATCGTGAACGCGCCACCACCGCTGACCTGCGGCTCGAGCACATCCCACAAGTCATCCCAGATCGAAACCCGAGACGAAGGGGTGTCGTACTCCTTCGACACGTTCCCGTCATCGACCGAGACCGTGACCTTCTTGGCGCTGTCCGCATGGCGTGCGTGTTCCGCGACAGCCATCAGGACCACATAGTCGACGTCGGCCGAGTTCAGCGCGTCGATCGAGTAACGCCTACCGATCAGGTAAAGCGCCTGGTCGATCCAAGACTGAAACCGAGCCGAATCCGACTCGGACAGAGGGGTGGGGCGGCCAAGCTCAACCGCGACACTGTCTGGGCTCACAGCCATGACCGCCCCACCTCCACTTACTTGCTCTTGCCGATGAACTCGATGCCGCGAAGGTGATCCAGCGACGCCTCCGTGAAGCGCGCCTCGTCGACAATGTCGCCCTTACGGAGCGCCACCACCTCGCCGGACTTCGCCGCCGCGTAGGCGAACGGGACGAGCACGACCTCAGCCTGAGACTCGTCCTTCTTGGGCTTCGCGGCAGCCATCAGGCGACGCCAGTGATGGCGAGGCCGGCGCCCGGGTCGGTCACCGCAGCGGCGAAGTTGACGCGGGCACGGAGGCGCCACGCGTCGTTCTCGTCCTGACGGATGACCTTCGACTCGACGAGGTCACCAGCGGGCAGGTAGCCGCCGCCGAGGTCCTCCGTCGCGATGAACCCGAGGGACTGGGTGTCGAGGACCCACGCCTTCGTGCCGTCGCCACCGGGCATGTTCGCCGCGGGGACGTGCACGATGTCGAGGCCGGCGAGGTTGCTGAACCGGCCCGTGTAGACCGGGTTGTTCAGGCTCTCGCGGGCCATCAGGGACGACAGCTTGTCGTTCGAGGCGAGGTACGCCCAAACGGTGTCGCTGACGAGGATCGTGTCGGCATGGTAGCCGAGGTTCGAGCCGGCGATCTGGGCCTGCGCGAGCATGATCTTCTCGAGGATGCTCGTGTTGGCCGCGTTCCAGTTCGACCCAGCGGCGATGGTGGCCGTGACCGCCGAAGCGATGGCGGCACCCGTAGCCTGGTCGACGACGAGGCCGGCCGAGTTGGCGAGCTTCGCGAGACCACGGTTGACCGGGTCCATGTTGCGACGCTTGACATCCTCGTCCGTGACGAGCGAGTCCTTACCCCACTTCGCGACCTTCGCGACGGCAGGAGTGCCGGCGCCGGTCGTGGTGAGGCTGTACTCGGCGCCCGGGGCGACGATCTCGGGAGCGGCGTCGGCGAAGATGGACTCGCCAGCGGACTCGTAGCCGACAGCACCACCCTCAGCCGAGGCGCGGCCCCGGAGAAGGTTCTGGCCGACATAACGCAGGTCCGCGAGGTCACGCAGACGACGCGCGACGAACGAGGGCTGCGACAGGAAGTAGGACGCCGTCAGGTTGGTCCCAGAGATGGAAACGGAGCCCGGAGGGTAGCTGCTCATATCAGGTCACTTCCTTTCAGCGGTTGAACTGGACTCGGACGTCCGCGCCACTGGCGGCGGTCGTGAGGGCGATACCGACAGGGGCGGTGGTGCCCGAGGCGATGGTGCCGGCAGCGCCGGCCTGGACGACGTCACCAGCGGTGACAGCGCCCGAGGCGGTGCCGTGCTGGACGCCGCCCGAGTAGACGGTGACGTTGTCATTCGTGGCGGCGTCGAACGCGGCCACACCGACGACCTTCGTGGACGCGGCGCCAGCCGGTCCGACCGTGCCAGAGCCGGTCACCTCGACAACCTGACCACCAGTGATGGCGGCGGAAGCCTTGAGCGTGACGGCCTGACCAGGCTTGAAGACGGGGAGGTACTCAGCCATGAGCTGGATCTCTCTTTCTTACTTGCTGGAAGATGGGAAGAACGCCTGGTAAGCCGCATCTGCTGCGGCCGCCTCGCTGATCGGCGCGGAGCCCTGCGAAGGGTCATGCGCCGGCGTGGGGGGCGTGTTGTTGCTGGCCTTCAGTCGCTCGGCGAGCTGCTGCATCAGCGACTCATCCTTGATGGCGCGCAGTACGGCCACATCCTTGTCGTCACTGATGCCGTGGCTTCGCGCCACGCGCTCGACGAGGGTGTCGTGGCGCATCTCTGCGACCTGATCCTGAAGGGTGGTGACAATGTCCTTGCCGGGGTCAGCCGCCTTGTCGCCGAAGATGCCTCGAAGGGCATCCATCTGCTCCTTGAGCGGCTTGAAGCCCTTGAGTTCGTTCTCGAGGGCGGTGACCCGGTCACGCTCTGCCTGAAGGGCTTTGAGTCCGGGCTGGCCGAGGGGCTCGTCGGCAGCGTCGCGCTGCACTGGCGTCTCGGGGGCCGCGGGTGCGGCGGGCTTGGGCTGCTCGGCCACCGGAGCGGCGGGCGTGGCAGGCGTGGTGGTGTCGGACATGGTCGTACTCCGAATCGCTCGGGTGGTTGCCGTCACGGAATCGCCCCGCGGCGGAAGACTGTGGGTATGCGAAAGGCCCGCACAGTGGGCGGGCCTTTCAGATGAGGATGCCGAGCTCGGCGAGAGCCGCTGCGGCCTTGTCACGCTGGCCCGCCCGGTCGATCACCTTGTCGACGCGCGTCGGCGGCAGATAGCCGCTGAAGTCGCCACGCTTGCGCTGATAGTCATTGATCGTCGAGTGGAAGTTCGCGCCACCTTCGAGGGCGTCCTTCTGCTTCTGCGTCAAGTCGGTGACGTCGGCCGCAGTCAACTTCTCGCCGGCAAAATCCGGGTTCACCACCGTCGTCGGCACCATCGAACAGTCACACCGCGGATGACGCTGGAACGGGTGCGAATACTCCCTAGCCTCACCCGCCAACACCGCACACCGTTGACAGCAGGGAGGATTCACGAACCGCACGTAACGCACACCAGGGCGCACCGTCATCGCGACCTTCGCGGCATCACGGGCCGCGTCAGACACCTGCGTCTGCACGATCCCGTCAAGCCACAAGCCGCCCACGCGCAACCGCTCAGGCAGGCTCCCGACCTTCGCTGAACGAGCCGCCACCACGGAGCTGTACAGCAACTCCTCAAGCGAGCGACCGTCCGACGCGACACCGACCAGCCCTCGCGGGACGACCTGCGCCACCGGGGCTACCGTCTGACGCTGCTGCGCCAAAGCATCCTCGACATACGCCGCGCCGGAACGCGCCGCGCCAAGCTGCGCCGACGCCGTCAGGAGTGCGACGCGAGGAGCGATGCGCGCCCACGACGCCTCGAGATCGTCACCCATCGACGACCATTCGTGGCGGACGCGGATGAGCGTCGACACGATGAGCCGTTGACGAGCGCGGTAGTGGTCACTGACCGCCTGTGGTAGCACCAGCGCCACCCATCAGGTCACGAGCGGCATTCAGCAGGGGGTCGCCCTTCGCCTCAGCGTCGAGACGGTCCCGCTCCTGCTTCTTGCGAGCCTCATCCCAGCCGAGCATGTCCCACACGCCCTCACGAGACAGAACCCGCTCCGCCCGCATCTTCATCGCCGCGTCACCGATCTGAGAAATCGTCGGCGTCGCAGGATTGTGGTAGATCGCGCGAATCGAGTTCGACGGACCCCACTCGCCAGTGCGGAAGCGCTCCTCGAGACCCATCGTCCACGACCACGAATCCGCGTCGTGCGCGTTCATGCGCTCGACGTTGCGAATCAGGCGCGACTCGTCAGCATTGATCGCACCCTCAGTTGCTGGGTTAACCGTCTGCTGGCCGGCGTAGCGCGTCGGCAGCCCGAGGACCGCCGCACACCACGCGAACATGTTGTTCACGGCATCCGTGAAGTTCTTGAGGTCGCCCGCCTGGAACTGCTGGACCCGCGCCTCGGAGTTCGTCAGCGCCTTGATCTTCGTCATGTACGACTCCCACACCGGGACGGGGTTGCCGTCACGGTCCACGAAGTCTTCCTTCTTGACGCCCGACAGGAACCACGACGGCAGAGCGTGCGTTTCGGCGCCGATCTGAAGGTTCGTCACCAGGCGCGCGATGCCATCCGTCAAGCCGATCACGTCAGACATCTCCGACTGACCGGCCCACGAGCCGGCGCGACGCCGATTCAGGAACATCACGATCGGGATAACGCCGAGGTTGTGCTGGTCACGCGGGCCGTTCGCCTTCCAGCCGCCATCGAAGATGACCGGGATCGTCTCATTCGGCATGTACAACGTGCCGTGCGTCTTCAACGTCGTCGGGTCCGCATACATGCGGAACACGGAACGGAAACGGCGCCGCTGCGCATCGACCTCGTAACCCATCTGCAACGGCGACTCCACCGTCACCAGCGGGTGCGCCTTGTCGTCAGGGTTCGTGCCCACCGCGACAAACGAGCGGCCATAAACCTTCTCGTCCGTCTGACACAGCGACGACTCCGAGCCCAGGTTGTTGTACTCCCACGACTCACGCAGCGCCGGGTCCTCCTTCGTGGAGTCCCCAGTGCGGTAGAACGCACGAAGCGACTGACGCCGCTCAGGCTCCACCACCGAGATCCGCGGCACATTCACCACAGTCTCGAAATGGCGCAGCTCAGGCGGGACCGCAAGCCCGATGTGCTCAAGCCGCTGCAAACCGTTGAAGTACCGATCCAGCCGCATCAGACCGGGCAGGTTGTTCTGAACCTGCCCCGCGAGGCGCTTGATCGTGGCAAGTTCGTCGTCCGACAGACCCGACGTTGACAGGGGCAGTGCAGCCACAGGAACCCCCGTCTCTACTTGGTGAAGAAGATCAACTTGGAATCGGTCTTGGTGCCCCACCCGGCCGCGATGGCGTCGGCGCGGGCCTCATAGGCCAGCGCGTCGCCAACAACCGAGTCAATCTTTCGAGATGAGTTAGGGTGCTCTTTGCGCACGAGCCTCAGTGCGCCCTTGCGACGAACGAAGACGTTGCCGTAATGCTCAGCGGCCAACGGGTCATCGTCATGCCAGACGACTCCCGTCGTCAGGTCAGCATGAAGTCGATCGAGCGCTGCACCCATGGCAGTGTCAGCAGTAGTCGGCCACTTGATGACACGGTTCTCACCGAACTCCGTTGCGAGAGCGTCGATGTCCGACCGCCACTCGTGAGGGTCGAAGTAGGCGCGCGTCACGTCATATCGAGCGAATGCTTCACGAATCGCGGCAAGCACGTCGGTGCGGGGAACTTCCCAACCGATTCCGGCCGCACCATCAGGCTTAGCCCAGGCGCCGAGCCGAAACAGGAACCCGTCCGACATGCACGAACCACGCAGGACCGTCGTGTCATCGTTCAGCGAGCCGTCGAAACCGATCGCGATGGGTTCACCCGGCGCGACCACGCGCGTCTTGGTCTGGCGCTCATGCACATCCTTGGCGATCCATGCGTCCACTGTCGACATCGGCCGGTTCAGGAAGTAGCGCGCTGCGGTGGCCTCATCTGGGCAGATTCGAGGATCGCGCATATCGCGGATCTTCCGATCCATGTCGATCCACTCGGCCGCCGCGCCATACACGTAGCGGAGCTGCTTCAGCGTGTACTCCGTGTCAGAGATGTCGATGCGGCCCTTGGCCTCGCGGTGATTGACATAGACCGACGATGGCAGTTCCTTCTTGCGCCACAGCGTCAGCGTCTCCTCGAAGACCGACATCTCGCCAGGGCGGTAGGCCGTCGAAGTCTGGTGAAGCCATGGGTCGGCATCAAAGCGCTTGCCCATGTTTCGCGAGATGGTCGCATACATTTCGCGAAGCTCACGAAGTGTGTACAGGTGCGTTTCGTCCGCCACTACGTGTGACTCGAGGCCGCCATCCTTGGATGCAGAGCCAGACGTGCAAGCCCGGACCTCTCCACCTTGCGGCAGGTAGATCGCAGAAGCGGACTGATACTTGCGAACACCAGTGGAGTCGCCGAAGACCTCCGGGTGCTCATCCTTGCCCCACTCGCCCGCGATAAAGGCGATCGTCTTGAACGTGTTGCCGGCCTGACCCTCTTCGGTCGCGAGGCACTTCACAAGCGGGGATGTGACGGCCTTCGCGACCGGCTGCCCGCTCGCGTCCCACCCATCAAAGCGCACCCGCAGGAATGCCTCAGCCGTAGCCACCCATGCCGCAATCTCAGACTTCGCACGCCCCTTGGGGCGGGAAAGGACTGCCTCGTTTCGCATCCGACGACCCGTCACAGGGTCGAGTCGGTAGCACTCGATGATGTGCTCGCGCATCTCATCGTCAACCTCGGCCGGACGCCCTTGAAGGTCGCCCTCGCCGTGGCACATGAACTCTTCGATCTGGTCGATGACCTCATAGCCAAGACTGCATTCGTGACCCTCGAAGAGCGGCTGCCACCGCTTCGCCATCAGGAACTCTTAGCGGCGCGCGCCTTGTCGAGACTCGACACCTTGGCGCCATTCTTGCTGGTCGGCGAGTAAGCACCACGAGCGCCGCCCCGCTGCTGCGGACGCTTGCCCGATGCGACATCCGGAAGGCGCAGTGCGGCCAAAAGCTGCTTCAAGAGATTAGCGGTCGAGTTCGCCTGGGCAAGGGCCTGCGTCACTCGAAGCTCAAGGATCGTTCCGTCTTCTGAGCGAGGGTCGACGTACAACTTCATCCACGTGTCGCCGTCGCCGCGCAGCACATCGTCGAGCTTGTCTAGTCGATCCTTCGACCGGCACGCCTCGAGCAGCGTCACCTTCTGGGCGGCGTCAAGTTCGTGATCGTCGGTGATCGACGTCCACAGATCGCGTCCGCCAGCACCAAGGCCAGTCGGCGTGTTCGATGCAGCCATGTCAACTCCTCAGCAGCATCGCGCTGCGGCGAGAATCACGCGGCCTCGCGCCTCGTGAGCGGAACGGGTTTCGCTCGCCCCCAAAGGACATTTCAGCCCTCTGGACAGCGAGTCACCTCCCAGCGGTCTTGGGCCGGAGGTGGCCTCGGTGGCGCCCCCCACCCATTCGGTCACATGACGTCGGCCAGCAGTCTGCGGCCCTTCACGAGGTTGCAGTAGGAGTGGGCCGAGGCAAGGTTGGTCCGGTCATTGGTGCCACCCTTGGCGAGTGGTATGACGTGGTCCACAACCGCGGCGTCGATGCTCGGGTAGAGCGCGTCTGGGTCTATGTCGTAGCCGCAGATGTGGCAGGTCCAGCCGCTTTGCTCGTGTATCTCAAGGCGGTACGTGGAGGTGAATGCAGTCCTGCGTTCTGGCCGAGGACGAGAGGTGGATCGCGCGCGCCTGTCTTGTAGCCACGCATAGCCGTCGGCGTCGCGGCAGGAGCTTGAGCCGCACGTGCGTCGCGTTCGGGCGACAGGCTTCGGGCAGTAGAGGCAGGTCTTCTCGTGCATGTTGTTCTCCCAAGGAATGCGGAAGGCCCGACGCTTGGGACGTCGGGCCTTCCTACCTGCGAGGATCAGTCGCAGGTTGCTGATGAGGTTACTGCTGGTGCGACTTCTTGCCGGCCGCACTGAGGTTGCAGCGCGCATGGCTTGGACCGAGGTATCCGTCTCGGTCGTCGGTGTGGTCTAGGTGCCAGTCGTCGTTGGGCTGGATGCGCCCTTCGCAACGCGAGCAGGGCCAACCCGTCTTGCTGATGATGAGCTGCCACTTGGCTCGTTCTTGCCGGTGCGCTGCGTCGTAGCCTCGAGCGTTCGCGTTGGGTCGCGCATGCTCGGTGCAGCGTGGCCCGTCGCTGATGGTGGGGCAACCGGGCTGACCGCACACGCGCTTAGCCACGTCGTTCTCCTCGGCACCATCGGGCCATGCTGTCTACGCAGTGGTGCGCCTGGTGCTTGTCGCAGTGGTTCGACGCTGGGCATTGGTGTCGGTGACAGGCCGGGTCGGGCTCGCTCACTCGTCGTCGTCGGCGATGTTGGCGAGCGACTCGGACTGCTCTTGCTGGACTGCGAACGTCAGCATCCCGAGCGTGTCCCAAGGCTTGGACGTGGGGTCGGACAGGACCCACAGCGCACGCTGGCCATCGTTGTCGATGGTCTCGACGCAGGCGATCCACTTGTTGACCATCTCGTCGACGGAGGCCATTGAGTCGGCTACTGCTGAGGCGAAGCGTTCGCGGATGTCCTCGTTGTTCACAGCGCCCCCATGAGTCGGTTCTCTTCGTGGAGCCACTCTTCTTCGGTGACGCGCGCCCATCCTGCGGCGACCATTGCTGGGCCTTTGGTGCGGGCGTGGTGGAAGCAGGTCCATGTTTCTTCGTCGACGTCGAAGTGGACCCATTCGACGTGGGCTGCTTCGGCGTTGCTGTAGCGGCAGATGCGGCCGGACGCGCTAGCCATTGCGGACGCTGCTGTGGTCGGGGCTGCCTGCGAGCTCGTCGAACGTGGGGCAGTGAAGCCGGAGCGCAGCCTCACGCGCCCGCTCTTTACGACTGCGGCGCACGGCAAGGCGCTCACGTGCAGCGTCGATGCCTGCACGGTGCTGCTCTTGGGTGTATCCGTCGAGCCGTGCGACTGTGCGTTCGGCCGCGGTCAGTCCGTCGCGCTGGTCGAGGAGTCGCGTGACTTCCGCGGTCCATTCGGCGACTTGCTGCTCTTCACCGTTGGACATGGCGATGGCGGCTCGTGCGGCGGCGTGGGTGATGGCTTGGTCGAGTGTCATGGGCTGCTCCGAGCTTGGGTGGACACAACCGTTCGCGTTCACGAAGGGTTGTGTTGCACGCTTGGCCGGCGCCTCGGTCGATGGGGCGTCGAGTTGTGTGGGTGTGCCGAGGCGGGCTCGTTGCTACCTGAGCCCGCCTCGCGCTATTCAGTTGTCGAGGTCCACCCATGAAGGCCCGGACAGGTGACAGGTCCGTCAGGCTCCTACCGTGCGCGTCCGCTCGGGGTGTGCTTGACCGCGGCATTTGAGCATCGTTGAGAGGCTTGCGGGGGGTCTAAGTAACGGATGATCTACATCCGTTCGTACTGAAGTCTGGCGCTTACGACAGCACCTCGAGAGACGACCACGTGCCGCCACCGACCACAGCGGTGACGATGCCAGGCTGTCCCCACTCGCCCGCGCGGTGCTTCCACCACTGCGAGCCGGACTCGAGAGCGGGCACCTGAACGAACGTCTTGTCAGAGCCAGTCGCCTCAATGCGCAGGTGGTGCAGGTGGCCCGACAGGAGTAGGTCGGCGTCCCCGATGGGCTGCCGTCCGTGCGCCTGCTTGGCCCACCAGTTCGTGTGCTGACCTGCCCGCCACTGGTGCCCGTGTGCGAGGCCGACGATGGTGCCGCACACGTCGAGCGTCAGGGTCAGCTCGTCCCGCTCGGGGGCGTGCATGGTGACGTGCTCGTATGTGCCGGCGAGGTCGAGGGCGTCCCTGACGGCGGCGATGCTGTCGATGGCCCACGAGTCGCCGTAGGTGTGCAGCGGCCGGTGCGCTTCGTCGTGGTTGCCGGGGACGCCTGCGACGACGAGCCGGGGCGTGACGGCAGAGAATGCCTTGACTTGCTCGATGAGGAGGCGACGATAGAGGCGCACTTGCTCGGTGGTGGTGAGCGTCGTGCGCCACGTGTTCGCGCCGCCTTGCGACACCATGCCTTCGATGCAGTCGCCGAGGTGGAGCAGGTAGATCGGCGCGCCCTTGGCTACGCGCTTGTAGCGTGCGACGGCCTGGGCTGTGGTGTCGAGGAAGCGTGCGACGGTGCCTTCGACTCCGTCGCCATCCGCTTTGCCGAGCTGGAGATCGCCCAGCGCGACGAGGAACGCCTTGTCGGTGTTCGCCTGTTCGGTGTTGACCGAACGACGAACGCGCTTGGCGGCCTTCACGAGCTCGTCGAGGTCGCGCTTGAGGGTGCGGCGTCGAACGGTGAGGCGGTAGTAGTGCATCCGCACGACGTCGCCGCCAGCGATAGGCGCGTCCCAGCCGCGGACCTGCGGATCACCGACAACCTCAACCTCGTCCGGGTCGAGCCCGGAGTCGAGAATGAAGGCGTCCCACGTGCGGGGGCGTTCGGCGAGCGGGCCGGTCTGGATGAAGCCCTCAGTGCCGTTCCACTCATACCCGGAGGCGTGCTCGGGGCGGGTTCGGCGCGGCTCGGTCGCAGCGGGCGTGGCGGCGAGCCTGTCAGCGAGTTCCACGGAAGCACCCGCACTGTCGGCGTCGGTGCTTACCGATCGCGCCCTCACCGATGAACGGGCCATCGTCTGCGGTGACTTCCGCCTTGAGCGCCGGCTCGGGCCAGGCGTACTCGCCGCTGGCCGTTCGGAGGTCTAGGGCTGCTTGGAGCGCGTCACGGTTGGCTGCGTCGAGGGTTGCGAGCGCGTTGCCGACTGAGCATTTGGGGCCGTTGCCGCTTCGGGCGGGTGGGGTCGCTAGCTTGGTTGCGAGGTTCATGCGGGTTTCCCTCCGCTACAAGGACTCAGCAGGGCGTCGGGTAGCGGCCGGACGCCCTGCTGAGGGTTCATGGGTTCGGCGTGGCCCCTGGTCGAGAGGGGCCACGCCGGTTGCCAGTGCTCTTCGCTGTCTGGCGGCGGCGGTTCACGTGCTGCATCGAGTCGAGCCGCCAAGGTTTCTTGCCCCATCGGTTCGCACCGCGTCCTGCCGCTCTGGGCTGGCTATGTGTGCGCCGGTCGTCCGCGATGGGGAAGTCTGGGTAAGGCGAAGGCCCGACCACTTCGCAGCAGGTCGGGCCTTGGGCGCCTCAGTTTGACTTGGACTGTCTGGGCGTAGAAATCCAGTCAAGGTCACCTTAGACGAAATCGTTCCACTTCGTCAAGGTCTAGGCGGATGCGGCGCGTCGTTCCGTGATTTGTCAGGCATCCGTCTTTCACGAGCTGCTGGATTCGGCGTGGCGTTACCCGCAGCATGATCGCCGCGACCTCGGAGTCGACGAGAGTCATGCGACTGTCTCAGCGCCCTTGGGTGGGAGCACTCGACGGCCTAGGGACGCCCACTCGTGAGGCGCCCATTTGTGCTGCTCTGGGCCGTCGCAGGTGACTTCCTTGGCGAGCATCGATTCTTCGTATCGGATGGTTGCCCAGAGGTTTCCGGGGCAGCGGCCGATCTCGTCGTCGGTCACCCACACTGTTTCGGGGCATCGGCCGACTTGGATCTTGGCGACCCTGTTCCCTTCGGCCGAGTCCTTGACGCGGGCGGCCATAGATGTCAGCTCTCGGGAGCACTCGGGGCCGGCGAGGTGTCCTGACATCCAGCCGGCGTGGCGTTGGAGGAGTTCGATGAGGCCGAGGGTGTCGTGTCCGAGGGGAAGGGACTTGGTGAGGTGCCTGTCGTCCACGACTACCCGTGCCCACGAGCTGAGGCAGAGGGTTGCTTCGTGTCGGAGGCTGATGCGTGCCTCGGTGGCGGTGAGTGTTGCGCCGCCTCCTGTGACGGGTTCTGTCCCGACTGATGCTGCGGCGTCGAGGAGTGGTTCGACGAGCGCCGCCCAGTTCTCGCGGATCGTTCCCAGGGCTGTCAGGAGTGCCCGCTCGGTGGCAGCCAGTGTGGTCATCAGTCGGTCCCCTTGGTGTTGGTGAGGCGTTGGATTTCTGCGCGTGCCTGGTCGCGTTCGGCGATGACTCGGGTGAGTGCGCGCGTGCGGTGGGCGAGTAGGCGTTCGAGGTATTCGCGGTCGCGTTGCTGGGTGAGCGCATTCAGCGTCGGCTGCTCAGTCATGCTCGGCCTCCATCTCGTCGGCGCACGTCTGGCACACGTCGTCGGCGAATCGGTGACAGAGAGCGCGGTGTGCGGCCATGCGCTCCTCGGCCGTCGGGAACTCGGCACAACAGGCGTACTGCCAGCCGCTCTCCATGCCGCAGCCGCAGCGAGGACACATCCGTTCCGGCGCGGTCACAGGAACGGCTCCCAGCGCATCGCGTCGCCGCCTGGTTCGTCCGTGAGCGTCACCGGCCCGTCGAGCTCGTCGCCGCCCTTGTCGCAGGCGTGGGCGAGGTCGGCCCATTCGAGGGCGTGGGCGGTGTCGCGGAGGTCGGTGAGGCGGAACTCGACTTCGCCTCTTGCTGCGTGTTTTTCGACGGCCCATCCGAGGCGTGCGAGGTGTGCGGCGCGTTCGATGAGGTCGTGGGTTTCGGTGTGGCTGGTCATGCGTCACCGTCCAGCGCGGCCTTGACGCGGCGAAGGTCAGCGAGCAGGGCGCACTCGCCGTTGTCGATCCGGTCGTAGTCGTGGCATGTGGGCTCGCCAGAGTCGTCCATCTCGACGCCTTCGATCAGCGGGTCGAGAACTTCCGCCGCTCGCGCCACCTTGGACTCGGCAGCCCCGGCACGCGGTCGCAGTTCGGCGAGGTGCTCCCAGACGAGACCCCAGTCACCGTCGCCGTCCTCGTCGATGAGGTGGTGCAGGCCGGTGGCGTCAAGCACGTCTCGACCCTGACGACGGATGATCTCGCCGAGCGTCCTTGCGCCGAGCCGCACCTGCTCGATCTCGGCCCGCAGTTCGGCCTGCTCGGCGTCAGCCACGGCCATGACTTGGCGGACCCTGACCGGCAGCACGGCATTCTCGACGGCATCTCGATACCGGCGCACCCGCTCGTCGTCGCCATGCGACTCTATGGCGGCCTGTGACGGTTCGGGGGCACCCTGGGTCGTCCCGGCGTCCGCGAGGCGCTTACAGTCGCACGCGCCAGGCGTGACCCCAGCCCACAGGTCGCTAGGCGTCGGGGGCCCAACGCATCCGGCTAGCGCGTGGGTGTGGCCGCACTCGTCACAGGGGGGCGTTACGGTTCGTTCGTTGCTCACCATGCGTCTCTCACTTTCGTGACGTACTTCGCGGGGACCGGAATCTCGCGGCCCTTGGTTGTGAAGCGGACCCAAACCTCGCCGTGTTCGGGTCCGCCGTCTGCGATGGCCTCGTGCTCGATGCCGTCGCGTGGGTCGGTCACGCGGACGATGTCGCCCTCGCGGATCGGGTCGCGGGTCACGACTCAGCCCCGTAGCCAGCGGCCCGCAGCAGGCTCACCAGGTCGTCGAGGCGCAGGAACGCGACGTAGCGTCCGGGTGTCTCGCCCATGCCGTTCGGGCGGAACACTGCGAACGGCAGGCGGCCATCTGCGGCACCCTCGGCTTGTTTGACCCAGGCGAGCGGGTTGAGGTCGGCTCGGGCTTTCACCTCGACGGCGATGTCGGGCGTTTCGAGGATGTCGGCGCCGTTGCGTCCGCTGCCGGCGCTTCCTGCGTGGGGCCATCCGTTGGCGCGGAGGTGTTCGGCGACGAGGAGCTGCGTCCTCATGCCGCGCGCCTTGCGATGCTGGGTGGTCACGCGGCACGCTCCCTGCGCTTCGACGTGACCCGCGCACCAGCACGAGCCGAGTTGCGCGCGAACACGTCCAGCAGGTCGTCCCGCTCGGCCCGCCTGAGCATCTGCTGCACGCCATTCCCCGACGAGTACCCGAGCCTCGCCGCGGCGTGCTCCACGTTCAGGAAAGGGTCAGCCTCAAGCATCATCTCGAGGACGGCCACCTTCGCCTCGCGCTTCTTCGCCGAGCTGGCCTTGTTCGCGCACGTGCCGCACTGGGTCGCGCCGGACCAGATGGACTTCCCGCAGTGAGGGCATCCTTTGCGGCGCATGGCGTTGCGGATGTTGCCGAGTTGCCGGGACAGGTCGAGCCGTCCTGCGCGTCGCATCCGGGCTTCGAGTGCGCCGACTTTCCGGCCGGTGGTGGCGATGATCCGGTCGATGGGGGCGCCGTCTTCGAGGAGCAGTTCGATGGTTTCGATGAGGGCTGCGTCGTCGAGTTCGGCTGGGGTCATGGGTTGTGCTTCGGCGGTGCGTGCGGCGTTGACGATGTTGTCGATGTCGGTGCCGCAGGTTCGGTCGGCGGGTCGGGTGGTGCGGTTGTGGGCGTCGACTGCTTGCTGTCGGGCTCGCCAGCTTGCGCGGTACCACCACTGCGGACTGATGTGGGGTGGGCGCGTCTGGGGTGGCGCGCTGAGGTCGTCGGGCGTGCGGCTCACGGCTGCTCCTTGGCGTTGGTGCGGTCTTGGCGGGCTCGTGCGATGGCGCGCGCCCTGGTGGGGTCGGGGTCGGTGTCGTGGGTGCCGGGTCGGGTGCGGATGGCGGCGCGGGCACGGTTGATGCCGCACTGCCAGCACGGGCGCTCGATCTCGGGGTGCAGGTCGCAGGTCATGGCGCGACCCACTCGGCGAGCTTCGTGGCGAGGCGGGCGATCTCGGCCCGCTCCTCGTCGGTGCTGTTCAGGCTGAGCGTGCGGCCAGCCCGGTCGAGCGCCGCGATGAGTGCGTGGGTCTGCTGGAAGCGGATCTTGCGCACCACCCCGGCATCGTTGGCGTCTTTGAGGTAGTCGGCGCCGCCCCATGATCCGGGCCGGTGCTTGATGAGCGTCTTCAGCGGGAACCAGCGACCGCTCTTGAGGACGACTCGTGTTGCTGTGAAGCGCTCCACGGTGTCGAGGTCGACGCGGTCGGGGTGGTAGGACTCCACGGCGACGACCGCACCCTCATGGAGCCAGTCGGGTCGGGTCTCTGATCGATCATCAGTCATTGCGCGCCTCCTCGGCGTCGATACGGGCTCGCACGTCGGCGAGGTCGTGGGTCGGTTCAGGTCGGGTCTTCGGTCGGGCACGCCGCGACAGGGTCACGTCGCCACGCCAGTCCACAGGTGGGGGAGTCGTCTCCGCGTCACACTCCGGGCACTTCCAGGCGGGGTGCTCGGGATGGTCAGGGCAGCGGGTCGTCACCGCCGAAACCGTGCCCTTGTCCGCCACGACTGCGCGCCACCACGGGCCGGCCTCGAGGACGCGCCCCGGTGTCGTGGTGGCAGGGTCGGCGGCCACCCAGGCGAGGGCTACCGCGGCGTCACGGTAGGGGCGTTCGGTTAGGTTCTTCGTGATCCAGCTCGACAGGGACGCGACGGGCCAGTCCGGTCGTAGCTGGCTCACGGCGGCGGCGAGGCGGTGTGCTTCGACTTGGTTCATCTCTTGCCCCCAAGTCCAATGACGGGCAGCACCATCCGCGGTCGGCTCGTCGTCGCGGCACCTTGGCTTAGTAAGCCTTGGTCTTGGAACTTCGCCACCCAAATGCCTTGTGGTGTGGTGTTGTCCCTTCCCTTCCCTTCCCTTGTCTTTGCGACGTCGCTAGTTTTTGGGATAGCGGTCGCTGGACCGTGCGCTATAGCGTTCGCTAGTGCGTTCACGCTGCAACCTCCCCAATGCACACGAGGCAACCCGCCCGGTAGGCGGTTCCCTCTTCGACGTGGCGCTTGTGGTTCGTCTTCGCGGCACCCTCGGCCTTGCGTTTGCGCTGGTCTCTGAGCTCGGCCACCGACTGGTTCCAGTTGAACCACCCGGTGATGAACCAGCCGCCTTCACGGACCTCCCAGGCTTCTTCCCGGACGAGTGCGTTGACTCGTCCGGGGATGGCCTTGAGTCCTACGGCGATGACGTCGAGGTCGTAGTCGTGAACGAACCCGTCCGTTTCGCCGCCCTTTGCGTAGGCCAGTGCGCGCAGGTAGAGCAGTTCGGCGTCGGGGCCGGCGCGTCGGATGCGGGGGTCGCGCATGTAGTTGACGTCGAGGGGTACGTAGACGCTGGGCGCTTGCTTCGGCATCAGTCGTCGCCCCGCTCGGCTCGCAGCGCAGATCGCAGCCGCTCGACCTCGGCCCGCAGTTCGGCCTGCTCGGCGTCCGCCACAGCCATGACTAGGTAGAGCGCCGCTTCGCCGACGCCACCGTCCTCGCCGCAGAAGATCGCCCGCACATATCTGTCACGTCGCAATGTGTTGCTCATGCGGTCACCCCGAAGTCGAGGACGCCCTGCGCAAGACGCTTGGCGATGACCTCGCAGTAACGTTCCTCGAGCTCGACGCCGATGGCCTTGCGTCCGAGTTGCTTGGCGGCGACGAGCGTCGATCCGCTACCTGCGAAAGGGTCTGTGACGATGCCAGGTGGGCACTTGGCGATCAGCGCCGCCATCAGGTCGAGCGGCTTCTGTGTCGGATGCTGCCTGCCCCAAGAAACCTGCGACGGCGGGGCCTGGTAGTCGAGGACGGAGCTGCCACGGTGGCCCACAAATCCAGACCCGATGACATACACCTCTTCGGTGTTCGGCTTCCAGGGCATCGACAGGTCGCCCATGCCGCAGTTCAGACCCTTGTGCCACGTCAACAGCGCCCGAGTCGCCGCAGGTCGTTTGGCCTTCCATGACCCGAACGCAATCGCGGGTCGGCCACCCCATGCCGCCAGCACATAGTCGCGGGCCGAAGTGTCGAGGTCTCCCGCCACATCACGCTTGCGGGCGCGGTCGGTGTTCTTGCGGTGGTCCATGCCCGTGGTGAACGCGATCCCATATGGCGGATCGGTCACCAGCACGTCGGCGTCGAGCCATGCCGTGATCTCGCGGCAGTCGCCGTGGTAGAGCGTCACGGCGTCGTCTTCGTAATACGGCGCCGGCAGTGTTGGTATCATGGCGTCAGCCACTGAATCCTCCTGGTCTAGTCGGGAGTCGAGTCGTGGTTAGGCCCCGGTCGAGGTGTTGACGCACCTCGGTTGGGGCCGTACCATGCTCGCTCCCATTGTAGCGTCTGCGCGCCCTATTCGCACCCTTCCAGCGCGCCGAAACGTCAATGCGCACAACAGGATTCGGCCGATTCACTCCGTCGGCTCCTGCGAGCCGGGTCCGATGTCGAGCGCGTCGACTCTGGCCTTGATCGCGGCCTGTAGTGCCGGGTTCGCCTGCCACCACGCGCGCAGCGTCTCGCGGTCAGTGCAGGCGTTCACGTCGGCCTCGGTGGGCGGCTTGGGCGCGTCAGGCAGCGGCTCGACCTTCCACTGGATCTTGCGAGCACCCTGACCTCGGCCCCGGATCGCGACCGTCTTCGGGCCGTCGATGTGGGACAGGTGGCTGATGCGGATGCCGCCGACCTTGTCCTTGCCGAACGTCACGTCGGGGTCGTTGTAGAGCGTCACGGAGCGGCCGACCCACGCCTTGCCGTCGGTTCCCCAGCAGCGTGCGAGAACGTCGAGCATCCCCTTGCTTGGGCGCCACACTCGCGGAAAGCCGGCGAGTCGGATCTCGGCCACGGTCTTGCCGTCGCGCGTGCCGAGTCGGCATCCGTCGTCGATGGTGAAGGTGCGCGGGTTGACCAGCTCGACGGCGTCGAGTTGGTCGCTGGTCGGTGCCAGTGCGTCGGTGATGTCCATGTCAGTTCTCCCTGTCGGCGCGATCGTCTTCGCAGCGCATGCAGATGAATGGGTGGTCGATGAGGCCGAGGATGTGCCAGTCCTTGCTGCAGTCGGCGCAGGGGATGACTCGGCAGGCGGGGCCGTGAACGCAGCCGTCACAGGTCTTCTCTCCGGGAAGCATCAGAACGTGATCTCCTCGTACGTGGGCAGCGGGTCGGTCATGGGCAGGCCCGCGGTGCGGGCCTTGTAGGTGTTCGTGATCTCCGTGACCGCCAGCTCGAACATGGTGACGGCGACGACGATCGCCTCCTGCCACTTCGGGTCGGCGTGGACGCGGATCGGGTACATCGGCATCCCGCCGAAGTACGTGATGAAGTCACACCAGGCGCGCCCGGACACGAGCAGCCCGCACTGGATCTGCGCCATGTGCTCGGCCGGCACCTGGTCCTCGACAATGGTCCGCAG
Organism: Terrabacter sp. C0L_2; assembly: GCF_036352015.1. NCBI lineage: Bacteria > Bacillati > Actinomycetota > Actinomycetes > Micrococcales > Intrasporangiaceae > Terrabacter > Terrabacter sp. C0L_2. The sequence goes on along the minus strand of NZ_CP143557.1, from coordinate 3,809,564 downwards.
GTGCTTCTTCGCCCGCGGCCCCTTCACCTCGATCAGCCCGTCGTCGCCGACAAGCCCGTCGGGTGAGAAGCCGATGGTGAATCCCCACTTGTCTTCGGTCATGAACCCGACCTGTGTGACGGGCCGGTCGTAGTGGCTGGCATAGAGGTCGCGTGCGAGCGGTTCGACTTCGTTGCCGCGTTCCATGTCGGCGTTGACGAACACGTACTCGCTTGCTCCGATGATGCGTTCGGCGGCGAGCTCGAGGGTGAGTGCGCGTGAGAAGTCGTTGGATGCGACTCGACCCGTGGGGGTGAGTAGTTTGCCGACCGTGCTGGCGGTGACGATGCCTCGGCGCGCGTCTAGCCATTCGTCGGAGCCCTGCTCGAGGTCGGTGAGGATGTTGAGTGTCATGCGGTGCGTTCCTGTCCGTTGCGCGGGCCGTTCTCGGCGATGGTCAGGGCGTCCCGTGCCGCGTCGAGTGCGTCGTGCCAGTTGTTGTGGACGATGGGCTGGTAGCCGCGTTCACAGCCGCACGAGCACGCGGACACGAACCCGGCGCCGACTCGGGCGTAGGTGGGCCTGTGGTGTTTGCCGTAGCGTTCGTCGCTGGTCTGCGCGGCTTCGTTGTTGCTGCGGAACCAGTCGGCGCGCTGGGCGGGTGATGGATCGGTCATGACGCCACCCCTGTCCGCTCGTAGTAGTGAAGGTGGCATTCGCGCCACCCGGCCGTGTCGTGCTGGTACTCGCGGGGGCAGTCGGTGTGGTGGCACAGCTCGGTCGCGTCGAACGTGGTGCGCGGTTCGGCTTGGATGGTCACGGTGTCGTCGGCGTAGTGGGCGACGACCCAGCAGAATCCGGCGATGCCAGCGACGACGATGGCGAGGAACAGGAGCGGGTTCATGGCGTGTCCTTTGCGGCTCGTTGTGCGCGTGGGGTGTGGGCGAGGAGTGTTGGTGTGGCGAGGATTGCGGCGAGCGCGAGGAGCCAGTTCACGAGGGTGCTCCGGTCTCGATCTCGCCGGCATATGGATTGCGCGGCGGGTCGTGCGGGATGCCGCTCGGGCTGGGGTTGTTCCACATCCACTCGGCCGTGGCTTCGGCGGCTTCGTCCCACGCTTCGGCCTTGGCCTCTCGCAACTGGGCTCGGGTGATGGTGATGAGGTCGTTCATGACGGCGCTCCGGTCTCGTCGAGGGCCTCGCGCACGAGGTCGGCGTGGTTGTCTGCGAGCCACCCGAATGCGGCGCCGTGGTCTGCGTCGGTGCAGCGGTCGAGGCGGTCGCGGAGTTCGGCACGAATGCGGGCGAGGTCTCGCTCGATCGCGGTTGGCGTGCAGCCGATCTCGTGCAGCACGCCAGGACCTGCGAGTGGCGATCCAGCGTGGCAGTCGCATCCGCCGCGGATGTCTCGCTCGCATCGGGAGCATTCGAGGCTCATGCGCGTTTGCCGAGTCGGATCGTGTTGCGGTAGACGCGTGCCCGGTCGGCGATGATGGCGACGACGGGCGCGACTGTGGCAAGGGCGAACCCGAGCGCGACCTTGGCAGCGATCGCGCGGTCCCAGCGACGCTCGCGACGCTGCTGCGGGGTCATGAAGCACCGCCGAGGATCAGTCGGGCGATGGTGAGTGCGTGTGAATCCATCGACTCTTCGAGGGTGAGGGGCCAGCCGTCCGGCGTCTCGATGTCCTCGGGGTCCTCATCCCAAACCCAGCCGGCAGCGATGTCGTCAAGCCACTTGGCGAGGGCCGTGTCGACCTTCTCCTGCGGCCCGAACGGACGACGGACGCTGTTCGCTCGTTCACGCAGTACTTCGGCTGCGTCGCGCAGTAGTTCGGCGGTCATGACTGCCTCCATGCTGTGAGTGCGTCGTCGGCGTCGATGCCTGCGAGGGTCATCGCGTCGTCGATGCCGAGGCCGTCGCGCATGTGGCGCACGACCCCGGCGAGGTAGTCGGTGGGTATGCGCTCCTCGTCGACGGTGAGTGGGCGGGGTGCCCTGTGCCTGCCGACGTAGGACGGTTCGGGCAGGGGTGGGAGCGGCGTACCGGAGCCGCCGAGAGTCATCACTGCTCGTCCTCAACGCCGGGACGGACGAGGACCGGGTCGACCAGGTCGTCCCAGCGCGCGGCGACGTTGCTGATGCAAGAGCGCCACTCGTTGCCTTTGGTCCGCATCCACTCGGCTCGGGGGATGGTCGTGGGGTGCTTCGAGTCCCATGACGCCTCCACGACGCCCCAGAGTCCGGGCTCGGGGATGCGTGGCGGGGTCGCCTGCGCCTCGATCTGGTCGGCGAGCCAATTGCGAAGGCGAGGAAACTCGGCCTCCGGGTACGTCACCGTGCGCAGCAACTTCACTGCTCTCTCGGCCGGGATCGAACCGGGACCAAGGTCGAGCACGACGAGCGGGCGGATGTCGGTGACGACTCCGAGATGAACCGAGTCGCAGGAGTATTCGAGTCCGCGCGCCGGGTCCGGGGAGTATGCCCAGTCACCCTCGCCATGGGTCTCGCGATAGAAGACGCGCACGTTGGGCACGCCACGCACGGTGGCGACGGCGACAGTCCCCGGCTCATAGGTGCTCACGAGGCCACCTCCTCGTCCTCGATGTGCAGGGCCAGCGCGACGAGCTCGGCGACCGCGTCCGTGATGACGTGGGCGTGCTTGTCGGCCTCGGTGAAGTCGTGCGTGCGGTCACGGCCCTCGCGCCAGTCAGCGAGCCGGAGAGCCTCGAGCGCCTTCCGTGCGCGCTCCTGCGTAGAAAAGATGCGCTGGTTACGTATCACCCAGGCGGGTGTCGCGCTCTGTGCTTGTGTGGACATTGCGTATCCTTCGTCTTTGAAAGTGGGCGGCGCCCCGAACCTGTGGAGGGTGGCGGGGCGCCGTCTGCTATCTGGGGGTTGCTCAATGAGCGACGGACGTGTGGGTCTCGTCCTCGCCGTTGCGCTTGTAGGTTTTGCCGCCGTCGTTCGAGAAGGCGGCCGGGTCGCGCCGGGACTGCCACAGGTCGGGTCGGCCAGCCATGTCGTTCGCGACGTGGTTCCACTCGGTCGGGTCGTTTGTCAGTGCCGTCAGCGGCTCGTACCGCATGAGGCGCGAGACGAGGTCGATGGTCATCGCGGCCGACACGCCAGAGTGGCCCTGGCCGGCGAACTTCTCGACGAGTTCGAGCGCGGCCTCGCCGAGCATTCCGTTGTAGTCCGAGTCTTTGTCGAGCAGGCCGGCCTTGGCGAGTTCAGCGCGTGCATGGGTGATGAGGTCGCTCATGTGGGATCTCCTTTTGGATGGTTGCTGTCTGCGTGCTCTCGCCGGCCTCGAACCGGACTGGACCCCTGCGCCTCGACCCGGCGCGTTCGGTCGCGAGAGCTGTCAGGGCCGCTCGATCAGAAAGTCCCTGACGCCCGCCTCTCACTACGGGCATGAGCAGCACCAAATGGCACGTCGGCTGCTCGACGAGGGGCCTTAACCCAGCCCCGGGTGGTGTGTGGTTCCCGCTTATCTGTGTCGCCCGACCCTTGTTGTGGGCCAGCGGGATTGGCTGCGCTGTTCTCGAATCGCCGCCTGCTACTGGCGGTTACCTGCCGGCACGCTCCGTCACGGGGAGCACTTGGGGTAGTCCGGTTTGGTTCACTGGCGTTCGTGACTTGCGATGGGTGCCGTCCGTGGGTGTTGAGCCGCACGGACGGCTGGGTGTGCCCACTCGGCTCGGGGACCATCCGGGGGGAGGAGGTTTCGACCCGAGCCGAGCGGCGTTCAGGTGCGCTCGATCTCGTCGGCGCGCTTCTGCATCCACTCGGCGGCCAGTTCGCCGTGGAACCGGCCGCTTGCGTGGAACGGTGAGTCGTCGCGCCAGAACGTGTCGCGCGCGTGGGACTCGTAGGTGACTGCGGCCTCGCGGAGTGCGCGGGCTGCGATGGTCGGGGCGACCGCATCGAGGACCACGCGGGCGTCCGATTCCTGCCTGCCGCGCGAGGTGTTGACGTGCATGCGTGGCTGCGCGAGGGCCCACTCGGCGGCCTGCACGTCGGCGTCGGTGTAGTGGGCCATGTCAGGCCGTCTTCTCGACGACGGGCTCGTGGCCGTTGAACCAGGCGACGAGGCCGGCGTAGTCGATGGCGATGCGGCGGCCGATACGGCGGGCGGGGATGTCACCTCGGTTGATCGCGTCCCTGATCTCTTTGTCCGAGATCGAGGTGAGGTCGACCGCCTGCTTCACGCTCACCCCAATGGTGGGGGTTGGTGCTGACTGGTGGGGGTTCATGACAGCGAACTTACGCTGAACTTTCGCGTCCGTCCACCCCTGACGCGAAAGTTTCTTCAAAATCGCGTATTTTTCTGGTCTGGCGTCTCACCGTTGAGACATGAGTGCTTGCGCGGTCGGCGATACTTTCGCTGTGACTGAGACCCAATGGGAACGTTTGCATCGACTGATCGAGCATCGGCGGAAGATCCTGGGCCTGACCCTCACCGGCATACAGGTCATCGGTGGCCCGTCGCCGCGGTGGGTGCAGAAGCTGCGCGGCATGGAGGGGCAGCCCACGGACCGGATGCGCCGGCCGATGCGCGACCTAGACCGTGTGCTGCGTTGGCCGCAGGACACGACGTGGAACCTTGTCGACCACGACCGTTCGGAGTGGGCTGAGGCGCTGCTCGAGGATGAGGAGCGGAGCCTGCTTGAGACGGTCGACGAGGCGGACGAGATCGCCTTCGTGATCGCGGCCAGGGTGCGTGCGATCCCGGCTGGTGAGGAGCGTGACGAGATCATGCGCAGGCTGCTTGAGGTGCTCGGGATCTATCGGTAAAGACTCTGTCTAGTTCGTCCCTACTTGGTCGTACTGTCCCCGGCTGTGTCTACTGTGGGCGGATCGACACCCCGCCACCCGAGGCGGGGGTGCGGTGTGCTAGGCGAAACAGGGAAGTGGTCGCATGGAGCAGGGGTGCAGGGCGTGGCTCGAGCCGCAGTGGGCGGGGATTCATGACCTGATGGTGAGGCTGCTTGGTCATTGCACGTGCGAGGCCAGCGAGGCGCGCGTGTACGAGCTGTACACGGTTGAGGGGGCGCGTTCTGCGGAAGCGATCAGCGCCTGACGTGCGGACGATGAAGCCCCACACCTTCTCGGGGAGGGTGTGGGGCTTCTCTTTGTGCGTGCTGGGCGAACGTTCGGCGTAAGTTCGCGCTAGGATGGCATGAAGATGCCCCGCCAGCGGTCAGGCTGCGGGGTGCGGCCCACCTTGGGAGTGGACATGCCAAGCGTACCCGGAGCTGCGGCTCAGTCGCTGTTCGAGGTGCAGCCAGCGATGCAGCGCCTCGACCCCAGTCGGTGCTCGGTCGCTCCGGTTAGCTTCGACTCTGTCAGGCAGGTGCTCGCAGAGGCGCACTACATCGGCCGCCCAGGTGCCACCTCTGTCCGACTTGGCCTCTATGTCGATGGGTCGCTAGCGGGGGTTATCACGTTCGGGACGATCCCCAGCAACAATGCGTCGGCGATCTGCGGGCCTGAAATGGCTGGCGCGGTGCTCGAACTAACCCGCCTGGCCCTCTATGACTGGGCGCCATGTAACAGTGAGTCGTGGTTCATCGGTGCCGCCGTCCACTGGCTGCGCGTAAATCGCCCTGACGTCCGCATCCTTCTGTCGTATGCCGATGGGGAGCAGGGGCATGTCGGGACGATCTACCAGGCGACGAACTGGCTTTACACCGGGACGACGACGGGCGATGTCCTCTACCAGTCGCACGATGGAACGGTTATGCACCCGCGCACGACGGGCCGCGCCAAGGTGTTGCCGCCCGGTTTCTGGATACCGTCTCCAACGAAACATCGGTATGTCCTCCTGCTCGGGACGTCCAAGGCGCGCAGGGCTCTGCTGCACCGCCTGCGCTGGGAGATTCTGCCCTATCCCAAGAAATGCATTGACAAACGCATGGACAGGAGCGCATGATCGACACATGGGCAACTGGGAAGTCAGTGAAGCGAAGTACGTGACATGCATCTGCGGCAAGGTCTGCAAGGGCAGGGCTGCTCACGCGAACCACGGCCGCAAGTGCGAGATGGAGAGTGCCCGAAGCTGGGCCTTCATCCGCGCCACCGAGCTCGGGATGAAGCCAGTGTCCGATGGGACGTTCAAGGCTGCCTGGGAGGGCGGCTGGCGCCCGAACATGAAGCGATGAGCCGCCCACCACGCAAGACCCGTTCCATACGCGTCGAGGACAAGCTATGGAATGCAGCCGCAAAGACTGCCGACGAGTGTGGTGACGTTCTGGCAGAGGTGGTCAGGGCCTCGTTGCAGGACTACGTGGCTGCGGCGCGACGCGGTGATGCGCAGACGTGGACGTTCTTCGGTCACTGGGAAGACGAGCTCGTCATCGACCATGCCGTCAGGGGCGAGCATGAAGACGTATACCCGGACGACGGCACCTATGAGCAGGGCCTTTGGGCCGCATCAGCCAGGGGTGCAACGCTCGAGGAGGCCGAGGCTAACGCCAGGGCTGAGTACAAGCCCGACGGCGACTGAACAACTTAGGGTGTCCGATTGGGTACAGCGACCCGAAACCACGAACCGCCCCTGACCTGCATACGTGCAGGTCAGGGGCGGTTTTCGTACGGTGGGGCAGCAGGGGCTTGAACCCTGGACCGACGGATTATGAGTCCGCTGCTCTGACCGGCTGAGCTACTGCCCCGGGACCCGACGCCGGCGTTGCCGACGAGGTCGGTCGGAGTCTAGCGAGCGCTCCGACCGGGTCACGCCTCCGGTCGAGCCGCGTCGGTCCAGCCCCGGCCGAGCTGCCTCGGTGGAGCCCCGCTCGAGCCCCGCTCGGGCCACCCTCTAGGCTCGCCGTGACCGTGGTCCCGAGCAGGTGAGGAACGAGCTGGCATGAGTGACGGCATCCGCGTGGCGTCGGTCGACGACGTCGAGCCCGGCGAGGCGCTCGTGCTCGACACCGCGCTGACGGTGACGGACGAGCCGATCTCGCTCTTCCGTGACGACGACGGCACCTACTATGCGCTCGACGACACGTGTTCGCACGAGGACGCGTCCCTCGCGGAGGGCTGGATCGAGGCCGGTGAGGTGGAGTGCCCGCTGCACGCCACCCGTTTCTGCCTCAGCGACGGCCGGCCGATGTGCCTGCCCGCCACCAAGCCCGTGCGGACCCACCGGGTCGAGATCCGGGACGACGAGGTCTACCTCTTCCCTGGGGAGCCGCGCGGCACCTGACGCTGGAGCGGCCGGTGCGCAGTCGCAGAACCCGCTGCATCGGGGCGTCCAGGAAACACCAAAACGGACAAATCCGATCGTGAGACCGCTGGTGCCCGTGTGGACCATGGTGCACAATGGGCGAGTGCTCGAGGTCGAGCACGCACGATCCGCCGTCACCGAAGCAGTCCACCCGTTCACGAAGTAGCAGGCGTTGGGGAAGACGTCCCTGCAACTTCAGGAGGTTCGGATGGCTGTCGCGATGCCGCGCACCCAGACAGGCGGGGTTCTGTTCATACACGGAGCCCCGGCCGCGCTGTGCCCGCACATCACGTGGGCGATCGAGGCCGTCCTCGACGAACGGGTGACGCTCGACTGGATCCCTCAGCCCGCCGCTCCCCGGATGATGCGCACCGAGCTCCCGTGGTCCGGCGCCGCCGGCACCGGCGCCGAGCTCGCCAGTGCCCTCCGCGGATGGGACGGCCTGCGCTACGAGGTGACCGAGGACCCGTCGCCGGGATGCGACGGCGCGCGCTGGTCCTACACGCCCCGTCTCGGCATCCACCACGCCATGACCTCCGCGTCCGGTGACGCCGTCGTGCAGGAGGACCGGCTCCGCGAGGCGATCCTGCGCAGCCGCGGCGATGCCGAGGCCCTCCAGGACGAGATCGACCTGCTCCTCGGCATCCCCTGGGACGACGAGCTCGAGGTGTTCCGCTACGCCGGCGACGGTGCGGCCGTGCGCTGGATGCACAAGGTCGGCTGACCGACGCACGTCTCGTCCGCCACGACCTCCAGCGTGACGACCGAGGTGACGAGGGCCCGGGCGGTTCGTGCTCCCGGGCCCTCGTCATGTCCGACTCGTTCCCGGCACCTCGACCCGGAGCCGAAAACCACTGGGCAGCGACCGCCTCCACCTGTCATCATCGACCCGGCGCCAGGATCCCTGTGCGCCAACCCATCTCCCTCACCCGTAGACGAAGGACCAATCATGGCAACGGGACTCACCACCGAAGCGAAGCGCAGCCTGTGCCTCGCCGATGTGGCCTACCCGTTCCCAGGGGAGTGCCGCATCCGGCACACCCAGCCGTGGAGTCCCCACCTGCGATCTCGCTGACGCGACGAGCCTGACCGGCTCCGTCCCTCGAGCCGCCCACCGGGATGACCCGGACGGGCGGCTCTTCTCGTGCCGCCCGTCGCCGCCAGTGAACAGAGACGACGACACGAGTCGCCATGAGGGAGAGGAGGATCGGCCATGACCCAGGTCGAGGTGTGGAACGCCGACGAGACGCTGCTCCACCGGGTATCGGTGCGGCACGCCGTGCGGATGATCTGGCGCGGCGTCGCCACACCGGTCGAGGTCCACGCGACCGAGCGCTTCGGTCCCTACCAGGTCCCGGTCGTCGTCCGACTCGTGCGGTACGTGGAGCAGAAGTGGCTCTACTCGCGCACCCGGGCGACCTACTCCCGCGAGGGCGTCCTGCTCCGTGACCGCGGGCAGTGCGCCTACTGCGGACGCTTCACCGCCACGACCATGGACCACGTCCTCCCGCGCTCACGAGGCGGCGCGACGTCGTGGGCCAACGCGGTCGCGGCCTGCGAGCCGTGCAACGCCCGCAAGGGTGACCGCACCCCCGACGAGGCGCGGATGCCCCTGCGATGGGACCCGTACGTGCCCACCCGGGTGCAGCTGCACTTCGCCCGCGCCACCATGCCCACCCCGAGCCCCACCAGCACCGACCGGAAGGAGTCCGACCCATGACCAGGAACCGCACCCCCGTGCGCACGCAGTCCCTCGCCCAGGTGGGGCTCCGGCCTGCGGCCCGAACGGGTCAGGGACTCGACGCCTGGATCTTCCGCGCCGCGTCCGAGCACCCGTTCGAGGTCGACGGCGCCGTGCCGAGCTGCGCAGCTCACGACCCGGAGCTGTTCTGGCCGGCGACCGAGAGCGAGGCGGAGCGGGCCAAGGCGGTGTGCGCGACGTGCCCCCTCGTCGAGGTCTGCCTCGCCGTCGCTCAGCGTCGTCTCGAGTGGGGCGTCTGGGGCGGCCAGCTGCTCGCCAAGGGTCGTCCCACCACGGACCTCCCGGGCAACGTGCGCCCGTCCCCGCACGACAGCGCGCGCAGCGCCTGAGAACGAGGGCGTATGCCGGGTGGCCGGCTCCCAGCGAGCCCGCGCCACCCGGCATACGCCACCGCCCACCGACACAGCACGACCACCATCGGGCGACCGCCCGTCTCACGAGAGGATGAGCACCATGACCACCTTGCCTGTCGCGCTCCCGGGCGCGCAGGCCTCCACGCTGATGTGGGCCGATCCCGACGAGGTCGAGACGGCCGCGCTGGACCAGCTGCGCAACATCAGCAGGCTGCCCTGGGTGCACGGCCTGCGCGTCATGCCGGACGTCCACCTCGGCAAGGGCGCCACCGTCGGCTCGGTCATCGCCATGCGCGACGCCGTGTCGACCGCCGCGGTCGGCGTCGACATCGGCTGCGGCATGACCGGCGTCCGGACCAACCTGACGGCTGCCGACCTGCCCGACGACCTCGGCCCCCTGCGGTCGGCGATTGAGTCGGTGCTGCCCGTCGGCTGGAACGCCAACGACGGCTCGGCGCCCGTGCTCGCGCGCGACGCCGGGCTGGCTGGTCGCTTCGACACGCTCATGGGGCGGTTCGCCGAGCTGCGTGCGCCGAAGATCGCTGACCGGGCGAATCGTGCTGCGGCGCAGTGCGGTTCACTGGGCAGTGGCAACCACTTCTGGGAGGTCTGCGAGCGCGACGACGGCCACCTGTGGCTCATGCTGCACTCGGGCTCGCGCAACATCGGCAAGGAGCTCGCGGAGCGGCACATCGCCACGGCCAAGACGCTCGAGCACAACCTCGGGCTGCCCGATCGTGACCTCGCGGTCTTCCTCGCCGGGACGGGCGAGATGGCGGCGTACCTCCACGACCTGTACTGGGCGCAGGAGTACGCCCTGCTCAACCGCGAGGTGATGATGGCGACGACGCGTGAGGTCGTGCGCACGCACTTCCCGAGCGTCGTGTTCGACGAGCCGGTGCGCTGCCACCACAACTACGTGTCGGAGGAGACCTACGACGGGGTGGACGTCGTCGTGACGCGGAAGGGGGCGATCCGGGCCGCGGCCGGCGACCTCGGCCTCATCCCCGGCTCGATGGGCACGGGCTCCTACGTCGTCCGCGGCCTGGGCAACGAGGCGTCGTTCAACTCCGCGAGCCACGGCGCGGGCCGCCGGATGTCGCGCAACGCGGCCAAGCGTCGGTTCACGGTCGAGGACCTGCGGGCGCAGACGGCCGGCATCGAGTGCCGTAAGGACGCCGGGGTCATCGACGAGATCCCCTCGGCCTACAAGGATCTCGAGTCGGTGATCGCGGCGCAGACGACCGGGCCGAGCCCGCTCGTCGAGGTCGTGGCGCGGCTGACGACGCTGCTCTGTGTCAAGGGGTAGCCGCCACGCCGGCTCGGCGTCGGACGTGGGACGGGGCGCTCACTCGAGGGAGGCAAGCCTCCCGGCAGGTCGAGGGAGCGCCCCCGTCACGGCGCGTCGGTCGGTGTCGTGCGAATCAGATGCTGCGGATCGCCAGGGCGACGTTGTGGCCGCCGAAGCCGAACGAGTTGTTCAGCGCAGCGATGTCGCCGTCGGGCAGCTTCTGGTGCTCGCCGGTGACGACGTTGAGCGCGATCTCGGGGTCCTGCTCGTCGAGGTTGATCGTGGCCGGCACCAGCCGGTTGTGGATCGACTGGATCGTGATGACGGCCTCGAGTGCGCCGGCCGCACCGAGCAGGTGGCCGGTCATGGACTTCGTGGCCGTGACCGTCAGGTCGTCGGTGTGGTCGCCGAAGGCCCGCTTGATCGCGTTGTACTCCGCGACGTCGCCCACCGGGGTCGAGGTGGCGTGCGCGTTGATGTGGATGATGTCGGTCGGCGACAGGTCGGCCCGCTCGACGGCATACAGCATCGCGCGGGACGCGCCCGACCCGTTGGGCTCGGGGGCCGTGATGTGGTGCGCGTCGGCCGACATGCCGACGCTCGCGAGCTCGGCGTAGATGCGCGCACCGCGGGCCCGGGCGTGCTCCTCGGACTCGAGCACGATGACGGCAGCGCCCTCGCCGAGGACAAAGCCGTCGCGGCCGGTGTCGTAGGGGCGCGAGGCCTTCGCGGGGTCGTCGTTGCGTGTCGAGAGGGCCTGCATGGCGGCAAAGCCGGCGATCGGCAGCGGGTGGACCGCGGCCTCGGTGCCACCGGCGACGACGACGTCGGCCCGACCGGTGCGGATCATGTCGATCGCGTAGCCCATGCTCTCGGCGCCGGAGGCGCAGGCGCTGACCGTCGTGTGGGCGCCGGCGCGGGCACCGAGGTCGAGCGACACCGCGGCCGCAGGGCCGTTGGGCATGAGCATCGGGACGGCGAGGGGGTAGACCCGTCGGGGGCCCTTCTCGCGCAGGTTGTCCCACTGGTCGAGTAGCGTCCACACGCCGCCGATGCCGGAGCCGATCGCGGCGCCGAGGCGCTCCGGCTCGACTTCCGGCTTGCCGGCGTCGGCCCAGGCCTCGCGGGCGGCGATGAGGGCGTACTGGCTCGACGGGTCGAGACGGCGGGTCTCGACCTTGGCGAGGACGTCACCGGGCGGGGTGGCGATGGTCGCGGCGAAGGTGACGGGGAGCTCGTACTTGGCGACCCAGTCGAACTCCATCGGGCGGGCGCCGGACCGGCCGGCGAGCAGGGCCTCCCACGTCTCCGTGGCGGTTCCGCCCAGGGGCGTGGTGGCTCCGAGACCGGTGACCACGACGCGTCGGTCGCGATTGGACGTCATGGTGACGTGCTCCTCTGAGTCGAGTGGGGTGAGGTCGTGCTGGTCGTGTGGGCGGTGCTGGTCGTGTGGGCGGTGCTGGTCGTGCGGGCGGTGCAGGTCGTGCGAGTCACCACGAGGGGTGGGTGCTTGCTGGTGCGGCTCGGCCGGCGCCCGGTGTCCCGGGCGCCGACCGGGTGCGTCAGGACTGCGCGCCGGCGATGAAGGTGACGGCGTCGCGGACGGTCTTGAGGTTCTTGACCTCGCTGTCCGGGATGCGCACGCCGAACTTCTCCTCGGCGTTGACGACGATCGTCATCATCGACAGGGAGTCGATGTCGAGGTCCTCGGTGAAGGACTTGTCCATCTCGACGGACGCGGTGTCGAGACCGGTCTCCTCGTTGACGATCTCGGCAAGACCCTCGAGGATCTCCTGCTCGGACTGAGCCATCTGTCTGCTCCTTGTTCGTGTTGGCGGTTCGTGCTGGCGGTGGTGCCCGGTTCGGTCATCCGTGGTGGATGACCTCCCCTGGCCCGAATGACCCGTCGGGACCGGCGGGAGTGCTGGGACTGCCCGTGCTGGGAGTGCTCAGGGCAGCACGACGACCTGCGCGGCATACACCAGGCCGGCTCCGAAGCCGATCTGGAGCGCGAGGCCGCCGCTGGGGATCTCCTTCTCGGCGAGCATCCGCGTCGTCGCGATCGGGATCGAGGCCGCCGAGGTGTTGGCGGTGGTCACGATGTCGCGGGCGACGGGGATGTCGGCCGGCAGCTTGAGCTGCTTGACCATCGCGTCGATGATGCGGATGTTCGCCTGGTGCGGGATGAACGCGTCGAGGTCGTCGGCCTTGATGCCGGCCTTGTCGATGGCCTGCTGCGCGACGGGGGCCATGCCCCAGACGGCCCAGCGGAAGACGGTCTGGCCGGCCATGCCGATCGCGGGCCAGACGTTCTTGTCGGCCTGGGCCGACTGCCACGACTCGCGCACGTCGGTCCACGCCTGCTTCTGCGTGATGGCGTCGCGCTGCGTGCCGTCGGAGCCCCACACGGTCGGGCCGATGCCCGGGGTGTCGCTCGGGCCGACGATGCAGGCGCCCGCTCCGTCGCCGAAGATGAAGGCGCTGCCGCGGTCGTAGGGGTCGGTGAAGTCGCTGAGCTTCTCGACGCCGACGACGAGGACGTAGTCGGCCGAGCCGCCCTTGACCATGTCGCTCGCCATCGCCACGCCGTAGCAGTAGCCGGCACAGGCTGCCGAGATGTCGAGGGCGGGCGCGGTCGAGCCGAGGCGCGAGGCGAGCTCGGGCGCGGCGGCGGGCGTCTGGTACGGGTGCGTCACCGTGGCGACGAGGACGAAGCCGATCTGCTCGGGCGAGATGCCCGCGTGCTCGAGGGCCTGGCGCGAGGCCGCCTCGGCCATGTCGATGACGCTCTCGTCGTCGGCGGCGAAGTGACGGCTGATGATGCCGGACCGCTCGCGGATCCACTCGTCGCTCGAGTCGATCTTGTCGACGATCTCGGAGTTCATGACGACGCGGGCCGGGCGGTAGGCGCCGACGCCGAGGATCCGCGAGTGGCGCGCGGCGCCGTTGTCGACGAGGGTGCCGGTGCCCTTGGGCGTCGGCGCGGTGGCGCTGGGGGATGTCACGTGAGGCCTTCTCGAGGGTGAGGGTTCAGGTGGGTGCTGGAGCGGCGCTGGAGCGGTCCGTGGGTGTCGGGGTCGCCGTCACGCGGTGACCTCTCCATGAGCGTGCCCCTGTCGGGGTCGGTGCGCCAGTCTTGGTCCGTCACGTCGTCGTGTGGGCCTTGATGAGGCTCTGGGCGGCCTCGAGGTCGTCGGGGGTCTTGACGGCCAGGGTCTCGACGCCGGGCATCGCGCGCTTGGCGAGGCCGACGAGGGTGCCTGCGGGGGCGAGCTCGAGCAGGCCGGTGACACCGAGCGAGAGCATCGTCTCCATGCAGCGGTCCCAGCGCACGGGGTTGCTGACCTGGCGGACGAGCCGGTCGAGCGCGTCGGGGCCGTCGGCGACGCTGGCGCCGTCGGCGTTCGAGAGCAGGCGCAGGGTGGGCGCGGCGGGCGTGACGTCGGCGGCCGCCGCGGCGAGGGCGTCGACGGCGGGCGCCATGTGGTGGGTGTGGAAGGCGCCTGCGACCTGGAGCGGGATGACCCGCGCCTTGGCCGGTGCGGCGGTGCGGAGCGCCTCGACCTGCTCAAGAGTGCCGGCAGCCACGACCTGGCCGGCGCCGTTGATGTTGGCCGGCGTGAGGCCGTGGGTCTCGAGCGCGGCGAGGACCTCGTCAGGGTCGCCGCCGAGCACCGCCGCCATCCCCGTCGGGGTGACCGCGCTGGCCTGCGCCATGGCACGGCCGCGGGTGGCGACGAGCGAGATGGCCTGCTCGTCGGTCACGACGCCGGCGAGTGCCGTGGCCGTGAGCTCGCCCACGGAGTGGCCGGCGAGGACGGCGCCCGTCGATGCGAGGTCGGAGCGGGCGGGGAACAGTGCGTCGGCGGTGACGAGGCCGGCCGCGACGATGAGCGGCTGGGCGACGGCCGTGTCCTTGATGGTGTCGGCGTCGGACTCCGTGCCGTGGGCGACGAGGTCGAGGCCGGCAGCCTGTCCGAGAGCGGTCAGCTGTTCACGCACCCCCTCGAGCTCGAGCCAGGGGGTGAGGAAGCCGGGGGTCTGGGAGCCCTGTCCGGGGCACACGATCGCTAGCACGGGGTCAACCTTTCCCGGTTACCGGTGAGGACCTCGTCACCGAATGTCACGAAGTCGCGGGGGATACCTTGGAGGTTTCCTCCAAGGGTGCGTGGTTGTCAGCCGCACGGCCCGAACCGGCGGGCGTCGGCGGCAGCGCGAGCCGTCCCAGGGCGAGGGCGATGCGCACGGTCCAGGCCTCGCGCGGCGAGGTGAGGTCGTAGCCCGTCACGTCGGAGATGCGTCCGAGCCGGTAGCGGACCGTGTTGGGGTGCACGAAGAGGGAGCGCGCACTGGCCTCGAGGGAGCCACCGGTCTCGAGGTAGGCCGTCGCCGTCTGCAGCAACGGGGCGTGGCTCGCTGCCGCCAGTGGGCGGTAGATGCGCTCGACGAGGATGCGCCCCGCGGGCGGGTCGCCAGCCAGCGCGCGCTCCGGCAGGACGACGTCGGACTCGAGGACCCGTGGTGCGTCCGGCCAGGCCGAGGCCGCGGCGAGACCGCTGAGGGCGGCGCGCGCCGAACGCCCCGCGGCGAAGAGGTGGGGCACGGTGGGCCCCACGACGATGGGCCCCGGGCCGAAGCAGTCGGCGACCGCCTCGACCACCCGCGACGCCTCGCGCGTGCCGCCGAGGATCGCGATGAGGCGCGACCTCTGGACGATCGCCAGCGCCTCGACCCGGTGCTGGCGCACCGACCGGCGCAGGTCGTCCACGGCCGGGACGGCGCCACCGGCAACGGTCGGCGTGCTCCCCACGACGAACGTCACGTCGGCGACGTCGCCCCACCCGAGGGCGCTGGCCCGCGACTGCATCGAGTCGTCGGCCTCGCCGCGCAGCACGGCGTCGACGACCAGCGCCTCGAGTCGGGCGTCCCACGCACCGCGCGCCTCGGCCGCGCCGGCGTAGACCTCGGCGGCGGCGAAGGCGATCTCGCGCGAGAAGCGGAGCACGGACTCGCGCAGCAGCTGCTCGTCCCCGGGGCCGGCGAGGCTCTCGACGCGCGACTCGACGACGTCGACGACGGTGCGCACCAGGTCGAGGGTCTGGCGCAGGCTCACCGACCGCGTCAGCTCCTGCGGCGCGTTCGCGAAGATCGAGATGGCCGACGGCTGGTGGCTCTCCTCCTGGTGGAACCAGGCGATGAACTGCGAGATGCCGGCCTGGGCGACGAGCCCGACCTGCGAGCGCTCCTCGGCGGACAGCTCGCGGTACCAGCGCAGGTGCTCCTCCATCCGCTGGGACGCGAGCGTCGCGAGCTCCCCGGCGCTGCGCTCGACGGCGCGGGACGTCGCTTCGCTCGGGTGCTGCCGCGGTCCGCTCACGGTGCCAGCCTAGGGCGGCGCGGCCGCAGGCTTTGTATGCCGTTCACAAACTGGGCGAGGATGCGTCGGTGTCTGCCGGGCCGAGGCCGTCAGCGGGCCGCGAGCACGGCCGTGTGACCGGCATACGACCGCGGACCGTCGAAGTGGGGGAGCGAGCGCGCGAGGTCGGGGGAGAAGGTCGCGAGGTACGCGCACGCGGCGTCGTGGTCGGCGAAGGTCGCCCGGGTCTCCACGTCCCGCTGGGTGACGTGCTCGAAGTGCCGGCCGAGCACCTCGGCAGCGTTCTCCGACATGAACTGCGTGACGAGGGGCTCGCCTCCTGCCTCGCGGAGGAGCTCGCCCAGGTGCTCGCGTCCGTTGGTCGCGACGTGCAGCGTGCCGCCGTCGCGCAGCACCCGGCGGACCCCGCGCAGCGTGCCGTCCAGGTCCGGCACGTGGTAGAGCATCCAGGCGGCCACGATGCAGTCGAACGCGTCGTCCGCGAAGGGCAGGTCGTCGGCTGCGGCGAGCTGCGCCGGGACGCCGAGTGCCCGGGTGGCCTCGACCATGGCGGGGGAGAGGTCGGTCGCCACGTAGTCGACCGCGGGAGCCTCGTCGACGACGGACCGGGCGAACTGGCCGGTGCCGCAGCCGATCTCGAGGATCCGTCCGGAGCCGGAGGACACGACGGCCGCCCGGAGGAGGTCGGTCGGCGAGACGCCCTCGGGGCCGGGGCCCCAGACGCCGCGGCGGGTCTCGAGGCGGCCGGTGCTCGCGTACTGCCGGTCCGTGGCGCTCCGGTCGGTCATCTGGCTCATGTCGCGCATCTCGGGCATCGGTGGACCCTATCGGGACCGCCGAGCCCCCGCACCGCCACCGTGCCCGAACAGCTCGGCCAGCCGGACCCGGTGTCCGGTGATGACCAGGGCCCGGCGGTAGACCGTCGAGGCGAGCCAGATGCTCCCGAGCCCGGCCAGAGCCGTGAGCAGCAGGGCCAGGGCGAGCTGGTAGACCGGGACCTCGCCCGACGCCCAGCGGATCGGCATCGTGAGCGGTGCCGTGAGCGGGAACAGCGAGGCGGCCACGCTCCAGGCCGAGCTCGGGTTGCCGATGACGATGATGACTCCGAGCAGGTAGCCGGCGATGATGAGCATCGTCACGGGCAGCACCGCGGTGCCCGCCTCCGTCACCTTGTCGACGAGCGCCCCGCCCGCCGCGTAGAGGAAGGCGAAGAGGCAGAAGCCGAGCACGAACCACGTGATCGCGAGGGCGAGGTCCGGCGCGGCGACGGCAGGCAGCCACGACGTCCCGGTCACCGTCGCCCCGACGAGGATCGGCACGGCCAGCACGAGCAGCTGGAGGGTCGCCACCGTCGCGACCGCCAGGACCGTGCCGACGAGGACCTGGCTCGGACGCAGCACGGCGAGGAGCACCTCGGAGATGCGGCTCGCCTTCTCCGTCGCCACGGTCATCGAGATGACCTGGCCGCTGAAGAGGAGGGCGAGGTAGAGCACGAGCCCCACGGCATACCCGACGTTGGCCCGGCCCTGGTCCTGCGCGGAGGCGACGAAGACCTGCTCGGGCGGGCGCACGGAGTCGAGCCTCGCGACCTGCTCGCTCGTCAGGCCGAGGTCGGTCAGCACCCGCAGGGTCTCGATCCGGACCAGGGACTGGGCGACGATGCCCGGGAAGGGGCCGGCGGCCCGCTCGGGGACGTACATCCGGTCGCCGGCCAGCCCCACGGTCGCCTCGCCGCGCTGGACCGCGGACCGGACCCCGGCCTCGTCGGGGCGCTCGACGTAGATCGTGCGGAAGTCCGCCGACCTGGCCGCCGCCCCGAGCGCCGTCGTGAGGGCCACCGGCGCACGGCCGACGGTCGCCAGCGTGTAGGTGGTCGGCCCACCCGTGACGAGCCTGGGCACCACCACGGCGCCGATGGACAGCAGCAGCAGGACGCCCGTCACGATCTTGAAGGTCTTGGACCGGAGCTGCTCGCGAAGTCCGCGTCCGAGGACGAGGGAGGTGCCGTGCCACCAGGTCATTGCAGACCGCCTCGGCCGGTGTGGACCGGCCCGACCGGCCCGACCGGCTCCACCGGGTCCGCCTGATCCGACCCGTCGCGCGCAGGGTCGCGGGCGCGCCCGACGGCCTCGAGGAAGAGCTGCGAGAGCGAGGGCAGGTCGAGCCCGAAGTCGTCCACGCGCCCCGCCGCTCGCGCCCCGTCGAGCACGCGGAGCGGGTCGGTGCCCGGCGGGATCGCGATCCGCACCTCGTCGGCCTCCTCGCTCACGACGACGGCGCCGGGGAACCCTTCGAGCCACCGCCGGTCCGGGGCATGGACGTCGAGCCGGAGCTGCACGCCCGTCGAGGCGGCGCGCAGGCTCGACAGGGGCCCGCGCAGGACGATCCGTCCCGCGTCGACCATGAGGATGTCCTCGCAGAGGTTCTGCACCAGGTCGAGCTGGTGGCTGGAGAACAGGACGGTGCAGCCGGCTCGGGCGCGTTCGCGCAGGCTGTCGGACAGCTCCGCGACCGCCACCGGGTCCAGCCCGGCGAAGGGCTCGTCGAGGACGACGACGTCCGGCTCGTGGACGAGCGCGGTGGCGAGCTGGAGGCGCTGCTGCAGACCGCCCGAGAGCTTGTCCGTGCGCTGGTCCCAGCGGTCCTCGAGGCCGAGCTCGGCCAGCAGCCGATGGGCCCGGTCGCTCGCGTCGGCGCGGGAGAGCCCGTGCAGGCGGCCGAAGTAGACGACCTGGTCGCCGACCTGCATGCCCGGGTAGAGCCCGCGCTCCTGCGGCATGTAGCCCCAGTGCTGCCGGACCTCGCTGTCGACCGGAGCGCCGTGGAGGAGCCTCACCGCGGTCCGCGCTCAGCACGCCGAGCATGATCCGCATCAGCGTCGTCTTCCCGGCCCCGTTGGGTCCGAGCAGGCCGGTCAGGACGCCGGGGGCGATCTTGAAGCCGACACCGTCGAGCGCCACCCTGTCGCCGTAGGCGTATGCCACGTCCCGGACCTCGAGGGTCATACCTCAACGCTAGCCCCGCGCACACGCTGCGACCTCGCCTTCACCACAAGACGACCGCCCCCTCGACGTGGTCGACGGGGCGGTCGGTGGTGGAGCCCGTGGTGAACCGTCAGCTGGAGACGGCCGACGCGAGGTTGCCGAGGCTGTCCTCGAGCTGGCCCTTCTCGACGAGCGGGAAGCTCACCTTCTGGAGGATCTCCTTGTCGGTGACGTGGCTCCAGTCGTAGGTCAGCGAGACGAGGGTCGAGCTGGGGCCTTCGGGCGTCAGCTCCCACATCCACTCCCAGCCGGGCGGCGGGGTGTCGGCGGGCGCCGTCTTCCAGGCGAGCAGGGCGTTGTGCGAGTAGCCCGAGACGGTGTTGTCGGTCTGGTACTCGCCACCCATGTGGTCACCGGCCATGTTCATCCTGAACACGTCGCCGACCTTCTGGATCCGCTCGGCCTTCTCGTCGGACCGGACGAACCCGGACCCGTCGAGCTCGACGTGCCGCTTGGGGTTGCTCAGCACGTCGAAGATGTCGGCGGCCGAGGCGTCGATGCTCCGCTGGACGGTGATCTTCTGGGATTCGGTCATGCAGGGTCCCTACCCGCTCGGACCGGAACACCCCTCGTTCAGTCGGTGCCGAACTCCATGGCGGCGCGGTCGAGCGCGTCGTCTTCGCTGTCGACGTCCACCGCGGAGGGGTTGGCCGAGATGGCGGCCGCGCCACCCGGGGTGAGCTCGCCCACCAGCTCGTGCGCGTCGGCCCCGAGCAGTCCCTGCGCGGCATACAGCTCGAGCTTGGCGCGGGAGTCGGCGATGTCGAGGTTGCGCATCGTCAGCTGGCCGATGCGGTCGACCGGGCCGAACGCCGCGTCCTCGGTGCGCTCCATCGAGAGCTTCTCGGGGTGGTAGCTGAAGGCCGGGCCGGACGTGCCGACGATCGACCAGTCGTCGCCGCGACGCAGCCGGATCGTGACCTCGCCGGTGACGGCTGAGGCCACCCAGCGCTGGAGCGACTCGCGGACCATGAGCGACTGCGGGTCGAGCCAACGGCCTTCGTAGAGAAGGCGGCCCAGCTTGCGGCCCTCGGCGTGGTAGTTGGCGATCGTGTCCTCGTTGTGGATCGCGTTGAGGAGCCGCTCGTAGGTGATGTGCAGCAGCGCCATGGCGGGGGCCTCGTAGATGCCGCGCGACTTCGCCTCGATGATGCGGTTCTCGATCTGGTCGCTCATGCCGAGGCCGTGACGGCCACCGATGCGGTTGGCGGCGTCGACGAGAGCCACGGCGTCGGCATACTCCTCGCCGTTGATCGCGACGGGACGGCCGCGCTCCCAGCGCACCGTGACGTCCTCGGTCTCGATGGCGACGGACGGGTCCCAGAACTTGACGCCCATGATCGGCTCGACGACCTCGATGGACTCGTCGAGGAACTCGAGCGTCTTGGCCTCGTGGGTCGCGCCCCAGATGTTCGCGTCGGTGGAGTAAGCCTTCTCGGCGCTCGCGCGGTAGGGCAGCTCGCGGGCCGTCAGCCACTCGGACATCTCGTGCCGGCCACCGAGCTCGGTGACGAAATCGGCGTCGAGCCACGGCTTGTAGATGCGCAGGTTCGGGTTGGCCATGAGGCCGTAGCGGTAGAACCGCTCGATGTCGTTGCCCTTGAAGGTCGAGCCGTCGCCCCAGATCGAGACGCCGTCGTCCTGCATGGCGCGCACGAGCAGCGTGCCGGTGACGACGCGGCCCAAGGGGGTGGTGTTGAAGTAGGTCTTGCCGCCGCTGCGGATGTGGAACGCGCCGCACGCGATGGCGGACAGTCCCTCCTCGACGAGGGCGGTCTTGCAGTCGACGAGGCGGCTGATCTCGGCGCCGTACTGGCCGGCGCGGCCGGGGACGGAGTCGATGTCGGGCTCGTCGTACTGCCCGAGGTCGGCCGTGTAGGTGCACGGCACCGCGCCCTTCTCACGCATCCAGGCAACAGCAACAGAGGTGTCGAGACCGCCGGAGAAGGCGATGCCGACACGCTCACCGACGGGCAGCGACGTGAGGACCTTGGACATAGATGCAAGTATATGCACAGCGACGCATACCTATCCAATCGCGTCGCGGCGTCCCGGCGTCCCGAGCACGTATGCCGCTTGGCGGCCTGTCCGACCGACGACCGTTGGTCGCCGGCGGGCCACGACACCCGCACGACACGCCGGGGCCGGGGTGGTGCGGCGTGGCAACGGTCGCCCGTGGGCGGCGGGCACCGGCGGCGGGGTGGGGAGGCGTGTGGCCCGGTCCCTGGGCAGGGACCGGGCCACACGGCATACGTCAGCGGTCGAGCGTCAGCTCTCGCCGCCCGCGTTGCCGGACGTGCCGGCGGTGACGTCGTCGAGGCGGTACTTCTCGGCGGCGCGACGCGGCACGTCGGCGTCGACCTTGCCCTCCTTGGCGAGCAGCTGCAGCGTGCGCACCGCGACCGACGGACCGTCGATCTTGAAGAAGCGGCGGGCGGCGGCACGGGTGTCGGAGAAGCCGAACCCGTCGGCGCCGAGCGTCGCGTACGTGCCCGGCACCCACTCGCGGATCTGGTCCTGCACGGCCCGCATGTAGTCGGACACGCCCACGACCGGACCCTCGGTGCCCTCGAGGCACTGCGTGACCCACGGGACCCGCTTCTCGGCGTCGGGGGAGAGGAACTCCTGCTCGTCGGCGGCGAGGCCGTCGCGGCGCAGCTCGTTCCACGAGGTCACCGACCACACGTCGGCGGCCACGCCCCAGTCGTCGGCAAGCAGCTGCTGCGCCTCGAGTGCCCACGGCACACCGACGCCGGAGCCGAGGATCTGCGCGCGCGGCGCCTCGTGCGTCCAGCCCTCGGTGTTGGCCGGAGCGATCTTGTGCATGCCGCGCAGGATGCCCTCGACGTCGACGTCGTCCGGCTCCTTGGGCTGCTGGATCGGCTCGTTGTAGACGGTGAGGTAGTAGATGACGTTGGACTCATCGGCCGTCTTGCCCTCGCCGTACATCCGCTGCAGGCCGTCCTGCATGATGTGCGCGATCTCGTAGGCGTAGGCCGGGTCGTAGTGCACGACCGCCGGGTTCGTCGAGGCGAGGAGCGGGCTGTGACCGTCCGCGTGCTGCAGGCCCTCACCGGTCAGGGTCGTCCGGCCGGCCGTGGCGCCGATGAGGAAGCCACGCGTCATCTGGTCGGCGGCCGCCCAGATCGAGTCACCGGTGCGCTGGAAGCCGAACATCGAGTAGAAGACGTAGATCGGGACCATCGGCTTGCCGTGCGTGGCGTAGGACGTGCCGGCGGCGGTGAAGGCCGCGAGCGAGCCGGCCTCGTTGATGCCGAGGTGCAGGATCTGGCCGCTGACGTTCTCGCGGTAGGCGAGCATGAGCTCGGCGTCGACCGGCGTGTAGTTCTGCCCGTTGGGGTTGTAGATCTTGATCGTCGGGAAGAACGCGTCCATGCCGAACGTGCGCGCCTCGTCGGGGATGATCGGCACGATGCGCGGGCCGAACTCCTTGTCGCGCAGCAGGTCCTTGAGCAGGCGGACGAACGCCATCGTCGTGGCGACCTCCTGCTTGCCCGAGCCCTTCTTGACCTGGGCGTACGCCTCGTCGCCCGGCAGCTTGACCGGCTCGAAGTCGACGCGGCGGCTCGGCAGCGTGCCGCCGAGCTTCTGGCGACGGTCGACGGAGTACTTGATGACCTCGCTGTCGGCGCCCGGGTGGTAGTAGGGCGGCTGGTAGGGGTTCGCCTCGAGCTGCTCGTCGGTGATCGGGATGCGGAGGCTGTCGCGGAAGGCCTTGAGGTCGTCCAGCGTCATCTTCTTCATCTGGTGCGTGGCGTTGCGGCCGGCGAAGTGCGAGCCCAGGCCGTAGCCCTTGATCGTCTTGGCGAGGATGACGGTCGGCTGGCCGGTGTGCTCACGGGCCGCCTTGTAGGCCGCGTAGACCTTGCGGTAGTCGTGGCCACCGCGCTTGAGGTCCCACCAGACCTGGTCGTCGCTCCAGCCCTCGACCATCTTGGCGGTGCGCGGGTCGCGCCCGAAGAAGTGGTCGCGGACGTACTTGCCGTCGTTGGCGCGGAAGGTCTGGTAGTCGCCGTCGCTCGTCTGGTTCATGATGTGCACGAGCGCGCCGTCGCGGTCGGCGGCGAGCAGCGGGTCCCACCCGCGGCCCCACACGACCTTGATGACGTTCCAGCCGGCGCCGCGGAAGAACGCCTCGAGCTCCTGGATGATCTTGCCGTTGCCGCGGACCGGGCCGTCGAGGCGCTGCAGGTTGCAGTTGATGACGAAGTTGAGGTTGTCGAGCTCCTCGTTGGCCGCGAGCTGCAGCAGGCCGCGCGACTCGGGCTCGTCCATCTCACCGTCGCCGAGGAACGCCCAGACGTCCTGCTGGCTGGTGTCCTTGATGCCGCGGTTGTGGAGGTACTTGTTGAACTGCGCCTGGTAGATCGCATTCATCGGGCCGATGCCCATCGACACCGTCGGGAACTCCCAGTAGTTGGGGAGCAGCCGCGGGTGCGGGTAGGACGGGACGGCCTCGACCTTGCCGTCGACGAGGTGGCTCTTCTCCTGGCGGAAGCCGTCGAGCTGTGCCTCGGTCAGGTGGCCCTCGAGGAAGCTGCGGGCGTACATGCCGGGGGAGGCGTGGCCCTGGAAGTAGACCTGGTCGCCGCCGCCGGGGTGGTCCTTGCCGCGGAAGAAGTGGTTCATGCCCACCTCGTAGAGCGTCGCGGCCGACGCGTACGTCGAGATGTGGCCGCCGACGCCGATGCCGGGGCGCTGGGCGCGGTGCACCATGACCGCGGCGTTCCAGCGGATGTAGCGGCGCATCTCGCGCTCGACGTCCTCGTCGCCGGGGAACCACGGCTCGCGCTCGGGCGGGATCGTGTTGATGTAGTCGGTCGCCGTCAGGGACGGGACGCCGACCTGCTGCTGGCGCGCGCGCTCGATGAGCTTGAGCATGATGTAGCGCGCCCGCGTCCGGCCCTTCTCGTCGAGGACGGCGTCGAGCGAGTCGATCCACTCCTGCGTCTCGTCCGGGTCGATGTCCGGGAGCTGACTGGGGATGCCGTTGAGGATCGGTCCGGCCTCGGATGCCACGTCGTGGGTCCTTTCTCGTCGCGAGGCGGCGCCCGCGGCCGGTCGGCCACGGCGCTGCGCCCTCCCATCCTCTACCCAACGGTGGCGACCGTCACAACTGGGTCCGCCAGCTGGGGCGCGGCACTGCGCCTCACAAGCCCTGCGGAGTGGTATGCCGTCCGCTTCCTCTGCTCGTCTGGCGCGGCGGGTGCGTTGTCCCGGACGAACCCCACCTTGCGCGATAGCGTCGGAGCCGATGCACTGATGTCGTGGCATCCGCGCCACGCAGACGAGAGGACCGGTGACAGTGAGCGAGACCGCGGGAGCGGCGTCCTTCAGCAAGCTCGGATTTGCCAAGGGGCAGGTCATCCAGGAGTTCGGCTATGACGACGACGTCGACGACGACCTGCGGTTCGGGCTCGAGGACGTCATCGGGACCGAGCTCGAGGACGAGGACTTCAACGACGGCGCGGACGGGGTGCTGCTCTGGTACCGCGACGGCGACGACGACCTCGTCGACCTCATGGTCGACGGGCTGACGAAGCTCTTCGACCAGGGGTTCATCGTGCTGCTGACGCCCAAGGCCGGTCGGGCCGGCCATGTCGACGCCGCCGTCGTCGAGGAGGCCGCCTCGACCGCGGGCCTGACGACCGGTGGCCAGGTCAACGTCGCGCGCGAGTGGGCGGCGACACGGCTCATGCCGCCGAAGGGTCCGCGCCGCTGACGGCTCACGTCACCCGGTCCCTGTCGAGGGTGGAGCGCGCGGTGTGGTGGTGATGTCACACTTGCCGCCATGACGAACGCGCACCCGACCGTGTCACCGGGCCAGGCGTCCGCCCCGCTGGGTGTCGGCGAGCTGGCTCCCGACTTCACCCTCGTGGACCAGTACGGCGTCGACGTCAGCCTCTCGGCGGTGCGCGACGTCAAGAACGCCGTCATCGTCTTCTACCCGGCCGCGTTCTCGGGCATCTGCCGCGGCGAGCTGGCCGAGATCCGTGACGGGCTCGAGGACTTCCAGGACGGCGACATCCAGGTCTTCGCGATCTCGTGCGACTCGATGTACACGCTGCGCGCGTGGGCCGACGCGGAGGGCCACTTCTTCCCGCTCCTGTCGGACTTCTGGCCGCACGGCGAGGTCGCCCGCCGCTACGGCGTCCTCGACGACGAGGACGGTTTCGCGCTGCGCGGGACCTTCCTGCTCGACCGGTCGGGCCGCATCGTCTGGTCCGAGGTGCGCGGCATCGGCCAGGGGCGCGACTTCCGCGCCTACCGCGGGGCGCTCGCGGTGCTCCGCGCGAGCCAGGGCGATGCCGTAGGCTGACCGCCGCCTGCCGGGAACACCGGCCGGCGCGTGAGGGCCTGTAGCTCAGTTGGTAGAGCACCGCGTTTACACCGCGGGTGTCGTCGGTTCGAGCCCGGCCGGGCCCACGTGGACGATCCCGCTCCCGACCTCAGCCCCGAGCTGTCGCTCCGCGACGTCGTCGCGGCCCTCGAGTCGCTCTACCCCCTCGACAGCGCCGCGGAGTGGGATCGCGTCGGCCTCGTCACGGGTGACCTCGAGCAGCCCGTGCGCCGCATCCTCTTCGCGCTCGACCCGACGCTCGCCGTCATCGACGAGGCCCGCGAGTGGGGCGCCGACCTGCTCGTGACCCACCACCCGCTGCTGCTGAAGGGCGTGCACTCGGTCGCGACGTCGTCGGCCAAGGGTGCCTCCGTGACGGCGCTCGTGCGCGCCGGGGTCGCGCTCTGGGTCGGCCACACGAACGCCGACGTCGCCGACCCGGGAGTCTCGACCGTGCTGGCGGACGCCCTCGGTCTGACCGACCAGCGCCCGCTGTCCACGGAGGGGTCTGGAGCCGGGGGACGGGGGCCGGAGGGCGTCCCCGACGGCTCCCGGCCGTTCCGGAATGCGGTGGGGCGCGTGGGGCGGCTGGCCGCACCCGTGAGCCTGGCGGAGTTCGCCGACGTCGTGGCCGCGGCCCTGCCCGACACCGCCGGCGGCATCCGCGTCAGCGGTGACCCGGACGGCGAGGTGCGCACCGTCGCCGTCATGGGCGGCTCGGGCGACGACCGCTTCGACGACGTCCGCGCGAGCGGCGTCGACGTCTACGTCACGGCCGACCTGCGCCACCACCCGGTCCTCGAGGCGAGGGAGGAGGCCCGCGGCGGCCGGCCCTACCTCATCGACGCCGGCCACTGGGCGACCGAGTCGCTGTGGCTGGCCGACGGGCGTGAGCGACTGGTCTCGGCGCTGGGGCAGGCTCCCGGAGCCACTAGGGTCGAGACCAGAGTCTCAACCATCCGCACCGAGCCGTGGACGTTCGTCGTCGGTGCGAACGCTGCGCGGGCGGACCGCGCGGCTCCCGATACCGGAGGTGTGTCCTGAAAGCCGACCCGTCCCACCAGTGGCGCCTGCTCGACCTGCAGGCCATCGACACGCGTCTCGACCAGATCAGGCACGCCAAGGCGACGCTGCCGCAGATCCCCGCGGTCGAGGCGGCCCGCCGTGAGCTGGGCGCGCTCGAGACGGAGATCGTCAACGCCCGCACGGCGGCCGGCGACGTCCAGCGCGAGCTGACCAAGTCGGACCAGGACGTCCAGCTCGTGCGCGACCGCGCCGCCCGCAACCAGGCGCGTCTCGACGCCGGTCAGGGCAGCGCCAAGGACCTCCAGGCGCTCCAGCACGAGCTGACCTCGCTCGCCCGCCGCCAGGCCGAGCTCGAGGAGGTCGAGCTCGAGGTCATGGAGCGGTCCGAGTCGCTCACCGCCCGGGTCTCCGAGCTCGAGGCGCGACGTGGCGAGCTGGTCTCCCGCGTCGAGTCGCTCGAGTCCGAGCGTGACGCCGCCCTCGCCAAGCTCGACGCCGAGGCCGGGACGGTCGGAGCCGGCCGGGCCGACATCGTCGCCGGCGTGGGTGAGGACCTGATCGCGCTCTACGAGAAGATCCGTGCGAGCAGCGGCGGGATGGCCGCGGCCGAGCTGCGCCACCGCCGGTGCGGCGGCTGCCGGCTCGAGCTCGGCAACGTCGACCTCTCCCGCATCCGCAACGCTCCCGAGGACGAGGTCGTGCGCTGCGAGGAGTGCCGTCGCATCATGATCCGCACCGGCGAGTCCGGGCTGTGAGCGGTCGGTGACCCCGCCCCGCGGGTCGGGTCGCCGGCTCGTCATCGAGGCCGACGGCGGGTCGCGGGGCAACCCGGGCGTCGCGGGCTACGGCGCCCTCGTGCGTGACCCCGCGACCGGCTCGGTCCTCGTCGAGCTCGCCGAGCCCCTGGGCCAGGCCAGCAACAACGTCGCCGAGTACTCCGGCCTGCTCGCCGGCCTCCGGGCGGTGCTCGACCTCGACCCCGGTGCGACGGTCCGCGTCCGGATGGACTCCAAGCTCGTCGTCGAGCAGATGTCGGGCCGCTGGAAGATCAAGCACGAGGACATGCGTCGCCTTGCGCTCGAGGCCCGCGACCTCTGCGCCGAGATCTCCGACGCCGGCGGCAGCGTCGACTTCGAGTGGATCCCGCGCGAGAAGAACAAGGACGCCGACGCCCTCAGCAACGACGCGATGGACGGCAAGAGCGTCCACCGGGTCCTGACCGGCGACGTCCCGTCCGCACCGGCCGAGGAACCGAGCGCCACTGAGGCACAGGCCTCCTCGGCCGGCGCAGCCGCTCCGGTGGCGACCCGGCCCCTGCGGCTGCTCCTCGTCCAGGCGCCGCTCAACGCCGAGCCCGCCCAGCGGATCGTCGCGGCCGTCCGTCGCCTCGTGGGCCCCGGCGCACGCGTCGTCGGCACCGATGACGCCGCGGGCGCCAGGGTCGCGGCCGATCTCGCGTCGGCGTTCGAGGTCGACCCAGACACCTCGGAGCAGTGGTCCGGCCGGGCACCCGGCGAGGGGGCCGACGCCACGGTGCAGACGGCATACCACTCGCTCACGGAGTCGGGGGGCACCGTCGTCGCGGTGACGAGCCGCAGGGGAGTGCTCTCGGTGCTCGCCGACGTGCTCGGCACGCCCGTCGACCGCTTCTGGGCGCTCGCCACGGCGCCCGGCAGCCTGACCGCCGTCGAGGTCTGGGAGGACGGTTCGGCGTCGGTGGCTTTCACCAATCGGACGGACCATCTCGCCTGACGGACGCTGTGCGATATTCGGGCCATGAGCTATGCCGGTGACGTGACCCCCGAGCAGGCCTGGACGGTCCTGCGCGACGAGCCCGGTGCGGTGCTCGTCGACGTGCGTACGAGAGCGGAATGGTCCTACGTCGGACTGCCCGACCTCAGCGCTGCCGGCAAGGACGTCGTCCTCGTCGAGTGGCAGACCTACCCCGACGGCGCCGTCAACACGCGCTTCACCGCCGACCTCGAGGCCGCGGGCGTCGCCAAGGACGCACCCGTCTACTTCCTCTGCCGCTCCGGCGTGCGCTCCGTCGCCGCCGCCGAGGCCGCGACGCGAGACGGCTGGGCACGGTCGCACAACATCCTCGACGGTTTCGAGGGGCCGCACGACGCGCAGCGCCACCGCGCGGTGTCGGGCTGGAAGGTCGCGGGCCTGCCGTGGGTGCAGGGATGAGCGACGCGCCCCAGGGCTGGCGCCCTGACACCCTCGCCGTGCGAGCAGGCCTGTCCCGCAGCGGTTTCGAGGAGACCAGCGAGGCGATCTACCTGACGTCGGGCTTCGTCTACGAAACAGCCGAGGCTGCCGAGGCCGCCTTCAAGGGCGACGTCGACCGCTTCGTCTACTCCCGCTACGGCAACCCCACGGTCTCGATGTTCGAGGAGCGCCTGCGCCAGATCGAGGGCGCCGAGGCGTGCTTCGCCACCGGCTCGGGCATGTCGGCCGTCTTCGTGGCGCTCGCTGCGCTACTCGGCAAGGGCGACCGCGTCGTCTCGTCGCGGGCCCTCTTCGGCTCGTGCTTCGTCATCCTCGACGAGATCCTGCCCCGGTGGGGGGTCGAGACCGTCTTCGTCGACGGCGCCGACCTCGACCAGTGGCGCGAGGCGCTCTCCGAGCCGACGGCCGCCGTGTTCTTCGAGACGCCGAGCAACCCGATGCAGGAGCTCGTCGACATCGCCGCCGTGACCGGACTCGCGCACGAGGCCGGCGCCAAGGTCGTCGTCGACAACGTCTTCGGCACTCCCGTCTTCAGCAAGCCGCTCGACTTCGGCGCCGACATCGTCGTCTACTCCGCGACGAAGCACATCGACGGTCAGGGCCGCACGCTCGGCGGGGCCGTGCTCGGGCCCAAGGAGTTCATCGACGGCCCCGTGCAGAACCTCATGCGGCACACCGGCCCGTCGATGTCGCCCTTCAACGCCTGGGTGCTGCTCAAGGGCCTCGAGACGCTGTCGTTGCGCGTCGTGCGGATGGCCGACAGCGCGCTCGAGGTGGCGCGCTTCCTCGAGTCGCACCCGAGCGTCAAGCGCGTGGTGCACCCGTTCCTCGAGTCGCACCCGCAGCACGACCTCGCCAAGCGCCAGATGCTCGCCGGCGGCACCGTCGTCACCTTCGAGCTCGACGGCGGCAAGGACGAGGCGTTCGCGCTCATGAACGCGCTGGAGGTCATCGACATCTCCAACAACCTCGGCGACTCCAAGTCGCTCATCACGCACCCGGCGACGACGACCCACCGCCGCCTCGCCCCCGAGGCGCGGGCTGCCGTCGGCATCACCGACGGGGTGCTGCGGGTCTCGATCGGGCTCGAGGACGTGCGCGACCTCGTCGACGACCTGCAGCGCGCCCTGGGCTGAGAGGTCCCTGCTGTCCCCCCGTTCGAGGTGATCGCGGCAGCGACGTGGTGCGCGCCATCACCTCGAACCGATCGGCGGTCGTCGCGGTTCGAGGTGATCGCGGCAGCGACGTGGCGCGCGTGATCACCTCGAACGGGGGGAGCGGGCGGGGGAGCGGGCGGGGGACCGGTCAGGCGGTCGCGGCGAGCGTGACCGTCGCCGCGGCCACGACGACGACCGCGCAGAGGGCGCCCGTGCGGGCGATCCGGCCGGCGTCGACCGTCAGTCCCGCCGAACGGCAGCGCGAGGCCCACAGCAGCGTCGCGACCGAGCCCCACATCGTGATGATCGGGCCGGTGTTGACCCCGATGAGCAGCGCCGCGAGCCGGGCCGGCGAGTCGGTGACGGCCGGCTCGAGCGCGAGGTAGGCGGGCAGGTTGTTGATGCCGTTCGAGGCGAGCACGCCGATGCCGCTGACCCGGAAGAGGTCGGCCATCGAGGCGCCGTGCCCGACGACGGTGCGCAGCCAGGCCTCGAGCCCGAGCCGCAGCGCCGCGTCGATGACGAGGAAGAGCACGCAGATCCCCATGACGGTCAGCCACGGCACCTTGATCCGGCGGAGCAGCTCGGGGGCGCGCCAGTAGGTCGCCGCGAGCAGCAGGCCCGCGGCCGGCAGCGAGGCCAAAGCCGGCTGGATGCCGACGACGAACGCCGGGGCGAGGACGACGCAGACCCCGGCCGTGATCTGCATGAGCACCCGGTCGTGGGGCTCGGCGGGCGGCGGTGTCTCGTAGCCGCCGCCGAGGTCGCGCCGGTGCAGCAGCCACAGGACGGCGACGGTGGCGAGGATCGCGACGACCGCGGGGAGCGCCATCAGCCGGATGTAGCCGAACGAGCCGACGCCGAGCGCCGAGAACGGGTGCAGAGCGAGGAGGTTGGTGAGGTTCGAGACGGGCAGCAGGAGCGAGGCCGTGTTGGCCAGCCAGAGCGTCGTCATCGCGAACGGCAGCGGTGGCGCCCCCACCTGGCGGGCCACGACGATCGCCACCGGCGTCAGCAGGACCGCGGTCGTGTCCAGGCTGAGCACGATGGTGCACGCGACCGCGAGCCCGACGATGAGCAGCCACAGCACGACCACCCGCCCGCGCGCCACGCGCGCCGCGTGGTGGGCCAGGACGTCGAAGAGACCGGAGAGGTCGCAGATCTCGGCGACGACCGTGATCGCGACGAGGAAGACGAGGATCGGCGCGACGCGCTCGACCAGTGCAGTGAGGTCGAACACCGGGTCAGGACCTCGGGGTCGTGGCCAGCTGCCACGGTCGGCCCGCCCGCGGCGGGGGAGTGAGCTCGACCTCGAAGCGCTCGCTGAGGCGCTCGGCGAGGGCCTTGGGCGTGCGCGGCGCCTCGGCCTGCACGAGCTCCCGCGTCACCAAGCCGCGAGTGTGCTTGGCCATGTGCGAGGCACCGGGGACGGTGACGTGCACCCAGCGCTCGGCGCGCTCACCCGTGGGACGCCACATGCCGGCATACGTGCTCGACCGGCAGTCGACGACGAGCTCGCGCGGCTTCACCGCGGCATCGAGCGCGGCCGGCAGCTCCTTGCGCCACTCGTGTGACAGGTAGCCGACCCCGGGGAGAGTGCTGCAGACGTTGACGCGGTAGGCCGGCACGCGGTCGCCGAGGCGCAGCGCGCCGAAGAGGGCCGACACGACGACGACCCAACGGTTCGCGCGGCGCTTCGACGCCGTGTCGAGCGAGTCGACGTCGAGCGCCTGGTAGAGGACCCCGGTGTAGACGTGCGAGGCCACCGCGGTCGGGGCGCTGCGCAGGCGGGTGTTGCGCTCGATCTCGGCGACGAGGTTGGGATTCACCTCGAGGAGCGTCGCGGCGTCGGGCTCTGCGCTGACGCGGGCCACCGTCTCGACGACCGACTCGCGCAGCGGCGTGAGCTCCGGGAACGAGAGCGAGCCGAGGTCGAGAGAGCGCCCCCGCCGGGGTGCCGTCTTCCCCTCGGACGGCGGGAGCAGGATGAGCACGGGGGTCAGCCTAGGCAAACCGGTGGGTGATGTCGCATCTGTCCGCGTGTCGCGGACCCCGCTCCCGCAGCGGTGCGGTGCGTAGGGTGGCGCCATGGCCCAGCGACACATCGTCTTCCGCCCGGCGACCCGGCCCGGCGACGTGGCACAGCAGCTCACCGCACGCTTCGAGGCGGTGCGCCAGGAGTTCGAGGTGCCGGACGAGTTCCCGCCCGAGGTGCTGGCCGAGGCGGCCGCTGCCGCGGGCGCGGCGAGCCTTCCCGAGCAGGACGAGACCGACGTCCCGTTCATCACCATCGACCCGCCGAGCTCGATGGACCTCGACCAGGCCATGTCGATCGAACGGCAGGGTGAGGGCTACCGGGTGCGCTACGCCATCGCCGACGTGCCCGCCTTCGTGCGCGCCGGCGGCGCCGTCGACACCGAGGCCCGCCGCCGCGGCCAGACCGTCTACTGCCCCGACGAGCGCATCCAGCTGCACCCCACGGCCCTGAGCGAGGGCGCCGCGAGCCTGCTCCCGGACCAGGTCCGGCCGGCCTTCGTCTGGGACATCACGCTGGCCGCCGACGGCGAGGGCACCGCGGTCGAGGTCCACCGGGCCATGGTGCGCAGCGTCCGGCGCTACGACTACGAGCAGGTGCAGAAGGAGGTCGACGCCGGCACCGCCGAGGAGTGCCTCGTGCTGCTCAAGGAGGTCGGCGAGAAGCGGGTGCTGCTCGAGCGCAAGCGCGGCGGCGCCTCCCTGCCCATGCCGGAGCAGGAGGTCGAGGAGGACGAGCAGGGCGGCTTCCGCATCTCGTTCCGGCCGATGCTCGCCGCCGAGGACTGGAACGCGCAGATCTCGCTGCTGACAGGGATGGGCGCGGCCCAGCTCATGCTCGACGGGAAGGTCGGCATCCTGCGCACCATGCCGCCGCCCGACCCGCGCGACCTGGCGCGCTTCCGCCGGCAGGCGGCC
The DNA here is from genome assembly GCF_036352015.1 of Terrabacter sp. C0L_2. Taxonomy (NCBI): domain Bacteria; kingdom Bacillati; phylum Actinomycetota; class Actinomycetes; order Micrococcales; family Intrasporangiaceae; genus Terrabacter; species Terrabacter sp. C0L_2. The sequence goes on along the minus strand of NZ_CP143557.1, from coordinate 3,776,797 downwards.
GCGGCCGGGGTGCCATGGCCCGACGGGCTCGCCTACGGCGAGTTCCTCCGCACGCTCGACCGCACCGACCCGCGTCACCTCGCGCTCATCCACGAGGCGACCTCGCTCTTCCGCGGCGCGGGCTACACCCCGTTCGACGGGACGGTCCCCGACCAGCCGCTCCACGCTGCCGTGGCCAACCCGTACGCGCACGTCACGGCGCCGCTGCGACGACTCGTCGACCGCTTCGGTCTCGTCGTGTGCGAGGCCCTGTCGGCCGGCCGAGACGTGCCTGCTTGGGTGCGCGAGGCGCTGCCGACGCTGCCCGAGATCATGTCGACCTCGGACCGCCGCACCAACGGTGTAGAGCGTGCCTGCACCGACGCCGTCGAGGCGGCCGAGCTGCACCCGCACGTCGGCGGGACGCTCGATGCCGTGGTCGTCGACGAGAACGAGAAGGGCGTCGTGGTCCAGCTCATCGAGCTGGCCGTGGTCGCCAAGGCCGCCGGCAAGGCCAAGGCGGGCGAGACCGTCACGGTGCGCGTCGACGCCGCCGAGGTGTCGACGGGCACCATCACGCTGACCATCGTCTGAGGTCGTCCGCCCGCGCGTCGTGGGCGGACGGCACCGAGGGCGTATGCCGTCACGCGTCTCCTGGGCGGCCGCTCGGTCCGTGTCGGGCTGGGTCGTGCGCCGGCGCGGTGGCCGTCAGGTGCCGTCCGGTGGCGTCAGGGGCTGGTCGGTGTGGACGCGGGGGTGCTCGCGCCGTCGGCCGGCGTGGTCGCGCCTGGAGCCGGGGGAGTGGCGTCCCCGGTCGGGGTGGCCGGGGCGGTCGGCGTGCCGGTCGCACCAGCCGCACCGGTCGCGGCAGGGGTGCTCGCCCCACCGGTGGAGCCGGTGGTCGCGGCGCCGGACGGGGTGGCGGACGGGGTGCCTGTCGACTGAGTGGCCGGTGCCGAGGGCTCGGCCACGGTGCCCACCGAGCTTGAGGCGCCGGCCTGGGCCCGACCGGCGCTAGAGCTCGCGGGGGAGTCGACGACGGCGCCGGCCGACGTGCGACCGCCGAGGTTCGTGCCGGTCACCTGGGCACCGGTGGTCAGCTGCACGCCCGTGAGGAAGGCCGCGGCGATGGCGAAGACCGCCGCCGTCGTGGCGAGGACCCGGCGCGTCGTCGTGCGGTCGGGACGGCGCCACCAGCTCTCGCGCACGACCTCCACCTGGACGGCGTTGACGCCATCGACGCCCTTGACGCGCTCAAGGCTGTCGACGCCGCCGGCCCCGCGGCGGGAGCGCACGAGCACGACGGCATCCTTCGCCCGGGCCATGGAGTTCGTGTAGAGGCTCGCTGCGATGGCGGAGATGACACTGAGGACCGCGGCGCCGGCGATCGTGCCCACGACGCCGAGGCGCGAGCCGAGCGCCGCCGCCGTGGCAGCAGCCATCGAGCCGCCGAGCAGCTGGGTGAGGGAGAGGTCGAGCAGCTTCGCTCTGGGTCGTGCCGAGGGCTCCGGGTCCGAGGCGGTGTCTCGTCCATCCACGGGTCGAACGTCGGGTCGCGTGTCGGGCAGGTCGTCGGTCAGCTGTCGGGTCATGTTCCTGAGGGGTCTGTCGCGGTCGTCTTCTCCCATGCACGACGAACGGGAGCCGCGGATCGTTGACGCCTCGGCGCCGGTGTGACCCGGCTCACGTGCCTCCTGCCGGGCGGTGGGCCGGAGCAGCCGATGCGGAGGTTCGGGCCCAGCGATGACAGACTCGGGGGCGATCACTGGAGGACCATGGACGCCATCGCACTGCCCGACCGCGAGATCGCGGACCGCCGAGAAGCCGGCGGCGCGGGCCACGAGACAGGAGCGGTCGCCCACGAGGCGGCGCGCCGTCGCACCTTCGCCGTCATCTCACACCCCGATGCCGGCAAGTCGACCCTGACCGAGGCGCTCGCGCTGCACGCGCGCGCCATCGGCGAGGCCGGGGCCGTGCACGGCAAGGGCAACCGCCGCGGCGTCGTCTCGGACTGGATGGAGATGGAGAAGGACCGAGGCATCTCGATCACCTCCGCCGTGCTGCAGTTCGCCTACGACGGCACCGTCGTCAACCTGCTCGACACCCCCGGCCACGCCGACTTCTCCGAGGACACCTACCGGGTGCTCGCGGCGGTCGACGCGGCCGTCATGCTCGTCGACGCGGCCAAGGGCATCGAGCCCCAGACGTTCAAGCTCTTCGAGGTGTGCCGTGCCCGCGGCGTGCCGGTCATCACCGTCGTCAACAAGTGGGACCGCCCGGGTCTCGACGCGCTCGCGATCATGGACGAGCTGACGACGCGGATCGACCTGCACCCGATGCCGCTGACCTGGCCGGTCGGTGTCGCCGGCAACTTCCACGGCGTGCTCGACTGCGCGACGGGCGAGTTCGTGCAGTTCACCCGCACGCCGGGCGGCGCGACCGAGGCGATCACGACCCGCATGAGTGCACACGAGGCGGAGCAGCTGCTCGGCTCGACGTGGACCGACGCGGTCGAGGAGTACGACCTGTTGCGGTCCTCCGGCCACGACTACGACCACGAGCTGTTCCTCTCCGGCGCGGCGTCGCCGGTGCTCTTCGGGTCGGCAGTGCTCAACTTCGGCGTGCGCCAGCTGCTCGACACCCTCGTGGCGCTCGCGCCCGCCCCCGGAGCACGTCCTGACCGCGCCGGCTCGCCCCGCGACGTCTCGGCGCCGTTCTCCGGCTTCGTCTTCAAGATCCAGGCGGGCATGGACCGCGCCCACCGTGACCGGCTCGCCTTCGTCCGGGTCGTCTCGGGACGCTTCAGCCGGGGCATGGTCGTCACGCACGCCGACACCGGCCGCCCCTTCACGACGAAGTACGCGCAGAGCGTGTTCGGCCGGGACCGGTCCACCGTCGAGGAGGCGTTCCCCGGCGACGTCATCGGCCTCGTCAACGCCAACGCCCTCCGGGTCGGTGACACGCTCTACGCCGACGAGAAGGTGGCGTTCCCGCGCATCCCGCTCTTCGCCCCCGAGCACTTCACCGTCGCTCGCGCCGCCGTCACCGGCAAGCAGAAGCAGTTCCGGCGCGGCATCGAGCAGCTGGGCGAGGAGGGTGTCGTGCAGGTGCTGCACTCCGACCGTCGCGGCGCGCAGGCACCGGTGCTCGCGGCCGTCGGGCCGATGCAGTTCGACGTCGCGCAGCACCGGATGGAGCACGAGTTCGGCTCGGCGATCCGCCTCGAGCCCTTGGGCTACTCGATCGCCCGCGCCGTGGCCGCGGAGGCGATCCCGATCGTCAACAGCAGGGCGGGTGCCGAGGTGCTGACGCGCGAGGACGGTCTCGACGTCGCGGTCTTCGCCGACAAGTGGCGCCTGGCCTCGGTCGAGCGCGACGTGCCGGCCGGCTCCTTCACGCCGATCTTCGGCTGACCCTCGTGAGCCGGCGCTTCGAGGAGATCGACTGGCAGCAGACGCCGCTGGGGGAGATCAGCCTTCGGCGCCGGCTCGAGCCGGCGCTGCTCGTCGACGTCTACGAGGTCAAGCTCGGCGAGGAGTTCCTCATGTCGAGCCTCTTCACCGTCGCCGAAGAGGAGCTGGCCCGGCTGGGGCTGGCTGCGGTCGCGGGAGAGGGCCTCGACGTCGTCGTCGGTGGCCTCGGTCTCGGCTACACCGCCGTCACGGCGCTCGAGGACCAGCGGGTGCGCACCGTCACCGTCGTCGAGGCGCTCGGCCCGGTCATTTCGTGGCACGAGCGGCAGCTGCTCCCGGACACCGCTGCCCTGACGCTCGACCCGCGCACCACGCTGCTCGAGGGCGACTTCTTCGCCCTCGCCCGCGCGGGCGGAGGGTTCGGCGCCGCGCCCGAGCTGCTCCACGCCGTGCTGCTCGACATCGACCACACGCCCCACCACGTGCTGCACCCGAGCCACGCCGACCTCTACACACGCGAGGGGCTCGAAGGGCTGGCCGCGCGCCTGCACCCCGGCGGCGTCTTCGCGCTCTGGTCCGACGACCCTCCCGAGGACTCCTTCACCGCGCTGCTCGCCGAGGTCTTCGCGACCGCCGCGGCCCACGACGTGACCTTCGCCAACCCCCTGACCGGCGGCACGTCCTCGAACACCGTCTACGTCGCCACGACCGCGCCCTCCGCCGCGTAGGGCGGCGTCCCCGTCCCGGCCGGAGCGTGGACGAACGTCCCGGCTCTCGGCGGCACACGGCATACGCGATCGGTGTTCACCGTTCGGACACGACCGAAGTGCTCCGCGGAGCACGGTGACGTCCTACGGTGGGACGAGGGAACGGCTCGTCCGGAGGAGGTCACGTGAGCGTCTCGGTGTCGAGTGCCGGTCCGGTGACCACGGCCCGGCTGTCGGGGGAGATCGACACGTACTCCGTGCCGGACGTCCGTGCCGCGTTCGAGCGGCTGCAGGTCGTGTCGGGGGGAACGGTCGTCGTCGACCTGCGCGAGGTCACCTTCCTCGACTCGTCGGGGCTGGGAGCGATCATCGCGCTCTACCACCGAGCCGACGCGAGCGAGGCGCGGCTGCGCCTCGTCTGCGGCGACGTGACGCTGCGCCTCGTCCAGCTCATGCACCTCGACCAGGTCATGGACGTCGTCGGCGAGCCGTCCGACGCACCCACCGACCCGCAGGCGTCGTCCCCTGCCTGAAGATCTTCGACGTCGACCGAGGTCGTCAGGACGCGAGGCTGAGGTGCACGCGCACGCGCGTCCGCGTGGGCTGCGTCTCGATGGTGAGCCGGTCGGCGAGTCGTTGGGCGATGAGCAGCCCCCGGCCGCTGGTCGCCTCACCGTCGACGGCGCGCAGCTGCGGCACCGATCCCGTGCCGTCCTCGTCCTCGACCGTGAAGACGATCGAGTCGGCGGTCTCGTCGATGCGCAGGACCCCGTGGCCGCCGCCGTGGACGATGCTGTTGACGGCCACCTCGTGCACGGCGAGCACCGCGTTGTCGGCGCGGTCCGGGAGGCGCTCGACGACGATGGTGCGCACCACCTCACGCACGCGACGCAGGTCGTCCGGGCCGAACTCGACACGGCCGAGCTCCCGCTCTGAGGCGACCGACGGACCTGTCACCTCTGCATGCTCCCACTTCTGCGTCATCCGTGGGCGATCTGGCGCTCCGACTGTCAGGATGACCCCATGAACGCGCCGTGGCAGACCCCGGAGGCGAGCCGCTCCGCGGTCTCGCCCCGGCTCGCCGCCTTGGCACGCCTGGCCGCTGAGGTCTCCGCGTCCGCGACCCTCGAACAGCTCACCGAGACGATCACCGAGCAGGCCTCGAAGCTGATGGGCGCATCGCGCGCGGTCTTCGCCGTGCGAGAGGGGCCTGATCGGCTGCGCAGCATCGCCACGCACGGTCTCACCGAGTCCGAGGCCCGGCACTGGGCCGACCTTTCCCTCGACGTGAGCTCCCCACCCACGGACGCCGTGCGCACCGGACAGGTCGTGACGGTGACGAGCCGTGCCGACCTGCTGGAGAAGTACCCCGACCTGGACGACGGCACCGAGCGGTCGTCGGTGACCCTGCCCCTCATCTCCCGCAGCGACGGCTCAGCGCTCGGCGCACTCGGCTTCCGCTTCGAGGGGAAGGTCGGGCCGGTCGACCCCGACCTGCTGTGGGTGCTCGGGGTGCTCAGCGACGTGTGCGCCCAGACGATGCTGCGGCTGCGCGCCGAGGCCGAGAGCGCTGCCCGGGCTGCGCAGTTCGAGTTCCTCGCGGACGCCTCCGAGGCGCTCTCGACCACGCTCGACTACCGGGAGACGCTGCGGCAGGTGGCCTCCCTCGCGGTGCCCACGCACGCCGACTGGTGCTCGGTCCAGCTGGTCGACGACGGGGTCCTGCGCACGCTCGCCGTCGCCCACGTCGACCCGGACAAGGTGCAGCTCGCCAGAGAGCTGGAGACGCGCTGGCCGGCGGACCCGGACCGCCCCGGCAGCGCTGCGCAGGTCGCCAGGACCGGCCGGAGCCTGCTCATCGAGAGCATCACCGACGAGATGCTCGTCGCCATGGCACGAGACGAGGAGCACCTCCGTGTCGCTCGCGAGCTCGGGCTGCGCAGCGCCATGGTGGTGCCGCTCCGAGCCAACGAGCGGGTGCTCGGCGTGCTGACCTTCGTGGCCGCGGAGTCCGGCCGCCGCTACACGCCGAAGGACGTCACCTTCGCCGAGGACCTCGCCCGGCGCGCCGGCCTCGCCATCGACAACGCCGACCTCTACTCCCAGACCCGGCGCGTCGCCTCCGTGCTCCAGGCCACCTTGTTGCCCCAGGACCTCCCGGAGCTGCCGGGATGGCAGCTCGGCACCGTCTACCGCCAGTCGGGTCGCACCGACGTCGGCGGCGACTACTACGACGTCAGCGGCCGCGACGACGGCAGGGTCATCGCCGTCCTCGGCGACGTCATGGGTCGCGGCGTCGACGCGGCCGTGTCCGGGTCGCTCATGCGCGCCGCGGCGCGCGTGCTCTCGACCCAGGACCCCGAGCCCGAAGCCCTGGCCGCGGCCATGGACCGCTTCATGGCCATCGACCCGCCGACGCAGATGGCCTCCTGCGTCTACGCGCTCTTCGACCCGGCGGAGGACTCCGTCTCCCTCGTCGTCGCCGGTCACCCGCCGCCACTGCTCGTGCAAGGCGGCCGCACCCGTTTCATGACCGAGGACGGATCTCCGGTCCACGGTCTCGGACCGGTGCCGCGAGGAGCCGTGCACAGCAGCTTCGGGGTCGGCGACCTGCTGCTGCTCTACACCGACGGCCTCGTCGAGCGCCGCGGCGAGGGCATCGACATCGGGCTCAAGCGGCTGCAGTCCGCCGCCGAGGAGCTGCTCGTCGGCGTCGACGACGACACGGACCTCGACGAGGTCCTCGAGGCGCTTGCCGAAGCCGTCTCCGACCCCGAGCGCCAGGACGACGTCGCCGTCCTCGCGTTCCGCCGCTCCGTCTGAGTCGTCGTTCTCGTCCCCGCCCCGCGGGGAGCCGGCCGGGGCGCGGCGCAGCGGACGGCATACGCCCTCTATGCTGGTGCGCGGATGAGTCGGCCAGACGGTCGCGTCAGGGCCTCGGCCCTGCCGAGGAACGTCCGGGCTCCACAGGGCAGGGTGGTGGCCAACAGCCACCCGGGGTGACCCGCGGGACAGTGCCACAGAGAACAGACCGCCGGCCGCTTCGGCAGCCGGTAAGGGTGAAACGGTGGTGTAAGAGACCACCAGCGCGCCAGGTGACTGGAGCGGCTCGGTAAACCCCACCCGGAGCAAGTCCAGACAGCGTGTGCACGACGCCCTCGGGCGTCGAGGAGACCGGCCCGGTCGAGCGCGCGGGTAGGACGCTAGAGCCGGCCAGCAATGGTCGGCCCAGATGGATGGCCGTCGCCGTGCCACCGGTAACGGGGGCGCGGAACAGAACCCGGCGTATCGGCCGACTCATCCACTTTCAGGCCTCTGACCTGCGACGATGTGTTTCGGCACCGCCGTTAGTCCGCAAATAGTCCGCAAATTTCGGAGGACTCCGTCGACGGCGGCTTGCCTGCGAGCAAGGCCAGTGGTGCCCCGGCTCGTGAAAGGCGGATGGCGGGGACGCCGGCCTGCTTGAGGTCGCGGTTCCACTCGGTCCAGAACGCCGAACGTCGCAGGGGAGTGCCGACGTTGTCGGTGAAGACGAGTGTGGTCGTGGGGTAGGCGCGCAGATGCAACCGTCCTCAGTACGGCAACGTGGCCGCAGGGAGGGCTTTGAGTCGTCGTACCGAAGCGCACCCCAGGAGATCCAGCGGATGCTCGGCGTATGCGAGCTCTCCCCGACGCGGCGACGATCCTGTCCCAGCTCAGCCCCGGTTGGGCCGGTGCCGATGCCGAGATCACCGACCTGGTCTACCGGGCCGTTGTGGCCGCGCGGCACCACACCGGGGGCGCGGGCTTCAGTGAAGACGGGTGCTCTGCCGACCCGGCTATCGCCGAGCTGATCATCTCGAGCGTGAGTCGGGCGCTGCTCAACCCTGAGCTGTCGTTGGTCGGTGACGCAGCGGCCTTCACGCTGCGGCCCGGAAGCTTCGCGGACTGGAGCTATGCCGAGTACGCAGTCCTCGAGCAGTATCGCGCGGGAAGGCCCCACGCGTAGCGCTGCACCGCGAGTGCGAGTCGAACGGGCGGGCGGCAGCGACGTATGCCCCGAGAGGTGCCCGGGAGGCATGTCGATCAGCTCGGGGCCGGCCCCAGGATCAAGGAGACCCGGGGAAGCCCTGCTTGTCGAGCCAGGCAAGACAATGGTCGGCGACCTCCCGCCACCCGTGGTCGATGGTGAGCGAGTGGCCGCGGTCCTCGAACTCGGTCAGGTCGGTCACGGCGTGCGAGTGCCGGTACTGCTTGAGGGTGGCCTTGCTGATCGCCTCGGGCACGGTGTGGTCCTGGCCGCCCATGACCAGCAGCAGCGGGCCCCGCTCCTCGTTGTCGGTGCGCACCCCGGCCGGGGAGTGGTGGGAGAAGTTCGCGGACGCTGCCTCGAAGAGAGGACGCCCGGGCGCCGGGATGGTCCACCTCTCGAAGAGCCGGTCGGACTCCTCCTCGCTGAGGGCGTTGCCGAAGGAGTAGCGGAACTGCTCCGCCGTGAGCGACACCGCGTTCTCCCGGTTCCCGGGGTTGCGGAACACCGGCAGCGTGGATCGCAGCGACGACAGGGGAAGCGGCAGGACGCCCTTGATCTGGGCGGCGTCGATGGCGACCGCCGCCAGGGCACGGTCCATGCCGAGGAGCTTCTCGGCGATCATGCCGCCGAACGAGTGGCCCACGAGGATCGGGCGGGAGGGAAGGCGCTCGATCACCTCGGTGTAGCGCTCGACGACGTCGTCGATGCCGACTCCGGCGATGAGCGAGGTGTGTCGGCGCGCCTCCTCGACGGTCGCCGGGATCCCGGGCCACCCGGGAGCGAGGGGCGCGTAGCCGCGCTCGGTGAACAGGTCCACCCAGGGCTGCCAGGAGGTGGCGTGCAGCCAGAGGCCGTGGATGAAGACGACCGGGGTCCTGGCCTCAGCGTCGGTGTCGGGTTGCGGAGTGGGGAGCGCGGGCATGGCGTGGCCTCGTCGACGGTCGGGCGGCGCTGCGGCGTGGGACACGACCGGCGGAGCCGGTCCGCGGGCTGCGGACCAACCGAACCTAGGCTCGTGCGGGTCGCCGCGGCTTGAGTCGGACGACTGCACCCGCACGGCGGCACGCGGCTCCCGCAGCAGTTCTCGCCCGCGATTCGAGTCGATCGACGGAAGCCGGCCCGTCGCCGGGGACGTTGGCGTCGCTCATCCTCATCAGCGATGCTGTGCGCGCTCGCCCTGACCTGGCCGTGCTGGTCGCCGCCCGGGTGCTCCAGGGGGTCGGGCGGTGCGCTGCTGACTCCCGCCTTCCTCGCGATCCTCGAGAGCTCCTTCCGGAACGGCGACCGGGCCCCGGCCATCGGGAGCTGGACCGGCCTTGGCGCCGGCCAGCGTGACCACCAGCGCGCTCTCGGCTGTCCCCGCGCGGCACGCGGGGCTCGCCTCCGGCGTCGACAACGCCACGACCCGGTCGGCGTCGCTGCTGGCGATCGCCGCCGTCCCCGTCGTGGCGGGACTGGACGCGGCGGTCTTGGACGACCGTCCTGCCTTCGATGCCGCCTACGGGCTGGCGCTGCTGGTCTGCGCCGCGCTCGTCGCCGCCGCACTGGCCGCCGTGACCGTGACCAAGCCGGTGTGCCCCGACGAGCGCCTCGTCCCGGGGGCAGCCACCGAGCCCGACGGCATACGCGACCGGGAGGGAGATGCAGTCGTGTGACTCAAGCCCGACCCTCCCGACCCTTCGTACCGTGCGGTGAGCGGACCAGCCCGGCCGCCACGGCGAAGGAGAGACCCCATGCACCAGAGCGCGACGAACATCGGCAAGCTGCAGCCGCAGCTCTACCAGGCCACGATCACCATGAGCGACCAGGCCGGCACGGCCGCGATCGACAGTGGTCTGGCGCCCGGCTTCGTCGAGGTGCTGCGCATCCGCGTCTCCCAGCTGAACGGCTGCGGCTTCTGCCTGCGCATGCACACCCACGACGCCCTCGACAAGGGAGAGAGCCCGGAACGGATCGCCGTGCTCCCCGCGTGGCGCGAGACGGAGTACTTCGACGACGTGGAACGCGACGCCCTGGCGCTCGCCGAGCGCGTCACCCGGATCAGCAGCTCGCCGCACGACGAGCAGGACGATCCGGTGATCGCGTTGTCACCGGCGCAGGCGGCGGCCGTCGCCTGGGTCGCCATCGTCATCAACGCCTTCAACCGCATCGCCATCACGAGCCACTACCGGATCGCACCTCAGGGCTGAGTCCTGTTGACTCTCAGAGCTCTTGGCGTTCCTGGAGGTACGCGTGCAGCTGCGTGCGCGAGGTGATGCCGAGCTTGGGGAAGATCCGGTAGAGGTGCGAGGCGACGGTCCGGTGCGACAGGTAGAGCTGCTGTCCGATGTCGCGGTTGGACAGTCCCGCCGCCGCGAGCTGTGCGATCTGCCACTCCTGCGGAGACAAGTCCGCCCGCGGCACCTCGGCGGTCAGCGCCTCCTTGGCGCCGCCCGCCCGCAGCTCCCGCGCCGCCCGGCGCGCCCAGCCCTGGGCATGCAGCGCCTCGAAGGTGTAGAAGGCCGACTGCAGATGAGTTCTCGACGCCGTGACCTGTCGGTGCCTCCGGAGCCAGCTGCCGCGGGCCAAGTCCAGCCGGGCGCGGTACCAGGGCGAGGCCGTCGCGCCGAGGTCGTACGCGTCCGCGAACCGAGCGGCCGCCTCCTCCTCCGGCGCGAGCAGGGCGTGGGCGTAGCTGACGGCCCGGATGACGCCGGGGGAGCGCGCGCCGCCGATCTCCTCCTCGAGAGACGCGAGTATGCCGCGTGCGTCGTCGGTCTCCCCGCATCCCACGGCCGCCTCGGCGAGATAGTCCACCGCCCAGGCCCGCTGGGTGCGGTGGAAGGCCGCGTCGGTGCGGTCGGTCATCCGACGCAGGTGCGCATACGCCTCGGCCGGGCGCTCGCGACCCAGCTCGGCGAAGCCGCGCGAGAGCAGGACGCCGTTGAGCAGGGCACCGTTGCCGGTGAGGACGGCGATGCGCTCGGCTTCCTTGAGCACCGAGTGAGCCGCCTCGGACTCTCCGCGCAGCGCCGCCAGGTTGGCCTGCCCCAGGATGGCGCAGGCCAGCCAGACCGGCTGCTGGGTCTCCTCGGCCAGGCGCCGTGCCTCGTCCGCGGCCACACGCGTGATGTCCCAGCGGCCGGTGTACATCGCCGCGAAGCTCTGGAAGACGAGCACCTGGGCGAGGGAGCCGAGCCGGCCCTGGCGCCGCAGCTCGATGAGGGCCGGGCTGCAGAAGGTCAGCACCCGGTCGAAGTCCGCCGTGACGAAGGCGGCCCGAGCGAGACTGCCGAGCTGCAGCGCGGTGACCGTGTCCCGTTCGGCCCACCGGGCGACGGACGTGAGCACCTCGCCGTGGCGGTCGAAGTCGCCGGCGACGGAGACGGTGGCGAGATAGCGCGGGTCACCGGCCTCGAGCGGCAGGCTGGCGGCGGTGTCGACCAGGGCGGACCGCACGTCCAGCCCCGGCTCGCCCCACCAGCACCTCGTGGCTGCGCCGTGCAGCAGGTGGATCGCCAGGTCCGGCTCGCCGCGGTCGCGTGCCGACGCGGCGGAGGCGATGAGTCGCCTCACCCCGTCGGCGTCACCGGGAGTGCCGTCGTCGAAGGCACCCTCGAGCCACAGCAGGCGCGCCCGCTCGGCGGCCCCGAGCCCGGGAACCTGCGCCTGCTGCATGAGCCGGCGCACCGTCATGGGGCGGCCGAGCTCGAAGGCCACCTCGGCCGCTCGCAGGAGTCGCTGGGCCCGCCGGTCCTCACGGGACAGCTCCGCGGCTCTCTCGAGCCACTGCACCGTGGTCCCCGGCGCCCCGCGCGTCAGCGCCCGAAGCGCGGCGGCCTCCAGCGCCTGGGCCAGTGCCTCGTCGGGCTGCAGCGACGCACACGCCCGATGCCACACGGACCGGTCCGGGTCGGCGGCCGTCACACGTGCCAGCGCTTCGTGCGCGGAGGCGCGCTCCGTGACCGGGGTCGCCTGCCAGACGGCGGAGCGCACGAGCGGATGCCGGAAGCCAACCAGCGTGCCGTCGCTCGTGACGAGCCCGGCCCTGACCGCTGGTGTGATGTCGCTGTGCAGCAGCTCGCGTCCTGCGCTGAGGGCCAAGGCTGCAGCCGCCTCCGAGAGCAGGTTGCTGTCGTTGACCGACAGGATGGCGAGCAGGGTCCGAGTGACTGGACCGAGGTCGTCCAGGCGTGCGGCGAAGCTCATCTCGAGGCGGCTGGTGAGAGGTGCCCGGTCATGGGTCCAGTCGACGTCCAGGCCACCGGCACCGCGCAGGGCGCGCGGAAGCTCCAGAAGCGCCAGTGGGTTTCCGTCCGCCTGGCGCAGCACGGCCTGCTCGACGCCGCGCGGCAAGCGCCGCTCGTTGAGGTGCACGAGGCGTCGTGACTGTTCCAGGTCCAGCGTGCGCAGGGTCCGCAGGACGATGCCGGTGTCGGGGACCGACGCCGCCAGCTCGATGGCCGCGTCCGGCCGGGTCGCCAGCAGCAGCGCGACCCGCTCCGCAGCCAGCCGGCGTGCGATGAAGGCGATGACGTCGCGGCTCGGCTGGTCCACCGTGTGGGCGTCGTCGACGACGAGCACCAACGGGCGGGGCGTCGCCGCCTCCACCACGAGCTCCAGGGCGGCGAGCGCGACGAAGAAGGGCTCCACGGGCTGGGTCGACGGCTCGAGACCGAACGCCTGGGACAGAGACGTCCGGTGCACCGGCGACAGGGCGCGGCCGTGATCGAGGATCGGGTGAACGAGGTCGAACAGCACGGCGAAGGGCAGGTGCCGTTCCGACTCGGACCCGTGGCCGTGCAGCACGTGCAGGCCCCGGCCCTGAGCCGCGGCGAAGCCGGCCTGCAGCAGGGCCGTCTTGCCGATCCCGGGTTCGCCGACGAAGATCAGGGCCCCGCCTCCCGGGCGGCGGCCTTCGTGCCCGGGACCCTCGGCAGCCATGTCGTCGTCCGGCGCGACGAGGCGGTCCAGGAGCTCGGTGACCGCGCCGAGGTCGTCGTCGCGCCCGATCAGCGTCGTGGTGGGTGTTCCCTCCACAGGTGTCACCGCCCTCGAGCCGAGGCGCGAAGCTCCTACGGGGGTCGCCCACCATGCCCAGACCCACGCGGTCGCGCGCTACGAGTCTCCCAGCGTGGGGCTGCTTGTCAACGAAGGCTGGACGGCATACCCGCTCGTCACCCGCGCCAGTAGTCGTTGGCCGCGGCGATGGTCGCGAACTCGACTGCGACGACGTGCCCGGCCCGCATGAGCGCCTGGGGGTCCGAGGCGTACCTCGGTCGTCCGGCGACCAGGACGTCGAGGTCGGGCTGGAGGTTGTGGATGGTGTGCCGGGCGATGGCCAGCGCCAGGGCGCGGCCCTGCTCGGGGGTCTCGGTGATGAGGGTGCCTCCCGGGACGAGGGTCAGTTCGGAGTCGGGGACGCGGTTCATGTCGCTTGCCTTTCGAAGAGGGATGGAGCGTCGACGGGTGTCGCGATGGGGTGGGGTGTGGAGGCAGCTTGCGGCGCGGTGCGCTCCTGTCTGCCTCTGCCGAGGAAGCTGATGCCCCAGTGGATGAGCACCAGAAGACGGTTCTTGAAGCACACGAGGTAGATGAGGTGGACGACGAGCCACAGCAGCCAGGCGAGGGCGCCGGTCAGGTGCAGCCGACCGATGCTCGCCACCGCCCGAAACCGCGAGATGGTCGCGAGGTTCCCCTTGTCGCGGTAGCGGAAGGTCGCCTCCGTGGGGCGGCCCTGCGAGCGGGCGAGGACCTGCCGAGCCGCGAAGCGTCCGGACTGGATCGCCACCTGCGCCACCGCGGGCACCGGCAGGTGCATCATGTCGCCCACGACGAAGACTTCCGGGTGGCCGTGGAGGCTGCAGTCGGGAAGGACGGCGAGCTGGCCGGCACGGTTCCGGGGCGTGTCGGTCGCGCCGGAGAGCCGCTCGCCGAGTGGAGAGGCCCGGACGCCGGCAGCCCAGACCTTCGTCCGCGCCTCGATGCGCTCGGTGCCAGAGCCTGTGGTGCTGCCGACGGTGACGCCGAACTCGTCGACGTCGACGACCTGAGAGTTGAGGCGCACGTCGACGCCGAGCCGTCGCAGGTCCAGCAGGGTCCTCTTCGACAGGGCGGGCGCGAAGGTGCTGAGCACCTGCGGGCCGGCCTCCACCAGCACCACCCGGGCGCTCGCCGGGTCGAAGGTGCGGAAGTTCCGATCGAGGCTGCGACGGGAGAGCTCGACCAGCTGGCCCGCCATCTCGACCCCGGTGGGCCCGGCGCCGACGACGACGAAGGTCAGCCACGGCATACGTTCTGAGGGGTCGGTGAGCAGCTCAGCGGTCTCGAAGGCGCCGAAGACGGCTCCCCGGATCCGGAGCGCGTCATCGACGGACTTCATCCCGGGCGCGTGCTCGGCGAACTGGGGGCTGCCGAAGTAGGAGTGCGTGGAGCCGGCCGCGACGATCAGGCTGTCGTACGGCGTCTCCATGGTCAGGTCGCCGTTGCGCCAGCTCACGACCTGCGTGTCGAGGTCGATGTCGGTCACCTCGCCGACGACCACGTGGGTGTTGGCCTGCCGGCGCAGGATCTCCCGCGTGGGCGGCGTGATCTCTCCCTCGGACAGGATTCCCGTCGCCACCTGGTAGAGCAGCGGCTGGAAGAGGTGATGAGCCGTCCGGTCGATGACGGTGACGGAGAGCGATCGGTGGTCCAGGGCGCGGGCAGCAGCCAGGCCGCCGAAGCCGGAACCGATCACGACCACCCGGTGCGGATCGGCCACGCCGGGATCGGAGCCGGCGGCCTTCGAAACGCGCCGGGTCGCGCTCCTTGCTCGGTTCACTCTGTCGATGAGAGTCACGGATGTCGCCTCCTGCGAATGGTCCTGGTGGCACCGGCCCACGGGCCACGTGCTGGTTGCACCGACGCTAGGGATGGAGTCGAGGCGGTCGCTTGAGTCACCTGACTGCGCTGCTCCTCGAGGGGGAGACCAGGAAGGGGAGGCCGACTGGGCTGTTCGGGTGTGAGAACCGCGGCGTCGGCTCTCAGTCACTTGACGCAAGCCGGGATGGCGGGCGCGGGCCTACGTTCCCTGCCAACGGGGCGGTTCCGCCCCGCGGACTTCCAAGGAGGATGCCGTGATCCGAACACAGACAGTGCCGCTGAGCCAGACTGACAGGCGCCGCCGGTACACCCTTCTCGCACTCGTGGTGCTGCTGGCCACGGCGCTCGCCGTCGTGGCCCCCGGCTCCTCGCGAGCAGCCGGGGAGAGCGCGGCGGCGGCAGCAACGCACCCGGGGACGTCCCCCGGGTGGGCCGCGCTCGGGGCCGCCCCACATGCCGTGCCTGCTGGTGCCCGACCTGATGGCGCCCGTTCGGCGAAGCCGACGGTCGTGCTCGTCCACGGCGCCTTCGCTGACTCGAGCGGGTGGAGCCAGAGCATCACGCAGCTGACCGAAGACGGCTATCCCACTGTGGCGGTGGCGAATCCGCTACGCGGCCTGACGTTCGACTCCGACTACGTGCGTTCGGTCCTGCAGACCATCCCGGGTCCCATCGTCCTCGTCGGCCACTCCTACGGCGGCGCCGTGATCACCAACGCCGCGCGAGGGGTGCCGAACGTGCGCGCCCTCGTCTATGCCGGCGCCTTCGTCCCTGACGCTGGGGAGAGCATCGCCACGGCGGCCGACCCGACCCGGTTCCCCGGTTCCCTCCTCGGTCCCGACACGACGATCGTTCGCCCGACCGCCAACCCGGCCGCGGCCGGAGGCCAGGACGTCGACATCTACATCTCGCTCGACGCGTTCCGACGCGTCTTCGCCGGGGACGTCTCGGCTGAGCGGGCCAGGGTCATGGCGCGCACCCAGCGTCCGCTGACGGCCACGGCCAACTTCGAGCCCTCCGGGGAGCCGGCGTGGAAGTCCCTGCCGAGCTGGGACCTCATCACGATGGTCGACAACGCCATCCCGCCGGCGGCCCAGCAGTTCATGGCCTCGCGCGCCGGGGCCCACATCGCCACGGTGGCGTCCGCTCACGACGTGATGGTCTCGCACCCCGACGCGGTGACCCACATCGTCGAGCAGGCGGCGCGCGCCGTCTCCTGACTGCCACGTCTCGTCAGCTGCGGTCGGTCGCCGCCGGAATGCCCGGCGGCGACCTCGGCATTTCGGCGTCTGCCCTGCCCGAGTCGGCCACCGCTACCGGTGTCGTACACCAACACTTCGGGACTCGACTGACCTGGACGGTCTTGGCGGACTCACCGTGACGGGTGCGGTGCGTCGAGACGGCCGCGCTGGGTACGTGAGAGGCGGCGCCGCCTCCCACGCCGTCCCCTGTGGCTGACGAGGCGGCGTCACCAGCACCAGTAGGTGTCTCAGCGGTCGGTGCAGCCTCAGTCGACGAGTCTGCGCCAACTCCGGCGGTGAGCTGCTCCGGCGTTCACCGGGCTTCGCGGTGCTTGCTCACACCCGCACCCAGGTCGTGGTGTCCGCATGCGGACCGGAAGACTCCGGAATCGCCTCCATGTCCCCGCGGACCGAGTCGGTCTCGTCGATGACGGCGGCCTCGGCAGCGGCCTCGGCCGGGGTGGTGGTGTCCTCGAGCGCGGCGAGGTAGTGCTCGGCGTCGAGGGCCGCGGCGCAGCCGGAGCCTGCGGCGGTGATGGCCTGGCGGTAGGTGTGGTCGACGAGGTCGCCGCAGGCGAAGACGCCGGGGACGTTGGTGCGGGTGGAGCGGCCGTCGACGAGGACGTAGCCGGCGTCGTCGAGTCCGACCCGGGCGTCGGGGCTCTCGCCCGGGGCTGCGGTGAGCAGCTCGTTGCGGGGGTCGTGGCCGATGGCGACGAACAGGCCGGTGATGGCGAGCTCGCGGGTCTGGCCGGTGACGGTGTCGCGCAGGGTGACGCCGGAGAGCTTGTCCTCGCCGTGGATGGCGGCGACCTCGGAGTTCCAGGCGAAGCGGATCTTGTCGTTGGCGTGGGCGCGGTCGGCCATGATCTTGCTCGCGCGCAGGGCGTCGCGGCGGTGGATGATCGTGACGGTGCGGGCGAACTTCGTCAGGAAGGTCGCCTCCTCGATGGCGGAGTCGCCGCCGCCGACGACGGCGATGTCCTGGTCGCGGAAGAAGAACCCGTCGCAGGTGGCGCACCAGGAGACGCCGTGGCCCGACAGCTCCTTCTCGCGGGGCAGGCCGAGCTCGCGGTAGGCCGAGCCCATCGCGAGGATGACCGAGCGGGCGCGGTGGACGGTGCCCTCGCCGTCGGTGACGGTCTTGACCTCACCCGAGAGGTCGAGGGCGGTGACGTCGTCGGTGACGAGCTCGGCGCCGAAGCGTTCGGCCTGGGCGCGCATGCCGTCCATGAGGTCCGGGCCCATGATGCCGTCCTTGAACCCGGGGAAGTTCTCGACCTCGGTGGTGTTCATCAGGGCGCCGCCGGCGGTCACGGCGCCCTCGAAGACGAGGGGTTCGAGGTTCGCGCGGGCGGCGTAGACGGCCGCGGTGTAGCCCGCGGGGCCGGAGCCGATGATGATGACGTTGCGGACGGTGTCCGGACTGGCCATGGTGTTCACCTTTCTGTGCAGCTGCTGGGAGCGGTCTCAGGTGAGCTCCGGTCAAACCCTTCGCCCGGGACCGTGTCGCGGCGCCCGCCTGATGCGCTGGTCGGGGTCAGGCATGTCGCCATAGTGCTGAGGCTGGACCAGCGCGAAGCCACCCAAGCCGGGTACTGGACTGCGCATCCTCCGCCCACGTATGCCGTCCAGGCCGTCCCGCTTCGTGCGCGGTGCTCGTGCTCCCAGCGCTCAAGCACCTCATGCGCCACCTGCGTCGGTCGTCGATCCGGTGCGCCGCCCCGAGTGGCAGCCAGACGAGCCGTGTCGTGCGCGAGCTCGACGGCGACAGCGCCGAGGGTGCTGGAATCGGGCGATCGGGTGTCGTCGATCACGATGACCTGCGAACTACCGAGGCGTGCATACCCCCGAGGGTATCATTGGTGGCACAACACCTTGGCTTAAAGAGGCGCCGATGGAACGACAGGTCCTGGTGGTCGACGACGAGCAACAGATCCGTGCCGTCCTCCGTGCCTACCTCGAGGCGGACGGGTTCCGGGTCACCGAAGCCGGCAACGGCACTGACGCGCTGCGCCTGGTGCGCTCGGAGGACCCCGTCCTCGTGCTGCTCGACGTGCGCCTGCCCGACCTCGACGGCATCGAGGTCCTGCGGACTCTGCGCCAGAGCTCGCAGGTGCCCGTCATCCTCGTGACCGCCCGCTCGGAGGAGGTCGACAAGCTCGTCGGCCTGGGGGTGGGGGCCGACGACTACGTGACGAAGCCGTTCAGCCCGCGCGAGATCGTGGCGCGCGCCAAGGCCGTGTTGCGCCGTGCCCCGCGCGATGCGGCAACCGGGGACGGAAGCCTCTCTCGCACCCGATCCGGAGTGCTCACCTTCGACGGGCTGTCCATCGACGAGGGGCGGCGCGAGGTGCGCCGGGGCGGGGCGGCGGTCGAGCTGTCCGCCCTGGAGTTCGACCTGCTGGCCGCGATGGCCCGCAGCCCCGGCCGCGTCTTCTCCCGGGCGCAGCTTCTCGAGCAGGTCTGGGGCTACGACTTCTTCGGGGACGAGCGGGTCGTGGACGTGCATGTCCGCAACATGCGGCGTGCGCTGGGCGATGACGCCGCGGATCCACGGGTCATCGGAACCGTCCGTGGTGTCGGCTACCGCTTCCTCCCGGAGGCCGAGGAGGACCCGCGATGAACCGCCTCTCGGCCCGGCTGGTCCTCTCGCACCTTCTCGTAGCCCTCATCGGCGCGGTGGCGACCTTCGTCATCGTGCGGCAGCTGGCGCCGACGCTCTTCGACAGCTCGATGAGCCGGTCGGGCGCGGGCGTCGGCATGGGCTTGGGTCGTGCAGGGGAGGCGTCGCTGCGAACCCAGTTCGCCGACTCGGTCGACCAGGCGCTCCTCGTCGGGGCGATCCTCGGCAGCGTGGCCGCCGCGTCGTTCGGCGCCGTCGCCGCCTGGCGGCTCCTGCGCCCGCTGGGCGCCATGGCCCGCGCCGCGCGCCGGATGGCGGGCGGTGACTATGCCACGGTCGTCGAGGTTCCGCGCGAGACCGAGCTGGCCGAGCTGGCCACGGATCTCAATCGGCTCGGCGCCGAACTGTCGGGAACAGAGGCGCGCCGCGTACGCCTGCTCGGTGAGCTCGCGCACGAGATGCGCACCCCGCTGACGGTGATCGACGGCTACGTCGAGGGCATGATCGACGGCGTGCTGCCGCCCGGGCCGACATCTCTCGGGAGCGTCAGCGACGAGGTCCGTCGGTTGCGCCGCCTCGCCGACGACCTCTCGGCGCTCTCCCGTGCCGAGGAGGGCCGGCTGGACGTCACCGTTCAACCCGTCGACCTCGGCACGCTCGTGCGCCGCGCCACGGAACGGATGCGTCCTCAGGCGCAGGACGCCGAGATCGACCTGCAGGTCCTGCCGGGTGAACGGGTCGAGGCGCTGGTCGACCCGGACCGTTTCTCCCAGGTCGTGACCAACCTCGTGGGCAATGCCATCCGGGCCACCGCGCCAGGCGGTCGCATCACTGTGACGTGCACGCGGCGCGGTGAACAGGCGCTGGTGCAGGTGGCTGACACCGGCGAAGGCCTGGATGCCGCAGATCTCGAGCGGGTGTTCGAGCGCTTCTACCGGGTGCCGGGGCGCCGGAGCGTGGGTGCCGAGTCGGGCTCCGGCATCGGCTTGACGGTGGCTCGCGGCATCGTTCGCGCCCACGGCGGTGAGCTCACAGCCAGCTCGGGCGGCCGCGGCCGTGGCGCAACCTTCACCGCGACCGTGCCACTCCTCACCGCCACTGCGTCGGTCCCGACCGCATCCGCGCCCGGGACCGACCGCTAGGCCGTCAGCTGGCGGCGTCCAGCCTGGGGCACGTGCCGTCGGGTCCGGTTGCACCCAGCCGTGCGCCCATGCCACCTCCCATGCCCCTGCCCATGATCCCGTCGGCGGGACCGCCGCCCTTCGCGCCCGGCCCCATGCCACCACCCGGGCCTGTGACGGTGCCGCCTGCGGCGGCGGTCTGGAAGGCGGCCAGGTGGCGCTCCGACGCGCGCTGCAGGTTGGCGAGGACCTGCCGCACGTCCGCGGCGGTCGTCTTCGTCACGGCCGTCTTGAGGTCGGCGATGTCGCGTTGCTCCAAGGCGATGCCCACCTGGTAGGCGGCAGCGAGCGAGGCGTTGCCCTGGGCCAGCCACCGGTCGTAGAGCGTCTGGATCGTCGCGTCGGCGTACGTCCCGGCGGTCTTGCCAGCTGCCGGGTCTGCGACGGCGTAGCGAGTCAGCAGCGTCGCCATGGCGTCGAGGTGGCGCTGCTCGCTCGTGGCGATGCGGGAGAAGGGAGTCTCGTCGCCGTAGCGCGCGGCGAACGCGATGTAGAGGTCCCGGGCCATCCGTTCCTCCTCGCTGCCGAAGCGCAGCAGCTGAGTCAGGGACGCGTCGGCCGCGGTGGCGCTGCTCACGACGGCAGACGCATTCGCGGGCGCTCCGAAGGCGTCTCCAGGGGAGGCTGCGGCAGAGATTCCCGCGCCCGCCCCCACGACGGCGGCGGCTGCTGCGACGGCCAGCGATCGAGTCATCCAGGTCTTCATGGTCCTGTCCTTTCCGGACGGTGGGCCCGGCCACTCCGAGTCCTTCACACCTTCAGTGAACGCGGCCCGAGTGAAGCGTCGAAGCGCCCGGATGTGAAGCCTCCGTGAAGGCGGCCACTGCCGGTTTCACATACCCCCGGGGGTACCTGTTATGGTGATTCAGAACTTCCCGCCAGACCTGGAGGACCCGTGATCTTCACCCAGTACTACCTCGACTGCCTGTCGCAGGCGTCCTACCTCATTGCCGACGAGAACAGCCGCCAGGCTGTCGTCGTCGACCCGCGACGCGATGTTGCGGAGTACGTCGCCGACGCCGAGTCGCGCGGCCTGACGATCGTCGGCATCATCAACACCCACTTCCACGCGGACTTCGTCTCCGGCCACCTCGAGCTCGCCCGAGCCACGGGTGCATGGATCGGCTACGGGGACGCCGCCGTCACCGACTTCCCGGTGCGGTCGCTCGCCGACGGCGAGCGGATCTCGCTGGGCGACGTGACGCTCGAGATCATGACGACGCCCGGTCACACCCCCGAGTCGATCTCGGTCCTCGTCTTCGAGCATGCCGCCGACGAGGTGGCCTACGGCGTCCTCACCGGCGACGCCCTCTTCATCGGCGACGTCGGCCGTCCCGACCTGCTCGCGTCTGTCGGAGTCACCGCCACCGAGCTCGGCCAGATGCTCTACGACTCGGTCCAGCACAAGCTCATGGGTCTGCCCGACGACGTGCGCGTCTTCCCCGCCCACGGCGCGGGATCGGCCTGCGGCAAGAACCTCTCGACCGAGCGCCAGTCGACCATCGGCGAGCAGCGCCGCTTCAACTACGCCTGCCAGCCGATGTCCGAGGAGCAGTTCCTCGAGGTCGTGACTGCTGGGCAGCCCACGGCGCCGGCCTATTTCGTCTACAACGCCACGCTCAACAAGCAGTCCCGCGATCTGCGGGACATCGACGCCACCGTGCCGGCGCTCGGCGGCGCCGAGGTCGAGGCGGCCCTGGCCCGCGGTGCCCGCATCCACGACGCCCGGGACGTGCAGGAGTTCGCCGCGGCGCACCTGCGCGGCTCGGTCAACGTGCCCGTCGACGGGCGTATGGCCGAGACGGTCGGCATGGTCTTCTCGCCCGAGAGTGAGATCGTCGTCATCGCCCCCGAGGGTCAGGAGCAGGAGGTGGCCACCCGCTTCGCCCGCATCGGCTACGACCACGTGGTCGGCTACGTCGCTGACGTCGAGGAGTACTTCCTGACGCACCAGGAGGAGGTGGCCCGGGCCAGCCGCTTGTCGGTGGCCGAGGTGGACCAGGCGGCTGCTCGCGCCGACGTGCAGGTCGTCGACATCCGCAACGCCGGCGAGCTGGATGCCGGGATGCTCCCCGGCGCCCGGCACATCCCGCTGGCCGAGCTGGGCCGCCGAGCCCACGAGCTCGACGCAGAGCGCCCGGTGGTCGTGTACTGCGCGGGTGGCTGGCGCAGCTCGGTCGGGGCGAGCCTCCTGCGGGCGGGGGGCTTCAAGGACGTCTCCGACATCCTCGGCGGCTACGGCGCCTGGGACCTCGCCCACGCCAACGCCTCCTGACGGCAGCAGGCGGCACGACGGCGTGTCAGCCCGATCGACCCGGGCCAGCATGGCCCGGGTCGATCCGATTTGACCCTCGGGCCGGTCCGTGTGAGGTTTGACGGCATACCCCTTGGGGTACCAGTTGGGATGAGCGTTGCTCGCGAAAGACGTTCGGACGCAACGAAGCCGAGACGAGAGGGATAACCGCATGCCCCGCATCATCACGATCGAGACGCCGAGCCTCGGCGACCGCACGTACCTCGTGCACGACGGCCGCAAGGCCTTCGTCGTCGACCCCCAGCGCGACATCGACCGGGTCACGGAGGCGGCCACCCAGGCAGGCGTCACCATCACCCACGTCTTCGAGACCCACATCCACAACGACTACGTCACCGGCGGGCTCGCGCTCGCCCGTGCCACGGGCGCGAGCTACCACGTCAACGCGGAGGACTCGGTGTCCTTCGAGCGCACCCCGATCCGTGCCGGCGAGACCGTCGCGGTGTCGGAGTCCCTGACCGTGCGGGCCATCGCCACCCCCGGCCACACGTTCACGCACCTGTCCTACGCGCTCGAGGAGGACGGCGAGAACGTGGGCGTCTTCACCGGCGGCTCGCTGCTCTTCGGCACCACCGGACGCCCGGACCTGCTGGGGCCCGAGCACACCGACGCGCTGGTCCGCCACCAGTACGCGTCGGCCCACCGGCTCGCCGACGAGCTGCCGGACGACGCCAGCGTGCTGCCCACGCATGGCTTCGGCAGCTTCTGCTCGGCCGGATCGGGCGGTGGTGGCGACTCCTCCACGATCGGCGCCGAGAAGAAGGCCAACGCCGCCCTCACCGACACCGAGGAGGCCTGGGTGGCCGACGTGCTGGCAGCGCTCGAGGACTACCCGGCCTACTACGTCCACATGGGGGCCGCCAACGCCGGAGGTCCAGAGGCGCCCGACCTCAGCGAGCCCCGTCGGGTCGACAAGGAGGCCATTGCTCGCAGCCTCGAGGCGGGGGAGTGGGTCATCGACCTGCGCACCCGCACCGCATATGCCGCCGGCCACGTGCGCGGCAGTCTCAACATCGGCCTGGACGGCCAGTTCTCGACCTACCTCGGCTGGCTCATCCCGTGGGGCACCCCCCTGACGCTGCTGGGCGAGTCCGCCGAGCAGGTGGCCGACGCCCAGCGCGAGCTCGTCCGCATCGGCATCGACGAGCTGCAGGGCAGCGCCACCGGAGGACCGCGGGACTGGAGCGAGGGCGCGCCCGGCGCATACGAGCGTGCGACCTTCGCCGACCTCGAGCAGGTGCGCCACCACCGCAAGGTGGCCGTCCTCGATGTGCGGCGCGCCTCGGAACACGCCGCCTCGCACATCGAGGACGCCGTCAACATCCCCATCCACCAGCTGCTCGAGCGCCTCGACGAGGCGCCCTCAGGGGAGACGTGGGTGCACTGCGCGAGTGGCTACCGCGCCTCGATCGCCGCCTCGGTCCTCGCGGCCGACGGTCGACACGTCGTGCTCGTCGACGACGACTTCGACCAGCACGTCAAGGACGCCGCCCTTCCCGTCGTGGAGGACGCCCGCGTCTGACACCACAGACCCGGGGTCGGGTCCTTCCCCCAGAGCCGACCCCGTGCAGCGCCCACCGGTGTCTCGAAGACCGGGCGGCGCAGCCCGTTCGAGTCGCGCACCCCCCCGCGCGGCTCGAACGGGCGACCCCCACACCAACCAACCCCTCAGGAGACGCATGTCTGCCCCCTTCCCTGCATCTACTTCGCGGACGACCGCCTCTGCCACACGACCCACCGTGCTCGACGCGACCGCCGTCGAGGAGTGGCTCCAGCAGCCCGACGCCCCGACTCTCATCGACGTGCGGACGCCGGGAGAGTTCGCCGGTTCCCACATCCCCGGCTCCTACAACGTCCCTCTGGACCTGCTCAAGGAGCACCGCAAGGAGCTGAGCCGTGAGCTCCAAGACCATTTCGTCCTCGTGTGCCGCAGTGGCGCGCGCGCCGAGCAGGCCAAGGAGTCGCTGGCGTCGGTGGGCGCCGCGCTGCCCACCCTGCACGTGCTCGACGGCGGGCTCGCCGCCTGGGAACGTGACGACCGGCAGGTCGTGCGCGCCCAGCCGCGCTGGGAGCTGGAGCGCCAGGTCCGGCTCGTCGCCGGCTCCATCGTGCTGGCAGCCGTGCTGCTGTCGGTCCTCGTGCCCGGCGCCAAGTGGGTGGCTGCTGCCATCGGCGCAGGTCTGACCCTCGCGGCCATCTCGAACAGCTGCCTGATGGGGATGATGCTGGCCAAGCTTCCCTACAACCGGCGCACGTCCCCCAGCATCGATGAGGTCCTGGCCGCGTTGCGGCCCTGATCGGCCTTCACTCGACGTGACACATCGCCCCGGACGGAAACCCGTCCGGGGCGATTCGTCTCGACCGGCTCACCGGCAGCCGTGTGCGCCCGAGGCAGCACCCGACGAACCGCATGGCCGTTCAGGCCAAGGTGAGGAAGAGCTTCTCCATCAGCTCCCGGTCGGCGGTCGAGTCGCTCTCCGGATTGGCCAGACACTCGCGCAGGCCCGAGGACACGACCGCAAAGCCCGCCCGGTTCAGGGCGCGGCTGACGGCGGCGAGCTGCGTGACGATGTCCTGGCAGTCGCGGCCCTCCTCGATGAGGCGGATGACACCGCCGATCTGGCCCTGAGCGCGCTTGAGGCGGTTCAGGACGGGAGTCATGTCGTCGGGATCGAGCGTCACCATGCTGGCGGTCCTTCGTCGTGCTGCGGGTGGGGGATGGGTGCTGTCATGCCAGGAGCAGTCTCAGACGGACGCCGCGTCGGAGCGCTGCGCGGCGACCTGGCGGCGCACGTCGTCCATGTCGAGACCGCGCACGGCGGCGATGACCTGCTCGAGCGCTGACGCGGGCAGGGCCCCGGGCTGGCTGAAGACGAGGATGCCCTCGCGGAAAGCCATCAGCGTCGGGATCGAGGTGATGCCGGCGGCCCCGGCCAGCTGCTGCTCGGCCTCCGTGTCGACCTTGCCGAAGACGACGTCAGGGTGCTGCTCCGACGCCGCCTCGTAGACGGGCGCGAACATGCGGCACGGGCCGCACCACGAGGCCCAGAAGTCGACGAGCACGATGCCTTCGTCGGTGACGGTGGACTCGAAGTCGGCGCTGGTGAGGTCACGAGTGGTCATGAGGTGCTCCTTACAGAGGTTCTTATACCCGGTGGGGTATACAACGAGAGAGTCGGTCGACTCATTCCCACCTGGGGCGTGGGCCATGTTGCGAGACGTGCATCGATTGGCGCGAGGCCTCGTCTTCGGTTATCTTCAAATGGATCTTATACCCCCAGGGGTATCATTGCGAGACTGAAGGAGTCTTCCATGACCGTGACCGTCACCATCGATGAGCTCGCCGCGGCCCGTGCCGACGGTGCGGTCGTCGTCGACGTCCGCGAGCCCGGCGAGTACGTCGCCGGCCACGTCCCCGGTGCCCGGCTCATGCCGATGGGCCAGCTGGCGTCACGCGCCGCAGACCTGGACGTCGCGCAGCCCGTCTACGTCATCTGCGCCAGCGGCAACCGCAGCCGCGCCATGGCCGACCTGCTCGTGCGCCTGGGCTTCGATGCCCGGTCCGTCGACGGCGGCACCAGCGCCTGGCACGGCTCCGGCCGGCCCGTCGTCACAGGCGCTCGAGCCGACGCAGCCTGACCGACGCAAACCCGCCACGCGGCATACGCCCCTTCCATCACCCCCCACCGCGCCCTGCGCGGGAACCCATCCCCGGCACCCGCCGACAACACCAAGGAGAACCACCATGTGTCGACCCGCCACCTGCCGGACCTGCGGCAAGACGACCTGGGCCGGCTGCGGCCAGCACGTCGACCAGGTCATGCGCAACGTCCCCGCCGGCCAGCGCTGCGCCGGCCACGAGAAGAGCGAGTCCGCGTCGGGCGGCTTCCTCTCGAAGCTCTTCAACCGCTGAGCCGCGCCCCGTACACCGTGACGTACCGCCGGTCAGCCGCAGCAGCCGCTGACCGGCGGAGCGTCGGGGGACACCCGGTGTCCCGACGACCACTCCCACGAGAGGACCACCCCGCATGCTGATCGCCATCCCGCTCGGGATCGCCATCGGACTGTCGCTCGGCGCACTCGGTGGCGGCGGCTCCATCCTGACCGTCCCCGCCCTGGTCTACGTGCTGGGACAGGATGCGCGAACGGCCACGACGAGCTCGCTCGTCATCGTGGGCCTCACCTCCTTGCTCGCCCTGGTGCCGCACGCCCGGGCCAAGCGCGTGCGCTTCACCCAGGGGCTTCTGTTCGGCCTCCTCGGCACCGCCGGCTCCTTCGCCGGGTCCGCGCTGTCGACAGCCGTGCGCCCGACGACCCTGCTCACCGCGTTCGCCGCCCTCATGCTCCTCGTGGCGGCCCTGATGATCCGTCGCACCGTGAAGGCATCGCGCGAGCTGGCGCACGCCATCGACCCCACCGTCGAGCCCATGCTCACACTGCGCCCCTTCAGCTGTGCCTGCCCGCGGGTCGCCAAGGTCGTGGTCACCGCGACGGTCGTCGGTCTGCTCACCGGCTTCTTCGGCGTCGGCGGCGGCTTCGCCCTGGTCCCCGCCCTCGTGCTCGCCCTCGGCTTCCCGATGCCGGTTGCCGTCGGCACCTCCCTGCTCGTCATCGCCGTCAACAGCGCCACGGCGCTCACCGCCAGGCTCGGCTCCGGCGCAGGTCACCTCGACTGGAGCCTCATCGGGGTCTTCACGGCTGCTGCCGTCGTCGGCAGTCTCGTCGGCGGACGCATCGCCAGCCGCGCCAACCCGCGGCACCTCACCCTCGCCTTCGCCACGCTGCTCGTGCTCGTCGCGCTCTACACGGGCGCCCGGTCGCTCGGCCTGGTCGGCTGATGGTGCAGACCGCCGGTCATCGGGGCGAGCGCGGCGTCGTGCTGGGGCTGCGCCCCAACCTCCCGCAGTTCGTGCTGCTGGTCGCGGTCAACGCCCTGGTCGGCGGGATGCTCGGCCAGGAGCGCACCGTGGTGCCGCTGCTGGGCAAGGACGTCTTCGGGCTGACCGGCTACACGGCCGGGCTGGCGTTCATCCTCGTCTTCGGTCTCGCCAAGGCCGCCACGAACTATGTCGCCGGGACCTGGATGGACCGCTTCGGCCGCAAACCGGTGCTCGTGGCCGGCTGGGTCGTCGCGCTCCCGGTGCCGTTGCTGCTCATCTGGGCGCCGAGCTGGGGGTGGGTCATCGCGGCCAACATCCTGCTCGGTGTCAGCCAGGGCATGACCTGGTCCACCACCGTGGTCATGAAGATCGACCTCGTCGGCCCCGCCCTTCGCGGGCTGGCGATGGGGTTCAACGAGGCTGCCGGGTATGCCGCCGTGGCCGTCACGGCGCTGGCCACCGGCTACCTCGCGCAGGCCCACGGCCTGCGCCCGGTCCCGTTCTTCCTCGGCATCGCCTACGCTGCCCTCGGCCTCGGCCTGTCCACCCTGGTGGTCAAGGAGACGCGCGGTCACGCCCGCCTCGAGGCGGCAGGCCACGTGGGCCGCCCGGACGGTCGCCACGACCACCTGCACGGCGAGCTGACCAACCGGCAGGTCTTCACCCAGACCAGCTTCCGCGAGCCGGCTCTGTCCGCGGCGAGCCAGGCCGGGCTGGTCAACAACCTCAACGACGGCCTCGCCTGGGGCGTCTTCCCGATCCTCTTCGCCGGCGCCGGTCTGTCCGTGGCGAAGATCGGCATCCTCGCGGCCATCTACCCGGCCGTGTGGGGCCTCGGGCAGCTCGCCACGGGTGGCCTGTCGGACCGTGTCGGGCGCAAGGGGATGATCGCCTCGGGGATGATGCTGCAGGCCGGGGCTCTGGCGGTCATCGCCGCGGTCGACTCCTTCCCCCTCTGGGCATTCGCTGCGGGCCTGCTCGGGGCCGGCACCGCCATGGTCTATCCGACCCTGCTGGCCGCCATCGGCGACGTCGCACACCCCGCCTGGCGCGCCCGGGCCGTCGGGACCTACCGGCTGTGGCGCGACGCCGGCTTCGCCGCCGGCGCAGTCCTGGCTGGAGTCGTCGCCGATGCCTTCGGGGTGCGCGCTGCCGTCTGGGTCGTCGCCGCCCTGACCGCCCTCTCCGGGCTCGTCGTGGTCATGCGCATGTACGAGACCCGCCACCATCCCAGGTCCTGACGCCGGGGATGGCAGCATGAGTCCCGCCACCGGCCGCAGTCGCCGGCCGGCATCGGAAGAAGCCTCGGTCGCCGGCTGGCTGCTCATCGCGATGGGTGTCCTGACGATCGTCCTGCCATCCCTCAGTCTCGGAGGCCGCTGGTCCAGCGTGCTCGCTGCGGCGTCCGGGCGAGCCGCGTCCGGAGTGGCCGGTGCGTCCTCGGCCCGTGGCCGCTGGCTCTCGACCCTGGTGCTCGGTGCGGTCTACGGTCTGGCGGGGTTCTGCTCGGGGCCGGTTCTCGGTGCCATCCTCACGCTCGACTCCTCCGCCCTCGAGTTCGGCGCGCAGGACGCGGTGGCGGCGTGGACTGCTGACGTGCCGGTATGGGTCGCCCCGGTCGCAGTGGCGCTCGTGGCCGGGGTCGTCGCCATTCGACGTGCCGCTTCGCGGGAGCATGCACCGAGCGGCAGGGGTCACGATGCGGAGGATCCGTCCGGCCCCCATCGAAGCTACGACCCTTGACGGTCCCGGCCGCCAGGGTGCCTCGGGTCCGCTGCGTTCGGCCAACGTGGCGACCCATACGGATGTCGTCCTCGTCGACATCCGTATGGCGGGGCCGGCTGGAGTGCGCCCGAGTGGGTACCCACAACAGGACTCGGAGCCACGACGGCCCCGGCACGACGGCCAGGAGGAAGCATGGAGATTGAGAGGCGACAGCTCGTCGAGATCCTCGAGAACCGGGGCGACCACGAGCAAGCGCAGCAGGCTGAGGCTGAGCTCCCGGACCCCGTCGACACGGAGCAGCACGAGGACGACCTGAGGCGTTTCCGCATCAGACACGACGAGCTGCCTGGCTGGCACAGCGGGCCGGTCGGCGAGGGCGGGGACTCCTGACCTCATCCGGACGAGGTCCCGGGAGCGCGACGCCCCTCATCCCCGTTTCGCGGTGGTCGCCAGTCCTCACGGAGTGACGCTGCGCGAAGGCGAACGGTCTCCCGGTGCGCTTCTCCGGCGGCGGAGATACCCGATCGTCTTTCGGAGAGAGGGCGCTGCCCGTGAGGCAACGAGCGTCACCGCGCGTTCGCGCGGCCCTCCGTTACACCCTCCCGGTGCGGGGTATTCGAGTGACGTGCAGAAGTCGGTGCGAGAGCTCATCGGAGAACTGGCTCAGGTGGAAGACGAGATCCGTCTTCTCACCGTCCGTGAACGGGGTGGAATGCCAGCGGGATACGCGGGGAGCGTGCCGACCTCCAGTGGCTGGATCGACTCCCACTCCGCCGAGCTCCATGCACTCCGCGCTCGCGCCGACGAGCTCTGTCGGCTCCTGAGAGTGCACGACAGTGACGAACCCGACCGCGACTGACTGGGTAGGGGGAGGGCATGACCGAGGGCTTCGCACTTGGCGGGGGATGGTTGCTCTACGTCCTTGGTCTGGGCTATCTGACGTGGCGGCTGCTACGGAGCCACCGATGACGATGCCGGCCGCACGCCCGCCGGATCTCGTCCATGGCGAGCCGCGCTCACGCGGGGGGTGGCCCCGTGCCACAGCGTTCGCGGCCGCGCTGGCAACCGCCTCTCTGACTGCCTGCGTCGCACCGGCGCTGGATTCGGGAGCCTTCCAGCGCAACGCGATCGAGGCGCTGGACTCGGCCGTGAGTGACACCCGCACCGGCGCCGTCGCAGTGGAGGGGCTCCTCGAGGGACGACTGACACGGCCCTTCGCGGACACCGTGATCACCCAGAGCGAGGACGCCATCGGTCCGGTGGAGGACAGCTTCGGCTCGGTGGACCCTCCGGGCTCGAGCGACGTCCGGTTGCGCAAGGACGTCGGGGACCTGCTCTCGGACGCCGGCGATGCGCTGGCCGATGCCCGCATCGCAGTGCGCCACGGGGACCGGACCGGGATGGCGCAGAGCGTGATCCGCCTGCGGGCCCTCGCCGACCGTCTGGAGGCACGGGCGGAGCGACTTTCGTGAAGAAGCTCTTCGCCGTCGCCCTGGGAATCCTCACCGCCATAGGCGGATTCGTCGACATCGGCGACCTCGTGACCAATGGGCTCGTCGGGGCCAGGTTCGGGCTGTCCCTGGCCTGGGTCGTGGTCGTCGGCATCATCGGCATCTGTGCCTTCGCGGAGATGAGCGGAAGGGTCGCCGCCGTGAGCGGCCGCGCCACCTTCGACCTCGTGCGCGAGCGGCTGGGTCCGCGAATGGGCCTGCTGAACCTCGGTGCGTCCATGGCGGTCACGTTGCTGACGTTCGCCGCAGAGATCGGTGGTGTGGCCCTGGCCCTTCAGCTCGCCACCAGCGTCAACCCCTATCTGTGGATGCCGGTCGTGGGTGCGGCCGTGTGGATCGTCCTCTGGAGAGTCAAGTTCTCGGTGCTGGAGAACGCGTTCGGGCTTGCGGGGCTCGCACTGGTCGTCTTCGCGGTGGCACTGTGGAAGCTCGGACCGGACTGGGCGGACCTGTGGCGTCAGGCTTCCCGTCCGTTCGTGCCGCACGACGAGAGCCACACGACCTACTTCTACTACGCCATCGCTCTGTTCGGTGCTGCCATGACCCCCTACGAGGTCTTCTTCTTCTCGTCCGGGGGAGTGGAGGAGCGATGGACAACCGACGACCTGGGCACGATGCGGGCCAACGTCTTCATCGGCTTCCCGCTGGGAGGTCTGCTCTCCGTCGCGATCGCGGCCGTGGCTGCCGTCGTCTACCAGCCACAGCGCATCCAGGTGGAGAGCCTCGGACAGATCGGCATGCCCGTGGGGCAAGCCCTGGGCGTGCTGGGTGTCGCCCTCGTGCTGCTGGGATTCTTCGCCGCGACGTTCGGGGCCGCCTGCGAGACGGGACTGTCCGTCGGGTACAGCATCGCCCAGTACCTGGGCTGGCAGTGGGGCAAGTACGTCACCCCTCTTCGGGCGGCGCGCTTCCACACCGTCGTGCTGCTCTCCACGGTGATCGCCGTCGGTCTGCTGCTGACCACCGCGGACCCGATCATGCTGACGGAGTACTCCGTGGTCTTCAGCGCCGTGGCCCTACCGCTGACGTACTTCCCCATCCTGGTCGTCGCGAACGACCGCACGTACATGGGGAGTCACGTCAACGGCCGCTTCGCCAACCTCCTCGGGACGGCGTACCTCGTGCTGATCCTCGTCGCGGCTCTCGCTGCCATCCCGCTGATGATCGTCACGAGGGCGGGCCAGTGATGTCCCTGCGTGCCGAGGAGGCACAAGACGTCGTGCTCCGCCTGCTGGACCACCAGATCGTCGGTCCGGACCAGCAGCTGCTGGGCAACGTCGACGACCTCGAGGTCGTCGGTGGCGGGACGCAGTGGTCGGTGACCGGCATCATGGTCGGGCCTGCGGCACTGAGCGGGCGCCTTCCCGGATTGCTGGGTGAGTGGGTGTATGCCGTGTGGCATCGGCTGCACCCGGCCGCGGACCCCTTGCCTGTCGTCATCCCCATCGAGCACGTGACCTCCATCGACTCCGCGGTGCACGTCGACCCCGCTGCTGCACAGGCTCTGACGAGCTCGTTCGGTCTGGAGTGGTGGCTGCGCGAGCACGTCGTGTCGCGGCTGCCATGGGCGACCTCCGGCGCGGACGACCTCACCCTCAGCGGGAGCCCCTCCTCGCCTACTCAGACGGGTTCGGGCCCGCAGCCACCGGCGCGGGTGCCGCTGAGGGGAGCCCGAGGGATCAGCAGCATCCTGGGACGCGACGTCCTGACGCCGGATGGCCGACGTGCCGGGCGGGTCAGTGAGCTGCGCTGTCTCGGTGCCCCTCGGGAAGGTCCCCAGAGGGCGCTGCAGGTCCGTTGGGTCATCTTCACCCGCCATCTGGCGGCCTCCCAGCTCGGCTACTCCGTCGACCGGCGACAAGGTCCGTGGCTGGTGCGTCGCCTGGTTCGTGCGTGGCAGCAGCACGATCGCCTCGTGGAGGTGGAGCACCTTGCGGGGCTGGACGCCCCGGACGACAACTTGACACTTCGGAGCTCGGCTCGCGCGCGACATCCGCACGACGCATGACGCATGACGCATGACGCGCCACCGAGTCACGTCAGGGCGGAGCCCGGGGTGCACGGCACTGTGGTTTCAAGGCCGTGCACCTGGGCCGATGGTGGCAGTCCTGTCGCCAGCAGGTCTCTAGTCCTGTCCACCGTTGCCGCCGAGGCGACAGCGCCGCGCTCGGCGCCCCTCGGGCGGGTGACGCGGACCACCTCAGCCGTGCGGCTTCAGCTGCACCTTGATGTGCCCGTCCCTCTTCTCCTGGAACGCCTTGTACGCCTCGGGCGCCTCTTCGAGTGGAAGTCGGTGCGTGGCGAAGTCGTCCACCCCGAGGGGGTCGTCGTCCGACAGCAGGGGCATGATGTCGTCGACCCACCGCTTGACGTTGCACTGGCCCATGCGCAGCTGGATCTGCTTGTCGAAGAGGGTGAGCATCGGCAACGGGTCTGCCGCCCCACCGTAGACGCCGCTGAGCGAGATCGTGCCGCCGCGGCGGACGATGTCGATGGCGGAGTAGAGCGCCCCGAGACGGTCGACCCCCGCCACCTCTTGGAGAGGTGCGGCGATGAATCGTGGGAGGAGCCCGGCAGCCTTCTGCACCGCCTTGGTCGCCGGCGAGCCGTGGGCCTCCATGCCGACCGCGTCGACGACGGCGTCCGGCCCTCGCCCCTGCGTCAGGTCGCGGATGACATCACCGAGGTCCGACTCGTGCTCGGCGAGGTCGAGGACCTCGATCCCGCGGCCGGCCACTCGTCGTAGCCTCTCCGGGACGAGGTCGACGCCGATGACGCGGTATCCCTTGAACGCGCCGATGCGGCACGCGAAGTCACCGACCGGCCCGAGACCGAGGACGACGAGCGTGCCTCCGTCGGGCACGGCGGCATACTCCACCGCCTGCCACGCGGTGGGCAGGATGTCCGAGAGGTAGGCGAAGCGGTCGTCCGGCGGACCCTCGGGCAGCTTGATGTGCGTGAACTGCGCCTGCGGCACGCGGAGGTACTCGGCCTGGGCTCCGGGCACCTGGCCGTAGAGCTTGGTGTACCCGAAGAGGGCCGCGCCCGTCCCCTGGTCGCGGACCTGCGTCGTCTCGCACTGGGTGAACAGCCCGGCCGAACACATCCAGCAGTGCCCGCACGAGATCTGGAACGGGATGGCGACCCGGTCACCGACCTTGAGGTCGCCGGTCTCTGTGCCGACCTCCTCGACGATCCCCATCGGCTCGTGACCGATGATGTCGCCCGGCGTCATGAAGGCCGCCAAGGGCTCGTAGAGGTGCAGGTCCGACCCGCAGATGTTGGTGGTCGTCAGTCGGACGATCGCGTCGGTGGGTTCCTCGATCCGGGGGTCGGGCACGTCCTCGACGCGGACGTCCTGCTTCCCCTGCCAGGTGACTGCTCTCATGTGACGGCTCCGTAGCTGGTAGCGGTCGGGCCAGACTCTGAGCCCGATGATGCTTCCCCCGTGCCCATCACTGCAGTGGCGTAACGGCTTTCTCGGGATCTTCGACGCGATGCGGGGCGAGGGCCGCTCCGGGGGTAAGGGAGGCGCGACGGGTCGGCCGCGCGGCCGGCTCATGACGCCGCTTCGCCGACGGCCTGACGCCATGAGGAGAGCCGCTGTGCCCACGCACGATCGCATCATCGATGTCTGGGGAGACCGCACCCCGTATGCCAGGGGTGGCCGCTGGCCCGAACGAACGGACCAGCACCTCGCGGCCGGCACCACCGACCAGGAGGTGGAGAAGTGGGTCAGGTCGGCGTCCACGCTGCACTCCAACGGCGACGCGTTCGACGTGGCCGTGCGTGACGGGCGCGTCGTCGGGGTGCGTGGCCGGGCCGGAGACCGGGTCAACCACGGACGGCTGGGGCCCAAGGACCTCTTCGGCTGGCAGTCGACCCACTCAGCGGACCGCCTGACCACGCCGCTGGTCCGACGCGATGGCCGGCTGGTCGAGTGCTCGTGGGACGAGGCCATGGACGCAGTGGTCGGCCGCACGAAGCAGCTCCTCGAGGAGCAGGGGCCCAGTGCCGTCGGCTTCTACACCACCGGTCAGCTCTTCCTCGAGGAGTACTACACGCTGGCACTCGTGGCGCACGGCGGGATCCGCACCAACCACGTGGACGGAAACACCCGACTGTGCACGGCCACGGCCGCCGAGGCGCTCAAGGAGTCCTTCGGCAGTGACGGCCAGCCCGGCTCCTACACCGACGTGGACCACGCCGACGTCATCGCGCTCTTCGGGCACAACGTCGCGGAGACCCAGACCGTGCTCTGGATGCGGATGCTCGACCGCCTTGCGGGTGACGACCCACCAGCCCTCATCTGCGTCGACCCGCGCCGCACGCCGGTGGCCGAGCACGCCACGGTCCACCTGGCGCCACGTCCGGGCACCAACGTCGCGCTGATGAACGGGCTGCTCCACGAGATCATCGCGTCCGGCCACGTCGACGACGCCTGGGTGCAGGCGCACACCGTCGGCTACGCGGACCTGGAGAAGCTCGTCGCCCGATACACCCCCGAGGTGGTCGGCACCATCTGTGACGTGCCGGCGGCCGACGTCCGGGCCGCCGCCCGCCTCATCGGCGAGGCGGACGCGCTGCTGTCGACGGTGCTCCAGGGCTTCTACCAGTCCCACCAGGCGACCGCAGCTGCGGTGCAGGTCAACAACGTCCACTTGTTGCGCGGCATGATCGGGCGTCCCGGCTGCGGCATCCTGCAGATGAACGGGCAGCCGACGGCCCAGAACACCCGCGAGTGCGGTGCAGACGGCGACATGGCCGGCTTCCGCAACTGGAGCAACCAGGCCCACGTCGAGGATCTCGCCAAGGTGTGGAACCTCGACCCGAAGAAGATCCCGCACGCCACCCCGCCGACCCACGCGATGCAGATCATGCGCTACGCCGAGGACGGCTCCATCCGCCTGCTGTGGGTGTCGGGCACCAACCCAGCGGTGTCGATGCCGGAGCTGTCGCGCATGCGCTCGGTCCTCTCCCAGGAGCGGCTGTTCCTTGTCGTGCAGGACATCTTCCTCAGCGAGACGGCGCAGCTCGCCGACGTCGTGCTGCCCGCCGCGGCGTCCCACGAGAAGACCGGCACCCTCACGAACGCCGACCGCACCGTCCACCTGTCGGAGAAGGCGGTCGATCCGCCGGGCGAGGCGCGCTCGGACCTCGAGATCTTCGCCGACTTCTCCCGGCGAATGGGTCTGCAGGACAGGGACGGTGACCCGCTCGTCCCGTGGTCGACCCCCGAGGAGGCGTTCGACGCCTGGCGCGAGTGCAGCCGAGGGAGACCCTGCGACTACAGCGGGCTCAGCTACGGGAAGCTGCGTGGGGCCAGTGGCATCCAGTGGCCCTGCACGGAGGCAGCGCCCGACGGAACGGAGCGCCTCTACGAGGGCGGGGTCTTCTGGGCTGCTCCCGACGAGTGCGAGACCTACGGGCGGGATCTCGAGACCGGTGCGCCCGTGGAGGCTGGGGAGTATCGCGCCCTCAACCCGTTCGGTCGGGCCGTCATCAAGGCGGCGGACTACCGACCCGCGCACGAGCTGCCCGACGAGGCGCATCCGCTCCAGCTGATCACAGGGCGCACGGTCTACCACTTCCACACCCGGACCCGCACGGGACGGGCGCCCGAGCTCCAAGCGGCGGCGCCCGAGGTGTGGGTGGAGGTGTCGGCGCACGACGCGCGCACCCATGGCCTGTGCGAGGGTGACGTCGCCGAGGTCCGCACCCGTCGCGGGGAGGTGAGGGCGCGGGTGCGGGTGAGTGGAATCCGGCCCGGGGTGGCCTTCCTCCCGTTCCACTACGGCTACTGGGACACCGAGCTCGGCCACCGCCCCGGCGAGCACGGTCGGGCGGCCAACGAGCTGACTCCCACCATGTGGGACCCGGCCTCGAAGCAGCCGATCTTCAAGACCGCTGCCTGCTCCGTCCGCAAGGTCGCCGACGGCGACGGCACTCCGGCACCTGCACCGGACATCGCCGCCTCTGCGCGCGTGTCCGCCGAGACCACGGAAGGCGCGTCACGATGAGGATCGGCACCGTCCTGAGGGACCTGCACCACGACGAGAACGAGCTGTGCCAGACCCTTCTGAGGATCGCGGACAAGCACCGTGCCGACCACGAGGTCTACTACGTCGGCCGGGACCTGGCCCAGTGGAGTGCGCGACACGTGCGCGAGATCGCCGCGATCGCCGGCGAGTTCGGGGAGGACCTGGACCCCTCGGCGGACGGTTCGCCCTCGGTCGCCGACCAGGCTCGTCGCTGGGTGTCCGAACGCAGCGCTCGAACGTCGCAGATGGAGCTCGTCATGGTGCGCGACCTTCGGGAGGTCTACCTGCGCGCCTCCAGCGTGCTGACGGACTGGGAGATGATCGGCCAGGCAGCGCAGGCCATCGTCCACGACGACCTGCTCGCGCTGGCGACAGCATGTCAGGCAGACACCAAACGCCAAGCCACGTGGGCGAACTCGAAGATCAAGGAGTCCTCGACGCAGGCGCTGGTCGTGTGAGCTCCGCGGCGCAGGACGAGCCTCCAACCATGGCGGCTCGGGCCCACAGCCCGAGCTGCGGGTCGTGGTGCGTCC
Organism: Terrabacter sp. C0L_2; assembly: GCF_036352015.1. NCBI lineage: Bacteria > Bacillati > Actinomycetota > Actinomycetes > Micrococcales > Intrasporangiaceae > Terrabacter > Terrabacter sp. C0L_2. The sequence goes on along the minus strand of NZ_CP143557.1, from coordinate 3,739,791 downwards.
ACTCGGGAGCCCCCTGCCGCTGGGCTTTCTCGGCCTCATGGTCGCCGCGGTGGCCACGGTGGCCTCAGCGATGCTGCAACTGGCAGGCCCCTCCGTTTCGCCGTGACGGGCATCGGTGAGCTCGCCGCGTCGCGGGGCTGGGTCTCGAGCGCCGACGGCGTCGGTTTGCTGCTGGGACTCGATACCACCTAGGCAGCCCTCTCGTTCGAGCTCGAGGACGTACGGCACCGTGACGTGCTGTCGACCGGTCGCCGTGGCGCCGGTGCGAACGTCATGACGGCGTCGGCCGCGGACGGCTTGGTGTCGGTCCCTCACGAGGGCGGGGTTCGCGAGGAGCTGTGACGGTCGGGCCACACTGCGCGACAACGCCGCTCGCGCTCAGGACGGCGTGGGCCCTGTCGCGGTGGACGAGCTCGTGCCGACCTTCTCGCCGATGGCCAGGTGCCCGCCCAGGTAGGCCGAGGCTCCGGACACGGACAGCCCACCCAACGCCAGGCCCACCCCGAGACCTCGCCGACGCGGCCGCACCGCCCACGACGCGGCATACAGCACGAGCGACGCCGCGTTCAGGGAGGCGTGGACGGCTGCCACGCGACGCTGCCGCACCCCGAGGCCGTCGTACTCGGCGAGTCCGGTCAGCACCGCGGCTGGGGCAGAGGCGAGCCCTGCGGCGACGAGCCGTCGCGCCGCGCCGGCGGCGCCCGGTCCGCCCGCCACGTCGAGCAGCGACGCGGACGTCCAGAAGCCGATCGGAAGGTCGGTCAGGAACGGGTGGGCTGCGTGGCCCACGACCTGACCGGTGACCACCCGTCTCCAGGTCCCGCGACCCTTGGCCAGCGCGGCCAACGGCGCGAGCGCGCCTGCAGGGGCGTCGATCGCGGCGCGATCCTCGACGAGGCGCCCGAGCAGTCGGGTGGCGGCGGGGGAGCGGGTCGTTGAGCTGTCAGTGACGTCCATGCCCGCCCTCTACCCGCTCGCCGAGCCGGTGAACCGCCAGCCACCGAGGAGGCGGCGGTCACCAGATTGGCACGGACGCTCAGCCGGGCCGCCGGGGGAACCGACCCGCTTCCGGAGGGAGGCCCGGGTCCGTGAGGTCGAGCCGCTCACCCGGTCCGACCGGACGGATGACGCGCAGGCCGGCATCGTCCGTCGCGCGGAGGAAATCCCGCAGTGGCGAACGGAAGACGCCGTAGTCCGAGTGGTGCACCGGCACTGCTTGTCGGGGAGAGGTCCTCCGGACGAAGTCCACTCCCTGGTCCGCGTCCATGGTGACGGTGTGCATGAGGATCCGTGTGCCTCCGAGATGGACGACGGCGGTGTCGATGTCGGGGAAACGTGACCGGATCCCGTCGAGGTGGCTCCCCGTCAGAGTGTCACCGCTGACGTAGAGGCGGTGCCGCAGCCTGCCCGCGACGCGGTGCTCGACGACCGAGCCCATGACGGGCGGGAGGGCTGCGCGCAGCAGTCCGCGGGCGTGGATCGCCGGGACGGACGTGATGGTCAGATCCTCCTCACCGTGCGACATGCTGACCTGGTCCCAGAAGGAGAGCCCCTGGGTCGTGAAGCCCCAGCGGCTCAGGCGACGGGCCGCCTGTTGAGTGGTCACGACAGGAACGTCACGGCTCAGTCCGTGGCGGGCTACTCGGTCGAAATGGTCTCCGTGCAGGTGGGAGAGCAGGACCGTGTCGAGACGCGGGAGCTGCTCCACGGTGATCGCAGGGTCGGTGAGCCGACGCGACCACAGGCCCTTGCCGAGGTAGGCCCGCTGGCCCCGGTGCAGGAAGTTGGGATCCGTGAGCAGGGTGAACGAGCCGAGCTCGATCACCGTCGTGGCCGTCCCGATGAAGGTCAGTGCGGCTTGGGGGAGCGACGTCGGCTCAGCGTCTCCGGTCCGCGCGGTGTCGGCAGTCGACGAGTCGTCCATGAGATCTCCGTCGGCGCTCGGGCGGACCGTCGATCCGGGCCCGCATGCGATGGGAGTACCCACTTGGCGCGCCACAAACCCTCGGCTGTCCGGGTGCGGGCCGCACGGCTCAGCTCTGCTGTGGCGATGGCCCTTCGGCGCCCACAGGATGGTGGAGGACTGTTCGGGCGTAGGCAGCTATCGGCGGCTCGGTGCTCAACCGCGGGGCGCAGGCAGCGGTGCATCGGGTGAGGACCGTGCTTGCGGCCGTGAGCGCCTCTCGCAGTTCGGCGGCGTCGACGCCGGCCACCGTGTCCTCGATGTGCGGCGGCAGGTCCTCGGGGCTGTCGTCGAGGACCTGCGGCAGTCCGTGCTGTGGATACGACGTTCCCCTTCCTGCGGCCCACAGCTGCCAGATGACCTCTCGCGCCTCGTGCAGCCGAGCATGCGCTTCCCACAACGATCCCCGGTGCAGATACTTGTCGGCATCGAGCAAGGCGCGCCACCCGCGAAACGCCCATTCGTGGAGCTGCTCCGCCGACACCGCGTACGCGGATCGTTGTGCGTCGACCGATGGGGGAGCGGTGGCGGCCCGGTAGACCGTGATGAAGTCCGGCGCAGCATCACCGCGGCGCACGTCCTCCTCGGCGACCACGGCGAGGTCCAGCTGGAGGCGATCGGCGTACTGGACGAACACACGCCGGATCACGCGCTCGTGCGAGGTCGAGCCGTCCCGCAGCACGTCGACCACCTCGCCCGCCTCGCCGAGTGAGGCGACGAGCGCGCTCTCCACCTCTTCGATGACATCTCGTCCGACGAGCCCACGGGGTGCCATGACACCGATGGCGGCGTCTACGTCGGACAGCTCATCGGCGACCCCGCGGCCGATCGAACACCCCACTGACAAGGACGACACGTCCGCTCGATCGGAGCACCACGCCGCGAGCCACTCGATCGCGCTCCGCTGCCGCGCCGGTGCGAGCAGCTGGGAAAGGGTCTCGTCCACACGAGCCATCGTCCCAACTCGACCCTGCTTTTGGGCCGTGACGTCCAAGGATGAAGCCAGCCCCACGACGTCGACGCGTAGGTCCGAATGATGGTGCGACCGGAGCTGAGCGGCCACCGGGGCCACCTCGGCGGTGCGGTCAGGTTGCCCGTCCCATGGCGGCCGATGCGGATGGGTTCGGTGTGCTTCGAGCTCGCCTGTCAGCCTTTCGAGGCCGACCGGCCGTAGGCCTCGGCGGCGCTGAACACCTTGCGGACATACGCGTCGGAGGCGTTGTAGCGCAGCACGGCTCGCGTCCAGCCCGAGCCACTTCGAAGGTCGAGCCCGCCTGAGCACAGGTGCCGCGCCGCCCCGAAAGCAGCATCGTCGATGTCAGAGGCGTCCACGACGCCGTCCGCGTCTGCGTCGGCGCCGAAGGTGCGCCATGAGCTGGGAAGGAACTGCATCGGGCCGATGGCGTGCTCCCAGGTGTCGTCGCCGTGCATGCGTGCTCCGTCCGGGTCGGGCCGGATCGCGGCCACCCCGCCTTCGCCGTCGAGCGCCGGACCCACAATGCGCGGGGAGGTGCGGCCGTCCTTGAGCAGGCGAGTTCCGGCGATCGTCCCGTGGGCGGACTCCACCTCACCGATGGCTGCCAGCGTCGCCCAGCCCAGGTGGCACCCGGGGCGGGACGTGGCCTCGAGGATCGAGGCCCTGCCGTAGGCGCGCAGAGCCACGAGAGGGATCCCGGTGCGCTTGGCGGTGCGCGCCAGCCACGCCGGGTCAGGTGCGGCCATGACCCCTTCAGCGTTGGCATCACGGCCGTCCCGCGTTGACCCTGCCTCGGCATCGCGCACGGCAGGCGCGGTCAGGGCGGAGATGTCGACCATGTTGACGAGGGACCTTGACGCCGGCGCCTCGACGACTCTGCCGGACCGGTGGCCGGCGAACCATGCCGCGCCCAGGAGGGCGAGGGGGAGGACGAGTACGGCCGCTTGGGCCGAGAAGGGGCGCGGGCGTTGTCGCGAACGTCTGGGCACCGTCAGCCGAACCGGCCGGTGAGGTCGTCGGCGGTCAGTTGCCGCTGTGCCGCCAGGGCGGCCTTCATGGCCGCACAGGACCGGACATCCAAGGAACTTCCACGCATACCGCCATCTTGGTGGATCAGACTCCAGAGCCGTGTCAACGGTCCTGCCGGCGCGCTGTGCGGGACATCGGCGCGGAGCCGACGTGTCGGGCGCTGTATGCGTGCTGTCAGGAGTCGAGCTGGTGGGTGCCGGTCGACGACGAGCTCAGTGCGCTGGCGGACCGGCTTGCGAGGTAGATCTGCACGTTCTCGGCAACGCGCTCGAGCGGTCTCGGTGGCAGGTAGGCGTGGGCGCCCGCGTCGAGCAGTCGGCCGACGGGGCCGGCGATGTCCAGGCAGAGGTCGGGGTCGAGGATCTCGGTGACGATGATCTGCGCGTGGGGGAAGAGCTCGCTCCAGCGGTGGATCAGCCGCGGGCTGTACGGCGAGGTGAGAACGACGTCGGCGGTGTCCGGCGCGTCGTGGAAGTCGAGGACGACCCAGTCCCGCCCGAAGGACTCGCGCAGGAGCTCACGCGCCCGGCCGCTGAGACGCATCGTCGTCGCGAGGACCTTGGGACCTTCGCGCAGGTCGCCGGGGGCGTCGGTGTGCGCGGTCGATGAGGGCGGCATGAGTTCGCCCTCGAGGACCGCGGGCGCGTACACGAGTGTCCCGACGGTGGTCCCCTCTCGCCGAAGCAGGACCGACCCGGACGCCAGGAGGCCCTGAAGCCACGCACGGCGACCTGCGTCGAGTGCGTCGAGGTCGATGACGGCGGGCGGCGCGGTCATGGCGACTCGAGGACGAAGAACAGGAAGCAGATGAAGCGGCGCCCCGTCGGGGGCAGCAGCTCGCTGGGAGTCTCGGGGACGGCGGCTGGCTCGGTCACCGCGGTGATGACCAGGCCGGAGTCGAGGAAGGCGTCGAAGACGTCCTGCAGGGGCCGGTGCCAGTAGGTCAGGGTGAACGAGGCGCCGTCGTGCTCATGGTCCTCGGAGTACCGGGTCAGGGCGAAGTAGTCCTGGTCCTGGTAGCAGAACGCGTAGACGAAGGGGTGGATGATCGAGATGAGGAGCTGCCCGCCGGGCTTGAGGACCCGGCGCAGCTCGGCAAGGGCCGGCGCCCAGTCCTGCACGTAGTGGAGTGCGAGCGAGCAGGTGACGACGTCGAACTCGTCGTCGTCGTACGGCAGCGGTTCGGACAGGTCAGCGACCCGGACGTCGGCGTCGCTGCCGAGGCGCTCCCGGGCGATGCCGACCATGGCGGGGCTGAGGTCGAACCCGACCACGTCGGCGCCGCGCTCGCGCAGATCGGCCATGAGCGGACCGTGGCCACAGCCCGCGTCGAGGACTCGCTTGCCGGTGACGTCGCCGGCGAGGCGCAGCATCTCGGGTCGGGCGTACCAGGCGTTGAACAGGCTGGTGTCGTTGGCTGCCGCGTACGTGGCGGCGAAGTCGTCGTAGTCAGCTGCGACAAGGGCGCCAGGGGCATCGGGCGTGGAAGGGACGGTGTAGGCGGTGTCGGTCATGGATGCTGCTCCCTCTGAGGTGCGTCGTCGACGGCGGAGATGTCCTGGACGAGGGCGCCCAGGACGACCCCGTAGTACGCGTGGCGCTCCTGGCCGTCCTCGACCTCGGTCAGGGTGCGGGAGATGTCCGTCCAACGGTCGAGGAGCTCGGCCACCTCGCGGCGCATCTGCTGCAGCTCGGTGTCGCTCAGGCGCACCGCGAAGTCGTCGCTGATGGTGCGGCGCTCGCCGCTGGGGACGTCCGTCGGATCCGGCGTCCGGTGGACGGCCCGATGCAGCGCAAGGACGTGAGCTTCCGCCACACGCCGGACCGTGACCACCGCAGGCTGACCGCCGTCGCGGCGCAGCATCGCGTCGAGGTCGATCTCGAAGCCACGGTCGGAGGTCAGGCGCCACCAGCGCTCACGCCCGTTCTCGGCCCGCTCCGGGTTCTCCTCGATCAAGCCGTGCTTGGCCAGCTGACGCAGGTGGAAGCTCACGGAGTTCGCCGGCTCATCCACCGCCGCAGCGAGATCCACGGCGCGAGCCGTTCCGCTCCGGGACAGCTCCCCGAGCAGTCGCATTCTGACCGGATGCGTGACCGCGAGAACCGCTTTCGGGTCGATGAGCCGGGTGGGGGACAGGCGCGGTGGGTCATCCGTCACGCCGCCCACGGTGCCCTACTGCCAGAGAAAGCGCAAGAGGGCTTGCGCAAGAAGACTTGCGAATCAGCTCACGCGCTTTTCTCAGCGAGTGCGGGCGGTCGTCGGCCGGGTCGTGGCGTCGAGAAGCACCGATGTTCCGGTCTTCGGAGCAGGCTCGCCCGGCGCGCTGACGAAGGCGTAGACCCTGCCGGGTGAGGGGCGCAGCACCTGGGTGCGGGCGAACTCCAGGACCGTGGCCGCCGAAGGGCCCCGGACGTACAACGTCAGCTGGTCGTTCTCGACGAAGGGGCCGTGCACCGTCACTCCCGCTTGTGGTCCTGCGGCCGCGGCCTGCCTGAGGGTCTGCGGGAGTGACCGCCACCACGTGGCCACGGGTATCTCCGTCCCGTAGGAACCAAGGACGAGCCGGGCCTCGACCTGGTCAGGCGGGACGGGCTCGCGCTGGTACCGGGGCGCTGGAGGCAAGCCGTCTGCGGTGATGGTCCAGTTGTCCGAGCTGCAGGCGCCCTCGCGGCGGGCGACCACGGTGCCCTGCAGGTCGCGAGCCACGAGCTGGTCGCGGTCGCACTGCTGGCTGCCGGACGCCTGCCAGTACCCCTTCGTGCCCCACACGAGCGAGCTCCACCCCGCCCCGCCCGGAGAGTTCAGGGTGTCCGCACGCTCGATGAGCAGCGGGCGACCGGTCTCGTTGGAGACGTCGAGATACGGATACGGCTCCCGCAACCCGTAGAAGAGCAGCAGCATCAGGCCGACATAGCCGGCGACGCCGACACCGATGACGATGAGGACGACCCGCAGCGCCTTTCCGGCGACGGCCTTGGTCCCGCCCATCACGTCCCCCTGTCCTTGCCCGTCAGGCTAGAAGCGGCAGCCGATCAGGTCTGCCGATCGCGCGACAGCGTGCGGCAATCGTGACCTCGGCGCCGGTGGGCGCCTCATGGATCCGGCGACAGGTCACGAGGAACGCGTTGGCGACCACGTCCGCGGTGTCAGACGGCTGCGCGACGCGGCATGCGGCATACGTGAGCACTTCCAAGTGCGTGCCGGCGAACAGCACACCACGCGACCCGACGGGCCGACGTCCATCACCTGTCCACGACGGGGAGAGCGTTACACCTGAGAGTCACGAGAGCCCGCAGGCGTGCCCGCGGAACCGTCCGGGGTCCGGCGAGTCGACTCGTCCGGCAGCAGCATCGCGGTGAGCTCATCAGCCTTGCCCAGCGTCGCCAGCGATGTCAGGCGTGCCGGGGGGCATGGCTCCGGCGGGTGCACCCGCATGAGCAGCTCCCGACGGATGTCGAACCTGCGATCCGGTCCGGGGCGGGTGTTCGGGCCCTCGAACCGGACGGTGACCAGACCGTCCTCGTCCCGCACCACCCAGCCCGCGCCGTGATCCGGGTGCGAGACGTCGAGGCCGAGCGCGACGGTGTGTGGGGTCAGGGGTGCCGGCAGCCGTTCCTCGTCCCCGTCGTCCGCATCGTCCTCCAAGGCGAGGCGGCCGACGACCTCATCGAGCGTTGCATCGTCCGGGAGGTGGCTCTCGTCCGGTGTCGGGACAGGATCCAGCGACGTCGAGCTGCCGGTGGGCTCCTCTGCAAGGACCTCAGAGTCCAGCAGGCCGTCGACAGCAGCGCCGCCGGCCTCGTCCTGCGGCAGACGCAGCTGCGCCCAGTGGGTCAGCCCGGACAGGGACACCCCCAGGAGGCGGACCGGCTCGACCGGGTTCGCCGCCGTGAGCGCCGCGTCTGCGGCCTCGCGCAGCTGGTCGGCCTCGGCGGTCGGGTGGGCCAGGGTGACCGAGCGGGTCAGGGTGGTGAAGTCGGACAGGCGGACCTTGACGGTGACCGTCCGTGCCCCGCCGCCCTGGCGCCCGAGCCGGCGCAGCGCCCGTGCGAGGACGTCCTCGAGCGCGCCCGGCAGCTCCCACCGAAGCAGGTCCTGGGCGAAGGTCCGTTCTGCACCCACGCTCTTGGCCTCGCGCTCCACGACGACAGGGCGGGGGTCGTCCCCGCGCGCGAGCCGATACAGGTTCCATCCTGCGGCGTCCCCGAGGACCCGCACCAGGTCATCACGCCCGGCTGCGCGCAGGTCCGCGACGGTGCGGATGCCCAGGGTGCGAAGGGTGGCCTCCGTGGCAGGGCCGACACCCCACAGGGCGCCCACCGGCTTCGGCATGAGGAACTCGTCCTCCTTCTCACCGGGCACGACGGTGAACCCGTGTGGCTTGTCCGCGTCGGACGCCAGCTTGGCGATGAGCTTCGAGCGGCCCAGCCCGACGGAGACCACCAGCCCTGACCGGTTGTAGATGAGCCGGCGTGCCAGGTCAGCGGCCGTCACCGGGTCGGCAGCGAACGGTCCCGCGGCCAGGTCGACGAACGCCTCGTCGAGGCTGACGGGCTGCACGAGCGGTGACAGCTGCCGCAGCGTGTCCATGATCAGGGCGCTGTGCGCGGCGTACGCGGGGAAGCGGGGTGTGAGCACGGTCGCGGCCGGGCACAGGACCCGCGCCTGGGACATCGGCATGGCCGACCGGCACCCGACGGCGCGCGCTGCGTAGTTCGCGGTGGCGACGACCCCTCGTGGGCCGGTCCCGCCGACGAGGACCGGGGACCGCGCCAGGGACGGCTTGTGCCGGGTCTCGACCGAGGCGAAGAAGGCGTCGGCGTCCACGTGCATGACGCTCGCGTCCTCACGCACTGCTCCGCCCTCCTCCCGCGTTTTCCTGGGCCGGCGGCTCCCGTGGGTCGCCGGACTACCGACTCACTCTGCCGTACGCGGACGGACGAGCAAGCAGGCCCGTCCGCTCGAGCCGGATCGCCGTCTTCAGGAGAGCGCGCCGGTCAGACCGGGGCTGCGGCTGCGCGTGCGGCATGCGTGGCGCCGCGCACCACCAGGGTGTCCGGGTCGGGGTCCACCTGGACGGCGCAGGCGAGCCAAGGATCGGGCAGGGCGAGCCCTGCCGCGGCCTCGATCGCGGCATCGACGTAGCCCGGGTAGGCCAGGGTGCCGCCGGCCAGCACGACCAGGCGCGGGTTGACGAGGCAGACGAGGGTCGCCAAACCTGCACCGAGGGCCTGTCCCGCCGCGGTGATCGCGGATCGGACCTCTGGATCGCCGGCGCGGGCGCGCGCCGTCACGTCCTCGGGTGTGAGCTGCAAGGCCTTCAGCACCGCTGCACCCGAAGCCAGCTCGTCGAGCGTTCCCGGACGTCGAGCCGTGGGGCCGGGCGCCACGAGCGGGATGCTGCCGAGCTCGCCGGCCCAGCCGTTCGCCCCTGCATGCACCTGGCCCGCCCCCGTGAAGGCCGTGGCGATGCCGGTGCCGACCACGACCACCGCCACGTCACCGACCTGTGGCTGTTCGGTGAGCACGCCGGTCAGGGCGGCGCGCACGTCGTTGAGGAGGGTGCCGACCGGGACCGCGACGCCGACGGCCCGCACGGCATCGAACGACGTGGGATCGCCGGGTGGGTCGAGGTCCTCGACGAAGGCGTCGATGGCCGCGTCGAGCTCGGCCGGCCGAGCCTCGGGGCCGGTGGCGGTCCGGCGCTGGGCGACGACGTGACCGTCGGCGTCGACGGCACGGCAGAGCAGCTTCGTCCCTCCGATGTCGACGCCCACGTACATGCCGTGACCCTCTCACGGGCGCGGCTTCCTGGCTGGCGCCAGGACGAGGTCCGCGAGCCCGTTCGTCAGCGAGCCCGTGCTCAGACCGTCAGGCGGAGGTGTCCTGGTGCCAGGTCTCGAGGTGGACGGCCTCGGCGACGTGGCGCAGCGACTCGAGGGTCTCGGGAGTCACGTGGTCGTCGGTGTCGGTGACGACGTAGCCGAGCTCGCCGCGGGTCGCGAGCGACTGGCCGATGACGTTGGCGCCGGCCTCGGCCAGGGTGCGGTTGATCGAGGCGAGCACTCCCGGGACGTTGCGGTGGAGCAGCGCGATCCGGAACGCCCCCTCGCGTGCGGCCGGGGCGACGTCGGGGAGGTTCACCGACAGCGCGGTGGCGCCGTCGAGGATGTATGCGGAGAGCTTGCTCGACACGAACGTGCCGATCTCCTCCTGTGCCTCCTCGGTCGACCCGCCGACGTGGGGCGTGAGGATGACGTTGTCGAGGCCACGGAGGGGTGACTCGAACAGGTCGCCCTGGGCCTTGGGCTCGACCGGGAAGACGTCGATCGCGGCGCCCGACAGGTGACCGCTCAGGATGTGCTCGCGCAGGGCCAGGTCGTCGACGACCATGCCGCGAGAGGCGTTGATGAAGACTGCGCCGGGCTTCATCTTGGCGAACTGCTCCGCGCCGAACAGGCCTGCGTTGCCGGGCCGGCCGTCGACGTGGAGGCTCACGACGTCGGACTCCTCGAGGAGCTCGTCGAGCGAGCCCATGCGCTGGGCGTTGCCGTGCGCGAGACGGTCCGCGGTGTCGAAGAAGGCGACGCGCATGCCGATGGCCTCGGCCATGTTGGACAGCTGCGTGCCGATGTTGCCGTAGCCGACGATGCCGAGCGTGCGGCCGCGGGTCTCGTAGGCACCCTTGGCCGACTTGTCCCAGACGCCGTCGTGCATCCGCTGCGTCTTCTCGGGGAGGCGGCGCGCGAGGGCGAGGATCTCACCGATGACGAGCTCCACGACGCTGCGGGTGTTGGAGAAGGGCGCGTTGAAGACGCCGATGCCGAGCTTCGTCGCGTGCTCGAGGTCGACCTGGTTGGTGCCGATGCAGAAGCAGCCGATGGCGCGCAGGTCGGGGGCGGCGTCGAGGACGGCGCGGGTCACCTTGGTGTTGGACCGGATCCCGACGACCGAGACACCCTTCAGGGCCTCGATGAGCTCGGCCTCGCCCAGTGATCCCGTGCGCGTCTCGACGTCGAAGCCGTGGCGGCGGAACGTCTCCTGGGCGACGGAGTGGACGTTCTCCAGCAGCAGCACCTTCACGCGTGTCTTCTCCTTGGTGTCGTGGTCGTTGTCGGGTCGTGTCGCTCTTCAGGCTGCCTCATCCGGCGGCCGCGGCGTGCCGGTGGGCGCTCTGTGAGACGCCGGTCGGCGCAGCAGGGTCGGCCCGCAGGGTGCGGGCCAGGAGGCCGCCGGTGTGCTCGAGGTGGTGGCGCATGGCGCGTTCCGCCGCGGCGCCGTCGCGCGCGAGGACCGCAGCGACGATGGGCTCGTGCTCGTCGCAGATCTCCGGCAGGGTGCGTCCGGCGGTGGTCGTGGGCGGCCCGAGCAGGGCGGTCGTGGCCCGGAGCCGCTCGATGATCGCGGCAGCGCGGCGGTTGCCGCCGGCCCGCACCAGGCAGTCGTGCAGCTGCTGGTCGGCGACCCAGAAGCGGTCCTCGTCGTGGACGGCCGCGCCCAGGGCCTCGAAGGCCGCCCTGATGGCTGCGTGCTCGTCGTCGCTCGCGTGCTCGGCGGCGCGGCGCGCGGCGTCCGGCTCGAGGGCGAGGCGGATCTCGAAGATCTCGAGGATGTCGCTGGCCCGGGGGAGCACCACCCGGAAGCCGCGGTTGCGCTCGATCTCGACGAGCCCGGCCTCGGCCAGCCGCAGCAGGGCCTCACGGACCGGGCTGCGCGAGACGTCGAGCACCTCGGCGAGCTGGTAGACGGAGTAGGTCCGGTCCGGCACGAGCTCGCCGGCGACGACGCCGGCGCGGATCGAGTCCACGACCGCGTCGGCCAGCGAGGGTGCGCCGCGGGAGAGGGACAGCCGAACCATGCGTAACATGTTACTCATGGTCGAGGTGGTTGCTGACGTGGTGCACGCGCTCGAGCGCGCCGGGCTCGAGGTTCGCGCCGACGCGGGGACGCGCAGCATGTACTCCTCCGACGCGTCGCTCTACCGCATCCCCCCGCTCGCCGTCGTGCGGCCGCGTGACGTCGACGACGTCGCCGCCACCTTGGCCGTGGCCCGCGAGACGGGCGTCCCGGTCACGTCCCGCGGTGCCGGGACGTCGGTAGCGGGCAACGCGGTCGGTCGTGGTGTCGTGCTCGACTTCTCCCGTCACCTGGGCCGCGTGCTGTCCGTCGACCCCGAGACCCGCACGGCCGTCGTGGAGCCGGGGACGGTGCACGCGGTGCTGCAGAAGGCGGCCGCCCCGCACGGCATACGCTTCGGTCCCGATCCCTCGACGCACCCACGCTGCACGATCGGCGGGATGATCGGCAACAACGCGTGCGGCTCCCGCTCGCTGGCCTACGGACGCACCTCCGACAACGTCGCGGGACTCGAGCTCCTCACTGCCGCAGGGCAGTTCCTCTCCACCGGCTACGACGAGAGTGGTATGCCGTGTGCCCGGGGAGCCGACGACGTGATCGCCGGCGTCCGTGCCGTGATGTCGCGTCACCTCTCGACGGCGCGCACCGAGTTCGACCGTTTCGGGCGACAGGTCTCCGGCTATGCAGCGCACCACCTGCTGCCCGAGCGCTTCGACCTCACCCAGGCCCTCGTCGGCTCGGAGGGGACGCTCGGCGTCATCACGCAGGCGACCGTCAAGCTCGTCGTCGACGCGCCGGTGCGCGTCGTCGTCGTCCTCGGCTTCCGCGACATCGTCAGCGCCGGACAGGCCGCGCCCGCAGTCGTCGCGCACGGTCCGACCTCCTGCGAGGGCCTCGACTCCCGACTCATCGACGTCCTCCGTGCGCGTCGCGGCCCCGATGCGATCCCGCCTCTGCCACGCGGGCAGGCTTGGCTGTTCGTCGAGTTCGCGGGTGAGGACCTCGGTGAGGTGACCGCCCGAGCCCGCGCGCTGGTCGGGGAGGGCCTCGCTGACGACGCGGTCGTCGTCCAGGACCCGCGCGTGCAGGCACGACTGTGGCGCATCCGAGAGGACGGTGCCGGGCTCGCCGGCCGGGCCCCGTCGGGCAAGCCGGCCTGGCCCGGGTGGGAGGACGCCGCGGTGCCGCCCGCTCGGCTGGGGGAGTACCTCGCCGCCTTCGACGAGCTCGTCAGCTCCTACGGCATGACCTCGGCACCGTTCGGCCACTTCGGCGACGGCTGCATGCACGTCCGGCTCGACCTGCCGCTCGACCAACCGCACGGCACGGCGACCATGCGCGAGTTCCTCACCGAATCCGCCCGCTTGGTAGGCGGATTCGGAGGATCTCTGTCCGGTGAGCACGGCGACGGACGAGCCCGCTCCGAGCTGCTGCCCCACATGTACTCCGCCGACGCGATCGCGCTCTTCGGCGGCATCAAGCACGCCTTCGACCCCGGCAACCTGCTCAACCCCGGCGTGCTCGTCGATCCCGACCCGGTGGACGCCGACGTGCGACCGGCCGGCCACTTCCCGGTCCTCAGCCTGGCGATGGCCTACCCGCACGACGACGGGAACCTCGCCCAGGCGGTGCACCGCTGCACCGGGGTCGGCAAGTGCCGGGCCGACAACTCAGCGGCCGGTGGCGTCATGTGTCCCTCGTACCTCGCGACCCGTGAGGAGAAGGACTCCACGCGCGGACGCGCGCGGGTGCTCCAGGAGGTCGTCCGCGGTGAGCTGCCCTGGTCGCACCCGTCCGTCCACGACGCGATGGACCTGTGCCTGTCGTGCAAGGGGTGCGCGTCGGACTGTCCCACCGGCATCGACATGGCCACCTACAAGTCCGAGGTGCTGCACCAGACGTACCGTCGTCGGCTGCGCCCTCGCTCCCACTACACGCTCGGCAAGTTGCCGATGTGGTCACGCCTCGCCGGACGGGTGCCCGGGGTGGCCAACCGAGCTCTCACCCTGCCGCTCCTCAAGCCCGTGGCCCTGTGGATGGCGGGCGTCGACCGCCGACGCACGATCCCGGCCTTCGCCGCGAGGCCTTTCCGTCGCACCTTCGCGCCACGACGGTCCGAGCTGAAACCCGTTGTGCTGTTTGCCGACTCGTTCACGGACTCCTTCTCGCCCGAGGTGGCCGAGTCCATGGTCCGGGTGCTGCGCGACGCCGGCTACGAGCCGAGGCTGCCGAGCGGCTCGGTGTGCTGCGGCCTCACCTGGATCACGACGGGACAGCTGGACTCGGCCAGGAGCATCCTGCGGAAGACCGTCGCCGCGCTCGCCCCCGACGCGCGGGCCGGCATCCCCGTCGTCGGCATCGAGCCGTCCTGCACGGCGGTGCTGCGCTCGGACATCCACGAGCTGCTCCCCGGCGACGAGGACGCCGCCCTCGTGGCGTCGAGCGTCCGCACGCTGTCGGAGCTGCTCGCCGAGACGCCGGACTGGACGGCCCCGGACCTGACGGGCACGACCGTCGTGGCCCAGCCGCACTGCCACCACCACGCGGTCCTCGGCTGGAAGGCCGACGCCGACCTGCTCGCCGCCACCGGAGCCACGGTCCAGACCCTGTCCGGCTGTTGCGGGCTCGCCGGCAACTTCGGGGTCGAGATCGGCCACTACGAGGTGTCGGTCGCCGTGGCGGGCCAGAACCTGCTGCCCGCGATCGACGCGGCGCCCGATGCGGTCGTGCTGGCCGACGGCTTCTCGTGCCGCACCCAGGTGGCGGACCTGCGCGAACGGCCGTCCGTGCATCTGGCGCAGCTCCTCGACGCGGCACGTCCGGGCGGTTCCTCCACAGGGTGATCCGACGCGCGGGCACCGGCACGGGGATGGCCGGGCGTCCGCACTGCGCGTCGCGAGTCGGTCGCCTAGCGTGGGCACGTGGTCACCTCCGGCTTGGTCAACGTGTTCACCCAGGACATCGAGAAGGCTCTGGGCTTCTACCAAGGCGTGCTCGGGCTGCCCGAGTACTTTCGGACGCCGAGGGAGGGAGTCCCCGAGCACGTCGAGATGAGGGCCGGTGGCTTCGTCCTGGCGATCAGCTCGGCAGAGGCGGCGAAGCGCGTGCACGGTATCGAGGTCGAGACCGGGCGCGCGGCGATGTCGCTCGTCTTCTGGGTCGACGACGTGGACGCCACGTTCCACGCGGTCACGGCCGCAGGCGTTACCGCGCTGACGGCGCCGCACGACACCGGCAACGGCAACCGCAACGCCGTCGTGCGTGACCCCGACGGCACGCTCGTCGAGTTCGTCGCCAAGCGGTCCTGAGCGGCCAATCACCTCGCGGGCCGTTCCTCTGCAAAGACCCGGGTCAAGGCTGGCATCGTGTGTCGCCCCGGCCACTAGTGTCGCTCGCATGACGACCTTCAGGACGGTGCTCGAGTCCACCGGCGGCAACAACGTCGGCATCGTGGTGCCCGAGTCGACCGTGCTGGCGTTCGGCCGCGGGAAGCGCGTGCCGGTCATCGTCACGATCGACGGTGGTTACACCTATCGGACCACCATCGGCGTCATGGGCGGCCGCTACCTCGTCTCGTTCAACGCGGAGACCCGGAAGCAGACGGGCCGCGGTTCCGGCGACGAGGTCGAGGTCGATCTCGGCGCCGATCCGGAGCGCTGACCTCGGCCGTCGCCGATCAGGCGCCGGACTGCCGCGCCGCGGCCCGGGACCGGGACTGTCCATCCGGTCGGGCGTCGATCTCCCTGCGCAGCCGGGTGTTCTCGTCCTGCAGGTCGAGCAGCATGCCGACGCCGGTGAGGTTCACACCGGTCGCCATGAGCTCGGCGATCCGCCGCAGCCTCGTCAGGTCGTTGGCGCTGTAGCGGCGAGTGCCTCCACTGGTGCGGTCCGGCGTCAGCAGGCCCCGTGACTCGTAGAGCCTCAGGCTCTGCGCCTCGAGGCCGACGAGCTCCGCGGCCACGGTGATGCCGTACACGCCGCGATCGAGGTCGTCCTCGGGGTCGTTGGCGGGGTCGTTCGCGGGGTCGTTCGCGGGGTCGGAATCGGGTCGGCTCGGCACGTCCGCGCGCCTCCTCTCCTGGGATCCCGTGAAGGGCCCGACGTTCCTCGCCGCGACCTCTTGCATGATCATCTCGTGGGTGCTACAAAAAATCTATAGCGCATGCCATAGATCGCAACGGGCGATCGTGGTCACCGTGGAGCATCACCTGACACGATGGAGGTGAAGACGATGCTGATGCGCACCGACCCCTTCCGAGAGTCCTTCCGAGACCTGGACCGCGTGGCCCAGCTCGCCTTCGGGGCGGCCGGCACCCTCGCCCGACCCTCGGCCATGCCGATGGACGCCTGGCGCGACGGGGACACCTTCCACGTCGAGCTCGACCTGCCGGGCGTCGACCCGCGCTCGATCGACCTCGACGTCGAGCGCAACGTCGTGACCGTCAAGGCCGAGCGGCCGCCGCGGGCGAGCGACGCGGACCTCATCGCCGCCGAACGTCCGAGGGGCGTGTTCAGCCGGCAGCTCGTGCTCGGCGACAGCCTCGACACCGAGCGCATCGAGGCGAGCTACGACGCAGGAGTCCTCTCCCTGTCGATCCCTGTGGCGGAGAAGGCCAAGCCGCGCAAGATCGCCATCGCCCACCAGGACGAGCGTCAGGCCATCACGAGCTGAGGCGGTGGCGGTCGTGGTCACGCCGATCCTCCCTGGCGACTCCTTCCCTGCCGTCGAGGAGGCCGTCGACGAGCTCTTCGTCGAGCTGATGTGCGCCGACGAGGAGCTGCTGGCCGCTGAGTTCGAGGCGATCATCGCCGCCGGGTGGCCGGAGCAGCCACGGGTTCCTCCGCCGCACCGGTGCGAGCCGACCGAGCCCGGCAGGCGTCCGGACGGACGCGTCGTCTCCGAGGCGGTCCGGGTCGCGAGTCGTTCATGGCGTATGCCGTCACGCCAGCCGGAGCGGGAGCGCTCGCCCCCGTTCGGGCGAGGACCAGTCCGGACGGGTCAACTGAGCTGAAGGAGGAGGTGGGTTCACCGAGATACAGCCACGACACGCAGGTCGCGTCCTCGGGTGGGTTCGTGCCACCCGAGGACGCGACGTGTGTGCGCGAGGGTCAGGCTGCGTGGCTGCAGCGCGAGCAGGTGCAGTCCTCGCAGCTGCACGAGTCGCACGTGCAGCCTTCAGGGCAGTTGGCGCAGTCGCAGGGGCTGTCGGGCTCGGTCTCGATGGGGACGGGGGGGATCTGTCCGCTCACAGGGTGCTCCTTCTCTCGATTGCTCGGTATCGCCGGTGTCGTCAGGAGACGACGGCGTCGATGGCCTTCTTCATGGCGCTCGGCTGCTCCGGACGTCGCGGGGCCTTCTTCTTCGCCGCCAGCAGCTCCTCGCCGAGCTCCTGCAGCTGCTTGCGCCCGAGCCCCTCGCGGACCTTCGGGAACCAGTCCTGCTCCTCCTCCTGCATGTGGTGCTCGACGTTCTCGATGAGGACCGTCGTCTTGGCGTCGAAGCGCTCGTCCGTCGCGTCCATGGTGGAGAGCTCGACGCACAGCACATCCGCGACGTGGTGCTCCTCGTACGACTCGAGCACGTCGTCCTCGAGGTCGGGCAGCAGCTCACGGACGCGTGGGTACATCACCTCGTTCTCGATGTAGGTGTGCACGGTCAGCAGCTCGAGGATCGTGTCGACGATCCCCTGCTTCTGCACGGGCGTCAGGTCGGCCTTGCGAAACGCTCGGAACTGCTTGCGGACCTCCTGGTGGTCGTCCTTGAGCAGGACGATGGCGTCCGTCGACATGTGGGCTCCTCCGGGTGTGGCTCATCTGGTGTCGGGGCGCCGGTGGCGACCCCTCGTGGTCCTCGTACCCATCCCGCCCGACGGCCAACGAGCTCTTTCTGCGCTCGAGCCCGTCCGTGGACCGCACCGGGCGCGTGGCGTGACCGGCATGAGCTCCCCGGTTGGGTCGGCGCGTGGTGGGTACCCGTCAGGCACCCGGCAGCGGGACCGGGCGCTCCTCGGGGGCGTCCGTCGACGAGGAGGAGTCTGCGTGTCGTTCGAACCCACTGATGCAGGACCCGGCCGTGCAACCGCCGAGCCAGGAGGCCCGCAGGTCGCGGAGCTCGTGCTCGTGCGCCACGGCGAGAGCGTCGGCAACGTCGCCGACGACGATGCTCGCCGACGCGGCGCCGGTCGCCTGGAGCTCGACACCCGTGACCCTGACACCCCGCTGTCCGAGCGCGGAGAACGACAGGCGCAGGTGCTCGCCCGCCACGTGGCGACGGGTGAAGCCGACGCACCCGAGGTGGTGCTCTCCTCGCCGTACGCCAGGGCCGCCTCGACGGCGCACGTCGTCGCCTCGGCGGTCGGGCTCGACCCCGTCCTCGACGAGCGGCTGCGCGAGCGTGACCTCGGCATCCTCGACGGGCTCACCGGCGTCGGGATCCGCGAGACCCTGCCGGACGAGGCGGAGCGGCGGGCCCGTCTGGGGAAGTTCTACTACCGGCCGCCGGGAGGTGAGAGCTGGACCGATGTCGCGCTGCGGGTGCGCCACGTCGTCCGCGACCTCGCACAGGTCTACCCGGACCGCCGGGTGTGGGTCTTCACCCACCAGGCGGTGATCATGAGCTTCCGGCTCGTGCTCGAGGGGCTCGACGAGCAGTCCCTCCTCGACGTCGACCGCAACGAGCCGCTGGGCAACTGCTCCCTGACCCGCTACCGGCGCCGGGACGGCGCGAGCCTCGAGCTCGTCAGCTTCGCAGACACCCGGCACCTCGACGTCTCGGCGGTGGAGAGCACCCGTGAGCCCACGCCCGAGCCCGCCGTAGAACGAGGGAGCGCCTGACATGCAGAACGAGACACCCGTGCCCGTCGACCCTCAGCTGTTGCGGAGCATGCCGCTGCCGGCCACCGACGGGGACAAGTCGGAGCGCGGCACGGTGCTGGTGGTCGGAGGCGCCCGCCAGACACCGGGAGCCGTCCTGCTGGCCGCCGAGACCGCGCTGCGCCTCGGCGCCGGCAAGGTGCAGGTCGCCACGGCCGAGGACACCGCGGCCGCGGTGGCCGCAGCGCTGCCGGAGGCCTTCGTCGAGCCCCTGCCCGCCACGCACGACGGGGAGCTCGCCGTTGCCGGTGCCGACCGCGTGGTCGAGCTCGCGGAAGGGGCCGACGTCGTGCTGGCCGGTTGCGGACTCGGGGACCCTGAGGCCGCGAATCTCTTCCTGGCGGACGTCATCCCGCAGATCGAGGTCGACCTCGTCCTCGACGCGCTCGGGACGGCCTACCTGACGCATCGCGCCGACGGGGTGCGTCATCTCGAGGGCCGGGTGCTGCTCACCCCCAACGTCACCGAGGTCGCCGCCATGCTGGGACGGTCCGACAAGGCGGTCGAGAAGGACCTGCTCTCTGCAGTCCGCGAGCTCGCGGAGGCGACGGGGGCCGTCGTCCTCAGCGGCAGCGACACCTCCTACGTCGCCACGGCTGACGGTGACGCCTGGTGCTCCGACGCCGGCCCGACCTCGCTCGCCACAGCGGGCTCCGGTGACGTCAAGGCAGGCGCCGTCGCAGGGCTGGTGGGGCGGGGCGCATCTCCCCAGGTGGCGGCGCTGTGGGGCGCCTGGATCCACGCCCGGGCGGGGGAGCGCCTCGAGCAGTCACGACCGGGATTCCTGGCCCGTGACGTCGTCCTGGCGATCCCCGAGGAGCTGGCCAGGACGGAGGCAGAGGAGCACGGCCGGGAGTGACGCCCCGCGTGCCCGGCTCGCCTCGGGGTGGACTCCCGCCCAGGAGGCCGGCCGTGACGGGACTACGTCCGACGACCGAGGCCCCGTCGCACCGCAGTGCTCACGTGCCTGATGGCGGCGCCGACACCTGAACCGTGCCCGCCCTCGAGGCGGTTGTCCTCAGGGACGCTGCGCCGCACGTTCCCCTCCGTCGGCGGCATGACGTCGGACCGGTCGGACGCGAGCCGGCCGAACAGGGGCCCGACCCAGGCGTCGAAGACCCGCGGCAGCAGCACGAAGCCGAGCCGGGTGACCCCGTCGAAGGCGCCGCCGTGCGTGACCGGCCGCGGGTGCTCGAGGACGTGGGCCACGAGGCCGCCGGCTTTCTCGGCCGACCACACGACCGGTGGCGGCTGCCCGGCCGGCCCCCCGGCATACGCAGCCTGTCGGTAGATGGGCGTGTCGATGCCGGGCAACGAGACGTAGGAGACGTGCAGGCCGGGCACGTCGCGGTTCTCGACGAGCGCCTGCCGCGCGAGCGCGCGCACGCCCCACTTGCTCACGGTGTAGGCGCTCATCGTGGGGACGGCGATGTGACCGATCATCGAGCCCACGAGCACGACCGAGCCGCGGCGCCGGGCGCGCAGGTGCGGGAGCGCGTGCCGCAGCATGTTGGCCGAGCCGAGCAGGTTGGTCTGCACCACGGCGTCGAAGAGGTCCGCGGACAGCTCCTCGAGTCGCCCGTAGGCCACGACGCCTGCGCAGCTGACCACCCCGTCCAGGCTCCCCTCGAGCCGCACGACCTCGGCGACCGCACGTGCGACGGCTGCGTCGTCGCGCACGTCGGCGGGCAGGACCAGGACCGACGGGGCGCCGAGGGCGCGGCACTCCTCGGCCGCCCGTCGCAACGGCTCCTCGCCGCGGGCGAGCAGGGCAAGTCGCCGGCCGCGTCGCGCGAGCTCGTGGGCGGCCGCGAGGCCCACCCCGCTGGAGGCGCCCGTGACGAGGACGACCGGCGTCGGGGGAGAGGTCTGGGGCATCGCCGGGCTCCCCGGTGTCGTCGGATCCATGCAGGCGACGTGCCCGGTGCGGGTGTGTCGCAAACGTCCGGTTAGCCCGCGAGGGCAGCGGGTACGGCACGACCACCGGACGAGAGGACATCGTGACGACGACGGATGCCGTGGTCATCGGCAGTGGGCCCAACGGGCTCGTGGCTGCCAACCTGCTCGTGGACGCCGGCTGGTCGGTCGTCGTCCTGGAGGAGCAGCAGACCCCCGGGGGCGCCGTCCGCAGCGACGACTCGGTCGCGCCGGGCCACGTCCACGACACCTTCAGCTCGTTCTACCCCCTCGCCGCCGGGTCCCCGACGATACGTGGTCTCGGCCTCGAGGAGCACGGCCTCGAATGGGTCCAGGCGCCCTCCGTGCTCGGCCACGCCTTCCCCGACGGTCGGTGGGGCGTGCTGCACCGCGACCGTGGCGCGACCGCTGCGGGGCTCGACGAGCAGGCCCGCGGCGACGGCGACAGCTGGCTGGCGCTCTGCGACACCTGGGACCGCGTCGGGGACGACCTCATCCGTTGCCTGCTCAGCCCGTTCCCTCCCGTCCGCGGGGGTGCGGGGCTGGGGCGCCAGGTCCTGAGGCCCGGGGGCATGGAGCTGGTGCGCGAGATGCTCATGCCCGCCCGCAGTCTGACGGAGAAGCTCTTCCGCGGCGAGGCCGCCCGCATGCTCGTCGCGGGCAACTCGGCCCACGCCGACATCGGGCTCGAGTCGCCCGGCTCAGCCGCCATGGGACTCCTGCTCGCCCTGCTCGGGCAGACCGTGGGCTTCCCGGTCCCGCGTGGCGGTGCCGGCGAGCTCTCGGCGGCCATGGTCCGTCGCCTCGAGTCCCGCGGAGGCGAGCTGTGCCTCGGGGAACGAGCCGAGGGCGTACGCGTGCAGGACGGTCGCGCGGTCGCCGTGCGGACCGCGTCCCGCGAGCTCTCCGTCGGACGGGCCGTCCTCGCCGACGTGTCGGCGCCTGCGCTCTACGGCGGCCTCGTGCCGTGGGACCAGCTTCCGACCCGCCTGCGGCATCGCATGGGCCGCTTCGAGTGGGACCCCTCGACGATCAAGGTGGACTGGGCCCTCGACGGCGCCGTCCCGTGGGCGGGTGCGCCCGAGCTGTCACCGGGCACCGTGCACATCGCGGAGTCGCTGGACGGACTGAGCCTCTCGGGGAGCCAGGTCGCCGCCGGGCTCGTGCCGGAGCAGCCGTTCCTCCTCGTCGGCCAGATGGGCGTCGCCGACCCCAGCCGGGTGCCGTTGGGGCACGAGGCCCTGTGGGCGTACACCCATGTGCCACAACGAGTTCGGGGTGATGCGGGGGCCGGCAGGTCCGACCTGCGCGAGGTGCGTGGCACCTGGGACGAAGCCGACCTCGACGCGATGGCCGAGCGCATGGAGCAGCGTGTCGAGAGCCGCGCCCCGGGGTTCCGTGACCGCATCATCGCCCGTCGAGTGCTCAGTCCGCGCGAGCTCGAGGCCCGCGACGCCAATCTCGTGGGAGGCGCCATCAACGGTGGCACCGCCGGTCTGCATCAGCAGCTCGTCTTCCGCCCCGTCGCGGGTTCCGGACGGCCCGAGACACCGGTCAAGGGGCTCTACCTCGCATCGGCCTCGGCCCACCCCGGCGGCGGGGTGCACGGTGCGTGCGGCGCCAATGCCGCCCGAGCCGCCCTGTGGCACCACACGATCCGACCCCCCTGGAGGCGCACATGAGCACCACGACCCGTACGATCCACGCCACACCCGACGCCGTCTTCGACGTGCTGTCCGACGGATGGAGCTACGGCCAGTGGGTGGTCGGGGCCTCGCGCGTGCGAGACGTCACTCCCGGCTGGCCGGCGGAGGGCTCCCACATCCACCACTCCGTCGGCGCCTGGCCGATGCTCATCGACGACGCGACGACAGTCCGCGCCTGCGAGCGTCCGACGCTGCTCGAGCTCACGGTGCGAGCCTGGCCCTCGGGGGAAGGCACCGTGCGCATCTCGTGTCGCCCCAACGGTGCCGGCACCGACGTCACGATGGAGGAAGACGCCACCAAGGGCCCTGCCGCCCTGATCCCCAAGGCCGCTCGGGACCTCGTGCTCGACCGTCGCAACCGTGAGTCCCTGCAACGACTGGCGATCCTCGCGGAGCAGGCCTCGGCGGGCGGGGACCGCTCCGAGCCCTGACCGACGACCCGCGTCAGCCGGCGAGCGACGTGCTCTGGTCGAGCTCGCTGAGGAAGTGCGCGAACCCGCCCGGCGCGCGCCCACGCATACGACCGGATGTCCGAAGGTGCAGGGCGTCGGAGGCCACGCAGGTGCCGCCCGAGCCGCGCACGCGCTCGACGAGGCCCACGTCCTCGTGCACGACGAGGGCCTCGAAGCCGCCACTCTCCACGTAGCTCGACAGGCGCACGCCGAGGTTGGCGCCATGGACGTGGTGGTGCCCCTCGCGGAGCTGGTGGAGCGATCGCCATCGCGCCAGGACGGCAGGGTCGAGGTCGTGGTGGTCGGGCTCGACCGTGCCCGTCACGAGGTCCACCCCGGCATCGGCCAGGATCGCCTGGCGCACGAGCCAGTCGGCGGGGACGGCGCAGTCCGCGTCGGTGTTGGCCACCCAGTGGCGACCGCGCTCCGTGGCCGGCACCCAGTCCGTCGCGGACGCGACGCCCTGCGCCCGGGCGGCACCGACGTTGCGACAGCCCACCTCGACGACGCGCACGTCCGCGTGTCGACGGGCGACGTCACGCGACCCGTCGGTGCACGCGTCGAGCACCAGCGTCACGTCCACCGCGATGGCCGGGCGCGCGGCGCGGAGCTCGGCCACGGCGGCGTCCAGCGTCGAGAGCGTGCGGGGCAGCAGCTCCTCCTCGTCGTTGGCGGGCACGACGACGTGCACGTGCGTCAGGTCTCCGGTGGGTGCAGCGGCGCTCACGACGACCCCGCCCGGTGCGCCGTGGTGCGGGAGAGCACGTCCAGCCGGAAGTCGTCCTCGACGTGCGTCACGACGACGGGCAGCCGGGAGGCATCGCGCCAGATCTCGTGCACGCGTGCCCCGTCGAGGGGCCAGCCGCGCACCGGGTGCCGCCAGTGGCACAGCACGACCGCACCGTCCTCGTCCAATGAGGCCTCGACGCGGGCGACCAGCTGCTGCAGGCGTTTCGGGCTGAGGAAGTAGCCCACTTCGGAGACGACGACGAGGTCGAAGCGGCCGTCCGGCCACTCCTCGGGGACGCTCCGCTGCTCGACGGACACCGCGCCGATGCCATCCGTCGAGTCGAGGAACTCCCGCGCGGCACGGGTCGCGCTGGCGCTCTCGTCGACGACGGTGAGCCGGTCGCACCGCCGGGACAGCTCTGCGGAGAGCGCTCCGACCGAGCCGCCGACCTCGAGGGCGCGGGAGTAGCGGCGACGGGGGAGCGCGGCCAGCGTGACGTCCCGCTTGCGCTGCTCGTACCAGCTCGTGTGCACCTCCCACGGGTCGTCGGCCGACTCGTGGAGTCGCTCCAGGGTGTCGTCGCGCACGGGCCCGAGCCGGAGGTAGACCTCGACGTCCCGACGGAAGTGCTCGAGCATGCCGTCGTGGAGCACGGCCTCGTCTCCTGCGGCGTCCGAGAGCGGAGCCACCTGGGTCCGGTGCAGGGCCACGGCCGCGTCCTTCGCCGCTCGCGCCTCGTCGGGCAGGGGCAGCACCTGCAGGTCGGCCCACGGCGCCTGCGCCGGCTCGCACCAGTGCCAGAGCCAGACGGGGTACTCCCACAGCGTCGCGTCGGTGCGCCACGCGGCCACAGCCGCCGCGCGCCCGGCGGCGTCGTGGTCGGAGTGGCCGTCGGCGCGCCAGGGAGCCACGAGCAGCGTCCTGCCGCCCTCCTCCCCGACGACGTCGACGAGGGCCGTCACGACGGCGTCCTCGTGGTCAGGGACCGACCCGTCGGGCAGGCCGAGTCGCTGCAGCATCCCCTCCGGGGCCAGGCGGCGCAGGGCTGCGCGGGACTCCTCGACCCGGAGCCGCGCCAAGTCATCCGGACTCGTCGAGGGAGACCCGGGGTGCGATCCCTCGCCGTCCGTCAGCAGCAGGACGACGACCTCGAGGCCGTCCCGCGCCGCCTGGTGGATGAGACCGCCGGCGCCCAGCGTCTCGTCGTCCGGGTGGGCCGCCACGACGACCAGGCGCCGAGCGCCGGTCTCGGCCGGGCGACCCACGCGGACCGCGTGATCCCACTCGGGACGCTCGCGCCACAGGTCCTCGGGGGTGCCGGCCTCGGAATGGGTGAAGTCCCGGGCCGGACTGCCGGGGGCCGTCACCACGGCGGTCCGGTCCGGGCGCTCCGGTCGCCGTCGAGCAGGAGTCGCCCGAGGGCCGCCTCGTCACGCTCGGCATGCTCCTGACGGAGGTAGAGCTGGAGGTCTGCCACCCGTCCGGCGTGGTCGTCCTCGAGGGCGAGCGGCGCGGGGCCGGTCGCGTGGCCGACGCGTTCGAGCACCGTCTCCGCGGCCCGGGCCACGACGTGGCGGACGCGGAGCGCGAGTGCCGAGCCGTCGGCCCCGGTCGCCCGCCCGTCGTCGACGCGCACAGCCGCGTCGGCCAGCGTCGTCCTCGCCGCCCAGAGAGCGGCATCGACCGCGCCGAGGTGCATCTGCGCGATCTGGTCGGGCTCACGTCCGCCGCCGACGAGCCGGCGCGCGACCCCGACCGCGCCACCGAACCAGATCGCGGCGACCCCCATGGCGCCCCAGGCGAACCCGGGTCGCTCGAGGTACCACCCGGTGGGCCCGACGGGGGCGGCCCCGCTGTGCTCGAAGGCCACGGGACCGCTCGTCACCGTCGGGAGGCCGCGGGCGAACCACGCCGCAGGCTGGACCGTCACGCCGTTGTCCTCACCCAGCGGGACGGCATACAACCTCCGCGTCGTCTCCCCGTCCCACGCGGTGACGAGGGCGTGCGAGAGGGTGCCCGCGAGCGAGCACCACGGCTTGGTGCCGTCGAGACGCGCACCGAGGGCGCCGGCGGCCCCGTCGTCCGTCGCGGTCAGCCGCACCCCGGGGCCCTCCGCCGCGAAGACGCCCCACGTCGCCGCCTCGGTGGTGTCCGGGACCGCGTGGCCGGCCGAGCGCGCCTCGGCGAGGATCGACAGCGCGTCGAGGTGCGGCTCGACGGCGCGGGCGGCGGTCAGGCTCACGGCGGCGACCGACGCGAGGGAGGTCCACAACGCAGCGGTCTCGCCGCGTCCCGGCAGCGGGAAGGCGCTCGGGTGGCGCCGCACGAGCTCGAGGGCGGCGAGCGGATCGGCCTGCGGGTCGAGGTCGGCGATCACCGCCTCGACGGTCGCGTCGCGCGGTGGGGCGTCAGCAAGGTGCACGGGCCGCACCATCACGAGGGCTCCGCGGTCGAGGTGGACAGGACGCCGGGAGGGAGGGTCACGAGCGACACATACCCAAGCTCCGCCGAAGGCCGGCGAGGTGCGGCGCACGCTGGGAAACTGGTGGGGCCCGGCCAGTGTGCGGCCTGCGCCCAGCGTCCTCTCAGGCGCGTCTGTCAGACATGGCCGGTCAGACAAACGTTGGGAAGGGACTGCCCGTGTGTGGCATCGCCGGCTACTTCGGCCTCGGCCCGGACCGTGGGCTGCTCGAACGGATGGGCGCGGCCCAGCGGCACCGCGGACCGGACGACCAAGGCACTTTCGTGGACGGTCCGGTCGGCCTGGCCCACCAGCGCCTGTCGATCATCGACCGTGAGGGTGGGCGCCAACCCATGGCCACGGCCGACGGGCGCTTCGTCCTCGCGTACAACGGCGAGGTCTACAACTACCGGACGCTGCGCGCCCAGCTCGAGGCGGAGTCGCGCACGTTCGTGACGCAGAGCGACACCGAGGTCGTGCTGCAGGCGTATGCCGCGTGGGGGGCCGACGCCTTCGACCGGTTCAACGGGATGTTCGCCCTCGCCGTCTGGGACCGCGACGAGCAGACCCTGACCCTGGCCCGCGACCACTTCGGGATCAAGCCGCTGCACCTCAGCCGGGTGACGACTCAGGACGGCGGCGTGGGCGGAGCGACCGGGACCGGCGAGGCGTGGCTCTTCGCGAGCGAGATGAAGCCGATCCTCGCCACCGGCCTGCGGGACCCGGCGCCCGACGAGCGCACGATCTACCGCTACCTGCGCCACCGGGTGCACGACGACGGGGCGTCGACCTTCTTCGAGGGCATCGAGCGGCTGCTGCCGGGGGAGATGGCCACGATCAGCGCGCGCGGTCTCGAACGGCGCCAGTTCGCCACCCTGCAGCAGGACCTCGTCGCGACCCGTCCGCCGGCCACCGGCGCGGGTCCCGAGACCGTCGCTGCGATGCGGGAGGGGCTCAAGGAGTCCATCGCGCTGCGGCTGCGCGCCGACGTGCCCGTGGGCACCTCGCTGTCCGGCGGCCTCGACAGCTCGGCGATCGCCGTCGGCATCGACCGGCTGCTCACCGCGCACGACGACTCGGCCGTGGCCGTCGGTCACCGTCAGCAGACCTTCTCGGCGGTCTTCTCGGGCTATCGCAACGACGAGGAGCGCTGGGTCGACGACGCGGTCGCAGCCTGCTCGGACCGGGTCGAGTCGCACCGCGTACGGCCCACGTCCGACGAGATGTTCGCCGACCTCGCCGACTTCGTGCGGACGCAGGAGGAGCCCGTCGTCTCGACGGGTCCGTACGCGCAGTACCGGGTCATGAAGGAGGCGAGCCGTCACGTCACCGTCATGCTCGACGGGCAGGGCGCCGACGAGATGCTCGCCGGCTACGTGCCCCAGACCGTGACGCACCTGCGCGACCTGCTGAGGCGCGACCGCCGGGCGGGCATCGCCGAGGCGTTCGCCACCCGTGACGTCCTGGGCACCGTGGTGCGGGCCCGGCTGCGGACCCGCATCCGTGGCGGCGGATCCTTCGGCGAGCTGCTGCGACCGGAGTTCGTCGCGGACCACGCCGACGACAGGTATGCCGTGGCCGGGGCCGACCTGCGCCACCGGCTCGTCCACGACCTCTTCGTCGCGTCCCTGCCGGCGCTGCTGCGCTACGAGGACCGCAACTCCATGCGCTTCTCCGTCGAGGGGCGCGTACCCTTCCTCGACCCGCAGCTGGTGCGCACCGTCTTCGCCATGCCCGACGACGCGATCATCAGCGGCGGCTGGAACAAGGCGGTCCTGCGGGACGCGGAGCAGGACGTCCTGCCGCCCTCGATCACGCGGCGCCGCAACAAGATCGGGTTCACCACGCCGCAGAACGAGTGGTTCCACGAGCAGCGCGAGCAGATCTACCGGGTGTTCCTGTCCGAGTCGTTCGCGCGCCGGCCGTACTTCGACCAGGCCGAGGTGCTCAGCGCGTTCGACCTGTGGCTGAGCGGCCGAGGGTCGCTGGACTCGATGGCCTTCTGGCGCATCCTCAACCTCGAGCTCTGGCTGCGCGAGTTCATCGACCCACGACCCGAGCCCGAAGAGTCGGCCCGGCCCGCAGCGGTTCCCACGGTCGGGACCAGCCGCGGCACGGCGGTCGACCTCGTGCTCTCCGACGGCTCGCTGGCGCGCCGGCACCTGGTCGGCACGCCTCGCGTCACCGGCCAGGACGACCTGACGAGCCTCGTCGTCCAGCACGTCACCGCGTACCTCGACGGGTTGGGGGACGAGCGACCGGCCGCGGCCCGGTCCCGGCGGTGGTACGTGTTCGTCTCCGGGAAGGTCGTGGCCACGACGCAACACCGGACGTTCGACGTCTGGGACATCCCGGTGACCCGGACCGCGCGGCTGCTCAGCCGGCAAGCCGCCCGTACCGGTGCAGGCATCGGTTTCGGTTCGCCCTTCGCGATGCAGCTCGCGATCGACGAGGTCGGCCTGCCCCGCGTGCTCACCGCCGCGGCGGCGGACGCCGCGGGACGACTGGTGGGGCGCCGTGGCCTCTTCGAGAGAGAGGTCGGCAGCATCGTGGCGGGCAGCGACGATCGGGAGCAGGGCTCCGCACCGGCAGCGAACACGTCGTTCAGGCTCGCCCCCAAGGACCCGGCAGCCGTGGCAGCCACCCTCAGCAAGGCACTTCGTCAGGCCCTGCCGGACGCGCTCGCCGCGACGTTCTGCGGCACGGTCGTGGTGGACGCAGACGATCGCGGGTGCACCGTCCTCGGCACGGACGCTGCGACCCCCGTCGTCCGTCTGGAGCAGATGCTCGCCGACGACCCGTGGGGTCGCGGCGCCGGGCAGACACCCCTCGCCCTCGTCCTCGACGACCGTCGCGTCGCCTCCGCAGAGCCACGGGGTCGAGACCACCATCGGCAGGCGTCGGTCTCGCCGCTGTCGGTGCCGGCGCGAGCTCGTGTCGGCCACTCGACCGGATGGCCGGGATGACGGATCCGCAACCGGACACCACCGTGCCCGACGGCCCGGACGCCAGCGAGCTGCCTTTGCCTGCCGACGCATCCGCATCCGAGGACCACTCCGCCAGCCCCGCGGCCTCCCGCCGCACCGTGCTGGCCGCCGCTGCCGGCGTCATCGGCGCCCTGGGTGTCGCGGCGTGCTCGCCCGCCGGGACGTCAGGGGCGCCGGGGACGCCGACGACCGGGGGACCGGTCGGGACGAGTGCTGCGACAGGGCTGGCGGCCTCACCGAACCCCAGGACCACCGGCAGTGGAGCCCGGGTAACGACGGGCACCACGGCGTCCCCGACGCCGGGACGGCAGTCGGTCCTGGCCTCGGCCGGAGAGGACATCGGCTCGGGACCGCGGGACGTCCCGGCGGTCGCACTCACCTTCCACGGGGCCGGTCCCGCGGCGCGGACGTCCGCCGTGCTCGCCGTCGCCCGCGCGCACGGCGCCCACCTCACCGTCTTCGCCGTCGGCCAGTGGCTGCGGGCGAACCCCGCTCTCGGGCGGGCGATCCTGGCGGAGGGACACGACCTGGGCAACCACACGTGGAGCCACCAGCCGATGCGGCGGCTGACGGCGGCCGAGGCCGAGACGGAGGTCAGCCGAGGAGCCGCCGAGGTCGCGTCGGTCCGAGGATCCGCCGGCCTGCTGTTCCGTCCCTCGGGGACCCCGACGAGCACGGCGGTCATCCGGGCAGCGGCCCGCGCCGCGGGCTACCAGCGGTGCATCTCCTACGACGTCGACCCGCAGGACTTCCTCGACCCCGGCGCCAGCGCGGTGCGGGACCGCACGCTGGCGGCAGTCCGCGCCGGGAGTATCGTCAGCCTCCACCTGGGTCACGCCGGCACGGTGGCCGCGTTGCCCGGCATACTCTCCGGCCTGCGGACACGCGGACTCCGGGCGGTCACGGTCACCGAGCTGCTCGCATGACGGGCACGCTTGGGAGAGTGGGGTGCTCGCGTGCCGCAGTCGTGGGCCGGGCCGCCGTGGTCGTGCTGGCCGTGGCCTCGGTGCTCGCGAGCTGTTCGGTCGCCCAGACGTCCGCGACGGGTGCGCCGTCGACGCTGGAACCGGGTGCCACGTCCGGGACGACCACGACCTCCGGACCGAGCCCGTCCTCGAGCCCGACCGCACGGGCCGCGTCCGAGCTCTCGGGACCGTACGCATTCACCGGGGCCTCGAACCTGTCGACGGAGGCCGAGCGCGCCCGGCCCCTCGTCTACGTGCCGAACCAGCGCGCCGGGACCGTCCAGATCATCGACCCGAGGACGTATGCCGTCATCTCCACCCGGGCCGTTCCCCGCTCACCCGAGCACGTGGTGCCGTCACACGACCTGCGCCGGCTCTGTGTCAACAGTGACGCGGGCAACGCCCTGACCCCGATCGACCCCCGCACCGGCAGGATGGGCGCCCCCGTCCCCGTGCGCGACCCGTACAACCTCTACTTCACACCTGACGGGAAGCATGCCCTCGTCATGGCCGAGCGGCTGCGGCGGGTCGACGTCCGAGACGCCCGGACGATGGCCCTGCAGAGGTCGTTGCCGGTGCCGTGCAAGGGCGTCAACCACGCCGACTTCACGGCTGACCTGACCCGCGTCGTCGTCAGCTGCGAGTTCAGCGGGCAGCTCGCCGTCCTCGACGCGTCAGCCACCCGAGTGATCCGCATCGTCGACCTCAACCGGGTCGCGACACCCGGGGCGACGTCCCCGACACACGCGCGGTCCATGGGTGGGCCCGCCGGCATGCTCGCGGCGGGCGCGAGCTCGATGCCGCAGGACGTCCGGCTCGCTCCCGACGGACGGTCCTTCCTCGTGGCGGACATGCTCCGCAACGGGGTGTGGGTGCTCGACGCGGCCACCTTCGCCGTGCAGCGCTTCGTGCCCACGGGCCGCGGGGCGCACGGCATCTACCCCTCCCGTGACGCGCAGCGCATCTTCGTGAGCAACCGCGACGAGGGGAGCGTCACCGTGCTGGACGCCGTCCACCTGCGCCGGCTCGCCACCTGGCGCCTGCCCGGTGGCTCGCCGGACATGGGCGGAGTCACCGCGAACGGACGCGAGCTGTGGTTCTCGGGGCGCTACGACGCCTGCGTCTACGTGATCGACACCGTCACCGGGAGGCTGACGCACCGGATCCCGGTGCGACCCGGTCCGCACGGCCTGCTCGTCTGGCCGCAGCCGGGCCGCTACTCCCTCGGGCACACCGGCAACATGCGCTGACGAGGCGGCGCGGTCGGCGACAGATGTCCGACGGGCGGGTCAGCCGCCCCCGATCCGCCCGGCGATGATGCTCGTGATGACGACGGAGGTGATGGTCACGGTCGAGAAGCCGGCCACGATCATCTTCGGCAGGATCTCGTGCTCGATCGCCGCGACCTCCTCGGGCGTCTCGCCGGCACCCTTGGCCGCCTCCTGGGACAGGATCATCGTGCCGGGGAAGCCGTAGAGCGAGGTGAGCCCGATGGCAACCGACATCGGCACGCTGTAGCCGAGCAGCTTGCCGACGAGGGCCGAGAAGCCGGTGATCCCGACGACGCCGAAGACGAACGCGATGAGCAGGGGGCCGGCCAGGGCGGCCACGTCCGACGGCTTCACCGTGGCGAGCGGACCGAAGACGAGGATCATGACCGCGATCATCATGAGCCCGAACGCGTCGATGCCCGAGAGCACCGACGGCCTGAGGATGCCGGCCGTCCGGAGGGCGATGCCGAGGACGAGCGCCACGACGAACGTGTTGAGGATGCCGTCGGTGAGGTTGTTGATCCCGAGGCTGACGAGGACCACGGCCCCGACGACGAAGAGCGTCCCCGCCGTCGTGCGCAGGAAGGCCGGCAACCTCGTCTCGGGTGCGGGGTCGGGTGCGGGGGCGGGTGCGGTGTCTGGCGCGGGTGGGGCTGCGCCCGTGGACGGGTTGTCGTCGGCGGCGGCCGACGCGGCGCCTCCCGCCGCGACGAGCGTGCCCGCGCGGTACTCGGCCTTGAGCCGGGCCGCCTCGCGCCGCAGGATGATCGAGGTGAGGGGGAAACCGATGAGGCCCTGAAGCGCGGCGATGAGCACGGGGAAGACGGCGATGCTCGTCAGGCCGACCCCGAGGGCGGCCTCCTGGACGATGAGGACCGAGATCGCCCCACCGCTCAGCGCACTGGTGCCGGCGATGACGAAGTCGAGTGCCTGCGCGTAGCCGTCGGCCGCAGAGCCGCTGATACGCGGCCCGAAGAGGAAGCCGGCGAGCAGCAGGGTGAGCCCGATGCCGACCACGGTCGCGATGCCGACGAGCAGCGTCTTCCACTGCTTCTTGAAGTCGTCGAGGCTGATCATCGTGCCGAGGTGCACGATGACGAAACCCACGACGACGCCGGCCAGCGCCAGCAGGCTGGAGCTGGCGAGGAGGTCCTCGGGGAAGACGTCGGTGAGGAACCCGACGAGGAAGATGATCGAGGCGACGAAGAGCGAGGACAGCAGCGACTGCGTCTTCTTCGCGACGAGGTCGCTGACGGTCCAGACGAGCATGACGATGACGAACGCGAGCACCGGGTTCACGGTGGCCTCAGCTTCCTCGTGGCGGGTCGGTGGGGCGTGGGTGGTGCACCGAGCGTGCTGGACCCGGCCGCACACGGATTCCCCCTCGGTGGGTGATCCGCACCGTTCCCGGTGCTCAACCCTGCATCCGTGCGTGGTCGCTGCTGGGCGGAGCCGGCGAAGATGGACCCGATTATCACTTCGCGTTACTCGTCCTATAACGTTCTGTAGGTCAGGACGTGCGCCGGCGACGCCACTCGTCCTGTCAGGCCGTCCGGTCGCGCGTCGACGACGATGCGCGCGGACACCGCACTCCTGCAGCGACGCTCGCGCACCCGGCGCTTCGCCATGCCCTGACGCACCCGACCTGCCGACCTGCCCGAGCTGCTGACCTGCCCGACCTGCTGACTCCCAAGGACCTCACCCATGCCTCTGCTCACGCGCTCCGTCACCGCCTCCGCCGTTGCCCTCGTCGCCCTGTCGCTCGCAGCCTGCGGCGGTGGGTCCACGGCGACCGAGAGTGCAGCGGACAACCCCTACGACCTCCAGCAGCCCGGGACGCTCCGTGCGGGCACCCTGACGGACGCACCGCCGAACGTCTTCCTCAAGGACGGTAAGTTCACCGGCTTCGACAACGACCTGCTGACCGCCGTCGCCGCCAAGCTCGGCCTCAAGGTCGAGTTCGTCGGGACCGAGTTCAGCTCACTGCTGGCGCAGGTCAAGACGCGCAAGTTCGACGTGGGCTCGTCCTCGATCAGCATCACCGAGGCGCGCAAGAAGACCGTCGACTTCACGAACAAGTACGACTTCGGCTTCCTCGGCCTCGACGTGCCGAAGGGCTCGAGCATCACCTCCTTCGACCAGCTCGCCGGCAAGCGCGTCGTCGTCGTCCAGGGCACGGTCCAGGACGACTACGCCACGCGCGAGAACCTCGACCCCGTCCGCGTGCCCGACTACAACGCGGCGCTGAACCAGCTGCGCACCGGCACCGCCGACGCCTGGATCACCCCCGCCGAGATCGGTGAGAAGACGGCCGGCGAGTCCGGGGGCAAGGTCCTCGCCGTGGCCAAGCAGCTCGACCCGGGCGGCATCGCGTATGCCGTGGCGCCCGGCAACGACAAGCTGCGCGCGGCGCTCGACAAGGGCATCGACGCCGTCGTCGCCGACGGCACGTGGGCGAAGCTCCAGAAGCAGTACTACCCGAGCCGCGAGATCCCGGCCGACTTCAAGCCCGGCAGCGGCTCCGCCGCGTCGCAGTGACGCGACCGTCCTAGACCACACCATCACCGAGAGGAGGGCCGGATGGACATCCTGACCACGTTGCGGGAGACCTTCTTCGACCTCGACGCCATGCGCGAGGCCCTGCCGGAGCTGCTCCGCGTCGGCCTGCCCAACACGCTCATCCTGGCCCTCACCTCGGCGGTCATCGGCACGGTGCTCGGCATGGTGCTGGCCGTGTGCGGGCTCTCGCACCGACGCTGGTTGCGTTGGCCTGCAAGGGTGTTCACCGACATCTTCCGCGGTCTCCCTGCTGCCGTGACGATCCTGCTCATCGGGGTCGGCCTGTCGCCCGTGGGGCTGCAGATCTGGGGTCCCAACCCCTACCCGCTCGGTATCCTCGCGCTCTCGCTCATCGCGAGCGCCTACATCGGCGAGATCTTCCGGTCCGGCATCCAGAGCGTCGACGACGGGCAGCTCGAGGCGGCCCGGGCGCTCGGCTTCAGTCGTCCGTCGGGCATGCGCCTCGTCGTCATCCCGCAAGGGGTGCGGCGCGTCCTGCCAGCGCTCGTCAACCAGTTCATCGCGCTCATCAAGGAGAGCTCGCTCGTCTACTTCCTCGGCCTGCTCGCCAGCCAGCGCGACCTCTTCCGGATCGGGCAGGACGCAGCCGCCAACACCGGTAACCAGTCGGCACTCGTCCTCGCCGGCCTGTTCTACCTTCTCGTCACCGTCCCGCTGACCCACGCCGTCAACGCCATCGACCGCCGTCTGCGGGAGGGCCGCCGCGCCGACGGCGCCGACGGCGGTGACGGGGTGGACGACCGCGTCGAGGCGCCCGTCGCCCAGACCCAGGAGGCCCGATGACCACCGCTCCCGTCCACGGCGTCGCCGTCGCGACCCGCGACGTCCACCTCGCCTTCGGCGCCAACCGCGTGCTGCGAGGCGTGGACCTCGAGGTCGCGGCCGCGACGACGGCCTGCGTCATCGGTCCCTCGGGCTCGGGCAAGTCGACGCTGCTGCGCGTCGTCAACCGGCTCCTCGAGCCGGACCGTGGCGACGTGCTGCTCGACGGGCGGAGCGTGCTGCGCGACAACCCGGACGCGCTGCGGCAGCGGGTCGGCATGGTGTTCCAGCACTTCAACCTCTTCCCGCACAAGACCGTCCGTGCCAACGTGACGCTCGGTCTGACCAAGCTCAAGGGACTGCCCAAGGACGAGGCGGACGAGAAGGCCCTGCACCACCTCGACCGCGTGGGCCTCGCGCACAAGGCCGACGTGCGCCCCGGCAACCTTTCCGGCGGCCAGCAGCAGCGCGTCGCCATCGCCCGCGCCCTCGCCATGGAGCCCGAGGTCATGCTCTTCGACGAGGCCACCTCGGCCCTCGACCCGGAGCTCGTCAAGGGGGTCCTCGCCACGATGGCCGAGCTCGCCGCCGAGGGCATGACGATGCTCGTCGTCACGCACGAGATGGGCTTCGCCCGATCGGTCGCGCAGCAGGTGCTATTCATGGACCACGGGCGGGTCGTCGAGTCCGGAGCCCCCGACCAGCTGTTCGAGGCGCCGGAGACCGAGCGCCTGCAGCGCTTCCTCTCCCAGGTGCTCTAGCCCCGATCAGGGGTGTTCGTCCCGTTTTCGCCGCTGTTGGGCGAGGGTTCACGGCAGCGCCATGTCATGGGCACCTCGGCGGGGTGAGCGGTCCCTAGCGTCGAGGGGTCAGTCCGGCCCCGAGCAGAGGACCCCCCCGATGCGTGTGCGACAGCTCCTGATCAGCCTGGCCCTGGCGGGCCCCTTCGCGGCAGGAGCCCTCGGGCAGGCCGCCGCCACCGCCGCCACCGTTGCGACCACCGCAGGGGAGACCGGTCACGGCTACGGCGTCCGGCCGCAGAAGACCCACTTCGACCTGCAGGCCCACCGCGGCGGCATCGGCATGACGACCGAGGAGTCGCTCGAGGGCTTCGCCAAGGCCATGCGACTCGGTGTCACGACGCTCGAGCTCGACACGCAGGTCACCAGGGACGAGAAGGTCGTTGTCAACCACGACCGGCAGGTCAGCGCGACGAAGTGCCGCGACACCGCGCCGGTCACGCTGGGGGACCCGATGTACCCGTACGTCGGCAAGTACATCAAGGACCTCACCCTCGCCCAGGTGAAGTCGATGGACTGCGGCTACCAGCAGCTCCCGGGCTTTCCCGACCAGGAGCGGGTCGCCGGCTTCCGGATAATCGAGCTCAAGGACGTCCTCGACCTCGTCAAGGCCTACGACGCCAAGCAGGTCACCCTCAACATCGAGACCAAGGTCGAGGCGGGAGCCCCCGAGCAGACCGCCCCGCGTGACCTCTTCGTCCGCCGGGTCTACGAGGAGATCCACGCCTCCGGCATCGAGGACCAGGTCACCATCCAGTCCTTCGACTGGGGCGCGCTCAACGTCATGCACCGGCTCGCGCCGACGTGGCCGCTCGTCGCCCTGACCAACTACGACTTCCTTCAGGTCGGCAGGCCCGGCGCGTCGCCGTGGCTCGGTGGCGTCGACGCCGACGACTTCGGCGGTGACTACGTCGCGACGGCCGCTGCCGCTGTCCCCGGCCTGACGGCGCTCTCGCCCAACTACGGCTTCCCGCAGAACGGCACGGTGGCCGACCCCGGCTTCCGCTTCTACCCCGACCGAGCCATGGTCGAGTCGGCCCACGCCCGCGGCCTGAAGGTCATCCCGTGGACCTGCGACGACCCGGCGACGGTGAGCGCCCTCATCGACCTCGGCGTCGACGGTGTCATCACCGACTACCCCAACCGGGTCCGCCAGATCATGGTCGACCGGGGCATGCGCCTGCCCAAGGCGTACGCGCCCCGCTGAGCCCCACGGCATACACCACCTTCACGAATCCTCCACCACACCAGGAGTTCCCATGGTCGACCTCGACCGACGTCGCTTCCTCCGGATCGCCGGGGGAGCCGCGGCGGCGACGATGCTCAACGAGAGCATCGCGCGCGCTGCCTCCATCCCCGCCAACCGCGCGACCGGCTCGCTCAAGGACGTCGAGCACATCGTCGTCCTGATGCAGGAGAACCGGTCCTTCGAGCACTACCTCGGCAGCCTGCGCGGCGTCCGCGGCTTCGGCGACCCGCACCCCGCGCGCCTGCCCAGCGGCAAGAACGTGTGGCACCAGTCCGACGGCGCGCGCGACGTGCTGCCCTTCCATCCCACCGTCGACGACCTCGGTGCCGCGTTCCTCGAGGGCCTGCCGCACAGCTGGACGGACGGCCAGGCGGCGGTCAACAAGGGGCACTACGACGGGTGGGTGCCGGCCAAGGGCACGACGACGATGGCTCATCTGGAGCGTCAGGACGCGGCGTTCCACTACGCGCTCGCCGACGCCTTCACGGTGTGCGACGCCTACTACTGCTCCTTCATCGGCAACACCGACCCCAACCGCTACTACCTGTGGTCGGGGTGGACGGGCAACGACGGCAAGGGCGGCGGCCCCGTCCTCTACAACGACGAGCTCGGCTACGACTGGCGCACCTACCCGGAGCGGCTCGAGCAGGCCGGCGTCTCGTGGAAGGTCTACCAGGACGAGGGCACCGGCCTCGACGGCGCGGGCTCGTGGGGCTGGACGTCCGACCCCTACATCGGCAACTACGGCGACAACTCGCTGCTCTACTTCAACCGCTACCGCGACGCGAAGCCGGGAGATCCCTTCTACGAGAGGGCGCGTCGCGGCACGAGGGCCCGAGACGGACAGGACTACTTCGAGCTGCTCCGCCGCGACGTCGAGGCAGGCACCCTGCCGTCCGTCAGCTGGATCGCGGCGCCGGAGGCCTTCAGCGAGCACTCGAACTGGCCGACGAACTACGGGGCCTGGTACATCTCCAAGGTCCTCGACACCCTGACGTCGAACCCCGAGGTCTGGGCCAGGACGGTCCTGCTCATCACCTACGACGAGAACGACGGCTTCTTCGACCACCTCGTGCCGCCGCACCCGAACTCGCCCGTCATCCCCGGCGCGTCGACGGTCTCGACGGTGGACGAGTTCTATGACGGTGAGCACGGTCCAGGCGCCTACGGCATGGGCCCGCGCGTGCCGATGTTCGTCGTCTCGCCGTGGAGCACCGGCGGCTGGGTCAGCTCGGAGACGTTCGACCACACGTCGGTGATCCGGCTCATGGAGACACGCTTCGGGGTCAAGGAGCCCAACATCACCCCGTGGAGGCGCTCGGTCGCCGGCGACCTGACCTCGGCGTTCGACTTCGGGAAGATCGAAGAGAAGGTGCCAGCACTCCCGAGCACGACGAGCTGGAAGCCGTTCGACGACCAGCGTCACCCGTCGTACCGGCCCACGCCGCCCGCCGAGGCGTCCATGCCGTCGCAGGAGCCGGGCACGCGTCCTGCGCGCCCGACGCCGTACGCGCTCGAGGTGCGGGAGGTCGCCACGCGTGGCGCCGTCACCGTCGACCTCGAGAACCGCGGGCGCCGCGGCACGCACGTGCAGGCACGCCTGGTCGAGCCTGCGGGTGCGCCGCACAGCTACACCGTGGGCGCGGGCGACGAGCTGCGGGCGAGCTGGCCGGTCAGTGGGGAGTACGACATCCACCTGCACGGCCCGAACGGCTTCTTCCGACGCTTCGCCGGCGACACGCGGACCGACCGGGTGCGCGTCGAGGTCTCGAGGATCGGGCGCACGCAGCACCTGTCGGTGGCCGTCGAGGCGCCCCGCGGGGTGCGCGTCACGATCGACGACGCGTATGCCGGGACATCCGTCGTCGGGAAGCGGGCCTTCGTCGTCGACACCTCCGTCAACGGCGGGTGGTACGACCTGACCGTGGTCGCGCACGACGGCACGTTCCTGCGGGGACTGGCCGGTCACCTCGAGACGGGTCGCCCGTCCATCAGCGAGCCGGCCCTGGGGCGCACGGCCACGCGCTGACGCGGCCCGGCCCGCAGAGGGATCGTCCCGCCCCGCTCACCCGGCACGCCGTCTGGTGGGCGGGGCGGAGCCGGCCGGTGGCCGCAGCGGCGCGTGCGCGAGCTCGAGCATCCCCTCCTCGAACCCGATCCGGGCCCGCCACCCGAGCTCGGCCGCAGCGCGCTCCGAGCTGGCGGTGACGTGCCGCACGTCACCGCTGCGGTATCCGCCGGTGACGACCGGGGCGAGCCCGCCGGCAGCGGTGCTGAGCGCCGCGGCGAGCTCCCCGATCGTGTGCACGACGCCGCTGCCGACGTTGTAGGGGCGCATCGTCGCGGGCGGTCGCGACCCGGTGGCCTCGAGCGCCACGGCCACTGCGTCGGCCACGTCGCGCACGTGGACGAGGTCGCGGCGCTGCGCCCCGTCCTCGAGGACGAGCGGTGCGTCACCCCGTTCGACGGCCGACCGGAAGATGGAGGCGACACCCGCATACGGGGTGTTCATCGGCATCCGCGGACCGTAGACGTTGTGGAAGCGCAGGGCGATGGCGCTCCCACCGCAGGAGAGCGCCCAGGCCGTCGCGAGGTGCTCCTGGTGCAGCTTCGTGGCGGCATACACGTTCTGCGGGTCGAGCAGCGAGCCCTCGCCGACGAGCGTGGGCCGGAGCGCCCCACCGTCGACGCCTACGGGATCGAACCGTCCGGCCTCGAGGTCGACGCGGCGGCGCGGGCGCGGACGCACGACCGTGCCTGTCTCGTCGAGGTAGTCGCCGTCGCCGTAGACGACCATGGAGACGCCAGCACGAGACGCCGGACGTCGGCACGGGCCATCGCCCCGAGAAGCACGGCGGTGCCGGTTGCGTTGGTGTGCACGTAGTCCTCCGTGTCGGCGAAGTCGACGCCGAGGCCGACCTTGGCCGCCAGGTGCACGACGCGGTCACAGCCCACGAGGGCGCCCGCGACGTCGCGCGTCGAGGTGGTGTCACCCACGACGACCTCGACGCCGCGGAGCCCCCGGAGCGGGCTGAGGTCCGGCGCCGGTCCGTGCACGTCGGGTCGCAGCGAGTCCAGGACGCGCACCCGGTGACCGTCGCGGACGAGGGCCTCCACGACGTGCGACCCGATGAACCCCGCGCCCCCCGTGACGAGCGTGGTCATGCGAGCACCTCCTCGTGCGCGACGGCGCGCGGCGTGCCGGCGCGGCGTCTCAGGAGCCATCCGGCCACGACGACCACGACGGCGAGAGGGACCACGCCGCGCATCACCGCGACCTCCGGGACGAGCAGGTGGGCGGTCATGACGACGGGGACCACGAACCACTCCCAGCGGCCGGTGAGGGCGATGAAGGGCACGAGCACGAGCGCGTACCACGGGTAGGGCGAGCTCAGGACGAGGAGCATGGCGCCCGCACCGACGAGCTGCGCGGTCCACGGGTCGTCGGGGTCGGCGAGGCGCCACTGGGCCACGGCGACGACGACGAGGGCGACGACCGACACGGCGGAGGCGGCCGGCCCCGGCACGACGAGGTTCGCCAGGGTGAAGCCGTCACCGCTCTCGTATCCCTGCTCCCGCAGGTAGCCCGGCAGGTAGCCGAGCACGGCCCCGCCCGAGACGAGCACGAACGGGACGTAGACCACGACGAACGTCACCGCTGCGGCGGTGACCACCTTGACCGGGCTGAGGCGGACGAGGGGCAGGGCTGCCGTGCCGGGCACGAACTTGACCGCAGCGGCGAGCCCGAGCAGCACCCCGACGAGAACGGGACGTCGTGTCGCCGGCCCGGGGTCAGCCCGGCCCGTGCGGCCCGGCACGACCACGAGGGCAGCCGCCGCGAGAGTGGCGCCCACGACGAGCGCCACGCCGAGCGCGTCGACGTGGGAGTTCGTGACCGCCTCCGAGGCCACGAACGGGCACCACCCCCACCACGCCGCCCGGCACGGGTCGAGCCCGCGGCGGGACAGCAGGCGCATCACCATGAGCGTGACCGCCACGACGAGGACCAGGCCGGCCAGCTGCATCGGCCACCACGTCGCGCTCGGAGGGACTGCGCCGCGCACGAGCGCGAACCAGCCCTGCGCGACCGGCGGGTAGATGGTCGGGACGGACGGGCGGTTCAAGGTCGTGCAGAGCATGTCTCCGTCCGGGACGCTGCGCGTCGTGACGACGCGCGAGCCCGCGCAGCGCGCCGTGCCGTCGGACGCGGCCGTCGCCGGTGGGAAGAGCCAGGGCTCGCGCACCCCGTCCAGGGCGTCGGAGACGGGCGCGTGGGCGTACGGCGAGATGCCCGCGTCGCTCACGATCCCGTCCCAGGCGTAGCGGGCCGAGTCGGTGCTGGTGTTCGGCGGGCCGGCCATGGCGGCGACGCCGATGGCCACCGTGCCGAGCACCACGAGCGCGGCCGCATGCCGCCGGGGCAGCCCCCGCTGGGACCACCACGCCACCGCGAAGAGGACCCAGGCGACCGCGGTCCACCCGAGCAGGGGCAGCGCGTCGGCCCCGTCGAAGATCGACTCGGCCGCGATGAGCCGGGACGTCACGACGGCGAGCGCGACGAGCGTCAGGGTGGTCAGGGCGGTTCTCACCCGACCGATCATGCCGACGTCGGCGCCGCCGGAACGCTTCCGCACCAACGGCGTTCGCACTTCGTAAGAAGTCCGTCATGGTCGTGGCGGAGCTCGCACCCGACGCTGGAGAGCGTGAACCGACTCACGCAGAACATCGACGACCTCGTCGTCCCACGGCTGGAAGCCGTCCGCCGCGGGCTCGACTCGCCGGCGCGCACGACCCGGAACGCGGTCGTCATCGGGCGGCTCCTCGGAGCCGACCTGGTGGTCGTCCTGCTCACGGGGATGTGGAGCCACGTCGTGCAGGAGCCGCCGACGTGGCTCACGCTGCCGACGCGTCCGGCCGGCCTCTACCAGTGGACGCAGGGCGCGCACGTCCTTCTCGGCACCATGATGCTGCCCCTCGTGCTCGCCAAGCTGTGGGTGGTCTACCCGAGGCTCTTCGAGTGGCCTCCGGTCACCTCCCTGCCCGGTGCCGTCGAGCGGCTGTCGGTGGCGCTGCTCGTGTCGACCAGCCTCCTCCAGCCGGTGATCGGCCTCGTCAACACCTTCCAGTGGTACCCGTGGCCGTTCCCGTTCCGGCAGACGCACTACGCGCTCGCCTGGGTGATGGCTGGAGCGGTGCTCCTCCATGTCGCGGTGAAGCTGCCGCTGATCGTGACCCACTGGCGTGCGGGAGGTGGATCCCGTTGAGGCGCCGAGAGATCGATGCCTCGAAGTCAGCCGACCAGGTGTCGCGGCGCACGTTGCTCACGTCCACGGGCCTCGGAGTCGCAGCGCTGGGTCTGCTCGGCGCCGGACAGACCGTCGGCTGGCTCGAGCCCCTGGCCCGGGTCGTCCCGCGGGACCGGAACGTCGGGCCGCAGGGCGTGCCCGTCAACCGCACCGCGGCGCAGGCCAGGGTCACCACCGCCGCGATCGACCCCGGGTGGCGGCTGCTCGTGCGCACCCCGACGTCGAGCACCTCCTTCTCGCGGGAGAGCCTGCTGGCCATGCCGCAGTCGCGCTCGGCGCTGCCGATCGCCTGCGTGGAGGGCTGGAGCGCCGACGGCGTGTGGGACGGCGTCGCGCTGCGGGACCTGCTCGTCGCGGCCGGTGCCTCGCCGGGGTCGCGCCTGCGCCTGACGAGCCTCGAGCGGGACGGCGCCTACCGGGTCACCGAGATGCCGGGGGAGTATGCCGCCGACCCCCTGACGCTCGTCGCGCTCGCCCTCGGGGGCCGACCCCTCCACGTGGAGCACGGCTACCCGGCACGGGTCATCGCACCCGGACGTCCCGGGGTGCTCCAGACCAAGTGGCTCTCCTCGATCGAGGTGCTGTGATGCGAGCCGTCCGGGTGCTCCTCGTGGTGGTCGGTGCGGGCCTCGTCGCCGTCGGGGTGGCCGAGGCCCTCGCGCACCTCACCGTCGGGCAGCTCGGGGGCCTCGGTGTCTGGCTGGCCGGTGCCATCGTCGTGCACGACGCACTGGTGGCGCCGGCGACCGCAGTCGTGTCGCGGATGATCGAGCGGGGCGGTCGCGCCCTGTCGCCTGCCTCTCGTGGCATCCTGCGCGTCGGTCTCGTCGTGGGCTCCGTGCTGACCCTCGTGCTGGTCCCCGGTGTCGTGGCCCAGGGTCGAGGCACCTCCAACCCCACG
Organism: Terrabacter sp. C0L_2; assembly: GCF_036352015.1. NCBI lineage: Bacteria > Bacillati > Actinomycetota > Actinomycetes > Micrococcales > Intrasporangiaceae > Terrabacter > Terrabacter sp. C0L_2. The sequence goes on along the minus strand of NZ_CP143557.1, from coordinate 3,697,005 downwards.
GTCCTCACCCACGACTACGCGGTGACGCTCGGCGTCGTCTGGGCTGTGGTCGCTGTGGTCGCTGTGGTCACTGTCGCGAGTGTGCTTGTGTTGCAGCGTCGTTCGGACGTTCGCGGTTCGTAAGGACTTCGCAACACCGTTGCCCGTGCCGGCCTCCTAGCGTCAGTGACGTGCATCCGACGTCAGCCAGCAACGTCCTCGTCGACATCATCCTCCCGTGCCTCGACGAGGCCCGGGCCCTGCCCGCGGTGCTCGCTGCCGTGCCGACCGGTTGTCGTGCGGTCGTCGTCGACAACGGTTCGACGGACGGCAGCGCGGCCATCGCGGCGCGGCTCGGCGCCCTGGTCGTCAGCGAGCCCCAGCGTGGCTACGGAGCGGCGGCCCACGCCGGTCTGTGCGCGGCCACCGCGCCGCTGGTGGCCTTCTGCGACGCCGACGGCTCGCTCGACCTGGCGGACGTGACCCGGCTGGCCAGGAGGGTCGTGGCCGGCGACGCGGACCTCGTCCTCGGACGGCGTCGCCCGGTCTCGGGTGGGGCGTGGCCCCTGCACGCACGGCTCGCCAACCGCGAGCTCGCGCGGAGGATCCGGCGCCGGACCGGACTGGTCCTCGCGGACCTGGGCCCGCTGCGGGTCGGTCGGCGCGAGGCCCTCCTGGGTCTCGGACTCACCGACCGGCGCAGCGGCTACCCGCTCGAGACGGTGCTGCGGGCGCAGGCGGCCGGGTGGCGCATCCGCGAGGAGGACGTGGCCTATGCGCCCCGGGTCGGGCGCTCGAAGGTGACGGGCACGGTCCGGGGCAGCCTCCAGGTGGTCCTCGACATGTCGCGCTTGCTCGCGGAGACGGCACGATGACGACGCTCGCGGTCGTGGCCAAGGAGTGCGTGCCCGGTCGGGTGAAGACCCGGCTGTGCCCGCCCCTGACCCCGGCGCACGCCGCGCTCGTCGCACGGGCAGCCCTGACGGACACCCTCAACGCGGTGCGTCGTGCCGGAGGCCGCCCGCTCCTCTATCTCGACGGAGTCGAGACAGACTGCGCTGCAGACGGTTTCGAGGTGATGACGCAGTGTGATGGGCCGCTCGACGTGCGTCTGGCCCATCTGCTCGACGCGTGCGAGGGGCCGACGGTGCTCATCGGGATGGACACCCCGCAGGTCGACGCGCGGCTGCTCCGTCGGCTTGCGTCCGAGCCGTGGCCCGACGACGTCGACGCCTGGTTCGGGGCGGCGGCCGACGGCGGCTTCTGGCTGCTCGGGCTGCGGGAGCCGACGGGCGACGTCGTGCGCGGTGTCCCGATGTCCCTCGCGTCGACGGGGGACGAGGTGCGCGGCCGTCTCGACGCGGCCGGCCTGAGGACCCGCGACGTCCCCGTCCTCGTCGACGTCGACACGGCGGCCGAGGCCGTCGCGGTCGCTGCTGCGGCGCCGCGGAGCCGGTTCGCGGCCCAGTGGCACGCCTCGATCGCCGAGCTCTCCGAGACCGCCGAGCTCGCCGGCGCTGCTCGGGCCACTCCCGGGTCCGTGCCGGCGGCGCCTCCCGCCGCGGTGGCGTCATGAGGCTCTCCGTGAGCGCCGCGGTGACGACGGCGTCGCAGGAGCCGGTGGAGGCCACGGCCCACCCTGGGACGGGGCCGGCAGAAGGCCGCACCGTCCACTTCGGTCACGGGGGAGCCCTGCCCTACGAGGTCGCGCTGGCTCTCGGCATCGGCACACTGCTCCTGCGGCCGCGGGATGCGCCGGGGGTGACGCCCTGGGTCGTCGAGGTGGCCCGCTACCTCGACGACGCGGACCGCGTCGACCGCCTGCTGCTGCGGCGGACGTCCGGCTCCGTGCTCGACGTCGGCTCCGGCCCGGGACGCATGGTGGCCGAGGCCCGTCGGCGCGGCCGGGTCGCGCTCGGCATCGACGTCTCCCCGGCCGCCGTCGCGGTGGCCCGTGCCGCCGGACGGCCGGTCGAGCACTGCTCGGTCTTCGACGACGTGCCCGGGGAGGGCGGTTGGGGGACGACGCTCCTGCTCGACGGGAACATCGGGATCGGCGGTGACCCGGAGGTGCTGCTCGCCCGGTGCGCCGAGCTCACTGCCCCAGGCGGCATCGTGGTCGTCGAGAGCGACCTCGACCCCGAGCGTGACCACCGTTTCGCCGCAGTGCTCGTCGCAGCGGATGGCTCGGGCAGTGCTGCCTTCCCGTGGGCGGTGGCCGGCTCACGAGTCGTCGAGTCCGTCGCGAGGACGGTCGGTCTGGCTCCGCACGGACGGCTGAGGCGCGGTGGTCGGCACTTCGTCCTCCTGCGTCGCGGCGACGCACGGCAGTGACCGTGCCGAGCACGTGGGCCACATGTGTCAGGTGGGCCACGTGGGTCAGGTGGCCAGGTCGGGCGCTGCTCGCCGTGGCGCTGGTCGTCGCGACGATCGTGGCGGTCCGTGGTGGGCACGTCGACCTCGAGGTCTACGAGCGTGCCGGTGAGCGCTGGCTCTCGGGTCTCGACCCGTATGCCGTGCGTCCGGAGTACCCCTTCACCTACCCGCCGTTCGCCGCCGTCCTCGCCGCCGCTGTGACGCTGGCGCCGTCGCTCAGCCTCGTGGTGCTCGGGGTGACCACCGCCGGAGCGGCCGCCTGGGCGGCGCAGACCGTCTGGCTGTCCGACCCCGACCCTGCGGACGGCGCCGACGGGGGAGCGGTCCTCGCGACGGCCCGCGCCGACCGCCTCCCCGTGGTCCTGGCCCTCGCCGTCGGCAGCGAGCCGGTGCTGCGTGGGCTGCACCTCGGCCAGGTGAACGGCGTCGTCGTCGGGCTCGTGCTCGTCGACCTGCTCGTGGTCCCGGCGCGTCACCGGGGCTGGCTCACCGGGCTGGCCGCGGGGCTGAAGCTGACGCCGCTGGTCTTCGGGTTGCACCTCGCGGTGCGTCGGGAGGGCCGCGCACTGGCCCACCTGGCTCTCGGCTTCGTCCTCACGGTCGTGATCGGGCTGGTGGCGCTGCCGCGGTCGGCCGTCCGCTTCTGGAGCGAGCTCGTCGTCAGGGCCGACCGGGTCGGCGACCCCGGCTACGTGGACAACCAGAGCCTCCTCGGAGCCGCGACCCGAGCCGTGCCCGGAGCGGCGGTCCCGGTGTGGGTCGTGGCCGGCGTGGTCGTGCTCGGGCTTGCGGTGGTGGCCATGGTCCGGCGACGCAGGCGGCCTCCCGTCGAGGGGGTCGTCGTCGCCGGCCTGGCCGGTCTCCTCGTCTCCCCGATCTCGTGGTCGCACCACTGGCTGCTGCTCCCCGCGGCGGGCCTGCTCTGCTGGCGCGAGGGCGCACGGCTGCTGGCCGGCGTGACGGTCGTGGTGGCCGTCACCGCACCGCACTGGTCCACGGCGCTCACCGGGCTGCCAGGCCCGGTCGGGCAGCTCGCGGCGAGCTCGGTCACCGTGGTGGGCGTCGCGTGCCTGGCCGCCCTCGCCCGGCCCGCACCCGCACCCGCACCGACGGCGGGCCGGCCGGTGGCTCAGGCCCGACGGGGCCGCCGCTCCGGTGAGCTCGTGACGGCCGACCGGATGCCGATCTGGGAGAAGACCAGGGCCGTGGCGGCGACGACGGCGAGCAGCACGAGGCCCACGCCGTACTGCGGCAGCAGCTTCTCGTACGTCGCGCCGAGCACGAGCGGTGGGAAGTAGCCACCGAGGCCGCCCGCCGCGCCGACGAGGCCGGTGACGCTGCCGACCCGCTCGGCCGGCGCCGCCTTGGCCACCCAGGCGAAGACCCCTCCGGTGCCCAGGCCGAGGAAGAACGCGATGGCCACGAAGGAGATCCCGGCGGGCAGCTCGAGCGGGGGCCGGAGCGCGAGCACGACCGCGAGGACCGTGGTGCCGGCGAGCGAGATGGCGAGCACCCGGCGCGGGCCGATGCGGTCGCTGAGGCTGCCGCCGAGCGGGCGGGCCAGCACCGCCGCGATGGCGAAGCCTGCCGTGCGGGTGCCGGCTGCCGTGAGGTCGAAGGAGTAGACGTCCTTGAGGTAGGTCGGCAGGTACGTCGAGAAGGCGACGAACCCACCGAACGCGACGGCATACAGGAACGACATCTGCCAGGTGATCGGCAGGCGCAGCGCTGCGGCGAGCTTGGGCACGACGGGGTCGGTGTTGGGGTGCCAGACCGGCGAGTTGCGCATCCACGTCCAGCAGATCGCGGCGGTCGCCGCCAGCGCGACGGCGAGGATGACGTGCGTCGTCGTGTAGCCGAACCACGTCACGAACCGCGGGGTGAAGAAGGCCGACAGGGCGGTGCCACCCATGCCGGCGCCGAACACGCCGGTCGCGAAGCCGCGCCGGTCGGCGCGGAACCACGCGTTGACGAAGGGGATGCCCACCGCGAACGTCGTGCCCGCGATGCCGAGGAAGAAGCCGAAGACGAGCATGAGCGGGAAGGAGTGCGCGTTGCCCGCGACGGCGACGAGCAGCACGAACGGGATGCTCGCCAGGGTCAGCAGGGGGAACATGACGCGGCCGCCGAAGCGGTCGGTCAGCGCCCCGACCGGGATGCGCCCGACCGAGCCGACGAGCACGGGAGTCGCGACGAGCAGCGCCTTCTGGCTGCTGCTCAGGCCCATCTGGCCGGTGTAGCGCACCCCGAGCGGGCCGATGATGTTCCAGGCCCAGAACGTGATGGTGAAGGCGAAGAGGGCGAGCGCGAGGTTGCGGGTCTGGCCGGACAGGTCGGGTTCGGCGTCCGCGCGGGGGCTGGCCGCGGTCTGGCTCATGGTGGCTCCTGGTGGTGGGTCGGGCCGCTCAGCGGCGAGGGTCGCGGTCTGTCGTGCCGACGCCGCTCCAGCCGGGACGGCTCGCTCGGTTGCCGGAGGTCTGGCGGTCGCGGGACCGGTAGACGATGTAGGGACGGAAGAGGTAGTGCAGCGGCGCCGTGAAGGCGTGCACGAGCCGCGTGAAGGGCCACAGCGCGAAGAGCAGCATCCCGACGATCGCGTGGATGTGGAACTGGATCGGTGCCGCGGCCATCGAGGCGACGTCGGGCCGGAGCAGGAAGACCGACCGGAACCACGGCGAGACCGTCTCGCGGTAGTTGTGCGCCTCGCTGCCGGCCCCGACGCTGACGAGCGTCGTCCAGAGGCCGAGGACGATCGCACCGACGAGCAGGACGTACATCAGCTTGTCGTTCCGCGTCGTCGCCATGAAGACGGGCCCGGTCGTGCGGCGCCGGTAGACGAGGATGAGGATGCCGGCGAGCGTGCACACCCCGGCGATGCCGCCGAAGAGCAGGGCGTTGAAGTGGTAGAGCCCTTCGCTGACCCCGACGGCGTCGGTCCACGACTCCGGTATGACGAGACCTCCGACGTGCCCGAAGAAGACGAGCAGGATGCCGAAGTGGAAGAGCGGCGACCCGATGCGCAGGAGCCGCGACTCGTAGAGCTGCGACGAGCGGGTCGTCCAGCCGAATTTGTCGTAGCGGTAGCGCCACACCGTGCCGCCGACGAGGCTGGCGACGCACAGGTAGGGGAGCACGCCCCACAGGAAGGTGTTCATGACGGCGCCCCTGACGTCGAAGCCGACGGGATCGGTTGCAGCGGAAGCAGTCTCGGGTCGTAGGGCTCCAGCCCCACGGACTCGCTCGGGTGCGGTCCCGTCATCCCGACCATCTCCATGACGGCCGCGCGGTCCGCCGGGGAGTCCCCGGGAAGGGTTGCGCACACGGCGACGACGGCACCGGCATACGGACTCTGCCTCTCCTGCAACGCGATCCGCAGCAGCTCGAGGCTCGCGCGGTAGTCCTGGAGGATGGTGCGACCCGCGTCGGCGTCCACCCGAGCGGCGAACTCGAGCACCATCGGGAGGTAGTCGGGCAGCTCACCGTGCGTGTCGACGACGGCTCCACTGCTGCGGTATGCCGTCTTGAACCGTCCCAGCACCTCGCCGCGTCGGCGGGTGTCCCCGTCGGTCCAGTAGGACAGGTAGAGGGCATGCTTGCGACTGAGGTCGAAGGTGTCGACGTAGGTGCGCTGGACGTCGGCGAGCGGCCCAGAGCCCAGGTGGTCGAGGACCTCGGCGAGCGGTGTGGTGGCTGGGGAGGGCCCCCGCTCGGCCAGCGCCCGCCGCATGGCCGGGACCTCGGCGACGAGCTCGGCGGTCGGGTAGTCGAGGCAGCGACCGGCCACGAGGTGCACGACCCGGTCGTCGGCGACCGGCGCTGCCCGGCGTCGCAGCCCGATCACGACGCGTCCCCGGTGCGGCCGCCGTCGCTGCCGTTCGCGCTGCCGTCGGGGAAGAGCCCGGGAGGGGCGCCGCGACCGTCCCAGTTGAGCAGGTTGACGCGGCCGCGCAGCTCGCCGGAGGCCGTGGTCGGAGTCGTCGAATCGGACGTCTGGCGCTGCTTCAGCGCGTTGAACGTCTCGACCGCGACGGGCGCCGGCCGGCCGCTCGCCTCACCGAACGGACCCGACTCGTACATCCCCGGACCCTCGTCGAAGTCGAGCGAGCAACCGATCTCCTCGAGCTCGTGCGCGCGCTCGACGTGGGCGGTCGGGATGACGTAGCGCTCGTCGTACTTCGCGATCGCCATGAGGCGGTACATCTCGTACAGCGTCTCCTCGTCGAGGCCCACGGCCGCCGGGATCGACGGGTCCCCGTCGCGCCCCAGTGCGACGTCGCGCATGTAGGCGCGCATCGCGGCGAGCTTGCGGAGCACGTCCGTGACGATGTCGGTGCGCCCGGCGGTGAAGAGCTCGGCGAGGTAGTCGACGGGGATCCGGAGCGCCTCGATCGCTCCGAAGAGCACGCCCCGGTCCTCGGCGTCATGTCCTTGCGCCGCAAGGAGATCCACGACCGGAGAGAGTGGCGGGACGTACCAGACCATCGGCATGGTGCGGTACTCCGGGTGCAGCGGGAGGGCGACGCGGTACTTCTTGGCGAGGGCGTAGACCGGTGACCTCCGCGCAGCGTCCATCCAGTCGTCGGGTATGCCGTCGCGCCGGGCGGCCGCGATGACCTCGGGGTCGCTCGGGTCGAGCAGGAGGTCGAGCTGCGCCTCGTAGAGGTCAGCCTCGTCGGGGGTCGCGGCTGCCGCGGTGACGCGGTCGGCGTCGTAGAGGAAGAGCCCGAGGTAGCGCAGCCGGCCGACGCACGTCTCGGAGCAGACGGTGGGCAGGCCGACCTCGACGCGCGGGTAGCAGAAGGTGCACTTCTCGGCCTTGCCGCTCTTGTGGTTGAAGTAGATCTTCTTGTACGGGCAGCCGGTGATGCACTGGCGCCAGCCGCGGCACCGGTCCTGGTCGACGAGGACGATGCCGTCCTCCTCGCGCTTGTAGATCGCGCCGGACGGGCACGAGGCCATGCACGAGGGGTTGAGGCAGTGCTCGCAGATGCGGGGGAGGTAGAACATGAACGTCTGCTCGAGCTCGAAGCGGACCTTCTCCTCGGACTCGCGGCGCACGGAGTCGTTGAGCTTGGCGACGATCGGGTCGAGGTGGCCCATCTCGCTCGTGCCGCCGAGGTTGTCGTCCCAGTTCGCCGACCACGTGATCTTCGTGTTCTCACCGGTGATGAGCGACTTGGGCCGCGCGACGGGGAAGTCGTCGCCGAGGGGTGCCTCGACGAGGGTCTGGTAGTCGTAGGTCCACGGCTCGTAGTAGTCCGCCAGCTTGGGCTGCACCGGGCTCGCGAAGATGCCGAGGAGCTTCTGCACGCGGCCGCCGGCCTTGAGCTTCAGGCTTCCCCGATGGGTGAGCGTCCACCCGCCCTTCCACGTCTCCTGGTCCTCGTAGCGGCGCGGGTAGCCCTGACCGGGACGCGTCTCGACGTTGTTGAACCAGACGTACTCGGTGCCGGCGCGGTTGGTCCACGCCTGCTTGCACGTGACCGAGCAGGTGTGGCACCCGATGCACTTGTCGAGGTTCATCACCATGCCCATCTGGGCCATGACTCGCATCAGTAGGTCACCTCCTGGGAGCGCTTGCGGACCGTGGAGACCATGTCGCGCTGGTTGCCGGTCGGTCCGAGGTAGTTGAACGTGTAGGACAGCTGGGCGTAGCCGCCGATGAGGTGGGTCGGCTTGACGAGCAACCGCGTCACCGAGTTGTGGATGCCGCCCCGGCGCCCCGTGGCCTCGGACTTCGGGACGTCGATGGTGCGCTCCTGGGCGTGGTGGACGTAGACGACGCCCTCGGGCATGCGGTGGCTGACGATCGCGCGTCCGACGAGCACGCCGTTGTCGTTGACGCACTCGACCCAGTCGTTGTCGGCGACGTCGATGGAGCCGGCGTCCTGCGGGCTCATCCAGACGGCGGGGCCTCCGCGCGAGAGCGAGAGCATGAGCAGGTTGTCCTGGTACTCGGAGTGGATCGACCACTTGGAGTGGGGCGTCAGGTAGCGGACCGTCACCTGCTTGCCGCCGTCGGGTCCGAGCCTCGGCTCGCCGAAGAGTCGGTGCATGTCGAGCGGTGGCCGGTAGATCGGCAGCGCCTCGCCGACGTCCTGCATCCAGTCGTGGTCGAGGTAGAAGTGCATGCGGCCGGTGAGGGTGTGGAAGGGCTTGAGCCGCTCGATGTTGACGGTGAACGGCGCGTAGCGCCGGCCGCCGGTCTCGGACCCGGACCACTCGGGCGAGGTGATCACCGGCACCGGCTGGACCTGCGTGTCCGCGAAGGTGATCCGCTTCTCCTCGGACCCCTCGGCGAGGTCGACGAGCTTCTTGCCGACGCGCTCCTCGAGGCTGCGGAAGCCCTGCACCGCCAGGTGCCCGTTCGTCGTGCCGGAGAAGGTGAGGATCGCCTCGGCCAGCTTGGCGTCCGTGTCGATCGCCGGGCGGCCGTTGCCGGCGCCACCCAGCATGACACCGTTCTTGGCCGCGAGCCGGCCCACCTCCTCCTCGACGCGGTACGTGACGTTCTTGACCGTGAAACCGAGCGTGTCGGCGAGCGGTCCCACGGAGGCGAGCTTCTCGGCGATGGCCGTGTAGTCGCGCTCGACGAGCTGGAAGACAGGCATCGTCTTGCCCGGGGTGCCGGGCTGCCCGGTGGTGCGCCAGTCGACCGCGCGCCCTCCGGGCTGGGCGGTCTCGCCGACAGTGTCGTGCATGAGTGGCACGCTGACGAGGTCCTTGCGCACGCCGAGGTGGGTGCGTGCGAGGTCCGAGAGCTTCTCCGCGAGCAGGTGGAAGAGCTCGAAGTCGCTCTTGGCCTCCCACGGCGGGTCGATGGCCGGGGTGAACGCGTGCACGAACGGGTGCATGTCGGTCGAGCTGAGGTCGTGCTTCTCGTACCACGTCGCCGCGGGCAGCACGATGTCCGACAGGAGCGTCGTCGAGGTCATGCGGAAGTCGGCCGACAGCAGCAGGTCGAGCTTGCCCTCAGGCGCCTCGTCGTGCCACTTCACCTCGGACGGCCTTGGTGCGTTGGGGTTCTCGCTGCCCATGACGTTGTGGTGCGTGCCGAGCAGGTTGCGCAGGAAGTACTCGTTGCCCTTGGCCGAGGAGCCCATGAGGTTGCTGCGCCAGAGCACCAGCGTGCGCGGCCAGTTCTCGGGGGCGTCGACGTCCTCGACGGCCGAGGTGAGCGAGCCGTCGTGCAGGGCACCGGCCACGTATGCCGCGGGGCTGGCGGCGGTGCCCGCGTCGACGGCGGCCTGGGCGTCCTCGGCCACCTGGAGCGGGTTGGTGCCGAACTGCGGGTAGAAGGGCATCCACCCCATCCGCGCGGACTGCGCGATGGTGTCTGCCGTGTGCTTGCCGGCCAGGTGGCCCTTGGCGAGAGGGGAGTTCAGCGAGTCGGCCGAGTAGCCGTCGTTGCGCCACTGGTCGGTGTGCATGTACCAGTACGACGTTCCCGTCATGGTGCGTGGCGGCCGTCCCCAGTCGAGCGCGTTCGCCAGCGAGATCCAGCCGGTGATGGGCCGGCACTTCTCCTGGCCGACGTAGTGCGCCCAACCGCCGCCGTTGCGGCCCATGCAGCCGGTGAGGACGAGCAGCGAGAGGATCGCGCGGTAGGTCGCGTCACCGTGGAACCACTGGCAGATGCCGGCACCCATGATGATCATCGAGCGGCCCTGTGACTGCTCGGAGTTCGTCGCGAACTCGCGCGCGATGCGGATGCACTGCTCGGCGGGGACGCCTGTCACCTCGGCCTGCCACGCCGGCGTGTAGGGCGTGGTCACGTCGTCGTAGCCAGTCGGCCACGCGCCCGGCAGACCCGGCCGCTCGACGCCGTACTGGGCGAGCATGAGGTCGTAGACGGTCGTCACGAGGTGGCCGCCGACGCGGCGGGCGGGTACGCCCCGGCGCAGCACCGAGCCGGTGCCGTCGGGTTCGACGAAGGCCGGGAGCAGCACCTCGACGGGTTCGGTGTCGCCTCCGGCCATGGTGAGCGCCGGCGTGACGCCCTCGAGGTCGAGGTTCCACCGGCCCTTGCCGGAGTCCGCGTAGCGGAAGCCCATCGAGCCGTTGGGCACGACCGGCTGACCGGTCGTGCCGTCGAGCAGCACCGTCTTCCAGGCATCCTCGTCGGCGACCGTGGCGCCGTCGGCCGCGAGGTCGGCGGCGGTGAGGAACTTGCCGGGCACGAACGCGCCGGCGCCCGCGTCACCCGGCGCGGCGGCATACTCACCCTCGGCGTCCTCGAGACGGATGAGGAAGGGCAGGTCGCTGTAGGTGCGCACGTAGTCGGTGAAGAAGTCGACCTCGCGGTCGACGAAGAACTCCTTGAGCAGCACGTGTCCCATCGCCATGGCGAGCGCCGCGTCGGTGCCGGCCTGGGCGGGCATCCACTCGTCGGCGAACTTCGTGTTGTCGGCGTAGTCAGGACTGACCGTGACGACCTTGGTGCCGCGGTAGCGCACCTCCGCCATCCAGTGCGCGTCGGGCGTGCGGGTGACGGGGACGTTGGAGCCCCACATCATGAGGTAGGTCGCGTCCCACCAGTCGCCCGACTCGGGGACGTCGGTCTGGTCGCCGAAGACCTGCGGGCTCGCGACGGGCAGGTCGGCGTACCAGTCGTAGAAGCTCGTCATGACGCCGCCGATGAGCTGGATGAAACGCGTGCCCACGCAGTGCGACACCATCGACATGGCCGGGATCGGTGAGAAGCCGGCGACCCGGTCGGGGCCGTACTCCTTGATGGTGTGCACGTGGGCAGCGGCGGCGATCTCGACGGCCTCTCCCCACGAGGCGCGCACGAGTCCGCCCTTGCCGCGAGCGCTCTGGTAGCGCCGGCGCTTCTCCGGGTCGGTCGTGATCTCGTGCCAGGCCGCGACCGGGTCGCCGAGTCGCGCCTTGGCCTCGCGGTACATCTCGAGCAGGACGCCCCGCACGTAGGGATAGCGCACGCGCGTGGGGGAGTAGGTGTACCAGGAGAAGGCCGCGCCGCGGGGACAGCCGCGGGGCTCGTACTCCGGTCGGTCCGGGCCGACAGAGGGGTAGTCGGTCTGCTGCGTCTCCCAGGTGATGATCCCGTCCTTGACGTAGACCTTCCACGAGCAGGAGCCGGTGCAGTTGACGCCGTGGGTCGACCGGACGACCTTGTCGTGGCTCCACCGGTCGCGGTAGAAGACGTCGCCGGCGCGGCCACCCTCACGGAAGACGGCGCGGCCGTCGTCGGACTCCTCCCACCGCGTGAAGAACCGTCCGGTCTTGAGCAGTGCCGCCGAAGCCGGGCCGTCGACACCCCCGGACGCCTGCGCTGGGCTGGAACGGTAGGCGGCACTCACGGGCGCTCCCACGGTCGGACGGTGAGGTGGGACTGGGGGCGCACGGATCCTCCAAATCGGCGACGGAGATCGTCCAAACGATCGGTTGCACTGCGCTCGAGGAAAGGCGCAGTGCCGCCGCCCGCTGCTCGAACTGGGCCTCACGCTACTGCTGCGAGGGCGGTTCGGCGCGGCAAACACGGGGGCAGAACGCCGTTTTTGGCCCTGGCGGCTCGAGTTTGCCAGGTCGTCGCTATCCTCCAAATCAACGAAATGGAGAGTGCGTGCCAGAGAACGACAGTGACGTCATGGCGTCATCGACCCGCAGAGCCGTCCTCGAGCTGCTGCAGGATGCCCAGCTACGACCGGACCCCGGAGTCACAGCGGCCGAGGTGGGGGACGCGCTGGGCCTGCACGTGACGACGGCGCGGTTCCACCTCGAGCGGATGGTGACCGCCGGCATCGTCGTGACGGCCGAGAGGCGAGGGTCCGTGGGGCGTCCGCGGAAGATCTACCTCGCGGCCGAGGCTGGGACCGCACCGCTCGCGAGCCCCGAGGCGCTGCAGGCCTTCACCGAGCTGCTCACGAGTGCGTATGCCGGTGCGGCGGACGGGTCGCCGGTCGACCCCGAGCAGGCCGGGCGGCGATGGGTCGAGGAGCGGAGCACGGCGCCGGCGCCGCCGTCGGCAGCGAGCGCCGGAGCCTGGCTCGGCAAGGTCGGGATGGCTGTGGACCTGCTCGACGAGTGGGGCTATCGGCCCGAGCTGCGCACCACGGGCCGCGGTCGCACCGTCGAGCTGACCCTGCAGGAGTGCCCCTTCCTGACCATGGCCAAGGCGCACCCGGACGTCGTCTGCGGCATCCACCGCGGCCTCATCCGCGGCACCATGGCGACGGTCGGCGAGGAGGCCGCCGAAGTGGACCTGCAGCCCTTCGTCACCGAACGCACCTGCCTGGCCAGGCTGACGACGACGGCCGACTTCCGCCGCGACGCCCTGTCCTGAGCCAGCCCCCGGCTCCGACCGCTCGTACGGGTCGTCGGGTGGGTATGGCGGTGGTGTGAAGGAACTGCCCCAGCCCGCCCCGTCCTGCTCGCAGGACGGCATCGACGTGGCGGTGGCGATCGACCTCGTCATGCTCGAGCGGGGACTCAGCGCCGACGAGGCCTACGAGCTCATGCGGGTGGGCGCCGAGAGGACCGGGCGCGACCTGCGCTCCGTGGCGAGCGACGTCATCGACCTCGGGACCTCTCGCCTGCCGCGCTGACCCTCCTGCCCTGAGGCGGCACACCGGCAGCGCCACGAGCCAGTCCCGTGTCCGCGGCCGCACGGCACACGACCACGTCTCGAGCGACATGCTCCACCGCCCCGACAGGAGCCAGGGCTGTCGACGTCAGGCGTCGACGTCAGGCGTCGACGTCAGGCGTCGAGGTCAGGCGGCGAGCTCAGGCGGTGGGGTCGAGGCCCCGTGTGGACGGCACGAGCAGCCGCCGCACCGCAAGGCGGCTCACGAGCAGGGTGAGGATGAGCGCCGTCACCGGCACGAAGCTCCCGAGGCTGACCCGGTCGCCGAAGACGAGGTCGACGAGCTCGAGCACGACGAACTGCTGCCGACCAGGACGCCCCAGAGCAGCAGCCCCGCCACCACCTTGCCCAGCGGGGTCCGGGCCGCCGTGAAACGCGCCCGCGCACGCTTCTTGATGCGGACGACGACCTCGAGAACGCCCTTGAGCAGCACCGCCGTGAGCAGCGAGAGCGTGAACGTCTCGCTGATGACCGAGGGGAGGTACTCGACGAAGAGGCCCAGCACCACGACGTAGACGAGGACGTCCACGAGGTCGGGCGCCCAGCGGCTCATCGCGGTGGGAGTCGAGTCGTCCTGGGTCGCCACCGGGGTCACTCTAGGGCGACCGCGAGGACCAGGCCGTGACATCGCGTCGACCGGCTCGTTGAGTCAGGGCAATCCGTGGCCGTCCGCACGACGAACCACGGACGAACGAGCACGAAACCGCACGAAGCACCACCACGCGCAGGCCAGCCTCCACCCCCGGCACCCCGGCCCCGCGTGACCGTTCCGAGAAGGGACTCCTGTCGATGACGACAACCTCTGGCCACCCGCATGCCGAAAACGCCGCCCGAGAGTCGGGCTCGCCGCCCGGTGGAGTGTCGCGGAGGAGGTTCATCGGCTTCGTCGTCGCCGGTGCCACCCTCACGGTCGCGGCGGAGATCGGGGGCGCGGAGCCCGCGTCGGCCGCGGTCCCCAGCGTCCCGCAGGTGCCCGAGCTCTACGACCTCGGCGACCTGCAGACGCACTCGGCCCTGCCGACCTCGCAGCTGATCCGCATCACCGTCGACGACCACGGGCTGGCCCACTTCGCCATCCCACGCATGGAGGTCGGCCAGGGCATCACCACCGCTGCGGCGATGATCATCGCCGAGGAGCTGTCCATGCGGGTCGAGGACGTCCGCGTGACGCTGGCGCCGGCCCGACCGGAGCTCGTCTTCAACCAGCTCACGGGCGGCTCCAACACGATGCAGTCGATGTTCACGCCGATCCGCGTCGCGGCCGCCGTGGCCCGGGGCGCGCTCCTGCAGGCCGCGGCCACCGAGCTCGGTGCGACCGTGGCCTCGCTCGTGGCCAAGGGCGGCGTCGTCACCGCTCCCGACGGCAGCAGTCGGACGTATGCCGAGCTGTCGGGCGCCGCTGCGAGCTCGACGACCACGGCCGTCGACGTCGAGCTGTCCCCGACGAGCTCGTTCGACGTCGTCGGCACTCCCCGCAGCAGGGTCGACGCGCTCGAGGCCGTGACCGGTCGCAAGCGCTTCACGATGGACCTCGACGTGCCCGACGCGCTGCCGACGATGGTCTGCCGCCCTCCGACGCTCAACGGCTCGCCGCGCAGCATCGACAACCTCGCTGCTGTCCAGGGCATGCCGGGGGTCACCGACGTCGTCGCCGTCGACACCGGCGTCGCCGTGCGCGCAGCGACGTTCGGCCAGTGCATCGACGCCGTGCGGGCGCTGCGCGTCACGTGGGCCGGAGGAACGGTCGAGGGGGAGTCGGACGACTCGGTGCTTGCTCGTCTCAAGGCCGCGGAGCTGCCGATGGCCGTGCCCAAGGTGCCGCTGCTGACCCAGACCGTCGACATGAGGTTCGAGTTCATGTTCCGCAGCAGTGCGGCCCTCGAGCCGAACTGCGCGATCGCGGACGTCCGTGACGACCGCGCGACCGTGTGGGCCGGACTCAAGGCGCCGATCGTCGCCCAGCGCAACATCGCCAAGGCGCTCGGCCTGCCGATCGCGAAGGTCGACGTCAACGTCGTCACGGGCGGAGGGTCCTTCGGGCACAAGCTCTTCGGCGACGCGGCCATCGAGGCCGCGAAGATCTCGAGGGCGATGCGCAAGCCCGTCAAGCTCCTGTGGCACCGGGCGGACGAGCCTCGCCAGGGGCGTACGCACCCGATGGCGACGTCGCGCATCCGCGCCACGCTGCTCGCGGGCGAGGTGCTCACCTTCGAGCAGCGGCACACGAGCATCAAGACCGACTTCTCGCACGGGCTCGGCGAGCGGCTCACGGCGATGGCCTCCGAGCTGCCGGCCGGTCTGGGCAACCTCGGCCTCGCCGAGTCGATCTTCACCCTGACCCAGGAGCTGCCCTACGACTTCGGCGTCGTGACCCAGCTGCTCAGCGAGGTCGACATGGGCTTCAACACCGGCAGCATGCGCAACATCTACTCGCCCGACGTCGCCTGTGCCAACGAGCTGTTCATCGACCAGCTCGCCAGGAAGGTGCGCAAGGACCCGCTCGCCTTCCGCCTCGCGTTCCTGCGCAACGAGCGCGTCAAGGCGTGTCTGCGCAAGGTCGCCGAGGTCGGGCAGTGGGGCCGGTCGATGCCGGCCGGCACCGCCCAGGGGATCGCGATCCACTCCGAGTACAAGGGCGCGACGGCGGTCCTCGTCGAGATCGACTGCCGTCCCGAGACGGTGGGGCGGCAGATCCGCGACGCCGTCACGGGACCCCGGGTCACCAAGGCGGTCATCGCCGTCGACGCGGGACTCGTCGTCAACCCCCGCGGCCTGGAGGCGCAGATGATGGGCGGGGTGTCTGACGGCATCGCCCTCGCGCTGACGAGCAGCAACCACCTCCAGGACGGCCACTTCCTCGAGGCGAGCTGGGACAACTACTTCTACACCCGCCAGTGGAACGTGCCGCCGAGCTTCGAGTGCATCGTCATGCCCTCGGATGCGCAGCTGCCCGGCGGGGCGGGGGAGGCCGGCGTCGCCGCCTCCGTCGCCGCGACGGCCTGCGCCTTCGCCCGGGCGACCGGCACCGTCCCGACCCGGTTCCCGATCAACCACGGGACGGTGTCGTTCACCCCCAAGACCTTCGTCCCGCCGGTGCCGCCGTCGCCCACCGACGGCCTGACCCACACCTACTGAGGAGCATCTCCATGGCACAGCACACCTTCCGGGTGAACGGCGAGGCCGTCACGGTCGACGTCGCCGACGACGTCAGGCTCCTCTGGGTCCTGCGCGACGTCCTCGGCATCACCGGACCGAAGTACGGCTGCGGGATCAACGTCTGCAAGGCCTGCACCTCGCACATCAACGGCAAGGCCTTCAACCCCTGCTCGGTGCAGGTCAAGGACGTGGGCCCGGACGACGAGATCACGACGATCGAAGGCCTCCCCGACACGGTCGGCGCCGACCTGCACCCCATGCAGGAGGCGTGGCTCGAGCGGGACGTCGCCCAGTGCGGCTACTGCCAGCCGGGCCAGATCATGGCTGCGGTCGCCCTCGTGCGCAAGGTGCGGGCCGAGGGTCGCCAGATCACCGACGAGGACCTGGACGGCATCCGCAACGTCTGTCGGTGCGGCACCTACAACCGCATCCGGGAGGCGGTCCGGGACGGCGCGGCCCGAATGTAGCCGACGTCTGAAGGGCCTCCCAGCAATACCGTCGCGATACCGTGGCTTGCACGTTCCTTGAGACTTTCTTGCAGAAATCGGGCATTAAGGATCATTGGGCCGAATGGGGCTGGTACACCTGTACCTGGCAGACCGGCCGCAGCGACGAGCCGGCCACCGCGACCAGGGAGACCTCGATGAGCGCAATGACGCCGAGCGACGACGAGACGATCGCCACGGTGATGACGGGGACCGAGCGAGCCGCCATGCTCGAGCGTCTCGTGCAGGCCTGCACGACGAGCGTCGTCGCACCGGTCGGGGCCTCGCGGAACCGGGCAGGGCACTCCACGCGTTCACTGGTCATGTGGCGCTGCCCGTGACGAGTCGCCGCGTCGTCCGCTGAGCCCCATCCCGAGCACCCCGCCGACCGCGGCGCCCCGCCCACGATCTGAGGGCATGGCCACCCGAACGCGGTCGGCGGGGCTCGGTGCGTCCGGGGCCGGACGACGTGGTGCAGCGCCCACGCGTCAGCCGGCCGCGCTCAGAGCCGGCGGCTGCTGAGCACCGACGAGCGGTCGATCTTCAGGACCCCGCCGTCGTCGACGAGCGTGTACGACGTGCGCTCCTCGTAGCGGCGGCCGTCGGCGAAGGCGTAGCGCAGGGTAGCGACGACCGATCCCGGTGCCGACCCCGACGCCTGACGGACGCTCACGGAGTCGACCGACGACCAGAAGCGCTCGTACGTCGAGCGGCTGCCCGCCGTCGTCGACCGGTAGCGGTCGGTGAGGCGGGCCCACCCGGCGTCCCTGTTGTCGGGGAGCAGGGCGTAGTAGTCGCGCACGGCCTTCGCGAGCTCGGCGTCGGTCGTGCCGGCGGGCGCCGTCGAGGGTGTCGTGGACGGCGCCTTCGAGGGCGTCGACGGCGTCGACGGCGTGGGGGTGGGCTTGGCCGGCGTGCTCGCCGAGGGCTGCTCGGCCTTGGACGTGCTGGGAGCCGGAGTGCTCGGCCGCGGTGCGGCGCTCGAGGTCACCGGGGGCGGTGCGGCCTGGCCGGCCGAGGGGCGTTCGCCCTGCAGGGCCCAGACGACCAGTCCGAGACCCACGAGCACGATGACGCCCGCCAGCAGGAGCAGGCGCCGGCGTCGCTCGGCCGGTGCCTCCCGGGTGGTGCCCGGAGGGATGGCGTATGCCGGGTGGCCGCCCCGGTCCTCCACAGCGGGCTCGCGAGTGGGCTCCTCGACGGGCCCCATGGTGGGCTCCGGGGCGGGCTTCTCGACCGGCTCCACGGGCGCTGCGGCGGCGGACGTCGCGGGTGCCGCGGCTGCCAGGCGGGAGGTGGGCGCCGTCGTCGGCGCCGACGGTTCGGCGGCTCCTGCAGCGGCTCCTGCAGCGGCGGCGGCCCCTGCCACGGGCAGCACCCGCGTCCGGTTCGGGCGGTCCGTGTCGGGCCGGTCGTCGACGTCCCGGGTCGCGCGCCCCGCGGCGATCTCGGCGAGCTGGTCCGAGACCTCCCGCATCGACGGGCGGTCCTCGGGCGCGGCGGCGAGCATCGCGAGCAGGAGCGCGGTCAGGGGTCCGTCCGACGGCGGGTCGATCGAGCCGGAGGCGACCCGGTGCAGCAGCGCCATCGCGTTGTCGCCGGTGCCGAAGGGCGGCGAGCCCTCGACGGCGGCATAGAGCGTCGCGCCGAGGGAGAAGACGTCCGAGGCCGCGCTCGACGACGTGCCGCGGGCGACCTCGGGTGCGAGGTAGGCCGGGGTCCCGGTGACCATCCCGGTCGACGTGAGCGAGGCGTCACCCAGCGCGTGGGAGATGCCGAAGTCGGTGATCCGCGCCGTGCCGTCGTCGGCGACGAGGACGTTGCCGGGCTTGACGTCGCGGTGCACGATGTCGGCCCGGTGCGCGGCGGCGAGGGCCGCGGCGAGCTCGCTCCCGATCCGGGCCACCTCGCGCGGCGGCAGCGGCCCGCGCTCGGTCAGCACGGCCTGGAGGCTGCGCGAGGGGAGGTACTGCATGACGAGGCACGGCGAGCCCTCGTGGTCCACGACGTCGAAGACGGGAACGGCGTTGGGATGGTGCAGGCGCGCCGTGATCCGGGCCTCGCGCATGGCACGGTCATGGGCGACGCGGGCCTCGTCGTCCGGCAGGCCGACGGGGGAGTGCAGCTGCTTGACGGCCACGGCGCGGTTGAGCCGCTCGTCCCAGGCCAGCCACACGTGCCCCATGCCGCCGGTGCCGATCCGGTTCATCAGCCGGTAGCGGTCGGCGATGAGGACGGGAGGTGCTTCCGCCATCCTCGTCTCCTTCCGGTGCGCGCGCGGGATCGGGCTCGTCGCTGCGTGGTGCGTGGTGGTGCATGGGTGGTGGTGCGTCTGGGTCGTACCCACACCAGCGCCCCATGCTGCCACTGGTCCGCCCGACGCATCGAACCGGGTGCTCGAGGCGCCGCTGCGGGTGCGCCGTCCCCGTCCACTGGGTACGCGGGGGGCATGGCTCCAGCAGACGACCACGTGCGCGACCCCTCGAAGCACAGCGACCGCGCTCCCGACTCTTCCGGCGACGTCGCTCGCGACTCCGCCCACGACTCGGCCCGCGACCCCGCCCACGACTCGGCCCGCGACTCGGCCCGCGACCCCGCCCACGACTCGGCCCGCGACTCGGCCCGCGACTCGGCCCGCGACTCGGCTCCCGAATCGCCCCGTGACTCGGCGCCGGACAGCCCGACGGACCTGCCGCGCTCCTCCCTCGTCGCCGTGCTCAAGCGCGCGCGCGTCGAGTTCAAGCGTGACAACCTCACCGACCTCGCGGCGTCGCTGACCTACTACGGCCTGCTCTCGATCGCGCCGGCCCTCGTCGTGCTCGTCGCCGCTCTGGGGCTGCTCGGCCGTGATGCCACGGCCCAGGTCGTCGACCAGGTGCAGGCCGTGGCACCGGGCTCCAGCGCCGACTTCGTGCGCACCCTCATCGCCCAGGCGCAGGCCAACCGGACCGGTGCCGGCCTGGGCGCGGTGCTCGGCCTGCTCGTGGCGTTGTGGTCGGCCTCCGGCTACGTGTCGGCGTTCATGCGAGCCTCGAACGTCGTCTACGACATCCCTGAGGGCCGTCCGATCTGGAAGACCGTGCCGATCCGGGTCGGGGTCACCCTCTTCGCCGTCGTCGTGATGATCGTCAGTGCGGTCATCGTCGTGGTGAGCGGTCCGGTCGCCGAGCAGGTCGGGGGGCTCGTCGGGGCGGGCGACACGGCCCTGCTCGTCTGGGGCGTGCTCAAGTGGCCCGTCCTGCTGATCCTCGTCTCCGTGCTCTTCGCGGTGCTGTTCTGGGCCAGCCCCAACGCGAAGCAGGGCGGCGTCAAGTGGGTCAGCCCCGGCGGCATCATCGCCGTGCTCATCTGGCTCGTGGTCTCCGGGCTCTTCGCCGTCTACGTCGCCTTCTTCTCGTCGTACAACAAGACCTACGGCTCACTCGCCGGGGTCGTGGTGTTCCTCGTGTGGCTCTGGCTGACGAACATCGCGATCCTGCTCGGGGCCGAGGTCAACGCCGAGCTCGACCGCAGCCGCGCCATCGCGGAGGGGGTGCCCGAGGACCTCGAGCCGTTCGCGGAGCCGCGCGACACCCGTGCCATGGACGACATCGACAAGCGGGCGGTCGCCGAGGCCGCCGAACGCAGGTCGAGCTGACCTCCGGGGCCCCCTAGAGTGGGGCTCGTGGGAGACGACGCACGCGTCGTGCCGGGCGTGTGGGCACCCCGCGGGGGGCGGTGACCGGTGAGCCAGTGGCAGGACGACACGAGACAACGCCTGCGCGCCCTGCGCCGGGCGCTGCACCAGCCCGGCCCCGAGCGCGACGCGCTCCTGCTGCTCGTCAAGGCCGCCATCGCGACGGTGCTCGCGTGGCAGTTCGCCGTCCGGGTGCTCGACAGCCCGGTTCCGTTCTACGCACCCATGGCGGCCCTGCTCGTCGTCGACCGCACGATGGTGCGCTCGCTCTCGGCGAGCGCGCAGCGCATCGCAGCGGTGGTCCTGGGCCTCAGCGTCGCCTGGGTCGTGGCGACCGTCTTCGGCGTCTACTGGTGGACGATGTTCGGGGTCATCCTCGTCTCGCTCGTCATCGGGCGGTGGTCGAGGCTCGGCGACCACGGCATCCAGGTGCCGGCGATGGTGCTGCTGTCGCTCATCACCGCAAAGGGGACCAACGAGGAGTTCACCTACCTCACGATCGTCGAGACGATCGCGGGCGGCGTCATCGGGGTGGCCACCAACGCGATCGTGTTCGCGCCGCTGCACCTGACCAAGCCCCGCCAGCGGGTGTCGGCCCTGGCCCGGCAGGTGCGCGAGCTCCTCGACGAGATGGCGGAGGGGCTGCGCGGCGACTGGGACGCGACGGCGGCGAACCGGTGGTACCGCCGCGGCACCGAGATCGCCGAGAAGGCGCCCTATGTCCTCGAGGACATCCGCACGGGGCGCGAGAGCATGCGGTTCAACCTGCGCGACAACATCCGGCCGGCCGACATCGACTGGGAGGGCTACGAGCACACCGTCAAGACGCTGCGCCGGATGCTCTGGCAGGCCACCGGCATCGCCCGGACCCTCGTCGACGCCGCGGACGAGCGACGGCACCAGCCCACCCCGTCGGAGTCGTTCCTCGCGGAGTACGCCGACGCCCTCGGAGGTCTGGCGCGGGCGGTCTCGCAGTTCGGGAAGCACGACGACGAGGCGGCCGCGAAGTTCGACAACGGCATCCGGACGGCATACGACGTGCTGACCAGGCTTCGCGAGGAGGTGCGCACGACCCCGCTCGAGGACCCCGACGAGTGGCCCGTCTACGGCTCGCTCATCAGCGACTCGTTGCGGGCGCTCGCCGAGCTCGAGGCCGCCCGCGAGTCCGCGGTCGTGCCCACCGACACGGGGTCCCTGCGGCTGCCGCCGGCGTCGTCGCCGGTCTGGTCACGCCTGCGGCAGGGGCGCAGGAGTCCCTGACGGAGGCTGCGTAACCTGCCCGGCGCTCTGCTCGTTCCCAGACAGACCGTCGACGACAGGAGACCGCCGTGCCGCACCCGAGCTCCAGCCAGGACCCGTCGACGAGCCCGCCGTCCGCCGAGTGCCGGTGCTGGACCTGGCCGGCTGCGCAGCAGCGCCGGCTCTCGGGGGTCCTCGGCGTCGGACGGTCGCGGCAGCGGCGCCTGCGCTCGACCCTGTGCCGGGTCACGGACGACGGTCGCGAGCACCCCTCCACGCCGCACGCTTGACTTCGAGTGCACTCCAACCCCGACCATGGGGGGTGACTGTCACCGCACCGGCCGAGGGACTGACCATCGCCGAGGCCGCCGAGCGCACCGGCCTGACCCCGCACACCCTGCGGTACTACGAGCGCGACGGGCTCATGCTCCGGGGCGTGCGCCGCACGAGCTCCGGCCACCGCGTCTACACCGAGCGCGACCTGACGTGGGTCACGATGCTGACGCGCCTGCGCGCCACGGGGATGTCGATCCGCGAGGTCAAGGCGTATGCCGCCCTGTGCCGTCAGGGCGACGGCAACGAGACCGAGCGACTGGCCCTCCTGCAGACCCACCGGGCCCGGGTGCTCGCGCAGCTCGCCGAGGTCCACGACCACCTCGCGGCGATCGACGTCAAGATCGAGATGTACGAGGCCAGACTCACGCACGTCGACGCCTGACCGTACGCCGATCTCCTAACGACGCAGCGCGTCCCGCAGGTTGACGACGAGGACGACGACCGCGACGGACACGAGGACCCAGTAGCTGACGATTTGCCAGTGGCCTGCGAACTCGCCCGCGAGCACCACGGCGCCGATGACGAGGACGACGCGGACGGCATACGCCAGGAAGAAGCCGCGGGTGAAGGCCTCGATGCCGAGGAGCAGCGCGAGCAGCACGACGACCCCCAGCGGACGGTCGGTGACCTCGGGCTTGAAGAGCCCCGCGACGAGGTAGATGACGATCGGCGTGCTGACGACGGCCCAGGCCCCGAGCAGCCGGTCGCGCGAGCGCTCGCTGGAGGTGATCGGGGTCCGGCGGTGGGACAGGTGCGCGTGCGGCGACGGCGTGGAGGTAGTCGCCGGGCAGGTAGGCGCCCGAGTGGGATCCGGCGCCGGCATGGACGACGGGGTGCCGTCCGTCGACCGTCGCGAGGTCGGGGTCGTCCCAGCGGCGCCGGAGGTCGTCGCCCGTCTCGTCGTGGGCGCTGAAGACCACCCAACGGGGCGGGGGCAGGCCGTCGTCGTCGAGCGTGCCGGTGCCGTCGAGGTAGACCGTCACCTGCTCCCAGTCGCCCTCGTGCTCGTTGACGCCCGAGAAGCCGGACCGCCAGTTGTTGAAGGCGTAGAAGAACCAGTACTGGCAGACGACCCACCCGTCGCTGCGCACGACGCGGCCGTAGTACGTCGGGCGGTCGGGGGAGAGGTGCTCCTGCTGCGCGGCGTACGCGGCTGCTGCGCTGCCACCGGGCACCGAGCCGCGCAGCAGCAGCGAGAGGCGGCTCAGCGTGTCGATGCTCCGGCCGAGCAGGCCCACCTGGGCCAGGCGGCTGCCGGCACGGAAGCCGGGTCGGGCGCCGGGCCGCGCCCGCCGGAGGCGGCCACGCACGCAATGGCTTGGCCGCAGGCGTGGGCTGTGTCTCCCCCGTCGGCCGACCCGGCGCGTGGTTAGGTGGAGCCATGCGCGTGACTCACCTCGGACATGCATGCCTCCTCGTCGAGGCCGCCGACCGTCGCATCCTCATCGACCCGGGCAGCTTCTCGTCGGGGTTCGAGGACCTCTCCGACCTCGACGCGGTGCTCGTGACCCACAACCACGCGGACCACTTCGACGCCGAGCGGGTCGCCGCGCTGCTGCGCTCCAACCCGAGCGCCACGGTGCACACCGACCCCCTGACGGCGGAGAAGCTGCGCGCCGAGGGGCTCGACGCGGTGCCGTCACGGCAGGGCGAGGACTTCGCCGTCGGCGACGTGACCGTGACACCCGTCGGCGAGCTGCATGCGTTCAACCACGCGAAGATGCCGCGCATCCCCAACGTCGGCGTCGTCCTGCGGGCCGACGGCGAGCCGTCGCTCTACCATCCCGGCGACGCCTACGACGGCGAGCCCGGACAGGTCGACGTGCTGGCGCACCCCCTCAACGCGCCCTGGGCTGCCAGTCGCGACTCCATCGACTTCGTGGGCCGCATCGCGCCCCGGGTGTTCATCCCGATCCACGACGCGCTGCTGAGCGAGCTCGGGCACCGGATGTACTCCGGCCACGTCGAGCAGTTCTCGGGGGTGGAGGGCCTGACCTACGTCCCCCTCCGAGACGCCGAGTCCGCGACCTTCTGACGCTCGACGTCGGGGGAGCGACATGAGCGACATCACCGATCTGCCTGCGCCGCAAGGAGGCCCGGCCGACGGGCCGGCCATCGCACTGCGCGGCCTCGGCAAGCGCTTCGGCGACCTCATCGCCGTCAAGGGCATCGACCTCGACGTGCCGCGGGGCTCGTTCTTCGGTCTCGTCGGACCCAACGGTGCCGGCAAGACGACGACCCTGTCGATGGTCACCGGGCTGCTGCGACCCGACGCCGGCCAGGCGTTCGTCCTCGGCCGCGACGTCTGGTCCGACCCGGTCGCGACCAAGCGCCTCATCGGGGTCCTCCCCGACGGGCTCAAGCTCTTCGACCGCCTCACGGGCCTCCAGCTCATCACGTATGCCGGGCTGCTCCGGGGCATGTCCCGCGAGCTCGCGTCGGAGCGGGCTGCCGAGCTCGTGGCCGCCCTCGGCCTGACCGAGGCCCAGGGCAAGCTGGTCGTCGACTACTCGGCCGGCATGACCAAGAAGGTGACCCTGGCGTCGGCGCTCGTGCACGGCCCACGGGTGCTCGTGCTCGACGAGCCGTTCGAGGCCGTCGACCCCATCTCGGCCGCGACGATCCGGCGGATCCTCTCCGGGTTCGTCGAGTCCGGTGGCACGGTCGTCCTCTCGAGCCACGTCATGGACCTCGTCGAGCGCATCTGCACCCATGTCGCCGTCATCTCGGACGGCACCGTCCTGGCCGCGGGCGAGCTCGACGCCGTCCGGGGCGGCCGCACGCTCGAGGAGCGCTTCGTCGACCTCGTCGGCGGGTCCACCGAGGTGGTGGGGCTGTCGTGGTTGCGCACCTCGTCCGACTGAAGCTCACCCTGCTGCGCAACATCTTCCTGCGCAGCCGGGCCCAGGCGATCGGCGCCGTCGTCGGCATCGTCTACTTCGCCGTGCTCGTGGCCGGGCTCGCCGTCATCCTCGCGACCTTCCGGGCCTCGCTCGATGCCGCGCGCGTCGTCATCCCGCTGGCCGGCGCCGCCGGGATCATCCTCTGGACGGTCGTGCCGCTCTTCTCGTTCGGGTCGGACCCGACGCTCGACCCGGGGCGCTTCGCCACCTTCGCCGTGCCGCACCGCGACCTCGCCGTCGGCCTCCTGGCGGCCGCGCTCGTCGGGCTGCCCGCGATCGCCTCGACGGTGCTCGCGCTCGGTGTCGTCGTGGCGTGGTCGCACACCGCGCTGTCGACGGCCGTCGCCGTCGTCGCGACCGCCATCGGCCTGCTCACTGCCATCACGACGAGCCGCTGGGTCTCGGCGATCATGACGAGCGCCATCTCGAGCCGCCGGGGGCGTGACGTCGTCGCGGTGCTCGGGCTGCTGCTGCTCGTCGTCCTCGGCCCGGCCGTGTCCGTGGTCGCCAACCTCGGGAGTGACCTGCGCGGGATCGCCACGACGGCTGCGGGGATCGTCGCCTGGTCGCCCCTCGGCTGGGCCTGGGCCGCGCCGGGCGACGTGGCCGCCGGTGACCTGGGCGTCGGGATCGTCCGGCTGCTCCTGGCCGCAGGCCTGCTCGTGGTCGTCTTCCAGCTCTGGTCGAGGGTGCTGCGCGACGAGATCGACAACCCGCGCGCAGTGTCGCGCACCGACTCGGGTGCGTCGCTGGGCGACGACCTCGGACTGCTAGCGCGGCTGCCCGGCACGCCGCCCGGCGCCGTGGCCGCGCGGGTGCTGACCTACTGGCGGCGTGACCCGCGCTACCAGATCAGCATGGCCATGACGCCGCTCGTCCCGCTCGCGCTGCTCGTGCCGTTCATCGCCGGCGACGTCCCGTGGACGCCGCTGCTCATGGGCCCGCTCGTCGCCTTCCTCCTCGGCTGGAGCGAGCACAACGCGGTCGCCTACGAGTCCGACGCGCTCTGGCTGCACGTCGTGTCCGGGGTGTCGGGCCGCGACGACCGGCGCGGGCGCATCGTGCCGGCACTGCTGCTCGCCGCCGTCCTCGTGCCCGTCTACGTCCTCGTCGGGGTCGCCGTCGCCGGACGGTGGGACCTGCTCCCGGCCGTGCTCGGCCTGTCGGTGGGCCTGCTCGGGTCGGGGTATGCCGTGTCGAGCGTCATGAACGTCGTGCTGCCCTACCCCGTGCCGGAGTCGGGGGAGAGCCCCTTCAACGCGCCACCGGGGGCCGCGGGGATCACCATCGCGGCACAGTCGATCGCCAGCCTCGCGACCATCGCGCTCACGGCCCCGACGGTCCTGCTCGCCTGGCTGGCGTGGCAGGGGTCGGCGTGGGCCGGTTGGGCCGCCGGACTCGTCGGGGTCTGCCTCGGCGTCGTCGTGGGTCTCGTCGGGGTGGCGACGGGTGCCCGCCTCTACGACCGGCGCGCGCCGGAGCTGCTGTCGACCCTCCGACGCGCCTGAGCGTTCCCTGCGAAGTTCCGGTTCCGGTGCGCACCGGCCCCGCAGCGACCTACTCTTACGTCGTGTAGTAGATCTGCGCCGGGCAGGAGGACTCACATCTTCGCGCTCCCGGAGGCCAGACATGATCACCCAGTTGCTCGCCGTGTCACAGCCGGTGCCCGCAGGGCCAGTCGTCCAGTGGGGCTGGCTGACGATCACCGTCGCCAACCTCGTCGTCATCCTCGCGATGGTCGTCGTCTTCGTGCTGGCGCTCGTGCTGCCGTTCCCCTCCGACCGTGAGGACGAGGACCGATGAGCAGGGCGGAGGTCTCCCCGCGCGCCACGTCGGCGGCGTCCTCGGCCGGTGCGGGACGCACGACCTGGACCACCGCCGTCACGCGGTGGGTCGAGGGCCTCGTTCCCAAGGGCCAGTGGCTGCCTGACCGGCAGCCGGTCTACGTCGCGTCGTGGATCTACGTGTTCGGGGTCGCCTGTCTCAGCAGCCTCGTCGTCATCATCGTCTCGGGCCTGGTGCTGACCCTCGGCGGTGTCACGTGGTGGCACACGAGCTCGTTCGGGCACTTCGTCAACTCCGTGCACCTCTG
Source organism: Terrabacter sp. C0L_2 (assembly GCF_036352015.1). Lineage (NCBI taxonomy): Bacteria > Bacillati > Actinomycetota > Actinomycetes > Micrococcales > Intrasporangiaceae > Terrabacter > Terrabacter sp. C0L_2. Next base: position 3,670,157 of record NZ_CP143557.1, on the reverse strand, counting down.
GAGCGTCGAGCTGTTCTTCGCCACGATGGTGATCCACCTGTGGGGCAAGTTCTTCATGGCCTCGTGGCGGGGCAACCGCGGAATGACCTGGGCGACAGGCGCGCTCGCCTTCTTCGGCTCGTTGGGGACGGCCTTCACGGGCTACCTCATCCAGACCAACTTCGACTCGCAGTGGATCTCGACCCAGGCCAAGGACGGGCTCAACGCTGCCGGCATCGGGGCGTACTTCAACGTCATGAACCTCGGGCAGATGGTGCTGTGGCACGTCTCGCTCCTGCCCCTGGTCGTCGGCGCCATCGTCGCCGTGCACGTGGTCCTCGTGCGGCGTCGGGGCGTCGCGCCACCCATCGGCGCGACGGACCCGACGGCTGATGCCGGTGGGCAGGTGGCGCCATGAGCAGGGGGACCGGTGGATGGGGACCCACGCCCGACGCGCACGCCTTCCCCACCCGCCGCTACGACCTCGTCAAGGAGTTCGTCATCGCGCTCGCGGTGGTCTCGTTCCTCTCCGTCGTCGCCGCGCTCGTCTTCTCCTCGCCGGACGAGCCGGCGATCTCCTTGCAGCAGTGGGCTCCTCAGGCTCCGTCCGACGTGGTCGCCACGGCCGCCGGTGAGCTGGCCGGGACGACGACGAGCGCCGGCTACGGTCCGCCGTACAACACCGCGAGCGAGGGGCAGAGCCTGGGGCCGGTCGACCTGCAGTCGCTGCCGGGTGTCACCCAGCCGGTCGACTCGGCCAAGGACCTCGTCCTCGACCCGGTGCGCACCCTCACCTCCGACGCCGCCTCCAGCGCCGCCGTTCGGGTGTGGGACGCGGCGTCCGCGGACCGGCAGCAGGCGTGGGCCTCGGCCTACGTGGACGCGCTGGCCGCCGCGCCGGACGGTGACCCGGCCAAGGTCGCAAGCGGGGACTACGGACCGGTCCCGGCCATCGCCGCAGCCGAGCTGCGACTGGCCGAGAGCGGCTCGCTCGAGGGCCTGCTCACGTCGCGCACGAGCTTCTTCGGGGTCGACAGCACCAAGGCGCTGCTGCTCCTCGCGGACGGCACCCACCTCGAGGACGCGGCGCGCGCGCAGAACCTCGGCGGGGACCAGTGGGGCATCATGAACGAGACGGGCAACTACCCGGGCCAGCCGTGGCTGTGGCTGTACTCGCTGTGGTACCAGGTGCCGCCGTTCTCGACGTCGGACAACGCCGAGATCGCCGTCTGGGCCCTGATGATCGTGCTCAGCATCGGCTTCGTCTGCATCCCGCGGATCCCCGGGCTGCGGACGCTGCCGAAGCACCTCGGGGTGCACCGCCTGGTCTGGCGCACCCGACGCTGAGAAGCGCACCGAGAAGCGCACGTTGGCGTATGCCGGGTGGCGGGCCACCCGGCACACGCCGACGTCTCGTCAGGCCAGGTCGACGGCCAGGTGCGCGGCGCCGATGATGCCGGCCTGGTTGCGCAGCTGCGCCGGGACGATCGGGCAGCGCAGCTTGAGCTTCGGCAGGAAGTCGTCGCTGTCCTTGGAGATGCCGCCACCGACGATGATGAGGTCGGGGGAGAAGAGCTTCTCGATGGTGTCGTAGTAGGTCTGGAGCCGCTCGACGTACTCGTCCCAGGACAGGCCCTCGATGTCCTTGATCGACGACGCGGCGCGGTCCTCGGCGTCGTAGCCGTCGATCTCGAGGTGGCCGAGCTCGGAGTTCGGGACGAGCCGGCCGTCGTGGATGATCGCGCTGCCGATGCCGGTCCCCAGGGTCGTGAGGATGACGAGGCCCTTGACCCCCTTCGCGGCGCCGTAGTACATCTCCGCGAGCCCGGCTGCGTCGGCGTCGTTGAGGACCGTGACGGCACGGCCGGTGTGCTCCTTGATGAGCGCCTCGGCGTCGGTGTTGATCCACGACGGGTCGATATTGGCGGCCGACAGCACGGTGCCGCGGATGACGACGGCCGGGACCGTCACGCCGATGGGGGAGTCGCCCGTCACGTCGGCGAAGTGGTCGACGATCTGGTCGACGACCTCGGCGACGGCGTCGGGCGTGGCCGGCTTGGGCGTCAGGATCTTGAGCCGCTTGCCGGCGAGCTCACCCGCCTTGAGGTCGACCGGGGCACCCTTGATGCCGCTGCCGCCGATGTCGATGCCGAGGGGCTTGCCGTGCTTGGCCATGGTCCGTGCTTCCTTGTCGAGGACGTGGTCGGGTCAGCGGGTGGTGCTGGTGGTGCGAGTGCGGGGTGCGCGTGAGTCCCCGCGCAGCAGGACGGCTCAGGCGGCGCCTGCGCCTTCCTCGGGAAGGGTCAGGATCTCGTTGCCGTCGTCGGTGATGACGATGGTGTGCTCGAACTGGGCCGAGCGCTTGTGGTCGCGGGTGACGACGGTCCAGCGGTCGTCCCACATGTCCCACTCGTGGGTGCCGAGGTTGAGCATCGGCTCGATGGTGAACGTCATGCCCGGCTCGATCACCGTCTCGTAGTGCGGCGCGGCGTCGTAGTGCGGGACGATGAGGCCGGAGTGGAACTCGAGGCCGATACCGTGGCCGGTGAAGTCGCGCACGACGCCGTAGCCGAAGCGCTTGGCATAGCTCTCGATGACGCGGCCGATGACGTTGATCTCGCGGCCGGGCCGGGCCGCGCGGATGCCGCGCATCATGGCCTCGTGGGTGCGCTCGACGAGCAGCCGGGACTCCTCGTCGACGTCGCCGACGAGGTAGGTCGCGTCGGTGTCGCCGTGCACGCCGTGGATGTAGGCCGTGACGTCGATGTTGACGATGTCGCCGTCCTCGAGGGGGCGCGCGTCGGGGATGCCGTGGCAGATGACCTCGTTGACGCTCGTGCACACCGACTTGGGGAAGCCCTTGTAGCCGAGCGGCGAGGGGTAGGCGCCGTGGTCGAGCATGTACTCGTGGGCGACGGCGTCGAGCGCGTCGGTCGTGACGCCGGGAGCGATGGCCTTGGAGGCCTCGACCATGGCCGTCGCGGCGATGCGCGAGGCGATCCGCATCTTCTCGATGGTCTCGGCGTCCTTGATCCGCACGTCGCCGTCCTCGCGCGGGTTGGGCACGTCGACGTAGTGCGGCCGTTCGATCGAGGCGGGCACCGGTCGGCGCGGACTGAGGGGGTGTGGCGACACCCGCGGCTGGAGCAACGGCATACGGTGGAGTCTAGGTCGTCGGCGGGTGGCGTCCACGCGTGGCGTTCACGACGCGGACCCGTCCGCTCCGACGGTGAAGTGGCAAGAGTCCGAGGAGAGAAGGAGTGCGCACGTGAGCTTCTGGTACAACGTCGACACGGGTCAGGTCGAGACCGATGACAACCGCAGCCGTGGCGAGCAGGTGCTCGGCCCGTACGCCACCGAGGCGGAGGCGCGGGCAGCGCTCGACACCGCCCACAAGAAGACGGAGCAGTGGGACTCCGAGGACCGCGACTGGAACGAGCGCGGGGCCACGGGGTCCGGGGCGGCGTCGGGTGACGGCGACGCCTGAGCCCGACGGCCGGTCCTGATCGAGGACGTTCCGGCCCACACGCCCACGGCGCCCGTGCGGTCCTCCTCGGACCGGACGGGCGCCGGCGCGTCAGGACTCGAACGAGTGCTCGGCGTCGGGGAAGGCGCCCGACTCGACGTCCGCGGCATACGCCCGTGCGGCGTCGAGCAGGGTGCCGCGCAGGTCGGCGTACTTCTTGACGAAGCGCGGGGCCTTGCCGGTGCGCAGGCCGGCGAAGTCGCTCCACACGAGCACCTGGGCGTCGGTGCCGTTGCCCGCGCCGATCCCGATCGTCGGGATGCTCAGCACCTCGGTGACGCGGGCGGCGACGGGTGCCGGCACCATCTCGAGCACCACGGCGAAGGCCCCGGCGTCCTGCAGGGCGCGCGCCTCGTCGACGAGGGCGTCGGCGGCGTCACCGCGGCCCTGCACCCGGTAGCCCCCGAGCTGGTGCTCGCTCTGCGGCGTGAAGCCGACGTGGGCCATGACGGGGATGCCGGCGTCGGTGAGCGTCTTGACGAGGGGGACCATCGCGGTGCCCCCCTCGAGCTTCACGGCGTGGGCGAGGCCCTCCTTCATGAGGCGGACGGCGCTGGCGAAGCCCTGCTCGACGGAGGCGCCGTAGGAGCCGAACGGCAGGTCGGCCACGACGAGGGCGCGGCGCGCGGCCGAGGACACGGCCCGTACGAGCGGGATCATCTCCTCGAGCGTCACGGGGACGGTCGTCTCGTAGCCGTAGACGTTGTTGCCGGCCGAGTCGCCGACGAGCAGGACGGGGATGCCCGCCTCGTCGAAGATCTGGGCGGCATACATGTCGTATGCCGTGAGCATCGCCCACCTGCGACCCTCGGCCTTCATGGCGTGCAGGTGGGGGATGCGCACCTTGCGGGGTGACGGAGCGCCGCCCTCCGCCGGGGTGGGGGCCTGCGCACCCCTGCTGCCGGCACCGTAGGGACTCTGCTCCTCGGGAGCGTCTGTGCTCATCCGGGGAGCATATCGGTGAGCCCGAGAGCCCGGTCTGTGACGGGTGGGACCCGTATACGACCGGGGCGGGTTAGCCAAGACCTGGCACCCACTCCTTTACGAAGATTTTACGTTCTTGGCGACGAACTGCCTTACGGCACAAGTTTTTTCGATTTGCCTGTGACTGGACGCCACATTGTCTGTGATCTGTGCTGTTATACGCGAGGTGCCGGATCACGGCGCCTTGTGACCAGGAGGACAGAACGTGAACAAGCGCCATTGGAGCGCTGTCTCGGGGTTGGCCGTTGGGGCGCTCGTCGTCACCGGCCTCACCGCCCCGATGCAGGCTCAGGCAACGCCCGTCGCCAAGGCCCCGGTGAGCGGTGACCCCGCGGCCGCGCAGGCCTCTCGGCCGGACAACCTGCCCAACCCCCTCGCCGAGGCCCAGAGCGCCGAGCGCAAGGACGCCGTCGCCAAGCTCCTCAAGGGCGAGGCCACGACCAAGACCATCAACGGCAACCGCGTCATCGAGGTCAAGGGCAAGGGCAAGGACGGCAAGCCGGGCAAGTCCCGGTACGTCAACTACCCGGTGAACCGTGAGGAGGACATCTTCACGATCCTCACGGACTTCGGCACGCAGACGAAGTCCCCGTTCGACACGACCCCCGGTCCGGTGCACAACCAGATCGCCTCGCCGGACCGCAACTGGGACGGCAACAGCACCGACGACAACTCGACGTACTGGACCAAGGACTTCAACCGGGACCACTACCTGGAGATGATGTTCGGCAACGGTGAGTCCTTCAAGGACTTCTACCTCAAGCAGTCCAACGGCCGCTTCCTCGCCAAGGGTGACGTCTCCGACTGGGTGACCGTCCCCTACAACGAGGCCCGCTACGGCGCCAAGAACAACGCCGACGGCTACTGGAACTACGTCAAGGACACCGCGACGGCCTGGTACAACGCGCAGAAGGCGGCCGGCAAGAGCGACGCCGACATCAAGACGTACCTCGCGCAGTTCGACAAGGTCGACCGCTACGACTACGACGGCGACGGCGACTTCAACGAGCCCGACGGCTACATCGACCACTTCCAGGCGATCCACGCCGGCGAGGGCGAGGAGGCCGGCGGTGGTGCGCAGGGCGTCAACGCCATCTGGTCGCACCGCTGGTACGCCTTCTCCACCGACGCCGGCAAGACCGGCCCCGACTTCAACAAGCTCGGTGGCGTGCCGCTCGGCAGCTCCGGCATGTGGATCGGTGACTACACGACCGAGCCCGAGAACGGCGGCCTCGGCGTGTTCGCGCACGAGTTCGGTCACGACCTCGGCCTGCCCGACCTCTACGACACCAACGGCGGAGACAACAGCACCGCCTTCTGGACGCTCATGAGCGGCGGCTCGTGGCTCAACCGCGGCAAGGGCTCGATCGGCACGACGCCCGGCTACATGGGCCCGTGGGAGAAGCTCCAGCTCGGCTGGCTCGACCACAAGGTCGTGCCGTTCGGTGAGGACACCTCGGTCAAGCTCAGCCAGGCCGACCTCGCCACCAAGAGCGGCTCGGTGCAGGCCCTCATCGTGCCGCTGCCCGAGCGCACGGTGACCTCCGAGCGCAACACGCCCCACTCCGGCAAGGCCGAGTGGTGGAGCGGGTTCGGCGACAACCTGAACTCGACCCTCTCGCGCACGGTCGACCTCACCGGTGCCAAGACGTCCGCGTCGGTCAACGCCTGGGTCCAGGGCAACCTGGAGAAGGACTACGACTACATGTACGCCGAGGTCTCCACCGACAACGGCGCCAACTGGACCCAGATCGGGACGCCCGTCAACGACGTCTTCGGCTGGACCCAGAAGTCGTGGGACCTCTCGGCCTACAAGGGCCAGAGCGTCCTGTTCCGCTTCCGCGTCGCCACCGACGGCGGCGTCTCGAGCGAGGCCTTCGTGGACGACGTCAGCGTGACCACGGACGGCGTCGCCGGCCCGGTCGACGACGTCGAGTCGGGTGCAGGTGCCTGGACGGCCAAGGGCTTCTCGATCATCGACGGCACGTCGTCCAAGAAGGTCCAGGACTTCTACCTCGCCGAGAACCGCGTCTACAGCGGCTACGACGCGACGCTGAAGACCGGTCCGTACAACTTCGGCTGGGGCAACAGCAGGCCCGACTGGGTGGAGCGCTTCCCCTACCAGAACGGCATGCTCGTCTGGTTCGCCAACGGTGAGTACGGCGACAACAACACCATCGACCACCCCGGTGGCGGTCAGGTGCTCCCGGTCGACGCCCGCCCGGCGCCGGTCATGCTCAACAACGCCACGGGTCCGCAGACGATGCTCGGCAACCGCCGTCAGCCGTTCGACGCGACCTTCGGCCAGGAGCGGACCGACGCGGTCACCTTCCACCGCAACGGTGTCGAGACGGTCGTCCCGTCGCAGCCGGCGATCCCGACGTTCGACGACTCGGTCGTCGACCGCTACTGGTCGGCCAAGAACCCGCTCGGCTCCACCAAGGTGGCCGGTTCGGGCACGACGATGACGGTCACCAAGACCCGTGACGGCGGCAACGAGCTGCAGGTCAAGGTCGCCTTCAAGTGACCTCCGACTGACGTCCGCGTCATGAGACCGAAGGGCCCCCGGGACACCTCCCGGGGGCCCTTCGCACGCGCACCACACGGCATACGACCCCGTTGACGACGCACCTGCCGTCCCGAGGATCGTGTGTCGCAACATCCGTGAAACAGCCATGCGGCAGGATCGAGACATGAACCGTCAGGAAGAGTTCGTGCTGCGCACGATCGAAGAGCGCGACATCCGCTTCGTCCGTCTGTGGTTCACGGACGTGCTCGGCACCCTCAAGTCCGTGGCCGTGGCCCCGGCCGAGCTCGAGGGGGCCTTCGCGGAGGGCATCGGCTTCGACGGTTCGGCCATCGAGGGCTTCGCCCGCGTCTACGAGGCCGACATGCTCGCCAAGCCCGACCCGTCGACCTTCCAGATCCTTCCGTGGCGCGGCGACCCGCCCGGCACCGCCCGGATGTTCTGCGACCTCCAGCTGCCCGACGGCACGCCGAGCTTCGCCGACCCGCGGCACGTGCTGCAGCGAGCCCTCGGCAAGGCTGCCGACCTCGGCTTCACCTTCTACACCCACCCCGAGATCGAGTTCTTCCTCCTCGAGCAGGGCCGCGACGCGCAGGGACGCCCGATCCCGGTCGACGACGCCGGCTACTTCGACCACGTGCCGCACGGCACCGGCCACGACTTCCGCCGGGCCGCGATCACGATGCTCGAGAACATGGGGATCTCGGTCGAGTTCAGCCACCACGAGGGTGCACCCGGCCAGAACGAGATCGACCTGCGCTACGCCGACGCGCTGAGCACGGCCGACAACATCCAGACCTTCCGCACGGTCGTCAAGGAGGTCGCCCTGAGCCAGGGCATCTACGCGACGTTCATGCCCAAGCCGTTCTCGGAGCACCCGGGGTCCGGCATGCACACGCACCTCTCGCTCTTCGAGGGCGACTCCAACGCCTTCTTCGAGGCGGGAGCGCCCTACCAGCTGAGCAAGGTCGGCCGTCAGTTCATCGCCGGCCTGCTGCGGCACGGGGCCGAGATCGCCGCCGTCACCAACCAGTGGGTCAACTCCTACAAGCGCCTCTGGGGCGGGGGAGAGGCGCCGGCCCACCTGACGTGGGGGCACAACAACCGGTCCGCCCTCGTCCGGGTCCCGATGCACAAGCCCAACAAGGGCCAGTCCACCCGCGTCGAGGTCCGCTCGCTCGACTCGGCCTGCAACCCCTACCTCGCGTTCGCGGTGCTCCTCGGCGCCGGGCTCAAGGGCATCGAGGAGGGCTACAAGCTGCCGCCCGAGACCGAGGACGACGTCTGGAGCCTCACCGACTCCGAGCGCCGCGCCATGGGCATCAAGCCGCTGCCGTCCTCGTTGGGCCGCGCGCTCGAGGTCATGGAGGAGAGTGAGCTCGTCGCCGACATCCTCGGCGAGCACGTCTTCGACTTCTTCCTGCGCAACAAGCGTCAGGAATGGCTCGACTACCGCCACGAGGTCACCCGCTTCGAGCTCGAGCGCTACCTGCCCCGTCTCTGACGGAGCGCGAAACACCCACTCACACCTGGCGATTCGACGGTCCGGCACTCATGTCATCACGCACCAGCACGACCGAGGGCGCTCTCGCCCGGCTCGGCTTCGCCGACCCCGACCGAGCCGTCGGTCTCGTCGACGACCGGGCGCTGCTGCCGATCCGGGCCGCCGTGGCCGACGGTCAGCTCGACGAGATCGCCGGCGTCATGGCGGAGACCGCCGACCCCGACCAGTGCCTGCTGGGCCTCGTGCGGGTCGCGGAGTCGCTCGCTCGGCTCGCGGACGACCCGGGCTGGGGGATCACGGCGTTCGCGACCGAGCTCGCCGCGCCGGGCGTCGGGCGTGAGCGCGTCCTGGGCGTGCTCGGCGCCTCGAGCGCCCTCGTCGACGAGCTGGTCCGCCACCCGGAGCACTGGGTCGACGCCGCCCGCGCGGAGCGGCGCCCGGGTGACCAGGTGCGCACCGATCTCGTCGACGCCGTGGGTGAGGGCCGCGGGGACCACACGGCGCACGACGCCCTGCGGATCGCCTACCGGCGTGGGCTGCTGCGCATCGCCGCCCTCGACGTCACTGCCGCAGACCCGCTCGCCGAGATGCCGGCGGTCGGCGAGGCCCTGGCCGAGCTGGCCGAGGCCGCCCTCGAGGCCGCGCTCGTCATCGCCCGCGAGGAGTACGGCGACGGCCACGAGGCCTGTCGGCTCGCGATCATCGGGATGGGCAAGACCGGCGGCGGCGAGCTCAACTACGTCAGCGACGTGGACGTCATCTTCGTCGTCGAGCCGGCCGACGGCGCCGACGAGGAGACCGCCCTGCGCGTCGGCACCGCCCTCGCAACAGCGACCATGCGGGCCTGCTCGACGCCGACCCCGGAGGGCAGCCTCTGGCCCGTCGACGCGGCGCTGCGACCCGAGGGCAAGCAGGGGCCGCTCGTGCGCACCATCAACAGCCACAAGGCCTACTACGAGCGCTGGGCCAAGACGTGGGAGTTCCAGGCCCTCCTCAAGGCGTGGGTCTCCGCAGGGGACAAGGAGATCGGGCTGCGCTACAAGGCCGAGATCTCGCCGATGGTGTGGGAGGCCGCCGGGCGCGACCACTTCGTCGAGGACGTGCAGGCGATGCGCCGGCGGGTCGAGCAGCACGTCCCGGCCAACGAGGCGGCCCGCCAGCTCAAGCTCGGCCCGGGCGGCCTGCGCGACGTCGAGTTCAGCGTCCAGCTGCTCCAGCTCGTGCACGGGCGCACCGACCCCAGCCTGCGCTCCGCGACGACGCTCGAGGCGCTCTCAGCCCTCGCCCGTGGCGGCTACGTCGGACGCGAGGACGCCGCCGTGCTCGACCGGGCGTACCGCCACCTGCGCTGCCTGGAGCACCGCATCCAGCTGCACCGTCTCCGGCGCACGCACCTCATGCCGGTGGCCGAGGCCGACCTGCGCCGGCTCGGTCGCGCCATGGGCCACCGCACGCACCCGGAACGCGCCGTCGTCGCCGACCGGCAGGCCGCCGCCCGCGAGGTGCGCCGGCTGCACGAGCGCCTCTTCTACCGGCCGCTGCTCGCGGCCGCCGCCAAGCTCAGCCCCACCGAGGCTCGGCTCAGCCCGGAGGCGGCGCAGCAGCGCCTGCTCGCGCTCGGCTTCCGCGACCCGGCCGGCGCCATGCGCCACATCGAGGCCCTGACGACCGGTGTCAGCCGCCGCGCCGCGATCCAGCGCACCCTGCTCCCGGTCATGCTCGGGTGGTTCGCCGACGAGGCCGACCCCGACGCCGGACTGCTGTCGTTCCGTCGTGTCTCCGACGGGCTCGGCACGACGCACTGGTACCTCAAGATGCTTCGCGACGAGGGCCGTGCCGCCGACCGGCTCGCGCACTGCCTGGCTCGCAGCCGCTATGCCGCCGACCTGCTCGTGCGCTCCCCGGAGAGCGTCTCGATCCTCGGCGACGACAACGGACTGACGCCTCGGAGCCGTGACACGATCACCGCGAGGATGCAGTCCGCGGCCGGTCGGCGCGACTCGGCCGCCGATGCTGTGGCCGCGATCCGCGCGATCCGGCGCCACGAGCTGCTCCGCATCGTCATGGGTGATCTCGTGGGGGTCATCGACCTGGCCGGGGTCGGCCAGGCCCTGACCGACCTCACGGGCGCGACGATCCAGGTCGCGCTCGAGGTCGCCACCCAGGAGGTGGAGCGGCGCGAGGGCCGCCCCGTCGGGGGCGACATCCTCGTCGTCGCCATGGGCAGCCTCGGCGGCCGGGAGCTCGGCTACGCCTCGGACGCCGACGTCATGTTCGTCCACCAGCCGCACCCCGGCTCCTCGGAGCAGGACGTCCAGACCCTCGCGACGATGGTCGTCCAGGAGCTGCGCAAGCTCCTCTCCGGGTCCGGACCCGACCCCGGTCTCGGCCTCGACGCCGACCTGCGCCCCGAGGGCAAGGCCGGCCCGCTGGTGCGCAGCGTCGACTCGTTCCGCACCTACTACGAGCGCTGGGCCCTCACGTGGGAGTTCCAGGCCCTGCTGCGGGCCACCCCGATCGCGGGACCGCAGGAGCTGGCCGACGCCTTCCTCGCACTCATCGACCCGCTGCGGTGGCCCGAGGGCGGCATCAGCGAGAGCCAGGTGCGCGACATCCGCACCCTCAAGGCTCGGGTCGAGAGCGAGCGCCTGCCTCGGGGCGCCGACCCCCGGACCCACCTCAAGCTCGGTCGTGGCGGCCTCACCGACGTCGAGTGGGTCGTGCAGCTGCACCAGCTCCGGCACGCGCACGAGCGTCCGGCGCTCCGGGTGACCGGCACCATGGCGGGCCTCGCGGCACTGAGCGAGGAGGGCCTCGTCTCGGTGGAGGATGCCACCGCTCTCCGGGAGGCCTGGCGCCTCGGTGCGCTCATGCGCAACGCCGGTGTGCTGTGGCGCGGCAGGGCCATCGACAGTGTCCCGTCGGACCTGCGCGACCTCGACGGGATCGGGCGCATCATGGGCCGTTCCGCCGGTGAGGGAGCGGCCTTGGCCGAGCTGTGGCGCCGGGTGGCGCGGCGCTCGCGCCACGCCACTGATTTCAACTTTTACGAGTCCCCACCTCGGGGTAGCGTCGTCCCGTGATTCGGAGCGAGGGCCAGGCCGGCAGTGTGCCGACGTACGGCGCCGTTCTCCGGGTGCCGCGCTACCTCCCGATCTTCCTGGCCAACGCGCTGTCGATGTGGGGCGACTACATCGCCCGCGTCACGGTCGCGGCCGTGGTCTACGAGCGGACGAGGTCGCCGCTCGCGACGGCGACGACCCTCGCCGTCAGCCTCGTGCCGACCTTCTTCGGACGCAGCCTCGTGGGTCCCATCGTCGACCGCTTCCCCTACAAGTGGGTCCTCATCTGGTCCCACCTCGTCCGGGCGGCGTGCGTGCTCGTCATCATGTGGCTCGTCTTCACGACCTCCACGTTGTGGCTGATCTTCCTCGTCCTCTTCGCGCTCGAGCTCGTCGGTGGTGCCTCGACGGCGTCCAACATGGTGCTGCTCACCGACCTCTTCGAGGACCGTCACCTCTACGCACGTGCCGTGGGGCTGGGTGCCATGTCGGAGCAGTTCAACCAGGCCATCGGTCTGGCGGTCGGTGGCGGGCTCGTCGCGCTCGTCGGCGCCGAGACCGGGCTGCTCCTCGACCTGCTCACGTTCGTCGTCGCGGCTCTCGTCATCCTCTTCGTCGTGCCGCTGCGGCCGGTCACCGGGGAGCGCGGCAAGGGCTTGCGTGGATTCGTCCGCGACCTCTCCACCGCCGCGGGCGACCTCGCCCGTCACCCGGTCCTCGCGCGCCTCGTCACGTTGAGCGCCGTGGCCAGCCTCGGCATCGCGGCCCCCGAGGCCCTCGCCATCCCGATCGCGGGCCGCAACGGCTGGGGCGGAGCGCTCATGGCCGCGCCGATCATCGGGGCCGTCGTCGGCATCCTCGTCGTCGGCCGGCGCGACGTGCACCAGCAGAACCAGTCGATCGTGCCGCTGGCCCTGCTCATGCCGCTGCCGCTGCTCGCGACCGCGCTGCACCCGCCGATCTGGGTTGTCGCGGCGCTCTTCTTCGTCTCGGGCATGCTCCAGGCGTTCATGGTCCCGCTGCAGGCGACCTTCGCGCTTGTCACCGAGCCCGCCCTCCGGGGCCGTATTTTCAGCCTCGCCGGCAGCGTGTCCATCGCGGCGGCCGGACTGTCGTTCCTGGCTGCGGGCTGGGTCGGCCAGCACACGAGTGCCCACCAGGGCGTCGCGGTCTGTGCCGCCGTCTGCCTGGCCCTCATCATGGTCGTCGCCGCCACGTGGCCGCACCGCCGCGTGCGCACGGCCGTGGACCACGCGTATGCCGCGACGTCCTCCCGCGCCGCCTGACCGTCGCGCAGCAGGCACGTCACACGAACATGGTCGCCGAGGCCCGTGGGCCTCGGCGACGGTGGTGGTGGACGTGGTGGGTCAGCGACGCATGCCGTTGGCGGCCAGCAGCGCCCGCCACGTCGGCGAGTACATGACGCCGCTGGCCGGGAGACCGTGCTTGCTCTGCCAGGCCTTGACGCGGCTGGTCGTCGTGGAGCCGAAGGTGCCGGTCGCGGGCGAGACCCCGACAGCCTTCTGCAGGATCGTCACGGCCGGGCCCTTCATGCCGGGGCGCAGCACCATCCCGGACCGCGGCACGAGCTCCTTGAGCAGCGCGCTGGCACCGGAGGGCGCCTTGACGGTGGCGTAGCGCGGGCAGGGCCGGGCGTTGGGGGCAGCGTTGCCGGACGACCAGTTGAGGTCGGCGGGGCGACAGGGGCCCCAGTCGACCGGGGCGACCGCCTTGGTCCAGAACGAGGTCCGGCCGTTGGCGCCCTCCCACGAGAGGCTGAGGTGGATGTGGTTGCGGTGGCACGCCGTGTCGTAGGACGTGGACGGCGTCGTCGCGCAGGTGCTGTAGGGACGCCACCCCTCGGCGGGGCGGTAGGAGCTCCACATCTTGTTGTTCCAGATGATGTACATGACGCCGAGGCGACGGGCGTTCGCGTAGGGGTTGCCGGCCTTGTCGGTGCTGAGCAGCCAGCTGATCAAGGCGGTGGCCTGCGCTCGCTGGGTGGCGTTGCGCACGTTGAAGAAGGTGTCGACGGCCCGGCCGTCGAAGTGCTCCGAGGACGGGGTGAGCGCCGAGGTGCAGGGACGCGACAGTCCGTAGGTGTTGGCATACGTCGCCTGGATGAGCTGGGCGAGCTTGAGCGAGCCCGTGCGCGTGCGCAGGTCGCACCCGGTCGGCGGCACGTAGGGCGAGAGCCCCTCGATGGCGGCGGGCAGGCCGGTGGGCGTGGCGGGGACCGGGACGCCGCCCGCGGAGGCGCTCGGCGCGGCGGCCGGCAGGAGCACGAGAGAGGCGAGGACGGACAGCACGAGGCCGAGGCGCCCGAAGCCCCGGAGGGCTCCGAGGCCCCGGAGGGCTCCGAGGGCTCTGGTGCCTCCGGGAGGGGGAGTCGCTGAGGTTGGCTTCATCGGAACTTCCAGACACGGTCGTGAGGCGAGGCCACCGACCGGAGCGCCGATGACGGTTCGATTCAAACCTTTTGTCCCTTTTCGGCGCAGCCGTTTGACGAAACCGGTTCGCTGCGACCGGCGTGTCGTGCTGGACGTATGCCGTCAGGCGTCTCGTGCGCGCCGGCGCCGACCCCGGAGGTCGAGGGCGCTGGCCAGGAGCGCGACGGCGACGAGCACCGCCGCGACCCGCAGGGCCGCGGAGGCTTGGAGCCCCTGTCCGGAGGCGGCTCCGGAGTAGAAGACCGCGCCCACGAGTGCGATCCCGGCAGCCGTGCCGATGCGCTGGCCGGTCTGGAGCAGACCACCCGCGGTGCCAGCCCGCTCGACGGGCACCCGGTCGACGGTCAGGGTGATGTTGGGGGAGATGACGAGGCCGCTGCCGATGCCGGCGACGAGGAGGGGGCCGGCGAGCCACCAGCCGAGCGAGGAGCCGTGGACGGTGCCGAGGACGACGTCGACGGCGATGATGCCGACGAGGACGATGCTGAGCCCGACGGTGACGAGCGACCGTTCGAAGCGGCTGACGAGGCGGCCTCCGATCGTCGAGGTCACGGCCGAGCCGGCCGCGAACGGGGTGACCGCGAGACCCGCGAGCAACGGCGTGTAGCCCAGCTGCTGCTGGAAGAAGATCGTCAGCACGAAGAAGATGCCGGTGAAGCCGGCGAAGTAGATCGTGCCGACCGCAGCCCCTGACGCGTAGCCGGGTACCTGGAAGAGCGCGAGGTCGACGAGTGGGCTCCGGCCGCGGCGGGTGTAGGCCCGCTCCCACGCGAGGAAGCCGACGAGGAAGGCCAGCCCGACGACGGAGACCCACCACGGGACGCTCGCACCGCCACGTCCGCTCTCCACGACGGGCAGCAGGATGCCGAGCACACCGGCGCCCAGCAGCACCACGCCGACGGGGTCGCCGTCGATGCGCCGGGTGCGGTCGCGCTCCGGCGGGTCGGGCAGCCAGCGCATCGCCAGCACCACCGCCGCCGCGGCGATCGGGAGGTTGACGAAGAAGATCCACCGCCAGCCGGTCTGCTCGCCGAGGCCGTCGAGGATGAGGCCCCCGACGACGGGCCCCACGGCCGTCGAGATCCCGATCGTCGCGCCGAGCAGGCCGAAGGCGCGCCCGCGTTCGGCGCCCCGGAAGAGCTGCTGGATCAGGCCGGAGACCTGGGGGTTGAGGATGCCGCCGGCGGCCCCCTGCACGAGCCTTGCCACGACGAGCAGGGCGCTGCCGGGCGCGAGTCCGCAGGCGAGGCTGGCGAGTCCGAAGAGCACGACACCGACGACGAAGACGGTTCGCCTGCCCAGGACGTCGCCGATGCGGCCGGAGGGCACGAGGGTGAGGCCGAAGGCGAGGGCATAGCCGGACACGACCCACTGCAGGTCGCTCGGCGTGGCCTGCACCCCGGACTGGATCGAGGGCAGGGCGACGTTGACGATGCTGACGTCGAGGAGCGTCATGAAGCCGGCGACGAGGCAGACCCACAGGGCCTTCCACCGTCGCGGGTCCGGACTGTCGGCAGTATCCGTGACCGGGGCGGAGTCTCTGGTGCCGGTGTCGCGGTCGGCGCGCTCCACGGTCACGAGCCGAGGATCCCGGTCGTGGCGTCGTCGCGGCGGCCACCGAAGAAGTGCTCGAGCACGCGCGCGAAGGGCTCGGCGTCGGCAGGGTCGTCCGCTGCTCGCTCGAAGAGCGTCATCGACGAGCGCAGCTTCGTCGCGTCGATGGAGCCGAGCACCTCGACCGGGTCGCTGGTGTCGAGGCCGTCCAGCGCCTGCGCACACTCACGGAGGCGGGGTCCGAGAACGGGATGGCGCAGGTAGGCGCGTGCCTCGGGGAGGCCCGACACGGCATACGCCCTCGCTGTCTCGCTGCGTCCGAGACCCGCCACCTGCGGGAAGACGAACCACATCCAGTGACCGCGCTTGGACCCGGCCCTCAGCTCGGCCAGCGCGGACGCGTAGGTGCCGCCTGCATCCTGGGCGCGCACGAACCGCTCGAGGTCGGGGGAGTTCTCGGTCATGCTCAATGACGTACCCGACGTGGGTCGCGACCCGACGAAACCCTCGACAGCCGCACCGCTGCCGGACGCGCGGAACGCGGGCCCCGGTGTCGGGACCCGCGTTCCGGGCTGTCACAGAGCTGTCGCTCCGTCGGATGTCGCTCCGCTGCGCTCCGCTCAGAGGTCGCCGAGTCTGATGTTCGACCTCTGGCTCCGCTGCGCTCCGCTCAGAGGTCGCTGAGTCTGATGTTCGACCTCTGGCTCCGCTGCGCTCCGCTCAGAGGTCGCTGAGTCTGATGTTCGACCTCTGGCTCCGCTGCGCTCCGCTCAGAGGTCGAAGTACATCTCGAACTCGTGCGGGTGCGGGCGGAAGCGGATCGGGTCCACCTCGTTCTTGCGCTTGTACTCGACCCACGCCTCGATGAGGTCGGCCGTGAACACGTCGCCCTCGAGGAGGTAGTCGTGGTCGGCCTCGAGCGCCGCGAGGACCTCGGGCAGCGAGCCCGGGACCTGCTGGATCGCAGCGTGCTCCTCGGGCGGCAGCTCGTAGAGGTCCTTGTCGACCGGCTCCGGGGGCTCGATGCGGTTCTTGATGCCGTCGAGGCCCGCCATCAGCTGGGCGGCGAAGCAGAGGTACGGGTTCGCCGACGGGTCGGGAACGCGGAACTCGATGCGCTTGGCCTTCGGCGACGTGCCCGTGATCGGGATGCGGACGCACGCCGAGCGGTTGCGGGCGGAGTAGACCAGGTTGACCGGGGCCTCGTAGCCGGGGACAAGGCGGTGGTAGGAGTTCACCGTCGGGTTGGTGAAGGCGAGCAGCGACGGCGCGTGCTTGAGCAGGCCGCCGATGTACCAGCGCGCGATGTCCGACAGGCCGCCGTAGCCCCGCTCGTCGTAGAAGAGGGGCTCGCCGTCCTTCCAGAGCGACTGGTGCGTGTGCATGCCCGACCCGTTGTCGCCGAAGAGCGGCTTCGGCATGAAGGTCGCGGTGTGGCCCTGCGCCCAGGCGGAGTTCTTGACGACGTACTTGAACTTCATGAGGTCGTCGCCCGAGTGCAGCAGCGTGTTGAAGCGGTAGTTGATCTCCATCTGGCCTGCGGTGCCGACCTCGTGGTGGCTGCGCTCGACGTTGAGACCGACCTCCTTGAGCTCGAGGCAGATCTTGTCGCGGAAGTCCGCGAAGTGGTCGACGGGGGAGACGGGGAAGTAGCCGCCCTTGTAGCGGGTCTTGTAGCCCCGGTTGCCGCCCTCCTCCTCGCGGCCGGTGTTCCACGCGGCCTCGATGGAGTCGAGGTAGTAGTAGGACGCGTTCGCCTTCGTCTCGAAGCGCACGTCGTCGAAGATGTAGAACTCGGCCTCGGCGCCGAAGTAGGCGGTGTCGGCGATGCCCGTGGACTTGAGGTACTCCTCGGCCTTGCTCGCGATGTTGCGCGGGTCGCGGCTGTAGCGCTCGTCCGTGAACGGGTCGAGGATCGAGAAGTTCATGACCAGCGTCTTCTCGACGCGGTACGGGTCGATGAACGCGGTGGCGGGGTCGGGCACGAGCTTCATGTCGGACTCGTGGATCGCCTGGAAGCCGCGGATCGAGGACCCGTCGAACATCTGGCCCACGGTGAAGAAGTCCTCGTCGACCGACTCAGCCGGCACGTTGAAGTGCTGCATGACACCGGGCAGATCACAGAACCGAATGTCGACGAACTTGACGTCCTCGTCCTTGATGTACGCAAGGACCTCGTCGGCTGAGCTGAACATCCAACCTCCTGATGTGGGGCGAGGTCGTCCGGTCCTGGTGCTCCTCAGAGCGTCAGGGGGCGTGGGACGGCCCCGTGCTGTCGGTGTCGACACTATCGACAACCGATTTCTCTGCCATGACCCTCATGTTTCGCCGGTGTTACGGATGGACAGGCCCGGGCAAACCGTAGGGACCGGGTCTCGTTACGCTGGTCCCGTGGTGGACCGCAAGGACTTCGGGTCATGGCTCCAGGGCCCCCGTGAGCGCACGAGCGCCGACGCGCAGTACCGGGGCCGCGACCTCGGCCTGCCCCAGCACGGACCGGGGTCGGTGGCCGGCTTCGGCATCCGCCTCGTCGGCGTGCTCATCGACTGGGCGATCGCCTCCGTCATCGCACGCGGTCTGTTCGGCGTGCCGCTGCCGTTCTCGCAGCCGCCGGCCTCCGGAGGCCAGAGCTTCATCGTGCTCGCCGTCTTCGGCGTCATGCACCTGCTCCTCGTGGGCACGGTCGGGTTCACGATCGGTCACCGGATCGTGGGCCTGCAGGTGCGCTCCCTCGGCGGCAGCGGTCGGGTGCTGCCGGTGCAGGCCCTGGCGCGCACCGTGCTGCTGTGCATGTTCATCCCTGCCGTCGTCTGGGACCGCGACGGCCGCGGCCTGCACGACAAGGCTCCGGGCACCGTCATCGTGCGCACCCGTTGATCTGGCGCTGACCTCGCGTCGCACATCGACTGCCGGCGTATGCCGGAAGACCGGCTCCCACGGGGAGCCGGCCTTCCGCATACGTGAAGTTGGTGCCGCTGACGCGGCCCGGGATCACTTGCCGCGCAGGGCCTTGCGGTCCATGCGGGCCCGCATCGGGTCGACGCCGGGCGGCAGGGGAGCACGGAGGCCACCGAGCGCCTTGAGGCGCTTGTTGACCAGGGCCATCTCGTCCTTGGTGATCTGCGGCTTGAGGCGCTGGACCTTGCTCGCGAGCTTGGGGAGGGGGACCTCGTTCTCGCCCGAGCCGACGCGCATCGTCGTGACCGGGACACCGGGGGCGACGCGCTCGACGCGCTTCTTCTCGGTGGCGAGCAGCTTCTGGACGCGGGCGGTCGGACCCTCGCCGACGAGCACGACGCCGGGGCGACCCAGCGCGCGGTAGACCATGGCGGCCGAGTTGATGTCGCCGGGACGGGCGACATCGGCGGCCACAGGCTCGCGGTCGGTGTACCAGCCGCGGCGGATCGAGGTGAGCGCAGCCCCGGCGGCGCCGGCCTGGCCCTCGATCTGGCTGTAGGCCGCGCGCTCGGCACGCCGGCTCATGATGATCGTCGCGGCGAGGATGCCGAACAGCACGCCGAAGATGCCGAAGATCCACGGCAGCTTGACGATGAAGCCGACGACGAGGAGCACCCCGAAGACGACGAGGAACGACAGCAGCATGAACCAGCCGATGACCGGGTCAGCCTGCTTGGAGACCCGATAGACGTCTCGGATCTGGGACAGTCGTCCCTGCTTCTTCTCCTGGGGCGCGCTGCTCGCGTCGCCGTCCTTGTTGCGTGCCATGGTGCTCAGGATACGGCGCCCTGGCCGCGCGCCACCAACGACGCCGCCTCCTGGCGGGCGGGGGACTCGGCGGCCTCGGCGAGGTGCGACAGGTGCGCCGGGATCTCGCGGCCCCACTTGCGCATCGCGGTCGCCCACAGGCGGCCGGCGCGGTACGACGAGCGGACGAGCGGACCGGCCATGACGCCCTTGAAGCCCATCTGCTCGGCGACCTCGGACCAGTGCACGAACTCCTCCGGCTTGACCCACCGGTCGATCGGGTGGTGCAGCTTCGAGGGGCGGAGGTACTGGGTGATCGTGAGGATGTCGCAGCCGGCGTCGTGCAGGTCGCGGATGGCCTCCTCGATCTCGGTGTCGGTCTCACCCATGCCGAGGATGAGGTTGCTCTTGGTGACGAGCTGCGCCTCGCGCGCCATCGTCAGCACCTGCAGCGACTTCTCGTAGGTGAACGCGGGACGGATGCGCTTGAAGATGCGCGGCACCGTCTCGAGGTTGTGGGCGAAGACCTCGGGCCGCGCGTCGAAGACCTGGCTCACGAGCTCGGGCTTGGCGCCGAAGTCGGGCGGGAGGATCTCGACGCCCGTGTTGGGGTTGAGCAGGTGGATCTGGCGGATCGTCTCGGCATAGAGACCGGCCGCGCCGTCGGGCTGGTCGTCGCGGGCGACGCCGGTGACGGTGGAGTAGCGCAGGCCCATCTGGGCCACCGACTCGGCCACGCGGCGCGGCTCGTCGAGGTCGAGGGAGGTCGGCCGGCCGGTAGCGATGTCGCAGAAGTCGCAGCGCCGGGTGCAGACGTCACCACCGATGAGGAAGGTGGCCTCCTTGTCCTCCCAGCACTCGAAGATGTTGGGGCAGCCGGCCTCCTGGCACACCGTGTGCAGGCCCTCGGACTTCACCATCGAGTGCAGGGCGGTGTACTCGGGACCCATCTTGGCGGTCGTCCGGATCCAGGACGGCTTGCGCTCGATGGGGGTCTCGGCGTTGCGCGCCTCGACGCGCAGCAGACGACGGCCGTCGGGAACGACAGACACACGGGCTCCTTGGTCGGGATTTGCTGCTCCGCACAGGTTACGCCCCCGTGCGGACATCCCCGGACGCGGCCGATGGCGTATGCCGTCTGCCGACGTCCCCGGCGCCCCTCAGCTCACGTCGCGCCTCCGGAACGCGACGAGCCCGACCGCCACGATGGCCACGACGACCCCGAGCAGGAAGACCCAGCCCTGGGTGTAGGTGATGGTGTGCTGCGTGTACTCGCAGCGCGCGTCGGTGCACGACTCGGCGAAGTACGTCGAGCCCTTCTCGACGAAGGCCTCGATGTTGTGCAGCACCGACCAGCGCTGGAGCCGGCCCTGCAGGAAGGACTGCACGGCGATGCCCTCGACGACGACGGCGTAGCCGAGCACGACGCCGACGATCGCCGCGGTGTGGCGCAGCAGCAGGCCGAGGGCCGCGCCGATGAGTCCTGCGCCCACGGCGAGCGCCACGACGCGCAGCCCGAGCAGCGCCAGCGGGTCGGTGAGCTGCGGCGGGTCGGGCAGGACGAGGTCGTCGCCGGGCCGGTTGACGACGGCGACCATGCGCGCGCCCAGGTTGCCCAGGACGAGGCCGAGCAGGGCGACGCCGGCGCCGGCGAGGGCTGCCGCGGTCAGCTTGCTGGAGGCGACCCGCAGCCGCCGCGGGGCGAAGGTCAGCCACGTCCCCATCGAGCCGGTGGAGAACTCCGCCCCGACGAAGCTGGCCCCGAGCAGCAGGGCGACGAAGGCGAGCAGCAGCGCCCCGACCTTGGCGATGCCCTCGGTGATGACGTCCGCCACGGGCAGCACGAGACCCATGTCCTCGAGCGTGGGGGTCTGCTGCTGGTCGCAGCCGAAGTCGATCGCCGGGTCGCCGCTGCGGTCGCGCTCCATCGCCTCCTGCTTCTTGCACTCCTCGAGCATCTGCGGGGCCTGCTGCGTCATGGTGCGGAAGTCATCGAGCTGCTGGGCCAGCCGCTCGGGAGCGCTCGCCGTGTAGGCGTTGTAGACCATCGCGCCGGTGAACAGCACGACGGCGACGGCGGTGGCCTTGGTGAGGTGGCGCCACCACAGCCGGCGCAGCTCGACGCCGACGAGCCCGGCGAACGAGGTGCCCTTGGGTCGGCGTTCGGTGCGGGGCCGGGAGTCGGGGGAGACGAGGGTCTCGCTCATGACGCACCTCCGTCCGAGCGGCCACCGGCGACCCGGTCGGCCTCGCTCCCGAGGCCTTCACCGGCGGTGAGTGCGAGGAACGCCGACTCGAGGTCCGCACGCACCGGCACGAGCTCGCTGACGTAGAGGCCGTGGCCCGCGAGCGACCGCGTCACGGCGGAGGGGTCGTCCGTCCCGACCAAGAGGTATGCGTCGTCGCGGGTCAGCGTGAAGCCCTCGGCCTGCAGGACCTGGGCGGCCCGATCGGGCGAGGCGACGCCCACCCGGACCTGGCCGACGCCGCTGGTGCCGGCACCGCCGAGGATGTCGCTCACGCGGCCCTCGGCCAGGAGCGAGCCGTGCCCGATGATCGACACGGTGTCGGCCACCTGCTCGACCTCGGCGAGGATGTGGGAGCTGACGAGCACCGTCTTGCCTTGTGCGCCAAGGGATCTCATGGTGTCGCGCACCTCGCGGATGCCGGCCGGGTCGAGCCCGTTGGTCGGCTCGTCGAAGATCAGCAGGTCCGGGTCCTTGAGCAGCGTGGCCGCGATGGCGAGGCGCTGCTTCATGCCGAGGGAGAAGCCCGAGTAGCGGTCACGTCCTCGGTCGCCGAGGTGGGTGGCCTCGAGCACCTCGTCGACGCGGTGGCGCGGGCTGCCGATGGCCCCGGCGAGCAGGACGAGGTTCTGTCGGGCCGTGAAGGTCGGGAAGAACTTCGGCGACTCGACGATGGCGCCCACCCGGTCGATGACGTGCGGCAGGCGCTTCGGGACCGCCTCGCCGAAGACCTCGGCCGTGCCGGAGTCGGCGCGCACGAGGCCGAGCAGCATCCGGATCGTCGTCGTCTTGCCCGACCCGTTGGGGCCGAGGAAGCCGTGCACCCCGCCGAGCGGCACGGCCATCGACAGGCCGGTGACGGCGACGCGTCGCGATCCTCGGCTCAGGTACGTCTTGCGTAGGTTGACGGTGCGGACGGCGACGTCCATCGATCCCCCTGGTTCGACCGGCTGGTGGTCGTCACCCTAGGGGGTGGCACCTGGTCTCGCAGCGGACGCGACGGTCACGACACGGCATACGCCAGGACCCGCGTCCGGACGGGCGCGGGGCGCGTCGTCAGGCGAGGACGCGGCGGTTGGGCTGCAGCGTCGGCAGGATGTCGGCGAGGTGCTTCTCGACGTGCGGCAGCACCTCGGTGACGGGCACGTCGCGACCGAGCTCGAACGACAGCGAGGTCACGCCCGCCCCGACGATGCCGCACGGGATGATCACCTCGCCCCACGAGAGGTCGGGGTTGCAGTTGAACGCGAAGCCGTGCATCGCGACCTGGCGGCTCACGCGGATGCCGATGGCGCCGATCTTGCGTCGGGGGCCGCGGTCGTCCTCGGCGATCCACGTGCCGCTCTCGCCCTCGACCCGGCCCGCCTCGACACCGAAGTCGGCGCAGACGCGGATCATCATCTCCTCGATGTGGCGGACGTAGCCGACGACGTCGATGGGGGCGGGGAGCCGGACGATGGGGTAGCCGGTGATCTGGCCCGGCCCGTGCCAGGTGATCTTGCCGCCGCGGTCGACGTCGATGACGGGCGTGCCGTCGTTCGGTCGCTCCTGCGGCTCGGTGCGCTTGCCGGCGGTGTAGACCGCCCGGTGCTCGAGGAGGTAGACGGTGTCGGGCTCCTCGCCCGCGACGACCTTCGCGTGGGTGTCGCGCTGGACCTGCCAAGCCTGCTCGTAGTCGACGAAGTCGGGGTCGAGGCCGAGGTGGACGAAGCGCATGCGGCCACCCTACGCCGGGCGGCATACGATGCCGGAATGCCTGCCACCGCGCCGTCCCCGTCCACTCCGCTGCGCGTCGGGCTCGTCGGCTACGGCTCGGCCGGGCGCGGCATCCACGCCCCCCTCATCGGACGGGCCGGGCTCACGGTGGCGGCCGTCTCGACGTCCAACGCGACCCGCGCCGACGAGGTGCGCGCCGACCTGCGGGAGGCCGAGGTCGTCCCCGACCTCGAGACCCTTCTCGGCGTCGACGGACTCGACCTCGTCGTCCTCGCGTCCCCGAGCGGTGTCCACGCCGAGCAGGCGGAGCGGGTCATCGAGGCCGGCCTGCCGCTCGTCGTCGACAAGCCGCTCGCCGTCGACGCCAGCAGCGCCCTCGACGTCGTCGACCTCGCGGCGCACCACGGCGTCCCGCTCACGGTCTTCAACAACCGGCGCTTCGACCCGGAGCTCGCGGCGCTGCGCATCGTGCGCGACGAGGAGCTCGTCGGCGAGATCTGGCGTGCCGAATACCGTTGGGACCGTTGGCGTCCCGTGCCCAAGCAGCGCTGGCGCGAGCAGGTGCCGGCCGAGGAGGGCGGCGGCCTGCTGCTCGACCTGCAGACCCACCTCGTGGACCAGGCCGTGCTGCTCCACGGAGAGGTCGAGTCGGTCTACGCCGAGGTCGACTCGCGCACGACCGTGGCGGAGGACGACACGTTCCTCGCGTGCCGGCACACCTCGGGCGTCGTCAGCCACGTCATGTCGAGCTCGGTCAACGGCGCCCCCGGCCCGCGGGCCCGGGTCAACGGGTCGGCCGGGTCGTTCGTCATCGGCCGGCAGGTCGACGACGTCAGCGCCTTCACCGAGTTCGAGAACGACGGCGACGCCATCGGCTGGGTCGTGCGCGGCGACGAGCGCGTGCCCGGACCCGTCGTGACCGACGCGGACCAAGCCAACTTCTACCGGGCCGTGGCGGCCGCCCTCGTCTCGTCCGACCCGCAGGCGACGATGCCCGTCGACCCGCGCGACGCCGTCCACGTCCTCGCCGTCCTCGACGCCGCCCGGATCAGTGCCCGTGACCGCCGCGTCGTCGAGGTCGTGACGCCGGGCCAGACGCCCTGACCCGGCCGACAGACCTGACTCGGCCCTGACGGGCTCGCTCGCGTATGCCGGGTGGCGGGGCCCCCGGGTCTTGCCGGTCGGCCGGCGGGGTGGTCGCAGGGCTCGTCCTCGATGGCCTGTGGATGACCAGCCCGGGGCTCGTCCCCGGACTGCTTGCATGAGCGGGTGACCGACAACGAGCGACCGCAGACCCCGCAGCGGCCCGACGTCCCGGGGCACCGCGTCGAGGCGGTGATCGGGACCGGGGCCTCGGCCGTCGTGTGGTCCGGCACCGACGCCACCGGTCGACGGGTCGCGATCAAGGTCCCGCACCGCGGCCGTGACGAGCTCGACCGCCAGCAGTCCGTCGCCGAGCAGCAGGTGCTGCTCGCGGTGCAGCACGACCACCTCGTGCCGCTCCGCTCGGTGGTGCCCCTCGCCGACGGTCGCGAGGCCCTGGTCTTCGACCTCGTCCGGGGCGCGCAGCTCGCGGGCATGGTGCGCAGCCGTGGACACCTCCGCCCCGGCGAGGTCGTCACCGTCCTGACCCCCGTGTGCGAGGCTGTGGCCCGCCTCCACTCGGCTGGGGGCCTGCATGCCGACATCTCACCCGGCAACATCACGGTGACCGACGACGGCCGCCCGGTCCTGCTCGACCTCGGGGCCGTCCGGGTGGCCGGTCGCGACCCCGGTGCCGTGCACGGCACGCCCGGCTTCGTGGCCCCGGAGGTGCGCCTCGGATCCGAGCCCGACGAGGCGGCCGACGTCTACGCCCTGGGCGCCGTCGCGTGGTTCTGCCTGACCGGCAACGGCGCCCCCGACACGACGATCCGCCTCGACCCCGAGACGATCGTGAGCCATCTCGGTCCCGAGCTCGCCGAGGTCGTCGGGGCCGCCATCGACCCCGAGCCGACCCTGCGACCCGGCGCCGCCGAGCTGGCGCGGCTGTTCTACGACGCCGCGACGCCCGAGCCCGTCGAGGTGGTCGTCGGCCCGGACGAGGCGTCGGCCCTGACGCACCGGCTGCGCGCCGACGCGGGCCGTGAGCCGGTGCCGGCTCCGTCGCCGCCACGCCGCTGGCCCCGCCGGGTGCTCGCGTCGGTGCTCGTCGCGGCCCCCTTGCTCGCTGCTGCCGGTTGGGCCCTGACGGCCCGAGGCGCCGACGCAGCCCCTGAGCCGGCTCCCCATGCAGCGGTGACGGGCCGCGCCACCTCCGCCGCCGCCCCCTCCGCCGCCCCCTCCGCCGCCCCCACCGCCAGGTCCTCCGCCAGGCCCAGCGCCTCGACCGCAGCCGCCGGTGCTTCCGCTCCCCGTCCGCCGGTGCCTCGGCCCACGGCGTCCCGAGCTCCGGCTCCGGCGGCTCCGGGCCTCGACCGGGTGCTCACGGACCCGTCGAGCCCGTCCCGGCAGGCCGAGGACCTCGTGCAGGTCCTGAGCGACCGCCGCGCCGCGTCGCTGGTCGCCCGAGACGCGGCCACGCTGACGGGCGTGCACGCGCCGGCCTCAGCCAGTCTCACGAGCGACCGGGCCCTCGTCAGCGGGCTTCTCGAGACGCACACCCGGTGGGAGGGGCTCCGCCTCGAGGTGGCCGACGCCGTGTTCGTGTCGGGGACGTCGACGGAGGCTGTCGTGCGTGCCCGCGTCGACTGGACCGCCTACGTCGTCGTCGACGCCGCGGGCGCGCGCTCACCCCGCCCGGCCGACGCCGGGCGTCAGCTCGACTTCCGCCTCGTGCGCGGGGAGCCGGGGTGGCGGATCAGCGCGATCAGCGCTGCACCAGCCACCTGACGGCGCCCTCGAGGTCGGGGTGCTCGAAGGTGAAGCCGGAGGCGAGCAGCGCCTCGGGCTCGACGCGCTGGCTCGCGATGACGTAGTCGGCGAACTCGCCGATGACGGCCCGTAGGGCGAAGTGCGGGGCCGGCACGAAGGCCGGACGCGACAGCGCCGACCCGATGGCCGACGCGATCTCGCGCTGCCGGGCCGAGCCCGGCGCGGTGAGGTTGAACGGGCCGGTCAGGTCCGGCCGGTCGACGAGGTGCAGGATCGCGCGGACCTCGTCGACGAGGGTGATCCACGGCCACCACTCACGGCCCGATGCCATCGGACCGCCGAGGCCGAGGCGACCGAGGAGCACCACCTGCTCGAAGGCTCCGCCCTCGTGCGCCATGACGAGACCGGTGCGCGTGAAGGCCACCGGGAGCCCCGCATCGACGGCCGGCTGCGCGGCGCCCTCCCAGCGCACGACGACCCCGGAGAGGAAGTCCTGCCCCGGCGCGCTGGACTCCGTGAGGTGCTCGTCGCCCCGGTCGCCGTAGTAGCCGACGGCCGAGGCGTTGACGAGACGGATGGCCTCGCCCGTGCGCTCCTGGTGGGAGACCAGCGCCTGCGCGACCGTGCCGGTGGCGTCGGTGCGTGAGCGCTCGACCTCACGCTTGTGCTCGGCGTTCCAGCGGCGGTCGCCGATGCCGACCCCGGCGAGGTTGACGACGGCGTCGACGCCGTCGAGCGCGGAGGGGTCGAGCCGGCCCGTGGCGGGGTCCCACTGGACCTCGTCCGGAGCCGACGGGGAGTGGCGCACGAGTCGGACGACCTCGTCGCCGCGCTCGGCGAGCGCACGACGAAGCGCGCCGCCGATCAGGCCGGACGAGCCGGTGACGGCGACGCGCTTCGTCATGGGGTGCTCCTCATGGTGTGGGGGACCTCAGGCCTCGAACTGGCCCTCTTCGAGCCGGGCCTTCATCGTGCCGAGGAACCGAGCGGCGTCGGCCCCGTCGACGATGCGGTGGTCGTAGGACAGCGCGAGGTACATCATCGAACGGATCGCGATGGTCTCGCCGCCGTCGGCGTCGGTGACGACGACGGGCCGCTTGACGATCGCGCCGGTGCCGAGGATGGCCACCTGCGGCTGGTTGATGATCGGCGTGTCGAAGAGCGCACCGCGGCTGCCGGTGTTGGTGATCGTGAAGGTGCCGCCGGCGAGGTCGTCGGGCGTGATCTTGTTGCTACGGGTGCGTGCAGCGACGTCGGCGATCGCACGGGCGAGGCCGGCGATGTTGAGGTCACCGGCGTTCTTGACGACCGGGACGATGAGGCCCTTCTCGGTGTCGACGGCGATCGAGAGGTTCTCGCTGCCGTGGTAGACGACCTCGTCGCCCTCGATGCTCGCGTTGACCATCGGGTGCGCCTTGAGCGCCTCGGTGGCGGCGAGCGCGAGGAACGGCAGGAAGCTGAGCTTCGTGCCCTCGCGGGCCTCGAAGTCGCCCTTCACCTTGGCGCGCAGGCGAGCCACCTTGGTGAGGTCGACCTCGACGACCGTGGTGAGCTGGGCCGAGACCTGCAGCGACTCGACCATGCGCGAGGCGATGACCTTGCGCAGGCGGGTCATCTTCTCGCGGGTGCCACGCTTCGGCGAGACCGAGGCGGCGGCGCTGGGGGCGGACGGCGCCGGAGCGGCGGCCGCAGCCGGTGCGGACTGGGCGGCGGGCTGGGCTGCCGGTGCCTTGGCGGCCTTCGCGGCCTCGGCGGCGTCGAGCACGTCCTGCTTGCGGATGCGGCCACCGACGCCGGTGCCGGTGACTGAGTTCAGGTCGACGCCGTGCTGTCCGGCGAGCTTGCGCACGAGCGGGGTGACGTAGGCGGCTGCGTCGTCCCGCGACGGAGCCTCTGCGGGAGCCGCAGCCTCGGGGGACTGCTGGGCCGGCGGGCGCTCGGCGTCGGCGGCCTTACCTGCAGCTTCCTGGGTGGCCTCCTCCGGCTTCTCCTGCGCGGGGGCCTTCTCCGGCTCGGGCGCCTTCTCGGGCTCCGGGGCCTTCTCGGGCTCCGGGGCCTTCTCGGGCTCCGGCGCCTTTTCCGGCTCGGGCGCCTTCTCGGCCGGCGCGGCGGGGGCGGACCCGCCGATGACGGCGAGGTCGGCGCCGACGGGCACGGTGTCGTCCTCCTGGACGAGGATCTTCGTCAGCTTCCCGGCGACCGGGGAGGGGATCTCGGTGTCGACCTTGTCGGTCGAGACCTCGAGGAGCGGCTCGTCGACGGCGACGTCGTCGCCCTCGGCCTTGAGCCAACGCGTCACGGTGCCCTCGGTGACCGACTCGCCGAGGGCCGGCATCGTCACGGTCTGGCCGTCGCCACCGCTCGAGGCGGACGCCTCTGCCTGCGGCTTCTCGGCGGCGTCGGCCTCGGGCTCGCTCGTGGCCGGCTGGGGCTCCTGCTCGGTGCTCGGCGCCTCCGGGGCGGGAGCGGACTCCTCGGCCGGGGCCGACTCGGCGGCGGGCGCGTCGTCACCGCCGGACGGGGCAGCGCCGTCGCCGATGACGGCGAGGTCGGCGCCCACGGGGACGGTGTCGTCCTCCTGCGCCAGGATCTCCTGCAGGGTGCCCGCCACGGGGGAGGGGATCTCGGTGTCGACCTTGTCGGTCGAGACCTCGAGCAGGGGCTCGTCGACCTCGATGCGGTCACCGACGTTCTTCAGCCAGCGGGTGACGGTCCCCTCGGTGACTGACTCACCCAGGGCCGGCATGGTCACGCGTTCTGACATGACGTGTTCTCTCCTCTTCCCAGTTTCTGGCTCAAGCGTGTGCGTGCAGGGGCTTACCCGCCAAGGCCAAGTGTGCCTCGCCGAGAGCCTCGTTCTGTGTGGGGTGCGCGTGGATGAGACCGGCGACGTCCTCCGGGTGCGCCTCCCAGTTGACGATGAGCTGTGCCTCGCCGATCTGCTCGCCCATCCGGGCGCCGATCATGTGGACGCCGACGACGGGTCCGTCGACCTGGCGCACGAGCTTGACGAAGCCCTGCGTGCCGAGGATCTGGGACTTGCCGTTGCCGCCGAGGTTGTACTCGTAGGTCGCGATCTGGCCGTGCTTCTCGCGGGCTTGGGCCTCGGTCAGACCGACGCTCGCGATCTCGGGGTCGCAGTAGGTGACGCGCGCGATGCCGCTCTCGTCGATCGGCGTCGGCGCGAGTCCGGCGATCTCCTCCGCGACGAAGATGCCCTGGGCGAAGCCGCGGTGGGCGAGCTGCAGCCCCGGCACGATGTCGCCGACGGCGTAGACGCCCGGGACGCCGGTGCGCAGCCGCTCGTCGGTGGTCACGAAGCCGCGGTCGACGGTGACGCCGGCGGCCTCGTAGCCCAGGCCGTCGGTGACGGGGCCGCGTCCGACCGCGACGAGGAGCAGGTCGGCCTCGATCGTCTCGCCGGACTCGAGCGAGACCGTGACGACGTCACCCTGCTGGGTGGCGCCGGCGAAGCGCACGCCGGTCTTGAAGGCGATCTTGCGCTTGCGGAAGGAGCGCTCGAGCTGCTTGCTGATGGCCTCGTCCTCCGCCGCGACGAGCCGCGGGAGGGCCTCGACGATGGTGACCTCGGAGCCGAAGCTCTTGAAGACGGAGGCGAACTCGACGCCGATGACGCCGCCGCCGAGCACGACGACGCGCGCCGGCACGTGGTCGATGGACAGCGCCTGCTCGCTCGTCATGATGCGGCCGCCGATCTCGAGACCGGGGAGCGACTTCGCGTAGCTGCCCGTGGCGAGCACGACGTTGCGGCCGGTGAGGCGGCGGTCGCCGACGACCACGGTGTTCGGGCCGTCGAGGACGCCCGCGCCCTCGACGTAGTCGATCTTCGCTGCCTTGACGAGGCCCTGTAGCCCCTTGTGCAGGCGGCTGACGACGCCGTCCTTGTAGGCGTTGACGCCGGACATGTCGACGGACTCCAGCGTCGTCCGCACCCCGAACGAGGCGCCCTCGCGGGCGACGTCGGCCACCTCCGCCGCGTGCAGCAGCGCCTTGGTGGGGATGCAGCCCTGGTGCAGGCACGTGCCGCCGAGGCGCCCCTTCTCGACGAGCGCCACCGAGAGCCCCAGCTCTGCCGACCGGAGGGCACAGGCGTAGCCGCCCGACCCTCCACCGAGAATGACGACGTCGTAGTCGCTGGCGGCATCAGCCGGCATCTGGATGTGCTCCTTCTGGGTGGATCGTCCGCTGGGGCCGTCGTGCGGCACAGGGCGGGAACGTGCAGGAGTACGCGGTGGTGGGCGTACGGGGGGTCGTGCAAGAGCATCTTGTCATTGATCGTGTGCGAGGGCACAGGCAGGTCGGGCCCGGCGCGTGCCGACCTCGTGGGCACGGCCTGACCACGTACAGTGCCGCCATGGGCTGGTTCTCACGACGCGGCAGCCGCAAGGGCGCCGTCTTTCCCGGCCGCTCCGACGGGCCGAAGATGGAGATCGACCGCAAGGCGGTCGAGCAGCACCTGCGCAGCTTCGTGGAGTCCCGCCTCGGGGTCGAGGCCTACGTCGAGCCCGCCACGAGCGTCACCCCGACGACGATCGTGCTCATCGCCTGGGACGGCGAGTGGACGCGCCGCGCGGTGGGCTCGCCCAAGGACGGGTTCGAGATCAGCCAGAAGCTCGGCGTCCCCGTCTACGACGTCAACAAGACCGGCTACCCCAACCGGATGCGCGAGTGGAGCAAGCGCCGACGGCAGGGGGACGCCTGACCGCACGACCCGGCATACGACCCGACACCAGGTCGCCGAAAGCGAGTGGACCGGGCCCCGGTTCGCTGACAGGGTGAAAGGCGTCCAGTCCGTGCCGGACTCGGCGCCGCAGCACACAGGAGGTTCTCGAATGTCGAAGCAGGATGGCGCGTCCAACGGGCCGAGCGAGGAGATGAAGGCCAAGTTCCGGGCCGCGCTCGACAAGAAGCACGCGCACGGTGGCAAGGACGTCTCCGACGACCACGACCACTCCAAGGTGCACGGCGCCCACGGCCCCGCCAAGGCCCAGCAGATGTTCCGTCGCAAGTCCGGCGGCTGAGCCCCGCCGCAGCGACGCGAAGAGGCCACGTCCCCGAGCGGGACGTGGCCTCTTCGCGTGCTGCGCGGCTCAGACGTAGGACTCCGCGATCCCGACGAGGGTCCGCACGCCGAAGCCGGTGCCGCCCTTGGGCCAGTAGCCCGTCGGGGCCTTGTCGTTGAAGGCGGGCCCGGCGATGTCGAGGTGGCTCCACGGGATGCCCTCGCCGACGAACTCGGACAGGAAGATCCCGGCCGTCAGCATGCCGCCCTCGACGCCACCCTTGTGGGCCAGGTCGGCGTTGATCGACTCGAGCGCAGGACGCAGCTCCTGGGGCAGCGGCATCGGCCAGACCGCCTCGCCCACCGAGGCGGCGGCGTCGACCACGCGGGCGCGGAAGGCGTCGTCGTTGCCCATGACGGCCGCCGTGTTCGCGAGCGCGACGACCTGCGCGCCCGTCAGGGTGGCGATGTCGACGATGGCGTCCGGCTTGCTCTCGGAGGCCAGCGCGATGCAGTCGCCGAGCACCATGCGGCCCTCGGCGTCGGTGTTGAGCACCTCGACGGTCTTGCCGCCGCGCATCGTCACGACGTCGCTCGGGCGCTGGGCCGTGGAGCTCGGCATGTTCTCGGCCAGGCCGAGGTAGCCGGTGACGGCGATCGGCAGGCCGAGCTCGGCGATGGCGAGGACGGCGCCCGCGACCGCGGCGGCGCCGGCCATGTCGCACTTCATCGTCAGCATCCCGTTGGCCGGCTTGATGCAGAGGCCGCCCGAGTCGAAGGTGATGCCCTTGCCGACGAACGCGATCGACGCCTTGGGCCGCGAGGGCGCGTAGCTGAGGACCGCGATGCGCGGGTCGTTGGCCGAGCCCTGCCCGACGCCCACCGTGCCGCCGAAGCCGCCGGCACGCAGTGCCTTCATGTCGTAGGACTTGAGCTTGACCTTCGTGCCCTTGATGCGGTCGGCGAGCGAGTCGACGAACGTCTCCGGGTAGAGCAGGTTGGGCGGCAGGTTGACGAGGTCACGGGTGTAGGCGACGGCCTCACCGAGCGCTGCCGCCCGCTTGACCGCCTTGCGCGAGCTCGCGTCGGCCGGGCCGACGAGCGCGACGGCGTCGACGGCGTCGGTGCTCGTCGTGCCGGCCTTGGACACGGCGTACGCACCGAGCGCCACTCCCTCGGCGACGGCGGAGACGATCTCAACCGACGTGCCCGGCACGACGACGGCGACCTTCTTCTTCTTGTTCAGCGAGCGGATCGCGCCGCCGATGCCCTTGCGCAGGTCCTCGAGGTCCGCGGCGTCGCCCGAGAGGGCTCCGACACCGACGAGCACGACGAGCTTGGCGGTGACCTCTGGCACGGCCGCGAGGGTCGTCACCTCGCCGACCTTGCCGGCCAGCTCGAGGTCGGCGACGACGGACTTGAGGTGCGAGACGGTCTTGCGCGGGAGGCCGTGGCCGGGCGCCAGCGTGGCACCGCCGTCGCCGGGCACGAGCGCCACGACGAGGGCGTCGCCGGGGGTGTCGGCGGCCGAGCGGTTCGAGATGGTCAGGTTGGCCACGTGGGACTCCTTGGTCGGGGTGCTCCCGGGCGGACGATGTCCAGCGTCCTCGGGTGCCGCGGGAGCGGATCTGGTGATGCGCGTCGTCGGTGCAGGGTCGGGTGCTCCAGAGTGCCCCCGTCGCCCCGCGGGTGGGCGGCGTTCGATGATAACGAGCGCAGGCGGCATACCCGGTGGGCGGTAGGTTGGCGCTCATGACGACAGCGACGTCGGGGACGACCGCCCCGCTCACCTCACCCCTGCACGACCGCCACGTCGCCCTTGGCGCGAAGATGGCCGACTTCGGCGGCTGGGACATGCCGATCGAGTACCCCGGCGGCGGCGTCGTCGCCGAGCACACCGCGGTGCGCGAGCGCGTCGGCATCTTCGACGTCAGCCACCTCGGCAAGGCCTCGGTGACCGGCCCGGGCGCCGCCGACTTCGTCAACGCGTGCCTCACCAACGACGTGCGCCGGATCCAGCCCGGGTCAGCGCAGTACACGATGTGCTGCGACGAGGCCGGCGGTGTCGTCGACGACCTCATCGTCTACCTCAAGGCCGACGACGACGTCTTCCTCATCCCGAACGCCGCCAACACCGCCGAGGTGGTGCGCCGCATGCACGCCGCCGCGCCCGAGGGCATCACCGTCACCAACCTGCACCGTGACTACGGCGTGCTCGCCGTCCAGGGCACGAAGAGCGACGAGGTGCTCGAGGCGCTGGGGCTGCCGACCGGTCACGACTACATGTCCTTCGTCGAGGCCGACTGGAACGGCGCGCCGGTCATCGTCTGCCGCACCGGCTACACCGGCGAGCGCGGCTACGAGCTCGTCCCGCGCTGGGACGACGCGCCGGCCCTCTGGGACGCCCTCGTCGAGGCGATCGAGCCGTTCGACGGCAAGCCGTGCGGCCTCGGCGCGCGCGACACCCTCCGCACCGAGATGGGCTACCCGCTCCACGGGCAGGACCTGTCGCTGCAGATCTCGCCGGTCCAGGCGCGCGCCGGCTGGGCGGTCGGCTGGAAGAAGGAGTCCTTCTGGGGCAAGGCCGCGCTCGAGTCCGAGAAGGCCAGCCCGACCCGCCTCATGCGCGGCCTGCTCGTGACGGGTCGCGGCATCCCGCGCGCCCACTGCACGGTGTCCTTCCAG
The DNA here is from genome assembly GCF_036352015.1 of Terrabacter sp. C0L_2. Lineage (NCBI taxonomy): Bacteria > Bacillati > Actinomycetota > Actinomycetes > Micrococcales > Intrasporangiaceae > Terrabacter > Terrabacter sp. C0L_2. The sequence goes on along the minus strand of NZ_CP143557.1, from coordinate 3,636,343 downwards.
GGCGCAGCGGCGGGAGAGGTCACCTCGGGCACCTTCTCGCCCACGCTCAAGCAGGGCATCGCGCTCGCGCTGCTCAACCCCGAGATCGCCGACGGCGAGACCGTGTCGATCGACGTGCGTGGTCGCGCGCTCGAGGCCACGGTCGTCAAGCCGCCGTTCGTGCAGGTCCAGGTCCGCGAGAGCTGACCTCGCGCTCTGCCGATGGCGTATGCCGGGTGGCGCGCTCTGCGAGCCACCCGGCACCCAGCCCCACCGTCGAGAGGCCACGAAAGGCCCCCGTGGGCACGTCGAGAGGCCACGAGTGGCCGTTGCGACGGTCGCGACGTGGTGGCGTGACGGTCAGGCGTGGGGGAGAGCGGTCACGACGACCGAGGCCGTGACGAGGCCGGCCGCTAGGGCGATCTCGAGGGCGGCGCCGATGACGTCCCCCGTGACGCCACCGAGGCGTCGCACGGCATGGGCCCGGGTCGCGACCGACGCTGACGCGCCGGCGAGGACGACGAGCACAGCCCCCAGCGCGCCTGTCCACCCAGCGAACCCGCCGAGGGGGGCGAGGGACGTCCCCAGCGCCGCGGACACGACACCCATCGCGACCACGAGGCCCAGCAGGCCGGCCCTCGTCACGGTCCCTGCCACGCCCTGACCGAGGCCCTCGGTGCGCGCTGCCGGTATGCCGGTGCGCGCGCACACCGCGCACGCGAGCCGGCTGGCCACGAGGGCCACGACGGCCAGGACGGTCCCGGCGGCGGTGCCGAGCAGGACTGCGAGGCAGGCGGCGTCGAGGAGCAGGACGAGGACGAGGGCCGCAGCCCCGGCGGGCCCGGTGTCACCCCGACGCATCACCTCGAGCGACCGGACCGGGTCGTGGCCCGACGTCAGGCCGTCGGCCAGGTCGGCGAGACCGTCGAGGTGCAGGGCGCGCGAGAGCAGCGCCGTGACGACGAGAGCCAGCACGGCGACCACTCCGGACGGCGCCCACCCCGCGGACGCGGCGACGCCCAGCGCGACCCAGGCGAGGGACGCGGGGACCGTCGTCAGGGGAGCGAGGAGCATCGCCCGACCGAGGACGGTCCGGTCGACGTGCACCGGCTGCGGGACCCGGAGTGCGGTGAACGTGCCGACCGCGAGCCGCCACGCGTCACGCATCACGCGTCCAGGGTCCGCGGTCTCGGCTGCCACGGCACGACCGGCGCGTCACTGAGGTCGACGATGCGGCCGGCCACGACGAGGTGCACCCGGGCGGCTGCCCGCGAGACGAGGGCGTTGAGCCGGCCCAGCTCGTCCTGGAAGAGCCGTCCGGAGGGTGTCGTGGCCACGAGCGACCATCCGACCTCGTTGGTCACGACCACGACGGGAACCGTTGCGGCGCAGAGGGACTCGATGAGCCGGTCGGCCTCCTGCCGGACCCTGGCCGAAGCGGCCTCGAGGTCGTCCCATCCGGCGTCGTCGACGACGGCGGTGAGCCACGTGCCGAGGCAGTCGACGAGGAGCGCACCGGTGGCGTCAGCGACGGCCGTCGCCACGTCCGTCGTCTCGAGGGTGCGCCACGACCCGGGCCGGCGCCGGCGGTGGCTCTCGACGCGCCGGCTCCACTCAGGGTCGGCCGGGTCGGCCGGTCGGCCCGTCGCGACGTAGGTGACGTCGGGGTGGTCCCAGAGCAGGTCCTCCGCGTGGCGGCTCTTCCCGCTGCGGATCGGGCCGGTGACGAGGGTCGTCGTCCGCGCCGCGCGGGCGCCCGTCGCGTCGGGCCTGTGCGGGCTGCTCATCGCCGAGGCTCCGCAGGCGTCAGAGACGCGGGAGCGCTCAGGTCGCTCCGCGGTGCGTCGAAGACGACGGGCACCCCGAAGGCCGCGCGCCGGGCGCCCCGTCGGAAGACGCGCAGGAGCGCGGGCCCGGCGAGCAGGACGAGCACCGCGTTGAGCACGCCTCTCGGCAGGTCCCAGCCGAGCGAGGTCGCGAGGTAGAAGAGGCCGTAGTTCGCGAGGTTCTCCGAGAGGGGGGCGCCCGGGACGAAGCCCATGCCGCTGGGGGCGTTCGTGCCGAGGAACGGCCAGAACCAGAGGTTCATGAAGAGGCCGAACGCGAGGCCGGTCACGAGGGCGTAGGCCGCGAGGACCCAGCGCTCGGCGCGTCCGCCCGCCCGGACCGGGAGCAGCCCGGCGCCGAGGCCGATGCCGCCGGCGCAGATCATCTGGAAGGGCAGCCACGGGCCGACGCCGCCCGTGAGCAGGGCTCCCGTGGTGACGGCGAGCGCGCCCGAGACGAAGCCGACGCCCGGGCCGAGGACGCGTCCCGCGACGATGACGACGAAGAACATCGGCTCCAGTCCGGCGGTGCCGGCGCTCAGCAGCCGGAGGCCCCCGCCGGCGGCTGCCGCGACCCCGAGGACCGCGATCGTCTTGGCATCGAGACGTCCGGCGGTGACCTCAGCGAGGCAGACGACGGCGAGCAGCCCGAGCAGCACGGCGAAGAGCCACGGTGCGTCGTTGCCGTGGTCGCGCGCGAAGTCGCCCGTGACGAAGAAGGGCCACGTGAAGGCGACGAGGCCGACGATGCCGACGACCGAGACGGCCACGACGGCCGGCCAGCGCAGCGGGATGACCCGCCGGCCGGTCACGCGATCCTCGCCAGTGCGCCGGCGACCTCGGCGACCGTGAGCCAGGTCTGGGGGAGGAGGACCTTGGTCACCTGCGGCGCGAACGCCGGGGAGGACGCGAGGACCTCGCGGGCCGGGCCGTCCGTGACGACCTCACCGTCGGCAAGGATGACGACGCGGTCGGCGACCTCGGCCGCCAGCTCGACGTCGTGCGTGGCGAGCAGGACCGTCGTCCCTTGGGCGGCCAGGCCGCCGAGCACCTCGCCGAGACGCTTCTTGGCGCCGTAGTCGAGGCCTCGAGTGGGCTCGTCGAGCAGGAGCACCTCGGGGGAGCCGGCCAGGATGACCGCGAGCGCGAGCTCGAGTCGCTGCCCCTCGGACAGGTCGCGCGGGTGGACTTCCGGGTCGATGCCGCCGGAGATGCGCTCGAGCAGGGCGCGGGCCGTGCCGGGTGCTGCCCCGAAGTCGTCGTCGGCGGCAGCGCACTCCGCCGCGACCGAGTCGGCGTAGAGGAGGAGCTCGGGCTGCTGGGGGACGAGCCCGACGACGCGCACCCGCTCGCTCGCCGACCGGGCGTGGGGGTCGACGGCATCTGCACCGACCCGCACGTGCCCACCGGCGAGCCGGTGCTGGGCCGCGACGGCGCCGAGGAGGGTCGACTTGCCGGCACCGTTGCGGCCCATGAGCGTGGTGACCGAGCCGCGGGCGACGGCGAGGTCGATCCCGTCGAGGACGACGCGCCCGCCGCGCGAGACGCGGACGCCGGCGAGGGTGACGGCGTCGCCCGGGCCGATGACCCGCAGGTCCGCGGCCGGGTGCGGCGTGCTGGCGCCGAGGGCCTCGCGCAGGGACCCGGCCTTGCGGCGGGCGTCCCGGATCGACAGGGGGGTCGGCGACCAGCCGACGAGACGGGAGAGGCCCACCACCGGCGGGTAGATGAGCGAGCGGAGCATCGCGTCCGCCGGGTCGAGCAGCTCGGACACGCGGCCCTCGTCGACGAGGACGACGCGGTCGGCGTGGTGGACGACCCGCTCGAGCCGGTGCTCGGCCAGCACGACGGTGACGCCGAGGTCGTGCACGATGCGGTGCAGAGACGCCAGAACCTCCTCTGCCGCAACAGGATCCAGCGCCGACGTCGGCTCGTCGAGCACGAGCACGCGGGGCCCGGCGGCGAAGAGGGCGGCGATCGCCACGCGCTGCTGCTGACCGCCCGAGAGGGTGCGCAGCGACCGCGCACGCAGCGGGGTCAGGCCGAAGAGGTCGAGCGTCTCCTCGACCCGGCGACGGATCGTCGTCGGGTCCAGACCCATCGTCTCCATGCCGTAGGCGACCTCGTCCTCGACGACGTCCGTGACGAACGTCGACGACGGGTTCTGCTCGACGAGCCCCACGACGGTGGCGAGGTCGCGGGGCCGGTGCTCGGCGGTGTCGAGCCCGTCGACGGTGACGCGGCCGGTCAGCGTGCCGCCGCTGAAGTGCGGGACGAGCCCGTTGATGGTGCGCAGCAGGGTCGACTTGCCGCTGCCCGTGGGACCCACGACGAGGACGAGCTCGCCCTCGGGGATCTCGAGCGTGACGTCGTGGAGGCTGGGAGCCGGGGCATCGGCGTACTGCACCGACACGTGCTCGAAGGTGATCACGGAGCGACCTCCCGGGGACGGGGTGTGAAGAAGGCCGGCGTCGCGGCGACGAGCACGGCGAGCACCGCGAGCAGGGGCACGGCGGGCAGCTGCGCCTGCTGGCTCGGCACGACGCCGTCCCAGCCCTGCGCGGAGGCGACGACGAGGACCGCGGCGGGCACGGCTCCGACGAGGACGGTGACGGTCTCGGTCCACGTCCACCGCTCTCGCCGGTGACCCGAGCGGTGGTCCCGCGAGGCCCCCACGAGCAGGCTCGACCCCGAGAGCACGGCGCCGAGCACGAGGACCGGCAGCCCGAGCACCCCGCCGGCCGAGGAGTCGAGCAGGCCGTAGAGACCGGCGAGGACGCCGACGAGACCGGCGAGCGCGAGCCCCGTCGCCGCGCGACGGCTCGTCGTGGTCGACCGGACCGCGCGACCGTAGCCCCGGGACTCCATCGACGCGGCCAGGCCGAGCGAGCGCTCGAACGCCGTCTCGAGCACGGGCACCGTGAGGCGCGCCATCTCCCGCAGGCCACGGCCGTCGCGGCCGCGCAGGGTGCGCGCAGCGCGCACGTCGCGGGCGTCGGTGAGCAGCTGCGGCGCGAACGTCAGGCCCACGACGACAGCCGTCCCGACGTCGTAGAGCGTGGCGGGGAGGTAGCGCAGCAGGCGGCGCGGGCTCGCGAGCGCGTTGGCCGCCCCGAGGCACGCGAGGACCGCGGCGAGACGCAGGGCGTCGTACGCGGCATACAGCAGCGACTCGAGCGTGACGGTGCCGCCGATGCGCACGGCGGCCGCCCAGTCCGGCAGCGGGACGCTGGGCAGGGTGAGCACGACCGTCTCGCCGACGATCCCGTTGCCGAGCAGCGCGGTCATGACGACGCGGAAGGCGACGACGACCGCGCCGATGACGAGGAAGGCCGGCAGCGGGTTGACGGTCGCGGGGTCACGGCGTTCGGAGACGACGAGGACGCAGACCCCGATGACGAGGAGCAGCAGGACCGGGTTGGTCGTGCGCGACGCGGCCGTGGCGAGCCCCAGACCCCACAGCCACCAGGCTGCGGGGTGCTGGAGGCGGGCCTTGTGCCGGGGCCGCGTCACGCTGGCCGGTGCTCCTCAGCCGTCCTGCCGGGCGCGCGACCGCGACCGCACGAGCAGGTAGCCGATGAGGGCGAGCAGGACCAGGCCGGCGATGACGTATGCCGCCACCGTCCCACCCGAGGTGCCCGACGCCGGCGTCGTGGTGACGTCGCCGGCCGTGGCTGCCGCGGGGGTGGTCGCTCCCGCTGACGGGGTTGCGGAGGGGGTGCTCGCCGGGGCCGCGATGGTCACGGGCTGGTCGGCGGCCTTGGCCTCGGGGGAGACCTCCTTGACTGCTCCGCCGCAGTCGGTCGTCGGGTAGCCGGCGACGCCGCAGACCAGGCCCTTCTCGGTGCGCACGTCGCCGGCGGTGGCGAGCACGGCCGCGCTCGTGGCGTCCGCGGCGACGACGGCACACAGCGCCTTGGGCTCGGGCGGGGTCGCGCCGTCGGCGGCGTCGGCCGGGCGGCCGAAGTCGACGACGAGACCGACGCGCTTCTTGCCCGCCTCGGCCGGCGTGCTGCCGCAGACCTGGTCGAAGGTGAGCACGGCGCGCGGGTAGCGGGTCGAGGCCTCGTCGGCGACGGCGAAGCGCCAGCCGTCCACGCTGCCGTCCTTGGGGACCGTCTGGTCCGGGCCCTTCTGCGCGAAGGTCCACGCGCCGTCGGCGAGCTGGTAGAAGCCCCAGTAGCGGTAGGCGGCGGCCTGGGCGGGCGCGACCGTCAGGGCGGACAGCGCCGCCGCGACGAGCGCGACGAGGACGACCCGGAACGGGGCACGACGGACAAGGGACACGGTTTCCTCCTCGCGGTCGGACACCATGTCGGGTCTGCTGGCTGACGCCGGCCCGGCGGGGTGACTCCGGTCCGCATTCCACGACAGACTGACAAAGGAGCCGGTAGGACGCGGGTTTTCCGACTGGTCACCCAGGGCCGGCTGGCGGCAGGGAGTGGCTTCACGGTTGCGGGTCAGCGCCGGAGTCTCACCGGCTTGCCCCATCGTCCTTCGGGTAAGGCGAACCGTCGCACGGCGGGCGGCCGCCCGTCAAACGAGCAGCCAACTAGGGTGTCGGCATGAGCGCTGACTGGTCCTGGCTGTTCCTCGACGCCCACGGCAACCCGATGGAGGGGGAGGGCCTGACCACCACGGGCTTCCCGACCCAGAGCGACGCCGAGAGCTACCTCGGGGAGTCGTGGCGTGAGCTGCTCGACGCCGGGGTCGAGGCCGTCACGCTGCGCGAGAACGACGCCGTCGTCTACGGCCCGATGAGCCTCCGGGCGGCGGAGTGAGCGCGTCCGCGACCGGCACGACCGGCACGGGCCTGTCGGCCGGGCTGGAGCGGGACCTGCTCGCGCGCGTCGTGACGGCGCAGCGCTCGTGGCGCTCGCCCGGCGTCAGCGTCGGCGTCGTCCGGGACGGACACCTCGTCTGGTCGGCGCACGTGGGGTCCGCCCGTCTCGGGACCCGCCCTGCCCCGGCGACCGACGACACGCAGTTCATGATCGGCTCGGTGACCAAGACGTTCACGGCGCTGACCGTCATGTCGCTGCGCGACGAGGGCCGGTTGTCGCTCGACGACACGCTCGAGACGTACCTGCCGGGCACAAGGCATGGCCGGGTTCCCGTGCGGCAGATGCTCGCCCACGCCTCCGGCCTGCAGCGCGAGCCCGTCGGCAACATCTGGGAGAGCCTCGAGGCGCCCGAGCGCGAGGAGTTCCTCGCCGGGGTCGAGCAGGCCGAGCAGGTGCTCCCCGGGCACCACGCCTTCCACTACTCCAACCTCGCCTACGGCCTGCTCGGTGCGGTCGTCGAGCGCGTCACCGGACAGGAGTGGGAGCACGTCGTGCGCGAGCGGGTGCTGGAGCCGCTGGGGCTGACCCGCACCGGGCTCGCCCCCGCCGACGATCGCGCCCTCGGTTACCAGGTCGACCCCTATGCCGGCACCGCGCGCGAGGAGCCGCTCTTCAGCCTGGGCGCGACGGCTCCCCTCGGCGGGCTGTGGTCGAGCGTCGCCGACATGGCTCGCTACGCCGCCTACGTCGCGCGGCCCGACGACCGGGTCGTGCGTCCCGAGACGGTCGAGGAGATGTGCCGGCCGCTCATCATGACCGACGTCGACGGCTGGAGCGGCGCCTACGGCCTCGGCTTCGGCATGGGCCGACGCGGCGACCGCGTCTACGTCGGGCACGGGGGCGCGATGCCGGGCTTCCTCACCGGCCTGCGAGTGCGGCGGGCGGACGGTGTCGGCGCCGTCGTCTTCGCCAACGCGACGTCCGGAGCGCTGACGCTCGGGCTCGCCACCGACCTCGTCGAGGCCGTCGTCGAGGCCGAGCCCACTCTCGCCGCGGCGTGGGTGCCCGAGGTGGAGCAGCCGGCCCTCGCGGAGCTGCTCGGCCTGTGGTGGTCCGAGGGGTCGCCGATCACGTTCTTCGTCCGCGACGGCGAGCTGTGGTCGCGCTTGTCCGACGACGAGCCGCTCTCCGAGACGCGCTACGCCGCCGAGGGAGCAGACCGCTTCCGGGCCGTGGCCGGTCGCGAGCGGGGCGAGGTCCTCGAGGTCGTCCGGTCAGCGGACGGGTCGGTCGACAAGCTCTACTTCGCGACGTACGCCGTAACGCGGGCGCCGCTGTCGTTCGCCGAGCTCCAGGGCTGAGCCTGGGGCTCGGCCCGGCGGACAGCCTCAAGCAGAGAGGCTCAGGCCGGGTGCTCGCCGCGGGCGACCTGCGGCTTCGGCATGCGGGTGCGGCGCATCTGGAAGGCGCGCATGATCGCGTACCACGCGTCGCCCTTCTCGGCCCCGCCGAACTTGTCCTCGACCTTGCGACGCGTCCGGCGCCACATCAGCACGGCGTCGCCGATGGCCACGAGGATGAGGCCGTAGACGAGCACGAAGACCAGGAGCAGCGCCCAGTTGGTGCGCACGAAGCTGAGCAGCAGCACGATGAGCATGATCGGCAGCATGAACTCGCCGATGTTCCAGCGGGCGTCGACCGTGTCGCGGATGAAGCGGCGGCGGGGGCCCTTGTCGCGGGCGGGGAGGTACTTCTCCTCGCCCGTCATCATGCCGGCCCGCTGCTTGGCCATCGCCTCACGGCGGGCCGCCTTGTCCTGCGCTCCGGCCGCCTTGCGGTCGGTGACGATGAGCGGACGCTTGTTGAGGGCCTCCTGCTCGCGCCGCTTGGGCGTGGGCCGGTTCTTGGCACCGGGGCGCGCCGGGTCGGTCGTGACCGTGGTGGCGAGCTCGTCGTTGAGGGTCTTCTTGCGTCCGAACACGTGCACACTCTAAGCCGAAGCGGGTCCCGGCCCTGCATCGCGGCCACGGCCACACGGCATACGACCGCGTCCGCTACCACCCACGACCGCGTCCGAGCGCTCAGGTCGTGCTGCCGGGCGCGGAGCGCAGCGGCACGAACCGGTAGTGCCCGTGCCGGCTCGTCGTGACGGACCCGTGGTCGCGGAGGACGAGCGTCAGGGAGCCTGCGACCGGCATGACGAGCCGACCGGGGTCGGCGAGCTGGTCGACCAGGGCCTGGGGGAGCGTCGGCGCTGCGGCCGACACGAGGATCCGGTCCCAGGGTCCGTGCTGCGGGTCGCCGAGCACGCCCGGCTCGGCCTCGTGGATGCTCGCCCACGGCGCATCGGCACCGGCGAGGTTGGCCGCGCCCCATCGCGCGAGGTCCGGCTCCAGCTCGACCCCCACGACCTCGCCGCCCGGGCCGGTGAGGTGGGCGAGCAGGGCCGTGGTCCAGCCCGAGCCCGAGCCGACGTCCAGCACGCGCTGGCCGGGGTGGACGTCGAGGAGGTGGAGCAGGTCGGCGACCGTGCTCGGCTGCGAGCACGTCTGGCCGTGGCCGATGAGGATGGGGATGTCGTCGCCCGCGCGCGAGCGCGCACCGCGGGGGAGGAAGGCCGCGCGCGGGACGGCCGCGAACGCCTGCTCGACGGGGTCTACCCGGTCCATCCTCAGACCCAAGCACGTCGGGGCCGCATCGTCAGCCCCGCCGGCAGCCCGATAGGAGCCCGATGGCAGCCCGATGGCAGCCCGAGAGGTCAGGCCCTGCGGCGCGCGATGACGTGGACGAGGGTGCCGAGGGCGCGGTACGGGTCGGTGGAGCCCAGCCGCTCCTCGACGTCGAGGAGCGCGGACAGCTCGTCACCCTCGGGGGCCGCCTCGTCGACGGCGACGTCGTCGCTCGCCACCCGGACGCCGTACCACGCGGCGACCTCGAGGCCGGCGGCCTCGCAGTCCGCGGTGAGCGAGGCCAGGGTGTCGGCTCGTGCGTCGACGCCGATCTCGTTGCGGTAGCGGGCGTCCCGGCCCTCGTCGGCGGCCCGTCGCTGCTCGTCGAGCATGGCGAGGGCTCCGGCCCAGTCGTGGCGGACGGCGGGTCGCCAGGCCATGGCCCCACCGTTGCGCGCGACGATCGACACGACGCCGCCGGGGGCCGCACGACGAGCGAGCGCGGCCACGGCGGCCCGGCTCTCGGGGAGGTACATGAGCACCCCGTGGCACATGACGACGTCGTATGCCGTGGGCCGCGTGACGCTGGCCAGCCCCGCGAGGTCGGTGGCCACGAGGGTGACGTGCTCGCGCTGCTGCTGGGTGAGCCCGGCGGCTGCCTGCTCGAAGGCTGCCCGCATGCGCCCGTCCGGCTCGACGGCGGTGACGGAGTGCCCCTTGCGGGCCAGGCGCAGCGCCTGGGTGCCCTGGCCGGCGCCGACGTCGAGGACGCGGAGCGGTCCGCGGGGGAGGTGGGCAGCGAGCTGGCGGGTGACCATCTCCTGGCGCACGACGTTGCGCAGGTTGCCGAGGCGCTCGAGCCACGGCTGCTGCCCGGCGACGAAGGTGTTGTCTCCCATCCCGCCGAACCTACCCAAAGGGGATGACGGGGGATGACGGCCCCGGCGGCAGGGACGTGCCGCGGCGGCGTCGGTAGGGTCGGGCTCGTGACTGACGCTGCCCTCACCCCCGACCAGATCCAGCAGATCCGCGACCGCGTGGCCGAGCTCATGCCGCACGTGCGCGCCGACCTCGAGGAGCTCGTGCGCATCCCGAGCGTCTCGGCGACGTCGTTCGACCAGAGCCAGGTGGCCCGCAGCGCCGAGGCCGTGGCCGAGCTGCTGCGCCGCGAGGGGCTCGACGTCGAGATCGTCGTGGAGGGCGGACGCCCGGCCGTCATCGGCCACCTCGACGGCCCCGAGGGCGCACCGACCGTCACCCTCTACGCCCACCACGACGTCCAGCCCCCCGGCGACGACGCCGACTGGGACACCCCGCCGTTCGAGCCCACCGAGCGCGACGGCCGTCTCTACGGACGTGGGGCGGCGGACGACAAGGCCGGCGTCATGGCCCACCTCGCGGCGCTGCGGGCCCACTCGGGCGCGCTGCCCGTCGGTGTCACCGTCTTCGTCGAGGGCGAGGAGGAGTTCGGCTCGGCCTCGCTCCCGACGATCCTCGAGAAGCACGGCCACAAGCTCGCCGCGGACGCCATCGTCATCGCCGACTCCGGCAACTGGGCCATCGGAGAGCCCGCTCTCACGACGACGCTGCGCGGCGGCGTCCGGGCCGTGGTCCGCGTCGAGACCCTCGACCACTCGGTGCACTCGGGCATGTTCGGCGGCGCCGCCCCCGACGCCGTCACCGCCCTCATCCGTCTGCTCGCCTCGCTCCACGACGACGCGGGCAACGTCGCCGTGCAGGGCCTCGACGAGGGCACGGCCGCCGACCTCGACTACGACGAGGCGCGCTTCCGCGAGGAGTCCGGGCTGCTCGACGGCGTCGAGCTCATCGGCTCCGGCTCGATCCTCACCCGGCTGTGGAACAAGCCGTCGATCACGACGATCGGCATGGACGTCACCTCGGTCGAGAAGGCCTCCAACACGCTCGCGGCGCGTGCGGCGGCCAAGGTCTCGATGCGCCTCGCGCCCACCCAGGACCCGCAGGCGGCGTTCGAGCTGCTCCGCACGCACCTGCTCGACCACGCGCCGTGGGGCGCGCGGGTGACCGTCGACCTCGAGGAGCACGGGTCCGGTTTCGCCGCCGACGCCGACGGACCCGTCTACGACGAGGCGCGCGCGTCGTTCGCCGACGCCTGGGGCACCGACCCCGTCGACATGGGCGTCGGCGGCTCGATCCCGTTCATCTCCGACTTCGTGGCCCGCTTCCCCGAGGCCTCGATCATCGTCACCGGTGTCGAGGACCCCGACACGCGCGCGCACGGCGCCAACGAGTCGCTGCACCTCGGCGAGTTCGAGAAGGTCTGTGTCGCCGAGGCGATCTTCCTCGCCCGGCTGGGAGCGCTGCGACCCGCCCACTGAGGCAGACGGCATACGCGATCGACGGCGGTCCCGGCAGCGTGCCGGGACCCCGCCGTCGTCGGTGCTCAGGTGGCGGCGACCGCGGACCCGCGGTAGCGCTGCTCGCGCAGCTCGAGGGCGTACGCGTCGGCACCCGGCATGCCGAGCCGCTCGGCCACCGCGACCTCCGCCTCGACGTCGTAGGGCACGCGGACGAACGAGATGCCGACATGGCCCGGCCCCTCGGCCGCGCCGGCACCGGCACCGGCACCGGGGGTGCCCTCGAGGACGACGTAGGGCGCGCCCGGGCCGTCGAGCGCGTTGCCGACCGACCCGGCGTTGAAGACGGTGATGCCGTAGTCGACCGAGAGATAGGCGCCGTGGATGTCGCCGTAGCCGACGATCGTGGGCACCGGGCCGCCGCCGGTGAAGTCCGTCTGCGCGACGAAGGCGCGGTGCTCGTCCTCGGTGGTCGGGGCGAAGACGCGATGGAACTCGCTGACCGCCGAGGCGTGGAAGAAGCGGATCGGCTGGCCGCTCAGCACGAGCTCGTGCACGTTGGGCAGCGCTGCCAGCCAAGCGAGCTCGTCGTCCGACAGGCGGTCGCGGACCCACTGGGCGTGCTCCCAGGGCTGCACGGCGTCACGCGCGATGAAGGTGTCCCAGTTGCCGCGGACGGTCGGGATCTCGCGCTCCCTCGTGAGGCGCACGCACTCGGACCCGCGTGGTCCCTTGCCGATGACGTCGCCGAGGTTGAGGACGTGCCGGATGCCCCGTCGGTCGATGTCGTCGAGCACGGCCTCGTAGGCCGTGACGTTGCCGTGGACGTCCGACAGGACGGCGACACGGTGGAGCTCGTTCGTGCCCGGCGCCACCCCGCCTCAGTCCTTGTGGGTCTTGCCCGGCAGGGCGAGCATGCGGTCGAGGGCGGCCCGCGCCTCGGCAGCGACCGTCGGGTCGACGCGGATCGGGTTGACGACACGCCCCTCGACGAGCGACTCGAGGGCCCAGACCAGGTGGGGCAGGTCGATGCGGTTCATCGTCGAGCAGTAGCAGACGTTCTTCTCCAGGAAGGCGATCCGCTGCTCCGGGAACTGCCGGGCCAGGCGCTGCACGAGGTTGAGCTCCGTGCCGACGACCCAGGAAGTGCCCGCGGGCGCGGCCGCGATGGTCTGGATGATCTTCTCCGTCGAACCGACCTCGTCGGCCAGCTCGACGACCTCGTAGCGGCACTCGGGGTGCACGATCACCTTGACGTCGGGGATGTCGCGGCGGGCGGCCTCGACGGCCTCGACCGAGAAGCGGCCGTGCACCGAGCAGTGACCCCGCCAGAGGATCATCCGGGCGCCCTCGAGCTGCTCGCGCGTCAGGCCGCCGTTGGGGCGGTGCGGGTCCCACACGACGCAGTCGTCGAGGGAGAGCCCGAGCTCGCGCACGGCCGTGTTGCGACCGAGGTGCTGGTCGGGCAGGAAGAGCACCTTGCCCTGGCCGTCGACGCCGCCGACCTGCTCGAAGGCCCAGTCGAGCGCGGTCCGGGCGTTGGAGCTCGTGCAGATCGTGCCGCCGTGGCGACCGGTGAAGGCCTTGATCGCGGCGGAGGAGTTCATGTACGTCACGGGGATCGTCCGGTCGGCGACACCGGCCGCGGCCAGCTGCTCCCAGCAGTCCTCGACCTGGGCGATGGCGGCCATGTCGGCCATCGAGCACCCGGCGGCGAGGTCGGGCAGGATCACGGTCTGCTCGTCGCTCGTGAGGATGTCGGCCGACTCGGCCATGAAGTGCACGCCGCAGAAGACGATGTGGGGCGCGTCGGGCCGGGCGGCCGCGTCGCGGGCCAGCTTGAAGGAGTCACCCGTGACGTCGGCGAACTCGATGACCTCGTCGCGCTGGTAGTGGTGCCCGAGCACGAACACCGAGTCGCCCAGAGCGGCCTTGGCGGCACGGGCGCGCTCGACGAGTCCGGGGTCGGAGGGTGCGGGCAGGTCGCCGGGACACTCGACGCCGCGCTCGGTGTGCAGGTCGGTGCCCTGACCGAGGACGAGGAGGGGGAGCGGGGCCGGTGCCGTCGTCATGCCCAGATCGTATGCCGCGTGCTGCCCTCCGAGCGCCACCGCCCGGGCCTGGCTCGGGGCGAGCGACGGGCGAGCGCCGGGCGAGCGCCGGGCGAGTGCCGGGCGAGCGCGGAGCGAGCAGTGGCAGGATTCCGAACGTGCACGTGATCATCGCCCCCGACTGCTACACCGGCACCCTCACCGCCTCCCAGGCCGCGGCCGCCATGGCCGACGGCTGGGCCCGCACGGCGCCGGGCGACCGCCTGACCCTCGTGCCCCTCTCCGACGGCGGCCCGGGCTTCGTCGACGTCCTCGCCGAGAACCTCGACGGAGAGGTCCACGCGGTCGTGACGACCGACCCGCTGGGACGCGAGGTGCCCGGCACCATCCTGCTGACGACCGGCGCAGGTGGGCGCACGGCATACGTGGAGTCAGCCCAGGCGGCCGGGCTGCACCTGCTCGCGCCCGACGAGCGCAACCCGACGCGCACCTCGACGACCGGTGTCGGGACGCTCGTCCTCGCCGCGCTCGACGCGGGCGCCCGACGCATCGTCATCGGTCTCGGCGGGTCCGGCACCAACGACGCCGGGGCGGGCCTGCTCGGCGCGCTCGGGGTCGGCCCGGCGGCCCGGCTCGGCCAGGGCGGACTGGCTCTCGGGGCGACGACGCCGGACGACGTCGCCGGGCTCGACGCCGCCCGCGACCGGCTCCGCGGCGTCGACCTCGTCATCGCGAGCGACGTCGACTCGCCGCTGCTCGGGCTCAAGGGCGCCAGTGCCGTCTTTGCTCATCAGAAGGGCGCGTCGGAGGAGGACGCGCAGCGCCTCGAGAACGCCCTCGGCCACTTCGCGAGCGTCGTGGCCCGCGTGCGGCCGCCGGCCAAGGACCTCCTCACCGGCACGCTGCTCAAGCCCGAGCGCGAGCCCGGTGCGGGCGCGGCCGGGGGACTCGGCTACGCCCTGCACCTGCTCGGTGCCCGCCGCGTCTCCGGTGTGGAGGCGGTGCTCGATGCGGTCGGCTTCGTCGACCTCGTGGCCTCTGCGGACCTCGTCGTCACGGGGGAGGGCACCTTCGACTGGCAGTCCCTCCGCGGCAAGGTCGTCGTCGGCGTCGCCGAGGCGGCCGCCCGCGTCGGGGTCCCCGTCATCGCCGTTCCCGGGCAGTCGCTCGTCGGCCGGCGCGAGGCCATGACGGCCGGCCTGTCAGGGGTGTACGCCGTCGCCGAGCGCCCCGACCAGGTGGCGGCATCGCTCGCCGAACCGGCTGCCCGCCTCGCCGAGCGGACCGCCCGCGTCGCCCGCACGTGGTCGCCGTCCGCGCCCTGAGGTGTCCGATCCGGGGGAGGATGCGCGGTTCCGGCAGGGCCCGACGTATCCTTGGAAGCGCCGGGAACACATCCGGCGCGGCATGGGTTCTCACCTCTGACCCATGTTCCACGACGTGAAGGACCAACACATGAGTGTCGAGACGAACGCATCTGCAGCCGAGGTTCAGACCGAGGCTCCCGCCCACGGTGTCGTCCTGACGGACGTCGCGGCCACGAAGGTCAAGAGCCTGCTCGAGCAGGAGGGTCGTGACGACCTCCGCCTGCGCGTCGGTGTCCAGCCCGGCGGCTGCTCGGGCCTGATCTACCAGCTCTACTTCGACGAGCGCAGCCTCGACGGTGACCTCGTCCGCGACTTCGACGGTGTCGAGGTCGTCGTCGACCGCATGAGCTCCCCCTACCTCGAGGGCGCCACGATCGACTTCGCCGACACGATCGAGAAGCAGGGCTTCACCATCGACAACCCCAACGCGGGCAGCAGCTGCGCCTGCGGCGACTCCTTCAGCTGAGCCGCACCGCACCACGCACGTCCGAAGGGCCCGACCGCACGGTCGGGCCCTTCGTCGTCCTCGCTCCTCGTCATCGCGGGCTTCCTCCTCCGAGGCCTGCGTGGGAGGCAGCTCGCAGGCGGGTAGGTTCGTCCCGTGCAGATCGCCATCACCGGTTCCATCGCCACCGACCACCTCATGACCTTCGACGGGCTCTTCGCCGACTCCCTCGTCGTCGAGCAGCTCGACAAGATCTCGCTGTCGTTCCTGACGTCCGACCTCCAGGTCCGCCGGGGCGGGGTCGCCGCGAACATCGCGTTCGGCATGGCCAACCTCGGCCAGCGTCCGCTGCTCGTCGGCGCGGTGGGTGAGGACTTCACCGACTACCGCAGCTGGCTCGAGCGCCACGGCGTCGACTGCGGGGCGGTGCACTACTCCGATTCCCAGCACACGGCGCGCTTCATCTGCACCACCGACAGGGACATGGCCCAGATCGCGACGTTCTACGCCGGCGCGATGAGCGAGGCCCGCGACATCGAGCTCGCCCCGGTCGCCCAGCGCGTCGGCGGCCTCGACCTCGTCGTCGTCGGCGCCAACGACCCCGAGGCGATGATCCGCCACTCCGACGAGTGCCGCAGCCGCGGCATCCCCTTCGCGGCCGACCCCTCGCAGCAGCTGGCCTTCTGCGACGGCCCGACGATCGCCCGTCTCATCGACGGCGCCGAGTACCTCTTCACCAACGAGTACGAGAGCCACCTCGCCTGCCAGAAGACCGGCTGGTCCGAGGACGAGCTCGCCGACCGCGTCCGTGTGCAGGTCAAGACGCGCGGCAAGGACGGCGTCACGGTCCGCGTCCGCGGCGAGGAGCCGGTCGAGGTCGGCATCGCCCGCGAGGTGCGCAAGGCCGACCCGACGGGTGTCGGCGACGCCTTCCGCGCCGGGTTCCTCACCGGCCTCGCCGTCGACCTCCCGGTCCGTCGCTGCGCCGAGCTCGGCTCGATGCTCGCGACCTACGTCATCGAGACCGTCGGCACCCAGGAGTACGTCCTCGGCAAGGAGCGCTTCCTCGAGCGGCTCGCCGAGGCCTACGGACCCGAGTCGGCCGCCGAGATCGGCCCCCACCTGTCCTGCCCGCGGCCGTGACGCCGCAGCCGGCCGGGCGCTGACGGCCCGCCCCCGAGACCGGAGCCCGTCCGTGCCCACGCCGCCGCCGCCCACCCCCTGGGACTTCGCGCTCGAGCGCGTGCCGCCTGGGGAGGATCTCATCGGCATCGGCGCCGACCTCAAGGTCGCGACCCTCTTCGAGGCGTACTCCGTCGGGGTGTTCCCGATGGGCATCGGCGACCACGGGACCGAGCCGATCGGCTGGTGGTCACCGGACCCGCGCGGCATCCTGCGCCCGCGCGAGCTCAAGGTGAGCCGGTCGCTGCGCAAGGCGGTCGCGCACTTCGAGGTACGCGTCGACACCGACTTCCGGTCGGTCGTCGAGGCCTGCGCGGCGCCGGACCGGGACGGGCGCTGGATCACCCCGGAGATCGCCGACGCGTACGTCGAGCTGCACGAGGCCGGGTGGGCGCACTCCATCGAGACGTGGCAGGACGGCGAGCTGGTCGGGGGCCTCTACGGTGTCGCGATCGGTGGCCTCTTCGCCGGGGAGTCGATGTTCCACCACGTCCGGGACGCCTCGAAGGTCGCCCTCGTCGGCCTGTGCGACCTGCTGCTCGCCGACGGAGACCCCCGCCGGCTCGTCGACGTCCAGTGGCAGACGCCGCACCTCGCGACGCTTGGCGTGCGCGAGGTGCCGCGCGACGAGTACCTCGCGATCCTGCCGACCGTCCTCAGGGCACCCCTGCCGGCGTGCTGGGCGTGACCACCTCGACCACGTATGCCGTGTGGCCCGCCTCCGCGCGCGCCTCGACGAAGAGGTGGCCGCGCATCCGGCACCACGCGGGGACGTCGTGCGCGGCCGCCGGGTCGGTGGCGAGCACGGTGACGACCCGCACGCCGGGGCGCTCGGCCACGACACGGGCCAGCCGGATGACGGGCAGCGGGCAGCGCTCGCCGCGGGCGTCGACGACCGCCTCGTCGTCGTCGCTCACAGGTCACCGACGCCGAGACTGTCGCGGACGCCGCGGACCGTCGGGGCGATGGCGGCCGTGAACGCCGCGACGTCGTCGGCCAGGCCGGGCGAGACCGCGGGCAGGGGAAGCGTGACGCGGACGTTGCCGTGGGTCAGCACCCCCATCGCCGCGAGCACGTGGCTGGGCTCGAGGGTGCTCGACGTGCAGGCCGAGCCGCTCGCCACCGCGTAGCCCGCAGCGTCGAAGGCCCCGACGAGCGCCTCACCGTCGACGTAGAGGCTCGAGAAGGTGACGACGTGGGGGAGTCGGTCCTCGGGGTCACCGACGACCTCGGTGTCGGGCACGGCCGCGGCCGCCGACCGGATGTCGTCGACGAGGCCCCGGGCGACCCGGGCGTCGTCCGCCCAGGTGGCCGCCGTCTGCTGCCAGGCCTCCGCCGCCGCGAGGACGAGCGGCACCCAGGGCGTGACGTCCGTGCGCCCGTGCTCGACGTCGGCCCGCGCCTGCGACCACTGCCACCGCACCCCCTCGCGCACGACGAGCACGCCGAGCGGTGGCCCACCCCACGAGCGCGCGTCGCCCACGAGGACGTCCCACGCCGTCGGCACGTCGTCGCGGCCCAGCGACGCCATCGCGTCGACCACGAGAGGTGTGCCGTGGGTGCTGGCCGCCTCCCGCGCAGCCTCGAGCGGCTGCCGGGTGCCGACCTCGCCGTTGGCGCTCTGCAGGACCGCGACGACGCTGCCCGGCACGGACAGGGCCGCCTCCCAGGTGTCGAGGTCGAGCCTCCCCGTCGGGTCGACGGCCACCTCGGCGAGGAGCGACGGGTCGTCGGCAGCCGCAGCCCGCGCCCGGCCTGGCACGAGGACCGCAGAGTGCTCCACCGCGGAGGCCACGGTGCGTGCGCCACGCCGGCGGGCGGCATACGCCATCCCGTCGACGGCCCGCTCCAGCGCGGTGGGACCGCTGGGCAGGAAGCTCACCTCACCGGGCCGCACGCCGAGCCCCGCGGCCACCACCTCGCGCGACCGGTCGAGCAGCGCCCGGGCTCGGCGCCCCTCGGCGTGCAGACGGGCGGGGTCGGCCCACCCGACGTCAAGGGCGGCGAGGAGGGTCTCCCGGGCGACCGGGTGGAGTGGGCCGGCGGCGGCGTCGAGCAGTCTGCGCGCGCCCTGCCCCGAGGTCTCGCGTGGGTCTTGTCGAGGGTTGTCGGAGAGCCCGCTCGACCCGCGCCGGGAGCCTCCGTGCGGGGCCGGAGGGACGAGTCCAACGTTCGTGCCCGGATCGTGACTGACCACTCCGCAACGTTAGCCGCCCCCTGCGGACAGCGTGACAAGTGGGACGGTAGGGTTGCGCCGTGGGCCTTGCTGCCCAGACGGTTTGACGTGAACACGTTCGACGCGCGCACTGCGCGCCCACGTACGGAACGAAAGGTGCACCTGGTGCCTGAGCACGAAGACACCCCAGCGGCATCGCCGGTGGTGACGTCGGTGGTAGGCGGGACCGGGCGGCGACGCACGGGACTGCGCATCGCCGGGATCGCCGCCCTCGCGGCACTGGCCCTCAGCGGTTGCCAGGGACAGGTGTCCAACGGATACCTCCCGCCCGTGGTTTCCGACAGCGGCCAGCGGGTGACCGACCTCTGGGTCGGCAGCTGGATCGCCGTTCTGGCCGTGGGTGCCATCACGTGGGGACTGATGCTCTACGCCGCCATCCGCTACCGCAAGCGCAAGGGTGACGAGACCCTCCCGGTCCAGCTGCGCTACAACGTGCCGATGGAGCTGCTCTACACCGTCATCCCGGTGTTCATGGTGGCCGTCTTCTTCTACTACACCGCGCGCGACGAGGCCGCCCTTGTCGACACGAGCACGAAGAAGGACCTCACGGTCAGCGTCGTCGCCAAGCAGTGGAGCTGGGACTTCAACTACATCGACTCCAACGTCCACGAGACCGGGGTCCACACCGAGCTCGACGGCACCGAGGGCAAGCGCGCCCAGATGCCCGTGCTCTACCTGCCCGTCAACAAGCGCGTCGAGTTCGTCCTCAACGCCCGTGACGTCATCCACAGCTTCTGGGTGCCGGCGTTCATGATGAAGATGGACATGCTCCCGGGCAAGACCAACAAGTTCCAGCTCACCCCGACCCAAGTCGGCACCTTCCAGGGCAAGTGCGCCGAGCTCTGCGGCGCCTACCACTCGCAGATGCTGTTCATGGTCAAGGTCGTGCCGCAGGCCGAGTACGACCAGGAGATGGCCCGCCTGAAGTCCATCGGCAACGAAGGCCTCATCCCCGTCGACGCCAGCCGCGAGCAGATGGTCCCCGGCGACGCCAACAAGATCCCCGCACCAGCTCGCACCGGGAGCAACTGATGACATCCGCAACGCTCAACCGTGAGGCCCAGGCCCCGGGCATGACGGCCGCGCGGCCGCGCCTGGCCAAGGGGCAGACGTTCGTGAAGTGGGTGACGACGACCGACCACAAGGTCATCGGCAACCTCTACTTCATCACCTCGTTCGTCTTCTTCCTGCTCGGCGGGCTGATGGCGCTGCTCATCCGTGCCGAGCTGATGGCGCCGGGTCTGCAGATCGTGGACAACCCGGAGCAGTACAACCAGCTGTTCACGATGCACGGCACGATCATGCTGCTGCTGTTCGCGACGCCGCTGTTCGCCGGCTTCGCCAACGCCGTGATGCCGCTGCAGATCGGTGCGCCGGACGTGGCGTTCCCGCGCCTCAACATGTTCGCGTACTGGCTCTACCTCTTCGGCGGCCTCATCGCCTCGGTCGGCTTCCTGACGCCCCAGGGTGCGGCCGCGTTCGGCTGGTTCGCCTACGCCCCGCTCTCGGACGTCAGCTACAGCCCCGGCGTGGGTGGTGACCTGTGGGTCTTCGGCCTCGCGCTCGGTGGTTTCGGCACGATCCTGGGAGCCGTCAACTTCATCACGACGATCATCTGCCTCCGCGCGCCCGGCATGACGATGTTCCGCATGCCGATCTTCACGTGGACCGTGCTGATCACCTCGCTGCTGGCGATCCTCGTCTTCCCGATCCTCGCGGCGGCGCTGTTCGCCCTCGGTGGTGACCGGCGGTTCGGGATGCACATCTTCGACCCGGAGAACAACGGGGCGATGCTGTGGCAGCACCTGTTCTGGTTCTTCGGGCACCCAGAGGTCTACATCATCGCGCTGCCGTTCTTCGGCATCATCAGCGAGGTGCTGCCGGTCTTCTCCCGCAAGCCGATCTTCGGCTACAAGACCCTCGTCTTCGCCACGATCGCGATCGCGGCGCTGTCGGCGAGTGTCTGGGCGCACCACATGTACGTCACCGGACAAGTGCTCCTACCGTTCTTCGCGGTGATGACGATGCTCATCGCGGTGCCGACCGGGGTGAAGTTCTTCAACTGGATCGGCACGATGTGGGGCGGCAAGGTCGTCATGGCCACCCCGATGCTGTGGGCCATGGGCTTCCTGGTCACCTTCCTCTTCGGTGGCCTGACCGGCGTCATCCTGTCGAGCCCGGCGCTCGACTTCCACCTGTCCGACAGCTACTTCGTCGTCGCGCACTTCCACTACACCGTGTTCGGCACCGTGGTCTTCGCGATGTTCTCCGGCTACTACTTCTGGTGGCCGAAGCTGACCGGGCGGATGCTCGACGAGCGGCTCGGCAAGATCCACTTCTGGATGCTGTTCATCGGCTTCCACATGACCTTCCTCATCCAGCACTGGCTCGGTGTCGAGGGCATGGCCCGCCGCTACGCCGACTACCTTCCGGAGGAGGGGTTCCAGGCGGCCAACATCGTCTCGAGCCTCGGCTCGTTCCTGCTGGGCGCGTCGATGATCCCGTTCGTATACAACGTGTGGAAGACGTGGCGCAAGGCTCCGCTCGTGGAGTCCGACGACCCGTGGGGCTACGGCGCCTCGCTCGAGTGGGCCACCTCGTGCCCGCCGCCGCGGCACAACTTCACGTCGCTGCCGCGGATCCGCTCGGAGCGCCCGGCGTTCGACCTGCACCACCCCGAGGCCGCGGCAGGTGTCGCGCCCCTCGCCGACCAGGGCACCCTCGTCCAGGTCATGGGCCCGGCGGACGTCGCCGGAGCCGAGAAGACCACCGCCAGCACCGAGAAGCGTGAGGACTGACCCCGATGCGCGTCGAGACCAAGCTCTTCCTCTACCTGTTCGTCTTCTTCGTCCCCGTCACCCTCATGTACGGCTTCTGGTCCAAGTGGGAGGAGCCGATCGGTGTCACCGCGCTGATCCTGACAGCCCTGCTGTTCGCGCTCAGCGGCTTCTACCTCTACATGACCGGCAAGAAGCTGCCGCTCCGACCGGAGGACAACGCGGCCGGTGAGATCGAGGACGCCGAGGGCAACTACGGCTACTTCGTCGCCAGCTCCTGGACGCCGCTGTGGCTCGCGGCCTCCGGCGCGATCATGTTCGCCGGGCTCGCGATCGGCTGGTGGCTCTTCATCATCGGTGCGATGTTCGCCATCGTCGCCGTGTGTCTCTGGGTGTTCGAGTCCTTCTCGGGCGAGTACTCCATCTGAGCCTGACTGACACACCACGAAGGGCCCCGGTCGACGATCGGGGCCCTTCGTCATTCTCGTCTCGTGCTCGTGCTCGTGCTCGTGCGCGTCTCGTGCTCGTCGGGGGAGGGCACCCTGCCCGGACAGCGGGAAGGGGAAGGCCGTCGGCCTTCCCCTTCGATCCGAACCCGGGCCTTCACGGCCCGTGCGGCTCGCAGTGCGATCGTGTGGGAGAGAACATCCGGTGCGCACCTCCATCCGATCGGTTGAGCGGTACCTCGACCGTAACTCCGCCGTGAGGTGACGTAAAGGGGCACTTTGACCGCACCCGACAAAGCGTCCCGGATGCGAGACGCCGTGCGCAGAGGGTCCTGCGCGGCGAGCCGCCGGAACGGGGAGCACGATGCCCGGGCCGTGACCTGGGGGCCTCGTGTGAGCCCGGGCAGCCCGTCACGCTTCAGCCCCAGCCGAGCTCGTGCAGGTGTGCGTCGTCGATCCCGAAGTGGTGGGCGATCTCGTGGACGACGGTGATGGCGATCTCCTCGCGCAGCTCCTCGGCGGACTCGCAGAGCCGCTCCAGGGGGCCCTGGAAGATCGTGATGCGGTCCGGGAGGGCCCCGGCACCCCACCAGCCGTCACGCTCGGTCAGCGGGGTCCCGTCGTAGACCCCGAGCAGGTCGGGATCCTCGTCCGGTGGCTCCTGCTCGACGAGCACCACGACGTTGTCCATGGCCTGCGCGAGCTCCGGCGGGATCGAGTCGAGGGCGTCTCCCACGGCTTTCTCGAACTCGGTGTCGGAGAGGTGGTGCATGGCCCGAGTCTGTCACGCGCGCTGGGGCGCACGAGCGTGTGCTCGCGCGCCCCAGCAACGGCAACCGTGACGGCCGAGATCGACCGGAGAGCCTTGGTGGTGCTCAGTTGCCGTCGTCGTCGCCACCGGACGGGGGAGTGGTCTGCGAGACCGCGTCGCCCCAGGCGGCCTGAGCGCCGCTGTGCCCGATGCGGACGACCTGGGTCGCGGTGCCCAGGGCAGCGACGAGCCCGACGACGGCGCCGCCCATGAGGAGCCACCGCGGGACGGCGTGGGTGCGGGTGGGGACCGCGCCGCTGCCGCCCGCGGCGGAGTGCGCGGAGTCGAGCTCGCGAGCCTTGCACTCACGTCGCGCCACGACGTAGAGGGCAGCGGCTCCGACGGCCAGGACGGCGACCCACGGGAGCAGGCCCTCCGCCAGCTGGGAGTGGGTCTCGATGAGGTCGCTGTGCTCGACGTGACGCTCGAGCGCCTCACCTGACTCGGTGGACAGGGGAGTCAGGACCACAGCCGCCACGGACAGGGCCAGAGGCATCCAGCCGGCCCACCGACGGAAGCGGGGCCAGACGGCGGCGAGGAGCACGGCCACGGCGGCCGCCGGCACCACCACGGTGGTGGCATGGACGATGAGCGGGTGGACCGGAAGACCGAAGATGGTGTCGAGCATGAACCTGCCTGTCGTTCAGGGGAGCGGGGACAGTCGTGCCCCCAGATGCTCTCGTCGACATCTCAGAGACTTCTCATAACGGACATAGGTCGCGCATGCGGGTTCGTCGACGCCTGGGGAGCTGGAGGACGCCAGGGGATGGCCGGGGACCCAGGGGATGGCCGGAGACGAGTGCGGACACGACGAGAGGGACCTCCCGCTGGCGGGAGGTCCCTCTCGTGTGTTTCGTGTGCCTCGGGTGAGGCGAGCGATGACGTCAGTCGTGCTGCTTGTCGGCCTTGATCGTCTCGCGCTCCCGGCCGGCACCCGTGGACTCGATGGCCTCGTGGCCGCCGTCGGGCACGTCGCCGTGGTCGCCGTGCTCGTGGTGAGCTGCCTCGAGCTCCGAGGGCGTCGCGGGTGCGACGCGGTCGCGGAAGTAGAAGTTCGAGAACTTCGCGCGCAGGCGCTCCTTGCGGGCGATCGGGCTGTCGACGCCGTTGGCGTCCTTGCCGGCCGTCAGCTGCAGCGGCTCCTGCGACTCGTGCTGGACCAGGACCCAACGCTCGTCGGGCGTGAGCGGGGCGTGGACCTCCTCGAAGCGACCGTCGGCGTAGCGCCAGATGGTGCCCGTCTCGCGGCCGTGCAGGACCTTCTGGCGGTCGGCACGCTGCAGGCTGAGGCAGATGCGCTTCGTGATCCAGAACGCCACCGGCGGGGCCACGAAGAACAGCACGCGCAGGGTCTGCGTGATGTCGTTGATCGACAGGTGCAGCTTGATCGCCATGAGGTCGTTGCCGGCGGCGAGGAAGAGCACGACGTACATCGAGATGCCTGCGATGCCGATCGCGGTGCGCGTGGGCGCGTTGCGCGGCCGGTCGAGCAGGTGGTGCTCGCGCTTGTCGCCGGTCACCCAGGCCTCGACGAACGGGTAGACGCCGATGATCGTCCACATCAGGGGCAGCAGCACGAGCGAGCCCGGGAAGATGTTCATGCTCCAGGTGAAGTTGCCCCACGAGACGAACTCGAGGAAGCCGGGGAGCAGTCGCAGGGCGCCGTCGGCGAAGCCCATGTACCAGTCAGGCTGCGAGCCCGCGGTGATGGGGGACGGGTCGTAGGGACCGTAGGCCCAGATCGGGTTGATCGTCACGACCGCCGAGATGAGGGCGATGACACCGAAGACGATGAAGAAGAAGCCACCGGCCTTGGCGATGTAGACCGGCAGGAGCGGGTAGCCCACGACGTTCTTGTTGGTGCGGCCCGGTCCGGGGAACTGCGTGTGCTTGTGCAGGAAGACCAGCAGGATGTGGGCCGTGAAGAGGCCGACGAGGATGGCCGGGATGAGCAGCACGTGCGCCGAGTAGAGGCGCGGGATGATCGCCTCGCCCGGGAACGCGCCACCGAAGATGAAGTAGCTCATGTACGAGCCGATGACCGGCGCCGACTGCATGAAGCCGTTCATGGCGCGGATACCGGTGCCGGAGAGCAGGTCGTCGGGGAGCGAGTAGCCGGCGAAGCCCTCGATGCAGGCCAGCAGCGACAGGATCGTGCCGAAGACCCAGTTGATCTCGCGCGGCTTGCGGAAGGCGCCGGTGAAGAACACGCGGGCCATGTGCACGAAGACCGAGACGACGAAGATCAGGGCGGCCCAGTGGTGGATCTGCCGGATGAGTAGACCGCCACGGATGTCGAACGAGATGGCGAGCGTCGACCGGTAGGCGTCCGACATCGTCACGCCCTGGAGCGGGACGTACGAGCCGTCGTAGACGACCTGGCTGGCGCTCGGGACGAACCAGAACGTCAGGAAGGCGCCCGTCAGCAGGCAGACGATCATCGAGTACATCGCGATCTCGCCCAGCATGAAGGACCAGTGGTCGGGGAAGACCTTCTTGGCGAGGAAGGAGACGCCCTTGGCGCCGCCCAGCCGGTCGTCCATCCACCCGGCGATGCCGCCGAGCGGCTTCGCGGCCGCGGCCCGCTCGTCGGCCTGACTGTCGCCGGCGCGCAGCGCGTCGGCGGGGCGAGTCTCGTTGATGGTGCTCATCGCGCACGCTCCCAGAAGCTCGGTCCCACGGGCTCGGCGAAGCCCTCGGGGGCGACGAGGTAGCCCGCGTCGTCGACGGTGATCTTGAGTTGCGGCAGCGGCCGCTTGGCCGGACCGAAGATGACGGCGCAGTCCTCGGTGAGGTCGAAGGTCGACTGGTGGCACGGGCAGAGCAGGTGGTGCGTCTGCTGCTCGTACAGGCCGACGGCGCAGCCGACGTGGGTGCAGATCTTGGAGTAGGCGACGACACCGTCGACACCCCAGTCCTTGGCCTTCTGCACCTTGATGAGGTCGGGGTCGAGGCGGATGAGGATGACCGCCGCCTTGGCCTTGGCCTCGAGGACGTGCTTGCCCTCGTCGAGGTACTTCTGCAGGGTCTCGGGCATCACGTGGAAGACCGAGCCGCTCGTGACCTCGTCGAAACGGATGGGCGTCATCTCGGGGTCGCGCATGAGCCGGATCGGCTTGCCGCCGTTGTCCTTGACGTCCCAGATGGTGTGCTTGAGCTCCTCGATGTCCGTCGGGCCGAGCGACCCGGCGACCTGCAGGCCGAGGGGGAGCGCGAAGAGGCCCAGGGCGCCGCCGAGGGAGTACTTGATGAGCGGGCGACGGGGGAGCTGCGTGGACTCGACGCCGGCGTTCACGACGGCGACGGCCTTGGCGCGGTCCTCGGGGCTCGAGGCCTGCTCGTGCCGCTCCTCGACGATCTCCTCGTCGGACATGAGCGTCTTGGCCCAGTGGACCGCACCGATGCCGATGAAGAAGATCGAGAAGCCGAGCGACAGACCGAGGACGACGTTCTGCGTCTTGGCCAGGCCGATGCCGGGGAAGAAGAAGGTCGCCTCGTCCGGGACGGCGAAGTAGCTGACGATGAACACCAGCGTGCCGAGCATCGACAGGGCGAACATCGTGGCGACCTGGCGCTCGGCGCGCTTGGCGGCCGCCGGGTCGTCGTCGGCCGCACGGTGCACGTGGGGAGGCAGACCGGGGTTCTCGAACTGGTCGACACCGGTGATGAGCGAGGCGGGCAGCACCTCGCGTCCCTCGCCGGACGTCCGCACGAGCGAGGTGCCCGTGCCCTGGTCCGTGGTCTCGTTGTCGTTCATCGGGTCGTGGTCCTGTCGTCGTTCGTGATCGAGGCGATGCAGCGCTGGCTCATGCGGCCTTCTTGCCGAGCCAGACCGCGCAGCCGATGAGGATGCCGAGCGCGAACACCCAGGCGAAGAGGCCCTCTGACACCGGGCCGAGGTTGCCGAGCGTCAGGCCGCCGACGTTGGCCTGGCTCTCCTGGGCCTTGAGGTAGGAGATGACCTTCTGCTTCGACTCGGGAGTGAGGTTCATGTCGTTGAAGACCGGCATCGACTGCGGGCCGGTGACCATGGCCTCATAGATGTGCTTCGGCGTGGTGTTGTCGAGGGCCGGGGCGTACTTGCCGCGGGTCAGCGCGCCGCCGGCGCCGGCGAAGTTGTGGCACATGGCGCAGTTGACGCGGAAGATCTGGCCGCCCTCGGCGATCGCCTTGTTGTTCTCGGGGGTGCCGGGCTGGATGACCGTCGTGTACTTCTCGTCGGGCACCGACGGGCCGGGGCCGAGGGAGGCGACGTAGGCCGCGAGGGCGGAGATCTGCTCGTCGTCGAACTTCACCTTGTTGACGGGCGCCTGCACGTTGGGGCCGGCCAGTGGCATGCGACCGGTGCCGACCTGGAAGTCGACCGAGGCGGCGCCCACGCCGACGAGGGAGGGGCCGGACTTGGTGCCCTGCGCGGCGACACCGTGGCAGGTGGCGCAGTTGGCGATGAAGAGGTCCTTGCCCTTGGCGACGTCGTCTGGGGCCGCGGTCGTCGCGGCGGCGTTGGCGTCCTTGGGGGCGAGGAACGAGTACGCGCCACCGGTCACGAGGAGGCCGAGCAGCAGCAGCACCGCGATCGCGGCGGGGTGTCGGCGTCGGGCGGCCAAGGCGTTCACTGTGGGTTCCTGTCGTCCATGGAGGTGGGGTTCGGGTTCGGGCGCGCGCTCATGCCGGAGGTCAGCGCAGGATGTAGATGGTCGCGAAGAGCGCGATCCACACGACGTCGACGAAGTGCCAGTAGTACGACGTCACCACGGCGCCGGTGGCGTTCGCGTGCGTGTAGCGGCGCGTCGTGAAGGTGCGGGCGATGATGAGCAGGAAGGCGATCAGGCCACCGGTCACGTGCAGACCGTGGAAGCCGGTCGCCATGTAGAAGACCGAGCCGTAGGCGTCGGAGCTCAGCGTGACGTTCTCGGAGACGAGCTCGGAGTACTCCATGACCTGGCCGGCGATGAAGAAGGCACCGAAGAGGTAGGTCAGGACGTACCACTCGCGCATGCCCCACCCCTTGAGGTCGAGCAGCTTGCCGGTGCGGGCCTTCTGGCCGCGCTCGGCCTTCCAGACGCCGAGCTGGCACCAGACGGAGGAGATGACGAGCACGAGGCAGTTGACGCTCGCGAACGGGAGGTTGAGCTTCTCGGTCTGGACCTGCCACAGGTCTCCGCGAACGGACCTCAGCTGGAAGTAGACCGCGAAGAGACCCGCGAAGAACATGAGCTCGCTGGAGAGCCACACGATGGTGCCGACGGCAACCATGTTGGGGCGCGTCGCCGGTCCGTGATGGGCCGGGGTCGCCACTGTGCTTGAAGGAACTGCCGATGCTGTCGCCACGTTGGACATTATTCCCACATTCCTGTCCGGCTGTGCGAGTGACCCCCCGCTTCGGGGCCCTTTCTCGCGCGGGTGTAGAGGATTCGTGACCATTCCGACACGAACCCTGAACAGCCGTGCCGCAGGCCGTTCGGGACCACCTTCCCACGGGCCTCCGGACCGTGGTCCCGCGGGTCGTCCTGCCGGGGCTCCGACCGGTCGTCCAGAGGCGCGTGCTGCGGGGCGTCGCGCCCGCACGAGGTCGGTGCTCCGGGTCACCGGCCGCCCCGGTAGCATCGGGCGCATGACCGCCTCGAACGACAGCGCAGCGCAGGCCACGTCCACCGACATCACGACGCCGGCGGCGTCGCAGCGACCGGTGGCCCGGGTCAGCGTGCTGCTCTACAGCGACGACATCACGACCCGCGACGCGGTGCGCGCGGCGGTCGGCCGTCGTCCCGCCAAGGACGTCGAGGTCGTCCGCTGGCACGAGTGCGCCACCGCCGACGCCGTCATCACCTCCGTGGAGTCCGAGCGGTTCGACATCCTCGTCCTCGACGGCGAGGCGGCCAAGGTCGGCGGCCTGGGCCTAGCCCGCCAGCTCAAGAACGAGATCTTCGAGTGCCCGCCGATCATCGTGCTCACGGGTCGGCCGCAGGACAGCTGGCTCGCGGCATGGTCGCAGGCCGACCTGGCCGTTCCGCACCCGCTCGACCCGATCGCGCTGACGTCGGCCATCGCCACGCTCGCGCGCTCGGGCGTGCCCACGGCCTGACGCATGGCGCCGGACACGACCACCTGGCCCTCCGTCCTCAGCGACCTCATCGCCGGTCGAGACCTCGACCAGGCGACGGCCGAGTGGTGCATGGGCCAGATCATGACCGGTGAGGCCACGCCCTCGCAGGTCGCAGGCTTCCTCATCGGGCTGCGCGCGAAGGGCGAGAGCATCGAGGAGATGCGAGGCCTCGCCGAGCAGATGCTCGCCCACGCCCGCCGCATCGAGGTCCCGGGACCCAGCCTCGACATCGTCGGCACCGGCGGCGACCGGGCCCACACGGTCAACATCTCGACCATGTCCTCGATGGTGGCCGCGGCAGCAGGCGTACGACTCGTCAAGCACGGCAACCGAGCGGCCTCGTCCTCGTCCGGGTCGGCGGACGTGCTCGAGGCCCTGGGCGTCGACCTGTCGCTGGCGCCCGAGCGCGTCGTCGAGGTGGCGTCCGAGGCCGGCATCACCTTCTGCTTCGCGCAGACCTTCCACCCCTCGTTCCGTCACACGGCCGTGCCGCGCCGTGACCTCGGCATCGGGACGGCGTTCAACTTCCTCGGCCCGCTGACCAACCCGGCCCAGCCGACGTATGCCGCGGTGGGCTGTGCCGACGCGCGCATGGCGCCGCTGCTGGCGGGCGTCTTCGCCGACCGGCGCAAGGACGCCGCGGTCTTCCGCGGCGACGACGGCCTCGACGAGGTCACCGTGTCGACGACGACCCACGTCTGGTGGGTCCGTGGCGGACTCGTCACCGAGCGCTCGCTCGACCCCACGCGTCTGGGGCTCGAGCTGCACCCCATCGAGGAGCTGCGCGGCGGTGACGCGGCGCACAACGCCCGCGTGGTCGTCGACACCTTCGCGGGGGCCACCGGCGCCGTGCGCGACGCGGTCCTGCTCAACGCCGGCATCGCACTCGCCCTGACACGGCCGGACTCGGGGTCGACGGACGCGGACTTCGACACCGACCTGCGGGCCGGGATGGATCGCGCCGCGCACGCGATCGACAGCGGCGCCGCCACGGATCTCGTGCAGCGATGGGTCAGCGCCACCCGGAGCTGACGAGGCACGTCCACCCGACGGCTCTCGGCTCCGGCCGTGCGAGGTCGAGCCGGAGCTCGGCAGACGGAGGCGTCAGTCGCCCTCGAGCCCGAGGCTGAACGCTGCCTCGAGGTCGTGCGAGGAGTAGGTGCGGAAGGCGATGTGCGTCGAGGTCCCGACGATGCCCTCGACCTTGTTGAGCTGGTCGGCGATGACGTCGGCGAACTCCTCGTGCGCCTTGACCCGCACCATGGCGATGAGGTCGGTGTCGCCCGTCACCGAGTAGACCTCGGAGACGGCCGGGATGTCGGCGATGGCCTCGGCCACCTCGGGGATCCGGTCGACCTCGCAGCTGATCATGACGATGGCGGTGATCACGAGGACACCCTAGCCGGGCCTACCCGGCCCGGCGCAGGCCGGCCGCGCGACCGGTTGCGCCGCCGTGGTCGGATCGACCGCCGGGACCTGACCGTGGGCCGGGCACGTCGTTGTCGAAGCCGACGGCGTCGTGGGCGGACGCGACGACTGGTTCGAGCTCGCTGCGAACCGAGCCGGCCCCGCCGACGGGACAGGTCCAGGACCCGTCGAGCTCGACGATGCGCACGCCCGGCGCCTCGAGCCACCGGAGCAGGATCTCCGTCTCCTCGGTCAGCGCGGAGGGGCGCTCGGGGGTGGGAGCGGGCACGACCTCGGCCGTGGCCTGCATGGACCGGACGTAGGTCATGGGGTCTGCCCCTCGCGGGCTGACGACGGTGCCGGCCAGGCGGCCGTGCCGGATCGAGACGAGCTCCCAGCCACCGAGGCCGCTGCGGCGGGCGGCGACGATCTCGGGTGAGCGGACGAGCGGCGCGAGCCGCTGGGCACGCGCCGCGCCGCGCACCAGCTGCAGGAAGCGGTCACGGACGCGGGCGGCGTCCTCGAAGCGCTCCTGCGAGGCCAGCTCCTCGAGCCTGGCCCGGAGGAGCTCGGCGCTGGGACGGGCGTTGCCGGTGAAGATGGCACGGCACTCCGCGACGACCACGGCGTAGTCGCCCTCGGACTGCGCGCCGGTGCACGGCGCGCCGCAGCGGCCCATGTCGGCGAGGGCGCAGGCCGTGCCGCGTCCGTTGAGGCGACCGGTGCACTGGCGCAGCGGCACGACCTCGTGGACCGCGTCGATGGCCGACTGCGCCGTGATGCGGGACCGGAAGGGGCCGATGTAGTGGGCCCCGTCGTCCTTGACCTGCCGGACGATCGACAGACGGGGGAAGCGCTCCTGCGTCAGCTTGACCCACATGACCTTGCGGCCGTTCTTCGATCGGCGGTTGAAGCGGGGCTTGTGCTCGTCGATGAGGCGCAGCTCGCGCACCTGCGCCTCGAGCGAGGTCTGGCACACGACGGGGTGGACCGCCTGGGCCAGACGGACCATCTCGGCCATCCGGCTGCGCTGCTCCGAGGCGGTGAAGTAGCTGCGGACACGGGTGCGGATGTCGCGGCTCGTGCCGACGTAGAGGACGCGGTCGCTGCCGTCCTTGAAGAGGTAGACCCCCGGGGCGCTCGGGAGCGGGTCGGCGAGGAAGCGCTTGCGGCGCTGCGACGGCGTGACCCGGGAGCTGTAGCTGGCGAGCTCCTCGAGGGTGTGCACACCGAGGTTGCCGACGCGCTCGATGAGGCCGTGGAGCACGTCGACCGTGGCGCGCGCGTCGTGGAGGGCGCGGTGGTCGGGCGTCGTCGGAGAGCCGAAGACCTGGGCCAGCGAGGAGAGCCGGTGGTTGGGCGACTCGTCCCGGACGACGAGCTGGCGCGCCAGCTGGAGGGTGTCGAGCACCGGGAAGCCGGGCCAGCGGGCTCCCGTCCGCGCGGCCGCGGCCTTGAGGAAGCCGATGTCGAAGCCGGCGTTGTGCGCGACGAGGACGCTGCCGGCCGCGAACTCGAGGAAGGCGGGGAGCGCACTGTCGATGCGCGGGGCGTCGCGGACCATCGAGTCGGTGATGCCGGTCAGGACGGAGATGAACGCGGGGATGGGCTCGGCAGGGTTGACGAGCGTCTGGAACTCGCCGAGCACCTCTCCGCCGCGCACCTTGACGGCGCCGATCTCGGTGATGCCGCACTGGGCCGGGGTGCCGCCGGTGGTCTCGAGGTCCACGACGACGAACGTGACACCGGCGAGGGGGGTGCCGAGGTCGTCGAACGTGGACTGGATGGCCTGCATGTCCTTGACCGTATGCCGGGGCGCCGACATCGCCACGGAGGCGCGGCGGGCGCACCCCCAGACGAACGCCCCGGCATCGCGACCGCATCGCCTTGTCCCGCAAGGGCGTCGGGGTCGCGGTCGGGCTGTCGGCGCGCCAGCGCAGCCGTCGTCGGGTGCCACGGACGGAGCTCCGGACGGCGCTCCCGACGGCACCGCAGGTGACCGCCGGCGAGGGCCGCGGTGAGTGCCGCGAGGGGCGGGAATGCAGGCCCCGGGTCCGACGTGTCGGCGGGGAGTGTCGGTGGGCGCACCTAGCGTCGGTCACGACAGATCGCAACGAGAGACGAAGGGTTGGACCGAGATGATGCTCGTCGACTGCCACACCTGCCCGGTGCGGGACGTCCACTGCGCAGACTGCATGGTGACCGCCCTGACGACGATACCGATCCGCTCGCACGCCGACGGACCCACCGCCGAAGGCCGGCGCACCGCACACGACCGGGGGCGTCGCACGGCCGTGGGCCACGGCGACCACCCCGACCACCACGACGCCTACGAGGTCGTCACGGCGCCCCTCGACCGAGCCGAGCGACGTGCCGTCTCGGCCTTCCTCGCGGCGGGGCTCGTCTCGACGGCGACGGCCAACGCCGTCCGCGCCGAGCTGGACCCCGTCGACCTCCGTCCGGTCGACCTCGTCCCGGTGGACGGGCGTCCGGGCGAGCTGGGCTCCCTCCGCCGGACCCGCAGGGCCGTCTGACCGCGGGGCCGTCCGGCCGCGGGGCTGGACAGCGGTCTCGTCCCCAGCGCCCGAGCCCCGGCCGCCGCGCTGCGTGACACGATGACGCCGTGTCCAGACCGAGCGGTCGTCCTACCGGTGCAGGCCGCGCCACCGGACGCGCCCCGGCTCCGGGCGCCGGCGCTGCCCGGCGTCGGGTGACGACCGGGATCGTCCTGGCGACGACGGCAGCCGTCCTCGTCAGCGGTTGCAGCACGGCCGCGCCCCCCGCGCCGTCCGACGTCACGAGCCGGCCGGGGACGGTGGAGGCGGCGACGACACGACCTACGTCGACCGACGTCGACCCCCGGGCCTGGGCCGGTGCCCGCAGTCGCGCCGCGACGGAGCTGCTCCGGGCCCGCGCCGCGGCCGCCGACCGGGGCGACGAGGCCGGATGGTTGGCGGCACTGGGCGACGGCGCCACGTCGCTGCGCACCGACCAGTCCGCCGTCCTCTCGCGCATGGTGGCGATGCAGGTGGGAGACCTGCATCTCGTGACGGTGCGCGAGGTGACGGAGCCCGTGCCCGCACCGAGCGGCACCCGAGTCGAGTGGGACGTCAGGGCCAGCTTCACCTACCGGCTTCGCGGCTTCGACACCACGCCGCGCAGCTTCGACCTCGACCTCACCTTCCAGGCTGACCCGGCTCGGGTGCAGGGTCTGAGCATCACCGCCTCGTCCCCCTCGGGCCGGCCCCAGCCCTGGGACCTCGCCGGGCTCGTCGTCCGTCGGTCGGCGGGCTCGCTCGTGCTCGCCGTCGGCGACGAGGCCCGGGTCCAGGAGGTCGTGCGTCGCGCGCGCACGGCCGCCTCGCGCGTGGCTGCGGTATGGGGCACTTCGCGACCCGCCGTGTGGGTGTCGCCGGCCAGTGACGCCGACGCCGCCAGGCTGCTCGGCCGCACGCCCGACCAGCTGCGTGGGGTGGCGGCCGCCACCGACGGTCCGCTGACCCCGGGCGAGCGGGCGGGTGCCGACCGCATCGTCCTCGTGCCCGGTGCCTGGTCCTCGCTGCGACCCGACGGGCGCGACGTCGTCATGACCCATGAGCTGACGCACGTCACGGTCCGGGCGTCGACGACTCGCGCCGTGCCGATCTGGCTGTCGGAGGGGTTCGCCGAGCTCGTCGCATACCAGCCCATCGACCTGCCGGAGGCGACTGCCGTCGCGCCGGCGCTCGACCGGGTCCGGTCGTCGGGCCTGCCGGCAGCCCTTCCTGCGGACGCCGACTTCGAACCGGGCTCGGGCTCGATCGCCGCTGCCTACGGGCTCTCGCTGTTGGCGTTGCGCACCGTGGCGGACCGCTACGGCACGCAGGCCGTCGTCCGCCTCTACCGTGCAGCGGCGGGCGGGATCACCGAGCCGACCGAGCGCCTCGACGACCGTGAGGCAGCCGTCGACGACGCGTTGGAGGCGACCGTGGGCCTGAGCCGGTCGGCGCTGGTGCGCCAGTGGCAGGCGCGCATCCGCGACCTGCTCCGGTGAGCCTCAGGCGTAGAGCTTCTCAACCTCGTCGCCGAAGTCCTTCATGACGACGTTGCGCTTGAGCTTGAGCGACGGCGTGAGATAGCCGTTGGCCTCGGTGAAGTCGCCGGGCAGGACCGAGAACTTGCGGATCGACTCGGCCTTGGAGACGGCGTCGTTGGCCCGGTCCACGGCCTCCTGGAGTGCCTCGAGCACCTTGGGGTGGGTGCGGGCCTGCTCGAGCGAGACGCCCTCGACGCCGTGGCTCTTGGCCCAGAGCGGCCACATCTCCTCGTCGAGCGTCAGGAGCACTCCGACGAAGGGCTTCTGGTCGCCGACGACGATGCATTGCGAGACGAGGGGATGGGAGCGCAGGCGGTCCTCGAGCACGGCGGGCGCGACGTTCTTGCCGCCGGCCGTCACGAGGATCTCCTTCTTGCGACCGGTGATCCGCAGGTAGCCGTCGTCGTCCATCTCGCCGATGTCGCCGGTGTGGAACCACCCGTCGACGATCGCGTCGGCGGTCGCCGTGGGGTTGTCGTGGTAGCGGGTGAAGACGCCGACGCCCTTGAGCAGGATCTCGCCGTCGTCGGCGATCCGGATGCCGGTGCCCGGCAGCGGCGGACCGACGGTCCCGATCTTGATCTTGTCGGGGGTGTTGACCGCGACGGGCGCGGTGGTCTCGGTGAGGCCGTAGCCCTCGAGGATGACGACGCCGATGCCGCGGTAGAAGTGGCCGAGACGGGTGCCGAGGGGGGCGCCGCCCGACACGGCATAGCGCACGTGGCCACCCATGGCCGCGCGGAGCTTGCCGTAGACGAGCCGGTCGAAGACAGCGTGCTGGACGCGCAGCCCGAGCCCGGGCCCACCGGTGTCGAGGGCCTCGCTGTAGGCGATCGCCACGGTCGCCGCGCGCAGGAAGATCTTGCCCTTGCCCTCCGCGGACGCCTTGGCCTCGGCGGAGTTGAAGATCTTCTCGAAGACGCGGGGGACCGCGAGCACGAAGGTCGGCTGGAAGCCCGCGAAGTCGTCGAGCAGGGTCTTGATGTCGGCCGAGTGGCCCATGCGGGCCTTGCCCGCGACGCAGAGCACCTCGATGAACCGCGCGAACACGTGCGCGAGCGGGAGGAAGAGCAGCGTCGAGGCGTTGTCGGTCAGCACGACCTGGCCGAGCTTCTCGATGGCGTTCTCGACGAGGTCGAGGAAGTTGCCGTGGGTCAGCTCGCAGCCCTTGGGCCGTCCCGTCGTGCCAGAGGTGTAGATGATCGTCGCGACGGAGCTGCGGTCGAGACCGGCGCGGCGTGCGGCGAGGTCGGCGTCCGCGACCTCGCGCCCCTGCTCGCGCAGCGCGTCGAGCCCGCCGCCCTCGATGGTGACGACGTCACGGAGCGAGGGCAGGTCGCCCCGGACCTGCTCGACCGTGGCTCGGTGGGCGTCGGTCTCGACGATGGCGAGGTGGGTGTCGGAGTCGGAGAGGATCCACTGCACCTGCTCGGCGGACGAGGTCTCGTAGATCGGCACGACGACGGCGCCCGCGCTCCATGCGGCGAAGTCGACGAGCGTCCACTCGTAGCGCGTGCGCGACATGAGGGCCACCCGGTCCCCGGGCCCGATGCCCGCGGCGACGAGTCCTCGGGCCACGGCCGTGACGTCGTCGGCGAACTGGGCCCACGTCACGTGGGTCCAGCCGCCCGAGGGTGTCTTGCGCGAGAACGCGGTCTCGGTCGGGTTCTCCCGGGCGTTGCGCACGGGGAGGTCCGCGAGGCTGCCCTCCGTCGTGACGGGGGCAAGGGGTGCGACGACGTTGTCCTTCACTGTCACTCCTGATCGCGGGGGTCCGAACTCTGCTGCACCTTACCGAGCGGTAACTGCCACGACCACGTCGCCATGATCACAGGGCGTCCTGCGGTCCCGGGCGCGTCGCCCCTCGGGGCAGGGCTGCCGCCGTCCCCATCTTGGCACGGGGCGGAAGCCCGACGGTCGAGGTCGCGTTGGCGGCCGGGTCGAGCGGCGCCGGCCGGTGGTCGCGATAGCCTTCGGCGCATGGCCGATCGCACCGAGTCCTCCATCGTCATCGACGCTCCTCCCGGTGAGGTGCTCGACGTCATCGCGGACTTCGAGGCCTACCCCGAGTGGGCCGGCGAGGTGAAGGACGTCTCCGTGCTCGCCGAGGAGGGTGACGGCTGGGCCGACCAGGTGCAGTTCACGCTCGACGCCGGTGCCATCAAGGACACCTACGTGCTCGACTACGAGTGGGACGTCGTCGAGGACGGCACGGGGGTCGTCTCGTGGTCCCTCGTCTCGGCGCAGGTCCTCAAGGCGATGAACGGCTCCTACACCCTCACGTCCGAGGGCACCGGCACGAAGGTGACCTACCGCCTCGCGGTCGACGTCAAGATCCCCATGATCGGACTGCTCAAGCGCAAGGCGGAGAAGGTCATCGTCGACACCGCGCTCAAGGAGCTGAAGAAGCGCGTCGAGGCCTGACCGACCGTGACGCCGTACGACGCACCCGACCCTCGGCCGGGCACCGTCGCCGAGGAGGCGGCGCTGCTCGTCGACCTGCTCTCCCAGCGCGGCTGGGGAGGCGGCTCATCGCGTATGCCGTCGGCCGCGCACCACGGGCACGCGGCCTCCTCGGGTGGGGAAGCCGACGAGGACGCCCGGTCGACCGACGGCCCGACCAGCCCGAACGGTTCGGCCGACCCGGACGCCCCACACGACCCGACCGGCTCGACCGGCTCGACCGGGGCGAGGTCCGAGTGCACCTGCGGCGGCACGACGCCCGCCGCCTGCCGGGTCTGCCCGGTCTGCCAGCTCATCGCCTTCGTGCAGCAGGTCAACCCCGACACCATCGACCGGGTCGCCGACTTCGTCGGCTTCGCCGCCACGGCGCTGCGTGACCTCGCGACCGCGCAGCGCGAGCGGCGCCCGGAGCCCGGCGCCGCGGACGCCGACACCCGCACCGACAGCCGCCCTGAAGCCAGCACCGAGAGCGACAGGACCCGACCGGGAGACAGCGCATGAGCAGGCGACTCGCCATCGGCATCGACATCGGAGGCACGAAGGTGGCCGGCGGCGTCGTCGACGAGACGGGGGCCATCACCCACCGCACGCGTCGTGACACCCCGCACCGCTCCACCTCACCCAGCGTCGTCGAGAACACCATCGTCGAGTCGGTCGAGGAGCTGCTGCGCCAGGTCGACCCCGACGACGTCGTCGCCGTGGGCATCGGGGCGGCCGGCTTCGTCGCCGAGGACCGTGCCACGGTCGTCTTCGCGCCGCACCTGTCGTGGCGCAACGAGCCGCTGCGCGCGGCCCTGTCGCAGCGCATCCACCTGCCGATCACGGTCGACAACGACGCCAACGCCGCTGCTTGGGCCGAGGCGTGCTTCGGCGCGGCTCGCGGCGAGTCGCACGTCGTCGTCATCACGCTGGGCACCGGCATCGGCGGCGCGCTCATCATCGACGGGCACGTCGAACGCGGACGGCACGGCATCGCCGGCGAGTTCGGCCACATGCAGATCATGCCCGGCGGCATCCGCTGCGAGTGCGGCAACCGCGGCTGCTGGGAGCAGTACGCCAGCGGCAACGCCCTGGTGCGCGAGGCCCGCGCCATGATCGAGGCCGGGTCGCCCGTCGTGGCCGACCTGCTGGCCCGCCTCGGTGGCGACGCTGCCGCCCTGACGGGGCCGTTCATCACCGAGGCCGCCCGTGAGGGTGACCCGACGGCTCGCGAGCTGCTCGCCGACATCGGCGAGTGGCTGGGCATCGGGCTGGCCAACCTCGCCTCGGCGTTCGACCCGGGGCTCTTCGTCATCGGCGGGGGAGTCAGCGCCGCGGACGAGATGCTCATCGGCCCGGCGCGCGAGGCCTTCCGCCGCCAGCTGCCCGGGCGCGGCTACCGTCCCGAGGCCCGCATCGTGCGCGCGGTCCTCGGCAGCGACGCCGGGCTCATCGGAGCCGCCGAGCTGGCCCGCGCCGGCCGCTGAGCGGTGCGCGCGGCGCGGCCGCAGCACCTGCTGCGGGTCATGAGCTACAACGTCCACGACCTGCTCGACGACCGCGCCGCTGCCGCTCGGGTCGTCCGCGGCGTCGACCCCGACGTGCTGTGCCTGCAGGAGGTGCCGCGCCGGCTCACGACCGAGCTCCGTCTGCCGCAGTTCGCCCGCGAGTGTCGTCTCCTCTGGAGGCGCGGCCGGCTCGGCACCGGCGGGACGGCGGTCCTCACAGCGCCACGCGTGGTCGTCCACCACGTGTGGCGAGGCCGCCTGCCCGTCCGCTTCCCCGACCGGACGCGGGGGTATGCCGCGGCCTCCGTCTCGCTCGGAGGTGACGCTTCCGGCGCTCCCGAGGTGACCGTCGTCAGCGTGCACCTCGGGCTCAAGGCTCCCGAGCGGCTGCGCCACGCCGCACTCGTCCTCGAGGGACTCGGCGACCGCGCCGTCGTGGCAGGCGACCTCAACGAGGGACCCGGCGGCACGGCATACGACCTCATCGCGGCGCGTCTCCCGCTGGCGTCCGCGGGCGCGTCGACGTTCCCGGCCCGACGCCCGACCGTCGCCCTCGACGCCATCTTCGCCGGACGCGCCCTCCGCGTCGTCCCGTCGTCCGACGTCCGTGACGGTCGTGGTGACGGGGTCGACGAGCTCGACCTCGCGGCGGGATCGGACCACCGTCCCGTCTGGGTCGATCTCGACCTGACGCCGAGGTGACGTGGCGGTCCTAGACGCGGGTGCCGTCGTCGAACGGGTCGCGCTCGTTGCCGCCGCGCAGGACGAGCAGCACGAAACCGACGACGACCATGGTCAGGGCCGTCACGACCCACCAGCCGCTGCCGTCGCGGTCGAAGAAGAGCACGTAGAGCAGCAGGAGGGGTCCACCGACGAGGCCACCGACGATGGCCCAGAACATCGGGTCCGTCTCGGCCGACGGGAGGGCGATCTCGGACGGCGGCACGAAGTGGTCCTCGTCGTCCACCACGCCGTCGGCGTCGTCCCGCGAAGGCGCGCCACCGCGCCACACGTGCGCGGTGGTGGGTGCGATCGGCAGCTCCAGCAGGCCGGAGGGACCGGACGGGCCGGCCGGCCGCTGCGGGGGCGCCGCCGGGTCGGTGCCATGGGGTGCCTGGGGCCGCTCGGGCTGAGCACGGTCGGACTGGGCCTGCTCGGACGAGGACGGCTCCGCCCCGGGGCGGTCCGTCGCGGCCACGGTCGAGGCTGCCTCGGACGCGTCCGCCTGGCCGGTGTCCTCGACGGTGTCGGTCGGGTCGGAGGCAGCGGCGCGGGGCAGCGGGTCAGGTGCCTCGGCGTCCCACCCGGCGATGATGCGCGCGAACTCCGCGTCGAGGTCCGGGTCGCTCACGGTCGGGGACTCCGGGTCCGTCGCGCGGGCAGGCCTGAGGCGGCTGCAGCGTCGGCAGGGACCGTCACGGTGGGACTCCTCGGGGGAGGCGACTGAACCCACTGATCCTCGCATGCCCCGCTGTGCGGGCGCGAGTGTCGTAGAGTTCGAGCCGTCACGGACGGAAGGCGGACACGGTTGTTCTACTGGTTCCTCAAGACGATCGTCATCGGGCCGATCGTCAGGCTCGTCTTCCGCCCCTGGGTGGAGGGCGAGGAGCACATTCCCGAGGAGGGTGCCGCGATCTTCGCGAGCAACCACCTGTCCTTCTCCGACTCGATCTTCCTGCCGCTCGTCGTGCCGCGCCGGATGACGTTCCTGGCCAAGAGCGACTACTTCACCGGCCGCGGCATCAAGGGCCGGCTCACCGCTGCGTTCTTCAAGGCCATCGGCCAGGTGCCCGTCGACCGTTCCGGCGGCAAGGCCAGCAACGCCGCGCTCAACTCCGGCCTCAAGGTGCTGCGACGTGGCGACCTGCTCGGCATCTACCCCGAGGGCACGCGCTCGCCCGACGGCCGCCTCTACCGCGGCCGCACCGGTGTGGCGCGGATGGCGCTCGAGGGCAAGGTCACCGTCATCCCCGTCGCCATGATCGGCACCGACAAGGCGCAGCCCACCGGCAAGGTCATCCCGCGGATCATGCGCGTCGGCGTCCGGGTCGGCAAGCCACTCGACTTCTCCCGCTACGAGGGCATGGAGGACGACCGCTTCGTCCTGCGCTCGATCACCGACGAGATCATGTACGAGCTGATGCTGCTCTCGGGCCAGGAGTACGTCGACATGTACGCCACCTCGATGAAGGACCGGCTCGTCTCCGCCGCCCGCGCCAAGGCGCGCGAGCTGCAGGAGGCCGCGAAGCCCGGCAGCGCCGCTCCCGAGCTCGAGGAGGCGCTCGATGCCGCCGAGGGCAGGGACCGTCCGTCGACAGGTGACCCGGCCACCGCGGAGGCGGCCGGTCCCGATGACTCCGACGACGGCGACGCTCCTGTCGTGGCGGCGTCCTGACGCGATGGCCGCCATGCGCTCCGGCGCCGGTCAGGACCACACGGGCGAGCCGGGAGGCCTTGGCTCGGCCGTGACGCCGGCGTCCGTGCCCTCCCTCCAGTCCTCGCCGTACGCCGACGCGACCGCCGTGGCCGCGTCGACGCAGGCGGTGCTGGACGACGAGCACGTCGTCGTCCGAGGGCTGTGGCGGGCCGTCGACGTCTTCCGCTGGCTCGCCCTCGCGTATGCCGTGTGGGCGGCCTGGGAGCGCCACGAGCAGATCGCGCACCTCGCCCTGGGCGTCGCCGTCCTCGGCGTCCTCGCCGGCTGGACCCTGGCGGTGACCCTGCGCCCGGTGCGCATGGTGCGTGCCTACGCGATCGAGCTCGCCATCGGCTGCTCGGCCATCCTCGCGACGCGCCTCGTCGACGACCCGGAGGTCATCACAGCGGGCGCCAAGACGATCCCGTCCATCTGGCCCACGGCCGCCGTCGTCGGGTTCGCGGTGCTGCGCGGCTGGCGCGGCGGGCTCGCCGCCGCGTCGGTCGTGGCGGCCTGCTCGTTCGTCGAGGTCGTCGAGCCGACGCCCAACACGATCACCAACTCGATCTTCGGGCTGCTGCTCGGCGGGTGCATCGGCTACTGCGTCGACCTCGCCCGCTCGAGCCACGCGGCGCTCGCCGAGGCGATGCGGCTCGACGCCGCGCGCGCCGAGCGCGACCGGCTGGCGCGCACCGTCCACGACGGAGTGCTGCAGACCCTCGCCTTCATCAACCGTCGGGCGAGCGACCTCGGGGGCGAGGCGGCCCGGCTCGGGGCGATGGCGGGGGAGCAGGAGCGCATCCTGCGCACGCTCGTCAGCCAGACCGACCTCGCCGAGGTGGGTCGCGCGGTGAGCGGCGACGCGGACCTGCGCGGGCTGCTGCGCCACGTCGAGGACGACGACGTGCAGCTCGTCTCCCCGGCCGATGCCGTGCTGCTGCCGCGACGCGTGGCCGACGAGGTCGTCGCCGCGGTCGAGGCGGCTCTCGACAACGTCCGACAGCACGCCGGCGACGACGCCAGGGCCTGGGTGCTGCTCGACGACGCCGGCGACGAGGTGGCGGTCACCATCCGCGACTCCGGGCGCGGCGTGCCGACCGGCCGCCTGGCGGAGGCCGTCGCGCAGGGCCGCCTCGGTGTCTCCTCGAGCATCCTGGGCCGGCTGGCGGACCTCGGCGGCACGGCCACCGTCACCTCGGGCCCCGCCGGCGGGACGACCGTGGAGATGCGGATCCCCAATCGCCGGACGGCAGGGTCGGCCAGCCGCCACCATGGTCGCCAACCGGACCGCCGCGCCGAGCGTCGGGCGGACGACGGTACCCACGGACGAGGAGCATCGTGACGGAGCAGGAGGACGCCATGCCGCAGCAGGGGAGCAGCACGCCGCCCGAGCACATCAGGGTCGTCGTCGCCGACGACCACCCGATGTGGCGCGACGCCGTGGCCCGCGACCTCGCCGACGCCGGTTTCGAGGTCCTCGCCACGGCCGACGACGGCCGCTCAGCCGTCGCCCGCACGCGCGCCACGGTGCCGGACGTCCTCGTGCTCGACCTGAACCTCCCGGGCCTCACCGGCGCACAGGTCTGCGCGGCCCTCGCCGCCGCGCAGGTGCCCACCCGGATCCTCATTCTCTCCGCGAGCGGCGACCACCAGGACGTCCTCGACGCCGTCAAGGCAGGCGCCCTCGGCTACCTCGTGAAGTCGGCGGGCCGAGAGGAGTTCCTCGCCGCCGTGCGAGCCACGGCCGCAGGCGAGCCGGTCTTCACCGCCGGCCTCGCGGGGCTCGTGCTCGGGGAGTTCCGTCGCGTCAAGGCGGCGGGCGGAGGCAGCCCCGAGCGACCCATCCCGGAGCTCACCGACCGCGAGACCGAGATCCTCAAGTACGTCGCGACGGGCATGGGCTACAAGGAGATCGCGGCGACGCTCTTCCTGTCGCACCGCACCGTCCAGAACCACGTGCAGAACATCTTCGGCAAGCTCCAGATGCACAACCGCGTCGAGCTCGTCCGCTTCGCCATGGAGCGGGGCCTCGACCTCGCGGACCCGACCTGACCGGACCGGACGCGTGCTGACCCGACCGACTGACGACCGGGCTGGGGCAGCGTCCGGCGCGACACGGCATACGCCATCGGTGGGCGCACGCCCCCGGGAGGTTTCGGGATGCGGACCCGGGCGGGAGCGGTACCCGGCGGCGTCTACGCTGACGGGGTGAACACGAGGACCGTCACCGCCGATGCCGGCCTCGAACCCGATCCCGGGTCCGAGGCTCTGGCCGCCCTCACGGCTGCCGCCGCCGAGCTCGAAGCCCAGCAGCAGCCTGCCTGGCCCGACACGGCCGCGCTGGCCGAGGTGATCGAGACCCTTGCCTCGTATCCTCCGCTCGTCTTCGCGGGCGAGTGCGACATCCTCACCGAGCGCATGGCGAAGGCCGCCGTCGGCGAGGCCTTCGTCCTGCAGGGCGGCGACTGCGCCGAGACGTTCGCGTCCGCGACCGCCGACAACATCCGCGACCGCATCAAGACGATCCTGCAGATGGCGGCGGTGCTGACCTACGGCGCCTCCGTGCCCATCATCAAGATCGGGCGCATGGCGGGGCAGTACGCCAAGCCGCGCAGCTCCACCGTCGAGACCCGCGAGGGCGTCACGCTGCCCGCCTTCCGAGGCGACATGGTCAACGACTTCGCCTTCCACGAGACCGCGCGCATCCCCGACCCGCAGCGTCTGGTCCGCGCCTACCACGCGAGCTCGGCCACGCTGAACCTCGTGCGCGCTTTCACCACAGGCGGATTCGCCGACCTGCGGCACGTGCACGACTGGAACCGCGGCTTCGTCGCCAACTCCGCCAACCAGCGCTACGAGAAGATCGCCAAGGACATCGACAAGGCCATGAAGTTCATGGCCGCGTGCGGCGCCGACTTCGACGCCATGCGCACCGTCGAGTTCTACGCCGCGCACGAGGCGCTGCTGCTCGACTACGAGCGTCCGCTGACGCGCATCGACTCGCGGTCCGGTCGCCTCTACGACACGTCGGGCCACTTCGTGTGGGTCGGCGAGCGCACCCGCCAGCTCGACGGCGCGCACGTCGACTTCGTCTCGCGCATCAGCAACCCCATCGGGGTCAAGCTGGGCCCGAAGGCCGACATCGACGAGGTCCTGCGCCTCATCGACAAGGTCGACCCCAACCGCACCCCGGGTCGCCTGACCTTCATCACGCGCATGGGTGCCGGCACGATCCGC
The DNA here is from genome assembly GCF_036352015.1 of Terrabacter sp. C0L_2. Lineage (NCBI taxonomy): Bacteria > Bacillati > Actinomycetota > Actinomycetes > Micrococcales > Intrasporangiaceae > Terrabacter > Terrabacter sp. C0L_2. The sequence goes on along the minus strand of NZ_CP143557.1, from coordinate 3,592,243 downwards.
GACGCCCTGCCGGCGCTCGTCGACAAGGTGACGGCGTCCGGTGCCACCGTTACGTGGATCTGCGACCCCATGCACGGCAACACGTTCGAGAGCCCGTCCGGCTACAAGACGCGCGACTTCGAGGACATCGTCGAGGAGGTCCGCGGCTTCTTCGAGGTGCACCAGTCGCTCGGCACGATCCCCGGCGGCATCCACGTGGAGCTCACCGGCAACGACGTCACCGAGTGCCTCGGCGGTGCGGAGAAGATCATCGACTCCGACCTCGAGAAGCGCTACGAGTCGGTGTGCGACCCTCGCCTGAACCACCAGCAGTCGCTCGAGCTCGCGTTCCTCGTCGCGGAGATGCTCGGCCAGGCCTGAGCGTCCTGCCAGTCCCGACTCGACGACCTCGCCCCCGGCGAGGTCGTCGAGTCGTCTCGGGCGGTCGGGGTTCGGCTCCCGTCAGACCTCGTGGTGGAGGGCCTCGGCCGGCAGCTCGCCCGGGCGCCGACGCGCGAGGAGCTCGACGGCATACATGGCCGTGAGCACGAGCGCCCCGCCCACGACCATCCGCAGGGTCGCCGCCTCGTCGCCGAGCGTCACGGCGAAGAACGCGGCGAAGACCGGCTCGAGCGTCATGACGATGGCCGCCCGGGTCCCCGACATGTGCGCCTGGGCCCACGTCTGGGCCCACAGCGCGAGGATGCTCGCGAACACCACCATGTACAGCACCGTGCCCCACTGTCCGGGAGTGCTCGGCAGCACGATGCCGCCGGGGAGCGCGCCGACGACGCAGATCACGGCGATGACGACCATCTGGACGACGGACAGGCCGGTCGCGATCTCCGAGGCGCTGTGCCGCCCCAGCCCGACGATGTGCAGCGCGTAGCAGGCCGCCGCCATCAGGGTGATCGCCTCGCCGACGCCCACCGACAGGCCGTTGAGCGACAGCAGGGCGAGACCGCCCGTCGCGAGTCCCACTGCGGCCCAGGTGGATCCGGGCACACGCTCACGCAGCAGCACCGCGGTGAAGACCGGCGTCAGCACGACGTAGGTGCCGGTGATGAAGGCCGAGACGGAGGCCGGGGTCGTCGCGAGTCCCTGCGTCTGGAAGATCTGGGCCAGCCCGTAGAGGGCTCCGAGACCCGTGCCGACGAGGACCTGGCGACGGCTGAGCGCACGGACGGGTCGCCAGAAGAGGACGAGCATGATGACGGCCGAGATGGTGAAGCGGACCGCGAGGAAGTCGATGGGAGGCAGGGCCCGGACGAGGTCGCGGATGAGGTAGAAGGTGGAGCCCCACACCGCCGTCAGGGCGACGAGCAGGATCGTGGCGAGGCGCGTCTGCGCCGCATGCTGCACGGCGGGCGCCTCAGACGATCGTCAGGTGGATCGTCGTGCCCTTCGGCACCGACGTGCCGGCGGCCGGGTCCTGGGCACGGACCTTCTTCTCGAAGAGGTCGCCGAAGGGGTACTGCTTGTCGACCTTGAGGCCGAGGTCGGTCAGCGCCTTGTCGGCGGCCGCGTCCGGCTGGTCGACGACGTTGGGCACCTGCACCATGACGGGGCCCTTGGACACGACGAGCTTGACCGCGTCGCCCCGGTGGAGCGTGCCCTTGTCAGGTGACTGCGAGACGACCTGCCCCGCAGGCACGGTGTCGCTGTTGACGTCCTCGCCGCGCTGTACCGTCAGCCCGGCCTTCGTCAGGGTGGCCGAGGCGGCGTCGAAGGTCGCGCCCGTGACGGTGGGGACCTCGATCGGCCGGCGTCCCTTGGAGACGACGACGGAGACGGCGGTGTTGCGCTTGACGGACTCGCCCGCGGCGGGGTCCTGGGAGATCACGACCCCCTCGGGGACCGTCTCGCTCCAGGCCTGCGACCTCTCGCCGAGGCGTAGGTTCAGCGGCGACAGGGCGGCGCCGGTCTCGCCGACCTTGGACCCGACGAGGGTCGGGACGGCGTAGCGCTCCTTGCCCTTGCTGACGACGAGGCGCACCGTGGAGTCCTTGCCGAGCTCGCTGCCCGCGCCGGGCTCGACGCTCAGCACCACACCCTGCGCCTTGGTCTCGGAGAACTCCTCGACGAGCTCCGTGGAGAGGGCGGCCTGCTGCAGCTCGCCCTCGGCCTGCGACACCGGCTGCCCCACGACGGCGGGGACGAGCGTCGAGCCACCCGGGCCGGCCGTGAACCACCAGCCGCCGAACGAGACCCCGCCCACGAGGAGGAGACCGGCGAGCCAGAGCGGCCACCGTCGGCGCGCACCGCGGCGACGGCGTCGCTCGATCGGCATGGCCGCGGTGTGCTCGAGGGCCGGTCCGTCCTCGTGGACCGGCAGGCCGGCGAGGGCCGCGGGGCCCATGTCGTGGGGACGGGTCCGGTGGCGCTCGGGGGATCCGGCTGCCTCGGAGCGGCGAGGACGGTCGGTGGGGGAGAGCTGCGTCGTCGAGGAGACGGGTGCCAGCACCGCGGTGCCGGCTGGATCGGTGCCGACGGCGGTGGCGCGCCGGTCGAGCTCGCCGGCCGACAGGCCGCGCCGGACCTCGCGCAACGCGGTCACGAAGGTCGTGGCGGACTCGAAGCGGTCGTCGGGCTCGACGGCGGTCGCGCGGGCGACGAGGTCGTCGAGCACCTCGGGGACGCCGGGCACGAGCGTCGACGGCGCGACGATCGAGCCGTGCACGTGGTTGTACGCGATCTGGATCGGGGTGCCGCCGGTGACGGCCTTGCGCCCGGTGAGCATCTCGAAGAGCAGCAGGCCAGCGGCGTACACGTCGCTGCGGGTGTCGGCGACCCCCCGCTCGACCTGCTCGGGCGAGAGGTAGGAGACGGTGCCCAGCAGGACGCCGGTCTGGCTCGTCGCGGCTTGGTTGGTGATCGCGCGGGCCAGCCCGAAGTCGGCGACCTTGACCTCGCCGTCGCGCCGGACGATGACGTTCTCGGGCTTGACGTCGCGGTGGATCATCCCGGCCGCGTGGGCGGCGCGCAGGGCGAGCAGGATCGGCTCGAGGATCGCGAGCGACTCGCGAGCGGTGAGCGGGGCCTCCTCGTGGATGACGTCCCGCAGGGTCTTGCCCTCGACGAGCTCCATCGCGAGGAAGACCTCGCCGTCGTCCTCGCCCTGGTCGTAGACGGCCACGACGTTGGGGTGGCTCAGGCGTGCCGCCGAGCGCGCCTCGGCCCGGAACCGCTCGACGAAGACGTCGTCGGTGGCGAGGCCGGGGCGCATGATCTTCAGCGCCACCTCCCGGTCGAGGCGTCCGTCCAGCGCAACGTAGACGGAGGCCATGCCTCCGTCTGCGAGGTGGGAGAGGATGCGGTACCGGCCGTCGATCACCCGACCGACGAGGGCGTCCGCCACGCTGGACGTCACGACGCGAAGTTTACGGGCTGATGCCGTGCATCCTGTGCAGGCCAGCCGCGGCGGGCCTGCACAGGACGCCCTCAGAGGCGGTTGTAGACGGCCAGCACGCTCGCGACGTAGCGCTTGGTGTCCTCGTACATGCCCTTGGTGCGGACCGAGTAGAGGCCCTGGTAGTAGCCGGCGATGGCCTGCTCGCGCGAGTCGGCGCTGGCCTGGAGGGCGCGGATGATGAGGACGCCTCCGGTGATGTTGTCCTGCGTGTCGAAGCGGTCGAGCGAGCGGCCCGCGAGCTGCGAGGCCCACGTCTGCGAGACCGGCATCAGCTGCATGACGCCCACGGCGTTGGTGTAGGACACGGCACGCTGGTACCAGCCGGACTCGAGCCATCCGATGGCGAGCGCCAGCTTGGGGTCCACGCCGTGCCGGGTCGCCGTCGCGCTGATCATCGCCTGGGTCTGCGCACGGGTGGGCACGGTCATGGCGGCGAGCTTCGCCTTGCTCTCGGCGACCGCCTGGGCCGTCTTGCTCGGGTACTGGTAGCCCGGCGGGGGAGTCGGCGCGGGGGACGGCGTGCTCGGCGAGGCCGCGGACCCGGTGCCCGGGACGGTGATCTTCTGGCCGACGAAGATGATGGTCGTGCTGCTCATCCTGTTGGCGGCCAGCAGCTTCGTCAGGGAGACGCCGTAGCGCTGCGCGATGTCGCTCATCGTGTCGCCGGAGCGCACGACGTAGGTCGTGTCGCCGGCCGACGGCTTCGGGGCCGAGCTCGTCGGACGCGTCGGCGTGACCGGGCCGGGCTTGGGCGCCTTGGTCGGGCCGGAGGCGCGGCCGGGGACGAGCAGCTTCTGCCCGGGCATGATCAGGGCGCCGCCGCGGGTGAGCCGGTTCTTCTCGACGATGGCGTGGACGGTCGTGCGGTGCGCGATCGCGAGGTGCCACAGGGTGTCACCGGGACGGACCGTCACGGTCTTCCACGGAGTCGTGGCCACGGGGGCGACAGCGGCATGGGCAGGCAGCGCGAGCGCGGCGACGTCGGCGAAGGGCATGGGCTGTGGAGTCCTTTCCTGGGGCCCGAGCTGAGTTCGTGGAGGGGCGTTCGGAAGGGGCGTCGGGTTCGGCGATGGTCCGCCTCCCGCAGAGACCTGCGGGAGGTGTGCGGTGGTGCAGGGTCGTGCAAGGTGCTCTTCGTGCTCGTGGGGCTTTTGTGAACGGAGTGGCGCCTGTGACGATAGCGCACAATTGAGCACTAAAGTTTAAATACACCAGTGTAATTCGTGCTCCGGACCCAGCTCGCTCGGCCTCGCCCCGCCGGGTGCACGGGGAGCGCGCCGACGGTGGCAGACTCTTGCCCCGTGAGCGAGACCCCTGCACCTCAGTCCGACGAGTCCACCAGCCGCGACCTCGAGTCCCTCGTCGGGGAGTGGCTGACCGTGCCCGACGCCGCCGAGCGGATCGGCGCGCCCCTGTCGCGCGTGCGTCAGTTCATCGCCGACCGCGAGGTCCTGGCTGCCCGCATCGGCGAGCGCCGGGTCACCGCGATCCCCGCGAAGTTCCTCGACGAGGCCGGCCCGCGCCCCGAGCTGCGAGGCACCTTCACCGTCCTCGCCGACGGGGGCATGGACGACGAGGAGATCATCGAGTGGCTCCACACCCCTGACGCGACGCTGCCCGTCGAGGGCGCGCCCATCGACGCGATGCTCGCCGGCTTCAAGACCGAGGTCCGCCGCCGTGCGCAGGAGCTCGCCCTCTGAGGTGACGCCGGCACCCCCCCGCGTATGCCGTGTGGCGCGGCCGTCAGGACCGGCGGGCCGTCGAGACCGCCACGAGCGCCTCGAGCACGTCGAGCGCCGACGCGTCGTAGGAGCCGGTCGCGCGCGCCCGGTCGACGGCCCGGACGGACTCGTCGGCCAGCACCGTGATGAGGCTCTCGACGCGCTCGACGGCGCCCGTGTCGACGAGCACCTGACGGATCGACTCGACGCCGCCGAGGTCGAGGTCGTCACGGCCCAGGAGGCTCTCGACGACCTCGCGCTGCGCGTCGGACGCCGCGTCGAGCGCGTGGGCGACGAGGACGGTGCGCTTGCCCTCGCGCAGGTCGTCACCCGCGGGCTTGCCGGTGGCCTCGGGGTCGCCGAAGACGCCGAGCAGGTCGTCGCGCAGCTGGAACGCCTCGCCGAGCGCGAGTCCGTAGTCGGAGAGCGGCGCGAGCGAGCCGTCGGGCGCGCCACCGACGAGGGCGCCGATCAGCAGCGGGTGCTCGATGGTGTACTTCGCGCTCTTGAAGCGGATCACCTTGCGAGCCGAGGCGATCCGGGCCTCGAGATCGAGGCCGTCCCAGCCGCGGGCCGACTCGAGCAGGTCGAGGAACTGGCCGCCCATCAGCTGCGTGCGCATGGAGTCGAAGAGCTGACGACCGCGGGCGAGCTCCTCGCCGGGCAGCCCGCACGTGGCATACAGCTCGTCGCACCAGGTCAGGCACAGGTCACCGGCGAGGATCGCGGTGCCCTCGCCGAACCGGTCGGCGTCGCCCGCCCAGCCACGCTGCTGGTGCAGCGAGGCGACGGCACGGTGCGCGGACGGCATACCGCGTCGGATGTCGCTGCGGTCCATGACGTCGTCGTGGAGCAGCGCCGCGCCCTGGAAGAACTCCATGCTCGCCGCGAGGCGCACGAGCGCGTCGGAGTCGGCGCCGCCGGCGGCGCGGTAGCCCCAGTAGAGGAAGCCGGCGCGCAGGCCCTTGCCGCCGGTCAGCAGGCCGGACACGGCCGACACGAGCGGAGCGGTCTCCTCGCCGATGGCGGCCAGCGACTGCGTGGCCCCGGCGATCTGCCCGTCGATCGCCTGCTGCACCCGACGGCGCAGCACGTCGAGGTCGGTGGGGGTCTGCACGGGGTCCTCCATCGAGTCGCGGGAATCGTGGTCAGCCTACGCGGCGCGCCGGCCGCCCCGTGAACAGCCCACGCACCGTGGACGCGCTCGGCCTAGGGTGTGCGGCATGGCACACGGCACGGCATCCTCGATGGCGCGGGCGGAGCGGTTCACGCGGTCCATCCCGGCGATGATCGAGGCCGACACCCCGACCTTCAGCTTCGAGTTCTTCCCGCCCAAGGACGACGCGTCCGAGGCGCAGCTCTGGGACGCCATCCGCCGTCTCGAGAAGGTGTCCCCGAGCTTCGTGTCGATCACCTACGGCGCCGGGGGAGGCACCCGCGACCGCACGGTGCGCCTGACCCAGCGGGTGCTCGAGGAGACGTCGCTGACGCCGATGGCGCACCTGACGTGCGTCGGCCACTCCGTCGCCGAGCTGCGCGGCATCGTCGGGTCGTATGCCGCCGCCGGGGTCCGCAACATCCTGGCCCTGCGCGGTGACCCGCAGGGCGGCCTCGGGCAGCCGTGGGTCGCCCACCCCGAGGGCCTCGACCACGCCGACGAGCTGGTCTCCCTCGTGCGCAGCCTCGGTGACTTCACCGTGGGCGTCGCGGCCTTCCCCGACGGTCACCCCGAGTCGGGCGACATCAGCGAGGACGCCGAGACCCTCGTGCGCAAGGAGCGCGCGGGCGCGGAGTTCGCCATCACGCAGATGGTCTTCGACGTCGACAACTACCTCCGGCTGCGCGACGAGCTGGCGCGACGCGGCTCCCGGCTGCCGGTGGTCCCGGCGATCATGCCGATCACCAACGCCCGTCAGGTGGTGCGCATGGCCCAGCTCGCCGGCCAGCCGATGCCGACGTCGGTCACCGAGCGCCTCGAGCGCCACGGCGACGACGCCGCCGGCGTGCGCGCCGAGGGGATGGCCATCGCGACGGAGTCCTCGCGACGCCTGCTCGACGAGGGCGCACCGGGCATCCACTTCATCACGATGAACCGCTCGTCGGCGACGCTCGAGGTCTTCGGCAACCTCTGACCCGAGGCAGGGTGAGAGCCGAGGACGACCGGCCCCCAGGGAAGGGCCGGCCGTCCGGTCGGGTGTTGCGTGCCTGGGCTGCTCAGGTGCTCAGGCGCGCTGCTCAGGTGCTCAGGCGCGCTGCTCAGGTGCTCGAGGGCGTGGTCGTCGCCGTGCCGTTCGGGGACGCGGGCACCTCGCCTTGCTGGGACTGCTGGCCCGACTGGCCCGGCTGCCCCTGCGGGCCGTCGCCGTCGTGGTCGCCACCCCGGCCGCCGGGCCCGCCCGACCCGCCGGGGCCGCCCTCCTGGACCGCCGTGACGGTGAAGGACGCGTCCACCTGCACGGTGATGCGGGTGCCGTCGGCCCGCACCATGTGGGCCTCGTAGACGCCGTCCGAGTCGGTCTCGACGCGCTCGATCGTCGCCGTCGGCTCCTTGGCCTTGGCGGCCGCCGTCACCTTGGCTGCGGTGTCGCCCGTGAGCAGCTTCTCGTCCGAGCGCATGGGCTTGCTCGGGTCGGTGTTGCCGTTGCCGTTCATGCCCGGGCCCCGGCACGCTCTCCGACCTGTCCGTAGGCGCCGCTCGTCGCGGTGCCGGTGCTGCCCGTCTCGTCCGCGCTCGCGAGGGCTGCCCCGCCGAGCGCGAGCGCCGACGCGGCCACGATGCCGGCCCCGGCCAGCGCGATGGTCTTGTGCTTCATGCGTTCCACTCCTTCGATGGGCTGGCCTCGTGCCAGCTGTGTCCACCGTCGGTGGCGGCCCTGTGCCGACCCCCTCGTCGGGGTGGGGAGGTCCTGTGAGACCGGGGTCGACCTGTGAGCCCGGTCAGGCCGAGGGCGTCAGGTCTCCTGGTCGAAGGGTTGCTCGAGCCGTTCGTCGGCTCGGGGTGGCGACGGAGGTGTGAGCGGCGGTGGAGGCGGCCCGGTCGGCGCGTCCTGCCCTCGGCGTCCGGACGGCACGGCGATGCCCACGCGTTCGCCCCACGCGTCGTAGCGGCGCTTGTAGCGGCGGATGCGGCCGGCCACCTTGTAGACGAGGAACGCCCCGAGCAGGAGCAGGACCAGCGCGATCGCCGCAGCCCACCACGGGTGGGCGATGGCCAGGGCCGTGACACCGGTGACCGTGACGTCCTCGGTGGTGCTGACGAGGACGTTGCTCGCCGGCTCGGGGGAGGTGTTGACGGCCGCGCGCAGGCCGGCCTTGATGCCGTGCGAGATGAGGGCGGTGACGCCACCGGTCGCGGCGCCGATCGCCGCGTCGAGGCTGGCCGTGTCGTGGCCGATGAGGTAGCCGATGGTGGCCCCGACCGCCGGCCTGACGACCGTGTGCACCGAGTCCCAGACGGAGTCGACGTAGGGGATCTTGTCGGCGAGCATCTCGACCGCGAAGAGGATGCCGGCGCCGATGAGCACGTCGGTGCGCGCCAGGGCGTTGGGGATCTGGCTGAGGTTGAAGATCTTGTCGGCGAGCCCGAGGACGAGCACGACCGCATACGCGTTGATTCCGCTGCCCCACCCGGTGGTGAAGGCCATGGGGATGAGCTCGGCGCCCACGACACTCCTTCGGTCGTGCGCCGGCGGGTGCGCCGGTGCGTCTGCTGCCGGGCCGGACGGCCGAGCACAGGTCCAACGTCCCTGACGCTCCCGCATTCCCGGAGGTCGCGCAACGGGGCGCGCTGCGGGTGCGGCGGACAGTGGGCGGACAGTGGGCGGACAGCGGAACGGGCCCGATCCGTGAGCGGACGGGACCCCTGCACCCCTCCGTTCGCGGACCGAACCCGCGGCTCCACCCTGCCGGTGGGGGCGACGGGCGGACCTGAGCACACGTACTCAGATCCGCCCGTTTCGTGCCATGTGCGTGGACCGTGCGGGTTGGCCCTGCCCGTGGAGCCGCGTCGCGCGGAGCGGCTCCCAGGGTCGTCTCGCCGGGGTTCCGGGCGCGTCCACGCCGTTCTTGACACGGTGTCGGCGGCGGGGGTTAGGGTTGTCGTATCGAACAGGTGTTCGAATAAAGATGTCAGTTCAGTCGTCGGTTGGTTGTCGGACCGCTCGTGTGGGGCGCGGGTGGTTCGGGTCGTGATGTCCGGCCTCGACGGGTCCGAGGGAGACGTGTCGTGGTGCGCAGGTTCAGTGACTCCGTGCAGGTGAGAGTGCGGGAGCAGGAGCAGTCCGGGGTGTCCCGGCAGCCTCCAGGAGGCGAGGCTTCCGGGGTGTCGCCCGAGGCCTTCATCTGGCGTGGTCGTCTCTACGTCGTGCGCGGCGTCCTCGCGCATTGGCGCGAACGACGGGCGTGGTGGCGCGACGCGCTCGACGCCGACGAGGCGCAGGTGCGTCCCGGCGAGACGCTCGTCGCCGCCGCGAGCGAGCAGCACGTCTGGCGGGTCGAGGCGAGCCCGGGCTGGTCGTTCGCCCCCGGGGTCTACGACCTCGCCCACGACGAGCTCCCGCGCGGCGACCACTGGTCGCTCGTCCGGGTCGCCGACTGAGACCACCCGTCAACACGTCCGGAAGAAGAGGAGACCACCGTGACCACCGCCCACTTGCGCCGCCCACCCATCTCGGTCGCCGTGCTCGACCTGCTCGAACGGGCCCGCACGACGCTCGAGTCCGCCTGCCGCACCAGCGAGGCGTCCGAGCGCTACCGCGACGCCCACCTCGGTGCCCTGCGCGCCGCGGCAGCCATCGTCGCGGCCCGCACCGCCCCGACCCCACGAGCGCGGCCCCGCAGCGTCTGGCAGGTGCTGCCCGGCGTCGCGCCCGAGCTGGGGGAGTGGGCCGCCTTCTTCGCCGCCTGCTCGGCCCACCAGTCGGTCATCGACCGCGGCGGCCACCTCAGCGCGCGCGAGGCCGACGACCTGCTGCGCCAGGCCGAGATGTTCCTGGAGATCGTCCAGGACCTGCTCGGGATCCCCCTGACGGTCCCGCTGCCGCAGTCGATCACGCCCGTCTCGAGGGGCCGGGCGACCGGAGGGTGACGACGAGCATGACAACACCCAGCATGACGACTCCCACCACGACGACGGCCAGCACGACGGCCAGCACGACGGCCAGCACGACCGGCTCCTTCGCGAGTCGCCTCACCAGCGCGCCGAGCCGTGCGGCCGGCGCGGCCGGCGCGGCCGGCGCGGCCGGCGCTGCCGGCGCTGTCGGCGGCACGGCCGAGAGCTTCGTGCACCTGCACGTCGCCTCCGGCTACTCCATGCGCTACGGCACGGCCAAACCCCACCAGCTCGTCGAGCGCGCGGCCGCGTTCGGGCAGCCCGCTCTCGCCCTGACCGACCGCGACGGCCTCTACGGGGCGGTCAAGTTCGTCCGTGCCTGCATGGAGCACGACGTCGCCCCGATCCTCGGGGTCGACCTCGCCGTCGGGCCCGAGCAGCCCGAGCGCCACCGGCCTGTCCGCACCCCGGTCCGCGGTGGCGCGCTCGTCGACCCACGACTGCCTCGCGTCACCGTGTTGGCCCGCGGCAGCAGCACCGGTCTCGCTCCGGGCGAGGGATGGGCGGCGCTCTGCCGCCTCGTCACCGCGACACACCTGCGCGGCGAACGCGGCAACCCCGTCACGACCGCGAGCCTCGTCGCCGAGCACGCCGGCGCGTTCGCGACGTCTCCCACGCCCTCGCCCGCCACCTCGCCCACCACGTCGCCCACCACGTCGCCCACCACGTCGCCCACCACGTCGCCCACCACGTCGCCCACCACGTCGCCCACGGCGGCGGCCGGTCGACGCATCGAGCCCGGCGGACGGCATACGCCATCGGTGGCGGACGGTAGGCCCTCCCGTCTCGTCGTGCTCCTCGGTCCCGACTCCGACGTCGGTCGCGCGGTGCTCGCCAAGAGGCGCGACCGTGCGCGGTCGGCCCTCGAGCGCTGGGTGGCCCTGCTCCCGCGCGGCGCCGTCGTCGTAGAGGTCGTGTGCCACGGCGGTCCCGAGCACCAGCCCGGCAGCCTCGGCCAGGCAGCCCGCATGCTCGCGCTCGCCCGCGAGGTCGGCGTGCCGAGCGTCATCACGGCAGCGGTGCGCCACACCGACCCGCAGGACGCCGCCATCGTCGACGTCCTCGACGCCGCCCGCCGGCTCGTCGCCCTCGACGCGCGCCACCTCGACCGCGTCACGACGGCCGGGCACCTGTCACCGACGCCCCTCATGCACGCGCTCGCCCTCGACGTCGTCCAGGTCTCCGGACCCGGTCTCGTCGGCGGTGGGGCGCTCGCCCGCGAGCAGGCGCGCGAGCTGCTCGCCCGCACCACGGCGCTCGCCGCCGAGTGCGTCCAGGACCCACGGGCCGACCTCGGCATCGGCTCGGTGCACCTGCCCGAGCCGGGGGTGCTCGGCATCCGGCCCGGCACCAACCCGCACCGCGTCCTCGCACGCCGCTGCCGCGAGTCCATCCCGGCCCGCTACCCGGGCCGCACCGAGAGCGAGCTCGTCGCCGTCAGCGACCGGCTCGAGGACGAGCTCGGGGTCATCGAGACCCTCGGCTACGCGACCTACTTCCTCACCGTCGCCCAGGTGTGCGACCTCATCCGCGAGATGGGGGTCCGGGTCGCGGCCCGCGGGTCCGGCGCGGGCTCGCTCGTCAACTACCTCCTCGGCATCTCCGGCGTCGACCCGATGCGGCACGGCCTGCTCATGGAGCGCTTCTGCTCGCCGCTGCGGGCCGAGCTGCCCGACATCGACATCGACGTCGAGTCGGCCCGGCGCACCGAGATCTACGAGCGCATCCTCGACCACTTCGGCGGCGACCGCGTCACCTGCGTCTCGATGATGGACACCTACCGGGTGCGCCACGCGATCCGCGACGCCGGCGCGGCGCTGGGTCTGCCGCCGCCCGAGATCGACGCCATGGCCAAGGCCTTCCCGCACATCGCGGCCCGCAACGTGCGCCACGCGCTCGCCGAGCTGCCCGAGCTGCGGGCCAGCGGCCTCGACGTGCCGCGGCTGCAGCTGATGTTCGACATCGTCGAGCGGCTCGATGGGCTGCCGCGGCACATCGCGCTGCACCCGTGCGGGGTCGTGCTCTCCGACTCCGTCCTGCTCGACCGCACCCCGGTCGAGGCGAGCTGGCTCGGCTTCCCGATGAGCCAGTTCGACAAGGACGACGTCGAGGAGATGGGGCTGCTCAAGCTCGACGTCCTCGGCATCCGCATGCAGTCGGCGATGGCCCACGCCGTGGCCGAGGTCGAGCGGGTCGACGGCGACCACGTCGACCTCGACGACGAGTCGCAGGTGCCCTTCGACGACGAGCCGACCTTCGAGCTCGTCCGGTCGACCAAGACCCTCGGCTGCTTCCAGATCGAGAGCCCGGGCCAGCGCGAGCTCATCGGTAAGTTCGGCCCGCGCACCTTCGAGGACCTCATCATCGACATCTCGCTCTTCCGGCCCGGGCCGGTCAAGAGCGACATGATCATCCCGTTCCTCAACGCCCGGCAGGGGTGGAAGGACCCCTCCTACCTCCACCCGACTCTCGTGCCGGCGCTCGAGGAGACCGAGGGCGTCGTCGTCTTCCACGAGCAGGTGCTGATGATCGTCGCCGAGACGACCGGCGTGACCCTCGCCCAGGCCGACGAGGTGCGCCGGGCGCTCGGCACCCCCGACGGCCAGAAGCGCATCGAGGCGTGGTGGCGGCCTGCGGCCCGCGACCGCGGCTACGCCCCCGACGTCGCCGACAAGATCTGGGAGGTGCTCAAGGCCTTCGCCTCGTTCGGCTTCTGCAAGGCCCATGCAGCAGCGTTCGCGCTGCCGACCTACCAGTCGGCGTGGCTCAAGACGCACCACCCGGCCGCCTTCCTCTCCGGGGTGCTCACCCACGACCCCGGGATGTATCCCAAGCGGCTCATCCTCGACGACGCCCGCACCTTCGGCATCGCGATCCTCGGCCTCGACGTCAACGTCTCGACCGGCGCCTACCGCTTCGAGCGCACCGACGACGGCGGCGAGGCCATCCGCCTCTCGCTCGCCGACGTCCACGGCATCAGCGAGGCCGAGGTCGCGCAGATCGTCGCCGGCCAGCCCTACTCGAGCCTCGCCGACTTCTGGCAGCGTGCCCACGTGTCGCGACCCGTCGCCGAGAAGCTCGTGCTCGCAGGTGGGTTCGACGCGCTGCACGACATCGACCTCGGTGGCCCGTCCCGTCTCGACGAGAGCGGGACCGGCGTCGTGGGCCGGTCCCGGGGCGGTCTCGGACGTCGTGGCCGGGTCACCCGGCGCGACCTGCTGCTCCACGTCGCCGAGCTCGACCGGTGGTCGTCCTCCCAGCGCTCGTCGCGCCGGTCCGGCTCCCGGGTCTCGGCCGCGAACCGGTCTGGCTCGACGCGGGGACGGGTCACGTCGGTCTCGGCCACCGGCGACATCAGGGCCCTCGCCGCCGCGCAGTCCCAAGCCTCCGCCGGGGCGCCCGAACACCTCGCGACGCAGCTGACGCTCGACCTCGGCGACACCCCGCGCCTCTCCGCGACGAGCGGACTGCCCGAGATGACCGGTCCCGAGCAGGTCCGGGCCGAGCTCGAGGTGCTCGGGCTCGACGCCAGCGGGCACGTCGTCGACTTCTACCGTCCGCTGCTCGACGCGCTCGGCGTCACCCGGGCGCGTGACCTCCTCGCCGGGCGCAGCGGGCGCGAGGTCCTCGTGGCCGGGGTCAAGGTCGCCACCCAGACCCCGCCGATCCGCACCGGGCGCCGGGTGGTCTTCCTCACCCTCGACGACGCCACCGGCCCGTCCGACCTCACCTTCTTCGAGGACGTCCAGGGCCCGTATGCCGCGACCGTCTTCCACTCGTGGCTGCTGCTCTGCCGCGGGGTCGTGCGGCGCACCGGCCCGCGCGGCGTGTCGATCCGGGCGACCGGTGCGTGGGAGCTCTCGGCGCTGCAGGACGCGTGGACCTCCGGCGGGATCACCGCCGTGCGTGACGCGCTCGACGCCGCCGACCGCGCTGCCTGGGACCGGGCGACCGCGCTCGCCGGAGCCGACGGGTCACCGGCCGGGGTCGGCGAGGGGCCCGAGGGTCGGCGGGTGCTCGTCCACGCGTCCGGGTTCAAGCAGTCCCCGTACGCCGACATCAAGCCGGCGGGCGAGGACGTCAGGGGTCCGCGGGGCACGAGCGGGCTCGTGCCCTCCGACACCGTGGGCGGTCCGCCACGCAAGCTGTGGCACGCGAGCCCGGGAAGCTCGGGGCACTAGGGTGAGGACGCACACGAAGCCCACGCAGCACCACGCGTACCACGTTCCCAGACGGAGGATCCCGTGCCCGACGAGCAGCGCCCCCAGCGACGTGGAGGGGTCCGGCCGTCGGCCGTCGTCTCGGCCGTGGGCCGCATCGCCGACGAGTGCAGCACCCACCTCGGCCGTCCGCTCGAGGTGCTCGACCTCGGCGGTGGCACCGGTGGAGTCGCCGTCCCGCTCGCCGAGGCCGGCCACCACGTCACCGTCGTCGACCCCAGCCCCGACGCGCTCGCCTCGCTTGCCCGACGGGCCCGCGAGGCCGGCATCGAGGGCCGTGTCACCGCCGTCCAGGGCGACGGAGACTCCCTGGGCTCCGTCCTGGCCGGTCGTCACGTCGACCTCGCCTGCTGCCACGGCACGCTCGAGTTCGTCGACGACCCTGCAGCCACGCTCCACGCGATCGCTGAGGCCCTCGGCAAGGGCGGCGTCCTGTCGCTACTCGTCTCGGGCCGGCTGTCCGTCGTCTTCGCCAAGGCCATCGCGGGAGAGTTCGGCCAGGCCAGGGCTGCCCTCGTCGACCCATCGGGCCGCTGGGGGAGCACCGACCCGCTGCCGCGCCGCTTCGACGTCGAGCAGCTCGAGTCCCTGCTCGCCGGCGCCGGTTTCACCGACGTCCGGGTCCGGGGCACCAACATCCTCGGCCACCTCGTGCCGGCCTCGCTCATCGACTCCGAGGCGGACCGTGTCGCCCTGGCCGAGCTCGACGAGCTGCTCGTCTCCGGTCCCGGGCGCGAGTTCCTCCGCACCCTCGGCAGTGCCCTCCACGTCGTCGCCCGTCGCGACTGACCGCGCCCGGGTGAGCACGTCGACCCGTCCGGCGGGCCGACGATGAGCCGCCGCCAGTTCACCGCGCCGACCCGCGGCAACGCCGAGCCGCCGGACGACACCGGCTGCACGGTCCTGCACGTCGACATGGACGCCTTCTACGCGTCCGCCTCGCTCATCTCGCGCCCCGAGCTGCGGGGACGCCCGGTCATCATCGGCGGGGCGAGCGGCCGCTCCGTCGTGCTCTCGGCGACCTACGAGGCGCGCGCCTTCGGCGTCACCTCGGCCATGCCGATGGCCCGGGCCCAGCGACTGTGCCCCCAGGCGGTCATCATCGAGCCCGACCACCGCCGCTACGCCGCGATCTCCGAGGCCGTCATGGCGACCTTCGCCACGATCACCGACAGCGTCGAGCCCCTCTCGCTCGACGAGGCCTTCCTCGACGTGTCGGGGGCCGTACGCCGACTCGGACGTCCCACGCAGATCGCCGAGCAGCTGCGCGACACCATCGCCGACGAGCAGGGCATCACCTGCTCGGTCGGGGTGGCCTCGACGAAGTTCGTCGCCAAGCTCGCCTCCACCCTCGCCAAGCCCGACGGGCTCATCGTCGTGCCCCGCGAGGAGGTCGTCTCGTTCCTGCACCAGCTGCCGGTCGGTGCGATCTGGGGCGTCGGTGACAAGACCGAGGAGCACCTGCACCGCCTCGGCCTGCGCACGGTCGCCGACCTCGCCCACACGCCCCTCGAGACCCTCCAGCGGGCCCTCGGCGACGTGGCCGGCCGCAGCCTGCACGACCTCGCGTGGGGACGCGACCCGCGCTCCGTCGTGCCCGAGCGGCGCGAGAAGTCGATCGGAGCCGACGAGACCTTCGCCCACGACATCGACGACCCGGTCCGCATCCACCGTGAGCTGCTGCGCCTCGCCGACCGCACCGCCGCGCGGGCGAGGTCGGCGGGGATGACGGGACGCACGGTCTCGATCAAGGTCCGCTTCTCCGACTTCACGACGATCACCCGGGCCAAGACGCTGCGCCACCACACCGACGTCTCGCGCGACATCTTCGCCACGGCGCGCGAGCTCTACGACCGCCTCGGCCTCCAGCGGGCGCGGATCCGGCTCGTCGGCGTCCGGCTCGAGGGCCTCGTGCCGTCGTCCGTCGCGCCCATCCAGGCCACCCTCGACGAGCCCGAGCACGGGTGGCGTGAGGCCGACCGGGCCGTCGACCGGGCCAGTGCGCGCTTCGGTGCCGGATCGGTGCGTCCAGCGTCACTCATGCCTGACCGACCCTCGGGTTCCCAACGTGAGCGGCGCGACTTATCCTGAGGGAAAGAAGTCCGTGTCGGCCGTTTCCGACATACGATTCGGGCACAGTCGATTTCGCACCATGGGAGGTGCCGGGTGGCACTCTCGGAACACGAGGAAGCACTCCTCCAGCAGATGGAGGAAGCCCTCTACGCCGAAGACCCTCGATTCGCGTCGCGCATCGAGAAGACGAAGTCACGCGGCCTCGGCCGTGGGCGCGTCGTCGTGGGCGTCGTCGCCGGGGTGGCAGGCCTCGCGCTGGTCGTGTTCTCCGCGATGAGCAGCAACATCTGGCTCGGCGCCGGTGGCTTCGCCATCATGGTCGCCGGAATCGTCTACGCCATCACGCCGTCGAAGACCAAGCTCGCGGCCGTGAACAGCGACGGCACGACCAAGCCCCGGCAGGGCAAGGTCAAGGCGAGCGCCCCCAAGCAGGGCACGTTCATGGAGCGCCTCGAGGAACGCTGGGAGAAGCGTCGCCGCGACCAGTGGTGACGACCGGCCCTCACCCTGACTCACACTGACAACGAGAAGGACCCCGACGACCTGTCGTCGGGGTCCTTCTCGTTGTCCGCGCGTGCGTGTGCCCTGGGGTGTTGTGCCCTGGGGGGTTGCTCGGGTGGTTTCGGGTCAGGGGCGGGTGACGTAGACGGCCACGCCCCACGTCGCGATGATCGCGAAGGCGGTCCCGAGCTCGATGCCGATGTTGAGCATCACGGCCCGGATCGCGTGCGTGGTGGCGCGCCGGGCTGCAGCGTGCTCACGGTGCTTGACGCGCTCGAGGACGTAGACCGCGAGCACGAAGCCGAGCGGGGCTCCGACCACCGGGACGACGAAGAAGCCCACCACGGCCACCGCCAGTGCGACGGCGACGATCGCGCCGTCGACGCCCGCGGTCTTCATCCGGCGCCCGGGGAGGACGTACTTCGCGACGAGGCCCACGGCATACAACACCGTGGCCAGCCCGAGAACGAGCCAACCCGGCCCGTCCTGACGCTCGAACGCCCATACGAGCGTCGCCCCCCAGACCACGATGAGTCCCGGGAGCACCGGGACGACGATGCCGACGGTGCCCACGACCATCACGAGCAGAACGAGGACGTTCGTCGCGGTGATCACAGGGCAGTCGTCGGCAGCGTTCGAGTCAGGAGGAGGTCAGGAAAGGGCCGGGTCGGAAGATCGCCTGGTGCTCAGCGTTCGTCCACGGGAGCAGAGCCCGGGATCTCGCTGAGTCGGTCCGTCTCGTCGCGGATGTCGAGAGCCTTGTCCTTCAGCGCCGGGAGGTGCTCCCGTCCGTGGTGCGCGCAGAAGAGCAGCTCTCCGCCGGAAACGAGGCGGGCGCGGATGTAGGCCTGAGCCCCACATCGGTCGCAGCGGTCAGCAGCAGTCAGTTCGGGTGCCAGTGCTGTCGTCATCGTATTTCGCCTCTTTCCTCCCTCGGGGGTTCCCCGGAGGGAAACCCTGCCATGTACCTACGACGCTCGAAGCGGTCCATCGGGTGGACCTCTCGTGCCTCGCGGACGTTCCAACAGTGAATCACGTCGAATCCTTCCCGACGATGAGGCTCGGTCCATGAGACGCCCGTCGCACCAACATCGTTACGTGTCGGTGATTCGCCGCCGCCCCCTGATGCGGATGGCCGAGCCGGCTCGAGCCCGGCGCCAGCGAGCCTCCGGGTGGCCGTCGGCGGCGGTGGCTAGGCTTCCCCTGCCAGCCCTCCACAGCCCGACCGCTGGCGGCTCCCGACCGAAAGAGATCGACACACCGTGGCCTCCGCCTCCCGTCCTGCTCCCTCCGGCAACGGCGACTACACCGCGCGCCACCTCCAGGTCCTCGAGGGCCTCGAGGCCGTGCGCAAGCGTCCCGGCATGTACATCGGCTCGACCGACCAGCGCGGTCTCATGCACTGCCTCTGGGAGATCATCGACAACGCCGTCGACGAGGCCCTGGCCGGCGTCTGCACCGGCATTGAGGTGATCCTCAGCGGCGACGGCTCCATCGAGGTGCGCGACAACGGTCGCGGCATCCCCGTCGACATCGAGCCGCGCACCGGCCTGTCCGGCGTCGAGGTCGTCTTCACCAAGCTGCACGCGGGCGGCAAGTTCGGCGGCGCGTCGTATGCCGCCACGGGTGGCCTCCACGGTGTCGGCGCCTCCGTCGTCAACGCCCTCTCCGCCCGTCTCGACGTCGAGGTCGACCGCGCCGGCAAGACGTACGGCATGAGCTTCCGCCGCGGCGAGCCCGGCACCTTCACCGACCGCGGGCCGGTGCACTCCCCGGACTCCGAGTTCACGCCCTACGAGAAGAAGAGCGCCCTGCCGGTCGTCGGCAAGGCCAAGCGCGGCGTCACCGGCTCGCGCGTGCGCTTCTGGCCGGACCGCCAGATCTTCCTCAAGGACGCCGAGCTCGACTACGACGCCATCCTCGGCCGCGCCCGCCAGACCTCCTTCCTCGTCCCGGGCCTGCGTCTCGTCATCCGTGACGAGCGCCGCCTCAAGGGCACCCCCGGCGAGGAGGGCCCCATCGAGGAGGTCTTCCAGCACGACGGCGGCATCACCGACTTCGTCGAGTTCCTCGCGCCCGACACTCCGATCACCGACGTCTGGCGCCTCGAGGGCTCCGGCACCTTCACCGAGACGGTCCCGGTCCTCGACGTCAACGGCCACATGACCCCGACCGAGCTCGAGCGCGAGTGCGGCGTCGAGGTCGCCCTGCGGTGGGGCCAGGGCTACGACACGAAGGTCCAGTCCTTCGTCAACATCATCACCACGCCCAAGGGCGGCACGCACGTCACCGGCTTCGAGCAGTCCATCGTCAAGGTCTTCCGCAAGCAGATCGAGGTCAACTCGCGCCGGCTCAAGGCCGGCAACGACAAGCCGGAGAAGGACGACATCCTCGCCGGCATGACCGCGGTCGTCACGGTGCGCCTCGCCGAGCCGCAGTTCGAGGGCCAGACCAAGGAGGTGCTCGGCACCAACGCCGTGCGCGCCATCGTCGCCAAGGTCGTCGAGCAGGAGCTGACCGAGCGCCTCACATCGACCAAGCGAGGCGACAAGGCCCAGTCGGCCCTGCTGCTCGAGAAGGTCGTGTCCGAGATGAAGTCGCGCATCAGCGCGCGGCTGCACAAGGAGACCCAGCGCCGCAAGAACGCCCTCGAGAGCTCCACGCTGCCCTCGAAGCTGCGCGACTGCCGCACGACCGACGTCGAGCGCTCCGAGCTGTTCATCGTCGAGGGAGACTCGGCGATGGGCACCGCCAAGGAGGCGCGCAACTCCGAGTTCCAGGCGCTGCTGCCGATCCGCGGCAAGATCCTCAACGTCCAGAAGGCGTCCGTGTCGGACATGCTCAAGAACGCCGAGTGCGCCTCGATCATCCAGGTCATCGGGGCCGGCTCGGGTCGGAGCTTCGACCTCGCCTCCGCCCGCTACGGCAAGGTCATCATCATGACCGACGCCGACGTCGACGGCGCCCACATCCGCACCCTGCTGCTGACGCTCTTCTTCCGCTACATGCGTCCCCTCGTCGACGCCGGACGCGTCTACGCGGCGATGCCGCCGCTGCACCGGCTCGAGGTGATCAACGCCGGGGCGAAGAAGAACGAGCTGATCTACACCTTCAACGAGCCGGAGATGCGCCGCACGCTCGCCCGTCTCGAGAAGTCGGGCAAGAAGATCAAGCAGCCCATGCAGCGCTACAAGGGCCTCGGCGAGATGGACGCCGACCAGCTCGCCGACACGACGATGGACCCGCGCCACCGCACCCTGCGCAAGGTCACCATGCGTGACCTCGAGGCCGCCGAGCGCGTCTTCGAGCTGCTCATGGGCAACGAGGTGGCGCCTCGCAAGGACTTCATCATCGAGTCCGCCGCCGAGGTCGACCGCGAGCGCATCGACGCCTGAGCGGAACCGTTCGACCCCTTCCGAGTGTCGGTGGGGTGTGGGGAGCGTCGGCGCGGCACAGCCTGGCGTGCTTACGATGTGTCCTGCCGGCGCGACTCCCTCCGCCGGTACGCGTCGAGAAGGGGAATCGATGGTGGGCAACGTCAATGCCGAGGAGTCGGTCGCCGACGAGCAGACCGGCGCGTCCGCAGGCGCCGCTGAGCAGGACGGTCTCGGGCAGGACGGTGTCGGCCACGACGGTCTCGGCCACGACGGTCACGACCAGCACGGTGTCGACGGTGAGACCTTCACGGTGCGTCTGCCCGGCTCGGTCCCGGACGACGCCGTCGTCCCCGAGGAGCCCAGCCGGCTCTCCGGGTCGCCCGAGGCGCCGGACGACGACGTGGCCGTCGCCGGCATCGACACGGTGCCCGACCGCACGGCCCCGGCACCGGCGCGCTACCTGACCCCGGACGAGCTGCACTGGGCCGGCGAGACCGTCGAGGCCATCTCGACGGCGTTCGCGTCCAAGGTCGTCGGCCAGGCACGGCTGCAGGAGACGCTCCTCATCGCCCTGCTGACCGGCGGGCACGTCCTGCTCGAGAGCGTCCCCGGCCTCGCCAAGACGACCGCGGCGCAGACCATCGCCCAGGCCGTCGGCGGCCGGTTCCACCGCATCCAGTGCACGCCTGACCTCCTCCCGAGCGACATCGTCGGCACGCAGGTCTACAACCAGCACTCGGGCACCTTCGAGACCCAGCTGGGGCCGGTGCACGCCAACTTCGTGCTCCTCGACGAGATCAACCGCAGCAGCGCGAAGACCCAGTCCGCGATGCTCGAGGCGATGCAGGAGCGGCAGACCTCCATCGGCGACAAGAGCTACGCGCTGCCCGACCCCTTCCTCGTGCTGGCCACCCAGAACCCCATCGAGCAGGAGGGCACCTACCCGCTGCCCGAGGCGCAGATGGACCGCTTCATGCTCAAGGACGTCCTGGACTACCCGTCCCCGGCGGAGGAGGCAGAGGTGCTGCGACGCATCGACTCCGGCGTCTTCGTCACGGCGTCCGAGCCCGTCGTCTCCGTCGCCGACGTCAAGCGCCTCCAGGCCCTGGTGGGCCGTGTCTACATCGACCCCGCGATCGTCAACTACGTCGTCGGCATCGGCTACGTGACGAGGCACCCGCGCGACTACATCGAGCCGCGCCTCGCCGGCTACGTCGACTTCGGGGCCAGCCCCCGCGCGAGCATCGCGTTCACGAGCGCCGCTCGCGCCCGTGCCCTCATCGACGGGCGCAACCACGTCGTGCCCGACGACGTCAAGGCCCTGACGCACCGGGTGCTCCGGCACCGCGTGACGCTCGGCTTCGAGGCGGCCGCCGACGAGGTGGCCGTGGAGAGCATCATCGACGCGATGGTCAACGGGATCCGCACTCCCTGACCGGGAGCCGGACGAGGACGCGACATGACGACGACGCTGCTGACGCGGGTGAAGAGCAAGCTCTTCGTCCACGCGCACCGCAAGTCACGCAGCCTGCTCGAGGGGGAGTACGCCTCGGTCTTCCACGGCCGAAGCCTCGACTACGACGACCTGCGCGACTATGTCCCCGGGGACGAGGTGCGCGACATCGACTGGCGCGCGACGGCGCGCCACCAGGCCCCGCTCGTCAAGCGCTACGTCGCGACGCGCAAGCAGAACCTCATGCTTGTCATCGACACCGGTCGCGGCATGGCGGCCACGACCCGGAGCGGCGAGCCGAAGAAGTCGGTCGCCATCGCGGCGGCGGGGCTCGTGGGCTACCTCGCCCAGCGTCACGGTGATCTCGTGGGGCTCGTCCGGGGCACGGCGGCGACGACCGTCGCCCACGACCTGCGCGGGTCGGAGGCCCATCTCGAGCTGTTGCTGCGTGCCGTCGACGCCGCGACGGTCCTCGACGGCGACCAGAGCAACCTCGCGACACAGCTGCGCTGGATCGTCCGGCACGTCCGGCGCCGCCTCGTGCTCCTGGTCGTGGCCGACGACAAGGAGCTCGACCCGACGCTCGACGAGCTGCTGCGCCGGCTGCACGTGCAGCACGAGATCCTGTGGATCACCGTCGAGGACGCGGACCCCACTGCCCTGACCGGCGACCGGACGGCCTACGACGTCGCCGACACCTACACGCTCCCGACCCTCGTGCGCCTGGACCCACGGGTGCGCACGGCGTACGCCGCATCCGTCACCGAGCGCGTGCAGCGCACCGCCGCACTGCTTGACCGCCGCGGCATCAACCACGCCCGCGTCGGCTCGTCCGACGAGGTCGTGGCCACGGTCTTCGCCCTGCTCGAGAGGCAGCGCCGTGCCCGTCGCTGACGCGCCGCCGCCGGGCTTCTACGCCCCCGACCCGTATGCCGCCCGGTGGCTGTGGATCGGCATCGGCATCCTCGCGCTCGTCGCCGCCTGGTACGCCTGGGTCTGGTGGTCGACCCGGGAGCGCAAGGTCGTCGTGCCGCCGCGCGTCGCGCCGGACCGGCTGACGCGGCTGCGTGCGGACTACACGCGCCAGATCGACCTCGTCCTCGCCCGCGCGGCCGCCGAGGAGATCAGCCAGCGCCGGGCGCACCAGCAGCTCAGCGTCCTCGTGCGTCACTTCGTCCAGGAGGTCTCCGGCATCGACGCGCCGACCATGACGTTGACAGAGCTCAACGCGAAGGGTTCGCGGCTCACGCCGGTGTCCGAGGTCGTCGGCACGCTCTACCCGGGCGAGTTCGGGCCGCGCGAGACCGCGACGCTCACCGGCGCCGGCACGGTCGCGAAGCAGGTGGTGGCCCGATGGAGCTGAACGGACCGGACCTCAAGTGGCCGGGAGTCCTCGCCGTCGGCACGCTGCTCGCGGTCGTGATCGCGTATGCCGTGTACCGCCTCATGTCGCGCCGGCAGGCTCGCGCGTCGGCCGCGGTCGCCAACTCGAGCGCGCTGACCGAGCTGCCCGAGTTCCGCAGGGCGCTGCGTCGCCACCGGGTCCGGATGGCGATGCTCGCCGCGAGCGCCGTGCTCCTCGGGGGCGCGGCGCTGGTGGGCGCGGCGCGTCCGCTCGACACGACCGTCGACCGTCCGCAGACCCGCAGTCGCGACATCATGCTGTGCCTCGACATCTCGGGTTCGATGGCCGCCTACGACGCGACGCTGGTCTCGACGTTCAAGACGCTCGTCAAGAGCTTCCAGGGAGAGCGCATCGGCCTCGTCATCTTCAACAGCTCGGCCGCGACGGTCTTCCCCCTCACCGACGACTACGACTTCATCAACGACGAGCTCGACTCGGCGGCGCGTGCGCTCACCGGCGACCCGGCATACGACTCCTTCTTCGCGGGCACCTTCAACGGCCGCGGCACCTCGCTCATCGGGGACGGGCTCGCGACGTGCGTCTCGAGCTTCGACAAGGTCGACCTCCAACGGGCGCGCTCGCTCGTGTTCGCGACCGACAACCACCTCGCCGGACGTCCCATCATCGACGTCGACGAGGCGGGCGCCCTCGCCAAGGCCAAGGGGGTCCGCGTCTACGGGCTCAACCCCGAGGAGGACGGCGCCGACCAGGAGGCCACCGACATGCGCGAGATCGTCACCGGCACGGGTGGGCGCTACTACGCCATGAGCGACCAGTCGGCGATCAAGGGCATCGTGGACTCCGTGCAGGCCCAGGAGGCGACGCTCATCGACGCGGCCTCGCGCTCGCTCTACTCCGACAACCCGACCCTGCCGATCACGCTGGCCGGGCTGGGCCTCGTCGGCGTCATCGGCGCGACGAGGCGGTGGGCGTCGTGAGCCTGCTCCCCGTCGGCCCGTGGCCGGTCCTGCTCGTCCTCATCGTCGCTGCGCTGGCAGCGGTGTGGTGGAACCCGTCGTCGCGCTCGCTGCCGGGGGAGTCGCGGGCCACCCACTGGCGGCTCACCGCCGCGGTGCTGCTGCTCGGCGCGGCTGCTCTGCGCCCTGCCGTCCCGGGCGAGCAGGTCGACACGAGCGCCGCCAACCTCAACGTCTACTTCGTCGTCGACACGACGAGCAGCATCATCGCCGAGGACTACGGCGACGGCAGGCCGCGCATCGAAGGGGTCTCATCCGACATCTCGGCCATCGCGGCCGCCCTGCCCGGAGCTCGCTATTCCGTCGTGACGTTCGACCAGGAGGCGCGCGTGCGCCTGCCGCTCACGACCGACACGACGGCGCTCGACGCGGCGGTGCAGACGCTGCTGCCGGAGTCCTACGAGGTCTCGCGCGGCTCCTCGGTGACCGAGGCGGACGCCCGGCTCAAGACGCTGCTCCAGCAGGCCGACGCCCGCACCCCGGAGCGTGGGCGGGTCGTCTTCTACCTCGGCGACGGCGAGCAGACGGCTGCCGACCCACCGGCGCCCTTCGACATCGACAAGCGGCTCATCAACGGCGGCGCCGTGCTCGGCTACGGCACGACCGAGGGCGGCCGGATGAAGGCCACGCGCTCGCGGTTCGACACGAGCAGCGACTACATCAAGGACCCCGCCACGGGCGAGGACGCGCGCTCGGTCGTCAGCGAGGACACCCTGCGCACCATCGGCGACCAGCTGGGCCTTCGCTACGTCCACCGCGAGGCCGGTGACGCGATCGGGCCGGCCGTCGACGGCATCGACCTCGAGCGGTTCGGCACGAGCGAGCAGATCGAGAAGCAGAAGGTCATGGCCCGGCGCGAGCTGTACTGGCCGCTGCTCATCGGGGTGGCCGGCATCGCCGCCTGGGAGCTCGGGGCCGGGATCACGGCCCTGGTCCAGACCCGTCGCCGGAAGGAGACGAGCGCATGACCCTGCTCGACGACCGCTCGGCCCGGGCCGACACGGCGGCCGACAGTGACGGCGTCGCCGCGACGGGCGTCCGCGGGCGTCTGCGTCTGCGCCGCCGTGGCCGCCGGCCCCTGCCGCCCCACCTGCGCCGTCGTCGCCGCCGTCTGCTGCTCGCCTCCGCGCCGGTCGTCGTCCTGCTCGTCCTCGTGGCCGCGCGCCTCGTCTCGCTCAACCTCGTGCACGCGCAGACGCTCGACGCCTACGAGGCCGGCGACAAGCCCCGGACGCTGCTCTGGGGCGAGCGCCAGGGCTGGGTCAACGTCGTCGAGCAGTTCCGTTCGCCCTTCGCCATCGGTGACGCCCACGTCCTGTCGGGGCACTTCGAGCTGGCCCGCCCGTGGTTCGAGCAGGCCTTCGAACAGGTGCCCAAGGGCGGCATCGACGACTGCAAGGTGCGCGTCAACCTCGGCCTGACGTACGAGGCCCTCGGCGACGCCGCCAAGGCCCGTGAGCGCACCGACGAGTGGAAGCAGTACTACGACAAGGGCATCACGATCACCAAGGAGCGGCCGCCCGTCTGCGAGGCGCCGGAGGGCGGCCAGACGGGCGACCAGCTGCAGCAGGCCCAGCAGCGGATGGAGCAGAAGAACGCCGACGCGCCGCCGAAGGACGAGCCACAGCCCGACCAGCCCCAGCCCGGCCCGAGCCAGCCGGCGGACCCGCAGCCCGATCCCGGCAACACCCCGAGCCAGCAGGAGCAGGACTACCTCAAGGAGCAGCAGCGCCAGAACACCATCGAGCGCAACCAGCAGCAACAGCAGCAGGGTGGCGACGACACGGTGCCCGGCGACAGCTCGCAGACCGTCCCCAAGCCGTGGTGACCGCGGCAGGGCGCGTCCTCGCCTAGAACCACGCCTCGAGGATCGAGGCTCGGTGCTCCATCACCTCGATGGCCTTCTTGCCGCACGACTCCGGCCGGGTGCGACCGACCGGCTCGCGCGTGACACCGACCCGCCAGCGGCGCCCGTCGGCGTGCGTGACGATCACCTCCGAGCCCTCGTCCGACGCCTCGGGCTGGCCGGCCCAGAGGGCGGCGATCCGGGTCTCGCCGGTCTCGGCCCTGACGTGCGACTCCGCGCACTGGGAGACGCCCGGGACGCCGGAGCGCCCGCGGTCGTGCAGCGGACCGAGCAGCTCGGCCGGCAGGTGCCCGGACTCGCTCGCAGCGAGGACCCACTCCGAGGCGGGTTCGTCGAGGCGCGCGAGCGTCTGACCCCATGGGAGCAGCACGGCGGTCGGCGCGAACCGGTGGCCGCCCGTGTGCGAGACCTCCCAGGCCCGCCCGGGCGCGACCCGGGCCGCGTGGGCTGCGAGCGGACGCCCGCGCACCGCGCAGCAGACGTCACGCCGGCCGTTGGTGCACACGAGCAGGGTCGGTGCAGTGGGGCGCGACCCGAGGAGCGAGGCCTGGACGAGCGCCTGGCTGCCGCGGGCCAGGGCGCCCCAGTCGAGACCGAGCAGGTCCCCGACGTCGTCGACCTCGGCCGTCAGCAGCCACGCCTCGTCGGGACGGGCGCCGGCGTGGGCGACGAGCACGTGACGCGGCCCGTCGTGCGCCGGGTGGCCGCCGGGACGACGGACGAGCATGAAACGCCCTCCCGCTCGGCTCGTCCGGGCGTCCAGCTCGGCCCCGAGGTCGCGGTCGAGGTGTGACTCGCGGGCCGCGTCGCGTCCCCAGGGCCCGGGCTGCTCGACGCAGACGAAGAACCGGGCCGTCGCGGCGGTGCCGTAGGCGCTCGTGCCGTCGTGGTCCCACTGCACCGAGCAGGCATCGCTGGCCGGCGTGCCGTACCCCGTCGTCGCAGGGTGCTCGGCGTGCTCCGTCGGCTCAGCGTGCTCAGCGTGCTCGGCGCGCACCGTCTCGGCGGCGGGTTCGACGGCCTCAGAAGACTCGGCGGACGTCGTGGCCTCCGCAGGGGCAGCCGAAGGAACGGACGGCTCGTCCGCGCCCGCGGTTCGCTCCTGGCGCGCGTCGTCGGCCGGCACGTCCGACGCACCGGTGAGGGCGTCGACGACCGAGGTCACCGTCGCCGAGGCGGCCGCCCCGGCTGCGGCGGCTGCCGCGGCGGCCCGTCGGGCTGCCTTCGCGCCCCCGGACGGGCTCACGCGCCGCCCCCGTCCGTGCCGCCGTCGGTCCCGGCGTCGATGGCGCCGGCCTCGGGGCCGGCCGAGCCGTCGGTGGGCGTCACACCGGAGGACTGGTCGGCTGCCGGGGGACCGGCGACGTGCGCGATGACCGCGGTCATCGCGACACCGGAACCGTCCCGTCGGCCGTCGGCCGCGGGCAGCTCGATGGCGACGCCGTTGGCGGCCGCCGCACGAGCCGGCTCGTTGCCGGCGAAGGCGAGCACGAGGGTGTCCTCGCCGCGGAGGAACCGGTGGCACCGGACGCCTCCGGTCGCGCGCCCCTTGGCGGGGTACTCGGCATACGGCGTCACCTTGAGCGAGCCTCCCTCGGTGCCGGGCAGGGCACCGGACGACCCGGAGGACGTGACGACGACGCCCTCCCTGGTCGGGTCGACGACACCGAAGAAGACGACGCGCCCGAAGCCCCCCAGCTTGATCCCCGCCATGCCACCGGCCGAGCGGCCCTGCGGGCGCACGGACTTCGCGGGGAAGCGCAGCAGCTGTGCGTCGCTGGTGAGGAAGACGAGGTCGAGGTCGTCACGGTCGGCGACGGCGGCCCCGACGACCCGGTCGCCGTCCTTGAGGCTGATGACGTCCCAGTCGTTGCTCTTCGGCGCGTCCGGCGTGACGCGCTTGACGACACCGCTGGCGGTGCCGAGCGCCACGACGGGCGCGTCCGCACCGATCGGCACGATGGTCAGCGGCTCCTCGCCCTTGCCGAGGTCGACGTAGGCAGCGAGGGGAGCGCCGCCGGAGAGGCTCGGCGCGCCGTTGGTCGGCGGGAGCGTCGGCAGGTCGAGGGCCGAGAGGCGCACCATCCGGCCGGCGCTCGTGACGAGACCGAACTCGCCGCGGGCGGTCGTGCGCACCGCGCCGATGACGACGTCGTGCTTGGAGCGCGACCCCTCGGTGGTGACCGGCTCGGCGGTGCCGGTGCGGGCCAGCAGGCCCGTGGAGCTCAGCAGCACCCAGCACGGGTCGTCGGCGATCTCGAGCGGCGAGGACGCGGTGGCCGTCGCGCTGGCACCCGAGCTCTCGAGGAGCACGGTGCGGCGCGGCGTGCCGTGGGCCTTGGCGACGTCGGCGAGCTCGGTCGAGACGAGCTTGAGGAGCAGCTTCTCGTTCTCGAGCAGGGCCCGCAGCTCCTCGATGGCGCGCTCGAGCTCGGACTTCTCGTTCTCGAGCTCGATGCGGGAGAACTTCGTCAGGCGGCGCAGCTGGAGGTCGAGGATGTAGTTGGCCTGCAGCTCGGAGAGGTCGAAGACGTCCATGAGCCGCGCGCGGGCGGTCGCGGCGTCGTCGGAGCTGCGGATGACCTGGATGACCTCGTCGATGTCGACGATGGCGATGAGCAGGCCCTCGACGAGGTGCAGTCGCTCCTCGCGCTTGGCGAGCCGGTGTGCCGTGCGGCGCCGCACGACGTCGGTGCGGAAGTCGACGTAGACCTTGAGCAGCTCCTTGAGCCCCATGGTCCGCGGCTGGCCCTCGACGAGCGCGACGTTGTTGATGCCGAAGTTCTCCTCCATCGGCGTCAGCTTGTAGAGCTGCTCGAGGACGGCGTCCGGGTTGAAGCCGTTCTTGATCTCGATGACGAGGTTGAGGCCCTGCGTGCGGTCGGAGAGGTCCTTGAGGTCGGCGATGCCCTGGAGCTTCTTGCCCTGGACGAGGTCCTTGATCTTGTCGATGACCTTCTCGGGCCCGACGAGGTAGGGCAGCTCGGTGACGATGATGCCCTTGCGGCGCGGGGTGATCGACTCGATGCGGGCCGTGGCGCGGGTGCGGAAGCTGCCGCGTCCGGTGAGGTAGGCGTCGCGGATGCCCTCGAGGCCCACGATCTTGCCGCCGCAGGGCAGGTCGGGCCCCGGGACGAACTTCATGAGGTCCTCGAGCGAGCACGTCGGGTTGGCGATGAGGTGCCGCGCGGCGCCGATCACCTCGACGAGGTTGTGTGGCGGCATGTTCGTCGCCATGCCGACGGCGATGCCGGCCGCGCCGTTGACGAGCAGGTTGGGGTATGCCGCGGGCATCACTCCCGGCTGCAGCTGGGTGTCGTCGTAGTTGGGGACGAAGTCGACGGTGTCCTCGTCGAGTCCCGCGACCATGAGCAGGGCCGCGTTGGCCATCCGCGCCTCGGTGTACCTCGCCGCGGCCGGGCCGTCGTCGAGGGAGCCGAAGTTGCCGTGGCCGTCGACGAGCGGCAGCCGCAGCGTGAACGGCTGGGCCATGCGCACGAGGGCGTCGTAGATGGCCTGGTCGCCGTGCGGGTGGTACTTGCCCATCACCTCGCCGACGACGCGCTGGCTCTTGACGTGGCCGCGGTCGGGGCGCAGGCCGAGCTCGTTGGCGCCGTAGAGGATCCGGCGCTGGACGGGCTTCAGCCCGTCACGGGCATCGGGCAGGGCCCGGCTGTAGATGACGCTGTAGGAGTACTCGAGGAAGGCGTTCTGCATCTCCTCCTCGACGTCGATGCCGACGATCTTCTCCTCGAAGTCCTCCGGTGGAGGCGGGGGGGTCTTTCCACGGGCCATGCCGGGTGGTGCTCCTTGCCTAGCGGGTCAACGCCCCATCATCGCGCAGGGCCCTCACGCGTTCTCACCTGCCACGCCGAAACGGCCCCAGTGGGCCACCTCGCGACCGGTGCGCCGGTGGCGACGCAGGCTCGGGCTCCGAGGTCCCGGGACGGCATACCCGATCGACACGACGCCGACGATCGTGCGGGAGGCGGGGACGTCGAACGCCTCGTGGACGGCCGTGTGCCGCTCCGGCGGCACGCCGAAGAAGAGGCTGCCGAGGCCCTCGTCGGTCGCGGTGAGCAGGATGAGGAGCGAGGCCATGCCGGTGTCGACGTCCCAGTAGGGGACGGGCCAGCGCGCCTCGTCCCGGTCGGTCCACCCCTTGTCGGGTGCGGCGTAGCGGTCGAGGTAGGCGTCCTTGTGCGAGAGGCACAGCACGAGCACGGGTGCCTGGCGTATGCCGTCCAGCCACCTGTCGGGGGCCGCGCCCGGTTCCGTGGTGGCCGTCCAGAACGCGTCCCGCTCGGCCGCCGTGCTGAGCACGACGAAGTCCCAGCCCTGGCTGAAGCCGGCGCTGGGGGAGCGGACGGCGTTGGCGAGGCAGCGCTCGACGACCTCACGGGGGACCGGTCGGTCGGGGTCGTAGCGGCGGACCATGCGTCGGGAGCGGACGACCTCGGTGAACTCCATGCGCACAGACTCCCATCTCCCGGGCTCGCCGGGCCGGGCGTGACACCATGACCCCATGGAGGGTGGCGAGCTCGGCGACGACACCGGCGCCATGGAGCGCGTGTCGGCGCACTCCACGGGTGCTCCGGTCGAGTGGGAGGCAGACGTCGTGCTGCGCGACGGCACGGTCGCGCACGTGCGTCCCATCACCCCCGACGACGCCGAGGGCATCCGTCACTTCCACAGCCTGCAGTCCGCCGAGTCGATCTACCTGCGCTTCTTCGCGCCGCTGCGCGAGCTGAGCGACCGCGACATCCACCGGTTCACGCACGTCGACCACCACGACCGCGTCGCCCTCGTGGCCACGCTCGACGGCGAGATCATCGGCATCGGCCGCTACGACCGGATCGACCCGAGGTCGGCCGAGGTCGCCTTCAACATCTCGGACCACTACCAGGGCAAGGGCATCGGCTCGGTCATGCTCGAGCACCTCGCCGCGATCGCGCAGGAGATGGGCATCAACCGGTTCGTCGCCGAGGTGCTGCCGCAGAACCGCAAGATGCTGACGGTCTTCAAGGAGGCCGGCTACGAGGTCACGCACCACATCGAGGACGGCGTCGTCGAGGTGTCCTTCGACATCTCGCCCACCGAGCAGAGCAAGGCCGTGCAGCTGTCGCGCGAGCACCGCGCCGAGGCTCGGAGCATGCACACGATCCTCTTCCCGGAGCGGGTCGCGATCATCGGCGCGAGCCGACGCGAGGAGTCGATCGGGGCCCTCGTCATGCGCAACATCCTCGCTGCCGGCTACCAGGGCGAGCTCTACCCGATCCACCGGGTGGCCGAGCAGATCCAGGGCGTGCCGGCCTACCCCTCGATCCACGACGTGCCCCACCCGGTGGACCTCGCCATCGTCGTGGTGCCCGCTGCGCAGGCCGTCGACGTCGTCAAGGACTGCGGCAAGGCCGGGGTCAAGGCGCTCCTGGTCCTGTCGGCCGGCTTCGCCGAGGCGGGCGAGGAGGGGATCCGCCTGCAGGAGAAGCTCCGTCGCCGGGTGCGCCGCGCCGGCATGCGCATCGTGGGCCCCAACAGCTTCGGGATCGTCAACAACGACCCGGCGGTGCGGCTCAACGCCACGCTCGCGTCGGTCATCCCGAGCAAGGGCCGGCTGGGCCTGTTCGCGCAGAGCGGCGCGCTCGGCGTCGCCGTGCTGGCCTCGGCCGCGCGGCGTGGCCTCGGCATCTCCGTCTTCGCCTCCGCCGGCAACCGCGTCGACGTCTCCGGCAACGACCTCATGCAGTACTGGATCGACGACCAGGAGACCGACACGGTCGGGCTCTACCTCGAGTCGATGGGCAACCCCCGCAAGTTCTCGCGCATCGCCCGGGCGCTCGCCGCCGTCAAGCCGGTCGTCGTCGTCAGCTCGGGCGTCTCGAGCTTCGCCGCCCCGCCCGGACACCGCACCCGCGTCACCAACGTGCCGCCGCAGGCCTTCCGCGCGCTGCTGCGCCAGGCCGGCGTCATCCGCGTCGAGAACGTCCACCAGCTCTTCGACGTCGCGCAGCTGACCCTCCACCAGCCCCTGCCCAAGGGCGACCGGGTCGCCATCGTCGGCAACTCCGACGCCCTCGGTGCGCTGAGCGCCAGCGCCTGCCTCAGCTGGGGCCTGAAGGTCACCCACGGGCCGGTCTCCCTGCAGCCGCAGGCCTCCGCCGAGGAGTTCGCGGCAGCCCTCGACGCAGCGTTCGCCGACCCGGAGGTCGACAGCGTCGTCGCGGCCTTCATACCGCCCCTCGTGACCCCGGACGAGGAGGTGCACATGGCCGTGCGCAACATCGTCGCCGATCACGAGAAGCCTTGTGTGGCAACGTTCCTCGGCATGCGGGGCGTGGGCGACGGGCTGTCCTACGAGCAGGGCGGTGTGCGTCGCTCGGTGCCGGCGTACTCCATGCCCGAGGACGGCATCCGCGCGCTCAACGCCGTGACGCGGTATGCCCTGTGGCGCCAGCGCGACCGCGGCACCCCGGTCGCTCCCGTGGGTATCGACCGGCTCCGTGCGGAGTCGCTCATCGAGGGCTACCTCGCGGGCAGTCCCGAGGGCCGCGCGCTGACGCGCGAGGAGGCGCGCGAGCTGCTCAGCGCCTACGGCATCCGCGTGTGGCCCGCGGTGGAGGTCTCGGGAGTCGACGCCGCGGTCGCGGCCGCGACCGAGCTGACGTTCCCCGTCATCCTCAAGTCGACGTCGCCGGTGGTGCGCCACCAGCCCGGGCTCGTCGGGGTCCGCGGCGACCTCGTCGACGCCGAGGCGGTCCGCGACGCGCACGCCTCGCTCAGCCAGCGTCTCGGGCCCCTGGGCGCCGACCGGTTCGTCGTCCAGCGCATGGCGGTGCCCGGCGTCTCGTGCGTCATCCGTGCGAGCGAGGACCCGCTCTTCGGCCCGGTCGTCAGCTTCTCGGTCGCCGGGCCGCCCACCGAGCTGCTCGACGACGTGGCCCACCGCATCCCGCCGCTCACCGACGTGGACGTCACCGACCTCATCGACGGCGTCAAGGCGGCGCCCCTGCTGAGCGGTCACCGGGGAGCGGCGCCCGTGCACCGGGCGGCGCTCGCCGACCTCATCGCCCGCCTCTCGGTGCTCGCCGACGACCACCCGGAGCTGTCGTCGGTCGAGCTGAACCCCGTCAACGCGTGGACCGGTGGCGTCGACGTGCTCGGTGCCGAGGTCGTCGTGCGTCCTGCGCTGGTGCGCAAGGACCCCGGCCGGCGGCGGATGACCTGACGCGTACGCGACGGGGTGCCGACGAGGACGACGCCCGGCGCTGCTGATGAGCGCGGCAGGCCACGGCTGTGGGCTGCCGCGACGGAGCCATCGCCCACCAGTGCAAGGATGGGGTCATGCGACGCGCGATCCCGGGCACCGGCCAGGCCCTTCCCGAAGACCTCACCGAGGCGATCACCCGTGCCGGCTACTACCCCTCGCTCGTCTGCGACGTCGTCGAGTCGGCCATCGCCGACGACGAGGTCGTCTCGCACCTCGTGCACCAGGAGACGACCTTCGACCACGAGACGGTGCGTCGTCACGTCACCGTCCTCGTCGTGACCCCGCTGCGCCTCGTCATAGCGCACGCCGACGACCACGCCGAGTCCGAGGACAAGCTCATGGCGACGGCCACCACCGAGACGGTGCCGCTCGCCGCCGTCCGCGGCGTCATGCTGACGCACGTCGTGGCCCAGCCCGACACCTTCACTCCGGGCACGCACGGCCGCGACCTCACGCTGACGCTCGGCTGGGGCGCCGTCAGCCGGCTCGACATGATCCCGGCCCAGTGCGGCGACCCCGACTGCACGGCCGACCACGGCTTCGAGGGCACCATCGCCTCCGACGACATCTCCCTGCGCATCAGCTCGGCCGCCGACGGCGAGGACGCCGTCGGCCGGGCCATGCACTTCGCCCGCGTGCTCTCGGCGAGCATCGGCGGCGGCACGGCCCACTGACCGGGTCGCCGTGCCTGCCGACGTGACCGCCCACGCCTCCACCCCGACGGACTGGTCCGCCGGGACGCTCGCCTCCGTCCTCCCGTCGGTCGCCGACCGCCTGGGGGTGGGGAGGTATGCCGGCCACGACGTCTTCGACCTGCCTGCCGTGCCGCGCACGGTCGTCGTGCTCGTCGACGGGCTCGGCCACGACCTGCTGCGCCAGCGCAGCGGGCACGCCCCCTTCCTGCGCAGCCTGCTCGGCACCGCGCACCGGGTGCCGTGCGGCTTCCCCACGACGACCGCCACGTCGATGGGGACGTTCGGCACCGGTCTGCCGCCCGGGTCGCACGGCCTCGTCGGCATGCAGGTGCTCGACCCGGCGACCGACCGGCTGCTCAACGAGCTGTCGTGGGAGGACGGCCCCGACCCGCGGGCGTGGCAGCCCAACGAGACGGTCTTCGAGGCAGCCGAGAACGCCGGCGTCAGCGTCACCATGGTCGGACCCCACTACTTCGACGGGTCGGGCCTGACCACCGCAGCCCTCCGGGGCGCCCGCTTCCGCGCGGCGCGTTCGCTCGAGGACCGCGTCGACGCCGCAGTGGCCGCGGTCCGGGCCGCGCCCCGCTCGCTCGTCTACCTCTACTGGGGCGAGGTCGACAAGATCGGCCACGTGCACGGCTGCCAGTCCTGGCAGTGGGGCGACGAGGTCGAGTCCGTCGACGCCGCGCTGCGGCAGCTCGCTGCGCGCGTCCCGGACGACACGTCCATCGTCGTCACGGCCGACCACGGCATGGTCGACGTCCCCTTCCACGACCGCATCGACCTCGCGGGCGAGCCCGAGCTCATGGCCGGTGTCCGCCACCTCGGCGGGGAGCCGCGCAACCTCCAGCTCTACGCGGAGTCCGGCTCGGCCGCCGACGTGCAGGCCGCATGGGCGTCCCGGCTCGGGGACCGCGCCCGCATCCTCACCCGCGAGCAGGCGGTCGACGAGGGCTGGTTCGGGGCCGTGCGCGCCGGGGTCGAGCGACGGATCGGTGACCTCATCGTGGTCATGGACGGGTCGTTCGCCGTCGTGCACTCCGGACTCATGCGTCGCGAGGTCGTAGCGCTCCTCGGCCTGCACGGGTCGACGAGCGACGCGGAACTCGCCGTGCCCGTGGTCGTGGTGCCTCCCCGCCGGGGCGCCTAGGGTGGTGCCTCGTGGCTGAGCTCGTCTTCTTCTCCGGGACCATGGACTGCGGCAAGTCGACCCTCGCCCTCCAGATGGACCACAACCACGGTGCGCGAGGTCGGGTCGGCCTCATCTTCACCAAGATGGACCGGGCCGGCAGCAACGTCCTCAGCTCGCGCCTCGGTCTGTCGACGGGCGCGCTCGAGGTCGGTGACGATCTCGACTTCTGGGAGGCCATCGTCGGCCGGGCCACGGCGGGCACGCGCATCGACTACCTCATCTGCGACGAGGCCCAGTTCTACACGAGCGACCAGGTGGAGCAGCTGGCGCGCATCGTCGACGAGATGGACGTCGACGTCTTCGCGTTCGGCATCACCGCCGACTTCCGCACGGAGCTCTTCCCGGGCAGCAAGCGGCTGATCGAGCTGGCCGACAAGGTCCAGGTGCTCCAGGTCGAGGCGCTGTGCTGGTGCGGACGCCGGGCGACGACCAACGCGCGCGTCATGGACGGCGTCATGGTCGTCGAGGGCGAGCAGGTCGTCGTCGGCGACACCAAGCCGGGCACGACCGGGGTCGTCGAGTACGAGGTGCTCTGCCGCCGGCACTACATGCGGCGCATGACCTCGCACGCCGCCAAGGCCGCGGCGGTCTCACCCGAGGTGCTGCCCTTCGACCTCGACGTGTGCCCGCTCCCGCCACTGCCGATCACGCAGGCGGACTGAGTCCGGCTCGCCCGCACCCGCGAAGGGCGCGGACGCCACGCCGGTCCACCCCGGGGGCGGCGTCAGGTCACTCGTTCTTGCGGCCGAACATGATGTCGTCCCAGCTCGGCACGCTGGGTCGTCCGGACTTGCGGGCCGCCTGCGCGGGACGCGGAGCGGGCTTGGGCCGCGCCGCCGGGACGCGCTGCTCGACGACGTCGTCGCCGTCACCGTCCCCGCCGAACGAGCGCGCGCCCGAGGCGCCGGGGGAGCCGCTGCCCGACCCGGACCGACGACCCTCCGCGGGGATGCGGGAGACCGGGCGTGGCTCCTGCCGTCGGCGCGCCGCCGGTCGCAGGGGTCGCTCCTCGGCGGGCTCGTCGTCGAGGCCCTCGTCGAGGTCGGAGTCGACATCGGCGATGAGGTCGTCCTCACGAGCGTCATCGAGGGCAGGTGCGGAGTCGTGCTGCCGGTGGTCGGCGGCACGGTCCGTGGCCCGGGGGTGCGCGGGACGCTCGGGACGCTCGGGACGCACGGAGGCGTCGACGCCGCTGGCGCGGTTCGCGAGCTGCTGAGCCACGTCGCTCTCGTCGCCCTCGTGATCGTCCCGGAGCTCCTCGTGGTCCTCCGCATGGTCGTCCGCGTTGTCGACACCGCGGTGGTCCCGGTCGTCGTGGTCGTCGTCGACGGCCACTCGTGCGTCGCGCTCCACCTCGGGGCGGGCCTCGGCCACGGGGCCGGGGTCCGCCTCGGACGGTCGTTCCGGGACCTGACGCACCGGCTGGGTGGGCTCGGTGCGGCGCGCCTTGCGCTGGGCCGCCTCGACGCCGACGCGCTGCTCCACCGTGCCGGTCTTGACGACCTCGGGGTCGTCCTCGGGGTGGGTGTGGGCCGGCGGGGGGAGCTCGTCCCGGGGGTCCGCGGCGAGCTCCTCCAGAGGCAGGGCCTCCTCGGGAGCCTCGTCCAGCCCGGGCACTTCGGTGGACCTCGGGCGACGGCGGCGCCCGCGCTGGGAGCTGCGCTCGCGCATGGCAGCCATGAGGTCGACGGTCTCGCCCTCGCGGCGACGCGGGACGGCCGCGCCCACGCCGCCCTCGGCCTCGACGTCGTAGACGCGGCTGGGTCGGGTCGACGCTGCCAGGTGCGGCGCCGGGATCGGGCCGGGTGCCTGCTGGTCCTCGTCCTCGCTGAGCCAGCGGGCCTCGTCGTCGACCGCCGAGACGGTGCGGGCGAGCGGGTCGAACTGCCAGGCGGCCTCGCGCTCGCGGCCGCCGGCGTTGAAGGCCAGCAGCACGGTCCAGGCGCCCTTGTCGGTGCGTCGGGAGTCCCAGCGGACCGCGCCGGCGTCGATCTCACGAGTGCGCAGGCGCTCGGAAACCCGGGCGTCGAGCGTCGGGGCGCCGCCGTGGGACCCGCCGCGAGGACGTAGCCGGACCTGACGGGCCAGGCCGGCGACGTGCTCGCGCTCGGCCAGGATCGGGCCCTCGTAGCGGTGGACCTTCTCGACGGTCCATCCCGCGCGCTCGGCCACCTCCTCGGCGGTCATGCCGGCCCGGATCATCGACTGGACGTCCTTGGGGCGCAGGCCCCCCGAGACCTCGATCTGCAGCTGGCCGAGCCGTGGACGGTCGCGCCGCGCCGCGGCACGGAGCGCCTCGTCGAGCGGCACCGAGTAGCGGTTGCCCTCGTCGTCGGCCAGCAGCAGGTGCAATCCGTCCTCGTGGACGCCGACGAGCCTGAGGTGCTGCATGGGTGGGTCTCCCGGGGTGCCGAGTCTGCGTGGTCGTGCCTGTCTGCGTCGACGTCCCGCCGGCCGGGTGAGGGGCCTCGCCGGGTGCGTCGTGCAGTCGAGCATGCCACCGGGCCGGGTGCGCGCCAAAGCGCCCACGCCGCACGGGTACCGTTTGCCTTGGCATGCCTACCTCGTTCGCGTCCGCGCAGCTCGCCCTCGACCTCGTCGGCGTGTTCGTCTTCGCGCTCTCCGGGGGTCTCGTCGCCGTCAAGAAGCGCTTCGACCTCTTCGGCGTCCTCGTGCTCGCGTGCGCCGCGGCGCTCGGCGGCGGCATCGTGCGCGACCTGCTCATCGGCGACATCCCTCCGGTCGGCATCAGCGACTGGCGGCTGCTGACGGCCGCGGCCCTCGGTGGGCTCGTCACCTTCCTCTTCCATCCCGGCGTCGAGCGCATCACCCGCTTCGTCCGCGTGCTCGACGCGGCGGGCCTCGGCGCCTTCGCGGTCGCCGGCAGCCTCAAGGCCGTGACGACGCCGGGCGTCTCACCCGTGGCCGCCGTCCTCGTCGGTGTCATCACGGCCGTCGGGGGAGGCGTCGTGCGCGACGTGCTCGCCGGCCAGGTCCCCGAGGTGCTGCGCCGCGAGCTGTATGCCGTGCCGGCCATGCTCGGGTCCGTGGTCGTCGTCGTGGCGGCGCAGCTCGGGTCCCTCCAGGACTGGGTGCTGTGGACGGCCGCCGGGGTCGTCTTCGCCCTGCGCATGCTCGCGGTGCACCTGCACCTCAACGCCCCGACCCCGCTGCGCTCCAATCCCACGTAGCCCGCGCGCCGAACGACGGGCGAAACCCCTGACCCTGCTCACGACCGATGGCGGAGAGATGACACCAGACGCAGCACCCACCCCCCAGCCCGCTCCCGACGCCACCCCCGAGGCCACGACCGAAGGATCCGACGAGCGCTCCCCGCTCGAGCCGTACGACGCCGTGCTCCTGCTCGGCTTCGGCGGTCCCGAGGCCCCCGAGGAGGTCATGCCCTTCCTGCGCCGGGTCACCGCGGGCCGCGGCATCCCCGACGAGAGGCTCGAGGCCGTCGGCGAGCACTACCACCACTTCGGTGGGCGCAGCCCGATCAACGACCAGAACCGGGCCCTCATCGCTGCGCTCCGGGCCGAGCTCGACTCCCGGGGCATCGACACCCCGATCGTCTGGGGCAACCGCAACAGCGCCCCCTTCATCGACGACGCCCTCCGCGAGAGCCACGCCGCCGGCCACCGCCGGGTCGTCGCGCTGACGACGAGCGCCTACTCGTGCTACTCGTCGTGCCGGCAGTACCGCGAGAACCTCGCCGACGCGGCAGCCGCCGTCGCCGAGGAGGGGATCGCGCTCGAGATCGACAAGGTGGCGCAGTACGCCCGCCGCCCCGGTTTCGCCGAGGCCAACGCCGGTGAGCTCGTGCGCTCGCTGCGCGCCCTCGACGGGGCGCCGGACTCGGAGGTCGCGCTGCTGTTCGTCACCCACTCCATCCCGGACGCGATGGACGACACGTCCGGACCGGGCGACGGAGAGGGCAACCTCTACCAGCGCCAGCACCTGGCGCTCGCCTCGCAGCTGACGGAGGAGGCCAACCGCGTCCTCGGCCGCGACCTGACGGGCGAGCTCGTCTTCTGCTCGCGCTCCGGGCCGCCGAGCCAGCCCTGGCTCGAGCCCGACGTCAACGACCGCATGCGCGAATTGGCGGCCGCCGGCGTCCGTACCGTCGTCACGGCCCCCATCGGCTTCGTCAGTGACCACATGGAGGTCGTCTACGACCTCGACACCGAGGCCCAGGAGACGGCCGACGAGCTCGGCCTGACGCACGTGCGCGTCCCGACCGTCGGCACCGACGCCGCCTTCGTCCGCGACCTCGTCGACGCCCTCCTCGAGCGCGCCGCCGAGGCCCGCGGCGAGGACGTGCCGCAGTTCGAGGGCCGCATGCCGTCGGTGTGCGCCCCCGGGTGCTGTCCCAACCTGCGCCAGGCGCGTCCGGCCCTGTGCGGCAGCGACTGAGGACCACGATGACCGGCACCCCACCCGCACCCGACCTGCCCGAGGGCCTCACCGTCGAGGCGCTGCAGCAGCTCTGCGTCCGCTTCGCCACCGAGGCTGCCCGCTTCATCCGTGACGAGCGACCCGAGCGCGTGGGGGTCGCCGCCACGAAGTCGAGCGAGACCGACGTCGTGACCGTCATGGACCGGCGCTCGGAGGAGCTGCTGCACCGGCTGATCCAGCAGGCCCGCCCCGATGACGGCATCCTCGGCGAGGAGGGCGCCGACGTCGCCGGCACCTCCGGGCTGACGTGGGTCATCGATCCCATCGACGGCACCGTCAACTACCTCTACGAGGTGCCGGCGTATGCCGTGTCCGTGGCCGTCGTCGTCGGCGACGCGCACTCCCAGGGCGGCTGGGTCCCCGTGGCCGGCGCGGTCGCCGACCCGAGCCTGCGCCTCGTGCACCACGCGGGACGCGGCAGGGGCGCCTGGACGGGCCCCGAGGACCCGGCGAGCGGCGACGAACCCCTGCGCCTCTCGGTGTCGGGCGAGGACCGTCTCGGCCGCACACTGCTCGCGACCGGGTTCGGCTACGACCCGCAGGTCCGGGCCCGTCAGGCCGAGGTCCTGCTGCGGGTGCTCCCGCTCGTGCGAGACATCCGGCGCATCGGCAGCGCGGCACTCGACCTCGTCCGCGTCGCAGAAGGCTCGGTCGACGCCTACGCCGAGACCGGCCTCAACGCCTGGGACCTCGCGGCCGGCTGGCTGATCGTCCTCGAGGCCGGCGGTGTCGTCCTCGGTGCGGGGGAGGGCGAGGCCAGCGCGCCGGGCAAGGCCCTCACCGTCGCTGCCGGCCCGGCGCTCGCGCCGGAGGTGCGCCGACTCTTCGTCACCACCGGCGACGCGGCGGGCTGACCTGGCAGGCGAGGGGGCCGCACACGACGAACGCCCCACCCGGCCGTGCCGGGTGGGGCGTCTGTCGTACTGGGGACGCGGACGGCATACGTCCTCGAGACGCGCTCAAAGCGCTCCCCGGGCACCGCCCGGACGCTGCTCAGGCCGCCTGGAACGGCTCGAGCTCGGGGACGCGGATGCCGTTCTCGGCAGCGAGGCGGGCGAAGGACTCCAGCTCGCCGGTGTGCACCTGCACCCGGAAGTCGTCCCCGGCCTGCCGCGCGTCGGCGAGGTCGCCCAGCGCGTCGTTGACACGTTGCCTGATCTGGTCGACGAACTCGGTCATGGGTGCCACCTCCGGGCCTGGGTTGTCGATCGGTCGAGTCCGCAGACCCTACCGCGCCGTGGGACCCCCAATGTGCACCCGCGATGGTCGGCGGATGGCAAAGGACAGGTGAACAGTTGGTCCGAAAACGGCAGGCATTGGGCGTGCGTCCCGTCTGCGTCTCAGCCGTTGGCGCGGACAACGTGACAACGCCGTGGGGATCGGGCACCATACGCGCACGCGGACATGTTTCGTTGCTGTTAACAGCGTCGTCGACAGCATCCCTCCCACGGGAACAAGCGCGGGCCTACGAGCGTTCTCCGCGTCACAGACCGCAAGGCGCATCACGAGTAGAAGTGAGACAACGAGATGGCAACCGATTACGACGCGCCACGCAAGACTGACGACGACCTGAACGAGGACTCCATCGAGGAGCTCAAGTCACGTCGGGTCGACAAGACGTCGTCCAGCGTGGACGTCGACGAGACCGAGCAGGCCGAGGGCTTCGAGCTCCCCGGCGCCGACCTCTCCGGCGAGGAGCTGTCGGTCCGCGTGCTGCCCAAGCAGGCCGACGAGTTCACCTGTGGACGCTGCTTCCTCGTCCACCACCGCAGCCAGCTCGCCAAGGAGAGCAACGGCATGATGATCTGCACGGAGTGCGCGGCCTGAGCGCATCTCCGACCGGGCAGCAGCACCGCCCGGAGCCAGTAGGGTCGGTCCTCGTGACCGACCCTTGTGCTGTCCCGGTGCGGCTGCTCGACCCGGACCTGCCGCTGCCCGTCTACGCCCACCCCGGCGACGCAGGTGCCGACCTGTGCGCCCGGGTGGACGTGACGATCGAGCCGGGCGAGCGGGTGCTGGTGCCGACCGGGGTCGCGCTGGCGCTGCCTCCGGGGCACGCCGGCTTCGTGCACCCGAGGTCGGGGCTCGCGGCGCGACACGGCATCTCAATCGTCAACGCGCCCGGAACCGTCGACGAGGGCTACCGGGGGGAGATCCTCGTCAACCTCGTCAACCTCGACCCGCGCGAGCCCTTCGAGGTCCGGCGCGGCGACCGGATCGCCCAGCTCGTCGTCCAGCGCGTCGAGCGGGTGCAGTTCGTCGCCGTCGATTCGCTCGACGAGACCCGTCGGGGGGACACTGGACACGGATCCACCGGTGGCTTCGGTCCCGGGGGCGCCGCCTCGCCGACACCGGGGGAGTCGCCCAGCGAGGCGTGATCATCGGATACGGTTCGCCGGGCGCTGCGTCAGCGCCGCGACGACCACCTTTCCGGACGGGCACGACGCCCGCCGGGCAGCAGGACTCTAAGGACGGAATGACGTGGGACTCTTCAGCCGGGGCAAGTCGAAGGACCGCCCGGACGCCGATGCCGTGGACACCGACCTGACCGACGACGGCCTCGACCGCGGCGACCAGGACGATGTCGCCAGTGCGTATGACGACGCGGACGCGCCGGCCGGTCGCGACGCCTCCACCGGCCCGCTCGACCGCAGCGAGGTCGACGACGACAGCGACTACCTCAACCTCGGCGCCATCTGGCTGCGCGGGCAGCAGGGCATGGAGCTGCGCCTCGAGGTCAACGAGCAGGAGCAGCAGATCACCGGCGTCACGGCCGTGCTCGGCGAGTCGGCGGTCCAGCTGCAGGCCTTCGCCGCCCCGCGCACCGAGGGCGTCTGGATCGACATCCGCAACGAGATCGCCGCGAGCATCGTCGACGCCGGCGGCACCGCAGAGGTGCTGACGGGCGAGTTCGGCGAGGAGCTGCTGACGCGGATGCCGCAGGCCGACCCCGAGGGCCGGACCGTGTTCATGCCGGCCCGCTTCGTCGGCGTCGACGGGCCTCGCTGGTTCCTCCGCGCCGTCGTCTCGGGCCGCGCCGCCATCGAGCCCGCTGCGGCCGAGGGCGTCCACGAGGTCATCCGGACCGCGGTCATCGACCGCGGCGAGGAGGCCATGCCGCCGCGCGAGCTGCTGCCGCTGCGCCTGCCCGACGCCGACGGCGCCGCCCAGGCCGATGCCGGCGACGGCACCGACGGTGGTCCCGACCTCAACCCGTTCGAACGCGGCCCCGAGATCACCGAGGTCCGTTGATGTCCCGCCCGTGTCCGGCACCGCCTCGAGGCGAGGCGCGCCCGTGACCACGGGCCAGCCCGGCGCGCTGCGGCGGCTCACCGAGCGACTGACGCGCTCGGCGCACGAGATCGAGGCCGCCGAGCTGCGGCGCGAGTCCTCCGACCTGGCCGGTGTCGTCCACATCGGCGACGCGCCCCAGCGCACCACGGTCACGGTGTGCGGCGAAGTGCGCTCGGTGACGCTTCGCCCCCGCGAGGAGACCCCGGCCCTCGACGTCGAGGTCTGGGACGGCACGGAGTCGTTGCACCTCGTGTGGCTCGGCCGCCGCCGCATCGCCGGCATCGTCCCCGGCATCAAGATCCAGGCCACGGGACGCATCACG
Organism: Terrabacter sp. C0L_2; assembly: GCF_036352015.1. Taxonomy (NCBI): domain Bacteria; kingdom Bacillati; phylum Actinomycetota; class Actinomycetes; order Micrococcales; family Intrasporangiaceae; genus Terrabacter; species Terrabacter sp. C0L_2. The sequence goes on along the minus strand of NZ_CP143557.1, from coordinate 3,548,920 downwards.
AACCGCCGGAAGGTCATGACGATGTTCAACCCCGCCTACGAGATCATCGGCAGGGCAGGCCAGGCACATGGCTGAGGCCGAGGGCGAGGCCACCGTGTCGGGTGCGGGGGAGGGCGACGGGGTCGTGCGCTCCGAGGCCGACCTGCGTCGCTACGACACCGTCGAGGAGCTGCTGCGCGACAAGCTGTCCGAGGCCCTCGGCGGCTGGCGCGGGGCCGTCGAGTCGGCGGTGCCGACGCTGGCGTTCGCGCTCGTCTGGGCCCGCACCGAGAACCTCCGCACGGCCCTGGTCGTCGCCGGGGTGTGCGTCGCCCTGCTGCTCGTCGTCCGGCTCGTGCAGCGCCAGGACCCACGCTTCATCGCGTATGCCGCTGCGGGAGTGGCGATCTCGGCGTTCTTCGCGCTCCGGTCGGGCAAGGCCGAGGACGCCTTCCTGCCGGGGATGCTCCAGAACGCCGGGCTCCTTGTGCTCCTGCTCGTCACCAACCTGACCCGCTGGCCGCTGTTCGGCTTCGTCGTCGGTGTCGCCGAGCCCGAGGCCTTCGCCGAGAACCCCACGTGGTGGCGTCGCCACTCCGGCATCGTGACCGTGGCTGCCCGCCTGGCCTGGGTGCTCATCGCCCTCAACGTCGTGCGGCTCGCCATCATGGTCCCGCTCTACCTCGCCGAGCAGGTCGCGGCGCTCGGCGTCGCCAAGGTCGTGCTGGGCTGGCCGGCCTACCTCGTCGCCATCACCGCCATGGGCGCGATCCTGCTGCGCGGTCGCACCCCGATCGACCCGAGCCGCATCGCCTGAAGCCGGGACCCGGCCGTCGGGACGCGTCAGTCCTCGGTGTCCGCGTGGTGCCGCTCGCCCGGGGCGACGAGGTCCTGGAGGCGGTCCTCCTGCTCCGTCGTGGTGATGAAGAGCAGCTCGTCGCCGGCCTCGATCGCGTCGTCCGGCGTGGGCGCCAGCGGCCGCTCCTCGCGGATGATCGCCACGAGCACGGTGTCGGTGGGCCAGTCGACGTCACCGACGCGGCGGCCGGCGAAGGGGCTGCCCTCGGGCAGGGTGATCTCGACCATCGAGGCGCGACCCTGCTGGAACTCGAAGATCCGCACGAGGTCACCGATGCTGACGGCCTCCTCGATGAGGGCCGTCATGAGGCGTGGGGTCGACACCGCGACGTCGACGCCCCACGACTCGTCGAACATCCACTCGTTCTTCGGGTTGTTCACGCGCGCGACGGTGCGCGGCACGCCGAACTCGGTCTTGGCCAGCAGCGAGAGCACGAGGTTGGCCTTGTCGTCGCCGGTGGCGGCGACGCAGACATCGGACTCCTCGAGCCGGGCCTCCTCGAGGGCGGCCAGCTCGCAGGCGTCGGCGAGCAGCCACGACGCCTCGGGCACGCGGGACGCCTGCACGTCGTCGGCGTCCTTGTCGATGAGCAGCACCTGGTGCCCGTTGCCGAGCAGCTCACGGGCGATGGACCGGCCGACGCTTCCGGCTCCGGCGATGACGACGCGCATGGGGGTTTCTTCTCCTGTGCCGGTCAGTGGGGGGCCGGGGCCTGGTCGCAGAGCCGCTCGACCCGGGCGAGGTCGTCGCGCGGGACGGTGAGGTGCACGAGGTCACCCTGCTGCACGACCATGTCGGGACGGGGCAGGGTGCCCTCGCCGAGGCGGGTGACGTAGGCGACGCGGGCGCCGGTCTGCTCCTCGACCTCGGTGAGGTGCCGGCCCACCCAGGCCTCGGCCAGGGGCACCTCGGCGATGACGATCTTGCCGCTCGGGTCGGTCAGCTCGGGGACGGCGCCCTGGGGGAGCAGTCGCTGGATCATCTGGTCGGCGGTCCAGCGCACCGTGGCGACGGTGGGGATGCCGAGGCGCTGGTAGACCATGGCGCGCTGCGGGTCGTAGATGCGGGCCGCGACGTGCTCGACCCCGAACGTCTCGCGCGCCACCCGGGCCGCGAGGATGTTGGAGTTGTCGCCGCTGCTGACCGCCGCGAACGCGTAGGCCTCACGGATGCCCGCGGCGATGAGGGTGTCCCGGTCGAAGCCGATCCCCGTCACGGTCTGGCCCTCGAAGGAGGTGCCGAGCCGGCGGAACGCCGAGGCGTCGGCGTCGATGATCGCGACGTCGTGGCCGCCCCTGCCCAGGGTGCGGGCGAGCGTCGACCCGACGCGGCCGCATCCCATGATCACGAAGTGCACGGACGCGACGCTACACCGTGACGGGGCTGCCCACCCCGCAGGCCGCGCACGCCGCCCAGCCCGTGAAACGACCGTGACGGCATACGTTCTCGGGCGCGTGTCCGCGGCGTCCCGAGTGGGTCGGTGCAGCACGACGATCCGTCATACAGTGTCGTCGTGCCCGGTACCGGTTCGCTGTTCAAGCGCCTCCTGCTCGGTCGCGCGATGCGCAGCGACAAGCTCGGGGAGACCCTCCTTCCCAAGCGGCTCGCGCTGCCGATCTTCGCGAGCGACGCGCTGTCGTCGGTGGCCTACGCGCCCGACGAGATCCTGCTCATGCTCGGCCTCGCGGGCGGCGCGTTCGTCGCCACGCACAGCTGGCAGGTCACGGTCGCGGTCGTGCTCGTCATGGTCGTCGTCGTCGCGTCGTACCGGCAGAACGTGCACGCCTACCCCTCGGGAGGCGGCGACTACGAGGTGGCGACGGTCAACCTCGGCCCCCGAGCCGGGCTCACCGTCGCGAGCGCCCTGCTCGTCGACTACGTCCTGACCGTCGCCGTGTCGATCTCGTCGGGCGTGCAGAACGCCGCCACGGTGCTCGGCTTCGTGCGCGGCCACGAGGTCATCGTCGCCGTCGGCCTCATCGCCTTCCTCACCGCCATGAACCTGCGCGGCGTCCGTGAGTCCGGCAAGGCCTTCGCGGTGCCCGTCTACGCGTTCATGCTCGCCATCATCGGCATGGGCGTCTACGGCTTCATCCAGCACTTCACCGGCTCGCTCACCCCGGCCGAGAGCGCGGGCCTGACGCTCAAGCCGGAGGAGGGTCAGGGCCTGACCGGCCTCGCGGCGGCCTTCCTGCTGCTGCGTGCCTTCTCGTCGGGCTGTGCGGCCCTGACCGGCGTCGAGGCGATCAGCAACGGCGTGCCCGCCTTCAAGAAGCCCAAGAGCGACAACGCCGCCACCACGCTGCTGCTCATGGGGACGCTGTCGGTCCTCATGCTCGGCTCGATCATCGCCCTCAGCCAGTGGACCGGGGTCAAGATCGCCGACGACCCGGGAGCCCAGCTGCTGCGCGACGGCCAGCCGGTCGGCGACTCCTACGTGCAGCACACGGCCATCGGCCAGCTCGCCGAGTCGGTCTTCGCGAACTTCCCGGTCGGCGTCGTCTTCGTCTCGATCGTCACCGGGCTGATCCTCGTGCTGGCCGCCAACACCGCCTTCAACGGCTTCCCGGTGCTCGGCTCGATCCTCGCCCGCGACGGCTACCTGCCCCGCCAGATGCACACCCGCGGTGACCGGCTCGCCTTCTCCAACGGCATCCTCATCCTCGCCGGTGCGGCCATCGTGCTCGTCATCGTCTTCAAGGCCGAGGTCACGGCGCTGATCCAGCTCTACATCGTCGGGGTGTTCGTCTCCTTCACGACGAGCCAGGTCGGCATGGTGCGGCACTGGACGCGCAACCTCCGGCTCGAGCGCAACCCCAAGGAACGCGCGCGCATGCAGCGCTCGCGCGTCATCAACGCGGTCGGCGCCGCGATGTCCGGGACGGTGCTCGTCGTCGTGCTCCTCACGAAGTTCCAGGCGGGGGCGAAGTACGCCATCCTCGCGATGGTCGTCCTCTTCGTGCTCATGCTCGGCATCAAGAAGCACTACAACCGCGTGCGCGACGAGCTCGCCATCGACTGGGACGTCGAGCGGCCGATGCTCCCGAGCCACGTCCACGCCATCGTCTGCATCTCCAAGGTGCACAAGCCGACGATGCGCGCGCTCGCCTATGCCCGGGCGAGCCGTCCCTCCTACCTCGAGGCGGTCACGGTCGACGTCGACCCGGACGAGACCCAGACGCTGCTCGACGAGTGGGACAAGCGCGACATCCCCGTGCCGCTCAAGGTGCTGAGCTCGCCCTACCGGCAGATCACCAAGCCGATCCTCGACTACGTCCGCTCGATCCGCAGCGGCAACCCCCGCGACATCGTCACGGTCTACCTGCCGGAGTACGTCCTCGGGAAGTGGTGGGAGCAGATCCTGCACAACCAGAGCGCGCTGCGCCTCAAGGCACGTCTGCTCTTCACGCCGGGCGTCATGGTCGTCAGCGTGCCGTGGCAGCTGCAGTCCTCCGAGGGCGCCGAACGGGACTGGATCGACGAGCCGCCGATCAGCGGGTCCGTGCGCGGAGGAGCCCTGTGAGTGGGCGCCAGACCCGCGAGCGCGCAGCGGGTGGCGAGTCCCTCGTCGGCCGGGAGTGGACCGTCGAGGTCGGGCCGGTGGCGCACGGCGGTCACTGCGTGGCCCGCCACGAGGGCCAGGTGGTCTTCGTGCGCCACACCCTCCCCGGCGAGCGCGTCGTCGCCCGTGTGACCGAGGGCCGCGTGGGTGACAGCTTCGTGCGCGCCGACGCCGTCGAGGTGCTCGAGGCGGCGTCCGGTCGGGTCCCGGCTCCCTGCCCGTATGCCGCCCCCGGCCTGTGCGGTGGGTGCGACTTCCAGCACGCGTCCCTGACGACGCAGCGCGAGCTCAAGGCGGCCGTCGTGCGCGAGCAGTTCGCCCGCGTCGCCGGCCTCGAGGTCGACGTCGACGTGCGCCCCGTGCCCGGTGACGAGGACGGCCTGCGCTGGCGCACCCGCGTCGAGTTCGCCGTCGACGGGTCCGGCCGGGCCGGCCTGCGGCGCCACCGCTCCCGCGACGTCGTGCCCGTCGACGACTGCCTCATCGCGACCCGGGGCGTCATCGACTCCGGGGTGCTCGACACCGAGTGGCCCGACCTCGAGTCGGTCGACGTCGTCGACGCCGTGCACCCGGACGAGCCGGTGCTCGTGCCGCTGCCCGCACCCGAGGGGGCGGGCGACGGTGGCGTCGTCGGCGAGCTCGCCCGCGACGGCGACTGGGAGGGCGAGTACGTCGTCGCGGCCCGCGGCTTCTGGCAGGTGCACCCGGGAGCGGCGTCCACCTTCCTGTCGCGCGTCGTCGCGCTGCTGGGCGCCGAGCCCAGCGACCGCGTCGTCGACCTGTATGCCGGGTCGGGGCTGTTCACGATGCGCCTCGGCGAGCTCGTGGCGCCGGACGGCTTCGTCCTCGGCGTCGAGGGTGACCGCGTCGCCGTCGAGAACGGCGCCGTCAACACCGAGCACCTCGAGAACGTCGAGTGGCGCGCCAACCGCGTAGACCGCGAGCTGCGCTCGCTCGTCGGGCAGGGCGTCACCGCGGACCTCGCGGTGCTCGACCCACCCCGCACCGGTGCGGGCAAGGACGTCATGGGCCTGCTCGCCCGGATGGCGCCACGGCGCGTCGTCTACGTCGCGTGCGACCCCTCGGCGCTCGCGCGCGACGTCAAGGCCGCCGCGACGCACGGCTACTCGCTCGCCTCGCTCGAGGCCTGGGACGCGTTCCCGATGACTCACCACGTCGAGTGCATCGCCGTGCTCGAGCCCCGGGACACCGCCGCCACGTCCTGATCGGTGTCCTCGGTCTCCCCGCTCCAGGAGGCCTCACCCGCCCCGATGGCGGGAGCACCGAGCCGTCACGAGACGATGAGCGCATGTCGTTCAGCTACCCCGTGGCCGTGAAGTTCTCCGAGATCGACCTGGCAGGGGTCGTGTTCAACTCGCACTACCTGACCTGGTGCGAGGACGCGAAGATGGCCTTCCTCGACAGCGTCGGCTACGGGCCCTACCGCTTCGCCGACGAGCACCGGCTGGCCCTCGTGCGGCACGCCGAGATCGACTGGACCGCAAGCCTCAAGCCCCTGGACCACGCCGACATCCGGGTGGTCGTCGAGCGCATCGGCACGTCGTCGTTCACGCTCCGGCACGAGATCTGGCGCCGGGGCGAGGCGTCGCTGCTCACGGCGACGTGCGTCATCACCTACGTCTGGTTCGACACCGAGGCCGGTGCCTCGGCGCCGCTCGACCCCCACTTCCGCGAGGCGCTCGAAGGAGCGGTGTGAGGTCCGCGGTCACCGGACCGTAGGAGCCCGCCCCCTCGAACCCGCTCGACGGCCGCCGCGCGGTGCTAGCGTCGAACGGAGTGCTCGGCATCGGGTGGAGGCGACATGGATGCGTTCATGAAGTTCAACGGCATCGAGGGCGGCAGCCAGAGCAAGGACCACAAGGGCGCCGTCGACGTGCTCTCCTGGAACTGGGGCGTCACGGCGTCGGCACCGACCGGCGCCGGCGGCGGAGCCGGGGCGGGCCGGGCGCGCGCCCACGAGCTGCGCCTCGTGCACCACTACGACCTCGCCTCCCCGCAGCTGACCTCGTTCGCCGCCACCGGCAAGCACCTCAAGGACGCCGTGCTCAACGTCGTGCGGCCGGGGGCCCGCAAGGACTTCCTCACCGTGACGATGAAGGACCTCGTCGTGACCGAGGTGCTCGTCTCCGGCGACGAGGAGGTCGTGGACGAGGAGGTGGCCCTCCAGCCGGCCTGGATCCGCTTCGACTACGCCGAGCCCGGACCCGGTGGGGGAGCGACGGGCCGCACGTCCAGCGTCACGTGGGACATCCGATCGAACAAGATGGGCTGACCCCGGTTCCGGGCGCACCGGCCCCTCCGCGCCGTCCCGGGTCCGTGGACGAGCGGCTCGAGCTCGCCCTCGCGCGGATCCGCGCCGGTGACGGACCCGGCGCCGAGGCCGTCCTCGCCGACGTGGCCGGTGCTCCGACCGCACCGGACGACGTGCGTGTCGTGCACCTGCGCGCCGTCGCGGCCCACCTGCGCCGCGACGAGGAGGCCGCGGAACGGCTGATGGCATCGGCGCTCGCGGCCACGACCGACCCGACGCTGGTCGCGAGCCTGCACAACGACCTCGGCAACATGCGGCTCGAGGCCGGTCGCCCGGGCGCCGCCGTCGCGTCCTACGAGGCGAGCCTCCTCGTCCAACCCGAGGACGCACCGACATGGGCCAACCTCGCCACGGCCCGCCGCCATGCAGGTGACCCCGTCGGTGCCGGCCGCGCCGGCCTGCACGTCCTGGAGCTCGAACCGGGTGCTGCGCTCGGTCGTGCGGCCGTCGGTGCCGCCCTGCTGCACCTGACTGGTCAGGGGCGGTCCGCCGAGGCCCTCGACCTGGTCCGTCGGTGGGCCGAGCTCGACCCGGACCACCCGGGTGCCCGGCACCGCCTGGCAGCCCTCGGCGGGCTGCCGGCTCCGGAGCGCGCCCCGGACGACTACGTCGCGACGCTCTTCGACGCGAGCGCCGAGGACTTCGACGACCACCTGGCCGGCCTCGGCTACCGGGCGCCGGCCCTCGTGGCCGACCGCGTGGCCGCGCTGCTCGGTGAGGCCGCCGGCGAGCTGGACGTGGCCGACATCGGGTGCGGCACCGGCCTCGTCGGCGACCTCGTGCGACCGTGGGCCCGCAGCCTCGTCGGGTGCGACCTCTCGGTGGGCATGCTGCGCCGGGCCCGGCTGCGCGGGTGCTACGACGCCCTGCACCACGCGGAGCTCAGTGCGTTCCTGCGAGCCCGGCACGCGGCATACGACCTCGTCGTCTGTGCGGACACGCTGTGCTACCTCGGCGACCTCGAGGCGGTGACCCGGGCGGTGGCCGGCGCGCTGCGCCCGGGAGGGACCTTCGTGGCGACCGTCGAGCACCTCGACGACCCGACCCGACCGTGGCGGCTGACGCCGACGGGGCGCTACGCGCACGGCACCGAGCACCTCCGGGCCGTCTCCGCCCTGGCCGGCCTGAGCGACGTCACCACGACACCGGTGCACCTGCGACTCGAGGCCGGCGAGCCGGTCGAGGGGCTGCTGTGGTCTGCGCGGCGACCGACCGCCGCTGCCCGGCCCCAGGGGGCAGACAGCAGTCCGAGCGAGGGCGAGGATGGGCGGGTAGGGAGGGACTGACATCGACGAACCCGTGTGTTTTGATATATCTTGACGTCAAGATAAATCGAGCACCGTGACATCAGAGTTGCTGGAAGGAGCCCGTCGTGGGCAGTGTTGACAGCTTCAAGGCCAAGGGGACCCTCGAGGTCGGGGGTCAGTCCTACGAGATCTACCGGCTCGCAAGGGTCGAGGGGCAGGAGACCCTGCCGTACAGCCTCAAGGTCCTCCTCGAGAACCTCCTGCGCACCGAGGACGGCGCGAACATCACCGCCGACCACATCCGCGCCATCGGCTCGTGGGACGAGAACGCCGAGCCGGCGACGGAGATCCAGTTCACGCCCGCGCGCGTGATCATGCAGGACTTCACCGGCGTCCCGTGCGTCGTCGACCTCGCCACGATGCGCGAGGCCGTCGCCGACCTCGGCGGCGACCCGGCCCGGATCAACCCGCTCGCCCCGGCCGAGCTCGTCATCGACCACTCGGTCATCATCGACGTCTTCGGCCGCGCCGACGCCTTCGAGCGCAACGTCGAGATCGAGTACCAGCGCAACAAGGAGCGCTACCAGTTCCTGCGCTGGGGCCAGACCGCCTTCGACGACTTCAAGGTCGTCCCGCCGGGCACCGGCATCGTCCACCAGGTCAACATCGAGCACCTGGCCCGCACGGTCATGGTGCGTGACGGCGTCGCCTACCCCGACACCTGCGTCGGCACCGACTCGCACACGACGATGGTCAACGGCCTCGGCGTGCTCGGCTGGGGCGTCGGCGGCATCGAGGCCGAGGCGGCCATGCTCGGCCAGCCAGTGTCGATGCTCATCCCGCGCGTCGTCGGCTTCAAGCTGAGCGGCTCGATCCCCGTCGCAGCCACGGCGACCGACGTCGTGCTCACCATCACCGAGATGCTGCGCAAGCACGGCGTCGTCGGCAAGTTCGTCGAGTTCTACGGCGAGGGCGTCTCGCAGGTACCGCTCGCCAACCGCGCGACCATCGGCAACATGAGCCCCGAGTTCGGCTCGACGTGCGCCATCTTCCCGATCGACGAGGTCACGCTCGACTACCTACGCCTCACGGGCCGCTCCGACGAGAGCGTCGCCCTCGTCGAGGCGTACGCCAAGGAGCAGGGCATGTGGCTCAAGGCGGGGCCCGACCAGCCCGAGGCCCGCTACAGCGAGTACCTCGAGCTCGACCTCGGGACGGTGGTGCCCTCGATCGCCGGCCCGAAGCGTCCGCAGGACCGCATCGCCCTGACCGACGCCAAGGAGTCCTTCCGCAAGGTGCTCCCGACGTACGTCGCACACGACGAGGGTGACGCGGGCGCTGCCTCCTCGTTCCCGGCCAGCGACCCGTCGCCCCAGGGCACGACCGACGGGACCAACGGCGGCTCGAAGCCGGCCGACGAGGGCGACGGAACCGGTCGCCCGTCGAAGAAGGTCAGCGTCACGGATGCCGAGGGCCGCACCTTTGAGATCGACCACGGCATCGTCTCGATCGCCTCGATCACGAGCTGCACCAACACGTCCAACCCGTCGGTCATGATGGCGGCCGCGATGCTCGCCAAGAACGCCGTCGAGAAGGGCCTGTCGGTCGCCCCGTGGGTCAAGACGTCGATGGCCCCCGGCTCCAAGGTCGTCACGGGCTACTACGACAAGGCCGGCATGTGGCCCTACCTCGAGAAGCTCGGCTTCTACCTCGTCGGCTACGGCTGCACGACGTGCATCGGCAACTCGGGCCCGCTCAACGACGAGATCTCCAAGGCGATCAACGACAACGACCTCGCGGTCACGTCGGTCCTGTCGGGCAACCGCAACTTCGAGGGGCGCATCAACCCCGACGTGAAGATGAACTACCTCGCGAGCCCGCCGCTCGTCATCGCCTACGCCCTCGCCGGCACGATGGACTTCGACTTCGCGTCGCAGCCGCTCGGCCAGGACGCCGACGGCAAGGACGTCTTCCTCGAGGACATCTGGCCGGCTCCGGCCGACGTCGAGCGCACCATCGCGGCCTCGATCAGCCAGGAGATGTTCACCGAGGACTACGCCGACGTCTTCGCCGGCGACGAGCGCTGGCAGTCCCTGCCGACCCCCGAGGGCGACACCTTCGCGTGGGACGGCGAGTCGACCTACGTGCGCAAGCCCCCGTACTTCGACGGCATGTCGATGGAGACGACGCCCGTCGTCGACATCGAGGGCGCTCGCGTGCTCGCCAAGCTCGGCGACTCGGTCACGACCGACCACATCAGCCCGGCCGGTGCGATCAAGAACGACAGCCCCGCCGGCAAGTACCTCGCCGAGCACGGCATCGAGCGCAAGGACTTCAACTCCTACGGCTCGCGCCGCGGCAACCACGAGGTCATGATCCGTGGCACGTTCGCCAACATCCGCCTGAAGAACCTCCTCCTCGACGGTGTCGAGGGCGGCTTCACGCGCGACTTCACCCAGGGCGGCGAGCAGACGACGATCTACGACGCCGCGCAGAGCTACGCCGCTGCGGGCACTCCGCTCGTGATCCTCTCGGGCAAGGAGTACGGCTCGGGAAGCTCGCGCGACTGGGCCGCCAAGGGCACGAGCCTGCTGGGGGTCAAGGCCGTCATCGCCGAGAGCTACGAGCGCATCCACCGCTCCAACCTCATCGGCATGGGCGTCATCCCGCTGCAGTACCCCGCGGGCCAGAACGCCGACTCGCTCGGCCTCGACGGCACCGAGACCTTCTCGATCACCGGCATCACGGCCCTCAACGACGGCACGACGCCCAAGACCGTCAAGGTCGTCGCCACGAAGGAGTCGGGCGAGACCGTGGAGTTCGACGCGGTCGTGCGCATCGACACCCCCGGCGAGGCGGACTACTACCGCAACGGCGGCATCCTCCAGTACGTCCTGCGGTCGCTCGTCAACGGCTGACCTGCACCGCCCGACGGGCCCCGTCCGCCGCTCCCAGCGGCGCGCGGGGCCCGTCGTCGTTCCCGGCGTCCCCGACGTCCCGGCAGGACGTGCCGGAGCCCCTCGATGGCGTATGCCGTCCGCCACGGACGGGCGCGTCCCCGCCCTCCCCGGGCGGGCCGGTTCGGCCGGACCCGGCCGGGCGGCATGCGCAGCCGGATGGCATGCTCGTCGCGTGACTGAGCGACACGCCCTCCTGACCGTGTGGGAGACCGGTTTCGACTGGTCGACCGCGCCCGACGCCGACCACGTGGACGTCCACGCCGACGATGCCGAGCCGGTCACCTACGCGGCACGCGTGTGGGAGTCACCCGTCGTCGAGTCGCCTTTCGCCGCAACCGAGCTCATCCCGTCGTGGAACGCCCGGACTCCGGCCGGCACCTGGCTGCTCATCGAGGGTCGGGTCGCCGGACAGGGCGGCTGGACGCCGTGGTTCACCTTCGCGCGGTGGGCCGAGGACGACCCGGCGGGGGAGTCGCCCATCACCCGCACCACGCTGCGGGACCAGCACTTCGCCACCGGCTGTGTCGAGACGGACACGTGGGTCGCGGCCCCCGGCCACGGCGTCGAGCGGTGGCAGCTGCGCGTGACCGCCCACGCCGTCGCTGCCGACGAGATCGATTGGCCCACAGTCACGCTCGTCGCTGTCGTCGCCTCGCGCTTCGAGATCGCGGCCGACGAGCCGACGAGCCTGCCGGGGGTCGGCCGAGACCACGAGATTGCGGTCCCGCCCCGGTCACAGCGCCTCCATATCGCCACCTTCCCCGAGTGGGACAACGGTGGGCAGTCGTGGTGCTCCCCGACGTCCACGACGATGCTGCTCGAGCACTGGGGCCGGGCTCCCGAGGGCGACGAGGTGGCCTGGGTCGGGCACGAGGTCGACCCCGAGGTGGTCCACGGGGTGCGGCGCGTCTTCGACCGCTCCTACGGCGGCGCCGGCAACTGGGCCTTCAACACCGCCTATGCCGGCACCCGCGGCCTGCGCGCCTACGTCACGCGGCTGCGCGACCTGACCGAGGCCGAGGCGTTCGTCGCCGCCGGTGTGCCGCTCGTGGTGTCGGTGACCTTCCGGGAGGACGAGCTCGACGGCGCCGGCTACGAGACCAGCGGGCACCTGCTCACGATCGTCGGCTTCACGGCCCAGGGTGACGTCGTGTCGAACGACCCGAACTCGCACCGGGTCGCGAGCAACGACGAGGTGCGCACCGTCTACCGGCGCGACCAGTTCGAGCGGGTCTGGCTGGGCGACAACGGGGGTCTGGCCTACGTCATGCACCCACGGGACGTCGCCCTTCCCGCGGCGCCCGCAGAGGCCAACTGGGGGTGAGGACGGTCAAGCGCACGTAAATTTCCTGCGCTTGCTGCTCACATCGCGAGAATCTTTCACGCGAAGGCCCTGCGGGGCGGTGGCCCGGGTGTTGACTGACCGCGCCCCAGCCCCCACCCGGAAGGTGTGCCATGACGCATCCCACCCCTCCTGTCGTCCCTGCCGTCCCCGCTGCCGCCGTCGCCTCGCCGAGCCGCCGCGTCCTGCTCGGCTCGGCCGCCGCTGTCGGCGTGGCCGGTGTCGCCGGTGTCGCCGGTGCCGGGTCGGCCGCTGCCTCGTCCGTTGCCTCGTCGGTCGTCGCGTCCGACCCGGGCGACCGGCACATCTCCTACCGCGAGTGGAGTGGCCGGCACCTCGGCCCCCTGCGCTTCACGGGACAGCGCGACCACGTCGACCCCTTCGACACGACCGCGACCTCGCGGTCCTACGACGTCGCGACGTGGGTCTCGCCCGTGGTCCGGCCCGGCTTCGGCCTCACCGAGCTCGTGGCGTCGTGGAACGCCGACACCCCCGGCCGGTCCTGGGTCGAGGTGTCCGTGCGCGGACGCAGCGGCGGCGTCGCCACCAAGGAGTACGTCCTCGGCCGCTGGTGCCGCTACGACCCGGCCCAGGGCGGCGGCATCCACCGCACGTCGGTCAAGGGGCAGGGCGACACCGTGGCCACGGTCTACACCGACACCCTCGCGACCCGCACCGGGCACGTCCTCGACGAGTGGCAGCTCGTCGTGCGGCTGATGCGTCCCACCGGCACCCGGCAGACGCCGCGGCTGCGGTCGGTCGGGGCCATGGCCTCGGCCCTCCCGGACACCGAGCGCGTGCCGCGCAGCGCCAACGGCCGGGCCCGCGGCCGGGTGCTCGACGTCCCCACCTTCTCCCAGGAGACCCACATCGGTCACTTCCCCCAGTGGGACAACGGGGGAGAGGCCTGGTGCTCCCCGACCTCGACCTCGATGGTGCTCGCCTACTGGGGCGCGGGACCCCGTCGCGACGAGACGGCCTGGGTGACCGAGGCGATGCCCGACGAGGCCGACCCGCAGGTCGACTTCGCCGCGCGCAACGTCTACGACTACACCTACGACGGCGGCGGCAACTGGCCGTTCAACGCCGCCTACGCGGCATCGCGCCCGCGGATGCGCGGCTTCGTGACCCGCCTGCGGTCGCTGACCGAGGCCGAGGAGTTCATCGCCGCTGGCATCCCGCTCGTCACGTCGGTGTCCTTCGAGAAGGACGAGCTCGACGGTGCCGGCTACGGCACCAACGGACACCTCATGGTCGTCGTCGGCTTCACCCGCGACGGCGACGTCGTCTGCAACGACCCCGCCTCCCACCTCGTCCGCGACAACGCCCAGGTCCGAGTCGTCTACGACCGGGAGCAGTTCGAGAACGTCTGGGTGCCGCACAGCGGCGGCATCGTCTACGTCATCCACCCCGAGCGGCACCGGCTGCCCCGGGCTCCGCGCCGCGAGCCCAACTGGTGAGCGCTCGCTTCGGGACGCTGTAGCGAAGTGCCCACTCGACCTGTCCTGACGTCGAGTGGGCACTTCGTCACGCGCGGTCGGGTGTGTGGACGCTCTCCCGCGTGCGCACCGATCGTCAGCGGCCGAGGCCGGAGCGGGGGTCCCGGTCGGTGACGCAGTAGAGCGCGCCGGCGGGGTCGCGCAGCGTGGTCCAGCCGCCGCCATGGTCGGCGACGACGGTCGCGCCGAGGGCCTCGTGGCGGGCCACCTCGGTCGGCCGGTCGTCGCAGGCCAGGTCGAGGTGGCCGGTGACAGGCCCACCCTCGGAGGCCCCGAGCCGCTGGAGCAGGAGCCGGATCGGGATCCCGTCCGGGCGCACGAGGTGCCTGAACTCCGGCCGGCTCACCGACCCGCGCACCGGCCACCCAGTCAGGGCGGACCAGAAGGCGCACTCCGTCTCGTAGGCGTCGGCCGGGATGTCGAGACACACCTGGTCGACGACGCTCTCGTGCTCCTGCGGCCAGCGGGTCGGCCACGGCCGCTCCGAGAGCACCTCGTGGACGAAGCAGAAGACGAACCCGCCGGGCGAGCGCAGCACGACGTAGCCGTGCTCGGACCGGTGCACCACCTCGGCTCCCAGCCCTTCGGCGCGAGCGGCGGAGTCCGCTTCCGAGGTCACGTGCAGGTCGAGGTGCAGGCCGGGGGCTGTCGTCGAGCCACCGCTGGTGCGCTGGATCTTCAGGAACGGGTCGCCGACCGGAGGGACGAGCGTCGTGAACTCGGCGTGCTCTCCGCGAGGCGGCGACACGGCATACGCCGTCACCGCGGACCAGAAGCGGGTGCTCGCCTCGTGGACGTCCGGCGGCAGGTCGAGGAAGGCCGTCACCCAGCTGACCGTCGTCATGGTCCGAGACTAGGCGAGGCAGACTGGGGGCATGCCGAGTCCGACACCCCCGGTCCAGCACGGGCACACCCCTCCCGGGTGGCCGCCGGGCGTCCCGCCGGCGCACACGCCGGGCTGGGAGGAGCGCGCCGTGCTGTGGCTGCTCGACCAGTGCCCCCCGGACTACCGGGCGTATGCCGGGTGGCGGCGTCACCCGATCGCGCTCGCGTGGCTCGCCGGCCGGCACCTCGACGGCCAGGTCGTGGCGATGCGCGACGCGTGGCGGGAGGCCCGGGTCGCCATCGGCCCCCACGTCCCGGCCGAGGCGCTGACCGAGATCCTCGGCCAGATCGAGGCCGAGGGTATCCGGCTGCTCGCGGCGTCCCGCTCGGCGAGGCTGCTCCACGAGGCGCTGCAGGGCAAGGTGTTCGCGCCGCGGCTGTGAGAGTTGTGTGACGAGGTCGACAGCGTCCGGTGCGCACCGTTGGGAGCCCCCGCGCGTTGACCCGTAGACTCGACCGACCCACCCGTGTGGGAACGGACCGACCCACCGAGAGGACGACGCAGCGTGGCCCTGCTGGAGACGATCACGAGCCCGGCGGCGCTCAAGGCGCTGTCGGCCGACCAGCTGCCGACGCTGGCGGAGGAGATCCGCACGTTCCTCGTCAGCGAGGTCTCCAAGACGGGTGGCCACCTCGGGCCCAACCTCGGCGTGGTCGAGCTGACGATCGCGTTGCACCGGGTCTTCGACTCCCCGCGCGACACGCTCGTCTTCGACACCGGCCACCAGTCCTACGTGCACAAGCTGCTCACCGGGCGGCAGGACTTCAGCAAGCTGAAGAAGAAGGGCGGCCTGTCGGGCTACCCGAGCCGCGCCGAGTCCGAGCACGACGTCGTCGAGAACTCGCACGCCTCGACCGCGTTGTCGTGGGCCGACGGCATCGCCAAGGGCCGACGCCTGAGCGGCGAGACCGACCGGCACACCGTCGCCGTCATCGGTGACGGCGCCCTCACGGGCGGCATGGCCTGGGAGGCCATCAACAACATCGCCGTCGACAAGACCCTTCCGCTCGTCATCGTCGTCAACGACAACGAGCGCTCCTACGCCCCGACCATCGGCGGGCTCGCCGACCACCTCGCCACGCTGCGCACGACCCGTGGCTACGAGCGCTTCCTCGACTGGGGCAAGCGCTCGCTCGCCAGGACGCCCGTGGTCGGCGGGGCGATGTTCGAGACGCTGCACGGCGTCAAGAAGGGCATCAAGGACATCGTCGCGCCGCAGGGCATGTTCGAGGACCTCGGGCTGAAGTACCTCGGCCCCGTCGACGGCCACGACGAGCAGGCGCTCGAGCGGGCGCTGAGCAAGGCCAAGGACTTCGGCGGTCCGGTCATCGTCCACGTCATCACCCAGAAGGGTCGCGGCTACCAGCCCGCCATCGACGACGACGCCGACCAGTTCCACAGCGTCGGCAAGATCAACCCGGAGACCGGGCTGCCCTTCGAGGTCGGCGGCCGCATCTGGACCGACGAGTTCAACGAGGAGATGGTGGCGATCGGGCGCGAGCGTCCCGACGTCGTCGCCCTCACCGCTGCCATGCTCATCCCCGTGGGCCTCGACGGCTTCGCCGCCGCCTACCCCGACCGGGTCTTCGACGTCGGCATCGCCGAGCAGCACGCCGTGACGATGGCCTCGGGCCTCGCCTACTCCGGGATGCACCCCGTCGTCGCCGTCTACGCGACCTTCCTCAACCGTGCGTTCGACCAGCTCCTCATGGACTGTGCGCTGCACAAGGCCGGCGTGACCTTCATCCTCGACCGTGCCGGCGTCACGGGCAGCGACGGCGCCTCGCACAACGGCATGTGGGACATGACGCTCACCTCCATCGTTCCGGGTCTGCGCCTCGCGGCGCCCCGCGACGGCGACCAGGTCAAGCGCCAGCTGCGCGAGGCGCTCGACGTCGCCGACGCACCGACCGTGATCCGTTTCCCCAAGGGTGACGTCGCGGACCCGCTGACGGCCTTGCGCTCCGCCGGTGATGTCGACGTGCTCTTCGAGAACTCGGGCGGCGACGTCGACCTGCTCCTCGTCGGGGTCGGCGCCTTCGCCGGGCTCGCCATCGAGGCGGGCGAGAAGATCGCTGCCCACGGCCGCACGGTCCGCGTCGTCGACCCCCGCTGGGTGCTTCCCGTCAGCGACGACGTCGTGTCGCTCGCGCGGCAGGCGGGCGCCGTGGCGGTCGTGGAGGACAACCTCGTCAGCGGCGGGGTCGGCGCGGCCGTGACCCTCGCCCTGCGCGAGGCCCGGCTCGAGGTCCCGGTGCACACCTACGGCATCCCGAAGCGCTTCCTCGACCACGCGTCGCGCGGCCAGATCCTCGAGGAGCTCGGCCTCACCGCCGACCAGCTCGTCGTCGACCTCGAGGGCCGGCTCTGATCCCGACCCCATGAAGACGGTGGCGTGCATCGGTTCCCACCCAGCCGCTGCACAGCCCCGTTGCCTAGGATCGGGCCCATGCAGCTCCGAGACGCCACCGACGTGACGACCGCGCCCATCGCAGCCCTCGGACTCGTCGGCGGCTACGTCGTCGCCCGCGAGAGCGGGGTCCGTCCGCTCGGCGGCGTCGTGCTCGGCGCCGCCGGACTGTATGCCGGCCGCAGCTGGGTCGCCAAGGCCGGGGGAGGCGCCGCCGCCGGGCTCGCAGCGATCTACCTCGGCGGCTTCGCCGGGTCGCACGTGCTCGCGAAGAAGATCGGCGCCTGGCCGTCAGTCCTCACCGTGGCTGCCGTCAGCGCGGCGGCCTCGTGGGCCGTCGCCGACCGGCGCGGCTGACCTTCGAGTCGACCTCGGCCGGAGCCCGTCCGGAGACTCAGTCTCCGGGACGTTCGCCGCCCAGCCGGCGGACGAGGGCGTAGGCGTCGCCGACGGGGCCGAGGTGGACGAGCTTGTCGGGGTTGACGACCGCTCGGACGCCCGCGACCTGTCCGTCGACGACGTCGAGGGCCCAGACGGCGAGCAGGCGGCCCTCGACGAGGAACATCGCGCCCGGGTCGCCGTTGACCTCGGCGAGCCGGATCTCCACGTCGGGCAGCCGGCGCAGCGCGCGCAGCCAGTTGGTGAGCGTGTGCGCTACGCGGCTGCGACCGCGCTGCGAGCGCGCCAGCGACGGCGCCTTGCCGCCCCCGTCACCGACGAGCTCGACGTCGTGCGCGAGCAACGACTCGAGGCCGGCGAGGTCGCCGGTCCGGGCGGCGGCGAAGAAGCGGCTCGCCAGCTCGGTCTGCTTCTCGGCCGTGGCCGTGAACCGCGGGCGCCGCTCCTCGACGTGCCGTCGCGCCCGCACGGCGAGCTGGCGCACGTTGGCCTCGCCCTTGCCGACGATCGTCGCGACCTCGTCGTAGCCGTAGCCGAACACGTCGTGGAGCAGCAGCACGGCGCGCTGCTCCGGCGACAGGCTCTCGAGCAGCACGAGCAGCGCCATGGACAGCGAGTCGGCGGTCTCGGCCTGACGCGCCGGGTCCTGGGCGGCCGCCGACCCGTCCGTGAGGAGGGGCTCGGGCAGCCAGTCCCCGACGTACCGCTCCCGACGGACCCGCGCGGACCTCAGCTCGTCCATCGCGAGTCGGGTGGTGACGGTCGCCGTGAACGCCCGTGGGGAGGCGAGCTGCTCGCCTGCCTCGAGGGAGCGGTGGACCCGCAGCAGCGCCTCCTGGACGACGTCCTCCGCCTCGGCCACGCTGCCGAGCATCCGGTAGGCGATGCCGAACGCCACCGGTCTCAGGCTCACCAGCAGCTGCTCCCGTTCGGGCGAGGCTGCCGGCGCGACGTCGTCGCCGCTCACGCCGCCGCGCCGCCCTCGACGCGCACCTGAGCACCGAGCTCGCGGAAGCCGTCCCGCCACGTCGCGTGCGCCGGGCTCCAGCCCAGCTCACGCCTGGCCTTGGCGTTGGACGCACCCCGCAGCTCGGTCATCATCACGGCGCCAGTCTCGCCCGCGAGCAGCTTCCCGACCAGCCGGGGCACCCGCATCGGCGCGGGCGCGCCGAGCGCCTGGGCCAGCAGCGGCAGCCACGTGGCCACGGTCGCCGGCTCGTCGTCGACGACGTTGTAGACGCCCGGGGCGCCACGTTCGACGGCGGCGACCGTCGCGTCGGCCGCGTCGGCGATGTGGACGAACGACCACACGCCGCCTCCGTCGCCGACGACGGGGAACCTCCTGCGGCGGACGACCTCGGTCTGCTCACCGTCGGGGCCGAGCGAGGTGTGCGGGCCGTAGAAGCCGCCGTACCTCAGGACGAGGCCCTCGGTCCACGTCGCAGCGAGCACCGCGTCCTCGACGTGCCGGATGGCACCGACCGTCTGCTCCATCCCGGCCGGGGGTTCGGTGCCGAACGGGTCGTCCTCCGTCTTCACCGTGCCGCCCACCCGGTCGTAGCCGGCGAAGAAGCTCTGTGCCACGAACCGTGTCACCCCCACCGCCCGGGCCGCTGAGAGCAGGTGGTCCGTGCCCTCGGTCCGCAGCCGGTTCGTCCCCGCAAACGCCCGGTCGAAGTGGCGCATGTCCATCGGCCCGATCGCGGTGAGCTGGTGCACGACCACGTCCGGGCTCGCCGTGGCGACCGCCCGGGCCACCTGGTCCGGGTCGAGCGCGTCCGCCACCACGGGGACCGCCCCCAGCTCGCGCAGCAGCTCCCGCTTGGACTCGCTGCGGCTCATCCCGTGAACCTCGTGCCCGGCTCGAACCAGACGCGGCACCAGCTGCCGCCCCATCGCACCCGTCGCCCCTGCCACCAGGATCCTCATGTCGTGCTCCTTCACTCGTCGGTTGCGTGCCTTCACCCATCTGGACGAGACAGCAGCCCGTCCCGTGACACCTCGCGGGGAAATGATGGTCCGACCCCGCGACGGTGGGGGCGAGACACATGCCGAGATCGTCTTTGTGGCGTCCGGTCCCACCGCCGTCCGTTCGAGGCTGAACTACTTTCGCCGAAACGGTTGGGCGTCAACGGATCTCGTTGCAGCAAAGGCGCGAGCGCCCGCCAGAGGTGGAGGACATCGGTGTCCAAGCGGTGGAGTCTCGCGCTCGCGAGCGTCATGATCACGCTGTCGGTCGCGGCCTGCGGGTCTCCGGGCCAGCCGGGTGCACCGGCCGACAACGGCACGGCCGGCGCCGGGGGAGCGTCGGGCAACTCGGGCGCGCCGTACAAGGTCGGCCTCGTCTACTCCAAGTCCGGTCCGCTCGCCACCTACGGCCAGCAGTACCGCCAGGGCCTCACGGCCGGCATCGACTACGCCACCAAGGGGACCGGCGCGGTCGCCGGCCGCACGATCTCGATCACCGAGCAGGACGACGCGGGTGACCCGGCCAAGGCCGTCGCCTCCGCGACCGATCTCATCGGACAGGGCAACACGATCATCGCCGGCTCGACGTCGAGCGGCGTCGCCCTGCAGGTGGCCCCGCTGGCCAAGGACAACAAGGTCCTCTTCATCTCGGGTCCGGCAGCGGCCGACGCCGTGACGGGCGCGAACCGCTACACCTTCCGCTCCGGGCGCCAGACCTACCAGGACGTCGCGACCGCGGGCAGCATGCTCGGCGACGTCAAGGGCAAGAAGGTCACGGTCCTCGCCCAGGACAGCGCCTTCGGCAAGGCGAACGTCGCCGCGGTCACGGCCGTCCTCGGCGCGAAGGGTGCGACCGTGAGCTCCGTCGAGGTGCCGGCCGCCGCCACCGACCTGACGCCGTTCGCCACCAAGGTCAAGGGCGCCGCCCCGGACCTGCTCTTCGTCGCCTGGGCCGGTGCCAACGCCACCGCCATGTGGACGACGCTCGGGCAGCAGGGCGTCTTCGACACCACGAAGGTCGTCACCGGCCTCGACATCAAGGCCACGCACGCCCTCTTCGGCGAGGTGGCCACGAAGATCAACTTCCTCTCGCACTTCTTCGAGGGCGCGGCCGACAACGCGGCGTACCAGGCGCTCGACGCGGGCCTGAAGAAGCAGGGCGCCACGGTCGACCTCTTCACCAACGACGGCTTCGTGGCGGGCCAGATGATCGTCCACGCGCTCGAGGCGGGTGGCGGCGACGTCGAGAAGATGGTGACCTCGCTCGAGGGCTGGAAGTTCGACGGCCCCAAGGGCTCGCTCGAGATCCGCGCCGAGGACCACGCCCTGCTGCAGCCGATGTTCACGGCGTCGCTGAAGAAGGACGGCAGCAACGTCGTCCCGCAGCTCGTCGACACGCTCGGGGCCGACGCCGTCGCACCGCCCGTCACCCCCTTCAAGTGACCGGACACCACCGGTCGTGATCAGCGCAGAAGCGGTCGGCTGGAAGGTCGGCGGCGCCCAGATCCTCGACGACGTCTCCCTGACCGTGGGGGCCGGTGAGCTGCTCGGCATCATCGGCCCCAACGGCGCGGGCAAGTCGTCGTTCGTCAACATCCTCAGCGGGGTGACGCGTCCGTCCAGTGGCCGGATCACCTTGCAGGACAGGGACGTCACGCAGGCGAGCGCCACGCGCCGTGCCCGGATGGGACTGGCGAGGTCGTTCCAGACGTCGGCCCTCTTCGACGGTCTCACGGCCGGGGAGAACGTGCGCCTGGCGGTGCAGGCGTCCGGCGCCGCGCCCTTCTCGCCGTTCCGCCCCGCGGGCTCGGCGACCACCGGCGTCATCGACTCGCTGCTGGACAGGGTGCGTATGCCGGGTCGCGCGGCGACGCTGGCGCGTGACCTCTCGCACGGCGACCGTCGCAAGCTCGAGCTCGCCATGTCCCTCGCGTCCGAGCCGGCCGTGCTGCTGCTCGACGAGCCGATGGCCGGGGTGTCGGCGGAGGACGTCGACGGGCTGACCGAGATCATCGGCGAGGTCCGCGACTCGGGAGTCGCCGTGGCGATGGTCGAGCACCACATGCACGTCGTCCTCGGGCTCGCCGACCGCGTCGCGGTGCTCCACCACGGCCAGCTGCTCGCGGTCGGTGCGCCGACCGAGGTGACGAGTGACGAGCGGGTCCAGCAGGCCTATCTGGGAGAAGCACTGTGAGTGATCGGAACTCCTCGCCCCGTGACGGGGCGGAGACCGCCCCCGTCCTGGAGCTCGACGACGTGCACGTCCGCTACGGCGGTTCGCACATCCTCCAGGGGGTGTCCTTCGAGGTGCCGGCGACCGGCGTCACCGCGCTCCTCGGACGCAACGGCGTCGGCAAGACGACCACCCTCAAGGCGGTCATCGGGCTGGCGCCGAGGTCCGGTCGGATCCTGCTGCAGGGCAGGGAGATCCAGACGACATCGACGGCCAGGATCGTCCGCGGCGGCATCGGCTACGTCCCCGAGGACCGAGAGGTGTTCGGCGGCCTGACCGTCGACGAGAACCTCCGGCTCGTCGCACCCGACCAAGGCGTCGAGGCCCCCGTGGTCGGGAGGCTCTTCCCCGACCTCGTCGCGCGACGGGGACAGCGGGCGGGCACGCTGTCGGGCGGTCAGCAGCAGATGGTGTCGCTGGCCCGGGTGCTGCTGCGCGACAACGCCCTCCTGCTCATCGACGAGCCGACCAAGGGCCTCGCTCCCAAGCTCGTCACGGAGGTCGCCGACGTGCTCGCGGAGGTGGCGCAGACCACCCCGGTCCTGCTCGTCGAGCAGAACCTGCCGCTCGTGCGCCGGATCGCCGACCGGGTCGTCGTGCTCGACGCGGGCCGGGTCGTGCACCGGGGAGCCGCCGCGGACCTCGTCGCCGACGCCGACCTGACCCGTGAGCTGCTCGGGGTCTCGATGCGACGGGAGGGGGCGGCATGAGCGACCTCGTCCTCCTCCTCGCGACGGGCCTCGGCCTCGGCGCGCTCTACTTCATCGCCGCGAGCGGGTTGAGCCTCATCTACGGCCTCATGGGCGTGCTCAACTTCGCGCACGGCGCCTTCATGACCGCAGGCGCCTATGCCGCGTGGCTGACGATGGGCGCGCTGCCCACCGCCTGGCCCGTGGCCGGGCGGCTGCTCGTCGGGATCGCTGCAGGCGTCTGCGTCGGGGCGCTGGTCGGCCTCGTCGTCGAGGTCGTGCTCATCCGCCCCCTCTACCGCCATCACATCCAGCAGGTGCTCGTCACGGTCGGACTTTCCCTCGCGGGTGTCGCTGCAGCACAAGGCATCTGGGGCGCGGACCCCCGAGCGGTGGACAAGCCCGTCTGGATGAGCGGGACGACGGACGTGCTCGGTGCCCGGCTCCCGAACGACCGCTTCGTCTACGTCCTCGTGGCCGGGCTGCTCTTCGCCGGACTGCTCGCGCTGCTGCACCTCACGCGCCTTGGCCTCGTCATCCGGGCCGGGGTCGAGAACCGGACCATGGTCGAGGCCCTCGGCATCAACGTGCACCGGACCTTCACCGTCGTCTTCGCCCTGGGCGGCGCCGCGGCCGGACTGGCGGGCGTGCTCTACTCGCAGTACGCCGGGGCGGTCTCGCCGGCGCAGGGCGGCTCCCTGCTCATCTTCGCCTTCATCGTCGTCGTCATCGGCGGCATTGGTTCGCTGACGGGCACTGCAGTCGCTGCCGTGGCCGTCGGGCTTGTCCAGCAGCTCGCGAACTACTACGCCGCGAGCGGCGTCGGCGACCTGTCGGTCGTGCTGCTGCTCGCGCTGGTGCTCCTGCTCCGACCGACCTCCCTGAAGGGAGCGACGGCATGACGTCGCCGACCGACCACCTGACCGACACGCATACGTCCTCGGGCGACGTCGCCGTCGACGACGACGCGGCCGCACCACGTCCGGCAGGGCAGCGGCAGCGACCCCGAGAGCGAGCCCGCCTGCTCCGACGCCTGCTTCCCGTCGTCGTGCTCGCGGTCCTCGCCTACCTGCCGTACGTCCCGGTCGAGGTGCCCGGCCTGCTGCCCGGGCGGGTCAACGGCCCCGGTTCCCTGCAGCTGCTCGCCACCTGCCTCGTCGTCGGCGGCATCGCGCTGAGCTACGACGTCCTCTTCGGTCGCACCGGCCTGCTCAGCTTCGGGCACGCCCTGTTCGTCGCCGCGGGCAGCTACCTGCTGACCATCTCGCTCTCGACCTGGGACCTGCCGCTGCCACTGGCGGTGCTTGCGGCCCTCGGTCTGTCGACCCTGCTCGCCCTCGTCGTGGGCGCCGTCGCGCTCCGGGTCGGCGGCATCGCCTTCGCCATGGTGACGCTGGCGTTCGCGCAGGCCGCCTCGATCATCGTGATGCGCAACCCCGGGGGAGTGACCGGGGGTGAGGAGGGTCGCCCGCTCGACCGCGACGCCGTGCCGGACCTGCTCGTCGGCGTCGCCAACGCCCCCTACCGCTACTGGCTCGCCCTCGGTTTCGTCGTCGTCGCGTGGGTCGCCGTGACGCTCCTCGTGCGGTCGAGGGCCGGCCACGCCATGGCCGCCGTCCGGGAGAACGAGCAGCGCGCCGCGGTGCTCGGCCTGGGCACCTACCGCGTCAGGCTCCTCGCGCTCGTGGCCGGCTCGTTCCTCGGAGCCCTCGGCGGCGTCGTGCACGCGCTCGTGCTCGGCGGGTCGAACCCGCACCTGACCACCTCCGAGTTCACGCTGTCGCTGCTCGTCATGGTCGTGCTCGGCGGCGCCGGGAGCCGGTGGGGGGCGCTGCTCGGCGGCGTGCTCTACACCTACGCCGACGCGCGGCTCGTCGAGGTCAGCAGCTCCGCCGTGCTGCAGGGCCTGCCCGACGTCGTCCGCCAGGTGCTCTCGCAGCCGCTCTTCATCCTCGGCGTCTTCTTCATCGTCGTGGTCTACTTCGCTCCGTCCGGGCTGACCGGTCTCGGCGGCAGACTGATCAGGAGGTCAGGGTCTCGATGAGTGCCACACCGTCCGCCTTCGTCATCGAGCTGCCGGAGGGCAGCCTCGCCATCCACGACCTCAGCCTCGGGTCGCCCGCGGCCGACGCCCCGGTCGTGCTCGCGGTCCACGGCATCACCGCCAATGGCCTGTCGTGGGCGCGCGTCGCGGAGGAGGTCGGCCGCCGGCACGGCCCGGGCGCCGTGCGGTTCCTCGCCCCCGACCTGCGCGGACGCGGTGACAGCCGCTCCGCACCCGGGCCCTACGGCCTCGGCGTCCACGTCGACGACCTCACCTCCATCGCGACCGTCTTCGGCTCTGCCCCCGTGCTCGTCGGGCACTCGATGGGTGCCTTCGTCGCGGCGCTCGCCGCGGCGCGCCACCCGGAGCGCTTCCCCGCCGCCGTGCTCGTCGACGGCGGCCTCGCCTTCCCCGTGCCGGACGACCTCGACGTCGACGCCGCGCTCCAGTCGGTCATCGGGCCGGCCATGGACCGGCTCTCGATGCGCTTCGCCGACCCCACGGCATACCTCGGCTTCTGGGCGGCGCACCCCGCCCTCGGGCCGGTGCTCGAGGGTCCCGGCGGGGACGCCGCGCGCGCCTACATCGAGCACGACCTCGTGCAGGACCCCGACGACGGCCAGTGGCGCAGCACGTGCGTGCTCGAGGCGATCCGCGCCGACGGGGCCGCTGTGATGGCCGACCGCGAGACCCACGCGGGCCTGCGGACCGCCGTCGGGCTCGGCGTCGGGGCCGAGCTCGTCTGGGCCGAGCGCGGCCTGCTCGACGAGCCGCGGGGGCTCTACGACGAGGCGCGGCTCGCGGCGCTCGGCGTGCCGGAGGGCGTGCGCACGACGAAGGTCGACGCCAACCACTACGACGTGATCCTCGGCGACCGTGGGGTCGCGGCCGTCGTGGACGCCCTGGACCGTCAGCTGCGCAGCTGAGGGCCAGTCACCCCAAGGCGGACGTTTCACCGCCTGAGGGTGATGCCGCGGGGGACCTGCGTCCCCAGACTGCCGACATGAGCGCTCAACATGTCAACGCAGACAACTTCGTCCGGGCCGAGACCGACCGGATGTTCGCGGCCGTGCTCGCGGACGCCGGCGGCATCAACAGGCTCAACCACAACCGGACGCCCACGCCTCTGGACCACCAGCCGGTGATCCGGATGAACCGCGACACCCTCTACAGCGCGGCGGTCGTCGACATCAGCGAGGGCGCCACGCTGACGCTGCCCGACACACAGGGCCGGTACCTCTCGGCCATGGTCGTGAACCGGGATCACTACATCAACGAGGTGCTGCACGAGCCCGGCGACCACGAGCTGACGACCGACCGCCACGGCACCGACTTCGTGCTCGTCGCGATCCGCACGCTCGTCGACCCCGCGGACCCGGACGACGTCGCGGCGGTCAACGCCCTGCAGGACCGCATCCGCCTGACGGCCGCCGCTGGCCGACCGTTCACGACTCCCGACTACGACGCGGCGTCCCTGGACCGCACGCGTGCGGCCCTGCTCGAGCTCGCCAAGGGCTATCCCGGCTTCGACAGGGCCTTCGGGTCGCGGCAGGAGGTCGACCCGGTGCGCCACCTCATCGGAACCGCCGCCGGGTGGGGCGGCCTGCCCTCCGGCGAGGCCACCTACGTCAACGTCGACCCCGGGCTGCCGGTGGGGGAGTACCAGCTGACGGTCCGGGACGTCCCCGTCGACGGCTTCTGGTCCATCTCGCTCTACAACTCGGACGGCTACTTCGACGACGACGGGAGCGCCGTGAGCCTCAACAACCTGACGGCGCAGCGGGATCCGGATGGGAGCGTGACCGTGCACTTCGGGGGGTGCGGCGACGGGCGACCCAACTGCCTCGGCATCAAGGAGGGGTGGAACTACCTCGTGCGCCTCTACCGACCCCGGTCCGAGGTGCTCGACGGGACGTGGGCGTTCCCGTCGGTGACGCCCGTTCCCTGACGCCTGGGCGGAGTGGCCCCGACCGGACGTGGTCCGGACCTCAGGCCGGGGCCTGCAACGCCCGGAGGCGCAACGCGATCTGCAGCTCCAGGGAGTGGTCGGGCTGCTGCCACGACTCGCCGAGCAGGGCCGTGATGCGCTCGAGCCGCTGCGAGACGGTGTTGACGTGGACGTGCAGGGTCCCTGCGGCGTGCCGCGGGCTCCCGCCGGCGGCGAAGTATGCCGCGAGCGTCCCGACGAGGTCGGTGCCCCGCCGCTCGTCGTAGTCGACGACGGGCCCGAGCAGCTTGCGGACGTACTCGTCGACGTCTGGCTCGGAGCCCACGATGAGCCCGGCGAAGCCGAGCTGCGTCGCGGCCGCGCCCTTGCCGCGGTGGCCGAGCGCGATGAGGGCGCCGACGGTGCGGTGCCCCTCCTCGTGCGCGTCGGCGATGTCGTCCACGTCGCTGACCGGCCCCACCCCGGCGACGGTGACGCACGTGCGCTTGCCGATGCGCGCCGCCACGGCGCGGGCCAGGCCGTCGGCGTCGCTGCCGGGCACCAGCGCGACGACGTCGCCGTCGTGGGTGCCGACGAGGGAGGCCTCGCCGGTGGCCGCGCTCGCCGAGATGAGCAGGGCCCGGTGGCCGCCGGGTTCCTCGCCCCGCAGCACGAGCAGGCAGAACGGCTTCTGCGGGTCGAAGCCCACCGTGCGCGCGAGCGTCAGCCGCTCCTCTCGCCCACCTCGCCTGCTGACGAGGTCGCTGACGAGCCGGTTGCGGGCCGACTGCCGCGCGTCGGCGGCCTGGCGCTCGAAGAGGAGCACGAGAGCCGTCACGACCCCTGCCCGTTCCACGGTGCGCTGGTCGGAGTCGCCCAGGGTCAGGCCGCCGACGTAGATGGTGCCGAGGCGTTCGCGGGCAGCGGTCACGGCGACGGCGTAGACGCCGTCGCGCTCGACGAGACGCCCGGTGCCGAGTCCCGGCAGGGCGTCGAGGGCCGCGACGGGGTCGTGGCCCGATGCGTCGGGCTCGGGGGCGGGGCCCGCTGCGCTGTGCCGTGCGCCGTTCTCGTCGACGAGGACGGCCCACCCGCCGAGCAGCTCGGCGAGGGCGTGCGTGATGTCGTCGACGCCGCCGCCGCCGAGCACGAGCGAGGCGAAACGGTCGTGCGCGGCTGCTGCCTTCTCGACCCCGTCGGCGTAGTGCCGGACCGTCTCGTGGGCGTCGGAGAGCGCTGCCAGGGCGTTCTCGGCGTCCGCGAGGGCGCGGGTCTGCACCAGGGTGACGGCCGCGAGCGTCGCGAGGTTGCCGAGCAGGCCGACCTCCTCCCGGGTGAACGGCCGTGAGGAGCGGTTGGCCGCGAAGAGCACGCCGACGAAGTGCTTCTCGACGATGAGCGGGGTCCCGCAGATCGCGATGATGCCCTCCTCGCCGACCGCGCCGTCGATGGCGTTGGTGTGGCGGAAGCGCTCGTCGGCCCAGTAGTCGGCCGTCCAGTACGGCTTGTGCGTCGACGCGACGAGACCACCGAGGCCCGCACCGAGCGCGAGGCGCACCGACTGGAACGCGGCAGACACCGAGCCGTCGGTGGCGCGCATGAAGGTGTCGCCGGCCTCGGGGTCGTAGAGGGTGAGGTAGGCCAGGTCGGTGCCGACGAGCCGGCGCGCCCGTCGCACGATGGCGTCGAGGACCGAGCCCGGGTCGCTCTCGGTCGCCAGCTCGCGTGCCGTGTCGAGCAGGGCCGCGAGCCCGGCCTCCCGGTGCTGGTGCACCTCGCGTGCGCCCGTGATCCGCAGGGCGAGGTCACGGGCCTCCGCGGGGGCCTCGGCGGCTGCGATCTCGGCGACCGAGGCGTCGGCGGCCAGCAGCTCGAGCAGGTGGATGACCTGTTCGGCTGTCGACGTCTCGCTGCGGGTGACCACGGGCAGATCCTAGGTGGGTCGGGTCGTCGGGATGTGGGGGAGACCGGCGTCAGTGCGCGGTCCAGCCACCGTCCATCGAGAAGGACGTCCCGCTCACCGAGCCGGAGGCGGGGCCGCACAGGAAGAGGGCCAGGGCCGCGACCTCGTCGGGCTCGACGAGCCGCTTGATGGCGACGGGCGCCAGCATGACCTTCTCGACCACCTCGGACTCGGGGATCTCGTGCGTCCGGGCCTGGTCGGCGATCTGCTTCTCCACCAACGGCGTACGCACGTAGGCGGGGTTGATGCACGTCGAGGTGACGCCGTGCGGGCCACCCTCGAGCGCGACGACCTTCGACAGTCCCTCGAGGCCGTGCTTCGCGGTGACGTAGGCCGACTTGAACGCGCTGGCGCGCAGACCGTGCACGCTCGAGACGTTGATGACCCGGCCCCAGCCGCGGTCGTACATGTGGGGAAGGCTCTGGCGGATGAGGCGGAACGGCGAGACGAGCATGAGGTCGAGGATGAAGTCGAACCGGTCGAGCGGGAAGTCCTCGATGGGGCTGACGTGCTGGATGCCGGCGTTGTTGACGAGGATGTCGACCTCGGTCGGCAGCTCGGCGAGGGAGTCGAGGTCGGCGAGATCCGCCGTGATCGTCGCGATGTCCCAGCCGTCCGCCATGGCCGCGAGCCCGTCGGTGTCCCGGTCGACGGCGTGCACCTTGGCGCCGGCGCCCGCGAGCGCGCGGGCCACGCTGGCGCCGATGCCGCTGGCGGCCCCGGTGACGAGGGCGGTCCGGCCGGTGAGGTCGATGGGCTGGTTGACCGCCGTGGGGACCCTCAGGAGGGAGTCCGGGGCGTCGTCGCGGGCGTCGGTGCGGGCGTCGGGCATGCGGGAAGACTAGGGAGACGGGTGCGGGCCACCTGTGTGGTCACCGAACACAAAACCCCGGATCCCATGTGGAGACCGCCCGCCCCTGCGAACGACCACGACCATGCATGCCGAGACGGCCGGATCCGTGCGGACCCGGCCGTCGCGACGACCCCACGACCCGGCGCTCAGATGTCGCGGAATACTCGGAGCGCCAACGCCGCTCAGGTGCGTTCGGGCGGCTGACCTGCGGAAACGTGCAGGTGGTCGAATGACGCGAAGAAACGGCTTGGCGCTCGGTAGGCGCTCGGTAGGCACCCTGCGGTGCGAAAAGTGTGTCAAGACCCACCCACGACGCGAAGCCGAGAACGCGCCGCTTCGTTGATGCTGCGCGTGGCGTGTGCCCCCGCCGCAGCGAGGAGCTGCATCCGTGGCGGCCACCTCCAGCCGGAGTCGAACGGCCAGGCTGACCTTCGCGTGCTCGGCTCCGAAGAGTCCACACGCGCGCTCAATGGGTCAGCCGCTCGACGTGATCGATGACCTACTGGCCCTCGTTGTAGCGCGCCGTCCGGGATGGCCCTCGGAGTCCCGTTCGTCAGGATCCACCCTCGTTGCGCGCTAGTTCGACGGCGTCCACAGTCGATGCGGCCTGAAGCGCTCTGGGAGCTCGTTGATGGCGGCCGCCGCAGCGTTGCTGCCGTCACACACGCGCATGAGCGGTCCCGGGGGCGGGAACGTCGCATCGCCGAATGCCAGGTCCTCCTTGCGCGTGACGATCCAGTCGAGCGCCTGAGCGCACATTGCCTCGTTCGCCAGCACGGCAAACCGTGTCGACTCGCGCTCATCGAGAGTCACCCGTTCAGCCGGGCCTGCCTGAGGGGCCTCGGTTAGCGGGCCCCAGAGAAGCGCGACCCCTGGGCTGAGCACGAGGATGATCTCGTCGGCGTCTCCGTACCCAGTGGGCATCGTCGAGGAGAAGTGGACCTCTCGACCGCGGACCTCGACCCGACCGCGTTTGCGCGCCTTCACCTTTCGCAGCTGTTTGCGGACTCGAGCCTCGATCTCTTCATCCGTCAGGGCGCAGTCGGCCCCGTGAAACGCTCCGACCGGGGCATTGAGCACGACGGGCTCGTCGCACATGTAGAGCAGCGGCCGATTGAGGGTCATGACGGCCAGTGGCCGGCACATGAAGTACGGGGTGAGTTCACCTGCCATCTGAGCGGCGAGGATGGCGGTCTCGTTCTGGTGCGGCACGATCGTCACCTGCCGAAGTTCCTCGTCGGTGACCCTCCCGGTGGCCATCGTCTTGGCGAGCCAATCTGCCTGCAGCTCGATCTCGCGCCGGCGGCGGGCCGTGCGAGTCGCCTGGAACGTCGCGAACTGGACGAGCGCCACGATCGCGTCGATGCCAAGCGGGTCGGGCTGCGCGAACGGGTTGAGGACGTAGTCGATGAAGGGCTTAGCGCTGGACTCGACCTGGCCCATCACTGACTCCAGGGCTGAGCTCTTGGCGCCGTCCTCGTTGAGCACGGTGTAGAAGTCACGGATGGCCAGGTCCCTGATGTTCTCAACCCCGTGCCGGCCTTCGATGCGTCGGTAGGTGCGAACCTGACCCTTGTCGTCGGCCCACCTCTGCAGGATGAACCGCGGAACGGTGTGGTGCCGGGCGCCTACGTACGCGCTCGAGTCGATCGTGGCAAGCCAACGCTGCGCCTGCTCGTCCTCCCCAGGTCCTGCGCCGGACAGAGACCATCGCTGCCCGATGAGCTCGGCGTCACGGACCCGGCGCTGCCACTCCCGGGCGTCCATCGCCGGCCACGCGGCAGGATCCGTCATGTCGCTGACCGTACTCGGAGGCGCCGACAACTCCGGTGCCTGGGTCGCCCGTGCCAAGTGCCCGTGCGAGGCTTCCGGCGGGGAGAGCGCGACCCGTCCAGGCCGGCCGGGCAGAGGCCGCATGCGGCGGTGGCCGGGCGCCCCCGAGCTCTGGCAGATCTCGCGGCTGGGGCCCGGTCGACAGTCCGGTTGGCGCCCCGGGCTCAACGTGCAGCCGGGGCGCCACGGCGGGCTGCGCCATCGTCCGTGCGTGTCCGTGCCGGCCCTCAGCCCTTGCTGGAGCGGGGGTCGCGCGACCTCGGGTACGTGTTTTTCGCCCCGATCTCACCGTCGCGGTTGTGGATCACGTGCTCGACGCCTCGGTTGATCGCCATCTCTCGACCGTCCGACTGGGCGTCGCGCTTGGTGTCGTACGTACGGCTGACACGCTCGTTTCCCTCTCCGCGGTTGGCCCAGCCGTCGCCGTGCGGAACGGTGTGGATGTCTCCCTTCGCCATGCTTCATCACCTCCCCTCGATGTTGACTGCGCCCTTGGACGCGAGCGACTTCGTCATCGTTCCGGAATCGGACGCTCGGTGCTGCAGGACGGCCAACCTCCCGTAGAAGCCTGCACCCATCTTCGGTAGGACCGCCTCGTGCTGCCGCGTCGAGCCGCATCAGCTTTCACTCGCTCTCGAGCGCGGGCCGCGCCTGCGTGGAAGGCCGCACCAACGCCCAAGCACGGGACAAGGAGCGGTGCCCAGGCGGTGGGCCAGAGCCTGGGGAGGCGCGGCGCGCTACCCGCTCTGGGAAAGTTGTGGGAAGGGCGGGACCCGAAGGGCCCCGCGTCTCGAAGACGTCTCTCCCATAGAGGAATCCGCAGTGGTGTCGGGAGCCGAATCAGATGCGAAGTACAGTCCAAACCGGCACCGTGCCCGTTCTGCGTAACCCTCTGACCTGCGCAAACGCGGTCGCCACCCCGCGAGGTTGGGCGCCCGATAGGCGCTGGTTTGTCGCGGGCGCTATGGGAAACGTGTGGCAAGGCGGCCGTCTCGGGGTGGCACGGCCGTCAGCCCTCAGCCGTGTCAGGCGTCGCGGCGCGGGCCGGCAGGCGTCGCGCTGACGGCACCGCGAGGGCGGCAACGAGGACCCCTGAGATCGCGACGAACAGCCCGGCCAGGGTCAGGACGGCGGTGGCCGTGTTGTGGATCGCGCCGGCCTCTGCGAGAAGGAGGTCCATGTTCGTGACCGGATGCCGTCGGGCCAGCGGGGCCCGGCCTCCCTCAGTGCGTTGCACCCGGTGGGTACTGACCCGGTGTTGGTGCACTCCGCGATGTACGTGGCGTGCCTGAACCACGTCGTTGCCTCTGTGTACGACCTCGACGCCGCCACGAAGGAGAAGCAGCCCGCGAGGAAGGCGACGGCGGCACTGCAGCCGAGAAGTCGCCGGATGACGCGCCTCATGATCTGACGGCCACGGCCACGGCCCCGGCGGCGGCTCCGCTCGGCATGTGGGGGAGGGCGGCGGCCGGCAGTGGCGGGTGGGCGGGTGGCATCGCGGTTCCTCTCGGTTGCGGGCTACCCGCTAGACGGCCCGGTCCTGAGTGCGGTTCCTTCGGGTGCGGTGGACGCGGCCCGGTCAGGGCAGAGCTGGCCGGACCTTCTGCTCGTCGAGCCAGGTTTCGACGAGGACGGGCGTCCCGTCCTGCAGGACCGCCCAGGCAACCCGCGCCTGCCACCCGGTCGCGGCGCGGCGCCACTCGATGACGACTCCGGGCCACTCTCGTGCCGCGGCGTCAGGGTCGGTCACCCAGCAGTGCCGGCGGGGGTGGGCGGCTCCTACGCCGGCGATCGCCGAGCGCTCAGCGAGCGTCGGTCGCGGCCCTCGAGGTGGGACGCCTCGCCTGCCCATTCCGCCCGCCACGAGACAAGCATGCCATCATTCGAACGCGTGTCCTATGTCGCTTAGCGTGGATACGGCGTGCTCGAGTTTGCTGACTGACGTGCCGAATCCCGCGCCGAACCTCCCGCCAGGATTGCTGACGCCATGCGAGGCTGAGGCACTGTCGGCAAGCAGAACGATGAGCCTGCGATGGCGGCGAGTGAGGAGACCTGGTGAAGGCGGTAGGAAGGCTGACAGCAGTCGGCGCGTGCGTGCTGGCGCTCTCGGCGTGTTCGCCGGAGGTCGACGGAGTCACAGGCCTGACCCGTGACAGCCGAGGCGGGCTCGTTGGCGTGAGCCAGGCCTGCCGGGGAGAGCTCCTCGGCGCGACCCTCATCGAAGATGCGAACACCGACACGTCCAGGCACATCGGCAACTGGCGCGCTGGCGCGCCTGTGACGAAGCTGGCCTGGTCTCTCCAGCAACCGTCTCCGCCGTACGGATGGTCGGTCTGGAACCCGGCTTCGGAGCAGCTCTCGCCGCAGCACGTCTACACCCTCGTCGCCTGGCGCGAGCTGAACGTGACCAACGCGGCGCCTCTCGACTTCACGACGGCCGACCTCAGCGCCCTCAAGGCTGGGCAAGTCCTCGTGAGCGCACCGGACGCGGCAGGCGGAAGGCCCAAGACCACGCTCGTGAGTACCGAGGAGTTCGCCCGCCGAGCCTGCAAGTAGGCGGCTCGCGAGGGGCGCTCACCCAGAGTCGCACCGCGACGGTTGTGCTCCGTCAGCGAAGGCTGGGCGCGCTGCAGGGGTCGGTGTGCCGGCGTTGGTCGGCGGCCCGTCCGCGGTGGGCATCGAGGTGCTCGCGGATGACCTCGGTCCACCGGTCGTGGTTGGCCCAGCCGTTGCGGTGCGCGGCCATGAGCTTGAGCAGGGCGTCAGCGCGACGCTTGTTCGTCATGCGTGCCGCGCGGTCGCCGATGGTGTTGTCGAGCGTGCGGAAGAACTGCTCGAGCGGGCCGGTGGACAGCGGGCGCTGGCTGGTGTCGCTGGGCCGGGTCTGCGCCTGGCGGCGGATGAGCGCGTCGAGGGCGGTGACGCGGTTGGACTGGGCGAACCAGCCGGACTCAGTCCGGTGGTACTCGGCGACCGCGTCGACGTACTCCTGCCAGTTGGGCTCGGACAGCAGCGCGTAGGCGAGCTTGCCCCGGATGGGGTGGGCATGGTCGACGCGGACCTGCGCAGGCAGGAGCTCCTCGAAGTTGTGCCGCAGGTGCCACTCGCAGCGCCACTTCTGCGCGTCGGGCCACGCCTTGGCGCTGCCGCGCGTGACGGAGGACCCGCCGTCGGTCACGACCCACTCCGGTCGTCCGTCCAGGTGGTGCAGGAACCGGTCCCACGCGGCCGCGTTGAGGCGGGGGAAGGACTCCAGGGCCACGACGGTGGGCCGGCCCCGGTGGTCGTACGCCATGGCGCCGAGCACGTAGAAGGCGATGAGGCCACGCGCCTTCCCGGGCACTGCGTACTTGAGCACGTCCTCGTCGAGCATGACCGCCTCGGGCCAGCTCGTGGGCGCGTACGCCTTCCAGATGACCGG
Source organism: Terrabacter sp. C0L_2 (assembly GCF_036352015.1). Classification (NCBI taxonomy): domain Bacteria; kingdom Bacillati; phylum Actinomycetota; class Actinomycetes; order Micrococcales; family Intrasporangiaceae; genus Terrabacter; species Terrabacter sp. C0L_2. Next base: position 3,514,514 of record NZ_CP143557.1, on the reverse strand, counting down.
GGCGAACACCTCGACCCAGTCGGACACGAGCTGGCCGTGCTGGTTGGCCGGCGCCAGCCGGGGTCGGCCCTTCGCGTCGAGGCCGCGCTCAGTCTCCAGCTCGCGGCCGGCCCGGGCCCGCACCGCCGCAGCCGTGCCTCGGTAGGTCGCGCCCTGCGCGGCCTGGACGAGCGCCCAGGCGACGTCGCGCGCGGAGAAGCCGTACAGCCGCGGCGCAGGCTGGCCCTCCCACGCCTCGAGGGTCGTCTGACACTGCACGCAGGAGTGCGGCTGCCCGTCACCGGGTGTGATGCGTGGCAGCGTCTCGGTGAACCGGTGACGCTCGCCCGTCTTCGGCTGGCACCACCAGCGTTGCCGCCGCTGCCCTTCGCGGCCGTACCAGCCGGCGCGTACTACGGTCGAGTTCTTGTGCCGCTTGTCCGGGCACGTCGGGTTTGCCATGGCGCTGGCCTCACACGCCCGGCAGGGTGGTCATGGCGCAATCCTGCAGCATTCCGAGGCCATTCTCACGCACTGCGTATCCACGCTAAGCGACATAGGACGCGTGTTCGGACAGCTCTTCTGGAAAGGAGCGAGTGGCCGCGCCGGTGCGGCGGTCCTTGGGGGTGGCCCGAGCGAGCTGCTGGTGGGGGGTGGGTCAGCAGGTGCGGCCGGTGAACGGGCGCTGGTCCGGGTTGAGGTCTGTGTGCGGGCTGGCGATGAGGTCGCCGGTGTGCCGGCAAAGGACGGCTGGAGCCAGCGCGCGACGGTCAGGACCGTGACGTGCGCTGCGCCGGGCTACGGGATGGCTACCTGCACCTGGAGATGCCCCTCGTCGACCATCCATTTCCAGTAGCCGTCGCGCGTGAGCACCATGCAGCCCAGCCGCTCGGTCACCGCCAGGATGAGCGCGTCCCCGAGCGACAGGGTGGCTTCTCGGTCCGAGTGCTGCGGGGGTGGGCCCGGGTTGTTGTCCGAGATCTCGATGAGTTCTGCGGCGCGCACCAGGTCCTCGTCGGTGGGGTGCTCCACCCGCAGACCCATCGCGGCTAGCGCTTCGGCGAGTTGGTCCCCCCTGCTGTGGTTGCCCTTGCGGCGGGCAACGGCGATCGCCTCCGTGAGCACGGGGCCCGGCAGAATGCCTTCGACATCGGGCCGCGTCAGCGCGTTCAGGATGGCCTGCCAGCCGCGCTCCTGCAAGAGAACTGTGCACACGACGGACGCGTCCAGGCATAGCTGCTTGACCCGCGGGGGTGCCGGGTGCGGGGCGGGGGTGGTCACTGGGCCAAGCCGAGCTGGACCAGAAGACCCTGCTCGATCTCGTCCTCGCTGCGCGCGTCCGCGCGTGCGTGCGTGACAACACGGTCCCACTTGGCGTCGGAGCGGGCAGTGTCCGCCTGCCGCGACCGGCGCACGTCGACGACCGAGTCGCCAGCGTCCCCGCCGTGGTTGTTCGCCCACACTGCGAACAGCAGCGACTTGGCAGTCACCAACTTGACCTCCCCGTCCTCGACAACGAAACGCACCCGGTCACCGGGTCCGATCCCGAGGGCGCTGCGGACTGCGGCCGGGATCACTACCCGGCCTTCCGTGCTGACCTTGGTGTCGATGTCGAGTTTCGCGGTCACGCGTCCCATGTTACGGCAGACCGTGGAGATCTGCCATATGGACGCAAGGTGGCAAGTTTCCATGCGCCTGTCGTGTACATGCAGACTGCCAGATGTCCGGAGTCCGCCCTGCGAGCGCCACCATGCGTACGGAGCCGCGGGTGACTCGGCTCCGAAGGTTAGGGCGAGGACCGGTGTGCGCCGGGGTGGCCCAGCTTGCGAATGCACGCCGCTCCCGCGCGTGGCAGGATCGCCCCGCACCGGTCGGTTGCCCGGTCGCCGAGAACGCGCGTCAGGTCTCCGACGTCAACACCGGTGCGAGCGCGGTTCAGCGCCGCCCGGACGGCGGCCACGGGATCTGGGCCTTGTTCGCCCCAGCCGTTCTCCAACGCGGCTTCCAGCTCATCCTTGGACAGGAGCTGGGCCGTGTGCTCATCGAGCAGCCCGGCGGCCACGGCGGTCTTGATCATCCCCGCTGGGGCCGGTGGCGGCCGGTAGTCCCACCCGTCCAGCCCGACCTCTTCGGCGATGACTTCCAGCAGGGCCAGCGCCTGCCATATCTCGGTGACCTCGTCGGGAGTGAGCCGACCGGTCGCGATCAGGGAGTTGGCCAGGTCGTAGGCCGCGTCTGCCCTGCGGGGGCCGGCGCACAGCACCTCGATGACACCCACACCCGACTCGATGCGGCTGGCGAACACGACGCGATGCTCCCTGTTGAGCACTTCCACGGTGTTCCAGCCAGCCAGCCGGTCTCCCGAGTTCCGGTTGCTCAGGGGATGTGAGCCGCCCGGGCGACGGCACAGCGACAGGACCTCGACCAGAACCGACTCGCGGTCCTGAACGTTGAGCCCCTCGAGGTACTCGACGAAGACGTCGTTGAAGACGATCTCTGCCTGGTCGTCCGGGAGATGCTCGCCCGCCTTCACTCAGCGGCCTCGGCCCGCTCCTTGGCCAGACGCTCCACCCGGTCGACGTCGACGCCGAGGCGCTCGCACGCCTCCGCGAGAGAGAACTTCGAGCTGCGGTGGGATACGAGGTCGGCGGCCGCGTCCAGAACGGCCAACTGTGCATCCCTGACGCGGCGGGCGGACTCATCCAGCCGCTCGGCGGAGTCGACAACCGCTACCGGGCGGCCATGGCTGGTCAGGACGACTCGGTGCTCCTCGGCCTCGTGGACAACACTAGAGAGCCCCTTGCGGGACGCGATGGCGACGGGCATGCGGAGCAAGGTCATGCATGCAAGAGTACCTAGATATACAAACTCTTGCAAGGAGCTGCGTGTTGCCCGAGTGGTCCTCGACAGGGCCGTCTCTACCTCCTTGGGAGCGGCTGGTGTCAGAGTGTCAAGGGTGGCTGACCTCGCGGGGTGGGGCCGGGTCGTGATCCCGGCTGCAGTCCGCAGCGGCCTCGGGATCGGGCCCGGTGACCGGGTGCGTTTCGTTGTCGAAGATGGGGAGGTCAAGTTGGTGACTGCCAAGTCGCCGTTGTCCGCGGTGTGGGCGAACAGCCACGGCGGGGACGCTGGCGCCTCGGTCGTCGACGTGCGCCGGTCGCGCCAAGTGCCATGGCTGGGGGAGGGGGCGGGGCCTAGACGGAGATCGCGTCCAGGCGCGCAGTCAGGCTCTCTGCGCGCTGCACGAGCTCTCCGACCATGTCGGTCACATCCTGGGTCGACCGTGCGACGTACACGTTTGGACGGTCCAGCAGTGCCCGTCCCCACTGTGTGCTGGTGACGACGAGGTCGGACAGGATGACCGGCCGTCCGTGCTCGACCGCGAGGCGCGCCTGGATCCGCGCCCCGGACGTCTCCCCGGCTTCGATCACGACGGTCGCGTGCCCGTAGCCGGACATCACCGCGTTGCGCATCGGGAAGTTCTGCTGGCGCGGTGGCGCCTCGGGCCAGAACTGGGAGATGACGAGCCCGTCGCGCGCGATGCGCTCCTGCAGGGCCCTGTTGGCGGCCGGGTACGTCTGGCCGAGCCCGGTCCCGATGACGGCGACGGTCCGTCCGCCGTGCTGAAGTGCCGTCTCGTGAGCGGCGGTGTCGATGCCGGCGGCGAGCCCGGCGATGATGGTCACTCCTTGGGCGCTGAGCGCCTTGGCAACGGACTGCGCCATCTCCAGGCCGCGCTCGGAGGCCGCCCGTGAGCCGACGACGGACACGGCGACATCGCCGTCGAGCCGGGTGCCTCGCGAGAAGAGGAACGGCGGCGACTGGTGGATGTCACGCACACGGGCTGGGTACTCGGCGTCGTTGATGGCCCAGAAGGCCATGCCGTCGTCGTGCCAGGACTGCAGGTCCGTGCGGGCCTGGTCTCGAGCATGCTCGGCTGCCTCGTCGGGGAAGAGCTGTCCGCCGAGCAGAGCGGTCCAGGCGGCTTCGGCGCTGCCATGCTCGAGGACGGCTTCGGCAAGCTGGACCCAGCTCATCCGGTGGGGTCGCAGGCGCAGCAGGGCCACCAAGGTGGCATGCTCGTGAAGTCTGGAGGCGCCCGACACGGCTCCAGCGTAGGCCACCGTGCCCGCGCCCACGTTCCGGCTGAGGGCGAACGAGGCCGGGGCCGGGGAGGTGCCCTGGCCCCGGGGATGGCGATCGGGGGCGGGGGTCGCTCGCCGGCGTGCTCCGGTCGGCCCCCTGCGCCCGGGCGCCGGGCGACGCTCACGTCGACCATGACGTCGACTCCAACGCGTCGGCGTCGTCTGCTTGGGAGGCGACATCGGTTCTTCATCGAATCTGCACGGGGAGGCTGGCCATCACCCCTGACGATGAGGCCAGGCGGCGGCTCTGGGTGCCTGCCCGAGCGGCGCCGGGCGGGCTGCGTCCCACGGTCGCCCGAGGCCGTCCGGCAGGCCGCCGTAGTGCTCGAGCAGCAGGAGGTGGCACAGATGCGCGGAACTGGGAAGACACGTGGTCGGGCTTCACGGACCGGCCCGTCGGCGGCTGGACCCGCCGCGCTCGCACACGTCGGGGTGATGCCCCATCCGCAGCGTCGACAGGCCACGGATCCGGCCCAGCTTGGGTATCGGTCGTACACCGCGTTGGCCGGCGCGCTCCTGGCCGCCCCCGGTTCGATGACGCAGACCGGCGCCGTCTCCGGGGACCATCCGGTCAAGTACCTCATCGGCTTGGTCGCCGTCGGCCTGTTCGGGTGGCTGGGCTGGGTCATCAGCCGGTTCGGCCGTGACGCAGCGACGGACCGCGACGCCTCGGGCGAGCCCGGTGGCACGCAGCAGCGGGCGCAGCTCGAGAGGCTCCATGATCCCTCGGCGTCTGCGGGTCCCGGCAAGGACCGGCGAGGGGCTCAGTCCCGTGCGCGCTCGCGGGCGCCGGCCGGGGGCGGCGGAGCGCGCGGATCCGCGTCACGGCCGGTCGGCCCGGAGGATGACGAGTGCTTCATGCGTCAGCTGAGCGAGGAGCTGAGACGTCAGCGCGCAGAGCGACAGCGTGAGACGGACGCCGACGGAACGGGCGCCGGCGCATCCGGTTGACGTCTGCCACGTCACGTCGACCCCGCGCGGTCTGGTGCCTGACGGGGCGGCCCGGGCGTCGGCCTGCGCGATCTGCCGGAGTGCCGCCGGAGCGTCGACCGGCTGGCCCGCACCGGCGCCGCAGGTGCACTCCGGCAGGATGGCAAAGACGCATGTGCTGATGTCCCGCGACCGTGGACCAACGGCACGGCCGGTGATACCTTCGCCATACCCCCATAGGGTATAGCGAAGGAGAGGGATCTCAGTGCGAACTCTGCAGCAGGCGCGCGTTCGGCCGCTCGACCGCGGTGCCGCCATCCTCGGGCTCGTGGTCGTGGCCTCGGTCTACTCGGACGGGTGGGCACACCTGAACATCGGTGGGCTCGACACGTTCTTCTCGCCGTGGCATGCCGCGCTCTACGGAAGCTTTACGGCGCTGGCCCTCCTGCTGGGCACGGCGACCATGGTCGCGCGCCGCCGGGGGGCCCGGTGGCGCCGCGCGGTGCCGGCCGGGTACGCGGCCGGGATCGCCGGCGTCGCGGTGTTCGCGGCCGGCGGAGTCCTGGACATGCTGTGGCACGTGGCGTTCGGCATCGAGGTCGGCATCGACGCGCTCGTGAGCCCTACGCACCTTCTTCTCCTCGTCGGGGGTGTCCTGCTCTTGTCATCTCCGTTTCGCTCGGTCAGCCGGCGCTCGGAGCCGCGGATCGCGCTCGCATGGCCGGCCGTGAAGGTCGATGACAGCGGTGACAGCCCTGGCGGGCTTCTTCCTCAGCTACGTCTCGGTGTTCGTGGACCCGGCGGCGCGGCTGGCGCTGACGAGCATCCCGGAGGGTGCGCCCGGACATAACGAGGCGGAGATCCCGGCGGCAGCGGGCCTGGCCGCGTACCTCGTGACGACGGTCCTGCTCGTCGTGTCTGCGCTCTGGCTGCGTGCGCACGGGCGGCTCGGCCCGGGCGCGCTGCCGGCGCTGGTCGCCGGGGCCGCGTTCGGTGGGGCCGCCCTGACCCGGTTCGAGTTCCTCTGGCCCGCGGTGGGAGCAGTCGCGGGAGCCGCTGTGGCGGACTCGGCGTTGCGCTGGAGCGAGCGTCGCTGGGGGCCCGGGCAGGACCTCTCCCGGATGGGTGCGCTGCTGCCTGCGGGCGTCTGGAGCGGTCAGCTGGTCGGGCTCGCTGCAGCGGGCATGCTCGCCTGGCCGGTACAGATGTGGCTCGGCACGATCGCTCTGGCCACCCTCGGCGGGTTGGCAGTCGGGTTGGTGGCGGCCAGGACGCCGGGGGAGGGCGACGCGGTCGACCCCCCGTTCGAGCCGGCGCTCCGATGACCGGCCCGACAGCGCGTCGGTCCATGCCGCCCGGGGACGCTGCGGTGCCCGCCGGCGCTGCGCGCCGATCGGGCAAGGAGGACCGCGGGTGAACTACTGCGGTGCTGGCGGCGTGCGGGATGCGGGTGGTCAGCGGGCCCGTCGATGCTCGCGCCACGTGGCTGGTCGGTCACGGTTTCTGTCCTGCCGATGAGCGTGCTTCGTCAGGTTTCCAGAACACGTGGGTAGCCGGTCCGTCGCGGGAAGGCCGCGACAGCTAGAAGCCAGCCGCGGGCGGGCCAATGAGCACGCGCTCGGGCGACGAGCGCTGCGCCAGTGAGGCACACGGCACACGGTGCCATGGCGGCTTCGGCCGCGAGCTCACGACAGAGACCCTTGATGCGCGCGGGGGCGCTGCGTGTCCCAACGGCCAGAGCGAGGACCACGAGCGCAACGATGAGGCCTGGCATGAGGCCCTCCTTCGATCGCCTTCAGGCTACGCGCCGATCAAGGCACTCACCGTCGATCCCGCGATCCGGCGCCGACCGCCCGACGGTTAGGAGCCGCCTACGGGAGCTGTCGGGTGAGACCGGTGCCCCATCGTCGATCCAGCCGGCCGGACCAGAATGCGAACCCGCTCGGGCATCCGAGCCAGCGGCCGACGACGGGGTAGGTCCAGCCGGGCAGGCGGTCGATGACGCAGCAGCAGCTCTCGAGCGTGACGACGATCCAGCGCTTCGTGCGCATGGTGACTCCTCAGGTGAGGCCCGTGCCCGCCTGTCGGGCTCAGGCTGGGAGTCGACCGCCGATCATCATGGCGATCACGATACCTGCGGAGCGCCGCGGCCACGGCGAGGAACGCCCGCCTGGTCGAGCGCCCGACGCACCGCGGACTGGGTGCGACCGGTCAGCTCGGCGAGCTCGTGGATGGAGCGGCCGGCGCGGTACTGCTCGGCGCAGAACGCGAGCAGCCGCTCCCGCTGCTGCGGCGTCGGCCTGGTCGAGGCCGTGCCGACGAACTCGGGCAGCACGTCGAGGACCGGGCGGCCGGGGTAGGGCACCGGCTCAGTCCTCCACCGTGCGCGGTCCGGCCTTCCGCGACGCATCGAGGATCGGGTGCTCCAGGACGTAGACCTTGGTGGCCTCGTACTGGTCTGCGATCCACTGGTCGAGCACCGTGATCTCGATGCGCCACTGGCCGCGGCCGCCGATCTTGATCGCGGGCAGGTCCCCGGTGCGCACGAACGCGTACACCTGGGCCTCGGTGCTCGCGAGCAGGGTCGCGACGTCGCTCAGCGTGTAGAACCGCGGAGCGACCGGCGACGTGCGCTCGAGGGCTGACTCAGTCGTTCTCCGTCGCATGGCCGAGATGATGCCATGGCTGTTCACGGGTTCAGCTACAGGCGTGAGACATGTCCAGAGGGCCCTTCGAGATTCCTGACGGGGAGGCCCACCTGGGCGGTGGCATCGACGGACCTGAGATGCGGGGCGAAACGCAGGCAACATGCATCCCTGCCCATCCCCGTTGGAATGGCCCACCGGGCTGACCGGGCTGACCGGGCTGACCGGGCTGACCGGGCCTTGGGTGCAGCGAGCCGACGATGTCGGTCGAGCCGCAGCCCGCGTGCGGGCGCCCCCGCGTCGAGCGGGGGCGCCCGCAGGCCCGGTCGTGGCAGCGGTCCTACGGAGCGTAGATGTACTGCATGCCGCTGATGTCCGTGACGGTTCGGGTGTTGTAGTTGAACGGTCCGGCCAGCGCGTTCATCTCGATGATGGTGACCTGGTCTCCGTTCACCGCGGTGACCCAGCCGAGGTGACCGGCGCTCGACGAGCCGTGCACGCCCGGCTGCATCACGACGACCGACCGCGTCCGGGGCGTCCCGCTGACGGTGTATCCGGCGTCCGCGGCTCGCGTGCCCCAGACGAGGGCGTTGCCGGTCCAGCCACCGGGGTAGTAGCCCTCGGACTGGTACCACTTGTTGAGCACGCCCCACGTGCACTGCCCGGGTGATCCCCAGTTGTACGAGGAGCGACCGCCTGCGCTTGCGCGTGGGACGGAGACGCCCACGCTGGTGTCCGCGGACGCGGACCCGCTCAGCGCTCGTCGCGCCTGGTCGCGGGAGGCACGGGCCTGCGCTTCCCGTCTGGCGGCCGCCGCCCGGTGGGCCGCGTCGCGCTTCTGCTGCACGGCGACGTCGGTGATGACCGTCGCGGCCGGTGCGTTCACGGCCTTCGGCTTCGGGGTGAACCCGATCGAGGTGAGCGCCGGCCGGGCGGTCATGCCGGGCACTGCCGTCGCGCTGCCGGACGTCGTCGCGGAGGCGGGGCCGGTGACGGCGGGCGCGCTGGCGCTCGAGCTGCTCTCGGCCGAGGCCGACGGGGCCAGCGTGCTGATGAGCCCGCCGGTGGCGGCAAGGATCGCGGCCCCCTTCATGGCAGGCTGCGCGGACTCGCGGGCGAGGGTTCCAAGCTCGGTGAGCGGGTTGGGTTTGCCGGGGGGTCGGTGCCGGCCGGGACGTCGGGTGGTGTTCATCGGTGGCCTCTCTCGCGCCTGCGGGGTTAGCTGTCGGGTTCGGGTCGGAGGTGGTGACCCGGCCGGCGCGTGAGCGTCGGCTTCACCCCGAGGACGTCGCGGCTGCGTGTCCGGTGGTGGTTTCCCCGTTCCTGCCGTGCGTGGTGGGTGTGGACTCCTCGAGGTGGCAGGATTCGGCGCCTCGGTGAGTGCCCGGAGTGGGCTGGGTGCAGGGCGAGTACGACGGGTAGCTCGCCTGCTCAGGGATGTCCGTCGGGCCGTGGGCCCGGTCGGGTCGGTCATGTCATGGGTGGTGGAGGGTGTGGAGGGTGTGGAGGGTGTCGGTCGGTCCTTCTTTCGGTCGAGGTCTCGGTGCGCAGGTGGTGCGGCTGGGGGGAGTGGCGGGGACGGTTGGTCAGGGCGTTCAGATGACCGTCTGGAAGTTGTTGATGAGGCGTGACTGGAGCCACGTGATGACCGGTTCCCAGAGACCGCCGAGCATGAGGGTCCCGACGGTGAGCAGGACGATGGCGCCGGTCAGCCGGATGGGTTGCCGGTGTCGACGCAGCCACTCGCTGGCTCGGCTCGCTCGTTCGTACCCGGCTGCCATGGCCAGGAAGGGAAGGCCGAGGCCGAGGCAGTAGGCGAGGGCGAGGGCGACGCCGCGGGTGACCGTGCCGGACTGCGCGGACAGGGGAGCGGCCATGGCGAGGATCGCCGCGAGTGTCGGGCCCTGGCAGGGTCCCCACCCGATCCCGAAGGCGACGCCGAGCAGCGGCGCACCGCCCAGCCCGGTGGGTGGGCGCCACCGGGGCGTCAGCGACCAGGAGCGGCCGACCCCGAGAGAGACCAGGGCGGTGATGACGACGACCGCGCCGCTGACTCGCAGAAGGCCGGACTGGTGTTCCTGCAGCGTCAGGGACGCGGCCGCGACGATCCCGGCGCCGACGAGGAAGACGGTGCTGAAGCCGAGCACGAACAGCAGCGCCCCCAGGACCATCCGACCGCGGCGGCGGTCAGCGAGCGGCTGGTCGGACAGCCCGGTCACGTACCCGAGGAAGCCGGGAACGAGCGGCAGCACGCACGGGGACGCGAACGAGACGACGCCAGCGAGCGCGGCGACGCCGAGTGCCACCAGGACCGGGGCGGCCGTCAGGTCGGTGGGCGTCATCCGGCCCGCACGTCCTCGACGAGCCCGCCCAGCGTCGCGGCGGTCACCGGCCCGAGCACGCGGGCCGCGATCCGGTGCTGGCGGTCCAGGACCAACGTCGTCGGGGTGGCGGCGGCCTTGCCGTTGAGCGACAGCATCCGCTGCCCCCCGTCGTAGGCGAGCGACGGGTACGGGACGTGGTTCGCGCGGATGAACGCGAGAGCGGACTCGGGGCCCTCCTTGGTGTCCAGCCCGATGAACGCGACGTCCTGGTACCGGGCGGTCAGGGTCCGGTAGGCCTTCTCGAGCGCGGGGGTCTCGGTGATGCACGGCGGGCACCACGAGCCCCACACGTTGACGACGACGACCTGACCGGAGTGCTCCTGCAGCGACCAGGTGCGCCCGTCGACGGTCGGTCCGGCCAGGGCCAGGGCCGGGCCGCGGTCGGCGGCGTCGACCCGTTCGACGCTGCCGTCGCCGGAGACGTACCCCTTCCGGTCCCCGGAGCGGGCTTGCGCCGCGACGGAGCTCGCCCCCGACGTGCCGCACCCGGCCGTCGTGACGAGCACGGCCACGCCCGTGGCCACCCACGCCAGGCGGGCACCGGGGACGTGTCGCCGGCGGAGGCCGTTCACGATGGGTCTCCCGCCCGTGATGACGCGGACCCGGGCGCTGCCTGGTTGCTCTCGGCTGCGGGTTCAGCTTCGCCCTCGAGTGGGGTCTGCGCGTCGCGGGACGGGCGCGTCATCGTCCGGCGGCGGAGCCGAGCCGCGGTGGTGACGAGCCACGCGGCTGCGGCCGTCACGACGACCGCGGCGATGAGCTGGGTGCCGGTCAGGCCGGCGAATGGTCGTTCGTCGATCCCGCGTGCCGCGTCGAGGGCCAGGCGTTGCCCGGCGTAGAGCAGCGCGAAGATGCTGATCGCGACGCCGGGCATCGGCCGAATCCAGCGGGAGGCCAGGACGAGCAGGAGCGCGATCGCGGCGGCGGCGAGCAGGTCGTAGGCGGGGGTGAGGTGGTAGGCGCAGCCCGCGTAGAACGCGCCCGGGTCCGTGCAGCTCTCGCCGAGACCCGGAGCCCGGGCCGGACTGGGGGAGAAGCCGGGTGCGAGGACCGAGCCGGGCTGGACCAGGTATCCGATGCCCCACGTGCCGGTCAGTGGCCGCCCGAGGTGGTCCCCGAGCAGCAGGTCACCGATCCGACCCACCGCGATCCCGGCCGCGAGCGGGGCCGCTGCGGCGTCCAGGACCGGCAGGACCGGGACGCGGCGCCGGCGCAGCACGACGAGTGCGCCGGCCACGCCGCCGAGGAGGCCGCCGAAGAGGGCCATGCCGCCGCGCCAGACCTCGAGCATCTGCCACAGCGAGGTGAACTGGGTCGGGTGCGAGATGACGTAGTCGACGCGTGCGCCGACCAGCCCGGCTGGGATGGCCCACATGACGGCCGCCTCGGCGGCGCCGACGTCGAGGCCCCGGCGCTGCAGCGTCCGGCGCAGCAGGGCCCAGGCGAGCACGATCCCCACTGCGGACAGCAGCCCGTGGGGTGAGATGCCGAGCACGGTCGGCACGGTCGGGTAGCTCCACTCGGCTGCGGGCGGCGCCGCTGCCGCTGCGGCAGTCGCGGCCGTCAGCACGTCACGTCCACAACGATCGTCGTCTCAGGCTTGGACGGAGTCTCTGTTTGGGGCCTGTTCTCACTCACGTGTCGGGCCGGTCAGGTCAGGCTCTTCATGGTGGCGATCTCGTCGGTCTGCGCCTTGACGACGGCCTCCGCGAGGGCCTTGACCTCCGGGTTCTGCGTGGTGGACAGGACCTGCTTGGCCATGGTGATGGCTCCGTCGTGGTGCTCGGTCATCATGGTGACCCACTGCGTGTCGAACGCGGCCCCGTCTGCGGCCTTGAGAGCGTCCATGTCAGCTTGCGTCATCATGCCCTGGCCGGACATGCCCGCCATGCCTTCGTGGCTCATCCCGTCGGTGGGCAGCGGCGCACCCCAGGCCTGGAGCCAGCCACGCATCTTCTGGATCTCGGGGTCCTGACCGGCCTTGATCTGCGTCGCCAGCGCTCGGACCTGCGCGGAGGCGGCCGGCTTCCCCAGGGCGATGTCGGCCATCTCGACGGCCTGCTCGTGGTGCGGGATCATCATCTGCGCGAACGTCACGTCGCCAGCCGTGGACGCGCCGGCCGTCGCGGTAAAGGTCGTCGCGCCCCCGGTCGGCATGCTGGACATGCCCGACGAACCGTGGTCCATGCCCGGCATCGAGCCGGTCGATCCGGTCGATCCGGAGCATGCGGTGAGGACGCCGGCTACCAGAAGGGCCCCAGCGGCGGGGATGAGACGACGGATGGACGAACGCATGCAGTAACTCCTCAAGGACGTGTACGGGTTGGCCGGCTCGGCGAGCGGTCAGCCAGCCCGTGGGACGTCTTCATCGACAGACAACGAGATACGACCCTCGCGGAGGCGGACCGACGAACGGTCAGGGTTCCATGAAGGTTTGATGAAGAAGGCTTGGCGCCGCCCGGGACCGGGCTGACGCTGCACCTTCTGCACCTGCTGCACCATGGCGGGCGGGCGGTTCAACGGTGGGTCGGTGCGGGGATGGCGCGGATGGCTTCGGTCGCTGGCCCCTAGCCGCCTGCGTGGCCCCGGCGTCGGATCCACCAGGGCTGCCGGGCGCGCGGCGCCGGGCCGGGCCCTCGACTGGGTGGCGGCTCACGCGTCTGGCGGTGTTCGAGCGCCAGCCGCTCGGCTGCCCGGTCGACACGGCCTTCCCAGAACAGAGGAAGCTGGGCGACCCGGGTCCGTTGGGCGACCATCACGGCCGCGAAGAGCAGGATGGTGGCGAGGACGACAGCGGTGAGGTCCGCGCCGTCGCGGGCCAGGTGCGGACGCGCCGCCGGCAGCAGCGGCGCGCTGACGCCGAGCCAGCCGGCGCGCCGCTGGGTGTCGCGGGCGAGCCGGAACGCGAGACTCGCAACGAGCGCTGCGGCTGCGGTGAGGAGCAGGGTGAGGGGGACGAGGGTGTGGGCGGGGATCCCGGACGGGGTCACTGTTTCCGCTTGGGTTCGGTCTGGCCGGCCAGCCACACACCGGCCATGAAGACGAGCCCGGCAACCGGGTAGCCGGCCGCGAGGTCGGTCCAGCCGGACGGACTGCCGGCCAGGTGCAGCACGAGGTGGACCAGGGCGATGGTGGCGCCGACCACCATGAGCACCTGCCCGTAGCGGACGCGGCGCCGGTACCGGCTGTAGGCCTCGAACGGGTCAGCTGTGGACGACGAGGGTGGCAACGGGGTCTCCTTCGGTTTCGGTTCCGGTCGTGGACGCGCCGGGCCGGCAACGCGGCGTGCGCCGTGGCCGGGTCTCGGGCGTTCCGTGGTGGGCGGCGGCGACCGGTGGGGGTTCCCACCGGCACCGGGTGCCTAGAGCAGGGCTGTGGTCCGGGCGCCCAGGTCGTCGGTGCGAAGGACCTGGGCGCCGACCACGACGAGGACCTCGAGCTGTTCCGCGCTGGGCTGGGACGCGGTGACTGCAGCGACCTCTCCGACGCTGCGGGGTCCGACGGTCCAGCTGACGCCGGCGTCCCGGCTGACGACCAGGACGCCCGTGGTGCTGGCGCCGACGACGGTCCCGGGCCCGGCCCAGTCGACCGTCACGAGCAGCTGCGGAGTGGGCACGGTGCGCCATGTCAGCCCGCGGTCGTCCGAGGCCAGTAGGCCGCGTTCGGTGGTGGCCAGGACGGTCCCGTCGGGCCCGGCGGCGAGGTCGCGCGGCGGGGCCGGGATCTGCCGGACCTGCCAGGTGACCCCGTCCGGGCTGTACCGCAAGGCGTCGTCGAAGGCCAGCGCTCCGTCCCCGAGTGCGGTCAGCGCGTGAAAGTCGGACTGGCCACCGCGGGAGCGCTGCGCCCAGGTCCGGCCTCGGTCCGTGGACCGGATCAGCCCGACCGGTTGCGGCAGGTCGCTGCCCGGTGCGGGGTGACCGGAGGCCAGGTAGGTCCCGTCGGCTGCGATGTCGAAGCCCATCAGGTCGATGGGCGGGCCGACCGCGGTGAGCTGGCCGGCTGCGCCCAGCTGGAACAGCCCCTGGTGGGTCGCGAGCAGGATCGTGTCCCGGTCGCGTATCGCTCGGTGGATGTGCGTGATCGCGACGTCACCGGTCCCGTCACCGGTCCCGTCACTGGTCCCGCTTTCGCCGCCCGCGGGCCCGTCGGGTCGGCTGGGGTCCGTTGAGCCGGCCGCCGAGCTGCCGCAGGCGGTGAGGACGCCGACGGCGGCCAGCGGCAGCCCCGTGAGGAGCAGCCGTCGGGGGATGGTCGGGCGCGTCACTGCTGGTACCGCAGCTCGAGCATCATGCCGGCCTCCGCGTGGTAGATGTTGTGACAGTGGGTCATCCACGATCCGACGTTGTCCGCGTCGATCTCGATCGGCAGCGACTGCATCGGCCGGAGCAGGACAGTGTCCTTGCGCAGGCCGGAGCCTGCGAGCGCGAACGTGTGCCCGTGCACGTGGTACGGGTGGGCCATCATCGTCTGGTTGACCAGGTTCAGCCGGACCCGCTGCCCGTGACGGACCAGCACCGGGTCGTTGCGCCCGTACGGGGCCCCGTTGATCCCCCACGCGTACGGGCTCATCTGCCCGGTCAGCGCGACGGGCGCGGTGACGTCCGGCTGGCGCGCAGCCAGCCGCGCGGACTCGGCCGGCTGCAGCTGCGAGCCGATCAGGGCCGGCCCGGTGAGCTCGTCCGGGCGCACGGTCGCCGCCGGTGGTGTCCCGTTCGGCGACGTGCGCAGCACCGCCATCGCCTGCCCGGTCTTGCCGAACGGGACCGCCACGAAGGGGAACACTCCGTCCTTGACGGTGACGACCGCGTCGTAGCGTTCGCCCATCCCGAGGTGCAAGGCCCGGGTCCGGGTCGGTTGCACCGCGAACCCGTCGCTGTGCGTGATGGTCAGGTCGTGCCCGCCGAGGGCGACGGTGAAGATCGTGTCCGCGGCGGCGTTGATGATCCGCAACCGGACGCGTTGACCGGGGCGGGCTCGCAGCTGCGTGGGCGCGGTCGGGACGCGCCCGTTGACCAGGAAGTGCGGGTAGGTGACGTCGCCGGCATCTCCGAACGGTTCGGGCCCCATCTGCATCCCGCCCATGGAGCCGCCCATGGAACCGGACGGGGTCGCGGTCGCGGTGCCCCCCATCGAGCCCATCGAGCCTGTCGAGCCGTGGTCCATCCCCGTCATCCCTGACATGCCTGTCATGCCGGTCATGCCCGTGCCGGACTTGAGGTCGGCGAGCACCTGCTCCGGGGTCCGGCCGGTCCCGTCGATCCAGTCGTCCAGCACGAGGACCCATTCGGCGTCGTACGTGCCGGGCTCGGTGGGGTCATCGACGATCAGCGGGGCGTACAGGCCCCGGTCGAGCTGGAGTCCCACGTGCGGGTGGTAGAAGTACGTGCCGGGGTCGGGCGCGGTGAACGCGTACGTGTACCCGGCGCCGCGCTGGACCGGATCCTGGGTCAGACCGGGGACGCCGTCGGCAGCGTTGGCCAGCCGGATCCCGTGCCAGTGCACCGTGGTCTCCGCGGGGAGCTGGTTGTCCAGCCGGACCCGGATCAGGTCGCCGGCGTTGGCGCGGATCAGGGGACCGGGGACCGAGTCGTCGTAGGTCCAGGTCGACACGACGGGCCCGCCCAGGTCGACGGTGGACACCTTGGGGGTGAGGACCTTCTCGACGACCCGCTGCCCACGGGTGGGCGTGACGGCTGGACCGGTCCCGAAGGCCCGTCCGGGTGTCGGGGCGCCGGTGGCGCCTGGCGTGTTCGGGCCGGTGGTGGTGCAGGCGGCCAGGGCTGCGGCGGACCCCGCCCCGCCCAGGCCGA
The DNA here is from genome assembly GCF_036352015.1 of Terrabacter sp. C0L_2. NCBI lineage: Bacteria > Bacillati > Actinomycetota > Actinomycetes > Micrococcales > Intrasporangiaceae > Terrabacter > Terrabacter sp. C0L_2. The sequence goes on along the minus strand of NZ_CP143557.1, from coordinate 3,498,618 downwards.
GGAGCAGGGTGCGTCGAGAGATGATGCTCATGATGAGTGGTGGCGGTCCTTCGTCGGATCGGGAACGGTCAGGGGGGACCGCGGCGCGGCCGCGGTCGGGGACGGCGCCGGTCGGTCCGGGTGTGCGGCCAGCCCGGTCAACGCGGTCCGGCGCTGCTCGTACTCTTCGAGGGTGATCTCACCGCGGGCCAACCGGTCAGCCAGCACGTGCAGCGGGCTCGGGACCACCGCGGCTCCGGACTCGGGGGCGCGGTCGTGGAAGATGGCGCGCACGAGCATGGCGACCAGAACCCAGAAGCCGAGCGTGCCTGCGACCATGAGCAGCCACATCCCGGGTCCCATCCCGGAGGTCCACATCATGTCGTTCCTCCTCTTCGTCCTCGCCGGGACGACGCGCCCGACGGCGGCTCGCGCCGACGACGCGGCCGCTGCGGCGCCGTCCGTGGCGCCGTCCGTGGCGCCGTCCGTGGCGCGCGGCGGGACGCTCGGTGCGCCCGTTGTCCGCATGTCCAGACTCAGCCGGGGGAGTTGGGGTTCGACCCACTTTTCATGAAGATTCAACGAAGGTTCGCGCCTTTGGCCGTGCGCGGTGACCAGGCCCGAGTCGGGGCGTGGACACTGGCGGGCATGAGCAGTCCGGCCACCGAGTTCCCTCCCGCGCGCGTCCTCGTCGTCGACGACGAACGCTCCCTTGCCGCGCTGGTCGGCACCTACCTGACGGAGGCGGGTTTCGCGCCGGCGCTGGTCCATTCGGGACCTGACGCGGTCGCGGCAGCCCGTGAGCAGGCACCGGACGTCATGATCCTCGACCTGGGCCTGCCGGGTCTGGACGGCGTGGAGGTGTGCCGGCAGGTCCGCACCTTCAGCGACTGCTACATCATCATGCTGACCGCGCGCTCGCACGAGACCGACAAGCTCATCGGCCTGTCCGTCGGCGCTGACGACTACCTCACGAAGCCGTTCAGCCCGCGCGAGCTGGTGGCCCGGGTCCAGACGGTGCTGCGTCGTCCACGTCCGGCACGCCCTGACGAGTCACGTCTGCGACCTGGCACGGTGAGCGTCTTCGGGCCACTGCGGATCGACCACGAGAGCCGCGAGGTGAGCGTGGACGGGGAACCGGTCGCCCTGACACGGACCGAGTTCGACATCGTCGCGGTCCTGAGCGAACGGCCGAACCTGGCCTGGTCGCGGCGGCAGCTCATCGACGAGGTGTGGGACGCGGCCTGGGTCGGTGACGAGCACATCGTCGACGTGCACATTGCGCACCTGCGCCGCAAGTTCGGCGACGACTCGACCAACCCGCGCTTCATCACCACCGTGCGCGGCGTCGGGTACCGGATGGGACGCGGATGAGCCCGCGGGTCACCGGCGGCGAGCGTCCCGGGGCCGGGTCGCGGCGGCTCGGGTCGGGGCGGCTCGGGTCGGTGGGCGGGTCGCGATGGTCGCGCCCCCGTTGGTCGTGGGGGAGCCAGAGCCTGGCAACGAGGCTCATGGTGGCCCTGTTGGCGGTGCTCGTGGCGAGCATCGTCACGGCCGCGGTGGTCGCGGCCCTGCTGGGCCCACCGATCTTCCACGAGCACCTGATCCGAGCGGGTCACCCGGCGGACTCGCCCGAGCTCGGTCACATCGAGGAGGCATTCCGCGACAGCAGCCTCACGTCCTTGGGCATCGCCCTCGTCGTCGCCCTCGGCTGCGCGTCCGTCGTGGCCTGGTACCTCAGCGGACGACTGCAGGCACCCCTGGGGGCGCTGACCCGTGCAGCGCGGGAAGTCTCCCGGGGGCACTACGACCGTCGGGTGGCCGTCACGGGCGCCAGCCGCGAACTGGACACGCTCGCCGAGGCGTTCAACACCATGGCCGCCCGGCTCGAGCAGGTCGAGGACACCCGCCGGCAGCTGCTGTCGGACCTGGCCCACGAGATGCGTACCCCGGTCGCGACGGTCCGCGCGTACAGCGAGGGCCTGCAGGACGGTGTCGTGGGCTGGGACGATCACGTCGCGGCGGTCCTGCTCGACCAGAGCGACCGGCTGGGCCGGCTGGCCGAGGACCTCGATGACGTGTCCCGCGCCGAGGAGGGACGCATCCCGCTGGACCTGCGACCCTGCCGCGTCGCGGACCTGGTGTGGGCAGCCGCGGACGCGGCCCGCGCCGCGTACCAGCTCAAGGGCGTCAACCTGGTGGTCGACGCGGAGCCCGCCGCCGGGACGACGGTGAGTGTCGACCCGCAACGGTTCGGGCAGATCGGCGCCAACCTGCTCGGCAACGCGCTACGGCACACCCCGGCGGGAGGCACCGTGACCGTCACTGCCCTCCTGGTCGATGCCGAGGTCGCGATCGACGTCCGTGACAACGGCGACGGCATCGCTGCCGAGCAACTGCCGCACGTCTTCGAACGGTTCTACCGCGGTGACACGGCCCGAGACCGGGCACACGGCGGCTCCGGGATCGGTCTGACCATCAGCAAGGCCGTCGCGGACGCTCTCGGCGGCTCGCTCACCGCTGCCAGCCGCGGTCTCGGGCACGGTGCAACGTTCACGGTCACGCTGCCCACGCTGCCCGCTCGACCCGCCACCCCAGCCAGCGCCGACGCCGGGACCACGGCCCAGGCGGGCCTCGCGACCGACGCCGCCATTGAGACGGCACGACCCACGGGGCCGCCCACGGAGCCGCCCACGGAGCCCTCAGATCCTCAGGAGATGCGATGACCCCCGAGACGCTTGCTGCCGACGCGAACCTGGCCCTCTACTCGTCCATGATCGTCTTCACCCTCGCCATGCTCGCCTTCGCCTGGCACCTGGCGGCACGGACGACGACCAAGACCTCCTCGGCCACACCCACAGCCACACCCACAGCCACACCCACAGCTACGGCTGCGGGGGCCCGCGCGGCGCACGCCGACGCAGCAGTTGAGGAACCGTCGCTCGCTAGGGCCGGATCCGTCGGCGCCCGTACGGGGCTGCCTGGACCGGCCGGTATCTCCATCGTGCACGACGTGCGGGATGGGGCCGCGCCCATGCAGACCCAGAGCCGGGTCAGCCGCCAGCGCGGCAGTGTCGCGTTGATGCTCACCTACCTCGCGACCCTCCTGCTCATCGGGTCGGTGCTGCTGCGCGGGATCGCCGTGATGCGGCCACCGTGGGGCAACATGTTCGAGTTCACGACCGCGGCCGCCGCGGCCGTCGGCGCCGTCTACAGCGCGCTCGCCCGCCGCAACCAGTGGCAGTGGCTGGGCCTGTTCATCGTTGCGCCCATCCTGCTCGTCCTGGGCTTGTCCGTGACCGTCCTGTACACCGAGGCCGGGGAGCTGATGCCGGCCCTGAAGTCGTACTGGCTGGGCATCCACGTCTCGATCGCGTTCCTCGCCGTCGCGTTCTTCACCATCGGCTTCGCCCTCGGCGTGCTGTCCCTCGTGCAGGCGCACCGGGCCCGCACCGGAACCGTACGTGCCCGGTTCCTCGCCACCGTCCCGGACGCGGGCACCCTGGAGCGCGGCGCCTACTCGCTGAACATGGTCGCGTTCATCCTGTGGACGTTCACGTTGATCGCGGGCGCGATCTGGGCCAAGGAGGCGTGGGGTGCGTACTGGCAGTGGGATCCGAAGGAGGCGTGGACCTTCATCATCTGGACGGTCTACGCCGCCTACATGCACGGTCGGGCCACCGCCGGGGTCAACGCGCGCAAGACCACCTACATCGCTCTCGCCGGCTACGTCGCGGTGATCATCAACTTCACCCTCGTGAACCTGATGGCCACCTTCGCCGGGATGCACAACTACTCCGGGATGTGACCGTGCCACCCCTGGCGGCGCCGTCGCGGGGCCTCGTGACGGCGCTCGCCGTCGCGGCAGTGGTGGCCGGGCTCGGCGTCGCCGTGCTGATGACCGTCCGGTCCGAGCACGCAACGACCGCGGGGCCGGACCGCTGGCCTCCGCCGGTCACGGTCACCGCTGCGGCGACGCTGCCCCCGGCTCAGGTGCAACCGGTGCACGACGCGCTGCATGAGATCGCTGCGCGCTGCCAGCCCGCAGCCACCGCCGACGATGTCGAGCGGGTGACCCGTGACGCTGACCTGATCCGCTCCTTCGCCCGGCGCCACCCGGAGGCCGCGTTCCCCGTCGACGACGAGCGTGGCACCACGCTCTCGCTCCTGCTGGTGACCCGACAGGCCCTGGCCGCCTGCGCCCCGACGCTCGCGGCCGCCGTCGATGCTGAGCTGCCGACGGAGTACCGAAACGCGCCCTGACGGGGGGAGGCGCAGCGCTGAAACCCGGGTGGCTGGCGATGACGCCGACGGCCCCGCGGACCGGTACCGGCGGGCGCCGGTGGCTCTCCTGCCCATGAGCGTGCCTCCATCGAAGGCCCGAAAAGGGCCGGGCTCATCGCCGCTGCAGCCGTCCACGACTTGATGGGCGGCCGAACCTGGCCGGACCTCGTCACGGTCGCCAGACTCGAGGACATCCTGCACGTCACCCTGTGGCCGGGTCGCGACGACCTCGGCTGACGACTCCTCGGCCGCCCCGACCGAGGAGGCGCCGCGGTAGATGATGACCAGGCTGGCGAACGGAGCGCCGGTGGTGGCGCTGCCGAACTTCAGCCGACCGCGGACGTAGCGGACCTCAGCCCCTTCGGCCAGGACGTGGTCGTGGAACCACCGGGTGTCCGTGCGTGCCGGCACCAGACAGACGACGGTTGCGCCGGCGCGGGCCGTCGCCGCGGCCTTGGCCATCCAGTCGCCGATGGTGCGGCCGTAGACGGGGTTGAGCCAGACCGCCCCCTGGTGGGTGCGGGCGTCCGCGGCCCAGTCGCCGGCGAGACCGTCGCGGCGGTCAGGGTCAGGGTGGTCGAGGGCGAAGAAGTGCGGGGCCTTGTGGTTGGTGGTGCTCGAGCATGCGTCGAGAATGAAGCCGAACTCGGCGTCGAGCGCGTCGTAGAACGCCTGGGGGGTCGCCCAGTCGTCGGACGCCGAGGAGAACATCACCTTGGCGATGGCGGGGTTGGACGTGGTCGCGGACATGAGCGGCTGCCTCGAGGGTTCGTTGAGAACCGCCGAGTCGGGCACCCGATGCGGGTGGGGTTGCTCGGCGAGGCGTCCGTTGGGCAGCGGGTGCTGCTGGCCGCGGGTTCAGCGGCTGTGGTGATGTGGCTGGAATGTGCGCTGAACCGCTGACGACTGTGCCCGGCATGGTTGGATCGGTGGGCCGATACAGTCGGGACGACAGGGGAAGCCGCGTGGCGCCGCAGGACTGGGAACGCACGCTGGGCTGGCTGCTCGCGCCCACGGACGAGAACGGTCGCCGCATCCCGAGCGCACCACCGCCGGAGGCGCCGGCGAGCTGGCCCGCTCCGCGCGGCCGCCGCGGCCCGGACGGGAAGTGGCGGTGGACGTTGGCGACCCGCCCGGACGAGAGCTACGTCAACGACCTCGAGCGACGCAGCGTCGAGGGCTATCGGCACCTCGCGTCACAGCTGGTGGGGGCCCGGGCCTCCCGTGGCCTGAGCCTGCGGGCGTTGAGCGGCCAGACCGGGCTGGCGCTGTCGGTCCTGACCGGGCTCGAGCAGGGCAGCGCGTGGCCGAGCTTCGAGACGGTGGCCATCGTCGCCGACGTGCTGGGCTGCCGGGTGCAGGTGCCTGGCTCCCCGGCCGGTGACGCCGCCGAGCACGGCGGCGCTGCAGCGGCCCGGGTGGCGTCCTGGCGCCGCGCTGGTTACGGGCCAGCCATCCCCTGGCAGATCGAGGCCTTGGGGCAGCTCCAGCAGCGGATGTGGGCCGCTGGAGTCTCCAGGAGGGCGGTCGCCCGCGCGGTCGGGGTGCGCCACAACACCGTCACGGAGCTGTACCACCTCAAGGGATTCCGCTTCGTCAGCATCCGCACCCTCGCAGCCCTGTGCGCGCACCTCGGGACCCGACTCGAAGCCGTCCCCGTCGACGCGCCATGGCCATAGCCGCACGAGTCGCAGCTCCGCCTCAGTCGCTACCTCCCGAGGTGACCGCCCATCGTCGGAGGCTCCCGAGTTCAGCGCTCCGGTGGCTCGACAAATGGCAGTGCGACCGCAGCTAGTTTCGTCTGCATGTTCAGGTCGCTGGTCGCGACGACCAGCGCTGAGCCCGAGTGGCGGCTCTGCAGAAGAAGGGCTGAGGCCACGAAGCGGTCGTCAGGCACGTCGAGGTCGAGCCACGACGGAAGACCTTCGCGGCGTGGCTCGAGGTGCTCGAACGCCGCCCACACGTCGCCCGCCACCTTGGCGCCCGTTCGGACGTCGCCGTTGTCGCGGAGCCCCTTCAGGCGGCGATCGGCCTTGCGTGCTGCCTCTCGGACCGTGTCGTTTCGGCCGGCGCGCTTCAGGTCATCGAGTTCGCGCAGGACAACCGGCAGGATGTGCGCCATGTACCGCCTCCCGATCACGGGGGCGTAGGCGGCCAGGTCAGGCTCGTCCAGGAGTGCGTTGGTGTCCACCACGAGCCTGTGCTTGAACTCGTCGTCCGGCAGGAGCTCGCGAGCGGACCGCAGGGTTGCGACCGAGTCCTCGACCGCCGCGAGCGCAGCGGGGATGCTGACCGGGACGGACCTGTCGTTGCCGTTGCCCCGCAGCAGCCACCTCTCGAGGTGCTTGATGGCCTTGTCGTGACGCTTCTCGACCTGGGCTGTCGGATGAGGGAACAGCAGCCGGAAGCGCGGAGCCCAGTCGCGCAGCCGAGCGAGAACGGACATTCGGGCGGCTTCGAGCTCGCCATCGCTGGGGGCCCACCCATGGGTGGCGTAGCCGATTCAGCTGATGCCCCCACCGCCGTGACGGTTCGGGTCGATGTTCCGAATCTCGGACCGCTGGAGCACCGCTGCGTAGTCGGCAGCAATCGCGTCGAGCTCCGCCATCAGTGTGTCGGCGTACGGCGTGGGCGGCGTCCTCGGCATGTGGAGGACCGTACCCGAGAACCTCACCGCGTCCGGGTGCCTCAGTAGCGCTGGTCGGCGGGCCCGAGGAACGACCGGGAGGCAGCTCGGAGGTCTTGCTCACTGGTGGGCACCGGGTGACCATCTCACGGCCGGTGACCCGGGCCGCAGCGGCGGACGGTCACAGGACGCCCGTGCCGGTCACCGGGGCGACGACGCCTGCCCTCTGCGCTTCCAGCGCATGTGCAACCGACGGTGATGGGTGGACGTCGGTCTACTGGCGTGGCCAGCTACCGAGAAGCAGGCCCCACGAGAGGAGGGACCAGGTGAGAGCCGCTTAGGCTCAGTCCTCCGCGCGCCACACAGGGTCGCGACGGGTGCGGGCCGACACGCGCGCGACGCGCTGAGCGCTGGGGGCAGTGACGGCTGGCTTCTCAGAGCTCTGAACGAGCTTCATCGTACGAATGCGTGCATCCGCGCGGGCAACACGAGCCATGGATACCCCTCCTTCGCGCTCAACTTTACCGCCTCGGCTTCCATCCCGGCCTGAGACACCTGACCGACCGGCAGACCCAGCATGGTGCGCGTTGCCTCAAGGACGGCAACACGCTCACGCCTGATCACCGCGTGTGCTCGTTGGTGGTCCGCGTCACCAAGTCGTGTCTGGAGACGGTGCGCACGTCGGAGCAGACCACCTTGCCACCCTGTCAGAGGGGCACCTCGAACTGACGGGCCGGGGCCGGGTTGCTCGTCTTGCGACAGACGATGAACAGGTCGTATCCCAGCTCGGACGCGTAGGTCTCGCTTGAGACGATGACGACCGGCTTCGCGCGCTCGCCAGGGATGAAGAGCTCGGCGAAACGGATATCCCCTGGGTAGGGCGCCAACGGTGCGCGCGACCCAGGGGGCCGCACCGATGGCGTCCGGGCATCGAGCTGGTTCCGCCCATGCGCACCGGGCTCAAGGGACGCGGGTGATCTTCATGAAATCTTCAGGGATCTCACCGGTCACTCTGGTCACACGTTGAGTACACGTTTCCTTATGCTCCTGCGCCCACCTGTCCCCGTGCCCACCTCGCCGGCACGGCCGCGCCGGCGGCGCACGCGCCATGTCGCCGTCGTGACCGTCCTGATCGCCGTCACGTCAAGCTGGCCGGCGGGCGCCGACAGCATCGAGGACCAGAAGCGTGAAGCGGACCGCGACGTTGCACGCATCGAGCAGGTGGTTCGTAACACCGGTGCGGACCTGGCGGCCGCGTACGTCACCCTGAGGAGCACTGAGGCGCGCCTTCCACGCGCCGGTCAGGCGCTGACCCGCGCGCGCCAGGTCCTTACCGCCTCGATCGCCGCCGAGCGTGACGCCGTGCTCACCCGGGAGCGAGCCGTCCGCGCGCAGCAGGAGGCCAAGGCCCGATACGAGGCGGTCACCCAGCGGCTCGCGGAAGCGGTGGCGAGGCAGCAGCGAGCCACCGAGCAGCGCGCGCTTGACGCCGACCGGCTCGACGCGTCCCAGGACGCCCTCGACGCGTACGCAGCTGAGGTGTTCCAGTCCGGCCAGCCGTCACCGCAGCTGAGCCTGCTCCTGGGCATGTCGTCACCGCGAACGCTGGCTGAGCGTTCGGCCCTGGCCGACATCGCCAGCCAGATCGGTGCCGATGCCATCGACCAGGTCGGTGTCGCCGCGAGCGAGAGCAGGGCCACGCAGGGGTACCTGACCGCGGTGGCCGCCGAGGTCCGTGCGCTCCGTGGGCAGGTCCGTCAGTCCTGGGAGCAGGCGCAAGCGGCAACTGGGACCGCCACGTTCGCGGCCAGCCAGGCCGAGATCGCCAAGCGGAACGCGGTGACCGCGCGCGACAACGCGGCCGCGGCACAACGATCGCTGCAGGTGCTGCGCACGAGCCAGACCCGCCAAGCTCAGGAGCTCACCGTTCGCAAGGCTCAGGAGGAGAGCGAACTCGCGGCCAAACGTGCGGACGCGCGCCGCCTGCAGACTGTCCTGCTCGAGCGGGCCCGCATCGCCCGACGGGCCGAGCAGCTGCGCGAGGCGGCCCGAGCCGCGAAGATCCGGGCCGAGAACGCGAAGGCGGCCGCGGCGCGCCGAGCGGGACGGACGTATCGGCCATCGCTCCCGCCGCCCGTGACCCGCACGAACGGAGGGTTGGGTAGTCCCCTCGCGGGCACGATCACCTCGCGCTACGGCATGCGGTGGCACCCGGTGCTGCAGCGGTGGATGCTCCACGACGGCCTCGACATCGCCGCCGCGTGTGGAACGCCGGGGGTACGCAGCCGCTGACGGGCAGGTCATCCGCGCCGGCTGGAACTCGAGCGGCTGGGGGAACCAGGTCCTCGTCGACCACGGCATCCGCCGCGGCGTCGACCTGGTCACCAGCTACAACCACCTGTCACGGGTCGCCACGTGGGACGGCCCCGTCCGGCGAGGCCAGGTCATCGGGTACGTGGGGACGACAGGCTTCTCGACCGGGTGTCACTTGCACTTCGGCACTTACGAGGACGGTCGTCCTGTAAACCCGGACGGGTGGCTGTGACCCGCCTCGGGTGGTGTCACGGCGCCGCCGGCGACCGACCCGGCGTGACCGTGCCGTGTCGACGGTGCACCTCGCAGCCGCGGACGCCGGCGAGTTGGCCGCGGGCGTTGGCACGCGCGTCACAGCCTCCCGGCGCCTCCCGGTGCCTCCTCCGGGTGCCTCCCGTGCTGACGTCGCCGCGACGAGTCCCCGGCATGAGTCCCCGGCATGAGTCCCCGGCATGAGTCCCCGGCATGAGTCCCCGGCATGAGTCCCCGGCATGAGTCCCCGCAAGAAGGCCGCGGCATGAGGGTCGCGTCCAGGCCCCGAAGGAGGAACGTGACGCGCCGGTCGGTCGACGCGCTGTCTACGGCTGACGCGGCGACCGGCGGGCTCTCGGCACGGCCCCCCAGCGCCCGCGACGAGAGCCGTGTCCCGGTGTCACCTCGGTCGCTCCGGTCGCTCCGGTCGCTCCGGTCGTTTCGCGCCTTGCTGGCCCTGGTGGCCGGTGGTCTCTTGTCGGTAGCGTTTCCCACGGCCAATGTTTGGGTGGCCGCGCCGCTGTCGTTGAGCCTGCTCGCCCTCGTCCTGACCGGCACCGGCGCTCGGAAAGGCTTCATGCTGGGCCTGACCGTCGGGGCGGCGTTCTTCCTCCCGAGCCTGCAATGGTCTGGGATCTACGTCGGGCCGGTTCCCTGGGTCGCGCTGTCCCTGCTGGAAGCGTTCTTCCTCGCGCTGTTCGGTGCGCTCTACGGGTGGCTGAGCCGCTCAGGCCGGGTCCGACCGGTGGCGTTCGCGCTCGCCTGGGTCGTCGCTGAGGGCGTCCGGGCCCGGGCGCCCTACGGCGGCTTCCCCTGGTTGAAGGTCGCGTTCAGCCAGGCGGATTCACCGTTCGGCCGGCTCGTGGCTGTGGGTGGCACCCCCGGCGTGGCGCTCGTCGTCGCTCTCACCGGCGCGCTCGCTGCTGTGGCCGCCCAGCAGGTTCTGCGCGCGGACCGGGCGGGGCGCGCGAGGCCACCCGCCGGGGTGGTACGCGCCGTGCCGGCTCTGGGGGTCGCGGCGGCGCTCATGCTGTCCGGCTACGCGGTGCCGCTGCCGGTCCAGGGCCCGACGGCGCAGTTCCTCGGAGTTCAGGGCAACGTCCCGCGGGCCGGGCTGGACTTCAACAGCGAACGGCGAGCCGTCTTGGACAACCACGTGGACGCGACCGCGCGCGCGCAGCAGGACGTGACCGCCGGTCGCGCGCCCCGGCCGGACCTCGTGGTGTGGCCGGAGAACGCCTCCGACATCGACCCCCTGCGCAACGCGGACGCACGCAACCTGATCGAGGGGACGGTTGCCGCGGTGGGTGCCCCGCTCGTCGTCGGGGGTCTGCTCGAAGAGCCCGCGCACCAGCTCTCGAACGTGGCGCTGCTGTTCGAGCCCGGCCGGGGCAACACCGCTCGCTACGTGAAGCAGCACCCGGTCCCGTTCGCCGAGTACATCCCGAACCGTGCGTTCTGGCGCCTCATCAGCCGCCAGGTGGACCTGGTCCGGCGAGACATCGTGGCCGGAGCGGGTGCCGGGATCTTCTCCACGACCGCCGCCAGCGGGGTTCAGATCCGCGCGGGGCTCGCCATCTGCTTCGAGGTTGCCTACGACGCTCTCATGCGTGACGCGGTCGAGGAGGGCGCGAACGTGCTGCTGGTGCAGACGAACAACGCCACGTTCGGGTTCACGGCCGAGTCACCACAGCAGCTCGCGATCAGCCGTGTCCGTGCGATGGAGTTCGGCCGGTCGGTCGTGCACATCTCCACCGTGGGGCAGAGCGCTCTCATCCGGCCGGACGGCACCGTCCTGCAGACCACGGAACTGTTCACCCAGGCGGTGGTCCGGGGTGCGCTCCCGCTGCGGGTGCAGCGCACCCTGGCCACCCGCCTCGGCGGCCTTCCCGACGCGGTGGCGACGGCGGCTCTGGTCGTGCTCGTGGCCGCCAGGCTCCGGACGAGGAGCCGGGGCGCGGGCAAGGGCCGGGGCGGGGGCGCGGGTCGTCGGGCAGGTGGCGCGAAGTGGTGGAGCGCCGCAGGCCCGGTGGCACGCCGCCGCCCGCGCCGGGCACGTCTGCAACGAGCGTGCCCGCCGCGTGCGCGGACGTCCGGTCCCGACGTGCCTAGGAGCTTGTGATGTCGAACCTCCTGATGCCCGTCCAGCCGTTGGCGCTGCAGGTACTCGACGTGGCCCGTGCCGCAGGTGACCTCGTGGTGCGCAGCGACGTCATGGCAGTGCTGGTGATCGCCGGCTCCGCGGCGGCGTGGCTGCTCGCGGGCTGGGTTCGGGTGCGTGCCGCCGCGCCCGGGGTGTCGCATCGGCGGTGCCTGCTTGCCGGAGCTGACCTGGTGGCGTGCCTGCCGCGGTCGGCGCCGACCCGGGCTTGGGCATGGACCGATCCCGCTGCGGTTGGCCGGGGCGGCCTCGCCCCACCTGAGCTGGCTGCGGCAGCGTCCGGGGTCACCCTTGCCCTCCTGGTCCCGGCCTCGGTGCTCGCCGCGGGATACCTCGTGCTCACCGGGCATCTGCCGGCCCGTGCCTCTGCCGGTCTCGTCGCGGCCACGACCCTGGTGGTGCTGGCCGGACTGTGCGTCGCAACGCGGCGCGTCGCCCGCGTTCCCGGCCGGAACCGGTGGCTGGCCGTCCGCGGCCCGCACCTGACGGCTGCGGCCGTCCTCGGCGAGGTGGTCGTGGCGATGACCACGACGGCGGCGGCGTGGGCCCTGACGCACACCGAAGGGGTCGCCGTGAGCCTTCTCGAGGTGGGCTTGGCGGGTGTCGTCGCCCGCGTGGTGACGCTGGCGAGCGTTCCTGCGGCCGGGGTCGGGCTCGCCGACGTCGTGTTCGCGGCGACGTTGGCGGGGGTGGGTCTCTCGGCGGGCGCGTCGATCGCGACGGTCGCGGTCTGGCGGCTGGGCCTGGCTCTCGCGTGGTTGGCGGCGCTCGCTGGCCGTCGACCTCGGGCCCGCTCCGGCCTCAGCTCCGGCGTCAGCTTGGGCGGGGGCTCTCGGGCGGGCTTGGGCGGGCACTCGGAGGGGCCGTTGAGCCTGCCGAGCGAGCCGACGGGTTCCGCAGCGGGCGAATGGCTGCACCGGGCCGCGTTCAAGGTCATCGGCACCCTGCCGGCCGCGGTGGCGCGCCGCCTGCGCATGGGCGTGTTCCAGGCGCTCTTCTCGCTGTCGGAGGATCCTTGGCGGTACGACGGGCTCCCGTACGAGCGGCGCAAGCGGCAGATGCTGGTGGCCAGCCTTCCGCCAGCACGAGCCGGTTCGGGCATCATCGTCGAGCTCGGCTGCGCCGACGGTCACAACCTGCAGGCGATCGCAGAGGCGTATCCGTCCTCGAGGGTCGTCGGTCTCGACATCAGCCCGGTCGCCGTGGCTGCGGCCCGGCGCCGAACGGGCGGTCAGCCTCAGGTGCGGGTGGAACAGTCCGATGCGCGGACCGCAGCTCTGGTGCTGAACGGCGTGGGGGTGGACTCGATCGATGTCCTCATCGTCGCTGAGATGCTCTACTACCTCGGTGGTCCGGCCCGCGTGAACGCGGAGCTCGCGGGCCTGGCGCCGATGCTGCGCCCCTCCGGAGTGCTCGTCCTGGTCCATGGGGCCGGCGACGCTGAGCGGCTCCACCCGGCTGCCGTCGTTGCCTTGGGGTGCGCGAGCGTCGAGCGTGTCGTCGTCGAGGACGTGGACCGACCCTTCGTCGTGGAAGAGGCGCACGCCCGTCAGCTACCGGTCTGAGCGCCTGACCACACGCTATGTCCGGCCCGGCCAAGGGCTGCGCCCGGCTGCGGCTGCAGGGGCGCGAGAGCGGCAGGGGCGGCAGGTTGGCTAAGGGGGTGCACCTCGGGCTCCGTGGTCAACCAGCAGGGCGGTGGACTGGCTATGCGAGAAGCTGTCCACCGCCCGCGGCGACCCCTCCCGCAGGGACGAGGCCACCACCCTGCCGGGCGTTCCTCAGACGCGCGGCAGTGCTGGTTGCGTCACCACTGTCGGGCACCTGCCCTGATGAACGCTGAGGATCTGATGAAGATCGTGTGTTGCTTCATCGCGTGGCGCCTGCCGGGCCCACCGGGCCTTGTCGGCCGACCGGTCGTCCAACCTCTCGCCCAACGTCTGGTCCGATCCGTTGTCGACTGCTCGGCTTCTCGGGTCGAGCCGGTGACGTCAGCGCCGTGCGGGGTCGAAGCGGCGCAGGCGAAGACTGTTCGAGACGACGAACACCGAGCTGAACGCCATGGCGGCTCCGGCGATGAGCGGGTTCAGCAGGCCGATGGCAGCGAGCGGGAGCGCGGCCACGTTGTACGCGAACGCCCAGAACAGGTTGCCCTTGATGGTGCGCAACGTGGCCCGTGAGAGACGGATCGCGTCGGGTGCCGCTCGCAGGTCGCCGGTGACCAAGGTCAGGTCGGAGGCCTCGATGGCCACGTCGGTGCCGGTGCCCATCGACAGACCCAGGTCGGCCTGGGCGAGCGCGGCAGCGTCATTGACGCCGTCGCCGACCATGGCCACGACCGCACCGTCACGCTGGAGGGCCGCGACGACATCGACCTTGTCCTGCGGGAGGACCTCCGCGATCACGTCCGCCGGGTCGATCCCGACGGTGGCAGCCACCGCCGCCGCCGCTGCGGCGTTGTCACCGGTGAGCAGAACGGGGCGCAGGCCGAGCTCCTTCAGCTCGGCGATCGCGGCGGCCGAGGACTCCTTGACCTGGTCGGCGACGACGATGACCGCGGTCACCTGCCCGTCCCACCCGACCCAGACGGGTGTCTGGCCGAGCTGCTCTGCCGCGGACGCGGCCGTGCGCAGGGTGTTCGGGGGTGTCATCGACCAGTCCTGCTGGAGCCACGTCCGTCGTCCGGCGACGGCGGCGTGACCGTCGACGACTCCGGAGACGCCCTGACCGCCTGCGTTGGAGAACGACTCGACGTCGGTCAGGTCGATGCCTGCCGCCTGGGCGTGCGCGGCGACCGCGCGCGCGATCGGGTGCTCCGACGCGTTCTCGAGCGAGCCGGCGACGTGCAGGACGTCGTTCACGGGGACGCTGTCGGCAGTGTGGATGGCCACGACGCCCATCTGTCCGGTGGTGACCGTGCCCGTCTTGTCGAGCACGACGGTGTCGACACGGCGGGTGGACTCGAGCACCTGGGGGCCCTTGATGAGGATGCCGAGCTGGGCGCCGCGGCCGGTCCCGACGAGCAGGGCGGTCGGGGTGGCGAGCCCGAGGGCGCACGGGCACGCGATGATGAGGACGGCGACGGCTGCGGTGAACGCGGCCGTTGCAGTGTGTCCGGTCGCCAGCCACGCGGCGAGGGTGGCGATGGCGAGCCCGATGACGATCGGGACGAAGACGGCCGACACGCGGTCGGCGAGGCGCTGCACCTGGGCCTTGCCGTTCTGGGCGTCCTCGACGAGGCGGGCCATCTGGGCCAGCTGGGTGTCCGCGCCGACGCGGGTGGCTCGCACCAGGAGGCGACCGCCGGCGTTGACGGTGGCACCGACGACGGGGTCGCCGGGGGCGACTTCGACGGGGACGGACTCGCCGGTCAGCATGGACGCGTCGACGGCGGAGGTGCCGGAGGTGACGATGCCGTCGGTGGCGATCTTCTCGCCGGGACGGACGACGAACTGGTCACCGACGACGAGCTGCGCGACCGGGATCCGGGTCTCGACGGTCTCGCCGGACGGGTCGGGGGCGCCGTTGCTGGTGGGTCGGGCGCGCAGGACGGCGACGTCTTTCGCGCCCATGTCGAGCAGCGCCCGCAGCGCGGCGCCCGAGGAGCGCTTGGCCCGCGCTTCGAAGTACCGGCCGGCGAGGATGAACGTCGTGACGGCGGCGGCGACCTCGAGGTAGATGTGCGCCGACCCGGCCGCGTCGGCGGTGTCCCCGCTCGGGAGCAGCTCGAACGGCATACGCATCCCGGTCCTGCCGGCGTGCGTGAACAGCAGCGCCCAGAGCGACCAGAGGTACGCGGCGCTGACACCGACCGAGATGAGGGTGTCCATCGTTGCGGCGCCGTGGCGGGCGTTCGTGAAGGCGGCGCGGTGGAACGGCAGCGCGCCCCAGACGACGACAGGCGACGCCAGCGTCAGGGAGATCCACTGCCAGTTGTCGAACTGCAGCGCAGGGATCATCGACATGGCGACGACCGGGACGGTGAGGACGCCGGAGACGGTCAGGCGGGTGCGCCACGCGCGCGCCTCGGCCTCGCGCGGGTCGAGGCCGCCGCCCGTGACCCCCTGCGGTCCGGGCGTGCCCGGGGCCGCGGCGGGGTCGGTGGCCGGTGCGAGCGGCGTGGGGACCGTGGCGGTGTACCCCGTTGCGGTGACCGTGTCGATGAGGTCTTCGGTGCTGACGCTGTCGGGAAAGTGGACCTTGGCCTTCTCGGTGGCGTAGTTGACGGTGGCCGTCACGCCGTCGAGCTTGTTCAGCTTCTTCTCGATCCGGGCGGCGCAGCTGGCGCAGGTCATCCCGCCGATGAGCAGTTCGACCTCGCCGCGGGGGGTCAGTCCGAGCGTGCCGGTCGCGGCCGGGCTGCCGTCACCCGGCAGGCTGCTCGTCGTGGACCGGACGCGGCTGGTCTGGTCGGCGTTGACCTGGTCGGCGTTGACTTGGTCGACGTTGACCTGGTCGGGGTTGACCTGGTCGGGGTTGACCTGGGTCGGCATGGGTTGTCCTTCCGTTGGTGCGGGCAGTGGTGTCCGGGGCGGTGCTCCGGCCGTGAAGGCACTGGTCGGCGCACCGCCCTGGAACGGCTACAGCCTCAGGCGAGCTGGTAGTTGCCGGCCTCGTCGAGGGCAGCGCTGACCTGCTCGGGGCTGACCTGCTGGTCGGCGGTGACGTGGACCGTCGAGGTGCCGCCGGCCACGAGGTCGACGCTCACGTCGGTGACGCCCGGGATCTCGCTGATCTCCGAGGTGACCGCGCCGACGCAGTGGCCGCAGGTCAGGCCGGTGACGGGGAAGGTCTGGGTGTCGCTCATCGGGTTCTCCTTGGTTGTTCGTTTCCCTGGGTGGGTTCTTCGGGGCGGTTGCTGTCCCGGTCCTGGTCGGGTCTGCGCGTCCGTGCCGCCAGCAGCGTCCGGCCGTGTCCGGCGGCGTCCGCCGTGTCCGATGCCTGTGGGTCAGGACCGGACCAGGCGCGCAATCGCCGCGGACGCTTCGTTCAGCTTCGCGTCCAGGTCGGCGCCCGGGTTCGTGGCCGCCTCCACGAGGCAGTGCTTCAGGTGGTCCTGGAGCAGGCCGAGCGCGACCGCCTCGAGGGCTTTGGTGGCGGCGGACACCTGCGTGAGGATGTCGATGCAGTACATGTCGTTCTCGACCATGCGGTGCAGGCCGCGCACCTGACCTTCGACCCGGCGAAGACGCTTCAGCTGCGCATCCTTGTGGTGGATGTAGCCCGGCTCGGTGTGGGCGTGGGGGGCGCCGTGGGCGTGGGTCGGGTGCGTTGCAGAGGTCGGCGTGTCGGCCCTCCCCAGCTGCGGCGACTGCGCCCTTCCGGCGTCAGCGGCAGCCCGAGTGGCTGAGTGGGTGGCGGGGTAGGTGGCGGGGGCGATGACCGCGTCAGGGCCGGTCGGGTCTGCCTCGCTGGTGATGCTTCGCGATGGTCGGGTGTTCGGCATGGTGGTTCTCCTCTGTCGTCACTCGATCATAACCCCTACCCCCTATGGGTATATTCCGGCGCGTGGAGGCGATTTGGAGAACGCGGAACCGGTGCTCATGCTGGGTGCTCTCATGAGTGCGCGTGCCAGCTCGGTCGGTGACGGGGACATCCCTGTCTCCGTGACGCCGGCACCTCGCGGGATCGAGCCGGATGCCGGTGGCGAGTGCGTCGCGGGCGGAGACGGTCGGGAAAGTGCTGGCCGGAGCTGGGGGCCTGCCACGGTCGCCCTGGCGGTCGGTGTGGCGGTCGGCGTCGTCGTCGTGGCGGGAGCCGTGTTGACCGTCGCGTCGCCTGGCGGGGAGCGTTCCTGGTGGAGCGTCCTGGTCCGGGCGGTGAGCGCTGGACGGGAGGTGCTGACCAGCCCGCACTGGGTCTCGCCGCTGTTGGCCGACACGGGCTGGTTCGCACCGGTCGTGTTTGTAGTCGGGTTCGTGGTCGTGACATCGCTCGGGGTGCCGCGCACCGTGCTGACTCTCGCGGCGGGATGGGTGTTCGGCGTGGGGGCCGGACTGCTGCTCGCGTGGGGTGCGAGCCTGTTGGCGGCGTGGGCCGGCTACGAGATGGCCCGGTTCGTCGTCGCGGCTCGGACTTCCGTGCGGCGACGCCCGAGGGCGAGGGACTCGTGGCGCGAATCCGACGGGCCGTCGCGGCGCGGCATGGAGTGGCGTGCCAGCGCAGGCCGAGCGCGTGAGCGGATGGGGGATGCGGTCGCTGCGCGCGCTGGTGACCGGCGCGAGGTGGCGCTTGCCGTCGTCAGCGCCCGGCTCGTGCCGGTCCTGCCGTTCGCGGTGGTCAACTACGCGTGTGGCTGTCTCCGGCTCTCGCGGCGAGCGTTTGTGCTGGGGTCCGCCGCCGGTCTGTTGCCGGGAGCGGCCGCCTATGCGGTCCTCGGCGCAGGTCTGGCCGTGCCCGGGTGGGTGCAGCTCGGCACCGCGGCCTCCGGCACCGCGATCGCGGCGGGCGCGGTCTGCGCGGCGGTGGTGAAGAGGCGCCGGTCGGCCCTGACCCGGACGTGACCGCTGAGCCGTACGCTCGCGCGACGGCCGTGCAGCCAGGGTTCAGAGATGTCCTGGACGCGCAGGGTTCGGTTGAATGTTTGGTCAAGATCGAGGCGGCGGCCGCCGCTCTGCGAGCTGGCCAGCGAGACTGGGTCCATGAGTGCTGCACGCCGCGCGCGCCCCGCAACAGCCGCGCCGCCTGCGACGGACGCCAACGTCGCCGCCGGCCCGTCGCCGCACCCCCGAAGTTCGCGGCTCCGCTGGCTCCCGGGGGCGCGACGGGGCGGTCCGCGTCATCGCAGCACGGATGAGCACCGGCCCAGCGACGGGAACGAGGGGAACGAGGGGAACGCCTCCGACCCCGTCGTCGGTGACAGCGACGGCGTCGCTGACAGCGCCGACAACGGTGGCAACGGCACCAGCGGCAACGGTCAAGGGAGACCCCTCGCGACACGACTCCTGCTGGCCCAAGGGGCCGTGGTCGCAGCCGGCATCATCACCGCCAGCGTCGTCGCGGCCGTCATGGGTCCGCCGATCTTCCACGAGCACCTCGTCCGGGCCGGGACCTCGGCCACCGGGACCGAGATGGCGCACGTCGAGGAGGCGTTCCGCGACGCGAGCTTGATCTCGCTCGGCATCGCGTTGGTCATCGCGCTGCTGTGCGCGCTGGTGGTGACCTGGTTCGTCACCGGGCGGCTGCAGCGGCCGTTGGCAAGCTTGACCAAGACCGCCGCCGAGATGGGCCGGGGCCGGTACAGCGCGCGGGCGCACGTGGCCGACGCGGGGCCCGAGCTGTCGAGCCTTGCCGACGCGTTCAACACGATGGCTGCGCAGCTGGAGTCCACCGAGGACACCCGACGACGTCTGCTCAGCGATGTCGCGCACGAGATGCGCACCCCGGTTGCGACCCTGAGCGCGTACCTTGAGGGTCTCGACGACGGGGTGGCCGAGTGGGGCCCGGAAACCGCGGCGTTGTTCCGTGCGCACACGGATCGGTTGGCGCGGCTCTGTGACGACATCGCGATGGTCTCGCGCGCCGAGGAGGGGCAGCTGCACATGGGCATGGTGCCTGCCCGGGTCGGGGACGTGCTCGAGGCCGCGGCCCGGGGGGCGGCGGCGAGCTTCGCCGCCAAGGAGGTGGCTCTCCACGTCGTCCACGGGTCGGGATGGGACGTGACGGTGCGCGCCGATCCGGAGCGACTCGGTCAGGTCCTGTCGAACCTGCTGTCGAATGCGCTGCGGCACACCCCGGCCGAGGGGCGGGTCACCATGACAACGAGTCACTCCCGGGGAGATGAGACGGTGAGCGTGCTCGTCGTCGACACGGGGGAGGGGATCACCGCCGAGCAGCTGCCGCACGTGTTCGAACGGTTCTACCGCGGAGACAGCGCGCGCACCCGCGATGACCGCGGCAGCGGGATCGGCCTGACGATCGCGAAGGCCATCGTCGAGGCTCATGGGGGCGTGATCAGCGTCAGCAGCGACGGGCCGGGGAGTGGGACTTCGTTCTCACTCACGTTGCCCGCGCCGTCGTGAGGGCAGGCCGCTCAGGACGTCGCTCGCATGTGACGGGTCTGCGCGTGGGCGCACCGGGGCATGCCCACCGGGGATGTCAGGCCCGGGCCCGCCCGCGCCGGAAGCACGAGCGCTGAGACCCGCGACAGGGCCGTGGCTGCCGCAGGTGCCGCTAGCGTTGCAGGACCGGCGCAGCAGCTGTTAGTGCGCCTCGGCTCTGGTCGGAGCCCACGGCGGAGCTCCCAGCTCCAAGCTGGTCGACCAGCGCTCCCAGGCGCGTCGGGCGCCGGTCAGGCGACCCGTTCGGCTGAGGACCTTGACGAGATGGTCGAGCGAGGGCGAACTGGCCAACCCTGCGGAGTGGCGTATGGCCGGCAGGCGAACGCCGGGCTCGGGCCCGGCGTCGCGGACGGGTCGCTGCCGTCAAGCAGAAACGTGAAGGAGCCGGTGAAGCTGAGACGGACCGCGTCCTCCTGCTACCTCACGGTCACGACGTCCACGAGGTCCACGTGGGCCGGTGCACGGGCCATGACCGCGGTGGCCATGTCGCGCTCAAGGGCGGTCAGCCGGCCGCGACAGCCGGCGCAGTCCATCACCGTCAGGATCACCGTCTTGGCTGCAACGTCATTTCGAGCAGCCATCGGGGTAGCTCCGGCAGCGCGGGCGGTGAGCGACTGGGACGCCACTCACCGCCCGCTGGACCGGAGGGGACCTGGGGGAGCCTTCCGGGCCGTCGGCCGCCGCGCAGTGCGACGCACCAGTTGACAGGTTCGGACAATGACCCCGCAGGAACCGCGTCGTTTCGATGAAGGTTTCGTATCGGACACCGACAGCCCCGTGTGGGCGTCGTCCGTGACCGGCGCGCCGGCCGCCGGGCATCGAGGCGCTGGCCCTCGGCGCCGGAGAACGAATCGCTTGTCAGGGTCGTCCAATCCCGTGGTCTGCGCACGACGTGCAGGTCACGGGAGCACAGGTTTTGCCGGCGCGACGATCTTCCGGAACTGCCGCCTTGAGACGGGACGCCCAGGCATGCGTGCACCGAGTGGATTACCGGGTCACACGCAGCCACACGGCGGAGCGTCCTGTGCCCTGCGGCTTGAGGAGCCCCTCGTCCTTCAGCCCATTGAGGACGAGTCGAATGGTCGGATCGCTGATTCCGGGTAGCGCGGCTCTGACATCGGCGATCGCAAAGACAGACGCCCCGTGGCCCAAGACGTGCTCACGGACCCGTTCCGCTTTCGTGCCTCCAGACCTATCGGCGGCTACACCCTCAGCGAACCGGGCGTAGCCGCGAGCGAGGAGCTGGCTGAAGTAGGTCAGCCAGGGCCACGGGTCGTTGGCGTGGTCGTTCCAGTCGTGAGTTGAGTCGAGCAACGCCTGGTAGTAGGCATCAGCAGATTCGGCGATGAGCTGCTCGAGCGACACGTAGCGGCCGACCCCATACCCGGCCTCGGCGAGAAGGGCGTTCGTCAGCGCTCGGGCCACGCGACCGTTGCCGTCGTCGAACGGGTGGATGATGAGCAGATCCAGGACGAAGACACCGACGAGGAGCACTGGGTGGTGCCGGTTTGCCTTGACGGCATCGACGTAGCGGTCCATGAGCTCGGCGGCGTAGTACTCGGTGCGCGCAGCCGGGACGGGCTTGAATCGGACGGTCTGGATACCGTCGGGAGACCGGTCGACAACGAGGTTGTCGCTCTCCTTGAAGGTCCCGCCGGTGGCTTTGGTATCCGCAAACAGCAGCCGGTGCAGGTGAAGAAGCAGGCCGACGTTCAGGGGGCGCCAGTCCTCGGCGAAAAGGTAGTCGAGGGCAGCCCGGTAGCCGGCGAACTCTTGTTCGCTGCGGGTGCGCAGCTCGATGGGCCTGTTGGCGATGATGGCGGCCGCACGGCTGCGGTTCTTGACGACGATGCCCTCCAGGGCAGACGACGCGGTGATGCTCGCGACCCGTGCGCGGTTGGCCAGCTCGGTGAGGAGGTCGGGCAGCTGGTGGAGGTACAAGCCCTCGCTGCCTTGGCCGCGGTCGATGTCGCGCAAGGTCATCACCAAAGGCGCTGGCACAGCGCCGAGGGCGCGGTCAAGATCGACGAAGGAGTGCACAAGAAGTCCTCACAGAGGGGTCTAAACTACATAACGCGGCGGTCGCTTATGTAGTTTAGACCAGCTTGAGGGTAGTTTGGCGACTCCAGCGCCGCCGCGCCGCGCCGCTCTGCCTCGGCTGCTCGATCCGCTGCCGAGCTGGTCCAAGACCCGACACGCAGAGTGACGAGGTCGCGCCGCGGCCAGCACCGTGTCGACGAGCAGTGACGAAGCAGCTCCTCCCGATCCTCTTCCTGCTCATCCTCTTCATCGTTTTCAGGATCAACGCCGTCTGATCCTGGAGGTCGCCTCGCATGACTCCGGCTCCGGATCCTTGCTCGCTCCGGGCCTCCTTGCGGCCCCCTCAGGGAAGGTGCCGGTCCAGACGTCGCAGGACACGACCCAGGAGCGGCCAGTCCTGCAGCCCGGCGCGCACGACCAGGTCCCGGGTGGCCGCGAACGGGCGGTGCACCACGGCACCTACGGTGTGCACGTCGGCGTCGGCGGTGGACCTCGCCCGCCGCGACAGCCACCGTGCGCAGGCGGCGCAGACGCCGACCTCCGGGTGGGTCCCGAGCCGCGTCAGGTCGTGCTCGTCGAACGCGTTGCCACAGCACCAGCAGGTCGGACGCTGCGCCTCCTCTTGGGCAGCCACTGCCATGTCTTCATCCTCGCGCCGCCCGAGTCGCGAATCCAGAGCCGTGGAGGCCTAGTCAGCCGGCTCGCTGGCTGAAGACGTCGACGAGCTGGTCAAGCGAGGGCGAGCCGGCCAACCCGTGCGGGGTGGCGTACAGCCGACAGGCGAGGGCCGGGCTCGCACCCGGCGTCGCGAACGGATCCGCGCCGTCCAACAGGATCGTCGGGGAGCCGGTGAACCCCAGGCGGGCCGCGTCCTCGTCCGAGGTCACGGCCACCAGGTCCACGTGCACCTGCACCCGGGCCAGGACCGCCGCGGCCCTGACCCGCTCGACGGCGGTCTGCCAGCTCGGGCAGCCGTCGAAGTACATGACCGTCAGGTTCACCATCATCACTCCATCTTCGTCACGAGCACCCACCGGCGGATCGCGCATCGGCCGGGCGGGCGGTGAGCGACTGACACGCCACCCACCGCCCGCAGGCTCGGCGGGGACAGCTAGGCCCGCCGAACCGTCGGCCGCATCGCCATGCGGCGCCCACAGGATCGGACCGGGACCCGGCACGAGCGACGTGGTTTTGATGAAGGTTTCGTGTCGAGTGTGCACGGGACGCGACGTCCGCTGCCGTCCAGCAACGCTGCGCACCTGTCGCGAGGGCGGCTCCAGGCCCGCCGGCCGGTGACGGCGCCGCCCGCAGCTGCCCGGCCGCGTCGAACGCCGGCCGCGGCCACGGGAAGCGGCTCAGGGCAGCCCGCGGGCGGTCTGCCCGGTCGGCAGGGGACTCGCGGCAGCTGCAGTGGCCGGGCCGTGCTTTGGGAATGGCCGGGTCGGCGTGCGCCGGGTGCCGGCGCCGCTCTGGCCCGGTCCCTTCAGCGAACCTTCACGAGAACTCGAGGGGACGCGCTGGCTGTGCCGCTGATGCTGTCCCCATGCCGAACCGTCACCACGAGCAGCCCCGCCACCTCCACGCGAACGCGGGTCCTGGCGTTACCGCCATGGAACCGGTGAGCGGCTCGGCCACACCGTCCGCAACCCCGCCTGCGGGCCGTTCCTGGCGTTCGGCCGCCACGGCCGTGATCGGGTCGCTCCTCGGCGCGGTCCCGCACGTGCTGCACCACATCGGCCTCCTGGCGGGAGCGGCTGTCCTCAGCGGCGTGACCGGGAACGCGGTCCTGTACGTCCTCGGCCTCGTCTTCACCGTTCCGCTGCTGCGCAGGCTGCACCGACGCTTCGGCACGTGGGCAGCCCCGGCCGTCGCGACCGCCGTCTTCACCGGCCTGTTCGCGCTCTCGGCCTTCGTCATCGGCCCCGCGCTCGCCGGGAACAGCGCCGCGAGCACGGGTACGCCGACCCCCACGGTCAGCGTGGTGTCGGTGCCACCGAGCGCCCCCACCTCCGCCCCCATCTCCACGCCGACGGATGAGCACGCCGGACATCACCCGTGACGGGGACGCGGCCCTCGGGCGACGTCCGAGGCGACGTCCGAGGCGACGACCCAGGCGACGACCGAGGCGACGACCGAGGCGACGACCGAGGCCGATGCGTCGCCCGGTCAGGGACGCGAGAGATGGCACTCATGGTCCCCGGCACGAAGCGCGTCCTGGGCCCCAAGCCGAAGCTGGGACCGTGACCGGCCCACGGCCGCGGGCCTGCCGGGCCAAAGCCCCTGCCTCAACACGGGATCTTCACCGTTCCTGCCCCTGCCGTTGACCGTGGCCGGCGCAGGGTGAAGGTAGCCGACCGGTGCCCGAGCCGACGTCATGACAGGACCGGCCCGGCGGGACCGACGAGGCCTGGCAACAGCGGCGCCCCGTGAGAGGGACAGGTGATGACGATGGGTGCTCACGGCAACAGTGCAGACGCGGCCCGGCGCGAGGGCAGCCACCGCTCATGGTCGCGCGCCGGGACCGGCCCGAGCCTGCCCGTTCGAGCCGGAGACAGCGACGTGCCCGGAGGCCTGCCACACCCGCGGCGAGTGCTGACCGTGGAAGGGGTTACGCGCAGCTTCTCGACCGGGCTGTGGCCGCGACGCCGCCGCATCCAGGTGCTCCGCGGCGCGGACCTCACGGTGGATGCCGGCGAGGTCGTCGGGCTCGTCGGGGAGAACGGGTCCGGGAAGAGCACCCTGATGAAGGTCATCGTGGGCGCGCTGGCCGCTCAGGCCGGGACGGTCGCCGTGGCGGGAGCGGTCGGCTACTGCCCGCAGCAGCCGCAGCTCTACCCGCGTCTCACCTGCCGTGAGCACCTGGACCTGTTCGCCGCCGCGTACCGTCTGCCGCGGTCGCTCCTGACCGCGCGGACCGAGGAGCTCCTGGAGGTGCTGAACTTCGCGCGGTACGCGGACACCCGCGCGGACCGTCTCTCCGGCGGTACCACGGCCAAGCTGAACCTGTCCCTGGCCCTGCTGCACGACCCGGAGCTCCTGCTCCTGGACGAGCCGTACGCCGGCTTCGACTGGGAGACCTACCAGACCTTCTGGACCCTCGTAGAGGAGCGCCGCCGCTCAGGGGTGAGCGTGCTCATCGTCAGTCACTTCGTTGCCGACACCGAGAGGTTCGACCGGATCGTGCGTCTCGGGGACGGACGCACGACATCGTCGACGGTCAGGTCGACACCGTCGCGGGAGACGGCGCCCCAGGCGACGGTTCCCGCGGTGCGCGGGGAGTCAGGAGGTGCGCGATGACCGGGTGCCGCCAGGGTGGCGCCGGCGTCCGGGGCTGGGTCGGGGCGCGTCGCGCAGCGTCGGGCGGGCTCGCCCAGTCAGAACGGCAGAGGCTCGGGACGGTGCTCGTCTGCTTCGTGCGCGAGGCTGCCCGCGTCCCGGCCACGTGGGTAGTGCTTCTCGTCGTGCCCGTCGTCTTCGTCCGGGTCGCGGCCCCCACCCTGACCGACGCCGCGCGCATCCTGGCGGGGGCGTCGCAACGGGTACCGGTCGACGCGGTCGCCGCCGGTTGGAGCGCGGCGTTCGTGACCGCGCTGGCGGGGTTCTTCCAGGTGTTCGAAGGTCGCACGGTTGACCGCCGGCTCGCTCTCGCTGGCCTGCCGGCCCGTTGGGTCACGACCGGGCGCCTCCTGACCGGGCTGCTGGTCGCCGCGGTCGCGGTGGCGGCGTCGCTCGTCACGTTGCGCGTCAGCAGCACGGGCGCGCTCAGCTCGCGCGCCGTCGCGGCCACGGCCGCGTCGGCGGTCATCTACCTGGCGGTCGGGCTGGCCGTCGGCGTCATCGCCCGGACCGCGGTCGGGGGCGTGACGACGATCCTGTTCGTGTGGATCCTCGACACGTTCTTCGGGCCGGCGATGAATGGGACGACGTCCCCGGTCACCCGGGTGCTGCCGTTGCACTTCGTGACCTTGTGGCTGCTCGAGTCCCCGACGCGGCACGGGGGGCCGGAGCCATGGCTCGGTGTCGTGGTGTGGGTGCTCACCGCCCTGGTCGTGGCCGCGGCCACGCTGGTGCTGGTCAACGGGCTGCGTCTGCGCTCGCCTCGACGGCACCGGTGGGCACCGGTCGCACCGTCCACGCCCACCGCGGGCGCCGCGTCCGGATCCGCGACGGGGTCGGCCTCGGACGCGACGCCGAGTGATGACGCCGGTGGTGCGCCGCACGTGGGTCGTGCTCCCGACTCACCGGCTGCCCGCGTGCAGGTCACGACGGTGCCCCGGCGACCGACGCGGGCCTCCGCGCGGGTCTACGCCCCGCGCGGGTTGGCGCTGGTGACGGCCGGCGGACGCGACATGGCCCGCACGGCGGCCCTGTGGAGTCTGCTCGTCGTCGTCCCGGGCGTCTTCATCGTGCTCGCGGCGTGGACGACGCCGCATGGGCGCGAGCCGGTCTCCGTGCTGGAGGCGGGCCGGGTCCAGCAGTGGTGGTTCGACCCGGCGCTCATCCATGCCGGCACGATGGCGCCGGTCGCGATTGCGGCCCTGTCCATGCTCGTTGGGGTGTACGTCGCTGCGGACACGCGCCCGGGGGACCAGCGTCTCGCGTGGGCGGGGATGCCCGCGGCGGCGGTCGCGGGGACGCGCGTATTGCTCGCCGCCGGTGCCAGCGTCGCCGTCACGGTCGTGTCGATGGCGGTGACGGCGGCGCTGTTCACGCCGGCGCGGTGGGGCCCGTACCTCGCGGGCAACGCCCTGCTCGGCGTCACGTACGCGAGCCTTGGTGTCCTCATGGGCGCCAGGACCGGGCGGGTCACGGGCACGTTCCTCGCGTTCCTGCTGCCGTTCCTGGATGTCGGCTTGACCCAGAGCCCGATGCTGCGAGCGGAACCGCCACTGTGGGCGAGCCTGCTGCCGGGGTCCGCCCCGACGCGGGTCCTGCTCGATGGCGCGCTCACACCTGGGTTCGATCGCGGCTGGCAGCTGCTGTTCGCGGCCGCGTGGGCCGTGCTCGCCACGTTGCTCGCTGGTGTGGCCGTCCGGCGTGCCGTTGGGACGCGTCACCACCCACGGGTGCCCGTTCCCTGACCCTGGACGGGGTGCGCACCCTGCACCCCCCGACGCGGTGACCGCCGAGGACCGCCTCTCGGCGGTCACCGGCCGGCTTCGGCACCCAGCGCGCCGGTGACGTCACCCCCGCGGGACCGGCCGCATGTCGGGTCCGCGACAGGACCCTCACCGGGTCGCGGTCGAAACCCCTTGCCATCCGTTGACCATCTTCGTACCGGTTCCGGGTTGAAGAGGCGGCGCTGAGAGGAACATGTTGGTCAGCGGGCGCTAGCCCTTTCGGGGATCCGACCAGCAGTAGAAGGAGCTCGTTGATGCGCACTCGCGTTCTCGCCTCGGCCCTCACCGCCGCAGCCCTGGCCATGGTTGCCCCCGCGTCCGCACTGGCAAACCACTCGTGGAGCGGCTACCACTGGGCCCGCACCAGCAA
This sequence comes from Terrabacter sp. C0L_2, assembly GCF_036352015.1. Classification (NCBI taxonomy): domain Bacteria; kingdom Bacillati; phylum Actinomycetota; class Actinomycetes; order Micrococcales; family Intrasporangiaceae; genus Terrabacter; species Terrabacter sp. C0L_2. The sequence continues at coordinate 3,471,413 of NZ_CP143557.1, read as the reverse complement.
CCCGTTCACCCTGAGGCTCGGTGACAACGTCACGTCCGCGTGGGACTCGAGCCTGACGCTGGCGAGCAGCGACTGGACGAAGTCGTCCGTCCTGGACACGACGGTCGTGGCCGGCTCGACCCGACCGAAGACGTGCCGCCCGACGGCCGGACGCGTCGAGGTGTGCAACGCGTCCTATGGCAGCACCGGGTGGCTCGGCATCGCGTCCATCTCTGTCACCGGCGGCACCCACATCACGCAGGGCACCGTCAAGCTGAATGACACGTACTTCAACACGGCCCAGTACAACACTCCCGCCTGGCGCAACCTGGTCACCTGCCAGGAGGTCGGTCACACGTTCGGGCTCGCGCACCAGGACGAGAACTTCAACAACGCGAACCTGGGCACCTGCATGGACTACACGAACGACCCCAGCTCGAACCAGCACCCGAACCAGCACGACTACGACCAGCTCGTCAGCATCTACAGCCACACCGACAGCACCACCACCGTCGGGGCGGCGCTGCCCTCCGGGTCATCCGCGGTCTCGGTCGGCAACGACGAGCGCAGCTGGGGACGCCTCGTGGAGGGCTCGCGGTCCGAAGGACACTCCACCCACGTGCGTGATCTCGGCAACGGCAACCTCGTCATCACGACCGTCACCTGGGCTCGCTGACCGGCCCAACCACGAGGTTCCCGGCTGCACCCTTGGGCCCGACGCGCCCGTCGGACCTGTAGCCGCTCGATGCGCTGTCGCAGCGCCCCGCCCCGCCCGGCCCCGCTCCGCCCGCTGCCCTGACCTTGGTCGCTGACTGGGTCATCGACGCGCTCGGTCCCGGGGCGGGGTCCGCGGGCGCCGCCTGTGGGATTCGCCCGTGGGCTTCACTCGTGACTTCACCTGTGGGCTTCACGCGCTGGCCTGCCCGGGGCGCCTTCGACGCGCTGGTCCGTACCGGTCCGTGGGGCGTCGTTCGGCGTCGGGGTGGCAACCGTCGGTCGAGCGTGGCACCCGTGCGGCTACGCGGTGCGGCTGTGCGGCCCCGCACCGGGCGTGGATGAAGCCGGGGAGCCTGCGGGCATGGCTGAAACCCTCGCTGGAGACATCGCTGCAAGGATCGCTCCGTGACCATCGCTGTAACGAGGCCCTGCTGGGCCAGCCAACGGGGACAGGCTGCTGGACTGCAGCGGGCCGCCCGTGCGCGTGGCTGCCGACGGCGCGGCGGAGCGCACCATCAGCGGCAAATGAGTTCCTGTGGTCGGGCGCACCCTGAAGCCCCAAGAAGCATCGAGTGCGGCTCTGGTGGCATCTAGTGGAGCTTGGATCTGCGGACGACACGTAGCCTGACGCGATGAGTGAGTTTGCAGTGCTACTGGATGAAGACGCTGGGACCGTTCGGCCGCGGCGGGTCGTCGATCCGACGGAAGCACGAGACATTGCACTGACGCTCTTGCAGATCTTTGAGATCCCCGCAGTTGCCAAAGGCGACGACGGCATCACCTTTCCTGACGACATGGACGAACGCGACGGCGATCTTCAACACGCCATCCTGCGACTGTCTGACCTGCGGTTCCCGCTTAGGGGGAGCCCGCGCGCTCAAGCGCTCGCCTCGGACTGAGTCCATCCTGAGCGCGGCGGATGGATGAGTGCGTTCTCTGGCGTGCGAGAGTGAAATCGGAGAAGGGACTCCGATCGAAGTACTGCGCTGGTGACCTTTCGCAACGGCCAGCAGCGTGAGCGTGGGGGCGCGGGCGGGGTGGGCGGGGTCAGCGGTAGAGGTCGACGGCCCACTCCTCGGGACCGAGCTGCTCGATGAGCCCGTCGGTGTCGGCGTCCCGGTACTCGTCCTCGATGCGGCCGGCGGCGGCACCTCCGCGGGTTCGGACCCTGACGTGGAAAGTCCCGGTGCCGGCCGAGAAGTCCTCGAGGCTGACCTGGGCGCCCGCGGAGGTGTTCACCAGGAGCCGGCCGGTGGGCAGCTCCAACGTCGTCGTCAGCACCGTGGTGAACGGTTCACCGGCCGCTCCGGACGAGGAGGGTTGCGGGTCGAACTCTTGTGCCAGCTCGTCCGCCGTACCGGCCCGGATGAACAGTCGCATCGGGACCAACTCGGCGTGGACATGGAGCACCAGCTCGGACGCGCTGGCCGTGACGGCACCACCCGGCGGGGGAAGTGCCGGCACGGACGCGTGCCCGCGCAGGGCGCCGTCGAACAGGGTGAGGTAGCCGCCGCTGGCGCGCAGCGTGGTCTGGGTCGTGTCGGTCACTGAGGGTCCTCGCGCAGCTCATCCAAGCACCGGGTCATGGGCGGCAGCGTGACACAGGCGAACCCCTTGCGCCTTGGCTCGTCGAAGACCTGCGCCACTCGGCACGGGATCCGCAATGACAGCGGCCCGGGACCGAGTCGCATCACTGCGACCGTGCCCGCCTGGGCAGTCGCATCGGAGGCATGGACACGCAGGCCCGCCTTCTCATGCATCAGCCAGCCCTTCAGATCGCGTGCGGCGCCGTCGAAGTCCCTGCGCTTCAAGCGCCTCTCGACTTGGAAGTGTCGGTATTCCGATGGGACCTCGGGGGCAGCGGTCCATTCTCTCGCGTACGACAACGGCACAGGTTGCAGGGGCGCGGCGTCGTCATGGGTGAGCAGCTGGACTGTCATGTCTCCATGGTCTCCGACATGGAAGAAGATCCGAACTGCGGCAGATCCCGACATTCCCGCGCTGACGCTGCGGCGGCAGTGAGCCGGCTACCCCGCTCGCGGCCCTCGCCGCCTCAGCGCCGGAACGTCCAGCTCTGGGATGGCCCGAAGCAGGAACCGGTCGAAGTGAGGAACGGTGAAGGCCGCATATCCGTGCTCGGGGGTGTAGAGCAGGCCCATGTTGATGAGTTCGGCGCGGGTGGGTCCCAGGTTCTGTGAGGTGCGACCCATGAGGTCGGCGACGTCCGAGGCCTTCTGCGGATCCGGGCCGAGCTGGGCCATCGCTCGCAGGTACGCCCGCTGCAGTTCGGTGGCTCGGTCCAGGCGCACCCGGAAGAAGGACTCATCCAGCTTGGCCTCGTAGCCTGGCACGGTCAGCGTGAGGTCGTCGCGAGTGATGGTGGGGTTCTGGGCCACGGTCCAGACGGCGTAGCCGAGCTCTTGGAGGAAGTACGGGTAGCCGCCGGTGATGGCCACTGCCTCGTCGAGGGCCTCGCCAGTGAACGTGACCCCCTCGTCGGCAGCGGGTCGGGAGAGCGCCGCCTTCGCGTCCTCGGCTGACAGATTGCCGATGGCCGGGAACTTGAACAGGCGCTCGGCGTACGACTTGGCGTCGCCGGCGAGCTCGGCAATCTGGGGTAGTCCGGCGCCCACCATCGTGATGGGCAACTTCCGCTGCACCATCTTGTGCAGGGCCTCGATGACCGCCTCCAGCTGCGGCTTGCTCAGGAACTGGACCTCATCAAGGAGCAGGACGACCCCGCGGCGGCGCTCGGCAGCCGCCTCTCCGATGGCGAGGAACACGTCGGTGAGGTCGAGGGCCAGGTTGGCGTGGTCGGCGAACCCTTCCGCCGCCTCGACGTCCAGCCCAGCCGACCAGCCCCCCGCGGCGTCGACACTGACGGTGAAGGACTTGAGGACGGCGGCGGCGTGCTTGAAGCGGTCCGTCCACCGGGCCTTCGGGGACAGCTCGAAGAGTGCGGTGCGCAACCTTGTCGCCAAGTCACGTCGGAACTCCGAGTCGTCGTTCTTGCTCACCTCCAGCTCGAGGACGACCCACTCCCTGGCCAGCGCCTTGCTGCGGAACTGGCCCAGCAAGACGGTCTTGCCGACCCCGCGGAGCCCAGTGATGATCATGGATTGCTCGGTGCGGCCGGACTCGATGCGGGCCAGCAGAAGGTCGAATGAGCTGAGCTGGTCGTCACGGCCGACGACCGCCTGGGGCTCGGCTCCGGCATTCGGGGTGTAAGGGTTGGTCAGCGCCTGCACAACCGACACGTTACAGGTTTTAGGGCGCTTTACCTGTTCGTAGTAAAACCCTCTAAAACAGATAACGCGTCCGCTGGAGCCGCCGAGAGCGGCGGGCAGCTCACGTCCGCTTCTCGGCTACTTAGAGAATGGGGTCAGGTTCTGGCCTGGCCGGGCTGGGGCTTAGGTGCCTGAGGTTGTCGCTCTCATTTCGGCTGCCCATCGTTCGCGGTGTGGCTCGCACATGGCCTGCGCAGCCTCGGGCATCGCTAGGGCCGGGAGAGGCTCAAGAGAGGAATGCGCTGCCTGAAGTAGCGGTGCCCTCCCGACCGTGCACTAACGCTGACCCGGGCCGCGCCGGCGCCACCAGCCGATCTCATCGCGTCACTTCAGGTCAGGCGCTTTTCAGCCATACGCCGGAGCCTGCCGGGTCGTCGACGTCCACCGCCGGATGCGACTGGACCAGGGCCCGCCGGATCTGGGCGTACTCGTCGACGTCGATGTCACCTCGAGCCAGCCGGTCCTGCAGGGCCGACAACGCGTCGCCCGAACTGATCATCGTGGCCCGTACGGTCTCCGACGTCTCCGACGTCTCCGACGTCTCCGACGTCTCCGACGTCCCCAACGCCCGCGGGCCGGTTCCCACCCCGCCGGGGCGGGTGGCTGGCGCGGGACCTCGCTCCTCACCCCCGTTCCGCTGGAGCGGGTGGAGCTGGCGGCGGCGCCGTCGCCGAGCCCGCAGACGGTGCGACGGTGCCAGCACCTCGCGTACGGCCACCGCCACCAGAAGCCAGAAGGCGACGGTGACTACCACCATCAGCAGCCACATCCCGGCGCCCAGCCCCAACCCTGTGTCCCACATCATGGGTCCAGCGTGTGCCGCACCCGTCACGATCACCCGTGGGCTCCGTGAAGATCTGACGAAGAAGCCCACCGAAGGGCCGGTCCCGAACTGTGAAGCCGTCCGAGCAGGCCACACTGGGGACATGAGCAGCCCCGCCCACCCACCCGCGACGCCGTCGAGGGCTCCCGCGACCGGCCCGACGTCCGGGGCCGCGAGCGCGCGCATCCTCGTCGTGGAAGACGAGAAGGACCTGGCCAAGATGGTCGGCGCGTACCTCGAGCGTGCCGGTTACGCGGTCGACCTGGTCCACAACGGCCACGACGCCGTCGACGCGGCCCGCACGGGTCGGCCGGACGCCATCGTGCTCGACCTCGGGCTGCCCGGGCTCGACGGTGTCGAGGTGTGCAGACAGGTGCGCACCTTCTCCGACTGCTACATCCTCATGCTCACCGCGCGAGACGACGAGGTCGACAAGCTGGTCGGCCTGTCGGTGGGGGCCGACGACTACATCACGAAGCCGTTCAGCCCGCGCGAGCTCGTCGCGCGCGTGCAGGTCGTGCTGCGCCGGCCCCGGTCCGCCCCGTCATCGGACCGGGGTGAGGCGATCCGAACCTTCGGCGACCTGTCCGTTGACGTCGAGTCCCGCGAGGTGCACGTGGCCGGGCAGCCCGTCGAGCTCACCCGAACCGAGTTCGACATCCTCGCGGTCCTGACGGACCGGCCCCGGCTGGCCTACTCGCGCCGCCAGCTCATCGACGAGGTCTGGGACGCCGCGTGGGTCGGTGACGAGCACATCGTGGACGTGCATGTGGCGCACCTGCGCCGCAAGCTGGGCGATGACCCGTCCAGTCCCCGGTTCGTCGACACGGTCCGGGGTGTCGGATACCGCATGGGTACTGGCTGACCCCGACCGGTCGGACGCAGGCGGCGGCAGTCGCCGAACGAGTGTAGAGGTCTACACTAGTGGCGCATGGTGGGGCGTGACGAGCCCGCACACGGCGCTGGCCAGAGTGAGGAACGAGCTCCCTTCGACGTGCGCGTCTTCGACCAGGGCCGGGTCTGGGTCGAGCGCGACGGAACCCGTCGCGCGCTGGCCACACTGACCGCCGTCGAGCTCGAGGAGCTGGTGGCATTCCTCCGCGCGCACCGCGACGTCTTCTACCTGCTCGTGTTGCGCCGCGAGGTCGCCTTCCGCCTCCTTGCCGTTGCGGCGGCTGCCGAGGACGCCGCGCAGGGTGCCCCAGACGCGCGAGCGCCACACCGTGTCGCCCAGCCGGGGCCTGCAGGGACGCCCGTCACGGGGCCGATGCCTCTTCGTGGGCGCGATCGCCGTGCGGACCGGAACTGGGCCGCTCTGGGCCGGGGCCCCGACGCGTGGCTTGCTGCGACTCCGCTGATGCGCGCCCTGCTGCGAGCCGCCTCGCTGTGACCACCCGAGTGGCGGCTGCGTCGGGCACGTTCATCCCCGGCGTGGGGCCGCGGTGGGGGAGGGCCGTGGTGGGCAGTGGGTGGGGCAGTGGGTGGGACAGTGGGTGGGGCAGTGGGTGGGGCAGTGGGTGGGGCGTTGGGTGGGCCGTGGGTGGGCTGCGGTGCCAGACCCGGGTGCCGTCCTGTCGCGCATCTTGACCAAATCTTCAGAACTTCACTGCCAGACGTGCATGTCCCGATGTGACCGTGACCGTCGAAGGGTTCGGAACGGCACCGCTCCTCTAGGTCGCGGCTGCGCGTTCGCGCCCGACTCGCGACGTTCGACAGGAGCAGGCGGTGGCGGCGACACGCACCAGCAGAGGCGGACGGCTCGGGGGCTCGTCCCCGGCCCGCGCACTGCCTGCCGGGCTCGCGCGCCGTGGCTGGCGTCGTCCCGTCGGGGGATGTCTCTCCTACGGTGACGTCCTCGGGTCCGACGCCCAGGTCAGCGGCGCGGTCGGCGAGCTCACCTACCTGTTCGGTCTCGGATGCTTCACCTAGACGGGCGTCATGATGGGGACGATGCGCGCTACGGACCACCGCCGCTGATGCGCACTGGCCGTCGCGACACCCCCGGCCGGCTGACCGCGCCGGCGGACTGCGCCGCCCCCGGTGTCGACCGGGGTGAGCGGCGGCGACGGTCGCGCCGCACCTGGCGCTGCCGGAGTCCCCGGAGCCCCCGGAGTCCCCGGAGCCCTGAAGTCCCCGGAACGGCGCGAGACCGGAGCGCACCCGCGGCGCCCCGTGCTGTGAAGCATCGCCACGATGACACACAACGATATGACCCTCTTGTGGGGTCGCTGACAGGAGCACCATGACCGAGACGATCGTCCTGCATGTCGGGGGCCTGCACTGGGCCACGTCCGTGCCCGCCATCGAACGGGCCCTGATCGCTCGACCAGGCGTCCTCGCGGTGTCCGGTAACGCCGTCGCCCAGACCGCGACCGTGGAGTTCGACAGCGACGACACCAGTGTCGAGCAGCTTCAGGAATGGGTGCGCGAGTGCGGGTTCGCCTGCGCGGGAGAGTCCGCACCCGCGCACATCTGCGTTCGTGAGGACGCCCATGCGTCGGCGCCCGCTGACGTTGCCGCCGCAGCCGGACACGCCGGCGCCAGTCACGGCGGGGCTAGCCACGGCGGGGCGAGTCACGCGAGCGGGGGAGGCCAGCAGCACGCGGTGGGTTCGCCGCACGACGCGGAGACGACGGGGCGGTCACCGCACGACACGATGGGACACGGTGGCCACGCCGGCCGGTCGATGGACGCCATGGTCCGGGACATGCGCAACCGGTTCATCGTCGCAGCCGTCCTCGCGGTCGCGATCACGCTGTGGTCCCCGATGGGCCGCGACATGCTCGGCTTCACCCTCCCGGCGCCGTTCGGGCTCCGCGACGACGTGTGGACCTTCCTGCTGAGCCTGCCGGTCGTGTTCTACTCCGCGTGGATCTTCTTCGACGGTGCCGTACGCGCGCTGCGCAACCGGACCCTGGACATGATGGTTCTGGTCGCGGTCGCGGTCGGCGCGGGATGGCTGTACAGCGTCGGCGTCACCCTCAGCGGCGGCGGTGAGGTCTTCTACGAGGCCGCAGCGGTCCTGACCGCGTTCGTCCTGCTCGGGCACTGGTTCGAGATGCGGGCCCGCGGCGGCGCGAACGAGGCGATCCGGACCCTCATCGACCTCGCGCCGCCGATGGCGACCGTGCTGCGGGGTGGCCAGCCGGTCGAGATCCCGACGGCGGACGTCGTGGTCGGCGACCTGCTGCTCATCCGGCCCGGCGCGAAGGTCCCGACGGACGGGCGGGTCGAGGAGGGTCAGTCCGAGGTGGACGAGTCGATGGTGACCGGCGAGAGCCTTCCCGTCGCCAAGAGTGAGGGCTCCGAGGTCATCGGTGCCTCGATCAACACGACCGGGACGCTGCGGGTGCGGGCCACGAAGGTCGGGGCCGACACCGCCCTGGCCCAGATCGTCGCCTTGGTCCAGGAGGCGCAGAACTCGAAGGCGCCCGGCCAGCGCCTCGCCGACCGGGCCGCGTTCTGGCTGGTGCTCGTCGCCATCGTCGGCGGCCTGGCGACCTTCCTGGTCTGGCTGGGCACCGGCGCGAGCGTCGAGACCGCCCTGCTCTTCGCGATCACCGTCGTCGTCATCACCTGCCCGGACGCCCTCGGGCTCGCCACCCCGACCGCCATCATGGTCGGGACCGGCCTGGCCGCGAAACGCGGCGTGCTCTTCAAGAACGCGACCGCCCTGGAGACCTCGGCGCGCATCGACACCGTCGTCATGGACAAGACCGGCACTCTGACCAAGGGCGCACCCGAGGTCACCAAGGTCATCGTCGCCGGCTTCGACACGGCGAGGCTTCTTGGTCTCGTGGCCGCCGTCGAGAAGGAGTCCGAGCACCCGCTGGCCGCCGCCGTCGTGACGCACGCCACGGCGTTCGGGCGCGGCGACCAGGTCGCCACCGACTTCCGTAACGTGCCCGGACAGGGGGCTGTAGCGACCGTCGACGGTCACCGTGTCACGATCGGCAACCGGCGTCTCATGGCGACGGAGAACATCGAGCTCGGTGACCTCCTCACCCAGCGGGACACGCTCGCAGCCGCTGGACAGACCGCGGTCCTCGTTGGGGTCGACGGCGTCGGCGTCGCCGTGATCGGGCTGGCCGACGCGGCCCGTGAGACGTCCGCGGACGCGGTCCGTGCCCTGCATGAGCTCGGCGCCCAGGTCGTCATGCTCTCGGGGGACAACCAGGCGACCGCAGAGCGGATCGCGAGCCAGCTCGGCATCGACACCGTCATCGCCGAAGTCCTTCCGGCCGACAAGGCAGACCAGATCGCGCGGCTGCAGCAGTCCGGGCGTCGGGTCGCGATGGTCGGCGACGGCGTCAACGACGCGCCGGCGCTCGCGCAGGCAGACCTCGGCATCGCGATCGGGGCCGGGACGGACGTGGCTATTGAGACAGCCGACGTCGTCCTGATGCGGTCGGACCCGCTCGACATTCCCACGGCGCTGCGGGTCGGGCGCGGCACCCTGCGCAAGATGCGGCAGAACCTTGGGTGGGCTGTCGGGTACAACGTCATCGCGCTCCCGATCGCCGCGGGCGTGTTCTCTGCGTGGGGCCTGACCCTGCGGCCCGAGATCGCGGCCCTGTCCATGTCCGGGTCGAGCCTGATCGTCGCCGTGAACGCGCTCATGCTGAAGCGACTTCACCTGCCCGCCCCCAGCCCAGCGGCGCCCACCGCCCGTGGCGCGGCACCGGACGCGCCAGCGCCGGCGCCGGCCAGCCATCGCCACGCTGGCGCGGTCGACCGGCCGGACGTGGCCGGCCACCCCGACGGTTGACCGAAGCGCTCCAAGACTGCCCCGGAGGAACGGACCGCCCGCCCGTCGTCCACGGTGCGCCGCTGCACGCCGCGGCGTCCTCGCGCGCGGGCGTATGGCTGAAACGCGCTGACCTGCGGGGACATAGGACCCCCGATGGGCAGGTGCCGACGGCACAGGTTGGGCCCAGTGCGCTCACGGAACGCGGAAGCACTCTTCCTGTCGTGCCGAAGAGCGGATATCGCTCATTGGCCTGGACACCTACCGTTGGCCCATGAGCAATCAGGTCCGGTCGAGCCATTCCGGCCGGTTGTGCGCACCGAGATCAACGTCCTCCTGCAGCCTTGGAGGGCGTTGAGCCTCGCCGCAGGCGGTCGGGCAATGACGTGGGCTTTGGAGGAACTCCTGTGCCGCGGCCACTTTGTGCGGGTCACGGACAGCGGTGCGGGGGTTCCTGGCCGGTTGGTGGCCTATCGGGTCGCCGTCTCGCCGGTCCCGCGCTCCGCGCGGCCAGCCCTCGCGTCGTTCGCCCCGCTCTTCGACGGGCACCCACGCGATATCACCGCGCAAGGTCTGGCGGCTTACGTGGCGCGGGCGTTCGGGGACGAACCCGAGGTGGAACACGGCCACCCATATGGAAGCCCACTCGACTGGTACGAACGATGCGTGGTCGACCCGCTCCGCGCGGAAGGCCTGGTCAGAGTCACGAGCACGTTCCTCGAGCCCACGGCCGACGGCGAGGCTGTCGCTGCTCGGTATCGGGACATTCTCGGCAGCAATCGGCATCGGCGAGACTGGCGACGCCCCTGGCGTGCATCGGCCCCGGTGGTGGCCGGCGACATTGACATAGCTGTCACGACCCTGCAGCGAAGCGAACGGACCCGGAAGCGGGAAAGAGTCTTCGTCGTCGAGCTACTCCCCGGCGCAGGAGATGGCGACGGCGGTGTTTCCGACGGTGGCATGTAACCGCGCGAAGCCCTTCGGCGCACGACGGGCCGAAGGAACCGGATGACCCGTCAGAGTTGGCGGAGGATCTGGAACAGCTGGCCCGGCTGGCCCGTCGGGCGAAACCCGCTGACCACCGCCTCTGCTGCTGGGTCTGCGTCTAGCCTTCCGCCCGTCCGCCGCGAACGTCCTCTTATGCCGCTGACGGTGCTGGTGGCCGTCGTGCGAGGGGGCACGCCGGCCGATGCCAGAGGGCCTTCCAGACCTTCCCGCGCCGCGGCCTGGGCGGACCATTGACAGACGCACCCCGGAAGCGCACTATCATGTTCAGTTGTTCCAGTTAAAGAGGAGTCTTCATGTCTTCGGTGAACCCGTTGGTGGCCAGCGGCGCACACGTGTCGTCGTTCCAGACCGCGGTGGCCAAGCGGCATGCCCGGGCGACGGTGACGGCCGCTGGAGACTCGGTCCCATTGACGGAACTGGGCGGTCGCGTTGTGGCGATGCTGTTGGCAGCCTCCGAGGACGATGTTCGTGGCGTCGCAGCGCTTCTGGAGCACCACGACACGACGACAACGACCGAGCGCATGATCTCGCCCGAGGAAGCCGCCGCACTTCTTGGCGTGTCCCGACCGACAGTTGTCCGGTGGGCGGGCTCCGGCCTGCTTGAGGACCACCGCGTCGGCGCTCATCACCGCTACCGGCGTGAGGAAGTCCTAGCCCTGCGGGACGCACGTCGTCGAGCCGCGGAGGATGCCCGGGCAGAGGCGGCGCGCGTGCGCGACAGCCTGACGCAGGCGGGAGTCGATCTCGACGAGCCCCCGACTCGGGAGGAGCGCCGCGCAGCGGCGCTGGCCGCGCGTGGTGGAGACCGCACTGCTCTGCACGCGGTGATGGAACGGCAGCGAAGGGCGGACGCCCGTCACGCTGCGGAGACGGCCAGCGCGCCGAAGCGCCTACCGTGACGTTGGAGGACCACGAGTGGCCTGACCCGCTGGATGGCGAGTACGAACTGAGACTGACCCTACGGGCGCTGGAAGACCTGGGCGCGAAGGCGTGCGGTGCCGCAGACCTCGACGGTGTCGCCGCTGTGACGGGGTACCCGGACATCGTGGAGAAGTTCGCGAAAATGCGCGCGCTAGACCCTCGCGGAACTGAGGCCCCGCTGTCGAAGGTGCATCGCGCGGACATCTACAAACTGGACGGCCGGGACGGCCAGCGCGCCGTTACCTGGCACGACGGTGCGCACGCCGTGGTCTGGCTTCTTGGCTTCACGCCCGAGCACGACTACAACCTGTTCGTGAGCCGCGCCGGTACGGCGGAGACCCGCGGAGCCGGTGGGGACAACCAGCTCATGCCCAGCACGCAGGACTACCTCGACCTCGCTGACGAACGCGGCGGCCACCAGCGCCTCGATCGTGTCATCGACGGTCTGCTCGCACTGGTGGAGCGCGCTCGGACCAGCCCCGAAGAGGTCGCTCGAGGCACCTTGGCCCACGCTGTCCGGGCCGAGGCCGCGATCTCATCGTCACCCGACGGTCCGCGACTGTCCCTACGCTTCCGCATGCCTCCGATCGAGGCTGGCCTGCTGCCGAGTGGCTTCGAGTACGAGTTCATCGTGATGCTGCCAGAGGTGCTCGAAGACTCTGTCGACTACAGCCCCTTCCCCGGAGTCGCAGTACACGGGGCCATCACCGTGTCCGCGCTGCTGAGGTCCTAGCCGAGCGGTCGAGAGCCGGACGCCGATGCCGCCCGGCAGCACGTCTGTCGGCACCCAGGGTAGCCATGCGCGAGACCACTGCGCGGGTCCAGTGGCCTGTCCCCGTTGGTCGGCCCGGTAGGGCCTCGATACAGCGAGGGTTACAGCGTCCCTTGCAGCGAGGGTGCAGCCATGCCCCCGTCGAACGCGGTGGTCTTCATGAAATCTGCACCGAATCGACAGGTGGTCGCGGTCCGGAGGCGAGACCGTTGCTCTGTAGGCTCGCCGAGCCGGCTGACCGCCGGGTCGCACCGGGTTGCGCAGCACCAGACCGGAGGCGCAGGCCATGACCAGCGCACATGCAGCAGCAGACGGCGCCGTCACCGGCGGTGCGCCGGGAATCCAGTCGGCACCGGCCACGGGTGCTCGCCCGGCCGCCAGCGCGGGCCGGGCCGTCCCGGCCGGCCCGCGCGTCGGGCTCCGGGTGCCCCACGCGCCACCGCACCGAGCTCACCGGGCGCCCCGAGCGCACCGAGCGCACGGAGCGCACCGAGCGCTGGCGGTGCTGGTCCTGGCCGGCGGGCTGAGCCTGCCGCAAGCCGCGTTCGGGCACGGCGACGAGGCGGACGTGCCGGCCCGCGACAGCGTCCTGCAGGCGATCGCCTTGGTCGTCAACACCCCGCAGGACATGGCGGCGATCACCGACAAGCTCGACGATGCCAAGGCCTCGACCGAGCCGGACGGGGTCAACCTGGCCGACGTGGACCTGGCGATGACGGCGCTGCGGGCCGGTGACATGCCCCGCGTGCGGACGTTGCTCGAAGCTGCCATCGGCGCCAAGGTGGACGTGACCGGCCTGGACGTGCGCCACGTCCTGCAGGTGCCCGCTGGGCTACCGGTGATCAGTCTCGCGACCGGAGAGCAGGCAGGCACACTCGTCGTCGCCGACGAGCTCCCGGGCCGTGGCCCGCTCGACGGGGGTGACGCCGGCCTGCTCGCCGCAGCTGCCGTGGCCGCCGTCGCCGGCATCGTCCTGAGCGTGCGCTACCGACCCGCGCACTCGATCCACACGCTGCGCTCCGACGCCAGCCCACGCGAAGGGGAGTGACCCTCATGTCATCCTCGAGAACCGCCTCGGTCGTCCCGGAGCCGGAACCGGAGCCAGGCCCGGACTCGGGCCCGGACTCGGGCAGCGGCCCGATGCCGACCACTCCCGCCGGCCGGGCCCCGTCGCGCGCGGGTGACCGCTCCCGCTGGCGCCGGCTCATCGACGTCGTCGACGAGCGGCTCGGTCTCGACGCGCTGCGATACCCCGTCCCGGAACACGCGAACAACCTCGCGTGGAGCCTCGGCGGCCTGACGGCCGTGTCGCTGCTGGTGCTCGTCGCCACCGGCATCGTCCTGGCACAGTTCTATGACCCGACACCCGAGGTGGCCAACGCGAGCGTGCGCACCATCGTGCAGGACGTCCCACTCGGCCGGTTCATCCGGTCGCTGCACTTCTGGACGGCCCAGACGATGTACGTGCTGGCCGCGCTGCACCTGATCCGGGTCTTCTTCCACGGGTCCTTCAAGCGGCCGCGCGAAGCGAACTGGCTGATCGGCGTCAGCATGTTCGGGCTGACCTTGCTCGCGATCTTCACCGGGACGGTGCTCAAGTGGGACCAGGAGGCGTACGAAGCCCTCGGTCACAACCTCGAGCTCGGGACGCTGCTCGGCGGCGCCGGGTTCTGGTTCTCGAGCTCGTTCGCCGAGCACACCCCGATCCTGGTCCGGTTGTACTCGGCGCACATCATGCTCATTCCCGTGCTCCTGTTCGTGCTGGTCGTCGTGCACGCGCTGCTGATCCGACGCCACAAGATCTCGAGCCATCCCGCGTTGCGCGACCCGGGCCCGCGCCGCACGCCCGACGGGGACCCGGACATCACACCCGACCTCACGCCCGACCTCACATCCGACCTCACATCCGACCTCACATCCGACATGGCGCTCCCCGCGGACGAAACGCCGAAGGAGCTCTCGGAGCCGTTCACGCATCACCTACGCCGGGTCGGGGCCCTCGGGCTGGTCCTGCTCGGGGCACTGACGGCGGTGGCCGTCCTCTTCCCGCCGCCCGTCGGCAGTACCCCCGTCGCCGGGGTCGAGGTGACCAAGCCGCTGTGGCCGTTCTGGTGGATGTTCACCCTGGAGAACTGGTTCGGGCTCCCGGCGATCCTGTGGGGCGGGCTCGTGTTCTTCGTGCTCCTCTTCGCGGTCCCGTTCCTGGACCGGAGCCCGCGCCGGTCGTGGCGGACCCGACCCGTCGCGATGGCGGTCGGCGCCCTGCTCGTCGTCCTCCTCATCGTGCTGACGCTCCTGATGGCGTTCACGACCCCCGCCGCCCACCTGTCGATGTGACGACGGCCGCCCCGGATCGTCCGGAAGGAAGCCTCGTGATGAACGCCTACCAGCGGGTCCGCCGCAACTTCTGGGTGCTGGTCGCCGCGGCGGCCGTCGCCGTCGGCGTCCTGTCCGCCGCCGCCGCCATGGCCCCCGGCCCGGTGGCCGGGACCCTGACCGCGCTCAGTGCTTCGTTCGCTGTCGCCGCTGTGGCATTGGCCGGCCGGATCCTGGTGGTCACCAGCCGGCGAGGGGAACACCGTCGGGCTGGCCGGCGCTGAGACCGGCCGCTACATCGACCGCTACATCGACCGCGACATCAGCTGCGACCGACGCGGTCGTGATGGCGGCTCGGTGCGTCGGCGTCCCGCCGTGACGTGGGGTCGGCACCCGAGCGGGTCCTTCATCGATCCTTGACCGGGAGGCCACCGCGTCCTTCACGAGCGGGGCGGACCGTAGCAGGTGAGGGACCAGGGGCCGCACCACCCGGTGTGACCGGTCTCGTGGACCAAGGAGCGAGTCATGGCCGACTTCCTGCAGCGCAACTGGATCGGGATCTTCTTCATCGTCGCGATGCTGGGCATGCATCTCGGGGGCCACCGCCACGGCGGCTCCGGCGGCGGGCACGGCGGCCTGATGGGAGGCTGCGGCGCCGGGCACGGATCCCATGGCGGCGCTGGGCACACCGCAGGCCACGAGCACCCAAGCGAGAAACCATCGCACGCTCAGAGCACCCCTGGCGCGCCCCAGCCGCCAGAACCGCCCCGGCAGCCGGACCCGGCCCGGGACGCAGCGCCGGACCCGACCCGGGACGCGGCGCCGGACCCGACGCGGGACGCGACCCCTGCCGCGGACCCGGCATGGTGGGGGACTGACCCCATCGACGAACCGTCCTCCCGCACGCGCGACCACCACGTGTAGGACCGGCGGACCACGGAGCCCCGCGATGTCGACCCGCGACTGGCGCGCCGCACACGTCCCACCAGATGACCCCCCGACGCGGCGGCCGCGGCCCGTCCCGCTCGGGGTTTACCTCAAAGCTCACCTCAAGGGCTCTCTCGGGGCTGGCTGGTGGGCTTTCAGAGCCGGAGAGCACCGATGAGCACCTTGTCGCAGCCGTTCTTCCCGCACGTCCTGCTCGGCGCGTACCTGCTGGGCGTGCTCGGCGACGACGAGGAGCGCACCTTCACCGAGCATCTCGCCGCATGCTCAACCTGTCAGCGCGATCTCGACGCGGCCCAGCACCTCCCGCAGCTGCTCTCCCTCACTGACGGTGCCAATCCCTCCGAGGACGGGCGCCGGCAACCTTGACCAGACCTTCACGGTTCGCGCGGGAACCCGACACCTGCCAGCGGTTACGTGGGAGCTGGAAACCCGTACCGGCTATGGGTATCCGGCGCTCGGAGTGCCTGGGTGCCCAGCAGATGGAGGTGAAGCTCGATGACTGTCGCCGACATCGTCATCGTCAGTTCAGCGGTCCTCGCCAGCGGCCTGCTCGTGTGGTTCTTCTTCGGACCGAAGAAGGCGCGGCACGCGGAGATCGCGGACGGCATCCAGGTCGTCCGGGTGACCGTCAGAGGTGGGTACAGCCCGGATCTGATCGAGGTCAGGCCCGGGACCCCGGTCCGGGTCATCTTCGACCGGCAGGAAAGCGGGGACTGCTCGTCCCGGGTCGTGATGCCCGACTTCAAGGTCAACGCGCAGCTGCCGGCGTACGCGGCCACCACGGTCGACTTTCTCCCAGAGCACCAGGGCGACTTCCGGTTCGCGTGCGGCATGAACATGATCAGCGGCACCGTCCGGGTCACCGCGCCACCGTCCGACGCGGCCAGCGCCGAACCGGTCGAGTCGCTCGAGTCGCTCGAGTCGCTCGAGTCGCCCGCGTCGCTCCAGTCGGAGCCGGCTCGTCCCCAGCCTGGCCGTGGCCGTCGTCCCTCGGCTGCGCCGGACCCGGTCGGCGGTCTCGGCACTGGCCCGAGCGCCGTTCTTGGCGCCGATGTTGACGGCACCGACCGTGACGCGACGGAACGTGCCGCGGAGATCTCCGACCTGACGCGGCGGGTCATCATCGGCGCGATCCTGACGGCGCCCGTGCTGTTCGCGGTGATGTTCACCGAGTTCTTCGGGGTGACGTGGATGCCGGATCTGCTGATGAACCGCTGGTTCCAGCTCGCGCTCGTCGGCCCGGTGATGGTGTACACCGGGTGGCCGATCCACCGCACCGGCTGGCTGGCGCTCTCGCACCGGACCGCGGACATGAACTCGCTCATCACGTTGGGGACCGTCGCCGCGTTCGGGTACAGCCTCGTGGTGACGCTCGCGCCGGCTGTGCTGCCGGAGAACGTCCAAGAGGTGTACTACGAGGCTGTCGGCGTCATCCTCACCCTGATCCTGCTCGGGCGCCTGCTCGAGACGAAGGCGAAGGCCGGCACCGGGGAGGCGATCCGGACCCTGATCGGGCTGCAGCCGCGAACGGCGCGCGTCGAACGGGACGGCACCGAGCTGGAGCTGCCGATCTCCGAGGTGCTCGCCGGCGACGTCGTCCTCGTGCGCCCCGGGGAGAAGCTGCCTGTCGACGGTCACGTCCTCTCCGGGGCGTCGTCCGTCGACGAGTCGATGGTGACCGGGGAGCCGATCCCGGTGAGCAAGTCGGCCGGTGACACGGTGATCGGGGCGACCATCAACCAGACGGGATCGTTCCGGTACGTCGCGACCCGGGTCGGCGACGAGACGATGCTGGCCCAGATCATCAAGCTGGTCCGCGAAGCACAGGGGTCCAAGGCGCCGATCCAGCGGCTCGTCGACCAGGTCTCGAGCTACTTCGTCCCGGCCGTCATCGCGATCGCCATCTGGGCCTTCGTCATCTGGGCGGTGGCCGGCCCGTCGCCGGCGCTCGTGCTGGCACTCGTGGCCGCCGTCTCGGTCCTCATCATCGCCTGCCCGTGCGCGCTCGGGCTGGCCACGCCGATGTCGATCACGGTCGGGACCGGCAAGGGCGCCATGAACGGGATCCTCATCCGTTCCGCGGAAGCTCTCGAGACGGCGCACAAGCTGAACACGATCGTGCTCGACAAGACCGGCACGATCACCAACGGTGCACCGGCGCTGACCGACCTGATCCCCGCCGGCCCGATCGGCGCGGACGAGATGCTGGCGCTGGTCGCCGCGGTCGAAGGCTCCTCGGAGCACCCGCTGGCGGCGGCCATCGTGACCGGGGCGCACGAGCGCGGCCTCGACCTGCCGACCGTGGCCGCGTTCGACTCGATCACCGGCCAGGGGGTGCGCGCTCTGGTCTCCGGCCGTGAAGTCCTCGTCGGGAACATGCGACTGCTCACCGGTGCCGGCATCGACGCGAGCTCGCTCGCCGACACCCAGGAGCGCCTCGCCCGCGACGGCAAGACCCCGATCCTCGTCGCGGTCGACGGGGTCCCGGCCGGTGTCATCGCCGTGGCCGACACCGTCAAGGACGGCTCGGCCGGTGCCGTCG
Source organism: Terrabacter sp. C0L_2 (assembly GCF_036352015.1). Taxonomy (NCBI): domain Bacteria; kingdom Bacillati; phylum Actinomycetota; class Actinomycetes; order Micrococcales; family Intrasporangiaceae; genus Terrabacter; species Terrabacter sp. C0L_2. The sequence goes on along the minus strand of NZ_CP143557.1, from coordinate 3,453,353 downwards.
CTGCCCTGCAGAGCCGCGGCATCGAGGTCGTCATGATGACCGGCGACAACCGGGCTACCGCCGCCGCCATCGCCCGACAGGTCGGGATCCGACGCGTCGTCGCGGAGGTCCTGCCCGAGCACAAGGCCGCTGAGGTGAAGCGGCTGCAGGCCGAGGGCCGCGTCGTCGGGATGGTCGGCGACGGCATCAACGACGCACCCGCGCTCGCCCAGGCCGATATCGGCTCGGCCATCGGCACCGGCACCGACGTAGCGATCGAGTCCTCCGACATCACGCTGATCTCCGGCGCGCTGGCCGGGGTCGTGACTGCCGTGGACCTGTCCCGGGCCACGATGCGCAACATCAAGCAGAACCTCGGGTTCGCGTTCATCTACAACGGGGTCGGCATCCCGATCGCCGCAGGCGCGCTCTACCCGGCCTTCGGTCTCACCCTGAGCCCGATGATCGCGGCGGCCGCGATGGCGCTGTCCTCCCTGTCTGTCGTTGCGAACGCCAACCGGCTCAAGACCTTTAGTCCCAAGCCGGTACCCGACGCCGTCACGCCTTCGGCCATCGACCCGGTGGTCGAGATCGGACGGGAAGAGCAGAAGGAGCCCGACCTCATGTCCACCTCACCTGAACAGGCGAACCCGTCCGTGCCGACGACGGCAAAGGACCCGGTGTGCGGGATGACCCTCGAGACCGTGAACGCTGCACGGACCATCGAGCACGACGGGCAGACGTACTACTTCTGCTCCGCGTCGTGCGCGGCCAGCTTCGAGAAGGACCCGGCGGCCTACGCCGGCAGCACCGCGTAGCAGGCAGCAGTCGACCGGGCCCCGGTGGGCCCGACCGGCGGGCCGACCGATGGCGCCGATCGATGGCGTCGACCTCGTCGCCTCGAGCGGTGCGAGGTAGCCCCTCCAGTGGCCGTCAGCGTTCGGCCACCGGAGGACGGACCGGACCATAAGGACCGGACCACGAGGACCGGACCACAAGGCCCGGACCACACAGAAGGGAACGCTCATGACTGCGCCGAGCGTGGCCGGGCCCGCCCCCGGGCAACGACACGAGATCGTCACTCGCCTGCACCGCGCCGAAGGCCAGGTCCGCGGCATCGCGGCCATGGTCGAGCAGGACCGGTCCTGCATCGACGTGCTGACGCAGCTGAGCGCGGCATCGAGCGCGCTCCGCAGCGTCGCCGTCCTCCTGCTCGAGGAGCACCTCAGGGCATGCGTCACCGACAGCCCCGAGCACGTCCCCGAGGCGACTATCGAAGCCGTGTCCGAGGCCATCAGCCGTCTGCTGCACAGCTGAGTGGCGAAACGATGACGACCCCGGAACCCTCATTGACCACCTCCCACGGCAGAACGGTCCGAGCCTCCTCCCGGGGCGTCGGGCGCCGCCGCGGCACCACGGGCGCCACCACCGAACCGACAACGGGACCGACCACGGGACCGACCACTGGACCGAGCGAGCTGATCGTGTCCGGGCCTCGCCCGGCACGCATGGTGTTCGTCACGGCCGCCTGGGGCAGCTGCTTCCTGTTCATCCAGTGGGGGCTGCGGGACGCTCCCGTCGTCTGGTTCGCCGCGGCAAGAGCCCTGCTCGCCGGCGCTGTCCTCGTCACCGTCGCCCTCGTGCAGCACCGTCCGCAGCCGACCGGGTCGAGGGCGTGGACGTGGCTGGGTGCCATCGCGCTCGTGAACGTCACGCTGGCCTTTGCTGCGATGTTCGCCGGGGTGGCGGGGCTGTCGACCGGGGCCGCGGCCGTGCTGGCGAACGCGCAACCGCTGCTGATCCTGCTTCCCGCCTGGTGGCTCTACGGCGAGCGGCTGTCTGCGCGAACAGCGGCCGCGCTCACCGTCGGGTTCGGCGGGCTGATCCTGGTGGCGGCGCCCGGTGGCGGCGGCAGCGGCGCGCTGCTGTCCTTGCTCGCCGCGGCAGCCGTCACCGCGGGCACGCTGCTGTCGCGCCGCCTGACGGGGATGGACCTGGTCTCGGCTGCGGGGTGGCACCTGCTCATCGGCGGGGGCGCCCTAGTGGTCCTCGCGGTCGCGACCGAGGGAGCGCCGTCGATCGCGTGGACGCCCCGGCTGGTCGTCTCCATCGCCTTTCTCGGTGTCGTCGGCACTGCAGCTCCGACCGTCGTCTGGTTCACCGAGGCGCGCCGGTCCCGCTTCGACACGCTCACCTCGTGGACGTTCCTCACGCCGGTCGTCGGGATCGCGCTGGCTGTGAGCGTTCTCGGTGAACGCCCATCCGGCTGGACGGCCTTGGGGCTGACCGCGACGCTCGTGGCGATGAGGGTCGCCGTCCGGCCGCCGCGCCGCTGACGCCTGACCAGCCCGCCCCATCGACACCTGGGCCGCCAGCCGCCAGCCGCCAGCCGACAGCCGCCAGCCGCCCGGACCGGCTCCGGAACCTGGCTCGGGAGATGTGCTTCGGAGACGGGCTCTCGACCGGCCGGCGGTCGCTCGCGGAGCGACCGCCGAACGGTGCGGTGACCCGCAGTGCGGTCACCGCACCGTCACGCGAGTTGAGAACGGTGCTGTGGCCGACCTTGAGCGAACCTTCATGGATCTGCTGCCGGACGGGCACGTGGGCACGGCACGGTGGAAGAACAGGGAGCCGACGACGGGCCCAATCGGGCCTCTCCCGACCCGGCTTCCACACCCGGGACGCCCGGGTCCGTCATCAGGAGGCAGCCATGAGGGCCAGACCCACAGTCAACATCACGCCGATGGAACGAGTAGCCAGGATGCTCGTCGGCGGCCTGGCCGTGATCAGCGGGATCGTCCTGCTTCTCGGTGCCGGCTCGGCCCTGGCGGTCGTGCTCGAGGTCCTGCTCATCCTCATCGGGCTCGACCTGTTCGTCACCGGCGCGCTCGGGCACTGCCCGCTGTACGCGAAGCTAGGGCACCTTCCGGCCTCCCTCGCCCGGAGGACGTCATGATCACGACTCCGCGTGACCGTACGCCGCTGCCCGACCCGGACCACGACCGCGACGTCTACCCGTTCGGGCCCGATCACCCGACCGTCGCAGCACCGAGCCCACTCAGCCCACCCAGCCTGTCACCCGGGTCGGCGACCCACGACCGGATGCTGCGCGCCACGCAGCACGCCGAGCCTGGGCCGAACGGGCTCGGGAGCGCACCGGCGCCGCACGACCACCTCGCCGAGCCCACAGCGGGGGGATGGGGTCACCGGCTGCTGATGCTCGTCTGCTGCATCCCGATGCTTGTTGTCGTCTTCGCCCTGGTGGCCAGCGGCGTCGCGGGCGCGGGTTCGATCATCTTCGCCCTGCTGTGCGTGGGAATGATGGCCGCGATGATGTTCATGATGCCGGGCGGGCACCGGCACTGACGACCGGCCGGTTCGCACCGTGCCATGGGCAGCCGCCAGGCACCCGTCCCCGCCCGTCGCCGCTCGTCGCCGCCCATCCCGGCACCGGCCCAGCTCACGTGGAGCCAGTCCGGCCCGTGACAGCCGCGACGGGGGCGGGATCCGAACCGGCTCGAGCTCCCGCCGAGGCGCAGCCTGTCGGGCGCCGGGCGCCACAGCGCCGCCTCGGCGTGCCCATCGCGCGGAACCAGGAAGGAAGACCACCACGTGACCGTGACACCCGAACGGGTCGGCCCGCTTGCGCCACACCTGGCCCGAGACGTGCGCCGTACCCGGTGTGGCATCGTGACCGGCCCCCGACGCGCCGACCTCGCATCGACAGCACCGGCGTTCCGAGCAGCCCAGGTCCTCGCCGTGGGCGGGCTTACGGGTCCGGCCGGTCTGCGCCGGATGCTCGCGCGGCTCGCGGCAGTCCCCGGCGTGCGCTCGGTGGTCGCCGACTTCGGCACCGTCGAGGTGACCCCGGTGCTCGTCGCATATGCGGACGTCCCCCAGTCGGCGAGAGCGCTCGCCAAGTCGGCCGTCCGGGCCGAGGTCCTGCGCTACGGCCTCACTATCAACACACCCGCGCGGCACGGCTGACCGGGCACGAGACAGGCGTGCGCCGCACCCCACTACCCGGCGCCACGTCAACGCGATCTTCACCAGATCTGCGGGCTGTACTCAACGAGCTGCGGCCACGGTCGAAGAAGACCCGCCGGCCTGTTGGTCCCTGCCGACGAACTCAGAGGCCAGCGACATGGACGCCGTGGCACTGGTGCAGGCGTACCTCCGAGTCAACGGCTACTTCACCGTGACCGAGTACCCAGTCCTGGAAAGGACCCTGCAAGACATGTCGCGAGCCACACCGTGGACGACGGTTCGCCGTTCTGAAAGCGACCACCCCAGGCATCCGAGCCTCGCCGCCGCCAGGCCAGAGCTGACACTCCCGAGGCGGCTGAGTGGCGGATGCTGCCAACTCGGCGGTCGGTACGTCTAGGGACGAAGCGACTGCGAAGGGTCAGCCCGGGCATGCCTGGCCGGCGGCGATACTCTGAGATTCCTCTCAGATTCGTCCGTCACGCGCGGCCGCCCCGGCGCGCGCGGGCTCGGCGGCGCATGACGGACCCGAGCGCTCCGACGAGGATCAGGGCGGCCAGGGAGAGCAGCGCTGGACTATGGAGCGCGGCCGCAGCTACCCCGAGCGCGCCGCCGGCGATCAGCGCTGGCCCGAGGGTGCAGCACGCGACGACGAGCAGGACCGCGCCGACCGCGGCCGCCGCGCCACCGAGCCCCGACCTGCTTTCGCGAGCGTCGATCATGTGCGTTCTCCGTTCGTTGCGGCGAGGGGGTCACGTGTCGATGCGCACGCACGCGGCCAGTGCCGCGGCGTTGTCGGCCGTCAGCGCGCGCGCCAGGCTGATGAGGTGCACGACGCGCGGATCCGTGACCTGGTAGCGGGTGAACCGGCCGTCGCGGCGCGCCGTGACGAAGCCGCAGTCGGCCAGGCACGCGAGGTGTGAGGAGACCCGAGACTGGGAAAGGCCCACCTGCTCGATGCACTCGCTGACAGTGCGTTCGCCATCGAGGAGGAACTCGAGCAGCAGCAGCCGGGTGGGATCACCGATGGCGCGGAAGAACTTGGCCATCACCCGGCGTCCGGCGTGCTCGGCTGGCACCAGAGGGCTGCCGGGTGGCAGGCCCAGCCGTTCGACCTCGCGCGCAGCGGTCTGTGCCGGCATGGACAACTCCTTCGATCGATGACACTGTGAACCATACATCCGGATATGCGGATATAACTAGTGCGGCGACAACAGTGCGGACAAGCGCATGCGGGGACGCCGGTATTGAGGAGAGGTTTCATGACGCGATACGACCTGGCGGTCATCGGCTCCGGAGGTGGTGCGTTCGCTGCCGCCATCCACGCCATCGGGCTCGGCAAGCAGGTGGTGATGGTGGAGCAGGGCACCGTCGGTGGAACATGCGTGAACACCGGGTGCGTCCCGTCCAAGGCGCTGCTCGCCGCCGCCGACGCGCGCCACGTCGCCGCCGACCCCCGTTTTCCGGGCATCGGTACGTCGAGCGACCCGGTGGACCTGCCCGCGCTCATGGCCGGAAAGCGGGACCTGGTCGAGTCGATGCGGTCGGAGAAGTATGTCGACCTGGTGACCGAGTACGGCTGGGACCTGCTGGCGGGCACCGCGACGTTCACCGGAACGCCCGAGCAGCCGAGCCTGGAGGTCACCGACGCCGACGGTCGGGTCCAGCAGGTCGAGGCCGAGCTCTACGTCGTCGCGACCGGCTCGGCGCCGTGGGCGCCCCCGGTCGACGGCCTGGACCAGGTCGGGTACCTAACCTCCACCAGCGCGATGGAGCTGGAGGAGCTGCCCTCCTCGCTGCTGGTGCTGGGCGGCGGCTATGTCGCCTTGGAGCAGGCGCAGCTCTTTGCCCGGCTCGGCAGCACGGTCACGGTCCTGGCCCGGTCGCGGCTGGCATCGGCCGAGGAGCCGGAGGCAGGAGAGGTCATCGAGGCAGTCTTCGCCGACGAGGGCATCACCGTCGTCACCGGCGCTTCCATGTCCGCGGTCCGACGCGATGAGTCCACCGGCGAGGTCGTCGCCACCGTGGTCGTGGACGGCGCCCGCCGGGACTACCGCGCAACACACCTGCTGGTGGCGACGGGTCGGCGCCCGGTCACCGACGGTCTCGGCCTGGACAGCGTCGGAGTCAAGGTCGGCGACCGTGGCGAGGTCGTCGTGGACGACAGGCTCGGGACCAGCAATCCGCGAATCTGGGCCGTTGGTGATGTAACCGGCCACCCGCAGTTCGTCTACGTAGCCGGCGCTCACGGCTCGGTCGCCGTCGACAACGCGTTCACCGGCGCGGACCGCGTCCTGGACTACACCCACCTACCCCGGGTCACCTTCACCAGCCCCAGCATCGCCGCGGTCGGTATGACCGACGAGCAGGCCAGCCGAGCCGGGATCCGCTGCGACTGCAGAGTTCTGCCGCTGCAGTACGTGCCCCGGGCGCTGGTCAACCGCGACACCCGCGGCTTCGTCAAGATCGTGGCGGACGCCGACACCGGGCTCATCGTCGGCGCCACCGCCGTCGCCCAAGCCGCCGGGGAGCTCGCCGCCGCAGCCGGATACATCCTCAACGCTGGGATGACGGTCGAGCAGGTCGCGAACCTGTGGTGTCCCTACCTGACCATGACCGAGGGCATCAAGATCGCCGCCCAGTCCTTCACCACCGACGTGTCCAAGCTGTCCTGCTGCGCCTCCTGAACCACCCTTTCCCAAGGAGAACGACCCCGATGGCCGCAGACCTGAACCACTCACCCGACGCCTGACCACCGCCGAGGCCGGCGCCGTGCCGTGGCTGTCGCAGCCTCTGCTGACCCTGCTCGCCCAGGCTGACCCCGTCAGCCTCGAGAACCTCGCGGCCGCGACTGGCCGGAGCATCTCCGACGTGCGCCACGGGCTCACGGCGATGGCCGGCACCGAGTACGACGCGGACGGCCGGATCCTCGGCCAGGGTCTGGTCCCCCCGCCCACGAGGTAGATGTCCAGCCCCATCTCGACAGGGATGGGGAGTCGACGACGGGTTCGGCCTTGGGCCCGCTCGTCGTCGCCGACGAGCTCCGGCCGTGGCCCTCTCGGCGGCGGTGAAGCGCGCCCGCTCACTGCTGCGGGCGTCGTTACGGAATCGTGCGCAGCGGGCGCTACCACCGGCCTCGACGTGAGTCATCCGCTGGACTCTGACGGCAGCCGCGAAGGGGCGCGATCCCACCTTCACTCTCGAGAGCCATGTCCGCGGTCCCGGACCGGCTCCAGGGGGCGGCGAGCCCGACACGACGGCCGTCTGGTGAAGCGAGCGGTGGCCGCGCCGTGACGCTCGCGATGTCAGATGGCCCCTTCGGCAGATGCCCAGGTCACGTTCCCCCGGTGCCGGTTGGTTTGCGGCGGTAGGACACCACCAGCGCCAACATCGCGACGTAGAGGCCGCCACCGACCGCGATCCAGCCCAGCGGTGACATCCCGTCGCGCAGCACCAGAGCCCAGTAGTCCCAGAACCTGGCGGCGACGAGAACGACCACGACCAGCAGCCAGACCGCGACGATCGTCGATGGGTAGCGTGCGGCCCGCATGAGCACGCGCGGTGCGGGAAGCGCGCGAGCGGTCACATTGCGTGCCGTTACTGCGACGAACAGGGTGATCGTGACGACCCACACGATCATGCAGTAGGGGCAGAGGGCCCCGATGCGGTAGAGGCTCTGAACGATGAGCCAGTGCACGAACACGAACCCGGCCGTCGTCCCGGCCTGCAGGCCGAGCCAGAACCAGCGGGTTGGCCGCGCCCCGGCCAGCAGGGCCACGCCGATCGTGGCGACGACTGTGAACCCGACCACGCCCAGCAGCGGGTTGGGGAAGCCGAACGCCTCGGCCTGCGGTGTCGACATGACCGACCCGCAGCTCAGCACGGGGTTGATGCTGCAGCTCGGGACGTACGTGGGGTCGCGAAGGAGCGCGAACTTCTCCACGAGCAGGACGGCCGCGGCGAGCAGGCCGATGGACCCGCCCCCGGTGAGGAGCCAGGCGAACCCGCGGCCGGTGCTCCGCTGTTCAGCGGGCGTTGGCAAGGGCCGCGTCGATCTGTGTGCGGAAGTCCTCGGCTGATTCCGGGAGGAGCTGTTTGCCGTTGAGGAAGAACGTGGGGGTTCCCTGGACGCCGAGGGCGAGCCCGTCCTGCCGGTCCTTCTCGACCCGGGCCAGGGTCTGTGGGTCCTTGATCGCGGCGTCGTAGGCGTTCATGTCGAGGCCGAGGATGAGGGCGTCGGCGCGGAACCGCGCTGCCTCGGACGTCTGCTTCTCGCCCCATTCGGCCTGGGTGTCGTACATGCGCTGGTACATCTGCTCGAGCTTGCCCTGCTGCGCTGCTGCTTCGACGGCGAGGGCCGCGTTGGTCGCGTTGAAGTGGCTTTGGATCGGGAAGTATCGGATGACGAAGGTGACTTTGCCGGCGTAGTCCTTGCGCAGCTGTTCGACCAGCGGGTACGCGGCGCGGCAGGACTCGCACTCGAAGTCGAGGAACTCCACGAGGGTCACCTTGCCGTCGGCGGCCTCGTCGAGGCGGTGGCTGTCGGCCCGGACGAGTCGTCCGGCCGTGGTGCCGCCCCCGGTACTCGGCCCGGCGGTTGGTTCGGCATCTGCGGCGCGCGGGGACGTGAGCTGCAGCGCGGTCAGGATGATGGCGACGATGGCCGCGGCGAGCCCGGCGGCGATGACGGTACTGCGTTTCATGGATAGGGCTTTCGGTGGTTCGGCGACGACATGGGCTGAACGTGTGGGTTCCCTGAGCGGTTCCATACCGGCTCGACTGGGACCGGCGCGTGCGCCGGTGCACGTTTCGTTCCTGGGCAGGCGATGGGCTAGTGCGGTACGGCCGCTTCGACGACACCGATGATGACCGCCGCACAGCCGGCGGCAGTGGCGACCACCGTGGCGGCGCGGGGAAGCCGCCCGGTCAGGACGAGGCGGAAGAAGACGACGAGGGCGGACAGGGCCGTCCCCAGGAAGAGGGCGGTTCCGGTGACGGCGTAGTCGATGTCCGTCACGGTCGCCACCTGTTCGGTCGGGTGATGGTGCAGCTGGCCAGGGGGCTGCGTTCTGTGCGCCAGGGGGCTCCCGCCCCGATGCGTTGCCGCTGCGACCGGGCCGCGGCAGCGCTCCGGGTGGATGCGGCGCTGGTGGTGGTGGGGGCGAGGCATCGGGGCAGGTGCATGGCGGGCATGGTCAGCCCCCGAGTTCGCCGAGGACGTAGATCAGCAGGAAGCCGAGGAAGAACATCGCGGCCAGACCGGTGGTCTCCGCTTGTTCGTGTGCCTCGACGAGCAGCTCCTCGACCGCCAGGTAAAGCAGCGCAGCAGCGCCGAACGCCAGCACGGCGGCAAGCACAGCCGGGCTCGCTCCTGAGAGAGCGGCGGCGCCGCCGATCGCGCCAACCGCGGTGAGCAGGCCGAGGCCGGCGCAGATGGCCGCGCTGCGTGTCCTGCTGAGCCCGGAGTCGGTCAGCTCGGCTACGAGCGACAGCGACAGGAACAGGATCTCGAGGGTCAGCGCGATGGTGAGGATGAGACCTTCGGTGGCGCCCAGGCTGGCGCCCAGGCCGACCAGCATGCCGTCGATGAGAAGGTCGATCCCCACGGCCACCAGCAGGCCAATGGGCAGGGCAGCACCCGCCGCGCGGGTCACCGGCCGGGCCAGTGAGCCCGTGCGCACCCCACGGGCCGGATCCGGCCGCGGTCCCGTGCCACTGCCGGGCCCGAGGTCGGGCCGGGTGTCCAGCATGGGGGTGTCGGCTCGGGTGGATCCACGTTCGCGGGCCTGGTCGACACGGCGGCCGTATGCCGCGAGCCCGAGCATGACCGCGACTCCAAGGACGAACCCGGCGACGGACGCCGGCAGCCTTCCCTCACGTCGGAGGTCGGGCAGCACCTCACCGACGAGAGCAGCGATGACGACGCCCGCAGCGAAGTGCTGAATGGCGCTGACTAGCCGCGGTCCGGGACGTCGAAGCGTGGCGACGGTCGCGCCGAGCGCGGCTGCGGCGACGGGGAAGGCGACGAGCCCCGCGGCCTGCGTCACGGCCGTCATAGCGACGTCCCTGGGCCGTCCGGGGACCTCGGCGGCTCCGTCGGCCACGATCCCGATGAGGCACCGGGCATGCCCGGCGACGGGTCGTCTGGGGAGCCGTTATCACCCGCGTTGCGGCCCGAGTTGTTACGCGGTGTGGCGGCTCGCACCACCGGTGACGTGTCTGGCCCGGTGTCGCCGGCGGCGGATGTCGGGTGCTGTCGCTGGTCTCTCGCGCGCCGCCGACGGGACCGGGCGAGGACGGCGCTCAGTGCCACGGTCAACAGGACGATCCCGAGCAGGACCCAGAGCCATGGGCTGTGCGGCGCGTGCTGGAGGGGCTGGCCGTGAGCCGGGTCATCTCCGCTGCCCGGGGTGACGACTGGCGCGGCGCTGGCTGCCGCGATGAGGGCGCCGGGGCTCACGACTGCGCCAACGCATCGTCGACGAGGCCGGTGAGGATCTTGGCGGTGACGGGGCCAGAGACCCTGGCCGCGATCCGGCCCAGACGGTCCAGGACCAGCGTGGTGGGCGTCGCGACAGCTTTGCCCTGAAGGGCCAGGATCGCGACGCCGCCTTCGTAGGCAAGGGACGGGTACGTGATCTTGTGACGGGCCTGGAACGCGAGGCCCGTCTCTGGGGTTTCCATCTTGTCCAGGCCGATGAACTGCACCGCGAGCTTCCGGCCCTGGATTTGCTCCCACGCCGCCTGAAGCTCGGGCGCCTCCGTGATGCAGGGCGGGCACCAGGAACCCCACACGTTCACCACCAGGACCGTGCCGGTGAGGGCGGCGTTGGACCAGGGCTGCCCTTCCAGCGTCGTCCCGGAGAGCTGGACCGCGGCGGCTCTGCTCTCGGCGGGGATCTGCTCGATGGTGCCGTCGCCGGAGACGTAGCCCTTCCGGTCGCCGGCTCGGGCCTGCTCGGCGGCCGCGGCACCGCCCTGGCTGCAGCCGCCGAGCGCCACCCCGGTCAGCAGGGCCCCGGCGGCCGCGATCAGGTCGCGCCGGCGGACATCGACCCGCTCCGCCCTTCGGGCGGTCATCGGACGTCCGCCCGGATGCTGACGGGGGTGCGGCCGGGGTCGCCGTGGGGCCCGGACCAGAACCCGTCACCGCTGCGCAGCCGCAGTTCGTGATGCTGCTGATCCCGTGTCATGCCCAGGTCACCACGACGTCTGGGCGCACGCGGTCGACCCGGCGGGTTCGACCTGCAGGGTGGCGTGCTCGATGCCGAACCGGTCGCGCATGACGGCCGCGGCCGCCGCGAGGATGGTGCTCCCGTCGACCTGCTGCCCAGCGGCATCGTCCCCAGCAGGAGCGGCGACGAGGTGGGCGGTCGCGACGTTCATCCCGGAGGTGAGCGTCCACAGGTGCAGGTCATGGACCTCGAGCACGCCGGCGATCTCGGACAGGGCCTTCTCCGCCTCGTCCGGATGGATCCCCTCCGGGGCGTGCTGACCGAGCACCGCCAGCACCTCGCGTCCGAGGAAGACCGCGCGCACGCCGACGAACAGGGCGATAGCCAGCGCGATGGCGGTGTCCCACCACACCGACCCGGTGAGCCCGACGAGGACGCCGGCGACGATCACCCCGACCGAGCCGAGCGTGTCCGCGACGACCTCGAGGTAGGCGCCCTTGACGTTGAGGCTCTCCGCGGCGCCGGCGCGCAGCAGCGCCATGCTGATCAGGTTGATGACCAGACCGATGACCCCGACGACCAGCATCGGGCGTGAGGAGACCTCGGGCGCGGACCCGATCCGGCCGACGGCCTCGATGACGATGTACACCGCGACGCCGAGCATGAGCAGCACCGCGAGACCGGAGGCGAACACCTCGGCGCGGTACGACCCGAAGGTGCGTCGCCCGGTGGTGTCCTTGCGTGTGGCGATCCGGGTCGCGACGAGCGCGGCGCCCAACGCGACGACGTCGGCAGCCATATGACCGGCGTCGCTGATCAGCGCCAGCGACTTCGAGCTGAGGCCGACGACCAGCTCGACGACGAAGAAGCCGGCGACGAGGACGAAGGCGACCTGCAGCCGCCAGCGGTGCCCGGTGGCGGCCGAACCGTGACTGTGGCCGTGACCGTGGCTCATGCGTCTGCTCCGGTGGTGGGCCGGGCGGCCCGGCTCCGTCGATGGCCCGCAATGACCAGGTCGGCTGACATGCCGGCGCCGTGTCGCGCACGGGCGCTGGGGGTCCTTCGGCCGCTCGGGGCCATGACTGACGTCGAGGCCGCCGGGTCAGTCCCGGCCGCGTCGCGACCGGCCACCTCCGGCGCGGCACCCGACGCCGTCCCGGACGCGGCGGCACGCGGGGCAGAGCTGACAGTCCCGCCGGCTTCGTGTTCGTGCGTGATGTGCTCCCGGGTGAGGTCGAGCAGCATCCGGACGTGCGCGTCGGCGAGCCGGTAGTACATGAGGCGCCCATCGCGGCGGGCCACGACGACCTTCGACGCGCGGAGCAGCCGCAGCGACTGTGACACCGTCGCCTCAAGGACACCCGTCGACGCAGCGAGGTCGCAGACGCACAGCTCGCCCGCCTCAAGCATCGCGTAGAGCAGCTTCGCGCGGGTCGGGTCCCCGAGCAGCTTGAACACGGACGCGACCTGGGTCAGGTCGTCCTCGGGCAGGGCGACTGACCGGACGTGGCGGACGGTCTCCGGGTGCACGCAGTGCTCGACGCACTGGTCGATGCCAACCACGGGCGCTTCATCTGATCGCATGGTCAGATGTTACGGTCTTGGCGGGCGATGTCCAACCGCGATGACACCCAGGCCCGTCCGAACCGGGCCGTCACGCTCAAGGCAGCGCCCCAACCTCACGCACAGCACTCACCCGGCCAGGAGAACCATGACTGCCAGGAAGACCGACCGGAACGATGCCCGCTCGAGCGCCCCGAACCCCGGACAAAGACAGAGACAGCAACTGAAACCAGACCCGACCTCGACCTCGACGACGAGCCGCGAGGATCGGCGCCAGCGAGCGGCGGCCATGCAGTCCGCGCAGCGAGCCAAGGACCGGCGTCGCGGCGTGGCGTTGTGGGTGTCCGTCGCGGCAGTCGTCGTCGCACTCGCAGTAGCGGTGACCGTGGTCATCGTTCGAGAGCAGGCGAACCGGCCCACGCTGGAGGCGGTGCGGTCATACCAGGTCAGCCAGGGGCATGTGAGCACGCCGGTGTCATACGAGCAGGAACCGCCCGCCGGGGGAGAGCACGCGCCCGTATGGCTCAACTGCGGCACGTACACCGAGCCGGTGCGCAAGGAGAACGCGGTCCACTCGATGGAGCACGGGGCGGTGTGGGTCACCTACCGTCCTGACCTGCCGGCCGCTCAGGTGCGGGCACTGACCGCCGCGATGCCCGACACGTACGCGGTCCTGTCCCCGTACGCCGGCCTCAAGGCACCCGTGGTGGCCTCGGCGTGGGGCAAGCAGCTCGAGCTGTCAGGGCCCGAGGACCGCAGGCTCGCCGCCTTCATCAAGGCCTACCGCCAAGGCCCGCAGTCGCCCGAGCCGGGCGCGTCCTGCACCGGCGGCGTGGACGCGACGGGCGCCGCCGAAGGCGGCGCCGGCATGCCGAACCCGGGAGCGTGAACGGCATGTCACGCGAAACGGGACAGCGGCCCGGCGACCCGAAGCGCCCAGGGCGGCCGGTACCGGAGCCAGCGCACGACCCCGGCATGCGGCAACGACACGACGAACCCGATGCCACGGGCAGGCCCGTGGCGTCGGGCGATCGTGAGCGAGCTGACGAGTCGCAGTCCTCGCGGCACGTCCCGACATCAGACGGACCGACGGCCAACCCGACTCACAGCGAGGCGGAGAACTCGTCGTCCCGGGCCAGCGGTGCGGTGCGTCCTGACGTCTTCCGGTGGATCTCGGCCGCGTTCCTCGTGTTCGTCGCGCTAGCCGGCTTCGCTGGATACCAGCTCGGGCGGGCTGGGGACGTCCCGGCTGAGGACGGCGCCGATGTCGGTTTCGCCCGGGACATGCAGACCCACCACAACCAGGCCGTGCAGATGGCCCTGATCATCAGGGACAAGACCACCGACCCCACCTTGCGCGCCGTCGCCTACGACATCGCCACCAGCCAGCAGCAGCAGTCGGGGCAGATGTACGGCTGGCTCGCCCACTGGGGGATGCCTATGACGTCGTCACAGCCGTCCATGGCCTGGATGTCCGCCGGGGACCACCAGCTCGAGTCCCCAGCGGATCGCCAGCCTCCGGCGACGGGACCGACCACGGCCGGGACGGCGACCTCCGCCGCCAGCGGCGGGCACGACGGCATGGTCATGGGAGCGCCCGTCCAGTCCTCCGACGCCGGAGGCAACCAGTCGGGATCCATGGGGATGGCCACTGCCGCCCAGATCCGGGCACTTCAGGGCGCGACCGGAATCGAGGCCGAACGTTCCTTTCTGCGCCTCATGATTGCCCACCACCGCGGCGGGGTCACCATGGCCCAGGCGGCGCTGCGGTTGGCCGACCAGCCCGAGGTGCTCACCCTCGCCCGCTCCATCGAGGCCGCGCAGACCGCCGAGCTCACGCAGCTGCAGCAGCTGCTCAAGGACCGCTCGTGATCTCGGAACCCAGTCCGACGGCCCGCGCGACCGTCCGCGCCGTGTCCCTGCTGCTCGCCGCTCTCGGTGCTGCAGCGTTCATTGTGGTGATGGGCGCGAGCGGCGCCAGCGCCCACAGTGAGCTCGTCGCGAGCACTCCGGCCGATGGCGCCGAGATGGCCGAACTGCCTCACGACATCGCACTCAGCTTCAACCAGGACATCGTCGCCACGTTCGCACAAGCCACACTTACCGACCCCTACGGCCAAGTCTCTCCTCTGAGCCCGGTCACCTCGGGTCGGACGGTGACGGTGCCCGTCCCGGCCGAGGCAGCGACCCGGCCCGCGGGCCGATGGACGCTCACCTACCGCGTCACCTCCGCAGACGGGCACCCCATCAGCGGCACGATCGCCGTCGTCACGAAGATGAGGGGCGCGACGCCCGGTGCGACCCCGGCCGCGGGGAACCCTCGACCGGGGGCGGCGGCCGTGGCCGGAGTCGATGACGGGGCTCCCTCGTCGACTCCGGCCCCGCGCCGGGCGGCGGGGGCGGGGGCGGGGGACAGCGGGCTGTTCTACGCGGGCGGTGGATTCTTGCTCGCCGCGCTGGTCGTGGTCGCCTACGAGCTGCGACACCGACTACGCACCCGACCGGCTGCTGCGCCACCGGGCCCGTCCGACAGCGGAACCACGGACCCGGACGCGCCAAGCGCCGGACGGTAGCGGACGCGGTTCGGCCTGCCGGGGCCACCGGGGCGAGCCTGTCGCTGCCTATGCGCAGTGCCGCAGCGACAAGCACCCTCGCCCGCACGACCCCGCAGCCGCGGGTTGTGCGGGAACGAGCCCCGCGCTATGTGACGCCGCCTCGACGAGCCTGCCCCGCACGCTGAGGTGGCGCCGAACCCTGTGGCCCGCCGGTCCGCGGGTGAGTGGATCAGCGGACCTGGTCCTCGGGTTCCACCGAGCAAACCGAGACGCTGGCACGCAGTCGCTCCTGGGCCTGATGTGAGCCCGACGCGCGGGGCCGATCAGCAGCGCGCAGCTTGGACAGGGATGTGCACTGGCGAACCACTGCAGCAGGCCGAGCCGCGTATGCTGGTTCGATCCAGTGCAGGTTCTCCTTAGAGGCGTCGAAATGACCGTGCAGGGTGAAGAAATCACGCGGGCCTGGTTCGACTGTTGCGGCCTGACCCGGACCGACGCGGCCGAGGATGCGCTCAAGGCCATCTGGGAACTGAGCGGCGACGGGATACCGCCGGCCACTGGAGCCCTTGCCCAGTTCCTTGACGTCACGCCGCCGACCGTCTCCGCGATGCTGAAGCGCCTGGCCGAGCATGGTCTGCTCGACCGCGAGGACGGCCGCGCTGTCGTGCTGACGAGCCACGGCGCCGCGCACGCCCGGTTCATCGTGCGCCGGCACCGGCTCATCGAGACCTTCCTGTCGAGCGTGCTTCTCGTTCCCTGGGATGAGCTGTACGGCGAGGCCGAGCTGCTCGAGCACGCCGTCTCCGACTCGCTGCTCGCCCGGATCGACGACCTGCTGGGTCACCCGAGCACCGACCCGCACGGAGATCCGATTCCGCAGGGCCATGAAGGCGCGACGGTGAGCCCTGATGAGTCGATCGCGGAAGCGCAGGTGGGGGGCCAGTTCCGAGTCGAACGCCTGCACAACCGCAACGCTGAGGCGCTGCGCTACCTGGCCGAGCTGGGCCTGCGCCCGGGCGTCACGGTCGACGTGCTCGAGCGGAGCCCGTTCGACGGTCCGCTGTGGATCGGTGTCGACGGACAGCGGATCCCGCTCGGCCCCACACTCGCCCAACTCGTTCACGGCCGCCCGATCGAGGCTGACGCGTGACGCCCGGTCTGGAGGAGCCCATCCCGCCAGAGACTGAGCTCCACGACGACACCAGCCCCTTCAACGGCACCCTCGGTGACAACTTCGATGGAAACCTCGATGGCAGCCTCGACGGCGATGCCGACGGGCATGTTGACGGGCAGGGCACCCGTCGCGGGCCGACCTCGCGACGAGCGGTTCTGGCCGGTGCGGCGGGCGCGGCCGGCGCGGCCGGACTGGGCGCGCTGCTGCTGCGCTCGGCCATTGGTGATGCTCCCGTCTCTGCGTTCGCCACGAGCGGCGCCGCACATCCCGCCGGTCACGCCGCAGTGTCCGGGGCGGGTAGGGCCCTCGACCCGGGAGGTGCCGGCACCGCGACGCCCGTGCCGGACGCGCGCATGCTGTCACCGGCCACGGGTCACGGCGCGGGTGTCAACGGCGCGACCTTCAGGACCGGCCAAGTGGTCGACCATCGCGCCAACGGTTTCGACCCGACCGCGGTGCTGCGCGACTTCGACTGGGGAACGACGTCGCGCCTGTCGGACGGTCGCACGCTGCGCGAGTGGGACGTCGTCGCCGGCGAGCGTGAGATCGAGGTTGCGCCCGGATTGCGCTTCCCGGCCTGGACGTTCAACGCCAGGGTTCCCGGCCCGACCCTGCGGTGCCGCGAGGGCGACCGCCTCCGGGTGCGCTTCGTCAACGCCTCGCCGCACCAGCACACGATGCACTTCCACGGCATCCACCCGGCCGAGATGGACGGCGTGCCCATGGTCGGGCGCGGCACCATCGCGCCGGGTGAGGAGTTCGTCTACGAGTTCGACGCCGAACCCTTCGGGCTGCACCTCTACCACTGCCACGTCGGCCCGCTCGCCGAGCACATCTCCCGCGGCATGTACGGCACCTTCATCATCGACCCGGCCCAGGGGCGCCCCCGCGCCGACGAGATGGTCATGGTCCAGCACGGCTGGAACACCACCTTCGACGGCCAGGGCAACCAGCTGTATGCCGTGAACGGCATCCCCTTCCACTACATGCACGAGCCGATCAGGGTGAAGCGCGGCGAGCTGGTCCGGATCCACCTCGTCAACATCCTCGAGTACGACCCGATCAACAGCTTCCACGTGCACGGCAACTTCTTCGACTACTACCCGACGGGCACGCGACTCGAGCCGTCGGAGTACACCGACACGATCGTGCAGGGCCAGGGGCAGCGCGGGATCTGCGAGATGCGCTTCCCGCATGTGGGTCGCTACATGTTCCACGCCCACAAGACGGAGTTCGCCGACCTCGGCTGGATGGGCTTCTTCGAGGTCGTGGACTGATGGCCGAGCCGCTGCTCTCCCGCGTCCCCCGGTCCGCGCTCGCCGCGGGCATCGTGGCGCTCATCGCGACCGGCCTCGCCGTGCTCGCGGCCCTCGCCGGCTCGGTCCTGCCCGACCGTACCGGACCGCCGGTCGAGTCCCTCGTCGTCGAGCGCACCGTGCTGTCGGCGCCGGGAACGATCGAGCTGGTGGTGCGCAACGCCGGGCCGGACCCGGTGACCGTGGCCCAGGTGTCGGTCAACGACGCCTTCGTCGCCGTGACGGGCGGCGAGCAGCCGATCGGGCGGCTCGCGAGCGAGACCCTCCGCCTCGACTACCCGTGGGAGAACGGGCTGCCCTACACCGTGTCGCTGCTGACCTCGACCGGCGCGGTCATCGAGCACGCCATCCCCATGGCGGCCGCGACGCCGGCTGCGACGTCGGCGTCGCTGCTGCAGGTCGCCCTGCTCGGCGTGATGATCGGCGTCGTGCCTGTTCTGCTGGGCATGACGACGCTGCCCTTGCTGCGCCGGGCCGGGCCCACGGCCTCACGCGTCCTGATGGCTCTCACCGTGGGACTGCTCGCGTTCCTTGCCGTCGACGCAGGCATCGAGGGCCTCGAGGTCGGGGCAGCCGGCGCGGCCGCGTTCGGCGGCAGCATGCTCTTCGTCCTCGGGGCAGCGCTCGCGTTCCTCTTGCTCGCCGGCACACAGCGGCTCATCCCTGACACAACGCGCGCGGGACGGGTCGCGCTCCTCGTCGCCATCGGGATCGGCGTGCACAACCTCGGCGAGGGGCTCGCGGTCGGGTCGGCCCTGGCGGTGGGCGAGCTCGCCCTCGGCACCTCGCTCGTCGTCGGCTTCGCCTTGCACAACACGACCGAGGGCATGGCTGTGGTCGCACCGCTCACGGCGCTCCCCCCGGTTCCGGCGCAACCCGACCGGACGGTGCGTCCGGGCCGGCTGCTCCTGCTCGCGATCGTCGCCGGTGGCCCGGCCGTCGTCGGGACAGTCCTTGGTGCGACACTCACCACCGAGAGCCACGCCACCTTCCTGCTCGGTCTCGGCGTTGGCGCCATCGTCCAGGTGATCGTGCTGCTCGTGCCGCAGCTACGCCGGCCAGAAGGCGGCCTTGACCTGCCCGTGGCGGCCGGACTCGGGGCCGGCGTCGTGCTCATGTACGTCACCGGTCTGCTCGTCGCTGCATGACCGGGCTGGTCCGCGCTCGGGGGGATGACCTGCTGCGGTGCGCCGGTTCAGCCGGCGTCCACGCGGGCCTGGGAGGAGCGTGGTTCCGACGACACGCCGATTGCTGACGTGTCCGGGAGCAGCGGTAGGGGGTCGGTTCGCACCCGGGCAGCGCGTCGCCCGTTGGCGATGACGACGACCTCGGCCCGCTCGTGCACGAGGATCACCTGGGCCAGCCCGAGTACGCCGAAGAGCGCCAACGGCAGGAGCACGACGATGGTCACCAGGGCGAGGCCGATGTCCGGATCATGATCGTGCGGCCGCGTCGGCCGTGTAGGGCGTGCCGCACGGCGCGGGTGAGCAGGCGAAGGTCGTGGCCGGTGAACGCGACATCGGCCGCCTCGACGGCGGCCGCAGACCCGGTCGCGCCCATCGCGATCCCGACGGTCGCGGCAGCAAGGGGCGGGTGCGTCGTTGACGCCGTCGCCGAACATCGCGGTGGGCTGCTGCGCGCCGAGCTGGGTGACTGCTTCGGCCTTGTCCGGGGGCACAGACCGGCGCGGACGTCGGTGATGCCGACCGGGTGCGCGAGAGCGTGAGCCGTCTGAGGGCTGTCGCCCGTCAACGTGACGGTTCGCACCCCGGCCTCATGCAGCTCGCGCAGCGCGGGCGGCGCGTCGGGAGGCAGTTCGTCCCGGACCCCGATCACGGCGACGGTCTTGGCCTCGGCCTGGACCACGATGAGGCCCGTCCTGGCCGCCACCATGGCGTCCGCCTTCGGCTGCGGGGGCCCGGGCTCGAGCCCGCGGGGGCCGTCTACCCGGACTGGCTGCTCGTCGACCACGCCGGTCAGGCCGTGGCCCGGATCCTGGTTGTCATCGGTGACGGGCAGGTCTCGGTCGATGCCGGTTGCCGCGGGGGCTTCTATCGCCGCTGCAGCCACGGCGGCCGCGAGCGGGTGGGTGCTCGTGCGTTCGAGCGCTGCCGCGATCGTCAGGACGCGCGCTTTCCGCGTCGCCTTCGACGTGTCGGCGAGTGTGTCGTCGGATGCACCGGTGGCGGGTAGAGGCGGCAAGATCCCGTCAGCCTCGAGCGACGCCTGGAGAGAATCTGGTCGGGGGCCGTTCGGTGCGCGCCGCGGACTGGGTCGTGCTGCGGTGCGGCCAGAGGCGCAGGAGCACTCGGCCCACGACGTCATCCTCGGCCACGACTCCGAAGGTGCGTGAGTCAACTGAGCCGGCACGGGCATCTCCGAGGACGAAGACGTGGCCCGCGGGGACGTGCACCGGTCCGAAGTACGCGCCGTCGACCGAGCCGAGGTCGAGGTAGGGCTCGTTTACCGGTTCGCCGTTCACGATCAGTAGCCCGTCCTCGATGCCCAGCTCGTCGCCGCCGACGGCGGCCACTCGTTTGAGGGTCAGGGTGCCGGTGTGGGGCTCGTGGAACACCACCACGTCGCCGCGTTGTGGGGTCCCGGCCAGCTGCGCGAGCTTGCCGACCAGCACTTCATCGCCGAGTTCGTAGGTCGGCGACATCGACGCCGACGCCACGCGCATCGGCTCAGCGACCGAGAACCCCGCGACAACGACTGCAAGGACGAGAAGCATCAGTGCAGTGGTCCATCGGCGGCGACGTCGGTGCGCACCCTCCGTCGGTGCCACCGCTGATGCCCCCTGAGGCACCGGCGTCGTCACCGGCGACCTCACCGGCTCTGTCATGCCAGGAGGCCGGTGCCTCGAGCTACGAAGGCCACGACGCCGAGTCCCAGCATCACGCTGGTGACAGTGCCACGGACCATCCGGGGAAGCACGGCCACGAGGACCCCCACCAGCACCAGCTCGGCCAGCAGACAGGTGAAGTCCAGCGCGCCGACCGGTTCGATGTCGGCGCCGGGCAGGACAGGGATCCCGTTGCCAACTCCGCCCGCGACCGGGAGGTGCTCGCCGCCGGCGTGCTCTTCGACGGGAAGGAACGGCAGGCCGGTCGTGCGGCTGGTGACGTACGTCGCCACGATCGCGAGGTTCGCGGCGATGGCGAGCAGGACCGCTGGCGTCCGCAGGGCCGCGCCGCGGGCCAGCGCGACGGCGAGGGCGAGCTGGCCCGCGGCGACCGCCACGAAGAACCCGCCGACGTACCAGGCCAGCTCGAAGTGCTCCGGGGCGACGAGGGCGTGGATGACACCGGCGACGCCGGCTGCCGAGGCCGCCAGAGCACGGTAGGTCCGACTGGCTCGACCAGTTCGTCGGGCGGGGGTCGCGAGCGGCCAGGTGGTTGAGGTCGTGTCCGTCATGGCGACTCCTAGAGCGGTCCTTCGGGGAGCCATCGGGCGGGGTCGCTGAACGGGTCGTCCGCCGGGGTGGTGTCGTCGCGGATCTCGAACTGGGTCATCATGTCGTGGTCCTCGTGGACGAGGTTGTGGCAGTGAACCATGTACTTGCCGCGGCCTTGGTCGAACTTGATCAGCAGGCGCACGGACTCGTTCTCACCGAGGAACACCACGTCCTTGGCGCCGAGCTCATGCGGGAGGGCGGGGCGCCCGTTGCGGCTCAGGACGCGGAAGTCGATGAAGTGGATGTGTGCCGGGTGGTGCCAGCCGCCGGAGGGGTTGCGCAGCTCCCAGATCTCGACGTCATCGATCTTCGGTCCGGCGATCACCTTCGTGAACCCGCTGCGGACGATGTCCTCCCACGTGGTGCCGTTGATGGTCCACTGGCCGTGTTCCCGGATGAAGTTGAGCGTTCGGGTCTTCACCGCGTCGCTCTCCTTCAGCAGCATCGTGGCCTGGCCCGGGTTGAGGCTCGCCGGGACCGCGTTGTCGACCGTGCTGAACGCGTCGGCGACGACGTCGAAGGCCATGACCTTGTTCGTGTTCGTGAAGTTGATGTTGTTCTTCGGGCTGGCGTTGCGCAGCACGATGCGCTGCCCCGGGCGGTACTTCGCGAAGTCGATGACGACCTCGTACCGTTCGGCGACTCCGTGCCGGAAGCTCCGGACGTACTGGGGTGTGGGCATCAGGCCGGCGTCGGTGGCGATCACCGCCATCGTGTCGCCGCTGTCGAGGGACCAGTTGTAGGACCGTGACGGGGACGCGTTCAGGATCCGGAAGCGGTACTTGCGGCGCTTCACCTTCATGACGGGCCAGGGGCGCCCGTTCACGAGGATGACGTCGCCGTAGAAGCCGGCGTTGTCGTTCGTGCTGAACAGCAGCGAGCCGTCGCTGTTGAACATCTTGTCGCTGACGATGAGCGGCACGTCGTACTCACCGTGCGGGATCGGGAGGCTGCGTTCGAGCGGGTCGGTGAGCTGGTACTGCCCGGCCAGGCCCATGAAGACGTTCTCGGCCGTGTGGTGGACCCCGTGGTCGTGGTACCAGAGCGTTCTGGCCGGCTGCCAGTTCGGGTAGTGGTAGTCCTTGTACTGGCCGGGGTTGGTGATGTCGCTCGCGTACCCGTCGTACTCCGGGAGCGACGCGGACCCGTGCAGGTGCACCGAGGTCCACGGCGTGTACTGCAGGACGGGATGGACCGCCGGGAGGTTGTTGATCTGCCGGACCACCGTGCGGCGTCCCTGCGCGATCTGGAACGTCGGGCCGGGCACCAACCCGTTGTAGCCCCACATCTCGGTCCGAAGACCGGGGATGACCTCCACGGTGGTCGGCTCCATGGACACCCGGTAGTAGTCGGTGGTCGCGTCCGACCGGACCGGACGGATCACCGGGGGTTTCGTGAAGGCCGTCGTGAACGGCCTAGGCAGGGCGCTCTCGGCGATCCGTGACGCGAGTGCCGACGAGGCGTTCACGGACCGTTCGAGCGGCAGCGTCACCGCGGCCGCACCGAGCACCGACATTTTCAACAGGTCTTTACGGGTCAGTTCCATGGTTCTCCTCCAGCCAAACCAAGCCTGCGCGCCTGACCTTCGAACTACCTTGAGGTCCCGCAGCTCCGTCAAGGCTTCCGACCGGACCGCACATGGGGGACGCCCGAGATGGTTGCGCCATCGGGCGAGGCCTCCTCGATGTCGTCCCCAGCGGACGCACCGGCCGGGGGCACGACTCCGACCTGCGCGGGCTGGCCGGGCACCTGGGGGCCGCGAGCGTGTTCGTTCGTCGGCTGACGCCGAAAGTCGCGGTATCCGGCCAGGTCTGCCGAGGCGTTCCTTCCCACCGTCCGCGATCCCGCGCATCGGGGCGAGTGGCCCTCAAACGTGCTTGCGGATGGCCCACTGGTGCGCGAACGCCTTGCGGGCGTACCTGGTGTACTTGCCGATGATGCGGCTAGCCCCGCAGATCGGCGGATCGGCGGATCGGCGGATCGGCGGTAGGACACGCCGGGCATCACCGCGGTGATGACGGCGAGGGCCGGGCCGGAGTCGTAGCCGGGGCCGGTCGCTCTTCCTCACGGCGATGAGCCAAAGTGCATTGCGGCCGCAAGTGGGGGGTCTGGTGCCGGCCGGTTGGTGATGGCCCTGATGATGCATCTGGGCGAGGCGCTATCATCGGGATATGACGATGATGCATGAGGAGCGGGAGACGCTCGCCCCGGCGACGGCGCTCTTTCGCGGGCTGGCGGATCCGGTGCGGCTGGCGATCCTGCGGCAGTTGGCCACGGGTGAGGCGCGGGTGGTGGACCTGGAGGACCGTCTCGGCCTGGCCCAGTCCACGGTGTCGTCGCACCTTGGCTGTCTGCGTGACTGTGGCCTGGTGGACTACCGGGCGATGGGGCGGCAGTCGTTCTACTCGCTGGCACGCCCGGAGCTGATGGACCTGCTCGCTTCCGCGGAGGCGGTACTGGCGGCGACTGGGCAGGCTGTGGCGCTGTGTCCCACCTACGGCGTTGCGATGACCGAGGGGGAGACCCGATGAGCGCGGCGTGCGGCTGCGGGGACGACGAGCCCCGCCAGGGCGACGGCGAGCTGGAGGAGCACGCGCCCGAGCGGTTGTGGGAGGTCAGCGAACTGCGGTTCGCCGCGGCTGCGGGCCTCATCCTGCTGGCCGGGTTCGTCGCGGACCGTCTCGACGCGACGGGCACGGTGGTGACGGGACTGAACGCCGTCGCGCTGGCGCTGGGCGCGTGGACGTTCGTCCCCAACACGCTCAAGCGGCTCGTCAAGGGCAAGATCGGCGTCGGCACGCTGATGACGATCGCCGCCGTCGGCGCGGTGATCCTCGGTGAGGTCGCTGAGGCCGCAGCGCTGGCGTTCCTGTACTCCATCAGCGAGGGTCTTGAGGAGTACGCGGTCGCCCGCACCCGCCACGGTCTGCGCGCGCTGCTCTCCCTCGTTCCGGCCGAGGCCACCATCCTGCGGGACGGCACCCAGGTCACCCTCGCCCCGGCCGAGCTCGCGATCGGCGACCTGCTGCTGGTCCGGCCCGGCGAACGGGTCGCCACCGACGGCGTCATCCGCGACGGTCGCACCGCCCTGGACGTCTCCGCCCTGACCGGCGAGTCCGTGCCGGTCGAGGCCGGCGCGGGCGACACCGTCTACGCCGGCTCCATCAACGGCACCGGCGCCCTCGAGGTCGAGGTCACGGCCACCGCCAAGGACAACTCGCTGGCCCGCATCGTGCACATCGTCGAGGCCGAGCAGTCCCGCAAGGGCAATGCCCAGCGCCTGGCCGACCGCATCGCGCAACCCCTGGTGCCCGGGATCATGGTCCTGGCCGCGGTCATCGCGATCGCGGGCAGCCTGCTCGGCGACCCCAAGACGTGGATCGAGCGCGCCCTGGTCGTCCTGGTCGCCGCCTCGCCCTGCGCCCTGGCGATCGCCGTGCCGGTCACCGTGGTCGCCGCCATCGGTGCCGCCAGCCGGATCGGCGCCCTGGTCAAGGGCGGTGCCGCCCTCGAGGCGCTCGGCCGGATCCGCGCGGTCGCCCTGGACAAGACCGGCACCCTGACCCGCAACCAGCCGGCCGTCGTCGGGGTCGCCACCACGGCCGGTCACAGCCGGGAAGACGTCCTCGACGTCGCCGCCGCGCTGGAGTCCCGCAGCGAGCACCCCTTGGCGCGCGCGATCCTCGCCGCGGCCCCCGACCACCGGGACGCCGACGGGGTCCAGGCGGTCACCGGCGCCGGCCTGACTGGAACCATCGAGGGGCGGATGGCCCGACTGGGCCGACCTGGCTGGATCCCGGCCGGCGACCTGGCCGACTCCGTGGCAGCCATGCAGGAGGCAGGCGCCACCGCGGTGCTCGTCGAGTACGACGGGGACGTGGTCGGCGCCGTCGCGGTCCGCGACGAACTACGCACCGAGGCCGCCGAGGTGGTCGCGCGGCTCCGCGCCGACGGCCTGCAGGTCGCCATGCTGACTGGAGACAACCAGCGCACCGCTGCCGCGCTGGCCGCCCAGGCGGGCATCACCGACGTCCACGCCGAGCTGCTCCCCGAGGACAAGTCGACGATCATCCGACATCTCCGCGAGTCCGCGCCGACCGCGATGGTGGGCGACGGCGTCAACGACGCACCCGCCCTGGCCACCGCCGATGTCGGAATCGCGATGGGTGCGATGGGCAGCGACGTGGCCATCGAGACCGCGGACGTCGCCCTCATGGGCGAGGACCTGCGCCACCTGCCGCACGCCCTGGCCCATGCCCGACGCGCCCGGTCGATCATGCTGCAGAACGTCGGCCTTTCCCTCGCCCTGATCACGATCCTGATCCCGCTCGCCGCGTTCGGCGTGCTCGGCCTCGCGGCCGTCGTCCTGGTCCACGAGGTCGCCGAGATCTTCGTCATCGGCAACGGGGTGCGCGCCGGCCGCGTCCGACCAATGCCACCCACACCCGCGACACGGTCGACGGCAGCTTCGGCTGCGGAAGTCAGGGCTTCGTGAACTGATAGCCCACGGGCGGCCGACGAACGTCGCATCGAGCGGGCGCGACATCGGTTCGGCCAGGCGGCCACCCGAGATGTGCAAGGGACGCGGTCAGCGTCGGGTTGGTAAGCTCAAGTGACGTCGAGTTCGGTCGACATGCCCGCGGCGTAGTGACCAGGCAGGTTGCACACCAACTCATAGCGGCCGGACCTCAGCGTCCGCCTTCACCGTCTGCGGGCTGACGTGCATCATCGTCCACCGCCCCTGCATCTTCGAGGGGCCGCCCCACGCCCGTCCGCGGTTGGCCTCCCATCATCACCGGGCCCATGTCGGCGAGCATCACCCTCACGTTCGTCCCCTGCAGCCCCGTCGGCGCCTGGCAGGCGGCCGCAGCCATCGGTGCTCGCACCGGCACGGGTCGAAAGCCAGAAATGGGGACGCGAAGAGGTCTACGCACGCCCCTGCAGTCCGAGTCGCCGACGCGCGGCCGAGGACCGCAGAAGCATCCTTGCTGTCACCGTCTGGCGATGCCGGAGAGGCGGCGCCACGCCATGCCAGCCACTTCGCAGGCGCAGCCGCTCGAGGAGTGCGAGACCGTCCGGCTTGCGCGCTGAGGGGTCTCCACTGCTGGCCGGAACTGTCGAGCCAAGCTAACCTACTGTCTACGTACGGAGATAGTAGGAAGTTGGGGACCATGGAGTCGTTGTTCATTGGAGTCGCCGCCTTGGCGTGCCCTGTCGGGATGGGCATGATGATGCGGGGGCAGCCGCGCGGGAAGGGACCGAGGCGCAGGTGCAGCAGCTCCGAGCCGAAGTTGAGCAACTGAAGGCAGACCGAGCAGTGTCGCGGGGCAGCAGAAGTCCCGGGGATGTGCCCTGATGGGCCAATGGACTGCGGGCGCCTTAGCGGTCGCCGCGGTCGTCGCGACGTATTTCGGCTGCGTCCGTCCACACCTCCACGGTTCAATGCGCTGCAGACGTCGTGTCGCCTCGAGCGCAGTCGATCTCGACCGTCAGCTAGCCGAACTTCGGGAAGAGGTGCGCAGACTCGGGAAGTGATCCCCGGGCCACCCGTCCGCGGCGCGCCGTTCAGTTGCGCACCGTTCAGTCGTACGTGCCTGGCCTGTGCGCTAGTCGGTCTCTGGATAGACGAAGCGGCGGTGGATCAGGTGCGTGGCGTCGGTGAGGGTTTCTTCGCTGATCCGGCCCGCGGCGTCGAGAGTGAGGGTCACTGAGATGTGCGCGGCCGGGTAGCCAAGAGCTAGCCGGACCGGCTCGCCTGGCTGTGAGATCTGTGTCGACACTGGCGCGGACCCGTCCGCGTATGGCTCTTGGCTGACGAAGAAGCGTCCGGTCATCCGCAGCCGC
This sequence comes from Terrabacter sp. C0L_2, assembly GCF_036352015.1. NCBI lineage: Bacteria > Bacillati > Actinomycetota > Actinomycetes > Micrococcales > Intrasporangiaceae > Terrabacter > Terrabacter sp. C0L_2. The sequence goes on along the minus strand of NZ_CP143557.1, from coordinate 3,426,306 downwards.
TGATGCTCGGGGAGCCCCGCGCTGGCGTCGCTCGTGACCGCCTCGTACACCGTGAGGTTGCCGACGCTGCGCAGGGCGGACACGGCGCGTTCGAGATGTGCTGCCCCTGGCGTGCCGGGCCACGGGACGAGCACGTTCGCCGTGCCCCCGCGCCAGGTGGCTGAGCTCGCGCGGAGGCCGAGGATGTTGTCACCGGATCGCCAGTCCACCGGACCGGTGAAGCATCCCGCCCCGCACGCTGTCAGCTCCACCGGGCTGACGCTCTGCCCGGGCCCTGCGACCTGCGCCGACAGGGTCAGGTCATCCTGGGGTTCGTCACCCGAGTAGTAGTCGCCGGTTCGGGGGGAGGTCAGCCGCACGACGAGCGTCTGCTCGCCGGCCTGGACCGTGACACCGATCTGCCCTGCCATCGTGCCGACTTGGACGACCTGGCCGCCCAGCACGGGAGCGGCGGCCGGCTGGCTGGACGCCGGCGGCGTGGACGAAAGCGTCGCCGACATGGCTAGAACCACGGCCAGGGCGGCAATCTCGACGCGGGTCGCGACCAGCACGGCGCGCGTGTTGCGGCGCCGGACCCATCGACGGGCCCCGAGCGCGAGTACAGCTGCGGCCGCGACCCCGCCCAGCTTGACCAGCAGGAGCAGTCCGTAGCGGGTGCCGGTCCACGCCGCGAACGGCACCAGCAGCAGCGCGCTGACGGCCCCGGTCGATACGACGGTCGCGAAGACCCACGCGGCCACGCGTGCGTACCCGAGATAGAGCAGGTGCACAGGAGCTCGGCTCGATCGCCATGCAAGGGCGATCACGACGACCTGGGTCAGGGCCCCGACCCACAGGGCCGCAGCGGCAACATGCACGCCGGTGAGCAGCGCGCCCCAGCCGGGCGCCGCCGTATTGGCGTGTGACCGCACCCCTTCGGCCACGACGACGGCCGCGAGCGGAACCAGGGTCAGAATCCGCGCTGATGCGCGTAGCAGGCGCCAGGCCACGTAACCGACGCCGAAGCCTGCAGCCTCGACCAGCAGGACGATACCCGCCTGCCCGTTCCACAACGACGCCAGCGAGCCGGTCTGGACCACGAGCAGGACACCCAGCGTCACCACAGCCACCAGTCCGGTGAGCGCACCGACTGGCGCCAACGGGTGGGGCGACGGTAGGCCGGGCCTGCCCTCCCGCGCTCGCCGTGCGATCAGGTCGGCGACCACCCCGCCGAGCGCGAGTGCGAGCCCGGCAAACAGCAGCCATCGTACGACCGCGTCAGGCCAGGACGTGCCCGTGGCTGTCGTCGCCTCGGCAGCGCCGAGGACCCCTGACCCGACGGCGAAGCGGTACTCGTCTCCCATCAGGTCACCGTCGGAGCCGGTGACCTGCCACCGGACCCGGTAGACGCCAAGCCCGAGCCGCTCTGGCACCGCCGCGGTGATCGCCCGGCCGGCCCGGGCTGTGGCCGTGGGTCCGACCGGTACCACCTTGCCTGCGCTGTCGAGCACGACGAGGGCGTCCGGGCCGGCCGTGACCGCCTCGTTGAAGACGAGGGTGATGGCCCCCGGAGAGTCCCCGGTCGCGACCTCGGCCGCAGGGTCGCTGAACAGCAGCGTGGGGTGCGCGATGGCAGGCGGCGCACCTGCCAGCAAGGCCACGAGCGCTGCCAGCAGGACAGCCCAGGCGCGACCTGTTCTGCGGCGGGTTGTTCGCGTCATCCTTGCGGGCGCTGAGCCAGCGCGCGTCGAAGCCGCCGCTCGGAGAGGCGCCCGAACGAGAACGGGCGACCGTCGATGAGCACGCCCGGCGCAAAGATCACGTGAGACTCGGAGGCCAGCCGCTGGCCCGTCGGTGTGGCGAGGTCGACCTCGGTGACCTCGAGGGGTAGGTCCTTGTTCACGCGTGCCAGGACCTGCTTGGCATGATCGCAGAGGACGCAGTCCGACTGGGTCAGCAGCGTCACGGCGGCCGGGACGGTGAGGGCGGACCGGGCCTCTGGACCCGGTCTGGTGACCCGCCCGGATCCGGGTCTACTCATCGGCGGCGCTCGCGAGTCAGGTCCGAAAGGATCTTGGCCGTCGGTACGAACATGACGTAGTCCGGCTCGCCGCCGTAGTCGGCCCGCCAGTCGATGGTGCCCTGGGGGCCTACGAGCAGGAAGCTGTGGCCGTCACGCATGTCACCCATCATCCCGTACGTATTGGCGTCGTACGCGCGGGAGACCTTCAGGTCGGGGTCGGAGAGCACCGCAGTAGAGAGGCCCTCGTCAGCCACCTTCCGCGCGAGCAGCGGGGCCGGGTCGGTGGTCAACGACACGACGGCGTCGATCCCCGCGCTCTTCAGGTCCTTCCGGTTGCGCTCAAGATCCTTGATCTGGTCCCAGCACGGCTGGCAGGACAGCCCCTCCTGGAAGTACAGCAGCACCGCCTTGCCCCGGTAGTCGGACAGGGACACCGACCCTCCGCCGCTCGAGGCGAGCGTGAAGCCTGGTGCCGCCGCGCCTGCACCGGGCTGCCCGGCGACATGGTGGTAGCCGCTTCCCGCGGACGTCGTCCCGGTTTGGACAGTGCTGGCCTGCGATCCCTGAAAGATCAGGTACAGGGCCACGATCGCCGCGGCGATGACCGCCGCCGCTGCGAGCACGGCTCGCCGCTGCCGGGAGGTGGACGCGGTCCGCGGGTCAGACCCTGCTGTGCTGGCCGGGGTGCGGTTGCGGCCTGGCCGACCGGCTGGCCGCCGGGAGGTGGTGGTGCCGCGCGTGTCGCTCACTGTGGGATCTCCTTGGGGGTGCTGGCTGGCTCGGCACGGGCGGCACGGGTGACAGGAGGACCGCAGGTGTCGGCGCGCAAGCCGGCGCCGGCGGCGTCGAGCTCCGGCGGCCAAACCGGTGGCTCCTGCAGCGCCCCGGGTCCGTCGGTCGCGGAGGCGGCCCCACGTCCGCGGACACCTCGCCGGACCAGGAGCGCGATGCCCAGCGCGAGGGCGAGGAACACTGCCCAGCCGGGGAGCCACGACAGTGCGCCGACGGCGGTGCTCGACAGGTGCTGCAGCCATGCGCTCAGCTCCGTCTGCCATCCACCGCTCGGCATACCCGGTCCGGCCACGGCGAGCACCATCGCCAACACGCCCATCACGACCATCAGGAGTCCACCGGCGAGGCTGCCCAGGGCCGCCTGTCTCTGCCAGCGCCCGAGCCGCAGCCGGATGGAGCGGTCGGTCAGCAGGGCGGTGGCGCGTTGCCGGCGCGTGTCCCACACCAGCGCCACGACTGCCAACGGCATGACCATGCCGACGACGTACGCGCCGCCGATGGACAGGGCGGCCGGGAACGAGGCGGCAGCCCCGGCCAGTACGGCGACCCCGGCCAGGACGGGCGCGCAGCAGGCGCTGGCCGCGCCCGAAAACGCCCCGAGCGTGTACGCCGAGGTGAGCCGCCCCTCCCGACCCGCGCGGGCGCCCGGCATCGGCAGGTTCGGCTTCCAGCCGGTCAGCACCGCAGCTCCGGCGACGATCATGAGCGCGCCCCCTGTCAGGAAGATCCACAGGTGCTGGGTGACCAGGACCCGGCTCAACGCGGTCGCGCCGAGACCAATCGGCAGGATGACCGTCGCGACCCCGGACCCGAAGACCAACGTTGCGAGCAGGACCCCGCGACGGTGCCGGAACCCGGTGGCGAGGTAGGCCGGCAGCATGACGGACACGCAGCACGGCGCGAACAGGGCCACGACGCCGCCGAGGAAGGACGCGAGCAGCGTCGTTCCGAACATCAGCTCAGTCATGAGCCCCGCCTGATTGGGGATGTGCGCACTCTTCTCCTGCCGGTCGACCAGATCATCTACTATCTGCGTACGGAGATAGTAGGTCAACATGGCTGGGGTAGGGTTCGGCCGCAGTCGTAGTGGTAGTCGTAGTCGCAGGGGCAGCCGCGGCAGCAGCCGTATGGCGTGGAGTGGACGGGAGGTTGGCGTGCGCGGATTCGGCGAGCTGGAAGCAGTGGTGATGGGCCACTTGTGGGACCGTGGCACGCCATGCACGGTGCGCGAGGTGTTCGAACGGCTAGGGCAGGACCGGCAGATCGCATACACCACGGCCATGTCGACGATGGACAACCTGCACCGCAAGGGCTGGCTGTCCCGTGAGCGTCAGGGCAAGGCCTTCCTCTACTGGCCCATTCTGACCCGCGAGCAGTACGGGGCCCGGCTGATGCGTGATGCGCTGAATGTCGGTGGGGACCCGAGTCTCGTCCTGAGCCATTTCATCGAGCAGATGAGCGGTGAGGAGTCCGCAGCGCTGCGGCGCCTGGCGGCCACAGCGGATGAGCAGGGGCTGGCGTGAGTGCCGCGTTCTGCCTGTTGCTCTCTAGCGGGACGCTCGCGGTACTGGCGCCACCGCTGCTGGCTCGGCTCACCCGGCGCGGCGTTGCTCCCCGGCTGGGGGTCGCCCTCTGGCTGGTGGCGATCGGTTCCGTCACCGGTTCGGTTGCCACCGCGGCAGGCCTGCTGGCCGTTGAGCTGGCCCGTGACTGGTCCGGGCCGCCCACGACCCTGATGGGCTCGTGCCTGGCGGGGCTTAGGGCTGCGGCCACTGGCGTCCACGGTTCGATGGTGCGCAGCATCGTGTTCTCGGCCGCGGGAGGCCTCATGCTCGCGGTGGGCGTGGTGCTGCTGCGGCTCGGGCGAACGTGGGCGCGGGCCCGAGACGCCACTCGGGCGCATGCGCGGATGGTCAGGCTTGCCGGGGCCGCGCGGCCGAGCCTTGGCGCGGTCGTGCTCGATGTGCCTGAGAGGGCCGTCTACTGCGTGCCCGGACGTCCGAGCACGGTCGTGTTCACGACTGGGGCGTTGGCCGTGCTCGACCCTGGGCAGGTCGGCGCAGTCCTGGCGCACGAGCGTGCGCACCTGACGGGTCGACACCACCTGGTCATCGCGCTCACCCGTGGCCTGTGCCTCTGCCTTCCTCGGGTCGAGCTGTTCAGCTGCGGCGCCGAGGAGGTGGCGCGGCTGTTGGAAATGTCTGCCGACGATGCTGCGGCCCGGACCCACGGGTCCGGCACTGTCCTGAAGGCTCTCGTGGAGCTTTCTTCGCCCTCCGTCCCCAGCGGGGTTCCTGCCGGTGCCTTGGCAGCGCACGGCGTGGGCGTGCTGGCCCGCGCCGAGCGGCTGGCCGTGCCGGCCACGGCACGCGCGCGGCGGCGGGCCACACTGCAGCTGGCGACCACGATGACCGCGGTTGCGCTCGCGCCCTTGGTCCTCGGCGTGCTCGCGGTCTGCGGGCCGCTGTGGGGCTGACACCGACTCGACATGATCGGGTGAGCCGGACGCCGTACGGATCGACGGCGACAGCGCGCCGACGTGCCCGACGTGGGAGGGAAGAAGGGTGAACGCTGACCTTGGCGCCGGTCCTGTCGCTGTGGCCGCGGTGATCGCGGTCGTGGCAGGGTTTGTCTCCTTCGCCTCGCCGTGCTGCCTGCCCTTGGTTCCCGGGTTCCTCGGCTATGTCACCGGACTGTCCGAGGAGTCCCTGGAGAGCCGGTCCCGCGGGCGTCTCGTGCTGGGCGCCCTGCTTTTCGTGCTCGGGTTTACCGTCGTCTTCCTTGTCGCCGCGGCGGCCGTGTCCACGGCCGGGCTCGCCTTCCAGGAGTACCGCGGGCTTCTACTGAGGGTCGCAGGCGTCATCGTCATCGTCATGGGTGTGGTCTTCCTCGGACTCGGCAAGTCGTACGCGATAACCCCCTCATGGCGCCCGCGAGCGGGCCTCGCCGGGGCGCCGCTGCTCGGGGCCTCGTTCGCGATCGGATGGTCGCCGTGCCTGGGGCCCACTCTCGCTGCCATCCAGGTGATGGCGGCCCCGCTGTCCGCCCAGTCCGGCACGATTGGGCGCGGACTCATGCTCGCCGGCTTCTACTCGCTGGGGCTCGGCCTGCCGTTCATCCTGATGGCCGCACTGTGGGAGAAGGCCTCGGCCATGAGCGCGTGGCTGCGGGCACACCGCCGCGGCATCCGCGCCTTCGGGGGACTCATGCTGGTGGTCGTCGGCGGCCTCATGGTCTCCGGCCTGTGGGAGTCGCTGGTGGTCTGGCTCCAGATCAACCTCATCTCGACCTTCCGCGTCGCGATCTGAGCGCGTCACCGAGCGAGCCGCCCGGCGGCGTGACGTGCCGTCACACGCGTCGGTTGTCACAGCCCCGGTCCCTGCCGAACCTTCGGCGCAGGCGCCACCGACCGACATCCAGGGACGCGGGGGTCAGACCACCGCCTGGGGCCCGCCGGGTGTGCGTGATGCGCGGGTGGCGCGCTCACGCAGAACCCGGGACGCGGGCAGGAGCGCTGCAACGTACTCGTTGGGCGGCCCTCGCAGCTCGTCTCCGCGTGACCGACGGGGCACTGGCGGGGCTCGGAGCGGAAGGTCAGAGGGCGGAGCCTGCGGTCCAACTGGCAGGCGTCAGGTTCCAGTCGGCGTACCCGTTGCCCATCGTCATCGGTCGGCTGGTGCCAACGGTCTCGACGACATCACCGATGGTCACGTTGGAGTAGAACCAGCCGGCGTTCGCCTCGCTCATCCCGGTACACCCGTGGCTGACGTTGCGGTGGCCCTGGTCCTTGACCGACCACGGCGCCGAGTGGAGGAACTCGCCGGAGTTCGTGACGCGCATCGCGTACTTCACCTTGGTGTCGGGGTAGTAGTTCGGGTCGTCCTTCTTCAGGCCGATCGTTTCGGCGCGCAGCGTGATGTTCGTCTGCTTGTCCATGATCACCTTGACTCCGGAGCGGGTCGCGAAGCCCGCCCGCCCACCCGTGACCGGGATGCGCTTGGTGAACTTGCCGTTGATGAAGACGTCCATCTGGTGCGTCTGCAGGTTGACCTTGGCGACGAGGGCGCGGCCGATCGTGAAGTCGGAGGTGCGCGACTGCTCGCCGAAGCGCCCGCCTCCGGCGGGGACGCCGTTGAGGGTCGCCTCGACGTGGACCTTGGTGCCGGGCTTCCAGTACGTCCTGGGCCGCCAGTGGGCCTCGGTGGAGGACAGCCAGTACCAGGAGCCGGCCTGCGCGGGGGAGGCGGTGACCTTCATGTGCTTCTCGAAGCTCGCCTTGTCCTTGACCGGCAGGTCGAAGCGCATGACGACCGGCATGCCGATGCCGACGGTGCCGCCGTCGCGCGGGGACACGGAGGTGTAGATCTGGTCGTCGAGCGAGAGGTTCGCGGTGCGGAACGTGCGCGTGCTCTCGTCGGTGCGGCCCTCGGAGTCCTCGGCCTCGAGCGTCAGGGTGTACTTGACGCCCGGCTCGAGCAGGTCACCGGCGGTCCACGTGCCGTCCTTGAGCGAGCCGTCGACCGTGATGCGGTTGCCCTTCTTGCTCACGTACGACAGCGAGGCCTTCTTGAGCGTGCCCTGCTGGGCGGACGCCGTGACCCGGGTGTCGACCGCGACGTCGGCGGCGTCGGCTGCCGGCGTCGTCGTGTACGCGACCGGGCCTTTGGTGGGGGTGGGCGTCGACGTCTCTGTCTTGCCGGGAGCGGCGGACGAGGAGCCAGAGGGCTTCGCGTCCTTGTCGGCCGTGGCGGTCGCGTTGCAGGCGGACACACCCAGCAAGGCCATGACGGCCATCCCCGAGACTGCGGCGGTACGGATGCTCGACTTCACGCTGTAGAAACCCTTCGCGGACGCGGCGCCGGGCGCTCCAGGGCGGAACGGGGTGCGGCGCGTCGATAGTGACCTCGACCTCCAGTGTCACCGGTCGCCCTCCCGTGCTCCAAACCACCGGCGAGTCCTGAACGACTCCCATGCCACCGTGGGCACGCTGCCGGCCCTGGGGGACGGCCGGCGCGCGGCGCCGGGGTGTGTCGCGGGCCGGACCGGAGGGACGGCGTCCGGCCGGTGCTGCGGCACCCTCCTCGAGGGCCAACGTCGGAAGGGCGAGTGCTCGCGGGATCACCGTCGAGTCGTCGCCCACGAGGTCTCCGCGGGATGCGAGGCTGACCCGAGCCGGGAAGCCTGAGTCCGGCGGTCCCGCGAGAGAAGCCTCTCGGGGTGTCAACGTGGGCGCGCGCACAGCCAGCGCCCCGCGCGCGGCACCCTCCATGCGACCCCCGTGGGACTGCCAAGCCGTATCGCGCCCGTCGGTCGTGGTCCTGCGGGGTGCCCCGATCTCGCTGCCTGTCACGCGGATCCGGCACCGCCGGCGTTGCGACGATGGGAGACCACGATGGCCTGGCTCTGACTGTGGGACTGCTCGCCTTCCTGGCCCTCGACGCCGGCATCGAGGGCCTTGAGGTCGGGGCCGCGGGCGCAGCCGCGTTCGGCGGCAGCATGCGCTTCGTCCTCGGGGAAGCGCTCGCGTTCCTGCTGCTCGCCCGGGACGCAGCGGCTCATCCCTGACCCGGCGGGCGCCGGACGGGTCGCGCTCCTCGTCGCCGTCGGGATCGGGGTGCACAACCTCGGCGAGGGGCTTGCGGTCGGGTCGGCCCTGGCGGTGGGTGAGCTCGCCCTCGGCACCTCGCTTGTCGTCGGCTTCGCTCTGCACAACACGACCGAGGGCATGGCTGTGGTCGCACCGCTCACGGCGCTCCCGCCGGTTCCGGCGCAACCCGACCGGACGGTGGCTCCGGGCCGGCTGCTCCTGCTCGCGATCGTCGCCGGCGGCCTGGCCCGGCATGGCTGTCGGCGTGGTCGAGCACAGAGGCCCTCCGCCGGAGCGGACCGACAGCCGTTCGCGTGCCTCCTCCAACAGTCGGTCGACGACCGGCCGTGCGGATCCGTGGTCTCTCGGGGCACCGAGGATGCTGTCGGGCCCAACCTGTTGCGACATGCTCCGTCTCCTCGCTGTCAGGCCAGGCTGAGGAAGAGCTTCTCGAGGACGGCTTGGTCCTCGTCCTGCAGGCCCTCGGGCGAGGTGACGCACTCGCGCAGGTTGGTCGAGATGATGGCGAAGCCCGCTCGGTCGAGAGCCTTGTTGACGGCTGCGAGCTGGGTGATGACGTCCCGGCAGTCGCGGCCCTCCTCGATGAGGCGGATAACGCCGCCGATCTGGCCTTGAGCTCGCTTGAGCCGGTTGATGACGGGGGTCATCTCCTCTGCGGGAGGTGTGACCATGTGAGGACCTCTTCTGGGTTGGCTGGCGCCCGGGCGGGAGCGCTATGGGGTGGGCCGCGCGAGGTGACTGCCCGCCGGGTGCTGTCAGGCGGGACTTGCGAGCGCCTTGAGCGCGCGGCTGAGGCGCTCGCGTGCGTCGGCAGCGACGTCGGCGAGCCGGTCGTTGCCGGTGAGCTCGACCATGGTGGCCGGGTCCATCGCCTCGACGATGGTGCGCCCTGCCTCGAGGGTGCGGACGACGACGTTGCAGGGCAGAAGGACGCCGATGGAAGGCTCGGCCTGGAGTGCGGCGTGAGCCAGTGGTGGCCGGCAGGCGCCGAGGATCACCTGGGGGGCGATGTCCACGTCGAGCTTCGTCTTGAGGGTCGCCGCCAGGTCGATCTCAGTGAGCACCCCGAAGCCCACCTCGGCCAGCTGGGCACGGGTCGCGATGAGCGTCGCGTCGAAGTCGGCGTCGACCGTGGTCGTCAGCGTGTAGTCCATGTTCTCTCCTGGTGGTTGCGGATGGCGAGTGGGGGAGGGGTGCGCCTGGGACGGCCCGGTCCGGTCTCAGGCGTCGGCGGGCTGCGCTGTTGCGACCTTGGCCCGGACGTCGTCCATGTCGAGACCGCGAACGGCCGTGATGACCTGCTCCAAGGCGGCTGCGGGCAGGGCGCCGGGCTGGCTGAAGACGAGGATGCCGTCCCGGAAGGCCATGAGGGTCGGGATCGAGGTGATCCCGGCGGCGGCGCTGAGCTGCCGCTCGGCCTCGGTGTCGATCTTGCCGAAGACGATGTCGGGGTGCTTCTCGGATGCGGCCTCGTAGACGGGCGCGAACATGCGGCACGGTCCGCACCACGATGCCCAGAAGTCGACGAGTGTGATCCCCTCGCCGGTGATCGTCGACTCGAAGTCCGCGGCGGTCAGGTTCTGCGTAGACATTGGATCTCCTTGTTTGGGAACGGTTCGCTTGGGTATGAGTATACCCACCGGGGTATGCAACCTCGACACGGGGAAGATCATTCCCAGGCTCCGGCGCATACGGGCTGGGGTATGTGTGGGACAGCCCGTCGGTTCGACGGAATGCCGTGTCTCGGGTTACGGTTCTGTCTGTGCGATACCCCCCTGGGTATCAACTTTCTACCTCAGGAGTGTCACATGACCACCATTGCCACCATCGACGAGCTCGCGGCTGCAACTGCTGACGGCGCCGCCGTCGTCGACGTGCGTGAGCCCGGTGAGTACGTCGGCGGGCACGTGCCCGGCGCCGTGCTGATGCCGATGGGTCAGCTGCCGTCACGCGTTGGCGAGCTCGACCGTCACCGCCCCGTCTACGTCATCTGCGCGAGCGGCAACCGCAGCCGCGCCATGAGCGACTACCTCGCACGTTCCGGCTTCGATGCCCGGTCCGTCGACGGTGGGACGGCGGCCTGGGCCGCCGCAGGCCGCCCGGTGGTGGCCGGCGCGAAGCCCTCCGCCTGACCCGGCTTCTCACCCTGCCGCGCCGCCCCGGCCCCACAGCTGACCGTGTCCCGGTCCGTACCCGAAAGGACCCGCCCCATGGCGATCATCATCCCCATCGACACCCCGACCCTCGGTGACCGCAGCTACCTCGCCCATGACGGGCAGGTCGCGATCGTCATCGATCCCCAGCGCGACATCGACCGCGTGCTCGACCTTGCGAACGACGCCGGCGTCTCCATCACCCACGTCTTCGAGACACACATCCACAACGACTACGTCACCGGCGGCTACGCCCTGGCCCAGGCCACCGGCGCCGCGTACCACGTCAACGCTGCCGACGAGGTCTCCTACGAGCGCGTCCCGGTCGGCGACGGCGACCTCCTCGACGTCTCACCGCAGCTGCGCGTACGCGTCATCGCCACTCCCGGACACACGTACACCCATCTCTCGTACGCCCTCGACGCCTTGGACGACGAGACCGGCAAGCTCGAGCCGGTCGGCGTGTTCACCGGAGGCTCACTGCTCTTCGGGGCGACCGGTCGACCCGACCTGCTCGGGCACGAGCACACCCACGACCTCGTCCACCACCAGTACGCCTCGGCCCACCGGCTCGCCGACGAGCTGCCCGAGCACACCCACGTGCTGCCGACCCACGGCTTCGGCAGCTTCTGCTCCGCCGGCTCCACCGGCGACACGACCGCCTCCACGATCGGTCGCGAGAAGAAAGCCAACCCGGCCCTGACCCAGGACGAGGCGGGGTGGGTCGCCGACACGCTCGCCGGGCTCGACGCGTACCCCGCCTACTACGCCCACATGGGCGCGGCCAACAGCGCTGGCCCGCAGGCCGCCGACCTGTCGGCCCCGGAACGCGCCGACAAGTCCGTGCTCGCCCGGCGCATCACCGAGGGCGAGTGGGTCGTCGACCTGCGCAACAGGACCGCGTATGCCGCGGGCCACGTCACCGGCACGCTGAACTTCGGCGTCGACGGCCAGTTCGCCACCTACCTCGGCTGGCTCATCCCGTGGGGCACCCCCTTGACGCTGCTGGGCGACACCCCGGGGCAGGTCGCCGAGGCCCAGCGCGAGCTCGTCCGGATCGGCATCGACCACCTCGAGGGCGCCGCCACCGGCGCCCCCGAGGACTGGACCGACTCCCCCCTCGGCTCCTTCGAGTGCGCCACCTTCGCCGACCTCGCCCAGGTGCGACACCACCGCCGCGTCACCGTTCTCGACGTGCGCCGCGCCTCGGAGTTCACCGAGTCGCACATCGACGACGCCGTCAACATCCCCCTGCACGAGCTCCTCGAGCGCCTCGCCGAGGCTCCCAGCGGCGAGGTCTGGGTGCACTGCGCCGGCGGCTACCGCGCCTCCATCGCCGCATCCGTCCTCGCCGCCCACGGACACCACGTCGTCGCCGTCGACGACAGCTACGGGGAGCAAGCAGCCGCCGCCGGCCTTCCACTGACATCGGCCGCCTGACCCTGCCGCCCGAACGCCACAGCACTCACCACCACCACCACCACCCCCCACCGCCGACCATCGACGGCAAGACAAGGAGATCCATCATGTGTCGTCCCGCCACCTGCAAGACCTGCGGCAAGACCACCTGGGCCGGATGCGGCCAGCACGTCGACCAGGTCATGCGCAACGTCCCCACCGGCCAGCGCTGCCCCGGCCACGTCTCCGCCTCCACCGGTGGCACCGGCGGCAGCTTCCTCAGCCGCATCTTCGGCCGCTGACAACCTCGGCCGGGGCGGCGAGTGAACCTGCAGCCCGGCCCGTAGCCGCCCACCCGGTCTGTGCCCCGGGTGGGTACCGCCCGGGAGTCCGCCCCCCTCGGACCTCCCGGAACCGATCCCGAGCCCGGCGCGCCCTGTCCGCCGAGCCGTCGCCGTCTCACCTTCCCCCAGGAGAGGCCGACGCGCCCGAGACCGGGCTCGGACGGCGCCGTCGGGGGCCGGGACCATCCCCGTACCGGCCCCCGATGCAGCGCCAACACAGGACGTCCGACACCACCAGTAGCTTCGAAGGAGCTCTATCCCATGCCCCTGCTGGCCATACCGCTCGGCGTGCTGATCGGCCTCGCCCTCGGGGCTTTGGGAGGAGGCGGCTCCATCCTCACCGTCCCCGCCCTGGTCTACGTGCTCGGGCAGGACCCGCGCGACGCCACGACCAGCTCGCTCATCATCGTCGGGGTCACCTCGCTCATCGCACTCGTACCGCACGCCCGCGCCGGGCGCGTCAGGTTCGCTCAAGGGCTCCTCTTCGGCGCCCTCGGCACCGCAGGCTCGTTCGCCGGGACTGCCCTGTCACGTTCCGTCGCCCCGAACGCCCTGCTGCTTGCGTTCGCAGCCCTCATGCTTCTGGTCGCAGCGCTCATGCTGCGCCGCGTCCTCAACCCTGCTGAGCGCTCGACGTTGCTGGATCCGACGGTCGAGCCGATGATCACCCTGCACCCGTTCAGCTGCGCCTGCCCACGCGTCGCCAAGGTCGTCGTGACCGCCACCCTCGTCGGGCTGCTGACCGGGTTCTTCGGCGTCGGAGGGGGATTCGCCCTCGTGCCCGCCCTCGTCCTCGCCCTCGGCTTCCCGATGCCCACCGCGGTCGGGACATCCCTGCTCGTCATCGCCGTCAACAGCGCGACCGCGCTGACCGCGCGGATCACCCACACGAGCAGCAACCTCGACTGGGCGCTCATCGCGACCTTCGCGGCCGCCGCCGTCGTCGGCAGCCTCATCGGCGGGCGCATCGCCTCCGGTGCCAACCCGCGACACCTCACCCTCGCCTTCGCCGTCCTGCTCATCGGCGTCGCCCTGTACACCGCCGCGCGCAGCCTCTCCCTCCTCGGCTGACGCCGGTCACCTACCTCCGGCGCGGTGGCCGATCCGTCGCGCTTTCCCGCAGAACCCGCACGCCTCCCCGCGTGCGGAACCTGAAAGGAACCATGAGCACCAACCCCTCCGTCCACCTCGACCCGACCACCACCCGCGCCACGCCGCGCCGGCCCGCAGCGCTCGACCCTCTGGCCCTGCAGGAGTGGATGGCGGCCGACGACCGGCCCCGTCTGCTCGACGTGCGCACCCCCGCCGAGTTCACGACCGCCCACATCCCCGGGTCCTACAACGTGCCGCTGCCGCTGCTGCGCGAGCACCGCGACGAGCTGCGCACCCACCTCGACGACGACGTCGTCCTCGTCTGCCGCTCCGGCGCCCGGGCCACCCAGGCCGAGACGCTGCTCGGCTCGACGGGACTGGACAACCTCCACGTCCTCACCGGCGGAGTGTCCGCCTGGGAGGTCGCCGGCGGCCCGCTCAACCGCGGCGCCCAGACTTGGGAACTCGAGCGCCAGGTTCGGCTCGTGGCCGGCGGCATCGTCCTGGCCGGCGTGCTGGCCAGCACGAAGGTGCCCGCCCTCAAGTGGGTGTCGGCGGCGATCGGCGCCGGGCTGACGGGAGCCGCGATGACCAACAGTTGCGCCATGGGCAAGGCCCTGTCCATGCTGCCCTACAACCGCCGCACCGGACCCAGCCTCGATGCCGTGGTGCGTGAGCTGGGCGGGGCGGCAGCCTGAGTCGATCGGTGGACGAGGGCTCTGGACACCGCAGACGTGGTTTCCAGAGCCCTCGCCGATGAGGTGGTGTAGAGCAAGCACCTGCCCATGACTCACCCGTGCGTTCGGCCGGGCTCGGTCAGTTGGGTACGGCTACAGCCGCTGGTGGCGCAGAAGCAGGGCGCTGCTGATCTCGCTGGCCCGGTACATGGCTGCCTGCGGCTCATGCGAGGAACTGACGAATGTCCTCCAACGCGAGCGGCTCCAGGCGGAACCATGCCCAGCTCCCGCGACGCTCGCGGGTGAGGATTCCGGCGTCGACGAGGGTCTTGAGGTGGTGGCTGACGGTCGGCTGTGAGACCTGGACGGCCTCCGTCATGTCGCAGACGCACGACTCGCGATCCGGGGAGGCGCTGATGATGCTGAGCAGCTGCAGACGGACGGGATCAGCTAGCGCCTTGAGGAGCCCAGCCCGGCGCTCTGCCTCGGTGCGTTCAAGGACTGGCACCGGGGTTGAGCCGCACTCCGAGACGTGGGGAACCTGCTGCGGAGTGGCTGTCAGTGTCGTGATGCTCACTCGTTCACCTTCCGTTCGCCTTCATCGACCATGGTCAATGTTGACACATGTCGATGCGACTGCCAACGTTGGAGTATCGACCAGTGTCGATGTAGCAGTGCAGGATTTGAGACCAGCCTCGAAGGATCCCGGTGACCAACCCGCCCAGCCCCACCGCCCCCACGAAGAGCGCACCAGCACCCCATGACCCGGTGGTGGCGAAGCTCTCGACGCTCGACCGGTTCCTGCCCGTGTGGATCGGCCTGGCGATGGTGGCCGGCCTGCTCCTCGGGCGAGTGGTACCGGGACTCGGCGACGGCCTCGCGCGCGTCGAGGTCGACGGCGTCTCGCTCCCGATCGCGCTCGGTCTGCTCGTCATGATGTACCCCGTCCTGGCCAAGGTCCGATACGACCGGCTCGACTCGGTGACCGGCGACAAGCGCCTCTTGCTGAGCTCACTGTTCCTCAACTGGGTCCTCGGGCCGGCCCTGATGTTCGCCCTCGCGTGGATCTTCCTGCCGGACCTGCCGGCCTACCGCACCGGCTTGATCGTCGTCGGGCTGGCCCGCTGCATCGCCATGGTCATCATCTGGAACGACCTCGCGTGCGGTGACCGCGAGGCCGCCGCGGTGCTCGTCGCGCTCAACTCGGTCTTCCAGGTCGTCGCCTTCGCCGGGCTCGGCTGGTTCTACCTCTCCGTGCTGCCCGGGTGGCTCGGCCTCGAGCAGACTGGCATCGACGCCTCCACGTGGGACATCGCCCGATCGGTCCTCATCTTCCTCGGCATCCCGCTGCTGGCGGGCTTCCTGTCCCGCCGCATCGGCGAGAAGCGGCGCGGGCGGGACTGGTACGAGACGAAGTTCATCCCGAGGATCGGCCCGTGGGCGCTGTACGGCCTGCTGTTCACCATCGTCATCCTGTTCGCGCTCCAAGGTGAGGCCATCACGTCGCGCCCGCTCGACGTCGTGCGCATCGCACTGCCGCTGCTCGTCTACTTCGCCCTCATGTGGGGCGGCGGGTTCGGTCTCGGCGCGGGCCTCGGGCTCGGCTACGAGCGCACGACGACGCTCGCCTTCACCGCGGCGGGCAACAACTTCGAGCTCGCGATCGCCGTCGCCATCGCGACGTTCGGCGCGGCGTCGGGCCAGGCCCTCGCCGGCGTCGTCGGGCCCCTCATCGAGGTGCCGGCGCTCGTCGCCCTCGTCTACGTCAGCCTTGCCCTGCGCAAGCGCTTCACCGCCCGACCCGGCAGCCAGGGCGTGCCGCTCACGTCAGCTGGTGCGGTGTCCCGCAATGGCTGAGGTCCACGTCTACGAGCCGGCCCTCTGCTGCAACACCGGCGTGTGCGGCCCGGAGCTCGACGAGCGTCTGGTCGCGTTCACGGCGGACCTGGCCCACGTCAACGCCGCCGGCGGACACGTGCAGCGACACAACCTCGCCAATGACCCGGCAGCCTTCGTCGCCGAGGACACGGTGCGCTTCTTCATGCACCTGGCTGGTTCGGCAGGGCTGCCGCTGACCGTTGTCGACGGGGTCACCGTGCTCACCGGCGCGTACCCGAGCCGCGAGCAGCTGACGCGGTACGCCGCCCTCCCGGATGTTGCAGACTCCACCTCGGCGCGCCGTCCCGCACTGACCTTGACCCTCACCGCGACGGGCGCTGACTGCTGCCCCTCGGACAGCGCAGCCGCCCCTGCGGCCGATGCCCCGAAGGGCTGCTGCTGATGCTCACCCTGCCCTTCCTGGACGCCCTGCCGCGGTTCCTCTTCTTCACCGGCAAGGGCGGCGTCGGCAAGACCACGCTGGCCTGCGCGACCGCGGTACGCCTCGCGGGGCAGGGCAAGCGGATCCTGCTGACGAGCACCGACCCCGCCTCGAACGTCGGACAGGTCTTCGGCGTCACCGTCGGCAACACCATCACGCCGGTTCCGACCGTCCCCGGCCTCGACGCCCTCGAGATCGACCCGCAGCAGGCAGCTGACGCCTACCGCGCCACGATCATCGACCCCGTGCGGGACCTCCTCCCGGCGGCAGAGATCTCCGCGATGACCGAGCAGCTGTCCGGGGCGTGCACGACCGAGATCGCCTCCTTCAACGAGTTCACCTCGCTGCTGGCCGACGAGTCCGCGACCGCGGCCTACGACCACGTCCTGTTCGACACCGCACCCACGGGCCACACCGTGCGCCTGCTTCAGCTTCCGGGGGAGTGGACCTCCTACCTCTCCGACGGCAAGGGCGACGTGTCGTGCCTCGGACCGGTCGCGGGCCTCGACCGGCTGCGTCACGACTACGCCGGCGCCCTGGCCGCGCTGACCGACCCAACGCGCACCCGCCTCGTCCTGGTCACCCGTCCGCAGGGGTCCTCCCTCCGTGAGGCCGCGAGAACGTACGGCGAGCTGCACGAGCTGGGCATGACGAACGCCCACCTCGTCGTCAACGGCGTCATGCCGTCGTATGCCGTCACCAGCACTCCCAGGGACGAGCTGGCCCACGCGGTCCGCGCGCGCGAGGATGCCGCCCTCGACGCCGTCCCCGACGCCGTGGCCGGGCTGCCCCGCACCACCTTGCCGCTGCTCGCCGTCAACACCGTCGGCGTGCCTGCCCTCCGTGCCCTGCTCGAGCCCCAGGCCGCGTCCCCGCCCGAGGCCCCCGCTGAGATCGCCACCCTCCCGGACGGGCTCACGGATCTGCGTAGCCTCGTCGACGAGCTCGAGGCAGACGGGCACGGGCTCGTCATGTGCATGGGCAAGGGCGGGGTCGGCAAGACGACGGTCGCTGCCGCTGTCGCCCTGGAGCTCGCCTCGCGAGGTCATGAGGTGCTGCTGACGACGACCGACCCGGCGGCCCACCTGAACGAGACCCTGCAGGCAGAGACCCCGCACCTCACCGTCGAGCGGATCGACCCCCAGGTGGCGATCGAGGGGTACCGCGAGCGGGTCATGGCAGGCAAGGGGAAGGCCCTGGACGACGCCGGCCGCGCCGTTCTGGCCGAAGACCTCAAGTCGCCGTGCACCGACGAGGTTGCCGTCTTCCAGCAGTTCTCCCACGTCGTGTTCCGGGCCCGGAAGCAGTTCGTCGTGCTGGACACGGCGCCGACCGGGCACACCCTGCTCCTGCTCGACGCGACCGGCTCCTATCACCGTGAGATCACCCGACAGATGAGCGAGGGCGCACACTTCGTGACCCCGCTGATGCGGCTTCAGGACCCGGCCCAGACCAAGGTCGTCATCGTCACCCTCCCCGAGACGACCCCCGTGCTCGAGGCCCAGGAGCTGCAGAACGACCTCGCCCGGGCCAGCATCACGCCCTGGGCCTGGGTCGTCAACGGCAGCCTGACCGCAGCAGCCCCGATCTCGCCGTTCCTGCGCGCCCGCGCCCACGCCGAGGCTGAGCCGCTCACCAGCGTCCGGGGGCTGTGCCAGCGCGTGGCGGTCCTGCCGCTGCTGGCCCGCGAACCCGTCGGCGCCGCAGCGCTGTCCGAGCTCACCCGTCCCCTCACGGAAGGCACGTTGATCGATGCGCACTGACACGACCGCCGGTGGACCCGACTACGACCGGATCGTCGAGGACCTGACGTACACGTACGACGGGGTCTTCTCCAAGGAGTCGGTAGCGCAGGCCGTCGCCGACGCACGGGCCGCGCTCGAGCCGGTGTCCAGGATCCCCACCTACCTGCCGATCCTCACCGCGAGGTACGCGACCACCCAGCTGACGGCGGCCGCTCAGGCCGAGGGCCGGATCACCAAGCAGGTCCCCGAGTTGCTCTTCGTCTGCGTCCATAACGCCGGCCGGTCCCAGATCGCCGCGGCACTGGCCCAGCACCTGTCCGGCGGTCGCGTCCACGTCCGCTCGGCCGGCTCAGCCCCCGTCGGTGAGGTCAACGCCACCGCCATCGAGGTCCTCAAGGAGCGCGGGATCGACCTCACCGAGGCCTACCCGAAGCCGCTGACGGACGACGTCGTGCGCGCCGCCGACGTCGTCATCACCATGGGCTGCGGCGACGCCTGCCCGATCCTGCCCGGAAAGCGCTACGAGGACTGGGACGTCGCCGATCCCGCCGGGCAGCCACTCGAGACCGTCCGCGACATCCGGGACGACATCCAAGGCCGGATTACCCGGCTGCTGCGCGACCTCGGCATCTGATCCGCCCCAACCACCGACCCAGGAGTACCCATGACCGACAAGCCCTCCGTCCTCTTCGTCTGCATCCACAACGCCGGGCGCTCCCAGATGGCCGCCGCCTACCTCGCACACCTCTCCGGCGGCGCCGTCGAGGTCCGCTCTGCTGGATCCGCGCCCGCCGACCAGGTCAACCCCTCCGCCGTCGCCGCCATGGCCGAAGAGGGCATCGACATCACCGCCGAGACCCCCAAGATCCTCACGACCGAGGCGGTCAAGGAATCCGACGTCGTCATCACCATGGGCTGCGGCGACACGTGCCCGATCTTCCCCGGCAAGCGCTACGAGGACTGGGAGCTCGCAGACCCCGCCGGCAAGGGCGTCGAGGCCGTGCGACCCATCCGCGACGAGATCAAGCAGCGCATCCTGGGCCTGCTCGAGTCGCTCGACGTCACCCCCGTCACCGCCTGACGCTCCCCGCGACGCCCCTTCCGGGACGGCCAATGGGAGAGGGGACGCCTGGCTGCAGCAACCTCTCGCTCGTGGGGGCACCTTCACCGCGCCTGCACCGACGGCGGCGTGTCCGAACGTTCAGTCGGGGCGCGGGCCGTACATGATGATCGAAACCCCGAGCAGGCAGATGAGTGCACCGATGACGTCGTAGCGGTCCGGTTTGAAGCCGTCGGCCACCACGCCCCAGGCCAGTGAGCCGGCGACGAAGACACCCCCATAGGCGGCGAGGATGCGGCCGAAGTTGGCGTCCGGCTGCAGGGTGGCGACGAAGCCATAGATGCCGAGGGCGATGACGCCGGCGCCGATCCACGTCCATCCCCGATGCTCACGCACTCCCTGCCAGACCAGCCAGGCGCCGCCGATCTCGGCGATCGCCGCGGCGACGAAGAGCACGATGCTGCGCAGGGTGTCCATGGATGTGAAGGTAGTCGGCTACCGCGGCGGGCCGATGCTCACGTCCACGGGGCCGGCCGCGCCGCGAGGGCAGTGCTGCGCGCGTTCGGCGCGGCGGCGTGCAAGCGTGAGTGCGATCCCGGTGCCAGCGACGACGATCGCGAAGGTGAGGCCTGCGAGGGTGAAGGCGACGGCGGTGGCGGCTGCTCCTGCCAGTCCGAGCATGGCGACGAGGGGTGCGGCGCAGCAGAGGGTGCAGGCTGCGGCGCCCACGCCGTCCACGTGGCGGTCCTTCAGCGGCGTCTTCATCGGTGACTCACTTCGGGTCGGGTGGTGATCTGGACGAACGGGATCGGGCAGCACTCCGATCCGGCGCAGGTGACGAGGTCGTCGCAGCCAGCATCACGTGCCGCGACCAGGCTGTCTCGGATCACCTCGAGGTCGGCGATCTTGCGCTCGACCTCTGCGAGCTTCGCCTCGGTCTTGGACTGCAGTCCGCTGCCGTGCTGGTGCCGACCGGCCTCGAGCAGCTCGGCAACCTCGTCCAGGGTGAAGCCGAGGTTCTGCGCAGCCTTGATGACGCGCACGGTGGTGACGGTGTCTTCGGTGTACATCCGGTGGCCGCCGAGAGATCGGTCCGGTTCGGCGAGGATGCCGCGCCGCTCGTAGTAGCGCAGGGTCTCGACGCTGACGCCCACCAGGTCCGCCACCTGTCCGGACCGCAGGCCTGTCATCTCGTGGCTCCTGCAATCAGGCGCTCGGCTCGGGCGCCGAGCGCCGCGAGGACGGTTGCGTGGGTCTCTGCCGTGCTCACGACCAGGTCGACGGCGCCTGCGGAGATGGTCAGCGCGAACGTGAAGAACGAGCAGCACCCGGCCTCCCTGACGGCGAGGCTGGCCGCACGGCTGGCGGCGGCTGGATCAGCGCGGACGTCGATGCGCAGCTGATTGGGCGACACCCAGCTCAAGCTCACCGCGTCATGTGAGAAGAAACTGTCGAACTCGACGACACGCAGCGGCTGGTCTTCGGTCGGCAACGTGCAGGAGGAGGGCGCCCACGCGTTGCCGTCATCGATCAGGTTGATGCTCATGTGATGACGGTAAACCCGTACCTGAGTACGGGATGCAAGTGGCTGGTGGCGCATCCCTCTTCTCATCGGAGGAGTGCTCAGCTCCTGGCGCCTGAGGGTAGGCGGCCGAGTTCTGGGCGCCGACGATGCCTGTCCCGACCAGGGCGCGCAGCGACGCGGTTCGACCGCGTCGTCAACTCGTCAGCCACTCTCCATGGCCGCACGACCTGACGCGGCCGGATCATGCTGGCAGTCAGCTCCGAGAGATGATGGAGCCATGAGCGTGGACGTGACGGTGTTGTACTTCGACGGCTGCCCGAGCTGGCGGACGGCCCTTGAGCGCGTTGAGGTTGCCTCCGCCCGCGCCGGTGTGCCGGTCCGAGTGAGCACCGTGGACGTGACATCGGACGCGGACGCGGACCGGCTCGGGTTCACCGGATCCCCGACCATCCTGTTGGACGGGGCCGACCCGTTCGCGCAGCCCGGCGCGAGCCCGGCCTTGGCCTGCCGGCTCTATGCCACCCCAGGCGGCATGACTGGCTCACCCACGGTCGACCAGCTCGCCGCGGCGCTGACCAAGCAGGCGGACAGACCCGCTCACTGGCCTCTGGCCACCAGGGCAGCCGAAGGCGAGGATGGGTTCATGGCAGCCATTGCGCAGGAGCACGGGCAGATGCAGAGCCTGAGCTGCTGGTGTTGCGGGAACCCGTTCGACGAGAAGGACCTGACTCGACTCGGGTCGCACCCGGAGGTAGCCGTGTGCGCAGGGTGCGCCTCGTGGCTGTCCCGGCGCGCCAGATCCGCAGCAGAGGCGGGCCTCCGAACCCCGGGCGCCCAGCTGCGGCGGACGGTTGCTTCCACCAGAGATGCGGTCACGCGCGCGGGGCTACAGGACTGGCCAGTCCTTGGCCCACCGCTGCGACGGCTTGACCGTCACCTTCCCTGAAGCCCCCGAAGCCCGCGGCCATGGTCACCTCTGCACCCATCGACCGGCAACGCCTCCACGATGATCTGGAACGAGTCCGCTACGACCTTCACCAGATCGTCGCCGCTGCGGGCGCCCGGGAGCTCCGCCGGCGCAGCAACGGGACCCGCTGGACCAACGGGCAACTGTTGTGGCACATGGCCTTCGGCTTCCTCATCGTGTCTCGGCTGCTCCCGCTGGTCAGGATGTTCGGGCGGCTCCCGGACGCCTTCAGCCGCACCTTCGCAGCGGCGCTGGACGCTGGGACCCGCCCGTTCCACTACATCAACTACCTCGGGTCTGTCGGTGGCGCCCTCGTCTTCCACGGGCCACGGCTGACCCACCGACTCGACCACACCATCGCGCGGCTGCACCGCCGACTCGACGCCGAGTCAGCCGAAGCCCTGGGTAGGCGGATGCACTTCCCGCTCGGATGGGATCCCTTCTTCCGGGACACGATGACGCTGGCCGACGTGTACGCGTACGGCATGCAGCACTACGACTTCCACCGGAAGCAGCTCACGATCGAGGTGTAGCGGCAGCCCTCCATGTCCGAGCCCGACGGCGTCGTGAGCCGCCGCTGCGCGCCGGATCAGGTGCCGACCGGCGCGAGCAGCCCGGCCATGACGGCGAGCACGCCGGGATCAACCCGGTAGTACACCCAGCTGCCACGTCGTTCCGACTCGAGCAGGCCCACCTCACGCAGCTTCTTGAGGTGGTGGGAGACGGTCGGCTGGGAGACGCCGACGTCCTGGATGTCGCAGACGCAGGCCTCGCCGCCCTCGGCGGAGGCGATGTTGGAGAAGAGCCTCAGTCGCACTGGGTCACCCAGCGCCTTGAACATCGCGGCCACGCGCTCCGCATCCGTCTCGCCGATCGGGGAGCGGGTCAGCGGTGCGCAGCAGGGTGTCGCATTGACGTCGAGGAGCGGCAGCGGGTTTGACATGTGTCTATGTTGACATCTGTCTATGCCGGTTGCAAGATGGGTGATGTCGACATCGACAACCATCGAAACAGCGTGGGTTCCGCCGAGCCGGGACTCCACCGACCGAACCGGAGGCCGTCTCGTGACCAGCACGACCCACGCACTCACCGACACCACCACCGACACCGCCACGAGCGCGTCGCGACGGACCGGCGCGGCCGTTGCGGTCATCGGCGCCGGCCCGATCGGTCTGGCCGCCGCAGTGCACCTCCTCGAGCGGGGGCTCGAGCCGATCGTGCTCGAGCGCGGTGACCGCGCCGGCGTCTCCGTGGCGTCATGGGGTCACGTGCGGCTCTTCTCCCGCTGGTCCGAGCTCATCGACCCAGCCGCCCGGCGACTGCTCAGCAGCCGAGGCTGGGTCGAGCCCGAGGCGAACCACTACCCGACCGGTGCTGAATGGGCGGATGAGTACCTCCGGCCCCTGGCCGACGCCCTCGGGGACCGCGTCCACTACGAGACCACGGTGACCGGGGTCGCCCGGCAGGGCCGGGACCGCGTTGTCGACTCCGGCCGCGAGGAGCAGCCGTTCACTGTCCACGTGCGCCACGCCGACGGGCGCGCTGGGCGGGTCACCGCCGCAGCCGTCGTCGACGCCTCCGGTACGTGGACGCGCCCGAACCCGCTCGGCAGCGACGGCTATCCGGCAGACGGAGAGCGGGAGCCCGACGTCGCAGCCCACGTCTCGTACCGCGTCCCCGACGTCGGGACCGCGGACGATGTAGCCCGCTTCGGCGGCAGGCGCACGGCTGTCGTCGGGTCGGGCCATTCCGCCCTGGCGGCTCTGGTCGCCCTCGCTACGCTCGCCGAGAAGGTGGCGGGCACGAAGGCAGTCTGGGTGCTGCGCCGAGGGGTTGTCGGCAGCGCCTACGGCGGCGGCGACGCGGACCAGCTGCCGGCCCGCGGAGCCCTCGGCCTGCGCGCACGCGACGCCGTCGCGGCCGGGCACATCGAGGTCGTGACGGGGTTCCGGACGCTGGCTGTCGAGCCCGTCGCCGACGGGACCCTGGCCCTGGTCGGCGAGGACGGGCGCCGCGTCGATGGTCTCGATGAGGTCGTCGGCCTCACGGGGTTCCGCCCGGACCACTCGATCATGTCGGAGCTGCGCCTGCGCCTCGACGACCGGCTCGAGGCCCCCGTCGGGCTCGCGCCGCTCATCGACCCCAACGTCCACTCGTGCGGCACCGTCTACCCGCACGGTGCGGGCGAGCTGGCCCACGACGAGCAGGGGGTCTTCGTCGTCGGGATGAAGGCGTACGGCCGCGCGCCGACGTTCCTGGCGCTCACCGGTTACGAGCAGGTCCGCTCTGTCGCGGCCGCCCTGGCGGGCGACCACGAGGCAGCCTCCCGGGTCGAGCTCACACTCCCAGAGACCGGGGTCTGTGGCGGGGCAGGCCTGTTCGACGCCCCGGACGCCACCAAGGCGGAAGCCGTCGGGGGCTGCTGTGCACCGGCCGCCCCGCAGCTCGTCCAGATCGGCGCCCCGTCGGACAGCGTGGGAGCGTGCGGAACCACCGGGTGTTGACACCTCGCGCCCGCGACCACGGCGCGGTGGACCCGTCGACGCCGCAGCCCTGCCCCGGCGTCGACGTCGCCATGTCCTCGAGCCCTCCGCGCCGTCCCCGCCGGGCACTCCCGGCCCTCTGCGTCACCCAGATCGTCGGCTGGGGTGTCCTCTACTACGCCTTCCCCGTCATGCTGCCCGCCCTCACCCGTGACACCGGGTGGCCGGCCACCTCCACGACCGCGGCGTTCTCCGCAGCACTCGTGGTCTCGGCCCTCGTCGGGATCCCGGTCGGACGTCTCATCGACACGGCCGGGCCCCGCTGGACCATGACGGCCGGCTCGTTGCTCGGCGCCGCTGCGTTCGCCCTTGTCGCCGTCGCCCAGAACCTGCTCGTCTTCACCATCGGATGGGTGCTGACTGGTGCCGCGATGGCCGCGACCTTCTACCAGCCCGCTTTCGCCGCACTCACGCGCTGGTACGGCCGTGACCGGGTCCGGGCACTGACCACCCTCACCCTGGCCGGTGGCCTCGCCAGCACCGTGTTCGCCCCAGTCACGGCGACGCTCACCGACCACCTCGGGTGGCGTCACGCCACCCTCACGCTCGCCGGCGTCGTCCTGGTCATCGCGGCACCGCTGCACGCCGTGGGTCTCCGAGGCCCGTGGCCACGGCACTCTCCCGAGCACGCGGCGGGATCGGTCAAGGCCGCCGCGCTCAGTGCTCACGCCATCACCACGAGCAGACCCTTCCGTCAGCTGGCCGTCGCCCTCACGCTGTCCGGGTTCGCCATGTACGCCGTCGTCTTCGGGCTCATCCCACTCCTCACCGGACGCGGTGCCTCTACGTCCGAGGCTGCGTGGGCGCTCGGGCTCGGAGGCCTCGGTCAGACCCTGGGCCGCCTGCTCTACGCGCCCGTTGCCGCGCGCACCAGCCCCCGAACACGCACCGCCGTCCTCACCTTCGCCGGCGGCGCGACGACCGCGCTCCTCGCGTTCCTCGCCGGGCCGATCTGGTTGCTTACCGTCGTTGCGATGGCCGCCGGGATGGTCCGCGGCAACCTCACCCTCCTGCAGGCGACCGCCGTCACCGACCGATGGGGAACCAGCTCCTATGGGCGCCTGACCGCAGTCCTTGCCGCGCCCGTCACCATCGCGGGAGCGCTGGCACCGTGGGCTGTCGCATCCCTCAGTGGCCCGCTGGGGGGATACGCGAACGCGTTCTGGCTGCTCGCGGTCCTGTCGCTGTCGGCCGCTGCCATCGCCGCGCGCGTGCCGACTGTGTGAGCGGAGCGGTGCCGCGCGGCGACGGCGTCCGGCAGGGCCCTGATCCCGCGCGCCCAGACCGGCTCACGCCACGCCGCTGGTGCATTTCGCCCCGGCTTCGGCTGTTGTGCTGGCAGCATGAGCGCACCACCACCGGACGCACAGGGGAGTGAGCGTGGGGTT
The DNA here is from genome assembly GCF_036352015.1 of Terrabacter sp. C0L_2. Classification (NCBI taxonomy): domain Bacteria; kingdom Bacillati; phylum Actinomycetota; class Actinomycetes; order Micrococcales; family Intrasporangiaceae; genus Terrabacter; species Terrabacter sp. C0L_2. Next base: position 3,400,692 of record NZ_CP143557.1, on the reverse strand, counting down.
CTTCCGACGATTGCTGGGCACACGCGGTACGCAGACCCGCTCCGTCCTGGAGAGCGTGCCCGGAACGACGGCTCGAGCGCCCGGGGAGATCTGGCAGCGACCGCGGTTCGCCGTGCTGGATGTCGAGACCACCGGGCTGCGCGCTAACGAGCACCGGGTCGTCGAGATCGCAGTGGTCACGAACGACCTGCGTGGCGTCGTGCTCGACGAGTGGTCGACGCGCGTCAACCCTCAAGGGCCGGTCGGCGCAACCCACATCCACGGCATCACGCAGGCCGATGTCGCGGACGCTCCGGTGTTCGCTGAGGTCCTCCCAGAGCTGAACCGGCGCCTCGCCAAGGCTGCCGTTGCCGCACACAACGCGAGGTTCGACCTGGCCTTCGTCCGGAGGGAGTACCAACGGGCCGGCTGGGACCTACCGTTCGTCCCGGCTCTGTGCACACTGCAGGCGTCCGAGTACCACCTGCCGTCTCTGGACCGTCGGCGCCTCGCAGACTGCTGCTGGGCCGTCGGGGTACCGGTGAACGGCGCTCACTCGGCTCTGGGTGATGCGCGCGCGACCGCGTCGCTCCTCGCGGCGTTCATGCACCCCGCGACCGGATACCCACCGCTGCCGGAGCACGCGCACCTCATTGAGCAGGCGTTCTCTATCGAATGGCCGACGAGCGCGACGTCCCGGTCTACCCCGGACTCGCCCACGACACGGTGGACCTCACCAGGGACTCCAGCGACCTCACGGCCGCTCAGTGCCCGGGCGCAGCAGGTGATCGCCCGGGAGTCGGCAGCGCCGCCCGCCGCCAGCCTTCTCGACCTCATCGAGCGGTTCTCCCTCGTCGACGCCCTCGATGAGGGCGCGCCGCAAGGGACGCTGGCGTACTTGGAGAAACTGGCTGAAGCTCTCGAGGATGGCGAGATCACGGACGACGAGGCGGCAGACCTGCGCGCAGTGTCGGGCGTGATGTCGCTGATGCCCGAGGACGTCGCCGCCGCGAACCGGGCCTTCGTCTTGGCACTGGCCCACGGGGCTCTAGCCGACGGCAAGGTCTCGAGGGCGGAACGCGCGGAGTTGGGCACCGTCGCGGCCATGCTCGCCGTCGACGCGAGGATCATCCCGGCACTTCTGGATCGAGCTGAACAGGCTCGGCATGCTCGCCTCAGTGAGGGCCTGAAGCCGTTGCCTGAGACGTGGGAACACGGGGCGCCTCTGCGTGTCGGAGACAAGGTCGTTTTCACCGGCTGCGACGAAGACCTTCGGGCCCTGCTCGAGGCTGAGTCGGAGCGCCTAGGAGTGCGCGTCCTGGGAACGGTCTCGGCCAAGGTGGCGGCTCTGGTCAGCGACGGGTCCATGGACGGGGGTAAGGCGGCACGGGCCCGCGAGCTCGGCACCCGCATCGTGCACCCTCGCGTCTACCGGGTCATGCTGTCGCATCTGCAGCCGTCGCTGTCCAGGGTGGCCGGCGCCGTCCTGGAGGTTCCCCGGGCCGCTGAGCCCGGCATGGTGGCTCTCGCCGAGTCTGTCTCCCCGTTGCCCGACGTCGTGGGCCCCCGTGCCGTGGACAACCCTCCTGCGCCGAGTCCGGCGGAGGTGCGCACATGGGCCCGAGCGAACGGGCTCGAGGTCGGGGTGCGAGGAAGGCTCCCGAGGGAAGTGCTGCAGGCCTACACGAGCGCCCAGACGGGCCCGTAGCTCGCTTCACAGCCCAGCGCGTGGTGAGCTCGGACAGTCTTCCGTCCGTCGGACGAGCATCGTCTGACCGATGACATCTGGCGCGGCCCGCGGTCCCGACCAGGTCCGGGACGGTCCTGGGTGCGGTCGGGGGCGCAGCGTCGCTTTCGGCGGCCCCTGCAGCGTCACCCTCAGCATCACTCTCAGCACCACCGCCGACCGGGCCGGTCGCGCAGACCGGGTCCACGCCGGCACGCCGGCAATGCAGGAGGTGGCCGCGTCCTGCAGGTGGCTGGGGCGACCCCGCCGGTTCTCTTGCCCTCGCACCTCGGGCGCGGCCGACGGCGATGCTCCCCTCAATAGGAACCCGGACCTGGCGCACACCAGGGGGTGGGATGCGGTCTCCGCCCAAGCCAGTCGGGCGAGGACGCGACCACGCCCGCATGGCTGGCCGCGAGTGATCCCACGTCCGAGACGTGTCACGTCACGGCGCCTTGGCGGGCGCCACCGCGAACGAGGCAGAGAAGGAGAAGGGAGCAGGCGGCGTTTGCCCAGATCAGAGGCCTGTACGAGGTGCGGTCGGGACACGTCACCGTGCCGGGTTGAGCACGCTCTCCCCGCTACTCGCAGGCCAACTGTCGCGCGGGGGCGGTGATGCGGTTGTGCGCTCGCTGCTGCGGACTCCAGGTCGTCATCCGCACCTCGGGCGCAGACGGTCGGCACGTTGGTCTGGCCCGAAAGGGTCCGGGGCGACTGCCGTCGTCTGCGGTATCCGGACCGTGACCGCTCCACCACCGAACGAGGGCCGCCACTGGCGCTTTCGTCCACCTCAGGAGCGCACCATGCTGACCACCACCCCCGTCACCCCTGCATCACCGGGCACCTCGTCCGCGGCCGTCCAGATGGCCTCGACAGCGGACGGCTGCTCGCGACCCGTCGAGGGCGCGCAGCCACCCCCTCGTCGCACCACGACCGCCCGGACGTCACAGGCGGCACCGACCTCAGCCTCTGGAGCGCCTACACGTGGACGCGTCACATCGGCGCGCACCCGAGCCAAGGAGGTGGTCGAGCTCGAGACCGGCGAGGTGCGCATGGTCGAGATGGCCGAGCCGCCCCCACGTCACGGCGACCCGTTCACGATGTCGTTCAACGGCGACATGATGCTGTTCGCCTCCTCGCCCGCGGCCCGGAGTCTAACCGGCGTGCACTGGCACGTGTGGACGGCCCTGTGCAACATGATGGACTACAACAACGTCCTGCACCTGAACATCGCCCACCTCGCGCGTCAGCTCGGGCGGGACCGCCCCACCGTCAGTCGAGCGATCTCCCACCTGGAAACGACCGGTCTGGTTCGGCGAGCGGCCGACCCGCGCGACCCCTCCCGCACCGTGCTCGCCGTGAACGCGCACCTGGCGTACCGAGGCCGCGTCGGTGACCGTCGACGCACCGTTCAAGAGCAGACATGGGCCGCGTCCGGCGCGCAGCTGTCTGTGGCGACGCCGAAGCGTTCTTCCAGGCACGAAGCCGCCTAGGCTCAACGGCCGTTGACGTGAAGAGGTCTACACTTCAGGGCATGGTGAGCGCTCACCAGCCGGGTCGGGGTCGTGCCCAGCGCGCCCCAGGTCCCACTTTCGACGTACGCGTCCTGGAACAAGGACGCGCTTGGGTCGACCGCGACGGAAGACGCCGTTCGTTGGCCGGGATGACGGTGACCGAGCTCGAGGACGTCATCGCGTTCCTGCGCACGCACCGTGACGTCTTCTACCTGCTCGTCCTGCGTCGGGAGGTCGGCCTGCGCCTGCTGGCAGTCGGTGCGGGCCAGACCGAGCAGATGCCACGAACCTCGTCCGAACGTGATGACCAGGATCGCCCGACGGCCACGACGCCGGTACCCCCGACGGCGTCGAGGGTGGCTGCGTCGAGCGTGGCTGCGTCGCGGGGCGAGGTGCCGAGCAGGGCGCAGGCTGTGGAGTTCGTCCACGCCTCCGCTCTTAGGCGCGGTCCTGGCCCGCACCACGGGAACCGTCGCCGCGACCATCTGTGGTCCTCGCTCGGTCAAGGGCCAGACGTCTGGCTCCAGGCCACTGCGCTCATGCGTGCCTTGCAACGTCGCGCCAAGACGGGGGCCGGTGCGGAACCGTAGGCCAGGCCGGCCCGGCCGCAGCGTCGGAGTTGCTGGCCCCTAGCTCCCGCTGGGGCTGTCTGCATGGACGCGCAGAGCGCTGTCGAGGACGTCCCGATCGCAATGAGCCTCGACATGTAGAGGTCTACACTTCACGGTGTGGGCCACGAGACGCGTAGGACGCGGCGGAGCAGGGGCGGCGCTGGGGGCGGTGCTATGTCCGTCGAGTCCGTCGAGTCCGTCGAGTCCGTCGAGTCCGTCGAGTCCGTCGAGTCCGTCGAGTCCGTCGGGGATGTCGGGGACGTCGGGGACGTCGGGGACGTCGAGGAGCGCGGTGGGCTGTACCTTGCCCGGAGCCGGGGTTCTCTGCATCTTTTCGACCTGGACGCTGGGGCGTACCTGCGTCTGCCGGGTGAGCGCTCCAACGCGTTTCCTCACGACGTGTCCGTGCTCCGGCTGACGAGCGTGGAGCGTTGGCCACGCGTCGGTGACACGTTCTTCATCTGGGTCGACTCGCCAGCTGAGTACGCGGTCTGGGACTACTGGCGTCAGTCGTCATCCATCGCGGCGCTGTACCGCGTCAGGCGTGCCGGTCGGCACGTGGGGCGAGCTGGCGTGGACCACGGGCGGGTCAGGGGCCGCGCGGGCGCTGCAGGTTGTGCCGCCGACGCGGCGTTCGGGCCGGGCTCCTCGGGCTCTCCGGGCTCCCCGGGGCCCCCACCCGCCCCGGGGTCCCCACCCGCCGCGGGGTCGGGGGAGCCGCAGACGCCTACAAGCGACACGTGGGGCGGAGCCCCGGCTCGGCCCGGACTGGCCGAGGTCCTCCCGGGCCTGGAGGTTGCCGTCGACGGTGTCTGGCAGGTGGTCACCTCTGCGGAGACTCCGCTCGAGGTTCGCGGGTCGCGTCTGCGGCCCAGGCCCGTGCTCGAGTGGCCGCTGACGAGCGACGAGGAGTGGGTGACCCTACTCGTCCTCTACCAGCTCGAGGAGGGGGAACTGATGCAGGCGCACCTTGAGGTCCGGCCCGCTGGTGGCTCGTCGAAACTGCGGTCGACGAGCCCGCTCACCGGGATGCGGTTGGTCGTTCCCGAGCAGCCGGCGTGGCCAACGCATTGACTAGATCCCTGGCCCAGGGCCTGAGCGGGGCCCGAAGCGTTGGCTGACTCACGACCGAGATGAGCTTCGCTGGGCCGTCTGCCGGGGGCGGGCTTGGCGAGTCTCTGAAGGCGCGCAGGTGGTGACGTTCGAACAGGGCGGGGAGGCGCCGGGGCGGTGTGCTCAGGCGCCGGCGGCGGCGGTGCGCTGCTGCGTCATCATCCCGACGGCGCGGGCCGCCATGTCCTTCATCTGCTCGAAGTAGCGTGCATGCGTGGTGCGCAGCGCCTCCTTCGACCGCGCGCCGAGTACGACGATCTCAATCTCGGGATGTCCCCGGTGAAGCGACTCAGCTCGGAACCGGGCCTTCATGGCCTCACGGGATGACGCGCACTCCTCGAGGGAGAGCAGCCGGGACTCGGAGCGGTCGAACACGATGAGGTAGTGGTTCACGTTGCTCACCCTCCTTCGAGCTTTCTCACCAGGCGCATGATGTCTTCCATCGTCCTGCGCAGAGTATCTTCTGTCTCGTCCAACGGAGGCGTTACGCCTGTTTGTTCCGTCACCCTGATGACGATCTCGTCCTGCTCCTGGTATCGCCGCATCTGCATCTGTTCGACGCGGTCGATCTCCTCGGACGTAGCCAGCAGCATATCCACGAAGTTCTCACGGGTGAAAACCGGTGCGGTCATCCCTAGCACGACGGGCTGGTTCGGCGGGACGAGCGGTTCCCCGTAGCGCAACTCCCGCCCCCAGAGGTCACCGAGTCGTTCGGTGATCTGGGCCCACAGGTCTTGGAGGGGAGTGCGGACCTGCACCTCGAGCGGCAGCCCTTGGTGGATGAGTATGAGATGGACGGCGCGGTACCCGTGGTTGGGGGAGGCGCGACGGTCCAGGATCTTGACGGTGGTGCCGACCGCGGTGAAGGCCTTCGCGATCCGCGCGACCGCACGGTCTTGGTCGACGCGGCCACCGTTGACGACGACGCGTGCGCCGGCGACGTCCTGGACGGACTTGAACGACGTGCCGCGGGACAGCTTCTCGACCAGCGTGCCGGTGGACTTCACCCGGGTGGTCGGTTCGAACCCGGCCGCCTCGAGGATGCCTTGGGCGTCATCGAGGGTCGCTTGGTACGCGTCCAGGACGGTCTCGAAGGTGCCCCAGTCGGCCGTCGAGACGGTCTCGGCGGCCAACCGTTTGCCGAGGCGGTCCAGCGCGCTGCGCGAGAGGGGAAGGGGCATGCGGGCAGGGTACCCGCGGGCCCAAGCGTGCGGGCTGCCGTTGACGCGGCGCCGGGCGGCGCCACGTCAACGACAACGAGCGGGTGTGAGGGGCAGATCGGTGTCACCGCCCGCCTGCGCCGTCGTCCTTAGTGGGCTCGGGTGTCAGTACACCGTCCCGGCCGGGACGGTGTTTTCGACCCGGACCACCTCGCGCGCGCTGGAGAGCGTGACCGTTTGGTCGGGTGCGGCGGGGACACCGCCGACCGTGGCCACCTCCCGCAGCGTGTACGTGCCGAGGGCGACGTCATCGGACAGGGCGTGGCCGAGGCCGTCCGTGGTGAAGGAGGCCCCGACCGGCGCGCTCGTGGTCGGGTCGAGCAGCGCGAACGTGAACCCGGACAGCTCGCCGCGGTGAGCCCCGCCGGTCGCAGCGTCACGCAGCGTCTTGCGGATGGCGACCTTGCCCGTCTTGGGCTTGCGTGTCGCGGGCTCGGGCATGAACATCACCGCGCCGAGCGGGTGGTCGGTCACCTCCGGTGGGATGAAGAAGAACCCGTGCCGGCGCACCGTGACCACGCTCAGGAGCCGGTCCGGACCGGTCGGCACGCCCGGGGGGAAGCTCGGGTTGGTCATCCACCGGTTGAAGACGACGTCGAACGCGTCGAGGCTCGCTTGGAACGACGCGAACTGCAGTCCCTGGGCCAGTCGCCCGTCAGCCCCGACCTCAAAGTAGGGCAGGCCGCGGCGGAAGATGCGCACCGTGTCCTGCGCCGCGCCGCGTGGGCCGGTCTTTCGCACGTGCGAGTCCACGGGAGGGACGAGCGGATCCGTGAACGCTCCTTCGGCGCGGACGGTGGGCTCTGACCCCGCTGCGTGGTCCAGACGGCGACCGTGCCGGTCGCGGCCGATGACGGCGTCCTGTTCGGCGGCGGGCTTGGCCGCCATCGCGGTCACGTCCTGCTCGACCTTGAGGTAGGCCAGGTAGGTGCCGTCGTGGGCCCACCACGGCTCTTCCGGCAGTGTGTCCCGGTCGATGAACACGACCTCGCGCCGGTCCTTCTTCTCCTCGATGTTGCGCACCCCGTCGCGGTAGCCGAACGGCTCGTCCCGGTCGAGGCGCTGGTAGCCGCGCTCGAGGTCGACCGCCGCGACGGCGGGGTGCGTGCTGATGCTTGCGATGAACCGGGCGGCGCACCCTTCCGACGTCGACACGACGTAGACGACCAGGTCGGCCGGGACGCTCTCGGAGGCGGCGACGACGGGCGGCATCCTCAGGCCGGCGGGGACCTGCCCGATCCCATCGAACCGCGCGGTGCCGTCGGTGCGGGTGAAGAACGTGCCGGAGAACCCGGTGGCCACGGTCGCGACCCGGTCCGGGCCGCTCTTCTGCTCCCGTAGCTGCTGGGTGGCCTGCTCGACGGACGTCAGGAAGTCTCGCACCCCGGTGACGTCGAGGTCCGGGCGCAGGGTCACGAACAGGAACTGGCCGGTCGCGTTCGGGTTGGGCAGGACCGGGTCCTTGGTTCGGTAGGGCAGCACGCCCCGGGCCTGCTTGAGATGGTCACGGTTCACGAGCTGGTCCGTCATGAGTTCCCCTTCGTCGGTTGCCGTCGCGTGCATCCGGCACGTGACCCCTCGGCTGCTCGCAGGCTACGGCCCGGCGCCGACAGTGGCGGGTTCGTCGAGCTCGCTGCGGGTACCGACCCTTCGGCGCCGCCGTCATCGGCCTGTGGGTCGTGACTGGCCGCGGCGGCGGTGACCCCGTCTGTGGGGCAGGTCCGGGGGATTAGGTGGATGTGCGGCCAGCGGCGCGGACCGAGGCCGGTTGGCGGTCGTCCTTGACCAGCTGGGCCACTCGGCCCTTCGACAGCCCGGTCGCGGCGGCGATGCGGTCGTAGGACCAGCCGCCGCGTCGCAGCTCGCGCACCGCTTTCAGGCGCACCTTGGCGACCCTGTCGAGCTCACGGTCGATGGCCGCGAAGAGGTCACCGACCGCCTTCGTCGTGAGCACCGGGTCCGGCATGGCCGCGAGCCGCTCCGCCTCGGCCCGGATCGCCGACTGCAGCTCCGGGGAGATGGACCCACGCCGAGCCCCTGCACGGCGCGGGCGAGGAGGCATGCCCCCATGCCACAGCGTGTAGAGGTCTATACTCACGGAGGTGGGCTGGTACGGCGCGCCCGCGGTCCCGCTGACGTGTACGCCGGACAGGTCGGATACCGAATCCGTCCTTCGGTTCGAGACCGAGCCCCGGGAGGGGTGGCACATGGATGACGCGGAATCCCGCACAGGTGGGCCAGGGGGGCCTGTTCACGCTCACCCCGGCGAGGTGTCCGGCGAGGTGTCCGGCGGCGGTCCCGAGGCTGAAGGCATGTGGTGGCAGGTGACGACCGAGGGCTCCGAGTACACGCTCGATCTGACGGGCGGCAGGGTGCGACGCACCCCGGTGGCTGCGCCTGGGCTCCGCGGGGATGGGGCGTGGGTGCCGCTGCGTAGCGTGGTCGACCTGCGAGTCGGGCACCCGATGGTGCTCATCCTCCTCCTCCGGGACGACGGTATCTCGACGATCCGCTACAGCTCGCGAGTCCTGCGGGTACGACGGCTCACATCACCGCCTGAGACACCATGAGTGTCCGCAAGGTCGGAGACTGCTCGCGAGGTTCAGGGTCACCTCCGGGGCTGGGCTGGTCGCGGGTGGATGCCCGCTTCGCCGTGACGGCATCGGCGTTCGGCGCTGCCTGGGCGCTCGGCGTCAGCCGTCGCGTCCGTCGAAGGCTGCGCCATGTCGCCAAGGTGGTCGGCGGGAGGCGGGAGCTGCGGGCCTGGAACGGGTCGCTGGACCGTGACGGTGCCGGCCGAGATGGGCGGCAAACGTTCACGGCGACCCCGGTCGAGGACCAGCCTGTCGGCGATCCGGTCCGCAGCCCGGTGCCTTCGGACGCCGACCTGTGGCCTGGAGAGCTGCCCTTCACGGCCTGGAGGCAGCACGAAGCGGGGATCCTCGACCTTCGAGTCTTCGACCAGGATCAGTGGTGGGTGGACCGGAATCAGACCCCGCACATGCTGACCGACATGAGCGCCCTGTACGTGGAGCGCGTCATCGACATGCTCGAGTCTCTTGCCGAGTACTACTACCTGATGACGGTGCGCCGCGACCTTCTGCAGCGTATCGGCGACGAGATGCTTGGTCGTCTCTCTACAGACAACGTGGCCGAGTCTGCGGGGGCGACGCCGTTGCGAGATCTAACGCCTCAGGCCTGGCTTGAAGGGTCACCGCTCATGCGTGCGCTGCGCCGCCGGCTGTCCGGCCCGGGGGGCTAGGCTCCCGGGCCGTGCGCGGCGCGCCGACATCGTCGCAGAGACGGTGGTGTGCGGGTACGCACGCGTGGCACGCCCCTTCACGCGCCCGGGAAGCCTACGCGTACTCGGATCAGACCTGCTCGTCGGGAGCGCCAATCGCCTCTGCGAGACGCCACGGCGAGGTCCTCGGCGCCCCGTCAGGAACTGGTGGGCCGGCTGGGGCGTGGTGAACGGGGGAGTGTGGGCGGCTGGCTGGGCCACAAGGTGACGCTGAGTGCCTGTTCGAGCTTGGCGAGCGTCACCATGTCCGGCCATGTGTTGCCGGCCAGGATGTCGTAGAGCGTGCTGCGCTCAATGCCGGCCGACTGTGCAACGTGTGAGCGCACCTGGCCCTCGAGCGCCTCATCGAGGGCCCGGGCGATCTGGACGGCGTATGCGACCACCTCGGGGGCGTCCGCTTTGAAGTCGCCGTCGGGCCATTCCCCATCCGCCAGCCAGTCGCTGGGTGACCCCGGTGGGCCCGATCGGCGCGGCATGGTGGTGATCGTACGCGCACGGCCGCTCGTGTCTGCTGATCGCTCGGTCGGTTGGCGGTTCGGCCCGGACGCCTCCTTGCGCGACTCGACATGTCGCGCACCGTGCGCCTCGGTGGATGAGGAGGTGAGCGTTGCTCATCACATGCACACACCCGAGTGAGTAGGAAAGAGCACCTTGCTAAGTGTAGGTAAAAACCTACACTTGGGAGATGCAGGACTCGCCTCGAGCAACAGTGCGCCCCGTCAGCACAAGCCGATCCTTCGGCCAGCTGGTCGCCCGGTCCTGGGCCCTCCTCGCTTCACCGTCGACCCATCAGAAGCCGGCCGCCCGGCCGGCACGACCGAGGAAGAACCATGACAACGACAACCGCTAACCGCGCACACCAGGCCGCGTTCGCTAGCCCGGTCAGCCCCCTCGCATTCCGAGCAACGGCCCTCGTCGTCGTCCGCGAGTCCGACGAGCACCAAGTCGTCTTCTTCGACGGAATGCGCGAGCAGACATACCAGATGATCCACATCCCCGAGATCGACGCGGTCCGCGCTCTCGGCCTCAGCCCGATGTACGCCAAGGACACCATCGACGTCACGACACACGAGCCGGACGGACGCGCCCGAGTCGTCACCATCAAAATCGAGCGCATCCAAGAGGGGGCCACCAAGGCCCTGCTGTTCGAGTTCGGCGGCTACTGGCACCTGTGGTCCATGGCGTCCGCCACCCGCCTGAGCGACTCCCGCGAGAACGAGTTCACGACGATCCTGACGGACACCATCCGACGTCTGTGCCCCCACACGATCTACGTCGCAAACATCGGCCGCCTCGTCCGCTCGACCAGCCAGCAGGCCAAGATCCAGGACGCCCTCATCGACCGTGTCGACCGGATCGTCACCAAGCAGGTCGAGTTCAAGTTCGACGGCGCCAACCGCCCCTTCGGCCTCATGATGTTCATGATGATGGCGATCTCAGCCTCCATGGAACGAGACTGGATCGTGCAGCGCACCGCAGCCGGACGCGTCGCCCAGTGGCGGCGAGACGCATGGCCCTTCGGCGCGGAGGCCGTCCCCTACGGGTACCGCTTCGGCAAGGGGCGCCGGGTCGTCATCGACCCGGAACAGCGCGAGCTCATCCGCAACATGCTGAACATCCTCGCCATGGAGCTGCCGCCCGCCGAGCGCGTCCGCCGCCTCGGCGAAGCCGGGCTGATGAGCAAGAAGGTCATCAAGCGCTTCGGCCAGCGCGTCTCCGTGGACGGGCTCTCCCGACCCGAAGTGCTCGTCGGGCGCCTCTACGCACTGACCCCGGTCTGGACCCGGGGCGAGTTCCTCCACCGGACCACGAACCCGTTCCATGACGCCCAAGAAGTCGCCGGCGTTCCCGTCATGCGCGCCTCTGCCGATGACCCGGGCGAGCTGCAGTTGCTCTACCGGCTCGACCTGCCCGACGGGGGCTGGGCCGACGAGGAGGTCCTGCGCATGGTGGAGGAGCAGGCCGTGCTCAACCATGCCAGTGTCGCGGCCGGGCGCTCAGCGCGCCGCCCGCTGTCCGTCCACGTCCGTACCGCCAGCGGGGCGCCGCACCTGCACGAGGACCTGTTCGGCAACTCGCACCTGCACGGCAAGGACGTCGCGACGAAGCGGCGCCGGGCCGGCGCCTACGCCAAGCGTCTCGTCGCCGCCCTGGGCGGACGCAGCTGGGGCGATGACGCCTACCGCTACGAGATGCGCGTCCACGGCGATCACTACAACGTGCTCCGTTGGCCGACGGGCACCCTGCCCCAAGGCAGCACGCACATCGGGTCGGCCGTGCCGCTGTCCCTGCGCAGCCAGTCCCGCGCCGAGGAGCGATGATGACCGCCAGCCGGCTGGCCGCACCGACCGCCCTTGAGCCCGTGCTCCTCCCGGCGTCATCCGTCCGGAGCCGAAGAGTGCACGCGGGCGGCGGCGCAGAAGGTGGATCAGGCGGGGAGAATGAAGATGCCCCGCTGCCCACGGTCCACTCCGGCACCAAGGTCGCCTCGTTCACGAAGAAGTCGCTCATGACGGGCATGCTGCAGGCGCTCATCAGCGCGTGCCGCTCGGGCGTGCCCCTCAGCATCCTGCAGGGCACCGTCGAGGCCAACCCGGCTGGGACGAGCCTCTACTCCACACCGGCCCACCATCGGGCCGAGCTGCTCCGGCTCCAGCTCGCCGACGCCGAACGCCGCATCAAGGTGGCCGTCCACATGGTCATGTCCGCCATGAATGAGGGGCAGCTGGCCGAGTACCGGGATCAGGAGAACCAGGCGCGTGAGGACGCCGAGCACGTGCAGCAGCAGCTCGCGTCGCTCGAAGCGCACGCCGAGGCGCCGAGCGAGGTTCCCGCGCAGGTCCCGACCCTGCTGCGCACCCTCGAGCTCGCGTTCCAACAGCTGAACAGCAGCGAGCTCGTGACCCAGGAGCAGTTCCAGGCGCTCAGGACGGTCATGCCCCACTTCATCCTGCGTGAGAGCCCAGGTGGCGGATGGGAGGCGGAGGCCAGCCTGCGCCTGCCCACCCCCGAGGGAGCCGTCGTCGAGATCGGTCCCGTCCGGTGGCCGGTCGGGGGTCGAGCCCGCAGCACGAGCACGCGCGTGTCGGACCGCTCGCGCAACGCCGTTCCGGTCGAGCTGATCCAGGAGGCCGGGCTCCTCGGCGGGGCCGCGCTGTACTCGCTGCGCGGCAGCCTGCTCGCCGAGACCCCGTGGGTCGTGCTGAACGGGCTGACTGGCCACCCGTTTCCCGAGTGGGTCGGCCCGCAGTGGCGCGAGAAGCCCCTCGTCGATTGGCTCACCCGCACGTACCGTTCGCCGGACCTGATCGACCGGCGCTACATCAGGTACAGCGTGAAACGCCAGTTCCTGCTGCACGCATGCCCCGACGAGGGCGACCTCTGCCTGACCGAGCTCCGACGGCTCGCACCGGTGCGCGACCCGGCCTCATGGACGACGCTGGCGCAGACCATCCCACCGGGGCGAGGGGACCGCCGCACGGAGAAGGCGCCGAGCCTGACCGTGTCGCACCTCCCATGTCCAGACGCGCTCGGTGAACGCGCCCGGCTCGTGCCGCACTTCAGACCTCTTCAGTGCCAGTGCGGCCGGCAGATCCGCTCCGTGGTCCTCGTCCCCGAGGTGCCCCGCGGCCTCGTGTGCGCATGCGGACGGATGCCCGACGCGAACCAGTACGGCATGCCGGACGACGTCCGGCTCCCAGCGGAGTACGTGCAGGTCCTGACGATGTCCCGGCAGGCGTGCGAGATGGAACTGCGCTACGAGCTCGACCGGCACCCGTACACGCCCACGCCGCAGGCTCGGGAGATCATGGACCTGCCCATCTGGCGGCCCGGGGCGGAGCTCACCCTGGCCGATGTGAAGACCGCCTGCCGGCCGCACATGCTGCTGCACATCCTCCACCGGATGCAGGCCTACGGCCTCATCGAACGTCGGCCGGACACCAGAGACGCCTGGGTGGTGCGTGACGAGCCCGAGCCCTTGCGAACCCCGTGACTCTGCGAGACGGCACGTCGCGCCACCACGGCCTCGTCACCCGGGCCGCGAACTGACCCTCGGCCGCCGGCAGGGGCAGGGGACCCCCTGCGTCCCTGCCGGCGGCCGCGACGGTGCCGCTCGATGGTGCGGGTCCCGCTGCGAGACAACGACACTGCGACGTCGCCGCTAGGGCGTCCAGCCGTCCAGCGGGTTCTCCCGGAGTCGGCCGAAGGGATGTCGCTGACCGGACACCGAGGACGGGGCAGAGGCCCCAGCGGCTGAACCCTCATGACAGGTCGTCGCCGGTCTGCACGGTCTCCTGCATGACCACACCGCAGAGCACACCCACACGGCAGGGACGAACACGAGAGAACCACGAGCAGGACGTGACCCGCGAGCTCACACCGCAGGCGAGAGACGACGTGCACGTGTACCGCTGCCCCGAGCTGGCAGATCGGCTTGCCGAATGGTCGAACCGCACGTCGCCCGCCACGCCCGACCCCGCCGTCGACCTCACCGTGACGTGGGTGCGGATCGCCCCCAGGCACTGACGTCGCCAGAGCCGCGGAGACCCCACCCCGGGGCGGCCGGGTCCAGGCGGCCAACGCACAGCTTGCCGGACATCGGCGCTGACACACCACAGCGCCGGCAGGGGCGGAAGATCTCACCTGAGACGCCGCAGGTCTGACCAACCGCGTCGCGGCGTCCGGGGGCGGCGCCAACGTGCGAAGAACGGCTGACTCTTGGGCCGACGCACAGCGCCGTCACCCGGCACCGGCATTCGTGCCTGCCGACAGCGCACGAGCCGTAGGCCCCCACTGCGGTTACGGGTTCCCGGGTGACGCGGACGACCCGGGTGACCCGGGCGGACGCGGGCGGACCAGGTCCGGGCCGCACGGGAGGGCAGCCCCGGCGTCTCTCACGAGCTGAGCCACTCGCGCCTTGGACAGGCCGCTGGCCCGGGCAATCCGGTCGTACGACCAGCCTTCGTCGCGCAGGGTGCTCAGGGCCCGGAGGCGAACGTCGGCGACCCGCTCGAGCTCGCCGAGCAGAACGGCGAAGAAGTCACCCACCTGTCGTGTCACGGTCAGGGGGTCGCCGCTCGACGCGAGGTGCGCAGCCTCCATCTGGACGAACTCACGGAGTCGCTCACGGTGGGTCGCGAGAACCGCTGGCCGGTGACGCGGCTCGCCGGCGGGCGCGTCTGCCGCACGAGCCTCGCGGGAGTCAGCATGCGCGGGACGATCGCATCCGCGGGCACTGCCGCGCCTCCCGCCACCCGACAGCTCACCCATAGTGTCACTGTGACACCAAGGTGCCGTTGTTGCGCCGCCGATGGCCGTGATCGCTTCAGTGCCGGCTCCAACTGCCCGTCGGCCATCAGCCGTCGGCAGCGCCTCACCGCGACGCCGTGAGCCGGGCGACCTTGGCGGCGCACGAGAGCATCCGGCGCGCCGAGGGGCGCGCCGGATGCGTGGTCCAGCGGGTGGCGACCCTCGGCGGCGGACCCGTCCGGAGGTGTCGCTCGCGGCGTCACAGGGCAGCGATGACCGACTCGAGGTGCTCGCGCCCGCTGCGGTAGTAGCGCTCGTTGACGACGTTCGTGTCCTCCCAGCCGCCCACCGCCGTGAGCTGGCCCGGC
Organism: Terrabacter sp. C0L_2; assembly: GCF_036352015.1. Classification (NCBI taxonomy): domain Bacteria; kingdom Bacillati; phylum Actinomycetota; class Actinomycetes; order Micrococcales; family Intrasporangiaceae; genus Terrabacter; species Terrabacter sp. C0L_2. The sequence continues at coordinate 3,385,610 of NZ_CP143557.1, read as the reverse complement.
TGCAGGTTATGCACGTCGACGCAGGTCCGGGCGAAACGATGCCTCATGGAGTGCCACACGAGGTCGAACTGCACGCACTCCCGCGAGACCCTCTCGTAGCGGCGGGTGTCGCTGTTCCACTCGTCGCACGTCTCGACCCACGTCTGCGTGGGCCACCCGGCTGCGAGCGCCGCCGGCGTGAAGTACTGCTCATGGAACGGGCTGTGGTGGAACATCCCGCCCCGCGGCGCCGGGAAGAGCAGAGCCTCCGGGTTGGTCCCGGCGGCCTGTTCGACCCGGGCTTGCTCGCATCGCGCGCGAAGCTCCTTCAGGAGCTTGTAGCCGGTGATGGAGCGCTTGTGCGCGACGGTGCGGCGGGTCTTCTCACCCTTGGGGAGCTTGCGCCGGTTGTCGCCCTCGCGGACGCTGGCGGAGGCGTCGATCTGCCAGTTGATCGCGATCACTGCTCCTCGCTTGACGAAGGTGACGTCGTCGGCGGTCAGCTGGAAGAGCTCGCCCCATCGGGGCCCGGCGTCGCACGCCAGCTCGACCGCGAGACGTCCCCACGCCGGGAAGATCTTGTCGAACTCCGTCGCCAGCGCCACGACGCGGGCGATGCTCGGAGCGTCCTCGTCCCGGATGAAGTTCGGGTTCTCGCTGACATCGCGGGCGCGGCTGGCGCGCTTGGGAGCGGCGGTACCTTTCAGGGCGGGAACGACACGGACTGCTCCGGGGGGCAGCATCTCGGCCTGCTCTGCAGTGAAGTACTTGTGACGGTGACCCCAGATCAGCAGGCCTCGTAGCGCGGACGTGTTGTGGTCGACGCTGTTTCGGGTGCCGCCCTGGGAGCGCAGGATGTCAGCAAGGTCGCGGTCCAGCTGCATCGCCTGCACGTGTTCGCGGCCCCGGATCATCCGGTTGAGACGTCGTTGCACCTGGGTGAGGTGGTTGCCGCTCCACGGGGCGCCTTCTTCGCGCTGGTTCTGGTCGTCGGCGTTGATGTACTCCGTGACGAGGTCTCGCAGGGGCGTGAGCCCGCGCGGACCCATGGCGCGGGCAAGGCTCGCGTCGATCGGAGCAGCTTTGCTCATCGCGCCGTCAAGCGTCCGGCCGCCGCTCGTGCCACCGCGCCTGCCGTCCGGCTTGCGCCAGGTGAGTCGGTAGTAGGGGTCGGAGCCTGCGGGCGCGAGGACGCTCACGCGTCCGACGTATGCGACCGGGTCGTTCCTGACCAAGGTGGTCGTGGTCCGGGCGGTCATCGCGACACGCTCCTTCCGGCGCGGGGCGAGTAGTCCTTGATGGGGCGGGGCAGCGGCATGCTCTCGACATCGGCCGAAGGCGTCGCCGGCACGGCCGTCGTGCCGGTCCCGGTGCCGGTGCCGGTGCCGGTGCCGGTCACGGTGTCGCCTTCGGTGTGATGGCCGTTGGCTGGCGTCGAAGACGCCTCGCCCTGCTGGGTGCGGGTCCGACGAGGCAGGCTGCGGACCCAGTCGAGGATTTCCTGACGGTCCCAGAGGTGGCGTGCCCCGAGGATGAACGGTGCCGGGAAGGCATCCTGGTAGGTGTACTCGCGGGCGCGGTCGACGCTCACGTGCAGGAGTCGGGCGACATGCTCGATCGTGTAGATCGGGTCGGCGATGTCGGGCTGGACGGTGTCATGGGTTGATGTCATGACTACGTCCGTCCGGACCGGCGGGATGAGCGCAGTCAGGTGCCGAGGCACATCCGTGTGACGTGGGTCACACTCGCCGGCAACGCCAATCTCATGCGGTGGCTGTCGCGGGTGCGCGCCTAGCGGGGCCCTTGCCGGGGCTTCGAGCGTGTGCGGCGATCGGTTCGCGCATCCTCAAAGTGTAGTGCTCTACACACCAGGTGTGAAGGTTTGAAACGACGCGCCGGGTGGCCGGTGATCGGCTCGGAGCCCCGGGCCTCCGCCGGCGGAAGGTCGTCGGTCGTCCCTGCCGAGATCGCCACCGACAGGGGCTGCGTCCGGGGGGGGGGGGGCGTCGATGAGCTGGCCAGAGAACTCGGGGCAGACGTCACACCGACTGGCCGGCCCGGATGGCCCGGTCGGGGCGGCATCGACAGTGTCGTTCAGCCGCCCGGCGCCGAATCCTGGTGGGAAGCCGTTCAGCCGTTACGATTGTCACCAGAGGCGAACTGGAAGGAGGTGCCGCGTGACCAAGCGAGTCGTTTCCAAGGAGGCCGTGAAGCGCGCAGCATCACGGTCCACCAAGTCGTCGGCAGCGCTCGAGCGGCGTTCTGTTCCCGCGGGCTTCCAGCGTTCCGAACGCGTCTCCCAGTTCCTGGCAGCTCGGTCACCACGCGGCTGATGTCGCTTCCTCCCGGGTACGGCGAGACACCGGTTCCCGGAGACGAGCTTCAGTGGTTGCTTCCTGAGGTGCGTGAGGTGCTCGGCGAACCGGTGCTCAAGGCTGCCGTCTACGACCTCGAACAGGCGGAGCAGGAGGCCGCCGCCGTCGAGCTGCTCACCGTGATCCTCGTGGGCGTCGACGCCGTGACGGAGTCAGGAAACTACCGCCTCGACGACACGTATACCGTCCGAGGGGCTCTCGAGGTGGCCGAGCTGCTCACCGACCACTTCCTCCGTGCTTTGCACCACCGGCTCTTCGAGCGCATCTGGGCGTGGGCGGGGACCTACCGCGCCGTCGAGCTGAACATCGGCGTGCCGCCCCCCATGGTCGCCGTCGACATCCGTGCGTCACTCGAGTCGCTGCGCTACCGCTGGGAGCACACCTCGGACTGGACCGGACGCCAGCTCGGGATCGCCGCGCATGCAGAGCTGGTGCGTATCCACCCGTTCACCGACGGCAACGGCCGCACCACCCGGCTGCTGCTGACCTGGTGTTCGCTGCCGCCCAGCAGGCCCACCTCGCGCTGACGGAGGAGCCGGTGTGGGAGTACGACTGGGACCTGGACAAGGCTGACTACATCCGTCTGCTGCGCGAGTACGACCGACATCGCAACCCGAGCGATCTCGCAGCCTTCGTCCCGGTCGTCCGGCTGGGGGAGTAGGCCGACGACCCTGACGGCGCGCCAGGTGGCCGCGCAGTGGCCCGCGGACGGCGCGAGGAGGCCGGCTACCTGCTGCCCGCAGCGTTGAGGACCGAGCCGCCGCCCCGGGCGCCCCCGACGAGGAGCCGCGGGTGGCGCGGGCCGAATCCCCTGGAGTCTGGCAACGGGTCGCGTCCAGGCCCGCCAGCCACGTCGTCGTCCGTCCGGGGCAGCCAGGCCACCCCCGACCCCGACCCCGACCCGGGCGACGAGTTCGCGCGCACGATCCTCGAGCCGGCGTACGCCGTCGCACGGGAGGGCCCACCTGGACGCGTCCCTGCAGCGCCGGAACCTCTGGCGCCGGACCAGCTGGGCAGGAGCCGCGCGGCAGGACGCTCCGTCCGCTCGCGCTCCTCGCGCTCCTCGCGCGGGTCGAGCGGCCGGCGAGACCGTCGAGATCGTCGTCACCCCTCGAGGACCGTGCAGGACAGGCCGCCCGGCCCACCCAGGACCGACCTGCGTGCGAAAGTGGTGCGAAAACCGGATACTGGCCACTCCGGACCGGAGTATCTGTGCAGGTCAGAGCCGGTCTCGGCCATGACCCGCACCGTGAAGATCAGATGTCGCGGAAGACCTCGATCGTGGCGCCCAGGGCGTTGAGGCGCTCGGCGAGGTCCTCGTAGCCGCGGTTGATGACGTAGACGTTGCGCAGCACCGAGGTGCCGGGAGCGGCGAGCATGGCGAGCAGCACGACGACGCCGGGGCGCAGGGCCGGCGGGCACACGACCTCGGCCGCCCGCCAGCGGGTCGGGCCCTCGACGATGACGCGGTGCGGGTCGAGCAGCTGCACCTTGGCACCTACCTTGGTCAGCTCGGTGAGGTAGATCGCCCGGTTCTCGTAGACCCAGTCGTGGATCATCGTGCTGCCCTCGGCGACCGCCCCGATGAGCGCGAAGAAGGGCAGGTTGTCGATGTTGAGGCCCGGGAACGGCATCGGGTGGATCTTGTCGGTCGGGGCCTGCAGCGGGCCCGGGATCGTCGTCAGGTCCACGAGGCGCGTCTTGCCGTTGGCCGAGGTGTACTCCGGCGACAGGTCGTACTTCATGCCCATGCCGTCGAGGGTCGCGAGCTCGATCTCGATGAACTCGATGGGCACCCGGCGGATCGTGATCGAGCTGTCGGTGACGACGGCGGCCGCGATGAGGCTCATGGCCTCGATCGGGTCCTCGCTGGGGGAGTACTCGACGTCGACGTCGATGTCGGCGATGCCGTGGACGGTCAGGGTCGTCGTGCCGATGCCCTCGATACGGACGCCGAGCTTCTCGAGGAAGAAGCACAGGTCCTGGACCATGTAGTTGGGGCTCGCGTTGCGGATCACGGTCGTGCCCGGGTGGCGGGCGGCTGCCATGAGGACGTTCTCGGTGACCGTGTCGCCGCGCTCGGTGAGCACGATGGCACGCTCGGGCGAGACGGACCGGTCGGAGCGCGCCTCGTAGAAGCCGTGCGTGGCCGTCACCTCGAGCCCGAAGGAGCGCAGGGCTGCCAAGTGGGGCTCGACGGTGCGGGTGCCGAGGTCGCAGCCCCCGGCATACGGCAGCTGGAAGGCCTCGTGCTCGTGCAGCAGCGGGCCGAGGAACATGATGACCGTGCGCGTGCGGCGGGCCGCCGCGACGTCGATGTCGTCGAGGTTGAGCTCGGCCGGCGGGATGATCTCGAGGTCGTTGCTGTCGGGGAGCCAGCGCGTGCGGACCCCGATCGAGGCGAGCACCTCGAGGATGCGGTTGACCTCCTCGATGCGGGCGAGGCTGCGCAGGGTCGTGCGGCCGCGGTTGAGCAGGGCGGCGCACAGGAGCGCGACGGCGGCGTTCTTCGAGGTCTTGACGTCGATCGAGCCGGTGAGCTTCTGGCCGCCGACGATGCGCAGGTGCTGCGGGCCGGAGTGGCCGAGCGAGACGAACTCCGAGTCGAGCGCGTCACCGATCTTGGCGAGCATGTCGAGGCTGAGGTTCTGCTTGCCCTGCTCGATGCGGGTCACGGCGCCCTGGGAGGTGCCGAGCAGCTCCGCGAGGTCCGACTGGGTCATCCCCTTGTGGCGTCGCGCGTCGCGGATGAGTCCGCCGATCCGGGTGAGGTAGGTCTGAGACACGACCTCGAGGCTAACTCATATATGAGTTACGGCAAATCCGCGGGGGTCGTGACGCGCCACGAGCCGGGACGTGGTGTCCCGGCTCGTGGCGTTTCGTCCCGATGTCGCTCAGGCAGGCGCGTTCGCGACACCCTGCGGCAGGAAGCGGGATCCCGTGACCGCCTCGGCCACGCCGGTGCGGTCGAGCAGCGGCGTGATGCCGCCGTTCCAGAACTGGAAGCCGGCACCGGTGATCATCGCGAGGTCGATGTCCATCGGGGCCTGGGCCACGCCCTCGTCGAGCATCCGGCGCGCCTCGTCGGCGAGGACCGTGAGCACGCGCTCGCGCACCTGGGCCAGGTCGAGCACGACCGGGTCGGCGGGCTTCTCGATGAGCTCGGCGACCTCGGGGTCGAGGATCGGGCGCCCGGAGCTCATGTCGTAGAAGCCGCGCTTGCCGGCCGCGACGATCCGCTGGAGCGTCGGAGAGGCGTAGAAGCGGTCCGGGAACGCCTTCACGAGCGTCTCGCCGTTGTGCAGCGCGATGGCCGGGCCGACGAGCCCGATGAGGACGAACGGCGGCATCGGCGCCAGGCCCGCGAAGGCGCGGTCGACGACCTCGATCGGGGTGCCCTCGTCCAAGATCTTCGCGGCCTCGCCCATGAAGCGGCCGAGCAGGCGGTTGACGATGAACGACGGGCGGTCCGCGGCGCGGATGCACGTCTTCTTCAGCGCCTTGCCGACGGCGAAGGCCGTTGCGAGAGTGGCGTCGTCGGTGCGCTCGCCCGGGATGACCTCGAGCAGCGGCATGACGGCGACCGGGTTGAAGAAGTGGAAGCCGACGACCCGCTCCGGGTGCTCGAGCTTCGAGGCCATCTCGGCGATCGACAGGCTCGAGGTGTTCGTCGCCAGGACGCACTCGGGCGAGACGACGGCCTCGACCTCGGCGAAGACCTGCTGCTTGACCGACATCTCCTCGAAGACGGCCTCGATGACGAAGTCGGCGTCGGAGAAGCCGTCCTTGCTCGTCGAACCGGTCACGAGGGCCTTGTAGCGGTTGAGCTTGTCCGGGTTCAGCCGCCCCTTGGCCGCCAGCTTGTCGAGCTCGGCATGGACGTAGCCGACGCCCTTGGCGACCCGCTCGTCATCGATGTCGGTGAGCATGACCGGCACCTGCAGGCGCTGGATGAAGAGCAGCGCGAGCTGGCTCGCCATGAGACCGGCACCGACGATGCCGATTTTGGTGACGTTCCGGGCGAGGCTCTTGTCGGGCGCCCCGGCCGGGCGCTTGGCACGCTTCTGGACGAGGTCGAAGGCATAGAGCCCGGCCCGCAGCTCGTCGCTCATGAGAAGGTCGGCGAGCACCTCGTCCTCGGCGGCGAAGCCCTGCTCGCGGGTCGCGGTGCGCGCGGCCGAGAGCAGGTCGAGCGCGGCATACGGGCTCCTGGCCTGACGGCCGGTCTTGACGTCGGCGAGCTTCCTGGCCTTGGCGATCGCGGCGTCCCACGCCGTCTCGTCGCGGTCGACGTCGGGACGCTCGACCGTGACCTCGCCGGACAGCACGCGCGCGGTCCAGGCGATCGACTCCTCGAGGAAGTCGGCCGGCTCGAGCAGCACGTCGGCCATGCCTAGCTTGTACGCGTCGATCCCCTTGAGCATGCGGTTCTGGCTCAGCGGGTTGTCGATGACGACGGTGAGTGCCTTCTCGATGCCGACGAGGTTGGGCAGCATCCAGCAGCCACCCCAGCCGGGCACGAGGCCGAGGAAGACCTCGGGCAGCGCGACGGCGGGCACGCCCGCGCTCATCGTGCGGTAGGTCGCCGACAGCGCCAGCTCGACGCCGCCGCCCATGGCTGCGCCGTTGACGAACGCGAACGTCGGGACGGGCAGGTCGGAGAAGGCGGCGTATGCCGCGTGGCCGGCCCGCGCGATCTCGATCGCCTGGTCGCGTGACCCGATGAACGGCACCCCGGTGAGGTCCGCGCCCACGGCGAAGATGAACGGCTTGCCGGTGACGGCGACGGCGACGATCTCGCCGGCCTCGGCGCGCTCGCGCAGGCGGGCGACCGTGGCGGTGAGGCCGGCGATCGACTGCGGGCCGAAGGTGTTGGGCTTGGTGTGGTCGAAGCCGTTGTCGAGCGTGACGAGGGCGAGCGTGCCCGCACCACCCGGGAGCGCGACGTCCTGCACGGGGGTGTGCGTCACGACCTCGGTCGCGAAATCGGCTGCGGTCGTTGCCTTCTCAGTCGTCGTGGTGCTCACTTGGCGACCTCCTCGTCGGTCGTGCTCGTCGAGGACTCGTAGGCCTCGTGGTGGGGGTTCTCCCAGATGACGGCGCCGCCCATGCCGATGCCGATGCACATGGCGGTCAGGCCGTAGCGCACCTCGGGGTGCTCCTCGAACTGGCGGGCGAGCTGGGTCATGAGGCGCACGCCCGAGCTGGCGAGCGGGTGGCCGGTGGCGATGGCGCCGCCGTACTCGTTGACGCGCGAGTCGTCGTCGGCGATGCCGAAGTGGTCGAGGAAGGCGAGCACCTGCACGGCGAACGCCTCGTTGAGCTCGAACAGGCCGATGTCCTCGATCGTAAGGCCAGCCTTGGCCAGGGCCTTCTCGGTGGCCGGCACCGGGCCGACACCCATGACCTCGGGCTCGACGCCGACGAAGGAATAGGAGACCAGGCGCATGCGCACCGGCAGGCCGAGCTCCGTCGCTGCCTGCTCGGAGGCGAGCAGGCAGGCCGTGGCGCCGTCGTTGAGACCGGCGGCGTTGCCGGCGGTGACGTTGCCGTGCGCGCGGAACGGCGTCTTGAGCTCGCCGAGGTCCTCGACGGTCGTGCCCGGACGCGGGGGCTCGTCGGTGGTGGCCAGGCCCCAGCCCTTCTCGGCGTGCCGAGTGGCGACGCTGACGAGGTCGCGCTGGATCTTGCCGTCGGCATACGCCTTGGCGAGCTTGTCCTGGCTGCCGACGGCGAACGCGTCGGAGCGCTCCTTCGTCAGCTGCGGGAAGCGGTCGTGGAGGTTCTCGGCGGTCTTGCCCATGACGAGCGCGTCGGGGTCGACGATCTTCTCGGCGACGATGCGCGGGTTGGGGTCGACACCCTCACCCATGGGGTGGCGACCCATGTGCTCGACGCCGCCGGCGATGGCGATGTCGTAGGCACCGAACGCGATCGAGCTCGCGGTGTTGGTCACGGCGGTCATCGCGCCGGCGCACATCCGGTCGATCGAGTAGCCGGGGGTCGTGTTCGGCAGGCCCGAGAGGAGGGCGGCGGTGCGGCCGAGCGTCAGGCCCTGGTCACCGATCTGGGTGGTCGCCGCGATGGCGACCTCCTCGACCTTGTCCTTGGGCAGGTTGGGGTTGCGGTGCAGCAGCTCGCGGATGCACCGGATGACGAGGTCGTCGGCGCGGGTCTGGGCGTACATGCCCTTGTCGCCGGCCTTGCCGAAGGGCGTCCGGACGCCGTCGACGAAGACGACCTCATTGAGTGCGCGGGGCACAGTGCCTCCCAGTGGATCGAGGGTGATCGCGGTGGATCAGGGTCGATGGGCCGGCGTCGGGCGCCGGCATCGGGCCGCGGCGGAGCGCGGCCTCCTCGATACTACTTCCCGGTAACTTCGCGCGGGATGGGCGCTCGGGTGACCATCCTCACGAACGCGAGCATCGACGCCGGCGCGGTCCAGGGACCGCTGCGACACCGCGGCTCGACGACCGGTCGGCCGGCTCAGGCCGGGGGATTCTCGGTGCAGGCGAGCGAGATCAACGGCGCGGTGATCGTCGTCTGCCAGCGGCGGGCACCGAGGGCCATCAGGGCGTCGGCGACCTCGGCGGTCGTCGGGGCTGCCGGCCCCTCCCAGAGGAAGCGGCGGAGCAGGTCGGGCGTCAGGAGGTTCTCGACCGGGACGGCCAGCTCCTCGGAGACGGCACCGAGCAGCTCGCGGGCCCGGGCGAGGCGTGCGGCGGCCACGGGGTCGCGGTCGGCCCACGCCTTGGGCGGCGGCGGGCCGCTCGGCGGCAGCGACAGGACGGGCAGGTCGTCCTCGGGCAGGGCGAGGGCCTGCCCCACGACCTCGATGATCGCCTCCTGGTGGCGCCGGATCGACCGCGCGAGCCGAGGCTCGGCGGAGCCCACGGTGCGCGGCGCCTTGGTGGCCCGTTGGTTGGCGATGGCGATCTCGCTGATCGCCGCGTCGGGAAGGACCCGCCCCGGCGAGGTGTCGCGCTGCTGCGCCACGGCGTCGCGCCAGAGCCACAGCTCGCGCACGATGGCGAGGCCACGGCGGCCTCGCACCTTGTGCATTCCGGACGTGCGCCGCCACGGGTCGACGCGGGGCTCGGGGCCGGTGAAGTCGAGCAGGTGCTCGAACTCCTCGGTCGCCCAGGCGATCTTGCCCTGCGACGCCAGCTCGGCGGCCACCGCGTCACGCAGGTCGACGAGCACCTCGACGTCGAGCGCGGCATACCGAAGCCACGGCTCGGGCAGGGGACGCACCGACCAGTCGACGGCGGAGTGCTCCTTGGCGAGCTGCAGCCCGAGGTAGTGCTCGACCATGGCGCCGAGCCCGACGCGGGGCAGCCCGGCCAGGCGCCCGCCGAGCTCGGTGTCGAAGAGCGACTGGGGCCGCAGGCCCACCTCGGCGAGGCAGGGGAGGTCCTGGGTCGCCGCGTGCAGGATCCACTCGGCGTCGCCGATGGCCTCGCCGACGGGGGAGAGGTCGGGACAGGCGATGGGGTCGATGAGCCAGGACCCGGAGCCCTCCCGGCGGATCTGGACGAGGTAGGCGCGCTGGCCGTAGCGGTAGCCGGACGCGCGCTCGGCGTCGATGCCGACGGGGCCGGTGCCCGCGCCGATGGCCTCGGCGGCGCGCATGAGCGTGCGCTCGTCGACGACGACGTCGGGCACGCCGTCGCGCGGGTGCGTCAGCGGGACGAGATCTGGGACGAGGTCTGGTGCGAGGTCGGCGTCGGCGGCGTCGTCGTCGGTGGGCTCGTTCGGCTCTGCCGTCACCGTCGCTGCCCCGGTAGGGGGACGACGCCGTCGGGCAGGGGCGGGATGCCGGCGATGGTGCACAGCATGTCGGCCCAGGCGCGGAGGTGGTCGGCGGCGTCGCCGCCCACCGGCGTCCACGAGGCGCGGATCTCCATCTCGACGCTCGCCTCGCGGTCGGCGAGCCCGGCGAAGCTCTCGCTGACGACCCGGGTGACGGTGCCGGCCTCGGCCGTCCAGCCGAGGCCCCGGTTGGTCAGGGAGTCGGTGAGCCAGGACCAGCCGACGGCGCCCAGCATCGGGTCGCCCGCCAGCTCCGGCTCGAGCTCGGCCCGGGCGAACGTGACGATGCGCCACTGGCCGTCCCACGTGTCGGGGGCGGCGGGGTCGTGCAGCACGACGAACCGGCCGGTGGCCAGGTCGTCGTCGGGGTCCGCGATGTCGATGACGTCGGCGGTCAGGGCTGCGGCGTACGGGGCGATGCGCGTGGGCGCAGGCACCTCCGTCAGGCGCACCTCCGAGCGCAGACGGACGTCTCGCAGGGCGCTGAGCGTCCTGGCGAAGACCGCGCCGTGGTTGCCCGGCAACGTTCGCGTGTGCACCAGATGAGGGTATGCCGGAGTCGGGCGATCTGTCCTCAGGGCGCGCCGGACGCGCGTGGCGCGGCCCCACCCGGCCGCCGTGGCAGGATTGTCCGGTGCCGACCACAGCCCCGCCAGCCACCCGCCAGAGCGACCTCGTCCGCGCTGCGCGCCGCGAGTCGGTCACCCGGACGCCCGTGTGGTTCATGCGGCAGGCGGGCCGTTCCCTGCCGGAGTACCGCGCCGTACGCGAGGGCATCCCGATGCTCGAGTCGTGCATGCGCCCCGAGCTCGTCACCGAGATCACGCTGCAGCCCGTGCGGCGCCACGGCGTCGACGCGGCCATCTTCTTCAGCGACATCGTCGTGCCGCTCAAGGCGATCGGTGTCGACCTCGACATCGTCCCGGGGGTGGGCCCGGTCGTGGCCCGCCCGATCCGCACGGCCGCCGACCTCGACCAGCTCGTCCCCCTGACGCCCGAGCACGTGCCCTTCGTCACCGAGGCCGTGCAGCAGCTCGTGCGCGAGCTCGGCGACATCCCGCTCATCGGTTTCGCGGGTGCGCCGTTCACGCTGGCCTCCTATCTCGTCGAGGGTGGTCCCTCGAAGAACCACGAGAAGACCAAGGCCCTCATGCACGGCGACCCGGAGCTGTGGGACGCCCTGTGCGCCAGGCTCGCCCAGATCTCCGGCGAGTTCCTGCGCGTGCAGGCACAGGCCGGTGCGAGCGCCGTCCAGCTCTTCGACTCGTGGGCCGGTGCCCTGTCCCGGGCCGACTACGCCGCGCGCGCCATGCCGCACTCCGCGGTCGCGCTCGCCGCCGTCGCGGACCTCGACGTCCCGCGCATCCACTTCGGCGTCGGCACGGGCGAGCTCCTCTCGCTCATGGGCGAGGCCGGCGCCGAGGTCGTGGGGGTCGACTACCGCGTGTCGCTGACCGACGCCGTGGCGAGACTCGGGCCGTCGTATGCCGTGCAGGGCAACCTCGACCCCGCCCTGCTGTTCGCGCCGTGGGACGCCCTCGAGCGCCGCGTGCGCGAGATCGTCGAGGAGGGCCGGCACGCGCCGGGCCACATCTTCAACCTCGGCCACGGCGTGCTGCCCAACGTGGACCCGGACGTGCTCACGCGCGTGACCGCGCTCGTCCACGAGTGCTCGAGCCGCCGATGACCACAGCGGCTCCGTCAGTCGCTCGCTCCAGCCTCACCATGCTCGGTGGGTCTGTGGCCTCGCGCATCCTCGGTGTGGTGCGCAACGGGCTCATCACCGCCATCATCGGTGCGCAGCTGGCCGGCGACGCCTTCTCCCTGGCCAACACCCTCCCCAACGTCCTCTACGTCCTCGCGGCGGGCGGCATCCTCAACGCGGTGCTCATCCCGTCGCTCGCGCGCGCCATGAAGCTCGAGGACGGTGGGCAGGAGTTCACCGACCGCGTCATCACCGTGGCCCTCGCCGGCATGGCGCTCATCACCGTCGTCGTCATGGCGGGCGCCGGAGGCTTCGTGTGGCTGCTGGCCGGCAAGTCCTCGCCGGACTTCAAGGACCTCGCGCTCGCCTTCTCGCTCATCTGCCTGCCCCAGATCTTCTTCTACGGCCTCTTCGCTCTGCTCGGCCAGATCCTCAACGCGCGTGGCCGCTTCGGCGCGTTCGCGTGGGCGCCCTTCATCGCCAACGTCGTCGCCGTGGCGGGCCTCGTGCTCTTCCTCGTCATCTTCGGACGGGGCGACCAGGACGGGCACGGGGGCCACCGCGGTCCCCGTGCGCCCTCGGAGTGGACCGGCCCGATGATCTGGCTCTTCGCCGGCTCGGCCACCCTGTCCGTCGTCGTGCAGGCGCTATCGCTCGTGCCCGCCCTGCGCCGCACCGGCTTCCACTACCGGCCTCGGTGGGGCCTGCGCGGTGTGGGCCTCGGCGGCGTCAGCAGGCTGGCCCTCTGGGCCTTCGGCGGCCTCGCGGTGTCACAGGTGGGCTTCTTCATCAGCCAGGGCGTGCTCAACAACGCCACGGCCCAGGCCAACGAGCTCGGGCTGGAGGGCGCGGCTCGCGGGCCGATGGCCTACAGCATCGCCTTCACGCTGTTCATGCTGCCGCACGCCTTCATCACCGTGTCGATCATCACGGCGCTCTTCCCACGCTTCTCGGCGGCTGCTGCATCCGGCGACAAGGACAGCCTGCGCCGCGACTTCCGGACCGGTCTCGTCATGCCGCTCGTGGCCAACGTGCCGATCATGGTGGCGGTCATCGTGCTCGCCAACCCCATCGTCGCGCTGCTCAACCCGGGCATCGACCCGAGGTCGGTCGAGGTCTCGGCGAGCGTGCTCATCATCATGATCCTCGGCCTCGTGCCGTTCGGTCTCGACCTGCTCTGCTACCGCATGTTCTTCGCGCTCGAGGACGGCAAGCCGACCGTCGTCATGCAGGTCCTGCTCACGGGCATCAGCGCTCTCGCCGGTGTCGTCACCCTCTTCATCAACCCGGTCTGGGCCATCGGCATCATGGCTATGGGCCAGACGGTGGGCAACGTCGTCAGCTCAGGCGTCGGGCTCTTCCTGCTGCGCCGCCGCACCGGGCCGCTGGGGCTGTCGGGCGGTCTCATCACCCTGTCGCGCGTCGGCATCGCGTCCCTCGTCGCCGGGCTCGTCGCTTGGGGCGTCACGCTCGTGCTGCACCCCATCACCGGCGCGGCCATCGACAGCTCGGCGTCGGCACTCAAGCGGATGTTCGCCAGCGCGCTGGAGATCGGCCTCGTCGGTCTCGTCTTCGGCGTCATCTACGTCGGCATCGCGCACGCGCTCCACGTGCGCGAGGTCCGTCAGGTCGCCGACCTGCTGCGCCAGCGGCTCGGTCGCTGACCGAGCCGCCGACCACGTCGCCTAGGCGTCCCTGACCTTCAGTCGCCTGACGACGCTCCGGTCCCGGAGGGTGCAGCGGTCGCCGCGGCCGGGGCAGGGTCCGTCGCCCCGGCCGGCCCGGCAGCCGGGCCAGCGGCCGTCGGGAACGAGGCGGACGGCATACGCACGCTGTGGCGACGCCACATCCGCAGGGCCAGCAGGCCCAGCGGGACGAGGAGGACGAGCCAGGGCAGCAGCGCGGCGAGCCCGGTGAGGATGACCGTCACCGACCCGAGCAGGCTGTCCCACGCCGTGCGCAGCCCGCCGGAGATGCCGTCGTCGACGGGCACCGGGGACGTCGCGTCGGTCCAGAGGGTCACGGTGACATCGCTCATCGTCGTCATCGCGTCGAGCTTGGCCAGGCGCTGCTCGAGCGAGTCCAGGTCGGCCTGGCGGCGGCTCAGCTCGCTCTCGAGCGTGATGACCTGCTGGAGGTCGGTCGTCTTGGCCAGCAGAGCCCGCACCCGCTCGATCCCGTCGCGCATGGGCTGGATCCGGGACTTCGTGTCGATGTAGGTGTCGGTGACGTCCTGCGACTGCGACGAGCGGTAGCTGACGGTCCCGATCGCGGACAGCCGGGTGAGCACGTCGTCGAGCGCCTTGGCCGGGACGCTGAGCACGAGGCGGGCCTCGTCGACCCCGATGCTCGGCACGGACGCTCCCGACTCGAACCGGGGGTCCACGCCGTTCGAGCCCACCGGGCCACCTGTCGGGTCGGCGGACGTGACGACGTTCTCCGAGGTCACCTGGCCGCCGGCGTCGGTGGCGATGACGCGCACGCGCCCGGCCGACCCCGCCAGGTCGGCGACCTTGATGCCGAGCCACGCGGAGCGCGCGATCTTGGACTCGATCACCGCGACCGAGCCCCCGAGCCCGGTGCCCGGTGCGGCGCCGCTGTCGGCGGCGGGGGCCTTCGCGCCGGCGTTGGCATCGGTCTGCGGGCCGACGCCCGATCCCACCACGCCGTTGCCGGTGGCGCCGTTGCGCGCGGCCTCGCCGGACGCCGCACCTGCTGAGGACGTCGAGGCCGCGGACGACTCGGACGATGAGCTGTGGACGGCCCTGAGGCCGAGGGGGATCGACAGCCCGACCACCGCGACGACGAGGGCGAGGACGATGAGGAGCCGGCGCCGCGCCGGGGGGCGGGACGCGAGGCGCGGCAGCTGTGGCAGGTGGGACGCAGCAGTCATGGCAGACCTTCCGACGGGTCGCCTCCCGCGCCGGACCGGCTGGTGCTGCTGGCGCGCGGTGTGCGTGGCGACGTGCTTGTCTCCAGAGACACGCGGGCCGACCGGAACGTTGCGACGGCCCCGGCGGGTTCAGTGCCGTTCGCGCGCCGCGTGCTCGCCGGTCGCCTGCTCGCTGCCCGCCCGCCCGCGACGGAGGCGCCGCACCACGAGCCAGCCGAGCAGGCCCACCACGGCGACCCGGACGACCCAGTCCAGGACCGACGAGTACTGGTCGACGAGCTCGTACCGCGACCCGAGCACCCAGCCGAGCCCGATGAGCAGCCCGTTCCACAGGGCGCTCCCGGCGACCGTGAAGACGGAGAACCGCACGAGCGGCATGCGGACGGCGCCGGCGGGCAGCGAGACGAGGCTGCGCACGCCCGGCACGAGCCGGCCGAAGAAGATCGAGCGCCGCCCGTGGTCGGTGAACCACTCCGTCGCACGCTCGAAGTCGCGCCGGTCGACGAGGGGGAGCCGCGCGCACACGTCGATGGCCCGCTCCTGCCCGAGCCGGGCCGCCAGCAGGTAGAGCGTGAGGGCCCCGACGTAGGAGCCGATCGTGCTCGTCACGAGCAGCAGCGTCAGGCCCAGGCCGCCCTGGCGGGCGATGAAGCCCGCGAGCGGGAGCACGACCTCGCTGGGGATGGGCGGCACTACCGTCTCCAGGAAGGTCAGCGCGCCGACGCCCCACTCGCCGAGGGACTGGATGACGCGGTACGCGATGCCGACGAGCCCGGAGAGCTCCGCGGGAGGCTGGGTCTCGAGGAGCGCGGGGGTGCCCATGTGACCCAGCCTCTCCCATGGGCAGGGGCTCGACCAAACCGCTCGGGCCGGGGTGGGAGAGTGGCGCCATGGTCAGGACGGTCGCAGTCATCGGCGGGGGCATCAGCGGGCTCTCGGCCGCCTGGGAGCTCATCAGCCACGACGCGGACGTGTCGGTGACGGTCCTCGAGGGCTCGGACCGGCTCGGGGGCAAGCTGCGGCTCGAGGACGTCGGCGGCCACCGCATCGACGTCGGCGCCGAGTCGGTCCTGGCCCGCAGGCCGGAGGCGCTGACCCTCTTCGAGCAGCTCGGCGTCGCAGGACTCGTGACCCACCCCGGGCCCGCCGGCGCGGGGATCGTCTCGAGGGGCAGGCGGTGGCCGATGCCGCGCGGCACCCTCATGGGGGTGCCCTCGGACCCCGAGTCGGTGCGAGGGCTGCTCACCGACGAGGAGGTGGAGCGGCTCGCCCACGAGGTCGTGGCCGGCCCCGTGCCCGGCGACGTCTCAGTAGGGGACCTCGTCGACTCCCGGCTCGGCGCCGCCGTGACCGACCGTCTGGTCGAGCCGCTGCTGGCCGGAGTCTACGCGGGACATGCCCGTGAGATCTCCGCGGAGCAGGCCGTGCCGGCGCTCGCCGCCGCCGCGCACGAGGGACGTCCTCTGCTCGAGGTGGCGCGGTCCGCGGCCGAGGCTGCCGCGAGCGGGCCGCTCGCGGGCCGGCCCGTCTTCGCCACGCTCGAGGGCGGCCTCGGGACGCTGCCCGAGGTGCTCGAGCGTGAGCTCCTCGCGGCCGGCGTCCGGATCCGGAAGGGCGCCATGGCACGCGGGCTACGCCGCGACGGGGAGGGCTGGGTCGTCTCGACCGGACCGACGACCGAGGTGGTCGACGAACGTTTCGACGCGGTCGTCGTGGCCGTGCCGGCCGCACCCGCCTCCCGCCTGCTCCGCGACGTCGCACCAGCCGCCGCCGCGGCGCTCGCGGGCGTCGAGTACGCGTCCATGGCCATCGTGACGTTCGCCCTCGAGGGACCGTCCCCGGCGGTCCTCGACGGGAGCGGCTTCCTCGTGCCTCCCACCGAGGCGCTGACGATCAAGGCGTCCACCTTCAGCTCGGTCAAGTGGCCCTGGCTGGTCGCCGCCCACCCCGACCGCACGTTCCTGCGGGCCTCGGTGGGGCGCCACCGTGAGGAGTCGACCCTCCAGCGATCCGACGACGAGCTCGTCACCGTGGCACTCGACGACCTGCGCACCGTGCTCGGTCATGGCATGCCCGATCCCGTGGCCACGCACGTGCAGCGCTGGGGCGGAGGACTGCCGCAGTATGCCGTGGGGCACCGTGCCCGACTGGCGCCGACCCGCGCTCTGCCACCGGCGCTCGCGCTGTGCGGGGCGGCCTACGACGGGGTCGGGATCCCGGCGTGCATCGCTTCCGGACGCGCGGCCTCCCGGGCCGTCCTGGGCGGCGACTGACCCGCTGCTCGGCGCCCTCGGCCCGCGAGGGATGATGGGGGCATGAGCGAGCGCCTGACCCCGACCCAGATGCGAGAGATCAACGACACCATCCGCTACTGCATGTGGTCGGTGTTCAGCAGCGTCACCCCCCTCGGCGACGACCGGGCCAAGGTGCTGGCCGAGCTCGAGACCTTCCTGGCCGACCTCGCCGAGGAGGGCGTCGTGGTGCGCGGCCTCTACGACGTCGCCGGCCTGCGCGGCGACGCCGACTTCATGGTCTGGTGGCACGCCGAGACCATCGAGCAGCTGCAGTCCGCCTACCACCGCCTCCTGCGCACCGAGCTCGGCCAGCACCTCGAACCGGTCTGGAGCAACGCTGCCCTGCACCGTCCGGCGGAGTTCAACAAGAGCCACATCCCGGCGTTCATGGCCGACGAGGTCGCGCGCAAGTACATCTGCGTCTACCCCTTCGTCCGCTCCTACGAGTGGTACCTCCTCGAGGACGGCGAGCGCCGCGACATGCTGCGCGAGCACGGCCAGATGGCCCGGGACTTCCCGGACGTGCGGGCCAACACCATCGCCTCGTTCGCGCTGGGCGACTACGAGTGGCTGCTGGCCTTCGAGGCCGATGAGCTGCACCGCATCGTGGACCTCATGCGCGAGCTGCGTGCGTCGCGGGCCCGTCGGCACGTGCGTGAGGAGATCCCGTTCTTCACCGGGCCGAAGGTCGAGCCGGCCGAGCTCGTCGCCAACCTGCGCTGACCCCCGGGGACGCCCGGGGCGCCGGCGACGTCGGCGCACCCGTCAGTCGTCGAGGTTCTTGGCGATCACGGCCAGTGCCGGGATGAGCAGGAACCACCACCAGCGCCCGGTCCAGAGGAAGAGCGCGACGGCGATGAAGGGCGACAGCCCGACGAGCGCCCGGGCGGTCCTGCCCCGCGCAGACACCGGGGGAGCGGACTGCACGACGCCCGCGGACGGGCCGGACAGCGCGGCCTTGTCAGGGTGCGGCCGCGGCTCGGGCAGGTCGACGAAGAGCTCGGTGAGGTCGCGGCGGACGACGGCATCGGTGGCACGGCCGCGACGGTCCTCGTAGTCGTTCGCGTCGAGCCGTCCGGCCGCGTGGTGCTCCGCCAGCGCGGCGAGCGCCTGCTCGCGCTCGGCGCTGCCGACCCTGATGTCCCCGTCGTCCATGTCCCAAAGTTAGCCCGAGGGCGGCGTGACGAGTCACGCCGCCCTCGGGCTCAGGTGGGCTGTCCGCCCTGGCGCTCAGGCCTGCTGTCCCGAGTCGTCCGGCTCGAGACGGAGCGAGATCGAGTTGATGCAGTAGCGCTGGTCGGTCGGGGTGTCGTAGCCCTCGCCCTCGAAGACGTGACCGAGGTGCGACCCGCAGTTGGCGCAGCGCACCTCGACGCGCTTCATCCCGAAGGTGCGGTCCTCGATGTACTCGACCGTGTCGCCGGCGAGGGGCGAGTAGAAGGACGGCCAACCGCAGTGCGACTCGAACTTCGTGTCGCTGCGGAACAGCTCGGTGCCGCAGGCGCGACAGGAGTAGACGCCCTTGGTCTTCGTGTCGGTGTACTCGCCGCGGAACGCCGGCTCGGTCCCGGCCTGTCGGAGCACCTTGTACTCCGCGGGCGTCAGGACGGCGCGCCACTCCTCGTCGGTGCGCTGGACGGCATACGGCTTGTCGGAGGTGTCGTGGTGGCTCATGTCCTGACCAACGCCACGTCGCCCGTGTTTGTGCCCGGCAGGGGTGCGCTGCGGTCTTACGTCGCCACGTGGGTGCTCCTGCATGCGACGGACACGTCGTGCACGGCCACGAGGGGCCCCGGAGACCCGGGACCCCTCGTGCCGGTCAGGCTCGCGTTGAGCCTTCCGGGGTGACTCTCGCGTGCGTCACTTCTTGTTGGGCGGGACCGTGCACGTCGCCGTCGCGGCGTTGCCTGCGGCGTCCGTGGCGGTCACGAGCAGGTCACCGCGCACCGTGACGTGCCAGTCGACCATGCCCGAGAACGGCACGGATGACGGCGTCGCACCGGGTGCCTGCGTCAGCTTGATGTAGGTGCCCGGGGCATAGGGGCCGAAGCTCGCGCCCGTCGCGGTGTCCGACACCGTCACCATCGTGCCCGGCAGGTTGTCCGCAGCCACGAGCTGGTAGAAGCCGGCCTTCTTGTAGCCGGGAGGCGTCACGCCGTCGGGGTTGACCCCCGGACCGCACGAGACGGTCGGCGGCGTCACGTCGTTGACCTTGATGGTGACGGTCTGGACGAACTCCGGGCCGGCCTCTGCGCCGTTGACGAGGAACGTCGTCGTGCACGTCAGGGTCGCGCCCTGGGTCGCGCCCGGAGCGACGGTGATCGCCTCGTCGAGCACGACGGCCTCGCCGCTCGTCACCGTCTGGGGGAGCGCGGGCGAGAACGCGATCGACAGACCCGCGTCGCACGAGACGTCGGCCGTGACCTCGGCGGGCAGGTTGCTGAGCCCGGCGAGGATCGCGTCGGCGACGCCGGCCTCGGCGACGCTCGGGAAGAACTGGCCTCCCGTGGCGCCGGTGATGGCCGTCGCCTGGCCGCCGTTGTCCAGTCCGTTGCCGGCGCCCGAGTCGACGTTGATGGCGATGACCTTGGCCGAGACGCCCTGGAGCGAGGCGATCGCGTCGGCGAGGGTGTGGCCCTCGCTGGGGTCGTGGCCGTTGGAGTCACCGAACCAGGCGACGGCCCGCGTGGACCCCGACCGGAACGCGACCTGGTCGCCCCCCGACCCGATCTGCCACAGCGCGTTGAGCTGGGCCTCGGGGGTGTCGCCACCGTTGCAGAGCACGATGCTGTTGACGGCGTTCACGGCGTCGGTCTTGCTCGAGGTCAGCTGCTGCACGAGGCTGAAGGGCGTCTCGCCCGTGTCGCAGTAGGCGACGACGGCGAACTCGGCGTCGGGCTGGGCGGCCTGGACCGCGTCGATGACGCCGCCCATCTTGGCCTTGACGTCGTCGATGGCCCCGCCCATGCTGCCGGTCCGGTCGACGACGAGGACGATGTCGGGCTTGGGCGGGATCTCAGGGGTCGTGACGGTCTTGGTGACGTGGACGGTGGCGCCCGGGTCGGCCGAGGAGTCGTAGGTGGCCGGGCTGACGCCGGCCCCCAGGGCGATGCCCGGTGTGGCGACGAGCGCCCCGGCTGCCGCGATGCTGAGCACGCTGCGGCGCATGGCGTTGAACACGGTGGTCCCCTTTCGTGGGAACGAGACGGTGAGAAGCGGTGCGCGGATGCCCCTCGCACCCCGAGACAGCCCGTGGCCGTGACCCCCGAAACGGGCCCACCGGGCTGTGACCGGCCCGTCGACCGCCCGGACCGGGGAACGGTCGAGGGTTCGGCTGCCGCCGCTCGTGATGCCCCCGAGGCTCCCGAAGGACGGAGCGTCGTGCTGTCCGATTTGATACACATGCCGCCCGCCGTCTTCGTGGTCGTCTTCGTGGCGGTCTTCGTGGTCCGTGCCCCGGCGCGCCCGGCCCCTTGCGGCGGCGGCGGCGGGTCCTTTGCGACGATGAGCCCGTGCAGGTGCGCCGTCTCGTCTCGCGTCCGGTGCTCGTGGCGGCGGCTGCGGGCACCGGGTCCGTGCTGGGCGCCGCCGGGGGCTCGGTCGCCGCGGCGGCGTACTTCGCCCGCAAGGTGATCACGCCCGACGAGCTCCAGCCCGACGACGTCGAGATCCTGCGACACGACGGCGAGAGCGTCACCTTCGCCGTGACGCCCGACACGGTCGTGCCCGGCCGCTACGGCGTGTGGCTCGACGGGGGAGCGGGCCACGCCCGGGTGGGCGCCATCGTCTCCTCCGACACCACGTCGGTGACCCGTCGGCTCCTGTCCGTCGACCGGGGGCTCCTCGAGGTGGGGCCGGCCCGCTGGAACCAGTACTACTTCTGGGACCGGCCGTCGGTCAGCCTCGGCCTGCCCGACGAGGATGTCAGCATCCTGTCCGACGTGGGGCCCCTGCCGGGATGGCTCGTGCGTCCCGAGGGCGGCCGCACCGGCGCCGACTGGGCCGTCCTCGTGCACGGCCGCGGCGCGCGCAAGGAGGAGACGCTGCGTGCCGTCCCCGTCCTGCGCGAGGCCGGGTGGACGAGCCTCGTCGCGGCCTACCGCAACGACCGCGACGCACCCCGGGGGCCGGACGGCCGCTACAACCTCGGGCTGTCGGAGTGGCGCGACGTCGAGGCGGCCATGGGGTATGCCGTGTCGCACGGCGCGCGGCGCATCCTGCTTGTCGGGTGGTCCATGGGTGGGGCGATCGTGCTCCAGGCGCTCGACCACTCGCCGCTCTCGAGCCACGTCGTCGGAGTGGCACTCGACTCGCCCGTCGTCGACTGGGGTGTCGTGCTGCGCCACCACGGCCGCCTGCACGGGATGCCCGGTCCGCTCGTGCGGATGGCCACCGGCCTGCTGGGATCGCGTCGTAGCCGCCGCCTCGTCGGCGTGCGTGAGCCCATCGACGTGGCGCGCACCGACTGGGTCGCACGCGCCGACGAGCTGAGCCATCCCGTGCTCGTCATCGCCTCGGACGGGGACGACTTCGTGCCGATCGGCCCGGCGGTCGGCCTCGCCGGCCGGCGCCCGGACCTCGTGCGCCTCGAGCGCTGGGACACCGCCCGCCACTGCCGCGAGTGGAACTACGACCCCGAGCGGTGGGAGCGCGTGCTGCGCGAGTTCGTCGAGAACCGCCCGGCTGGCTTCAGCCCACCTGGCGGCGGACGAACCAGCGGCCCATGAGGGTGCCGTCGTGCTCGACGAGCAGCCGCAGGTCGAGGTCGGTGGGCGTGGCGTCCGCTCCGACCGGACGGGGGTGCTCGCCCCCGACGACCTGGGGTGTGACAGTGAAGCACAGCTCGTCGAGCAGTCCGGCCGCGAGGAACGAGCCGAGCAGGCTCGGGCCGCCCTCGGTGAGGACGTGGCTCCAGCCCCGATCGTGAAGTGCCCCAACGAGGCTCGGCACGTCCAGCTCCTCGTCGCCGCAGACGAGGACGTGGTCCTCGCCCAGGTCGCGTCGGGCCCGTGCGAGACCCGGGGCAGCGGCCGGGACCGCCAGCAGGACCCGACCGTCGTGGCACCCGCTCAGGGTCGGCGGCACCTCGCCCCGGTTGCTGACCGCCACGAGGGGGAGCTGGTCCGGCAGGCCGCGCTGCCGCCGGTGCTCGACGAGTGGGCCATCCACGGACAGAGGCGAATAGCCCTCGGCGCGAATGGTGCCCGCACCGACCACGACGACGTGGCTGAGCGCGCGCAGCACCTCGAACACCACGTGGTCCGCGTCGTTGTTGATCGACCCCGAGCGTCCGTCGGCGCCGGTCGCCGCGCCGTCGAGCGAGCTGACCATGTTGCAGCGCACCCACGGACCCGACGGGACGGCATACGCCGTCAGGAGCTCCGCGGTGTCGAGGTCGGTCAGGGCGGGAAGGCCGGAACGGCCCGGGACGAGCAGACGCATGCGCCCCAGTATCGGCGACGCCCGGCCATGGGCCGGGACGCCGGCGCGATCGGTGGCCCCGCATCCCGTCGCGCCGCCCCGCTGTCGGGCAGGATGACGCCATGGGCAAGGGCGCGAAGGGCAAGGGCAGGAAGTCCGGCAAGAAGTCCGAGAAGAAGTCGGGCAAGAAGGCCGGCGCGATCGCGAGCGCAGTCTCCGCCGAAGAGGTGAAGGAGCAGGCGACCGAGGACGAGCAGATCGCCGAGCACGAGGCCGAGGCGGTCGAGGAGATCAAGGACGTCGTCAACGCGCTGCGGGTCGGCAAGGGCTTCGTGCTCGCGGACGTCGACACGAGGGGGACGCCGGGCTTCACCGGCGACAAGCTCGCGGGCAAGGCCGCCCTCAAGGCGTGCGAGACCGAGCTGTCGGACCTCCTCGAGCGGCTCTTCGCCGAGTCCACGGCCGGAGGCCGCCGCTCGGTCCTGCTCGTGGTGCAGGGCATGGACACCTCGGGCAAGGGCGGCATCATGCGCCACGTCATCTCCGTCAACCCGCAGGGCGTCAAGGCGACGGCGTTCAAGGCACCGACCAAGGAGGAGCTCGCGCACGACTTCCTCTGGCGCATCGAGAAGGCGCTGCCCGACGCCGGTGAGCTCGGCGTCTTCGACCGGTCGCACTACGAGGACGTGCTCGTCGTGCGGGTGCACGACCTCGTGCCCGAGGCGGTGTGGTCCAAGCGCTACGCCCAGATCAACGCCTTCGAGCGTCGGGCCATCGCGGCCGGCACGACGGTAGTCAAGGTGATGATGCACATCTCCAAGGACGAGCAGGGAGAGCGGCTCATGGAGCGGCTCGACCGCCCGGACAAGTACTACAAGTACAACCCCGGCGACGTCGACGAGCGGAGCCACTGGGGCGCGTACATGGAGGCCTACCAGGCGGTCCTCGACAAGACCTCGACCGTGGGCGCGCCGTGGCACGTCGTGCCCGCCGACCGCAAGTGGTACGCCCGACTGGCCGTCCAGCAGCTCCTGCTGGAGACCCTGCGCGGCCTCAACCTGCAGTGGCCGCAGGCCGACTTCGACGTCGCGGCGGAGAAGAAGCGGCTCGCCGCGAGCTGACCCGAGGGCTGTTGCGCCACACCGGCGCCCGCGTGGCCGGTCTGGTCAGCCGGCTCGCTCGATGACGGCCGCGGTGGCACCGGCGAGGTCGACGTCGAGCGAGCCGAAGGTGTGGCCGCGACGCCCCGCGATCCGGCTCGCGACGAACGCGTCGGCGACGGGACCGGGGGAGTGCTGCACCAGCAGGCTCGCCTGCAGGGCCAGGGCCAGCTGCTCGACGACGGCACGCGCACCGAACGCTGCCGCGGCCGACGTCGGGTCGAGCGAACGGGCCTGCGCCAGAGCGGAGTCCACGTGCGCGTCGAGCTCCGCGCTGCGTCCGCGGACCTCGTGCAGCTCCTTGGTCAGGGCCTCGAGCGTGGACGGCTCACGGCTCACGGCCCGGAGGACGTCCAGGGCGTTGACGTTGCCGGAGCCCTCCCAGATCGAGTTGAGCGGCGCCTCGCGGTAGAGGCGCGCGAGGCCGTTCTCCTCGACGTAGCCGTTGCCACCGAGGCACTCGAGCGCCTCGGCCACCATCGGCGCCGTGCGCTTGCACACCCAGAACTTCCCGAGCGCGACACCGAGGCGGGCGAGCTCGGTCTCACCGGAGTCGACGGCATGCGCGAGGCGAAGCCCGAGGACGGTCGCAGCCTCGGCCTCGAGCGCCAGGTCGGCCAGCACGTTGCGCATGAGCGGCTGGTCGACGAGCAGCGCCCCGAAGGCCGTGCGATGCCGCGCGTGGTGCAGCGCCCGCGACACGGCGTCGCGCATCGTCGCCGTCGAGCCCAGCACGCAGTCGAGGCGGGTCGCCCCCACCATGTCGATGATCGTGCGCACGCCGCGGCCCTCGTCGCCCAGCCGGCTGCCCCACGTCCCGTCGAGCTCGACCTCGCTCGAGGCGTTGGAGTGGTTGCCGAGCTTGTCCTTGAGGCGCTGGAGGGCGAAGGCGTTGCGCGTGCCGTCGTCGAGCGCGCGCGGCACGACGAAGCAGGTGAGGCCCCCCGGAGCCTGCGCCAGGACGAGGAAGACGTCGCTCATCGGGGCCGAGCAGAACCACTTGTGGCCCGTCAGGCGGTACGTCTCGCCCGGCAGGGGGCCTCCCGGGGCGGGCACGGCGCGGGTGGTGTTGGCACGCACGTCCGAGCCGCCCTGCTTCTCGGTCATGCCCATCCCCGAGAGCGCGCCCGACTTCTGCGAGACGGGGCGGAGGCCGGGGTCGTAGCTGCGGCTCGCCAGGGCGGGGAGCCAGCGGGCACCCAGGCTGGCGTCGTGCCGCAGGGCCGACCCCGCGGCATACGTCATCGAGACGGGGCAGCCGTGTCCCGCCTCGACGCGGGACCACATGACGAAGCCGGCGGCGCGGCGCACGTGGGCGCCCGACGCCGCGGGCGAGGTCCACGGCTCGGCGGTGAGGCCGGCACCGACCGCCTGCGTCAGCAGCCAGTGCCACGAGGGGTGGAACTCCACCTCGTCGACGCGGTGGCCGCGCGCGTCGTGAGTGCGCAGGACCGGCACGTTGGCGTCGGCGAGCCTCGCGTGCTCCTGCGCCCGCTCGGTGCCGGCGAGGGCGCCGAGGGGTCCCAGCTCGGCGAGGGCCGCCGGCCCGGCCCAGCGCTCGACGGCCTCGCGCAGCGCGACGTCCTCGGCGAGGAAGTCGCGTCCCACGAAGGGCGGCACCTGGTTGGTCACCTCGTGTGTGCTCACCCCGCCGAGACTAGGCGTCGGCCGACCCTGGGGTCCCGCTGGTCGCGTGTCGCGCCGGTCACGCGTCCTGCGCACGGCCGCACCCCGGTTAGCCTCGGACACGATGAGCGCGCGGACGAGGATGCGGACAGTGGTGGAGCGGGTCCCGTGGGGCCTCCCGCTCGCGAGGCTGACGCTCGAGACGATCCGGGTGTGCCTGCGCTACCGCGTCACCGGTCTCGCGGCCGAGGGCGCCTTCTTCATGCTGCTCAGCCTGCCGCCCCTCGTGCTCGGGCTCTTCGGCGGTCTCGGCTTCGTCGGGGGCTGGATCGGGACCGACACGATCAACAGCATCGTCTCCGCGATCCAGGTGTACGCCTCGCGCTTCCTCACCGAGTCGAGCATCAACGAGCTGCTCCTGCCGACCATCGACGACGTGCTCCGCGACGGACGCGTCGACATCATCTCGGTCGGCTTCATCCTCTCGCTGTGGTCGGGCTCGCGTGCCCTTAACGTCTTCGTCGACACCGTCTCGATCATGTACGGGCAGAAGGACGCTCGGGGGATCGTGCACATGCGCGCCTTCAGCCTGCTGCTCTACACGTTCGGCATCCTCTCCGCGGTCGTCGTGCTGCCGCTCATGCTCCTGGGGCCCGGGCTGCTGGCCTCCTGGCTGCCGGACGCCGCCGCGACCGTCACCAAGGCGCTCTACTGGCCGACGCTGATCGTCTTCAGCGTGCTGCTGCTCGCCTCGATGTACCACGTCTCGACGCCGCAGCGCAGCCCGTGGCGGCGCAACGTCCCGGGCGCCGTCCTCGCCATGGCGATCTGGATCGGCGCGTCGTTCGTCGTGCGCATCTCGCTCGAGGCGTCGATGGGCGGGTCGTCGATCTACGGCCCGCTCAGCACTCCGATCGTGCTGCTCATCTGGTTGTACGCGTTGGCCGTCGCCATCCTCATCGGCGCGGGCCTCAATGCGGCCGTGCGCAGCCTGTGGCCCGTCGACCTGCACGAGGGCGCCGACGTGCGACTCGTCAACTGGGCGATGGAGGGGGCCGGGGGACTGCTGACGAAGGTCGAGGGTCATGGGGGCCCGGCCGACGCCGACCCGCCGGCCGCGTACGACGGTGTCGACGAGCCGGGTGACGGCACAGCCGTCTCCGCCTCGGGCAGGGGCCGGCGCGAGCGGGACCAGCAGTTCGAGAGCACGGACCACGGCCCCATCAAGACGGCGATCCAGCGCGGCGTCGGGGACGGATCTCCGCCTGTACCGGGGACCCCCGACGGGAGCTCCGACGGGCGCTCCGACGGGCGCTCGAAGAGGGCCTCGGGACGCGGCTGAGCGCGCTCTGGAGCCGATTTTGTGTCTCGTGGATCGATCGGCTAATGTCTACCAAGCACGCAGCGGGGAAGTTACACCGCTGGTGTTTCCGCGGACGTAGCTCAGTTGGTAGAGCGCAACCTTGCCAAGGTTGAGGTCGCCGGTTCGAGCCCGGTCGTCCGCTCGGAGGCAAAGATCCACTTGCCTTCCACGGTGGAGTGGCCGAGAGGCGAGGCAGCGGCCTGCAAAGCCGCGTACACGGGTTCAAATCCCGTCTCCACCTCGGTGAGACACCACGTAGTATCCAGCAGGACAAGCAAGACCCACGGGCGATTGGCGCAGCGGTAGCGCGCTTCCTTGACACGGAAGAGGTCACTGGTTCAAACCCAGTATCGCCCACCAGCACGAGACAGCCCCTGACCAGCGGAGACGCCGGACGGGGGCTTTTCTCATGCGCGGGCCATGGAGGGCGTGCTCTGACCATCCGGAGGGCCGGCGCCTGGAGAGGCAACGAGAACCTCGTCAGGCGGAAGGCCTCGAGTGCTTCGCCGGGGCTACGAGCGCAAGGAGAGCCCCTCCGAGCCGAGCGCCTCGTTGAGGATGCGCAGCGCGCTGGGGCCGAAGCCGTGGAGGGCGAGCAGCTCGTCCTCGCTGTGGTCGACGAGCTGGTCGAGGCGCGTCACGCCGATCGATGCGAGTGCGCGCGTCGCGGGCGCGCCGATGCTCGGCAGCTCAACGTCAGGCATGCAGCCATGCCAGGCCCGAGCTCCGTCCAGGCGATGCCTCGCGCGGGGGAGGAGGTCTACTCGCTGGGCCGGTCGGGGGCCGGCTTCTGCCACGGCCAGCGCCCGGTGATCTCGAGCTCCAGGGAGAAGCTCAGGAAGGTCCGGATGGCCACGATCAGTGCCAGCACGAGCACGCTCGACAGCGTGGGTGTCACGGCCACCGTGCGGATGATGTCGGCGGCGACGAGCAGCTCGAGGCCGAGCAGGATGGAGCGCCCGAGCTGCTGGCGGAACTGACGGTAGGTGTCTGACGAGCCGGACCGAGCGCTCCGAGCCGCGCGCACCGCAGCCGCCAGCGCCCCGACCACGAGGACCGCGACTCCGGCCGAGTCGATCGCCTTGCCGACCCACTCGATGGTCTCGGTGAAGCCCACGTCGGGTCCTCTCTGAGTCTGCGCCGGAAGCTGGCCCTCCGCCGTCGACGGCGTGGGGTCGAGCCCAGTATGGCGTGGCCCGGTCAGGTCGTGACGACGGTCGGCGTCGTTCCCCCATCTCGAGGCCGGCGGCCCGGGGAGCGGGGAGCGGACGTGCGTGTGGACGTATGCCGCGTGGCGCGCCACGCGGCATACGTCCACGCGGTGTTCACGCGGTGTCGGCCGCAGCCACCCCGTCGCTTCTGACGTCAGGCGCTCCGAGGCGGGCGGCGTCGGCGGTGCGGTCGTCGAGCTCGGACTGCGACTGCAGCTCCGCGTCGAGTCGCGCGTGGTAGTGCCCGACCTCACCGGCCGCAGTGGCTTCGTCCCACCCGAGGATCGGTGCGACGAGGGCGGCGACGTGGCTCGCGCACGCTCGGCCGCGGTCGGGGGTCTCGATGGAGATCCGGGTGCGGCGCGTGAGGATGTCGTCCAGGTGCAGGGCTCCCTCCGCGAGCGCTGCGTAGGCGATCTCGGCCTTGAGGTAGGTCGGGGCGCCCTCGAGCGGTTCCCCGAGCTCCGGCTGGTCGCTCACGAGCGCCAGCACCTCCTCTGTGAGGGATCCGTAGCGGTGCAGCAGGTGCTCGAGCCAGGCGACGTGGAGACCGGCTCGCCGGGCCCGCACGTGACGCTGGTTCCACGCGGCGGTGTAGCCCTCGGCCCCGACCAGGGGTACCCGGTCGGTGCACGACGGGGGCACCTTCGACGGCAAGGACTCCACCGCCGCGTCGACGGCGTCCTGGGCCATGACGCGGTAGGTCGTGTACTTGCCACCGGCCACCATGACCAGCCCGGCCACGGGGCTCGCGACCGCGTGCTCGCGCGAGAGCTTGCTCGTGGCCTCCGACTCGCCCTGGAGCAGCGGCCTCAGTCCGGCATAGACGCCGACGATGTCGTCGTGCGTCAACGGCGTCTGGAGCAGCCGGTTCGCGTGGC
Organism: Terrabacter sp. C0L_2; assembly: GCF_036352015.1. NCBI lineage: Bacteria > Bacillati > Actinomycetota > Actinomycetes > Micrococcales > Intrasporangiaceae > Terrabacter > Terrabacter sp. C0L_2. The sequence continues at coordinate 3,356,890 of NZ_CP143557.1, read as the reverse complement.
CGAGGAGGTAGTCGATGTCGCTGCGACTGGCCGCCGGGTGGGCGAGGTCGAGGTCCCAGTCGGTATCGGTCGTCCCGATGATCCAGTGCGTGTCCCAGGGGATGATGAACAGCACGCTCTTCTCGGTGCGGCTGATGATGCCCGTGGTGGCCTGGATGCGGTCGCGCGGCACGAGGATGTGGACGCCCTTGGAGGCGCGGACGTTGAACTGCCCCCGGCCACCGACCATCTCCTGGATCTCGTCGGTCCAGACGCCGGCGGCGTTGATCGTCCGCTTCGCGCGCACCTCGTGCTCGGCGCCCGTCTCGAGGTCGCGGACCGTCGCTCCGACGACCCGGTCTCCCTCGCGCAGGAAGCCGGTGACCCGGACGCTCGTGGCGCAGAGCGCGCCGTACTGTGCGGCCGTGCGCGCGACCATCATGGTGTGCCGGGCGTCGTCGACCTGGCCGTCGTAGTACTGCACCGCGCCTACGAGAGCGTCCTTGCGCAGCGACGGGAAGGCCCGCAGCGCCTGCCGCTTCGTGAGGTGCCGGTGACCGGGCACCCCGTGGCGGCCGCCCATGGTGTCGTAGAGCAGCACGCCGCTGCCGACGTAGGGGCGCTCCCAGAGCCGGTGTTGCAGCGGGTAGAGGAACGGCACGGCGCGCGCCAGGTGCGGCGCGAGGGTGTTGAGGATGAGCGAGCGCTCCCTCAGTGCCTCGCGGACGAGCGAGAAGTTGAGCTGCTCGAGGTAGCGCAGTCCGCCGTGGATGAGCTTCGAGCTGCGCGAGGACGTGCCGGCGGCATAGTCCCTTGCCTCGACGAGCCCGACGCGCAGTCCCCGTGTCACGGCGTCGAGAGCGGCCCCCGCGCCGGTGACACCACCACCGATGACGAGCACGTCGAGCTCCTCCTCGGCCATCTGGCGCAGCGCCTCGTCACGGCCGGCGCGGTTCATGGGGGTCGCCTGCGTCTCCACGCTCACACCTCCACCCAGTCCAGGGTCCGCTCCACGGCCTTGCGCCAGCCGCGGTAGCCGTCCTCTCGCTCCTCCTCGGTCCACGAGGGGTCCCACCGCTTGCTCTCGTTCCAGTTCTGGCGCAGCTCGTCGGGGGTCTCCCAGAAGCCCACGGCCAGCCCGGCGGCATACGCAGCGCCCAGCGCCGTCGTCTCGGCGACGACCGGCCGGCTCACCGTGACGCCGAGGACGTCGGCCTGGATCTGCATGCAGAGGTCGTTGGCGGTCACGCCTCCGTCGACCTTGAGCACCTCGAGCTTGACGCCGGAGTCCTTCTCCATCGCGTCCGCGACGTCGCGGCTCTGGTAGCAGATCGCCTCGAGGGTCGCCCGGGCGATGTGCGCGTTGGTGTTGTAGCGGGAGAGCCCGACGATCGCGCCGCGGGCGTCCGAGCGCCAGTACGGTGCGAACAGGCCGGAGAAGGCGGGCACGAAGTAGCAGCCGCCGTTGTCCGGCACCTGGCGGGCGAGCGACTCGCTGTGGCTGGCGCCCTGGATGATGCCGAGCTGGTCGCGCAGCCACTGGACCGCCGAGCCCGTGACGGCGATCGACCCCTCGAGGGCGTAGACGGGCTTGGCGTCGCCGAACTGGTAGCAGACGGTCGTCAGCAGCCCGTTCTTCGAGCGCACGAGCTCCTCGCCGGTGTTGAGGAGCAGGAAGTTGCCCGTGCCGTAGGTGTTCTTGGCCTCGCCGGCGGCAAGACACACCTGGCCGACCATGGCGGCCTGCTGGTCACCGAGCGCGGCCGAGAGCGGCACCTCCCCACCGAGCGGGCCGTGGGCGAGGGTCTTGCCGTAGAAGCCGGGGTCGGAGGACGGCCGGATCTCCGGCAGCATCTGGCGCGGCACCCCGAAGATCTCGAGGAGCTCGTCGTCCCACTCGAGGGTCTCGAGGTCCATCAGCATGGTCCGGCTGGCGTTGGTGACGTCCGTGACGTGCACGCCCCCCTCGACGCCTCCGGTGAGGTTCCACAGCAGCCAGCTGTCGGTGGTGCCGAAGAGGGCGTCCCCGCGCTCCGCTGCCTCGCGGGCTCCGGGCACGTTCTCGAGGATCCACTGGATCTTGCCGCCGGAGAAGTAGGTCGCCGGGGGCAGCCCGGCGCGGCTGCGGATGAGCTCGCCACGCTCGTCCTTGTCGAGGGCCGCGGCGATCTTGTCGGTGCGCGTGTCCTGCCAGACGATCGCGTTGTAGAAGGGGCGACCGGTGCGCTTGTTCCAGACGACCGTGGTCTCGCGCTGGTTGGTGATGCCGAGGGCGGCCAGGTCGGAGGCGCACAGTCCCTTGCCGTTCATGACGGTCTGCAGGACCGCGCTCGTGCGCTCCCAGATCTCGACGGGGTTGTGCTCGACCCAACCGGGCCGAGGCATGATCTGCTGGTGCTCGAGCTGGTGCCGGGCGATCTCGTTGCCCCCGTGGTCGAAGATCATGCACCTGGTGCTCGTCGTTCCCTGGTCCACCGCGGCGACGTAGTCAGCCATGGTTACTCCTCCTTGAGTCGGTCGTGCGTGTATGCCGTGTATGCCGTGTGCTGGCGTGTGGTCTGCGCGTCGGGAACGGGAGTCCCTCTGCACGAGCGGGTTTCGTCAGGAGACGCTGGCCCGCTCCGGGTGTGCGTGGGGCTCTCCCGCCGGCACTTCGCCGACCTCGTTCGGCTCGTCGTCGTCGGGCAGGTAGCGCTCGACCAGGCCGACGTAGGCGCCGGCACCGAGCAGGCCGCCGATGACCGGGGCCACGATCGGCACCCAGAAGTAGAGGGCGCCGTTCTGGTCCTCGAAGGCGGTCCCGTATCCGGTGAGGAACGACGCGAGCCTCGGGCCGAAGTCGCGGGCCGGGTTGATCGCGTAGCCGGCGTTGGCGCCCCAGGCCATCCCGATCGCCACGACGATGAGCCCGATGATGAAGGGTGACATCCACTGCACCGGCGCGCTGTTGCGCACATCGGTCACGGCGAGGATGAGGAAGAGCAGGATCGCCGTGCCGATGACCTGGTCCATGAAGGCGCTGCCGATGCTGATGGGCAGTGACCCGTTGCCCGGCAGGGTCGAGAAGATGCCCTGGGTCGCGATCGTGTGGCCCGGGTCGACGTTCGCGATCGCGTCGGCGTAGGCGAACCTCACGATGAGCGCGGCGACGAAGGCCCCGAGCGTCTGGACCAGCGCGTAGGGGAGCACCTTGCGCCACTCGAACCCCTTGAACACGGCGAGCGCCACGGTGACCGCCGGGTTGAGGTGGGCGCCGCTGATCCGGGCGGCGACGTAGACGCCGAACGTCACGCCGAGGCCCCACGCCCACGCGATCGAGTCGTGGCCACCGAGGCCGTCCTTGCCGGTCACGACCTGCGCCACGACGCCCACCCCGAAGAGGATGAGGACCATGGTGCCGAGGAACTCTGCCACGAGCTCTCCCGTGAGAGTGCGTCTGTGAAGACCGTCCATGTCGACTCCTTTGTCGTTGAATCTGCTTGCGGTTCGGGCGGATCGCCCGTCTTGCAGTCAATGACCGGAAACGTACGAAGCGTCACGCGGTCCGACAACGCCGTGCGTTCGCCATCGCCGAACGTCCGGGCGTTCGCCATCGTCGAACGAGCGCCCCTTTCGGCCGATCCGTCCCCGACCTACGCTCGTGACATGTCCGGACCCGTGCAGTCGGTGGAGCGCGCGGCCGCCATCGTCCAGCTGCTGGCCTCCACGGAGGAGCCACTGGGGCTGGCGCAGATCGCGGCCGCGCTCTCCCTGGCCAAGACCACGGCGCACGGCCTCCTGGGGACGCTGTGTGACGTCCGGTTCGTCGAGAAGGACGAGGACGGCTGCTACCGCGTCGGACGTGACCTGCTGCAGATCGGGTCCACCCGCCTCGACCCGAACGAGCTGCGGGCGCATGCGCTCAACTGGACGGATGCACTGGCCGCTCGCACCGGTTGCGCGGCCCGCGTCGCGATGTTCCGGGAGGGCACCGCGATCATCGCCCACCACGTCTTCGCCATCGGCTCCCAGGAGCAGACGTTGGAGGTCGGCCGCCGCATCCCGCTGCATGCCACGGCCCTGGGCAAGGTCCTGCTCGCCTTCGACCCCGGTGCCGCCAGGAGCGTCCTCACCCGCCCGGTCCAGAGCTTCACCTTCCGGACCATCACCGAGCGGTCCGCGCTCCTGCGCGAGCTGGCCGACATCCGTGAGAACGGGCTGGCCGTCGCGGTGGGGGAGTGCGAGCCGGAGATCGCCGGCATCGCCGCCCCGGTGCGGGACCGCGGCGGCTACGTCGTCGCGTCCGTCGGCATCACGGGCAGCGTCGACGAGCTGTGCGACGCGAGACACCGTCCGCGCCAGACGCTCGAGGACGAGGTGCTCCGCGTCGCCCGAGCCGTGTCGCGGGAGTTCGGGCACGGGCGCGCTGCATGAGGGAGCGATACGTGGCCGCCATCGACCAGGGCACCACCTCGACGCGCTGCCTCGTCTTCGACCACCAGGGTCGACTCGTCGCGCTCACGCAGGAGCAGCACTCCCAGCACTACCCGCGGCCCGGATGGGTCGAGCACGACGCGGCCGAGATCTGGAGGCTGGTCTGTCGTCTGCTGCCGGAGGCCCTTCGAACGGCCGGCATCGACCCGACCCAGATCGTGTCGCTCGGCCTGACGAACCAGCGCGAGACCGTGGTCGTGTGGGACCGCCTCACCGGCGAACCGGTGACCCCGGCCATCGTCTGGCAGGACACCAGGACCGGTCCGCTGCTGCCCGCCATCGCCGAGGAGCTCGACGCGACCGTGATCCACGCGCGGACCGGGCTGCCCCTGGCCACGTACTTCACGGGTCCGAAGCTGCGCTGGATCCTCGAGAACGACGAGTCCCTGCGTGAGCGCGCCGAGGCGGGTGAGCTGCTCTTCGGCACGATGGACACCTGGCTGCTCTGGAACCTCACCGGTGGTCCCCGTGGCGGCGTGCACGCGACCGACGTGAGCAACGCGAGCCGTACCATGCTCATGGACCTGCACACCCTGCAGTGGGACGACGAGCTCCTCGCCGTGATGCGGGTGCCCACACGCGCGCTGCCCGAGATCCGGCCCACCATGGGAGCCCACGGAGTCACGACCGACCCGGTCGCCGGCATACCCGTCGGTGCGGTGATCGGCGACCAGCAGGCTTCGCTCTTCGGGCAGACGGCCTTCGACTCCGGCGAGGCCAAGTGCACCTTCGGCACCGGGACCTTCATGCTGCTCAACACCGGCGACCAGCCTGTCCTGTCGAGGCACGGGCTCGTCACCACGGTCGCCCACCAGATGCAGGGCGAACCGACGGTGTATGCGCTCGAGGGGTCCGTGGCCGTCGCCGGCGCTCTCGTCGAGTGGTGCCGAGAGAGCCTCGGGCTGATCCGGTCCCCGGCGGAGATCGAGACGCTCGCAGCGTCCGTCGACGACAACGGCGGCTGCTTCGTCGTCCCCGCGTTCGCGGGTCTCTACGCGCCGCACTGGGAGAGCCGGGCCCAGGGCATCGTCGCCGGGCTCACCGCCTACATCACCAAGGGGCACATCGCCCGGGCCGTGCTGGAGGCGGTGGCCCTGCAGACCCAGGAGGTCCTCGCCGCCATGAACAACGACGCCGACCTGCCGTTGCTCAGCGTCGCCGTGGACGGCGGCATGACGAGCAACAACCTGCTCATGCAGACCGTCGCGGACGTGCTGGACGTGCCCGTCGTCCGACCGATGATGGCCGAGACGGTCGCCCTCGGCGCTGCCTACGCGGCGGGACTGGCCGTGGGCTACTGGTCCGACCAGCAGGTCCTGCGTCGCCAGTGGCACCGCGCCGCTGAATGGCACCCCATGATCGACCCGCAGAGGCGCGCGCAGATGCTGCAGCAGTGGGCGCGCGCCATCGAGCTGTCCGTCGCCTGGGGCCGCCCGCATCCTCCCGGGTGAGCGCCGGGCGCGCGTCGGGTGCGCGCGGTCACATCCTGCTGATGGCTGCGGGCGTCCACCGGCCGTCGAGGACGTCTGACCCAGGGACGTACACGCGGAGCATGGGTCGGAACGGCCCCGCGGGCGCCGGGAGCCAGTTCGCCCGCGCCGCAGTCTCTTTCGGCTCCTTGGCGCTGATGCGGATGGTGAGGCCCCCGTCGGCGTCGAAGACGAGTCCAGGCGTGCGGTCGCCGATGGAGTAGCGCTGGATGGGGTTGTCGACGAGGTAGTAGTCGGGAACGTCGTACATCGTCAGCGACCAGAAGCCCTCGTTGGGCGGCGTCGGTGCCAGGGTCAGCGTGTAGTCGTGGGCGCCGGTCAGCTGCTGTCCGTGGTCGTCGACGTACGTGCCGAGGTAGGCGGCCTCGTAGGCATGGTTGCCCCACAGCCCACCCAGCGCGGCGCCGGCCCGGATGAGCAGGCGCCGGTCGGAGTCCTCGATCCTCCATCTGGCGTCGTCGATGGTGCCGACTCCGAAGTGGTCGAGGTTGTAGTCGAAGACGTGCAGCGTGATGAGCCAGCCCGCGACCTCCGCCACCTGGCCGCCGCGCAGGGACTGCTGCAGGTGCTGGGTCCCTGCGGAGTGGCCCTGCTCCAGAGCTGCGCGCACCTCGACCGGTGCGGTGTCGAGGGGCGCCTCACCCGTGAGCCACAGCCTCGCGAACGAGGCCTGGAGATCCTTGTCGCGCGCCGCCGGGGGAAAGGGTCGCGATGCGCGACGGTACTTCTCCCAGAACTGCAGGGCGGGGGAGAGGCCGTCGAGCCCGTCCGTGCTGGGCAACCCGGCCAAGGATGCGTCGGACGGCTGGAGCGGCGTCAGGGTCGTGGCGTCCTGGAGGGCGTGCACGGCGGCGAGGTCGCCGTCCGCGTCGACGGCCCAGCGACCGACGATCGAGCAGATCGCGGTGGGGGACTCGATCGCGGTGCAGTCCGAGGGCACCTCGCCGGTCCAGCCGGGAGGCGTGATGAGGAAGCGTCCGGGCCCCGTGCCGGTGGCGCGCTGACCGACGTAGGCGAAGTTGTCGGTCCACGCGCTGACGAACTGCAGGACGTAGTACCTGCCGTCCGTGTCGGGCACCTCGAGGACCAACGGCCCGTTCGACAGGTCGAGCTGTGACATCGAGTAGACGGTGTCGTTGTTGATCGTCACGAACTTGTCCTCTGGCCCGGACAGCGTGCGCGCGTGGCTGAACGAGTTGAACGCCGCCGCGGGGTTGGCGCCGACGCCGGTGGTGACGTAGCGCGCGACCTGGTCGAGGTCGAAGACGAGGGGGAAGCCGTAGACGAAGGCCCGGAGGGCCAGCTCGCCCAGGCCGTCGGCGTCGACGTCCGGGCTCGACGGGCTGAAAGGGGTCACGGGGCCGGGTACCGCGGACATGAGGGACTCCAGACCTAGGGGTGGTGACGGATCGAGAGGTTCACGTGCTGCGGCCGCTGGTGTCGTTTCCGAGACGCCGGGCTGAGATGCGCCGCTGGGAGAGCCAGCCGAGGACGGCCAGGGCTCCGACGAAGAAGAGCGCCGTCCGGAAGACGACCCTCACGAGGACCCACACCGCGACCGCTCCGGCGGCCGCGACGAGCAGCGCGATCCCGGTGGACGCACCGAAGACGTCGGCCAGCAGCCAGACGACGGCGAAGGCGGACACGAGCACGGCCAGGTTGAGGGACGCCACCCCGGCAAAACAGAGGATGACCCCCACCGCCACGACGACCCATCCGCTCATGTCGAGCATGGCATCACAGTGCGTCAGGGGCGACGTCATCCCCCGAGGGTGAAACAGGCCGTCCGCCCGGGCAGCAGCGCCCGGACCTGACTGTCGAGGAGGCTGGCCGCACTTGTCGTAACATCTGAGCATGCGTTCAGATGAGGCGGTCATCGGTATCGACGCCTGCACCGACCACTGCGTGCACCCGGAGACGGTGCGTCACGTCCGCTCCCGCGCCCTGCCCGAGGGCGACCTGGTCCAGGTCTCGGCCGTCTTCAAGCTGCTGGGGGACCCGACCCGGGCCAAGCTGCTGTACGCGCTGCTCGAGGCGGGTGAGCTGTGCGTGTGCGACCTCGCCGCCGCGACCGGTGTCGCCGAGACCACGGTGTCCCAGTCCTTGCGGCTGCTGCGCGCCTCGCGGGTCGTCACCGCCCGGCGCGACGGGCGCCTGATGTACTACCGCCTCGCGGACGCGCACGTGCGCATGCTGCTCGACCTGACCCGGGAGCACATGACCCACCAGCCCACGACCGAGCTGCCCGCCCCGGTCGAGCCGGTCGAGCCGGTCGACCGAGTCGGGCTCGCCCGCACCCGCTCGAAGGCGGCGAGGGCGCGCGCATGAGCCACGGGCACGGTCACGGACACGGCGCGGGCGTGTCAGCCGCCGTCGCGCACCGGTGGCGGCTGCAGCTGGCCTTCGGGCTGGTCGCGGTGTTCTTCGTCGTCGAGCTCGTCGTCGGGCTCACGTCGCGGTCGCTGGCCCTCATCAGCGACGCCGGCCACATGGCGGCCGACGTCGTGGCGCTCGGTGCGGCCCTCGTCGCGACGCGCATCGCGACCCGCAAGGACACCACCGGGCGACGGACCTTCGGCTCCTACCGCGCCGAGGTCTTCGCCTCCGGGCTCGCCGTGCTGCTCATGCTCGGAGTCGCCGTCTACATCTGCATCGAGGCGGTCGGACGCATCGGAGCAGAGCCGGAGGTCGCCTCGGGGCCGATGCTCGTCGTCGGTGCGCTCGGACTGGTCATCAACCTGATCAGCATCGCGCTGCTGCGGGCCGGCGCGAGCGAGAGCCTCAACGTCAAGGGCGCCTACCTCGAGGTCCTCGCCGACACCTTGGGCTCGGTCGGCGTCATCGCCGCCGCCGTCCTCGTCGGCAGCACCGGCCGGCCGTGGTGGGACACCGTCGTGGCGCTCGCGATCGCGCTGTTCGTCGCGGTCCGCGCCGTCCTGCTCGGCCGCGAGGTCCTGGCCGTCCTGGGCCAGCACGCGCCTGCCGGGATGCACCCCGACGAGGCCGAGCGGGCCCTGTCGCAGATCGACGGGGTGGTCGAGGTCCACGACCTGCACGTGTGGACGCTGACGTCGGGGATGAACATCGCGACGGCTCATCTCGTCACCGCCGCCGTGCGGCCGGGGGAGTCCGCCGCCGACACGGCCACGATCCTCGCGCAGGCGGCGGACGTCATGCGCGAACGCTTCGGCATCGAGCACGCCACGCTGCAGGTAGAGCCCTCCGGGTCCAGCGCCTGCACCCAGACCTCCTGGTGACACCCGGCACGGGCGCACCACTGCCGATGACACCTGACCACCCTTCCCGACGTATCGAGCCCAGGCGAAGCGGGGCCCCGCGGCCCCCGAGCCCTCAGTCCTTGAGGACGTGCAGGTCGTAGTGCGCGAGCTTGCGGTAGAGCGTCGCTCGGCTCATGCCCAGCTCGACGGCTGCCTCGCGCATCGTGGTGCCCGCGCGGGTCAGGCAGCGCACGATCTCGTCGCGCTCGAACGCCTCGATCCGGGTCAGGCGCCGGCGAGAGCCGCTCAGCACCTCCGACGGCAGCTGCGCCAGGTCGATGACGTCGGCCCGGCCCGCTGCCTGGCGCACCGCGCGGACGAGCTGGTCGACGTTGCCCGGCCAGCCGCACGTCGTCAGGGCGCGCTCGGCCACGGGGGTGAAGTCGATGGGCCGCCCGCGCGTGCGCTCGGCCACGTGGCGCGCCAGCGGCAGGACGTCGTCGAGGCGCTCGCGGAGCGCGGGGACCTCGACGACCGTGTCGACGAGGGGCGCGAGCCCCGAGGGGATGTCTGCGAACGACTCGGCGGTCAGGCACCACGGCGCGCCCGCCTGCTCGGCCGGCACGCGTGACGCGTTCGCGACGACACCGACGAGCGAGGCCGCAGCGAGCGCGGGGAGGAGGTCGACGTTGCGGACCACGACCGACGTCCACGGCTTGCCGAGCTCGGGCGCCCAGGAGGCGAGCCACGCGTCCACGTCTTCCGGGTCGGGGGAGCTCACGCTGAGGATGCGGTCGCGAGGGCGCGCCCGGCGCATCGCCTGCGCGAGCAGGGTGGCCCGGCCGGCGCCCGTCTCGCCGACCGCAGCCACGACCCGGCCCCGGGCGATGGCGTCGGCCGCGCGGTCGACGGCGTTCGTCCACGCGGCCGACAGACCGCTCAGTGTGCCCGCGCCGGGCTCTAGCCGGGCCGTCTCGACCCGGAACACCTGGCCACGCGGTGCCGGTCGGGGTGTCTGACCACGTGACCGGGCGAGCATGAGGGAGGCCGTGTTGCCTGCCGCCGACTGCGCGAGGGCGAGGAGCAGGTCGCCGCGCGACTTGGACCAGGTCGTCAGGTTGACGCTGCCCTCGAGGCGGCCGGTCAGGGGGTCGATCACCGGTGCGGCCGCGCACGTGTAGGTGCAGAGGCTGAGGGAGTAGTGCTGCTCGGCACGCACGAGCGACGGCGTCCGGTCGGCAAGGGCCATCCCGAGCCCGTTCGTGCCGGCCTCTCGCTCGGAGAAGGAGAAACCAGGTGCGAGGTGGACGGTGTCCAGCGCCCGGAGCAGGGAGGTGTCGCCGCTCAGGCGGTTAAGCACGAGGCCGTCGGAATCGGTGAGCATCAGGCTGATCGGCTCGTCGGCGAGGGTCTCGTGGAGACCCTTGAGGACCTCGTTACCGCACTGGGAGAAGAGCGAGTCGTCCTGTCGGGTGCCGGCGAAGAACGGCTCGACCGACTCGAGCGGCACTCCGTAGCCCTCGCTGCGCTGCCACGAGGCGATGACCCGCCCCGGGACGGCGCGCTGCTCCGGAGCACGCCCGTCCAGCGAGCCCTGACGACCCCACCGCTCCGGCAGGGCTCCGTCGTGCATCGGCACCATCGCCGCCTCCTCGAAGCCGTTCCGACGGTACCTCGCGGCACGCCAGCGCGACTGCGGACGCAGTCTCAAATTGAGACACCGACCCCCCTGACCTCGCTCCGGTCCGCTCCTACCGTCGACAGGGATCAACGACGATCGCACCCCGAGGAGACCTGATGTACAGCAAGGACGGCGAGAGCTACTTCATCGTCGACGCGCACGTCGCGTTGTGGGACGCCCGGCCCGAGAACCAGCGGAACATCCACGGCAAGCAGTTCATCGACTGCTTCTACGACTACCACCGCAACCTCAGCCCCGAGTCCGAGGTCTGGAGCTACGAGGAGTACCTCTACCAGGGCGGCGCCCGGCTCAAGAAGGACCTCTTCGAGGACGGCTACGTCGACCACGCGATCTTCCAGCCGGCCCACCTCGGGGAGTTCTACGTCAACGGCTTCGGCCAGACCGAGGAGGCCTCACAGCTGGCCAAGGCCGATCCCGCGCGCCTGACGTACAACCACCACTTCGACCCCCGCAACGGCGAGCAGGGCCTCGACCAGCTGCGCGCCGACGTCGAGCGGCTCGGCTTCAAGGGCGTCAAGCTCTACACCGCGGAGTGGCACGGCGAGAGCCGCGGCTGGAAGCTCGACGACCCCTGGGCCTACCGCTACTTCGAGCTGTGCCGCGAGCTCGGCGTCACGAACATCCACGTCCACAAGGGTCCGACGATCCGGCCCCTCGACCGCGACGCGTTCGACGTGGCCGACGTCGACCACGTCGCCAGCGACTTCACCGACCTCAACTTCATCGTCGAGCACGTCGGGCTGCCGCGGCTCGAGGACTTCTGCTGGATCGCCACGCAGGAGCCCAACGTCTACGGCGGCCTCGCCGTGGCCATGCCCTTCATCCACACCCGTCCCCGCTACTTCGCCCAGATCCTCGGCGAGCTGCTCTACTGGATCGGCGAGGACCGCATCATGTTCTCGAGCGACTACGCGATCTGGACCCCGCGCTGGCTCGTCGAGAAGTTCGTCGACTTCCAGATCCCGGAGGACCTGACGGAGTACGCCCCGCTGACGACGGCGCAGAGGAAGAAGATCCTCGGCCTCAACGCGGCCAAGCTCTACGGACTCGACGTGCCCGTCGAGCTCCGGCTCCCCGACGCCGACGAGCCCGCCACGGGCCCCCGCGGCGCCGACGACGTGGCCGAGCGGGCCGCCGACACGCAGGGTTCGGACGCCCTCGCGGGGGTGTGACCGTGGGACTCGCCCCGCTCACGACGCCGCCCGACACCGGGAGGAGGCACACGGCATACGCAGCCCTCTCGGTCGTGCTCGACCCCGAGCTCGACGAGCCGATCACCGACCTCGGCTTCGTCCGTTCGCTCGAGGTCGACGGTGCGACGGTCACGGCGCACCTGCGGCTGCCGACGTCGTTCTGCTCGCCGAACTTCGCCTTCCTCATGGCCTCCGACGCCAAGGACGTGCTGACGGCGCTGCCGTGGACCGAGCACGTCGTCGTCGAGCTCGACGACCACCACGACAGCGACCTCATCAACGCGGGACTGGCGGCCGACGCGGGCTACCGCGGCACGTTCCGGCACGAGGCCGAGCAGGACCTCGACGAGCTGCGCGAGACGTTCCGCCGCAAGGCGCACACGGCCGCCATGGAGCGCTGCCTCTCGGCCCTGCTCCGCGCCGAGCCGACGCGCGAGGTCGAGCAGCTGGGCGACGTGACGATGGCGGACCTCCCGGACGACGAGCAGACGCGGGCCCTGCGGCGCAGGCGCGCGGCGCTCGGGCTGCCCGACGCGCCGACGGCCTTCGTCCTCGTCACCCACGACGGGACGAGGTATGCCGCAGCCGACGTGCCGCTCGCCCTGCGCCGGGCGCGCTCGACGCGCATCTCGATCGACGGCAACGCCCACTTCTGCCGCGGTCTGCTGCGCACCCGCTACCCCGGCTCCGGCGACGACCAGGCAGAGCGCCTCGACGGCGCCGAGCCCGCCGACGCCCGACCGGCCCCGACGCCCACGTTCATCCCCCTGACCCAGCTGAAGGAGCACCTGTCATGACCACCATGCGAGCCGTCCAGGTCGTCGGCTACCACGCGAACCTCGAGATGGCCGAGGTGCCTGTTCCCGAGCCGACGGGTCCGTTCGACGTCGTCGTGCGCATCGGGGGAGCGGGTGTGTGCCGCACCGACCTGCACATCCTCGAGGGCCAGTGGGCCGAGAAGTCCCAGGTCGCGCTGCCCTACACGATCGGCCACGAGAACGCCGGCTGGGTGCATGCCGTCGGCAGCGCCGTCACCAACGTCCGCGAAGGCGACAAGGTCATCGTCCACCCGCTCATCACGTGCGGCCTGTGCCGTGCCTGCCGCTCGGGCGACGACGTGCACTGCGAGAGCAACCAGTTCCCCGGCATCGACACCAACGGCGGCTACGCGGAGTACCTCCGCACGTCGGCGCGCAGCGTCGTGCGCATCGACGACTCGCTCGAGCCGAAGGACGTGGCGGCGCTCGCCGACGCCGGCCTCACGGCCTACCACGCTGCCGCCAAGGCGGCCCGTCGCCTCACGCCCCGTGACCGTGTCGCCGTCCTGGGGGCGGGGGGACTGGGGCACATCGGGATCCAGGTACTCAAGGCGCTCTCACCCGCCGAGATCGTCGTCGTCGACCGCAACCCGGACGCCGTCAAGCTGGCCCTGTCCATCGGGGCCGACCACGGTGTCGTCGCCGACGGCACGCAGGTCGACCAGGTGCTCGACATCACCGGTGGCACGGGGGTCGAGGTGGTCGTCGACTTCGTCGGTGAGGGCGGCGCGACGGCCGAGGGCATCGCGATGCTGCGACGGGCGGGCGACTACCACGTCGTCGGCTACGGCGAGAACATCGACGTCCCGACCATCGACATCGTCTCGACCGAGATCAACATCGTGGGCAACCTCGTCGGGTCCTACAACGACCTCTGCGACCTCATGGCGCTCGCGGCTCGGGGGTCGGTGAAGCTGCACACGCAGACCTACGCCCTGGACGACTTCCAGACCGCCGTCGACGACCTGAACGCGGGCAACGTCCGCGGCCGGGCCATCCTCGTCCCCTGAGAGGCGTGGACATGAAGAGCTATGTGGGAGTGGGCGTCTCGGTCGGCGTGCTCGCCGGACTGTGGACCCAGGTCAGCGTCCAGCTCGGCCTGGTCACGTGGGTCGCGTTCATCGCGTGGGCCTGCTACTTCGCCGCGGGGGGTGGCTTCACCGGCTTCCGCAAGGGCCTGGCCGCCAACCTCAGCGGCGTCGTCTGGGGCTGGCTCGCCAGCCTCGTGGCGGCCCGGCTGACGTTCGACGGAGCGCTCGCGATGATCGTGACGGTGCTCGCCTTCGTGCTGTGCGTGCAGGCCGCCGCCTCGGTCCTGTCGTTCATCCCGGGAGCCTTCGCCGGCACGGCGGTCTTCTTCGGCACGTCGTTCGCCTTCTGGCCGACCGTCCTGGCTCTCGTCGTCGGCGCCGGCCTCGGCTGGGCGTCCGGGGTGCTCGGCGAGCGCATCCAGAAGACCGTCGACCGGAGGTCCTCGGCCGGGACCGCGGGGACGGCCGAGCCGATCGACCCCGTCACGCCTGCCGCGGCCTGAGCCGCACGTCGGGTGGCGTGCCCTGAGCGGGTACGCCACCCGACGAGGACCTGTCGACAACCCACCCGTCCCCGCACACCCCCGAGCCAACCCAGGAGTGATCAGCCTTGATCTTCATCACCGCCAAGTTCCCCGTGAAGCCCGAGCACGCCGACGACTGGCCCCAGATCTCCCGGGCCTTCACCGAGGCCACCCGCGCCGAGGACGGCTGTCTGTGGTTCGACTGGTCGCGCAGCCTCGACGACCCGAACGAGTACGTCCTGGTCGAGGCTTTCCGCGACGAGGCGGCAGGCGGTGCCCACGTGCAGAGCGACCACTTCAAGGAGGCCACGTCGAGCCTCCCCGCCTACCTCACCGCGACGCCGAAGATCGTCAACACGACGATCGAGGGCACGCAGTGGTCCGAGCTCGGCGAGATGGCCGTCGAGAGCTAGCCGGCGCGCGTCCGTTGCGCGGTGCGGGGCGAGGGAGTGCGTGTGCCTCGATCACGACGTACTCCTCAGCGCTGATCGCGCCGCCGTCGAGCAGTGTCGTGGCCTGGGACCGATGGCCGACCGTCGACGACGACGTGCATGGAGGTCACCTCCAGCCCCAGCCCCGTCAGAGTGGCAAGCACCCCCACCAGCTCCCGGCTGTCGTGGATGGCAACCGTCAGCGTCGTGCACGTTCCGTCGGTGCCGGTCCACACGGCATACGGCCAGACGTCCCGCTCGTCCACCTCGCCAGTGACGACGACGACGGCCTGCATGTCCATCCACCTCCATCGGCGCACCCTGTGCGTATGCAGCATGGCGTGGGCGCCGTGGTGGGCGCGTCACCCCTCCGGGTGGAGATCGGCGCCGCGCCGTCGGGGCGGTGGGCCGCCCGGGCCGGCCGGGCCGGCCGGGCGTCAGTAGAGCTCGAGCTCTGCGGCCCGCCGAATTCGCCAGTAGTCGAACCACCCGAGGTACGCCACGGCCGGCGCCACGGTCGCGAGTCCTACCCACCCACGTGCGTCGGCACGCCTGAGCACGTCTGCGGCGAGAGCGGCCACCTCGCCCGGACGCCCCTCGGTGACCGCCGGGAAGCACGACTCGGCGAGGGCGGTCAGCTCGAGGGCCACCAGCCCGGTCGCGTGCGCGGTGGCAGCCGACGAGCGGAGCAGCTCGAGGGGCGCCGGCCCGTGACTCTGGAGACGCGCCTCTCCCATTCCCACGAAGACCTCGGCCGACGCGCGGACCGCGGGGTCCGGCTCACACCCCTCCCCGTGCAGGCGTCGCAGCAGCGCGACACCGGACGCGACAGCCGCGCCGAGCCCGTGGTCCAAGCCGGTGCGGAAGAGGTCGACCACTGCCGCACGATCGTCGAACCGGACCCGGTCGGCCGGTGGCAGGAGCTCGCTCGCGCTCCGAGCGGCCGCGATCTGCGACCGCGCAGCCTCGAGCCGGCCTCGCTGAGCCAGGAGCAGGGCCTTGGCCAGACGGATGTCGCCGACGCCGGCCGTCGTGACGGGCAGCGCCTCCACCGCGTCGAGCACGGCGTCGGCCCGGCCCTGGAGGAAGAGCTCGAGCCAGTGGTCCCCGAAGATCCTGGCGGCGGTGTCCGCGTCGCCCGCCGCGATCGCGTGGGAGATGGCGCGCGCGCCGGGTCGAGCGGCTCCCACCACTGCCCGGCCCGGACGTGGAGGGCGGCGGCACGTTCGGGGGAAGCGGCGCCGAGCCTGCGGCGCAGATGCGCGGCGAAGAGGGGGTGCCAGTGGAACCAGTGCTCGTGCGCGGTGACGCGACCCTGCTCGAGGAACAGCCCGTCGGCGAGGCACTTCTCGAGGTAGCTCTCCGCGTCCTGGGTGCCTCGGACGGCGTCGACGAGCGAGGGCCACACCTCGTCGTCGAGACAGCTGTCGAGCACGAAGCTCCTGACGTCGTCGTCGAGCGAGGCAAGGACCTCGGTGGCGAGGTAGTCCGCCAGGGCCGGGCTCCGTCCGAGCTGGACCGACGCCTGTCGAGGCCTGGCGCTCTGGCGTGCGGCCAGGACCGCCATCCGGACGCCTGCAGGCCACCCGTCGGTGACCCGGTGGACCCTGTCGACAGTGTCGGCGTCCAGGTCGAGGCCCGCAGCGCGTACCGCCTGAGCCGTCTCCTCCGGGCTGAACGCGAGGTCGGCGTGACCGAGGTAGGTCAGGCGGTCCTCAAGCCGAAGGCGCTGCAGTCGCAGGGGCGGGACGACGCGGGCCGCGATCGCGATACGCATGTTGGCGGGCGCCCACCGGAGCACGTGGTCGACGACCCGCGCCGAGCCGTCGGATCCCGCGAGGTTCTGGAGGTCGTCGAGGACCAGGGTCACCGGTCGCGCGTTGTCGTAGCGCGCCTCGAGGAACGCGTCGACCACGGTGATCGGCTCCGCCCGCAGAGCCGAGGAGCGCAGTGGCTCGAGGGCGGCACGGAGCCCGTCGTCCCCGGTGCGCCACTCGCCCGAAGCATCAGCGTTCCACTCGTCGAGGCCTGCCACGGTGGCGGCGGTCAGCAGGTCGGAGACCAGCCGCACGGGCTCACGGTCCGAGGCGTCCACGGTCAGCCACAGCGCAGAGCCGTCCCGGCAGGAACGCCGGCCGGCGGCCGCGAGGACCGTCGTCTTGCCGTAGCCGGCCATGCCCGCGAGCACGACCACCGGCCGCTGGTCCAGCAGCGAGAGCAGGCGCGGACGTCGGATGAGCCCCGGTCCCGGCACGGGGAGGGTCATGCGCGCCTGACGCGGCCCGACCATGTCAACCTCATCGGTGGATGCTGGTGACCCCTGACTCTTCGAGGCTAGTCACGGACCGTCGCGGCCTGCGGTGAAAGCCGCGTTCCCGGGATGTGAGGCTGACCATGCTCTGGTACGAGATCGTGCTCGAAGGAGAGCTCGAGGTCGACCTGAGGGATCCGTCGGTCCCGTTCCAGTGCGTCAACCGGTCCGGGACGACCGTCCTCCGGGTCCCGGTGCTGCACGCCCTCACCCTGTCCCGGGTGCTCGGCCTGTTGGAGTCGCTGGGTATCGGCGTCCGCGCCCTGCACCGGCTGCCGGGCGCGGGCGCCGAGGGCCATGAGCCCGCCTCCTCCGCCCCGGCCGGTCTGTCGCAGCGCCCCAGTCATCCTCGAGGAGAGATGCACCCGGGTCACGTCGCGCTGCATGCTCGAGCGGTCAGGGGACAGCCGCGAAGGAGGCATGACATGGGTGTCAACGTCGACGTCGGACCGATCGACTACCTCGCACTGGAGTTCCCCGGTGCTCGCCTGACGGGGGAGGGCATGGCCATCCTCGTCGACCTCGTCGACCGGGGGATCATCCGGATCCTCGACATGAGGGCCCTGGTGCGGGGGCAGGACGGAGCCGTCACCGCGGTCGCGATCTCCGACCTCGACGGAGGCGGGACCCTCGACCTCGCCGTCTTCGAGGGTGTGGAGTCGGATCTGCTCGACGAGGAGGACCTGGCGCACGCGGCCTCACTCGTCGAGCCCGGCAACGCGGTGGCCCTCCTCGTCTACGAGAACTCGTGGGCCGGACCGTTCGTCTCGGCCATGCGCCGGGCCGGTGCCGAGGTCGTGGCGAGCGTCCGCATCCCCGCCGATGCGGTCATCGCTCGCCTCGAAGCACTCGACGCGCTCGAGCCGGCCACGACCTCCGGCGGGGCGGGACACGTGGCCGACGCCGGGTAGGCGTCGAGCGGGGACGAGACGCACCGGAACGAGGCCAGCCCATGAGCCCGTTCCGACCATCAGCACGGACTTTCAGTGAAGGAGCACGCCATGGGACTCATCGGAGGGATGGCCCGGACGGCCGTCGTGGCCGGGACGGCGACGGCGGTGTCGAACCGGGTGTCGCGCCGGCAGGCGGGACGCTGGGCCGCACAGGAGCAGCAGGCGGCCCCGCCGCAGCAGTACGCCGCGCCGCCGCAGTACGCCGTGCCACCACCGCCACCCCCGCCCCCGCCGCCGTCTCAGCGGGACCCGGACGTCGACCTCGCGCGGCTCCAGCAGCTGGGTGAGCTGCGGGCCTCCGGGGTCTTGACCGAGGAGGAGTTCCAGATGCAGAAGGCCCGCATCCTCGGGGGGTGATGCCCTCGGACGACGATGGTCGCGGGCGCCGAGCGCCCGCGACGACGGGGCTCAGGCGACGCGGGCCGGACGGATCGGCGCGAACGCCCGGATCTCGTCGTCGCCCGGCTGGATGATGCCGCAGGAGGACTCCGGCACCTCGCGCCAGGCACCCGGGAGGTCCCGCAGGGGCTCAGACACGATGAACCTGGTGTCGTCGCCCAGGGTCTGGAGCATCTCGACCTCGGGGTGGAGGTCGCGCAGCTGCGCCACGTTCGTCGAGTGGAAGAGGGTGCGGCTCGCGTGCTGGGTCGAGTAGCGGAACGCCCAGACCGACGTGCCGTCGCTGGCCGCCATGGTCGCCTGCACCGGGTTCGCGACGCCACGACGCTCCGCGAGGTCCTCGACGAAGCCGACAGCCCGGGCCACCCCGGTGAACGGGTCGTCCTCGAGCCCGAAGGTCAGGGCGATGAAGAAGAGCGCCTCGGAGTCGGTGGAGCCCTGCACGTCCGGGTAGAGCGAGGCGTCCACGGCGAACATGATCTCGCGCTTCAGCTCGTGGAAGCCGAAGACCGCACCGTTGTGCATCCACAGCCAACGACCGTGCCGGAACGGGTGGCAGTTGCTGCGTTGCACCGGGGTCCCCGTCGACGCGCGCACGTGGGCGAAGAGCAGGGCCGTGCGCACCTGGGTGGTGAGCTCGCGGAGGTTCTCGTCGTTCCAGGCCGGATCCACGCTCTTGAACACCGCGGGCACGGGACTCTCCCCGTACCAGCCGATCCCGAACCCGTCGCCGTTCGTCGTCGTGGCCCCCATCCGCGAGTGGAGGCTCTGCTCGATGAGCGAGTGCTCCGGCTTGAAGAGGAGGTCCTCGGCGAGGACCGGGTCACCTGAGTACACCATCCAGCGGCACATACCTTCAGGCAACCGGCGGGGGTGCGGGTGCGCATCACTCTCCGGGGATGACGCTCGACTGCTGTCGGGAACCACCCGAACGGCCACTCGGAGAGCGGGTTTCGCACTCCGGCCACCCGTCCGCTATGGTCTACCTCGCACCCACGGAGCCCCGGCTCCGGAGGTTGGCAGGCGGACGTAGCTCAGTTGGTAGAGCGCAACCTTGCCAAGGTTGAGGTCGCCGGTTCGAGCCCGGTCGTCCGCTCAGCTGGAAGGGCCCGTCGACTCACGTCGGCGGGCCCTTCCGCACGTCGGGGCGTATGCCGTCCGGCCGGTCCGGGCGCCACGGCGTGCGGTCGGCACCGGCCGGCCGTTCGAGCACCGGCGGGCGTGCGGTCCGTAGGCTGTCGCCCATGGCTGCGTCGAGCAAGGCCCCCGCGGAGGAGATCGAGGTCGGCGACCACACGGTGCGCCTCTCGAGCCCCGACCGCGTCTACTTCTCCGAGCGGGGCGAGACCAAGCGCGACCTCGTCGACTACTACCTCTCCGTCGGGCCGGGCATCGTGGGCGCGTTGCGGGAGCGGCCGTGCATGCTGCACCGCTTCCCCAAGGGGGTCGACGGGCCGAAGGTGCACCAGAAGCGCCTCCCCGCCGGCGCTCCGCCCTGGGTCGAGACCGTGCGGCTGCACTTCCCGCGCTACGGCCTGCACGCCGACGAGCTGTGCGTGACCCGCCTCGCCGACGTCATCTGGGCGGTGCAGATGTCGACGGTCGAGTTCCACCCCTGGAACAGCCGCCGCGCCGACACCGAGAGCCCCGACGAGTGGCGCATCGACCTCGACCCGATGCCGGAGTGCGGCTTCGACAAGGTCCGTCGGGCCGCGGCCACGACGCACGAGATCCTCGACGAGCTCGGTGCCGTCGGCTGGCCCAAGACCTCGGGCGGGTCGGGGCTGCACGTCTATGTCCGGATCGCCCCGGACTGGGGGTTCAAGGACGTCCGCCGTGGAGCGCTGGCCTTCGCCCGTGAGGTCGAGCGCCGGTTGCCCGATGACGTCACGACGACGTGGTGGCGCAAGGACCGCTCCCCGAAGGACCTCTTCGTCGACTACAACCAGAACGCCCGCGACCACACCATCGCCGCCGCCTACAGCGTGCGCGGCAACCCGCGGGGCACGGTCTCGGCCCCGCTCGCGTGGGACGAGGTCGCCGACGCCGAGCCGCAGGACTTCACCATCGCGACCATGCCGGAGCGCTACGCGCGCCTCGGGGACCTCCACGCCGGCATCGACGACGCCGTCTTCGACTTCGCCGCGCTGCTCGAGTGGGCCGACCGCGACGAGCGCGACGGTCAGGCCGTGCCGCCCGAACCCGACGCATGACCCATCTCGACCGGCCGCCGCTCCGAACCACCCACCGACACCGCAACACAGAGGAGACCACGTGACCGTCCTGCACGACTTCAAGGCCACCGCCATCGACGGCGAGGAGGTGTCGCTCGAGGAGTACGCCGGCGACGTCATCCTCGTCGTCAACACCGCGAGCCAGTGCGGCTACACCCCGCAGCTCGCTGGACTCGAGACGCTCTACGAGACCTACCGCGCCCAGGGCCTGACCGTGCTCGGCTTCCCGTGCAACCAGTTCGGCGGCCAGGACCCCGGCAGCGACGAGGAGATCGGGGCCTTCTGCCAGAAGAACTACGGCGTCACCTTCCCGATGTTCTCCAAGATCGACGTCAACGGCTCTGACGAGCACCCGCTCTACACGTGGCTCAAGTCCGAGAAGGGTGGCCTGCTCGGCAAGAAGATCAAGTGGAACTTCACGAAGTTCCTCGTCGCCCGCGACGGCACCGTCATCGGCCGCTACTCGCCGACGACCGAGCCGGCCGACCTCGCCGCCGACATCGAGAAGGCCCTCGCCTCCTAGGCCCTACGATCTGCGGGTGGACCACGCCCGCTTCGCCGACCGGGACGCGCGCGAGGTGCTCGACGTCCGTCACGGCCCGGAAGCCCTCGACGCCATCACGCGTGAGGGCTTCTGGGCCGTCGTGGCCACCTTCGAGGGCGCCGTGACGGCGGTGCGCTTCGCCGAGGTCACCCCGAGGTCGTATGCCGTGGGCCGCAGGAGCGCGCGTCCGCCGGCTCCCGCCGCGGGCTGGGAACCGCTCGACCGCCACTGGCGCACGTCGCTCGACCGGACGGCATACGTCCGCGCTGTCCAGGAGGTCCGGGAGCGGATCGCCGCGGGCACCGTCTACCAGGTCAACGTCTGCCGCGTCCTCAGCCACGAGCTCGACGGCGACGCGGACCTCGACGGTCTCGATGCGCTTCTGCGACAAGGCAACCCGGCGCCTCACGCTGCGCGCATCCGGTGCGACGCGGCCGGTCTCGACGTCGTCAGCGCGTCACCCGAACTCTTCCTCTCCCGCCGCGACGGGCGTCTGGTGACACGGCCGATCAAGGGGACGGCCGCCACGGCCGAGCAGATGCTGCCCAAGGACTTCGCCGAGAACGTCATGATCGTCGACCTCATGCGCAACGACGTCTCCGGCGTCTGCGAGCCGGGCACGGTGTCGGTCGACGAGCTGTGCGCGGTGGAGGCGCACCCGGGTCTCGTGCACCTCGTCTCGACCGTCAGCGGGCGCCTCCGGGACGGCGTGGGCTGGCCCGAGATCTTCTCTGCCGCCTACCCGCCGGGGTCGGTGTCGGGGGCGCCGAAGTCGAGCGCGCTCGAGGCCATCCACGACCTCGAGACGGCGCCCCGTGGGCCCTACTGCGGCGCGATCGGCTGGGTCGACGCCGACCGCGGCGAGGCCGACCTGGCGGTGGGCATCCGCACCTTCTGGGCGGAGCCCGACGACGACGGACGCCGGTGGCTGCGCTTCGGCACCGGCGCCGGGATCACCTGGCACTCCGACCCCGAGGGGGAGTGGGCCGAGACCGAGCTCAAGGCCGCCCGCCTCATCGGGCTCGCCGCCGGCACTGTGACACCATGAACACTCCCGTCGGACGCCCTCGGGCGGCCGTCGAGCCACGACGAAGGGACAGCACCGGCACATGAGCTCCACCACGCGCGTCTGGGTCGACGGTGACCTCGTCGACCCGACCGGCCCCTCCGTCTCCGCCCTCGACCACTCGGTGACGGTCGGCGACGGCGTCTTCGAGACCGCCAAGATCGCTGCCGGACAGCCCTTCGCGCTCACGCGCCACCACCGGCGCCTCGAGCGGTCGGCCGCCGGGCTGGGCCTGCCGCCCCTCGACCTGGCGTTCGTCGACAAGGGCGTCGCCGCCGTGCTCGACGGACCGACCATCGACTTCGGCCGGCTGCGCTACAGCGTCACCGGCGGCATCGGCCCGCTGGGGTCCGACCGTGACGACGCCTCGCTGACCTACATCGTCCTCGCGGCGCCGCAGCCGCTCCCGCCGGTGAGCGGCAAGCTGACGGTCGTGCCGTGGACGCGCAACGAGCGCTCGGCGGTCGTCGGCCTCAAGACGACGTCCTACGCCGAGAACGTCGTCGCCCTGTCGCGCGCCAAGGCCGAGGGCGCCGTCGAGGCCGTCTTCGGCAACACCCGCGGCGAGCTCTGCGAGTGCACGGGCAGCAACATCTTCGTCGTCGTCGACGGCGTCGTCCTGACCCCGCCCGCGGACTCGGGTCTGCTGCTCGGCATCACCCGGGAGCTGACGATCGAGTGGGGTCGCGCCGCCGGGATCGAGATCCGCGAGGAGCCCCTGCCGCTCGAGATCCTGCAGAGCGCCGACGAGGTCTTCATCACGAGCTCCACGAAGGACGTCCTGCCGATCCACGCCGTCGACGCTCGGACCATGCCGGCCGAGCGGCCCGTGACGAGCGAGCTGCAGCGGATCTTCCGCAGCAACGCCGAGCGGGACTCGGACCCGTGACCGGGCGCGAACCCGGAGGCCGCCGGGACGACGACACCCCCGTGGACTACTCCGACCGCAACGTGACGCTGGACGCCGTCGAGGACCGCTGGGCCTGGCGGGCACGGCTGCGCAGCAACCGGGCCACCCACCTCGTGTGGCGCACCGCCGTCGGCGTCGTCGGTGGCCTCGTGACCGTCGCCGGCCTCGTCATGGTCCCGGCGCCCGGGCCCGGCTGGCTCGTCGTCTTCTTCGGCCTGCTGATCCTCGCGAGCGAGTTCGAGTTCGCCCAGCGCTGGCTCGACTTCGCCCGGCACCACGTGAGCCGCTGGAACGACTGGATCATGGGTCAGGCGATCTGGGTGCGCGGCGTCGTCGCGCTCGGCACGCTGCTGATCGTGTGGGGCGTCATCTGGGGCTACCTCGCCTGGGCGGGCATCCCGCAGTTCGTCCCGCAGTGGGCCGAGCAGCTGCTGACGCAGGTGCCGGGGGTCGACTGACCGGTCGCGGACAGGTCATCCCGGGGGCGATTAACGCACGGGCGTCCGCACCGGCTATTGTTTCCCTCCGACGCCCCGACGCCCTGTCGGCACAGGGGCGCCCGGACGTGTAGCTCAGCTGGTTAGAGCGCTCGCTTCACACGCGAGAGGTCAGGGGTTCGAGTCCCTTCACGTCCACCGAACGAGAACGAGCCGCACTGCGCAGTCGCAGGGCGGCTCTTCTGCTTCCCGGGTGTCGAGGGGCGTATGCCGGGTGCCTCGTCCCGCGGCGCGCTGGGTCAGTCGCCGGGCATCGAGGTGTCGACGGGCACGCCGTCGACGAGCACCACCGCGGGCCGCCAGAAGCAGACGAGGTCCTTCACGGGCAGGGCGTCGTGCAGCGGGTCGGGGTAGAACCACGCGACGTCCGGCGCCCCTTCGGCCCCGAAGTAGCTCGCGACTCCCTTGTAGGCGCAGACGGTGTGGTGCGCCGACGCCGTGAGCAGGTCCATCCGGACGTCGTCGCGCGGCAGGTACCACCGCACCGGCAGGTGCGCCTCGACGAGCATCGTCGGGCGGTGGGACTCGGCCACAGTGACACCGTCCACCTGCACCCGGACGTGCCGGCTGCTCCGCAGCACGTCGATCCGCTTGAAGGGGTCGTGGGGATGGCTCATGACCGGCTCGTCCTCCTCCAGCCAGTCGAAGGGGCCCCAGGGGAGCACGACGCGGCCCCCGAGCTCGGGTGCGTCGGGCCGGAACGCCACCTCGCCGCGGTCACCCAGGTGCAGCGACCGACCCGGCACCGTGTGCCAGTCGTCGTGGCTCGGGGGCAGCACCGGCGCACGCAGCTCCGGCACGGGTGACGGGTCGTGCTCGGTGAGGTCGAGGTCCAGATCACCGGGCGGGACGGCATACCAAGGCACGATGCGGCGCGGCTCGAAGACGAGCATGGCGTCACGCGTGTCGAGCACCGTACGACCGTCGAGCACCGCCCGGATCCGCTTGGGCGAGCGAGCGGGCGTAGCGCAGCTCGGCGAGGCCGAGGAACCATTGCCGCTCCAGGTCGATGGCCATCACCCAGTGTGCGCCTGCCGTTCGCTCGGCGACAGCGGTTCGCGCCCGACGCCGGTGGGACCAAGGTCTCTGTCGCCGCGCTCGACCCGGGGCGACGATGAACGGGAGAGACCGCGGCGTGACCGCGCCCGCGCTCGCTCGTCCGCGCGGAGGGAGGACGTCATGGTCGTCTTCGAGGACCGGTGGGACGCCGGTCGGGTGCTGGCCGAACGGCTGGCATTCCTGCGGGCCCAGGACGTCGTCGTGCTCGGGCTGCCCCGGGGCGGGGTCCCGGTCGCCTCCGTCGTCGCGGAGTCCCTGGACGCCCCGCTCGACGTCATCGTCGTGCGCAAGCTCGGCGTCCCGTTCCAGCCGGAGCTCGCGATGGGCGCCATCGGAGAGGGTGGGATCCGGGTGGTCGACCGCATGCTGCTGGCGCGCGCCCGGGTCAGCGAGGAGGAGCTCGCCGCGGTCGAGGCCCGTGAACGAGCCGTCCTCGACGCCCGGGTCGACCGGCTGCGCCGTGGCCGTCCGAGGGCCGACCTGCACGGTCGCGTGGCCGTCGTCGTGGACGACGGGATCGCGACCGGCTCGACCGCGCGCGTCGCGTGCCGGGTCGCACGGCAGCTGGGCGCCGAGCGCGTCGTGCTGGCCGTCCCGGTCGCCCCGGCCCAGACCCTGCGTGAGCTGCCCGAGGCCGATGCCGTCGTGTGCGTGTCGGCGCCGCAGCACTTCCGGGCCGTCGGCGCGCACTACGTGGACTTCTCGCCGACGACCGACGACGAGGTCGTCGCCCTCCTCGAGCAGGCCGACCGTCGCGCCCGGGCCGCCGGCACGGGTGATGCGGCCGGGGCAGGCGACGACCCCGGCGCCCACCCAGGCTCCGCCACCGACGAGGACGTCGTCGTCCCGGCCGGCCAGGTGTCGATCGAGGGACACCTTCGACTGCCGGCTCACGCCACCGGCGTCGTGGTGTTCGCCCACGGCAGCGGGAGCAGCCGGCACAGCCCACGCAACCGCTATGTGGCCGACGTCCTCCACGAGGCGGGACTCGGCACGCTGCTCCTCGACCTGCTGACGACCGAGGAGGAGGGTGACCGCGCCGCGGTGTTCGACATCCCGTTGCTCGCGACCCGCCTCGGGTCGGCGACGGACTGGCTGGCAGGGCGGGCCGACACCGGCTCCTGCGCCATCGGCTACTTCGGGGCGAGCACCGGTGCAGGGGCGGCGCTGTGGGCCGCCGCCGAGCCCAGTGCGCACATCGCTGCGGTCGTCTCCAGGGGCGGCCGCCCGGACCTCGCCGGCCCGAGGCTCGCAGCCGTCCGCGCCCCGACCCTGCTCATCGTCGGCGGCGCCGACCGCGAGGTCCTGGCCCTAAACAGGCGGGCCCGGGAGTCCCTGACCGGGTGCACGAGCGAGCTGGCGGTCGTCCCGGGGGCGACCCACCTGTTCGAGGAGCCCGGGACGCTCGCCGAGGCAGCCGCCCTGGCCCGCGACTGGTTCGTCGTCCACCTCGGGGTGGTCTCGCCCGCATCGGCCCGGGGGAGGATGTCATGACCGTCTGGGGCGGATCTCCGGAGGGGGCTGGGGCGACCGGCACCGAGCGGATGGCCCTGGAGGTCCGCACGCTCGCCGGGCCCCTGCGAGGGTCCACCGACCTCGACGCGCTCGTCGAGCGCGTGCGTGGTGCGCGGTTCGTCTGCGTGGGGGAGGCCTCCCACGGGACGAGCGACTACTACCGCTGGCGGGCCCTGCTCAGCCGGCGTCTCGTCGAGGAGCACGGCTTCACGTGGATCGGTGTCGAGGGGGACTGGCCCGACTGCTGGCGGATCAACCGCTGGGTCCGGGGCGAGGCCGACCAGGACCTCGACGCGGTCGGCGTCCTCGACCGGTTCGAGCGGTGGCCGACGTGGATGTGGGCCAACCGCGAGGTCGCCGAGTTCCTGACGTGGCTCCACGCGTACAACCTGGCGCGACCCGAGTCCGCCCGGGTGGGCTTCTACGGGCTCGACGTCTACTCCCTCTGGGACTCGCTCTGGGAGATCATGGGCTGGCTGGAGGCCAACGCCCCGGAGTCGCTGCCGGCGGCGCTGCGCGCGTGGCAGTGCTTCGTGCCCTACGGCGAGGACCCGCACCAGTACGCCCGCAGCACGCGGCTCGTCCCCGCCGGCTGCGAGGCGGACGTCGTGCGCCTCCTCGTCGAGGTGCGCGGCCGGGCACGCGAGCGGTCCGGGGACGCGGAGATGCTGGACGTGGTGCAGAACGCCGAGGTCGCGACCAACGCCGAGCACTACTACCGCACCATGGTGCGCGGGGACCGCCAGTCGTGGAACGTCCGCGACCACCACATGGTCGACACCGTCGAGCGGCTTTCCCGCCACGGCGGCCCGAGGTCGCAGGGGATCGTCTGGGAGCACAACACCCACGTCGGCGACGCGCGTGCCACCGACATGGCGCGTGAGGGGCTCGTCAACGTCGGCCAGCTCCTGCGGGAGCGGCACCCCGCCGAGGACGTCGCGCTCGTCGGTTTCGCCTCACACCGCGGGACCGTGCTGGCCGCGGACTCGTGGGGCGCCCCCGAGAGCGTCCTGCCGGTCCCGGTCGCCCGCGCCGGCAGCCTCGAGTCGCTGCTCCACGAGACCCTCGGCGCGCCCGCCCTGCTCGTCTTCCCCGACGACCGGTCCGGGCCGTGGCTCTCGAGCTGGTTGGGGCACCGGGCCATCGGGGTCGTCTACCACCCGGAGCGTGAGGTCGGGAACTACGTGCCGACCCGGATCGGCGCCCGCTACGACGCCCTGCTCTGGCTCGAGCGCACGACGGCCGTGCATCCTCTGCACCACGAGGCCCGCCCGACCGAGCCCGAGTTCGAGACCGAGCCCACCGGCTTCTGAGGTGCGGTGCAGGGCGACCCGCCCACCGGACGTCGGCCGCTGCACGTCGCAACCGCCTGCTGCCGTGCCGGCGGGCTAGCGTGTGGCTCATGATCGCCACGGTCTCGAGCCTGTTCATCTATCCCGACTCCGACGCGCCCGGGCAGCAGCTCGACTCGGTGGAGATGACCGAGACGGGCCCCGAGGGCAACCGCTCCAAGAAGCACGCCGTGCACCTCGTCACGGCCGACGACTACGTCGAGACCCACCCCAAGGCCAACATCGTCCTCGACATGGACTCGTCCGGCCTCGAGAAGCTCGTCGGGCGGGTCGTCCGGCTCGGCGAGTGCACGCTCGAGATCACCCAGACGCCGTCGCAGTGCGCCGGTGTCTACGCCCGGGTGCTCGAGCCCGGTGAGGTGACGGTCGACGACGCCCTCTTCGTGGCCGAGCCCGAGTGACAGGCCGTCCCGCACCGTCTGCGTCCGCCGGGACCCGCTCGTGACGATCCACACCGAGCACCCGTTCGACACGCCTGAGGGCGACCGCGACCAGGTTCGCCGCATCCGGGGTCGCATCGGCGGCACCGTCTCGCTGTGGACCTCGGGAGTCGGGATCGAGCGGGCCGGGCTCACCGTGTCGTCCTATCTCGTGGCGACCGGTGACCCCGCCCGCGTCGTGGGGCTGCTCCACGCCGAGTCGGACCTGCTCGACCGCTTGGAGGAGACCGGGACGGCCGTCGTCGCCCTGCTCGGCGCACGGGACCAACGCCTCGCGGACTCCTTCGCCGGAGCCATGCCAGCGCCGGGTGGGCCGTTCCGGCTCACCGAGTGGGAGCAGACCGAGTGGGGCCCTCGCGCGCTGTCGGCCACGACGTGGATGGGGGTCCGCCTCGACCCGGCGAGCCGCCACGACGTCGGCTGGTCGGTGCTCGTCGAGGCGACCGTCGAGCACGCCGAGGTCGGGGACGACGAGGCGCCGCTCGTGCACCGTCGGGGGCGCTACCAGCGCCCGACGGCCTGACCCGCGGCCCTGACCCAGGGCCTGACCCACGGCGTTGACTGCGGACCCGCCCGCCGGTCCTCAGGCGGTGCCCGACATCTCCGTCGTCAGCAGGCCCTCGGGGATGCCGAACGCTTCGACGAGGGTGACCGCGTGGGGTCGCAGCTCCGCACACAGCTCGTTGACCAGTGCGGTCAGGGCCTTGGCGCGCGCGGGGCTCAGCCGGTCGTGCTCGAGGTACCAAGCCTTGTGGCGCTCGATCGTCGCCAGCACGTGGAGGTCGCACACCTTGGCGAGCAGGGCCCGCGCCCCGTCGTCGGTGCAGTCCTCGACGGATGCGGCGAAGGACTCGGCCACCGTGCGTTCGACGTGGGCGGCGCCGGCCTCGACGAGGTGGTCCTGCGTCGCGTTGAAGACGGCGAAGGCGTCGGCGCCGGGCGCGGTGGCCTGCCGCAGGCGGCGGGCCAGCCCCTCGATGAGGTGCTCCTCGCGCTCGCGGAGCAGGCGCAGCTGCGTGCCGCGGATGCCGAAGGTGACGTCCTCGTCCCTCCCGGGGGCGGCGTCGACGAGACGCTGGATGATGCCCCGGGCCGACGAGCGTTCGATGACGGTCCCACCGACCAGCTTGGCACCGAACCGCACGATGCCCGCGGTGTCGAGGTCGCCGAAGCTCGCCTGGTACTCCGTGAGGAGGGACTTGGCGACGAGCTGGAGCAGGACGGTGTTGTCGCCCTCGAAGGTGGTGAAGATGTCAGTGTCGGCCTTGAGTGCGGCCAGGCGGTTGGCCCAGAGGTAGCCGGCGCCGCCGCAGAGCTCTCGGCACTCCTGGATCGTGTCGGTCGCGTGCCGCGTCGTCAGCACCTTGATGCCGGCAGCCCGAGTCTCGAGCTGCCGCTGGTCCTGCTCGGACGTCGTGCGCCCCGCGAGCACGTCGTCCATCGCCGAGACGAGCTCGTGCTGGGCGAGCTGAAGGGCGTATGCCGTCGCGATCCTCGGCAGGAGCCGACGTTGGTAGGTGCGGTAGTCCAGGACGGTCGTCTCCACGTCGCTCCCGGGCGCGGCGAACTGACGTCGCCCCGCGGCATACCTCGTCGTGACGGCCAGGGCGGATCGGGCGGCCGCGCCCGCGCCGCCGGCGACGGAGATGCGCCCGCGCACGAGGGTGCCGAGCATGGTGAAGAACCGGCGGCCCGGGTTGTCGATGGGGCTCGAGTAGGTGCCGGCGTCGTCGATGTCGCCGTGGCGCCCGAGCAGGTTGGTGCGCGGGACTCGCACGTGGTCGAAGAGGAGGCGGCCGTTGTCGACCCCGCCGAGGCCGAGCTTGGGGCCGCAGTCCTCGATGGTGACGCCCCGTGCGGGAGAGCCCGAGTCGTCGCGGAGCGGGACGAGGACGCAGTGCACGCCGCGTGACTCACCGCCGACAACGAGCTGGGCGAAGACGGCCGCGACGTGTCCGTCGCGGGCCGCGTTGCCGATGTAGTCCTTGCGCGCGGCGGCCTCGGGGGAGTGGACGACGAGCTCGTCGGAGTCCGGGTCGTAGGTCGCGGTCGTGAGCAGGCTCTGCACGTCGCTGCCGTGACCCGTCTCGGTCATCGCGAAGCACCCCTGCAGCTCGCCCGAGATGACCTGCGCCAGCAGGTGGTCGTGGCGGCTCGTGCCGAGGAGGGAGACGGCGCCGCCGAACAGCCCCCACTGGACGCCGGCCTTGACGAAGAGCGAGAGGTCGGCGTGCCCGAGCATCTCGAAGGCCGCGACGGCGTCGCCGTATCTTGCCGTGCCGCCCTGCCGCTCCGGGAAGCCTTGTGCGGCATACGGTTCCGCAGCGAGGGAGGCAAGCTGGGAGGTGACGCGGGCCCGGTGCTCGTCCATCGCCAGCGGTGCCGGCGGCGGTCCGTACGTCTCCGGGTCGAGCGCGCGGCAGTGCTCACGGACCTCGCCGAAGGGCCCGTCGAGGTGGGCTCGCAGCGCTGCGGCGAGGGTGGTGTCGTCGTGGTCAGGCGCGGTAGGGGTGGGTGGGGCTGCAGCGGTGGACATCTCGTGCCTTCCGGTCGGACCTCAGGAGGTCGCTGCGGGCGTGGTGGTGGGTGTCGCGAGGACGGGCGCGAGCCCGTGCCAGGCCAGCTCGGTCAGGGAGTCGACGACGGTGGCGCGGGGGGCCCGATCGGCCTCGGGCGTGGCGAGCCAGTCGTCCGCGACGGCCCTGACGGAGCCGACGAGCGCGATGGCCCAGGTGCGGGCGCGGGACGGGTCGGCCGTCGTCGCCCGGAGCGACTCGAGGAGCAGCCCGGTCAGCCGGTCGGTGACCTGGTCGACGGTGCCCCCCACCGGGTCGTCGACGAGCGGCCGGTCGACGAGTGGACGGTTGACGACGAAGCGGTAGACCTCGGTGTCGGACTCGACGAGGGCGAGGTAGGCCTCGACCGTGGACGCCACGAGCTCCCGTGTGTCGGTCGCCGGTCGTCCAGCGCCACCGAGCGCCGCTCCGACGTTGCCGACGACCCGGCCGTCGATGCGCTCGGCCACGGCGCGGTAGAGGCCGGCCTTGTCGTCGAAGTGCCGGTAGATGACGGTCTTCGACGTGCCCGCCTCGGCGGCGATGTCGTCCATGCCGACGCCGGCGCCGTGGGTGCGGATGGCACGGATGGTCGCGTCGACGAGCGCGGCGCGGCGCTCGGCGCGGTGCCGCTCCCACCGGGAGTCACGTCCGTCCCGCGGCGTCGCCGGCGGTGCGGCAGAGGTGGCCACGTCGTCGTCCATGTCTCGAAAGTAACAGGTACTTGCTGTATCGACTACTGCCGGTTTCGGATATCTTGGACGACGACGACAGGTCAGACAGCCGACAGCAGGAGAGACCCCATGGCTTCCCAGAACACCCCGCGGTCCACCCCGCCCGCGCCGCGCCCGCCCCGGCGCGTCGCCGTCCTCGGGGGCAACCGCATCCCGTTCGCCCGGTCCAACGGGCCCTACGCCAAGGCGTCGAACCAGGACATGCTGACAGCGACCGTTGACGGCCTCGTGGCGCGCTACGGGCTCGCCGGGGAGCGGCTCGGTGAGGTCGTGGCCGGCGCGGTCCTCAAGCACAGCCGCGACTTCAACCTGACCCGCGAGACCGTGCTCGGCACGCGTCTCCACCCCACGACGCCGGCCTACGACATCCAGCAGGCCTGCGGCACCGGGCTCGAGGCGGCCGTCCTCGTCGCGAACAAGATCGCGCTCGGCCAGGTCGACGCCGGCATCGCCGGTGGGGTCGACAGCGCCAGCGACGCACCCATCGCCGTGAGCGAGGGGCTGCGCCAGACGCTCCTCGCCGCCAACCGCGCCCGGTCGGCGGGCGCTCGCGCCAAGGCGCTCGCCGGACTGCGGCCCGGCCACCTCGTGCCGTCCATCCCGGAGAACGTCGAGCCGAGGACCGGCCTGTCGATGGGCGAGCACATGGCCCTCACCGCCGCGCAGTGGGGCATCACGCGTGAGGCCCAGGACGAGCTCGCAGCTGCGAGCCACCGCAACCTCGCCGCCGCCTACGACCGCGGCTTCTTCGACGACCTCGTCACGCCCTACCTCGGCACCTCCCGCGACACGAACCTGCGTGCCGACTCCACCGTCGAGAAGCTGTCGAAGCTGAAGCCGGTCTTCGGCAAGGGCGATGGCGCGACGATGACCGCCGGCAACTCGACGCCGCTCACCGACGGCGCCTCGGCCGTGCTGCTCGCCAGCGAGGAGTGGGCCGCCCAGCACCGCCTGACGCCACTCGCGTGGTTCGTCGACGCCGAGACCGCCGCCGTCGACTACGTCCACGGAGACGAGGGGCTGCTCATGGCCCCGGCCTACGCGGTCCCGCGCCTGCTCGCTCGAAACGGCCTGAGCCTGCAGGACTTCGACTTCTACGAGATCCACGAGGCCTTCGCCGCGACGGTGCTGACGACGCTCAAGGCGTGGGAGGACCCGGACTTCTGCCGTGAGCGCCTCGGTCTCGACGCCCCGCTCGGCTCGATCGACCGGACGAAGCTCAACGTCAACGGCTCCTCGCTCGCCGCGGGCCACCCCTTCGCCGCCACCGGCGGCCGCATCGTCGCCTCGCTCGCCAAGCAGCTCCACGAGGCCGGCGGCGGCCGGGGCCTCATCTCCATCTGCGCTGCCGGTGGGCAGGGCGTCGTCGCGATCCTGGAGGCCTGACATGAATGATCTCTTCACGACCATCGTCAGCTCGCCCGTGGCTCGCAAGGTCGGCGTGCCCCAGCCGACCCCCCTGCGCCGCTACGAGCCCGGCCTGCCGCTCTGCGAGGGCCCGGTCCTCGTCGCCGGAGGCGGCCGCTTCGCGGAGGGCATCGCGGCCTGGCTCGCCAGCGCCAGAGTTGCCACGGTCGCCACGGCCGCGGACGCCGCGGACCGTGTCGGCGCCGTGGTCCTCGACCTCAGCACCGCCACCGACCCGGCCGACCTCGACCAGCTGCGCCTGCTCGGGGCGCCGGCCGTCAAGGCCCTCGCGCGCAACGGCCGCGTCGTCGTCGTGGGCACCGACCCGTCGACGCTGACCGACGTCGCCGAGGTCACGACCCAGCGCGCCCTCGAGGGCGCGGTGCGCTCGCTGGGCAAGGAGCTCCGGGGCGGCGCCACGGCCAACCTCGTTCTCGCGCAGGGAGATGCGCAGGGCGGCGTCCGCTCGGCCGTGGAGTTCTTCCTCTCGGGTCGGTCCGCCTACGTCGACGGCCAGGTCGTGCGCGTCGACGAGTCCACGAGCCCCGACGCCGACGCGCTCCGTCCGCTCGAGGGCAAGGTCGCGGTCGTCACCGGCGCCGCGCGCGGCATCGGGGCCGAGATCGCCAAGGTGCTCTCCAGGGACGGGGCGACCGTCGTCGCCGTCGACGTGCCGGCAGCCGGCGACGCGTTGGCCGCCGTGGCCAACGAGGTCAAGGGCACCGCGCTGCAGCTCGACGTGACGTCCGACGAAGCTGGCCGCCGCATCGTCGAGCACGCCACGTCACGCCACGGCGGGCTCGACATCGTCGTGCACAACGCGGGGATCACCCGCGACAAGCTCTTCGTCAACATGGACGACGACCGCTGGCGCAGCGTCATGGAGGTCAACCTCCGCTCGATCCTCCGGATGAACGAGGCCATCCTCGGCGAGGGGGGCCTGGCCGACGGCGGTCGCATCGTCTGTGTCGCCTCCATCGCCGGCATCGCGGGCAACCGCGGGCAGACCAACTACGGTGCGAGCAAGGCTGGTGTCATCGGCCTCGTCACCGCGCTGTCGCGCCAGGTCGCGGAGCGCGGCATCACCGTCAACGCCGTCGCCCCCGGCTTCATCGAGACGGAGATGACGGCGCGGATCCCGTTCGCCACGAGGGAGATCGGCCGTCGGATGAACTCCCTGCAGCAGGGTGGCCGGCCCAAGGACGTGGCCGAGACCATCGCCTGGTTCGTGCAGCCGGGAGCCGCCGCCGTCACCGGTCAGGTGGTCCGCGTCTGCGGCCAGAGCCTGCTCGGCGCGTGAGGTCGCGATGAC
Organism: Terrabacter sp. C0L_2; assembly: GCF_036352015.1. Lineage (NCBI taxonomy): Bacteria > Bacillati > Actinomycetota > Actinomycetes > Micrococcales > Intrasporangiaceae > Terrabacter > Terrabacter sp. C0L_2. Next base: position 3,322,743 of record NZ_CP143557.1, on the reverse strand, counting down.
GAAGGAGATCACGCTCGACGGCGCCCCGGACCTGCGCCGCATCTACGCGACGGCGGCCCTGCGCCGAGGCAACGCGAGCGACACGCTCCCCGACGTGCGCTACTCCCGGGCCGGCATACGCCTCGAGGTCGACGACGTCGTCGCGTATGCGCGGGTGTGCCGGTTCCCGGTCACCGGCACCCTGCCGCCGACCTATCCGCACCTCGTCGCGTTCCCGCTCCAGATGTCGGTCATGAGCGGGGACCGCTTCCCGCTCCCGCTGCTCGGGGCCGTCCACGTCGAGAACCGGATCGAGGTCCTCAGGCCCGTCGACGTCGACGAGCCGCTCGACGTGTCCGTGTGGGCTCAGGACCTGCGGCCCCACCGCCGGGGACGCCAGGTCGACCTCGTGTCCGAGGTCGGCGTGCGCGGCGAGGTGGTGTGGCGGGGCGTCAGCACGTACCTCTCACGCGGGGCGGAGCACCCAGACGTCGAGGCCGTCGAACCGCCCTCGACCGAGGCGCTGACCGGCGTCTCGGGAGGCCCGGTGTGGCGTCTCGGTGAGGGCACGGGTCGGTCCTACGCCTCCGTGTCGGGGGACTGGAACCCCATCCACCTGCACGCCCTCACGGCCAGACCGCTGGGCTTCCCCACGGCGATCGCCCACGGGATGTACTCCTACGCAAGGGTGCTCGCGTCCCTCGGCCCGCGTCTCCCCGCAGCGGGGCTGTCGAGCCGGGTCTGGTTCCGCAAGCCCGTACGGCTGCCGTCGACGGTGCGGCTGCGCACCGCCTTCGAGCCGTCCAGGTCGCTCTCGGTGCTGGAGAACGTCAAGGGCGACATCGAGCACGCCGTGGTCGAGAACACCTGGTGATGCCGACGACGTCGCGGGCGCCGGGCGCGCGCGACGTCGCCGCGTTCAGGGCCGCCAGACCCAGTTGCGCCGGTCGTAGACCTCGACGAAGCCCGAGCGCAGCATGTTCTGGAGCGACGGGTTGTGCGCACCCTCGGACTCCTGCCACGTCTCGGTGCTCATCCACCCGCACCCCGCGGCGCGAGCCGCCTCGACCCGCACGCGCATGAACGCCGACTGGGCGCCGCGGCCCCTGGCCTCGGGAAGGGTCGCGGCACCGCAGAAGGCAGCCGCAGGACCGGCGACGTGCAGGTTGGCTGCCGCGACGAGCCGGTCGCCGTCCCAGGCGCCGTAGGCGGTGAAGCCCCGTCCACCGGCTCCGGCGGCGGCGAACATCGACAGCAGGTGCGGCTCGGGCGGCATGCCGAATCCCGTGGCGAAGACGCGGGCGTACGCGTCGGTGTCGTCCCTGCCGATCGTGCCGATCCGGAGCTCGGTGACCGAGGGGCTGACGGGCACGTCGGCGTGCCGGAGCAGCTTGGCCCACACGGACCCGCCGACGATGCCGTGCCGGGCGCACAGCTCGTCCCAGTCCTCCGGCAGCAGGGACGGAGCGACCTGCAGCGTCATGGCCGGGGCTCCGGCCGTCGCGTAGAGGTCCACCAGGTTCGCGACGAGGTCCTCGGTGACGGGCGCCGCCAGCCCGAACCCCAGGGCCTTGTTCCAGTAGCCGCCCGTGGGGTCGGCAGCCATGACGACGGCCACGCCTCCGGCGACGCGCTCCGAGTGCATGCCGAGCGCCCTCCTGGCCTCGGTCGGCGCACCGTCGTGCAGGGCGAGCATGAACTCCGCCTCGGCGGTCTCGGCGAGGGCGACCGTGGCGGTCAGGTCCAGGCCAAGGGCGGCCAGAGCTCCCGGCGAGGCACCGGGTGGCCTGCCCGGCCCGGTGTCGTCGGTCGTCCCCTCCATGACGCACTCCCTCCGTCGGCGCCGTTCCGAGCGGCTCCCCGGCTCACCAGTATCCGCTCGGAGGTGCGGTCGGAGGATTGGTTCGAGCCCACTGGGGCCCCGCTCATGGCCCGCTCAGGCCCGCTCACGCCTGCTCAAGGGGCGCCGACAGCCAAACCGCGTCGCCCGTCCTGTCGGTGTCTCGATACCCTTGCCGAGCCGCACCCAGCGGCTCACACCCACGACCCGTCGCCCGCCGCCGGGTCCTGTCGAACGAGGAGCACCAACCGTGTCTGCACAGATCACCGTCACCGTCGCCGGAAGCGAGCGATCGGTCGCGGAGCAGACGACGGCGGGTGAGCTCTTCGAGGGTGACCGCGCCGTCGTCGTCGCGCGTGTCAACGGTCAGCTGCGCGACCTCTTCCACGTCCTCGGCGACGGCGACACCGTCGAGCCGGTGACCGTCGACAGCGAGGACGGCCTCGCCGTCCTGCGCCACTCGACCGCCCACGTGCTCGCCCAGGCAGTCCAGTCGCTCCACGCCGACGCCAAGCTCGGCATCGGCCCGCCCATCCGCGACGGCTTCTACTACGACTTCGACGTCGAGACCCCGTTCAACCCCGATGACCTCAAGGCCCTCGAGAAGGCCATGCAGAAGATCATCAACGAGGGGCAGACCTTCTCCCGTCGCGTCGTCACCGACGCCGATGCGCTGGAGGAGCTCAAGGGCGAGCCGTACAAGTGCGAGCTCGTCGGCCTCAAGGGCGGCAACGCCGACGAGGCCGCCGAGGGCGCGGGCGTCGAGGTCGGCGCCGGCGAGCTGACGATCTACGACAACATCCGCCGCGACGGCACCCGCGCCTGGGGCGACCTCTGCCGAGGCCCGCACATCCCGAGCACCAAGCTCATCGGCAACGCCTTCAAGCTGATGCGCTCGGCCGCCGCCTACTGGCGCGGCTCGGAGAAGAACCCGCAGCTCCAGCGCGTCTACGGCACCGCGTGGCCGACCAAGGACGAGCTCAAGGCCTACCTCGACCGCCTCGCCGAGGCCGAGCGTCGCGACCACCGTCGCATCGGCGCCGAGATGGACCTCTTCAGCTTCCCCGACGAGCTCGGCTCCGGCCTCGTGGTCTTCCACCCCAAGGGCGGCGTCATCAAGCGCGAGATGGAGGACTACGTCCGCCGTCGGCACATCGAGGAGGGCTTCTCCTACGTCGGCACGCCGCACATCAGCAAGGAGGCGCTGTTCCACACCTCCGGGCACCTGCCGTACTACGCCGACACGATGTTCCCCCCGATGGAGCTCGAGGGCGCGAAGTACCAGCTCAAGGCGATGAGCTGCCCCATGCACAACCTCATCTACCAGTCGCGCGGGCGCTCGTACCGTGAGCTGCCGCTGCGCCTCTTCGAGTTCGGCGGCGTCTACCGCTACGAGAAGTCGGGCGTCGTGCACGGCCTGACCCGCGTGCGCGGCATGACGCAGGACGACTCGCACAGCTACGTCACCGCCGAGCAGGCCCCCTCCGAGATCAAGCACCTGCTCGACTTCGTGCTCGGGCTGCTCAAGGACTTCGGCCTCGACGACTTCTACCTCGAGCTGTCCACCCGTGACACCGAGGGCGAGAAGTCCTCGAAGTTCATCGGCTCCGACGAGCAGTGGGAGGCCGCCACCAAGGTGCTCGAGGAGGTCGCCACGGCGTCCGGTCTCGAGCTCGTGCCCGACCCGGGCGGCGCCGCGTTCTACGGGCCCAAGATCTCGGTGCAGGCGCGTGACGCCATCGGACGCACCTGGCAGATGTCGACGATCCAGTACGACTTCAACCAGCCCGAACGCTTCGGTCTCGAGTACCAGGCCGCCGACGGCTCACGCCAGCAGCCGGTCATGATCCACTCGGCCAAGTTCGGCTCGATCGAGCGCTTCCTCGGGGTGCTCGTCGAGCACTACGCCGGCGCGTTCCCGGTGTGGCTGGCCCCGGTCCAGGCCCTCGGCGTGCCGGTGGCCGAGGACTACGCCGACTACCTCGGTGAGGTGCTGGACCGCCTCAAGCGCAAGGGAGTTCGCGTCGAGCTGGACGCGAGCGACGACCGCTTCCCCAAGAAGATCCGCAACGCGAGCAAGTCCAAGGTGCCCTTCACGCTCATCGCGGGCGAGGAGGACCGCGCCGCCGGCGCCGTGTCGTTCCGCTACCGCGACGGCTCGCAGAAGAACGGCGTCCCGGTCGACGACGCGATCGCCGAGATCGCGGCCGCGATCGAGAGCCGCGCCCAGGTCTGAGGTCGCACCCGCCACGACCGCGTATGCCGTGTGGTGACGCACGAGGAGCCCCCGCCGACGACGTCGGCGGGGGCTCCTTCGCTACGGCTGCGGTGCTCCCTCAGAGGATCGGCAGCGTCACCCCGGCCGCGGTGCACACGCCGGCGTTGCCCATGACCGCCGCGCCGAGGCGCGCCTTGGTGTCGGCAGACACCGACCCGTCGCGGGTGTCGCTCAGCTCGAGCGTCCACAGCTCGATGACGGCGTAGAGGCCCCGGAACTTGTCCGGTGCCTGCTCCTTCTGGGACCTCGCCTCGTCGTGGAGAGCCGTCCACGCGGCGCTGTCGGCGACGTCCTTCTGGCCCTGGGCGTGGACGCGACGGTTGAGCTCGACGTAGGCCTCGCAGTGCTTCTTGGCGACGGGGACGTCGGCGTCGTCGAAGACGACCGTCGACGGCGACCCGCCCGGGCCGTCTGCCGTCTCCGCCGTGGTGGCAGAGGCGGTCGATGTGGCCGACGCGGGCGACGAGGCCGAGGGCGTGGCCTGGCCTGTCCCGGAGGTCGAGCAGCCCGCGACCGCGAGCGTGCAGAGGAGGGCGGCGAGCACCCTGGTGGCGAGCATGGAAGTGGTACCCCTGTCTGTCGGCGACCCGAGCGGTCGCGTCGCGAGCGTACGAGGCCGTCCGTCAGGTGCGGATCGCGGGGTGGCCGAGGGCGCGGAGGAGGGACACGGCATACGACCTGTTTGTCCGATGTCCGGCGTCCATCGGACAGGCCAGGCGTCTCGGGTTGCCCGTCCCACCGGACGACACGAGTCTCGGGAAGGACACCGTCGTCGCCCCAGAAGGAACGTCCATGCGCACCGTGCTCCGCTCGCTCGGCACCGTCGTCCTCGCCGCCACCGCCCTCGGGCCAGTGCTGCCGTCCGGCGCACCCCCGACGGCTGCGGCCGCCGAGCCGCTCGTCGGCTCCGTCAACCCGTTCATCGGCACCCAGGACAACGGCAACACCTTCCCGGGTGCCAGCGCCCCGTTCGGGATGGTCCAGGTCAGCCCCGACACCGGAGGAGAGGGTGGCTACGACTACTCGCAGAAGTCGATCTACGGCTTCAGCCAGACCCACCTGTCCGGGGTGGGCTGTCCGGTCGTCGGGGAGCTGCCCGTCATGCCGACGAGCGGCGCCATCACGAGCGTCGACTCGTCGCGCTACGCGTCGGCGTACTCCCACTCCGACGAGGAGGCGAGCCCCGGCTACTACCGCGTGGGGCTGCCCGCCTACGGCGTCCAGGCCGAGCTGACAGCGACGGACCGCACTGGGTGGCAGCGCTTCACCTTCCCGGCCGACAAGGCCGCCAACGTCCTGCTCAACACGGGCAAGGCCAACATGCGCGTCTTCGACTCGGAGGTGCACGTCATCGGCGACCGCGTGGTCGAGGGCCGCATCCACGACGGCAACTTCTGCGCGGGTAAGGACGAGCACACGGTCTACTTCCGCGCCGAGTTCGACCGGCCCTTCAGCTCGTTCGGCACCTGGAGCGGCTCCACCCTGACGGCCGGCGCGCGTGATGCGTCGACCAAGGCCGGCGGCAACGGCGCTGCCCTGACGTTCCCCCACGGCACGACCTCGGTGACGATGAAGGTAGGCCTCAGCTACACCGGAGCCGACGGCGCGCGGGCCAACCTCGCGAAGGAGACCGGCGACGGCTTCGACTTCGACGCGACGCGTGCCGCCCTGACGCAGCGGTGGGAGTCCGAGCTCGGCAAGGCCCGCATCACGGGCGGCACCGACGAGCGACGGACGGCGTACTACACGGCGCTCTACCACTCGCTCATGCACCCCAACCTCGCCTCGGACGTCGACGGGCGCTACCACGGCTGGGACGGGAAGAACCACGTCGCCGACGGCTACACGCCCCGGCAGAACTTCTCGCTGTGGGACACCTACCGCCCGCAGAACCAGCTTCTCGAGGTGCTCGCCCCCGACGTCGCCCGCGACTCCTACCTCTCGGTGCTCGCCATCGGGCGCGAGGGTGGCTGGCTGCCCCGCTGGGCCCTCGTCAACAGCGAGACCAACATCATGACCGGCGACCCCGTGACGCCGTTCCTCGTCGAGGGCTGGAGCAAGGGCTTCCTCGCCGGGCACGAGGCGGAGGCGTACGCGCTGCTCAAGCAGAACGCGACCGAGCAGCCGCCGGCCGACAGCCAGTACAACGGGCGGTCTGGCCAGCACTGGTACGAGAAGCTCGGCTACATCCCGTTCGGCCTGCGGGTCGGCACCGACTGCGTCTCGCACGGGGGTGACAACGACTGCGCCCACCCGGCGTCCGCGACGATGGAGTACTCCGCGGCCGACGCCTCGCTCGCCCTCATGGCCAAGGGCCTCGGGCACACCGCCGACGCCTCGATGCTCACCGAGCGCAGCGGCTGGTACAAGAACCTCTGGGACGCCGGCACGCAGTCCTTCCGTCCGCGGATGAGCGACGGCACGTGGCTCGACCCGTACGACCCCGTCGAGGCCTCGCACGCCTTCCACGAGGGCGGCTCGTACCAGTACCAGTGGCTCGCCCCGCAGGACCCCGCCGGCCTGGTGAAGCTCATGGGCGGCCGTGCGACGACCGAGAAGCGCCTCGACGACTTCTTCGCCTACGACAAGCTGCTCACCGACCCGGCCGGGACCGCCCGGACCGACTGGATCGAGGCGACCTACGCCTACTACAGCAAGCCGACGTACAACCCCAACAACGAGCCCGACCTGCTCGCGCCGTACACCTACGCGTGGGTGCAGCAGCCGGCGAAGATCGCGACCGTGGCCCGCGCCGCGTTCACGCTCTTCACCGACGGGGCCGACGGGATGACGGGCAACGACGACCTCGGCACGATGTCCGCGTGGTACGTCTTCTCGTCATGGGGCCTCTACCCGACGATGAGCGGCGCGAACTACTTCGTCGTCAGCTCGCCGCAGTTCGAGCGCGTCGACATCGATGTCGCGACGCCGTCGTCGGTGCGGACCGGGCAGGGCGGGTCGCTCACGATTACGGCCCCCGGTGTCTCGGACGACCGGCGCTACGTCCAGACGCTGACGGTCAACGGCACGAAGACCACGAAGAGCTGGGTCGGCTGGGACGCGCTCCGTCAGGGTGGCACGCTTGCCCACACCGTGGGCACGACGCCGAGCCGCTGGGGCACGACCCCCGCGGACGTGCCGCCGTCGGCGGTCCAGGCGAGCCGCGACCCGCGTCTGTCGCTGTCGATGACGGCGCGCCCCAACCCGGTGGTGGTTCCGACCGGTGCGCGTGAGGCGCGACTGTCCGTCGACCTCGTCGGCCAGGCTCCCAAGAGCCTGCCGGTCACCGTCGACGTCACGACGCCGCAGGGCTGGTCGGCCGCGGTGGGTTCGGGTGGAGAGGGGGCGACGGTGCTGCACAGCAACGGCGTCCCGGCGAGCGCGTCGGTGCCCGTGACCCTCGCGCTGCCGGCAGGGCTCGGTGCCGGTTCCCACGAGGTGCGGGTCACGGCCTCGGCGCCCGGTGCCGAGCCCGTGACGAGGACCGTCACCGTTCAGCTCCAGGAGGCGCTGTCCTGCGTCTCGGGCGCCGCGGGCTGCGCCGTCGACCTCGCCCCGGCACGCAACCACGACGGGACGGCGACGGTCGCCGCCCCGAGCGAGGGCAACTTCGACAACAGCGGTTGGAGCTATGACGCCGCGCTGCTCCCGGCCGCGGGCACGTGGGACTGGAACGGAGTGTCGTATGCCGCCCCGGTGACCTCCGGCACGACGCCGAACTTTGTCGAGGGGCGCAGTCAGACGCTGCTCGTGCCGGCCGCGAGCCGCAGCGCCATCCACGTCATCGGCTCGACGCACAACGGCGACGTGTCGACGGCGCTGCGCCTGACCTACACCGACGGCAGCGTGCAGTCGGTGCCGATCTCGCTGACCGACTGGGCCGCCGGAAGCGGTCACAACGGCAACGCGGTGGCCATCGCGATGGACCACCGGATCAAGGGTGGCTCAGGCGTCGACGGGCCGCCGGTCCAGCTGTTCGGCACCACCGTGGCCGCGGACCCGGCCAGGCAGCTCCAGTCGATCACCCTCCCGGCCGACAACCGCTTCGAGGTCTACGCGGTCTCGCTCGGCTGAGGCTCTCGCGTCTCGTCCGCCTCCGGGTCCGGTGCCGTCGTGCGCCGGGCCCGGAGGCCGAGCAGGCCCACGAGGCCGACGACGAGGAAGAGGGCGGACAGGTACTGCGCCTGGCTCAGCGCCAGCGGTCCGTGCAGCTCGTTGACGCGGAACGGCTCGATGGCGAGCCGCTCGACGGCTGCGAGCACGATCCAGAGGCTGAACAGCCAGCCGGCCCGGTACGGGTGGCGCCGCAGCGCCCAGAGGACCACGAAGAGGACGAGTGCCATCGCCGTCTCCCAGATCGGCGTCGGGTGCACGCCGGGGGCCGGGATTTGCACCCCGAGGATGTTGCCCTCGTACTGCTGGACCCACAGCCACGACGGCAGCCACCCGGGCTTGTCGGCGAGGTCGGCAGCGACACCCCAGTCGCCGTCGCCCGAGACCTGGCAGCCGATGCGCCCGACGGCGTAGCCGAGCATCAGGGCCGGAGCGGCTGCGTCGAGGAACGGCGCGACCCGGATTCGCTTGCGGCGCAGGATGACCACGCCCACCGCAGTCGCTACGACCAGGCCTCCGATGATGTTGAAGCCGTTGCTGCTGAAGACCTGCCCCACCGGGTCCGCGAGCACCGCGCCCGGGTCCTCGGCCAGCGAGAACAGCTTGGCGCCGGCGATGCCCGACAGCAGCATCGCGGCCGCGAAGGTCGTCGTGAGCTCGTCGAGCGCCTCGAGCGACGCCGGACCGCCGAGCTCGCCGGCGGACCAGCGGCGACGCAGCTCGATGCGCAGGACGAACGTGGCGGCGACGAGAGCCACCAGCACCAGCAGGCCGAACATCGGCATCGGCAGCGGCAGGTCGGCGCCTGTCAGGGCCTTCACGACATCACTGAGGTAGGGGTATGCGTCGTCCGGGGTGGGCACAGGCGAACCGTAGGTTCCCGGCGATGCCGCAGCAAGCCGCGGAGGAGAGCGTTCGAGGTGAGAAAGTTTCGCGGAAGTGGTTGCGCCGCGGCTCGGGCGGGGTTACAACTGACGTACCGAACCGCTTCGGCGGAACGGCTTCCGAATCGCTTCGGTGATGACGAAGAAGAAGGCCCGGGAACTCATACTTCCCGGGCCTTCACCTTCCTGCCGTGCCGGCGCCCGAGCGCACCGGACGGGCTCCAGGTCGCCGGCCCTGCGGCTCTCACACCCGCAGGGTCGTTCCCTGTCCTGCCCCGTCGCGACCTGCCGCGACGGGCACCCGAGCCGGGGGACGGCGAAGGCCCTGCGGTCTCACACACCGCAGGGCCCGTCATCCATTGAACCCAATCTCGTGGCTCGCGTGAAATCGACACGCTGCGCACGGGACGGGAGCGGGGCTCGCCGAGACCTCGCCAAGACCTCGCCGAGACCTCAAGGAGCCCTCGATCGGAGCCGATCCGGGGCCGCCCTAGGATCTGACACCATGACGACCCAGGGCAGTGGCACCGAGTCGGCGGCCGAGTTCGCCCACGTCGAGGACGGTTTCGAGCGGCTCTGGACGCCGCACCGGATGGCGTACATCCTCGGCGACAAGCCGACCGAGGCGGCCGGGCACGGCTGCCCGTTCTGCGCCGCTCCGCAGAAGCCGGACGCCGAGGGACTCATCGTCCACCGCGGCGAGCACTGCTACGTCGTGATGAACCTCTTCCCGTACAACCCCGGCCACGTCCTCGTCTGCCCGTACCGCCACGTCTCCCTCTACGTCGACCTCACCGACGAGGAGACGACCGAGTTCACGGCCCTGACGAAGCAGGCCATCGGCGCCCTCCAGGGTGCGTCTGAGCCGCACGGCTTCAACCTCGGCATGAACCAGGGCGCCGTAGCCGGGGCGGGCGTCGCGGCCCACCTGCACCAGCACATCGTGCCGCGGTGGAGCGGCGACTCGAACTTCCTGCCGATCATCGCGCAGACCAAGGCACTGCCCGTGCTCCTCGAGGACACCCGCTCCCGCCTCGTGGCGGCCTGGCCCACCGACTGACCAGAGCCGCCCACGAGGAGCGGGCCCCGACGCGGCGACGCGCCACGACGCGAGCGCGGGGGCCGCGCACCCCGCGCGGTCAGTACGCTGTTGCCACCATGCTCAACAGACTCCTGCGTGCGTCGATGACCAAGATCCTCGGTCCGATCGCCCACCTGTTCCTCCGGCTCGGCATCAGCCCCGACATCGTCACGATCGTCGGCACCCTCGGGGTGTGCGTCGGGGCGCTCGCCTTCTTCCCTCGCGGCGAGATCTGGGTCGGGGTGCTCGTCATCACGGCCTTCGTCTTCTCCGACAACGTCGACGGCATCATGGCGCGCGAGTCCGGCCGGTCCAGCAAGTGGGGCGCCTACCTCGACTCGACGCTCGACCGTGTGGGCGACGCCGCGATCTTCGGTGGCCTCGTCCTCTACTACGCCGGCCGCGGCAACAACCAGCTCATGGCCGGGCTGGCCCTCAGCTGCCTCATCCTCGGCAGCGTCGTGTCCTACGCCAAGGCCCGCGCCGAGGGCCTCGGCTACACCGCCAACGTCGGCATCGCCGAGCGTGCGGACCGGCTCGTCGCCGTGCTCGTCGCGGCCTTCTTCGCCGACCTCTTCGGCTCGACCGTCCTGCTCGGCGTCGTCCTGGGCCTGCTCGCCGTCGCCAGCTTCGTCACCGTGCTGCAGCGGATGCTGACCGTGCGCCGTCAGGCACTCGCCTCCGGTGAGGTGGGCGCGTGACCGGCCTGCCCCGCCGGGCGACCGACGCGGTGAGCGTCGTCGGCTTCAAGCTCGGGTGGTCGGTCGTACGCGCCCTCCCGGAGCGGGCGGCATACGCCCTCTTCGACCGCGTCGCGGACGTCGCGGTGCGGCGGGACGGCAAGGGCATCCGGCGCCTGCGCTCGAACTACTCACGGGTGCGCCCCGAGCTGTCCGAGGCCGAGCTCGACACGCTCGTGCGCCAGGGGATGCGCTCGTACATGCGCTACTACTGCGAGGCCTTCCGGCTCCCGTCGCTCTCGCGGGCGCAGGTCGACGGCGCGGTCGTCGTGCGCGGCGACGCCGAGGTGCGGGAGCTGTGCGCCCGCGGCGAGGCCGTCATCGCGTTCGTGGGTCACCTCGGCAACTTCGACCTCGCGGCCGCCTGGTCCGCCGGCAACCTCATGCCGGTGACGACGGTCGCGGAGCGGCTCAAGCCCGAGGAGGTCTTCCAGGAGTTCGTCGCCTTCCGGCGCAGCATCGACATGGACATCATCCCGCTCACCGGGGGAGATGACCCGTTCCACGGGCTCCTCGACGCCGCTCGCGGCGGGGGCCGGATGATCGCGCTCGCCGCCGACCGCGACCTGACCAACGGCGGGGTCGAGGTCGACCTGCTCGGCCACCGCGCCCGCATGGCCAAGGGGCCGGCGGTCCTGTCGCTCATGACCGGCGCGCCGCTCTACGCCGCCCGGATCTGGTACGAGCCGGCGCCCGCGGGCGAGGGGCTCGGCGGCCACCGCACGGTCATCGAGTTCAGCGAACGGCTCGTGCCGCGGGTGCAGGGCACCACGGCCGTTCGCGCGGCGGACCTCATCCAGCAGTGCGCCGACCACCTCGCCGTGACGATCCGCGAGCACACGTCGAGCTGGCACATGCTGCAGCGGGTCTTCGTCGACGACCTCGCCGCGCCCGTGAAGCCCTCCGCCTCGGCCGCCTCAGCTCCAGCGGCCCCCGCGGCGTCGGAACCCGTCGCAGGCGCGACGCCGTGAGGATCGGGATCGTGTGCCCCTACTCGTTCGACGTGCCCGGCGGAGTGCAGTTCCACGTCCGGGACCTCGCCGAGCACCTCATCGCACAGGGGCACGAGGTGTCGGTGCTCGCGCCGGCCGACAGCGAGACCGAGCTGCCCGACTACGTCACCTCCGCCGGACGCGCCACGGCCGTCCGCTACAACGGCTCGGTCGCGCGGCTCAACTTCGGGCCGGTGACGGCCGCGAAGGTGGGCCGGTGGCTCGATGCCGGCAACTTCGACGTGCTGCACCTGCACGAGCCCGTCACCCCGAGCATCAGCGTGCTGGCCCTCATGGCGGCCGAGGGGCCGATCGTGGCGACCTTCCACACCTCGATGCTGCGGTCGCGGACGATGCAGACGGCCTACCCCATCATCCGGCCGAGCCTCGAGAAGATCTCGGGCCGCATCGCCGTGAGCGAGGACGCCCGCCGCACCGTCACGACCCACGTCGGCGGCGACGCCGTCGTCATCCCCAACGGCGTCTACGTCGACCGGTTCGCCGAGGCCCCGCGCCGCTCGGCGTGGATCGGCACCCCTGCCTCGCCCACCATCGCGTTCCTCGGCCGGATGGGCGAGCCGCGCAAGGGGCTGCCGGTCCTCGCCGCCGCCTTGCCCGAGGTGCTGCGCTCGGTGCCCGGCCTCAGGGTCCTCGTGGCCGGACCCGGCGACCCGGAGGAGGTGACCGAGGGCTGGCCGCCGGAGGTCGCCGCCGCGTGCGAGTTCCTCGGGTCGGTCTCCGACGACGACAAGGCCTCGCTCCTGGCGTCGGTCGACGTCTACGTCGCGCCCAACACCGGGGGCGAGAGCTTCGGCATCATCCTCATCGAGGCGATGAGCGCCGGTGCCTGCGTGCTCGCCAGCGACCTCTCGGCGTTCTCCCGCGTCCTCGACGGCGGCACGGCGGGCGCCATGTTCGCCAACGAGGACCCGCACGACCTGGCGCGCACGCTCGTCGACCTGCTCCGCCGCCCGGACAGGCGGGCCGAGCTCGCAGAGGCCGGTCAGCGCCGTGCCCGCCTGTTCGACTGGTCGGTCGTGGCCGACGAGATCCTCGCCGTCTACGAGACGGTCATCGAGGGACGCGCGGCCGCCGACTGGCAGCCGCAGGGTCGCTGGAACCGGTTCCTGCGCGGGGGTGCCCGATGAGCGAGATCCTCTCGTGGGTCTTCGCGGTCCTCTTCGTCCTCGTCGTCATCGCCTGGTACCTCTCCTACACCGCCGCCCGGCTCGACCGCCTGCACGTGCGGCTGAGCGGCACGCTCGCCGCACTCGACGCGCGGCTCGTGCGCCGGGCCGAGGCGGCCGTCGAGCTCGCGAACAGCGGGCTGCTCGACGGTGCGACCTCGCTCATCCTGGCCAACGCCGCGGCCGAGTCCCTCGAGGCGCCGTCGGAGCACGGCGAGGCCCGTGAGCTGGCCGAGAACGACCTGACCGACGCCCTCGACCTCGCGCTCACCCCCGAGACCGTCAGCTCGCTGCGCTCCACCGCGCTGGGTGAGGACGTGCTCGCGCGCCTGTCGTCGGCGTGCCTGCGGGTCCAGCTCGCCCGGCGCTTCCACAACGACGCGGTGACCGACGTGCGCCGCGTGCGCCGCAAGTGGACGATCCGGCTCTTCCACCTGGCCGGCTACACGCCGCTGCCGCACACCGTCGAGTTCAACGACGAGTCGCCCGAGCACCTCACCGTCGCCTGACGCGTATCACAGCAGGTCGCCGCCGACCGGACCCGGTCGTGCGCGGTCCAGGGCCCGGTCGTGGGCGGCGCTCTCGTGGGCCTACGCTTTGAGGCAACCCCAACACCCAGATCACGGGAAAGCAGGACATCGTGAGCACCACCCCGACCACGGGCAGCACGCCCGCGGCTGACCAGCAGGCAGCGGGCTCCACCGGCACGACGCGCGTCAAGCGCGGCATGGCCGAGATGCTCAAGGGCGGCGTCATCATGGACGTCGTCACGGCCGAGCAGGCCAAGATCGCCGAGGACGCCGGCGCCGTCGCCGTCATGGCACTCGAGCGGGTCCCCGCCGACATCCGCGCCCAGGGCGGCGTGTCGCGGATGAGCGACCCCGACATGATCGACAGCATCATCGAGGCCGTCTCGATCCCCGTCATGGCCAAGGCCCGCATCGGCCACTTCGTCGAGGCCCAGGTGCTGCAGAGCCTCGGCGTCGACTACATCGACGAGTCCGAGGTGCTGACCCCGGCCGACTACGCCAACCACATCGACAAGTGGCAGTTCACGGTGCCCTTCGTCTGCGGCGCGACCAACCTCGGCGAAGCCCTGCGCCGCATCACCGAGGGCGCGGCGATGATCCGCTCCAAGGGCGAGGCCGGCACGGGTGACGTCTCCAACGCGACGACGCACATGCGCACGCTGCGCGCCGAGATCAACCGCCTGCGCTCGATGAGCCCCGACGAGCTCTACGTCGCGGCCAAGGAGCTCCAGGCCCCCTACGAGCTCGTCAAGGAGGTCGCCGAGGCCGGCAAGCTGCCCGTCGTGCTCTTCACGGCCGGTGGCATCGCCACCCCCGCCGACGCCGCCATGATGATGCAGCTCGGCGCCGAGGGCGTCTTCGTCGGCTCCGGCATCTTCAAGTCGGGCAACCCGGCCCAGCGCGCCGAGGCCATCGTCAAGGCGACGACCTTCCACGACGACCCCGACGTCATCGCCAAGGTCTCCCGCGGCCTCGGCGAGGCGATGGTCGGCATCAACGTCGACGAGATCCCGCAGCCGCACCGGCTCGCCGAGCGCGGTTGGTGACCTCCGGCCACCCAGCCACCCGCTGACGTATGCCGTCGTGCCCACCGGGCGCGGCGGCATACGCACGTCCGTCCCTCCTGGGTGGGGTGGGCGCTGGCACAGGCGAAGCGACAACGTCGACGTGCTGGTGGGGCGGCACTGCGCCGACTGCCACCGGGATCGATCAGCGGATGATCCTGCGTCCGTTGTGGTGATCACCCCACCGGACGCAGGACCATCCGCCGCACGACGTGTCAGGTGACGGCGCCGCGCTCGGCGAACTCCGGGCGCTCGAACTCGCGTCCGTCGAGAACCTCCTTGACGTGCACGGCTGCCCGCACCGCGTCGACGTGCGTGACGTAGAGCGGTGCGAAGCCGAGCCGGATGATGTCGGGCTCGCGGAAGTCGCCGATGACGCCGCGGGCGATGAGCGCCTGGACGACGGCGAAGGCCTGCGGGTGACGCAGCGAGACCTGCGACCCGCGCCGCTCGGGGTCGCGCGGCGTGGCGAGGGGCAGGTCCACGCCGAGGGTGTCGAGCGCCTCGATGAAGGTGCCCGTCACCGACAGGGACGCCGCACGCACGTCGGCGGGGGAGTAGCCGTCGTATGCCGTGAGCGCCGCCTCGAGGGCGAGCACCGACAGCAGGGGCGGGGTGCCCACCCGGGCGCGGGTGATGCCGGGCGCCGGCTCGTAGTCGGGTCGCATCTCGAAGGGGTGGGCGTGACCCTGCCAGCCGGTCAGCGGCTGGTCGAAGTCGTCCTGGTGGCGGGTCGCGACGTAGAGGAACGCCGGGGCGCCGGGGCCGCCGTTGAGGTACTTGTAGCCACAGCCGATCGCCAGGTCCGCACCTCCCGCGTCGAGGTCGACCTCGATGACCCCCGCGGAGTGGCACAGGTCCCAGCACGCGAGCGCGCCGACCGCGTGGGCGGCCTCGGTGACGGCGCGCAGGTCCCACAGCTCGCCCGTGCGGTAGTCGACGCTCGAGTAGGACGCGAGGGCCAGGGCGTCGCCGACCTCGGCGATCGCCGCGACCGCGTCTCGCGGGTGCACCCGGCGCACCTCCAGGCCGGCGAGCGCGGCGGCGGACTCGGTCATGTAGAGGTCGGTCGGGAACGAGTCGGGGTCGGTGAGCACCACGGTGCGACCCGGCCGCAGGCGTCCCGCGCCGATGACGGCCTTGAAGAGGTTGACGGACGTCGAGTCGGTGACGACGACCTGGCCCGGTGCGGCACCGACGAGCCGCCCCACGATGTCGCCGACGCGGGTCTGCGCGCCCCACCAGTCGGCCTCGTTCCACGACCGGATCAGCCGCTCGCCCCACTGTCGGTGCATCACGTCGTCGACGACCGCGGGCACGGCCTTCGGCAGCGCACCGAGCGAGTTGCCGTCGAGGTAGATGACGTCGTCGGGGAGGGAGAAGAGCTCTCGCGCGTCGCGCAGGGGTGAGGCGTCGTCGGACTCCGCAGCGCGGGCGATCAGGTCGTCATGGGTGTGCACCGTCGTCATGGGCGCAACGTATCCGTTCGGGTCCCGCCGACGTCAGGGCCGGTCCCGCTGCCGTCTCGTATGCCAGACGCTCCCGGTGCGCCGACCCGTGGCCGTGACCTCGACGCCGGCGCTCTAGGCTTGGCCGGTGAGCACGACCACGACCACCGGTACGCCCCCGAGTCCCGCCCCGCCGCCGCAGGCCGACGACCCGACGGGCGGCGTCAGCGACACCGGCGACGCCGGTGGGCGACCCCGGATCGGGGTCCTCGCTGTCCAGGGCGACGTGCGCGAGCACCTCGCGGCACTGACCGCCCTCGGGGCCGAGACCGTCACGGTCCGCCGCCCGGCAGAGGTCGAGCAGGTCGACGGCCTCGTGATCCCCGGCGGCGAGTCGACGGTGATGGACAAGCTCGTCCGCGCCTTCGACCTGCGCGAGCCGCTCGTGCGCCGGATCTCCGAGGGGCTGCCGGTCTACGGCTCGTGCGCCGGCATGATCATGCTCGCCGACCGCATCGCCGACGGCCGGCCCGACCAGCAGACCCTCGGCGGGCTCGACATCACGGTGCGACGCAACGCCTTCGGCCGACAGGTCGACTCCTTCGAGCAGGACCTCGACTACGCGTGGAGCGATGCGACGCCGCCGGCTTCGACCGGCACCGTGCACGCCGTCTTCATCCGCGCACCGTGGGTCGAGCAGGCCGGTCCGGACGTCCAGGTGCTCGCCCGCGTGAGCGAGGGCGCGGCCGCCGGTAGGATCGTCGCGGTCCGGCAGGGCAACCTCATGGCCACGTCCTTCCACCCTGAGGTGGGGGCCGATCGCCGGATCCACGCCGAGTTCGTCTCGATCGTCAGAGCGCACCGACTCCAGCAGTCGGGTGCACGCCAGTCACCGGAACGCGAGGACACTGCATGAGCGGCCACTCCAAATGGGCCACCACGAAGCACCAGAAGGCGGCCAAGGACGCCAAGCGCGGCAAGCTCTTCGCCAAGCTCATCAAGAACATCGAGGTCGCGGCCCGCCAGGGCGGCGCCGACCCCGCGGGCAACCCGACGCTCTACGACGCCATCCAGAAGGCGAAGAAGACCTCGGTCCCCAACGACAACATCGACCGCGCGGTCAAGCGCGCATCGGGTGCCGAGGCGGGCGCGGCCGACTGGCAGACGATCATGTACGAGGGCTACGCCCCCAACGGCGTCGCCGTGCTCATCGAGTGCCTCACCGACAACCGCAACCGTGCCGCCGCCGAGGTGCGCACGGCCCTGACCCGCAACGGCGGCCAGCTCGCCGACCCGGGCTCGGTGTCCTACGTCTTCAACCGCAAGGGTGTCGTCACTGTCCTCAAGGACGCCGGCTCCGAGGACGACATCCTCGAGGTCGTGCTCGAGGCGGGGGCCGAGGAGGTCAACGACAACGGCGACACGTGGGAGATCATCTCCGAGGCCACCGACTTCGTCGCGGTTCGCAAGGCCATCCAGGACGCCGGCATCGACTACGAGTCGGCCGAGGCGTCGTTCGTCCCGAACCTGCAGGTCCCGCTCGACCTCGACGGTGCGCGCAAGATGATCCGCGTCATCGAGGCGCTCGAGGACAGCGACGACGTGCAGAACGTCTTCGCCAACGGCGACATCCCCGACGACGTGCTCGCGCAGCTCGACGAGGACGAGGACTGAGCCACACCAGACGGCACCAGCCGCAGCACGGGAGGCACGCCGGGACCGGCGTGCCTCCCGTGCTTTCGGGGGAGCGCGGCTAGCGTTGTCCCGAACACCTGTTCGGATCGTCCGCCCCGCCCACAGACCTGGAGGTATGCCGTGCGCGTCCTCGCGGTCGACCCCGGGCTCACGCGGTGCGGCGTAGGCGTCGTCGACGGCGTCCCGGGTCGCAAGCTCTCCCTCGTCGAGGTGGGCGTCATCCGCACCCCGTCCACCGACCCCACGCCGCGACGCCTCGTGGTGGTCGAGGACGAGATGCGCCAGTGGTTCGCCCGGCACCGTCCCGAGGCCGTCGCCATCGAGCGGGTCTTCGCCGACACCAACGTCTCCACCGTCATGGGCACCGCGCAGGTCACGGGGATCGTCATGATCATCGCCGAGCGGCTCGGCCTGCCGGTCACCCTGCACACCCCGACCGAGGTCAAGGCCGCGGTCAGCGGCAGCGGTCGGGCCGACAAGGCGCAGGTCACCACGATGGTGACCCGGCTGCTCGGACTCGACACGCCACCCAAGCCCGCCGACGCCGCCGACGCGCTCGCGCTCGCGATCTGCCACGTGTGGCGCGGGGGTACCCAGAGCCGTCTCGAGGAGGCACGGCTCGAGGTGCTCGCGCGCACCGGCAACCGGGGGAGCGGCATACCCCGGCGTGTGCCCCCGGGTGCGGCGCCACCCGTGCAGCGGCTCCGTGCCGCCTCCACCCAGCCCGGCGACGCCGCCCGGACCACCCGACCGCTACCCCCGCACCCTGGAGCCCAGCCCCGATGATCGCCTCGCTCTCCGGCACCGTCCTCAAGGTCGGCCTCGACTCCGTCGTCGTCGGCGTCGGCGGGGTCGGCATGCTCGTCCACACCACCCCCGCCACGGCGACGTCCGTGCGGCTGGGGCAGCCCACCGAGCTCGCCACGAGCCTCGTCGTGCGCGAGGACTCCCTGACGCTCTACGGCTTCGCCACCGACGACGAGAAGCACGTCTTCGAGACGGTCCAGACCGTCTCGGGCGTCGGTCCGCGGCTCGCCCTCGCGGTGCTCGCGGTGCACTCTCCCGACGCGGTGCGCGTGGCCCTGGGCACGGGCGACCTCGTCGCGCTGACCAAGGTGCCCGGCATCGGCAAGAAGGGCGCCGAGCGCATGGTCCTCGAGCTCAAGGACAAGCTCGGCGCGCTGCCGGGCTCGGCCGGCCATTCCGAGGCGGTGCACCTCGACACCGGCGAGGCCTGGCGCGAGCAGGTCCGGGAGGCGCTCGTCGGCCTCGGGTGGACCGCTCGTCAGGCCGACGACGCCCTCGACAAGGTCGCGCCACTCGCGGCCGACGGCGCCGGGGTGTCCGCGCTGCTGCGCGCGGCCCTGCAGGAGCTCGGCCGATGAGCGTCGACCGCTCGTGGGAGCTCGAGCAGGCCCCGGACGTCTGGGACGACGGCTCCTTCGACGCGACGGCCCGCATCGTCGACGCCGCCGGCGACACCGACGAGCGGCAGGTCGAGGCGGCCCTGCGCCCCAAGCGGCTTGAGGACTTCCCGGGCCAGACGCGCGTGCGCGACCAGCTCGGGCTCGTGCTCAAGGCCGCCAAGCGGCGTGGCACCCCGCCCGACCACGTCCTTCTGTCCGGTCCGCCCGGGCTGGGCAAGACCACCCTGGCGATGATCGTCGCCGGTGAGCTCGAGCAGCCCATCCGGATCACGTCCGGTCCCGCCATCCAGCACGCCGGCGACCTCGCGTCGGTGCTGTCCTCCCTGGCCGAGGGCGAGGTGCTCTTCCTCGACGAGATCCACCGGATGTCCCGCTCGGCCGAGGAGATGCTCTACCTCGCCATGGAGGACTTCCGTGTCGACGTCATCATCGGCAAGGGCCCCGGCGCCACGGCGATCCCGCTCGAGCTGCCGCCCTTCACCGTCGTCGGCGCCACCACCCGTGCCGGCCTGCTGCCCGCCCCGCTGCGCGACCGCTTCGGCTTCACCGGGCACCTCGACTACTACGCCGCCGCCGACCTGGTGACGATCCTGCACCGGTCGGCCCGCCTGCTCGGCCTCGACGCCGACGACGACGGCATCCGCGAGATCGCGCTGCGGTCCCGAGGCACCCCGCGCATCGCCAACCGGCTGCTGCGCCGGGTGCGCGACTGGGCCCAGGTGCACGGCGAGGACCGCGTCACGCACACGGCAGCGCGCCAGGCCCTCGAGCTCTTCGACGTCGACGAGCGCGGCCTCGACCGGCTCGACCGCGCCGTCCTCGAGGCGCTCTGCCGCCGCTTCAACGGCGGCCCCGTCGGCCTGTCGACGCTCGCCGTCGCCGTGGGGGAGGAGCCCGACACCGTCGAGACCGTGGCCGAGCCCTACCTCGTGCGCGAGGGCTTCATGGTGCGCACGCCACGCGGACGCGCCGCCTCGGGCCTCGCGTGGGAGCACCTCGGGCTCACCCCGCCGCTAGACTCGCAGGCGCTGTGGACGGCCACGCTGCCCATCGACGAGGCCGGCGGAGCCCGTTTCGACGGCTGAGTCGGGCCCCTCCGGGGCCTGTCGAGTGCGACCAAAACGTGACCCGCGCCCGCGTCACAACGGCCCGAGTCGGTCTGACAAACTGCACCGGCGCACGTAGACTCCTGCGGGCACCATCGCCGCTGCCGCGGCACCATCCGGTGCCCTTGGTCGTTGACGCGACATCCGACCCGATCGACGGGCGTGGCGCGCATGTGCACCGACCGGACGAAGACACGAAGGACTGAGCTGACATGAACAACAACGGGACTTTCTCGTTGCTGATTTTCGCCCTGCCCCTGCTGCTGCTGGGCTGGCTGTTCTTCACCCAGAACAAGCGGATGAAGCAGATGCGCGACTTCAGCTCGGCGCTCAACGTCGGCGACCGCGTCGTCACGTCGTCGGGGATCTACGGCACGGTCAAGCACCTCGACGACGCCAGCGCCTGGCTCGAGGTCGCCGAGGGCACCACGATCCGGATCGACCGCCGCGCCATCGCGATGAAGCAGGCCGACACGGACGCCACGGACGGCACGACCGCGACGAACGCGAGCACGGCCACCGATGTCGCGTCGGACGACGCCCCCGGCACCACGCCGGGCTCCCAGCAGAACGGTCAGTGAGGGTTTCGTGGCACGCAGCTCCACCAAGAAGTCGGCGAGACGCAGCCTCCTGGCGCTCATCGTCGTCATCCTCGGCCTCGGCGCACTGACCGCCGGCCTCGCCAAGTGGGGCGACGGGTCGATGACTCCGCGCCTCGGCCTCGACCTCGAGGGCGGCACGGAGCTCGTGCTCCAGCCGCAGCTCAACGGCACCGAGACGATCAGCGAGGGCCAGGTCAACCGGGCCGTCGACATCATCCGCCAGCGCATCGACGCCAACGGCGTCTCCGAGGCCGAGATCACGACCCAGGGCGGTCGCAGCATCGTCGTGTCGATCCCCGGCCAGCCGACCGCCGAGCAGCTCGACGCGCTGAAGAAGCCCTCGCAGCTGCGCTTCCGCGCGGTCTACGTGCAGGCGCTCGACTCCAACGCCGCGCAGGTCAACCCGAGCGGCACGCCGACCGGCACCTCGACCGGCACCCCCACGGGCACGCCCTCGGGCACGGCGACGAGCACCGGCACGCCGAAGGCGACCACGACCCCCTCGACGTCCGCCACGGCGCAGAACGGCGTCGTCCCCGACGCGCTGCGAGCCGCCACCACGCCGGCCACCCCGACCGCCACGCCCACCGGCACTCCGACCGGTACCGCGACCACGCCGGCTCCGTCCGCGACCGAGACGGCCCCGGCGCCGACTCCGGCCGAGACCGAGGCCGCGGTCAAGGCCCAGGCCAGCACCGGCCTCGTGGGCCTCGGCTGGGACAAGGTCAAGGCCGACGCGGCCGCGGCCAAGGTCGCCAAGGAGTACGTCGCGCTCAACTGCGGCAAGCCCGGCGCCATCGACGCCGTCAAGGACGACCCGGCCCAGCCGATCGCCACGTGCGGTGAGGACCGCATCACCAAGTACGTCCTCGGCCCGAGCGAGATCGACGGCAGCGAGATCGCCGACGCGACGAGTGGCTACCAGCCCGGTCCCAACGGCCAGCCCACCTCCATCGTCGAGGTCGCGCTGTCCTTCAAGGACGCCGGCAAGGCCAAGTTCGCCGCCGTCACCAAGCGCCTCTACGGCCTGCAGTCGCAGCCGCCGCTCGACCAGTTCGCCGTCGTGCTCGACAAGGCCGTCATCACGGCGCCGCAGGCGCGGGCCGTCATCACCGACGGACGCGCGTCGATCACCGGCTCGTTCACCATCGACTCGGCCAAGCAGCTCGCGGAGCAGCTGAAGTTCGGCGCGCTGCCGATCTCGTTCGCCCTGCAGACCCAGGACAACATCACGCCACAGCTCGGTGAGGAGCAGCTGCGCATCGGACTGCTGGCCGGCTTCATCGGCCTGCTGCTCGTCGTCATCTACTCGCTGATCCAGTACCGCGCGCTCGGACTCGTCACGGTGGCCTCGCTCGTCGTGGCCTCGGTCATCACCTACCTCGCGGTGACGGTGCTCGGGACGACGCACGGCTTCCGCCTGACGATGGCGGGGGTGACGGGTCTCATCGTGGCCATCGGTGTCACGGCAGACAGCTTCATCGTCTACTTCGAGCGCATCCGTGACGAGGTGCGCGACGGTCGTCCGCTCGTCGCCGCCGTGGAGACCGGCTGGAAGCGCGCCCGACGCACGATCATCGCGGCCGACGCCGTGAACTTCATCGCGGCCGGCGTGCTCTACTTCCTGGCCTCGAGCAACGTCCGTGGCTTCGCCTTCACCCTGGGCCTCACGACGCTCATCGACCTCGTCGTCGTCATGCTCTTCACCCACCCGATGGTCCAGCTGCTGGCCCGCACCGAGTTCTTCGGCAACGGGCACAAGTGGTCGGGTCTCGACCCGCAGCGCCTCGGCGCGAAGGAGTCGGTCCGCTACCGCGGGCGCGGCCAGTTCGGGGCACCCGGCGCCCAGCGCCCGCCCGCCACCGTGGGCTCGGCCCGCGTCGCCGATGGGAAGGCAAAGGCATGATCAACTTCGCCCAGGTCGGCAACGACCTCTACACCGGCAAGCGCTCGATCGACTTCATCAAGCGCCAGAAGACGTGGTACGCCGTCTCGGCGGTCCTCATCACCCTGGCCCTCGTCGGCATCTTCGTCCGGGGCCTCAACTTCGGCATCGAGTTCAGCGGTGGTTCCGAGTTCCGCGTGCAGGGCGTGACGAACAGCCAGGGCTACGAGGAGAAGGCCCAGTCGGCCATCTCCCAGGCCGGCATCGAGGGCAACGTCATCTCGACGATCGTCGGGCAGGACACCGTCCGTGTGCAGTCCGAGGCAGCTTCCGACCGCACGGACGAGGCCAGCGCCGCCCTTGCGAAGGAGTTCGGCGTCGACAAGGGCGCGGTCAGTGCCTCGCTCATCGGCCCGAGCTGGGGGCAGTCGGTCAGCCAGCAGGCGATCCGGGGACTCATCGTCTTCCTCATCCTCGTGACCATCGTCATGGCCCTCTACTTCCGCACGTGGAAGATGGCCGTCTCGGGACTCGTGGCGCTGCTGCACGACCTCGTCATCACGGTCGGGATCTACGCCCTCTTCGGCTTCGAGATCACGCCGTCGTCGATGATCGGCTTCCTGACGATCCTCGGGTACTCGCTCTACGACACCGTCGTCGTCTTCGACAAGGTGCGCGAGAACACGACCGAGGCGTTCCGCACCAAGCGCATGACCTACTCGGCGGCGGCCAACCTCGCCGTCAACCAGACGCTGGTGCGCTCGATCAACACGACCGTCGTCGCGCTGCTGCCGATCGCGGCCGTGCTCTTCGTCGGCTTCACGCTGCTGGGTCCGGGCACGCTGCTCGACCTGTCGCTCGCGCTCTTCATCGGCATCGCGGTCGGCGCCTACTCCTCGATCTTCATCGCGACCCCGTTGCTCGTGGACCTGCGCCGCAACGAGCCAGCCGTGCGTGAGCTCGAGAAGTACGTCGCCCGGCACGGCGTCAAGCCGCACGTGCCCGCTCCCCAGGGTGCGCTCGAGCCGGCCGTCGTCGGCGCCGACACCACGGGTGCGGCCGCCGACGCGGCGAGCCCGCTGCAGGCCGACGGATCGCCCCGCCCCGTCCACAAGTACGCCCAGGCGGGACCGCGCAACCAGCCCAAGCGCGCCCCGAAGTCGCGACGCTGACCCGTCGCGACACTGAACGATCCACCACCTCAGGAGACGGCGTGAGCCAGATCAGTGACCTCGTCGCGAGCAAGCTGCGCGACATCCCGGATTTCCCGAAGCCCGGGGTCCTCTTCAAGGACTTCACGCCGCTCATCGCCGATGGCCCCGCGCTGGGCGAGCTCACGCGGGACATCGCCAAGCGCTATCAGGGCCAGGTGGACGTCATCGTCGGCATCGAGGCGCGCGGTTTCATCCTCGGTGCCGCGGTGGCCTACGAGCTCGGCCTCGGCATGGTCCCGGTGCGCAAGGCCGGCAAGCTGCCGGGGGAGACCCTGAAGGAGTCCTACGCCCTCGAGTACGGCACGGCAGAGATCGAGGTGCACACCGACGCCTTCGAGCCGGGCCAGCGCGTCCTCGTCATCGACGACGTCCTCGCGACCGGTGGCACCGCCGAGGCGACGGCGCTACTCGTCGAGCGGGCCGGCGCGAAGGTCGCCGCGATCGAGGTCGTCCTCGAGCTCGGCTTCCTCGAGGGACGCAAGCGTCTCGCCGACCGGCCGGTCAACGCCATCCTCACGGTGTGATCTCGGAAGGACCGCCTAGACTCTCTTCATGAGCGAGGACGTCCGCAACGAGCTGTCCACCCCGTCGCGGGTGCGCGCCCGTTTCGCGCGTTTCGGAGCCACCCGGCCGGCCGGCAACCCCGTGCTCGAGCCGCTCATGACGGCGGTCCGCCAGAACCACCCGAAGGCCGACCTGTCGGTCATCGAGCGGGCGTATGCCGTCGCCGAGCACGCGCACGAGGGCCAGATGCGCAAGAGCGGCGACGCGTACATCACGCACCCGCTCGCCGTGACCACGATCCTCGCCGAGCTCGGCATGACCCCTCCCACCCTGGCGGCGGCGCTGCTGCACGACACCGTCGAGGACACGGCATACGGCCTCGACGAGCTGCGACGCGACTTCGGCGACGAGATCGCGATGCTCGTCGACGGGGTGACCAAGCTCGACAAGGTCACCTACGGCGAGGCCGCGCAGGCCGAGACGGTGCGCAAGATGGTCATCGCGATGGCGCGTGACATCCGGGTGCTCGTCATCAAGCTCGCCGACCGGCTCCACAACGCGCGCACGTGGCGCTACGTCAGCCCGGAGTCGGCCAAGCGCAAGGCCAACGAGACGCTCGAGATCTACGCCCCGCTCGCGCACCGCCTCGGCATGAACACCATCAAGTGGGAGCTCGAGGACCTCTCGTTCGCGACGCTCTACCCGAAGGTCTACGACGAGATCGTGCGCCTCGTCGCCGAGCGCGCCCCGGCCCGGGAGGAGTACCTCGCGGGGGTGCGCAGCCAGGTGACCGAAGACCTCACCGCGGCCAAGATCAAGGCCGTCGTGACGGGCCGGCCCAAGCACTACTACTCCGTGTACCAGAAGATGATCGTGCGGGGCCGCGACTTCGAGGAGATCTACGACCTCGTCGCGGTCAGGGTGCTCGTCGACACGGTGCGCGACTGCTACGCGGCGCTGGGCGCCCTCCACTCGCGGTGGAACCCGGTCCCGGGCCGGTTCAAGGACTACATCGCGATGCCGAAGTTCAACATGTACCAGTCGCTGCACACGACGGTCATCGGCCCGCAGGGCAAGCCGGTCGAGATCCAGATCCGCACGCACACCATGCACCGCCGCGCCGAGTACGGCGTCGCCGCGCACTGGAAGTACAAGGACCAGAGCAACGGCGGCGGTCCCGCGCGACCCGGCGAGATCACCCCGCAGAACGACATGGCCTGGCTGCGCCAGCTGCTCGACTGGCAGCGCGAGACCGAGGACCCGGGCGAGTTCCTCGACTCCCTGCGCTTCGAGATGGGCAGCAGCGAGGTCTACGTCTTCACGCCGAAGGGGTCGGTCGTCGCGCTGCCGATGGGCGGCACGCCCGTCGACTTCGCGTATGCCGTCCACACCGAGGTCGGCCACCACTGCATCGGCGCACGCGTCAACGGCCGGCTCGTCCCGCTCGAGTCGACGCTCGAGAACGGCGACGTCGTCGAGGTGCTGACGTCCAAGGCCGACGGCGCCGGGCCCTCGCGCGACTGGCTCCAGTTCGTCAAGAGCCCGCGGGCGCGCAACAAGATCAAGCAGTGGTTCTCCAAGGAGCGCCGCGAGGAGGCCATCGAGGCCGGCAAGGACTCGATCGCCAAGGCGCTGCGCAAGCAGAACCTCCCGCTCCAGCGGCTCATGAGCCACGAGTCGATGACCGCCGTGGCGACCGACCTGCGCTACCAGGACATCGAGGCGCTGTATGCCGCCGTCGGCGAGGGCCACGTGTCCGCGCAGCACGTCGTGGGCAAAGTCGTGGCCTCGATGGGCGGCGTCGACGGCGCGACCGAGGACCTCGCCGAGGCGACCGTCCCGACGCGGGCCGCGAGCCGCCGCAAGCCGGGCGACCCGGGCGTCGTCGTCGTCGGCACGGCCGACGTGTGGGTCAAGCTCGCCAAGTGCTGCACGCCCGTGCCGGGTGACCCGATCATCGGCTTCGTGACGCGCGGCAACGGCGTCTCGGTCCACCGCGTCGACTGCACCAACGCCGACCAGCTGACCGCCAACCCCGAGCGGCTCATCGACGTCGAGTGGGCGCCGAGCTCGGCCAGCGTCTTCCTCGTCCAGCTCCAGGTCGAGGCCCTTGACCGCAACCGGCTGCTGAGCGACGTGACCCGCGTGCTGTCGGACCAGCACGTCAACATCCTGTCGGCGTCGGTGCAGACCTCCCGCGACCGGGTGGCGATCTCGCGCTTCACCTTCGAGATGGGCGACCCGGCCCACCTCGACCACGTCATCAAGGCCGTCCGCAAGATCGACGGCGTCTTCGACGTCTACCGCGTCAACGGCGGCAAGTCGACGATGTGACGGGGACGCACGAGAAGGCCCGCCCGGCGAGTTCGCTTGCCGGGCGGGCCTTCTCGTGTGACTGCTGTTTCGGTCAGCCGCCGAACTCGGCGACGCCCGCGCGGGCCTGGTCGAGCCAGACCTGACGTGCGTCGAGGGCCTCACGCGCCTTCTTGATCTTGCTCGCGTTGCCTGAGGCCTCCGCCTTGGCGAGGTCGTCCTGCAGGTCGGCGACGGCGCGCTCGAGCTGGTCGACCATCGCCCGGGCGCGGGCCGCGACCTCGGGGTTGCTCGACTTCCAGCGGCGGTCCTCGGCGTCACGCACGGTCTGCTCGACCCGGCGCATGGCCTTCTCGACCCGCTCCATGTCGGAGCGCGGCACCTTGCCGGCGGCATCCCACTTGTCCTGGATGACGCGCAGCTGGCCCTTGGCCTTCTCGAGGTCGGTCACGGGCAGGATCGCCTCGGCCTCGACGAGCAGGGCCTCCTTGACCGTGAGGTTGCCACGGTACTGCTCCTCCTCGGCAGCGACGACCTCGTCCTTGGCGGCGAAGAAGCTGTCCTGGGCCGCCTTGAAGCGGGCCCACAGCTTGTCGTCGTCTGCCCGGCTGGCGCGCCCGGCACGTCGCCACTCGTCCATGAGCCGCTTGAACGCACCGGCGGTGGCAGCCCAGTCGGTGCTCGTCGCGAGCTTCTCGGCCTCGGCGACGAGCCGCTCCTTGGTGCTCTTCGCGTCGGCATGCTGCGCGTCGAGGCCGGCGAAATGGCTGCGGCGGGCCTTGTCGAACCCGTTGCGGGCGGCGCTGAAACGCTGCCAGAGGTTCGACTCGGTCTCGCGGTCCAGGCGCGTCGCCGCACGCTGGTGCGACTTCCACTCGTCGAGCAGCTCGCGCATGCGGGCGCCGCTCGTCTTCCACTGGATGCGGTTCTCGGGCTGGCCCGCGATGGACTCGGCCTCGGCGACGATCTTCTCGCGCTCGGCCGTCGCTGCGGCCCGGGCCTCGGCACGGTGCTGCTGCTCGACGTTGCGCTTGGCCGCGAGGCCGGACTGGATCTCGTCGAGCTTGGTCGCGAGCGCGTCGAGGTCACCGACGACCGTGGCGTCCTTCACCTGGGCTGTCAGCGTCTTGAGACCCTCGGCGACGTCCTTGGACGGAACCTCCGGCTGGGAGAGGCGCTGCTCGAGGAGCACCGCGGACGCGAAGAGCTCGTCGTACTTGCGGGCGAAGTAGGTGAGCGCCTCCTGGTCGCTGGCGCCGGGGTAGGAGCCGACCTCGCGCTCCTCGCCGTCCTTGGTGCGCACGAAGACGGTGCCGTTCTCGTCGACCCGTCCGAACGCCGCCGACGCGGAGTGGTCGGTCAGGATCGGGGCCGGCGCGGCCGGCGTCACCGTGGGGTGCGGCACGGCCTTGGCGAGCGCCGCCGGCGTCGGGATCGACGACGGCTTGGGGATGCTGGCCGGTGACGGGGCGGCCGGGGTCGCGTCGGCTTCGGCGTCGGTCGTGGCATCCACGCTGGCGTCCGGGGCGGCGTCAGGTGCAGTGTCGGGGGCGGTGTCAGCGACAGCGGCCTCGACCGTGTCACCGGCCTCCGTGCTGCTCACCGACGCGACACTGTCCGCGGTCTCCGTGGCGGCTGCGGCGGTCTCGTCGCCCTCCACGGCGACGGGCTCGGCTGCTACCTCGGCGACGGGCCCTGCTGCTTCCTCGGCGACGGGCTCGGTCCCGGCGGCCTCGACGGACTCGGGCTCGGTGACAGGCGCCGGAGCCTCGGCCTCGGGCGCCGTCCCGGCAGGGACGGCCTCCGCGGGCGACGTCGCCTCGGACGCCTCGGTCACCTCGGTCGTCTCTGCCACGTCGGCGTTGTCGGCTGCGGGGACGACGGCGGGCCCAGCAGCGGGCTCGGCAGCGGGGTCAGAGGCGGGCTCGGTGGCCGCCGTCGCCTCGCTCGTCGCCTCGGCCTCCGGCGTGGCGTCATCCGCCGTGGGGTTGGTCGCCACCGCCTCGGGCTCGGCGGTGTCGTCAGTCTGGGGGTGCTGGATGTCGGTCATGCCTTCTTCTCCGTCACGCTGACGCTGAGGATGCTGATCGGGGAGACGGGGGTACCGTCCGTCGGGCTGGGGGGCAGCGCCTTGTTGGCCGCAATCTTCTCAACGATGTCGAGGCCCTTGGTCACCTTCCCGAAGATCGTGTAGCCACCGCCGTCGGTGGGCAACTGGGTTTCCTTGTAGGTGATGAAGAACTGGCCGCCGTTGCTGTTCGGGTCCTGGGTGCGGGCCATGGCGAGCACGCCGGGGGCGTACTTCCCGTCCTTGGGGGCGTTCTCGATGCCGAAGGTGTAGCCGGGGCCACCCTGGCCGGTGCCGGTGGGGTCACCGCACTGGAGGACGTAGATGCCCTCGGTGGTGACGCGGTGGCACGGGCTCGGGGCCCAGAAGCCGGTCTTGGCGAGGTTGATGAACGACGCGACCGTCTGGGGTGCCTTGGCACCGTCGAGCTCGAAGGTCAGGTCGCCGCACGTCGTCTTGACGGTCGCGATGAACGTCTTGCCGGCAGCGGTCGCCTTGTCGGGGACGTCCTTCTGCTGCTTCGGGGTGGTCTGGTTGGCCGGGGGAGCCGTGCAGCCGGCCGCGAGCTTCTGGCCCTCGGCGAGCCCTCCGGAGGACGTCGGCGTGGCCGTCGCGGTGCCGGCGGGGGTCGTCGACCCGGCCGCGGGCGTGGCGCTGTCGGAGCTGCCGACGATCTTGGGCACGACGATGACGGCAGCGATGATGAGGATGACCGCGAGGATCACACCGAAGACCTGCTTGTCGCGCGTCGAGTCGCCCACCGGCGGCTTGGCGCTCTTCTGCTGCTCCTCGTGGCGGCGGCGCGCACGTGCGCGTTCCTGCTCTTTGGTCACGAACCTCTCCTCGTACGGGCCACATGGGCGGTCCCCGGGCGTCCGGTCATTTTATGGAACGACGGTCTCGCCGTCGCAGCGGGACGGGTCACGAGTCCGTGACATCTCCCCGCGTGCGCGCGCAATTGCGTCGGCGACGTCGCCGCACGGCATACCTACCCTCTCGCGACGTCCACCGAGGGCGTATGCCGGGTGCCCGAGTCCGCGTCGTCGCTAGGCTCCCAGCGTGCTGACCATCGCGTTCCCGGCCCAGGCATTCGACACCAACTGCTACGTCCTCGCCCCGCAGGCGGGGGAGGAGTGCGTCATCGTCGACCCGGGCATCGGCGTCGAGGAGACGCTGCGCGAGGTCCTGGCGCAGCACCGGCTGCGGCCCTCGGCGGTGCTGCTGACCCACGGGCACGTCGACCACGTCTACTCCGTGACGCCGGTCTGCGGGTCCGACACGGCGGCCTACATCCACTCCGACGACCGCTACCGGCTGCACGACCTGCTCGGCCGCAGCAACCCCGGGCTCATCGCCATGCTCGAGCAGCAGTTCGGCACCGCGGCCACGTGGACCGAGCCGACCAACGTCGTGGAGATCACGGACGGCACGCGTCTGACGCTGGCCGCCATGGAGTTCGACGTGCTGCACGCCCCGGGACACACCGAGGGCTCGGTCATGTTCGGCATCGACCGGGTGCCGGACGGGATCCGCGAGCAGGTCGACGTCGACCGCACCATGGTGACGGGCGACGTGCTCTTCGCCGGCTCGGTCGGCCGCACCGACCTGCCGGGCGGAGACCCGGCCGCGATGCAGCGCAGCCTGCGTGACGTCGTGCTGCCGCTGCCCGACACGACGCTCGTGCTGCCCGGGCACTACCAGGCCACGACGATGGCCCACGAGCGAGCCACCAACCCCTACCTGAAAGACTTGCGCGCGTGAGCACCCCGCAGCCCAAGGCCGTCAAGGTCATGCCGATCAGCGGCTTCCCCGAGTACCTCCCGTCCGAGCGCATCGTCGAGCAGCGCTTCCTCGACGTCATCCGCGAGACCTTCGAGCTGCACGGCTTCTCCTCGATCGAGACGCGGTCCATCGAGCCGATCGAGCGCCTGAGCTCCCAGGGCGAGGACGCCGACAAGGAGATCTACGCGGTCTCCCGCCTGGCCGGCGGCGGCGACGACGACGCCCGCTGGGGTCTGCACTTCGACATGACCGTGCCGTTCGCGCGCTACGTGCTCGAGAACGCCGGCAAGCTCGCCTTCCCGTTCCGGCGCTACCAGATCCAGAAGGCGTGGCGGGGTGAGCGCCCCCAGGAGGGTCGCTACCGCGAGTTCACGCAGGCCGACATCGACGTCGTCGACGTGGGTCAGCTGTCGCCTCACTTCGAGGCCGAGATGCCGCTCGTCATCGCCGACGTCTTCAGCAAGTTCCCGGTCGGCGAGTTCGTCATCCAGGTCAACGACCGCAAGATCCCCAACGGCTTCTACCAGGGCATCGGCATCACCGACGTCATCGGGACGCTCCGCATCGTCGACAAGCTCGACAAGATCGGCGCCGACAAGGTCAAGGCCCTGCTCGTCGAGTCGGGCACGACGGCCGAGCAGGCCGACCAGTGCCTCGCCCTCGCAGCCATCCGCTCGACCGACCTCGGCTTCGTCGAGCAGGTGCGGGCCCTCGGCGTCGAGCACCCGCTTCTCGAGGAGGGGCTCGAGTCCCTGGCGCGCGTCATCCGCACCGGGATGGCCCACGCGCCGGGCAAGCTCGTCGCCGACCTGCGGATCGCCCGGGGCCTCGACTACTACACCGGCACCGTCTACGAGACCCAGTTCGTCGGGCACGAGTCCTGGGGCTCGTTCTGCTCCGGTGGCCGCTACGACGCCCTCGCGAGCGACGGGCGCACCACCTACCCCGGTGTCGGCATCTCGATCGGGGTGACGCGCATCCTCGGCCTGCTCGTGGGGCGTGGGCTCGTCACGGCCTCCCGGTCGACGCCGGCTGCCGTGCTCGTCGCACTGACCGACGACGAGTCCCGCGAGGA
This sequence comes from Terrabacter sp. C0L_2, assembly GCF_036352015.1. NCBI lineage: Bacteria > Bacillati > Actinomycetota > Actinomycetes > Micrococcales > Intrasporangiaceae > Terrabacter > Terrabacter sp. C0L_2. Next base: position 3,290,936 of record NZ_CP143557.1, on the reverse strand, counting down.
GGCGGTGGCCGTCGCCACGGCACTGCGGCGGCGGGGCATCGCGTGCGAGGTCGCTCCCTCGGCGGCGCGCTTCGGCAAGCAGATCCGCTACGCGGACCGCCGCGGCATCCCGTACGTCTGGTTCCCCGGGACGGACGGGTGCGCCGACGAGGTCAAGGACATCCGCTCGGGCGAGCAGGTGCCGGCCTCGGCCGACTCGTGGACGCCCCCGGCCCAGGATCTCACCCCGCTCGTGACCCGCACCGACGTCGAGAGCTGAGCACCGGCCCGGGCCGTCCTGGTCCGCTCCGCCCTCCGCGGCGGCGGGTCAGGCCCCCGGGGGCGGGCGCAGGCCCTGGTCCCGCAGCTCGAGCAGGGCGAGCTGTCGGATGACGTCCCGGTCCTGACGACGCCAGGCTCCCGCCGGGTCGTCCGACACCCGGGCGAGCGACCGCATGGGCTGCGTCGCCAGGGCCCGGAGTGCGAAGAGGTCGAGGTCCTCACCGGCGTCGATGAAGCGCTGGGACTGGATCGCGTTGCGCACGAAGCGGACCCGGACATAGAGCCATACGGCGAGCACGAACAGAATCGGCACGAGTGCCGTGGCGAGCCCGAGACCGAGCGCCAGCCTGTCGACCGTGTCCGCCATCGAGGTGCCCGCGGACTGGAGCGTCGTGCCCGACCCTGCGGCCTGGGTGAGCCACGTCTTCAGCTGGTCGCCCACGAGCGGGATCTGGCCGGCCTGGTCGCCGGCGCCGGTCAGCGCGCCGTTGACGGAGCGCCCGGCCGAGCTGATCGAGTCTGCCGGGGCGCGCAGCTGGTCGACGGTGTCGTGGACCTGGCGACCGGCATACACCCAGATCCCCACCCACAGCAGCACGAAGACGTCCGACAGCAGCTGGCGGGTGCGGCGTGCGGGGCTGTCCGCGTAGAGCCTCACGAGCCCACTGCTGCGACGAAGATCGTGACGAGGAAGAGGTAGAGCAGGCCGACCGAACCGATGCCGACGACGACCGACGCGGCCAGGAAGCCCTGCGCGAACGGCCGCAGCCGAGGGACCGCCGTGGCAGCGGCGGACAGCACCACCCCGGCGCCCAGGACCCACAGCCCCTTCGACAGCACCACGCCCTCGCCGATCGTGAGCCAGGCGGTGACGATGGCGAAGACCGTCCCCGCTGCGACGCCGTAGCGACGCGGGTGCCCGCGGTGCGAAGCCTGGTCGCCGCCTCCACCGCCTCCACCGACCCCGGCGGGCGACACCGGCGCCGGCTGCAGAGGGCCGTCGTGAAGGGGCTGGGGCGGGCCCGCCGGCGCGCTCGTCGGGGTGCCCGGCCAGGTGTAGCCCTCGCCGGGCTGGGGGTCGGTCATGTCGGCTCCTCCCGAGTCGTGTGACGGCGGCGCCGGTGCGCGCACCCGGCGCACGGCGTTGCGCACACTCTGGCAGGCCGAGGGCGGCCGCGCCCTCCCGAACGAGGTCCGTACGAGGTCGAGCGAGGTCGTGAACGGGCGGCGGTACCCACGGATACAGTGGGCTCGCGGCCCCTGCGGGCCCCTTCTCGCCACCGCAACGGCGCCGTGGCCGAGTCAGTCCGGAAGGAAGTGCAGCAGCATGAAGGTCGGCATCCCCCGCGAGGTCAAGAACCACGAGTACCGCGTGGCCATCACCCCCTCAGGCGTCCACGAGCTCGTCGAGAACGGGCACGACGTGCTGGTCGAGAAGGACGCCGGCGTCGGCTCCCAGATCAGCGACGACGACTACGCCGCTGCCGGGGCGCGCGTCATCGGGTCCGCGGACGACGTGTGGGGCGAGTCCGACATGGTGCTCAAGGTCAAGGAGCCCGTGGCGGAGGAGTACCACCGCATGCGCGAGGGCCTGACCCTCTTCACCTACCTGCACCTCGCGGCCGACAAGCCGCTCACCGAGGAGCTCGTCAAGCGCAAGGTCACCGGTATCGCCTACGAGACCGTGCAGCTGCCCTCCGGCGGCCTGCCGCTGCTCTACCCGATGTCCGAGGTCGCCGGCTGCCTCGCGCCGCAGGTCGGGGCGCACGCCCTGATGCGCGCGCAGGGTGGCCGGGGCGTCCTCATGGGCGGTGTCGGCGGCGTGGCCAACGCCAAGGTCGTCATCCTCGGCGCCGGTGTGTCGGGCCAGAACGCCGCCAACATCGCGCTCGGCATGGGCGCCGACGTCACGCTGCTCGACACCGACCTCGACAAGCTGCGGATGTCGTTCTGGCGCTACGAGAACCAGGTGCACGGCCTCGCCTCCAACCGGCTCACGGTCCAGCAGCAGGTGCAGGAGGCCGACATGGTCATCGGCGCCGTGCTCATCCCCGGCGCGGCTGCACCCAAGCTCGTCTCGAACCAGCTCGTCTCGCAGATGAAGCCGGGCTCGGTGCTCGTCGACATCGCCATCGACCAGGGCGGCTGCTTCGAGGACAGCCACGCGACGACGCACGCCGACCCCACCTACACCGTGCACAACTCGGTCTTCTACTGCGTCGCCAACATGCCGGGCGCGGTGCCCAACACCTCGACCTACGCCCTGACCAACTCGACGCTGCCGTATGCCGTGAAGCTGGCCAACCAGGGCTGGCGCGAAGCGCTGCGCAGCGACCACGCGCTCGGCCTCGGGCTCAACACGCACGACGGCCACGTCACGTACGCCGGTGTGGCCGAGGCGCACGGCATGCAGTCGGTCAGCCTCGACGAGGCCCTGTCCTGACCCAGCAGCTCGTCACCGAGCCACCCGCGGTACGCCTGACGCGTCTCGAGCGCGACGTCCGCGGGTGGCTCGACCACGTCCGGGTCGAGAAGGGCGCGTCCGACAACACCCTGAAGTCCTACGGCCGTGACCTGCGCGCCTACAGCGCCTTCCTGGCCGCGAAGGGGATCGACGACGCGGGCCGCGTCACCGAGGCCGACGTCACCGACTTCCTCGCGTCGCTGCGTGAGCGAGGCCTCGCGGCCTCGTCCGCGGCCCGCACGCTCGTGGCCGTCCGCGGATTCCACCGGTTCCTCGCGCTCGAGGGTGAGGTGCCCGGCGACCCGGCGGCCAACGTCGCTCCGCCCAAGCCGCCGGCCCGGCTGCCCAAGGCGATCCCGCTCGAGGCCGTCGAGCGCCTGCTCGCCGCTGCATCGGTCGGCGACACGCCCGAGTCGCTGCGCGACCGTGCACTGCTCGAGATCCTCTACGGCATCGGCGCGCGCATCAGCGAGGCGGTCGGACTCGACGTCGACGACATCGAGACGGCCGGCGCCGACGACCCGTCCGGCGGTGGCGCGACGCGCGGGGGAGTGGCGTCCGTGCGACTGCGCGGGAAGGGCGGCAAGGAGCGCGTCGTCCCGGTGGGGCGCTACGCCGTGGAGGCCGTCACGGCATACCTCGTGCGGGGCCGTCCGGCCCTCGCCACGCACGGAACGGGCGGTCCGGCCCTCTTCCTCAACCAGCGCGGAGCGCGGCTCTCGCGCCAGTCGGCGTGGGCGGTCATCCGGCGGACGGCCGAGAGCGCCGACCTCACCGAGCACGTGTCACCGCACACGCTGCGACACTCCTTCGCCACCCACCTGCTCGACGGGGGCGCCGACGTGCGCGTCGTCCAGGAGCTGCTCGGGCACGCCTCCGTGACCACGACCCAGATCTACACCATGGTCTCGGTGCACCGACTCCGCGAGGTCTATGCGGGCGCCCACCCCCGTGCCCGCTGATAAGGTCACACGTGATCAGCGCGAGGCTGACCGCAGCATCCCAGGGCAAGGCCGAGCGGAGTGGAACACCCGGTGAACGAGGAGTCACACGACACCATGCAGTCCGTGCCGTCCGAGGACCTCGACCAGCGCCCCAGTCCGGTCAGCGCCGCCCCGCGCGTCGCGCAGCTGCCGGGCACCGAGTCGGCCGGATCCGGCGCCATGGGCCCGACCGGCCGTCCGCTCCCTGACTTCCCCGTCCCGGGCCCTCTCTCGAGCCACGGGCCGGCGCGGATCATCGCGATGTGCAACCAGAAGGGTGGGGTCGGCAAGACGACGACCACCATCAACCTCGGTGCCGCGCTCGCCGAGCTGGGCCGCAAGGTGCTCGTCATCGACTTCGACCCTCAGGGCGCGCTCTCCGTCGGCCTCGGCGTCAACGCCCAGGAGCTCGACACGACGATCTACAACCTGCTCATCGAGCGCGGTCACGACATCCACGACGTCATCCAGCAGACGCGCACGCCCAACCTCGACCTCGTGCCCGCCAACATCGACCTCTCGGCCGCCGAGGTCCAGCTCGTCGGCGAGGTCGCGCGCGAGCAGATCCTGGCCCGGGTGCTGCGTCCCGTCATCGACGAGTACGACATCGTCCTCATCGACTGCCAGCCGTCGCTCGGCCTGCTCACCGTCAACGCGCTGACCGCCGCGCACGGCGTCGTCATCCCGCTCGAGTGCGAGTTCTTCGCCATGCGTGGCGTCGCCCTGCTCATCGACACCATCGACAAGATCACCGACCGGCTCAACCCGCGCCTGCAGGTCGACGGCATCCTCGCCACGATGTACGACAGCCGCACCCTGCACAGCCGCGAGGTCGTGCGCTCGGTCGTCGACCACTTCGGCGAGCAGGTCTTCCACACCGTCATCAGCCGCACCGTCAAGTTCCCCGACGCGACCCTGGCCGCCGAGCCGATCACGTCCTACTCGTCCGAGCACTCCGGTGCCAACGCCTACCGCCAGCTCGCCCGCGAGCTCATCGCGCGCGGTGGCGCAGCCTGATCCGCAGTGATCTGATGACCGAGCAGGACACCGTCGACCGCACCGCGGTTGACGCCGACGACGCTGCCCTGCCTGCCGAGCACGCCGACGACTCGGCGCTCGTCCCGGCTGCCGCGCCGGCCGAGCTGACCCCCGGCGGCGTCATCACGCGGCGGGCGTCCACGCCGTTCGAGGTGCACCTCGACGTCTTCTCCGGCCCCTTCGACCTGCTGCTCGGCCTCATCAGCAAGCACAAGCTCGACATCACCGAGGTCGCCCTCGCCAAGGTGACCGACGAGTTCGTCGCCCACATCAAGGCGGCCCAGGCCGCCGAGAGCGACTGGGACCTGGGGCAGGCCTCGGAGTTCCTCCTCATCGCCGCGACGCTGCTCGACCTCAAGGCCTCGCGCCTGCTGCCGCAGTCCGGTCCGCAGGACGACGAGGACCTCGCGCTCATCGAGGCCCGCGACCTGCTGTTCGCGCGGCTGCTGCAGTACCGCGCCTACAAGGAGATCGCCAACACCTTCCGCGACCGGATGGCCACGGCAGGGCGCATCACCCCGCGGCAGGCCGGGCTCGAGCCCGAGTTCGCGAGCCTGCTGCCCGAGCTCGTCATCGCCATCACGCCAGAGCAGTTCGCCAGGATCGCCGCGCGGGCGATGACGCCGAAGATCGCGCCGACCGTCGGCCTCGAGCACCTCCACGCGCCGCAGGTCAGCGTGCGTGAGCAGGCGGCGATCATCGTCGACCGCCTGCGCCACCGGGGCCAGGTCTCGTTCCGGAGCCTCGTCGCTGACGCCGACAGCACCCTCGTCATCGTGGCCCGCTTCCTCGCGTTGCTCGAGCTGTTCAAGGAGGCTGCGATCGCCTTCGAGCAGGCCGAGGCCCTCGGTGAGCTCGACATCCGCTGGACCGGCACCGAGGCAGGCGACATCGCCATCGACGACGAGTTCGACGAGGACGACGAGGGCGCCGAGGACGACGGCGACGCGGGCACGCCCGAGCAGGCCGAGGACACGAACGACGACGCGAACGACGAGACGGGCGGCGCCGCCGCCCCACGGACAGGAGCAGACGATGAGTGACCAGTCGGCGCAGGGGCCCGACGCGACCGCCGAGCCGGAGGAGCTCGACGACCGCGAGGGTGCCGACGAGCAGATCGCCTTCGACATCAACGACTTCCCGGGCGGCGCCCGCTCGGCCCTCGAGGCCGTGCTCATGGTCGTCGACGAGCCGGTGACCGAGGTCGCGCTGGCCTCGGCGCTCGAGCTGCCCGTCGAGGACGTGCGGGGACACCTGCACGCCCTCGAGGAGGAGTACGCCGCCGCGCAGCGCGGCTTCACCCTGCGCAGCGTCGCGGGTGGATGGCGGGTCTACAGCCGGTCCGACTTCGCCCCCGTCGTGGAGAAGTTCGTCCTCGACGGCCAGCAGGCCAAGCTGACACAGGCCTCCCTCGAGACGCTTGCCGTCATCGCCTACCGCCAGCCCGTCTCCCGCGCGCGGGTCAGTGCCGTGCGCGGCGTCAACGTCGACGGAGTCGTGCGCACGCTGACGTCGCGCGGTCTCATCGAAGAGGTCGAGGACCTCGGGGAGAGTGGCGCGATGCTGTTCCGCACCACGCCCTACTTCCTCCAACGCATGGGGCTGTCGTCGCTCGACGACCTCCCGGCGCTGGCGCCCTACCTCCCGGACGCCGACGTCATCGACGAGCTCATCGAGGAAGGACACGCATGAGCGAGTACTCCAGGTCACCCCGCCAGCCGCGCAAGAAGGGCGGTCCGTCGGGACCGTCCGGCGGCGGTTCCAAGGGACGCGCCGGTCGCCCCACGGGCACACGCAGCGGCGGCAAGTCAGGCGGCGGCGGCGGCGGCGGGGCTAGCGGTCCGCGCTTCGCCGGGTCCACCAAGGCGAGCCAGCCCACGAAGCTGCCCGACCGCAAGGCCGTGCCCCAGATCGACGTGCACGACCCCGACGGCGTGCGCCTGCAGAAGCTGATGGCGGCCGGCGGCGTCGGCTCCCGTCGCGTCTGCGAGAACCTCATCGAGCAGGGCCGGGTCGAGGTCGACGGCCAGGTCGTCACCGAGCTCGGCGTGCGCATCAACCCGCAGACCCAGGTCGTCCACGTCGACGGCGTCCGCGTCAACCTCGACGAGGACCGCGTCTACCTCGCCTTCAACAAGCCCAAGGGCGTCGTCACGACCATGCACGACGAGCTCGGGCGCATCTCCCTCGCCGACTACGTCGGCAACCGCGAGGAGCGCCTCTTCCACGTCGGACGTCTCGACGCCGACACCGAGGGCCTGCTGCTGCTCACGAACGACGGCGAGCTGGCCCACCGGCTCCAGCACCCCGCATACGGCGTCCTCAAGACCTACATCGCCACGATCCGTGGCCCCGTCCAGCGCGACGTCGGCAAGCGGCTGCGCGAGGGCGTCGAGCTCGAGGACGGGCCGGTGAAGGTCGACTCGTTCCGCATCGTCGACCACCAGCCCGGCAAGGCCATGGTCGAGGTCGTGCTGCACGAGGGACGCAAGCACGTCGTCCGCCGCATGCTCGAGGCCGTGGGACACCCGGTCGTCGAGCTCGTGCGCACGGAGGTCGGTCCCATCCGTCTCGCCGACCTCAAGTCGGGGCGCACGCGCCGGCTCAACAAGGCCGAGATCGGGGCGCTCTACAAGGCCGCCGGTCTGTGATCCGGACGTCCCGTCGGCGTGACGAGACGCTCGCTACGCTGACGGGGTGACCACGCACGTCCGCATCGTCGGCACTGGGCTCATCGGCACCAGCTTGGGAATTGCGCTGTCCCAGAGCGGATTTCGCGTCTCCCTCGACGACCCGTCCCCGACCGCCGTCCGTCTCGCGCGTGACCTGCGGGCGGGGGAGGTGGCCGACGAGCAGTCCGGCGCGCCCGACGTCGTCGTCGTGGCTGCGCCCCCGGACGTCGCGGCGGGTGTCGTCGTCGACGCCCTGAACCGCTGGCCGGACGCGGTCGTCACCGACGTCGCCTCGGTCAAGGAGTCGGTGCTGAGGGTCGTGCTCGACTCCGGCGCCGACGCCAGCCGCTACGTCGGCTCGCACCCCATGGCGGGGCGCGAGCGCTCCGGCGCCGCGGCGGCGCGTGCCGACCTCTTCGACGGGCGGGCCTGGGTCGTCGTGCCGCACGAGGCCTCGACCGACGCCGCGGTCCGCCGCGTGCGCGAGGTGGCGCTCTCCGTGGGCTCCGCCTTGCGTGTCATGCCGGCGCACGAGCACGACGAGGCCGTGGCGGCCGTTTCGCACGTCCCCCAGCTAGCGGCGAGCATCGTCGCGGCGTGCCTCCGCGAGCTGCCGGAGTCCGCGGTCGGCCTCGCCGGCCAGGGCCTGCGCGACGTGACCCGCATCGCCGCCAGCGACCCCCGGCTCTGGACCCAGATCCTCGCGGGCAACGCGCCGGCCGTGCGTGACGTCCTGCGCCACGTGCGGGACCAGGTCGACCACGTCGTGGGCGCTCTCGACTCGCTGGCCGACGCGGACGGAGAGGGCGCTCTCGGCACCCTGAGCCGGGTCCTCGAGGCCGGCAACCTCGGCCACGCGCGGATCCCCGGCAAGCACGGCGCCGCGCCCGCGGCATACGAGGTCGTGTCTGTGGTCGTCCCGGACGAGCCGGGGTCGCTCGCCCGGCTGCTCACCGACGTGGGTGCGGCCGGCATCAACCTCGAGGACCTGCACCTCGAGCACGGGCTCGGGCAGGCCGTCGGGGTAGCCGAGATCTCGGTCGTCCCGTCCTCGGTCGAGCCGCTTCGCGCGGAGCTCGCGCGGCTCGGGTGGCGCGTGCACGACTGACGAGCGCGTGGCCCCGAGGATGACCGGTCCGGCCCGCGGGCTGGTCCGGGTGGGGCCCGACCCAGGCACTATCCTCGTCCGCATGTCGCAGACCCCCGAGGAGCACCTGTCCGGATTCGTCGTCGCCGTGGACGGGCCCTCCGGCTCGGGGAAGTCGAGCGTCAGCAAGCAGGTCGCGCGTACCCTCGGCTTCGGCTACCTCGACACCGGCGCGATGTACCGCGCGCTGACCTGGTGGTGCCTGCACGAGGACGTGGAGCTGACCGACGCCGACGCGATCACCGCTGCGGCACAACGCTTTCCGCTGGCCATCGGCACCGATCCCGACGCTCCCACGGTCACCGTCGGAGGCACCGACGTCGCGGCCGCGATCCGCGAGACGCGGATCTCCACCAACGTCTCGGCGGTGGCCACGGTGATCCCCGTCCGCGAGATCCTCCGGGTCCTCCAGCGTCGCCTCATCTCCGAGGCCGCGCAGACCAAGGGCGGCGTCGTCGCCGAGGGCCGCGACATCACGACCGTCGTCGCCCCCGACGCACCCGTACGCATCCTGTTGACCGCCTCGGAGGAGGCCAGGCTCGCACGCCGGTCCACGGAGCTGCACGGGGCGGCCGACGCCGCCGCCGTCGCCGCGACCAGGTCGCAGATCGTCGACCGCGACAAGGCCGACTCCGCGGTCTCGGAGTTCACGGTCGCGGCCGACGGGGTCACGACGATCGACACCTCGCACCTCGACTTCGAGGGCTCGGTCGAGGCGGTGCTCCAGGTGGTCGGGGCGGCGCGGGCATGAGCCAGGCGGTCGCTCCCCACCCCAATCGGGCCCGGATCGGCCGCCCGATCGGCAAGGTCATCTTCAGCACGCTCTACCGCGGCACCGCGCTGCACCCCGAGCGCGTCCCGCTGGCCGGTCCCGTCATCCTCGTGGCCAACCACGCGGCCTTCCTCGACGGGCCGCTCGTCTTCGGGCTCGCTCCGCGGCCCGTCAGCTTCCTCGTCAAGCAGGAGGCCTTCTCCGGCTTCTGGGGCTGGACCATCCGCAGCGTGGGCCAGATCCCCATCGACCGTTCGGTCGGGGACCGCGCCGCCCTCGCGTCGGCCAGCGCCGTCCTCGAGGGCGGGGGAGCGGTCGGGATCTTCCCCGAGGGCAACCGGGGTGACGGCGAGGTCCACCAGGTCAACCACGGCGCAGCGTGGATCGCGCTGCGCACCGACGCCCAGATCGTGCCCGTGGCCGTCAGCGGCACCCGCGCACCGGGCTCCACGAAGGACGACTGGCCGGCGTTCCGCTCGCGCCTCGTCGTCGACTTCGGGGACCCGTTCCGGCTCGCCGTCGACCCCGCGGTGCCGGGCCGGGACCGCCTCCGGCTGGCCAGTGACCAGCTGCGCGACGCGCTCGCGTCACATGTACGTCGCTCGCGGGTGGAGAATGGTCCCTCAACAGACGTTCACTGATTCGAGGACACCGTGACTGACGAGACCGCCCGCCCCATCGACGAGGGCGCTCCGATCTCGACCCCCGACCACGCCGTCGACCCCGTCGCCGGCGCCGTCGGCGCCCCTGAGCTCGACGACGCCGCCGTGGAGCGCGCCCTGCGCGCCGGGCTCGAGGACTTCGAGCTCAGCCCCGAGGACCAGGCCCTGCTCGACGCGCAGGGTGGCCTCTCCAACGACGGCGCGGCCCAGGGGCCGCTCCCGGTCGTCGCCGTGGTCGGCCGACCCAACGTCGGCAAGTCGAGCCTCGTCAACCGCATCCTGCGACGCCGCGAGGCCGTCGTCGAGGACGTGCCCGGGGTGACCCGTGACCGGGTCTCCTACGAGGCCGAGTGGGGCGGGCGCCGCTTCACCATCGTCGACACCGGCGGCTGGGAGGCCGACGCCACCGGCATCCACCTCCGCGTCGCCGAGCAGGCCGAGATCGCCATCGACCTCGCCGACGTCGTCATGTTCGTCGTCGACGCCACGGTCGGCGCCACCGACGACGACGAGGCGGTCGTCAAGCTGCTGCGCCGCTCCGGCAAGCCCGTCGTGCTCGTGGCCAACAAGGTCGACGACCAGCGCGGCGAGGCCGACGCGGCCATGCTGTGGAGTCTCGGACTCGGTCAGCCCTTCCCGGTGTCGGCCGTGCACGGCCGGGGAAGCGGTGACGCCCTCGACGCCGTGCTCGACGTGCTTCCCGACGTGTCGGCACACGGCGCGTACGCCCAGGGCGGCCCCCGTCGCGTCGCTCTCGTCGGCCGGCCCAACGTCGGCAAGTCGAGCCTGCTCAACCGTCTCGCCGGGTCCGAGCGCGTCGTCGTCGACAACGTCGCCGGCACCACCCGCGACCCGGTCGACGAGCTCATCGAGCTCGGCGGCAAGACGTGGCGCTTCGTCGACACGGCCGGCATCCGACGCCGCGTGCACCAGAGCCGCGGCGCCGACTTCTACGCCTCGCTGCGCACCCAGACGGCCCTGGAGAAGGCGGAGGTGGCCGTCGTGCTCATCGACGCCGAGGAGCCCATCGCCGAGCAGGACATCCGCGTCGTCCAGCAGGTCATCGACTCGGGGCGCGCCCTCGTGATCGCCTACAACAAGTGGGACACCCTCGACGAGGAGCGCCGCTACTACCTCGAGCGCGAGATCGAGAAGGAGCTCGTCCAGGTGCCGTGGGCGCCCCGGGCCAACATCTCCGCCCGCACCGGGCGGCACATGGACCGCCTGGTGCCCGCGATCGAGACCGCGCTCGAGTCGTGGGACACCCGCGTCCCCACCGGCCGGCTCAACGCGTTCATGGGGGAGATCGTGGCTGCTCACCCGCACCCGCTGCGGGGTGGCAAGCAGCCGCGCATCCTCTTCGCGACCCAGGCCTCGACGCGGCCGCCGCGCTTCGTCATCTTCGCCTCAGGCTTCATCGAGGCCGGCTACCGCCGCTTCATCGAGCGTCGTCTGCGCGAGCAGTTCGGCTTCGAGGGCACGCCGATCGAGGTGTCGGTCCGCGTCCGCGAGAAGCGTCGCCGCTGACTCGGAGCCCGACCGAGGCTCCCACGGGGGCCGATTGGGACCAGCGGCACCCGGTGCGCTAATGTTCCTTTCGCCCCGAGGGGCATTCGGGCTGTGGCGCAGCTTGGTAGCGCACTTGACTGGGGGTCAAGGGGTCGCAGGTTCAAATCCTGTCAGCCCGACCGAACGACGAAGGGCCGCACTCTCCACGGAGAGTGCGGCCCTTCGTCGTTGGTAGGCCGTTGCACCGTCCGAAGAGGCGGTCGCCGGACCGTCGTGTGGTGGCGCGAATCCGCTTGTACTGCAAGCCCTCCCGCCGGGCACTGCAAGGACTCCCTCTGTGGCACAAGCCTTCCGCAAGGTATGCGCTACGTTGCCCGAGGTGCCCTCGTTTCGGCTGTTTCGCGTGTCAGTGTTGCTCCAGCAGCACACCAAGAAACGGTAAAGCCACTCGAGGGAAAGGTCATGGGGGACACCATGCGCACCGAGAAGAAGAACTCCAAGAAGAAAAAGTCCGCAGCTTTCGTCGCCGCCGGTGTCATCGGCCTCGCGACCGCCGGCGGTGCGTACGCCTACTGGACGAGCCTCGGTGGCGGCACCGGCACGGCCTCCACGAGGGCGGGTGCCTCGAACGTCTTCGAGGTGACGGGCAACGCCGCCACCTCGATGTTCCCCGGTGACACCGCGCAGACGGTCACGGCGACCGTGAAGAACACGGGCACGGAGAACTACAAGCTCCAGGGTGTCAAGGCGTTCATCACGACCGACAAGCAGGGCTGCGACGGCACCGACTACAAGATCAACGGTGCGGCGGCTCCGACCAACGCGACGGACGCGGTCGCCATCACCGTCACGCAGGCCGACCTCGCGCCGGCCGCCACGACGACTGGCACCTTCTCCCTGCAGTTCAACAACAAGGCGACCAACCAGGACGCCTGCAAGGGCGCTGCGGTGGCGATCACCTACATCGCCAGCTGAGACCCGGACGGGGTGGGACGCCGCATCGACCCCGGCGCCCACCCCGTCCGCCACGTCCGTAGCAGTAGGGCCCCTCGGACAGGGCCAGGATGCCGTTCCAGACAGGGGAGCACGACCGTGACGACGCCGACCAGCACCAGGCAGACCGCCCTGGGGCTGTTCGGCGTCCTCGTCGTCCTGGCGACGTCGGCGGACATGGTGCCCGCCGTCGCTCCCGGCACGCGGCCGGCCGCTCCGGTCCTGACCTCGGTGCCGGCCGACCCGACGGCCAGTGTGACCAACACCGCGATGTGGATCCACCCCCGACCGGGCACGCGCTTCCGCTGCTCGACCGACGACCGGGGCTGGTTCCCCTGCACGTCGCCCCTGACCTGGGCGCTCGACCCGACGCGAGCAGGCCACCACCGGCTCTCCGTCCTGGCCGTCGACCCGTCCGGTCGTGAGTCGGCCGCCGTGACGTACTCGTTCTCGTACCGCGACGCCCTGCGCGCCTCCGGTCTCCGCTTCACGGTGACGGGCGGCGTCGACGACCTGACCCCCGGGGTGTGGCGCCAGGTCCCGGCACGCGTCACCAACCCCGGCGCCGTCGCGGTCCGAGTGACGGCGCTCGAGCTGCACCTCGCGGCCAACAGCACCCCGCCGGGGTGCAAGGCCGCCACCAACCTCGAGGTGCGACAGCCGCGCCTGGCCGGGCCGGACGCCCTCGTGGTGCCTGCGCGCTCCACGGTCACCCTTCCCGCACCCGGCGTCGCGACCGCCGCGATCCGCCTCCGGAACCTTGCGACGGTCAACCAGGACGCCTGCAAGAGCAAGTCCTTCGCGCTCACCTGGACCGGGACGGCACAGCAGTGATGCCGACCCTGACGCCCCCGAAGACGCGCGCACGCCGTGCCGCCCCGAGCCGCGGCGTGCGCGCCCTTCGTGTCGGTGTCCTGCTCACGGTCCTGATGGCCGTGTCAGGCACCGCGTGGGCGGCCTGGACAGCGTTGGGCGGCGGGACGGGCCAGGCGACGACCGGGACCCTGGTCGCGCCCTCGGCCGTCACGGCCACCGCGGTGAGCGGTGCCTCCAGCGTCGGCGTCACCTGGACCGCGCCCTCGACCGGGGTGTCGCCGAGCGGCTACCGGGTCGACCGCACCGACACGACGACTGGCAGCACCGTCGCGGCCTGCGGCTCGTCGAGCTCGTCCCTGGTCACGGGCACGTCGTGCACCGACACGTCCGTGCCCGACGGCAGCTACCGCTACACGGTCGTCGCCATCCGTTCCGGGTGGACGGCCAGGAGCGCCACGAGCATCCCTGTCACGGTCCTGGCCACCGTCGCGACGTCGGTCTCGTTGACGTCGTCGGCGACGCCGTCCGTCGTCGGCCAGCCCGTCACGTTCACGGCAACGGTCAGCGCCGCCTCCGGCACCGCGACGGGCTCCGTCGCGTTCCGCGACGGCGGCACCGCCATCACGTGCAGCGGCGGGAGCCAGACCCTGAGCTCCGGCGTCGCCACGTGCGTCACCACGTTCGGTTCCAGCGGCACCCGCTCCATCACGGCGGCGTATGCCGGGTCGGCACCCTTCGGCGCCTCCACGTCCGCCGCGCTCAGCCAAGTTGTGAACGTCGCGCCGACGACCACCATCGTGGCCTCCTCTGCGACGCCCTCGGTGGTCGGGCAGCCGGTGACCTACACCGCGACGGTGTCGGCGGTGGCCCCCGGTGGTGGCACCCCGGCCGGCAGCGTCACCTTCAAGGACGGTGCCACGACCCTGGCGTGCACCGGCGGCACCCAGACCCTGAGCTCCGGTGCGGCCATCTGCGTCGTCGCCCACGGCTCCGCGGGCACGCGCGGCATCACGGCCACGTACGCCGGCTCGGCCAACCATGGGTCCTCGACCTCCGCGGCCGTCACCCAGGTCGTCAATGCTGCCTCCACGACGACCAGCCTGACGACGTCCGCTGCGACTGTCACAACGGGACAGAGCGTCACGTTCTCGGCGACCGTCGCTCCGGTGGCTCCCGGTGGGGGAGTGCCGACGGGCGCGGTCTCCTTCAAGGACGGCTCGGCCACCATCAGCTGCTCCTCCGGCACGCCGACGCTCAACGCCTCCGGGATCGCCACGTGCACCACGTCGTTCACTGCCACGGGTTCCCGAACGATCACGGCGACGTATGTCGGCAGCTCGAACCACCTGTCCTCGACCTCGGGCGTCGTCACCCAGTCAGTGGTCAACCCGTCGGCCGTCGGACTCGACTTCGCCGGCGTCACGGTGGACGGCACGAGCGTCGTGCCAGCATGCACCGGCTCCGCGGCTTCCGGCTACGCCTGCACCGTCAGTGGCGGCAACAACGCGGTGGTGTCGGCCTCGGTCGGCTTCGTGGACAGCACGGGCAACCCCATCGCCTACAGTTCGGCGACGGAAACCATCTCGTGGACGGCCACCGGCAAGACTGCCGGGTCGGGCACCGTGACGGTGGCACCCAACGCGACCGCGGCCACCGCCAAGGTGTCCGCCACGAAGACAGGCAGCAATGCCGCCTCGATCACCGTGACGTACACGACGGCGAGCGGCGCCACCTGGACCGCGACCCTCACGGTGAGCTGACCGGGCCCAGCGGCGAGCAGTCAGCTCGACGTCATCCGGGCCCGGGCCTCGGCGCGGGTGGCCGGGGGAGGTGGCCCGCTCGCCGCTCGCACGAGGTCCGCGGCAGTCGGGCCGCTCGGCTCTCCCGGGCCCGGTCCGGGCCGGCGCTCATTGCCCTCGGGCGGTCCGGACCCGTCGGCCTCCGGATCCTCCGAGGGAGCCCGCCTCGCGCCCACGGTCAGCGCGGCGACCGCAGTCGTGACGGGCACCGCGAGGACGAGGCCGATGGCGCTGGCGAGCGTGCGCACGATCTCCTCCGACAGCGACTCCGTCTGGAGCATCTCGAGGACGGGACGCTCGTAGAGGAAGAGGAGCAGCAGCACGGGAAGGGCGGCACCGGCATACGCGAAGACGATCGTGTAGATCGTCGAGGCGATGTGGTCGCGCCCGATGCGCATGCCCGACTGGAAGAGCTCGCGACGCCCCATCGAGGGCGCCGCGGCGCGCAGCTCCCACACCGCGGACGACTGCGTGATGGTCACGTCGTTGAGCACGCCGAGGCCGGCGACGATGATCGCGCACGTCAGCAGCTCGCGTGGGTTCATCGTCGTGACGAACGAGGCGAGGGTCGCCCCCTCGTCGTTGGCGACGCCGCTGAGGCGTGCCATGTCGACCGCGAGAAGGCCGAGGCCGGCCGTGATCCCGACGCCGAAGAGCGTGCCCGCGAGCGCCGTGCTCGTGCGGACCGAGAGGCCGTGGGCGAGGTAGAGGACGACGAACATGATCGCCGAGGAGCCGATGAGCGCGACGAGCAGGCCCGACTGACCGTCGAGCAGGGCCGGCAGCATGAACTTGACGACGACGAGGCCGCCGAAGCCGAGGCCGGCCAGCGCGAGCACCCCACGCCACCGCGCGACGACGGCCACGACGACGAGGAAGAGGGCGAGCATCAGCGAGAGCGGCGCGCCGCGCTGGACCTGCAGGAAGGAGTACGTCTCGGGCTGGCCGCTCTGGGGCGGCGTCCTCAGCAGCTGGACGGTGTCGCCCTCCCGCAGGCCCGACGACGAGACCGCAGGCGGGACCGGGACCGACACGATGGGTCGCACGTCGCCGGAGGTCGCTGTGGGCTGCTCGAGCTGCACCGTGATGGCTCCGCACGTGGGCGCCGAACCACTGTCACCGGCCTGCCCGCCCGAGGACACGTCCCCAGCGCCACCGGTCGGCGTGGCGCAGACGGGCAGGGTCTTCTGCACCTCGGCGATCGGGAAGGCCACGCCGGGGGCGGCGAAGTCGGTCGTGCCCACCCGGTTGGGTGTCTGCGTGTCGCCCGGCCGGTAGCGCACGAGCCCGTAGACCGTCGCCGCGGCGGCGACCACGAGCAGGATGGTCAGGCCCACGCGGGCGAGCGTGCTGACGGCGACTGCGCCAGAGGTGCTGCGAGCGTCGTGGCTGTGCGTGTGCGAGTGTCCGCCGGGCATGGTGGCGAGTGTGCCAGAGCGACGGCGCACAGCGGCGGTGCGATAAGGCCCGGCTGCGAAGGCTCCCGACGTGTCCGGATCGATGCCGAAGACGCGCATCGACCTGTCCGGGGGCCGGTTAGGCTTGCCGCCGTGGAGGTCGAGAAGGCGGGGGAGCGCGAGCACGTCGTGACGGAGCGTCTGGTGACCATCCCCAACGTGCTGTCGGTGCTGCGCCTGCTCGGGGTCCCCGTCTTCCTCTGGGCGATCGTGTCCGAGCGCGACGGCCTCGCGCTGCTGCTGCTGCTCTTCTCCGGGGTCACCGACTACCTCGACGGGAAGATCGCCCGCCAGTTCAACATGGAGAGCCGACTCGGCCAGTTCCTCGACCCCATCGCCGACCGGCTCTACATCCTCACGACCCTCTTCGGGCTCGCGTGGCGCGAGATCATCCCGGTCTGGCTCGTCGTCGTGCTCCTCGCGCGCGAGGTCGTCATGGCGCTCATGCTGCTCTTCCTGCGCTCGCGCGGGCAGCTGGGCCTGCCGGTGCACTTCGTCGGCAAGGCCGCGACCTTCAACCTGCTCTACGCCTTCCCCCTCCTGCTGCTGGCCCACCGTGACGACTGGCTGGGCGCGCTCGCCCGTCCCGTCGGGTGGGGCTTCGCCTGGTGGGGCGTCGTCCTCTACTGGCTGGCGGCGGTGTTGTATGCCGTCCACGCGCGCATCGTGCTGACGCGCGGTCCCCGGGCGGTGACCTCGTGATCGCACCACGCCGGCCGGACGAGTCGATGACGCTGCTGACCACGATGATGGAGCGGCCGCTCGACGCCGGCTACCAGGAAGCTGCCGACCGCCGCGCCGCCGCCGGGCTCCCACGGGCCACCTCCACCCGCACCGTCCTCGTCGTCGTGCTCATGATTCTCGCCGGCTTCCTCTTCGCGGTGGCTGCGCAGTCCCTGCGCCCCAAGCCCACCGCCGCGGCGGCGGTCAAGAAGGAGCTCGTCACTCGCATCGAGGCGCTGCAGAAGCACGGCACCGAGCAGGAGGCCAAGGTCGCCTCGCTCGGCAAGCAGGTCCGCGAGTTCGAGGCCCTGGCCCTGCAGCAGTCGGGAGGGCCTGACCTCACGACCACGATCAAGGATCTCGAGGTGCAGGCCGGCGCGGTGCCGCTCACCGGTCCCGGCCTGACCCTGACCCTCGACGACGCCGCCTCGACCCAGGCGGACGGCAACGCCGGCAACCGCCCCAGCAGCGGCTTCGAAGAGGGACGCGTCACCTCCGGCGACCTGCAGATCATCGTCAACGGGCTCTGGGGAGCGGGGGCCGAAGCGATCTCCATCAACGGCCACCGGCTCAGCTCGACCGCCGCGATCCGCTTCGCGGGCCAGGCGATCATCGTCGACTTCCGGCCCCTCTCGCGGCCCTACGTCATCACGGCGCTCGGCGACTCGCAGGGCATGCAGCAGCTCTTCGAGCCGTCGTTCGCCGGGCTCTACCTCTCGCAGCTCACCGAGGAGTACAAGATCCGGTCGATCATGGCAGGCAGCGACTCGCTCACCGTGCCGGGTGACTCGGCGGCGCGGCTCGAGGTCGCGCAACCCGTCGGGCCGCCCGTAGTCTCGACCGCGCCTTCGACGTCCTCGACGCCGTCGCTCCAGAAGCGCACGACCACCCCCGCCTCACCCAGCTCCGCCACACCGACCCGTCAGGAGACCTCGTCGTGATCCCAGTTCTCGGCCTCGTGGCCGGACTCGCGGTGGGTCTCTTCCTCGATCCGTCGGTGCCCGTCTGGCTCCAGCCGTACCTGCCGATCGCCGTCATCGCGGCCCTCGACGCCGTGTTCGGCGCCATCCGCGCGATCCTCGACGGCATCTTCAACGACAAGGTCTTCGTCGTCTCGTTCCTGTCGAACGTCGTCGTCGCCGCCTTCATCGTCTTCCTCGGTGACCAGCTCGGTGTCGGCTCGCAGCTCTCCACCGGCGTCGTCGTCGTGCTCGGCGTGCGGATCTTCTCCAACGTCGCCTCGATCCGTCGGCACCTGTTCAAGGCCTGACGATGGCGAAGCGCAAGAAGGGTCGCCACGAGCCGACCACCCCGCCGATCTCCGGTCCGGCCACCGAGGCAGCCACCGAGGCGGAGGTGGGACAGGACGCACCCGTCGCAGCCGCGACCTCGCCGTCCGACGCGACCACCGAACCGGACGCACCCAACCCCGAACCGCACGCACCCGACCCCGAACCGGTACTCGACCCGACACCTGAGCCGACACCTGAGCCGACACCCGAGCCGACACCCGAGCCGACACCCGAGCCGAAGCCCGAGCCCGTCGCTGCCGACGCTGCTGGTGAAGCCGACGACAACGTCGACGACAAGACCGATCACGACGTCGCCGCTCCGCCCGCCCCGATCTTCGGCACGGGTCTCGACGACGGTGCCGAGGTCGACTTCACCTCGTCCGAGGCGCGCGAGAGCGGGACCAGCCGCGTCCCGGTCGAGGGCCGGGACGCGTGGACGCGTCTGGTCAAGATGAGCAAGCCCCGCGCCACCCGGGCCAACCTGCTCGGCGCACTGCTCGCGGTGCTGCTCGGCGCCGGGATCGCCGCCCAGGTGCAGCTGACCAACCAGCGCGGTCTCGACGAGCTGAGCCAGACCGACCTCGTCCGCGTGCTCGACGACATCTCGCTGCGGTCCTCGCGCCTGGACCAGCAGGTCCGTGAGCTGGAGTCCACCCGTGACCGTCTCAAGAACGGCACCGGCACCGCGGCGGAGGCCCTCGAGCAGGCCCAGAAGCGCGTGGACACCCTCGGCATCCTGGCGGGGACCCTGGCCGCCAAGGGGCCAGGCATCACGTTGCGCGTCACCGATCCCACCAACGCCGTGACGGGTCCGATCGTCCTCGACATCATCCAGGAGCTGCGCGACGCCGGCGCCGAGTCCATCGACGTCGGGGGCGTCCGTGTCGTCGCCTCCTCGTTCGTGGGCGACAAGGGAGGCCAGATCCTCGTCGACGGCGTCCCCGTGCCCCGTCCCCTCGTCATCAAGGTCATCGGCGACTCCAAGACCCTGTCGTCGGCCATGACGATCCCCGGCGGGATCGTCGAGTCGGTGCGGCAGAAGGGCGCCGAGGCGGTCGTCACCGAGTCGAGCCTCATCGAGATCACCTCGCTGCACCGGCCCACCGCCATGACGCACGCCAAGCCGGTCGAGTGATCTCGGCACACCCACCCGGCCCCACTTCCTGCGCGGCCCGCACGGGTCTGGCATCCTCTCAGGTGCCGCCACATGGTCTGCGGCACCCACGCACAGCAGCACGCGCGGCCCCGACACCCCTGACCAGGGCCGCCACCGACGAAGGAGCGACATGAGCGAGCTGGACTACCCCTCTGACCTGCGCTACACCAGCGACCACGAGTGGGTCCGCGTCGGCGACGACGGGGTCGTCCGCATCGGCATCACGGCGTTCGCGCAGGACGCCCTCGGCGACGTCGTCTACGTGTCCCTGCCCGCCGTCGGCGACACCGTGACGCCGGGGGACTCCTGCGGCGAGGTCGAGTCGACGAAGTCGGTCAGCGACGTCTACGCGCCGCTCGAGGGCGAGGTCACGGCGACCAACGCCGCGCTCGACTCCTCGCCCGAGCTGATCAACTCCGACCCCTACGGCGAGGGCTGGATGTTCGAGCTCCGTCTGGCCGACGCCTCGTCGGTCGACGGCCTCATGGACGCCGCGACCTACACGGCTTCCCTCTCCTGACTCCAGCCCCCACCCGGGGTACCCGCTCGTCGTGGCGCCGGGCAGGATGTGACCTGCCCGGTCAACTAGAGTGGATGCACCCGAATCCGCCCGCACCACAGAGGAGGACCGCATGTCGAGCAACCTGCCCGACCCCGACGACATGAACGTCGAACCCCGCACCATGCGGTTCCAGGGCGTGCCGTCGCAGGACAGCGACCACGTCGACACCGTCACGCCGCGCGGACTCAGCGCCGAGGACCAGGCCACCATCGACGCGCTCCGTCCGGGCACAGCGCTGCTGGTCGTCCTCCGAGGGCCCAACACCGGAGCGCGCTTCCTGCTCGACGACCAGCAGGTGGCCGCAGGTCGCCACCCGGACTCCGACATCTTCCTCGACGACGTGACCGTCTCGCGCAAGCACGCCCTGTTCGTGGCGCAGGGCGGTGGCTACGTCGTGCGTGACGCCGGCTCGCTCAACGGCACCTACGTCAACCGCGAACGCATCGACGAGGCCCCGCTGCACCTCGGCGACGAGGTCCAGATCGGCAAGTTCCGCCTCGTCTACTACTCGTCCGGAGCCCCCCAGACCGCACCGGCATGACCGCAGGCACGGCGGCGGCCGACGGGGCTGCTCCTGCCCCGCGGCGCCTGACCATCGGCAAGGTGCTCGCCGCCCTGTCGGAGGACTTCCCCGACGTCTCTGCCTCGAAGATCCGCTTCCTCGAGGCCGAGGGGCTCGTGCAGCCGCACCGCACGGCATCCGGCTACCGCACGTACACCGAGGACGACGTGCGCCGGTTGCGCTACGTCCTCACGGCGCAACGCGACCGCTACTGGCCGCTCAAGGTCATCCGCGAGGCGCTCGACGCCCTGGACCGGGGACTCACCGACCCCGCGGACGACCCCGGCGGGCGCCCCGAACCCCCGACGCCGACCGTCGACCCGGAGGTGCCGAGCTCCGTCGACCTGCTCCCTGGCCCCGTCGTGTCACTGACGGGTCCGGAGCTGCGCGCGGCCACCGGCATCGACCGCGACACGATGCACGCCCTCGAGACCTACGGCCTGCTCCAGGCCGACGAGCGCGGCCACTTCGGTCACGAGGCGCTGGCCATCGGCGCGGCGGCGCGCACGCTCTCCGACCACGGGCTCGAGCCCCGCCACCTGCGGCCGTTCCGCACCGCCGCCGACCGCGAGATCGGCCTCGTCGACCAGGTGCTGGCCACCCGCCGGGGGAGTGGCACCAGGCAGGAGCGTGCGGCCGAGATCGCTTCTGCCTGCATCGCCCTGCACGTCGCCCTGGTCCGGGCGGGGCTGCGCCGCTGAGGCCTGCCCGCGTCGACGACGGGCCGGGGTACGGTGGAGGAGTGAGAGAGGTCGATGTCCTGGGCGTCCGCGTCGAGATGCCCACGAACCACCCGATCGTGCTGCTGCGGGAGCGGGACGGGGGCCGCTACCTGCCGATCTGGATCGGGGCGGCCGAGGCCGCCGCCATCACGTACGCGCAGCAGGGCGTCGTCCCGCCACGACCACTAACGCACGACCTGATGCGTGACCTGCTCGCCGTGCTCGGCCACGAGCTCACGGAGGTGCGCATCGTCGCCCTCAAGGACTCGGTCTTCCACGCGGCGCTCATCATCGACGGCAAGGTCGAGGTGGGATCGCGTGCCAGCGACGCCATCGCCCTGGCCCTGCGCACCGGCGCCAAGGTGCTCGTCGAGCCGGCCATCCTCGACGAGGCCGCCATCGTCGTCTCCTCCGAGGAGGACGACGAGGTCGAGCGCTTCAAGGAGTTCCTCGACCACGTGTCGGCAGAGGACTTCGAGGGCCCGGCCCCGGAGTCCCAGGAGCCCGGCGACCGCCCGGACCGGCCCGACCTTCCTGACTGACTCTCCTGACCCACGCGGCCGGGGCGAAGCCGGCCGTCCGCGTCACCGCGACCGTCGACAGCCACTCTTACCGTGAGGTAGAGATCGAAGGTTTGCGTGGACGCCCCGACACGCCGTGCCCTTAGCACGCGGGTGATTGACCGCAGCACGGCGGCGGCCTACCGTCAGTAGAACGACGTGAGTGTAGTTATCTGGATGTCGTCTGCGCGATCGCACCACCGCGACTCGCAGCCTGAGCACGAGGAGGACGGCATGGCCGCCATCGAGGACGCGCGTGACACCGGCCGGGCCCTGCCCGTCGGGTCCCAGGGCCTGCTGTTCACCGACGACCTGCCCGAGCTGGACGAGGACAGCGGCTACCGCGGTCCGACGGCCTGCAAGGCGGCCGGCATCACGTACCGCCAGCTCGACTACTGGGCCCGCACCGGCCTCGTCGAGCCGTCCGTGCGCAGCGCCACCGGCTCCGGCACCCAGCGCCTCTACGGCTTCCGCGACATCCTCGTGCTCAAGGTCGTCAAGCGACTGCTCGACACCGGCGTCTCCCTCCAGCAGATCCGGGTGGCCATCAGCCACCTGCGCGAGCGCGGCGTCGAGGACCTCGCCCAGATCACGCTGATGAGCGACGGCGCCTCCGTCTACGAGTGCACGTCCGCCGACGAGGTCATCGACCTCGTCCAGGGCGGACAGGGCGTCTTCGGCATCGCCGTCGGGCGCGTGTGGCGCGAGGTCGAGGGCGAGCTCGCCCACCTGCCGAGCGAGCGGGCCGACGACGACAGCTCGCTCGACCACCCCGACGACGAGCTGGGCGCCCGTCGCCAGGCACGACGAATGGCCTGACCCGACATCTCCTGACATCTTCTGGCTCCACTCGACACGGCCCGACCGGACACCCGGCCGGGCCGTTCGCATGACCGGAAAGCCCGCGCCTGCTGGTAGATTCGACAGTGCCGATCGACCCTGCGTGGGAGAGTCCTCGGGGTGCCACGCACCTACGAGGCGCCGAAGGGGCAACATCCCCGGAACCTCTCAGGCGCCAGGACCATGCGGGTGAGGCAACTCTGGAGACACGTCTTCGCGGTGCTCGACAGACGGGGAGCGTGTGTCGTCCGCTCGTACCCGTCAGGAGCCCCGCATGTCGATCGACCAGCTCGTGCCCGTCACCACCGGAACGTCCACCGAGACGGTGATGGCCGACTTCGTCAGCCGCCACGTCGGTCCCGCCGGTGACGACGTGCGCCACATGCTCGAGGTGGTGGGCCAGCCCAGCCTCGACGCCATGTGCGACCGCGCCATCCCCGGCGCCATCCGCTCCGAGACGCCGCTGCGCGTCGAGGCCGCCGCCAGCGAGAGCGCCGTCATCGAGGAGCTGCGCGGGTTCGCCTCGCGCAACACCGTGCTCACCTCGCTCATCGGGCTCGGCTACTACGGCACCGTGACGCCGCCGGTCGTGCGTCGCAACGTCCTCGAGAACCCCGCCTGGTACACCGCCTACACGCCCTACCAGCCCGAGATCTCCCAGGGCCGTCTCGAGGCCCTGCTCAACTTCCAGACCGTCATCACGGACCTCACCGGACTCGACGTCGCGGGCTCCTCGCTGCTCGACGAGTCGACCGCCGCCGCCGAGGCGATGTCGCTCATGCGCCGCGCGAGCAAGACGTCCGCGGACGCCGTCGTCCTCGTCGACGAGCGGCTCTTCCCGCAGACGATCGCCGTCATGCGCACGCGTGCCGAGGCCCTCGGCCTGCCCGTCGTCGTCGCCGACCTGCGCGGTGTGACCGACGCCGACTCCCTCTCCGAAGCGGCAGGCGGCAAGGCAGTCGTGGGCGCCATGGTGCAGTACCCCGACGCCACCGGCGAGCTCGTCGACTGGGCTCCGCTCACCGCTGCCGTGCACGAGGCCAAGGGCCTGGTCACGGCCTGCGCCGACCTGCTCGCGCTCACCCTCGCCGCCGCCCCCGGCGAGTGGGGCGCCGACATCGCCGTCGGCAGCGCCCAGCGCTTCGGCGTGCCGATGGGCTTCGGTGGGCCGCACGCCGGCTACATGGCGGTCCACCGCGGACTCGAACGCCAGATCCCGGGCCGCCTCGTCGGCGTCTCCGTCGACGCCGAGGGACACCAGGCCTACCGCCTCGCCCTGCAGACGCGTGAGCAGCACATCCGTCGCGAGAAGGCGACCTCCAACATCTGCACCGCGCAGGTCCTGCTCGCGGTCATGGCGAGCATGTATGCCGTGTGGCACGGTCCTGCAGGCCTCGTGGCCATCGCGCAGCGCGTGGCTCGCCTGACCGGGGCGCTGCGAGGCGCCCTCGTCGACGGTGGCCTCGACGTGGAGACGACGTCCTTCTTCGACACGCTCACCGTCGTCGTGCCGGGTCGCGCGGCCGAGGTGACGGCGACCTTCGCGGACCGGGGCATCAACGTCTGGCGCGTCGACGCCGACCGCGTGTCACTCAGCCTCGACGAGACCTCCACGGCCGCAACGGTGCTCGCGGTGCTCGACGGCTTCGGCCTGGAGGCGGGCGACGACGTGACGTCGGCCTCCGGCGCGACGGGAGCACACGGCATACCCGAGGGTCTGCAGCGCACGTCCGAGTTCCTCACGCACCCGGTCTTCCATGCCCACCACTCCGAGACGGCGATGCTGCGCTACCTGCGCCGGCTCTCCGACCGCGACTTCGCGCTCGACCGCGGGATGATCCCGCTCGGCTCGTGCACGATGAAGCTCAACGCCACCACCGAGATGGAGGCCATCACCTGGCCGGAGTTCGCCAACCTCCACCCGTTCGCCCCCGCCGAGCAGACGGAGGGCATCCGCGCCCTCATCGACGACCTGTCGGGCTGGCTGTGCGAGATCACCGGCTACGACGCCGTGTCGCTCCAGCCCAACGCAGGCTCCCAGGGCGAGTTCGCCGGGCTGCTTGCGATCCACGCCTACCACCAGGCCCGCGGCGAGGGCCACCGTCGCATCTGCCTCATCCCGGCGAGCGCCCACGGCACCAACGCCGCGTCCGCCGTCATGGCGGGCCTCAAGGTCGTCGTCGTCAAGACGGCCCCGGACGGCACCGTCGACATGGACGACCTCCGCGCCAAGATCGAGACGCACCGCGACGACCTCGCCGCGATCATGGTGACCTACCCGTCGACGCATGGGGTCTACGAGGACACCATCACCGAGCTGTGCGAGCTCGTCCACGAGGCGGGCGGCCAGGTCTACGTCGACGGCGCCAACCTCAACGCCCTCGTCGGCCTCGCCCAGCCGGGCAAGTTCGGCGCCGACGTCAGCCACCTCAACCTGCACAAGACCTTCTGCATCCCGCACGGCGGCGGCGGCCCGGGTGTCGGCCCGGTCGCGGTCCGGTCGCACCTCGCGCCGCACCTGCCCAACCACCCCCTCGCGCCCGAGGCCGGCCCCGAGTCGGGCGTCGGCCCGGTGTCCGCCGCCCCCTACGGGTCGGCGAGCATCCTGCCGATCTCGTGGGCCTACGTGCGTCTCATGGGCGGCGAGGGCCTGCGGCACGCGACGCAGATGGCCGTCCTCGGCGCGAACTACATCGCGGCCCGGCTGCGCGAGCACTACCCGGTGCTCTACTCCGGCCACGACGGGCTCGTCGCCCACGAGTGCATCCTCGACGTCCGGCAGATCACGGCCGAGACCGGAGTGACCGTCGACGACATCGCCAAGCGCCTCGTCGACTACGGCTTCCACGCGCCGACGATGAGCTTCCCGGTCGCGGGCACGCTCATGGTCGAGCCCACGGAGTCGGAGAACCTCTACGAGCTCGACCGCTTCTGCGACGCGATGATCGCGATCCGCGGCGAGATCGAGGAGGTCCGCTCCGGCACGGTCGCAGTGGGCGACAGCATGCTGCGGCACGCGCCGCACACCGCCCTCAACATCGCGGGGGAGTGGGACCACCCCTACGAGCGCACCGCCGCCGCCTTCCCGGTCGGCGTCCACGCCGCCGACAAGTACTGGCCGCCGGTGAGCCGCATCGACGGCGCGTACGGCGACCGCAACCTCGTCTGCTCCTGCCCGCCGCCGGAGGCGTTCGAGGGCTGAGTCCCGCCGACGGAGTGGTCACCACCTGGGGCCTCACGCGCCCACGTGGTGACCACTCCGCGCGCGCCTCTCGCGCCGGGCCCGCGAGTGTGGTTGTCTCCTCACGTGGGAGCGGACGTCGAGCAGGCCAGGTACACACGCGAGCAGCGGCAGCAGTACCGCGAGAAGGTGCGCCGCGACCTCGACGTGTTCGAACGCATGCTCGGCAAGAGCGAGTTCGAGTTCGACCGCCCCATGACCGGTCTCGAGATCGAGCTCAACCTCGTCAACGAGGACCTCGGGCCTAAGCTCGACAACAAGACGGTGCTCGAGCAGATCGCCGACGAGGACTACCAGACCGAGCTCGCGCGCTACAACATCGAGCTCAACGTCCACCCGCGCCCGCTTCCGGGCGACTCCGCGATCGAGCTCGAGGATCTGCTGCGCGAGTCGCTCAACCGCGCTTCCGCCAAGGCCGCCGAGGCGCACGCCGGGATCGTCGCCATCGGCATCCTGCCCACGGTCATGCCCGAGCACTTCGAGGGTGACTGGATCAGCGAGAACATCCGCTACGCCGCGCTCAACAACGCCGTCCTCGACGCCCGCGGCGAGGACGTCTGGCTCGAGCTCGAGGGCCCGACCGGCGAGCGCATCGCACGCTACTCCGACAGCCTCGCTCCCGAGTCGGCGTGCACCTCCATCCAGCTTCACCTTCAGGTGCAGCCTGAACGTTTCGCCGACCACTGGAACGCCGCCCAGGTGCTCGCGGGCCCTCAGCTCGCCCTCGGCGCCAACTCGCCGTTCTTCCTCGGGCAGCGGCTGTGGGCCGAGACCCGCATCCCGCTCTTCACGCAGGCCACCGACACCCGCTCCGTCGAGCTGAAGAACCAGGGCGTGCGCCCGCGCGTCTGGTTCGGCGAGCGGTGGATCACCTCGATCTTCGACCTCTTCGAGGAGAACGTCCGCTACTTCCCGGCGCTGCTGCCCGAGCTCTACGACGAGGAGCCCGAGGAGGTCTTCGAGCGCGGCGAGGTCCCGGAGCTCAAGGAGCTGCGGCTGCACAACGGCACCGTCTACCGCTGGAACCGCCCGATCTACGACATCGTCGGCGGCCGCCCGCACCTGCGCGTCGAGAACCGCGTCCTGCCGGCAGGCCCGAGCATCGCCGACGTCATGGCCAACGCCGCCTTCTACTACGGCACGATGCGCGTGCTCGCCGAGGAGGACCGTCCGGTGTGGACCCGGATGAGCTTCTCGGCCGCTGAGGCGAACTTCGAGGAGGGCGCGCGCCTCGGCATCGACGCGCGCACCTACTGGCCCGGGTTCGGCGACGTGCCGGCCACCGAGCTCGTGCTGCGCCGGCTGCTCCCGATGGCACACGAGGGCCTCGAGCGCTGGGGCGTGTCGGCGGCCGTGCGCGACCGGTTCCTCACGATCATCGAGCAGCGCTGCCTGCTCGGCGTCAACGGCGCCTCATGGCAGACCGAGTGTGTCGCCCGGCTCGAGGCCCAGGGGCTGACCCGCGACAAGGCGCTGCGCGAGATGCTCCGCCACTACATCGAGGGCATGATGGCCAACGAGCCGGTGCACACCTGGGAGCTGCCCCGCGGGTGACCCGGGCAGGGCTCACTGAGGGCGTGCTCAGCGCCTGCTGAGGCCCACTCGCAGCGGCCTCACGGCAGACGCAGGTCCGCCACGACCATGTTGTGGTCCGACGGCCGCGCGCAGTCGGTCGGAGCCATGACGTTCTCCCAGCGCGCCGCGCCCCACACGCCCTTGACCGTGACGACGTCGAGCCGGCTGCCCCAGCCGGTGCCCGGCACCGTGAGCGTGCAGGCGAAGTGGTTCATCGTCGTGTAGCGCGGGTTCATCTGCGTGACGGCGGCGGCCGCGTCGTAGTAGCCGGCCGACACGAGCGTGTCGTGGGCGTCGTAACCGCCCTGGTTGTTCTGGTAGGTGTTGAGGTCGCCCGAGAGGACGACGGGCAGCCGCCCGGTGTTCAGCTGGTCGATCCGCGCCAGGACCGTGCGCACCTGCGTCGCCCGCAGCCGCTCGTAGGTCCGCTCCGTCGTGTAGCTGGTGCTGTGCCGCTGGTCGAGGTGGGCCGACACGACGTAGAACTGGCGTCCGGTTGTGCGGTCGGCCAGGACCGCGTACGAGGCGCGCCGACGCGCCCACGCGTCGTCGGTGCTGAGCGTCGGGAGCAGGATCGTGCAGGAGCTCGAGTAGCTGTTGTTGCTCAGCGGGTTGGTGTCCGAGCGTTCGGGGCACGAGCTGACGAGCCGGTAGCGGCTGGAGTCGTAGAGGATGCGCGCGCCCTGGATGGCCTCCGGCGTGCCCGGCGCCGCGAAGCGGGTGGAGCGCACGAGCTGGTAGCGGCCACCGCCCTGCGCGGCAAGCGTGTCGAGCAGGCTGCGCACCTGGGTGAGTCTGCCGGCCGTGCTCGGCTGCGAGCTGCCGTCGGCGCGGCCGATCCCCAGCTCCTGCAGGCTCACGACCCCCGGATTGCGCGAGAGGATCGTCCGCGCGATGCCCGGCACCCGGGTCGTCCACGGGCGCACTCCGGAGGTCGTCGTGGCCGTGTGCACGTTGAAGGTGGCGACGCGCAGCGCAGTGCCGGTGGTCGAGGGCGTTGCCGGCTTCACCGCGACGTTCTGCAGGTAGGGCCAGTTGCGCGTGGCTGTGCCGGACGCCGTCTTGTTGACGGCCCTGAAGCGGTAGTAGAGGTGGTTGGCGGAGGACGTGCCGGCTCCCGCAGTGGCCAGCTGTGCCGCGGTCAACGTGACGGAGCGCCGGTTCGCGGGGACGGTGAAGTACGTCGCCCGGCGACCGTGGTCCGGCAGGACGGGGTCGCCGACCTTGAAGGTGGTCAGACCGGTCTCGATGACGAAGCCCGTCGTGCTCGCGCCGGACGCCACCCAGGTGAAGGTGACCTGGCCGGCAGCTGGACCCGGCTTGGCGACCACCGACGAGATGGCTCCCGGGGTGGCCACCCCGGCATCGGCCGACGGCGCGGTCGTCACCGCGGCGAGGCCGGCGAGCAGGGTCGCGACGACCGTGGCGACGCTCGTGCGGACGGTGGTGGGCGTGCGGCTCACGGCAGCTCCTCGGGTCGAGCCAGGGCGGGGAAACGGTAACCCGCCCCAGCGCCCAGCCGCAGGGTTTTCGTCCCTTTCGTCCCGCGGTCGTGAACCGGCGCCTCCTTCGCTCGGTAGCCGGCCGGCCCGACGGTGGTCAGTCCGAGAGCAGGCGCCAGGGGGAGAGGTTGTACATCCCGAGGCAGCGCGTCGAGCGGTGGTGAGTGAGCACGCTCATCGACCCGGCGTCCAGGATGAGCTGCTGCCCGAACCGCGGGTCCAGCCCGAGGTAGGTCGCCGTCAGGACGCGCAGCGCGTGGCCGTGACCGAAGAGGGCGACGTCGCCCCGCTCGAGGTCGGGCCACACCTTGTCGATGACCTGCTGGGCGCGCGCCGAGACCTGCTCTATCGTCTCGCCGGGGGTGACGCCGGGCTGCACGCCGTCGACGAACACCTCCCAGGGGTGGCCGATCTCCGCGGTGATCTGCTTCGTCGTGATGCCCTCGTAGGCGCCGTAGTCCCACTCGCGCAGGAGTGGCTCGACCTCGAAGTCCCCGAGCCCCGCGAGCTCGGCGGTGCGCTTGGCCCGCTGGAGCGGGGAGACGAGGACGCGCTCGAAGCGGTGCTTGCTCAGCACCCCGGCGAGCTCGCGAGCGGCCGCCTCACCCTCGGGAAGGAGCGGCAGGTCGGTCGTGCCGGTGTGCTGCCCACTGAGCGACCATTCCGTCTCGCCGTGTCGGAAGAGGTAGATGTTGCCGGGAACGACGCCGTCGGGGGTGGCCATGACCGCCACAGTATCGGCGCGCAGGTGCGCGGTCCGTATGCCGTCCGTCCACAGGAGGGCGGCGCTCCGGCAGACTCGGACCATGGACCTGCGCTTCGACCTGCTCAACGTCTTCTCGATCGAGGGTCGACCGTTCTCGGGCAACCCGCTCTGCGTCTTCCCCGACGCAGGCACGCTCTCCGACGCGGAGATGCTCGCCTGGGCCCGACAGTTCAAACTCAGCGAGTCGACCTTCGTGACCTCGACGGGGAACGGAGGGACGGGGGAGGCCGCGGTGCGCATCTTCACCCCCGGCCACGAGATGCCCTTCGCCGGCCACCCCACCCTGGGCACGGCCGAGGTCGTCGCCTCGCTCGACGGCTCCGACGGTGAGCCCGACCTCGTGCACCTCACGATGCCCGCGGGCCGCATCCGGGTGACCCGCATCGACGGCGGGTGGCGCCTGACGGCGCGCCCGGCGACCCTGCGCGAGGTGACGCCCAGTGCCACGGACCTCGCGGCGGCCCTCGGCGTCGATGTCGCCCGCGTCGTGCGCTCGGACGCGAGCTGGGTAGACGCGGGCGTCGAGCAGCTCGTCGTGCGCCTCGAGGACGTCGGGGCCGTGCGCGCGTGCGACCCTGACCCGCACCTGATGGCCGAGCACATGACCTCTCCCGACCGGCCACCCCATGTCTATGCGTGGGCCTGGAGCGGGCCCCGCAGCATCGAGGCACGCCTCTTCTACACCCAGGACCAGGCGGTCCTCGAGGACCCGGCCACCGGTTCGGCGTGCGCCAACCTCGGCGGCTGGCTCGTCGCGCAGGGCGTGCGCGACGTCTCCGTCGAGGTGAGCCAGGGAGCCGCCGTCGGACGGCCCTCACGACTGCTCCTCGACGTCGACGAGCAGGGCGGCGTCCACGTCGGCGGACGGGTGGAGCGCGTGGGCAACGGCACCTGCTGGGCGGGTGCGTGAGCATGGCCACCTTCGTCGCCTTCCTCAGGGCCGTGAACGTCGGGCAGCGCTGGGTCAAGATGGCGCACCTGCGCGAGCACCTGACCGAGCACGGCTTCACCGATGTCGTCACGCACATCCAGAGCGGCAACGTGCGGGTCACGACGCCGATGCGCAGCATCGGCAAGGTGGAGACCGCGCTGCGCGACCTCATCAGCGGCGAGTTCGGCTTCGACGTGCCGGTCATCGCCCGGACCCCGGCCGCCCTGACGCAGACAGCCGTAGATGCCGACTCGGCGCAGTCGCCGCTGGGCGCGGACGCCCGCCGCTATGTCACGTTCACGACCGGCGGGATCACCGCGGACGGACGCCGGGCACTCGAGGCGTGGGACGAGCCGGGGGAGAGGGTGCTCGTGCTCGGGAGCGACGTGCTGCTCTTCCTCACCAAGCCCGCACACCAGGCGAAGCTGACGAACGCCCGGCTCGAGCGCCTGACCGGGGCCACCGGCACGGCCCGAGACATCAAGGTCGTGCGCGCGCTCGCCGAGAAGTGGGGCCCCTGACGCCGTCCCGGCCCGACGGAACGCCACGAAACACGCGTCTCACCGCGCCGACGTGCGTGAGCCGGGGCACACGGCATACCTCATGGCGGTCCACCGGACCGCGTGCACGCGCTCAGAGACGCGCGCGACGGACGAGCTCGAAGCAGACGACGGCGGCCGCGGCGGAGACGTTGAGCGACTCGACGCCGGCCGCCATCGGGATCGACACCCACGTGTCGACGAGGTCGGCCACCTCGGGGGTCAGCCCGGCGGTCTCGCTGCCGAGGACGAACGCGACGGGCTCTGGCAGGTGGGCGGCGAAGAGGTCGTCGTCGCCGCCGGCGTCGAGTCCGACGACGTGGAAGCCCGCGTGCTTGAGGTCGGCCACCGCCTCGGCCGCGGTGAACGCCTTGAGGATCGGTGCGCGGAACGCGACGCCGGCCGAGGCCTTGACGACGAGCGGGTCGAGCGAGGCGACACCCTTGCGGGGCACGACGATGCCGTCGACACCGGCGGCCGTGGCCGAGCGCAGGATCATGCCGACGTTGGCGGGGGTCGTCACGCCGTCGAGCACGAGCACGGCCCGTAGTGACGCGGCGTCCTCGGCCAGCGCGGCCTCGAGCGGCCGCATCCGCGGCGCCACGACGTCGGCGAAGACGCCCTGGTCCTGACGGCCGTTGCCGGCGAGCTTCTTGACGCGCTCGGCGCTCGCGTGCTGCACCTCGACCCCGCGGCGGCGCGCGGCCTGCTGGATCTCGCGCAGGCCGCTCCCGCGGGCACCCTCGGCGATGACGACCTTGTCGACCTCGAGGTCGCCGTCGAGGAGCACCTCGTGGACGGGGTTGCGGCCGTAGACCGTGATGAAGCGGTCCTTGGGGGAGATCTCAGCGCTCACCGCGACAGGATGTCATGACCCGGACCTGCGGCGTGGAGCGTGCCCGACCGTGGACCGGTGCCGCCGCTCCGGTGGGGTCGCCCCCGGCGCCGGCACCGGTCGCGGCCCCAGTGACACGTCGATGACGGGTACCTGCGGCTCGTAACGGACGAGGGCGCAGTTGCGCTTCACCAGCTCCTCGCGTACGCCGCGCCCGGTGCGCTTGTCGATGACGGTGCGCCAGATCTCGTTCCGTCGGAAGACGTCGGCTCCCGACCGGATGAACTGCTCGTCGCGGGCCTCGACCTTGTACGAGTGCGCGCCCGGCAGGTCCGTGCGCAGCTCGCCCCGGAGGTGGCGTTCGTCCACGCTGACCAGCAGCTGGAAGGTCGCCTTCGTGTCGTTGCGCACGACGAGGTCGACGTAGTTGTAGACGATGGAGCACCCGACACCCCAGGGCAGGACTCGAGCCTTGTCGGGGAAGGGGTCGAAGGAGTGCTCCGATCGCTCGACGACGGTGAGCTCGCTGTGGAGGAACATCCAGTGCAGCAGGTTGGCGAGCTGGCAGATGCCACCGCCGACGCCGGACCGCGCCTCGCCGTTCGAGAGCCGCATGCCCTCGACGTAGCCGCGGCGGCGGGTGCAGTTCCCCACCACCTTGTTGAAGGAGAACGTCTCGCCGGGGCGGATGAGGATGGTGTCCACCTGTCGGGAGGCGAGACGGAGGTTGACCACCTTGTTGCGCTGCAGGTGCATCTGGTCCTCGGACAGCTCGCGCATGAGCAGGGAGGCGTGCACCTTGACGCGGTGGCCCAACGGCTCGGCGAGGCGCTCGGTGGCCCAGTCGGTCCGGCACCGGATCCAGGCGAGACGCCGCCGGAGGCGATGAACCCGGACGGCCAGCGGGTGGAGGGCGGGAACGGCCTGCGCCGGGCGTCGGGGCGCCGTGACCCTGGCGGGCACGACGAAGCCGGGTGGAGGAGCGATGAGCTGCATGGGACTGTCCTGGGTCTCGGGTCTCGGACCGGCGGCCCCTGCGGCAGCCGGTTACCTCTACCGATGGCGGTCGCGGGGCGAAAGTTGTCGGGTGCCGCCAGTCCGGTGCACGGGGATCTCGTGCAGCGTGGAGGTGGGGAATGAGGGAGCCACCTTCGACGTTCGGTATGATTGAATCGTCAATCAAAAGGAGCTGGGAGACATGCAGTTCGGGATCTTCACCGTCGGCGACGTCACGACCGACCCCACGACGGGCCGCACGCCGACGGAGCACGAGCGGATCACGGCCACCGTCGCCATCGCGAAGAAGGCCGAGGAGGTCGGGCTCGACGTCTTCGCCACCGGTCAGCACCACAACCCGCCCTTCATCCCGTCCGCCCCGACGACGACGCTCGCCTACATCGCCGCCCAGACCGAGCGGATCATCCTCTCGACCTCGACGACGCTCATCACGACGACCGACCCCGTGCGGATCGCCGAGGACTATGCGACGCTCCAGCACCTGAGCGGCGGTCGCATGGACCTCATGATGGGCCGCGGCAACACCGGCCCGGTCTACCCGTGGTTTGGCAAGGACATCCGCGACGGCATCCCGCTCGCCATCGAGAACTACGCCCTGCTGCACCGGCTGTGGTGCGAAGAGGTCGTCAACTGGCAGGGGAAGTACCGCACCCCGCTCCAGGGCTTCACCTCGACGCCGCGCCCGCTCGACGGCATCCCACCGTTCGTGTGGCACGGCTCGATCCGCAGCCCCGAGATCGCCGAGCAGGCCGCGTACTACGGCGACGGCTTCTTCTCCAACCACATCTTCTGGCCGGCCAGCCACACGAAGCAGATGGTCCAGCTCTACCGGCGCCGCTTCGAGCACTACGGCCACGGCACCGCCGACCAGGCGATCGTCGGGCTCGGCGGCCAGGTCTTCATGCGCAAGAACAGCCAGGACGCCGTCCGCGAGTTCCGGCCCTACTTCGACAACGCCCCCGTCTACGGCCACGGCCCGTCCCTCGAGGAGTTCACGAGCCAGACGCCGCTGACCGTCGGCAGCCCGCAGGAGGTCATCGAGAAGACGCTCGGCTTCCGCGAGTACGCCGGTGACTACCAGCGCCAGCTCTGGCTGCTCGACCACGCCGGCCTCCCGCTCAAGACCGTCCTCGAGCAGCTCGACATCCTCGGCGAGGAGGTCGTGCCGGTGCTGCGCAAGGAGTTCGCGGCGCTCAAGCCCGCGCACGTCCCCGACGCGCCCACGCACGCGAGCCGGCTCGCCGACGCGCTGTCCACCCCGTCCGTCCCGTCCACCGACGCCACCCTGGAGGTGACGAAGTGACCACGTTCCACCTCGCCGTCATCACGGCCGGCATCACCCAGCCTTCGTCGACGCGACTGCTCGCCGACCGCCTCACGGAGGCCACCGTCCGGGCGCTCGCGCCACGGGACGTCGTCGTCGAGGTCGTCGACGTGCGCGACGTCGCCCACGACGTGACGAACCACGTCCTCACCGGCTTCGCCTCGCCCGACCTGCAGGCCCGCCTCGACGCCGTCGCCGAGGCCGACGCCGTCATCGTGGCCACCCCGGTGTATGCCGCGTCGTACAGCGGGCTGTTCAAGATGCTCGTCGACGTGCTCCCCAAGGACGCGCTGCGCGACACCCCGGTGCTGCTCGGCGCGACGGGCGGCACGGCCCGCCACTCACTGGCCATCGACCACGCCCTGCGCCCGCTCTTCGCGCACCTCGGCGCGCTCGTCGCCCCGGTCGCCGTCTTCGCGGCGAGCGAGGACTGGGGGAGCGTCGACGCCGGACGGCTCGGCGAGCGCATCGACCGGGCGGGCGCCGCCTTCGCCGGCCTCGTGACCTCGGCACCCCGCGCCGACCGGGTCGACCCGTTCGAGCAGGTCACCCCCTTCGCGTCGATGCTCAGCGACCTGCGCGGCTGACGCCGGGTACGCGACAAGGCACCCGACCGGGCCGTCGCCCGGTCGGGTGCCCCGTGCGTCCCGCACGGGGAGTGCTCCCCATGGACCTCCCGCTGGAGCCCACCTAGCGTGGGGCCCACCGTCGACAGGAGGCCCACGTGCTCTACCGCAAGGGTGCAGACCCGGACGCCCTCGAGCGCACCGCGCACACGCTGACGGCGTGCGCCGACGAGGTCGACGGCATAAGGGCGACGGGGA
The DNA here is from genome assembly GCF_036352015.1 of Terrabacter sp. C0L_2. NCBI lineage: Bacteria > Bacillati > Actinomycetota > Actinomycetes > Micrococcales > Intrasporangiaceae > Terrabacter > Terrabacter sp. C0L_2. Next base: position 3,255,392 of record NZ_CP143557.1, on the reverse strand, counting down.
CCCGTGCCCTCGCGGTCATCGGCCGCTCGTGGGGCGGGGACGACTCCCAGGCGGCCCAGCAGGACTGGCGGGCGACCGCCGCGGCCCTCGTGGCGCTCGGGTCGAGCCTCGAGGCGATGTCCCGGCGCCTGACCGACAACGCCCGCGCCCAGCGCGGGGCGAGCGGTGACGGTCCGAACGGACCCGCCGGCCCGCCCGGGCCGTTCCCCGGACCCTTCCCGGGGCCCTTCCCCGGCCCACTGCCGGGACCCGGCACCGAGGCGCCCCCACCCTTCGCCGACGACGTCCGCGGCACGCAGCCGCACGAGGTCGACCTCGAGCTCGCCGAGCTCGCGCAGGGCGTCTACGACGGGGAGGGCACCGAGCACTTCTCAGCCCTCTCCGCCTCCGAGCTCGAGTCGCTGGGCATCGACCCCGGCTCTCTCGAGGGGTCCGGAGGTTTCCAGGCGGGCATCTACCGCGACGACGACGGCCGCTACGTCCTCGCCTTCGCCGGCACCGACCCCTCGAGCGTGCGCGACTGGGGCACCAACCTCCAGCAGGGCGCCGGCGCCCTCAGCGCGCAGCACCTCCAGGCGGTCGCCCTCGCGCAGCACCTCGCCGGCGCGGTCGGGAGCGAGAACATGGTGCTCACCGGGCACTCGCTCGGGGGCGGCCTCGCGAGCACCGCGTCCGTGGCCACCGACGTGCCCGCCGTGACCTTCAACGCCGCCGGCGTGCACCCCAACACCGTGCTGGCCGCGGCCGCCCTCGGTCACGAGCACGCCGACCTCGACTCGGGGCAGATCCGCAACTACCACGTGCGGGGCGAGATCCTCACGACGGTGCAGAACCCCCTGGGCTCCTTCACCGACCACGTGCCCTTCATCGGCGACAACCCGCTGCCCAACGCGCTGGGCACCCAGATCGCCCTCGACCCCGCGAAGGGCCCCGACCTCGACGTGTCCCCGTGGCAGCTGCTGAGCCCGATCAGCGTCGTCGCCGACACCGCCGTCGACCTCGGCAGCTACGCGATCGGCCAGCACGGCGCACCGTCGGTCATCGACGCCATGGAGGCGAGCGACTACTTCGGCAAGGACTGAGTCGCGTCCTCGCCGCCTCGCCCGCCCCCACGGCGGCGGTGGGTCAGCGCTGGTGCGCCGCCAGGGCGAGCCAGGTGTCGACGACCGTGTCGGGGTTGAGCGACATCGACTCGATGCCCTGGTCGAGCAGCCACTCCGCGAGATCGGCGTGGTCGGAGGGACCCTGTCCGCAGATGCCGACGTACTTGCCGCGCGCCCGGCACGCCTCGATGGCGAGGGCGAGCATCTTCTTGACCGCCGGGTCGCGCTCGTCGAAGCTGCCGGCCACGAGCGAGGAGTCCCGGTCGACGCCCAGCGTCAGCTGCGTCATGTCGTTCGAGCCGATCGAGAAGCCGTCGAAGTGGTCGAGGAACGCGTCGGCGTTGACGGCGTTGCTCGGGATCTCGCACATCATGACGACCTGGAGGTCGTTCTCCCCGCGCCGGAGCCCGTGCGAGGCGAGCAGGTCGATGACGCCCTCGGCCTCGGCGACGGTCCGCACGAACGGGATCATGATCTTGACGTTCGTCAGCCCCATCTCGTCGCGCACGAGGCGCAGCGCCTCGCACTCCATGGCGAAGCACTCGGCGAAGTCGGCGGACAGGTAGCGCGCGGCGCCCCGGTAGCCGATCATCGGGTTCTCCTCGTGCGGCTCGTAGCGCTCCCCACCGAGCAGGCCGGCGTACTCGTTGGACTTGAAGTCCGACATGCGCACGATGACGGGCTCCGGCGCGAAGGCGGCGGCGAGCATCGAGACCCCCTCGGCCACGCGCTTGACGAAGAAGTCGCGCGGGCTGTCGTAGGCCGCGATGAGCGCCTCGATCTCGGCCTTGAGGCCCGGCTCCTGGTCGTCGAGCTCGAGCAGGGCCCGCGGGTGGATCCCGATCTGGCGGTTGATGACGAACTCGAGCCGGGCCAGACCGACGCCCTTGTTGGGCAGCCGGGAGAACTCGAAGGCCTGCTCGGGCGTGCCGACGTTCATCATGATCTTGACGGGCAGCTCCGGCATGTCGTCGAGCTCGGTCTCCGTGACCGAGAACTCACGGAGCCCCTCGTAGACGAAGCCGGTGTCGCCCTCGGCGCACGAGACCGTGACCTCCTGGCCCGCGGCGAGGTCCAGCGTCGCGGTGCCCGTGCCGACCACGGCCGGGATGCCGAGCTCGCGGGCGATGATGGCCGCGTGGCACGTGCGGCCGCCGCGGTTCGTCACGATCGCGCTGGCGCGCTTCATGATCGGCTCCCAGTCGGGATCGGTCATGTCGGCGACGAGCACCTCCCCGGCGACGAAGTCGTGCATCGACTCCGGGGTGCTCAGCACGCGAACGGCGCCGGCGCCGACCTTCTGCCCGATGGCCCGGCCCTCGACGACCACGGGCCCCCGCTCGTCCATGCGGAAGCGGCGCAGGGTGTTGCCCGTCTGGCGGGACTTGACGGTCTCGGGCCGCGCCTGCAGGACGTAGAGCAGCCCGTCGACGCCGTCCTTGCCCCACTCGATGTCCATCGGGCGCCCGTAGTGCTCCTCGATGCGCAGCGCGTGCTGGGCGAGCTCGGTGACCTCGGCGTCGGTGAGGCTGAGGCGCGCCCGCTCGTCCGGCGCGACGTCGACGAAGTCGATGGAGCGACCCACCTCGGAGTCGTCGGTGTAGACCATCTTCGTCGCCTTGCCGCCGACGCCGCGCTTGAGGATGGCCGGGCGGCCGGCACGCAGCGCCGGCTTGTAGACGTAGAACTCGTCGGGGTTGACGGCGCCCTGCACGACCGCCTCGCCGAGCCCGTAGCTGCTCGTGACGAACACGGCGTCGGAGAAGCCCGACTCCGTGTCGATGGTGAACATGACGCCGGACGAGCCGACGTCGGAGCGGACCATGCGCTGGACGCCCGCCGAGAGCGCGACGACGTCGTGCTCGAAGTTGCTGTGCACGCGGTAGGAGATGGCGCGGTCGTTGTAGAGCGAGGCGTAGACCCGCTTGATCGCGAGCAGGATGTTGTCGATCCCGCGGACGTTGAGGAAGGTCTCCTGCTGCCCGGCGAAGCTCGCGTCCGGCAGGTCCTCGGCCGTCGCGCTCGAGCGCACCGCCCAGCTGACCTCGTCGCCGCTCTCGCCGACGAGCCGGTCGTATGCCGTGCGGATGTCGGTCTCGAGGTCGGCGGGGAACGGCTGCTCCTCGACGGCCCGGCGGATGTCCGCCCCGGCCGCGGCGAGCGCACGGGTGTCCTCGACGTCGAGCTCGGCCAGGGTGGTGCTGATCCGTGCGGCGAGGCCCTCGTGGGCGAGGAAGCGGCGGTACGCGTCGGCCGTGGTCGCGAAGCCGTCGGGCACGCGGACGCCCGCCTTCGAGAGGTGCTGGACCATCTCGCCGAGCGAGGCGTTCTTGCCGCCGACGCGCTCGACGTCGGTGAGGCCCAGGTCTGCGAACCAGGCGACGTTGGCGTCCTGGTCTCCGGCGACGCTGCCGGGGTCGGTGCCGTTCACGGCGGTCCTTTCGTCGGTTCGGCGCTCAGCCGAGGTTGGGCAGGCGGCTGCTCTGCATGATGACGGCAGCCATCTCCTCCACGGACATGGCCGCGGAGTTGATCGAGGGGATGCGGTGCGCCCGGTAGAGCGCTTCGGCGCGCCGCAGCTCGAAGCTGCACTGGGCAAGGCTGGCATAGACCGATCCGGGCCGGCGCTCGCCCCTCACCTGGCTGAGGCGGGCGGCCGTCGAGAGCAGGCCGAAGCACTTGTCACCGAGCGTGCGCAGGGGGCGGGGGAGGTCTCCCGTGTCGAAGTCCTCCTCGACGAGCGGGTAGTTCGCGACCTTGAGCCCGTGCTGGAGGGCGAGGTACATCGACGTCGGCGTCTTGCCGCACCGCGACGGCGCGACGAGGACCAGGTCGGCCTGCTCGAGGTTGCGCAGGCTCGCGCCGTCGTCGTGCTCCATGGCGAACTCGATCGCCTTCATCCGCCGGTCGTAGCGCCGGGCGTCACCGACGCCGTGCAGGGCCGGCGCGCGGTGCGTCGCGTTGGTGTGGAGCACGCGCTCGACGGTGTCGAGGTGCGAGCCGAAGAGGTCGATGAAGGCGCACCGCGTGCGCTGGATCTCCTGCCGGATCGTCTCGTCGGAGACGGTCGAGAACACCAGCGCCGTCACCGAGTCGGTCATCGCCGCGTCGAGCTGGGCCACGACGTCACGCGCCTGCTCGACCGTCGTGATGAAGGGGATCTTCCGGCGCCGGAAACGCAGGCTGGGGAACTGCGCGAGCATGAGGTTGCCGAGCGTCTCGGCCGAGATCCCGGTGCCGCCGGCGAGGAAGAACACCGGGGTCACGCCCTCGTCGGTGGCCAGCAGGCCCGTCGACGCGTCGTCGGTCGTCACGCGCGCACCTCCGACGCGGGGACCGACTCTGAGACCGGCCCTGAGGCTCCGGGAGCCGGCCCGGCGCCCGGCTCGGCGACGAGGACGACGACGAGCGTCCTCGGCCCGTGCACCCCCTCGACGCGCTGCAGCTCGATGTCACTCGTGGCGCTCGGCCCGCTGATCCACGTCAGGGGTCGCGCGCCGGTGGCGTCGGGGCGCAGGCGCGCGACGGCGTCCGGCACGTCCGGCACGACCGCGTCGTCGTGCACGACGCAGACGTGGGTGTCGGGCACGAGCGTCAGCTCGCGCCGGCCCTGCCCCGAGCCGTGGTCGAGCACGATCGTGCCGGTCAGGGCGATGCCGACCGTGGCCCCGGTGACCACGGCGTCGACGCCGTCGAGCTCGACGTGGCTCGGGGCCTGCGCCTCCCTGACGACCGACACGTCGCCGCCGAGCCCCTGCAACCACGCGTCGTCGAGGCCGGTCGGCACGACGACCGAGCGGCAGCCGGCGTCGCGCAGCGCTGCCGCGACGACCGCGCCGACCTCGCCCGGGCGGGCGTGCAGCACGGTGGCGCGGTAGTCGGCGACGCGCTCGACGAAGAGGGGCAGGCGACCGGGGCCGGATCCCGAGCCGGAGTCACGCGCCTCGACCACCGGGAGCCCCTCTGCGCCAAGGCTTCCCGGAGGCGCCGGCGTTGCGGGCTCGGTCGTCACGTCGGCCACGGCCGAGCGCACCCGGGCCAGGATCTCCTCGCGGGCGCTCACGGCGTCCCTCCCTCGGTGTCGTGCGTGCGGACCCACCACTGGCGGAAGGTCTCCTTGGGTGGCGTCGGCAGGTCGCGGGCGTTGGTCCACGCGCCGAGCCCCGGCACGGACCGCACGGTGCGGTCACCGAGCAGGCGGCCGGCCGTCGTCGCCGCACGCTGGGCCCCGGCGAGACGCTTGGGGTCCGAGAGCACCCAGGCGGCCGCCTTCATCGCCGCCGACTCGGCGGTGCGGCCCGACTCCTCGACGACCTTCCCGCGCAGCTCGACGAGCAGCTCGGGGATGTCGATGCGCACGGGGCACGCGTCGAAGCACGCACCGCAGAGGCTCGAGGCGTAGGGGAGCGACTTGTCGACGTCGCTCGCGGTGCCGCGCAGCTGGGGGTTGAGCACGGCACCGATGGGTCCGGGGTAGACCGAGCCGTACGCGTGCCCGCCCGTGCGCTCGTAGACGGGGCACACGTTGAGGCACGCCGAGCAGCGGATGCAGCGCAGGGCCTGGCGACCCAGGCGGTCGGCGAGGACGTGGCTGCGGCCGTTGTCCACGAGCACGACGTGCACCTCCTGGGGCCCGTCGCCGGGGTGCACGCCCGACCACATCGTCGTGTAGGGGTTCATCCGCTCCCCGGTGCTCGACCGGGGGAGCAGCTGGAGCATCGGCCCGAGGTCGTCCCACGTCGGCAGCACCTTCTCGATGCCGACGACGGAGATGAGGGTCTCGGGCAGGGTGAGGCACATCCGCCCGTTGCCCTCGGACTCCACGACGACGAGCGTGCCCGTCTCGGCGACGGCGAAGTTCGCGCCGGAGATGCCGACCTTGGCACGGAGGAACTTCTCGCGCAGGTGCAGCCGGGCGGCCTCGGCGAGCCGTGCGGGGTCGTCGGTGAGGTCGTCGGGGGCGGGACGCCCCACCGCTCCCATCTCACGGCTGAAGATCTCGCGGATCTCGCTGCGGTTGCGGTGGATCGCCGGGACGAGGATGTGGCTCGGCCGGTCGTGTCCGAGCTGGACGATGAGCTCGGCGAGGTCCGTCTCCCAGGCGCTGATGCCAGCCGCCTCGAGCGCCTCGTTGAGCTCGATCTCCTGCGTGGCCATCGACTTGACCTTGACGACCTCGTCGACCTCCTTGGCGCGCACGAGGTCGACGATGATGCGGTTCGCCTCCTCCGCGTCGCGGGCCCAGTGCACCGTGGCCCCGGCGCGGGTCAGGCTCTCCTCGAGCTGCTCGAGGTAGTGCGCCAGGTGGGTCAGGGCCTCGTCCTTGGCGGCCGCCCCCGCGACCCGCAGCGCCTCCCACTCGGGCAGCTCGGCGACGACGTCGGCCCGCTTGGCGCGGATCGTGTGGGTCGCGTGCGCCAGGTTGCGCCGCTGCTGGGTGTTGGCGAGCGCCTCCCGCGCGGCCGCCGGGAACTTCGGCATGCCGACGAACGTGGCGGAGGTGCGCTGGACCGGCTGGCCGGGAGCGGCCGCGCGGGCGCCCTCGGCTCCGGTGGTCGTGGTGCTCATGCGGGGTCCTCCTCGGTCGAGGCGAGGATCTCGGCGAGGTGCAGCTGCCGTACGCCGGACCGCTGCCGGCCGAGGATCCCGCCGATGTGGGCCAGGCACGAGTTGTCGCCCGCGACGAGCACCTCGGCGCCGGTCTCGACGACGTGACGGGCCTTGTCGGAGCCCATGGCGATCGAGACGTCGGCGTTCTTCATGGCGAACGTGCCACCGAAGCCGCAGCACTCCTCGGCACCCGGGAGCTCGACGAGGTCGATGCCGCGGACGGCCCGGAGCAGCTGGAGCGGCCGGTCGCCGACCCGCAGCAGGCGCAGGGAGTGGCACGTCGGGTGGTAGGTGACGCGGTGCGGGAAGTAGGCGCCGACGTCGGTGACGCCGAGCACGTCGACGAGGAACTCCGAGAGCTCGTGCACCCGCGGGCCGAGCTGCCCGACGCGGCCGACGAGCGCCTCGTCGCCCGTCGGCTCGGCGATCATCGGGTGCTGCGTGCGGACGGAGCCGACGCACGAGCCGGAGGGGGCGACGACGGCGTCGTAGTCGCCGAAGACGTCGACGAAGCGGCGCACGAGCGGCACGGCCTCTCCGGCATACCCGGTGTTCGTCAGCATCTGCCCGCAGCACGTCTGGGCCAGGGGGAACTCGACGCGCACCCCGAGCCGCTCGAGGAGGCGGACCGTGGCCCGGGGCGTGCCCGGCCACATCGTGTCGTTGAAGCACGTCGCGAAGAGCGCGACCCGGAGGTCCGCGCGGGGGCGGGACGACGTCGTCATGGGAGCATCCAACCAAGAACGGTGGACTGGAGCCCGACGAGCACGCAGACGGCGGCGATGAGGCCGATGCTCCAGGGCAGGACGCGGCGCAGGATGTCGGACTCACGACCGAGCAGGCCCACGGCCGTCGCGGCGATCGTGAGGTTCTGCGGGCTGATCATCTTGCCGACGACACCACCGGAGGTGTTGGCCGCCACGAGGAGCGTCGGGTCGATGCCGGCGTTCGTCGCCGCGGTCTGCTGGAGCGTCGCGAAGAGCGCGTTGGCGCTCGTGTCTGAGCCCGTGACCGCGGTGCCGAGCCAGCCGAGGAGCGGGGAGAAGAAGGCGAAGGCGGCACCCGCGCCGGCGATCCACGTGCCGATGGTGATCGTCTGCCCCGAGAGGTTCATGACGTAGGCGAGGGCGAGCACCGAGGCGACGGTGAGGAAGGCGAAACGCATCTTGTACGCCGTCGCGGCCATCTCACGGCCGAGTCCGCGGACGCCGATGCCGTAGACGAGTGCCACGACGAGCGCGCAGACGACGAGCACCGTGCCGGGCCCGCTCAGCCACGGCAGCGTGTAGGTGGCGGACTTGTTCGGTGTGCCGCTTGCGGTCAGCACCTCGCCGGCGAGGCCGGGCCACGGGATCTTGACGTCCGTCGCGGCGAGGAGGTCCTTGACGACGGGGACGAGCTTGGCCACCGAGAAGACGACGATGACGAGGACGTACGGGAAGAGGGCCATGGCGATCCGGCGCGGGGTCAGCGACCGCGCCCGGGCGTCGAGCTCGGCGACCGAGGTGGCGTGGTCACCGACCATCCGGGCCGCGCGGGCGGCGGTGGCCGAGGATCCGGCGGCGGACGCGCCGTCGGGGCCACCGACGAGCGCGAGGTCACGCTCCCGCTCGACGCTCAGGGTGTCGAGGGCCCCCTCGCGCCCCTTCGGCTGCCAGACCCGCAGGAAGAGCACGGCGGCGGCGAGCCCGCCGAGGGACGCGATGATGTCGGTCAGCTCGACGGAGACGAAGGTCGCCGAGAGCCACTGCAGGACGGCGAAGACGACACCGACGACGACGGCGATGGGCCAGGTCTGGCGCACCCCGCGCCGCCCGTCGGCCATGAGGACGAGCAGGAGGGGCACGAAGACGGCGACGACCGGGGTCTGGTGGCCGACGTAGGCCCCGATCTCGCCGTACGGGATCTTCGTCAGCGCGCCGGCCGTGATGATGGGGGTGCCGATGGCGCCGAAGGCGACCGGCGCCGTGTTGGCGAGCAGGACGACGGCCGCCGCACGCAGGGGTGAGAAGCCGACGGCCATGAGCATGACGCCGGTGATCGCGACCGGTGCCCCGAAGCCGGCGAGCGCCTCGAGGAGGCCACCGAAGCAGAAGGCGATGATGATCGCCTGGACCCGCGGGTCGTCGGAGATGAGGTGGAAGGTCGCGCGCAGGTCCTCGAAGTGCCCCGAGGCCACCGTCACCTGGTAGAGCACGATGGCGGTGAAGACGATCCACATGATGGGGAAGAGTCCGAACGCGGCGCCCTCCGTCGCCGCCAGCCCGGCGAGCCCGATCGGCATGTTGAAGCCGACCGTCGCGACGACGAGGGCGACGACCACGGCGCTGAGGCCGGCCCAGTGCGCCTTCCAGCGCAGCAGTCCCAGGGTGACGAAGACGGTGACGAGGGGGAGGGCGGCGACGAGGGCGGAGAGCCCCAGGCTGCTCGCGACGGGGTCGAGCTCCGGGCGGAACGCGCTGACGAGGGCAGCGGGTGCGGCGGATGCGGTCATGGAGGGCCTCCTGGGCCTGCTGGGCACGGACACGGCGGTGGGTCTTGCCTCGACTCGTAATGGTCAGACCATTAGGATCGGCTGAACGTAGCGCCGGACGAACCCGGGGGTCAAGTGGTCAGACCATTTGCTGAGATGCCGTCGACGGTGCCGCGCGTCGCCCGCGGGGCGCAGCGCCGCGGTGCGATGCTGTCCGTCGTGCAGACTGCTTCCACCTCACCCCACCCCACCGGCAAGAAGGCCTACGAGGTGGTGCTGGACTGGGTCGAGGGCCGCATCCTCTCGGGCGAGCTCTCCGTCGGTGACGTCCTGCCGCCCGAACGCGAGCTCGCCCACACCCTCGACGTCGGACGCTCCGCGGTGCGCGAGGCGGTGCGCACGCTCCAGGCCATGGGCGTGGTGAGGTCGACGGTAGGCGCCGGAGGGGCCGGGGGCACGACGATCACGGCCGTCCCCTCCCGCGCGCTGTCGCAGCTGCTCCAGCTGCACGTCGCGCTCGCGAACTTCCCGCTGACCGACGTCATCGAGGTGCGCATCGCCCTCGAGCGCCTCAGCGTCAGGCTCGTGTCCACCCACGGCACCGCGGAGGGGCTCGAGCCCGCGCGGTCGCTCCTCGAGGTCATGGCCGAGCCCACCATCGACCGGCAGAGCTTCAACGACGCGGACACGGCCTTCCACGTCGCGCTCGCCGCAGCGGGCGGCAACCGCGTCGCGACCGACCTCACCGTGGCGATCCGTGAGTCGATGCGGCTGCCGATCCTCGACCGCTTCCGAACCCTCGACGAGTGGGACGTCGTCGTCGAGCGCCTGCGCGCCGACCACGAGGCGATCTACGAGGCCGTGCTGCGCCGGGACGCCGAGGCTGCCGAGGCGCTCATGGAGGAGCACATCCGCACGGCCTGGTCGAGCCTCGACCGCTGACGGCGATCCCGCTGCCGCGCCGGCCGGGACAGGCCGGACCGGTCGACGTCAGGCCGACCGCTCGGCCGCGTCGACGTCGGCCTGCGTGGCCGGGACGACGTGGGCGGCATACGGCTCGGGGTGCCGCTGGACGTACGCCTTGACGTAGGGGCACAGGGCCACGACGTCGCGGCCCGCCCCGATCGCCGCGTCGAGGGCGTGGGTGGCGAGCCGGGCGGCGAGGCCGCGGCCCTCGTACTCCGGACGCACCTCCGTGTGGAAGAGGACGATGCGCTCGCGGTCGCCGACCGTGCCGGCCGGCACGATCGCGTAGGACGCCACGCCGATGACGCGGTCGCCGTCGCGCAGCTCGAAGCGGCCGCGCCCGGGGGCGTCCACGACCTCGATGGAGTCCGCGCCGGTCCCGCCCTCACCCGTGTGCTCGGTCATGGGTCCAGCATGGCAGTCTGGGGGCATGGCGAAGTACTTCGACGTCCACCCGGTGGACCCCCAGCCTCGGGCGATCGGCCAGGCCGTCGAGATCCTGCGGTCCGGCGGGCTCATCGCCTATCCCACGGACTCGTGCTTCGCCCTCGGGACCTCTCTCGACAACCCCGAGGGCAAGGAACGGATCCTGCGGATCCGCCACCTCGACGACAAGCACCACTTCACCCTCGTCTGCTCCGACTTCGCGCAGCTCGGGCAGTTCGTCCACCTCGACAACTCCGTCTTCCGCGCCATCAAGGCGGCGACGCCCGGCCCCTACACCTTCATCCTCCCCGCGACGAAGGAGGTGCCGCGCCGGCTGCTCCACGCGAAGAAGAAGACGGTGGGGGTCCGCATCCCGGAGCACCCGGTCGTGCGCGAGCTGCTCAAGGCGATGGGGGAGCCGATCCTCTCGAGCACGCTGCTCATGCCCGACGACGACGAGCCGATGACCGAGGGCTGGGAGATCAAGGACCGCCTCGACCACGTCGTCGATGCCGTCATCGACTCGGGTGAGTGCGGTCTCGAGCCGACGACCGTCGTCGACTGGTCCGACGGCTCCCCGGTCGTGACCCGCGTCGGCGCCGGCGACCCGACGCCCTTCGAGTGACCGGCCGCCACTGACCCGGCACTGACCCGGCACTGACCCGGCGAGCCACTGTCGCCCCGCCGCCCCGTGCTGTTCAATCGGGCCATGAGCGACGCTGCGCGTGACGCCCGACCGGCGACGGAGTCGGTGACCGCACTGCTCGCGGGGCTCGACGACCCGGACCGGGAGACGATGGAGCTGCGGCTCGAGCGGTGGTCCGACGACCTCGTCGCCGCGCTCCGCGTGCTCTACCCCGAGCACGACGTCTCGGCCCTCGCGCTCCGGCTCGTCGAGACCGCCGTGGCCGGCTACGGGCAGCGCTCGCCCGAGCTGCGCCGCCTCGACCAGCGGCGCCTGCTGCGCCCCGACTGGCTCCAGCAGCCCGGCATGTTCGGGTACGCGTGCTACACCGACCGCTTCGCCGGTGACCTCGACGGCCTGCGCGGCCGGGTGGGCTACCTGCGCGACCTCGGCGTCAGCTACCTCCACCTCATGCCGCTGCTCCGACCCCGGGACGGCGACAACGACGGCGGCTACGCCGTCCAGGACTACCGGACCGTCCGTCCCGACCTCGGCGACGTCGAGGACCTCACCCGGCTCGCGGGCGACCTTCGCGCACAGGGCATCTCGCTCGTCCTCGACCTCGTGCTCAACCACGTGGCCCGCGAGCACGAGTGGGCGCGGCGCGCCCGCGCGGGGGAGGAGCGCTATCGCGCGTACTTCCACGTCTACCCCGACCGCGTCATGCCGGACGCCTACGAGCGGACCCTGCCGGAGGTCTTCCCCGACTTCGCCCCGGGCAACTTCACGTGGGACGACGAGCTCGGCGCCTGGGTCTGGACGACGTTCAACGAGTGGCAGTGGGACGTCGACTGGGCCAACCCCGACGTCCTCGTCGAGTACGCCGAGATCGTCCTGCACCTGGCCAACCTCGGCGTCGAGGTGCTCCGGCTCGACGCCATCGCCTTCACGTGGAAGCGGCTCGGCACGAACTGCCAGAACCAGCCCGAGGTCCACGCCGTGACGCAGGCGCTCCGGACCGTCGCCCGCATCGCCTGCCCGGCGCTCGCCTTCAAGGCCGAGGCCATCGTCGGGCCGCGCGACCTCGTCCAGTACCTCGGCCAGGGTGAGCACGCGGGAAGGGTCAGCGACCTCGCCTACCACAACAGCCTCATGGTGCAGGTCTGGTCGATGCTCGCGACGGGCAGCACCGGCCTGACGAAGCGGGCGCTGAAGGCGCTGCCCCCGACACCGCCCACGGGCACGTGGATCTGCTACGTCCGCTGCCACGACGACATCGGCTGGGCCATCGACGACGGCGACGCGGCCGCCGCGGGCCTCGACGGGCACGCGCACCGACGCTTCCTGTCGAGCTGGTATGCCGGCGACGAGCCGGGGTCGTGGGCGCGGGGCCTCGTCTTCCAGCACAACCCCGCCACGGGCGACAAGCGCATCAGCGGCACGGCGGCCTCGCTGACAGGGCTCGCCGACGCCCGGGCCCGTGGCGACGACGAGGCCGTCGGGAAGGGCCTGGCCCGGCTCTACCTCGCCCACGCGGTCGTCGCGGGATGGGGCGGCATCCCCGTCGTCTGGAGCGGCGACGAGCTCGGGCTGCCGAACGACCCGCACTGGGCCGACGAGCCCGGTCACGAGGACGACAACCGGTGGGCCCACCGGGAACGCCTCGACTGGGACCTCGCGGCCCAGCGCGACGACCTCGACACGGTGACCGGCAAGGTCTTCCAGGGGCTGCGGCACCTCGCCGCCGTCCGCGCCGGGCTGCCGCCCCTGCATGCCGCCGGGCCCACCCAGGTCCTGCTCGGGACGCACGACGGGGTCCTCGCCGTGCTGCGCACGCACCCCAGCGGCACGATGGTCTGCGTCTACAACGTGACCGCCGCGTGGCAGACCTTCGACATGCGCCACTTCAGCGATGCCGGGATCCACCGGCCCCACGACGCGCTCGGCGGCCACCCCGTGTTCGCGGGCGCCGACGGCGTGGCGTCCCTCAGCCCGTATGCCGCGTGGTGGGTCATCGACGCCCCCGCGGAGGTGCCACACGCCTGACCACCCGCTTCTTGGTTAAGGTTGATCTCTAACCTTTATCAAGGGACGGTGATGGCATGGCTCATGAGTGGCCCGCACTCGGGGTGCAGACGGTGGCCTGGCAGCCCGTCGACGGCCTGCTGGAGGTGTCCAGGCGCTCCCGGAGGTCGACCCCGTCGTCCTTCCGGGCCGCAGTGGTCCCGCCCATCGCCGCGACCGGCCTCCAGCTGCCGGGCGACGTCGCTGCCGACCTCGACGAGGCCACCCGACTGCTGGCCACCTTCGACGCCGGGGGAGCAGGGGAGATCGCGCCCTTCGCCTCAGTCCTGCTGCGCTCGGAGAGTGCCGCGAGCTCGCAGATCGAGAACCTCACCTCGTCGGCACGCGCCCTGGCCGAAGCGGAGATCGGAGAGGGCAACCGGGCCAACGCCGGGGTCATCCTCGGCAACGTCCGGACCATGCAGGCCGCGCTCGACCTCGCCGGACGGCTCGACGAGGCCGCCGTCCTGGCCATGCACCGAGCCCTCATGGCGCAGCAGACCCAGCACCGGCCGGGCCGCTGGCGTGACCAGCAGGTCTGGGTCGGGGGGTCGCCGTTGCATCCCGGGGACGCCGACTACTTGCCTCCGGTGGCCGCCGACGTTCCCGCCCTCATGGCCGACCTCGTGGCCTTCATGGACCGCGACGACCTGCCACCGCTCGCCCTCGCCGCCCTGGCGCACGCGCAGTTCGAGACGATCCACCCGTTCACCGACGGCAACGGGCGCACGGGGCGGGCCCTGCTCCACTCGGTGCTCCTGCACACCGGCGCGATCCACCGGGTGACGGTGCCGATCTCCGCCGGCCTGCTCGCCATCCGCGACGACTACTTCGCGGCCCTGACGGCCTACCGCAGGGGAGAGGTCGAGCCGATCCTCCGGTGCGTCGCCGAGGCCGCCCGCAACGGCACGCTCATCGGCGAGCATCTCGTCGGGACGTTGAGAGGGGTCCGGGCGCAGTGGTCCGAGCTCGTCACGGCCCGCGCCGGGTCGGCGTCGTGGGCGGTCCTCGACCTGCTCGTGCGCCAGCCGGTGGTCACCGCACGCGTGGTGATCCGGGAGCTCGGGGTCTCGGCCCCGACCGCCCAGGCCGCGCTACGTCGCCTCGTGGACGACGGGGTGCTCCTCGAGTCGACGGGTCACCGCCGCAACCGGGTCTATCGCGCCCCTGCCGTCCTCCGCGCCCTGGACGACTATGCGGCTGGGCTCGGGCGTCGAGTAGGATGATGAATCCCGTTGTGCCGCAATATAATCCGCCGTTAATCGACATTATGCAATGACAGGTCGGCGCCGTCGGTGTCCCAGCAGAACCGGGACACCGACGGCGCCCTGCCGTCGTTACGGCGTCTTGTCGAGCAGGCGGATCTGGACCGCCTCGATGCGGAGCGAGCGACCGGTCGTGCCGGTGGTCGCACCGTTCTTGACCCACGGCATCCAGCCGACGTTCTGCACGTGCACGCGGTAGGCGAGGTCGAAGTTCGTCGCGAGCGACCCCGTCAGCCGCAGCTGGACCGCCTCCAGTCGGAGCGAGCGCCCTGTCGTGCCGACGACCGCGTTGGTGGCGCCGTAGCCCATCCACCCGATGTTCTGCACGTACGCATTGCCCTGGACGCCACCGGTCAGGCTCGTGTTGCTCACCTGGAACCGCAGCGCCTCCATGCGCCGGGACTCACCCATGGTGCCCACGATCATGCCGCCCGAGACGGCCGGCTGCCAGCCGATCGAGGCGAGGTGGCCGGAGAACCTGAACGTCGGCAGGCTCGACCCGTAGGCCTGCGCGAGGTAGTTGACGCGGCTCGTCACCCACGTCTTCAGAGCGGTGACGCCGTTGCTGAAGGTCGTGGGACCGTAGCCGCGCGACCCGGCCCAGATCTCGAAGTTGCGGGTCGCCGAGCTGGACAGGATCGGCTTCAGGGTGTCGATCTGGCTCTTCATGGCGTTGACCTGCGGGCGCACGGTCGAGGTGTAGAGAGCATTGGCGCGGGCCACGAACTGGGGGTTGCGCATGAGCTGCTCGAACCAGTTGTGCGTCTTGTTCCGCAGGTAGGTCGTCGTCTTCGCGTAGTCGGACGTCGGGTCCCCACCCCAGGACTGTGCCGTGAAGTTGCCGAGCGACAGGTCGAAGTCCCACACCGGTCCGGCGTGCAGCTTGTCGCTGGGGCCATTGCGGTAGAAGTAGATGCTCGACCGGTTGAAGTCGTAGTTCTCGGTGACCTCGTGGACGAAGTAGTACTTGACGAACGAGTCCACGTCGATCATCGAGCTGATCTTCGTCCAGTCCGGGGTCGGCGCGTAGAGCGCCGTCTCGAGGCTGTTGATGTAGGACTTCGTGCTGGCCCAGCCGGCCGCCTGGTCGGGCGTCAGCGTCGCGTTGACCCCACCCGGGGCGTCCTTGAGCGTGAAGATGCGCCCGCTCGTGGCCGCGGTGAAGTAGAAGGGCTCCGCCGTGCCGTAGTTCTGGTCGAGCTCGACGATGTTGGCCTGCGGGTCGGTCAGGTTGACCCGGGTCGGTCCGACCTCGACCTTCTCCGTCAGCAGGTAGTTGCCCAGGACGTGCTCGCCGTTCACGTCGGTGATCTTCACGTCGACGAACCGCGACTCCGGCGAGTAGGCGAGGCCGACGGCGCGGGCCAGGTCATAGGACAGCTTGTTGCGCATCAGCGCGGGGTCGGTGTGGTCGGCCAGCAGCACCCAGGTCCGGGTCGACTCCATGCCCAGCGGGCCCACGGCGGTCTTGAACTTGATCTGGTACGGCTTCTTGTCGAGGGTCCACGTGTAGTTGCCGCGCCCCTTGATCGTGGCCGCCGCGTCGACGATCGCGTATGCGGCGTTGGAGTCGTCGACGAGGTTGACCGTCGCTCCGACCGAGTTGTCCTTCGACGCGTTGAGGTAGCTGAGCGTGTTCTTGGTCGTGTCGGCGTCCGTCAGGTCGATGGCGACGATCGGCAGGTTGCTGATGGGCACGGGCGTCACGGCGGCCGCAGCAGGCACGCCCGCGGCTGATGCCGTGGCCCCCGTGACCTGCCCGAGCGCGGCAGAGCCCGGTAGTAGAAGTGCGATGGCTGCCAGGGTCGCGTAGAGCCCCCGTCGGCGAAGTTTCATGGTGTTCCTCCCCAATCACCCGAAATGGGTGGATTAGGCACAATGCCGGATTTGCTTGTGCCACAGGGGAATTCGCTCCCTCGCTTCCCCTGGACGCAGGCTAAGGCCCCGCCGTGCGAGTCGTGGCAAGACGGCAGAATCTGTGTCACAAGGAACAGCCGTGGAGCCACTCGGCATCCGCCAGGGGTCCGTCAGAGGTCCGTCAGAGGTCCGTCAGAGGTCCGTCAGAGGTCCGTCGGAGTCCGGCCGGGGGAGGGGTGCCCAGCCCCGGGCTGCCGGCCCGGACCCGGTGCTACGCGCGCTCGAGCCGCACGATGACCTCGTGGTGGGAGGTCTGCGGGAACATGTCGAACAGCCGCGCCTCACGCGCGACGAACGACGGCAGCTGCGTGAGGTCTCGCGCGAGGCTCTCGACGTTGCAGCTGGAGTAGATGAGATGGTCCGCGCCGGACCGCTCGAGCCACGCAGCGAGGTCGACGCCGATGCCGCGACGTGGCGGGTTGACGACCACCATCGACGGCGCGGCGGCCATCAGCTGGGGGTCGAGCGTGTCGACGTCGGTGGCGTCGCCGGCGCGGAACTCGAGAGGACCCAGTCCGGGGTGCTCGGCACGCAGTCGCGAGGCGCTGGACTCGGCACTGCGCACGGCCTCCGGTGACACCTCCACGCCCAGCACGTGACCGGCGCCGGCCAGGGCACAGTTGAGCGCGAATCCGCCCACGCCGCAGTACAGGTCGAGCACGACGGCCGGCGTGACCTGACGCGTCCAGTCCTGCGCCTGGCCGTAGAGCGCCGACGCGACCGCGGTGTTGGTCTGGAAGAAGCTGTTGGGGCGCAGGAAGAGGGTGATCTCACCGACCGGCATGGCCAGCTCACCCTGCGTCGTCAGGACGATCTCCGTGTCGCCCTCGAGCACGGCCTTGTGCTCCGGCTGGAGGTTGACGGACACGACCGCCACCTCCGGCAGGCGCCCCTGGAGCATCGAGAGCCTCGACTCCACCAGGGCCAGGTGCCGGCGCGAGCGCAGGACGAAGCGCATCATGGCCCGACCGGCGGGGGAGAGGGTCAGGATCACGTGCTTGAGCTCGCCCCGCCGCGAGCTGACGTCGTAGGGCTCGAGCCCGATCTCGTCGACGACGTCGGCGACCCGCGGGATGAGCTGCTGCAGCGCAGGCTCGTGCAGACCGCACGCGCGCAGGTCGACGCCGTTCGCGTCGGCGTCGAGGATGCCGACGGTGACCGCTCCGGTGCGGCCGCCGACGACGAGCTTGGCCTTGTTGCGGAACGCCGACTCGGGGCCGGCGAACGGCTCGAGCCAGGAGACGGTCGGCGCGACGTCCGCCAGCGCAAGCCCGCAGCGCGCGTCCTTGTCAGCGAGCTGCACGGCATACGGCACGCCCATGAGGGCACAGGAGCGGCAGCGGCCGGCATCGAAGTAGTCGCACTGCATCACGGGCAAGGGTACGGCGCAGAGCACTGGGTGGCGGACCACGGGCGCATCACCACCGGGGAGGGCCTCTCCACGCCAAAGTGACATAATGTCGATTATCGGCGTTATGGCGTGGAACGAGGGTCGCGCGAGAAGGGGCCGGAGAACGACGAAGGAAGGACGCCACCTCGGCGTCCTTCCACTCCCAACGTATAGCGCACCCCGGGTCTTGCGGCAAGGCCCCGGTCGTGACCGAGAATCACTGGCTCGACACCAGAACTCGGGACGGAGCTCACCGACGTGATCCCTTCGACGACCAGCGCCTTCGACCTGCGCGACCACCTGACACCCAAGGCCGACCCGGCCCTCATCGGCCACGACGAGTCCCAGTTCGCCGCCATCGCCCAGACCATGGACCAGACGGTCACCGAGCTGTCCGAGCGCCTCGACGCCGCCCGCCGAGCGCCCGGCGGCTCCGGACAGGCCGCGCTGGACCGCGACCAGGAGATCCACCGACTGACGGCCCGGCTGCGCACCCTGCGCCGGTTCGGCCTGGACCTGTGCCTGGGACACATGTTGCCTGAGAACGATTCTCAGCCGGTGTACGTCGGCCGGATCGGGCTGACCGACCGGACCGGGCGGCGGCTGCTCGTCGACTGGCGCTCCCCTGCGGCCGAGCCGTTCTTCGGCGCGACCCACGCCGACCCCATGGGTCTCGTGAGCCGTCGGCGCTACCGCTGGACTCGGGGCCGCGTCAGCGACTACTGGGACGAGGTCTTCAGCGCCGAGGGTCTCGAGGGTCGGGCCGCCCTCGACGACGAGTCCGCCTTCGTGGCGTCGCTGGGCGCCAGCCGCTCGCCGCGGATGCGCGACGTCCTCGCCACCATCCAGGCCGACCAGGACGCCATCATCCGCGCCGGCTCCCGGGGCGCTCTCGTCGTGGACGGCGGCCCGGGCACCGGCAAGACGGTCGTCGCGCTGCACCGGACGGCATACCTGCTCTACTCCGACCCCCGGCTCGGGCACCGGCGCGGCGGCGTGCTCTTCGTCGGCCCGCACGAGCCCTACCTCGCCTATGTCTCGGACGTGCTGCCGAGCCTCGGCGAGGAGGGCGTGCGCACGTGCACGGTGCGCGACCTCGTCCCGGAGGGGGCGACAGCGCCTGCCGAGAGCGACCCCGAGGTGGCCCGGCTCAAGGCCTCCACCGAGCTCGTCGACGCGATCGAGCCCGCCGTCGCCCTCTACGAGGAGCCCCCGAGCCGCGGGATGGAGGTCACGACGCCGTGGGCGGAGGTCTGGCTCTCCCCCGCCGACTGGCAGGAAGCCTTCGCCGCCGGGCTGAACCTGCCCCACAACGAGGCGCGCGACGACGTCTGGGAGGCGCTGCTCGCCATCCTCCTCGAGCGCCACGACCTCGAGGCGCGCCTCGATGACGACTGCCTGGACATCGAGCTCGAGGCGACCCCGGCGATGGTCCGGCGCTCGCTCGAGCAGAACCGGGAGCTGCGTACGGCCTTCGAGCGCTCCTGGCCGCTGCTCGACGCGGAGGACGTCGTGGGCGACCTCTGGACCGTCCCGGCCTACCTCCGGCGGTGCGCTCCCGGCCTCGAGGTCGCCGACGTCCGCCGGCTCCAGCGGGCCGAACCGACCGCGTGGACCCGGTCGGACCTTCCCCTGCTGGACGCCGCTCGGCTGCGCCTCGGTGACCGGGAGGCGGCCCGACGTCGGAGCCGGCAGGACGCCGAACGCACCGCCGAGCGCGAGGAGCGGGCCAAGGTCGTCGAGCACCTCATCGCCTCCGACGACTCCGACATGCACATCATGTCGATGCTGCGGGGCGAGGACCTCCGCGGCGCCCTCGACGACGACGGCGGCGACACCGAGGACCCCGGCGCCGATCCACTGGCCGGCCCCTTCGCACACATCGTCGTGGACGAGGCCCAGGAGCTGACCGACGCGGAGTGGCGGATGCTGCTGAACCGCTGTCCGTCCCGGAGCCTGACCATCGTGGGCGACCGGGCGCAGGCCCGTCACGGGTTCACCGAGACCTGGCAGGAGCGACTGGGCCGCATCGGCCTCGACCGTGTCGCCCTGGCCTCGCTCAGCATCAACTACCGGACGCCGGCCGAGGTCATGGCGGAGGCGGAGCCGGTCATCCGCGAGGCGCTACCCGACGCCAACGTGCCCACCTCCGTGCGTGAGAGCGGCGTGCCCGTGCAGCACGGCGCCACGACCGAGCTGGCCTCGGTCCTGCAGGCGTGGCTCGAGGCCCACTCCGACGGAACGGCTTGTGTCATCGGCGACCCCACGTTCGAGGAGACGGCGCGGGTCAGGTCCCTGACGCCGGTGCTCGCCAAGGGGCTCGAGTTCGACCTCGTCGTGCTCGTGCGTCCGGAGAGCTTCGGTGACGGCATCGAGGGGGCCGTCGACCGCTACGTCGCCATGACCCGCGCCACGCAGCAGCTCGTCGTCCTCACGGACCGGTGACGTCCCCGGCGCTGCCGGCGACCGGACCCCGGTCGAGCCCCGCCAGCCAGCCGCGCAGCAGGCGCTCGAGGGACGTCCGGTCCGCCGGCGTCAGGCCGGCGAGGAGCCGCTCGTCGCCCGCCATGACGTCGGCGAAGATCTCGTCGAGGCGGGCCAGCCCCTCGGAGGTCAGCTGCACGTGCACGGTGCGCCGGTCGGGCTCCTCACGGACCCGCTCGACGAGGCCGAGCGACTCCATCGCCTGGACGCGCTGCGTCGTCGCGCCCGCCGTGACCCGGCAGCGTCGGGACAGCTCGCCGGCGGTCAACCGGTACGGCGCACCGCTGCGACGCAACGTCGCCAGGACGTCGAGGTGGCTCTGGTCGAGCCCGTGGGCGGCGAGCTCGCGGGTCCGGTTCTCCGCGGCGAGCGCCCCGAGTCGCCACAGCGGCGTGATGATGCCGATCGACGACACGTCGACGTCGGGCCTCTCCCGCTGCCACGCCTCGATGATCCGCCCCACCTGGTCCCCCGGCACCCTGTCCACCCGCAATACTTTAGGGCTAAACGAGTGCGCGTGGGGCACCCACGGTGGGACGATCTCGGCAGCGAAAGGAGGACGCATGGACCTCTCGACGTTCTACGCCGTCGTGTCGGCCACCTGCTTCACGCTCGTCGGACTGTGGTGGACCGCCCTGGAGCGTCGCCGCGAGCTGCTCGCCACGGACGAGACGCGTCGCCTCGTCGGCGGCGTCTACGTGACGTTCCTGCTGCCCGGGGTGATGGGACTGTTCGCGCAGGTCGACCCCGGACGTCCCGGGGTGTGGCGCACGACCTTCGGCCTCGTCGCGCTGATCGGCGCCTGGTCGACGTTCCGTCTCATCCGCGCCGACCGGCACCCGGGAGTCCGTGGCCCCTTTCGACGTCATCGCTGGCTCGTGGCGGTGCTCTACGTCGTCATCGTCGTGCTCGGCGCCGCGCCTGAGGTGGCCGGCGGTGTCGGTCTCAGCGGGCTGCAGGCGGCGGCGCTCGCCGTCGTGTGCCTCGTCGTGCTCGCGCACGGCCTCGCGTGGGAGCTGTTGACGACCATGCCACACCCCGAGGATGCCCACCTCCCCTCCCCCGAACCCGACCTCTCCCCCGCGCCTGGCCCCGCCCCCGATCGGGAGCAGGACCAGGTGCGCGACCAGGGCCGGCGACACGGTGGCCGGGTGACGGACTGACCTCAGGTCGTCGTCAGCGCGGTGTCGTCGATGACGAACGAGGTCTGGGCCGACGAGTCCTCGGTCGCGAGGAGCTTCACGGTGACGCTCTTGCCGCGGTACGCCGACAGGTCGAACGACCGCTGCGCCCACGTCGCGTCGGCGCCGACGTTGCTGTAGGTCGCCAACGTCGTCGTGACGCCGGCGACGACGGCCTGGACCTTCAACGTGTCGTAGACGGTCGAGCCGGTCTCCGCCGTGTCGAAGCGTCCCCAGAAGGAGAGCTTCGCCGTGGTCGCCGTCGAGGGGATCGTCACGGTCTGCTGCTCGCTCTCGGTGGCAGTGGTGCCGTTGCCCCCGAGCCACAGCTTCCACGTGCCCGAGTGCGCCGGTCGGCTCGACGAGCTCGTGATCGGGCCGCTCGTGCCCGTCCACGAGACCGCGCCCGCCTCGAAGCCGGGGTTGGCGAGCAGGTTCGACCCGGTGGGCGGCGTCGTCGTGCCGTAGTTCTTGGCGGCATACCTCCACACCATGTAGCCGATCGTGTCGACGTTCCTGTCGAGGGCGACGAGGTCGAGGTTGGTGTTCGTGTCGCACGCGCGGTGGTAGCAGGCGTCGAAGGCCTGCCCGGCCGTGCCGCCCCACTTGCTCGCTTGCGCGCTCGTCTTGATCGTCTCGGCGCCGGAGAAGATGCCGCCGGTCGCGATGCCGCTCGACCGAAAGGCGGCGTGGTCGCTGCGGCCCTGGACGTCGATGTACTCCCACGGCAGGCCCTTGGAGTTGTAGTACGCCGTGAAGTCGTCGCGCACGCCGTTGCCGACCGCGTTGTCGTCGTAGACGAAGTAGCCGACGTTGGGCGAGGCGATCATGTCGAAGTTCTGGTAGCTCTTGATCGCCGAGCGCTGGGTCGACGTCAGCTGGCCGACGTAGTACTTCGACCCGAGCAGGCCGAGCTCCTCGGCGCCCCAGAAGCCGAAACGAACGTGGTTGCGGGGCGTCTGCCCGCTCGCGGCGTAGGCCAGCGCGGTCTCGAGGATGCCGGCGCTGCCGCTGCCGTTGTCGTTGATGCCGGGCCCTACGGCGACGGAGTCGAGGTGGGCGCCGAACATGACGACGGACGACGCGTCGCCGCCGGGCAGGTCGGCGACGAGGTTGTAGGAGGTGCCCGACGACGTGCTGAAGCTCTGCACGGTCGTCGTGTAGCCGGCCGCGTCGAGCTTGGCCCTGACCCAGTCGACCGACGCCTTGTAGCCGGGCCTGCCGGTGCTGCGGTTGCCACCGTTGGCGTTGGCGATCGACTGCAGCTGGTCGAGGTGTGCCTTCGTGTTCGTCACCGAGATGTCGGGTCCGGCTGCGAGCGCCGACGGGGCGGCGACGGTGAGGCCGGCCGTCGTGACCGCGGCGAGCACCAGCGGGGTGAGCAGGGCGCGCGTGCGCATGGATCTCCTTGTGGGTGTTGGGATCGGGCGAGCGAAACCCTCCCGATCCGCGCCCCGCCCGAGCAATGCCCCTGGACAAGACTTGGTGCCCCCCTGCCAACTCCTGACGGGTGCCCGGGCGCGCGCTGAGTGGACGTATGCCG
This sequence comes from Terrabacter sp. C0L_2, assembly GCF_036352015.1. Lineage (NCBI taxonomy): Bacteria > Bacillati > Actinomycetota > Actinomycetes > Micrococcales > Intrasporangiaceae > Terrabacter > Terrabacter sp. C0L_2. The sequence continues at coordinate 3,232,345 of NZ_CP143557.1, read as the reverse complement.
TCCGCTGACCACGGGTGCGGCGTGTTGGCCCGGCTCCCCCGCCGTGGCGTCCGCCCGTGTGGGACAGTCCTCGCATGTCGCACGTCGTCGTCAACGCCGCACGGCCGGAGACCCGGGAGCAGCGGGCCTGGTACTGGTACGACTGGGCCAACTCCGCCTACGTCACGACCACCGCCACGGTGCTCATGAGTCCCTACCTCACGACCGTCGCCGAGGAGGCCGCCTGCCCCGGGTTGCCCGACGGCCAGGACTGCACCACGACCCTCTCGGTGCTCGGCATCCCGGTCGCGCCGGGGTCGCTGTGGTTCTTCACCGTGACCTTCACGACGATCCTGTCGGCGATCGTGCTGATCTTCATCGGCGCCATCGCGGACCGCAGCCCGCGACCGACGCGGCTCTTCGCGACCTTCGCGTGGGCCGGCGCCCTCGCCGCGAGCCTGATGTTCTTCGTCGCCGGCACGAACTGGCAGCTCGGGGCCTCGCTCGTCGTCGTCGCCGGCATCTGCCTCGGCGCCTCGCTCGTCATCTACGACTCGATCCTGTGCCGCATCGCCAACGAGAACGAGCGCGACCGCGTCTCCTCCAAGGGCTGGGCCTTCGGCTACCTCGGTGGCGGCATCCTGCTCGCCCTCAACTTCGCCCTCGACTTCTTCCACGAGGACCTCGGCCTCGACCGGGCCATGAGCACCCGGATCAGCATCCTGTCCGCAGGCCTGTGGTGGGCCGGGTTCACAATCATCCCCTACCTCGGCCTGCGCCACCTGACCGGCACGGTCGAGACCCCGGTCGAGCGCTCCGCCGGGGTCGTGCGCGGCAGCCTCGTCCAGCTGCGGACCACCTTCCGCGACCTCGCGAACTACCCCCAGACGAAGCTGTTCCTGCTCGCCTACCTCTTCTTCAACGACGGCATCCAGACCGTCATCGGCAGCTCGAGCGTCTACGGCTCCAAGGAGCTCGGCTTCTCCGAGACCACGGTCCTCGGGGTGTTCCTCTTCGTGCAGTTCGTCGCCTTCTTCGGCGCCCGGCTCTTCGGCAGGGTGGCCGCCTCCATCGGGGCGTGGCGCACCATCCTCTACGGCATCGGGCTGTGGACGGTCGTCGTCGTCTTCGCCTTCCTCGTGCCCTCGAAGTCGCTCGTCATCTTCCTCGCGCTCGCGCTGCTCATCGGCATCGTCCTCGGCGGCACGCAGGCGCTGTCCCGCTCGCTCTACAGCCAGCTGATCCCCCGTGGCCGCGAGGCGGAGTACTTCAGCCTCTACCAGGCGATGGAGCGCGGCACGAGCTGGTTCGGCACGCTGATCTTCGGGCTCGTCTACCAGTTCACCCTCAGCTACCGCTGGGCGATCATCGCGCTCATCGTCTTCTTCGCCATCGGCGGGCTGCTCCTGTCGCGGGTGCGCATGCGGGAGGGCATCGAGCAGGCCGGCAACCCTGTACCCGCCGTCATCTGAGACCGGCTTACAATTCGCGGCTCGTCGGGGAACAAGTCAACTGTTTCGCTCGTTCAAGCGTCTGTGAGGGTAAGACACCAGCGAGGTGTCACAAGGGCAGAAGTCTTGGAGGGGTCCACATGGCCGATCGAGCACTACGCGGTTCCAACCTCGGCGCGAGGAGCATGGAATCCGACGAGAACGTCGTCCCGAGTGAGCGTCAGCTCACCGTCTACGTGTGCCCGGAAGGTCACCGCACCGAGCTTCCGTTCTCCATCGAGGCCGACGTGCCCTCGACGTGGGAGTGCCGCTGCGGGCTCGACGCCAAGCTCCAGGGCGGTGGCCCCGAGCCCGAGGCCAAGCCGGTCAAGCACCAGCGCACGCACTGGGACATGCTCCTCGAGCGTCGTTCCATCCCCGAGCTCGAGGAGCTCCTCGAGGAGCGCCTGACGCTCCTGCGCGAGTCGCGGGGCGAGAAGCCGCGCCGCAAGAAGACCGCCTGACCCCACCCGACTGCACCACCGAGAAGCCCGCCCCGTTCGTGGAGGCGGGCTTCTTGCACGTCAGCGGGCTTCCAGCCCGACCACCAGTTTCGTGGAGGCGGGCTTCTTGCACGTCAGCGGGCTTCCAGCCCGATCACCAGCTTCGTGGAGGCGGGCTTCTTGCACGTCAGCGGGCTTCCAGCCCGATCACCAGCTTCGTGGAGGCGGGCTTCTTGCACGTCAGGTTGCGTATGCCGTGTGCCGCGGTTCGAGGTGATGGTGGCAGTCGGGTGCGTGCCGAGATCACCTCGAACGAGGCGCGGCACGCGTGAGACGAGCGGGACGAGCCGGCTCAGTCCTCGTCGTCGATGATCTCGCCCTCGACGACCTCGTCGCTCGAGCTCGAGCGCGCCGGGCCCCGGGGCGTCGTCGGCTGCTCCCAGCCGGGTCCGGTCGGGCCACCGGCGACCGTGGGGCCGGTGAAGCGCTCGGTCTGGGCCAGCAGGCGGCGGGAGATCACGGCGGCGAGCAGGCTGCGCGCGACGGGTCGGGTGAACGGCAGCACGAGCAGCAGCCCGAGCACGTCCGTGACGAAGCCCGGGAGCAGCAGCAGGCTGCCGCCGACGAGGACGACGATGCCGTCGGCGATCTCCCGGGCCGGCATGCGTCCGCTGCGGACCGCCTGCTCGAGCGCGCGCCAGGCCCGGCCGCCCTCGCGGCGGATGAGCCAGGCGCCGAGGAGCGAGGTGGCGACGAGCAGCAGGAACGTCGGCCAGCCGCCGATCCACTGGCCGACGGCGACGATGACGACGATCTCGATGACGGGGACGAGCAGCACCCCGGCGAGCGCGAGCCGGGTCAGCCGAAGCCGTCGGGCCCGTGACGGCTGGGACGCGCTCACGAGCGGTCCTCGGCGGGCTCGCGGCCGCGCACCCGGCCGGCGACCGAGCGCAGCTGCCCGACGCGGTGCTCGATGCCCCACCGGGTCACGCTGGTCAGGGCCTCGCGGACGATGTCCTGGCCCATCTTCGACACGCCCACCTCGCGCTCGACGAAGGTGATCGGCACCTCGACGACGGTCAGGCCGGCTCGCACCGCGCGCAGGGTGAGGTCGATCTGGAAGCAGTAGCCCTGTGACTCGACGCCCTGCAGGCCCATCGTGCGCAGCGCGCTCGCGCGGTAGACGCGGTAGCCGGCGGTGGCGTCGTTGACGGACATGCCGAGGAGCATCTTCGTGTAGATGTTGGCGCCGACCGAGAGCACCTTGCGCCGGACCGGCCAGTTGCGGACCTCGCCGCCCTTGACCCACCGGGCCCCGATGACGAGATCGGCCTCACCGAGGGCGGCGAGCAGCGACGGCAGCTGCTCGGGCAGGTGCGAGCCGTCGGCGTCCATCTCGACGGCCGCGTCGTAGCCGCGCTCCAGCACGAGAGCGAAGCCGGCGAGGTAGGCCTTGCCCAAGCCCTCCTTGCCGGGGCGGTGCACGACGTACACCTGGGGGTCGCTCGCGGCGATGTCGTCGGCGATCTGGCCGGTGCCGTCGGGTGAGCCGTCGTCGAGCACGAAGACGTCGGCGGCGGGCACGCTCGCGCGCACCCGCGCGACGATGCCGGGCAGGTTGTCCCGTTCGTTGTACGTCGGGATGAGCACGGCGACTCGGGTCACCGGCTCACGCTGCATCGTCGTCATCCTCGTCCTTCGTCGTCTGCGGCACTCGCGCGCGAGCACCGCGACCGCTGCGAAGACTCAGGGCGAGCATCGTCAGCAGTGCAGCGGCGGCGACCCATTCGGGAGCCTCACCCACGCGGGTCGCCACGGTCGTGGCGTCCCGCAAGGGTAGTGCCCCCCGGACCACCGCCTGTGTGAACAACGACGTCACCTGGTGCGCGGTTCCGTCGGGGGTGATGAGGGCGCTCTGGCCCACCGTCGAGACGTGGACGACGGACCGGCCGAACTCCATGGCGCGCACCCGGCTGATGGCCAGCTGCTGCGGCGACTCAGCGGTGAAGCCGAACGTCGCGTTGTTGGTCTGGACCACGAGGACGTTGGCACCCGACTGCACGGCGTCGCGCATGATGTCGTCGTAGGCGACCTCGAAGCAGATCGCCAGCCCGGCCCGGATCTGCTGGCCCGAGGCCGTGGTGACGCGAAAGACGCCGGGGCCGGGGCCTGGGACGAAGTCGCGCCGGACGAGGTCGACCTCCTTGCTGAAGTTCCGCCAGAAGGCCCGGTTGGGGATGTACTCGGCGAAGGGCACCGGGTGACGCTTGACGTAGCGGTCGGTGTTGCCCTTGCCCGGCTCGAAGAGCAGCGACACGTTGGACACGAAACCCACCGGCTCCTCGAGCAGGCCTCCGACGATGAGCGGCCGCTTCAGGGCGTCGACGGTCTCGAGGATGAGGCTCTTGGCGTCGGCGTTGCGCAGCGGGTCGATGTCCGAGGCGTTCTCGGGCCACACGACGAGGTCGGGCGCCGGCGCCCGGCCGGCCTCGACGTCGCCCTGCGCCTTGAGCGTCGCAGCGATGTGGTTGTCGAGGACCGCGCGACGCTCGGAGTTGAAGTCGAGCCCCGGGTGCGGGACGTTGCCCTGCACGCCGAGGAACTGCGCGGTCGGGCCGTCCGTCGGCAGCGGGACGGCGAGGCCTGCGACGCCGACGACGAGCGCTCCGGCCACGGGCAGGACGAGCCGGCGTGACGGCATACGCGACGGGGGTGACGAGGCGTCGGCGACGCTCGTGCGTCGGTCCGAGACGGCGCGCAACGCCTGCTCGGCGGCGAGGGCGAGAAGCGCCCCGCACAGCGCGATGACGAACCCGACGAAGGGCGCGCCGCCCAGGGCGACGAGGCGCCCGAACGGCGAGTCGGCCTGGCCGAAGGCGAGCTTGAGCCACGGGAAGCCGCCGTAGGGAGCTCGAGCGCGGAAGCCCTCGGTCACGACCCAGACGAGGGCGAAGGCCAGCGGGCGCACACTCCCCCGGCGGCTCAGCCAGCCGTAGAGCGAACCGGCCAGCGCGATGAAGAGGGCCTGGAGGGTCGCGAGCGCGAGCCACGGCACCGACCCGACGTAGATGCCCGACCAGCTCAGCGTCGGGACGAAGAAGGCGAGCCCGCCGAGCAGCCCCGAGAGGAAGCCCCGTCGACCGCCGGCGCCCGTCCAGGCCCACGCCCACAGTCCCAGGGCGAGCGGCGCGGCGACCCACACGTCGAACGTCGGGAACGCGAGGCACAGCAGCCCGCCGGCCATGAGGGACAGGAGGAGGCGCCGCACGGGGTTCACCGTAATCCGTGCGGCCGGGACCACTGCGCTCAGGGCACGACGACGACGCCCCGCGCCGTCGTAGCGACGACCACCGGGTCGAGCGGGTCGGCAGCCGACGCACCCCGGGCGGGGTTGCCACGGGCGACGATCCGCACCTCGAAGTCCATCTCGCGAGAGCGCGTGCCCACCCGCACGATCTCGGCCGAGATCTCGATGACGTCACCGGCACGGACCGGCGCCTTGAACTGCACGTCGCTGTAGGACGCGAAGAGCCCCTCGTCCCCGTCGGTGACGATGCTCATCTCGGTTGCTACGTCGCCGAACGCGGCGAGCGAGTAGGCGCCGTCGACGAGGTTGCCGGCGTAGTGGGCGTGGCTGTAGGGCACGTAGCGGCGGTGCGTGACCCGCCGCCCGACCGTCGCGGTCGTGGAGCGCCGGGTGGGCTGGGTGGGTTCGGTGGCCTCGGTCATGACGGTCTCGCCTTCCGCTGGGTCATCTCGTGGACGAGGTAGCTCGCGACCTCGCCGGGTGTCGTGCCGCGACCGAAGATGCGGTCGACGCCGAGCGCCGCCTCGGAGCCCTCCTCGAAGCGGGGTCCGCCGACCACGAGGATCGGCACCTGCCCGGCCGGGTAGGCCTCGCGGAAGGCGGCCGACATCTGGGTGGTGTTGTGGACGTGGGCGTCCTTCTGCGTCACGACCTGGCTGACGAGGACGGCGTCGGCCTTCTCGGCACGCGCGAGGGCGACGAGGTCGGGCACGAGCACCTGCGCGCCGAGGTTCACGACGGTGATCTCGCGGTAGTACTCCAGGCCCTTCTCGCCCGCGAAGCCCTTGATGTTGAGGATCGCGTCGATGCCGACGGTGTGGGCGTCGGTGCCGATGCAGGCCCCGACGACGACGAGCCTGCGCCGGAGCAGCTTCTTGATCGCCGTGTTGGCGTCCTTGGCCGTGAGCAGGGGGTACTCGCGCTCGACGACGTGGACGTCGTCGACGTCGACGAGGTGCGTCGTGCTGCCGTAGACGACGAAGAAGGTGAAGTCCGGCCCCATCGCCTTGGCGTGGACGAGCAGCGCGGGGTCGAGCCCCATCTTGCGGGCGAGTTGGAGCGCCGCGCCCTCGGCCCTCTTGTCGTGCGGCAGCGGCAGCGTGAACGACAGCTGCACCATGCCGTCGCCCGTGGTGTCGCCGTAGGGGCGGACGATGTGCGCGCTCATCGGGTAGCCCTCTCCGTGGGGGTATGCCGGGCGGCGGCGGGCGGCGTCCACGCGTCGAGGGCGGTGGTCGCCGGGTTGTCGTAGTCGTCGGCGCGCTCGCTGACACCCTCGAGGCCCTTGCCGCCGGTGGCGGGGCGCTTCATGAGGCCGAAGGTGCCGTCGGCGATCGCGGCGAGGAGCGGGGCGTCGCCGGCTGCGTCGCTGTCGTGCACGATCCGGTCGAGCAGGTCAACGGCCTCGGAGAGCACCTGCCGCGCGCGGGTCTGGATGTAGCCGTCGCGCGGCGGGTGGAAGTCCTCGGTCAGCCCGCTCGCGGCGTTCATGACGTAGCGGACGTTCTGCAGGGCCAGGTCCCGATCGGACAGGAACGGCGTGACGACCGCCTCGGTCATCATCCCGACGAGCAGGATCCCCTGGCCCGTCATGGCGCCGACGAGGTTGAAGAACCCGTCGAGCAGGTAGCCCCGGAAGATGTCGCCCGTCATGTGCTTGGTCGGCGGCATCCACTTGAGCGGCGCGTCGGGGAAGAGCTGGCGCGCGAGCAGCGCGTGGGCGAGCTCCATGCGGAAGCTGTCGGGGATCTCGGGGTTGATCTCGAAGGCGTGGCCGAGGCCGAGCTGCCAGTCCTCGAGACCGGCCTCCTTGGCGAAGCGCTCGTTGAGCAGCTGGCTGACGGTGACGGTGTGCGCGGCCTCGACGGCGTCGGCGGTGGTGAGGTAGTTGTCCTCACCGGTGTTGATGATGATGCCGGCCCGGGCGTGCACCTGGCGTGAGAAGCGCTGGTCGACGAAGGTGCGGATCGGGTTGATGTCGCGGAAGAGGATGCCGTACATCGAGTCGTTGAGCATCATGTCGAGGCGCTCCATGCCGGCGAGCGCCGCGATCTCGGGCATGCAGAGGCCCGACGCGTAGTTCGTCAGGCGCACGTAGCGGCCGAGCTCCTTGCTGACGTCGTCGAGGGCCGCCCGCATGAGCCGGAAGTTCTCCTGCGTGGCGTAGGTGCCGGCGAAGCCCTCGCGGGTGGCACCCTCCGGCACGTAGTCGAGCAGCGACTGTCCGGTGGACCGGATGACGGCGATGATGTCGGCGCCCTCGCGCGCCGCCGCCTGGGCCTGCGGGATGTCCTCGTAGATGTCGCCGGTCGCGACGATGAGGTAGATCCAGGGCTTGGACGTCGGGTCGCCGTGCCGCTTGATCATCCGGTCGCGGGTGGCACGCGAGCGGTCGATGGTGCGCAGGCCGGCGCCGACGCCCTTCGTCGCAGCGCGCTTGGCGGCTGCAGCCTCACGCCCCTCCGGCAGACGGAAGGAGACGTTGCCGCTCGCGGCCTTCTGCGCCAGCGTCGTGAGGTCGGGTGCCTCGCCGCGCAGCAGCGCGTCGTAGACCGGTGTCGTGACCCCGTGCTCGAGGCCGACCTCGTCGCGCACCGCCGACACGAGGTGGTTGACCCACGGCACGCGCTCGTGGTCGGCGCCGGACAGGCCGGCGAGGCGCAGCGTCGCCCGCTCGACCGAGACGGTCGTGTGGCTCCGGGCGATCTCGACGACGGGCTCGGCGGCCTTCTTCGCGAGCGCACGGGCACGGCGGACGACCGCGGGGTCGAGCTCGAGCAGGGCGTGGGGACGGCTCATGCGTCAGATCCTGCCGTCTCGGAGGCCAGTCGGCCCTCGAAGAGCGCGCGGACGGCCGGCACCTCGCGCACGAGCCGCAGCGCCTCCTCGGCATGACCGGGGACGTAGCCGTTGCCGACGAGCATCCGCACGTCGGCGGCGAGGCCCTCGGCGCCGAGCGCGGCCGCGGCGAAGTTCGTCGCCATGCTGAAGAAGATGATCGTGCCGCCCTGGGCCGTGGCGAGGATCGCCGGCTGCTCGCAGCCAGGCACGTCGACGCAGACCACCGTGACGTCCGCGGGGCCGCCGGCGGACTCGACCGCCGCCGCGAGGCCCAACGGGGACCGGGCGTCGGCGAGCACGACCGCGTCGGCGAGGCCGCTGTCCTCGAGCACGACACGCTCACGCTCGACCGGGACGACACCGATGGTGCGACCCGCACCCGCGGCCCGCGCTGCGGCGAGCGAGAGCGAGCCGGACTTGCCGGCCCCGCCGAGGACGGCCACGGTCGGCGCGACGCCGCGGGCGGCATACTCCCCCACGACCCGCTCGACGAGCGCGGGGGCGCCACAGACGTCCATGACCATGAGCGCGAGGTGCGGGTCGAGGTCGGCGGGCAGCGTGGCCGCGATGCTGCGACCGAAGAGGATCGCGTGGCCGGCGGCCGGCACCTGCTCGGAGAGCCCGTCCCAGCGCTCGAGCCCGTCGGTGACGGCGAGCGGGGTCAGCGAGAGGGAGACGAGCGTCGCGACCCTGTCGCCCACCGAGAGACCCAGCCTGCTCTCCGGGCCCACCTCGTCGACCGTGCCGATGAGCATGCCGCCCGAACCCGTCACGGGGTTCTGCATCTTGCCGCGGGCCTCGATGATCTCGAACACCTCGGCGCGCACCGCCGCCCCGTCGACGACCCCGGCGCTCGTGTGCTTGCCGGCGAGCTGTCGGTAGGAGGCCGCGTCGAGGTTGAGCGTCTCGACGGCGATGCGCACCTCGTCGGGCCACAGCTCCGGCCGCGCGTCGAGACGCTGCGCGGCCTGCGGGAGCGTGACCGCCTCGCCGGTCGGCTCGAGGACACGGTGCAGGCCGACGGGCGAGGGCACGCGCACGTCGTCGGGCGGGAGCGATGGGGTCACGGAGCAGATCCTTCTGTCGCGACGGACACGAACGACAAATCCTTTCGCATCATAGGAGGTTCGGGACGCACCTTTCGGCTATCGTCGCTCCATGACACTGGTGTCGCAGCCGTACGTCTACGCCCGGCGCCCGCTCGTCGAGCCGGACTGGACCAGGCTGCCCGGCTGGGCCCACGTCACCCAGGCCGACTGGGACAGCGCGCAGTGGCAGCGGGTCAACTGCGTCAAGAACATCAAGCAGCTGCGAGCCCTCATGGGCGACCTGCTCGACGACCGCTTCTACGACGACCTCGAGCGGGACCAGGCCGAGCGCGCGACGATGTCGATGCTGGTCCCCCCGCAGATGCTCAACACGATGGTGCCCTCGACCGACTCGGCGACGCCGTCGGCGGGACACGACTTCACCGAGGCCTTCTACGCCGACCCGGTCCGCCACTACATGCTGCCGGTCTTCTCCGACCGGCGCACCGACTGGCCGTCGCACCCGCACGCTTCGCGCGACTCGCTGCACGAGCACGACATGTGGGTGGCCGAGGGGCTGACGCACCGCTACCCCACCAAGGTGCTGGCCGAGCTGCTGCCGACCTGCCCGCAGTACTGCGGCCACTGCACGCGGATGGACCTCGTCGGCAACTCGACGCCGCAGGTCGCCAAGCTGAAGTTCGACCTCAAGCCCGTCGACCGGTATGCCGCGATGCTCGACTACCTGCGCGCCTCCCCCGTCGTGCGCGACGTCGTCGTCTCGGGCGGCGACGTGGCCAACATGCCGTGGAAGAACCTCGAGGCCTTCGTCGACCAGCTCCTCGACATCGACAACATCCGCGACATCCGGCTCGCGACCAAGGCGCTCATGGCGCTGCCCCAGCACTGGTTCGCCGAGGACGTCGTCGAGGGCGTGGCGCGCGTGTCCGCCAAGGCCCGGGCGCGAGGCGTCTCGCTCGCCATCCACACCCACGTCAACAACGCGCAGTCCGTGACCCCGTCGGTGGCCCGAGCCTCCGCCGCGATGCTCGACGCGGGGGTGCGCGACGTGCGCAACCAGGGCGTGCTCATGCGGGGCGTCAACGACTCCACCGAAGCGCTGCTCGACCTGTGCTTCGCGCTCGCGGACGGGGCCTCGATCACGCCGTACTACTTCTACATGTGCGACATGATCCCCTTCGCCGAGCACTGGCGACTCTCGCTCGCCGAGGCCCAGCACCTCCAGCACTCGATGATGGGATACCTCCCCGGCTTCTCGACGCCGCGCATCGTCTGTGACGTGCCCTTCGTCGGCAAACGCTGGGTCCACCAGGTCGAGGAGTACGACACCGAGCGCGGCATCTCCTACTGGCGCAAGAACTACCGCACGTCCATCGAGGGCGACGACACCGAGGCGCTGTCGCGCGAGTACGTCTACTACGACCCGATCTACACGCTGCCCGAGTCGGGCCAGCGGTGGTGGCAGGGGTCCGTCGACGAGGCGTCGGTCCTGGCCGAGGCGACCCGGCGGGCTGCATCTAGCCGGGTCACCTCGGAGTCGCAGCTCGTGCCGTGAGCGGGCACGAGCCGGCCGGCCCTCAGCGGGCCGCAGCCTCCTCGTAGACGGGGGTCAGCTCGGTCCAGCGGTCCTTCCACGCAGGGGCCGCCTCGTGCTCGGACCAGCCGTCTATGTGCGCCGGGCCGTCACCGGCGAGCGACCGGCCCAGGTCCTCGAGGTGGACCTGCCAGCCCGCGCCGTAGAAGTGCAGCTGGCCGACCGGCAGACCGCGTTCCTCGACGACGAGCCGCGTGCGCTCTCCCTCTGCGGTGAGCCAGGCCTCGAGCTGGGTCTCCTCGTCGGTCCCCGGCTCGTTCGTGACGAGCAGGTGGTGCGGGGCGTCGCACGCCTCGATGCGCACCGCCCCCGACCACGTGCTGGTGAAGACGGCCCGGACCGTGGCACCCACGCTGAGGTCCCCGGACACCTGGGCGATCCACCGCGCCAGCCGGTCCGGCGTCGTGCACGCCCGCCAGAGGTCCTCGATGTCGGTGTCGTAGACGTCCTCGACCCGCACCAGTCCGTGTGTGTCGTCCATCGCTTGCATCGTGCCGTTGATCTTCACTGTCCTGCCTTCTCTCCTCGTGCGACCTTGCCTCGGGCGATCTCGGTGTGCAGCGCGTCGAGCCGGTTCTGCCAGAGGGCGCGGTAGCCCTCGAGCCACTCGTCAACCTCGACGAGCGCCTCCGGTCGCAGGCTGTAGATCCGGCGCTGGGCCTCGGCCCGGACGTCGACGAGCCCGGCCTCGCGCAGGACGCGCAGGTGGCGGGACACGCCGGGTCGGGCGATCGGGAGTGCGTCGGCCAACTCGCCTGCCGTCGCGGGGTGGTCCCGGAGGATCTCGAGCACCGTGCGGCGGCTCGGGTCGGCCAACGCCTGCAGCACCATGTCCATGCCCCCAACATACCCAGGCGGTTACGTAACCGCAAGGGTACGCAAAATCGGATGCTGTCATGGAGCAGCCCGCCGGTCCCTCCACACGCCATCTATTGCGTTGTCCCTGCCTGTCCCACGGCCCTAGCGTGTCGAGCGCCCCGGACGACGTCGATCGGAAAGGCCCACCATGACGAGCCACTTTCTCGAGCTCTGCTTCGACGCCCACGACCCCGACCGGCTCGCCCACTTCTGGGGCGGCCTGCTGGGGCGGCAGACCGACGGCGACGGTGTCACGCTGCTGCCGCGCGAGGGCACCGACATGGCGATCCGCTTCCTGCGCACGCAGGAGCCGAGGTCCGGGCCGAACCAGATCCACCTGCACCTGACGAGCAGCACGCCCGAGGACCAGCAGTCCACCGTGGAGCGTGCCCTCGAGCTCGGCGGCCGTCACCTCGATGTGGGCCAGACGCCCGAGGAGGGGCACGTCGTGCTCGCCGACCCCGAGGGCAACGAGCTGTGCGTCATCGAGCCGGGCAACTCCTTCCTCGCAGGCTGCGGCTTCCTCGGTGAGCTCGCCTGCGACGGGACGCGGGCGGTCGGCCACTTCTGGAGCGCAGCCCTCGGGTGGCCGCTCGTGTGGGACCAGGACGAGGAGACCGCGATCCAGTCGCCGCGCGGGGGCGCGAAGATCGCCTGGGGCGGCCCGCCCGTGCGAGCCAGGACGGGGCGCAACCGGATGCACTTCCACGTCGCACCGACCGACCCCGCGGACGTGGAGGCCGAGGCGGCCCGTCTCGTGGCACTCGGTGCCACGCGCCTGGGACACGGCCCCGACACCCACGAGCCGGACGCGCACGGCCGAGTCGCGATGGCCGACCCCGACGGCAACGAGTTCTGCCTCCTGCCTGAGGGGAGCCTACGATAGGGCCGGGCCGCTCGTGCTCGTCTGACGGGGGGGCGCTGCCCCGTAGACTCCAGCGATGACCTCGCGCTCCCCCGGCACCCGCGTCCGCATGCCCCGCGCCGAGCGCGAGGCGCAGATGCTGGCGGTGGCCGAGCAGGTCTTCTCCGCCCGCGGCATCCAGGCGACGACGATGGACGAGATCGCCGAGCTCGTGGGGGTCACCAAGCCCCTCATCTACGACTACTTCGGGTCCAAGGAGGGGCTGCTCGCGGCGACGATCGAGCGGGCCCGCGGCCAGCTGCTCGCGGCCCTCATCGACTCGTGGGTGGCCCAGCCCGCGGCCCCGGCGCGGGACCGGGTGCGAGGCGTCGTGCACGCGTTCTTCTCCTTCATCGACGAGCACGACCAGGCGTTCGCCCTGCTCCGCACCGAAGGTGCCCTCATCGGCGAGGCGTCGGCCTCGGTCGAGCGCATCCGCCAGCAGACGGCCAAGGCCTTCGCCGAGGGCCTGCTCACCCTCCCGGCCTTCGAGGCGCTCGAGCCACGACGGGTCACTGCGATGGCCGAGATCCTCATCGGCGGCTGCGAGCGGCTCGCCGTCTGGCGCAGCACCCACCCGGGCACCACCGCCGACGAGGCCACCGACCTCGTCGTGACGACGATCTGGGACGGACTCGCCTCCGTCGCCGGCGCCTGATGGCGAGGCAGCGCCCGGGCGACGGGCCGGCGACGCCCGCGACCGCCGCCCTCGACCGCGCCGGCATCGCCTACACCCGTCACCCCTACGACCACGACCCGTCCTCACCGAGCTACGGGCTGGAGGCGGCCGCCGCGCTCGGGGTCGATCCGGCGCACGTGTTCAAGACGCTGCTCGTCGACACCGGACGGGGGCTGGCCGTGGGCGTGGTCCCGGTCGACGGCCAGCTCGACCTCAAGGCGCTGGCGTCCGCACTCGGCTCAAAGACCGTGACGATGGCCGACCCGGCAGCAGCCGAGCGCAGCACCGGCTACGTCGTGGGCGGGATCTCGCCGGTGGGGCAGAAGCGCGCGCTGCCCACGGTGCTCGACGACACGGCATACGCCCTCGAGGTCGTCTACGTCTCGGGAGGACGCCGCGGCTTCGACCTCGGCCTCTCCCCCGCCGACCTGGCGGCAGTCACCCGCGCCGTGCGGGCCCCCATCGGCCGACGGGTCAGCTGACCTCGCCCGCCGCGGCGGACGCGCTGCGGCCCTCCCACGGCGTCGACAGCACGACCGTCGTGCGGGTGGAGACGTTGGCCGCCGAGCGGATGCGGGCCAGCAGGTCCTCGAGGTCGCCGGGCGTGGACACGCGCACCTTGAGGATGTAGCTCTCGACGCCGGCCACGGAGTGGCAGTCCTCGATCTCGGTGATGTGGCGGAGGCGGTCGGGGACGTCGTCCGGAGCGCTCGGGTCGAACGGCGCCACCGAGATGAGGGCCGTCAGCGGCAGGCCGAGCGCGTCCGGCGACACCTGCGCCGTGTAGCCGGTGACGACGCCGCGCTCCTCCAGTCGGCGCACGCGCTGGTGCACCGCCGACGTCGAGAGGCCCGTCGCCTTGCCGAGGTCGGTGTAGCTCATCCGGCCGTCGGCGAGCAGCAGGCCGACGAGACGACGGTCGAGATCTTCCATGGCCGAAGGGTAGTCCAGCGGTTGCACGCGGGGCGGGTCGTTCCTCATCGCGGTACGTCGTGGTGGGCACCTGCGCGCGGCGTGCGTCGTCGGGTCGGCCCGGTACCCTCTCGCATATGCCGTCCGCCGCGCCCAGGATGCTCCTGCTCGACTCCGCGTCGCTCTACTTCCGTGCCTTCTTCGGCGTCCCCGAGGTCGTCGGCCCGAGCGGGGTCCCGACGAACGCCGTCCGCGGGCTGCTCGACATGATCGCCTCGCTCGTCGACCGGGGGCGCCCGACCCACCTCGTGGCCTGCTGGGACAACGACTGGCGCCCGGCCTTCCGCGTCGAGGCGATCCCGTCGTACAAGGCGCACCGCGTCGCCGAGCCCGGCCCCGACGAGCTCGCCGGCGAGCAGGTCCCCGAGGCGCTCGGCGTCCAGGTGCCGATCATCGTCGATGCCCTGACGGCCCTCGGGATCGCTCGCATCGGCGTCGACGGCTACGAGGCCGACGACGTCATCGGCACGCTCGCCACCCAGTTCAGCGGTCGTATGCCGGTCGACATCGTCACCGGTGACCGTGACCTCTTCCAGCTCGTCGACGACGCCAACCAGGTGCGCGTCGTGTACACCGCGCGCGGCGGCGTGCGCTCGCCCGACCTCGTCGACGAGGCGTTCCTCGCCGAGAAGTACGGCGTCGGCACGGGCCCCGCCTACGCCGACATGGCGGTCCTGCGCGGCGACACGAGCGACGGGCTGCCCGGCGTGGCCGGTATCGGCGAGAAGACCGCCGCCAAGCTCATCACGACGTACGGCACGCTCGAGGCGGTCCGGGCCGCCATCGCCGACGGCGACCCGGCCCTCAAGGGCGCCCAGCGCGCCCGGCTCGAGGCGGCCGCCGACTACCTCGACGCAGCCCCGCGGGTCGTCGCCGTCGCCAAGGACGCCGCGGTCCCCCAGATCGACCTCGCCGCGCCGACGTCGGTGGCCGACCCGGCACTGATGTCCAAGCTCGCCGTCGAGCACGGGCTGACGTCGTCGTTCGACCGCGTCATCTCCGCTCTCGGCATCGACTGACGCCCGCCTCGAGCGGCCTCTGCGGGGGTCACGGTACGGTCACGTCTGGACCGCCTCCGTGCGGGGACGGGGGCAGTCGGCCTACTCGCCGGTCACCACCGTGGTGCGGAAAGGCGCATACTGAAGGGTGCCCACCCACGGAAACCCCGACCGCCGCCGTCACCTCTCCAGCAGCCCGTTCCGGCCGGCTCCGGCGCCGGACATCCAGCAGTTCTCGGTGGGTGACCGCGTCTCCCACCTGCGCCACGGCCTCGGGGTCGTCGTCGCCTGCAACGAGGCCACCGTCACCCTGAAGTTCGAGTCGGGCGTCGTACGCGTCAACAGCCCGTTCGACCGGCTCACCCGGCTCTGAGGCCCTCCGGGTCGGCTCTCCCGGGCTGCGCCCGGGGCCAGACCCGGGGCACGGCTCCACTGCCGGCCCTGGGGCCGCTCCGGGGCTCATGACATGACGAAAGGCCGGTCCCCCGTGGGGACCGGCCTTCGCCGTTCGGACTGTGTGGTCCGACGAGATCAGCGAGTGATCAGAGAGCGCGGACGCGCATCGCCTGCGGGCCCTTGGGACCCTGCTCGACGTCGAACTCGACGGCCTGGTTCTCCTCGAGGCTGCGGTAGCCGTTGCCCGTGATCTCCGAGTAGTGGACGAAGACGTCGGGACCCTCGGTCGGGGCGATGAAGCCGAAGCCCTTCTCCGAGTTGAACCACTTGACGGTTCCCTGTGCCATGTTTTTCTCCTTTGGGTGGAAGTGAGTCGTTGTGTGTCAGCGACCCCCGGTCGGCAGAGACGCGACCACTTTCCAGAAACCCTGAAGAAACAGTTGCGCTCGCAATGGCGTTCCTTGCGAGCGTGTGAAGACACGAGCACCAAAAACGTCGACCGGTGCCCCAACCATAGCCGACCGGGTGCTCCCGACGACAATCGTCCGGCTGGTCCGGGGATGAGGTCGCTACCGCTCCTCAGTCGAGGCGATCCGCCGCAACGACACCGCGCAGCACGCTGTCGCTCGCCCGACGCGCCGTGGTCGCCAGGGCCGGGTCGGCGGCGTCGGTCAGCTGGCCGAGCAGGTCGATGACCTGCTTGCAACGACGGACGAAATCGCCCGCGGCGAGGTCGGTCCCGCGCAGCACGTCCTCGAGTCGCTGGCCGCTCGCCCACCGGTGCATGGCCCACGCGAGACCGCCGTCCGGCATGCCGGTGCGAGGCAGCGCGAGGGCGCCCTCGGCGTCCTCGAGGTCGGACCAGATGCGGATCATCCGGTCGTAGGCCTCGCGCACGTCGTCGGTGGGCCACCGGGGCGTCAGGCCGCCCTCCTCGCGCCGTGGCTCGTGCACGAGGGTCGAGACGATCGCGGCGAGCGACGGCGGGTCGAGCCGGCGCCAGACCTGCTCGCGGAGGCACTCCGCCGCCAGCAGGTCCTTCTCCGTGTAGAGCTGGCGCAGCCGGTCGCCGTCGCCGGTGACCGTCTGGCCGCCCTCGCCGAGGTAGCCCATCTCGACGAGCAGCTCGCAGATGCGGTCGAAGGTCTTGGCCACGGAGTTGGTGCGGCCGTCGATCTTGCGCTGGATGCCGTCGGTCTCGCGCCGGAGGCGCCACCACCGTTCGGCCCACCGGGCGTGGTTCTCGCGGTCGGGGCACCGGTGGCAGGGGTGGGCCTTCATCCTGCGCCGCAGCTCGTCGACGCGGTCGTCCGACCCGTCGGTCTCGGCCTGCCGCCGCCGCGGTGGCGGGTCGTGCGGCATCGTCGCGCGCAGCGTGGCGGCCAGGTCGCGGCGCGCCTTGGGGTTGCGGGCGTTGAACTGCTTGGGCACGCGCATCGAGCCGAGCGGCTCGAGCGGCGTGGGCACGTCGTGCAGGGTCAGGCGGCGCAGCTGGTGGTCCTCGGTGACGACGGCGGGCGACGCCGCCTCGCCCTTGCCGCCACGGTTGGGCATGACGACGACGGCCAGCCCGCTGTGCCTACCCGCCGGGATGCGCACGATGTCGCCGATCTTCAGCGACTCCAGGGAGATCGCCGCCGCGGTGCGCATCGACGCCGACCGCGCACGCGCGCCCTCCTTCTCGACGTCGCGGATCTCGTTGCGGATCGCGGCGTACTCGGTGAAGTCGCCGAGGTGGCAGGTCATCTGCTCGGCGTAGCCGGCGAGGGCCTCCTCGTTGCGCCGGACCGTACGGACGAAGCCGACGACGGCCCGGTCCGCCTGGAACTGGGCGAACGACGTCTCGAGGATCTCGCGGGCGCTCTCGCGACCGAACTGTCGCACGAGGTTGACCGCCATGTTGTAGGTCGGCCGGAAGCTCGAGCGCAGCGGATAGGTGCGCGTCGACGCGAGACCGGCGACCCCGGCGGGGTCGAGCCCGCGGTTCCACAGCACGACGGCGTGGCCCTCGATGTCGATGCCGCGTCGGCCGGCCCGACCGGTGAGCTGGGTGTACTCCGCCGGGGAGATGTCGACGTGGCTCTCCCCGTTGAACTTCACCAGTTTCTCGAGCACGACGGTGCGCGCCGGCATGTTGATGCCGAGCGCCAGCGTCTCGGTGGCGAACACGGCCCGCACCCGGCCGGCCGTGAAGAGCTCCTCGACGATCTCGCGGAACGTCGGCAGCATGCCGGCGTGGTGCGCGGCGAAACCGCGCGAGATGCCGTCGACGAAGTCCCAGTAGCCGAGGACCGACAGGTCCTCCTCCGCGAGTCCCTGGATGCGCTCCTCGACGAGGCGACGGTTGGCCTCCCCCTCGGACTCGGGGATGAGGCGCATGCCGCTCGACAGCAGCTGCCCCACGGCGCCGTCGCAGCCGGCACGGCTGAAGATGAACGTGATCGCCGGCAGCAGGCCCTCGCGCTCGAGGCGCTCGATGACCTCGGCGCGCGTGGCGCCGCCGCCGGGGCGACCGCCCCGCGAGAAGCCGCGTCCGCCGTCGCCACCGCCCGGGCCACGGCCACCGGACTCGTTGCCTCGTCTCCCGCGCCCGGACCAGTCGTCGCGCCCGCCGCCACCTGCACCGCCGCGCCCGCCGTTCTTGCCGCGCGGACGGCCCTTGTCGCGACCGCCCCGGGAGCTGACCCAGTGCGAGTCCCACGCCCCGCGGCCCTCGGTGCCGCGGATGGCGTGCACGAGGTCGGGGTTGACGCTGACCGAGTAGCGGCCGGGTGCCGCCTCGAAGTGCTCGTCGTCCTCGCGCGCGTCGCGTTCCTCGACGAAGAGGTCGAAGAGCGTCTGGCCCACCATCATGTGCTGCCACAGCGGCACCGGTCGGTGCTCCGACACGATCACCTCGGTGTCGCCGCGCACCTCTCCGAGCCACGCGCCGAACTCCTCGGCGTTGCTGACGGTCGCCGACAGCGACACGACGCTGACCTCCGGGGGCAGGTGGATGATGACCTCCTCCCACACCGCCCCACGGAAGCGGTCGGCGAGGTAGTGGACCTCGTCCATGACGACCCAGCCGAGCCCGCGCAGGGTGGTCGACCCGGCATACATCATGTTGCGCAGGACCTCGGTCGTCATGACGACGACGGGCGCCTCCCCGTTGATGGAGGCGTCACCGGTGAGCAGGCCGACGTTCTCCGGGCCGTGGACGCGCACGAGGTCGGTGTACTTCTGGTTCGACAGCGCCTTGATGGGCGTGGTGTAGAACGCCTTGCGGCCGGTGGCGAGGGCCATGTGGACGGCGAACTCGCCGACGATGGTCTTGCCCGCGCCCGTCGGCGCGGCCACGAGGACCCCGCGCCCCTCCTCGACGGCGCGGCACGCCTCCGTCTGGAAGTCGTCGAGCGGGAACTCGAGCTGCGCGGCGAACTCCGCGAGCCGCGGCCAGGTGGCGATCACGCGGGCACCTCCGAAGGGGTCACGACACGGAGGGCGCCGGGCACGACCTCGGCGTCGATGGGTAGGTCGGCGAAGGTCTCGCCGTCGGCCTGTGAGTGGATACCGCTCGCCTCCAAGCGAACTCGCCGGGCGCGATAGATCTCGACGGCCGGATGGGTGATGTGCGTGCCGGAGTAGACCTTGGGGAAGACCCGGAGGAACGCGGGGATCGACAGCGCGTGGACGATCATGACGTCGAAGAGCCCGTCGGCGACGTCGGCGTCGGGACACACCTGCATGCCGCCGCCGAACGACGTCGTGTTGGCGACCGCCACCAACATCGCACGGGTCTCGATGCGGCGGCCGTCCAGCTCGACGGCATACGGGATCGGCCGGAAGACGGGGAGCTCGCGCAGGACCGCGAGGTTGTAGCGCATCTGACCGCGCGGCCAGGTCATGCGCTGGGCGCGCGCGTTGACCACCGCGTCGAAGCCGGCCCCGAGCACGCCGCCGAACCACCGATCCCCCACGACGCCGTCGCTGACACGACCGAGGTCGACCCGTCGCGTGCTCCCCTCGGTGAGGAGGGCGACCGCCGCCGGGACGTCACGGACCGGCAGGCCCAGGTTGCGCGCGAAGTCGTTGCCCGTCCCGGCGGCCACGACCGCGAGCCGGGCGGACGTGGCCGCGCAGAGGTTGACCCCGAGGTGCACCATGCCGTCCCCGCCCACGACGACGACCGTGTCGACCCCGTCGGACACCACCTGGCGCGCCTGGGTCCGGGCCTGCTGGTAGTCGCTGCCCGAGACGTCGACGACCTCGTGGCCCGCCTCGCGGAGCAGGCGCAGGGCCTCTGCGCCCAACGCCCTCCCGGCGCCCTTGCCCGCCGTGGGGTTGACGATCAGGGCGACACGCTGGGACACACCCGAACGCTACAGGGCGGACGCCTGGTCGTCGGGGACGTCCAACCAGTCGGGCTTGTGCTCCTCCTTGCGGCGGTCGAGCAGGAACGCGATCCCGACCGAGGCGAAGTAGAGCAGCACCATGGGACTGGCGAGGAAGAGCATGGTGTACGCGTCGGGCGTGGGCGTCATGATCGCCGCGAAGACGAGGATGATCATGACGGCCGGGCGCCAGCCCTTGAGCATGGCGCGCGCCGGCAGGACGCCGACGAGGTTGAGCGCGACGAGGAAGACCGGCAGCAGGAACGCGCAGCCGAAGGCGACGATGAACTTGAGGACGAAGTTGAGGTACTGCGACCCGTCCTGCAGGTTGTAGGCGCCCTGGGGCGTGAAGCCGAGCAGGACCGCGACGGCCTTGGGCACCATGATGAACGCGAAGAAGCACCCGGCGAGGAAGAGCGGCACCGCGGCGACGACGAAGAGCCGCGCGATGAGCTTCTCCTTCTTCGTCAGGCCCGGGACGATGAAGCCCCAGATCTGGAAGAGCCACACCGGCGACGCCAGGATCAGGCCGACGAACAGCGAGGTCGTCAGCTGGAGCGCGAACGCGTCGGTCATCCCCGCGAAGTTGATGTTGACGACGCCCTCGCGGCCCTTCTGCAGCTCGGTGAGCGGCTTGGTCAGGGCGTCGATGACCTGGTTGTAGTAGATCCAGCCCACCACGCCGCCGATGATGATCGCGATGGCGCTGATGGTGATGCGGTTGCGCAGCTCACGGAGGTGGTCGCCGAGCGACATCCGCCCCTCGGGGTCGCGCTGGCGTCGAAGTGACGGCATTCAGGTCAGTCCGTGTGACGGGTCCGGGTACCGACCCACTCAGAACGTCGTGTCGCGGCGGACGTCGTCCGTGCTGCTGACCGGCGTGCTCGTCGGCGTCGTCGGAGCGGCGGCGGAGCTGCTGGCGCGCAGGCGGTCGGCTTCGGCGCGGGCTTCGGCGGCGCGGCGCTCGGCGTCGGCGAGACGGGCCTCGGCGGCGCGACGCTCGGCGTCGGCGTCCACGACGTCACCCGGGACCGTGGTCTTCGCGGCGTCGCTGGGGACGGGCTTGCCGTCCTTCTTCAGCTCGTCGACCTCGGACTTGAACACCCGGGCGGAGCGGCCGAGGCTGCGGGCCATGTCGGGGAGCTTCTTCCAGCCGAACAGGGCGATGAGCACGACCGCGATGATGATGAGTTCGGGGGCACCCAGGTTGGGCATGGTTACGTCTCCTCGTCGAAAGCCGGTCCGGTTCGGAACCGTCATGGAGCAGCCTCGGTGCTGCAGGTGACCAGCATACGTGCGCGGGGTGAACGTGACCCGTGCGGCGCCCATGAGAACAGCAACTGACCGCCATGTGGGCACCGACGACCAGCATGCGGACGCCCCGACGCGGGCCCGGCGGGGCGTCGGTCCTCAGGTGAGGTCGTCGTAGGCGGCCAGCGCGGAGCGCGCCTCGTCGGCGACGGCCTCGACGAGCTCGGGTGGCTCGACGACACGCGCCTCTCCCCCGAGGCGCAGCACGAGGCGCCGTACGAGCGCCGGGTCCGCGACCTTGAGCGTCACCCGCAGCGACCCGTCCGGCCCGCGCTCGACACCCTCGTTGGGGTAGTAGTCGGCGATCCAGGCAGCCCAGCGGGTCGCCTCGATGACGACGGTGAGGTCGTTCTCGCCTGGGACGAAGACGTCGTCGAGGTCGCGCGGCCGTGCGTCGGCCGGCGGCGTGCCGTCGGCATCGAGCACCGACACGTCCTCGATCCGGTCGAGCCGGAAGAGCCGGACGTCCTGAGCGCGGTGGCAGTAGCCCTCGACGTACCACTGCGCGTCGAGGTTGAGGATGCGCATGATGTCGACGTCGCGCTCGGTGGACTCGTCGCGCGTCGCGACGTAGTAGCGCAGGTGCACCCGCCGGCCCCGCGCGAAGGCGTCCTTGAGCGTGGCCATGGCCGGGTGCTGGCTGCCGTCGTCGAGGTCGAGGTCGATGCGGCCGGTGGGCTCGCCGGCACCCGCGGCCGCGGCGACCCGGATCTTCTCAAGGGTGCGCTCGGCGACGTCGGAGCCGACGAGGGTCGAGCCCAGGGCCTGCAGGCCGGCCGTCAGGGTGACCGCCTCGTCGCGCGTCAGGCGCATCGGGGCGGCGATGTCGTCGGCGTTGTCGAGGTAGAT
Organism: Terrabacter sp. C0L_2; assembly: GCF_036352015.1. Classification (NCBI taxonomy): domain Bacteria; kingdom Bacillati; phylum Actinomycetota; class Actinomycetes; order Micrococcales; family Intrasporangiaceae; genus Terrabacter; species Terrabacter sp. C0L_2. The sequence goes on along the minus strand of NZ_CP143557.1, from coordinate 3,210,302 downwards.
GTAGCCGCTGTCCCACTGCGCGTCGATGAGCTCGGCGTGGCCGTAGCCCGGTGTGCCGCACACGAACAGCAGCTCGAGGTCCTCGACGACCTGGGCCTCGTCGACGCCGAACTCGCGCGCCGCCTCGGAGATGGTCACGCCGCGGTGCTGGAGCAGCCACGGCACCATGTCGAGCAGGCGTCCCAGACGCTGGGTCGCCGTCTCGGGTGCGCGGCGCGCGGCCGTGCGTCCGGTTCCACTCATGCGCGTGCCTCCGAGCGCGTCGACGTGTCGTGGGCGGCCGCGCCGGCGTGCGCCCGGGCCACGGCGAGCAGCGCCGCGCGGACACCGTCGACGAGCTCGGGCGGGGACACGGCGACCGCGTGGGTGCCGAGGGCGACGACGTCGCGCTCGGTCGTGCCGCGGCGGTAGGGCAGCTCGATCTCGGCCCACCGCTCATCGAGCTCGGTGGTGCGCTGGGCGTGGCGGCGCAGGGTGTGGCCACGCCCGTGGCGCACGCGCACGACCGCGGTGCCCTCGGGCTCGGGCAGCTGGGCCTCGAGGGCCACCTCGGGCACGTGGTCGGACGGGACGGCATACGACCCCGCCCTGCCCTTGCGGCGGACGGCGCCCTCGAAACGGCTGAGCCGGAAGGCGCGCTCGTCGCCGCGGTCGACGTCGAAGCCGGTGAGGTACCAGCGGCCGTGCCAGTTCTTCAGCGCCCACGGCTGGACGTGACGCGTGGTCAGCTCGCCGTCGTTCTTGCGGTAGCCGAAGGTGATCGGCTGCAGGGCCGACACCGCGGCGTGCACGGCCTCGAAGGCCGGCTCCTTGGTGCGGATGCGCGGCTCGGCGCCCGCCGCCACGGACTCGTCGATCTCCACGCCCGAGAGGCGCAGCTTGCGCAGACCGGCCGACGCCGCACCCGAGATGCTGGCCGTCGACCACGCCCGGGCGGCCAGGGCCAGGGCCGCGACCTCGTCGGGCTCGAAGCTGATCGCCGGCAGCGTCGTCTCGCTCGCGTCGATGCGGTAGCCGACCTCGTCGTCGAAGAGGACGTCGAGCACCGTCGTCGAGATCGGGATGCCCATCTCGCGCAGCTCGTCCTTGTCGCGCTCGAACATCCGGTCGAAGGCCTCGTCGGAGCTCGCCTGGGCGTACGCCGGCAGGGACTCGCGGATCTTCTGCTTGGAGACCGGCCGCCGCGCGGACTTCAGCGCGAGGATGAGGTTGAGCAGCCGTTCGGTCTTGTCGGCCGAGGCAGACGCTGGGCTCATCGAGGCCTTCCTGGAGGACTGCGGGGCGGTGGGCAGTCTGACGCTACCCGAACATGCGATCGAATAGGGTCACCCCATGATCCAGTGGCGCCGGGGTGTCGTGGTCGAGGTCCGCTCCCGCTGGGCGGGGGCGATCGAGTATGCCGTCCGCCTCGCCTCCGGGGACCGTGTCCGCGCGCTCGGCTACGTCGAGGTCGTCGGCGACCTCGTTCCGGGGACCGCCGTCCTGCTCAACACGACGGCGCTCGAGCGTGGGCTGGGGACCGGGGGGCTCGCCATCGTCGTGGCCGCGCCCGACGCCCTCCCCCGCCCCGTCGACGACGTGGGCGCCGTCCGGGGGCATGTCGTCAAGGCGCGCTACACGCCGTCGCAGACGATGGTGCTCGGTGTCGACGAGCAGGAGAGCGAGCACTACGCCGTCCTCTCGGACGCCGACGACCTCGCCGGGCTGCCGGTCGTCGTCGCCGACCTGCACTCGGCGCTCCCGGCCGTGCTGGCGGGTCTGCGCGAGGCGGCTCCGGCGCTGCGGGTGGCCTACGTCATGACCGACGGCGGCGCGCTGCCCATCGACTTCTCCCGCACCGTGGCGGGGCTGCGCGAGGCCGGCTGGCTCGAGGCGTCGATCACGGTCGGGCAGGCCTTCGGCGGCGACCTCGAGGCCGTCAACGTCCACACCGGTCTGCTCGCCGCGCACCACGTCGTCGGCGCGGACGTCGTCGTGGTGTCGCAGGGCCCGGGCAACCTCGGCACCGGCACCCGGTGGGGTTTCTCGGGGACGTCGGCCGGAGAGGCCGTCAACGCCGCCGGCACCCTCGGCGGCCGACCGGTCTGCTCCCTGCGGATCTCGGAGGCCGACCCGCGCGAGAGGCACCGGGGCGTCTCGCACCACAGCCTCACGGCATACGGCCGCGTCTCGCTCGTGCCGGCCGACGTGCCGGTGCCGCTGCTGCCCGGCGAGCTCGGTGCGCGGGTGCTCGAGCAGACGCAGGGGCTGGCCGCGGCGAGCGCGGGACGTCTCGTGCTCCACGAGGTGGAGACCGATGGCCTGAAGGAGGCGCTGCGGTCCTCGCCCGTGACGCTGAGCACGATGGGCCGCGGATACGACGACGACCGCGCCGGATTTCTCGGCGCGGCCGTCGCAGGGCGCTACGCGGCCCGGATGCTGAACGACTAGAGCAGTCTCATCTCACGTCGTCGAGGTCGACGACGAAGATCAGCGTCTCGCCCGGCTTGATCGCGGCGCCGGCGCCGCGGTCGCCGTAGGCGAGGTGGGCCGGGATGGTCAGCTTGCGCCGACCGCCGACCTTCATGCCCTCGATGCCCTTGTCCCAGCCCGGGATGACCATGCCGACGCCGAGGCGGAAGTCGAGCGCGCTGCCGCGGTTCCAGGACGAGTCGAACTCCTCGCCCGTCGAGTGCGCGACGCCGACGTAGTGGGCGCTGACGGTGTCGCCGGCCTTCGCCTCGCGGCCGTCACCCTCGATGAGGTCCTCGACGACGAGGTCGGCGGGGGCCTCGCCCTCCGGGAAGTCGATCTCGGGCTTGGTGCGGTTCGGGTCCAGTGCCATGCGTGCGTTTCCCTTTCGTTGGTGACTCAGGTGGATCGGGTGAGTCAGGTGACTCGGACGGCGAGCGGGTCGCCGGTCCGGGTGCTGCTCAGTACGCGTCGAGGATGTCCACGACGAACACCAGGGTGTCCGTGCCGGAGATCTTCGGCGGGCTGCCGGCCTTGCCGTAGCCGTCGGCCGGCGGGATGACGAGCAGCACGCGGCTGCCCACCTTCTTGCCCACCAGTGTCTTGTCCCAACCAGGGATGACGCCACCGACGCCGATCGGGAAGTCGGCGGCCGCGCCGCGCTGCCACGAGGAGTCGAAGACGCTGCCGTCCTTCCAGAGGACGCCGTGGTACTGGGCGCTGATTGTCTGGCCCTTCTGCACCGTCGCGCCGGTGCCCTGGACCAGGGTCGCCTGCTGCGTGGTGGTCGGAGCCGCCGACTTGGGCACCGTGACGGTGGGCTCCTTGGTCGGGCCGTTCTTGAACTCCACCGTCGGCAGACCCGCCGGCGCCGGCGTCTGGGTGCCGTCGATCGTGGTCAGCGGGGTGTGGACGTCGGCGATGTCGGCGACGACGACGATCGTGTCGGTGCCCTTGACGCCGAGCTGCTCGTTGCCGGCCGACCCGAAGCCCTTCTCGGGCGGGATCGTGAAGGCGATGCGGCCGCCCTTGGTGGCGCCGACGAGGCCCTCGGTGAAGCCGGCCACGATGTCGGTGCGTCCGAGCCGGTAGCCCTCCTCGGACCGGCCCGCGGCGTAGCCGTCGTCGATGAGCTTGCCGCTCGTGCCGTTGTAGATCTGCGCGCGCAGGCGCACGGTGTCGGCCTTGGTGGCAGCCTTGCCGGTGCCGGGCGTCAGCACCTTGTGCTCGACGGCCTTGGAGCTGATCGGCGTGGCGCCGAGGGCGACCTTGGGGGCGGTCTTGAGGTCGACGGCACCGGTGGCCGTCACCCCCTTGAGGGCGGCCGAGGCGGCGACGTTGGTCGTGGCGGTGCCGTTGGAGCCCGAGGAGCTCGACCCGCACGCGGCGACGGTCGTGAGCCCGAGGGCAGCGATCAGGGCAGCGGCCGTGCGAGCGGCCGGACGGTTGGAGCGCACAGGGGAAGACTTTCGGTCGGGGCGGGCGGGCGTGGAGGTCCCGCTGGGCAAATCCCCGTCACTGTAACGCCGCCCCTTGTGCGAGACACACAGCGCACTGACAGGTTGGGGTGGCAGGGCCGCCCCGGTCGGTGGACCCCGTCAGAGTGGCCGCTGGACCGTCGGCGAGCGGTCGATCGTCTCCATGAGCCGCTCGACCCGCTCGTCCACGGCACGGAACGGGTCCTTGCACAGCACCGTGCGCTGGGCCTGGTCGTTGAGCTTGAGGTGCACCCAGTCCACGGTGAAATCACGTCCGTGGGCCTGGGCGGCGCGGATGAAGTCGCCGCGCAGCTTGGCCCGCGTCGTCTGCGGCGGTCGCACCTTGGCCTGGAAGATCTCCACGTCGGAGGCGACGCGCGCCGTGCGACCGTGCCGCTGGAGCAGGTAGAAGAGCCCGCGCCGCCGGTTGATGTCGTGGTAGGCGAGGTCGATCTGCTGGACCCGGGCGTCGGTCAGTGCCAGCCCGTGCTTGGCGCGGTAGCGCTCGATGAGGCGGTACTTGATGACCCAGTCGATCTCGGTGTCGATGGCGCCGAGGTCACCGGAGCCGATGGCGTCGAGCGCCCGCCCCCAGAGGTCGATGACCTGCTTGGTGTCGGGGCTGTCCATCCCCTCGCGGTCGACGAACTCGACAGCCTTGTCGAGGTACTCGCGCTGCATGTCGAGCGCCGAGAGCTCGCGGCCGTTGGCGAGCCGGACCGTGGCCCGACCGGTCGTGTCGTGGCTCATGGTGCGGATGGCCCGGATGGGGTTCTCCATCGACAGGTCGCGCATGACGACCCCCGCCTCGATCATCCGCAGCACGAGGTCCGCACTGCCCACCTTGAGCAGGTTGGTCGTCTCGGACATGTTCGAGTCGCCGACGATGACGTGCAGGCGGCGGTACTTCTCGGCGTCGGCGTGGGGCTCGTCGCGGGTGTTGATGATGGGGCGGCTGCGGGTGGTCGCCGAGGACACGCCCTCCCAGATGTGGTCCGCGCGCTGGCTGACGGCGAAGCTCGCGCCGTGGGCGGTCGCCACGACCTTGCCCGCTCCGCAGACGATCTGCCGGCTGATGAGGAACGGGATGAACATGTCGGAGACCCGCTGGAAGTCACCGCCGCGGCCGTAGAGGTAGTTCTCGTGGCACCCGTAGGAGTTGCCCGCCGAGTCGGTGTTGTTCTTGAAGACGAAGATCTCGCCCTCGACGCCGTCGTCGCGCAGCCGGCCCTGGGCGTCCTCGACGAGGCCCTCGAGGATCCGCTCCCCCGCCTTGTCCTGGATCACGAGCTCGCGCACGGAGTCGCACTCGGCCGTGGCGTACTCCGGGTGGGAGCCGACGTCGAGGTAGAGGCGCGCACCGTTGCCGAGGAAGACGTTGCTCGAGCGGCCCCACGCCACGACCCGGCGGAAGAGGTAGCGCGCGACCTCGTCCGGGGTCAGGCGCCGCTGGCCCTGCGTGGTGCAGGTGACGCCGTACTCGTTCTCGATCCCGAAGATCCGCCGCTCCATGAACCAACTCTAGGTGGCACTCGTGCCGTCCGCCGGGAAGGACCACGCCAAGGGCCGACACCCGCCGGACGCGCGCGTGCTACTGGCGCGGGCGGCTGTCACAATGGCCGTTGTCCCCTCATGCCGTACCCCTCCACCATCCCTGCATTGGACGGAAATGATCGACAGACCCCACTTCAAGTTCTCCCGCCGTGGCTACGAGCCCGAAGAGGTCGACTCGTTCATCGAGTCGCAGAACCGCACCCTCCAGGCTGCCAAGAAGGACGCTGCCGAGCGCAGCGTCGAGCTGACGAAGCTCAACGCCGCGCTGACCGACCTCAGGGGACAGCTCGGTCAGCAGTCACGAGTCATGGCCGACCTGAAGAAGAACAGCTCGCCGACCCAGGCCCAGACCTTCTCCGACCTCGGTGAGCGCATCGCACAGATCCTGACGCTCGCCGACCAGGAGGCCGCGGACATGCGCTCGCGCGCCTCGGGCGAGGCCGACGAGATCCGCGAGCGTGCCAACCGCTCTGCCGCCGAGCTCAAGGCGACGACGGCCACGTATGCCGAGCAGGCCCGCGCCCGTGCCGACGAGGAGGCCGTGCGGATCATCGCCCAGGCCAACCGCGAGGCCCAGGCCATCGTGGCCGAGGCCCAGAGCGTCACCGCTGCGCAGCGTCAGGAGGCCGCCGCCGAGTTCGAGGCGCACCGCCTCAAGGCGTCGACGGCGTCCGCCGAGCTCGAGGTCAAGCTGGCGGCCCGCCGCGAGTCGGCCGACGCCGAGTTCGAGGCGCGGCGCCAGCAGCAGGAGGCCGCCCTCAGCGAGAGCGAGTCCCGTCTCCGGCAGCTCACCGAGCGCGCCGAGCACGACGCGCACGAGATGCGGGCCCGTGCCGAGCGACTCCTTGAGAACGCCCAGACGCAGGCCGACCAGATCGTCTCCGAGGCCCGTGACCACGCCTCGCGCCTGCGCGAGGAGTCCGACCGCGAGCTCGCCGCCGCGACGGCGCAGCGCGACAGCATCACCGCCCAGCTGGGCAACGTCCGCCAGATGCTCGCCACCCTCGGGGGCGGCGCGCTGATGGACACCCTCGGCACCCCGGACAAGCCGGCCCAGCCCGCCCAGGTCGCCGAGGCCCAGCAGCCGGTCCCGACGCCCGCGGCGCAGGCCGCCGAGTCGCAGGACGCGGACCCGTCCGCCGACACCGAGCCCGAGCAGGTGGACGAGGCTGCGGACGACGCGCAGCCCTCCGCCGCTTCCGAGACGGCGTCCGACGACGAGGCAGACGACCAGACCGGCAACGAGTCCGGCGCCGAGGCTGAGGGCGACTCGTCCTACGGCTCCGACCAGTCGTCGTACTACCAGCGCAGCGCCTCCGGCGACAAGGTCGGCGCCACGCGACGCTGAACGCCGCTCGAGCACGAGAGCTCGACAGCACGACGAAGGCCGCCCACCGACTCGGTGGGCGGCCTTCGTCGTCCGCGGCGTCCTGCTCGGCAGGGCACCCAGGGGTCAGGCAGGTGGTGTCGTCGGTCCCGATGCCTCGGGCGAGCCGTCCTCAGCTGAGTCCGCTTGTGCCACAGGCGACTCCGAGCCCAGCGCGGCGGCCGGGACGTCGGTGGTCTCGCGGGGCTCGCCGAGCAGCCGCGTCAGCAGCGGGCCGACGATGCGCCGGAACGAGCGACGCGGACGGTCGCGGTCGAGCACGGCCACCTCGAGCTGCGCCTCGTCGAGGTGCCGGCGCTCGCCGTTGTCGCCGGCACCGAGCACGTCGACCGCGAGCCGGAGCACCTCGCTCAGGGTCATGCCCGGCCGCCAGCCGGTGCCGAGCCGCTCCTCTGCCGCCTCGCTCGCTCCACCCATCGCGACGAAGCCCTGCTCGTCGGCGACGGACCCGTCGTAGGTCAGCCGGAAGATCTGGTCGGAGTCGCTGTCGGCCCCGACCTCGGCCACGACGATCTCGATCTCGAAGGGTTTGGACTCCTGGGTGAACACTGCGCCGAGCGTCTGCGCGTAGGTGTTGGCCAGGGCACGGGCCGTGACGTCGGTGCGGTCGTAGGAGTAGCCCCGCAGGTCGGCGTAGCGGATGCCGGCGACCCGGAGGCTCTCGAACTCGTTGTAGCGCCCGACGGCGGCGAAGGCGATGCGGTCGTAGATCTCCGACACCTTGTGCAGGGCGCGCGACGGGTTCTCTGCGACGAAGGCGATCCCGCGGTCGTAGCCCACCACGACGACCGAGCGTCCGCGTGCGATTCCCTTGCGCGCGAAGTCGGCCCGGTCCTTCATGACCTGCTCGGGCGGGACGTAGAACGGCATGCTCATCGGGCACCTCCCGGGTTGTCGCGGCGCGCGGCGACAACGCGCTCCACGTGTCCTTCGAGGACGTCCTGGGCGACGAACCGGGCACCGGAGTGGTCGACGACCGCGACGGTCGGCCAGATCTGGCGGCCGAGGTCGGGGCCGCCGGTGGCGGAGTCGTCGTCGGCCGCGTCGTAGAGCGCCTCGATGGCAACCGACACGGCCTGCTGCTCCTCCAGGCCCGGCCGCCACAGCTTCTTCAGGGCACCGCGCGCGAAGACGGATCCGGAACCGGTGGAGTGGTGACCACCCTCGACGTAGCAGCCGCCCGTGACGTCGTAGGAGTAGATGCGGCCGGTGGCCGAGTCGAGGTCGAACCCGGCATACGTCGGGACGACCGTCAGCCCCTGCATGGCCAGCGCGAGGTTGCCACGGATCATCGAGGCGAGGCGGTTGGCCTTGCCCTCGAGCGACATGATCGCGCCCTCGATCTTCTCGTAGTGCTCGAGCTCGACCTGGTAGAGCCGGACGAGCTCGATCGCGATGCCCGCGGTGCCGGCGATGCCCACGACGCTGTAGTCGTCGGCCGCGAAGACCTTCTCCATGTCGCGGTTGGCGATGACGTTGCCCATGGTGGCGCGACGGTCACCGGCCATGACGACGCCGCCCTCGAAGAGCAGCGAGACGATGGTGGTGCCGTGCGGCGCCTCGATGGTCGCCCCGGAAGGCAGGCGACGCCCGGCAGGGAGCAGCTCGGGACGGTAGGCCGTCAGAAACTCGGTGAACGACGACGACCCGGCAGTGAGGAAGGCGTCGTCGAGCCGGCGCGGGCGTCCCGTGGACGACTGGGTCACTGGCCGCCCTTCTGCACGAAGCCCCGGACGAACTCCTCGGCGTTGGACTCGAGGACGCCGTCGATCTCGTCGAGGACGCTGTCGATGTCGTCGGACAGGCCCTCCTTGACGGCGGCCCCGGCGGGCGCGGTCGGCGGTGCCTCCGGTGTCTCCGGCGGCTCCTCGTCACGACGCTGCGGCTTGGCGTGCTCCTGACCCGGCATGGCTACCTCCCAGACGTGTTGGACCTCGTGACCCGACCCTAACCCGTGCGGCCCCCGCCGTCCGAGCACCCGCTCCGGACGGACGCCCGGGAGACGCGCCGGGACACAGCGGGACAAGCCGGACACCTTGCGTGCCAGGCGTTCCCACGCCTGCGCCTCGCTGTTACGTTGTGCGCGGTCGCCGTCGAGGACGGCGACTCGACAACTGCATCTACTCGGGGGAGTAACCGATGAACGCTGCACAGCAGCAGGCGACCGCGCCTTCTCGCGGTCAGTCACGACGCGCCGTCGTGAAGGGGGCCGCGTGGGCCGTGCCGGTCCTCGCGATGGGGGCGCCCGCCGCCCACGCCGGCATCAGCCGGTGCACCGTGAGCGGCTCGATCCAGATGGGGCCCAACGTCTTCACCGACGTCGACGCCGTCTGCCGGGCCAACGCCCAGAGCCCGGACCTCGGCGTGCCCCGCATCCGGACGGGCTACGGGCGCGCCTGGCTGCCCGTCTACATCGAGATCTGCAACTGCACCGTCGACTCGGCGTGGTACCGCTTCCGCGAGGTCGACACCCTCGACAACTTCCAGATCGAGGTCGCGGGGCGCCACAACGACCAGAACGGGTCGGGCGCGGGTTTCCGCCCCGGGTTCAAGCTCAGCCCGGTCGGCGAGTCCGGGGGCTGCCAGCGGTTCCCCCTGACCTACCGGACGTCGCAGAGCAGGCCCTTCTCGAGCAGCCTCAGCGGGATCCCGGGCAACGCCGTCGGCGTGACGATGACCGTGACGCTCCAGCGCAACGCGAGCACCAGCGGGAGCGCGCCGTCCCAAGGCGACCCGGGCTGGACCACGGTGTCGACGTTCACGGTGTCCGGCTCGGTGTGGCGCACCGTGCGGGCCGGCACGTCCGGCAGCGCCGACCCGGTCGACTTCGGCTCGTGCGCCGTGCGGTCTGGCGCAGCGGCGGCGGTCGTGCAGACGGAGTCACGCGTGGCCGGGCTCGATTGAGAGCGGTGACCGAGCGGGCCGTCGACCTCCCGTCCGACGGCCTGCTCTGCCTCCGCGTCCTCGGCGAGGTCGTCGGTGTGCGGTTCGCCGGACCCGAGCCACGCGAGCAGGTCCGGGCGGCATGGTCCCGGTGCGTCGTCCCGACACCTCGGGGGCGAGTGCGCACGATCCGCTCGGAGCAGTCCGACCTGCCCCTGACCCGCCCGCTCTCGCACCGGCTGGCCTACGACCTCACCGACCTCGGCATCGACCTGCTGTCGGGGCGCGCGGTGCTGCTCCACGCCGCCGGGCTCAGCCGGCCCGACGGGTCCGTCGTGGCGCTCGTCGCCGCGTCGGGCACGGGCAAGACGACGGCCGCGGCAACGCTCGCGCGGGGTGGTCTCGGCTACGTGACGGACGAGACGGTGGCCGTCCTCGAGGACGGTACGGTGCCGCCCTTCCCGAAACCGCTGTCGATCGTCGTCGATCCGGACGTCGAGGACGACAAGGTGCACGTGGGGCCGGACGAGCTGGGCCTCGCGCCGTGCCCGGAGCGGTTGCACCTCGCGGCGGTCGTGCTCCTCGAGCGCGACCCGGACCTGGCCGGGCCGCCCTGGCTCAAGCGTCTCGACCCGCTCGAGGCCGTCACTCAGCTCGTCGGGCACACGAGTGCCTTGACCCGTCTGCCTCGCCCACTCGTGAGCCTCGCGGCGCTCGCCGTGGACGGGGCCGGGGTGCACCGGGCGCACTACGCCGAGGCGGAGGACCTCGAGCCGCTCCTCCACGCGTTGCTCGACGCCCCCTCCGCCCCGACTACCCCGGTGCTCCCCGTCGTCCTCCCCGTCGACCTCACGGATCGCTCTCATATGCCGTCAGGGAGGGACCCGGCCGAACGGCTGGGGTACGTGCGCGCCCCGGTCGCGGACGGCATACGCACTCGGGACGGAGCCGTCCTGCTCGTCGGGACCGCCCCGGTCCGGCTCAGCCCGCTGGGACTGACGCTGTGGGACGCCGTCGAGCCCGTGCCTGACCCCGCAGCAGGGCCGGTCAGCCTTGCCGACGTCGACGACCTCGTGGAGGCTGCCGAGCGCGAGCACGGTCCGCACCCGCAGGCACGCGAGCTCGTCGGCACCGCGCTCGATGCGCTCGTCGCGGCCGGAGTGCTCGTGCGGACCTAGCGCGGGTCGCTCACTCGGGCGTGGCCAGCCCGCGGAGCAGCTCTCCGACGTCGGCGCTCTGCTCGAGCAAGGCGCCCACCTGGGCCCGGGTGCCGCGCTCGGGCTCGAGGATGGGCACGCGCTGCAGGCTCGCCCGGCCCGGGACGTCGAAGACGACGGAGTCCCAGCTCGCGGAGAACACCTGCGAGGTGAACCGGCGCACGCACTCACCGCGGAACCAGGCGCGGGTGTCCTCGGGCGGCGTGGCCTGCGCGGCCTTGACCTCCTCGGCCGAGACGAGGTCGCGCAGCATGCCGCGGTCGCGCAGGCGGTGCACGAGGCCCTTCTCGGGGCGCACGTCGGCCCACTGGATGTCGATGGCGGCGAGGCGGTGGTCGTCCCAGGCGAGACCGTCGCGGGCGCGGTAGCCCTCGAGGAGCTTCAGCTTGGCGACCCAGTCGAGCAACGGCGCGCACGACATGACGTCGCGGCCGAGCCCGGTCAGGACCTCCTCCCAGAGGCCCATCACCTCGGCGGTCGCCTCGGGCTCGGGGTCGTCGCCACGCGCGTCGAGCCACGCCCGGGCCGCCTCGAGGTACATCCACTGCACGTCGAGCGCCGTGACGGTCCGGCCGTCGACGAGCTCGACGGTCGCGGCGAGCGTCGGGTCGTGGGAGATCGTCTGCAGCGCGGCCACCGGACGTCGGATCGACCAGTCCTCGGTGAGGTGGCCGTCCTCGATCATGCCGAGGACGAGCGAGGTCGTGCCCGTCTTGAGCAGCGTCGCGACGTCGAGGTGGTTGGCGTCACCGATGATGACGTGCAGGCGCCGGTAGCGGTCGGCCACGGCGTGGGGCTCGTCGCGGGTGTTGATGATCGGGCGCTTGAGCGTGGTCTCGAGCCCGACCTCGGTCTCGAAGAAGTCGGCGCGCTGGCTGAGCTGGTAGCCCGCTCCCCTGCTGTCGACGCCGAGCCCGACGCGTCCGGCACCGCAGACCACCTGCCGCGTCACGAAGAACGGGATGAGGCCGCGCACGATGTCCGGGAAGGGCGTGCGCCGGGGCATGAGGTAGTTCTCGTGGGTGCCGTAGGACTGGCCCTTGCCGTCGGCGTTGTTCTTGTAGAGGTTGACCGGCGGTTGCCCGGGACGGGCGGCGAGCAGGCGCACCGACTCGAGCGCGATGGCGTCGCCGGCGCGGTCCCAGATGACGGCGTCGCGCGGCAGGGTCACCTCGGGCGAGCTGTACTCCGGGTGGGCGTGGTCGACGTAGTAGCGCGCCCCGTTGGTGAGCACGACGTTGGCGAGGGTGGGGTCCTCGACGTCGGTGAGCTGGCTCGGGTCGGCGGTCTGCCGGTCGAGCTGCCACCCTCGCGCGTCGCGCAGCGGGTCCTCGAAGGCGTAGTCCCAGCTCGACTGGTTGGAGCGGATGCCCTGCGCCGCGGCATACACGCTGACGACCTGGCCCGAGAGGAACATCGGGTTGGCCATGGGGTCGCCGGGCACCGAGATGCCGTACTCGGTCTCGAGACCCATGATCCGCCGCACCGTCATGGCCCGACGATAACCGCCGGCAGCGCCCGTGCCGCGGGCGGTCCGTCCACGACCGTGGGCGTATGCCGTGTGGCCGGGCTCAGATGGCCCCGACCTTCTGCAGCCGGTTGAGCGAGAACCAGCCGAACGGGATCGGCAGCCAGTAGGTCGCGAGGCGGTAGAGCAGGACCGAGGAGACGGCGGTGCCGCTGTCGACGCCGATGGCGATCAGGCCCGCCGACATGGCCGCCTCGATGCCGCCGAGGCCACCAGGCGTCGGCACCGCCGACCCGATGATGGCGCCGGCGAAGTAGACGACCGCGACCGCTGCCACGGGCGCGTCGGCGCCGAAGGCGCGGGTGGCGCAGACGAGGGCGGCGACGAACGAGACGTCGAGCAGGAGCGCGCCACCGAGCAGCTGGGTGAGCTTCTTCGGGTGCTGCAGCACGGCGAGGACCTGGGGCACCGCGGACTTGATCTGCGGCAGCACGCGGTCGGTGATGAGCGCGCGGACCCGTGGGATGGCGAGCAGTGCGAGCAGCGCGATGAGGACGGCAAGGATGACCGCGACGAGCACCGGTGATGGGCTGAACGACACGGCGGGGCCGGTGCCGGCCAGCACGCCGGAGATGACGAGCAGCACGAAGTACGAGCAGAACTGGGCGACCTGGGCCACCCCCACGCTGGCACCCGCGACCGTCGGGGACAGCCCCGAGGTCTGGAGGTAGCGGGTGTTTAGCGCGATGTTGCCGACGGCGGCGGGCGCGACGAGCCCGCTGAAGGCGACGGCGAGCTGCGTCATGTACGTCCGGACGAAGCGCAGGTGGATCTGCACCGCGCCGGCGAGGGCGATCGAGGCCCCGGCGAAGGTGAGTCCCGCGAAGGCCAGGAGGACCACGGCCCAGCGCCAGTCGGCGGTGCTGATCACCTGGCTGAGGTTCACCTGGGCCAGCTGGCTCAGCACGACGTAGCCGGCGATGCCACCCATGACGAGGGTCGCGACGGCCTTGAGGGAGATGCGCCGCAGCTGCACCGGCTCGACGGCCTCGGCCTGGGGGCGCAGCGCGACGAGACGCTCGCGCAGCTCCCCCATGACCGACTTGGACCCCTTGAGCGCGGCGCGGGCGTCGGGGCTGAGGGCGACCGGCTGCAGCACGGGCACCGCCCGCAGCACGGCGTCCTCGCCGAGGACGGCGACGGCCGACTCCACGGTGCGCTCGGGCCCGACGGTGAGCGCCACGGTCGTGAGCAGCTGGGCGAGGTCGATGCGCAGGCTGATGTCGTCGGCGGCGACGTCGCCGCTGCCGAGCCGCGAGAGGGCGACCCCGCCCTGGTCGTCGAGCAGGATCGTCGACGGACCGAGCTGACGGTGGACGAGGCGGCGGCGGTGGAGCGTGGCCGCGAGCCGCCAGATCGCGGCGAGCCGGGCGTCGTCGAGCCGGGAGTCCGGCTCACTGCCTGTCCCGTCATCTGCTCCGCCGTCGGGCCCGGTGAGGTCGCTGAGGGGCGTGCCGTGCGGCTCGTCGTAGGCGATGACGGCCGAGAACGGTCCGACCTCGGAGACCGCGACCGGCTTGGGGGCACGGATGCCGGCGTCGCGCAGCGCCAGCCCCATGAGCGTGCGGTGCTCGACCTCGGACTTCAGCGTCAGGGCGGGCGGCCGGGTGAAACCGCTGCGGAGGCGCAGCACGCGCAGCAGGCGCCGACCGGACGCGAGACCGAAGGTGTCGCGGTCGATGACGTGCACGTCGAGGGGACCGTGGGGCGTGGAGCCGACGTAGCGGCGGTCGCCGGCGTCGTTGGCGTCGATCAGCTCGAGCCTGGTGAGCGGCACGCCCCCCGAGACGAGGACGGCGGCCACCTCGGTGCCCGGGGGGCGGGTGGACGTCACGCCGAACACGAGCCGCGCGGCGAGGCCGACGATCCAGCCGACGAGGAGCGAGCACGCGAGCGCCGCGAGCGTCATGGCGCCGGACAGAAGGGTGGTCACGAGCGTCGCGATGACGACCGTGGTCGCGATGGGCGAGATCCACTTGCGGCCCGAGATGTCTGCGACCGTGAGGAGGGCGAGCATCGAGACGATGACGATGTCGAGCGGACCGGTCTGTCCCGTGGCTGTCGGACGCGTCAGCACGTCGGTGATGAAGCCGCCGTTGCCGGACTGGACGAGGACCGCCAGGACGATGACGAGGATGCCGGCGACGACCGCCGCACCCAGCGCCTGGATGAGCTGCATCGGGCGGCGACGCACGAGCAGGTCGGCGCCGACCCCGATGGGCAGGAGCAGCACGCCGATGCCGCTCATCCAGCCCAGCAGGGTCAGCAGGAGCCGGGGCAGTCCGCTCGTCGCGTCGGTGAGGTCCTGCTCGACCGCGCCGCGGGTGCCCGCCGCCAGGTCGGAGACGACCAGCCCGATCACGAGGAGCACGACGGCAACAGCCAGTCGCGCGCCGTCGACGGGCCGCCGGACCCGTTCGGGGATCGGGGGCTCCACGACCTCGACGTCGGGGGCCGTCCTGAGGGCTCCCTCGGTCGCCCCTGCAGGCGCCTCCCGGGGGACCTCCGCCGGCGCCCCCTGAGGGGCTGCCACGTGGACCCCGTCGGGACCGGTGTCCGGCTGTCGGGCCCCCTCGGGCCGGGTGCCGGCCTCTTCCGCCGTCTGGTGCATGCTCTCCCCCGTGGTGTCGTCAGACTGCTCGGCACGGCTGAGGTCGGCCCCGTCCAGCGGGGGCCGCGTCCTCTCCGAGTCGCCGGGCATGGGTCAATCCTGCCCGAGCCGAGGACCGATTCGCCGCAGCGTCGCCGCGCAGGCCCCGTGCGGAACACGCGCGGAACCCGTGCTGCAGCGCGGGTCGACCCCCGGGCGCCCGGTGCGCGAGCCCCCGGCCCCCGGTGCGAGACTGACGCGGTGACGGTCAGCGACTCCTGGGACATGCCCCTGCGCACCAAGCTCCTCGCCCGCGCCCTGAGCCGTTCGCGGAGCTCGGAGCGGATGCAGACCGCCGACGAGATCGCCCGCAGCAGAGCGTGGTTCGCCCCGACGAGGCTGCCGTACACCTGGGTCACCGGGGCCGTCCCCGACGGGGTCGCGATCGGTGCGACGAGCTTCCGGGCGCGTGACGGGCACGAGGTCGCGGTCCGCACCTACCGTCCACGAGGCACCGAGGGCGAGGTCCTCCCGGCGATGCTGTGGTTCCACGGTGGCGGGTGGGTGCTGGGCAACACGCGCGGCTACGACCCCCTGTGCGCCTGGGTCGCCGACCGGGCTCGGGTGGCCGTGCTCAACGTCGACTACCGTCTGGCGCCCGAGCACCGCGCGCCCCGAGCCGCGCACGACTGCGTCGACGCCGCTCGCTGGGCGGCGTCGGCCGGCACCACGGAGGGGTCCCTCTCCGGCATCCGGCCGACGGGCCTCGGGCTTGCGGGCGACTCGGCCGGCGGCAACCTCGCCGCCGTGACCGCGCAGGTGCTGCGTGCGGAGGGTGGCGCCGACATCGCCTACGAGGCGCTCGTCTACCCCGCCGTCGACGCGACGATGAGCTCGCCGTCCGTGGCCCAGCACGCCCAGGCGCCGATCCTGACCCGCAGCGACATGGACATGTTCCTCGGGCACTACCTCGGCACCGAGGACGACGCCCTCGACCCGCTCGACCCGCTCGTCTCGCCGCTGCACGCGAAGGACCTGGCCGGTCTGCCGCCGACGCTCGTCCAGACGGCCGACCTCGACCCGCTCCGCGACGAGGGGGCGGCCTACGCCGAGGCCCTGCGCGACGCAGGGGTCGACGTCCGGCACACGAACTACCCCCGGGTCCCGCACGGCTTCATGAGCTTCCCCGGGGCGACGCGCGTCGGTGGCGCCGCCCGCTCCGAGCTCGTCGAATGGGTCGCACGCCACGCGCGACCCGAGGTGGTCGGCTAGTCTGCGAACGCACGCGAGTCTCGTGAGGGATGGTCTCGAAGTGAACGACGTCGTCGTCTTCAGCGGCTCGGCGCACCCCGCCCTGGCCGACCGGATCTGCTCCCACCTGGGGGTGACCCGCTCCCCCGTCGACATCAAGCGGTTCAGCAACGACTGCCTCCAGGCGCAGCTGCTCGCGAACTGCCGACAGCGCGACGTCTACATCGTGCAGCCGCTCGTCCCGCCGACGCAGGAGCACCTCATGGAGCTGCTCCTGATGATCGACGCGGCCCGCGGCGCCTCGGCGGCCCAGATCACCGCCGTCATGCCGCATTACGCCTACGCGCGGTCGGACAAGAAGGACGCCTCGCGCATCTCCCTCGGGGGGCGCCTCGTGGCCGACATGATCTCGACGGCCGGGTGCCACCGGGTCCTGACGATGGCGCTGCACGCACCCCAGGTCCACGGTTTCTTCTCCACGCCCGTCGACCACCTGACCGCCATCGGTGTCCTCGCCGACCACTTCCGCGACAACGACCTGAGCAACTCGATCGTCGTCAGCCCCGACCTCGGCAACGCCAAGGTCGCGACCCAGTTCGCACGCCTGCTCGGCCTGCCCGTGGCAGCCGGCTCCAAGCAGCGGGTGGCCGACGACCGGGTCGTCATCGACTCGATCGTCGGTGACGTGTCGGGCCGGCGGGCCATCATCCTCGACGACGAAATCGCGACCGGCGGCTCAATGCTCGAGCTCATGGACCGGCTCAAGGACGCCGGCGCCACCGAGGCCGCGATCGTCTGCACGCACGGGCTCTTCGCCGGCAAGGCCGTCGAGCGGCTGCGCGACCACCCGTTCGTCACCGAGGTCGTCACGACCGACACGGTGCCGGCACCCGATGGCTGGCCCGAGCTCAAGGTGCGGTCGGTGTCGGCCCTGTTCGCCGAGGCGATCAGCCGCATCCACCACGGCCGCTCGGTGAGCTCGCTCTTCGAGGGCGTCGACCCGACCCACGCGCCGCCTCAGGCCAAGCTGCCCTTCGACACGCCGTCATGACCCATTCGCCCTGGTGGCGCCGCCCCGCGGTCGCGCTGCTCCTCGACGTCCTGCTCGTCCTGCTCTTCGCAGCAGTGGGGCGGGCCAGCCACGACGAGGCGAGCCCCGTTGTCGGCGTGCTGTCCACGGCGTGGCCGTTCCTCGTCGGGACCGGCCTCGGCTGGCTCGTCGTGCGGGTCGTGCGCCGCGCGTGGCCGCTCGAGCTCGCGCCGGGCGTCACCGTGTGGTTCGCCACCGTGCTCGTCGGGATGCTGCTGCGCCACGCTGTCGGCTCCGGCACGGCCGTCAGCTTCGTCGTGGTCGCGTCGGTCGTGCTGGGGCTCTTCCTGCTCGGCTGGCGCGGGCTGGGGGCGTATGCCGTCCGCCGCGCCCGCGCGCCCCACCGCACCTAGCGCGGCCGTCCCCTCGGCTCAACCGTCGAGAGGCCACGTGTGGCCCCTCCTCAACCGACGAGAGGCCACCTCTGGCCCCTCGCCACGTGAGATGCCGGGTGGCCCGAGAACCGGGCCACCCGGCATACGCGATGGGTTCAGAGGTACTGACCGGTGTTGGCCGTGGCGATCGAGCGGCCCGGCTCGGTGCCGTCCTTGCCCTTGAGCAGCGTGCGGATGTAGACGATGCGCTCGCCCTTCTTGCCGCTGATCCGCGCCCAGTCGTCGGGGTTGGTCGTGTTGGGCAGGTCCTCGTTCTCCTTGAACTCGTCGACGCAGCTCGCGAGGAGGTGCTCGACGCGGATGCCCTTCTGACCGGTCGTGAGGAAGTCCTTGATCGCGAGCTTCTTGGCCCGGTCGACGATGTTCTGGATCATCGCGCCCGAGTTGAAGTCCTTGAAGTAGAGGATCTCCTTGTCGCCGCCCTGGTAGGTGACCTCGAGGAAGCGGTTCTCCTCCATCTCGGAGTACATCCGCTCGACCGCGGCCGTGATCATGGCGGCCACCGTCGCGTCGCGGTCGCCCCCGTTGACGGACAGGTCGTGCTCGTGGAGCGGCAGGGTGTCGGTGAGGTACTTGCTGAAGATGTCGCGCGCGCTCTCGGCGTCGGGCCGCTCGATCTTGATCTTCGCGTCGAGACGGCCGGGACGCAGGATGGCCGGGTCGATCATGTCCTCACGGTTGGAGGCGCCGATGACGATGACGTTGTCGAGACGCTCGACGCCGTCGATCTCGGCGAGCAGTTGCGGCACGATGGTCGTCTCGACGTCGCTGCTGACCCCCGAACCGCGGGTGCGGAACAGCGAGTCCATCTCGTCGAAGAAGACGACGACCGGCGTGCCGTCCGAGGCCTTCTCGCGGGCGCGCTGGAAGATCAGCCGGATGTGCCGCTCGGTCTCGCCGACGTACTTGTTGAGCAGCTCCGGGCCCTTGATGTTGAGGAAGTAGCTCTTCTCGAGCGGCTGCCCGGTGCGGGCCGACACCTGGCGCGCGAGCGAGGCCGCGACGGCCTTGGCGATGAGCGTCTTGCCACAGCCGGGCGGGCCGTAGAGCAGCACGCCCTTGGGCGGCTTGAGGGCGTGCTCCTTGTAGAGCTCCGGGTGCAGGAACGGCAGCTCGACGGCGTCGCGGATCTGCTCGATCTGGCCCGAGAGACCACCGATGTCCTCGTAGTCGACGTCGGGGACCTCCTCGAGGACGAGCTCCTCGACCTCGAGCTTGGGGATGACCTCGTGGACGAAGTTGGACCGCGGGTCGAGGGTCAGCGAGTCACCGACCCGGATGCGCTCGGCGAGCAGCGGCGTCGCGATGCGGCACACGCGCTCCTCGTCGCCGTGGGTGACGACGACGACACGCTCGTCGTCGATGCGCTCCTTGACGGTGACGACCTCGCCGACGCGCTCGTAGCCGTGCACGGAGACGACGTTGAGCGCCTCGTTGAGCATGACCTCGCGGCCCAGGCCGAGCTCCTGCTGGTCGACGGAGGGGCTGATCGCGACCCGCATCTTTCGCCCGCCGGTGATGATGTCGACGGCGCCGTCGTCGGGTGGGTCGATGACGAGCCCGTAGGTGCTCGGCGGCTGCGCGAGCCGGTCGACCTCCTTCTTCAGGGTGACGATCTGCTCGCGGGCGTCCTTGAGCGTGCGCACGAGGCGCTCGTTCTGCGACGAGAGCGTCGACAGGCTCGTCTGCACGTGGGCGAGCCGTGCCTCGAGCTCACGGGTGCGCTGCGGCGAGTGCCGCGTCACCTCCCGCAGGGACTCGACCTCGGCACGCAGGGCCGCGAGCTCGCGTTCCCCCGCTGCAGCGTCGCCCGCCCCCGGGGCTCCGGGGGCTCCGGCGCCGGCGGCACGCTCAGGGTCTGGGTTGCGGACGTCATCAGACATCTCGGCCTCCTCAATCCGTCACTCGCACATAGTGACGATTCGACCCTAACCCCGGCTCAGCCGATGTCGTCGGACGTTTCAGCCAGTGATCGTCGTACGCGTCGGATCGTCTTGTCGCTCTTGACGCGTTCGCCGAGCGCCTCGGGCGTCCAGGCCTCGGCCGGGATGTCCGTCGCGGTGGTGGAGCCGGGCACCACGGCCGGGCGCTCTGCACCGTCGCCGGGCGTGTCGACCGGGTCCCCGCCGGCGGCTCCGTTGTCGACCGCGTCGCCGTAGGCGCCCTTGGCCGGGCGGCGCTTGCGCTCGGGCGGGACGACCCCGGGAGCGAGGCGGCGCGTGGTGATGAGGAAGCCGGTGTGCCCGTGCATGCGGTGCTGCGGGCGCACGGCGAGGCCCTCGAGGTGCCAGCCACGCACGAGGGACTCCCACGCGGACGGCTCGGTGAAGCCGCCGTGGGCGCGGATGCCCTCGGCGACGCGGCTCAGCTGGGTGGTCGTGGCGACGTAGCAGATGAGCACACCGCCGGGGATGAGCGCGTCGGAGACGGCGTCGAGGCACTCCCAGGGCGCGAGCATGTCGAGCACGACCCGGTCGACGGTGCCCGGCTCGGCGACGGTCGGCAGGGACTCGACGAGGTCGCCCACCGTGACGGTCCACGCCGGGTGGTCACCGCCGAAGAAGGCCCGTCCGTTGCCCCGGGCGATGTCGGCGAAGTCCTCGCGTCGCTCGAAGGACAGCAGCCGGCCGCGCTCACCGATGGCGCGCAGGAGCGACATGGACAGGGCGCCGCTGCCGACGCCGGCCTCGACGACGGTCGCACCGGGGAAGATGTCGGCCATCTGGACGATCTGACCGGAGTCCTTGGGGTAGACGACCGCGGCGCCGCGCGGCATCGACATGACGTAGTCGCTGAGCAGCGGGCGCAGCGCGAGGTACTCCACACCGGCGGTGTTGGTGACGACCGAGCCGTCAGGAGAGCCGATGAGGTCGTCGTGGCGCAGGAACCCACGATGCGTGTGGAACTCGCGGCCGGGCTCGAGCGTGATCGTGTGCAGGCGCCCCTTGGGGTCGGTCAGCTGGATGCGCTCGCCGACCTCGAAGACGCCGCGGCGGTCGTGCGCTCCCGGGACGTGGGACTGCGCTGCGGAGGACTGCTCGGCGTCGGTCATGGGAGCACAGTCTAGGTGCCGGCGGGACCTGCCCCGGACACCCTCCGCAGCGCCGACGCCTCGACCTCGTAGCGGCTCTGCCGACCGCCCGGTCCGCCGAAGAACCGGCGGCGCAGGGCGCCCTCGAGCTCGACGAGGTCACCGGCCCGCAGTCGCATCGCGGTGCGTCGCGCGGCTGCCGTCCAGCACACGACGTCGATGGTGTCGACCGTCGCCCGCCTCGGGCCGTCGACGGCCGGGCGGCGCCGGCCGGCCGGGGCGTCGCGAGGGACCACGACACGCAGCACCGCGATGTGGTCGCCGCTCGGCAGCTCGCGCTCCTCGGCCTCGGCCGCTAGCCGGCCTCGGATGGCCACCTCGTTGCGCCCGGGGACGGTGTCGTCCTGGCTCGCGCCCGTCGTGCTCTTCGTTCCGCCCGTCGGGCCCGTCGTGCTCTTCCTCGCGCCCGTCGCGCTCTTCCTCGCGCCCGTCGCGCTCGTCGCGCTCGCAGTGCTCTTCCTCGCGCCCGTCGTGCTCGTCGCGGTCCGGCTCGCGGCCATGGTGCCTCCCTCCGGCCCGCGTGCCGGGCCACGGACCCACCGTGTCGGGCGGACGCGGCGGGCGCTGCCCCCTCCGGCGCGGCTGTGGACAGCGCCGCCGGGCCCGAGGGAGGTGTGGACAGCGTTGCAACCGCACCCACGGCGGCCGCTCGCCGCGAGAGATGGGCGGCTGCACACGGCATACGACTCCGTGGAGGGACGACCCCACCACCCCGCGGTGGCAGAGGGCCGAGGTGCGTCAGCGGCGGCCGCGGCGGGAGAGCTCGGCCCCGACGACGGCGTTGATGTGCTCGGCGCTCGCCAGGCCGCGGACGTCGCGCGTCACCTCGTCGACGACGACGGCGAGGGAGAGCTCACGCTCGCTCATGACGCGGATGAGCTCGGTCAGGACGGCGTCGCCGGGCAGCGCGATGACCCAGGAGGCCGGCTGCGCGACGGTGACCGACGCGATGGTCGTGCGCCCACGGCTCTCGGCCGGCACCGCGGCGGCGGAGTCGGCGTCGACGACACCGAGGGGCCAGCCGGCGGGGTCCGCCGCAGCGACCCAGGCGCCACTGGCAACCGCAGCCTCGACCTGGGCGACCGAGGCCGTGCCGGCGACGAGCGACAGCGGCTCGAGCACGTCGGTCGCGAGGCCCGCGGTCGCCTCGTGGATGTGCCCGGCGCGGACCGCGCCCGACGCTCCTTGCCAGAGGAAGAAGGCGATCGCGACCGGCCACACGAGGTCGAACAGCTGGGGCGGTCGTCCCTCGGCCAGTGGCCGCACGGCGAACCACACGACGGTGAGCACCGCGACGACCCGGCCGAGCCAGCCGGCCGCGACGAGGCCACGGCCCTTGCTGCCCGTGGCGCGCCACACGAGCGCGCTGACGATCTGGCCGCCGTCGAGCGGGAGCCCCGGCAGCAGGTTGAACAGGCCCACGAGCAGGTTGGCGACGGCGACGATGCCGAGCAGCGTCAGGGCCGTCTCGTTGGTCGTCAGGGAGCGGATGCCCCACACCACCGCCGCGAGGACGAGGTTGGACAGCGGACCGACGACGGCGACGATCGCGGTCGTGGTGGGCGAGCTGCGGGTCGAGTCGTAGACCGTGTGCCCACCCCACACGTCAGCCACGATCCGGCTGACCGGGTGACCGCGCCAGCGCGCGGCCAGGGCGTGGGCCGCCTCGTGCACGAGGACGGAGACGAGCAGCAGGACGGCGTAGCCGGCCGCGAGCAGGTAGCCGTACGAGGCTCCGCGGTCGGCGCGGGCGAGGTTGGGCCCGAAGACGACGACGATGAGCACGGCGATGACCGGCCAGGACCGACCGAGGTAGACCGGTGTCCCGGCGAGGCTGCCGATCCGCCACCCGTAGGCCGCGGAGGGGCGGACGGGAGTGCTCATGCACCCGAGCCTAAGCCCTGCGCGACGCCTCACCCTGTGCCGGTCCCGTGCGTGGCCTGTGGGCGTCGCGGGGGCGGTGTCGCCGCAGCGGCATACAGTCGCCCCATGGTTGCAGCGCTGTCCCCCAGTCGGGCCTCGGACTTCATGTCGTGCCCGCTGCTCTACCGCTTCCGCGTCATCGACAAGCTCCCCTCCCCTCCGACCCAGGCCACGGCGCGGGGCACGCTCGTGCACGCCGTCCTCGAGCGGCTCTTCGACCTGCCGGCCCACGAGCGCACCATCGAGGCCGCGGTGGGGCTCGTGCCGCAGGAGTGGGAGCGCCTCGCCGACGAGGAGCCGGCGATGCTCGACCTACTCACGGAGCAGGACGGGCGCACCGACGAGTGGTTCGCCGGCGCGGCGACCCTGCTGCAGACGTGGTTCGGCCTCGAGGACCCCACCCGTCTCGAGCCCGCCGAGCGTGAGCTCTACGTCGAGACCGAGATCGACGGCCTGGTCCTGCGCGGCTACGTCGACCGCCTCGACGTGGCGCCGGGCGGCGCGATGCGCGTCGTCGACTACAAGACCGGGCGCTCGCCCTCGGAGCACTTCGAGGCCAAGGCGCTCTTCCAGATGAAGTTCTACGCGCTCGTGCTGTGGCGACAGCGGGGCGTCATGCCCAAGCGCCTGCAGCTGGTCTACCTCGGCAACAGCGAGATCGTCGCCTACGAGCCGGACGAGCAGGACCTGCTCGGCACCGAGCGCAAGGTCAAGGCCCTGTGGCAGGCCATCGAGCGTGCGGCGACCACGGGCGACTGGCGGCCCAGCCCGAGCCGGCTCTGCGACTGGTGCGACCACCGGGCGCTGTGCCCGGCCTGGGGCGGCACTCCCCCGCCCCTGCCCGTCGATGCCGCCGAGCGCGCCGTCGACCCCAATGTCACGGGCGTCGTCGAGCTCGACGCCTGACGCCTGAGCCACGTACGACCCGCGGACGACCGAGGACGTATGCCGTGCGGCCGGGCCACGCGGCATACGTCCTCGATGTCGTCCGGTCGGCTCTCAGACGGTGAACTCGTCCGCGACCGAGAGCGCCTCGTCGAGCACCGCGAGACCGTCCTCGACCTCGGCGGCCGTCGTCGTGCACGGGGGCACGACGTGCGTGCGGTTGAAGTGCGTGAACGGCCACAGCCCGCGCTGCTTGCACGCCGCGGCGAAGGCCGCCATCGGGCGGGCCGCCTCGCCTGCCGCGTTGTAGGGCACCAGCGGCTCGCGGGTCTCGCGGTCCCGGACCAGCTCGACCGCCCAGAAGACGCCGAGGCCGCGCACGTCGCCGACGCTCGGGTGCTTCGCCGCGATCTCGCGCAGCCGCGGCCCGATGACGTCGGTGCCGAGCATGCGGGCGTTGCCGATGATGCCCTCCTCGTGGAAGGCGTTGATCGAGGCGACCGCCGACGCGCAGGCCAGCGGGTGGCCCGAGTAGGTCAGGCCGCCGGGGAAGGCGCGCTGGTCGAACGTCGCCCGGATCTCGTCGGAGATGACGACACCGCCGAGCGGCACATAGCCGGAGTTGACGCCCTTGGCGAAGGTGATGAGGTCGGGTCGGACGCCCCAGTGGTCGACGGCGAACCACTCGCCGCACCGGCCGAAGCCGGCCATGACCTCGTCGGCGATGAGCATGATGCCGTGCTCGTCGCACAGGTCGCGCACGCCCTGCAGGTAGCCGTCCGGCGGGACGAGGATGCCGTTGGTGCCGACGACGGTCTCGAGGATGATCGCGGCGATCGTGTGGGCGCCCTCGACCATGATCGTGTCGCGCAGGTGCTGCAGCGCCCGGTCGCGCTCCTGCTCCTCGGTCTCGGAGTGGAACGCCGACCGGTAGGTGTAGGGGCCCCAGAAGTGCACCACGCCGGCGATGCCCGGCTCGGACGGCCAGCGCCGCGGGTCGCCGGTCAGGGTGATCGAGCCGGCCGTGGCGCCGTGGTAGCTGCGGTAGGTCGCGAGGACCTTGTGCCGGCCGGTGTGCAGACGCGCCATCCGGATCGCGTTCTCGTTGGCCTCGGCCCCGCCGTTGGTGAAGAACACCGCCGACAGGCCCTCGGGCGCGACCTCCGTGATGAGGCGCGCCGCCTCGCTGCGGGCGTCGTTGGCGAAGGCGGGCTGGATCGTCGCGAGCCGGGCGGCCTGCTCCTGGATCGCGGCCACGACCTTGGGGTGGCCGTAGCCGATGTTGACGTTGACGAGCTGGCTGCTGAAGTCGAGGTAGCGCTTGCCGTCGTAGTCCCAGAAGTAGGAGCCCTCCGCCCGGGCGATGGGCAGCGGGTCGATGAGGCCCTGAGCGGACCACGAGTGGAAGACGTGGGCGCGGTCGAGCGCGCGGACCTCGTCGCCGGTCATGGCCTCGAGGCGGGCGGCGACGACGGTGTGGTCGATGTCGGTCATGGCGTGGGTCCTCTCAGCGGGTGCGCGGGAAACCGAGGTCGACGCTCGAGGTGGCGGGGTCGGGCCAGCGCTGCGTCACGACCTTGCCGCGCGTGTAGAAGTTGATCCCCTCGGGCCCGTACATGTGGGTGTCACCGAAGAGCGAGTCCTTCCAGCCGCCGAACGAGTAGTACGCGACGGGGACGGGGATGGGGACGTTGATGCCGACCATGCCCACCTCGACCTCGTTCTGGAACCTCCGGGCGGCGCCGCCGTCGCGGGTGAAGATCGCGGTGCCGTTGGCGTACTGGTTGTTGTTGATGAGCGCGAGGCCCTCGTCGTAGGTGTCGACACGGACCACGGACAGGACCGGTCCGAAGATCTCGTCGCGGTAGACCGTCATGTCGGGCGTCACGTCGTCGAGCAGCGTCATACCGAGGAAGAAGCCGTCCTGCGGGACCTCCTGCTCACGTCCGTCGACGACGACGGTCGCCCCCGCCTCGGCGCCGGCGGCGACGTAGCCGGCGACCTTGTCGCGGTGCTCGGCCGTGATGAGCGGCCCCATGTCGGTGCCCTCGTCGGCGCCGGGGCCGACGGTCAGCTTGGGCAGCCGGGACGAGATCGCCGCGACGAGCTCGTCGCCGACCCCACCGACGGCCACGGCGACCGACAGCGCCATGCAGCGTTCGCCGGCCGCGCCGTAGGCGGCCGACACGATGGCGTCTGCGGCCATGTCGACGTCGGCGTCGGGCAGCACGAGAGCGTGGTTCTTCGCCCCGCCGAGCGCCTGCACGCGCTTGCCGTTGGCGGTCCCGCGCTCGTAGATGTACTTCGCGATCGGCGTCGAGCCGACGAAGCTGACCGCGGCGACGTCGTCGTGGTCGAGCAGCGCGTCGACGGCCTCCTTGTCGCCGTGCACCACGGTGAAGACGCCGTCGGGCAGACCGGCCTCCTTCCAGAGCTCGGCGAGGAAGAGCGAGGCGGACGGGTCCTTCTCGCTGGGCTTGAGGACGAACGCGTTGCCGCAGGCGATGGCGTTGGCACACATCCAGAGCGGCACCATGACGGGGAAGTTGAACGGCGTGATGCCGGCGACGACGCCGAGCGGCTGGCGGATGCTGTAGACGTCGACGCCGCTCGCGGCCTGCTCGGAGAAGCCGCCCTTGAGCAGCTGCGGCACGCCCGTGGCGAACTCGACGTTCTCGAGGCCCCGCGCGATCTCGCCGACGGCGTCCGAGAGGACCTTGCCGTGCTCTGCCGTCACGATCGCGGCGAGCTCGTCGGTGCGGGTGTGGAGCAGCTCCCGGAAGGCGAAGAGCACGGCCGCCCGCTTCGACAGCGAGCTCGTGCGCCAGTCGCGGGCCGCTGCGACCGCCGTCTTGACGGCGGCGTCGACCTCGGTGGCCGACGCGAGCGACACCTCCCCCGTCACGCGCCCCGTCGCGGGGTCGTGCACCGGAGCGGTCCGGCCTGAGGCGCCGGGCACGCGCGCGCCCGAGATCCAGTGGTCGATGGTCACAGCCTGGGTCGTCATGCCGCCCACGCTACGTGCCACCACTACCCCACACAAAGTGTCGATTGCTATGTTACGAAGATGCGCGCCGTCATCTCAGCCCTCGAGGAGCGTCTCGACGCCCCGACCGCCAAGGGCTTGGCCCAGGCGGTGTCCCGAGCCATCCGCGATGCGGCGCTGCAGCCCGGTGACCAGCTGCCCCCGATCCGGCGGGTGGCCGAGGAGCTGATGATGTCGCCCACCACGGTGAGCGCGGCGTGGCAGCTGCTCGCGCGGTCGGGGACGATCCGCTCGGACGGTCGGCGCGGCACGACGGTCGCCCCCACTGCACGCGGCGGCGAGCGCTACACCCGGGCGCTGCGCCACGACTCCCCCGTGAGCCTCGACCTCTCGACCGGCATCCCCGACGGCGCCCTGCTGCCGCCCGTCGTGCCTGTGCTCTCGGGCCTGTCCGAGCCCGCGACCCCCAGCAGCTACCTCGACGACCCCGTGCTCGACGAGCTGCGCGCCGTGCTAGTCGAGGACTGGCCGTATGCCGCCGAGGAGCTCCTCGTCGTCGACGGCGCCATGGACGCGCTGGACCTGGTCTCCCGCACCCTCCTGCGTCCCGGCGACCTCGTGCTCGTCGAGAACCCCGGCTTCCCACCGCTGCTCGACCTGCTCGAGGACCGGGGGGTCGAGGTCGTGGGGGTGCCGCTCGACGAGACCGGCCTCGACCTCGACCGGGTCGAGGAGCTCCTTCCGAGGCGACCGGCAGCGGTCGTCCTCCAGCCTCGTGGCCAGAACCCGACCGGGGTGTCGATGTCGCCCACCCGCGCGCGCCGCCTGGCCGCGCTGCTGCGCGGGCACGACTGCATCGTCGTCGAGGACGACTCGAGCGGACCCATCTCGACGTCCGCGGCGATCAGCCTCGGAGCCTGGATCCCGGACCAGGTGCTGCACATCCGCAGCTTCAGCAAGTCGCACGGTCCCGACCTGCGCATCGCCGCGATGAGCGGTCCGGCGGCGCTGCTCGCGCCCGTGCGTCACGCCCGGGCGATCGGTCAGGGCTGGACGAGCCGACTGCTGCAACGGGTGCTTGCCGGCCTCCTGCGTGACGACGAGTGCGCCAGGCGCACTGCTGCGGCGCGCGGCGAGTACGCCCGGCGGCGCGAGCTCGTCGTGGATCGCCTCGCGACGCACGACATCGACGTGCCGGGCACCGACGGCCTCAACATCTGGGTGCCCGTGCGTGACGAGGCCGCAGCAGTGCTCCGGCTGGCGAGCCAGGGGCTCGCCGTGACGCCCGGGTCGCCGTTCTCGGTCGAGCACCCGGCAGGCCCCGCCGGCCACGTCCGGGTCACCACGGGACTCGTCCGCGAGAACCACGCCGAGGTGGCCGACCTCATCGCCGAGGCCGCGACCGCGGGGGCGTGGACCGCGCAGCACCGGTGACACCCCGGCTACCGCACCCTCAGGGCGTCCGGGGCAGGTCCAGCACCTCGGGCGCTCGGGTCCAGATCTCCCGCGACACCTTCTCGGGGTACTCCCCGACCGCGGGCTCGCCACCGAACAGACGAGTCGTGCCGGTCTCGAAGCCCGGCCAGCGGGGGTCCCCGTCGCGCGCGAACGAGGTCCAGGCCTCGCGCATCTGCCGCGACAGCTCCTCAGCCTCCGGGCCGGGCTCGCCGATCAGCAGGGCGGGCTGTCCCGCGGTGAGGTTGCCGAACACCAGGGGCACGTCGAGACCGTGGCAGGCGCCGAGCACCCCGCCCATGCCGGGCGCCGGCCAGGTCAGCTCGTAGAGGTGCACCCGCCCGCCGGCCGCGAGCTGCGCCTCGGCGAGCTTGAGCGACGGCATCCGGAAGAGCCAGTCCGAGCGCACCACCTCGTACAGCTCCTCGGGGTCCGGGAAGGCGCGGCGGTAGCGCTCCGGGTCGGGCCCGAAGACCTCGGCGGTCTCCACGGCCTGCGCCGGCGAGACCTCGCCGAGCATCCCGGTGAGGGCCGTGAGCAGCCGCTGCTCCTCGCGCGTGTGCCCGACCATGAGCTCCACCCGACCCGTGAGGCCCTGCCACGGCGTCGTGGGCAGCACGTCCCCGTCGACGACCGGGGCGAAGAGCACCTGGGCGTGTGCCGTCGGCCCCCACCGACGGGTCAGCTGTCCCAGCCGTGCCGAGACGGCGTCACCGGCCGCGGGAAGCAGCCGGGGGTCCACCGAGGGCAGGTCGGCGGGCTCCACGCCCAGCTCCGCGGCGCACTCCCTCGCGATGTCGGCCGCGAGCGCCGGGGTGAAGAAGGTGCCGGGCACGCTCTGCGCGACGGCCCGCTGGAACAGACCCGCGGCCCGGGGCATGGCGAGCAGCGCCCCCACCGACCCGCCACCCGCGGACTGGCCGAAGAGAGTGACCCGCGCGGGGTCACCGCCGAAGGCGCCGATGTTGTCGCGGACCCACTCGAGGAGGGCGACCTGGTCGAGCAGGCCACGGTTGGCGGGCATCCCCTCGACGTGGCCGAAGCCCTCGAGACCGACGCGGTAGTTGAAGGTCACGAGGACGACGCCTGCGCGGGCCAGCGTGCTGCCGTCGTACTCGGGGAGGCCGGACGTGCCGAACGCGTACGCGCCGCCCTGCACCCACACCATGACCGGGAACCTGCCGCCCAGGTCGGGCGACCACACGTTGACGGTCAGCCACTCGTCGCCCGCGTCGCCGAGGGTGTCCATCCCGAACGACCCGGACTGCGGCGGCGGCGGCCCGAAGGCCGTGGCCTCCCGCACGCCGTCCCAGGCGCGGACGGGACGCGGCGCCGAGAACGGGACGGGCGGCGCGGCATACGGGATCCCGCGGAAGACGGCGAGCCCGCCCTCGCTCCTGCCACGCACGACCCCACCGGCGACCTCGACGTCCACCCGAGCAGTGTCGTCGCCGCGGCCGCGGCCGTGCCAGCCGGTTTCCCGTGGCCCTCAGCGGATGCGAGGGCGGCGTGGCTCAGGCGCGCTCGGCGTCGCGCGCCTTGAGACGCGCCTCCTCGGCGCGGACCTGCGCGAGGATGTCGCGCTCGGCCACGAGCCAGTCGGGCATCTCGTCGAGCACGGCCTTGATCTCATCCGTCGTCAGGTGCTCGCCGATGCCGCTGCGGGTCAGGCCCGAGTTGGAGATGCCGAGGCGACGTGCCGTCTCCTGGCGGGTGTGCGGGCCGTTGCGGCGAAGGTTCGAGAGCCACTCCGGCGGCTCGGCCTGCAGGGCGTTGAGCTCGTCGCGGCTCACGACGCCCTCCTGGAACTCGGCGGGAGTCTCGGCCAGCAGGACGCCGAGCTTCTTCGCGGCCGTCTGGGGCTTCATGGTCTGCGGCTTCGGCATGGGGCAAGCCTAGGGCGCCCCCGGACCCCTGCGCGCCACCCCGTCGTCGTGCCGGGCGCCCGGCCCGGCCCGGCGTCGCTGCCGCGTCGCCGTCGGCCCCTGCGACGTCCTCTACGCTCGGACGGTGACGGACGACGCAGCGGTGGACGGCCAGACCGACGGGGTCGCCCGCGACGGCACGGCCTTCCGGGTCGAGTTCGTGCCCGGGGTGACGCCGGACAAGTGGCGTCGTACCTGGCTGCAGCGGCTGCCGGACACCGTCCTCGACCTGGCCCCCGTCGACGAGGCCGAGGCGGTGGCCCACCTGCGGGACGGCAGCGCCTCGATGGCGCTCGTGCGCCTGCCCGTCGACCGTGAGGGCCTGCACGTCATCCCCCTCTACGAGGAGGTCCCGGTCGTCGTCGTGGCCAAGGAGCACCTCGTCTCGGCGGTCGACGAGGTCGACGTCGCCGACCTCGCGGACGAGGTGCTCATGCAGGACCCCGCCTCGGTGCCGGAGTGGCTCGCCGTGGCGACCGCCGAGGCTCGTGAGCGGTCGTCGGCGATGCCGCCCATGACGACGAAGCAGGCCGTCTCGGTCGTGGCGACCGGCTCCGGCATCGTCGTCTTGCCGATGTCGGTCGCGCGCCTGCACCACCGCAAGGACGTCGTGCACCGTCCCGTGACCGGGGTCGCGCCGTCGCGCATCGGCCTCGCCTGGCGCACCGACGACGAGGACCCCCGCATCGAGGGCTTCATCGGCATCGTCCGGGGCCGCACCGAGCGCAGCACCCGAGGGGGCGGCGCGGACGCGTCCCCCAAGGCTGCTCCTGCCGCCACGTCGGGAGGACGCGAGACGTCACCCGGGCGTGCGAAGCACCCCGCTCCCCGACGTGGCCAGCCCGCCGGTCGCAAGGGCGCCCCGCGCGGGGGTGCCTCCCGCCGCAGGGGCCGCCGGTGACCGGCTCCCCTCCCAGCGCCCTGGCTCCGCGAGCCGAGCTGCCTTGGCGTTGGGGAGAGTTCGGCGAATCACGTATGCCGGCACGCCTGGTCGGTCACGACGGCCCGGTCGTGAGCCGGGCCGTCACCGTGCAGGCCCAGCCGCACGTCGTCTTCCGCTGGGTGTGCCAGCTGAGGGTGGCGCCGTACAGCTACGACCTGCTGGACAACCTCGGCCGCCGCAGCCCGCGCTCCCTGACGCCGGGCCTGGAGAGGCTCGAGCTAGGACAGCGTTTCGCGTCGATCTTCACGCTCGTCGACTGGGTGCCCCACGAGATGGTCGCCCTCGAGATCACCGAGCCGGCCGGCATACGCCTCTTCGGGCGCCTGCCGCTCGTCTACCAGACGGTGCCGCTGGCCAACGGTCCCACCGAGGGCGTGGGCGCGCGCACGACGCTCCGCGGCGACATCGCGCTCCCCCGGCCTCGGTCGGCCCTCGCCCGTACGCGCTCCACCGCCCTCGCCTGGGGCGACCTCGTGATGATGCGTCGTCAGCTGCTGACGCTGGCTCGCCTCAGCGAGCAGACCGCACGCTCGACACGATCCTCGTGAGGTCGGCGGCGCCGACTCCCGCGAGGGTGTCGATGTGCACCGCGCCGTCGATGGGCGGCACGGGGACGACGTGCGGGATCGCGATCGTCGGGACCCCCGCGGCCGTCGCGGAGCGCACGCCCGCCGGCGAGTCCTCGATGGCGATGCAGTCGGCCGGGTCGACCCCGACGAGGCGCGCAGCTGCGAGGTAGGGCTCCGGGTGGGGCTTGCCGTGGCTCACCTCGTCACCCGTCACGAGGTGGTCGAAGGCCCCCTCCGGGAGGCGCTGCACGACCATGTCGGCGAGGGCGCGCCACGACATGGTCACGAGCAGCGACGGCACCCCGAGCGTGCCCAGCTCGAGCAGCAGCTCGCGCGCCCCTGGACGCCACGGCACGCGCCGCTCGACCTGGGCGATGACGCGCTGGAGCAGGGCGTCGATGATCTCGGGGACCGTCAGGGAGATCCCGGACTTGTCGATGATCAGCTGCGCCGAGACCTCGAGGGCGTTGCCGACGAGCTGGTGGGCGTACTCGTCGTTCCACTCGCCGCCGTGGGCCGCGACGAGCTCGTGCTCCGCCTGGATCCAGTAGGGCTCGGTGTCGACGAGCGTGCCGTCCATGTCCCACAGCACGGCTGCGGGCAGGGCCGGGACCACGACGTCGGTCTCCGAGGTGTGCGAGAGGGTCACCGGGTCAGTCCTCCGGGTCGTAGGCGAGATTCGAGGACAGCCAGCGCTCGGCCTCGGCGAGCGTCCAGCCCTTGCGGTCGGCGTAGTCCTGCACCTGGTCGCGGCCGAGCCGGCCGACGACGAAGTACTGCGCCTGCGGGTGCGACAGGTACCAGCCGCTGACGGACGCGCCGGGGGCCATCGCCATGCTCTCCGTGAGCGTGATGCCGGTGTTGGCCTCGACGTCGAGCAGGCGCCAGAGCGTCTCCTTCTCGGTGTGCTCGGGGCACGCCGGGTAGCCCGGGGCCGGGCGGATCCCGGCGTACTGCTCCTTGATGAGCGCGACGTTGTCGAGGTGCTCGTCGGGCGCGTAGCCCCAGAACTCCTTGCGGACCCGCTCGTGCATCCGCTCGGCGAAGGCCTCGGCCAGACGGTCGGCGAGCGACTCGAGCAGGATCGCGTTGTAGTCGTCGAGCTCCGCCCTGAACGCGGCGACGCGTTCCCCAGAGCCCAGCCCGGCCGTGACCGCGAAGCCACCGACCCAGTCCTTGGTCCCCTTGGGGGCGACGTAGTCGGCGAGCGACCGGTTCGGCACGCCGGCGCGGTGCTCACCCTGCTGGCGCAGGTGGTGCAGGACGGTGAGCGGCTCGGTGCGGGCGTCGTCGAGGTAGACCTCGACGTCGTCGCCGACGGAGTTCGCGGGGAAGAAGCCGATGACACCGTTGGCGGTGAGCCAGCGCTCCTCGACGATGCGGTCGAGCATGGCCTGCGCGTCGTCGTAGAGCTTGCGCGCGGCCTGACCGCTCGCCGGGTTGTTGAGGATGTCGGGGAAGCTGCCCTTCATCTCCCACGCGTTGAAGAAGGGCTGCCAGTCGATGTAGCGGCGCAGCTCGCCCAGCGGGTAGTTGCGGAACACCTTGACGTGCTGGGAGATCCGGTGCGACCGCGTGATCGACGAGACGTCGTGGTCCTGTTGGAGCAGGAAGTGCGGGTGGGGCGGCCGGTAGCCGGACCAGTCGACGGGGGTGCGGCGCTCGCGGGCCTGCTCGAGGGTGAGCAGCGGCCGGTCCGCCTTGCCGGCGTGACGGGCCCGGAGCGAGTCGTAGTCCTCCTTGACCTGGGCCAGCAGCTTGGGCCGCAGCTCGTCGCTGAGGAGCGCGGCGGCCGTCGGCACGGAGCGCGAGGCGTCCTTGACCCAGACGACCGGCCCGTCGTAGCGCTGGTCCACCTTGACCGCCGTGTGGGCGCGCGAGGTCGTCGCTCCGCCGATGAGCAGCGGGATGGTGAGGCCCTGCCGCTGCATCTCGGCGGCGAAGCTGACCATCTCGTCGAGCGAGGGCGTGATGAGGCCGGACAGTCCGATGATGTCGGCGTCGTGCTCCTTGGCCGCGTCGAGGATCTTCTGGGCCGGCACCATGACGCCGAGGTCGATGACCTCGTAGTTGTTGCACTGGAGGACCACGCCGACGATGTTCTTGCCGATGTCGTGCACGTCGCCCTTGACCGTCGCCATGACGATGGTGCCGTTGGTGTCCTTGGCGGTGGCCAGCTCGGGGTTGTCCGCCTTCTCCTTCTCGATGAACGGGATCAGGTAGGCGACGGCCTTCTTCATGACGCGGGCGCTCTTGACCACCTGCGGGAGGAACATCTTGCCGGCGCCGAAGAGGTCACCGACGACGTTCATGCCGTCCATGAGCGGACCCTCGATGACCTCGATGGGTCGTCCACCGCGCTCGGCGATCTCGGCGCGGAGCAGCTCGGTGTCGGCCTCGACGTGCGCGTCGATGCCCTTGACGAGGGAGTGGGTGATGCGTTCGCCGATCGGCAGGGCGCGCCACTCCTCCTCGCTGACCTCGGCGGCCTGGCCGACCTTGTTGTACTCCTCGGCGATCTCGAGCAGCCGCTCGGCCGCGTCGGGTCGACGGTTGAGGATGACGTCCTCGATGCGCTCGCGCAGCTCGGGGTCGACCTCGTCGTAGACGGCGAGGGCGCCGGCGTTGACGATGCCCATGTCGAGGCCTGCGGAGATCGCGTGGTAGAGGAAGACGGCGTGGATCGCCTCGCGCACCGGGTTGTTGCCGCGGAAGCTGAACGAGACGTTGGAGATGCCTCCGGACACCTTGGCGCCCGGGAGGTTCTCCTTGATCCAGCGCGTGGCCTCGATGAAGTCCAGGCCGTAGGAGGCGTGCTCCTCGATGCCGGTCGCGACGGCGAAGACGTTGGGGTCGAAGATGATGTCCTCGGCCGGGAAGCCGACCTCCTCGGTGAGGAGGCGGTAGGCCCGTGAGCAGATCTGCTTGCGGCGCTCGAGCGAGTCGGCCTGGCCGTCCTCGTCGAAGGCCATGACGACCGCGGCTGCGCCGTACTTGCGCACGAGCCGGGCCTGTCGCAGGAACGGCTCCTCACCCTCCTTGAGGGAGATCGAGTTGACGATGGCCTTGCCCTGCACGCACTTGAGGCCGGCCTCGATGACCTCCCACTTGGAGGAGTCGACCATGACCGGCACCCGGCTGATGTCGGGCTCGCTCGCGACGAGCTTGAGGAAGCGGTCCATGGCCGCGACCCCGTCGATCATGCCCTCGTCCATGTTGACGTCGATGACCTGGGCGCCGCTCTCGACCTGCTGCGCAGCGACCGACAGGGCGGTGTCGTAGTCGCCGTCCTTGATGAGCTTGCGGAAGCGCGCGGAGCCGGTGATGTTGGTGCGCTCGCCGACGTTGACGAAGAGGCTGTCCTCGGTGATGGTGAACGGCTCGAGCCCGGACAGGCGCATGGCCGGGGTCACCGTGGAGGGCTCGCGGGCCGGCTTGCCGTCGACCGCCCGCGCGATCGCCGCGATGTGCTCCGGCGTCGTGCCGCAGCAGCCGCCCACGAGGTTGACCAGGCCCGCCTCGGCGAACTCGCCGACGATGCCGGCCGTCTCGTCGGGGGCCTCGTCGTACTCGCCGAAGGCGTTCGGCAGACCGGCGTTCGGGTAGCAGGAGACGAACGAGTCCGCGAGGCGCGACATCTCGGCAATGTAGGGCCGCATGTCCTTGGCGCCCAGCGCGCAGTTGAGGCCGACGGCGAGCGGCGAGACGTGGCGGACCGAGTCCCAGAACGCCTCGGTCACCTGTCCCGAGAGGGTGCGCCCGGAGGCGTCGGTGATGGTGCCGGACACGACGACGGGCCAGCGCCGGCCCTGCTCCTCGAAGAGGGTCTCGACGGCGAAGATGGCGGCCTTGGCGTTGAGCGTGTCGAAGATCGTCTCGATGAATATGAGGTCGCTGCCGCCGTCGACGAGGCCGCGCGCGGCCTCGAGGTAGGCCGCGACGAGCTCGTCGTAGGAGACGTTGCGTGCGCCGGGGTCATTGACGTCCGGTGAGATCGAGGCCGTACGCGTCGTCGGCCCGAGCGCGCCCGCGACGTAGCGGGGCCGGTCGGGGGTGCGCGCCGTCATCGCGTCGGCCTCGCGCCGGGCCAGTGCCGCCGCCTCGAAGTTGAGCTCGAAGGCGAGCTCCTCCATGCCGTAGTCGGACAGCGAGATCGCGTTGGCGTTGAAGGTGTTGGTCTCGATGATGTCGGCGCCGGCCTCGAGGTACTCCCGGTGGATGCCGGCGATGATCTCGGGCGCGGTCAACGTCAGCAGGTCGTTGTTCCCCTGGACGTCGCTCGGCCAGTCGGCGAAGCGCTCGCCGCGGTAGCCGGCCTCGTCGGGCCGGTCGCGCTGGATGGCCGTGCCCATGGCGCCGTCGAGGATCATGATGCGCTGGCCGAGCGTGGCGGTCAGGCTCTCGGTGGCGTCGGGTCGCTGCAGCGACTGGGACAACGTGGCTCCTCTCGGCGGCACGGGTCTCGTGCCGAGTGACGGGACCGGCCCGATTCTACGGACCCGCCACCGGCGCCGCGTCGCCGCCCGCACTGCGGGCACCTGGCGCGACCACACGGCATACGCCGTCGTATGCCGTGGGGTGGCCGCGGTGCGGCGTCACCGTCCGTACCCGGGTGAGTCCGCGTGCGCCCGGACGCGCCCGTCGGGAGTCCGGTGCAACGGCTCCGGCAGGTCCTAGGCTGGAGGGGTGGACGCGACCGCGGCCACGGTGAAGGAGACAAGGTGCTGGAGTTCGAGGACGTGCCGGAGCTGAACGACCCGGTGCTCATCGCGGCCTTCGAGGGCTGGAACGACGCGGGTGAGGCCGCCACGAGCGCGGTCCGTCACCTCGCCGAGGTCTGGGACGCCGAGGTCGTCGCGGCCTTCGACCCCGAGGAGTACTACGACTTCCAGGTCAACCGTCCCCGCGTCTCCCTCGAGGACGGCCGCCGCACCCTGACGTGGCCGACGACGCGCATCCTCGTCGCCACAGAGACCGGTCTCGACCGCGACGTCGTGCTCGTGCAGGGCATCGAGCCCTCGATGCGCTGGCGCGCCTTCTCCATCGAGCTGCTCGAGCTCGCCGAGCGGTTCGGCGTCACGACCATCGTCACCGTCGGCGCGCTGCTCGCCGACGTGCCGCACACCCGCCCGATCCCGGTCACGGCCACCGCGGAGGACGAGGCGGCCATCCACCGGTTCGACGTCGAGGCGTCGCGCTACGAGGGCCCGACCGGCATCGTCGGAGTGCTCAGCCACGCGGCCACCGACTCAGGGATCCCGACGGTCTCTGCCTGGGCGGCCGTGCCGCACTACGCGGGTGGCGCTCCGTCGCCCAAGGCCACCCTCAGCCTGCTGCGCCGCATCGAGTCGCTGCTCGGCGTCACGGTGCCGCACGGCGAGCTCGAGGAGAACGCCCGCGCCTGGGAGCGCGGCGTCGACGAGCTCGCGCAGTCCGACGAGGAGGTCGCAGAGTACGTCCAGTCCCTCGAGGAGGCGCAGGACACCGCAGAGCTCCCCGAGGCGAGCGGTGACGCGATCGCGCGTGAGTTCGAGCGCTACCTGCGCGGCCGCGACGACGACCAGACCGGACGCTGACCCACCCCGCTCCACAGACCGAACGCAGCGTTCGGTCGCGAACTCACTGTTGGACCAGCGCGTTCGAGACCGAACGCTGCGTTCGGTTGCAGGCGGTGAGCGGGGTGCGGCCGCGGCTGGGGGCTAGATCCGGATGCCGAGGAGGGCGTCGAGGGCGCGGCCGAGCACGCCCGGCGCGCCCGGGTCGTCCCCGCCGCGGCTCAGCGACTGGCTGGCCCAGCGGTCGACCGCCTCGAGGGCCCGCGGGCTGTCGAGGTCGTCGGCCAAGGCTGCCCGGATGTCGTCGACGGTCTGGTCGGCGACCGGTCCGCCGTTGCCCGAGAGGGCCTCGCGCCAGGTCTCGAGACGCTGCTGGGCCTCGAGGAGCTGGTCGTGGGTCCACATCCAGTCGTGGGCGTGGTGGCGCGCGAGCAGGGCCAGCCGGATGGCCATCGGGTCCACACCGTCACGGCGCAGCTGTGACACGAGCACGAGGTTGCCCTTGCTCTTGCTCATCTTCTCGCCGTCGAGGCCGACCATGCCCTGGTGCACGAAGGACCCGGCGAAGGACCCCGACCCGCTGAGGGCACGGCCGTGGGCCGAGCTCATCTCGTGGTGCGGGAAGACGAGGTCGGTGCCGCCGCCCTGGACGTCGACGGGCAGGCCGAGGTGGTCGAGGGCGATGCACGCGCACTCGATGTGCCAGCCGGGGCGTCCGGAGCCGAGCTCCCCGCCGTCCCACTCGGGCTCGCCCTCGCGATGCGCCCGCCACAGCAGGGCGTCGAGACGGTTCCGCTTGCCCTCGCGGTAGGGGTCGCCGCCCCGCTCGGCGAAGACCTCGAGCATGCCGGCCTCGTCGAGGTGGCTCACGGAGCCGAAGCGCGGGTCACGGCTGACGTCGAAGTAGAAGTCCTGCGCACCCGGCCGGGATGCGTCGGGTGCCGGCACGGCATACGCCCAGCCGTCGGCGACGAGCTTCTCGATGGGGCTCACGAAGGTGGGAATGCTCTCGACGGCCCCGAGGTACTCGTCGGGCGGGATGACGGCGAGCGCCGTCATGTCCTCACGGAACAGCGCGATCTCCCGCGTGGCGAGGTCACGCCAGTCGACGGCGTCGCGCTCCGCACGCTCGAGCAGCGGGTCGTCGATGTCGGTGATGTTCTGGACGTAGCGCACCTGGTGGCCGCTGTCGCGCAGCACACGGCCGAGCAGGTCGAAGGTCACGTACGTCGCGGCGTGCCCCATGTGCGTCGCGTCGTACGGCGTGATGCCGCAGACGTAGAGGGTCACGAGATCACCGCGGGCGGCGGGGACCAGCTCGCCGGATGCCGTGTCGCGGACCCGCACCTCGGGTGCGCGGCCGGGGACCTTGGGGATGAACGGCATCGGCCAACTTCTCACGCGCAGACTCTATCCCGGCTCAGGCGGCCCCTCCGGACGGGTCCGAACCGCAGCGACAACGGGTCAGAGCGGCGGCCACGGCACGGACGGCCAGTCGGGGCTCGGGAAGGGGTGGACGCCCCGCTCGAGGAGCGCCACCACGCGCAGCGCGAGCGCCTCGACGTCGTCCTCGGGCAGCAGCGCGAGGAGGCGGTCGAGAGCCGTGTCGTCCTCGAGCGCCCGCCGCAGCCGGGTCAGCCGCTCGACGTCCCGCTCCGCGAGCGGCTCACCCGCCCAGCCCCAGAGCACGGTGCGCAGCTTGGGCGTGGGCGAGAACGTCACGCCGTGGTCGATGGCCCAGAGGCGGCCCTCACTGTCGCGCAGGCAGTGCGAGCCCTTGCGGTCGGAGTTGTTGAGGGCGGCGTCGAGCACCGCGAGCGAGCGCACGTCGTCGGCGCCCGAGTGCACGACGGTCACGGCCGACCCGCCGGGCGTCTCCCCGTCGAACACGGCGCGCCACCCGGACGGGGTGCGCCCCTCGGGCACGAGGTCGACGACGACGTCGTCGGCCACGGGGTCGAACGGGTCGCCGATCCACAGCTGCACCGACCCCGGGCCGAGCGGCCCGTCACGCATGACGGTCGGCGGCACGACCTCCCAGCCACCGAGCTCGGACACGACGTGCGCCGCCACCTCGCGGCCGGCGAGCGTGCCCTCGGGAAAGTCCCAGAGCGGGCGCTCGCCGCGGACCGGCTTGTAGATGACGTGGCCGCCGGGCAGCGTCGAGACCCGCGCGACGACAGCGAGGTTCGAGGAGTCGGTGATGCGCCCGAGGACCTCGATCTCGCCGGTCAGGTCGACCGACGACGGAGTCCCGTCAGCGCTTGTAGCCATTGGCCCGCGGGCAGATGTGGCCCGTGGGGTCGAGCGGGTTGCCGCAGAACGGGCACGGTGGCCGGCCGGCAGCGACGAGCGCGCTGCTGCGTCGGGCGAAGGCGCGGGCCTCAGCGGGGGTCAGGGCCACCCGCAGGGAGTTGCGCCCGAGCGGTCCCACCTCGTCGTCGGCGTCCTCGTCGACCTCGTCGGGATCGTGGTCGTGGCACTCGATGACGAGCTTCTGCGCGTCCTCGTCCCACGCGAGCGACAGGGTCTGCACCTTCCAGTCCTCGTCGAAGGGCGTCTGCAGCGGGTCGGTGTCCTCGGGGGCGCCTCCGGGCTCGCCGGGCTCGGCCGCCGCGGCGGGTGCGAGCTGGTCGAGCACGTCGTTGACGCGGTCGGCGAGGATAGAAACCTGCTGCTTCTCGACCCCCACGGTCACGACCAGTGGGCCGGTGCTCGCCTGGAGGTAGAAGGCCCGCTGGCCGGCGGGGCCGACCGTCCCGGCGACGAACCGGTCAGCGGGATCGAAGTCCTGGACCGTCATGCGTTCGACCCTATCCGACGGGGTCCGGTGTCCCGGCGCCCCCGCCCACGACGGCGTCGCCGTCGTCGGCCGCCGGCTTCTCCGGCGGACGCAGGCCGGTCAGGTCTCCCCCGACGTCGTTGAGCCGCAGCACGAACGGCTTGCGGCTGGTGTAGCGCACGACGCTGACCGATGCGGGGTCGACGTTGATCCGCTGGAAGTCGTCGAGGTGGGCGCCCGTGGCGTGCGACAGGATCGACTTGATGACGTCGCCGTGCGACACGGCGACCCAGACCGCGTCCTTGCCGTGCGTCTCGAGGATCCGCGCGTCGATCTCGCGGACGGCGCGCAGCGCCCGGTCCTGCATCTCGACCATCGACTCGGCGGGGTATGCCGCGGAGTCCGGGAAGCGCGCCTCGCTGGGCCGGTCCTGCACGACCTTCCAGAGCTCCTCCTTGGCGAGCTCCGCGATGGGCCGCCCGGTCCAGGCGCCGTAGCGGCACTCCCCCAGCCCGGCGTGGACGCTGCGGGCGACGTGGGACGGCAGCGGCGCCGCCAGCAGGTCGGCCGTCTGCACGCAGCGGTCGAGCGGCGAGCTGACCACCTCGACGACGGGCAGCACCGCTGCGGCGATCCGCTGCCCGACGGCGGCGGCCTGCGCCTCGCCGGTCTCGTCGAGGAAGACCCCGGGCATCCAGCCGGCCAGGGTGCCGGCGGTGTTGGACGTGGAGCGCCCGTGGCGCACGAACAGGACGGTGGGCACGAGCGCCACCCTAGCCCGCGGACGCGACGCCACCTCCGGCGTACGCCCGTGGTGCACGACGCCGGACGGCGGACGTGGTGAAGTAGTGGCGTGATCGTGGACAAGGCCATCTACCGCAACGGCCGGCGGCAGGGCTGCGGCGACCTCAGCGACGAGCTCGACGTGCTGCGCCTGACCCAGGACGGGTTCCTCTGGATCGGGCTCAAGGACCCGACGGACGCGGAGTTCGAGCTCGTCAACGAGGAGCTGCACCTGCACCCCCTCGCCGTCGAGGACGCCGTCAACGGTCACCAGCGCGCCAAGATCGAGAAGTACGAGTCGTCGGTGTTCGTCGTGCTGAAGACACTGCGCTACATCGAGGCGACGAGCGACATCGAGACCGGCGAGGTCATGCTCTTCATCGGCGACCGTTTCGTCGTCACCGTCCGGCACGGCGAGGGCAACCCGCTTGCGGGCGTGCGCCAGCGTCTCGAGACCGAGCCCGAGCGCCTGGGCCACGGCGCCATGACGGTGCTGCACGCGGTCATGGACTCGGTCGTCGACAACTACCTCGTCGTCGACCGCGAGGTGCGTAAGGACCTCGAGCAGATCGAGGAGCAGGTCTTCGCCTCCAACGAGGGCGGCGACGCCAACACGATCTACCGGCTCAAGCGCGAGGTCCTCGAGTTCCGGCGCGCCAGCCAGCCGCTCGCCGACACCCTGACGCAGTTCATGGAGCGGGCCCGCGGCCGGGGCCTGACCGAGGAGATGCTGCCCTTCTTCCGGGACGTCGCCGACCACCTTCGCCTCGTCAACGACCACGTCGAGTCCTACGACCGGCTGCTGACCGACGTCCTGTCCGCCCACCTCGCGAGCGTCTCGGTCAAGCAGAACGAGGACATGCGCCGGATCTCCGCGTGGGTCGCCATCGCGGCGGTGCCGACGATGATCGCGGGCATCTACGGCATGAACTTCGAGCACATGCCCGAGCTGACGGCGAGCATCCACCTCGGGACCGGCGAGTTCCAGTACGGCTACTTCCTCGTGCTCGCGGTCATGGCCACCGCGTGCGTCGGCCTCTACCGGGCCTTCAAGCGGTCGGGCTGGCTGTAGCGGCTCCTCGACGACGAGACGGCCGGCCCCCGCATGGGGGGCCGGCCGTCCGGTCTGCGCCAATGGCGCGCCGCTGTGCGGCGGCCGGGCGGGCTGCGGTCAGGTCGCGCTGACGAGCCCGGCCCCGAGCACGCCGGCCAGCAGGATGCCGAGGC
This sequence comes from Terrabacter sp. C0L_2, assembly GCF_036352015.1. NCBI lineage: Bacteria > Bacillati > Actinomycetota > Actinomycetes > Micrococcales > Intrasporangiaceae > Terrabacter > Terrabacter sp. C0L_2. Next base: position 3,168,354 of record NZ_CP143557.1, on the reverse strand, counting down.
CGACGCGGTACCAGACGAAGGGCAGCAGGGTGTTGCTCGCGACGAAGCGCAGCAGCCACGCGATGGAGGCGTAGGCCACGACGAAGGCCACGACGAGTCCGACGAGGACCGGGCCGATGCCGAGGGCCGAGAGGCCGTCCTTCTCCTCCACGGCCTGGAACAGTCCGGCGGCCGTCAGGGCCGGGATCGCCAGGAAGAAGCTGAGTCGCGTGGCCGTGACGCGGTCGATGCCGCGGGCGATGCCGGCCGAGATCGTGGCGCCCGAGCGCGAGACGCCGGGGATGAGCGAGAAGCACTGCACGAGGCCGATGACCAGACCGTCGATCGGGCGCACCGAGTGCTCACCGCGCAGCACGCCGCGTGCGTCGTAGCGGGCGTAGACGCGCTCCGCGACGACCATGACGACGCTCCACAGGAGCAGGGCGACCGCGACGACCCACAGGCTGCGGAGCGCACCGGAGATGACGTCGCGGGCGAGGAAGCCGACGATGCCGACCGGGATCGAGCCGATGACGACGGCCCAGGCCAGCCCGTAGTCGGGGTCGTGGCGTGCCTCGGCCGAGCCCAGGCCACGGAACCACGCCACCGCGAACCGCACGATGTCGCGGAAGAAGTAGAGCAGCGTCGCCGCGATGGCCCCGAGCTGGATGACGGCGGTGTAGGCCGTGACGGCCGGGTCGTTCACCTCGAGGCCGAGCAGCTTCTCGGTGATGGTCAGGTGGCCGGTCGAGGAGACCGGGAGGTACTCGGTGAGGCCTTCGACGACGCCGAGGATGACGGCGTCCAGGTAGCTGAGGTCAGCCATGGGTCAGGGTGGGCCTTCTGCGCAGGAGGGACGGGACGAGACCGCCGACCCTGTCGGGTCCGCGGCCGCTGGGCACAATGTCGCACCCTATCCACAACGCCGACTGGGAGCCGTCCGGGACGGGGACGGGCAGGAGAAGTCTCAGGGAACGTCCGGGGTGCCACGTCCAGGCGCGTCGGCGGGCGCGTCCACGGGTGCCTCGAGCCCGGCGATCCCGGCCACGACGTGCAGGGTCGCCACGGCCTGGTCGCGCGACATGCCGCCTCCGACGGCGACGGCGAGCGTCGTCACCCCGGCTTCCTCGTAGCGCCCGAGCCGCCGGGCCACGCGCTGTGGCGAGCCGAGCAGGGCGGTCTCGTCGATGAACTCCAGCGGCACGGCGGCCGCGGCCTCGCGGTGGCGTCCGGCGAGGTAGAGGTCCTGGATGCGGGCCGCGTCCTCCTCGAACCCCATCCGACAGGCGAGCTGGTTGTAGAAGTTCTGCTCACGCGAGCCCATGCCGCCGATGTAGAGCGCGCAGTAGTCCCGCACGTGGTCGGCAGCCGCCTCGACGTCGTCGACGAGCACGACGGGCGTGGTCGCCACGACGTCGAAACCCGTCATCGGCGCGTCGACCGGGCCGCGGCCTCCCTTGCGCCGACCGGTCTCGAGCGTCGAAAGCAGGTCGCCGGCGTGCTCCGGGCTGAAGAAGATGGCGAGCCACCCGTCGGCAATCTCGCCGGTCAGCTCGAGGTTCTTCGGCCCCACCGCGGCGAGGTAGACGGGCACGTCGGGGCGCACCGGACGCGCGGACAGCTTGAGCGGCTTGCCCGGGCCGTCGGGCAGCGGCAGCGGGTAGTGCGGTCCGGCGTGCGTCACGGTGTCGCGCCGCAGCGCCGCGCGGACGATCTCGACGTAGTCGCGGGTGCGACCGAGGGGGCTGCGGAACGGCACCCCGTGCCAGCCCTCGCTCACCTGCGGACCCGACACGCCGAGCCCGAGCCGGAATCGCCCACCCGACATCGTGTCGATCGTCGCGGCGGTCATCGCCGTCATGGCCGGCGTGCGCCCCGGGATCTGCATCACGGCGGACCCGAGGCCGACGTGCTCGGTCAGCGCGCCGATCCACGCGAGCATCGACGGGCTGTCGGAGCCGTATGCTTCCGCGACCCACACGCTGTCGTAGCCGAGCCGGTCGGCGGCCTGCGCGACCGCCACCTGGTCCGCTCCGGTCGTGCCGCGTCCCCAGTAGCCGAGATTCACACCGATCCTCATGCGGGGCAGGCTATCGGCGTCACCCTCGTCGTGCCGGTCGCTCGCGGTGCGGCGTCGCCCACTACCGTTCGTGACATGCGCAGGCGTCTCGGCTCGTCCGGTCTCTCGGTCACCCCACTGGCACTCGGGACCATGCTCTGGGGCAACTCCGTCGACCGCCACGAGGCCGGTGACCACCTGCGCGCGTTCGTCGAGGCGGGCGGCAACCTCGTCGACACGGCATACGGCTACGGCGGCGGCGACGCCGAGACGATCCTCGGCGGCCTGCTGGCCGGGACGGTGCCGCGCGACGACCTCGTCATCTGCACCAAGGCGGGCATCTCGCGGGCGGGCGGCGAGCGACGGGTCGACGTGTCGCGCCGAGGGCTGATGTCGCAGCTCGAGACGTCGCTGCAGCGGCTGGGCACCGACCACGTTGACCTCTGGCTCGTGCACACGTGGTCCGACGACGTCCCGCTGTCCGAGACGCTGTCCGCGTTGGAGTGGGCCGCCGCGTCGGGCCGTGCGCGCTACGTCGGCGTCTCCAACTACTCCGGCTGGCAGTCGGCGCGCGCCTTCAGCCTGCTCGAGTCCGCCCGGATCCCCTTGGTGGCCAACGAGATCGAGTACTCCTTGGTATGCCGTGTGCCTGAGCAGGAGGTCACGCAGGCCGCGACGTCGCTGGGTTTCGGGCTGATGCCCTGGTCGCCGCTGGGACGAGGCGTGCTCACCGGCAAGTACCGCAACGGCATCCCGTCGGGGTCGCGCGCGGCGTCGGCGGACTTCCCCGGTTTCGCCGAGCGTTTCCTCGACGAGCAGACGACCCGGGTGGCCGACGCGGTGGCGATGGCGGCCCGCGGTCTGGCCGCCAAACCGTCTGAGGTGGCGCTGGCCTGGGTGCGGGACCGCCCCGGCGTCGCGGCCCCCATCGTCGGCGCCCGGACCTCGGCCCAGCTGCGGTCGGCGATCGCGAGCCTCGAGCTGACGTTGCCGTCGGAGATCGTCGCGGCCCTGGACGACGTCTCCGCCTAGCGCAGGACCGCTTCGCGCTCGGAACCAGGGCGTGAGGCGCGAGGGCCCACAACCACAGGGCTCAGGAGCGCGGCGCGCCGGCTCCGTTGCTCGCCGGCGGTGTGGCGACGGTGCGGGTCGCGCCCGTCACGCCGTCGTCGAGGTCGTCGTCGTCCTCGTCGTCATACTCGTAGTCGTCGTCTTCGTCGTCATCATCGTCGTCATCATCGTCGGCGTCGTCATCGTCGGCGTCGTCGTCGTCATCGTCGTCGTCGTCTTCGTCGTCGTAGTCGTCCGAGTCGAGGCCCGCGTAGACCCGACCCTCGGTGCCGTCCTCGTCCTCGTGGCCGTCGAAGTCGTCGCCGTAGATCGCGAGCGGCGTGGCGACCTCGGTCGCCTCGTAGAGCGCCTCGTCGTAGTCGTCGAAGGCCTCGGCGAGGTCCTGGGCGGCCGCCATGACCATGGGGTGGTCGGGGTCTCGGCTCGCGTTCGCGGCCTCGAGGTGGCGTTCGAGGGCGGCGATCAGCTGCTCGAGGGCGGCGCGGGGGTCGGCGGTCATGCTTCGACCGTAGTCGACCCGTGCGCGGCGGAGCACCGATTCGGCGGCGGTTTCGGGCCCGACATGCGACGATCCCGCAGCGCCACGTGCTCGCTGCGGGATCGTTCATGCGTGGTCGGCAGGCCGTTCACCCACCTCGACGCGGAAGGTCACGTGCTCGTCACGTGACACTCACCAGCTGTCACATGGGCGCCTTGACGGTCTCGCCGGCGGGCGGGGCGGTGATGTCGACGGGCTCGCCGTACTTGCTCATCGTCATCTCGGCCTTGACGCCGGACAGGTCGAAGGTGACCTTGCGCAGCTGGTCCTTCTCGTCGAGCCACGCGGTGTAGTCGATGGTGCTCGGCATCTGCGTCTTGGAGTCGGCGGGGAGCTGGGCCTGCATCGCCTTCGTGTCGAGGGTCAGGTCGTACTTCCACGTCTTGTCGCCGTCGACGGTGTCCTCACCGACGAACTTGACGTCCGTGACCGCAGCGCCGAACTGGTCGTACATCTTCGTCGGGTCGGCCTGGTCCAGCGACTGCGAGAGCTGCTTGCCCAGGCTCGAGCTGCTGTCGATGACGGCCCACTTCCCGGCGGCGAGGCCCGGGAAGCCCTTCATGTAGACCTTCTTGTCGACGAGGATCATGTCGAGCTTCATGCTCGAGCCCATGTCCATCGACATCTTCATGGCGGGGTTGCTCGCGTCGACCTTGGTGTCGCCGGTGATGGCGATCTTCTGGCCGGCGGCGTCCATGGCCATGGTCACGTGGGCGGTGGTGGCGTTCTTGCCGGCTGCCTTCATGGCGGCGACGAAGGATGCCTTGTCCTTGTACGGCTGGCCGGCGGCCGGCGCCTCGCTGGTCGCGGCGGCCGAGCTGGCCTGGGTCTGACCCGCCGCGGGGGCCGGGCTCTCGCTCTTGCCACAGGCGGCGACGCCGAGGACCGCGGGAAGGACGATGACTGCTGCCGCGATGCGGCGGGTGTTCCATTTCATGTGTGTTTGACCTCCTGGGCCCTTGACGCCGGGCTGTGCCGAGCGGTTCCCCTGTTGCCGCGCCGCACGGGCTCACGAGGAGGTCCGGGCTGCGGTCGGATGACCCAGCGACGGTACCGCGGGCACCTATCCGCCACACCACGCATACGGTCTCGGTGGGGTCACGGTTGGTGTCAGAATGGTGGACGATGACGGATTACGAGTACCGGGTCCTCACGTTCGACCGCCACACGTCGAAGGCCCAGGCGCGGCAGGCGGTGCGCGAGCACGCGGAGTACGGCCGCTGGGAGCTGTCGCGCACGGTGATCTACGAAGGCGGCGTGCGCCGGATGTGGCTGCGGCGCAAGATCATGCGCGTGCAGCGCACGGCCTGACGCGCCCTACCCGCTCTGCCCCAGCGGGCCTTGGCGGGCCTCAGCAGGTCCGCAGGAAGTCACCGAGGACGCGCGCCCCGAAGCGGAGCGAGTCGACGGGCACCCGCTCGTCGATGCCGTGGAACATCGGGGCGAAGTCGAGGTCGGCGGGCAGCCGGAGCGGGGCGAAGCCGTAGCCGCTGATGCCCAACCGTCCGAGCGCCTTGTTGTCGGTGCCGCCGGAGAGGCAGTAGGGCAGGACGGCGGCCTCGGGGTCCTCCCGCAGCAGCGACTGCTTCATCGACTCGACGAGGTCGCCGGAGAAGGGCGCCTCGATCGCGACGTCGCGGTGCACGACCTCGACCTCGACGTGCTCGCCGGCGAGCTCGCGGATCGTGGCCATCAGGGCGTCCTCGTGGCCGGGCAGGAAGCGGCAGTCGACCGCTGCCGACGCGGTCTGCGGGATGACGTTGTGCTTGTAGCCCGACTCGAGCATCGTGACGTTGGCCGTGTCGCGCAGGGTGCCGCGCACGAAGCCCTGGGCGCCGCCGAGGGTGGCGAGCAGGGGCTCGAGGTCGTCGTCGGCCGACGAGAGGCCGGTCATGGTGCTGAGGGTGTCGAGCAGCTCCCGGACCGACGCGATGTACTCGCGCGGCCACTCGTGCGCGGCGATCCGTCCGATCGCGGCAGCGAGCCGGACGATGGCGTTCTCGTCGTTGGGCACGGAGCCGTGGCCGGCGCGACCGTGCGCCCGCAGGCGCAGCCACGCGATGCCCTTCTCCGCGGTCTGGAGCAGGTAGGCCCGCTGCTGGCCCTGAGGCGTCGGCACGGTGACGCTGTAGCCCCCCACCTCGCTGATGGCCTCGGTCACGCCGTCGAACCACTGCGGGTGGTGGTCGACGAGCCAGTGGCTGCCGTAGGTGCCGCCCGCCTCCTCGTCGGCGAAGAAGACGAACGTCGTGTCTCGGGCCGGCTTCGTGCCGGTGCGGGCGAAGTGACGGATGTTCGCGAGGATCATCGCGTCCATGTCCTTCATGTCGACGGCGCCGCGACCCCAGATGCACCCGTCGCGCTCCTCGGCGGCGAACGGGTCGACCTGCCAGTCGGCGGCGTTCGCCGGCACGACGTCGAGGTGGCCGTGCACGGCGAGGCCCGGGCGGGAGGAGTCCTCGCCCTCGAGGCGCACGACGACGGTCGCGCGCCCCGGCTCGCTCTCGAGCAGGGTGCCCTCGAGGCCCACCTCGGCGAGCTCTCCCATGACGTACTCGGCAGCCTTGCGCTCCCCCGGTCCCGAGCCGTCGCCGTAGTTGGACGAGTCGATGCGGATGAGCTCGGCGCACAGCCGCGCGACCTCGTCCTCGGGCGCCGAGGCGGTGCGGGAGGCCGGGGTCGTGGGGTGGGCTGGGGCGGTCGTCACGGGGCGGTCGGCGTCGGCGTGGCTCATGGCGATCAGCGTATGCCGCGGGCTCCGGACCCCTGCAGCCGCCCGTTTGGTCTTTTGGTCGGGCCACGTGTAACGTTTCGCCTCGCCGCAAGGGAATCCCACGAGCCCCTTGCATCACCTTGTCGGGGTGGCGGAATGGCAGACGCGCTAGCTTGAGGTGCTAGTGCCCTTAACGGGCGTGGGGGTTCAAGTCCCCCCCTCGACACCATGAGACCCCCGGGTTCCTGCAGGTCAGGACCCGGGGGTCTTCTCGTACCCGGCATTTTCTCTGGCGACGCCTCTGGCACAGACGTAACCTTTCATCGTGAGCGACGACATCGTGGCCGACGACGACACGGCGGACCTGACGGGCGACGTGACCGGTCTGGCGGACGACCTCTACGACGTCATCGGCCTGCTGCGGCGGCGGTCGCGGCGCCTCGTGGGCGCGCCGCTGCCCGAGCTGAAGCTCTCCGGCGCACAGCTCGAGCTCGTGCGGGTCGTGCGGCGCAACCCCGGCATCACCGTGGCGGAGTCCGCGCGCGTCCTGGGACTGGCCGCCAACACCGTCTCGACCCTCGTGGGACAGCTGCTCGCCGTCGACGTCCTCGTGCGGGAGCGGGACTCCAGCGACCGCCGGGTCGCCCGGCTCGACCTGACCGCGTCGGCGCGCACCGCGCTCGAGCAGTGGCGCGACCGGCGCGCCCAGACCACGGCCACGGCGCTGGCCGGACTCCCGGCCGACGAGCGTGCCCGCCTGGGCGACGCGCTCGTCACGATCGCGCGGATCGCCGCCGACCTGCCGGAGTCCACCGACGCCTCGCAGTCGCCGCCGGCCCCGGCGTCCGGGACGTCGGCCACCTCCCACGCAGTCCCCTCCGGCGCCGTCGCGCGCGAGCACCAGCCCTCGGGCGGCGACGGGTCGTGACGCCGGCCATCGACATCCGGGCGCTGACCTACAGGTTCGGCACCCACCTGGCCGTCGACGACCTGACGCTGGCGGTCGAGCCCGGCGAGTGCTTCGGGCTGCTCGGCCCCAACGGTGCCGGCAAGACGACGACGATCCGGCTGCTCAACACGCTGCTGCCGCTCCAGGCCGGTGAGGTCGACATCTTCGGGCGCTCGGTGCGCACCGACGCGATGCTCGTGCGGCGCCTCCTCGGCTACGTCCCCCAGCAGCTGTCCATCGAGGGCGCCCTGACCGGCCGCGAGAACGTCGAGTGGTTCGCCCGCCTGTTCGACGTCCCGCGCCGCGAGCGGTCTGCGCGCGCGGACGAGGTGCTCGACATGGTCGACCTGCGCACCGACGAGTCACGCCTGGCCTCCACCTACTCCGGCGGGATGGTGCGCCGCCTCGAGCTGGCCCAGGCCCTCGTCAACCGTCCGGCGCTGCTCGTCCTCGACGAGCCGACCGTCGGCCTCGACCCCGTCGCCCGCGACAGCGTGTGGCAGCGGGTCGCCGAGATGCAGCGCGACCACGGCATGACCGTGCTGCTCACGACGCACTACATGGAGGAGGCCGACGCGCTCTGCGACCGGGTCGCCCTCATGCACCGGGGTGCGTTGCGCGCCCTTGGGTCACCCGACGACCTCAAGGCCGCAGCCGGGCCCGGTGCGAGCCTCGAGGACGTCTTCCGCCACCACACCGGAGAGACCCTCGCCGACGAGCTCGCAGAGGGCGAGAATGGAGGGCTGCGCGGTGTCCGAGCGACTCGCCGAACCGCCCGCCGTCTGGGCTGACCGTCAGACCCGGACGGGTCCGGGTCTGCTCGCCTCGCGCATCGGCACGTTCTGCCTCGTCGAGCTGCAGAAGCTGCGGCACGACCGCAGCGAGCTCGTGACACGGGCGATCCAGCCGATCCTGTGGCTCGTCATCTTCGGCACGACCTTCACCCAGATCCGGGCGATCCCCACGGGCGGGATCCCCTACCTCGACTTCCTCGCGCCCGGCGTCATCGCGCAGTCGGCCCTGTTCATCGCGATCTTCTACGGCATCCAGATCATCTGGGAGCGCGACGCCGGCGTGCTGACCAAGCTGCTCGTGACACCGACCCCGAGGTCGGCCCTCGTGGCGGGCAAGGCGTTCGCCGCCGGGGTACGGTCCGTCGCCCAGGCCGTCATCGTCATCGTCGTCGCGGCCCTCATGGGCGTGGCAATGACGTGGAACCCGGTCCGGCTGCTCGGCGTGGTCGTCGTCGTCATGCTCGGCGCCGCGTTCTTCTCGTGCCTGTCGCTCAGCATCGCCGGCGTCGCCCTCAAGCGCGACCGCCTCATGGGCATCGGGCAGGCGATCACGATGCCGCTCTTCTTCGCCTCCAACGCGCTCTACCCGATCGAGATGATGCCGGGCTGGCTCCAGGTCGTCAGCCACGTCAACCCGCTGACCTACGAGGTCTCCGCGCTGCGCGGTCTCCTGCTCGGGACGACGACGAACTACTGGGTCGACTTCGGCGTCCTCGTCGGCAGCGCCGGGGCCGGCATCGTCTGCGCCGCCTCGCTCATCGGCCGTCTGGCGCGCTGACACCGTCCCGACACCGCCCGTTGTCGCCGTGACCGTACGCTGTGCCGCGTGACCTTCCTGCGTGCCCTGTTCACCCTGCTGCGGGGACGCGGATTCCGACGGCTCTTCGTCAGCCGCGTCACGTCCTCGTTCAGCGACGGGGTGTTCCAGGTCGCGCTCGCCAGCCACATCCTCTTCAACCCGGAGCAGGCCGCCGACGCGCAGGGCATCGCCATCGCCTTCGCCATCGTGCTGCTGCCCTACAGCGCCCTCGGCCCGTTCGTCGGGGTGCTGCTCGACCGGTGGCCACGGCGTCGGGTCATCGTCGTCAGTCAGCTCGTGCGAGCAGCCGCGATCCTCGGGGTGGCCGGCCTGGTCTCGGGAGCCGGCACGGGGCCGGCCTTCTTCGGGCTCGTCCTGCTCGTCTTCTCCGTCAACCGCTTCATCCTCGCCGGACTCTCGTCGGCCATGCCGCACGTCGTTCCTCGGGAGTCGCTCGTCAGTGCCAACTCCGTTGCGCCGACGTGCGGTTCGCTCGCCTACCTGCTCGGCGGCGCCGTCGGCACCGGCCTGCGTGCGCTGGGCGGCAGCGACGTCCTCGACGTGCTCCTCGCCGCGGCCGGCGTGGTGGCCGCGACGTGGGCCGCGACCCGGCTGCCGTTCATCGGACCGGACGACACGAGCGGCGCACCGTCGGTCGGCCAGATCACCCGGTCGGTGGTGACGGGCCTGGCCGAGGCCGTGCGCACGCTCCCCCGCCGAGCCCGGCTGCTTCTCGTGCTCGTCTTCCTCACCCGCATCCCCTTCGGCTTCCTCCTTCTCCAGACGCTGCTGCTCTTCCGGGGCCCCTTCGAGTCCGGCCACGGCGCGCGCGGCTTCGGCATCGCCGCGGCCGCCTCCGCCGTCGGGTTCGCCTCGGCCGCGTTCGTCACGCCGTGGCTCGCCCCCCGGCTGACCGCCGTGCCGTATGCAGCCCGCATGCTCGCGCTCGGGGCCTTCGTCTGTGCCGTGCTGGGGCCGTTCCTCACGCCGTGGAGCATCGTCGTCGTCGGCTTCTTCGTGTCCTTCACCTCGCAGTGCGTCAAGATCACCGTCGACTCCCTCCTGCAGGCCCACGTCGACGACCACCTCCTCGGCCGCGCCTTCTCGGCCTACGACGTCGTCTACAACGCGGGCATGGTCGCGGCTGCGGCGCTCGGTGCGCTCGTGCTGCCCGCGACCGGCCTCGCCTGGTGGCCCCTCGCGTCGTTCGCCGTCATCTATGCCTGCGCCGCGATGCTGCTGGGCCGGCTGTGGTCACGCGCCACGGTGCTCGACCACGAGCGGCCACTAGGCTGACCGCGTGCTTCCCGAGCTGACCGCCACCCGCTACGTGACGCCGCTCAAGGAAGGCGGTTCGCTGCCCGGCATCGTCGAGGCCGACGACGACGGCACCTACGTCCTAAAGTTCCGTGGCGCCGGGCAGGGGCTCAAGGTCCTCGTGGCCGAGGTGCTCGTCGCCGGCATCGCCCGCCTGCTCGAGGTGCCGGTCCCCGACCTCGCCGTCATCCGCCTGGACCCGCGGATCGCGAAGTACGAGGCGGACGAGGAGGTCCAGGACCTGCTCACCGCGTCGGTCGGGACCAACCTCGGCGTCGACTTCCTGCCCGGCTCCCTCGGCTACGACGGATCGCGTCCGCCGGACGCCGACCTCGCCGAGCGGATCATCTGGCTCGACGCCCTGACCGCGAACGTCGACCGCACGTGGTCCAACCCCAACCTGCTCGTCTGGCACGGCCGCACCTGGGCCATCGACCACGGCGCCGCGCTCTACTTCCACCACTCGTGGCCGAGCCGGGCGCCCTCCCCCGAGCGCTTCGCCGCCCAGCCCTTCGACGCGAGCCGGCACGTCCTGCGCGACGTCGCCGGTGACGTCGGTCGCCGCCACGACGAGCTCGCAGCCGCCCTGACGCCGAAGGCCCTCGAGGCCGTGGTCGCGGAGGTGCCCGACGAGTGGATCGAGCCGACCCCCGACCTCGCCGACGCACCCGCGGTGCGCGCGGCATACGCCCAGATGATCCGCGCTCGTCTCGACGGGCCACTCACCTGGGTGCCGAGGGGGGTCGCGGCGTGAACGCGTACCAGTACGTGCTGCTCCGGCTCGTGCCGCGCGTCGACCGCGAGGAGTTCATCAACGTCGGCGTCGTGCTCTACTCCCAGGACGCCGGCTTCCTCGACGCCGCCTGGGAGCTCGACGAGCACCGCGCCGCGGCGCTGTCCCCCACCTGCGACCTCGACGGCGTGCGCTCGATGCTCGAGCGGGTGCGGGCGGTGTGCCGGGGCGAGACCGGACGCGGGCTGCCGACGCTCGACAAGCCGGGTCAGCGGTTCGGCTGGATCATCGCCCCGCGCTCGACCGTCGTGCAGCCCGGGCCGGTCCACGGCGGCCTCTGCGACGACCCGGCCGTCGAGCTCGAACGCCTCCTCACCCGGCTCGTCCGGCCGGCGAACGCCTGACCGACCGTCAGCCGCGCCGGCGCAGTGCCCACATGGCGACCGCGCTCGCGGCCGCGACGTTGAGCGAGTCGACGCCCCCGGCCATGGGGATGCGCAGGGTGAGGTCGGCGTCGGCGACGGTCCGGTGCGACAGGCCGTCGCCCTCGGTGCCGACGACGAGCGCGAGCCGCTCCGGCGGCGTCGACTCCAGGTCGTCCAGCGAGACGGAGTCGTCGGAGAGTGCCATCGCGGCGACCGTCAGACCGGCCTCGTGAAGCAGGCCGATCCCCTGCGGCCACGGGTCGATCCGCGTCCACGGCACCTGGAAGACGGTGCCCATCGAGACGCGGATCGAGCGGCGGTAGAGCGGGTCGGCGCACCGCGGTGTGATGAGCACCGCGTCGACTCCAAGAGCCGCGGCGGACCGGAAGATCGCGCCGACGTTGGTGTGGTCGACGACGTCCTCGAGGACGATGACCCGCCGCGCGTCGGCGATGAGCGACTCGACGCTCGGCAGCGCGGGGCGCTGCATGGCAGCCAAGGCGCCCCGGTGGAGGTGGAAGCCGGTCAACTGCTCGATGACCTCGTGCTCACCGAAGTAGACGGGGATGCCGTCCGCCTCGGCCTCGGCGACGATGTCGGCGAGGTCGTCGAGCCAGCGCCGCGCCATGAGGTAGGACCGTGGCCGGTGCCCGGCCCGCAGCGCCCGCCGGATGACCTTCTGGCTCTCGGCGATGTAGAGCCCCTTCTCGGGCTCGTGGCGCCGGCGCAGCACGACGTCGGTGAGGGACACGTAGTCGGCGACGCGGGGGTCGGTGGGGTCGGAGATCTCGATCGGCACGCCCGTCAGGTTAGTGGCGGCCGTGTGTCATCCCGACATCGCGTGAGGAGGCGGCTGGCGCCCTCGGGCAGCCCCGGGCTCCCGAGGCGGCCTCGCTCAGGGGAACCAGACGAGCTTGACGATGGCGACGAGGCCGATGGCGATGATGAGTCCGCGCAGCACGTTCGGCGGGATGCGGCGTCCGACGCGCGCACCGATGATCCCGCCGACGAAGGCGCCGACGCCGATGAGCAGGACGATGAGCCAGTCGATGTGCTCGCGCGCGAAGAGCACGAAAACCGCTGCCGCGACGAGGTTCACGACGAGCGAGAGGACGTTCTTGTAGCCGTTGAGGCGCTGGAGAGGCTCGAGGCTCAGGGCACTGAGCAGGCCCATGAGCAGCACGCCCTGGGCCGCCCCGAAGTAGCCGCCGTAGACCCCCGCGAGGAAGACGCCCGCCGCCATGGCCGGCGTGTGCCAGCGAGGCGTCGGCTCGCCCTCGCCCCGGGAGTGCACGTGGCTCTGGATGCGGGGGCCGGCGAGCACGAGGACCAGCGCGATGAGGATGAGCACCGGGACGATGGCCCGGAAGGCCGACGCCGGAAGGACGAGCAGCAGGCCCGCCCCCACCACCGAGCCGACGAACGACATCGGCATGAGGCGGCGCAGCGTCGGCGCCTGTCCCCCGAGCTCGTGCCGGTAGCCCCAGGCGCCGGTCACGCCCCCCGCGACGAGCCCGATGTTGTTGGACACGTTGGCGACGAGCGGGTTGACGCCGAAGAAGAGCAGCGTCGGGAAGGTGATCAGCGTGCCCGAGCCGACGATGGTGTTGATGATCCCGGCCCCGGTCCCGGCGAGCGCGACGGCGACGGCGGACCAGAACGACACCCGGTCACCCTACAGAGGGTGACCGGGTGTCGTCGGAAGGGACCGTCAGCGCTGCGTGGGCGGGACGTCGGGCAGGTCGCCCGGCTGCGCCGGTGCAGCGATGTCGGGCGCGGGCGGCAGGACCGGCGGCGTCGCGGCGGGCGGCGGCGGCACGTCGAGGCCCTCCGAGCCGTAGCCGGGCTGCTGGCGACCGATGGGCGCCGCGTGCTCGGTGGACTCGGCACTGGCCTGGGCGGCCTGGCCCCGAGCCTCGGCGAGAGCCTTGGCCGGGTCCTCGAGCACCGTCTCGGCGAACGCGTTCTCGACGCTGTCCCCGCTGTCGACCCACTGCTCGTCGTCGTGGTCGCTCGGCGCCTGCTCGCTGCCACCGAGCGCGTTGCCGATGCCCTTGAGGGCGTCGGTCAGCTCCGACGGGATGATCCACATCTTGTTCGAGTCGCCGCGCGCGATCTGCGGTAGCACCTGGAGGTACTGGTAGGCGAGCAGCTTCTGGGTCGGCTTGCCGCGGTGGATGGCGTCGAACACCTGCTGGATGGCGCGTGCCTGGCCCTGGGCCTCGAGGATGCGGGCCTGGGCCGAGCCCTCGGCGCGCAGGATCTGGCTCTGCTTCTCACCCTCGGCCGTGAGGATGGCCGACTGCTTGAAGCCCTCTGCGGTGAGGATCGCGGCACGACGGTCGCGCTCGGCACGCATCTGCTTCTCCATCGTCTCCTGCACCGAGTGGGGCGGGTCGATGGCCTTGAGCTCGACGCGGTTGACGCGGATGCCCCACTTGCCGGTGGCCTCGTCGAGGACGCCACGGAGCTGGCCGTTGATCTGGTCGCGGCTCGTCAGCGCCTGCTCGAGGTCGAGCGAGCCGATGACGTTGCGCAGCGTGGTGACGGTCAGCTGCTCGATGCCCTGGATGAAGTTCGCGATCTCGTAGACCGCGGCCTTCGCGTCGGTCACCGAGTAGTAGATGACGGTGTCGATGTTGACGACGAGGTTGTCACTGGTGATGACGGGCTGCGGCGGGAAGGTCACGACCTGCTCGCGCAGGTCGATGTTGGCGCGCACCTTGTCGACGAACGGGATCAGGAAGTGGATGCCTGCCGTCAGCGTCTTGTTGTAGCCGCCGAGCCGCTCGACGATCTGTGCCGTCTGCTGCGGCACGATGCGCACGGTGCGCAGCACGACGACGAGCGCCACGATGACGATGAGAATTGGAATGATGAGTACCGGGTCCACGACCTTCTCGACCTTCTCCCTGTTGCGTCCGTGCTCCCCCGAGGAGGCACGGCTGGTGCGGGCGGGCCGGTCGACCCGCTCGTTCGTTCGGTGGTGACGGTTGGTGACGGTTGCTGACGTCCCTCTGGCTCGTGCCGTGGTGCCGTGGCCGTTCGGCTCAGCTCCCCACGACGCGTGCGCGGCTCACGATGGCGGTCGCCCCGTCGATGGAGTCGACGACGACCTCCTCGCCGGGTTCGATGTCGTCGCCCAGGGTGCGGGCCGACCACGTCTCGCCGGCGAGCTTGACCTGCCCGCCGGCGGGGTTGACCCGGTCGATGGCAACGGCCGAGCGCCCCACGTGGGCGGCGGTGCCCATGATCTGCTGGGGAGTGCTGGCCTGGAGCCGGTTCTTCAGCCACGGGCGCACGATCGCCAGCAGCGCGACGGCGACGAGCGCCGCGACGACCGCCTGCACGACCGGTGGCGCTCCGAAGGCCGCCGCCACCGAGCCGCCGACGGCACCGCCGGCGAGCATGAGGAAGGTGAAGTCGACGGTCACCGTCTCGATGGCCACCAGCACGAGGGCCACCCCCAGCCAGACCATCCATGCGTGCCCCTCGAACACGTGCCCCCACCCTGCCTTCGATCGAGCCGGCGACGGACGCCGACGTCCCGTGCGTCACTCCAGTGACGTTCTCGATTCTGCCTCAGTTCCCTCCACCGACCTACGGATCGGGGCGGTGGGCAGGTTGCGATCAGGACTCGGCGCGCGCCGACCAGCGCTCACCGTGGTGCTCGAGCACGAGCGGCAGCCCGAAGGTGGCGCTGAGGTTCTCGGCGGTGAGGGTGATCGGGATGGGCCCGGCGGCGACGACCTTGCCGTCGCGGATCATGAGGACGTCGGTGAACGACGGCGGGATCTCCTCGACGTGGTGGGTCACGAGGACCATCGCCGGGGCCTCGGTGTCGGCCGCCAGGTCACCGAGCCGGCGCACGAGGTCCTCGCGGCCACCGAGGTCGAGGCCGGCGGCGGGCTCGTCGAGCAGCATCAGCTCGGGGTCGGTCATGAGGGCCCGCGCGATCTGGACGCGCTTGCGCTCACCCTCGCTCAGCGTGCCGTAGGCGCGGTCGGCGAGGTGGTCGGCGCCGAGCGCCTTGAGCAGCTCCATGGCGCGGACGTAGTCGACGTGGTCGTAGCTCTCGCGCCAGCGGCCGATGATGCCGTAGGACGCGGTGACGACGACGTTGCCGACGAGCTCGTCGCCGGGGATCCGCTCGGCCATGGAAGAGCTGGCCAGACCGATCCGGGGCCGCAGCTCGAAGACGTCGACCGCGCCGAGGACCTCGCCGAGGATGCCGGCGACGCCGGACGTCGGGTGCATGCGGGCGGCGGCGATCTGGAGCAGTGTCGTCTTGCCGGCACCGTTGGCGCCCAGCACGACCCAGCGCTCGCCCTCCTCCACCTCCCACGTGACGTCGTCGAGCAGCGTCGAGGCACCGCGACGAACGGTGACTCCGGCGAAGGCGAGGACGTCGCTCATGGCTCGACCCTATGGCAAGGCACTCCGGGGTGCCGACGCGGAGCCCCCTAGGATGACGACGTGTCCGAGCTGCCCGCGTCCGTGCGCCTCGCGCTCTGGGTGACGGCCTCGTGGCGCGGTGACCTCGGCACGACCGATGCCCTCGCCCGCGCCTTCCCGGACCTCGACCACGTCGCCGGTGACCTCGCCCGCCTGGACGTGTGGCGCGACCTCGGGGAGCGCGCGCTCTTCGTGGCGCTGCCCCGTCCGGGCGACATCAGTCGTATGCCGCGTGGCTCGGCCGAGGCGACCGCCCACGCCGCCGACGCCGGCGAGTGCGTCTTCGTCGCAGGCATCGGCGGGGTCCTCGTGCCGACCCTGTCGGAGTTCGGCCCCGAGGGTGACGTCGGGGTGCGCGCGGACTGGACCGCCTACGAGGCGGACCCGGTGCCGCGCCACCGGATGGAGATGCTCGACCTGCGCGAGATCGAGCGCGAGCTCATGACCCGCCTGCGCGAGCACACGGCACGGTTCGAGGAGGTCGGCGGGCACCCGTGGGGTGACGAGGCGCGCGCCGAGGCTCGCGCCGACCTCGACACCGCGCTCTGGGGCATCCCACCGGAGACGTCCGGCCGTGCGTTGCGCCTCATGTCGCTCGCGGCCAACCTCTCCCGGGTCGCGCACCGCAACGCCACCCGGACCTCCCTCGGGTCGGGCGGGCTCGACGCGGCGACGACGGCCAACCGGACGCGGCTGCTGCGCGACCTCGCGGCGGACGCCGACGCGGCCCTGGCCGACGCGACCAACGTCGCCGTCATGTCCATCGCGGGCTGGCGACCGGCCTGACTCAGGCGCTCTGCTCCCCCTCGGCCGAGGCGGCCTCGAGACGGGCGATCAGCGCTCGAGCATAGGCGCGCTCGGCGTCGATGTCGGCGTGGCGCTCGACCGCGCCGTGACGACCACGGGCCGACACGGCATACCCGCCCTCGAGCGGCTCGAGCGCGACGAACGACTCCCCGAGCAGCTCGCGCAGCTGGTCCTCGCGCGGCAGCCACACGACTTTGTCCTGCTCGACGCTGTCGAGCGCCCACTCGGTCGTGCCGTTGAAGCCGATGACGTCGCCGGTCGTGAAGTGGTGGACGTCGACGGTGATCTCGCTGATGACGAACACATCGTCCTCCATGCCGCTCACGGGCACGACGAACCGGTCACCGGAGACGGGCTCCCAGCGCAGTCCGGCGTCGGAGAGCCGGCGGGCGAGCTCGATGGTCAGCATGCCCTCCATCGTCACATTCCCCCGTGTGATCGCCAAGCAACCCTAGATTTGGTCCATGACCGAGCGACCGGAGCTGGAACCGCTGGACGAGGGCACTTTCGAGACCGTCCTGTGCGTCGTCGCCCATCCCGACGACCTCGAGTACGGCACGGCTGCGGCGGTCGACAAGTGGGTGCGGGCGGGCAAGACCGTGACGTACCTGCTGGCGACGCGCGGCGAGGCCGGCATCGACACGATGCCGCCCGAGCAGGCGGGACCGGCACGCGAGCAGGAGGAGCGCGACGGCGCCGCCCGGGTCGGCGTCCACGTCGTGGAGTTCCTCGACGGGTTCACCGACGGCGTCGTGGAGTACGGCCTGCCACTGCGCCGGGCGATCGCGCGCGAGATCCGGATCCGCAAGCCCGACCTGCTCGTCACCACGACGTATGCCGACCGCTTCCCCGGCGGCTTCGTCAACCAGGCCGACCACCGCGCCGTGGGCCTCGCCGTCGTCGACGCCAAGGCCGATGCCGGCAACCGCTGGATCTTCCCCGACCTGCTCGACGAGGGACACGAGCCGTGGCAGGTCGCGCGCCTGCTCGTCGTCGCGGACAGCGACCCGACGCACTTCGTCGACGTCTCGGACCACTTCGACGCCGCGGTGGCGTCGCTGTCGGCCCACGACGCGTACCTCACCGCCCTCGGCCCCGACTACCCGAAGCCGCCGGACCTGCTCGGCACGATCCTGGGCGGCGCCGCCGATGTCGTGGGCGTGCCCTACTCGCTGACGGGACGGCTCGTCGGCTGACTGGGGCCAGCCGGGGCTAGCCGCCGAGGACCGACCGGTAGACCTCGAGCGTGCGGTCGCCGATCGACGCCCACGAGAAGGAGTCGACGGCGCGCTGCCGGCCGGCCCGGCCGAACGCGTGCGCCCGGTCGACGTCGGACACGGCCTCGGTGAGGGCGGCGGCCAGGTCGGCGACGAACCCGTCCGGGTCGACGGGCGTGCCGGTGCCGTCCTGGACCTGCTCGATGGGCACGAGCCACCCGGTCTCCCCGTCGACGACGACCTCCGGGATGCCGCCCGTGGCGGTGGCGACGACGGCGAGCTCGCACGCCATCGCCTCGAGGTTGACGATGCCGAGGGGCTCGTAGACCGACGGGCACGCGAAGACGGTGCCGTGGCTGAGGAGCGCGACGACCTCGTTGCGGGGCAGCATGTCGGGGATCCACACGACGCCCTCGCGCTGGGCGCGGAGGTCGTTCATGAGCCCTTCGACCTCGGCGAGGATCTCCGGGGTGTCGGGGGCGCCGGCGCACAGCACGAGCTGGACGTCGGGCGGCAGCTGGGCGCAGGCCCGCAGCAGGTACGGCAGGCCCTTCTGGCGGGTGATGCGACCGACGAAGACGACCGAGCGCTTGTCGGGGTCGACGCCGTGCTTGCGCACGATCGCGTCGGCCTCGGGTGAGCGGTCGGCCTGCCACAGCTGCGAGTCGATCCCGTTGTGCACCACGTGAACCCGCGCCGGGTCGAGCGTCGGGTAGCTCTTGAGGATGTCCTCGCGCATGCCCGCGCTGACGGCCACGACGGCGGCCGCCGACTCGTAGGCGGTGCGCTCGGCCCACGACGACACGCGGTAGCCGCCGCCGAGCTGCTCGGCCTTCCACGGCCGCATCGGCTCGAGCGAGTGAGCCGTGACGATGTGGGGCATGCCGCCGAGCAGGGAGGCGAGGTGGCCCGCCATGTTGGCGTACCACGTGTGCGAGTGCACGAGGTCGGCGCCGACGCAGTCGCCGGCCATGCTGACGTCGACACCCAGGGTCTGCATCGCCGCGTTGCCGTCGGCGAGCTCGCTCAGGTCGGCGTACGCCGTCGTGCCCTCCTCGTCGCGCGGGGCGCCGAAGCAGCGCACCTGCACGTCGATGTCGCCGCGCGAGCGCAACGCCCGGACGAGCTCTGCCACGTGAACACCCGCGCCTCCGTAGATGGCCGGCGGGTACTCCTTGCTGAGGATGTCGACGCGCACGTTCCGACCCTAGTGCCGGTCCGATCCCGAGGAGCGAAAAGCTCTGTCCATCTTGCGCGCTGAACCTGCCGAGCGACGGATCGCTGCCCTAGGGTGGCGTGCATGGCCCGACGAAGCCCAGCAGCTGGTCCGAAAGTCCTCGCGATCGTGCTCGCTGGCGGTGAGGGCAAGCGCTTGATGCCGCTCACCGCCGACCGGGCCAAACCCGCCGTACCGTTCGCCGGCATCTACCGGCTCATCGACCTGGCCCTGTCCAACGTCGTCAACTCCGGCTACCTCAAGGTCGTCGTGCTGACGCAGTACAAGTCGCACAGCCTCGACGCGCACGTCACGAAGACGTGGCGCATGTCGACGCTCCTCGGCAACTACGTCACGACGGTGCCGGCGCAGCAGCGTGTCGACAAGAACTGGTACCTCGGCAGCGCGGACGCGATCTACCAGAGCCTCAACCTGATTCACGACGAGCGGCCCGACATCGTCGTCGTCGTCGGGGCCGACCACGTCTACCGCATGGACTTCAGCGCCATGGTCGACCAGCACATCGAGTCGGGCGCCGCGTGCACCGTCGCCGCCATCCGCCAGCCGATCTCGCTCGCCAACCAGTTCGGCGTCATCGAGGTCGACGACACCGACCCGTCCAAGATCGCCGCGTTCCTCGAGAAGCCGAGCGACCCCAAGGGGCTGCCCGACAACCCCGAGGAGGTGCTCGCCTCGATGGGCAACTACGTCTTCACCGCAGCCGCCCTCGAGGAGGCCGTGACGACCGACCGCGACACCGACTCGAACCACGACATGGGCGGCGACATCGTGCCGTACTTCGTCGGTCGCGGTGAGGCGGGCGTCTACGACTTCAAGGACAACGACGTCCCCGGGGCGACCGAGCGCGACCGCGGCTACTGGCGCGACGTCGGCACCATCGAGTCGTACTACGACGCGCACATGGACCTCATCTCGATCCACCCGGTCTTCAACCTCTACAACTACGAGTGGCCGATCTACACCCAGCACAGCCCCTACCCGCCGGCGAAGTTCGTGCACGGCAGCGGTGACCGCATCGGTGAGGCGCTCAACTCGGCCGTCTCCCCCGGCGTCGTCGTCTCGGGCGCGCACATCTACGCGTCAGTGCTCTCGCCCCTCGTGCACGTCCACTCCTACGCGAGCATCCAGGGGTCGGTGCTGCTCGACGGCGTCGAGGTCGGACGGCACGCCCAGATCCGTCGCGCGATCATCGACAAGAACGTCGTGATCCCCGAGGGCTGTCAGATCGGCATCGACCACGAGCACGACCGGGCCCGCGGCTTCCACGTGACCGAGACGGGCATCGTCGTGGTCGGCAAGGGCCAGGTCGTCACCCGGTGAGCTCGGGCATCACCGAGGAGCTCGCGGCGCCGGCGAGCGCGGCCGACCCACGGCCCGCGCGGGTCGGCGTCCAGATCCCGCCGCAGCACGCGACGTGGGCGCAGATCCGCCGCACCGCAAGCACGCTCGAGGAGATGGGCGTCGACCTGCTGCTGACGTGGGATCACTTCTTCCCCCTGAGCGGTGACAGCGGCGGGATGCACTTCGAGTGCTGGACGATGCTCGGTGCCTGGGCGGAGTCGACCGAGGCCGTCGAGATCGGCGCGCTCGTCACGTGCAACAGCTACCGCAACCCGAACCTGCTCGCCGACATGGCCCGCACCGTCGACCACGTGAGCGGTGGGCGGCTGATCCTCGGGATCGGATCTGGCTGGAAGCAGCTCGACTACGACGAGTACGGCTACGACTTCGGCACGGCCGGCGGTCGCCTCGACGACCTCGCCCGCGACCTTCCGGTCATCCGTGACCGCTGGACGCGCCTCAACCCGCCACCGACCCGCGACATCCCGATCCTCATCGGCGGTGGCGGCGAGAAGAAGACGCTGCGCATCGTGGCCGAGCACGCGGACATCTGGCACGGCTTCGGCGACCGCGCCGAGATCGCGCACAAGCACCGGGTCCTCGACGAGTGGTGCGCCCGCCGCGGCCGGGACCCGCTCGAGATCGAGCGGTCGGCCGGTGTCGCCTTCGTCCCGGGCCGCAACCCGGACCAGTCCGGCGACTACGCGAGCAACGCCCAGCAGCTGCACGAGATCGGCACGCGCCTGTTCACCGCGAGCGTCGCCGCAGCCGACCCGGACATGGCACGGGTGCGGGACCTGCTGCAGTGGCGCGACGAGATGAACTCCTCACGAGCGAGTGCGAGGACAGCACCCGCCTGAGGGTACGAACCGGGCATGTTTACCGCGACCTTCTGGGGACTCGTCGGCGGGGCTGCCCTGCTCGTCGGCGCACTGCTCGGCCTCTACGCTCGTGCCTCGTACCGGGCCATCGGGCTCGTCATGGCGTTCGGGGCCGGCGTGCTCATCAGCGCCGTGGCCTTCGAGCTGACCGAGGACGCCTTCCGCTCCGGCGGCACCGCGCCCGTCGTCATCGGGCTCGTCAGCGGTTCGCTCGTCTTCTTCGTCGGCGACTGGCTCATCGACCGCCGCGGCGGCCACCGTCGTAAGAGCCCCACCGGCGGACCGCAGCAAGGGGCCGGCGCCATGGCGCTCGTCCTCGGAGCCCTTCTCGACGGCATCCCCGAGTCGGCGGCGATCGGCGTGAGCCTGCTCGGTGGCGGAGAGGTCGGCATCGCGATGGTCGCGGCCGTCTTCCTGTCCAACGTGCCCGAGTCGATGTCGGCCAGCGCCGGCCTCAAGCGGGCCGGACGCTCGACCGGCCAGATCCTGCGACTGTGGCTCCTCGTGATGGTCGCCTCGGGACTCGCCGCGGGGGCCGGCTTCGTCCTGCTCCAGGGCGCCTCCCCCGCCCTCGTGGCAGGCATCCAGACGTTCGCGGCCGGCGCCATCATCACGATGCTCGCCGACACGATGATGCCCGAGGCGACCGAGCACGCGGGGCGGCTCGTCGGCCTCGTGACGATGCTCGGTTTTGCCCTCGCGTTCCTGCTGAGCGCGCTGGGTTGACGAACCGCGCCACCCGGCATACGCCCTCGGACGACCGGCCGCATCCCGGAAGGGAGCGCGGCGAGGCGCGCGGCGTCACTACCCTGACGCGGGTGACCGAAGCGAACAGCACGGACGGAACGGACATCCACACCCTCAGCGTGACCGTGACGGGGGACGACCGTCCCGGCGTCACCGGGACCCTCCTGGGAGCGCTGTCCGGCGTCGACGCCGAGGTCCTCGACATCCAGCAGGTCGTCGTCAACGGCCACCTGACGCTGACCGTCCTGCTGCGCCCAGGCGCCCACGTCGAGCGGCTGCGCGACGCCGCCGCGGTGGCCGCGCACCGTCTCGGCCTGACCCTGACCGTCGACGAGGGCACCGGCGTCAACGCGCGGTCACGCCAGGGTCGAGCGGCCGTCGTCGTCCTCGGGGCACCTCTGCGCGCGGACGCGGTCTCGCTCGTGACGAGCCGCATCGCCGACCACGGCGCCAACATCGATCGCATCCGCCGGCTGTCGCGCTACCCCGTGACGACCGTCGAGTTCGACATCTCCGGCGCCGACGTGCCCTCGCTGCGCACCGAGCTGGCCCTCGTGGCCACCTCGGAGGGGATCGACATCGCCGTGGCGCCGGGTGGTCTCGCCCGCCGCGGTCGGCGCCTCGTCGTGCTCGACGTCGACTCGACGCTGATCCAGCAGGAGGTCATCGAGCTGCTCGCCGCGCACTGCGGCCGCGAGGCCGAGGTGGCCGAGGTGACGGCCCGTGCCATGGCGGGTGAGCTCGACTTCGAGGAGTCCCTGCGGGCGCGCGTCGCGACCCTCGCAGGCCTGCCGGCATCGGTGCTCGACGAGGTGCGCGAGGCCGTGGAGCTGACGCCGGGAGCTCGGACGCTGGTGCGCACCCTCAAGCGCCTCGGCTTCACCGTCGGGCTCGTCAGCGGCGGCTTCATCGAGATCGTCGGCGAGCTCGCCGACGACCTCGGGATCGACCACGCCCGCGCCAACCGGCTCGAGATCGTCGACGGGCACCTGACCGGGCAGGTCGTCGGCGAGGTCGTCGACCGCGCCGGCAAGGCCCGCGCCCTGCGCGAGTTCGCCGACGAGGAGGGGCTGCCGCTCAGCCGCACCGTCGCCATCGGGGACGGCGCCAACGACCTCGACATGCTCGACATCGCAGGCCTCGGGGTCGCCTTCAACGCCAAGCCCGTCGTGCAGGAGCAGGCCCAGACCGCGGTCAACGTGCCCTACCTCGACTCGGTGCTCTACCTGCTCGGGATCTCGCGCGAGGAGATCGAGGAAGCCGATCTCGACGACGGCACGCCGACCCAGGCTCCGCCCGTCCCACACGCCGGTCACTAGGCTGGCGCGATGCAGTCCGTCGCTCCACCGTCCACACCCCCGAATACCGGCGGCGTCCGCCGCACGTTGCTCATCATCGGCGGTGCAGAGGACCGGATCGGTCGTTCGGTCGTGCTCAAGCGCTTCATCAAGCTCGCCGGGGGTCGGCGCTCGCACATCGTCGTCATCCCGACGGCCTCGTCGTACGCCGGCGAGGTGTCCGAGGCCTACCGCGACGTCTTCACCCGCCTGCGTGGCGGTGACGTCTCGGTCGTCCACCCGGAGACGCGCCGCGACTCGAACGACCCCGCCATGGTCGAGGCCCTCGACACGGCGACCGGTGTCTTCCTCACCGGAGGCAGCCAGGTCAAGCTCGCCCAGAACATCGTCGGCACCCCCGTCGGCGCCGCGATCGTGCGGGCCTACGAGCGCGGCGCCGTCATCGCCGGCACGTCCGCCGGTGCCTCGATCATGAGCCGGTTCATGATCTCGCTCGGCGAGGAGGGCCTGACGCCCAAGCAGCGCGCCAGCCAGATCTCGGCCGGGCTCGGTCTCGTCGAGGACGTCATCATCGACCAGCACTTCGACCAGCGGGGTCGCTACGGGCGGCTCATGTCGATGGTCGCCGCGTCGCCCAACCTGCTCGGCATGGGCATCGACGAGAACACCGCCGCCGAGATCCGTGACGGCAAGGTCATGTCGGTCATCGGGGCCGGTTCGATCTTCCTCGTCAACGCCCGCAACGCCATCACCGACGCCCCCGACGCGCGTCGCGGGGCGCCCCTGCTCGTTTCGGGCGCGGTCGTGCACTCGCTGCCCACGGGCAGTACGTTCGACCTGGACCACGTCGAGCTGACCGCCTTCGTCGAACGCCACCCGGACATCGAGGGCGCGGTCGTCCCCGCCAAGGTCCGTGCGGCGCGCTCGACGACGAGCAGCGCCGCTCACTGAGTCCCGCCCGCCCGCACCAGCACGTCGCACCAGCACGCCGCACCAGCACGCCGCACCAACGGTCGGGGGCCTGCCGCACGGCACGCCCCGCACGACCCCCCGTAGGAGGAGACCCATGGCCGTCGAGGTACCCACCCCCACAGGACCGGCCCGACCGGACCTGAAGATCCTCGAGACCCGGATCTACCGCGGACCCAACGTGTGGTCCTACCAGCAGGCGATCCACCTCGTCGTCGACCTCGGCAGCCTCGAGGAGTACCCCACCGTCTCGCTCCCGGGCTTCACCGACCAGCTCGTCGAGCTCGTCCCGGGCCTCGAGCGGCACACCTGCTCGCTCGGCCGGCGCGGCGGCTTCATCGAGCGCCTGCACGAGGGCACCTGGCTCGGCCACGTCGCCGAGCACGTCGCGCTGCAGCTGCAGACCCTGGCCGGCCACGACTCGCGCCGGGGCAAGACCCGCGCGGTCAAGGGCAGGCCCGGGCACTACAACGTCGTCTACAGCTACACCGACGAGACGGTGGGCGTGGCCGCGGGCAAGCTCGCCGTGCGCCTCATCAACCACCTCGTCGACGCCGAGGACGGCTTCGACTTCGAGACCGAGTTCAACGCCTTCCTGCGCCAGGCCGAGCGGGTCGCCTTCGGGCCGTCCACCGCGGCCATCCTCGAGGAGGCCGCCTCGCGCGACATCCCCTTCATCCGACTGAACGCGGCCTCGCTGGTCCAGCTCGGCCAGGGCGTCCACGCCCAGCGCATCCGCGCCACCATGACCTCCAAGACCGGCGCCCTCGCCGTCGACATCGCGAGCGACAAGGACCTGACGACCAAGCTCCTCGGCTCGGCCGGCCTGCCCGTGCCGAAGCAGGAGGCCGCGCGGACGCTGCGGGGCACGCTCGACGCCGCCCGACGCATCGGGTTCCCCGTCGTCGTCAAGCCGCTCGACGGCAACCACGGTCGCGGTGTGTGCCTCAACCTCATGAGCGACGAGGAGGTCGAGAAGGCCTACGAGATCGCCAAGGCGGAGTCGCGACGCGGCACGATCATCGTCGAGTCCTTCGTGACCGGCCGCGACTACCGCTGCCTCATCGTCGGCGGACGCATGCAGGCCATCGCCGAGCGCGTGCCCGCCCACGTCGTCGGCGACGGCACCCACACCGTCGCCGAGCTCGTCGACATCACGAACGCCGACCCGCGCCGCGGTGTCGGCCACGAGAAGGTCCTGACGAAGATCAAGGTCGACGCCAACGCCATCGACATCCTCGCCGGCCAGGGGCACACGCTCGAGTCGGTGCCGCCCGAGGGCGAGATGGTCAAGCTCGCCCTGACCGGCAACATGTCGACCGGCGGCATCTCGATCGACCGCACCTTCGACGCGCACCCGGACAACGTGGAGATCGCCGAGGAGGCGGCGCGCATCGTCGGTCTCGACGTCGCCGGCATCGACTTCATCTGTCCCGACATCACCTACCCCGTGCGCGAGACCGGCGGCGCGATCTGCGAGGTCAACGCCGCGCCCGGCTTCCGCATGCACACGCACCCGACCGTGGGTGAGCCGCAGTTCATCGCCAAGCCTGTCGTCGACCTGCTCTTCCCGCCGGGCGCGCAGTCGCGCGTGCCGATCGTCGCCGTCACCGGCACCAACGGCAAGACGACGACCTCGCGCATGATCGCCCACATCTTCAAGGGCCTCGGGCGCAAGGTCGGCATGACCTCGACCGACGGTGTCGTCATCGACGAGCGTCTCGTCATCAAGGCCGACGCGTCGGGTCCCCGCTCGGCCCGGATGGTGCTGCAGAACCCGCGCGTCGACTTCGCCGTCATGGAGGTCGCCCGTGGTGGCATCCTCCGCGAGGGTCTCGGCTACGACCGCAACGACATCGCCGTCGTCACCAACGTCGCCCCGGATCACCTGGGCCTCAAGGGAATCGACACGCTCCGCCAGCTCGCCGACGTCAAGGCCGTCATCGTCGAGGCCGTGCCGCGCGACGGCTTCGCGGTGCTCAACGCCGACGACGTCAACGTGCGCAACATGCGCCGGCGCTGCTCCGGCGGCATCGTCTGGTTCACCATGGCCGAGCCCGGCAGCGAGGTCCGCGAGTTCGTCGACGACTACTGCCGTCGCGGCGGACGCGCAGTCGTGCTCGAGCCGAGCGACCGCGGCGAGATGATCGTCATCAAGCACGGTCGCCGCAGCATGCAGCTCGCGTGGACGCACCTGCTGCCCTCGACGTTCGGCGGCGCGGCGCGCTTCAACGTGGCCAACGCGCTCGCTGCCGCCGGCGCGGCGTTCGCCGCGGGCGCGCCGCTGCACGACATCCGGCAGGGACTGCGCACGTTCGCGACGACCTACTACCTCTCCCCCGGACGCCTCAACCTCGTGCAGGTGGGCAACGCCGACGTCTTCGTCGACTACTGCCACAACGCCGCCGGCATGAAGGAGCTCGGCGCGTTCGTCGACCGCTACGCCGCCCAGAGGGAGGGTCAGTCCGACCTCGGCCGCAGCTCACGCATCGGCATGATCGGCGCGGCCGGCGACCGCCGCGACGACGACATGCGCGAGCTCGGCGCGGTGGCCGCCCAGCACTTCGACGTCATCGTGGTGCGGGAGGACGAGCGCCTTCGCGGCCGCAAGCCCGGCGAGACCGCCGCACTCGTGGCAGAGGGAGCCCACGCCGCCATGAAGGACGGCGCCCGCTGCCGTCAGGTCGAGGTGGTGCTCGACGAGCTCGAGGCCGTGCGCCACGTGCTCGCCAGGACCAACCCCGGCGACCTCGTCGTCATGTGCGTCGACCAGCACGCGCTCGTCGTCGCCGAGCTCGAGGAGCGCACCAAGCACGCCCAGGCCGGTGCCCGCATCGGCACGCCGGCTGCAGCGACGAGCGACCCCGACCTCGACCCGACCACCCTCACCGAGACGGCCGAGGCCGAGGGTGAGGCACTCGGCGCCGTGCCGACGGACGCGCAGCCCGTGCCAGCGGACGACACCGCCATCTGACCTCGACAACTCCGCCCGGGCGGACCTATCGCGGTCGATCACGCACCAAACCCCACCACAACTCCGCCCCGGCGGACCTACCGAGGTCGATCAGGCGACAAGCCCCTCGACAACTCCGCCACGGCGGACCTATCGAGGTCGATCACCCACGGAACCCCACCACAACTCCGCCCGGGCGGGCCTTGCGGGTCGATCGCGCGACAAGCCCCACCACAACTCCGCCCGGGCGGAGTTGTGGTGCGGGCGGGCGCGCGGGTGGTTGGCCCCGGTCGCGCGGGGTCAGTCGGCGGCGGGGGCGAGCTCGTCGGCGTAGGCCCGCAGCGCGCGGCGGTAGGCCTGCGTGTCGACGTCGGTCGTCGCCTCGAGCGTCGCGCGGATGAGGTCCGCGACCGCCTGGCGCTCCTGGCCGAGGTCGGCCTGCACGAGCGCCCGCAGCATGAGCGCGGCGGTGTTGTGCGGACGGGCCTCGAGCACGTCGGCGACGAGCTGCTGCGCCTCCGAGGCGCGTCCGACGACGCGCAGGCTCGAGGCGAGCTGC
Source organism: Terrabacter sp. C0L_2 (assembly GCF_036352015.1). Classification (NCBI taxonomy): domain Bacteria; kingdom Bacillati; phylum Actinomycetota; class Actinomycetes; order Micrococcales; family Intrasporangiaceae; genus Terrabacter; species Terrabacter sp. C0L_2. The sequence continues at coordinate 3,140,513 of NZ_CP143557.1, read as the reverse complement.
AGCTGGGCACGGTGTCGGTGCGGCTCGCGCAGGCCACCCTCGAGCGCCTCCTCGTAGAGGCCGATGGCGCCCTGCTCGTCGCCCAAGGCGTCCTTGGCCCCGGCCAGCTCGAAGACGAGTCGCGGGTCGCCGGGGTGCCCGTCGACGAGCTCCTGGGCCGCGGCCAGGCGGGCCTGCTCGTCGGTCATCTCCCACAGTGCCGAGATCTCGGCCTCGAGCTCGTGCTCTCCGCGGGCGGCGACGACCTTGCGGCGGATCGAACGCGCGTCGTCGACCTTTCCGCCGTGCGCGCGGATCCACGCGTCGACCTCGGAGCGCTCCGCGTGGCACATGAGGGCGATGACGTCCCCGTCCAGAGCGTGGGGCACGAGAGCCTCGAGGGCCTCGAGCTCGGTGTCGTGTCCCGGCACGTCGAGGACGCCGACCTTGGCGAGTCCCTCGCGGAAGAGCCCGAGCAGCTCCTCGGGCTCGCGGCCGCGCAGGTAGTGGCGAGCGATCTTCAGGGCCACCTCCTCGGCTCCCCGGCCGGCGATCTCGCCCATGGCGATGATGGCGTCGTCGGCACGGTCGCCGGCGCAGCCGAGTCCGAGACGCACGGCGCCGCCGGGCGCGGCGAGGCCGCGGGCGACCTCGAGCAACGCCTCGAGGCCAGCCTCGTTGTGGGCCATGTCCATGATGACCGTGGCCTTGCCGCCGCTCGGCAGCGGCAGGGAGTAGGTGTTGAGCCGCCCCCAGTTGTGCTCGGGGTCAGGGGCGAAGGTGCGCAGGCCCTCGACGACGGCCGAGCGCGGGACGCCGAGGCCGAGCGCAGCAGCAGCGCCGGCCAGCGCGTTGGCGATGTTGTTGCGGGACAGCCCGCTCAGCGTCATCGGCACGTCGACGATCTTGACGAGTCGGTCGGGGTCGCCGTTGGGCGACAGCACGACGATCTCGCCGTCGAGGACGGTGATGCCGCGACCACCGGAGTTGATCGACTCCCAGAGGGCCGGCGACGCCGGGTCGAGGCTGAAGGCCCACGGCTTGGCCTTGATGCCGAAGCGCATCGCCCACACGCGTGGGTCGTCGCCGTTGAGCACGACCCAACCCTGGGGCTTGGTCACCGTCGTGACGATGGCCTTGACCTCGGCCAGCTGGTCGAGGGTGTCGATGCCCTGCAGGCCGAGGTGATCGGCGCTGACGTTGGTGACGACGCTGACGTCGTTGGCCGTGACGCCCATCCCCTTGAGGAGCATGCCGCCTCGCGCGGTCTCGAGGATGCCGATGTCGAGGCCGGGCGTCTCGAGGACCCCACGCGCACCGGCGGGTCCGGAGAAGTCGCCCTCCTCCTTGGTCTCGCCCATGACGACGACGCCGTCGGTCGAGCTCCACGCGGTGGTGAGGCCGGCGCTCATGCACATGTGCGCCATGAGGCGCGTCGTCGTGGTCTTGCCGTTGGTCCCGGTGACGGACGCGACGGGCACCGTGGGGGTGATGACGCTCGGCCCGGGACCGTCCGGCGCCGCGAGGATGACGGCGGCGGCCGCCTCGATGACCTCGTCGGCACGACGTGACGGGTCGAGCAGCCCGGCCATGACGGCGCCGACCTGCTCCCCCGCGACGCGGCCGCGCGTGCGGTGCACCCACGGGAAGGCGAGCACGACGTCGTCGACCGTCTGACCGGCCCGCACGCGTACGCCCAGCCGTCCGGCACCGATCTCGCTGCCGACCCGGCGCGTCACGGTACGGATGACGCGCATGACGAACCGCTGGCGCAGCGCGGTGCCCCGCTTGCCCGGACGGGCCGAGCGCATGCCGAGCCTCTGGGCCAGCGCCTCGGCATCCGTGCGCTTGAGCGCGAGGTAACCGGGGACGTGCAGGATGACCTTGATCGTGGGCCGGGCGAAGTAGAGGTTGGGCCCGTCGAGCACCCGCACCTCGTCGACCCGCACCGCCGCCACCGGGGCCGGCACCGCCTCGGGATCGTTCGTCGTCAGGGGGCTGGACTCGGTCCCGGCGTGAGGCATGGGCAGGACTCTAGCGAGAGCGCCGGAAGGCGTGCGACGTCACTGCCCCATGGCGTGGACGCCGCCGTCGACGTGGACGATCTCGCCGGTCGTGGCGGGGAACCAGTCGGACAGCAGGGCCGCGCAGGCCTTGGCCGCGGGCACCGGGTCGTTGACGTCCCAGCCGAGCGGCGCGCGGTCGTCCCAGACCTTCTCGAACTGCTCGAAGCCCGGGATGGACTTCGCGGCCGTCGTGCGGATGGGCCCGGCGGCGACGAGGTTGCAGCGCACGTCGCTGGGGCCGAGGTCGCGGGCGAGGTAGCGGTTGGTGGACTCGAAGGCCGCCTTGGCGACGCCCATCCAGTCGTAGACCGGCCAGGCGAACTTCGCGTCGAAGGTGAGCCCGACGACGCTGCCACCCTCGGACATCAGGGGCAGGGTGGCGACCGCGAGGGCCTTGAGGCTGTAGGCCGAGATGTGCACGGCCGTCGACACGTCCTCCCAGGTGCCCTCGAGGAAGTTGAAGGCGCCCTGCGGGGCGAAGCCGATGGAGTGCAGCACGCCGTCGAGGCCGTCGACGTGCTCGCGCAGACGCTCGGCGAGGGTGTCGAGGTGCTCCTGGTCGGCCACGTCGAGCTCGATCACGACAGGCGTCTCGGGCAGGCGCTTGGCGATGGTCTGGGTGATCTTCATCGTCCGGCCGAACGAGGTGAGGATGACGGTGGCACCCTCCTGCTGGGCGATCTTCGCGACGTGGAACGCGATCGAGCTGTCCATGAGGACACCGGTGATGAGGAGCTTCTTGCCTTCGAGGATTCCCATGCCTGCGACTTTCTCGTGTGGTGGGGACGCTTGGTGCGCAACGCTGCTGACGGCATACGTGCGTATGCCGTGTGGTGGGCTCAGTGCCCCATGCCGAGCCCGCCGTCGACCGGGATCACTGCACCGGTGATGTAGGCGGCGTCGTCGCTCGCGACGAACCGCACGACCGCGGCGACCTCCTCGGGCGTGGCGAATCGGCCCGCGGGGATGTTGGCGAGGTAGGCCTTCTTCTGCTCGTCCGGCAGGACTGCCGTCATCTCGGTGTCGATGAAGCCGGGCGCCACGACGTTGGCCGTGATGCCGCGGCCACCGAGCTCGCGCGAGATGGAGCGGGCGAGACCGACGAGGCCCGACTTGGACGCGGCGTAGTTCGTCTGGCCCGGCGAGCCGTAGAGGCCGACGACGCTGCTGATCAGCACGATGCGGCCGCGACGCCGGCGGATCATGCCGGTCGCGGCTCGGCGGGCGCAGCGGAAGGCGCCGGCGAGGTTGGTGTCGATGACGGAGTCGAACTCGTCGTCGCTCATGCGCATCAGGAGGGTGTCGCGGGTGATGCCGGCGTTGGCCACGAGCACCTCGACGGGGCCGCCGAAGATCTCCTCGGCGGCCTTGAACGCGGCGTCGACGGAGGCGGAGTCGGTGACCTCGCAGATGACGCCTTGCAGGCCCTCCGGCGGCTCCCCGGAGCGGTGGGTGATGACGACGTTGTCGCCGGCGTCGGCGAAGGCCCTGGCGATGGCCAGGCCGATGCCGCGGTTGCCTCCGGTGACGAGCACGTTGCGCGCCTCGGTCGTTGACACAGTGCGTTCCTCCATCCGTCCGGCCGCTGCCGGGTCGCTGCCGGGTCGCTGCCCTGCACGGAAACCTAACGGACTACCGAAGGGTAGACAGCACCGCGGCACGCGGCTGGGACAGGCTTATGGTGGAAGGGTGCCAAGAGCCAAGAACGAACCCGTGGTGCACACCGTCACCTCGGCCTCGACGTCCAGCACGGACGACCAGGACCAGCGCGTCAGGCGCTACCTGACGATGATGGGCATCCGCATCGCGTGCTTCGGCCTCGTCTTCGTCACGTCGGGGTGGCTGCGCTGGACCGCCGTCGTCGCCGCCGTGTTCATCCCCTACGTCGCCGTCGTGCTCGCGAATGCCGTGAGCCCGCGTCAGCCCGGCAGCATCCAGTCGGTGGTGCCGCGGGACGACACGCAGCGCCTCGAGCAGTGAGCGGTCCGCTCTCCCCGGCCTCGTCCGCGGTCGAGGTCGAACACGTCTGCAGCGCGAAGGGCTGCCGTGCCACCGCCCGTCACGCCGTCATCTGGAACAACCCCAAGCTGCACACGGCCGACCGTCGAAAGGTGTGGCTGGCCTGCGACGAGCACGAGAAGTCGCTGGCCGACTTCGTGGCGCTGCGGGGCTTCCTCATCGAGGTCGTCCCCGTCGGACAGCTCACCGACACCGACGGTTGAGCGCTCCCGGGCGTGGGGTGCCGGCCGTCGGCGCCCTCAGCCCCAGAGGCGCAGCTCGTCGGCCCGGGGCCCGGTGACGACGGACGACTCGATGTCGAACGCCATGACGGTCGGGTGCTCCGGGGTCCATCGGGGCCATCCGGCGTCACCGGTCCGACCGAAATCGACCCAGGCGCGGTGGACCTGGTCGGCGAGGTGCTGCGGGGCGTTCTGGCCGACCATGGCTGTCGCGGCCTCGAGGGTGTCGAAGACGAACGGCAGCTCGAGCGCGTGGGACGCGCCGAGCGCGGCCACGTCTGTCCCCCAGTCGAACTCGTATAGCTGCACCGATCCCCCGGCAGCGTGGTGCGCGTCGGCCAGACGGGTCGTGGGCGCGCGGAAGGCGGCGTCGGTGAGGATCGCGGCCGCGACGTCGCCGGGCGCTGCGGTGGGTCGGTTCGCGGCATACGTCGTGACGGCCTGCTCAGGCCAGCCGTAGCGCTGTCCCAGGAGCGGCAGCACCTCAGCCGTGACGCCGGCGGCCACGCCGGTGGGCACGAGGAAGAGCCGGAACTCGTCGCGCGTCGTGCCGATGAGCAGCGGGATCCCGGCCCCGGCGCCCTCGCGGAGACGCTCCTCGGGGACTCCCGGCACGATGTCGCCGTCGACGACGGGGAAGAGGCTCATGATGCCGAGGCCCCCGCGCAGCACCGATGCGCCCCACCGAGCCGGGTCGGGGTCGGCCTGGATGGCCAGCCCCACGGCCGACTGTGCGGCGACGACGGTCTCGGGGTCGAGCGCGGCGAAGGCCTCGGCCGTGGCGGGGACGCCCAGCCGGGCCGCGATCTCGGCGCTGACCAGACGGGCGTCGTCGAGCGTGCAGACCGCCGTGCCGCCGCCGCTCTGGATGACGGCGCGCCGGAAAAGGCCCTCGGCGGCAGGCGACGCCATGAGGGTCGCGACGCTCATGCCCCCGGCGGACTCGCCGAAGACCGTCACGTCGTCGGGCGCCCCGCCGAAGGCTTCGACGTTGTCACGCACCCACTCCAGCGCCGCGATCTGGTCCCTCAGCCCGAGGTTGGTCGGAGCCCCGTCGAGCACGCCGAAGCCGGGCACGCCGACCCGGTAGTTGACGCCGACGACGACGATGCCGTCGCGGGCGAACGCCGCTCCGTCGTAGGTGGGCACCGAGTTGGCGCCGCGCACGAACGCCCCGCCGGGGATCCACACCATGACGGGCAGGCCGTCGGCGTCCTCCGGTGCCCAGACGCTGACGTTGAGGTAGTCGTCGCCGGGCGCCACCGAGCTCGGCAGGACGGCGTCCATGGGAGCCGGGTAGGGCGCCTGCGCCGCGGTGGGGCCGTGCTCGTGCGCCGGCCGCTCCCCCGCCCACGGGACGACGGGTTGCGGCGCCCGGTAGCGGTCCGCTCCCACGGCCGGCGCGGCATACGGGATGCCGAGGAAGGAGCTGACGCCGTCGCGGTTCACACCGCGGACCAGGCCACCTGAGACACGCACCACGGGGTCCATGGGCTCATCAAACCAGCCGGTCCCGCTGCGGGCGCTCACCGGGGTCAGGTGGGCGTGGTGCGGCGTCGTGGGGTCGGGGCTCGACCGCGTCAACCGCCGATGGCCGACATCGGGCGGTCCGGCTGGACGAAGTCCGGGTCGCCGATGCCGTGCCCGCGGCGCTTGCGCCACATCTCGCCGCGCATGAGGCCGAGGAGCTCCTCGTCGGTCGCACCCTCGCGCATCGGCCCGCGCAGGTCGGTCTCGGTCGTCGAGAAGAGGCAGTTGCGCACCTGGCCATCGGCCGTGAGGCGGGTGCGGTCGCAAGCGGCACAGAAGGGCGCGCTGACGCTCGCGATGATGCCGACGGTCTCGGGGCCTCCGTCGACGAGGAAGCGCTCGGCCGGGGCGCTGCCGCGGTCGGCGGCCGGCAGCGGGGTGAGCTCCCAGCGCTCGGACAACCGCTCACGGATCTCGTCGGCCGAGATCATCCGGTCCCGGTCCCAGGCGTGCTGCGCGTCGAGCGGCATCTGCTCGATGAAGCGCAGCTCGTAGCCACGCTCGAGGCACCAGGCGAGGACGTCGGCCACCGAGTCGTCGTTGATGCCGCGCATGGCGACGGCGTTGACCTTGACGGGGGTCAGGCCCGCGTCGGCCGCGGCCTTGAGGCCCGCCTCGACGTCGGCGAGCCGGTCACGACGGGTCAGCTGCGTGAACGTCTCGGAGTCGATCGTGTCGAGGCTGACGTTGACGCGGTCGAGTCCGGCCTCCTTGAGCCCGATGGCGACCCGCTCGAGGCCGACGCCGTTGGTCGTCATCGCGATCCTCGGCCGGGGCTCGAGAGCCGCGATGCCTGCGACGAGGTCGACGAGCGAGCGCCGCAGCAACGGCTCACCGCCCGTCAGGCGCACCTGGGTGACGCCGTCGCGGACGAAGAGCCCGATGATGCGCAGCATCTCCTCGTCGGTCAGCATCTCCGCCTTGGGCATCCACGGCAGGCCCTCGGCAGGCATGCAGTAGGTGCAGCGCAGGTTGCAGCGGTCGGTCACAGACACGCGGAGGTCGCGTGCCACCCGACCGAACTGGTCGGCCAGGCCGGCCGGTCGCACGCTCGGGTCGGGAAGGTGGGTCATGGTCCCCACTCTAGGCCGGGTCCTGCTGCAACCCGGGCGCTGGTGCCGCCGAATGCCATCGGGCCGGTCGACCGCGGTGAGGTGACGATCGGTGGGTCGGTCAGGCCGAGAGGTCGCCCATCGCCCATCAGGTGGCGGATCCATCCCCCGGCGGCCCCGTAGTGCCGGGATGCGAGCATGCAGGACAGGACCCTGGACCGGCTGTGACGAGGAGGCCCTGTGGCTGACGCGCTGGAAGGCGTAGCCCGTCGTGGCGACCGAGCGGCACGGCGATCTCTTCTCGCCGGTGCGGCGGCGTCCTCCCCGTCGGGGGCGCCTACGCCGTGGGCGTCGGTGGGCTGACACCGTCGACGCGGCTGCTCGGCCTGGTCGGCGTCGTGTCGCTCGGGCTCCTCGGCGCGGCTGTTGCGGCGAACCGGAACGCGGACACCGACCAGGGCTCACGCGCCACGGGGTGACCTGGCGCAGCCTCGACGGGGCCGCGACGGGCTCTGCACTTCGAGGGGCCGGGCTGCGTGCACCGTGGCCGGACGCAGGCCGCAGTCCCGTCGGGGACACTGGACGGACACCGACCGTAGCTTCGACAAGGAGTCTTCCGTGACCGAGGGAACCGTCCGCTGGTTCGATGCCGACCGAGGGTTCGGCTTCATCGCCCTCGGGCAGGAGGAAGAGGACCTGTACGTGCATGCGTCCGAGATCGTCAGCGACGACGGGACGAGGCTGCTCAGGGAGGGGCAGCTGGTCGAGTTCGAGATCGGCGAGGGCGACCGCGGCCCGCAGGCACGCCGCGTACGGGTCACGGCCGACCACTCCGCCGACACACCGCTCGGTGTGCTCGGCACGGTCTCCTGGTACGAGCCTGCCAAGGGGTACGGCTTCATCACGCCTGATGGCGACGGTGCCGAGATCTTCGTGCACAGCTCGGCCATCGTGGGTGGCAACGTGGTCTCGGAGGGGCAGCGGGTGGCATTCCTCGTCGTCGACGGCGAGAAGGGACCCCAGGCTGACCACCTGCTGCCCTTGGGAGCCCAGGCCGCCACGCAGACTGGGGCGTCCGACGGGGCGGACGGCACCGTGTCCTGGTACGACGCGGACAAGGGCTTCGGGTTCATCACGCCCGAGTCGGGCGGCCCCGACGTGTTCGTCCACGTCCGGGAGCTGGCCGACGGGCTCCCCGAGCTGATCGAGGGAGACCGCGTGACGTACGACGTCGTCGTGAGCGAGAAGGGCCCGCAGGCTCGCGATGTGCGCCTCGCGCGCAGCTCGACACCGCGGCGCGCACCCGCGAGGTCGGCGACCCGCGCGCGGCCGGGACACCGGGAGACATCCGACGTCCCGGCCCGCGGCGGGGAGGGAGTGGTCGCGCGCTACGACGCGGAGCGGGGGTTCGGCTTCATCGCCCCCGATGCGGGCGGCGCGGACCTGTTCGTGCACGTGTCGGTCCTCAGAGGCGCCGAGGCACTGCACGAGGGCGATCGGGTCCGTTACCAGGTGCGGCAGAGCGATCGAGGACCCCAGGCGGACCGCGTCGAACGGCTGTGAGCGGATCGGACGGTCGGCGAAGCCAGGTGCTCAGGCATCCCGGTCTCGCCGGACGCTCCAGCCGCGCTGCGCGTACTCCTCAGCGGCTCCTCGCCGGACGCATGAGTCCCGGTTGAGCGCATCTCGAGCAGGCGACGGCACTGGCGGCCCCGTCGTCCAGCGCGCCACCGGGCCGGGTACCGTCGATGCGTGGTTCGACTCTGGCTGACGCGGCGCTGGCTGCTCTGGACCCTCGTCGCGGTCCTCTTCGGGGTCGCCTGCTTCTACCTCGGCCTGTGGCAGTGGCACCGCCACGTCGAGCAGCGCACCAAGGTCGACGCCATCGCGCGCAACTACGGCGCGGCGCCGGTGCCCTTCTCGCCCTCCCTCGTGGAGTCGCCGCTGCCCGCCGAAGCCCAGTGGACGCGGGTCTCCCTGACGGGCAGGTATGCCGGGGGCACCGACCTGCTCGTGCGCAACCGGACGCTGGACGCGACGGTCGGTTTCGAGGTGCTGACCCCCATGCAGACCGGCGGGCTGACGCTGCTCGTCGACCGCGGGTGGGTGCCCAACGCCGCCGACGCCGAGACCAGCCCTTCGGTCGACCCCGCCCCGTCGGGCCTGGTGCAGGTCACCGGCTGGCTGCGCACCGGCGAGGTGAGCCTCGGCCGGGACCTGCCGAAGCCGCAGCTCGCGAGCATCAGCGTCGACGACGCGCGGGCCCAGGTGCCCTCGCTCAGTCAGGTGGACGCGTACGTCGTCCTCGGCGCGCAGCAGCCTGCGGTGGTCGCGGGCGAGCACCCGCTGCGCCTGCTCCCCAAGCCGGAGGAGGACCTCGGACCGCACCAGGCCTACGCGTACCAGTGGTGGCTCTTCATGCCGGGTGGCCTGGCCTTCATCTTCTTCGCGATCCGGCGCGAGGCGGCCGCGGGCCTGGCCGAGAACGGCGGAGTCGATGACGCGCCGGTACGCGCCAAGAAGGTCCGGATCTGGGACGAGGAGGACGCCTGAGCCGCCGGCGCCCGGTGTCGTCCACGTTCGGCCTCGTCCACCGGTCCCACGACCGGTTGACCCGCGACTGACCCGCGACTGACCCGGGGCTCACCCGGCTGACAGGCCGACCAGGACCTGGAGCTCGTCGGCCACCGCCGCGACGAGGCGGTCGGAGTCCGGGAGCGCCGCGACGTCCGCGGTGACCGCGACGGTGAGCCTTCCGGCATACGACGTCATGGCGGTGCACGAGCGGACCTCCTGCGCTGTCGGCACGTACGGCAGCATCGCGAGGACCCGCCGGCCGGCGAGGTACTGCACCCGCTCCGGTCCGGGCACGTTGGACGCCACGACGTTGACGCGCCCTTGCCCCGACCTGCCGTAGCGACGCGCGCCCCACGCGAAGAGCGGCGCCGGGATGTGGTCGGCCGTCCGGACCACGGCAGCCGTCGCCGCCGGGATGCCCCGCGCCTTCTGCTCGGCGGTCCGGGCCGCGACCGCCCGCAGGCGCGATGCGGGGTCCGGGACGTCGACGGGGAGCTCGACGAACATCGCGGACGTCAGGTTGCCGTCGGGGGCGCGACCGGCCACCGGGCCCGAGCGCCTGCTCGAGGGCCCGCTCGACACCGGGACGATCGCCCTGAGCACAACGCCCTCGACCGGGTCGCCACGCTCGGTGAGGTAGCGACGGTAGGCGCCCGCCAGGGCAGCGAGGTAGACGTCGTTGACGGTGCAGTGCGCCGTCAGTGCAGTGCGTCGCACCTCGGCGAGGTCGGCGTCCGCCCAGCCCCACCGTCGAGCGGCACCCAGCGGGCCCGCGAGCACGCTCGGCGGCAGGTCGGGCCGGAGCACCTGGGCGAGGCCGAGCCTCAGCTCGCGCAGCCGACGTCGGGCCCGTCCGGGCGAGACGACGGCTCCCACGACCATCCGGACGGCGCGCACGGGGAGCATGGCCAGCCAGGTCACGACGTCGGTCAGCACCACGGCCGCCGTCGCGTCGGGTCGCCTCGCGACGGCCGGAGCGACCGGCACGCGGAGCACCGGCTCGTCCGTCAGCAGCATCCGCACCAGGTCGGCCCCGGTGCGCCCGTCGACCATCGTGTGGTGCGCCTTGAGCACCAGCGCCCAGCGCCCGCCGGAGAGGCCGCCCACCTGCCACATCTCCCACAGCGGGCGATGCGCGTCGAGGGGGGCGGCCATGACCCGGACCACGAGGGCCGCGAGCTGCTCGTCGTCGCCGGGGCGCTCGAGCACCGCGTCGTGCAGGTGGGCACCGAGGTCGACCTCACCCGCGTCCACCCAGACGGGCCGGCCGAGCTCGAGCGGCATCCGCAGCACCCGTCGGCGGTGCAGGGACCCCTGGGCGAGGTTCGCCTCGACCTGCCGCCACAGCTCGTGGGGCTCGGGACAGGGGCCCTCGAGGACGAGGACCGTGCCGACGTGGAGGGTCTGCGTCGCGGTGTCCATCGGCAGGAAGATCGCGTCGAGAGCGCTGAGCCGGTGCACCCGGTCCACGCCTCCAGTCTCGCAGGCGTGGCGGCAGACGTCCGCCCATCCACCGGCGCCCGACCCACCCGTTCGCGACCGTGTCGTCGCCACGGGGCCGACCGACAGGTGAGAGGGTCGAGGTGCTGCCCGTCACCGACCTGTCGGGCCGACCTCGATGACGGCACCATCACCCCGCAAGGAGCCCCTGCCATGGACATGCGCCTGGAACTCGTCCCCCTCCCGTCGACCGACGTCGACGCGAGCCTGGCGTTCTACACCGACGGCATGGGATTCGGTCTCGACCACGACGTCGAGCCGGGCAACGGCATGCGTGTCGTGCAGCTGACTCCCCCGGGCTCTGGCTGCTCGATCGTCATCGGCGTCGGCATGAGCGCCCCGGACGCCCCCCGCGTGCAGAACCTCCACCTCGTCGTCGACGACATCGAGGCGGCCCGCCGGCTGCTCGTCGGCAACGGCGTCGACGTGTCACCGGTGCAGGACATGGGCGGGGTCAAGTACGCCCACCTCAGCGACCCGGACGGCAACACGTGGGCGCTCCAGCAGATCCCTCGGTGAGCACCGGACGGCTGCTCGTGCGTCCGACGCGCGCCGAGGAGGAGGCAGTGCTGCCGGGCGACGACCTCGTCGACGCGGACGTCGTCATGGACCGGGCCTTCACCCTGAGCGCTGCCCCAGAGCGGGTCTGGCCGTGGCTCGTCCAGCTCGGCAAGGACCGAGCCGGGTGGTACCTCCCCCGGGCCGTCGAACGGGCCCTCCCCCGCTCGCGCCGTGCCCTGCGCCGCCTCGACCCGGCGCTGCAGGGTCTCGGCGTCGGGGACGTCATCCCGGACTGGGGCGGCGCGGACGCCACCTTCACCGTCGTGTCGCTCGAGCCCGCGTCCCACCTGCTCTTCGGCTCGACACGGGGGCGGATGCAGCTGACGTGGTGCCTGCGGCTCCAGCCGGTCGGCACGGACCGGACGCGCCTGCACCTGCGGCTGCGGCTGGGGCCGGTGCGCCACCGGCGCCTGGCCGCCGTGGTGGGCGGCTTCGTCGACCTCCTGACGGTGGCCGGACTCGCCGCAGGTCTCGAGGAGCGCCTGACGCGCTGAGCCGGGCCGGCCGCCCATCCGTGAGCGAGCCGCACCCTCGGCGACCTCAGGGCGCGGTGGTGGCCCCCACGGTGGTCGACTCGAGCTCGGGGCGCTGGGGACGCTCGGCGGCCTGCTCGTCGAACTGGGTCGCGTGCAGGTCGGCGTAGAGGCCGCCCCGGGCGAGCAGCTCCGAGTGCCGACCCGTCTCGACGACTCGGCCGTGGTCGAGCACGACGATGAGGTCGGCCTGGCGGATCGTCGACAGGCGGTGCGCGATGACGATGGACGTGCGGCCCTCGAGCGCCGCGTCGAGGGCGCGCTGCACGGCGACCTCGGACTCGGAGTCGAGGTGGGCCGTTGCCTCGTCGAGCACGACGACGTCGGGGGCCTTGAGCAGCAGGCGCGCGATGGCGAGCCGCTGCTTCTCACCGCCGCTGAGCCGGTGGCCACGGTCGCCGACGACGGTGTCAAGGCCCTCGGGGAGCTCCGCGACGAGGTCGCTGATCTGGGCCGCGCGAAGGGCAGCATGGATCTGCTCGTCGGTCGCGTCGGGGCGGGCATAGAGCAGGTTGGCGCGGATCGTGTCGTGGAAGAGGTGCGCCTCCTGGGTCACGACACCGACGCGGTCGCGGAGGGAGGTCATGGTCACGTCGCGCAGGTCGCGGCCGCCGATGCGCACCGTGCCCTCGCTGGGGTCGTAGAGCCGGGACACGAGCGAGGTCAGCGTCGTCTTGCCGGCGCCCGAGGGACCGACGAGGGCGACGAGGTGGCCGGCCGGGGCGGTGACGTTGATGTCGTGGAGCACGACGCCACTGCCGCGCCGGTCGCCCGAGGCGACGGACTCGAGGGAGGCCAGCGAGACCTCGTCGGCCGAGGGGTAGCGGAATGCCACGTGGTCGAGCTCGACACCGAGCGGACCGTCGGGCAGGGGCACGGCGCCGGGGCGCTCCTTGACGAGGGGCTCGAGGTCGAGCACCTCGAAGACGCGCTCGAAGGAGATGAGCGCCGTCATGATGTCGACGCGGACGTTGGACAGCGACGTCAGCGGGCCGTAGAGGCGGCCGAGCAGGGCCGCGAGCGCCAGCAGCGTGCCGACCGACAGCGTGCCGCTCACGGCCATGACGCCGCCGAAGCCGTAGACCATGGCCGTGGCGAGCGCTGCGACGAGGGTGAGGGCGGCCATGAAGACCGTGCGGTTGAGGGCGATCTGGATGCCGATGTCGCGGACGCGACCGGCACGCTCGGCGTACTCGGCCTCCTCGCGCGCGGGCGTGCCGAAGAGCTTGACGAGCAGGGCGCCGGCGACGTTGAAGCGCTCGGTCATCCGGGTGCCCATGTCGGCGTTGAGCGTCATCTGCCGGTGCGAGAGGCTCGCGAGTCGCTTGCCCATCACCTTGGCCGGGATGAGGAAGAGCGGGACGAGCAGGAGTGAGCCCAGCGTCAGCTGCCACGACAGGGCGAGCATCGCGCCGACGACGAGCACGACCGACACGACGTTGGAGACGACGTTGGACAGCACCGACGTGAAGGCCTGCTGGGCGCCGACGACGTCGTTGTTGAGGCGCGAGACGAGCGAGCCCGTCTGAGCCCGGGTGAAGAAGGCGATCGGCTGGCGCAGGACGTGCCCGAAGACCTGGGTGCGGAGGTCGTTGATGAGGCCCTCGCCGATGCGCGAGGAGTACCACCGCGAGACCACGGTGAGGCCGGCGTCGACGATCGCGATGGCCGCGACGACGAGCGAGAGGCGCACGACCACGGACGAGTCCTTGGGGATGACGCCGTCGTCGACGAGGCTCTTGAGCAGCAGGGGCACGGTGACGACGAGCACCGAGTCGAGGACCACGACCGCGAGGAAGGCGATGATCGCCTTCCGGTAGGGCCCGGCATACGTCAGGACCCGTCGACGGGTGCCCGGAGCGAGGCTCCGGTCGGCCACCGACGAGTCACGCGACATCGATCGCATCGCCATCCACGGCTGCATGCCCACTGCACAGACCTCCTGTAGTCCCTTGATCCAACCGCGCGGGACCGACAGCGATTCCCCGGGCCGCCGATGTCAGGCCCCGGAGCCCCCGAGCATCGCCTGGAGCAGACCGGTCTGCGCCTCCCGCTCGCGGGCGAGCTGGGCGTCGCGGTCACCGGCCATGGCGCCGCGCAGCAGGGGCTTGAGTGCGCGCAGGGCCGCGTCGGGCGCTGCGAGGAGCGCCTCGACCAGCGACTCGGTCGCCTCGTCGAGGTCCGCCGCGGGCGCGAGCGCGCCGACGAGCCCCATGCCGTGCGCCTCGGGGGCCGAGATCTTGCGCCCGGTCGCGCAGATCTCGAGGGCCCGGGCGTAGCCGACGAGGTGGACGAGGGGCCCGGTGCCGCCGAGGTCGGGCACGAGCCCGAGGCTCGTCTCGCGCATTGCGAACCACGCGTCGAGCGCCGCGATCCGCAGGTCGGCGGCCAGGGCGAGCTGGAAGCCGGCGCCGATCGCGTATCCGTGCACCTGGGCGACGACGACGGCCGGGCAGTCGGCCCACGCCGTGAACCCGTCCTGGTAGGCCGCGATGCCGCGCTGGATGGCCTCCGCGCCTCCACTTGCGAGGTCGACGACGCTCTCCTCGCCGGGCACGCCCTCGGGCGTGAACATGGCGGTGTCGATGCCGGCCGAGAACGCGTCACCCGCCCCGCGGAGGACGACGACGCGTACGTCCTCGGGGACGGAGCGCGCCTCGTCGGCCAGCGCGGCCCACAGCGACGGGGTCTGCGCGTTGCGCTTCTCCGGGTGGTCGAGCGTGAGGGTGCGGACGGGGCCGTCGGTCTCGACGAGGAGGTGCGGATGCGTCATGCCCGCAGGCTACCCGCGGGTCACTCCACCGTCCCGCGGGACTCAGGCTGCCGCGGACACGCCCGCGCGGGTGGGCACGACGACGCGCAGGACGCCCCAGCCGGTGACGCACGCCGGCTGCACGAGCTCCACCCGGAAGACGCGCGCACAGTCCAGGCACGACCAGGCGGCGGTCGGGTCGGGGAACGGCGTCACGTCGTCGCCCGAGCAGAACGGGCAGCTGAGGTGGTGGTCGGCGGGCATGTCGTCCAGTGTCCCGACGTGCCCCACCAAATACAATAACCGTCCATTATGTGAGTCAACAGCAATGCTTATGTATACCGTGGGCGCACCTCAATGCCCCAGGGCACCCACCGCGCGTGCGACGACGAGGAGCGAGGTGAGCAGGGCCGCGGTCGCCTCGAGGCCCATGAGCGCCTTGGCCCGTGGCGTCAGGGGCATCGTGTCGGTCGGGCTGAAGGCGCTCGAGTTGGTGAGCGACACGTAGAGGTAGTCGATGAACTCGGGTCGCCAGTTGCTGCGCTCGCTCGAGCCGGCCGCGACCTCGACGACGGTGTCCTGGTTCTCGTCCTGGGAGAAGCGCCAGTCCGCCGGGGGCATCCGGTCCCGGGAGACGGTGTGCCGCGCCACCGGCCCGCCGCGGTCCAGCTCCCAGAAGAGCAGGCCGAAACCGATGACGTTGGTCAGCCACACCTGCATGCCGGCGAGCAGCAAGGGCATGCCGCCCGGCTCGGAGGAGGTCAGGGACCGCACGAGCATCGCCAGGGCCACGAGGTTGGTGGCGATGACGACGCAGGCGAGGGCGATGGAGAGGCCCCGCGACCACCGGGTCTGGCGGACGATGCGCCGCGGGTTGGTGACGAGCAGCGCGGCGAGCAGGACGAGCTCGACGGCCGGGATGGCGAGACGCGGACCGACGAGCAGGCTCTCCGGGAGGACGGCATACGCGAGCGCCGCCACGACGACGGCGAGGGCCGGCCACAGGCGCTTCTCCCCCGCGCTCGACCGCGTCTCGTGCCGGCGCCGTCGCGGCCTGCTGTCCGCCATGCCGTCACC
Source organism: Terrabacter sp. C0L_2 (assembly GCF_036352015.1). NCBI lineage: Bacteria > Bacillati > Actinomycetota > Actinomycetes > Micrococcales > Intrasporangiaceae > Terrabacter > Terrabacter sp. C0L_2. The sequence continues at coordinate 3,124,646 of NZ_CP143557.1, read as the reverse complement.
GTACCCAGCGCGGGCGCGACGGGGGCTCAGGCGAGGGAGATGAGGTCCTTGTAGTCCGGGCCCCAGAGGTCCTCGACACCGTCGGGGAGCAGCAGGATGCGCTCGGGCTCGAGCGCGTCGACGGCGCCCTCGTCGTGGGTGACGAGCACGACGGCGCCCTCGTAGGTCTTGAGCGCGCCGAGGATCTCCTCGCGCGAGGCGGGGTCGAGGTTGTTGGTGGGCTCGTCGAGGAGCAGCACGTTGGCGGCCGAGACGACGAGCAGCGCCAGCGACAGGCGCGTCTTCTCGCCGCCGGAGAGCACGCCCGCCGGCTTCAGCACGTCGTCGCCGGAGAAGAGGAACGAGCCGAGCACCTTGCGCACCTCGGTCTCGCCGAGCTCGGGCGCGGCCGACTTCATGTTCTCGAGGACCGAGCGCGTGACGTCGAGGTTCTCGTGCTCCTGGGCGTAGTAGCCGAGGCGCAGGCCGTGGCCGGGCTCGACCTCGCCCGTGTCGGGGGTGTCGACGCCGGCGAGCATGCGCAGCAGCGTCGTCTTGCCGGCGCCGTTGAGGCCGAGCACGACGACCTTGCTGCCGCGGTCGATGGCGAGGTCGACATCGGTGAAGACCTCGAGCGAGCCGTAGGAGCGGGACAGGCCGGAGGCACGCAGCGGGGTCTTGCCGCAGGGGGCCGGCTTGGGGAAGCGCAGCTTGGCGACCTTGTCCTGGACGCGCTCGCCCTCGACGCCGGCGAGCAGGCGCTCGGCACGCTTGGCCATGTTCTGCGCAGCCGTGGCCTTGGTGGCCTTGGCGCGCATCTTGTCGGCCTGGGCGAGCAGGGCGCCGGCCTTCTTCTGGGCGTTCTGCAGCTCGCGGCGGCGGCGCTTCTCGTCGGTCTCGCGCGACTGGAGGTAGGTCTTCCAGTTGACGTTGTAGACATCGAGCGCCGAGCGGTTGGCGTCGAGGTGGTAGACCTTGTTGACGACGGCGTCGAGCATCTCGGCGTCGTGGCTGATGATGATGAGCCCGCCCTTGTAGGCGCGGAGGTACTCCCGCAGCCAGACGATCGAGTCGGCGTCGAGGTGGTTGGTCGGCTCGTCGAGCAGCAGGGTCTCGTTGCCGGAGAAGAGGATCCGCGAGAGCTCGACGCGGCGGCGCTGGCCACCGGAGAGCGTCTTCAGCGGCTGGCCGAGGATGCGCTCGTCGAGGCCGAGGGCGCTCGCGATGGCCGCGGCCTCGGACTCGGCGGCGTAGCCGCCCTGCGCCTCGAACTCGACCTCGAGCCGGGCGTACTTGCGCATGGCCTTGTCGCGCGTCTTCTCGTCGTCGCTGCCCATCCGGGTCTCGGCCTCGGACCGCTCGCGGACGATGGTGTCGAGGCCGCGCGCCGACAGGATGCGGTCGCGGGCGAGGATCTCGAGGTCGCCGGTGCGCGGGTCCTGCGGGAGGTAGCCGACGGCGCCGGTGCGGGTCACGGTGCCCGCGGCGGGCTGGCCCTCGCCGGCGAGCACCTTGGTCAGGGTCGTCTTGCCGGCACCGTTGCGGCCGACGAGGCCGATGCGGTCGCCGGAGTCGATCCTGAAGCTGGCATCCTCGACGAGCAGGCGCGCTCCTGCACGCAGCTCGATCCCGGTGGCGACGATCACGGCATTCCTCCTATCGGTGCCGCACTACGTCAGCGGCCGGACAACCCCACCAGTCTAGGAGCCGCGGAGGGGTGCTCTCGACGCGTCATCGCTTCGGCGGCCTCGTGGCACTGCGCACAGCTGCACGTGCGGGACGCGTGCATCGTGCCCGCGTTGCGCTGGGTGCCCGGCGCCCACAACGGCTCTGGTATGCCGTGTGGCGAGCTGTACGTCGGCAGCAGGGTCGGCGCGGGGTCGGGGTCGGCGCTCCCGGCCCGGCAGCAGCGGCACGAGGTGTAGCCGCCGTTGCCGGCCTCGTGCCAGGCGGACTGGTGACCGCATCCGCGGCAGAGGTGGACGAGCACGCTCACGGGCGCAGGCCGTCGGGGGCCACGGGCATGAGCACGGAGAAGCCGGCGCCGTCGCCGCGGATGGCGAGCGGCCGGTGCGGCCCGTCGAGCACGAGCGTCGGCCGCGTCCCGGCGACGGCGAGCGCCTCGTGCAGGAACGTCGGGTCGACGAGCACGTCGGCGACGGCCGCGTCGTGCGGCGGAGCGAGCTGCACGCGGCCGCCCGAGACGACGAGGCCCACGGACTCCGTCCCGATCGGCAGCTGTGACCGGAGCCCTTCGGCGTCGGCCGCGCCCCGGTCGGGGCCGCCACCGACGACGGCCCGGTAGTCAGGGAAGGAACCCGGCACCACGGCGGTCGCGAAGAGGTCGCGACCCACGCTCGCACCGACCTGCTCGGCGTCCACGTCGAGCTCCGCCTCGGTGTCAGCGGCGCCGGCCCGGCACGCGGCTGCAACGCGGTCGGCCCAGTCCACGGGGACGACGGCCACGAGCCGTTCGGCCGCCACCGCGGGCCCGACCGCCGAGGACCCGACGACCGGAGCCCAGCCGACCGCGAGCCGGTAGCGGTCGGAGGCGACGCAGCGCACCTCCCCGTCGCCCACCTCGACGAGCATCCCGGTCAGCACGCTGAGGTCGGGACCGCCCGGTGCACCGGCGACCGGCTCCCCCGGCGCCACCGCGAAGCGGACCGACCCGATCGCGGCCGCGAGCTCACTCGCCCGCACGGTGACCCGTCGCGACGCGCCGCCGGCCCGGTCACGCTCGGCGAGCAGCGCCAGGGTCCGGCGGATCTCCGCCCGGGCGTCGGCGAGCCCGTCGACGAGCCGCTGCTCGTGGGCGGCGACGACGTCAGCGGCGGCGCCCGACGCACCGCGGGCGTCCTCGTCGAGCACGAGCGCGACCTCGGCGAGCGGCATGCCGACCCGGCGCAGCGACGCGAGGAGGCGGGCGGCGCGGACCTGCGACACGGCATACCTCCGGTAGCCCGTCAGGGCGTCGACGTCGGCGGGCACGAGCACGCCCTCACGGTCGTAGAAGCGCAGGGCGCTCGCGGTCAGCCCGCTGCGGCGGGCGACCTCTCCGATGGTCAGCAGGCGGTCCGGCTCGTACGGGGCGGGGGCGGGTATGAGGAGAAGACTGGGCCCTCGACCGGGTCGAAGGTCAAGACCCGTAACGACGTCGACACATCGATGCAGCACCATGTCCCCATGAACAGCCCTCTGCCCCCGGGTGAACCGCTCAGTGCGGAGCACGCGCGGCTCATCGACTCCCCCAGCCACGACGCCCCGTGGCGCCTCTGGGGGCCCTACCTCTCCGGCCGGCAGTGGGGCACGGTCCGCGAGGACTACTCGGCCGAGGGCAACGCGTGGTCCGAGTTCCCCTTCGACCAGGCCGTGTCGCGCGCCTACCGGTGGGGCGAGGACGGGCTGGGCGGCATCAGCGACCGGTTCGGCTTCCTCAACTTCTCGGTGGCCCTGTGGAACGGCAGGGACCCGATCCTCAAGGAGCGCCTCTTCGGTCTGACGAACGAGGAGGGCAACCACGGCGAGGACGCCAAGGAGTACTGGTGGGCCCTCGACGGCACGCCGACCCACTCGTGGATGCAGTGGCTCTACCGCTACCCGCAGGCGGAGTTCCCCTACGAGCAGCTGCGCCGCGAGAACCGCGAGCGCACCCGTGACGAGAGGGAGTTCGAGCTCGGCGACACCGGCATCCTCGACGCGAACGAGTTCTTCGACGTCACGATGACGTATGCCAAGGCCGGGCCGGACGACATGTGCATCCGCATCTCGGCGACCAACCACGGGCCGGCCGCCGCGCCCCTGCACGTGCTCCCGACCGTGTGGCTGCGCAACACGTGGAGCTGGGGCATCGACGACCGCGTCACCGAGCTGCGCGAGATCCGCCGCAACGGCAGGCCGCCCCGCGGCTACCGGGCCGCCGAGGTGACCCACGGCTTCCTCGGCCGCTACGTCCTCGCCGCGTCCGGCTCACCGACGGCACTCTTCTGCGACAACGAGACCAACGCTCGGGCCGTCTTCGGCGAGGCAGCCCGCGCGAGCCACTCGCTCTACCCGAAGGACTCGATCAACGAGCGCGTCGTCCACGGCCGCCGGCACGCCGTCAACCCCGGTGGCTACGGCAGCAAGTGCTCGTTCTGGTACCGCTGGGACTCCGTCGAGCCCGGCGAGACCGTGAGCGTCGACCTGCGCCTCGCCCCGGGCGACCCGTCGCTCGAGTGGTTCGGCGAGCCGTTCGATCAGGTGCTCGGCGCCCGTGCGGCCGAGGCCGACGAGTTCTACGGCCACGTCATCGACGCCTCCCTCGACGAGGCGGACCGGCACGTCGCCCGCCGGGCGTACGCGGGGCTCCTCTGGGGCAAGCAGCTCTACCGCTACGACGTGCGCCAGTGGATGGCGGGCGACCCGTCCGGGCCCGCCGTCGCGGAGTCGCGCAGGCACGGACGCAACGAGCACTGGAAGCACCTCGCGCTCGCCGACGTCATCTCGATGCCCGACGAGTGGGAGTACCCGTGGTTCGCCGCGTGGGACCTCGCCTTCCACACCATCCCGCTCGCCCACGTCGATCCCGAGTTCGCCAAGGAGCAGCTGCTCCTCATGTGCCGCGAGTGGGCGATGGCCCCCAACGGCCAGCTGCCCGCCTACGAGTGGGAGTTCGGCGACGTCAACCCGCCGGTCCACGCGTGGGCGGCGTGGCACGTCTACCGGATCGACGGCTACCGGGACCGGGAGTTCCTCACGCGCGTCTTCACCAAGCTGCTGCTCAACTTCGCCTGGTGGGTCAATCGCAAGGACGCCAACGGCTCCAACCTCTTCGAGGGCGGCTTCCTCGGGATGGACAACATCGGGCTGTTCAACCGCTCGGCGCCCCTGCCGCCCGGCTTCCGCCTCGAGCAGTCCGACGCGACGAGCTGGATGGCCTTCTACTGCCAGCAGATGCTGAAGATCGCGCTCGAGCTGGCCCGCACCGACAAGGCGTGGGACGACGTCGCGACGAAGTTCCTCGAGCACTTCCTCTCCATCGCCCAGGCGATGCGCCACTTCGGCTCGAGCGACAAGAGCCTGTGGCACGAGGAGGACGGCTTCTACTACGACGTCCTCGTCCAGCCCGACGGCCGCGCGCCGCACATGCGGGTGCGCTCGATGGTCGGCCTGCTGCCGATCCTCGGCGCCACCGAGATCCCGTCGTGGGTCGTCGACGAGTGCCCCGACGTCACGAGCCGCTTCCAGTGGCTCCAGCAGCGCCGGCCCGAGCTCGTCAAGCCGCTCCTGGCGCGCGACGACGGCAAGATGCTGCTGACCCTCGTCCCGCCGAAACGGCTGCGCCGCATCCTCGAGCGGATGTTCGACACCGACGAGTTCCTGTCCGACTACGGCATCCGCTCGCTGTCGGCGGCCACCCGCCAGGCCGTCACGGCCACGGTCGGGCACGAGACCGTCTCGATCGAGTACGAGCCGGGCGAGTCGCGCACCGGCATGTTCGGCGGCAACTCCAACTGGCGCGGGCCGGTCTGGTTCCCCACCAACGTGCTGCTCGCCGACAAGCTGCGCACCTACGGCCGCTACTTCGGCGACGACTTCCGCATCGAGATCCCGACCGGCTCCGGCGACTGGCGCACCCTCGACGAGGCGGCCGACGTCATCGACGGTGGGCTGACGGCGCTCTTCCGTCCCGTCGACGGCCGCCGCCCGTCCGACGGCAAACGCATCGAGTCCTCGCCCGACCCGCTGTGGTCGGCGCACCCGACATTCTCCGAGTTCTTCGACGGAGACACCGGGGAGGGCCTCGGCGCCACGCACCAGACGGGCTGGACCGCCCTCGTCGCGCACCTGCTCAACCCGCGGCTGCCGCCCGACCCACGCACGATGGGCTGGGCGTGAGCGACACGGCATACGCCCTCGGTGACGTGCTCGGTGGGGCGCTCACGTCACCCGACGGCGTATGCCGCGTGGCGGGCGAGGCGTGTCGGGCGACCCGTCGCGCTCGGGTAGCGTGAGCCAGCGTGACCGCGCCCATCTCCGTCCGTGACATCACCGCCGCCGAGCACCTCGCCTGGCTGCGCACCCAGCCCTCGGCGAGCTTCCTGCAGACGCCGGCGTGGGCCGACGTCAAGAAGGAGTGGCGCTCCGAGTCGGTCGGTTGGTTCGAGGGCGAGCAGATGGTCGGCGCCGCGCTCGTGCTGCACCGCTCGCTGCCGCGGATCAAGCGGTCGCTCGCCTACGTGCCCGAGGGACCGTGCATCGACTGGTCCTCGCCGCGGCTCGTCGAGCTGCTGCGCGCGCTGCGCGACCACCTCAAGGCCAGGGGCGCCTTCGCGCTGCGGATCGGACCCCCGGTCGCGACCCACCGCTGGCACACCGCGACGATCAAGAGCGCCATCGCCGACCCGACCGTGCGCCGCTACGACGAGGCGACGCCCGACGTCGTCGAGCCGGTGGGGACGGCCGTCGTCGCGCAGCTGCAGCGGCTCGGTTTCAAGCACCTCAGCCCCGACGACGGCTTCGCCGCCGGGCAGCCCGAGTACGTCTTCCAGGTGCCGCTCGCGGGACGCACCGAGGCCGACGTGCTCGCCGGGATGAACCAGCTGTGGCGGCGCAACATCAAGAAGACCGTCAAGAACGGCGTCACGGTCCGCGTCGGTGACGCCTCGGACCTGCCGGCCTTCCACCGCACCTACGTCGAGACCGCCGAGCGTGACCGCTTCACACCGCGCGGGCTCGCGTACTTCGAGCAGATGTATGCCGCGCTGTCGGCCGAGGACCCCGAGCGGATCCGCGTCTACCTCGCCGAGCACGAGGGCGACGTCCTCGCGGCAACGGTCTTCATCCGGGTGGGCGAGCACGCGTGGTACTCCTACGGCGCCTCGACGGCCGCGAAGCGGGAGCTGCAGGGATCGACCGCCATCCAGTGGCGGATGATGCAGGACTCGCTGGCTGCGGGCGCGAGCGTCTACGACCTGCGCGGCATCACCAACACCGTCGACGAGGCCAACCCCCACATCGGCCTGATCCGCTTCAAGGTGGGCACCGGCGGTGAGGCCGTGCGGCTCGCCGGCGAGTGGGACCTGCCCCTGAATCGCTTGCTCTACAAGGCTTTCGACCTCTACATGAAGCGGCGGTGACCGATCGTGTCGTTCGTGCTCCACGTCGACGGTGAGCGCTGGCGCGCCGGTCACGACCGGTTCGTCGCCGACCACCCGGGCATCGTGCCCGTCATCAAGGGCAACGGCTACGGCTTCGGTCGTGACCTGCTCTGCGCGGAGGCCGCCCGTCTGGGCGTGCCGATGGTGGCGATCGGCGCCTACGCCGAGCTGCCCTCTGCCCTGGCGGCCTTCGGCGGCGACGTGCTCGTCATGGAGCCCTACCGCGCCGCGATCCACGCAGGACTGCCCGACCTCGCGAACCGGCGCGTCGTGCACACCGTGACGACCGAGTCCGACCTCTCGAGCCTGCGCGGCGTGCTGTCCGATGCGCGCGTCGTCGTCGAGGGGCTCACGTCGATGAACCGCTACGGCACGCCCGTCGCCGACGTGGCCACGCTCGCCGGAGCCGCGGACGCCGTCGGGGTGACGCTGCACCTGCCCCTCGGGACCGGTCACGTCGAGGAGATCACGCGCTTCATCGCCGCCGTGCCGGGAGAGCTGACCTGGTACGTCTCGCACGTGTCCGCGTCCGAGCTGTCCACTCTCGCAGCACGATTCCCCGAGCACGAGTTCCAGCCCCGCATCGGCACCGACCTCTGGTACGCCGACAAGGGCTCCTACGAGGTGCGGGCCCACGTCCTCGACGTGCGGCCCGTGGCCAAGGGCACCCGGGTCGGCTACCGCCAGCGCGCCGTCGCGGCCGGCCACATCGTCGTCGTCAGCGGTGGCACGTCCCACGGCGTCGCCATGGAGAGCCCGTCGTCGGCCGCGACCGCCCGCACGCGCGCCATCGCCGTCACCGAGGGGGTGCTTGAGGCCGCGCACCGCGTGCGGTCGCCCTACACCGTCTCGGGCGTCATGCCGCGCTTCGCCGAGCCCCCGCACATGCAGTGCAGCCTGCTCGTGCTGCCCGCCGGCGTCGCTCCACCGCGGGTGGGCGACGAGGTGCCGGTGCGCATGCGCCTGACCACGACGACCCCCGACGCCGTCGTCGTCGCTTGACCCGGCTCACCCGGACTGCTCGACCTGTGGACCGGCCTGGGCGGAGCGACCGGAGCGAACCGCCCGAACAGCCCGCCAGGCGCACCTCAGGCACCTGACTCCGGCCGATCCGACCGCACGGCATCGCCGAGCCGGGCACCATGGCGGGGTGCAGCTCACGACCTCGCGCCTAGCCGACCGCCCGGACCTCGCCGACGCCATGTGGGCCATGCCGAGCTCGTGGCCGGAGTTCATGCGGCACGACCCGATCGGCGGGCTCTACTACGGCAACGTCGAGACGCGCTTCGCCGAGTTCGTCGTCGTCGCGCAGGACGACGCGGGTGAGGTCGTCGCGGTCGCGCACTCGATCCTCTTCGTCCTCGGCGACGACGACCTGCCCGAGAACGGCTGGGACTTCGTCATCCGCAACGGCCTGCTGACGAGCCTCGAGGGCCGCGAGCCCGACACGGTCTCGGCGGTCGAGATCGCCGTGCGTCCCGACCACCAGGGGCGGGGCCTGTCCGGGCAGATGCTCGCGGCGATGCGCGAGAACGCGGCCCGGCTCGGATTCGCCACGCTCGTCGCGCCCGTGCGCCCCAACGGCAAGGTCGACGCGCACGAGCCGATGAGCACGTATGCCGTCCGGCTGCGTGACGACGGCCTGCCCGTCGACCCGTGGCTGAGGGTGCACGTCCGGGCGGGCGGGCGCGTCCACGCGGTGGCCCCGCGCTCGATGGTCGTGCCCGGCACCGTCGAGGAGTGGCGCGAGTGGACCGGGCTGCCGTTCGACCGCACCGGGCCGGTCGTCGTGCCGCGGGCGCTCACGCCGGTGCACTGCGACGTCGAGCACGGGGTCGCCGTCTACGTCGAGCCGAACGTCTGGGTCGTGCACGCGACCGGGGCCGATAGTGCTCACAGGCCCGGGAGCGACTAGACAGGTCAGGTGCACAGCGACCCGATCGACCACTTCGTCCACGTCCGCGGCGCCGCGGAGCACAACCTCAAGACGGTGGACGTCGACCTGCCGCGAGATGCGATGGTCGCGTTCACCGGCGTCTCCGGCTCGGGCAAGTCCTCGCTCGCCTTCGGGACCCTCTACGCCGAGGCGCAGCGCCGCTACTTCGAGTCGGTCGCGCCCTACGCCCGACGGCTGCTCCAGCAGGTCGGCGCGCCGCACGTGCAGGAGGTGACCGGGCTGCCCCCGGCCGTGGCCCTCCAGCAGCGTCGCGGCGCCCCGAGCTCGCGCTCGACCGTCGGCACCCTGACGACCCTGTCGAACCTGCTGCGCATGCTCTACTCCCGGGCCGGGAGCTATCCCGACGGCATGCAACGGCTCGAGGCGGAAGCCTTCTCCCCCAACACTGCTGCCGGTGCGTGCCCCGAGTGCCACGGCCTCGGCGAGGCGCACGACGTGGCCGAGGACCTCATGGTGCCGGACCCGTCGCTCACCGTCCGCGAGGGCGCCATCGCGGCGTGGCCGGGTGCCTGGCAGGGCAAGAACCTCGTGCTGGTCGCGCGCACGGTCGGGATCGACATCGACGTGCCGTGGCGCGACCTGCCGAAGAAGGACCGCGACTGGCTGCTCTACACAGACGAGCAGCCGCGCGTGCTCATCGACCGCAAGGGCGAGCCCGACGACTCGACGGGCCGCGACTACTACGGCACCTTCTGGAGCGCCCGCAAGCACATCCGCCACACGCTCGCCGACACCAAGAGCCAGATGATGCGCGACAAGGCGCTGCGCTTCGTCCGCACCACGCGGTGCCCGGCGTGCGGCGGCACGGGGCTGCGCGCGGACGCGCTCACCGTCACCTTCCGGGGGCTCAGCATCGCCGAGGCGAACGCGCTGTCGTTCACCGACCTGTCGGCGCACCTGCGTCCGGTCGCGGAGCTCACCGAGGCCGGCGCGGCGACGTCGTCGGCCACGTCGGGCGAGGCCACAGAGGTGGCGGTGCGCCTCTGTGCCGACCTCGTCGAGCGCATCGCGGTGCTGCTCGACCTCGGTCTCGGCTACCTCGCGCTGGGGCGCCGGTCGACGACGCTCTCCCCCGGCGAGGCGCAGCGCCTGCGCATCGCCACGCAGCTGCGCTCGGGGCTCTTCGGCGTCGTCTACGTGCTCGACGAGCCGTCGGCAGGCCTGCACCCGGCCGACGCCGAGCCGCTGCTCGACGTCCTCGATGCGTTGAAGCGCTCGGGCAACTCGCTCTTCGTCGTCGAGCACGACCTCGACATCGTGCGCCGCGCCGACTGGGTCGTCGACATCGGTCCGGGCGCCGGCGAGCAGGGCGGCGACGTGCTCTACTCCGGCCCGGTCGAGGGCCTGGAGCAGGTCGCGGAGTCGGTCACCAGCGCTCACCTCTTCGGCCGCGCCGAGGTGATGCAGCCGCACGGGCGCACGCCGCAGGGCTGGCTGCACCTGCGTGGCGTGAGCCGGCACAACCTCGACGGGCTCTCGGTCGACGTGCCGCTGTGCGTCCTCACCGCCGTGACCGGCGTCTCCGGGTCGGGCAAGTCGACGCTCGTGACGCAGGTGCTCGCGGAGCTCGTGCGCCGCCACCTCGGCCAGGCACCCGACGACGCCGAGGAGACCGAGCTCGAGATCGACGTGGACGACGCGACCGGGCTCGAGTCGTTCGACCGGCTCGTGCGGGTCGACCAGCGCCCGATCGGGCGCACGCCGCGCTCGAACCTCGCGACCTACACCGGCCTGTTCGACGCGGTGCGGAGGCTGTATGCCGCCACGCCCGAGGCGCGTGAGCGCGGCTACGGACCTGGGCGCTTCTCCTTCAACGTCGCCGAGGGCCGCTGCGAGACGTGCCAGGGCGAGGGGTTCGTCTCGGTCGAGCTGCTCTTCCTGCCCGGCACCTACGCGCCGTGCCCGACGTGCCACGGCGCGCGCTACAACGCCGAGACGCTCGAGATCACCTACGACGGCAAGTCGATCGCCGACGTGCTCGGCCTCACCGTCGACGAGGCGGCCGACTTCCTCGCGGACGTGCCGGCCGCCTCGCGCAGCCTGCTGACGCTGCGCGAGGTCGGCCTCGGCTACCTGCGCCTCGGCCAGCCCGCGACGGAGCTGAGCGGCGGTGAGGCGCAGCGGATCAAGCTCGCGACCGAGCTGCAGCGGGCCCGGCGCGGGCACGCGCTCTACCTCCTCGACGAGCCGACGTCGGGACTGCACGCGGCCGACGTCGCGCTGCTGCTCCGGCAGCTCCATGCGCTCGTCGACGCCGGCAACACCGTCGTGCTCGTCGAGCACCACCTCGACACGATCGCCAGCGCCGACTGGGTCATCGACCTGGGCCCGGGCGGCGACGACGAGGGCGGCCGCGTCGTCGCGGCAGGCACGCCCGAGCAGGTCGCCGCAGCCGAGGGCAGCGTGACCGCGCCGCACCTCGCCAAGCGTCTGGCGGCGCGGGCCGGAGGTCGGTGACGGCCGGAGTGCGCGGCGACGAGGGTCAGTGACGGCGGGGCGCCGGCACGAGGTAGACCGGCACGGGCGCCGACCGGACGATCTTCGAGGCGCGTGACCCGAGGAAGATCCGAGCGGCAGGTGCCGACGAGCTCGGGCCCACGACGAGCAGGTCGCCGTCGACCCACTCTACGTCCCAGATCGCGTGCGCCCACGACACGCCGTCGCCGACGACGAGCGAGCGCGACAGGCGGTCGGCGAGCCGGCCGGGGTCGAGCTGCTGCACCTGCTTCGTCAGGGCGTCCTTCATCCGCGTCACCCAGCGGTCGATGACGAGCTCGTCGGCGGACTCCTCGACGCCGCCGAAGAAGCGCTTCGGCGGACGCACCGCGAAGGTGACGACCCGCGTCGCGGCGCCGAGCGACTCGGCCAGTCGCGCGCCGGCGACCGCGACGTGGCCCCCGTCCTTCGAGCCGCCGTAGCCGATGCTGACCCGGCGGATCCGCGCCGACGGTCCTGCGCGGAAGCCGAGCGGGGCGAGCACGACGGGCAGCGGCGCGGAGTGGACGAGCCGGTCGGTGACGCTGCCGAGCGAGATCCGACCGAGCGGGCCCTTGCTCGACGAGCCGATGACGAGCGCGGACGCCTTGACGCGGGAGGCGAGCTCGAGGAGTCCCCCGGGGATGGACGACGCGCGGTGGACCTCGTACGACGCGACGACACCGGACGGCATACGTTCTCGGGCGGAGTCGAGCACCGTCTCGGCCCACTGCGTCAGCGGCGCGAGGTAGTCGCCGTCGACGAACTCGGGCGCGCCGGCGGCGTGCGGGGTCGTGACGACGACGGCGACGACGAGCGGCTCACCGGTCGAGCGGGAAAGCACGCTCGCGAGCTCGAGCGCGGAGGTGCCGCTGTCCCCCTCCGTGTAGGCGACGACGATCGGCATGGCTCAGACCGCACCGACGAGCGAGGCCGCCTCGACGTGGGTCACCGGGAGGCCGAGCTCCGCGGCGCGGTCCACCACCTCGAACCTCTGCCAGATCGACTCTGCCGCAGGGAGGGTCACGATGACGATCTGGTCGGGGTCGAACTCCTGCACCGCGGCACGTAGGGCCCGCAGCGGCCGCTGGTCGCCGACGGTGCCGGTGGCGTCGAGCTGGTGGGCGGTCAGTGTCTCGAGCGTGCGCTCGAGCCGGCGTTGCGCGGCCTCGGTCGTCGCGTCCTTGACGGACACGGCTCCGTGGGTCGCGGCGGTGCCGGTCTCGACCGGACTGGCCGGCACGCAGACGTAGTAGGTCGCCGCGCCCTGGGCGTCGATGCGCTGCAGCTCGGAGATGAGCTCGTCGGACTCGAGGGTCTGGTTGGCGAGGACGAGCACGCGGCGGGCCTCGCCGGTGTGCTCGGGAGCGACGCGGGCGGGCAGGCGCGCGATGCGGGCCCGGTTGATGAAGAAGAGGATCAGCACGATGCCGAACGAGACGAGGCTCAGCACGAGCTGGATGCGGACGTCGGCCGTCAGGCCCATCTGGATGAGCACGAGCACGATGCCGAGGGTCGTGATGACCGACAGCGTCGGGAAGAGCCACATCTTCACCTTGAGCGTCGAGGGGTCGGCGCGACGGCGCAGGATGATCTGCGAGATGGCGATGAGCAGGTAGACGAAGAGGATGACGGCGCCGGAGGAGTTGAGCAGGAACGAGAACACCGTGTCGGGCGAGACCGCCGCCATGATGACGGCCAGGAAGCCGACGACCGACGACGCGAGGATCGCGACCATCGGCACGCCACGCGAGTTGACCGACACCATCGAGGCCGGAGCCTCGCGGCGGGCGGCGAGGACGAAGAGCATGCGCGAGGCCGTGTAGAGGCCGGAGTTGAGGCACGACAGGACGGCGGTCAGGACGACGGCGTTCATCACGTGGTCGGCGTACGGGATCCCCATCTCCTGGAACGCCGCGACGTAGGGCGAGGCCTCGAGCGTCGAGGAGTTCCACGGCAGGATGACGGCGAGGAGGAAGATCGAGCCGACGAAGAAGATCGCGATGCGGGTGATGACCGAGTTGGCGGCCTTGCTCACGGCGCGCTCGGGGTCGTTCGACTCGGCGGCCGCGATCGTCGCGATCTCGGCGCCGACCATGGAGAAGATGACCGTGACCACGCCTGCGGTGACGGCGAGTCCGCCGTTCGGGAAGAAGCCGCCGTGCGCCGTGAGGTTGCTGAAGTCGAGGTCGGCGTTGGGCCAGATGCCGAAGACGAAGAGGCCGCCGCAGACGAGGAAGACGATGATCGCGCCGACCTTGATGCCGGCGAACCAGAACTCGAACTCGCCGAACGACGACACCGAGATGAGGTTGGTGCCGGTCATGAGGAGCATGAGCACGAGGCTCAGCACCCAGGTCGGCACGTCGGGCAGCCAGAAGTTGAGGACCTTGGCCCCCGCCACGGCCTCGAAGCCGACGACGATGACCCAGAAGTACCAGTAGAGCCAACCGACCGAGAAGCCCGCCCAGTCGCCCAGAGCCTTGCGGGAGTAGTCGGCGAACGAGCCGGTCGACGGGTTGGCCACCGCCATCTCGGCAAGCATCCGCATCACCATGATGATGAGGACGCCGCAGAGCGCGTAGGTGAGGAAGGCTCCCGGACCGGTGGCCTTGATGACGGTCCCCGACCCGACGAACAGGCCCGCGCCGATCACACCGCCCATGGCGATCATCGTCAGCTGGCGCTGGTTGAGGGCCTTCTTCAGCTCCGGACCGCCGCCAGACATCTCAGGCCTCCCCGTGGGAGGTGGACGGGCTCTGGGTCGGCACTTGACGAGACATAACGCATCCCTCTCGATCGGCTCGAAAGGGGTGAACTCCCTCCCGACGATCCTCCGAAAGTAGTAGCGGTCGGGTCCCCTGTCCACGCAGGGGTCGCGTCGGCTCGGCCCTCCCTCAGCCCGACAAGCACGGAGCAAAGGTGCGCGCCCACCACGCACCTGGTCGTTCACCCATCGAAGCGGGACGAGCCAATCCCGCTACGCGAAGACGCGTCACACCGCCGCCAAGCGTGCGGCAGATGTGTGACCGCCACAGTCACAAATGCAGGAACCATGACGGCCAACTCGGCATGCTGTCCCAGTGGACGATCTCCGGCGCGAACTCATCACGGCGTTCCGCTGGCGCTCGGACCCGCCCGTGTGGCCCGAGTCGCGCGCTTACTACGCCGACGACTCTGGATGGTTCGCATCCGCGACCATCGTCGCGCACCTCGGACCGGCACTGGCCGCTCTGCATGACGCTCAGCCGACAGTGGTGATGGGCACCGAGTCGAAGGGAATGGCGCTCGCAGCCTTGACGGCGGTACATCTTGGGATCGGCACCGCGCAGGTCCGCAAAGAGCCGGACCGAACCAGTCATACGGACGAGTGGTTTACACAGCGAACGATTCCGGACTACCGCGATCGAAACATGCTGATGGCGGTCCGGAAGTCCCAGGTCCGCGGCAGCGACCGCGTCCTGTTCGTCGATGACTGGGTTGACACTGGCGGGCAGATGATTGCCTGCCATCAACTAACCGTGCAGGCTGGCGCCTCGTGGCTCGGCGCCGCGGTCATCGTCGACGGCCTCGAGGACTCCGCGCACCGGCGCAAGTACGACGTTCGCAGCCTTCTCCACCTGCGAGATCTCTAGCGTCTATCCGCCGCGTGCCGGACGCAGTGGCGAGTTAGCCCTCATGCGATGCATGGTCGCCTGAACCAGACCTATTCTGTCCGAACGGCTCCCGGCGTTCTGTTTGCACCAGCCACACGTCGTAGTTCGCCACCACTTTGGGCACATCTCGAGCCGTGTCCCCCCAGTTCAAGATGCACCTTGCTACGTAGCCGAGGTAGTCGTCGGCATAGTCCTGCCACATGGCGTCAGGCTCGCCAAGATCCATGCGGTTGCTCTCCGGACGGATGTGGACAAGCGAGATACCACCGAAAACGGTTCCCGCTGCAGCCCTGACGCTGCGATCCACGTGCTGCCATTGACGGGGAAGACGATGCCCGTGTTTGTCGAAGGCAGCTGACCACGCCAGAAATGCGCTGGCCACCTCGTCCTTACTCGTCTTCTCGCGCCCGAACCAGCGGAGCAGCCGCTGTAGCTCCCTTAAGGGAGCGACCAGCTCGGTGGCGACAGTCAAGTCCCGTGCTCGCCGCTCTTTGTGTCGCTCCTGGCGGCCACCGAAGAGGTACCCCTGCCACCCAGTCAGAACCGCTAGGGCCGCTGCCCCCACCCACTCAATGGCCATTCCGTCCATAGGCAGATGATTACTTGGCGCACCGACAGACCTCCCACGCCGGGCGCAACAGCGTGCGTCACACCGCCGCCAAGCGTGTGACTTGGGCCTACCGTCGTCCCCACCGCTTAAGCTCGCCGCTTGGTAGCGGATGGAGCATTCTCTTCAAGCTCCAGCTAATGAGGGCCGACGTCAAAAACCCAATCTCGGTTGGCGCGAGCGGCGTCCTCATCGTCAGAGCCGAGTCGCAGCCAGGGTGTGACCGACTCAAAGTCTCCTCCACGTCTAGTCCACGCGAGTTGGAGCATGTCGATTATGTCTTGATAAACGAGCGCGTCGATTTGAAGCTTGCCGAGCCCCAACACCTCCCGTTGACCAACCACGCTCATCTCTGCCTGGGCTGGTTTTGACATCCAGTTTCTCGTTGTCACCAAGAGGGCCGACGGCTCTCCGCGCGCGATCATCGTTCCGGCCAACTCCCGCACGACCGACACAGACTCACCCCTGTTGCCTGTCTCCCGCCACTTGACCTGGACGATGGTTCGCGTGCCGTCGCTGGCCAGAACATATCCGTCTACGCCCCCGTCACGACGACCCCCGACGGGCCTAACCTCGCAATCGAAGGTTTCGCTAAGTAGGTCCATCATGAGCTTCTCCGCCCTGAACGGGTTCAGACCGCGCAGTCGATCCGGCATGGACGCCATGCTGCGCACGAGTTGATTGAGGGTCGCTTCATCTGGATCGATGAAATCTACGACGCCCCGGACGACCCGATTGCCCGCTGGACCCCCCACGCGCGTACCTCTGCCTGCCCAATAGCCGCACTCTCGACATAGAAGCAAAGTGCCGTCGTACCAGTGTTCGAGTTGGTCGAGCTCACCTCGACAGAACCGGCACTTCCGCGTGGCGATCGCCGTGATCGCCTCGGCCGTGAGGGTCCGGGCGGGTCCTCCGATTTGCTGCAGCGCCTGGCCGAGGTCTCCATCGGGGATCTCGCCGTCATCGTAATTCGAAAGTTCGCGCTCCTCGAAGATGGCGATCCGGTCGCTGCTCATCGGCCTAAGCTATCGAACCAACTTCCATCGAGCACTAGTTGTTGCGGCTCATGAGGTTGGTGACACGGTCGTGACATGAGGGCGGGTGGAATCGGCACATTCAACCCGGGCAGCAAGACAGGTGAGCAGCGCCGTGCCGAGATTGCCGATGGGCGTGCGCAGCTGAGTGGAAGCGAGGCCGCAGTCTTGAGGGTCGCTTCATGGTTGAGGGCGCACATTGCGGTCAAGTCCCGATGGGTGGTGTACGACGGTGATCCGTCGGGGTTGTTCGGTTAGAGGTTGATCGTGCCGGCGATCAGTTCGGCCTCCACCTCCTTCGGCTGGTCCCTTGTGGTGCGGTCGGTCACGACGGTGCGGGCGTTCTTGAGCGCGTCGATGCCGAGGTAGCGGCGTTGCTCGGCCCACTCGTCGTGCTGCTCGGCCAGGACGGCCCGACGAGCCGGATGACCGCTTCGCGGTTGGGGAAGATGCCCACGACGTCGGTGCGGCGGCGGATCTCCCGGTTGAGCCGCTCGTTCGGGTTGTTCGACCAGATCTGACGCCAGATCTCCTTCGGGAAGACGGTGAACGCGAGGATGTCGGCGCGGGCCAGCTCGAGGTGCTCGGCCACGGCGGGGAGCTTCTCGTACAGGCCCTCCAGGACCCGGTCGAACTGGGCGTGGACGGCCTCGGCGTCGGGTTGGTCGTACACGCTGTGCAGCAGCGCCCGGACCCACCCCCACTGGGACTTCGGGGTCACCGACATCAGGTTCGCGGCGTAGTGGGTGCGGCACCGTTGCCAGGACGCGGAGGGCAGGGTCGCCCCGATCGCCTCGACGAGGCCAGCGTGCGCATCCGAGGTGACGAGGGCGACCCCGGACAGCCCGCGGGCGGTCAGGTCAGGAAGAAGCCCAGCCAGCCGGGGCCGGATTCTGTTGTAGCGGTGTGGATCCCGAGGACCTCACGGTAACCGTCGGCGTTCACCCCGGTCGCCACCATCACCGCGACCTTGACCACCCGGCCGGCCTCGCGGACCTTCATCGTCAACGCGTCGGCCGCGACGAAGGTGTACGGCCCGTCATTCAACGGGCGGGTGCGGAACGCGGCGACCTGCTCGTCGAGGTCCTTGGCCATCACCGACACCTGCGACTTGGACAGGCCCGTGATCCCCAAGGACCGCACCAGCTTGTCCATCCGGCGGGTCGACACCCCGAGCAGGTAACAGGTCGCGACCACCGTCGTCAGGGCCGCCTCGGCGCGGCGGTGCCGCTCGAGCAGCCACTCCGGGAAGAAGGACCCCTCGCGCAGCTTCGGCACGGCGATGTCGAGGGTGCCGGCGCGGGTGTCGAGGTCGCGGTGGCGGTACCCGTTGCGGCTGTTGACCCGGTCCGCCGAGCGGGTGCCGTAGTCGGCGCCGCACACGCTGTCGGCCTGCGCGGACAGCAGGGCGTTGATGAACGTGGTCAGCAGCTCCCGCATCAAGTCAGGGCCGGCCTGGGCGAGCTGCTCGTGCAGGAAGCCGTCGGGGTCAATAATGGGGTTCGCGGTCATCGTCGTGTCCTTCTTCGAGTCGGTTGTGAGAGATCACTCGAAGGATCACAGCGGTGACCGCACCTACATCAGCAGGACACGCTCACCGGGATCGTCGTACACCAACGCTATGGACTCAACTCGCACAAAGGCTAGCCGTGGTGAGCGATAAGCAGTCGGCGAATTCCTCGCCGGACGACCTGCGCTGACAGCAGCCCACTCGCCTGCGTCCTTCCGCCGCGTCATGGGCGCGCAGCGCCTCAGCCTCTAGAGAACGTGCAAGTAAGCGTCCGGTTCTGCAGCCTGAACTAGCTCGCCGTCCAACCCTGCGTCAATGATCGCGCCCGCCACAGGGGTGCCCTCATAGCTCTGCCAGCACCACGTGCTGACGGCACGAGGGTGAAAGTGGGAACCCAGAACTTCCTCAACCCACCAAAGTGACCGACAGCGAATTCTCCCCGTGGGCACACAGCCATCTGCGAAGCGGCTACTTACCGGCCCACGTTCCCGCCACCTGATGGACCCAACTTCCGGAAGATCTCGTTGCTTACAGCCCCTGGGTCGCAGCCAGGATGGCGGTCGCGAGCTCACCGGGGTAACTCAGCGCGACAAGATGGCCGCCGGGGACGATGACAGGTTCGAGCCCAAGTCGTTCTCGGGCCAATTGCTGCTGGAACTCCACCGGAAAGAAGCGGTCGTCTCGTCCCGCGATGACAGTGACGTCCTCGGGCCAGGACGAGAAAGCGCACGGGTCCCGGAAGGGCCGCTGCGACTGCTCGCCTTTGGGTGTGACGCTGGCCAGAACCTGCGGCGGCACATCATGGAACAGGTAGCTTCCGGGATCGAACTCAGCCGGGTAGCCCAGCCGTGAGGCGTTGAGGGTCCGAGCTTCGACAGCGCCGGTATTCGCCCACCAGGCGCCCGGCGTCTCGCCGGGTCGAGGGATCATCGGGTTGACGAGAACGACCGCAACCGCCCGCAGTGCGTCCACCACCAATGGCGCGGTGAAGGCTCCAAGCGAGGCCGCGACGATAACGACATGCCGCACCGGGCCAACGACGTCAACGACCGCCTGCGCATAGTCCGACAGACCCTTGGTGTCGTCGTCGGCGGGCAGCTCGACGGGAATCGCTTCTTCCCCATCGGCGGTGAGCCGGGCCGCGACAAGGTGCCAGTACCACGCGCGGCCGCCGGCGCCTGGAATAAGAACGTATGCCATCCTGACTCCTCTGTCGTTGCCCAACCCACGATGGCACTCAGCCAAGGACAGGTCGACGCCTTCGCCTCATCGACCCCCGCACTCGTCATCGGCATGAACGCCAGTTGCTGGGCCCTGCGGCCGCCGGGATCACCGGCGGAAGATCAAGCGGGTGAACGTCGACTCGCGTTCACCAAGCAGCGATCACCGTATGCCGCTGTTCGGCACCTCCGGAGGTGATGCGTCTCTCCGCCGCGAGTGCAGGAAAGGCGGGACAACTTTTCGTTCGCTCCTCGGCGACTGCTGTTGCCCAACGGTGAGCCAGTCGGGTCGCCCCCTAGCTTGCGGGGAGGCGGAGCTACTGCCGAAGACAGGGCGAGACTCGAGACAGCAGTGCGATAATGCGTCGGTGAACCGGCGGCCAGAAGGTCGCCGGTCGCTCACAGGCTAGGGGGCATCCATGCGGTACTGGCTGTACAAGTGCAATATCGAGGGTGGCCCCGCCGGATACTGGGGCGACTGGCGAGGGATGGTTTTCAACAAGAAGGGTCCGGTGCAGTGGGGAGGGGACAAATCCACCCGATCGCCCGAAGTGTCCACCTACTTGGCAAGTGAAGTCTCCCCGGGGGATGTCGTCATCGCGTACCAGACGAATTTGCAGGCGGTCGTCGGATACTGCGTGATCTCCAGAGTCACAGGACCCCCCGGAGACCGGGAGCTGTGGCTCCAGCCTTTCGAGGTCGTAGACCCACCGTTCCGCATTCACGACCACAAGGGCGGTAGCCCCCTTGAGCGATCAGGGGCCGTGAACGGACGCGTAATGCTGCGCGAACTCGATCGAACTGAGATGGAGGCCCTCCTGGTCCTAGCTGGCAGCCCTCAACGGGTACTTCGGGGCCAACCTCGAGCCAACGGATGGAGGCCTCGCACTGCTCCCGCCGATGCCTACACCGATTAAGCACCGAGAGAAGACAAGTGGCGCATTGTGACTGGCCGTGTTCAGATCGGTTCGGGCGCGTCCCTCCGCCGCGTTGCGGCGCGATCGCATTGGACTTCCCATCGCGGCGGCGAGGACTCAGCGCACGCGCCTCTCTGACGAGGGCTACGCGGCGTCAGATGGCTGCACCCTGGAAGGCTCCAGTGGATGTGAGCATGGCCCCCCTCGTTTGCACAGCAGGCAGTTCGACCGGGAAACGAGTATGAGACTCGTCCACGCCCATTGTTAGCCAAGCAGTGCAATCGGCGTGCGGGAGGCGGCTCACAAGTTCTTCCTCGGCCAAGAGGATGCTAAAAGGCGGGAAGTGAACCGCAGCGGAGATGGTCGGCTCGGTACTCCCGTTCGTCAACACGGTGACACCTTGATGGCCGCCTTCCAGCCCGGGGCGTTGCACGCTTGGAGTAACCCCCAACAGGAAACGCATTGAGCCGACGGGCGACCAAGGCTGCCCGGTCCGCACAGCATCGACGAACTCGCGATGAGTCGTCAACAAGCCCTCAGCGAGTGCGGTCATGCCCGCAGCCGCGGCCCTGATGAATCGACCCGGCCGAACGTCCTGGAGTTCGCCCGCCAGGCCGCTACGCAATCCGAGATGATCTGAGCGCAGGATGGGGTGGACCACCTGGACAACCCACTTGAGGTACTCGTCGTCCCACGGGGAGGTCTGGCGCCGACAGGACTCGCAATGGCCCCAGAGCCTGAAGCCACCGTCTCGAGCACGATCAAAGACGAGACGATCGTCCTCCGACAAGACGCCGCGCTGAGCAGGTCGGTCGTTGAACGCTGACTTGGGCGGGACGTGGGTATCGGTCAATTCAGTAACTAGCCCACAAAGAGAACACGCCCCGTGGCGCTCGTGCGTGCGCCTACTTGTGGGCCTAAAACCTCTCATACAGACTCCCTACCATCCGCGTGGACCGGCCGCGACTGTACACAGTGACGCTCGTCTGGTGTCGGGAGGTCCAGCCCATTCCGGCTTGGGTTGCAGAGCGCGCCGGATACGTCATTCCGCCGCGTACTTCCCGTCAAGATCGGAGGGTCTGGTTTCCGACGCCCAAGACCGCGCGTGAGTTGGTGCAAGTAGCGCTGGGCGAGCGGACAAGTCTTGACGGCTAGCCGCATGCAGAGCACATTTATGGGGTGACTGACGATCGGACCCCGGGGGAAGTGACGAGCATGGCGTCAGCGCACTGCCCGGTCTGCGGTAAGGGGTACAACCGAGAGTTGCCATCCAAGTGCCCCGACTGCCGCGTCGAGCTCGTACGTGGGGCACCGGGGGACGGAAGCCGCTACTAGTTCGCGGCAATCTGGTCAGACTGATCCATGACTCGCAAGATTGTGCAGTACCCCCGTGCACTCGCTATCGCGGCACGATAAGCCGCGAACGCGAGCAGCAGGTTAGCCACCGGTGCGATCAGCCAGAGCGCCAACTCAGCGGCGAAGCCATGGGGCACGTTCCACGTAAGCGCCGGCCAGGCCGCAGCGAGCGCCATGGCTACGAAGACCAGAGTGCAGTACATGTCCAGCCGTGTTCGGAATTGGTCATGCTGCAGCTGAATACGAGAGTCGACGAACCTTCTTCTCCGCATTGCGAATGTGCCAACGTCCCCGCTGGCATTCTGGAGTCTGCTCTCAGTCGCGCGGAGTACATTGCCGAGCTTCGTCGGCATCACGAGTCCGTCCTCGGGGTACTCAAGAAGTGCAACTCGCAGCCGGTCGAACTTCGAGACGAGCACGGGGTCTCCGTAGTTCCTCCATGCGGTGTTGGCTCGAATCCGCTCGGATTTGGCATCTAGGTCGTCACGCTTAAGTTCGAGTAGGTCTGCTTCGATGGCGTCTACGACCTCTCTTGGTCGCTGGTCGAGGAGCATAGGGCCGCGGGCAGAGGCGAAGGCTGCCTCGCGAGCGGAGCGGAATCGAGTGCGAAGTGAGTTCTTGTGCTTCGTCCTGCAGCGGATCAACCCATGGTGAAGCCACCCCAGTAGCCAGCGACGCTGCCAGTAGCCCTCGAGTGCGCGGATCGCCTCAAAGGAAAACGACTGGGTCACCAAGGTAGCCAGGACGACAATGGGAATGGTAACGACGAGCAGGGTCACCGGGTCTGAGGTCAGAGCGACGACTGCCGTACCCACATCGAGGTCTGCTTGCCGCCCCAGCTCATACATCACAGCAAGCGACACAGTGAGGTACGCCGCGGGAAGCCAAGCGCTCAAGGAGAGCTGCTCCAAAATTCTCGCCAAGAAGGCCGACAGCTTTTCCGGCGGCGCAGTCAATCCTGGGCTCCCACCAGTTCCCTGCACTTCGTCAGGCACCCGCCAAGGCTCCAACATCCGCTGGACGCTGGCCACAAGGCGCGCCGGGCCACTACCTGTTCTCGCGCGGCAGGCAGTCTCCACCGACCGCCATCGCCATCGAGAATCCGCCCATCGTGCCCATCTACGGACCGGGCTCATTGTGTGCAGCCGACATGGAAATCGACGAACCGCCGCAGCTCGATAGGTAGGCCCCGATGCAAGTGCGTCTCTTCGCCGCCAGCGTCCTTGGTAGGAACGGGCTTCTAGGACCGTGCCAGAGGCACGCACGGCTTTCCCTACGCATCCTCTACCCTCGAGCGCATGCTCTTGCTTGACACCAACCTGCTGTCACCAGATTGGGTCCAGGAGCACGCTGCAAGTCATCTTGGCCCACTGTTCACTTCCTCGGTATCAGCGCAGGAACTTCTCGGGATGCAGAAGCCGGACAGCGAAGGGGCCTACCGGTACGCGCTGCCGGCACTCGACGAACGGGTGCATGGTCCTGGCCGCGGTATGCCCCCGGAACTGCTTGTGCGTTGGATGTCCGAACACGCAAAAAAGCGGCCAGTCTCCAAGCAGACCGATCGCTTGGTCGTGCCGAGATCCCGTCTTCAGCCTGAGTCGCTCGAACTTGGACACGTTGCGGTGGCAGCCGCGCACGAATGTGGTTACGACGGATTGCTCCGTGTCTACGCCTCCCGTGGGCTCCATCGACGGATGTTGAAGCCAGTCCTCGGCAAGTGGGAGTTCCTTCGCCGGGAGATCAACGGTGTGATTCCGCTGGATGACGAAATCGCTGCGCAAGCGGCAGCTCTCGCTGATCGCTTCGTCGACGCGAAGCTCCACGTCAAGGGGACGAAGCGAAACACCATGAACGACATGTTGGTGGCAGCAACGTCCCACATCACAGGGGTGCCCTTGGCAACGGACGACGCTCAATTGGGCCGGTTCTATCGGAGTCTCGGCTGGTCGGTGCAGGAGCGGGACTCCCTCATCTTGGCGACTCCGAGCCCGCTGGACCTTGCACCTGCAGAACCTCGGGCGCCGCGTGGGGAGTCGCGCGGGTTCATTAATCGCCCTGCGAATCTCCGAAAGCGCATTGACTATAACCGGCTTCCGTTGCGCTGAGCACTCGCGCTGCAGGCAAGCGATGTCGAGCATGCTGGCGCCCGGATCAGCGCCCAGGATGAGGCACCGCTCTAGCCGAAATCAGAACCTGCTCCCCCCGCTTGGCGATGCGTTGCACCATTGCTCCGGCAGGGTCGAGGTGAGTCATATCGCCGCCAGTCGGCGCACCCGAGCTGCGGGCCATGGATTCTCGCGAACGTCGCCGCGATCGCAGCCCGACGCAGTCTCGACCCTTCAGGGCGAGACCTGTGCTGCTGTCGGTCGGGGCAGGCGCGAACCTCAGTCGGTGTTCTCCAGGATCAGTCGGGTCGCTTCGTCCGGTGCATCCCATTGCGGAAAGTGACCGCACCGCTCGAACCAGTGCAACTCGGCATCGGGAAACAGCTCCGTGGCACGTGCGGCCTGTTTCGGGAGAGTCACCAGATCACGCCGCCCCCATCCGATCGTGACCCGGCCAGGCACGGTGCCCGCAGGGGCGCCTTGTTGCTTAGGCCCTTTCGTCAGGGCGTCCATCGCGGCGCCCGTCGACGGGGCGTCGGCCAGCCCGGCCACGTCCGGCGAGCAGGTCTCGCGCGAAAGCGCCCACGGTCGCGCCGACAACTGTGCCAACAGCAACGTCCGCCCCGCGGGCGTGCCGAGCAATGAGGGCAACATGCCGCGGAGCGCTCGGACCAAAGCGATCGAAGGCCGCAGCGTGGCGCCGAACACGGCAAGTTCGCGGTCGCTCCAGAAACCTCCTGGGTCCAATGCCACGGTGTCGCCGCCGACTCCCCGCCGAGCAAGCTCGAGCACAATCCGTCCGCCCATTGACTGGCCGGCCGTCGCGACCCCGTCCAAGCCCTGTTCGCGGATGAAGTCCGCGACGGAGTCGGACAGGGATGCGATAGAGACCTCACCGGTCGACGGCGGCGTGTCACCAAATCCCGGCAGGTCGACAGCGAAGACCTCCCGGTGCTCCGCAAGTTGCTCGATGATCGGAGCCCACGACCTCCATCCCGCGCCCAGACCGTGCACGAGCAACAGCGGTCGGCCGCGTCCCCGACGAATGCAATTGAGCGTCATTCCAACGACGCTATCTCAGGCGGATCCCGGCGTTGTTGAGGCAGTCGCGCCCATGGTGAGGACCGCTGGCATCGAGGCGCAGCCCACCACCCCGGCCGGACCGGCCGGAGCCGTCCCAAGCGCGCGGCCGGTACATCAGTCAAACCGTCATCCGAGCTGTGTCACATCGCCGCCTGCGGACGCAGCGGCAACGACAGGTCTAGCGTGCATGACGTTCCGAGGGAGACCAACGCGTTGCCGGGCTGCCTGAACGCGGTTTCTCACGGAAGAGGAATCTCGACCCTGGCCCCGTTGCCGAGGAGGTACGCCGATTCAGTCCGCGCGAGGTAGAGGCGTGGAAGTGCTGGCTCTTCGACTTGGGCGCGAGTCCAGGCCCCGCCACCGGCCGCCAAGGAAGCCTCGGAGAACACGTCAGCGACTTCGTCCAAGAGCGCTGACGGGACAGGCTCGGCACGAGCTGCGAACTGGAGCCCGTCACCGGTCCCAGCAGGCTGGGCGCTGTTGAAGATGCTGATGCCTACCTCGGGTCGCTGCAGCAGATTCCGCGAGTGCAGCGCCTCTGGCCTCGACAGCCAGATGAACTCGACCGCCAGCATCTCCCCTGACCGGGACCGCTGCCACGCGGTGTACCAGACGGTCGAGGACCAAGGCCTGCCGCTCGTGTCTGAAGTCGCAAGCGTGAGGTACTGGTTCTCCTCGAGCAACTTCCGAGCGCGCACGACGATTTCGTTCACCCAGAGATGGTCACACGAGATCGACCGCTACGCCGGCGAGGCGCACACAGAACGTGCGTCATAACGCAGCGAAGCGGCAGTGACTTTACGCGCAACAGGGCACAGTCCCAGCGCGGCGCACAAACACAAGGTATGTACGCCGGGTGCGCACCGAAGCCGGGTCCTTCGGCCCTGTCCGACCCGCGTTTCGCTTGCCGACACTGGTGGCGCAGGCAGCCGGCGGGAAGGTGCGCGATGGTCGGGAGTCAGAAGCGCCGCGTGATGGTCGGCGCCATCGTCGTGCTGGTCGCGCTGGTCGCTGCCGCCGTCGCCATCTTCGTCGCCGGCCGAGGCCAGGGCCCGACCCCCGCCGCTACGCCGATCCCGACGACCACCTCGCCCTCGCCCACCACGACGACGCTCCCGACGGCGCCTCTCACCGGCCTCCCGGTGACCAGAGGGATGAGCCTCGACCACCCCGCGGTGGCGATCAAGATCTCGGACGTGCGTCAGGCTCACCCCCAGATCGGTGTCGACAAGGCCGACATCGTCTTCACGGAGCCGATCGGTGTCGCCTACACCCGACTTCTCGCCGTCTTCCACTCCCAGCTCCCGGACCTGGTAGGACCCGTGCGCTCGGTGCGGCCTCCGGACGCGCCCCTGCTCTCGCCCCTGGAGCCCGTGTTCGGCAACACGATGGGCGCCCCATGGGTCGTCCGCTACGTCGACTCGGTCGGCCACCTGGACGACCTCGGCACGCTGCGCGTCCCCGGCTCAGGCGCCTACGTCCTGAACCGCAGCCGGCCACAACCCGATCACGTCTTCGCGAAGCCCCGGATCCTCCTGGCGCTCTCGAAGCTCACCGAGCCGCCAGCTCCGTACTTCTCGTATGCCGCTGACCTGGCCTCGGCCTCCGCGTCGAGTGCCGTCGGGGCGGGGACCTCGGCGGTGGTGCCGTACGGCGCTGACTTCACCATGACCTGGACGTACGACGCCGCGCGCAAGCGGTACCTGAGGTCCGAGCCCTGGGGTCCTCACGTGACGCTGGACGGCGTCCGGGTCAGCGCGACCAACGTGCTGGTGCTGAAGGTCCCCTCGTCGGTGGGAAAGATCGGCACCGGCTCGGGGGCCCCCGTGCCGATCCTCGAGCTCACCAACGGATCAGGCCGACTCGTGGCACTTGCCGGCGGGCACTCCGTCGCGGGCACCTGGTCGAAGGGGCCCGTCGACGGCACGTTCGTGCTGCGCACCGACAGTGGCCAGCCGCTGCTCCTCCCCCCGGGCAACACGTGGGTCGAGATGCCCGCTGCCGGAGCCAGCGTGACGATCCGCTGAGCCTGCGCCCAGCTCAGGTGAGCGGCCTGGGAACTGGATGGGCCGGCATACCTGCCCGTTCTCAACGCCAAGGCTGCGAGCCGCGCGTGCAGAACCTGCGTCGCACCACGATGCGGGTCTGACGCAAGGTCGCCCGATCGCACTCAGGGCTTCCAGGTTGCCACTCCCAGGACTGAGTCAGCCATCCCGAAGTACAGGAAGTAGGTGCCGCGGAACTCGACGAGACCCTCGCTGAAGACGACGTTGTTGACCTGACCGTTCTGCTCGTCGCCCGTCGACGGCGCGATGAAGGGCCGTTCGAGACGGGCGAGCGCGACCTTCGGGTTCGCAGGATCGATGAGCATCTGGCCACTCGAGTACGAGTTCTTCGCATAGCCACCGGCCCCGGTCGTCTGGCCGTTGTAGACGAGCAGGATCTTGCCGTCTCGGGTGAGGATGGGCGGCGGGCCCGGCTCCAGCCGCTGGTCCTCGAAGTCGAAGACCGGCCGCGCGACCACACCGTCGTCCTGGGTGGAGACGTCATACGTCGCGACATCGGTCCACCGCGTGCCGTCCGAGGAGGTCTGCACCCGGTAGACCAGAGCCGTGGCTGCCTCCCAGTAGACGGCTACCCGGTCCACGGTCGTGCTCTGTCCGAGGTCCACCGACAGCCACGAGTCCGCACGACCGCGGTCGCCCGCGGACACCGCCCAGCGAGTGGAGTAGTCACCGTCGACGGCATTCGTGGCCGGCAGGCTCTGCGACGACGCGGTGGCCGACTTCCCTCGTGCGAGGTTGGCGCCCGACGCTCCGTTACGGACCTCCATCTCGTAGACGGAGTAGCCGTATGCCGTCAGCGGAGTGACGCCGAGCAGGCGCACGTATCGTGCGGTGATCGGGTCGAACGTGACGTCGTCGACTCGAGCCACGGGGCCAGGCGGAGTCGGGCCGGTGTCGGCGATCTCCCAGTTGATGAGGTCTCGGGAGCGCGCCCAGTAGATCCAGGACTCGCCGAAGTACATCCAGTACCAGCCGTCGATGGGTGTCGCGAGGATGGCGCCCGACTTGCTCCAAGGAGCACGGGAGAGGTGGCCGAAGTCGCGGAAGTCCGGGAACAGCGGGCCGTGCTTGGTCCAGTTGACGAGGTCCTTGGACGTGGCCAGGCACAGCAGCGCGTGCTTGCCGTCGTAGCCGGTGTAGGTCAGGTAGTACGTGTCGCCGACGTGGACCACGCGTGGGTCCTCGCAGCCGCCGGGAGTCTCGTACGGCTCGGTGGGGACGAGCACCGGCTCGGGGCGCCGTTCGAAGGTGTAGCCGTCGCGGCTCCAGGCGAGGCCGATGCTCGAGACCTTGGCGGCGTTCTGCGCGCGGTAGAGCATGGCGACGCGGCCGCCGACGACCGTGGCGCACGGGTTGTAGAGGAACGCCGACTCCCAGTCGTGCGTGGGGTCGGGGCGCAGGATGGGATTGCCCGAGTACTTCTCGAACGGGCCTATCGGGAAGCTGACGTCCGTCTGGGGCCACTGACCCGGGGTGCGCCCCGACGAACGGCTGTCACCAGAGGTCGCGGCACGGGCATCCGGCGCGGCAAGGACGGCAGGTGCAGTGGCGGCTGCCGCTGCCGCTCCCGTGAGGAAACGGCGTCTGTCCACCGTGGATCCAGGCGTCCGATCTCTTTCGTCAGGCATGAGCACGGCCCTTCCTTGGTTGCAGGGAGCCACTTCCGAAAAGCCATGCAGCGAGAGGCTGTTCGGGACGGCCTACGTCAAGCACCGTCACGTGAGCGACGTGACGCGGTGACCTGCGCGACTCTGCTCGCGACACCACGAGGCGTCAATGAGCGCCCCAGATCATGTCTCGCCAGGACAAGGACCCGGACAAGCCCGGACCTGACCGATCGGCGGGCGTCGTTCATCGCGTATGCCGTGTCGCCGACTGGGTGGGCACGCCCAGCGCGTGCCTGGCTCAGGTCGTCGGGATGAGCCCACCGTCGATGGTGACGTCGGTCCCGGTGATGTTGCCGGCGACGTCGCTGGCGAGGAAGGCGACGAGCCTGGCCACCTCGTCAGGATGGGTGAAGCGGCCCGTCACCGAGTCGCGTGCCGCGGCTGCCGCCACCGACGACGGGTCACTCCCCTGCCGCGCCGCCACCGCGGCCGCGACCCCGTCGCTGCCGAGCCACAGGTCGGTCGAGACCGGACCCGGGCTGACGGTGTTGACGCGGATGCCCTGCGGACCGAGCTCCTTGGAGAGCGACTTGGAGAAGCTGCGCAGCGCCGCCTTGGCCGCGCTGTAGTCGATGACCGAGGGGTCGGCCAGCGTCGCGTTGACCGAGCACGTCGACACGATGGCGCCACGACCGCGAGCGAGCATGAGCGGCAAAGCAGCTCGCGTCGTGCGGACCGCCGCCATGAGGTTCAGCGTGTACGACGCGGTCCACTGCTCGTCCGTCACCGCCAGGAAGCCGTCCAGCCGCGGCGACACGGCCCCGACGTTGTTGACGAGGATGTCGAGGCGTCCCAGACCGGCAGCCGCGTCGACGACGTGCGCCGCGCCGTCCGGGTCGCCGAGGTCGGCGGCCACGAAGGTCACACTGCCCGAACGACTGAGTGCGTCGAGCTCGGCCGACGCGTCACGTGCGCCGGCGACGACCGACGCCCCCTCGTCGACGAGCACCCGTGTGATCGCGAGCCCGATGCCCTTGCTCGCTCCGGTGACGATGGCGACCTTCCCGGCCAGACCGAGGTCCATGGTCAGAGCCCGTGCTCGTCGAGCCAGCCCAGCACGGCCTTGGCGACCTCGGTCCACCCGGCGTCGATGGTGAGCGAGTGCCCCCTGCCCTCGAACTGGTGCAGCTCCGTCACGGCTGTCGAGCCGCGGTACTGCTTGAGGGTCGAGCGCGTCACGACGTCCGGGACCGTGTGGTCCTCGAGCCCGGAGACGAGCAGCAGCGGACCGCGAGTGCTGTTGTCGGTGTCGACCGCGGCCTCGGAGTGCAGCGAGAAGTTGGCGGCAGCCGCCTGGAAGAGGGGCTTGGCCGGCGACGGGATGGTCCACCTCTCGAAGAGCGCGTCGGACTCCTCCTCGCTGACCGCGTTGCCGAACCCGAAGCGGAACTCCTTGGCGGTCAAGGAGACCGCCCGGTTGCGGTTGGCCGGGTTCCCGAGGGCGGGCAGCCCGGCACGGAGCTGCGCGAGCGGCAGGGGCAGGACTCCCTTGATCTGCGCCGGGTCGATGGCGACGGCCGCGGCGGCCTTGCCCTGACCGAGCAGCTTCTCGGCGATGAGCCCTCCGAACGAGTGCCCGACGAGGACCGGCGCGTCGGGAAGTCCGTCGATGATTGCCGCGTAGTGGTCCGTGACGTCGTCGATGCCGAGGCCGGCGACGTCGTCCGCCCGCTCGCGGGCCGCCTGGACGGTGTCGGCCTCCCCCGGCCATCCCGGAGCGCTCGGCGCATAGCCTGCCTGGCGGAAGAGCTCGACCCACGGGTCCCAGCTCGTGGCGTGGAGCCAGAGACCGTGGATGAAGACGACGGGACGCTGCTGTGTGCTCATGGGGTGGCCTTTCTCCGGGGCCCGCGGGTGGAGCGGACCGTGGTGTCGCGGATGTCGCAGGGGGGGCGACCTCCCAAGGCTGGCGGTCCTGCCGACGCGGCGTCCAAGACCGTTTGGGCACCGATCGATAACCACGAGGAGTTCCGCTCGAGGGGCCGGGTCACTAGCGTGGAGAGCCCAGGCGGGCGACGGTCCCGACTGACCCACGACGCGCCGCAGGGAGACCTGATGGAGCTGGACCTTCGCCTGGTGCGCTACTTCGTCGCGGTCGCCGACGAGCTGCACTTCGGTCGGGCCGCCGCGCAGCTCTACCTGAGCCAGCCGGCCCTCTCACGGCAGATCCGCAAGCTCGAGGACCAGCTCGGCGAGACCCTCCTCGTGCGCGACAGCCGTCACGTCACCCTGACGGCTCGAGGCCAGCAGTTCCTCGAGGACTCCCGACGCCTGCTCGCGCTCGCCGAGAGCATGACCCAGCGCACGGCACAGCCAGGTGTCAGCACCGCGCACGTCTTCGAGCTCTCCACGAGCCGGATCGTCGCCGACGCCTTCACCCGCGCCGAGCCGGACATCCCCCTCCGAGAGCACGCGATGGACAGCATCACGCAGCTCAACGCCCTCCTGCACGGCCGGCTGGACGTCGCCATCCTCCGGGTCACGCCGCGGATGCTGCTCGCCCACCCTGCAGGCTGGCGCCACCGGCTGCTCCGGCTGGAGCCACTCGTCCTCATCGAGTCACCGGGTCACGTGCCCGACTCGGTCGGCACGGCCCCGACGGACGACCCCGCGACGAGCGACGCCCGGCACGGCGACGCCCCGGCCGCCTCGCTGCACGAGCGACCCCTGCACGTCTTCGCCGACCCACCGGACTCCGGGACCTACAGCGCCCACGGCCAGTACGTCACCGCTCTGGAGCACCGACTCGGTCTGCAGATGCAGTGGCTCGGCACCCCCGGGGCCTTCAGCCTCTGTGTCGGGCACGTGCAGCGCGGTCCGGTCGACGTGCGCTACCTCGAGTTCCTCAGCTACGCCGAGAAGTACGTCGCGGTCGGGATGAGGATGTCGTGGCCGCTGGAGATCCAGCCCTACTACCCGTGGTCCCTGGCGTGGCGCACCGACGACACGGCCCCCGCGACGACCCGCCTCATCGAGGTCGCCCTCGGCGTGGCCGACGAGCACGCCTGGCTCGACACCTCTCGCGACCCGGCTCGGGCTCCGGCGTGGATGCCGGACGACGACCCCGCCTGGCGCGAGCACGCCCCAGGGGGCGGATGACCGGCTCTCAGGGAGCCATGGCGGCATACCCCGCCGCGCTGTGGATCGCGATGCCGGCGTACGACGCATACGACGACGCTCCGACACTCACCGCGGCGAGCTGGGTCTCCATGGCGGCGCGCGACCACCCGAAGAAGGTCTGCTTCACGTCGACGGCCGTGTCGCCGAGGTAGGTCGTCTCCTGCCCGATGCGCACCGGCTTGCCGAGCGACGTGCCCGCGGCCAGCGCCGCAGCCGCGATGTCGAGCGTGCCGTCGGTGCCGGTGGCCGTGTTGCGGTAGGCCATCACCGTCACGCCTGCGGTGCGGCGCATGATCTCGCGGTCCAGGGTGGAGGCCCCGCCGCCGCTCGCCTGGGCGGGGATCTCGTTGAACCAGAAGGGGATGTCGGCCTCGATGGGCGACGTGCCGGCGTTGGCCTTGAGCTTGTCGAGGAGGGTCAGGTACTTTGCCACGACCGTCGACTGGCTCGTGGTCCACGCCGAGGTCGTGTAGGGCTCGACGTCGACGTGGATGCCGGTGAAGAGCCCGGTGTTGCGAGCGGGCTTGAGCCAGTAGGTGACGACCCAGCTCGGGTTGTCGACCCAGCCGGGGTCGCCGCCGAGGGCGTCGACGCGGATGCCGGCCGCCCGGGCCAGCTGCGAGAGCGTGCGCAGGTCGGGCAGCTGGGGCGAGCTCGCGACGTTCGGCGGCACGGCGACGAAGAGCTGGTCCACACCGGAGGCGACCGCGAGGTCGACGGTGGCCGCCGGGGTGCTCGTGTCCCACACCCACATCGCGCGGGTGTCCGCACCCGCTGTCGTCGAGGTCGACGCGGGCGCCGCTGCGGCTTTGGTCGAAGCGGCTGCGGCCGCCCCGGGCGCGAGGGCAAGGGCCACCGCGGTGGCCCCGGTCAGGGCGAGCAGCGAGGCGAGGACGCGGGCGCTGCGGGTGCTGGGGCGCATGAGGGACTCCGGGGCAGAGGACGGCTTGCGGTGCAATTGTCCGGAAGGCGCCAGTTGTCCGCAGGCTTTCCGCAAGATTGCCGCAAGCCCGACGTGTCACCTCGCCTGTGAAAGATGGCCGGGCGGTGCGCCTCGGCCGCTGCCGCTACCCGTGCCGGAGCCAGGACCGTGCCGCGCCGACGAGCGCCCGCACACCGATCTCGAGCGTCGGGTCGATGACCGGCGCGTAGAGCGGCGAGTGGTTGGACGGCAGCGACGCCAGCACAGCGCGGATGCCCTCGAGGTCGTGCGCCCCGGCGAAGGCGGTCGCGTCGGCGCCGCCGAGCAGCCAGAAGATGCACGGCGCCCCGGCCGCCTCGGCCAGCACCCCGACGTCCTCGCTCCCGGTGATCGGTCCGGGGTCCACGACGCGGCCCGGCCCGACGATCGCCTCGAGCGCCGGCCGGGTGCGCTCGACCCCTGCGGCGTCGTTGACGACGGCGGGCGCCTGCTCGATGGGCTCGATGAGCGGCGCCCGACGCGCTCCGGCCGTGGCGGCCTCGCCCTCGACGATCCGGCGGATGGCGGCGAGTGCCGTGTCGCGCACCCTCACGTCGTAGGTGCGCAGGTTGAGCAGCAGGACCGCCTCGTCGGGGATGATGTTCGACTTCCTGCCCGCCTGGACCGACCCCACGGTGAGCACCGCCGTCTCGGTGCCGGCGATCTCGCGCGAGACGACGGTCTGCAGCCGCAGCACCGTCGCGGCGGCCAGGACGACCGGGTCGACCGTGGCCTCCGGCCTCGACCCGTGGCCGCCCTCGCCGAAGAGCGTGATGCGCAGGCTGTCGGTGGCCGCGAAAGACGGGCTGGCCCGCAGGCCGATGGTGCCGGCGGGCAGCGGCGCGACGTGCTGCCCCAGCACGACGTCGGGGCGCGGCACCGTCCCGTAGAGGCCGTCCTCGACCATCGCCGCGGCGCCGCGGGCCACCTCCTCGGCCGGCTGGAGGACCGCGACGACGGTGCCCGTCCACGAGTCGTCGGCCGCGAGCACCGACAGCGCACCAAGGAGGCAGGTGACGTGCACGTCGTGACCACAGGCGTGCATGACGGGCACGTCGCGACCGTCGGGGTCGACGCCCCGGGCCGTCGACGCATACGCCAGTCCCGTCGCCTCGGCCACGGGCAGCCCGTCCATGTCGGCCCGCAGCAGCACGACGGGGCCCTCGCCGCGGCGCAGCACTCCCGTCACTCCCGTGCGGCCCACGCCCTCGGTCACGGTGAGCCCGAGCTCACGCAGCCAGGCAGCCGCGATGCCGGCCGTGCGGTGCTCCGCGAAGGACAGCTCGGGATGCGCGTGCAGGTCGCGGTAGACGTCCCGGAGCCGGGGCAGGAGGGTCTCTAGGCCGCTCGCGGTGTCCATGCGCTCGACAGTACCGACGCCGCACGCAGTCGCGCTCTCCGGACGTGTGCCGTCACCTCCGGGCGGTACGGTCGTGCCGTACGTCGTCCGGGGAGGTCAATGGTGCGCTACGACACGAGCCCGACCGCGCGGGCGCTGCTCGCTCTCGAGGCGATCCAGGACTCCCCCGGCATCACGGCCCAGCGCCTCGGTGACCACCTCGGGGTCACCGAGCGGGCAGCCCGGCGCTACGTCGCCATCCTGCGCGAGGCCGAGCTGCCCATCGAGTCGGTCACGGGCCCGCACGGGGGCTATCGCGTCGGCCGGGGCCTGCGTCTGCCGCCCCTGATGTTCACGGCCCCGGAGGCGCTCGGACTCGTCATGGCCGTCCTCGAGGGACACCGCGGAGCGGCCGACCCGACCGAGCTCGTCGGTGCCGCCCTGTCCAAGATCCTGCGGGCCCTCCCCCACCAGGTGGCCGAGCCGGTCCGGGCCGTCCGGCGCGTCACCGGCCCACCGCCGGACCCGAGCCTGCGGGTCGACCCGGCCCTCACCGCCCGGCTCGTCGAGGCCTGGACGTCGTCCCGGCGCGTGCGCCTCGACTACCGCCTCGAGGACGGCCGCGAGCGGCCCATGGACGTGGACCCGTGGGCGGTCGTCCTGCGCCACGGCCGCTGGTACCTCCTGTGCTGGTCGCACACGAGCGACGCGCAGCGGGCCCTCCGCATCGACCGGGTGCTGTCCGTCTTCGTCACCTCGCAGTCCTTCACGGCGCCCGAGGACCTCGACGCGCTGCGCACGCTCGAGGAGCACCTCTCGCAGGGTTGGCGACACGCGGTCGACGTGCTCCTGCGCGCCGACCTCGACGAGGCGTCCCGGTGGCTCCCGCGCAGCCTCGGGCGCCTCGAGGTGGTCGACGGCGGCATCCGGCTGCTCGCCACCACCGACGACCCCGACTGGTACGCCCGCCAGCTCGCCGTCACGCCGCTGTCCTTCGAGGTGGTCGGCTCGCCCGCCCTCGTCCAGGCCACCGAGGACCTCGCCGCCCGCCTCGTCAAGGCCGCCGGCAGATCCTGACCCGATCCGGAACGGCCGGCCATCGCTCGAGCGCCCCGAGCGGCCCGAGCGGGTACGTCACCGCCGGACCGCGAGGTCCGGCAGGTCCAGCAGCAGACGAACCGAGGTCCCCGCGCACTAGGGTGATCCCGACCGGACCGGGCAGTCCCCGGTCCCGACCCGAGGAGCGGCACGATGAGCTTCAACGACAACGCCCAGCTCGACACCTCGCAGGTGCAGAGCGGCGGCAGCGGTGGGGGCGGCGGAGGCGGAGGCTTCCCCGGCGGCATCCAGGTCGGTGGCGGCATCGGCGGCCTCATCCTGCTCGTGCTGATGCTCATCTTCGGCGGCGGCAAGATCCT
Source organism: Terrabacter sp. C0L_2 (assembly GCF_036352015.1). Classification (NCBI taxonomy): domain Bacteria; kingdom Bacillati; phylum Actinomycetota; class Actinomycetes; order Micrococcales; family Intrasporangiaceae; genus Terrabacter; species Terrabacter sp. C0L_2. Next base: position 3,089,034 of record NZ_CP143557.1, on the reverse strand, counting down.
CGGCGGCGGCGACTCCGGCAGCACCACCGGAGGTCTGCCCTCGCAGCAGCTCCAGAGCGACCAGGTCGCCGCGGCCGGCCAGGTCGACGAGAACCAGTTCTCCCAGTGCAAGACCGGGGCCGACGCCAACAAGAACGACGTGTGCCTCATCGTCGCGACGGTCAACAGCGTGCAGGACTACTGGTCCAAGACCCTGCCGAAGTACCAGATGAACTACGAGCCGGTGAAAACCGTGATCTACCAGGGCCAGACGCCCTCGGGCTGCGGCACCGCCAACTCGCAGGTGGGCCCGTTCTACTGCCCCCTCGACAAGAAGGTCTACGTCGACGCGAGCTTCTTCCAGGAGCTCCAGAGCAAGTTCGGCGCCGACGGCGGCCAGCTCGCCAAGGAGTACGTCATCGCCCACGAGTACGGCCACCACGTGCAGGACCTCCTCGGCCTGCTCAACCGGGCGCAGCAGGACCCCCAGGGTGCCAACTCCGGCGCCGTGCGCGTCGAGCTCATGGCCGACTGCCTCGCCGGCACGTGGGTCAAGCACGCGACCGAGACGACCGATGCCAACGGCACGCCGCTGCTCAAGGCCATCACCGAGAGCGACATCAAGTCGGCGCTCTCGGCCGCCTCGGCGGTGGGCGACGACCGCATCCAGGAGAAGATGCAGGGCCGGGTCACGCCGGAGAACTGGACCCACGGCTCGGCGCAGGCACGGATGAACTGGTTCTCGCAGGGCTACGAGACCGGTGACATCAACCAGTGCAACACCTTCGGCGTCGACACCGTCAGCTGAGCGCCCCCGAGCCTGACTCCGTCTCCGTGAGCTCGAGGCGGACGGCACGGCCACGCCGCAGCGCGGTCTCCAGCACGTCCCGCTTCGGGTCGGGCAGGTCGTAGAGCTCGCGCAGCGGCAGCCCGGCGAGCGCGCGCAACGCGCTCGCGTCGAGGACCTCACGCACGAGGGTGCGGTCACCGCCGACGACCAACGCGAGGGGTATGCCGTCCGCACCGGCCCGTGGGCTCTCGTCGTCCCCGAGCAGCACCCGCCGGGCGTGCCCGACGACGGCGTCGACGAGCTCGTCGGCCTGCTTGCCCCGGCGACGCGCGAAACGCTGCTGCGACCAGCCGCCGGCGGCCGTGCGGGACTGCACGTGGCGGGTGCCGACCTTGGACGCGTTGAACGAGCCCCCGAGAGCCAGGCCTACGGCATACCCACCCCGTCGCACGAGGATCACCCCGAGCGGCTCGTGGGCGAACGGCGTTGCCACGACGGTGGATCCGTCCGCGGCGCGTGCGGACACGACGACGCCGCCGGGAGTGGACTCCTCGGCGGCGTCGTAGGGGCCGTGTCGCTCGGCGAAGCCGGCCATCCAGCGGTCGAACCGCTCCGGGTCGACCTCGATGACGCGCGTCGTCACGAGCGCAAGTGCGGCTGGCTCAGAGGTTGAAGCCGAGGGCACGCAGCTGCTCGCGGCCGTCCTCGGTGATCTTGTCGGGGCCCCACGGCGGCATCCACACCCAGTTGATGCGGTGCGTCGTGACGAGGCCCTCGAGCGCCTGGGCGGTCTGGTCCTCGATGACGTCGGTGAGCGGGCAGGCCGCCGATGTCAGCGTCATGTCGATGACGGCGTGGGCCTGGGCGTCGACGGTGATGCCGTAGACGAGGCCGAGGTCGACGACGTTGATGCCGAGCTCGGGGTCGACCACGTCGCGCATGGCCTCCTCGACGTCGGCCACGTTGGGCGGGGTGGCGGTCTGGCTCATGACGAAGCTCCTTGCGGGGAGGGCGAACTCGTGGAAGAGATGTCGACGCCGGCTCGGGCGAGGGCGTCGGTGAAGGCGGTCCAGCCGAGGAGCGCGCACTTGACGCGCGCAGGGTACTTGGACACGCCGGCGAAGGCGACGCCGTCGCCGATGACGGTCTCGTCACCGGTGACCGTGCCGCGCGAGGTCAGCATGGCGCGCATGGCCTCGAAGGTCTCGAGGGCTTCGGACACCGGGTGGCCGATGACCTCCTCGGCGAGGACGGACGAGCTCGCGACGGAGATCGAGCAGCCCTGCGCCTCGTAGGAGATGTCGGTGACGACGGCGTCCGGACCCGTGCCGGTGACGTCGACCCGCAGGGTCACCTCGTCGCCGCACGTGGGGTTGATGTGGTGCACCTCGGCGTCGAACGGCTCACGCAGACCTGCGTGGTGGGGCCGCTTGGAGTGCTCGAGGATCAGCTCCTGGTAGAGGTCCATCAGCTCGCCTCCCGGTGGGTGTCGAGCCCGAAGATCGCGGGCACGCGGTCGAGGGCCGCGAGCAGCGCCTCGACGTCGGCGGGCGTGTTGTGGACGGCGAAGGACGCGCGGGTCGTCGCAGCGGCGCCGAGGGCGCGGTGCAGCGGCCACGCGCAGTGGTGGCCCACGCGCACGGCCACGCCGGCGTCGTCGAGCACCTGGCCGACGTCGTGGGCGTGCACGCCGTCCACGACGAACGCGACGGCGCCGCCCCGGGGCGCGCCGACCGCAGGGCCGACGACGCGGACCCACGGACGCTCGGCGAGGCTGCGCTGGAGCAGGTCGACGAGCGATGCCTCGTGGGCGTGGATGCGCTCGATGCCGATCGCCTCGATCCACCGCACCGCGGCCGCGAGGCCCACGGCCTGTGCGGCGTTGGGCACGCCGGCCTCGAACTTCTGCGGAGCCGGCGCATACGTGGAGCGCTCCATGGTGACGAGCTCGATCATCGACCCGCCCGTGAGGAACGGCGGCATGACCTCGAGCAGCTCGGCACGACCCCAGAGGACGCCGACCCCCATCGGGCCGTACATCTTGTGGCCGCTGAAGGCGATGAAGTCCGCCCCGAGCGTCGCCACGTCGACCGCGAGGTGCGGCACCGACTGGCAGGCGTCGACGACGACGAGAGCCCCGACGGTGTGTGCCCGCTCGGCGAGCTCGGTGACGGGGTTGACCGTGCCGAGCACGTTGGAGACGTGCGTGAACGCGAAGACCTTGGTGCGCTCGGTGAGCAGGTCGTCGAGCCCGGAGAGGTCGAGCGCGCCGTCGGCACCGACCGGCACCCAGCGCAGGGTCGCGCCCGTGCGACGGGCGAGCTCCTGCCACGGGACGAGGTTGGCGTGGTGCTCCATCTCGGTCACGAGGATCTCGTCACCGGGACCGAGCACGAAGCGCTCGTCCTTGGGCTCGTCGGTCGGGGCCGCGTTGGAGAACGCGTAGGCGACGAGGTTGAGCGCCTCGGTGGCGTTCTTCGTGAAGACGACCTCGTGGGCGGGAGCCCCGATGAACGACGCGACGGTCGCGCGGGCCGCCTCGAAGTCGTCGGTCGCCTCCTCGGCGAGCTGGTGCGCGCCGCGGTGGACGGCGGCGTTGTGCTGCTCGTAGAACGCCCGCTCGGCGTCGAGGACCGGCGTCGGCTTGTGCGACGTCGCCCCCGAGTCGAGGTAGACGAGCGGCCTGCCGTCACGCACCGTGCGCGTCAGGATGGGGAAGTCACCGCGGATCGCGGTGAGCTCCCCGTCCGTGAACGGCAGGACGTCGCCCATCCGGCTCAGGCCTGGACCGGCTCGGCCGCGGAGGCCCCGGCGAGGTAGCGGTCGTAGCCCTCGTCCTCGAGGCGGTCGGCCAGCTCGGGGCCGCCCTGCTCGACGACCTTGCCGTCGACGAAGACGTGGACGAAGTCGGGCTTGATGTAGCGCAGGATGCGCGTGTAGTGCGTGATGAGCAGCACGCCGAGGTCGCTCGAGTCCTTGGCGCGGTTGACGCCCTCGGAGACGATCTTGAGCGCGTCGACGTCGAGGCCGGAGTCGGTCTCGTCGAGGATGGCCACCTTGGGCTTGAGCAGCTCCATCTGGAGGATCTCGTGGCGCTTCTTCTCGCCACCGGAGAAGCCCTCGTTGACGTTGCGCTCGGCGAACACGGGGTCCATGCGCAGGTTGCCCATGGCCTCCTTGACGTCCTTGACCCACGTGCGCAGCTTGGGCGCCTCGCCGTCGATGGCCGTCTTGGCGGTGCGCAGGAAGTTGCTGACCGTCACGCCGGGGACCTCGACGGGGTACTGCATCGCGAGGAAGAGGCCCGCGCGGGCGCGCTCGTCGACGCTCATCGCGAGGACGTCCTCGCGGTCGAGCGTCACGGTGCCGCCGGTGACGGTGTACTTGGGGTGGCCGGCGATGCTGTAGGCCAGCGTCGACTTGCCGGAGCCGTTGGGCCCCATGATCGCGTGGGTCTCCCCCGACTTCACGGTGAGGTCGACCCCGCGCAGGATCTCCTTGGGGCCGTCCTCGGTCTCGACCGAGACCGTCAGTCCCTTGATCTCGAGCGTGCTCATGGGTCAGTTCTCCTTGTTGGTGCTGGGGATGCTGGGGGTCTGCTGGGTGGGAGCCGCGTATGCCGTCGAGGCGAGCTCCTCCTCGATCGCCGCGGTGATCTCGTCGCGCAGGTCGGCGAGCGGGATCTCCCGGATGATGTCGGCGAAGAAGCCGCGCACGACGAGGCGCTTGGCCTCGTCCTCGCTGATGCCGCGCGACTGGAGGTAGAACAGCTGCAGGTCGTCGAAACGGCCTGTCGCAGAGGCGTGCCCGGCCCCCTCGATCTCGCCGGTCTCGATCTCGAGGTTGGGCACCGAGTCGGCGCGGGCGCCGTCGGTGAGCACGAGGTTGCGGTTGAGCTCGTAGGTGTCGGTGCCCTCGGCCTCGGCCCGGATGAGCACGTCGCCGACCCACACCGTGCGGGCGGTCTCGCCCTGGAGCGCGCCCTTGTAGGTGACGCGGCTCTTGCAGTGCGGCGCGTTGTGGTCGATGTACGAGCGGTGCTCGAGGTGCTGGCCCGCGTCGGCGAAGTAGACGCCGAGGAGGGTCGCGTCGCCGCCGGGGCCGGCGTAGCGCACGTTGGCGTTGACGCGGACGACCTCGCCGCCGAGCGTCACCGACAGGTGCTTGTAGCGGGCGTCACGGCCGACGAGCGCGTCGTGCTGCGCCAGGTGCTGGGCGTCGTCGGCCCAGCGCTGGACGGAGACGACCGTCAGGTCGGAGCCGTCGTCGGTGACGACGGAGACGAGCTGGGAGTAGCGGGCCGAGCCGGTGTGCTCGACGACGACGGTCGCCTTGGAGAAGCGGCCGGCACGTACGACGAGGTGGCCGTGCACGGGCTCGCCGCCCTGGCCGACGAGGGAGAGGCGCACCGGCTCGTCGAGCTCGGCCTCGGCCGGGATGTCGAGGAGCAGGGCGCCGTCGGCGGCAGCGCCGGCGACGACGGCCGCGCGGTCCTGCGGCGGGAGGATGCCGAGCCCCTGGGCCTCGGCGGACGTGATCGTCGAGGTGGTCACGCCCTGCGGCAGCTTCGAGCTCGACTCGAGCCGGCCGGTCGCGCCGTCGGCCAGCAGGGCCGCGAGCTTCTTGACCGGCGTGAAGCGCCAGTCCTCCTCGCGCCCGCCGGGCACGGGGAAGTCGCCGACGTCGAAGGACGCCGTGCGCTCGGCCCGCGACTGGTCGGGCACGAAGGCCGCGGCCGAGTCGGTGTGGGCTGCTGCGCCGGGGAGGGTTGCGGTGGGGGCGGCGTCGGGCACCGTGGTCTCGCTCTGCTGGGTCTCGGTGGTGTCGGGCGTGTCGGTGGTCGTGTCAGCCAGAAGGCTCATCAGCCGACGGCTCCTTCCATCTGCAGCTCGATGAGGCGGTTGAGCTCGAGGGCGTACTCCATCGGCAGCTCGCGCGCGATGGGCTCGATGAAGCCGCGCACGATCATCGCCATCGCCTCGTCCTCGGCCATGCCGCGCGACATGAGGTAGAAGAGCTGGTCCTCGGACACCTTCGAGACCGTGGCCTCGTGACCCATCGAGACGTCGTCCTCGCGGATGTCGACGTAGGGGTAGGTGTCGGAGCGGCTGATCGTGTCGACGAGCAGGGCGTCGCAGCGCACCGTCGAGGCCGAGTGTGAGGCGCCCTCGAGCACCTGCACGAGGCCGCGGTAGCTCGCGCGTCCGCCGCCGCGGGCGACCGACTTGCTGATGATCGAGCTCTTGGTGTTGGGCGCCGCGTGGACCATCTTGGAGCCGGTGTCCTGGTGCTGGCCCTCGCCGGCGAAGGCGATCGAGAGCGTCTCGCCCTTGGCGTGCTCGCCCATGAGGAAGACGGCGGGGTACTTCATCGTCACCTTGGAGCCGATGTTGCCGTCGACCCACTCCATCGTCGCGCCAGCCTCGCACGTCGCGCGCTTCGTCACGAGGTTGTAGACGTTGTTGGACCAGTTCTGGATCGTCGTGTAGCGCACGCGGGCGTTCTTCTTGACGATGATCTCGACGACGGCCGAGTGCAGCGAGTCCGACTTGTAGATCGGCGCGGTGCAGCCCTCGACGTAGTGCACGTAGGAGTCCTCGTCGGCGATGATCAGCGTCCGCTCGAACTGGCCCATGTTCTCGGTGTTGATGCGGAAGTACGCCTGGAGCGGGATGTCGACGTGGACACCCTTGGGCACGTAGATGAACGAGCCACCCGACCACACGGCGGTGTTGAGCGCGGCGAACTTGTTGTCGCCCGCGGGGATGACCGTCGCGAAGTGCTCGCGGAAGAGGTCCTCATGCTCCTTCAGGGCCGTGTCGGTGTCGAGGAAGATGACGCCCTGGGCCTCGAGGTCCTCACGGATCTGGTGGTAGACGACCTCGGACTCGTACTGGGCGGCGACACCCGAGACGAGGCGCTGCTTCTCGGCCTCGGGGATGCCCAGGCGGTCGTAGGTGTTCTTGATGTCCTCGGGCAGGTCGTCCCAGGTGGCGGCCTGCTTCTCGGTGGACTTCACGAAGTACTTGATGTTCTGGAAGTCGATGCCGGTGAGGTCCGAGCCCCAGGCCGGCATGGGCTTCTTGCCGAAGAGGCTCAGGCTCTTCAGGCGCAGCTTGGTCATCCACTCGGGCTCGTTCTTGCGGGCCGAGATGTCGCGCACGACGTCCTCGTTGAGCCCACGACGCGCCGTGGCACCGGCCACGTCGCTGTCGGCCCAGCCGTACTCATAGGTGCCGATGCCCTTGAGGCCGGGGTTCAGCTCTTCGATGTGCGTGGTCATGAGGAACCTTCCTTGACGTGCGTGAGCGTGTCGATGGTGCTCGAGGTGGTGCTCGTGCTGGCGTTGGCTCGGAGCGGCGCAGCCTCCGGGTCAACACCGGGGAGCTGCGTGGTCTTCCGGGGGCGAGTGGCGATCCCACCGGTCGGGACGAACGTGGTGCAGACGTGGTGGCCACCCGCGAGGGTGGCGAGGCGCTGGACGTGCACGCCGAGCAGGCGCGAGAACGCGTCGGTCTCGGCCTCGCAGAAGGCCGGGAACTCGGCCGCGACGTGCTGGACCGGGCAGTGACCCTGGCACAGCTGGACGCCGGTGAGTCCCCCGGCCCCCACGGGGCGGGCCGTGGCCGCGAAGCCGTCCTCGCTCAGGGCCTCGACGAGCGCCTCGGCGCGAGCGGCAGGCGCGTCGCCCGCGGCGGCGAGGCGGGCGGCATACCGCTCCTCGAGGGCCGCGACGCGGCTGCGCGCGAAGTCGCCCACGGCCGCCGGACCCGCGTGGGCCTCGAGGTAGCGGAGCACCTCGACCGCGAGCGAGTCGTAGTCGGCCTCGAGGGCGCTGTGCCCCGCGTCGGAGACGACGTAGGCGCGAGCGGGGCGCCCGCGCCCGCGACGGCCACCGGTGGGCTCGTGCGGGACGACCGCGCCCTGCTCGACGAGGGCGTCGAGGTGGCGGCGGACCGCGGCCGGAGTCAGGTCGAGGTGGCGGCCGAGCTCGGCCGCCGTTATGGGCCCGTCGGCGGAGACCATGTGGAGCACCCGCGAGCGCGTGCGCGACTCGAGCGGCGAGACGTGCTGGACGTCCTCGCCGTCCTTCGTCTCACGCGGTGCGTGCTCTCCGATAAACACCACACCATTGTGACGTAAATGGGCCTCCTACTCCAGTTAGGAGGTCCTTACCGGCAGCCCCGCCCGTCGAGGTCGTCGTCGACGTCGAGGTCGTCGCCGTCGTCGTCCCGGTCGTCGTCCCGGTCGTCCACGTCGTCCTCGGACTCCGGCGGCATGATCACCGACGGCATCCGGGTGCGCGGAGGGGCGACGGCTTCGTCGCCGAACCAGCGTCGGCGCAGGGGCGCCGTGACCCAGCCCAGCGGGCAGGTGAGCACGTAGCCGTAGGCGAGCGCCATCCCCGTCGCGCCGGGGAAGAGCGCGAGCCCCAGGGCGATGAGGATGCCGAGCGGCACCGTGATCCGCAGGTGCCGCGGCGAGAGGAGGTCACGGAAGGAGCGGAAGCGGAACGAGGAGGCCATGAGCGCGGCCGGCACGACGCCGGCAGCGACCGGGACGAGCGGCGCCCAGTCGTAGAGCGGGTCGCCGATGGCGAGCACGGTGGAGATGACGACGCCCGCCGCGCCGGGGCTCGCGAGGCCGACGAAGTAGCGCTTGTCGGCGAGCGGGTCGATGGTGACGTTGAAGCGGGCGAGCCGGTAGGCCGCGCAGGCCAGCCAGAACATCGCGCCCGCCCACGCCCAGACGGGGTAGGCCGGCAGCGCCCACGTGTAGACGAGGACGGCCGGCGCGATCCCGAAGGAGATGAGGTCGGCGAGCGAGTCGAACTGCAGGCCGAAGGGCGTGATCGCCCCGACCGCGCGAGCCACGGCGCCGTCGCAGATGTCGAGGACGATCGAGATGCCCACGAGGACGGCAGCCGTGCGGAAGTGGCCCTGGAACGACAGCAGCACCGAGGAGAAGCCGCAGAGCATGTTGCCGAGCGTGAAGAGGCTGGGCAGCGTGGCCCGGGCGCGCACGCGCGGGTTGAGCCGGTCGAGGGGGATGACACGGGCTCCGGTCGCCGAGACGAGCCGGATGCGGCGGCTGACGCGGTCGCGCCGGCGGGGACGCTCGTCGGCGGACGCGGACGGGTCGCTGCTCACGTCTGGTCCGCCGCGGGGAACCGACCGAGGACCGTCTCTCCCCCGATGGCGCGCTTGCCCTTGGAGACCTCGAGCTGCACCTCCGGCGGCACGAAGACGTCCATGCGGGAGCCGAACTTCATCAGCCCCATGCGCGCGCCGGTGGGGACCTGGTCGCCCGGCTCGATGCGCGTGACGATGCGGCGCGCGAGCTGGCCCACGAGCTGGCGGTAGACGACGCGCCGCGCGCGCCCGTCGACGACCCGCTCGACGATGATCTCGCTGCGCTCGTTCTTCGTGGCGCTCTCGGCGCGGTAGGCCGCGAGGAACCGTCCGGGGGTGTGGGTGACGTCGATGACACGGCCGCCGTAGGGCGAGCGGTTCATGTGGACGTCGAGCAGCGACAGGAAGATGCTGACCTGCTGCCACTCACCGGGGGGCGCGATGCCCGGCTGCGGCTCCCCCACGTGCATGACGATGCCGTCGGCCGGCGCGAGCACGACGTCGGGGTCCGACACCGGCGTGTGGTCCGGCGTCCGGTCGGGGTCGCGGAAGAAGAGCGTCACCCCTACGGTCAGCAGGCCGAGGGCGGCGGTCGTGCGCGGTCGGCGGGCCAGCGCGGCGATCACCGTCGGCACGGCGGCCATGGCGGTGAAGGGCTTGGCGGCTGGGTCGATCTTCACGGGTGGGGTTCTCCGTCAGGGTCGAGTGGAAGCGGGCGGGCGGAGCGGGGACGGCGGAGGGGTACGCCGGTGGCGACCGAGGTGCGGTGACCGGGGTCGTCGGGTCCGAGCCTAGACTCATGAGCCATGACCGATGCGGTGACACTGTCCGACCTCCACCGCACCTTCGGTCCGGTCGCGGCGCTCGACGGGCTGACGTGGACGGCGCCCGCCGGACGCATCACCGCGGTGCTCGGTCCCAACGGAGCGGGCAAGACGACCGCGATCGAGTGCGCCGTCGGGCTCGGCCGTCCCGACCGCGGCGAGGTCCGCGTCCTCGGCACCGACCCCTGGCAGGCCAGCGCAGACCACAGGGCCCGCGTCGGGGTCATGCTCCAGGCGGGCGGGCTGCCCAACGGCACCAAGCCGCTGCGCCTGCTCCACCACCTGGCCCGGCTCTACGCCGAGCCCGTCGACGTCGACGCGGTGGCACGTCGCCTCGGTGTGGCGGACTTCGCGTCCACGACGGTGCGGCGCCTCTCGGGCGGCCAGAAGCAGCGCCTCGCGCTCGCGGCGTCGCTGCTGGGTCGCCCCGAGGCGCTCTTCCTCGACGAACCCGCGGCGGGCCTCGACCCCCACGGGCGCCTCGACGTGTGGAACCTCGTGGCCGAGCAGCGCGACGCCGGCACCACCGTCATCGTGACGACCCACTCCTTCGAGGAGGCCGAGCGGCTCGCCGACCACCTCGTCATCATGAACGCCGGACGCACCGTCGCGGAGGGTGCGCCCGGTGACGTGACCGGCGGGCGCTCCCTCGAGGACGTCTACTTCAGCCTGACCCGCAAGGGAGCCGCGTGACCACCCCGACCACGCCCCGCACCTCGACCACCTCGCGCGCGGCCACCCCGCGCCGGCGCGTCCTCGCCCAGGCGGCGTTCGAGGTCGGCAGCCTGCTGCGCAACGGCGAACAGCTGCTCGTCTCCCTCGTCCTGCCCGCCATGGCGCTCGTCGGCCTCAGCCTGACGAGCTCGCCGTCGCTCGGTCCGGGCACCCGCATCGACGTCGCGACTCCGGGGGTCATCGGCCTCTGCGTCATCTCCGCAGCCTTCACCGCACAGGCCATCTCGACCGGCTTCGACCGGCGCTACGCGGTACTGCGCTACCTCGGCGTCACGCCGCTGGGGCGCTCCGGTCTCGTGGCCGCCAAGGTGCTCGCCACGCTCGCCGTCGAGGTCGTCCAGGTCGGCGTCATCGCAGCGCTGGGTCTCGTCCTCGGCTGGCGACCGGACGTCTCCGGGATCGCGTATGCCGTGCTCTTCGTCGTCGTCGGCACGTGGGCCTTCGTGGCGCTGGCCCTCCTGCTCGCCGGCACCCTGCGCGCCGAGGCGGTGCTCGCGATCGCCAACCTCGTCTGGGTGCTGCTGCTCGGGCTGGGCGGTGTCATCGTGCCGCGCACCGAGCTTCCCGCCGGCGTGTCGCACGTCGCGGCGTACCTGCCCTCCGCGGGCCTCGCCGACGGGCTCCGGTCGGCGCTCGTCGACGGGCAGCTGAACCTCGCCGCCCTCGGCGTCGTCCTCGCGTGGGGAGTGGTCGCCACGGCCCTCGCGGCGCGGCTCTTCCGTTTCGACGACTGAACGCACGAGACTGGCCGCACCGCACGACATCCGCTGTCCCGAACGGCCTGGAGGCGACGTGTTCGACTACATCTTCGGACTGCCGATGCACGCCCTCGTCATCCACGCGGTCGTCGTGCTCGTGCCTCTTTCCGCCCTGTCCGCGATCGCCTACGTCGTCCGCCCCGGGTGGCGCCGCGTGCTGCGCTGGCCGACGGCCGCCGGAGCGGTCGTCTCCGGCGTCTCGGCGTTCGTCGCCGCCGAGAGCGGTGAGGCGCTGCAGCGTCGGGTGACCCGGGTGCGCGCCGGCTCGTTCGACGTCGAGATGCTGAACAACCACGTCGAGTGGGGCGACCGCGCCAAGCTGCTCTGCCTGCTGTTCATGGCCCTGACCCTCGTGGCCCTCTGGTTCGCCCGGCCCCCCGACGAGGAGTCGCCGCGCGGGCACGCCTTCGACGTGCTCGTCGGCACCCTCGTCGTGCTGTCCGCCGTCGCCGCCGTCGTGACCGTCGTGCTGGCCGGCCACGCCGGGTCGGCCGTCGTCTGGAACGACCTGGCCTGACCGGGCGGGCACCTGCGTGGGCAGCGTCCGGGACCGCCGGAGAACCCCGGACAGCACCGACCGGGCGATTCGGGAGGAGCGCGCCACGCGGCATACCCTTGCGGGGTGTCCTCCACGCCTACCGTGACCGACGTCGACCGCGAGACCGGCACGAGCCGTCTCGCCCGCGTCGCGGGTCGCCTCCCCACCGTCCCGTCGTCCTGGGTGCGGCCGCTCCTGCTGGCCAACCTCGTCGGCGAGGTCGGGATCGTCGTCACCGGCGGCATCGTGCGCCTGACCGGCAGCGGTCTCGGGTGCAGCACCTGGCCGGAGTGCCAGCCGGGCTCGTTCACGCCGGTGCGCACGCCCGAGAGCGCCTACCACGACCTCGTCGAGTTCGGGAACCGCACGCTGACCGGCGTCGTGGGCATCCTCGCCCTCGTCTCGCTCTGGGTGGTCCTGACCCGGTGGCCGCAGCGCCGGCGCCTGCACCTCGTCGCGCTCGGCGTGCTCGCCGGCATCCCGGCGCAGGCCCTCCTCGGCGGCATCACCGTCCTGACGGGGCTCAACCCGTGGACCGTCATGTCGCACTTCCTGCTCTCGATGGTGCTCGTCGCGCTCTCGGCGGCCCTGGTGCGCGGAGCGCAGGACGAGGTCTCCGGTCCCGGCGAGCTCGTCGTCCACCCGCTCGCCCGCACGCTGGCCCTCGGCACGAGCGCGGTCGGCGCGGTCGTGCTCCTGCTCGGCGTCATCGTCACGGGGTCGGGACCCCACTCCGGCGACGCGGACCGGCCTGCGCGCACCGGCTTCGACCCGCGGTTCGTGTCGTGGATGCACGCCGACGCCGTCATGCTCTTCTGCGGGCTCGTCATCGCCACCCTCGTCGCCGTGCGCATCACGGCGCAGACCGACGAGGCCCGCCGCGCGTGGACCATGGTGCTCGTCGTCACCCTCGCGCAGGGCCTCATCGGCTACGTGCAGTACTTCACCAAGCTGCCCGAGCTGCTCGTCCTCGTGCACATGCTCGGTGCCAGCCTGCTCGTCGTCGCCCTGACCTTCGGCGTGCTCTCCACCCGGCGCCACCCGGTCTGACCTCGGGCATCGCCCCGCCCGGACGTCACCGGATCGCAAGGACTTTCGCAGGTCCTGCGGCCGTGTGCTGCCTAGGCTGGAGCGGTGCCCACCGTTCTCGTCGTCGACGACGACCTCACCCTGCGCGAGGTCGTCTCCGGCTACCTCGAGCGCGCCGGACTCGACGTCGTCGAGGCCGAGGACGGCCATGCCGCGCTGGCCGTGGCCCGCGAGCACTCCCCCGACCTCGTCGTGCTGGACCTCACCCTGCCGGGCCTCGACGGGCTCGAGGTCTTCCGCCGCCTGCGCTCCGAGCGCGGGGACCTGCCGGTCGTCATGCTGACGGCCCGGGGCGAGGAGTCCGACCGGGTGCTCGGGCTCGAGATCGGCGCCGACGACTACGTGACCAAGCCCTTCAGCAGCCGCGAGCTCGTGCTGCGCATCCAGTCCATCCTGCGCCGGGCGGCACCTGTAGCGACGTCGGGCAGCACCACGCTCGTCGATGCCGACCTGCGCGTCGACACCCGGCGCCACCAGGCGTGGCTCGGAAGCGACCCCCTGGCCCTGACGAGCCGCGAGTTCGACCTGCTCGCCCACCTCATGAGCCACCCCGGCACGGCCTTCTCGCGGCGGGAGCTGATGGAGCAGGTGTGGGGCTGGGAGTACGGCGACGAGTCCACGGTGACCGTCCACGTGCGTCGCCTGCGCGAGAAGGTCGAGGTCGACCCGGCGCAGCCGGTCCGGCTCCAGACCGTCTGGGGCGTCGGCTACCGCTGGGACGGCGCGACCGCGAACGGACGGCCGTGACCGGGTCGATGGGGATGCTCGTACGTCTGCCGCCGTGGCCGGCCGGCTCCGGCGCGCACACCGGGGAGGGGCCGTGATCACCGAGGCGGCCCTGCTGGCCGCCGTCGCGGCCGTCGCCGTCGGGGCCGTCGGAGCTCTCGTCGTCCGTGCCCTCGCGGCCCGGTCGCTCGTCGCCGCGGCCGTCGTCGCCCCTCTCGTCGTCATCCTCAGCGTCGCCGTCGGAGTGGTCGTCACCGCCCGTGCGATGTTCATCAACGAGCACGACCAGGCCGTGGTCCTCGTCGTCACCGCGACGTCGCTGCCCATCGCCGCCGTCTTCGGCTGGCTCATCGCCCGACGCGTCCAGGAGCTGATGCGCGCGTCCGCGCAGGAGACGGCGCAGCGGGACCGGGACCGACAGGTCGAGCAGAGCCGCCGCGAGCTCGTGGCCTGGGTCTCGCACGACCTGCGCACTCCGCTCGCCGGCATCCGCGCCATGGCCGAGGCCCTCGAGGACGGCCACGCGCCCGCGGACGGCTCCTACCCTGCGCGGATCCGGTCCGAGGCCGACCGGATGTCCGACATGGTCGGCGGTCTGCTCGCCCTCTCGCGGCTGCAGTCCGGCACGCTGCGCCTCGACCGCGCGCCCGTCGACGTGGGCGACCTCGTGTCCGACGCCGTCGCCTCCGCCCGGGTGCTCGCCGAACGCCGCGGAGTGCACGTGACAGGTTCGGCGCCGGCCGCGGCCGTGACGACCTCCGCGGACGTCGGTGAGCTGTCCCGGGCCCTGGCCAACCTCGTGACCAACGCGCTGACCCACACCGACGCCGGTGGCACCGTCGACATCTCGCTCGCCACCGGGCCCGCTCCGGACTGCCATGGCCACAAGGACGACGAGCACGCCCCCGACGTCGTGGGCGTGGCCACCGGCGGGGGTGCCGGCCGCACCGTGCACCCGGACGGCGCCGGTGTCGCTCGCATCGCGGTCTCCGACGGGTGCGGCGGCATCCCCGAGGACGAGCTCGACCGCCTGTTCGAGCCGGGGTGGCGCGGCACCAGCGCCCGCACCCCGGCCGCCGGCGTGGGTGCCGGCCTCGGCCTCGCCGTCGCGCGAGGCATCGCCCGCGCCCACGGCGGCGACGTGACGGTCGCCAACACCGGCCCGGGGTGCCGGTTCGAGCTCACCCTCCCCCTCCTCGATGCCCGGCCCGACCCCCGTCCCTAGGCTGGGGGTCGTGACCGACCAGCCGACCCTGCGAGACGGCGACCTCGAGCTGCGACCGTGGACGCTCGACGACAGCGACGTCACCCGCCCCCTCCACGACGACGAGATCGCCCGCTGGTTCGACGTCCCCGCCGTCACGCCGACAGCTGACGAGCACCTCGACTGGATCCGGCGCACGCACGTCGAGTGGTCCGACCGGAGCAAGGTGACCTTCCTCGTGCAGTGGCGGGGTCAGGCCGTCGGCACCGTGGACGTGCGGGTGCAGCACCAGGGCGTGGGTGTGCTGTCGTGGGCCGTCTACGCGCCCTTCCGCGGTCGCGGCCTCGCATGGCGCGCCGTGCGCCTGCTCGTCGAGTGGGCCTTCGACGAGCTGGGCCTCGAGCGCGTCGAGGCCCACGTCAACCCGGACAACCGCGCCTCGGTGAGCACCGCGCTGCGCGCCGGCCTGCGTCGCGAGGGTCGGCTCCGAGGCAACGCGACGTTGGCCGGCGTGCGACAGGACACGCTCGTGCTCGGGCGACGCCGCGACGACGCCCACCCCGACACCCGGGACGGCTTCACCGCGATGCTCGACTCGACCCTGCCGACCAAGCGCGCGATCGCCCAGGGCGTCCTGCGGTCGGTCTCCGGCCACGTGCTGCTCTGCGAGCTCGTCTACAAACGCGAGTGGGACCTCCCCGGAGGTGTGGTCGACCGCCACGAGTCCCCCGCCGCCTGCGTCGTGCGGGAGGTGCGCGAGGAGCTCGACCTCGTCGTCACCGCGGGGCCGCTGCTCGCAGTCAACTGGCTGCCCGCCCTGCACGGGTGGGGCGACGCCACCGTCTTCGTCTTCGACCTCGGTACCGTCGACACCGACGTGATCGAACGGGCGCACTTGCAGCAGCGCGAGATCCGCGACCTCCACTGGACCCGGCCCGAGGACTGGGACGGGCGGGTCGCCCCCTACAACGTGCGGCTGCTCACCGCCCTGCACGCGCACGACGGAGGCACGATCTACCTCGAGGACGGCACCCCGACCGCCTGAGCGCGCCGGACGGCATACGCCCTCGGTGCCCTCAGGAGAGGAACGGGAGCGGCAGGTGCCAGATCGGGTCGAGCGCCACGCCCACGAAGAGCACCGTGAGGTAGGTGATCGAGAAGTGGAACAGGCGCATCGGCTTGAGGACGTCCTCGGCCGCGCCGGCGCGCGCCTTGGCGAGCAGGCGGTGCGCCTCGGTGAGGAAGAGACCACCCGCGACGACCGCGGCGACGGTGTAGACCCAGCCGACGTGCTGGACCGGGACGAGCGCGAGAGACGTCAGCACCATGGCCCAGGAGTAGGCGACGATCTGGCGCGCGACGACGACGAAACGCTCGACGACCGGCAGCATCGGCACGTGGGCCGTGGCGTAGTCGTCCTTGTAGCGCAGCGACAGCGGCCAGTAGTGCGGCGGCGTCCAGAAGAAGATGACGAGGAAGAGGATGAACGCCGACCAGCTGAGCGAGCCGGTGACGGCGGACCAGCCGATGAGGACCGGCATGCAGCCCGCGGCTCCGCCCCACACGATGTTCTGGGCCGTGCGGCGCTTGAGCAGCAGCGTGTAGCCGAAGACGTAGAAGAGCAGCGCGCCGAGGGCGAGCCACGCGCTCAGCCAGTTGACGAGCAGGCCCAGCCACACCGTCGACACGACCGCGAGGGAGATCCCGAAGACGAGGGCGCCCCTCGGGCTGACCGTGCCGGTCACGAGCGGCCGACGGCTCGTGCGGTGCATGACGGCGTCGATGTCGCGGTCGATGTAGCAGTTGAGGGTGTTGGCGGCGCCGGCGGACAGCGTGCCGCCGACGACCGTTGCCACGACGAGCCAGAGGTCCGGCACGCCCTGCTCGGCGAGGAACATCACGGGGATGGTCGTGATGAGGAGCAGCTCGATGATCCGCGGCTTCATCAGTGAGACGTACTGTCCGACCAGGAACTTCACCCCACTGCCGTCCGGACCGTGCAGCGCCGAGAGGTCGGCGCGGGGGTCCACCGTTGTCACGAAGATCCTCACCGCTGGTACGTCGCTCCGACCCGTGGGGTACGTGAGCATTGCGTCGCAAGTCTAGACCGTCGCCGACGACGGCCGGCACCGCACCGGCAGGGCCGCGTACCGACCCCCGGGCGAGGTGTCGTGCCTCACAACGTGGGGGCTAGGCTCGTGGCCGTACGTGATCAACCCTTGTTGAAGGAGACCCGTTCCGTGCCCACTGCTGCGTCCAGCACCGCCACGAAGGCGAAGAAGCCCACCCGATCCGGCACCACGGCGAAGACGAAGGGCCTGCTGGCACAGCGCGACCCGGGTCTGCCGCGCCCCCTGGCGAAGAAGGCCGGCTGGAGCGACCTCGACGTGCGCGCGGTCGACACGACCCGCCTGCTCGCCGCCGACGCCGTGCAGAAGGTCGGCAACGGCCACCCCGGCACGGCCATGTCGCTGGCCCCGCTCGCCTACCTGCTCTACCAGAACGTCATGACGCACGACCCCTCCGACCCGGCCTGGCTCGGACGCGACCGGTTCGTGCTCTCCTGCGGGCACTCGAGCCTGACGCAGTACATCCAGCTCTACCTCAGCGGCTACGGCCTCTCGCTCGATGACCTCAAGTCGCTGCGCACGTGGGGTTCGCTGACGCCCGGCCACCCCGAGGTTCACCACACCCCCGGCGTCGAGATCACGACCGGCCCCCTCGGCTCGGGCCTCGCGTCCGCCGTCGGCATGGCCATGGCCCAGCGCCGCCAGCGCGGCCTCTTCGACCCGGACGCCAAGCCCGGCACGAGCCCGTTCGACCACCACGTCTACGTCATCGCCTCCGACGGTGACATGCAGGAGGGCGTCTCCCACGAGGCGTGCGCCCTCGCCGGCCACCAGGAGCTCGGCAACCTCACCGTCGTCTACGACGCCAACCAGATCTCCATCGAGGACGACACCGACATCGCCTTCAGCGAGGACGTCGCCGCCCGCTTCGAGGCGTACGGCTGGCACGTCGTCGAGGTCGACTGGCGCCAGGACGCCGACGGTGCGACGTACGTCGAGGACGTCGACGCCCTGCTCGCCGCCATCCGCTCCGGCGACAAGGTGACGAACAAGCCGACCCTCGTCGTGCTGCACACCATCATCGCCTGGCCCGCACCAACGAAGCAGAACACCGGCAAGTCGCACGGCTCGGCCCTCGGCGACGACGAGATCGGCGCGACCAAGGAGCTGCTCGGCTTCGACCCGAAGAAGACCTTCGCCGTCGAGCCCGCCGTCCTCAAGCACGCCCGTGACGTCGTCAAGCGCGGCAAGGCCGCCCACCGCGAGTGGGACAAGGCATACAAGGCCTGGCGCAAGGCCAACCCGGACCGCGCCGACCTGCTCGACCGCATCCTCGCGGGCACGTCCCCCGCCGGCCTCGCCAAGGCCGTGCCCACCTTCCCCGCCGACGCGAAGGGCGTGGCCACGCGCGCGGCGTCCGGCAAGGTCCTCACGGCCCTCGCCGACGTCATGCCCGAGCTGTGGGGTGGCTCGGCCGACCTCGCCGAGTCCAACAACACGACGATGGAGGGGCAGCCCTCCTTCATCCCGAGCGGCAAGCAGACCCGTGAGTGGAAGGGCGGCCCCTTCGGCCGCACGCTGCACTTCGGCATCCGCGAGAACGGGATGGGCATGATCCTCAACGGGATCGCGCTCGAGGGCCTGACCCGCCCCTACGGCGGCACCTTCCTCGTCTTCTCCGACTACATGCGCCCCGCCGTGCGTCTCGCCGCCATCCAGCAGGCACCCGTGACCTACGTCTGGACGCACGACTCCATCGGCCTCGGCGAGGACGGCCCGACGCACCAGCCGATCGAGCACCTCGCGGCCCTGCGCGCCATCCCCGGCCTCGACGTCGTGCGGCCCGCCGACGCCAACGAGACCGCTGCCGCCTGGGTGCAGATCCTGTCCAACACCGACGGCCCGGCGGCACTGTGCCTGACCCGCCAGCCCGTGCCGACGTGGGACCGCAAGCAGTACGGCAAGACCAGCGGCGTCGCCAAGGGCGCCTACGTCCTCGTCGAGGAGTCCCGCGCCGGCGACCCGGACGTCGTCCTCGTCGCCACCGGCTCCGAGGTGCAGCTCGCGGTCCAGGCCGCCGAGAAGCTCGAGAAGTCGCGTATCTCCACCCGCGTCGTGTCGATGCCCTGCCGGGAATGGTTCGAGAAGCAGAGCCGTTCCTACCAGGACAAGGTTCTGCCGCCGGCAGTCCGGGCCCGCGTCAGCGTCGAGGCGGGGATCTCGATGGGCTGGCACGACGTCGTCGGCGACGCCGGACGCATCGTCAGCATCGAGCACTTCGGCGCCTCCGCCGACCAGGCGACGCTCTTCCGCGAGTTCGGCATCACCGCCGAGGCGGTCGTCAAGGCCGCCAAGGACTCGATCAAGGCCGCGAAGGGCTCCGCCACCAAGGCGCCCGGGGTCACCGAGACCAACCCGGCCCGAGCCGTCCAGAGCGCCTCCACCGACGTCATGGGCGCCGACGCGCAGACCGGCAGCGGCAACGCCGCCCGCGCAGCCGCCGCCTCCGCACCGAGCAAGGGGAAGTGACCAGCATGACCAACCCGAACACCCAGGCCCTCTCCGAGGCAGGCGTCTCGATCTGGCTTGACGACCTGTCCCGCGAGCTCATCGAGACCGGCAAGATCTCCGACCTCATCACCGAGCGCAACGTCGTCGGAGTCACCTCCAACCCGTCGATCTTCCAGGCCGCCCTGTCCAAGGGCGAGCGCTACAACGACGACCTGTCCGCGCTGACCAAGGCCGGCAAGGGCGTCGACGAGGTCGTGCACGAGCTCACGACCTCCGACGTGCGCAGCGCCTGTGACCTGTTCCTCCCGCTCTACGAGTCGACCAAGGGCGTCGACGGTCGCGTGTCCATCGAGGTGGACCCGCGTCTCGCGCACGACACCGACAAGACCGTCGAGCAGGCCAAGCAGCTGCACGCCGACATCGACCGGCCCAACGTCCTCATCAAGATCCCCGCCACCAAGGCCGGCCTGCCGGCCATCACGGCGACGATCGCCGAGGGGATCAGCGTCAACGTGACCCTGATCTTCTCCCTCGACCGCTACCGGGCCGTCATGAACGCCTACCTCGAGGGGCTCGAGAAGGCGCACGCCGCCGGTCACGACCTGTCGAAGATCCACTCGGTCGCCTCGTTCTTCGTGTCGCGCGTCGACACCGAGATCGACAAGCGTCTCGACGCCATCGGCACCGACGAGGCCAAGGGGCTCAAGGGCAAGGCCGGCCTCGCCAACGCGCGCCTGGCCTACCAGGCCTTCGAGGAGGTCTTCTCGACCCCGCGCTGGGGCACGCTCGCCGAGGCCGGCGCCAACGTCCAGCGCCCGCTCTGGGCGTCCACCGGCGTCAAGGACCCGGCCTACCCCGACACGATGTACGTCACCGAGCTCGTCGCGGCCGACGTCGTCAACACGATGCCCGGCAAGACGCTCGAGGCGACCGCCGACCACGGCGACATCCACGGCGACACCGTCACCGGCGGCTACGAGCTGGCGAGCAACCTGCTCGACGACCTCGAGCGCGTCGGCGTCTCCTACACCGAGGTGGTCGACCTCCTCGAGACCGAGGGCGTCGACAAGTTCGAGAAGGCCTGGGGCGAGCTGTTGGACGGCGTCACCGCGGAGATGGAGAAGGTGACGGCATGAGCTCGCTGTCCGTCAGCGCATCGGGAGCAGCGGCGGACGCGATCGGGCGGCACGTGCCGACCCTCGTCGACGACGCCGTCGCCAGCCGACTCTTCGCCAAGGACGCCACGCTGTGGGGGCCGGAGGCAGAGTCCGAGTCGCGGATCCGCCTGTCCTGGGTGGGTCTCCCCCGCTCGTCGCGCCCGCTCGTCGGTGAGATCGCCGCCCTGCGCGACTCCTTCGCCGAGGAGGGCCTGACCCACGTCGTGCTCTGCGGCATGGGCGGGTCCTCGCTCGCGCCGGAGGTCATCTGCGCCACGGCCGGCAAGCCGCTCGTCGTGCTCGACTCGTCCGAGCCCGACTACGTCCGTCGCGCCCTCGAGGACGACCTCGAGCACACGGTCGTCGTCGTCTCGAGCAAGTCCGGATCCACCGTCGAGACCGACTCGCAGCGCCGCGCGTACGAGCAGGCGTTCACGGACGCCGGGATCGACCCCGCGTCGCGCATCGTCGTCGTCACGGACCCCGGCAGCCCGCTCGACGAGGAGTCGCGCGCCAAGGGCTACCGCGTCATCAACGCCGACCCCGAGGTCGGTGGGCGCTACTCGGCCCTGACCGCCTTCGGTCTCGTGCCGAGCGGCCTCGCCGGCGTCGACGTCGAGGCCCTCCTCGACGAGGCCGAGTCGGTTGCCGACCTGCTCGCCGCCGACGACGACGCCAACCCGGGTCTGCGTCTCGGCGCCGCCATGGGCGGCACCGAGCCGCTGCGCGACAAGCTCGTGCTCGTCGACGACGGCTCCGGCATCGTCGGGTTCGCCGACTGGGCCGAGCAGCTCATCGCCGAGTCCACCGGCAAGAACGGCACCGGCGTCCTGCCGGTCGTCGCCGGCAGCGACGAGGACCCCGAGGTGGCCCGGCCCGCGGCCGACACCACAGTGGCCCGCCTCGTGGCCGTCGACGACGAGTCCTCCCCCGCCGCGGACGCCGCGTCGGAGGTACGCGTCAGCGGCGCCCTGGGCGCCCAGCTGCTCCTGTGGGAGGTGGCGACCGCCGTCGCGGGCCGCCTGCTCGACATCAACCCGTTCGACCAGCCCGACGTCGAGAGCGCCAAGAAGGCGGCTCGCGCCCTGCTCGACCAGGGCACCGGCGCGACCTCAGAGGCGGCCGCCACCGATGGCGCCGTCGAGATCCGCACGCTCGGCGGCCCCGCCGACTGGCTCGGTGACGCGACCACGGTGTCCGGCGCCGTAGACGCGCTCCTCGCGCAGCTCGACCCGGAGCACGGCTACGTCGCCGTGATGGCCTACCTCGACCGGCTCGCCGACGTCGACCTGGCACAGTGCCGCGTGGCGCTCGCCCGGCGGACCGGACGTCCGACGACGTTCGGCTGGGGCCCGCGCTTCCTGCACTCGACGGGGCAGTTCCACAAGGGTGGCCCCGCCGTCGGCGTCTACGTCCAGGTGACCACCGCCCCCAAGGAGGACCTCTCCATCCCCGGGCGCGAGTTCACCTTCGGTGACTTCATCGCCTCCCAGGCCGGCGGTGACGCCGCGGTCCTCGCCGACCACGGGCGTCCCGTGCTCCAGCTGCACCTGACCGACCACGACGCAGGTCTCGCGCAGCTGCGCGAGGCGCTGCTGGCAGGGGGGACTGCATGAGTCCGGCGCGCATCTCGCACGGGCACAACCCGCTCCGCACGGCCGAGGACAAGCGCATCCCGCGCATCGCGGGACCCTGCGGCCTCGTGCTGTTCGGGGTGACGGGCGACCTCGCCCGCAAGAAGCTCATGCCGGCGATCTACGACCTCGCCAACCGTGGCCTGCTGCCGCCGGGCTTCTCGCTCGTCGGCTTCGCCCGTCGTGACTGGGCGGCGCAGGACTTCGGCCAGGTCGTGCACGACGCCGTCAAGCAGCACGCCCGCACGCCCTTCAGCGAGGACGTGTGGCGCAACCTCTCCGAGGGCTTCCGCTTCGTGCCTGGCACCTTCGACGACCCCGCCGCGTTCGACCTGCTCGCCAAGACCGTGGCCGAGCTCGACCAGGACCGCGGGACCGGCGGCAACCACGCCTTCTACCTCTCGATCCCCCCGGGCTTCTTCGCCACCGTGTGCGAGCAGCTCGAGCGGTGCGGCCTGACCAAGGCCGAGGGCGACAGCTGGCGCCGCGTCATCATCGAGAAGCCCTTCGGCCACGACCTCAAGAGCGCCCAGGAGCTCAACGAGATCGTCGAGGGCGTCTTCCCGCCCGACTCGGTCTTCCGCATCGACCACTACCTGGGCAAGGAGACGGTCCAGAACCTCCTGGCGCTCCGCTTCGCCAACCAGCTCTTCGAGCCGGTGTGGAACGCCAACTACGTCGACCACGTGCAGATCACCATGGCCGAGGACATCGGCATCGCAGGTCGCGCGGGCTACTACGACGGCATCGGCGCGGCACGCGACGTCATCCAGAACCACCTGCTGCAGCTGCTCGCCCTGACGGCGATGGAGGAGCCGGTCTCCTTCGACGCCAAGGACCTTCGCGCCGAGAAGGAGAAGGTGCTCTCGGCCGTCCGCCTCCCCGCGGACCTCGACAAGGGCGCTGCACGCGGGCAGTACGCCGGTGGCTGGCAGGGCGCCGAGGAGGTCGTCGGCTACCTCGAGGAGGACGGCGTCGACCCCAAGTCGGTCACCGAGACCTTCGCCGCCGTGACGCTCGAGGTCGACACCCGCCGGTGGGCGGGCGTCCCCTTCTACCTGCGCACGGGCAAGCGCCTCGGCAAGCGCGTCACCGAGATCGCGGTCGTCTTCAAGAAGGCCCCGCACCTGCCGTTCGAGCACACCGCGACGGAGGAGCTCGGGCAGAACGCCATCGTCATCCGCGTCCAGCCCGACGAGGGCATCACCCTGCGCTTCGGCTCCAAGGTGCCGGGCGCGCAGATGGAGGTCCGCGACGTGACGATGGACTTCGGCTACGGCTCGTCGTTCACCGAGGCCTCGCCCGAGGCGTACGAACGCCTCATCCTCGACGTGCTGCTCGGCGACCCGCCGCTCTTCCCGCGCCACGAGGAGGTCGAGTCGTCCTGGCGGATCCTCGACCCGCTCATGAAGCACTGGGCCAAGTCCGGCAAGCCGGAGCCCTACACGGCCGGCACGTGGGGTCCCCCCTCGGCCGACCGCATGCTCGAACGCGACGGACGTACGTGGAGGATGCCGTGATCCGGGACCTGACCGACACCACGACGACGGGGATCAGCAAGACACTGGTGCGCCTGCGCAACGAGGTCGGCGCGCTGGCGCTCGGGCGGGTGCTGACCCTCGTGGTCGTCGTCGAGGACACCGATGCCGGCAACGCCATCGAGGTCGCCAACCAGGCGAGCCGGCAGCACCCCTGCCGCATCATCGTCGTCATCGCCGGCGACCGCCGCGGCAAGAACCGCCTCGACGCGCAGATCCGCCTCGGCGGTGACGCCGGCGCGAGCGAGATCGTCGTGCTGCGGCTCTACGGCACCCTGGCCAACCACGGCCCGAGCGTCGTCGTCCCGCTCCTGCTGCCGGACTCCCCCATCGTGGCCTGGTGGCCCGGCGAGGCTCCGGCCGACGTGGCCAAGGACCCCATCGGGGCCATGGCCCAGCGCCGCATCACCGACGTCGCCGAGCACCGCAACCCGCGCCTCATGCTGAAGAAGCGGGCTGCCACCTACGCCCCCGGCGACACCGACCTCGCGTGGACCCGCATCACCCGCTGGCGTGGGCTGCTGGCCGCCGCGCTCGACCAGCCGCCCTACGAGCCGATCACCGGTGCCGTCGTCAGCGGCGCCCCCGACTCCCCGTCGTCCGACCTGCTGGCGGCGTGGCTCTCGCGACGCCTGCACGTGCCGGTGCACCGGGTGTCGACGCCGCGTGGCTCGGGCATCGGCTCGGTGCGCCTCGAGCGCAAGAGCGGCCCGATCGACCTCGTGCGCCCGGGCGACGTCGTCGCGACGCTGTCGCAGACGGGTCAGCCGGACCGCCGGATCAGTCTGCCCCGGCGCGAGCTCCCGGAGTGCCTCGCGGACGAGCTGCGCCGCCTCGACCCCGACGATGCCTACGAGGACGCGCTGCTGCACGGCCTCGGGGCCCTGCAGCCGGTGCGCCTCACCGCGGCCGCCGCGGCCAAGGCCGGCAAGGCTCCCGACCCGGCGGAGTCGCGGCGCCTCGCCGCACGCCTGGGCCGGGACGAGTCGGCCCAGGAGGCCAGCGCCATGATCACGGCGCCCCCGGCCCCCGAGCACGCAGAGATCGAGGACGTGCACGCGGCCACGGCCCGCAAGCTCGCCGGCAAGCGCACGCCGCGCGAGAAGCAGGCCGCCAAGGACCGCAAGAAGTCGGCCCCGTCGAGCTCGTCGTCCTCGTCGGGTGGCGGGGCCACGACCGCGGCGAAGAGCACGACGGCGAAGGCCACGGCGAAGAAGTCCACCGCACGGGCCGCGTCGAAGGCGACGACGAAGAGCGCGGCGAAGCGCGCCACGGCGAAGAAGTCCACCGCCAAGAAGGCCGCGACCACGGCCACCGCGCGGAAGGCCACGGCGAAGAAGGCCACGACGCGCGTCACGGCCGGGACCCGCAAGGCCACGGCGAAGAAGGCCGCCACGAAGCAGGCTGCCACGAAGCAGACCGGGAGCGCGTCGTCGTGACGGCCGCCCCCCGGGTCGTGGTGCACCCGAGCAAGCAGATCCTGGCCGATGCCGCGGCGGCGCGCCTCGTCGGGGCGATCGTCGACGCCCAGGCCGAGCGCGGGGTGGCGCACGTCGCCCTGACCGGTGGGTCGATGGGCTCGGCGATCATCGCGTCCCTCGCCGCCGTCCCGGGTCGGCTCGCCATCGACCCCATGCGGCTGCACCTCTGGTGGGGCGACGAGCGCTACCTCCCGGCTGGTGACGCCGACCGCAACGACACCCAGAACGACGAGGCCGGCCTGGCCTCCTTCGGGATCCCGGCCGAGCACGTGCACCGTGTCGCGGGCCCCGACGCCTCCGAGTCGCCCGAGGCGAGCGCGCTCGCCTACGGCGAGGCCATCCGGAAGCACGGCCAGGGCTCGTGGGACGTCGTGCTGTTCGGTGTCGGCCCGGACGGGCACGTCGCCTCGCTCTTCCCGCACCACCCCGCTCAGCGCATCACCGATGCGATCGCCGTGGCGGTGCACGACTCGCCCAAGCCGCCACCCGACCGGGTGAGCCTGACGTTCGAGTGCTTCGAGCGCAGTCACCAGGTGTGGTTCCTCGTCTCCGGCGCCGACAAGGCCGAGGCCGTCGCCGCAGCCCTTGCACCCGGAACCGACCGCTGGGACGTCCCGGCGGCCGGTCCGCGTGGCAGCGACGCGACCCTGTGGCTCGTCGACGCCGACGCCGCCTCGGGCATCGCCTGAGGGCACTGCTCCACCCAACCGGCCGGACGGCATACGCCATCGGCCGCAGGGCATGACGAAGGGCCCGGGAGATCCTCCCGGGCCCTTCGTCATGCGCGGCCCACCGCGACGGCGGGCGCGCAGGTCACGTCACTGGATGAGGCCACGCTCGCGGAGCGTGCTCAGCGCCTCGTCGAGGATCGCGGCGCCGTCGGCGTCGCTGCGACGCTCCTTCACGTAGGCGAGGTGCGTCTTGTAGGGCTCGACCTTCGGCGGGGCCGGAGGGTTCTCCTTGTCCTGGCCGGCCGGGAAGCCGCAGCGCGGGCAGTCCCACGTCTCGGGCAGGACCATGCCGGGCTCCTCGGCGAAGCTCGGGCGCGTCTCGTGCCCGTTGGAGCACCAGTAGGAGATGTGGACGCGAGGGGCGGTGTCACCGCGCTCCGCCTCGCCCATCGGGCCGGCGCCGACCCGGCTTCCACGAATGGCGTTACCGCTGGCCATCTACGTCTCCTGTCAGCTCACGAAGCGGGCCAGCAGGCCCAGACCGATGATGGACGCCGCCCAGACCGAGGCCACGGCCACGGTGAAGCGGTCGAGGTTGCGCTCGGCGACCGACGAACCACCGAGGGAGGTGGACATGCCCCCGCCGAACATGTCGGACAGGCCGCCACCCTTGCCCTTGTGCAGCAGGATGAACAGGGTCAGGACCATGCTGGACAGCACCAGCAGGACCTGCAGCACGATGCGAACCGCATCCACGTGGTCACTCCAAATCGTCGGGGTCCCGGGGGTCGGTGGGGCCGGTCGGCCCCTCCCCCACATGTTCCGGGGCTCGGGCAAGGATACCTGCCCGAGTGCCCATCGACCGAACGGACGTGACGGGGTCCGTGAGGAGTCCGTCAGGGGTCCGTCCGGTCGACGGCTGTGCTCAGGACGTCGCGAGGTGGTCGCGGTAGCGACAGATCGACGCGAACTCGGCCGGGTCGATCGAGGCGCCGCCGACGAGCGCGCCGTCGACGTCCTCCTGGGCCATGATCGCGGCGACGTTGTTCGCCTTGACGCTGCCGCCGTAGAGCACGCGGACGCCGTCGGCGACGTCGCCGCTGTAGAGCTCGGCGAGCAGGGTGCGGATCGCCGCACAGACCTCCTGCGCGTCGTCGGGCGTCGCGACCTCACCGGTGCCGATGGCCCAGATGGGCTCGTAGGCGATGACGATCGACGCGGCCTGCTCCTTGGTGACGCCGTCGAGGTTCTCGCGCAGCTGCGCGACGACGTGCTCGACCTGTCGGCCCTCCTTGCGCACGTCGAGCCCCTCGCCGCAGCACAGGATGGGCGTCAGCCCGTGGGCGTATGCCGCCTTGACCTTCGCGTTGACCACGGCGTCGGTCTCTCCGTGGCCCTCACGACGCTCGCTGTGGCCGACGGCGACGTAGGTGCAGCCGAGCTTGGCGAGGAAGGCGCCCGAGATGTCACCGGTGTAGGCGCCGGAGGCGTGCGGGGACAGGTCCTGCGCGCCGTACCTGAGGTCGAGCTTGTCGCCCTCGACGAGGGTCTGGACCGAGCGCAGGTCGGTGAACGGCGGGAGCACGGCGACCTCGACGGCCGCGTGGTCGTGCTTGGCGTCGCGCAGCGTCCAGTCGAGCTTCTGCACGAGGTGCGTGGCCTGCAGGTGGTCGAGGTTCATCTTCCAGTTGCCGGCCATGAGCGGCACGCGGCCCACCGGCTTGGTGTCCTTGGCCATCAGGCGTCGCCCTCCTCGAGCACGGTCAGACCGGGCAGCTCCTTGCCCTCGAGGTACTCGAGGCTCGCGCCGCCGCCGGTGGAGATGTGGCCGAACTGCTCGTCCCGGAAGCCGAGCTGGCGGACCGCGGCCGCGGAGTCCCCGCCACCGACGACGGTGAGCGCACCGCGCGCGGTGATGTCGACGAGCGCCTCGGCGAGGGCCTTGGTGCCGGCGGCGTAGGGCTCCATCTCGAACGCGCCCATCGGGCCGTTCCAGAAGACCGTGCGGCAGTCGGCGAGCTTGTCGGCGAACAGGGCGCTCGACTCGGGGCCGATGTCGAGACCCATCCGGTCCGCCGGGATCGCGTCGACGGCGACGACCTCGTGGTCGGCGTCGGCGCTGAACGCGTCGGCCGCGACGACGTCGACGGGCAGGACGATCTCGACGCCCTCCCTCTCGGCACGCTCGAGGTAGCCCTTGACGGTGTCGACCTGGTCGGACTCGAGCAGGCTCTTGCCCACCTCGTGACCCTGGGCCGCGAGGAAGGTGAAGACCATGCCGCCACCGATGAGGAGACGGTCTGCCGTGCCGAGCAGGTTGCCGATGACGCCGAGCTTGTCGGACACCTTGGCACCACCGAGCACGACGGCATACGGGCGCTCGGGGTCCTTGGTCAGGCGGCGGAGCACGTCGACCTCGGTCGAGACGAGGTCGCCCGTGGCGTGCGGCAGCAGGCGGGCGACGTCGTAGACGGACGCCTGCTTGCGGTGCACGACGCCGAAGCCGTCGGAGACGAAGACGTCTGCGAGAGAGGCGAGCTCGCCGGCGAACTCGGCGCGCTCCTCGTCGGTCTTGGCGGTCTCGCCGGCGTTGAAGCGGAGGTTCTCGAGGAGCAGCACCTGGCCGTCCTCGAGGGCGGCGGCCTTGGCCTTGGCGTCGTCACCGACGGTGTCGTCGGCGAAGACGACGTCGGAGCCGAGCACCTCACCGAGGCGCTTCGCGACGGGGGCGAGGGAGTACTTCGCCTCGGGAGCGCCCTTGGGGCGGCCGAGGTGGGCGCAGACGATGACGCGGGCGCCGGCGTCGGCCAGGCCCTTGATCGTCGGCGCCGAGGCGCGGATGCGCCCGTCGTCGGTGATGGTGGTGCCGTCGAGCGGCACGTTGAGGTCGGACCGGACGAGGACGCGCTTGCCGCGCAGGTCCCCGAGGTCGGTGGTGGTCTTCACGCGGGATGCCTCTTCGTCAGTTGGTGGTGCAGCCGGGCATGGAGGCGGCCACCGCCCCAAGGCGCTCGCAGGAGCGCCACGGGGCGGTGGCCGGGAGGCTCAGAGGGACTTGCCGACGAGCGCGACGAGGTCGACGAGGCGGTTGGAGTAGCCCCACTCGTTGTCGTACCAGCCGACGACCTTGACCTGGTTGCCGATGACCTTGGTGAGGCCGGCGTCGAAGATGCACGACGCGGGGTCGGTCTCGATGTCCTTGGAGACGATCTCGTCCTCGGTGTAGACGAGGAAGCCCTTGAGGGGGCCCTCGGCAGCGGCCTTGACCGCGGCGTTGACCTCCTCGACCGTCGTCTCACGGCCGGCCTCGAACGTCAGGTCCGTCGCCGAGCCCGTGGGCACCGGGACGCGCAGGGCGTAGCCGTCGAGCTTGCCCTTGAGCTCCGGCAGGACGAGGGAGACGGCCTTGGCGGCGCCCGTCGTCGTCGGGACGATGTTGAGGGCGGCTGCGCGCGCACGACGCAGGTCCTTGTGCGGCGCGTCCTGCAGGTTCTGGTCCTGCGTGTAGGCGTGGATCGTCGTCATGAGGCCCTTGACGATGCCGAACTCGTCGTTGAGCGCCTTGGCCATCGGGGCGAGGCAGTTGGTCGTGCACGACGCGTTGGAGATGACCGTGTGCTTGTCGGCGTCGTAGAGGTCGTGGTTGACGCCCATGACGATGGTGATGTCCTCGTTCTTGGCCGGGGCCGAGATGATGACCTTCTTGGCGCCGCCGTCGATGTGGGCCTTGGCCTTCTGCGCGTCGGTGAAGAAGCCGGTGGACTCGACGATGACGTCGGCACCCACGCCGGCCCAGTCGATGGCGGCGGGGTCGCGCTCCTCGAAGACGCGGATGGACTTGCCGTCCACGATGATCGACGTGTCGTCGTAGGAGACCTCACCGGGGAAGCGACCCAGGATCGAGTCGTACTTGAGCAGGTGGGCGAGGGTCTTGTTGTCCATGAGGTCGTTGGTGGCCACGACCTCGATGTCGGCTCCGGACGCCACGATGGCGCGGAAGAAGTTGCGGCCGATGCGGCCAAAGCCGTTGATACCAACGCGAACGGTCACTGCTGTGCACCTCTTCGGTGAGACTGTTTCGGACGGAAAAGCCAGACCTCGGGCCGCCCCGTTGCGACCGTGATCACATCCACCCTAGTGCGTCCCCCGCAGCGGCGAGGGGGCAGTCTCAGCGTCGGGTGAGCACGCGCTCAGCCCGCGACGGGGCAGCGCCCTGAGGGCGGGAGCGCCCGGGACGGCGCTCGTCGTGCGGCTGGGGCTCAGCTCTCCAGCATGTCGGGAGTGAGGTTCGCGTCGGTGCCGGCGACACCGAGCTCCTCGGCCCGCTTGTCAGCCATGGCGAGCAGGCGCCGGATGCGACCGGCGACGGCGTCCTTGGTCATCGGCGGCTTCGCGAGCTGGCCGAGCTCCTCGAGGCTCGCCTGCTTGTGCTCGAGGCGCAGCACGCCGGCCTCGCGCAGGTGGTCGGGGATGTCCTCGCCGAGCAGCTCCATGGCGCGCTCGACGCGGGCACCGGCGGCGACCGCGGCGCGCGCCGACCGGCGCAGGTTGGCGTCGTCGAAGTTGGCCAGGCGGTTGGCGGTGGCCCGCACCTCGCGCCGCATGCGGCGCTCCTCCCAGGCCATGACGGCGTCGTGGGCGCCGAGGCGGGTCAGCATCGCGCCGATGGCGTCGCCGTCGCGGATGACGACCCGGTCGACGCCCCGGACCTCGCGGGCCTTGGACTGGATGCCCAGACGACGCGCCGCGCCGACGAGGGCGAGCGCGGCCTCGGGCCCCGGGCAGGTCACCTCCATGGCCGACGAGCGACCCGGCTCGGTGAGCGAGCCGTGGGCGAGGAAGGCGCCGCGCCAGGCCGCCTCGGAGTCGCACGTCGCCGCGCTGACGACCTTGGGCGGCAGCCCGCGCACGGGTCGCCCGCGGGTGTCGATGAGCCCGGTCT
Source organism: Terrabacter sp. C0L_2 (assembly GCF_036352015.1). Lineage (NCBI taxonomy): Bacteria > Bacillati > Actinomycetota > Actinomycetes > Micrococcales > Intrasporangiaceae > Terrabacter > Terrabacter sp. C0L_2. Next base: position 3,058,256 of record NZ_CP143557.1, on the reverse strand, counting down.
GGCGGGCGAGGGTCGCGCCGTCCTCGACGACGCGGACCACGTAGCGCGACCCGCGGCGCAGGCCGCCGGCGGCGAGCACGAGCATGTCGCTCTTGTGGCCGTAGACCTCGGCGATGTTGCGGCGCAGGCGCCGTGCGGCGTTGGCGGTGTCGAGCTCGGCCTCGACGACGATCTGTCCCCCGATGATGTGCAGGCCCCCGGCGAAGCGGAGCATCGTGGACACCTCGGCCTTGCGACAGCAGGGCTTGGTCACCTCGAGGCGCGAGAGCTCGTCCTTCACCTTTGCTGTCATGGCCATGGGCGACATCCTGCCACCCCGATCAAGGACCCTCGCGCGGGAGTGCCTGCGCCCTCCGAATGCCCGGGGTCGTCCCGTCGGCCCGAGGCGGTCGCCGCTCGGTGACGACGGAGCCGTCAGGAGATGACGTCGCGCAGCGCGGCCGCGAGACGCAGGGGGTCGTGGACCCCCGGCTCGCCCCTCGCGGCCACCGGGGCGACGACGAGCTCGGCGCCGAGCTCGGCGGCGGCAGCCCGCAACGACGCGCCGTCGGGCACGACGCTGGGGTCGGCGAGCACGACGTCGAGCCGCAGCTCGGGCGCGTTGGCCGCGAACGAGGCGAGGTGGTCCTCGGCACGGAAGTCGCGCGTCTCACCCTTGTGCACCTCGAGGTTGAGGTTGAGCAGCCGCTTGGCCGGGGTCGTGACGAGCGCGTCGGCGAGGGCCGGGACGAGCAGGTGCGGCATGACGGACGTGAACCACGAGCCGGGGCCGAGCATCACCCAGTCGGCCTCGCGCACGGCGGCCAGCGCCTCGTGGCAGGGCTCGGGACACGTCGGGAGGATGCCGATCGAGGAGACGATGCCCGGCGAGGACGCCACCCGGTGCTGTCCGCGCACCTCGACCGTCTCGTCGGGCCGGTCGGGGTCGTGACCCCGGATCTCGGCGACGATCTCCAGCGGCTCGGCGGCCATCGGCAGCACGCGGCCGCGGGCACCGAGGAGCCGGCCGACGAGGTCGAGGCCCTGGACGGTGTCGCCGAGCAGCTCCCAGATCGAGACGATCATGAGGTTGCCGAGGGCGTGGCCCTTGAGGTCGCCGGTCCCGGCGAAGCGGTGCTGCAGCACGTCGCGCCACGTGTGGCCCCAGTCGCTGTCGTCGCAGAGCGCCGACAGCGCCATGCGCAGGTCCCCCGGAGGGAGGACGTCGAACTCCTCACGCAGGCGCCCGCTCGAGCCGCCGTCGTCGGCGACCGTCACCACGGCGGTGACGTTGTCGGTGAGCAGCCGCAGCGCGGTCAGGGCGGCCGCAAGCCCGTGCCCGCCGCCGAGCGCGACGATGCGCCGCTGGGGAGAGCCGAGTGGTAGGCGTGGGGTCGTCACGGAGTGGGTCCCGGTCACCCGGTCACTCGCGGCCCAGGTCACGGTGGACGACGAAGGTGTCGACGCGGTCGCGGCCGCCGAGCCGCTCGCTGAGGGCCTCGGCGATGGCCACGGACCGGTGCTTGCCGCCGGTGCAGCCGACGGCGACCGTGACGTAGCGGCGCCCCTCGCGGACGTAGCCGTCGATCATCGTGTCGAGCAGGTTGCCGGCTCGGTCGAGGAACTCGTCGGCGCCCTCCTGGCGCATGACGAACTCGCTGACGGGAGTGTCGCGCCCGGTCAGGGAGCGCAGCTCGGGCACCCAGTACGGGTTGGGCAGGAAGCGCATGTCGAAGACGACGTCGGCATCGAGCGGCAGGCCGTACTTGAACCCGAAGGACATGACGGCGATGCGCAGCTGGACGCGCCGGTCCCCCGCGAAGAGCGAGGACAGCTTGGCACTCAGCTGGTGCACGTTGAGGCCCGAGCTGTCGATGACGACGTCGGCCGAGGACCTCAGGTCGAGGAGCAGCTCGCGCTCGCGCTGGATGCCGTCGAGCAGCCGCCCGTCGCCCTGGAGCGGGTGCGGCCGGCGCACGCTCTCGAAACGGCGCACGAGCGCCTCGTCGGTCGCGTCGAGGAAGACGAGGCTGGGTCGCTCCCCCCGCTCGCGGGCCGCGCCGATCGCGCCCTCGAGCTGGGCGAACCAGCCGCGTGAGCGCACGTCGACGACGACGGCCACCTGCTGCAGGTGCTCCTCGGGGTGCTGCGCGCGAGCCTCGTCGCGCAGCTCCGCGAGGTGCGTGAGCAGCTGGGGCGGCAGGTTGTCGACGACGAGCCACCCGAGGTCCTCGAGGACGTTGGCGGTCGTGCTGCGCCCGGCCCCGCTCATGCCGGTGACGATGACGATGGGCGCGTCGGCCAGGGGCGTCTGCGGTGTGCGCCTGCTGTCGGCGGTCATTCGAGCACTTCTCCCGTCGTGAGGTTCACGGCTGGCTGCTGCGGTGCACCTTCAGCCAAGTGGCTGACAACGGCTGATGCAAGCGACTGGCCGAAGCCAGGTACGGCCATGATGTCCGTTACGTCCGCTGCGCGAAGTCGTTTGACCGAACCGAAGTGGCGCAGCAGGACCTTCTGTCGGCTCGCGCCGAGACCGGGTATGCCGTCGAGCTGGGAGGTCGTCATGGCCTTGGACCGCCGCTGGCGGTGGAAGGTGATCGCGAAGCGGTGCGCCTCGTCGCGCAGCCGCTGGAGCAGGTAGAGGCCCTCGCTCGTGCGCGGGAGGATGACGGGGTGGTCGTCGCGGGGCAGCCACACCTCCTCGAGGCGCTTCGCGAGGCCGACGAGGGCGACCTCCTCGATGCCGAGCTCGTCGAGCACGGCCTGGGCGGCGTTGACCTGCGGCAGGCCGCCGTCGACGACGACGAGGCTGGGCGGGTAGGCGAAGCGGCGCGGCCGGCCCGTCTCGGGGTCGATCGGCCCGGAGGACGGCGAGTCGTCGTCATCCGTGGTCCCGCTCGATGCACCGTTCGTGGCCCCGTTGGAGGCGCTGTTCGACGCCCCGTTCGGCGCCTCGGCCCGCGGCCCCGACGACTCCCCGACGACGCCGGTCGAGAGGTCGAGGTCACCGGCCCCCTCGGCGTCTTCGAGGTAGCGGCGGAAGCGCCGGGTCAGCACCTCGCGCATCGCGGCGGTGTCGTCGACGGTGACGGGCTCGTCGCCCTCCTCGCCCGTCGTGGCTCCGCGGACGATGAAGCGGCGGTACTCGCTCTTGCGGGCCAGGCCGTCCTCGAAGACCACCATCGACGCGACGACGTTGGTGCCCTGGACGTGGCTGACGTCGTAGCACTCGATGCGGAGTGGGGCGTCGTCGAGACCGAGGTAGTCCTGCAGCTCCTGCAGCGCCTTGCTCCGGAGCGTCAGGTCACCGGCACGGGCCACCTTGTGGCGGGCGAGCGACTGGTCGGCGTTGCGTCGGACGGTCTCCATCAGGGTGCGTTTGTCGCCGCGCTGGGGCACCCGCACGCTGACAGCCGAGCCACGGACCGACGAGAGCCACTCGGTCACCGCCTCGGCGTCGGCGGGGAGAGTGGGCACGAGCACCTCGCGCGGGACCGTCTCACGGTCGGCGTCGCCGTAGACCTGCAGGAGCAGGTGCTCGACCAGCGTGGGGACGTCCTCGCTCTCCTTCTCCACGACCCATCCGCGCTGGCCGCGGATGCGGCCGCCACGGACGTGGAAGACCTGCACCGCGGCCTCGAGGTCGTCGTCGGCGAGGGCGAAGACGTCGGCGTCGGTGGCGTCGCCGAGCACGACGGTCTGCTTCTCGAGCGCCTTGGTCAGGGCCCCGATGTCGTCGCGCAGGCGCGCGGCCTGCTCGAAGTCGAGCTCGGCCGCAGCCTCCTTCATCCGCGTCTCGAGCCGCTTGGCGAAGCGTGCGGTGTTGCCGGCCATGAAGTCGCAGAAGTCCTCGGCGATGGCGCGGTGCTCGTCGGGCGTCACCCGGCCGACGCAGGGCGCCGAGCACTTGTCGATGTAACCGAGCAGGCAGGGGCGGCCGCTCGCGGCCGCACGCTTGAAGACGCCGGCCGAGCAGGTGCGGACGGGGAAGACACGCAGCAGCAGGTCGAGGGTCTCGCGGATCGCCCAGGCGTGGCCGTAGGGACCGAAGTAGCGGGTGCCCTTGCGCTTCGCGCCGCGCAGCACCTGCGCGCGGGGGAACTCCTCGCCCATGGTGACCGCGAGGAAGGGGTAGGACTTGTCGTCGCGGTACTTGACGTTGAAGCGCGGGTCGAACTCCTTGATCCAGGAGTACTCGAGCTGGAGGGCCTCGACCTCGGTGCGGACGACGGTCCACTCGACCGACGCCGCGGTCGTGACCATCGTCGCGGTGCGCGGGTGCAGCGCCGTGATGTCCTGGAAGTAGGACGACAGCCGCGGTCGCAGCGACTTGGCCTTGCCGACGTAGATGACCCGGCCGTGCGCGTCACGGAAACGGTAGACGCCCGGGTCGGTCGGGATCTCCCCCGGCTTCGGTCGGTAGGTCGTCGGGTCCGCCACGCTCCCACCCTATGTCGGGCCACCGACGGCGCCGAACGCCGCCCGGGCGGCCGTCAGCTGACGGTGAAGCTGCCGCCCGAGACGGTGATGGTCTTGGCGGTCAGGCCCGTCGGCGCCGGGCCTGAGACGCGGTCGCCCGTCGTTGCGTCGAAGTGGCTCTGGTGGCACGGGCAGATGATCTGCCCGCCCTCGACCGAGTCGACGGTGCAGCCCTGGTGGGGGCAGATCGCGTCGAACGCCTTGAAGGTGCCGGCGGTCGGCTGGGTGACGACGGTCTGGCTGTCGGGGAAGACCTTGCCGCCGCCGACCGGGATCTCTGACGTCGGGGTGCCGCCTCCGGCCGAGCCCGACGCCGTGGCGCCGGCGCTCGAGGACGCACCGCCCGCGGCCGCTGCGCTCGAGGACCCGCCGGCGGGGCCGCTCGGCACGGGCGGGCTGCTGCAGGCGGTCAGGGCCCCGGCGCCGACCGCGACGCCGACGACACCGGCCGCCTTGAGCACGCCGCGTCGGTCGGTCAGGACAGCGACCCGCTCGTCGAGGGAGGCTGCGGTCGTCGCGGTGTCCGGGCTGCTGGTCGGCTGGGTCGGGTCGGCGGGGCTGCCCTGCGTCATGCGTTCCTCTTCCGGGTCGTGGTGGAGGTCCTCGTCTTGCTCACGGTCGTGCTCGACGTGCTCTTCTTCGCAGCAGCCGTGGTGGCACCTCCTCGGGCGCGACCGCTCGTCTTGGACGGGGCAGCGGTCTTGGATGCCTTCACTGTGCGGGGGTTCGTTGTGCGCGCGCCGTCAGATGGCTGGGAGCCCGCAGAACTCGCGGACTTCTTGGCGCGGCTGCCGGCGGTCCCGCGGGTCGTCGTGCGGGCGGTGCGCTCAAGGATGGGCTTGAGGAACCGCCCGGTGTGGCTGCCCTCCACCTCCGCGACGTGCTCGGGGGTGCCCTCGGCGATGACCGTGCCGCCACCGGAGCCACCCTCGGGCCCCATGTCGATGATCCAGTCGGCGTTCTTGATGACGTCGAGGTTGTGCTCGATGACGATGACGGTGTTGCCCTTGTCGACGAGACCCTGGAGGACGTCGAGCAGCTTGCGGATGTCCTCGAAGTGCAGGCCCGTGGTCGGCTCGTCGAGGACGTAGATCGTGCGTCCGGTCGAGCGCTTCTGCAGCTCGCTCGCGAGCTTGACGCGCTGGGCCTCACCACCGGAGAGGGTCGGCGCGGGCTGGCCGAGGCGGACGTAGCCCAGGCCGACGTCGTTGAGCGTCTTCAGGTGTCGGGCGATCGCGGGGACCGCCTCGAAGAACGTCGCGGCCTCCTCGATCGGCATGTCGAGCACGTCGGCGATGGTCTTGCCCTTGAAGTGCACCTCGAGCGTCTCGCGGTTGTAGCGGGCGCCGTGGCACACCTCGCACGGGACGTAGACGTCCGGCAGGAAGTTCATCTCGATCTTGATCGTGCCGTCGCCGGAGCACGCGTCGCAGCGGCCGCCCTTGACGTTGAACGAGAACCGGCCCGGCTGGTAGCCGCGGACCTTGGCCTCGGTCGTCTCGGCGAAGAGCTTGCGCATGTTGTCGAAGACGCCGGTGTAGGTGGCCGGGTTCGACCGGGGGGTGCGCCCGATCGGGCTCTGGTCGACGTGCACGACCTTGTCGAGCTGGTCGAGGCCCGTGACGGTCTTGTGCCGGCCGGGCACGTGACGCGCGCCGTTGAGCTTGTTGGCGAGGACGTTGTAGAGGATGTCGTTGACGAGGGTCGACTTGCCCGAGCCGGAGACGCCGGTGACCGCGACGAGGTTGCCGAGGGGGAAGTTCACCGAGACGTTCTGCAGGTTGTTCTCGCGGGCGCCGCTCACCGTGATCTGGCGACCGTCGTGGCCACGACGCACCTCGGGCGACGGGATCTCGCGCCGTCCGGAGAGGTACATGCCGGTCAGCGAGTCGGGGTGCTCGAGCAGGCCCTTGACGGGACCGGAGTGCACGACGTGACCGCCGTGCTCGCCGGCGCCAGGACCGATGTCGACGACCCAGTCGGCCGTGGCGATGGTGTCCTCGTCGTGCTCGACGACGATGAGGGTGTTGCCGAGGTCGCGCAGGCGCGTCAGCGTCTCGATGAGCCGGTGGTTGTCGCGCTGGTGCAGGCCGATGGACGGCTCGTCGAGGACGTAGAGCACCCCGACGAGGCCGGAGCCGATCTGCGTGGCGAGACGGATGCGCTGGGCCTCGCCACCCGACAGCGTGCCCGCGGGCCGGTCGAGCGAGAGGTAGTCGAGGCCGACGTCGAGCAGGAAGCCGAGGCGTGCGTCGATCTCCTTGATGACGCGCTCGGCGATCTGCTTCTCGCGCGCCGTGAAGTCGACGGTGTCGAGGAAGCCCGCCGCCTCGCTGATCGCGAGACCGCAGACCTCGGAGATGTTCTTGCCGCCGAGGAGGACCGCGAGCGACTCGGGCTTGAGGCGGGCGCCCTTGCAGACCGGGCACGGGACCTCGCGCATGAAGCCCTCGTAGCGGTCGCGGCTCCACTCGGAGTCGGTCTCGGAGTGGCGGCGCTTGATGAACGGGACGACGCCCTCGAAGCCGGTCGTGTAGGAGCGGTCGCGGCCGTAGCGGTTCTTGTACTTGACGTGGACCTTGTAGTTCTGGCCGTGCAGCAGCGCCTCCTTGGCACGCGCCGGCAGCGCCCGCCACGGAGCGTCCATCGAGAACTTCATGTCCTCGGCGAGGGCGCCCATGACGCGCTGGAAGTACTCGGCCGAGCCCGACCCCTGGGCCCACGGAGCGATGGCGCCCTCGGCCAGCGACAGGTCGTCGTCGGGCACGACGAGCTCGGGGTCGACCTCCAGCTCGGTGCCGATGCCGGTGCACTCCGGGCACGCGCCGAACGGCGAGTTGAACGAGAAGGAGCGCGGCTGGATCTCGTCCATGCCGAGCGGGTGGTTGTTGGGGCAGGCCATCTTCTCGGAGAAGCGCCGCTCGCGGTCCTTGGCCTTGGCGTCACGGTCGACGAAGTCGATGATGACGATGCCGCCGGCGAGCCCGAGGGCGGTCTCGACGGAGTCGGTGAGGCGGCGCTTGGAGCCGGCGTCGTCGCCCTTGGCGACGAGGCGGTCGACGACGACCTCGATGGTGTGCTTCTTCTGCTTCTCGAGGGCGGGCGGCTCGGCGAGCGAGACGACCTCGCCGTCGACGCGGGCGCGCGAGAAGCCCTTGGTCTGCAGCTCGGCGAAGAGGTCGACGAACTCGCCCTTGCGGCCCTGGACGACCGGCGCGAGCACCTGGAAGCGGGTGCGGTCCTCGAGCGTCAGCAGCTGGTCGACGATCTGCTGCGGCGACTGGCGCGTCACCGGCTCGCCGCAGACCGGGCAGTGCGGCCGGCCGGCGCGGGCGAAGAGGAGGCGGAGGTAGTCGTAGACCTCGGTGATCGTGCCCACCGTCGAGCGCGGGTTGCGGTTGGTCGATTTCTGGTCGATCGAGACCGCGGGCGACAGGCCCTCGATGAAGTCGACGTCGGGCTTGTCCATCTGCCCGAGGAACTGCCGGGCGTAGGCCGAGAGCGACTCGACGTAGCGGCGCTGGCCCTCCGCGAAGATCGTGTCGAACGCGAGGCTCGACTTGCCCGACCCCGAGAGCCCGGTGAAGACGATGAGGCTGTCGCGCGGGAGGTCGACGGACACGTCGCGCAGGTTGTGCTCGCGCGCGCCGCGGACGACGAGGGAATGGGCGTTGCCGGTGGGCGTAACAGTCACGCGCAACATGCTAGGTGGGGCCACCGACAGTCCCCCCATCGGCGGCTCAACGCTGGACACGGGGGCCCCGCGCCGGGACCGCGCCACGCGCACGGGGCGGCCGGAGCGGACGACCCGGCGGGACGGCATACTCGCACCCATGAGTGAGCACGTGCCCACGCCGATCGAGGACTACGCCGTGCTCGGCGACCTCGGCACCGCCGCCCTCGTGAGCCGTCGTGGCTCGGTCGACTGGCTCTGCCTGCCCCGCTTCGACTCGCGCGCCTGCTTCTCCGCGCTGCTCGGCACGCCCGAGCACGGGCGCTGGCTCATCGCCCCGGCCGACCCCGACGCCGTGACGACGCGCCGCTACGTCGGCAACTCGTTCGTGCTCGAGACGACCCACGAGACCCCCACCGGGCGGGTCCGCGTCACCGACCTCATGCCGCTCGGCGACGGGCGGTCGGACCTGCTCCGCCGGATCGAGGGCCTGGAGGGCAGCGTCCGGATGGTCCACGAGTGGACGGTGCGCTTCAACTACGGCCGCACCCGCCCGTGGGTGGCGCGGCACACCGACGACCGCGAAGACCACACCGACGAGATCATCACGGCCATCGCCGGTCCCGACATGCTCGTCCTGCGCGGCGCCCGCCTGCCCCACGCCCAGGACGGCCACCACGTCGACGAGTTCGACGTCGCCGCGGGCGAGACCTTCACCTTCTCCACCACGTGGTTCCGCAGCCACGACGAGATCCCGCCGCCGCTGCGGGTCCGCGCGCGCATCCGCGAGACGATCATGCGCAGCGAGGAGTACGCCGCTCGCAGCGACTACGTGGGCCCGTACGCGGACGCCGTGACGCGCTCGCTCCTCGTCCTGCGCGGCCTGACCCACCAGGAGACCGGGGGCATCGTGGCCGCCGCGACGACCTCCCTGCCCGAGGAGTTCGGCGGCGAGCGCAACTGGGACTACCGCTTCTGCTGGCTGCGCGACGCGGCGCTGACGCTCGAGGCGCTGCTCGGGTGCGGCTACGTCGAGGAGACCGCGCTCTGGCGCGACTGGCTGCTGCGCGCCGTCGCCGGTGACCCCGAGGACATGCAGATCATGTACCGCGTCGACGGCGGCCGCGACCTCCCGGAGCGGGTCCTCGAGCACCTGCCGGGGTATGCCGCGTCGCGCCCCGTGCGCGTCGGCAACGCCGCCGTGGACCAGCGCCAGACCGACGTGCTCGGCGAGGTCCTCATCTCGCTCGACCACGCGCGCTCGCGCGGGCTCGAGGAGAACGACGACTCCTGGCACCTGCAGCGCGCCCTCGTCAACCACCTCGCCGACCACTGGGAGGAGGCCGACAACGGCCTCTGGGAGATCCGCGGCCCGCTCCGCCACTTCACGCACTCCCGCGCCATGGTGTGGGCGGCGTTCGACCGCGCCATCCGCGCCGTCGAGCAGCACGGCCTCGACGGACCCGTCGAGCAGTGGCGCGAGCTGCGCGAGCGCGTGCGCGACGAGGTCCTGACGAAGGGGTTCGACGCCGGGCGCAACACCTTCGTCCAGCACTACGACACGACCGAGGTCGACGCGTCGCTGCTGACGCTGTCGTCCATCGGCCTCGTCGACGGCGACGACCCGCGGATGCTCGGCACCATCGCCGCGGTGGAGTCCGACCTCATGCGGGACGGCCTCGTCATGCGCTACCGCACCGACACCGGAGTCGACGGGCTCGCCGGCGACGAGCACCCTTTCCTCGCCTGCTCCTTCTGGCTCGTGACGGCCTACGCGAACGCGGGTATGACGACGGAGGCCACCGCACTGATGGACCGGCTCGTGGGCCTGACCAACGACGTGGGGCTGCTGTCCGAGGAGTACGACCCGATCGGGAAGCGCATGGTGGGCAACTTCCCCCAGGCGTTCTCGCACCTGACACTCGTCGGTGCCGCCCTGGCGCTGGCGAAGGCGACCGGAGAGGCGACGCATGCGGCACGCTGACGTGACACCCGACCTCGTGGCGGCGGAGACCGAGCGCCTCCTGTCGACGGCGGCCTCGTTCCGCAACGACGCGGTGCTCGCGCCGTCGCTGTGCGAGGGGTGGTCGCGCGGTCACGTGCTCGCCCACCTCGCCCGCAACGCCGACGCCCTCGTGCGGGTGTGCGACGTGGCCCTGACCGGCGCCCCCGACACGATGTACGACGACGTCGAGTCGCGCGACGCCGACATCGAGCGTGGCGCCCGCCGGTCGGCCCACGAGCACGCGACCGACATCCGCGACACCGCGGCCCGGCTGGCGGACCGGCTGGAGGCGCTGCGCCCCGAGCACGCCGAGGTCCGGGTCGAGCGGACGCCGGGCGGCTTCCCCATCGCCGTCGGCATGGTCCCGTTCATGCGGCTGCGCGAGGTCGTCTTCCACCACGTCGACCTCGACGCGGGCTACTCCTTCTCGAACGCTCCCGCCGAGGTCGTGGCGCTCTTCCTGCGCGACGCCGTCAACCGCCTCGCCCACGACAATGCACCCCCGTCGCTGCACGTCGTCACCGCCGAGGGCGAGGAGCACGTCGTCGGCGACGGTGCGTCACGCGTGACCGGCTCCGCCGCCGACGTGCTGCTGTGGCTCGCCCGCGGACGCACCGACGGCATCCACGTCGACGGGCCCGTCCCGACCCTTCCCTTCGGAGGCTGACCGTGAACCACCACGACGACACCTACACCGGGCACGTCACGGCCGGCGGCCCCGCCGGCGTGCGCGAGCTGCCCGCGCTGACGATCCGCAAGCTCGAGGTCGGCGGCTTCGGCAACAACGCCTACCTGCTCACCTGCCGGTCCACCGGCGCGCAGCTGCTCGTCGACGCGGCCGCAGAGCCCGAGCGGCTGCTCGAGCTCGTCTCCGCCGGGGGCGGTGGCCTCGACACCGTCGTCACCACCCATCAGCACCACGACCACGTTGGCGCGCTCGCAGAGGTCGTCGCCGCGACGGGCGCGCGCACGGTGGCCGGCGCCGACGACGCCGACGCCCTGCCCGTCCCGGTCGACGTGCGCGTGTCCCACGGCGACAGCGTCACCGTCGGGGACGTCACCCTCGACGTCGTGCACCTCCGCGGCCACACCCCGGGCTCCATCGCGCTCGCCTACGCGGACCCCGCCGGGCACACCCACCTCTTCACGGGCGACAGCCTCTTCCCCGGCGGCGTGGGCAACACGAAGAACCCCGGCCAGAGCTTCGCGTCGCTCATCGAGGACGTCACGACCCGCGTCTTCGACGTCTACGACGACGACACGTGGTTCTACCCCGGCCACGGCGACGACTCCACCCTGGGCGCCGAGCGGCCGTACCTCGACGAGTGGCGCGCCCGCGGCTGGTGACCCTCGGACCGGGCCAGACGGCATACGCCCTCGATGACCTGGTCGGGCGTCGGGGACGGACCGATGGCGTATGCCGTGGGCGGGCTCCGGCGTCAGCGTGACGGCGCCGTCGCGGCGCGGATCGGCAGGCGCACCCTCAGTCGGGTGTCGCCCGGCCGGGACTCGATCTCGACCGAGCCGCCGTGGCGCTCGACGACGATGCGGTGGGCGATGTCGAGGCCGAGCCCGGTGCCGCGTCCGACGTCCTTCGTCGTGTAGAAGGCCTCGAAGGCACGCTGCTGCACCTCCGGGCTCATGCCGGCGCCCGTGTCGCCGACCTCGACGACCACGCTGTCCCCGTCGCGCCGCGTGGAGACGGTGAGCGTGCCGACGCCGTCCATGGCGTCGACGGCGTTGTCGACGAGGTTGGTCCAGACCTGGTTGAGCTCGCCCGGCATCCCGTCGACGAGCGGCACGTCGCTGCCCCAGTCGCGCACGACCGTGACCCCGGGCCGCAGGCGAGGACCCATGACGAGCAGCGTGCTTTCGAGCCCCTCACGCAGGTCGACCGGCTGATGGGAGGCGCGGTCCATCTGGGAGTAGGACTTGATGCCGGCGACGAGCTCGGAGACGCGGCGCGTGGACTCGCGGACCTCGGCGAGGAGCAAGGACACGTCGATCGTGCGCGCGACCCAGCCGAGCGAGGCCGCGAGGCCCTCGTCGGGGCTGGCCGCGGCCGCGCGGGCGAGCCAGTCCAGGTTGGCCCCGGCGGAGACGAGGGAGGCCGCGAGCTCCCACGGCCGGGGCACGCTGGCGTGGTCGAGCCACTCCCCCAGCTCGTCCTCGCGGTCGGCCGCCTCGAGCGGGTCGGGCAGGGTGGTCGGCGGCTGCAGCTCCCGACGCAGGGCGTCGACCCGGGCGAACTGTGCTGTCGAGACGCCGTTCGACGCCATCTGACGCAGGGCCTCGAGCAGCCCGTCGCAGGCGCCTTCGAGCTCGGCGGCCGAGCGGGCCGCGGCCGCCGCGGGGTTGTTGATCTCGTGGGCCAGTCCGGCCGCGAGCGTCCCGAGCGTCACGAGCCCGCTGCGTTGGCGGGCCGTCGCCTCGATCGACCGCGCCGTGCCGTAGAGGCCCGCGACGAGGTGGGCGGCGAACGGGAACCAGTCGTTGGCCAGCTCGTGGAGCCGCTCGGCCGGGACGCGCAGCAGCCGGCCCGGCGTGACGCCGCGAGCCGTCGCGAGGTAGACGCCGTGCTCGTCCCAGGCCCGGAAGCCGCCGGCCCACCGGCCGGGGACGTCCATCCGGCCGACGACGACGTCCTCGCGGCCGACGTGGCGGGACAGGTCGAGGGTGCCGTCGACGACGACCCACCAGTGGTCGGCCCGGTCACCCTCGAGCCACATCACCTCACCGGGGGCGATCGCGACCTCCGCGCCCGCGGCGAGCAGCTGCGCCAGCTGGTCGTCGCTCAAGCCGTCGAAGAGCGGCACCGTCCGGAGGTCGGAGAGCTCGAGCATCGTGGGTCCCGTCTGTCGGCCGTCAGATCGTGGCGAGGTAGCGGTGGACGAAGTAGACCGACATCGAGCCCTCGCCGACGGCCGACGCGACACGCTTCATCGAGTCCGAGCGGACGTCGCCGGCGGCGAAGACGCCGGGCAGGCTCGTCTCCAGGGCGAAGGGCGGGCGCGCCAGCGTCCAGCCCCGGGCGTGGGGGCCAGTGACGAGGTCGTGCCCCGTCACGACGAAGCCGTGCTCGTCCCGCACGACGTCGGCGCCGAGCCAGTCGGTGCGTGGCGTGGCACCGATGTAGACGAAGAGCCAGGCCGCGTCGACCTCCGTCGTCGCACCCGTGTGCCGGTCCGAGAGCGTCAGCCGCTCGAGGTGTCCGTCCCCGTCCGCCCCGACGACCTCGGTGCGGCACAGCACCCGGATGCGCGGGTCGGCCCGGATCCGCTCGACGAGGTACTGCGACATGCCGGCCTCGAGCGACTCGCCGCGCACGACCAGGGTGACGCGCTCGGCGTAGCGGGCGAGGTTGAGGACGGCCTGGCCGGCGGAGTTGGCCGCGCCGACGACGTAGACCTCGTCACCGGCGCAGGCGGCGGCCTGCCCGGCGTTGGAGCCGTACTGGACCCCGCGTCCGACGAGGTCGTCGATGCCCCGCGCCCCGAGCCGGCGGTACGAGACGCCGGTCGCCAGCACGACGCTGCGCGCCTCGATGTCCTCGGCGCCGTCGAGGCGCACCGCGCGCGCGAGGCCGCGGGCCTCGAGGGCGACGACGTCACGGGCGAGCACCATCTCGGCCCCGAAGCGCCGGGCCTGCGCGATGGCCCGCTGCGCGAGGTCGGAGCCGGAGAGCCCGCGCGGGAAGCCGAGGTAGTTCTCGATGGCCGCGCTCTGTCCGGCCTGCCCGCCGGGGGCGTCGTGCTCGACGATGACGGTGCTGAGTCCCTCCGACGCGGCGTAGACCGCGGCGGCGAGCCCGGCCGGACCGCCGCCGACGATGCACAGGTCGTAGAGATCACGCTCCGCGCGCGTGCGCAGGCCCAGGGCCGTCGCGACGGCGACCGGCGTCGGGGCGCGCAGGGTCTCGCCGTCCGGGACGAGCACGAGCGGCAGGTCCTCGGGTCGGGCGCCGGCGAGGTCGCGCAGCCGAGCGCCCTCCTCGTCGCGCTCGACGTCGAGCCAGACGTAGGGCACGTGGTTGTTGGTCAGGAAGGTCTTGACGACGTGGCTGCCCTCGGACCACCGGTGGCCGACGACACGGACGTCGTTGCCCTGCTCGGGGTGGGCGTTGTGCCAGTCCGAGAGCAGGTCGTCGACGACGGGGTAGAGCCGCTCCTCGGGCGGGTCCCAGGGCTTGAGGAGGTAGTGGTCGAGGCCGATCTCGTTGATCGCCGAGATCGCGACGTCGGTGTCGGCATACGCCGTGAGCAGCAGGAGCTTGGCGTCCGGGACGTCGGCCCGCACCCGCGAGAGCAGCTCGATCCCGGTCATGGACGGCATCCGCTGGTCGGAGGCGACGAGGGCGAGCGGCTGGCCGCGCAGGACCAGCCGGGCCACGAGGTCGAGGGCCTCGGCGCCCGAGGAGGCCCGCAGGATCCGGTGCTCGGCCCCGTAGCGGGCGCGCAGGTCTCTCGCGATCGCAGCCGAGACGGGCGCGTCGTCGTCCACGGTGATGATCGCGGGCCGGGCCACGGCCTCAGCGTACGAGCGGGATCGCCTGCCGCGCGGGCAAGTCGGGCCACTTCACCCGCTGGAGGTGAGCGGGCCGGGATGCGCCATGGGACAGAGCGGACACATGGGGCCACGGCGCGCCGGGCCTGAGACGGCGTCGTCGGTCGCCGCGGCCACGGCCGCTCCTACTGGGCGTCCTCGAGGTCGGACTGCGCGTCGGGGTCGTTGTCGAGCTCGGCGATGAGCGACTCGAGCTCGGACCGGAGGAAGTCGATGTCCGGCGGGACGTTCGTCATGAGGATGTGACGCCTCGGGTTGTTGGCGACCGCGAGGCCGACACCCAGCCGGGACCGTCCGTGCTTCTCACGCCAGGCGCGCTCGAGGTGCGGCCCACCGGTCCAGTCGACGGGTGCATGGAGCCAACCCTTGACGTCGACGAGGTCGCCGTCGGGGCCGTGACGTCGGTTCGTGGGGGGATCGAATCCCTCGAGGGTGACTCGCTCTTCCATACCTCTGACGGTACGGCCCCGGACGCCCGCGGACCAGTACCCGCGACAGGTCCGCGGCGATTCGTGAGGCAAGAGACAAGCCGGGCGACGGGTGGGCGGACGCCCGTGTGGCGCGCGCGGGTGCCGGCGACACCGCCGCGCGGCGCGGGCCGCCTCGGCGAGCGCGCGCCGTGGTGCGAGGATGACGGGCGTGAGCTCGCCCGTCGCCGCCCCCACCGTCCCTGCCACCCACGTCGTCCGCGTCCCCGTGACGACGGTCTGGTCCGGTCCCGAGAGCCCGCGAGCCGTCGACGCCCCGGCCGTCGCGCCCGAGCCCGACAACGTCGCGTGGTTGGCCGCGCTCGACGCGAACGCCGCCCACGACGAGTCGGGCGACGGGCGCCTCGGGCTGCACGGCCGGGTCGAGACCCAGCTGCTCGCCGGCGAGCCCGTCGTCGTGACGCAGACGCACCACACCGAGACGACCGGCTCGTGGTCGCACGTCGTCGCCCCGTGGCAGCGGTCCCCCAAGGACGACCGCGGCTACCCGGGCTGGGTGCCCACGGCGCACCTGACGTCCGCGCCCCACGCCTCAGCGTTGGGCAACCCCACCCCGGTGCTGGGCGGGACGCCGGCGGCGGCATCCACCTCCGCGTCCGATGACGCCGTGCACCCTGCCGTGGCCGAGGCCCGCCGCCACATCGGCTTGCCCTACCTCTGGTCGGGCATCTCGCCGCTCGGCTTCGACTGCTCGGGGCTCGTGCTGCACACGTGGCGGCGCATGGGCGTCGTCGTCGCTCGCGACGCCTACGCGCAGGCCGACTTCGCCTCGCCCGTCGACCTCGCGTCGGTCCGTCCCGGCGACCTCTACTTCTTCGCCCGGCCCGGTCGGCGCATCCACCACGTCGGCATCGTCGTGCGCCCGGGTCGCATGGTCCACGCCTCGGAGACCGGAGGCGTGCTCGTCGAGGAGGACCTGCCCGCCGACCGCGTCGCCACCCTCGTCGCCGCCGGGCGCCTGCCGATGCCGTGAGCGTCGACCGTCGCACCGCTCCCCTGCTCGTCCTCGGGGGCGTCGTCTCGGTCCAGTTCGGGGGAGCCTTCGCCGCCACGCTCGTCCCGCGCATCGGGGCACCGGGCTCGGTGCTGCTGCGGCTGCTCTTCGCCATGGTGATCCTGTATGCCGTCGCGCGGCCCTCGTGGCGTGGACGCAGCCGTTCGGACTGGGGCACCGTCGTGCTCTTCGGGTTGGCCCTGGCGGCGATGAACACCTCGTTCTACGCCTCCCTGGCCCACCTGCCCATCGGCGTCGCCGTGACCATCGAGTTCCTCGGGCCGCTCGGGCTGGCGGCGGCGCTGAGCCGCCGCCCTCGGGACGTCCTCGCCGTCGCGGCAGCCGCGGTCGGCGTGCTGCTCGTCTCGGGAGTGCTGCACACGTCGTGGGACCGGCTCGACCTCGTCGGTGTGGGGTTCGCCGCGCTCGCGGGCGTCATGTGGGCGGCCTACATCGTCCTCAGCCAACGCACCGGTCGCGCGTTCGGTGGGCTCGACGGGCTGGCGCTCGCGCTCATCGTGTCCACCGTGGCGGTCGCACCGCTGGGACTGACCTCGGTGGACCGGTGGACTCCCCGTGACGTCGCCCTTGGTCTCGGCATCGCCGTCCTGTCGTCGGTGCTGCCCTACTCGCTGGAGCTCATCGCGCTGCGCCACCTGGCCCAGCACGTCTTCGGCATCCTGCTCAGCCTCGAACCCGTCGTCGCGGCGCTGGCCGGCCTCGTCGTGCTCCACCAGGTCCTCGACCGCGGCCAGGTGGCCGGCATGGTGCTCGTCGTGCTGGCCAGCGTGGTCGTGCTCGGCGCGCAGTCCCGGCCCGAGTCCCCGGACGCCGCGATGGGCCCGGGCTGATGCCGGCGACCGACCGGCGCTTGACCTCAGGTCGACTCGAAGTCCTACCGTCACCGGATGACCTCGGGCACCATGCGCACTGACTCCTCCTCCACCGTCCCCGACGAGGGCGGCGGCATCATGTCCCCGGCACTGCGGGCCACGACGGTCGGTGTGCTGGCGCTCGTCTCGCTCCACGCCTTCGAGGCCCTTGCCCTCACCACCGTCATGCCGACGATCGCCCGGGAGCTCGACGGGGCGTCCCTCTACGCGATGGCCTTCACCGCTACGCTCGCGTCCGGCATCGTCAGCATCGTCTGGTCCGGCAACCTCGCCGACCGGCACGGCCCTCGCCCGCCACTGCTCCTCGGGCTGGCGCTCTTCGCCACCGGGCTCGTCGTCGCCGGTCTGGCGCCCTCGATGGGGGTCCTCGTCGCCGCGAGGGTCGTGCAGGGCCTCGGCGCCGGCATGACGAGCACGGCGCTCTACGTCCTCGTCACCCGCGTCTACCCGCAGCGCCTGCACACGGCGATCCTCGCCGGCTTCTCGGCGGCCTGGGTCGTCCCGTCCATCGCAGGTCCGTTCGTCGCCGGGCTCATCACCCAGACCATCGGGTGGCGCTGGGTCTTCGGCCTCGCCCTCGTCGTGCTCGTCGTCGCGGCCGTGCTCCTCGGACGCATCCTCACCGGCCTGCGCCAGGAGGTCGTCGACGTGCCGTGGCGCACGCGCTCGATCGCGGCGTCGGGCGTCCTCGCGGTCGCCGTGCTCGGGCTCAACGCAGCGGCCGAGCGCCTCGACCCGGTCGGCATCACGGTGGGCGTGGTGGCGCTCGTGATCGTCGGGCTCACGCTGCTGCCGCTCACACCCCGCGGGACCCTGCGCGCGGCCCGCGGGCTGCCGACCGACATCGCCCTGCGCGCGCTGGCCTTCGCCGCCTTCAGCGGCGCCGAGGTCTACCTGCCCCGCCTGCTGACCGAGCGCGACGGCCTGAGCCCGAGCCTCGCCGGGGTCGCCCTGACGGTCACGGGCGTGACGTGGTTCGTCGGGTCGTGGGTGCAGGGTCGCTGGGACCAGCGTTTCGAGGTCGGCCGCACCGCCGCCGTGTCGCTGGGCGCCATCACCCTCTCCCTCCTCGCGCTCGCGGCAGCCGTCGCACTGGGAGCCCCCACGTGGGTCGTCATCGCCCTCTTCCCCGTCGTGGGCCTCGGGATCGGGACGCTCTACCCACGCGTCACCGCGCAGGCGCTGGCTCGGGCCTCCGCGACCGAGCAGGGCCTCGTCAGCTCCGCGCTGCAGATCTGTGACTCCTCGGGCGCCGCCACGGCCATCGCCCTGTCGGCCATCGCCTTCGCGGCGGCGGGCTCGGCCGTGCCGGGCGCGTATGCCGTCGTCTTCGTCGTCATGGCCGTGCCCGCCCTCGTCGGCTGGGTCGTCGCGCCGCGGGTGCGCTAGCGGCCGTTTCGGGACCTTGGTCCCTGTCGCCGGGCACCGGCGGCACGTACCTTCACAGGCACGACCTACCTCGAGCGCCACCCCGACCAGGATGTGACGTGACGGCCGGCTCCCCCACCTTGCTCAGCGCCGGCCGTGCCCAGCTCGGCACAGGAGTCCTGATGACCCTTCCGCTCAACCTGCCCACCCTGCCCAGCACCGGCGAGTCCTCGGCGACCAGCGTGGCCGCCATGAGCATCCGCGAGCTCATCGGCGCGCTGACCACCATCGAGGACCGGCTGCGTCACCTGCCGACGTTCGTCCCCCTGGGCGGGCGCCTGGTGACCAACCCCGAGCGGCGCCTGCTGCTCCGGCAGCAGCGGCTCGTCGTCGCGGGCCTGCGGCGGCACCGTGCCGCCATGCGCGCCCCGCTGTCCGGGCACCACGCCTAGCACCCGACGTCCGACCGGCGCCCGTTCAGGTCAGGCGTCAGGTCCCGCGTCAGGTCAGGTCACGCGTCAGGTCACGACGCGTCGTGCGTCGCCGCCCGCGAGGGCGCGTCGTCGCGCGGAGCGTCGCCAGGGGCGCCGGCACTGACGGCGCCGTCCGGGCGGTCTGCGCGGTTCGCGCTGTCCACGCTGCGGGCGGCCCCACCCTCGACGCTGCTGTCGGCGCCGCTGCCGAGGGGACCGGCCTGCGCCGCCTCGAGCTTGGCGTCGCGGCTCGACTTCCACAGGCTCGCGATGGTCGTGACGCCGAGGATGAGCACGATCGCGCCGAGCGAGACGAGGATCGGGATGTCCGGGACGCCCTCGACGGGCTGCCCGCCGTTGATGAACGGCAGGTTGTTCTCGTGCAGCGCGTGCATGACGAGCTTGACGCCGATGAAGGCGAGCAGCACGGCGAGCCCGATGCTGAGGTAGACGAGCTTCTTGAGCAGGCCGCCGATGAGGAAGTACAGCTGTCGCAGGCCCATGAGGGCGAAGATGTTGGCCGTAAGGACGAGGAAGGGCTCCTTCGTCAGGCCGTAGATCGCCGGGATGGAGTCGAGCGCGAAGAGCAGGTCGGTGGTCCCGAGCGCGAGGATGACGATGAGCATCGGCGTGATGAGGCGCTTGCCGTTCTCGATCACCGTCAGGCGGGTGCCGTTCCACTCCTTGGTGGCCGGGAAGCGCTTCTCGATCCAGAGCAGGAGACGGTTCTCGTGGTACTCGTCGTCGTCGGTCTCGCCGCCCGTGGCCAGCTTGACGGCGGTGTACACGAGGAACGCGCCGAAGATGTAGAAGACCCACGAGTAGGCGTTGATGACGACGGCCCCGAGGGCGATGAACACGCCGCGCAGGATGATCGCGATGATGATGCCGATCATGAGCGCCGACTGCTGGAGCTTCTGCGGCACCTTGAAGCTGGCCATGATGAGCAGGAAGACGAAGAGGTTGTCGACCGACAGGGAGTACTCCGTCAGCCAGCCGGCATAGAACTCACCCGCGTACTGGCCGCCCCACTCGAACCACACGAAGAGGCCGAAGAGCACGGCCGCCGCGACGTAGAAGGCCAGGTGTCGCCCGGCCTCGGCCATCGACGGGACGTGCGGTCGCCTCGCGATGACGAAGACGTCGATCATGAGGAACACGGCCATCAGGCCGATCGTGAGGAACCAGCCCCAAGCGGGAACGTTCATGGGCACAACCTTCCGGTCACCAGATCAGTAACCGGAGGTCTCTCCCGCCCGACCTGAGGTCGGACCGACGGGACCGGGAGCGGCGGTGAGACCCACTCCGTGATGACGAGCCCGTCGTGTCGGGGATACTCCCCTCCGTGAACGCCTGAGTCTTTCACTCCCGCCGCCGTCCCTCAAATCGGTCCGTCCCGTGGGCAGCCGGCGGACCCGGCTGCCCGGTGGAGCGGGTCAGCGAGTCGCCGCGCTCATCTGCCGCAGCTCCTTCTTCAGCTCGCCGATCTCGTCGCGCAGCCGGGCCGCGAGCTCGAAGTGCAGCTCGGCCGCCGCCTGGTGCATCTGCGTCGTGAGCTCCTGGATGAGGCCGGCGAGGTCGGCGGCCGCCATGTCGGCCGGCCGGTTGGCCGTGCCACCGGCGGACACGCCCACGTCGGCCGCCATCGCCCCTCGCCCGGACCCGCTCTTGCCTCGGGACTGCATGCGCCCCGAACCGAGCAGCTCCTGGGTGTCGGCGTCCTCGCGCTCGAGCAGGTCGGTGATGTCGGCGATCTTCTTGCGCAGCGGCGTCGGGTCGATGCCGTGCTCGGTGTTGTAGGCGATCTGCTTCTCGCGGCGCCGGTTGGTCTCGTCGAGCGCCTGCTCCATCGACGGCGTCATCTTGTCGGCGTACATGTGCACCTGGCCCGACACGTTTCGCGCGGCGCGACCGATGGTCTGGATGAGCGACCGGGCCGAGCGCAGGAAGCCCTCCTTGTCGGCGTCCAGGATCGACACGAGCGAGACCTCGGGCAGGTCGAGGCCCTCACGGAGGAGGTTGATGCCGACGAGGACGTCGAAGACGCCGGTGCGCAGCTCGCGCAGCAGCTCGACGCGGCGCAGCGTGTCGATGTCGCTGTGGAGGTAGCGGACGCGGATGCCCTTGTCGAGGAGGTAGTCGGTGAGGTCCTCGGCCATCTTCTTCGTCAGGGTCGTGACGAGGACGCGCTCGTTGCGCTTGGTGCGCTCCTGGATCTCGTGCATGAGGTCGTCGATCTGGCCCTTGGTGGGCTTGAGCACGACCTCGGGGTCGACGAGACCGGTCGGCCGGATGATCTGCTCGACCGGCGGGCCAGACTTGGCCAGCTCGTACTCCCCCGGCGTCGCCGAGAGGTAGACGGTCTGCCCGATGCGCTCGAGGAACTCCTCCCACTTCAGCGGCCGGTTGTCCATGGCGCTCGGCAGGCGGAAGCCGTGTTCGACGAGCATCCGCTTGCGGGACATGTCGCCCTCGTACATCGCGCCGATCTGCGGCACCGTCTGGTGCGACTCGTCGAGTACGAGGAGGAAGTCCTCGGGGAAGTAGTCGATGAGGCAGTTGGGCGCCGAGCCCGCGGTGCGGCCGTCGATGTGGCGGCTGTAGTTCTCGATGCCGTTGCAGAAGCCGACCTGGCGCATCATCTCGAGGTCGTAGGTCGTGCGCATGCGCAGGCGCTGGGCCTCGAGCAGCTTGCCCTGCTTCTCGAAGAGCGCGAGCTGGTCCTCGAGCTCGAGCTCGATGCCCCGGATGGCGCGCTCCATGCGCTCGGGGCCGGCGACGTAGTGCGAGGCCGGGAAGACGTACATCTCCTGCTCCTCGTTGACGACCTCTCCCGTCACGGGGTGCAGGGTGTAGATGCGCTCGATCTCGTCGCCGAAGAACTCGATGCGGATCGCGAGCTCCTCGTAGACCGGGATGATCTCGACGGTGTCGCCGCGGACCCGGAACGTGCCACGCGTGAAGGCGAGGTCGTTGCGGGTGTACTGCATCTCGACGAAGCGGCGCAGCAGGTCGTCGCGCACGACCTCCTGGCCGACCTTGAGCCGGGCCATCCGGTCGACGTACTCCTGCGGCGTGCCGAGGCCGTAGATGCACGACACCGAGGCGACGACGATGACGTCGCGCCGGGTCAGCAGCGAGTTGGTGGCCGAGTGCCGCAGCCGCTCGACCTCGTCGTTGACCGAGCTGTCCTTCTCGATGTAGGTGTCGGTCTGCGGGATGTATGCCTCGGGCTGGTAGTAGTCGTAGTAGCTGACGAAGTACTCGACGGCGTTGTTGGGCAGCAGCTCGCGGAACTCGTTGGCGAGCTGCGCGGCGAGCGTCTTGTTGGGTGCCATGACGAGCGTCGGACGCTGGACCTGCTCGATGAGCCAGGCCGTCGTGGCGGACTTGCCGGTGCCGGTGGCGCCGAGCAGGACGGTGTCGGTCTCGCCGGCCTTGACCCGCCGCGCGAGCTCGGCGATCGCCGTGGGCTGGTCACCGCTCGGGGTGTACTCGGAGATCACCTCGAAGGGTGCCACCGTGCGCTGGAGGTCGGTCGTGGGACGCATGGCTCAACCGTACGTCGCACGACCGACAGTCCCCCACCCGCTACTGCTCCCAGACGTACGCCGGGCGCAGCTCGACCGTGTCTCCGGGGCCGGCGAAGTTCACCGCGAGCTCCTCGGCGCGCTCCCGGGAGGCGACGTCGAGCAGGAAGAAGCCGGCCAGGTGCTCCTTGGCCTCGGCGTACGGGCCGTCGGTCGCCACGTGGCCGGAGCCGTCCCAGCGGAGGATCCGCGAGGACGCGGGGTCACCCAGCGCCTCGCCGCCCTTCAGCTCGCCGCTGGCCGACAGCTCCGCGAGCATGCCGTCGAACCAGGCGCTGCCGGCCTCTCGCTCCTCCTGCGGCCGAGCGAGAGCCTCGGCGACGAAGTCACCGGTCGGGTGGCCCCAGGGCTGGGGGTTGGAGTGGATGAGGATGACGTACTTCATGAGCGGTGCCTTCCGGTTCGCGGGCGGCCAGTCTGCCGCCTCGCGAGTGACGTCGGAGCCGACACGCCGTCCTCGACATCAGCAGCCGTCACGGCACCCGGTGGGTCCACTCCGGGGTGGCGAACTTCTCGTAGACGAGGCGCTGGGCGGCCTCGATCTCGTCCGGCGTGTAGTCCGAGCGGGACGACCGGTAGCGCCGGGCGAACGAGCCGGCGAAGGACTCGAGGATCGCGTCGCGCGTCATCCCGGTCTGCGAGCGCATGGGGTCGACCCGCTTGTTGGCCGACTTCGTCCCCTTGTCGCTCATCTTCTCGCGGCCGATGCGCAGCACCTCGAGCATCTTGTCGGCGTCGATGTCGTAGGCCATCGTCACGTGGTGCAGCACGGCTCCCGCGACGAAGCGCTTCTGGGCCGCACCGCCGATCTTGCCCTTGTCGCTCGCGATGTCGTTGAGCGGCACGAAGTGGGCGTTGACGCCGACGTCGGCGAGGGCCTCGATGACCCACTCGTCGAGGAAGGAGTAGGAGCGCTCGAAGCTCAGGCCCTCGACGAGCGAGGTCGGCACGACGAGCGAGTACGTGATGGTGTTGCCCGGCTCCATGAACATGGCGCCGCCGCCCGAGACGCGTCGGACGACGTCGATGCCGTGCCGCTCCGCCCCCTCGGGGTCGACCTCGTTGCGCACCGACTGGAACGAGCCGATGACGACGAGCGGGCTGTCCCAGTCCCAGAAGCGCAGAGTGGGCGGCCGCTCCCCCGCGGCGACCTCACGGGCGATGACCTCGTCGAGCGCGACGTGCAGCGCCGGGGCCAGCACGCGGGCCGGGATGACGTCGAACTCGTGGTCGTCCCACCCGGTCGCCTTGCCGAGGGCCCGGCGGATCGCGATGCCGATCGACTCCGCGGTGAAGCCGATGAGCGACACGTCGTCGGCGAGGGCGCCGGTGACGGCGCCTGCCAGCTGCTCGACACCCGCCTCGACAGGCATCCCGGTCAGGGCCGCGTTGATGTCGCCCAGGGCCTCGTCCGGCTCGAGGAAGAAGTCGCCCGACACGCTGACACCGGCCAGCCTGCCGTCCACCTCCTCGAGGTCGACCGCCACGAGCTTGCCACCGGGGACCTTGTACTCACCACGCATGCCACCCACAACACCACGAACCGCCTGCGTATGCCGTGTGCCCCCTACCGGGGTCGCCACCCCGTGCGCTCGGCCCACGTGTTCGCGCGCTGCCACGCACCCTCGAACCACGGCTCCTTGGCCACGACGTAGTCGGAGGTCGTGCTGTGGAGCGCGAGGAGCCGACGCTTCTCGGCGGCGTACGCGTCTCGCTCGGCGGGCTCGTGGCGCAGCCAGTCCCGGAAGAGGAGCGCGAATCTCCAACCGGCAGAACCGTGCTCGCGCACGTGGACGTGCACGTGGTTGCCGGGGTCGCACCCGCCGAGGAACTGCTTGAGCCAGGCAGCGGGGTCGGCTCCGTGCGGGTGCGGCGTGTCGGAGTGGATGCCGTGGCTGAAGACGTAGCCGGCGTCGGCGAACGCCGCTCGCACGTCGCCCCGGGTGACGTCGTCGAGGCGGTGCACCCCGACCTGCACGTCGAGGACGTCCTTGGCGAGCAGCCCGGGCACCGAGGTGGACCCGACATGCGACACCTCGGTGACGACACCGGTCGGCCCGAGTGCAGCCGCGAGCCGGGCGACGACGCGCTCGGCGCGCGACTCCCAGTCCGGGCGCGGCTCGACGACGCAGTCGGCTGCCCGGTCGGGTCGACGGGAGCGTGTGCTGCTGACGAGGTTCGCGGCATACGGCTGCAGGCGCTGCGACCACAGCGCGTCGACAGCCCGCACGAGGTCCTCCTGCGTGCCCGAGTTGTCGAGGACGACGTCGGCGACCGCGCGCCGCTGCGCGTCCGTCGCCTGCGCGGCGATCCGGTGGCGGGCGTCCTCCTCCTGGAGTCCGCGCTGCTCGACGAGCCGGCGCACGCGCGTCTCGGCGTCGGCCTCGACGACGACGGCGAGGTGCTCGTGCACCCAGAGGCCGCGCTCGACGAGCAGCGGCATGTCGTAGACGGAGACGCCGTCCCGCGGCCCGGCCGAGCGCTGCGCGGCCACGCGCTCCGCGATCGCGGGGCCGGTGATGGCGTCCAGCGCGTCCAGGGCGTCCCGGTCGGGGAAGACGATCGCCGCCAGGGCGGCGCGGTCGAGCGAGCCGTCGGCGCGGGTCACGGCGTCGCCGAAGCGCTCCCGGATCCGTTGCAGGGTCGGCTCGCCCGGCTCGACGACCTCGCGCGCGACGGCGTCGGCGTCGACGACGTGCGCCCCGAGCTCACCGAGCCGACGCGAGACGCTGGACTTGCCCGACCCGATCCCTCCGGTGACCCCGACGCGCAGCACCCGGCCAGCCTACGGTCCACCGCTCCTCCCCGCCGAACGCCGCGTTCGGTGGCGAACTCAGTGTTCTGCCCGTGAGTTCGGCGCCGAACGCGGCGTTCGATCGGTGAAGGTACTGCTGGAAGGCGCGGTGCGGGTCAGGCGAGGCGCGCGGGGAAGCCGCCCGTGGCGACCGGGCCCCAGCGGGTCGGCGTCACGCGCAGCAGCGACTTGCCCTGGTCGCGCATCGCCTGGCGGTACTCGTCCCAGTCGGGGTGCTCGCCGGAGATGGCGCGGAAGTAGTCGACGAGCGGCTCGACCGAGTCGGGCAGGTCGATGACCTCACAGTCACCGTCGACCTGGACCCACTCGCCGCCGAAGTCGTCGGACAGCACGAGCACGCTGACCTGGGGCCGCCGGCGGGCGTTCGCCGTCTTGGCACGCTCGGGGTAGGTGGAGATGACGATGCGGCCCTGCTCGTCGACGCCTCCCGTGACCGGCGAGGCCTGCGGACGGCCGTCGGACCGCTGGGTCATGAGCACCATCGAGTGGCGCGGCCGCACGAAGTCGAGCATGGCCTCGCGGTCGACCTCGGTGTTCGTGGCGATCTGGCGGGGCATCGCTACTCCTCGGTGTCAGGGCCGGTGTCGGGGGTGGTGGCGTCGCACTGGTCGAAGGTCACGACGAGAGTGTCGGCGAGCCACGCGGCATACGCGGGGTGGCTCCAGCCGCAGCGACGCACGAGGCGGTCGTAGATCTCGGGCGCGCTGAGGGTCCAGCAGATGTCGAGGAACCGCTCGCGGTCGAACCGCTCGGGCAGTCCGTGCGCGCCCTCGAGGGCGGCCATCGCGTTGGTGTTGCCCGCACGCCGCTCGCGGT
This sequence comes from Terrabacter sp. C0L_2, assembly GCF_036352015.1. Lineage (NCBI taxonomy): Bacteria > Bacillati > Actinomycetota > Actinomycetes > Micrococcales > Intrasporangiaceae > Terrabacter > Terrabacter sp. C0L_2. The sequence goes on along the minus strand of NZ_CP143557.1, from coordinate 3,032,120 downwards.
CGATCGTCGCGACGAACTCGTGCAGGCCCGTGTCCGCACCGGGCCCCTGCGCGAGCAGCACGCCGAGCAGCGGACCGACCCGCTCGTAGATCGTGGCGCACAGGGCGGCGTAGGCACGCACGAAGGCCGGGCGGTCGGGGGCCTGGGACATGGCCCGGAACTCGGGACGCTCCTGCATCGCCACGGGCGCGTCGTCGCCGGCCAGCATGACGTCGTAGACGCCCTTGACGACGTCGGACTTGGAGCCCACGGCGTTGTAGACGGTCTGGGCGCTCACCCCGGCGGCGGCGGCGAGGCCGCCGACCGACATCGCGTGGTAGCCGTCGCGGAGCAGCATCTCGGCCGCCGCCTCGATGATGCGACGCCGCGTCGCGAGCGCCGCCTCGGCCCGGGAGCTGTTGTCGTACGCCCGGTCTGTTGACATCGGAGCCCTTCGAAAAGCATCATGAGTTCGCTGGAACGGCGTTCTAGCGAATGGGTGGGGTCCAGGGGTCCCCACCCGACTGCTGCACCAGGCGGTTGCAGCGCCGACATCGGCGCCTGTCGACCGAACGAGTGTGACACGAGCGCCACCGCTCCCGCCCCCGAGGGGGCACCGGGAGGGGGAGCGAGGGGCCGGGCCGCAGGGGTCCCGGCCCCTCGCTACGGGCGCGTCAGGCGCAGGCGGGCGCGAGCACCGACAGGGCGCGGTCCGGGTAGTCCGAGACGAGCCCGTCGACCCCGGCCTCGACGAGCTCGGCCACGCGGTCCGCGTCGTTGACCGTCCACGGCAGGACCGCGAGGCCGGCCGCGTGGGCCCGCTCGACGAAGTCCGCGTCGACGAGCACGTGCTCCGGCGAGATGACCTGCGCGCCGACGGCGGCGGCCCCCTCGCACACGTCCACGTGGGACTCCCCCACGACGACGCTCCCGGTCCACGGGCTCCCGGGCACCCACGTGACGGCCGCCTCGACGAGCGCCGAGCGGGTCACCTGCGGCGCGAGCTCGGCAGACAGCTCGAGCACCGCCCAGTCGAAGGAGTGCACGAAGCACTGCCGCTCGAGGCCGGCCTCGTGGACGCTCGAGAGGACCCCCTCGAGTAGGTCTCGCCGATGGGCGGACTCGCCCGCGTCGAGCGGGTTGACCTTGAGCTCGATGGTCCACCACACCTCCGGAGCCTGTTCGAGCCCGTGCGCGAGGACCTCGTCCAGGGTGCTGATGCGGGCCCCCGGCGCCGGGCGCTGCTCGGGGAAGCCCTCTAGCGTCAGGCTGCCGACGTCGACGGTGCGCAGCTGGGCCAGCGTCAGGTCGGCGACCCGCGCCCCGACGAGGTCCGGGCCGGTCGAGCGGCACTTGGTCGGCAGCAGCACCGGGTCGTGCCACACGACGACGTGGCCGTCGGCCGTGAGCCGCACGTCGAGCTCGACACCGGTCACCCCTGCGTCGTACGCCGCGGCGAAGCTCGCCAAGGTGTTCTCGACGACGAGGCCCTTGGCGCCCCGGTGACCCTCGACGTCGAAGCGGCCCGACGCCCACGGACCGGGTCGTGTCGACATCTCAGGCCTCGATCCGCTCGCCGGACGCCGCGTCGAAGAGGTGCACCTCGTCCCGGTTCGGCTCCACGTGCACGACGTCGCCGACCGTCAGGTGGGTGCGCTTGTCGAGTCGGACCGTGACCCGGTCAGCTCCCTCGTCGGCTCCGGCCGGCCGGCCGTAGACGAACGACTCGGACCCCAGCGACTCGACGAGCTCGACGTTGAGGGCGAGCGCCGTCGCGCCGGCTCCGTCGCGACCGGGGTCACGGGCACCGTCGCGACCGGCGCCGGCCGGCGTGTCGACGACGTGCCAGGACTCGGGACGCAGACCGACGACGACCTTCTCCCCCGCCCGCCCGGCCACGGAGCGGTCGAGCGGCACGGACACGCCGTGCACCCGGGCCACGCCCTCGCGGACCTCGGACTCCACGAGCGTGATGGCGGGTGACCCGATGAAGGCGGCGACGAAGGTGTTGACCGGGTGGTCGTAGAGCCGCTCGGGGGTGTCGACCTGCTGGAGTTTGCCGTCACGGAGCACGGCGACCCGGTGTCCCATCGTCATGGCCTCGACCTGGTCGTGGGTGACGTAGACGGTCGTGATGCCGAGGCGCCGCTGGAGCCCCGCGATCTGCGAGCGCGTGGACACGCGCAGCTTGGCGTCGAGGTTGGACAGCGGCTCGTCCATGCAGAAGACCTTGGGGTTGCGCACGATCGCGCGGCCCATGGCGACCCGCTGGCGCTGGCCGCCGGACATCTGGCCCGGCTTGCGGTCGAGCAGCTGGTCGAGCTCGAGGATCTTGGCGGCCTCGGCCACGCGCTGCTTCGTCTCCGCCTTGCTCACCTTGGCGTTGTCGAGGGCGAAGGCCATGTTCTGGGCCGCCGTCATGTTGGGGTAGAGCGCATAGCTCTGGAAGACCATGGCGATGTCGCGGTCGCGCGGACGCACGCCCTTCTGGTCGTGGCCGTCGACGAGGATGCGGCCGCCGTCGACGGGCTCGAGACCCGCGAGCATGCGCAGGGTCGTGGACTTGCCGCAGCCCGAGGGGCCGACGAGGACGAGGAACTCACCGTCCGCGATGTCGAGCGTGATGCCGTCGACCGCCGGGGCGTCGTCCTTGGAGAACCGACGAGTCGCCTCGTCGAAGTACACGGTTGCCATCGGTGGCCTCTCGGGTCGTTCGTGGTCTGGGAGGTCGTATGCCGTCCGGCGGCGTCCACGCGGAGCGCGCCGGACGGCATACGACCAGGGTGCTGCGGTGGCGCCTCAGGCGCCGAGCTTGCTCTTGATCTGCGAGTCGAAGACCTGTTGGCTCTCGGCGTCGAGACCCTTGAAGACGGTCGCGACGTCCTGGCCCTGGACGATCTGGTCCAGGGCCTTGCCGATGCGCGCGCCGCCGCCGGGCAGCAGCACGCGCACGTTGTCCTGCGAGCGGGTCTTGGGGAGCTGCTCGATGGCGGTCTTGGCGTTCGGGTTCTTCTCGAGGAAGGTCTTCTCGGCGGGCAGGTCGACGGCCGACTTGCGCACCGGCATGTAGCCCGTGGCCTGCGTGAAGGTGACGGTGTTCTGCGCGTTGGTGAGGAACTCGATGAACTTGAGGGCGTTCTTCTTGCGCGCGTCCGAGATGCTGGCCGGGATGCCGACGCCCGCGCCACCCGTCGGGCAGTTGCCGTCGCCGGGCAGGAAGGCCGTGCCCACGGAGAACTTCGCGTCCTTGGCGACGCCTCCCAGCGACCCGGTCGACATCATCGTGCAGCCGACGATGCCTGCCGTGAAGTCGGGGGCGGGGTCCTTGGACAGCTTGAGGAAGCCGTTCTTGGCCAGCCCCTGCAGGTAGGTGCCCGCCTTGACGGTGTTGGGGTCGGAGAAGGTCGGCGTCCACTCCTTGGAGTAGGCACCGCCGTAGCCCCACACGATGTTCTGGAAGACCCAGTCTAGGTAGTTGGAGCCGTCGGGCAGCTCCATGACGATCTTGTCCGAGCCGGCCGCGGCCTTGAGCTTCGGTGCCCACGTGAGGAACTCGTCCCAGTCCTTGGGCCCACGGTCCTCGAGACCAGCGGCTTTCCAGAGGTCCTTGTTGTAGTAGAAGAGCGGCGTCGACCGGGCGAACGGCAGCGCGTAGTGCTTGTCGTCCAGGTTGTAGTCGTTGTACAGCGCGTCGACGTAGTCGCTCGTGTCGATCTTGGCCGCCGACAGCAGGTCGTCCATCGGGGTCAGCTGCTTGTTGAGCGCGAAGTTGAACCACGTGACGTCCGAGACCACGACCACGTCGGGCAGCTGGCCGCCGGCGAGCGAGGCATTGAACTTCTGGGCGACCTCCTCGTAGTTCTTGCCGGCGTCGACGAGCTTGACCTTGAGGCTCGGGTTGGCCGCCTCGAAGGCCTTGATGATCGCCTGCTCGGTCGGCTTGCTGTTGCCGGGGTGGTTGCTCCAGAACTCGATGGTGTTGCTCGAGTCGCCGCCGCCCGACGTCGCGGTGCCGGTGCCGGCGCAGGCCGAGAGCCCTGCGATGCCGGCCGCACCGGCGAGCCCGAGGAACCCTCGGCGTGAGAACTCGTTCATGGGTGGTGCCTTTCCCTGTGGTGGTGGTTGGGGACGGAAGGTCGTGCTGGTCGTGCTGGTCGAGCTGGTCGAGCTGGTCGTGGATCAGCCTGCGACAGAGCGGGACTCAGCTCTTGACGGCGCCGGCCGTGAGGCCCTTGATCATCTGCCGCTGGAGGAAGAGGAACAGCACGAGGATCGGGAGCATGGCCAGCACCGTGCCCGCCATGACGGGCCCCCAGTTCGTGACCCCGTCGTTGTTCTGCAGGAACGTCAGGCCGACCGGCAGCGGTGCGGTCGTCTCGTCGTCGGACATGAGGAACGGCCAGAGGTACTCGTTCCACTCGTTGACGACGGTGATGAGGGCGAACGCCACGAGGGTCGGCCACGACATCGGCATGACGACGCGCCACAGCAGCTTCATCGGGCCGGCCCCGTCGAGGCGCGCCGCCTCGATGATCTCGCCGGGCAGGTTGAGGAACTGGTTGCGCATGAGGAAGGTGCCGAACGCGACGCCCGCGAGCGGGATGATGATGCCCTGGTAGGTGTTGCGCCAGCCCAGCTGCGCGACGAGCGCGTAGTTGCTGATGACGGTGATCTGGTTGGGCACCATGAGGGCCGCGATGACGACGAGGAAGACGACGGAGCGTCCCGGGAAGCGCAGCAGCGACAGGGCGTACGCGCTGATGACACCGAGCACGATCTTCGCGGCGGACGTCGCGGTGGTGATGATCACCGAGTTGCGGACGTAGTCGAAGAACGGGATGCGGGTCGTCAGCTCGGTGTAGTTCGCGCCCGTCGCCGGGTTGGGCCACCACTGCGCCGGGCGGACGTAGATGTCGCCGCGCTCCTTGAACGAGGTGATGAGGATCCAGAAGAGAGGGACGGCGACGACGAGGACGATGAGGACCATGCCGGCGTATCCCGCTGCGGTCCAGACCGGCCCGCGGTGGTGCGTGGACGCCTCGACGTTGTGGGCCTTGCGGCTGCGCTTCGCGGGCGTGGGGCCGGCGCGCTCCTCGTCGAGGTCCTCGACCACCGTGGACGTGCTCATGACTGCTTCCCCCTGTCCATGAAGCGCACCTGCACGACCGTGACGGCGAGCAGGATGACGAACATGACGGTGGCGACGGTCGCGCCGTAGCCGGCGCGCTGGTTGACGAACGTCTCCTGGTAGACCTGGTAGACGAGGGTGGTCGTGCCGTTGCCCTGCGGCCCGCCACGGGTCATGACGTTGATGATGTCGAAGACCTGGACGGAGCTGAGCAGCACCGTGATCGACAGGAAGAAGGTCGTCGGGCGCAGCTGCGGCATGAGCACCCGGCGGAAGCGCGTCCAGGCCGAGGCGCCGTCGATCTCGGCCGCCTCGTCGAGGTCGGCACGCCGGCCCTGCAGGGCCGCGAGGTAGATGACGAAGGTGTAGCCGAGGTTCTTCCAGATGTAGGTGACCGTCACCATGAACAGCGCCCAGCCCGGCTGCTGGTAGAAGTCCGGCGACTGCACGCCGATGCGGGCGAGGAGGTCACGGACGAGCCCGAACTGCGGGTCGAAGACGAACTGGAAGGCGATGCCGATCGCCGCGCCGGAGATGACGAACGGCGCGAAGACGACGGACCGCACGAGGTTGCGGCCACGCAGCTTCTGGTCGAGCAGCAGCGCGAGGCCGAGCCCCAGCGCCATCGAGATGCCGACGGTCGCGACCGTGAAGACCACCGTGTTGCGCACGATGATCTTCGTGTCGTCGCGGCCGAACCACTCGATGTAGTTGGCCAGCCCGACGGGGTTGGCGATGGGCGAGCTGATGTTCCAGTCGGTGAACGACAGCCGGATGTTGTCGAGCAGGGGCCGGTAGGTGAAGACGATGAGCAGGACGAGGTTGGGCAGCAGCAGCAGGGCTGCCAGCGACCACTCCCACGCCCTGCCGCTCGACCGTCTCGGAGGCGGACCCACCTCGGGCGGTGGGCCGCCGGAGGTGGGCAGGGCACTTCGGGTTTCGGTCACCGATGACTGCACCCCGCCAACCTAGCCGCGCAGATGCACCGAATGCGGCTTTGGCGCGTCGGGCATTCGACGCCCGTCTGAACTCCTGTGACGGCGCGCGCCCGACGCGCGCGTGGCTCTCGACCCGCGCGACCTGCGAGACCTGCGCGGCACCGAACGGACGTGGGACGCGAAGGAGCCCCGGACCCAACGGGTCCGGGGCTCCGTGCGAGCGGTCAGCTCAGAGCGACGAGGCTCAGTTGCCCGTCAGCTTCTCGCGAAGCGCGGCGAGCGCCTCGTCCGAAGCAAGGGTGCCCTCGACCGGAGCCGGGGCGTTGCGCGGGGCGCGCTCGCCACGGTCGGCGTCACCGGAGTCGGCGACGTCACCGGTCGCGGACGAGTAGGACGTCGCGGAGCCGGCGTTGGCCGCAGCCTCGGCGTCGGCCTTCGTCGCGGCGTCGACCTGGGCCTTGTGGGCCTCCCAGCGAGCGTGGGCGTCGGCGTACTGACGCTCCCACTTCTCGCGCTGGGCGTCGAAGCCCTCGAGCCACTCGTTCGTCTCCGGGTCGAAGCCCTCGGGGTACTTGTAGTTGCCCTGCTCGTCGTACTCGGCGGCCATGCCGTAGAGCGTCGGGTCGAACTCCGACGCCGAGACGGCCTGGTCGTTGGCCTGCTTGAGCGACAGCGAGATGCGGCGACGGTCGAGGTCGATGTCGATGACCTTGACGAAGATCTCGTCGCCGACGTTGACGACCTGCTCCGGCAGCTCCACGTGGCGCTCGGCCAGCTCGGAGATGTGCACGAGGCCCTCGATGCCGTCCTCGACGCGAACGAACGCACCGAACGGGACGAGCTTGGTGACCTTGCCCGGGACGACCTGGCCGATGGCGTGCGTGCGAGCGAAGTGCTGCCACGGGTCCTCCTGCGTCGCCTTCAGCGACAGGGAGACACGCTCACGGTCCATGTCGACGTCGAGCACCTCGACGGTGACCTCGGTGCCGACCTCGACGACCTCGGACGGGTGGTCGATGTGCTTCCACGACAGCTCCGAGACGTGGACGAGACCGTCGACGCCGCCGAGGTCCACGAACGCACCGAAGTTGACGATGGAGGACACGACGCCCGAACGGACCTGGCCCTTCTGGAGCTCCTTGAGGAACGTCGTGCGCACCTCGGACTGCGTCTGCTCGAGCCAGGCACGGCGCGACAGGACCACGTTGTTGCGGTTCTTGTCGAGCTCGATGATCTTGGCCTCGATCTCCTTGCCGACGTACGGCTGGAGGTCGCGGACACGACGCATCTCGACGAGCGAGGCGGGCAGGAAGCCGCGGAGGCCGATGTCGAGGATGAGACCACCCTTGACGACCTCGATGACGGTGCCGGTGACGACGCCGTCCTCTTCCTTGACCTTCTCGATCGTGCCCCAGGCGCGCTCGTACTGCGCACGCTTCTTGGACAGGATCAGACGGCCTTCCTTGTCCTCCTTCTGGAGGACGAGGGCCTCGACCTCGTCACCGACCTTGACGATCTCGCCGGGGTCGACGTCGTGCTTGATGGACAGCTCGCGCGAGGGGATGACGCCCTCGGTCTTGTAGCCGATGTCGAGCAGGACCTCGTCCCGGTCGACCTTGACGATGCGACCCTCGACGATGTCGCCGTCGTTGAAGTCCTTGATGGTGGCGTCGATCGCCGCAAGGATGTCTTCCTGAGAGCCGATGTCGTTGATGGCAATCTCAGGCGCGGTCTTCTCGACCGTGTTGGCAGTCATGTAGTAGGAACTCCGATTGTGGACGGTTAGATTGGGACCTCGCGGCGGCGGGCCTGACGGCTCGTGCCCCGATGCCTTTGTGGACAGGTTCAACATTGATCGTGCGCACACGAATGTGCTCGGCAATCCTATCCGCGCTGTCAGCACCCGGTCAAAAGAGACGATGTATGCCGTGAGCACGCCCACCGAGGCCACCCGACGTCCCGCTCCCCCGGCCGAGACGGCCACGGCCAACCGCACGTGGTGGGACGGCGAGGCAACGTCGTACTACGTCGAGCACGGCTCGTTCCTCGGCGACACCGACTTCGTGTGGGGACCGGAGCGCCTGCGCGAGGAGGACGCCCGCCTGCTCGGCGACCCGGCCGGCCAGGTGGTCCTCGAGATCGGCGCGGGCTCCGGCCAGTGCTCGCGCTGGCTCGCCGCGCACGGCGCGACCGTCGTGGCCACCGACCTCTCGGCAGGGATGGTCGCGACGGGGGTGGCGGTCAACGCCGCCGTCGAGAGCGGGGCCCGCGTGCCGTTCGCGCAGTGCGACGGACGGTCCCTCCCCTTCGCCGACGCGTCCTTCGACACGGTCTTCACGGCATACGGCGTCGTGCCCTTCGTCGCGGACTCCGAGGTCGTCATGGCCGAGGCGGCCCGGGTGCTGCGGCCGGGCGGCCGCTTCGTCTTCTCCACGACCCACCCGATCCGGTGGGCCTTCCCGGACGACCCGGGTGCCGGCGGCCTCACGGCGCGCCACTCGTACTTCGACCGCACGCCCTACGTCGAGCAGGACGCGTCGGGACACGCCACCTACGTCGAGCACCACCGCACGCTCGGTGACCGGGTGCGCGAGATCGCGGCGGCCGGGCTGGTGCTCGTCGACCTCGTCGAGCCGGAGTGGCCCGAGGGGCACGACGAGCCGTGGGGCGGCTGGTCCCCGCTGCGCGGGCGGGTCATCCCCGGCACGGCGATCTTCGTCTGCCGCGAGCCCGCCTGACGGGCGACGACCGGTCGACGCGTCGAGGACCATCGCGCCGGACGCACGCGACAGCGGCCGCGGATCCCGAAGGATCCGCGGCCGCCGTCGTCACGCTCGTCAGAGGAAGCGTCGCCTCAGGAGGACCGATCCACCGGCGAGGCCGAACACTCCGACAGCCGCTGCGGCCCGACCGAGGTTGGCCGAGCCTTCACCGTCGACACCTGCGAGCTCGTAGGAGTACGCCGTGGCACCCGTAGCGCCCTTCGGCGCGCCGTACGCCATCCCCTCGGCCTTGGCACGCTTGGCCCCGACTTCGATGAGTGCATACTTCTCGCCGTAGTCGGCCGCCGTGGCCTTTCCGGCCGCGACGAGCTTCTTCGTCCCCTCGTCGGACAGGCGCTGGGCACCGTCCTTCAGCTGGGGTGCGCCGGCAGCCGCGTCGGTGAGACCGGCGGCAAGCTGGCTCGTGCCGTCCGCCGCGTCAGCGAGGCCGTCGGAGAGCTGTCCGGCGCCGTCCTTGAGCTTGCCCGCGCCGTCGTCCAGCTGGCCGGCGCCATCGGCGAGCTTGCCGATACCGGTGTCCAGCTGCCCGGCTCCGGTCGCCACCTTCCCGGCGCCGGACGCGAGCTTCGACGCATTCGCCGAGAGCTCGCCGTTGCCCTTTGCGACGGCCGAGGTCCCGCCATGGACGGCGTCAGCCCCGGTCGTCAGACGATCGACAGCGTCGACCAGATCGAGTCCACCCAGTCCGAGGAGGTCGACTCCGTACTGGAGGTCATTGATGCCACCTCGCAACGTCTTGTTCTTCGCAGTGTCCTTCGGTCCGCCGATGCCGCCTTGGACCTTGGTGACGACACCGTCGACAAGAGTCGAGACTCCTCCGTCGACGAGGTCGACGCCCTCGAGCAGGCCGGGCACGGTCGGGTCACACACACCCTTGAGAGTGGTGTTGCTCAACCCGCACTCGACCTTCACCAGACCGATGGCCGCATCGCTGAGTTTGCCCTTGAGCTGACCGAGGCCTCCGGACACCTGGCCCAAGCCACTCGACACCTGTCCCAGACCACCCGAGACCTGGCCCAGACCAGCGGAGGCGGTCGTCGTCTTGGTCCGCAGGTCGCCCAGGCCGGATTGCACCTGTCCCAGAATCCCCTGGCACACCACACCGCAGTCGGTCGTCTTGGCAAGCGCGACCCCACCGTCCAGCTGGTCGATGCCGCCGCCCGACTTCAAAGCGTCCTGCAGGCCCGCTCGAACCTGGTCGACACCACCCTTGGACTGGTCGACACCACCCTTGGACTGGTCGACGCCACCCTTGAGCTGGTCGAGGCTTCCGCCGTTCTCCGTGGCCGTGGCCAGACCAGCGCGGATCTGATCGACACCGTCGATGAGGGTTCCGGTCTGGCCCTTGTTGCCGAGCCCGGCACGCAACTTCGCAATCCCTGCGTGCAGCGGCTTCGCCTGGTCCGGGAGTCCACCGATGCCGTCGTAAAGCGTCGTGAGTCCGGCATCGACCTGGTCGAGACCATCGGCCACCTGAGCGAGGCCGTCAAGTAGGCCAGGGGCCTGGTCACCCAGCAGGTGCAGGCCACCGGCCACGAGGCCGGCGCCGTCGTCCACCTGGGCCGCGCCGCTGCTCAACTTTTTCGCCCCGGCGTCGAGCTTGGAGTTGCCGTCCGCGACCTGGGTCGCCCCGTCAGCCACCTTGGCCGAGCCGTCCTTCGCATCTCCTGCTCCGGACCGCAGCTTGCTCGTCCCGTCCTTCAGCTGGCCTGCGCCCGCTGCAAGGTCTCTTGAGCCGGGCAGCGCCTGGGCACCGAGCCCCGCGTCGAGCTTCTTGGCACCGTCCCGCAGCTGGATCAGGCCGGCCAGCAGTGTGCTCGCACCGTCCCGCAGCTTGAGCAGGTTCGTGTCGATCTCGGTGGCCCCGGCCGTCAGGGTGGCACCGGTCGTGGCTCCGCCCTTGTAGCTCTCAGCGCCGCCCTTGAACGACGGGCTGTCGAGGGGGCTGACCGGCAGGGCCGACACGGACGCCTTGGGGAGCGTGCCGTCGACGATGTCTGCGGCGTAGCCGAAGGTCGCGGTCGGCGTCCCGATGGGGCCGAACAACGTCATGGTGAAGGTCAGCTTCGTCCCACCGCGACCGTCACCCGCGAGGTTGGCCTCGTTGGAGCTCACGTTCGTGAAGGTGGCCGGCAGGGTCGTGGTGAGCGACCCCACCATCGGGATCACGACGTCTTGGGTCGCGGACGTGCTCGCCCCGGTGCCGTCGTCGAAGGTCACGACCTGTGAAGAGCCCGTGACGTTCTTGACGGTGTAGCGCACCTCGAGTCGGCCACTGCGACCGAGCAGGTCGTCGGGCTGAACGGGCTGGCCGTCGAGCGTGTAGGTCGCCTGAACCTCGAGTGGCAGCTTCTTGGTGAAGTCGCTGACGGTCCTCAGCCGCTGCTCGCCATCGACGTCGAAGCGGCCGAGCATGATGCCGTCCTTGACCTCGAACCCACCGAAGCCGTCGAGGTTGCGCAGGCCCTGGGTCTCGACCGGGTTCGCGAGGTCGACCGAGCCGCGGCCCTTCATGGCGACCTGCTCGTAGACGCGTGCGACGTCGACCTTGCCGGACGCGTCGAGGTAGGCCTGCACCGTCTCGGTGTTGGACACCTGGACGGCGCCGTCACCGGCAGCGGCGGCGGGTGACGCCGCGAGAAGCAGGATCGTGGGCATGGCCGCGAGGCCGACCACCATGGTGGCGAGGGTTCGCTTGTTCACTGTGCCGCTCCCGTCACGAGCTCGTCGAGGTCTGTGGTGGTGCCGGTCTGGCGCTCACCGGTGTCCGCATCGGACACGGCCCTGCGCCACTGCACAGTCGCGGTCGAGTCGGATTGGGCCGCAAGGAGATTCGTGGCGAAGAAGCCGAGCCCCACAGCCAGGAGCACGGTGGTCGCAGCCGCGGGTGACTCCGTGAGGAACTGTGATGGAGCATTGGTGTAGACCGACTCGTAGGCCCCGACGATCGACGCGGCACCGACGAGACCGCTCCACAGCGGCAGGCGTCCACGGCTCACCGCGGCGACGACGGCGATCAGAGCCACGACGACGAAGGCAGCGACGGCGCGGCCCGCGGACGAGTCGGGCAGGACGGCCGCGCGCAGTGCGAAACCGATCCAGGCAAGGACGAACCCGGCGAGGAAGCCGGCCACCTTGCCCCAGACGGGACGGTGCGGGACGAGCCCGAGAACACCGCCGAGAGCCGCACCGAGAAGGGCGACGTGCTCGAGGTCGAGACCGAGCAGGTTGCTCAGTCCGATGATGACCGCCGCAAAGACGGCGAGACACAGACCTGTGACCAGGCTTCTGACCATGTCCACCTCACAGTAAAAGCACCCGTCGCCGATGACGGGTGCAAGTTACCGAGCAGTATGCAGGTGTGCTGGGGTCCGTGGTGTGTCAAGTGGTGGACACCACGTCGCCGTTGCCAGAACGTGACCTAACGGACACCGGAAAGTGGGTAGGGCGGCTGCCTCCGCCGTGGTGGCAGGCCGCCCACGCCCCTCAGTGCGCGGCGTCGTGCCAGGAGTGTCCGACCCCGACGTTGATGTCGAGCGGGACGTCGAGCTCGGCGGCGTGGCCCATCTCGTGGCGCACGAGCTTCTCGACGTCGTCGCGCTCGCCGGCCGCCACCTCGAGGACGAGCTCGTCGTGGACCTGGAGCAGGATGCGCGACGCGGCGCCTGCGTCGGTCAGCGCCCGGTCGACACCGATCATCGCGACCTTCATGATGTCGGCGGCCGAGCCCTGGATGGGGGCGTTGAGCGCCATGCGCTCGGCCATCTCGCGGCGCTGGCGGTTGTCCGAGGTCAGGTCGGGCAGGTAGCGGCGTCGCCCGAACATCGTCGCGGTGTAGCCGGTGCCGCGCGCCTCGGCGACGACCTCCTTGAGGTAGTCGCTGACGCCGCCGAAGCGCTCGAAGTAGCCCTCCATGAGGCCCCGGGCCTCCTCCGTGCTGATCGTCAGCTGCTTGGACAGGCCGAACGCGGACAGGCCGTAGGCGAGGCCGTAGGACATGGCCTTGACCTTCGAGCGCATGGCGGCCGTGACGTCGTCGGGCTCGACGCCGAACACCTTGGAGCCGACGTACTTGTGGAGGTCCTCGCCGGTGCGGAAGGCCTCGATGAGCCCCTCGTCGCCGGACAGGTGGGCCATGACCCGCATCTCGATCTGGGAGTAGTCGGCGGACATCAGCGCGTCGAAGCCGTCGCCCACGACGAAGAGCTCACGGATGCGGCGCCCCTCCTCGGTGCGGATCGGGACGTTCTGAAGGTTGGGCTCGGTGGAGCTGAGCCGCCCCGTCGCGGCGATCGTCTGCAGGTAGGTGGTGTGGATGCGGCCGTCGTCGGCCACCGACTTCTGCAGCCCCTCGACGGTGACGCGCAGGCGTGCGGCGTCCCGGTGGCGCAGGAGCGCCTCGAGGAACGGGTGCCCGGTCTTGGTGAAGAGGTCGTTGAGCGCGTCTGCGTCGGTGGTCCAGCCGGTCTTGGTCTTCTTCGTCTTGGGCATCGCGAGCGTGCCGAAGAGGACCTCCTGCAGCTGCTTGGGCGAGCCGAGGTTGATCGTCTCGCCGCCGATGGCGTCCCAGGCGTCCTGCTGGGCCTGTGCGACCTTGGCGGCGAAGTCCTTCTCGAGGCCGTCGAGACCGTCGACGTCGACGGCGATCCCGGTGCGCTCCATCCGCGCCAGCACGTCGACGAGCGGCAGCTCGACCTCGGCGAGGAGCTGCTCGCCCCCGGTGGAGACCACCTGCTCGTCGAGCACCGCGGCGAGGTCGCGCACGGCGCTCGCGCGGATCATCTCCTTCTGGGCGGCCTGCTCGTCGGCGTCGCCGCCGAAGTCGAGCATGCCCTGGCCGTCGGTCGGCGCCGACCCGCTGAGCTCACGGTGCAGGTTGCGCAGCACGAGGTCGTCGAGGTGGTAGGTGCGCTGGTCGGGCTTGACGAGGTATGCCGCGAGCTGGGTGTCGCTCGTCAGCCCGGCGAGCGACCAGCCTCGCGCGGCAAGGGCCTCGATCGGCCCCTTGGCGTCGTGGATGGCCTTGGGGCGTGCGGCGTCCTCGACCCAAGCGCCCAGGGCGGCCTCGCCCTCGGGCGTCAGGGTCTGCAGGTCGATCCACGCCGCGCTGCCGTCGGCGGCTGCCACGGCCACGCCGCTGGCGTCACCAGTGCCTCGCGCCCACGTGCCGGTGACGGACAGGCCCGACCGGTGGTCGGTGGCGAGGTGCTCCGCCACCCAGGCCGCCACGGCCTCGGGCGCCAGCACCGCACCGTCGATGTCGAAGCCCTCCTCGGCCTCCGGCGCGGCGGCCTCGACGGTCGCGAAGAGCCGGTCGCGCAGGACGCGGAACTCGAGGCCGTCGAAGACCGTGTGGACCTCCTCGCGGCTCCACTGGGTGCGCTGGAGGTCCTCGATCTCGACGCCGACGGGGCTGTCCTTGACGAGCTGGTTGAGGCGACGGTTGCGCAGCACCTGGTCGAGGTGGTCGCGCAGCGACTGGCCCGCCTTGCCGGGGATCTTGTCGATGCTGGCGACGATGCCGTCGAGGTCGCCGTACTGGGTGATCCACTTCGCGGCGGTCTTGGGGCCGACGCCGGGCACGCCCGGCAGGTTGTCCGAGCTCTCGCCGACCATCGCCGCGAGGTCGCTGTAGCGGGTCGGAGGGACGCCGTACTTGTCCTCGACCTGGGTCGGGCCCATCCGCCACACCTCGGAGACGCCGCGGACCGGGTAGAGGATGGTCACCTTGTCGGACACGAGCTGGAAGGTGTCTCGGTCGCCGGAGCAGATGAGGACGTCGATGCCCTTGGCCTCGGCCTGCGTCGCGAACGTCGCGATGATGTCGTCGGCCTCGTAGCCGTCGAGCTCGACGAACCTGATGCGCAGCGCGTCGAGGATCTCCTTGACGAGCGGGATCTGTCCCTGGAACTCGTCGGGCGTGCGGGCGCGGCCCGCCTTGTACTCGGAGTACTCCTCGGTGCGGAACGACTGGCGGGCCTTGTCGAAGGCCACGACGACGTGCGTCGGCTCCTCGTCGCGCAGCATGTTGATGAGCATCGAGGTGAAGCCGTAGACGGCGTTGGTGTGCTGCCCGGTGCTCGTCGAGAAGTTCTCGGCGGGGAGCGCGAAGAAGGCGCGATAGGCCAGCGAGTGTCCGTCGAGGAGGAGAAGTCGGCTCACACGGCAACCCTAGTGGCGCCCACCGACGGCGTGAGCGGGGGCACGGCCCGGCGACGGCGCGGCAGGGCGGCATACGATCGCGGGCATGACTGACTCCCCCACGACGTCGGCGCAGCCGGCCGGCCAGACCCTCGATGACATGCGCTCCATGGCCGAGGGCACGCTGCTCGAGCGCATGCAGATCGAGATGACGGAGGTCTCGCCCGAGCGGCTCGTCGCGACGATGCCGGTCGCGGGCAACACCCAGCCCTACGGCCTGCTCCACGGCGGCGCCAGCGTCGTGCTCGCCGAGACCCTCGGCTCGATCGGCGCGCAGATCCACGCGGGACCGGGTCGCGTCGCCGTCGGCCTCGACATCAACGCCACGCACCACCGTGCCGCCCGGACCGGGGTCGTCACCGGCACCGCGACGCTGCTCAGTGCCGGGCGCACCCTGGTCAGCTACGACGTCGTCGTCACCGACGAGGACGGTCGGCGGGTCTGCACGTCGCGGATCACCTGCCTGCTGCGCGACGCAGCCCCCGGCGCCTGACGGCCCCGCCGGGCCCCACGGGGTCCGGCTTCAGCCGGCGATCTTCGGGTCGTGGCGCGGCGCCCGGGCGCGGAGGTCGCGGCGGCGCTGGAGCAGGTCGAGCGATACCCGCTGAGGACGTGGCTCGCCCGCCAGCTTGCGCTGGAGGGTCGCGGCGGACGCCACCCTCCGGACGGTCTCGGGGGCGAACCCCAGACGGGCGAAGAAGCGGTTCGCGTCGCGGTCACCTGCGGGAACCGCACTGGCGAGGTGCTCGCAGCCCTGACGGTCGGCGTAGCGGCTCGCCGCGGCGAGCAGCGAGCGGCCGATGCCCTGGCGGCGGAAGTCGGGATGCACGAAGAGCATGTCGATCGACACGCACGGGGAGTCGACGAGCAGGCTCCTGGTCGAGTCCGCCAGGACGACGTAGCCCGCCGGCCGGCCGTCGGTGAAGGCGATGAAGGCGCAGATGTCATTGCGCTGCAAGGCATTTCGCAGGGTGCCGTCGAGCGCGAGCCGATGGGCCGCCTCAGGGGTGGTGCCGCCCTCGATCCGGTGCGTGATCCACAGCTCGATGAACTGCGAGTGCAGGCCCTCGTCCACGCGCTGCACCGAGACCACTGCTCGACCCATCATTCCTCCGTTCCAAGCCCCGAGGCCACCCGGCGAACACTACGGCCAACGGCGACTCGACGGAAGAGAACCGCAGCGATCGCTACGACGAAGCGGGGTGTCACGACCGATGTCGTGGCACCCCGCTTCGGATTCCGAAGGGCGCGTGGCTCCGTCGGAGATGACCCTGCTAGACGTCGCCGCCGAGGTAGGCGGCCTTGACGGCCGGGTCGTCGGCGAGAGCCTTGCCCGTGCCCTCACGGACGATCTCGCCCGTCTCGAGGATGTAGGCGCGGTGCGACCGCTTGAGCGCCTGCGCGGCGTTCTGCTCGACGAGCAGCACGGTGGTGCCCTGGCTGTTGATCTCCGTGACGATGTCGAAGATCTGCTGGATCAGCTTGGGCGCCAGACCCATCGACGGCTCGTCGAGGAGCAGCAGCTTGGGCTTGGCCATGAGCGCCCGGCCCATCGCCAGCATCTGCTGCTCACCACCCGACATCGAGCCGGCTGCCTGGTTGCTGCGCTCCTTGAGGCGCGGGAAGAGCTCGAAGACGCGCTCCAGGTCGTCCTTGACGGCCTTGGTCTTGCGGTCCGGGCGCGCGTACGTGCCCATCTCGAGGTTCTCCATCACCGTCATGCCGACGAAGCACCCGCGGCCCTCGGGCGACTGCGAGATGCCGAGCACCGGCCGCTCGTGCGACGGCAGGTGCGTGATGTCCTTGCCGTTGAAGGTGACCGTGCCGGCGCGCACGGGACGCAGCCCGGACACGGTCTTCATCGTCGTCGTCTTGCCGGCACCGTTGGCCCCGATGAGGGTGACGATCTCACCCTCGTCGACCGTGAAGCTGATGTCGCGGATGGCCTCGATGCGTCCGTAGTTGACGCACAGGCCCTTGACCTCAAGAAGCATCTTCCTCATCAACTCCCAGGTAGGCGGCGATGACCGCCGGGTTGTCGCGGATCTCGGCCGGCGAGCCCTCGGCGATCTTGCGGCCGAACTCGAGCACGACGATCCGGTCGGTGACGCCCATGACGAGCTTCATGTCGTGCTCGATGAGCAGGACGGTGTAGCCCTGGTCGCGGATGGTGCGGATCAGCTCCATCAGCTTGGCCTTCTCGGCCGGGTTGAAGCCGGCGGCCGGCTCGTCGAGGCAGAGCAGCTGGGGGCTCGTGGCGAGCGCACGCGCGATCTCGAGACGGCGCTGGTCGCCGTACGGGAGGTTGCGCGCGAGCTCGTCGGCCTTGCCGTCGAGCCCCATGAACGTCAGCAGCTCCATCGCCCGGGCGTAGCCCTGCGACTCCTCCTTGCGGTGCTTCGGCAGGCGGAACATCGCCGAGACGACGCCCGTCGTGTGGTGCGCGTCGACCCCGACGAGGACGTTCTCCAGGGCCGTCATGTTGGCGAAGAGCCGGATGTTCTGGAACGTGCGCGCGATGCCCAGCTTGGTGATCTGGAACTTCTTGCGCTTCCCGAGCGGCTTGCCGAGGTAGCGCACGGCACCGGAGGTGGGCTGGTAGACGCCGGTCATGACGTTGAAGCACGTCGTCTTGCCGGCGCCGTTGGGCCCGATGAGGCCGAGGATCTCGCCCTTGTTGATGTGGAAGCTCACCTCGTTGAGGGCCACGACACCGCCGAAGCGGAGCGTGACCTCGTCGACCTCGAGCAGGCGCTCCCCCTCGGACACGACGGGGACGCCGATGTCCTCCGGCGCGATGTCGACACCGGGGTTGATCTCGGTGACCTCGTCGGCCGGGTCGGCGAGCCGGTGCTCGCCGGCGCCGGCGCCCGCCGTGGTGGCCGGGGCCGCAGCAGGGCTCGCAGCAGGGCTCGTGGTCTCGTCGTCGCCCGTGGTGGGCTGGGTCGGCTCAGGCACTGGCTTCTCCTTCCTCGAGGACGGCCTGTCTGTCGTCCGCGCGCTTGGCACGGACGGTCCGCCGCGGCGGCAGCAGGCCCTGGGGGCGGAAGATCGCGAGCAGCATCAGGGCGAGACCGAAGACGAGCACGCGGAAGTCCGCGAAGTCACGGAAGCGCTCCGGGAAGTAGCCGACGACGATCGCACCGACGATGACGCCCCACCGGTTGCCCGCTCCACCGACGACGACGGCCGCCAGGAAGAGGATCGAGAGCAGCAGCTGGAAGCTGTCCGGCGAGATGAAGCCGGCCTTGGTCGCGAACAGCGCTCCGGAGAGGCCACCGATCGCGGCGCCGAGGGCGAAGGCCAGCAGCTTGAACCGGAAGGTCGGCACGCCCATGAGCTCGGCCGCGTCCTCGTCCTCGCGCGTGGCCTCCCAGGCACGACCGACCCGGCTGCTCTTGACGAGGATGTCGAAGAGCAGGACGAGGCCGATGATGCCGAGGGCGAGCCAGTAGTAGGGCACGAAGTCGTTGATGCCGAACTTGAGGAACGTCGACGTCGTGTCGAGGTCGACGACCGGTGCACCGCTGCTCCAGTCGAGGCTGGGCACCTCGAACAGCTCGGCGCTGGGCGGCTTCGGGATGTCGCTGATGCCCTGAGCACCGCCGAGCCACTGGGAGTTGACGAGCGTGAGGCGCACGATCTCGCCGAAGCCGAGCGTCACGATGGCGAGGTAGTCGCCGCGCACGCGCAGGGTCGGGGCACCGAGGATGACGCCGGAGACCATCGCGACGACGATCGCGATCGGCACGACGACGACCCACGAGAGGTGGGCGTGCTCGGAGGTCAGGACGCCGACGGTGTAGGCGCCGACGGCATAGAACCCGACGTAGCCGAGGTCGAGCAGTCCGGCGTAGCCGACGACGATGTTGAGGCCGAGGGCGACGAGGACGTACGTCGCGACCGTGAAGAGGACGCCACCGAAGTCGGAGCCCTCGGTCGTGATGAACGGGATGTTGAGCAGCGGCAGGAGGAAGAGGAAGAGCGCGAAGAGCACCCAGAGGACGATCTTGACGCTCCTGGGCAGGTGGTCGACCCGCTCCTTGAAGCCACGCGTGGCGGGCTTGCGGGCCGCCGGGGCTGACGTCGGGGTGCTCATGCGCGCGCCTTTCCGAGGGACTCACCGAGCAGGCCGGTGGGTCGGAAGAGCAGGATGAGGACGAGGAGCACGAAGGCCACGACGTCCTTCCACTGCGACCCTACGACGGCGGAGCCGTAGTTCTCGGCCAGGCCGAGGACGAAGCCGCCGAGCAGGGCGCCGCGGAGGTTGCCGATGCCGCCGAGGACGGCTGCCGTGAAGGCCTTGACGCCGAGGATGAAGCCGGCGTCGTAGCGGGTGATGCCGATCTTGAGCATGTAGAAGACCGCAGCCGCGCCGGCCATGACGCCGCCCACGAGGAAGGTCACCTGGATGACACGGTCACGGTTGACGCCCATGAGGGCGGCCGCCTCCGGGTCCATCGCGACGGCGCGGATGCCGCGACCGAGGCGCGAGCGCTTCACGAACTGGTCGAGGATCACCATGATCGCGATGGCGCCGACGATGACGAAGATGTCGACGTTGGTCACGTGGTAGCCACCGATCGTGAAGATCGGCTGGGGCTGGATGATCGTCGGCAGGCCCGCGTTGTTGCGGGAGTTGCGCACGTAGTCGCGCAGGGTGTCATCGAGTCCCACCCAGCCGGCGATGCGGCTGCGCAGGCCCATGATCTCCGCGAGGACGAACGAGGCGCCGATGGCGGAGATGAGGGCGATGAGCGGTGGCGCATTGCGTTTGCGCAGCGGGCGGTAGGCCACGCGCTCGAGGAGCACGGCGACCAGGCCTGACATCGCCATGGCGGCGACGAACATCATCGCGACCCAGAAGATGACCTGACCGACGCCGGCACCGGGGTGCCCGCCGAGGATCATGACCACCCACAGCGCCGCGAAGGTGCCGTACATGAACACCTCGGAGTGCGCGAAGTTGATGAGGCGCAGCACGCCGTAGACGAGGGTGTAGCCGAGGGCGACGAGCGCGTAGACCGCGCCGATCGTCAGGCCGGTGATGGTGTAGGAGAAGAAGTTGTCGATGAGGTTCTGCATCCAAGACCTCCTGGGCCGGGTGCGGTGAGCGGGATCAGGGTGGAGGCGCCAACCGAACGAGGGGCGGTCGGAGCGTACTGCCCCGACCGCCCCCCTTCGTTGACGTTCGCGCTTACTTGATCTCGCCGACGGAGGTGATCTTGCCGTTCTCGACCTTGTACGCGAAGACCTTGATGTCCGCGGACTCGCCCTTGGCGTCGAACTTCAGCTGCTTCGTCACGCCCTTCTTGTCGTACGCCTTGACGAAGTCGACCATGCTCGCGCGGTCCTTGCCGGCGGCGATGCCGTCGAGCAGGATCGTGGCGGAGTCGTAGCCCTCACCGGAGTAGGTGTTGGGGTCCTCGTTGTACTTCGCCTTGTACGCGGCCTGGAAGTCCGGGGCCACGTCCGGCGGGACGCACGGGCAGGTGATGATCGTGCCCTCGGCGGCGTCCTTGGCGTTGTCGATGAAGGACTGGTCCTTGACACCGTCGGCCACGACGAACGTGCCCTTCCAGCCGGCGTCGCGCAGCTGCTTGATGAGCGGCGCGGCCTCGGGCGAGTAGCCACCGAAGAAGAGCGCGTCGGCGCCCGAGCTCGTCACCTTCGTGACGGAGGCGCTGAAGTCGGTCTGCTTCTGCTGGATGGTGTCGTTGCCGACGACCTGCGAGCCGAGGTCCTTGCGGACGATGTCGGCCAGGCCCTTGCCGTACTCGGACGCGTCGTCGATGACGAAGGTCTTCGTCGACTTGAGGGTGTCCTTGATGTACTTGGCGGCCGCGGGACCCTGGGTGGCGTCGTTGCCGAGCGCGCGGAAGAAGGTCTTCCAGCCGTTGTCCGCAAGTGCCGGGTTCGTGGCGGAGGGCGTGATGGTGACGAGGCCGGCCTCGTTGAACGCCGGGTCGGCGGCCTTGGACTCACCGGAGAACGCGGGGCCGACGATGCCGACGACCTTCTTGTCGTCGATGGCCTTCTTGGCCAGGGCCGGTGCCTGCGTCGGGTCGCCCTGCGAGTCGTAGTTCTCGAGGGTGACCTTGCAGTCGGCGTGCTTCTTGTTGTAGTCGTCCAGGGCCAGGTTGACACCGTTCTGGATGTAGATGCCCAGGTTGGCGTTCGGGCCGGTCAGGGCACCGAACATGCCGATCTTGTAGTTGCCGCAGGCCGCGGCGCCACCGCTGGCAGCCGGGGTCGTGGTGTCGCCGCCCTTGGTGCCACACGCACCGAGGGCAAGCGCCGCAACCGCGAGCGGCACGGCGAACTTGAGGGTGGAACGCACGGATGTCCTCCTGATGTCACACATCCCTCAGTCGAGGGCTGGTCGGAGACTAAGCCGAAACCCACGCCGAGGTCATCAGAAATCGGCGATCGGTGACCGTGTCGTGACCTGCGCCCGTGCCGGTGGCCGCAGTTTCTGCGGCCACGCCGCGATCAAGCCGCCGGGAAGCCGTTGATGACGGCCTCGGCGACCTCTTTCATCCCGAGGCGGCGGTCCATGGCGGTCTTCTGGATCCACCGGAAGGCGTCGGACTCGCTGAGCTTCAGCTGCGTCATGAGCACACCCTTGGCGCGGTCGACGAGCTTGCGCGTCTCGAGCCGCTCGCCGAGGTCGGCGATCTCCGCCTCGAGGGCCTTGAGCTCCTGCCAGCGCGACGTCGCGATGTCGATGGCGGGGCGCAGGTCGTCGGCGGTGAAGGGCTTGACGATGTAGGCCATGACGCCGGCGTCGCGGGCCCGCTCGACGAGCTCGGTCTGGGAGAAGGCGGTCAGCATGATGACGGGGCACAGCTTGGCCTCGTGGAGCTGCTCGGCCGCGGACAGCCCGTCGAGCACCGGCATCTTGACGTCCATGATGACGAGGTCGGGCTTGACCTCCTTGGCGAGCTCGACGGCCTGCTCGCCGTTGCTCGCCTGGCCGACGACGTCGTAGCCCTGCTCGCCGAGCATCTCGACGAGGTCGAGGCGGATCAGGGCCTCGTCCTCGGCGACGAGGATCCGGGTCGCGCCCGTGGCCGCCGCGGCCGTGGTCTCCGGGCCGCCCTCGGACGCCGGGGTGCTCTCGGTGCTCTCGGTGCCCTCAGTGCCCTCAGTGCCCCCGGCGGGGACCGCAACGCTGGCGGGGGTCGGCTTCGGCGTCGTGCTCTCGTCGGTGCTCACGGGCCAAGCCTATCCGGGGCCAGGTTTCGGGCGCGTTTCGGGACCGTCACCCCGCTGGCCGGGGCGACGAGACCCCACAACGGGTCGTGGGAAGACGGTGAGGTCGTCGGTGCCGAGGGCGGGACTCGAACCCGCACGGCCTTGCGGCCAGAGCATTTTGAGTGCCCCGTGTCTGCCATTCCACCACCCCGGCCGGAGTGCCGAGCCAGCATACCCACGGATGCGTATGCCGCCGGGCGGGCCCGGCGGCATACGTGGTCACGCGAGTCGTGCGAGCTGGTCGCGAGGGTCCGCGCTCAGCTCGTGACCTCCTCCGGCCGGTAGGCCGGGGCAGCCCGGTTGACCGCGTCGCCGACCCGGTGCACGCGCAGCGCGTTGGTCGAGCCGGGGATGCCGGGAGGCGAGCCGGCGACGATGACGACGCGGTCGCCCTCGGCCACGCGGCCCTCCGGGATGAGCTTGAGGTCGACCTGCATCGCGAACTGGTCGGTGTGGTGCATGCGGGGCACGAGGTAGGTCTCGATGCCCCAGACCAGGGCGAGGCGCGAGCGGACCCGCGGCTCGGAGGTGAAGGCCAGCATGGGCTGGCGCGGCCGGATGCGGGCCATCCGCGTGGCCGAGCCGCCCGTCTCGGTGAAGACGATGAGGAACTTCGAGCCGACGACGTCGCCGATCTCGACCGCGGCCTTGGTGACCGCACCGCCGACCGTCTTGGGGCTGGTGGGCATCCGCACGATCTTGTCGAAGCCTTTCTCCTCCGTCGACTCGATGATGCGTGCCATGGTGCGCACCGAGTCGATGGGCCAGGCGCCGACCGAGGTCTCGCCGGAGAGCATGAGCGCGTCGGCGCCGTCGAGCACGGCGTTGGCGGCGTCGGAGGCCTCGGCGCGCGTCGGGCGGGGGTTCTCGATCATCGACTCGAGCACCTGCGTGGCGACGATGACCGGCTTGGCCTCGCGGCGCGCGAGCTCGATGGCGCGCTTCTGCACGAGCGGCACGTCCTCAAGGGGCATCTCGACGCCCAGGTCGCCGCGGGCGACCATGATCCCGTCGAAGGCGGCCACGATGCCCTCGAGGTTGTCGACCGCCTGCGGCTTCTCGATTTTGGCGATGACGGGGATGCGGTCGCCGAACTCGTCCATGATCGCGTGGACGTCGACGATGTCCTCGGCCGAGCGCACGAATGACAGGGCGATCATGTCGACGCCGAGCCGCATGGCGAAGCGGAGGTCCTCGCGGTCCTTGTCGGACAGGGCGGGCACGCTGACGGCGACACCGGGCAGGTTGATGCCCTTGTTGTTGCTGACCTGGCCGCCGATGACGGTCTCGGTCAGCACGTCGGTGTCGTTGACCTCCACCGCACGGAGCATGACCTTGCCGTCGTCGATGAGCAGCACGTCGCCCGGGCTCACGTCACCGGGCAGCCCGGCGTACGTCGTGCCGACGATGGAGTCGTCGCCGTCGACCTCGCGGGTCGTGATGGTGAAGCGCTGTCCGGGGCTCAGCGTCACGGGGCCGCTCGAGAAGCGACCGGTGCGGATCTTCGGACCCTGGAGGTCGACGAGGATCCCGACGGCTCGACCCGAGGCGTCGCCGGCAGCCCGGACGTCGCGATAGACCTGCTCGTGCACGGAGTGGTCCCCGTGCGAGAGGTTGAGCCGGGCGACGTCCATGCCGGCGTCGACGAGGGCGCGGAGCTGGGAGGGCGATGAGGTCTTGGGGCCGATGGTGCAGACGATCTTGGCGCGACGCATGACTCAACCTTATGGGTGCTGTGACGTGGGTCACCACGCGGGTTCGTCCTGTGGGACGGCCGCGGCGTCGTCGGCGCGGGATCCGTTGTGGCGTGGGGCAATCATGAGCGTATGCCGTGTCGCCGAGGTGGCGACACGGCATACGTGAGGGTGTGGCCGGGTGTCCGGCCTCCGGCACCGTCAGACAGTCAGACGGTGAGCGGCCGGTCGGTCGGCGCGATGGGGCGCGGCAGCGAGCTCGACCCCGTGAGCCAGGCGTCGACGCCCGCGGCGGCGGCACGGCCCTCGGCGATGGCCCAGACGATGAGCGACTGCCCGCGACCGGCGTCGCCCGCGACGAAGACGCCGGGGACCGAGCTCATGAAGTTCTTGTCGCGACGGACGTTGCTGCGCTCGTCGAGGTCGACGCCGAGCTGCTCGAGCACGCCGCTCCCCTGCGGGCCGAGGAAGCCCATGGCGAAGAGGACGAGCTGCGCAGGGATCTCCCGCTCGGTGCCCGGCTTCGGGGTGGGTCGACCGTCGACGAACTCGACCTCGGTCAGGCGCAGGGCCGCGACGTTGCCGTCGTCGTCGCCCACGAACTCGGTCGTGCTGACGGCGTAGATGCGCTCGCCACCCTCCTCGTGGGCGCTGGCGACGCGGTAGAGCATGGGGTAGGTCGGCCAGGGCTGGCCGGACGGACGGTCCTCCCCCGGCTGCGGCATGATCTCGAGGCTCGTCACGGACGCGGCGCCCTGGCGGTGCGACGTGCCGATGCAGTCCGCGCCGGTGTCGCCGCCGCCGATGACGACGACGTGCTTGCCGGTGGCGAGGATCTGGTCCTCGACGTGCTCGCCGAGAGCGGCGCGGTTGCCCTGCGGGAGGAAGTCCATGGCCTGGTGGATACCGCCGAGCTGGCGACCCGGCGCATCGAGGTCGCGCGGCACGGTGGCACCGAGAGCGAGCACGACGGCGTCGTAGCGGTCGCGCAGCTGGCGCCCGGTGATGTCGACGCCGACGTTCATGCCGTTGCGGAAGCGGGTGCCCTCGGCGCTCATCTGCTCGAGCCGGCGATCGAGCACCGACTTCTCCATCTTGAACTCGGGGATGCCGTAGCGCAGCAGGCCGCCCGGCTTGTCGGCCCGCTCGAACACCGCCACGGTGTGGCCGGCCCGGGTCAGCTGTTGGGCCGCTGCCAGGCCGGCGGGGCCGGAGCCCACGACGGCGACCGTCTTGCCGGAGAGGCGCTCGGGCGGGAGAGGCGTGACGAGCCCCTCCTCGAAGGCGCGCTCGATCGTCGTGACCTCGACCTGCTTGATCGTCACGGCCGGCTGGTTGATGCCGAGGACGCACGCCGTCTCGCACGGCGCCGGGCACAGGCGGCCGGTGAACTCCGGGAAGTTGTTCGTCGCGTGGAGCCGCTCGATGGCGTCGGACCAGTCGCCCTTCCACGCGAAGTTGTTCCACTCGGGGATGAGGTTGCCGAGCGGACAGCCGGAGTGGCAGAACGGGATGCCGCAGTCCATGCAGCGACCGGCCTGGCGCTGGAGCTGTCCGAGCTCCTGCTCCTCGTAGACCTCCTTCCAGTCCCGGATGCGCACCGGGACGGGACGGCGGGCCGGGAGCTCGCGCTCGCGGGTGTTGAGAAAGCCTTGGGGGTCAGCCACGGGAAGCCTCCATGATCCGGTTCCACACTTCTGGGCCGTCGAGGTCGAGGCCCTGGGCCTCTGCCTCGGCGCGCACGTCGAGGACGCGCTGGTAGTCACGAGGCAGCACGAGCGTGAAGCGCTCGCGCGCGGCCGACCAGTCGTCGAGCAGGCCTCGGGCGACGGGCGACTCGGTCCACCGCACGTGCGCCTCGAGCAGCTCGCGCAGCGGCTCCTCGTCGGCGTCGCGCAGCGGCATGAGGTCGACCATCTCGCGGTTGACGAGGTCGGCGTCGAGGTCGAGGACGTAGGCCAGGCCACCGGACATGCCGGCCGCGAAGTTGCGTCCGGTCTGCCCGAGCACGACGGCCGTGCCGCCCGTCATGTACTCGCAGCCGTGGTCGCCGACGCCCTCGACGACCGCGTGGGCGCCGGAGTTGCGCACGCAGAAGCGCTCGCCGACGATGCCGCGCAGGAAGAGCTGGCCCGTCGTCGCGCCGTAGGCGATGACGTTGCCGCCGATGACGTTCTCCTCGGCCACGAGGGTGGCGTCGCGGTGCGGTCGCACGACGACGCGGCCGCCCGACAGGCCCTTGCCGACGTAGTCGTTGGCGTCGCCGAAGAGCTGCATCGTGACACCGGCCGGGAGGAAGGCGCCGAACGACTGCCCACCGGACCCGGTCATCGTCAGCTCGATCGTGTTGTCCGCCAGCCCCTGCGGGTGCGCCTTGGTCACGTGGTGACCGAGCATCGTGCCGACGGTGCGGTTGACGTTGCGCACGGCGATCTCGGTGCGCACCGGCTCACCGGTCTCGATGGCCGACAGGGCACGGCTCAGCAGCTCGTTGTCGAGCGCCTTGTCGAGCCCGTGGTCCTGGGAGGCCGACTGGTGCAGCGTGCCACCGGTCGGGTTGTCGGCGACCGCGAGGATCGGGCTGAGGTCGAGACCCGAGGCCTTCCAGTGCGCGATCGCCTTGTCGAGGTCGAGGCTGCCCACCTGGCCGACGGCCTCCTCGATCGAGCGGAAGCCGAGCGAGGCGAGGTGCTCGCGCACTTCCTGGGCGATGTACTCGAAGAAGGTCTCGACGAACTCCGGCTTGCCCGAGAAGCGCGAGCGCAGCTCGGGGTTCTGCGTGGCGATGCCGACCGGACAGGTGTCGAGGTGGCACACGCGCATCATGACGCAGCCCGAGACGACGAGCGGCGCCGTCGCGAAACCGAACTCCTCGGCGCCGAGCAGGGCCGCGACGACGACGTCGCGCCCGGTCTTCAGCTGGCCGTCGACCTGGACGACGATGCGGTCGCGCAGGCCGTTGAGCACGAGGGTCTGCTGGGCCTCGGCGAGGCCGAGCTCCCACGGCGCACCCGCGTGCTTGAGCGACGTGAGCGGGCTCGCGCCGGTGCCGCCGTCGTGCCCGGAGATGAGCACGACGTCGGCGTGCGCCTTGGACACGCCCGCCGCGACGGTGCCGACGCCGATCTCGGAGACGAGCTTGACGTGGATGCGCGCCGACGGGTTGGCGTTCTTGAGGTCGTGGATCAGCTGCGCCAGGTCCTCGATGGAGTAGATGTCGTGGTGCGGCGGCGGCGAGATGAGCCCGACACCGGGCGTCGAGTGCCGGGTCTTGGCCACCCACGGGTAGACCTTGTGGCCGGGCAGCTGGCCGCCCTCGCCGGGCTTGGCGCCCTGGGCCATCTTGATCTGGATGTCGTCGGAGTGGGTGAGGTAGAGGCTCGTCACGCCGAACCGGCCCGAGGCGACCTGCTTGACCGCCGACCGGCGCTCGGGGTCGAGGAGCCGGTCGACGTCCTCGCCGCCCTCACCGGTGTTGGAGCGTCCGCCGAGGTGGTTCATGGCGATCGCGAGGGTCTCGTGCGCCTCCTTGGAGATCGAGCCGTAGCTCATCGCGCCGGTGTTGAAGCGCTTGACGATCTCGCTGACCGGCTCGACCTCCTCTATCGGCACGGGCAGGCGACCGGTGACGCCCGTCGGCCGGAAGCCCATGAGGCCGCGCAGGGTCATGAGGCGCGAGGTCTGGTCGTCGACGCGGTTGGTGTACTGCTTGAAGATGTCGTAGCGGCGCTGGCGCGTCGAGTGCTGGAGGCGGAAGACCGTCTCGGGGTCGAAGAGGTGGGGCTCACCCTCGCGCCGCCACTGGTACTCGCCGCCGACCTCGAGGGTGCGATGGGGCTGGTGCACGCCGTCCGGCGGGTAGGCCCGCGCGTGGCGGTCGGCGGTCTCGCGGGCGATGACGTCGAGCCCGACCCCGCCGAGCTGGCTCACCGTGCCGGTGAAGTAGCGCTCGACGAGGGCCTGGGACAGGCCGATGGCCTCGAAGACCTGCGCGCCGCGGTAGGACGCCACGGTCGAGATGCCCATCTTGGACATGACCTTGAGCACGCCCTTGCCGAGCGCCTTGATGAGGTTGGCGACGGCCTTCTCGGCGGTGACGCCCTCGATCTCGCCGGCCCGGACGAGGTCCTCGACCGTCTCCATCGCGAGGTAGGGGTTGACGGCAGCCGCACCGAAGCCGATGAGCAGGGCCACGTGGTGGACCTCGCGCACGTCGCCGGCCTCGACGAGCAGGCCCACCTGGGTGCGGGTCTTCTCGCGGATGAGGTGGTGGTGCACGGCCGCGGTCAGCAGCAGCGACGGGATCGGCGCGAGGTCGCGGCCGGAGTCGCGGTCGGAGAGCACGACGAAGCGCGCGCCCCGCGAGATGGCCCGGGACACCTCGGCGAAGATCTCCTCGAGGCGGTCGCGCATGGCGGCCGCTCCCCCCGTGACGTCGTAGAGACCGCGCACGACGTGAGTGGCGTAGCCCGGCAGGTCACCGTCGGCGTTGATGTGCACGATCTTGGCGAGCTCGTCGTTGTCGATGACCGGGAAGTCGAGGACGAGCTGGCGGGCGTGGCTGGGCGAGGCCGACAGGGCGTTGCCCTCGGGTCCCATGTAGGTCCCGAGCGAGGTGACGAGCTCCTCGCGGATCGCGTCGAGCGGCGGGTTGGTCACCTGCGCGAAGAGCTGGGTGAAGTAGTCGAAGAGCAGGCGTGGGCGCGAGGACAGCACGGCGATGGGTGTGTCGGTGCCCATCGAGCCGAGCGCCTCTCCCCCGGACTTCGCCATCGGGGTGAGCAGGATGCGCAGCTCCTCGGCGGTGTAGCCGAAGGTCTGCTGGCGGCGCGCGACGGAGGCGGCCGTGTGCACGATGTGCTCGCGCTCGGGGAGGTCCTCGAGGCGGATGAGGCCCGCGTGCAGCCACTCGGCATACGGCTTGGCGGCGGCGAGCTGGGACTTGATCTCCTCGTCGCTGACGATCCGGCCGTGCTCGGTGTCGACGAGGAACATCTTGCCGGGCTGGAGGCGGCCGCGCTGGACGATGGTCTCGGGGTCCAGCTCGAGCACCCCGGACTCGGAGGCGAGGACGACGAGGCCGTCGTCGGTCACGGTGTAGCGGCCGGGGCGCAGGCCGTTGCGGTCGAGGACGGCGCCGACGAGCGTGCCGTCGCTGAAGCAGACGTTGGCGGGCCCGTCCCACGGCTCCATGAACGTGGAGTGGAACTCGTAGAACGCCTTGCGGGCCGGGTCCATGGTGGCGTGGTTCTCCCACGCCTCGGGGATCATCATCAGCACCGCGTGCGGGAGCGAGCGGCCGCCGAGGTGCAGCAGCTCGAGCACCTCGTCGAAGCTCGCGGAGTCGGACGCGTCGGGCGTGCAGATCGGGAAGACGCGCTCGAGGTCGCCCGGGATGATGTCCGACGTCAGCAGGCTCTCGCGGGCGTGCATCCAGTTGCGGTTGCCCTTGACGGTGTTGATCTCGCCGTTGTGGGCGATGAACCGGTAGGGGTGCGCGAGCGGCCACGACGGGAACGTGTTGGTCGAGAAGCGCGAGTGCACGAGGGCCAGCTCGCTCGCGAACCGCGGGTCGGACAGGTCGGGGAAGAACGGCTCGAGCTGACCGGTCGTCAGCATCCCCTTGTAGACGATGGTGCGCGAGCTGAGCGAGGAGAAGTAGACGTCGACCTCGTGCTCGGCGCGCTTGCGCAGGCAGAACGCCAGCCGGTCGAGCCCGAGGGCCACCTGGCGGCCGATCGAGCTGCTGACGAAGAGCTGCTCGAAGAACGGCATGCACTCACGGGCGACGGTGCCGACGAGGTCGCCCTCGACGGGGACCTCGCGCCAGCCGAGCACCTTGAGGTTCTCGGCGACGGCGATCTCCTCGATGCGGGCCTTGGCGGCCGCGCGCTCGATGGGGTTCTGCGGCAGGAAGGCGATGCCCGCGGCATACGCCCCGCTGTTGGGCAGCGTGAACGGCACCGTGGCGCGGAAGAACTCGTCGGGGATCTGCGTCAGGATGCCCGCACCGTCACCGACGAGCGGGTCGGCGCCGGTGGCGCCCCGGTGGTCGAGGTTGCGCAGCGCGGTCAGGGCGTGGTCGACGATGTCGTGGCCGGCGGTGCCCCGCATCGTCGCGATGAGCGCGACGCCGCAGGCGTCGTGCTCGTGCTCGCGTCGGTAGAGACCGGAGTTCTCCGGGTGTGCACTGAAGAGAGCACGGGTGCGGGTGTGCGGCGGCATCTTCACCGTCCTTCTGCTGGGTCCCAGGCGGCGACCACGACCGGGCCGGCGACATGACTGAGGGCATGTGGACGGCACTGGCCACAGGCGTTGCGACGACGATATCGGAGGGACCGCTCGTCCTACCTGTTGATATGGCGGATTCCGCATCCTGAGACGTCGTGCTCACGTCCCGGCGTCGGGACGGAGCCGGCACGCGTCACGACTGCGTCGGACGCTCCACCTTCGTCGCGCCGGTCGCCGTGGCGTTCGGCCGGTCGGCGGGCGCCTCGGCCGAAGAATCTCCGGCCCCGGGCTCGCTCCCCCCGTCAGGATCAGCCGTGGCCTCGGCCGCGCCGTGAGACTCGTCACCCTCGGCGGCATGGGCGGCCTCGGGGGTCTCTCTGGGCTCGGTGGATTCGGCGCGCTCGGTGGCCTCGGTGGCCTCGGCGCTGTCGGAGTCCTTCGAGTCCTCGGCCGTCGCCGGCAGGGCCGGCTGCTCCATCCGGCCGAAGCGGCGCCACAGGACGACGCCGAGGAGGAAGACGAGGATCGAGACCCACGTGTTGACCCGCTGGCCGAGGATGACGTTCGCGGAGTCCGAGCGCATGTTCTCGATGACGATGCGCCCGACCGGGTAGCCCATGACGTAGGCCGCGAACACCTGGCCCGCCTTGAGCGGACGGCGCCGGCCCAGCCAGACGAGGAAGGCCGCGAGCAGCAGGCACCACAGGGCCTCGTAGAGGAACGTGGGGTGGAAGTAGCCCTTGACGATCGGGTTGCCCGCGGCGTCGACGACGGCCCGGCCGGCCGAGGTGTCCCACTCGTAGATGCGCAGCTTCCACGGCACGTCGGTGGGCGCGCCGTAGATCTCGTTGTTGAACCAGTTGCCGAAGCGACCCATGGCCTGCGCGATCGCGAGGCCCGGCGCCGCGGCGTCGACGAAGTCGCGGAAGGCGACACCGTTCTTGCGGCAGCCGATCCACGCGCCGACGGCGCCGAGCGCGACGGCGCCCCAGATGCCGAGGCCGCCCTCGTAGATGGCGAAGGCCTTCCACGGGTCGCCGTTCTGACCGAAGTACGGCTGGGGCGTGGTGATGAGGTGGTAGATGCGACCGCCGACGATGCCGAACGGCACCGCCCAGGCGGAGATGTCGATGGCGATGCCCTTGCGGTGGCCGCGCGCCTCGAGGCGCTTCTGCGTCAGCCAGACGGCGACGACGATGCCGGCGAGGATGCACATGGCATAGCCGCGGATCGGCAGCGGGCCGAGGTGCCAGACCCCGACGCTCGGCGACGGGATCTCGGCGGGCAGGGCGGCGTGGAGCGCAGCGGGCACAGCGGCCAGGACGCTCACGCGCGGCTCCGGCGGACGCCGTCGGCGAGCTCGCGGGCCAGCGCGCCGAGGGCCTCGAGCCCCTGCTCCTCGGAGTCGGCCTCGGTGAGGCACCGCACGAGGGCGGAGCCGACGATGACACCGTCGGCGTAGCGACCGACCTCGGCGGCCTGGTCGCCGGTGGAGACCCCGAGCCCGACGCAGACGGGCAGGTCGGTGTGCTCGCGGGTGCGCGAGACGAGGGCGTCGGCGGCCTCGCCGACGCTGGCGCGCGCGCCCGTGACGCCCATGACGGCGGTCGCGTAGACGAACCCGCGGCACCGGGCCGTCACGGCGGCCAGGCGCTCGGGCGTCGAGCTCGGCGCGACGAGGAAGACCTTGTCGAGGTCGTGGGCGTCCGCGGCGGCGATCCAGTCGCCGGCCTCGTCGGGGATGAGGTCGGGCGTGATGAGCCCGGCCCCCCCGGCGGCGGCGAGGTCGGCGGCGAACCGCTCCACGCCGTAGCGCAGCACCGGGTTCCAGTAGGTCATGACGAGCGCACCGGCGCCCGCGTCGGACACCTCACGGGCGGCGGTGAAGATGTCGGTGAGGTGCACTCCGCCGGCCAGCGCCCGGACGGCGGCGTCCTGGATGACGGGCCCGTCCATGACAGGGTCGCTGTAGGGGACGCCGATCTCGACGATGTCGACGCCGGAGTCGACGAGGACCTTCATCGCGGTGATCGAGCCCTCGACCGAGGGGAAGCCGACGGGGAGGTAGCCGATGAGGGCCGGACGGCCGTCGGCGCGGCACTTCTCGAAGACGGACTCGACGCTCACTGCTGGACCCCCGTGCCCTTGGCTGCGTCGTCGTCGGGCAGGCGCGTCGCGCCCTCTCCGTCGATGAGGCCGAACCACTCGGCAGCCGTGTGGACGTCCTTGTCGCCGCGCCCCGAGAGGTTGACGAGCAGGACCGCGTCGGGTCCGAGCTCGCGCCCGACCTTGATCGCACCCGCGAGGGCGTGCGCGCTCTCGATGGCGGGCAGGATGCCCTCGGTGCGCGAGAGCAGCGAGAACGCCTCCATGGCCTCCTCGTCGGTGACGGGGCGGTACTCCGCCCGGCCCGACTCGAGCAGGTGGGCGTGCTCGGGGCCGACGCTGGGGTAGTCGAGACCGGCCGAGACGCTGTGCGACTCGACGGTCTGGCCGTCCTCGTCCTGCATGACGTAGGTGAAGGCGCCGTGGAGCACGCCGGGGATGCCGGCCGAGAAGCGTGCGGCGTGCTTGCCGGACTCGACGCCCTCGCCGCCCGCCTCGAAGCCGATGAGCCGGACCGACCGGTCGTCGATGAAGCGGTGGAAGATGCCGATGGCGTTGGAGCCGCCGCCGACGCACGCGAGCACGGCGTCGGGGAGGCGCCCGACGAGGTCGAGCACCTGCTGGCGCGCCTCGACGCCGATGACGCGGTGGAAGTCGCGGACCATCTCGGGGAACGGGTGCGGACCGGTCACGGTGCCGAGGACGTAGTGCGTCGTCGCGACGTTGGCCACCCAGTCGCGGAAGGCCTCGTTGACGGCGTCCTTGAGCGTCTTGCTGCCGTTGTCGACGGGCACCACCGTGGCGCCGAGCAGCCGCATGCGGGCGACGTTGAGCGCCTGGCGCTCGGTGTCCTTGCGGCCCATGTAGACGACGCACTCGAGCCCGAGCAGGGCCGCGGCCGTGGCCGTGGCGACGCCGTGCTGGCCGGCGCCGGTCTCGGCGATGACGCGCGTCTTGCCCATGCGCTTGGTCAGCAGGGCCTGGCCGAGGACGTTGTTGATCTTGTGCGAGCCCGTGTGGTTGAGGTCCTCGCGCTTGAGGATGACCCGCGCGCCGCCGCAGTGCTCGGCGAAGCGCGGCACCTCGGTGATGATGCTGGGGCGGCCCGTGTAGGTGCGCTGCAGGCGCTCGAGCTCGCCGACGAACTCCGGGTCCACGACGGCCTTGCGCCAGACCTCCTCGAGCTGCTCGAGGGCGGGGATGAGGGCCTCGGGGACGTAGCGTCCACCGAAACCGCCGAAGCGGCCGTATGCCGGCACGTTGGATGTCGTGGTCATGCTCACTCTCCTGCCGCGCCGGGGCGGGCCTGGGCCCGGACCGCGGTCGCGGCGTCGATGAAGCCGCGGATCGCGGCCTCGGGGGCACCGTCCCTGACGAGGGCCTCGCCGACAAGGACCGCGCCGGCACCGGCGCGGACGTAGGCGGCCACGTCGGCGGGACCGCCCACCCCGGACTCGGCCACGCCGACGACGCCCTCGGGAATCCGGGGCAGCAGGTCCGTCACGGTGCGGGGGTCGACCTCGAGGGTCTTGAGGTTGCGGGCGTTGACGCCCACGAGGACGGGGTCGAGCGCCAGGGCGCGGTCGAGCTCGGCGGCGTCGTGCACCTCGATGAGCGCCGTCATGCCGAGCTCGCGGGCCTGGTCGTGCAGGTCGCGCAGCGGGACGTCGTCGAGCGCCGCGACGATGAGCAGGATGAGGTCGGCGCCGTGCGCACGGGCCTCGGTCACCTGGTACGGCTCGACCATGAAGTCCTTGCGCAGCAAGGGAGTTCGCACCGCGGCGCGCACCTCGTCGAGGTCGGCGAGGCTGCCTGAGAACCGGCGCTCCTCGGTGAGGACGCTGATGGCGCTCGCACCGCCCGCGGCATACGACCTCGCCAGCAGGCCGGGCTCGGGGATGGCGGCGAGCGCTCCCTTGCTCGGGCTCGAGCGCTTGACCTCGGCGATGACGGCGACGCCCTCGGCGGAGCGGATGCCGGGCATCGGGTCGAGCGCGGGAGCCGCTGCGGCGGCCCGTGCCTCGAGCTCGGTCAGCGGCAGGGCGGCACGACGGCGCCCGAGATCCTCGCGGACGCCGCTGATGATCCCGTCGAGAACCGTCGTCACTGCGCTCAGCTCTTGCCGAGGGTCGGGGCACCCACCTCGTCGGGCGCGTCGACGATCGAGCCGCCCTGGGCGTGGTGGCCGTTGCTGCCGTAGCCGGCCATCGAGAGCAGCTTGCCCGCGACGATGCCCGCGACGATGACGACGGCGCCCACGATGGCGAGCGCGACGCTGGGGATGACGAAGGCGACCGACGCGATGGCCGTGCCGAGCAGGATGATCCCGACCCCGGTCCAGGCGGCGGTGCTGTGACCGTGGTCCTCGTGCTGCTCTTCCATGGCGTCCTCTCTGGTCCGATCGGCTCCACTCGCGTGCGGGCCGACGTCGTTCATTCTGTCAGGTCTCGTCGGGGGCGTCGCGCAGGGTCGGGTCCCGCCCCTCGGACAGCTCGTCCCACGTGGTGCGCACCTCGCCCCGGGGTCCGCTCGCCGGCTTGTCGCCCCGCTCGTAGCGTCCGGACAGCCCGGCCCACGTGCGGCTCGAGACGGCCGTGAGGACGGCGCCGACGGCCAGCAGCGCCGCCACGACGACGGCTGCCCAGACCCACGCGGTGCTCGCCCCGGTCGCCGCGGGGGCGGTCGTGCGGGCGAGCTGCCGCGCGACCGCGTCTGCCACCGTGTCGACCGGTCGCAGGGCCACGAGCAGCGTCATCGCGAGGGCACCGAGCGAGGCCAGCACGATGACCACGGCGGCCACGGCCCGGATGACGCGTCCGCCGGTCATGAGCCCGAGGAGGGCCACGACGCAGACCGCCGTGAGGCCCACGACACCCGGGGCGGCTGCGCCACCGGTGACGTCGGTGACGGCCTGGCTGAGGACGTCGCGCGACTCCCCGCTCGCCCACACCTGCGTGGTGAGGCCGAGCAGCAGGGCCGCCGGGACGAGGACGGCGAGCGCCGCGCGCTTCTTGTCGAGAGTCGTCGCCGAGCTCATGGGCGGTGCGCTCCCAACGGGCGCAGCCCGGCCGCCGCGGCGACGGCGCGCAGGGCTGCCGCCGCCTTGTTGACCGTCTCCTCGAACTCGAGGTGCGGCACCGAGTCGGCGACGATCCCGGCGCCGGCCTGCACGTGGGCGAGCCCGTCCTTGATGAGGGCGGTGCGGATCGCGATGGCCATGTCGAGGTCACCGGCGAAGTCGAGGTAGCCGACGACGCCGCCGTAGAGCCCGCGCCGCAGGCCCTCGTAGGCGTCGATGAGGGCCATGGCCCTCGGCTTCGGTGCGCCGCTCAGCGTGCCGGCGGGGAAGGTCGCGACGAGCGCGTCGTAGGCGCTCTGGTCGTCGCGGAGGTCGCCGACGACGGTC
Source organism: Terrabacter sp. C0L_2 (assembly GCF_036352015.1). Taxonomy (NCBI): domain Bacteria; kingdom Bacillati; phylum Actinomycetota; class Actinomycetes; order Micrococcales; family Intrasporangiaceae; genus Terrabacter; species Terrabacter sp. C0L_2. The sequence goes on along the minus strand of NZ_CP143557.1, from coordinate 2,996,397 downwards.
GACTCGATGTGCATGATGTGGCTGTAGCGGCGGATCGACATGAAGTCGACGGTGTCGACGGTGCCGGCCCGGCAGATGCGCTGCAGGTCGTTGCGCGCGAGGTCGACGAGCATGAGGTGCTCGGCGCGCTCCTTGGCGTCACCGAGCAGCTCCTCGGCGAGGTGCGCGTCGTGGTCGGGGCTCTTGCCGCGCGGCCGCGAGCCGGCGATCGGGTGCGTGATGGCCTGGCGCCCGGTGACCTTGATGAGGGCCTCGGGGCTCGAGCCGACGATGTCGTAGGCCGAGCCGTCGGGGTGCGGCAGGCGCAGGAGGTACATGTAGGGGCTGGGGTTGCTGACCCGCAGCGCCCGGTAGACGTCGAGGGCGTCGGCCCGGCACGGCACGGTGAAGCGCTGCGAGACGACGATCTGGAAGGCCTCCCCGGCGCGGATCGCCTCCTTGGCCTCCTCGACCATCTCCTCGAACTCGGGCTGGGTGTGGCTGCTCGTCGGGCGGCTCTCGATCGGCTCGATCGTCGCGACGGTGCTCGGGGCCGGGGCTGCGAGCTCGTCGGTCATCCGGTCGAGCCGGCTGACCGCGTCGGCCCACGCGTCCTCGATGCGCTCGTCGGTGGCGTCGTGGTTGACGGCGTTGGCGATGAGCAGCAGCGAGCCGTCGCTGTGGTCGAAGACGGCGAGGTCGGTGGCGAGCATCATCGCGACCTCGGGCAGGTCGAGCTCGTCGCGCCCGCCGTCGGGCACGCTCTCCCACCGGCGCACGGCGTCGTAGGTGATCGCTCCGACGAGACCGCCCGTCAGGGGCGGCAGCCCGGGCGTGCGCGGGGTGGCCAGGGCCGCGACGGTGTCACGGACCGCCTGCGTCGGGTCACCCTCCGTGGGCAGGCCGACCGGCGGCTCGCCGATCCAGTGGACGCGGCCGTCCTTCTCGGTCAGCGTCGCAGCGCTGCGGGCGCCGACGATCGAGTAGCGCGACCACACTCCCCCGTGCTCCGCGGACTCGAGCAGGAAGGTGCCGGGCGCGTCCTTGGCGAGCTTGCGGTAGACGCCGACGGGCGTCTCGGCGTCGGCCAGCACGCGGCGTACGACCGGGATGACGCGGCGGTGCTCGAGGGCGAGCTCGGTGAAGACCTCGAGGCTCGGCCACGTGCGGCCCCACGCGAGGTCGGCGTGCGGCGCGGACGCGGGGGCGAGCGAGGTGTTCGAGTCGGGCACCGAGCCATTCTGGCCCACGCGCTCGTGTGCCGTGTCCCCGCCTCACCCGTCGAGAGGCCACGAACGGTCCCTCCCCACCCGTCGAGAGGCCACGCACGGCCCCGCGTCGACCGCCGAGGTCAGGGGGCGGTGGTGGGTTCGCCGACGGTGGCGGGCAGGACCCGGGCGTCGAAGCAGGTGCGGTCGCCGGTGTGGCAGGCCGCGCCGACCTGGTCGACGCTGACGAGCAGGGCGTCGCCGTCGCAGTCGAGGCGCACGCCCTTGACCCACTGCGAGTGCCCGCTCGTGTCGCCCTTGCGCCAGTACTCCTGGCGGCTGCGCGACCAGAAGGTGACCCGTCCCTCGGTCAGGGTGCGGCGCAGGGCCTCGTCGTCCATCCAGCCGACCATGAGCACGTCACCGGTGTCGTGCTGCTGCACGACCGCGGCGACGAGTCCCTGCGCGTCGCGCTTGAGCAGCGCGGCGATCTGCGGGTCGAGCGTCGCGGGGTCGGGTGTCTGGTCGGTGCTGTCGGTCACCGGGACATTCTGCCCGGACCGCGACCGTGGGTCACACCGCGACCGAACCGCCACCCGGCCACCCCTCTCGCACCCACCACCTCGTCGGACGCAGCGTTCGGTCGCGAGCTCACTGCTCTAGCACCGCGTTCGGCACCGAACGCGGCGTTCGGTGCCGAAGATGGGGGGCGGGTCAGACCGCCTGCTGCTGGGCCACCCACGAGTCGTGCAGCCGGGAGTAGACGCCGCCGAGGCGGACGAGCTCGCTGTGGTGGCCCCGCTCCACGATGCGGCCGGCGTCGACGACGATGACCTCGTCGGCGGCCTGGGCCGTCGAGAGCCGGTGCGCGATGGCGATCGACGTGCGACCCCGGGTCAGCGAGTCGAGGGCGCGCTGCAGGCGCACCTCGGTGCTCGGGTCGACGGCGGACGTCGCCTCGTCGAGGACGAGCAGGTCGGGGTCGGCCAGGTAGGCGCGGGCCAGGGCCACGAGCTGCCGCTCCCCCGCGGACAGCGACTCGCCGCGCTGGCCGACATCGGTCCCCAGGCCCAGGGGCAGCGTCGACACCCAGGCGTCGAGGCCGAGCTCGGTGAGGGTGAGCCGGACGTCGTCCTCGCTCGCCTCGGGCCGACCGAACCGGATGTTCTCGAGCAGCGTGCCGTCGAAGAGGAAGCCCTCCTGCGGCACGAGCACGACGCGGGACCGCAACGAGGAGAAGCGGATCGTGCGCAGGTCGACGCCGTCGAGCAGCACCTGGCCGCTGCTCGAGTCCATGAGCCGGGTGAGCAGCTTGGCCAGCGTGGACTTGCCGGAGCCGGTCTCGCCGACGATGGCCACGCGGCTGCGCGGCGCGATGGTGAGGTCGATGTCGTGGAGCACGGGCGCGCCACCGGGGTAGGCGAAGCCGACCTCGTTGAACTGCACCGTGATCGGCCCGCGCGGCAGCGTCACGCCGGACTCGCCCGGGTCGGAGACGTCGGCGGGGGTGTCGATGATGCCGATGACGCGGCGCCAGCCGGCCACGGCGTTCTGCATCTCGTTGAGGATCTCGGTGGCCTGCTGCACGGGCTGCGTGAAGAGGTTGACGAGGAAGAGGAAGGCCAGCAGCTCGCCGAGCGTGAGGCTCCCCCTGGCCGCGAGGACCGTGCCGACGACGAGGACGACCGCGGTCGTCAGGCCGGAGACGAGCTGGCCGGACGTGAACGCGACGACCGAGCGCGCCTGGGCGCCGATGGCGGCCTTCCGGTGAGCCTCGACGGCAGCGTCGATGCGCTCTGCCGTGCGGTCCTCGACGCCGTAGGCGCGGATCGCCTGGGCACCGACGACGGCCTCGGAGATGGCGCCGAGCATGTCGCCGACGCGCTCGCGCACCCGGGTGTAGGCGCGGCCGACGATGCCCTGGAACTTGCGGATGATGACGAACAGCGGCACGAAGCACAGCCACACGACGAGCCCGAGCAGCGGGCTGTAGATCACCATGAGCACGGTTGCGAGCGAGATCTGCGCGATGTTGATCATCAGCATGAGGCCGCCGAACTGCACGAACATCGAGATCGTGTCGACGTCGGAGGTCACGCGCGAGACGAGCGAACCACGCCGCTCGGTGTTCTGGGTCAGCATCGCGAGGTCGTGGATGTGACGGAACGCCTTGAGCCGCAACGTCGCCAGGCCGTTCTCCGACGTGCGGAAGAGCCGGACGTTGACGAGATAGGCCGAGAAGGCGGTGACGACCACACCGACGAGCGCGATGCCGATGTAGACGGCCACCACCCGGGTGTCGGGTCCGGACGCGGCGAGGATGCCATCGTCGGTGATGCGCTGGACGACGAAGGGCACGAGCACCCGACCGAGCGTCGACAGCACGGCGAGCAGCACCGTGACCCAGATGCCCTTGCGCAGCTCGGGCGAGAGCTCGACGCCGCGACGCAGGGTCTGCCACGTCGTCATCTCCTTGCCCGTCGCCACCCCGTGGTGCTCGACGAGGACCTGGGACCGCATGCTCATCGGGAGACCTCCTCGGCCGCGTCGGTGCCGTGCCCCTCGCCGAGCTGCTCGCCGAGCTCCTCGTCGGCCGCGATGGCCTCTCGCTCGGCGGCCTCGCGGGCGTATGCCGTGACGAGCCGCTCGTAGCCGACGCACCGTCCCAGCAGCTGGGCGTGGGAGCCGTGGTCGATGACGCGACCGCCCTCGAGGTAGACGACCTCGTCGGCGAGCAGGATGGTGGCCATCCGGTAGGCGACGACGAGGACGGTCGTGCCGCTGCTCGCCTCGCGCAGCCGGCCGAGGATCGCCTGCTCGACGCTGGGGTCGACCGCCGAGGTGGCGTCGTCGAGGATGAGCAGCTGCGGCTCACGGATCACCGCACGTGCCAGCGCGATTCGTTGCCGTTGACCACCGGAGAGGCTCGCTCCGCGCTCGCCGACGTGGGTGTCGAGGCCGTCGGGCAGCTTCTCGACGAACCCGGTGCCCTGGGCGACGTCGAGGGCGCGCCACACGCTGGCGTCGTCGTGCTCGAGTCCGAGGGTGATGTTGCCGCGCACGCTGTCGTCGAACATGAAGGTCTGCTGGGCGACCAGGGCCGCGACGTCGCTGACGCCGCCGCGGCGCACCTCGCGCAGGTCGATGTCGTCGACGAGGACGGCTCCGCTGTCGGGGTCGACGAGGCGCATGACGAGGTTGGTCAGGGTCGACTTGCCGCTGCCGGTGGGCCCGACGACGGCCACGGTCGCACCGGGCGCCACGTCGAGGGTGACGTCGACGACCGCCGGGTTGCGGTCCACCTCGCCGGGCTCCGACTCGATCTCGTAGGCGTACGCGAGTCGCTCGGCCTGCAGGTGGCTGGCGTGGCCGGTCGGCAGCGAGCGCTCGCCGTAGGTCATGCTGCCCGTCGCGTCGAGCACGGCCGACACGCGGTTCCAGCCGACGACGGCGCGCGGCAGCTCGGCCAGCACCCAGCCGAGCGCCCGCACCGGGAAGGCGAGGATCGAGAAGAGGTAGGCGATCTGCACGACCTCGGCCGCGGACAGCAGCCCGTTGCTGACGCGCAGCGTCCCGACGAAGAGGACGGCGAGCGTGCCGACCGTTGGGATGGCCTCGATGGCGGGGTCGAAGCGGCCGCGGGTGCGCCCGACCTCGATGTTGGCGTCGCGCAGCTCGTGCGTCACGGCGCGGAAGCGCTCGGCCTCGTGGTCCTCACGACCGAGCGACTTGACGATGAGGGCCGCCTCGAAGCTCTCGTGGGCCACCTCGGAGACGTCGGCCCGCAGCTGCTGGGCCCGGGTGACGCGCGGGGACATCGCGCGCTGGAAGGCGACGTTGGCGAGGAAGAGCATCGGGAAGACGGTGAGCCCGACGAGCGCGAGCCACGGGTCGACGACGACCATCTGGACGATGCCGAAGACGAGCATGACGACGACGCCGAGCGCCATCGGCAGCGGGGCGAAGATGTTCCACGTCGCCTCGACGTCGGCGTTCGCGTTGGAGAGCAGCTGTCCCGACGGGTGGCGGTGGTGCCAGCTGAGCGGGAGGCGGAGGTACTGCCGCGTGACCTGGCGCCGGTACATCGCGCCGAGGTTGTACATCGCGACGCCGCCCGCGATGCGGCGGCCGATGACACCGACGGTCGTCGTCAGCACGACGGCCGCCATGACCCCGCCGATGAACCACAGCTGGGAGGCCGTGACGTGGCGGGCGGCGATGGCCGGCGAGACCGCCTCGCGGACGACGTAGCCGATCGCGGCGGCCGTCAGGCTCGTCATGACGCCGTAGACGACGCTGCCGAGCACGGCGAGGGAGAACCAGCGCGGCTGGCCCTTGATGCCCCGGCCGATGACGGCGAGACCCTCCCGCAGGGTCGAGGTGGTCGGGACGTTCACGGTGTGCTGCTCCCCTGCTGGCGTGCGTGCTGGTGCCGTCTCCGGACGACTCCCCAGCCTCTCACGTCTCCGAGACCGCGCCGCGGACCGACCCCCGCGCCCAGAGCCATTCCGCGCCGGAGTCGGCTTCAGCCTCCGCGACCCGGCGGAAGCCCAACCGCGCCAGGACCCGGTGGCTCGGGACGTTCTCGGGCTCCGTGTGGGCCACGACCGTCAGCCCGGACGCCTCGAGGGAGCGCACCATCGCGGAGAGCACGTCCGTCATGAGGCCGCCACCCAGGGCGGACTCCACCAGGCCGTAGCCGACCTCGACGACGCCGTCCTCCGGCGGCCCGAAGCAGCCGATCGACCCGACCGCGAGCCCGTCGCTCCGGCGGACGACGTGGCGTGGCGACCACGCGTCCGGACCAGAGGTCATCGTCGCGACGGCGTCGAGGTCGTCCTCGCGGGGGTAGCCCTCGGCCCAGTCGGCCCGGCGCACCCCGGCGCGCATCGCCGCGGCCTCCTCGGGCGTGATGGGGACGAGCCGGGCCGCGCGGGTCTCGATGGGTCCGGCGCCGATCGGCCGGGCGGGCGCGCCGGTGCGCACCCAGTGCCGCAGCACCCCGTCGCGCTCGTCCTCGACGACGCCACCGGCGGACGCGATGGTGCGCGCCGACCCGACGTTGTCGACGTCGCACGTCACGAGCACCGGGTCGATGCCGCGGACCGCGGCCAGCGCGAGGGCGAGACGGAGCGCCTCGCGGGCGACGCCCTGCCGTCGCGCACCCGGCGACACGGCATACCCGATGTGGCCGCCCTCGGCGACGAGCGAGGGCGTCAGGGCGTGGCGCACGGCGATGGTGCCGACGACCCGCCCGTCACGCACGATCCACCGGTTCGACGACGGCACCCTGCCCTCGGGCAGGGCCTCGTCCGGCCGCTCCATCCGCCCGAGCCAGTCGACCCACTCCTCGAAGACCTCCGGGCCGCGCAGGGCGTCGCGGTCGCTCGGACGGTAGCTCGACCCGTGGATGGTCTCGTCGCCGAACTCGTCCACCATCGCCCACCACGAGTCGGACAGGTCGGTGGTGGGGCGCACGAGCTCGATCACCGTCCGACCCTAGGGACCGCCAGCCCTGGTGGGCCACCGAATTCGAACGGGCGGCCGTCCTGAGAGGATGAGGCCATGACGCGCCACGCCCAGTCCGAACGCCTGCTGCTCTGCGACGAGCTCGACCGGCTCGGGCCCGACCGGCCGACCCTGTGCGAGGGCTGGGACACCCGCGACCTCGCGGCGCACCTCGTCATCCGGGAGGGACGCCCGGACCTCGCCGTCGGCACGATCCTGCCGTTCCTCCACGCACGCCTCGAGCGTGAGCAGCACCGCATGGCGCAGGGCGACTACAGCGCCCTCGTCGGGCGGGTCCGTCAGGGCGCCCCCGCGTGGAACCCGATGTCGCACCCCAAGGTCGACGAGCTGACCAACCTCGTCGAGTACTTCGTGCACCACGAGGACGTGCGCCGGGCGCAGGCCGACTGGGAGCCCCGCGACCTGCCCGCGGCGCTCCAGGGCAAGCTGTGGTCGGCGCTCAAGCGTTCCGCCCGCCTGATGTTCCGCAAGTCCGCGACCGGCATCGTCCTCATCGGCGAGGGCCAGGGCAGGTATGCCGCGAAGCTGCCCGACCAGCACGGCACCGTCATCCTGCGCGGGGCGCCGGCCGAGCTCGTGCTCTACGCCTACGGCCGCAAGGACGTGGCCCGGGTCGAGCTCGAGGGCGACGCCGACGACATCGCCGCGCTGCAGCAGGCCGAGCTCGGCATCAGCTGAGACGCGCGGCCGCTGAGCTCGGACGCGCCCCGCTGAGCTCGGATGTGGCCCCGTCTCAGCGGACGGTGACCCCGGCCGCGCGCAGCGCGTCCTTGACCTCGCCGACGGTGAGCTCGCGGAAGTGGAAGACGCTCGCGGCGAGCACGGCGTCGGCGCCGGCCTCGACCGCCGGGGCGAAGTGCTCGACCCGTCCGGCGCCACCGCTCGCGATGACGGGCACCGACACCGCGGCGCGGACCCGTCGGATCAGCTCGAGGTCGAAGCCGTCCTTGGTGCCGTCGGCGTCCATCGAGTTGAGCAGGATCTCACCGGCGCCGAGCTCGGCGGCCCGCGCGCACCACTCGACGGCGTCGAGGTCGACCGGCGTGCGCCCGCCGTGCGTCGTCATGACGAAGTCGTCGGTCGGCCTCCCGTCGTCGCCGAGACGACGGCGGACGTCGGCGGACAGGACGAGCACCTGGGCGCCGAATCGGCTCGCGATCTCGGCGATGAGCTCGGGCCGGGCGATGGCTGCGGTGTTGACGCCGACCTTGTCGGCACCGGCACGCAGCAGCCGGTCGACGTCGTCGACGGAGCGCACGCCGCCCCCGACGGTGAGCGGGATGAAGACCTGCTCGGCGGTGCGGCGCACGACGTCGTAGGTCGTCTCCCGGTCGCCGCTGCTCGCGGTGACGTCGAGGAAGGTCAGCTCGTCGACGCCCTGCTCGTCGTAGAGCTTGGCGAGCTCGACCGGGTCACCCGCGTCGCGGAGGTTCTCGAAGTTGACGCCCTTGACGACCCGACCCGCGTCGACGTCCAGGCAGGCGATGACTCTCGTGGCGACCGGCATACGACAAATCTAGGCCAGCGGCCGGTATGGGTAGGGTCGCGCCCATGTGGGACGAGGTGACGCGGCCGCCGCGCGAGGAGCACGTGGACGCCGTCGTGGCGCTGGCGCTCGCTGCCCCCGTGCGATGCGGCGACGTCGTCGTCATCGCCCTCGACGGCCCGAGCGGCGCCGGCAAGACGACGCTGGCCCGCGGGGTCGAGCTCGCCCTCGAGCCGCAAGGCCCCGTCGCGGTCGTCCACATGGACCACCTCTACCCCGGCTGGGACGGGCTCCCGCAGGCACCGGCGCTGCTCACGGAGGAGGTGCTCGAGCCGCTGGCGCGCGGCGAGCGGGCGGCCTACCGGATCTGGAGCTGGGTGCGCGACGAGTGGGCCGGCACGCGCGAGGTGCCCGACTGCCGCTTCCTCGTGGTCGAGGGGTGCGGTTCCAGCGTGGGACCGGCGAGGGCGTATGCCGCCCTGTCCGTCTTCGTCGACGCCGACGTCGCGCTCCGGCGGCGGCGCGGCATCGAGCGCGACGGCGAGGCCTACCGCCCGCAGTGGCAGCGGTGGGCCGACCAGGAGACGGCACTCTTCACCGCCGACGCCACCCGTCGACGGGCAGACCTGGTCCTGGACACGTCGCCCTAGGGGTGCGCCGACGACGGGCCGCCCGCAGTGGTCCCCGGCTGCTGGTCGGCACGCACCCGTCCGGTGCCGTGGGCCCACATCGCGAGCTCGACGCGGTTGCGGGCTCCGAGCTTGGTCATCAGCGAGGCGACGTGGGTCTTGACCGTGCTCAGGCCGACGAACAGCTCGGTGGCGATCTCGGCGTTGGTGCGGCCCCGCGCCACGAGCACGAGCACCTCTTCCTCGCGTTCGGTGAGCGGGTCGACGGGCTGGGCCGGAACGACCGGCGTCCGGTCGGCGAGGGTCGCCAGCAGCCGACGCGTGACGTTGGGGGCGATCAGCGCGTCCCCGTCGGCGGCCGCGTGCACGGCCTGCACGAGGAGCGCCGGCCCGGCGTCCTTGAGCAGGAAGCCGCGAGCGCCGGCGCGCAGCGCGCCGAGGACGTGCTCGTCGAGGTCGAACGTGGTGATCACGACGACCGCCATCGGGTCCGCGACGTCCGGTCCGGCCAGGCGCCGCGTCACCTCGACACCGTCGAGCCCGGGCATCCGGATGTCCACGAGGAGGACGTCGGGGCGCAGCCTCGTCGCCAGGTCGAGAGCCGAGAGGCCGTCTGCCGCCTCTCCCACGACCTCGAGGTCGGGCTGCGCGTCGAGGATCATCACCAGGCCGGTCCGGACCAGGTCCTGGTCATCGGCCACGACGACACGGATGCTCATGCGGGCACCTCCGCCGGCAGCACGGCCTCGACCAACCAGCCACCGCCCGGCGCCGGCCCTGCGGTGAGCGACCCCCCGAGGAGCTGGGCGCGTTCGGCCATGCCCAGCAGGCCGAACCCGGGCTGCGGCGCCGGACCCGGCTCGGCTCGTCCGTCGTCGCTGACCCGCAGCCTCACGTCCTCACCCTCCCGACGCACCTCGATCCGGACGCGAGTCGCCTTCCGTGCGTGCCGCACGGCGTTGGTCATCGCCTCCTGCGCGAGCCGGTAGAGCGCGGCGTCCACGGGTCGGGCCAAGCGGGTCAACGAGCCCTGCAGCGAGACCTCGACCGTGGGCGTCGCGTCGGAGCGGGCCAGGGACGGCAGGTCCGTGACACCTCGCTGCGGTGCGTGGCCGACGGCGTCCTCGTCACGCAGCACCCGCACCATGGACCTCATCTCAGCCAGGGTCCGCGACGCCTCGGACTCGATCGCGGCCAGCACCTCGGCAGCCTTCTCGGGCTGGCTGTCGACCACCACCCCGCCGGCCTGCGCCTGCACCGCGATGGCCGAGACGTGGTGGGCGACGGTGTCGTGCAGCTCGCGGGCCAGTCCCACCCGCTCCTCGTTGCGGATCTCGCGCTGCTGGCGGTGCCAGAGATCTGCGCGGTAGCGGAACACTGCCGCGAGGGCGATGACCAGCAGGAGGAGGGCGCTCCCGCCGAGGACGTCGACGGCGCCCGTGGAGGAGGCGTACATCCCCAGCGCGACGACGACCGCCACGAAGGCGGTCCCCACCACCATCTCCCGGCCCGAGCCCCACCGCACCAGGGCGTGGAGCAGGACCAGCACGGCGGTCATGGAGTAGACGTCGAGGTCCCCGGGGTGCGCAGCCAGCTGGAGGCCCGAGAGCAGCCCGGCCACGCCCCAGCCGACCACTGCGGCGTGCAGGGGACGCTGGCGCCGCCAGAGCAGGGCGGGGACCAGCGCCAGGGCGAGCACCACGACCAACGGTCGCCACGCCAGCCCGGGCCGGACGACTCCCTCCACCAGGGAGGCGACCGCGAACGCCCCCGCCAGCAACCAGTCGAGACGACCGACGGGAGGGGCGTGCCCAGGCCGCGGCTCGTGCCAGACGGAGCGCCGGAGCGTGACCACGGCCCCAGCCTAGGGTCCCGCGCGGCTCGGCGGACCAGCCGAAAGGACGAGGCACAGACCGTGCTTTCGGCCGGGTGAGCCCCGGCCTCCGGACGGAGGCGCACCCCCGACGGGACCGGCGATCGTGGACTCACCCATCCCCCAGCGACAACGGAGCCCGCCATGAGCACACGTCGACCCCTCACCCCCGACGCACTGGACGACCGTCCGATTCCGGTGCAGGCCAACCTCGCCGCAGCGTGGACGAGCTTCATGTTCCTCTACGCCTACGTGGACATCCTCGGCTTCTACACGCCGGGCGCCATCAAGGACATCCTCGACGGCAAGGCCTACGAGTTCGACCTCTCCCAGACCTTCTCGACCACGGTGCTGGCCGTCCTGGCCGTCCCGATCTTCATGGTCGTGCTGTCGATGACGCTGCCCGCCCGGCTGAACCGCACGACGAACCTCGTCGTGGCCGCACTGCTCGTCCCCTTCACCGTCTTCAACGTCGCCGGCGGCTTCTACCTGCTCTTCTACGGCCTCGGCGTGGTGCTGGAGCTCGTCCTCCTCGCGTTGATCCTGCGGTACGCCTGGACCTGGCCCCGCTGCGCACCGTCGGCGACCACGGCGACAGGCTCCGACCGCGCAGCGGTTCGCGCCCGCCCGCACGCATGAGCCCGCTCGGCGCTCACGGCACCCCGGGACGTGCCCTCGCCGGGCCGTCATAGTCTCTGACGGTGCGCCCATCTCGACGAGCCCTCCGTCCGCTCCCCCCGGTGTGGGTCATGGCGGTCGCGCTCGTCGCGGTCGCCGCCAACCTGCGGATCGCCATCACGAGCGTCCCGCCGCTGCTCGACGCGATCTCCGGCGACCTCGGCTTGAGCCACGCCGCCGCGGGCGCGCTCACGACCCTGCCCGTCCTCTGCATGGGCGTCTTCGCCCCCGTGGCGAGCCGGATCGCGCACCACACCGGCGCCGCCGCCGCGGTGCTCCTCGCCGTCATCAGCATCCTGGCCGGGACGCTGAGCCGCTTCGCGGGCGGGCACGTCGTCGTGCTCTATGCCGGGACCTTCCTCTGCGGGGTCGGGATCGCCGTCGCCGGCACCCTGCTCCCCCGCCTCGTCAAGACCTACTTCCCTCCCGAGCGAACCGGTCTCGTCACGGGCCTCTACATGCTGGCGATGATGGGCGGAGCCGCGGCGAGCTCGGCGATCGCGGTGCCCCTCGCCGACCGGCTCGGCAGCTGGCAGGCCTCGCTCGGGTCGTGGTCGGTCGTCGCGCTCGTCGGCGCCATCGCCTGGGCGCCGTTCACGGTGCGGGCCAACCCGCACCACACGCCCGGCGAGGAGGGACCGGGCCGCCTCCCGTGGCGCCATCCCACCGCCTGGCTCGTCGCCGGCTACCTCGCCCTGCAGTCCTGGTGCTTCTACTCCGCCGTCACGTGGCTCGCCCCGACCTACGTCGAGCACGGCTGGTCGCGGGCGTCGGCCGGCTACCTCGCGGCGGCCTTCAGCGGCGCGCAGATCGTCTCGGGGCTGCTCGGGCCCGTCCTCAGCGACCGCACCCACGACATGCGCCGGCTGCTGCTGCCCGCGGCGGCGCTCGGCGTCGCCGGCTCCGTCGGGATCTGGCTCGCGCCGCTCGCGGCGCCGTGGGTGTGGGCCGTCGTCACCGGGCTCGGCCAGGGCGCGGCCTTCTCGCTCGCCCTCGTCCTGCTCGTCCGCTACACCCGGACGCCCGAGGCCAGCGGACGCCTCACCGGCATGGCCTTCCTCATCTCCTATGGCATCGCCTCGATCGGCCCACTGGCCATGGGACTCGTCCGCGACGTCACCGGAGGCCTGTCGGTCGTGTGGCTGGTGCTCGCCGCGATCGGGCTCCTCCAGGGCCTCGTCGTGCTGCGGCTGCGGCCCGACCTGCGCCGGGTCGACTGAAGGGCGACGGCCGAAGGACGACGACGGGGAGCTCGACCGAGAGGACCTGTCACCGCTACATCTGGGGCTCGTGGGACCTGTGGTGCAGCCCAATTAGGGCCAAACCGCGTACAAGGGGCGAAATGCCTGTGCAGAATGCTCGCCGGACGTGCTGACTGCAAGGAGACCGACGGATGCTGCCCGGACCCACCCCGAGACCCAGCCCTGAAGGCCACACCCCCCGCGCCCGCTCCGGCGCACCCGGCCGGCTCGTCTCCGTGCTCGTCGCCGTCGGTCTCGTCGCCGGGCTCCCGGGCCTCGTCGGTGCCGCTCCGGCGTCCGCAGCCGCCCCCGCCTTCGCCCCGACACTGGCCGCGGCCACGACCGCTCCCGGCCCTGTGAGCCTCTCCGTCGTCGCCGGTCCGACCCGTGGCGGCACGACCGTGGACCTGTCCGGGTCCGGCGTCGGCGCCACGACGCGTGTCCTCTTCGGCACGACTGCGGTCACCCGCGTGACCCGGGTCTCGAGCACCCGGGTGCGGGTCGTCACCCCTGCTCACCCGGCCGGGCTCGCCTCCGTCCGCGTCACCACGCCCGCCGGCACGTCGCCGGTGTCGTCCCGCACCACCTTCGCGTTCGAGGCCGTGCCGACCGTGTCGGCGCTGTCGAGCCGCACCTCGACGACCCGCGGCGGCACGGTCGTCACCATCACCGGCACGGGCCTGCTGCGCGCGAGCGCGGTCCGTTTCGGCACCGCCGCGGGCACCGGGCTGACCCACCTGTCCGCCACCCAGGTCCGGGTCTCGGCCCCGGCGCACGCCGCCGGCACGGTCGACGTCAGGGTCACGACGCCCGGTGGCACGTCCGCCGTCACCGCGGCAGACCGCTTCACCTACACGTCCGCTCCGGTGGCCCCGGCGCCCACGGTGACCGGCCTGTCGGTGACCGCGGGACCGACGCGCGGCGGGACCATCGTCGACGTGTCGGGGACCGGGTTCACCGGGGCGACCGCCGCGACCTTCGGCGGGACGGCCGCCCGGCTCACCGTCCTGTCGAGCACGCGGGTGCGCGTCGTCTCGCCGGCCCGGCCGGCCGGCGTCGTCCAGGTCCAGGTCCGCACGCCGGGCGGCACGTCGCGCACGTCCGCGGCGAGCGCGTACGCCTACGACGCCGTCCCGACCCTGACCGGGCTCTCCCCCACCTCGGGCCCGACGGCCGGCGGCGGCACCGTCACGCTGACGGGTACCGGCCTCACCCGCGCGACGTCGGTGCAGTTCGGGTCGACGACGTCCACCAGGGTCGTCGTCGTGTCGGCCACGACGCTGCGCGTCACGAGCCCCGCCCGGCCCGTCGGCACCGTCGACGTGCGCGTCACGACGCCCGGCGGCTCCTCGGCCACGACGACCCGGGCTCGCTACACCTACCAAGCGCCTCCTGCCGTGACGGCGCTGTCGGCGACCGCCGGGCCGCTGCGCGGCGGCACCACGGTCACCGTCACCGGCCTCCGGCTCACGGGCGCGACCCGGGTGAGCTTCGGGGGGACCGCCGCTCCGTTCACCGTGCTGTCGCCCACGACGATCCGCGCCACGAGCCCCGCCCACGCGGCCGGCCTCGTGGGCGTCACCGTCACCACCCCCTACGGCACGTCCCCCGCGGCAACGGCGGCGACCTTCGCCTACGACGCGGTGCCCGTCGTCACGTCCGTGTCACCGCAGACCGGACCGCCTGCGGGCGGCACCGTCGTGACCATCACCGGCACCGGGCTCACGAGGGCCGGCGCCGTCCGCTTCGGCACCACGCCCGCGACGAACCTCGTGAGGGTGTCGGACACGACGGTGCGGGTCACGACGCCCGCGCACGCGTCGGGACCGGTCGACGTCCAGCTCACCAGCCCCGGCGGCACGTCCGCCACGGGCATCGGGGCCCGCTACACCTACGGCTGGCCGCCCGTCGTCACCTCGCTCTCCGTCGACGCCGGCCCCCTCAAGGGCGGCACCGTCGTGACGATCTCGGGCACGCACCTGGGCGATGCCACCTCGGTGCAGTTCGGCTCCGCCGCGGGCACCGGGCTGGTGCGGATCTCGGACACGAGCCTCCGCGTCACGTCACCCGCGCACGTCGAGGGCGCCGTGGCCGTGCGAGTGGTCAACGTCAACGGGACGAGCCCCGTCACCCCGGCCCGCGTCTTCACCTACGTCGGCGTCCCGGCCGTCTCGGCCCTGTCGACCCCTGCCGGCCCGCTGAAGGGCGGCGTCGTGGTCGTCCTCACCGGCACCCGCCTCGGGCTCGCCAGCCGGGTCGACTTCGGCGGCGTGCCCGGCACCGCGCTCGTCCGCCTCTCCGACACCCGGCTCCAGGTCACGGCACCTGCGCGACCGGTCGGTCCGGTGGACGTACGCGTCACCACACCGGGCGGCCAGTCCCCCGTCGTCGCGGCGGCACGGTTCACCTACCAGGCGTTGCCGACCGTCTCGTCGGTGTCGCCCGCGCTCGCCCCCACCAAGGGAGGCACCGTCGTGACCCTGACCGGGGCGGCCTACGACCGCGTCTCGTCCGTGACCTTCGGCGGCGTGGCGGCGACGTCGGTGACCCGCCTGTCGGCGACGCAGCTGCGGGTCACCCTGCCGGCCCACGCCGAGGGCGACGTCGACGTGCGCGTCACGACACCCGGAGGCACCGCGGTCGTCGCCCCGGGCGCCCGCTTCTCCTACCAGAACCCCCCGGTGGTCTCCTCGGTCACGCCCGCGGCTGGCCCACTCGGCGTCAGCACCGTCGTCACCCTGAGCGGCACGTCGTTCACCGATGTGGGCGCTGTCCAGTTCGGCGACGTCGCGGCCACGTCGTGGACGCGCGTCTCGGCCACCTCGCTGACCGCCGTCGTCCCGGCACGCACGGCGACCGGCCTCGTCCCGGTCCGCGTCACGACCCGGGCGGGCACCGTCCTGCGCGCCGACGGCTTCACCTACGTCGCGGGCGCCACCCTCGGGACCGGTCAGACGCTCTCCGCGGGCACGGCGCTGCGGTCCCCGTCGGGCGCCTACGTCGCGACGATGCAGGCCGACGGCAACCTCGTCATCACGACCTCCGGCGGCACCCGTCGGTGGACGAGCGCCACGAGCGGCCCCGGCAACCGCCTCCAGGTGCGGGCCGACGGCAACGTCGTCATGCTGCGCACCAACGGCACCGTCGCATGGTCGAGCGGCACCAACGGCTGGACCGGCGCGTCGCTCACGCTGACCGACGCCGGCCTGCTCCAGGCCCGGCAGGGGACGACGGCGGTCTGGGACCACCGCGGCGTCCGCTACGACCGGATGCTGCCGGGACAGGTGCTGCGCCCCGGTGAGTCGATCATGGCCACGAACGGCGCGTGGAGCCTGCTCATGCGCACCGACGGCAACCTCGTGCTCAACTCGTCCAAGGGTGTCCGCCGGTGGGCGGCGTTCACGGCCGGCAGCGGCAACACGGCCTCGATGCAGACCGACGGCAACTTCGTCGTCCGCAACAGCCGTGGCGTGACGCAGTGGTCGACGAAGACGAGCGGCGCCGGGTCGGTCATCCGCGTGCTCGGCACCGCGAACGTCGCCGTCTACCGCGGCAGCACCGTCACGTGGGCGATCACCGGAGGTCCGGCACCGGCGGCCTGGAAGTGCTACTCGCGCGCCACCCAGGACTGCATCCAGCGGTTCGGCTACTACGGCCAGCGGGCCTGGAACTACCCCGTCGACCCGTGGGGCAACAACTGCACCAACTTCTCGGCCTACCGGCTCTCGCGCGACGGCGTGAAGAACCCGGGCAACCTCGGCAACGCGACGAACTGGGACACCAACGCTCGCGCCAAGGGTTTCGCCGTCGACCAGAGACCGCGTGTCGGCGACATCGCCCAGTGGAACTCCAACCACGTCGCCTACGTGGACTGGGTCAGCTCCGACGGCAACACGGTCGCGATCTCGGAGAGCGGCTACGGCGGAACGGTGCTCGGGGCCACGTACACCTCGATGAGCGGCCGCCGCATCATCGAGCGCGGCAGCTACTCCTGGCCGTCGAACTTCATCCACTTCCGCTGACACAGTCCCCGCCACCCGGGTGGCGGGGCTTGTCGCGGCAGCCACCGGGTGGGAGCCTGCGACGGTGGACCGGACGATCTACGACGCCGTCGGGGGCATGCCCGCACTCGTCTCCCTCGCCCACGCGTGGCACGAGCGCTGCCTCGCCGACCCGGTCGTGTCGCACGCGTTCTCGCACGGCTACCACCCCGACCACTCGGCGCGGCTCGCCGCCTACTGGGCCGAGGCGCTCGGCGGACCGCGGGGCTACACCGCGTCGGTGGCGAGCGAGACCGAGGTCGTGCGCCTGCACTCCGGCAACGGCGAGCACCGGGAGATGGACGAGCGCGCGGTCGGCTGCTTCGCTGCAGCGCTGGACGACACGGGCCTGTCGGCCGACGACGGCGTACGCGACGTGCTCGTCGCGTACTTCACCTGGGCCACCGCCTACCTGGCCTCCTACCACCGGTCGGCGGGCGAGGTGCCCGACGGCCTCACCGTGCCCGAGTGGTCGTGGGACGGGCTGGTCGCGGGCACCGACTCGCGGCGTACCGCTGGAGGGGCTCAGCCCCAGTAGTCGTCCATGGCCCCGGCGGCCCCGTCGGTCTCGTCGGACACCGACGACGTGCGCCGCTCGGTCACGGTCAGGCGGCCCCGGTAGAAGAGCATCGGGCGACCGGACTCGCCGTCCTCGAGGTCGAGCACGCGTCCGACGACGACGTCGTGGTCGCCTGCGACGTGGACCTGCTCGACCGAGCAGTGCACGCGCATGAGCACGCCCGGCAGGCTCGGCCCGCCGTGCTCCGACGGGGACCAGTCGAGACCCTCGAATCGCGCGCCGTCGGCCGAGCCGAACCGCGCGATGAGGTCGCGCTGGTCGTGACCGAGCACGTTGACGGTGAAGCGTCCGTGGTCGCGCATCCGCGGCCACGAGCGACCCCGGTGGTCGGCGCAGAAGAGCACGAGCGGCGGGTGCAGCGACACCGACGCGAAGGACTGGCAGGCGAACCCGACCGGGGCGGCGCCCGCGGCGAAGCCGGTCACGATGGTGACACCCGTCGCGAAGTGGCCGAGCGCGTGCCGCATGCGCTCCGGGGTCGGGGCGCCGGTCACGACGGGTCCGCCGGCCGCTCGGGCTCGCGGGCCTCACCGAAGGCCTGGACGAGGGCGGCCAGCCGGGAGGCCTCCCGGCCCGCCACGGGGCCGTCGGCCTTCTGGATCGCCATGACGGCGACCGTGTCGCCGTCCTCGAGGTCGAGGGTCACCCACGGCTCACCGCCACCGAACTGGATGCCGACGACCTCGGGCCAGGTCAGCGTGCGGGTCAGCACGAGGTTGCGCACGACGAGTCCCGTCCGGCTCGGCACGGCCACGATCGAGGCGTAGCGCCAGGCGATGAGGGCGACGGCCACCCCGAGGCCGAAGAACATCAGACGGTCGCCGAGTCCCCAGCGGCCGTCGACCTGGCTCGGCATGACGACGGCGATGACCCCGAAGACGACGAGCGAGGTCCACACCACCCCGAGCGCGACCGTGCGGCCGCGGCGGGGCCGGAACGGCGCCCACGCGTCCGAGCCGGGAGTGGGCTCGGGCACCGGCTGCCCCTCGGGCTGGGCGCTCATGCGGTCCCTCCTCGCGTCGGGCTCCACCCGTCAGGCTCCACGCGTCACAGCCGGCAGGCCGCGATGTCGGTGACGAGGATGGCCCGCGCGCCGAGGTCGTAGAGCTCGTCCATGAGCCGGTTGCGGCCGATGCGCGGCACCATGGCCCGCACCGCGACCCACGCGTCGTCCTGCAGCGCCGACACCGTCGGCGACTCGAGGCCCGGGGTCAGCTCGCAGGCCCGGTCGACGAGGTCCTTGGGGCAGTCGTAGTCGAGCATGACGTAGGTGCGAGCCGTGATGACGCCTGCGATGCGCCGCTGGAGCACGTCGATGGCCTGCTCCTCACCGGGGCGGTCGCCACGGATGAGGACGGCCTCGGACCGGAGGATCGGCTCGCCGAAGACCTCGAGACCCTGCTGACGCAGGGTCGTCCCGGTCTCGACGACGTCGGCGATGCAGTCGGCGACGCCGAGCGTGATGGCCGTCTCGACGGCCCCGTCGAGACGCACGACCTCCGCCGAGATGCCGCGGGCGGCGAGGTCGGAGCGGACGAGACCGGCATACGACGTCGCGACCCGCTTGCCCTCGATGTCCTCGACGGTGGCCACGAGACCCGGCTTGCCGGCATACCGGAAGGTCGAGGCACCGAAACCGAGCGGCATGACCTCGACGGCGTCCGAGCCGGAGTCGAGGAGCAGGTCGCGCCCGGTGACGCCGGCGTCGACCGTGCCGGAGCCGACGTAGACGGCGATGTCGCGGGGGCGCAGGTAGAAGAACTCGACGTCGTTCTCGGCGTCGGAGACGACGAGCTCCTTGCTGTCACGGCGCGTGCGGTAGCCCGCCTCACGGAGCAGCTCGACGGTGACGTCGGACAGGGAACCCTTGTTGGGCACGGCGATTCGCAGCATGGGGATGGAAGTCCTCAGAGGTGGGAGTAGACGTCGTCGAGCGAGATGCCCTTGGCGAGCATGAGGACCTGCAGATGGTAGAGGAGCTGGCTGATCTCCTCGGCGGCCTCGTCGTTCGACTGGTACTCGGCGGCCATCCACACCTCGGCGGCCTCCTCGACGATCTTCTTGCCGATCGCGTGGACGCCGGCATCGAGCTGCGCGACGGTGCCCGAACCCTCGGGTCGGGTCTGCGCCTTCTCGGCCAGCTCGGCATACAGCTGCTCAAAGCTCTTCACGGTGCCCCAGCCTACGTGTGGCGCGGGGACTCCCCCGACGCCGCTCACGTCGCGGCGACGCCGCGGAGCGCGACGACCGTCGCGACGGCTGCCGTGGCGGCCTCGTGGCCCTTGTCCTCCGCGGACCCCGGCAGCCCGGCGCGGTCGATGGCCTGCGCCTCGTCGTCGCACGTCAGCACCCCGAAGCCGATCGGGGTGCTCGTGCGGACCGACACGTCGGTGATCCCGACCGTCGCGGCCTGGCAGACGTAGTCGAAGTGCGGGGTGCCGCCGCGGATGACGACGCCCAGCGCGACGAGGGCGTCGTAGCCGTCCGCGAGCGACGCGCACGCGACGGGGAGCTCGAAGGTGCCGGGGACGCGCACGACGTCGACCTCCGTCACGCCCGCGTCCGCGAGGCCCCGACGGGCGCCGTCGAGCAGCCCGTCCATCACCTGCTGGTGCCAGCTCGCCGCGACGACGGCGACCCGCAGGCCCCTGCCGTCGGTGGTGAGGGTGGGTGCGCCGTCCTTCATGCCGTCTCCTTGGTGTTGCCGTTGCCGTGACCGCTGCCGTGGTGCCGGTCGCTCGTGACCGGGATGTCGTGCCCCATGCGCTCGCGCTTGGTGATGAGGTACTGCTCGTTGTCCTCGCCTATCGGGCCGTGCAGCCGCTCGACGGCGACGACGTCGACGCCGAGGTGGCGCAGCGCCGTGACCTTGTTGGGGTTGTTCGTCAGGAGCACGACCTGGGTGGCGCCGAGGTCGTGCAGGATCGCCGAACCGGCGGCGTACTCCCTTGCGTCGACGGGGAGCCCGAGCGCCGTCTGGGCATCGACGGTGTCGGCGCCCGCGTCCTGCTCGGCATAGGCGCGCAGCTTGTCGACGAGTCCGACACCGCGGCCCTCGTGGCCACCGAGGTAGACCACGACGCCGCCCTCACGGCCGATGCGCGCCATGGCGGCCTGCAGCTGCGGGCCGCAGTCGCAGCGCAACGACCCGAAGGCGTCGCCGGTGAGGCACTCCGAGTGCAGGCGCGTCAGAACGGGTCCCGCGTGGCCTCGCGCGTCGAGGCCACGGGGGCTGACGAGGGCGACGTGCTCGTCGCCCGTCAGGGTGTCGCGGTAGCCGTGTGCCGTGAAGGTGCCGTGGACCGTGGGGATCCGGGTCGTCGCCAGGCGCTCGACGCGGTCGAAGCGCTGCCGGTGGTGGACGAGCTGCTCGATGGTGATGACGGGCAGGCCGAACTCCCGACCCAGCTCGACGACGGCGTCGAAGCGCATCATGGTGCCGTCGTCGTGGACCAGCTCGCCGATGACACCGACGGGCGAGAGTCCCGCGAGCCGCGTGAGGTCGACGGCCGCCTCGGTGTGGCCCGGTCGGGTGAGCACGCCCCCGTGGCGGGCACGGAGCGGCAGGATGTGGCCGGGCCGGATGAGGTCGGTGGGCGTCGCGTCGGGGTCGGCGAGCACCCGCGCCGTCCGCAGCCGGTCGGCGGCGCTGATGCCGGTGGTGACGCCGGAGGCGGCGTCGACCGACACGGTGTAGGCCGTGCGCAGCGGGTCGCGGTTCTCGGCGACCATGAGCGGCAGCTCGAGCCGGTCGGCGATCTCGGCCGGCATCGGCGCGCAGAGGTAGCCGGACGAGTGGCGGATCGTCCACGCCATCCAGTCCTCGGTGGCGGTCTCGGCGGCGAGGACGAGGTCGCCCTCGTTCTCGCGGTCCTCGTCGTCGAGGACGAGGACGGGCCGGCCCGCCTGGAGCGCCTCGAGGGCGGCTTCCACGGTCGAGAGGCGGGTCATGACGTGACCTCCTGCCGGCGGGTGAGCAGGCGCTCGACGTACTTGGCGATGACGTCGACCTCGAGGTTGACGACGTCGCCGACTCCTTTGTGCCCCAAGGTCGTCAGGTCGAGCGTGGTGGGGATGAGGGAGACGCCGAACGCGTCGTCGCCGACGTGCGCGACGGTGAGCGAGACGCCGTCCACCGTGATCGACCCCTTCTCGACGACGTATGCCGCGAGGTCGGGTGGGAGCGTGAAGTCGACCGTCTCCCAACGGTCCCCGGGCGTGCGCGCCGTGATGGTGGCGGTGCCGTCGACGTGGCCCTGGACGACGTGGCCGCCGAAGCGGCCGTCGGCGGGCATCGCCCGCTCGAGGTTCACGGGGTCACCCGGAGCGAGCGAGCCGAGGCTGCTGCGCGCGAGCGTCTCGGCCATGACGTCGACCGAGAAGCCCGTCGCGTCGTGCTCGGTCACAGTGAGGCAGACGCCGTTGACGGCGATCGACGCACCGTGCGTCGCATCGCTGACGACGAGGGGGCCGTCGATCCGCAGGACGGCCGACTCGGGGCCGAGCTCGACGGCTGCGACGGTGCCGAGCTCCTCGACGATTCCGGTGAACATGACTGTCTCCTCAGGGTTCTGCGGGTGCGCGCGGGTCGGCGGCGGGGGCGCCGGACCCGGTGGTGGTGGCCGCGACGGCGGCGGTGATGGTGTGTCGTGTGCTGGCCGGGCCGGACGTGGGGACGGGCACCGCGTGGATGCGGATGTCTCCCCCGACGACGGCGACGTCGACGAGCTCGAGGCGCCGGACGTCCGAGATGGACCTGATGCCGAGGTCGGCGACTGCGGCGGGGCCGGCCCCGAGCAAGGCCGCTGACACATAGGCATAGACGTCGTCGACGAGGCCGGCGCCGAGGAAGGCCGCTGCGAGCGTCGGGCCGCCCTCGAGCCAGACGTCACGGATCCCCTTGTGCCACAGCAGGTCCAGCGCCTCGCGCGGGTCCTGAGTCTGCAGATGGACCAATGTGCCGGGCTCGTCGCGGACACGCGCGCCGGGCGGGACGGCTCGCAACCCCATGACAGCGCGAAGGGGCTGGTCGGGCGCGACCGCGCCACCCGGCATACGCACCGTGAGGCGCGGGTCGTCGGCGAGGACGGTGCCGGTGCCCACGAGGACGGCGTCGCGGGTCGCGCGCAGCAGGTGGACGTCGGCCCGGGCCTCCTCGCCCGTGATCCACTGGCTGCTGCCGTCGGCGGCCGCGCTACGACCGTCGAGGGTGGTGGCCAGCTTCCACGTGACGAGCGGGCGGCCGAGCGCCACGGTGCGGGCCCAGCGCTCGTTGACCGCGGCCGCCTCGTCGGCGAGGACGCCACCGCTGACCTGGACGCCCGCGGCGTGCAGCCGCTCGGCACCTCCGGCGGCGTCGGGGTTCGGGTCGGACTGGGCGAAGACGACCCGCGCGACGCCGGCCTCGGCGAGGGCGTCGGAGCACGGGCCGGTGCGCCCCGTGTGCGAGCACGGCTCGAGGGTGACGTAGGCCGTCGCCCCTCGCGCAGCGTCGCTCGCTTCGCGGAGCGCCTCGATCTCGGCGTGCGGGGTCCCGGCGCCGTGGTGGAAGCCCTCCCCCACGACCGCGCCGTCGGGCGCGACGATGACGCAGCCGACGCGCGGGTTGGGGTCGGGCCACGGCCCGGAGGCGGCGAGCTGGAGGGCTCGCCGCATCCAGGCCGGGGCCGCGGTGTCACCCATGGGTCAGCTCGACGTCCCGGTCAGCTGCGGCTCGACGTCGCGCTCGGCGACGCGCGACACCTTGACCCACTGGGTGAAGCCGTAGATGACGAAGAGGCCGTAGAACGTGTAGAGCACGCCGGTCGGCACGTAGTCGGTCGCGAAGGCGAACGGCACACCGACCAGGTCGACGGCGATCCAGGCGAGCCAGAACTCGTTCCAGCCGCGCGCCATGGCGTACGTCGCGACGATCGAGCCGACGAAGATCCACGCGTCGCACCAGTAGAACCACCACTCGGGCGTGAAGAACGGGTTCGGCGAGAGGTTCCAGAGCCAGACGAACGCCTGGTGCACGACGACGGTGCCGACGAGCCAGAAGGCGACGACGGCGACGCGCTCGCGACTCGTGGCCCACCGCGGCGTGATGGCGACGCCGCTCGCGTCGTCGGCGTGGTTGAGCCGGCGCACCTGCGACCAGCGCCACCAGCCGTAGATGCTCGTGACGATGAAGAAGACCTGACGGCCGGCCTGGCCGAACAGCGGGATCCGCTCGTCGGCGCCGAAGACGGCACCGAGGTAGACGAAGAACAGCATGATGTTGGCGAGGATCCCGACCGGCCACGCCCACACCCAGCGACGCATGCCGAGGTAGGCGGAGGCGAGCCCGATGAGCACGCCGATGAGCTCCAGCCAGTGCAGCTGGTAGGGCCCGATGGGGATCGTGGCGTCGATGGCCTGTTGGAAGACGTTCTTCGTCTGGTCGGCCAGAGCAAGAGCCTGCATGTGGTGTTCGTCCTTGGTGGTTCGTCGTGGCACGGACGAACTCCGGGGTACCTCCACACGCCCACGCGGTCCGGGCCGGCACGGACGACGCCGACGGCCCAGGCCACGACGGCCTGTTTCGTGCTGCCTCCCATCCGGACTTTCACCGTCGGTCCCGGAATTTCACCAGGTCAACCGGCCGCTGGATGCGGTCGGGTCGCGGACTTTAACCGCCGGCTCGGAATTACACCGACCCCGGAGCACGTAGAGCCAGTATGCACCCGTGACCGGACGCAGGTCACACCGTGACCGCGTGACGGCCACCACGGGTGCAGCCGCAGCTCATCCCTCGAGCACGACCGCCTGCAACGACCCGCCCTTGAAGCGGCGCACCTCCTGCGGCCAGCCGCACCCCTGCGCCACCCGCCCCGCCCACATGCGCGCGGCCTCGTCGTCGGGCACGTCCACGATGGTCAGCCCGCCGAGCCACTCCTTGGTCTCGACGAAGGGCCCGTCGGTGACGACCAGCTCGCCGCTCGTGGCGTCCGCGCTCGCGGCCTCCTCGAGCTCCTCGACCAGTCCGCCGGCGTAGACCAGGACGCCCTGGTCCTGCATGTCCCGGATGACGGCCGTGGACGGTTCGACGCGGCCCTCGAACCACGCCTCGTCGTGGTCGCCGACCCACTGCTGGTTGAAGTAGATGAGGTACTGAGGCATCGTGCTCCCCTTCGTCGGGCGGACCCGGTGTCCGCCACTACAGACGCTACGAACAGCAGTCTGCCGATACGACACCCACCTCGCCCCTCGTCACAGCACGTGGACGTCGGTGATCTGCACCTGGCCCGAGGTGCTGACCTCGCCCTCCGCGCTCAGGTCGCTCGGCGACTCAGCCCGGGTCCAGAGCGGCACCACGATGTATGCCGTGCCATCGTCGCGTGGGACGTGCTCCGTCCGCGGGTGTTCCCAGAGCTCGTCCGGCTGGACGACAAGCTTCGTCCCGTCCTCACCGTACTCGTGCACCCACGCCATCAGCTCTGGTCGCTGCCCGGCCACGAGCTCGTCCAGGGCCCTTCGCACCGCCTCACGGTCACGCTCCGGAATCCCGCCCATGCACCGACCCTAGGGGGTGTCAGGTGCCCGGTCGCGGCGTCGGCGGCGGCGTCGCCCGACCCACTGCACCGTCTCGCTCACGGCAGCGGCGGCGGCCGCAGCCAGGGTCAGGGCCGTCAGAGCCAGGTCTCCCTTGTCGTGGTCGCGCAGCCGCATGTCCTCCTCATGCCCGCTGTCGCACGGGTGAAACCTGTCGTCGCGGCAGCCCGACCGGTGCCCACACCGCTGCGTCATGCGCCCTGTGCCGACCGATGGGCTACGGTCCCGTCGGTATGGAACCCGGTCACGGAATTTGCTCGCAGCTCCCCTGGCCGTTGACCGACGGGCGCGTGACCGTGCGGCCGGCCTGCGACGCCGACGCAGCCGCATTCCTCGGCTACAAGCGTCGCCCCGAGTGCCAGGCCTACGTCACCCGCACCGTCGACACCCTCGAGCAGTCGACGTCCCTCATCGCGGAGCGCCTCGACGAACCCGACTCCCTGCTCTGCGCGGTGCTGGTGGACGGCCACGTGGTCGGTGACATGGGCGGCCGGCGCTACCGCCCGGAGTCCCTGGGCCCGGAGCCGGACGTCCACGACTTCTACCTCGGCTACACCGTCGACCCCGACCGCTGGAACCAGGGAGTCGCCAGCGCTGCGGTCGCGCTGCTGGTCCCGGCCCTGCACCGGGTCGGCATCCGCCGCATCGTCGCCAAGACCTTCGCCGAGAACGCTGCGTCCCTCCGGGTCCTGACCTCCAACGGGTTCTGCCACGAGGGCACGGAACGGCTCGCCGTCCTCGGCAGGGACGGCCGCTGGCTCGACGACTGCACGCTGGCGCACCTGGCCACCTAGTCCCCGAGCCGGCCGTGCCGGCCAGGTCAGCCAGGTCCGCCGGACGGGCGACAGCCCGCCACCACTGACGACAGCGGCAGCGGCGATCAGGACAGCCCGGCGAGCCACTCCTCGACGGTGGGCACCCGCTGCACGAGCGGGTGGAGGTAGAAGACGCTCTCGTGCCGGATCTCGCCGATGAGGACGACGTGGTCGAGGTCGCCGGCCCTGGAGCGCACCAGGGCAGCGCCGAGCTCGACGAACATGCCGCGTCCGTCGTGCTCGGAGGCCACGACGAGGACGGCGTCGGCCTCGACCACCGCGTCGAGCTCCTCCGAGGCCATCCGGGCAGATCGCTCGGCCTGGCTCGCGTAGTCCTCAGCGAACGACACGTCCGCGCTCCAGTCGAGCGTCAGCTCGTGACCAGCGGCGAGCACGGCGTCCTGCACCTGCCGAACCGTGGCGACGTCGGCGACCGGTCCCGAGACGTAGATCCTCATCCCGGCACCCTGTCAGCCGCCGACGACAGTCCCGAGGACGGCAGTCTCGCGGACGACCGCATCAGACGAAGCTGCCGAAGCCCTTCGAGACCAGCACCCGGCCGGAGAAACCACCCTTGCCGTTGCCCTTGTAGACGTAGAGGTAGCCGTTCGGGGCCAGGGCCAGCAGGTCGTTGCGACGGTCACCGGTGAAGTCACCCATCCCGGCGATCTGGGCGAAGGAGTTCCAGCTCGTGCCGATCTGCTTCCGGGGCCGGAAACCGCCGGCCCCGTTCCCGGGATAGAGCCAGATTGTGCCGTCGCTCCGGCGCGCGACGAGGTCGTTGCGACGGTCGCCGTCGAGGTCACCGACGCCGACGATGCTCGTGAAGGACTGCCACCCGCTCCCGACCTTCTTCGGTGCGTAGAAGTGCGCCCAGTCCTTGTTGATCCAGAGGTACATGTCCCCGTTGTCGGCGACCGTCAGCACGTCGGCCTTGGTGTTGCCGTTGAAGTCGCCGGGCGTCACGATCTGCCGGTAGGCGTTGAACCGCCCGGGCAGGATCGAGTTGAACGCGGTGAGGCGGTTGCCGTTGTAGGCCCACCACGACTCGTCGTTGCCGGAGTACGGGACCGCGAGCGCGTTGCCGCCGAAGAAGTCGTCGTTCGGCTTGGCCAGCGAAGGCAGGAGCACGCGGAGGTCGCCGAGGCCCGAACCGACTCGCGTGCTGCCCGAGATCCCGCCGGCGCCGTTGCCGCGGTAGATGTAGGCGACGTTGCCGCGCGTCACGCCGACGATGTCGGCGCGGCTGTCGTTGCTGACGTCCACGGTGACGAAGAGTCGCTGCCGCGCACGCGGGGTGGCCTTGACGGTGCGTGCCGAGCCGACGCCGACGACGTTCTTGGCGCGGACCGAGAAGGTGTATGCCGTGTTGTTCGTCAGTCCCGAGACGGTGAGTTCTCGTGTGGTGCCGCCCACGGCGTACGTCTTGCCGCCGGGCGAGACGGTGACGGTGTAGCCCGTGATGGCGCTGTACCCGTCGTCGGCCGATGCGTCCCACCGCACCCTGGCCGACCGGTCCGACGCGGTCGCCCCGAGCCAGTTGGGCCCCGCCGGCACGGTAATCACCTTCAGGTCGAGGGCCGAGAGGTCGACGGTGTGCGTGGCCGGGCAGGACCGGTTGCACGACAGGTATCCGCTGCGGCCGTACTCGCTGTAGTTGCCCGCCTTGTCACGCAGCACGACCGCGTCGACGCGCCACGACCCCGGGCTCAGGGTGGGGAGGCGACCCGAGGCGACTCCCGGGCCGGTGACCTTGGCCTCGAGGTCCCATCCGTAGGGCCGCTGCGGCTCGAGCGTCGCGCTGTACCGGATCGTGACGCTGTCGAGGGCCTGCTCGGTGGCCGTGTAGGCGACCGTGCCCATCGAGCCGCTGGTCAACGACTTCTTCGTCAGGGCGATGGTGGAGAGGACGGGCGAGTCGTAGTCCGCGGAGGACCCGGTCACCGCGACGGTCGTCGCCGCGAAGGGAAGCGTGTGCGTCGTCGGGCCCGTGACTCCAGCCGGACTGACCTGGACCGCACCGGTCCTGAGGTACGTCGAGGCGTTGCCGGCCAGGTCGCGGACCACGACGGAGCTGAGCGAGTAGGTGCCGTTGGGCATCGTGGCAGGCACGACTCCGACGACGGAGCCGCGGTCGGTCGGGTCCGCCAGGAGCTGGAAGGACCGGCTCCCGTTGGAGAAGACGGCCCCTGCCGCGGAGTCGGTCGGTCCCACGGGCGGGTTCGTCTCGTCGACCGCGATGTGGAGGCGAAGGACCTGTCCGACCGGGGCGGACGACGAGGGCAGGCTCACCGAGCTCAGCAGCGGCGCCACCGTGTCAGGCGTCGACCCGCTGACGGTGAACGAGTGCGTGAGCTGGAGCGCGGAGGCCGTGGGGCAGTCGGGCTGGCACATGACCCATCCGGGCCCGTACTCCGAACGGTTGCCCGCTGCATCGGTCAGCGTGACCCGGTACAGGTAGGCCTTCACGTTGGCGAGCCCGTCGGGGACGGTCGCCGATGCGGCGCCGGTGAGCGGCAGGTCGTGGCCGAAGTCCCACTCCGTCCGTCGCTGCGCCCCGTCGAGGAACGAGGCCTCGATCGACACCGTCGGCGAGTCGTCGGTCACCGCGTAGGAGATGGTCACCGGGTCGCCCGGCTGGACGTCCGCGGGCGAGGTGAACGTGATGGAGTCGAGCCGCGGCGCGACGTCGTCGACGGCCCACGCCGCCGGCGCCGTCACGGCGATCGTGGTCGCGGCGAGCCCCAGGGCCAGGAGCGTGGCCAGCCGGGTGCGAGCCTGGGCATACGAGAGCACGGGTTCCCCTGTCGGACGTGTGAGTCGAGCGAAGCATAGGGGCTCGAAACGTCGAAAGGACGGATCAGGACGAACTGCTCGACACGGCATACCCAGGGGGTCGTCCGGAGCGCGAGCTGTCCACTCCGTCGGGCCGCCCGCGCCCCGGGATCAGACCAGCGGGAGCATCGTCCGACAGGCCTCGACGCCGTGCAGCTCGACGTCGTGACGCCGACCCGGCTCCCAGCTCTCCCACGTCAGGCGCCACCGGTTGAGCTGCGCGGGCTCGCCCTGCTGCGTCGCCCACCCGAACCCGTGGGGCTCGTAGCCGAGCGCGCGCGAGATGATGCGCACGTCGAGGAGCGGATAGCGGCGCGTGCTCGTCAGTGGCGGTGCCCGGTCGCGAGGGCGCGCAGCTCCTCGACTGCCTGAGCGGCGTCATCGGCCCCGTAGACGGCCGACCCGGCGACGAACACGTCCGCCCCCGCCTCGGCGCACTGCTCGATGGTGTCGGCGCTGACCCCGCCGTCGACCTGGACCCAGATCTCGCCGCCGTGGCGGCGCACGGCCTCGCGCACCTGGCGCACCTTGGGCATCTGGTCGGCCATGAACGACTGGCCGCCGAAGCCGGGCTCGACGGTCATGACGAGCACCATGTCGAGGTCCGGCAGCAGCTCTTCGTAGGGCGCGAACGCCGTGCCCGGCTTGAGCGCCATCGAGGCCCGCGCGCCGGCCGCGCGCAGCGTCCGAGCGAGGGCACGCGGGTCACGTGCCGCCTCGACGTGGAAGGTCACCGACTGGCAGCCGGCTTCGGCGTAGGAGGGCGCCCACCGGTCGGGGTCCTCGATCATGAGGTGCGCGTCGATCGGGATCGGGCTCACCTTGAGCAGCGCCTCGACGACGGGCAGGCCGAGGGTCAGGTTCGGCACGAAGTGGGCGTCCATGACGTCGACGTGCGCCCAGTCGGCGCTCGCGATGCGCCCCAGCTCCGCCTCGAGGTTGGCGAAGTCGGCGGACAGGATGCTCGGTGAGATCTGCACGCGCACAGCCTAGGGCCGGGCCGTCGGTGTCACTCCGCGGCCTTGGTCCAGACCGAGACGTGCGACTGCGACTCGGCGGTGAACGCCGAGCGGTCCCAGTCGGCCCAGCGGTCGCGCAGGGTCAGTCCGGCGATGCGCGCCATGAGGTCGAGCTCGGCGGGCCACACGTAGCGGTGCGCCGACGCCCCGTACCTCGCGATGCGGCGCCCGTCGGCGTCCTCCCCGGCGTGCGTGTAGTGGTGCGACACCGACAGCTGCGTGACGACGTCGACGGTGTCGAAGCCGACGTGGCTCTGCCCCACGTGGAAGGGGACCGCCGTCTGCCCCGGAGGCATCCGGCGCAGCTGCGGCACGAAGACCTCGATGACGAACGCTCCCCCGGGCGCGAGCTGCGCCGCGACGGTGCGGAAGCACTCGACCTGCGCGTCCTGGGTCAACAGGTTGGTGATGGTGTTGTAGACGAGGTAGGCGACGCGGTAGCCGCTGCCGACCTGCGTCGTCGCCATGTCCCCGATCGTCACCGGTAGCCGGTCGCCGCCGGGCTTGCTCCGCAGCTGCGCGACCATCGCCTCGGAGAAGTCGATGCCGTGCACCTCGACGCCGCGCTCCGCCAGCGGCAGGGCCACCCGACCGGTGCCGATCGCGAGCTCGAGCGCCGGCCCCTCCCCCGCGAGCTCGTGCAGCACGTCGACGGTGGGGCCGAGCACCTCCGGCGCGAACATGTGGGCCGAGCCCGCGTCGTAGCTCGGGGCCACCCGCTCGTCGAAGGCGCTGGGCTCGAGGTCGTCGATCGCGTATGCCGTCACGCCACCACCCTGCCCACCCGATGGTCCCGTGGTCGACCGAGTTTCCGAAGCAGCGCACGACCCACCGTCGAGCGCGCAGTTCCCGACGGCTGGGCACCAAGAAAACTGTGCACTCGACCATCGAGTGCACAATTCCCGACGCCCTGACGCGAACGAAACTGTGCACTCGACGTGGGGGTGGCGTCGGGAAGTGACCACTCGAGCTGGTCTGGGGAGCGCCCGTGGCAGACGGACGGTTGGTCAGTGCTTGCGCAGCAGGGCGAAGAACATCGCGTCGGTGCCGTGGACGTGCGGCCACAGCTGCACGTACGGTCCTTCGCCGAGATCGGGGAGCTGGCGTCCGGCCGCGTCGACGAAGAGCGGGCGGGCGTCGACGAGCTCGATGTCGTCGCGGCGCTTGAGCACGTCGGCTACGACGAAGCGTGTCTCGTTGAGGTGGGGGCTGCAGGTGGCGTAGCCGACGAGGCCGCCGGTCGCGGTCGCGTCGATGCCCGAGGTGAGCAGCTCGCGCTGCAGCCCGGCCAGCGCCGCGACGTCGGCCGCCGTCCGTCGCCACCGGGCCTCGGGCCGACGCCGCAGCGCCCCCAGCCCGGTGCACGGCGCGTCGATGAGCACGCGGCTGAAGCCGCCGGGCTCGACCTCGCCGAGGTCACGCCCGTCGCCGTGCCGCACCTTGAGGCTCGTGTCGGCCTCACGTGCAGCGACCCGCGCCGCCGCGAGCGTCTGCCACACGAGGTCGGCACGGTGCTCGCTGATCTCGTTGGCCACAAAGGGGATTCGCCGCTCGATGGCGAGCGAGGCGAGCAGGCCGGCCTTGCCACCGGGGCCGGCGCACAGGTCGAGCCAGCGCTCGTGCCGGGACGCGTCACCCTCGATCTCTGCGCCGGCCAGCGCGAGCACGAGCAGCTGCGAGCCCTCGTCCTGCACGGCGGCGCGCCCGTCGCGGACGGCCGCGATGGCTCCGGGGTCGCCCTCCGGCAGCGTCGCCCCGACGGGGCTCAGCCCGGAGCGCTCGGCTCCGGCGTCCTCGAGCTCGTCGAGCGACGCGAGACCCGGGCGCGCGAC
Source organism: Terrabacter sp. C0L_2 (assembly GCF_036352015.1). NCBI lineage: Bacteria > Bacillati > Actinomycetota > Actinomycetes > Micrococcales > Intrasporangiaceae > Terrabacter > Terrabacter sp. C0L_2. The sequence goes on along the minus strand of NZ_CP143557.1, from coordinate 2,965,081 downwards.
GAGCGACACCTTGGCCGGCGCGTTGTCGCTCTCGAGCAGCGCCGTCAGCGACGCGTCGACGTCTGCCGGACCTGCGACTCCGTGCCCGATGAGCGCCGCCCGCAGGGCCTTGGCGATCCAGACGGGGTGCGAGGTGCGCAGGGCCAGACGCTCGACGGGGTCGCTGACACCCTCGGTGACGAGATCGGCCCAGGCCTCGGGCGCGCGCTCGCTGATGCGCCGCATGACAGCGTTGACGAAGCCGGCGGCGCCGGCGCCGTTGACCTGACGGGCCAGGGCCACGGTCTCGTCGACGGCCGCGTGGCTGGGCACGCGCATGCCGAGCAGCTGGTGCGCGCCGAGCCGGAGCGTGTCGAGCACGTTGGCGTCGATCTTGTCGACGGGGCGTCCCGCCGCCGACGCGATGATCGCGTCGTAGAGCCCCGACAGGCGCGTCGCGCCGTAGACCAGCTCGGTGGCGAAGCCGGCGTCCCGACCGCCGATCCGCTTGTCGCGCAGCAGCTTCGGCAGCGCGAGGTTGGCGTAGGCGCCGTCGGCGATCTCGCGCATCGCCGTGTAGGCCGCCAGCCTCGGCGCATCCGTGCGCCGGGCTCGCTCCGAGGGTCGCTGCTCGGACCGGTGACCGGCCGAGCGCTCGCGGGCCTGCGGACGCTGGCGCTCACCGCGCCGGCCGTCGCCACCTCGACCCTCACCACCACGGCCGTCGCCCCTCGAACCGTGTCCTCGTCGCTCGTCACTCATCGCCGACCCGCTCCCCCGCCTCGATGCGCGTGCCCCGCGCCCAGTCCGCCGCCGGCATCGGCTTCTTGCCGTGCGCCTGCACCGTGCCCAGGCGCACCGGCCCGGTGCCGGTGCCGACGAAGACGGCCTTCTTCGTGACGACGAGCTCGCCTGCAGCCAGGGGCGAGCCGTCGGGGAGGTCGCCGACCGAGGCGATGCTCACGGGTGAGACCTTGAGGCGCTCTCCCCTGAACGTGGTCCACGCCCCGGGCGCCGGGGTGCAGCCGCGCACGAGCCGGTCGACCGCGATGGCCGGCCGGGTCCAGACGATGCGCGCGTCGTCGACCTCGATCTTCGGGGCGAGCGAGACGCCCTCGGTCGGCTGCGGGACCGCGACGAGCTCACCGGACTCGAGCCCGTCGAGGGTCGCGACGAGCAACCCGGCTCCCGCCGTGGCCAGCCGGCCCAGCAGGTCGCCGGAGGTGTCGGTCGGACGGATCGTCTCGGTCATGACGCCGAGCACGGGCCCGGTGTCGAGGCCGCGTTCGAGGACGAAGGTCGACGCACCGGTCACCTCGTCGCCGGCCATGATGGCGTGCTGCACGGGCGCAGCCCCGCGCCAGGCGGGCAGGAGCGAGAAGTGCAGGTTGATCCATCCGAGGCGCGGGATCGCGAGTGCGTCGGGCGGGACGATGTTGCCGTAGGCGACGACGGGGCACGCGTCGGGCGCGAGCGCCGTCAGGTCGCGCAGGAAGTCAGGGTCCTTGGCGCGGACCGGGGTCAGCACGGGCACCCCGAGCTCCTCGGCGCGGCGCTTGACGGGCGAGGCCTCGAGCCGCCGCCCGCGACCGGAGGGCGCGTCGGGCCGGGTGACGACCCCGACGAGCTCGTGCCGGGAGGACGCGACGGCATCGAGGCTGGGCACGGCCACCTCGGGCGTGCCGGCGAAGACGACCCTCATGTCACATCGCCCGGCCGAAGGTGGAGTGCGGGCTGATGCGCACCTCGGGCGGGTTGTCCGCGAACCAGTCGGCCTCGCGGATCGCGCGCATCGCCTCGCGGCGCGCCTCCGGGTCGAGGCGGTCGACGAAGAGGATGCCGTCGAGGTGGTCGGTCTCGTGCTGCACGCAGCGGGCGAGCAGCTGGGTGCCCTCGAGCCGGACGGGCTCACCCCACATGTTCTGGCCCTTGGCGACGACCGACAGCGCGCGCTTGGTGTCGAAGGCGAGTCCCGGCATCGACAGGCAGCCCTCGGGCCCGTCCTGCTCGTCGTCCGAGAGGTCGAGCACGGGGTTGACGAGGTGGCCGAGCACGCCGTCGACCCAGTAGGTGAAGACCCGCAGGCCGACGCCGATCTGCGGCGCGGCGAGGCCGGCGCCGGGGGCGTCGAGCATCGTGTCCTCGAGGTCCTTGACGAGGACGCGCAGCTGCTTGTCGAAGTCGGTGACCTCGGCGGCCGCGGTCCGCAGGACCGGGTCGCCGAAGAGTCGGATGTCCTTGATCGACACAGGTCTCCAGGGGGTCGTGGAAGGCGGTGGGGCGCCGCCAGTCTAGGACCGTGCCCGCTCGTCGGCCGCCGCCCCGGTCGTCGCGGGGTCCTCGCTCGTGCGGCTCAGGTCGCGCACCGAGCGCGACAGCAGCGCGGAGAGGGAGATCACGACGTAGACACCCGCGCTGACGAGCATGAGGGTCTCGGTGGCGACGGCCGTCGCCAGCCAGCCGTAGAGGAACGTGCCGATGGGGATCGCGACGAACGATCCGAGGGCGTCGTAGCTCGAGACCCGCGAGAGGACCGACACCGGCACGTGCTCGTGCAGGGCGGTGCTCCACCCGACGCCGAACACCTCGACCGCGGCGCCGGCGAGGAAGAAGCCCACGGCGACGGGCACCAGGGCCGGGGCCACCCCGAGCAGCACCATGGGCACCGCGAGCACGCAGATGGCGAGCATCCCGGTGCGCAGGGGGTGCCGGAGCCGCAGTCTCAGCATGACGAGGGTCATGAGCACGGTGCCGACGGCCTCGGCGCTCAGCACGATGCCCCAGCCCGCCTCTCCGATCGACGCGGACGACTTCGCGATGAGCGGTCCGAGCACCCCGACGACGCCGGTGTGGATGGCGTTGGTCAGCCCGAAGACGAGCACGATGACCCACAGCCACTCGCGCCGGGTGAACTCGCCCCAGCCTTCCCGCAGCTCGCGCACCAACGAGGGTCGCGGGGCGCCTGCCTCGTCCGAGCGACGCGGCAGACCGACGCGGGCGAGGCAGACGGTGGCGACGGCATACGTCAGCGCGTCGACGGCGAGCGCCCACCCGGGACCGACGCCCACGACGAGCAGGCCGGCGACGGCGGGACCGATGATCGACAGGCCGCTCCGGCTGAAGGACAGCAGCGCGTTGGCCTGCTGCAGGCGGGACCGGTCGACGACGAGGGGGACGACACCCATCATCGCGGGCATCGTGAACGCCGAGACGGCGCCGTTGACGCCCTCGATGACCGTCACCTGGGTCAGCGTCGCGTCACCGCTGATGATGAGGTAGGCCGCGAGCGCCTGGGTGAGGCACGTGAGCACGTGCGACACCTGGAGCACGACGATCCGCGAGAAGCGGTCGGCGACCACGCCGCCGACGAGCAGGAAGACGACCATCGTCAGGGTGCGCACCCCGAGCACCTGCGCGAGGGCGCCGGCGGACTGGTCGATGTGCAGCACGGCGAAGGCGAGGGCGACGGGCACCATGACCGAGCCCGCGGTCGAGACGGTGCGCGCCGTGAAGTACCACGCGAAGCGACGGTCCCCCAGGGCGCCGAGCGACTCCTGGATCCTCATCGGGCCTCCCCCTCACCCTCGAGCCGGAACGCGGCGACCGAGAGGCTGGCCCGCACGGTGCCCTCGGTGCGCGGCGGTCGGGCGGCGGCGTGGAAGAGCCGGCTCGCCTCGGTGACGAGGGCGAACACCTGGTCCCACACCTCCGGCTCGACCCACAGGTCCGCGTCGGTGAACTGCGCGCGCTCGCCGCGCCGGCGGGTGGCGAAGCGTCGCGGGATCGCGTCGGCGAGCACCCGCGCATAGGCGAGGCGGTCGTCCTCCGTGGCCGACGTGCTCGGCGGACGCTCGGCGTCCCACGGGTGGCGGTACTTCTTCGCCCGCCCTCCGCGGACGCTCTCCTCACCCGCGACCTCGAGCAGGCCGGCCGAGTGCAGCAGGCGCAGGTGGTAGCTCGCGTTCGCCTGCGTGACGCCGAGCTCGCGCGCGACCTCGGCGGCACTCAGCTCGGCGCCGGTCAGCAGCGAGAGCATCTGCAGCCGCAGCGGGTGGGCCGTGGCGCGGAGCTCGCTGATCCGCTCGCCCTCCAAAGACATATTTGGGAGTATGCCGCCGGGTCGGCTCGACCGTCAAGCGTTTCTTTGGGGGTCTGGCCAGTCCGTCTCCGACCAACCGAGGACGTCAGTCGTCGCGCTGGTCGTCACGCTCGACGTCGAAGACGAACCCCTGGGCACGCAGGCGCTCGACGAGGACGTCCCCGAGCGCCGTGGCCGGGGTGCACACGCCCGCGCGCCGGGGCACTCCCTCGTCGAGGGCGAGCGACAGCGCCGTCTGCCCGAGCATGACGGCGGTGCCGCCGTAGCCGGGGTCGTAGTCGGCGCCCACCTTGGTCCGGTAGCGCGCGCCGGTCGTCGTCGTCGAGCGGATGTCAAGGCGGAAGCGGCCGGCCGCCTGCGTCTCCGGGCTCGGTCCCTCCCCCGGCTTGGGCAGGAAGCGGTCGATCACGGCCCGGGTCGGCCGGAAGGCCATCCCCGCCACGACTCCCCCGAGCCCGACGGCCATGCCACCGGCCATGACGGGAGACATCGGCCCGGAGCCGAAGTCGGTCGCCTCCCGGTAGCGCAGGTCGCGCCCGTAGGACCAGTCGGTCAGGGTGTTGGACAGGCGCACGATGCGCGTGTTGAACGACGCCATGACGAACGGACCGGTCCACCGGCCCGTCCGGGAGTCACGCTCGACGGGCACCATTCGCCGCAGGCGGTCGAGGACGCCCGTGGCGGGGCGGCGGCCAGACGACGGCTCCTCTGCGCGTCGCGGGCTGAGCCCGTAGGGGTCGCCCAGGACCCGGCGTGCACCCGCGTCGGACCGGGCCGTGATCGCCTGCTGCCGCGCGGAGTCGACGGTGCCGCCGGAGAAGCCGCCCTTGAGCGAGCGCACGAGCAGGGTCGTCTCGGCGAGCGTCCCCTCACCGTCGGCGGCGACCCGCTCGGCCGTCGTGAGGACGCCGAGGTCGGAGGGGATGGAGTCGAAGCCGCAGGCGTGCACGATCGCCGCGCCGGTCTCGCGGGCCCGGGCGTCGAGCTCGTCGAGCGACCACCGGACGAAGAGCACCTCGCCGGTGAGGTCGGCGTAGTGCGTCCCGGACTCGGCGCAGGCACGGGCCACCTCCTTGCCGTGGGTCGCGTAGGGGCCGACCGTCGTGACGAGGACCCGGGTGCGGGCGGCGAGGGCTCGCAGACCCGGGGCGTCGGTCGCGTCGACCGCGACGAGCTCCCACGACGACGCCTCGGCGCCGAGCTCGACGCGCAGCGCCTCGAGCTTGGGCCGCGAGCGTCCCGCGAGGGCGATCCGCACGTCGGATCCGGCGTTCCGGGCGAGGTGGGCGGCGGTCAGGGCCCCGACGAAACCGGTGGCGCCGTAGAGGACGATGTCGAGCTCGCGATCGGGCATGCCGTCACTCTGTCACGCCCCCACCGACGTCGAGTGCCCAGTTCCCGACGTCGGGATGTGGGCACTCGACTGGCCCGGGCCGTCGAGTGCACAGTTCTCGACGGGACCGTCAGAACATCTCGAGCGGGTCGACACGGACCGCCACGACGTCGGTCTCCTTGCGCGCGGAACGAAAAGCCTTGAGCGCGAGCAGTGCCCGCGTCAGCGACTCGGTCTCGGACGCGGGGACGCGCACGAGCGCGTGGTGGTCGGCGGGTGCCCGCTCCGGTTCCCCGTCGGCGGGCGGCCGGCGCGGCGGGCCGCTGGTGTGCGAGAGCCGGACCGGGCCGAGCACCTGGGCCGCTGCAGGCAGGTCAGCCTGCTCGAGCGCCTCCTCGAGAGCCCGCCGGCCACCGGTCAGCTGTGCCATCCGGACGGCAGGTGGCAGACCGAGCTCACGGCGTTCGGCGAGCTCGCGCGCCGCGAGCCAGGCCGGGTCCCACCGGACGAGGGCCTCGACGGCCGGCAGGGCCACGGCCTCCGGGGCCCCGCTCAGCACGACGGCCCGCCCCTCCCTCGCGAGGGCGGCAGCCGCCATCCACCGGCGCAGCGCCTCGAGCGGTGCGTCGAGCGTGGGCAGGTCGAGGCTGGCCCACGCGTCGAGCAGGAGCACCGCGGTGTAGCCGCCGTCGGCCACGGGCTCGGCGCCCGGCGTGGCGATGACGAGAGCGGGCTCACGGCCGACCGAGGCGAGCACCTCACCGGACCCGGACGTGTGGACGGGGAAGCCGGGGAACGCGCGGCCGATCTCCTCCGCCGTGCGACGGGCACCGGTGATGGACGAGCGCAGCCGGCGCGACCCGCAGTTCTCGCACGCGAAGCCGTGCCCGGCGAGGGACAGGCCGCACCACCGGCAGGCGGGCGCCGACCCGGCCGCCCCGAGCGCCACCGGGCCCTGGCAGCGGGCGCACCGGACCGGGGTGCGGCACTCGGCGCAGCTGAGCGACGGCAGGTAGCCGCGACGCGGCACCTGGACGAGCACGGGCCCGTCGACGAGTGCGTCCTTGGCGACGCGCCACGCCCGGGACGGGATGTGGGCCCGCGCCGAGGGGCCGTCGCGCTCCTCGTCGAGGCCCTCACCGGCGATGGTCACCCGCGGGGCCGCTGCCCGGAGCAGTGCCGGCTCCGCCTCGACCGGCACGAGCGCCCCGGACTCGACGTCCACCTGCATGCGCAGGCTGCGGCCGAATCCCCCGGCGAGCAGCGCCGCCCCCGTGGCCGCGGCCCGCAGGCCGAGGACGACGCCGGCGTGGTGGTACGGCGCGCGGGGCTCGGCGAGCAGGTCGTCTCCGTCGTCCCACCAGGCGACGAGCCCGAGGTCGTGGACCGGAGCGAAGGCGGCCGCGCGCGTGCCGATGACGACCTTGACGTGCCCGCGCAGCACCTTGAGCCAGGCGGTGTAGCGCGCCTGAGGCCCCTGGTCGGCCGTCAACCGCGCGTGCCGGCCCTTGCCCAGCACCGCGGTCAGGGCCGCGTCGAGCCGGTCGACGTCGCGGTGGTCGGGCACGACGACGAGAGCGCCGCGACCGGCGGACAGGGCGGTCGCCGCGGCGACGGCCAGTGCCGCCGGCCAGTCGGCGTCCCCGCGCCGCCCCGGCAGCGCGGCCCAGGCCGCAGCCGGTCCCTCCCCCGACGCGACCCGGCGCAGCCACGCCGGTCCCGCGGCGTAGGCGGTCCACGGGCCGGGCTCGGGCGGCGTCACCTCCTCCACGGCAGGCGCCTTCATCGCCAGGTTGCGCTCAGCAGTGGCGTGGCGCTTCGGCACCGCCAGGCGCAGCACGTCGCTCAGCGTGCCGGCATACCGGTCGGCGACCGCGCGGCAGAGCGCGAGCACCTCGGGGGTCAGGACCGGCTCGGCACTGACGACCCGACGCAGCGGCGTCAGCCGGCCGGCGTGCTGCGGCTCGTCACGGCGCTCGACGACGAAGCCGTCGAGCTCGCGGCCCGAGAACCGCACCCGCACGCGCGCCCCGGGGACGGCGTCCGCATCGAGCTCGTCCGGCACGGCGTACTCGAAGACACGGTCGAGGTGCGCGAGCGGGGTCTCGACGACGACAGCAGCGACCGGCCCTGCGGCCGGTCGCTGTGTGCTCGTGTCGTTGTCGTCGCCCACGAGGGCGAACCTATCCTCAGCGGGAGACGGCGTTGCGCAGGGCCTCGACGCGGTCGGTGCGCTCCCACGTGAAGGGGTTCTCCACGCCGTCGGCCTTGGTGCGGCCGAAGTGGCCGTAGGCCGCCGTCGGACGGTAGATCGGGCGCAGCAGGTCGAGCGCGTCGACGATCGCGGCCGGGCGCAGGTCGAAGACGTCGCCGATGGCCTGCTGGATCGAGTCGACCGGCACGGTCTCGGTGCCGAAGGTCTCGATGTAGAGACCGACGGGCTGGGCCTTGCCGATGGCGTAGGCGACCTGGACCTCGCAGCGACGGGCCAGGCCCGCGGCGACGACGTTCTTGGCGACCCAGCGCATGGCGTAGGCGGCCGAGCGGTCGACCTTGCTCGGGTCCTTGCCCGAGAAGGCGCCACCACCGTGACGGGCCATGCCGCCGTAGGTGTCGACGATGATCTTGCGGCCGGTCAGGCCGGCGTCACCCATCGGGCCGCCGATCTCGAAGCGACCGGTCGGGTTGATGAGCGCGCGGTAGCTGCTGACGTCGAGGTCGGTGCCGCTGTCGCGCAGCTCGGCGAGCACGGGCTCGATGACGTGCGCGCGGATGTCGGGCTCGAGCATGCCGTCGAGCGACACGTCGGGCGCGTGCTGGGTCGAGAGGACCACGGTGTCGAGCGAGACGGCCTTGTCACCCTCGTAGGCGATGGTGACCTGGGTCTTGCCGTCGGGGCGCAGGTAGGCGAGCTCCTCGCTCTTGCGCACCTGCGTCAGGCGCTCGGAGAGCCGGTGGGCCAGGAAGATCGGCAGCGGCATGAGCTCGGCAGTGTCGTCGCAGGCGTAGCCGAACATCAGGCCCTGGTCGCCGGCGCCCTGCTTGTCGAGGATGTCCTCGATGTCGCCGGTGCGGTGCTCGTGGGCGGTGTCGACGCCCTGGGCGATGTCGGGCGACTGCGCGCCGATGGAGATCGAGACGCCGCAGGTGCGACCGTCGAAGCCCTTCTGCGAGCCGTCGTAGCCGACCTCGAGGATGGTCTCGCGCACGATCCGCGGGATCTCGACGTAGGCGGTCGTCGAGACCTCGCCCGCGACGTGGACGAGCCCGGTCGTGACCATCGTCTCAACCGCGACGCGCGCCTGCGGGTCGTCGGTCAGGAGGGCGTCGAGGATCGAGTCGCTGATCTGGTCGCAGATCTTGTCCGGGTGTCCCTCGGTGACGGACTCGGACGTGAACAGACGTGCGGACACTTGCTCTCCCTCGGTCGGGTGCGGAGTTGGTGCGGGTGGTTCGGCGGCGCGGGGCCTGCGGATGGCAGGCCACGCTGGGGCGAGAGTCTAGTGCTCAGTCCAGCAGCGGCGAGATGGTGTCCCACAGCGCGTCGGCGACGGCGTCCTTGGACGTCGGGCCGACCGTGGTGACGGCGTCGCTGCCGCGCCGCAGCAGGTGCACGGTCGTGTCGTCCTTGCCGAAGGTCATGTCGGTGCCGACCTCGTTGACGACCTGCAGGTCGCTGCCCTTGCGGGCGAACTTCGCGCGGGCGTGGTCCATGACGCTGCCGTGCGCGTCGCCGGTCTCGGCCGCGAAGCTCACGACGAAGGGCCTGGTCGCTCCCCGGGCCGCACGGGCCTCGACGAGCCCGCGCACGATGTCGGGGTTCTCGACGAGCTCGACGCGCAGGCCGGCGTCGGGGTCGCTCGACTTCTTGATCTTGCTGTCGCTGACGGCGGCGGGCCGGAAGTCGGCCGGGGCCGCGGCCATGACGACGACATCGGCGTCGCCCGCCGCGTCCTCGACGGCCCGCTGGAGCTCGAGGGTGGTCTCGACGGCGACGACGTCGATGCCGTCGGGCACGGGGACGGAGACGTTGGCGGCCACGAGGGTGACCTCGGCGCCGCGCTCGGCCGCGGCCCGGGCGATGGCCACGCCCTGCTTGCCGGACGAGCGGTTGCCGAGGTAGCGCACCGGGTCGAGCGGCTCGCGGGTGCCGCCGGCGGAGACGACGACCCGGCGGCCCTCGAGGTCGCGGACGGAAGCCTCGGCAGGCGCGCCACCGTCACCCGCGAGGATCGCGAGGCACGCGGCATACAACGCCTCGGGCTCGGGGAGGCGGCCCGCGCCCGTGTCCTTGCCGGTCAGGCGGCCCACGGCGGGGTCGATGACGTGCGCGCCGCGCGAGCGGAGGGTGGCGACGTTGGCCTGGGTCGCGGGGTGCTCCCACATCTCGGTGTGCATGGCCGGCGCGAACGCGACCGGGCACCGCGCCGTGAGGAGCGTGGTGGTGAGCAGGTCGTCGGCCAGGCCGTGCGCGGCCTTGGCCAGCAGGTCGGCCGTGGCCGGGGCGACGACGACGAGGTCGGCGGACTGCCCGATGCGCACGTGCGGCACCTCGTGGACCGAGGTCCACACGTCGGTGCTCACGGGCTTGCCAGACAGGGCCGACCAGGTCGGCGCCCCGACGAACTGCAGGGCCGCCGCGGTGGGCACGACCGTGACGTCGTGCCCGTGCTCGGTGAAGAGCCGGAGCAGCGTGCACGCCTTGTAGGCGGCGATGCCGCCACTCACCCCGAGCACGACGCGCATCGGCTGCTCCGACCCCTCTGCGGTGCTCAGGCCTCGGTGGGCGTCGAGGTCAGCAGGCCCTCGTTGATCTCGCGGAGGGCGATCGACAGCGGCTTCTCGTGGACCTCGGTCTCGACGAGCGGGCCGACGTAGTCGAGCAGGCCCTCCTGCAGCTGGGAGTAGTAGGCGTTGATCTGACGAGCGCGCTTGGCGGAGTAGATGACGAGCGCGTACTTCGAGTCGGCAACGGTCAGGAGGTCGTCGATCGGCGGGTTGGTGATGCCGATGGGAGCTGCCTGGGTACCGGACACAGTGATCTCGTTTCGTTGGTTTCAGCGGGCGTGAGGTGTGCGACGCGACGTCGACGGCCACGCGGCCGTATGCCGTGGGCTGGCACACACATCAGGGCGGGACTCACCGGTCGGCGCGTCCCGATCTCATCAATGATACGAGTTCTTCGCTCGCCCGACGAACATCGTCGTTGACGACGACCTCGTCGAACTCGCTCTGGGCGGCCAGCTCGGACCGCGCCGTGTCCAGCCGGCGCTCCCGCTCGGCCTCGTCCTCGGTGCCCCGGCCGACGAGCCGGCGCACGAGCTCGTCCCAGCTCGGCGGCGCGAGGAAGACGAAGAGGGCCTCGGGCCACGTCTCGCGCACCTGGCGGGCGCCCTGCAGGTCGATCTCGAGCAGGGCGTCGCGCCCGCTCGCGATGACCCGCTCGACCGGGCCGCGCGGGGTGCCGTACTTCGCGGCGCTGTGCACGACGGCGTGCTCGAGGAACTGGCCGGCCTCGACGAGCCGGTCGAACTCCTGGTCGTCGACGAAGTGGTAGTGCACGCCGTCGACCTCGCCGGGGCGCGGTCGACGGGTCGTCATCGAGACGGAGAACCAGACACCCGGGAAGTGCGTGCGGACGTACTCCGCGATGGTGCCCTTGCCGACGGCCGTCGGGCCCGCGAGCACGGTGAGCCGGCCCCGACGGGGTCCGGCTGCGTCGTGCTGGGGCTCCGCGGTCGAGGTCGTGTCCGCCGCCATCACGGCTTCTCGAAGCGGTGCAGCAGCGCCGCGACCTGGTTGGCACCGAGGCCACGCACGCGGCGCGACTCGGCGATCCCGACCTCGGCCATGATCGCCTTGGCGCGGACGCGGCCGACGCCCGGCATCGACTCGAGCAGCTCGGTGACCTTCATCTTGCCGATGACCGCGTCGACCTTGCCGTCCTCGAGGACCTCGGCGAGCGAGCCGCTGGAGTACTTCAGCCGGTTCTTGACCGCGGCCCGCTCCCGACGTGCGGCGGCAGCCTTCTCGAGTGCTGCGGCCCGTTGCTCGGGGGTGAGCGGTGGAAGCGCCACGGTCTTCGGTCTCCTTGCTGCTTCGGGAGCGCCCCGCGCCCCCGTCGTCTTCACGTCTCGTGTTGTCTCCGCCGAACCTAGCGAGCGGGCAGCACGGGCCGCAACGCGGGGCCGGGCAATCCGGTGGCCGCGGCCCTCGCCCTCAGCGCGACAGGTCGACCTGACAGGTCTCCCGCGCATGCACCTCGATGCGCTTGGCCGAGGCCTCGAAACCCTGCATCCGCTTCGTCAGGGCCGACAGGTCGGGGTTGGCGACCGTGAACTGCTGCACGAGCGTGCGCAGCGAGGCCCAGTCGGCCTTCACCTCGTCGGGCGCGCTCGCCTCGACCTCGGTGACGGAGGTCATGAACCGGGCGGCGGCCGCGGGGTCCTGGAGCACCGCGGTGCCGCCCTTCCAGTCGGCCTGCACCGAGCGGAGCACGTCGCAGTACTCCCCCGGCGATGACGACGCGCAGCCGCCGAGGGCGGTCGTGGTGACGAGCAGGGCGAGCAGCGCGCGCCCTGCGCGACGACCAGGCGTCCGCCCGGCCTCCCTGCGCCCCACCCGCGTCGACATGCCCACACCGTATGCCGTGTGGCCGGCGCCGTCCTGCGACTCCACCGAAGCGTCCCCGGGCCGACCGACGTCAGCCGCGCAGGGACTCGACGACACGCTGGGTCTGCGCGACGAGACGACCGGGCTCGGGGCCGGCGCCGAGGATCTCGCGGCTCGACGAGGCGAGCACCTGGTCCCGGGCGGGTCCGAAGGTCGACGCGAGCGACTCGACGGTGCCGCCCTGCGCGCCGAAGCCCGGAGCCAGCACCGGGGTCGCGGCCTCGACGAGGTCGAGCCCGAGGTCGTGGACGGCGCTGCCCACGGTCGCGCCGATGACGAGACCGACGCTGCCGAGCTCGCCGCGGCCCCGCGCGGGCGCGTTGTCGCCCCGGGCCCCGTGCACCATCGAGCCCGCCACGGACTCCCCGTCGCGCATGGCGTGCTGGACGCCCGCGCCCTCGGGGTTGGAGGTCAGCGCGAGGACGAAGAGCCCACGCCCGGTCCTGGTGGCGACGTCGATCGCGGGCCGCAGCGACTCGTAGCCGAGGTAGGGGCTCACCGTCAGCGCGTCGGGCGGGGCCACGGCGTGCTCGCCCAGGTAGGCCTCGGCGTACGCCGACATCGTCGACCCGATGTCACCGCGCTTGGCGTCGAGGATCGTCAGCGTGCCCGCCTCGCGCAGCTCGACGAGTACCCGCTCGAGCACGGCGAGCCCGCGGCTGCCGAAGACCTCGAAGAAGGCCGACTGCGGCTTGACCACGGCGACCCGCCCGGCGAACGCCTCGACGCAGGTCAGCGCGAACCGCTCGAGACCGGCGACGTCGTAGGACAGGCCCCACGACTCGACCAGCGCCCGGTGCGGGTCGATGCCGGCGCACAGCGGCCCGTGGGTCCGCATCGCGTCCTGGAGGCGGGCCCCGAAGGCCTTGCTCATCGTCGGTCTCCCTTTGTCCTGGGTGTCTGTGTGGTCGGGGCCGGCGTCGGGGTGGCTCGTCACCGGCCGTGCGCGACGGCCACGGCGTCGGCGAAGCGCTCGAAGCCCTTGGCCTCGAGCAGCTCGCACAGCTCGCGCAGCACCCGCACCGGCGCGGACGGGTCGTTGAAGACGGCCGTGCCGACCTGGATCGCGCTGGCTCCGGCGGCAACGAGCTCGAGGGCGTCGCGCCCCGTGCGGACTCCCCCGACTCCGATGATCGGCACCGTCGGCATACGACCCTCGAACATCGCCTGGCGCACCTGCCAGACGGCGCGCACCGCGACGGGGCGGATGCCCGGCCCGGAGAGGCCGCCCGTGACGCCGCCGAGCTGGGGGCGCATGCGGTCGGTGTCGATGACCATGCCCAGCAGGGTGTTGATCATCGTCAGGCCGTCGGCGCCGGCCTTGACGCAGGCCGCCGCGATGGCGGTGATGTCGGTGACGTCCGGGCTGAGCTTGGCGTAGACCGGGAGGTCGCGCGGGAGCTGCTCGCGCACGAGCGCGATGACCTTGGCCGAGGCCAGCGGGTCGCACGCGAAGACGAGCCCGCGGTTGGCGACGTTGGGGCACGAGATGTTGACCTCGACGCCGACGACGGCGTCGAAGGCGCGGCTGGCGCGCAAGGTCGCCGCGACGTGGGCGTACTCCGTGCTCGAGCTGCCGGCGATCGAGGGCAGCACGCGCGCGCCGACGGACTTGAGCCACGGCAGGTCCTCGTCGACGAACGCGTCGATGCCCGGTCCCTGCAGGCCGATCGAGTTGAGCATCCCGGAGGGCGTCTCGGCCATGCGCGGCGTGCCGCGACCCGACCGGGGGTCGGCCATGACCGACTTCGTGACGAACGCGCCGAGGTCGGCGACGTCGAAGAAGCGGTGCAGCTCCTTGCCGTTGGCCGCGCAGCCCGAGGCCGTCATGAGCGGGTTGGGCAGGCGGCGGCCCGCCCCGAGGTCCGTGGACAGGTCGACCATCAGTGGCCACCCACCCTCGGAGCGCCGACGGCATCGTCCGGGACGCGCGCGTGACCGCCGTCGAAGGCGTCCCAGCGGACGCGGTCGCCGCGGAAGACGGGTCCCTCGACGCACGAGCGCACCATCCGCGTCTTCCCGTCGGAACCGACGACCGGCATGACGCAGGTCATGCAGACCCCGACGCCGCAAGCCATCGACTCCTCGACGGCCACCTGGGCGACGGCGCCGTGCGCCTGCGCGACCCGGGTGATCGACTCGAGCATCCCCATGGGGCCACAGCCGTAGACGACGCCGGCCCCGGTGCGGTCGATGATCTCGGGCAGCGGGTCGCTGACCCAGCCCCGCTGACCGGCGGAGCCGTCGTCGGTCGTGACCGTGACGCCGTCGCAGCTGCGACGGGCCTCGACCACGCCGAAGAGCTTGTCCTCGCTCGCGGCGCCGAGCACCATCTCGACGTGGCAGCCGCGGTCGCGCAGCTCGCCGGCGAGCCAGAAGAGTGGCGCGCTGCCGTAGCCGCCGCCGACGAGGACGCAGGCGACGGGCTCGGTGGGCAGCGGGAACGCCTTGCCGAGAGGCCCGACGACGTCGATCGTGTCGTGCGGCTGGCGCTCGACGATCCACCGCGTGCCGACGCCGACGGCCGAGACGACGATCTCGACCGTGCCGCCGTAGGTGCCGCTGGGGCTGACCTTGTGGATCGAGAAGGACCGTCGCAGCAGGGTGCCCGAGGTCTCGCCGCCCACGGCGAGCGCGACGAACTGGCCCGGGCGGGCGAGCTCGGCGACGCCCGGTGCGACGAGGGTGATGTGTTGGTAGGCCCCGACCCGGCGGGTGGCGATGACCTCGGCCACCTCCTGGGTCACCCGGGCCCGCACGGCGCGCTCGCTCATGCGCCCACCGCCGCCGTGGCGGCGCGCGACTCGTGCCGGCCATAGAGGTCGAGGTCGCGGGCGTGGTCCTGCAGGGACTTCACCCGGATCTCCTCGGTCAGGCCGGCCTCGATGCCGAGGACGGCCGCCGCGAGCGTGGCGATCGTCGTGATGATCGGCTTGTCGGCGCTCGTCGTCGCGGCCCGGATGGCGTAGCCGTCGGCTCGGGCGTCCTGCCCCGACGGGGTGTTGACGACCATCTGGACCGTGCCGTCGAGGATGAGGTCGACGATCGACTTCTCGCCCGGGGCGTCGCCGTCGCGCTCGGTGATCTTTCGCACCACGGTGGCCTCGATGCCGTTGCGCTTCAGCACGGCTGCGGTGCCGCGCGTCGCGAGGATCGTGAAGCCGAGGTCGACGAGGCGCTTGACCGGGAAGAGCATGGCGCGCTTGTCGCGGTTGGCGACCGACACGAAGATCGCGCCGGAGCGCGGCAGGGCCGAGCCGCTGCCCTGCTGGGCCTTGGAGAAGGCCGAGCCGAAGTCGACGTCGATGCCCATGACCTCGCCGGTCGAGCGCATCTCGGGACCGAGGAGCGAGTCGACGGCGACGCCCTCCTTGGTGCGGAAGCGCTTGAAGGGCAGCACGGCCTCCTTGATGGACACCGGCGCGTGGTCCGGCATGCGGCTCCCGTCGCCGGTGGCCGGCAGCAGGCCCTCCTCGCGCAGCTCCGCGATGGAGGCGCCGAGCATGACGCGCGCCGCGGCGCTCGCGATCGGCACGCCGGTCGCCTTGGCCACGAACGGCACCGTGCGCGAGGCGCGGGGGTTGGCCTCGATGACGTAGAGGATGTCCTGGGCCAGGGCGAACTGCACGTTCATCAGGCCGCGTACGCCGATGCCCTCGGCGAGCTTGCGCGTCGCGACGCGGACCCGCTCGAGCTCGCCGTCGCCGAGGGTGGCGGGCGGCAGGGTGCACGAGCTGTCGCCCGAGTGGATGCCGGCCTCCTCGACGTGCTCCATGATCCCGCCGAGGTACATGTCCTCGCCGTCGAAGATCGCGTCGACGTCGATCTCGATCGCGTCGTCGAGGAAGCGGTCGACGAGGACCGGGTGCTCCGGCGAGGCCTCCGTGGCCTTCTCCATGTAGGTCACGAGCGAGTCGTCGTCGTAGACGATGACCATGCCGCGGCCGCCGAGGACGTACGAGGGCCGCACGAGCACCGGGTAGCCGATCTCGCGGGCGATGACGAGCGCCTCGTCGGAGCTGTAGGCCGTGCCGTGCTTCGGGGCGATGAGGCCCGCCTTGGCGAGCACCTGGCCGAAGGCGCCGCGGTCCTCGGCGAGGTGGATGGCACCGGGCGACGTGCCGACGATCGGCACACCCTCGTCCTCCAGGGCCTGGGCAAGGCCGAGCGGCGTCTGGCCGCCGAACTGGACGATGACACCCGCGATCGGGCCGGCCTGGCTCTCGGCGTGGATGACCTCGAGGACGTCCTCGAGGGTCAGCGGCTCGAAGTAGAGGCGGCTGCTCGTGTCGTAGTCGGTCGACACGGTCTCGGGGTTGCAGTTGACCATGACCGTGTCGAATCCCTTGTCGCGCAAGGAGAACGACGCGTGGACGCAGGAGTAGTCGAACTCCACGCCCTGCCCGATCCGGTTGGGGCCCGAGCCGAGGATGATGACGGCCGGGCGCTCGCGCGGCTCGACCTCGGTCTCCTCGTCGTAGGAGCTGTAGTGGTACGGGGTGCGCGCCGCGAACTCCGCCGCGCAGGTGTCGACGGTCTTGTAGACCGGGCGCACCCCGAGGGCGTGGCGCACCCCGCGGACGACGGCCTCCGGCATGCGGCGGATGGACGCGACCTGGGCGTCGCTGAAGCCGTGCTTCTTGACGAGGCGGAGCAGCTCGGGCGTCAGCTGCTCGGCGTCGGCGAGCATCGTCGCGACGTCGTTGAGCAGCGCGATCTGGTCGAGGAACCACGGGTCGATGCCGGTGGCCTCGTGGACCTGCTCGACGGTGAGGCCGCCGCGCAGAGCCTGCTGCACCAGGACGATGCGGCCGTCGGTCGGGACCTTGGCCTCCTCGAGCGCCCGCTCGGCCTGGACCCTGGTGATCGCGCCGTCCCAGTGGAAGCTCGCGCCCTTCTTCTCGAGGGAGCGCAGCGCCTTCTGCATGGCCTCGGTGAAGTTGCGGCCGATCGCCATCGCCTCGCCGACCGACTTCATCGTCGTCGTCAGCGTGGGGTCAGCGGCCGGGAACTTCTCGAACGCGAAGCGCGGCACCTTGACGACGACGTAGTCGAGGGTCGGCTCGAAGCTGGCCGGCGTCTCGCGGGTGATGTCGTTGGGCACCTCGTCGAGCGTGTAGCCGATGGCCATCTTCGCGGCGATCTTGGCGATCGGGAAGCCGGTCGCCTTGGAGGCCAGGGCGCTCGAGCGGGAGACGCGGGGGTTCATCTCGATGACGATGATGCGGCCGTCGGCCGGGTTGACGGCGAACTGGATGTTGCAGCCGCCGGTCTCGACGCCGACCTCGCGGATGACGGCGATGCCGATGTCGCGCAGCCGCTGGTACTCCCGGTCGGTCAGGGTGAGCGCGGGAGCGACGGTGATCGAGTCGCCGGTGTGCACGCCCATCGGGTCGAGGTTCTCGATGGAGCAGACGACGACGACGTTGTCGGCGTGGTCGCGCATGACCTCGAGCTCGTACTCCTTCCAGCCGAGGATGGACTCCTCGAGGAGCACCTCGGTCGTGGGGCTGTACTGGAGCCCGGCGCCGCCGAGGAGGCGCAGGTCGGCCTCGTCGTAGGCGAAGCCCGACCCGAGGCCGCCCATCGTGAACGACGGGCGCACGACGACCGGGTAGCCGAGCTCGTCCGCGGCCGCGAGGAGCTCGTCCATCGAGTGGCAGATGAGGGACTTGGCGGACTCGGCACCGCACCGCTCGACGACGCCCTTGAACTTCTCGCGGTCCTCGCCGAGCTGGATGGCCTCGACGTTGGCGCCGATGAGCGGGCAGCCGTACTTCTCGAGGACGCCGTTCTCGTGCAGCGAGATCGCGCAGTTGAGGGCCGTCTGGCCGCCGAGGGTCGCGAGCACCGCGTCGGGTCGCTCCTTGGCGATGATCGCCTCGACGACCTCGGGGGTGATCGGCTCGACGTAGGTCGCGTCGGCGAACTCGGGGTCGGTCATGATCGTCGCCGGGTTGCTGTTGACCAGGATGACGCGGATGCCCTCCTCGCGCAGCACGCGGCAGGCCTGGGTGCCGGAGTAGTCGAACTCGCAGGCCTGGCCGATGACGATCGGCCCGGAGCCGATGACGAGGACGCTCTTGATGTCTTCACGCTTCGGCATCAGTGGGTCCCCTCGCTCGCCGAGATCTGCTGGTGGGTGGTCTGTCGGTTGGTCATGAGCTCCAGGAAGCGGTCGAAGAGGTAGGCGGCGTCGTGCGGGCCGGCTGCCGCCTCCGGGTGGTACTGCACCGAGTAGGCAGGCAGGTCAAGGCATTCCAGCCCCTCCACGACGTCGTCGTTGAGGCACACGTGGCTGACGCGGACGCGGCCGTATGCCGTGTCGCTGTCCTTGTCGAGGGGCACGTCCACGGCGAAGCCGTGGTTGTGCGCGGTCACCTCGACCTTGCCGGTGGTGCGGTCCATGACCGGCTGGTTGATGCCGCGGTGGCCGTACTTCAGCTTGTAGGTGCCGAAGCCGAGCGCGCGGCCGAGCAGCTGGTTGCCGAAGCAGATGCCGAAGAACGGGATGCGGCGGTCGAGGACCTCGCGCAGCAGCGCCACCTCGTGCTCGGCGCTGGCCGGGTCACCGGGACCGTTGGAGAAGAAGACCCCGTCGGGGCCGGACTCCCCCACCGCGAGCACGTCGTCGATCGACGCGGTCGCAGGCAGGACGTGCACCTCGATGCCACGCTGCGCCATGAGCGCCGGCGTCATCGCCTTGATACCGAGGTCGATCGCGGCCACGGTGAAGCGCTTCTCGCCGACGGCCGGGACGGCATACGGCTCGGTGGTCGAGACCTCGGCGGCGAGGGCGGCGCCAGCCATCTGCGGGCTCGTGCGGACGGCGTCGAGCAGCTCCGCCTCCGGACGGCCCGCGGCGTCGCCGCTGAAGATGCCGACGCGCATGGCGCCGCGCTCGCGCAGGTGGCGCGTCAGGGCGCGGGTGTCGATCTCGCAGATGCCGACGACGCCTTGGTCGACGAGCTCGTCCTCGAGGTCGCGCGTCGCGCGCCAGTTCGACGAGCGGATCGCGGGGTCGCGGACGACGTAGCCCGCGGCCCAGATGCGGGTGCTCTCGTCGTCCTCGGTGTTGACACCGGTGTTGCCGACGTGGGGCGCCGTCATGACGATGACCTGACGGTGGTAGCTCGGGTCGGTCAGGGTCTCCTGGTAGCCGGTCATGCCGGTGGAGAAGACCGCCTCACCGACCGTCTCACCGACGGCTCCGTAGGACGCTCCACGGAAGGTACGGCCGTCCTCGAGGACGAGAGCCGCGGCCTCGCGCCTGCGGGCGGGCCTGCCGTCCCGGCTCGGCACGGTCAAGGGTGTCTGGGTGGTCACAGGTCTGCTCCCGTGGTCGTCGCGTTCGTCAGTTCTCGTTCGGTGCCCCGTCGGGTGGGAGCACCGTCCGCGCCGTTGCGGACGTCGTGGGTGACGCGGCCCGCGTGGACCGTCGCGAGGACGGCTCCTCGCAGGGTGCGCCCGTGCCACGGGTTGTTGCGCGAGCGGCTGCGGCTCGCGGCGGCGTCGACGGTGACCTCACGGTCGGGGTCGACGAGGGTGATGTGGGCGGGGCTGCCGACGGCGAGCTCCCTCCCCTGGTGGGCGAGTCCGCCGATGTGGGCGGGTGCGGTTGACATGACGCGGGCGACGTCGGCCCAGTCGAGCAGCCCCGAGCGCACCATGACGTCGCTGACCACCGAGAGGGCCGTCTCGAGGCCGAGCATGCCGAAGGCCGCGTCGACGAAGGCGTGCTCCTTGTCCTGGCGGGCGTGCGGCGCGTGGTCGGTCGCGACGGCGTCGATGGTGCCGTCGGCCAGCGCCGCTCGCAGCGCCTCGACGTCCTCGCTGGGCCGCAGCGGCGGGTTGACCTTGTAGACCGGGTCGTAGCCGAGCAGCAGGTCGGTCGTCAGGGCCAGGTGGTGCGGCGTGACCTCGGCCGTGACGTCGATGCCCTGGGCCTTGGCCCAGCGGATCACCTCGACGGTGCCCGCGGTCGAGACGTGCGCGACGTGGACGCGCGAGCCCGTGTGCCGGGCGAGCATGACGTCGCGCGCGACGACCGACTCCTCCGCGATGCCGGGCCACCCGGGCAGGCCGAGCCGTCCCGAGACCTCGCCCTCGTGGCAGCAGGCCTCCCGGCCGGCGAGGCGGGGGTCCTGCGCGTGCTGGCTGATGACCCCGCCGAACGGCTTGATGTACTCGAGCGCCCGTCGCATGATGCGCGCGTCGTGGACGCAGTGGCCGTCGTCGCTGAAGACCCGCACCTTGGCGCGGGACCGGGCCATGAGGCCGAGCTCGGCGAGCTCCGCGCCCTCGAGGCCCTTCGTCACGGCGCCGACCGGGACGACCTCCGTCAGGCCGCAGGCCCGGCCGAGGTCGAGCACGCGCTCGGCTGCCTCGGCGGTGTCGGTGACGGGGCTCGTGTTGGCCATCGCGAAGACCGCGGTGAAGCCGCCGGCGGCGGCCGCGGCCGAACCGGTGGCGATCGTCTCGGCGTCCTCGCGGCCCGGTTCGCGCAGGTGCACGTGCAGGTCGACGAGGCCCGGCAGCGCGACGAGCCCGTCGGCGTCGAGCACCTGGGCGTCGGACGGCGCCGAGACCGAGCCGACCTCGGTGATGACGCCGTCCTCGACGAGCAGGTCGGCGGCGTCGGCGCCGAGCAGCCGCGCGCCGCGGATCACGAGGCGGGTCATCGGACGGCTCCTTCGGTGGCAGCGACGGGCGCGGGCGTGTCGTCCCCCGCGAGCAGGTGGTAGAGCACGGCCATCCGCACGGCGACGCCTGCGGAGACCTGGTCGAGCACGACGGACTGCGGAGAGTCGGCAGCCTCGGGCGCGATCTCGAGGCCGCGGTTCATCGGGCCGGGGTGCAGCACGAGCACGTCGTCGTTGCGGGCGACGATCCGCTCGAGGCGGTCGCGGGTCAGCCCGTAGCCGACGGTGTACTCGCGAGCCGTCGGGAAGTAGCCGCCGCTCATCCGCTCGCGCTGGACGCGCAGCATCATCACGGCGTCGACCGGCCCGTGCTCGCCCTCGCCGTCGAGGACCGGGTCGAGGTCCCAGCTCGTCGCGAAGCCGTCGGCCGCGCTCCACGCCTCGATGCCGCTCGGCATGAGCGTGGGCGGGGCGACGACCGTGACGCGCGCACCGAGGGTCTTGAGGGTGATGACGTTGCTGCGGAAGACCCGCGAGTGGGTGAGGTCACCGACGATGACGACGTGCTTGCCGGCGAGGTCACCGAGGCGCGTACGCAGGGTGTAGGCGTCGAGCAGGGCCTGCGTCGGGTGCTCGTGAGTGCCGTCCCCCGCGTTGATGACGCTGCACCGCACCCACTGCGCGACCTGCTGGCAGGCGCCCGAGGCGTTGTGGCGGATGACGAGCGCGTCGACCGCCATGGCGTCGACGGTCATCGCCGTGTCGCGCAGGCTCTCGCCCTTGCTCGTCGAGGAGCCCTTGGCCGAGAGGTTGATCGTGTCGGCCGACATCCACTTGCCCGCGATCTCGAAGGAGCTGCGGGTGCGCGTCGAGTCCTCGAAGAAGAAGTTGATGACGGTGCGGCCGCGCAGGGTCGGCACCTTCTTGACCTCGCGGCGCTGGAGGTCGTGCATCGACGAGGCCGTCTCGAGGATGTCCTCGACCTCGGCGCGGGTCAGGTCGGCGGAGGAGATGAGGTGCTTCGTCATCGGGCGTCACCGCCGCTGATGCGCACGACGTCGAGGCCGTCGACCTCGGCGACCCGGACGTGCACGCGCTCGGTGCTCGACGTCGGGAGGTTCTTGCCGACGTGGTCGGCCCGGATCGGCAGCTCCCGGTGGCCGCGGTCG
Source organism: Terrabacter sp. C0L_2 (assembly GCF_036352015.1). Taxonomy (NCBI): domain Bacteria; kingdom Bacillati; phylum Actinomycetota; class Actinomycetes; order Micrococcales; family Intrasporangiaceae; genus Terrabacter; species Terrabacter sp. C0L_2. The sequence goes on along the minus strand of NZ_CP143557.1, from coordinate 2,943,187 downwards.
ACGAGGACCGCGAGCCGTACGGCTCGGGGACGGCCGAGCTCGGAGAGGGCGTCCAACGCGGCGCGGATCGTCCGGCCGGAGTAGAGCACGTCGTCGACGAGCACCACGACCTTGTCGTCGATGCCGCCGTCGGGGATGCGGGACCGGTGGGCCGTGCGCACCGGGTTGCGGCGCAGGTCGTCGCGGTGCAGCGTGATGTCGAGCTCGCCGACGGGCACCGCGTGGCCCTCGACCTGCTCGATGCCGGCGGCGAGGCGGCGCGCGAGTGGCACACCGCGCGACGGGATGCCGAGGAGCACCAGGCCCTCGCTGCCCTTGTTGCGCTCGAGGACCTCGTGGCCGATGCGGCGGAGCGCCCGGGCGATGTCGCCCTCACTCATGACGTCGCGAGCGTCCTCGGGGATGCTCGAGCGGTCGCTCGATGACTGGGCAGATGCACTCAGGTCAGGGCAGGTCACAGCCGCTGGACCTCCTTCCCCGCCTCACAGGACGGTGGTTAAAGGATGTCTTCGCGGTGGAGTCTAACGCGGCGCCGGACTCGCCCCGACACCGGTCCAGTCCTCGGCACGCCGCGCCGCCGGAACGCATGAAGCCACCCGCATTCGGGTGGCTTCGTGCGTGTGCTGCGGAGTCGTCAGACGATGGTGGCCTTGACCTCGGCCAGCCGGCCGAGCAGGCCGTTGACGAACGCCGGCGACTCGTCGGTCGACAGCTCGGTCGCGAGCGTCACGGCCTCGGAGATCGCCACGGCGTCGGGGATCTCGTCGTTCCAGAGGACCTCCCACGCGCCGAGGCGCAGGATCGCGCGGTCGACGGCGGGCATCCGCTCGAGCGTCCAGCCCTGGCTGTAGTCGGTCAGGGCCGCGTTGATGTCGTTCCACCTGGCCACCACGCCGCGCACGAGCTCTGCCGTGTAGGGGTTGTTGGCCGCCCGCGACTCGCGGTCGCCGAGGCGCTCGTCGAGGAGCGTCTCGGCGTTGAGACCGCGCTGGTCCGCCTCGAAGAGGATGTCGAGGGCCCGCGTGCGGGCCTTGCTGCGTGCTGCCAAGGGAGTTCGCGTCCGATCAGTCGTTGACGCGGCCGAGGTACGACCCGTCGCGGGTGTCGACCTTGACGCGCGTGCCGGTCTCGAGGAAGAGCGGCACGTTGATCTGGGCGCCGGTCTCGAGGGTCGCGGGCTTGGTGCCACCGGTCGAGCGGTCGCCCTGCAGCCCGGGCTCGGTGTGCGTGATCTCGAGGACGACCGAGGCGGGGAGCTCGACATAGAGCGGGGCGCCGTCGTGCGTGGCGACGATGGCGTTCTGGTTCTCGAGGAGGTAGTTCGCGGCGTCGCCGACGACCGTCTCCGACACGTTGATCTGGTCGTAGGTGTCGGTGTCCATGAAGACGAAGTCGGTGCCGTCCTTGTAGAGGTACTGCATCGTCCGCTTGTCGACGTTGCTCGTCTCGACCTTGGTGCCCGCGTTGAACGTCTTGTCGACGACCTTGCCGGAGAGGACGGCCTTGAGCTTGGTGCGCACGAAGGCCGGCCCCTTGCCGGGCTTCACGTGCTGGAACTCGACGACGGACCAGAGCTGTCCCTCGAGGTTGAGCACCATGCCGTTCTTCAGGTCGTTGGTCGAAGCCATCGTCACAAACCACTTTCGTATGCCGGCCGGCCCGGTCGGGTGCCGCTGGGCACGCCGGAGCCCCGGACGTTCTTTGACTTGGGGAGTTGCCGCACGAGTCTAGCCGGGGGTCCGCCCGATCGCGGAATCGTCACGGCCGCCGCAGCCTGCCGGGGTGTAGGCTCGCTCCTCCCCCTCGCACCCCCGGCCCACGAAAGGCGGCTTCGTCATGCCCCCGTCCCCGAGCGCCGAGCCGAGCACGGAGACCCCGGAGACCAGGGACACCACGGACGCGCTGAGCGGTGAGCTCGCGAGGGAGCAGGCCTACCTCGACGCCGCGAGGGCGCAGCTGACCCGGATGCGCGAGCTGGCCGAGTCGCTCGACGCGTCGAAGGCGAGCGACGCCATCTCGGGCGAGGTGCTCGGCTGGGTGCTGGCCCGGCGCATCGCCTCGCTGCAGGACGACCCGCGCACCACCCTCTTCTTCGGTCGCATCGACGTCGACCCGCCGGACGGTCCGCCCGAGCAGTTCCACATCGGTCGCCGACACGTGTCCGACGAGGCCGGCGACCCCGTCGTCGTCGACTGGCGCGCCCCGATCTCGACCGCCTTCTACCGTGCGTCGCCGCTCGAGCCCATGGACGTCGTGCTGCGGCGGCGGTTCGGCGTCGACCGCGGGCGCCTCACCGCGCTCGAGGACGAGCACCTGCGCGAGCCGGCGTCGGCCGACTCGGCCGGCTCGATCCTCGCCGCCGAGATCGAGCGCCCCCGCACCGGCCCGATGCGCGACATCGTCTCGACGATCCAGCCGGAGCAGGACGAGATCGTCCGGAGCGACGTCACGGTCAGCGTCTGCGTGCAGGGGGCGCCGGGCACCGGCAAGACCGCGGTCGGGCTGCACCGCGCGGCGTGGTTGCTCTACTCCTTCCGCGAGCGCCTCGACCGCTCCGGGGTACTCGTCGTCGGGCCCAACCGGGCGTTCCTCGACCACATCGGCGCCGTGCTGCCCTCCCTCGGCGAGGTGCGCGTCGGCCACGCGACGATCGAGACCCTCCTCGAGCACGGCACGGTGCGGGCCGACGAGCCGGCCGACGTCGCGACGCTCAAGGGCGACGCCCGGCTCGCGTCGGTGCTGCGCCGGGCCGTGTGGTCGAGCCTCGTGCGTCCCACGGAGGCGCTCGTGGTGCCGCGCGGCGTGCGCAAGTGGCGCGTGCCGGCATACGAGGTCGCGGGAATCGTCGACGAGCTCGCCGCGCGGGGCGTGCGCTACTCGGCCGCGCGCGACCTGCTCCCCCAGCGGCTCGCCCACCACGTGCTCCTCGAGATGGAGCGGGCCGGCGACGCACCCGACGACCGGGTGCAGGACGCCGTGGCGAAGTCCGCGGCTGTCAAGAAGTACGTCTCGTCGGTGTGGCCCCCGCTCGACCCGCAGGGCGTGCTGCACCGGCTCTGGTCCGACCCGGATGCGCTGCGCGCCGCGGCCGGTGACGACCTCACCGACGACGAGCAGCGGATGCTCCTGTGGGACAAGCCGGCCCGCACGAAGGGCGCCGCCCGCTGGTCACGCGCCGACATGGCCCTGCTCGACGAGGTCGACGACCTGCTGCGGCGGGTGCCGAGCCTCGGGCACGTCGTGCTCGACGAGGCCCAGGACCTCTCCCCCATGCAGCTGCGCGCCGTCGGGCGACGGGCCTCGACCGGCTCGGTCACCGTGCTCGGCGACATCGCCCAGGGCACGACGCCGTGGGCGACGGCCTCGTGGGAGGAGGCGATGCGCCACCTCGGCAAGGATGACCACGACCTCGTCGTGCTCGACCGCGGCTTCCGCGTGCCGGCCGTCGTCATCGAGTACGCCGCCCGTCTGCTGCCCGTCATGGCTCCCGGGCTCGGCGCACCCGTGTCGGTGCGCGACAACCCGGGCCGGCTCGAGATCCGACCCGCAGCGGCGGCCGGCCTCGACGCCGAGGTCGTGCACGCGGTCGAGCGCGCCGCGAGCGCCGCGGGGTCGGTCGGCGTCATCGTGCCTGACGCCGACGTCGAGCGCGTGTCCTCTGCGCTCGCGTCGAGCGGTATCCCCCACGGACGACTCGACCGCGACCACGGCGACGACGAGGACCACCAGGTCGAGGTCGTGCCCGCCAGCGTCGCCAAGGGGCTCGAGTTCGACCGCACCGTGGTGCTCGAGCCGGCTGCCATCGCGGCAGCCGAGCCCGACGAGCGCACCGGCCTGCGCCGGCTCTACGTCGTGCTCACCCGCGCCGTGTCGGAGCTGACGATCGTGCACGCCCAACCCCTGCCCGAGGCGCTCGGCGCCGCCTGACCGGCACCGGTCACTGCAGACCCCGGTGGCCCGCCCATCGCTCGGCGGCGCGGTCCGCGGCCGCCGCGATGAGCGTCACGAGCTCGGGACGGTCCGGCACGGTGAACGAGACGTAGGCTCCCCGGCCGCCCTCGACGGGTCGGCCGTACGCCTTGGCCGCGAGACGGCCGTCGGGCAGCATCCGCACGTTGAGCGTGTCGAGCCGGAAGACCTGACCGCGGCGGGTGTCGTTCCACCGCAGCGCCTCGGGGACCGTCACATTGATCGCCATGGCGCTGACGACGAGCTGCTCATCCTCACCCATGACAAGCAGGCTCGCACAGGACGGCGAATGTCTGCCTGCTCAGACGCCCGGACACCACGTGCTCCGCGCGGCATGAGCGGTCTTTCCCATCGCCGGCACCGAGGGCGTGGCAAGTCGCTGTGATTTCCTTGACTGGAGTCCGCACCGGCCGGGCTCATTCACGAAGGATGGCGGCGAGGACTGCCGCTTCGCTGATGTCGGCATTCTTGGTTGCCGTCAACAGGGTCAACCGCTGACCGCTCGCCAGCTCCCGAAGGTGATCCAAAGCCCGGGCGCGCGCCGGGTCATTGAGCTCGGCAAGATAACGCTGGCTGAACTCCTCGAACTTCGCCGGCTCGTGTCCGTACCACTCGCGCAGTTCGGTGGAGGGCGCCACGTCCTTGGACCACTCGTCGAGATGGGCGTCGACCTTCTTCACTCCGCGTGGCCACAGGCGGTCCACCAGGACGCGCTTTCCGTCTTGCTCCTCCGCCGGTTCGTAGATCCTGCGCACTCGTACGTCTCGGGGACTCTTCGTCACGATCCCGCCCTCCAGCGCCGATGGATCCGCTGACTACGACGCCGACGCGACGCACTGGGTGAATGAGGGGCGCGATTCGGTGTTCGATGGCGGCCATGAGCGAGTTTCGCACAGCCCCCTCGTGCCTCGCTGATGACGCGTGGAGCGGCATGAGCGTGAACATCAGGTCCCGCGCGCGGTCCCTCGTTTTTGAGTGCGGCGGCTGGCGCTCGTTGGCACACTCCGACCTATGGGCGGAGAGGGCGTGCAGGCTCATCGGTGGCGACGACTCTTGCGACGGCGGAGTGCAACGGCCGCGGTCACGATCGCTGCTGCTGCCCTGTCCGTCTGCCAGTTCATCAGGAACCTCGGTAGGCGTAGGGGACCGGGCCAGTCTCCTACGCCTAGCCGCATGGGCTCGGCAGGCAGGCTGCGGGGCGTGACGCGCCGACGTGGCAGGCCCTTCGCGGTCGTAGTCGCCGCGGCCGTTCTGGCGGCCGGGATGGCCGCGTGCGGCACGGACGCGGCCGACCAGAAGGTCACCGACCGGCTCGCCAAGCTGGACGTCATGACCGTGCCTCCGGGGGCGACCGAGTTGTCGCGGACGAGCGTGAAGGGTGGTGGTAACAGCGTGATCCGCACCAGTTCGTCGGTCACCCTCGTGTACGCGACCGCGCAGACGCCCCTCGAGGTCAAGAAGGACTTCCATGCGCGCCTGGGCTCGCGGTGGCGGCTGCTCGATAACGGGGCGGCATCTCTCGGCGCGTGGCGAGCCGGTGGTTCCCCGGCCCCGGCCCCGGATCTGTATGCGGACACCACCGCTGATGTGGTGGCGCGCCTGGTTACGCCCACGGACAAGGTGCCGGCTGGCAGCCAGTCCGTGGTGACGGTCGAGGTGTCGGCCACGCGGCCGGCGTGAGGTGATTCAGCAGCGCCTGCCATGCGGAGTCGTGGCGGGCCAGACGGTTGCCGTCCCTGTGCGGCTCAGTCATGAGCGTGCGGATCAGGTCAGTCGTTCCGACCGCGTCCACGCAAAATCGCGTCGGCCTCGACCCCGAGCACGGGGTCACCTCGGAACCGCTCGATGACCTCGCGTCCCGCTCCCGGGGCCATCCGATTTCCGATGCGGTTGACCGGCCTGAGGAAGTAGATACGCGTTTCGCCAAGATCTTCGTTGTCCAGAATCGACAGGAGGTCGTCATAGTGGGCGCGCAGTGCGCACGCACTCAGTGTTGTCGCGAGGCCATCGCGGGATTCTGGGCGGTCGTCCGCTAGGTAGATGCTGAGTAGCTCCGGCCAGTGCTTGCGCGCGACCTCCTTGGTGAACCCCCGTGCGATGCCGTTCAAGATTCGATCGGGATAGTCGAGTCGGAGGTGTTTCACCAGCAGCGGGTATGCCGTCTCACCGAGTTCGGGGTGCTCGTAAAGCTCCCAGGCCGAGCCCACCGGAGTCCCGGCGGCCCGAAGTCTTCGACCAGCGGCCGCTCTGCGCGCTCCAGTTCGGCGCGGCGGGCTCTGTGTTCCGCCTCTTGGCGGTCACAGCTCGCTCGGTACTCCGGATCGTTGCGATACCGATCCTCGAGCTCCTGCATCAGCTCGGTCGCAGTGACGGGTCCGCGGCGTCGCGTGGGCATGTCTGGACCTTACGACCTGGTCGGCCGCGAGGCGTCAGACGAGAGCGCGCAGCGCGAGCAGGTAGGACTGCAGGCCGAACCCGGCGATGGTGCCCGTCGCGACACCGGCGACCACCGAGGTGTGCCGGAACTCCTCGCGGGCAGCGGGGTTCGACAGGTGCACCTCGACGAGGCTGCGACCGCTCGTCGTCACGATCGCGCACGCGTCGCGGACGGCATACGAGTAGTGCGTGAAGGCCCCCGGGTTGAGCACGACGTCGGCGCCGACGTCGACGGCCTCGTGCAGCCAGTCGATGAGCTCGCCCTCGTGGTTGGTCTGGCGGCAGTCGGCGACGAGACCGAGGTCGCGGGCCTCGCGCTGCACGGCGGCGTGGACGTCGTCGAGCGTGTCCGAGCCGTAGACCTCCGGCTCGCGGGTGCCGAGACGGCCCAGGTTGGGGCCCGACAGGACGAAGACCGTGGGTGCCGTCATGGCGGCGAGTCTAGTGAGCCGCCGTGTCGGAGCGACGCGACACGAGGCCGTAGGCCGCCTGGAGCAGCGTGTCGTCCGGGCCGGCGAGGCGGGTGGGCCGGGCGAGGCCGTCGAGCACGACGAAGCGCAGCGTCGAGCCGCGCGACTTCTTGTCGCGCCGCATCGCCGTGAGCAGCTCGTCCCAGCGGCCGGCGGCATACGTCGTCGGCAGGCCGAGCGACTCGAGCACCGAGCGGTGCCGCGCGACGAGTGCGTCGCCCTCGGGGCCGTTCAGGTGGCCGGTGAGGCGCGCGAGCTCGGCGACGTAGACCATCCCGACGCCGACGGCCTCGCCGTGGCGCCAGCTGTAGTGCTCGACCTGCTCGATGGCGTGGCCGAACGTGTGGCCGTAGTTGAGGATCTCGCGCAGCGAGCTCTCGCGCAGGTCGGCGGCGACGACGTCGGCCTTGACCCGCACGGCCCGCTCGATGAGCTCGCGCAGGTGCGGGTTCGCCGCGCTGCGCGCAACGGTCGGGTCCGCCGCGACCGAAGACTCCACCAGGTCGAGGATCACGGGATCGGCGATGAAGCCGCACTTGACGACCTCGGCGAGCCCGGCGACGAGGTCCGCCTCCGGCAGGGTCGCGAGCACGTCGACGTCGCAGAGCACACCCGCAGGCGGGTGGAAGGCGCCGACGAGGTTCTTGCCCTCCGCGGTGTTGATGCCGGTCTTGCCGCCCACGGCCGCGTCGACCATGCCGAGGAGCGTCGTCGGCACCTGGACGACGCGCACACCGCGCAGCCACGACGCGGCGACGAAGCCGGCGAGGTCGGTGACGGTGCCGCCGCCCACCCCCACGACGGCGTCGGTCCGGGTGAAGCCGGCGACGCCGAGCTGCGCCCACAGCGCGGCTGCGACCTCGGCCGTCTTGGCCGCCTCGGCGTCGGGCACCTGGGCGACGTGGACGGCATACCCCTTCTGCTCGAGGGCCGCGGTCACGCGCGTGGTCAGCTCGGGCAGCGTCGGCGGGTGCACGACGAGCACGCGCTCGACGTCGGGACCGAGCAGGTCCCCGACGCGGTCGAGCACACCCGACCCGATGACGACGTCGTAGTCGTCGCCGACCGCGACGGTCGTGGGACTGTCGACCCCGCTCACGCCCGGCTCGCCCCGAGCTCGGCGACGACGACGTCCACGACCTCGGCCGGCGTGCGGCCCCCGGTGTCGACGCGCACCGTGGCCACGCGTTCGTAGGTGGGGCGACGGTCGTTCATCATGCGCACCCACGACGCGCGCGGGTTCACCGACAGCAGGGGGCGGGAGCGGTCGAAGCCGATGCGCTTGCTCGCGTCGGCGATGGCCACGTCCAGGAAGACGACCGCGTGGCCGGCGAGCGCGTCCTCGGTGAGCGGGTCCATGACCGCTCCCCCGCCGAGCGAGACGACGCCCGACTCCTCGGCGAGCGCGCGGGCGACCTCGGCCCGCTCGAGGTCGCGGAAGACCGACTCGCCGTCGTCGACGAAGATGTCCGAGATCGAGCGGCCCTGGGCCGCCTCGATCGCGGCGTCGACGTCGTGGAACGCCACGCCGAGCCGCGTCGCGAGCTCCTGGCCGACGGTGGTCTTGCCCGCACCGGGCGGACCGACGACGACCGCCACCGGTCGCGTGCTCGACTCGTTCACCACGTGCGCAGCCCCTTCCGGATGCCGTCGAGGTATGCCGTGTGGTTGCGTGCGGTCTCCGTGACCGAGTCGCCGCCGAACTTCTCCAGACAGGACGCGGCGAGGACGAGCGCGACCATCGCCTCGGCGACGACGCCGGCAGCCGGCACCGCGCACACGTCGGAGCGCTGGTGGATGGCGGTCGCGGCCTCGCCCGTCGCGACGTCGACCGTCGAGAGGGCCCGCGGCACGGTGCTGATCGGCTTCATCGCGGCGCGGACGCGCAGCACCTGACCGGTCGACATGCCGCCCTCAGTGCCGCCGGCGCGGCCGGTGCGGCGGGTGATGACGCCGTCGGTCATCTCCATCTCGTCGTGCGCCTCGGAGCCCCGGCGGCGGGCGGTCTCGAAGCCGTCGCCGACCTCGACGCCCTTGATCGCCTGGATGCTCATGAGCGCCTGCGCGAGCTGGCCGTCGAGCTTGCGGTCCCAGTGGACGTGCGAGCCCAGGCCCGGCGGCACTCCGTAGGCGAGGACCTCGACGACCCCGCCGAGGGTGTCGCCGTCCTTCTTGGCCGCGTCGACCTCGGCGACCATGGCGGCCGACCCCTCGGGGTCGAAGGCGCGCACCGGGTCGGCGTCGAGACGCTCGACGTCGTCGGGCGTGGGAAGCGCGGCGCCGGCGGGCACGCCGGCCGTGCCGATCGAGACCGTGTGCGAGACGAGGCGGATGCCGTAGGCCTGCTCCAGGAAGCGGGCCGCGATCTCACCGAGGGCGACGCGCGCCGCGGTCTCGCGGGCCGAGGCGCGCTCGAGCACCGGGCGGGCGTCCTCGTGACCGTACTTCTGCATGCCGACGAGGTCGGCGTGGCCGGGGCGCGGGCGGGTCAGCGGCTTGTTTCGCGCGACCTCCTTCTCCGCGTTGACGTCGTCTGACGCGGCATACGCCTCGTCGCTGACGGCCTCGGGGCTCATCACGGTCGTCCACTTCGGCCACTCGCTGTTGCCGATGCGCACGGCGATGGGCGAGCCCAGCGTGCGCCCGTGGCGCAGGCCGCCGAGGAACTCGACCTCGTCCTGCTCGAACTTCATCCGCGCACCGCGCCCGTAGCCGAGGCGCCGACGCGAGAGGGCGGCCTGCAGGTCCTTCGCGCCGACCTCGACCCCCGCGGGAAGACCCTCGATCATGGCGACGAGTGCGGGCCCGTGCGACTCACCGGCCGTCAACCAACGCAACATGCCCCGATCCTCCCACGGGCCCGCGCGCCGCCTGCGCGCCGCCCGCTCCGCGGGACCGCCGTGCCACCCGGAACCGCCGAACCGGTCAGAACAGCGGGCGCACCTGCACGACGAGGGAGATGAGCAGGCCGAGCAGCATCCACGGTCCGAAGGCGATGTCGTCCTTGCGGGACCCGCGGCGCAGCACGAGGCGGCCCAGCCCGTAGACCCCGGAGAGGATGAACGCGGCATACGACGCCACGAGGGTCGTCGACACGCTGACGTAGCCCGTGGCCAGCCCGACGAGCCCCGCGAGCGTCACGTCGCCGTATCCGAAGCCGCTGCCGAGCAGCGCCGCGACGAGCGCGAGCACGAAGTAGATGGCCCACAGCACGGCGCCGGCGATCGCCGCCCGGCGCAGCGCCTCCCAGTCCCCCGACGCGAGCGACGCGAGCGCGAGCTGGGCGACGAGGAGGGGGTATGCCGGCCGAGTCAGTCCCCGGGGCAGCCGGTGCACGTCCGCGTCGATCCACGCGAGCGCCACCGCGACGAAGGCGAAGGCGAGGTAGGCGGGGCTGAGGGCCCACTCGGACAGGGGGCCGAAGCGCCACGCGAGCAGTCCCCAGAGCAGGGCCAGCGCGACGGGGACGACGCGCGACGACACCCGGGGGTGCGGACCGGTCTCGTCGTCGAGGCGGTAGCCGCCGCTTGCGAGGCGCCGCCGGAGCACCTCTCCGACACCGGCCCCGGCGACGGTGAGCAGCGCGACGAACCACCACGGCGTGGCGGGGAAGGTCGCCCAGGTCATGAGGACGTCGCGAGCGGTGTGCCCCACTCGGGGTCGACGAGGGCGGCGAGCGCCGTGGCCATCGCGTCGAGGGGGGCCGGCCTGCCGGTCATGAGCGTCACCTGGGCCGCGGCCTGGTGCAGCAGCATGTCGGTGCCGGCCGCGAGCGTCCACCCGCACGCGCGGGCGCGACGCTGCAGCGGCGTGGGTCCGTGGCCGTAGACGACGTCGAGCACCGTGCGGGGGCTCTCGTCGCGGTCGGTGACGGGGAAGGCGTCGAGGCCGGGCACCGCGTCGGGCGGCACGGTGCTGATGACGACGTCGGCGAGGGGCCAGTCCCCGAGGGCGACGACGTCCACGACGAGCCCGGCCCGCTCGGCCTGCGCGACCGTCTCGGACCTGGGCCGGTCGCGCACCATGAAGGTCACCCGCCGCGTGCCCGAGGCCGCGAGCGCGGCGACGGCCGAGCGGGCCGTGGCCCCGCTGCCGATGACGAGCGCGTGGGTCGTGTCGAAGCAGCCGGCCACGAGCAGCGCCGCCTCGATGCCGTGGATGTCGGTGTTGTGGGCGTGCCACCCGGCCGGGGTGGCCACGAGGGTGTTGGCCGAGCCGGTGTCGCGTGCGGTCGCGTCGACGACGCTCGCCGACGCGAGCGCCACCTCCTTGAGGGGCATCGTCAGCGAGAGTCCGCGCCAGGTGTCGTCGAGCCCGGCGAGGGCGTCCGGGAACGCTGCCACGTCGACCTCGCGCCGGTCGTAGGTCCACGTGCGCAGCCCGAGGGCCGCGTAGGCAGCGCGGTGCAGCACGGGCGAGAGCGAGTGCCCGATCGGGCTGCCCCACACCGCACAGTGCCGGGGCATCGCGCTCCTCTCGCTCAGCACTTGCCCTTGTTGTCGGCGCACCACTTCTGGAACTGCGCCACGTTGCGCTGGTGCTCCTCGTAGGTGGCGGCGAACTTCGTCTCCCCCGTGTCGAGGTTCACCGTGACGAAGTAGAGCCACGGCCCGGCGACGGGGTTGGCGGCCGCCTGCAGGGCGCTCTCGCCGGGGTTGGAGATCGGTCCCGGCGGGAGGCCCTGGAAGCGACGGGTGTTGTAGGGGTTGTTGCTCTCGAGCATCTGCTGCGTGGGCACGCCGCGCTTCTTGAAGATGTAGTTGACCGTCGAGTCGAACCCGAGCGACATCTTCTTGGCGAGACGGTTCTCGACCACGCGGGCGACCCGCGAGCGGTCGGTCTCGTTCTGGGCCTCACCCTCGACGAGGCTCGCGACGGTCACGACGCGCTCCATCCGGTCCGGCGCGATGCCGAGCGCGTCGAGTCGCTTCGTCGACTCCGCCACCATCTCCTTCAGCTGGTCGAGCGCCGTCGCCGTGGGCCCGAACTCGTAGCTCGCCGGGAAGAGGTAGCCCTCGATGTTGCCCTTGGCCGACGGCGGCAGGCCCAGCTCGTCGACCTGCTTGGCCGCGGCGGCGTACTGGGCCACGGGGATGCCGGAGGACTTCGAGAGCTTGGCGTAGATCTCGTCGGCCCACAGGCCCTCGGGAATCACGACGCGGGTGATCAGGCGGTTCTTGGGGTCGACGAGGATGGCGAGCGCGTCGGCCGCCTTCATCTGCTTCTTCATCGTGTAGATGCCCGGCTGGATGCCGGCGCTCTTCGGGTCGTTGTTGGCCGCCTCGATGAAGGCCTTGCTCGACTTGACGACGTCCTCGTCGGCGAGGGTCTTGGCGATCGCCGTGCCGCCCGACCCGCGGTCGATGGTCACGCGGACCTCGCCCGTGCCGGGGCCCGGGTAGTCGTTGGACTCGAGGAAGCCCTCGACGACGGGGCGCAGGGCCTTGTAGGCGACCGCGACTCCCCCACCGATGACGGCGAGCGCGAGCACGATGACGACGAGGCGGCGGAAGACCGACGGCTTGCCGCGCGGCGCGCCACCGGCCGCGGCCTTGGCCCCGCGGCGCTTGCCACGCTTGCGCTCCGCGAGCTCCCGCTCGCGCATCTCGCGCCGGCTCAGGGGAGGCGTCGCACCCGGGTGGGCGCCGGGGGCGTGGCTGCCGTCGAGGTGGTCGACACCGTCGACGGTGTCCTCGTGGTCACCGAAGATCGATGACTCGAGATGGTCCTTCATCGACGACGTTCCTTCTTCCGTTTGCCCCCCGGCGTGACGGTCTCCCCCGGTGGGCGGCCCGACAGCGACTCGGTGTCGAGGGCCGACTGCAGGATGAGTACTGCAGCGGCCTGGTCGACAACGGCTCGTTGCCCCCGGCCCGGGACGCCACTGTCGCGTAGTCTGCGGTGCGCGTCCACGGTGGTCAAGCGTTCGTCGACCATCCGCACCCCTACCGTACCCAGTCGCCCCGCGAGCCGACCGGCGTAGTCGCGCGCGATGCGCGCCGCCTCGCCCTCCTCGCCGGACAGCAGGCGCGGCAGTCCCACGACGACCTCGATCGCCGAGAGCTCGTGCGCGAGGGACACGATCGCCTCGACGTCGCTGTCACCCTCGACGTCCCGGGGCAGGGTGCGCACGGGGTGGGCGAACACCCCGGAGGCGTCCGACGCGGCGACGCCGACGCGGGCGTTGCCCACGTCGACGCCGATGCGTGCCCCGGTCCGGGAGCGAGGGTCGGTCAAGTCAGGCGCCCCGGTTGCGCAGCTGGTCCTCGACGGCACCGAGCGCCGCCGAGACCCGCGCCGGGTCGGTTCCGCCACCCTGGGCGAGGTCGTCCTTGCCGCCACCACCGCCGCCCAGTGCCTGGGCCGCCAGCTTGACGAAGGCCCCGGCCTTGAGACCGGCCTCACGCGCCCGCTCGTTGGTCGCGACGATGACGACGGGACGTCCGCCCGCCACCGACGCCATGGAGACGAGTGCCGGACGGTCGTTGCCGAGGCGGCCGCGCACGTCCGTGACGAGCTTGCGCAGGTCGTCGCCCGTGACGCCGTCGCCGGCGTCGTGGCTCACGAAGGTCACGCCGCCGATGTCGCGGGCCGACTGCACGAGACCCGACGCCGCACCGAGCACCTGGCTCTGGCGGACGGCGGCGATCTCCTTCTCGGCGTCGCGCAGACGACCGAGGATCGCCGCGATGCGGTCGGGCAGCTCGTCACGTCGCACGCCGAGGGTGTCGGTGAGCTGGCTGACGATCGTGGCCTCGCGCGCGAGGTGGGTGTAGGCGTCGGCGCCCACGAGCGCCTCGACGCGGCGCACGCCGGAGCCGATCGAGCTCTCGCCGAGCAGCTTGACGACCCCGATCTGGCCGACGCGCGGGGTGTGCGTGCCGACGCAGAGCTCGCGCGACCACTCGCCGATGGAGACGACGCGCACGCGCTCGCCGTACTTCTCGCCGAAGAGCGCCATGGCGCCGAGCTTCTTGGCCGCGTCGATGTTCATGATGTCCGCGGTCACCGGCAGGTCGTCGAGGAGCACGGCGTTGATCCGGCCCTCGATCTCGCCCATCGCCGCGGCGGGGACCGCCTGGAGGGACTTGAAGTCGAAGCGCAGCCGGCCGGGAGAGTTCTCCGAGCCCGCCTGCGTCGCGGTCTCGCCGAGCTCGTCCCGGAGGGCCTGGTGGACCATGTGGGTCGCCGTGTGCGCGCGCGAGATGGAGCGCCGGCGCACGACGTCGACCTCCGCCTCGGCGTCCTCGCCGACGCCGGCCTCACCCTCGAGCACCGTCGCGCGGTGCACGACGAGGCCGGTGATGGGGCGCTGCACGTCGGTGACCTCGAGGAGGGCGCCGTTGGCCAGGCGGATGCGGCCGTGGTCGGCCTGCTGGCCACCGGACTCGGCGTAGAGCGGGGTGCGGTCGAGGACGATCTCGACCTCGTCCCCCGCAGCGACTCGGTCGACGACCAGGCCGTCGCGGATCAGGCCTCGGATGCGCGTGTCGGTCAGGGTCTGGTCGTAGCCGGTGAACTCGACGTCGCGCCCGAGCGTGTCGGACAGCTGCCGGTAGACGCTCGTGTCGCCGTGCGCCGACTTCTTGGCGCGCGCGTCGGCCTTGGCCCGGTCGCGCTGCTCGCCCATGAGCCGGCGGAAGCCGGTCTCGTCGACCTGAAGGCCCTGCTCCGCCGCCATCTCGAGCGTCAGGTCGATCGGGAAGCCGTAGGTGTCGTGCAGCGCGAACGCCTCGGCGCCGCCGAGGGTCGTCGCACCGGAGGACTTGGCCCGCGCCACCGCGGTGTCGAGGATCGTCGTGCCGGAGCTGAGGGTGCGCCGGAAGGCCTCCTCCTCGGCATAGGCGACCTGGCTGATCCGCTGGAAGTCGGTCTCGAGCTCGGGGTAGGACGCCTTCATCCGCTCCATGCTGACGGGCAGCAGCTGCTCGAGGGTGGGCGCGTCGACGCCGAGCAGCCGCATCGAGCGCACGGCACGGCGCAGCAGGCGGCGCAGCACGTAGCCGCGGCCCTCGTTGCCGGGGGTCACGCCGTCACCGATGAGCATGAGCGAGGAGCGCACGTGGTCGGCCACGACTCTGAAGCGGACGTCGTCGTCGTGGTCGGAGCCGTAGCGACGGCCCGAGAGGTCCTCCGCCGCCGCGATGACCGGGAAGACCTCGTCGGTCTCGTAGATGTTGTCGACGCCCTGAAGCAGGAACGCCACGCGCTCGAGGCCCATGCCGGTGTCGATGTTGCGCTTGGGCAGGTCTCCGACGATGTCGAAGTCCTCCTTGGAGCGGACGTTCTCGAGCTCGTACTGCATGAAGACGAGGTTCCAGAACTCGAGGTAGCGGTCGCCCGCCTCCCAGTCGCCGTCGGCACCGAACTCGGGTCCGCGGTCGAGGAGGATCTCGGAGCAGGGGCCACCGGGGCCGGCGACGCCCATGTTCCAGTAGTTGTCCTTGCGGCCCAGGCGCACGATGCGGTCGTCGGACAGCCCGGCGACCTTCTTCCACAGCGCGATCGCCTCGTCGTCCTCGTGGTAGACGGACGCGTAGAGGTCCTTCTCGTCGAAGCCGAGGCCGCCCTCGGACTGGCTGCGCGTGATGAGCTCCCACGCGAGCTGGATGGCGCCTTCCTTGAAGTAGTCGCCGAAGCTGAAGTTGCCGTTCATCTGGAAGAAGGTGCCGTGGCGGGTCGTCTTGCCGACCTCCTCGATGTCGAGGGTGCGCACGCACTTCTGCACGCTCGTGGCGCGGCTGAACGGCGGGGTCTCCTGACCGAGGAAGTACGGCTTGAACGGGACCATGCCGGCGTTGACGAACAGCAGGTTGGGGTCCTCGTGCACGAGCGGGGCGCTCGGCACCACGGTGTGGCCTTGGCTGCCGAAGTACGAGAGCCAGCGACGCCTGATCTCAGCGGTTTCCATGATGCGTCCTTGCGGGGGTCGACGGGTGTGGTCTGCGGGAGGCCCGTCTCCCGTGGTCGAGGGGTGGACGGGCAGGCGGGGCGGGGTCAGCCCTGCGCCTCACTGGGGCGCGACTGACCCCCGGGGGGCTCGCCTCGCCGGCTGCAGGCCGTCGACACGGCTGCGCCTGGGTCCCTTCTGGGCCACGTTCATCGTCCTTCGGTCGTCGGCGCACGCTCACGCCGAGGTGGTTCAACCCTAACGGACCTCGCGAGCCCCGTCCCACCACCTTTGCCCGGGTATGCCGCTGGGCCGGCTCCCGCACGGGGAGCTGGCCCAGCCGCATACGTGGTCCTGCGGGCGATGCGACCGTCAGGCCGGCACCTCGGCCACGAGGTCGGTCTTGACCTCGGGGAAGTGGCAGGCCTGCAGGTGCACGCCGCCCTCGCGGAAGGCACGCGTGGACTCCTCGGCCGTGGCCGTGACGAGCGGCGGCTCCTGCTGGGCGCAGATGTCCTGCGCCTTCCAGCAGCGAGTGCGGAAGCGGCAGCCGCTCGGCGGGTCGATCGGGCTGGGCACGTCGCCGATCAGGCGGATGCGCTCCTTGGGGGCGATGCCACGCGCGACGTTGATGTCGGGCGCCGCGGAGAGCAGGGCCTGGGTGTACGGGTGCTCGGGTGCCTCGTAGATCTTCTTCTTGTCGCCGAACTCGACGATCTTGCCGAGGTACATCACGGCGACCTGGTCGCAGAAGTGGCGCACGACGCCGAGGTCGTGGGCCACGAAGATGAACGCGAGGTCCAGCTCGTTGCGCAGCTTGGCGAGCAGGTTCATCACCTGCGCCTGGATCGACACGTCGAGGGCCGAGACCGGCTCGTCGGCGATGATGAGCTTCGGCTCGACGGCGAGCGCACGGGCGATGCCGATGCGCTGGCGCTGGCCACCGGAGAACTCCGACGGGTAGCGGTTGATGTGCTCGGGGTTGAGGCCGACGAGCTCGAGCAGCTCCTGGACCCGGGCCTTCTCCTTGCCCTGGTGCAGGCCGTGCACACGCAGCGGGGTGCTGAGGATCGCCCCGACCGTCTGCCTCGGGTTCAGCGAGGAGTACGGGTCCTGGAAGATCATCTGCACGTCGCGGCGGATGTCCCGCAGCTCGTGCTCCTTCAGGTGCGTGATGTCGCGGCCACCGAACTCGATGGTGCCGCCGGTCGGCTCGTCGAGGCGCGTCACGAGCCGCGACGTCGTCGACTTGCCACAGCCGGACTCACCGACGAGTCCGAGCGTCTGCCCCTCCTTGACGGAGAAGCTGATGCCGTCGACGGCCTTGACCGTCGCCCTCACCATGCGCAGTCCCTGGACCTCGCGGATCGGGAAGTGGCGCTGGAGGTCGGTGACCTTGAGCAGGGTCTGGTCGCTCATCGGGCTTCCTCGTCGTGCTTCAGGGTGGCCACGGGATCGGCCAGGTGGCAACGGATCTCGCGGTTGTGCAGTCCGGGGGTCGGGCGCCACGCGGGCAGCTGCGTCCAGCAGGCCTCGCCCTCGACCTGCGACTTGAACTCGCAGCGGGGGTGGAACGAGCAGCCCGACGGGAGGTTGAGCAGGCTGGGCGGCGTGCCCTTGATGGCGCGGAGCTCCTCGAGGTCCTCGGAGTGCGAGGGCAGGGACTGCAGCAGGCCGTAGGTGTACGGGTGCGACGGCTGGGCCAGCACCTCCTTGGCGCTGCCCTTCTCGACGCCGCGACCGGCATACATCACGAGGATGTCGTCGGCCGTCTCGGCCACGACCGCGAGGTCGTGGGTGATGAGGATGACCGCGGAGCCGAACTCCTTCTGGAGGTCGTTGACGAGGTCGAGGATCTGAGCCTGGACCGTCACGTCGAGAGCGGTCGTCGGCTCGTCGGCGATGAGCAGCTTGGGGTTGTTGACCAGGCCGAGCGCGATCATCGCACGCTGGCGCATGCCGCCCGAGAACTCGTGCGGGTAGGAGTTCGCCCGCCGCTGGGGGTTGGGGATGCCGACGAGGTCGAGCATCTCGACCGCCCGCTTCATCGCGACCTGCTTGCTCACCTTGTTGTGGGCCTGGTAGGCCTCGGCGATCTGCTTGCCGACCTTGTGGAACGGGTGCAGCGAGCTCTGCGGGTCCTGGAAGACCATGGCGGCCTTGGTGCTGCGGATCTTCTGGAACGTCGACGCCGGGGCGCCGACGAGCTCGATGCCGTCCAGCTTGATGCTGCCCGTGATCTGGGTGCGCTTCGGGTTGTGCAGGCCGAGCACCGCCATGCTGCTCACGGACTTGCCCGAGCCGGACTCGCCGACGATGGCGAGCGTGCGCCCCAGTCGGGCCTGGTAGGTGAGGTTGGAGACCGCCTTGACGACGCCCTCCTCGGTGGGGAAGGCCACCGAGAGGTCGCTGACGTCGAGGACGACGTCGCCGGCGTTCCGGGCCTCGGCGGACTGGGTCGAGATGGTGTTCACGGTGGCGGTCACGACAGCCTCACTCGCGGGTCGATGAAGGAGTAGGCGATGTCGACGACGAGGTTCATGAAGACGACGACGACCGCTCCGATGAGCACCGTGCCCATGATGACGGGCAGGTCGAAGGCCTTGAGGGCGGCCAGGCCGCGGCGGCCGATGCCGTCGACGCCGAAGATCTGCTCGGTGATGAGCGTGCCCGTCAGCAGGGCGGCGATGTCGAGACCGAGGATCGTCGCGATCGGGCTCATCGCGGCGCGGAAGCCGTGCTTGTAGAGCACGGTGCGCTCGCTGATGCCCTTCGAGCGCGCGGTGCGGATGTAGTCCATCGACAGCGTCTCGATCATCGAGTTGCGGGTGTACCTGACGTAGGACGCCGAGGTGACGAACCCGAGGATCAGCGCCGGCGCGAGCATGCCCAGGAAGTAGGGGCCGACTCCTGCCGATATGGACGAGTACTGCGGCAGCACGTTCCACAGGATGACCGGGTAGAGGGCGACGAGCAGCGCGAGGACGTAGTACGGGATCGAGCCGAGCACCTGCGAGGCGCCGACGAGCCCGCGGTCCGTCGCGGAGCCACGTCGCACGGCCGCGATGATGCCCAGGGTCACGCCGACGGTCACGAACACGACGGCGGCCATGAGCGCCAGCACGATGGTGTTCGGGAAGCGCGTGAAGAGCTCCTCGTTGACGGAGCGTCGCGTCACGAACGAGAAGCCGAGGCACGGCGCGCCACAGTGGACGGTGTCACCGGCGTAGACGAAGTCGCGCCCGAAGAACAGACCCTTGAAGTAGTCGAAGAACTGCACCGTCAAGGGCTTGTCGAGCCCGATGCTCTTCGTGATGGCGGCGAGTCGCGCCGCGTTGCAGCGCGTCTCGGGACACATGGCCTGCGCCGGGTCGGACGGGCCCGCGAAGAACAGCAGGAACGCCGAGACCAGCGTGGCCAGGATGACGCTCAGGGCGAGAGCCAACCGCCTGAGGATGTACGTGAGCACGTTTTGCCTTCCAAACGAGGTGGGCGCCGGTGGTGGGGGCCCGGGAGATCCCGGACCCCCACCACGGCGGTCAGTTCAGATCGTGCTCCCCCGAGGGGGAGCCGTCACTGCCGACTCAGGAGTCGAGCCACACGTCCGTGAGGTCCGGCATGCCCTTGTTCGGGTTGTTGTGGACGTTCTTGACCTTCGTGCCGAAGACCGAGTTGCCCTTGTCGTTGTTGTCCGGGATGGCCAGGAGGTAGTTCTCCGTGAGCCACTTGTCCATCTTGCCCCACTCCGGCCCCTGCTCCGTGATGGAGAGCTGCTGGATGCGCTTGATCTCGGCGTCGATCTTGGCGTCGGAGAAGTTGCCGAAGGTCGTGCCACCCTGCGAGAGGGCGATCGTGCCGAAGGTGGGCGGGATGATCGAGTCGGCGGACGGCCAGTCGAAGCACCAGCCGCGCGGCGACTGGAGCATGTTGTACTTGCCCTTCGGGTCGCCGACGAGCTTGCGACGCTCGGCAGCCGGGACACCGATGTCCTGAACCTTGAAGCCGGCGGCCTCGAGCTTCTGCTTGCGGACCTGGTTGACCTTCTGCGCGATGTCGTCGTCGTTGGTGTAGTAGTAGATGAGCTCGAAGGGCTTGTCGGGGCCGTAGCCGGCCGCGGCGAGCATCTTCTTGGACTCCTCGGCGTTGCCGTCGCCCTGGCCGTTCATCTTGAAGCCCGGGGCAGCCTCGGCCGTGTAGTCGAGGTGACCGGCGATCTGCGGCGGGATGATCGTGCTGGCGGGCGAGAACGAGTGCGTCGTCTCACCGCCGGCCTTGTGGATCGAGTCGAAGGGGTACGCCACGGCGATGGCCTTGCGGACCGGCAGCGGGATCTTGCGGGCGTCGAGGTTGACCATGAGCACGCAGGAGGAGGGGCCCTCCTCGAACTGGGCCTTCTTGTCGCCCTCGATCTGCGGGATGAGCGAGGAGTCGATCGGGTCCCAGTTGAGGCTCGTCGCGTCGTCGCCGTTGGAGGCGAGGATGGCGGTCTGCGTCTTGATGGTGTCGACACCCCACTTGAAGTGGAAGCCGTCGGGGTAGTTGTGGCGCGCGGCGTCCGTGGCGGGGTCCCAGTTGGGGTTGCGCTTGAGGACGAGCTCGGTGCCCGGGGTGTACTTGTCGAACATGTACGGGCCGGTGGCGAGCGGGTGCAGCTGGTAGTCGGCCTTCTTGTCCTTCGCCTCGGGGATCGGCGTGAACTGGTTGAAGGAGACGAAGTAGGGCAGCGTCTCGAAGCGCTTCTCGAGGTGGAAGACGATGGTCTTGTCGTCGGTGGCCTCGACGCCCTTCCAGTTCTTGTCACCCTTGTAGGGGCCCTGGTAGTCCGCGCCACCCTTGAAGAACTCGCGCTGGTAGGTCGGGCCGTTGGCGGCGAGGTCGGGGTCGAACGAGCGCTTGGCCGCGAAGACGATGTCCTGGGCCTTGACCGGGGAGCCGTCCTCGTACTTGATGCCGTCCTTGAGCGTGAACGTCCACGTCAGGCCGTCCTCCGACTGCTTGCCGAGGTCGGTGGCGAGGTCCGGCACGAGGACCTGCTTGCCGTCACGGCTGACGTAGGTGGTCAGCGCGCGGTTCGTCAGCGAGAAGATGACGGCCGTGTCCTGGTAGAACTGGTCGCTCGGGTCCATGTTGGCGGGCGTCGAGGCGTAGGGCACCGTGAGGATGCCACCCTTCTTCGCACCGGGGATCTCCGGGGCCGGGCCCTTGGCGTTCGGGTCGAGGGCGGCACCCGCCTGGTCGACCTTGCCGCCGTTGGCACCACCGGTGCCGGACGGCGTGTTGGTCGCCGACGGGGCGCCGCAGGCCGCGACGAAGCCGAGGGAAGCCGCGGCTCCCACGGTCAGGACTTTGGTCCAGCGCATTGTTGTTTGCTCCCTTTTGCTTGTCCCGGCGTTGTGCCGGGAACATCTGGTGACCGCGACCCGATGGGTCAGCGGCGGCTGGTGGGGTCGAACGCGTCGCGGATCGAGTCGCCGAGCAGGCTGAGGGCGAGCACGAGGAGCGACAGGCCGATGACCGAGGGCCAGAGCCACAGGGGGTACGTGGCGAAGAGGTTCTGCGCGTCGGCGATGGTGCGGCCCCACGACGCGGTGGGCTCGACGAGACCGGCTCCGAGGTAGCTCAGCGTCGCCTCGTAGGTGATGTACGCCGGCACCGCGATCGAGGCCGAGACGATGATCGGGCCGACGAGGTTGGGCAGGATCTCCCGGAAGAGGATCGAGCGGGTCGGGACACCGATGGCACGGGCCGCCTGGACGAACTCCCGCTCCCGCAGGCTCTTGACCTCGCCTCGCACGAGTCGTGCGAGGCCCATCCAGCCGAACACGACGAGGATGACGATGAGCACCCAGAAGCGGATCGTCGAGGTCTCCTCGGGGGTGAGGTCACCGCCGGCGGCCAGACGCTTCTGCATGATCGGGATGATCGCGAGCACGAGGAGCAGGATCGGCAGCGACAGGAAGAAGTCGATGACCCACGAGATGATCTTGTCGGCGACGCCGCCGAGGTAGCCGGCCACGAGGCCGAGCACGACACCGAGGACCGTCGAGGCGAAGGCGGCGACGAAGCCGATGATGAGCGACGGGCGGGCGCCATAGGCCCAGCGGGCGAAGAGGTCACGGCCCAGGCGCGGCTCGACGCCGAGCCAGTGTGCCGAGCTCGCGCCGACCGTCGGCAGGCCGTTGAAGTCGACGAGCTCGGTGTGCACGGTGCCCGGGTCGGCCTTGGCCTTGGTGATCGGGTCGATGGCCTCGAGCGAGACGAGCAGCGGCGCGAAGATCGCGACGACGATGAAGAACAGGATGATGACGGAGCAGATGATCGCGACCTTGTCCCGCTTCAGACGGGCCCAGGCCACCTGGCCGGGGGACCGTCCGGTGCGGACGTCCTGGTGCTCAGGCGCGGTCGTCGAAGCCCTCTCGTCGGATTCCTCTGTCAGCGTGACTGCTGAGGGCTCCGGCATTGCGTTCAACGCATTGTCTCCATCCTTGTGGGATCACTTCCGGCCCGGGGTTACGTCACCCGAGCCGCCCTCAGGGGCACTCCAGATCTTCCGGATGCCACCCCCGCCGGGACGTCGTGAGCCTGCCACAGAGTCTTCCGTCGTCCAAGCATCGGACCGGTCATGGATGACAAATCGTTACCGACCGCCTCGTTCCACGACACAATGTCCGTCCGCACCTCTCGGGCCCGAAACAATCCGCCCCGGAGGGCTCCCGTGGGGCCGCCGGAGTCACTGCCGGCGCGTGCGTCCCAACCGCCCCGACAGCCACTCCCAGCGGGCCCGAAGCCTCTCCTCGAAGCCGCGGTCGGTGGGGCGGTAGTAGCTGACGGCGTCGTGCAGGTCGTCCGGGAGGTACTGCTGCGCCGCCACGCCGTCGGGCTCGTCGTGGGCGTAGACGTAGCCCTTGCCGTGACCGAGCCGCTCGGCCCCGGCGTAGCCGCTCCCCCGCAGGTGCGCGGGCACGACGCCCCCGCGCCCGGCCCGGACGTCGGCGATCGCCTCGTTGATGCCGAGGTATGCCGCGTTGGACTTGGGTGCCATGGCGTTGTGCACGACGGCCTGGGCCAGGATGATCCGCGCCTCCGGCATGCCGATCTGGGCCACGGCGTGCATCGCGGCCACGGCGGTCTGCAGGGCCGTCGGGTCGCCCATGCCGACGTCCTCGCTCGCTGAGATGACGATGCGGCGCGCGATGAAGCGCGGGTCCTCCCCCGCCTCGAGCATCCGGGCGAGGTAGTGCAGCGCCGCGTCGACGTCGCTGCCCCGCATCGACTTGATGAGCGCGCTGGCGACGTCGTAGTGCTGGTCCCCCGCGCGGTCGTAGCGCACGGCCGCCTGTGCGACGGCCTGCTCGACGTGGGCGAGCGTGATCTCGACGGGGTCGTCGGAGAGCCGTCCTGCGGGCTGCGCGTCGAGCGCGACGCCGGCGGCCGCCTCGAGCGAGGTCAGGGCGCGGCGGGCGTCGCCACCGGCGATGCGGACGAGGTGCTCGGTGGCGTCGGCCGCCAGCGTGTGCTCGCCGTCGAAGCCGCGTTCGTCCGTGAGGGCGGCCGCGAGCAGCTCGCCGATCTCCTCGTCGGACAGGGACTCCAGGGTGACGAGCACCGAGCGCGAGAGCAATGGGGAGATGATGCTGAAGGACGGGTTCTCGGTCGTGGCGGCGACGAGGATGACGGTGCGGTTCTCGACACCGGGGAGCAGTGCGTCCTGCTGGGCCTTGGTGAAGCGGTGGATCTCGTCGAGGAAGAGCACGGTCTGGCGCGAGTAGAGGTCGCGTTCGCGGATAGCCGCCTCCATGACGGAGCGGACGTCCTTGACGCCGGCCGTGACGGCGGAGAGCTCGACGAACCGGCGCTCGGCGGCGGTCGCGACGAGGTGCGCGAGCGTCGTCTTGCCGGTGCCGGGCGGCCCCCAGAGGATCGCCGACAGGGGCCCTGCCGCACCACCGGACCCCTCGATGAGGCGACGCAGCGGGCTCCCGGGCCGTAGCACCTTGGCCTGCCCTCGCACCTCGTCGAGGGAGCGCGGGCGCATCCGCACGGCCAGCGGGGCGACCCCGGCCGAGGCCGGCTGCTCGCCGCGGTCGGCGGCGGAGGCCGCACCGAAGAGGTCCGCCGGACTGTCTGACATCACTGTGGAAGGCTATCCGCGTGCAGAACCCCTCACCCGCGGGCCCGGCGCCCCGCACCCGTCTGGCCCGTCTCGGAGGACTCATCGCGCGGCACCCGCGCAGCTGGGTGGCGGCGTGGGCCGTCATCGCGGTCGCGTGCTTCGCCGTCGCGGTGGGCGGCGTCACCGGCGAGTCCCTCTTCGAGAGGCTCCACTCCGGGGCGCCGACGGTCGAGTCCGAGTCCTCGCGGGCCCAGGACGTCATCGCCGAGAGCCAGCCGGCCCTCGAGACCTTGACGATGCAGGTGAACGGCGCCGACCTCACCGACGCGAGGACCGTGCAGGACGGCGCGGCCGCGACCCGCGCCGTGGCCGAGGTCAAGGGCGTCAAGAGCGTCCGCTCGCCGCTGCTCGCCCCGAAGGGCGTGACCGACCCGTCCGTCGCCCCCCTGCTCAAGGGCGGCACCCCGGCCGCCGGCGGCTTCGTCACGGTCGTCGACTTCGAGCCCGGCCTCGACAAGGCCGCGCAGGACTCCGCCGAGTCCCTCGCCGAGACACGCCTGCTCGCCGTCGCGACGGCGATGGACGCGCAGGGCACCGTCGGCAGCACGAGCAAGGTCATCAAGTCCATCACGAGCACCGTCGAGCACGACCTCCTGCGCGGAGAGGGCATCGCCCTGCCGCTCACCTTCCTCGTCATGTTCTTCGTCTTCGGCGGCTTCGTGGCCGCCGGCATGCCGATCGTCGGGGCGGTCGTGTCGATCGGCGGCGCCCTGCTCTCGCTCTTCGGCTTCTCGCACGCCGTCGAGCTCGACGCGACCGTCGTCAACATCGTCACCCTGCTCGGCCTCGGGCTGTCCATCGACTACGGCCTGCTCACGGTCAGCAGGTTCCGTGAGGAGCTCGCGCACCGTGAGCACGACGTGCCGACGAGGGAGGAGGTCGCCCGCGCGACCGAGCGCACCGTGGCCACGGCGGGGCGCACCGTCCTCTTCTCCGGTCTCACCGTCGCGATCGCCCTGGCCGGCCTGCTCGTCTTCGAGGCCTCGATCATGCGGGCCATCGGCGTCGCGGGCGTCAGCGTCGTCCTCGTCGCGATGGTCGTGGCGATCACGCTCGTGCCCGCGCTCTGTGTCGTCGGCGCAAAGCGCTTGTCCCGCAAGGCGGTCGAACAGGCCTCGGACGTCGGCCTCTTCTCCCGCCTCGCCGTCGCCGTGCAGCGCCGCCCGGTGCTCGTCATCGTCGGGGTCGTCGTCGTCCTCGTGACGCTCGCGCTGCCGACGCTGTCGATGAAGCTCACGTCGTCGGGCACCGAGCTGCTCCCGAAGGACGCGCCGCAACGCATCTTCTTCGAGCAGCTCGACCGTGACTACCCCGCGCTGTCCGCCCCCGAGGTGACCGTCGTCGCGGCCTCGTCCGACACGGCGGCGGTGACGTCGTGGGCCCAGCAGTTCCGCTCGCGACCGGGGGTCGAGGGGCTGGTGGTCCAGCCGCTCGGCGCCGACCACCAGCGCGTCAACATCCGCGTCGCCGGACGGCCGACGTCCGACGAGGCGCAGGATCTTGTGACGACGATCCGGGCGACGAGCGCGCCCTTCGAGACGCTGACGACGGGGCAGGCTGCGGGCCAGATCGACTTCCTCGACTCCATGTCCGCCCGGGCGCCGTATGCCGTGGGCCTCGTCGTGCTCGGCACGTTCGTCCTGCTCTTCCTCATGACGGGGTCGGTGGTCGTCCCGGTCAAGGCGCTGCTGCTCAACGTCATCTCGCTCGGGGCCGCGCTCGGGGTCGTCGTGTGGATCTTCCAGGAGGGCCACCTCGAGGGCCTGCTCGGCTTCACCTCGGTCGGCGCCGTCGAGTCGATGGTGCCCTTCCTCGTCCTCGCCTTCGGCTTCGGGCTGTCGATGGACTACGAGGTCTTCCTGCTCTCGCGGATCGTGGAGTTCCACCGGCACGGCGCCGAGAACGACCGCGCGGTCTCGCTCGGCCTGCAGCGCACCGGACGCATCATCACCTCGGCGGCGCTGCTCATCGTCATCGTCTTCGGTGGCTTCGTCGCCGGCGACATCCTCATCATCAAGCAGATGGGCGTCGCGCTCGTGGCCGCGGTCGTCATCGACTCGACGCTCGTGCGGATGCTCCTCGTGCCGGCGACGATGACGCTGCTCGGTCGCTGGAACTGGTGGGCCCCCCGGCCGCTCCGGCGGCTCCACGACCGGTTCGGGATCACCGAGTGAGCCGAGTGGGTCGAATGTGTCGAGTGGGCCGCGTCGGCACTCGGGTGGGCACCCGGTGACCGCCGTCGTCACCGGGCACGGCCTCGACGGCCTGCTGGCCGAGACCGGGGCGCACCCGTTCGTGCGCTGGGAGGTCACCGACGAGCTGGCCGCGACGTGGTGGAGCGCCGCGGGCGCCGTCGCCTTCCAGCGCACGCGCAAGGCGGTGCGCCGGACCGTCAACGTCCTCGGGGACGACGACGGCGTCATGGCCCTGCTCGACCACCTGCCCGAGATCGCGGCGAACGTCTCCCCCGAGCGGCGCGCCTTCTCGGTCAGCGTGCCCCAGCACCTCGAGCCCCGGCTCCGGGAGCGCTTCCGCGTGCTCGACGGTGGCGACTGGGAGTGGTTCCACACCACGACCGCCCCGGCCGAGCACGCGTCGCACGAGCGGGTGGTCCCCCTCGACGACGTCGCCCGGGCCGGCGAGGTGCGCACCTTCCTCGAGGCGCACTCCCCCACGGCCGACACCGAGCCGGGCCAGGGCGAGCGCTGGTTCGCCGTGGAGGGCCCGGACGGGTCGCTGCAGGCGGTGGCGGCCTGGGGGACGACGCGTGCCGGCGCGCCGCACCTGTCGTCGGTCGCCGTCGACACCGGCCTGCGCGGGCAGGGGCTGGGCCGCACCGTCGTCGGTGCCGTCACCCGGGCAGCCGTGCTCGAGCGCGGGGTGTGCACCCTCGGGATGTACTCCCACAACGCCGTCGCCCGCGCCCTCTACCTCTCGCTCGGCTACGACCGCCTGTGCGCGTGGTCGAGCCGACCGGTCGTCATCGACCGCTGACGACGCGGCCGGTCCTCAGGCGAAGTCCGCCGCCACGACCTTGCGGTCGGCCTCCTGCACGAGGACGACCCAGTTGCCGGAGTTGTCCCGGCACACGGCCTCGGTGCCGTAGGGCCGCGCCGACGGCGGCTGGAGGAACTCCACGCCCTTGGCGCTCAGCTCGGCGTAGGTCTTCTCGCAGTCGTCGACCGAGAGGCCGAGTCCGTTGAGCCCGCCGGCGTCGAGCGCCCGCTTCATCGCGGTGACGAGCTCGTCCGGGAAGGGTGGCCCGGGGATCGCGAGACTGACCTGCAGCTCGGGCTGGTTGGGGTGCACGACGGTGCACCAGCGGTAGCCGTCGCCGAGGGTGATGTCGTCCTTCTCCTCGAAACCGAGGACGTCGACGTAGAAGCGCTTCGACTCGTCGATGTCCTTGACGAAGACACTGACGATGGAGATGTTCGTGATCATGCGGCCACGCTATGACGGGGTCTGCGCGTCAGGCTTCTCCTGCGTTGCGGAGCGTTCGGCGAGGCCCCACATGAAGATGACGCAGCCCGGGATGTGTGGGCCGCCGGACGCGGCATACCTCGCCTGGAAGCTGCTCGGCGTCTCCCCGACGACTGCACGGAAGCGGCTGCTGAACGACCCGAGGCTCGTGAAGCCCACGGCGTGGCACACCTCGGTGACGGTGAGGTTGGTCGAGCGCAGCAGGTCCTGGGCCCGCTCGATGCGGCGCCTCGAGACGTACTCGGCCGGGGTCACGCCGTAGGTCGTGCGGAACAGCCGGAGGAAGTGGTACTTCGACAGCCGTGCCTCGGCGGCGAGCGCGTCGAGGTCGAGATCGTCGGCGTAGTGCCGGTCGGCGTGGTCGCGGGCGCGGCGCAGGTGGACGAGGACGTCGTCGGGGGCGCGTCGTTCCACGGTGGTCACCCCCACATCGTCGCCCCTCAGCGGGCCGTGTCGGCGACGAACGTGCCGTTGACCGCGCGGAGACGACGCTCGAAGGACGTGGCCCGGCCGGGGCTGCGCTCGGTCAGGGTCGCGCGGGCGCTGGTGTCGGCCGTCGCGTGCCGCTGGTCCCGCGGCACGCCGTAGATCCAGGCGGCGCGACCGTCGAACGACGACGTCTCGGAGCGGCTCGACAGGGCTGCCCCGCCGCGGGTCGTCGAGCTCGCGCGCTCCCAGGAGATCGCGAGGTCACCGGTCACGTCGTACGCACCCGCGATGTCGTCGCTGGGGTGGAAGCCCAGGACCCCGTCCTTGTCCCACCGGTGCGTCGTGCGCTCGACGGTCGGCGTGCCCTTGCCGTGGCTCGTGGCGACCGACTGGGTGTCGGTCCACGCGGCCTTCAGGGCGTCGTCGGCCTCGTCGTCGGTCCACGAGTGCCGCGAGGTGTTCGACAGGCTGCGCGTCACCGTGGTCGTGACCGGACCGCGAGAGGTGGACAGCGTGCCCGTGACCCGGAGCTCGCGCGTGGCCTCGAGGTCGACGTGACCCGCCCGGTCGCCGGTCCCGCCCACCGAGCTCTCGATCACCGGCTCGTTCGCGTATGCCGTCCCCATCGTTCCCGACACCACGCTGCGGCCCGCGTCGCGCCACACGCGGAAGCGCGGCGAGAGGGTCCACCCGCCCTGCCCCGAGGGCAGCCCGACCACGGATAGGCGGACGTCGTGCGACCTGCCGTCATCGAGGCGGGCCAGGAACGGGGTGAGGTCGTAGCCCAGCGCCGGGATGTCGAAGGCCTTGGGCGAGGGGATCGCGTACCAGAGGAAGGGGTTGCTCCAGCCGCCGGTGTAGACGACCGGGTACGGGGCGGCGATGCCGGCGAGCTGACCGTCGATGCGCACGTCGACCTCCCGGTAGGGCAGGCCGTCCGGGCACGAGTAGCCCGTGCTCGCAGGCGCGCTCGTGTCCCAGAACTCCTCGCAGCCCCCGCCGGAGCCCGTGGCGAAGACGTCGGCCAGCAGCCGGGTCGAGTTGCGCGGCACGGTCAGCGTCCCGACGAGGTCGGTGCCGTCGCGCGAGGCGTCGGAGAGGGGAAGGACGGCGTCGGCCGTCTGCGCCGCCGGGGCGCCGCGTCCCG
This sequence comes from Terrabacter sp. C0L_2, assembly GCF_036352015.1. Classification (NCBI taxonomy): domain Bacteria; kingdom Bacillati; phylum Actinomycetota; class Actinomycetes; order Micrococcales; family Intrasporangiaceae; genus Terrabacter; species Terrabacter sp. C0L_2. Next base: position 2,914,190 of record NZ_CP143557.1, on the reverse strand, counting down.
TGGTGTAGAAGTCGAGGTCGACCGTCACGTGGATGACGCCGGTGTACGTGGAGTCGACGACGTTGCCGATGTAGGCCTCGACCTGCTGCGGGTCGGCGAGCAGGGGCGCGAGGTCGGTGACGTCCTTCTCGACGTGCCAGCTGATCCCGTCGACGCTCGGCTCGGGAGTCGAGAGCGTCAGCATGCGCACTACCCCGACGTCGACGTGACCGATGCGGTCGAACTGCCGTCCGGCCACCGAGCCCTCGAGCCGCATGACGACCTTCGACCACGGACCCGCACAGCCGGGCGGCGGGGTGTAGTCCCGGGCGTGGACGTCGAAGTCGTCGAACGCGTCGTCGACGACCCGCACGCTGCAGTGGCGCGTGGCCGGCACCGGGACGGGAGGCTCCGGCGTGCGGGGGTCGTCCCAGTCGCTGCCGAACTCGGCCGGCGGGGTCGCGCCGGCCGCGACCGACGGGGCTGAGATGGCGGACGACGCGCCGCCGATGGCGAGCAGGACTCCCACGGAGGCGGCGAGGACGGGACGCAGTCGACGGAGGCGCATGTCTCCGCACGTTAGGAGCCGGCCGGTCAAGGTAGGGCAAAGACCCGGGCTGCTCACGGCATACGACCTAGACGGCACACGCGTGGAGGGCCGCCGTCACCCGGTGACGACGACCCTCCACGGTCGGGACGAGCGGGACTCAGCTCCTGGCGGGGCTGACCTCGGGTGCACCCTGAGGCGCGGGAGCCGCGGCGGCCGGCTTGGCGTCGACCCCGGCCTCCTTGCGCTGCTCGCTGGTGATCGGCGCGGGCGCGGCCGTCAGCGGGTCGTAGCCGCCGCCCGACTTCGGGAAGGCGATAACGTCGCGGATCGAGTCGGTGTGCGCGAGGAGCGAGACGATGCGGTCCCAGCCTAAGGCGATGCCGCCGTGCGGCGGGGCACCGAAGGCGAAGGCCTCGAGGAGGAAGCCGAACTTCTCCTGGGCGTCCTCCTCGGACAGGCCCATGACCGCGAAGACCCGCTCCTGCACGTCACGCTGGTGGATACGGATCGAGCCGCCTCCGATCTCGTTGCCGTTGCAGACGATGTCGTAGGCGTAGGCGAGCGCCGGCCCCGGGTCGGTGTCGAACGTCTCGAGGAACTCCGGCTTGGGCGAGGTGAAGGCGTGGTGGACTGCCGTCCACGCGCCCGCGCCCACGGCGACGTCACCCGAGGCGACCGCGTCGGCGGCGGGCTCGAAGAGCGGTGCGTCGACGACCCAGAGGAAGCTCCACGCGTCCTCGTCGATGAGGTCGCAGCGACGGCCGATCTCGAGGCGGGCGGCGCCGAGCAGGGCGCGCGAGGCCTTGGCGGCGCCGGCCGCGAAGAAGATGCAGTCGCCCGGCTTCGCGCCGACGTGCGCAGCAAGACCGGCACGCTCGGCGTCGGTGAGGTTCTTGGCCACGGGACCGCCCAGCTCGCCGTCCTCCTGGACGAGGACGTAGGCCAGGCCCCGGGCGCCGCGCTGCTTGGCCCACTCCTGCCACGCGTCGAGCTGCTTGCGCGGCTGGCTCGCGCCGCCCGGCATGACGACGGCGCCGACGTAGTCGGACTGGAAGACCCGGAAGGTCGTGTCCTTGAAGTACTCGGTGCACTCGACGAGCTCGTTGCCGAAGCGCAGGTCGGGCTTGTCGGAGCCGTAGCGCGCCATCGCGTCGCGGTAGGTCATCCGCGCGAACGGCGCCTCGAGCTCGACGCCGATGAGGCGCCACAGCGCCTGGATGATCGCCTCGCCGAGCTCGATGACGTCGTCCTGGTCGACGAAGCTCATCTCGATGTCGAGCTGGGTGAACTCCGGCTGGCGGTCGGCGCGGAAGTCCTCGTCGCGGTAGCAGCGGGCGATCTGGTAGTAGCGCTCCATGCCGGCCACCATGAGCAGCTGTTTGAACAGCTGCGGGCTCTGCGGCAGGGCGTACCAGGAGCCGGGCGCGAGGCGGGCCGGCACGAGGAAGTCACGGGCGCCCTCGGGCGTGGAGCGCGTCAGGGTCGGGGTCTCGATCTCGACGAAGTCGCGGGCGCCGAGGACGGCGCGCGCCGCGGCGTTGACCTTGGAGCGCAGGCGGATGGCGGCGCCGGCCGAGCTGGCGCCGGGGCGGCGGAGGTCGAGGTAGCGGTGCTTGAGGCGGGCCTCCTCGCCGACGGTGACGCGCTCGTCGATCTGGAAGGGCAGCGGCGCCGCGGGGTTGAGCACCTCGAGCTCGCTGACGATGACCTCGATCTCGCCGGTGGGCAGGTCGGGGTTGGCGTTGCCCTCGGGGCGCGTGCGCACCTCGCCGGTCACCTTGACGCAGTACTCGTTGCGCACGTCGTGGGCGCCGCCCTCGGCGAGCACCTCGTCGCGGGCGACGACCTGCGCGACACCGGAGGCGTCGCGGAGGTCGAGGAACGCGACCCCGCCGTGGTCTCGACGCCGCGCCACCCAACCGGTGAGGGTGACGGTCTGGCCTGCGTGGTCGGCACGGAGAGTGCCGGCCTCGTGAGTGCGGAGCACGGAGGGTCCTTCCGGGACGTGGTTCGGGTCGAGCGAGGGTCCGGCCGCTGGTCGGGCGCGGGCACCGAGGACCAATCCTAGACCGCCTGCACCTAGGCTCTTCGCCGTGCAGCACTCCCGCAACCGCGACCTCGACGGCGTCCGAGGTCTCGCAGTCCTCCTCGTCGTCGCCGCCCACTCGGGGCTCCCCGTCCGCTGGGGCGGCCTCTCGGGGGTGACGCTCTTCTTCGTGCTCTCGGGCTACCTCATCACGAGCCTGCTCATCCGTGAGTGGGAGCGGTGGGGGTCGATCAGCCTGTGGCGCTTCTGGGGCCGCCGGGCGCTGCGCCTGCTCCCGGCGCTGGTCCTGCTGCTGGTGCTCGCTCCGCTGGTGCTGTGGGCGACCGGCGACAACCGTCTCTCGAGCTACCCGACGGCCGCGCTGGCCTCGCTCTTCTACGTCGGCAACTGGGTGCGGATCGCCGGCACGGACCTCGGGGTGCTCAACCACCTGTGGTCCCTGTCGGTCGAGGAGCAGTTCTACGTCATCTGGCCGGCGATCTTCATCGCCCTCATGACCTGGCTGCGCAGCCGTGCGCTGGCGGTGGCGCTCAGCCTCGCGGCGCTCGCGACCTTCTACTCGGTCTGGACGCAGGGCACCGCGCTCCGGCTCGACATCTCGACCGAGACCAACGCGTTCGCCCTGCTCCTCGGGGTCTCCCTCGCCTTCGCCCTGTCCGGGGTGAGGTCCCGCGGCTGGGAGCTGCCCGCGGCGGACCCGCTCGTGCCGTTCGTCGTCATGGTCGCGGTCTCGGCCTTCCCGAGCCACGGCCTCGCCGTCGACCACCCGCTCTTCCGGCCGCTCGGCGCCGTCTACGCCGTGCTCGGGGTGTGGCTGGTGTACGCCGCCGTGTCGGGTCACTCGCGGGTCGTGGGCTCCCGGGTCATGGTGTTCTTCGGCACCATCAGCTACGCGCTCTACCTCTGGCACCAGACGTTCATCAACAGCCACCTGCTCGGTGAGCACTCGACCCCCCGCAACCTCGTGCTCATCGCGGCCGCGATCCTCGTGTCGTGGCTGTCGTGGGTGCTCGTCGAGCGTCCGGTGAGCCGCCTGCGCGGTCGCCTGCGCCTGGACCAGCCCTCCCGTCGGCAGCAGGAGTTCGCCGAGCGGCAGGCCCCCCAGCCGGTCAGCTGAGGTCGCGGGATCCCTCGGCCGCGAGCGCCGCGACGGCCGCCGCGAGCGCCGGGCTGTCGGTCATGGTGCGCCTCCAGACGAGGCTGACGGTCCGCTCGGACACGGGGTCGACGATGGGGACGGCGACGACCCCCGCGGGCAGCGGTCCTCGCCCCAGGCGCGGCACGAGGGCGATGGCCTCGCCCTGCGCGACGAGGGCGACGTGCGTGGCGAACTCGAGGGCCACGTGCGCGATCCGCGGTGCCCGCCCGACGTCGGCGTACATCTTCTGGAGCCACTGGTGGCAGATCGAGCCGGGCGCGACGCTGGCCCAGGCCTCGTCGAGCACGTCGCCGACCCCGATCCCGTCCTGTCCGGCGAGCCGGTGGTCCTCGTGCACGAGCACATCGGCCCGGTCCCGGCCGAGGTCGCGCACCTCCAGGTGGTCCGGGATCGCCAGCGGCAACGGCTCCCAGTTGTGCACGAGCGCGAGGTCGTGCGTGCCGGCGGCCACTGCGTCGACGGCGTCCCAGGGGTCGATCTCGTCGGGCCGCAGCACCACCCCCGGCGCGACGTCGCGCAGCCGGCCGATGGCTCCGACGACGATCCCGCGGTAGGCCGTCGCGAAGGTCGCGAGGCGCACCGTCCCGGTGGTCTCGCCGCTCGCGCCGTGCAGCCGCGACTCGAGACGCTCCATGTGGGCGAGCAGGTCCCGCGCCGACTCCGAGAGCGTGCGGCCCGCCTCGGTGAGCAGCACGCCCCTGCCCTGCCGCTCGAGCAGCCGGACACCCGTCTGGGTCTCGAGGCGCTTGATCTGCTGGGAGACGGCGCTCGGCGTGTAGTCGAGTGCGGACGCTGCGGCACCCACGGAGCCGTGCAGCTCGACCGCGACGAGGGACCGGAGGGCGATCGGATCGATCATGCAGCGATGCTACACAGTCGAGGCCACGACAGTTTGATGGACGTGAACGGTCACGGCACGCAGGATGGGCGTCATGCGCCGCCGCGACTCCGCCCTCGCCGTCCTCGTCGCCCTGCTCTGGGGCACGAACTTCGTCGCCATCCGCACCGGCCTCGACTCGGTGCCGCCCCTGCTCTTCCTCGCGGTGCGCTTCGTCGTCGTCTGCGTGCCGGCCGTCTTCCTCGTCCGACGCCCGGTCCTGCCGTGGCGCGACCTCGCCCTCATCGGGCTCTTCACGAGCCTCGGCCAGTTCGCCCTGCTCTACCTCGCGCTGCACCTCGGCATGCCCCCGGGACTGTCCTCGCTCGTGCTCCAGGCCCAGGTGCTGCTCACCGTCGTCATCGCGGCCGTGTGGCTGCGCGAGCGACCCTCCGCCCTGCAGCGCGCGGGGGTGGCCCTCGGCGGCGCCGGACTGCTCACCATCGCCGTCGGGCGGGGGCTGTCGGCGCCCGTGCTGCCGCTCGTCGTGCTCGTCCTCGCCGCCGTGTCGTGGGCGGTGGGCAACGTGCTGACGCGCCGGGCGGGAGCGCTGACGGCGCCCGGCGCCGGGCTCGGCGTCACCGTCTGGTCGGGTCTCGTCGTGCCGGTCCCGGCGCTCGCGCTCTCGCTCGTCGTCGAGGGGCCGGCAGCCGTCGGGGCGGCGCTCACCCACGTCCAGTGGCAGGCGGTCGCCTCGACCGCCTACACCGCCTGGCTGTCGTCGCTCGTCGGCTACGGCATCTGGAACACGCTGCTCGCGCGCTACCCCGTCGCGAAGGTGACCCCGTTCGCCATGCTCGTGCCGGTCTTCGGCATGGCGGCCGCCGCGGTCGCCTTCGGCGAGCGGCCGCACGCGCTGGAGCTCGTCGGGGGCCTCGTGCTGCTCGCCGGCGTCGGCGTCGCCGTGGCCCGACGCCGGGGTGGCACGCCCGATCCGGTGGTGCCTGCCTCCACCGCCGAGCAGGCGCTCACCTCACCGGTGGTCGCCGTCGACGTAGAGCCAGCGACCCGCTCGGCGCTCGAAGCGACTGACCTCGTGGAGCTCGCCCCGACGCCGTCCCCCCGGGCCTGACGGTTCGGACCAGCGCGCGACGAACTCGACGACGCCGTCCTCGTCGCCCGGTCCCCCGCGCTGGGTGCGCAGCACCGTGAGCCCGGTCCAGCGGGTGACCGGGTCGAGGTCGACGTGTGCCGGGCGGGTGCGCGGGTGCCAGGTGCGCAGCAGGTACGCGTCGTCCCCGGTCGCGAAGGCCGTGTAGCGCGATCGCATGAGGTCCTCCGCGGTGGAGGCCGTGCGGTCCCCGGCGAGCAGCGGCCCGCAGCACGCGGCATACGACCTCACGTCGTCACCGGTGCGACACGGACACGGTCCGGACCCACGGGACGCAGCGGGCGCAGCCGACCCGAACGCCGAGCCGCTCACCGCCGCGCGGCCCGCTGGGCGTCGCGAGCCGGCCAGGGAGCGTCGTGGGGCCGCAGCGTCGACCAGCCACGCTCGCGCGACAGCCCCGCCGAGAGCAGCCCGACGAGCGTGGCGGAGTTGCTGATGCGGCCCGCGAGCGCGGCGTCGACGGCGTCGTCGAGCGGCACCCACAGCGGGCGGATCGTCAGCTCCTCGGCCGTGCGCTCGTGCGCGTCCTCCGCATCCACCTCGTGCAGGCCACGGGCGAGGAAGATCCGCACCGTCTCGGGGAAGGCGCCGGGCGAGGTGACGTCGTCGGCGAGCACGTGCCACTCGTCGGCCGTGAGGTCGACCTCCTCGAGGAGCTCGCGCGCGGCGGCGTCACGCGGGGGCTCGCCGTCGACGTCGAGCAGGCCCGCGGGCAGCTCCCACACGTGACCGCCGCTCGCGTGGCGGTACTGCCGGATCAGCAGGACGTGCAGCACGTCGTCGAGCTCGCGCAGGGCGAGCACGGCGACGGCACCGGGGTGCGTCACGAGGTCCCTCATGACGACGCCCCCGGCGCCGAGGTCGACGCGCTCACGCACGACGTCGAAGATGATCCCCTCGAAGGGCGTCGTCGACTCGAGCACCGGCTCGGCGGTCCACTCCTCGACGAGGTCGGCCGCGGTGCCGCGTGGTGCGTGCAGGCTCACCGGCGGCTCAGCCGGCGTCCGGCGAGTCGCCCGTGGACGCCGAAGCCGACACCGAGGCGTACTCGTCATCGCGCTCACCCTGGGCCGGCTCGGCCGCGGCGCGACCGGCGTCGGTGGCCGCACGGTGACGCTCGACCTCGACGAGCCGCTCGCTGCGCTGGCGCTCGAGGGCGGCCCCGACGAGACCCGCGAACAGCGGGTGCGCGCGGTTGGGACGCGACAGGAACTCCGGGTGCGCCTGCGTCGAGACGTAGTACGGGTGGACGTCGCGGGGCAGCTCGACGAACTCGACGAGCGTCCCGTCGGGCGACGTGCCGGAGAAGACGAGGCCCGCCTTCTCGAGGTCGGCGCGGTAGGAGTTGTTGACCTCGTAGCGGTGGCGGTGGCGCTCCTGCACCTCGGCCGAGCCGTAGGCCTCACGGATGACGCTGCCCTCCTTGAGGGCGGCCGGGTAGAGGCCGAGGCGCATCGTGCCACCGAGGTCGCCGGCGCCTTCGACGAACGCCTTCTGCTCCTCCATCGTCGCGATGACGGGGTGCTCGGTGTCGGGGTCGAACTCCGTCGAGCTCGCGTCCTCGTTGCCGAGGACGGTCCGGGCGTACTCGATGACCATGCACTGCAGGCCGAGGCAGATGCCGAGCGTCGGCACCTGCTTCTCGCGGGCCCACGTCAGGGCGCCGAGCTTGCCCTCGATGCCGCGCACGCCGAAGCCACCGGGCACGAGGATCGCGTCGACGCCGCCGAGCGCCTTCTGGGCACCCGCCGGGGTCTGGCACTCGTCGCTGGCGACCCAGCGGATGTTGACCTTGGCGTCGTGGTGGAAGCCGCCGGCACGCAGGGCCTCGGTGACCGAGAGGTAGGCGTCCGGGAGGTCGATGTACTTGCCGACGAGGGCGATCTCGATGTCGTGCTCGGGGTCGTGCACCCGCTGGAGCAGCTGGTCCCACTCGGTCCAGTCGACGTCGCGGAAGCCCATCCCGAGGCGGCGGATCACGTAGGCGTCGAGGCCCTCGCGGTGCAGCACCTTGGGGATGTCGTAGATGCTCGGGGCGTCGACGCAGGCCGCGACCGCGGTGACGTCGACGTCGCACATGAGCGAGATCTTGCGCTTGATCGGGTCGGGGATGTCGCGGTCGGCCCGGAGCACGAGGCCGTCGGGCTGGATGCCGACCTGGCGCAGCGCGGCGACGGAGTGCTGCGTGGGCTTGGTCTTGAGCTCGCCGCTCGGGGCGAGGTAGGGCACGAGCGAGACGTGCAGGAAGAAGCTGTTGTCGCGGCCGATGAGGTGGCGCACCTGGCGCGCGGCCTCGAGGAAGGGCAGCGACTCGATGTCGCCGACCGTGCCACCGATCTCGGTGATGATGACGTCCGGGGCGTCCGGACCTCCGGTGGCGAGAGCGCGCATCCGGGCGACGATCTCGTTGGTGATGTGCGGGATGACCTGGACGGTGTCGCCGAGGTACTCGCCGCGGCGCTCCTTGGCGATGACGTGGTTGTAGACCTGACCGGTCGTCACGTTCGCGCTGCCGACGAGGTTCACGTCGAGGAAGCGCTCGTAGTGACCGATGTCGAGGTCGGTCTCCGCCCCGTCGTCGGTCACGAAGACCTCGCCGTGCTGGAACGGGTTCATCGTCCCGGGATCGACGTTGATGTAGGGGTCGAGCTTCTGCATCGTGACCCGCAGGCCCCGCGATCTGAGAAGTCGTCCGAGGCTCGAGGCTGTCAGGCCCTTGCCGAGAGAGGAGGCAACGCCCCCGGTCACAAAGATGTGCTTCGTCGTTTCCACCACGGGCTTCGAGTCTACGTCATCCCGAGGGCGTCCGTGGCGTAGCGGTCCACCCACCGGCGCGTCTCGTCGTCGACGGTGGGCCATCGGGCCGCGACGGCACGCGCGGCAGCCCCCGTCCGGGCCCGCGCGTCGGGGTCCCCGAGGAGGCGGTCGACCTCGCTGGCCACTGCTGACGGATCTCCCACGGCGACAAGCGAACCCGCGTCACCGACGAGGCCGGGCAGGCCCCCGGAGCGGGTGACCACGACCGGCAGACCCGCCGCCATCGCCTCCTGGACGACGAGCGCGCGGGCCTCCCAGCGACTCGTCAGGACGAACACGTCCGCAGCCCGGAGCCAGTTCTGCACGTCCGAGCGGGCTCCGACGAACCGGACGACGGGGCCTCCCCCCTCGAGAGGGCGTATGCCGTCCGCCTCGTGCTCGAGGTGGGCGCGGAGCCGCTCGTCGCCGTCGCCGACGACCGCCCAGGTCGCGGGGACCCGGGAGAGCCGGGCAGCCCGCACGAGGGTCGGCAGGTCCTTCTGGGGCGCGATGCGCGAGACGGTGAGCACGAGGGGCCGGTCGGTCGGCAGGCCGGCGCCGGCGAGGAGCGACTCCCGCTCGTCGGGGGCCAGGCGATCGGCCCGCAACAGCCGGGGCACTGCCGCGGACGGCACGAGGGCCAGCTCGGCGCGACGGGCCCCGAGCGACACCGCGAGGTCCACGAGGTCCGAGCTCGCCCCCGTGACGAGGTCGGCGCGCCGCAGGCACCAGCCGAGCAGGCGCCGCGACACAGCGGCCTGACCGCGGGCGGCCGGCGACGACGGGGTGGGCGGCAGGTCGTTGTGCAGGGAGACGACGAGTCGGGGCCGTGGACGCGCGCGGGCGACGGCGACGGCGGCGACGACGGCGGCCTGGTGACCGTGCGCGTGGACGACGTCGACGGTGCCGGCGAGGCGCATGACCCGGTGCCAGTCCACCAGCCCACGCGGAGCGCGTGCACCGGCGTGCACGGGCCACAGCCGGTGGGCGTCGGCCCAGCCGAAGGCGCGGGCCGTGGAGTCCGCCGTGACGACCTGCACGTCGTGGCCGAGCCGGCGCAGGCCCGTGACGAGGGTGTCGACGTGCGCGCCGACTCCCCCGGTGGCGTGACCGAGCACCATGAGCACCCTCATGCGACCACGTCCGCCGTCTCGGGGTCCGGGCGCCGGCGTCGCACGCGCGTCAGGGCGCTCGGGTCGATGGCGACGGTCACCCCCACCATGACGAGGACGGCCAGCACGCCGACACCGACCCCGACGGCGACGCTGGAGCCGAGCGACTGCCCGAACCCGTGGATGGACAGCCACGAGGCGACACCGCGACCGGCCAGGGCCCCGGCTGCGGACCCGACGAGAGCGGCCACGAGCGGTCGCGCCGGGAGCGAGAGCGCGTGCCAGCCCCAGGTGCGGCCGACGAGCACGACGAGCAGCACCGCCCCGACGACGAGACCGGCGCTCGACCCGCCGGCGAGCGCGCGCAGGGTGTCCGGGCCGCCGGCACCCGACGGGTCGAGCACGACGAGCGGCAGCACGACGGTGGTGAGCCAGCCCGCTGCCGCGATGGCGCCTGCCACGAGGGGCGACCCGCGCACGTAGGACGCCCGGGACAGCAGACCGATGATGCCGAGAGCGACGACCGACGGGGCGAAGAGCGTCACCGCGTCACCCATCGCGACCAGCGTCTCGAGCGAGGCATCGGAGGCGGAGCCGACGTCGAGGGCGCTGAAGAACGCCCCGACCGGGACTGCGACCGCGACGAGGGTCGCCGCGCCGAGGAGCGTCACGACGAGGGTCGCGAGCCAGGCCCGGCGAAGCGTCGCGGCTGCGAGGTCCCGCGCCGGCTCCCCCCGGTGACGGCTCTGCCCTTCGCTGCCCACCGGCCGGGTGGTGGTCCCGGCGGACCCTCCGTGCGTGTCTGCCCGCGCGTCGACATCACCGGCGCGAGCGGCGTGGGCGCCGGCCAGCGACGGGAACGCGGCGGTCGCGAGCGGGACGGCCAGGACGGCATACGGCAGCAGGGTCACCGCCTGGGCATACGTGTAGACGTTGAGCGTGCCGGCGCCTCCGCGGTCGTTGGCGAGGCGGATCACGACGAGGGTGGCGACCTGCTGGCCGGCGACCGCGAGCAGTCCCGACGCGGCCAGCACCCGCACCCGGCTCCCGACCCCGTCGGGGAAGCGGAGGCGGGGACGCAGCCGCACCCCGCTGCGGCGCACCGGCACGAGCAGCGGCAGCGCGAGGGCCACGACGCCCAGCGTGGTCCCGACTCCGAGCACGACGAGCGCGGTGGGCGAGACCTCGTCGACGGGAGCCGCCGGGTCGAGGACGAGAGCGCGGTAGGCGAGGTAGGTCGCGATGACGACGACGCTCGAGAGCAGCGGGGCGAGCGCCGCGCCGACGAAGCGGTGGTGTGCCTGGAGCACGCCGGCCAGGACGATCGCGACGCCGTAGAGCGGCACCTGGATGGCGAAGATCCTCAGCAGCTCGGCCCCGAGGGCCACCTCCCCCGCGCAGCCCGTGCCGAGCAGGGCGCCGGCGATCGGCTCGGCGGCGAGCGCCACGACGACGCCGAGCGGCAGGAGGACGACGCCCGCCCACGTGAGCAGCGCCGAGGCGGTCGCGTCGGCGCCGTCGCGGTCGCCCCGCGCGAGCGCGCCGGCGACGAGCGGCACGGCCACGGCGGCCAGCACTCCCCCGGCCGCGATCTCGAAGAGCACGTTGGGCACGGCGTTGACCGACTGGTAGACGCTGCCGACGCACGTGGCGCCGACGGAGTGCGAGAAGACGAACCAGCGCCCGAAGCCGACGACGCGGGCGACGAGCGTGATGACGGCGATGGTGCCCGCCGCGGCGAACAGACCGCGGTGCGGGACGGAGCGGCGCGGGGCCGGACGGCTCGCAGCTTCGGAGTCGGGGTGGGTGTGGGAGTCGGGGTGGGTGTCGGAGTCGGGGCCGGAGTCGGGGCCGGCGTCAGTGCCGGCGTCGGGGTCACTCATGGGCGCCCCCGGCCCCACTCGTCGAGGCGTCGCAGCACCGGGTTGGCCTCGATGACCTTCGTGAAGCTGACACGCTCGGAGGCGAGGGTCAGTGCTGCCAGTGCCGTCAGGGCGACGGCCCGGCCGACCAGACCGGTGCGCTCGACGAGGGCGAGCCCCACGAGGGCGCCGGCGGCGTTGGCCCCGGTGTCGCCGAGCATCGAGCCCGCCGCCAGGTCGTCACGGAGGACGCCGAGGGAGGACCCGACGGCCGCGCAGGCAGCCACGCCGAGCCCGCCTGCCGTGCCGACCATCGGCAGGCCCGCGGCGACCGTGACCTTGAGGGCGCGTCCCGGTCGCAGGTCGAAGAGGTTGATCGCGTTGGCCGCCCCCGCGACGACCGCGCCGCCGACGAGCGTCGACAGGACGCCGACGGCCCTCGACCGCCCCTGGCGGCTCGCCGCAGGGTGCGAGCCCGAGTCGACGACCATCGCGCCGACGAGACCGGTGGCACCGAGGCCGACGATCTTCAGCGCGCCGGTCGTGACCTCGCCGCGGGCGAGCGCCGTCAGGTGCCCCTTGAGGCCCTTGTCGGCCGTTCCGCCGGCGAGGTCGTCGAGCGCCCCGAGCGCTCCGGCCGCGAGAGCGACGACCGCGGTCGCGACGGCAGGTCGCCCCGGTCCCTCCGCCCGGCGCGGGCCCAGGGTTCCGGCGGCGGCACGGGCGGCCGCACCGGCGACAGCGCCAGCCACGGCGCCGCCCACCCAGGCCGGTCCCTCGAGGAGCGTGACGGTGGCTCCGGCGTGGTTGGTGCGCTCCCAGGGCTCGCGGAGGCGGGACGGGAGCCGTCGCCCGGCCCGGAGCAGCGTCCAAGAGGTCGCCGCGGCCGCGACGAGCGACGCGACGGACGCCGAGGCCGACGCCTGGGTCCGGGGCCTGGCACGGGTGTGGGCAGGGGGCAGCGCCGGTGGAGGGCTCGAGGTCACGGAAGCACCCGCGGGACCTTGGCGGTCGCGCCCGCCGAGACGCCGTAGTGACCGATCTTCTCGTCGAGGGAGCCCTCGATCGCGAGCACGACCGTCGCCGGGCCGTCGCCCTCCCGCGCATGGTCCACGGTGGAGACGATCTGGGCGGTCTCGGACTTCTCCCGGACGGCCTGCACCGCGTTGGAGGTGACGGCCTGCCCGGCGGCGGCGAGCGTCTCACCTCCGGCGACGACGGTGGCCCGTGACTTGCCGGCGAACGCCGTGACGAGCGCACGGACGGCGTCGGAGCGCGCCGTCACGACCGACTCGGTGCCGGCGTAGTCGCCGGAGACCACGATCGCGAGGTCCGACGGTGCGAGGTCGGCCACGGTGCTGTCGAGCAGGCTGGCGTCGACGAGCACCTTGAGCGCGGCGGAGCGCTGCGCCGACGTGCCGGTCGGGGTCGTGGAGACCATGAGGTCGGTGAGGACCTCGAGCAGCAGCGCGTCGCCCGTGGCGGTGGAGCCGAGCCCGAGCGCGGCTGCGGCGTCACGGGCTGCCTGCGCCCGGTCGGCGGCCTGGCTGGGGTCGAACCAGTCGGGGCTGAGCGTCACGGTCGAGGCGAGCGCTCCCCCGCTCTGCGTCACGACGGTCTCGAGGTTGCTCACCATCGTGCCGTCGGCGGACGGCATGACGACGACGACGGCGCGGTGGCCCGTCAGCCGGCCGCGCACGACGCGCTGCTGGACGGCCGTGGCGTACTCGTTTGAGGCGTCGACCTGCTTCTCGCTGACCGTCAGCTTGTCGTTGAGCCCCTGCTTCTCGGTGCGCAGGGCCGCGACCTGGTCGCTCAGCTGGTCACCGAGGTTGGCCTGCAGCGGGCCCGCCCCGAGGACGATTCCGACGGCGAGCGCAAGGAACACCGAGATGATCGAGACGAGGTGGTAGCGGAAGTCGATCACGTGAAGATCCCTACGACGGCGGTCCAGAGGTCGTCCCATCGCGCGGCGAGCACCTGCAGCCACGCCTGGCCGGCGGGGGTCGACGCCAGCGCGGCGAAGAAGGCCAGCATGCCCACGAGGAGCATCGTCACGAGCAGGCGCCCCGGGATCCGCGCGCGGTAGAGCTGGCTGACGCCCTTGGCGTCGACGAGCTTGCCGCCGACCCGCAGGCGCGTGAGGAAGGTGGAGGCCTGGCCGTCACGACCCTTGTCGAGGAACTCCACGAGGGTGACGTGCGTGCCGACGGCGACGATGAGCTCGGCGCCGGAGTCGTCGGCGAGCAGCATCGCGACGTCCTCGCTCGTGCCGGCCGCGGGGAAGACGACCGGGGTGATGCCGAGCGCCTCGACCCGGGCGAGCCCCGGCGCGCGCCCGTCACGGTAGGCGTGCACGACGATCTCGGCGCCGCACCGCAGGGCCTTGTCGGACACCGAGTCCATGTCGCCGACGACGAGATCGGGCTTGTGCCCCGACTCGAGGATCGCGTCCGCGCCGCCGTCGACGCCGATGAGGATGGGGCGGTACTCGCGGATGTAGGGCCGCAGCGCCTCGAGGTCCTCGCGGTAGTGGTAGCCGCGCACGACGATGAGGCAGTGCCGACCGTCGATCTCGGTCGTGATCGGGGGCACGCCGATGCCGTCGAGGAGCAGGTCGCGCTCCTTGCGGATGAACTCCATCGTGTTGGTCGCGAAGGCCTCGATCTGCACCGCGAGACCGGCTCGCGCCTCGTGCATCTGGTTCTGCACGGACTCGGCGTCGAGCAACGTGCCGGTGGCCACCTTGCTCTCGCCCGACCACAGGTCGGCGCCGTCGAGCCGCACGGGCTGCCCGTCCGTGAGCGTCATGACCTCCGGGCCGGCCGCGTCCAGGACCGGGATGCCGGCCTCGACGAGGATCTGCGGGCCGAGGTTCGGGTAGCGGCCGCTGATGGACGCGGCGGCGTTGACCACGGCGGCCGGGCGCGCGGAGACGAGCGCGTCGGCGCTGACCTTGTCGATGTCCTCGTGGTCGATGACGGCGACGTCGCCGGGCTGCAGGCGCTTGGTCAGCGTCTTGGTCCGACGGTCGACGCGCGCGATGCCGGTGACGCCGGGACCGGAGTCCCGCGCACGGGGACGGCGTCGGATGGGGAGGGCCATGATGGCCTCAATCGTGCCACGTCGGCGCTCCAGCGAACCCATCGGTCCGTGGCACGCGCGGGCGGCACCCGGGGACGAGCGGCCCGGGTCTATCGCTGCCCGATCCGGGCGCCGCCGGTCTGCTCGAGCAGGTCACCCGCGTGGGCGAGTCCGGCCTCGGAGTCGGGGTCCCCGCCCATCATCCGAGAGAGCTCGCGCAGCCGGGCGTCCCCCTCGACGACCGAGACGCTGCTCGAGGTGATGCGCCCGTCGTCGGCCTTGTGCACGACGAGGTGACGGTCGGCGAACGCCGCGACCTGCGCGAGGTGGGTGACGACGATGACCTGCGCGTGCTCGGCGAGTGCCGCGAGCCGGGCCCCGACGTCGAGCGCCGCGCGGCCACCGACGCCGGCGTCGACCTCGTCGAAGACGAAGGTGGGCGGCCCGGAGGCCGCCTCGCCGGAGGGACTGCGTGAGCCCACGACCTCGAGCGCGAGCATGACGCGGGAGAGCTCACCGCCGGATGCCGCGCGGGCCACGCTGCGCGGCGTGGCGCCGGGGTTGGCCGCGAGCAGGATCTCGACGTCGTCGATGCCGTGCCGCGAGAGCCGGACCCGCTGTCCGTCGGGCAGCTCGACACCGTCGGGGTCGGCCCGGCGGCCGAGCTCGACGTGGACGACCGCCTTGCCCATGGCCAGGTGCGCCAGCTCCTCGGACACCCGGACACCGAAGTCCTCACCGGCTGCGCGCCGGGCGTCGGACAGCGCGAGCGCCGCGGCCACGACGGCGGCCTCGAGCTCGGCCACCTCGGCGCCGAGGCGCTCGACCCGGTCGTCGGCGGTCACGAGCTCGTCGAGACGGGCCGCGCCGCGGCCGGACCACTCGAGCACCTCGTCGACGGTCTCGCCGTACTTGCGCGTCAGCACGCCGAGCGTGGCCCGGCGCTCCTGGACGTAGCCGAGTCGCTCGGGGTCGAGGTCGACGTCCTGGAGGTATGCCGTGAGGTCGGCGGAGAGGTCCGTGACGAGGGTGCCCACCTCGTGCAGACGCTCGTCGAGCCCGGCCAGGGCCTGGTCGTGGGCGGTCGCGGGCGCCAGCGCCCCCCGGGCCGCACCGATGAGGTCGCGCACGTTGGGAGCGGGCTCGGCGGCGTACTCGTCCCCGCTGAGGTCGGCCAGTGCCTGGGCGGCCGCGAGCCGAAGCGTGTCGGCGTGGGCCAGGCGCTCGTCCTCGGCGCGCAGCGCCACGTCCTCACCGGGCTGGGGGTCGACGGCCTCGATCTCCTCGAGCGAGGCCGTCAGCGAGTCGATCTCGCGGGCGCGTTCGCGCGCCTCGGAGACGAGCTGGGCGTGCTCGCGGGCGGAGTCGCGCCACCGGTCGTGCAGCTCTGCCACCCGGTCGCGCAGGACGGTGAGCTCGGGGCCACCGAAGTCGTCGAGGACGGCTCGGTGGGCGTCACCCTGCTTGAGCCGCCACTGGTCGGCCTGGCCGTGCACGGCCACGAGCAGCTGCCCGAGCTCGGCCAGCACCGAGACGGGAGCGGTGCGGCCACCGACATGGGCGCGCGAACGTCCGGCCGCGGCGATGGTGCGCGCGATGACGAGCTCGCCGTCCTCGTGGTCGGCGCCGGCCTCGTCGGCCCGGACGAGCGCCGGGTGGTCGAGCGGCAGCTGGACGACCCCCTCGACGAGGGCGGAGGACGCCCCGGTGCGCACGAGCCCGGAGTCGGCGCGCTCACCGAGGAGCAGGCCCAGGCCCGAGACGACCATGGTCTTGCCAGCCCCGGTCTCGCCCGTGAGCACGTTGAGACCGGGGCTCAGGTCGAGGACGGCGTCGTCGATGACCCCGACCCCGCGGATCCTCATCTGGCTGAACACGGGACCACCTTAGGGCCGGGCACCCACGCCGCCGTCGACGTCGTCCGCGGGGTCGAGCGCGGGGTCGTTGGCACCAGGGGCGTCCAGGGCGGGTGTGCCGACCGCTCCGTCCACGGCTTCGGTGGCGTCCACGGGTGCGACGCCGTCGCCGTTGCCGCGCCACCCGGCGACGGACAGGTCGAACTTGGCGACGAGACGGTCGGTGAACGGGGCGCTCGTCAGGCGGGCGAGGCGCAGCGGCCGCAGCCCGCGGCGTACC
This sequence comes from Terrabacter sp. C0L_2, assembly GCF_036352015.1. NCBI lineage: Bacteria > Bacillati > Actinomycetota > Actinomycetes > Micrococcales > Intrasporangiaceae > Terrabacter > Terrabacter sp. C0L_2. The sequence goes on along the minus strand of NZ_CP143557.1, from coordinate 2,897,477 downwards.
TCGATGCGCGCCCCCGGCGGGAGGTCGACGTGGCGCCGTCCGTCGCACCACATGACGCCCGCGCCCTCGGTGGCCGCCTTGATCTCGACGGCGAGGTGCGTGTCGGGCCCGAGCACGAGGGGCCGGGCGAAGAGGGCGTGCGCGGCGCTGGGGACGAGCAGGATCGCCTCGACCTGGGGCCAGACGACGGGGCCACCGGCCGAGAAGGCGTAGGCCGTGGACCCGGTGGGCGTCGACACGATGACGCCGTCGCACCCCCAGCTCGACAGGGGCCTGCCGTCGACCTCGATGGTGACCTCGAGCATGCGCTCGCGTGAGGCCTTCTCGACGCTCACCTCGTTGAGCGCCCAGCTGCTCGCGATGAGGTCGCCGTGCAGCTTGGCGTCGACGTGGAGCGTCATGCGCTCCTCGACGGCGTAGTTGTTGCGGGCGATGTGCTCGACGGTGGCGTCGAGGTCGTCGCGCTCGGCCTCGGCGAGGAAGCCGACGTGCCCGAGGTTGACCCCGAGCAGGGGCACGTCGACGCTGCGGGCGAACTCGGCGCCGCGCAGGATCGTGCCGTCACCACCGAGGACCACGACGAGGTCGCATCCCTCGGCCGCCTGCTCCTCGGCGGAGGAGATGTGCACGCGGGAGCTGTCCTTGAGGTCGAGCGCCTTGGCCTCGTCGGCCTGCAACGACACGTCGATGCCGAGGTGGGTCAGGCGCTCGACGACGCCTTTGGCGACCGTCAGCGCCTCGGGGCGCCGCGGGTGGGCCACGAGCAGGATCCGGCGAGTCACGAGGCTCCTTCCAGGTCGATGGCCCCCAGCATGTCATCCACCGCCGTCGCCGGTGCCCCGGGGACCGGTCGCGGCGCCAGCCAGAAGAGGAACTCGCGGTTGCCGTCGCCCCCGGCGATCGGGCTGGCCGTGGCGCCGTGCAGGTGCAGCCCCTGGTCGGCGACGACAGCGGCCACCTCGCGCAGCACGCGGCGGCGCTCGTGCGGGGAGGTCACCACGCCGGTCCGGCCGAGGCGCTCGCGCCCCACCTCGAACTGTGGCTTGACGAGGACGACGAGGTCGCCGTCGTCGGTGACGAGCGGACGCATGGCCGGCAGGGCGATGGCGAGCGAGATGAAGCTGAGGTCGGAGACGACGAGGTCGAAGGCGCCACCCAGCGCAGCGGCGTCCACGTCGCGGATGTTGGTGCCCGGCAGGTCGCGCACTCGCGGGTCGGTGGCGATCGAGTGGACGAGCTGGTCGTGGCCGACGTCGAGAGCCGTCACGTGGGCGGCGCCACGCTCGAGCAGCACCTGGGTGAAGCCGCCCGTGCTGGCACCGACGTCGAGACAGCGGCGCCCGTCGACGGAGATCGGCCACGTGTCGAGCGCGTGCAGCAGCTTGAGGGCTGCCCGCCCGACCCAGCGGTCCGGCTCCCGGGTCAGCTCGAGGGTCGAGGAGTCGTCGACGGGGAGGGCAGGCTTGGCGGCCGGCTTGCCGTCGACGAGGACGACTCCGGCGGTGACGAGCTCACGAGCCTGGGTGCGCGACCTGGCCAGACCGCGCGCGACGAGCTCGACGTCGAGGCGCCGCGTCACGCCCCACCGAGACCGCCGAGGCGGCTCTGCAGGCTGCGGTGGGCGTGCTCCCCCGCGTCGATGCGCTCGGCGAACGAGCCGGACTGCGACTCGGCGAGGCGCATCATGGCCTCGTCCACGGCCTCGTCACCGGTCACCGGGGGTGTCGGCACAGCGCCGGCCGCGTCGTCTGCCGTGGCCTCGTGCCCGCTCTGCTCGACGCCGTCCTGCGCCGTCATCGGCTCGTCGGCCGCGAGGTCCTCGCGTCGAGCGTCACTCTCGCCAAACATGTCCTGCCTCCGTGCCCCGTGAAGTGGTCCGCTGCCGTCACGCTACCGGGTCGGCGCTCACACATCGTCGAGCAGGCGGTCGAGCGCCTCGGCGCCGACGGCGATGCTCTTCTCTGCTTCACCCGGTGAGCCGGCAGGGTCGTCCCGCATGGCCAGCAGCGCAGCCAGCCCGGCGCGCACGACCTCGATGACGCTCGCACTCCCCTGCTCGATGCGCAGCCCGTCGTGGGCGGGTGTGACCCGTGCCGCCCCGCAGCGCCAGGTGTCCCCGTCCCGGACGGACACGGCATACGGCCTCAGGAGATCGTCGAGCGAGCCGAGGACGTACGTCGGGCGAGCCTCGGCCGCGAGCAGCTCGGAGGGTCCGTCGACCCCGGTCAGCACCCACGCCGAGTCGAGGCCCGCCGCCTCGGCGCCGGCGATGTCGGTGGCCAGGCGGTCACCGACCGCGAGGGTCCGCGCCGCGGGCATCCCGAGTCGCTCCAGCGCCAGCCGGTAGAGCGGCGGATGCGGCTTGCCGACGACGTGCGGGCGTCGCCGCAGCGCGCTGGCCAGCAGGTCCACGTAGGCGCCGTTGCCTGGCGACTGCCCCCACGGCAGCGGCAGCGTCGCGTCGTCGTTCGTCGCGACCCACGGCAGCCCGGTCGTCAGGAGTCGGGCCGCGGTCTCGAAGTCGCTCACCCGCAGCTGCTTGCCGTAGCCCTGGAGCACGGCTCGGACGGCCTCGAGCTCATGGGCGTCCGCGCCCGGGTCGACCGGCACGAGACCGGCGTCCCTCAGGGCCTCTGCGGCGCCCGCGCCCCCGAGCGCGAGCACGGCAGATCCGGGCTCGAGCTGCTCGGCGAGACGGGCCGCCCCGGCCTGCGCGCTGGACACGACGTCGGAGGCCGTCGCAGGCGCACCGACGTCCGCGATCTGCGCGGCCACCTCGGCAGGGACGCGCGAGGCGTTGTTCGTGGCGTACACGACCCGCATGCCGCGGTCCACGAGCTTCTTCAGCGCTTCGGCGGCTCCGGGGACGGCGTCACTCCCGCGGTAGACGACTCCGTCGAGATCGCACACCAAGCCGTCGTATGCCGTGACGAGCGGTTCCAGCGGCTCCACCGTGTCCATGCGACCTCCTCGAGGACGACCTTACGGGGCGGCGTGGACGGCGGAGCACACGTCCGGAGACGACAACGGGCCCGACCTGTGGAGGTCAAGGCCCGTTCGGCGTACGTCGCTCAGCGCTCGTCGTGGTCGTCGTCCTCGTCCTCGCCCGCGTTGCCGACGGGCTGAGCGGAGTAGTCGTCCTCGTCCTCGTCACCGAGCAGGTCGGTGAGCTCGACGCCGTCGAGCTCCTCGAGGCGCTCGGCCGCATCGGTGGTCAGCTCGTGGTCGGCGTCCGCGGCCCGGGCGAACCAGTCGCGGGCGACCTCGAGGTCACCGGCTGCGAGCTTGGCGTCCGCGTAGGCGTAGTAGAGACGCGCGGCGGAGGGACGGTTCGGGTTGATCCGCTTCACGAGGTCGCTGAGCCCGGCCGCAGCAGCGTCGAGCTGACCGAGGTCGCGGCGGATCCCGGACACGACGATCGCCAGCTCGACGCGGTCGTCGATGGCCAAGTTGTTGGCCTCCTCCGACTGCGCGAGCTCGAGAGCCTTGTCGTGGCGGCCGAGGGCGCGCTCGCAGTCGACCATGAGCGGCAGCAGGTGGCTCGACCCGGACAGGCGCCGGACCGTGCGGAACTCACCGAGCGCGCGGGCCCAGTCGCCGAGGCGGTAGGCCACGAGCCCCAGGGACTCACGTGCGGCCGGCACGCGGCCGGCGCGGCGCACGGCGGTCTCCGCGTGGGCCAAGGCGGCCTCGGGCTCGACGTCGAGCAGCTCGGCCACCATGACGAGGTGCTGCGCGACGCCCTCGGCGTTCTCCTTGGACAGGGTGCGCAGCTGGTTCTTGACGCCGCGGTCGACCTCCTGGCCGGTGACACCCTCGCGGATGGCCGGTTCCGGCTTGCGCGGGGACTTCGGCGTCAGGCGCTGGCCGCCTCGACGGTCCTCGCCGTGGGGACGGCCTGCGCCACCACGAGGCCGGTCCTCGAAGCGTCGAGGACCACGGTCGTCTCGGCCGCCGCTGGAACGGCGGTCGTCGGAGCGGTAGCCGCCACGGTCGCTGCTGCCGCCGCTGGAACGGCGGTCATCGGAGCGGTAGCCGCCACGGTCGCTGCTGCCACCGCTGGAGCGACGGTCGTCCGACCGGTACCCACCACGGTCACTGCCGCCACCGGAACGGTAGCCACCACGGTCACCGCTGCCGCTGGAACGGCGGTCATCGGAACGGTAGCCGCCACGATCGCTGCTGCCGCTGGAACGGCGGTCATCGGACCGGTACCCGCCACGGTCACTGCTGCCACCGCCGCTGGAACGGCGGTCGTCAGACCGGTAACCGCCACGATCGCTGCTGCCGCCACCGGAGCGACGGTCGTCCGAGCGGTACCCACCACGGTCGCTCGCACCACCGGAGCGACGGTCATCGGACCGGTAGCCACCGCGGTCGCTGCCACCGCCGCTGGAACGGCGGTCGTCCGAGCGGTACCCACCACGGTCACTGCCACCGCCGCCGGAGCGACGGTCATCCGAGCGGTAGCCGCCACGGTCGCTGCCACCACCGGAGCGGTAACCGCCACGGTCGCTCGCACCACCGGAGCGACGGTCATCGGACCGGTAGCCACCACGGTCGTCGCGGCGCGGGCCACCCGATCTCGGCGCTCCCGAACCTCGGCCGGCACCGCCACTGCGTGCGGGACCTCGCTGGCCGCCGTCGCGGTCGCGGCGGTCGCCTCGGCTGTCGTTGCCGTCCTGGTCACTCATGTTCTGCATCCTTCCGCGCCGACCGAGGTCGGCGCCACCTCTGGGGTCTTCGAGCACAAAAAGAAAGAGCGCCCCGGTCGGATCAATGAAGTTCCGTCCGGGGCGCTCTGACAAAGTGTGTCCGGCTGCGTCCTACTCTCCCACACCGTCACCAGTGCAGTACCATCGGCGCTGAAGGGCTTAGCTTCCGGGTTCGGAATGGAGCCGGGCGTTTCCCCTTCGCTATGACAGCCGAAACTCTATGGAGATATCAATCAGTGGGCTTGGGTTCCCGTTTGTATCTCGGGAACTGCACAGTGGACGCGTAGCATCTTTGTAAGTCAAGTTATCGGCTTATTAGTACCGGTCAGCTCCACACATTGCTGTGCTTCCACATCCGGCCTATCAACCCAGTAGTCTAGCTGGGAGCCTCTCGCCCTCGCGGGCCTGGAAACCTCATCTTGAAACGTGCTTCCCGCTTAGATGCTTTCAGCGGTTATCACTTCCGAACGTAGCTAATCAGCGGTGCTCTTGGCAGAACAACTGACACACCAGAGGTTCGTCCATCCCGGTCCTCTCGTACTAGGGACAGCCTTTCTCAAGTTTCCTACGCGCACAGCGGATAGGGACCGAACTGTCTCACGACGTTCTAAACCCAGCTCGCGTACCGCTTTAATGGGCGAACAGCCCAACCCTTGGGACCTACTCCAGCCCCAGGATGCGACGAGCCGACATCGAGGTGCCAAACCATGCCGTCGATATGGACTCTTGGGCAAGATCAGCCTGTTATCCCCGGGGTACCTTTTATCCGTTGAGCGACGGCGCTTCCACAAGCCACCGCCGGATCACTAGTCCCGACTTTCGTCCCTGCTCGACATGTCTGTCTCACAGTCAAGCTCCCTTGTGCACTTACACTCGAAACCTGATTACCAACCAGGCTGAGGGAACCTTTGGGCGCCTCCGTTACCTTTTAGGAGGCAACCGCCCCAGTTAAACTACCCACCAGGCACTGTCCCTGATCCGGATCACGGACCGAGGTTAGATATCCAGAACGACCAGAGTGGTATTTCAACGTTGACTCCACCATCACTGACGTGACGGCTTCACAGTCTCCCACCTATCCTACACAAGCCGTACCGAACACCAATACCAAGCTGTAGTAAAGGTCCCGGGGTCTTTCCGTCCTGCTGCGCGTAACGAGCATCTTTACTCGTAGTGCAATTTCGCCGAGTTCGTGGTTGAGACAGTGGAGAAGTCGTTACGCCATTCGTGCAGGTCGGAACTTACCCGACAAGGAATTTCGCTACCTTAGGATGGTTATAGTTACCACCGCCGTTTACTGGCGCTTAAGTTCTCAGCTTCGCCGTGAGGCTAACCGGTCCCCTTAACGTTCCAGCACCGGGCAGGCGTCAGTCCGTATACATCGTCTTGCGACTTGGCACGGACCTGTGTTTTTAGTAAACAGTCGCTTCTCCCTGGTCTCTGCGGCCGATCACGCTCAGACAGCTTGTGTCGTCACGATCAGGGCCCCCCTTCTCCCGAAGTTACGGGGGTATTTTGCCGAATTCCTTAACCACGATTCACTCGATCGCCTTGGTATTCTCTACCTAACCACCTGAGTCGGTTTGGGGTACGGGCGGCTCGAACCTCGCTAGAAGTTTTTCTCGGCAGCATAGGATCACCCTCTTCCCGCATTCGCGGTCACTATCAGGTCTCAGGCTTCATGCGACCCGGATTTGCCTGGATCGCGCCCTACACCCTTGGACGTGGACAACCATCGCCACGCGGAGGCTACCTTCCTGCGTCACTCCATCGCTTGACTACTACCAGATCGGGTCGTGCGCTCCACACACCCGGTAACCCCGAAGGGCTGGTGGGCGTGCTTCAGGCACTTAGCATCACTGGGTTCATCATGGGCGGTCCTTCGCCGGTTCCGGAATATCAACCGGATGTCCATCGACTACGCCTGTCGGCCTCGCCTTAGGTCCCGACTTACCCAGGGCAGATTAGCTTGACCCTGGAACCCTTGGTTATTCGGCGGACGGGTTTCTCGCCCGTCATTCGCTACTCATGCCTGCATTCTCACTCGTGTGGCCTCCACGGCTGGTTCACACCGCCGCTTCCCTGGCCACACGACGCTCCCCTACCCATCAACACGCCTGGACACCAGTCCCGCAGGAGTTGGTGCCGAGCAGTATGTCAATGCCACAGCTTCGGTGGTGTGCTTGAGCCCCGCTACATTGTCGGCGCGGAATCACTTGACCAGTGAGCTATTACGCACTCTTTAAAGGGTGGCTGCTTCTAAGCCAACCTCCTGGTTGTCACAGCAACTCCACATCCTTTCCCACTTAGCACACGCTTAGGGACCTTAGCTGGTGATCTGGGCTGTTTCCCTCTCGACTACGGAGCTTATCCCCCGCAGTCTCACTGCCACGCTCTCACTTACCGGCATTCGGAGTTTGGCTAACGTCAGTAACCTGGTGAGGCCCATCAGCTATCCAGTAGCTCTACCTCCGGCAAGAAACACGTGACGCTGCACCTAAATGCATTTCGGGGAGAACCAGCTATCACGGAGTTTGATTGGCCTTTCACCCCTACCCACAGCTCATCCCCTCAGTTTTCAACCTAAGTGGGTTCGGTCCTCCACGCAGTCTTACCTGCGCTTCAACCTGGCCATGGGTAGATCACTCCGCTTCGGGTCTAGACCCAGCGACTCAAACGCCCTATTCGGACTCGCTTTCGCTACGGCTTCCCCACACGGGTTAACCTCGCCACTGAGCACTAACTCGCAGGCTCATTCTTCAAAAGGCACGCTGTCACCCCACACGCCCAACGGCGGGAGGCTCCAACGGATTGTAGGCACACGGTTTCAGGATCTATTTCACTCCCCTCCCGGGGTACTTTTCACCTTTCCCTCACGGTACTTGTCCGCTATCGGTCACCAGGGAATATTTAGGCTTAGCAGGTGGTCCTGCCAGATTCACACGGGATTTCTCGGGCCCCGTGCTACTTGGGAAACACCACCGGGAGTCCACACCATTTCGTCTACGGGGGTCGCACCCTCTATGCCGAGCCATTCAATGCTCTTCGACTATGACGCAGATTTCTCACTCCCTACAGAGGTGTCAGCCCCTGTTGGCGGGTCCCACGACCCCGAACGTGCAACGCCTGACAGCTATCACACACGCCCGGTTTAGCCTCATCCGCTTTCGCTCGCCACTACTCACGGAATCACATGTTGTTTTCTCTTCCTGTGGGTACTGAGATGTTTCACTTCCCCACGTTCCCTCCACACACCCTATATATTCAGGTGCGGGTGACTGGACTTGCCTCCAGCCGGGTTTCCCCATTCGGAAATCCTCGGATCACAGTCTGGTTATCGACTACCCGAGGCTTATCGCAGATTCCTACGTCCTTCTTCGGTTCCTGGTGCCAAGGCATCCACCGTGTGCCCTTAAAAACTTGAACACTACAAAGATGCTCGCGTCCACTGTGAAGTTCTCAAAATACAACCGGCACCCCACACCCACCACAGACAAACTGCAGCTTCGGCAGGGCCCACATCCAGAAGAAACCTGGCTCCACCACCACAACCACTGGAAACCAGCAGCCGGCAGTGTTGCCCGATCCTTCAGGACCCAACAACGTGTCAGACACCGCACCCCACATCCCCCACGTTCCACTGCGAAGCAAGCTCCGCTTGTACTGGTGAGAGACACCGGGACGGTGTCAAGTAATCGATGTTCCACCCTTGAGCACCCGCTGCCCCACACTCGGGGACAGACCGGGCTGCCATAAATGACTGCTCCTTAGAAAGGAGGTGATCCAGCCGCACCTTCCGGTACGGCTACCTTGTTACGACTTAGTCCCAATCGCCAGTCCCACCTTCGACGGCTCCCCCCACAAGGGTTGGGCCACCGGCTTCGGGTGTTACCGACTTTCGTGACTTGACGGGCGGTGTGTACAAGGCCCGGGAACGTATTCACCGCAGCGTTGCTGATCTGCGATTACTAGCGACTCCGACTTCATGGGGTCGAGTTGCAGACCCCAATCCGAACTGAGACCGGTTTTTTGGGATTCGCTCCACCTCGCGGTTTCGCAGCCCTTTGTACCGGCCATTGTAGCATGCGTGAAGCCCAAGACATAAGGGGCATGATGATTTGACGTCATCCCCACCTTCCTCCGAGTTGACCCCGGCAGTCTCCTATGAGTCCCCACCATGACGTGCTGGCAACATAGAACGAGGGTTGCGCTCGTTGCGGGACTTAACCCAACATCTCACGACACGAGCTGACGACAACCATGCACCACCTGTACACCAGTCCGAAGACGCACCCATCTCTGAGTGATTCCGGTGTATGTCAAGCCTTGGTAAGGTTCTTCGCGTTGCATCGAATTAATCCGCATGCTCCGCCGCTTGTGCGGGCCCCCGTCAATTCCTTTGAGTTTTAGCCTTGCGGCCGTACTCCCCAGGCGGGGAACTTAATGCGTTAGCTGCGGCACGGATCTCGTGGAATGAGACCCACACCTAGTTCCCAACGTTTACGGCATGGACTACCAGGGTATCTAATCCTGTTTGCTCCCCATGCTTTCGCTTCTCAGTGTCAGTAATGGCCCAGAGACCTGCCTTCGCCATCGGTGTTCCTCCTGATATCTGCGCATTCCACCGCTACACCAGGAATTCCAGTCTCCCCTACCACACTCTAGTCTGCCCGTACCCACTGCAAGTCCGAGGTTGAGCCTCGGATTTTCACAGCAGACGCGACAAACCACCTACAAGCTCTTTACGCCCAATAATTCCGGACAACGCTCGCACCCTACGTATTACCGCGGCTGCTGGCACGTAGTTAGCCGGTGCTTCTTCTGCAGGTACCGTCACTTTCGCTTCTTCCCTGCTGAAAGAGGTTTACAACCCGAAGGCCGTCATCCCTCACGCGGCGTCGCTGCATCAGGCTTCCGCCCATTGTGCAATATTCCCCACTGCTGCCTCCCGTAGGAGTCTGGGCCGTGTCTCAGTCCCAGTGTGGCCGGTCGCCCTCTCAGGCCGGCTACCCGTCGTCGCCTTGGTGAGCCACTACCTCACCAACAAGCTGATAGGCCGCGAGTCCATCCCAGACCGAAAAACTTTCCACACCATGCCCATGCGGACTGGTGTCATATCCGGTATTAGCTCCGGTTTCCCGGGGTTATCCCAGAGTCTGGGGCAGGTTACTCACGTGTTACTCACCCGTTCGCCACTGATCAGACCAAGCAAGCTTGATCGTCACCGTTCGACTTGCATGTGTTAAGCACGCCGCCAGCGTTCGTCCTGAGCCAGGATCAAACTCTCCGTTGATGTTCAAACACCCACCCCCGAAAAGAGGACGAGCAAACTTTGAACCCATGAAGGGCTCGAAAACCTGACTGAAGTCGAACAACCAGCTCAAAAAGAGTTGATCATTCAGTTTCAACCAAAGGATAATTCGCACCAAAACCAACCCAGACCACCCTCATGGATGACTCCGAGCCAGCCTCGGGACGAGGTAATTGGCATCGATTTTTGACACGCTGTTGAGTTCTCAAGAATCGGACACACACCATCAACCACCTCAACGAGGAGGCCTCCGGGGCAACCCTTCAAACTTACCCGCCGCGACCCGGCCAGTCAAACCCGCGGCCAGCCCCATCGGGGCGACCCAGGCGACCAGCTCGGAACGAGCGGTTCCTGCTCTCCAAGGCTACCCGACTCCGTCAGGTGCCTCAGACCATTCTCGTCAACCCCGGGACCGGCCAACTTCGCTCGCGATGACTCGCTCCGCGGTGGCGTCCGTTCCTCCCTGTCGGGCTGACGAAGAGAACGTTAGCCCGCCCCTCCGGGCAAACACAAATCCGCGCCGGCTCGAGGTCGTCCTGACAGCGCGAAAGGACGGATCCCCGTGCGCTTCAACGGGATCCGCCCTTTCAGCGGTCAGGATCGGCTCACCGAGAGCCCGTCCCACGCGTGAATCACGCCCGACGGGCCGCCGCGAGGTTGCGTCGTCCGCGCTTGATGACGGCGACCGTGCCGTGCAGGAAGTCGTCCTCCCCCAGCACGCGCTCGGGGTCGGTGAGCTTGACGTTGTTGAGCGACGCCCCGCCCTCGCCGATCGCCCGCCGGGCGCTGTTGCGGGAGTCCACGAGGCCGACCGCCACGAGGGCGTCCACCACCGAGGTCCCCACTGACACCTGGGCACCCGGCAGCTCGGACGTCGCGTCACCGAGGGTCTGTGCGTCGAGCCCTCCGAGGTCGCCCTTGCCGAACAGTGCCTCCGACGCCGCCTGGACCGCGGCGGTGGCCGCCGCCCCGTGCACGAGCGTCGTGATGTCGGCTGCCAGGGTCTTCTGGGCCGCACGGCGGAAGGGTTCCTCGGCAACCTGCCGCTCGAGCTCGGCGACCTCCTCGGGCGAACGGTCGGTGAAGACCTTGAGCAGCGACACCACCGAGGCGTCCTCGATGTTGAGGAAGTACTGGTAGAAGGCGTACGGGCTCGTCATGTCGGCGCTCAGCCAGACGGCGTTGCCCTCCGACTTGCCGAACTTGTTGCCGGCGGCGTCGGTGAGCAGCGGGGTCGTCAGCAGGTGCACCGCCTGCCCCTCCGCGCGGTGGATGAGGTCCACGCCCGCCGTGAGGTTGCCCCACTGGTCGCTGCCACCGGTCTGCAGGGTGCAGCCGTACTCGCGGTAGAGGTGGAGGTAGTCGAACCCCTGCAGCAGCTGGTAGCTGAACTCGGTGTACGAGATGCCCTCGTTGCTCTCGAGCCGGGTGGCGATCGCGTCCTTCTTGATCATCTGGTTGACGCGGAAGTGCTTGCCGACCTCGCGCAGGAAGTCGAGGGCCGTCAGCGACGCCGTCCAGTCCAGGTTGTCGACGAGGATCGCGGGGTTGTCGCCGTCGAAGTCGAGGAACGGCTGCACCAGGGTCTCGATGCGCGCGACGTTCGCCGCCGTCTGCTCCTTGGTCTTGAGCACGCGCTCCGACGTCGGCTTCGGGTCGCCGATGAGACCGGTCGACCCGCCGACGAGGCAGATGACCCGGTGCCCGGCGCGCTGGAAGTGCCGCAGGACGACGAGCTGCACGAGGTTGCCGAAGTGCAGCGAGGGCGCGGTCGGGTCGAACCCGCAATACAGCGTGAGGGGTCCCTCAGCGAGTGCTTCGCGCAGCGCCGCCTCGTCGGTGGACTGTGCCACCAGGCCGCGCCACTGCAGCTCGTCGAAGATGTCCGTCACGGGTATCGGTGTCCTCTCGTCAGCGTGGGCTCCCTGCCCACCCGGACACAGCCTGCCGTATGCCGTGACGGGCGGGCCACCGAGTACCGCGCCGGTCCCGGATGCCGGGCGTCAGCCCGACGGGCGAGAGCGCCGTCGGGTCGCGCCCGGGCGGTACGCCGAGACCGTCGGGTCGCCGTCGTGCCAGAACCGCCAGGGGTATGCCGTCCCGTCCCCGCCGGGGCCGCTGACGCCCACCCGTGGCCCGGTGCGCACGACGGCTCCGGGGTCCGCTTCTCCGGGCTCGAGGACGAGCTCGGAGCCGCTCGCGCAGGCGTCGACCCCCGAGAGCGAGCCGCTGACCGCGAGGGCGCTCGTCAGCCGACCCGGGCCGCGGCACCAGTCCCTCTCGCGCACACCCGGCCGCCTCGCGGCCGCGACGGCGTGACCAGCCACGACCTCCCCCGCCCGGAGGAGGACGACGTCGGGGACGCCCACGTCGCTCGTCACGACGCACAGCATCCAGTGTTGGCCGTAGGTGAAGTAGACGAAGGCGTGACCGGGCGGGCCGAAGACGGGCGCGTTGTGCCGGGTCGGCCGGCTCAGCACGCGGGACGCCGGGTCGACCAGACCGGCATACGCCTCCGTCTCGGTGATCCGCACGGTGACACCGCCGTGCCGGACGTGCCGTCCGAGCAGGTCTGCAGCGACCTCGAGCACCGGCCGCGCGAAGAAGGCCCGCGGGAGGCGCGTCACGTGCGGCGGCGCCGGACGACCCCGGGACGGTAGGCCGACACGTTCGGGTCGGCGTCGACCCAGAAGCGCCACGGGAACGCCTCCCCGTCTCCCCCGGGACCACTGACGCCCACCCGTGGCCCGACGCGCACGCGCCCCGGGTCGACCGGCTCACCCTCGGACACGACGAGGTCGATGGGCTCCCCGACGAGGGGCCGGCAGAAGTCGCGGCCCGTGTGCTCCTTCGTCATGGCGAGCGCCTGACCGAGGCGTCCCGGCCCACGAGCCCAGTCCCGCTCGCGCACCGGACCCCGGCGGGAGCGCACGAGGTCGTGGCCGGCGACGACCTCACCGGCACGCACGAGCACCGCCGAGGCCGAACCCTCCTGCCCGACGACGAGGTTGACGCACCAGTGGTGCCCGTAGGTGAAGTAGACGTAGGTGAACCCGGGAGGGCCGAACATCGGGCGGGTGCGCGGCGTCTCCCCCCGGTAGGCGTGCGACCCGGGATCGACCTCGCCGGCATACGCCTCGAGCTCGGTCAGGCGCAGCACGACACCGCCGAACGACAGGTGGCGACCGAGCAGCTCGGGCGCGACCTCGACGGACGGTCGGGCGAAGAACTCTCGGGGTAGCCGGGCGTCGACGGGACTCACCGACGACACGCTAACCGTCGGCTCAGACAGTCGTGGACGTCCAGGCGCGGGCGTCGGACAGGCGACCGCGCGCTGCGGCGAGCTGCTCGGCCACCCGGACGGGTGCCGTGCCGCCGGCGGCGTCGCGCGACGCGAGGGACCCCTCGACGGACAGCACGGAACGCACCTCCGGCGTCAGGTGCTCGCTGATGCGCGCGAAGTCCTCGTCCGTCAGGTCCCACAGCTCGATGCCCCGCGGCTCGCACTCGCGCACGCACGCGCCGGCCACCTCGTGGGCGACGCGGAACGGAACCCCCTGTCGCACCAGCCATTCCGCGATGTCGGTGGCGAGGGCGAAGCCCTGCGGCGCCAGCGACTCGAGCCGCTCGGTGTTGAACGTCAGGGTGTCGACCATCCCCGAGAACGCCGGCAGGAGGACCTCGAGCGTGTCGACGGCGTCGAAGACCGGCTCCTTGTCCTCCTGCAGGTCACGATTGTAGGCGAGCGGCAGCGCCTTGAGCGTCGTCAGCAGACCGGCGAGGTCACCGACGAGACGACCCGCCTTGCCGCGCGCGAGCTCCGCGACGTCGGGGTTCTTCTTCTGCGGCATGATGCTCGACCCCGTCGAGTACGAGTCGTGCAGCGTGACGAAGGAGAACTCCTTGGTCGCCCAGAGCACGACCTCCTCGGCGATCCGCGAGATGTCGACGGCGGTCATCGCCGACACGAACGAGAACTCCGCGACGAAGTCGCGCGAGGCGGTGCCGTCGATGGAGTTCTCCACGGCGTGGGCGAAGCCGAGGTCGTGGGCAACGGCCTCCGGGTCGAGACCGAGCGACGAGCCGGCGAGGGCTCCGGAGCCGTAGGGCGAGGCGTTGGCGCGGACGTCCCAGTCACGCAGGCGGTCGACGTCGCGCAACAGCGCCCAGGCGTGCGCGAGCAGGTGGTGCGAGAGCAGCACGGGCTGGGCGTGCTGCAGGTGGGTGCGTCCCGGCATCGCGACCCCGAGGTGGCGGTCGGCCTGCGCCACGAGCGCGTCGACGACGTCGAGGACGAGGCCACCGACGACGCGTGCGTGCTCACGGAGGTACATCCGGAAGAGGGTCGCCACCTGGTCGTTGCGCGACCGGCCGGCACGCAGGCGGCCGCCGAGGTCGGTGCCGACGCGCTCGATGAGACCGCGCTCGAGGGCGGTGTGGACGTCCTCGTCGTCCTCTGCGGGCGTGAACGCGCCGGAGAGGACATCGGCCTCGAGCGCGTCGAGGCCCTCGAGCATCCCGGTGAGGTGCTCGGCGGACAGCAGGCCGGCCGAGTGCAGCACGCGGGCGTGCGCCCGCGAGCCGGCGATGTCCTGCGGGGCGAGGCGCCAGTCGAAGTGGGTGCTCTTGGACAGGGCCGCGAGCGCCTGGTCGGGACCGCCGGCGAAACGGCCGCCCCAGAGGCTCACCCGCGCGGCGCCGGCGCTCTGCGCGCCCTTGGCGCCTTCGTCGCCGTCGGCGGCACTCGTGCGGGTGGGGTCGGTCATCGCGGGGTCTCCTCGTGGGTGGGGTCTTCGTCGTGGGGCGGCGGTGCGCCCGGCCAGGCGCGCGGCAGGTGGTTCTGGTTCAGTCTCGCGTGCCCGCGAGGGTCTGGAGGCGTTCGGCCACCGCTGCGGCCTGGTCGGCGCTGCCGGTGACGAGCAGGATCGTGTCGTCGCCGGCGATGGTGCCGACCACCTCGGGGTCCCGCGCCTGGTCGATGGCGGACGCGAGGTAGTTGGCCGCACCGGGCGGCGTGCGCAGCACGACGAGGTTGACGGCGGCCACGGCCGAGACGAGCAGCTCCTCGCACGTGCGTCGCAACCGGGCCGAGGCCGCGTCGCCGATGGACCCGACCGCGGCCACCTCACCGCCCTCTCCCGGGACGGCATACGCCAGGGCGCGACCGCGCCGCACCTTGACGGCGCCGAGCTCGACGAGGTCGCGCGAGAGGGTCGCCTGGGTGACCTCGGTGCCCTCGGCGGCGAGCAGGTCGGACAGCTCACCCTGGCTGTGCACCTCGTGCGCTCCGAGCAGCTCGACGATGCGGCGCTGGCGCTGCGTGCGGCTCACGGCGTCGCCTCGCCTGCTGCCCGGGCGGCCTCGAGGATCGCCGGGAGGGCGTCGAGGAAGCCCTGCAGCTCGTCCGCGGAGAGAACGAGCGGGGGCGCCAGGCGCAGCGCCGTCGGGGTGACGGCGTTGACGATGAAGCCCGCGTCACGCGCCGCCGCCATGACGGCATGAGCGGGTATGCCGTCCAGCTCGATCGCGCGCAGCAGGCCGCGTCCCCGCGTGCCGGCGACCCCGTCGACGTCGACGTGGTCGAGCAGGGCGCCCACGTCACGCACGTGCTCGAGCAGGTGGTCGCGCTCGATCGTGTCGAGGACGGCGAGCCCGGCCGCGCACGCGAGGGGGTTGCCCCCGAAGGTCGTGCCGTGCTGCCCGGCCGTCAGCATCCCCGTGACCTCGGGACCGAAGGTGACGAGGGCGCCGATCGGTACGCCGCCGCCCAGCCCCTTCGCCAGGGTCATCGCGTCGGGCACGATGCCCGAGGCCTGGTGGGCGAACCAGTGGCCGGTGCGGCCGACCCCCGTCTGGATCTCGTCGACGACGAGGAGGGCCCCGTGCGCACTCGTCAACTCGCGCGCCAGCCGCAGGTAGTCGGCGCTCAGCTCACGCACGCCGGCCTCGCCCTGGATCGGCTCCACGAAGAGGGCCGCGGTGCTGTCGTCGATCGCCGCCCGGAGCGCGTCGTCATCGTTGGGCGGGACGAAGACCACTCCGGGGATGAGCGGCTCGAACGGCTCGCGGTAGGCCGCCTTGTGCGTCAGCGCGAGCGCGCCCGTCGAACGTCCGTGGAACGAGCCCTCGAGAGCCACGATGCGGCTGCGGCCCGTGCGACGCGAGAGCTTGATCGCGGCCTCGGTCGCCTCGGTGCCGGAGTTGGCGAAGAACACACCTGAGCCGGCGGGCGCCGCCGCGACGGCGAGGATGCGCTCGGCGAGGGCGATGGCCGGCTCGGACGTGAAGAAGTTCGAGACGTGGATCGCGGCCTCGGCCTGCTTCGCGACGGCCTGCACGAGCGCGGGGTGGCCGTGGCCGAGGGCGTTGACGGCGATGCCGGACAGCAGGTCGAGGTAGCGCCTCCCGTCGACGTCGGTGACCCAGCAGCCGTGACCGGAGGCGAGGACGAGCTGCGGCGTGCCGAACACCTGGACCATCGCGCCGGCGTAGCGGTCGATCAGGTCGTGTCCCGCGGTCATGAGGTCTCCTCGGCGGTCGGTGTCGGCGTCGACGAGCTCGACGAGTCGCTCGACGGGTCGCTCGACGAGGCACTCGACCGGGATGACGCAGGAGCGGGCTCGGACCCGGTGATGTCGGGCAGCACCATGGTGCCGATCCCCTCGTCGGTGAAGATCTCGAGCAGAATCGAGTGCGGCTTGCGGCCGTCGACGACGTGCGTCTGGGGCACGCCACCCTCGACGGCCCGGATGCAGGCCTCGAGCTTGGGGACCATGCCGTGGTCGACGCGCGAGAGCAGCTCGCGGGCGGCGCTCAGCGTGATCGTCGACAGCAGGGACCCGCGGTCGGGCCAGTCGGCGTAGATGCCCTCGACGTCGGTGAGCACGACGAGCTTCTCGGCCCCGAGGGCGACGGCGATGGCGGCCGCCGCGGTGTCGGCGTTGACGTTGAGCACCTGCCCCTCGACGTCGAGGTCGGGAGCGACGGTGGAGACGACCGGCACGCGCCCGGCGTCGAGGATGTCGAGGATCGCCGAGGGGTTGACGCTCTCGACGTCACCGACGAGGCCGAGGTCGACCTCCTCGCCGTCGACGACGGTGCCGCGGCGGCGGGCGCCGAGCAGCGACGCGTCCTCGCCCGAGAGGCCCACGGCGATCGGGCCGTGCTGGTTGAGCAGTCCGACGAGCTCGCGCCCGACCTGACCGGTGAGCACCATGCGCACGACGTCCATGACCTCGGGGGTCGTGACCCGCAGGCCACCCTTGAACTCGCTCTCGAGGCCCACCCGTTCGAGCATGGCCTTGATCTGCGGGCCGCCGCCGTGGACGACGACGGGACGCAGGCCGGCATACCGCAGGAAGGCGATGTCCTCGGCGAAGGCTGCCTTGAGGTCGTCGTCGACCATGGCGTTGCCGCCGTACTTGACGACGACGAGGGCGCCGCGGAAGCGCTCGAGCCAGGGCAGCGCCTCCACGAGCGTCGCCGCCTTGCCCGCTGCGACCCGGACGGCGGCGGCGTCGATGAGCCCGCGAACGTGGGACGGCGTCGTGCCGCGGTCGGCCGAGGGCGGCGGCGTGACCGGACCGGTGGCGTTCGGGCGGCTCATGTGCTGTACGCCGAGTTCTCGTGGACGTAGTCGTGGGTGAGGTCGTTGGTCCAGATCGTGGCCGCCTCGGAGCCGGCGTGCAGGTCGACGAGGACGTGGACCTCGCGCTCGGTGAGGTCCACGAGCGAGCGGTCCTCGCCCACTCCCCCGGACCGGCACACCGCGACCCCGTTCATCGAGACGTCGAGGGCGGCCGCGTCGAAGGCGGCGCGGGTCGTGCCGACGGCGGCCAGCACCCGACCCCAGTTGGGGTCGTAGCCGAAGATCGCGCACTTGAAGAGGTTGTTGCGGGCGACGGCACGCCCCACCTCGAGGGCGTCGTCGACGCTCGCGGCCCCGACCACCTCGATGGCGATGTCGTGGGCCGCCCCCTCGGCGTCGGCGATGAGCTGCCGGGCGAGGTCGGAGCAGACCCCGGTCAGGGCCTCGGTGAGCCCGGCCCGGTCGACCGACACACCCGACGCCCCGGACGCGAGGACGACGACGGTGTCGTTGGTCGACATGCAGGCGTCGGAGTCGATCCGGTCGAACGAGACGGCCGTCGCGGCGCGCAGGGCGGCGTCGAGGTCGTCGCGGTCGACGACGGCGTCGGTCGTCACGACGACGAGCATCGTCGCGAGCGCCGGGGCGAGCATGCCCGCGCCCTTGGCCATGCCGGAGACCGACCAGCCCGCGCCGGCGTGCGAGGCCACCTTGTGCACGGTGTCGGTCGTCTTGATCGCGACCGCGGCGTCCTCGTGGCCTTCCGGCGAGAGGGCAGCGGCGGCGGCGTCGACGCCCGAGACGATCTTGTCCATCGGCAGGAGCTCGCCGATGAGACCGGTAGAGCAGACAACGACGTCGCCCGCGGAGAGGCCGAGGACCTCGGCGACGTGCTCGGCGGTGCGGTGCGTGTCGAGGAAGCCCTGGCCGCCCGTGCATGCGTTGGCGCCACCGGAGTTGAGGACGACGGCGTCGACCCGTCCGTCGGCGACCACCTGGCGCGACCACGTCACCGGCGCCGCCTCGACGCGGTTGGTCGTGAAGACCGCGGCCGCATGGTGGTCGGGGCCGTCGTTGACGACGAGAGCGAGGTCGGGGGTGCCGCTCGCCTTGAGCCCGGCGGTGACACCGGACGCCCGGAAGCCTGCGGGCAGCCGGACGGTGCCGGCGGCGGTGCTCGTCATGGTGCGACTCCTGCGATCGGGAGGCCGAGGGTCTCCTCGAGACCCAGGGCGAGGTTGGCGCACTGCACGGCCGCGCCGGCGGTGCCCTTGGTGAGGTTGTCGATGGCCGACACGACGACGACCCGGCCGAGGCGCTCGTCGACGGTCACCTGGAGCTGCACGTGGTTGCTGCCGACGACCGAGGCCGTCGCGGGCCACGAGCCCTCGGGCAGGACGTGGACGAAGGGCTCGTCGGCGTAGGCCGACTCCCACGCGGCACGCACCGACGCGGGGTCGGTGCCGGGGCGCAGACGAGCCGTGCACGTCGCGAGGATCCCTCGGGGCATCGGCGCGAGGGTCGGCGTGAACGAGACCGTCACGGTCTCCCCCGCGGCGCGGGAGAGATTCTGCTCGATCTCGGGGGTGTGCCGGTGGACACCACCGACGCCGTAGGGCGACATCGAGCCCATCACCTCGCTGCCGAGCAGGTGCGGCTTGAGGGACTTGCCGGCGCCGGACGTGCCGGAGGCCGCCACGACGACGACGTCGTCGGCCTCGAGCAGGCCGGCGGCGAAGCCGGGTGCCAGCGCGAGGGAGATGCCGGTCGGGTAGCAGCCCGGGACGGCGACGCGGGTCGCGCCGGCCAGCCGCTCGCGCTGCACCGAGCCGGCCGGCCCGGGGAGCTCGGGGAGCCCGTAGGGCCACGACCCGGCATACGCGGTGTCGTAGAAGGACGTCCACGCGCTCTCGGACTCGAGGCGGAAGTCCGCCCCGCAGTCGATGACGACGACGCCGTCGGGCAGCTGGGCGGCGAGGGCGCCCGAGTGCCCGTGCGGCAGCGCGAGGAAGACGACGTCGTGCCCGGCCAGCGTGTCGACGCTGGTCGGCTCGAGCACGCGGTCCGCGAGCGGGACGAGGTGCGGGTGCACCGCCCCCAGCCGCTCGCCTGCGCTGCTGGCCGCCGTCACGGCGCCGACCTCGAACTGCGGGTGGGCGAGCAGCAGCCGGAGGATCTCTCCTCCGGCGTAGCCGCTCGCCCCCGCCACTGCTGCCCTGATCACGATGCATGACTATACACGTCTATGCATATTCGTGCATTCAGGGTCTCAGCGCTGCACGGCCCCCGTCGCCGTGGCCGCCGCCGCGACCGCCGCGTCGCGGAAGCCGTTGACCTCGTCGGTCGTCAGCGTCCGATCGGCGGCACGGAACGTGAGGCGGTAGGCCAGGGACCGGTGCCCCGCCTCGATGCGCTCGCCCTTGTAGACGTCGAAGAGGACGACCGACTCGAGCGACTCCCCCGCACCGGAGCGCAGGGCGGCCTCGACATCGGCGGCGGCCACGTCGGTCGCGACGAGCAGGGCGATGTCGGTCATCGCCGGCGGGAACGTCGAGAACGCGCGGGCCTGGACGGGCTCGGCGCTCGCGGCGACGAGCACGTCGACGTCGAACTCGGCCGCCACGGTGCGAGCCGGCAGGTCGAGGGCGGCAATGACCTTGGGGTGCAGCTCACCCGCGTGGCCGACGAGCGTGCCGTCGGCGAGCGTGATCCGCGCGCACCGTCCCGGGTGCCACGGCGCGTGGCCCGGGTCGTTGGCGACGACGACCGGCACCGCGAGCGCTGCCGCGGCCGTCTGCACCGCAGCGACCATGTCGCTCCAGTCGGCGGCGCGTCCCGGACCCCACCAGCCCGCCTGCTCGGCCTGGCCGGTCGCGAGGATGCCGGCACGACGCGGCTGGGCGGGCACGGCGGCATACAGTTGCTCGAGCGTCCCGGCATCGGGCCGGGAGGCCACACCCGGGATCGGCGCCGTGCCGAGCGGTCCGCCCGGACGGAAGACGAGACCCAGCTCGTAGATCGCGACGTCCTTGTGGCCGCGGGCGACGTTGCGGCGCAGGGTGTCGACGAGGCTCGCGAGGACGGACGTGCGCAGCAGCGGCCGCTCCTCGGACAGCGGGTTGGCCAGCCGGACCGCCTGTCGACGGTCGTCGTCGGCGGGCAGCATGAGCTGGTCCGCGAGCTCCTCGGAGACGAACGGGTAGCTGAGGACCTCGGTCAGCCCGGCCCCGGCGAGGGCGTCGGCGACGACGCGCCGGGCCTTCTGCTCATGGGTCAGGCCGCGGCCGTCGCTGGGCGTCGGGGTGATCGACGGGATGTTGTTGTAGCCGTCGATCCGCGCGACCTCCTCCGCGTAGTCCGGAGCGTCGACGAGGTCGGGGCGCCACGACGGCGGCGTCACGAGCACGTGCGTCTCGTCGGTGCCCTCGCCGGACTCCTCGACCCGGCAGCCGAGGTCGCGCAGGATGCCGACGACGCGCTCACGCGGGTAGTCGACGCCGACGATGCGGGCGGGCTCGGTGACGTCGAGGAGGTATGCCGTGCGCTCCGTCGTGCGGTCGACGTCGGTCACGCCGTCGTCGACGGTGCCGCCACCGTGCTCGACGAGCAGGTCGACCGCGAGCTGCGCCGCGGCCGCCGTCACCTTGGGGTCGACGCCGCGCTCGAAGCGCTTGGACGCCTCGGTGACGAGACGGTGTCGCCGCGACGAGCGCGCGACCGTGGTCGGGTCGAAGTGCGCCGCCTCGATGAGGACGTCGGTCGTCGCGTCGGTGACCTCCGAGGAGGCGCCGCCCATGACGCCGGCGATGGCGAGCGGCTGCTCGCCGCCGTCGGTGATGAGCAGGTCGTCGGCGTGCAGGGTGCGCTCGACGTCGTCGAGGGTCGTCAGCTTCTCGCCGACCCGTGCGCGTCGCACGACGATCGAGCCGGAGAGCCGGTCGACGTCGAAGGCGTGCAGCGGCTGGCCCACGGCGAGCATGACGTAGTTGGTGACGTCGACCGCGAGCGAGATGGGACGCATGCCCATCTGCGTCAGGCGCTTGCTCATCCACGCCGGTGACGGGCGCGTCGGGTCGATGCCCCGCACGATGCGCGCGACGTAGCGGTCGCAGCCGTCGTTGCCGTCGATGGCCGAGTCGTCCTTGAGCTCCACCGGGTAGCCCCCGGCGGTGGCAGGCGGCGCCGCCACGTCGGCCGGGTCGCGGTAGCCGCCCTCCGGGCTGCCCTGGGCGTGCCAGTACTCGCGGGCGAGGCCGCGCACCGAGAAGCAGTAGCCGCGGTCGGGCGTCACGTTGGTCTCGACGGTCTCCTCGCCGAGCCCGAGCAGCGCGATGGCGTCGTCGCCGGGCTGCACCGTCGCGGCCTTCTCGTCGCCGAGCAGGCGGCTGAGCACGATGATGCCCTCGTGGTCGTGGCCCAGGCCGATCTCGTCCTCGGCGCAGATCATCCCGTTGGAGACGTGGCCGTAGGTCTTGCGCGCGGCGATGGCGAAGCCACCGGGCAGCACGGCGCCGGGCAGGACGCACACGACGAGGTCGCCGACCTCGAAGTTGTGCGCGCCGCAGACGATCTCCTGGTGCTTGCCCTCGGTCAGCATCTGGCCGTTCTGGCCGACGTCGACGGTGCACCAGCGGATCGTCTTGCCGTTCTTCTGCGGCTCGAGCTCGAAGGACAGGACGCGGCCCACGACGAGCGGACCCGTGATGTCGCCACCGTGGAGGTCCTCCTCCTCGAGACCCACGCGCACGAGGCTGGCGGCCACGTCGGCGCCCCGGGCCCCGGGCGCGAGGTCGGTGTACTCGGCGAGCCAGCTGAGCGGCATACGCATGTCAGACCCCCATCCCGAACTGCTGCGAGAAGCGGACGTCGCCCTCGACGATCTCGTGCATCCCCTGGACCCCGTGGCGCAGCTGGAGCGCCCGCTCGATGCCGAGCCCGAACGCGAAGCCGGAGTAGACGTCGGGGTCGATGCCGCACGTGCGCAGCACCTTGCGGTTGACCATGCCCGAGCCACCGAGCTCGATCCAGCCCGAGCCGCCGCAGGTGCGGCACGGCTCGGCGCTCCCCCAGGTCTCCTCGCCGTGGCAGGCGAAGCAGAGGAAGTCGGTCTCCATGCTGGGCTCGGTGAAGGGGAAGTAGTTGGCGCGGACGCGGGTGCGCGTCTCCTCGCCGAACATGATGCGGACGAACGCGTCGAGCGCGCCGCGCAGGTGGGCCATGGTCAGGCCCTTGTCGATGGCGAGGCACTCGATCTGGTGGAAGACCGGCGTGTGCGTCGCGTCGAGGTCGTCGGTGCGGAAGACCTTGCCCGGGGCCACGATGTAGATCGGCGGCTCCTTCTCGAGCATCGTGCGGATCTGCACCGGCGACGTCTGCGTGCGCAGGACGAGCCCCGAGTCGACCGGGTCGAGGAAGAAGGTGTCCTGCATCTGCCGCGCAGGGTGGTCCGGCCCGAGGTTGAGGGCGTCGAAGTTGAGCCACTCGCTCTCGAGCTCGGGGCCCTCGGCGACCTCCCAGCCCATGCCGACGAACGCGTCGACGAGGCGTTGGGCGACGAGCTCGATGGGGTGGCGCGCACCGGGTGCGCGCCGGAGCGCGGGCACGGTGACGTCGACCCGCTCCTCGACGAGGATGCGCTCGTCGCGCTCGGCCTCCAGCTCGGCCTGGCGGGCCGTCAGGGCCTGACCGACCCGGCCCCGGGCCTGGCCGACGCGCTTGCCGGCCTCGGCCTTGGCGCTCGGCGGCAGCGCACCGATCTCGCGGTTGGCGAGGGCGAGGGGGCTCTTCTCCCCCTGGTGCGCGATGCGCACGGCCTTGAGGTCGTCGAGGGACGCGGCGGCGGCGATGGCCGTCAGGGCGTCCTGCACCGCTGCGTCGACGTTCGCCGGGTCGAGCGCGGAGACCTCGACCGGGTCGTAGTTCGTGTTGGGTCCGGACATCGGCGTGCGTTCGCTGCTCTCGCTCGGGTGCTGGAGAATGGCTGGGGGGCCTGTCGTGCGGGTGCCCAGTCTAGGGGCGTGCTCGACGTGGCCGGCCGGGCGTCCCGCGGAGGCGGTGGGGTCAGTCGCCGACGACGTCCGGCAGCCCAGCGGGGAGGGCGACGACGAACCGCGCCCCGCCGACCTCGCTGTCGGCGACGACCACCGAGCCGCCGTGGGCTTCGACGAGCCCGCGCACGACGTAGAGGCCGAGGCCGGTGCTCGCGTTGGAGGGTCCGTGCCAGAAGCGTCCGAAGATCTTCTCGCGGTCGGACGGGGGTATGCCGTCCCCCTCGTCGTCGACCTCGACGACGACCGACTCGGGTGCGTCGCCGAGCGCTCCCGCGCGGGCGAGGGTCACCGTCACCTTGCCGGCGCCGTGCAGCAGGCCGTTCTCGATGAGGTTGAAGAAGATCTGCTCGAGGCGGTCGGTGTCGGCCCACATCGGCGGCAGGCCGTGCTCCCGGGCACGGTCACCAAGGCGCAGCTCGACCGTGCCCGTGGACCGGCCCAGCTCGTAGCGCACGACGTGCGTCGTCAGCAGGGCGTGCAGGTCGACCGGCCCCAGCCGGAGGTTGAGGCTGTCGGAGTCGAGCCGGGAGATGTCGAGCAGCTCGGTGATCAGGCGCGTCAGGCGGGTCGCGTCGGCCTCGATCGTCTCGATCATGAGGCGCTTCTGCTCGTCGGTGAAGCGGTCCCAGCGGCGCAGCAGGCTGCTCGTGAAGCCGGTCACCGACGTCAGCGGCGCCCGCAGCTCGTGCGCGACCGTCGAGAGCACCGTGGCCTGGTCGCGCTCGGCGCGCTGCCGGTCCTCGGCGTCACGCAGGCCGAGGATGACGCGCTCGACGGTGTGGTCCCCGTCCGCACGGACGTAGCGGGCGGTGACGAGCACGTCGTGGCCCTTGGGTGAGACGAGCAGCTTCTCGCGGTGGCCCGGCCGGCTGGGCAGCCCGTGCCAGGGGTCGGTGTGCGACCACCAGTCGCGGCCGTACTTGTCGGTCAGGGGCAGGCCGTCCGACAGCCCGCGGCCGACGAGGTCCGCCGCATCGCAGTCGAGGATGCGCAGGGCCTCCGCGTTGGCGAAGTGGATCCGCCGGTCGGCCCCGACGACGACGACCCCGTCGGGCAGCAGCTCGGCCATCCCGGCCACCGGGTCGTCCGTCGTCATGTCGCCTCGGGCGCGGGCGCGCCGGTCCCGTCGACGGAGGTCATGGCCCCGAGGATAGCCACGGGCACACCGGTCCGGGGTGGTCAGGTCCGGTCGGACCTGTCCAGACCTGCTCAGAGCCGGCCGGACCCGCTCAAACTCGGTCAGCGAGCCTCAGAGCGAGGTGCGGCGCGCCTCGGCCGACGCGTAGAGGCAGATCGTCGCCGCCATCGCGAGGTTGAGCGACTCGGCGTGACCGTGGATGGGCACCCGGACGACGTCGTCGCACGCGTCGCGGACCTCCTGCGGAAGGCCCCAGGCCTCGTTGCCCATGACCCAGGCGTGCGAGCCGGAGAGGTCGGCGTCGTGCAGGAGGGTCGTGCCCGCACCGTCGGCCGCGAGCAGACGGACGCCGCGCTCGCGCAGCGCCCGGAGGATGTCCGGCACCGCGCCGCCGACCGAGATGGGGACGTGCCACAGCGAGCCGACCGTCGAGCGGACGACCTTGCTGTTGTAGACGTCGACGCTGGCGTCGCTGACGATCACCGCGTCGGCGCCGGCGGCGTCGGCGCCGCGGATCACGGTCCCGGCGTTGCCGGGGTCGCGGACGTTGGTCAGGACGCACACGAGCGCCCTGGAGGGCAGGTCGGCGAGGAGGTCGTGCAGCGGGAGGTCGAGCACACGGCACACCGCCGCGATCCCCTGCGGCGACTCGGTGTCGCACATGGCGGCGAGCACCTCGGGCGTCACCTCGCTCACCCAGAGGTCGGCGTCGCGGGCGGCCTCGACGATGCCGGCGTGGCGCTGGGCCGCCTCCTCGGTGACGTAGACGTCACGGACGAGGTCGGGCCGGAAGGCGACCGCCTCACGGACGGCCTGCGGCCCCTCGGCGAGGAACTCGCCGGTGCGCGCACGCACCGAGCGCCGGGACAGCGCCCGCACTGCCTTGACCCGATCTGATCGGGGGTTGGTCAGCACGGGGCGTCCCGGCGCTCGATGAGTGCGATCTGCGTTCGGACGACGCTCAGGCGGCGTCGCCGGCGACCTTCGCCTCTGCCTGGGCAGGGACGTTGGCGCGGGAGAGCTCCACGAGGGTGGCGAACGCCGGAGCGTCGTTGACGGCGAGGTCCGCGAGGATCTTGCGGTCGACCTCGACACCAGCGGCCTTGAGGCCCTGCATGAACCGGTTGTAGGTCATGCCGTTGGCGCGGGCCGCAGCGTTGATGCGCTGAATCCACAGGCGACGGAAGTCGCCCTTCTTGGCGCGACGGTCACGGTAGGCGTAACCCAGCGAGTGGGTGACCTGCTCCTTGGCCTTGCGGTACAGACGCGAACGCTGACCGCGGTAACCGCTGGCGCGCTCGAGAACGACGCGACGCTTCTTCTGGGCGTTGACCGCCCGCTTCACGCGTGCCACGTGAATACTCCTTCTCTGCTTGACGCAGTGCTTGCTGCTGCTGGCCTACCGGGGACCCGGCTGCTCAGCGAAGTGCTGATGGGTGGGGGTCCCGGCTCACTTGCCGAGGAGCTTCTTGGCCTTCTTGGCGTCCGGCTTGGCGAGCTCGACGTCGTTCGCGATGGAACGCATCTTCTTGCTCGACTTGTGCTCGAGCAGGTGACGACCGCCGGCCTGCTCACGCATGACCTTGCCGGTGCCGGTGAGGCGGAAACGCTTCTTCGCACCGCTGTGCGTCTTCATCTTCGGCATGGGGGCCGATCTCCTTCGTGTTGCGTGCGTCAGTGGACGCACGTGGTGTGTCGGGCCGGGGGCGTGCACCCTCGGCTGGTCACCGACCGCCGATCACTCGGCAGTGGCGGTGGCCTGGTCGGTCTGCGGGGCCTGCGCCTCGGGCTGCTCGTCGGCCGGGGCCGGCTGGGCTTCCGTGGAGGCATCCTCGGCCGGACGCTGCTCGTGCTGCTCGTGCAGCTCGCGGGAGCGGCGCTGCTCGGCCTTGGCCTCGGCCTTCTTCTTGGTCGGGCCGATCACCATGATCATGTTGCGGCCGTCCTGCTTCGGAGCCGACTCGACGAAGCCGAGCTCGGCGATGTCCTCGGCGAGGCGTTCGAGCAGACGACGACCGAGCTCCGGTCGGCTCTGCTCGCGACCGCGGAACATGATCGTCACCTTGACCTTGTCGCCGGCCTTGAGGAACCGCTCGACGTGGCCCTTCTTGGTGCCATAGTCGTGCGGGTCGATCTTCGGTCGGAGCTTGATCTCCTTGATGACGGTGTTGACCTGGTTCTTGCGCGCTTCCCGTGCCTTCATGGCGGCTTCGTACTTGAACTTGCCGAAGTCCATGAGCTTGGCGACCGGCGGCTTGGCCATGGGGGCCACCTCGACGAGGTCGAGGTTCGCCTCCTCGGCCAGACGCAGCGCGTCCTCGACGCGGACGATGCCGACCTGCTCGCCGTTGGGGCCAACCAAGCGCACTTCCGGGACCCGGATGCGCTCGTTGATGCGAGGCTCGCTGATGTGGTGCTCCTAAGTTCGAGAAATGGTGTGACCAGACGGGATGTTGCCTGTCCTGCTGCGACCACAACGAGAAAAGGGCTCCCCGTGTGTGCACGAGGAGCCCAAGGGTCGCGTATGCCGGACGGTCGCCGTCGCGTCACACGGCTCGGCAGGCGCACCGCAGGCGGCGGCCGGTCGAGCAGACCTTGACCCGGCGACCGTGAGGTCGACGCGGGTGGAAGCGAGCTTCTCTTGCACGTCGTCACCGGCGTCCGCCGGAGCGGGAGCATGGTGACGGCTGGTCAGTGATCGATACTAGCAGCCGCGACGCCGTGCACCGAATCGGTGCGGGCGGTGCGGGCGGAGCGCCCGCCCGGGCGCCGGGTGGCTCGCGAGCCGACGAGACCTGCGGCGGCGATGAGGACCCCGAGGGCGGAGACGACGACGAAGCCCCACTGCCACCCGCCGTGGTCGATGGCGAAACCGGCGACCGGTGCTGCGACGGCCGACCCGGCCGTCATGGCCGAGCCGTGCCAGCCCATCATCTCGCCACGGAACCGCTCGGGGACCTGGCGGCTCAGCTGCTCGACCGTGGCCGTGATGGTCGGCGCGCAGAGGAAGCCGGACACGGTGATGAGCACGGCGAAGCTCGGCACACCCGCGGCGAGCGCGACGGGCGCCGTCGTGGCGGCGAGGCCCGCGAGCAGCCAGAACACCGAGAAGGAGCGGTGCCACGCGCCGTAGAGGAGGCCTCCGATGAGCGATCCGGCGCCCCACAGCGCCAGGACCCAGCCGATCGAGCCCGTCGCCTCGAAGGAGCGCAGGGCGGCCACGATCCCGACGTCGGTCCCGCTGAGCACCAGGGTCGAGCAGGCCGCGGCGAGGTAGACGGCGGCCACGGGAAGGGTGATGAAGCCCCGGACCGCCCGTCCGCGCGGGGCGTCGTCGGGCACCGCGGCGCCGGCGGCGATGGCCTCGGCGCGCCCGGCCTCGCCCGGCTCGTCGGCGGCGACCCGCTCCCCCGTCGTGGCGCCGACCGTCTCGCCGGCCGTCTCGCCGGCCGTGTCGCCGGCCGGGGCCCCTTCGGCCGCACCCGAGGTGAGCGGCGGGTTGACGACCCACAGGACGAAACCGGCTGCGACGGAGGTCAGCTCGCACACGAGCAGGGCCCAGCCGGTGTCCCACGACGTGGCCAGCCAGACTCCGATGGCCGGGCCCGCCATGAAGGACAGCTCGGTCGCCGACGAGTCGAGCGAGAGCGCCGTGCGTCGCTGGTCGGCGGGCACGGACCGGATGATGACCTGGCGCAGGATCGAGAAGGTGGGCACGACGAAGAGGCCGGCGAGCGCCGCGAACCCGATGAGCGGCGCGTAGCCCACCCACGGCGCGATCGACCAGCACACCGCCTGCACGACGAGCGAGGGCCCCACGGTGCGGCGCAGGCCGATCCGGTCGAGCAGCCGCCCGCGCCACGGGCCCGAGACGGCGACGGCGACGGTGGACGCGGCCGTGACCAGGCCGGCCTCGCCGTAGCTGCGTCCGAGCGACGACACGACGTGGAGGGTGAGGATCACCGCGCCGGCCCACATCGGGACGCGGATGAGGAAGCCGAGCAGCAGCGCGTCACGCGTGTCGCGGTTGGCCAGCACCGGCCGGTACGCCCCCAGGTCCATGGCGTCAGCCTGTCACCCACCGCCGACGCCGCGCACCCGGGTTTGCGGACCGGACGACGGCGCGCTCCTCGCGGGCCACGGCGAAGGTGGCACGCGGCATACGCGGAAGTCTTGTGACGGCCCCGCGACAGGAGAAGGGTGGAGGTATGGCAAAGACGCCCGGCAGATCAGACCTTCCTGCGGCCCCCAACCCCGCCTCGCCGCAGGACATCCGCAACGTCGTGCTGGTCGGACCCGGCGGGGCCGGCAAGACCGCACTCTTCGAGGCGCTCGTCGCGGCGCGCGTGCCCGGTCAGCGCACCGGCACGGGCGACCACGTCCGCACGACGACCCTCATCGCCGCGTCCTTCACCTCGGGAGCGGTCACCCTCAACCTGCTCGACACCCCGGGCTACCCCGACTTCGTCGGGGACCTGCGGGCCGGCCTGCGGGCCGCCGACGCCGCGGTCTTCGTCGTCTCCGGCGCCGACGACATCGACCGCCCCGTCTCGCTGCTCTGGCGCGAGTGCGCGGCCGTCGGCATGCCACGCGCCGTCGTCGTGACCCACCTGGACCAGCCGCGGGCCGACTTCGCCACGACGGTCGAGACGTGCCGCCGCAGCTTCGGCGACGCCCGCGCCACGCACTGGCCGGTCATCGACGGCGGGTCGGTCACCGACGTCGTCGGCCTGCTGACCGGCGAGACCTCAGAGGAGCACGAGGACGCGCGGGCCGCGCTCATCGAGTCGGTCATCGAGGAGTCCGAGGACGCGGGGCTGCTCGACCGCTACCTCGAGGGCGAGGACCTCGACACCGAGTCGCTGCTCGCCGACCTGCGGACCGCCATCGCGCAGGGCACCTTCTTCCCCATCGTCCCCGTCTCGCCCCTGACCGGTGCCGGCGTCGAGGAGCTGCTCGGGATGGTCGAGCGGGCCTTCCCCGACCCGACGGTGCACCCGCTTGCTCCCGTGACCTCCCCCGTGGGCGGCACGGTCACCGGTGTCGCGTGCGATCCGTCGCAGCCCCTCGTCGCCGAGGTCGTGCGGACCACCACCGACCCCTACGTCGGCCGGCTGTCGCTCGTGCGCGTCTTCTCCGGCACCCTACGCGTCGACGAGCCGGTGCACGTCTCGGGTCACCTCGGCGACTTCGTCGGGCACGAGGTCGCCGGCCACCCGGCCCACGACGACGACGAGCGGGTGGGACCGCTCGCGTCCCCGTTCGTCGAGACGCACCGGCCGCGGGGCACCGCCGTCGCGGGCGACATCGCCCTCGTGTCGAAGCTGACGCGCGCCGAGACGTCCGACACGCTCTCCTCGCCGGACCGGCCGGTGGTCGTCGCGCCCTGGCTGCTGCCGGAGCCGCAGCTGCCCGTCGCGATCCGGGCCGCGACGAAGTCCGACGACGACAAGCTCGGCGGCGCCCTGCAGCGGCTCGTCGCCGAGGACGTGACGATGCGGATGGAGCACTCGACCGAGACCGACCAGGTCGTGCTCTGGACCATGGGCCAGGCCCACGTCGACGACCTCATCGCCCGGCTCGCCGACCGCTACGGCGTCACCGTGACGGCCGAGCCGTACCGCACCTCGCTGCGCGAGACGTTCGTGCGCCGGTGCTCGGTGCAGGGCCGGCACGTCAAGCAGTCGGGCGGGCACGGGCAGTACGCCGTGTGCTCGATCGAGATCGAGCCGCTCCCCCGCGGATCCGGCTTCGAGTTCGTCGACAAGGTCGTCGGCGGCGCGGTGCCGCGCCAGTTCATCCCGTCGGTCGAGAAGGGTGCCCGCCTCCAGCTCGAGAAGGGCCTGCTGACGGGCCACCCGGTCGTCGACGTGCGGGTCACCCTGACGGACGGCAAGGCGCACTCGGTCGACTCCTCGGACGTCGCCTTCCAGACGGCGGCCGCCCTCGCCCTCAAGGAGGCGGCCAACGTCTCGACGATGGCGCTGCTCGAGCCGATCGACCGGGTCGACATCACCATCGCCGACGAGTACCTCGGCGCCGTGATGTCCGACCTCCGCGGCCGTCGCGGGCAGGTGCTCGGCACGGAGCCGGCGGACGGGATGGGGCCCGAGGGCGGCTGGACGGTCGTGCACGCCGAGGTGCCGTCGGCGGAGCTGTCGCGCTACCCGATCGACCTGCGGTCGGTGTCGCACGGCACCGGCTCGTTCGTGCGCGAGCCGCTGCGCCACGACCTGCTTCCCGCCGACAAGGCCAAGGAGCTGCTCGGCAGCTGACGGGCCCGGACACGCCGCAGGGGGCGGGTGCCCGTGGCACCCGCCCCCTCCGTGTGGTCCTGCTCGCCTCAGAGGCGCACGAGCATCTTGCCGACGTTCTCGCCGCGCAGGACGCCGAGGAAGGCATCGACCGCGTGGTCGATCCCGTCGTTGAAGGTCTCGCGGGAGGTCAGCGACCCGTCGGCCATCCAGCCGGCCGCGCGCTGGGCGTACTCGCCCGCGAGGTCCCAGTGGTCGCCCACGAGGAAGCCGGTGATCGTGCCGCGCGTCTGGATGAGGCGCGCGAGGTTGCGCGGGCCGGGGGCCGCCTCGGTGTTGTTGTAGACCGAGATCGCACCGCAGATCGCGATGCGCCCGCCGAGGCGGAGCGAGCCGATCGCGGCCTCGAGGTGGTCACCGCCGACGTTGTCGAAGTAGACGTCGATGCCGTCGGGCGCCGCCTCGCGGAGCAGGTCGGACACGCGGCCGTCCTTGTAGTTGAACGCGGCGTCGAAGCCGAGGTCGTCGATCAGGTGGCGGACCTTCTCGTCGGAGCCGGCGCTGCCGATGACGCGGCTCGCACCGAGCGCCTTGGCGACCTGGCCGACGACGCTGCCGACGGCGCCCGCGGCGCCCGAGACGAAGACGACGTCGCCCTCCTTGAGCCCCGCGACGCGGGTCAGGCCGGCGTATGCCGTCAGGCCCGTCATGCCGAGCACGCCGAGGTACGCAGAGGCGGGGGCCACGGCCGTGTCGACGACGCGGACGGCGGAGCCGTCCACGACGGCCTCCTCGCGCCAGCCGAGGCCGTGGAGCACGTGGTCACCGACGGCGACGCCGTCGGCCCGCGACTCGGTGACGACACCGACGGCGCCGCCGTGCATGGCCTCGCCCAGCGCATACGGCTCGGCGTAGGACTTGGCGTCGCTCATGCGACCGCGCATGTAGGGGTCGACCGACATGACCTCGTTGCGGACGCGGACCTGGCCGTCGGCGAGGTCGACGTGCGCGCTCTCGACGAGGGCGAAGTCGTCGTGGGTGGGCCAGCCGACGGGACGGCTCTTGAGCTGGACCTCACGGGGATTCGTCATCGGGTCTCCTTCTGGGACAGGGGTGCTGGGTGCTGGGTTTCGGGGTGTCGTGCAAAAGGTGGCCGCGGACGCGGCCCGGCGGTCTCAGTCGACGACGATCTCGACGGGGATGTTGCCGCGGGTCGCGTTGGAGTAGGGGCACACCTGGTGGGCGGTGTCGACGAGCTCGCGGCCGAGCTGCGCGTCGATGCCCTCGGGCAGCTCGACGTGGAGCACGACACCGAGACCGAAGCCGGTGCTCGAGGACCCGGAGAGGCTGACGTCGGCGGTGACCGCGACGTCGAAGTCCTCGACCCGGCGCTTGCGGGCGACGAGCCCGAGAGCGCTCGCGAAGCACGCGGCATACCCGGCGGCGAAGAGCTGCTCCGGGTTGGTGCCCTCGCCGCTGCCGCCGAGCTCGCGCGGGGCGGCGAGCGTGACGTCGAGGCGGCCGTCGGAGGTGACGGCGCGGCCCTCACGTCCCGAGGCGGTGGCCGAGGCGACGTACTGGGCGGTCTGGGTGGTGGTGCTCATCGAGGCTCCTTGCATTGCTGGCAATTAAGTTGTGCGCAATTTGATAGTACGCTTGGGTCATGAGCCCGTCCAATCCACCCGCCGCCCCGAGCCCCCTCAGCCTCGAGCAGCAGATCTGCTACGCGATGCACACCACGGTGCGCGCGTTCGACGGCGTCTACCGCGAGCTGCTGGCGGAGCACGGGCTGTCGTACCCGCAGTACATCGCCCTCATGACGATCGGGGAGCACGGGCCCGTCACGGTCGGGCGGCTCGGCGAGCTCATGCGTCTCGACTCGGGCACGCTCTCTCCCCTGCTCAAGCGCATGGAGGGTGCGCGGCTCGTCGGCCGGGCGCGTGACCCGGAGGACGAGCGCCGCGTCGTGGTGTCGCTGACCGCCGGCGGGAGGGAACGGCTCGACTCGCTCGGGGACGTGCCGCACCGCGTCGCCGAGCGCAGCGGCCTGTCCAGGCAGCAGCTCGTCGACCTGCACCGCACCCTTCGGCACATCACCGAGAGCCTCGACTCCCCGGCCTGAGGTCTGAGGACCGCAAGCGTCACTCCACCCCTCTCGGGCCTGCGACGAGATCGCTCGCGCACGTGGGTGGTCCGTCCCGGCGACGTTGCACCGGTCCGTGGGCGTTCTGCGCGTCTACCCGATCGGGTTGATGTGGACGATGACGACGTGCTTGCCCGCTGCTCCGTCGTAACGCAGGTCGTAGTTCACGGAGACGCCGGTGGAGGTGCCCGACGTGATCGAGAAGCTGCTACGCGTCTGGGGGTCCGTCTCGACAGAGGCGATCCAGTCCTCCGCGGACGTGCCGTCGATGCCGTATCGCCTGACGCCGTCGCGGACCACCGCTGAGAGCTCCTTCAGTGACGGTGCCGTCAGGAAGTAGGTGATCTCTCGGAAGTCCGTCCGGCTGGCCGAGGTGTCGAAGCGGACGTAGTCGGTGTCGTCGCTCACCTCCCCCGTCGGCGCCGCGATGACGAGGTGCAGCTTGCCGGTGCGCCGGGTGTCGATGTCCGGACCGAAATCACGGTCGGCGTCGAGGCCGACCGCCGTCTTCTCCAGCCGCCCCGAACGCATGTCGAGCCGCAGCGTGCGGCTGGCCTTGACCTGCGCCACGCCGGCCTCGTCGAGCGAGGAGTACGCGCCCACCGCCAAGGAGCGGGGTGCCGCCTCCTGTCGTCCGGACTGCCAGGTGCAGGCGCTGAGGAGCAGGGCGCAGGCGAGCGCCGCCGTGGCGGCGCGGCAGGGCACATCGAGCCTCCGCCGGCGTCGGCCGCCCCCCAAGGAGGCGGACGCTCTCACGACGGCCATGGGGGGCTCCTGTCGGTCGGTAGGAAGGGAGGGACGCGGCCAGGCGGCACATCCTGCGGGCTCGGGCCGCGCCAGGGTCCGCTGGTCAGGACAAGGGGAAGTGGGCGACGAACCAGAGGCTGACAGCCGAGAAGACGATGAAGAACGGCACCAGACAACCGAGGGTGGCGCGCTCCTGTGACGAGACGACGAAGGACTCGGCGGGGTTCCGTGGGTCGTAGGCCACCTGGAGCAGCTCCCCCGGCGCCCGCTCCTGCACGTCCGAGACCTGCGACTCACCGGTGAAGGGGATGCCGGCCGAGTCGGTGAACTGGTACGTCGGCCAGTAGCGGCGCCTCCGGGTCGTGTTCCCGACACCGCTGGTCCACCCGGCCCGCGCACCGGTGACCACTGCATCCACTCGAGGCCAGTCAGCCGTCCGCTGTTCGTGCCGCCGGTGCCCGCGGACGACGTGAGTGAGCGAGAACGCGGCGCCGAGCACGAAAAGTGCCCACACGGCATACAACACGGCTCTCACGTGGCCCCCCTGGTTGGAGCGAGCATCATGTCAGCACATGTCCTGGTTCGTCCCCCCGGGGGCTCCCGGTCGGGAGTCGAGTCAGGAGGGCAGCACGATCGAGACGGCGTGGATGAGCATGCCGATGAGGCCGCCGACGAGCGTGCCGTTGATCCGGATGAACTGCAGGTCGCGCCCCACCTGCAGCTCCACGCGCTCGGCGGTCTCCTTGCCGTCCCAGCGGTCGACGGTGTCGCTGATGATGCGGGTGAGCTCGGTGCCGTAGCGGTCGACCGCGTAGATCGTCGCGTCACAGATGCGGGCGTCGATGCGCTGGCGCAGGGGCTCGTCGGCGAGCAGCCGCTCGGCGAGCGCCGTCACCTCGCGGACGGCCCGGGTGCGGACCGGACCGCCCTCGTCCTCGAGGGCCGCGATGACGACCGCGCGGAACGAGGCCCAGAGCGACATCGCCGTGTCGGCGACCTGGGGGTGGGCGAGGACTCGCTCCTTGAGTCGCTCGGCCTTGGCCTGGGTGACGGGGTCGTGCTGGAGGTCGTCGGCGAGGTCGATGAGCAGCTTGTCCAGAGCCAGGCGCACGTCGTGACGGGGGTCGTTGCGGATGTCGGCGAGCCACTTGAGCGCCTCGACGTGGATCTTGCGCGCGACGAGGTCGTTGATGGCGTCGGGGACCCAGGCGGGCGCCCGCTGCGTGATGAGCGACTCGAAGAGGTCCTCGTTGTCGACGAGCCAGACCCGGAACTCGTCGAGCGCGAGGTCGACGAGCCCGACGTGGGCCTCGTCGCGGACCACCTGGTCGAGCAGCCCGCCGGCGAGCGAGCTGATCGGCTCCTGCGCCAGGCGCGGGAGCACGGCCTGCTCGATGACGGCGCGGACGTCCTCGTCCGGGATGCGGTGCAGCGCGTGCACGGTGACCGTGGCCACCTCGTCGACGAGACGCTTGGCGTGACCCGGCGCGAGCGCCCACTCGGCGGCGCGCCGCGTCGGCTCGGCGTCGAGCACCCGCTCGCGGATGATGTCCTCGCGCATGAAGTTCTCGCTGACGAACTCCTCGAGGCTGCGCCCGATCATCTCCTTCTTGCGCGGGATGAGGGCGGTGTGCGGGATCGGCAGACCGAGCGGGTGCCTGAAGATCGCGGTGACGGCGAACCAGTCCGCGCAGGCACCGACCATCGAGGCCTCGGCGCCGGCGTTGACGAAGCCGAGCAGGCCCTCGTCGTGCCCGCGGGTCAGCACGTAGACGATCGCGGCGAGGACGAGCAGTCCGGTGGCCACGAGGCGCATCTGCCGCAGGTCACGGCGACGCTGGGCGTCGAGGGCCGGGTCGACGATGAAACCGAGCGGGCCGGAGCCGCCCGCACCGCCCGGACCGCTCGCGCCACGCGCGCCGCCGGAACCGCTGCGATGCCCGGACCCGCTCGGAGCCGCTGCCGGCGCGGCGCCGAGGGCGCCGGCCGCCGTCGGGTCGTCCCCGAGATCGGGCTCCCGGGTCGCCTGGGGTGTGGTGTCCACGTCCGGCACCTCCGCTGGTGGTGTGCTCAGCGCGCCGCTTCGAGCGCGAAGGTCAGAGCATCGATCCTCGCACGGGTCTCGCCGTCGGTTGCGATGCGCTCGCCGATCCGGGTGGCGACGGCT
Source organism: Terrabacter sp. C0L_2 (assembly GCF_036352015.1). NCBI lineage: Bacteria > Bacillati > Actinomycetota > Actinomycetes > Micrococcales > Intrasporangiaceae > Terrabacter > Terrabacter sp. C0L_2. The sequence continues at coordinate 2,861,364 of NZ_CP143557.1, read as the reverse complement.
CCGACGTGGGCGGCGTCGAGGCCGGGCTCGAGCGCCAGCACGACGCGCAGCACCCCGGCCCCGGCCGGCTCCCCCGCCTCGACGCGATGGCCCGCCACCTCGGGCTCCGACTCGACCGCCGCGGCCACGGCCGCCCGCACGTGCGGGTCCCGGTGGCTCGGCTCCCAGGCCCGCTCCTGGGCAAGCGCCCAGAGCATGCTCGGCCGGAGCACCGTGGCGTGCGAGGACGCGACGTCCACGACGAGGACCTGGCACTCCTCGCTGATCGCCGCCTGCGCCGCGGCCGCGGCGCGCACCGGCACCGGCCGCGCGCTCGCGTCCCAGGCAGCGAGGCTCTCGAGCGAGGTGAACATCGGCAGGGCGCGGGAGCCGTCCGGCGACGTCAGGGTCACGGCGGCCATGTCGCTGCGGGTGTCCACGGCGTGAGCGCCGGAGTCGTCCACCTCGGCGGCGACGGCGACGACCGGGACGAGCCAGCGTGCCTGCGCGACCTGCCGCAGCAGCGCGACCTCCGTGTCGTCGGTCGGTGAGTCGTGCGCGGCGGCCAGAGCCTCGAGCAGCGCGGCATCGGCGAGTCCGGTGTCCCCCGAGAAGCCGTGCGACGGGATCGACTTGCCCTCCCACGCCTGGCCGGCGGAGTCGGCGGGCCGTCCCTCGGCGTCGTGGTGACCCGCGGCCGGTGTCGGTGCGGTCATGAGCCGGGTCGTCCGGCGACGTCGAGCGCCTCGGGGAGCGTGAACGCGCCACGGTAGAGCGCCGAGCCGACGATGGCGCCCTCGACCCCGTCGCCGACGAGGGTGCGGATGGTGGCGATGTCGTCGAGCGTCGAGACGCCGCCGCTCGCCACGACGGGCCGGTCGGTGCGCGCACAGACCTCACGGAGCAGCTCGACGTTGGCACCCTGCAGCATGCCGTCCTTGTTGACGTCGGTGACGACGTAGCGGGCACAGCCCTCGGCGTCGAGCCGGGCCAGCGTCTCCCACAGGTCGCCGCCCTCGCGGGTCCAGCCCCGGGCCGCGAGCGTGGTGCCGCGGACGTCGAGGCCGATGGCGACGCGGTCGCCGTGCGCCGCGATGATCGACGCGGTCCACTCGGGGTCCTCGAGGGCGGCCGTGCCGATGTTGACGCGGCGACAGCCCGTGGCAAGGGCCGCGTCGAGGGACTCGGTGTCGCGGATGCCGCCGGAGAGCTCCACCTGCAGGTCGAGCCGGCCGACGATCGAGGCGATGAGGTCGCGGTTGCTCCCGCGCCCGAAGGCCGCGTCGAGGTCGACGAGGTGGATCCACTCGGCGCCGTGCTCCTGCCACCGCAGCGCGGCCTCCCACGGGTCCCCGAACTCTCCGCCGCTGCCGGCGACGCCCTGCACCAGCTGGACGGCGCGACCGCCCGCGATGTCGACGGCGGGCAGCAGCTCGAGACGTGGCTGGTCGGTCATGGCGTGCGGGCTCCTCGGGGTCGTGACGTGGCCACCCGAGTATGCCGCGAGGCTCCTCCCCGAGGTCCCCCGGGCCCACGAGGTGGTCGGCCTGACGGCCGGGAGGCTCCGGATGCCTTGGCCCCGACGGGGCTCAGGGCTGGGCGGGTGGCGCGGGTGGTGCGGGCGTCTCGGCCGCGGGCGGTGTCTCGGTCGCGCCTGTGCCTGCGCTCGTGGCCGCGCCCGCGGCGATCTCGCCCCGGTGCCGCCACACGACGTAGGCCAGGCCCACGACCACGACGACGGCGATGAGCGCGAGGCGCACCGGCCAGGACAGGTCGAGCAAGGTCGTCACGACGAGGGTGCCCAGGGCCGTACCGACGGTGGTCGGCAGCCCCGGTCGGCTGGTCCGTCGACGCGGGTAGAGCGAGCCGGACGACGTGCGTCGCCGAGTGCCGGCGGTCGTCGCGCGCCTCGTGGTGCTGCGGGCACGTGCGCTCGTGCTCTTCGTGCTCCGGCTGGTCGCCGACTTCCTCGTCGCCACGGGCCCTCCTCGTCGAGGCCGAGGGCCACCGTCAGACGGTGCCGCTCGGCGCGGTCACAGGCTACGGACCCAGTTCTCCAACAGGTGGAGACCGGCGTCACCGGACTTCTCGGGGTGGAACTGGGTCGCCGCCAAGGGCCCATTCTCGACCGCGGCGACGAACTTCGCACCGTGACTCGCCCACGTGACCCGCGGTGCAACCCGCACGAACGCACCGGTGGCCTCGAGCGTCCAGTGTTGCACGGCATACGAGTGGACGAAGTAGAAGCGCTCGTGCTCGACGCCCGCGAACAGGCTCGACCCCTCGGCGACCTCGACCTCGGACCATCCCATGTGCGGGACGACGTCGGCGGGGAGGCGCTCGACGGTGCCCGGCCACTCGCCGAGTCCCTCGAGCGGCTGCTCGGACGGCTCGGTCGAGCCGTCGAAGAGCACCTGCATGCCGACGCAGACACCGAGGACGGCCCGGCCGCCGCTGATGCGACGCCCGATGATGCGCGGTCCGTGGGCGGCGGCGAGCCCGGCCATGCAGGCGTGGAAGTTGCCGACACCCGGCACGAAGAGCCCGTCGCACTCCAGGGCTCGGTGCGGGTCCGAGGTCAGGGTGACCGCGGCGCCGACGCGCTCGAGGGCGCGCACGGCCGAGCGGACGTTGCCGCTGCCGTAGTCGAGGACGACGACGTCGGCACTCATCGACGGGCCACCATCGTCAGAGCGCTCCCTTGGCGCTGGGGATGCCGACGACGCGCGGGTCCGGTGCGACGGCGGCGCGCAGGGCTCGCGCGACGGCCTTGAACTGGGCCTCGACGATGTGGTGCGGGTCGCGCCCGGCGAGCACGCGCACGTGCAGGCAGAGCCCGGCGTTGTAGGCGAAGGACTCGAGCACGTGGCGGGTCATCGAGCCGGTGAAGTGCCCGCCGATGAGGGCGTACTGCTGGCCCTCCGGCTCGCCCTCGTGCACGACGTACGGGCGACCGGCCACGTCGACGACGGCGTGGCACAGGGCCTCGTCGAGCGGCACCGTGGCGTCGCCGAAGCGGGAGATCCCGGACTTGTCGCCGAGCGCCTCGCGCAGGGCCTGGCCGAGGACGATGGCGGTGTCCTCGACCGTGTGGTGCACGTCGACGTCGACGTCACCGGTCGCCTTGACGGTGAGGTCGATGAGCGAGTGCTTGCTCAGCGAGTGGAGCATGTGGTCGTAGAACGGCACCCCCGTGGAGATGTCGGACGTGCCGGTGCCGTCGAGGTCGAGCGTCAGCTCGACGGACGACTCGGACGTCGCGCGGGTGATCGTCGCGGTGCGGCTCATGCGGGGGGCTCCTGCCGGTCGGCGCTGTCGGAGGACACGTGGGTCGGGGCGAGACGGGCCATGGCCTCGAGGAAGGCGGTCGTCTCGTCGGGGTCGCCCGCGGTGACGCGCAGGTGGTGCGCGATCCCCATGTCACGCACGAGCACTCCCTGCTCGAGCAGGGCCTGCCACGTGGCCTTCTCGTCACGCAGGCCACCGAAGAGGACGAAGTTACTGTCGCTCGCGACAGGGCGCGCCCCGAGCTCGGCCAGGCGGTCGACGATGCGGTCGCGCTGGTGCTTGATCACCTCGACGGTGCCGAGCATGACGTCGGCGTGCTCGAGCGCGATGCGCGCGATCGTCTGCGTCGGGCTGCTCAGGTGGTAGGGCAGTCGCACGAGGCGCAGCGCGTCGACGAGCTCCGAGGCCGCGACGAGGTAGCCGAGGCGACCACCGGCGAAGGCGAAGGCCTTGCTCATGGTGCGCGTCACGACGAGCCGCGGGTGGTCGGCCAGCAGCGTGAGCGCGGATCGCGTTCCTGGGCGGGCGAACTCGGCGTAGGCCTCGTCGACGACGACGATCGCGTTCGGCGCCGCGTCGAGCACCGCGCCGATGACCTCGAACGGCAGCGCCGTGCCCGTCGGGTTGTTGGGCGAGCAGAGGAACACGATCGACGGGTCGTGCTCGCGCGCCTGCGCTGCCGCGGACTCCGGCGTCAGGTCGAAGGCGTCGGGCTCGGTTGCGGCGGAACGGAGTCCGTCGACCCATGTCGTGCCGAGGGTCTCGGTGATGATCGGGTGCATCGAGTAGCTCGGGGTGAACCCGAGGGCGACGCGGCCGTGCCCACCGAAGGCCTGAACGACGTGCGAGAGCACCTCGTTGGAGCCGTTGCCCGCCCACACCTGCTCAGGCGTGACCGTCACCCCGGACTGCTTCTCGATGTATGCCGTCAGTGCCTTGCGGAGGTCGGTGAACTCGCGGTCGGGGTAGCGGTTGAGCGAGGCCACGTCGTCGGCGAGCGCCGCGACGACGGCGTCGACGACGACCTGCGGCACCGGGTAGGAGTTCTCGTTGGTGTTGAGTCGCACCGGGACGTCGAGCTGCGGCGCGCCGTAGGGCGTGCGCCCGCGCAGGTCGGGGCGGAGCAGGCGCTGCACCTCCCGTGCGGCGACGGTGTCATCCGTCACCGTGGCACCTCGTCGCCGAAGCGTGCCGTCACGGCCTCACCGTGGGCCGGGAGGTCCTCGGACTGGGCGAGGGTCACGACGTGGCGAGCGACCTCGCGCAGGGCCGGCTCGTCGTAGTCGACGACGTGGATCCCGCGGAGGAACGACTGCACCGACAGGCCGCTGCTGTGGCAGGCGCACCCGGCGGTCGGCAGCACGTGGTTGGAGCCGGCCGCGTAGTCGCCGAGGCTGACCGGGCTGTGCGGCCCGACGAAGACGGCACCGGCGTTGCGCACCCGGGCAGCCACGTCGGCGGCGTCACGGGTCTGGATCTCGAGGTGCTCGGCGGCGTACGCGTTGACGACGTCGAGGCCCGCGTCGAGGTCGTCGACGAGGACGATGCGCGACTGCGTGCCCTCGAGCGCCTCGGTGACCCGCTCCGCGTGCTTCGTCGCCGGGACGCGCCGCGCCAGGGCACGCCGGGTCCCCTCGACCAGCTCCTCGCTGTCGGTGACGAGCACCGAGGCCGCGAGCGGGTCGTGCTCGGCCTGGCTGACGAGGTCGGCCGCGACGTGGTCGGGGTCGGCCGAGTCGTCGGCGAGGATCGCGATCTCGGTCGGGCCGGCCTCGGCGTCGATGCCGATGAGGCCCTTGAGGAGGCGCTTGGCGGCCACGACCCAGATGTTGCCGGGGCCCGTGACGAGCGACACCGGGTCGCAGACGACGGGCTCGCCGTCGACCTCACCGAACTGCGGGTCGTCGTCGACGAAGCCGTGGGCGAACATCGCGACCGCCTGGGCGCCGCCGACGGCATACACCTCGTCGACGCCGAGCAGCGCGCACGCGGCGAGGATCGTCGGGTTGGGGTAGCCCGCGAACTCGCCGACGTTCTCGCGCTGGGGCGGGGACGCCACGGCGAGCGAGCCGACCTCGGCGAGCTGCGCCGGGACGACGTTCATGATGACGCTGCTGGGGTAGACGGCCAGACCGCCCGGCACGTAGAGACCGACGCGGTCGACCGGAACCCAGCGCTCGGTCACCGTGCCACCGGGCACCACCTGGGTGGTCGTGTCGGTGCGGCGCTGCTCCGCGTGGACGATGCGGGCGCGACGGATCGACTCCTCGAGGGCGGCGCACAGGTCGGGGTCGAGGCGGTCGAGGGCGGACCGCAGCACGGCCCGCGGCACACGCAGGTGCGTCGGGCGCACGCCGTCGAAGCGCTCACCGAGCTCGCGCAGTGCCGCAGCGCCGCGATGCTCGACGTCCTCGCAGATCGGCCGCACCTGCTCGAGGGCGGCCGTGACGTCGAACTCGGCTCGGGGCAGGGCCCGCCGCAGGAAGCGCACGTCGAGCGTGCGACCGCGCAGGTCGAGAGAGGACATCATGGGTCACCAGTCTAGAAGGCGTCGCGCAGGGCTCCGACCACTGTCCAGGGTGCGGCACGTGCGGGACGGTCGCCGTGCCGGCCGGCCCGGGCCCGAGCCAGTCTGCCCGCCTGCCGAATCTTGGATCGGCCCTGACGAAGGGCAGACCAACGACAGACCCGGGGTTCACGGGTGATCCGCCACGCTCGTGAGGCCGTCCTCCGAACCGGTCGACCGGCACCCGAATCCCACCTGACTCCCCCGCCCGACAGGAGAACCCGTGCCCGTCGTCATCCCCCGGCGTCGCATCGCAGCCATCGTCACCGGCCTCGCCGTCGCCCTCGTCCCGCCCAGCCTCGCGCTCACCAGCGCCGCCGGGGCGCCGGCCGCGGGCGCGCTGCCGGTCCCGCACGCGGCGGCGGCCCCCGCGCTGGTCGCCGCCCCGCTCACCGTCTCGCAGGCCGTCGCCTCGCAGACCGGCCAGAGCGCCACCGTGCGCGGCTACGTCGTCGGCCAGCCGACGGCCACGAGCACCGTCGTCCGGTCGAGCTTCCCCAACGACTACGCCCTCGCCATCGCCGACTCGGCCGCCGAGACGTCCACGAGCAGGATGCTCTACGTCCAGATCCCGTCGGCGTTCCGGTCCGCGTGGGGCCTGAAAAGCAACCCCGCCCTCATGGGCCGGCAGATCGACGTCACCGGCGCCCTGTCGGCCTACTTCTCCCACCCGGGCATGACGTCGACGACCGCCTTCGCCTTCAGCGGCACCTCGACCACGACCACGAGCCCCACGAGCACCACCAGGAGCCCGAGCCCGACCGGGACGACGAGCCCGTACGACTCGACCTACTACGCGTCGGCGATCGGCAAGACCGGCACGGCGCTGCACACCGAGCTGCACCGGATCATCTCGAGCGGCGTCACGACCCTGACCTACGACCAGGTCTGGACGGCCCTCAAGGACACCGACCAGGATCCGGCCAACAGCAACAACGTCATCGAGATCTACTCGGGCCGCTCCATCGCCAAGTCCGACAACGGCGGCGGCGTCGACCAGTGGAACCGTGAGCACGTCTGGGCCAAGAGCCACGGCGACTTCGGCACCGTCAACGGCCCCGGCACGGACGTCCACCACCTGCGGCCCGAGGACGTCACGGTCAACAGCACCCGCGGCAACCTCGACTTCGACCAGGGTGGCTCACCCGTCGCCCAGTGCACCGGCTGCCTGAGCGACGGCGACTCGTTCGAGCCGCGCAACGCCGTCAAGGGCGACGTCGCCCGGATGATCCTCTACATGGCGGTCCGCTGGGACGGCGGCGACGGCTTCGCCGACCTCGAGCCGAACAACCTCGTCGGCAACGGCACGGCCCCCTACATCGGCCGGCTGTCGGTGCTCAAGCAGTGGAACCTGCAGGACCCGCCGGACGCCTTCGAGAAGCGCCGGAACCAGGTCATCTTCGACACCTGGCAGCACAACCGGAACCCGTTCGTCGACCACCCGGAGTGGGTCACGGCGATCTACGGCTCCTGAGCCTCGCCGGCCTCCCGCCGCCCCCCGCCACCTGCCACCTGCCGAGGCGGCCGTGCTCACGACGTCTGGTCGATGAGCACGGCCGTCTCCCAGGCCCACTCGCGCCAGAGGTCGTAGCGGCCCGAGCGGCCTCCGTGACCGGCCGCCATCTCGGTGCGGAAGAGGATCTGCGCCGCGTCGTCGACGCCGAGGTCCGCGTGCCGCAGCGCCGCGACCCACTTGGCCGGCTCGGTGACGTAGACACGCGTGTCGTCGAGCCCCGCGGTCACGAGCAGGCTCGGGTGGCGCCCGGGGATGACGTTCTCGTAGGGCGCGTAGGACTTCATGAGGGCGTATGCCGCGGGGTCCTCGAGCGGGTTGCCCCACTCCTCCCACTCCACGACGGTGAGGGGCAGGCTCGGGTCCAGCACCGTGGTGAGCGCGTCGACGAACGGGACCTGGGCGTGCACGAAGCGGAAGCGCTCGGGGGCGAGGTTGACGACAGCACCCATGAGCAGCCCGCCCGCCGAACCGCCCTCTGCCGCAAGGCGGTCGGGGGCGACGACCCCGGTCTCGACGAGATGATCGGCGCAGGTGACGAAGTCGGTGAAGGTGTTGGGCTTGGACTGCAGCTTGCCGTCGTCGTACCAGGACCGCCCCATCTCGGACCCGCCCCGCACGTGGGCGATGGCGAAGACCCAGCCGCGGTCGAGGAGCGAGAGGCGCAGCACCGAGAACCACGGGTCGCTCGAGATGCCGTAGGCGCCGTAGGCGTTGAGCAGGCCCGGCGCGGTGCCGTCGCTCGGCACGTCGTGGCGGTGCACGATCGAGATCGGGATCCGGGTGCCGTCGGCGGCCGTGGCCCACTCGCGCCGCTGCCGGTAGCGTCCGAGGTCGACGTCTCCGCGGACGTGCTGCTGCTTGAGCAGCGTGAAGGTGCGGGCGTGGACGTCGTAGTCCTCGACCGTGCGGGGCGTGACGAGCGACTCGTGCACGACCTGCAGCGTGGGGGTGGACGCCTCGGGGTTGACCCCGACATGCAGGGTGCCGATCGGCTCCCCGACCGCGATGTCATGGGCCTCCCCCAGCCCGTTCGGCGCGGCCGGGTCGCGGAGCACGACACGCACCCCGGTAGCGCCCTCGCGCCGCAGGGAGACGGCGATGAAGTCGTCGAAACCCTCTGCGCCCGTGACGTACTCGTCCTCCGTGGTGACCTCGAGGGGCACCCAGTCGTCCGACGAGGTGCTCGTCACGGGAGCGGTGGCCAGCTCGAAGTTGACCCGGTTCGCGTTGTGGGTGACGAGCAGCTGGTCGCCGAAGGGCTCGATGTCGTACTCGACGCCCTGGCGACGCGGCGCCACCGTGCGCGGGGTGCCGAGAGGGTCGTCGGCGTCGAGGATCCGGAACTCGCTCGTCGTCTTGGAGCCGATGGCGATGAGGACCAGGCGGTCGTCGCGCGAGGTGCCGACGCCGACGAAGAAGCGCTCGTCGGTCTCCTCGTGCACGAGCACGTCGGCGGAGACGGGCGTGCCGACCTCGTGACGCCAGACCTGGTGCGGCCGCCACGCGTCGTCCACGCGCGTGTAGAAGAGGTGCCGGGCATCGAGGGACCAAGCCAGCGAGCCGCCGGTCTGGCGCACGGTGTCGTCCAGGACGGTGGCGTCCTCGATCCGTCGCACGTACACGTCGTAGCGCTCGTCGCCGACGACGTCCACGGCATACGCCAGCAGGTCGCCGGACGGCGACACCTCGCTCGCCCCGACGGCGAAGAACTCGTGGTCGCGCCCCTCCTCGTTCTGGTCGAGGAGGACCTGCTCGCCGGCGGGCGGCCGGCCCCCGTCGAGGGTCGGGCGCTGCGGGTGCTCGGCGACCGCCACCCGGGCCTCGACGGCGTACTGCTCCCCCTCGACGGTGCGCGAGTAGTACCACCAGCGGTCGTGGCGCACGGGCACGGAGAGGTCGGTCTCCTCGATGCGCGAGCGGAACTCCTCGAAGACCTGCTCGGCGAGCGGGCGCAGGTGCTCGGTCCGCTCGGTGGCGTAGGCGTTCTCGGCGACGAGCAGCTCGCGCAGCTCCGGGGAGTCCCGGTCGGCCATCCAGGCGTAGGGGTCCTCGAAGCGGTCACCGTGGTGCTCGCGGGTGACCGGGTCACGTCGGGCGGTCGGGGGGCGGCGCATTCGCGCAGTCTAGGTCGGCGCGGACGACGAGCGGCGCCCGGTGGGCCGTGGCCCGCCGGACGCCGCTCGTCACGCCACCTGGGCGCTGTCAGGAGGTGGTCAGTGGATCTTGACCTGTCCCTGGACGCGCTGGGTGCGGCTGTCGTAGACGACCGTGCCGGCGCTGTCGCGGACGACGATGCGCACCGTGTCGGGCGTGGCGTCGGTCGCCGTCAGCTCGAAGCGGTAGCCGGGAGCGCCGTCGACGGTGGCCGTGCCCGCGAGCCGGGCCGTGCCACCGGTGACGACGAGCCAGTCGAGACCCGTGGAGGCGAGCGTCAGGCCCGGCGTCGTCAGGGTCAGCGAGCCGTCGGGGCGGCTGGCGCCCTTCTCGTACTTCGCCGACACGGAGAACTGGCCCTTGCCCGTCGCCGACGGGGATCCGACCACGGCACCTGACGGCGAGACGAACCATCCACCGCCCGTGAGGAACCCGACCGCGGCGTCGTAGACGACGACGGTCGTCGTGCCCGTGTCGGCGTTGCCCCACTGGTCTGTGACGGTCACGGTGACGGTGTAGACCCCGGCAGCCGAGTAGACGTGGCTGCCGCTGACCGTGCCGCCCGTGACCGTGGCCGCCGTGGTGCCGCCGTCGCCCCACGCGATGCTCGCCGTGTGCGTGTCGAGCGGGTCGGCGTCGGTGAACGTCGCGCTAACACCGGCCGGGGCGCCGACGGAGACCGCCGACGACGGGCCGGTGACCGCACCCACGACCGGGGCGGCGTTCGTCAGGTCGAGCCCGACGACCACGGGGTCGTGGTCCGAGATGCGGAACTGGTCGGGTGCGTAGAGGCCCGTGACCTGCGCCGGCGTCTTGAACTCGGTGTTGTAGTCGAGGATCGAGGGCTCGTCGGCGTTGACGTGCCAGTCGCGGACCCCCGTCACCTGGCTGCCCATCGACGCCGAGCCGAGGGCGTGGTCGAGGTAGCCCCACTGGCCGTCGAAGGCGTAGGAGTACGCCTCGCGCCCGCCCCGCTGCTCGATGAGGTTGGCGTAGCCGGCCTTCTCGAGCGTCGTGATCGGGTCCTCCTTGGCGTAGGAGTTCATGTCACCGAGGATGAGGACGTCGGGGTCACCGGTGCCCGTCGGGTCACCGGCCAGCCAGGCGGCCAGCAGCTTCGCCGAGCGGACGCGCACCTCGGTGCAGTTGCCCTGCCCGTCGCCCGCGTCGGGCGTGTCGCACGCGCTGCCCTTGCTCTTGAGGTGGTTCGCGACGGCGACGAACGTGCCGCCGCTCGTGTTGTCGCGGAACGCCTGCGCGAGCGAGGGGCGGTTGCGCGGTCCCGAGTCGCCGCCGTTGACGAAGTCGACGGTGTTGAGCGCCGCCGTCGTGCCCACGGGCGTCACGGCCTTCGGCTTGTAGAGCATGCCGACCTTGATCGCGTCGTTGCCGAGGGCATCGGTCTGGCCGGTGCGTGCGTCGGCGTCGATGAACGCCCACGCGCCGGGGCCGTCCTTCTCGTTGAGCTTGCCGACGAGGAACTGCTCGGCGCTGTCGGCGCCGTAGCCGTCGTTCTCCATCTCCATGAAGGCGACGACGTCGGCCTGCGTGCCCGAGACGGCGGCGACCGTCTTGCGCCACTGCCGGTCGAGCTCGGTGGCGGTGTTGGCGCCGCGGCAGTCCATGATCGCGCCCGTCAGACCACCACGGCAGTTGTTGCCGGTCGTGTCGAGGGTGTTGAAGAAGTTGAGCAGGTTCATCCCGACGACACGGGTGTCGCCGCCCACGGCGGGCGGGCTCGTCGGCCGCGGGTTGCTCGCCTCGAAGTCGACGCTCGCAGCCGGCGAGACCGGGCGGATGCGGTAGGCGTTGGCGCTGGACGCGTTGCCGCCCCACGTCCAGTTCAGGACACCGGTCAGACCGGTCACCGTGTCACCCCCGCGCAGCGTGTTGCTCGCGCTGAGCGGCTGGCCGCCGCGACCGAAGACGATCGGGTCGACGTTCTGCGCCTGCGACGTGTCGTCGAGGATGATCTTGCGCAGGTTGTTGGACTTCTGGAGCGCAGCGGCGTCGGCGCCGGGAGCGACGACGTTGGTCGGCTGCTCGAGGCGGCCACCCTCCGACACCGTGACCTGGCCGAAGCGGCCGAGCTGGAAGTGCTCGGTGACCGACATCTCCTGCGGGAGGGTGACGAGCATGCCCTCGTAGCGCTCGAGCGTGGTGGCGTCCTCGACGGGGAAGCGCACCTGCGTCGGGGCGACGGTCCCGGTGCCGCAGACCGTGATGGCGGCGGCGCTGACCTGGGTCTGGCCCTGGTTCTCGCCGGCGTTGCCCGACACGGTGACGAGGTCACCGAGCTTGACGGAGTCGGCGTTGCTGCCCTCGAAGACGAAGATGCCGTCGGACGTCGCGGCCTTGCCGTCGCCCGTCGGGTCCTGGATGAAGAAGCCGCGCAGCGCCGGCGACGGGCCCTCGTAGTCACCGACGACGACGCCGCGCGTCGTGACGCGGCCCGTGATGGCCGCGGTGTCACCGCTCCCCTGGATCGCGGGGATGGGCGTCGCGCTGACGTCGCAGGGGCTGGTGGCCGGGACCGAGAAGCGCACGGTGACGTCGTCTGCGGGGTGGTCCGGCGGGTCGACGGCGTCCTGATCGGTGATGGCGGGGGCCGAGACCGTCAGGGTGCACGCGTCACCGAGGGCGAAGTCGGTGGACGGGTCGAGCGTGAAGGTGGTGGGACCACCGGTGACCGAGAAGGTCTTGGCACCGGAGATCGAGCAGGTCAGCGTGAAGGCTCCGGACGCGGCCTTCACCGGCTCGGAGAAGGTGACCGTCGGGCTGGCGTCGACGGCGACCGTCGAGGCACCGTCGGCCGGGGCCGTGGAGGTCACGGTGGGGGCGTTGTCGGTCGCCGGGCCGCCGTCGATGGTGTGGCTCCCGAGCCCGTCGAAGGTGCCGGCCGGGTAGGCGTCCCACTCCTTCGCCGGATCGAACGGATCGCCGCTCACGGGGTCGCCGACCGTGACGGACGGCTTGCGCCGCAGCGTGTGGTCGACCGTCGTGACCGGCTCGGTCCCCCACCCTGCACCGGGGTCGACACCGACCTGACCGATCGAGTCGACGACGGCTGAGCCCTTGCGCAGCTCGATGGCATCGTCGCCGTTGAAGGTCAGTGAGCCACTCAGCTGGTCGGCGGCCAGGATGGCGGGGTCGTTCGTGGACGTGCTGTTGCCGACGACGAAGACGTCGCCCGACTGCACGGTGCCGGTGAGCGGGATGGACGAGGTCGACGTGCCGCCGTTGACGGACGTGAACAGGCTGTACGCGCCGGTGAGGGTCACCGGGCCGCCTGTCGGGTTGTAGATCTCGATGGCCTTGTTGTTGCCCGTGGCCGGTTCGACGTACTCGCTGATGAACAGCTCCGTCGGGGCCGCCGCCGAGGCCGGTCCGGCCGCGACGAAGGGGGTGATGCCCACGGCGAGCGCAGCGGTGGTGACCGCGGCGACCCGGCGCAGGGCAGGACGAGATTGACGCATGGATTTCCTCCCTGGGACCGGCTCTTCCGCGCGGTCTGCGCGTCACCCTAGAACGCGGTCGAGCATCTCGCGCGTCGAGATGCCCTCGGCATCCTGAACGTCGGATGACATCGCGGCGACGCGTTCGTCACCGCTCCGGCGCGAGGCCGGCGTCGAGCGGCCAAGGACCCGGCCAGCGGGCCAGGCGCCGGCGGGTGACGAACCGGCGCGGCGTGCCGTCGACGGGGTCGTCGAAGGCCAGGACGGCCGCGAGCAGCTGCAGCGGAGCGCTGAAGTCGTCGAGGGCGACGTCGCGCTCGACGGGGTAGAGAGGGTCGTCGACGATGGGGATGCCGAGGCCCTGGAGCTGGCAGCGCAGCTGGTGCGTGCGCCCCGTCCGCGGCGTCAGCCGGTAGAGCCCGAGGTCCTCCTCCCCCGGCCGTCCGGCACCGGACGCCCGGCCGACCAGCTCGACGAGAGTCTCGGCGTTGGGCTCGGCGCCCTCGACCTCGTGGGCCTGGTGCGTGCCGTGCTCCTTGACGAGGTGCGTGCGCCGGACGAGCGGCAGCACGAGGTCCTCACGGAGGGACGCGACGGCGAGGTACTCCTTGTGCGCGAGCGCCGCGGCGAAGACGCCCTGGTAGGCGCCGCGCCACCGCTGCTCGGTCGTGAACATCAGCACGCCCGCCGTCGGCCGGTCGAGGCGGTGGGCCGGGGTGAGGCGGCGCTCCCCCGTCAGGACCCGGGCGCGGGCCAGGGCGCTCTGCACGACGTGCCGGCCGCGAGGCATGGTCGCCATGTCGTGCGGCTTGTCGACGACGACGATCCGCTCGTCGCGGTGCAGCACCACGAGCTCCTCGGGGTGCACGACCTCCTCCGGCAGGTCACGGTGCGCCCAGACCGCCGACTGCGGCACGAACGGCGCGTCAGGTGCCACGGCGCGGCCGTCGGCATCGACGAACTCTCCCGCCGCGAGCATCCGGTCGACGTCGTCGGGCGTCAGCCCCGGCGCGAGGCGCTCGACGAGGTGGTCCCGCAGCGACATCCACGGGCCGGCCTGCGGCATGCGGAAGCGCTGGGCGTCCACACCGTGGCGCGGCGGGAGCGGCGAGGGTGGGACCGGCCCACGCGCCACGTCAGGTGCCCTCGTCGGCCGGCCCGACGCGTACGACCTCGGCCTCGGTGCCCAGGAACGTGCCGTAGGCAGCGGCTGTCGTCTCGACCTCGCGCCACCGGCGCGTCGACAGCTCGGCGAACGGCGAGACCTCGATGACGACGTGCGCGCGCTTCTGGACGCGGCGCCATGTGCCCGCGACCTCGCCGTCGACGACGAGCGTCGGCTTGAAGACCATGTTGCGCCCCGGCACGACCTTGTCGAAGTGCTCGGTGGGCAGACTGACGTCGCGCGACTTGAAGCCGAGGAGGAGCTCGTCCCACTGCGGCAGCAGGTGCACGCCACCGGGTCCCCCAGGGACGTCTCGGGCGTCGACGTGCGTCAGCCACGTCTGCCCGTCGAGCTCCTCGCGCTGGATCCGGTCGTCGACGAGCGCGAGCGCCTCGCGGGTCAGCCCGAGCGGCTTCAGCAGCCAGCCGGCGAGGTCCTTCTCGGTGACGGGCCCGTGGCTGCGGACGTAGCGCTCGGCCACCGTCGCCAGGCCTTCTTCGCGAGAAGGCTTGCGGGACTGAGGAACCCACGTGTCGATGAGGACGAAGCTCGGCTGCTTGCCGATGATCGGGCCTTGGCAGATGAGTCCGCTCATGCAGTGGTGGCCGATGAGGTGGTAGTTGCGCTGGTCGGTGGGGTCGATGCCGTGCTCGACGAGCAGCGCCGCGACGTCGGGCCGGCTCATCGGCTCGCGCAGGTGCTCCTCGAAGAGCCGACCGGCCAGCTCGACGTCGCGCTCGGTGAGTCCCAGCTGAGCGAACCGTGTGGCCAGGCTCGTGCTGCGCGGCGCAGCGAGCAGCTCGCACATCCAGCGGGCGTCCTCGGCCGGCACCCAGTGGATCGTGCCGCGCATCGGCCAGGTGCGCACGACCTCACGGTCGCGCACGGCCTGCTCGACCTGCTCGAGGGTGAGGCCGGAGCGCACGCCGAGCGACCACGCACCGCTCGCGTAGTCCTGGGCCTGCAGCGCCCCGAGCTCGCGGGCCACGTCGAGGGCGGAGACGGGCCCGCCGGCGTCGAGCCGAGGAGCGAGACCGAGCGCGGCCATGCGCGCCCGGCGCAGGCGCCGGCGGTCGCTCTCGCGCATCACGCCCGCATCACTCGCGCATCAGCTGAGGCAGGCCGGACCGAGCAGGGCCTTGAGGTCGCCGAAGAGCGCGGACGTCGCGTTGACCCGCAGCGAGTCGTCGAGGGACATCAGCACCGAGCGGCCGGGCTGGGTCAGCTTGACCTGCACCTCGGTCGCGCCGGGGTGCTCGCCGAGCACCCGTTTGAGGCTCTCGGCGACGGCCGGCGTCGCCCGACCGAGCGGCAGCGTCAGCACGACCGGCCCGCGCGGCCCCTCCTTGATGTCGGGGATCGTCAGCTCCTGGGCGAAGATCGAGATCGAGTCGTCGCGGGCGCTGATGCGGCCCTTCACGGCGCACACGGTGTCCTGCGCCAGCATCGTGGAGTAGGTCATGTAGGCCGACGGGAAGAAGAGGCACTCGATGGCGCCGTCGAGGTCCTCGACGGTGGCGATGGCCCAGAGGTCGCCCTTCTTGGTGCGCTTCAGCTGCAGGCTCGTGATGAGACCGGCCACGGTGACCGGCGTGCCGTCGGCCTTGGGGTCGTCGCCCATGAGCGAGGCGATCGAGGTGTCGGCGTGCGTGGCGAGGATGTGCTCGATGCCGAAGAGCGGGTGGTCGCTGACGTAGAGGCCGAGCATCTCGCGCTCGAAGGAGAGCAGGCTGGCCTTGTCCCACTCGAGCGTGGGCACGGGCGGCAGCCCGTCGAAGGCGCCCGGCCCGTCGGCGGCGCCGGCGTCGGTGTCGTCGCCGAAGCTGCCGAAGAGGCTGTCCTGGCCGATGGCCTCCTGCTTCTTCACCTCGACGAGGGCGTCGATGTAGCGCTCGTGCACCTCGACCATGCCGCGGCGGCTCTCGCCGAGCGAGTCGAACGCGCCGCCCTTGATGAGCGACTCGATGGTCCGCTTGTTGCAGACGACGGCCGGCACCTTGGAGAGGAAGTCCTTGAACGAGGCGAAGGCGCCCTTCTCCTCGCGGGCCTTGACGATCGCCTGGACGACGGGCAGGCCGACGTTGCGGATGGCGGCGAGGCCGAAACGGATGTCGGTGCCGACGGCGGCGAAGTTGGCGATCGACTCGTTGACGTCGGGCGGCAGCACCTTGATGCCCATGTGCCGGCACTCGTTGAGGTAGAGCGCCGACTTGTCCTTGTCGTCGCGCACGCTCGTCAGCAGGGCCGCCATGTACTCGGCCGGGTAGTTGGCCTTGAGGTAGCCCGTCCAGTACGACACGAGGCCGTATGCCGCCGTGTGCGCCTTGTTGAACGCGTAGTCCGAGAAGGGGACGAGGACACCCCAGAGCGCCGCGATCGAGGCCTCGTTGAAGCCCTGCGACTTCATGCCCTCGGAGAAGGGGACGTACTCGGCGTCGAGGACCTCCTTCTTCTTCTTGCCCATGGCGCGACGGAGCAGGTCGGCGTTGCCGAGCGTGTAGCCGGCGAGCTTCTGGGCGATCTCCATGACCTGCTCCTGGTAGATGACCAGGCCGTAGGTCATCCCGAGGATCGGGTCGAGGGCGTCGATCATCTCCTGCTGGAGCTTGCCCTTCAGCTGGGGGTCGAGCGGGACGACCTCCTGCTTGCCGTTCTTGCGCAGCGCGAAGTTCGTGTGGGCGTTGACGCCCATCGGGCCCGGTCGGTAGAGCGCGAGGGCGGCGGAGATGTCCTCGAAGTTGTCGGGCTGCATGAGGCGCAGCAGCGAGCGCATGCCGCCGCCGTCGAGCTGGAAGACGCCGAGGGTGTCACCGCGGCCGAGCAGCTCGTAGGTGGCGCGGTCGTCGAGGGTCTTGGACAGCTCGTCGAGGTCGATGTCCTCGTCGCGGTTGAGCTTGATGTTCTCGATGGCGTCGTCGAGGATCGTCAGGTTGCGCAGCCCGAGGAAGTCCATCTTGACCAGGCCGAGCGACTCGCAGCTCGGGTAGTCGAACTGGGTGATGATCTGGCCGTCCTGCAGGCGGCGCATGATCGGGATGACGTCGACGAGCGGCTCGCTGCTCATGATGACGCCGGCCGCGTGCACGCCCCACTGGCGCTTCAGGCCCTCGAGGCCGAGCGCCGTCGCGACGACCTCCTGGGCCTGCGGGTCCTCGTCGTGGACGACGCGGAAGTCGCCGGCCTCGTTGTAGCGCTTGGAGTCGGGCTTGAAGACGTCGGCGAGCGGCATGCCCTTGCCCATGACGTCCGGCGGCATCGCCTTGGTGAGCTTCTCGCCCATCGCGAAGGGGTGGCCGAGGACGCGGCTCGCGTCCTTGAGGGCCTGCTTGGCCTTGATCGTGCCGTACGTGACGATCTGGGCGACGCGCTCCTCGCCGTACTTCTCCGTGACGTAGCGGATGACCTCACCGCGCCGGCGCTCGTCGAAGTCGACGTCGAAGTCGGGCATCGACATGCGCTCGGGGTTGAGGAACCGCTCGAAGATCAGACCGTGCGGCACGGGGTCGAGGTCGGTGATGCCCATCGCGTAGGCGCACATCGAGCCGGCGCCCGAGCCACGGCCCGGGCCGACGCGGATGCCGTTGCGCTTGGCCCAGTTGATGAAGTCGGCGACGACGAGGAAGTAGCCGGGGTAGCCCTTGGAGACGATGACGTCCTCCTCGAAGGCCGCCTGCTTGCGGGCGTAGTCCGGCACCCCTCCGGGGAACCGGCGTGCGAGGCCGGTCTCGACCTCCTTGATGAACCACGAGGTCTCGTCCTCGCCCTCGGGGCAGGGGAACCGCGGCATGTAGCGGCCCTCCCCCTCGGTGAAGGAGACCTCGCAGCGCTCGGCGATGAGCAGGGTGTTGTCGCACGCCTCGGGCAGCTCGCGCCACAGGTGGCGCATCTCCTGGGCGGACTTGAGGTAGAAGTCGTCGGCGTCGAACTTGAACCGGTTGGGGTCCATCAGCGTCGAGCCGGACTGGACGCACAGCAGGGCCGCGTGCGCCTTGGCGTCCTCGGCCCGCGTGTAGTGCAGGTCGTTGGTGGCCACGAGCGGCAGCTTGAGGTCGCGCGCGAGCCGGATGAGCTCCTTCTGCGTGCGCCGCTCGATGTCGAGGCCGTGGTCCATCAGCTCGACGTAGACGTTCTCGTTGCCGAAGATGTCGCGCAGCTCGGCCGCGACCTCGCGGGCCTCGTCGTACATCCCGAAGCGCAGCTTGGTCTGGATCTCGCTCGACGGGCAGCCCGTCGTGACGATGAGGCCCTTGCCGTAGGTCGAGAGCAGGTCCCGGTCGATGCGGGGCCACTTCGTGTAGACCTGGTCGAGGCTCGCGATGGAGCTCATCCGGAAGAGGTTGTGCATGCCCTGGTTGTTCTGGGCGAGCATCGTCATGTGGGTGTACGCGCCACTGCCCGAGACGTCGTCGCGGCCGCCGTCACCCCAGCTGATCTTGGTGCGGTCGGTGCGGTGCGTGCCGGGGGTGATGTAGGCCTCGACGCCGATGATCGGCTTGACCCCCGTGCCCTGCGCCTTCTTCCAGAACTCGTAGGCGCCGAACACGTAGCCGTGGTCGGTCGTCGCGAGGGCCGGCATGCCCATCCGCGCCGCCTCGCTGAAGAGGTCGCCGATACGGGCGGCCCCGTCGAGCATGGAGTACTCCGTGTGCACGTGGAGGTGCACGAAGTTCGGGTCGTTTCGCGGGGCGGCTTCGGTCGACATCGTGGACGAGTCTAAGCCTCCCCGCGGACACTCCTCGCGTGTCGGGGCAGGGTGTCGGGCCGGGGTTGCGACGGCCACCCGGCACCCCGCTCACGCGCCCCCCGAAGGTGCGCTGACGGCATACGCCAGCGGGCTTCACCCTCAGGTCGAAGGTGCAGGTCTCAGAACGTCGAGACGATGTCGAGGGCCCGCTGGAGGTCCTCCGGGTAGGGGCTCTCGAAGTGGACGTACTCCCCCGTGCCCGGGTGCTCGAACCCCAGCCCCACGGCATGCAGCCACTGCCGTTCGAGCTTGAGGCGCGCCGCCAGCTTGGGGTCGGCCCCGTAGGTCAGGTCGCCGCAGCACGGGTGGTGCAGCGCCGCGAAGTGGACGCGGATCTGGTGCGTGCGACCCGTCTCGAGGTGGATCTCGAGCAGGCTCGCGTGCCGGAACGCCTCGACCACCTCGTAGTGGGTGACCGAGGGCTTGCCGCTCTTCATGACCGCGAACTTGTAGTCGTGGCCCGGGTGGCGCCCGATCGGCGCGTCGACGGTGCCGACGACGGGGTCGGGAAGCCCCTGCACGAGCGCGTGGTACGTCTTGTCGACGGTCCGGCTGCGGAAGGCCTGCTTGAGCCGGGAGTAGGCGTACTCGCTCTTCGCCACGACCATGAGGCCCGAGGTGCCGACGTCGAGACGGCTCACGATCCCCTGGCGCTCCGGCGCCCCCGAGGTGGAGATGCGGTAGCCGGCGGCGGCGAGGCCGGACACGACATCGGGCCCGCTCCAGCCCACGCTCGGGTGGGCTGCGACACCGACGGGCTTGTCGACGACGACGATGTCGTCGTCGTCGTGGACGATCGACATGCCCGGGACCGGTTGGGCGATGACCTGCAGGCTGGGGCTCTCCTCGGGCCGCGGCAGCGACACCTCGAGCATCGAGCCGGCCGAGAGCCGCTCGGACTTGGCGACGGACTTGCCGTCGAGCACGACGTGGCCCTCGGCGGCGAGGTCGGCGGCCTTGGTGCGCGAGACCCCGAAGAGTCGGGCCACCCCGGCGTCCACCCGCTCGCCCTCGAGCCCGTCCGGCACGAGCACGGTGCGCACGTCAGGCATGCTCGCCCCCCGGACGGCGCTCGTCGCGCGGGTCGGACGCCTCGGGCGTCCGGTCGGTCTGTCGGGTCATGTCGTGGTCGCCGTTCGCGGTGGTCTGGTCGGTGGGTCCGTGGGTGGGTTCGTGGGTGGGCTCGTCGGTGGCCCGGTGGCTGGCGTCGCCGGCGGTGTCGGCGGTGTCGGCGGTGGGGTCCTCGCCGCCCCGACCGGTCGGGGCGGCGACGGCCGCGCCACGGCCGTGGTCGCGGCGCCCGTCGACGCCGATCCCGACGAGCGCGAGGATCACGATGAGCCCCGCCGCCGAGACGATCCAGATGTCGGCGACGTTGCCGATGAACCACCGGTTGTAGTCGATGAAGTCGACGACGTGGCCCTGTCCGCCGCCCGGCGGTCGGACGAAGCGGTCGGTGAGGTTGCCGATCGCGGCGCCGAGCAGCAGCCCGAGCGCGATGGCCCACGCCCGGGAGCCCAGCTGGCGCGCCACGACGATGATCGCGACGAGCACCGCGAGGGCGATGCCGGTCATGACCCACGTGTTGCCCGCGCCGAGCGACAGGGCCGCCCCGGGGTTGCCGATGAGCTTGAACCGGATGACGTCGCCGATGAAGGGACGTGGCTCGCCGTCGGCGAGGACGTCGAGGGCGACCATCTTCGTCAGCTGGTCGGTGGCGTACGCGAGGACGGCGACGACGCCGAGGACGACGAAGAGCCGTCTGCGACGCTCGGGTCCCGGGCGAGGCTCCTCGGCGGCCCTCGAGCTCACGGCCTCATGGGTCGTGGACGGGGTGGTAGTGGTGGACGCGCCGTCGACCCCCGCTCGGGGGGTCGACGTGGCGTGTTCGGGCGTCAGTGGCGGTCCTGCTTCTCCTGGCATGTCATGCACAGGGTCGCACGAGGACGGGCCTGAAGTCGAAGCTTGCCGATCGGGTTGCCGCAGTTCTCGCAGATGCCGTACGTCCCGGCCTCGAGCTGCTCGAGCGCGTGCTCGGCCTGGCGCAGGCTCGCACGGGCGTTCGCGGCCACGGAGATCTCGTGCTCTCGCTCGGCGGTCTTGGCGCCGGCGTCGGCCTGGTCGTCACCCGAACCGTCACCCGAGGCGCGCAGGAGGTCGTCGAGCTCGTCCTCGGCCAGCTTGAGCTCGACGCGGTGCTGCTCGATCTCCTCGAGGAGCACGCCGCGCACCTCGCTGATCTCGTCCTCGCTCCACGGGCTCTCGTCGTCCTTGACCCGGAGCTGCTCCGCGATCTTGCGGGCGCTGGGGCGGTTCGTGCCGGCGGCCTTCTTCGCGGCCGTGCGGGGTCCTGCGGTGGAGCTCGTCGTCACTGCTGCCTTCTTGGTTCGGGTTGCCGGGGCCTTGGCTGCGGGCTTGGCGGCCGCGGCTCCAGCTGTGGTGGTCTTGGTGGCCCGCTTCGTCGCGGGGGTGGACTTCGTCGTCGATGCCTTGCCGGCCGGTGCAGCCTTGCTCGCCGACGCCTTCTTCGCGGGCGCCGCCTTGGTGGCCGGCGCCTTCTTCGCCGGGGCCTTGGTCGCCGGCGCCTTCTTGGCCGGTGCAGCCTTGCTCGCCGCCGCCTTCTTCGCCGGTGCAGCCTTGGCGGCCGAGGCCTTGGTGGCCGGTGCAGCCTTGGGGGCCGGCGACTTCTTCGCGGGCGCCGCCTTGGTGGCCGGCGCCTTCTTCGCGGGTGCAGCCTTGGCGGTCGACGCCTTCGGGGCCGGCTTGGCCTTCGTCGTCAGCGCCTTCGCGGTGGTGGCCTTCTTCGACGCAGACGTCTTGGGAGCGGGCGTGGCCTTCGTGGCTGCGCCCGTCGTCCTGCTCGTGGTTGACCGCCGGGCCGCGGTCGTCGCCGCTGCCGTCTTCTTAGCCGCCATCAGACCCTCCGTCGCTCAAGCCGTCGACGCTGACAAGTGGGGCTGACAATAAGCCCCGCACGGGTCGTGCACAAACGCGAAACGCGCATGAGGGCAAAGTGTTCGCCCCTCAGGACGACGAAGGCCGTCCGGGATGGTTCCCGGACGGCCTTCGTGCGTCTGTTCGAGGCGGGGCTCAGCCCTGGTTGCCGTCTCCGGCGCCGACGTGGGCCGGCTCCTGGGCACTCGAGTCGAGGTCGTGGAGCTGACCTTCGATGTAGGACTTGAGGTTGCTGCGGTAGTTCTTCTCGAAGCCCCGTAGCTCGGCGATCTTGCGGTCGAGCAGGCCCTTCTGCTTGTCGAGCTCCTCGAGCAGGGCGGCCTTCTTCTGCTGGGCCTCGGCGACCATGCCGGTCGCGCGCTCGCGGGCCTCGGTCAGCATCTCGTCGCGCTTGGTCGTCGCCTCGGCGATCATCTGGTCGCGGTGCGAGGTGGCCTCGGCGATCATCTGGTCACGCTGGGCGGCCGCGGCCGCCGAGATCTGCTCGGCCTGCTCGGTGGCCTCCTTGTGGCGGTTCTGACCGGTGCTGATCAGCTCGTCGTGACGAGCCTGCGCCGCCGCGAGCATCTCGCGGTGACGGTTCTCGGCCTCGGAGATGAGCTCGTCGCGCCGGGTCTCACCCGCAGCCACGTGCTCGTCGTGGAGACGCTGCGCGAGGGCGATGACGCCCGCTGCGTCGAGGTTGCCCGAGGCGGCGGCGGCCGGGGCCGCGGCCGCCGCAGCGGCGACCGGGGCCGAAGCAGGGGCCTGGGCGGCCTTGGCGGCCTGCTCACGCAGGCGGGCGGCCTCGGCGGCAGCAGCTTCGGCGTCGGCCTGGGCCTTGGCGGCACGCTCCTCGGAGGCGCGGGCGTTCTCCTGGGCCTTGGTGAGCTTGGCCTCGGCGTCGGCGACCTGCGAGTTGAGGCCGTTGAGCTTCGCCTGCGCGTCGTCGAGGGCCTGGGAGTCCACCGCGGACTTGGCGGCAGCCTCGGCGCGGTCGGCCTCGGCCTTGGCGCGCTCGATGCGCTCCTTGGCGACGCGCTCGGCGTTCTCGGCGTCGGCCTTGGCCTTGGCGGCGCGGTCCGAAGCGGCCTTGAAGGCGCGCTCGGCGTCCTGGATCTTCGCCGTGAGGCCACCGAGCTTGGCCTCGTCGCCGGGGCGACCGACGGCCGGCATGGCCGCGGTGGCGCCGTCGGCACGGACGGCCGACTGGTTCTTGCTCGCGCGGCAGTCGTTGAGCTGCTTCAGGTAGTCGTCACGCTGCTCGATGAGCGAACGCATCTCCGCCACGATCTCGTCGAGGAAGTCGTCAACATCCCGCTCCTCGTAGCCACGACGGAACTGCGTGGTCTGGAAGTGCTTGTTGAGCACCTGTTCAGGCGTAAGCGCCATGTGTCACCTCGATACAGACGTAATGGTTCGGGTCAACGGTATCTAACGTTCCGGTCACGAACCAAAGCCATGCTCACCGATCGGCGTGTGGACCCCGTGGCCCGCACGTGTCAGACGAGGGGACGAGGTGGCCGCCGGTCGGTCAGAAGAAGCTCGGCACGTTGAGAGCGAGAGAGGTCAGCAACATCAGGACGAGGAAGCTGAGGTCGAGTCGGACGCCACCGAGGTTCGGTGACGGGATCACCTTGCGCAGGGCGCGCAGCGGCGGGTCGGTCACGGTGTAGACGGCCTCGGCCAGGACGAGGACGACCCCGGAGGGCCGCCACGACCGAGCCAGCACCTGCACCCAGTCGATGACGAAGCGACCGATGAGGGCGATGAAGAAGGTGAAGACCACCACCCCGTAGATCGTCCAGAACACGTCCATGTCCGTCAGTGTCCCTGATCCGGGGGCAGGAGTGTGAACCGGGGTGCGGGAGGGCGTCGTCGCGGCACGGGTTCCTGCTCAGGACTGGGCGCCGCGCCGATCAGCTCTGGTTGAAGAATCCGCGCGTCGAGGCGGCCGGCGCCTCGGGCTCGTCGGCGGAGATCTCGACGTGGGCCGGCGAGAGGAGGAACACCTTGGAGGTGACCCGCTCGATGGTGCCGTGCAGGCCGAAGACGAGGCCGGCCGCGAAGTCGACGAGTCGCTTGGCGTCGGCGTCGTCCATGTCGCTGAGGTTCATGATGACCGGGACCTGGTCACGGAACCACTCGCCGATGTTCTTGGCCTCGTTGTACGTCCGCGGGTGGATCGTCGTGATGCGGTTGAGCGAGCCGACCTCGACGTCCCGCACGACGGCGGCCACGGGTCGCTTGGTGGGCAGCTGCGTCACGGCTGCGGTGTGCTCGGTCTCGTCGTCGTAGCGGTCGGAGTCGTCATAGGCGTCGTACTCGTCGTAACGGTCGTGACGCTGGTCCTCCTCGCTGAGTCCGAGGTACACCATCGTCTTGCGCAGTGCCCCTGCCATGGCCAACTCCCAAAACGTCGGATTGTGATCGCCCCCGACGTTACAGAAGTGACGGGCGTGAACCGAGGATTGCGGTGCCGACACGCAGGTGTGTCGCACCGTGCCGGAGGCCCGCCTCGAGATCGCCACTCATCCCGGCGGAGATCCAGTCGGCGTCCGGGTGACGAGCACGTATGCCGTCAGCGACGTCGTGCAGCCGAGCGAACGCCTCGTCGGGGTCGGCGCCCAGCGGCGCGACGGCCATGACGCCGCGCAGCTCCAGAAGTCCTTGTGCCGCAACGACGTCCGCCAGCTCGTCGGCCTGCTCCGGCAGCACCCCGCCGCGAGAGGCCGCGCCGTCGAGGCTCACCTGGAGGAGCACCTGCAGGCGTCGGTCGGCGGCGTGCGCGCCCTTGGCGAGAGCCGTCACGAGCTTGGCGCGGTCGACGGACTCGACGACGTCGGCATAGCCCGCGACGTGGGCTGCCTTGTTGCTCTGGAGCTGCCCGATGAAGTGCAGCGTGAGGTAGGGCTCGCCGGCGTCGTCGAGGGCGCGACGCACCTCTGCGAACTTCTCGCCGGCCTCCTGGTCGCGATTCTCGCCGAAGTGCCGCACCCCCAGCCGGTGGAGCAGCAGGACGTCCGAGGCCGGGAAGTACTTCGTGACGACGACGAGGGTGACGGCGCCGGGGTCGCGCCCTGCCTCGGCACAACCGCGGGCGATGCGCTCGTGGACGGCCGCGAGGTTGGCACGCAGCTGCTCCAGCCGGGCCGCGGCGTCGGCGGTCATGACGGCGCCCCGCGTCGCACGACGACGCCGGCGAACCGGCCCGTGCGGCCGTCGCGACGGTAGGAGTAGAGGTCGCCGCTCTCACGCGTGCAACCCGGAACCCATTGCACGGCAACGTTCTCGGCCGCCAGCTGCTCGACCACGCCCGCCGCGACGTCGATGGCGTGGGTGCCGGTCCACGACCGTGCGACGGACGACGCCGCGGCCTCGGCCGCCGCGCGCGCCAGGTCGTCGGGGACCTCGTAGCAGCGACCGCAGACCGACGGGCCGACGGTGGCTGACACGGACGTCGCCCCGAGGTCGCGCATGGCGTCGACGGCTCGTCCGACGATGCCTCCGACCATGCCGGGCCGGCCCGCGTGGACGGCTCCGACGACCCCCGCGTCCGCGTCGTGCAGGAGAACGGGGACGCAGTCGGCCACGAGGACCGCGAGGGCGAGGTCCGGCACGCGACTGACGATCGCGTCCACCTCGGGCGCCTCGCCGTCCCAGGGCGCGTCGACCTCGACGACGTCGCAGCCGTGCACCTGGTTCATGAAGAGCAGACGCTCGCGGGCCACGTCGACCTCGTGGGCCAGGGCGACCCGGTTGAACTCGACGTCGGCGACGTCGTCCCCGACGTGACCGCCGAGGTTGAGCCCGGCATACGCCCCGCTCCCCCGGCCCGCCGAACGGCCGGTGAAATGGAGGTCGACCACCGGGCCGCCGCCGTCGTCGGGAGTGCTGGAGCGCCAGTAGAACACGGTGACCAACCTACGTCGAGTGCTCACTTCCCCACGAGGCAACCCTGGTCAAGCGCGGCGGGCGCCACGGGCGTGGGGAAGTGAGCACTCGACTGAGGCCTACTTGAGGAAGTCCGGCACGTCGAGGTCGTCACCCTCGTCGAAGGTCACCTGGCGCGGCGGCTGCTGCACCGGCTGCGCGGCCGGAGCCGGAGCGTGGTGCTGCGGCTGCTGCTGGGCCGGCGCCGTGGCCGGCTGCTGCGTGGGCAGCTGCTGCCCCTGGGGCTGGTGCTGCTGGTGCTGCTGGGGCTGGTGCTGCTGCACGGGGGCGGCGTGCATCTGCTGCGAGGCGGGCTGCGGCACACCGTTGGTCTGGTGCTGCTGCGGCTGCTGCGGCGCCGGAGCGGCGGCGGGACGCTGCTGCTGGGCCTGCTGGGGACGTCCCATGACCTGTCCGAGCGCACGGTCGTCGTGACGCTGGGTGGGGCCGCCACTGTCGAACCCGGCCGCGATGACCGTGACGCGGACCTCGTCGCCGAGGGCGTCGTCGATGACCGCACCGAAGATGATGTTCGCCTCGGGGTGCGCGGCCTCCTGGACGAGTCGCGCAGCCTCGTTGATCTCGAAGAGACCGAGGTCGGACCCGCCCTGGATCGACAGGAGCACGCCGTGGGCGCCGTCGATGGACGCCTCCAGGAGGGGGCTGCTGATGGCCAGCTCGGCGGCCTGGACGGCACGGTCCTCGCCGCGGGCGGAGCCGATGCCCATGAGCGCCGAGCCGGCGCCCTGCATGACCGACTTGACGTCGGCGAAGTCGAGGTTGATCAGGCCGGGCGTCGTGATCAGGTCGGTGATGCCCTGGACACCGGAGAGCAGGACCTGGTCGGCCGATCGGAAGGCGTCCATCATCGAGACGTTGCGGTCGCTGATCGACAGGAGGCGGTCGTTGGGAATGACGATCAGCGTGTCGACCTCCTCGCGGAGGCTCCCGATGCCCGACTCGGCCTGGTTGGCCCGGCGACGGCCCTCGAACGTGAACGGCCGCGTCACGACACCGATCGTCAGGGCGCCCAGCTGTCGGGCGATGCGAGCCACGACGGGCGCGCCGCCTGTGCCGGTGCCGCCGCCCTCGCCTGCCGTGACGAAGACCATGTCGGCCCCCTTGAGGACCTCCTCGATCTCCTCGGCATGGTCCTCGGCGGCCTTCTTGCCGACCTCAGGGTCGGCGCCGGCACCGAGGCCGCGGGTGAGCTCGCGGCCGACGTCGAGCTTGACGTCGGCGTCGCTCATCAGCAGCGCCTGGGCATCGGTGTTGATGGCGATGAACTCGACACCCTTGAGGCCGACCTCGATCATGCGATTGATGGCATTGACGCCGCCGCCGCCGATGCCGACGACCTTGATGACGGCCAAGTAGTTCTGCGGTGCTGCTGCCACGAGAGTGGGCCTTCCTGACTGGTGGTGCCGGTGCTACGGGTGGTCTGGGGGACGAACAGGTGCGGGTGGTGCGTGCCGAGCCGCTGGCTGGGCACCGGGGCCGGGCGGGATGGGGCTGTGGAGATTGGTGCGGCTCGCGCCGTGCGTGTAGCCCTCTAACCTTAAACGTAGACATAAAGGTTACAGTTTGGTCACGAACCAGTGCCCTGACGGTATGACGAGCCACGGGGTCGTTCAACCCACGCTGCGGCGTGTCGCTGCGGGGATTGCCCCAATTCCGGGAGCGGTGCCCCACGGGCCACAGCAGCACCAACAGGCACCAGCCTCCCACGCCCGCAACGACTCTCGGCGCCGGGGCACCCGAGACGGTACCGATCAGCGGGTCACCGGGGACGACGGGACGCTGACGTCGATCGTCGAGCCGGGCTGGGTCAGGAGGATCTGGACGAGCTCGGCCTTGCGGCTGCCGTTGTCGGCGCCACCCCACACGACCGTCTTGCGCTTCTCGCCCTTGGCCTTGACCGTGAAGGACACCTGGTCTGCGGTCGACACCGAGACGCCCGATACGTCGCCACGAAGCGACGGGGACAACGACCCCAGGGCCGCGAGGGCCGCGTCGACACCGGCCTTGGTGACCTGGGCCGCGCCGGAGCTGACGAGGGGCACGCCGTCGGGGGCGGTGCCGACGGTGCGGAAGGTGAAGCCCTCGCGGTCCACGACGTCGACCTCACCTCGAGGGTTGCGCACGGCGAGCACGGCGACGCGAGGGGTCACCGTGACGACGACGGTGTCGGGGAGGCTCCGGCTGACCGAGACGCTGCTCCAGGCCCGGCCGGCGACCAGCCGGGCGGTGACGGCGTCGGTGTCGACGCGCATGAGGGGGCCGCCGAGCGGCACCTGTGCGACGGCACGCACCTGGCCCGCCGCAGCGGGAGCGACTCCACGGACCTCGACCCGAGAGGCGGTCAGGACGGTGCTGAACCATCCGAGCCACGCCACGAGCCCGGCGACGAGCAGGAGGGCGACGAGGACGCCTGCGACGAGGCGCGGACGGCGGCGGGCTGCCGCTGCCCGACGCTCGAACCGGGTGCGCGACGAGGCGAGCCCGGTGCCGGCGACCCGGCGTCGGGTGCCGCCCCGTTCGAGCATCACGGCGTCCCTCCTCCGAGGGCCCGCAGCACCTCCGGGCCGATCATCGTCACGTCGCCGGCGCCGACGGTGAGCACCAGGTCACCGGGCCGCGCCAGCGCCGCAACCGTGGGAGCCACCTCGGACCAGGAGGGCACGTAGTGGACCTCGACCTCGGGCCGGGCAGCCGTGACCGCGTCGGCGACGAGCCGGCCGGACACCCCGGGCACGGGATCCTCGCGCGCGGCGTAGACGTCCATGACGAGCACCACGTCCGCGGGCGACAGACCCGCCCCGAGCTCGGCGGCAAAGTCACGTGTGCGGCTGTAGAGGTGCGGCTGGAAGACGACGACGAGACGGCCGCTGTCGCCGACGAGGTCCTTGGCCGTGCTGACGACCGCGGCGACCTTGCCGGCGTTGTGGGCGTAGTCGTCGACGACGACGACTCCCCCGGCCTCGCCCTTGGGCTCGAACCGGCGGCGGGTGCCGGTGAAGGACGCGAGCCCGGACAGGACCCGCTCGGGGGCCTGGCCGAGTCCGTGGACGGCTGCGACGTAGGCAGCCGCGGCGTTGAGGGCGTTGTGGCGGCCGGGCACGCCGAGCGTCATCCGGCGCTCGACCCCCTCGTCGCGCAGGGTCACCGACGAGGTGACGCCGTCCTGCCGGTGGTCGCCGAGCACGACGTCGGATGCCGGGTCGAAGCCGTAGGTGAACACCCGCGTGCCGGCAGCCCGGGCCCGGTCGGCCAGCGCCACGGCCCCCGCGTCGTCCGCGCAGGTGACGAGCAGCCCGCCGGGCCTGATCGTGTCGACGAAGGCGTCGTAGGCGGCCTGCACAACAGTGAAGTTCGAGTAGAAGTCCAGGTGGTCCGGCTGCACGTTGGTGACGATCGCGACCTCGGGCCGGTAGACGACGAAGGACCCGTCGCTCTCGTCGGCCTCGACGACGAAGATGTCGTCGGAGCCGTCGTGGGCGTTCGTGCCGTGCTTGGCCAGCTCGCCTCCGACGGCGAAGGACGGGTCGAGTCCGCAACCCTGGAGGGCCACCGTCAGCATCGAGGTCGTCGTCGTCTTGCCGTTGGCGCCGGCCACGGCGACGGGCCGTCGGCCGTGCATGAGCGCGGCGAGGCCCTGGGCCCGGTGCAGGACCGGGACCCCCCGCTCCCGGGCGGCGACGAGCTCGACGTTGTCGTCACGGATCGAGGAGCTCATGACGATCGCGTCGGCGCGCTCCTGGTGTCCCTCGTGGAACCCGACCCAGACACCGGCCCCCTCGCTCTCGAGGGCCTTGAGCACCGGCACGTCCTTGGCGTCGCTTCCGGTGACGCGGATCCCCCGGGCGAGCATGATGCGGGCGACACCCGACATCCCGGCGCCGCCGATGGCGAGGAAGTGCACGCGACCGAGGTCGGCGACGTCGGGCACCGGCGCCCTGAAGTGGAAGCGGGCGGCGGCGAACGGGTCGTCGACGGTCGGCTGGTGCGGGGTCTGGGTCACGAGCGGTTCCTGCCTTGTCCAGCGTCCTGAACAGCGCGGTCGACGAGGTCGGCGAGCGTCTCGTCGGCCGTGGGCTCGCCCAGCGTCCTGGCGGCCGCCGCCATCGCGGTCAGCCGGTCCCGGTCGGTCGCGAGCGGGAGCAGGACGGTGTCGATCCATTCCGGCGTGAACGCGGCGTCGTCGACGAGGACGCCCCCACCCGCGGCGACGACGTCGGACGCGTTGAGCACCTGCTCGCCGTTGCCCACCGGCAGCGGCACGTAGACCGCGGGCAGGCCCACCGCAGTCAGCTCGCAGACGGTGTTGGCGCCCGAGCGTGCGACGACCAGGTCGGCGACGGCATACGCGAGCTCCATCCGGTCCGCGTAGGGGACGACGACGTAGGGCGCGCCCGAGGAGGACTCCGGGACGAACTCCTTGCCGAGGCCCGTCACGTGGAGCACCTGCACCCCGCTCTCGGAGAGCCGGGCGACCCGGGTCCGGAAGGCGTCGTTGAGCCGCTGCGCGCCCAGCGAACCGCCGGTGACGAGCACCGTGGGCCACTGCGGCTCGAGCCCTAAGTGCTCGAGCGCCTCGGACCGGACGGCCGCCCGGTCGAGGGTGCTGACCTCGCGGCGCAGGGGCATGCCGACCCTCTGGGCGTGCGGCAGGGACGTGCTGGAGAACGTCGTGGCCACGGCGCTGGCCCAACGCGCGCCGAGGCGGTTGGCCAGGCCCGGGCGGGCGTTCTGCTCGTGCACGACGATCGGCACGCGGCGACGGCGTGCCGCGAGGTAGGCCGGGGTGCTGACGTAGCCGCCGAAGCCGACGACGACCTCGGCGCCGGTCTCGTCGATGGCGGCGCCTGCCGCGTCGACGGCGGCTTTGAGGCGACCTGGGAGCCGGAGCAGGTCAGCGCTCGGACGGCGGGGCAGCGGCACCTTCGGGACGAACCTCAGGT
Organism: Terrabacter sp. C0L_2; assembly: GCF_036352015.1. Lineage (NCBI taxonomy): Bacteria > Bacillati > Actinomycetota > Actinomycetes > Micrococcales > Intrasporangiaceae > Terrabacter > Terrabacter sp. C0L_2. The sequence continues at coordinate 2,830,669 of NZ_CP143557.1, read as the reverse complement.
CGTAGCCGCGCGCCGGCACGAGGCGTGCCTCGAGGCCCTCCTGCGTGCCGAGCGCCGTCACCCGCACATCGGGGTGACGGCGGCGCAGGGCGTCGGCGAGGGCGAGGAGCGGCGACACGTGGCCGGCACTCCCTCCCCCGGCGAGCAGGACGGAGGTGGGCGAGGACAGCGGGATCACCGGCTTCTACGACGTTGCGGGACGGTACGGACGCGGGACGGTAGCACCGCGAGGGATCGGCGGACCAGGCTGGGACGGGCGTCGAGCAGGGCCTTGCAGCCCGGCTCGTGGCGCGCGAAGGACAGCAGGATGCCGAGGGCGACCAGGGTCGTCACGAGTGACGAGCCGCCGGCCGAGACGAGCGGGAGCGGGACGCCGATGACGGGGAAGAGACCGATGACCGCGCCGATGTTGATGATGGCCTGACCGAGCAGCCACGCCATGATGCCGAAGCCGGCTATGCGCACGAAGCGGTCCTGGGTGCGGCTCACGAGCCGGAAGCAGGCCCACGCGAGGATGCCGAAGAGCAGCAGGATCATCAGGGTGCCCGGGAGCCCGAGCTCCTCGCCGATGATGGCGAAGATGAAGTCGTTGTGCGCCTCGGAGAGCCACTCCCACTTCTCCTTGGACGCACCCAGCCCGACCCCCCACCAGCCGCCGTCGGCCAGCGCGTAGAGACCGTGCACTGACTGTCCGCACCACCCGTCGGGGTCGGCGTTGCAGGCGGGGCTGAGCCAGTTGGAGATGCGGCTGGTGCGGTTGCTGCTGCCCGTGACCATGAGCAGGACACCGACGGCCGCGAAGCCACCCGCGATGGCGAAGACGCGCTTGGGCGCGCCGGCCACGAGCAGGACCGCCGCGACGATGACGAGCACGACCATGGCCGTGCCGAGGTCGTGGCCGGCGAGGATGAGGCCGATGACGACGGTGGCGATGGGCACGAGGTAGGGCAGCACGACGTGGAGCATGCTCGTCATGCGCGAGGACTTGTTGGCGAAGATGACCGCCCCGACGAGCACGAGCCCGACCTTGGCGAACTCGGCCGGCTGGAACTGGACCGGGCCGATCGCGAGCCAGTTGCGGTTGCCGTTGACGCTCCGGCCGAACGGGATGACCGCGGCGAGCAGGACGACGGACACGAGCATCGTCGGGAAGGCGTAGCGCTTCCACGCCGCCACCGGGACGCGGCTGGCCACCGTGGCCGCGACGGCACCGATGACCGCGAAGAGCAGCTGGCGCAGGAAGACGGTGTACGAGGCCTCGTCGGCGAGCAGCTGCTCGACGCTCGAGGCCGAGAAGACCATGATCAGGCCGAAGACGACGAGCGTCGAGGTGGCGCCGAGGATGAGGTAGTAGGTCGTCAGCGGCGACTCGAGCTTGCCGATGACCGGCAGGGATCGCGGACCGCTCGTGTCAGCCGCCGCGCCGCCCTTGCCAGGCTTGGTGGCCGTCCTGGCGCGCGCCTTCGGGCTGGTCTTGACGCCGCCTTTGGCACCCGCCTTGTCGTCGGCCGTCGTCGTGCTCACTCCAGACCCCCGTGTGCCTCGAGGTGGCGCCGGACCGCCTCCTCGAAGGCGTCGCCGCGGGCCCCGTAGTTGGTGAACATGTCCATCGACGCCGCAGCAGGCGCGAGCAGCACGACGTCGCCCGGCTGGGCGAGGCGCGCGGCCTCCCTGACGACTCGGTCCATGACTCCAGTGTCGGTCTCGGACAGGTCGACGACCGGGACATCCGGCGCGTGTCGGGAAAGGGCCTGGGCGATCTGGTCACGGTCCGCGCCGATGAGGACGACACCGCGCAGCCGCGAGGCCATCTCCTCGACGAGGCTGTCGACGTCGGCGCCCTTGAGCAGGCCGCCGGCGATCCACACGACCGAGTCGAAGGACCGGATCGCCGCCGCTGCCGCGTGGGGATTGGTGGCCTTGGAGTCGTTGACGAACCGGACGCCCTTGACCGTCGCGATCTCGGCGATCCGGTGCCGGTCGGGACGGAAGGCGCGCAGACCGTCGCGCACCGCGATGGGCCCGACGCCGTAGGCGCGAGCCAGGGCCGCGGCGGCGAGGGCGTTGGCGATGTAGTGCGGCGCGATGGACGGGGCGTCGCCCTGGAGGTCGGCGATCGTGCAGAGCTCGGCGGCAGAGCGCTGACGCTGCTCGACGAAGGCCCGGTCGGCGAGGACGTCCTCGACGACCCCGACCATCGACGGGGCCGGGATGCCGGTCGTGAACCCGACGGCGCGGCAGCCCTCGACGACGTTGGCCTCCATGACGAGCTGCTCGGTCTGGATGTCCGCGACGTTGTAGATGCAGGCGAGATGGGTGTTCTCGTAGATCTTGCCCTTGGCCCGGAGGTACTCCGCGTAGCTGCCGTGCCAGTCGATGTGGTCCGGCGCGACGTTGAGGACCGCCGACGCGACGGCCGAGACCGAGCGCTGCCAGTGCAGCTGGAAGCTCGAGAGCTCGACCGCGAGCACGTCGTAGGGCTCCGGGTGGAGCACCGCCTCGAGCAGCGGGGTGCCGACGTTGCCGGCGGAGGTGGCGCGCAGCCCCGCGTGGCGCAGGATCGAGGCGAGCATGTTGACGGTCGTCGTCTTGCCGTTGGTGCCCGTGACGGTGAGCCACGGCGCGGCGCCCTCCTTGGCGCGCATGCGCCAGGCGAGCTCGACCTCGCCCCACACCGGGATGCCGGCCGTGGCCGCAGCGAGCATGAGGGGGTCGTGCGGCGGGACACCCGGGGAGGTGACGACGAGCTCGGTCCCGGGGGGCGGCGACACCATGTGCTCGGGGCCGAGCCGGACGTCGACGTCGAGGATCTCGAGGATCGTCGCGCGCTCCCGGATCGCCTCGGTCTCGTCGCGCGAGACCGCGACGACGTGCGCGCCGCGGTCGGCGAGGGCGTCGGCGGCCGCGAAGCCGGACACGCCGAGGCCGACGACGAGGACGTTGATCCCCGACCAGTCGGCGTCGCGGTGGGTCAGTCCCTCACGGGGCTCGTAGAGCGGGTCGTAGCTCACTGGGACCCCACCACCCACTCGGCGTAGAACACGCCGAGGCCGAAGGCGGCGAAGAGCCCGGCGATGATCCAGAAGCGGACCACGACCGTCACCTCGTTCCACCCGACCATCTCGAAGTGGTGGTGCAACGGTGCCATCCTCAGCACCCGTTTACCGGTGGTCTTGAACGAGGCGACCTGCGCGACCACGGAGAGCGTCTCGAGGACGAACATGCCACCTAGGATGACGAGCAGCAGCTCGGTGTGGGTCGTGATGGCGAGGCCGGCGAGGGCGCCACCGAGGGCGAGCGAGCCGGTGTCACCCATGAAGATCTTGGCGGGCGTCGCGTTCCACCAGAGGAAGCCGAAGCAGGCCCCCATGCCGGCCGCGGCGACGAGCGCGAGGTCGTGGGAGTCGCGCACCTCGTAGCACTTGATGCCCGGGTTGGTCTGGCAGTTCTGGTTGTAGGTCCAGATGCTGATGAGGACGTACGCGCCAAAGACCATCGTGGACACGCCGGTGGCGAGGCCGTCGAGACCGTCGGTGAGGTTCACGCCGTTGGACGCCCCCGCGATCATGACGTTGGCGAAGATGACGAAGAGGATCACCCCGACGACGGTGCTGCCGCCGAGCGCGAGGCTGATGTTGGTGTCGCGCACGAACGACACGAGCAGCGACGCGGGCGTGCGGTACTGCTCGTTGGGGAACTGGAGCGCGAGGCCAGCGAAGGTGACGCCGACGAGGGCCTGCCCGAGCAGCTTCTGCTTGGACCGGAGGCCGAGACTGCGCTGCTTGCTGATCTTGATGAAGTCGTCGAGGAAGCCGACGAACCCGAGCCCCGCCATGAGGAAGAGCACGAGCAGACCGCTCGCGGTCGGCGGGTTGAGGGTCAGCAGGTGGGCCAGGAAGTAGGCGCCGAGCGTCGCGGCGAGGATGACGGCGCCGCCCATCGTCGGCGTGCCGCGCTTCGTGTGGTGCGAGGTGGGGCCGTCGTCGCGGATGAACTGGCCGTAGCCGCGCTTGACGAGGAACTTGATGAACAGCGGCGTGCCGAACAACGAGATGAGCAGCGAGACCGACGCTGCGAGCAGGACGCCCTTCACGGCCTTGCCTCCTCTCGGGACGTCGGTGCGTCCGGTGTCGCCGCGACGTCCCCACCCTCGGCCGCGAGCCGTTCGCCGAGCCAGCGCAGTCCGCTGTCGCGGCTCGACTTGAGCAGGACGACGTCGCCTGCGCGCAGGCGGGGGGCGAGCAGGTCGTGGGCTGCGTCGGTGTCGGGCACCCACTCCGAGCCGGGGAACGCGTCGGCGAGCGGGCGGGCGCCCTCGCCGACGGCCACGACGTGGTCGAAACCGAGCGACGCGGCATACGACCCCACGCCCGCGTGCTCGGCGTCGCTGTCGGGACCGAGCTCGAGCATGCCGCCGAGGACCGCCCAGCGCTCCCCCGCGACGTGCATGGCGGCGACCGCGTCGAGCGCGGCGCGCATCGAGTGGGGGTTGGCGTTGTAGGCGTCGTTGACGACGACGACCCCGTCGGGGCGGTCGGTGATCTCCATGCGCCAGCGGCTCGCGGGCTCCGCGGCGACGAGGCCGGCGACGACCTGGTCGAGCGAGAGGCCGAGCTCGAGCGCCGCGGCAGCGACGGCGAGCGAGTTGCCGACGTGGTGGGCACCGCTCTGCTGCAAGGTGACCCGGGCGGTGCCCTGCGGGCAGACGATGGTGTATGCCGCCCTCCCGCGCTCGTCGAGGTGGACGTCCTCCGCGCGCACGTCCGCCTGCGGGGCGAGCCCCACGAGCTGGACGCGGGAGGCGAGACCGGCGGCCATGGCCGCGACGAGGTCGTCGTCGGCGTTGAGGATCGACAGGCCCTCGGCCGGCACGGCGCGGGGCAGCTCGGACTTGGCGCGGGCGATGTTCTCGCGCGAACCGAACTCGCCGATGTGGGCGGTGCCGACGTTGAGCACGATCGCGACCTGCGGAGGCGCGATGCGCGTCAGGTAGTCGATGTGGCCGATGCCGCGGGCACCCATCTCGGCGACGAGGAAGCGCGTGGTCGGGGTCACCCGGCAGACGGTGAGCGGCACGCCGATCTCGCCGTTGAGCGAGTTGACCGGTGCGACGGTCTCGGCGACGGACGACAGGACGGACGCGAGCAGGTCCTTGACGCTCGTCTTGCCGGACGAGCCGGTGACGCCGACGATGCGCAGCTCGGGCGCCCGGTCCACGACGCCGCGCGCGACGCGACCGAAGGCGGTCTGGACGTCGTCGACGACGACGCACGGCACGCCGTCGACCGGACGGGAGGTCAGCGCGGCCGCGGCGCCTGCCTCCACGGCGGACGCGACGAAGTCGTGACCGTCGGCGGTCTCGCCGACGCGTGCCACGTAGAGGCTGCCCGGTCCGCACTCGCGCGAGTCGGTGGTGACGGTGCCGTCGATGACGACGGCCTCGGGGCTCTGGGTGCCGTGCACCTCACCACCGGTGAGGTCACGGATCTCGCTGAGCGACAGGGAGATCACGACGTCACCCCCGACGAGGTGACGGCTGCGAGGGCGGCGCGCACGGCGTCGCGGTCGTCGAACGGGTGCTTCACTCCGTGGATCTCCTGACCCTTCTCGTGTCCCTTGCCGAGCACCACGACGGTGTCGACAGGGCGGTCCTCCCCCGCATCGACCACCGCGAGCGCGATGGCCTCGGCGATGGCGCTCGAACGCGGCCCACCGTCGATGATCTCGGTCGCCCCCAGTGCCCGGTCCGGGCCCTCGTCCTGGCCCTCGACTTGGCCCTCGACTTGGCTCCCGTCCTGGCTCGCGCCCTGTGCCGCGTCTCGGACCGCCTCGCGTGCCCCGGCGATCACCGCTGCCCGGATCTCACCCGGGTCCTCGGAGCGGGGGTTGTCGTCGGTGACGACGACGACGTCGGCCCGACGCGCGGCCGCCGCGCCCATGGCGGGGCGCTTGCCCCGGTCGCGGTCCCCGCCGGCGCCCAGGACGGCGATGAGCCGCCCCGGGGTCGAGCCGCGGAGCGCTGCGAGGGCGGCGTCCACTGCATCGGGGGTGTGCGCGAAGTCGACGACGCACCGCGGACCCTCCGGTCCACCCGGCGCGACGACCTCCATGCGTCCCGGCACGTCCGGGGCCACGGACATCGCAGCCTCGACCTCGGCCGGTGACAGACCGATCTGCAGCAGCCCGAGGGCGGCAAGGGCGGTGTTGGCGACGTTGAAGCCGCCGGGCAGGTGGGAGACGAGTCGCAGCACGCGACCGGTCGCCGGCTCGCGCAGCGAGAACGCACCCGGTGCGTCCCTCTCCTCGACCCGGTCGGCGACCCAGTCGCTCTCGCCGCCACCCTCGGGCTTCGTCCCCAGGGTGGTCGTCGGCACGGTGGCCTGGGCCGCAAGACGCCGACCCCAGGCGTCGTCGACGCACACGACCGCGGCGCGGGAGCGCTCCGGCGTGAAGAGGGACGCCTTGGCGACGAAGTAGTCCTCCATCGTGGGATGGAAGTCCAAGTGGTCCTGGGAGAGGTTGGTGAAGAGCGCCACGTCGTAGACGACGCCGTCGACCCGGCGCAGCTCGAGGGCGTGGCTCGAGACCTCCATGACGCAGGCGTCGAGGTCTCGCTCGCGCATGAGGCCGAGCAGCGCGTGCAGGTCGGTTGCCTCGGGGGTCGTGCGCACCGACTCGATGCGCTCGTCGCCGATCCGCGTCTCGACCGTGCCGATGAGGCCGGTGCGCTGCCCGTGGGCGCGCAGCGCCGACTCGACGAGGTAGGCCGTCGTCGTCTTGCCGTTGGTGCCCGTGATGCCGACCATCGTCAGCTCCTCGGACGGGTGCCCGTAGACCTCGGCGGCGATGGCGCCGAGGACCGCACGGGGGTCGTCGGCCACGATGACGGGCACGTCCGACGCCACGGTCGTCGACAGCTCGGCGAGGCCGGCCTCGTCCGTGAGGACGGTCACGGCGCCGGCGGCCACCGCGTCGCCGGCGAAGCGGGCGCCGTGCACGTTGAAGCCGGGCAGGGCGGCATACAGATCGCCGGGGAGGACGGCACGGCTGTCGAGCGTCACACCGGTGACGGCCACGTCGGCACCGTCGGCACCGTCGGGCCAGGCGTCGCGCAGGCGGGAGCCGGTCCCGATCCGGGCGGTCAGGTCGCGAAGGAGCACGCCCGAGCTGGCGGGTCGGAGAGGGGAAGGTGACACGTCATCCCAACTTACAGGCCATCCCGCTTGGCCCGCGCATTGCTGATGACCGCAGGGTCGTCGGACGACAGCGGCTTGTCGGCCCAGACGTGGTAGTCCAGGTTCGACTTCGGGCTGGGCGGAGCGGCGGTGCGCTCGAGGAGGTAGGACATCACCTGGTTGAAGACCGGCCCGGCGAGGGCGCCACCGAACATGCCGGCGCTCGGCTTCTGGATGAAGACGGCGACGACGTACTTGGGCGCCTCGGCCGGCGCGAAGCCGATGAAGGAGGCCGTGAAGCCGTTGTAGCGCTTGAGCTTGTCGTCGTAGCGGTCGGCGGTGCCCGTCTTGCCGGCGACGCGGTAGCCCTTGATGCGGGCCGCGCTCGCCGTGCCGTTCTCGCCCGTGACCTCCTCCATCATCCGCGACAGCTTGACCGCCGTGTCCTCGGTGACGACGCGCGAGGGCGTCGTCGCGGGCGACGGGATGAAGGTCCCGCTGTCGTTGACCGTGCCCTCGACGAGGGACGGCGGCACGCGTACGCCCTTGTTGGCGATGGCCTGGAAGACACCGGCCTGCTGGATGGCCGTCACGGCATAGCCCTGGCCGAAGAGGATGGTGTAGCGGCGGGTGGAGACCCAGTCCTTGGCGCCGGCGAGCAGGCCGGCCGACTCGCCGGGGAAGCCGACGGGCGTCTTGGACCCGATCCCGAACTTGCGGTAGTACGCCTCCATGATCGCCGGCGAGACGCGCTCGCCGATGAGGATCGTGCCCATGTTGGAGGACTTGGCGAGCACGCCGGTCGCCGTCATGTTCTCGACGCCGTGCGGCTCGTTGTCCTTGAACGAGGTGCCGGCCCGCGGCAGTCGCGGCGGGACGATGACGCCGGTGTCGGGGGTGATGACGCCCTGCTCGAGCGCAGCGGCCATGGTCATGAGCTTGCCGGTGGAACCGGGCTCGAACGCGTCGTTGAAGGCGTAGTTGCCCAGGGCTGCCGACTTGGCGTCCGCGAGGTCGTTGGGGTCGAACGTCGGGTAGCTCGCGGCGGCCCGGACCTTGCCGGTGGCGACCTCCAGCACGACGGCGGTGCCGGACTCGGCGCCGACCGCGGTGACCTGCTTGGCGAGGGCGTTCTGGGCGTACCACTGCAGGTCGGCGTCGATCGTCAGCTTGACGTCGCGCCCGTTGACGACGGGGGTGTCGACGCGCTGGGAGCCGGGGATGATGTAGCCGTCGCGAGCCCGCTCGGCGACGCTGCGACCGGGGGTGCCCCGCAGCGCGGTGTCGAGCATCTGCTCGATGCCGCCGGCGCCGCTCTGGTCGTCGGGGCGGACGAAGCCGACGAGCTGGCCGAGGGCCATGGAGGTCGGGTAGATGCGCTGCGCCGTGCGCTCACCGGTGATGCCGGGGATGCCGAGGGCCCGGATCTCGCGGTAGATCGCCGGGTTGACCTCCTTCTTGATGACGACGTAGCGCGTGCCCGAGCGGGTGAAGAGCTTGGTCAGGGCGGTCGGCGTCATCTGGAGCAGCGGCGCGAGGTCCGCGGCGGCGCGGGTGACGCCGACCTTGGTGCGCACGCCGTCGATCCGGACGACGTACTCGGGGATGATCTTCGGGTCCGCGGCGATGGTGAAGCGCTCGACGGAGTCGGCGAGGACCTGGCCGTTGGTGTCGAGGATCTGGCCGCGCATGGCCGGCGTGATGGTCTGGACCGAGCGCTTGAACAGCGCCGCCTCCTGAGTCGCCGACGCGTCGAACGCCTGGATGCGCAGCAGCTGTCCGGCGAAGATCGTGAAGACGAAGAGGATCGCGACGAAGATGACCCGCGCACGGCGGCGCGGGTTCGCACGCGAGATCCGCAGCTGGCGGCGTGGTCGACGAGGGCCCCGAGGTCCACCCGGACCCGACGCGGTCCCGCGCTTCGGCGCCGGCCCGCGGCCCCGCGCAGCGGGCGCGGACCTGGCAGGTGCCGGCCGACCGGCCCCGGGCGCTCCGCTCCGGGTCGGCGCAGCACCCCGGCCGGCCGACGTCGCTCGCGCCGAGGTGCCCGCCTTGGGGTTGGTGGGACGACCGGCAGCGCCCTGACGGGCCTGGCCGGGCTGGGTGGCGCGGCCCTGGGTCGTGCGCCCCTGGCCGGTGCGTGCCTGGGTCGTGCGTGCCTGGGTCGTGCGCCCCTGGGCAGACCGTGGCTGGGTCGCTCGTGCAGGCGCAGCGCCCCGACCGGTCCTTCGTGGATCGGTCCCTCGGGTCTGCGTCACGGGATCACCTCACCGTCGTCTGCTGGGCCTGCCCGCTCGGGTCCGACGTGGCACCGCCCGTGGGTCGGCCCGTCGCCGCACCCGGCGTCGTGCCCAGTGTGGGTGCTGCGGTGGCCTGCGCCCCGGCACCCGGCGTCGTCGGCGTGGCGGCCGACCCGTTCGCCGCGGCGGACGCCGCCGACGCGTTGGCTCCGACCTTGCTGGCGGAGGACAGGATCTTCTTCACCGAGGCGGTGACAGCGGGCGGCGTCGGGCTCGTGACGATCGGGAAGGCGTTGTTCTTCGTCGCCGCCTCGGGCTCGCCCGTGACGGTGCCCTTCGCCAGGTCGACGTAGCCGCGGGTGTTCATCCGCACCATCCCGAGCTCGGCGGCGCTGCGCGCGAGCGCGCCGGTCGCGGACGCCCGGTCGATCTCCTCCTGGAGGTTGCCCGCGGTGTCGCTGAGGCGGGCGGACTCGCGCTGCAGGTCACCGAGGGCGAGCGAGCCCTGGGCCAGGGCGGTGTTGAGCAGCAGCAGGGCGATGAGGCCCGCGATGAGCAGCGCGATGCACGTCGAGGCGAAGGCGCCGTTGCCCGTGCGCGTGATGCTGCTCGGGATGACCCGGAGCGGAGTCGGGGCTGGCCCGCGCCGCGGCGCGCGGAGCGGCCGGGCCGTGGCGGTCATCTGGCTCATCGGGTGGTTCCCTTCCTGGTCCTGCTGTCCGTGCTGCTGGCTGAGGTGCTCGTGGAGGTGTCGCGGATGCGTTCCGCGACCCGGAGTCGGGCCGACGCGGCCCGGGGGTTGGTGGTGACCTCCTCGTCCGACGGCGCCTCGGCGCCGCGCGTGACGAGGGAGAGGTACGCCGCGTGCTCGGGGAGCTCGACGGGCAGACCCGGCGGGGTGCTGGAGGTGGCACCCGCGGCGAACGCGCGCTTCGTCGCGCGGTCCTCGAGCGAGTGGTAGGACAGCACCGCGATCCGGCCGCCGACGGCGAGGACGTCGATCGCCTCGTCGATGGCACGGCGCCAGACCTCGAGCTCGTCGTTGACCTCGATGCGCAGGGCCTGGAAGGTCCGCTTGGCCGGGTGCCCGCTCTGCCGCTGCGAGGCCGCCGGGATGACGCGCCGCAGCATCTCGACGAGGCGGCCCGAGGAGGAGTAGGGCTCGATCTCACGGTCGTGGACGACCGCCTTGGCGATCTTGCGGGCGAAGCGCTCCTCGCCGTAGTCGCGCAGGATGCGGGTGAGGTCCTCGACCGAGTAGGTGTTGAGGACGTCCGCCGCGGTGATCCCGCTCGACTGGTCCATGCGCATGTCGAGCGGTGCGTCGACGCGGTAGGCGAAGCCGCGGTCGGTCTCGTCGAGCTGGAGCGAGCTGACGCCGAGGTCGAAGAGGATGCCGTCGACGGTAGGCACGTCGAGGTCGGCGACGACCTGCTTGATGTCGTCGTAGACGGCGTGCACCGGCCGGAACCGGTCGCCGAAGCGTGCGAGGCGCCCCCCCGCGAGCGCCAGGGCCTCACGGTCGCGGTCGATGCCGACGACGGTGCACTCCGGGAAGCGCTCGAGCACGCCCTCGGCGTGGCCGCCCATGCCGAGCGTGCCGTCGACGTGCAGGGCGCCGGGACGCTCCAGGGCGGGCGCGAGCAGGTCGAGGATCCGGTCGCGCATGACGGGGACGTGGCGTCCCTGCGCCGGTCCTCGATCGCTCATGGTGCGTCCCTCTCACGGTGGTGCTGCGGATGCCCGGTCGGTCGTGCGCCTGTGGTGCACGGGGGCTGTGTGGCTGGTGTGGCTGGTGTGACCAAGACGCGGGTAGAGCCGTGCTCTCGGTGCGGGGTGGGGGTGGCCGGTCGGCCGGTGCTGGCGACGATCAGGTGGAGGGTGCTGATCGCTGCCGGGTGTGAGGTGGTCGTGCTGCTCGTGTCCACCTGGGGGCTGGTCCCCATCCGCTACCTCGCCCGGGACGGGGGAAGTCGTCCCGGGAGCGGAGCGGCTGGAGGCCGGCACTCAGGTGCAGTCAATCGGTCTCGGTCGGTGTCGGTCGGGGTGCGGTGGGTGGCTGGTCGGGGGCGGCGGTCCGGGGCTCAGAAGAGCCCGGGGATCACCTCCTCCGCCGTGTCGGCGAAGCTCTGCTCGGTCTGCTCGAGGTAGGCGTTCCAGACCGCGCTGTCCCAGACCTCGAGGCGGGAGCCGGCACCGATGACCGTGACCTCGCGGTCGAGGCCGGCGTACTGGCGCAGGTTGGCCGGGATGGTGAAGCGCCCCTGCTTGTCCGGGATCTCGTCGGAGGCACCGGAGAGGAAGACGCGCATGTAGTCGCGAGCGACCTTGCTCGTCGTCGGGGCCTGGCGCATCTGGTCGGCGACCCGGACGAACTCGTCCATCGGGTAGATGAACAGGCTGCGCTCCTGGCCCCGGGTGACGACGAGGCCACCGGCCATCCGCTCGCGGTACTTCGCGGGCAGGAACAGTCGGCCCTTCTCGTCGAGCCGGGGTGTGTGCGTCCCGAGAAACATGGACCGCCACCTCCCCTTTGTCGACCCTCAGGCGCACCCATTCACTACCTTGATGCTCCACGATACTCCACTCTCCTCCACCGTCAACGATCTTTTACCCAATTTGCTCCGGCGAGTTGCACGTTTGCGCAGGTCAGATGTGGTGGAGCGAAGTGGAGTACTTCGAGCCCGCGCAGGACGCAGGCGACGCAGCCCCACCGCCCGCTCCCCCGTCGCACGCGCACGAACCACACGGCATACGCCCGGGAACGAACCGAACGGCTCCCCCGGACGTTGCAGGTGGAGGAAAGTGGAGGCAGGGTGCTCGGCCCTGTTGCCCCAGTCCCTGCAGGTCTCCATCCGGTCACGACCGGGTCGGCCCTACCGGTGACGTGGGTCCATGGGAGAAGATCACCTGACGGGTGGCCAGCCCGCCACGAACGGCTCTGCGCCACGACATGGGGACGACAAGCGGAGGACAGTGTGACGACGACGGACACGGGGCTCGAGACCACGGCATCGGCCGGCTCGCCCGCGGGCGCCAGCGGTGACGGGGCCGACCTCGGCCTGATCCACGACGTGGCCGACCGCCTCATCGGTGCGATGACGAGCGTCATCGAGGGCAAGGCCGACGTCGTCCGCACCACCGTGACCGTGCTCTTCGCCGGTGGGCACCTGCTCATCGAGGACGTTCCCGGCGTCGGCAAGACGATGCTCGCCAAGACGCTGGCCCGTTCGATCGACGCCACGGTGCGCCGCATCCAGTTCACGCCGGACCTGCTGCCGAGCGACGTGACGGGCGTCAGCATCTTCAACCAGGACGCGCGCCGCTTCGAGTTCCGGCCGGGCGCCATCTTCGCCAACGTCGTCGTCGGCGACGAGATCAACCGCGCCTCCCCCAAGACCCAGTCGGCGCTGCTCGAGTCGATGGAGGAGCGCCAGGTCACCGTCGACGGCACGACCTACACGCTGCAGGCCCCCTTCATCGTCATGGCCACCCAGAACCCCATCGAGATGGAGGGCACCTACCCCCTCCCCGAGGCCCAGCGCGACCGGTTCATGGCCCGCATCTCGATGGGCTACCCCTCCCCCCGCGCGGAGCTCGACCTGCTCGAGACCCACGGCTCGACCTCGCCGCTCGACGCGCTGACCCCGGTGACCGACGCCGAGACGATCAACCGCGTCGTGCAGTCCGTCAGCCACGTCCACGCGAGCCCGGCGGTGCGCCAGTACATCGTCGACCTCGTCACCCGCTCTCGGTCCACGACGGCGCTGCGGCTCGGCGCGTCCCCCCGCGCGGCCCTGCACCTGCTGCGTGCCTCGCGGGCGTACGCCGCGCTCGAGGGGCGCGACCACGTGATCCCCGACGACGTCCAGGTCCTGGCCGGTCCCGTGCTCGCGCACCGGCTCATGCCCTCGAGCGAGACCCAGCTCGCGCGCCGCACGACCGCCGAGGTGGTCACCGACCTGCTCCGCCAGGTGCCGGTGCCGCCCACAGCCCGCTGAGCGGGGACGCGTACATGCGCTCGCTGTGGAGCGTGCTGACGACGAGGGGCCGGGCCTTCATGGGCTCCGGCGCCGTCCTCGTGCTCGCCGGCGTCATCTTCGGCTTCCGTGACCTCACGCGCTTCGGGGTGCTGCTCGTCGCACTGCCCATCATCTCGGCGGTGCTCGTGCGCACGCGCAAGACGCGCATGCGCATCGAGCGGCACACCCACCCGGAACGGATCAGCGTCGGCCAGGACGCCCACGTCACCCTCTCCTTCGAGAACGTCTCGAGCGCCACGACCCCGATCTTCCTCGCGGAGGAGCGCCTCGACTACGTCCTCGGTGACCGGCCGCGCTTCGTCGTCGGCCGTATCCCGTCCGGACGGGTGCGCGCCATCGACTATGCCGTCCGCTCCCACCTGCGCGGACGCCACCACCTCGGCCCCCTCGGCGTGCAGGTGCAGGACCCCTTCGGCCTCGCCAACCGCAACGCGGTGCTCGAGGGGACGGCGGACCTCATCGTGCTCCCGGCCGTGCACCCGCTCTCGTCCAACCGTCAGCCGAGCGCCGGGGTCGGCTCGGAGGGCGAGCAGGCCCAGCTCATCTCCCTGCACGGCGAGGACGACGTCACCATCCGCGAGTACCGCGACGGCGACGACCTGCGTCGCATCCACTGGCCGGCGACGGCCCGCACGGGTGACCTCATGGTGCGCCAGGAGGACCGACCGGCCCAGCGTCGCGCCGTCGTCATCATCGACCCGCGCCCCTCCGCCCACGGTGGCACTGGAGCGAGCAGCTCGTTCGAGTGGGCGGTGACGGCCGCGGCCTCCGTGGCGGTCCACCTGTGCGACTCGGGGTATGCCGTCCACCTCGTCTGCGCCGAGACGGTCGAGACGTCGCGGGCCGCCGAGACGATGACGCCCGACGAGATCCTCGACGTGCTGGCCGTGGCCACGACGCGGGACGACACCGGTGAGGACGAGATCCTCCGCGCCGGGCAGGCCCTCGCCTCTGCGGGCGGCTTCCTCGTGGCCATCGTCGGCCCGTCCGGCAGGGACGTCACCTCGCGCGTGGCGAGCCTGCGCCAGCCCGGCACCACCGGGCTCGCGCTCGTCCTCGACGCGCGCAGCTTCGGCACCACCGACGCCGAGGAGGCCGAGCCGCACGTCGACGCGCTGCGACTCGCCGGGTGGCGGGCCGTCGCCGTCCAGCGCGACGAGGACGTCGCGCACGCCTGGGCCGTGCTGACGGCCGCGACCGTGGGAGGCAGCCGATGACCCGTCGTCGCTGGAGGATCACCGTGCTCGCCGCACTCGCGACGCTCGGCGCGGTCTACCCCATCACCAGCCTCTTCGTCGAGACGACGTGGCTGCCCCAGGCGGTCTTCGTCATCGCCCTCGTGGCCGGGCTCGGCCTCGTCGGCCGGGGGCTGACCCGCTCACGGGTGCTCGTCGTGCTCGCGCAGGTGCTCGTCACCGCCTACGTCATCCTCGCCCGTTGGACCGGCGAGACGTTCGTGCTGCTCGTGCCCACGCCTGCGACCCTCGAGGCTGCCAACTCCCTCGCGCTGCAGGCCCTCGACACGATCAACCGCTACTCCGCGCCCGCACCGCTCAACGACGGCGTCACCTTCTGCCTCGTCGTCGCCGTCGCCCTCGTCGCGATCGCGGTCGACGCGATGGCGGCGACGTGGCGCAGTCCCGCGGCCGCAGGGCTCCCGCTGCTCACGGCCTACCTCATCACGGCCGCCAACGGCGAGGCCGCGCTGGCCCTGCGCTTCTTCCTCGTCCCCGTCGGCCTGTGGCTCGTCATGCTGCACACGACGGCGCGCGCGCAGTTCGGCCGCTGGGGCACGGCCAGCGCCGCGGAGCACAGCGAGATCGACGAGGCCGCCCACGACCGGGACGCCCTGCGCTCCTTCACTGCCGGCGCGCTCAAGCTCGGCGCTGCCGGGGTCGTCATCGCGCTGCTCGTGCCGGCGGTCGTGCCGCACTTCCCGCCCCGCTACCTCACCGAGGGCCTCGGGCGCACCGGCGACGGTGGCGGCGAGGGCTCCGTCGGCTTCAACGACACCCTCGACCTGTCCCGCAGCCTCAACAACCAGGACCAGTCACCCGTCCTGACCTACACGACGACCGCGTTCACGCGGGCCCCGCTGCGCGTGCTCGCCACGTCGTACTACTCCCGCGGCGAGTGGAGCGTCGTCGGCGCGACCGGTGCGCGCCCCGAGAGCCCGACACCCCTGCCGCCGCAGGACAAGCGACGCGACTACGTCATCACCGTCTCGGACAACACCCTCGCGGCACCGCGGATCGCCGCCCCCTACCCCGTCGTGGCCGTGGCCATGGAGGGCACGCCGTGGACCATCGACCCGGTCACCCGCGACGTGCGGGTGGGCCGTGCGGTCAGCAGCTACCGCGTCACCTACGCCGACCTCGCCCCCACGCCTCCCCAGCTGCGCGAGGCGGGCCCGCCGGACTCCCCCGACATCACCGAGGACGACCTCAACGTCCCCGAGCGCTCGCGCGACCTCGTGCAGCGCTGGTCCGATGAGGTGACCCGCGGCAAGGACAACGCGCTCGACAAGGCCATCGCGATCCAGAACCACCTGCGCGACACGAGCCGCTACACCTACTCGCTCGACCTCGGCGAGCAGCTCCGCGACAGCGAGGGCCGGCCGCTCGAGCCGATCCAGAGCTTCTACCAGACCCGGCGCGGCTACTGCGTGCAGTTCGCGACGGCGATGATCATGATGGCCCGGGCCCAGGGCATCCCCGCGCGCATGGCCATCGGCTTCCTGCCGGGCCAGCTCTCCGACGAGCACTACGTCGTGCGGGCCAGCGACGCCCACGCGTGGCCCGAGCTGTACTTCCAGGGCTACGGCTGGCTGCGTTTCGAGCCGACACCGGGCGCCCGCGCCGGCACCCCGCCGCCGTATGCCGTGGTCGGTTCGGACTCCGGAGCCACGGGCGGCGGCCGCGAGGTCAGCGAGTCGGCCTCGCGCAGCGCCTCGAGCGCAGTGCCCACCACGAGCACCCAGGCCACGGCTGCGCCGGTCCAGCAGCAGCGGGGCCTGCTCGACACCATCGGCGCCGCGTTCACCGTGCGCAACCTCCTGCTCCTCGTCGCCGTGCTCGTCGGGCTGCTCGCAGCCTTCGCCATGCCCATCACGGCCTGGCTGCTCCGACTGCGACGGCGACGAGCCGCCGTCACCCAGCAACAGCTCATCGAGGCCGAGTGGGACGACCTCACCTCGCACCTCGGCGACCTCGGCATCGAGGCCCCCGAGGGAGTCACGCTGCGACAGCTGCGCGAGCGCTACGTCACCGACGGACACCTCGACGAGGAGAACGCCACGGCGATGCGACGCGTCACGGCGACGCTTGAGAAGTCCCGCTACGACCGGCCCGAGCGCACGACGCCGCAGGAAGCGGTCCGGCTGCACGACGACATCCGCTCGATCCGGCGCCAGGTGGGCCGCACCCGGGCGTGGCAGGCCAGGGCCAGGTCGTTCTTCTGGCCGGCGGTCGGCGTGTCGTTCTGGCGGTCCCTGCCCGAACGCCTGCTGGCCCGGCGCCGCTGACCGCGGCACACGGCATACGTCAAACGGCGGACGACGGCGGTGTGCCGCAGACGCGAAGGAGCCCACGACGGTCTGTCGTGGGCTCCTTCGTCGTGTCCGGGCTTGTCCGGTGCGGCCGACCTCAGTCGAGGTAGTCGCGCAGGACCTGGCTCCGGCTCGGGTGACGCAGCTTGCTCATCGTCTTGGACTCGATCTGGCGGATGCGCTCACGCGTCACGCCGTAGACCTTGCCGATCTCGTCGAGCGTCTTCGGCTGACCGTCGGTCAGGCCGAAACGCATCGACACGACGCCCGCCTCGCGCTCCGAGAGTGTGTCGAGGACCGAGTGCAGCTGCTCCTGCAGGAGCGTGAAGCTCACGGCGTCGGCCGGGACGACGGCCTCGGAGTCCTCGATGAGGTCACCGAACTCACTGTCGCCGTCCTCGCCGAGCGGGGTGTGCAGCGAGATCGGCTCACGGCCGTACTTCTGGACCTCGACGACCTTCTCGGGCGTCATGTCGAGCTCCTTGGCGAGCTCCTCCGGGGTGGGCTCGCGGCCCAGGTCCTGAAGCATCTGGCGCTGCACGCGGGCGAGCTTGTTGATGACCTCGACCATGTGCACCGGGATGCGGATGGTGCGCGCCTGGTCGGCCATGGCGCGGGTGATGGCCTGACGGATCCACCACGTCGCGTAGGTCGAGAACTTGTAGCCCTTGGTGTAGTCGAACTTCTCGACCGCACGGATGAGGCCGAGGTTGCCCTCCTGGATGAGGTCGAGGAAGAGCATGCCGCGACCGGTGTAGCGCTTGGCCAGCGAGACGACGAGTCGCAGGTTGGCCTCGAGCAGGTGGTTCTTGGCCTTCTTGCCGTCCTGGGCGATCCACCACAGCTCGCGCTTGAGCTTCATGTCGATCTTGTCGCCGGAGTTGAGCTTCTCCTCGGCGAACAGGCCGGCCTCGATGCGCTTGGCGAGCTCGACCTCCTGCTCGGCGTTGAGGAGGGCGACCTTGCCGATCTGCTTGAGGTAGTCCTTGACCGGGTCGGCCGTGGCACCCGCGGTGACGACCTGCTGGGCCGGGGCGTCGTCCTCGTCGTCGTCACGGATGACGAAGCCGGACTCCTCGGTCTCCTCGGTCTTGGCGGCAGCGGCCGGGGCGGCGCCGTCCTCGGCGTCCTCGTCGGCGTCGTCGACACCCTCGACGGGCTCGACGACGACGTCCTCGAGCTCACCGACGGGGGCGTCGTCGGGCTCGGCCTCGTCGCCCTCGTCGCCGCCGGTGGCGACGCCGTCGGCGGAGGTCGTGGCCTTCTTGGCCGCGGTCTTGCGGGCAGCCGTCTTCTTCGCGGCCACCGGCTTGGCCGCTGCCTTGGCGACGCCCGCGTTGGTCGCAGCCTTCTTGGCGGTGCGCGGCGCGGCGGTCGTGGCGGCCTCGTCCTCCGTGGTCGCGGCCGTCTTGGTCGTCGCCTTCTTGGCGGCGGTCTTGGTCGTCGCGGTCGTGGTGCGCGTCGCGGACTTCGTCGCGGCGGCGGTGCTCGTGCGTGCGGTGGCCACATTGCCTCCCTTGATCCCTGTTCGGGTCTTCTTCGTCGTGGTGACGTGCGGAGCGTCGACGACGATCTCGATGTCGTGGGCCTCGAGGGTCACGAGGACCGGCTTCATCTGCTTCAGGTCGAGTCCGGCGTCGACCTGGGCGCGAGCGATCTCCGTTCCCGTGATGGTGCCACTACTGCTGCCCTTGACCAGGAGCTGCATGATCGCCTCGTGCTGGAACACCTTCGGCAGGGTTTTGGGAGCTCCAGCGGTTGTTGCCTTGGGCACGGATGCAGTCGCCTTTCGTCGCAGGTCTCGTCATGATCGACCCGGTTCCGGGCATGCATCATCACAACGAACGAGAATGGGGGTTGGTGCCGGAAAGGCTTGGCCAGTTGGAGTCGATCCCTGTTTCGAGCTCTCGGTGCGCCTTGTGCGATCCCGTACTCCGACATTATAAAACGGCACACGCCTCCGGAGCGAACGCACGCGGAACACGCGCATGGCGCGAGCACGTCGACGGGCCCTGCGAGACCTGTCGTGAGGTGCCGGTCGAGCTGGCAGTGTGGCGTCAGTCGCCCTTGACCGCGAGCACGGGACAGCTCGCGTCGAGCAGGATGCGCTGCGCGTTGGACCCGAGGATGAGCTTGCCCACCGGGCTGCGACGACGGAGACCGATGACGATGAAGTCGGCGTTCTCCTCCTCGGCGACCGAGATGAGGTCCTCGGCGGGGTCGTTGCCCCGGACGAGCTGACGCACCTCGTGCTCCAGACCCTTCTCCTCGAGAACGGCCTGCACGCGGGACAGCTCGGTCTCGAACTGCCTGGCCTCGTCCGCGTCAAAGTCCTTGCCCCCTCGGTGGGAGCTGATGACGACGAGCTTCGCACCGCGCAGGACGCATTCCTCGGCAGCTCTCTTGAGCGCCGCACGACCTTCCTTGGTGGCGACATAACCAACGACGATGGCCACTTTCCCGGACCTCCTTGGGACGGAAACAACCAGTGCTCGCACCGTACCCGATAACGGGTCACCGGGCGCGTCCCCCGCGCGCACTGCCGACACGCCTTCGTCACATCCTGTCGGCCGGTCTGCCGGCCGGCGTCCGGGAGGCGAACCGGCCCGTCGCGCAGCAGGGTTCAGTCGCGACGCCGGTCGAGCGCGTCGCGGATGATGCGCCCCACCTGGTCCTCCTCGATGAGGAAGCCGTCGTGGCCGAAGTCGGAGACGATGTGCGCCCGACGCGAGACGGGAAGCGCGTCGTGCATGTCATCGGACAGGCGCGGCGGGTAGAGACGGTCGGTGTCCACCGAGACGATCGTGCAGTCGGCCCTGACGCGTCCGAGCGCCGCCTGCACGCCGCCGCGGTCGCGACCCACGTCGTGGGAGTTCATCGCCTCGGTGAGCACGAGGTAGGAGTTGGCGTCGAACCGGCGGGCGAGCTTGCCGGCGTGGTGGTCGAGGTAGGACTCGACGGCGAACCGGCCGCGCTCCCCCGCCTGCAGCGGGTCCTCGCCGAGCTGGTGCGACCGACCGAAGCGCTCGTCGAGCTCGGTCTCGGTGCGGTAGGTGATGTGGGCGATGCGCCGTGCGAGACCGAGTCCGGTGTCGGGGCGGCGGTCGGTCGAGTAGTAGTCACCGCCCGCGAAGTCCGGGTCGTGCCGGATGGCCAGCAGCTGGGGCTGGCACCAGGCGATCTGGTCGGCCGTGGCCCGGGGCGTCGACGCGAGGACGATGCAGCGGTCGACGTCGTCCGGGTACGTGACGGCCCACTCGATGGCTCGCATGCCACCCATCGAGCCGCCCACCACCGCAGCGACCCGGCGGATGCCGAGGTGGTCGAGCAGCAGTCGCTCGGCGGCGACCTGGTCGCGGACCGTGACGTAGGGGAAGCGGCTCCCCCAGGGCTGCCCGTCCGGCGCCGGGCTCGCGGGTCCGGTGCTGCCCTGGCAGCCGCCCAGGACGTTGGAGGCGATGACGAACCACTCGTCGGGGTCGACGGGCCCGCCGGCACCGATGAGGGAGTTCCACCAGCCGGGTGAGGCGTGTCCGGGTCCGGCCTCGCCGACGACGTGGCTGTCGCCGGTCAGGGCGTGCTCGACGAGGACGACGTTGTCACCGGCCTCGTTGAGCCGGCCCCAGGTCTCGTAGGCGATGATGACGTCAGGCAGCACGCCGCCGCGCTCGAGCTCGACGTCGCCGATGTGGGCGAACTGCCTCCGGCCCACCGGGTCACCGACCCGCCAGGCACCGTCGGGAGCCGACGGGCGGGACGTCGGAGCCGAGTCGACCGCGCCGTCCTCACGGTCGCGCGTCGCCTGACCGGGCACCGTGGTGCCGTCGGTCGAGGCGCTGCCAACGGTCGCGTGCCGCGCGGGACGGCGCGTGCTCTGCTTCCGGTGGGTGACGGTCATCGGGGTACTCCTCGGTCCTCGCGCTTGCTCGCAACCGGGACGGGTGCGGCCAGGTCCTCACCCGGGGCACCCCACCGCGAAGGAGGGTTGCCGACCAGCGAGCCGGGGCTTGTCGCTGGTACTCGTGACCTGCCCCAACCATACGCGAGGGCGCCCCGGCACGAGATCCGCCGTTCCACGACATGGACGCGCGCGTCCCTGTGCCGGCCTGTACCGGCCCGACTGGCCCGGCACCGCCACGGTCCGGCGCTCAGGCGCAGCGGGACGGCCGGATGCCGTGGTCGAGCGACTGACGCACGAGGAGGCTGAGCCGGTGGTCCGGCTCGAGGTCGAGCGCCTGGTCGACGGCCACCCCGGCCCGGGCGCCGTCACCGCACCACCACGCGAGCGACGCGACGACGGACAGCAGCGGCGCCGCGTGCGCTGCAGGGGTGAGCCGACACACCTGCTCGAGACGTCCGAGCAGCAGGCGCGGCAGGCTCGCCTCGTCCCAGTCCTCCCAGCTGTCGCCGGTCACCTCGTCCGTCATCTCGTCGGTCATCTCGTCGGTCATGTCGTCGGTCACATCGCCGGTCAGGTCGGTCGGGTCGGTCAGGCTGGAGCCGGCCGGTGCCTTGTCGGGCGTGGCAGGGGACGACTCGAGGTCGAGCAGGGCATGGAGCGCCCGCAGTGCCTCGACGTCCGACGCCGCCAGTCTCGAGATGACGTCATCGCCCGAGCCGAGGGCGTCCCAGTCGGGCCCACCGGCGAGCCCCTCGTCCCACTCGCCCTCAGGCTCCCCCTCAGCGTCCAGACCACGGGCACGGCCACGGTCACGGTCGGGGACCGCGTCGCCTCCCGCGGGGACGAGACGCAGCTCCGGCCCGAGCAGGACGTCGAGCATCACGACGAGGTCGGCGGGGACGTTCTCCAGGGGCACCGTGCCCGGGCAGAGCCACCCGATGAGCGCGTCCCGAAGCTCGACGTCGCGCAGCGGTCCCACGAGGGACGGCAGCCAGTGCTCGAGGCCGTAGCCCTCGATGTCACCGCGCAGCGCCCCTCCCCACGCGACGAGGAAGTCGTTGACGAGGAACTGGCGGGCGGTGAGCTCTCCGCCGTCGAGGAGCCCGACCCCCTCGGCTGCCGGCCACGTCCGCCTCGCGGACCGGCGCCGCTGCGCAGGCTGCTGCGGCAGGTCGTCCACCGAGCCGCCGGCGGCGGCGTAGCGACGCTGCCAGTGCTCGATGGCCGTGCGCGTGAGCTCGTGCCGCAGGTCCGTCGCCGGCAGCGGCTCGACGAGGCGGGAGAGCTCGTCACGGTCCGGCAGCACCGCGTGGCCGAGCGCGACGTAGCTCGCCACCGCCGGCACGTCGGACGTCTCCGGCAGGAGCCATCCCTCGTCGGGGCAGCAGTCGCAGCCGACGGAGTGCCAGCGACCGCCGCGCAGGACGAGACGCTCACGGACCACGACCCGCTCGGCCTCGACGCCGGAGGCGAGGGCCTCGAGCAGCGGCAGGGACTCGTCGGGGATGTCCTCGAAGCCCACAAGGGCGACGGACGACGGCTCGCCCTGGAGCAGCGTCGGCAACGTCTGGGCGGCGGCCTCGGCCGCGAGCCCGGCATCGACGACGTCGAGGCGCGCCACCAGCCCGAGGCGCTTGCCGTGGAAGCAGACCACGACGACGCTGCGCACCGGCTGGAAGCCCAGGTGAAAGGGGATGATGGTCAGCAGCTCGGCCGGCCCGGACAGTGAGATCTTCGGCATGCGCTGAGCCTCGCCGCCCCGGTCATCCCTGGGCAGACCCAGGAATCCGCCTGTGGACGAACGACCGTCGGCTCGAGGGGATGTGGACCGAGCCGCCCGGCCGGGTCGTCAGCCCGTGCCCGAGGGCCGGTCTCAGCGTTCGAGGCGCTTGCGCACCGACTCCAGGACGTAGTCGGTCGCGGCCTGGCGCGTGCCCTCCGGCAGTCGGAGCCCCTCTTCCCCGCCGGGGCGCGCTCCCCCGGCCCGCACACGCGACAGACCAGGGAGGCGGCGCGGAGCCGCCGCTCCGGTCGCATCACGGTCGCGATGCAGGTGCGCGTCCTGGCCGTCGGGCCGCACCACCCCGAGCGACCCGTCCGAGCCGCCCGCGGGGGCGCCCAACGGGGCGACCGGCGCGGTGCCCGTCGAACGCGCCGCGTTGGGCGGCGCACTCGTCCACGTGGACCGGCCACCGCGGTTGGCCGACGGACGTGCGCCGCTCGCACCCCGGCCCGCCTCCCACGCGAGGAACCGGTCGGTCTCCTCGAAGAAGGCCCGAACCGCCCAGGTGATGACGACGGCGTCGTCGGCCGCCCCGACGACAGGCAGGAAGGCCTCGGGCACCAGGTCGACCGGCGACGCGACGTAGGCCACCGCCCCGGCGACGAGCCCGAGCCGCTTGAGGGTCGTGCCGGCATACGTCCGGTCGAGCGTGCAGCGCACGAGTCGCGGCACGGCCTGCACCCGCTCCGGCAGGCTCGGGCCGCCGGGACGCGTGGCAGCGCGCACGACCGACGCGACGGTCGCGGCCATCTTGATGCGGGACGCGGTCTTCATGCCCGGCCCAACGAGCAGGCGAACGGCGCCATTCCCTGCCGGTGGCGGCGATGCGAAACGGTGATCTGCGTGCTCCTCACGGGCGGGGCCCGGCGCCCCGGATCAGTGGCCGAAGGTCTCGACGGGCGGGAACTCCTTGGCGGCCTGCTTGCCGATGCGGTTCAGCATGTAGACGTCGAGCCCCGCGCCGATGAGGCCACCGACGAGCGGGACCGCGCGACCGAGTCTGGCGAACGTGCCCTGGCCTATGCGACCGAGCAGGCGGAAGCCCACGGCCTTATTGAGGACCATGAGGGCCGGCGCGGGCAGCCGGTCGAACGCCACCGACGAGAGCTTGCCGCCGGCGGCCGCGAGCCCGGCCTTCTTGAGCAGGTCGTCGCTGTCGGCGCCGGCGAGCGTCAGCAGGATCGCCGAGCGGATCTCGGGCTGGTCGATGTCGTAGCCGCGCACCTTGGCCGTGGCCGCCGTCATGCGCGTCGCGAGGAGGTAGAACTCGAGCACGTTGGCCGGGAGCGACACCGGCATCGTGAAGAAGCCGCCGAGCCCCGTCGCGAAACCGCCCACCGCGCCGAGCTGGCGGTGGTCGCGCACGATGACGCGCAGGGCCTGGTCGGCGTCGGAACGGGCGTGCTTGAGGGCGCTGGCGGCGACCTCATGGGCGGAGTCGAAGGGGCCCTTGCCGTCGATGCCGACGTCGAGGAGGCGCTCGACGAGCCGCGTCGCGGCCCCGGACAGGCCTCCCTCAGCCGGCAGCGCGGCGCGCTCGAGCGCGCCGGCGTCCTTCGATCGCCGCAGCTTCGCGGCGGTCGCGTCCGATGCCGCGACCGTCTCGTCCCTGCTCCAGCCCAAGATGCCCACCAGTTCCCACCCTCTTCGTCCGACGTCGTGTGTTTCCGGCTCCTGCTCGCCGCCGACGACACCGTATGCCGTAGCGGTCGCCCGTGGCAGCCTCGTACCCACTCGCCCCCGCGGCGGGACCGCGCGAGACGTCGTCCGTCGGCTCTCGTAGGGTCGCCCCATGGGTGAGACGACAGCACAGCCACCGATCCTCGGCGTGCCGTTGGCCGACCTCCGACGTGACCGCACGTCCGTCAAGTGGGGCGTGCACGGCCCCGACGTCATCCCGATGTGGATCGCCGAGATGGACTGCGCCCCGTGTCCGGCCGTCGTCGAGGCGGTCAGCGCCGCCGTGGCGCGGGGAGACACGGGCTACGCCCTGACGGAGGAGTATGCCGCCGCGGCCGCCGCGTTCGCCGAGGCCGAGTGGGCGTGGGGCTTCGACCCACGCACGACGACGCGCGTGGCCGACGTGCTGACCGGCGTGACGCACCTGCTCGGGCTCTTCACCGACCCCGGTGGTCCGGTGGTCGTGAGCCCGCCCGTCTACAACGCCTTCTACGAGGTGATCGAGGCGTGCGGCCGACGCGTCGTCGAGGCGCCGCTCGGGCCGGACCACCGGCTCGACGTCGACGGTCTCGCCGAGGTCTTCGCCCGCGTGACCGCCGATGGTTCCCGGACGGCATACCTCCTGTCCAACCCGCACAACCCGACGGGCACCGTGCACACGCCGGCCGAGCTCGGGGCGCTCGCTCGCGTGGCCGACGAGCACGGCGTGCGCGTCGTGTCCGACGAGATCCACGGACCCCTGGTCCTTCCGACGAGCACGTTCACGCCCTATCTGACGGTGCCGGGCACCGAGCGCGGCGTCACGGTGACGTCGGCCTCCAAGGCGTGGAACCTCGCCGGGCTCAAGGCCGCGATCATCGTGCCCGGCGACGACGCCGTCGACGACGTGCGCCGGCTGCACCCCTACGTCACGTTCGGGGCGAGCCACCTCGGCGTCATCGCGCAGACGGCCGCCTACCGCGACGGGCGCGACTGGTGCCACCGCCTCGTCGGCGAGCTGGACGCCAACCGTCACCTGCTCGCCGAGCTCGTCGCCGACCACCTTCCCGGCGCCGGTCTCGTCGTGCCCGAGGCCACCTACCTCGCGTGGCTCGACCTCTCCGGGCTGGGACTCGGCGACGACCCCGCCGGTGAGGTGCTGCGCCGCGCCCGGGTCGCGCTCTCCCCCGGGCCCATCTTCGGCTCGGGCGGCCAGGGGCACGCGCGGGTCAACTACGCCACCTCGCCGGAGATCCTGCGCGAGGCCGTCGGCCGGATCGCGAGCATCGTTGCCTGACAACGGTTCCGGGCCGCCGCTCGTCGCGCTCGTGGTCGGGCCGCGGGGGGCGTATGCCGTGGGGCCGGGCCTCGACGAGACGTGGCCGCTCGACGACGTCGTGGCACGCTTCAGGCAGGCCACCGAGGAGCTGGGCCCGCGATGGGTCGTGTGGTCCGCTGCGTCGACGCTGCGCGGGGTGGTCGGCGCGGGCGTCGACGTCTCGCGCACGTGGGACCTCGCGGAGGCGCACCGCCTCGTGCACGGCGGCTGGTGGGCGACCCCGGGACACGTCGTCGCGGGGTGCCGCGGCCTCGACGAGGCGACGGTTCCGCCCCCACGCGCACCGCGGCTCAGCGGCTTCGACGGTGACCTCTTCGACGTGGCGGCCGGCGACGACGTCGCGCTCCTCACCGCCGACGGACACCTGCGCGCCGACGCCCTCGGCTGGGCGACGGACGACACGCGGCTGCGCGAGCTCGGGGTGCTGGCGCTGGAGTGCCAGCAGGCGCAGCGCGAGGCGCTGGGCCGCATCGGCGGCTCGCACCTCCCGCGCCTCGAACGCACCGTCTGGTCCGAGTCCGCGGCCGCCGTGCTCTGCCTCGAGCTCGAGCGCGACGGGCTGCCCGTCGACCGGGCGGCGGCCGAGGACCTCATCGCCTCCTCCGCCGGAGCCCGACCGGTCGACGACGCGGACGCCGCACGCATCCGCGCCGAGCGCGACGCCCTCGTCCTGCGGCACGCGCCCGGCCGCGAGCGCACCGACCTGCGCAACCCCACGCAGGTGCGCGACCTGCTGCTCTCCGCCGGAGTCGACGTGCCCAACACCCGGGCCTGGGTGCTCGAGCCCTACCGGCACACCCACCCGCTCGTCGACGCCCTGCTGCGGTGGCGCAAGGACGAGCGGATCGCGACCACCTACGGCTACCGCTGGCTCGACGACCACGTCGGCACCGACGACCGGCTCCGCGGCGGCTGGACCGCGTGCGACGGCGCCGCCGGGCGCATGACGGCCCAGAACGGCCTGCACAACCTGCCCGCCCCGCTGCGTCCGGCCATCTGCGCGGCGCCCGGGCACGTCTTCGTGCGCGCCGACCTCGGCCAGATCGAGCCCCGGGTGCTTGCCGTCGTCAGCGCCGACCGGGCCTTCGCCGAGGCGACCCGCGCCGACGACCTCTACGCCCCGGTCGCGGCCAAGCTCGGCGCCGACAGGCCCAAGGCCAAGATCGCGGTGCTCGCCGCGATGTACGGCCAGCGCTCCGGCGCTGCCGGCGAGGCCCTCAAGGACCTCGAGCGCGCCTACCCCGTGGCCATGGGACTGCTCGACCGGGCCTACGCCGACGGGGTCGCCCGCCGACCCGTGCGCACGTGGGGTGGGCGTCTCATCCGTTTCGGCGGGGTGCCCGTGCCGCCACTGGAGCCGGGCGCGCCGGAGCCGTCGGGCAGCGCCGAGTTCTCGGCCACCGGCGCCGACGGCGCGCGCGGACGCTATGCGCGCAACGCGATCATCCAGGGATCCGCCGCCGAGCTGTTCAAGGCCTGGGCGGCGACGGTGCGACACGCGGTGCGCCCACTCGGCGGCCAGATCGTGCTGTGCCTGCACGACGAGCTGCTCGTCCACGTCCCCGAGCAGCACGCCCCGGCGGCGGCAGCGGCCGTCGAGCACACCCTAACGAGCGCCGCCCGCACCTGGGCCGGCACCGACGAGGTCCGCTTCGTCGCGGACACCTCGATCGTCCGCCGCTGGAGCGAAGCCAAGGGCTGACTGGCCACTCGACTGCGCCCGACCCACGAACCTTGGCCTCTCGACGGTTGGGGGCCGGAGCCCCGTGAGCGCGCCGCGGAGACGACGAAGCGGGCCCGACCGTGAGGTCGGACCCGCTTCGTCAGGGTGGCTCAGCCGCGGTCGTCGCCGGTTTCGTCGTCGCGCTCGTCCCCGTGTTCGTCGTCCTCGGTGACGTCCTTGAGGAACGCCTCGAACTCCGCGCCGATCTCGTCGGCCGTCGGGAGGTCGGACAGGTCGGTGGCGAGCAGGTTGCGCTGCTGGCGCCCCTCGAGGAAGGTGTCGTACTGCTGCTCGAGGGCCCGGACCACCGCGGAGATCTCGTCGGACTCCTCCATCTGGCGGCTGATCTCGGCCCGGTTGAGGCCGGCGGTCGCGGCGAGCTCGCGCAGGTCGAGGTCGAGCCCGGTCGCGGCACGCACCCGCTCGAGCCCGAGCACGGCGGCGTCGGCGAACTCGCTCTGGCCGAGGTAGTGCGGCACGTGGACGGCGAAGCCGATGGCGTCGAGCCCGGCCTCACCGAGGCGGAACTCGAGCAGCGACGAGAAGCTGGCCGGCACCTGCACGGTGCCGAAGGCCGGGTCGTTGCCGGTGACGAGGTGCGGGTTGGTGCCGTGGGCGGTGACGCCGAGCGGCCGGGTGTGCGGCACGGCCATGGGGATGCCGTGGACGCTGACGGTCAGGTCGACGCCGAAGGTCTTGATGAGCGTCGAGGTGGCCTCGACCATGCGGTTCCACTGGTAGTCCGGCTCGGGGCCGACGAGGAGCAGGAAGGGCACGCCCTCCTTGTCGACGACGCGGTGCAGCAGCAGGCTCGGGTCGTCGTAGCTGCTCCAGTGGTCGCGGTCGAAGACCATGACGGGACGGCGGCCGCGGTAGTCGAGCAGCTGGTCGACGTCGAAGGAGGCGATGACGCGCGACTCGTGCGTCTCGAGGATGTGGTCGGCCATGAGTCGCTGGGTGTGGCCGGCGTCGATGAATCCGCCGAGGGCGACGACGAGCACCGAGGCCTGCAGCTCCTGGAGCTGGCTGGGCGAGGTGTCGCTCTCGAACTGGAAGAGCTCGGTCGGGTCCTGCACGGGTCTGGCCTTTCGTCGAACGGGGTCGAAGGGTGCAACGCCCCGCCTCATCCCATGATTCCCTGCCGACGGACGGGCGGACCGGTCAGGCGGCGACCTTGGCGATCGCCTTGAGGATGCGCTGCGGGGAGACGCTGTATGCCGTGCCGACCGTCTGCGCGAAGAGCGAGACCCGCAGCTCCTCGATCATCCAGCCGATGTCGACGATCTCGGCCGCGCCGCGCTGGGCGGGCCGGAGGGACTCGAGCAGGTCGGCGTAGCGGCCCTCGACGAGGTCGACCTGGTCGAGAGCCTGGGCGTCGCGGGTCAGGTTGGCCGGGGCCTTGTCGAGCCGGTGGGCGATGGCGCGCAGGTAGCGGTCGAGGTCGGGAAGGCGGCGCAGGCCGGTGTCGGCGACGAAGCCGGGACGCACGAGCTCCCCCAATTGCGCGCGGACGTCGGCGAGCATGGGCCGGATCGCGGGGCTGCTCGAGCGGTCCAGCTCGGCGAGCCGGTTGGTCAGCGCCAGGTGCTTGGCGAGGATCGGCTCCACGAGGCCGACGACCTGCACGACCTTGGCCGTGGTGTGCGTGCGCACGGCTGACAGTGCCCACTCGAAGTCCTCGCGGCTGCGCACCGCGTGGTCCTCCCGGTCGGTGACCGCGTCGTCGCGGATTGCGTCGACTGCTGCGGCCAGGCAGTCGTCGAGCAGGGCGGGGACGCTGCCGTGCGGGTTGTGGCCGAGGGCGAGCTTCTGGGTGTTGGTGAGGCGGGCGAGGATCTGCTTCCACGGCGGGGTGATGCCGAGCAGCAGCAGCCGGCGCACGCCGAGGCGGTGCTCGGCGTCGGCCTCGGCCCGGGTCGGCAGCACCCGGAGGTCGACGGCCGACCCGGTGTCGACGAGGGCCGGGAAGCCCTGGACGCCCTGGGCGCTCTCGAAGGTCTCGGGCACGCCCGCGTCGGGGAACGACGTGAGTCCTGCCTGCTCGACGCGCGAACCGGCCCGGCTGACCTGGCGACGCAGCTGGGGCGTGGCGGTGTCGCGCACGGCCTCGAGGTCCTTGCCGGTCGCCACGGCGCGGCCGTCGGACCCGTCGACCTGGAAGGTGACGGTCAGGTGCGCGGGCACCCGCTCGAGGTCGAAGTCGGCCGGCGTGACGGCCACGCCGGCACGCCGCCGCAGCACCGTGGCGAGCGCCACGAGCAGCGGCCCCGACGTCGGGTCGAGCTCCGGCAGGACGGCACGAGCGTGATCAGGTGCGGGGACGAGGTTGCGGCGGATCCCCTTGGGGAGACTGCGGATCAGAGCGGTGACGAGCTCCTCGCGGAAGCCCGGGACCTGCCAGTCGAAGCCGTCCGGGGTCACCTGGTTGAGGCGCTCGACGGGGATGTGGACGGTCACGCCGTCCTGGGCCGACCCGGGCTCGAACTGGTAGGTCACGGGCAGGACGTTCTCGCCCTGCGTCCACGTCGTCGGGTGGTCCTCGTCGGCGAGGCTGCCCGCGCTCTCGCGCAGCAGCAGCTCCTCGGTGAAGGTGAGCAGGTCAGGGGTCTGGCGCCGCGCCTTCTTCCACCACGAGTCGAAGTGGCGCCCCGACACGACGTCAGCGGGGATCCGCTTGTCGTAGAAGGCGATCAGGGTGCTGTCGTCGACGACGATGTCGCGGCGACGGGTGCGGGCCTCGAGCTCGCCGAGGCGCTCGACGAGGGCGGCGTTGTCGCGCAGGAACGCGTGCTCGGTGTGCCAGTCGCCCTCGACGAGGGCGTGCCTGACGAAGAGGTCGCGGGCGAGCTCGGGGTCGACGCGGCCGAGGCCGACGACGCGGCCGACGACGAGAGGCACGCCGTAGAGCGTGACCCGCTCGGTCGCGACGGCCGAGCCGCGTTTGCCCGACCAGCGCGGCTCGGAGTACTGCCGCTTCACGAGGTGCGTACCCAGCTGCTCGGCCCACACCGGGTCGATCCGCGCGTTGACGCGCGCCCACAGGCGGCTCGTCTCGACGAGCTCCTCGGCCATGACGAACTGGGGCTGCTTGCGGAAGAGCGCCGACCCGGGACTGATGCCGAAGCGAGTGCCGCGCGCCCCGGCATACTCCCGCTTCTGCTCGTCACGGACACCGACGTGCGACAGGAGCCCGGCGAGCAGCGACTGGTGGATGGCGTCCGCGTCGATCTCACCCTCGCCGACGTGGACGGTGCCGCGGCTGACGTCGAGACCGGCCTGCTTGGCGGCCTGCTTGACCTGGCTGTGGAGGTCCTGCCACTCGCGGATGCGCAGGTAGTGGAGGAACTCCGCCTTGCACATCCGGCGGAAGGCGCTGCTGCTCAGCTCCTTCTGCTGTTCCTTGAGGTAGGCCCACAGGTTCAGCCACGTGACGAAGTCGCTCGTCTCGTCGGCGAAGCGCTTGTGCGAGGCGTTGGCGAGCTCCTGCTTGTCCTGCGGCCGCTCGCGCGGGTCCTGGATCGACAGCGCCGCGACGATGACGAGCACCTCGCGCAGCACGCCGCGCTTGTCGGCCTCGATGACCATGCGGGCGTGGCGCGGGTCGATCGGCAGCGCCGCGATGGTGCGGCCGTATGCCGTGAGGCGGCGTCCCGGACATCGCCTCCCTCGCCCGGTGGCGGGCTCGTCGTCCTCGGGAGCGAAGGCCTGCAGCTCCTCGAGCAGGCGCACGCCGTCGGTGATCTGGCGGCTGTCCGGCGGGTCGACGAACGGGAAGCGCGCGATGTCGCCGAGCCCGAGGCTCGTCATCTGGAGGATGACCGAGGCGAGGTTGGTGCGCAGGATCTCGGGGTCGGTGAACTCGGGGCGGCTGTCGTAGTCGTCCTCGGAGTAGAGCCGGATCGCGATGCCGTCGGCGACGCGGCCACAGCGGCCCGAGCGCTGGTTGGCCGACGCCTGGCTGACCGGCTCGATGGGCAGGCGCTGGACCTTGGTGCGCTGGCTGTAGCGGCTGATGCGCGCCGTGCCGGTGTCGATGACGTAGCGGATGCCCGGCACGGTGAGCGAGGTCTCGGCGACGTTGGTGGCCAGGACGATGCGTCGACCGGTGTGCCTCGAGAAGACGCGGTGCTGCTCCGCGGCGGACAGCCGGCCGTAGAGCGGGACGACCTCCGTGACGGGCAGCTTCATCCCGTTGAGCGCGTCCGCCGCGTCACGGATCTCCCGCTCGCCGGAGAAGAAGACGAGGATGTCGCTGCTCGTGCCGGAGTGCCGCTCGGTCCACAGCTCCTCGACGGCCTCGCAGACACCGGTCACCATGTCGCGCTCCTCCGCGTCGGGGCGGTCGGGGTCGACGAGCGGGCGGTAGCGGATCTCGACGGGGAAGGTGCGGCCGGAGACCTCGATGATCGGGGCCGGCTCGCCCGTGGCCGGGTCGGCGAAGTGCTCGGCGAAGCGCTGCGGGTCGATCGTCGCCGAGGTGATGATGACCTTGAGGTCGGGCCGGCGCGGCAGCAGCTGCTTGAGGTAGCCGAGGATGAAGTCGATGTTGAGGCTGCGCTCGTGGGCCTCGTCGATGATGATCGTGTCGTAGCGCCGCAGCTCGCGGTCACGCTGCATCTCGGCGAGCAGGATGCCGTCGGTCATGACCTTGACGAGGGTGTCGCGGCTGCTCTGGTCGGTGAAGCGCACCTGGTAGCCGACGGCGCTGCCGAGCTCGACGGCCAGCTCCTCGGAGAGGCGCTCGGCGACGGCACGCGCTGCGATGCGCCTCGGCTGGGTGTGGCCGATGACGCCGTCGAGCCCGCGGCCGAGCTCGAGGCAGATCTTGGGGATCTGGGTCGTCTTGCCCGACCCGGTCTCCCCCGCGATGACGACGACCTGGTGGTCGCGGATCGCGGCGGCGATGTCGTCGCGCCGCTCGACGACCGGCAGGTGCTCCGGATAGGTGATCG
The DNA here is from genome assembly GCF_036352015.1 of Terrabacter sp. C0L_2. NCBI lineage: Bacteria > Bacillati > Actinomycetota > Actinomycetes > Micrococcales > Intrasporangiaceae > Terrabacter > Terrabacter sp. C0L_2. The sequence continues at coordinate 2,798,307 of NZ_CP143557.1, read as the reverse complement.
GCGGGACCGTGGCGGCGCGGGCGGCGCGACGGGCCTGCTGCTGCTCGGTCGACGGAGTGCCCCCACCCTGCACGGTCGGCCGGCGGCGGCCGCGACGCCGGGGTGGCCGCGAACGTGCCGGGGCGTTCGCGGGCTGGTCGGACATGGTGGACAGGATAGGCGCGGGAGGCCGGTGGCTCCGAACCGATATCCCGGCACCGGGTGCGCGTCCGGGGGTGACCGCGGGTCGCACCGGGCTCGCGAGGCTCGCCGGGCTCACCTCCGCGGCCGTGCCCGGGACGGGCGATGGTTGGATGGGCGGACCGTCACCACAACCAGGGGATTGCCGTGACCGACCAGACCGTGCCCGAATCGCCGTCGACCGCCGACCCGCTGAGCTCCGATCCGCTCGCGGACGACTACGGCACCGTGGTGCCTCCTCCCCCGGCGGGCTCCGCGATCCCGCCCGCGCCTCGGACACCGCCGCGGCCCCTGCCGGACCCGACCACCGACCGCTTCTCGGCGTTCGACGACCCGGCGGCGGTGTCCGCGAGCGCCTCCGGTCCCGGTGCCGCGAAGCCTGCTGGGCCGCCCGCCGGTGGCAGCAAGCCGAAGCGGCGGAGGAAGCGTGGCGGGGCTCCCCGACCGGGCCCCGCGGCGACACCGCAGCGCAGCACATCGGGACCTGTGAAGACCGCTGTGCCGCGAAAGGGTTCGCCCTCCACAGTCAGCGGCACCCCGAAGACGAAGTCGCGATTGGGCCGCGTGGTGCTGGTCGTCGTCGGTGCCCTCGTCCTGCTCCCCGTGGTCGTGGGCGTCCTGCTGAGCCGCTTCGTCGGCGACAGCGACACGAAGCGCTCCCCCGACCCGGCGGGTCGTTCGCTCGTCGCCACCGAGGTGACCGCGTCGCCCTCCACCGTGGCGGAGCTGCCCGCGACCGTCACGACCCTCCGGGTCGAGTTCCAGGGCCCCGGCCGCACGGCAGACGTCCGCCTCTACACCCCGGAGGGGTCGGCCAACCTCGCCAACCGGACGCTGCCGTATGCCGTCGACCTGCCCGTCAGGTCGGACGACGCCTACGTCTCGGTGTCGGCCGACGACTACGGCTACCGCGGGAGCCAGCCGATGCGTTGCACGATCTCGGTCGGCGACACCGTGCTCGCGACGGCCGTGGGGACCAAGAGCGTCGACTGCAAGGTGACGGACGGGACCTGGCGACGCGACCGCTGAGGGAACGGGGTGCGGACTGGCATGGTCTGAGATGCGACGACACAGGCACCTGAGGACCTACCGTGGTCCCACCCGTCGAAGCGAGGCACCGTTGTCCGACCCCGACCAGAGCCGTCCCAGCCTGCCGGATCCCCAGCGGGACCGGCACGTCGCCTTCGTCGGCGACGGCCCGGAGGGCGACCCGGACAGCAACCCGGGTGGAACCGCCCCACGAGAGTCCTCGGCGACGTCGGTGCCCTCGGGCTCGACGTGGGCCACCGCGCTCCCCGTCGCGACGACGCTGCCGGCCGAGGCCTGGGCTCCGCGGACGTCCACCTCCGAGGCCTCGCCGAGCGCTCCCTCGTGGAGTCGCGACCCCGGACCCGCGCCCTCGGTCCTCACCACGCCGCCGGTCCGGCCGGCAACCGGACGTCGTCGACCGCGCTGGCTGGCGCTCCTGCTCGTGCCGCTGCTCATCGGCCTCGCCAACAACCAGGACGACGGCAGCCAGACCGACGGCTGCACGATCTCCGACGACACGGGGACCTACGAGTGCAGCTCCTACGACGGCATGTCCGGCGGCACGAGCGGCATGGGAGCCGAACAGGGCGTCAGGGTCTGGACCGACGACGTCACCGAGTCGACCAAGCCGCTGGCGCCGCTGCTCAAGGGCTCACCGAAGGTCTCCCCCGTGCCTGCGGATGCCACTGTCCTGCGCGTCGAGATCGTCTCGAGCACGGACGGTGTGGCGTCGCGTGGCGACTCACCATCAGCTCCCCTGCAGACACAGGTCGACACGAGCGCCGGCGGCATGCCGATCGACGCGTGGGATCAGGGCACCCCTCATGCGCTCGACGTCCACCTCGACGAGCGACCCACCGACCTGCAGGTCTCCGTGACGGTCACGGCAGGATCGGGCACCGTGCAGTGCCGGGTCTATGCCGGCAGCACGCTCGTGGCCGTCGACACCTCCACCGCGACCGCCATGTGCACGCCCGAGCTCTGACCACCGCCACGCTGCGACCGGCGCAGCGACTGACCCAGCTACCAACTCAGCGACCGACGCACGAGACAAGGGGACCCCGTGTCAGACATCCCGCCGTACCAACCGGACCCGACGCGCGACGCGACCGGTGACGCGACCGGTGACCTGACGGGTGAATCCGGCGAGGACGTCTCCGCGGTCGAGCCCGTCCCGGGGGACGACAGCGCCGCGGACCCGGCCGACCTGCCCACCGCGACGTCGGCACCCGAGGGGGTGACGGCATACGACACGACGTTCGGCCTGCAGCAGCCGCCGGCGCCCAGCTGGCTGCCCCAGCGCGTCGGTGCACAGAGCCCGCCCCCGGGACCGACAGCCCCCGTCGCACCGATCGATTCCGGCGCGCGCACCGTCACCCTGCCGGGGGTGGCGGCCCGCCTGCTCGGCGGCAGGCTCCAGGCGTGGCACGTCGTCGCGGTCGTCGTCGGGCTGCTCGTGCCGATCGGCTTCTGGGCCGCGACGGGTCTTGCCGACGACCTCGACCCCGTGGCACGGCCGGTCGTCAGCGTCACCCAGCACCGTCCGCTCGTGACGCCGACGATCCCCCTCCCGACGATCAGCTCGGCGGTCCCGGGGCAGGGCCTCCCACGTCCGGGCGCGACGAAGTCCCTGACCGTGCCGCCCCGTCCGTCGACGCCGGCCATGCCCCTGCAGCCCACGCTGGTCACGGTCCCCGGCATCCCCGTCACGCCCGTCCCCACGAACGCCCGCAGGATCCGCTTCGAGACGTATGCCGAGAACGGCGCCCGCATCGAGGTGTCCCTCGCGGACGCGAAGCACCGGCGCATCGACTTCCCGGTGCAGGCGGCGCCGCTCGCCTTCGAGACGCCCGTCGACCCCGGGGCGACGAGCAGCGACTACTACAGCCTCCGGGTGCGCATCAGCGACCCGACCGGATCGGGTGCCCGGGGGGCGGTGTCGTGCCGCGTGCTCGTCGACGGGGTCGTCATCAGGACCGAGCAGGGGCAGGGCTACGCGACGTGCTCGATCAGCCCGTACTTCGACATCCGGCGACGCTGAGGCGCCGCCCGGTCGGACACCGCCTCAGAGGTCGGGTCAGACGTCGGGTCAGATGTCGGCGGAGTCGGCAGAGGCGCGAGCAGCCTTGCGACGCTTGTTGATCGCGATGCGTGCCGCCATCGCCCGCTCGAAGGCGAGGTGCCAGAACCGGCTGATGACCAGCTCCCGCTCGCCCACCATCTCGACGACGTCGGCGCCGGCCCCGAGCTTGAAGAGGAGCAGCCCGGTCAGCGGGCTCGTGGAGCCGAGCGAGGTGTTGAAGCCGCGGAAGTCATAGGCCTCGCAGCCGGCCGCCGCGGCGTCGCGCATCGCCTGCCACTGCAGCGCGTTGGAGGCGCGCGCGTCGCGGTTGCGCTCGGTGGAGCCGCCGTAGAGATAGGAGAACGTGCGGCCGAAGCGGATCATCAGGGCCGACGCGAGCACGTCGCCGTCGACGTGGGCCTCGTAGAAGCGAGCCGACACGGCGCCGCCACCGGCGCTGCCGCCCTCGCCCCGCTCGGAGTCGAACGAGCGAGCCATGACGTCGAAGTAGGACTTGGGTCGGGGCAGGAAGTTGTCGCGCTCGGCCGACTCGACGTAGAGGGCGTGGAAGGTGTCGAGGCCCTCGGGACCGACCGTGCGCACCTGCACCCCGGCCTTCTCGGACTTCTTGACGTTGCGGCGCCACTGCTGGTTCATGCCCTTGAGCAGCTCGGCGTCCGTGCGGCCCCGCAGGTCGACGACGCACAGCAGCCGGGGCTGGCCGACCGCGACGCCGTCGGCGCCCAGCGGGAGCCAGTGGTTGGCGTCCAGCCAGGCCTCGAGGCGGCGGGCGGCGGGGTTGTCGACGGCGGTGGGCAGGCTCGTGAAGCTGAGCAGGCCGTTCTCGACGACCTGCTTCTTGACCGGCTCGCGGTCCCAGATGCGCGAGACGACGGGGTAGCCGAGCCGGAGCGCGAACGCCTTGTTGGCCTTGGCCCAGTCGACGAGCGGGTCGATCCAGGCGGCCGGGTCGGTCGACACGACGTCCCACGGCAGCCCCGGGCCCTCGGGCAGGTAGGCGTACGAGCGGGACAGGCGCGGGATGGTGCGCGAGAGCACGAGACCCGCGCCGACGCGGCGGCCGGAGGCGTCGAACCAGCCGAGGTGCGTGCGGCGCCACCCCGCCTTGGCGCGGCCCCAGGCCGGGGTCTGCAGGAAGCTGCCCCCGAGCTCGAGGAGCGTCTCGACGGCCTCGTCGGCGCTGATCTCGCGGACCGTCAGCGGGCCGGCGACGGGCGCGGGCGAGTCGGTCGTCGACACAGGGGCAGGGCTCTGCTCGGTCATGGCGGACACCCTATCGGCGTGGGCTCAGTGCGCTGACCGCGCCACGTCCGCGTCCGCGGCGGCGCTCGCGCGGGCCGTGCGGCGGATCCACCAGAGGCCGACGAGCGGGAGCACGAGGGGCACGTAGCCGTAGCCCTGACCGAAGTGCGACCACACGGTCTTCTCGGGGAAGGCTCCCTTGTCGGCGAGGCTCCAGACCCCGACCGTGAGCACCCCGACGAGCTCGACCGTCAGCGCGATGGTCGCGAGGCGCACCGAGGCGCGGTCGCCGCGGGCCAGCCCGATGGTGGCCACGAGGTAGATGACGGCTGCCAGGGCCGAGAGCAGGAACGGGACGGGCGCCCGGTCGAAGTACTCGACGATCTGCAGGATCGAGCGGCCGGTCGCCGCGAGCGCCAGCAGGCCGTAGACGGCCACGAGCAGCCGTCCGAAGCCGTGCCCGGTGTGCGGGCGCTCCGGGACGGGCTCGGTGGCCGAGGACGAGGACGAGGCGGGCGTCGGTTCAGACATTGAGGCTCCAGACCTGTTGCAGGCGGGCGACGAGGATCGCCACGACGAGCGCGCCGCCGAGCACGACCGCCATGGCCCACTGCGTCTTCTCCTTGACGGCGATGACGACGCTGACGGGGATGACGAGCAGCACGGTGAAGAGGTAGGCGATGAAGGTCGCCCGCTCGGCGCCGTCGGCGATGGCCGAGGCCTTGGTCAGGCCCACGACGAGCTGGACGAGCAGGGCCAGCTCGATGACGGCGCCGACGATGATGAGCGGGTCGTCGACGAGGCGGCTCCGCAGGAGGTGGTGGGCGGCCAGCACGCCGAGCACGCCGCTGGCCACGAGCAGCACGACGGTCAGGGGTTGGAGCACGCGAGAAGCCTACGGCGTCGACGCCCTCGTCCAGCACGCGCGTCGAGGGTCGGACCGCGCAGGCCGAGTGCGGACGTGGACGGTAGTTTTCATCCGGACCACCAGCCGCCGTGCCTGAGGAGCAGCCGTGCCGAACCGCCCCATCGCTGTCGACCGCGCGGCCGGGGTCCTCGTGGGCGAGGCCTGCGGCGACGCCCTCGGAGTCCCGTACGAGATGGCGGCCCCACCCGTCGGCGAGGCCGTCATGAAGGGCGGCGGGCTCGGTCCCTACGACCCGGGTGAGTGGAGCGACGACACGCAGATGACCCTGTGCATCGCCCGGGTGGCGGCCCAGGGCGTCGGCCTCGCCTCCGCCGAGGCGCTGGACGCCGTCGCCGAGGCGTTCACGTCCTGGCTCGACGGGGGCGCCACCGACGTCGGGACCCAGACGCGGCACGTCCTGACCGAGGCGAAACGACTCACGGGCGCTCCGCACGAGCGCCTCACCCGCGCGAGCGAGGCCCTGCACGAGCGGACCGGGCTGACGGCCGGCAACGGCGCGCTCATGCGGACCTCCATCGTCGGCATCTCGGCTCTGCGGGACCGCGAGGCCACCGCGCGGGCTGCCCGGGCGATCGCGCTGCTCACCCACGCCGACCCCCTGGCCGGTGACTCGGCCGTGCTGTGGTCGGAGGCCATCAGGGTGGCGGTCACGGAGGGCCGTCTCGACCTGGCCGCGGGCCTCGACCTCGTCAGTCCCGCCCACGTCGGCCACTGGGGTGACTGGATCGAGGCAGCGACCGGGGCCGAGCCGGGCGGGTTCGGCGACAACGGCTTCACCGTGACGGCGCTGCAGGACGCCTGGGCCGCCATCACGACGACCGACCGCGGCGACGCCTCCGCCATGCACCTGCAGCGCGGCCTGCAGGCAGCCGTCCGCGCCGGCCACGACACCGACACCGTCGCGGCCATCGCGGGCTCGCTGCTCGGGGCGCGCTACGGCGTCTCGGCCGTGCCCACGCAGTGGCGCCGGATGGTGCACGGGTGGCCGGGGCTGCGTGCCCACGACCTCGTCGAGCTCGCGGTCTCGACGTCCGCGGGCGGGCGACGGCACGGCGAGTGGCCGTCGGTAGCTTCCATGGGTGACCCGCAGATCCCCACCCTGGGCATCGCTCACCCCATCGACCCCGACATCGTGCTGGGCACCATCTCGGACCTCGGCCGGGTCCGCGAGCTCGACGTGCAGGCCATCGTCTCCCTCTGCGCGCTCGGCCTCGACGACATCCCGGCAACGGGCATGACCGCACGCGACCACATCGAGTTCTGGATCAACGACGAGAGCCAGGAGGAGACGAACCCGCACCTCGACTTCGTCCTCGACGACGTGTCGTCCGCGCTCCGGCAGTTCCGGGCCGAGGGCAAGCGGGTCCTCGTGCACTGCCGACACGGTGTCCAGCGCACCCCCGCCGTGGCGCTTCGGTATGCCGTCGACCTCGGTGTCGCTCCCGAGCTCGCCGAGCGCTCGATCCGGGCCGCCCTGCCGGGCATCCGCGGTGAGGGCCGTCTGTGGGAGGTCGCGGCCCACGGGGCCTGACCGTCTCCGGCGGCACGCGTCCTTCTCCACGCCGGGGCGTCGCGCTAGGTTCCCGCCATGGGCGATCTCGACCACCGGCAGCTCGGTGTGGACCTCTACAACGCGACATGGGACCTGCTGGGTCGTGAGGACCGGTCGGCCGAGGAGGACGACGCGATGCTCGCCCGGGCCTACGCGTCCTTCCACCACTGGGGCCAGGTCGCGGGCGTGCGCCCCGAGAACGTCGGACGCGGCCACTGGCTGTGCTCCCGCGTGCACGCGGTGCTCGGCCACGCCGACGCGGCGGCCCACCACGCCGCGCGCTACGTCGCCATCGCCCGCGCCAGGGACGTCGCCGACTGGGACCTCGCCGCGGCCCTCGAGGCCTCCGCCCGCGCCGCTGCGGTCGGCGGGGACTTCGACGCGGCGGAGCGCTTCGAGGCCGAGGCCCGGCAGGTCTGCGCCGGTGTCAGCGACGCCGAGGACCGCGAGGTCGTGGAGGCCGACCTCGCCACCCTCCCCCGCCGCCCCTGACCCGCCCCGCCTCGACCACGGCCATGACCCTGGCTCCCACTCCGACGTCGACGCAGAGCCACGTTCGGCGGCGCACCGTCAGACGGTCTTGGCCTCGTCGACGTAGCGGCACAGCGCGTTGACGGCGCGCAGCTCCTCCGGCGTGTGGACCTCGGCGTCGGTGAGCAGCGGGCTGCCGACGACGACGGCCATCACCCTGGCCCGTGAGATGGCGACGTTGAGACGGTGCAGGTCGTAGAGGAACGAGACCCCGCGCGGCGCGAGCGCCGCCGTGGTGCTGGCCATCGAGTAGATGACCACCGCGCCCTGCTGGCCCTGGAACTTGTCGACCGTGCCGACCCGCGCACCGACCGGCAGCTCCGCGGCCAGGGTCGCGACGTGCGCGTTGTAGGGAGCCACGACGAGGATGTCGTCGAGGTCGATCGGCCGCGAGTCCCCTTCTGCCGTGGTCCAGCTGCCCGTCAACAGGTCGTCGACGAGGCCGCGCACGACGAGTGCCTCCTGGCGGCTCGACTGCTCGCTCAGCACCTCGTGCTCGACGGGCACCCAGCGCAGGCCGTCACCGGACAGCGCGCCCGGTGCCTCGACCGAGAGCCGCTCACGTCCCGGCGCCGACTCGAGGCGGCCCTCGTAGGCCAGCTGCGAGACGAACGCCGTCAGGCTCGGGTGCATGCGGTGCGTGCGGTCGAGGAAGACGCCTCGGTCGTCGGGGATGACGTCGTGGACGATCTCGTCGTCGGTGGTGCGGAGGTGGTCGAGCGCGGACACGCCTGACCCGTAGGGGTGGACCGCCTTGGTCGGCTGGGTCAGCTGCTGGGGGTCACCGAGCAGGACGAGCGACCGCGCGGCCGGTGCCACGGCGACGGCGTTGGCGAGGGAGAACTGCCCGGCCTCGTCGATGACCAGCACGTCCACCGCGTCGACCATGTCGTCGCGCGACCAGAGCCAGGCCGTCCCGCCGACGAGGTTGGCCTCGCCGCTCGCGAGCGCGGCCGCGATGGCGGCGTTGTCGGAGGTGTGCCGGACCAGGGAGCCGGTGTCGTCCGGCTCGTCGCCCTCCTCGGCGTTGGTGCCGTCCTTGTGCCACGCGGGCCGAGCCACCTCGCCCAGAAGGTTGAGCACGACGGCGTGCGACTGCGCGGTGACCCCGACCCGAAGCCCCGAGTCGAGCAGCTCGCGGATGAGGGCCGAGCCGGCATACGTCTTGCCGGTGCCGGGCGGTCCCTGGACCGCGAGCACCTCACCGTCCAGCGAGCGCCCGACCCGGACGACGACGTCCTTCGGGGTCTCGCCCGCCCGCGCTGCGAGTACCTCGCCGGCGGGCACGACGCGGTCGATGAGCCGGGTCGCGAGGTTGGTGCCCCCGGCGAGCGCGAGCTCACCGGTCCGGGCGATGCTGGCCCGCAGCACCCCGTCCATCACCGGTCCCGGGCCGCCCAGCCCCCGGGGTCGCGGCGGGTCGAGCGACTTCTTCATCGACAGCTCGACCCAGCCCTCGACCGGGTCGAGGGCGACGACCTTGCCGACCGGGGCGTGGGTGTCGACGTCGGGGACGTACTTGCCGACCGACACCTTGCAGTCCTGCGGCGGGAACGGGTAGCGCCACACCTTCGAAAGCTTGACGACCCGCATCTCCTCGGGCTCGCCGAGGTCACCGATCGCGGTGCCGTCCTCGACGAGCTCGGGCGTCTCGAGCTCCTTGTAGCGGAAGAAGTCCCACCACTCGGGGCGCTTCTCGCGCCGGTGCCACCCGACGAGTCCCGCGAGCAGGTCGTGCCCCTCGTCGACGAGTCGCTCGGCGAGAGCGATCTCGGCGCGCTCCTCGTCGGAGATCTCGCGCAGCTGCTCCGGGACCGGGCGCGACAGCGCGTGGCCGGACCGCTCGAGCTCGCCCCTCCGCTCCTCGAGCCACTCGTGCAGGGCCAGCGTCGACCGGACGTCCTCCTCGTTGTAGCGGCGGATGTCGTCGAGGATCGCCTGGTCGGCGGAGCCGTCGTCGCGGCCGGCCAGCCAGCGTTCGTACTCGACGACGGACGACAGGCCGTCGGCCACGCCCGCCCCGTCGGTGGATCGCGTGTGGCCCCAGTAGAACTCCTCGAGCTTCTTGATCGAGTAGGAGCCCTTGCTGATGCGCACCCCCTGGCGCACCACGGCGTAGAGGTCGACGAACACCTCGTGTCGAAGCAGCTGGTCGAGCTCGGCCTCGCGGGTGGCGTGCTGCCCGACGAGCCGCTTGAGCGCGGTCGTCTCGTAGGGCGCGTAGTGGTAGACGTGCAGGCCGGGGTGCCGGCGCCACCGGTCGGTCAGCCAGTCGAGCAGGCTGGAGGTAAGCCGGCCCTCCTCGGCGAAGTCGTGGGCCCAGAACTCGACGAACTCGCCCTGGCGGGTCCAGATGCCGGCGAGGTACTCGCGCCCGGCACCGCCCTCGGCCCACGGGTCGCCCTCGAAGTCGAGGTAGACGTCGCCCTCGTCGGGCTCGGGCAGCATCTGCAGGCCACGGCCGGGCTCGGGGTCGAGCAGTTCGTACTGCGCCTGACCCGTCTCGCGCTCGGCGAGCTGGAGGCGGGCCTGCTGGAGCAGCCGCCGGCGCGTCACGGTCGACAGGGCGGGCGCCAGCTGCTCCTCGCTGGAGTGCGCGAGCGACCGCAGGGTCGGGATGCCGAGGTCGACGAGGGCCGCGCGATGGTCGGCGCGCATGCCCGCGACCTGGATGAGGTCGTCACGGTCGAGCCACTCCTGGGCGCACCGCTCCTTCCAGCGGCACTGCCCGCAGTGCTGCACCCGGGCCGACTCGGTCTCGCGCGGGCTGGCGATCGCGTCGAGCAGCTCAGCGCGGCGCCGGCGGGCGTAGGGCGCGACGTCGACGAGCCGCCACGGGTGCGACTCGGCGTCACCCGTGACGACGGTCAACCACTGCGGAGGGACGCCCTGGAGCAGCTCGAGGCGCGCGGCATACGTCGCCATCTGCAGCAGGGCGGGCACCTTGAGCCGGCGGGCGAGCTTGGTGTCGGCGATGTCGTAGCGCCAGGCCCCCAGGTCGCTCGGCTCCTCGACACGCAGGAGGAAGTCGGCGAGCCCGACCCAGTGCCCGTCGAAGAACGTCGCCTGGTAGATGACGTCGACGCCGCGCCGCATGGCGTCGACGGTGGCTCCCTCGGCCTCGGCGCCCCGCAGACCGAGCGCCGCGAGGTCCTCGACGACGCGTCCCTCGGCGCGAAGGCGCTCGAGGTAGGCGCGCTCGTGCTCGAGCCCCTTGGCGAAGACGAGGTTGAGCGAGTCGTCGGCGCCGCTCGCGCCCACCTCGGAGCGACGCGCGGAACCGGCGGCCGAGGCGTCGAGCGCCTCGAGGTCGAGGGTCGTGATGTGCGCGCACGCGACGTGCTTCGTCAGGTCCGTGGGACTCAGGACGAGGTGACCGTCGATGCGCTGCATGGAGCCGAGTATGCCGTCCGGCACCGACAGGGCCCTCGGCCGCCGTTCGCCTTCGCAGACCTCCGTACCGCCCTGCGGTCCGGACCCCGGGACGGGTTCTGCGAGTCGCCGCGCGGGACCGCCCCCGCGGGGATAGGTTGCACCCTGCGTGGCAGGCAAGTTCGGGGGCGAGCGTCCCTGCGCACGCGGCGCCTCGGCGTCGCGTGCGATCGGAGCTGCGCGAGGAGGATCTGTTGTCCGACAACACTCGGGGACCGCGGCGCTCGCGCCGTGGCGTGATGTGCACGGTGAGCGCCGGTGCCATCGCGGCGCTGGCAGCCACCAGCCTCGGGGCCACGCCGGTGTCGGCGAGCCCTGACCCGTCCGTCCGGCACCGCAGCGACCGCAGCGTGCCCGACCACGTGACGGGAGCCGGCTCCCTCGGCCTCGGCACCCAGCGCGTCTCCGCCGGTGACGTCGACCAGACGCTCCGCGGGGCCAAGGGACCCGTCGACGTCATGATCGAGCTCGACGCCGCCCCGGCGACGACTGCCTTCGGCCAGGCCCGTCCCCGAGGCATCACCGCCGCCCGGGTCGCCGGTCGCGCGCAGACCTCCGCCGTCAAGAGCGCACAGAGGTCCGTCGAGTCCCGCTTCGGTGCCGCCGCGACGAAGGCGCGCACGCTCTACCGCCTCCACACGGCATACGCAGGCATCGCCGTGCGCACGGACGCCTCCCACCTCGCGTCACTCGCAGCGATCCCCGGTGTCAAGGCGATCCACCGCCTCACGCCCAAGCGGCCGACCAACAGCTCCTCCGTCCCCCTCATCGGCGCCCCCAAGGTGTGGCAGGCCCTGTCGCAGACCGGCAAGGGCGTCCGCGTCGGCATCATCGACACCGGCATCGACTACACCCACGCCGACTTCGGCGGTCCGGGGACCGCCGAGGCCTTCAAGGCCGCCGGCGCCTCCAACACCTTCACGCCGACCGCCAAGGTCGTCGGCGGCTACGACTTCGCGGGCGACGACTACGACGCCGACCCGAGCTCCGACACGTTCGACCCGGTGCCACAGCCCGACGCCAACCCGCTCGACTGCGACGGGCACGGCTCGCACGTCGCCGGCACGACCGCCGGCCTGGGCGTCGCAGCGGACGGCACCACGTGGACCGGCGGCTACGACAAGGACATCGACCCGGCGAGCCTCGACATCGGTCCCGGCGTCGCCCCGGAGGCGAGCCTCTACGCCCTCAAGGTCTTCGGCTGCAACGGCTCCACCAACGTCGTCGGACAGGCCCTCGACTGGGCGGCCGACCCGAACGGCGACGGCGACCTGTCCGACCACCTCGACGTCGTCAACATGTCGCTCGGCAGCTCGTACGGCTCGCCCCAGGACCCCGACGCCGTCGCCGCGAACAACCTCGCCGCACTCGGCACCGTCGTCGTCGCCTCGATGGGCAACTCGGGCGACGTCTACGAGGTCGGCGGCTCCCCCGGCAACGCACCGCGCGTCCTCGCCGTGGCCGCGTCCGACGACGGCAACGACGTCGTCGACGGCATCAAAATCGACGCCCCCGCCGACATCGAGCCGGCCGACACCGTCGACGGGAAGCAGGACAACGTCTTCGGCGCGCTCAAGTCCGTCGACTACGACTGGGTGGGCAAGCCCGGCGTGACCGACGCCGCGGTCGCGGCCGTGGGCGACTGGTCCGCCGCGGCATCCGGCACCAACAACACCGACGGCTGCAGCGCCTACTCGGACGCCGATGCCGCCCGGATCGCCGGCAAGGTCGTCCTGCTGATGTGGCTCGACGGCAACGGCCGCCGGTGCGGCTCGATCGACCGCGGCACCAACGCCGAGGCCGCCGGCGCCGCCGGCATCATCTACGGCAGCGACGTCAACGCCTTCTCCGCAGGGGTCACCGGCAGCAAGGTCCTCCCGGCCATGCTCGTCGTCGACCAGGCCACCCAGGCGATCAAGGCCCAGCTCGACGCCTCGGCCGACGTGCGTGTTACGATGACCAACGAGCTCCGCAACGCCGTCACCATCCGCAACCCCCAGGCGATCGACCAGCTGGCCGGCTTCTCCTCGCGAGGTGTCGGCGTGGCCGGCGGCGTCAAGCCCGACGTCGCCGCCCCCGGTGTCACGACGTTCTCCGTGGCCGTGGGCACGGGCAACGAGGGCATCGCCGAGAGCGGCACCTCGATGGCCTCCCCGCACGTGGCCGGTGAAGCCGCGCTCGTGCGAGGGGCGCACCCGACGTGGACGGTCGAGGAGGTCAAGGCCTCGATCATGAACACCGCGACCCAGGACGTCTTCGTCGGTCCCGACCACACGGGCGAGGTCTACGGGCCCGAGCGCGTGGGTGCGGGTCGGGTCGTCGCCGACGCCGCCGTGGACACCGGCACGCTCGCCTACGTCACCGACGACAAGGGAGCTGTGAGCGTGTCCTTCGGCCCCGTCGCGGTCAGCGGCCCCAGGAAGTCCATGACCAAGACGGTGCGCATCGTCAACAAGCGCGCCGTGACGTCCGCGGCCTACGTCGTCTCCTACGACGCCGCACACCCCACCCCGGGAGTGACGTACACGTTCAACCCGTCCCAGGTGCGCGTGCCGGCGGGACGCTCCGTCGACGTCCACGTCACGGCGACCTTCACTCGGTCGGCGCTGCGAGCCGTCCCCGACCCGACGTCGGACACCGACCCGATGGGGATCGACCTGGTGCGCAGCTACCGCGCCGACGCGAGCGGCCGCATGGTCCTCGAGCCCGTCCAGGGCACGCCGGGCGGCGAGCTGCGCGTGCCGGTGTGGTCGGCTCCGCGCGCGGCGTCCCGCATGTCGTCGCCCACGAGCACGACCGTCACCCACCAGGCCGGTATGCCGTCCGGCGTGGCCACCTCGATGCTGCCGCTCACGGGCCTGGGTCTCGACCAGGGCGACGGCACGACCAGCTACGTCTCGTCGGTCTCGACGTTCCAGCTCCAGGGCACGAGCCCGCGCAAGGCGGCCTGCTCGCCGACCCGCGTGGTCGACTGCATCGGCACGCCCGACGACCTCGGAGCCGACCTGCGCTACGTCGGGGCCGCGTCCGACGCGCCGCTCGTCCCCGGGCTGGACCAGGCGACGCTGACGTTCGGCATCAGCACCCACGGACCGTGGCGCACGCCGGCCACGTCCACCGAGTTCGACGTCTTCCTCGACACGGACGCCGACGGCACCGCCGACGCCGCGGTCTACAACACCCGCCTGAGCCAGTCCGACGACTTCGACTACTTCGTCGCCGAGCTCGTCGACCTGCGACCGGGAGAGGGCTTCGGCGACGTGCTCGACGACGCGCTCGTCAACGGCATCGACGGGTCGTTCGACACGAACGTCTTCAACAGCGACTCGCTCGTGCTGCCGGTCTCGGTCAAGGCGCTCCAGAAGGCGGGGCTCGTGACCGGGAGCGCGCCGAGGGTGCGCTACTGGGTCAGCTCGCTCGCGCAGGGCGTGGCGGTCGACACCGTGGGCTCGGCGGCTCGGCCGATGACGGTCAGCATCGCCTCCCCCGGGCTGTCGGCCTACGGCGACTTCGGCACGCTGACGAGCACCGACCTACCTGGCGAGAGGCTCGAGGTCCGGCGCGACGACGCCGCTGCGCGGGTCGACCGTCCACAGGGTCTGCTCCTGCTGCACCACCTCAACTCCGACGGCTCCCGGGCCGCGGTCGTCCAGGTGCGCACGACGTCGACGACGCGGCTCACGGCCAGCCCGACGAGCTTCACCCAGGGTGGTCGCACGGTGCTCACCGCGACGGTGTCGCCGTCGAGCGCCACCGGCACCGTGACGTTCCGCAAGAACGGCGCGGTCCTCCGGACGGTCGCCGTCTCAGGTGGCAAGGCCGTCACGACCGTCACCGGGCTCGCCCGCGGCACAGCGATATTCACCGCCACCTACAGCGGTGACAGCGGTTCGGTCGGGAGCACCTCGAGCGCGGTAACGGTCACCGTCAAGGGCGTGGCGTCCGCCACCTCGCTGCGGGCCAGCAGCACGACCTACCGCTACGGCGGGCGGCCCACGCTGACCGCGACGGTCGCGCCGTCGACGGCTACCGGCACCGTCACCTTCCGTGACGGCTCCCGGGTCCTGGGCACCTCGTCCCTCTCCAAGGGACGGGCCACCCTGCACGTCCCGGTCCTCTCGCGCGGCACGCACACGGTGACCGCGACCTACAACGGCTCGACGCGCTACAACCCGTCGGCCTCCTCGCGGGTGACGCTCCGCGTGAGCTGAGCGACCGTCCGCACCATCCCGACGACGTATGCCGTCCGGCCGACCTGACCGGACGGCATACGCGCTCGTGCGGTGGGCCGTTCGGGCCGAGGCAGCAGGAAGGCGGTCCTCCGAGGAGGACCGCCTTGCTGCTCGGGCCCGGGGGCCCTTGCTGTGACCGGATCAGGGACCGGTCACCGACCCACTCACCGCAGGAAGCCGTTACCGACGTGGCGGCCCCACCACTTGCCAAGGCCCCAGGTGTCCCCGGCGAGCGTCGTGGCGAGAACCGCGATGCCCAGTGCCTCGATCCAGTGGCTGTCGAAGAGCGGGTTCGTGTAGGCGCCGGTGGTGCCGAGGGGGAACTCGGCGAGGTAC
Organism: Terrabacter sp. C0L_2; assembly: GCF_036352015.1. Classification (NCBI taxonomy): domain Bacteria; kingdom Bacillati; phylum Actinomycetota; class Actinomycetes; order Micrococcales; family Intrasporangiaceae; genus Terrabacter; species Terrabacter sp. C0L_2. The sequence goes on along the minus strand of NZ_CP143557.1, from coordinate 2,782,762 downwards.
ATCAGCGCGAGGAGGAGGGCACCGGTCCAGGCCGCGATCTTCAGGCCTGCGCCGGCGAGGAGGGCGATGCCGATGCCGAGGAGGCCGGCCATGAACAGCCAGTCGGCCCACGGGCCGGCGATGTTCTTGAAGAAGCCGGCGAACGGGCCTTCGGCGTTCTTCATGAAGCCTTGGGCGGGCGTGCCGCCGTGGATCCAGGCCCTGGCCGACGGTGTCATGTAGCCGAGGCCGAACATCTTGTCGATGAAGGGCCAGAGGAAGGTGAAGCCGAGCACGATGCGGAGACCAGCGAGGAACTTACGAGCAACGGCCGAACGGACCACCTCCTCCTGGAAGGTGACGACGCCCTTGGTGGGGTCGTGCGCGCTGACGGGCGTGGTGCCTTGGGCGTGCGTGCCGCGAGGGATGGTGCTCATTGATCTCAACTCCAGAACTCGGTGTGTGTTCCGGCAGCTTCTCTGTCGGTACTACAAAGCGTAGTAGTACGTCCCTGACAGGCGCCACACAATCGCGTGTGATCTAGGGGACAACCGCACGCGGTGCGTCAGAGGACGCGACTGGGTCCGGTGGGCGCGGGTGCGCGCACCGGGACGCGGCTCATCGCAGCCGGACGCGTGGCCCGAGCGCCTCCCCTCCCGTCAGCGGCGGGCGCGGATGAGGGTCGGGACCTCGAACTCCCCTGGCGCGTCGGCGAGCTCGCGCACCAGCTCGGCGAGCGAGTCGAGCGACTTGCACACGGCGGCATACGACCCGTCGAGACGGATGGGTCGGCAGAGGATGCGGGTGCCGGCGTTGCGGATGACGATCTCGGTCTCCGGGGCGCGGTCGCTGTTGCAGTGCACGAGCAGGCCCGTCGGCAGGCCCATGGCGCTCGTGTAGGCCACGAGCTCCAGGTAGTCCCGCGAGGCGACGTAGCCGTCGGCGCCCATGGAGTACTTCGCGTCCCCGACGAGGACCACCTCGCTGCCGCGGCGCACGACGAGGTCCGGGGCCATGGTGAGCGCGCGCCCCTCGTCGAGCCAGACGTCCTCGTCGCGCTCGATGCGCATCTCGGGCGCGAGGCGCAGGTCGAGCTCCTGGGCGATCCAGCGCTGGAAGAGGTCGTCCATGTCGACCATGAGGCTGTTGGCCTGCTGGTCGCCGGCCTCGTGGCTCAGCGACATGGCCTGCAGCACGAGGCGACCGAGACGCATCGCGTCCTCGTAGTGCTCGTTGAGGCGCGTGATCGGAAGTGGCGCAGCGTGTTTCGTCGCCGGAGTGTCGGAGACGCCGTCGAAGCGCCCGAGGACCCGGAGCGCCTCGCGGCGCACGTGCGGGGCGAGCTGGGGCCAGCTGAGCATGGCCTGCAGTGTGCAGCGGAAGAGCTGGTTCTCGACGATGTCGGCGGTGAAGTCGTCGAAGCGGCACTGAGGCTCGGCCGCGCTCCAGGGGCGGCGGGCGAACTCCTCGACGAGGAGGCGGCCGCGGATGGTGCGCATGCGCTCCTCGCGCGGGACGTAGCCGTGCACGAGGCCACGCATCGTCGCCGAGTCGATGAGCCGGATCGCGAAGTAGGCGACGCCGTCGATGAGCTCGTCGGTGTCGCTCCACGTGACGTGCTCGTGGTCGAAGGCGTCCGGCGAGACGCCCGCGCCGAGCATCGCGAAGAAGTTGGTGACCGAGACCTTCGGCATGACGCGCACGACGAGGCCGGGGACGGCGAGCGCGCCGACCCAGCTCGTCGCACCGATGGTGACGACGTCGGGGTCGGCCGTCGCGTGGATGACGAGCCGCTCCCCCGCAGCCGCGACGAGGGCCGCCCGCGTCTCCCGGGTGAGGCGGACGGGCCCCGAACGTCCGTGCTCGGGGATCGGGGCGAGCTCGATCGTCATCGGAGGGTCGGCTCCACGGTCACGGCCTCGTGAGGTCGAACTGGCCGTAGCGTGCCCTGACGTTCTCCCAACGGAACTGGGCCAGCTCGTGCTCCCGGCCGTAGAGCTGGTCCTCGATGAAGGGGTAGACGTTGTAGTCCCAGATGCGGCGCAGCGTCGCCTCGTCGCCGTCGAGGCCCGGGCGCATGAAGTAGCTGTGCCCGATCTGCAGGTGCGGTCCCCGGAGGGCGCGGCGCAGGTCCTCGTTGACGCGGTCGACGAGCTCGGCGACCCAGACCGGGCCGTCGTGCGCCTCGAGCCAGCGGCGCAGCAGGCCCTCCATGGGGCCGTCGTGCGGCATGAACGGCACGAAGTCGAAGCGTCGGCGCAGGGCGGCGTCGACGAGCGCGATGGAGCGGTCGGCGGTGTTCATCGTGCCGATGAAGTAGAGGTTCGGCGGCAGCTCGAAGCCCTCGTCGGGCCGGTAGCTCGTCTTGACCGAGTGCGAGCGGTACTCGAGGAGGAAGAGCAGCTCACCGAAGACGCGCGGGAGGTTCGCGCGGTTGATCTCGTCGATGATCATGATGTGCGGCGTCAGCGGGTCGGCCTCGGCCGCCTCGGCGAGGAGCGCGAGAGGTCCCTTGCGCAGCTCGTAGACCATCTGGCCCTGGTGGTCGATCTGCGGCCGGAAGCCCTCGAAGAAGTCCTCGTAGCTGCTGCTCGGGTGGAACTGGACGATGTCGCGCTTGGCCGGGTCGGGCTGCAGCGCGGCGGCGAAGCGCTGCGCGAGGTAGGTCTTGCCGGTGCCGGGAGGGCCGTAGAAGATGACCTGCTTCTTCTCCTCGAGCAGGCCTTGGATCTCGCGGAGGAAGTCCTCCTCGATGAGCAGCTCCTGGGCGGCCTCGCCGAGCGCGTCGTGGTCGGGCATGAGCGCCTTGTCGGAGCGGCGCATGAGCCAGTAGGCGAGCTGCGCCTGACCCCACGGGTCGTCCGGGAGCAGCGGGTCGAGCGTCTGCTTGAGCAGGGCGTTGGTCTCGACGTGCGTGCGGCCACGGGACTTGCCGTCCGTCCAGCGCGCCGGGCCGCCGAGGCGGCCGAGCATGGCGATCTTGCCCGAGTCGCCGCTGAGGGCGAAGAGCGGCAGCCAGTGCTCCGGGTGGGCGATGGCGAAGAGCTTGAGCACGACGCTCTCGCCGAAGCCCTGGACGGGCACGTCGTCGGAGCCGAGGACGCGGTTGATCCGCTCCTCGTCGCGGCCCTCGCCCCACAGGAGGTCGCGGACCATGACGCGCAGCTCGTCGATGCCGCCGGCGTCGAGGGCGTTGATGCTGCTGATGAGCACGGACTGGGCGCCGATGTCGCCGTAGCCGCGCGTCGACACGATCCGCTTGAAGGTCGGCAGGTCGAAGTCCTCGAGCCCCTCGCGGGACAGGCAGGCGGCGAAGACGCGACGCTGCTCCTGGTGCCACGCGTCGCGCTCGCTCGGGTAGGGGCGCTCCGTCTTGAAGATCTCGACCTCGGTGTCGAGGTCGACCATGGCGGCGAGCTCGAGGCTCGGGTCGTCGAGCGGACCGCGCTGGCTCGAGGTCATGAACCGCAGCAGCGGCGTGAGGGCGCGGGCGGTCGTGATGATGTCGTCGGCGAAGTCGGCGCGGCCGACGGCCTCCTCGCCCTTCCACCAGCGACCGACGAACGTCTCGCCCCCGGGGTACTCGCGGCCGACCGGCTCGAGCCGGTCGGTGCGGCCGTCCTCATGCACGCGCAGGAAGCTGAGGCCGCGGGGCAGGTGCTCCTGGACGATGGTGCCGACCTCGCGGTGCTGCTGGTCGGACTCGCCCTCCCAGCCGCCGTGCAGGCCGAACGCGACACCGGCCGCGGTGACCCACAGGCGGAAGCCCGGGGCGCCGGCGCCGCCGACGAGGATCCACGCGGCATACAGGTCGGAGCGGTAGGCAGCGTCCTCGCCCGCGTGCTGCTGCAGCGCGAGCGTGGGCGCCTCGAGGTAGAGGCCGGTCTCGGCTGAGAGTCGCTCGATGAGGCTGTCGGAGATGTGGTCGGCCTCGCCGCGCAGCTGGCGGGCGAGGTCGGCGGCGCGCTCCTCGCGCCTGGCGTCGCCGTAGCCCGTCGACGCGCGGAAGTCCGCCGCGATCTCGGCGGCCTCGACGCACACGTCGAGCGCCTTGGGGGCGATACCGACGAACGCCTCGGTCTCCTTGAGGTACCAGAGGATGCGCGCGGCGTACTTCGGGTCCTCGGGGCGCAGGGCCGCACAGAGGTCGGCGAAGGCGACGTAGCGCTCGGCGTGGCTGAGCCCGCGCTCGAGCCAGCCGAGCCGCTGCAACATGTGCGGGGCGTTCTCCCACATGAGCGGCCACTCGCCGCCGTCGTCGGTCGACCAGAAGAGCGAGAGCACGTATGCCGTGTGGCCCGGTCCCGGGGCACGCTGGCCACGCGAGCCGCCGCGGGCCAGGAAGGCTTCCATGGCCTGAAGCTTGTCGGCGGCGTCCTGGGGGGACGCAGGGGTCTGCAGAGCGAGCTTGAGCAGGCCGACGACCTCGGCGTACTCCTCCTCGGCCCGGCGCACGAGCGCCGCGAGCCACGGGCCGCCCACGGGACCGAACCCGACGTAGGGGCCGTCCTTGCGGGTCCACTGGTTCATCGCCTCCTTGAAGGCGACGAGGTCGCTGGAGGCCACGAGGTCCGCGAGGATCTCGCGCAGCTCGCCGTTGCGGGCGCTCCGCTCGGAGTCGAGCTCGGCGAAGAGGGCCTGCGCGTCCTTGTCCGCCTCCGCAGCCCGCTCGATGAGGGCGTACTTGGCGCGCCAACGCTTGACGTCGACGGTGTCAGTGCGAGACATGAGGCTCCTTGCACGCCCACTTCTAGGGCGCATAGCTACTGCGCGCGTGGAGGTGCGAGCAGGACCGCGAGAAGGTTACCTGCCAGTCGCCCATGCTTCGAAACTCATGGGGGTGTCGTCGTCGACCCCCAGGAATCGCAGCGTCGAACGGCCCCTGACGGCAGCGAATCGCCACCATTGTCACCCACGATCCTGAATGTTCGGTGCCCGGGGTGCCTGTGGATGAGCGGCCCCGCTCGGGATGCGGGTGCTGGAGGATGCCCGTAGGTTGCCATCGGGGAACGAAGGGCACGAAACGCCCTTCAGACCATGCAACCGCACGATGATCGACGATCGACAGGGGACGCCGATGACCGCCGCCGCACGCCCGCACCGACCAGTACTTGCGTATGCCGCCGCCTCCGTCGCGCTCGCGACGCTGGGCGCGTGCACGGGCGGGGACCCCGGCCCCGCGGACACGACCGCTCCCCCAGCGAGCTCCTCGGCCAGCACCTCAGCGGCACAACCCACGACGACCACCACCTCGGCCGCCCCAAGCCCCACGTCGTCCGTCGATCCCGTCATCGCCAAGATCCCCGCCGCAGCCCGCCCCCAGACACAGGCAGGAGCTGAAGCGTTCTCGCGCTTCTACATGGAGCAGGTCAACCGTTCATTCGTTCAGGGGGACCCAGCGCCGCTGAACGGACTTGCGTCCGGTTCGTGCTCAGTCTGCGGAGAACTGAGCAATTCCGCCAAGGAGTTGCGAGATAAGGGCCGTCACCATCAAGGACTCTCCATCGAAGTGACGTCTGCGTCGGCGAACAGGTATGACAAAGAGGTTCGGTCTGTTCTGGTTTCGATCGAGCAACACCGAGTCCCCATCGTTGACATGAACGGTGTGACCGTTGATCACACCAGCGCAGACAAGGGAGCCTTTTTGGCTACCTTGAAATTCGATGGTCGTTGGCAGATCGCTCGCTTGCAGGTCGCCAAATGAAGGTGATCGCCAGGGCTGTCGTGGCCATTCTGGGCTGCGCCACGATAGGAGTTTTGACGCCCCTTGCAGCCCAAGCTGGATGCGACAAATCAGTACTCAAGACCTGCGCGACCAATGAGCAGGCGGCGACACTTCTGACGCGAGGGCAAGTCCTCGCGCTAGAGAAGTTTCCGGGCGACACCGGCGGACAGATAGTTGAGGTTCGACCAAAGGAAGCCCCTGTATACCAATACATGTCTTTGAACGATTGCCTGCCCGCCCGGCCAGGCACTGCGTCGGAGCAAGTCACTTGCACGCATGCCCTCAGGGATTGTCCGCCTGAGGAACTCGGACCACTTCTCCGGATCTGGCGGCGGACGATGAAGGCTGGCGTTGAGGTCGAACCCTGGAGCCCTCGGGGCTTAACTTGCGCATCTGATGTCGCGCCTGGAGCGAGACCGACACTCACCATGGCCGACCTCAAAGGTCAGTTCATGCGCACACCGTGGTCAAAGCCCCAGATCTCGAGTCAGCCGGCCGGGAACACCACCCTCGTGAACCTGCGCACCTTCTACAAGGTCACCTGGTCCGCTGCGGGCTTCGCGCCGGGCGAGGTCGATCGGTCCGTGCTTAGGGGAATCGCGGTGCAGATCCGTCCCAAGCTGGTCGGGTTCACCTATCTGTTCGGGGACGGATCGACCGTTGGGCCGACGACATCCACCGGCGGCGTCTACCCCGACGGCGACATCAGGCACGTCTACCGGTCCAAGGGAGAGTTCCCCGTGCGGGTCGACACGACGTTCGGAGCCGACTACAGCGTCGACGGGTCGACCTGGGACGAGATTCCCTCCACCGTCACCGTGCCGGGCCCGTCGACGACGGTGACGGTGCGTGAGGCGAAGGGCGTGCTCGTCAACCACTGACGCCGACGCCCACGAGGCGGCGGGTGGCGACGCCGCTCAATGGGCGGTGCCGCCCCGCTCGTTCTTGGGCTTCTTGGGCTTCTTGGGCGGCTCGGGCGCGTCGTCGAAGGTCAGTTCGCCCTGCTCGTGTCGTGCCGCCGACTGACTGACGCCCGCGACGTCTCCCGTAGAGGACGAGTCGCTGGCATGGCCAGCAGCCACGGACTGCTGCGCCTCGACGTGCCCGTCGACCTCAGCGACGTCGGCGGGGTTGCCGACTCCGGCCAGGTCTCCGTTCGGGGTGGCGTCGACCACCGGCGGCACATCCGCCGCGACCGAGCCCTCGGCAGGGTCCGGCTGCGCGTCGGGGACGTCATCCTCGGACGCTGCATCACGATCCGACGCCTCCACCTCAGAGGCGGGCATGAGGGCGTCCTCGTCCTGCGCGTCCCGGTCCCACTCCTCCGCAGCACCCGCCACCTCCGACGGCTCGGTGTGCGACCCGCCGAAGCGGCTCGCGTCGTCCTCGCCTTCCTCGCCGTCCTGGTCATCCACAGCCGAGCCGGCAGCCCCAGACGTCTCAGAGATCTCGGGAGCCTCGGCCGCCAGCACGCCAGCCCCAGCGGCGGCGGTCAGGTCCGCGCCACCGGCGACGCCGACGGCTCCGGCGACAGGCTCGCCCGGTGACACGACCGGGGTGAGCTCGGGCTCGACAACCTCACCATCGGCCGCGCCGTCGCCCGCGGACACGGTCCGTGTCACGCGCTTGACGGTGAGGAACCACGTGATCGCGGCGCCGAGGACGAACGCAAGGAGCATCAGCAGCCACTTCATCGAGCGCCCCCGGCACCGTCGACACTCGCGAGACCGGCGAACGCCTCGTCCTCGGACCTCGCCGGTACGAGACGACCAGCCAGCGCGATCGCCACGAGCGAACCCACGACGAAACCGACGATGCTCCACAGGAAGACGCTCCAGAACCCGCTGTCGCTGCGCCCGACGAAGCCGAGCAGCACGGTCACGACGACGAGGGCCGTCCACCAGGCGCCGCCGATGTCCTGCCGGTACGAGCGCGTCACGGGCTGCCCACTGCTGGGGGCGTGCTGGGCCATCGGTCCTCCGAGGGGTCAGGACGACGTCGCCGCGGTCGCGACCACGGCTTGGACGCTACCCCGACCACCCCGAAGGAGCGAGGGAACGCCACGGCATCTTCCCCACGCCGTGGCCTCCCTCGCCCTGCGTCACGCCGCCGCGCAGTCTCCCTCCGCCGGCATCACCGCCACGTCGTCGGGAGCCGCGATCGCCACGGCGTGCAACGTGAATCCAGCACCGCGACAGGCTCCCTCGAACGCTGCCCGCAGATCGCGGTCACGCGGCGTGGGCGTCACTCGTCCGGGCCGCGCGATGACCATGACGACGTCGCGCACGTCGTGGCGCGAGACCTCCGTCAGCAGCAGGCGGACACCGTCGAGCACCTCGCCGACATCCATGCGACGCGGCTCGTCGGGCAGGCAGATCGGCTGGAGCAGATGCCGGTTGGGGTGACACAGCAGCAGGTAGATGGCCCCGTCCGATCGCGACTGCTCCGTCACGATGAGGTCGACCACCCCCTCGAAGACGTCGGGGTCGGTGATCGGTCGTTGGGCCCAGTCCCGGGGCAGCTCGTCGAAGCGCATGCCACGAGGATGGCTGCGACCGGTGACAGTGGGGGCGCGTTGTCCACACGCGTTAGCGTGGACGCCTACCCAGGGCCGTGGAACCTCGGGCACGCGAGAGGAGGCCGTCGTCATGGAACGTCCTGCCGCCCGGACCGCCACCAACCTCCTCCTCGCGTATGCCGCAGGCTCCCTCTCGCCTGTCGAGGTCGTCCGCGACGTGGCCGAGGTCGTCGCCTCGCGCGAGCCGACTCTCAACGCCTTCCACGTCCACGATCTCGACGCCGCCCACGAGCAGGCGGCGGCCAGCGAGCGCCGCTGGCGAGACGGCATACCTCAGGGTCCTCTCGACGGCATCCCGGTCACCGTCAAGGAAAACCTCGGCCGCGCCGGCATCCCGATGCCCCTCGGCAACGCCGGGGTGACCCCGGCGGTGCCGGTGCGCAGCAGCCCCGTCGTCGAGCGCCTCGAGGAGGCGGGAGCGATCGTGCTCGGCTCGACGGTGATGCCCGACTGGGGGATGCTCAGCTCCGGCGTCTCCAGCCTGCACGGGATCACGCGCTCCCCGTGGGACGAGTCCCTGACGACCGGCGGCTCCAGCTCCGGCGCCGGCGCTGCTGCCGCGGCCGGCTACGGACCGCTCCACGTCGGCACCGACATCGGCGGCTCGATCCGCCTCCCGGGGACGTGGCTCGGCCTGACCACGCTCAAGCCCAGCGCCGGACGGGTCCCGCTGGACGTGCCCTACCTCGGGCGCGTGGCCGGGCCGATCACGCGCAGCGCCGGCGACGCAGCACTGCTCCTCTCGGTCATCAGCCGCCCCGACGCTCGCGACTGGACGAGCCTGCCTCCCGAGGTCCTGCCCCCGACGCCTCGTCCTCTCGAGCCAGCGGGCCTGCGCGTCGGACTCCACCTGGACGCGGGCTGCGGCATCCCCGTCGAGCCCGAGGTCCGGTCGGCCGTCGAGGAGGCTGCCGCCGTCTTCGCGGACGCCGGCGCCGTCGTGACGCCTCTCGGGCCGTTCATGCGCGAGTCCTGGCTCGAGGACCTCGACCAGTTCTGGCGGGTCCGATCACTCTCCGACTTCGAGGGTCTCGAGGGCGCGGCCCGTGAACGGGTGCTGCCCTTCATCCGCCGCTGGGCCGAGGGCGGTCGCGCGGTCGACGGCGTCGGCGTGCTGCGCGACTACGCGAGCATCATGGCGATCCAGCAGGCGACGGTCGCAGCGACCGACGCCTACGACCTCGTGCTCTCACCCGTCGCCCCGATGCCGGCCTTCCCGGCCGAGTGGCCGATGCCGTGGGGTGACGGCGATGCGGCCATGCCCCACATCGGGTTCACGGCCCCATACAACCTGTCGGGGCAGCCGGCGGGCACGACGAACTGCGGCTTCACCGCCGACGGCCGCACGATCGGCGTCCAGGTGTCGGGTCGCCGCTTCGACGACGTCGGCGTGCTCGCCGCCCTCGCCTGGTTCGAGGCGCACCGGCCCGAGGGCATGCTCCCCAGGTGGCCGATCCGGTCCTGACCGGCCGGTCCGCGTGCCCCGCGCGCGGCTCGCCGCCGGTGCACGGCAGAATGCGTGGCTCGGTGTGTCGTCGACCAGCAGGAGAACAGCCGCAGTGAACGTGCAGGTGAAGGTGCCGTCGATCGAGCGTCGGATCGCGGAGGAGCTCGGCGTCCGCGACGGACAGGTGACCGCGGCCGTGGGCCTGCTCGACGGTGGCTCGACCGTCCCGTTCGTGGCGCGCTACCGCAAGGAGGTCACCGGCGGGCTCGACGACGCCCAGCTGCGCACGCTCGAGGAGCGGCTCGGCTACCTCCGTGAGCTCGAGGAGCGGCGCGCTGCCGTGCTCGCATCCGTGGGGGAGCAGGGCAAGCTCGACGACGCCCTGCGCGGGCAGATCATGGCCGCCGAGACCAAGGCGCGCCTCGAGGACATCTACCTCCCCTTCAAGCCGAAGCGCCGGACCAAGGCCCAGATCGCCCGCGAGGCAGGACTCGAGCCGCTCGCCGAGCTGCTGCTCAGCTCCCCCGACACCGAGCCCGCTGCTGCTGCAGCGGGATTCGTCGACTCCGACCGCGAGGTTGCCGACGCCGCCGCCGCGCTCGAGGGCGCGCGGGCCATCCTCGTCGAGCGCTTCGCCGAGGACGCCGACCTCATCGGCGACCTGCGCGACCGCGTCTGGAAGCAGGGCCACGTCGGCTCCCGCGTGCGCTCGGGCAAGGAGGAGGAGGGCGCGAAGTTCTCCGACTACTTCGACTTCTCCGAGCCCCTCTCCAAGCTTCCGTCGCACCGCATTCTCGCGCTCTTCCGCGGCGAGAAGGAGGACGTCCTCTCCGTCGAGATCCACCCCGACGACCCCGCGGCCGAGCAGCAGCCCGGCCCCACGGCATACGAACGCGCCATCGCGCGGCGCTTCGGCATCGAGAACCACGGCCGGCCGGCCGACGAGTGGCTCGCCGGGACCGTCCGCTGGGCGTGGCGCACGAAGATCCTCGTCCACCTCGGCATCGACGCACGGATGCAGCTGCGCCGGGCGGCCGAGGAGGAGGCCGTACGCGTCTTCGCCGCCAACCTGCGCGACCTGCTGCTCGCCGCCCCCGCGGGAGCGCGCGCCACGATGGGTCTCGACCCGGGCTTCCGCACCGGCGTCAAGGTCGCCGTCGTCGACGGCACCGGCCGTGTCGTCGCCACCGAGGTGATCTACCCGCACGTCCCGCAGAACCAGTGGGACCGCTCGCTGGCGACCCTCGCGCGGCTCGCCAAGGAGCACGCGGTCGATCTCATCGCCATCGGCAACGGCACGGCGTCACGTGAGACCGACCGCCTGGCGGCCGACCTCATCAAGGCGCACCCGGAGCTGAAGCTGACGTCGGCCGTCGTCTCCGAGGCCGGCGCCTCGGTCTACTCCGCGTCGGCGTTCGCGTCGCAGGAGCTCCCGGGCATGGACGTGTCGCTGCGCGGCGCCGTCTCGATCGCCCGCCGCCTGCAGGACCCGCTCGCCGAGCTCGTCAAGATCGACCCGAAGTCGATCGGCGTCGGGCAGTACCAGCACGACATCAGCCAGACCGCGCTCTCCCGCTCCCTCGACGCAGTCGTCGAGGACTGCGTCAACGCCGTCGGCGTCGACGTCAACACGGCCTCGGCTCCCCTGCTGACGCGCGTCTCGGGAATCACCCCCGGGCTCGCCGACAGCATCGTCGCCCACCGTGACGCCGCCGGCCCGTTCCGCACGCGCAAGGCCCTCAAGGACGTGCCGCGCCTCGGGCCCAAGGCTTTCGAGCAGGCCGCCGGCTTCCTCCGCATCCCGGGCGGTGACGACCCGCTCGACGCGTCCGCCGTGCACCCGGAGGCCTACCCGGTCGTGCGCCGCATGCTCGAGTCGACCGGGCAGAAGCTGACGACCCTCATCGGCAACACCACTGCGCTGCAGTCGATCCGGCCCGCCGACTACGTCGACGAGACCTTCGGCCTGCCGACCGTCACCGACATCATCAGCGAGCTCGACAAGCCGGGGCGCGACCCGCGACCGACGTTCAAGACGGCGACCTTCAAGGAGGGCGTCGAGGAGATCAAGCACCTCAAGCCGGGGATGACGCTCGAGGGCGTCGTCACCAACGTCGCAGCCTTTGGGGCCTTCATCGACATCGGTGTGCACCAGGACGGCCTTGCGCACGTCTCCGCCCTGTCGACGAACTTCGTCCGCGACCCGCGCGAGGTCGTCAAGCCCGGTGACGTCGTCATGGTAAAGGTCCTCGACGTCGACGTCCCGCGCAAGCGCATCTCGCTCACCCTCCGCCTCGACGACGAGGTGACGCCCGGCGGCCCCAAGGAGCGCGGCCAGGGCGCACCCGGGCAGGCGCGTGGTGGCCGTGAGGGTCAGTCACGTGGCGGTCAGTCGCGGGGCGGTCAGCAGCGTGGCAACCAGGGCTCGTCGGGGCAGGGCAACCGGCCCCGTCGGGACGAGGCACCGGCCAACAGCGCCATGGCCGACGCGCTGCGCCGGGCCGGCTTCACCGGCTGACGCCCGGAGCCGGACGCCCGAAGGCGGACGCGAGGACCGCACGCAGGACGGACCCGCCGGCAGCGCCTTCGCACCTCCGGTGGGTAGAAACGCGCACTCGCCTCGAGTCCGAGCAGTGATGCCGAGCGGTCGATCGTCTCCTCGAGACTAGGGCCGAAGTGGGTCCCGCCGAGCCATTGTCATCCGGCCCAGTCTTTGGTCGACTGTCTGTGGTGGGTCCGGCCCATCAGGGGCCGGTCCGAGCGACCCGGAGGTGCCCATGAGCAGTTCAACGCAGTCGATCCCCGAGAACTCCGCGGAGGCGGACGCCGAACTCGAGGGGTCTCCCGCCGGCGTGCACTCGAGCCTGACCGTGGGTGCCCCGGTCGAGCAGGTGTGGCAGCACCTCATCAGTGCCCGCGGCACGGAGGCCCTCCTAGGCCCCGGCGTCACGCTCGGCAACAAGGGCGAGTCGTGGCACAGCACCGACGGGCCGCACGGGGTCGTGCGCAGCTACCACCCGATGGAGCAGGTTCGCGTGTCGTGGCACCGCGACGAGGACGGGCCGCTCAGCATCGTCGACCTCCAGCTCAAGCCGGACGGCGACGGCACGCGCGTCGACCTGTACCACGAGGGTGAGGGCATCGCCGAGGACGGCGCCGGCGACAAGTCCCGCTGGGACGCCGCGCTCGGTCGCTTCGCGGAGGCGCTCGGCTGAGCGCCCGCCGTCGACACGCGGACCTGAGCGCGTTGACTGAAAGCGCCTGGGCCCGAACGGATCTCGTCAGCGCACGACCATGACCGGGCAGGTCGCGTCGTGGATGACGCGGTGGCTGACCGACCCCAGCAGCATGCCGGTGAAGCCGCCGTGCCCACGCGACCCGACGACGATCAGACCCGCCGTCGCGCCGAGGTCGGCGAGCGACTGCCCGGGATCGCCGTAGAGCACCTCGGTCGTCACGATGACCTTCGGGTGCAGCGCCCTGACCCGGTTGGCCGCCCGCGTCACGGACTCCTCGGCGTGGTCGCGGATCGCGTGGGTCTCCTCCGTGCCCCCCTTGGCGGTCTCGGCGTACGTCCAGGCCTCCATTGACGGCGAGTGCGCGACGCGGACGATGTGCAGCACTGCGCCCTCGCGCTCGGCGACCTCGACGGCGGCGTTGACAGCCCGCACCGCGGCGTCCGAGTCGTCGATCCCGACGACGACGTCGTGACCGCGACCCGGCCGGGCCGGCATCGGGACGTCGTCGGGCGTCTTGCCCTCAGGGCCGCGCACGACGACCACGGGGCACTGCGAGTGGGCGGTGACCGCATACGACGTCGATCCGAGCAGACCGGCCAGCAGGCGCCCGCGGCCACGGCTGCCGACGACGACGAGCTCGGCCTCACGGGAGGCGTCGATGAGCTGCGCGGCCGGGCTCCCCAGCCAGTACTGCGTCTCGATCTGCGACGCGTCGAGGGTCGCGCCGGCCCGCTCGGCGCCCTCGTCGACGAGCGCCTTTGCGGCGTGCTCGAGCGTGGGCTCCATCTGCGAGAGGTCCATGGCCGGGAAGGCGGGGACGCTGGCCAGGTTGACGCTGTGCACCAGGGTCAGGTGCTTGCCCTGCTGGCGAGCCGTCTCTGCGGCCCACTCGAGCGCGAGCTGTGATGCTGCCGAACCGTCGTAGCCGACGACGATGCCGTACGTGGTCCGTACCTGGCCGTTCATCGTGCACCCCTTCCCTGGGTCCCGGGACCGGGCCACTCGCTCCGGCCACCTCCATCCTGCCGCCGACGGCCACGTGCCCGGGGCCTTTGTGACCACTCAGACAGGCAGGACGGGGACGGCGGGGTATGCCGCCGGGCCGGGTCGGGTGCCCCGTCCCGGCGGCACACGCGGTGTGCTCAGCCGACCGCCTTGAGGGCGTCGATCTCCCCCGCCCCGAACCAGCTGTTCTGGGTGAGGGTGCCCTCGCAGGTCTGCGGCGCTCCGCCGTCGAGGGCCGGGAAGAACGCGTAGGCCGAGACGTCGGTCGGGCACGGGATCGGGTTGACCGCGTCCTGCAGGGCGGCGGAAAGGGCGCCGCCGGTCTTGCCGGTGACGCTGGCGATGAGGGCCGCGACGCCCGCTGCGTGCGGCGAGGCCATCGACGTGCCCTGCTGGTAGCAGTACGCGGCTCCGCTCGCATCGATGACGCGGCGCGCCGGGAGGCACGTGGAGGCCAGCAGGGAGGCGGGCCAGGTCGACAGGACCCGGCCGTTGGGTGCGGCCGCGGTCTGCTGGAGGATCGAGTCGCCTCCAGGAGCTGCGACGTCGACCTCGGAGATGCCGTAGGAGGAGTAGAACGACTTCATCTGCTTGTTGCCCGTCGCGCTGACGCCGACGACGCCCGGCACCTCGGTCGGGACGACGGCGCACGCGTTGGAGATGGCGCGCAGGACGGGCGTCGTGTTGTCCGGGCTCGTCGCGTCGAACGTCGGGTGCGAGAGGTCATCCGCCTGGTTGCCCTCGGCGGCCACGACCAGCACGCCCTTGGACTGGGCGTACTTGATGGCGCGCCGCTCGGCGGTCCAGATCGCCCGCTGCTCGGCGTCGTTGCGGCAGTTGAAGAGCCACGGGTCGGCGAAGTAGCTGTTGTTGGTCACGTCGACGCCGTGCTCGGCGGCCCACATGAACGAGCAGACGACCGCCTCGGGGAAGAAGAAGCCGTCGGCGTTGCCGGCCTTGATGCCGGCGATCTTGACGCTCGGCGCCACCCCGACGATGCCGATGCCATTCGCCGCGGCCGCGATCGTGCCGGCCGTGTGGGTGCCGTGGCCGTTGTCGTCCATGGCGGCCACCACCCCGGCCACCGGGACACCGCTGACGCAGTTGACGCTCGCGGCCGCATCGACGTTCGGCGCGAGATCGGGGTGGGTGTAGTCGAGACCGGTGTCGATGTCACCGACGAGGACCGACGGTGAGCCGGTGCTCACCGCGTGCGCCTCGCCCACCTTGATCTGGGTCATGTCCCACTGCAGGCCCGACAGCGAGTCATTCAGTCCTGCGACGCCGTTGGCCGGCACGGACGGTGCATCCGTCGTCGTGTCCCCCGTCGCCGACGCATCCGCCCCGACGGCTCCGCCGTCGATGGCACTGGCGAACCTCGTCGTGGCGACGGCGCCCTCGACGCCCTTGACGGCGCGCATCCTGACCGCGAAGTCGGGGCTCGACGAACGGGCGACGACGACACTGATGGGCGCATACGTCGCGACGAGCTGCCCACCGGCCGCCGACACCGCCCTGCCGGCACCGCTCGTCGACGTCTTGTCCTTGTAGACCACCAGATAGGTGGACGTGGCACCGGCCGCCGAGGCGTCGCTGGACGCCACCGCCGTCGCCAACGCGGCAGCCGCGACGACCGCGACCGCTCCGAGCACTGCAGTTCCCCGAGACCCACCCCGACTTCGTGACACGGACATGGTTGTCTCCTCCGCGGCGGCGGCATGAGCGTCCCGCCGCTGGGCCGACTCCTGCGGCGGCCCAGCTCACCACGTTAGAACGTCGAGCCCGTCCGTAGAACCGACTCCGACGAACCTGAGTGCCCGTGTGCCCGATGTCCGGGGCGGTTCATCCCGTTCGACCGGTTGGTGCCGAAAACGTCCGGGCGACAGAGCGATTCGTCAGCTCGACTTCTTGCGTGCCGCAGCCGTGGCCCGGTCGTTGGCGCGCTGGATCGCCTCGACGAGCTCGTCCTTGGTCATGCGGGTCCGGCCACGCACGTCCAGGCGCTTCGCGACGTCGAGCAGGTGGCTCTTCGCCGCGTTGGCGTTGACGCCCCCGGCCGAGTCGCCGTCGTTGCGGTGGGCCTGGGCCTCGGCTCCCCGGCGCTCCGCCTGGACGTCGCTCGGGCCCTTCTCGTCCTTGGCCTCCCAGTGGTCGCCGACCTTCTCGAAGGAGTGCTTGAGCGAGGCGAACGCCGTCCGGTGCGCGCGCTCGCCCTCGCCGTACTCCTCGACCGCGGCGTCGTGCGTGGCCAGCCACGTCTCCTGCGCCTTCTTCGGCGACCGCTCGAGCGTGGACGGCAGGTCGGTGCCCGACCGGGATGTCGAGCGCTTCTTCGCAGGCATGTCATGGCCTCCTCGGATCGGTGTTCACCCGGGACGTACCCACCACGCGCGGGCCGTCGCACGCTCGGCGCCGGTGACGGCATACGCCCTCGCTGTTCGGCTCGCGACCGGCCGGGTACGGGAGCGGCATGGACACCTCACGTGCGACCGACCCGAGCACCCCCGACCCCAGCGAGTTCGACGGCGGCCAGCCCGAGAGCACGGTCGCCGAAGAGCTCTCGACCGGCCGCCCCGACACGGACGCCCCCGACGTGCTCTTCCCGGACACCCTCCGTCCGGCGACCACGGAGGGCGCCCTGCCCGTCGCGGACGAAGGCGACCTCGTCGAGCAGCAGGTCGAGGTCGCGGAGGGCGACGACGAGGACGAGCGCCGCGGCTGAGCGGCCCTGCGCGCGCTGTCGGTCCGAGGACTCCGGTTGTCCGGAATGTGTTGCAGCGTGCACGTGAGGGGGTACGACTCCCCGCGGTGAGGACGCGGCGCCGCGCGCCCTGACCCGACGGTTCACAGCGATTCGGATCGAAGGAGATGGGATGAGCGAAGCTGTCGCACAACGAACGGACGGGGCCGTCAGGAGTCTGGTGCCCGCCCGCATGGACCGGCTCCCGTGGACGAAGTTCCACTGGTCTGTCGTCTTCGGGCTCGGGATCTCGTGGATCCTCGACGGCCTCGAGATCCAGATCGTGTCCGAGTCCGGCTTCCAGAAGACGCTCGGCATGTCGGCCGCCCAGGTCGGTCTGACCGGCACGGTCTACCTTGTCGGCCAGGTCGTCGGAGCGCTGACGTTCGGTCGGATGACCGACCGGCTGGGGCGCCGAAAGCTCTTCATCATGACGCTCGTCATATACCTCGTCGGCTCGGGCCTCGCCGGCCTGTCGCCGAACATGTGGTTCCTCTGGGTCTGCCGGTTCATCGCCGGCATGGGCATCGGCGGCGAGTACACCGCGATCAACTCGGCCATCGACGAGCTCATCCCCTCGCGCTTCCGCGGCCGCGTCGACATCGCGATCAACGGGACGTACTGGTTCGGCGCCTTCTTCGGCGCCCTGGCCAACCTCTACCTCCTCAACCCGGACAACGTCGCCGAGAACATCGGCTGGCGCCTGGCCTTCTTCATCGGCCCGATCCTCGGCCTGTCGATCATCTGGCTGCGCCGGCACATCCCGGAGAGCCCGCGGTGGCTGCTCACCCACGGGCGCGCCGAGGAGGCCGAGCGCACCGTCGACGAGATCGAGGAGCGCGTGCGTCGCGAGGGCGGGGAGATCCCCGAGGTCGACGAGAGCAAGGCGATCCTCGTCAAGGCCGAGGACCGCATGGGCTTCAAGGTGCTGTGGGACGTCTTCGTCCACCGCTACGGGCGCCGCACGATGCTGGGCCTGACGATGATGGTGACGCAGTCGTTCCTCTACAACGCGATCTTCTTCACCTACGCGCTCGTGCTGACGAACTTCTACGGCATCAGCAAGGCCGACACCTCGCTGTACTTCCTGCCGTTCGCGGCCGGCAACCTGCTCGGTCCGCTGCTGCTCGGCCACTTCTTCGACACCGTGGGCCGCCGCAAGATGATCTTCGGGACCTACACGGTCGCGGGCATCGTGCTGTTGGCGTCGGCGTGGGCCTTCCACGCCGAGCTGCTCAACGCGACGACGCACACGATCTTCTGGTGCGTGGCGTTCTTCTTCGCGTCCGCCGGTGCATCGGCCGCCTACCTCACCGTGAGCGAGATCTTCCCGCTCGAGGTGCGTGGCCAGGCGATCAGCTACTTCTTCGTCGTGGCGCAGTGCGCGGGCGCTGTCGCGCCCGTGCTCTACGGCGCGCTCATCGGTGAGGGCAAGGACCGCATGCCGCTCACGTGGGGCTACGTCGCAGGTGCCGTGATCATGATCTTCGGCGGCATCGTCGCCCTCGTGATCGGCATCGACGCGGAGCAGAAGTCGCTCGAGGACGTCGCCGACCCGCTGAGCAAGGTCTCGGAGGAGTCGGGGGCCACCGCATGAACGTCGCGAACCTCGGGCGCGTCCACACCATCGTCGTCGGGGTGAGCCCCACCAGCGGCTCCCCCGGCGCGTTGCGGTGGGCGGTCGAGGAGGCCTCGCTGCACGGCGGCCGGGTCGTGGCCGTGCGGGCCTGGCGCCCGCACGCTCCCGAGACGGCGACCGGCGGCCGCGTGCCGTCGGTCGTCTCGGACGACGGCGCCCGCGCCGTCGAGGCAGCGCGCCTGGCCGAGGACGTCGCACGCGTCCTCGGACACGACCACCTCGTCGAGACGAGGGTCGTGGCGGGCAAGCGGCGCGCGGTCCTCGTCGAGGAGAGCCGCAACGCCGACCTCGTCGTCATAGACGCCGGCCAGTCGACCGAGGTCGGTGCGCGCTGGCTGGGCAGCAGGCTCGTGCGGTCCTCGCACTGCCCCGTCGTCGTCGTGCCGCCAGCGCTCGGCGGCCGTGGGGTGAGCGCCTTCGGCGCCGCCGCGGGTCGGCTGGGTCGGTCGGTCGAACGTGCCGCCGGCACCGCCGGACGGCCGGGCTTCCAGCACCCGCCCACGTCCTGACGTCTCCCCTCCTGCCCTGCGGCCGTATGCCGTGTGGCCCGGTCCCGGGACCCGAATCCCTTGCGAGTTGCACCGATTCGGGCCCGGGACCCACGCGGTCCTGCCTGACGTCCCTGCCAAGCAGCTGCCCGCGGTGGCGCGCGGCGGGCTCAGTGGACGAGCATCACCGGACAGGTGGCGTCGTGGATGATGCGGTACGCCGGGGTGCCGGCGAGCACCGCTGCCACGCCACCGGTGTGCGGCGCACCGATGACGAGGAGCCCTGCGTCCCGGCTCGTGCGCGTGAGAGCCTCAACCGGGTCACCGAGCAGGGTCTGGGACGTCACCTCGAGACCCGGGTGACTGCGCACCAGTCCCTCGGTGTCGTAGGGAACCGGCCGGGGGCCGGGACGTCCGGGACCTCCGGAGCGACCGGCCGCCGTCGACGGCAGCACGGTGACGAGGCGCAGCGGCGCCGAGCACCCCGCCGCGACTCTCCCGGCAGCAGACACCAGTCGCTCGACCCGACCCTCGTGCGCGCTGTCGGCGGCCGGGGTCACGGCGCAGACGACCTCGCAGCCCGGACCGGGCGCCGCGACGTCGCGACGGGCCCCACGGGCCGGGTGCGCGAGATCGTGCAGGACGACGACCGGGCAGTAGGCGCGGGCCGCCACGGCGCTCGAGACCGAGCCGATGAGCGCGCTTCGAGCCCGCCCGCGACCACGCGTGCCCAGCACCACGAGGTCGGCCGTCATCGAGGCGTCGACGAGCTCCCCCGCCGGCCCGCCGAAGGCGTGCACGGCTCGCACGCGCGAACGCGCCAGCGGTTTGCCGGGCCACGTCGACGGTCCCCCGACCATCGTCTCGGCGACCATCTCGAGCGAGGGACTCAACGGCCGCAGGGCATGGCTGCGGCGTCCCGGCAGCAGGTCGAGCTCGACGGCGTGGATGATCCGCAGCTCGTCACCGAGGTCACGTGACACCGCCGCGGCCCACACGAGCGCACGCTGCGACGCGGCCGAACCGTCGTAGCCCACGACGACGAGGCCATCGGCAGACCTGGACGGGTACATCCGAACTTCCTTGCCGGACAGTCGAACCGGGCCGACGTCCGCGTCAGTGGATGACCATGACGGGGCACGGTGCGTCGTGGACCACCCGGTGGCTGACCGACCCGAGGAGCATCCCGGTGAAGCCGCCGTGGCCGCGCGATCCCAGGACGACGAGGCCCGCCTTGACGTCCACGGCGTAGGCCGCGATGGCGGCTCCCGCGCCGCCTCCGAGGAGGTTGGTCTGCACCTGGAGACCGGGGTGGGCGCGCTGCGCGTCGTCCGCGACGTGCTTCAGCGTCTCGCCGACACGGCGGTGCATCTGCTCCATCATCTCCTCGCGCCCGAGCATGGTGTCCGTCTCGGGCCAGGCCTCCAGGCCGCCCACGTTGTCGACGGCCACGACGTGCAACGGAGCCTCGGCGGCGACCGCGACCTGGATCGCCGTCTCGAGCGCCTTCTGCGCGTTCTTGGAGTCGTCGAAGGCCGCCACGACCGGGTGCGACGGACCGGCGTGCACGACAGACTGCCCGCGCACGACGACCGCGGGGCAGTGCGCGTGCGCGGTGACGGCATACGACGTCGAGCCGAGCAGACCGCCCGAGATGGCGCCGTGCCCGCGGGAGCCCGTCACGACGAGGTCGGCCTGCGACGAGACACCGACGAGCTCCGCGGCAGCGCTCCCGATGACGCTGAGTGGGTGGATCTCTTTGCGGTCCAACGCCTTTGCCGCGATCTCGATCGCCTCCGAGAGCACTCCGCGAGACATCTCGTCGTACGCCTTGGCCTGCACGCCGGGGTCATAGGCACGGAAGGTCGGCGTCATGGTGAGCCCGACGCAGTGCAGCAGGGTCAGGGGACGCTCGTCCCGCTTTGCGGTCTCGACGGCCCAGTCCAGCGCCAGTCGAGCACCAGGCGACCCGTCGTAGCCCACGACGATGCCGTGGCTCATGGTCTCATCCGCCCTGCTGACTGCGGCGTCCATCGCTCTCCCCTTCCACGTCGGTCGGGGCCGCATGCTCCGGCCACCCCCATCGTCCCGCGCCGCCGATGGGTCCGCAGGGAGTTGTGACAGCCCAGACATGGCACGCGTGGCCACGGATCGGGCGACGGATCGGGCGACAGCGGCAGGGCGCTGCTCGCGCCCTGCCGCCGGTGTCACTTTCCGATGAGCACGCTCACCGAGGTGTTGTCCACGCAGTCCGGGATCTCGCGGATCGCCCACCTGCCGCGCACGCCGTTGCCGTCGAAGTTCGACTCGGCGTCACGCTCCTCGACCTCCCCTTCGGAGGCCGTCCAGCCGCGGGTCGAGTAGGCGGCCTGCATGTCGGCGAGGGTCTGCTTGAACGGTTTGGGCGAGACGGCCGTGACGACCGTGCGGCCCGCGCTCCGGACCTGCACGCCGGTCACGACGTAGCCGTCCGGCACCGTCGCCTGCGTCGGGAACGAGGGCGGCAGGTCTATGGGCTTCGCGTCCTTGGCGCAGACCAGGGCGGCCGGCGTCGCGGTGCTCCCCGGCTCTGCCATCGCCGACTCGAGCTCGTCCTCTCCGCACCCCCCGAGCACCGTCACGGCGGCGAGGGCGCAGAGGGCGGCCGCGGTCATCGGCCTCACCCGTGCGAGCCGCGTCACCGGGTGACCTGCGTCGCTCGGCGGTTGTCGGCCTCGTCGGACTCGCGGATGTGGCCGTCGGGGTCGGCCACGACGACGACCGAGTGGGTGCCCTTGCCGAGACGCACGCCGGGGAAGGCGACCGACGCCGAGCGACCGGCCGCGAGATCGACCGGCGCCGACGTGGCGACGTCCACGCCGTCGACGAGCAGACGTGTCGTGACACCGGCCGCGGCGGCCTTGCCGGAGTTCGCGACGGTGGTCGAGGCGACGTAGAGTCCGCCGCCCTTCTTCACGGACAGGGCCGTCGGCGTCAGGTTGGGCAGGGCGTCGTATGCCGCATACAACGTGGTGCCCGTCTGCTGGCGGGCGATGGTGGCGTAGGCGTCGAAGTTCTGGGCGCCACCGGGCTTGGCGCAGGCACCCGTGCAGCCGTCGGCGTAGCCCACCTCGACGCGTCCGGTCCGGTCCACCGTGGCGTCCATGAAGTCGAGCAGATTGCGGTCGTTGCCGCACGTGGTTCCTCCGGTGCAGATGGAACCGCGCTGGACCGGGTCGCTCGGCGTCGTGTCGACCGTGACCCAGCTCCTGCCACCGTCGTAGGTGGTCGAGACGTAGAGGTGCCAGTCGCCCGTGAAGTTCGTCGCGTCCTGGTAGTTGCCTGGCGTCGTCGTCCCGATGAAGGCGAAAGAGGCACGGTCGTCGTCGCCGGCCACGACGACCGGGAAGACGGTGTTGTGCACACCGAGACCGGCCCCGACGTTCTGGTCGTCGGTCCACGTCTTGCCCTTGTCACGGCTCACGGCGACGCGGGGCGTGCCGTCGGCGGCCTGGTAGCCCATGTAGACCGTGCCCTTGGCGCCGATGCCGACGCTCGGGTCCGAGTCGCCGGCCGTGCTGGCAGGGTTCTTGCGGACCGACCACGTGGTGCCGCCGTCCTCGGAGACCGCGACGGCCTGGTTGCCCCCGCAGGACTTGTTGGGGACGTAGACGGTGCCGTCGTCCGGAGCGACCTTGACGTGCCCGTGCAGGCCACCGCAGTCGAGGAGCGAGTACATCGGGACGGCCGGCCCGAAGGTCACGCCCCCGTCGTGGCTCGACGCGCAGTTGGCATCGGCGATGTCCTGGCTGCAGTAGTAGACGGCGTTCGGGTAGGTCGAGGTCGGCAGCGCCCCGACTCCGGCGGTCGAGTAGGGACCGCCGCCCACCGTCTGGTGGTCGACTCCGGAGTTCAGGCCACCGCCCTGGCTGGGAGACCACGTCTTGCCCTCGTCGTCCGAGTAGCACATGAGCGAGGTCTTGCCCGCGAGCTGGCTCTCGAAGACGCGGCCCGTCTTCGGGTCGGTGAAGCCGATCGGGTCGAGCGAGGTGGAGCCGCCGGTGGCGCACCCGTTGGCCGGCGTCGCCGAGACGTCGGCCCAGGTGACCTTGGACGGGCTGGCGCTGTCGTCCCACGTGGCCCGGTAGGTGTCGTAGAGCGCCTGGTAGAAGGTCGCGCCCGTCGGGTGGCTGCTGCCGATCGACGGCTCCCCTGCGTCGTGGGCCCTTCCGAAGGACTCGGGGGCGCCGTACTGGCTGTAGGTGGGCGGCGTGGCGGTGCTCGGGGCGGGGTTGGCCGGGACCTCGGTCAGGGTCGCGGTCCCCGTGACGGACTCACCGAGGGGCGCGTAGGGCACGACCCGCACCGTGTAGTCGCCGCTCGTCGGGGGCGTCACGATGGTCTCAGGGTCCGCGCTCGAGGCCGAGGACGCCACGACCGCGCCCGTCCGGTCGAGCAGGTAGATGTCGAAGTCGGCGGCGGCGTTGGCCCAGCCGACCTTGACCGTGAGCTGGTGGGTGTCGCCGTAGGTGCTCGGCGTCGAGACGTGCAGGGCGAAGTCGTCGCAGAGCCCCGGACCGCACGTGACGTCGCCGGTGGTCCCGGTGACGTTCGGCGCAGCGAAGGGCCCGGCGGTCCACTGCACGCTCGTGCTGGTGTCGGACACCGTCCCCGAGTCGGGCGTCGCGGCGAGCGCCGGTGCCGCCACGCCCAGGGCGCAGACGAGTCCGGCCGCTGCGACGACCGGGATGGAACGGGACGGGGTCCTGCGGGACAGCGTGGGCAACATGCTGGCAGCTCCTGGATCCGAGGAAGAGGGCACCCCCGAGGTGTCCGGCCGAGGCCGTCGAGCGACGACCGGCGTCCTCGCTCGACCTGTCCAACGACTCACCCGGGCGGGGGGCTACGAGCCGGAAGGTCAAGAGGTGGTCAGGAACTGCTGGGTGCACGCTGGGAGAACGCTGGATTCGGGTATGGCTTCCCGGGTCGGCGGGGGCGACCGGCTCGACGCGTCCGTCCGTGCGTGCGTGCGTGCGTGCGTGCGGGTGACCCGACAGACACGTGGCGCCGCTCGCAAACGGTGGTCGCCGAAATGCGCCCGGCCTAGCGTCGAAGCATGTACACGGCCCATCCCGGGCGGGCACGCTCGGCGACGAGCGACGTCGACCGGCTCAGCGCCGGAGACCTGACGACCCTGGTGAGCGACCGCGGGTCGGCAGCGATGAACATCGCCGCGGTGCTCGTCGTCGACCACGGTGCCGAGCTCGAACCGGCCCGCGTGACAGGGGTGCTCGCGGCCTGGACGGACGCCGTTCCGAGGCTGCGACAGCGACTGCGCCGCGCCCCTCCCGGGTGCGGGCGACCGTACTGGGCCGACGACCCCGACTTCGCCATCGACCGCCACGTCGGCCGGCGACACGTCGAGAAGGACGAGGACCTCTGGGACGTCGCAGCGGACGCCACCTGCCGCAGGCTGCCGCGCGATCGACCGTTGTGGCGCTGCGTCTGGGTCACGGGGCTGGACGATGGTCGCGCGGCTCTCGTGGTCGTCGTCCACCACGTCCTGGCCGACGGGCTCGGCGGCCTGGCGATGCTGGGAGCGCTCGCGGACTCCTCGCCCGTCGATGCCGGGCTCAGGCCGCACCCTCCTCGGCCGAATCCGTCGGCGTCCACCCTTGCTGCCGAGGCGTGGCGGTCGAGAGCCGGGGGTGTGACGTCGCTGGCGGCCCGCGCCCGCTTGGCTCGCTCGGGCCTGCAGGACCTGGGGCTCGCACGCACGCGCCCCCGTCTCTGTCCCCGCACCTCGCTCAACCGGCCGACGGGTGCCCGTCGTCGTCTGCATGTCGTCACCGTCCCGCTGACGGACCTGGTCGCCACTGCCCACCGACTGGGCGTCACCGTGAACGACCTCGTGCTGGCGGCCGTGGCCGACTCGCTGTCAGGGTTCCTTTGCGACCGAGGCGAGACCGTCGACTCGCTCGTCGTGTCCGTGCCCTACTCCGGTCGCGCGGGGACCGAGGCCGGCCGTCTCGGCAACGACACCGGCGTCGTCCCCTTCCGGCTCCCCCTGAACGTCGACTCCGGCACACGACTGCAGACCATCGCGAGCATGACGCGTGACCAGCGCCGTCGCCCTCGTGCCGCCTCGGCGGCCCCTCTGGGTGTCGCTTTCCGGGCGTTGGCCCGGCTCGGCGTGTTCCGCTGGTTCGTCGACCACCAGCGGCTCGTCAACACCTTCGTCACGAACGTGCGCGGACCGGCGCAGCCGTGGCGGTTCTGCGACCGTGTCGTCAGCAGCGTCGTCCCCGTCGCCGTCACGCCGGGCAACGTCGCCGTGACCTTCGACGTGCTCTCGTATGCCGGCACGCTCGGAGTCACCGTCGTGGCCGATCCCGACGTGGTGCCTGATCAGGCACGCCTGGCCGGCTACCTCCTCGAGGCACTGTCGGACTGGGCGGGCGCCCCGGGCTGAGGGCCGGCTGCCGGTGGGATGGGACCGGGGCGTGCGGACGGTGGACCTGGGGTGCGCGCGACTCAGACGTCCCGCGCGGCTCTGAGGATGGCGTCCGCGGAGACGTCGATGTCAGCCTCCGTCGTCGTCGCGTTGGACACCGACACGCGGATGAGCCGCTGGCCGTGCCACGTCGTGGCACCCACCCAGCACGTGCCCTCACGCTGCACGGCGTCGACCACGGTGTCGGTGCCGGCCGAGTCACCGATGCTGACCAGGACCTGGTTGAGCACGACGTCGTTGTGGACGGTGGCGCCCCCCGCTTCGAGACGCGAGGCCATGCGCCGGGCCAGGGCGCAACATCGGTCGACGAGCTCAGCAACGCCATCGGAACCCAGCTCTCGCATCGCCGCCCAGACGGCGAATCCCCGTGCACGCCTTGAGGACTCGGGCGTCAGGTCACCCAGGACGGGGTCGGAGAGGGCGCCCGACCCGGTGAGGTACGACGCGGCATACGACATCGTGGCGGCGTGCAGCGTCGCGTCGGCGCAGAAGGCGAGTCCGCAGTCGTAGGGCACGTTGAGCCACTTGTGGGCGTCGGTGCCCCACGAGTCGGCCAGCTCGACGCCGTCCACGAGGTGAGCGGTCCGAGGAGTCGCCGCGGCCCAGAGCCCGAAGGCGCCGTCGACGTGGACCCACGCCCCGCGATCGTGGGCGAGCGTCGTCGCCACGCGCAGGTCGTCGCAGGCGCCGGTGTTGACGTTGCCGGCCTGCAGGCACACGATGAGCGGCCGGTCCCGGAGCGCGTCGAGCGTCGTGCGCAGACGGTCGACGTCGATCGCCCCCTGCGACGTCGAGGCGACGGGCTCGATGCTGCTGGTGC
Source organism: Terrabacter sp. C0L_2 (assembly GCF_036352015.1). Taxonomy (NCBI): domain Bacteria; kingdom Bacillati; phylum Actinomycetota; class Actinomycetes; order Micrococcales; family Intrasporangiaceae; genus Terrabacter; species Terrabacter sp. C0L_2. The sequence goes on along the minus strand of NZ_CP143557.1, from coordinate 2,756,609 downwards.
CGAACCCGAGCAGACGGACGGCCCGGTCGATCGTGGCGTGGCGCTCCTCGCTCGCGACGATCGCGACCCGCGGCGCCCCGAAGAGTCCGTCCCGGGCCACGTCCCATCCGCGATCCGCCAGCACGCGTTGCCGCCCCACGGCGAGGCCCACGGTGTTCGCCGCCTGCGCGCCGGTGACGAAGCCGACGGCTGCCGTCGCCGGGAGCCCCAGCAGCTGCTTGGCCCACCCACCTGCAGCCCGTTCGGCGGCCGCCGCGGCCGGCGAGAGCACCTCGTTGTACGCGCACTGGTCCCAGCCGGCGGCGAGCATGTCGGCCGCCGTCGCCGCGGGCGAGGCGCCCCCGATCACGAAGCCGAAGAAGCGTGGACCCACGGTCCCGACTAGGCCGGGACTCGCGGCTGCGAGGAGCTCCTCGACGACGCGACGGGCGTCCGTGGGCTTGGCCCCGAGCGGCGTCGCGAAGGCGGCGTCCATGACCTCCCGAGCGACCCGCGGGTGGACGGGCCGGTCGGCGACGGTGGCGCGGTGACGAGCACACTCGGCGGCTGCGAGGGCGAAGAGCTGATCGATGGCGACGTCCATCCCTGGCACGTTCCTCTCCGGCAGGCGAGAAGCGCAAGGGTGGATCCGTGTCGTTCGGTCGCGGCCCTTCCAACCCCTTGACCATGAGTCGAACACATGTTCTGCATATCTGCTTGGGTGAAGTAGCATCTGTGGATGACCACGAATCCGGTTCGGGGAGTGGATTACCCGGCGACGTACCAGCAGCTGCTGGAGTGGTTCCCGGACAACCAGTCGTGCCTGGACTACCTCGCGGGCCTGCGGTGGCCGGACGGGTTCATCTGCCCCAAGTGTGGGGCGCGGGAGTTCTGGCGCACCGGGGCCGGGTTGTGGATGTGCCGCTCGTGCGGGCGGCGCACGTCGGTGACTGCCGGCACGATCTTCGACCGGACCCGGACGCCGCTGTCGACCTGGTTCGCCGCGATCTGGTTCCTGACCTCGCAGAAGAACGGCATGTCAGCCCTCGGGCTGCAACGCGTCCTCGGGTTCGGCTCCTACGAGACCGCGTGGGCCTGGATGCACAAGCTGCGCCGGGCCATGGTCCGCCCCGAACGCGACAAGCTGTCCGGGATCGTCGAGCTCGACGAGACGATGATCGGCGGTGTCACCGCGAACAGTCATGGCGGCTACGGCGACAAGGTCGCCGTCATGATCGCCATAGAGCACAACGAAACCCGCCGCCTGGGCCGGGTCCGGCTCGCTGTCGCCGACCACCCCGGCACGTCCCAGCTCGTCGACTTCGCCACCACCGTCATCGAGCCCGGCTCAACGGTCCGCACCGACGGAGCCCGCACCCTGCGCCGGCTCGCCGACCTCGGCTACACCCACGAGTTCACCCTCGGCTACTCCGCCCCCGACAAGGCCAGCGTCCTGCCTGGCGTGCACCTGGTCGCCTCACTGCTCAAGCGCTGGCTCATCGGCACCCTGCACTTCCGCGTCGAGGAGCAGCACCTGCCCTACTACCTCGACGAGTACACCTTCCGCTTCAACCGGCGGAACGCGAAGTCCCGCGGCCTGCTCTTCTACCGGCTGCTCGAGCAGGCCGTCGACACCGACCCCCCCACTCAAGGACCTCCTCAAGCCCACAGAAACCGGCATACCGGACTTCACCTAAGCAGATATGCAGAACACATGTTCGAATGGACCATGGACGGCGCGATGGCGGTGAGCACCCACTCGGTGGTCGGTGCTGCCCACGCGGGCGACGCCGTCGTCGACCTCGACCGCTTGGCCGACCTCTATCGCCCACGCGCTGCCAGTGGTGGACGACGGCGCCAACGCGACCTTCCTCTCCTAGAGCGGACCCTTCGTCGCGGGGTTGCCGGGTCGGTCCTCGCGCACGTCCTGCCCGGCCTGGTGACCCAGCTCATCGACGCCGTCGCCGACGACCTCTCCCCGATCGAGGCCGGCGATGCGCTCACGGAGCTGGAGTCGGAGGCGGATGCCGACCTCCGGGTCTTCGAGTCCGTCGAGCGCTGCAAGGCCGTGCTCGACGCCGTCGGACTCGAGGCACTTGCGCGGCTGCGCTCCACCATCGAGTCCAGCGAGCTGGCCCGCTTCGCGGGCCTCGGCCGCCCCAAGCCGCCCGGCTGGGTCGATGCGGACGAGCTGACAGCCATGGAGGTGAGCACGTCCACCGGCCTGGGCCACCACGAGGTCCGCGCCCGCCTCGATCTGGCGACCGCCCGCACTCCGGGCGCCGCCGCCCTGCGCGGACGGCTCCAGCGGGGCAAGGTGTCGCTCTACCGCGCGTGCACCATCCAGGGCGAGCTGGCCTCGCTGCCGGTCGAGTGCGGACCGGGCATCGTCGAGGCGTCGCTGCGACTCAAGGACGGCGCCCCTCCCTCCCCCACCCTCTTCCGGCAGCGGCTGACCCGGGCCTGCCTCGCGGCAGATCGCGACGCAGCCGAGCGCCGGCGGACGGCCAGGCGCCGACGTGGAGCGCACGCGCAGATCACCGGTGACGGCCTCGGCATGCTCACCGTCATCAACGACGCCGACAAGATCATCGCCGCCATGGAGCGGGCCGACGCGCTGGCACGGGCTGCGCGTGCGGATGGCGACCCCCGCGACCTCGACACCCTGCGCGCCGACGTCATCACCGACACCCTCATGTTCGGCTGGCCGACAGACCCCTCCCCGACTGCTCCGGCGCCTGGTTCTCCGGTGGCTGGCACGGCGCGCCGTGAGGGCTCGGAGGAGGAGTGGTACTCCCGACTCGGGCGTCGGCCCGCCGCCGCCATCACCCTCGTGGTGCCGTTCACCACAGCCGTGGGCCTGACCGACGCTCCGTGCGAGGTGCGCGGCCACGGTTGGGTGACGGCCGAGCACGCCCGCCAGATCATGCTCAACGACGGCTCGACCTGGCGACGCCTCGCCGTCGACGCGGACACCGGCGCCGCTCTGCACCTCGAGACGAGGGCCTACCAGCCGACGCCGGCCATGCGAGCCCACGTCGAAGCCGTCGACGGCACCTGCCGCGCTCCCGGCTGCACCGTGCCCGCCGCCCGCTGCGACCTCGACCACGACACACCGTGGCCCTCGGGCCGGACCGAGGTCGCGAACCTCACGAGCAAGCACCGCGCCCACCACAACCTGCACACCCACGGTCACTGGCTGGTGAGTCGTGAGGGCGACCGGGTTCGCTGGCGCACCAAGGCTGCTCGCCGCTACGACACCCATCCGAAGGACTGGCTCGAGGCCGTTCGTGATGCCGCGGTGATCACGCCAACACCGGTGGCCTCTGACCCACCGGCGGCGTTCGACCCGCCGCCTTTCTGAGCCACACCGTCTGCCTGAGCCACCACCCGACGAGCAGACCGGCCAAGCGTCAGGACGCAGCCGAGAGCGGGTCGGGCAGGCGGAAGACGCCGTCGGCCGTCGCCAGGAGGTAGCCGAGCAGACCCACCCCGTGCGTTGCGCAGCGGTCGATCGCCATCTGGTGCCACGCCCGCTCGGTGTCGTCGGGTGCCACCCCCCGAGGTCGACCACGACCGATGAGGACCGAGCCGTCCCTGGCGGCGACGAGCGGGAGCAGCATCTCGAGCAGTCGCTCGAGGTCCCCGATCGCGGCGCCCACCGGCACGTCGTGGAGCAGGATCGGCTGGATCCCGCGATCCTGGGAGTCGCAGACCATGACGGCGACGCACCCGACCTCGCGGTCGGCATCGCCGATGATCAGGTCGATGACATCAGCGGCGACTCGCCGGTTGGTCAGGGGTATCTGGCTCGCCCGAGGGGGCAGGTCTTCGAAGGTCATGCCGTCATGGTCGTCCGGACGGAGGGACCCGTGCCGACGTTGTCCCCAGCCCGGGTGGGCCCGGACGACCAGGTGACCGTGGCGGGACCGTAGCGGGCGGGTACGACAAGGAGGGCGCATGCCGTCCGGCGCGTCCCACGGGAACGTGGCGGACGGCATACGCCCTCGGTGGTGGTGCCCCCTGCGGGAGGGTCAGGCGACGCGCTGCTGGGGCGCGGTCTCCTTCGTCTTGCCCGGGTCCTTCTCGACGATGTTGCCGAGGACGTCGTCGATCTTCGTCATGAGCTCGGGCTCGAGCTTCACACCGGCGGCCTTGACGTTCTCGGCGACCTGCTCCGGACGCGAGGCGCCGACGAGGGCCGCAGCGACGTTCGGGTTCTGGAGCACCCAGGCGACGGCGAGCTGGGCCATGGTCAGGCCCGCCTCGTCGGCGATGGGCTTGAGGTTCTGCACGCGGGTCAGGACGTCGTCGTTCATGAAGCGCTTGATCATGTCGGCGCCGCCCTTCTCGTCGGCCGCACGCGAGCCCTCGGGCGGCTGCTGGCCGGGCTGGTACTTGCCCGTGAGCACACCCTGGGCGATGGGGCTCCACACGATCTGGCTGACGCCGAGCTCCTCGCACGTCGGCACGACCTCACCCTCGATGACGCGCCACAGCATCGAGTACTGCGGCTGGCTCGAGATGAGCTGGAAGCCGAGCTCCTTTGCGAGAGTGACGCCCTCGCGGATCTGGTCGGCCGTCCACTCGCTGACGCCGATGTAGAGCGCCTTGCCCTGACGGACGACGTCGGCGAACGCCTGCATCGTCTCCTCGAGCGGCGTCTCGGTGTCGTAGCGGTGGGCCTGGTAGAGGTCGACGTAGTCGGTCTGGAGCCGCTCGAGCGAGCCGTTGATGGACTCCATGATGTGCTTGCGGGAGAGGCCGGTGTCGTTCTTGCCGCCGGGTCCGGTGGGCCAGTAGACCTTCGTGAAGATCTCGAGGCTCTCGCGCCGTTCACCCTTGAGGGCCTCGCCGAGGACGGTCTCGGCCTTGGTGTTGGCGTAGACGTCGGCCGTGTCGAAGGTGCTGATGCCGGCGTCGAGCGCGGCCTGCACGCACTTGGTCGCGACGTCGTTCTCGACCTGCGAGCCGTGGGTGAGCCAGTTGCCGTAGGTGATCTCGGAGATCTTGAGTCCGCTGTTGCCGAGGTATCGGAAGTTCATCCTTCCACCGTATGCCGCCCCGCCGATCGCGCCAGAGGCGCCCGGTCGAGGCTTGAGACGGGTGCCGATGGAACTGTCGTCGCGGGTACGACGTTCCTCAGTGACCGACGGTCCGGCTCGCCGGGCGATCGGAATCTTCAAGTACACGTGAACGTTGAACGGCACGTGGAACCCGTGGGCACCGTGCCCACGACGAACCCGAAGGGGGTGCACCATGAGGCGAAGGAAGTACGAGGAGTTCGAAGAGGACAACGGAACCGTGCTGCGCTACGCCCGCCACGACAACGGTGGTGGTTTCGTCGAGTCGCACGCCCACGTCGACCCGACGGCCTACGTCGGTGAGTCCGCGTATGTCGACCGCGGCGCCGTGGTCGGCCCCGACGTCCGCGTCGCGAGCGGCGCCTGGATCGAGCGCGGGGCCACGGTGCACGCCGGGGCGACCGTCGGGACCGGCGCCCACGTCGCGGCCGGTGCCGTCATCGGACGCGATGCCAGGATCGGTCCCCGCGCAAAGGTCGGCACCGAGACCCACGTCTGGGACGGCGCCCGCGTCGACACCGACGAGGTCATCCCACGGGGTGCCGTCGTGCGTACCGGCACCCATCGGCGTCACGCAGCCTGACGGACGCGTCCCCACTCAGGACGCGGCACGGTGCGCGACCTCGCGCACCGATGTCCGGGGCAGCCACGGGTATGCCGCGTGGTCGGCCGACGCGTCGAACCGCAGGTCGGCCCGGTCCATGCCCAGGCCGGCCCGCGCCAGTCGGGCCAACGACGGACGGACCGGTCGGGCCACCTGACCCATGACCCGCAGGGCGAGGCGCGGCACGTGGCGGGGGCCCGGCCGGGGCACACGAGACGAGCCAGCTCGTTGAACGTCAGGTCGTCACCCCCGACCTCGACGACCTTGCCCCTCAACGTCCGGTCGGTCGCAGCCCGCGCCACCGCGGCGGCCACGTCCTGCACGCTGACGAAGTTGAGCGGGTTCTCGCCGTGGCCGAACACCTGAGGCCCCTTGCCGTCGTGCGCCGACTGCTCGAGCGTCTCGACCCACATCTCGGCGAAGGCCGAGGCCCGCACGATCGTCCAGGCGACGCCGCTCGCCCTCAGGTGCTCCTCGGCCGCCCACTTCATCCGGTGCAGCTCGATCGGGTGGCCGGCGGCCGCACCGATCACCGAGACGAGGACCACGTCGGCACCCCGCACTCGGGCCGCGTCGATGAGCGCGATGTTCCCGTCCCGGTCGACCTCGCCCGGCGACTCCCCGGCGACAAGGTCCATGCCGTGGGCCGCCGCCACGACGACGTCGGCTCCGTCGAGAGCAGGTGCCAGGGTCGACGGCCGGCGCAGGTCCGCGGCGACGAAGTGGGCTCCCGGCACTCGTGTCGCGGGAGCCGAGCGAGCGACCACTCGAACCTGCTCACCCGCCTCGACGAGGTGTGCGGTGACGAGACGACCGAGGCGGCCGGTGCCGCCGATGACCGCGATCATGACCACTGTCCTTCCGGGGGACCGCCCAGCTACGGGCTCGTGGCGCGGGATGGTTCTCGCGTCCCTCTCAGGCTCTCACCGCGTCCTGACGACTGGTGCGACTCCTCCTGATCCGCTCGTCACATCGGTGCGCCGCGGCGGTTGCGCGGTAGCCGAGGACGTATGCCGCTCAGCCGGGTGACCGGGTCAGGGCGAGGAACTCGGCCCGGGAGCGGGAGTCCTCCCGCAGCACCCCGAGCAGGCTCGACGTGATGGTCGTGGTCCCGGGTGCCTGCACACCGCGCAGGGTCATGCACAGGTGCTCCGCCTCGATGACGACGCCGACGCCGACGGGTGAGAGCTGGGCTGCCAGCCAGTCGGCCACCTGGACCGTCAGCCGCTCCTGCACCTGGGGCCGCGAGGCGAAGTGCTCGAGCACCCGGGCCAGCTTCGACAGGCCGAGGATGCGGGCGCCCGGCAGATAGCCGATGTGGGCAGTCCCGACGAACGGCAGCATGTGGTGCTCGCACAGCGAGCGCAGCGGGATGCTTCTCGCGACGACCATCTCGTCGTAGCCGCCGTCGTTGGGGAACGTCGTGAGGTGGAAGGGGCGGGGGCTCATCAGCTCGGCCAGGGACCCGGCCATGCGTTCGGGTGTGCGGGCGAGCGACTCGTTGTCGAGGTCGACCCCCAGTGCCTCGAGCAGGAGCCGCGCACCGACGGCTGCGCGTTCGAGGTCCGGCTCGGCGACGGCGCCGGTGCCCGACCACGGCGGCCGAGTGCGTTGGTGGGGCATGGCCGATGGGTCCGATTGGGAGAGTGACGGATTCACAGTGCGAGGCCTTCCTGTGGCGCATCGGATCGTCGATGCTGGTGCGGTCGATCGAGGTGGTCGGCTCGGTTGGATGTCGGCGCGGAATGGGTGTGCAGGGCGAGGACGCTCGCGTCGTCCTGGCCGCTCTCGCCGTGCCGGGCCTCGAGCCACTCCCTGGTGCTCTGGTGCGCTCGACGCACGAGGACCGAGGTCTGCGTGAAGTCGGCCGGCGACACGGACAGCGGGCAGAGCGGCGGGACGACGTGCAGCCGGGCGGCGCCGGTGTAGCCCCGCACTTGGGCGATGAGCTGCCGGTGCAGCAACAGGCTCAGAGAGCTCAACGCGATGCCGAGGGCCGTCCTCGGCGGGGTCCCCGCGCAGGAGTAGCCCGCGGGCAGGAGATAGATGTCCGTGACGCCGTGCGCTGCCGTGTAGGCCAGGACGTCGAGGTCGCCGATCGCCCCGTCGACCAGGGTCCTGCCGTCTCGGACCACGGGCGGCAGCACGCCGGGCACGGCCGCGCTGGCACGGACGGCGCTGACCGGGGACCCGGTGCTGAGGACCAGCCCCTTGCCCGTCACGAGGTCGGTGGCGGTGACCTCCACGGGGATACGCCCCCGTTCGAGGGTGTCGTAGCCGAGGTGGCGCTGCAGCAGCCGTTCGAGTCCCGTCCCCGGGAACATCGACGGCTGCCCACCACGCGCCGCGGCCAGCCAGCGCCGCGGATCGAGCGGGAACACGTCATGGCGCCGCATGCTCAGCCACAGCCGGGTGAGCTCCTCGAGCCGCCGGGCCGTGCTCGAGCCGCTGCTGCGCCCCGCGGCGCCTGCAGGTCCGGCCGGACCTGCGAGGTGGGCGGCGTTGACCGCCCCGACGGACGTGCCGACGAGCAGGTCGGGCTCGACCCCGCACTCGTGAAGAGCAGCCAGCATGCCGACCTGCACGGCGCCGAGACTGCCACCGCCCGTCAGCACGAACGCCGTGGTCACGGCTCAGCCCCGGCCCAGGGGCCACAGCAGTGGGCGGGGGTCGAACCGGGTGGCCAGGCGCTGCAGTGCCACGGCAGCGAGCAGCAGCCCGAAGTCACGCAGCGCCACGTCATAGAAGCCCGGGAGGAGGAGCAGGTTCAGGATGATCCCGCCGAGCCAGGCGGCCACGACGAATGCGCCGAGGCGCGGGTGGAAGGCGACGACGAGGCCGGCGACGAGCTCGACGACGCCCACGGCATACATGGCCTGGTGCGGTGTGACCGGCAGCGGCCGGGAGAGCACCGGAGCGAGGTACTGGTCCCACTGGACGAGGACGTTGCTGAACTTGTCGACGCCGAAGGCGATCGGCGCGACCACGAAGGCGGTGCGCAAAACGGCATAGGCCTGGTACGCCGGGTCGCTCTTCTGCGGTCGCGAGCGTTCTTGGGTCTCGAGGATCGAGCGGTGGCTTCCGGTGGTGACCATGGGTCCTCCTGGACGGGTGGTGCGGTGTCCGAACCCGTCGCTCCGGAGACACCGGGGCTCGGGGATGGGACGCTGACGGAGTGTTAGCGCCATCAGCGGTCGCAGGTCTTACCGACGCTCGAGCGCCCGTCGTCGGTAAGACGAGAGCCCCTCGCGGCGGCAAACAAGGCATGTTCACCGACCAGTCCCGCCCGCACGTCTCTCCCGCTCCCTGCCGTTCGCCCGGTCCGCCGCTCGACGTCGTCGAGTGGCGGCGGTGCCGGCTGCGCGAAGCCGGTTTCCCCGCGGCCCTCGCCAGGTCGTTGTCCCGCCAGCGCGTGGACCTACACGCCCTGCTCGAGCTCGTCGACGCCGGCTGCCCGCCCGAGCTCGCCGCCCGGATCCTCGCGCCGGTCGACGCCGAAGTCGACGAGCCACGGGCGCTCTGATGACGGCGGTGCGGAGGGACTCCTCGCGGAACGCCGAAGCTCCGCCGGCGTCGGAGGCCGACTCGCGTGCTCCCGTCGGTGACCCCGAACCGCGGGACTGGGTGTCGGCGCTCGGCGGCACCGGCCCGGAGCAGTCGACGGCGCTGCGCGAGCTCCACGCGCTGATGATCCGCGCGGCAGGTCACCAGGTGTGGCGGATGCGGGCGGCGCTGCCCGACCCGTCGCCCGGCGCCGTCGACGTCATCGTCAACCAGGCCGCCGACGAGGCGATGACCGCCCTCCTCGGCAAGCTCCACACCTTCCAGGGGCGAAGCCGCTTCACGACGTGGGCGTTCAAGTTCGCCATCCTCCAAGCTGCGACGGAAGTGCGACGCCTGCAGTGGCAGCACCGCGAGGTCGAGCTGCGCGACGTGGAGCTGCGACCGTCGCCGGCGCACGAGGGGCCGGAGCTGTCTGCCGAGGGCATCGACCTCGCGGGAGCCGTGGCCCGGGCCATGAGCCGCGTCCTCACTCCCTACCAACGACGCATCGCCGTCGCCCTCCTCGTCGACGGCGTCCCGATCGACGTCCTGGCCGAGCGCCTCGGCACCAGTCGCGGGGCCCTCTACAAGACGCTCCACGACGTGCGCACACGCCTGCGGAGCGAGCTCGTCGCAACCGGCTATCTCCCTGTGTCACAAGTGGGCCCAGCCCAACTGCCGCAGGCGTCCCCGATCTCCCCGACAGACCACGAGGTCTCCCCCACTTCTTCGGCAGGCACGCGATGAGCCAGACACCCGGACCACGTCCCGACGTCCTCACCGACCACGCGGTCGAGTCACTCCTGCAAGACACGACGCCCTGGCTGTCGTGCGAGGAGTGCTTCGAGCGGATGGACACCTACGCCGAGGCGGCCGTCCATGACCCGCAGCACCTCGACGCGGCCATGACCGCGCACCTGCGCGGGTGCTCCGCCTGCGACGAGGAGGCCCAGTCGCTCATCGACCTGTTGCAGGCGCCCTGACGACGGAGACGTGACCACCCGCGCGACGGAGCTGACGCTGCATGGTCACGGCTTCGGCGGACCCGCGACACGGCATACGGCAGCGGCCACCTCTGGTGCCACGGAGGCGTCGAAGACGCTCGGGATGATGAAGCTCGCGTTGAGCTCCTCGGGATGGACCGAGTCGGCGATGGCCGTGGCCGCCGCCACCATCATCGCGTCGCTGATGTCGGACACGTGGGCGTCGAGCAGCCCGCGGAAGAAGCCCGGGAAGACGAGGACGTTGTTGATCTGGTTCGGGGCGTCCGAACGGCCGGTGGCGACGACAGCGGCGTGCTCGCTCGCGGCGATCGGGTCCACCTCCGGGACGGGGTTGGCGAGGGCGAAGACGATCGCGTCGGGTGCCATCGTGGCGATGTCGTCGCCCGTGAGCAGGTCGGGAGCGGAGACACCGATGAAGACGTCGGCGCCGACGAGCACCTCCTTGAGGGAGCCGCTCTCGTGGCGCGCGTTGGTGTGGTCGGCGATCCACTGGCGGAACGGCTCCATCCCCTCGTTGCCGTTGTGGACCGCTCCCGTGCGACCGCACGCGACGATGTCCCGTGCCCCCTGGGTGAGCAGCAGGCGGATGATGGCGTGGCCGGCTGCACCGACGCCGGAGACGACGATGCGGACGTCGTCGATGGACTTGTTGACGACGCGGAGGGCGTTCTTCAGCGCGGCGAGGACGACGATGGCCGTGCCGTGCTGGTCGTCGTGGAAGACGGGGATGTCCAGCAGCTCCCGCAGGCGCGCCTCGATCTCGAAACACCTTGGGGCAGAGATGTCCTCGAGGTTGATGCCGCCGTAGACCGGGGCGATCGCCTGGACGGTCGCGACGATCGCGTCGGAGTCCTGCGTGTCGAGGCAGACCGGCCACGCGTCGACGCCGCCGAACTGCTTGAAGAGGGCGGCCTTGCCCTCCATGACCGGCAGCGCCGCGAGCGGGCCGATGTTGCCCAGCCCCAGCACCGCCGACCCGTCGGTGACGACGGCAACGGTGTTGCGCTTGATGGTCAGGCGACGGGCGTCCTCGGGGTGCTCGGCGATGGCCCGACAGATGCGCGCGACGCCGGGCGTGTAGGCGCGCGAGAGGTCGTCGCGGTGCTTGAGCGGCACCTTGGGGTTGACCTCGATCTTGCCGCCGAGGTGGAGCAGGAAGGTCTGGTCGCTGACCTTGTGCACGACGGCGCCGGGGATCGCCGCGATCGCCTCGGTGATGAGGTGCCCGTGCGCCTCGTCGCGGGTGTCGCACGTGACGTCGACGACGAGGCGGTCGGTCCGGCTCTCGGCGACATCGAGGGCGGTGAGGGCACCGCCGGTCGAGGAGACGGCGGTCGTCAGGGCGGCGGTCGCGTTGGCGGCGGCAGGCACCTCGACCCGCACGGTGATCGAGTAGCCAGGACTCGGGATGGCCATGTCAGTCCTCTCGCGCGGAGCAACGTCCCCGACCGCACCATCCTCCACCCGTGGCCGCGATCGGGTCAGGAGGTCGCGACTGTCTCGTCGAGCACATCGGCGCCCCAGACCGGGCCGTCGGGGGTGAAATGGAGTGGGAGGAACCATGACCGGCCGCACCCTGCGGCTGCGGCTCTTGACCGCCGCCGCGACGCTCACCGTGGCACTCGGCGCGTGCCAGGGTGCGAGTGGCCCCACGCCCGCCACGCCGGCACCCTCCCCCACGCTCAGCACGTCCACCTTCCCGTCGCCCTCCACCGCAGCCCCGAGCTCGCGGTCCAGCACCGTTCCCACGACCCGACCCAGCTCGACCGCCGCTCCCCGCCCCACGACCAGTGCGACCACACCACGGCCGACGACGCCACGGCCCACGACGAGCGCCCCGACCCCACGACCGACGGTCACGCCCACCAGGACGACGAGCCCTCCGTCGACGACCTGCTCCATACCGTCGCGGTTGCTTGGCCGGGACCTGACGACGCTCGGCACCGAGCGCAAGGTCGTGGCCCTGACCTTCGACGCGGGCAGCGGCAACAAGGCCGTGGCCTCGATCCTGCGCACCCTGACAGCCGAGGGCGTGCCGGGCTCCTTCTTCCTCACCGGGCAGTTCGTGGACGACTTCCCGGCGAGCGCCAGGGCGATCGCGAGCCGCTACCCCGTCGGCAACCACACCTACACCCACCCGGACCTGACCACGCTGTCGTCGTCGTCGGTACGCACCGAGATCCGGAAGGCGGCTGCACGCATCACCGCCGTGACCGGGCAGGACCCGAGGCCGTGGTTCCGCTTCCCCTTCGGCGCCGTGGATGCGCGCACCATCTCGGTCGTCAACGCCGAGTGCTACGTGCCCTTCCGGTGGACCGTCGACACGCTCGGCTGGAAGGGCACCTCGGGCGGGCAGTCCGTGGCCTCCGTCGTCTCCCGGGTCGTCTCGGCCGCACGGCCGGGCGAGATCGTGCTCATGCACGTGGGCGCGCACCCCACCGACCACTCCACCCTCGACGCCGACGCGCTGCCACGGATGATCCGTGAGCTGCGGGCGCGCGGGTACTCGTTCGTGACGCTCTCGGCGGTGATCGGACCAGCGCCGTAGTGCACCGCCGGTGACCACCGGGCGGGAACGGTCGACCAGGTTCACGGCCTGGCGACCCTTAACGACCGCCGCGCGATCCCCTGGGACGTCGTACGGGCACCCCTACCGCGACGCTAGAATCTGCGCATGGATGCAAGTATGCAAGGACCTGCCCTGCCCGACGAGCAGGTGGAGCTGGCGGTCGAGATCTTCCGGATGCTCGCTGACGGCACTCGCATCCGGCTCCTCTGGGAGCTGCAGGACTCGGAGCGGTCGGTGAGTCAGCTCGCCGACGCCGTCGGAAAGCCGGGCCCAGCCGTCTCCCAGCACCTGGCCAAGCTCCGGATGGCACGCATGGTCCGCACCCGTCGCGAGGGCAACCAGGTGTTCTACCGGGTCGAGAACGAGCACATCGCCGGTCTCGTGCGCGACGCGATCCACAACGCCGAGCACGCCTCGGACGGCATCCCGTCGCACCACCGCACTGCCGAGTCGACGATCCTCCCGATCACCGGAAGTGGGCAGCGTCGTTGAGTTCCTCTGCGCACCACCACAACCACGCTGTGGACCCCGAAGCCCGCGATCGCGACGATCACGGTCACGGCCAGAACCACAGCCACGCACACGACCACGACCACCCGAGCGGGCTGTGGGCTCGGCTCAGGCACGCGCTGACTCCGCACTCGCACGACGCTGCGGACTCGATCGACTCGGCACTGGAGTCGAGCGCCCGCGGGATCCGCGCGGTCAAGATCAGCCTCGTCGTGCTCGGTGTCACGGCCGTGGTGCAGCTCGCCGTCGTCTACGTGTCCGGGTCGGTGGCGTTGCTCGCCGACACGATCCACAACTTCTCCGACGCGCTGACCGCCGTGCCGCTCTGGATCGCGTTCGCCCTGGGTCGGCGGGCCGCCACCCGGCGGTACACCTACGGATACGGACGGGCCGAGGACCTCGCGGGCCTGTTCGTCATCGCGATGATCGCCTTGTCCGCGGTGGTCGCCGGGTGGGAGGCCGTCAACCGGCTGCTCCACCCCGCCCCTGTGGGCAACCTCGGGTGGGTCGCCCTGGCCGGCTTCGTCGGCTTCCTCGGCAACGAGGCGGTGGCTCTCTTCCGCATTCGTGAGGGCCGGGCGATCGGCTCGGCGGCCCTCGTCGCCGACGGGCACCACGCGCGCACCGACGGGCTCACGTCCCTCGCAGTGCTCGTGGGCGCCGCCGGGGTGGCCGTCGGGTGGACCTGGGCAGACCCTGTCGTCGGCCTCGCCATCACGATCGCGATCCTGCTGGTGCTCCGAACTGCAGCCCGTGACGTGTTCCGACGCCTCATGGACGGCGTAGAACCCGAGCTCGTCGAAGCCGCCGAGTCCACCCTCGCGGCGGTCCCCGGCGTCACAGCCGTGCGCAGCGTGCGGATGCGCTGGATCGGCCACGAGCTCCACGCCGAGGCCGAGCTAGACGTCGACACCAGCGCAAGCCTCCTCGAGGCGCACGCGTTGGCGCATCGAGCCGAGTCGGACGTGGTGCGGACGACGCCCAGGCTCCGGGCCGTCGTGGTGCACGCCTACCCGGCCCACCACGACGCCCCAGTGACTCCCGTCGCGTAGGCCCGAGGGATCGAGAGCGCCACCGGGCCACCGCTGACGGCACGCGAATCGTGCGGTGCCAGAACCGTGCTCAGCCGCTGCCCATGCGGTAGCCGACGCCGCGGACGGTGTCGACGTAGCGCGGTCTGGCGGGATCATCGCCGAGCTTGCGCCGGAGGTGGGCGACGTGCACATCGACGATGTGCTCGTCGCCCACCCAGGACGGGTCCCACACGGCATCGATGATCTGTCGTCGCGTGAACGCCAGACGCGGACGGGCACTGAGCGCCGCGAGCAGGTCGAACTCGGTCCGGGTCAGCTCCACCGGCTCGCCGGCGAGCGCCACCCGGCGGGCCTCCGTGTCGACGGAGAGGTCACCGAAGACCCTCAGCTCGGGGCCCTCGTCCCGCGCCACCGCGCCTCTCGGACGGCGGAGCACGACCTGCACACGGGCGACGAGCTCGCGGGGGCTGAAGGGCTTGGTGAGGTAGTCGTCAGCGCCCACGGACAGGCCGACCAGCAGGTCGACCTCGTCGGCCCGGGCGGTGAGCATGAGCACATAGCAGTCGGAGAAGGTCCGCACCTGCCGGCAGACCTCGATGCCGTCCAACCCCGGCAGGCCCAAGTCCAGGACGATGACCTCGGGCTCGATCGACCGGGCCTGCGCCACCGCCTCCCGCCCGTCGTGGGCGACGTACACGTCGTAGCCGGCACGCTCGAGGTAGGCCGCAACCATCCGCGCGAGGTCCGTCTCGTCCTCGACGACCAGCACGCGCGACAGACCGGGCTCACTGCTGTGGCTCATGGCTTCAGTCTGCTGGCCGCAGCTGCGAAGCGTCGCCGCCGACCTCGCCCAGATGCGCATCTTCGTCAGATCTTCATGAAGACAATGTCAGGCCTACAGGCGGGCGGTGGATCGTGGTGCACATGATGTGGAACACCGGCATGGGATGGGGCCCGTGGATGTGGCTGGTCATGGGCGGCGGCACCGTCGCCTTCTGGGCGGCCGTCGTGCTCGCGGTCCGATGGGCCTTCGGCGGCTCGAGCCCCAGGCTCGCCAGCGGACGCGAAGGTCGCGTGGTGGAGTCCGCCCGGCCTCCGCTGCCCGCGGAGGGTCCGAGCCGGACCCCGGGTCCGCTCAAGGTGCTGCAGGACCGGCTGGCGCGAGGCGAGATCGACGTCGACGAGTACACCCGCACCCGCACGGCGCTCATCGAGAGTGACCCGATGCTGGGTCGAGACCGCACCGACGCGACCCCGAGGTGACTGAGGCTCCCAGTGTCGGGCCGGCCGCGTCGTCGCCGGCCGGTCATGGGAGGGCTGGCCGCTGGAGGGCTGGTCAGGAACCGACCGGGAGGGAGAGGGTGAAGGTTGCACCGTGCCCGCGCCCGGGGCTGGTCACCGTGAGTCTGCCTCCGTGGGCCTGCGCGATGGCCTTGGCGATCGTGAGACCGACGCCACTGCCGCGGGCATCCCGGGTCCGCGCGGCGTCGCCGCGGTAGAACCGTTCGAACACGTGGGTGAGCTGGTCGGGCTCGAGCCCCTCGCCGCTGTCGCGGACGACGACACGCACCTCGCCGCCGGACTGCGTCGCGGACAGGATGACCTCTCCCCCCGCGGGGGTGTGGCGCAGCGCGTTGGCGAGGAGGTTGGCCAGGACCTGGCCGACGCGCTCCGGGTCAGCCACGACCCAGGCGTCGACGCACTGTCCCAGCTCTAGACGCACCCCTTTCGTCGAGAACCCCGACCGGACCTCGCGTTCTGCGGTCTCGAGGAGCTCACGGACCTGCACGTTGCTCCGCCTCAGCTCCAGGCGCCCCTCCTCGGCGCGGGAGACGGCGGACATGTCGTCACACAGGCGGGCCAGCCGCTCGACGTTGGACCGGAACAGCGAGGAGGTCGGCCCGTCCCACTCGACGACCCCGTCGTCGAGGCCGTCCAGGTAGGCGGCCAAAGTCGCGACCGGCGTGCGCATCTCGTGCGCGACGTCGCCCACGAGTCGGCGTCTGGTCTCCTCGGCGTCACCGAGCCGTCCCGCCATGGCGTTGAACGCCTCAGCGAGGCTCGCCAGCTCCGGTCCCACGTCGGAGACGGTGGCCCGTGCGGCGTAGTTGCCCTCCCCCATCTCGAGGGCCGCCGTGGTCAGCGCCGCGAGCGGACGCGTCAGGCGGCCCGCCACGTACCAGGTCACACCCAGCGCGCAGAGCACCGCGATGACCAGTGCCACGGCGAGGGAGACGAAGCTGGCCTCGTTGTACGCCTGCTCGACGTGGGCGAGCTCGGACGCGCTCGCGGACATGCCGGCCCGCAGCAGGTGGTCGTGGAAGAGCGGCGGCCCGATCAGCGCGGCGACAACGCTCGCCGTCAGGATGCCGGCGACCACGACGGCCCCCTGGGCCAACATCAGCCGCGTGCCCAGTGATCGGGCCGCCCACCGGGAACGAGGGACATCAGGACGGGGGACGCGCACCATGGCCCCAGTGTGGCGTCGCCGCCACGGATACGCGCCGCGCGGGAAGGGGCCGACGGCGATCTTGACCGAACCTTCAGGAAATCGCAGTCGGGCCTGAACGTCGCCCGGGCAGCCTCAGACGCAGGACCCGCCGGCCCAAACGTTCTGCTGCCCGGTCTCTCTGGCCGACCTCCCGGGAGACCGGTCGGCACCCAGAGACCGCACGGACCGCCGGCGAGGGCCCGTGACTGCAACCTGCACCCGACGACGAAGGAACCACCTGTGACCCGCACCCTGAAGACCCTTGCCGCCACGGCCGCCCTGGCCACCTCTCTCGCTGTCGGCGCCTGCAGCTCGAACGACACGACGTCCGGCCACCAGATGCCGGGCGACTCGATGACGGCGATGGGCTCCGCGCCGGCGACACCCTCAGGAGCCGCCTCCGCCGCCTCCGCCCACAACCAGGCCGACATCACGTTCGCCTCGAGCATGGTCCCGCACCACCAGCAGGCCATCGAGATGGCCGACCTGGCCCTGCGCCAGGCCACCAGCGCCGACGTCAAGAAGCTGGCGACCCAGATCAAGGCAGCCCAGGACCCGGAGATCGCCACCATGACCGGATGGCTCACGTCCTGGGGCGCCGCGCCCATGCCCAGCGGTGACCACGACATGGATGGGATGAGCATGGACGGGATGATGAGCGCCGAGGAGATGTCGGCGCTGGAGAAGGCCTCTGGGTCGGCCTTCGACCGGATGTGGCTGCAGCTGATGATCAAGCACCACGAGGGGGCCGTGACGATGGCCAGGACCCAGCTGTCCCAGGGGCAGAGCGGCGACGCCAAGGAGCTTGCCCAGGCCGTCATCGACGGACAGACGAAGGAGATCGCCACGATGACGGAGCTGCTCAAGACCTCCCTCTGATCACGCAGGCGTCAGCGCCTTGCCAAGGGCCAGACCCGTCGACGACGGGTCCGGCCCTTTGCGTGTCCACGAACGCGTGCGAGAGCGCGAGAACCGGGTCCATCCCCTTGCATATATACCCCATGGGGGTATCCTGAGGGCATGGACACGCACAGCGAACACTCGATCTCTCCGACGGGCTCGTTGGTGCAGGACCCCGTCTGCGGCATGCACGTCGACCCCGCCACCACCGAGCACCACCTCGAGAGGGAGGGCCACGACCACTACTTCTGCTCCGCCGGGTGCCGCGCGAAGTTCGAGACCCAGCCCGACGCATACGCAATCGGTCCGGCAGGACGTGCGGGCACCGGTCACGACCACGAGGGGCACCAGCACGGCGGCCACCCTCACCCCGATCAGCCTTCGGGCGCAGCAGGATCTGCCGACGCCGTGACGGAGTGGACGTGCCCTATGCACCCGGAGATCCGACGGCCGGGCCCCGGCACCTGCCCCATCTGCGGCATGGCCCTCGAGCCGGTCACCGTGACCGCCGACAGCGGCCCCAACCCCGAGCTGGCCGACATGACCCGCCGGTTCAAGACGGCGGTCGCGCTGACCATCCCCGTCCTCATCCTGTCCATGGGGCGCGACCTCGTCCCCGCCCTGCACGACGCCATTCCCAGCGACGTGGCCACCTGGGGGCAGCTCGTCCTCGCGACCCCGGTCGTGCTGTGGGCCGGATGGCCGTTCTTCGAGCGGGGGTGGACCTCCGTCCGCACGATGAAGCTGAACATGTTCACCCTCATCGCGATGGGCACCGGTGTCGCATGGCTGTTCAGCGTCGTCGCAACCGTCGCACCCCAGCTCTTCCCGGAGGCCTTCCGGATGGACGGGACGGTCGCCGTCTACTTCGAGGCGGCCGCCGTCATCACGACCCTCGTCCTGCTCGGGCAGGTCCTCGAGCTGCGCGCACGGGAGAGCACCTCCGGCGCCATCAGGGCACTGCTCGACCTCACCCCGAAGACCGCTCACCGGGTCGCCCCGGACGGGACCGAGGCCGACGTCAACCTCGACGAGGTCCAGGTCGGCGACCTGTTGCGCGTCCGGCCAGGCGAGTCCGTCCCCGTCGACGGCGCCGTGCAGGACGGGCGCTCCACCCTCGACGAGTCCATGGTGACAGGCGAGTCCATGCCGGTCACCAAGCAGGCCGGCGACTCCGTCATCGGCGGCACCGTGAACCAGACCGGGTCGATCGTCATGCGCGCAGACAACGTCGGGCGAGACACGATGCTCGCCCGCATCGTGCAGATGGTCGCCGACGCACAACGCTCCCGAGCCCCCATCCAGCGGCTCGCCGACCAGGTCTCGGCCGTGTTCGTGCCCGTCGTCATCGCCGCCGCGGTGGTCGCATTCATCGCGTGGGCGACCGTCGGCCCGGACCCGCGCCTGGCGCACGCGCTCGTCGTCGCCGTCAGCGTCCTCATCATCGCCTGCCCCTGCGCCCTGGGGCTCGCGACGCCCGTGTCGATCATGGTCGGCGTCGGCCGCGGCGCCTCCCTCGGTGTCCTCATCAAGAACGCCGAGGCACTCGAGCGACTGGAGAAGGTCGACACGCTCGTCGTCGACAAGACCGGCACCCTGACCCAGGGCCGCCCCTCCGTCACCCACGTCATCGCCGTCGACGGCATGGATGAGGACGAGGTCCTGCGCCTCGCTGCGAGCGTCGAACGCGCCAGCGAGCACCCCCTCGGCACGGCCATCGTGCGGGCCGCCACCGACGCCGGACTGGACGTCCCTGCCGCCGCGGACTTCGACGCGCCCGTCGGCAAGGGCGTCACCGGCACGGTCGACGCACGACGGGTCCTCGTGGGCAGCCAGCACTTCCTCGCCGGACACGACGTCGACACTCACAGCATGGACGCCGAGGCCGATCGGCTGCGCGCCGACGGCGCCAGCGCCGTCTACGTCGCGATCGACGGTCAGGTCGCCGGGGTGCTCGCCATCGCCGACCCCGTCAAGGACACCACCGCGGCCGCGCTGCACGCGCTCCGCGCGGACGGCATCCACGTGGTCATGCTCACCGGCGACAACCAGGTCACCGCCGAAGCCGTCGCCCGCGGCCTCGGCATCGAGCGCGTCGAGGCCGAGGTCCTGCCTGACCACAAGAGCGACGTCGTGCAGGCCCTGCGCGCCGAAGGCCGCGTCGTCGCGATGGCCGGTGACGGCGTCAACGACGCTCCCGCCCTCACGGCCGCCGACGTCGGCATCGCCATGAGCACCGGCACCGACGTCGCCATCGAGAGCGCCGGCGTCACCCTCCTCAAGGGCGACCTGACCGGCATCGTCCACGCCCGGGCGCTGTCCAAGGCCACGATGTCGAACATCCGCCAGAACCTCGTGTTCGCCTTCGTCTACAACGCCGCCGGCATCCCCCTCGCGGCCGGAGTCCTCTACCCGGCCTTCGGGCTGCTGCTCTCGCCGATGATCGCCGCGGCCGCCATGGCCCTGTCCTCCGTCAGCGTCATCAGCAACGCCCTCCGGCTGCGCCGACAGCAGCTCTGACCACGTCGCGCCCGACGCGAGGGGACCCGGACGGCGATGCCGTCCGGGCCCCTTCGTCACACCGTGATCGTCAGCTGCAGCCGCTGGTGCTTCCGCAGCCCTCGCAGACGTAGCAGGAGCCGGCGGGACGCATCTTCGTGCCGCAGGTCATGCAGATCGGCGCGTCGGCCGTGATGCCACCGAACTTCTCGAGCAGCTCGGCCGAGCTGTGCACGTCGTTCGAGATCTCACGGGCAGAGGCAGCGCCCGCACCCGACTTGACCTCGGCAGCAGCCGCCGGCGACTCGGCCTTGCTCGCCTCGTCCGCCTTGACCTCGGCCTTCTTCGAGACCGGAGCCGACTGCTGGAGCGACTCGAGCTCGTCCTCGAGGTCCTCGTCGGACTCGTCGGACTCGATGGCCTCGTAGGAGCCGGTCTCGACCTGGCGGGCCCGCTCGGCGGCCGTGTGGATGCCCATGAAGGAGCGGGTGTCGAAGTCGAGGTAGTCGAGCGCCAGACGGCGGAAGACGTAGTCCATGATCGACTGCGCCATGCGCACGTCCGGGTCGTCCGTCAGGCCGGCCGGCTCGAAGCGGAGGTTGGTGAACTTCTCCACGAAGGTCTCGAGCGGCACGCCGTACTGCAGACCGATCGACACGGCGATCGAGAAGGCGTCCATCACGCCGGCGAGGGTCGAGCCCTGCTTGCCGAACTTGAGGAAGATCTCGCCGAGCTGCTGGTCGTCGTACGTGCCGGCCGTGAGGTAGCCCTCGGCCCCACCCACGGCGAACGACGTCGTCTGCGAGCTGCGGCGCTTGGGCAGGCGGCGACGGACCGGGCGGTACTCGATGACCTTCTCGACCTTGACGTCGGCGGCAGCGGCGTCGGCCGCGGCCTTGTTGTCCTTGGCCGTCGAGCCGCCGTCGGACAGCGGCTGACCGACCTTGCAGTTGTCGCGGTAGATCGCGAGCGCCTTGATGCCGAGCTTCCAGCCCTGCATGTAGACGTCCTGGATCTCCTCGACCGTGGCGGTCTCGGGCAGGTTGACCGTCTTGGAGATGGCACCGGAGAGGAACGGCTGCGTCGCGGCCATCATGCGCACGTGGCCCATGGCCGAGATCGAGCGCGCACCCATCGCGGTGTCGAAGACCTCGTAGTGCTCGGGCTTGAGGCCCGGCGCGTCGATGACGTGGCCCTTGTCGGCGATGTACTCGACGATGGCCTCGATCGACTCCTGCTGGTAGCCGAGCTTCTTGAGCGCACGCGGGATGGTGAGGTTGACGATCTGCATCGAGCCGCCACCGACGAGCTTCTTGAACTTGACCAGCGAGAAGTCCGGCTCGATGCCGGTCGTGTCGCAGTCCATCATGAAGCCGATGGTGCCGGTCGGCGCGAGCACCGACGCCTGGGCGTTGCGGTAGCCGTGCTTCTCACCGAGCTTGACGACGTCGTCCCATGCCTTCGTCGCGAGCTTGTGGACGTCGGAGTCCATCGCGTCGAGGGTCTTGATGTTGTCGTTGGCGGCCTGGTGCTTGCGCATGACCCGCTTGTGGGCGTCCGCGTTGCGGGCGTAGCCGGCGTAGGCGCCGACGACTGAGGCCATCTCGGCGGAGCGCTTGTAGGCGGCGCCGGTCAGCAGCGAGGTGATCGAGGCAGCGAGCGCACGGCCACCCTCGGAGTCGTAGCCGTGGCCGGTCGCCATGAGGAGGGCGCCGAGGTTGGCGTAGCCGATGCCGAGCTGGCGGTAGTTGCGCGTCGTCTCACCGATGGGCTCGGTCGGGAAGTCCGCGAAGCAGATGGAGATGTCCATCGCCGTGATGACGAGCTCGACGACCTTCTGGAAGGTGGCGGCGTCGAAGGTGTCGTCGTCGCGGAGGAACTTCAGCAGGTTGAGCGAGGCGAGGTTGCACGAGGAGTTGTCGAGCGACATGTACTCCGAGCACGGGTTGGAGGCCGTGATGCGGCCCGTCTCGGGGTTGGTGTGCCACGCGTTGATCGTGTCGTCGTACTGGATGCCCGGGTCGGCGCACTCCCACGCGGCCTTGGCGATCTTGCCGAAGAGCTCACGGGCGTCGACGGTGTCGATGACCGAGCCGTCGGAGCGCGAGCGCAGGCCGAACTCGGTGCCGTCCTCGACGGCCTTCATGAACTCGTCGTTGACGCGGACCGAGTTGTTGGCGTTCTGGTACTGGACGGAGACGATGTCCTTGCCGCCGAGGTCCATGTCGAAGCCGGCGTCACGCAGGGCGCGGATCTTGTCCTCCTCGCGCGCCTTCGTCTCGACGAACTCCTCGATGTCGGGGTGGTCGACGTCGAGCACGACCATCTTGGCCGCACGACGCGTGGCGCCGCCCGACTTGATGGTGCCGGCGGACGCGTCGGCGCCGCGCATGAAGGAGACGGGGCCCGAGGCGGTGCCGCCGGAGGAGAGCAGCTCCTTGGAGGAGCGGATGCGGGAGAGGTTGAGGCCGGCGCCGGAGCCGCCCTGGAAGATCTTGCCCTCCTCCTTGTACCAGTTGAGGATCGAGTCCATCGAGTCGTCGACGGAGAGGATGAAGCAGGCCGAGACCTGCTGCGGGCTCTTCGTGCCGACGTTGAACCAGACCGGCGAGTTGAACGAGAAGACCTGGTGCAGCAGGGCGTGGGTCAGCTCGTGCTCGAAGATCTCGGCGTCCTCGGCCGAGGAGAAGTAGCCGTTGCTCTTGCCGGCGGCGACGTAGGTCAGCACGACACGGTCGATGAGCTGCTTGAGCGAGACCTCGCGGGCCGCAGTGCCGACCGCGCCGCGGAAGTACTTGGTGGTGACGATCGTGCTGGCGTTGACCGACCAGAAGTCGGGGAACTCGACGCCGCGCTGCTCGAAGATCGTCTCGCCGGTCTTCCAGTTCTGCTGGACGACGTCGCGCTTCTCCCAGGTCACCTCGTCGTAGGGGTGCACGCCGGGCGTGGTGTAGATGCGCTCGATCTTGACGCCCTTGGCGCCAGCCTTCGAGCGTGAGCTGCGGTTACCGATCTCCGTCATGTCGTGCGGCCTCCCTGACCGAATCTGCTGCTGGTGATGAGTCTTGCGGGGAGCACCGACAGTGGGTGGTGCTCCGGTGGTGCGTGGAGGGTGGTTACCGCTGGGCGTCGAACCGGGCGGGAGCGGTGGGCTCCTCCCCCAGTGCGTCGCGCTCGGCTCGAAGGAGCGCGATGGCTCCCTCGAAGTCCTCGAGGCTCTCCCACGCCTGGTAGACGCTGGCGAACCTGAGGTATGCGACCTCGTCGAGCTCGCGGAGCGGTTCGAGGACGGCCATGCCGACCTCGTGCGCCTCGATCTCGGCGTTTCCCTGCGACCGAATGGCCTCCTCGACCTTCTGGGCGAGAAGGGCCAGGTCGTCCTCGCTGACGGGCCTTCCCTGGCATGCCTTGCGCACACCGGTGAGGACCTTGGCCCGGCTGAACGGCTCGGAGGCGCCCGACCGCTTGATCACGTTGAGACTCGACGTCTCGAGCGTGGTGAAGCGGCGGTTGCACTCGGGGCACTGGCGGCGGCGCCGGATGCAGGCCCCGTCGTCGGTCGTGCGCGAGTCGATGACCCGCGAGTCGGTGTGGCGACAGAACGGACAGTGCACGTCCGGCCACCTTCCCTTCCCAAAGACCCGGTCGTTCAACGATGGACAGGCTTCCCGTATGCCGTGCCGGGCCGTTCCAGCGACACGGCCGGTGTTCGTGGGACCGGTCAGGGCTGGGGACGAGCCTGGGGACGACGTGGGGATGACCTGTGCGTAACCCCCGTCTTCCTGGGGACTACATGTGGACGTCTTACATCTGTGTAACTACTAGATGTAGGGGTAACTGTAGGCACGCTGTGACCCCCATCGCAAGCGAATCGCCGAGGTCCGGCGTGGCGTGTCGCTGACCTGCGCAAATGCGACTCACGCCACCCGGGCACCGGGCGTGTCGCCACCGCCCGCCCCCACATCTAGGGGTGCGCGCGACTCTCCGACCCCTCATCTACGGCCATCTGCACCGGCGCTCAGCGCAGCCGGGCGATGCCGGGGCGCGTCGCGAACCACAGGCACAGCACCGCCATGGCGGCGCCGTAGACGACGGCGGCGGTCAGGACCGAGGTGGCGGTGGCCAGGGCACCGAAGGCCGGGATCGCGAGCGGTACGAGGGCCATGTCCCCGAGGGTCGAGACCGAGGACACGCGCCCGAGGTGGCTGGGCGCGATGGTCCGCTGGTAGGTCCCGGAGAGCCACACCGAGGCTGCCCCTGCGGCGACCCCCACCAGGGTCATGGCGGCCAGGAGGATGATGCGCGAGCCGATCCCGGTGGCGGCGATGCAGAGGCCCTGCGCCACGAGGACGGCGAAGCCCGCCTGCGCCGGCCTCCCGACGCGCCGGCGGATGCCGACGACGCTCCCCGCGATCGCACCGAGGGCGAACGCCGCCTCGGCGGCACCGAGCCACGCCGGGCCCCACCCCGACTCGCTGACCCGTAGGGCGATGCCCAGGGCGATGACCGGCGAGACGAAGACGTTGAGGGCGGCCAGTCCCAGCACGAGCAGCCGGGCCGATTCGTCACGACGCAGGTATGCCGCCCCGTCCCTCAGGCTGGCCGCCCACGACGCGTGGGGTGCCCGCGGCATCCGGTAGCGCGGCCGCACCACGAGCGCGAGGACGCCGGCGATCGCGACGAAGGTGACGGCATCGGCGAGCATGGCCCCGGCGGGGCCCACGGCAGCGACGGCCAGACCCCCGGCCGGAGCGCCGAGCAGACGCGCGACCCGGCCGCCGATCTGGTTCCAGCCGCTCACCGTGGCGAGGTCGGCCGGACGCACGAGCTGTCGCGCGAGGGTCGCGCCGGCCGGGAGGGTGAGGCCAGTGGCGGTGCCGAGCAGGACCCCCATCGTCAGCAGGAGCGGCGCGCCCCGCACGCCGGAGCCCCAGGCGGCGGCGCCGCCGAGCAGGACCGCGCCCTGGAAGAGACGGCCCGTCACGAGGATCCGACGCGTGTCCCACCGGTCGGCGATGACTCCACCGACGAGGACGAAGACTGCTTGCGGCAGCGTCTCGGCACCGAGCACCACGCCCGCCATCGCCGGCGACAGGGTGTGCACGGCCGTCCAGGCCAGCGCGACCGTCCACACGGCGTCGCCGAACCAGGACAGGGCCATCGCGGCCACCCAGGTGTGGACCATCCGGTCACGGGTGAGACCGGGAGGCTCGGCGCCGCGCAGCGTCGGCTCGGCGTGCGGAGAAGGCGCCGCCGGATCCGCTGTCGTGGCCAGGCCGCTGGTGGTGGTCGTGACCTCGCTAGCGTCGCTCACGGCTTCACCGGACCGCTCGGGAAGACCCGCGCCGACAGCCGCACGGGAAGTCTGCGCACGTCCGGTCGCACCTCCGCGTCCGCGCGACACTCCTCGCCCCACTCGACGACGAGGTCGGTGAGCCGACGGCTGAGCTCCGCCATCTGCTCCACGGTGGCGGTGACGAGCGAGTCGGTCGCCACCGCGGCGTGACGCACCTCCGCCGGCGCCGCCTCCCCCTCGGCGAGCCAACGCTGGACGGCGCGCACGTGGTGACGGAAGTTCTCGGCCTCGGCGCTGGAGGCGATCCGGCGAGCCACCGTCCCCTCGCCGAAGTCGGTCGCGTCCCAGGACACCTGGCGCGGTCGGCTGCGCCACCAGCTCTCCCGGGTGTCCCGAGCCAGGTCCGGCGCCGGCTCGACGAACCCGTAGCGGTGCAACGTTCCCAGGTGATGACTCACCGACCCCACGGCGAGACCCGTGCGGCTCGCCAGGCGGCCGACCGTGGCGGGGCCCTCGACGGCCAGGAGCTCGCACAGCCAGCGTCGGGTCGGGTGGTGAAAGGCGGTGAGGACGTCGAGCAGGGCGCTGCCGGTCTCGCCCCCGATGTCGGCGGTGGCGGGAGTGGTGGCGACGTGGCGCTCGGAAGCGGTGCGGCGAGGCATGCCGACCAGCCTCCGACGGGTCGAGGCATTGCACAAGATCTCTTGTATGACTCTGTGTCGCCGCTCCGGGGATGAGACAGGGTGAGGCGGTCCTTGCCCGCGGCGCGCTCATGACGGAGGCTCCTACCGTGACATTCCGGACAGCAGTGCAGGACGTTCTCGACCCGGCACAGCGGCGTGAGGAGGCGCTCGCGGGCTACGACGTCCTGGGCAACGCGCCGCAACGCGAGCTCCAGGCGCTCGTCGACATCGCGGCCCAGGTCTGCGCCGTCCCCCGTGCCGCGATCAACATCATCACCTCGACGCAGCAGCAGCAGATCGCCACGACCGGCTTCGCCGCTTCCATCTGCGCCCGCGAGGACTCGATGTGCGCCGCAGTCCTGGAGCACACCGACCGGGTCGTGGTGCCGGACGCCAGCCTCGACACGCGCTTCAGCGAGAACCCATTCGTGACAGGCATCCTCGGCAGCGTCCGCTTCTACGCCTCAGCGCCCCTGACCACGCCGGACGGCGTCATCATCGGCCGCCTGTGCGTCTTCGACTCGCAGCCGCGGGAGCTCGCCGAGGCGCAGGAGGACGCCCTGACAGCGATCGCCGAACGCGTCGTCGACGTCCTCGAGCTGCGCCTGCGGACCCGTGAGCTGGAGGACTCCCTCGCCACCCTGACGCAGACGAGGGACGAGCTGCACCGCTCCAACGAGGCGCTGTCGGTCTTCGCGGGTCAGGTGAGCCACGACCTGCGCACCCCGCTCACTGCGATCATGGCGAGCACCGAGATGCTCGGCCAGCAGCCCGCCGTCTCGGGCGACGTTTGGTCCGAACGTCTCGTTGCCACGGCCCACCGGTCGGCCACCCGGATGGCCGGGATGATCGAGCAGATCCTCGCGCACGCCCAGGTCGGGGCCGAGCTCCACCGGGCCGACACCGACCTGGGGCTCGTGCTGGCCTCGGTGCTGGAGGACCTTGCCCCCACCCTCGAGGCACGGGCGGCGAGCGTCGCGGTGGGTGAGCTGCCGACCCTGCCCGCCGACGAGCAGCAGCTCTACTCGGTCATGCTCAACCTCGTGTCCAACGCGGTGAAGTACGCCCGCCCCGACGTCGCGCCCGTCGTCGAGGTCACCGCCGAGCGTCGAGGCGAGAGGTGGCGCCTCTCGGTGCACGACAACGGGATCGGCATCTCGGCAGCGGACCGGGACCGGGTCTTCGGGCTCTTCAACCGCGTCGAGACCTCGGTCGACGGCAGCGGGATCGGCCTGGCGACCGTCAAGCGGATCATCGAGGCGCACGACGGAACGATCGGCATCAGCTCGCCGGAGGGTCCGGGGACCGTCGTCTGGTTCGAGCTGCCGGCACACGCGCCGGGGCAGATGGCGCCGGCACCACCGCCTGCCACGCTCGACGCGCCAGACACCGGCCACGACGACTGAGGGCGGATCTCACGGGACCAGTCCCGGCACGCGCAGCGGGTCCAGGCCGAGACTCGGACCGATCGTCGTGCAGGCCCGCTCGTCGGCTCCCTGGAGCACCCGGAGGTCCGGTCGGCCGGCGGCGATGACAGCAAGGTTGTGCGCGCTGTCCGTGCCCGCACGAAGATAGTCGGAGTGACCGCTCGAGGTGCGCCCCACGTCGACGAAGTCCGTGCGTGACCGCAGGAAGTGGTTGCAGCCGGTCCCGGCCTGCTTGAGCGCGAACGTCGAGAGCCGGGTGGCGCCGGCGACCTCGGCCGGCGAGGTGCCGTGCACGCGCCAGCCGTAGTCGAAGACGTCGTCGCCGATGGCCCCGAGCACGTTGAGGGAGCCCGGCTTGAGCGCCGTGCGCGACACGTCGGAGAACGGCAGTCCGGGCGCGCCGAACACCGCGACGTCGTCGACGGCGCTCGTGCGCAGGGACGCGAAGCCCGCGAGCGTGCCGCCGTAGGAGTGCGCCCACACCGTCTGGTGGGCCGGCCGGTCGCGGGCCGCCTCGATGCCTGTCGAGAAGTCGGCGAGGGCACCGGCGTTCTCGCGGGCCAGCTTGCCGTTGAGGACGTTGCGGTCGATCGAGGTGGTGATCTCGCGCACCTGCGGCGCGTCGTAGCCCATCCACGTCACGATCGCGACGTCCTGCCCCGAGGCGACCGCCCGAGCCGCGGAGCGCATGCGCACGAAGGTGTCGTCGTAGCGGGCCAGGTCGGTGCCGACCATGGTGGACAGGCCGCCGACGAAGGTCACGACGTGCTCGGCACGGTCGACGTCCCCGACCGCGACCGCGGCCCTGACGTGGAGGCTCGTGGTGTCGACGAGCAGGAGGCGCCGCGGCCCTCCGTCGCGACGAGCCAGGACCTCGCGGATGGCCTGGAGGGCGGCGACCTGCTGCTCTGCGAGCTCACGCTCCGGCTGGCTGCCGACCCATCCGCCGGCCAACGACCGGTCGAGGCGCGCCCGCGCGGCCCCCTCGGCCCGCCCGAGCAGCACGAGGTTGGCCTCGTGGCGCGCGGCTGCGGGGACACCGTCGCGGGAGCCCACCCACTCGGGTCGGTCGCGTAGGACGGCGCGGCGCTCCTCGTCGGTCAACGATCGCCACCAGGCGGCCGACGCGAACACCTGGGCACCGACGCCACCGGCGGCCGAGGCGGTCGGCGGCGCCGCCGGCAGCGTGACCGTTCCCGCGGCCCGGGCACCGGCCCCGGACGACGAGGTCGCCCCGCGGGCCGACGAGAGCAGGGCCCGGAACAGGTCGTCGTCGCTCTGGGACGCGACCCGGCGCGCCTGCAGGAGGCAGGAGTGGACCTCGGCGCGCAGCAGCTCGTCGAGCCGGGCGCGGTGCGCCTCCAGGGCGGGGTCACCCAGCGAGGCACGCACAGGGAGGAGGAGCTGCCCGTCGTCGTCGACCCACGCCCCTTCCTCGGCCGCCCGCCTGTCGGCCCGGACCACGAGGTCGATCGCCGACTGCATGCGACCGGCGGCGTGCCCGACGGCGTGACCGGCGACCGCGATGCTCGCGGCCAGCTGCCCGAGGCCGGCGACCACGGTCCCGTAGCGGTCTGCCGCAGCCGAGGACGCCGCGCCCGACCAACGGGAGGTCGCCGATCGGCGCCACAGCACGAGCTCAGCCAGGCCTAGGACCCGCTGACGGCGACCCTCGAGGCCCCTGCTGACGGCTGCCAGGGACTGGGGCCGGCTTGAGCGGATGTCGCGGACGGACATCAGAGGAGCACCCGCGACGCTCACGACCGGACCCCGAAGGAGGCGTGGACGCCCAGCCGTGCCGACTGTTCGACGGCGTCGTAGGTGTCCGCCGCGACGGCCAGCCCGCGCCCGAGCTCCTGCAGGTCCCCGCGGGTCGCAGCCAGCCGCGCCTCCCAGGCCGCAGCGACCTGGTGCAGCCCCGGACCGCACCGGCCGCCGGGCATCGCTGCGGCGATCGGTCTCAGCTCCTCCGCGATCCCGAGGCCTCGCACCTTCAGCAGGACCTCCTCGATGGAGAGGACGTCCTCGCGCAGTGCGGTCGTGTCCACGTCGTAACGCATGCTGTGCTCCTTCCCGAGGACAGCAACGCTAGGTCGCGGCCGGTGAGGTCGTGCGCGTCATCCACAGGGTCGGCCGCCCATGCGTGCGGATGACTGCAGACGACCATCGGCGGTGTCGACCGGACGGGATCGGCTGCGCCGCAAGGGCGCCGGGAACAGCAGAACGCCGCACCCCGATGAGGGGTGCGGCGTCCGGGCAGGAGCGACGGGGTCGAAGCGCCGCTCGCGCCAGCCGCTGAAGGTGGAGCCAACGCGGCAGATCGGGTGGGGGCGGTCGACGCGCGGCCGGGACACGGCATACGCGATCGGCCCCGAGGGGCACGTCAGGTCAGCGTGCGGGGATGACGAGCTGCTGTCCCGCGTGGATCGCCGCGGTGCTCAGGCTGTTGGCGAGCTGGAGCTCGACAACCCCGTCGGCGACGGCGAGCTCGGGCAGCTCACGGGCGGCGATCCCGGAGAGGGTCTGGCCCGACTGAACCGTCACCGTGCGCGGCTCACCGGAGGCGGACGCGAGCTGACCCGCCAGGCCGACACCGAGGACCGAGACGACCCCGGCGACGAGCAGGGACACGACGAGGCGGCCGAACCGGGTCAGCCTCAGGGGCGGCTGGGTGGCCCGCACCGCCCGCGCCTCCCGGACCGCCTCGGCTCCGGTGGGCACGAGGACGAGCCGGGGTCGGCGGGTCGACCGGGACCCGTCGGGCCCTTCGGTGTGCTGCTGGCGAACGGCCTCGAGGACGATGGCGCTCATGGTGACCTCCCCTTGCTCCTGAACTTGCGAACACATGTTCGATAGAACGTCTGTACGAGTTGTAGCACGTATGTTCGATGAAGTCGAGACACGCATCGAACAGGTGTTTGGCAACTGTGTTCGAACTCCGTAGTCTTTCCTCACACCACAGACCTCACCAGCCACCACTGACACTGGCCCCTCACCAGCGTCACTCCACGGGCCGGCGGGGCCTCGAAGACCCGACGAAGGGGACACCATGGGCGTGACCGAGCTTCCCGATCGCGAGACCGGCGACGGCCTGACCGTCCGCCAGCGGCGGGTGCTCGAGGTCATCCGCAACTCCGTCGACCGCCGCGGCTACCCGCCGAGCATGCGGGAGATCGGTGACGCGGTCGGCCTGGCCAGCCCGTCGAGCGTCTCCCACCAGCTCAACGCGCTCGTCGCCAAGGGCTACCTGCGACGCGACCCCAACCGGCCACGCGCCCTCGAGGTCGTCTCCCCCGACGCCAAGGCGGAGGAGCTCGGCTACCGCGCCGGCGACGCCACGCCGCCGCGGCCCCGGGGCGACCAGTACGACACCGAGACGGACTCGGGTGACGCGCGCCCGCAGGCCTCCTACGTCCCCGTCCTCGGACAGATCGCGGCAGGCGTGCCGATCACGGCAGAGGAGGTCGTCGAGGACGTCTTCCCCCTGCCCAAGCAGCTCGTCGGCGAGGGCGACCTCTTCCTGCTCAAGGTCAACGGCGACTCGATGGTCGGCGCGGCGATCTGCGACGGCGACTGGGTCGTCGTGCGCCAGCAGCAGCACGCCGACAACGGCGACGTCGTCGCGGCCATGCTCGATAACGAGGCGACCGTCAAGACGTTCAAGCGCAAGGACGGCCACGTGTGGCTCATGCCGCACAACGACGACTTCTCCCCCATCGACGGTGACCACGCCACGATCCTCGGCAAGGTCACCGCGGTCCTGCGCCGCATCTGAGGCCCGGACCGGTGACCTCGTCGCGCACGCGGGACGTCGTCCTCACCTACCGCTACCTGCGTGGGGCGATGATCGCGCTGCTGCTCATGCTGCTGCTCTCCGTCGGCTACCAGTGGTGGTGGGAGACGGGCCACTCGTGCTGGCTCGGGTCGATCAGTGCGTACTACTACACGCCCGCGCGCGCCGTCTTCGTCGGGTCGCTGTGCGCCCTGGGCGCCAGCCTCATCGCCTACAAGGGTCACTCCCCCGAGGAGGACGTGCTGCTGGGTTTCTCGGGCCTCATGGCCTTCGTCGTCGCCCTCGTCCCGACCGTGCCCGACGGCCGCTGCGGGCCCAACGCCTACAGCCAGACGCCGGCCGAGATCGCGGCGGCCGTGCGCAACAACGTCTGGTCCCTCATCGTCGTGGCGGTCCTCGCGGCCGGGGTGACCGCCTGGCTCAAGCGCGGCGCGATGACGCGTGACCCGGCCGAACGACCGACTGCGAGGTCGGTCGTGGCCATGGTCGTCTGCGGCGCGGTCCTGCTGGGCGAGCTCGTCCTCTTCCTCGTGCTGCGCGACCGGTTCATCGCCCTGAGCCACGGCGTCGCAGCGGGCACGATGGTGGCGGGAGTCATCGCCGTCATGGTGCTGAGCGCCGCCCGCGCCGAGGACCGGCACCGCGGCGCCGACGAGGCCGCCGTCTACAAACGCATCTACATCGCCATCGCGGTGGCCCTCGCCGTGGCCCTCGGCGTGACGGTCCTCGCGGCCCTGACGGTGAACGGCTTCGACCACCTCGTGCTCATCTCCGAGGTCATCATCATCGTCCTGTTCTGCACCTACTGGGGCGTGCAGACGAAGGAGCTGTGGGACCTGCGCGCCATCGATGGCGCCGAGGCCCGGTCGGCCCGGTCCGTGGCCGAGTAGTCCTCGGCGACAGGGCAGCCCGGCCGCCGGTCAGTGGCCGAGAGCGCCGCGCAGGTCCTCGAGCGTCGGACCGAGCGGCGCATGCAGGCGCAGCGTCGCCTCGGCATCGCCCCGGGTCGCCGACCGCGTGACGATGGCGACGGGCACGTCCCGCTGGTGCGCGCGCCGGACGAAGCGGTAGCCGCTCATGACCGACAGCGACGACCCGAGCACGAGCACGGCGCCAGCCCCCTCGACGAGCGAGAAGCACTGCTCCACCACGGCTTTCGGCACCGACTCACCGAAGAAGACGACGTCGGGCTTGACCGTGTCGTTGCCGCACACGAGACAGCGCGGAGCGTGGAAGGACGCGACGAGCGAGTCCGCGAGCACGATGTCACCGTCGGGCCGAACCTGCTCTCCCCACTGCGAACCCACCGACTGCGCGGCCTCGGCGAAGCGCTCCATGAAGCCGGGGTTGGCCTCGGTCATCCTCTCGTGCAGGCCGACTCGCGTCGTGTACTCGCCGCATGTGAGGCAGACGGCTCGGTCGAGCGACCCGTGCAGCTCGATGACGTCGGTGGCCCCGGAGGCCTGGTGGAGGCCGTCGACGTTCTGCGTGATGATGGGCCCGACGTAGCCGGCGCGCTGCAGGTCGGTGACGACGCGGTGTCCCTCGTTGGGCTCGGCCGCGTTGAAGCGCTGCCACCCGATGTAGCTGCGCGCCCAGTAGCGCCGGCGCGCCTCGCCGGACCCGGCGAACTCGCCGTAGGTCATGGGCTCGACGCGGCGGGTCCCGTCCGGCCCTCGGTAGTCGGGGATGCCCGACTCCGTCGAGAGCCCCGCGCCGGAGAGCACGACGACCCCGCCGGCGCTGACGAGGTCGACGAGGTCGTCGAACGTGCCGAGGTCGTGCGTCTCGAGCGGCAGGGTGCGTGACGTCGACAGCCGGGTCGTGGCCGTCACCGTGGGACCCGTCGCGGGCGTCGCCTCCTGCGGTATGCCGTTCGCCTGGTGCACCCGGTCAGCCTACGTCGGTCTTCGCGTCCCCCCGGCCACCCGTCGAGGGTCTGCGGGCGCGGTGCCGCCCAGTCGGTCACGCGAACGCCGTGCACGCAATCTCACAGATTGCATAATCATCGGTTATGATCGGGGACATGATCGATGCTGCCGGCCTGCGGGTCATGAAGGCCATTGCCGACGAGGGAAGCTTCACGAGCGCCGCCAACGCGCTGGGCTTCACCCAGCCGGCCATCTCGCAGATGGTCCGACGCCTCGAGCAGCGCACCGGGACGGTCCTCGTCGAGCGCTACGGCCGCCAGGTCCGGCTCACCGAGGCCGGCCAGGTGCTCGCACGCCACGCCGTCGGCGTCCTCGCCGCGCTCGACGCGGCCGAGGAGGAGATCACGGCCATCGCCGGGCTGCGCGCCGGCCGCGTTCGGCTCCAGGCCTTCCCCAGCTCGTCGGCCACGCTCGTGCCCCGCACGCTCGCCATCCTCAAGGCCCGCCACCCCGACATCACCGTCACCTTCACGGAGGCCGAGCCGCCCGAGTCGCTGGCCGCCCTGCGGAGAGGGGACTGCGACGTCGCCGTGGCTTTCGCCTACGAGGGCGGTGACCTCGGCGAGCTCGAGGAGGACCTCTCCCTGCTCGTCACGCGTCGCCTCATGGACGACGAGGTGCGGCTCGTCGTGCCGCGCTCACACGCTCACGCCGGCGACGAGGCCGCCACGCTCTCCGACTTCTCGGGCGAGGAGTGGATCGCCGGCTGTCCGCGCTGCCGCGGGCACCTGCTCTCCCTCGCCGACACCGCCGGCTTCCGCCCCAACGTCGCCTTCGAGACCGAGGACTACGTCGCCCAGCTCGGGCTCGTGACCGCCGGCCTCGGCGTCGCGCTCGTGCCCGACCTCATCCTCAACGCCGCCAAGCACGACGAGGTGGCCACCCTGCCGCTCGCCCCCGCGTCGCGCCGCCAGATCCTCGCCGTGACGACGCCCGACCTCCTGCGGGTCCCTGCCGTCGCCGCGGCGCTCGACGCGCTGTGCGAGGCCGCCGGCGCCGACCCCAAGGTCTCCCCCGCCCAGCTCGTCAGCGCCAAGGGCTGACCGCCGTCCGGCGCCGGGCGCGCCACGGGCGCGGAGGCCGCACCCGGCATACGGTGGCCTCATGGGTGACCGCAAGCGAATCTCCTACCTGCCCGTGCCCGAGCGCGACGACGTCCCGGAGGGCGTGAGTCGCCTCTGGGACAAGGCGCAGGAGGCGTTCGGCTTCGTGCCCAACGTGTTCCGCACCCAGGCGGTCAACGGCGAGCAGTTCCTCGCCTGGTGGGGCTACTTCAACCTCCTCGTCAACAAGGACGGGCACCTGAGCAGCGCCGACCGCGAGCTGCTGGCCGTCGTGGTCAGCAGCGTCAACCGGTGCACGTACTGCGAGGTGAGCCACGGGGCAGCCCTGCGGGAGCACTCCGGAGACGAGGTCACGTCCGACCTCGTGGCCTCCAACTGGCGCCAGGCGGGGCTC
Organism: Terrabacter sp. C0L_2; assembly: GCF_036352015.1. Taxonomy (NCBI): domain Bacteria; kingdom Bacillati; phylum Actinomycetota; class Actinomycetes; order Micrococcales; family Intrasporangiaceae; genus Terrabacter; species Terrabacter sp. C0L_2. The sequence continues at coordinate 2,721,804 of NZ_CP143557.1, read as the reverse complement.
GCCGAGAGGGAGTACGCGATGGCCTCCTACGCCGAGAAGCTGACGCTGCGCCCCGCCGAGGTCACCGAGTCCGACCTCGAGCCGCTGCGCGCGGTCGGCCTGGACGACCACGAGATCGTCGAGCTCGTCCAGGTGGTCGGGATGTTCAACCTCACCAACCGCGTGTCGACCGCGCTCGGCTTCGTGCCCAACCCGGAGTACCACTCGCTCGGCCGAGCGACCTCATGACCCGGGTCGCGCTGGCCGCGCCCGGCCCGGCCGCCCTGCAGGCCGGCCTCGAAGTGGCCGACGAGGGCGGCAACGCCGTCGATGCGGCGATCGCCGCCTCCCTCGCCGCCATGAGCACGGAGCCCGGCGTCGTCAGCCTCATGGGCGGGGCCTTCGTCAACGTCTGGCTGGCGGGCGCCGACCCGGTCGTCGTCGACGGCAACGTCGAGATGCCCGGACGTGGACTCGATCCGTCCGCCTTCGGGCGCGGCGTGCGACAGGTCCCCACCGACTACGGCGGTGGGGTGACCATCGGCGCGGGGCACGGCGCGGTCGCGAACTCCGGTGCGCTGCAAGCACTCTCACTCGCCCGGGACCGGTACGGGTCGGCGCCGTGGCGACGTCTCGTCGAGCCCTCGGCGCGCGCCTGCCGTGAGGGCTACCGCGTGGGCGCCGCCGCGGCCCTCTACCTCGGTCTCGTCCGCGACACGCTCTTCGGCGAGGACCCCGAGGCGCATGCGCTGGTCACGGGGGCCGACGGCGGCCCGCTCGAGCCCGGCGAGACCTCCCTCAACCTCGACCTCGCCGACATCCTCGACCTGCTTGCGGCACAAGGGGTCTCACTCTTCACCACCGGCGCCGTGGGTCGAGTGCTCGTGACGGACATGGCCGCGAACGGTGGCCTCGTCACGGCCGCCGACCTCACGGCATACGAAGCCGTCGTGCGCACCCCGACGATGAGGACCGTGGGGTCCTGGGACATCGCCCTCAACCCACCGCCCTCCGTCGGCGGCCCCATGCTCGCGGCGATGCTCGGCCAGCTCGCGCGCCACGAGCACTGGACGTGGGCCGAGGTCATCGAGATCCAACGACGCGTCCTCGCCTACCGGCTGTCCGTCCACGACCGCTCCCGCGACCTCGAGGCCGACGGCCACGCCCTCCTCGAAGCGGTCGAGCGCCACGGGCTCGCGGGCCTGCCGACCTCCGCGTCCACGGCACACGTCTCCGCCGTGGACGAGCACGGGAACGCCTGTGCCATCACGATGTCCGCCGGCTACGGCGCCGGCATGGTCATCCCGGGCACCGGCATCCTGCTCAACAACGCCCTCGGCGAGCCGGAGCTGAACCGGCTCGGGCTGCACGCCGTCGCACCGGGCACGCGGCTCGCGTCCAACATGGCACCGACGACCGGACGCGGCGCCTCGGGGGCGGCGCTGGCGGTCGGCTCCCCCGGCGCCGACCGCATCACGACGGCGCTCATGCAGGTGCTCGGCCGCGGCCTGCTGCGCGGCGACGACCTCCAGCACTCCATCGACGCCCCGCGGCTGCACGTGCGTTTCATGGACGACGGGTCGCCGCGGGTCGAGCACGAGCCGTCCGACGACATCGCGGCCGCGGTCGAGGCCAGTGGCCTGCCGTCGCACCGCTACCCCGGACCGCACATGTACTTCGGTGGGGTCGGCGCGGCCGTGCTCGGCCCCGACGGGCTCGTGGCCGCGGGGGACGCGAGACGCGAGGCGGCCGTCGGGGTATCTCCATGAACACGCCGAGAACAGTCCCATCCACGCGCCGGACGGCACCGAATCATCTCGAGTCGACCCCCAACGAGAGGCCACCCCGATGACCATGACCGACGACCGCCCCGACGCTCCCGCCCCCTCCGCGGCGTCCTCCCGTCCGACCGGCATCGCCGCTCGGCTGGCGGCCGTCGTCACTCCCCTGTTCGGTGGGCAGCTGCCCGTGCGCCTCAAGGCCTGGGACGGCACCGTCGCAGGTCCGGCCGACGCGCCGACCGTCGTCCTGCGCGACCCCGCTGCCCTGCGCCGGCTCGTGCGCCACCCGGGTGAGCTCGGCCTCGCCCAGGCCTACGTGACCGGCGAGCTCGACGTCGAGGGTGACCTGCTCGACGGGTTCCGACGCGTGTGGTCGACCGCCCGCGACCTCGCCGGTGGGCGTCCGTCCGCGGGCACCATGGCTGCCGTGGCGAAGAACGGCATCCGCACCGCCTTCGACCTCGGCGTCGTCGGGCTGCCGCCCGAGCCCCCCGTGTCGCAGGCCCGTCTGCGCGGGCGCCTGCACAGCAAGAGCCGCGACCGCAGCGCCATCGAGCACCACTACAACCTGTCCAACGACTTCTACTCCCTCATCCTCGACCCGCACATGGCCTACTCGTGCGGCTACTGGACGAGCACCGACCCCGGCTACACCGTCGAGGACTCGCAGCGCGACAAGCTCGACCTCGTCTGCCGCAAGCTCGGCATCGAGCCGGGGGGCCGCCACCTCGACATCGGCTGCGGCTGGGGCTCGTTGTCGCTGCACGCGGCCGAGAAGTTCGGCGCGCAGGTCGTCGGCGTGACGATCTCGAGCGAGCAGAAGGCGTTCATCGACGAGCGGATCCGCGAGCGCGGCCTGCAGGACCGCGTCGAGATCCGGCTGCAGGACTACCGCGAGGTGCCCGACGGCCCCTTCGACACGATCTCCTCGATCGAGATGGGCGAGCACGTCGGGCGGAAGAACTACCCGACGTTCACAGGGCAGATCCACCGCCTCCTGCGTCCGGGCGGCCGGGCCCTCATCCAGCAGATGTCGCGCACGACGCGGCCCGGCGGAGGTCCGTTCATCGAGGCCTTCATCGCGCCCGACATGCACATGCGGCCCGTCGGCGAGACCGTCGACCTCATCGAGCAGGCCGGTCTCGAGGTCCGTGACGTCCACGCGATGCGCGAGCACTACGTGTGGACCGTGAACGCCTGGTACGACACCTTCGAGGCCAACTGGGACCGGGTCGTGGCCATGGTCGGTGAGGAGGTCGGACGCGTCTGGCGGCTCTACCTCGTCGGCGGCGCGCTCGCCTTCGAGGAGGGGCGCATGGGCGTCGACCAGATCCTCGCCGTGAAGCCGACGACTGACGGTCGGAGCGGTATGCCGCCCGTCCGGGCCTGGTGACCACGGTGTCGTCGGTCTGGACGGCGTTCGCCCCAGTCGTGGCTCCGGCCGCCGAGGCCGCGGGCTTCGACGGTGGGGCGTTCGGGCGCACCCTGCTGGCGACCGCGGTCGCAGTGGTCGTCGTGCTCGGCATCACCTTCGCGGTGGCGCTGCGCGTGGGCAAGCAGGCCGTCATCGACGTGACGTGGGGGCTCGGCTTCGTGGCCATCGCCCTCACGGCGTTCGTCACGAGCGGGGGCCACGGGGACGGGCTCCGGCGCTGGCTGGCGCTCGGCCTCACGGCCGCGTGGGGGCTCCGGCTCGCCGCGCACATCTTCAGTCGGTCGCGGGGCAAGGGCGAGGACCCCCGCTACGAGGCCATGCTGAAGCGCGCCGACGGCAACCCGAACGTCTACGCGCTGCTGCACATCTACGTGCCGCAGGGCCTCATCATGTGGTTCGTCTCCCTCCCGGTGCAGATCGCGATGTTCGTCGAGGGCGGGATCGGCTGGGTGCTGTGGCTGGGCGTCGTCGTCTGGGCCGTCGGCTTCTTCTTCGAGTCGGTCGGCGACCTCCAACTGACGCGCTTCCGCAACGACGCGTCCAACAAGGGGAAGGTCCTCGACACGGGCCTGTGGCGCTACACCCGCCACCCGAACTACTTCGGCGATGCGAGCGTGTGGACCGGTCTGTTCCTCGTCGCGGCGAGCGCGTGGCCCGGCGTGCTGACGATCCTCTCGCCGGCCGTCATGGTGTGGAACCTCTACGGCGGGACGGGCAAGAAGCTGCTCGAGAAGGACATCGGCGACCGCCGCCCCGAGTACGCCGACTACGTGCGGCGCACGAGCGGATTCTTCCCCTGGCCACCGAAGCCCGCCCACCCGTCGGTGCGCGACTGAGCCCCAGTGCTGCAGGTCGGGGATGATGGGCCACATGCGCCCGCCCCTCGCCGACGTCCTCGACCTGCAGCCCCACCCCGAGGGCGGGTGGTACCGCCAGACGTGGGTCTCCCCCGAGACGGTGACCCTTCCGGACGGACGCGTGCGCGCCACGGCCACCCTGATCCACTTCCTGCTCCCCGCGGGCGAGTCCTCGGCGTGGCACCGCGTGGCCTCGGACGAGGTCTGGCTGGCGCACACCGGCTCGGTCGTCCTCGAGCTCGGCGGTGCCGGTCCCCATCCACCGGCCGACGGCGATGCCGAGGCCGTCGTGCTCGGCGTCGACCTCGCGGCGGGCGACGTGGCCCAGGCCGTCGTCCCGGCCGGCGTCTGGCAGCGCACGGTGCCAGGGCCGGCCGACGCGCTGGTCAGCTGCCTCGTGTCACCCGGGTTCGACTTCGCGGACTTCGAGCTCGGCGCCGCTGACGACTCCGGCCACGGCCCGGCCACCGATTCCGACCCTGGCGCCGGCCCTGACCCTGACCTCGACGAGGTGCAGCGCGCATCAGCCGGGCCCGAGGACAGCCCGGTCGACCCCACTGCGCCGACCAACCCCGCCTGACCGACCTGCCCGACCAGCCTCGACGGAGGTCGGTCACCGGCCCACGGCCCGCACCTCCCCATCATCGGAGACGACGGCGACGTCACCCTCGAGGTCGGTGCGATGGACGTCGAAACCCCTGTCCTGCAAGGCCTTCATCGTCGCGGGCGCCGGGTGTCCGTAGTCGTTGCCCTCTCCCACGCTGATGAGGGCCAGCCTGCCGTCGATCCGGTCGAGCAGGCGGTCGTCCCGGTTGCTCGACCCGTGATGAGCGACCTTCAGCACGTCCACGTGCCCCCAGCGCCCCGGGTCGCGCCCGACCTCCTGGAGCACCTGCGCCGCGGCCTCCCGCTCGATGTCGCCCGCGAGCAGGACGGTCACCCCGCGGACGTGCAGGGTCAGGACCACGGACCCGTTGTTGGGCACCGACCCGGCATCGATGCGACGCGCCGGCCACCAGACGTCGGCACTCACCGCGCCCACGACGAGTCGCTGGCCGGCTCGCAGCTCACCCATCGGCACCCGGGACGCCGCAGCCAGGCGGGCGACGCGGTCGGCCTCGGCGGGCGGATCCAGCACCGGCGAGGCACGGATCTCGGCGACGGGTCGCTCTAGGACCGCGGCCAGGCCGCCGACGTGGTCGGCGTGGTAGTGCGTCAGCACGACGAGGTCGACGGCGCTCGCGCCGAGCCGGTCGAGACAGGCCCGCATCGGCTCGGGGTCCGGACCGGCGTCGATGACGACGACGTGCCCGTCCCCGTTGTGGGCGACCAGCCCGTCCCCCTGACCGACGTCGCAGGCGATGAGGACCCAGCCGGGTGGAGGCCACGCGATCGGCGCGGTCGGCAGCCCGAGCCCCGCCGTGAGCACGACGACGGACACGGCCACCGTCGGCCGGTGCCGGCTGCGGTGCCAGGCCCAGGGCGCGGTGGCGATGACCCCGGCGGTGAGAACCCCGAGCAGGATCGCAGCGCCGGCTGAGTCGCCCCAGCCGATGCTGCCGAACGGCAGGTCCGCGGACCATCGGGCAACGGCCGCGATGGCCTGGGCGGGGACGGCAGCGGCCCACGCGAGCCACCCGGCTCCCGTGACCCAGACGACGGACACGAGTGCGACGACGACGCCGACGAGGGTCGTCGGGGCGACGAACGGCGCAGCCAGCAGGTTGGCGAGGACCGCGACGACGGAGACGCTGCCCTGGAGCGGGACGACGAGCGGGGCACAGACGGCCTGGGCCGCGATCGGGATGGCGAGAACCGGCCCCAGGGGCCGGAGCAGGACCGGCAGCCGACGGGCGATGGTGCGTCCCCAGGGCTGGGCCAGCACGAGCAGCCCGAGGGTGGCGACGCTCGACAGTGCGAAGCCGTAGGAGCGGGACAGCCATGGGTCCCACACGAGCAGGACGAGGATCGCGGCGGCGAGGGCGGGCACCCCGGCACGTCGTCGTGAGGTCGAGAGTGCCAGCAGCCCGACCAGGCCCATGACGGCGGCTCTGACGACGCTCGGCTCCGGGCGGGCGAGGATGACGAAGCCGAGCAGACCGAGCGCCGCAACCGGTGGTCGCCACCGGCGCCGAACGCCGACAAGGCCGCACAGCCACAGCACGGCAGCGAGCACGAACGTCACGTTGCTCCCCGACACGGCGCTGAGGTGGCTGAGTCCGGTCTCGAGCATGACCGCCCTCAGGTCGGGCGGGGTCTGCGAGGTGTCCCCGACGACGAGGGCGGGGACGAGCCCACGGGCGTCGGGCCACAGCGACGCGGTGGCCGACCGGAACCGTTCGCGCACGACGTCAGCCGCCTCGAACACCCCTCCCGGTCCGGCGAGCACCCGCACCGCAGCCTTCGGTGTCGCCACCGCCACGACGTCGTCGCCCGGCTCGGCCGGGCCGAGCCGCACGACCGCCTGCACCTGGTCGTGCCAGCGCAGCCCGGCCCAGTCGGGTCCCCGGCCGATGACGAGGACCGGGGTGTCGACCTGCGTCGTGCTCCCCCGCCCGGACACCTGTGTCACGTCGAGACGCACCACGGTCACCACGGTGACCACGGGGCCGGCCGGACCGTCCTGCGCTGCACCACCGGCCGCCTTCACGGCGCGCGGTTCTGCCGCGACGGTGGCCTGCAGGGTGACGACAGCGCGCTCGGCCGCGAGGTCGCCGACAGGACCCGCGGACCGCGTCGCCCGATGACCGGCGGCGGCACCCAGCACCAGTGCCAGCACCGCGCAGACTGCTGCGACCCCTCGAAGGCGCGGAGGTCCGGCCCTCGGGGACGTCGCTCCCGGTCCCCGGCGGCCGGGACCGATCATGGGGCGCGAGTGCCGCAGGCTGCGGTGCTTCCATCGCTTCACCCCACTCCATGGGGCCCCCACGATCCTCGGGGAAGCGCCCGCGGCACCCGTGAGCACCCCGATCGCCAGAGCCACCACGGCAGCTGTCGTCACGAGCCACACCGGGGCGACGAGGCCCCAGAATGCAACGGCCGGCCACGCGAGCACGACCGGCACGAGCAGCCGGAGGTCCAGCCGCGCCGGCGAGCGCGGCCGGACCCGACGCAGCGTCTCGCGCCCGGTCAGGACGACGAGGGACGGACCCCGCGGTCGCTGCTCACGCTCGCGGCCGGGTGGAGGGACCGGGGCGGTCACAACGTCACCTTCGGCCGCAGCTGAGCCATGAGCTTGTCGCCGATGCCGCTGACCTCGCCGAGCTCGTCGACCGAGGTGAAGCGACCGTGCTCCGTGCGCCAGTCGATGATGCGCTGCGCCAGGACCGGTCCCACGCCCGGCAGCGAGTCGAGCGCAGCCACGTCGGCCGAGTTGAGGCTGACAGGCGCTCCCGAGCCGCCCGACGACCCGGCCCCTCCCGTCCGCGCACCACCACCCGAGGCACCAGTGGCGCCACCGGACACGCCACCGGACGCGGCCACGGCCTCCCCGGGTCGGGGCACCTGGATCTGCTCACCGTCGACGACGAGCCTCGCCAGGTTGAGCGCCGCCAGGTCGGATCCCGAGCGGGTGCCCCCGGCCGCCGCGATCGCGTCGGCCACCCGGGCCCCCTGCCTCAGCCGGACCAGGCCGGGCCTGACCACCTGCCCGACGACGTGCACGACCAGCTCAGCGCCCACCGTCGGAGTCGGCTCACCGGCACCCGAGGAGCTCGTCGCGGCGGCCGTTCGGCTCGTCGCCGCACCGGTCGCCGCCGCACCACCGACGACCAGCACCGACCGCGACGGCCCGGGGGCGACGTCGGGGACCGATGCAGAGCGTTCGGCCCAGAGCACGCGCAGCACGAAGGCGCAGCCGACCGCGACGACGAGGGCGAGCAGCGATACCACGGCTGCGCTGCTGACCGAACGCCGACCGGCGCGCAGGTCGTCCGGCATCGTCAGCACTCCCGGCCGGCGGGCGCGACGCAGGTCGGCGTCGAGCCGCGCCACCTCGTCGTCCTCCGTCGCCCGCTGCTGCAGGCGGCGCACCGCCGCGACCACCGAACCGGCGGCTTCACCCGCACCCGAGCCCGATCCCGACCCCGACCCCGATCCCGACCTCGAGCCCGAGCCCGAGCCCGAACGCACGCTCGCGTCCGGGCCCACGTCACGGTCGCCGTCCGCGTCCCCGTCCCCCGCCCCATCCACGGCCCACACCTCGGCGTCGTCGGCCAGGTCGGCCACGTCGGCCAAGTCGGCCAGGTCGACCGCGTCGCTTGCCGGCGCACGCGGCACCCAGCCGCCACGCTCGTGCCCCACCAGTGGGAGGAGGACGTCACCGGCTGACTCATCGGCGCTGCGCCGGGCTCCCCCGGCGCCTCGGGACCCGAGCACCCGGGCCACCCGCTCGAGGTCAGGTGGTCTCTGGGACGGTCGGAACGGCATACGACGACGCTAGGAACCCGGCCACCCACCCGCCCGCGCTCGAGCACCCGCTGGGGACAACCCGTCCCGCGTCCGAGGGGGTGTGGACGGCCACAGCCCGAGACGGCCCGCGCGTCGATTCACTCCCCCGCGCCCGCCTGGTCCAGACTGCTCCAATGGCTCGGCACATCATGACCCTCACCTGCGACGACCGACCCGGCATCGTGGCGGCCGTCTCCGCGGCGCTGCTCGCCGTCGACGCGAACATCGTCGAGAACCAGCAGTACTCCGACGAGGACACCGACCTCTTCTTCATGCGCACGGTCTTCGACGCCGAACCGCACGAGGTCGAGCAGGTGCTGGCGGCGATCCGCGACAGCTCTGCCATCGCGCACCACCACCTCTCCGCGCGGCCCGAGGACGAGCACTGCCGGACCGTCATCCTCGTCAGCAAGTTCGACCACTGCCTGCTCGACCTTCTCTACCGTTGGAAGTCCGGCGACCTGCCCATCGACATCGTCGGCGTCGTCAGCAACCACGAGGACTGCCGTGGGCTCGTCGAGTACTACGGCCTGCCCTTCACCGTCATCCCCGTCACCAAGGACACCAAGGCCGAGGCCGAGGCCGAGCTGCTCCGTCTCGTCGAGGCGGAGGGCGTCGGGCTCGTGGTCCTCGCGCGCTACATGCAGATCCTCAGCGACGACCTGTGCCGTGCCCTCGAGGGGCGGGCCATCAACATCCACCACTCGTTCCTGCCGGGCTTCAAGGGCGCGAAGCCCTACCACCAGGCGCACGACCGAGGCGTGAAACTCATTGGCGCGTCAGCACATTACGTCACCGCCGACCTCGACGAGGGCCCGATCATCGAGCAGGACGTCGTCCGCGTCACGCACGCCGAGTCGCCCGACCGGCTCGTGGCGATCGGCCGCGACGTCGAGCGTCGGGTGCTCTCCCGCGCCGTCCGTGACCACGCGGAGTCGCGCGTCTTCCTCTCCGGCCGACGCACGATCGTCTTCTGACGGGCATCGGTGGCGTGCTGCTGTGAGTGGGTCCAGCTTCGTCGTCGGGCAGCCGCACTTCGGGCGGTACACGCGGACGCCGGCGGAGAACGCGGAGGCCGTTGCCGACACCCGCGCCGACCTCACGTCAGCGGTCGAGGCCTCGCCCGGTGACTCCGCGGGCGCAGCGGTGCTCGACGCCGCCGTCGACCTCGCCGAGGCACTCACGATCGCAGGCCACGAGGACGAGGCGGTCGCGCTCGCCGGGCCGGCTGTCCTGGTCGCCCGGGAGACCGGGCGTGACGAGAGCCTCCGCTGGGCCCTGCTCGTGCTGGCGACGGCCGAGCACTACGCCGACGCGATGCCCGCGGCCGAGACGCACTTCCGGGAAGCGCTGGACCTCGCCCGCGCCGCGGGAGACCGGGTCGCCGAGCACTACACGTTGCACCACCTGGGCCGGTTCCTCGTCGACGCCGGCCGGACCGAGGAGGGGGCCCTGTGCTTCACCGCGTGCCTGGCCATCCGCGAGGAGCTTGGAGAGCCTCGCGCCGAGTCGACCCGCGCCGCCCTCGCCGCCCTGACCGACGCCTCATGACCCCGACCCCCTTGCGTATGCCGTCAGGCGGAGTCCGCGGGCGTGGCCCGCTCCCGTCGTGGTAGGCACCACGACGGGAGAGGGAGTGACAGCTCAACGCAGCGCGAACGCGTACAGCTTGTTGTTCGGCGTGCCGAAGCCGAAGTTGCTGTAGCCGGACCCCCAGTAGACGGTCCCGTCCGAGATCGCCGCACCGGAGAGGCACGAGCCACCGCTCGCGAACGACCACAGCACCTGCCCGGTCGCGGCGTTCAGCGCATACATCCAGCCGGCAGCGTCGAGCGAGCAGCCGAAGACGACGCCGTTCGCCGTGGTGGCCGGGCCCGACGTGGAGCCGCCGTGCGGCGGTCGGGTCTGCCACAGGACCTGCCCCGTCGCGGCGTCGAGGGCCGACCACACGCCGTCCGTCGAGCCTTGGTACGGAACGAGGTTGCTGTTGGCGTTCGCGGTGTAGACCCGCTTGCCGTCGACGGCCGACCCCCACTGGAGGCCGCCGGCCGTGCCGCCGGGCCCGGCGGACGTCTTCCACACCACGGCGCCCGTGTCCGGGTCGAGCGCCCAGTAGTCGCCGCTCTTCTGTCCGGTGCCGAGCAGCTCACGACCCTTGGACGGTCCCGCTGCCACCTTGTAGAGGGCCGGCGCCTGACCGAAGTCGTAGTCGGGACCGGACGGCTGCGGGCAGTTGCTCGGGTCGCCGAAGATGCACGACACGGTCCAGGCGTCGAAGGGCAGCGCCCGGGTGGCCCACTTGACCGTGCCCGTGCTGAGGTCGAGGGCGACGATCGAGTCGAAGTGGTCATCAGGCGGCAGGCACGCCGCCTGCGCCGCGGTGTTGGTCCCGGCCGCCGTGATGCACGCGAGCACGGTGTCTGGCACGTCGTAGTTGTTGCCCGTCGCGATGTAGAGCGACCCGCGCTTGGCGTCGACGGCGGGCGAGCTGCCCCAGACCGCGTTGCCCGGGTAATCCGCGCCGGGCGTCATGTAGGTCTTCCAGAGGATGACCCCCGTCGCGAGGTCGAGCGCCGCGATGCTGCCGCGGAAGCTGCAGCACGTGTACGGACCGGCGATCCCGGACGCGAGGAGCTCCTCCTGCGAGGCCACTCCGACGTAGACGACGCCGCGCCAGATCGTCGCCGACTGGGTGATGATCGCGGCCGGGTGGTCCTCGACCTGGGTCTTCCAGAGCAGTGCCCCGGTGGCCTTGTCGATGGCCATCACGGCGCCGCCGTGACCGAGCGGTCCCTGGTTGCCGATGACGATGGCCTTGTCACCCACGGCGGGTGTGGCGCGGGCCTTGTCGCCGGGGATGCCCGTGTAGTCGGAGATCCGCGTCTTCCAGGCCACCTTGCCGCTCGCGCGGTTGACCGCGTACAGGTTGCCGGCCCAGTCGGGCGCATACACCTGCTTGTCGTCCACGGAGGGCGTCGCGGAGACGTCCCCCTCCGTCGTGACCGCCCACTTGACTCCGAGGCGCCCGACGGTCGTGGGCGAGATCCTGGTCTCGTCCGCGGCGTACCTCGTGTTCTGCCGGTCCCCGCCGGCCGAGCTCCACCCTGTGCTGCTCGTAGCAGCGAAAGCCTGTCCCCCGATCAGCAGGGCTCCTGCGATCCCTGCCGTCACCCACAGCCGTGCATGACGCATCATCCTGGTCATCTGGACTCCTGTGCCTGACGACCCTCGGGGGCCGTCATGGTGACCCCCGAGTGGACGTCTTTCAACGTAGACCCGCGGGATCGGCGGAGTCCGGCGTTCCGAGCAGACTGCCGCAGACTGGTGGGACGCACTGGGCGAAGTGGGGCAAGCCGCTCAGGCGACGTGCCGCTGACGCCACCAGCCGACGACGTTGTTCTTGTGACGGGCCAGCACGAGCAGCCCGATCGCCATGAGCCACAAGCCGGTCCACACGTCGCCGGGTGCGTGACCGGTCCAGATGAGGACGGCCACGACCAGCATCGCGAGGGCCCCGAAGATCGACCCGGCCGCCACCCAGCGGGTCAGCGCGACGGCGATGGCGAAGACCACGACGACGACCAGGGCGACCCACGGGTGCACCCCGAGGATCGCGCCGAGCGTCGTGGCGACGCCCTTGCCGCCGCGACCCTTGAGGAAGGGCGACCAGATGTGCCCGAGGACGGCGGCGATGCCGACGGCGTATGCTGCGTGCGCACCGAAGAGGTGGCCCGCGACGAACGTCGGGACGAGTCCCTTGAGGACGTCGAGCACCCCGACGACGACTCCCCACTTGCGTCCCAGCACCCGGCCGGCGTTGGTCGCACCGGGGTTGCCTGACCCCGACGACGCGAGGTCCTTGCCGAGCAGTCGCGCGATCATCGTCGCGGGGTTGAGCGCGCCGACGAGAAAGGCCGCGAGCACCCCTGCGGCCCAGGCGAACACGTTGCCTACGGTCACGACCCGGAGGCCTCACTCGGCACGGGGGTCTCGGGCAGCGGCTCACCCGGGCGGGGCGAGACCGCGATGGCGACGGTGCCGGGCCCGACATGGGCACCGACGACCGCGCCGAGCTCGACGACGGACACCTTCGGTGAGCCGGGGACCATCCTGCGCAGGTCGGCCGCGATCTGCTCCGCGCGGGCCGTCGCGTCGAGGTGGTGCACGGCGATGTCCACGACGTGGCCGCCCTGGTGCACCTGCTCCACGACCATGGCCTCGATGCGGGCCACGGCACGCGAGGAGGTGCGCACCTTCTCGACCGGCACGATGCGTCCGCCGCGGACCGCGAGGATCGGCTTGATCGCGAGGGCCGAACCGAGCAGGGCCGAGGCCGCGCCGATGCGGCCGCCGCGACGCAGGTGCTCGAGGGTGTCGACGTAGAAGAGCACGCCCGACGGCTCGAGCCGTGCGCGCACGGCGTCGAGCACCGTTGCGGCGTCGGCTCCCCCGGCGGCCTCCTCGGCGGCCGTGACCACGGCGAACCCCATGGCCATGCCGATGGTCTCGCTGTCGACGACCTCGACGGACACGGGCGCGTCGGCCGCCGCGAGCCGGGCAGCCTCGACGGTCCCCGACATCTGCGACGACAGGTGGATCGAGACGATCGCCGTCGCGCCCTCGTCGGCAAGGCGCTGGTAGGTCTCGGCGAACACCTGCGGGGTCGGGCGCGAGGTCGTGACGATGGTGTACTCGCGCAGGGCGGCCGCGACCCGCGCGGCCGAGATGTCCCGTCCCTCGACGTGGTCGCGGCCCCCGACGACGACGTGGAGCGGGACGACCTCGATGCCGTGCCGCTCGACGACCTCGGTGGGCAGGTAGGCCGTCGAGTCGGTGACGATCCTCGTGGTCACGCCCAGCTCCTTCCGCAGGTCGGCCCGTCCGGTGGTCTCAACCTAGCGTCGGTCGTGCGTGAGATCGCGCAGCGGCTGCGCCGTGGCGACACCGCCCGCGCGATCTCCCGCCCGACCAGGCGCTGGTTTTCGTCAGAGGGGGACGACGTTGACGAGCTTGGGCGCCCGCACGATGACCGTGCGGATGCCTCCCTCGGTCGCCGCCCGCACCTTGTCACGTCCGAGCGCGAGCTCGCGGAGGTCGTCCTCGGAGATGTCGGGGCTCACCTCGACCCGGTCGCGGACCTTGCCCTTGATCTGGATGACGCAGGTGACCTGCTCCTGCACGATCTTGGCGGGGTCGCTCACGGGGAACGCGGCATACGCCACCCCGTCGTCGTGTCCGAGCCGCTGCCACATCTCCTCCGCGATGTGCGGGGCGACGGGCGCGATCATGAGCACCATGGCCTCGACGACCTCGCGCGGCGGGGCGTCGAGCTTCGTCACGGCGTTGTTGAGCTCGATGAGCTTGGCGATGGCCGTGTTGAAGCGCAGCCCCTCGAAGTCCTCACGGACACCGGCGATCGTCTGGTGCAGCTGCGTCGTCAGCGCCTGGTCGAGGGCCGCGTCGACGACCCGCACCTGGCCGGTCGCCTCGTCGACGACGTTGCGCCACAGGCGCTGCAGGAAGCGCTGGCTGCCGACGACCGCGCGGATCTCCCACGGCTTGGACAGCTCCAGCGGCCCCATCGACATCTCGTAGACGCGGAAGGTGTCGGCGCCGTACGCGTCGTACATCTCGTCCGGGCTCACGGAGTTCTTCAGCGACTTGCCGATCTTGCCGTACTCGCGGTTGACGGGCTGCCCCTGCCACGTGAACGTCGGCTCCGCGCCGTGGGTGCCCGGGTGCTCCTCGACCTCGGACGCGGTGACGTACTGACCGCGGCTGTCGGTGTAGGCGTACGCCTGGATGTAGCCCTGCGAGAAGTACTTCCGGAACGGCTCCTCGCTGCTCACGTGGCCCAGGTCGAAGAGGACCTTGTGCCAGAAGCGCGCATAGAGCAGGTGCAGCACCGCGTGCTCGACACCGCCGACGTAGAGGTCGACGCCGCCGGGGTCGCGCGTGCCCGCGGGCGCGCCGGCCACTGCCGTGTCGTGACGGCCGAGCCAGTACGCCTCGTTGGCCGGGTCGACGAAGGCATCGTGGTTGGCCGGGTCGAGGTAGCGCAGGTAGTACCAGCACGAGCCGGCCCAGTTGGGCATCGTGTTCGTCTCGCGGCGGAACTTCCGCAGGCCGCGCCCGTCGCCGAGGTCCTTCTCGACCTCGACCCACTCGGGGACGCGGCTCAGCGGCGGCTCGGGGCTGCTCTGGGCGTCGTCCGGGTCGAAGGTCTTGGGGCTGTAGTCCGGCACGTCGGGAAGGGTCAGCGGGAGCTCGTTGTCGGGGACGGCATACGCCACCCCGTCCTCGTCGAACATGATCGGGAAGGGCTCGCCCCAGTAGCGCTGGCGGCTGAAGAGCCAGTCGCGGATGCGGTAGCTGATGGTGCCCTCGCCCGTGCCCTCGGCCTCGAGGAAGTCGATGATCTTCGCCTTGGCGTCCGCGACGTGCAGGCCGTCGAGGGAGATGCGCTCGTTGGCGGAGTTGATCGCGACGCCGTCGCCGAGGAACGGCTCGTCGTCGGGGTGGCCCTCGGCCGGCTGGACGGTGCGGACGATCGGGATGTCGAACTTCTCGGCGAACTCCCAGTCGCGCGTGTCCTGCCCGGGCACGGCCATGATCGCGCCGGTGCCGTAGCCCATCAGCACGTAGTCGGCGACAAAGACCGGGATGCGCTCTCCCGTCAGGGGATTCGTGGCCCACGAGCCGGTGAAGACACCGGTCTTGTCCTTGCCCTCGGTCTGGCGCTCGACGTCCCCCTTGCGCGAGGCAGCGAGCTGGTATGCCGCGACGGCCTCCTTGGGGGTCGCGCCCGCCTCGGCGTCCGCCCCCTTCCAGGCGTCCTTGGTGCCCTCGGGCCAGTCACCTTGCGGCACCAGGGAGTCCACGAGCGGGTGCTCCGGCGCGATGACCATGAAGGTCGCACCGAAGATCGTGTCGGGGCGGGTCGTGAAGACGTCGATGCCGTCCTCCTCGCCCGTGCCGGTGACGACCGGGAACGTGACGCGCGCGCCCTTGGACCGGCCGATCCAGTTGCGCTGCATGAGCTTGACCTTCTCGGGCCAGTCGACCCCGTCGAGGTCGTCGGCCAGGCGGTCGGCGTAGGCGGTGATCCGCATCTTCCACTGGCTGAGGTTGCGGCGGAAGACGGGGTAGTTGCCGCGCTCGGACCGTCCCTCGTTGGTGACCTCCTCGTTGGAGAGCACCGTGCCCAGGCCGGGGCACCAGTTGACCGGCGCCTCGTCGGTGTAGGCGAGCCGGTGGCGCTCCAGGACCGCGGACCGCTCGGTGGCCGACAGGTCGGCCCAGCCTCGGCCGTCGGCCTCGACGACGGCGCGGCGGCCCGACTCGAACTCCTCGACCAGCTCGCTGATCGGGCGCGCCTTGCCGCGGCCACCGTCCTCGCGGACCGCGTCGGCGTCGTACCAGGCGTCCCAGATCTGCAGGAAGATCCACTGCGTCCAGCGGTAGTAGTCGTCGTCGATCGTCGCGAAGGTGCGGCGGTTGTCGAAGCCCAGCCCCAGGCGGCGCAGCTGGCGCTTCATGTTGGTCATGTTCTCCTCGGTGGTCTTCCGAGGGTGCTGTCCGGTCTGGACGGCGAACTGCTCCGCGGGCAGGCCGAAGGCGTCGTAGCCCAGGGCGTGCAGGACGTTCTTGCCGAGCATCCGGTGAAAACGGCTGTAGACGTCGGTGGCGATGTAGCCGAGCGGGTGGCCGACGTGCAGGCCGACGCCGGAGGGGTAGGGGAACATGTCGAGGACGATGAGCTTCTCGCCGCGGGCGGCGACCTTCTCGGGCTCGGCCCACGGGCCGGCCGGGTTGGGGGCGTTGAACGTGCCCTCCTCCTCCCAGCGGTCCTGCCAGGCGGTCTCGATCTGCTGCGCCATCGCGGCGGTGTAGCGGAACGGGGTGTCGTTGCTCTGCTCGCTCATGTCGTCTCTCTCGTCGCTGCTGGGCCCGGGCAAAAGAAAACCCCTCGCACAGGAGGGGAAGCCGCGTTGATGTCGGGAGTCCCGACCTTCGTCAACGCGGCTGCGGAAGGAGCAGCAGGCCAGCCATGGCCCAAGGTTAGCGCAGCCCCTCCCACCGTCCCCGTCGACGCCCTCCCCACCCCTCCCAACTCGAGTGGCCCCGTCGCCCCACGCCTCCCAACTCGAGTGGCCCCGCAGTCCCACGCCTCCCACACTCGAGCGGCCCCGCAGTCCCACGCCTCCCACCCTCGAGTGGCCCCGTCGCCCCACGCCTCCCACCCTCGAGTGGCCCCGTCGTCACACCCACCCCACACTCGAGTGGCCCCGTCGTCACACAGGCAACCTCGAGTCAGGACCACGCAGAGCGCTGCATCTCTCGCTGGACCGCCTGGTCGATGGCGTGGCTCGAGAAGAAGCGCGGCGTCACGTCCTGAGGGCGGAGGCGGTCCGACGGAACGTGAAGGGCCGCCGCGAAACGCTGCAGAGTCGAGACACGTGACTGCGAGCTGTTCAGATCCGCCTTCCACATCTCTTGGACGTCCCATCCATCGCGGGCCATCCCACTCCCGCGGATTCCGTCGTGGAGCCGTTGCTCGTCCCCGGAGTGGAAGAGCTCACCTTGGTACTCACCGACAACCTTGAGTAGGCCACCGTCCTCAGTGGGAACACGCCAGACCAGATCTCCCACACCCAGCAGCAGTCCCGGGTCCCACGAGGCGAAGATCGGCTCGTTGAGCTGCGGCTCGGGCAGGCCCCCTCTCGTCAGGACCAGCCGCGCCAACGACTCGCGCGGTGACGCCGAGCCGACGCGGATCTCCTCGTAGGCCTCGAGCAAGGTCCGTTTGCCCCGCGGCCGGTTGCGCAGCAGGCACGCCTGGATGAGAGGGACGCGCGAGCCCAGTCGGGTGGCGCACGCGTCGCCGAGCACCACCAGGTCGTCGAGCCCGACCGGTTTGCCCCGGCCGACGAGCTCTCCAAGGTCGACCCAGGTGTCGGCGAGGTCCACGACCGGTAGCCCCTCAATCTCGACGACGCGCCGAGCGTGCAGGGCACGGTGGCCGATTACGGAGGGGAGCCGCACGCGGTTGCTCGTGATCGGCCGCGTCACGTGGAGTCGGCAGTCCTCCTCCATCGCGTACGACAGCGGAAGTCCGTGGAGCTGCGCCGCGGTCACGTGCGAGAAGACGCTTCCGACGGGGAGCACCGACAGGGCCGCACGGCAGGCCTGCACCAGAGCTCGGTGAGCGACGACGCTCGCTTCGTCCACGATCCAGCTGCGTCTCTGTCCCCGATCTCGCATCTCTCCAGCGTCCGGGCACACACAGCGTCTCGGCGGGTGAGTCGCGGATCTGTGCACAACCGCCTCGCCGACACGTGGGATGTGGACGGAGGCGTGTGACGACGAGGCCACTCGACGGCCTACGAGCGTGTGGTCGGTGTGACGACGCGGCCACTCGAGCCTACGAGCGTGTGGTCGGTGTGACGACGCGGCCACTCGACGGCGTACGAGCGGGGGGTCGGTGTGACGACGCGGCCACTCGACGGGATAGGAGCCCGGGGGGGGTGGGTGTGATGACGCGGCCACTCGACTGTCAGCGGTAGAGGGCTACGAGGATGAGCACCTGGGCCACGTGGTAGGTCACGATGACGGTCAGGGGCGCCCAGCGACGCTCACGCACGAAGCGATCGTGGCCCAGCACCGCGTCGGACGTCACGAAGACCGCGCACCCCGCCACGAGCAGCCAGTCGCCCTTCCAGGCCGCGACGAGCACGAGCGCGGTGAGGACGAGCTGGTAGACGAAGACCGGCACCTTCTGCCCGCCGGAGTGGCGCACGATGTCGCGGCCGACCTTCGCGTGCAGCAGCACGAGCGCCGGGACGGCCGCCAGCAGCGGCCACGGAAAGCCCTCGACGCCGGGCGTCTCGAGGATCGCCCAGATGTAGGCGACGTGCGCGAGCAGGAAGGCGCCGAGCCCGAGGAGGAAGCGTGCCTCCGTCGCCCGGAGGAGCGCGACGTCGCCGACCAGGCAGAGCACGAGCGCCACGACGACCGGCAGCAGGGGCGGTGAGCCCGGCACCCAGCCCTCCCAGTGCAGCGACCAGGCCAGGGCCATGAGCAGCAGCACGACGAGCGGCTTGGTGAGCCGTTCGACAAAGACGTCGCCACGCAGCACGGAGCGCCAGTTGAGCAGCGCCGTCACCCCGAGCGCGACGCTGATAACCCACAGATGGGTGGTCACGAGGCCAGATTTCCAGCCAGCACCCAGTTCGGCGGCACGGACACGCTGCACGGGCCCACCACCTGTCGAGACGAATCGGCGAACGTCCAGTTCTCTGCCAGACTCGTCCAATGCCCATGCGCAAGTTCCAGCACACGGTCACCGCCGACGACACGTCCGCCCAGCTCGGCAGCGGTGACCTCGACGTCCTCGCGACGCCGCGTCTGATCACGTGGTGCGAGAGCGCCGCCTTCCAGGTGTGCAAGCAGACCATCGACTCCGACCACACGACGGTCGGCACCACGGTGAAGATCGAGCACGTGAAGGGCAGCGCGGTCGGCTCCGAGATCACCGTCCTGTGCGCCGAGCCGATCAACGACGGTCGTCGCCTCGTGTGCCACGTGACGGTCAAGGACTCCGACGGCGAGGAGATCGCCAGGGGCGAGATCCACCGGGCCGTCGTCGACCCGGACCGGTTCATGAGCAAGTGCCAGCGGGTGCTCTGACCCGCAGTCCCCTCCCAGTCGCGCCTGCCACGATGGCGGCGTGACGCTCGGACTGCTCGGCGCCCTCGTCGCGGCGCTCGCCTACGGTGCGGCCACCGTGCTCCAGGCCATCGGTGTCCGCCGGGCCAGTGCGTTGCCGGCCGGCACACCGCTGACCGGTCGGGTCCGCGCCGCGTGGCCGTATGCCGTGGGGCTCGGCCTCGATGCCGCCGGCTTCCTCGCGTCCGTGGCGGCGTTGCGCACGCTGCCCCTCTTCCTCGTCGAGTCGGCGGTCGCGTCGTCGGTCGCTGTCACCGCCGTGCTGTCGGTGCTCGTGCTAGGGGTGCGCCTCGGGGCGGCCGAGGTCGTCGCCCTGTGCGGGGTCGGCGCCGGCCTGACGGGTCTGGCTCTCGCAGCGGTGGACGGCCCGGCGGTGGGTCCGGGGCCCGGAGCGGCTTGGTGGCTGGCGGGCGCCGCCGCGCTCGTCGCGGCGCTGCTCGGCGTGGGAGTGCTCGACCACGACCGGCGTCGGGGCGCAGTCCTGCTCAGTGTCGCCGCGGGTCTGGGGTTCGGCGGCGTCGGGGTCGCAGCCCGGCTGCTCGAGGTCCCCTCCCCACTGTGGCGGCTGACGACGAGCGGGCTGGCGTGGGCACTCGTGGTGCACGCGGCGCTCGCGACCGTGGCCTACGCAGCCGCACTGGGCCGCGGCCGGGTGACGACCGTTGCCGCACTCACCTTCGCCACCGAGACGGTCGTGCCGGCAGCGGTCGGCCTCATGGTGCTCGGCGACCGGGTGGCCCCGGGCCGGACGCCCTTGGCGGCCGCGGCCTTCGTCGTCACGCTCGCCGGGTGCATCGCACTGGCCGGGCGCGCCGAACCGACCGACGCGACACCTTCGGACCCGACCTCGGACCCGGCCTCGGACCCGGCCTCGGCCCACGGAGGCGTCAGCGACGGCGCAGCCGCTCCATCTCGCTCTCGATCTGCTCCTCGGTAGGCGTGTCGACGACATACGCGTCGACGGCGTTGGCCACGAGCCCGATGCCCCAGCCGCCGAGGACGAAGGCGGGCCAGAAGAAGCCCGAGCCCGTCATCGCCCAGATGAGGACGAGCATGCCGTTGACGAGGACGTAGATCATCAGGTGGCTGCGGAAGTCGGCCTTCTTCTTGAGCCGGCGGAGTGCTCTGCCGCGCAGGTCCTCCTCCGGGGTGTCCGGGACGACGCGGTCGACGGTCGGGTCGGGCGCGTCAGGATGGGGTTCGACCGGGAACTGGTTCGCGGCCATGGTGCTCACCGATCCTTCACGGGCCGCCGTGCGGCAGACCCACACGGCTCCCTGTCCCAAGCCTAGGCCGATGTGGCCCGGCCCACCGACGGGCGTGCGGCGGATCACCCACTCCCGCAGGACGTCCGAGACGAACGCGGCACGTCACAGCACGTAGGCGTCCCCGTCGCGGCGGAAGCCGAGGCTCTCGTAGTAGGGCTCGACCATGTCGGGCGGCGTGAGTACCCGTCTGAAGCCGCGCCGCCGGAACGGACCCTCCGGACCGAAGACGAACTCACCGGGCGTCAGGTCCCGGTGGCGCGGCGTCACCCAGTCGAGCAGCAGCTGCGCCGTGCCCTGTCCCGCATCGCGCATGAGCACGACCCCGACCGTCTCGTCGCCGCGCAGGACGAGGTATGAAGGGTCACCCGCGAAAGGGTCGTGCACGAACTCGGGGTTGTAGCGCCGGATGTCACCCTCGTGCACGCGCAGCACGTGGCGCAGGTACGTGTCGTCGCCGGCCACCTCGAGCACCTCGTAGACGCCGGAGTCGTGCTTCTCCCGGGACATCAGCGTCAGGTAGTAGACGTTGATGCCGGCCAGCACGACATTGAGCCCGACCATCGGCCACACGTGGTTGACGGCGTTGTAGGCGATGAGCACGACGCAGCCCACGAGGTTGATGAGCCGCAGCCGGCGCAGCTGCGTCTGCAGCAACGACCAGACGAGGACCGCCGAGCCGGCCCAGCCGACGGCCTCGAGCCACCACGAACCCATGGACCGACCCTAGTGCGGGCGGGGCCCCTGCCGACCGGAATCGGCAGGGGCCCGCACCGGGTGTCGACGACTGCTCAGGCGTCGGGCGCGACGAACTGCGGCAGGACCGACTCGAAGCGCGAGTCCAGCGTCAGCGACGGCAGGACCTGCCCCTGCTTCTGCGCGTCGGCAGCGACCGAGGCGCCCCACGTCGAGGCCCGCAGCCGCTGGTTGGGCGTGCCGTGGTGACCGGCACTGGTGAAGGAGCAGTCGCCGACCTGGTAGAAGGACTGCTCGGCCTCGAGGACGCGCTTGGTGTTGAGGGCGAGCCCCCGCTTGTGGGTCACGAAGTACGTGCCGAACGCGTCGGCCATCAGCTCGGTGCGACGCGTCGCCTCGGGACCGGTCAGGGGTGAGGCGAAGAGGTTCCTGTCGTACTGCACGTGGTGGCCGTACTCGTGGCCGAGCACCGCTCGGGGACCGACGTCGCCGACCCCGATGGCGTCCAGGGCCTCGAGGATGCCGTCTCCGAAGACGAGCTTGTCGGGCAGCGAGGAGATGATCGGGTCGGGGTCACCCGCACCACTGAACGCGAACGCGTTGAGGGTGAAGATCGGGTTGTCACCGCCGTCCAGCCCGGGGTCGCTCGTCACGACGTCGACGACGAGGCCTGCCAGCTCGGCCGCGTCGGTGTCCGAGACGCCGTAGAGGACGGCGATGAGCCGCGTGAGGCGGGCCTGGTCACGCATGACGTCACCGTGCATGGCCATGAGCTGGATGTCGGAGCCGTCGGTGTCCCAGAACTTCTGCGCGGTCCGGAACGAGCTCGTCAGCTCGTTGCGTGACGACTTGGTCAGCGCGTGGAGGGCGTCGCCCTGGCTGCCGAAGAGCAGGGCGTCGTAGGTCGGGAAGTCGAAGCCGCCGAGCATCGACAGCACGAACAGGCTCGACGGGTCGATGTCGGCGATGATCCCGTCGACGAAGGCGTCGAGCCGGGTCGGGGCGCACTGGTACTGCGTGGGGTCGATGGCGCGACCGAGGGCGTCCTGCGCCGCGGACGGCTCGACCCCGAAGCGCGAGAGCGCCGCGGCCTGCCGCGCCCGCCAGTCCGCCGGCAGCAGGCTGCGGACCTTGGCGAGGAGGGCAGCGGCCCGCGGGTCGGACGTCGTGCCCGACGCGTAGTCGTAGGTGTGGCCGTCGGCGGCGACGAACGCCGAGCCGGCGCGGGTCTGGCTCTGGGTCTGGGTCTGCATCTGGGGGGCGGAGGCCGCTGAGGCGGCCGCAGCTCCGGTGATCCCCGAGATGGCCAGCGACGCGACGATGGCGGTCGTCCAGGTCGTGGTCATGCGCACGTGAGTGCTCCTTCGTGTCGTGCCCGCGACCCGATGCCGTGGGCGACGGGCCCATCATCACCGCCAGGGGCGACATCGGGCCGCACACCACGCATGTCCGGCCCGACGACAACCCGATGACCACCCCGAGGACGGACCCGTTGACGAGCCCTGCCTCAGTCCGCGGGAGCCTCGTGGCCCACGAGCTTGAGGCCGACGACCGCGCCGACGATGCCGGCGAGGAGCACCACCTTGACGACGGAGAACGCCTCGTTGCCCGAGGCCATGGCCCACGTCACGGTGAGCGCGGCCCCTATCCCGGTCCACACGGCATACGCCGTCCCGATGGGGATGGTGCGCACGGCGCGGGCCAGCCCGACCATGCTGAGGGCGCCGGCGACGAGGAAGAGCGCGGCGGGCGCAGGGCGCGAGAGGCCCTCGGACGCGGCGAGCGCCGAGGCCCACACCGCCTCGAGGACGGCGCTCGCGAGCAGGACGACCCACGGCATCACGCCACCGCCTTGAGGCCGGCGACGCACGCCACGAGCACGACGAGCAGGGCGGCACGGGCCGCGCCGAGACGCTCCTCGCCGCGGGCCACGGCCAGCAGCACGGTGCCCACGGCCCCGATGCCGACCCACACGGCATACGCCGTCCCCGCGGGCAGGGCGGTCATGGCCCACGCGAGGCCGACCATGCTGAGCACGAGGGCGAGCGCGAACAGCACCGTCGGACGGGGCCGACGGAAGCCGTCGGACGCGGCGAGCGCGGTGGCCCAGACGGCCTCCAGCGCGCCGGAGAGGATGAGGACGAGCCAGTGCACGGCGTTCCGATCTGGCCGTCTTGTCGCTGTGCGGGTACGGCTCCCTCGTCCGCGAGCGCGGCTCGCGCGCTCAGTCACGATTCTACCGAAGGGGCATGTCCCGGTCTAAACGTCGTATCAGCGCGAGGCCCCCGGCGTACTGTCGAGTGCAGGCGCGCTCCTGCGGACAGAGGATCGCCATGAGCCGTGAGTATCTCGACTTCGACGTCGCCGTCACCCCCGAGGGACAGGGGTATGCCGCCCACGTCCTCGCATCGCCCGCGGGGCAGGCGTCGGCTCCCTTCACGCTCCCCTTCGCGGCCACCGACCTCGCCCAGTTCATGATCGCCGTCGGGCCGCCCCGCGTCTCCTCGCGCCGGCTCGTCCCAGCGGAGGCCAGGGTCGTCGACGTCAAGGAGTACGGCCGCCGGCTCGGGGACGCCCTGCTGTCCGGCGACGTGGGCACGGCCTTCCGGTCGAGCCTTGCGACGGCCCGCGACAGCGGCCGCGACCTGCGGCTGCGGCTGCGCCTCGACGCGGCTCCCGACCTCGACCCCGTGCCGTGGGAGTACCTCTACGACGCCACGCTCGGGCGCTTCCTCACCCTCTCGCAGGAGACGCCCGTCGTGCGTCTGCTCGACTCGCTGGAGCGGCCGCCCGTCGTCCACGTCGACGCGCCGCTCCGCGTCCTCGTCATGATCTCGAGCCCGAGCGACATGCCCGAGCTCGCCGTCGAGCGCGAGCGCCAGCTGCTCACCGCCACCACCGGCGACCTCGTGGCGAGCGGCCGACTCACGGTCACCGTCCTCGAGGACGCCACCCTGACCGGCCTGCAGCGCGCCCTGCTCGACGACTTCCACGTCTTCCACTTCATCGGCCACGGCGACTTCGACCAGCAGGCCGCGGAGGGGGTGCTCGTGCTCGAACGTGAGGACGGCACCGCCCACCGCGTCTCGGGCGCCCGCCTCGGGACGCTGCTCCACGACGCGCGCACCATGCAGCTGTGCGTCCTCAACGCCTGTGAAGGGGCGCGCACCTCCGGGCGGGACGCGTTCTCCGGCGTCGCCCAGGCGCTCGTGCGCCAGGGCCTGCCGGCCGTCGTCGCGATGCAGACCGAGATCTCGGACCGCGCGGCCCTCGTCTTCAGCCACGAGTTCTACTACTTCCTGACGCGGGGCCTCGGCATCGACGCCGCCATCTGCGAGGTGCGCAAGGCGATGGCCGTGTCGGACGAGGCGTCGGAGTGGGGCACGGCGGTGCTGCTGCGCTCGGGCGCCGACCAGCCGTTCTCCTTCACCGCCGGGACCGAGACGCCGGCCGTGCGACCGGAGAGCCGGCTCGAGTCGCTCTACGGCGCGGCCAAGGGGGCGCTCCAGGCCGGCGCGCAGGCGACGGCCCTGCCGCTGCTCGAGCAGATCGCGACCGAGCACCCCGACTACGCGGACGTCACGCAGCTGCTCGAGCGGATCCGCCCGGACCAGGTCGCGGGCGGCGATCCCCTCCCCCGACAGGACGACCTGGTCCTGGAGCGGCCCCTGCCGCTCGTGCCGCCACGCCCTGAGCCGCAGCCCGAGCCGCAGCCCCAGCGCGAGGAGGCCGAGCCGCAGCCACAGCCCGAACCGCGGCCGCGGCCTGGGCCACGGCCCGAGCCGGATCGGCCCCACGACACCGCCCCCGAGGAGAACCGACGCCGCCGAGGCAACGGCTTCGTCCGCAGCGTGGCCGGTCTCGTCGTCCTCTTCGGGCTCTTCTGGGTCGGCGCCACCCAGGTGCCGAGGTGGTTCAAGGAAGCGGCTCCAGACGTGGCGGCCGCCTGCGGCCCTGCACCTGCAACCGCGGGCGCGGGGGCGGGAGGAGCCGGGGCAACGACCTTCGTCGCCGGCTGCGCCACGACGACCCCGGTCATCGACGGCGACTTCGCGGACTGGGACGGCGTGCCCACGAGCAGCATCTCGCACGTCATCGCCCAGCGCGGCACCCCACAGCGCGAGTTCGGCGGCGACTGGCAGACGGTGTGGGACAGCAGCGGGCTCTACCTGCACGTCCACGTCGTCGACCCGGACCTGCGCAGCGTCGACGTCGCCAGCCCCGGCGCCTACTTCAACGGTGACGGCTTCTCGTTCGAGTTCGGCCCTGACGCGCGGCGTCTGGACCCGAAGTCGACCACCCGTCGCGGCCAGGACGTCCACGTCATGGTCGGCCTCTCCCGCGACGCCCCGACCTCCGGCGTCGCGTCGATCAACCCGGCGGCTCGCGGCACGTTCACGACCGGCACGCGCCACCCGGAGATCACCGTCGCGCGGGCCGACAGCCTGACCGGCTACGACCTCGAGGTCTGGGTGCCGTGGTCGGCCCTGCAGCTGAGGTCGGCTCCGGCGCGTGGCTCGGTCTTCTCGATGAACGTCAACCTCAGCGACGCGACGAGCTCGTCCACCGCCTGGGGCCTGCGGACGATGAAGAGCACCAACGCCGCTCGGACGGCCGACACGCAGGGCTTCCCACACGGCTGGCAGACCATTACCCTCGCCGACGCGGCGTCCTGAGAGGACGTCGCGACATGACAGCCCGCGTCTACGCCCTCCTCGTCGGGGTCGACGACTACCCCGCGCCCGTCCCGGCGCTGACGGGATGCGTCAACGACGTCACCGAGTTCGCCGAGGTGCTGCGCGAACGGGTCGGTCCCGACGCGGCCGACATCGTCGTGCTGACGGACGCCGAGGCCACGAGGACGGCGGTCACGATGCGGCTGGCCGAGCACCTGGGCCGCGCAACGGCACAGGACGTCGCGCTCTTCTACTTCAGCGGGCACGGCTCGCAGCAGGCGACGCCCGAGGACCTCTGGTCGGTCGAGCCCGACCACCGCAACGAGACGATCGTGTGCGTCGACAGCCGCTCTCCCGGCAGCTGGGACCTCGCCGACAAGGAGCTCGCCGGACTGCTCGACGGCGTCTCGGCGTCCGGCTGCCACACGCTCGTCGTGCTCGACTGCTGCCACTCCGGCGACGGCACCCGTGACGCCGACGAGGTCGTGCGGCTCGCGCCGCCCGACCCCCGGCCGCGCCCCTCGTCGACCTTCGTGGGGCTCGACCTGCCGCCGGGCGGGGGCGGTGAGGTCGGACGGGTGCGCGGCACCCCTCGGTGGACCCCGGGCGGCCGGCACGTGCTGCTCGCGGCCTGCCGCTCCTCCGAGCAGGCCAAGGAGGTGACCGCCGGGGGCCGACGCCACGGCGCCCTGTCCGCTGCGCTCGCCGCCGCCCTGCTCGGCTCCGAGGGTCGCCCCACCTACCGTGACGTGCTGCGCATGGTGACGTCCGAGGTGACGAGCCGGGTCGCAGGTCAGCACCCTCAGGTCGAGACCGCCGACGCGACCGAGCTCGACCGTCCCTTCCTCGGCGGAGCCATCGCAGCGACGCCCCGTCCGCTCACCCTGAGCCGGCTGCCGGACGGGTGGTCGATCGACTCGGGCGCCGTGCACGGCGTGCCCGAGCCCGTCGGCGAGGACACGACGGAGCTCGCCGTCTACCCGCTGTCGGGTGAGACGTCGGGCTCGCCGCTCGCGACCGCGCTCGTCACGAAGGTCCTCCCCGACCGCAGCCTCGTCGAGCTGCTCCCGGAGCTCGACCCGGCCTACGTCTACCGGGCCGTCGTCACCTCGATCCCGCTGGCCCCGCTGCGTGTCGGCATCGTCGGCGACGCCGCGGGCACCACGGCCCTGCGCCGGGCCGCCGAGCAGGCCGACGAGACGCTCGTCGACCTCGTCGACCTCGGGGAGGACGCCGCGGGCGAGGGCGGCGCCGACCTGCTCGTGCAGGCCACGCCGCTCGGCTTCGTCATCACCCGACCCGGCGTCACTCGACCGCTCGTGCCCGTCGTCGGGGGCGACGGACGCGAGGAGCGCACGGTCCTCGCCCTCGAGCGCGTCGCCCGCTGGCTGCGCCTGGCCGCCCTGTCCAACCCGGCGACGAGCCTCGCCGATGACGCCGTCCGGGTCGAGGTCGACGCGGGGTCAGGAGCCGTGCGCGCCGGCGGCACCCTGACGATCGCGTATGCCGGCAGCGACCCCCCGCGCTTCACCGTCCGTCTCGCGAACACCACCTCCACCCCGCTGTGGGCAGCCCTGCTCGACCTGACGGAGACGTACGGCATCTTCACCGACGCCTTCCCCGCCGGCTCGGTCGCGCTCGGGCCCGGGGAGTCGACGCAGGTCGACCTGCTCGGGCAGGTGTCGGACCCGTTGTGGCAGGCAGGGACCGTCTCGCTGCGCGACCAGCTCATGGTCGTCACGAGCACGCTGGAGTTCGACCCGCGGTCGCTCGAGCAGGAGGAGCTGGACGTGAGTGCAGCCCCGGCCGCAGCGACGAGAAGCGCCGAGCCGCCACCGGTGCCACGGTCCAACCTCGATCGCGCGCTGGGCGCCACGCGCACGCGTCGTCTGGGCCCGAGACCCGACGCGGCGGTCGTCGCCGACTGGCGCACGGACTCCGTCTTCGTCGTCACCACACGGCCCCGGTGAGAGAAGTGGTGGTCGGCATGGGCGAGACGGTTGACAGCGCCACCGAATCGGCGTGGGCTGGCATGCCATGACGGAGGGTTGGGCGTTCACGGGTGGCCCGCCCGTGTCGGGGACCATGTCCACGGTCTCGCTCGTCGAGGGCCGGTGCTTCTGCGTGTCTGGGCCGTCGGGCGACATCGGGACGGCCGGCGGCCACGGTCTCGTCGTCAAGGACACCCGCTTCCTGGACCACCTCGAGCTGCGCGTCGACGGCGAGCCGCTCGAGCCGCTGACGGTGGAGCCCATCGGGCCGCACGCCGCGACCTTCGTCACCCGCCGGCGGCCGCGCCCGGGTCTGGCCGACAGCACCCTGCTCGTGGTGCGACGGCGCTACGTCGGCAACGGCATGGTCGAGGACATCACCCTCGAGAACCTCAGCGGCGCAGAGGCCGCCGTCACCCTGACGCTCACCGCGACCACCGACTTCGCCGGTCTCTTCGACGTCAAGGAGGGACGTCCCGGCACCCGGAAGAGCGAGGTCGAGACCACGATGGGCGACGGCGTGCTGCGTCGTCGCCTCGACGGTGCGGAGTCCCGCGCCGTCGAGCTCAGCGCGACGGGCGGCGCCACCGTGTTCACGCACGGCCTCGTGTGGCACCTGTCCGTCCCCGCCCGAGGCGCGCGCACCTTCACGCTCCGCGTCGTCCCCGTCTTCGAGGACGTCCCGCTCGTCTCGCCGTACCGCCGTGGGGTGTCCCGCCGCGAAAGCCACCCCGCGCTCGAGCACCGTCGCTGGCGCGAGCGCAGCCCCGTCGTGTCGGCGGCGGACGAGCGCCTCGACCGGCTCGTTCGCACGTGCACCGACGACCTGGCGGGACTGCGGATCACCGACCCCCACCACCCCCGCCGGATCGTCCTCGCGGCCGGCGCGCCGTGGTTCATGACGCTCTTCGGCAGGGACTCGCTGCTGACGGCGTGGATGCTGCTCCCCCTCGACGCGAGGGTCGCGCGCGGCACCCTGGAGACGCTGGCCGAGACCCAGGGCAAGAGCGTCGACCCGCGCACGGAGGAGCAGCCGGGACGCATCCTGCACGAGGTCCGCTCCGGGCTCGTCGACGAGGCGCGCGAGGGCGAGGAGACCGTCTACTACGGCACGGTCGACGCCACGCCGCTGTTCGTCATGCTCGCCGGCGAGCTGCACCGCTGGGGCGCCTCGAAGACCGAGACCGCCTCGCTCATGCCGCACGTCCACCGGGCGCTCAGCTGGATCGAGCGCTACGGCGACGCCGACGGCGACGGCTTCGTCGAGTACGAGCGGGCCACCGACCGCGGGCTGGTCAACCAGGGCTGGAAGGACTCCTTCGACGGGATCACCTACGACTCGGGAGACCTGGCGCACCCCCCGCTCGCCCTCGCCGAGGTCCAGGGCTACGTCTACGCCGCGCTGGTGGCCGGCGCCGAGCTGGCTCGGGCGACCCACGAGACCGAGCGGGCCCGCGAGCTGGACGACCGCGCGGCGACGCTCAAGCGCCGGTTCAACGAGCAGTTCTGGCTGCCGGAGCGCGGCTACTACGCGCTGGCGCTCGACGCCGACAAGCGGCCCGTCGACTCCCTCGCCTCCAACATGGGCCACTGCCTGTGGACCGGGATCGTCGACGAGGAGCATGCCCCGCAGGTGGCCGCGGCGCTGCTGTCGCCCGAGATGTTCACCGGCTTCGGCGTGCGCACCCTGTCCTCGAAGGCGGGCGCCTACAACCCGATGAGCTATCACAACGGTTCCGTCTGGCCGCACGACAACGCGATCATCGCCGCCGGCCTGCGCCGCTACGGCTTCGTGGCCGAGGCCAACCGGATCATCCTGGGTCTGCTCGACGCGGCGTCGGGCTTCGGGGACCACCTGCCCGAGCTCTTCTGCGGGTTCGACCGGCACGAGTTCGGCCACCCGGTGCCCTACCCGACGTCGTGCTCACCGCAGGCCTGGGCGGCGGCCACCCCGCTCCTTCTCCTGCGGACCCTCTGCGGACTCGACGTGGACCTGCCTCGTGGGTTCGTACGCCTCGACCCCCAGGTGCCCGACGCGCTGCTGCCCCTCTCGGTCTCCCAGCTGCACGTCCGGGGCGACCTCGTCGACGTCTCCGTCGACGACTCGGGGTGGCAGGTCTCCGGGCTGACCGACGGCGTGCGGGTCGAGCGCGGCGCCGGCACCGTTGGAGAGTCCGCGCAACCGGTCGAGTGAGACCGGTCGCGATCCGCGTTCGGGTTCCCCGGTGACGGGTACCGTGAAGGTCGAGTCCAACGACCGGCGGTGTGGGGCCGTCGCGGACTCTGGGGGTGGTGCACGTGTCGACCACATCGACGTCCGGTGCGACGCCACGCGTCGTGCTCCGGCCGCGAGCGCTGCGCATCGCGATGGTGGCGCCGCCCTACTACACGGTGCCCCCGCAGGGCTACGGCGGCGTCGAGAACGTCGTCGCCGGCCTCGTCGACCGTCTCGTGGCGCGTGGGCACCACGTCATCCTGTTCGCCGCCGGCACGCGGGGCACGGCCGCGCAGGAGTTCGTGCGTACGTGGGAGACGCCTGCCGCCGCCCAGCTGACGCTGGCGCTCCCCGAGGTCGTGCACGCGGCCCGCGTCGAGGCCCTGCTGCGGGCGCACACCGTCGACATCATCCACGACCACACGCTCGCCGGTCCTCTCACGGCCGACGCACGGCGGTCCCCGACCGTCGTGACCGTGCACGGCACCATGGACGACCTGGCGGAGGTGTACCGACCACTCGGGAGCGCCGTCAGCCTCGTGGCCGTCTCCAACGCCCAGCGCAGCCGCGCCCCGGACCTCAACTGGGTGGCCACGGTGCACAACGGCATCGACGTCGACAGCTTCCCCTACCGCGAGGACAAGGACGACTACGTCCTCTTCCTCGGACGCTTCCACCCGCAGAAGGCGCCGCACCTCGCGGTCCAGGCCGCGCGCCGTGCAGGCGTCCGCATCATCCTGGCCGGCAAGTGCACCGAGGAGGTCGAGCACGACTACTACCGGGACGAGCTCGCCCCGGTCCTCGGACCCGACGCGGTCGAGGTCGGAGTCGCGGACCCGGCCCTCAAGCGCCGGCTGCTGGCCGGTGCGCGGTGCCTCGTCTTCCCGATCCGGTGGGAGGAGCCGTTCGGGCTCGTCATGGTCGAGGCGATGGCGTGCGGCACGCCCGTCGTCGCGCTGGCCCGGGGCGCCGCACCGGAGGTGATCGCGCAGGGACGCACCGGGTTCGTCGTCGACCGACCCGAGCAGCTCGCCGGCGCCATCACGGACTGCGCCTCCCTGGAGCCGGCGGACTGTCGCCGCTACGTCAGCAGCCGGTTCAGCCTCGACGCGATGGAGACCGGCTACGAGAACGCCTACCGGCGGGTCCTCGCCCGCGGCGGCGGCTCGACGGCGAGCAGCGGGACGACGCAGGCCTCCACCGGGGTCTGAGCCCCCGAGCCCCTGAGACCCTGAGCGCGAGGGAGCCGACCAGCGCCATCTGTCCGGCAGGTCCCGGTAACGCGAGAAGGACCGGACACCTGGTGGCCGGTCCTTCTCGTTCGGTGGAGCTGAGGGGACTCGAACCCCTGACCCCCTGCATGCCATGCAGGTGCGCTACCAGCTGCGCCACAGCCCCTTGCGGTTTGTCACCTCGTCGAAGCGACTGCGTAACCATAGCGGGTCCGCGCCCGTGAGCCAAAATCGGGGGCGGCCTTTGGGGTCAGACGTTCCAGGGCCCGAGGTTCCAGCCGCTGATGCGCCAGCGGGTCACCTCGGAGAAGCTCTTGCCCGACTCGACGAGCTCGATCCAGTGACAGTTGTCGAGGCCGCGGAAGACGGCGTCGGAGGTGTCCTGGTCGAGCCCCACGAGGACGCTCGCGGCGACGCGGGCGCTGACGCCGTGGGCGACGACCACGGCCGTCTGCCCGGGCAGCAGCTCGTGCGTGATCTCGCGCAGGGCGGCACCAGCGCGTTCCGCGACTTGGGCGCGGGTCTCGCCGGTGACGCCCCGAGGGGCGTCCTCGCCGCGGTCGAGCGCAGCGATGACGTCGGGGTAGCGCTCGCGCACCTCGTCGGCATGCAGGCCCTGCCACTCCCCCACATGCACCTCGCGCAGGCGTGCGTCGAGACGCACCTCCAGACCGGTGAGGCCTGCGATGGCGTCGGCGGTCGAGGCCGCCCGACGGAGGTCGCTCGAGACGATGAGCGCCGGCGCGTACGCCGCCAAGTGCGGGGCGGCGGCCTGTACCTGCTCGCGGCCCCGCTCGGACAGCTCGGTGTCCTTGTGGCCCTGCCAGACCCGGGCCGCGTTGTCGACCGTCTCGGCGTGGCGCACGACGACGACCCGACGCAGGCGGGCCTCGGCCGGAGGTTTGGCGGTCGCGGACCCTGCGGAGGTCACGCCTCCTCGACCTCGGCGGTCTCGTCGCCACCCGGACGGGCCGGGGCGGACACGGTCGCGAGGTCGATCTCGGGGCAGTCCTTCCACAGGCGCTCGAGCGCGTAGTACTCGCGCTCCTCCTCGTGCTGGACGTGCACGATGATGTCGCCGAAGTCGATGAGGACCCAACGGCCCTCGCGCTCGCCCTCGCGCCGGATCGGCTTGCTGCCGAGCTCGCGCAGCCGGTCCTCGACCTCGTCGACGATGGCGCCGACCTGGCGCTCGGACGGGGCCGAGGCGATGACGAACACGTCGGTGAGCGGCATCTGCTCGCTCACGTCGATGGCGAGCACCTTCTCGGCGAGCTTCTCCTCGGCGGCCAGGGCGGCCACCTTCGCGAGCTGGATGGAATGGTCTGCTGCGGTCACGAATCTCCTTGGGGCGCGAGCGCCCCGGTTGCTTGCACGGGCTGGGCCACGCGGCGGGTCTGGTGGTGCACGAGGGACGGCGCCCTCAACGTGTCGGCGCTGGTGTCGGCGCGGGAGTCGGCGTGCGGGTCGGCGTAGAGGCGGTACTTGTTGATGTACTGGACGACCCCGTCCGGCACGAGGTACCAGACCGGCTCGCCGTCGGCCACGCGCGCGCGGCAGTCGGTGGAGCTGATCGCCATGGCCGGCACCTCCTGGAGCGTCACCCGCTGCCCGGGCAGACCCTTGTCGGACAGCTCGTGCCCAGGACGGGTGACGCCGATGAAGTGGGCCAGCTCCCACAGCTGCTCGGCGTCCTTCCACGACAGGATCTCCGCGAGGGCGTCGGCACCGGTGATGAAGAAGAGCTCGTCGTCGGGCCGCTCCGCCCGGATGTCGCGGAGGGTGTCGATCGTGTAGGTCGGGCCGGCCCGGTCGATGTCGACCCGGCTGACGGTGAAGCGCGGGTTGGAGGCCGTCGCGATGACGGTCATGAGGTAGCGGTCCTCGGCGGGCGAGACGTAGCGGTCGGCCTTCTGCCACGGCTGGCCCGTGGGGACGAAGACGACCTCGTCGAGCGCGAAGCGCGACTGCACCTCGCTGGCGGCCACGAGGTGGCCGTGGTGGATCGGGTCGAAGGTCCCACCCATGACGCCGAGGCGCATGGTCAGTGGTGGGCCCCGTCGGATCCGCTCGAGCTGCCGTGCGTGCCCTCGGGCCGGGCCGGGCGAGGTGCCTGGATCTTGTAGGCCGTGTTGCGGAAACTCCACGTGACGCCGAGGGCCACGAGGAACAGCGCGAACGTGATGAGGAAGTAGGCGATCACCGGCAGGGGAAGCTCGCGCGCGGCTTCCTCCCCCTCGGTGACGAGTGCGAGGACACGATCAGACATGCGCCCAGCCTAGCGCCCGCCGACCGGCGCCGACTCCCCCGCGTCCGCACGACGCAGCCAGGCGTGTCCCACCGACGCGAACGGCTCGTCACCGGCGGCCACCGAAGCGAGGACGAGGTCGCGCCAGCGTTCGGCGAGCGCCACGATCTCGGCGGGGTAGCCGAGCTCGACCTGGTGCTCGGCGAACTCGTCCTCGTCGTCGACGAAGAGGTGCCCGTCGCGGGTCAGCACGACATCGAGGTCGAGGTCGACCATCGTCACCTCCCACTCCACCGCACCCTCGCCGTCGGCACCGCCGTCCGCGTCGACGACGTCCCGACGTCGCCACTGCGGCTCGGTCGTCATGTCGACGTACACGCTCACCTCACGGTGGGCGAGGTAGAAGCCCACGGCATACGCCCCCTCGTGCGGTGCGAGCGAGACCCAGCTGCTCGTCGAGACGAACTCCATGCCGGGGCGCGCGCACCGCGTGCCGGCCGGCGCGTACCACCAGTGCCCGTGCTCGTCGGCGCCGAGGTAGCGGCCCACCCACTCCCAGTGCCGGCCACCGCCCCACTTCGTGAAGCGGCCGGCGACCGGTGTGCCCGGCGCCAGGCCACCGGGCGGCATCCCTCGTCCCGGAGGGTGGGGCGTGCTCGGCTCGCTCACGCCGGGAACCCTACCGGCGCACCTGCCGCCGGGCGCGTCGTGGACGGCACAGTCACGGCACAGTCACGTGACAGCGGCAGCCCACCGGCAGCCGTACGCTAGTTCGCATGGTTCCTGAGTTGTCCGTGGTCATCCCGATGTACAACGAGGAGGAGGTGCTCCCCCTCCTCGTCGAGCGGCTCCGACCGCTCCTCGACGCCATGGGCACGACCTACGAGGTCGTCGCCGTCGACGACGGCAGCAAGGACCTGACGGCCGCGCTGCTGCAGCGCTACCACCGCGAGTGGCCCGCGCTGCGGGTCGTGCGCCTGCGCGCCAACGCCGGCCACCAGGCCGCCATCTCCGCAGGGCTCGTCAGCGCGCTCGGCGACTACGTCGTCACCATCGACGCCGACCTGCAGGACCCGCCCGAGATCATCCCCCAGATGCTCGCGGCCGCGAAGGACGACGGCGTCGACGTCGTCTACGGCGTGCGCAACGACCGCTCCACCGACACGTGGTTCAAGCGGGTCTCGGCGCGGGCCTTCTACCGGTTCATCGGCCTGATGTCGCAGACCTCCGCGCACGCCGACGCCGGCGACTACCGCCTCATGTCGCGGGCCACGGTCGATGCCATCAACAGCCTCCCCGAGCACAACCGCGTGCTGCGCTTCATCGTGCCGGCCCTGAACTTCCCCTCCGACACGGTGCACTACAAGCGCGAGGAGCGGGCGGCCGGCGACTCGAAGTACCCCCTGCTGAAGATGATCAAGCTCTCGCTCGACTCCCTCACGGGCTTCTCGACGGCGCCCCTGCGGCTCGCGACGTTCGCCGGCTTCGGCGGTGCGGTGCTCGCGGTGCTGCTCGTGCTCTACACGTTCATCTCGCGCTCGCAGGGCCACACCGTGGCCGGCTGGACCTCGACCGTCGCCATCGTCGCCGGGGTCGGCGCCGTGCAGCTCGTCTGCGTCGGCATCCTCGGCGAGTACATCGGGCGGATGTACGGCCACATGCAGGGCCGACCGACCTACTTCATCGCCTACGACTCGATGACCGCCGACAGCGGGGCCCACGGGCCGACGGACACCCCGCTGCCCGCGCAGCCCTCGCACGGCCACATCCAGGCGACGTCCGTCGGCGCGGACGACCACCTGGCGCAGGCCGCCGAGCCCGAGCTCGCTCAGCCCGCTGAGCCGACTCAGCCCGCCCAGCCCACGCAGCCCGCCGAGCCCGAGCCGAGTCAGCTGCGCGGCTGAGCCCTCAGCAGCAGGCTGACGCCCGGCAGGTTCTTGACGGGCAGGTAGCGCTCGGCCGTGATGATGGTGCGCAGCCCCCAGTTCACGACGGGGTGCATGTCGTCGAGGTCCGAGCCCGAGCTCGTCTTGCGGCGCATCGCGACGACCGGGCGCAGGAGGACGTTCCACGAGCGCACGTCGGTGACCTCGAAACCACCGCGCTGGAGCAGGTCGACGAGCCCGTCGCGGGTGTAGCGGCGCACGTGGTCGACGGCCTCGTCGTGGTCGGACCACAGCCGGGGGTCGGCCGGGACCGCGACGAGGTAGGTGCCGCTCGGCTTGAGCACGCGGCGCACCTCGGCGACGGCGGCGTCGTCGTCGACGAGGTGCTCGAGCAGGTCGAAGGCCACCACGAGGTCGAGGGAGGAGTCGGCCAGCGGCAGACGGGTCGCGTCACCACGGATGGTGGCGAGACCGCGGCCGTGGGCCACCTCCGCCCCGTCGGCGCCGTACTCGAGCGCGACGGCGTCCCAGCCGTGCTGGCGCAGGACGCGGGTGTTGCCACCGCCGGCGGCGCCGATGTCGATGGCTCGTCCGGGAGCCAGCCCCGAGATCGCCTTGGCCAGGAGGTGGCGTCGCTCGCGATACCACCAGTGGTCGTCCTCCAGCTCAGCGAGCTTGCGGACCTCGGTGCCTTCCATGGTGCGACATCATGCCATCCGGGTCGGCACGGCGCGGACAGGGTGCCGGGGTCGGTCGGAGCGGCGTCAGGTCGCCGTCAGCGCAGGCTCAGCGGATGTGCCCGTCGCCCTCGACGATCCACTTCGTCGTCGTCAGCTCGGGCAGCGCCATCGGCCCGCGCGCGTGCAGCTTCTGCGTCGAGATGCCGATCTCGGCGCCGAAGCCGAACTCCCCGCCGTCGGTGAAGCGGGTGCTCGCGTTGACCATGACGGCCGCCGCGTCGACCTCCGCGGTGAAGCGGCGCGCGGCGGCGCGGTCCTCCGTGACGATCGCCTCGGTGTGGCCGGTGCCGTAGCGGCGGATGCGGTCCATCGCCTCGTCGATGTCGTCGACGACGGCGACGCTCATCTCCAGCCCGTGCCACTCCGTGCCGAAGTCCTGCTCGCTCGCGAGGGCGTATGCCGCCCCGGCCGCCTCCGCGTAGTCCGTGACCTCGGGTGCCACGTGCAGTCGCACCCCCGCGCCGGCGAGGTCGGTCAGGGCCTTGGGCAGGAAGTCGGCGGCCACGTCGCGGTGGACGAGGAGCGACTCCGCGGCGTTGCAGACGCTGGGGCGGTGGGTCTTGGCGTTGAGGGTGATGGCCTGCGCCTTGTCGAGGTCGGCGGCGCGGTCGACGTAGACGTGGCACACCCCGACGCCGGTCTCGATGACGGGCACGGTGGACTCACGAACGACGGTCTGGATGAGGTCGGCACCACCACGCGGGATGACGAGGTCGACGTGGCCCCGTGCGGTCATGAGCGCGCGGGCCGCGTCCCGGCCGCCCTCCTCGAGCAGGGTGATCGCGTCGACTGGAAGCCCTTGCGCGGCAAGGGACTCGCGCATCGCCTCGACGAGCGCGTGGTTGCTGCTCGCGGCCGCCGAGCCGCCACGCAGCAGCACGGCGTTGCCCGACTTGAGGCAGAGGCCTGCGGCGTCGACGGTGACGTTGGGGCGCGCCTCGTAGATCATCCCGATGACCCCCATCGGCACGCGCACCTGGCGGATCTGCAGCCCGTTGGGCAGCGTCGAGCCGCGCACGATCTCGCCGACCGGGTCGGGCAGCGCAGCGACGTCGCGCAGCGCCTGGGCGACGGCGCCCACGCGGGCCTCGTCGAGCCGCAGGCGGTCCTGGAGGCTCTCGCTCATGCCGGCGGCGCGGCCGCGCTCGATGTCCTCGGCGTTGGCCGCGATGACGGCCGGTGCAGCCGCGTCGACGGCGTCGGCGAGCACCAGCAGTGCTGCGTCCTTCTCGGCGCGGGACATCAGGGCGAGCCGTCGGGAGGCGACGCGGGCCTGCTCGGCGAGCGCCGTCACGTGCTCGACGACGGCGGGGTCGATCGTCTGGGACATGCCTCCAGCGTAGGTCGTCGCGCTCGGCAACGGTCCGGCGTTCCCGGGTGGTGGACCGACGGACCGCCACGACCGGTCAGGACCGGGCAGGACCGGGCAGGACCGGGCTCGCGCAGGCGTGCCCGGGCTGCGCCGCGGCCCCTCGTGGCGGTCCGTCGGCACCCGGGCCGGCCCCGCGGACCGGCCGGGATGGACTCGCCTGCAGGCGCCACGGTCCGTCACTAGAGTTCGAGATGTGTCGCCCCACTCCGTCATCAGCAGCGCCAGACGCCTCGTCGTCAAGGTCGGCTCGAGCTCGCTGACGGGTCCCGACGGCGGCATCGACCACGCCCGCCTCGGCGCCCTGTCCGACGCGCTGGCCGCCAACCACCTCGCGGGCACCCAGATCGTGCTCGTCAGCTCGGGCGCCATCGCGGCCGGCATCCACCCGCTCGGGCTCCGCGCGCGGCCGCGCGACCTCGCGACGCAGCAGGCCGCGGCCTCCGTCGGCCAGGGCGCGCTGCTCGCCGCCTACACCCACGCCTTCGGGGGGCACGAGATCACCGTCGGCCAGGTGCTCCTCACTGCCGACGACGTGACACGCCGGACGCACTACGCCAACGCCCGGCGCACGCTCGAGCGGCTGCTCGACCTCGGGGTCCTGCCCATCGTCAACGAGAACGACACGGTGGCCACGAGCGAGATCCGCTTCGGCGACAACGACCGGCTCGCAGCGCTCGTGGCCCACCTCATCGACGCCGACGCCCTCGTGCTGCTCTCCGACGTCGACGCCCTCTACGACGGCCCGCCGAGCCGCCCCGGCGCGCAACGGGTCGCTGTGGTGCGCGGGCCCCACGAGCTCGCCGACGTCGAGATCGGCGGCAGCGGGTCCAAGGTGGGCACCGGCGGCATGGCGACGAAGATCGAGGCGGCCCGGATCGCGACCGCCGCCGGCGTCATCACCTCCATCACCGCCGCCGACCAGGTGACGAGGGTGCTCGCGGGCGAGGACGTCGGCACCGTCTTCCTGCCCATCGGCGTGCGCGGCCGGTCACGCCGGCTGTGGCTCCAGCACGCGACGACGGCGCGTGGGCGCCTCGTGGTCGACGACGGGGCGGTGCTGGCCCTGGTGCACCGCAAGAAGTCCCTGCTCCCGGCCGGCATCACCGCCGTCGAGGGAACCTTTCACGACGGGGACCCTGTCGACGTCTGCGGGCCGGACGGGACCGTCGTGGCCCGGGGCCTCGTCAACTACAGCTCGGCGGAGCTGCCCGCCCTGCTCGGCCGCTCCACCAAGGAGCTGGCCCATGACCTCGGCCCGGAGTACGAGCGCGAGGTCATCCACCGCGACGACCTCGTTGTCATCTGAAAGACCGATCGACCGACCCCGCTGGCGTCAGGGGCCGCCGGCGACGTAGCGACTGGCTGGTGCCGGCGCCGCGGACGGTCCGGGGACGCCGCCCTCGGCGGGCCGACCTCCCGCACGGAAGGCCAGCCGTCCGCTCGTGCGCGGCAGCCGCGCCCGGGTCGTGACGAGCGCGGCGACGACGGCGGCGAGCACGCAGAGGGCGGCGAGGACCGCGACCTGCTGCCCGGTGTCGGCGGCGAGGCCGACCGCGGAGCCGAGCACCCGGCCGACGAGCAGCCGCGCGACGAGGGCGCCCGCGGCATACGCTCCGACCGTCACGGCCCGCGGGGCCGAGCGGACGGCGCCGCCGACGAGCGCGAGCACCGGCACGCCCACGACGAGGGTGCCGAGCAGCTCGGCGCCGACCAGCCCCACGAGGCCCACGCGCCATCCCGAGCCGAGCGCGTCGACGACCCCGGTGAGGATCGCGAGCAGGACGGCGAACCAGACCCCGGTCACGGCGCCGCCGGCGAAGCCTCGCCCGGGTCGCCAGGTGTAGGGGTCACGGTCGCGCTTCGGGTCGGTCGGCATTCGGTTGCTCCCTGTCCGGTGGTCCGCCCCGCGCGGCCCGTCGACCACTACGACGGTGCAGACCATCGAAAGGTTGTCATGACGCACGCGTGCTGTCGCGACGAGTGCATCCGGAACGGGCGGCGACCGCGCACACCCTGGGTGTGCGCGGTCGCCGGTGGGCGCGACGGCTGACACCGCCGCAGTTGCTCAGTGGTGCGTCGCCGTCTCGGCGCCGTGACCGGTGAGCGAGCGGACCTCCATCTCGGCGTACTTCGCCGCGTTGTACTCCTTGCTCGTGACCGTCCCGATGTAGCCCAGGAGGAAGCCGAGCGGGATCGAGATGATGCCCGGGTTGTCGAGCGGGAACCAGTGGAAGTCGACGCCCTGGAGCATCGACGGGCTCTTGCCCGTGACCTTGTCGATCGCCTTGCCCGACACCACCGGCGAGAAGACGATGAGCGTGATGGCGCTGATCAGTCCGCCGTAGATGCTCCACAGCGCACCCCTGGTGTTGAACCGCTTCCAGAAGAGCGAGTAGAGGATCGTCGGCAGGTTCGCGCTCGCCGCGACGGCGAAGGCGAGCGCCACGAGGAAGGCGATGTTCTGCCCGAGGGCGAAGATGCCGCCGACGATGGCGATGGCGCCGAGGACGAGCGCAGCGATCCGCGCGACCTTGACCTCCTCCTCCGGCGTGGCCTTGCCGCCCTTGACGACGGTGTTGTAGATGTCGTGCGACAGCGACGCGCTCGCCGTGATCGTCAGGCCGGCGACGACCGCGAGGATCGTCGCGAACGCCACCGCCGAGATGATCCCGAGGAGGATCTCGCCGCCGAGCTCGAACGCCAGCAGCGGTGCTGCGGAGTTGACCCCACCCGGTGCGTTCTTGATCTCCTTGGCCCCGACGAGGTCGGCAGCGCCGAAGCCGAGGACGAGGGTGAAGAGGTAGAAGATGCCGATGAGCCAGATCGCCCAGACGACCGAGCGACGGGCCTCGCGCGAGGTCGGCACCGTGTAGAAGCGCATGAGCACGTGCGGCAGGCCCGCGGTGCCGAGCACGAGGGCCATCGACAGCGAGATGAAGTCGACGGGGTTCTTGTACTGCAGACCAGGCTGGAGCAGGTCCTTGCCGCCGGCGTCCTGCGACGCGGTCGAGGCGTCGCCGAGCAGCGTCGAGAGGTTGAGGCCGAACTTGCCGAGCACCCAGACCGTCATGATCGCCGCACCGATGATGAGCAGCACGGCCTTGATGATCTGCACCCAGGTGGTGCCCTTCATGCCGCCGTAGATGACGTAGAAGATCATCAGCACGCCGACGACGACGATGACGAGCCGCTGGCCGAGAGCGCCCTCGATGCCGAGGAGCAGCGCGACGAGACCGCCGGCGCCGGCCATCTGCGCGAGCAGGTAGAAGAACGAGACGACGAGCGTCGAGATCGCGGCCGCGATGCGGACCGGGCGCTGGCGCAGCCGGAAGCTGAGCACGTCGGCCATCGTGTACTTGCCGACGTTGCGCAGCAGCTCGGCGACGAGGAGCAGCGCGACGAGCCAGGCGACGAGGAAGCCGATGGAGTAGAGGAACCCGTCGTAGCCGTTGATGGCGATGGCGCCGGCGATGCCGAGGAAGCTGGCCGCCGAGAGGTAGTCACCGGCGATGGCGATGCCGTTCTGCCGCCCGGTGAAGGCGCGGCCGCCGGCGTAGTACTCCGCGGCGCTCCGGTTGTTGCGCGAGGCCCGGATGACGATCGCGAGCGTCACGACGACGAAGAGCGCGAAGATGCCGATGTTGATCGCCGGGTTGCCGACGGTCGTGGCGGCCGGGACCAGTGACGGCACCAGCGACGGGGCGGTGACGAGGGCGCTCACTGCTCCCCTCCCATCTTGCGGGCGAGGGCTTCGGCCTCGGGGTCGAACACGCGGTCGGCCCAGCGGGCGTAGACCATCGTGATGGTGAAGGTCGAGACGAACTGGAGCAGGCCCAGGATCAGGCCCCACGTCACGTTGCCGATGACGCGCGTGCCCATGAAGTCCTTGGCGAACACGGACAGCAGGACGTAGAGGAAGTACCACGCGAGGAACAGCGCGGTCAGCGGGAACACGAACTTGCGGAACTTGCTGCGCAGCTGCGCGAACTCGGGTGAGTCCTGCATGGCGACGTTGGGATCGTCCACCACGCGCTCTGGAGCGTC
The DNA here is from genome assembly GCF_036352015.1 of Terrabacter sp. C0L_2. Lineage (NCBI taxonomy): Bacteria > Bacillati > Actinomycetota > Actinomycetes > Micrococcales > Intrasporangiaceae > Terrabacter > Terrabacter sp. C0L_2. The sequence goes on along the minus strand of NZ_CP143557.1, from coordinate 2,680,210 downwards.
TTTGCTCACTGGGCCACCTCCGGGGCGGTTGGTCGTGCCTGGGTGTCTCGGTCGGTCGGCGCGGTCCTGCCGCCGTCGACGCTCCCCCGCCCGTGCGGTGGTGAGTCGACGCCCCTGTCGCTCCGCGCTGCCGGCCACACGGCCGGCGAGAGCAAAGGTAGGAGCCCGCGCAGCGTCCCGGCAGGCACAGCGCGGACGGCATCGCCCAGCGGCGCCGACCGTTCGCCGTACGTGGGCTCAGTCGCGACGAGCGGTCCGCTGCGTGCGACGAGCGGTCGCGTCGTTGCTGTCGTATGCCGTGTGCTGCGTCCCGCTGTCCGTGCCCTCGGTGGTCGCACCGTTCGCCGCGGCCGACTGGTTCACCGGGCTCACCAGGCTCCCCGCGCTCCCCGGGCCTCCCGGGCTCGAGGCGCGGCGGTACCAGCGCTCGGGGTGGAACGAGCCGCGGTTGAGGTCGATGTGCTCGGGCGCGTGCAGGCGCACCATCGTCCGGGCCACGTGCTCGGGGGCGCTCGCACGCGTGGCGACCGACACGAGCACCATGGTCGCGAAGGACAGCGGGACACTGACCGCCGCCGGCTGGGTCATGACGACGCCGAACCAGCCGCCGGTGGCGATGCCGAAGGTCGTCGACACGACCGCCCCCATCGACAGGCCGCCGCCGACGACCATGCCGGCGATGGCCCCCCGCGCGGTCAGGCCGCGCCACCAGATGCCGAGGAGCAGCATCGGGCAGAAGGTCGACGCGGCCACGGCGAAGGTCAGCTCGACGGCGTGCGCCACCGGGACGCCTGCCGAGACGATGGTCAGCAGCAGCGAGACCGCGACGACCGCCACGGTCGACAGGCGGAAGGTCCGGATGCCCTGCCGGTGCCCGGCGCCCCAGCGCACGAGGTCCTGGCTCACGACCCCCGCCACCGAGACCACGAGGCCGGTGGACGTCGACAGGAACGCCGCGAAGGCGCCGGCGGCGAGCAGTGCCGTGAGCCCCTCGGCAACCGGCCCGTCGAAGAGCCGGCTCGGCAGCTCGAGCACGACCGAGTCGGCGCGACCGGCCGCGACGAGGTCGGAGGCGACGTAGCGCCCGATGACGCCGTAGAGGACGGGCAGCAGGTAGAAGCCCGACAGCAGCACGAGCACCGCGAGCGTGGCCCGCCGGGCGGCCCGGCCGTCCCGGTTGGTGTAGAAGCGCACGACGACGTGGGGCAGGCCCATCGTGCCGAAGAAGGTGGCCAGCACGAGCGAGTAGGTCAGGTAGAGCGCGTGGTCGCCGCGCAGCGGCTCGACCCAGTCGGCGACGAACACGGCGCCGACGTCCGGGTCGCCATTGCGGCCCCCGAGCGCGCCGAGGAGGAAGAAGAGCGGTGTCAGCAGGGCGAGCAGCTTGAGCCAGTAGTGGAACGCCTGCACGAGGGTGACGCTGCGCATGCCGCCGGGCAGGACGTTGAGGCAGACGACGACCGCCACCGCCAGCTGGCCGACCCACGACGGGGCGCCTGTCAGGGTGCGCAGGGTGAGGCCTGCGCCCTGGAACTGCGGGATGAGGTAAAGCAGCCCGATGGCGACGACGAGCAGGCTCGAGGCCCGCCGCGCCACGACGGACTCGAGTCGCAGCTGGGCGAAGTCCGGCAGTGTGTAGGCGCCCGAGCGCCGAAGGGGGGCGGCGACGAAGACGAGCAGCAGCAGGTAGCCCGCGGTCCACCCGACCGGCAGCCACAGCATGTCGACGCCGCGGGCCAGGATGAGGCCCGCGACACCGAGGAACGATGCGGCAGAGAGGTACTCGCCGCTGATGGCCGAGGCGTTGAGGACCGGGCCGACGCCCCGCGAGGCGACGTAGAAGTCGCTCATGGTGCGCGAGAGTCGCAGCCCGAAGGCACCGACGGCGAGGGAGGCGATGGACACGAGGACCACCGCGACGATGCTGGCGGCGTTGCTCACCGGTCACGCACCTCGGTCACCGACCCTCGAGCAGGTCGCTGAAGTCGTCCTCGTTGCGCTCGGACTGTCGCACGTAGAACCAGCCCAGCCCGATGATCTCGACGAAGGCGACGACGGTGAGCAGCACCCAGGGCAGCGGCACGCCGAGCACGTCGACGTCGGCGATCGCCGGGACGGCCCGGAAGACGAGCGGCAGCAGGCCGAGCGTCGAAGCGAGGACGACGAGCACCGTGAGCGCCAGGCGGAGCTGGCTGCGCATGAGGGAGGTGATGTAGACCTCGCCCAGACGGGTCTGCTCGTCGATCTCGGACGCGATCGAGACGCTCCGGGTGCGGGCCGCGGACGTGCGCGGGCTCGTGACGCGCACGCGGGGGCGGCTGCGGGGCTCCCCCGCCACACCCGCACCCGCGCGGGGGCGCCCGGCGTCGGCGGACGGCATACGCCCTCGTGCGTCGGCCCCGGGCTCCGGCGCCTCGGAGGAGGTCATGACCCGCCGCGTCCGAGCGGCTGCGCGCGGCGCACGAGCAGGTCCCGCAGGGCCCGCGTGTGGCGGCGGCTCACGACGAGCTCGTGGCCGCCGACGACGACGGTCGTGCGGCCGCTCTCGGTGCGCCACTCGCTGATGTGGCCGAGCGCGACGAGGGAGGAGCGGTGGATGCGCACGAAGCCCGCCTCACGCCACTGGTCGGCGAGCGTCGTGAGCGGCACGCGGACGAGGTGGCTCTCGGTGGCGGTGTGCAGGCGGGCGTAGTCCCCCTGGGCCTCGACGAAGAGCACCTCGGAGCGCGGCACGAGCCGGCTCACCCCGGCCAGCTCGACGACGATGCTCTCGTCGGCGGACGCCGCGACGGGCTCGCGACCACTGACCTGGCGCACCACCCGGCGCACTGCCTGGTCGAGCCGCTCGTCGCGGACCGGCTTCAGGACGTAGTCGACGACGTTGAGCTCGAAGGCGTCGACGGCGTGCTGCTCGTGCGCGGTGACGAAGACGATCGGCGGCTGGGTGGTGAAGCGCGAGAGCACCCGCGCGAGGTCGAGACCGCTGAGGCCCGGCATCTGCACGTCCATGAAGATCGCGTCGACCTGCTCCTCGTGGAGCACGCGCAGCGCAGCCTCACCCGAGCCGGCCGGCACGACCTGGCGCACGCACTCGTGACGACCGAGCATCCAGGCCAGCTCGTCGAGGGCCGGCGCCTCGTCGTCGACGGCGAGCACCTTCAGCAACGGCGCCGCGTCGGGCGAGGACGGCGCGTCGCCATGGGTCTCGGTGGCGTTGGCAGGTCCGATCACACGTGCACCCCCGGTCGGAACTTGGGCAGGCGCACGACGACCTTGGTGCCCGCGCCGGGCGCGGTCTCGACGACGAGGCCGTAGTCGTCGCCGAAGGCGGTGCGCAGCCGCTCGTCGACGTTGGCCAGCCCCACCGAGTCGCTGCCCGGGTCACCGGCCAGCACGCGTCGCACCCGCTCGGGGTCCTCCCCCACGCCGTTGTCCTCGATGGTCACGACGCACTCCTGGTCGGCGTCCTGGGCCAGGATGCTGATCTCGCCACTGCCCTCACGGCCCTCGATGCCGTGCTGGACGGCGTTCTCCACGAGCGGCTGCAGGCACAGGAACGGCACGACGACCGGCAGCACCTCGGGCGCCACGCGCACGGTCACGGTGAGCCGGTCGCCGAAGCGGGCCTTCTCGATGACGAGGTAGGCCTCGATGGAGCGCAGCTCCTCGGCGAGGGTCGTGAACTCCCCGTGCCGGCGGAAGGAGTAGCGCGTGAACTCGGCGAGGTCGAGGAGCAGCTCACGCGCCCGCTCGGGATCGGTGCGGGTGAAGGACGCGATGGCCGTCAGCGAGTTGTAGATGAAGTGCGGGCTGATCTGCGCGCGCAGGGCCCGGACCTCCGCCTCCATGAGGCGGGTTCGTGAGGCGTCGAGCTCGGCCAGCTCGAGCTGCCCCGACACCCAGCCGGCCACTTCGTTCGTGGCCCGGACGAGCCCCGCCGAGGCACGGTCGGTGAAGACCTGCAGCGTCCCGACGACCTTCTCGTCGACGTCGAGCGGGGCGACGATGGCCTGGCGCACGACGCAGGACGGCTCCGTGCAGGACACGTCGGCCCCGTCGACGACGGTCGTGCGACCGTGGGCGAGCGTGCCGGCGGAGATCACGGCGGCCTGCGGGGCGTGGTGCGACCGGCCGCCGTCCCACGCGAGCAGGCCCGTGGTGTCGGTCATCGCCACGGCCGGCGCCCCGAGGAGCGCGCGCAGGTGCTTGAGCGAGCGCTCGGCCGCCGCCGGCGTGAGGCCGCTGCGCAGCGCCGGAGACGCGAGCAGGGCGGTGTGCAGGGTACGGTACGTCGCCCGGTCGGCCTCGGTGCCGAGGTGACCGCGACGCAGCAGCGCGCCCCACGAGCTCATGGCGACACTGTATGCGGCCCGCTGACGCCCGACGCGCTTGTTCCGCTTCGATGTATCTGCGCGGCCCCAGGGCCGCGCAGATACATCGAACCGGGTGTCAGGCCTTCTGGTCGTCGTCCTCGTCGGCCGCGACGTGCCACAGACCCGACCGGCGCTCGGCGTCGAGCTCCTCCTGCGTCGCGGCGCGGGCCGCGTAACGGTCCTTCTGCGCCTCGCGCTTCTCGTCGCGGGTCGGGCGCGAGGACTCGGACAGGCGCAGGTCGGTGCCGCGCGAGCCGAGCAGCTCGGCGCCGGCCTGGAGCGTGGGCTCCCAGTCGAAGACGACGGCGTCGTCGGTGGCCCCGATGACGACCGTGTCGCCGGCGACGGCGCCGACCTTGTAGAGCTCGTCCTCGACCCCGAGGCGGCCGAGCCGGTCGGCGAGGTAGCCGACGGCCTCGTCGTTGCTGAAGTCGGTCTGGCGCACCCAGCGGACGGGGCGCGCGCCGGTGACGCGGAAGAAGACGCCGTCGGGGCCGTTCTCCTTGGTCACCGTGAAGCCCTGGTCGTCGACCGAGCGCGGTCGCAGCACGACGCGCTTGGGCACGGCCTCGCCGATCTCCTTGCGGGCGGCGTCGACGTGGCGGGCCATCGCGAAGCTCAGCTCACGCAGGCCCTCGTGCGCGACGGCCGAGACGATGAAGACCTCGATGCCGCGGGCCTCGAGGTCGGGCTTGACCATCTCGGCCAGCTCGCGCGCCTCGGGGACGTCGGCCTTGTTGAGCACGACGATGCGGGTGCGCTCGGAGAGCGGGCGACCGCCGAGATCGGCGTCGGGGACGTAGAGCGAGAGCTCGTTCTCGATGACGTCGAGGTCGCTCATCGGGTCGCGGCCCGGCTCGAGCGTGGCGCAGTCGATGACGTGCACGAGCACCGAGCAGCGCTCGACGTGGCGCAGGAACTCCAGGCCCAGGCCCTTGCCCTCGTGCGCGCCGGGGATGAGGCCGGGCACGTCGGCGACGGTGAACCGGCTCGACCCCGCGGTGACGACCCCGAGGTTGGGCACGAGCGTCGTGAACGGGTAGTCGGCGATCTTCGGCTTGGCCGCCGAGAGCACCGAGACGAGCGAGGACTTGCCGGCGCTCGGGAAGCCGATGAGGGCCACGTCGGCGAGCGACTTGAGCTCGAGCACGATGTCGACGTCCTCGCCCGGCTCGCCGAGCAGCGCGAAGCCCGGCGCCTTGCGGCGGGCGCTCGACAGCGCCTTGTTGCCGAGGCCGCCCCGACCGCCGGCGGCGATGACGTGCTCGGTGCCCATGCCGACGAGGTCGACGATGATCTGGCCCGAGGCGTCCTTGACGACGGTGCCCTCCGGCACGGGGAGCACGAGGTCGTCGCCGTCGGCGCCGTTGCGCTCGTCACCCGCGCCGGGTGCGCCGTTGCCGGCCTTGCGGTGCGGGTGGCGGTGGTAGTCGAGCAGCGTCGTCGACGAGGGGTCGACGCGCAGGATGACTGAGCCTCCCCGGCCGCCGTTGCCGCCGTCGGGGCCGCCGAGCGGCTTGAACTTCTCGCGCTTGACGGAGGCGACACCGTGCCCGCCCGCCCCGGCGCTGAGGTGCAGCACCACGCGGTCGACGAAGGTCACTGCCATGGGAGGTCACTCTTCCAGATCAGGGTGGGCGGACGGCATACGCAAGATGGCACACGCCGGGTCGCCCGGGAAAGAAAAACGGAAGGGCGGGCCACGCGGGCCCGCCCTTCCGGAAAAAGCTCAGTGCGTGATCGTCCCGATCACTCAGCGGCAGCGGTCTCCGGCTGCTCGATGTTGACCGTCTTGCGGCCGCGCTTGGTGCCGAACTTGACGGCGCCTGCGACGAGGGCGAACAGCGTGTCGTCGCCACCGCGACCGACGCCCTCACCCGGGTGGAAGTGCGTGCCGCGCTGACGGACGAGGATCTCGCCCGCGTTGACCTTCTGGCCACCGAAACGCTTGACGCCGAGGAACTGTGCGTTCGAGTCGCGACCGTTGCGGGTCGAGGACGCACCCTTCTTGTGTGCCATGTCAGTCCTTCTCTCGTGAGTCTCTGGGTTCCGGGCGGATCACGCGTTGATGGCGGTGATCTTGACCTGGGTCAGCGGCTGACGGTGGCCCTGACGCTTGCGGTAGCCGGTCTTGTTCTTGTACTTCATGATGACGATCTTGGGGCCCTTGGCGGCCTTGACGACCTCGGCCTTGACCGACACCTTCGACAGCTTGTCGGCGTCGGACGTCACGGTCGTGCCGTCCACGAGGAGCAGCGGCGTGAGCTCGATGGCATCGCCGGGCTGACCCGTCACCTTGTCGACGAGCAGGACATCGCCCACCGACACCTTCTCCTGGCGACCGCCAGCGCGAACAATCGCGTACACAGTGAAACTCACTCTCTCATCAAGGGGTGGTATCGCCACTTTCGGCACCGGCCCGTCAACACGGGCCCGGTGGGCGCACCAAGGGACAAGATTACCGGCTGGGAGGTCCCAGCTCCAAACCGAGGTCAGGCGCCGTCGGCGGGACCGGACTCGTTGCTCGCGCGGGGCGGGCCGGCCGGGGCGACGACGCGCCCACGGCGGCGTCGACCGCGGGCGGGCTGAACCTCGACCTGCGCCTCGACGGGGGCGGCACCGGTGGTCTCGACGCTCACCTCGGGCTGCTCGGGCTGCTGGGCCTGCCCGGGCTGCTGCGTCTGGTCATCTGCCGCGTCGGTGACGTCGGACTCGAGCTCGACGTGCGAGCCGCCCTGGGTGGCCTGGCCGTCGGCGCCGTCGACCTCGTGGGCGTCGTCACCGGACCAGGGGCCTGCGTCGAGGGGGAAGCCGTGACCGGCCTTCGCCTCGCCGGCGGCCTCCGCCGCGACCTCGGCGACGGCCTCGGCTGCCGCCTCCCCCACGGGCTGGCCGGAGGCGCTCTTGACCGCGGCGGCGTGGGCGGCTGCTGCGATCTGGGCCGCGGTGGGCCCGTTGGCCTTGGACTCCGGGTGCGCCGACTGCGCACCCGACTGCTGGCCGGACTGCTGGCCGGAGCCGTTGCCACCCTGGTTGTTGCCGTTCTGGCCGGCTCCCTGGCCGCGGCCGCGGCGGCTGCGGCTGCTGCCGCCGTCGCCCTGACCCTGCTGACCCTGCTGGCCGTGCTGGCCCTGCTCCTGCGGGTGCGCGCCCTTGTCGACGGGGTCGGTGTGGATGATGAAGCCGCGCCCGTTGCAGTGGTCGCAGGTCTCGGAGAAGACCTCGATGAGGCCCGAGCCGACCCGCTTGCGAGTCATCTGGACCAGGCCGAGCGACGTGACCTCGGCGACCTGGTGCTTGGTCCGGTCGCGGCCGAGGCACTCGAGCAGGCGACGCACGACGAGCTCGCGGTTGCTCTCGAGGACCATGTCGATGAAGTCGATGACGATGATGCCGCCGATGTCGCGCAGCCTGAGCTGGCGCACGATCTCCTCGGCCGCCTCGATGTTGTTCTTCGTCACCGTCTCCTCGAGGTTGCCGCCCGAGCCGACGAACTTGCCGGTGTTGACGTCGACGACGGTCATCGCCTCGGTGCGGTCGATGACGAGCGAGCCGCCGCTCGGCAGCCAGACCTTGCGGTCCATCGCCTTGGACAGCTGCTCGTCGACGCGGTGGTGCGTGAAGAGGTCCTCCTCCGACGTCCACTTCGTGACGCGGTCGGCGAGGTCGGGGGCGACGGAGCTGATGTAGGGGTGGATCTCGTTCCACGCCTGGTCGCCGGCGACGACGAGCTGCTTGAAGTCCTCGTTGAAGACGTCACGGATGACGCGGACGGTGAGATCGGGCTCGCCGTGCAGGAGCATCGGGGCCTGGCCACCGGTCGCGGAGCCGGCGGCGCCGTTCTTCTTCTTGCCCTTGCTCTTGCCGGCACGCGGTGACGAGGCCGCCTCGGCCTTGGCCTGGATGTCCTCCCACGTGCGGGTGAGGCGCTCGACGTCGGCGCGCAGCTCCTCCTCGCTCGCGCCCTCGGCCGCGGTGCGGACGATGACGCCGGCGGAGTCCGGCACGACGTCGCGCAGGATCTTCTTGAGGCGGGCGCGCTCGGTGTCGGGCAGCTTGCGGCTGATGCCGGTCATCGAGCTGTTCGGCACGTAGACGAGGTAGCGGCCCGGCAGCGAGATCTGCGACGTGAGGCGCGCGCCCTTGTGGCCGATCGGGTCCTTGGTGACCTGCACGAGCACGGTCTGGCCGGAGCCGAGGGCGTTCTCGATGCGCTTGGGCTGGTTGGCCTCGAGGCCGGCGGCGTCCCAGTTGACCTCACCGGCGTACAGCACGGCGTTGCGGCCCTTGCCGATGTCGACGAAGGCGGCCTCCATCGAGGGCAGGACGTTCTGGACCCGGCCGAGGTAGATGTTGCCGGCCATCGAGACGTTCGTGGCCTGGTCGATGTAGTGCTCGACGAGGACGCCGTCCTCGAGGACGCCCATCTGGGTGCGCCCGTCCTTGTTGCGCACGACCATGACGCGGTCGACGGCCTCGCGGCGGGCGAGGAACTCCGCCTCGGTGATGATCGTGCGGCGGCGGCCGGCCTCGCGGCCCTCGCGGCGGCGCTGCTTCTTGGCCTCGAGCCGGGTCGAGCCCTTCACGGCGACCGGCTCGTCGCTCTGGCTGCGCGGCTGGCGCACCCGGGTCGAGACGTTGGGGGTGTCGTCCCCGGAGTCGGCGGCCGAGCCGGCGCGGCGGCGACGACGGCGGCGACGGCTCGACACGCCCTCGTCGTCGGTGTCGGACCCGTTGTCGGAGTCGGCGTCGGTGTCGCCCTCGTGGTCGGCGTCGCCCTCGTCACCGGTGTCGGCGGACGCGCCACGGGAGTCACCCGAGCCGCGGGAGTCGGACGGCTGGTCCTGGGCGTCGTCCTCGTCGTTGGCGCGGCCCCGGCGGCCCTTGCCGCCGCGGCGGCGACGCGAGCGCCGGGGGCTGCTCTCCTCGTCGTCCTGCTCGTCGGAGCGGCCCGTGGCGTCGGGCTCGTGGTCCCGGACGTCCTCGACGGGCTCCTCGAGCGGCTCCTCCTCGGCCTCCTCGACGTGCTCGACCGGCTGGGCCGGAGCGGATGCACGGCGACGGCGCGTCGGCGTCGCCTGGCTCGCGTCGGGCGCCTGGAAGAGCACGCTGAAGCTGGGGACGACGGCGGACGGACGGGAGTCCGCGTCGCCGGCGTCGAGCACGGGCAGGTCGTCGGTGCTCTCGGTCTCGTCGAAGGCGTCGACGTCGATGACGGCGGCGGCCTCCGCCGCCTGCACGGGCTCCGCGGACGCGGCGGCCTCCACGGACGGCGCAGCCTCGGGCTCGACGGCTGCCGGCGCCTCGCCCTGGACCCCTGCGACGAGCTCCTCGACCGCGGCACTGGCGCGGGCGGCCTTGCTGCGCGGGGCGCGCTTGGCGGCACGGGGCGCCGCAGCGGCGGTGGAGTCGGCGGGGGCACCGGCGGCGTCGCCGGTGTCGGCCTTCTTGCGGGTGGCGCGCTTGCGTGCTGCCGGACGCTTGGTCTCGGTGGCGTCACCGACCTCGTCGGTGCCCGGGGCGCTGGGGGCGGCCTCGGCGGCCTCGCTCGTGGGGGCAGCCGGCTCGCCAGCCGACTCGCTGGCCGGCTGGGTGGCCGGCTCGATGGTCGTCGCCTTCTTCGTGCTGCGGCGCGGGGCGCGGCGGCGTGGCGCCGGGGCGTCGGCCTCGGGGAACAGGGTCGCGTCGTCGCCGGAGGTGGTGTCGTTGGGTGCCATCAGGCAGTCTCCCGTCAGGTGCGGTGCGACCCACACCCGGCCGGAGCCGCCGACACCGCACGAGTGCGGTTGCAGTCGTCGCGCCGCGTGTGCGACGGGACGGAAGTCGTCTCGCTACACCCGAAAACGGTTCGCGCTGGGCGCGGCCCCGTGATCGAATGCCGCCGGCGTCCTGGTCGGCAACCGGTTCGTCGTCATGACCTGGCAGGTCATTCCAACGGGTCGGTCACCCGCACGTTTGCGGTGTCGAGCGGTCCCTGCGCCAGACGCGTCACCAGTGGGGGACGCGGAGGCTGCAGGTCGGCGATCTCACGCAGCGCGGTCAGGATGTCGTCGGGGCGTACAGCCGGTGTGGTGTGCCGTACGACCATGCGCAGTATCGCACAGTCGGCCCCGACAGCGTGAGACGTGACCGTGTCGGCGAGCGCGTCGCCCGGTGCCAGCACCCGGGCGGAGACGATTGCGGCGCGCACGTCGAAGGTGCGCGGACCGGACTTCGTCAGGCGGGTCACCTCGGCCGTCTCGCGCTCGAGCAGGCGGTCCACCGCTGCCGCGAGGACCTCCAGCGGCACGCCCGCGAACTCGAGGAGCCAGTCGCTGGCCTCGAGGCGGTCGGCGAGCGCACCCGAGGCGGCCTCGACGACCTGGAGGATGTCGATGCCCTCCGGGAGGGCCTCGTCCAGGGCGATGCGCACCGACTCCGGCTCGACGCGCTGGGTCACCGAGATCTCGAAGTACTCCGCCTCGCTGCCGGTGCCCGTGGCCGCGGCGTTCGCGTAGCTGATCTTCGGGTGCGGGTGGAAGCCCGCGGAGAACGCCATCGGGACGTCCGCGCGCCGCAGGGCACGCTCGAGCGCACGCTGGAAGTCGCGGCTGGAGGTGAACCGCAGCCGTCCCCGCTTCGTGTAGCGGATCCGGAGCTTCTGGACCGCGGGGTCCGGTGCCGGACCCTCGGGGACGCGCTGACGTGCCTGACGAGCCATGCCCGGAAGGCTACCGGCGCCGCGGGGCGGCGCCGTCAGTCGGTCGGGAAGCCGCGCTGCTCGTCGGCCCGGCGCTGGCGCTCGGCCGACTCGGCCTCGTCGAGCCGGGTCGCCTCGGCCAGCGTGGGGGCGGTGCCGCCCATGCTCGCGGGGAGGAACTTGAGGTCCGGGCCGGTGAGCGGCTCGTAGGCCGCCCGCGCGATGTCGAGCATGTGGGCCATGACGGCCTTGTAGCGGGCGGTCACCTCGTCGGGGTCGGCGTCGGCGGCGACCGGGATGGGCTCGCCGACCGACATGATGATCGGCACGTTGGTGCGTCCGAGGCGCTTGGGGTGCCCCTTGGTCCAGACCCGCTGCGAGCCCCAGATGACGACGGGCAGGATCGGGACCCCCGCCTCGATCGCCATCCGCGCGGCGCCGGTCTTGAAGTCCTTGAGCTCGAACGAGCGCGAGATCGTGGCCTCGGGGAAGACGCCGACGATCTCCCCCGATCGCAGCGCCGCCACGGCCGCGGCATACGACGCCGCGCCGGCGGTGCGGTCCACGGGGATGTGGTGCATGCCGCGCATGAGCGGACCGCTGACCGGGTGGCTGAAGACGCCATCCTTGGCCATGAAGCGCACGAGGCGCCCGGACTTCTGGGCGGCGAGCCCGGCGTAGGCGAAGTCCATGTAGCCGGTGTGGTTGATCGTCATCACCGCTCCCCCGGTGCGTGGCACGTTGTCGTCGCCGAGGATGGTGAACTTCAGTCCCTGCATCGCGAACACCCCGCGGGCGAAACCGATGACGGACGAGTAGACGGGCTCCATGGGGACACTCTGCCCTGCGTCGCTACGCTTCGGCACGCCGATGCCGGCAACCAGGGGTGCCGACGACCGGGAGATGACCGTGAGCACGAGCGTTGCAGTGACGCACGCCACGCAGGCGAGGGTTCCGAGCGGCCTGCCGGACCTCGCAGACCTGGCGTATGCCGCGACGCCGGCCCTCGTCGACCGTGACACCTTCGTCGGAGCCGCCGTCATCGGGCTCGTGCCGATCCTGCTCGCGGGCCTCGTGGTGCTCGTCAAGTGGTGGCGCGGTCGCGACGAGATGTTCGACGACGTCACCCCGGGCCTGGTGCCGCAGGACCCCGCGACGGCGCCCCGCCACCGGGTGCGCGGCGGGGAGTGGTCCGGCACGGTAGCGCCGGCCTTCGCTCCCCCGCGGGACGTGCGCCCGGGCGTCGTCGGGACCGTCGTCGACGGCCTCGCCGACCCCCACGACGTCAGTGCGACCCTGCTCGACCTCGCCGTCCGCGGCTGGTTCCGCATCATCGAGGTCCCCGGGGAGCGGGACGGGCGTCCGCGCGACTGGGAGCTGCGACGCGTCGACCCGGCGCCGACCGAGAGGCCCACGCCCTTCGAGCAGCTCCTGCTCGACCGGCTCTTCGAGGGTCGCGACGACGTGCGGCTGTCGACGCTCAAGGGCTCGTTCGGCCTCACGATGCGCGAGGCCCAGATCGGGCTCTACCGCGAGGTCGTCGACCGCGGCTGGTACGCCCGCCACCCCCGGGCCCGCAACGGGCGCACCCGCGCCGTCGGGCTCGCCGTGCTCGTGCCGATCGTCCTCGTCGCCGCGGCCCTCGTCGTGACCGGCCTGGCCGACGCCCACGACTGGTCGCTGACGCCGGTGCTCGTCGGCCTCGTGGTCGCGCTCGTCGTCCTCGCGCGCTGGGGCGGAGCCCGGACGCCGCGCACGGCTGAGGGCACCGCGCTGCGCATCGAGGCACTCGGCTTCCGCGAGTACCTCGCCACGGCCGAGGCCGACCGGCTGCGCTTCGAGGAGAAGCGGGCCCTGCTCAGCAGCTACCTGCCGTATGCCGTCGCCTTCGGTCTGACGGCCCACGTCGCCGACCTGCTCCGCCAGCTCGCCAAGGACAGCCACTGGACCGACTACGTCGACGGCCTCGACTGGTACGACGTCGGCGGTTCCGACGGCGGCGACCTCTCCCTCGGTGACGCCCTGTCCGACATCGGCGACGCCACCACGTGGTTCACCGACCCCGGCGACCTGTTCGACGGTGTCGACGGTTTCACCGACGCCGCCGACTCGCTCTTCTCCTTCGACGGCCTCGCCGGGTGCGGCGACGGCTGCGACGTGCCGGGCTGCGGCGACGGGTGCGACCTGCCCGGCTGCGACTTCTGACGGGCACCCGCCCGGCCACGCGGCATTCCGAAATGCGGTGGCAGTCCCTCGCAAGCTCGCGAGTGCCGCCTCCTCGGCTCCCGCCATCGGCCGCGCCGCGCACGGCCGGGAAGGCGGTCGAGGGCACCCCGTCGCGTCTGGAAGGATTGGGCGCATGACTGACGCACCTGAAACCACGACCTCGCGGATCCCCGAGCGGCCCACGCTCGACGGGCTCGAGGAGAAGTGGATGCAGGTATGGGCCGAGCAGGGCACCTACGCCTTCGACCGCGAGAAGGCCCTCACCCTCCCCCGCGAGCAGGTCTTCGCCATCGACACCCCGCCGCCCACGGCGAGCGGCAGCCTGCACGTCGGCCACGTCTTCAGCTACACCCACACCGACTGCATGGCCCGCTACAAGCGCATGCAGGGCCTCGAGGTCTTCTACCCCATCGGCTGGGACGACAACGGCCTGCCGACCGAGCGCCGGGTGCAGAACTACTACGGCGTGCGCGGCGACGCGAGCCTGCCCTACGAGGAAGGCTTCACGCCGCCCTTCGAGGAGGGCGTGGACGCCAAGGGCAAGGCGATCAAGGCCGCCGACCAGCGCCCGATCAGCCGCAAGAACTTCATCGAGCTGTGCGACGTCCTCACGGTCAAGGACGAGGTGACCTTCGAGTCGCTCTTCCGCCGCCTGGGCTTCAGCCTCGACTGGAACATCACCTACCGCACCATCGACGAGCGCTCGCGCGCCGTCGCGCAGCAGGCGTTCCTGCGCAACCTCGCCCGCGGCGAGGCCTACCAGAGCGAGGCCCCCGGCCTCTGGGACGTGACGTTCCAGACTGCGGTCGCGCAGGCTGAGCTCGAGGCGCGCGACTACCCCGGCGCGTACCACCGCGTCGCGTTCCACCGTGCGGGCGGCGAGCCCGTCCACATCGAGACGACGCGTCCCGAGCTCATCCCGTCGGTCGTCGCGCTCATCGCGCACCCCGACGACGAGCGCTACCAGCCGCTCTTCGGCACGACCGTCACCTCGCCGCTCTTCGGCGTCGAGGTGCCGGTGCTGGCGCACCGCGCCGCCGAGATGGACAAGGGCGCGGGCATCGCCATGTGCTGCACGTTCGGTGACCTCACCGACGTCATGTGGTGGCGCGAGCTGCAGCTGCCGATCCGCTCGCTCATCACCCGCAACGGGCGGCTGCAGGCCGAGACGCCCGAGTGGATCGCCGGCGGCCCCGGGGAGGTGCTCTACGCCGAGTCCCTCGCGACCAAGACGACGTTCAGCGCCCGCGAGGCCGTCGTGGCCGCTCTGCGCGAGTCCGGCGACCTCGACGGCGAGCCGCAGAAGACCCAGCGCAAGGCCAACTTCTACGAGAAGGGCGACAAGCCCCTCGAGATCGTCACCTCGCGCCAGTGGTACATCCGCAACGGCGGCCGCGACGATGCCCTGCGCGGCAAGCTCGTCGGGATGGGCGACGAGGTCGACTTCCACCCCGCCTTCATGCGCTCGCGCTACAAGAACTGGGTCGAGGGGCTCAACGGAGACTGGCTCATCTCGCGCCAGCGCTTCTTCGGCGTGCCCTTCCCGGTCTGGTACCCCGTGACGGCCGAGGGCGAGACCGACCACGAGCACCCCATCGTCGCACCCGAGTCGGCGCTGCCCGTCGACCCGCAGATCGACGTCCCCGAGGGCTACGACGAGAGCCAGCGCGGCGTGCCGGGCGGGTTCGTCGCCGACCCCGACATCATGGACACGTGGGCCACCTCGTCGCTCACCCCGCAGATCGCGGCCGGCTGGCCGGTGCGCGAGGGCGAGGGCCTCGGCTCGGACGAGGCGCTCTTCGCCTCGATCTTCCCCTACGACATGCGCCCGCAGGCGCACGACATCATCCGCACCTGGCTCTTCGCCACGGTCACGCGGTCGTACTTCGAGCACGGCGTCGCGCCGTGGCGTCACGCCGCCATCAGCGGCTGGATCCTCGACCCCGACCGCAAGAAGATGAGCAAGTCCAAGGGCAACGCCGAGACGCCCGAGGACGTCGTCAAGGCCAACGGCGCCGACGCCGTGCGCTACTGGGCGGCCTCCGGGCGCCTGGGCACCGACGCCGCCTACGACACCGGCCAGATGAAGGTCGGCCGGCGCCTCGCGATCAAGGTGCTCAACGCGAGCAAGTTCGCCCTCGGCTTCGGCGACGTCGACGGCGACCTGCGCGCGGCGGTCACCCACCCGCTCGACCTGTCGATGCTCGCGGCGCTCGCCGACGTCGTCGATAAGGCCACGCAGGGCTTCGAGAGCTGGGACTACACCCGCTCGCTCGAGGCGACCGAGACCTTCTTCTGGACCTTCTGCGACGACTACCTCGAGCTCGTCAAGGACCGCGCCTACGGCGGCCAGGGCGAGGAGGCCGCGGCCAGCGCCCGTGCCGCCCTGCGCCTCGCGCTCGAGACGCTGCTGCGCCTGCTGGCGCCGTTCATCCCCTACGCGACCGAGGAGGTCTGGTCGTGGTTCGGTGAGGGCTCGGTGCACCGTCAGCCGTGGCCGACCCGCGCGGAGCTGCCGGCCGGCGGCGACGCCGCCCTGCTGCCGTCGGTGGGCGCTGCCCTCGCCGGCGTGCGCAAGGTCAAGTCCGAGGCCAAGGTCGGCATGCGCGCCGAGGTGCGCACGATGACCCTCGTCGCGCCCGCCGCGTCCGTCGCGCACGTGCAGGCGGCCGAGGCCGACCTGCGGGCGAGCGGGCGCATCAGCGAGCTCGCGTATGCCGAGGGCGAGGCCGTCGAGGTCCGCGACGCCGAGCTCGTCCCCGTCGAGAAGCCGGTCGAGAAGCCGGTCGAGAAGGGCTGACCCACCCAGCACGCCGCCGGTCGTTGCTGTCCTGACCTCTCAGGACGGCAACGATCCGCGCGCTACCGGACTGTCGGGCTCCCTGCTGGCATAAGGTCTCTCGCATGTCGAGACGGGGGGTGCAGCTCACCTTCGCCGGTGCCGCCGTCGTCATGGCCGCCCTGGTCGTGGCTGCGCTGGGCCGGCCGCTGTCGCTGCTCTCGCGCCCGACCGACACGCAGACGTTCACGCCGCTGCCCACGGTCACCTCGACGCCGCCGAGCCTCACGCTGCCGGCCACGACGTACACGACCAACCCGGCACCGTTCGACCCCTCGCCGGTGCTCATCACGCTCGTCCAGCTGATCCTCGTCGCCACCGGCCTGCTCGTCGCCTTCGCGCTGGTCCAGCTGGTCCGCTCGCTCCTGCGGCGACGCCCTCACCTCGAGCTGCACGAGGAGCCCGACTTCGCGATCCCCGTCGTGCCGGGCGAGCTGCTCGAGGCCGCCCGCGCGCGTCTGCGCGACCTCGAGTCCGGCGAGCCGCGCAACGCCATCGTCGCTGCGTGGCTCGGCCTCGAGACGTCCGCCGCCGCCACGGGGCTGCCCCGCCTGCCGGCCGAGACCTCGAGCGAGTACACCGAACGCGTCATCGGGGTCTGGCCCGTCGACTCCGAGCGGCTTGGCGACCTCGCGGCGCTCTACCGCGAGGCCCGCTTCTCCGTGCACGAGCTCGGCGAGGGTCACCGCGACCGCGCCGTCACCGACCTCCGGGTGCTCATCGCCGACCTCGAGCGCGTCGCCTCGCGCCAGGCCGCGGAACGGGCCCAGCGGGAGGCCGAGCAGCAGGCCGCTGCCTCGTCGTCCCCGGGGAGGGATCGGCCGTGAGCAGCCAACCGGACGGCACGACCCCTCAGACCCGACGCGAGGCGCGCGAGGCGCGCGAGGCGCGCGAGGGCGTCCCGAAGACGAGCGTGCGGCCGCTCCCGCGCGGTGCGGTTCGCCGCGAGCAGACCGGGAGGCGGGCGCTCGTCGCCGCGCTGCGCCCGTGGCGGCGGCGGATCGTCTGGCTGCTGCTGACCTGGGTGGCGCTGTCGGCCCTGACGGCTGCGCTCGGTCTCGCGCCGGACGTGCCGGCGCTCCTCGCGATCGTCGTCGCCGTCGCGATGCTGTCCTGGCACC
Organism: Terrabacter sp. C0L_2; assembly: GCF_036352015.1. Lineage (NCBI taxonomy): Bacteria > Bacillati > Actinomycetota > Actinomycetes > Micrococcales > Intrasporangiaceae > Terrabacter > Terrabacter sp. C0L_2. The sequence continues at coordinate 2,662,972 of NZ_CP143557.1, read as the reverse complement.
TGCTCGACCACACCGAGCCCCACGAGCTGACGCTCTGGCCCCTCGTCGACGGCGGCTTCGGCGGTCACTCGCGCGGCAACGACTTCCGGGTCACCAACCTCGCGGCGCGCCTCGAGGCCGCCGACCGCCGCAAGGAGGGCCGCGAGAGCGTCGTGCACGACGTGCACCTCCAGCTGCAGGTGCTCATCCGCGAACGCCTCTTCGCCAAGCACGGCATCGTCGCCGAGGAGGAGCCCCGGTGGGCGCAGGGCGTCACCCCGCCCGAGCTGTGGGACCTGCTCGTCGGCCTGCCGCCGCCCGACCTCTACCGCCCCCAGCGCCTCGACCCCATCCTCCGACGAATCGAGCAGTGGTAACGCATGACCGAGATGAACCTGACCCGGGTCAGTGAGCTGAGCAGCGCCGTCCTCGACGAGGTCGACCGCGCCGTGGTCGGCAAGCGCGAGGCGCTGCGGCTCGTGCTCTCGGGCATCCTCGCCGGTGGGCACGTGCTCATGGAGGACTTTCCGGGCCTGGGCAAGACGCTCGCCGCGCGCAGCTTCGCCCAGACCCTCGGGCTCGACTTCAAGCGGGCCCAGTTCACCCCGGACCTGCTGCCCGGCGACATCACCGGCTCGTTCGTCTACGACCAGCGCGAGGGCGAGTTCGCGTTCCGTGCCGGTCCGCTCTTCGCCGGGATGCTCCTCGCCGACGAGATCAACCGCACCCCGCCGAAGACCCAGGCCGCGCTGCTCGAGGCGATGCAGGAGAAGCAGGTGACGGTCGAGGGCCGCACCTTCCAGCTCCCCCGCCCCTTCCACGTGCTCGCCACGGCGAACCCCGTCGAGTACGAAGGCACCTACCCGCTGCCCGAGGCCCAGCTCGACCGCTTCCTCATGCGCATCTCGTTCGGCTACCCGACCCTCGACGAGGAGTGGGAGATCCTGTCCAACCGCATGGCCCGGCAGCGCGAGGAGCAGACGCTTGAGCCCGTCGTGGACGCGCAGACGCTCCTCGCGATGCAGGCCGCGGTCGAGGCGACCGTCGTCGACGAGTCGGTCGGGCGCTACTGCGTCGCGCTGACGGCGGCGAGCCGCACCCACAGCGACGTCCTCATGGGCGCCTCGCCGCGCGGCGCGCTCGGTCTGCTCCTCTGCGCCCGGGCGTATGCCGTCATCGACGGCCGCGACTACGTGACGCCCGAGGACGTCAAGGCCGTCGCGGTCCCGGTCCTCGCGCACCGGATCACGGTCAAGCCGGAGCTGTGGATGAGCAACGCCTCCGGCCACAGCATCGTCGAGAGCCTGCTGCGCACCGTCGCCACCCCGTCGGCGCGCGAGCACCTCGTGGCGGACCCGACGACGGGGGCCTGAGCGAGCATGCCGGAGTGGCGCCCCCAGCAAATGGTGACCCGACGCCTCGGCGCGTGGGAGCCGACCGCTGCCCACCAGCGCGCCATCGTGCTCGGGGCCGCGGGCGCCATCGTCGCGGTCATCGGCCGGCGGGCCGACCTGCTCGTCATCGTCGCCCCGCTCGTCGTCGCCGCCCTGTGGGGTCACCTCGCGCGGCCCCGGAGCGAGGTCACCGGCACGGCCCGCCTCGGCGACACGACCTTCCGGGAGGGTTCGGTCACCGGCGTCCGGGTGACCATCGAGCCGTCCCCGCCCGAGGTCCACGGGGTCGTGACGCTGGCCCAGGCCCCGTGGGTGGAGCGCAAGCCCTCGAGCGGTGTCGTCGAGCTCGAGGACGGCGTCGCCACCCTCGGCGTGCGGTCCACGCGCTGGGGACGGCGCCGCGTGGGCACCGTGGGCATCGCCCTCGTCAGCACGTGGGGAGCCTTCCGCGTCGGCCCGGTCGACCTGCCCGACCTCGCGTCGGCGACGCTGCCGGTGCCGGCGTCCTTCGACGCGAGCGCCCCGACGCCGCACCCGCGCGGCATCGTCGGGCTCAACCGCTCCAACCGGCCCGGGTCCGGCTCCGAGTTCAACACGATCCGCCGCTTCCACCCGGGCGACCGGCTCCGGCGCATCCACTGGCCCGTCTCGATGCGCACCGGCGAGCTGCACGTCACCTCGACCTTCACCGACGAGGATGCCCACGTCTTCCTGCTCGTCGACTGCTTCAGCGACCTCGGGCCACGCGAGGGCATCGACGGCCCCCCGACGAGCCTCGACGTCACGGTCCGAGCAGCCGGCGCCATCAGCGAGCACTTCCTGCGCAGCAACGACCGCCTGACGCTGCGCACGGTCGGCGCAGCGGAGGTGCCGACGCTCGGCGTCGGGTCGGGCACCAACCACCTGCGCCGCGTGCTCGACACGCTCGCCGCGATCTCCCCCGCGACGGAGAGCAGGGACACTGGCGACCGTGCCATCCGGGGCGTCGACCCGAACGCCCTGTGCCTCGTGCTCTCTCCGCTCATCGACCCGACGATGGTGGGGCTCGCGCACACCCTTGCCGCGCGCGGGATGACCGTGGTCGTCGTCGACACGTTCCCGGACCACCTCGTCACCGACTCGAGCGACGTCTACCAGTCGCTGGCTTGGCGCATGCGCCTGCTGTCGCGTGACTCCGAGGTCCACGCCCTGCGCCTGCGCGGCGTGCCCGTCGTGCCGTGGCGAGGGCCCGGCTCGCTGGACCAGGTGCTGCGCGACATCGCCCGGCGAGCGTCCGCGCCCCGGATGGCGAGGCGGTGACCGTGCCCGAGACCCAGCCCCAGCCCCAGCCCCGGCCCCAGCCGACCAGTTCCACGCCGGTCCGGGTCCGGCGCACCGTGCACTTCGGGGCCGGGCCCGAGTGGTCGCTCAGCCAGGTCGGGGCGACCCTGGCGGCAACGGGCGGCGTGGCCGTCTTCCTCGCGAGCCTGTTCCTGTCCACCGGAGGCTTCGACGCCATCTGGTGGGCGCTCGTCCTGCTGCCGCTGGTGACCATGACGTGGGCGGGCTCGGCGGCGCCGCTCGCCTACTGGGGACTGCTCCTCTTCGGCTGGTTCATCCTCACCCCGGCCGGCTCCTTCTCCTGGTGGTCGCTCCCCGCCGCCGCCGGCTGCGTCGTGGGCCACGCCGCCACCGCCCTGTCCGCCTCGGCTCCCCCGGCCGGCTCGTTCGCGGCTCCGACGGCGCGACGGTGGCTGCGTCACACTGCGATCGCCTTCGCTGCCGCCGTGCCCGTCGCCGTCCTGGCGGGGCTGCTGGCCGGGCGTTCCCTCGGACTCGTGCCCGCGGCATACGTCATCGGTCTGGGGGGCGTCGCCGTGGGTCTGTGGATGGTGCGCACGAGCCCGCCCGTCGGTCGCCCGTGAGCAGCCGGCGCGGCGACGGCGGGTGAGTCCGGACAAGACGTTTGCCATTCGCCGAAACTCGACCTACGCTTTCGATGAAACGAAACAGTTTCGTTTCATCGGGGTGGGAGCGGGTGAGCATGAGCACGACCGACACGGCCGGCGGCACGACGGACATCGCGGACACGGCGCATGCCAGCCGTCCGCGCGTCGCCGGTGACCGCGAGGTCGAGATCCTCGAGGCCGCGATCGACGTCCTGCGTGATGCCGGCTACGACCGGCTGACGTTCGACGCCGTCGCGAGCGCGGCGCGGGCGTCCAAGGCGACGCTCTACCGCCGGTGGCCCCACAAGCGCGACCTCGTCATCGACGCGGTCGGGCTGTTCATCGGCTGTCCCGCCGAGCAGGACCCCGACACCGGGAGCCTGCGCGGCGACCTGCTCGCCCAGGCCTGCGCCGACGGGGGCCTCGACGACGAGGTCGTCATCGGCACGTGGGGGGCCCTGCTCCCCGTCATCCACCGCGAGCCCGAGCTGGCACGCGGCATCCACGAGCGGTTCCTGGCCCCGAAGATCGAGGCCACCCGCACCATCTTCGAGCACGCCCGACAGCGCGGTGAGATCGGCGCCGACGCCGACCTCGACACCCTGCTGATGATCCTGCCGTCCCTGTCGATCCACGAGGCGCTGCTCTCGGGACACCTGCCGGGACCGCACCGCATCGCCGAGTTCGTGGACAGCGTCGTCCTCCCGGCCTGCGCCGCCACCCTCGCGTCCGCGCCCAGCACCCGCTGAGCCCGCCCGCGACGAGGCGTCACACCACCATTCCTGCCTGTCCTCGAGAGGAACACCTATGTCGTCGACCACGGTGGAGCAGGTGAACGAGCCCTCGGGCGAGTTCACCTCCCACGACACCCCGCCCAAGCGCCTCGGTCTGGCGCTCTTCGTCATCTGCGCCGCGCAGCTCATGATCGTGCTCGACGGCACCATCGTGAACATCGCGCTCCCCCACATCGAGACCGACCTCGGCTTCAGCCAGGCCAACCTCCAGTGGGTCATCACGATCTACACCCTCGCCTTCGGTGGCGTGCTGCTGCTCGGCGGGCGTCTCGGTGACCTCTACGGCCGCCGTCGCATGTTCGTCTGGGGCATCGTGCTCTTCACGATCGCCTCGCTCGTCGCGGGCATCGCCCAGAACGAGACGATGATGCTCGCCGCGCGGGCCGTCCAGGGCCTCGGCGGCGCGCTCGCAGCGCCCAACGCGCTCGCCCTCATCACGACGACCTTCCCGGCGGGCAAGGAGCGCAACCGCGCGATGGGCGTCTTCGCCGCCATGTCCGGCGCCGGCGCCGCCATCGGCCTCATCCTCGGTGGTGCACTGACCGAGATCGACTGGCGCTGGAACTTCTTCATCAACCTGCCCATCGGCATCGTCGTCGCGCTCCTCGCGCAGCGCATCCTCACCGAGTCCGAGGACGGCCGCGGCTCGCTCGACGTCCCCGGTGCGATCACCTCGATCGCCGGCCTGTCCACGCTCGTCTACGGCCTGACCCACGCTGCGAGCACCTCGTGGAGCGATGCCACGACGATCACCTACCTCGCCGTCGGCGTGGCCCTGCTCGTCGCGTTCGTCGTCATCGAAACCCGCATTGCGCACCCGCTCCTGCCGATGCGCATCCCCGGCGACCGCACGCGCGGCACGTCCTACTTCGTCATGCTCATCGTCGGTGCGGGCATGTTCGCGATGTTCTACTTCCTCGGCATCTACATCCAGAGCATCCTCGGCTACTCGCCGCTCAAGACCGGTCTCGCGTTCCTGCCGTTCTCGGTCGGCATCGTCGTGGCCGCGCAGGTCGCCAGCTTCCTCATCGCCAAGGTCGACCCGCGCTGGATCTCCGGCGCCGGCGCCGCGTTCGCGACGCTCGGCATGTGGGGCTTCACCCACCTGACCCCGCAGAGCACGTATGCCTCGGGCCTGCTCCCGTGGATCGTCATCCTCGCGTTCGGCCTGGGCCTGATCTTCGTGCCGCTCACGCTGACGGCCGTGCACGGTGTGGCCCACGAGGACTCGTCGGTCGCCTCCGCGGTGCTCAACACCATGCAGCAGGTCGGTGGCACACTCGGTCTCGCGACGCTGAGCACGATCTTCGTCAACAACCTCAACGACAAGGTCGCCGAGCTGACCGCCAAGCTGCCGCAGGGTGGTCCGGCTCCCTCGAAGGAGCAGCTCGCCGCGGCGCAGAAGATGATCGCCGACGAGGCGTTCACCTACGGCGCCAGCCGGGCCTACCTCGTCGCGGCCATCATGATCGCGGTCGGCGGCGTCGTGACGCTCGTCGCGCTGCACGTGCGCCACGAGGAGCTTGCGACGGACGGAGCCGCCCCGGCCCACATGGGCTGACCCGCGTCGTTCCCTCGCTGCCCGCGCAGCTCGTTCGAGGTGATCCCGACACCCCCATGGGTGCCGGGATCACCTCTACTCGGCGTTGCCGGAGGCCCAGACGGCCGCCCACGGGACGTCCCAGCCGGCGACCGCGAGCCGGCGCTCGACGAAGGCGTGCTGCGGCAGGTCGACGACGCGGCCGACCGACGGCTCGTAGACGTCGAGCTCCTGCTCCCCCGTCGGCGGCAGGACGAGCACGACGTGCCGCGGCGACCACGCGTTGCCGACGTAGAGCAGGGCGGGACGGCCGGGACGCACCCGACGGCGCAGCTCGGCATACGTGTGCCCCAGCCCCACCCGCCCCCGGTGGCGGAACCAGGCCACCTCGTAGTCGGCCTCGGGGTCGGCCGCGCCGAACTCGAGCTCGTGGAGGCCGCCCCACGGCGGCGTGCCGAGCGCCCGGGGCCACGGCAGCTGGAGACGTCGCCCCGCACCGAGAAGGGCGTTGGTGCGGGAGGCGACGACCTGCTCGTAGGCGGCGAAGCGCTGCGCCTCGGTGCGCGCGTCAGGCACGTCGCCGTCATGGGCGTCCTTGCGGATGCCGTCGCGGATCCACTGCGCGAACGCCGGGTTGGCCAGCATGCGGGCGACCGTGAGGGAGGCCGAGCCGCACGTCGTGCTCGTCTGCTGCACGGGCGCGCTGTCGCCGGCGACGAGCCGGAAGGGAGCGACCACCGATCAGCCTCCGATCACCCGAGGGTGGCGCGACGACGCACAGGCGTCAGGCGGATTCCTTGCGCGGCCGCTTGGCGCGAGGCTCGGCCTCACGGCGCACGATCGTCGGGTTGACGTTGTCGAGCACGACCTCGCGCGTGACGACGACGCGGGCGATCTCGTCATCGCTCGGGACGTCGAACATCACGGGGAGGAGGACCTCCTCCATGATGGCGCGCAGGCCGCGGGCACCGGTGCCGCGCAGCAGCGCCTGGTCGGCCACCGCGGCGATGGCGTCGTCGGTGAACTCGAGGTCGACACCGTCGATCTCGAACATCTTCTGGTACTGCTTGACGAGCGCGTTGCGCGGCACCGTGAGGATGTTGACGAGGGCCTGCTGGTCGAGCGGCGCGAGCGTCGTCAGGACCGGCAGACGGCCGATGAACTCGGGGATGAGACCGAACTTCAGCAGGTCCTCGGGCATGACGTCCTGGAAGCTGTCGCCGAGGTCCTTCGGGTTGTGCAGCGGCTGGCCGAAGCCGAGGCCCTTGCGACCCGAGCGCGACTCGATGATCTTCTCGAGACCGGCGAAGGCGCCGCCGACGATGAAGAGCACGTTGGTCGTGTCGATCTGGATGAACTCCTGGTGCGGGTGCTTGCGACCGCCCTGCGGCGGGACCGACGCGGTCGTGCCCTCGAGGATCTTGAGCAGCGCCTGCTGCACGCCCTCGCCGGAGACGTCGCGCGTGATCGAGGGGTTCTCGCTCTTGCGGGCGATCTTGTCGACCTCGTCGATGTAGATGATGCCCGTCTCGGCCTTCTTGACGTCATAGTCGGCGGCCTGGATGAGCTTGAGGAGGATGTTCTCGACGTCCTCACCGACGTAGCCGGCCTCGGTCAGGGCCGTCGCGTCGGCGATGGCGAACGGCACGTTGAGCATCTTGGCCAGCGTCTGCGCGAGGTACGTCTTGCCCGAGCCGGTGGGCCCGATGAGCAGGATGTTGGACTTCGCGATGTCGATGTGGTCGTCGTCGCGCTTGACGCCCTCACCGGCCTGGATGCGCTTGTAGTGGTTGTAGACCGCCACGGCGAGCGACTTCTTCGCGACGTCCTGGCCGATGACGTAGTTCTCGAGGAAGTCGAAGATCTCGCGCGGCTTCGGCAGGTGGTCGAGGCCCAGCTCGCTGCTCTCGGCGAGCTCCTCCTCGATGATCTCGTTGCAGAGGTCGATGCACTCGTCGCAGATGTACACACCGGGACCGGCGATGAGCTTCTTGACCTGCTTCTGGCTCTTTCCGCAGAAAGAGCACTTGAGGAGGTCTCCGCCTTCTCCGATGCGTGCCACCGATTCGCTCCTGGTCCGTCGGCGCCGAACGCTGGGGTGCACCCGGCCGGCCCCGAGGGGGGCCGACTCCTATTAGACGACGGAGGGGGCCACCCCCGCTCGCGCAACGCCGTTTGTCCGCTGATGGCGGACAAACGACGAGGTTGTCACTTGAACGCCGTTCCACCCGAATCCGGCTGTGCCCCACGGTCTTCGCCGCCGTCGAGGCGCTGGCGGCGACGCGTGAGCAGGCCCAGTCCCACCGCCAGCGCGAGCCCGCCGAACATCACGACGAGCAGCCCCACGAGGGCGATGACGAGCATCGTCGTCCCGGACATCCCACCTCCTGCGAGCGTCAGCCGGCCGTGAGGTCCCGGACGATGGCGACGTACTGCTCCTCGGCCGCCTCGGGCGAGGTTCCCGACAGCTTGGCCCACGCGTCGTACTTGGCGCGGCCGACCGGGTTGGTGAAGCCGGGCCGAGAGCCGGTCGCGTCACCGGCAGTCGCCTGCTTGAACAGCCCGTAGAGGCGCAGCTTCACCTCGTTGCCGGGGTCGGTCGTCAGGCCCTTGACCGCCTCGACCGCCTGCTCGAACTCCGCACCCGCCATGACAGCACCTCCACGCTCGACGTCCGGTTCACCAACCATCCAAGCAGGTATGCCGAGGGCCGGGTCCCAGCGGAACCCGGCCCAGCGGCATACGTGCTCGACAGCGAGCGGGAGCTCAGCTCTCGAGCGAGGCCTTGCGAGAGGCGAGCACCTCGTCGATGAGGCCGTACTCCTTGGCGTCCTCGGCGGAGAGGATCTTGTCGCGCTCGATGTCGCTGCGCACCTGGTCGGACGTGCGGCCCGTGTGGTGCGCGAGGGTGTCCTCGAGCCACGTGCGCATGCGCAGCACCTCGTTGGCCTGGATCTCGATGTCCGAGGCCTGGCCGTAGTCGCCGCCCGAGAGCGCCGGCTGGTGGATGAGGATGCGGGCGTTCGGCAGGGCGAAGCGCTTGCCCGGCGCACCGGCGCCGAGGAGCACCGCGGCGGCCGAGGCGGCCTGGCCGATGACGAACGTCTGGATGTCGGGCCGGACGAACTGCATCGTGTCGTAGATCGCCGTCATGGCGGTGAACGAGCCACCCGGGCTGTTGATGTACATGAGGATGTCGCGGTCGGGGTCGAGCGACTCCAGCACGAGCAGCTGGGCGATGATGTCGTCGGCCGACGCGTCGTCGACCTGCACGCCGAGGAAGATGATGCGGTCCTCGAAGAGCTTGTTGTAGGGGTCGGACCGCTTCATGCCGTAGGAGGTGCGCTCCTCGAACTGCGGCAGGATGTAGCGGCTCGACGGCGCGGCGACCGCGAGGCGGTTGGTGGGTTCGATGTTCATGCGTGTCTCCAAGTCCTGTTCAGGCCGCGGTCAGTTCTCGCCCTTGGCGTCGGCCTGGCCGACACCCTTGCCCTCGACCGCCTGGTCGGACCGGCTGAAGACGTGGTCGACGAAGCCGTACTCCTTGGCCTCCTCCGCGCTGAACCAGCGGTCGCGGTCGGAGTCCTTCTCGATCTGCTCGACGGTCTGGCCGGTGTGCTCGGCGATGAGCTGCGCCATCTGCTTCTTGACGTAGAGCATCTGCTCGGCCTGGATCTTGATGTCGGTGGCCGTGCCGCCGATGCCGCCCGAGGGCTGGTGCATCATGACGCGGGCGTGGGGCGTGGCGTAGCGCTTGCCCTTGGTGCCGGCCGACAGCAGGAACTGGCCCATCGAGGCGGCCATGCCCATCGCGACGGTGGCGACGTCGTTGGGGATCCAGTTCATCGTGTCGAAGATGGCCATGCCGGCAGAGATCGAGCCGCCGGGGCTGTTGATGTAGAGCCAGATGTCCTTCTCGGGGTCCTCGGCCGACAGCAGCAGCAGCTGCGCGGCGATGGCGTTCGCGTTGTCGTCGCGGACGTCGGACCCGAGGAAGATGATCCGCTCCTTGAGCAGGCGGTTATAGATGTGGTCGTCCAGACCACCCGGCATGCCGTTGCCGTTGGCGGAGGTCTCCGAAATCACCATGTCTCCATCGTCGAAGTGGTCCAGCCTCTCGCCACGGGATGCGGCGCCGGCTGGCTCGTCACTGACCCTAACGCCCGACCCCTCGGGCAGATTTCCCGAACCGCGCCGTGTTCGCCGTGAGCGCACAAACCTGAGCCGGGCGGGCGCAACCACGCGCACGGACCCCACCGGTCGTATGCCGTCCGGCGGGGCCCGTGACCGTGTGCGGTCAGCTGTTCAGGCCGTTGTCCTGCCCGGAGTCGACCACGTCGGACTCGGCGCCGTTGGGCCGGTCCGAGACGTCGTCGAACGAGCCGTTGCCGCCGGCCTGCTCGAGCGAGCGGTCGCGCGGCTCGTCGACGGCGTTGCTGCCGTCGAGGTTGCCGCGGGCTGCGTCGTCGCCCGAGCCCTGCGCCGCGGTGCTGTCGCGCTCGGGCGGGTTGGTGCCCTCGGGGTCGGTGCTGTTGATGTCGGTGTCGGCCATGCCGGCGCCCGACTCGTCGGTGCTGCTCATCTCAGGCTCCCTCGTCGAGGTGCGAGCCGCCGGACGGCGACCGTCGGTGACGTACCCCGAGCCTCACCCCCGGCAACCCCGGGCCCACGCTCGTCCACCCCCGGGTACGCGTGAGGCCGGCTCCCGAGCGGGAGCCGGCCTCACGGCATACGTGCGGTGCAGGTCAGGCGTCGGCCTTCTCGGCCTGCTCGGCCTGCGCGTCGGCGGCCTCGTCAGCGTCATCAGCCGCGTCGGCCTCGTCACCCTCGGTGCCGGGCACGGCCTCGTTGAGGTCGATGACGTTGCCGGCGGTGTCCTTGACGGCGACCTTCTCGAGGACCGTGGCGAGCGCCTTGCGGCGGGCGACCTCGGCGACCATGGCGGGGATCTGACCCTCCTGGTCGAGCGACTGCGCGAACTGGTTGGGGTCCATGCCGTACTGCTGCGAGCTCATGACGAGGAACTCGATGAGCTCCTGCTGCTCGACCTTGACCTCTTCCTTCTCGGCGATCGCGTCGAGGACGAGCTGGGTCTTGAGGCCCTTGCGGGTGCTCTCGCCGACCTCGGCACGGTGCTCGTCGTCCTCGAGACGACCCTCGCCCTCGAGGTGGCTGTGCACCTCGGCCTCGACGATGCTCTCGGGGATCGGCACCTCGACCTTCTCGAGGATGGCCTCGAGGAGCTTGTCGCGGGCCGCGACGCCCTGGGCGAACTTGGCGTCGATCTCGGCCTTGGCCGTGAGGTCGGCCTTGAGCTCGTCGAGCGTGTCGAACTCCGAGGCCAGCTGGGCGAACTCGTCGTCGAGCTCGGGCAGCTCGCGCTCCTTGACCGCGGTGACGGTCACGGTGCAGTCGGCCTCCTGGCCCTCCTGGTCGCCGCCGGCGAGCGGGGCGGTGAAGCTCTTGGTCTCGTCGGCCGTCATGCCGATGAGCGCCTCGTCGAGGCCCTCGAGCATGTTCTTGCTGCCGACCTCGTAGGAGACGCCGGTCACCTCGTCGATCTGCTCGCCGTCGATCTCGGCGGACAGGTCGATCGAGACGAAGTCGCCGTCCTGGACGGCGCGGTCGACGCCCTTGAGGGTGCCGAAGCGGGCGCGCAGGTCGGTGAGGCGCTGCTCGACGGCCTCGTCCTCGACCTTGGCCTCGTCGACGGTCAGCTCGATGTCGCTGAAGTCGGGCAGGTCGATCTCGGGGCGCTTGTCGACCTCGGCGGTGAAGACGAAGTCCTCGCCGTCGGTCGCGGGCACCTGGAGGTCGGTGATCTCGGGCTGGCCGAGCGGGCGGACCTCGTTCTCCTCGAGGGCCTGGCCGTAGAAGGTCGGGAGGGCGTTGTTGACGGCCTCCTCGAGGACGGCCGCGCGGCCGACGCGCTGCTCGATGATGCGGGCCGGCACCTTGCCCTTGCGGAAGCCGGGCACCTGGATGTGCTCACCGATGTGCTTGATGGCCGCATCGAGGCTCGGCTTGAGCTCCTCGAAAGGGACCTCGACGGTCATCTTGACCCGGGTCGGGCTGAGGGTCTCGAGCGCACTCTTCACTGCGGGTTACTCCATTGGGGTGGTGCCGACGTGGTCGTCGACGGTGAACGGACGGGCCAGCGCACCATGCTATAGGGCAGGCGGCCGATGGCTAAATGCGCGGATCGTCCGTCGCGCTCCCACGCCTATGCTCGGGACCCATGAGCACCCCTCCCGGACCGTTCGCCTCCCCCGAGAGTGCCGCCCTGCGCCCCATCCAGATGGTGTCGATCGCGGTCGGCATGGGGGCGCTGATGCTGAGCGCCGTGCGCATCATCGTCGACCCGTCGGCTCCCATGCCGTCGCCGTGGGCCGTCGGCATCGTGCTGGCCACGCTCGTCGCCTCCGCCACGCTGATCCGCTACGTCGGGTATGCCGTCCCGTCCCTCCCTCACGGCCTGCCGCGGGAGAACGCCGAGACCACGAGCCTGCGCTACTTCACCTCGACGACGACCCTGCGGACCGCGCTCGCGGAGGCTCCGGTGCTCGTCGCGTTCGCGTGCTCGTTCGCCTTCACCCCCCACTCGTGGCTCCCACTGCTCATCGCGCTGCCGGGCGGGCTGGCGCTGTTCTGGGTCCACGGGTGGCCGTCCGCGCGCACAGCCGCGGCCGTCGAGGCCGGCCTCGAGGCCGACGGCGCCGAGAGCTGGCTGAGCGAGGCCCTCGGCTTCCGCTGAGCCCCGTCTCTCGATGGCGTATGCCGGGTGGCCGGGTCAGTCGACCGTGCCGCCGCTGCGCCAGTACCGGCCGTCGGCCCGCTCGAGGAAGCCCTCCTCGACGAGGTAGCGCCGCAGGGCCGCGACGTCGGGGTGGAAGGCACGCAGGCGGTTGTTGACCTGGCTCTCGTCGTACCTCTCCCCCGGCTCGAACTCCTGCGCGAGCAGGTCGAGCACGACGAGGCGCTTGCGGATCTTGGTGGGGATGCTCGTCAGGGAGCCGTCGGGCGCGAGGAACGAGCGGAGGACGGCGTCGCGGTCGCGGAGGGCGTCCTGCAGGTCGGGGCGGAACATGCGGCCCACGCTAGGAAGTGGGCACGCCCGCGGGCAAAGGCTTTTGGAGCGGGCGACGAGAATCGAACTCGCGTGATCAGTTTGGAAGACTGAGGCTCTACCATTGAGCTACGCCCGCACGGCGCCGGCGGTGCCGGCGATCCGAGGTGCAAGCGTACTGGGTCGTGCACGGTCCGCCGAAATCGGGCCGATCCGGCGGCGGGGCCGGGGTCGCTCCCCACTCGTCCGCTACGATTCCGACGCCACGGGGTGTGGCGCAGCTTGGTAGCGCATTGCGTTTGGGACGCAAGGGCCGCAGGTTCAAATCCTGTCACCCCGACTCATCGAAGGGCCTGGCTGACGCGACTCCGTCGCTGTCAGCCAGGCCCTTCGTTCGTCGGGGTGCACAGGATGCCGGGAGGCCGAGCAGGCGCGGCGAGGAACGAGCCGCGGCAGCGAGGCCGGCGTCCTGTCACCCCGCGATGCAGCGGACCGGGGCCTCGACGCCAGTCATGGAGGCACTCCGGCACTTCGTGCCAGAAAGACTCCTCGACGCTCACGGCAGCGGGTCGAGGCGCAGCTCGTTGATCGTGCGGCCGACGGCAATTCCCTTGGCCTCGAAGCCGTCTCGCGGACGCCACTCCGGCCGGGGGACCCGACGCGCGTCGAACCGCGGGTGGGCGGCGACCTCGGCGAGGGCATGCTCGGCGTAGAAGTCCTGGTCGGTGGCGATGAGCACGTGGCCACCCGGCTTGAGCACCCGGCCGAGCAGGTCGAGGTTGGCGGGGCTGACGAAGCGCCGTTTCGTGTGCTTCTGCTTGCGCCACGGGTCGGGGAAGAAGAGGTGGACGGCGTCGAAGGTGGCGTCCGGCACGCGTTCCTCCATGAAGAGCACGGCGTCGCCGATCTCGACCCTGAGGTTGGGCACGCCGGCCTCGTCGGCGTCGGCGAGCATGCGGGCGAGCCCGGGGGTGTGGACATCCATGGCCACGATGTCGTGCTCGGGGAAGGCCGCGGCATACGCGATCGCCGCGTGGCCGTGGCCGCACCCGATCTCGAGGACGACGGGGGCACGGCGCCCGAAGGCGGCCTCGGCGTCGAAGGTGCCCTCGGGCAGCGACCGGGCGGGCGCGAGGCGCTCGACCCGGTCCTTGGTCAGCGAGGACAGCCGGCCACGGCGCACGAAGGTGCGCACGCGCGCGGGCGTGACACCCGGCGGCAGGTCGGGCACGACGTGCTCCTTGCGCCGGTCGGTGCCGGCCTCGCGGGTGCTCGCTTCGGTGGGGTGCTCACTCACGCAGGCATCGTAGTGACGCCGGGCGCTGTCCCGAAGTTCGCTGCGGCCCGGCCCCTCCCGGCCGACGGTGGGAGGGCTAAGTTGGAGGGCGCACGAGGGCCACGGAGCGGCCCTCGACGACCGAGAGGCAAGCCATGGGCGTCTTCGACAACATGAAGGACAAGGTCGGCGACCTCGTCGACCAGCACGGTGACCAGGTGGGCGACGGCGTCGACAAGGCCGGCGACTTCGTCGACGAGAAGACGGGCGGCCAGTACGCCGACAAGGTCGACCAGGGTCAGGAGGGCCTGAAGAACGGGCTCGACGGGCTCGACGGCCAGGACGACGACATCCGCTGACGCACACAACCGACGTGGAGGAGGGTGGCGGCCGGACGGCCGTCACCCTCTTCGCGTCAGGTGCGCCAGATGGTCACGACGGCGCGGTCGTCGCCCAGACCGGCCGCGGCCTGGTCGCAGAGGCGCTGGGCGAGGCCCTCGAAGCCGGTGCGGATGAACGACTCGGCCCGGCCGAGCATGCGGTCGATGCCGTCGACGAGCGCCTTGTCGCGGGCCTCGATGACCCCGTCGCTGTAGAGCACGAGCGCGTCGCCGCGGCGGATCGTGCCGGTCTCGCGGGGGTACTCGGCCTGCTCGATGACCCCGAGCAGCGGCCCGCGGCCGCCCGACAGCATCCGCCACCGGCCCGAGCCGGCGGCGAACTGCGCGGCAGCCGGGTGGCCGGCGTACCCGATGGTGAAGTCGCCGGTCTCGAGGTTGACGGCGACGTGGACCGCGGTGGCGAAGCCCTCGGGCCAGCGCAGCCGCAGCAGGTGGTTGTTGGCGGACTGGAGGAAGCCGCCCTCGCTCATCTCGCCGAGCAGCCCACCGAGCGCGCCGGAGAGCAGCAGCGACCGGGTGCCGGCGTCGCGGCCCTTGCCGGAGACGTCGACGAGGGCGATCTCGAGGGTGACGCCGTCGGTCGAGCGGCTCGCGACGACGAAGTCGCCGGCGAAGCCGTCGCCGTAGGCCGACTCGAGCGCGACCTCGGCGCCCCACTGGCGCGGGAGGGGAGGCAGCTCGCCCTGCGCGCGGAGTCGGTCACGCATGTCGACGAGCATCGACTCGCCGCTCACCCCGACGACGCCCACCTGGGCGCGTGCGTGCGAGAGCCACAGCATGAGCATCATCGTGGCAACCGTGACGACCTGCGCGCCGGTGGTCGTCGTCTTCTGCTCCCCGAGGTACGCGCCGAGGATGGCCATGGCCAGGAAGAGCCCGATGTAGACGACGAGCAGCAGCCGGGGCTCGAGGAAGAGTCCCGCGAGCACGACGATGAAGCCGTAGACCCCCCACGGCACGCGGTCGGGCCAGATAGCGACGGCGACCGTCGCGGCGACGCTGAGCGCGAGGAAGGCGCCGACAAGCACCCACGGGGCACGGCTCAACCACGGACCCAGCAGCCGGAGGCGCCGGATCGGGCCGGCAGCGTACGGGGAGCGCCGAGAGACGACGCTCTCGTTGTAGGCCACGTGCCTCCCTAGCGATGGAGGGGGACGGTGGACGGCATGCGGTCAGCGCACGTCCGAGTCCGGCAAAGCCGGCAAGTCCCCCGTGTTCTCGTACGCGGAAACCATACCCAGACGGCGGCTGTGCCGCGCCTCATCGGTGAACTTCGTCGCGACGAAGGTGTCGACGATCTCCTTGGCCAGGTCCTCCGCGGTGAAGCGCGCCCCGATGGAGACGACCTGGGCGTCGTTGTGCTCGCGCGCCAGGCTCGCCAGCTCGGTGCTGTAGGCGAGGGCCGCGCGGATCCCGGCGACCTTGTTGGCGGCGATCTGCTCACCGTTGCCCGACCCGCCGAGCACGACCCCGAGGGAGCCCGGCTCGGCCGCGACCGCCTCGGCCGCGCGGAGCACGAAGACCGGGTAGTCGTCCTGGGCGTCGTAGCCGAACGGGCCGTGGTCGACGACGTCGTGGCCGGCCTCGCGCAGGTGCGTCAGGAGCGTCTGGTGGAGGTCGTATGCCGCGTGGTCGCCGCCGATGTGGATGCGCATGTCCGTCCTTGGGTGCGTCGAGGGTGGTGCCGGGATTGGTGCGAGGTTGGTGCGGAGTTGGTGCGAGGAGGTGCGGAGGGGAAGAGCCGCGTCAGGTGAAGATGGGGCCCTCGGTGCGGCTGCGCTTCAGCTCGTAGAAGCCGGGCGTGCCGGCGACGAGGACGCAGCCGTCCCACAGGCGGGCGGCGGCCTCTCCCTTGGGGGCCGGCGTCACCACGGGGCCGAAGAAGGCGACACCGTCGACGGCGATGATCGGCGTGCCGACGTCGGTACCGACGAGGCTGATGCCGCGCTTGTGGCTGCGGTGCAGGGCTGCGTCGAACTTCTTGTGGTGGGCGTCCTTGGCGAGCGCCGCGGGCAGGCCGACCTCCTCCAGGGACTCGCGGATGACCTGGTCGAAGTCGTTCATCCTGCGCAGGTGGATCCGGGTGCCCATGGCGTCGTAGAGCGGCTTGACGACGGAGTCACCGTGGGCCTCGGCGGCGGCGATGATGACGCGCACCGGTCCCCAGGCCTCGTCCATGCGCGCGCGGTAGGCGGCGTCGAGGTCGTGTCGGTGCTCGTTGAGGACGGCGAGGCTCATGACCGACCACGTGACGTCGATCTCGCGGAGCGTCTCGACCTCCATGAGCCAGCGGGACGTCATCCACGCCCACGGGCACATCGGGTCGAACCACATCTCCACGGGGGTGCGGCTCGTGCTGGGGCTGTCGTTCACATCGGCCATGCGGCCCATCATGGCACTGCCCGCCGCGGCCCCATTGCGGTGGTGGACCGGTCGGGGTTCCGTGCGAGGATGGCCCGCGACGACGCCGTCCGACCGACGCTCCGTCGTGCCCACAGCACCCTTCCCAGGAGGTCCCTACGTGCCCGGCAAGAACCTGACCCGCGACGAGGCGGCGAGCCGCGCCGACATCCTGCGCGTCGACTCCTACGACGTCCGTCTCGACCTCACGACGGGTCCGGAGAACTTCCACACCGTCACCACGGTCACGTTCACCTGCTCCGAGCCCGGCGCCGACTCGTTCATCGACCTCATCGCCGACTCCGTCGAGAAGGTGACGCTCAACGGCGTCGACCTCGACCCGGCCGAGGTCTTCGCCGACTCGCGGATCGCCCTGCCGGGCCTGGCCGCCGAGAACGAGCTGACCGTCGACGCGACCGGCCGCTACACCAACACCGGCGAGGGGCTGCACCGCTTCGTCGACCCGGTCGACAACGAGGTCTACCTCTACACGCAGTTCGAGGTCCCGGACTCGCGGCGCATGTACGCCGTGTTCGAGCAGCCCGACCTCAAGGCGTCCTTCCGCTTCACGGTGACCGCGCCCGCGCACTGGAAGGTCATCAGCAACTCCCCCACGCCCACCCCGGAGGCCGCCGGCGTGGCGGACGGCGTCGAGCGCGCGACGTGGTCGTTCGAGCCGACGAAGCGCATCTCCTCCTACATCACGGCGCTCATCGCGGGGCCATACGACGAGGTCCGCGACGAGGTCTCGACCCGCAAGGGCGTCGTGCCGCTCGGTGTCTTCTGCCGCAAGTCGCTGACGCAGTACCTCGACGCCGACAACATCTTCGACTGCACCAAGAAGGGCTTCGCGTTCTTCGAGGAGGAGTTCGACCAGCCGTACCCCTTCGAGAAGTACGACCAGATCTTCACGCCCGAGTACAACATGGGCGCGATGGAGAACGCCGGGGCCGTGACCTTCGTCGAGGTCTACGTCTTCCGGTCCAAGGTCTCCGAGGCCAAGATCGAGCGCCGGGCCCTGACGATCCTGCACGAGCTGGCCCACATGTGGTTCGGCAACCTCGTGACGATGAAGTGGTGGGACGACCTCTGGCTCAACGAGTCCTTCGCCGAGTGGGCGTCGACGACGTGCCAGGCCGAGGCCACCGAGTGGACGAGCGCGTGGACGACGTTCGGCACCGCGGAGAAGGCGTGGGCCTACACCCAGGACCAGCTCTCCTCGACGCACCCGATCGCCGCCGACATGCGCCACCTCGAGGACGTCGAGGTCAACTTCGACGGCATCACGTACGCCAAGGGCGCGTCCGTGCTCAAGCAGCTCGTCGCGTACGTCGGCCGTGAGCCGTTCGTCGCCGCGCTGCGCGAGTACTTCCGCAAGCACGCGTGGGGCAACACCACCCTCTCCGACCTGCTCGGTGAGCTCGAGAAGGCCTCGGGCCGCGAGCTGACCGAGTGGAGCAAGCTGTGGCTCGAGACGGCCGGCGTCAACACGCTGCGCCCGGTCTTCGAGGTCGACGCCGACGGTCGCTACAGCTCGTTCGCGATCACGCAGACCGCGACCGAGGAGTACCCGACGCTCCGTCCCCACCGCATCGGCGTCGGGCGGTATGCCGTCCGGTCGGGCGACGCGGGCGACGTGCTCGAGCGCATCGGCTACGACGAGGTCGACATCGCCGGCGAGCGCACCGACCTCGCCGAGCTCGTCGGCCAGGAGCAGCCTGACCTGCTGCTGCTCAACGACGACGACCTCGCCTACGGCAAGATCCGCCTCGACGAGCGCTCGCTCGCGACGGCGCTCTCGCTGCCCCGTGGTTTCCAGGACTCGCTCCCCCGCTCGCTCGTGCTCGGCGCGACGTGGGACATGACCCGCGACGGCGAGATGCCGGCCCGCGACTTCGTGCGCTTCGTGCTCGAGTCGATGCCCGGCGAGACCGACTCGACGCTGCTGCGCGTGCTGCTCGGCCAGGTCTCGACGGCGGCCCGGCTCTACACCGCTCCGGAGCACCGCGCCGAGGTCTCGGCCCTTCTGACGTCCTCGCTGCGCTCCCTGGCCGAGACGGCCGAGGCAGGCAGCGACGCCCAGTTCCAGCTCGTCGAGGCGTGGGCCGCGGCGACGTCCGACCCGGCGGACGAGGCGCGTCTGCGGGCACTGCTCACCGGCGCCGAGTCGCTGCCGGGCCTGACCGTCGACACGGAGCTGCGCTGGACCTTCATCAAGGCCCTCGCCGCCCTCGGGGTCGCCGACGAGGTCGAGATCGCCACCGAGCTCGACCGCGACCCGACGGCCACGGGCAAGGAGCGGGCCGCCGAGGCCCTCGCCGCCCGTCCCACCGCCGAGGCCAAGGCCGACGCGTGGGCCAAGGCGGTCGAGCGCAACGACCTGTCCAACCAGATGGTCGAGGCCGTCAGCGCCGGCTTCCGCCGCAGCTCGGACCTCTCGCTGCTCGAGCCCTACGTGGAGAAGTACCACGCGATGCTCGTCGACGCGTGGGCGCAGCGCAGCGTCGCCATCGGTGAGCGTGTCGTCGGCGGCTTCTACCCGTTCTCGCTCGCGAGCCAGGAGCTCAAGGACGCCTCCGACGCCTGGCTCGCCGCCAACCCGGACGCGGCCCCCGGCCTGGTGCGCACCGTCGCCGAGAACCGCGACACCATCGCGCGGGCCCTCGTCGCCCAGGAGCGCGACCGCCGCGCCTGAGCGCTTCCGTGCGGGGCCGTCCGATCCGGGCGGCCCCGCACGGGCGCTCCACCTGCCCCCCTCCACCTGACCCTCCCCTGACTGAGACCCTGTGATCGACGCCTTCACGAACCTGACCGCTTCCCTGCCCCGCGCCCTCGCCCTCACCCCGAGGACGTCCACCCCGACGCCGAACCCGACGCCGAGTCCGTCTCCCTCGCAGGAGCTGCCCGTGAACCTCTCGATGCCCGACCTGACCGGCCTCACGTGGGCCGGCGTCGGCGACTGGCTCGTGGGCACCCCGCTGCTCGTCCTCACCGTGCTCGTCGTCGGACTCGTCGCCCGCTTCGTGCTGCACCGGCTCATCGACCGGGTCGTCACGACGGCCACCTCGCGGCGGGCCGAACGCCTCGCGGCCATCCCCGGCGCCGGCCGCGCGCTGCAAGCGGTCGGGGTCGCCAACGTCCGCCACGTCCAGCGCACCCAGACGATGGGCGCCCTGCTCAAGAGCATCACGACGTTCATCGTGCTCGGCATCACCGCCCTGACGATCCTCTCCCTCGTCGGCATCCCCCTCGGTCCGATGCTCGCCTCGGCGAGCGTCGGCGGCGTCGCGCTCGCGTTCGGCGCGCAGAGCCTCGTCAAGGACTTCCTGTCCGGCGTCTTCATGATCGTCGAGGACCAGTACGGCGTCGGCGACGTCATCGACACCGGCGAGGTCGTCGGCACCGTCGAGAACGTGTCGCTGCGCGTCACCCAGCTGCGCGATGCCGGCGGCATGACGTGGTACGTCCGCAACGGCGAGATCATCCGCATCGGCAACAAGACGCAGGGCTGGTCGACCGCCATCGTCGACATCCCGGTCGCCTACGACCAGGACGTCGAGAAGGCGATCTCCGTCATCCGTGAGGTCGTCAGCGTCATGGACGACGACGACGCGTTCAAGGACATCCTGCTCGAGGAGCCCAACGTCGTCGGGGTCGAGTCGATCGCCAACGGCGCCATCACCCTGCGCGTCATCGCCAAGACGATCGCCAACGAGCAGTTCGGCGTGCAACGCGAGATCCGCGAGCGCGTCAAGATGGCCTTCGACCGGGCCGGGGTGCGCAGCCCGATGCCCATGATGCCGCCCTACGGCGGGACGGGCGCGAAGTGAGCACGACCGCCGCTCTGGGAGACTGTCCGGCGTGACGTACTACGACGACTTCGGCGGCCACGAGACCTTCGACAAGCTCGTGCGCGAGTTCTACCGAGGCGTCGCCGAGGACGAGCCGCTGCGCGCGCTCTATCCCGAGGAGGACCTCGGGCCAGCCCAGGAGCGTCTGCGGATGTTCTTCGAGCAGTACTGGGGCGGCCCGACGACCTACTCCGAGCAGCGGGGCCACCCCCGGCTGCGGATGCGTCACATGCCGTTCCAGGTCACGCCCGACATGCGCGACCGCTGGCTGCTGCACATGATGAACGCCGTCGACACCCTCGAGCTCTCAGCCGAGAACGACGACCGCCTGCGCGACTACCTCACGCGGGCGGCATACTCCCTCGTCAACGCGCCCGGCCCCGACGGCACCTTCTGACGTCGAGCTGACGTCGGGCCGCCCCAGGGACTCACAGCAACTCACAGCCCATTCACGGCTCGACGGTGCCGGCCCGGGTGTTCTCTGGACCCAGGTGAATCCACGCTCGGGCGCACGCCCGGCGACCACGACGGAGGGACGCACATGGTGTCGATCAACGGCAAGCCGCTCAACAGGAAGGCGGCTGGCATCGCCGCCGTCGGCGCGGCTGCGGCCGTCATCGGGCTGGGCGTCACCCAGGTGGCCCGCGCCGACGACGCGACCACGACGACCCCCACGCCTTCGGCGACCTCGACCCAGGGCGACCCCAACAAGGGCACGACCGACGGCGCCCCCGGGATGCCCGGCAACGGCAGGGGCTGGGGCCCCGGCGGTCGCCACGGAGGCGGCCCGGGGATGGGGATGGGCATGGGGATGGGCAAGGGTGCGGACCTCTCGGCACTCGCCACGAAGCTCGGCGTCGACCAGAGCAAGCTCGAGGACGCCCTCAAGGCCGTGCGCGACGAGCTGCGGGCCGGCCGCACCCCCGGCAAGCCCCCGACGACCAAGCCGGACCCGGCGACGATGCAGGACGAGCTGGCCACGAAGCTCGCGAGCAAGCTCGGCATCGACGCCGCCAAGGTCAAGGCGGCCTTCGCAGACCTCCGGGCCGCTCATGAGGCCGACGAGACAAAGGCGTTCGACGACCGGCTCGCGCAGGCCGTCAAGGACGGCAAGCTGACCCAGGCCGAGGCGGACGCCGTGAAGAAGGCGGCCAAGGCCGGCGTCATCGGCATGCACGACGGGCCACGCTGACCGAGCCTTCCGACGAGGGCGTCCCCGTCTCGGCGGGGGCGCCCTTCAGCGTGCGGCGAGGTGGGCTCGCAGCGAGGGCACGACGTGGTTGCGCAGCAACGGCGCCAAGTCGGCGGGCAGGTCGTCGTCGAGACCCAACCAGCGCTGCTCGGCGATCTCGGCGAGGGGCTCCGGGGCGTCCTCGGGCCGCAGGTGCGTGACGTAGACGGTCGCGTCGACCCACGCGTCCGGCTCGTTGGCGGCGACGTCGTGGAAGCGCCCAAGGGGCTCGCCGACCCCCGAGACGTCGACGCCGACCTCCTCCATGACCTCGCGGACGGCTGCTTCTCGAGCGCTCTCCCCCGGGTCGATCTTGCCGCCGGGCAGCATGAACCGGCTCGACCCGGACTTGCGGACGGTGAGCAGCCGCCCGTCGCGAACGAGGCAGAACGCAGCAGTCACGAAGGTCGTCATGAACCCGACCGTAGTGCCGGGCGGGGGCGGGCTCGCAGGGCACCCGCGACCGCGGGCCCAAGCGCTGGACGGTGGGCCCAGGCGCTCGACCGCGGTCCACGAGCGACGCGTTGCAAGAAGTTGCAGAAATTTCTTTGAGTTTTCGGTCCGATGAGGAACGATGGTGGCCCGTGACGCCATCAGCAACCCAGACCCTCAACGACTCCGAGCTCGTGTCCGCGCTCGACTCGACGCACGACGTGGTGATTCGCGAGGACGCGACCCCCGTGCACGCCGCGGACCGCCCGGACGCCGCCTGGTGGCGGCACGCGGTCATCTACCAGATCTACCCGCGCTCGTGGGCCGACGCCGACGGTGACGGCATCGGCGACCTGCCCGGGATCACCTCCCGGCTGCCGCACCTGCGCGCCCTCGGCGTCGACGCGATCTGGCTCTCGCCGTTCTACACCTCGCCGCAGGCCGACGCCGGCTACGACGTCGCCGACTACCGCGACATCGACCCCATCTTCGGCTCGCTCGCCGACGCCGACACGATGATCGCCCGGGCGCACGAGCTGGGCCTCAAGGTCATCGTCGACATGGTGCCCAACCACTCCTCCGACGAGCACGAGTGGTTCAAGGCTGCCCTCGCCGCCGGTCCGGGCTCGGCCGAGCGCGAGCGCTACATGTTCCGCGAGGGCCGCGGCGAGCACGGCGAGCTGCCCCCGAACAACTGGGAGTCCGTCTTCGGCGGCGCCGCCTGGACGCGGGTCACCGAGGCCGACGGCACGCCGGGCCAGTGGTACCTGCACATCTTCGACACGAAGCAGCCCGACTTCAACTGGGAGCACCCCGAGGTGCGCGCCGAGTTCGAGTCGATCCTGCGCTTCTGGCTCGACCGGGGCGTCGACGGCTTCCGTGTCGACGTCGCGCACGGCCTCATCAAGGAGCAGGGCCTGCCCGACACCGAGGAGGAGCGCACGACGATGCTCGGTCACGCCGAGCACGAGCGCGCTGAGGGCGAGCACGCCCCGGCCGAGGAGGCGCCGCGCATCGACCACACGAAGCGCAGCCCGATGTGGGACCAGGACGGCGTCCACGAGATCTACCGCGCCTGGCGCAAGATCCTCGAGTCCTACGGCACGCCCGACCGCATCCTCTGCGCCGAGGCCTGGGTCGAGCCGCAGGAGCGCGCCGTCGCCTACGTCCGCCCCGACGAGATGCACCAGGCGTTCAACTTCGACTTCCTCACGGCCTCGTGGATCGCCGAGGACCTGCGTGCGGTCATCACCTCTTCGCTGCACGCCGCCGACTCGGTGGGCGCGCCCTCGACCTGGGTGCTGTCCAACCACGACGTCGTGCGCCACGCGTCGCGTCTGGGCTACGCCCCCGGCACGCCGCGGATGAACGGCATCTCGGCCACCGACCCGCAGCCCGACCGCGCGCTCGGCCTGCGCCGCGCCCGCGCGGCCACGGCCCTGATGCTCGCGCTGCCCGGAGGCGCCTACATTTACCAGGGCGAGGAGCTCGGTCTGCCGGACTCGACCGACATGCCGGCCGAGTTCCGCCAGGACCCGACCTTCGCCCGCACGGCCGGCGCCGAGACGGGCCGCGACGGCTGCCGCGTGCCGATCCCATGGTCGGCCGACGGGCCGTCGCTGGGCTTCGGTCCGAGCGCCAGCACCTGGCTCCCCCAGCCCGACGTCTACGCCGACTACGCCGTCGACCGGCAGGAGGGCGTGGCCGGGTCGACGCTCGAGCTCTACCGCTCGCTCCTCGCCGCGCGCCGCGAGCTCTCGCTCGGCACGGGCTCGCTCACGTGGGTGCAGGGGTATGCCGCTGACGTCGTCGCGCTGACCAACGGCTCGTCCCAGCACGGCCGGGTGCTCGTTGTGGCGAACCTCGGTGCAGACCCCGTCGCGCTGCCCGAGGGCGCCGAGGTCATCGTCGCCTCGGGTCCGCTCGAGGCCGGCCTCGTCCCGACCGACACGACGGTGTGGGCCCGCTGGTCCTGACGCATCTGAAGGTGGCTGCCTGAATGGCCACCAGCACGTGAGGCCCCTGTCCTTCGGGACGGGGGCCTCACGGCATACCCAGGCCTGTGGATGACGGCCGGGGCGACGCGGCTGGCTCTCCTACGGTCGGTGCATGACGCGCTACTCCTTCGACACCCACGGGGTGTCCAGCGCGCGTCTGGCCCTCTCGCACGACCCTGCCGAGCTGAGCACCTGCGCGTCGGCCGTGGCCTCTGCCGGGGCGTCCGCCGCGGTCGCCCTGGGCGACGAGGCCGACGGTTTGAGGACCGCGATCGAGCGGTTCCACGTCGTCCACGCCCACGCCTTCGACGCCCTGGCCGACGCGGCGGCTGCCCTCGGTGACCGGCTGGACAGGTCGACCCTGGAGATGCGCTCGGTCGAGCTGCTCGTCACCGCGGGCTTTTCAGCCGTCACCACGGACGTGTCTGCAGCACATGGCGATTCGACTCGGCCGGAACTGCGGTGAGCCGGGCACCCGAGGTCGGGCACTCGGCCGCAGCGATCGCCGGAGAGCTCGCGCTGCCGCTGCCGTCCGGGGATGTCGCCGGCCTGCGCTCCGCGGCGCGGTCGCTCGACCGGGCAGCCGCACGCGCCCGCGCGACCACGACAGTGCGCGGCACGCTGGGACCTCGCCTCGGTGCGGTGTGGACCGGTGAGGCCGCTGCGGCGGCCAGGGTCGAGGCCGACGAGCTGGGCGCTCGGGCGCGCCTGGTGGTCGAGGCGCTCCCCGGCGCGTCCCGGTCCCTGCTGACGTATGCCGCGGCGCTCGAGCACGCGGTCGCCCGAGTGCGGTCGCTGCAACGGCAGTGGGACGCGCTCGACGCCGAGCACGCCCTGGCCGTCCTCCGGCTCGCGGCGCTGCCCGACCCGACGGGGGCTGTCGGCGTGCTGGGTGCCGAGCGAGCACGGTCCGACCAGCTCATGGGGCGGGCACGGCTCAGCCGTTCCTACGCCGGCGTCGTCCAGGAGCTGCGCGCGACCGCTCGGCGGTGCGCGGGACTCGTGGCCGCGGTCACCGACACGACGTTGCCGGCCGGTACGGCGACCAGCGCAGCAGCCGTGCGGACCGTCGTGACCGGCGGCCTCTGGTTCGCCGACGGAGCGGTCGCGGCACGGGCGTCGCGAGACGCGGCGATCGCCGACGGGTTGCTGGCGCGGCGGCTCATGGCCGCTGCCGCACCCGTCGGCGGCGGGCTGGCCTCGGCTGGCGACATCGATGCTCTGACCGCCAGGCTCCGGTCGCGGGGCGAGGACCCGGTTTACGCGCAGGCCCTGATGTCCGAGCTCCGCGGCGACGGGCTGTCCCGACTGCTCATGGCGGCGGGCGTGGCGCAGACGGCGTCCGGGGCGAAGGTCGACCGGGTGCGTGCTCTGTTGGGCGCCCTCGGCTCGCTCGTCGTCACGGCGACGAGCCACGCGGCGCCGGCCGGCACCGACCCACGGACCCGCGCCCAGCTGGCTTCAGGTGCAGCCCTGCTGGCCGACGAGCTGGTCGCCGGCCTCGACACCGTGCACACCGACCCGAGTGGCGGCCGCGCTTCGGGCACCTGGCTGCTCGGTCAGCTGCTCACGGGCGCGCGAGCCACGGGTGATGACCGACGTCTCCCGGCGCGTCTGGCGCGACGAGCCGCGGCTGCGGCAGCCGCCTCGGAGATCGCCGAGACCCGTGATGCCGACACCGCCCTCAGCCACGGCAGCACGCTGCTGCCCGACGCCGGACAGTCGTTCTCGTCGTGGTTCGACGACGCCGCCGAGACCGGCGACGCGCTCCACGTCCTGCTCGGGCACGTCGGCGATGACCCTTCTGCCGCGGCCGCCCTGCTGGCCGAGCCGCTCCCCGACTCCGCAGTCGCCGGACGCGCACTCACCAACTCTCGCGGTGACCGGCTCACGGTCGGCGAGCACCTCGTGCGACGGTGGATCACCCACGAGGCCAACGGGATCGAGACACATTCCGACCTCGGGCTCGCCTCGGACGCCGACCTGAGATCACTGCTGATGAGCGCCTCATCGGCTGCGGCGGACGGCACAGACGGCGAGGCGATGGGGATGGCCGAGACCCGGGCTCGCATCATGCTCGAGGTCTCGCGCACGAGCCGCTTCGCGATGCTCGACGCCTCCACCACACGGATCTACTCCCGCGCCACAGCGCCGCTGGAGACCCTCGTCGTCGAGTGGCTCTCCGCGATGCGCGACAACGTCGACCTCGCACTGACCACGCCCACCCTCGGGGCCCCGGCAGCGCGGTACGCCGCGCCCACCTCGACCGGAGCGCAGCCCTGGCTGGACACGCACGAGCTGACCGGAATCGTCGGCGCCTTGGCCGTCGACACCGGGATGGGCCTGCACGCCAGGGAGACCGGCGCGGCATACGACCGCCTCGTCGAGCACGAGCTCGATCAAGCCCGACGCTCGGTGCAGGCTGGGTACGACGTGGTGCGCCTCGGGTTCTTCGACCAGTCCGCGTCCGCCGCGCTCGTCGACGTGGCTCGACGTCAGGACGTGCTCAACCGGAGGGCCTGGCAGGGACTCGCGGAGGCGGCGCATGTCATCGCGATGATCTTCCGGGGCGGAGTCACGGGGCTGTTCTCCACGGCGCAGACGTACGCCGAGGGCGGGACGCTGCGCACCGCCCTGGACGACCTGGTCATCTCGATGGTCCGCTCCAACGTCGAGCTCGCCCAGACCGAGCGCAACGACACCCGTCGCTCGGAGCTGGCGAACCGCATCGCGGCGATCACCGGCACCCGCGACACCGTCCTTCCCGCCATGGCCGTCGGGGCAGCGCGGGGCCCGGCGCTGCCCACGGCCGAAGCCCTGCGCACGGCCCGCGCCGCCGAGATCCACGCTGCAGCCGAGGCCGCCCTTCAGGAGGCCGAGTCCGGCTCAGGGTCCACGGCCGTCGACCGGCTCAAAGATCGCCTGGGCCCCACGGACCGGGTCCCCGTGATCGCGTCACGGGGGACGATTCCGGAGCTGGAAAAGCTGCCACGCGGTAGGTCGCGAGGCGTGCTCATGGTTCCTGACGAACAGTCTCTCCGCAATCTGTTCGACCGGTTGACCGTGGGCGCCACGCGACGCATGCGGCCAGGCTACGCCGGCGAATGGTTCGAGCGTCCTGACGGCATCCAGGTGGGCCTGCGGGTCAGCTCGCGCAGCGGCGGTGCGACGATCGACGTGCGCTACGCCGACGACCAGATACGGAAGGTCCACATCCAGTGACGCTCGAACATCCACAGCGGTCAGTCGTCGAGGACTTGCTCCTCGGAACGATCTACGACTGGATCGACCTCGGGCTCGTCCGGTCCACCGTTCGAGAGATGCTGGGGGTCGAGGACCCCGCTGAGCTCCACGTGGCCGTCATGGAGGTCATCACGCAGCTCATCGGGGAAGGCTTCGTAGCGGCCGGAGACGTCGACCGGGACGGCTTTCACGCGTGGGACTGCACCCGGAGCCAGGCCATCTCCCGCATCGACCTCCAGTGGCGCGCAGAGCCCGAACCTGAACTGTGGCCCTTCCAGGTCGCAGCGCTCGCCCCGACTCGTCGAGCCCTCGACATCATCGAGTCGGTGATGTCACGCGAAGGAGACGACGGCTCCTGGCGGGAACGCATGTCGCGCACCCCCCTGGCACTTCCTCACGCCGACGGCGAATGACGGTTGCTCGCCCGCGCTCGTGCGTGACCTCACGGAACTGACCTCCGGACCCTGCCAACTCGTTCGTCTAGCCTCGTGCCATGACGACGCGGGCCTATCTCTCTCGTACGCCCGTGGCACTGGCCCATCGGGGCGGGTCGCTCTACGCGCCGAACCTGGGGCTCGAGAACACCATGACGGCCTTCGGCAACGCCGTCGACCTCGGCTACACGCACCTCGAGACCGACGTGCACATCACCCGCGACGGTCGGCTCGTCGCCTTCCACGACACGCGCCTCGACCGCGTCAGCAACGCCCGAGGCCTGATTCGCGACCTCCCGTGGTCGGAGGTGTCGCACGCCGAGGTTGGTGACGGTGGCCACGTCCCCCTGCTCACCGACGTCCTCGACGCCTGGCCCGACATCAACCTCAACATCGACCTCAAGGCCCCCGGCACGGCGGAGCCCCTCTGGCGCCTCATCCAGGAGCGCGGCCTGCACGACCAGGTGTGCGTCGGCTCGTTCTCCCAGCGCAACATCTCCCAGTTCCGTCGCCTGGCGCGCGGCACCGTCGCCACGGCCGCCGCCGAGGTCGGCACGGCCCTCGCTCGCTTCGCCCCCGGGGTCCTCACCAGGATCTTCCGCACCCCGGCTGACGTCTTCCAGGTCCCGCCGTCGATCCCCATGCGGGGCAGGCCTGTTCGCATCGTCACCGCCCAGTTCGTCGAGACGGCGCACCGTTACGGCAAGCAGGTCCACGTGTGGACCATCGACGACGCCGACGAGATGCGGCGCCTGTTCGACCTCGGTGTCGACGGGCTCGTCAGCGACCGGATAGACGTGCTCAAGGAGGTCCTCGTCGAGCGCGGGACCTGGACGGGTCGCACCTGACGGACGGGCGCCCGAGGCGACGGACCATCAGCCCCGCCACACGGCATACGCCATCGGTTCAGCGGACGAGGACGTGACCTCGCGACGTGCTGAGACGGGTCCACCGACCGTGGGTAGCGATCGACGCACGCTCCCCGGCAGCCGTGAACCCGAGCACGTGAGCCCCGAAGGCGAGTCCGGCCGCGATCGGCGGGACGGTGTCACTCATGGCGCCCCACGTGCGCCTCCGGAGCGACTCGACTGCGTGACCGCCGGCATTCTCCGGAGTGCCTTCGGCGACCTGCGAGATCCCTTGTCGCGCAATGGAGTCGACGACCTCACCTTCGAGCTGTCCAACGGGTTCCCAGCCGTCTCGCGGGGGTGTCAGCCCGCTCCACGGGGCGCGGACGGTCGTCGGCGGGACGCTCAGCACCGACCCCGCCCCGTCGCGGGCGAGCCGGTCACTCACCGACGCGAACGACACCGTCGCGTCCACGGCGTCGGAGGGTGCGATCGTGACGACGCGCATCCCGAGCACGGTGCCCTCACCCAGGAGTCCGGTCCCCTCGATGACCGCGACCGTCGTGACGAGGAGGTTGCCGAGCACCTGGAGCCGGACGGCGCCGTCGGGGTTGGCGCGGCTCGCGCGCGCGAGGTAGGTGCCGAGATCGGCGAGACCGCGCGGGTCGCCGAAGTCGATCTGCGGGGCGGCGCTCACCGGCGACGCCTCCGGAAGGGAGCGGGCTCGCCGAGGTGTGCACGGACGGAGGCGCGCTCCTCGGCGCGCATCCGGCGGGGCGACTCGCTCGCGAAGTCGTAGAGCGCGAGCTCGGTCTCGGCGACCGCGTAGACCGGGCGCTCGCCCTCGCCCACCCCGTCGGGGTCGGTGACGATGTAGGCGACGTCGAAGCCCGCACCGCCGACCCGTGAGACCCACATCTGGATCTCGACGGGCGCGTGCCGGAAGCCGAGGGGACGGCGGTACTCGATCTCGTGACGCGACACGAGCACGCCCTCGTCGAGCAGGGTCTTGTCACCCGCTCCCCCGCCGTCGAACCAGTCGCGGAAGGCGATGACGCGGGCGTCCTCGAGCAGCCGGAGGAACTGCACGTTGTTGATGTGCGCGTACGCGTCCATGTCGGACCAGCGCAGCGACACCTGCGCGGCATAGGGGCTCGCCTGCGGTTCGGTCTGCGTCATGGGCCCATCCTTCCAGCCTCGCGAGGTCGCGCTCGTCCACATCCCCCTGCGTGGACAGCCCCGGCGTCCACAGCCTGCGTATGCCGTTCGGGCGTGTCCGTGGGGCCACGTAGGTTGGGTGCCATGACGTCACCCTCCACCTCGGCACCCACCGCTCCGTCCGTCGCCGACGTCGACCCCGGGCTGCGCGAGCGGGCCACGACGGCGTTGCGGCGACTCGTGGGCCGTGACGACGTCGACTTCCGCGACGGCCAGCTCGAGGCCATCAACGAGCTCGTCGCCGGGCGCCGTCGGGTGCTCGTCGTGCAGCGCACGGGGTGGGGCAAGTCGGCCGTCTACTTCGTCGCCACCGCCCTCCGCCGCGCCGAGGGCGCCGGCCCGACGGTCATCGTCAGCCCCCTGCTGGCCCTCATGCGCGACCAGATCGCCGCCGCCGAGCGAGCCGGCATCAAGGCCGTCACGCTCAACTCGACGAACGCCGACGAGTGGGGTGCGGTGTCAGGCGCCCTCGCTCGCGGTGAGGTCGACGTGCTGCTCGTCAGCCCCGAGCGCCTCAACAACCCCCGCTTCCGCGACGAGCAGCTCCCGGCGCTCGCCGAGTCGTGCGGCCTGCTCGTCGTCGACGAGGCGCACTGCATCAGCGACTGGGGGCACGACTTCCGGCCCGACTACCGCCGCATCCGCGACCTGCTCACGACGCTGCCCGAGCGCACCCCGGTCCTGGCGACGACGGCGACCGCCAACGCGCGAGTCGTCACCGACGTCGTCGAGCAGCTCGGCGCCGGCGGCCGTGACGTGCTGACGCTCCGTGGGCCGCTGGCCCGGGCGTCCCTGCGACTCGGGGTGCTCCCGCTCGCGGCGCCCGAGCAGCGGCTGGCCTGGCTCATCGCCCACCTCGACGAGCTCCCCGGCTCGGGCATCGTCTACGCCCTGACGGTCGCGGCGGCCGAGGACGTCGCCGTGGCGCTGCGCGACGCCGGGCACCAGGTGGCCGCCTACACCGGTCGCACCGAGCCGTCCGAGCGGATCAGGCTCGAAGAGGCACTGCGCGACAACGAGGTCAAGGCGCTCGTGGCGACCTCCGCGCTCGGCATGGGCTTCGACAAGCCCGACCTCGGCTTCGTGCTGCACCTCGGCGCGCCCTCGTCCCCCGTCGCCTACTACCAGCAGGTCGGTCGAGCCGGTCGCGCGACCGAGCGCGCCGACGTGCTCCTCATGCCCGGCCCCGAGGACAAGGACATCTGGCGCTACTTCGCCTCGGCCTCGATGCCGCGGCAGGACCAGGCCGACGCCGTCGTCCGTGCCCTCTCGGAGTCACCGAAGGCGCTGTCGACCGTGGCCCTCGAGACGATCGTCGACGTCCGCCGCACCCGCCTCGAGCTGCTCCTCAAGGTGCTCGACGTCGACGGGGCCGTCCATCGCGTGCCGGGTGGATGGACCGCGACGGGCGAGCCGTGGACCTACGACGCCGAGCGCTACGGCCGTGTCAGCGAGGCACGCGAGCGCGAGCAGCAGCTCATGGTCGACTACGAGCGCACCGACCGCTGCCGCATGGCGTTCCTGCAGGAGACGCTCGACGACGACTCCGCCGAGCCGTGCGGGCGCTGCGACCGGTGCGTCGAGCCCTGGTTCGACACGACGATCCCCGAGGCCGCGGTCAACACCGCCCGTTCGCGACTCCAGCGCCCCGGCGTCGTGCTCGAGTCCCGCGCCCAGTGGCCCCCGGGCATGGACCGTCTGGGCGTCCCGCTGAAGGGCAAGATCGCACCCTCGGTCGCCATGGACGAGGGCCGAGCACTGGCCCGCCTCAGCGATCTCGGGTGGGGCCAGCGGCTGCGCGAGCTGCTCCGCGGCGAGGACCGTGAGGTGCCCGCCGAGGTGCTGCGCGCCTGCGTCGAGGTCCTCGCCGGATGGGGCTGGCAGGAGCGTCCTGCCGCGATCGTCTCGGTCCCGTCTCGCCGGCGTCCCCTCCTCGTCGGGTCGCTCGCCGCGGGACTGGGCCAGCTCGGCCGACTGCCCTATCTCGGCGCGCTCGACCTCGTCGAGGGCGGTCCCGTGGGCGAGACCGGAGGCAACAGCGCCTTCCGGCTCGCCAACGTCTGGGGTCGCCTCGCCGTCGGGGCCGGGCTCGCCTCGTCCCTGAGTGGCATCCCGGGACCGGTGCTGCTCATCGACGACGTAAGCGACTCGCGCTGGACCCTCACGGTCTGCGCCGGCCTGCTCCGCGA
This sequence comes from Terrabacter sp. C0L_2, assembly GCF_036352015.1. Lineage (NCBI taxonomy): Bacteria > Bacillati > Actinomycetota > Actinomycetes > Micrococcales > Intrasporangiaceae > Terrabacter > Terrabacter sp. C0L_2. Next base: position 2,630,751 of record NZ_CP143557.1, on the reverse strand, counting down.
CGCTGGTGCGCCTGCGGTGCTGCCCATGACCCTGGCCATGGAGGCGTGACCCCGGTCGCCGGCCGCGACGGCCGATCAGACGGGACCACTAGGGTCGTGCTGTGACTGCAGACGCCCCCTCCGAGCCGCGCCCGCTCCCCCCGCTCGAGGACCTCCTCGAGGTGCTGACCCTCCGAGACGTCGGGACCGCCCAGATCGCCGTCACCGACGTCCAGGGACGCGACGCCGCAGAATCGATCGGGGCGTCGTCCGCCCGGGTCTTCGAGGGCCGGAGCCAGAAGATGCCCCATGGTCGGGTCTTCGGCGGGCAGGTCCTGGCTCAATGCGTCATGGCCGCCGGCATCACGGTGCGCGACGTCAACGACGGCGACGGCGCGCGCCCCATCCACTCGCTCCACGGCTACTTCATGCGACCCGGTGACGACACCCTGCCGATCCGCTTCGCCGTCGAGGAGATGCGCGACGGCAACTCCTTCTCCACCCGGCGCGTGCACGCCGTCCAGAAGGGGGCCCCGATCATGTCCATGACCTGCTCCTTCCAGGAGCGGGCCGGTGGTCTCGACCACCAGGACACGATGCCCGCCGTCCCCGGTCCGGACGGGCTGGCATCCCTGGCTGACGCCTTCCGCGGCGTCGACCACCCGGGTGCGCGCCACATCGCCGAGTCGCGCCCGATCGAGCTTCGTCCCGTCGAGAGCAACATGTTCCTCGACGCGGGTGCCGAGCAGGTGGCGACCAACCACGTGTGGATGCGCGCCGTCGAGCGGCTGCCGGACGACCCGCTGCTCCACGCCGCCGTGCTGGCCTACTCCAGCGACTACTCGCTGCTCGAACCGGTGCTGCGACGGCACGGCCTCGTCTGGACCGACCGGCGCCTGCGGGTGGCGAGCCTGGACCACTCGATGTGGTTCCACCGGGACGTCCGCGCCGACGAGTGGCTGCTCTACGCCCAGCAGTCGCCGTCGGCCGTGAGCGGACGCGGCCTGTCGATCGGTGAGATCTACGGCCAGGACGGCACCCTCGTCGCGACGACGGCACAGGAGGGCATGGTCCGCGTCAAGCAGTCCTGATGCGGACGCATCCGTAGGCCCGCGCGCCCACTCGAGTGGCCGCCCGGCCCCACGTGTCCCACCCCTGCCTGGGGCAGGAGTGCCCCAGCGGCCACTCGAGTAGGAGATGGGTGGACCCGCGCCGCTACTCGAGTGGCCACCCGGCCCCACGCGCACCACCCCTGCCTGGGGCAGGAGTGACGCAGCGGCCACTCGAGTGGGCGTTGGGGGTGGGGGTTGCTCAGATGGTGGTGGTGCGCAGGACCGCGACGTCGTGGCCGTCGAGGCGCACGCCGTTGCTGTCGACAATCGGTGCCCGGCCCCACGACGCGAGGATGTGCTGGACCTCGCCGTCGAAGGGGATCACCTGCGAGCGGCCCGCGAGGTTGGCGACGGCGTGGACCTCACCACGCGACAGGATGATCCACTTCGCGTCCTCGTCGAAGCGCACCGACGTGGCGCGCAGGTCACCGGACGCGACGTCGGGCTGCGTGCGGCGCACCTTGATCAGCTCTCGGTAGAAGTGAAGCATCTCGTTGTGCCCGGGCGCGGTCGGCTCGCTCCAGTCGAGCACGCTGTGGGCGCGCGTCGCGGGGTCCTGCGGGTCGGGCACGTCGGCCTCGTCCCACCCATGGGCCGCGAACTCCGCGCGTCGGCCGGAGCGGACGGCGTCCGCGAGCCAGTCCTCCTCGAAGGAGGTGAAGAACGCGAACGGGGTGCTCGCGCGCCACTCCTCCCCCATGAAGACCATCGCCGTGAACGGCGAGAGCAGGTAGAGCGCGGCGCCGACGGCCTGCAGCCCCGGTGAGATCTGGTCGCTGATGCGGTCACCGGTGGCGCGGTTGCCGACCTGGTCGTGGGTCTGGAGGTAGGCGAGGAACTCGTGCCCGGAGCGGGCCTCCTGGTCGACCCGGGAGCCCCAGACGGCGCCCCGGAACGTCGACATCCGACCGTCGTGCAAGAAGGCATCGGAGAGCGTCTTGGCGAGCACGGAGATGGGTCCACCCTCGGGCCACGCCTCGGTGCCGCCGGCGAAGTCGGCGTAGTAGCCCTGGGTCTCGCCAGTCAGCGCGACGTGGAGGGCGTGGTGGATGTCGTCGTCCCACTGCGCGGTCATCCCGCGGCCACCCTCGGCGGTCGGCGTCACCATGACGGCGTCGTTGAGGTCGCTCTCGGCGATGAGGTCGAGCGGACGCCCGAGCTGCGTTGCGAGAGAGGCGGTCTCGTCGGAGAGCTCGGCCAGGACGTGCCGTTCGGACTCGTCCCGCAGCTCGTGGACGGCGTCGAGGCGCAGCGCGTCGACGTGGAAGTCGCGGAACCACCGGAGCGCGTTGTCGATCACCCAGCGGCGGACCTCGGTGCTGCCGTCGGCGTCGAGGTTGACGGCCGGCCCCCAAGGCGTCGTGTGCGTGGGGGTGAAGTAGGGCCCGAACTCGGCGAGGTAGTTGCCCGTGGGTCCGAGGTGGTTGTAGACGACGTCGAGGCACACCCCGAGACCGCGCGCGTGGCACGCGTCGACGAAGCGCTGGAACGCGGCGGGGCCCCCGTAGGCCTGCTGGACGGCATACGGCGCCACGCCGTCGTACCCCCAGCCGTGCGTGCCACCGAAGGCCGCGACCGGCATGACCTCGACGACGTCGACCCCGAGGTCGACGAGGTGCCCGAGGTGGCCGATGGCGGCATCGAGGGTGCCCTCGGGGGTGAAGGTGCCGATGTGCAGCTCGTAGACGACGCCGCCGAGCACGCCGCGGCCGTCGCGGGTGCCCCGCCAGTCCCCGTCGCCCCAGGTGTGCGCGGCGGGGTCGAAGGTGCGGCTCGCACCGTGGACTCCGTGCGGCAGCCAGGCACTGCGCGGGTCGGGACGCGGGTCCCCGCCGTCGAGGCTGAAGGAGTAGTCGAGCGTGCCCGCGTCGGGCCTCGTCCACGACCACCAGCCGCCGTCCTCGGCGGTCATGGCGTGGCGCCGGGCGGCGGACGTCGGCTCGCGCCGACCCTCGACCGGCGTCACGAGGACGTCGACGCGCGACGCGAGCGGCGCCCAGACGCGGATGGTGCCGGTGTCGGGGGCGGTGGGGGCGTTCATGACTCGTCCCCTACCCGCACGAGCAGGGCGACCGGCAGGCCGTCCGGGCCGATCACGTCGGCGAGACGGGTCGCGCCGCCGCCGAAGGTGCGATCGGAGAGCACGTCGCACCACCGGCCGTCGGGCAGCTCGAGGTCGGCGTCACCGAAGCCGCCTGCGTCAGCGAGCCTCCCGGCGAGCCGGGTCACGACGGTCACGACGTCGACGCCCTCCCCCGTGCCGCGTCCGAAGGCCACGGCGTGCTCCGACGTCGTGCCGACCGGCACGTAGGTCGCAGCCTCGCCGGTGAAGCACGCCGAGCGCTCGCGGCGGGTGCGCAGCGCAGCACTCGTGACGAGGAGCTTCTCGTCGTGAAGGTCGGCCGGGGATGCGCCGTCGTCGAGCCGCGCCAGGCGGTCGCGTCGCTCCGCGTAGTCGACGGCGCGACGGTTGTCGGGGTCGACGAGCGACAGGTCGACGAGGTCGGTGCCCTGGTAGACGTCGGGCACGCCGGGCATCGTCAGCTGCACGAGCTTCTGGCCGAGCACGTTGGCCCGCGTCTCGAGCCTCGTCGCCTCGACCCAGGCCTCCACATGGGCGACGATCCCAGGCGTCGTGACGACGCCGGACACGAAGCGCTCGACCGCCGACTCGTAGGCCTCGTCCGGCTCGGTCCACCGCGTGTGGAGCTTAGACTCGCGAATCGCCTTGAGCGCGTAGGCCTGCAGGCGCTCCTCGGTGATCGGCCACGCACCGACGACGGTCTGCCAGAGGAAGTACTCGGTCAGCGCGTCGAGCTCGTCGGCGCGCAGCGGGGTGGCGAGCTCTCGAGCCGCGCGCACCCAGGTCGCCCACGCGTCGGGGCGCTCGGCGAGCACGAAGAGCCGCGCCCGCACGTCCTCGGCGCGCTTCGTGTCGTGCGTCGACAGCGTGGTCATGGACTGCGGCCACTCCCGCAGCAGGCTCCCGGCGAACCCGTGGAACTCAGCAACCGGCAGCCCCACCCGCGTCGGGTCCCCACCGACCTCGTTGAGCCCGACGAGCCGCACGTAGCGGTAGTACGCCGTGTCCTCGATCGCCTTGGCCATGGCCGGCCCGCACGTCTGCTGGAAACGCACGACGAACTCGTCACGCGCGGCCTCGTCCCGGACGGCGCCCACGCCCAGTGCCAGGTCGACGACGCCGCGAACCGTGGAGGCGTCGGGCGCAGCCTTCACGCTCTCACCCCCGTGCGCTGCGGCGGCCTCGAGCTCCTCGCGGTCCGCGGCCCTGGCGGGGGTTCCGGGCCGCACGTAGACGCGGTAACGGTCCATGCCGACGAGCATGGCCTCGAGCACCTCGCGGGCAGCGGCCTCCTCGAGGTCCGGGCGTGCCCGGGCGACGAGCCGCATCAGCCGGCTCACCTCGGTGGCGAGCATGACCTGCACGACCCACCGCTTGGACTCGATGACGATCTCGGCGAGATCCTGCCGCTCGCCGAGGAGCTCGGTCGACAGGTCGTCGAGCGGCGCGGCGCCGGCGGGGTCGACGAAGAGCCCGCCGATGCGCAGCAGCGCGTCGTAGCCCGTCGTGCCGGCCGTCCGCCACGTGTGCGGGAGCTGCTCGTCGCCCTCGAGGATCTTCTCGACGACGACCCAGGCGTCGCCGGTCGCGTCGCCGAGACGCTCGAGGTAGCCCTCGGGGTCGGCGAGCCCGTCGGGGTGGTCGATCCGCAGGCCGCCGATGGCGCCCGAGCGGATGCCGTCGACGAGCAGCGCGTGGGTCGCGTCGAACACCTCGGGCTCCTCGACGCGCACCGCGATGAGCGACGTGACGTCGAAGAAGCGCCGGTAGTTCAGCTCGGAGTCGCCGACCGTCCACGACGCGAGGCGGTAGTGCTGGGCGTCGAGGAGGTCACCCAGCGGCATACGCACGTCGGTGCCGGGGGCCAGCGGGAAGACGTGGTCGTAGTACTGCACGACCGGCTCGCCCTCGTGCTCCCCCACGGAGATCTCGCCCGCGGCGAGCACCTCGTCGAGCGGGGCACCGAGCACGGGCATGAGGATGTGGCCGTCCTGGGCGTCCCAGTCGACGTCGAACCACGTGGCGAATGCCGACTGCCGGCCCTCGCGGAGCACCGACCACAGCGGGCGGTTGAGCGAGAGCGGTGTCGGGGTCGTCATGTGGTTGGGCACGACGTCGACGACGATGCCCAGCCCTGCTGCGTGGGCGGCCTCGACGAGCCGGGCGAAACCGGCGTCGCCGCCGAGGCCCTCGGCCACCGCCGTGTGGTCGGTGACGTCGTAGCCGTGCTTCGAGCCGACCTTCGCCTGCAGGATCGGCGACAGGTAGAGGTGCGTGATCCCCAGTGCCGCAAGGTGGTCCACCTGCGCGACCGCGTCGTCGAGGGTGAAGTCCGGCTCGAGCTGGAGCCGGTGGGTCGAGACCGGTGCGCTGGAGTACCTCACGCGGTGGCCTCCTCCGTGACGCCCGGGATGATGGGCGAGACGATCTCGCGCGGACACCTGAGGACGACGATGCTGCGCGGCTGGACCTGGATCTGCCACGTCGGCTCGAGGGGGTTCTCCTCGACCTCGTGCAGCGCCGTGTCGATGACGGGGAGCCACTGCGCGCCGTACTCCTCGTCGGGCAGCGTGAAGGCGAGCGGCTGGTCGTGGGCGTTGAACATCACGAGGAACGAGTCGTCGAGGATCTGCTGCCCCCGCGGGTCCGGCTCGGGGATGGCCGAGCCGTTGAGGAAGATCATGAGCGACTTGGCCTGGCCGTTGCTCCAGTTCTCCTCGTCCATGTGCTGGGCCTCGGGCGTGAACCAGGCGATGTCACCGAGCTCGCTCTCGCCGCCGTGGTCGGCGTTGCCGGCGAAGAAGCGACGGCGGCGGAAGACCGGGTGCTCACGGCGCAGCTTGACGAGCGACTGCGTGAAGACGAGCAGCTTCTGGTCGTCCTCGTCGAGGACCCACTGGATCCACGAGATGTCGTTGTCCTGGCAGTAGCCGTTGTTGTTGCCGCCCTGGGTGCGCCCGAGCTCGTCGCCGTGCAGCATCATCGGCACCCCCTGCGAGAAGAGCAGAGTGGTGAGGAAGTTGCGCTGCTGCCGCAGCCGGAGGTCCCGGATCTCGGGGTCGCTCGTGGGTCCCTCGACGCCGCAGTTCCACGAGCGGTTGTGGCTCTCGCCGTCGTTGTTGCCCTCGCCGTTGGCCTCGTTGTGCTTCTCGTTGTAGGACACGAGGTCGCGCAGAGTGAAGCCGTCGTGGGCCGTGACGAAGTTGATCGAGGCGATCGGCTTGCGGCCCGAGTGCTCGTAGAGGTCGCTGGATCCGGTGAAGCGAGAAGCGAACTCGCCGAGCGCGCCGCCCTCGCCGCGCCAGAAGTCGCGCACCGTGTCGCGGAACTTGCCGTTCCACTCGGTCCACAGCGGCGGGAAGTTGCCGACCTGGTAGCCGCCCTCGCCGACGTCCCACGGCTCGGCGATGAGCTTGACCTGGCTCACGACGGGGTCCTGCTGGATGAGGTCGAAGAACGCCGACAGCTTGTCGACCTCGTGGAACTGGCGCGCCAGGGTCGCGGCGAGGTCGAAGCGGAAGCCGTCGACGTGCATCTCGGTGACCCAGTAGCGCAGCGAGTCCATGATGAGCTGCAGCACGTGGGGGCTGCGCATGAGCAGGCTGTTGCCGGTGCCGGTCGTGTCGTAGTAGTGCGACAGGTCGTCGCTGACGAGGCGGTAGTAGCTGTTGTTGTCGAGGCCACGGAACGCCAGCGTCGGGCCCATGTGGTTGCCCTCGGCAGTGTGGTTGTAGACGACGTCGAGGATGACCTCGATGTTCGCGGCGTGCAGCGCCTTGACCATGGCCTTGAACTCGAGCACCTGCTGCCCGCGCTGGCCGCCGGCGGCGTACTCGTTGTGGGGCGCGAGGAAGCCGATGGTGTTGTAGCCCCAGTAGTTCGACAGCCCGCGGTCCACGAGCGGCGCGTCCTGGACGAACTGGTGGACCGGCATCAGCTCGATGGCGGTGATGCCGAGGTCGCTGAGGTGCTTGATCATCGCCGGGTGCGAGATGCCGGCGTAGGTGCCGCGGATCTCCTCGGGGATCTCCGGGTGGAGCATCGTCAGACCCTTGACGTGGGCCTCGTAGATGATGCTCTCGTGGTACTCGTGGCGAGGCGGGCGGTCGTCGCCCCAGTCGAAGAACGGGTTGATGACGACGGAGTGCATCGTGTGGCGCACGTTGTCGTCGGTGTTGATCTTCGTCGTGGTCGCGGCCTCGGGGTCGCCGAAGGTGTACGAGTAGAGCGACTGGTCGTTCTCGGCCTGGCCCTCGATCGCCTTGGCATAGGGGTCCAGCAGGAACTTGCTCGGGTTGCAGCGGTGACCGTTCTCGGGGTCGTAGGGCCCGTGGACGCGGAACCCGTAACGCTGCCCGGGCTGCACGTAGGGCACGTAGCCGTGCCACACGAAACCGTCCGTCTCGGGCAGGTCGAGTCTCGTCTCGGTGAGGTCGTCGTCGAGCAGGCACAGCTCGACTCGCTCGGCCGCCTCGGAGAAGACCGCGAAGTTGACCCCGGAGCCGTCGTACGTCGCTCCGAGGGGGTAGGGCTTGCCCGGCCAGATCTCCATGGACCTACTTTCCGTCGTTCGGTCGCGGCGAGGAGCCGCGGCGCCACGGCGTGGCGACCTGCGGACGACGGTGGCCGCTCAGCGCATTCTCCCCTGTCAAGGCCCGGCGCGCGCAAGGCGGTCGTATGCCGGTCGGCGCGCCGCGTCGTGACGCGCCGTGCGGACGTGGCGGGGAGAGCGCTGGTCAGCTCGCGCGTCCCTGCTTCCAGTACCCCATGAAGGCGACCTGCGGACGAGGCATCCCACCCTCGCCGACGAGGAGCCGGCGACACGCCTTGACCGTGTCGGAGTCCCCTGCGACCCATGCGTAGGTGTCGTCGGGTCCGAGAGTGTCCGGGGAGTCGTGGTCCGGGGCCACGTCCTCGCCGGACGAGCTGTGGACGGGCGTCTCCCAGACGTCCTCGTCGAGCTCGGCCGCGCGGCCGAGGGACGGCCCGCCGAAGGCCTGCCGGCCGCGGGTGCGCCCGCCGTCGGTGTCGAGGCGAAGGCACCGGCGCAGCACCTCCAGCGTCTGCTCGCCCCGGACGCGGTCGCCGCGGGCCAGCCAGTGGCGCTCGATCCCGGTCGGGAAACGGACGTCGAGGAAGTCGGCGGCCTCCGGCACCTCGATGACGGCGACCCCCTCGGCGCCCTCCGGGAGCGACTCGACGACCGACGCGAGCGCCGGGAGGGCCGTCTCGTCGGCGACGAGGACGAGCCGCCGGGCGGCGCCGGGCGCGAACTCGATGCCCCCGAAGCGGCCCTCGTGGCCGCGTCGGGGTGCGAGCAGTCCGACCTCGTCGCCGACCGCGGCGGCCGCCGCCCAGGCTCCCGCCGGGCCTGCCGCCGCGCCGTGCGACCCCGGGCCGTGCAGCACGAAGTCGACGACGAGCAGGCGCCCCTCGCCCTCCCCCTCGACGGCACGGGCCGTGTAGGTGCGCAGATGCCCGCGGTCGCGCTCCGGGAGGGCGAGCCACGCGGCATACCACCCGTCGGCGTCGAGGAGCGCGGTCGGCGCGGGCCGGCCCTGCCCCGGGATGATCAGCTTGACACGCTGGTCGAGCGTGGGACCGTCCGGGCCGAGGTGCTCGAACCCGTTGCCGCCGAAGCGGATCCGGACGAAGGACGGGCTGAGGCGCTCGACGCTGCGCACGACGGCGGTGAGCAGGAGGACGGGGTTGACGGTGGTCGTGGTCACGAGGACGTTCCGCTCTGCGAGGGGGTGGAGGTGGGGACGACGAGTGGCGAGCCGGTGACGGGGTCGGCGATGACGCGGCTGCCGAGCCCGAAGACGCGGGCGACGAACGCCTCGTCGACGAGGTCTCCCGGCGCGCCGCGGCCGACGAGGCGGCCGTCGCGCAGCGCCACCACATGGTCGGCGTAGCGGGCGGCAAGGTTGAGGTCGTGCAGGACCATGACGACCGTCGTGCCACGGGCGCGGTTGAGCTCGCGCAGGAGGTCGAGGACGTCGATCTGGTGGGCGAGGTCGAGGTAGGTGGTCGGCTCGTCGAGGAGGACGACCCCGGTCTCCTGAGCGAGGGTGAGGGCGATCCACACGCGTTGGCGCTGGCCGCCGGAGAGCTCCTCGACGTGGCGCTCGGCGAGGTCGAGCGTGCCGGTGGCGCGCATCGCCCGGGTCACGGCCCCGTCGTCGGCGGATGACCAGCGCCGGCCGAGCGAGTGGTGCGGATGACGCCCGCGACCGACGAGGTCGACGACGGTGATGCCCTCGGGCAGCGGCGGAGCCTGCGGCAGCAGCGCGACCCGTCGTGCGAAGTCCTTGGGGCGCAGCGACCACACGTCGTCGTCGCGACCCTCTCCCACGAGGCGCACCGAGCCCGCGGTGGGGCGCAGCAGGCGCGCCAGGCCGCGCAGCGCCGTCGACTTGCCACAGCCGTTGGGACCGACGACGACGGTGACCTTGCCGGCAGGTACGTCGAGGTTGAGGTCCTCGACGACGCGGCGACCGTCGTAGGACAGGGTCAGGCCGCGTATGCGCAGGGCGGGCTCCGCGACCGCCCGGGGTGGGTCGGCCGGCCCGGGGACGGGGTGGTGGGTGGTCGGGGTGGTCGTCATGTCACGCCTTTCCGGAGCGGCCCGCGGTGACGATGACCGCGAGCACGAGCGGGGCCCCAAGGGCGCCGGTGACGACGCCGACCGGGAGGTTGACGTCGGGGACGAGGTAGTCGCCGGCGAAGTCCGACAGCACGACGACGACGGCGCCGACGAGTGCCGCCGCCCACAGCGAGACCCGCCCGCCGCAGAGCCGGCGGGCGATCGGGCCCGACAGGAAGGCGACGAAGGCGATCGGTCCCGTGGCGCTCGTCGCGACGGCCGCCATCGCGACGGCCACGACGAGGCCGAGCCGGGCCCGCGCGGGAGGCGCGCCGAGGGTGCTCGACAGGTCGTCGCCGAGCTCGGCGAGACGCATCCACCGGGCCGAGGCCGCGAGCAGTGGCCCGAGCACGGCGAGGCAGAGCGTGAGCAGCCCGATGACCGGCCACGTGGCGCGGGCCAGGCTGCCGGTGAGCCACACGAGTGCCGCCTGGGCGTCCTGGACCGAGGTGCGGATCAGGACGAGCTGGATGACGCTGGCGAGCAGGGCGGCGACGCCGATCCCCACGAGCACCATGCGTTGGCCGGCGAGCGCGGTGCCGCGCCCAACGGCATACATCAGCAGGCTCACGGCGAGCGCGCCCGTGAGGGCGGCAGCGGGCAGCCAGAGCCCTTGGGCGTCGAGGAAGGTCAGCGCCACGACGGCCGTGGCGGAGGCTCCGAGGCTGATGCCGATGATGTCGGGGCTCGCGAGCGGGTTGCGCAGCGTCGTCTGGAACATCGCGCCGGAGGCACCGAATGCCAGGCCCGCGAGCAGCCCGACGAGAGCGCGCGGCAGCTTGGCCTCCATGACGATGAACGAGGCACCCGGCGCTTCGGGGAGCGTCTGCCCCCGCAGGATCGGCACCAGGTCGGCGAGGGCCACGACGTAGTCGCCGAGGAGCACCCGCACGAGCACGGCGCCCAGCGCGGAGAGGACCAGCGCGGTGACGACGAGGCGCACCCGCACGGCAGGTCGTCGACGGGCGCCCCGGACCCGGGCGAGGTCGGCGGCCGGGTCCGGTGCCGTCACGTGCGGCGCGTGCCGTGTGAGCAGGTCGGTGGTCACAGGCTCGTCATCCGCCCGCGGCGCACCAGCACGACGAAGAGGGGGACGCCGACGAGGGCCGTCATGATGCCCGCCTGGACCTCGCTCGGCGGGGCGACGAGCCGACCCACGACGTCCGCGGCCAGCAGGAGGATCGGGCCGGCGACGAGGCACACCGGGACGATCCGCCGGTGGTCGGGGCCGACGACGAACCGGGCGACGTGGGGCACGACGAGACCGAGGAAGCCGATCGGGCCGGCGAGCGCCGTCGAGGCGCCGCAGAGCACGGCGACGCCGACGGCCACGGCCGCGCGGGCGAGGACGACGTTCTCGCCGAGGCCCCGGGCGAGGTCGTCGCCGAGCGCCAACGCGTCGAGCTGCCGGACGGCCAGCAGCACGACGACGAGCCCGACGACGAAGAACGGCAGGACCGTCACGACGAGGTCGAGCCCCCGTCCGCCGATGGTCCCCACCTGCCAGAAGCGGAAGGAGTCGAACGACTGCCGGCTCGAGACGAGCAGGCCGGACGACCAGCTCCCGAGGCCTGCCGTGACGGCGGCGCCGGCGAGGGTCAGCCGCAGCGGCGTCAGGCCTCCCCCGGCAAGACCCGCGATCGCGTGGACGAGCACGGCGGCGAGGCCGGCCCCGGCCATGGCCCACCAGACGTAGCCGGTGAGCGAGCCGACGCCGAAGACCGCGATGGCCACGACGACCGCGAGGGCGGCCCCGGCATTGACCCCGAGCAGTCCGGGGTCGGCCAGCGGGTTGCGCGTCAGCCCCTGCATGGCGGCGCCAGCGACCCCCAGGGCCGCGCCGACCAGGAGTCCGACGACCGTGCGCGCGACGCGGGCCTCGACGATGCCGCGGTCGACGGCGGCGTCGCCGTTGCCCGTGAGCACCTGCAGCACGTCTCCGAGCGGAATCGCCTTGGACCCCAGAGTGATCGAGGCGATGAGGACAGCAGCGAGCACCACGAGCACGAGTGCGACGAGGGCTGCGGAGGAGCGTCGTCCGCCGGCCCGACCGATGCCGGCGGCCGGGGCCGGGGAGCCCGACGCGGACGTCCCCCGCTCCCGGTCGGTGGTCGTCGTCACGGTCATCAGGACGCGTCGGCCTTGCCGGCCTCGTCGGCCCTGTCGGCCTTGTCGGCGGCGGCCGCCACGAGCGGCACGAACAGCTCGGTCATGTACGGGATGGAGAGCGGCGTCGGCGAGCTCATCGTCAGGCCCACCTTCTGGTCCTTGGTCGCCACGAGTGCACCCGCCTTGATCGCCGGCACCTGGCCGACGAGGGGGTCCTTCGTGATGACCCCGACCTCCGAGTCCTCGGTGATGTAGGTGAGGAAGACGTCGGCCTCGAGCGTCCTGGCCTGCTCGGCACTGACCGTCAGGTAGAACTCCTTGGAGCCCTTGGCCCTCTCCTCGACGAACGGCGCGTTCCTCATGCCGAGCTCGGTGAGCATCCGCGGCCGCAGGTCGCTCGGGGTGTAGAAGCCGATCTGCGAGAGGTCGGTCGGGGCGACGTAGCCGTAGATGAAGGTCTTGCCGGCGAGCTGCGGGTACTCCCGCTTGGCGGCGTCGAGAGCGGCGACCGTCTCCTTCTCGACCTCGGCGGCTCGAGCCGAGCGACCGAGGGCCTTGCCGATCGTCTCGAGCGAGTCCTGCCACGCGGTGCCGTAGGCGACCTTCGGGTAGGCGACGACGGGCGCCAGCTTGCTCAGCTTGTCGTACTCGTCCTTGGTGATGCCGGAGTTCGTCGCGAGGATGAGGTCCGGGGCCAGCCGGGCGATCTCCTCGACCGGGTTGCCGTCGGCGTCGTCGAAGCGCGTCGGCGCCGTGCCGCCGAAGGTGGCCAGCTGCGCGTCGAACCAGTCGGTCGAGAGCCTGCTGTTCCCGCCCCAGGTCACCTTGGGGGCACCGACCGGCGCGACACCGAGGGCGGCCACGTGGTCGGCGTCGGACCAGCCGAGCGTCACGACGCGCCGGGGCTCCTTCGTGATCGTGGCCGAGCCGAAGGCGTCCGTGAGGGTGACGGGGTATGCCCCCGGGTCGGCTCCCGTGCCTACCGCACCCGCCCCGGTCGCTCCGGCGGGAGTCGAGGAGTCACCCCCGGTCGGTCCGGTGGTGCAACCGGCGAGGACGAGGGCCGCGGCGACGGCGGCGAGGAGGGCGGTGCGAAGGCGCGACACGATGAGGTCTCTCTGTCGGGGACGGGTCCCATGCCACCCCTGTCGGACACCCCTGTCGGACGCTCTCCCGAGACAGCATTAGGTAAGCCTTACCTTAGTAAGTCTCACCTAACTTCTGTCAAACCCCGCCCGCCAGTCGGCCGAGCTCGACCACGCCCGCTCAGAGACCAGAGGAGTCCGGACGGGACCTAGGACCCTGCGCAGCCCCTGCACCGAGTGGTGACATGAGAGGTGAGCGAGCCGGGGGGCTGAGCCCTCGAGAGGAGATGTCCGATGAACCACCAGATGTCAGCCGCCGCACCGAGCACACCATGGGACGAGGTCGACCTCGTCTCGGTCGAGAGCCTGCTCCGGCTCAGTGAGGCCGACGGTCCCTGCGTCAGCATCTACCTGCCGAGGAGCGTGCAGGGTCCGGACGTCAGGCTCGGCCCGTCGCGACTGCGCACCCTCGTCCGGCAGGCCGCCGCAGACCTCTCCGAGGCCGGTGTCGACGACCGGGTCGCCACCGAGCTCCTCGCTCAGCTGAGGGCCCTGGAGAGCGACGAGGACTTCTGGCGGGTGCGCGCTCCGGGCCTGGCTCTCTTCGTCGCAACGGGGTTGGCGCTGCATGCACGGCTGCCTGTCGCCCCGAGCGAGCAGGTGGTGGTGGGAGAGGCCTTCCGCCTCCGTCCCCTCATCCCGCTCGTGACGCCCTCCGGCGGCTTCCTCGTGCTCGCGCTGGCGCAGAACCGGGTGCGACTGCTGCACGGGACCCGGGAGACGGTGGCGGAGCTGCCGCTCGCACCGATTCCCTCCTCGATGCGTGAGGCCATCCCACAGGAGGAGACGGAGCGACACGGCCAGTCCCACTCGGGCGGACACACGGGTGGACGCCTCGAGCAGCAGGTGCACGGTCAGGGCAACGAGGCCGACTACGACAAGGCCGCTCTCGAGCGCTTCTTCCGGGCCGTGGACGAGCCGCTCACCCAGCGGTTCGGCCGTCGGGGCGAGCCCCTCGTGCTGGCCTGCGTCGGCTACTACCTGCCGATCTACCGGCAGGTGAGTCGCTACCCGGCGCTCGTGGACCAGGCGATCGAGGGCAACCCCGAGCACCGCACGGCGGGTGAGCTGCACGCTGCAGCCTGGGAGCTCGTCGCCGCCGAGATCACCGAACGGGAGCAGGTCCTGCAGAACCGTTTCCGCGAGGCCGACGGGACGGGGCTGACCGCGAGCGACCCGGAGCAGCTGCTCGCCGCGTCCCGTGACGGTCGCGTCGACACCCTGTTCCTGACCACGGACGCCACGCAAGCCGCGGGCGCAGCCCCGAACGGGGCACCGACGTCCGCGCCCCCGGACGACGACGTGCTCATCGACAGTGCCGTCAGGGAGACCATCCGACACGGTGGCCGGTGCGTCCCGCTCACCGTCCTGCCGGTGCCGGGGAAGGCCGCTGCCCTGCTGCGCTACTGACGTCGCACGGCAGACGACCTCCCCGGCCCGGCTACGGACGGTCCTAGAGGGAGCCGCCCAGCGTCACGCCGCCGTCGACGGTGAGGGTCTGACCGGTGACCCACGACGCGTCGCTGCTCAGCAGGAAGCTGACGGCGCCGGCGACGTCCTCGGGCAGACCGAGACGCTTCATCGGGTAGGCACGCACGACCTTCTCCTCGCGCCCCTCGTAGAGCGCCTCGGCGAACTTCGTCTTGACGACGGCCGGCGCGACGGCGTTGACGCGCACGTCCGGACCGAGCTCGTAGCCCAGCTCGGTCGTCAGGTGGATGAGCGCCGCCTTGGACACGCCGTACCAGCCGATGACGCCGCTCGCGCCCTGACCCGCGACCGAGGCGAGGTTGACGACCGAGCCCGGGTGGGTCTCGTCGCCGAGCCCCGCGGCCACGGCCTTCTTGATCCACGAGAAGGCGGCGACGACGTTGACGTCGAGCACCTTGCGCGCGATGTCGAGGTCCGAGTCGAGCATCGGCCCGTAGACCGGGTTGATGCCGGTGTTGTTGACGAGCAGGTGGAGGCCGCCGAAGGTCTCACGCGCCTTGGCGATGACCTCGTCCTGGTGCGCCTCGTCGGCGGCGTTGCCGGCCACCCCGAGGGCGTTCGCCGCCCCGCCGAGCTCCTCGACGGCGGCGGCAAGGGCCTCCGGCTTGCGCGCCGTGATGACGACCTTGGCGCCCTCGTCGACGAGACGGTGGGCGATGCCGAGGCCGATCCCCCGACTGGCACCGGTGATGATCGCGACGGCGCCCTCGTGGCGTCCGCCGCTCGCGGGAGCCGCCATCAGAAGCCGAGGTCCCGGCCGATGAGCTCCTTCATGATCTCGTTGGACCCGGCCCAGATCTTCGTGACGCGGGCGTCGCGCCAGGCGCGGGCCACGCGGTACTCGTTCATGAAGCCGTAGCCGCCGTGCAGCTGCACACAGTGGTCCAGCACATCGTTCTGCACCTCCGAGCTCCACCACTTCGCCTTGGCGGCGTCGACCGCCGAGAGCTTGCCCTCGGCGTGGGCCGCGATGCAGTCGTCGACGTAGGCCTCGGCGACCTCGATCTTGGTGACGAGCTCGGCCATGAGGAACTTGTTGTGCTGGAACGCGCCGATCGGCTGGCCGAAGGCCTTGCGGTCCTTGGCGTACTGGATCGTCTCCTCGAGGATCGCCTTGGCGTGCGCGACGTTGGAGACCGCGGCCCCGACGCGCTCCTGCGGCAGGCGCTGCATCATCGAGATGAAGCCCATGCCCTCGGGCCCGAGGCGGTTCTCGTCGGGGACCCGAACGTTCTCGAAGAAGAGCTCGGCGGTGTCGGACTCGTCCATGCCGACCTTGTCGAGCTTGCGGCCGTTCTGGAAGCCCTCCATGCCGCGCTCGACCATGAGCAGGGTGATGCCCTTGGCGCCCTTGGACGGGTCGGTCCGGGCCGCGACGATGACGAGGTCGGCCTGGTAGCCGTTGGTGATGAAGGTCTTGGAGCCGTTGAGGATCCAGGCGGCGCCGTCACGCACGGCGGTCGTCTTGAGCGCGGCGAGGTCGGAGCCGCCGGACGGCTCGGTCATCGCGATGGCGCAGATCAGCTCACCGCTCGCCATGCCCGGCAGCCAGCGCTGCTTCTGCTCCTCGGTGCCGAGGTCGACGATGTAGGGCGGGCACACGTCGGAGTGGATGCCGAAGCACGAGCTCGTCGCGGCATTGAAGCGCGACATCTCCTCGGCGACGACGGCGTTGAAGCGGTAGTCGTCGACGCCGGCGCCACCGAACTCCTCGGGGATGTCGAGGCCGAAGAAGCCCTGCTTGCCGGCCTCGAGCCAGATGTCGCGCGGGATCGACTTGCCCTCGATCATCTCCTCGGCGCGGGGTGCGAGGGTGCGCGCGACGAACTCGCGCGCAGAGGCGCGCATCGCCTCGTGGTCCTCGTCGTAGATGTTGCGGGGCATGGCGTCCTCCATCGGGCGTGCTCACGGGTGCGACGCGCCGGTACCCATCGGTAACTAAGCGCTTGCTTAGTTTCCCTCCCCTGCGGCATGCTGTCAACGTGCCGCAGCCCACCACCACCCCGCCGTCCGCCGGAGCCCGGACGTCCGACCCGGATGCGTCGACGGTCGAGCGGCTCCTGCAGGCAGCGGCGCACGCGTTCGCCGACAAGGGCTTCCACGCCACGACGACGCGCGACATCGCCTCGGGCGCAGGCCTGTCCCCCGCGGGCGTCTACGTGCACTTCGGCTCCAAGGAGGAGCTGCTCTTCGCCCTGAGCCGCAGCGGGCACGAGTCGGCCCTGCGGCTGATGCGCTCGGCCATCGCGGACGGCGCGACGCCGCGCCAGCAGCTCGTCGCCGTCATGGCCCGCTTCACCGAGTGGCACGTCGAGCAGTACCAGGTGGCCCGAGTCGTGCAGTACGAGCACCACCACCTGACCCCCGAGCACCACGCCGAGGTCCTGGCCCTGCGCAAGGAGATGGACTCGCTCGTCCGGGACGTGCTCGACCGTGGCGTCGCCGACGGCACGTTCTCCGTCGACGACAGCGCCGACACCGCTCTCGCCCTGCTCTCGATCGTCGTCGACGTGGCCCGGTGGTACTCCCCGACGATCCGCCGGACGCCCACCGAGATCGGCGCGACCAACGCCACCCTCGCGCTGCGACTCGTGGGCGCCGGACACTGACCACGATGCCGGCCATGCTCCCGGCGACCCCCTCGAGCGGGAAGGGTCACTCGGTCCTCCAGGTGCCGGTGCCCGAGCTCGAGCCGTTCGTGCTGGACCGCACGCGGCACTACGACACCGACTACGTGTCGGCCGACCCGGGCTTCGTCCACGCCCACGTCACGGCGCTCGCACCGTTCCTCGACGCGCCACTCCTCACCTCGCGAGTCCTCGCTCGGGTTGCCGAGATCGCCTGTGCCACAGCGCCCTTCGACTTCACCCTCGATCAGGTCGACACGTTCCCCAACGGCATCGTGCACCTCCTTCCGGAGCCGGCGACGCCGTTCGCGACCCTGACCGCCACTCTGTGGGACGCCTTCCCGCAGTGCCCGCCGTATGCCGGCCGCTTCGGTGACGTCGTCCCGCACCTGACGCTCGACGCCCTGTGTGACGACGTGACGCAGGAGTCGACCCGCTCCCTCGTCGCCCCGCACCTGCCCGCCCGGTGCCGCGCCGAGCGGGTCGACCTGGCGTGGTACGAGCCCGGCGCCTGCCGGATCCTGCACTCGTGGCCCCTCGGCGGCGCCTGACCGCTCAGGCGCCACCCAGCGCCGAGGTCGGCGCCACCGGGGCTGGCTCGACGTCACGCACGGACGCCGACCGGCGCGGGTCGAGGTCGACGGTCAGCCGCGGGAGGAAGAACTGCACGAGCGGTCCGATCGACACGGCATACAGCACCGTGCCGAGGCCGACGGGGCCACCGAGCAGCCAGCCGACCGACAGCACGACCACCTCGATCGTCGTGCGCACCAGGCGGATCGACAGGCCCGTCCGGCGCGCGAACCCCGTCATGAGGCCGTCGCGTGGGCCGGGGCCGAGCTGGCTGCCGATGTAGAGCCCACCCGCGACGCCGTTGAGGACGATGCCCGAGCCGAGCATCAGCACCCGTGCCCACAGCGCGTCCGGAGCCGCGATGAGCGCGAGGCCGGCGTCGGCGGCGAGGCCGATGACGACGACGTTGGCGACCGTGCCGAGTCCGGGCCACTGGCGCAACGGCACCCAGAGCAGCAGGACGAGGGCACCGACGATGATCGTCACCTGGCCGAACGACAACGGCACGTGGGTCGCGATGCCGGCGTGGAAGACGTCCCACGGGTCGAGCCCGAGCGTCGAGCGGATCATCATCGCCATCGAGACGCCGTAGAGCGTCAGCCCGACGAGGAGCTGGGTGATCCGTCGGGGCAGCAGCCCGGCCCGGAGCTGCTGGCGGGGGCTGAGGTTCGCGAGGTGAACGTGGCGTCGCATGGTGTCCAGCATGGCGGCTTAGTGGACTGCCTTTTAAGGGCCAATCGTGGGACAGTGGACCGATGCGCACCGTCTCGGCCCGCTCACTGGCCCTGCTCCTCGGGTCCGGCCCGCTCCCCCGCCCGGCCTACCGCGGGCTCGCCGACGGCATCCGCCGCCTCGTCTCCGACGGGCGGCTGCTCGTCGGCACGCGGCTGCCGAGCGAGCGGTCCCTCACGACCGAGCTGGGCCTCAGCCGCACGACGGTGGGCGCGGCGCTCGACGCCCTCCGCGACGAGGGCTTCGTCGCGACCCGCCGCGGCTCCGGCAGCGTCGTGTGCCTGCCCACGGGGCCGTCCGGGCTCGCCCTCTCCCAGGCCGGGCTCATCCCCACCGACGTGCCACCCGACGTCATCGACCTGACGTATGCCGCCCTCCCGGCCGCCGCCGGGGTCACCGCAGCCTACGAGAGGGCGCTCGCCGAGCTGCCGCGCCACCTCGCGACCGCCGGCTACGACCCGCGCGGTCTCCCGGGGACCCGCGCCGCCGTGGCCGCCTGGTTCGAGGGTCGGGGGCTGTCCACGTCGCCCGAGCAGGTCGTCGTCACGTCGGGCGCACACGGTGGCCTGTCGGCAGTTCTGCGAGCCCAGCTGGACGTCGGTGACCGGGTCCTCGTCGAGAGCCCCACCTACCCGAATGCCATTGTGGGAGTGCGGCGCTCGTCCTACCGCGCGGTGCCCGCCCAGCTCACGGCCACGGGTTGGGACGTCGAGGCGATCGAGGTGGCGCTGCGACAGAGCGGCGCCAGGGCGGCATACCTCATCCCCGACCACCAGAACCCGACCGGGCTCGTCATGGACACCCCGACACGCGAACGCCTCGCCGACGTGCTCCGCCGCGCCCACGCCGTGCCCGTGGTCGACGAGACGTTCGTGGAGCTCGGGCTCGACGACGCGTCGGGCACGACGCGGCCGGCGCCCTTCGCGGCCTCGTCCCGGCAGGCCCACACCCTCGGCAGCGCCGGCAAGACGTGGTGGGGTGGCCTGC
Organism: Terrabacter sp. C0L_2; assembly: GCF_036352015.1. Taxonomy (NCBI): domain Bacteria; kingdom Bacillati; phylum Actinomycetota; class Actinomycetes; order Micrococcales; family Intrasporangiaceae; genus Terrabacter; species Terrabacter sp. C0L_2. The sequence goes on along the minus strand of NZ_CP143557.1, from coordinate 2,611,267 downwards.
GCGTCGGCTGGGTGCGGGCGCCCGAGGGCAGCACAGAGTCCGTCATCGAGGCGCGCCACAGCCTCGACCTCGGCACGGCGATCCTCGAGCAGCTCGTCGTCACCGACCTGCTCCAGCAGGGCGAGGCGCTGCTGCACGAGCGGCGCCACGAGGCGCGAGCGAGGCGCGACGCGCTCGTCACGGCGCTACGAGCCCACGTGCCCGACTGGCGCTTCGTCGTCCCGTCCGGCGGGCTCAACCTCTGGTGCGAGCTGCCCGAGGCCCGCGGCGACGAGCTCGCCCGGGTGGCCGAGTCCGCCGGCGTCCGGCTCGCCCGGGGCGGCCAGTTCGGTGTCGAGGGCGGCTTCGCCCGGTGGGTTCGCGTGCCGTTCTGCGTCGCGCCCGACGAGGCCGACGAGGTCGGGCGCCGGCTCGCGACAGCCTGGCAGCTCGCGCTCGGCGAACGCCCCACGACGCGCGACGTCACCCCCCTCATCGCCTGACCGAGACCCCCACCCCACCTCTCCCTCGCAACCCCCGTCGAGTGGCCCCGCCGTCCCACCCACCCCACCGTCGAGTGGGCGCCTCGTCCCACGCGCCACACGCACAACACGACATGTGACGGGTGTGACGGGAGGGCCACTCGAGGAGGCGTGGGCTGCGAGACTGGGGGCGTGAGCAGCGACGGAGCCGGACGCATCACCTCCTGCCGATGGGAGCACGGCAAGGTCGTCGACGAGGGTTTCGGCCTCGACGAGGTGTCCGAGCTGCTCGAGCGGGACGGGTCCCTCATCTGGGTCGACCTCTGCGAGCCCGACCACGCCGGCCTGCGCGCCCTCGCCGACGAGCTCGGCCTCGACCCGCACGCCGTGGAGGATGCGGTGTCCGCCGGCGAGCGCCCCAAGGCCACGCGGCACGCCAACCACACCTTCCTCACCGTCTACGCGACCCGCCTCGTGCCGCCCGACGCCCCGTCGGTGAGTGCCGCGGATCCTGAAGCGTCGGGTCGCGAGTCCCGCCTGCGCACGAGCCGGATCTCAGCGTTCGTCCTGCCCCGGGGCGTCATCACCGTCCGCGGGGACGACGACGTCGACATGGGACAGGTGCTCGAGCGGTGGAACGACGACCCCGAGCTGCTCCAGCTCGGTGTGGGGGCGCTCGTGCACGGGCTGCTCGACACCGTCGTCGACGGACACTTCGACTCCATCCAGCAGCTCGACGACGCCATCGAGGGGCTCGAGGACCTGCTCTTCGACGAGCGCGGGCAGGTCCACGCCGTCCAGGTGCGCACCTACCGCCTGCGCAAGGAGCTCGTCGAGCTTCGCCGCGTCGTGCTGCCGATGCGCGACGTCGTCAACGCCGTGCTGCGGCACCGCGGCGAGCTCGACCAGCGGCACACCGCGCTCGACGGCTTCTACGACGACCTCTACGACCACGTCCTGCGCGCCGCGGAGTGGACCGAGTCGCTGCGTGACATGGTCACGACGATCTTCGAGACGAACCTGTCGCTGCAGGACGCGCGCCTCAACACCGTGATGAAGAAGCTCACCGGGTGGGCCGCCATCATCGCGGTGCCGACCGCCGTGACAGGGTGGTTCGGTCAGAACGTGCCCTATCCCGGGTTCGGCAGGCCGTGGGGCGTGCTCTTCAGCGCGGCCGTCATCGCCGCGGTGGCGGTCACCCTCTACGGCGTCTTCCGGCGCAAGGGCTGGATCTGACGGCTGGACCCGACGGCTGGATCTGACGCAGGAGGGCCGGGGTGCCATGCACCCCGGCCCTCCTGCTCGTGCCGTGTCGCCCCGACCGTCGGCCGGTGGGGACGGGTCCGTCAGTCGCGCGTCAGCTTGCGGTAGGTGACGCGGTGCGGCCGCGCGGCCTCGGGGCCGAGGCGCTCGACCTTGTTGGCCTCGTAGGACTCGAAGTTGCCCTCGAACCAGTACCAGCTCGCGGGGTTCTCCTCGGTGCCCTCGTAGGCGAGGATGTGCGTCGCGACGCGGTCGAGGAACCACCGGTCGTGGGTGATGACGACGGCGCAGCCGGAGAACTCGAGCAGCGCGTTCTCGAGCGAGCCGAGGGTCTCGACGTCGAGGTCGTTGGTGGGCTCGTCGAGGAGCAGCAGGTTGCCGCCCTGCTTGAGGGTCAGCGCGAGGTTCAGACGGTTGCGCTCACCACCGGAGAGGACGCCGGAGAGCTTCTGCTGGTCGGGGCCCTTGAAGCCGAACTGCGACACGTAGGCGCGCGACGGGATCTCGACGTTGCCGACCTTCATGTGGTCGAGGCCGTCGGAGACGATCTCCCAGAGGTTCTTCTTCGGGTCCAGGCCCTCGCGGCCCTGGTCGACGTAGGAGATCTTGACGGTCTCGCCGATCTTGACCTCGCCGCCGTCGGGCTGCTCGAAGCCCACGATGGTCTTGAAGAGCGTCGACTTGCCGACACCGTTGGGGCCGATGACGCCGACGATGCCGTTGCGCGGCAGCGAGAACGAGAGGTCGTCGATGAGGACGCGGTCGCCGAAGCCCTTCTTGAGGTTCTTGACCTCGATGACCGTCGAGCCCAGACGCGGGCCCGGCGGGATCTGCAGCTCCTCGAAGTCGAGCTTGCGCGTGCGCTCGGCCTCGGCCGCCATCTCCTCGTAGCGGGCCAGACGCGCCTTGCTCTTGACCTGACGGCCCTTGGCGTTGCTGCGGACCCACTCGAGCTCGGTCTTGAGACGCTTGGCCAGCTTGGCGTCCTTCTTGCCCTGGATCGTCAGGCGCTCGGCCTTCTTCTCGAGGTAGGTCGAGTAGTTGCCCTCGTAGGGGTAGAGCCGGCCACGGTCGACCTCGGCGATCCACTGCGCGACGTTGTCGAGGAAGTAGCGGTCGTGGGTGACCGCGATGACGGCGCCGGGGTAGGTCTCGAGGTGCTGCTCGAGCCAGAGCACCGACTCGGCGTCGAGGTGGTTGGTGGGCTCGTCGAGCAGCAGCAGGTCCGGCTTCTGCAGGAGCAGCTTGCACAGGGCCACGCGGCGGCGCTCACCACCGGAGAGGTTGGTCACCGGGGAGTCCGGCGGCGGGCAGCGCAGGGCGTCCATCGCCTGCTCGAGCTGGCTGTCGAGGTCCCACGCGTCGGCGTGGTCGATGTCCTCCTGCAGCTTGCCCATCTCGGCGAGCAGCGCGTCGTAGTCGGCGTCGGGGTCGGCCATCTCGGCCGAGATCTCGTTGTAGCGGTCGAGCTTCGCCTTGATCTCGCCGGCGCCCTCCTCGACGTTGCCGAGGACGGTCTTGTCCTCGTTGAGCGGCGGCTCCTGGAGCAGGATGCCGACCGTAGCGCCCGGAGCCAGACGAGCCTCGCCGTTGCTCGGCTGATCGAGCCCGGCCATGATCTTGAGGATCGTCGACTTGCCGGCGCCGTTCGGGCCGACCATGCCGATCTTCGCGCCGGGGTAGAAGGACATCGAGACGTCATCGAGGATGACCTTCTCGTTGTGTGCCTTGCGCGCACGGGTCATGGTGTAGATGTACTCGGCCATGCGCAGAAGGCTATCTGTCGGCGAGCGCGGCACCGAATCGGTGTCCGCACCCGTCGACCACCACCGCCGTCAGGCCGAAACCCGCTCGACCACCTCGTAGTCGTCGGTCTCGGGGTCGCCGGTCGCGAGCGCCGAGTCGCCGCCGTCGTGCGCCGCCGGGAGGACGTCGGACTCGGGGTCGTAGTCGTCGTCGACGACGCCGTCCGCGTCGACGTGGGCCGGGCGCAGACCGCTGGACGCCGACTCACCCTCGGCCATGGCGCGGATCGTCGCCTGGACGTCGGGGTCGGCCGTCCGGTCGTGGCCGAGGGCAGCTGCACGGCTGACCCGCTCGAAGCTGGCCCGGCCCCAGGAGAGGTCGTGACCGATGCGCGCGGCATCGATCTGGGGCGACTTGCCGGGCGTCCCGTCGTTGCCGACGTACGTCTTGATGGCCAAGGTGCCCTCGATGAGGACGGGCTGCCCCTTGCGCAGGGCCGAGGCGGCGTTGGCGGCGAGCGCGTTGAACGCGATGACGTCGTAGAAGCTCGTGTCACCGTCGACGAAACGGCCGTCGGCCGTGCGGCGGTAGGGCGTCGTGGCGACGCGGAAGGTCGTGTAGGGGCTGCCGTTCCTGGCCTGTCGCTCGACGGGCTCGCTCACGACGTTGCCGTGGAGGGTGATGCGGATCTCGTTCATCGGTGCTCCTCAGGGAGGTTCCAGAGGCGGCCTCGCGCCGCCTGGACCCACCTTCGAACCCAGCCGTCGCTCCCGACAGGCCCCGACCCCAGCCTGTGGACACCGCCACGTCACGCCGCGGGGATGTGGACGAAGCGCCTGGGGCGGCGCGCCGCCTGTCGTCAGCCGGCAGTAGCCAGCGTCGGCCCACGTCAGCCGCTGTCAGCCGGCAGCGGCCTCGAGGTGCTCGCGGGTCTCACGGTGGCGCAGGAGCACCTCGTCGACCGGGATGAGGACATGCTCGTCGGCGACCGTGGCCACCGACTCGGTGAGCCGCTTGCCGACGACGGTCCTGCGGTGCCGGGCTCCGATGCGTGCCCACCACCGGGACAGCACGCCGAGCCCGATGCCGATGAGGACGCCGACGACGAGCATGACCAGGGGCAACGGCAGGATGCCGACCGACGGGGTCTCCGGACGCGGGAGCTGCAGGAGCGCGAAACCCCACAGGACGGCATACCAGACGAGCCCGGCGAGGGCCACGAGCCCGAGCACCCACTGCAGGATGTTGACGACGAACCACCAGACCGGTCGGCGTGCCCGCAGGGACGTGCCGATGACAGCGCGGTCGAGCGAGTCGGTGAGGGCGCCGTCACCACGGTCGACGGCGTCCTCGGCGGCCTGGGCCCATCGCACCGGCAGACCCTCGGACGCCTCGCGCACGAAGCTGCGGGTCGCGAGGTCGACGGCCGACACGGTCGAGACCGTCGGCGCCGGGATGGAGGACCTACCGAGCACGGCGCGCACGTCGGCTCCGTCGATCTCGACGTGGATGGGCGGTCGGCCGCCGGTGCGGTCGAGGCGCAGACGTCGGAGCGGGTCGGCGGCGAAGCCCTTGGTCCACCGGGCGAAGAGCCAACCGGTGTGCGCGAACGCCTCGCGGCGGTAGTCGCGCGCGACCGCGTCGAGCACGATCGGCACGCCCGCTGCGCGGGCCAGCGAGGCGTCGAGCTCGTCGCGCGGCACCCGGCCCACGTCGGCCTCGGAGTCGGCGACGCCGGGGCGCAGTCGCAACGACGCACCGACGATGTCCGCCTTGAGGCGCTGACGCGAAGCGGCATGTCCCGCAACGGCATTGGCCAGACGCTGCTTGAGCTCGGGGATGCCCTGACCGGTCACGGTCGACGTCGCGAGCACCTTGGCGTCGGTCACGCCGTCGGCGACGAGGAGCTTGCCGAGGTCCTGGGTCAGGGTCTTGACGGCGTCGGGTGCCAGCCGGTCCGACTGGTTGAGCACCGCGAGGGTGACGGCGTCGTGCTGCGAGAGCAGGCTGACGAACTCGTCGTGCAGCCGCGCGTCGGCGTACTTCTGGGGGTCGGTCACCCAGACGAAGACGTCGACGAGCTCAAGCACCCGCTCGGCCTCGCGCCGGTGCTCCAGCTCACGGGAGTCGAAGTCGGGCAGGTCGAGCAGCACCAGACCGTCGAGCGAGCCCACGACCTGACCTGCCGCAGCTGCCCCGGCCGATGAGGCAGGCGCCGCCTTGCCGCCGCCCCCGCTCTTCGGGGCAGCACCGGGCAGCTCGACGACGTGACGGGCAGCCACCCCGAGCCAGTCGAGCAGCTCGGACGGGTCGGAGTCGCCCCACAGGCCGGCGGTCGGCCGCGACGTCGTCGGCCGGCGTGCGCCGATCGTCGCGACGTCGGCCCCGACGAGCGCGTTGAAGAGCGAGGACTTGCCGCTGCCGGTCGCGCCGGCGAGCGCCACGACCGTGTGGTCGCCGGCGATCCCGGACCGCTCGACCGCCTTGTCGACGACGCGCCGCGCGACCGCGACGCCCGACGGGTCGAGCTCGTCGGCGCCGGAGACGAGCGCCATGGACAGCTCCGTGGTGCGGCTGCCGAGCTCTGCGGCCGAGACCGGGGTGACGGTGGCGCGCCCCATCCTGATGGGGCTCATCGCGCGTCCCTCACCGCAGCGGCGGCCGTGGTCAGGCGCTCGGTCTGGTCGGTGTCGACCTGCAACGTCGTGACAGCTCCTTGGTAGCGGGCGAGCTCGGCGGCATACAGCTCGTCGACGCGGTCGGTCAGCTGCTCGCGCGCCTTGCGGGCGAGCTCGCGCACGGCCTGGTCGCCGAAGACCGCCTCGAGCAGCTTCTGGCCGACGACGGCGGTGCCGCCGGCGATGCCGACCTCGGCACCGGTGATGCCGGCGGTGCTCGCGAACGTCACGAGCATGAGGACGACGCCGAGACCGTTGACGCCGTAGGCCATGATCCGGGCCGTCGTGCGGCGGTCGCGACCCTCGTCGCGGACCATCTGCAGGATGTCGCCCTGCCAGTCGCGCACGAGGCGCTGGATGCGCCGGTCGACGTCGGCGCCGGAGCGCGCGAGCGACGGGTCGGCCGTCAGCAGCTGGTCGCCACCGGGGAGCGTGCGCCAGGCCCGCGCGATCGAGCTCGCGGCGAGCTCCGCGTGGTTGACGACGAGCGACTCGACGCCGGACTGGAGGGCCTCGCCGAGGTGGTCGGCGCGGGCCGGCTCGCCCCGGAGGAAGGAGGTGAAACGGTCACGGACCCGCGAGACGGTGGACTCGACCTGGCGGAAGAACTCGCCCGTGCCGACGAACTCCTGCCAGCGCGCGAGCACCTCGCCGCGCAGCAGCGTGCCGTCGAGCATGCCCTCGTGCACCTGCTCCTTGGCCTGGGCGTAGGCGGCCGCGGCGGTGTCGACGAGTGCCTGCCCTGCGGCGGTCTGCTCCTTGGAGGCATCGACCAGCGACTCGGTGCGGGCGTCGAGGGAGACGAGCGCACCCTGCAGCGTCTGGCGCACGACGTCGGCGCGCGCCTGTGCGTCACCGGCGAGCGCCGCGAGCCACCCGCGCAGCCGCTGGGTCTGCTCGGCGGGCAGGAGTCCGTCCTCGAGCTCGGACTCGACGACGGTGAAGATCGGCGCCTGGTCGAGACCCTGCTCGCGCAGCATCGAGGCGAAGTGCGTGCGGATCTCGTCGACGGCGGCCGGGGGCACGCGGTCGAGGACGACGGCGACGGCCGTACCGCGCTCGGACGCGTCGCGCAGCAGCTCCCACGGCACCGCGTCCGCGTAGCGGGCGGCCGTCGTCACGAAGACCCAGAGGTCCGCAGCGGCGAGCAGCTGCGCGGCGAGGTCGCGGTTCGCCTCGACGACGCTGTCGATGTCCGGTGCGTCGAGCAGGGCCAGACCGGCTGCCACCTCGTCTGTGGAGACGAGGCGCACGGCGCCCGGGCCGTCGGACGAGGAGTGCCGTCCGGTGATGCGGGCGAGCCCCGGCAGGATGCGCGGCCCGGAGAACCAGGCGGCGTCCGACGGGTGGTGGATGAGGACCGGCGAGCGCGTGGTCGGGCGCAGGACACCGGGCAGCGTCACCTCGCGCCCCACGACGGAGTTGACGAGCGTGGACTTGCCCGCGCCGGTGGACCCGCCGACGACGGCGAGCAGCGGCGCGTCCAGCGACGTCAGCCGCGGGATGACGTAGTCGTCGAGCTGCGCGAGCAGCCGGGCTCGAGCCGTCCGAGCCGACGGAGCGGCGGCCAGGTCGAGCGGCAGGGTCGTCTCGGCGACGGCAGACCGAAGTGCCTGCACGCCCGCGAGGAGCCGGGCGTTGCCCACCCCTGAATCACCTGTCACGCCCGTATCCTTCCGTGTCGCGCTGGCACAACCAAACCGAAAGGCGGCGCGCCCCCACGACGTACCCCGAGTCGTGACCTGACGGTCCCCCGCGCAGGGTGCACCCGCGCACCCAAGGCGGGTGACGGCATACCGGATCGGTCGTCGAACGACCTTGCGCCACGGGGGTTTCCCGATGGCGTATGCCGTGTGGCGAGGTCCCGTGGACGAGTGGACGCCCCCGGCAGGACTCCGGCGCACGCTCCTCCGGATTCCTGCCGGGGCGCCTCGCTGACCGTCCCGGTCGGACGGTGCTTCCCAGCGTCCGACCGGGACGGTCCTGCAGGCGCCCCCGGCAGGAATCGAACCTGCGACCAAGAGATTAGAAGGCTCTTGCTCTATCCGCTGAGCTACAGGGGCCGTCGCCCGATCAGGGCGCCGTCCAATGATAGGCACCTCCGGCGGGTGGGGCCGATCAGGTCACGGGCGAGCCGATGAAGTCGCGGCGGTGGGCCGTGATCGACTCGAGCAGCACCATCTCCCGCTCCGACGCGCCGTCCTCCGCCGTCCCGTGGACGAGCCGGGAACGCAGCAGGGCAAGGTCGCTCGCGCTGTCCTGGAAGGCGTCCATCGACTGCTTCGCCACCCGGCCGCCGGTCTGCCGGGCCCAGGACCGCGCCGCCCGGCGCAGCCGGAGGTTGGAGAGCATCGCGACCTCGGCATGCGTCAGCCAGCCGGCGTCGGCATACGGCGAGAGGTAGCGCCCGATGAGTCGGCCCTCACGGCGCCGCAGCCAGAAGAGGAAGCCGATGAACGCGAGGAACAGCGGCACCTGGTAGGTCACGTAGGCGGCGAAGAAGCCGTCCATCCCGGCGAGGGCCGAGAGGTTCCAGAGGCCGTGGAGCAGCATCGCGCAGACCCAGCCGACGAGGATGGCGAGGACCCGCACCGCCGGGCGGCGGGCGGTCACGGCGATGCCGATGCCGATCCCGGTGAACGAGGTGAAGAGCGGGTGGCCGAAGGGACCCATCAGCCCCCGGACGAGGAAGGTCGAGGTGAGGCCCTCGCTGCCGTACTCGTTGTAGGCCTGCCCGAGGTAGAGGATGTTCTCGCTGAACGCGAAGCCGGCGCCGATGAGCCCGGCGTAGACAATGCCGTCGATGATCCCGTCGAACTCCCGGCGACGCAGCAGGTAGATCAGCAGGATGCCGAGGCCCTTCAGGGTCTCCTCGGTGACGGGCGCGAGGTAGACCGCGCCCGTCTCGAGCGGGTCGGTCCAGCGCGACTCGACGAGCAGCTTGAGCCCGAAGGTGTTGAGGAAGAAGGCACCGACCACGGCCACGAGCGCGCCCCAGAGGAACGCGAAGACGATGTAGCGCACCGGCTCGGCCTCGTAGCGGTCGAGCCAGAGGAAGGTCGGGACGATGACGAGCACCGGGATGATCGCCATGAGTGCCGACGTGACGAGCGTCTGCGTCGTCAGCCGCTCGCCGAGGATGCCGAGGAGGATGAGCAGGCAGACGAGGAAGACCGAGGCGGCGACGCCGATCGTCAGGGCGGTGCGCAGCAGCGGTCGCCGGGTCGGGTTGCGCACCGGACTCCATTGCTGCGCCTGACCGCCCGGGCTCGAGCCTGGACCCTGCGTCGTCACGTCCCCTGAAGTCATGACGGCAGGCTAGTGCAGCAGGGCGGCTGCGCACCCTGCCTGTGCGTGCCAGTGCGTGCCCGTGCGTGTGCGACTCGCGAGGGCGCCTCCCCCGCAGCCTCTATGGTGGACCGGTGAGCGACACCAACCACCGAGCCATCGCCGACCGGATCATCTGGATCGACTGCGAGATGACCGGCCTGTCCCTGAAGTCCGACGCCCTGGTGGAGGTGGCGGCCCTCGTCACCGACTTCGAGCTGAACCAGCTCGGCGACGGCATCGACGTCGTCGTCAAGCCGCCGGACGAGGCCCTCGAGCAGATGGACGACTTCGTCCGCGACATGCACACGAGCTCCGGCCTCATCACCGAGCTCGACTCCGGCGTGACCCTGCAGGAGGCCGAGCACATCGTCCTCGACTACATCCGCACGTTCGTCCCCGAGCCCCGCAAGGCCCCGCTAGGCGGCAACACCGTGGCGACCGACCGCGGGTTCCTCTCGCGCGACATGCCGGTGCTGGAGTCGTACCTGCACTACCGGATCATCGACGTCAGCTCGATCAAGGAGCTGTCACGCCGCTGGTACCCCCGCGTCTACTTCAACGCCCCGAAGAAGTCCGGCGGCCACCGCGCCCTGGCCGACATCCGCGAGTCGATCGCCGAGCTGCGCTACTACCGCGAGGCCGTCTTCGTGCCGCAGCCCGGGCCCGACAGCGCCACCGCCAAGGCGCTCGCCTCGCCCCACGTCATCGAGCACTGAGCTCGCCGACCGCGCCGGACGGCATACGACCACGCATGGCGTAGGCCGTCCGGCCGGGGTGGTCACGAGCACCTCACGAGAGCCTGTAGCATTGTCGACGCCGTGACACGGCGCCGAGCCCTCGGGCCCGGCTCGTGTTGTGCATGGTGGGTGTAGCTCAGCTGGTAGAGCACCTGGTTGTGGTCCAGGTGGCCGCGGGTTCAAGTCCCGTCACTCACCCCATGGTCCTGCCCCGCAGGACGCAGACTGTGGCCCGGTCCCCTCGAGGGGACCGGGCCACAGTCATGTGCGGCCCCGCTCATCCCGTGCTGTCGCTTCGACCCGTCGGGTCCGATGCCGCACAATGGGGCGCATGCTCATGGGGAACAAGAAGGCCCAGCGGATCACGGTCGGCGTCATCATCGGCGTCATGGTGGTGAGCCTCGCGCTGTCGCTCATCTCGTCGGCGTCGGCGACGCCCTAGGTCGGCGAATCCGCCCGCAGCACCGGGACGCTCGCGCTTCGCAGCCTCCCGTGGAGCTGCCCAGAGCCGGTCGAGGCCGGGCTCCCGACGGCTCCGCGGCGGCCGATTTTGTCCCGGCCCGGGACGGCTGCTAACGTTTCACCTCGTTGCGCCGCTAGCTCAATTGGCAGAGCAAGTGACTCTTAATCACTGGGTTCGGGGTTCGAGTCCCTGGCGGCGCACTTCAGAGAGGCCCTCGTTCGGAGAGATCCGGACGGGGGTCTCTCCTATTTCCCCCGGGGTGTCGTGCGCCCTACCTTCGCCGGGAACGACAGAACCCGGCCACGTCAGACGTGGCCGGGCCCTGGGGACGGTCGGGGGACGGTCGGGTTCAGCGGCGCCGGCGGAGCAGCCCGATGGCCACCACGACGACGACCGCCGCGGCGACGACGGCGCCGATACGCTCGACGCGCAGCTCGCCGTCCTCGGTGTGCGTGGCGGCGTCGAGCCGCAGCCGCAGGCCCTGGAGCTGGCGCTGCGCGATGACCTGGGGCTGGGCGCGGTACGCCAGCTCGTTGACGGTGCCCTCGAGGCGCGCGCGGGCGGCCTGGATGTCCTTCTCGATGCGTGCGGTGTCGCTCATCTGGCTTCCTTTCGGGGGACGGTTGCGACTCTAGTCGGCGATGCCGAGGTCGCGACGGAGCTTGGCCACGTGGCCGGTCGCCTTGACGTTGTAGAAGGCGTGGCTGACCTTGCCCTCCTCGTCGACGACGAAGGTCGAGCGGATGACGCCCTCGACGGTCTTGCCGTAGAGCTTCTTCTCACCCCAGGCGCCGTATGCCGTGTGGACCGCGAGGTCCTCGTCGCTCAGCAGCGGGATGGTGAGGTGGTCGCGCTCGCGGAACTTCGCGAGCTTGGCCGGCTTGTCCTTGGAGATCCCGACGACCTCGTAGCCGTCCTTCTTCAGCGAGTCGAGGGACTCGCTGAAGTCGCACGCCTGCTTCGTGCAGCCGGGGGTCATGGCGGCCGGATAGAAGTAGACGATGACCTTGCGGCCCGCGAAGTCCGCGAGGCTGACCGTCCGGCCGGCGTCGTCGGTCAGGGTGAAGGCCGGGGCCTGCTCGCCGGGCTCGAGTCTGGACGTCACGCGGGGCTCCTTCGTCGTGGTGTGCCGGGCTCGTACCCGTTCCGAGCGCCCGACGGGTGCGGGCGGCTGCGGATTGGTGCGGGGACGGACCGGCTGGGTGCTGCCGAGTGCGGACGGCGGGACTCGAACCCGCACACCTAGGGCACAGGAACCTAAATCCTGCGTGTCTACCAGTTCCACCACGTCCGCTCGCGGGGTGCGCGGCCCCCACTGTAGTTGGCTCCGCGCTGGTATCAGCCGCCGCGTCCGCACCTCCGTCCTTGAGAGACGCGGACGAGGAGGTGTGCCGTGGAGCGAATGACCAACAGGGCCGGCAACGGGGCCGGCAACGGGGCCGGAGAGGCGCTCGACACGACGACGTGCCCGGAGTGCGGCGCGGTCGCGGAGGTCACGGAGCGGGCCGTCCTCGAGAGCACGGACGGGCCGGTCGAGCACGCCCGCGTCGTCTGTCTGGCGCGGCACTGGTTCCTGCTGCCGACGGCCTCGCTGACGAGCGTGACCGCACCCTCGGAGGTTCCGGCTAGCCTGCGTTCATGAGGCAGAACGTCGGCACGGGCAGCCCGTGGGAGGGCGTCGTCGGCTACTCGCGGGCCGTGCGAGTCGGGGACACGGTCCACGTGGCCGGGACCACGGCCATCCGGGACGGACGCGTCGTCGCCCCCGGCGACGCCTACACCCAGGCGCGGGTCGCGCTCGAGATCGTCGTCGAGGCGCTCGCGGAGTGCGGGGCCTCCCCCGCCGACGTCGTGCGGACCCGGATGTACGTCACGGACATCCGTGACTGGGAGGCCGTGGGCCGAGCGCACGGGGAGGTCTTCGCCGACGTGCGGCCGGCCTCGACCATGGTTCAGGTCAGCGCCCTCATCGACCCCGACCTGCTCGTCGAGATCGAGGCCGAGGCCGTCGTCGGCTCGGGAGCAGACGGGGTCACTCCACCCTGACGTTGACGACGTGGATGCCGGTGGCGCCGTCCGGGGCCGGGGGCGCCTCGAGGGGCGATTGCACCTGGCCCTTGGCGTCGTAGGCGCGCACCCGGATGTCGTGGCTGCCGGGCGTCGCCTGCCACTCGTAGACCCACTGGCGCCACGTGTCGATGCTCGCGTCCGCGGCGAGCCGCGCCTCGGTCCACGGCTGCTGGTCGACCTGCACCTCGACCTTCGAGATGCCGGTGTGCTGGGCCCACGCGACGCCGGCGACGGCGACGGTGCCCGCCTTGACGACGGCACCCGCCTGCGGAACGTCGATGCGTGAGGCGGTCTTGATCGGCCCGGTCGCCGACCAGCCACGCGGCGTCCAGTAGGCCACGTCGGCGGCATACGTCGTCACCTTGAGCTCGGTGACCCACTTCGTCGCCGACACGTAGCCGTAGAGGCCGGGCACGACGACCCGGACGGGGAAGCCGTGCTCGAAGGGCAGCGGCTCGCCGTTCATCCGGATCGCGAGCAGCGCGTTGCGGTCGTCGGTGAGCGCGCCGAGCGGCGTCGACGCCGTGAAGCCGTCGATGCTCGTCTGCAGGACCATGTCGGCGCCCGCCTTGGGCCCGGCCATGGCGAGCAGCTCGCGCACCGGCCACCCGGTCCACACGGCATTGCCGACGAGGTCGCCGCCGACCTCGTTGGAGACGCAGGTCAGCGTGACGAGGGCCTCCTGCATCTGCTTGCCCTGCAAGGCCTTCCAGTCGATCTCGACCTCACGGTCGACCATGCCGGTGACCTTGAGCTTCCACTCGTTGGCATCGATGCGCGGGACGACGATCGCGGTGTCGATGCGATAGAAGTCGGCGTTCGGGACGATGTAGGGCGAGAGCCCCGGGACCTTGAGGTCGGCGCCCTCGGGAATGGCGAGCTTCGTGCCCTTGAGCGGAGTGCTCTTGAGCGCGTCGCGCGACACCGTGGCCGCCGCCGAGTCCCCTCCGAAGGCACTGCCCGCGTATGCCGCGACGGCACCGACCGCTCCCCCGATGAGCCAGCGTCGCCCGGGGTTCGCGGCGCCGGGAGCGCTCGACGAGGGCGCCGCTGCGCGGCTGAGGAACCAGAGGCCGACGGCCGTGCCGACGATCGTCGGCAGGACGTCGGCGGGGCTCGCACCCGGACGGGTCAGCACCGCGGCGGCGCCGACCACACCGACGACCGCGAACACCACGAGGCCCGCGACGAGGCGCCGACCGGCGAGGACGCCGATGGCCGCGCACGCGAGCGTGAGCACGACGACGGTCCCGACGAGCAGCGCACGCTTGTCGTTGGTGCCGAACGTCGCGATGGCGAAGTCCTTGAGCCACGGGGGCGTCCGGTCGATGAAGGCCCCGCTCACCGCGGCGATCGGCGCGGGCTGGCCGGTCGACGCACCGACCGCCGTGAGGAACGACGCGGCGAGGGTCGCGATCCCGACCGTGAGCAGCCCGGCCACCACCCCGTCGAGCGCACCCCACCACAACGGACGGGCCGGCGGTTCGGGGGCGGTCTCGGGACGGGTGGCCGGGCTGGTCGTGGTCATGGCCTCAGGTGCTCCTTCAGGTGTGGCGCGAGGGCGCGGAAGGCGAGTGCACGGTGCGAGACGTGGTTCTTCTCGTCGGGGGCGTACTCCGCCAGTGTGCGTTCGTTGCCGTCCGGCTGGTCGGATGGCACGAAGATCGGGTCGTAGCCGAAACCGCCCTCGCCGCGGGGCTCGCGGGCCACGGTGCCGGGGAAGCGACCGAGCTCGGCCGCGGACCGTCCGTCCGGGAGCACCAGTGCAGCGGCGCAGACGAAGGCCGCGGCGCGATGCTCGTCGCGCACGTCGCCGAGCTGGGCAAGGAGCAGCTCGAGGTTGCCGCGGTCACCGCAGCCACCGGACCACCGGGCGCTGAAGATGCCCGGGGCGCCGCCGAGCACGTCGACGGCCAGGCCGGAGTCGTCGGCCAGGGCGGGCAGGCCGGTGGCGTTGGCCGCCGACGCTGCCTTGAGGATCGCGTTCTGCTCGAACGTGACGCCGTCCTCGACGACGTCGGGTGCGTCGGGGAAGCCGTCGAGGCCGACGATGTCGAGCCCGAGGTCGGCGCTGACGTCGGCGAGGATCTCGCGGAGCTCCTCGACCTTGTGCGCGTTGCGGGTGGCGAGGACGACCGTGGTCACGGGGCGACTCCCTCGGCGAGCGCCTTCTGCTGGCGGTCGGTGAGGTCGGCGCAGCCCTTCGTCGCGAGGTCGAGCAGCTGTCCCAGCAGGTCGCGGTCGAACGGCTCCCCCTCGGCCGTTCCCTGGACCTCGATGAAGCGACCGTCGCCCGTCATGACGACGTTCATGTCGGTCTCGGCGGTCGAGTCCTCCGGATAGTCGAGGTCGAGGACGGCTTGCCCGCCGACGATGCCGACGGAGACGGCGGCGACCGACCCGGTCAGCGGCTGGGCCTTCTTGGCGATGAGGCCCTTCGAGCGGGCGTGCTCGATCGCGTCGGCCAGGGCCACGAAGGCCCCGGTGATGGCAGCGGTGCGGGTGCCGCCGTCGGCCTGGAGCACGTCGCAGTCGAGGACGATGGTGTTCTCACCGAGCGCCTTGGTGTCGATGACCGCTCGCAGGCTCCGGCCGATGAGTCGGCTGATCTCGTGGGTGCGGCCGCCGATGCGGCCCTTGACGCTCTCGCGGTCGGAGCGGGTGTTCGTGGCGCGGGGCAGCATGGCGTACTCGGCGGTGACCCAGCCGGTTCCCTTTCCCTTGAGCCAGCGGGGCACGCCCTCGGTGAAGGACGCCGCGCACAGCACGCGCGTGCGTCCGAACTCGATGAGGACGCTGCCCTCTGCGTGGTCGAGCCAGTTGCGGGTGATCCGCACCTCGCGCGTCTCGTCGATGGCACGGCCGTCATGTCGTTCAGTCATGCCCACGAGGCTAGCCATGACTCCACGCTAGGCCTGCATCGCCGTCGCGGGGACGGGCCCGGGCCGCTCGTTCGCGAACCGTAAGGACCCGTCCCCGCGGCGCCGGTGAGCGCCTCTTCCGACAGCAGGTCAGCCCGTCGGTCAGTCCAGGGTCTCGGCGGAGAGCCGATCCACCTCGTCCGCGGAGAGCTCGAGGTCGACGGCCTGCACCGAGTCCTCGATGCTCTCCGGTCGCGACGCACCGGGGATCGGCACGACGACCGGGGCGAGGGCGAGCTCCCAGGCGAGTGCGACCCGCTGCGGGCTCACGTCGTGGGCCTTGGCCACCTCGGCGAACGCGTCGTGACGGCTGCCGAGGTCACCGGCCTTGCTGATGCCGCCGAGTGGGCTCCACGGCAGGAACGCGATGCCGAGCTCGGCGCACAGGTCGAGCTCGGGACGGCTGCTGCGGAAGGCCGGTGAGAACTGGTTCTGCACCGACACGAGCCGGCCGCCGAGCACCTCCTGGGCCTCGCGGATCTGGGCGGGGTCCGCGTTGGAGATGCCGGCCATCTCGATGACGCCCTCGTCGAGCAGGTCGGCCAGGGCGCCGACCGACTCCGCGTAGGGCACGTCCGGGTCGGGACGGTGAAACTGGTAGAGACCGATGGCGTCGCCCCCGAGCCGCTGGAGCGAGGCCTTGGCCGCCTCCTTGAGGTGCTCGGGACGCCCGTCCTTCGTCCACGACCCGTCGCCGGGGCGGCGGTGACCGCCCTTGGTGGCCACGAGCACGTCGGACGCGCTGCCCGACCACGACGACAGCGCCTTGGCGATGAGCGACTCGTTGTGGCCCACCTCGCCGGCATCACGGTGGTACGCGTCGGCCGTGTCGATGAGAGTGACGCCGGCGTCGAGCGCGGCGTGGATGGTCCGGATCGACCGGTCCTCGTCGGGCCGGCCCTCGATGGACATCGGCATGCCCCCGAGCCCGATCGCGCTGACCTTCCTCGATCCGATGGTTCGCTGCTGCAACGGTGCCTCCTTGGTTCGGTCGGTGCTGGCCGGCGCCCTCCCGACGGGTGCCGGGCGCGCCGCACCGTCACGTTCCATACCCGGGTGCGCGAGGCCTCACCCGTCAGCAGGACGGACGGGGCGTCAGAGACAGTAGGTGGCGTCGGCCTCGGCCAGCTCCACCTTGCCCGGCCAGACGGCGGCGGCCTGCTCCCGGCACACCTCGGGGTCGTTCCAGGCGGGGATGTGGGTCAGCACGAGGCGTCGCACTCCCCCGGCGCGCACCGCGGCCTCGGCCGCCCGGCGACCAGACAGGTGGATGTCGGGCACCGTGTCGCGGCCGTCGACGAAGGCCGAGTCCGCGAGCACGAGGTCGGCGCCTGTCAGCAGCTCGTCGAGCTCGTCGCACGTGTCGGTGTCGCCGGTGTAGGCGAGCACCCGGCCCCCGGCCTCGACCCGGAAGCCGTAGGCCTCGACCGGGTGGTTGACGCGGACCGGGGTGATCGTGAACGGCCCGATCGTGACGGGGTCGCGGTGGCGCAGGTCGTGGAAGTCGAAGACCCCGAGGACGTCCTCGGCCTCGCCGCTGCCGTAGGCGCGCGCCAGGTGCACCCCGGTGCCCGGCGGGCCCCACACCGGCATCGTCGAGCGGCCTGGACCGCCGGGGAGGTAGCGCATCATGACGTAGAGCCCGCACATGTCGATGCAGTGGTCGACGTGCAGGTGGCTGAGCAGAACGGCGTCGACGGCATACGGCTCGATGTGGCGCTGGAGAGCTCCCAGCGCACCGTTGCCGAGGTCGAGCACGATGCTCCACGTGCGCCCCTCGTGCTCGGCGCGGACGAGGTAGGACGAGGCGGGCGAGCGTGGCCCGGCGAAGGATCCCGAGCACCCGACGATCGTGACGTCCACGGGACGAGCCTAGGTGCCTGCGCCGACGACGGCCGGGCGCCCGCGCGTCGGTTGCGTCACACCGAGCCGTCCCGGGGACCCTCGTCGTCCGAGTCGTCCTCGAGGTCGTCGTCGTATGCCGCCACGACGTCGCGCAGGTCGGTGCCCATGAGCGCCTGCGTCAGGGTCTCCTGCAGCCAGGTGAGGAAGTCGTACCACGCCATCGCGTAGCCGAGCGGGTCGTCGTCGTCGAGGTCGTCCATCGCGTCGTGCAGCGCCTCGGCGTCCTCTTCGGTGCGCATGCCCATGCGCTCGCCGAGCAGCAGCCGCACGTCGGTGAGCGCCATGAGGAAGGCCGGCGCCTGGGTCTCGTCGAGCACGACGCGGTTGCCGACGGCCTGCTCGACGCACTCGAGCGCGACGTCGAGGTTGCCGCTCTTGCGCTGGCGCAGCCCCTCCTCCGTCAGACGGCGGAACTCGGCGGCGATCTGGTCGTCGCCCCGGTGGGCGGTCGGCAGGAGCCGGTCCAGTGCAGGGTCACGCTCGGCGAAGGACGACGAGTCCGCCTCCGCGGCACCGTCCTTCGCAGCCGACGGCTCCTGGTCGGCAGCCCTCAGGGACAGGCCCATCGTCGCCACGAGGTCGTCGAACGCGTCACCGGTGGGCTCGATCTCCGGGGAGAGCAGCAGCCGCGTCTGCTGCATGAGCCCCTGCAGCACGATGCGCTCGGTCGACTCCAGCAGACCGACGTAGCGGTCCTGCTCGCGCAGGAAGGCGCGGGCCATCAGCTGTCCTTCTCGAACGTGGCCCAGAGCCCGTAGCCCTGGAGCGCCTCGGCGTCGCGCTCCATCGTCTCGCGCGGGCCGTTGGACACGACGGCGCGGCCCTTGACGTGCACGTCCATCATCAGCTTCTCGGCCTTGGCGCGCGCGTAGCCGAAGTACGTCTCGAAGACCCACGTCACGTACGTCATGAGGTTGACGGGGTCGTTCCAGACGATCGTCACCCACGGCACGTCGGGGGCGACGACCTCGTCGGTGGAGGTCACCTCCTGCTCGACGGGTGCGAGGGAGAGCGTGGGTGCGGTCACAGGGCCACCCTAGGTCCACCGGCGACCGCGAGGCAGACGGTCCCCGACCGCCGTTCGCGCCTAGGGTGGGGCTCGTGAGCCCGACGAGCCCCCGCGCCGCGAGCACGGCGCTGCTGACCGACCACTACGAGCTGACGATGCTGCAGGCCGCGCTCGCCTCGGGCGAGGCGCACCGCCGGTGCGTCTTCGAGGCCTTCGCCCGTCGACTGCCGGACGGGCGGCGCTACGGCGTCATCGCCGGCACGGGTCGGGTGCTCGAGGCGCTCGAGCAGTTCCGCTTCGGTGACGACGAGCTGCGCTTCCTCTCCGACCACAAGGTCGTCGACCGGCAGACCGTCGACTGGCTGGAGAGCTACCGCTTCTCCGGTCATGTCAGTGGCTACGCGGAGGGCGAGTGCTACTTCCCGCAGTCCCCGGTGCTCGTCGTGGAGTCGACCTTCGCGGAGGGCGTCATCCTCGAGACGCTCGTGCTCTCGATCCTCAACCACGACACCGCGATCGCGTCCGCCGCCTCGCGCATGACGACGGCCGCCATCGGCAGGCCGTGCATCGAGATGGGCTCGAGGCGCACGCACGAGGAGTCGGCCGTCGCGGCGGCCCGCGCGGCCTACGTTGCCGGCTTCGAGGCGACGAGCAACCTCGAGGCGGGCCGGCGCTACGGCGTGCCGACGACCGGCACCGCGGCCCACGCCTTCACCCTCCTCTACGACTCGGAGAAGGAGGCGTTCACCGCGCAGGTCGAGTCGCTCGGCAAGGGCACGACGCTCCTCGTCGACACCTACGACGTCAGGACCGCGGTCGCGCTCGCGATGGAGATCGCCGGCCCGGAGCTCGGTGCGGTCCGGCTCGACTCGGGAGACCTCCTCATCCAGGCCACCGAGGTGCGCGCCCAGCTCGACGCGGCCGGCAACACCGACACGCGCATCATCGTGACCTCCGACCTCGACGAGTACGCCATCGCCGGGCTCGCGGCCGGTCCCGTCAGCGGCTACGGGGTCGGCACGGCGCTCGTGACCGGCTCGGGCGCGCCGACCGCCTCCATGGTCTACAAGCTCGTCCAGCGCGAGGACGCTTCCGGGCAGATGCAGGGCGTCGCGAAGAAGAGCAAGGACAAGACGTCGGTCGGGGGCCGCAAGTGGGCCCTGCGACGGCTCAGCCCGTCCGGCGTGGCGCAGGCCGAGGTCATCGGCATCGGCGAGCGCCCACGCGACGACGGCAACGACCGCCCGCTCATGATCGACCTCGTCCGCGACGGTGAGGTCGTCGACCACCAGGACATCCACGAGGCGCGCGCCCGCCACGAGGCGTCGCGGGCCGAGCTGCCCCGGGCGGCGGCACAGCTCTCGCGCGGCGAGCCCGTGATCCCCACCATCTACGAGGAGGACTGAGACATGGTCACATCGGTCACATCGATGCAGCCGGACGGTGGACGGGCCCTGATCATCGTCGACGTGCAGAACGACTTCTGCGAGGGCGGGTCCCTCGCCGTCGGGGGCGGCGCCGACGTCGCCCGCCGCATCGGCGACCACGTCAACGCGCACGTGGCCGACTACGACCACGTCGTCGCGACCGCGGACTGGCACGTCGACCCGGGCGACCACTTCTCGTCCACCCCCGACTACGTCGACTCGTGGCCGGTGCACTGCGTCGCTGACAGCGACGGGGCCGACCTGCACCCCAACCTCGTCGGAGCCTTCGACAACATCGAGGCCGTCTTCCGCAAGGGCGAGCACGCCGCTGCCTACAGCGGCTTCGAGGGTCGATCCGCCGACGACGAGCAGGTGGCACTCGCGACCTGGCTCACGGAGCGCGGGGTCTCCCGCGTCGATGTCGTCGGCATCGCCACGGACCACTGCGTCCGGGCGACGGCTCTCGACGCCCGCCGCGAGGGCTTCGAGACGACGGTGCTGCTCGACCTCACGGCCGGCGTCGCCCGCCCCACGACCGACGCAGCCCTGGCGCAGCTCGCAGAGGCGGGCGTACGCCTGCTCGGCGCGCCCACGGTCGAGACCTGACGGCATACGCCGACGGCTATGGGCTGCAACGGTTCTGACCGACCGGTACGGCGCGTCACGACCCCTGTCGTCGCGACGCGCCGCCCCCTCTGGTCAGGTCACTTGCCGTTGCGGCTCACCTGGACGGTCTGCTCGACGAAGCTGGTCGCGCAGTCGAAGTCACCGCACGCGAAGGCGACGCTCACGTTCGCGGCCTTGCCACCCGCGAAGAGGCCGTTGTCGCTGAACGCGAATCCCTCCCACGCGTGCACGGCGCCGTCACACTCGAGCGGCGAGGTGAAGAAGAAGCCGTTGATCTTGACGCGACCGACCCGCTGGACGACCTGGCCCTCGATGTCGCTCGAGAAGCCGTTGGCGTTCGAGCACGAGTACGAGCCGGTCAGCCTCAGCGAGCCGTCCTTGTAGGCCGTGGCGCGCGGGTCGACGGTGAGCGTCGAGACCGGGGCCGGCGGGAGCGGCTCGAACGAGGCGACGAGGGTGCCGCCGGTCTTCGCCGGCGAGTCCGAGAAGGCCATGACGTAGTACGTCGTGCCTGCCTCACCACGGATCGCCGACACCTCCGGACCGCACGCGACGACGAAGCCGCCCGCGGTCGGGTCGCCCTGGACGATCATGACGCCCGCAGTGAAGTCGGACTGTGCCACGTCGACGAGCATCCCGTCGCCGGTGGGGTCGGTGTAGGTGAACCAGACGCTGCCGTTCGTCGCCGGAGCGCCACACTGCTCGTTGAGGGAGGCGTCGACGGAGTCGGTCGTCGCCGTGGTCGTGTCCTGGGTGATGGTCGTCGGCAGCGACGTGATGGCCGTGGCCCCGGCGGAGGTGTCGTTGGTGGGCGCTGCAGAGGCTGTGGTGGCCCCGATCGGCGCGAGGAGGGCGGCCGCGGCGAGGGCGACAAGAAGGCGTGGAGCTCTCATGGGTGATCCCCTATCCCTGTGGGCGCTCCCCGTTGAGCGCCTCACTCCACTAGACCGCCGCCACCCGGCGACGGTTGTCGGTCGGGACATCTCCTGACCAACTCTTTACGGTCATGCCCGAAATGCTCCGATTCCCTTGTCGGGCAGGACGGGTCAGCGCAGGGAGGGTCAGCGCAGGGAGGGTCAGCGCAGGACGGCGCGCAGCGCCCGGGCCGCGCGCTCGAGCCGGGGGCCGACCGTGCGCACGTCGAGGGGCTCGAGCGAGACGACGCCGACCGACGCCTCGACCCCACCCGGGGTCGGGTCTGCACGGGTCGAGAGCGACAGCGCGAGTCCGTGAGCGCCTGCCTGGAGCTCACCGTCCGTGCCGACCACCCCCGGCTCCCCCGTTCGCGCGGCGAGGATCGCCCGGCCGGCGGCCCCCTGGTCGAGCGCGTGCCGAGCGCCGGAGCGGTAGGCGACGTGGACGTCGGTCCAGGAGGGCTCCACGACGACGAGCGCGAGGGCCTCGTCGCCCTCGGCGATCGTCAGGTGCGCGGTCGCGCCGACGGTGTCGGCCAGCTCGCGCAGCACGGGCCGGGCGTCGCTGCGCACGACCGGCGTGACGGCCGAGGCGAGGCGGCTGATGCCGAGCGCGAGTCGGACCCGTCCGTCGATCGCCCGGGAGACGAGGTGGTGCTCCTCGAGGGTCGTGACGAGGCGATAGACGACGGGGCGCCCGACGCCGAGCCGGGTCGCGAGCTCGGTGATCGTCAGGCCGGCCGAGGCGCCGGCGTCGGCGAGGGTCTCGAGCACCCGGATGCCCCGGTCGAGCGTCTGTGAGGCCTCCCCCCGGGCGACCCCGGCCGGAGTGGACACGGGGCTCAGCCCTCGGAGTGGGCACCGCCGGGCACCGCCCGGCCGGCACCCTTGGACCACGACATGGCGTAGAGCCCGTCGTCGACGGCGAGGCCCCCCTCGCCGAGCTCCAGGGGCCGGAACGTGTCGACCATGACGGCGAGCTCGTCGAAGGCCTCGACCCCGATCGAGCCCTCGGTCGCGCCGGGCTGCGGGCCGTGGGCGTGGCCGCCGGGGTGGACGGAGACCGACCCCTTGCCGATGCCCGAGCCCTTGCGCGCCTCGTAGTCGCCGTCGACGTAGAACATGATCTCGTCGCTGTCGACGTTGGAGTGGTAGTACGGCACCGGGATGGCGAGCGGGTGGTAGTCGACCTTGCGCGGCACGAAGTTGCAGATCACGAAGTTCCAGCCCTCGAAGACCTGGTGCACCGGCGGCGGCTGGTGGATGCGCCCCGTGATCGGCTCGAAGTCGCGGACGTTGAAGACGTACGGGTAGAGGCACCCGTCCCAGCCGACGACGTCGAGCGGGTGGAAGGGCAGCGTGTGGATGGTGCCGACGACTCCGCCCGGTCCGTTGCCGCGGTGCTTGATGTAGACGTCGGTCTGCTCGTCCGGGTCGGCGCCGACCTGCTCGGCGAGCAGCGGGCCGTCGGGCTGGCGCAGGTCGCGCTCGCAGTAGGGCGCGTGCTCGAGCAGCTGGCCGTACTTGCTGAGGTAGCGCTTGGGCGGCGCGATGTGGCTGTTGGCCTCGATGCAGTAGGCGCGCAGCGGCTCGTCGCCGCCGACGACAGGGATCCAGCGGTGCGTGGTGGCCCGCGGGATGATGACGTAGTCGCCTTCGGCGACATCGAAGGCCCCGAACACCGTCTCGACGCGGGCGGCGCCGCGCTCGACGTAGACGCACTCATCACCGATCCCGTTGCGGTACCACGGGCTCGGCGCGCCGGCCACGGCATACGAGATGCGCACGTCGCCGTTGCCGAGCACGAGGCGCCGGCCGGTCACGACGTCCGTCGTGCCGACCGTCCCGGCGTCGAAGAGCTCGTGGAGCTTGAGGTGGCGCGGCGTCAGCGGGTGGTTCGGCGTCGTCGACTGGTCGGGCAGCTCCCACACCGCGGCGCCCACCGTCGTCGACGGGATGTTGCGGTGGTAGAGCAGCGAGCTGTCCGAGCTGAAGCCCTCCTCGCCCATCAGCTCCTCGTAGTAGAGCTCCCCCGGCGCGTCCCCCTGCCCCGGACGCCGGTGCTGGGTGTGCCGCTTGGGCGGGATGCTCCCGACCGCCTGGTAGTGCGCCATGGACGAGGCCTCTCCGTCGAGCGCGTCCGTTGAGCGGACGCGGGTGTATCGCTATTGCAACAGTGGAGTACGCTCCCGGTCATGTCAAGGACGCCGTTCGCGCCCCTCTTCGACCGCCTCGTCGACGACGCCGCCGTCTTCCCCCCTGGGCTGTCGCCGCTCGACGTCGCCGTGCGGGAGCACCTCGAGCGACGCACGGGGTCGTATGCCGCCCACATCGGGGCGCTGCTCGTGCCCGCCTCGTCCGCGGACGAGCTCGCGACGCTCGCCTCGGCCGACCCGCGCACGTCGCAGGCGCCGCTCGAGGTCAGCCTCGTCGTGCGACCCAGCGCCCCGGTGCAACCCCTCGTCGACGCGCTCACGTCGCTGCGGGACCACGACCGGGTGCTCGTCACGGCTGCGGAGCTCGGCTGGTCCGACGAGTGGCGGCACGCCCTGGCAGCAGAGGTGCCCGTCGTCGTCGAGGTGGGGCTCGGTGACGAGCAGGCCCGCGGGCTCGACGACATCGCGGCCGCCGTCGACGAGGAGCACGACGTGACGGCGAAGTTCCGCACCGGCGCGACGCCCTCTTGGGCCTGGCCCGACGAGCAGGTGCTCGGGGGCTTCCTCGACGCCGTCGTGCTGCACGGGCTGAGCTTCAAGCTGACCGGGGGGCTGCACCACGCCGTCCGCGGCACCCACGCCGGTGAGCCGATGCACGGTGTGCTCAACGTCCTGCTCGCGACCCACGAGGCCCTGCACGGCGCCGAGCAGCACGAGCTCGCCGGCGTCCTGGCCAGGCACGACACCGAGGTGCTCGTCACCGCCCTGTCGAGCCTCGACGCCGACGACGCCGAGCGCGTTCGCGGGAGCTTCGTGTCCTACGGCTGCTGCGGCGTCCTCGACCCCCTGACCGAGCTCGAGGCGCTCGGACTCATCCGCGCCACCGACCCGAAGGAGCAGCACCGGTGACCACCTGGCTCGACGTGCCCGACGACCACCTCTACGGCATCGACAACCTGCCCTACGGCGTGTTCAGCACGGCCAACGAGCCGACTCGCCGCGTCGGCGTCCGCATCGGCGACCTCGTGCTCGACGCCGGTGCCGTGGCCGCCATCGGGCGCGACGCCGGTCTCGTCGGCGACGGTCCCGACCTCGCAGCCGTGTGGCAGACGCCGAGCCTCAACGCCTTCCTCGCGCTCGGCCGGCCGGCGTGGACCACGGCCCGGGCCTGGCTGACGGAGATCCTGAGCGACGAGGTGCACCGCGAGGGCGTCTCACCGCACCTGCACCACCTCGACGACGTCACGCTGCACCTGCCCGTCGAGGTCGCCGACTACGTCGACTTCTACGCGAGCGAGGACCACGCGAGCAACGTCGGGCAGATCTTCCGGCCCGACAACGCCGCGCTGCCGCCGAACTGGAAGCACCTGCCGATCGGCTACCACGGGCGCGCGGGCACCGTCGTCGTCTCCGGGACCGACGTCGTCCGCCCGACGGGCCAGCGCAAGGGCCCGAACGACCCCGCACCGGTCTTCGGCCCGAGCATCCGCCTCGACATCGAGGCCGAGCTCGGCTACGTCGTCGGCGGCGCGACAGCGCTGGGCTCGCGCGTCTCGGTCGACGAGGCCCGCGACCACCTCTTCGGGGTCGTCATCCTCAACGACTGGAGCGCCCGCGACATCCAGGCGTGGGAGTACGTCCCGCTCGGCCCCTTCCTCGGCAAGTCGTTCGCCACCTCGGTGTCGGCCTGGGTCACCCCCCTCGAGGCGCTCGAGTCGGCGCGCACCGCCCTTCCGGGACAGTCGGATCCGCAGGTGCTGCCCTACCTGCAGGGCGACGCCTTCGGGCTCGACGTGCACGTCGAGGTGACGCTCAACGGCACCGTGGTCTCGCACCCCGAGCACGCCGGGATGTACTGGTCGCCCGCCCAGATGCTCGCCCACCTCACCGTCAACGGCGCGTCCATCCGGGACGGCGACCTCTTCGGGTCGGGGACGATCAGCGGCCCGACGCGCGAGACGCGCGGCAGCCTGCTCGAGCTGACCTGGAACGGCACCGAGCCGCTCACGCTGGACGACGGCACGACGCGGGGCTTCCTCGAGGACGGCGACACCGTGACGATGACGGCCTGGGCGCCGGGACCGCAGGGCGCGCGCATCGGGCTCGGGGAGGTCACCGGCACCATCCGCCCCGCCGTCTGAGGCGGCGTCTGCCCTCCAGTCAGTGCAGGACGACCGGCGCTGCCTGCGTCTCGTCGTCGAGCAGGTGCGACTCCTCGTGCCGGCGCGGCAGGAACCACGCGGCGACGAGGGTCGTCGCGACGAGGATCGCGGCCACGAGGAAGGTCTCGCCGAACGCGTCGGCCGCCTGAGCCAGTCCCTCCTGCACCGCTGCCGGACCGCCGACCTTGTCGACGAGACCCGGGTCGCGCTGGGCCGCGATCGCCGGCCCGGCGAGCGGCTTGGCGGCCAGGTTGTTGGTGAAGACGACCGAGATGACGGCGACGCCGATCGAGCTCGCGATCTGCTGCGTGATGTTGAGCAGGGTCGAGCCGCGCGCGACCTGGTGGGCCGTCAGCGTCTTGAGGGCCGACGTCATGATGGGCATCATCGTGCCGCCCATGCCCAGACCCATGACGAAGAGCACCGGGATCATGAAGCCCCAGTAGGAGGTGTCCGGGCCGACCTGGGTCAACGCGAACATGCCACCGGTGATGAGCAGCAGCCCGAAGGGCACGATGCGACCCACCGGGATGCGGTCGGCGAGGGCCCCGGCGATGGGCATCGTCAGCATGGCGCCGAGACCCTGCGGGACCATGAGGTAGGCCGCGTGCAGGGTGTTCTCGCCGCGCACCTCCTGGAAGTAGGTCGGCACGAGCAGCAGCCCGCCGAAGAAGGCGGCGCCGAAGAGGAACATCGTGATCGTCGCGACGGTGAGGCGGCGGTTGTGGAAGAGGCGCAGGTCGAGCAGCGGGTGCTTCGGACGGAAGCTGTAGACGACGAACGCGACGACCATGGCCAGGCCGATGCAGAAGGGAATGAGCACCTTCTTGGACACGAAGGTCCCCTCACCGGGGATCGAGCTGATGCCGTAGAGGAAGAGCGCGAGGCCCGGCGACATGAGCAGCATGCCGACGACGTCGAAGGACTCGGACGGCTCGGGGGCGTCGGACGGCAGGGCCCACAACGCATACAGCACGGCGACGACGCCGATCGGGACGTTGATGAGGAAGATCCAGTGCCACGTCGCGACCTCGATGAGCCAGCCACCGAGGATCGGTCCGAAAATCGGGCCGAGGAGCATGGGCACGCCGAGGATCGCCATGAGTCGACCCATGCGGGCCGGACCGGCGGCGCGGGTCATGATCGTCATGCCGAGGGGCATGAGCATGCCGCCGCCCAGGCCCTGCACGACCCGGAAGAGGATGAGGACCTCGATCGAGCCGGCCGTCGCGCAGAGCGCCGAGCCGGCCGTGAAGAGGATGACGGCCAGGACGTAGAGCCGCTTGGTGCCGAACCGGTCGGCCGCCCAGCCCGTCACCGGGATGACGGTCGCGAGGGCCAGCGTGTAGGCCGTGACCGTCCACGCGACGGTGGAGTACGGCACCGGCTGGCCGGACGCGTCGGGGAAGGCCGTCTGGAAGGTCGGCAGCGCGATGTTGACGACCGTGATGTCGAGGATCGACATGATCGCGCCGAGGACGACGACTCCGGCGATCTTGAGGACGGCCCCGTCGATGGCGTCGGGGTACTCGGGGTGGGCTGGAGCGGTGTGAGCAGACACGAGAACTCCGGGATGGACGGCGATGGGTGGGCCGCGGCGACGCCGCGCAGCACTGCTGGGCAGCATCCATTCTCACTCCGACCACCGACAGCGGCGCAAGCCAGTTATGCCGTCGGCCGACCCCACCGGCCCGCACCGCCCCCGCCGAGCTGCGGGGAGGCGCTCAGACCTGCTTGCGCGGCTGCTTGCCCTCGACGACCTGCGTGCTCGCGACCTTGTCGTGCAGGGCCTGGCGCTTGTCGTCCCACAGCGGCCAGAGCCCGTCGAGCAGGAAGACGATGAAGTAGATGCCACTGACGAACGGGACCAGCTGGAGCGCCGACAGCAGGCGACGGCGGATCGCGGTGACGACGTCGAGGGGGCCGGCGGCGTCCGTGCGGCGCACGCTGATGCCGAGGGCCATCTTGCCGGGCGTCTGCCCGGTCGTCGTCCAGAAGGCGATGCAGTAGATCGCCGAGAAGACCCACGACACGAGGCCCGCCTTGACGGCCTGGGCCGCGACGTCGTTGATGAGCGAGCTCATCGCTGCCTGGTCCTGGGCCGCCGCTGCGTCGACGACGCGCTGGATCGAGGCGAAGTAGTCCGGCACGAACGCGCGCAGTAGCAGATAGGAGGCGATGCCGAGGATGATGCCGTCGAGGATCCACGCCCCGAAACGCTTGCCCCACGAGGCGAGCGGGACGCCGTCGGCCGTCGTGCGGATGTTGTGCATCCACTGCGCGTTGGCCGGGGCCTGCGGGTAGTGCCCCTGCGGCGCCTGCTGCTGCGGGGACTGGCTCTGCCACCCGCTGCCCTGCGGCATCGGGGTCGTCGGCGTGGGCACGCCCGTGCGGTCGGGCGGCACCTGGCCGTACTGGCCCTGCTGCCCCTGCTGACTCTGCTGCGGCAGGCCGATGGTGCTCTGCGACGCGGTCGGCGACTTCTTCGGAGCGGTGTGGTTGGTCCACGTCACGCCGTCCCAGTAGCGAAGCATGTCGGCGTTGCTGGGGTCGTCGTACCACCCGGAGGGCTGCTGGCTCATGGCTCAACTGTGCCATGACGACGATCGACCGTGGACCCGGCATGCCGGGTCCACGGTCGATCGGTCGCGGCGTGCCGCGGGGTCTGGGTCAGAGGTTGCCGCGCTTGTCCTGCTCGCGCTCGATGGCCTCGAAGAGCGCCTTGAAGTTGCCCTTGCCGAAGCCGAGCGAGCCGTGCCGCTCGATGAGCTCGAAGAAGACCGTGGGGCGGTCGCCCAGGGGCTTGGTGAAGATCTGCAGCAGGTAGCCGTCCTCGTCGCGGTCGACGAGGATCTTGCGCTTCTGCAGCTCCTCGATCGGCACGCGGACGTTGCCGATGCGCTCGCGCAGCTCGGCGTCCTCGTAGTAGCTGTCGGGGGTGTCGAGGAACTCGACGCCGTTGGCGCGCAGGGCGTCGACCGAGGCGAGGATGTCGTTCGTCGCGACGGCGAGGTGCTGGGCCCCCGCGCCGCGGTAGAACTCGAGGTACTCGTCGATCTGGCTCTTCTTCTTGGCGATGGCCGGCTCGTTGAGCGGGAACTTCACGCGGTGGTTGCCGTTGGCGACGACCTTGCTCATCAGAGCCGAGTAGTCGGTGGCGATGTCGTCGCCGATGAACTCGGCCATGTTCACGAAGCCCATGACGCGGTTGTAGAAGCCGACCCACTCGTCCATGTGGCCGAGCTCGACGTTGCCGACGATGTGGTCGAGGGCCTGGAAGAGACGCTTGGGCTGGCCGTCGCGCTTCTCGTAGGCCGAGCTCGAGGGGACGTAGCCCGGGAGGTACGGGCCGGCATACGTCTGCCCGTCCACGGTGCGCTGGACGAGCGTGTGGCGCGTCTCGCCGTAGGTCGCGATGGCCGCGGTGCGGACCGTGCCGTGCTCGTCGCTGTGGTCGGTCGGCTCCTCGAGGACCGTCGCGCCGGCCTTGCGCGCCTGGGCGATGCACTTGTCGACGTCGGGCACCTCGAGGGCGATGTCGACGACGCCGTCGCCGTGGCGGCGGTGGTGGTCGGCGAGCGGGCTGTCGGGGTCGACGGCGCCCATGATGACGAAGCGGATCGAGCCGCTCTTGAGGACGAACGACTTGTGGTCGCGATTGCCGTTCTCGGGGCCCGAGTACGCGACGAGCTCCATGCCCCAGGCGCTCTGGTAGTAGTGCGCGCTCTGGGTGGCGTTGCCCGCGACGAAGACGATCGCGTCCCATCCGGTGACGGGAAAGACGTCGGTGTTCTCGTCGTACTCGACGAGACCGACGAGCTGCTTGAGCTGCTCGAGGTCGAGGTCGGCCTCGCGCTCCTGGTCGGTGAGGTCGGGGGCCGCGGCGGACGGCATCGTGTCGGTCATGGAGCGAGGGTGACCGAGCGCGTGCGGGTGTGCAACAGCAGCCGACACGGCTGGGCAGAGTGCACAAAGTGTTGGTCGTATGCCGCGTGGTGCTGGACACTGTGTCCATGACCTCCGCCGCGGGACCGGCAGCCCGCCCACCCGTCGACCCGCTCGACTGCCGGATCCTGCTGCTCCTGCTCACCGAGCCGGGCGTCGGCGTGCTCGGCGCGTCCCGCCGGCTCGGCGTCGCCCGGGGCACCGTCCAGGCCCGTCTCGACCGGCTCCAGCGCACGGGCGTGCTCCGGTCGATGGCGCCCGACGTCGACCCCGCCGCCCTCGGCTACCCGGTGACCGCCTTCTGCACGCTCGAGATCCGGCAGGGACGCGGCGGGCACTCCCCTGTCGTCGAGCACCTCGCGGCGATCCCCGAGGTGCTCGAGGCACACACGATCACCGGCTCGGGCGACGTGCTGATTCGCATCGTCGGCCGCGACAACGCCGACCTGCAGCGCGTCATCGACCGCGTCGTCGACGATGCCCACGTGACGCGGGCCTCGACCGTCATCTCGCTCGCCACCCGCCTCGACCACCGCACGATCCCGCTCGTCGAGCACCTGCTCGACCTCGCCCAAGGAGAGCCCGCACCGTGACCGCCAACCCGTACACCCCCCGGCCCGCCGTCGAGCTCACCCACCCCGAGTGGAGCCGCAGCGCGACGATCTACCAGATCAACCAGCGCCACTTCACGCCCGAGGGCACCTTCCGCGCGGCCGAGGCGCACCTGCCCCGCATCCGTGAGCTCGGCATCGACATCGTGTGGATCATGCCGGTGCACCCGATCGGCGAGCAGAACCGCAAGGGCGTCCTCGGCAGCCCGTACGCCGTCAAGGACTACCTCGGGGTCAACCCGGAGTTCGGCACGCTCGAGGACCTGCGGCACTTCGTCGACACCGCCCACGGCCTCGGCCTGCACGTCATCCTCGACTGGGTCGCCAACCACACCGCGTGGGACAACCCCCTTGTGCAGGAGCACCCGGACTGGTACGCCCGCGACTGGAAGGGTGACCTCCGCCCGACCCCGTGGTGGGACTGGGACGACATCATCGACCTCGACTACGACAACCCCGAGCTGCGTCGCTACATGACCGACGCCATGAAGTACTGGGTGCGGGAGGTCGGCTTCGACGGGTTCCGTTGTGACGTGGCGGGATTCGTGCCCGTGGACTTCTGGGACAACGTCCGTCGCGAGCTCGACGAGATCAAGCCGGTCTTCATGCTGGCCGAGTGGGAGTCGCGCGACCTGCACGTGCGGGCCTTCGACATGACCTACGGCTGGAGCTGGAACGAGACGCTCCACAAGATCGCGCACGGCAAGGCCGACGTCGAGGCGCTCAAGGTCTACTACGCCTGGAACGACCGCTTCTACCAGCGCGACGCCTACCGGATGCTCTTCGTCAGCAACCACGACAAGAACGCGTGGGAGGGCACCGAGTACGAGCAGTTCGGCGACGCGCTGCTGCCCTCGATCGTGCTCTCGGTCATCAGCGAGGGGATGCCGCTGGTCTACAACGGCCAGGAGGCCGGCAGCGACAAGCGGCTCGTCTTCTTCGACAAGGACGAGATCGAGTGGCGCGAGAACGAGCAGGGCGAGCTCTACCGCTCGCTGTTCGCCCTGAAGAAGGCCCACCCGGCGCTGTGGAACGGCGCGGCCGGCGGACGCATGGTGCGCGTGCCGAACTCGGCCGAGTCGGCGGTGCTGAGCTTCGTCCGGGCCGTCGGCGACGACCGCGTCTTCGGGGCGTTCAACTTCAGTGACGAGGAGCGGACCGTGACCCTCGGCGACGGCCCGCAGGCCGGCACGTGGCGGGACGCGTTCACCGGCGAGACGGTGGGGCTGACGCAAGGGCAGGAGTACACCCTCCCAGCCTGGGGCTACCAGGTCCTCACCGGCGCCTGAACCGGCGGTGGTGGGGCCTCGGGCACCCCTCCACGAGCAGCCCGAGGCCCCTGACGGCACAGGGCTTGCTGTCCCGTCTCCTGGTAGACGATCGAGATCGCAGATCATGACGCGATCCCGTCGAAACAGATCACGCGAGGCCCCTCGATCCGGGAGGATGGAGGTGCGTACCCGTCGGTGCTCCCCTGTCCCGGCGGGTACGCCTCTGCCTCGCCGCGGTCCCACTCGTGGCCGGCCGGGAACAGGGCGTCCCGCTGTCCTCCCAAACAGCGGGGCGCCCCTCCCTGCACCCGGACACGGACGCGCCCACCCGGCCGTGGCCGAGTGGGCGCGTGCGCGGATCTGCGTCAGGGTGTGACGGTGATGGGGCTGCCGTTGCTGACGAGCTTCCAGTCGAGGCTGGAGAAGACCTTCGGGTCGATGACCTTGTTGGCCGTCGCCCAGTCGATGAGCAGCTGGCGGATCTCGATCTGCCGGTTGTAGACGACCGGCGCCGTCACGACCCCCGGGAAGTTGCCGCCACCGGACTGGCGGTAGTTGTTGATCGCGACGACGAAGCGCGCGTCCGCCTTGACGGTGTCGCCGGCGTAGGCGAGGTTCACGATGCGCGAGCCGACCGGCTTGGCGAGGTCGATGTCGTAGGTGAGGTCGGCGTCGAGGCCGCCCATGACGTCGTAGTTGTAGTCCGGCGTGGCGTTGGCGTTGGTGATGGTGTCGGCGGCGACCGGACCGGTCGTCGTGCACGGCTTGTAGTACTCCGCGCTCTTCTCGAGGTAGGCCTTGACCTGCGCGCCGGTGAGCACGATGCCGAGCAGCGTGTTGTCGTAGATGTAGAGGCCGGCCACGTCGCGGATCGTCACCTCGCCCGCCGGGATGGACGCGAGCTTGTTGAACGGCGCGGCGATGGACAGCACCGGCAGGTTCGCCTCGGGCGTGCCGGCCAGGGCCTTCTTGACCGCGTCGGCCTGGACGTAGTTGATGAAGTCGATCGCGGCGGTGTCCTCGTAGCGTGAGGTCGCCGCGGACATCGCCTCGGTGCACGTGCCGATGACGCCGTTGACGTAGGTGAGCACCTTCTGGTGGGCGGCGGCCACGGCGCCGGTCACGGCCGGGTCCTCGGGCGCGACGTTGGAGTTGTAGAGCGTCGCCTCGGAGTGCACCACCTGCCACCTGCCACGGATCTTCTGCACGTCGATCGACATCCGCGTCACCCGCATGCCCCAGTAGTAGGGCTCGGAGAGCAGCACCTGCTTGCCGGTGGCCTTGTTGGTGACGTAGCGCTGCGGGATCTCGAGGTGGGCGTGGCCGACGAGCACGGCGTCGATGCCCGGGACCTCCTCG
This sequence comes from Terrabacter sp. C0L_2, assembly GCF_036352015.1. Lineage (NCBI taxonomy): Bacteria > Bacillati > Actinomycetota > Actinomycetes > Micrococcales > Intrasporangiaceae > Terrabacter > Terrabacter sp. C0L_2. The sequence goes on along the minus strand of NZ_CP143557.1, from coordinate 2,578,212 downwards.
GCGAGGATCGCACTGGCGTTCTCGACGTAGGGCAGGGCGTCGCCCCAGGAGGACTTGCCGCTGTCGCCGGAGTGGCAGGCGACGATGACGACGTCGGCGCCCGCGGCCTTGAGGCGGGGCACCATGACCTTGGCCTGCTCGACGATGCCGGGGAACTTCACCTTGCCCTCGACGTTGGCCTTGTCCCAGATCGCGACGCCCGGCGTCACGAGGCCGAGGATGCCGACCTTGATGGCCTTGGTGTCGGCGAGCTTGATCGTCTTGATGACCCAGGGCTTGAAGACCGGCGCGCCGGTGTTCCAGTCGACCGAGTTGGCCGACAGGAGCGGGAAGCGCAGCTGCTTCTCGAAGGCGCGCAGGGTGTCGAGGCCGTAGTTGTACTCGTGGTTGCCGAGCGCGGCCGCGTCGTAGCCGACCTGGTTCATCGCCGCAGCCATCGGGTGCGTCGAGCCGCCGGTGATCGGGTCGATCTTGGCGTAGTAGTACGCGAGCGGCGTGCCCTGGATCGTGTCGCCGGCGTCGATGGTCAGGGTGCGCTCGGCGCCGACCTCGGCGCGGATCGCCTTGATGATCGAGGAGGCCTTGGCGACGCCGATGTCGTTGGCCTTGCCGTCGGTGTACTCGGCGTTCTTGAAGTAGTCCCAGTTGTAGACGTTGCCGTGCAGGTCGGTCGTGCCGAGCACGGTGAGCCGCACGACCTCTCCGTTGGTGCCGGGGCCGGGCGCCGCAGCGGCGCTCGAGGCGGCGCCCGCCGTGACGAGGCCGGCGCCACCGACGGCGGCGAGGGCCAGCAGCTGGCGACGGGTGGTCGATGACCCGAGGAGGGGGGTCGCGGAGGTCTGGTCGTTGCTCATGTCGTCCTTCGTCTGTCGGGTGCTCGATCGGAGCAGTCCTTGCCACAGGGTGCGCGCTCGCCCCCGAGGCGCACGGCAGACCCTAGCCCGACATCTCGTCCGGAATGGGGCGAGCAGACGTCCGGATCGTGAACCGTCAGCGCCGGCCGACGAGCCAGAGCCGGATCTTGTCGATGCGCTCGGAGACCTGGTCGGACGAGGCCGCCGCGAGGTCCGGGCCGCCGCACACGCGGCGCAGGTCCATGTGGACGTTGGCGTGCGGCAGGCCCTTCTGGCGGGCGTAGGTCGACACGAGCGTGTTGAGCTCCTTGCGCTGCGCGGCGAGGGCCCGGTGCGCCGCGACGGGCATCGGCGCGGAGGCCCCCTGCGGCGCCTTCTTGACCTGTCGGCTCTGCCGCTCGCGCAGCAGCGCGGACACCTGGTCGGGCTCGAGCAGGCCCGGCAGGCCGAGGTACTCCTCCTCGTCCTCGGAGCCGACCTGCGCGTGCATGCCCCACTGCTGCTTGTCGAAGAGCACGTGGTCGAAGTGCGCGTCGGACTCGAGGGCCTCGAAGGCTCCTTCGTCGAGGGCCCCACTCGCCTTGTCGGCGCGGTTGGCGTCGTCGATGAGGGCCTGCTCCTCGGCCCACATCTGCCCGATGTCGTCGGGGTTCGGCTTGCGGTCGAGGGCGTGGTCGCGCTGCTCCTCGAGGCGTGCCGCGTGGTCGAGCACGACCGGCACCGAGGGCAGGAAGACCGACGCGGTCTCACCACGTCGCCGGGCCCGGACGAAGCGCCCGACGGCCTGGGCGAAGAAGAGCGGCGTCGAGGTCGACGTCGCGTAGACGCCGACCGCGAGACGCGGCACGTCGACGCCCTCCGACACCATGCGGACAGCGACCATCCAGCGCTCGTCGCTCGCCCCGAAGTCCTCGATGCGCTTGCTCGCGCCGAGGTCGTCTGAGAGGACGACCGTGGGAGCCTCGCCCGTGAGCGTGCGGAGGATCGCGGCATACGCCCTCGCCTGCGTCTGGTTGGACGCGATGACGAGCCCGCCGGCGTCCTCGACGTGGCGGCGCACCTCGGTGAGGCGGCGGTCGGCGGCCGCGAGCACGGCCGGGATCCACTCCCCCTTGGGGTCGAGGGCCGTGCGCCACGCGTGCGCGACGAAGTCCTTGGTCATCGGCTCGCCCAGCCGGGCCTCGAGCTCGTCGCCGGCCTTGGTGCGCCAGCGCATGCTGCCGCCGTAGGCCATGAAGAGCACGGGCCGCACGACGCCGTCGCGCAGCGCCTCGGCGTAGCCGTACGTGTAGTCGCTCGAGCTGACGAGCGTGCCCTCGGCGTCGAGCTCGTAGGTGACGAACGGGATGGGCGAGGTGTCCGAGCGGAACGGGGTGCCCGTCAGCGAGAGTCGGCGTGTGGCCGGCTCGAACGCCTCGCGTATGCCGTCTCCCCAGCTCTTCGCGTCACCACCGTGGTGCACCTCGTCGAGGATGACGAGCGTCGAGCGCGACGTCGTCAGCTCGCGGTGCAGCGACGGCCGCGACGCGACCTGGGCGTAGGTGACCGCGACGCCGTGGTAGTCGTCGCTGTGCCGGCCCACGCTGTTGCTGAACTTCGGGTCGAGGCTGATGCCGACCCGGGCGGCGGCGTCGGCCCACTGGGTCTTGAGGTGCTCCGTGGGGGCCACGACGGTGACCCGGTGGACGATGCCGGCGCTCAGCAGCTCGGTCGCGACCCGCAGCGCGTAGGTCGTCTTGCCGGCGCCCGGCGTCGCGACCGCGAGGAAGTCGCGCGGCGACCTGCCGAGGTAGAGGTCGAGCGCCTCCTGCTGCCACGCTCGCAGCTTGCTGGCGGTACCCCACGCAGCCCGCTCCGGGAAGGCGGGTGGGAGGTGGAAGGCGGCCCCTGAACTCATAGAGGGACCACCGTAACGAATCCCCGGCGACGACATGCCGAGGCCCCGCCTTGCGGGCGGGGCCTCGACCTGGGTGGTATGCCGCTCAGTCCTTTCCGGGATGTGGCACGGCAGGCGTGCGCGCGCTCACTTGCCGGCGCGGTAGGCCGTCCACTGGGCCTGCATGCGGCTGACCTGGCCGGTGGTGAAGGTGTTCATGCAGGCGTCGTAGGTGTAGTCCATGAAGTTCTTGATCGGGTCGAGGCCGGGGCTCGTGCAGGTGTCACGGCCGGTCGGGCACTCGTAGGCGGCGCTGGCCTCGGCGGGCGTGTCGCTGACGTAGTCGCCGTTGCCGTTACAGCCGCCTTGGAAGGTGTGGTAGAGCCCCACCCAGTGGCCGACCTCGTGCGTGGCGGTGTCGCCCTGGTTGTAGTTCGTGGCGCTGCCGCCGGGCAGCGAGGCCGTGAGGATGACGACGCCGTCCATGGCGTCGTACGTGCTCTTGGGGAAGGTCGCCCAGCCGAGCAGGCCCTGGCCGATGTTGGCCGAGTAGAGGTTGAGGTCGGCCATCGTGCCCTTGCGCAGCGAGGTCTTCATGTTCTTCTCGGCCGTCGAGCCGGGGGTCACGGTGTACCAGGACGAGTTGCTCGTCGAGTCGGACCCGGCGAGCGTGAAGCTGAGCCCGGTGCCGGAGTAGGCGTTGTTGAGGACGCTGAGCTGGCTGTTGATCGTGCTGCTGCTGACGGAGCCGGTCGTGCCGTTGGTGATCGTGTGCCAGTAGACCTTGACGGTCGTCGGCGCGAACGTGCCGCCGGTGCCGGGCTTGCCCTTCTGGCCCTCCTTGACGACCTTGCCGGACGAGTCCCGCGTCAGACCCTTGGCCTCGAGCGCCTTGGTCAGCGCGGCCTCGTTGGCGCGGACCTGGGCGTCGGTCAGCTGGTGCGGGTCCTTCGCGGTGCCCTGCGTGCCACGGGCCCCGGCACCTGCGGCACCGACGGACGCGGGGTCGAGGCAGGCGGCGGCGCCGTGGCCGTCCATCACGGGTGAGGCCTGGGCCGGTGCGCCGAGCGACACCGCAGCGAGTGCGAGCGGTGCCGCGAGCATCAGGGAGCGAAGCTTCATGGGGTGACCTTTCTCGTCCGACACGACGCCCGGTCAGGCGTCGATCTCAGCGACTGTAGGTACGCGACCGTCAGTGGCGGAGCCGGGGCGAGTAAAGAACCCTTAAGGAAAGCGCAGCAGGTCGGCTGCCTGCGCGGAGCACCCTGCGACGAAGGGGGACGAACCGGTCAGGACTGCCCGCCGCCCCCGCTGTTGTCGCCGTCCCCGCCGTCCTGGGGGTCGCGCAGGCCGTCGTAGATCTCCTTGCACACGGGGCACACGGGGAACTTCTGCGGGTCGCGACCAGGGACCCAGATCTTGCCGCAGAGCGCGACCACGGGCTCACCCGACAGGGCGGACTCGAGGATCTTCTCCTTGCGCACGTAGTGCGAGAAGCGCTCGTGGTCACCCGGCTCCTGGAGCTCCTCACGGACCTCCTCGCGCTCGATCGTCGCCGTGCTCGTGCCGCGCAGCGGCTGGGGCTCGGGCTCGAAGGGGTCGGGAGGCATCGCGCTCATGCCGGAAGTCTACGGCGGGGGCCGACCGGCCGGAACGAAGCCCGATCCCGGCCCTCCGGCCACGGTCTCAGCGGCTCGTTCCGGCCGGTCGGCCCGCCGCGGGTGCGGCGAGCAGGCGTCGGCCTGCGGGGTAGGCCCCCCACGACGCCGGGGCCGCGCCTGGCCGGCCGCTCAGCAGCACCGCCTCGACGCCGCTCTCCGGCGCGGTCGCGTCCGGCTCGAGACCGAGGCGGCGCAACGTCTGGCGGGCGACGGCGACGGGCGAATCGTGGACGGTCACGCCCTCCCCCAGCGCCGCGACGATCCGGTCGACGACGAGGCCGTAGTGGGTGCAGCCCAGCACGAGCGAGCGCACGCCTGCGGGAGTCTGCGACGCGGCATACGCGATGCACTCGTCGATCGCCTGCAGGTCCCCGGACTCGACGGCCTCGGCCAGACCCAGCGCCGCGACGGCATGCGTCTGGACGTCGGCGGCGAAGGCGTCGACGAGGCCGCGGAGGTAGTCGCTCGACGTCGTGGCGGCCGTCGCCCACACGGCGACGGGCCCGCCCGACGCCGCGGCCGGACGGATGGCCGGCACGGTGCCGATGACGTGCACGCCGGGCTCGAGCTCGGCCCGGAGCGCGTCCAGCCCGTGCACGGTCGCGGTGTTGCACGCGACGACGATGGCCGCGGGCTCGAACTGCAGCGTGGCGCGGGCCGAAGCGATGATGAGCCGCTCGACCTCCGCCGGGGTGCGCGGGCCGTACGGCATGTTGTCCGGGTCGAGCGACAGGACGAGCCCGAGGTCGGGACGCAGCGCGCGGAGGGCGTCGGCGTAGCCGAGGAGCCCGAGCCCGCTGTCGACGAAGGCAACTCGCCTGGTCGACCTCGGCATCTCGGTGTGCTCCTCGGTCTCGCGCTGGGTCTCTCGCTCGGTCCCCGTCATGACCACGTCAGTTCATCGACGGGTCGTCGGGGAAGTTGGCGACGTAGGCGAGGCTGTCGCGCTGACGGCGCAGGACCTCGCGCCAGAGCCGGTCGGGTTCGGGCGTGAAGGCGTCACGCACCTCCGCGTCGACGACGTACCAGTCGCCGCGCAGGACCTCGCCCTCGAGCTGGCCCGCCTCCCAGCCGGAGTAGCCCGCGAAGATCCGCAGGCCGGCGAGCTCCGCCGCGACGACGGGAGTGGGAACGTCGAGGTCGACGAGCCCGATGGAGCCGAACAGCCGCTTGACCCCGAGCGGCTCGGGCTCGTCGCCGGGCACGGTCACGAGACCGAGCGCCGACGAGGTCGACACCGGCCCACCCTGGAAGAGCACGTGGGGCGCGGTGACGACGCGCTGCCAGCCCGGCAGCACGGAGTCCACCTCGGCCGACAGGGGCTTGTTGAGCACGACGCCCTGGGCGCCTCCGTCGTCGTGGTGGAGCATGAGGATGACGGACCGGTGGAACACGTCACCCCCGACGGACGGCGTCGCCACGAGGAGACGGCCGGTGTGGAAGGTCGAGCTCACGGGCTTAAGCCTTCCACACCGGCGACCACTCAGAAGCGCGCGCCGCGACGACCGCCGCGCTCGTCGTCGCCCCAGCGGGAGACGAGGCCCTCGCCGCGGTCGCCCCGCTGCCCACGACGGTCATCACGACCGCCACCGTGGTGCGGGCGCGAGCCGCCGCGCTGGCCCTGGCGCGGACCGCGAGGTCCGGCCGGCCCACGCCGGTGCTGCTTGGGACCGGCGATGAGGCGCTGGAAGTCGTCCTCGGCGATGGCGACACCGCTGGGCGTCGTCGCGCCGGTGGCCGCGAGGGTCGCGTCGCCGGGCGTGGCCCGGACCGGCGAGATCTCGAGGCCGGCGTCCTTGAGCTGGCGCTCCATCGTCTTGCGCTGGTGCGGCAGCGCCAGGGTCACGACGGTGCCCTTGTCGCCGGCGCGGGCGGTGCGGCCCGAGCGGTGCAGGTAGTCCTTGTGGTCGGCCGGCGGATCGACCTGCAGGACGACCGAGACGTCGTCGACGTGGATGCCGCGGGCGGCGACGTCGGTCGCGACGAGCACCGGGAGGGTGCCGTCACGGAAGGCGCCGAGCACGCGGTTGCGCTGGCCCTGGTTGAGGCCACCGTGCAGCGCCGCGGCCATGACGCCCTGCTCGCGCAGCTGGAGCGCGATGCGGTCGGCGCCGAGCTTCGTGCGGCAGAAGACGACGGTGCGCCCCTCGCGGTTGGCGACCTCGGCCGTGATGACCTTCTTGTGCTGCGGGTCGATGAGCAGGACGTGGTGGTCCATGCCCTCGACCGAGGCGGTGGCGTCGTTCGTCGAGTGCGTCACCGGGTCGGTGAGGTACTTCTCGACGAGGGCGTCGATGCCGCGGTCGAGCGTCGCCGAGAAGAGCAGGCGCTGGCCGTCGGCCGGGATCTTGTCGAGGCTCGTCGTGATCTCGGCCATGAAGCCCATCTCGGCCATGTGGTCGGCCTCGTCGAGCACCGTGATCGCGATGTCGTCCATCTCGACCGCGCCGCGCTCGAGGAGGTCGTTGAGGCGGCCCGGCGTCGCGATGAGGATGTCGACGCCCTTGTTGAGGGCGTTGATCTGCGTCGTGTAGCTGAGGCCACCGGCGACGAGCTTGTGGCGCAGGCCGGCGACGTGCACGAGCGGTTCGAGCGCGTCGGAGATCTGCATCGCGAGCTCACGCGTCGGGGTGAGGATCAGGGCGTGCGGCTTGCGCGGGCGACGCTGCAGGTCCGCCTCGAGCAGGCGCGTGATGAGCGGCAGGCCGAACGCGAGCGTCTTGCCCGATCCGGTCTGGCCGCGGCCCAGGACGTCCTTGCCGGCGAGCGCGTCGGGGATCGTCGCCGTCTGGATCGGGAACGGGGCGGTGATGCCCTCGCGGGCAAGGCGCTCGACGATGCGCTCGGGCAGGCCGAGGGCGGCGAAGCCGTTGTCGGCCGCGACGTCCACAGGTCCGTCGGAGACGTCGGCGCGGGTGGCCTTGGTCCAGTTGTCGGCGTCCATGCGCTCGGCCTCGGCGTCCTCGAAGCTCACGGGAGCCGGGGCTGCGAAGCGGTCGCCACCGCGGTCGTTGCGGTCGTTGCGACGGTCGAACGACGGACGGTCGTCACGACGCTGGAAGCCGCGGTCGCCACGGTCGTCACGACGCTGGTAGCCGCCGCGGTCGCCACCACGGTCGAAGGAGGGACGGTCGTCACGACGCTGGAAACCGCCACGGTCACCGCCGCGGTCATCGCGACGGTCGAACGACGGACGGTCCTCGCGACGCTGGAAGCCACGGTCGTCACGACGCTGGAAACCACCGCGGTCGTCACGACGGTCGAACGACGGACGGTCATCGCGACGCTGGAAGCCACGGTCGCCACGGTCGTCACGACGCTGGAAACCACCGCGGTCACCGCCGCGGTCGTCACGACGGTCGAGCGAGGGACGGTCCTCACGGCGCTGGAAGCCGCGGTCGCCACGGTCGTCACGACGCTGGAAGCCGCCACGGTCACCGCCGCGGTCGTCACGACGGTCGAACGAGGGACGGTCCTCGCGACGCTGGAAGCCGCGGTCGCCACGGTCGTCACGACGGTCGAACGAGGGACGGTCCGAGGAGCGGCGCTCGTCACGCGGGGCGCGCCACTCGCGGCCGCCCACGTGGCTGGCACCCGACGACGTCGGGCGTGAGGTCTTGGGGCCACCCTGGCCGCGGTGCGGCTTCTTGGACGCGGCGGCCTTCTTCTCGGTGGTCCAGCGGGCCTTCTTGGGCGCGCCGGAGGAGGTGTGCTTGGGCATACGTATTCAACTCTCTTGACTCGATGCAGACTTCGCCTCGAGCCGTGAGTCACACCACGACCATGCAGACGAGCCTCAGGCGCAGGAAGATCTGCGCCCCATGTGTACCGGTGCCCGGCATCTGTGCCGTCCGGCGATCGGATCCGCTCCGCGTCAGTGCCGGGCCGCGCCGTCTGCGCGGTCTTCCGGTGGGGGTGTCACCCCGTCGGACGAGCCTGCCCGCCGGGCATCCCCGGCGCCATCTCTTCCGTCGTGATCCGAGGAGACCTCGGAGTCGGATGTCCCCAAGTCTAACAGCGACGCAGCCTGGCCCGGACCACGAGGGCTGCAGCCCCCAGCGTCACGCCGACGAGATCGAGCACGGCGTCCCACACGTCGCCGGTGCGCCCGGGGAGCAGGAAGTGCTGCACGAGCTCGCTCACCGGAGCGTGGACCGCGAAGACCAGGACCACGGTGCGCACGGACCCGAGAGCGCGCCCCACGGCATACGTGGGCACGGCGAAGACGAGCAGGTGCACGACCTTGTCGGTCCAGCTGACGGGGCCCTCGACGGTGACGACCGGCCAGTAGAGCGCGAGCAGCTGCACGACGACGGCGACCACGGCGAAGCCGACGACGAGCGGTGGGGCGGGAGCGGACCGTCGCGGGAGGCTCGTCATGGCACCGCAGTCTAGGTAGGTTGCGACGAGGGCCCGGACCCATCGGCGGGGGCCGCGACGAGAGGATCCCCATGGGCAAGCGCACGGTCACCGTCACCGGCACCGGCAGGGCGGCCGTCTCCCCCGACGTCGTGCGGCTCGACCTGCGGGTCGGTCACGACGCCGCCGACGTCGCGGCGGCGCTCGCCGGCGCGACCGCGGGCATCACGAAGGTCGGGTCGGTCATCCGCGAGCACGACGTCGCGGACGCCGACATCCGCACGCTCGACGCCGCGGTCAATCAGCGGTGGGACAACAGCGGGACGGCCGTCGGCTTCACGGCCCAGCAGCGGCTCGCCGTCACGGTGCGCCGCCTCGAGTCGGTCGGCGAGATCCTCGAGGCCGCCGCGGCGGCCGTCGGCAACGCGCTCCTCGTGGACCAGGTGCGGCTCGACGTGTCCGACCGCAGCGACGGGCTGCGACGCGCGCGCGACGCAGCCTTCGCGGACGCCCACGGCAAGGCGGAGCAGTATGCCGGCCTCTCCGGCGCGCAGCTCGGCGCCGTCCTCGGGGTGGCCGAGACGGGCGCCGTCCCGGTCTCCGGAGGCCGCGAGATGAAGGTCATGGCAGTGGCGGCCGCGGCCGGTGGCATGCCGGTCGAGGGCGGCGACCTCGACCTCGGCGCCTCGGTCACGGTGACGTGGGAGCTGCGCTGACGTCGGAATACCCGCCCCGCGCCATCCGTTGGGACAGACATGGCTACCACTGACCTGACCGCGCAGTCCTTCGAGAAGACCGTTCTCGACAACGACATCGTCCTGGTCGACTTCTGGGCGTCCTGGTGCGGCCCGTGTCGGCAGTTCGCCCCTGTCTACGACGCCGCCTCGCAGAGTGGCGACAACGAGGGCATCGTGTTCGGCAAGGTCGACACCGAGGCCGAGCAGTCCCTCGCGTCCGCGGCGAACATCACCTCGATCCCGACCCTGATGGCCTTCAAGGAGGGCGTGCTCGTCTTCGCCCAGCCCGGCGCGCTGCCGCAGTCCGCGCTGCAGGACGTCATCGAGCAGGTCAAGAACCTCGACATGGCTCCCATCAAGGAGCAGATGGCCGCAGAGGCCGCCGGCGCGGCCGAGCAGGCCTGACGACCCGCTGAATCGCGACGCGGTGGATCCCCGGCACCCGGTGCCGGGGATCCACCGCGTTCGTCTGTCCCTGCCGCGAGGCCACCGCTGCGCAGGCGCACGAGCGGCCTGACGGCAGACGCACGGAGGGCGTCCCGCGAACGGGACGCCCTCCGTGCTGCTGACCAGCGAACTTGCGTGACGTGGCCACCACGGAAGTGGTGGAGGTGGCGGGAATTGAACCCGCGTCCGATGACGAGAGACCAAGACTTCTCCGGGTGCAGTGCGCTATGGCTTTTCTCGGCCCCAGGGCTCGCACGCACGCGTCCCCTGACAGGCCCAGATGAGCAAGAGTCCCGCGCAGCCCCCCAACATGACTGCGCAGCAAGTTTCCTAGCTGATGCCAGGCACTGAGTCGGAAACTAGCTCAGGCTGACAGACTTCGAGGCTCGCTCAGGCGGCGAGGGCGAAGTCGGTGCGCTTGGAATTGGCACCTATTGGTTTACAGGGAGCGTTTACGAGATAACCCTGCATCCTCGACCCGCTTCTCCTGATGTGTCGACCACCGTCGAAACCGATCACCCCCATGAGGGGTGTCCACGTCACGCTGTTCTCTTGTCAAGCAACCCTGCGCTCCACCGAGGTGGAGAACACAGTATGCAGGAGGAACGCTCGGGCGGTCCAAGCCATTCCCGCGGGTGTCCCCGCGCCCGCTCCCCTCCCTTTCCCGCCGTTCCCGCGACTCGCACCGGCCGGACCCACCACTAGGCTTCCGACCGTGGTCGACGCGGACCACCCCGTCGCCCCGCACCCTGGAGGTCCGATGTTCCGCAAGGTTCTCGTCGCCAACCGAGGCGAGATCGCCGTCCGAGCCTTCCGGGCCGCGACGGAGCTCGGCGCCCGGACCGTGGCCGTCTTCCCCTACGAGGACCGCAAGAGCGAGCACCGGCTCAAGGCCGACGAGGCCTACCAGATCGGCGAGGAGGGCCACCCGGTCCGCGCCTACCTCGACCACGAGGCGATCGTCGCCAAGGCCGTCGAGGCCGACGTCGACGCGATCTACCCCGGCTACGGCTTCCTGTCCGAGAACCCCCTCCTCGCCGAGGCGTGCGAGGCGGCCGGCATCACCTTCATCGGGCCGCCGGCGTCCGTGCTGCACCTGACCGGCAACAAGGCCCGGGCCATCGCGGCCGCGCGCGAGGCCGGCCTGCCGACGCTGCGCGGCTCCGAGCCCGGCACCGACCTCGACGCCCTCGAGGCGGCGGCTGCCGAGATCGGCTTCCCGGTCTTCGTCAAGGCCGTCTCCGGCGGTGGCGGACGAGGGATGCGCCGGGTCGAGTCCAGCGAGGGCCTGCGCGACGCCCTCGAGGCAGCCCAGCGCGAGGCCGAGTCGGCCTTCGGCGACCCGACGCTCTACCTCGAGGAGGCCGTGGTCAACCCGCGGCACATCGAGGTGCAGGTGCTGGCCGACAGCACGGGCGAGGTCGTCCACCTCTACGAGCGCGACTGCTCCCTCCAGCGTCGCCACCAGAAGGTCGTCGAGATCGCGCCGGCGCCCAACCTCGATGCCGACACCCGCGCCCGGATGTGCGCCGACGCCGTCGCCTTCGCCCGCTCGATCGGCTACGTCAACGCCGGCACGGTCGAGTTCCTCCTCGGCGAGGACGGCCGCTACGTCTTCATCGAGATGAACCCCCGCATCCAGGTCGAGCACACGGTCACCGAGGAGGTCACCGACATCGACCTCGTCGTCATGCAGATGCAGATCGCGTCGGGCGACACCTTCGCGTCGATGGGCCTGCGGCAGGACGACATCCGCACCAAGGGCTTCGCGCTGCAGTGCCGCATCACGACCGAGGACCCCGCGAACGGGTTCCGTCCCGATGCCGGCACGATCACGGTCTACCGCTCGGCGGGCGGCAGCGGCGTGCGCCTCGACGGCGGCACGGTCTTCGTCGGTGCGGAGATCAGCGCGCACTTCGACTCGATGCTCGTCAAGCTCACCTGCCGGGGAATGACCTTCCCCATCGCGGTCCGCCGGGCGCAGCGAGCGCTCGCGGAGTTCCGCATCCGCGGCGTCTCGACCAACATCCCCTTCCTAGAGGCCGTCCTCAGCGACCCCGTCTTCCAGGACGGGCTGGCGACGACGTCGTTCATCGACCAGCGCCCCGAGCTGCTCGCGGCGCGCGTCAGTGCCGACCGCGCGACGAGGCTGCTGACCTACCTCGCCGACGTCACGGTCAACCAGCCCAACGGCCCGGTCACGACGCGGGTCCGCCCGCGAACCAAGCTCCCCCAGCTGCCGGACACCCCGGTGCCCCCGGGCGCCCGCGACCGTCTCCGCGCCGACGGGCCGGCCGCCTTCGCGCGCGCCCTGCGCGAGGCCAACGACGTCGCCGTCACCGACACGACCTTCCGGGACGCCCACCAGTCGCTCCTCGCGACCCGGATGCGCACGCGCGACCTGCTCCACGTCGCGCAGCACGTCGCGCACCTGACACCGCAGCTGCTGTCGATGGAGGCCTGGGGCGGCGCGACCTACGACGTCGCCCTGCGCTTCCTCGCCGAGGACCCGTGGGAGCGGCTCGCCGCCCTGCGCGAGGCGATGCCCAACATCCCGCTCCAGATGCTGCTCCGCGGGCGCAACACCGTCGGCTACACGCCCTACCCGACGGCCGTCACCGACGCCTTCGTCCACGAGGCGGCCCGCACGGGGCTCGACATCTTCCGCATCTTCGACTCCCTCAACGACGTCTCCCAGATGCGTCCGGCCGTCGAGGCGGTCCTCGCGACCGACACCGCGGTCGCCGAGGTGGCGCTCTGCTACACCGGCAACCTCATGAGCCCGGGCGAGAAGCTGTACACGCTGGACTACTACCTGCGCCTCGCCGAGCAGATCGTCGACACCGGCGCACACGTGCTCGCCATCAAGGACATGGCCGGACTCCTGCGCGCGCCGGCCGCGGCCCGGCTCGTCCGCGCCCTGCGGGAGCGCTTCGACCTACCGGTGCACCTGCACACCCACGACACCGCCGGCGGGCAGATCGGCACCCTGCTCGCCGCCATCGACGCCGGGGTCGACGCCGTCGACGCCGCGACCGCGACGATGGCGGGCACGACGAGCCAGCCCTCGCTGTCGGCGCTCGTCGCGGCCACCGACGACACCGACCGGCCCACCGGGCTCGACATCGAGCACGTCTTCGCGCTCGAGCCCTACTGGGAGGCCGTGCGCCACCTCTACCGCCCCTTCGAGTCGGGGCTCGACTCCCCGACCGGACGCGTCTACTTCCACGAGATCCCGGGCGGCCAGCTCAGCAACCTGCGGCAGCAGGCCATCGCCCTCGGCCTCGGTGACCGCTTCGAGGCCATCGAGGACATGTATGCCGCGGCCAACCGCATCCTCGGCAACGTCGTCAAGGTGACCCCGAGCTCCAAGGTCGTCGGCGACCTCGCGCTCGCGCTCGTCGGGGCGGGCGCCGACCCGAAGGACTTCGAGGATGACCCTCAGAAGTACGACATCCCCGACTCGGTCATCGGCTTCCTCAACGGCGAGCTGGGCGACCCGCCCGGCGGCTGGCCCGAGCCGTTCCGCACCAAGGCCCTCGCCGGACGCCGGTCCAAGCCGCGCCTGACCGAGCTGACCCCCGAGCAGGAGAAGTCCCTCGTCGAGTCGCCGAGGCGCACCCTGAACCAGCTCCTCTTCCCCGGCCCCACGAAGGAGTTCGAGTCCTCGCGCGAGTCCTACGGCGACCTCTCGGTGCTCGGCACCGTCGAGTTCCTGCACGGTCTCGAGCAGGGCGAGGAGTACGAGGTCGAGATCGAGCAGGGCAAGCGGCTGCTCATCGGGGTGCAGGCCGTCGGCGAGGCGGACCCCAAGGGCATGCGCACCGTGATGTGCACCCTCAACGGGCAGTTCCGACCGATCCAGGTGCGCGACCGCTCCGTCGACGCGGACGTCAAGTCCGCCGAGAAGGCCGACCCCGGGGCCGCCGGCCAGGTGGCCGCCCCCTTCGCCGGCGTCGTGACGCTCGCGGTCGCCGAGGGCGACACCGTCGAGGCCGGCGGCGTCGTCGCGACCATCGAGGCGATGAAGATGGAGGCCAACATCACGAGCCCGGCCGGGGGCACCGTCTCCCGCGTCGCGATCGGCACGCAGCAGCAGGTCGAGGGCGGGGACCTGCTCGTCGTCATCGGCTGACGCCGAGGGACCGTCCCGACCGTCCGCGCCGCCCTCGTGGTCCACGTCGGACGCACGAGCGGCACCCTGCGCCGGGTGGGCTAGGAAGCCGTCGCGAGCCCGCGGACGAGGCGCAGGGCCTCCTCCACCGAGCCGGTGACGTCGGGGATCGGGAACAGCGTGGCGCGCACCACCCGGTCCCGGTCGACGACGAGGGTCTGGCGCTTCAGGCGGGTCGTGCCGCCGGCACGGAAGGTCGGCAGCCGCAGGGCGGTCGTCAGCTCGAGGTCGGCGTCGGACTGCAGCGGGAACCGCAGGCCGTTGGCCTCGGCGAACGCAGCCTGCTCGCTGGGCCGCTGGGTCGAGACCCCGACGACCGCGGCCCCGAGCTCCGCGAACTCCCCGAGCCGGTCGCGGTAGGTGCACGACTCGAGGGTGCAGCCGATGCCGCCGGGGATCTCGTCGGCGCCGGGGAAGGCGTTGCCGGGGTAGCAGTAGACGACGGTGAAGGGCTGCTCGGTCACGGGGTCGAGGGCGCTCAGGCGAGGGACCCGCGTGCCGACGAGCGCTGCCACCCTGGCGGCCTCGTTGGAGTCGGTGGCGGCTCCGGCGTCCGGACGGCCGTCGCCGAGCAGCCACGTGTCACCGAACTCCTGCAGGGCGCCGAGGACCGGCAGCGCGCCGCGACCGAGCGCCGTGAGGACGTACTCGTGCCGGGGCGGTCGCTCGGAGTAGGCGCGGCGCTCGAGGAGGCCGTCGGCGACGAGCGCCTCGAGGCGCTGGGTCAGCACCTTGCGCGAGATGCCCGTCTCGGCGACGAGCGCCTCGAACCGGGTCCGGCCCCCGGCGACGTCCCGCAGCACGAGAAGGCTCCACGGGTCGCCCAGGACGCCGACGGCCTGGGCGATGCCGCAGGGGTCGTCGGGGCGTGCGTGCCGCCTCGTCATGTCCTCATCCTAACTGGGTTTCCAAAAGAGACTCACTATGGTCTGATGAGCCGGTGAGAGATCTCAGGGACCTGCCGCGCGTCGTCTGGGTGCTGGCAGCGGGGCGCTTCGTCAGCTCGGCCAGCGCCTTCCTCATGCTCTTCCTCGTGCTCTACCTCACCGGGCCGCGCGGAGTCGGCGTCGTCCCGGCCGGGATCATCGCCGGCTCGAACGGCGTCGGGGCGCTGCTCGGCAACTTCACGGGCGGGCGCTTCGGCGACCGTCACGGTCACCGGCGCGTCCTGCTGCTCGCGGCAAGCGTCGTCGGCGTCCTCACGGCCCTCATCCCGTGGCAGCCGGTGTGGCTGCTGGCCGTGACGATGCCCGTCACCGGCTACCTGGGGGCGGTCGCCTCACTGGGCCAGGGAGCGCTCGCGGCCCTCGCCGTGCCGGCCGGGTCGCGTCGGTCGTCGGTGGCCGTCAGCCGTGCTGCCTCCAACGCCGGCTTCGTCATCGGGCCACCGGTCGGGGCACTGCTCGCCACCCGCGGCTACGACACGCTCTTCGTGCTCGACGGCGTACTCACCCTCGCGCTGCGCCACGTCACGTCCCGCTTCCTGCCCGACGAGGCGCCCGTGGCGCGCGAGCGCGATGCCCCGGCCGGCCTCTGGCGGGCTGTCCGGGCCGACCGCTCCCTCCTGCTGCTCCTGACGGGCGTCGTGCTCGTCGACCTCGTCTACCGCCAGCTCTACTCGACCCTCCCACTCCACCTCCGCGACCACGGCCAGCCGCTCGCGCTCTACACCCTGCTCGTCGCCATCGGCTCGGGTCTGATCCTGGCCCTCGAGATCCCGGTCACCCTGTGGTTGCGCGACCGGCCGGCGATCCCCGTCATCGCCACCGGATACGCCCTGGTGGCAGTCGGATTCGTCATCTTCGGCTTCACGTGGCTCGGTGTCGCCGTCGCGGCCGTCGTGGCCATGGTGGTGCTGACCGCCGGCGAGATCCTCTACAAGACGACCGCGACCGCCCACGTGCTCGACGCGGCGCCGCCCCATCTCGTCGGGCAGTTCCAGGGGCTCTACACGGGAGCCGCGACGAGCGGCACCATGCTCTCGGCGCCGCTCGGCGGGATCGTGTATGCCGCGTCGCCGGGACTGCTGTGGCCGCTCTGTGGCGTCGTGGCGGGCGTCGGCGTGGTGCTCGCCCTCGCCGCCGGTCGTGTCGGCCCGCGGCTACCAGGACCCGGAGGACGACCCGCCACCGCCACCGCCGGAGAAGCCGCCACCGCCGGAGAAGCCCGACGAGCCGGATGAGCCCGGCGTCGAGGTGAACGTCCCGGTCGAGGTCGTCGAGAACGAGTCGACGCCGGCGGCGATGCTCGTGAAGTCCGGGAAGGCGTTGCCGCTCCAGACGTACCAGGTCGGCATGATGAGCGGCTGGTTGGCCGCCTCGGCGGCTCTGGCGACGTCGGCGAAGGTCTGGGCCCACCGGTCGGCGACACCGAACACCACGGCATACGGCAGGTAGCGGCTGAAGACGTTGGACGCCTCCTCGAACTCGATCTGGCCGGCCTCGGCGGTCGTGAGGTACTCCTTGAACCCCAGCGACTGCGCGAGCACGGCGGAGCCCTCCGCGGTCTTGGCAGCCATCCGGCCCCCGAGGGCCCAGACGATGATGCCCGCGACGACGAGGCCGATGCCGAGCGCCACTCCCCCGCTGAAACCGCCGCCGAGGATCGCGCTGATGGCCGGGCGGCCGTAGAAGAGGACGAGGCCGCCCAGAGCTGCGATGACGAGGCCGAGGCCCTGCCACGCGCCGCGCTGGGTCTGCGGCGAGGAGCGGAACCACCCTCGGGTCACGACCTCCTGGTACATCGCACCCTGGATGCGCTTGAGGGTGCTCGCGAAGGTGTTCTTCAGCTCCGACAGGCGCACGACGTCGCCCCGGGTCGAGAAGATGCCGTCGAGCAGCTGCCGCTCGTAGGGCAGCAGGCGCTCGTCCGCCGGCGGCGCGAGCCGGGTCAGGCTCCAGTCGGTCCGGCTGAAGACACCCTCACCGGTGATCTCCTCGATGCGCAGGAAGCCTCGGACGGCGAGGTCGATGAGGGTCGCGGACACGTCGATGGGGTTGGCGGTCTCGTCGATGATGGTGCCGACCATGCCGGGCTGGACGCCGGCAGGGGGCTGGAACTGGACCGCCACGGTGGTGGACCCGCCACGGACCGTGGCCGCCGCCGGCGTGCCGTCGCCCGTCGCCCCGGTGCCGAAGGCCGGCGACAGGCCCGGGGTGAGGTCTGCGTAGCGTTCGTCGCGCCCACGCGTCCACACCAGGGCGCCCATGACGGCCAGCGCGAGCACCGGTGCGCCGATGGCGCCGGCCCACGCCGCCGCGTTGGCGGCCGGAGCGGCCTCGGAGCCGACCGAGGCGCCGGAGTCGCCCTGGCGCACGTCGGCGCGCACGTCACCGAAGGCGGAGGCAGGGTAGGAGGCGAGCACCGACATCGCGTCGCCCGGGGCGAGGGCGTCGGCCGAGAACGTCGCAGGGTCGCCGGAGGTGGACCGGCACGGGGTGTCGGATCGGCTGACTCCCTGGTAGCAGGCGACCTTCGTCGACCCGGTCGGGGCGTTGACGGTCACGGAGACGCGGTCGCGGGCCGTCATCTCGTTGGTGCCGAAGACGTTGTAGTAGAGCTCGACGGTGTCGGCCTGGCTCGAGTCCGTGGCCGACTTGCCGTCCGCCGTGATCGGGTTGAGCACGTTGTGCAGCGTGTAGCTGACCTTGTAGACCTGCGTGCCGCTGGTGTACTCGCTCGACGACCCGATCCGGATCTCGCGGGAGGCCCCCATGTCGCTGACCCGGAACGCGTCAGGAGCCCCGCTGGGGCTCGAGACCGCGACGTCGGTCAGGTCGTAGTAGCGGTAGCGGTTCTCCTCGTCGTTCCAGCCCATCCGCACGACGATGTCGCGGAAGATGCCGTGCTTCTGCTCGCCGGACGGGAAGCGCCACGTGATCGTCTCGGTGACCTTCATGCTGCCGTCGCGCTGCACGTCGTAGACGGCGACGAAGGAGTCCATGCCCTCGTCGCCCGCGGCATACGCCGTGCTCGACGGTGCGAGGAGCAGCAGGGCGGCGGCGACGAGCAGGCCCAGCACGCCGAGCCGACGGCCGTGCCTCACGCTCGGTCGCAGCGAGCGGGTCGATCCAGCCATCGTGTCCTCCACGTCGTCGGTGCTTCCATCCTGACACCGGACGCGGCGCGCGAGCACCCGGTTCCGGCCGGGCGCCACCGTGTCGCGCGACCGCCGTCGCACGGTCGACGACGGCGGGTCTGCGGCTGCGGGTCAGCCTGTGGTCAACGGCCGGTCAGCGCCGGCGGTTGGCCGCGCTCATCGCCCGCTGGGCCTCACGGGTGTCCTGGCGCTCGCGCAGGGCGTGCCGCTTGTCGTACTCCTTCTTGCCGGTCGCGATCGCGATCTCCACCTTGGCGCGGCCGTCCTTGAAGTAGAGCGACAGCGGGACGATGGTGCGACCGCTCTCGCGGGTCTTGTGCGCGATCTTCTCGAGCTCGGACCGGTGCAGGAGCAGCTTGCGCTTGCGGCGCGGGGCGTGGTTGTTCCACGTGCCGTTGAGGTACTCGGGGATGTGGACGTTCTCGAGGTAGAGCTCGTCGCCCGTGAACATCGCGAAGCCGTCGACCAGCGAGGCGCGCCCCATCCGCAGAGCCTTGACCTCCGTGCCGGACAGCACGATGCCGGCCTCGAAGGTGTCGTCGATGAGGTAGTCGTGTCGGGCCTTGCGGTTGCTCGCGATGAGCGACCGCCCCTTCTCCTTGGGCACCGGACGTCCTTCCGACTCGGGTCTGCGACCGCAGCGCACGAGACGTGCGCGGGGTGCGTGGTCTGCCGTCACCGCACGGCGCGGGTCAGCGCACCAACGCTACCCCGAAGGGCAGCCCGACTCAGAGTCGGTTTCCTGCGGTGGCGCCGCTCAGAGCCACTTGCGCGGGTTGACCGGGGTGCCGTCCTCGTAGACCCCGAAGTGCAGGTGGCAGCCCGTCGAGTAGCCCGTGGTGCCGGAGTAGCCGATGAGCTGGCCACGGTTCACCGACCCGCTGAACTTCACGATGCTCGTCAGGTGGTTGTAGGTGGTCACGAGGTCGACGCCGCGGTGGATGCCGTGGTCGATGACGACCTGGTTGCCCCAGCCGCTGGCGCGCCAGCCGGCGCGGACGATGGAGCCCGGCGCCGCGGCATACACCGGGGTGCCGCACGCGATGCCCCAGTCGAGACCGTCGTGGAGCATCCACTTCTGGAGCACGGGGTGCCAGCGCATGCCGAACCCCGACGTCGTGGGTCCGATGGCCGGGTAGCTGAGGTAGTTCGACGGCGTGTTGTCGCTCTGCACAGGCGGCGGCGTCTTGGGGACGTAGACCTGGCCGCGCTTCTTCGCCGCGGCGGCCTTGGCGCGCTCGGCGCGGATCTTGGCCTCGCGCTGCGCACGCAGCTTGGCCAGGCGCTTCTGCTCGGCGATGCGGGCCTTGCGGGCCTGCTCGACGAGGATGGCCTGGAGGCGGGCCGACTCGGCACGCGCGGAGGCGAGGTCGGCTGCCTCGTTCTTGCGCTGGACCGCGAGGTCGGCCGCGTAGCCCGTCTGCTTGGCCTTGAGCTGGTCGAGCTGGGTCCTGGCCGCTGCTGCGTTCTGGGTGGCGGTGACGGCGTTGTTCTTGGCGACGATGGCCTGGTTCTTGGCCTGCGTGGCGGCAGCCGCGGCCGCCTCGGCGCCGCGCAGGGCCGCCTCGGCCTGGCGCTTGAGGTCGTCGATCTCGCCGCGCACAGCCGTGAGGTAGGCGCGGGTCGAGGTGTTGTCGGCGGTCATCGCCGCGAGCTTGTCGATGGTGTCGCTGGCGACGGCGCTGGCGGTGTCAGCCATGACGAGGCGGTTGGCGAAGTCCTGCGGGGACGTCGAGCCGAACACCATGCCGAGCTGGGACTCCTGGTCGCCGCCCTGGAAGACCTCGGCGGCGTAGGAGTCCAGCGCGTCCTGGCTCGAGACGAGGTCGGTGGAGCTCTTGGCGAGCTGCTCCTTGGCGCGCTGCTCGTTGGCCTGGGCGACGGCCAGGCGCTGGGCCACGGCCTCGTTGTGGGCCCGGGCCTTGGCCTCGGCGTCGATGGCACGCGCCTCGGTGGCCTCGGCCGCCGCCTGCGCCGCGACCGCACGGGCCTGCGCCCCCTGGGCCGCCACGACCCGCTGCTGCGCGATGGGCAGCGCCGCGTTGGTGCGCTGGAGGTTGACGTAGGCCCGGGCGAGCGAGGCGTTGGTGCCCTCGAGCTGCTGGCCCAGCGCCGCGATCTTCTGGTCGTTGCGCTTCTTCTGGTCCGACACGGAGTCGGCGCGCGCGACGAGGGCCGTGCCCACGGACACGGAGCACGCCACGACGAGCCCCGCGGCCGTCAGCCGGGTCGCGGGACCGCTCTTCTCAGAACGCCTCATGAGCCACATATGCTCCATTGGTACCACAGGTCACTCGCGTTGGGGAGATATCGCGCGTTTCGGCCGCGGACAGCATGGCGCCAGTGCCCCGGCGTGCGAGCGGAAACCGCGAAACTGCTCCGAGCGAGGGGTCAGCGCGAGGGGTCAGACCCGGAGGTAGCGGCGCAGCGTCACCCAGGAGGTGAGGCTGGACAGCACGACGACGCCGAGCACGACGAAGGGCGCGACGTAGTAGACGTCGGCCACCCCGATGAACGCCGTGTCGGTGAGGGTCTGGCTGAGGAAGCCGACGACGCCGTAGCGCACCGTGGCCCAGAGCATGCCCATCGCCAGCACCGCGCCGAGCACGCTCGACAGGACCGTCTCCATGACGAACGGGAACCGGATGGTGAAGTTCGAGGCCCCGACGAGGCGCATGATCCCCGTCTCGCGCCTCCGACTGAAGGCGGTCTGGCGGATCGTCGTCGAGATGAGCATGACGGCCGCGAGGACCATGAGCGAGGACAGCGCGATGGCCGCCCACGACACGGTGTTCATGAAGGTGAAGAACTTCTCGAGGAGCTTCTTCTGGTCCTGGACGTCGGCGACGCCCGGCATGCCCTTGATCGAGCTCGCGACGACGTCGAACTTGCCGGCGTCGTTGAGGTTCACCCGGTAGGAGTCGGCGAAGTACGACTCCCCCGCGCGGGCCAGTGGGGAGTTCTTGTACGTCTGCTTGAACCGGTCGAAGGCCTCGTCGCGCGACTCGTAGTAGACCTCCTTGACCGTCGGCTTGAGGGCCTCGAGCTCGGCCTTGATGGCCGTGCGCTGCGCGTCGGTCGTCGCCTCGCCCGCGCAGTTGGTGAAGCGGGTCTTCTCGGCGCAGAGCAGGACCGTGACCTGGACGCGGTCGTACCAGTAGTCCTTCATGGTGTCGACCTGCCGCTGGCCCATGAGGCCGAGCCCGAGGAGGTACATCGAGATCATCGTGACGATGACGACCGAGACGGCCATCGAGAGGTTGCGCCGGAGGCCGTTGCCGATCTCGCCGAGGAGGAACTGGAATCGCATGTCGTGTCTCGCTCCGTCTCGCGCTCAGCGGTCGCTGGTCTGGACTGCCTTGTGCCGGCGGAAGATCCCGCCCCTGGCCCGTGGCGCGTCCTCGTCGCGACCGATGGGCGGCATCGTGACCGACGGCTCGTCGGGTGCGCCGGGTGCCTGGCCGCCGTCGCCGTGGTCGTATGCCGCGGGGTCGCCGTCGTCGTAGCCGTCGGGGACCTCTGGCGCGTCCGCAGGACGGGCCGAGGTCTCCTCCTCGAGCCGGACACGCGGGATCGAGCCGGTCGTGTAGTCGCCCGCCTCCATGTCGCTGACGAGCACCCCGCGGTCGAGCCGGATGACGCGCTTGCGCATGGCGTTGACCGTCACGGTGTCGTGCGTCGCCATGACGACGGTCGTGCCCGTGCGGTTGATGCGGTCGAGCAGCTGGACGATGCCGAGGCTCGTGTCGGGGTCGAGGTTGCCGGTCGGCTCGTCGGCGAGCAGGATCGGCGGGCGGTTCACGAAGGCGCGGGCGATGGCGACGCGCTGCTGCTCACCACCGGAGAGCTGGTGCGGCAGGCGCTTCTCCATCCCGGCCAAGCCCACGAGCTCGAGCGTCTCGGGGACCGTCTGGCGGATGCGGGCTCGGCTGCTGCCGAGCACCTGCAGCGCGTAGGCGACGTTCTGGAAGACCGTCTTGTTGGGCAGCAGGCGGAAGTCCTGGAAGACGCAGCCGATCTCGCGGCGGAGGGCGGGAACCTTGCGCTCGGGCAACCGATCGAGGTCGCGGCCGGCCACGAGGATGCGACCGCGCGTCGCGTCCTGCTCCTTCATGACGAGCTGCATCAGCGTGGACTTGCCCGAACCGGACGTTCCCACGACGAAGGCGAACTCGCCGCGAGGGATCTCGAGGTTGACGTCGTCGAGCGCCGGACGCGTGGTCCGCGGGTAGGTCTTCGTGACGTTCTCGAAGAGGATCATGCGGCGTGCCTCGACTCGTACTGGGCTGGGCGTCAGCGGGACAGCGGCTGGGCTGGGTGGGCACGTGCCGGCATACGTCGGCGGGCGTGCACGAACCGCCTACGAGGCTACGGGCACCCGGGCGAATCACCCGGAAAGCAACGGGGCCCGGCGTGGCGGCCCCGAGGGACGCGCGTCAGCACACGAGCGAGCTGAGGCCCTGCGCCGACTCCGAGCCCGCGCGGACGAGCTTGCCCCAGCCCTGCGTGCACGACGTCGTCGTGCGCACCGGCGCGGAGTAGCTCAGCTGCTGCCGGTTCGCGCTCGTGGTGAAGCCGCGCGTCTCGGGCTCCCCGCGCACGGCGATCCCGGCCGACGACCGGTAGGCGAAGCCGCGGGCGTGGTACTGGTCCCAGACGTAGACGGACGCGAAGTTCATCCACGCGGAGCCGGCGGCGTCGCGGCACCAGCCGATGTACTGGCGGACCGTGAAGGCCGACATGCCGAGGTCGCTGACGACCAACTTGCCGCCGATCTGCCGGACGCTGCTGCACGGCACGGACGCGGTGGAGGCGGTGGACGTGGCGGAGACGGTCGCTGCGGTGGGTGCGGACGATGCGGAGCGCGCGACGGGTGCGGCCGACGCCGACGAGGCGAGGGCAACGGCGACGACGGTCGAGGCCAGCAGGGTGGCCACGGCCGCGCCCAGGCGGTGGAGGGGTGACATGGGCGGAACCTCTCAGGCGGGTTCGGATGCTGGCCCGACCCTACGAGCGGTGGGGCCCCCGCGCCCGTCGAAAGGCTGGATCGCCCGAAATGTCAGTCCTGCTGGCGGTTCTGGCCGATCTGCCAACGGATCCCGGCCTCGATGAAGCCGTCGATGTCGCCGTCGAACACCGCGCTCGGGTTGCCCGTCTCGAACTCGGTCCGGAGGTCCTTGACCATCTGGTACGGGTTGAGCACGTAGGAGCGCATCTGGTCGCCCCAGCTCGCCTTGACGTCGCCGGCCATCTCCTTCTTGACCGCGGCCTCCTCGGCCTTGCGCTGCAGGAGCAGGCGGGACTGGAGGACGCGCAGCGCGGCGGCGCGGTTCTGGATCTGGCTCTTCTCGTTCTGCATCGACACGACGATGCCGGTCGGGAGGTGCGTCATGCGCACGGCCGAGTCGGTCGTGTTGACGCTCTGTCCACCGGGACCGCTCGAGCGGAAGACGTCGATCTTCAGCTCGTTCTCGGGGATCTCGATCGAGTCGTCGCTCTCGATGAGCGGGATGACCTCGACGGCCGCGAAGCTCGTCTGGCGACGGCCCTGGTTGTCGAACGGGCTGATCCGCACCAGGCGGTGCGTGCCGGCCTCGACGGAGAGGTGGCCGAACGCGTAGGGCACGTTGACCTCGAAGGTGGCGGACTTCAGGCCCGCCTCCTCGGCGTAGGAGGTGTCCATGACCTTCGTCGGGTAGCCGTGGCGCTCGGCCCAGCGGAGGTACATGCGCATGAGCATCTCGGCGAAGTCGGCGGCGTCGACGCCACCGGCGCCGGCGCGGATCGTGACGACGGCCTCGCGCTCGTCGTACTCGCCCGCGAGCAGGGTGCGCACCTCGAGCTCGCCGACGTCCTTCTTCAGGGTGGCGAGGTCGCGCTCGGCCTCCTCGAGGGTGGCGGCGTCGCCCTCCTCCTGGCCCATTTCGACGAGCGTCTCGAGGTCCTCGATGCGCGCGTCCATGCCGAGGACGCGGTCGCGCTCGGAGTTCGCGCGGCTCAGCGCGCTCGTCACCTGCTGGGCGGCGTCGGGGTCGTCCCACAGGTCGGGGGCGGAGGCCTGCTGCTCGAGCTCGTCGATGGTCCGGGCGAGCTCGTCGAGGTTCGTGACCCCGCGCACCGAATCCATCGTCGCGCGCAGGTCCTTGATCTCTTGCGTGAAGTCAACAGCCACGAGGCAGCAGCCTACGGCAGCACGGAGGTGCCTCGCGCACGCCGGGCGCCCCGTACGCACGTCGGTGGACCGAGCGGGCACGTCGGTAGGCCGCGCACGCCACGGGGCCGAACGCATACGCAAGGAGTCGGGCGGGACGTTCGGCCCTGCCGCCCGCACCCGGACCGCGTCACGATCGGACGGGGACCGCTGCGCGTCCGCTGTCCCACACCGGCGCGAAGGGGACGCAGGAGGAGGTGGGCGCGATGACCGTCATGCCGGCGCCCGAGCGGCCACGCATCCAGGTCGGGACGGCGCTCCCTCCCCCACCCAGGGCGCTCGCACCGGTGGCGGTGAAGGGTGGGCGCGATCCTCGGACTGCTCCTCGTCGTGCACGTCGCCGGCGGCTGGTACTTCGCCGGACGCATCGCCAGCGACGCCCTCGCGGCTACGCCCGGCACGATGACGCCCGCCTTCGACGACGCGCAGGTCGTGTCGGTCGCCCGCGACCGCATCACGCTGCGCCGGGGCGTCGACGCCGCCGCCAACTTCGAGGCGCCGGCGTCGTACGGGCTGACGTGGGCCGGTGGCACCGGGCACGTCGGCCCGGCCGTGGTGAACCCCGACGGCACCGTCACCCGCCCGCTCGACGTCGTGACCGGCAAGGCTCCGAAGGCCGGCCAGGGCGCGGCCATCGAGCGCGCCTACTACGTCGGGGACCCGTCGACGACGCTCGGACTCAAGACCCGCACCGTCACCATCGCCGGCGCACCCGCGTGGTTCGTGCCGGGGCTGAAGCCCTCGGTGAGGACCGTGGCGATCTTCGTGCACAGTCAGAACGGGACGCGGATGGACGGGCTCCGGTTCGTGCAGTCGGCGCACCGGGCCGGCCTGCCCGCGCTGCTCATCAGCTACCGCAACGACACCGGCGCGCCGGCCGACCCCTCGGGACGCCTGCAGTACGTCGCCACGGAGTGGCGCGACCTCGACGCGGCCGTGGCCTGGGCCCAGGGGCAAGGGATGAAGCGCGTCGTGCTCGCCGGCCAGTCGATGGGTGGCGCCGTCGTCGCCGCCTTCCTCGAGCACTCCTCGCGTCGCGGCGTCGTCACGGCCGTCCTGCTCGACTGCCCGATGCTCTCGCTCCCGCAGATGGTGTCCAACGGCGCCGGGTCGGCCCTCCCCGGAGGCCTGCCCGTCCCCGGAAGCATCATCTGGGTGGCCGAGCGGATCGCCGCCGTGCGCTACGACGTCGACTGGTCGGCCGTCGACTACCTCGACGACACGAGCTGGCTCACCGTCCCGGCGCTCGTGCTGCACGGGACCGCCGACCCGACGGTGCCCGTCGCGACGTCGGAGCAGCTGCGTGACGCGAAGTCGGGCCTCGTGAAGCTCGTCGAGTTCCCCAAGGCGCTGCACGCCGAGTCGTGGAACTTCGACATGTACCGATGGGACGGGGAGGTCGTGGGATTCCTCAGGCCACGCGCCCGCTGACGACGGACCCGACGGACCCGACGGGCAGGCCTCCCCATTGCCAAGGCCGCCGGTGCGGGTGAGGATGCCCGCACCGGACGACCGGTCGGCCGTCCGGCAGGAGCAGGACATCAGGGGAAGGACAGGGGTATGCGCATTCGTGCTGCGCTCGTACGGCTCGTCGCGGTCGTCGGGCTCGTCGCACCGATGGGAGTCGTCGCCGCCTCCACATCGACGGCGGCGGTCACGTGTCCGCCGCGTCTGGGGCTGTCGTGGTTCAACAGCCACTTCGACGTGGGGACGACCATCCCGTACACGAACACCGACTACGTCTCCCAGGGCGTGGCGTACTGGCCCGCCAAGGACTGGATCATCACCTCGCTCAGCGACGACACGTGGCTCCCGGGCCGCAACATGCTGGCCGTCAAGAACCGCTCGACCGGCACGCTGGTCAAGCGGGTCTTCGTGCAGTACTCCGACGGCGCCGAGATCAAGGGCCACATGGGCGGCGTCTCCGTCGCGGGCGGCAGCCTGCTGCTCTCGACGAGCTCGAACGGCAAGAACCTCTTCCGCTTCTCGCTGCGCTCGCTCGAGCTGGCTCCGCACAACACGGCCCTCAAGACCAACGGGTCGTACGGCGTCAAGGCGAGCTCGTACAACACCGCCTCCGGCGG
Organism: Terrabacter sp. C0L_2; assembly: GCF_036352015.1. Lineage (NCBI taxonomy): Bacteria > Bacillati > Actinomycetota > Actinomycetes > Micrococcales > Intrasporangiaceae > Terrabacter > Terrabacter sp. C0L_2. The sequence goes on along the minus strand of NZ_CP143557.1, from coordinate 2,551,710 downwards.
CTACCTCTACGTCGGCTCGTTCAGCGACGCACTGACCGGCTCGTCGACGATGTGGCGCTACAAGCTCACCTCGACCCAGGCGCCGACCGGCACCCCGGTGGCCATCAGCACGCCGACCCGCGTGCAGGGCGCCGTGGTCGGCGACGGCCACTACATCTTCAGCACCTCCTACGGCCGGAACTGCTACAGCCAGCTGAAGTTCAAGAAGATCAGCACCGGGAAGTACGGCCGGTCGATCGAGATCCCGCCGATGAGCGAGGGCATCGTCCACGTGCCCCGTGGCGCGGCAGGTCCGGCCAGCGACTGGGTCTACGTCAACTTCGAGTCCGGCTCGGACCAGTACAAGGACGCGACGATGCGCCAGTTCCGCTTCCAGCACGCCTACCTGACGTCACTCACCCCGTGACGGTGGTCGGCTGGGACTTCCGAGACCGCTGAGACACAGATCGGGCCCACGGCAGACGCCGTGGGCCCGATCTCGTTGCGGTGCAAGCTCCCCCGAGCAGTAGTGCGTCTCGATCAGTAGTTGCCGGCCATCCACTGGATGTCCTGGCCGGAGGGCTTCGTCATGGCCAGGTAGGAGTTCGTCGCGGCATACATGACGCTCTTGGGGTTGGTGGAGTGCGGGAGGCCGCCGCAGTGGCCGAGCTCGTGGATGGCCATGTGCTCGGAGTAGGGCATGTTGGCGAAGGCAGGCCCGAGCTTGACGGTGCAGCCGGTGATGACGCTGCCGCTGCTGACGAGGGTGGCCTCGCCGATCGCTCCGCTCAGGGGCTGCTCGGGCAGCACCTTGATGTTGGCCTTGGTGGGGTCGGTCGTCATGCTGACGTTCCAGCCGGACTTGCGCCACTCCGAGACCGCCTCGGAGACCTTGAACGACGTGGTGCCGGTGGCGTCGTAGACGAGGGCCGGGCTCGTCCAGTGGCCCCAGTAGGCCGGGTTGACGGTCGGGGCGGGCTTGGCGGCCTGCGAGGGGGCTGCTGCGCCGACGGCGAGGCCGATCGCTGCCAGGACGACGAAGATGATCCGCTTCATGTGCCTTCTCCTGCTGTGGGGGACGTGCTGGGGGCTCAGGACTTCGGTGGCTCCATGCGGGGGTGTGAACACACGCCGAGACCACCGGGGGTGGTGGCCTCGAGGGGATTGGCGCTGTTTGTCCAAATTATCGACTTCGTGGGCAGATGAGATGTTTTTGACGATCTCTTGACCTTTGCCGACCGCGTGGTGGGACAACCTCCCAGCGAAGGCCCAGCCACGGGGCGGCGCGGCTGGCAGGCGCCGACGTGTGCCGACGGCAGGCGGGCGCCGGGTACGGCGAAGGCCCGCTCCCGGGCGCGGGGGCGGGCCTTTGAGCAGTGCGGACGCGTCAGCAGTACTTCGAGGTGCCGACGCCCTTCCACGTGCACGTGTCGACGGTCGTGCCCGAGGCGTTCTTGAGGTAGGCCGTGTCGCCGGTGTTGTTCCAGACGTACCAGGACTTGTTGTAGTAGCGGTGGGTCGACGTCGCGGACCCGCGCCCGGTGTGGACGGTGACGGACGCCCCGGCCTTGAGGGTGAAGGTCGGGAACCGGTAGGTGTAGCCGGTCTTGTCGCGCAGGGTCCAGCCGGTGAGGACCCGGTTGCTGCGCGTCGTGTTCTTGATGACGACGTACTCGGCGTTGAGGCTCGTGTTGCTCCCGGTGTCGGAGCCCGGGGAGTCGTACTGGACCTTGTAGATCATGATCGCCGGCAGGGCCTGGGCCGAGCTCGCGGCGGCGATCGGGGCCGCCACGGCGAGGCCGAGGCCGGTGGCGGCGACGAGGCCCTTGGTGAGCATCGTGGTGAGGGTCTGGTGCATCGAATCCCTGTCTTTGGGCGGCTCCCTGGCCGCGGCACGTTCGGATGGCGCCGTCCGTGGGACGACGCCATCGCTGCTGTCTCGACGCGTTGGCCGCCACACATGGGATGAGCAGCGGCTCAGTCGTCGACGACGGACGCTAGTGCGGATTCGACTGGCGCGAGACCGTTTTGCCCGATCTGCGCGGAAGACTCACCGTATCGGCGCGCGCGCCCGGGAGGTCACCGTGATGGTGACGCTGCCGCCCAGCGACTCGAGCACCCAGCCGCTCATCGGCAGGGTCGCCGTGCCCTGGAGGGTGACGACCGCCGTCGCTCCGTCGCTCGTGCCGGTGTCGGGGACGACCGACCACGAGGTGATCCCGGGCGGCATCGGGGTGCGGGCGAGATGCGCGCCGGCGCCCTGCGCCACGGACTCGTCGGTCAAAGCGAGCTGGTCGAGGACGCCACCCTCATAGGCCGCGCGTTCGTCGAGCGCGTCGGCGGCATCCAGCGCAGCCGAGTCGGCCGTGTCGAGCAGGCGCATCCGGGCGAGCTGGGCGGCGGTGACGTCGACCGCTCCGAGGACGAGCAGGGTCGCGAGCACGAACAGGCCGAGCGCCAGAACCCCGATCTGGCCCCGGTCGCCGGAACCGGCCGGCTCGAGCCTCCTCCGCATCGTCGACCACCGGGCTGTCAGCCCGTGCACGTGCCGAAGCAGCAGCGCGAGCCAGGGCGCATGGCGACCGGGCCAGGCGGCATACGTCCGCGGCCGACGGGCAGTCATCGGGCCACGAACCTGTCGACGGAGGCGACGTGGGTCGACGTGATGGTCACGGACGTGGGCACGTGGGCGGCGATGAAGTCGGGCACCAGTGGCAGCTGGACGGCGATGCTCGCCGTCGACGTGACGGACCCGTCGGGACGCAGGCAGGGTGAGCCGTCGCACGACACCGACACCTGGGAGCCCTGCTCGAAGGAGAAGTCCGAGAAGGCCAGCGCCGCAGCGGCCCTCGCCCGGGCATACCCCTCGTCATCGGTCGGCGCGGTGACGAAGGCGCGCCCGGCCTCACGCCCGGCGAGCGAGGCGGAGAAGGAAGCGGCCTGCAGTCGAGCCGCGGTGAGGACGAGGTAGGTCAGCGGCAGGAGGAGCAGGATGCCGAGGAAGATGAACTCGAGGATCGCGCGGCCATCCTCGCCCCGTGCGGGGCCCGAGGCGTCTGCGCGGGCGCGACGGGCTGCTGCTCGGACGACGGCGTCCTGTGCACGGATCATCGGCTCGACCCTGAGACGACCTGCTCCTCGCTGAAGGCACGACCGGAGACGGTCAGCGCACCGGAGGGTCCGATCGGCCCGATGACCGGCAGCGGCGCGGTGACCCGCACCTCGACGACCCGCACCCCCGACGACGTCACGGAACGAGTCGCGCTGACGTCCTGCGCGAACGACGAGCTGAGGGAGGAGGTGATGAGCGCCTGGGTGCGCCCCACCCCGTCGCCGGGCTGGGCGTCGGCCCGGGCGCCGTAACGCGCCCCCTCGGACGCAGCCGAGATCAGGGTGTTGCGGACGTACAGCGCGAGTCCGAGCTGGAAGACGCCCATCGCGACGAAGAGCAGGAGGGCTGCCACCATCACGAACTCCGCCACGGCAGAGCCTCGGTCGCGGTCCGGGCGCACGGTCCGCACGTTCGGAGCGCCGACCGCCGGACAGCTCCCGCCCGCCGCTGGCCTCGACCGCCGGCGGAGACGGTCGAGGAGTGTCGCGGGGCCGAGCAGTGCCGCGAGCCCCTCGGGCCTCACGGTCCCTTGACGTCCGAGATGGCGTCGCTGAAGAGCTCGCCGAGCTGCGGGCCGGCGATGGCCCAGAGCGCGGTCACGAGCCCTGCCGTCATGATCGTGATGAGGACCCAGCCCGGGACGTCGCCCCGGTCGCGGGGACCGTCGATGCGCCGGGAGACGGCTGCGAGAGCCGTTCGCGCGCGGTGGTGGCTCCTCATGATGCGGTTCATTCTCTTTCTCCCTGTGTCGTGGTGCGGTGGTGAGACAGCCGGAGGCCGGTTGTCAGAGCTTGAGGTGGAGGAAGCTGAGTCCCGGGTACAGCGCGAAGAGCACGGTCACGGGCAGGGTCAGGAACACGATGGGCACCATCATGTAGATCTCCTTCTTGCCGCCCTCCTCCATGAGCGTGCGCCGACCGTCCTCGCGGACGTCCTGGGCCTGGGCCCGGAGCACCTCGGCCAGCGGCGTGCCCCGCTCGACGGCGACGACGATGCCGTCGACGAAGCGGGTCAGGCTCATCAGCCCGGTGCGGTCGGCGAGCCCCTGCAGCGCCGTCGGCAGGTTGGCGCCGGCCCGTGCATCGGCCAGGCACCGTCGCAGCTCGTCGGAGAGCTCCCCGTGCGACAACCGGCAGACACGCTCCAACGCGCCGACGGCGCCCTCCCCCGCACTGACCGCGAGCGCGAGCAGCTCTGCCACCGTGGGGAACTCGGTCAGCATGCGCGCCTCACGACGGGCAGCCGCCCGGCTGAGGAGGTAGTCACGGCCCGCGACGCCGCCGAGGACGCCGACAAGAACCATCGAGACCAGGACCGGAAGCGGGAAACGGCGCTGGGCCACGGCGATCACGGCGGTGAAGAGCAGTCCCACGAGGGCACCGACCGCCCCCGACATGACCTGCTCGGCGCGGAAGCGGTCGACGTCGGCCGGCTGCCCTGCCCGCAGCTGACGCCGCGCGACCGAGGGGGCCCCACCGAGGGCCGAGCCCACCCCCGCGCCGAGCTTGGCGACGTAGGGCGCGAAGAGCTCGCCGAAGCCGAAGGGCCCGCGGGGCGGTGTCGGCCTCGACAGCAGCGTGGACGGTCGCGGCGTGTCACGCAGGTAGGGCTCGAGACGGTCGTCGAGCGTGGGTCGCCGGTTGACCGGCAGACCGGCGAGGACAAGCGCGATCCCTGCGAGCAGCAGCACACCGGCGCTGGCACCGACCCACGACCAGCCCTCTCCGAGAAGACTGCTCAGACGCGACGAGAACCCGTTCACCGCAGCACCCGCTCTTCCTCAGGAAGTCGGCCGATCCACACCATGGCCCGGTAGGCCACGATGCACAGGCCCGCCCCGACGGCGAGGACCGCCCAACCGGTCGGCGAGGAGTAGGCCGCGAGGGAGCTGCCGTTCAGCGCGAGCAGGCCGAGGATCACCCAGGGGGCGCCGGCCGCGAGCCGGGCCGCATTGACCGTCCAGCTCTGTCGCGTCTCGAGCTCGGAGCGGGTGCGGGCGTCCTCGCGCAGGAACGAGGAGAGCGTGCGGAGCAGCTTGCCGAGGTCGCTGCCGCCGACCTCGCGGGCGATCCGGAGGGACTCGACGATGCGGTCGCCGACGGGGTCGCTGAGCCGGTCCTTGAGCCGGTCGAGGCAGTCGTGGAAGCGGCCGGTCGTGCGGTAGTCCTCGGCGAACGCCGCGAAGGCCGGCCGGAGCTCTGCCGGGCCGCGCACCGCCAGCTGCGACAGGGCTTCGGGCAGCGCGAGCCCGGCGCGCACCCCGGACGTGATGTTGTCGACGACGTCGGGCCACAGGTCACGAAGCTTGTTGCGGCGCTTGCGCGCCCGCATCCGCACGAGCGAGAGCGGTACGGCCCCGGCCATCAGGCTGAAACACAGCGCGATGGGGACCACGCGGGTGAGAGCGAGCACCATGACGAAGGCGACGACGAACAGCACGACAGACCCGAGCACGACGTTGGCCGGGGTCACCGACGAGTAGCCGGCCTGGGTCAGATGGTCACGCAGCTCGACCATGAAGCCGCCCTGCCAGGTCCGCTCCCGCTCCACCTCCTGAGGCCAGAACGACCAGTAGATGAAGAAGACGCCGGCCGCGAAGAGGAGGCCTACGAACAGAGGCGAGATCACGGGTCCACCTGCGCCAGAAGGGCGGCCACGTCGTAGCCGGCCCGCTCGAATGCATCGCGGTGCGGCGGGAAACCGTCGGCGCGGCGCAGCGCTCCCCCGCGCGTGACGAAGAGGTCGGCGATCTCGATGACGTCGCCCTCGGCCCGGCCGGGGACGGCCACGACCTCCCGGACCCGTCGGACGCCGTCGCGCTCGAGGGCGACGTGCACGACGATGTCGACGGCCGCGGCCACGGTCGGCACGACGAAGCGGCTCGAGACGTTCTCACCGGCCAGCAGAGGGAGCGTGCACATCTTCGTCACGGCCTCTCGGGCGCTGTTGGCGTGCACGGTGCACATGCCGGGAACGCCACTGTTCAAAGCGATGAGCAGGTCGAGGCTCTCCTCCTGGCGCACCTCCCCGACGATGATTCGCGACGGACGCATGCGCAGCGCCTCCTTGACGAGACGTCGCAGCGGGACCTCGCCGGTGCCCTCGAGGCTGGGCTGGCGACACTGCATCGCTGCCACGTCCCGCTGTGGGATCTTCAGCTCGAAGACCTCCTCGCACGTGACGATGCGCTCGCGCGGCGGAATGGCGGCGGCGAGGCAGTTGAGCAGCGTCGTCTTGCCCGCCTGCGTGCCGCCGGCGACGAGGACGTTGAGACCGCTCGCCACCGCCGCCTCGAGGAACGTCGCCGCCTGGCGGGGCATCGTGCCGAGGCGGACGAGGTCGTCGAGGTGGTCGGCCTTGACGACGAACTTGCGGACGTTGACCTGCCAGTGGGCGCGGCTGATATCCGGGATGACGACGTGCAGCCGGGAGCCGTCCGCCAGGGTGGCGTCCACGAAGGGGCTGCTGAGGTCGACGCGGCGACCGCTGCTCTTGAGCATGCGCTCGACGAGGTCGCGCACCTCATCCGCCGTGAGGATCGTCGGGGTGAGCTCGGCGATGCCGCCACGCGCGATGAAGACCTTGGAGGGCTCGTTGATCCAGATCTCCTCGACGGCCGGGTCGTCGAAGTACTGCTGGAGCGGACCGTAGCCGGCCACGACCGCCAAGATCGAGTGGACCGCGAGCCGCTGGTCACCGAGTGAGGGCAGACCACCGTGCAGGGACCGCTCGTCGTAGTCCTGGACGGCGTCCTGGACGAGCCGTCGCACCGCCTTCGTGTCGCTCGTCGGGTCGAGACCCGAACGGCGGATCAGCTCGCGGACCTCGCCCTCGACGTGGCGCACCGCTTCCTGTGTCGACATGCCCATCCCCTGAACCCTGTGAGTTGCTTCGCCCGACATCCTGCCCGGACTCCTGCGGTCTGGCGCGTTCAAGCTAAGCCACCAGACCCGGGGCACGATCTCGTCATCCACAGGTCCGGTCTCGACCGCCTTGTGGGAGAGCCGGTCCCCGCAGGTCGGCGAGCCGAGGACCGGGCACCGTAGCCCTCGCCCGGCGCATCTCGCTGCGTCCGTCCACAGCTGTGCACGGACTGCTCTGTCCTGCAGCCGCAGACCGTCTCATGGAGGCTCCACGACAAGGAGACTCCGGTGCAGCTGACCATGACCGTCATCGACACGAGGCGCCCGTCCGCACCGCGTCACGTGCTCGTCGAGGCCGCCTCGGGCACGCGCTTCGAGGACGTGCGGTCGCAGCTGTCCGATCTCGTCGGCGTGTCCGGCTGTGCGTTCCGGACCGAGGGGCGACCGGTGACGGACTCCGACGTGCTGGGGGCTCCCCCGCTGCTGCGCGGAGTGCTCCTGACGGTCGCGCGCCCTGACGACCCCCCACCGACCGGCGCCGGCCGCGGTGCGGTGGAGCTGCGTGTGGTCGGTGGGGTCGGCGCCGGCCGGGTCGTCCGTCTCGGCAGGGGTGAGCACGTGCTGGGCCGCGCCGCGTCGGCCGACGTGCGTCTGGACGACCCCGGCGTCTCCCGCTCGCACGCCGTCGTCGAGGTGACGTCCGAGGGCATCACCGTGCGCGACCTCGAGCCGACCAACAGGTCGCGGTTGGACGGTGTCGAGCTGCCCTGCGAGGGCGCACCCCTGCGCCTCGGCCAGCACCTCACCCTGGCCTCCACGACCTTGGTCCTGGGGTCTCCCGACGTCCGCGCGGGCTACCACGAGGTGCGCGACGGGGAGGTCCACATCCACCGGCAGCCGCGCTTCCGCGACCGGACCACGACGCAGGTCGTGAGCTTCCCCGAAGCACCGAGCCGGCCGGACCGCCACCGGATGCCGTTGCTCGCCTCGGTCGCGCCGGTGGTCGTGTCGGCGGGGCTCGCGCTCGCCCTGTCCTCGCCGACGCTGCTCCTCTTCGCCCTGCTGTCACCCGTGATGCTCCTCGGCCAGTGGTGGAGCGACCGGCGGGCGGGACGCACGTCCTACCGTCGGTTGGTTCGCGACCACGCGGCAGCACTCGAGAGCGCGCGCTCCGACCTCGCCCGTGCTGCCGTCGCCGACGCCGCGCGTCGTCACGACGCCCAACCCGACCTGAGCCGGCTCGAGGCGGTCGTGCGCCACCGCGGCACGCGCCTCTGGGAGCGACGACCGGGGGACGACGACCATCTCCTCCTCCGGGTCGGTACCGCCACGCAGGACGCCGACGTCCAGGTCGAGGGTCCGGCACCTGACGGGCTGCCACGCGTCGAGCGGCTTCCGGCGCTCGTGGATCTCGCCACGTCCGGCATCGCCGGAATCGCCGGCCGCCGCGACCACACCATCTCCGTCGCGGGTGCCCTCGTCGCGCAAGCGGTGACGTGGCACACGCCCCGCCGGCTCGGACTGCACGTGCTGACGGACACGGAGCACCATGTAGCGGACTGGGCCTGGACCACCTACCTGCCGCACGCGCGGAACGACAGCGCGTCGGGCGCCCACGTGGTCGGGGGCGCAGCGGCGGTCACGCAGCACGTGGCCGCGCTCAGGACGCTCGTGGACAGCCGTCTCGTCGCAGCCGAGGCCCCGTCGGGCCGCAGCTCTCGCCCGTCGCCCGACCTCCTCGTCGTGCTCGACGGGGCCAGCGCGATGCGGGCCTTCCCGGGAGTGGCGGAGCTGCTCACCGATGGCCCCCGAGCAGGAGTCGCCTTCATCTGCACCGATCGCGACATCACGTCGCTGCCCGCCGAGACACGGGTGTCGCTCGACATCGGCGAGAGCGGGGAGGAGGCGATCCTCCGCGAGGACGGCCACACCCTGCCCGACGTCGTGCCGGACCTGCCGTCCCCGGGATGGCTCGAGGCGGTGAGCCGCGCGATGGCCCCCTTCGTCGACGCCACCCCGGAGACCGGTCAGGCCGCCGTCCCTCGCGAGGTGTCCTTCGTCGACCTGCACCGCGACGCCGGGGTCGAGCCGTCCACGGCCGACGGGCTCGTCGAGTCGTGGACGCGCAGCACGGCGCGTCCGGTCGCGCTGCTCGGTCGAACGTCCGACGGCCACCTCACGCTCGACCTCAGCGCCGACGGACCGCATGTGCTCGTCGGGGGCACCACGGGGTCCGGCAAGTCCGAGCTGCTCCAGGCCCTCGTGACCGGTCTCGCCGTGAGCAACCGGCCGGACGAGCTCGGTCTCGTCCTCGTCGACTACAAGGGCGGTTCCGCGTTCAGTGACTGCGCGAGGCTGCCCCACACGGTCGGACTCGTCACCGACCTTGACGCGCACCTCACCGCCCGCGCCCTCACCTCGCTCGACGCCGAGATGAAGCGACGCGAGCGGCTCTTCGCCCGGGCGTCCGCACGCGACCTCGACGGCTACCGCGCGGCAGCTTCCGTATGCCGTGAGCTGCCACCGCTGGCCCGGCTCGTCATCGTCGTCGACGAGTTCAAGGCCCTCGCCGACGAGTTCCCGGACTTCATCACCGGTCTCGTCCGGGTCGCGGCCCTCGGGCGCTCCCTGGGGCTGCACCTCGTGCTGGCCACGCAACGCCCGGCGGGCATCGTCTCGGCGGACATGCGCGCCAACGTGGCGTGCCGCATCGCGCTGAGGGTGCGCGACCGCGCCGACAGCGAGGACGTCGTCGACGCGGCCGACGCCGCGTCCCTCGATCCCCGAGCGCCCGGACGGGCCTGTCTGCGCCGGGGTGACGGCGGGTTGACGACGGTGCAGACGGCCTACCTCGGCCGGCCGCTGCCGGACGCTCCCGAAGTGGCAGGTGCGCCAGGCGCGGCCGATGCGAGCCGCGTCGTCGTGCACGACGTGTCACTGCCGTTGCCCGGACCGACTGACGAGGCCGGTCACGGGGCGACCGCCCGTCCGACCGAGCTCGAGGCGGTCGTCGCCGCCGCGCGCGATGCCGCACGTGTCCTCGGCATCGACGCGTCGACGCCGCCCTGGTTGCCTCCGCTCCCGAACGCGATGGCCGCCACCGACCTGCGTGCCGTCGCGATCGGCGACGCGGTCCCCCTCGACGTGGACGGGGTGCCCCTGGGGGTCGTCGACGTGCCGACCCACCAGCGCCGCGAGCTCTTCTGCTGGAGCCACGGCGAGCGTGGCCACCTCGGCATCGCCGGCGGCCCGCGATCGGGTCGGTCCACGGCGCTGCTGACCCTGGCGCTGGAGCTCGCCGCGAGCTCGGTGACGCAGAACCTCCACGTCCACGTGCTGCAGGGAGCCGCGGGACCCTGTACCGCCCTCGCGCCGCTCCCCCACGTCGGCACGGTCACCGACGGCGCGGACCCGGAGCCGGCGCGTCGGCTCATCTCGCGTCTGCTCCGGCTCGTCGACGGCGACGAGACCGGCCCCGCTCGCACCGTCGTGCTCGTGGACGGCTGGGAGTCGCTGGAGGAGTCGCTGTCCCGCATCGACCACGGCGCCCCGGTCGACGACCTGCACCGGCTCCTGCGCGACGGTCCCGCGGCCGGCGTGCGGTTCGCCGTCACCGGCGGACGGGCGATCCTGTCCGGACGGCTTCCGGGGCTGCTCGAACGCCGTCTGGTGCTGCACATGCCGGACCCACTGGACCTGACGCTCGCCGGCATCGCACCGGCCCTCGCCGCCACGGCCCGGCCCCCGGGCAGGGCGATCGACCTCCAGAGTGGGCACGAGCTGCAGCTGGCCCTCGCCGGGGACGACCCGCAGGCCCCGATCGCCGAGGTCGTTGCTCGCGCAGCGGAATCCGGCCTGGCGGCGCACGCCGGTCCCGGCCCGTCAAGGCCGGCGCAGCAGTCACGGCCGTGGCGGATCACTGCGCTCCCGGAGCGGGTCGGGCACGACGTCCTGCCGACCGGATGTCCCGGTGTGTGGCTCGGGCTCGGCGGTGACGACGCGACCCCGACCGAGCTCGGGGTGAGGCCCGGCCACGGCCGAGTGCTCGTCGCCGGGCCACACCGGTCCGGACGGTCGTCGACCCTCGCCACCATCGCGGAGGGTCTCGTGTCGCAGGGACGACACGTCGTCGTCGTCGCCCCTCGTCGCTCGGTCCTGTCGGTTTGGGCGACCGTCCGCGAGTGCCTGCAGCTGACCCAGCTCGACGCGGAAGACCTCATCGCAGCCCGACGGGCCGACCCGGACCTCTGCGTCGTCGTCGACGACGCGGAGCTCGTGGACGGCAGTCCGGTCGAGCAGGCCCTCGTCGACCTCGCCCGGCTCGTCGACGACACCGACGGCGCCATCGTCGTCGCCGCGGAGCTCACCCGGGCCAACGGCGCCTTCCGCGGCCTCGTGCCGGAGATCGCGCGCGACGGCTTCGGCGTCCTGCTCGGCGCCTCGACACCCGCCGACGGCGACGTGCTCGGGGTCCGGCTCCACCCCGAGACGGTCCGCAGACCGGGCCGCGGACACCTGATCGTCGACGGTCACGCGACTCCCGTGCAGGTGGCGCTGCTCGACCCACACCACGCGCGACCTGTCCCGTCGGTCCGAGACCAGAGCGAGCGCAGAGAAGCCTGCTGACCCGGACCGCGACACCGAGGCGAGGCCTGATGTGACGCCTGATGTGACGCCGGACGGGCGCCACCCTCGATCCGTCCGTCGCTCCGCCCCTCCCGCGTCGCGGACCACGCGGACACGTGACCCGCTGCTCTGCCACCCTCGTGTCAGCACCCACGCTCGAGGAGGACCCGAATGACCCGCGGCGCCCGTGAGATCACCCTGCGCTTCCTCGCCGCGCCCACCGACGCCGGCTACTCCGGCACCGTCGGCGGCGGCCGGGTCCTCGAGTGGATCGACAAGGCCGGCTACGCCGCAGCCGCGGGGTGGAGCGGCACCTACAGCGTCACGGCCTACGTCGGCAACGTGCGCTTCACCCGCCCCGTCGAGGTCGGCGACCTCGTCGAGGCGACCGCCCGGGTCATCCACACCGGCACGACGAGCATGCACATCCTCGTCACCGTCTCGGCGGGGAACCCGCGCGAGGGCGACCTCCGGCCGACCACCGACTGCATCATGGTCTTCGTCGCCGTCGACGAGCACGGCAAGCCGACGCCCGTGCCCCAGCTCGTCCCCGAGGACGACGACGACCGTGAGTGGCAGGAGAGCGCCGTCAAGCGCATCGCGCTGCGCACCGAGATCGCCACGGCGATGGCCGCCCAGACCTACAGCGACGCCGGCACCGCACCCCGAGTCGTGCTCCGCTTCCTCGCCGCACCGACCGACGTCAACTGGGGCGGCAAGGTGCACGGCGGCATCGTCATGCGCTGGATCGACGAGGCGGCGCACGTGCTTGCGACCCGCTGGACCGGCTCGGCCTCCAACGTCGCGGTCTACGCCGGCGGCGTCCGCTTCTACCGCCCGCTGCGCATCGGGCACCTCGTCGAGGTGGAGGCCCGCCTGCTGCTCACCGGGACCTCGAGCATGCACATCAGCGTCCACGTGCGGTCGGGCGACCCCGCCACCGGTGAGCTCGAGCTGACGACGCACTCTCTCATCGTCTTCGTGCCGCTCGACGCCGAGGGCAACGCCGTGGCCGCCAAGCCGTGGACTCCGGTCAGCGACGAGGACGTCGCGCTGCGCGACCACGCCCGCCTGCTCGTCGAGATGCGCAACCGCGTCGACGCCGAGCGCCACATCCCCTGACGCACGCACGGCGCGGGCCTGCGGCGAGCGCCCGACCCGACACGCGGCGTTCACCCGATGGCCACCGGAGCAGCACCCGCACCTTCCCCCGGCGCTCCTAACGTCACAGGTGGTTCCCAGCCGCGCCGACCAGAGGGGCGCGGCGGACTCACCTCGCCGAAGGAGCACCCGCGTGACCCCCAAGCTTCTCCCCCTGATCGCCACCCCGCGTCACGGCTCGCGCAGCCGCATGACGTGCCACTACCGCTGCAACAACGCCTGCGACGCCCCCGTCCCCAACGAGTCGGCCAACCCCGCGATGCGTGACCTCGTCGAGGGCGCCCTCGCCCGCCGCTCGCTGCTCAAGGGCAGCGCGATCGGCGCCGGGGCCCTCGTCGTCGGCGGCCTCGCCACCGCCGCCCCCGCCGCTGCCGCCGGCGCACCCGCTGCTGCCGCCGCCCGCGGCCGTCACACCGGTGACGTCAGCCGCGCCGCCTTCACCCCCGTCGCCCCCAACCGGGCCGACGCCGTGACGAACGCGCCGGAGTTCACCCACAACGTCGTCATCCGCTGGGGCGACCCCGTCGAGGCCGGCGCGCCCCGCTTCGACGCGCACGCCCAGACGCCCGAGGCCCAGGCCAAGCAGTTCGGCTACAACAACGACTACGTCGGCGTGCTGCCGCTCAGCGGCCGCCACGCCCTGCTCGTGACCAACCACGAGTACACCGACGAGAACCTCATGTTCCCGACCGGCGAGTACGACGACGCGACGACCAAGAAGATAGCGATGGCCGCGCACGGCATGGCCGTCGTCACCATCGAGCGCGGCCGTGCCAAGGGCTCGTGGATCCGCTCGGACCACCGCAAGGCCCGCCACAACCGCCGCATCACCGTAAACACCGAGTTCGCCTTCCACGGCCCGGCTGCCGGGCACGAGCTGCTGCGCACCGCCGCCGACCCGACCGGCACGAAGGTCCTCGGCACCTTCGGCAACTGCGCCGGCGGCACGACCCCGTGGGGCACCGTCCTGTCGGGCGAGGAGAACTTCAACGGCTACTTCGACGCGAGCGGCGCCGTCGACCCGGCGAACGCCACGTCGTTCAAGCGCTACGGCCTCGCCACCGCAGCCGCGACGAACCGCGGCTGGTCGAGCGTCGACGAGCGCTTCGACCTCAGCAAGCACCCGCACGAGGCCTACCGCTTCGGCTGGGTCGTCGAGGTCGACCCCTACGAGCCCGACTCGACGCCGGTCAAGCAGACGATGCTCGGCCGCTTCAAGCACGAGGGTGCCAACGTCACGATCTCCGACTCCGGCCACGCCGTCGCCTACATGGGCGACGACGAGCGCGGCGACTACCTCTACAAGTTCGTCTCCGCCGACCGCTTCCGCAAGGGCAGCTCCCGGGCCGCTCGGGCGCACAACAAGACCCTCCTGACCAAGGGCACGCTCTACGTCGCGAAGTTCACCGGCGACGGCACCGCCGACGGTGAGTTCGACGGCGCGGGCACGTGGGTCGCGCTGACCTCCGACACGACGTCCTTCGTGGCCGGCATGAGCGTCGCCGACGTGCTCGTCAACACGCGCCTGGCCGCCGACACCGTCGGCCCGACGAAGATGGACCGCCCCGAGGACGTCGAGCCCAACCCCGTCAACGGCAAGATCTACGCCGCCCTGACCAACAACTCCGACCGTGGCGTGAAGTACCCGACGGACGAGACCAACCCGCTCGCCTCGAGCATGGTCCGGGCCAGCCTGGACGCACCGCTCACGAGCAAGTCGGGCAACCGCAACGGCTACGTCCTTGAGCTCACCGAGCGCGGGAACGACCACACCGCAACGACTTTCACGTGGGACCTCTTCCTCGTCTGCGGCGACCCCGCAGCGCCGGAGACCTACTTCGCCGGCTACGACAAGTCCAGGGTCAGCCCGATCAGCTGCCCCGACAACGTTGCCTTCGATGCCGCCGGCAACCTGTGGATCTCGACCGACGGCAACGTCCTGGGCTCGAACGACGGCCTCTTCCGGGTGCCGGTCGCCGGCCCCGACCGCGGTCGCGTCGAGCAGTTCCTCACCGTGCCCTTCGGTGCCGAGACGTGCGGTCCCCTCGTCACCGAGGACCAGCTGTCGGTGTTCGTCGCCGTGCAGCACCCCGGTGAGACCGACGGCGCCACCTTCGAGACGCCGTCGAGCACGTGGCCGCACACCGACGGCTTCCCGCGACCGAGCGTCGTCGTGTCCTACCGGAGGTGACGACGCGGTGTCCCGGCGGCCCGTCGGGCGCCGGGACACCACCGTCCGCACCGGCTCGGCACCAACAGGGGGTGCCGGGCCGTCGTGCGTCCGAGGGCGTATGCCGTTCAGCGGGTGCGCGTCGGGAGGTGCGTCCGCGGGGCCATCCTCGGCCCGCGACGCGGCCGGTGCTGACCGGCGAGACCGAGCAGGTGCTGCACGCGGTAGCGGTGGCCACGGTAGGGCTCGAGCAGCTCGGCGAGCCCCTCGTCGTCGACCGGGGTCCCCGTCAGGGCCCACCCGATGTCCTTGGCCACGTGGTAGTCGCCGAACGACACGGAGTCCGGGTCACCGAGGGCCCGCTGCGCCACCTCCGCCGCGGTCCACACCCCGATGCCCGGCAGGGCCCGCAGGCGACGGTGCGCCTCGGCGACCGACACGCGCGCACCCTCCTCGAGCCGGCCGGCATACCCCATCGCCCGCACGACCGTGCGCGACCGGGCGCCGTCGACGGAGGCCTGCAGCCACGCCCACGACGGGACGGCCGCCCACCGCGCGGCGGTCGGCGGGGCCATGAGCCCCGGGAAGGGCCCGGGGGCCGGCACGCCGAACCGGCGCACGAGCACCCGGTAGCCGGAGAACGCCTCCTGGCCGGTCACCTTCTGCTCGATGACGGCCGGGACGAGCGCGTCGACCACGAGGCCCGAGCGCGGCACGCGCCAGTGCGAGAAGCGGCGCCACGCCTCGGCGACGACGTCGTGGTGCGGCTCGAAGC
This sequence comes from Terrabacter sp. C0L_2, assembly GCF_036352015.1. Classification (NCBI taxonomy): domain Bacteria; kingdom Bacillati; phylum Actinomycetota; class Actinomycetes; order Micrococcales; family Intrasporangiaceae; genus Terrabacter; species Terrabacter sp. C0L_2. The sequence goes on along the minus strand of NZ_CP143557.1, from coordinate 2,536,024 downwards.
CGGTGGGGTCGTCCTCGTCGCCGAGCAGCGCGGGCACGGCCTCGAGCAGCCACGACGCCCCCGGGCCCCACGCCTGGGCGAGGACCTCGGACTCCCCCGGTCGGCACACGAGGTGCAGCGTGCCGACACCCTCGGGCGTCTGGGCGGCCCGGGTCACGGTGCCGTCCTGGCCGAAGCGCGAGGTCGGGTCGCCGGCACCGCGACGGAAGACACCGAGCTGGGCCCGCAGCGCGATCTCGCGGTCGCTGCGCCAGCGTCGGGTCGAGGGTTCGGGCACCACAACATCCTCGCCTACACTCGGCACCGTGTTGACCGGGACCTCGTCGTCCCGGTCGACGAGCGACTCACACCCGCACGACCGACAACGGCACCACCTGACGTGAGTGCCCGACCGGCCACCCCGGCCGACCGACCGGAAACGAGGAACGATGGCCCGCGAGACGAGCCGAGACCGCCGCGAGCGCGTCGCCGAGATGCAGGCGGCCCAGAAGAGAGCCGAGCGCCGTCGCCTCTTCGTCGTCATCGGAGCCTGCGTCGCGGTCATCGCCATCATCGGCGCCGCCGTCGCGTGGGCGATCATCGGTGAGCAGAACAAGAAGGACCAGGCGCTCGCCAACATCAGCGGCGACGTCGCCGCAGCCTCGTGCGACCCGGTGACCAACGACCCCGCGAGCGGCTCGAGCGACCACGTCGGTCCCGGCACCGACAAGCCGAGCGTCACGAAGGTCGAGTACTCCACCGTCCCGCCGTCGAGCGGCAAGCACTTCGCCGTGCCCGCCGTCGACTCCCGTCGCGTCTACACCGTCGCCGACGCGCCCCAGATCGAGACGCTGGTGCACAACCTCGAGCACGGCTACACGATCCTCTGGTACGACCGCTCCGTCGAGAAGGAGCAGGCGGCCGCGTTCCAGGCACTCGCCACCAAGGTCAACGCCATGAAGGAGTCGGCCAACAAGTTCCTCATCAGCCCGTGGGACCCCGCCTACGGCGCGTTCCCGGCCGGCAAGAAGTACGCCCTGTCGCACTGGTCGGCCGACGTCGACCAGGCGACCGGCAAGGTGTCGGGCCAGATGGGTCACCGCCAGCTGTGCGGCGGCCTCAACACCACCGTCGTCGAGGACTTCGTCAAGAAGCACCCGTGGAGCTCGGCCCCGGAGCCCGGAGCCGCCTGAGCACCGCGCACGCACGACACGCAGACCCTGAACGGCCCGCGGTGACCCACCGGGGGCCGTTCTGGCTCTCCGGGTTAGCCTGCCGACATGGCCATCACCGGTGAGTACGTCCCGAGTCCCAGCGCGTGGGTGCGCAAGCAGGTCGACACGATCGAGCGCACCGGCACGACCGACTCCGTCGACATCATGGGCCTGCCCGTGGTCCTGCTGACCATGCAGGGGGCCCGCACGGGGGCCGTGCGCAAGGTGCCGCTCATGCGCGTCGAGCACGACGGCTCCTTCGCGGCGGTCGCGAGCCAGGGCGGTGCCCCGACGCACCCGAAGTGGTACCACAACCTCCTCGCGCACCCCGACATCGAGCTGCAGGCCGGCACCGAGACCTTCCCGGTCCACGCCCGTGAGCTCGAGGGTGACGAGCGGGCGCAGTGGTGGGAGCGCTGCGTGGCGGCCTTCCCCAGCTATGCGGAGTACCAGACCAAGACCGACCGGCTCATCCCCGTCTTCGTCCTCGAGCGCCGCTAGCCCGACCACCTCGGTCGGGCCCGGCTGCGCGGGCGTCAGGCCGCGAGGTCGCGCTCCTCGGCGTGCCGCTCGCTGATGAGGTGGTGCGACCGGGCGTAGAGCCAGCCACCGAGGGCCGCCAGCACGTCGACGATGGTCACGATGAAGCGCGACATGATCGCGACCGCGGCGGCCGCCGGGGTCGGGATCGCGGTCGAGAGGATGAGCGTCAGCAGCCCCTCGCGGGCGCCGAGGCCGGCCGGCAGGACGATCGTGAGCATGCCGAGCGAGACCGACAGGGCGTAGCCCGTCATCGCCGCGGTGGTGAGGTCCGGGTGCGGGGCGCCGGTGCCGGCGACCGCGCGAGCCAGCAGCAGCGTGTGGATGCCGAACGAGATCCACACGAGGACGAAGGTCGCGACGGCCCGCAGCACGGCACCGGCGGACAGGCCGTGCTCGAGCGGCTCGCGCTTCAGCGTGCGCAGCATCCGGTCGATGATCGCGTTGAGCAGCCGTGGGACGCACAGCACCACGAGGATCGGGATGCCGAGCAGCAGCCACCAGTCGAAGCCCGAGGACCCACGGGTGACGAGGAAGGACGCCGCCGGCAGGCCGACGAGCAGCCCGGTCAGCAGGGACAGCCCGAGTGCGAGCAGCCCCGTGACCGCCGTGCGCCGACGCGGCACCTTGAGGTGGCTCGCGATGTCCGCCTGGACGAGCACCGACCACAGCGAGCCCGGGAGGTACTTGCCGAGCTGACCGACGAAGTAGACGCCGGACGCCGGGGCGAGGTGCAGGTCGGAACCGAGGTCGCGCAGCAGCGTCTTCCAGCCGATCATCGTCAGCCAGGTGCCGACGGCGGCAGCGAGCGTGGACCAGAGGAACGTCGACCACGAGATCTCGTCGAGGTGCACCGAGACGTCGGCCCAGTTGCGCGCGACGGCGTAGACGACGGCAGCGAGGGTGACGAGCGCGATGGCCACGCGGAGGACGGTGAGGATCTTCTTGCGGGTCATGTCCGCCCCATCATCGCAGTCGCACGGGGGTGCTCAGCGCCGTCTCAGGCTGAGACGCACGAGGCCGTATGCCGCGTCGTCGGCGCGCGCACGTGACGCCGCCTCCCGCATCCGCGCGTTGACGTCGCCGTCGAGGTCACCGATGAGCACGAAGCCGAGGTCGTGGGCGCGGGCGAGGATGCCGCGCACGTCGGCCGGGCCGACCGCCCCCTCGGCCGCACGCGGGCCGATCGGGATCGTCAGGACGAGCAGCCCGCCCGAGCGCAGCGCCCACGACGCCTGCTCGAGGACGTGGTCGACGTCGTCGGCGTCGCAGCCGCTCGGGTGGATGCGCACGATGACGTCGAGCGAGCCGGTGTCGACGTCGAGCGCCGCCACGCTCGGGTGCGACCCGGTGAAGTCGATCTCGACCGGCGCGAAGCCGACGGCCCGGGCCCACCGGGACAGCAGGGACCGCGTGCCGCCCTCGTCGACGATGACGGCGCTGCGCCGGCCGTCGTCGCGGACCCGCAGGATCGCCGCCAGCGCCCCGAGCGCCGCCCACGCGGAGACGCTGTCGAGCGACCGCGGCAGCCCGAGGATGCGCGAGAGCCGGCGGGCGTCGTCCGCCTCGTCGGGCTCGCCGAGCACGTCGGTCGCGAGCACCCAGTCGGGCAGGTCGTCCGGGCGTAGGGTCACGAGGGGGCGCCGTGAGGCGACGGCCCGGGTCACGGTGCGCCGCACCCGTCCGGCCGCGTGTCGTGCCGCGCCCGCGACGACCCGCGCCTGTCGGGACACCGGGCCCCGGCCGGGGTCGAGGCCGCCGTCGTCACCGTCGCCGTCGCCGTCGTGGGGATCGTCGTCGTCCACGCCGTCCTCGGGACCGTCACCGGAGTGCGGGCCGGGGGTGACGGCATACGAACCCGTGTCACCGAGCAGCACGCTCTCGTCGACGGAGAGCGCCTCGAGGGTGCCGAGGTAGTGCGCCCACGGGCCGGAGAGGTCCGGCGTCTGCACGCCCTCGGCGAGGCGCCGGCGCACGTCCGGGTCGCCCAGCCGACGCAGCGCGCCCGCCAGCGCACGCTCGTCCTCGGGCGGCACGAGCAGGCCGTTGACGCCGTCGACGACCTGCTGGGAGAAGGGGGCGATGTCCGAGGCGAGCACCGGCAGTCCGTGCGCGTGGCCGAGGATGACGTTCTGCGACGCGGTGGCGGAGCGGTACGGCAGGGCGAGCACGTCGTGGTCGGCGAGGAGCGCGGCGAGGGCATCGGCGGGCACGTAGCCGTCGCGGATCTCGACGCGGCCCGCGAGCGCCGGGTCGGACGCGAGCCGGCTGATGACGCCGCGGTTGGCCCCCCAGATCTCGCCTGCGATGGTCAGCGTCACCTCGGGGACCGAGCGCATGGCCCGCAGCAGGACGTCGATGCCCTTGTACTCACGGATCAGCCCCAGGGCGAGCAGCCTCGTGGGACCCGGCCGCGGACCCCGGGCGATGGGGTCTCCCCCGGGCAGGTGTGGCGGCAGGTCGGCGACGGACACCCGGCGCGCCCCGAGGTCGTGCGCGACCCGCGCCTGATCGGTGCTGTGCACGAGGACCGAGTCGACACGGGCGAAGAGAGCGGCCATGAGGCGGGCGTCGCCGACGTGCGGCTCGTGCGGGAGGACGTTGTGGCACACGACGACCGACTGCGGCCGCGGGCCGGCCAGACCCGGCACGGCCCCCGCTGCACGAAGCAGCGCGAGGTGGGCCGGCACGACCGCGGGCATGACGTGGACCACGAGGATCGCGTCGACGTCGCGCAGGCGCCGCCCGGCGCGCACCCACGTGTCGGGGCGGGCCCAGCTGAGGGCACGGATCGTGCGTGGGAACGGCGGGACCTCGGGGAGCCCGTCGGGCACCGACGCGTCCGCGTGGTGCAGCTTCGAGGGGTAGAGGTGGGCCCACGACACGAGCGTGACGTCGTGACCGGCGTCCGCCAGGTGGTGGGCGAGCATCGTCGTGTGCGCGGCGACCCCGCCCTTGTGCGGGTGGGTCGGGCCGACGATCGCGATACGGAGCGCAGCGGAGGCCGTGGAGGCCGTGGAGTCGTCGGCCTCGGGCACGGACCCGAGGTGGGATGCGGCTCCGGGAGCCCCGGAGGACTGGTGGCCCCGCAACGGGGAGCCCTGTGACAACGCGTCCGTCATGGTGCTCCGACTCTAGTTGCCGGCGTCCGCCGTGGCGTGTGCTGCCGTGCGAGCCTCGCGTGTCGGGTCCGGGGCGCCGACGCCTCTACGCTGGGGGCCATGCAGAACGAGGACGTGTGGCTGGTCGTGCCGCTGTACAACGAGGCCGCAGTCATCGCCGACGTCGTCCGCGAGGCACGCACGGTCTTCCCCAACATCGTGTGCATCGACGACGGCTCGCGCGACGCCTCGGCCGACATCGCCGAGCAGGCCGGGGCGGCCGTGGTGCGCCACCCGGTGAACCTCGGCCAGGGCGCTGCGCTGCAGACCGGCTTCGAGTACGCCCTGGGTGACCCGGCCATGCGCTACGTCGTGACCTACGACGCCGACGGCCAGCACCAGATCCGCGACGTCGAGGTCATGCTCGAGCGCATCCGGCAGGGCGACGTGCGGGTCGTCTTCGGCTCCCGCTTCCTCGACGAGCGCACCGAGGCCTCCCTCGGCAAGCGGCTCGTCCTGCGTGCGGCCGTGACCTACACCAACGCCACGACCGGGACCCGCCTGACGGACGCCCACAACGGTTTGCGCGTGCTGCACCGGGACGTCGTCGAGAAGCTCGACATCACCCAGAACCGGATGGCCCACGCGTCCGAGATCGTCGCCCAGATCGGCTCGATGCGCTTCGACGGCGCGAAGGTCGCCTACGCGGAGGAACCCGTGCACATCCTCTACACCGACTACAGCAGGGCCAAGGGCCAGTCGCTGTGGAACGCCATCAACATCCTGGCGGAGCTGATCTGGCGATGAGCCGACAGAGTGTCATCCAGATCCTGCTCATCCTCGCGACCGTCGTCATCGCGTGGCGGCTGCTGGCCGGCAGCGGTCAGCGCACGCAGGCGGTGCGCCGTCTCGGGCTGCTGCTGCTGCTCGCGCTCGTCGTCTACTCGATCATCGACCCGAGCAAGACGTGGACCAACCTCGCCAAGACGCTCGGCGTCGGCCGCGGCGCCGACCTCATCCTCTACGGGCTCGCCGTCGCCTTCCTCGGCTTCGTCGTGACGACGTACAAGCGCTTCCGCGCCATGGAGACCCGCTACACGCGCCTCGCCCGGCGGATCGCCCTCGACGAGGTGCCCCCGGCGTCCGAGCACGTGAAGTCGACAGGTTCGGCTGCCACACTGTCCGGCGAAGTTCCTCCGTCCCCGAGCGTGAAGGCAGCCGATGCCGACTGATCCGAGCACTCCTCGCCCCGGCCGCGACGACGCCTACGTCGTCGACACCCGGCGCCGCCCGAAGCGCGCCGGTGCCGGCAGCGACGTCGACGTCGTCGACACCCGCGAGGGTGGGGGCCGGCGCGGTGGTCCCGGCGACATCCCCGAGCGCGAGCCGCGCTACCGCTGGCGCAAGGGACGCACGGTGCTCATCGCGCTGCTCGTGCTGCTCCTCGCGTGGATCGGCTTCATGGTCTGGGTGCCCATGCAGGCCTGGGGCTCGGTCAACAAGGTCGACAACATCCCCGACGGCGAGCGACCCACCGACACCTCGGGCTACAACTACCTGCTCGTCGGCTCCGACAGCCGTGAGGGCCTGACCAAGGAGCAGCGCAAGAAGTACGCCACGGGCAACGCGGCCGGCAACCGGACCGACACGATCATGCTCGTGCACGTCTCCGAGAGCGGCGGCAAGCCGGTCATGGTCTCGCTGCCGCGCGACTCCTACGTCCCGATCCCGGGCCACGGCTCCAACAAGATCAACGCCGCCTACTCCATCGGCGGCCCCAAGCTGCTCACGAACACCGTCGAGCAGGTCACCGGCATCCACGTCGACGGCTACGTCGAGATCGGTCTGGGCGGCTTCGCCGCCGTCGTCGACAGCGTCGGCGGCGTCGACCTCTGCGTCGCGCGCGACATGAAGGACAAGCTGGCCGGGATCGACCTCAAGAAGGGCTGTCAGACGCTCGACGGCGGCAACGCCCTCGGCTACGTCCGCTCCCGCCACGAAGACCCGCTGGGCGACATCGGCCGCGCCGCCCGCCAGCGCCAGTTCCTCGGCGCGCTCATGAAGAAGGCCGCGACGCCGTCGACCGTGCTCATCCCGTGGCGCTACAAGAGCTTCGCCGACGCCTCGGCGGCCGGCCTCGCCGTCGGCACGCAGACCGGGATCATGGACGCCGTGCGGGTGCTCCAGGCGATGCGCGCGGTCAGCAACGACGAGGGCCTCTCGCTCTCGGTGCCGACGTCGAACCTCGCCTACCGCACGAGCGGAGGCGCCCTGGCGGTCAAGTGGGACACCGAGCGCGCCAAGGCACTCTTCTCAGCCCTGAAGAACGACGAGCCGCTGACCGAGCCGCCTCCCGGCACGACGGTCGAAGGAGCGAAGAACAGCTGATGCTGCGCGTACCGACGGGCGGGCTCCGATGAGCGCGCCGCTGACCCTGCCCTCCGACGTGCTGGCCCGGATGGTCGCCTCCGACCCCGGGCGGCCCCGTCTCACGTGGTACGACGACGGTCCGGGGCCGACCGCCGGCGAGCGCATCGAGCTGAGCGCCCGCGTCCTCGCCAACTGGGTGTCGAAGGCGGCGAACCTGCTCCAGGACGACGCCGCCGCGGGACCCGGCACGACGGTCGGGCTCGACCTGCCGGCGCACTGGCGCTCCCTCTACTGGGCGCTCGCGACGTGGTCGGTCGGTGCGACGGTCGTCGTCGGCTCCGACGGGGACGGATCCGACGGGGACGGGTCCGACGTGCTCGGGGCCGACGTGCTCGTCACCGACTCCCCCGCAGCCGCTGCGGCGCACGGCGGGGACGCGGTCCTCGTCTCGCTCCCGGCCCTGGCCCGCAGCCACCCGGAGGCCGGCGAGGCACCCGGCGCCGTCGACGAGGCCCGTGAGCTCGCCACCCACGGCGACCTCTTCTCCCCCATGTCGGACCCCGAGGCCGGCGACGTCGCCCTGGTCGCGGGAGGCGTCGACACGGCATACGGCTCGGTCGTGGTGCCCGACGACGGGTGGGGGCCCTCGCCCCGCGTCGCCCTCGCGGGTGGGCTCGAGCGCGTCCTGCGCGCCGCCCTGGCCGCCTGGTCTGCCGACGGGTCGATCGTGCTCGTGCGCGGTGACCGCACCGACCTCGCCGACCGCTTCGCGTCCGAGGGTGTCAGCGTCGACGCACGCGAGAACGCCTGAGCGTCAAGGGATCACGCGGACAGCCGGTCGAAGAGCGACCACGTCCGCGAGGCCACGACGCCGGTGCTCGCCAGCCCGGCGCGCGCCTGCGCCGCCTTGACGGCCTCACGCGTCGCGAGGTCGAAGACACCCGTCTGGCGCACGCCGAGGAGCCGCTGCACGGCCACCACCTGCGGTCCCGTGTCGCCGGCGCGCAGCACCGTGGAACGGTCGGCCACGAACGGGAAGTCACGTGCCTCGAACACGTCCCAGAGCTCGGGCGTCACGACTCCCGTCTGCGGCACGGCCAGCGACCGCTGGAGCGAGACGACCTTGTCGCGTGTCACCGTCCCGAAGACGCCGTCGACCGCGAGCCCGCCCAGGGCCCGCTGCAGGACGCGCACCGCCGCACCACGCGAGCCGGGCGCCAGCATCAGGCTCTTGTATGCCGTGTAGGTCGTGCCGACGTCGACGCTCGCGACCCCGGGGCTCGTGCGTGACGACGTGCTGGCGTAGGCGGTCATGGCGGGGCCCCTCCCGGTCGTGCTGGTCGTGCTGGTGGCGGTCGTGCTGGTCGTACGGGTGGTGGGCAGGTCCGCGGACGTCACCGTCGGGCGTGTCGTGCCGTCGGTGCTGACCGCGCTCACGGTGCTGACCGCGCCCGCGGGGGACGGCGAGGGCGGGCTCACGAGCACGACCGCCCGGGCCGTGCCGGTCCACCCCCGCAGGAAGAGCGTCTGCTGCGTCCTCGCGTCGGCGACGCCGGTCTGCGGCAGGCCGACGTACCGCTGGTAGGCCTTGACGCGGGCCTCCGTCAGGCTGCCGTAGTAGCCCGTCGTCGGGAGGGCGCCGAGCTTCGACTGGAGCGTCTTGACGGCAGCCGAGGTCATGCCGACGCGCAGGGTCGGGTAGGTGGGGGCCGGAGCGGACGCTGCCGCGGTGCCGGTCCAGCCACGCACCCAGAGCCGGGCCTGCGTCACCGGGTCGGCGATGCCGGTCTGCGGGAGGCCGACGAACTTCTGGTAGGCCGTGACCCGGGCCTGGGTCAGGCTGCCGTAGTAGCCCGTCGTCGGCAGCGCGCCGAGCTTCGACTGGAGGGTCTTGACCGCGGCGGAGGTCGTGCCGGGCCTCAGCGTCGGGTAGGCGTCGGTGACGCTCTTCCAGCCGCGAGCGGCGAGGATCTCCTGGGTGCGCAGGTCCGCGGTGCCCGTGCGGGGCAGACCGACGAACGCCTGGTAGGCAGTGACCCGCGCCTTGGTCTGGTCACCGTAGTAGCCGGTGGTGGGCAAATTGCCGAGCCGGACCTGCAGCTGGCGCACCGCCTCGGACCGCATGCCCGGCGACAGCACGACCGCCGTCGTCGGGACGGGCGTCGTCGGCGTGGTCGGCGTCGAGGGCGGCGTCGTCGGGAGCGTCGACCCGGCGCGCGGGAGCGAGGTGAGGTAGCTCGTGGTCGGGACACCGGTCCACCACGAGGTGCGCCCCGCGGCGCCGTCGTAGTTGAAGCTGAAGTGGATGTGGTCGGTGTGGGGAGAGCTGCCGTAGTAGGGCGCCCAGCCGCGCTCGGTCGCGTACGCCCGCCACATCTTGCGGTCGTGGATGATGTACATGATCCCGAACCGGCGCGCCATGGCGCCCTTGACGCCGTTCTTGTCCGGCCCGGTGAGCCAGGCGAGGACCGACTGCGCCACCGCCTCCTGCGAGGGGTTGTTCACGTTGAGCATCCAGTCCCAGGCGCGCCCGTCGTAGTGCTCCGAGGGGCCGCTGCCGCAGGTGCGGCCGATGAGACCTGTCGAGCCCATGCCGTAGTGCGAGGTCATGAGCCGCGCGAAGGCGAGCACCCCCGGCCGGGCGACCGGGTCGCAGATCGTCTGGCCCTGGTAGGGCACGTAGACGTCGAGGCCGCTGGGCAGGGTGCGCGTCGGAGGGGCCTGGACCGCTGCCGCCGGCTGCGCCGCCATCGGCACCGTCAGCGCGGGAAGGGCGAGGACGAGGCCCAGCGGGCGTCGGCGCAGGGCCATGGTGAACCTCTTCGACAGGCGGGAAACGAGTGGTGATCCGGGTTTACTCCCGCACCATTTATGCACTCCAGTCACAGGGACCACAAGGCGGTCCGGTGAATTACAGAGGTGTTCTTCTGGCGCCCGTCGAATGACACCGCTGTCATTCACGGGGGCCTCCGGAGCGGCCTCCCACCGGGGCACGGACGTCGCCTCGGCCGCGCGGCCGGCCCCACGGCATACGTGCTCGGCGACCACAGGTCGGGCCGATCGTGTGGGTCGACCCCACGGCACCACGGCCCCGCCGCGCGGATAGAGTCCGGCCATGGACAAAGTCGTCTCCACCCCACAGGAGGCCATCGCCGGGATCAGCGACGGAATGTCGCTCTCGGTTGGCGGTTTCGGCCTCTGCGGCATCCCTTCCGTGCTCATCGCAGCGATCCACGACGCTGGGCTCACCGACCTCGAGGCCGTCTCGAACAACTGCGGCGTCGACGACTGGGGGCTAGGAATCCTGTTGCGCGACAAGCGGATCCGCAGGATGGTCAGCTCGTACGTCGGCGAGAACAAGGAGTTCGAGCGGCAGTACCTCTCGGGCGAGCTCGAGGTCGAGCTGACGCCGCAGGGCACGCTCGCCGAGCGGCTGCGGGCCGGCGGGTCGGGCATCGGCGCCTTCTTCACGATGACCGGTGTCGGCACGCAGATCGCCGAGGGCGGACTCCCCTGGCGCTACGACGACGCCGGCAACATCGCCGTCGCCTCGCCGCCCAAGCAGACCCAGGACTTCGAGTGGATGGGCGAGACCAGGACCTTCGTCCTCGAGCAGGCCATCACGACCGACTTCGGCCTCGTCCGCGCGGCCAAGGGCGACCGCCACGGCAACCTCGTCTTCAACCAGTCCGCCCGCAACTTCAACCCGCTCTGCGCCATGGCCGGCCGCATTACGGTCGCCGAGGTCGAGGAGCTCGTCGAGCCCGGGCAGCTCGACCCCGACGAGATCCACCTGCCCGGCATCTTCGTGCAGCGCGTGCTCCCGCTGACGGCCGAGCAGGCCGCCGACAAGCGCATCGAGCGCCGCACGGTCCGCCCGCGCACCGCCTCCACCACGACCGAGCAGGAGTCCTGACATGGCACTGACCCGCGAGCAGATGGCCGCGCGCGCCGCCGCCGAGCTCTCCGACGGCGCCTACGTCAACCTCGGCATCGGCCTGCCCACCCTCGTGCCGAACTACGTGCCCGACGACGTCGAGATCGTGCTGCAGTCCGAGAACGGCATCCTCGGCGTCGGCGCCTATCCGCTCGACGGCGACGAGGACCCCGACCTCATCAACGCCGGCAAGGAGACCGTGACCCTGCGCAAGGGCGCGGCGTTCTTCGACTCGGCGACGAGCTTCGGGATGATCCGCGGTGGCAAGGTCGACGCCGCCATCCTCGGGGCCATGCAGGTCAGCGAGGGCGGCGACATCGCCAACTGGATGATCCCCGGCAAGATGGTCAAGGGCATGGGCGGCGCGATGGACCTCGTCCACGGCGCCAAGAAGGTCATCGTCCTCATGGAGCACAACGCTCGGGACGGCTCCTACAAGATCGTCAAGGAGTGCTCGCTGCCCTACACCGGCCGCGGTGTCGTCCAGCGCATCATCACCGACCTGTGCGTCCTCGACGTCACTCCCGAGGGCCTCGTGCTGCGCGAGCTCGCGCCCGGGGTGACCGAGGCCGAGGTGCGCGAGCGCACGGAGCCCGAGCTCATCAGCGGCCTGTAAGGCGCCTCGAGCAGGACGACGAAGGGCCCCTCCGACGCGCGGAGGGGCCCTTCGTCCGTGTCAGCCGCCGTAGTAGCCCATCAGGTCACCGATGACGGCGACCGAGCCCGACGTGCTGCTGACGGACACGCTCGAGGACCGGATGCCCGACACCGCAAGTCCCGAGATCGCCTGTCCCGGAGTCACATTGATGTTGGAGGTGACAGGTCGCGGTGATCCGGTCGGATAGAGCGTGAGCGCCGTCGGCAGCGTGGCGCCCGTGGCCGACAGTGACATCGCGACTCCGCTCGCCGAACCGGGGATGTTGCCGACCGACACGGCCAGGGCGCGCCCCCCGTCGAGCGGACCGTACCCCGTCCCCCATCCGTAGCGGGTGTCGAGCACCCGCCGCGGGCTGACCGGCGTGAACCGCGACCCCGTGCCGAGCACGAAGACGCCTTGCAGGTCCGCGACGACGTCGGTCGGTGCCGTCGCGTGGATGGTCACCGTGCCACCGGGACCGACGGGCACCGTCGCGAGGTTGGCGACGTTCTGTCCCTTCACGAAGTTGAGGTTCGAGGTGGCCGGCCGCCTCGACCCACCGGCATACGCCGTCAGGTAGCCCGACCCCTGCGCCCGGGTCACGGTGAGGTTGAGGTTGACGGCCCGCGTGCCCGCGGGCAGTCCCGGCAGGCTCAGCGTCAGCGGGCGGGACGGCTCGATGCGAGCCGCCGGCGCGCCGAGACCCGAGCGGGTGTCGAGGACCCGGCGGAAGCTGCCGACGAGCCCCGGCGACGACCCCGTGGAGTAGACGCCTGCGAGATCGGCGATGACGTGCACGCTGCCCCCGCCGTTGCGGATCGTGATCGCGCCACCGGCCCCGACGCCGACCGTGACGGCCGCCGCCGTCGTGCGACCCGGACCGGTGTTGAGCACCGACGAGCTGCGAGGCGCCACCCCGGCGGGGTAGACCGCGACCGACGTGGTGCGTGTCGCGGAGGTCGTCGTGAGGTTGAGCGTCACGGCCGTGACGTCCGACGGCAGGCCGGGCGGACGGATCGTGATCGTGCCGCCGGCGGTCAGCGGTGCACGCGCGGCACCCAGCCCACTCCGGGTGTCGAGGAAGCGCTTGGCCGGGAACGGGGTGTATCCCCCGGCGCGGCCGGCATACTGCCCGGCACGCCACTGGGACGCCGCGGACGAGCGGATGCCCGAGACCTGGGGGTATGCCGCGTCGCCCGGGCAGCTGGTCAGGCTGAGGTCGCGGTGACCCATGACGCGCGGCTTCGTCACCCGCACGCCAGCGTCGTAACGGGTGCTGCCCCCGGACGTCAGGGTGACCGAGGACGCGGGGTCGAACGCGCTGCGGTCGGCCTGCCACGCGACGACCTCGGCGACGGCGGTCCGGACGGCGCTCGGGAAGGAGACCGACGTGAAGTCGCCGATCACCGAGACGCCGAGGGTGACGTGGTTGAAACCGCCGGCCTGCGCTCCCTGCGTGAACCCGGAGAGGCCGCCCTTGCGGCCCTCGTAGATGCGGCCGAAACGGTCGACGAGGAAGTTGTAGCCGATGTCGCACCAGCCGCGGCTCTGGGTGTGGAAGGCAAAGATGCTGCGCATGAGGGCCGGCGCCTCGGCGGCGCTGTAGGTGTTGACGTTGACCGTGTGGTGCACGACCGCGGCCTTGAAGCCGGCGAGCGGGTCCGGCTGGCAGGGCATGAGGCTCTCGTCGGCGCCCCAGGCGCGACGCGACACGATGGCCGGGGCAGACACCGAGGCCGTCGCGGCAGCCACGCCCTGCGGGGTGCCGCTGGAGGTGGAGCCATCCACCGCTGGCGCAGCCTGGGTGTCCTGCGGGACCTCGGGAGCCAGCGTCGCGTCGGCCGGCGCACTGCCGCCGTCGACGACGCTCAGGGTGAGGTCGCGAGGGAGCGGGCCGCCGCGGTTCGAGACGCGCACGTCGACGCCGTCTGAATCGGCGGCCGCCACGGCCACCGAGCCTGCCTTCTGACGGCGGGCCTCGCTCGAGCCGGCGTCGGGCCCGTCCTCGGAGTCGAGCTCCACGGGCACCCAGGCGCTCCAGCCCTGCGAGGTCCGGGTGCGCAGCTCGATGCTCGTGCCGGCCGGGACGGTGCCGGAGAAGGTGACGCCCGCGACGTCGAACGGGATGCCCACCTTCGTCGTGGCAGCGGCGACCCGGTCCCCGGCCGCGGAGACCGCGCCACTCTTGCCGGGCGCCACCGCCGGGATCGGCAGGCGGGTCACGCGGGGCGCGACCGGCGGGCCCTGGGCGCCGAGAGCGGGTACATGCCCGGCGGCGGCGGACGCGGCTGCGGCTGCGGCTGCGGTGGAGGGAGTCGCCGAGGCGACCGAGGGAGCGACGGAGCCGAGCAGGGCGAGGAGCAGACCTGCGATCGCGGCTCGGTGAGCGACACGGTGACTGACACGGGGGCCGGCGAGCTGGCCGACGAGCCGGCCGACGCGTCGGGGAGGTGGGAGGGGGTGGGACGTCATCGGGAGACCTCTTACGTATGGGCGTTATATCCGTTTTCTCACCGTACGGCGTCGTTCACGAGGGTGGGGTCCTGGGCTGCTGTGGGCTGTCGTCAGACGGCAGGACGCGGCGCCTCCCGGCCCGGGTGCCGCCGTCGCACGGGCCTTGGGCGAGCCTCGCCCTGCCCGTGACGCACTAGGCTGTCGGGGTGGTCGGCGCCCTTCGGGCGGTCGTGGCGTCCGAGGATGCCCGCCGTCGGGGACTGCCGGCCGACTCGAGACTGCCGACAGAGGGATGGGTGCCAGGTGACCCGGAAGACGACCGACGACCGCTCCGGAGGTCGCCTGTGGGCTCTTCTCACACTCGTCACCTCGGTCGTGGCAGCGCTCGTACCCCTCGTCCACGAGCGGCGCTTCTACTTCTTCGGTGACACGCAGATCGGCGCGTTCGGCCAGTGGTACCACCTGGGGCAACAGCTCCGGGCCGGGCACTGGCCGCTCTTCGACCCGCAGGTGTGGGCGGCGGGCAACTTCGTGGCCGAGGGCCAGTGGGGCCTGTTCAGCCCCCTGACCGCCCTCATCGGCCTCCTTGCGTCCGCGACGCCCAACGCCGTCGTCTTCGCCACGCTCGTCAAGATCTCGCTGCTCGTGGCCGGGTCCCTCGGCACCTACGCCCTGGCCCGGTCCTACCGGGCGAGCCCACCCGCGGCCTTCGTCGCCGGCGTGGCCTCCGCGCTCGGTGGGGCGACGCTCTACCTCGAGTCCCCCTCGTGGGTCACGGGCCAGATGACCTGGGCACTGCTCCCCCTCTTCTGGTGGCAGCTGCGCCGGGTCGCCGTCCCCCTCCCCGACCGGCCCGAGCGGCCCGGGCGGCCGCACGGCGCCGTCCGCTGGGCGAGCCCGGCTGCGGTGCTCGTGCTCGGGTGGCTCATCGTCTCCGTCGGCTACGTCTACGGCACGCTCTACATCGTCCTCGTCGGGGTCGCGACGATCATCGACTGCGCGCTGGCCCGTCGATGGGGCGGTGCGCTGCGCGTCGTCCTCGTCGGGGTCATCTGCGGACTGCTCGCCGTCACGGTCTACCTCCCCGGCGTGCTGACCGCACCCGTCACGACGCGGCTCGGCTTCGAGATCATCAGCGACGGGCGCCTGCAGGGCACCCTGTCGGGCGTCATGACCTCGATGCTGCCCTTCACCGACCGCACCCAGCCCACGGCCTACATCGCGTGGTTCCTCCCCTTGCTCATGTGGGTCCGGGTCGACCGCCTGCGGCCGGTGCTGCGCGACCTCGTCGGCCTGCTCCTCGTGCTGCTCGTCATGCTCATGTGGTTGCTCGGCCCCAACCAGGTCGGACCCATCCGGTGGCCGATGCGCGTGCTGCCCATCGTCACGCTCCTCGTGGTGCTGACGGTCATGATCATCCTGTCGCGGGCGGGCGCATCCCGTCCCTCGGTCCGACGGCTGGTGGGCGCGCTCGGGGTGGCGTTCGTCGCGGGCTACCTCACGGTCTCGCGCTCGTGGGACGCCCGGTCGCTCATCGCCCTCGGCACGGCGCTCGTGCTCGTGGGTCTCGCGGTGACGTGGACCATCCTGCGCCTGCGCGCACCGGCGGGCGCCGAGGGCGCGCACCGCCGCACGACAGCGGCCCTGGCGTTCGTCGCGGTGTGGGGGCTCGTCGTCCTCGCCGTGCAGCTCCAGGCGTTCCCGAGCCCGTCGTCCAACGACCGGCACATGCCGGCCGCGGTGAGCGACTACTCCCGCCCCGCGTCCGCCGCTGAGGGCGACACCATCGTCATCGGCAACATCGAGAAGGTCCTCATCGCCGATCCTGCCGCGAGCCGCGACTTCCTCATGGCCAGCTCGTGGTACCTCAGCCCGCACCCCGTGCAGAGCACCTACACGACCATCGGCTACGAGACGTACACCAAGCGCTTCTGCGTGCTCTACAGCGGCAACCTCTGCCCCCGGGGCCTGACCGCACTGTTCGAGACCGACCCCGCCACCGGGAGCGTGCGGGCCGACCTGCTGTCGGTGAGCTCGCTCCAGCTGCTGCGCAAGGACTTCAAGGCCACCCGCCTCGAGAACCCGCCGGCGGGGTGGCACGTCGCCTACCGCAGCACGTATGCCGTCACCTGGGTCCGCGACCGCGTGCTGCCCCCGGCAGGCGGGGTCACGTGGGCCTCCGACGGGGTCGCGGTCTCGCAGACGAGCAGCGACGCGCGCTCGGTCACCTTCACCGTCGACAAGGTGCCGAGCGGCGGCGGGCGCGTGGTGCTGAGCCGGCTGCAGTGGCCGGGCTACACCGTGAGCGGTGCCTCGCTCGTGGACCCGACGGACGGCTACCTCGTCACCGTCGCCGTGCCGGCCGGTTCGGCCGGGCAGCAGGTGACCGTGTCGTTCAGCCCGCCCGGTTGGGCCCTGGAGCTGGCGACGCTCGTGGCGGCGGCGTTCCTGGCGCTCGCCTGGATCGTGGTCGCCGCCCTGCGCCGCCGCCGCCGGTCCACCCGAGCGAGTGGCACCGGCGCGAACGACTCCCCCGACGAGCCGGCGTCCCGGAGCGAGGACACGGGCGCACCGGGCAACGGGTCCGGGCCGTCCGACGGGTCCGAAAGGTCCGACCGGGAAGAGCAGTCGGCGACGCCGGCGGAGCCCGCTGAGTCCCCTCAGCCCTCCGAGCCGGAGCCCTCAGTGCGAGCGAAGCTGTAGCCGCTGCTGCAGGTCCTGCAGGGTCGAGGCGACCCCGGCCGGGAACGTCGTCAGCGTCCGCTGGTCGATCTCGGGCCACACGCGCGAGGTGAGGCTCAGGTCACGGGACTGGAGCGCCGAGACGGGTGAGGCGCCGAGCACGACGGCAGGGCGCCGGCGGAAGATCCGGCGCAGCTCGGCGATGACGGCGCCGATGGTGATGGCGCGCTGGGTGGCGAGGATCTTCGTCACGACGAGGGAGTCGCCGACCCCCTGCGCGGCGCGCTCACGTCGAGCGCGGTCGAGGCAGGCGAGCACCATCTGCGCGCAGTCCGGCGCATAGATGTAGTCGCGCAGCGTGTCGAGCGAGACCCAGATCGAGGCCGGCCGGCGCTCGAGGTGCGCCGCGCACAGCTGCGAGACCAGGCCCTGTGGCTTCGCGAGGTTCTGGCCAGGGCCGTAGAGGTTGGCGATGCGCCCGATGACGACGGCGCACCCTCCCCCGGCCCACTGGGTCACGGTCGCCTCGGCACGCAGCTTGGCCCAGCCGTAGTCGGCCAGCGGTCTCGTCGGGGAGAACTCGTCGTAGGGGGACGCACCGGCCCCGGCGTAGACCCCGCCGGCCGAGGAGGCGAGGAAGAACGCGCCGCGCGCCATCACCTCGCGCGGACCCTCCAGACCCCGCAGGGCGCTGACGAGGAGGTCGTGCTCGGTCTCGAACGACGCCGCCGACGTGCCGGTGACCCCGGCTCCCGCGCACCACACCACCTGCCACGGACGCCCGTCGGCGGACGCCACGAGGCGCCTCGCCGTCTGCTCCAGCGTCCGCGCGGCCGCGGCCGGGTCGGCCCAGGGCACCCGCGGGGCGTCGAAGAGCACGCCGCGGGGGCGCAGGGCCCGCACGACGTGCTGGCCGAGGAGACCACCGGCACCGACGACCCAGGTGAGCGGAGCGTCCCCGATCACGGTGGCCGCGTCGGTGCCCAGGTCGGTGACCACGTCGGTCCCCACACCGACGCCCGTGCCGGGACTCGCGTCGGAGCGTGCCTCGGGACCCACGTCAGGCCCCGCAGCCCGCTCGGCGTCGGCTCGTCACCGGGATCCCGGCCGCCGACCGAGGGGACCGTTCTTCGGGTCGCTGATGATGAGGTAGGGCGGCTTGCCCATGGCCATGCCCACGGCGACGCCGATGTACTCGGCGATGATGCCGAGCGAGAAGAGGATCGCGCCGGTGCTGAGCAGCACGACGACCATGTTGGAGGTCCAGCCCTCCGGGGTGGGCCGGCCCATCCCCGAGGAGATGACGAGGTAGAGCGCGAAGAGCACCCCGGCCAGGCCGAAGACGACGCCCAGCGCGCTCACGACGCGCAGGCCACGGGTGCCGCTCGAGAGCACGAGCCGCCAGAAGTGCGAGAGCAGCCGTCGCATGCTGTAGCCGGAGGGGCGGCCGCCCTCCTCGCGCAGCTCGATGTCGACGTGGGAGATGCGCCCGACGACCCACCCGAGGGCCACGTCGAGGTAGACGCCGGCGCCGGCATAGGCTGCCACGCTCCGACCCAGCTCACCGAGGACGAGCCGGTAGCTCTGGAAGGTCTGGACGGCGCCGCCCGCGAGGAAGCTCGCGAAGACCCACTTGGCACCCTTGGACGCGGCGTTGCGCAGGAACCCGTGCGGCGCCTCGTTGGTGGGCTCGGCGTAGACGAGGTGGGCGTTGTCGCGCAGCGCGACGTCGAGGAACCGCCCGATGTCGGCGGGGTCGTGCTGGCCGTCCTCGTCGAGCGTCACGATCCAGTCGCCGCTGCTCGAGGCCATGCCGGCGAGGGTGGCCGGGTGCTGGCCGTAGTTGCGGCTGAGCCAGATCGGTCGCACGAACGAGTGCTCGGCGGCGAGGGCGGCGATGGTGTCGGCCGAGGCGTCGGGCCCGTTGTCGTGGACCAGGAGCCACTCGGTCAGCTCCCAGCGGTGCCCGTCGGGAGAGACCTGCTCGCCGAGCAGCGCCGTCATCTCCTGGGCGAGCGTCGGGAGCGTCAGCTCGCCCTTGTAGACGGGTGTCACCACCGAGATCCGGTGCACGAGGTCGGGCTGCGGCGCAGGAAGGGGGCTTGACACGCTACGAGACTAAGGGATCCGGTGCCGGTGACCGACTCAGGCCTCGACCTGGTCGCGCACGAGGTCGGGGGGCGTCATCTTGTGCCCGAGCCAGATGTAGGCGAGGCGACGCACGTAGGCCATGGCACGCGCGAGGTTGTCACCGCGCAGCAGGTCGGCGCGCGAGAGCAGGCCGGGGTTCTGCTCGGCCAGGCGGTGGTGGAACCTCACGACCTGGTCGGACTGCTGACGGGCGAGGTCGACGCTCCACTGCGAGGCACTGAGGCGGAAGCTGGCGAGCGACTCGGGCAGGGCGTAGAAGTCCCCCAGCATGAGGACGTTGCAGAACGTCTGCTGGTCGATGACGTAGGGCTCGGTGTCGGCCCACCCACCGGCCCGCTCGAAGTCGGCCCGCCGCATGAGCACGCACGCGGGCTCGCCGAAGATGTTGGAGCCGACGATGACGGCGCGCCGCGCGGCGACCCGCCCGGGCTGGCGGCCCGTGAGGCCGGCGAGGCCGCGCGCCTGGGCGACCGTGGCACCGTGCGCGTCGATGAGGGTGCGCCGGCTGGACGCGAGCACGACCTCGGGGTTGGCCTCCATGGCCGCCACCTGCAGCTCGAGGCACCGGGGGTCGATGAGGTCGTCACCACAGACGAGCTTGAGGTACTCCCCCGTTGCCTCGCGGGTGACGCGCGACCAGTTGGCCGGCGCCCCTCCCCCGGCCGGCGTCTGCATGAGCCGCACGCGGTCGTCGGCGGCGTAGCGCTGGATGCGCTCCCACGTGTCGTCGGTGCTCGAGTGGTCGGCGACGAGCAGCTCGAAGTCCGTGAACGTCTGGGCCAGGATCGAGTCGAGGGTGGCCTCGATGAAGTCGGCGTTGTTGTAGGCGGGCACGACGACGGACACGGTCGGGGGCACGGCTCACTTCTCCTTGGCTGGTGCGTTGAC
The DNA here is from genome assembly GCF_036352015.1 of Terrabacter sp. C0L_2. NCBI lineage: Bacteria > Bacillati > Actinomycetota > Actinomycetes > Micrococcales > Intrasporangiaceae > Terrabacter > Terrabacter sp. C0L_2. Next base: position 2,516,071 of record NZ_CP143557.1, on the reverse strand, counting down.
GTCGAGGGGGTGGGCGGCGTCCGGCGTGGCCGCCCCTGCAGGAGTCGAGCCAGCCGGGGTCGCTGCGGCCCCCGCGTCGGGCCCGGGTTCGGAAGAGGCATCGGCCTCCGCCTCGGGGCGCCGGAACGAGTAGCGGTTGTGGCCGACCCAGCTGAAGATCGTCGTGATGAACGTGATGAGGCACTGTGACAGGAACGCCGGCCAGTGGAAGACGTGCACCATGACCCAGAGCATCACGAGGTTGACCGCGAACGCACTGATGTAGACGGTGCTGAAGCGGCCCAGGTCGCGCCAGACGTTGCCGTGGACCCGGAAGACGATCTTGCGGTAGAGCACGAACGCGCACAGGATCGAGAAGACGTAGGTGATCACGAGCGCGGGATAGTGGCCGTAGCCGTTCCACTTCGTGCCCAGCAGCGAGTCGAACAGCAGGAACCACAAGGTCCCGATGACGGTGTTGAGGCCGCCGACGAAGAGGAAGGCCACGCGCCGGTCCTTGATGACCCGCAGCAGCAGACCGTCCTCCCCGCTCACCCCGGGCGGCGCCTCCCCGTTCGAGCCTGCGTGGTCACCGGGGGCCGACCGGGCTCGGTCGTGTTCGGGAACCTGGGGCACCCGACGATGGTAGTGGCAGCGTCACGGCCGACCCAATCCTGCGGCCGGGAGGCGCGGCGCGACGGCTCAGGACAGGCCGGAGATGTGCTCGATGAGGCCGGTCGTGGACACGGAGGGAGTGCGCGGGAGGTAGACGACCTCGCAGACGTCCTTGACCCAGTCGAACCGGCCGGCCCAGTCGTCGCCCATGACGAGGACGTCGGCCCCGTGCTCGAGGATGTAGTCGCGCTTCTTCTCGAGGGACTCCTCGAGGAACACCGCGTCGACGACGCGCAGGCTGCTGATGATCTCGAGCCGCTCGTCCTCGTTGAAGACCGGCGCGCGCCCCTTCTTCGAGAAGTTCAGGGCGTCCGAGGACACCCCCACGACGAGCCGGTCCCCCAGCTCGGCCGCGCGCTGCAGCACTCGGACGTGCCCGACGTGGAACACGTCGAACGTGCCGAAGGTGATGACGGTCCTCTGAGACACAGGTCTCCTCCTCGAGGGCGGGTGCGCGAGCGGCGAGGCTGCGGTGGCGGCGAGCGTTCGGCGGCCGCGGTCGCGGGCCGAAGGGTCCGAGGCTACCGCCTGGACCTCCCGGCCCTCGACCGAGCCGAACCGAGCGCGTGCGTGGCCGCCTCGGCCAGGGTCGTGTCCACGAGCCCTGCGCCGTCGCTGGGCCGGCCGCCCCGGAGCACGGCCTCGGCGATCCGGGCGGGGTCGATGCCGGCCAGCTCGACGCCACGGGGCCGCGGCGACGCGTCGCTGGCCACGACCCGGGCCCCCATGGCGAGCGCCTCGCGGACGATGACGGAGTCGCCGTCCCAGCTCGTCGGCCGCAGCAGGACGCCGGAGCGGGCCAGGATCGCGTTGACCTTCTCGGCCGGCACGTCGAACTCGAGCTCGACCCAGTCGAGGTCGGCGACCTCGGACCGCAGGCGCGCCAGCTCGGCACCCTCGTGCCCGTAGGCGAGCAGGTGCAGGGTGGCGTCGGGCCACTCCGACCGCACCTGCCGCACCGCCTCGACCCCGGCCTGGGCGTTGTAGTGCGCCAACCCGGAGTTCGTGGCGAGGGCCAGGGCGTGCGGGTCCCTCGTCTCGGCCCCTCGGCTCGCGACCGCGCGGGCGTCGAAGGGCGTCACGACGGTGGTGCGTGCGGCCAGGGTCTCGGGCAGCAGGTCACGGATCGCGGCGTTGACGACCCAGAGCTCGTCGAAGACGTGCAGAGCGCGCAGCACCACGGCCCGCTGGGCCGGACGCATGGCGGCCAGCTGCCCTTCCGTCGAGCCCGAGTGCAGGACGAGGGCCTTGGTGCCGGGCAGCACCGGGAGCACCGGGGCGAGCTGGGCCGCACGCCACAGCCGGGTGATGTGCAGGACGTGGAGCGCCCGCCCGCGCAGGAGCGACGGCACGGCGCGCACGGCCCGGGCCAGCGACCCCGTGTCGACGTAGCTGACGTCGTGGCCGGCGGCCCGGAGCACCTCGGTCATCTGGCGGTGGCTCGTCATGACGCCCCCGACCTCGCCGCGCTCCTGGGCCCACTGGACGACCCGCTGCGGCTCGAGGGGGCTGTCGGCGCCCCGACGCTCCGGCTGGTCCGCGTGCTGCGGGTTCGGTTGCTCCGCCGGCATCAGTCGAGCCTCGAGCTCGTGAGGACGCCGACGAGGTGCCCGGCGGCGGTGAGCAGGGCGAGGGGGATCATGACGACGACCAGCACCTGCGTGCCGAGCACGTCACCGCGGACGAGGTCGACGACCGCAGCGGCGAGGGCGAGCAGGCTGGCCTCCACGGCGACGAAGGCCCGGAAGAACGGCAGGTGCCCGGCCGCCCGGCGCACGCGCGCGATGCCGGACACCTTCGAGGCCGCCGTCTGGGCGACGTCGTCGAGCAGCGGTCGGCCGGTCTTGGCCCGCGCGACGATGACGAGGTCGGTGAACGCCTTGTTGACGAGCACGACGACGGCCACGAACAGTCCGGCGACGGTGAACGCCCCGAGGTCGAGGGGGTGGGCCGGGGTCCACTCGTCGGCGCGCAGCCCGATCGCGATCGGGATGGCGGCCTCGGTGACGTAGTGACCGATGCGGTCGAGGTAGATGCCCGCGGGCGAGAACCGCTGGCGCCACCGCGCCACCTCGCCGTCGGAGCAGTCGAGCAGGATCTGCAGCTGCATCGCGACGACGGCGACGACCGGACCCACGATCCCGCCGAACGGGATGGCCGCGGCGCCGAGCACGCCGACGAGGATCATCAGCCAGGTGACCCCGTTGGGGCTGATGCGGGTGGGCAGCAGCGCCCTCGTGGCGTAGATCGAGATGTGCCGGATGTAGAGCGCCCCGGCCCAGTGCTCCGCGTTGTAGCGGGCGATGTGCTCGGGCGGCTGGGCCACGGCCTTGAGCTCGTCGATGCTAGGGCGGTCGTTCGAGGGGTCGTGGGTCACGGGCACCTATCCTGCCCTGTCGACGGCCGTGGTGATGAACCCGCCGGAGCGGAGGTCGCAGAGGTCACGGCGGCGGGTCGTAGGACGCAGGCGGGAGTCGGACCGGACTCCGGCCGCGGCGGGCCGGCGGTCACGGGTTCGAGCAGTTGCGGTCGGTGCTGCGGCCGATGAGCGTGTAGTCCAGGCCGGTCAGGGTGGTCCGCCGGACGCGTACGACCTCGCCGGGATAGGGCTCGCGGTGAGTCGGCCGCGGTGCGAACTGGCCGTTGACGCAGACCCGCGCGTCCTGGAAGAGCGTCGTGACCCACGACGAGTAGCCGAGCTCGCGACGGGGGTCGTAGATCACCGGGGTGGGCTGGTGCAGCCCGAACCACTCGTAGCCGGCGTCGACGGTCTCGGCCGTGTAGCCGGCGCGCACCGCCTGCTCGCCGAGGCTCCACTTGGCACCGTCGAACGTCGCCGACGCGTCCACCTGGGTCACCCCGACCGCGGCGAGCAGCACGAGGCCGACCGCGGACACGATCGTGCCCGCACGCTGCGGTCGGCGTGAGCGCGAGACGTGCAGCCCCGCCGCGGCGAGGAACGGGATCGAACCGATGACGTAGCGGTCGAGGGGCCGGGCGTGGGTGATGAGGCAGACGACGATCGTGAGTGCGACGCCGGCGACGCCGAACACGAGCGCGAGCCGTGGGGCTGGGTCGATCCCCCGCTGCCGGCGCGGTCCGACGGGCTCCTCCGCCGCCAGGGAGTCGGGCGACAGCGTGCGCGAGCGCCGACGCAGCAGGTCGGTCGCATGGACGACGGCGAAGGTCAGGAGCAGCGCCGTCGACACGTTGGCGACGGCCATGATGCACCACCAGACCTGCTCGGAGAAGACGCGAGGGGCAGACCCCGCGAGGGTGCCCGAGTAGGACCCGCCGAGGCGGAGGTAGTTGCCGAGCAGCAGCGGGTATCGCAGCACGTGCGCCGTGAGCGTGAAGCCGACGACCAGCGCCACCGGCAGGGGCCACCAGCGCCGGAGGCGACGCCACCCACCGCCCCTCCAGACGGCCAGGGCGACCGGGAAGAGCATGAAGCCCGTCGTGGTCAGCAGGCCCACGGTGACGTAGGCCACCCGCTGGCCGAGCTCGATCTGCGCCGAGAGGGCGCGGGGCTCGGTGACGAGCGTGCCGCGCCAGACCACGAGAGCTGCCGCGGCGGCGCACCAGACGAGGCCGGCTGCGACGAGCCCGAGCAGGACGCGGCGGACCTGCGGGTCGTCGCGGCGTCGCCACGGCGCGCCTCCGGGTCCGTGCACGCGGTAGGCGGTGAGCAGGATGGCGGCCGGTGCGGCGAGGGCGTACTCGCGCACGCTGAAGGCCGCCAACGACAGGGCGAGCGACCACACGAGCCACCCCCAGCGCAGGCGTGGACCCCGAAGCGCCGGGACCGCGGCGCAGAGTGCGAGCACCTGCAGGGCGAGGGCCGGCACCTCGGACATGAACGAGACGCTGAGCCCGCCCCACAGCGGGCCGACGGCGAGGCAGGCCACGCTCGCGACGGCCCACGTGACCGGAAGGAAGTGGCGCAGGAAGAGGTAGGAGGAGGCGAGCGTGACGGCGGACAGCAGGGCCACCGCGATCTGCAGCGCCGCGACGGACTCGCCGAAGACGGCGATGACCGGCTGGGCGGCGACGATCTGCCCGACGAGGAGGGTGCTCGTGTAGGGGTCGACCTCGAGGTGGCCGGTCCGGAAGAACTCGAACGCGAGACGGTAGTAGACCCAGTCGTCGTTGCGCGCGGCGCCGAGGGCCCCGTGCACGGCGGCGTTGACGACGTAGAGCGCCGCGACGGCGAGCGCGACCACCCAGGCGAGAGCCATCTCGCGCCTCGAACGACGGCCGGCACCTGAGCTCCCCCACCGCTCGCCCACGAGCGCCGACCACGTCTTCATCCTTGTTGTGCCTTCCTCCCGAGGTGCTGGCGCCAGAAGGTCATGGACTCCCCAACGGAGAGGGCGGCGAGCACGAGCGCCCCGACCACCAGTGCCATGGCCGGAGCCGCCAGACTGCCTCCGATCCCTGAGAGAACGACGATACGGACCTCAAAGCCGGTCAGGTGGCGAAGCCACGCCGCTCCGCCCCGACCGGTCTCGCGCAGGCGGTAGACGTTGTCGTAGGCGCGCCAGCACACGACGGCGAGCCAGGCGTAGGCAGCGGCGCGCGCATCGGTGTCGAGGCCGGCGGCGAGCAGGAGCGCCGCCGCCTCCACGGCCAGCAAGGCCCCGGGCAGCTGCCATGCGAGTCGGGAGGTCCCCGAGGGCCGGGGCAGCACGGCGAGGTCGCACAGGTCTGCCAGCTGGTGGTCGGGGCGGTCGCGGCGGAAGCCGTCGCGTCCCGTGACCGCGCGCGCCAGCCGGCCGGTCTGCGTCCAGGCGAGCGCGAGGACCGAGGCGACACCGAGGGCCCAGAGCACCACGGCCGGGCTCATGGTGAGCAGCCCGAGCGACATGATGAGGTAGCGCTCGGCGACGGGCAGGTGAAGCACCTGCTTCGCGTCGCGCACCAGACGGGCCCGGGGGCCGGGCGGCGACGGGACGGCTGTCGGGAGGCCGGCGCCCGCCTCGACGGGATGCTCCGGCCAGCCGTCCCCGCCGAGCAGCTGCGCCCGCCCGCGCATGGCATACGCGTGGTCCTCGACGTGGCGCACGGCGAAGATCGCGAGGACGACGATCGCGAGCCACCACAGGTCGCTGCCCCGACGCGCGGCGACCCACGCAAGGGCCGCGACCATGGCGAATTCCTTGACGCGGTCGCTCACCGCGTCGAGCCAGGCGCCGAGGGAGCTGGAGACGCGGGTGAAGCGGGCGATCTCCCCGTCGACGCAGTCGACGACGAGCGAGGCCTGCAGCAGCACCGCGCCGAGCAGCCAGGCCCACCACAGCCCGGTCGCGACGGCCGCGCACGCGGCGAGGCCGAGGCCGAGGCTGACGCCGGTCACGACGTTGGGTGACCAGTCACGACCGAGGCCGTATGCCGTGAGGCGGCGTGAGATCGGACGGATCGCCAGCGTCGAGAACACCCCGTCGTTGCCCCGCGAGGCGGCGCGAAGGCGTTGCTGCCAGGGCGAGCCGGGCGCCCCGGCGACGTGCCAGGCCCCGCGACGGACCTGCTGGTGGGCCAGGGTCACGGCCCGGACGGCGAGACCCGCGCGGACGGCCGCGAGCAGCGCGACGTCGAAGGCGTCGGACGCATCGGCACCGTCGAGGACGAGAGGGTCGGTCCCGGCGAGGGCGGCGAGGGTGTCGGCCAGCGCGGCACGGTCGGCAGCGCGCACGCGCAGGGCGCCCGCGGCATACGCCGTCGGGCCGGCGACGGGCTGTCCGGCCGCGCCCACCCCGACGACCAGGCGCCGGGCCGGCGACACCCGGACGGCGGCCGGCACGGACGTGCGGTCGGCGACCGCGGCCCCGTCGACGACGAGGGCTGCGGTGGCGTCGGCGCCGTCGAGGACGTCGAGGAGCGCGACAGGACTCACGGCCAGGTCGGCCGCCACGAGCACGAGGGGCGCCGTGTCGTCGGAGCGCGCCAGGTCGGCGAGCTGCGCGAGCACGGTCGGGAGGTCCCCACCGACGAGGTGGGGCACGAGCCCGTAGTCCTCGGCGAGCCGGCCCGGCTCGCTGCGGCCGTGGTCGACGCCCCCCTCACCGAGGGCGACGAGCGCCCCACCGGCGGAACGGCCCCGAAGGGCCCGAGCGCGCGCACTCCCGACGAGGGGTGGCTCGCTCCAATTCACCTCGTCGCGTCCACGTCGGCGTTGTACTGCTCGATGATCTCCTCGACGGGGCCGTCACCGACGAGGCTGCCCTGCCGGAGGTACAGCCCGCGCTCGGCGAAGCGGCGCAGGTCGGCCTCGCTGTGCGACACCATGAAGAGGGTCTTGCCGCCCGCGAGCATGTTCTCCATGCGGACGTAGCACTTCTCGCGGAAGGCACGGTCACCCACGGCGAGCACCTCGTCGACGAGCACGATCGGCTCGTCGAGGGTCGTGATCAGCGCGAACGCGAGACGCACCTGCATGCCCGACGAGAAGTGCCGGTAGGCCATGTCCATGCCGGCGCGCACCTGGGGACCGGCGAAGTCGACGATCTCGTCATAGCGCTCGTCCATCTGGGCCTTGCTGAGGCCGTGCAGGCCGCCGGCGAGGTAGAGGTTGTCACGGGCCGTCAGCTCACCGAGGAAGCCACCGGTCAGCTCGATGAGCGGGGCCACTCCCCCGCGCACCTTGACGCCGCCCTCGTCGGGGATCATCACGCCGGCGATCATCTTCAGCAGCGTGCTCTTGCCGCTGCCGTTGCCTCCGACGAGGCCGACGGCCTCACCCGCCTTGACGGTGAACGAGACGTTGCGCAGCGCCCAGAAGGTGTCCTTGGGCGCGGTGTTCTTGCCCTTGAGGACGATCTCGCGCAGCGACATCTTGCGGCGGCGGCTGCGGTAGAACTCGATGCCGAGGTCGTGGGCCTCGATGACGGTACGCATCAGATTTCCTTGAGCACGGGGGCCTCGAGACGCCGGAACACGATGGTCCCGGCCACGAGGGTGATGAACGTGATGACGACCGAGGAGAGGATGGCGGGCACGTTGAGCTCGTGCGGGAAGAAGCCCCCGCGGTACATCTCGAGGATCCCGGCCATCGGGTTGAGCAGCAGGATCTTCTGCAGGAACGGCGGGGCCGCGTGGACGCCGTAGATGATCGGTGTCGCGTAGAAGCCCATCCGCAGGGCGATGCGCACGATCCTCGGCATGTCGGTGAAGATCACCGTCACGGGCGCGAGGATCAGGCCGAGCCCGACCGAGAGCAGGAACTGCAGCACGATCGCCAGCGGGAACAGCAGGACCCGGTAGTGCACCGTCGTCTGCCCCGCGATGACGAAGTAGATCGCGAAGCCCGCCAGGACCGGCAGGGACAGCACGAACTCGATGCCCTTGGCGATGACGATGCGCACGACCCACAGCTCGCGTGGCAGGTTGGTCGACCGCACGAGCCTGGCCTCCGCCAGCAGCGCACGGGAGGTCTCGGTCGCGCACTGGGAGAACCACTGCCAGGCCAGCACGCCCACGAGGATGAAGAGCACGTAGGGCTGGTAGCCCACGCGACGGGCCTCGAAGATGTAGGTGAAGACCACGAAGTAGATCGCCGCCATGGCCAGCGGGTCGATGATCGTCCACAGATAGCCGATGGGGCTGCTGGCGTACCGCACGCGCAGGTCGCGACGCACCAACGTGTCGAGCACCTGCCTCCGGGCGATGACGCCGCGCGCCTGGGGCAACAGGATCATGCGAGCGGGTCCTACCTTCTCGTTTCGGAGCGGTCGGCGGTGACCATCAGGGTCACCGCCGATGGGCAGTCTAGGCCCCGCTCCCGCGTGGGGGCGCACTCCACCGCCGCGGCGGCAGGGGCCGGTCGAGGGGCGCTCGATGCCACAATGGACAACCGACGACACGGACTGCGACGTCAGCGCGCCTGTCGTCGACTCCGACGACAGGGACTACGAGGGGCTGTTACGTGCTGGGCCGATCTGAAGTGAAGCGACGGGCGAGTAGGGCGATGCAGGCGGTGCGTCGCTCGATCCCGCACCACCGCTGGGAGGTCCTGCGCGACCGGGTGCACCCGGCCCTGCGCCAGACCGTCGCCTCGGCCCTCAGCCCCTCCCCCGAGAGCGCCGGCCGCGTGTCGGTCGTCGTGCCCTGCTACAACGTCGAGGAGTACCTCGCGGACTGCCTCGACAGCATCGTCCGGCAGAGGTACCGCGACCTCGAGATCATCGTCGTCATCGACGGCAGCCCCGACCGGAGCGTCGACATCGCCCGCGGCTACGCCCGCTGGGACCGCCGGATCTCCGTCGTCGAGCAGCCCAACGCCGGCCTCGGCGCGGCCCGCAACACCGGCATCCGGCACGCGCACGGCGAGTTCATCGCCTTCGTCGACTCCGACGACACGTTGCCGCCCAAGGCGATCGAGACGATGGTCGCGTGCCTGTCCGCCTCCGGGTCGGACTTCGTCGTCGGCAACCTCGAGCGCCGCAACGCCGCCCGTTCGTGGGTGCCCCTCTGGGCCCAGGACGTCCACCGGCGCGACCGCGTCGGACTCCGGCTCGACGACTTCCCGGAGGTGCTGGCCGACGTCTTCGCCTGGAACAAGCTCTTCCGCCGCGAGTTCTTCGACCGCGCGGTCGGCTCCTTCCCCGAGGGCATCCGCTACGAGGACCAGGAGCCGTCGGCCAAGGCGTACTCGAGCGCCGCGGCCTTCGACGTGCTCCACGAGGTCGTCTACTCCTGGTACATCCGCGGCGACGGCACCTCGATCACGCAGCAGAAGTCGAACATCGCGGACCTCAAGGACCGCCTCACGGTGATGTCCAACGTCGCCGACGTGCTGCGCGCCCGGGCGAGCGAGCACGTGCTGCACGAGTGGCAGGCCAAGTCGGTCGGGCTCGACCTGCGCTCGTACTACAACGAGGTCCCGCGCACGGGCGACGACTACTGGGAGGCCCTCGCCTCCGGCGTCGCGGCGGTGGCCGACGGCATGGACCCGCAGACCTGGGGCCTCGTCAGCCTGCACGACCGGCTCCTGGCCCGCATGGTGGAGCAGGGCCACCGCGACGACATCCGCACGGCCCTGCGGCGTCGCAGCGAGGTGGGCGACGCGTGGGAGTCCGACTTCTCGGTCGAGCCGCCGCAGGCGCGTCCGCTCTATCTCGACGACCTCACGAGCTTCCGCCCGACGGCGGCCGACCTGGCCCTCACCGGGGTCGACAACCGCCTGCGCGTCACGGTTTTCGGCTACGAGGTCGAGGACGACGACCTCGTCGTCACCGGCATGGCCTGGGTGCCCGGGCTCGACCTCGCGGCCTCGACCACGACGCTGACGGCCCACCTCGTCGACGAGTCGGTGGACGGCCCCCTGACCCCGGACTCCGACCTCGTGCTGTCGGTCGAGCGCTTCGAGGACGTCGTGCTCGACGAGCTCGCGGCGCAGGCGGCGCCCAGCCAGGCAGGGTCCGGCTTCCGGGTCCGGGTCGACCTCGCCGACCTCGCTGCCGCCCTCGAGGCGCGCCACCCGGCCGTCGACGACGTCGTCGAGGCGCACCCCGGCTGGCACCTCGAGCTCGAGCTGGTGCTCGACCGCGGCGACCGGGCGCCCCAGCAGTGGCGCTCTCCCGTGACCGGCTGGGACCGCCGCTGGACCGGCAACGAGCTGGAGGTCTCCCCGCTGCACGACGGGAAGCGCGTCGTCCCCGTCCACTCGGCCGCGCGCGGCCTGCACTTCCACCTCTTCGCGCCCCGGGTCGTCGCCACCGAGGTGCGCCTCGAGGGTCGCGAGCTGCACCTCGTGGCCTCGAGCGACGAGCCGATCTCGGCCTTCACCATCTCGTGCGGGGCCGTCGCGATCCGCCGCAGCTTTCCCGCCGTCCCCGTCGACGGCGGGTATGCCGCGACGATCACGGTCCCCGCGCTGCCCTCGGGCGCGTCGCCCACGACCGACCACCGCTGGGGGCTGCGCGCCGTGGTGGAGAGCGGCACGCTGCCCGTCGTCTACGGCGGCTCGTCCGGTGACCTGTCGAGCTCGGCGCCGCACACGGGCGGCCTGCGCCTCGGCCTCGTCGGGTCCGGTCGTCTGCGCATGCTCGACCGCAAGCTGCAGGCCTCCGTCCACGCGGTCGACGTGGCCGACGACCTCCGCTCCTTCACCGTCTCGGGGTATGCCGCGTCCGACGTCGGCGCCCGCGTGGACGTCGCGCTCGTGTCGGACCAGGACAGCTGGTTCCCCACCGACGTGCGCCACGACGCGTCCACCGGGCGCTTCGAGGCCGACTTCGCCCTGCACACCGAGCGGTGGGGCACCTCCGTCGTGCCGTCGACCGCCGGCTACTCGCTGCGCCTGCTGCGCAGCCCCGGTGTCGTCGACCGCAGCGTGTGGGTCCCGGTCGCCCCGCACGCCGTCGAGCACGTGAGCCCGCGCTTCCTGCACTGGCACCAGGGCGAGGACGTGTCGTTCCGCTTCACCGTCACCTCGCGCGCCCGGGCGCTCTGGGTCAACACGAGGGCCGCGATCCCCGAGCAGGACTGGACGCGTGCCGGCCAGTTCGCCGCGCGCCGCGGCATCCCCGCCCTGCTCCGCTCCCCCGTCGAGGAGGCCGTGCTCTTCTCGACGTTCGGTGGGCGCTCGGCCGCAGACTCACCGCTCGCGATCCACCACGAGCTCGTCCGGCGCGACTACCCGCACCCGCTCGTGTGGGAGGTGGCGGACGGCACCGCGGTCGTGCCCGAGGGCGCCCGCTCGGTCGTCATCGGCACCCGTGAGCACCTGCAGGCCCTGCACACCTCGCGGCACCTCGTCGCCAACAACAACTTCCCGTTCTACTTCGACAAGCACCCGGACCAGACCTACCTGCAGACCTGGCACGGCACCCCGCTGAAGAAGATCGGCCGGCACGTCCCGGCCCCGAACCTGTCGCTGTCGTACCGCGACCTCATGGTGCGCGAGGCCCGGGCCTGGGACCTGCTGCTGGCCCAGAACGACTTCGCCAGCACCGCCCTGGCCGACGCCCTCGGCTTCGAGGGCGAGGTGCTCAACGTGGGCTACCCCCGCAACGACCTGCTGAGCACCGGCTCCGACGCCGACCGGGCGCGGGTGCGCGAGCGGCTCAGCGTGGCCCAGGACGTGCGGCTCGTGCTCTACGCCCCCACCTGGCGCGACAACGTCCGCACCGCCTCCGGCGGCTACGCCATGGTCAACCACCTGCAGCTCGACGCCGTCTCCCGCTCGTTCGGAGCCGGCTCGGTGCTGCTCGTGCGCGGGCACAGCAACACCCCCGGGCTCGGCGACAGCACCGCCGCCAACGTCCTCGACGTCTCGAGCTACCCCGACATCACCGAGCTGATGCTCGTCGCCGACGTGCTCATCACCGACTACTCGTCCGTGATGTTCGACTTCGTCGGCACGGGGCGGCCGATGCTGTTCCTCACGCCCGACGTGGCGGAGTACGCCGGGACGACCCGCGGGTTCTACCTCGACTTCGCCGAGGTCGCGCCCGGTCCGTTGCTGTCGTCCACCGACGCCGTTCTGCAGACGCTCGAGGCCCTGCCCGGCGCCGAGGCCACCTACCGCGATCGCTACGACGCGTTCCGCCACCAGTTCGCCCCGCGCGACGACGGCAAGGCGGCCGCCCGGGTGGTCGACGCGGTCTGGGGACGCTGACGGCACACGCCCTGGTCCCGCGCGAAAGGCGCGGGACCGGGCGGCGCCCCGGGACGGGCGCGAGCGGGTGAGCGGGACTAGGCCGTGGCCCCCACGGCTCGTTCGAACTCCTGGAGGACGACCTCGTTGTAGGTGGCCGGGTCGAAGTCCGGCCGGGGCACGCGTCCCTCGACGGCGGCCACCATGCCGGCCCCGAGGGCCGGTGCGGAGCGCTCGACGACGAGCCCCTCCCCCTCACCCACGGCCGATCCGACCGAGTCGAACGACGTCGAGACGACGGGGAGCCCGATCGTGCGCGCCTCGAGGATGACCATCGGCTGCCCCTCGTAGTCGCTCGACAGCACGAAGCACTGCGACGCGGCCATGATCGCCCACGGGTTGCGCTGCAGGCCCGCGAAGAGCACCACCCCGTCGAGCCCGAAACGGCTCGCGCGGGCCGTGAGGTCGGCCCGCAGGGGTCCGTCCCCGACGACGACGAGCCGGATCTCCGGGTGCGTCCGCTGCGCGATGCAGAAGGCCTCGAGCAGGCGCTGGTGGTTCTTCTCCGGCGACAGCCGTCCGACGGCCACGAACACGAAGGGCGCGCTCCCGTCGGCGGTGGGCTTCAGGGCGCCGAAGACCTCCTCGGGGGCGGCCTCGGCGGCGCCCGTGAGGATGCGCTGCACGTCGATGGTGTTGCGGGCGGCCACGAACTTCTCGGGCGGGGCATATGCGCTCAGGGACCGGGCGTTGACGTCGCGCAGCGCCTCGGACACCGACACGAGGTGGTCGAAGCGGGAGTAGCTGGTGAAGACTGCCCGGAGGTTGTTCGCGTGCGGCCGCTTGCCGCGGATCTCGCGCATCTGGTCGGCGAGCAGGTCGTTGTGCTGCCACACCGCGCGGCTGCCGGCGGGCGCGTGACCGAGCAGGAACGTCCACGCCGGCGAGTAGCCGCTGAAGTCCACGACGTGGTCGAAGCGCGCTGCCCCGGCGACACGGCGCCAGTCCTGTTCGAGGGCTGCGTCGACCCGCTGGAGGGCCGCGGGGGCGATGGTGTCGAGGTGGCCGCGCATGAGCCGCCGCCTGGTCCGCCACAGCGACTTGCTCATCGTCGCGTTGGTGGTCCGGACGAGCTGGCGCACCCGGGGGTCGATGGAGTCGGCGTTGGCGCGCCGGTCGTCGTTGTTGATGGCCCCCATCACCACGGAGACGTCCCACCGGTCGTGGTCGATCGTGCGCAGCAGGTTCAGGGCCGAGCTCGTGATGCCGTTGGACATCATCCCGCCGAGGTAGAGCATCAGCGTGCGGCGGTCGTCGCGCCGCGTCCGGCGCACCGCGAGCCCCTCGCGCCGCCCGCGGACGACGACGTCGATGACGCGCTGCGTGGCACCACCGTCGTCCTGCGGCGCGAACCTCGCCCGCGCCGCGGCATACGTCGTGCCGTGTGTGACGAGGGGGTCGAGCGAGGAGCCGGTGCCGATGGCGCGGACCAGGTCCGCCAGCTCGGCCGCCGTGCCGCTGCGCGGCCCCGGCAGCTCGTCGAGCCCGAGGTAGGAGCCCCGGTAGCCGTCGTACTCGTCGCGGTCAGGGGTGTGGAAGAGGACCGGACGACCCGTCGAGAGGAAGTCGAAGAAGATGCTCGAGTAGTCCGTGACGAGCACGTCGACGAGGCCGAGGACGGCGTTGGTCGGCACGGCGTTGGGCACGAGCCGCCCGGCGAGGCGCGGCTCGACCGCGGCGTGGCGGTAGACCTGCTGGTGCACCTTGAGCAGCACGCGGTGACCGTCGGGCAGCAGGGCATCGAGCTCGTCGACGAGCTCAGCGAGCTCGGCGGCGTCGTTGCGGGGCGTGTGGAAGGACTCGCCCTTCCACGTGGGCGCGAGCAGCACGAGCGTGTCGTCGTCGCCCCCGAGACCCACGCCGGCAGCGCGGAGACGCTCCCGCGTGCGCGCCAGCCCTGCCGCATCGGCGAACTGCAGGTCGGTGCGGGGGTAGCCGACCTCGACGAGCTCGCCGGGGGCGATGTTCGTCAGGCGGTAGGCGTGCTCGTACATCTGCTCGCTCATGAACGGGCTGGTGGAGAGCAGGTAGTCGGCCATGAGGAAGTTGCGCAGGACGTTGCGGGCTCCCCACCCACCCTGCGCCTCGTCGTAGCCCATGGCCTTGAGTGGCGTGCCGTGCCACGTGTTGAGGTAGGTCTGCCCGGGCCGCTTGCCCCAGTCGGGCGGGAACGTCGCGTTGTTGACGAGCAGGCCGGCCGTCGCGAGGGCGCGGTGGTAGCCGAGCGAGCCCCGGCGCACGAACCGCACCCGGTCGTGCCCGGCGAACTCGGCCACCGTCGACGCGTAGGCCGACAGGTCGGCCAGCACCCAGACGTGGCGCAGGTGCTGCTGCTCGGGGTCCGCGAGCAGGGCACGGAAGATCGCCTCGGGGTTGCACAGCATCCCGTTGCCGGCGAACGACTCGTAGACGACGAGGTCCGGGTCGACGGGACGGGACCGGTAGGCCACCCGGATCTCGTGCGGCCCGGCCTGGCCGATCTTGCGGGCGACGCGCTTGATCGTCCGCGCCGGTCGGGTGTGCAGTGCCATGGGGGTGTGGGCTCCTTCGTCTCCGGGGATCTCGAGTGGCTCGGGCCCGGCGGTGCGTCTCCGGGCGGAGGGGGTGCCGGCGACGCCCGCCATCGTAGTGACCCCATCTCGGCAACCGGGCGCACCCACCATCCACGTCGGGCGGGCAGCCCTGTCCCGATTCGGGCGATCCGGACGGTTGTCGGTAAGGTCCCCGGGGGGTGGTCGACGACGAAGACCCGACGACAAGAGGAGTTGGTCCGTGCTCATCCCGGGCACCACCGGATGGAGCGACACCCTCGTCGTCTTCCTCGCCACTGCGGCCCTGGTCCTGCTGCCGGGCCTCGCGGCCGGCCTGCTGCTCCGACTGCGCCCTCTGGCGGCGCTCGGGCTGGCGCCGCTGCTCTCGACCACCTGCCTGTCGGTGTCCGCCGTCGTCGCGTCGGCGCTCGGCGTCCGTTGGGGCCTCGCCCCGCTGCTGGTAGGGACCGTCGCCCTGGCTGCCGCCTGCGCCGGGCTCGGCATGCTCGCCTCACGCGTCAACGCCGCGCTCGCGGTGCGCGGTCGGTGGGGTGGCCGGTGGCGGGACCTCCCGCCCGCACCCCGATTCGACGCCGTGTGGTGGGCGACGCTCGTCGGCGTCCTGCTCGTCCTCGTCCTCGTGCTCGTCACCATCTCGACCGAGCTGCGCTCGCCCGAGGCGCTGCCGCAGGGGCCCGACACGATCTTCCACGTCGCCGCCCCGCAGTGGGGCCTCGAGAACGGCACGCTCTCCTCGTTCGAGATCGGGCGGTTCAACTCGCCCACGTGGTCCGGCTTCTACCCGTCGGCGTTCTACGCGTTCACCGCGACGATCTCGCTCCTCACGGGCGCCTCGGTCGTCGTCTCGTCCTCGGTCTTCGTCGTCGTCCTCGTCGGGCTGGCGTGGCCGCTCGGCTGCGTCGTGCTGGCACTCGCGCTGTTCGGGCGCCGCGTCGTCGTCGCGCTGTCCGCCGCCCTGCTGAGCGTGGCGTTCACGACCTTCCCCTACCTGCTCATGGGGTTCGGGGTGCTGTGGCCCAACCTGCTCGGCCAGGCGATCCTACCCGCGGCGGTGGCTGCCGTGGCCGGGGTCTTCCGCCCTGCGGGACGACCTGCGTATGCCGTGGGCGACCGGCTGCGCTCGGCCATCGTCCTCGCGCTCGGCGCTCCGGGGCTCGTCATGGCCCACCCCAACGCCTTCGTCACCCTGTGCGTGATCGGGGGTCTGCTCGTGCTCGGGCGGGTCCTCGGCTACGCCTTCCGGCAGACCTCCGGGCGCCGACGGCTCGCGGTGCTGGCCGGGGTGGTCGCCACCCTCGCGGCGGCGGCGGCCGCCTCCGTCGTGCTGCGCTCGGGGTCGATGTTCGCCACCGGTGCCGCCGGCCCCGAGCGGACGCCGTCCGAGGCGTGGCAGGACCTCATCAACTTCGCGCCGCGCCACACCCGGCCGCTGCCGGTGCTCGCCGCGGTCGTGGCCATCGGGGTCGTGGCCCTGCTCGTGCGCCACCGTGGGGTGCGGTGGCTCGTGCCGGCCCTCTTCGGGACCCTGGCGCTCTACTGGCTCAACATCGCCGTCGACACCGACACGGTCCGGTGGCTGACGTGGCCCTGGTACAACAACGCGGTCCGGCTCCACACGGCCGCCATCCTGCCCGCCGTCCTCGTCGGGACCGCCGGACTCGTGGCCCTCGTCGACCTGGGGACCCGGCTCGTGCCGTCGACGCTGGGACGCCGGCAGGTGCTCGGGCTCCGGGTCGGGACCGCCGCCGCCACCGTCGTCGTGCTCGGCGCCGTCTGCCTCGACGCGGGCGTCCAGGCCGACGCGCACCGGCACATCCTGCACCGCTACTTCCACCCCAAGGCGGCCGACTCGTGGGCGTCGGGCGCGGAGCTGCGAGCCCTGCACGAGCTGTCCGCGAAGGTGCCCGAGGACGCCGTCGTGGCCGCCAACCCGTGGAACGGCGGGACCTACCTCTACGTCGTCAGCGGGCGCACCCTGCTCATCCCGACGGAGAAGACGAACACGCCCGGTGACCGGCAGCTGCTCGCGAGCTCGCTCGACCGGGTCGGCACCGACGCGGAGGTGTGCGCCGCAGCGGAGCGTCAGCACGTGACCCACGCGATCACCGGCGGCCAGCCCTTCTCGTGGGCGGGCGACCGGGTCCAGCAGTACGTCGGCATCGACCACGTGGGCAGCTCACCGGCGTGGCGCCGGGTGGCGGCCGCGCCGCCGTTCACGCTCTACGAGCGGGTCGGCTGCGCCGGCGCGGCCTGAGATCCCGACCGGGATCCGGCCCCGGCCGCGACCGAGGACGGGACGCCCGCCGGGCGGGTCAGTCGGTCGTGGAGGCCTGCACGGCGAGGGACTCGGTGGGCCGGGTCAGCCGGCGAGGGCTGGAGAGGAAGCCGATGCCCCACGCCCAGTGCATCGTCGCGAGGACGACGGGCGTGACCGCGCGGGCGCGGGCGGACTCGCCACGCGAGATGGCAGCGCCACCGGCGACGACGCCCGCGGCATACCCGGCCGGCACGATCCACGCGGGCGCCCAGAAGAAGCCGGCGACGGTGGCGGCCGTCGTGACGACGACCATCGTCGGCGGCGCGAGGTAGCGCGGGTTGATGGTGCCCTCGTGGTGGCGCGCGACGACGCGGCGCCAGCGGCCGTAGTGGAAGTACTGCTTGGCGAGAGCCTTGACCGACGCGCGAGGACGGTAGGTCACCTTGAGGTCGGGGGTGAACCACACGGTGCCACCGGTCTCGCGGATGCGGTGGTTCATCTCCCAGTCCTGCGCCCGCGCGAAGTGCGCGTCGTAGCCGCCGACCCGTTCGAGGGCGGAGCGACGGAACACCCCGAGGTAGACGGTGTCCGCCTCCCCCGCCTGCCCGCCGGTGTGGAAGCGGGAGCTGCCGACGCCCAGAGGGCTGCGCATCGCCGCGGCCACGGCTCGCTCGAAGTCCGTCGTGCCCTGGGCGTCCATGATCCCGCCGACGTTGTCGGCACCCACCCGCTCCAGCTCCCGGACGGCGACGCTGATGTAGTCGTCGGGGATCTCGGCGTGGCCGTCGACCCGGACGATGACCTCGCCCGTGCTCGCGCCGATCGCGGCGTTGAGCCCGTCCGGGGTGCGGCCGGTCGGGTTGGGCACGACACGCACGCGCGAGTCGCCGGCCGCGAGGGCGGCGGCGACCTCGTCGGTGCGGTCGGTCGAGGGTCCGAGCGCGAGGACGACCTCGAGGGGACCGGCGTAGTCCTGCGCGAGGATCATCGCCACCGCATCACGAAGGTGCCTCTCCTCGTTGAGGATCGGCATGATGACGCTGACCGCCGGCTGGAGGTCGGGAGTCAGGTCCACGGTGGTGTCCTTGTCGTCGTCGTTCGTCGGTGAGGCTCGGTGGCCCGAGCCTCCCCGCGCGAGCGGCGACCAGCCTACTTGAGGAGCTGGCGGGCCATGACCAGGCGCTGGACCTGGTTGGTGCCCTCGTAGATCTGGGTGATCTTGGCGTCACGCATCATCCGCTCGAGCGGGAAGTCGCTCGTGTAGCCGGCACCACCGAGCAGCTGGACGGCGTCGGTGGTGACCTTCATGGCGACGTCCGAGGCGTAGCACTTGGCCGCGGCCCCGAAGAAGGTGAGGTCCTTGTCGCCGCGCTCGGACTTCGCGGCCGCGACGTAGACCATCTGGCGCGCCGCCTCGAGCTCCATCGCCATGTCGGCGAGCATGAACTGGATGCCCTGGAAGTCGGCGATGCGCTTGCCGAACTGCTTGCGCTCCTTGACGTAGGCGAGGGCCTGGTCGAGGGCGCCCTGCGCGATGCCGACGGCCTGGGCACCGATGGTGACGCGGGTGTGGTCGAGCGTGCGCAGCGCGATCTTGAGGCCGTCGCCGACCTGACCGACGACGCGGTCGCCCGGGAGGCGCACGTTGTCGAAGTGAAGCTCGCGCGTCGGGCTGCCCTTGATGCCGAGCTTGCGCTCCTTCTCACCGAAGGTGAAACCCTCGTCGGACTTCTCGACGACGAAGGCCGTGACGTTGCCGCCGCGAGGACCGTCGGGGTCGGTGACCGCCAGCACGGTGTAGTACTCCGAGACGCCGGCGTTGGTGATCCACGACTTCTGTCCGGAGAGCACCCAGCCGTCGCCGTCCTGGCGGGCGCGGCAGCGCATCGACGCGGTGTCCGAGCCGGCCTCCCGCTCGGACAGGCCGTAGGAGAAGGTCGTCACGCCCTTGGCGAGCGGCGGGAGGTAGCGGGACTTGACCTCGTCGCTGCCGTCGAGGATCACGGGCAGCGAGCCGAGCTTGTTCACGGCCGGGATGAGCGAGGCCGAGGCGTCGACCCGGGCGACCTCCTCGATGACGATGCACGTCGCGAGGGCGTCGGCTCCGACGCCGTCGTACTCCTCCGGCACGTGGGGCGCGAAGAAGTCGGAGGCGACGAGGGCGTCGTGGGCCTCCTGCGGGTAGCGGGCCTCCGCGTCGACGGCCGCGGCGTACGGGGCGATCTTGTCCTCGGCGACCGCGCGGACGGCCTCCCTGAGGGCCTCGTGGTCCTCGCTGGTCCGGAACAGGTCGAAGTCGGCATTCGTGCTCACAGCGCGATCCTACTCACGAGTTCGGATTAGTAGGACGTCCTAGTGATCGAGGCCACGGCGAGCAGATCCCTGTGCCCGCCACCTCGCTCACCGCGCCCTGTCGGGTGAGACGCGGCGTCCACCATGAGGACAGCCGCTCCCGGAGGACGGACACGCATACGTACACTCGCACGTAGGTCATGAGCGCCAGCGACAAGCCCCGGCTCGCTGGCCGGCAACCCTCCAACCGCGGTGGGGTGCCCCGGGTGAGGACCTGGCCCTTCGACGCCACCCGGCGCTCGGGCAAGCGCGGAGAGCCTCTCTCCCGCACCGACCCGTCGGTGCACCAGGTCCGCCCAGCGGGGACCTCTGGTCATCGACACGACCCAGGAGGAGCACGACGATGACCGAGCCCAGCTGGTCCTTCGAGACCAAGCAGATCCACGCCGGACAGAGCGCCGACAGCGCGACGGGATCACGCGCGCTGCCGATCTACCAGACGACGAGCTACGTGTTCGACGACACCGACCACGCGGCGAACCTGTTCGGGCTCAAGGAGTTCGGCAACATCTACACCCGCCTGATGAACCCGACGACCGACGTCGTCGAGCAGCGCATCGCCGCCCTCGAGGGCGGCGTCGGAGCGCTCCTCGTCGCCTCGGGACAGTCGGCGACGACGCTGGCCCTGCTCAACATCGCCGAGGCCGGGGACCACGTCGTGGCCTCCCCCAGCCTCTACGGCGGCACCGTCAACCTGCTGAAGTTCACCTTCCCGAAGCTCGGCATCGAGGTCAGCTTCGTCGAGGACCCGACGTCGATCGAGTCGTGGCGGGCCGCCGTGCGCCCGAACACCAAGGCGTTCTTCGGCGAGACCATCGCCAACCCCAAGGCCGAGGTCCTCGACATCGAGGCGGTCGCCGCCCTCGCCCACGAGCACGGCGTCCCGCTCGTCGTCGACAACACCATCGCGACGCCCTACGTCATCCGCCCCATCGAGTGGGGTGCAGACGTCGTGGTGCACTCCGCGACGAAGTACCTCGGCGGCCACGGCACCTCGATCGCGGGTGTCATCGTCGACTCGGGCAACTTCGACTACGCCAAGGACCCCGAGAAGTTCCCCAACTACAACACCCCCGAGGAGAGCTACCACGGCCTCGTCTTCGCGCGGGACCTCGGCGTCGGCAGCCCGCTCGGGGCGAACCTCTCCTACATCCTCAAGGCACGCGTCCAGCTGCTGCGCGACCTCGGGCCGTCGGCCTCGCCGTTCAACGCCTTCCTCATCGCCCAGGGGCTCGAGACGCTGTCGCTGCGCATCGAGCGCCACCTCGACAACGCCGCCAAGGTCGCCGCCTTCCTCGCGGACCACGCGCAGGTCGAGCGCGTCGTGTGGGCCTCGTTGCCCGACAGCCCGTCGCACGCGACCGCCCAGAAGTACGCGCCGCGTGGCGCCGGCGCGGTGCTCGCCTTCGAGATCGCGGGCGGCCTCGCGGCGGGCAAGAAGTTCGTCGAGGCGCTGACGCTGCACAGCCACGTGGCCAACATCGGTGACGTGCGCTCCCTCGTCATCCACCCGGCATCGACGACGCACTCGCAGGGACCCGAGGAGGACCGCCTGGCAGCCGGGGTCACGCCCGGCCTCGTGCGGCTCTCGGTCGGCCTCGAGCACATCGACGACATCCTCGCCGACCTCGAGCAGGGCTTCACCGCGGCCAAGGAGTGAGCCGGGCGCCGTCGGCGAAACCCGGATGAGCCGGATCGGCATGGCTGGCACCATGGCAGCCATGCCGATCCGCTATCCCGCCCCGCTCCGTCCCGGCGACCGGATCGGTGTGACGTCCCCGAGCTCGGGAGTGGGCGACGCCCTGTGGGGGCGGTTCACGTATGCCGTGCAGTGCCTCCGCGACCGCGGCTTCGAGGTCGTCGTGGGCGAGCTCAACCACGCGCCCAGCCACGTGAGCGGGCCGCGCGAGGCGCGGGCCGCCGAGCTCATGGCGATGCTCCTCGACCCGACGATCCGGGCCGTCGTGCCGCCGTGGGGTGGCGAGACCGGCATCGACCTGCTCGACCTGCTCGACCTCGACGCGGTCGCCGGCGCCGAGCCGACGTGGTGCATCGGCTTCTCCGACACCTCGACGTGGCTGACGCCGCTCACCCTGACGACCGGCATCGCGACGATCCACGGGCAGAACCTCATGGACACCCCGTACGCCGTGCCCGACGGCATCCTCCACTGGGTCGACGTCGCCTCGACCCCGACCGGGGGCGAGCTGGTGCAGCACTCCCCCGGTCGCTTCCGCTCCGGCGGGTGGGACGACTACGCCGGCAACCCGACGGTCTCCCGGATGAGCCTCGAGGAGCGCGGCACGTGGACCCGGATCGACCCGGGCCACGAGGGCGAGCCGGTGACGCTGACGGGGCGCGTGATCGGTGGCTGCGTCGAGACGGTCGGGTTCCTTGCCGGCGGGCGCTTCGGCGACACGAATGCCTTTGCGGCACAGCATGCCCCGGAGGGCCTTCTCGTCGTGCTGGACATCTGCGAGTGGGCGTCGTACGACATCTGCCGGACGCTGCACGCGATGCGCCTGCACGGCTTCTTCGACGCGGCGACGGGCGTGCTCGTCTCGCGCACGAACGCGCCCGGGCGTGACGGCTTCACGCAGCACGACGCGGTGCGCGACGCGCTCGGGATGCTCGGTGTGCCGATCCTCGCGGACGTGGAGTGCGGGCACGTCGCGCCGTACCTCGCGCTGGTGCAGGGCGCCTCGACGACCGTCGTGCACGACCCGGAGGCGGGCACGCACACGGTCACGCAGCGTCTCACCTGAGGCGGGTCGGCGGCGACGGGTACGCTCGCCGGGTCATGGAGAAGCAGCTGGTCGGGTCCGAGCACGCGGTCGTCGACGACGGGGTGACGGGCGACGCACACGGCGCGGCGGACGGGCCACGGCGCGACGACGGGGCCGCCCGCCGCGTGCTGCACGACGTCTTCGGCTTCAGCTCGTTCCGCGGCTCGCAGCAGGCCATCGTCGACCGCGTCGTGGCGGGTCACGACACCGTCGTCCTCATGCCGACCGGTGGCGGCAAGTCGCTCTGCTACCAGCTGCCCGCGCTCGTGCGGCCCGGCGTCGGCGTCGTCGTCTCGCCGCTCATCGCCCTGATGCACGACCAGGTCGAGGCGCTGCGGCTCCTCGGCGTGCGAGCGGCCTTCTGGAACTCCACCTCGTCCGCCGAGGAGTCCGAAGCCGTTCGTCGCGACGTGCGGGACGGCCGCCTCGACCTGCTCTACGTCGCTCCCGAGCGCCTGCTCATGCCGTCGTTCCAGAGCCTGCTCGACGACGCTGCCGCGGGCGCCGGCCTCGCGCTCTTCGCCATCGACGAGGCGCACTGCGTGTCGCAGTGGGGACACGACTTCCGGCCGGAGTACCTCCGCATCGCCGAGGTCACCGCCCGGTTCCCCCACGTGCCTCGCATCGCACTGACCGCCACCGCCGACGCGTTGACCCGTCGCGAGATCCACCAGCGGCTGCGCCTCGACGGCGCCGCCGAGTTCGTCTCGAGCTTCGACCGGCCGAACATCCGCTACGTCGTCGAGGAGAAGAGCGACGCCCGCGCCCAGCTGCTGCGCTTCCTCGAGCAGGGCAACGACGGGGCCGGCTTCCGCGGGTCCGCCGGCATCGTCTACTGCGTGTCGCGCAAGCGCACCGACGAGATCTCGACCTTCCTGCGGCACAAGGGTTACGACGCGATCGCGTACCACGCCGGGCTGCCCAACGAGGTGAGGGCCGCCGCGCAGCAACGGTTCCGACGCGACGAGGGCGTGATCGTCGTGGCCACCATCGCCTTCGGCATGGGCATCGACAAGCCCGACGTGCGCTTCGTCGCGCACGTCGACCTCCCGAAGAGCCTCGAGGGCTACTACCAGGAGACCGGGCGGGCCGGCCGCGACGGCGAGCCCGCGGTGGCGTGGATGGCCTACGGCCTGGCCGACGCCGTGCAGCAGCGCTCGTTCATCATGAGGTCCGACGGCAGCCCGGAGCACCGTCGCGTCGACTCGGCGAAGCTCGACGCGATGCTCGGCTACGCCGAGGCCTCCTCGTGCCGTCGGCGTCTGCTGCTGGCCTACTTCGACGAGGAGTCCGGCGACTGCGGCAACTGCGACACGTGTCTCGAGCCTCCCGAGCTGTGGGACGCCACCGTGCCCGCCCAGAAGGTGCTCTCGGCCGTGGTCCGCACGGGTCAGCGGTTCGGCTCAGGACACGTCATCGACGTCCTGCTCGGCAAGCGCACCGACAAGATCGTCAGCTGGGAGCACGACCGGCTGCCGACCTTCGGGGTGGGCAGCGACCTCGCCGAACGCGAATGGCGCTCGGTCATCCGCCAGCTCGTCGCCCGCTCGGTGCTCTCACCCGACCCGGACCGGATGGGCGCCCTCACCATCACGGAGGCGGCCCGGCCGATCCTCGACGGCGTGGAGACCGTGGAGCTGCGTCGGCTCTCGGCCGCACCGGCACGCAGCCGTTCGCGCTCGGGTTCGCGCTCGGCCTCGACCGCCAAGGCCGGCACCGGGGCCAGCCCTGCCGACCGCGCGCTCTTCGAGCTGCTGCGCGGCGAGCGGCGCTCGATCGCCGACGGCGAAGGCGTCCCTGCCTACGTCGTGCTGCCCGACCGCACGCTGTGGGAGCTGGTGAAGGCACGACCGGCCAGCACGGAAGACCTGCTCACGGTCAACGGCATCGGGCCGGTCAAGGCCGAGCGCTACGGCGCCGCGTTCCTGGCCCGTCTGGCCGAGCACGCGGACTGACCCCACGACGATCCTCCACCCCGTTCCGCCACCCCGAGCCGGCTCAGCTCCCGAGGTTGCCCACGGCGAACGTCAGCGGCACGGTGGCCACGACGAGCAGGGCGGCCGCGACGCTCAGGCCCACGCCTGAGACACCGTCGGTGTCGCGCCGGAGCCTCGCGCCGCGCTGCAGCAGGACGAGGGCCACCACCTCGAGCGGGACGGCGACGAGCCACGCCCACCTCGGCACTGCGAGAGCGCCCCACGTGAAGAGCGCCGCGACGAGCACGGCGACCGCACGCAGCAGGAAGAGCTGGACCTGAAGCCGGGTCTCGATCGCCGCGTTCACCCGACCACCTCGTCGACGAAGCACCAGCGCCATGCCTCGCCCGGCTCGATCGAGCGCATCACGGGATGCTGCGTCTCGTGGAAGTGCGCGGTGGCGTGCTTCATCTCCGAGGAGTCGCAGCAGCCGACGTGCCCGCACTGCAGGCACAGGCGCAGGTGCACCCACGTCGTCCCGTCACGCAGGCACTCCTCACAGCCCTCGGGCGTGCGCGGCTCGACGCACGAGTCGGTGTCCTGCAGGTGCTCGCACGGAGCCTCGATCGTGTCCACGGGCAACATCTCACTCTCTGCCAGGCGGCTCTCCTGGTCATCGATCCGGTCGAGCATGGTCTCCTCCAGGTCGAGCGACCCGAGCACCGTGCGGAGCACGACGTGGTCGGCCCGCCCCTCGTCGCGCAGCCGCAGCACCTCGTCGCGCTCGGCCTGCAGCATCTGCATGCGGGCGCGGCGGTAGCGCGCGCTCGGCGTCTCGTCGGCGTCGCCGCTGCGCGGTCCGAGCCGCTCCCACATCTGGTTGAGCCGGTCCTCGGACCGCGAGCGGAGGATCTCGCGGGTGGCGTCGTCGACGTCGGTCATGCCGTCGAGCACGTCGAGACCGGACCGGCTCGCGGCCTGGAGCACGGTGGCCGCCTGGAGCGCATCCTCCCTCGGGTCGGGGCCGCGTACCCCGAGGCGTCGGGCGAGCGTCGGCAGGGTCGTGCCCTGGATGAGCAGGGTGCCGACCGTGACGACGACGGCGATGAGGACGAGCACGGCGCGGTGCGGGGTGTTGATCGGGAGCAGCAGGGCGGCGGCGAGGGTCACCACGCCGCGCATGCCGGCCCACGACAGGACGACGGTGTGCGTCCACGGTGCGCGCGCCTCGTTGTGGAACACCCGCGTGCTGAGGAAGCGGAAGGGGACGAGCCAGAGCGGACGCAGCACCAGGACCGCCACGAGCGTCCCGACCGCGGCGAGCGTGATCTGGGCCGCCGAGAGGTCAGAGCTGCGCACGCTGTCGAGCACGTAGAAGACCTGCAGCCCGATGAGGAGGAAGACCGCGTTCTCGAGGAGGAACTGGATGGAGGACCAGTTGATCCGCTCGCTGATGCGCGAGGCTCCCGTCTGGGTGCGAGGCGACTTGTGGCCGAGGACGAGGCCGGCCGTCACGACGGCGATGACCCCGGAGGCGTGCAGCTCTTCGGCGGGGACGTAGGCCGCGAACGGGACCATGAACGAGAGCACCGTGTCGAAGGCCGGCTCGGTGGAGAAGTGCCTCCGGAGGACGGTGACGAGGAGCGCCACGACGAAGCCGATGACGGCGCCGCCCACCGAGGCCCAGGCGAAGTCGAGCACCACGCCGCCGAACGACACCTCGTGGGAGGTCACGCCCGCGGCGAGTCCCGCAGCGGCCAGGGCGGTTCGCAGGGACACGAGGGCGGTCGCGTCGTTGACGAGCGACTCCCCCTCGAGGATCGACACGAGCCGGCGTGGCAGCCCGATCCGGCGGCCGACGGCAGTGGCGGCGACCGCGTCCGGCGGCGCGACGACCGCTCCGATGGCGAAGGCCACCCCGAAGTCCAGGCCGAGCACCCAGCGGAGGAAGAGCGCGACGCCGAGGGCGGTGAAGAGCACGAGCCCCACGGACAGGCTGAGGATCACCCCGCGGTTGTTGCGGAAGTCGACGAGCGAGGTCTGGATCGCGGCGGCATACAGCAGCGGCGGGAGGATGCCGAGCAGCACGACGTCGGGGCTCAGGGCCACCTCGGGGACGAACGGGAGGTAGGACCCGAGGATGCCGACGACGATGAGCACGAGGGGCGCCGGCAGGTCGAACCGGTCGGCGAGCCACGACCCGCCGAGCACGGTGGCCGCGATCGCGAGCAGCCCGATGGCGATCTCCACGCCGCCATCCTGCCCCATCGCCCGCCCGGGCGCGCCGGCCGTCCGCCGACGCGCCCCGTGCGGGTCGTCAGGCGGTGAAGAAGGAGCGCACCGCGGTGATGACGCGGTCCTGGTCGGCGTCGGTCAGCTCGGTCGCGCAGGGCAGCGAGAGGCCGCGGGCGAAGAGCCCGTCGCCGACGGCGCCCCCGAGGACCGGCGCGGTCAGGAACGGCGGCTGGGCGTGCAGCGGACGCCACAGCGCGCGGGCGCCGACCCCGAGACCGTTCAGGTGCTCGAGGAACTCGTCGCGGCCGCGGCCGTCCTCCTCGGGCACGAGGACCGAGTAGAGCCAGTACGTCGCGTCGAGCCCGGCGATGCGCGGCGGCAGCACGAGCGGCAGCTCGGCGAAGGCCTCGTCGTAGCGGGCGGCGATGCGGTGCTTGGCGGCGACGAAGTCGTCGAGCCGCTCGAGCTGGGCCAGGCCGAGGCCGGCGGCGATGTTGGTGAGGCGGTAGTTGTAGCCGACCTCGTCGTGGAGGTAGCCGACGTCGGGCACCTTGGCCTGCGTCGTCAGGTGACGGGCGCGGGCGGCGAGGTCGTCGTCGTCGGTGACGATCATGCCGCCACCGCCCGTCGTGGCGATCTTGTTGCCGTTGAAGGAGAAGCAGCCGATCCGTCCGACCGTGCCGGTGTGCCTGCCGGCGTAGCGGCCGGTCGACCACGAGGCGCCCAGGGACTCCGCGGCGTCCTCGAGCACGGGTATGCCGTGTCGGTCGCAGGCGTCCATGAGCGGTTCGATGTCGGCGGGCTGCCCGAGCACGTGGACGATCTCGACGGCCTTGGGCTGGGCCTCGCCGGCGGCGGCGCGGCGGTCGAGCTCGGCCGCGAGGAGGGCGGGGTCGATGTTCCACGTCGTGGTCTCGGCGTCGACGAGGACGGGCCGGGCGCCGCAGTAGGCGATCGGGTTCACCGAGCCGACGAAGGTGAAGTCGGAGCAGACCACGTCGTCGTCACGGCCCACCCCGAGCAGCAGCAGCCCGATGTGGATCGCGGCGGTGCCGGACGCGCACGCGATGGCGTGCCTGGAGCCGACCCGCTCGGCGAAGCGCTGCTCGAACTCCGAGACGAACGGTCCGACCGACGAGACGAACCCGGACTCGACGGCCTCGAGGACGTAGCGGCGCTCGAGGTCACCGATGTTGGGCACCGCGAGCGGGATCGTGCCCTCGGCCCCGCGGGCGCCCGGGGCGTGCGCCTCCCCCGCCGTCGTCACCGGTGGTACCGCCCGGCCGTCTCGGGGTCGACGCGCGGCCGCAGCCACTCGGCGGTGGCCGCGAGACCGTCCTCGAGCGACACGGTCGGCGCCCAGCCGAGGACCTCGTTGGCGCGCGAGGGGTCCGAGAGCAGGATCTGCACCTCGGAGCCCTCGGGGCGGATGCGGTCGCTCTCGGTGACGATCTCGGCGTCGCTGCCGGTGACCTTGCGGCACAGCTGCACGACGTCGCCGACCGAGACGGTGCGCCCCGTGCCGAGCTGGATCGTGGCGCCGGGCTCGACGTCGGCCAGGGCGGCCCGGACGAACCCGTCGGCCGTGTCGGTGACGAACGTGAAGTCACGCTTGGGCGACAGGTCACCCAGGCGCAGCTCGGAGGCTCCGGCGAGCAGCTGGGAGAGCACCGTCGGGATGACGGCGCGCGTCGACTGGCGCGGCCCGAAGGTGTTGAACGGGCGAAGGGTCGTCACCGGCGTCTCGAAGGACAACGCATACGACTCGCACATCTTGTCGGCCGAGATCTTCGTCGCGGAGTACGGCGACTGTCCGCGCAGCGGGTGCGCCTCGGTGATCGGCACCTCCTCCGGCGTGCCGTAGACCTCGGACGTGGAGGTGTTGACCATGCGCGGGGTCCCCTGGCGCCGGACGGCCTCGAGGACGTTGAGCGTGCCGATGACGTTGGTCTCGACGTACGAGCGAGGAGCCACGTAGGAGAACGGGATCGCGATGAGCGCCGCGAGGTGGAGCACGACGTCGACACCCTCGGTCGAGGCCATCACGTGCTCCGGGTCGCGGATGTCGCCGAGGACGACCTCGGCCTGCCCCTCGCGCACCGCGGCCTTGAAGGCGTCGGACTCGTCGAGCCACCCGGTGGAGCCGTTGGAGTTGTAGAGGCAGAAGGCCCGCACGTGGGCCCCGTCGGCGAGCAGCCGCTCGACGACGTGCGAGCCGATGAACCCGTCCGAACCCGTCACGAGGACCGTCTTGCCGGCGATGGACCCGGCCATCGGCGCCGGTGTGAGTTCGGGCGTGAGTGCTGGCGTGAGTTCTGTTGTCACAGTTGCCTTTTCGTCGTGGTTCGTCATTC
This sequence comes from Terrabacter sp. C0L_2, assembly GCF_036352015.1. NCBI lineage: Bacteria > Bacillati > Actinomycetota > Actinomycetes > Micrococcales > Intrasporangiaceae > Terrabacter > Terrabacter sp. C0L_2. The sequence goes on along the minus strand of NZ_CP143557.1, from coordinate 2,487,309 downwards.
TTCGTGAAGCTGCGCGCGTGGGTGCGGGGTCAGGCCTCGCCCTTGGCCCGGGCGAGGTCCTTCGGGGTGCCGACGTCGATCCACTCGCTCTGGATCGGCCACGCCGTCACCGGCTCGTCGCGCTCGAGGCAGGTCTCGACGAGACCCGGCATCGTGCTCGCCCGACCCGACGGGAGCCACGCGAGCGCGCGCGGCTCGACGGCATACACCGCCGCGTTGATGTCGAAGCTCAGCGTCGGCTTCTCCGACACCCCGGTGACCCGGCCGTCGGTGCTCTCGACGACCCCGAAGGGCACCTCGTGCTGGTAGGTGCGCGTCGCGACCGTCACGGCCGCGCCGGTGCGACGGTGCGCCTCGAGCAGGTCGCTCGCGTCGAACTCGACCATGAGGTCGCCGTTCATGACGAGGACCGGGTGCTGCAGGTCCGGGCGCTGCTCACGCAGCAGGGTCAGCGACCCCGCCGTGCCGAGCGGCCGCTCGGGGTCCTCGCGCAGGTAGCGCACCCGGCACCCGAGGCGCGAGCCGTCACCGAGGTGCTCCTCGATCTGCTCCGCGAGGTAGTTGACGCTGACGTAGATCTCACGGATCCCGTCGCCGACGAGGCCGAGCACGATCCACTCGAGGATCGAGCGGCCCGCCACCGTCATGAGCGGCTTCGGGGTGTCCTTCGTCAGCTCGCCCAGGCGGGTGCCGCGACCGCCCGCCATGACGACCGCGACGTTGGGCAGCGGCGCGGAGCCGATGACGTCCGAGAGCGTGTGCAGCCCGACGAGGGTGCCGTCCTCCTCGACCTCGGGCACCGCGGAGATCCGCAGCGCCTGCATGAGGTCGAGCACGAGCGCCCGCGGCGAGCCGGCGGCCACGGAGTGCGGGCTGCGGGTCGCGTGATCCAGCGCCAGGTCGTCCAGGCTCGTGCCCTTGAGGAAGGCCCGGCGCAGGTCACCGTCGGTGAGCAGTCCGGCCAGCCGGTTGTCGCCATCGACGAGCAGGCACACGAGGTTGCCGCTGCGGTCGACGACCTCGAGCGCGTCACGGATCGTCGCCGTCGTCGGCGCGCAGGCCGCGCGCAGGTCTCGAGCCGTCACTCCTCTTCCTCCTCGTTCGGGGTCCGGCGCCGGTGGGGCACCGTGGGCGGCGCCGACTCCGTCGACTTCGCGGACACGATGTCGACGAAGTGCTTGGCCCGCGGGCCGAGCGCCGCTGTGCGAACGATAGCGAGGATGCGGGCGCTGGCCGTACCCGTGCCGTAGGGGTTGGTGACCTGGGCCGAGTGCTCGCGCCAGCGCGGGCCGAGCGCCGTGCGCAGCGCGGCCTCGACGTCGACCCGGCCCTCCGCGGCGTGCACGACGTTGTCGCCTCGCAGCCGGCCGCGCTGGCGCTCGCCGATGTCGACGGCCGGCACGTGCACCGTGGCGGCCTCGATGACGCCCGAGCTCGAGTTGCCGACGACGACGTCGGCCGCGGCGAGCACGCGGGGGTAGTCGCGCCCGAGGGCGGCCACGAGCCGCAGTCGGGGCTCCCTCGCGGCGAGCCGGGTCAACGCGTCGAGGATCTCGTCGCGTCCCTCGTCCATGCCCGGGTGGGTGGCCACGACGGTGCCGCACGTGGCGAGGGCGGCCTCGGCCGCCTCGCGAGCCCACTCCCCCACGGGAGCCCCGCTCTGGGCGGTCGGCGGGTGGTAGGTGAACAGCGCCAGCGGTCGCTCGACCGAGGTGCCGAGCAGGTCGCCCAGCTCGGCGTCCGGGATCGGTGCCACGCCGGCGAGCCGGTCGAGCCCCGGAGCGCCGGTCACGTGCACGCGGTCCGCGGGTTCGCCGAGCTGGCGCACCCGGGCGGCGGCGTCCTCGGACGCGACGCAGTGCTGGTCGCCGAGCTTCGTCACGGCGTGGCGCACCCGCTCGTCGAGAGCACCCTCGGTCACCTCTCCCCCGTGCAGGTGCACGACGGGCACGCCGAGCAGCACGGCGGGCGGCACGACGTAGAGCAGCTCCCAGCGGTCGCCGAGCACGACGAGCACGTCCACCTCGTGCCGGCGGAGGGCCTCCCCGGCGGCACGTGCGAGCACGGCTCCCTGCTCGAGCTGCGCCTCGACCGTGACCTCGGACATCGGGTCGGCGAGCGGCACGACGGCCGTGCGCCAGTCGTCCTCGGAGGCGCTCGTGGGCAGGGCCGCGACGAGGTCGCCGGCGGCATACATGACCCCGGTCAGCACGCGGAGGGTCACGTCGTCGGCGGCCTGCAGCTGCTCGAGGACCGGTGAGAGCGGGCCGAGGTCGGCACGGGTGCCGACGAAGACGGCGACCGTGAGGGGCCCGGTGGAGGGTGCGGTGGGGGCGAGGGGTTCGGTCATCGGGCGGCTCAGGGCGCGAGGTCCGCGTCGGTCACGGGCGCGCCCGCCTCGACGGCACGGGCGAGGACGCGTCCGCGGATGTCGACGGCCGGGCTGATGCCGCCTTCGGGCCGCAGCAGCTGCAGGTCGGCGCCGGTGAGCTCGGTCCCGGCCGTCATGGCGTGCGCGGCGTGCCACGACCGTCGCACGAGCACGGCGTTCTCCTCCTCCGACGGCATGCGCACCTTGATGCCGTCGCCGAGCGCCACGGCGAGCTGCTTCGTCGCCGCGACGTACTCGGTCAGCGCGTCGGGCTCGAGGCTCGCCAAGTGGTCGGGCCCGGGCAGGGTGCGGTCGCTCGTGAAGTGCTTCTCGAGGATGGGCGCGCCGAGCGCGACCGCGCCGAGCGCGGTCGTGAGCCCCGGTGTGTGGTCCGACCAACCGACGGGGATGCCGTGCAGCTCGGTCAGTCGCGGGATGACCCGCAGGTTGCACTCCTCCACGGGCGCCGGATAGGCCGAGACGCAGTGGAAGAGCACGAGCCCCGGGGCGTCGGCGCACGCCTCGACGGCCGCCTCGACCTCGTGCTCGGTGCCCATGCCGGTGGACACGAGCAGCACGACGCCGAGCTGCGACATCTCCCGCAGGTAGGGCAGGTTGGTCAGCTCGCCCGAGCTCACCTTGAGCGCCGGCAGGCCGAGGTCGACGAGCATCTCGGCGCTGTCGAGATCGAAGGGCGTCGACAGGAAGGTCGTGCCGGCCTCGGTGGCGTGGTCGCGCAGCTCGACCCAGGCCTCCTTGGGCAGGGTCAGCGCCTCGAGGAGGCTGCGCTGGTCCGAGCTGCCCCCGCGGTCGCGCTGGTAGGGCGTCGTGGCCGCGGCCGACGACACGAGCTTCTCGGGCGAGAAGGTCTGGAACTTCACGGCGTCGGCACCCGAGGCTGCGGCGATGTCGACGAGGCGGTGGGCCAGCTCGATGTCGCCGTTGTGGTTCACGCCGGCCTCGGCGATGACGTAGACGTCACCGGGGGTGGGCACCTCGCGGGCGCCGATGGCGACGGGGGTGACGGCGTTCAGGTGGTCGCTCATGCGGGTCCTCCAAGGGGTGCTGCAGGGGCGCCGACGACGGTCTCGCCGTCGGCGACGTGGCGGGTCACGACGGCGCCGGCGCCGACGGTGGCCCCAGCGCCCACGCTGACGCGGGGCAGGACGCGGGCACCGCTGCCGACGAGTGAGCCGTCCCCGACGGACGCACCGCCGAGGAGCACGGCCCCGGGGGCGACGTGGACGCCGACGCCGACGCGGCAGTCGTGCTCGACGACGGCCGCGGTGTTGACGACGACGGCGTCGCCCAGCCGGCTCGCAGGCCCGACGTGGGCGTGCTCGAGCACGACGGAGCCGGGTCCGACGATGCTGTGGGGTGAGACCGTGGCGGTCGCGGCGACGACCGGCGGGACGGCGGCGCCTCGGGCCACGAGCTCGCGGACGAGGCGGGTGCGGGCCGGGTTCGAGCCGATGGCGACGACGGCGTGCAGGCCCTGCGCGGCGATCATCTCGAACGCCGCCCGGTCGTCGGGGACGACGTCGACGTGCCACGCCTCGCCCTCGGGGACCTCACCCGCGACAGCGACGACGCGGTGTCCGGCGCGCTCGAGCACGTCGACGACCGAGCGTGCGTGGCCGCCCGCTCCGAGGACGACCCAGCCGGGCTCGCTGCCCGTCACTCAGACCGTCCCGAGGGGCGCGGTCGCGGACGCGGCGGTCGCAGCGGCCGCAGCGCCTGCGGCGGGCCCGTGGCCGAGCGACACGGCCGCCTCGGCGAGCGCGCCGCCCACCTTGCGGATGTTGTCGGGCTCGAGCACGGCCGGCACGCGCGGCGGGTCGAGCACGAGGCCCTCCCACGAGTTGCGCACGTAGTCGTGGACGAACCACTCGTCGATGGAGGCCTGGTCGGCGGGCAGCGACTCCCAGCCGCGGTCGGCGACGAACTGCGTCAGGTCGTCGGGCGAGTCGAGCTTCCTGACGTTGCCGAGCCCGCTCCACGGCATCTCGGCGCCGGTGACGACGGGCAGGCCGAGCAGGCCCGCCTCGAGGCCGACCGTGCCGGTGGCGGTGACGGTGAAGACGGCCTGCTTCATCAGCTCGCGCGAGTCGGCGAAGGGGTCGATGGTCGCGATGTTGGGGTGGGCGTCGAACTGCGGCCAGTAGTCGGGGTCGCGGCGCCACATGAAGTGCGCGTGCTCCTTGACGGCGACGCCGATGCCGAGCGGCGCGAGCGCTTCGGCCAGCACGCGGGCCGTGTAGGCCTGGTCGCGCCACTCCTGGCCCATGACGTCGGCGCTCGACTCGGGCTGGACCTGCAGCGGCAGGAAGACGAACTTCTCGGGCACCGGGTCCCAGCGGCGGCCGCTGTACTCGCGCAGGTTGAGGCGCGCCTTGACGGGGTTGAGCCACGGCAGCCGGGCGTAGTCCGACGGCCTCGGCAGCTGCAGGTTGGCGCCGCGGTCGACGGCGAACTCCTTGATGCGGTCGCTCGCGAGGCGCCAGATCTCCTGACCCGTCTCGACCTTGAGGTTGCGCGCGAAGCCCATCGGGCGGCCGTGCTCGGCGCGCCAGGTGTCGATGAACGCCCGGCCCGCCGCCTCTGCGGACGGGTCCTCGACCTGCCGCTCCCACAGGGTGATGCCCTTGGGTGCGCCGATGAGGCCGAAGCGGTCGGACGGGAGGCGTATGCCGCGTGGCCAGGTCGCGAGGCCGCCGTGGTGGGTGACGAGCCCGGCCGTGAGCAGCTCGGACGTGACCGTGAACTCGACGAGGGCGAGCACGGGTCCGCGCCCCTCGATGGCGGCCTCGAGCTCCTCGGCGGCGAGGTTGAGGAAGTTCATCGCGGTGTCGACGCGGTTGCGGCGCAGGGCGCGCTCGGACACGAGCAGGTCGAGCGGGTCGAGACCGACGCCCGCGCACGCCCGCTTGAGAGCCGCGTGCGGCGCGAGGCCGCTGACGACGTTGGCCTTGCGCGCTGCGGCATACGGCAGCCGGACGGTCGTGGCCCGCGGCGCGTGCTTGCGCGCCCATGCGAGGTTGGCGTCGGTCCGCACGACGAGCACGAGGTCCTTGGTCTCGAAGCCGGCGTGCACGAGGGCGGGGACGAGCAGGTCGTCGTAGCCCAGTCCCATGTGGACGAGCGGTGTCACCACGAAAGCATGTCTCCTGCGTGTCGGTGCGTGCCGGATCGGGAGGCGAGCCGGGCGAGCGCCCCATCCTAGCCGCGCAGCGTGCTCACGATCCGCGGTGCGAGCGCCGCCGCGGCCACGGCGACGAGCAGCGCGAGGGCGACCCGCGCCCAGGCCGCCGGTCCGTCGAGCGGCAGCACCGCGCCGACGAGCGCGAGCGCGACACCGCCCACGGCCACGGCAGCGGCGCGCGGGGGCCAGCGCAGCGGCGAGTGGGTGCGGGCGAACCACGTGGTCAGCGCCATGAGCACGACGTAGCCGACGGCCTTGGCGATCGCGACCCCGACGACCCCACCGGTCGCCCCGGCGCCCGGCGCGAGCCACAGCGCGACGAGGACGACGACGGCGAGCGCGGCAAGAGCCGCCCAGGCCAGCCGGCCGGTGCGCTCCGCGTCGAGCACGGCGAGCGACGAGCCCTGGTAGAGCATGTACGACACCGACACCGTGCAGATGACCCCGAGCGCGGCGACCATCGAGACGTGGTCGAAGCCCGGGTCGGCCATGACGGCGACGAGCCACGGCCCGAGCAGCGCCACGCCCGCGGCGCCGGCCGCGACGACCGTCGTCAGGGCGGTCCCGGTGCGGGCCGTCCACGCCCAGCGGCTCCCGATGGGGTGGGACAGCACGAGCGGGCCCCACGCGTTGAAGAGCGCGACGGACAGGACGAACGGCATGTTCCCCAGCTGGAGCGCCACCTGGTAGCGGCCGGCGCCGGACTCTCCGACGAGCAGCCGCGCGAGCAGCACGTCCCCGGAGAGCAGCCCGAGCATCGCGGCCGCCTGCGGCAGCAGCGGGGCGGCGAGACGGATGCCCGCGCGCACGCGTTCGCGCTCGACGGTCGGTGGCAGCGGACGGCCGACCACGAGCGCGACGACCGCGGTGAGCACGACGACGACGGCGTATGCCGTGAGGTACCTCCCAGACGTCGGCTCGCCCCGCGCCGCGAGCAGTCCCGCGAGCTGGGCGCCGACCGTCGCGAGGACGGCGAGGGCGAGGAAGCCCCACGGCTTCAGGCGGGCCCGCATCAGGGTCTGGCCGGCGACGACCGTCGTCAGCGCCACCGCCGCGACGACGAGCGGCACCCACTGCCCGAGGTCGGCGTGGCCGGCTGCGGAGAGCGCGAGCGCCAGGGCCAGCCCGACGACGCCGAGGCCGACGGCGAGGAGCACCATCGTCCCGGCGAGGGCGCGCGCGACGCGGGGGCCGTCCTCGCCCCGGTGGTGCTCGCGGAGCACGACTTGGGGCAGACCGGCAGCTGCGATGGTGCCGACCATCTGCACGATGACGAGACCCGTTGCCACGCGGCCGAACTCGATCTCGCCGAGCACGCGGGTGGCGAAGGGCAGCACGAGCAGGACGCCGAGGCCCTGTAGAGCGGTGCCGACGAGGTAGACGACGGAGTGCGCTCCGAGCGAGGCGCCGGAACGGTCTGCGGTCGGTTCGGTGCCTTCGGGCGCGCTCGTCACAGACCCGAAGGTACCGGTGCGCGGGCCACCCCCTCGTCCTCTAGCCTGCAGGGGTGTCCAGCCTGCCGACCTCCACACCCCGTGTCGTCGTCCGCGGCTCCGGCTCGATCGGGCAGCGCCACGCGCGCGTCTTCCGCCAGGAGGGCGCGGACGTCTCGCTGTGGCCCGTGCGCGACCGGAACCCCGCGCCCGACGCCGTGGACGAGGCGACCGGCGCGCACCTGCTCGGTGACGCGGCAGGCCCCGAGTCCCTCCGTGACGCCTTCGTCGTCGTCGCCACCGACACGGCCCGCCACGTGGCCGACGCGATCGAGGCGCTCGACGCCGGCGCCGAGAAGGTGCTCGTCGAGAAGCCCGTGGCCCCGACCGCCGACGACGCCCGCGCGCTGCTCGAGCACCCGCGGCACACGTCGGTGTGGGTCGCGGCGCCGCTGCGTGCCCACGAGGCGTTCCGGCACCTGCGCCGTCTCGTCGGCCGCCTCGACCGCGGCGGATCGGCCCACGTCTGGTCGCAGTCGTGGCTGCCCGACTGGCGGCCCGACCGCGACTACCGCGAGTCCTACTCGGCCCGCGCCGACGAGGGCGGGGTGCTGCGCGACCTCGTCCACGAGATCGACTACGCCACGGTGCTGTTCGGCGAGCCGGCGCTCCTCGGCGCCAGCCTGGCGACGGGCGGTCCGCTCGAGATGGCCGCCGAGCAGGCCGCCACCCTGCTGTGGACGGCGGGCTCGTTCGACGTGACGACCCGCCTCGACTACATCACCCGCCCCGCGACCCGAGGCGTCGTCGTGCACTCCCCCGACGGCATCCTCGAGTGGGACGTCGCGCGCGCCACCGTGCGCCACACCACACCCGACGGCGACGTGACCGAGCAAGTCTTCGAGCACGACCTCGACCGCGACATCGTCATGGGCACCCAGGCGCGCGCCGCGATGACGTTGCGCCCGACGGGCCCGGCGGACGAGCGCGTCGCCCGCGGCGCGCCGGCCACGCTCGCCGAGGGCATCGCCGCCGTGCGGCTCTGCGACGAGGCCCGCGTCGCGGCCGACGCACGGAGCAGCACCACCATCCGCACCGACACCGAGGACGGCACGTGACCGACCAGCACCCACCCCGCGTCCTCGCGGTCATCCCCGCACGCGGCGGCTCGAAAGGCCTGCCGGGCAAGAACATCCGGCCGATGTGGGGTCTCCCGCTCATCGCCCACAGCGTGCGGGCCGCGGCGCTGACGCCAGAGGTGACCCGCTGTGTCGTCACGACCGACTCGGCCGAGATCGCGGACGTCGTCCGCACGCACGGCGGCGAGGCTCCCTTCCTGCGACCGGCCGAGCTCGCCGCCGACGACACCCCGATGGCGCCGGTCGTGCGTCACGCCCTCGAGTGGGTCGAGCGCGAGGAGGACGTGGCCTACGACGCTGTGCTGCTCCTCGACCCGACGAGCCCCGCGCGGGTGCCGGCGCAGCTCGCGCAGGCCGTGCGCCGCCTCACGACGAACCCGGACCTCGACGGCGTCATCAGCGTCAGCGAGCCGACCTTCAACCCGGTCTGGGTCGGGGTGCGCCCCGACGCAGGTCGGGGTGGCGCACTCTCCCGCTTCTTCGACTCCGGCACCGGGGTGACCCGGCGCCAGGACGTCGACCGCTTCCTGCGGATCAACGGCAACTTCTACCTGTGGCGCTCCGACTTCGTGCGGCGCCTGCAGGCCTCGTGGTTCGACGAGGGCACCCACGAGGGCCTCGAGATCCCGGAAGCCCAGGCGTTCTCGATCGACGACGAGTACGAGTTCCGGCTCATCGAGGCGCTCATCGGCGCGGGACTCATCACCCTGCCGTGGCTCGACGTCCCCGGCACCGCCACCGCGACGGAGGACCGCTCATGACGACCGCCCCCACGACCTCGCTCAGCGGGCGCACCGCCGTCGTGACCGGAGGCGCCGGCCCCCTCGGCCGCGTGCTCGCCGACGCCCTGGCGACCGAGGGTGCGCGCGTCGTCGTCGTCGACCTGGACGACGCCGCCTGCGCTGACGCCGCCGACTCGCTCAGCGGGTCCGGCCATGTCCCGGTCGGCGCGAACCTCCTTGAGCCCGAAGGCCTCTCACGGGTCGTCGAGTCCGTCCACGACCTCGGCGCGTGTGACGTCCTGGTCAACAACGCAGCCTTCACCGGCACGTCCGGCGTGCCCGGGTATGCCGTGCCGTTCGACGAGCAGACCGACGACGCCTTCGCGATGGCGCTGGCCCTCAACCTCACGGCGCCCTTCTCGCTGACGCGCCGGCTCGCGCCGCTCCTGCGCGCGTCGGGCCACGGCAGCGTCGTCAACGTCTCGAGCATCTACGGCCTCGTCGGGCCGAACATGGGTCTCTACGCGGGCACCCGGATGGGCAACCCCGCGGCCTATGCCGCGAGCAAGGGCGGCATCGCCCAGCTGACCCGCTACCTCTCGACCGTGCTGGCGCCCGACGTCCGGGTCAACGCGTTCGCCCCCGGCGGCATCGCCCGTGGCCAGGACGACGCGTTCGTCGAGCGCTACGAGCGGCTGACGCCGCTGGGCCGGATGGGCACCGAGGACGACTTCCGGGGCGTCGTCACGTGGCTCGCCTCGGACGCGTCGGCCTACGTCACCGGCCAGGTCGTCGCCGTCGACGGCGGCTGGACCGCCTGGTAGACGACCCGCGGCTCGAGGTGATGCCGGCACCCGGGTGGGTACCGGCATCACCTCGAACGCGCGTGGACTCCGCTGACTCGGCTGAGGTCAGCCCTTGAGCTCGGGGGCGACCGTCTGCTCGAAGAGCTCGATGCCCGAGCGGTCGTAGGCGGCCTCGGCGAAGTAGGTGATGGCATACGTCATCCCGCGCGCCTGCATGTCCGTGAACATCGAGACGATCTTGTCGGGCGTGCCGACCGCCGGCTGCTTGCGCAGGTCCTCGACGGAGGCGGCGGCCTTGTCGTCGGCGACGCCGCCCTTGCGCAGCAGCTCGCCGTAGAACTGGAGGCGGTCCTCGACGTCGGCGTCGGTCTCGCCGATGACGACGTTGTAGTTGGCCGACCGGACGATCTCGCCGAAGTCGCGGCCGCGGTCGTCGCAGTGGCCCTTGAGGATCTCGCTCTTGTGGTCGAAGCCCTCGGGGCTGCCGTCGAAGTTCGTGTAGTCGGCGTACTCCGCCGCGATCTTCAGCGTCACCTTCTCGCCGCCACCGGCGATCCACATCGGGATGCCGTTGAGCGCGCTGCCCGGGTGGCTCGTGCCCTGCAGCGGCCGCGGCGCGCAGAGGGCGCCGTCGACCTGGTAGTACTTCCCGTCGAGCGTGGCCTCGCCCGTGGTCCACATGTCGCGGAAGACCTGCACACCTTCGCGGAGCGCGCCGAGGCGGTCACCGGCCTTGGGGAAGCCGTAGCCGTAGGCGCGCCACTCGTGCTCGTACCAGCCGGCGCCGATGCCCATCTCGGTGCGGCCACCGGAGATGACGTCGACGGTCGCGGCGACCTTCGCGAGGTAGGCAGGGTTGCGGTAGGCCATGCACGTGCACATCTGGCCGAGCCGCACCCGGCTCGTGGCGGCGCCGAAGCCGGCCATGAGCGACCACGCCTCGTGCGTCGCCTCGCCCGAGGGCTGCGGCACCGTGTGGAAGTGGTCGTAGACCCAGATGGACTCGAAGACGTCGCCGTCGTCGGCGTGCTTGGCGAGGTTGACCATGACTTCCCACTGGCGGGCAGGCTCGATGCCGACGAGATCCATCCGCCAGCCCTGGGGAACGAACATTCCGAATCGCATCCAGCCATCCAACCACGCTCGCCCGAGCCCGGTCCCGGGCCGATCCGGCGCCGCGGGCGACGATGCCACGGGCCCCGTGTGAGGATGGCGGCATGAGTGCGCACCACAACGACCCGAACGTCATCCGGGACCTGCTGCACACCCCGGCCACGTGGGCCGTCGTCGGGCTCGGCGACAACCCCGACCGCACGGCGTACCGCGTCTCCCTGTGGCTCCAGCGCGAGCTCGGCATCCGGCTCGTGCCCGTGCACCCGAGCGCGGCGAAGGTCCACGGAGCGACGGGCTACAAGACGCTGACCGACATCCCCGACGGCACCGTCGTCAAGGTCGTCGACTGCTTCGTCAACAGCGAGCGGGTCGGCGCGGTCGTCGACGAGGCGATCGCCGAGCGCGAGCGGCTCGGCATCGAGGCCCTGTGGCTCCAGCTCGGCGTCATCGACGAGGAGGCCGCGGCCCGCGCCGAGGCCGCCGGGCTCGCGGTCGTCATGGACACGTGCCCCAAGATCGAGTACCCCCGGATCCAGCCCGGCGACGGCTCGTCCGCCGTCACCGACTGACGTCCACCCGGTGGCGGTCCGGCTCTTCACGCGGCGCTGGGGCGAGCCCGGCGCGCTCCCGCCCGTCCTCCTCGTCCACGCGACGGGCGAGACGTCGGCGGACTGGGCGCAGGTGGGCGCCGGCCTGGCGCGCGACCGGCTCGTCGTCGCCGTCGACCTGCGCGGCCACGGCGCGAGTCCCCGGCCGGGCAGCTACGCCCTGCCGGAGCTGGCGGACGACGTCCTGCCCGTCGCCGCGAGCCTTGCGACCGAGCACGGGAGGCCGGCCGACGTCGTCGCGCACTCCCTCGGTGGTCTCGTGGCGTGCCTGCTCGCGAGCCGCCGGCCCGACCTCGTGCGCCGGCTCGTGCTCGAGGACGTGCCCGTGCCGCACCCTCGGGAGCCTCGGCCACCGACGCGACCGGACGGCGAGCTCGCCTACGACTGGGACGCCGTGCTGCAGGTGCGGGCGCAGATCGACGATCCCGACCCCCGCTGGCCCAGCATCGTCGCCGCCGTCACCGCTCCCACGCTCGTGGTGTGGGGTGGCCCGAGCAGCCCGATGCCGGCCGAGCACGTCAGGCAGATGGCCGAGACCGTGGCCGACGGTCGCCTGCTGCGCATCGACGCGGGCCACCTGGTCCACGCCGCCCAGCCCGCCGTGTTCACGGCCGCCGTGCGCGGCTTCCTCGCCGAGCCCGACTGACCAGAGGGCGACCGACCCGAGGGCGTATGCCGTCGGTCCCGTCCACACTCCCCTGCGGCGGGGCGGTGGCTCAGTCGGACAGACCGCGGGCGACCTGCTCGCGCAGGGCCGCTCCCTTGGCGTGGGCCTGGTCGCGCAGGTCGGCCTGGAAGGTGACCATCTGCTCGCGGACGTCGGCCGCCAGCTCGTCGCCGCCGGTGCCGACGATGCGGGCGGCCAGCAGACCGGCGTTGCGGGCGCCGCCGATCGACACCGTCGCGACGGGCACCCCGGCGGGCATCTGGACGATGGAGAGCAGTGAGTCCATGCCGTCGAGGTACTTCAGCGGCACGGGCACGCCGACGACGGGCAGCGGCGTCACCGAGGCGAGCATGCCGGGCAGGTGCGCGGCCCCGCCGGCGCCGGCGATGACGACCCGCAGGCCACGGGCGGCGGCGCCCTGGCCGTAGGCGATCATCTCGTCGGGCATCCGGTGCGCCGAGACGACGTCGGCCTCGTAGGGGATGCCGAACTCCTCGAGCGCCCGGGCGGCCTCGCGCATGACGGGCCAGTCGCTGTCGCTGCCCATGACGATGCCGACGACCGGCGGGGTGGGGCTGGTGGCGCTCTCGGTCATTCGGTGATCACTCCTCGGAGGTAGTCGGCGGCGTGGCCCGCCCGCTCGCGCACGTCGTCGAGGTCGGTCCCGCTGACGTTGACGTGGCCGATCTTGCGGCCGGGGCGCACGCCCTTGCCGTAGACGTGGACCTTGGCGCCGGGGTCGCGCGCCATGATGTGCCGGTAGGCCGGGTAGAGGTGCTCGTAGTCGCCGCCGAGGACGTTGGCCATGACGGTCCACGGGGCGCGGGGCCGGGGGTCGCCGAGCGGGAGGTCGAGGACGGCGCGCAGGTGCTGCTCGAACTGGCCGGTGACGGCGCCGTCCATCGACCAGTGGCCGCTGTTGTGCGGGCGCATCGCGAGCTCGTTGACCACGTAGGACGAGGCGTCACCCGTCGCGCCGCGCACCTCGAACATCTCGACGGCGAGCACGCCGGTCACGCCGAGCTCGCCGGCGATCCGGAGGGCGGCCTCGGTGGCGACCGAGGCGAGGTCCGCGTCGAGGGCCGGAGCGGGCGCGAGCACCTCGGTGCAGATGCCGTCGGTCTGGACCGTCTCGACGACGGGCCACGCCGCGGCCTGGCCGGACGGGCTGCGGGCGATGAGGACCGCGAGCTCGCGGACGAAGTCGACCTTCTCCTCGAGGAGCAGGCCGTGCTCGAGCGGGCCGGGCTCACCGATGCGCGAGATCCACTCGGTGAGGTCGTCGGCGCTCGACGCGACGGAGACGCCCTTGCCGTCGTAGCCGCCCCGGGGGGTCTTGGCGATGATCGGCCAGCCGACCTCGTCGCCGAAGGCCGTGACCTCCGCCGCGGTCGTGGCGCGCGACCAGCGCGGGCAGGCGATGCCGAGGCCCGAGAGCCGCTCGCGCATCGCGAGCTTGTCCTGGGCGAAGTGCAGCGCGGCCCGCGTCGGGTGCAGGGCCACGCCGTCGGCCTCGAGCGCCTCGAGCAGGTGCGGCGGCACGTGCTCGTGGTCGAAGGTCACGACGTCGCAGTGCGCGGCGAAGGCCCGCAGGGCCTCGAGGTCGGTGTGCTCCCCCACCGGGGAGCTCGGCACGACGAGCGCCGCTGCTGCGGTGTCGCTCTCGGCGAGGACCGACAGCTGGACGCCCAGCTCGACGGCCGGGCCCTGCATCATGCGGGCGAGTTGACCGCCGCCCACGACACCGACGACGGGAAATCCTCCGGGGGCGCGCTTCGGCTGGCTCACGCCGCCCAAGCGTAGTCGGCGTCAGGCGTGGGGGTCGTGGCGGCCCGGGACGGCGCCTCCGCTGCTGCCTGCTCCGGCCGCCGCGGCCGTCGCGGCGGCCTGCTCGGCCTCGTCGGTGAGGACGGCCTCGACGTGGCTGGGATCGGCGAGGTCGGGGTGGTGGGTGCGCACGGCCGCGAACGTCCACAGCTTGTTGAGCACGAACGACACCGGGGTCACGACGGCGATGACGATGAGCTGCGCCCAGTAGAGCCGGGTCCGGAAGCCGGTGGAGTCGTCGAGGAGCGTCGGCGAGAGGTGGATCGGCGAGTCGAGGTGCATGAGCAGGGTCAGCAGCACGAGGCCGACGACCTGGCCGAGCAGGCCGACGGCGAGGAACGGCCAGTACTCGTGCCACCACCGGGCGTGCTTGCTCGTGCGGAAGGTCCACGTGCGGTTGAGCTGGAAGTTCCAGAGGTTGGCCACGAGGAAGGCGATCGTCGAGTACACGTGGTACCAGCGGACGTTGAAGTCGGTCCCCGGCACCGGGAGGATCGCCTGGTCGAAGCCGGGCCCGAGCTTCTTCACCACGACGAGGGTCAGCAGGTTGACGAGCACGCCTGAGGCGCCCACCACCGCGAACCGGAGCAGCAGCAGCCAGTTGTGCCGGTGGCGCACGAACAGGAACTCATGCAGGCGCCTCACGCGCGAACCCTACCCCGCGTCGCCGTGCCTTTCCGGTCAGTCAGTCTCGGCCTCGGAGAGGAACAGCGCGAAGCGGGCGGGCTGGGCCTGGACGAGGTCGAGGCGGCCGCCGTTGGACTCGGCGAGGTCGCGCGCGAGGGCCAGCCCGAGGCCGGTGCTGCCACCGGCTCCGCTGCTCACCGAGCGCTCGAAGATGTGCGGCGCCATCGCGGCCGGCACGCCGTCGCCCTGGTCGCTGACCTCGACGATGACCGACGGCCCCGACCGGCGGGCGTGGACGTCGACGGTCCCCCGCCCGTGCACGAGGGAGTTCTCGAGCAGGGTCGAGAGCACCTGCGAGAGGGCGACCGGCGTCGACCGGACGAAGAGGCCGCGCTCCCCGCGCACCCGCACCGAGCGGCGGGCCTGCTCGAAGGCGGGCTGCCACTCGCGCTGGAGGGCGGCGATGACCGAGTCGAGCGACACCGCCGGCGAGGGCCCGCCGGAGCCCCGAGTGCGACCGAGCAGGTCGTCGACGACCCGGGTCAGCCGCTCGACCTGGGCGATCGCGATGGTCGCCTCCTCCTTGACCACCTCGGCGTCGTCGGTCTCGGAGATCTCCTCGAGGCGCATGAGCAGGGCGGTCAGGGGCGTGCGCAGCTGGTGGGAGGCGTCGGCGGCGAAGTCGCGCTCGGCGGCCAGCGACTTCGTCATGTCGTGGGCCCGGCGGTTCATCACCCCCGACACGTGGTCAATCTCGTCGATGTCCGAGTGCACCGGCGTCAGGCGCGCCTCGCCCGCGGCGAAGCGGTCGGCGAGCTGCACGAGCTCCTGAGACGACCGCTCGACGTGGGTGCGGGTCCCCAGCGTGACGAGGTAGGCGGCGGCGCCGCTGATCGCGCCGATGGCGAGCATGACGGCACCGAAGCGACCGATGCCGACGGAGGGGTCCGACGCGATCCACGTCCTGACGGAGTCCGGCCGCTGCGTCACGGCGAAGCCGACGACGACCGTCGAGAGCAGGACGAACAACCCGGCGCAGACGACTGCCGCGACGAGGGCCATCCGGTCGAGCACCCGGCGCACGGTCAGTCGGCCTGGGGTCGCTCGAAGCGGAAGCCGACACCACGGACGGTGGCGATGTACTGCGGGGAGGTCGCGTCGTCCCCGAGCTTCCGGCGCAGCACCGAGATGTGCATGTCGAGGGTCTTGGTCGACCCGAACCACGCGGTGTCCCAGATCTCGCGCATCAGCTGCTCGCGGGAGACGACCTTGCCCTGCTCGCGCACGAGGACGCGCAGCAGGTCGAACTCCTTGGCGGTCAGCTGCAGCTCCTCGCCCTTGAACCAGGCACGCCGTCCGTCGGAGTCGATGCGGACGAGCTCGCCGGACGCGACCACCTCGGTGGGGGTGCGGCGCAGCAGGGCCCGGACGCGGGCGAGCAGCTCGGCGAGACGGAAGGGCTTGGTGACGTAGTCGTCGGCGCCGGCGTCGAGCCCCACGACGGTGTCGACCTCGTCGGCGCGGGCCGTGAGGATGAGCACCGGGATGGCGCGGCCCTCGGCGCGGATGCGGCGGCACACCTCGAGCCCGTCGATCTTCGGCAGCCCCAGGTCGAGGAGCACGAGGTCGGGGTTCTCCTTGGCACCGTCGAGGGCGGCGAGGCCGTCCTCGCGCACGTCGACGTCGTAGCCCTCCCGCCGCAGCGCACGGGCCAGCGGTTCGGAGATGGCTGGGTCGTCCTCCGCCAGGAGCACTCGGGTCATGTCACCGTCCTCAAGATCTGCCGGTCCGGGGGCGCACCGACCGTGGTGAGCCTATCGACATCGGCCCGAATTGCACCCTGACGCCCCGGTGGTCCGGGTTGCCGCTCCTCAGCGACCGGGCCAGACGGGACGACGCTTCTCGGCGAAGGCGGCGACGCCCTCGCGCCGGTCGCCGGAGAAGGCCGTGGCGCGCCAGCAGCCGTCCTCGATCTCGAGGCCCGCGTCGAGGCCGACGTCGGCGCCCAGACGCATCGCGCGCTTGGCGTTGCGCAGCCCGACGGGCGAGTTGGCCGCGATGGTCCGGGCCAGCTCCAGGGCCGCGTCACGGGCCGAGCCGGCGGGCACCACCTCGTCGACGGCACCGAGCTCGAGGGCCTCCCCGGCCGAGAGGCGCGCGGCGCTGAAGATCGCGCGGGCCGCGCGTGACCAGCCGACCCGGCGCACGAGCAGCTGCGTGCCGCCCCCGCCCGGGATGACGCCGACGCTCACCTCGGGCAGCCCGACCACCGCGCCCTCCCCCGCGACGACGACGTCGCACGACAGGGCCAGCTCGAAGCCGCCCCCGAGGGCGAAGCCGTCGACCGCCGCGATGGCCGGCACGGGCAGGTCGAGCACGCCGCCGTAGGCCGCCCGCGCGACGGGACGTTGCGCCATGAGGTCGGCGTCGGAGAAGGCGTTGCGCTCCTTGAGGTCGGCACCGACGCAGAAGGCCTTGGCGTGGCTCGACGTCAGCACGACGCAGCGCACGGTCTCGTCGGCGGCCACCTGCGCCGTCGCCGCGGCGATGGCGCGCGCCATCTCCGTCGACACGGCGTTCATGGCCTGGGGGCGGTCGAGGACGATCTCGGCCACGTGCGCGAGGCCCGGGTCCTCGAAGCGCTCGACGCGTACGAGGGGGGCGGTGGCGTCGGCTCCGGTGGGCGCAGTCGGCGTTGACGGCATACGTCGGTCTCCTTCAGGGCTCACGCGTCGGTGCGCGGGCCGGTTCGGTCTGGCGGTTCGATGCGTGCGGCGGGTTCCGCGTCTGCCGGGGTGGGAGCCCCCGAGACCGAGCGGCGGCCGGCCGACGTGGCGCGGCGCAGCAGCGAGGGCGTGACGGGTCCGACCCCGCGCAGGATGCGGCGGCGCTGTCCCGTCAGCTCGAAGCCGGAGAGGCTGGCGAGCTCGCGTGCCATCGTCGCGTCGACGAGCACGCTGCCGGCCTGGGCGACCGCGGTCAGCCGCGAGGCCCGGTTGACGGTCGTGCCGAAGACGTCGCCGAGCCGGGAGATGATCGGGCCGCGGGCCATGCCGCACCGCACGTCGGGCAGCACGTCGTCGTTCGTCATCGTCTCGACGAGGTCGAGCGCGATGGCCGCGGCCGGAGCGGCGCCCATCGTCGTGAAGAGCACCTCGTCACCGACGGTCTTGATGAGGCGACCGCCGTGGGCGGTGATGACGTCGGCCGAGAGCGCCTCGAACCGGGAGACGAGCCGCGCGAGGTCGCGCTCGGACATCCGGCGCACGAGCGCCGTGAAGTTGACGAGGTCCGCGAAGCCGACCGAGCGCATCTTCGTCATGCCGTACGCCTCGGGGTCGGCGTCGGCGAGCATGCGGGCCACCGTGGCCGACAGGTGCCGGCGCCAGGCGTAGACGAGGAGCGGCTCGAGGCGGTCGGTGAGGACCGCGAGCCGCTTGGCCGTCTCGGTGGCCGTCTCGAGGCTCGGCACCGAGCGCGACTCGTGCTGGTCGTCGCCCTCGTCGGCGAGCGCCGCGGTCATGTGGGTCTCGACCGCCTCGGCGATGAGCTGCGACTGCCAGCCGGCCAGGCGGTCGGCCGAGCGGGCGAAGGCGCGCGTCATGGCGAGCGCCGTGGACTCGTCGAGCAGGCCGTCCCGCACGATGCCGGCGACCGCGGCGAGCGCCTTCTGGTCGGCCTCGGTGAACAGCTCGTCGTCGGTGTCGACCACGGGGAAGCCCAGCGCGTGCCAGAACTTGCGCGCCGACAGCAGGGACACCTCGGCCCCGCGGCTCACGTCCCGGCGGCGCAGGTCGAGGGGGCGCCCGAGCAGCTGCTCGGTGAAGTCCTCGTTCGCTCGCCCGACCGGCTCGAGCGGCTGGACCGCCTCGGCCGGTTCGGCCGGTTCGAGCGGGCCGGCGCCCGTCCCCGACTCCGTCATGGGGCGATCATGCCAGTCCGCCGGCCGCCGGTCGGACGTGGACGACGTCGCCCGCCGCGAAGGTCCGCAGCCCGTCGGCGGTGCGCACCACGAGTCCCCCGTCGTCGTCGACCGCGACGGCGCTGCCCTCGGCCGCGCCCCCGGCTGGCAGGTGCACCCGGACCTGCAGCCCGAGCGTGGAGCACGCCTGGCGGTATGCCGTCCGCGCCGCCTCACGCGCGGCCGTCCCCGACGCACGGCCCTCCTGCATGCCCGCACCCGACCCCACCCCAGCGCCCGCACCCGCCAGCACGTCCGTGAGGTGGTCGAGGTAGGCGAGCAGCAGGTCCTCGCGGCGCACCGCGCTGCCGGCGAGGGCGAGCGAGGTGGCCGTGTCGACGGGCAGCTCGTCCCGGGTCTGGTCGACGTTGATGCCGGTCCCGACGACGACCGCCTGGCGGCCCCCGGACGTGACGAGCTCGCAGAGGATGCCGCTCAGCTTGCGGTCGCCGTCGTCGGCGAGCAGCACGTCGTTGGGCCACTTGAGCCGGGCCGTCAGGGGGTGGCCCTCGGCGGACGTCACGTCGCGCACGGCACGTGAGAGCGCGAGCCCGGCGAGCAGCGGCATCCAGCCGGCCTGGGCGGCGTCCGCGACGGGCACCGCGACGCTGACGGCGAGGGACGCCCGGTCGGGGACGGTCCAGGCACGACCCAGCCGTCCGCGCCCGCCGGTCTGGTGGTCGGTGAGGACGACCCACCAGAGGCCACGGTCGTCATCCCCGGGCGACACGGCATACGCCCCGCTCGTCGGGGACGACCCGGTGAGCAGCTCCCGCAGGCGGGTGTTGGTCGACCCGAGGGCGGGGTGGAACTCGACCCCGCGCCACGGCCGTCCGGACGTGACCAAGGCCGCACTCACAGTCTCGATGTCGAGCGAATCGCGCACGTCCACAAGGCTAGAGTGCCGACCATGGCAACCGATCACGCCGTCGCAGAGCAGCCGACCAGCACGTCGGACGACACCCCGGCGCCGGGTGGACAGGCGGCTCCCGGGCCCGACCTCTCCACCACGGCCGGCAAGCTGGCCGACCTCAAGCGGCGCGTCGCCGAGGTGGCCAACGCCGGCTCGGAGCGGGCCGTCGAGAAGCAGCACGCCCGGGGCAAGAAGACCGCGCGTGAGCGCATCGAGATGCTCCTCGACGAGGGCACCTTCATCGAGCTCGACAAGTACGCCCGGCACCGCAGCAACAACTTCGGCCAGGAGAAGAACCGCCCCTACGGCGACGGCGTCGTCACCGGCTACGGCATGGTCGACGGTCGCCAGGTCGCCGTCTTCGCCCAGGACTTCACGGTCTTCGGCGGGTCGCTCGGCGAGGTCTTCGGCGAGAAGATCGTCAAGGTCATGGACTTCGCCATGAAGATCGGCTGCCCCGTCATCGGCCTCAACGACTCCGGTGGCGCCCGCATCCAGGAGGGCGTCGTCTCCCTCGGGCTCTACGGCGAGATCTTCTTCCGCAACGTCCGCGCGTCCGGCGTCATCCCGCAGATCTCGCTCGTCATGGGCCCGTGCGCGGGCGGCGCGGTCTACTCCCCCGCCATCACCGACTTCACCGTCATGGTCGACCAGACCTCGCACATGTTCATCACCGGCCCCGACGTCATCAAGACCGTGACGGGTGAGGACGTCGGCTTCGAGGAGCTCGGCGGCGCCCAGACCCACAACACGAAGTCGGGCGTCGCGCACTACATGGGCACCGACGAGCAGGACGCCATCGACTACGTCAAGGCGCTGCTGTCCTACCTGCCGAGCAACAACATGGAGACCCCGCCCGCCTACGGCGAGGGCGAGGCCGACCTGTCGGTCACTGACGACGACCTCTGGCTCGACACCTGCATCCCCGACTCACCCAACGTCCCCTACGACATGAAGCACGTCATCGAGCACGTCGTCGACGACGGCGAGTTCCTCGAGGTGCAGCCGCTCTTCGCGCCCAACATCATCACCGGCTTCGCCCGCATCGACGGGATGGCCGTCGGCGTCGTCGCCAACCAGCCGATGCAGTTCGCCGGGTGCCTCGACATCGACGCCTCGGAGAAGGCGGCGCGGTTCGTGCGCACGTGCGACTGCTTCAACGTCCCGGTGCTGACTTTCGTCGACGTCCCCGGCTTCCTGCCCGGCACGAGCCAGGAGTGGGACGGCATCATCCGTCGCGGCGCCAAGCTCATCTACGCCTACGCCGAGGCCACCGTGCCGAAGATCACCGTCATCACCCGCAAGGCCTACGGCGGCGCCTACGACGTCATGGGCTCCAAGCACCTCGGTGCCGACATCAACCTCGCGTGGCCCACCGGCCAGATCGCCGTCATGGGCGCCCAGGGCGCCGTCAACATCCTCTACCGCAAGGAGCTCAAGCACACCGCGGAGACGGGCGGCGACGTCGAGGCCCAGCGCCAGCAGCTCATCACGCACTACGAGGAGACCCTCGCCAACCCCTACGTCGCTGCCGAGCGCGGCTACATCGACACCGTCATCAGCCCGTCCAACACGCGGATGAACGTCACCCGGGCCCTGCGCGCGCTGCAGAACAAGCGCGAGACGCTGCCGCCCAAGAAGCACGGGAACATCCCGCTGTGAGCGCCGACACGACCGGGGCCACCGACGCGATCGCCACCGCCGCGGCCATCCGGGTGAGCGGCAGCCCCTCTGCCGAGGAGCTCGCCGCGCTCGTCGTCGTGCTCTCCGCGCTCGGCGACGGCGAGGCCGCCCCGGAGCACGCGCGGTCGGCCTGGTCCGATCCCTCCTACCGGCTGGTCGGCCCGTCCGCGCGCCATGGCGGCTGGAGGAGCACGGGCCTGCCGCGCTGACCCGCCGGGACCCCGGTCGCGGACCGCTTCGGTTGGCCCGCTGACAGCCGCTTCCCCTAGTCTCGTTGCCCATGTCCGTCGACTCCACACCCACCGTCCGCATCGCGCAGCGCTACTCGCTGGGCGAGCGCATCGCCGTCGGTGGCATGGGTGAGGTCCACCTCGCGACCGACGAGCGGCTCGGCCGACAGGTGGCCGTCAAGGTCCTCTCGCCCGCGTTCGCCGAGTCCCCGGACTTCGTCGAGCGGTTCCGTCGCGAGGCCCTCACCGCGGCCCGGCTCTCGCACCCGAACATCGCGCAGGTCTACGACTACGGCGTCGACGGCGCCTCCCACTTCATCGTCATGGAGTATGCCGAGGGCCAGGACCTCGCCCACGTGATCCGCGAGCACGGCCGGCTCACCCCCGCCGACGCCGTGCGCGTCGCCGAGCAGGTCTGCGCCGCCCTCGCGACCGCGCACCGTGCCGGGGTCGTGCACCGTGACATCAAGCCCGGCAACGTCATCGTCCGGCCCGACGGCTTCGTCAAGGTCACCGACTTCGGCATCGCCCGGGCCCTCGGGCAGGCGTCGCTCACCGACACCGGCACCGTCATGGGGACCGCCGCGTACGTCGCGCCCGAGCAGGCTCGCGGCGAGGCGACGACCCCCTCGTCGGACCTCTACTCGCTCGGCATCCTGCTCTTCCAGATGCTGACCGGCTCCGTCCCGTTCGAGGGTGACACCCCGGTCGCGGTCGCACTGCGGCACCTCGACGAGCCGGTCCCGCTGCCGAGCTCGCGGGTCGCCGACCTGCCGGCGAACCTCGATGAGGTCGTCGAACGGGCCACGGCCAAGTCTCCCGCCGACCGCTACCCCGACGCCGACGCCATGGCGGCTGCGCTGCAGGGCCACGAGCCGGCAGCCGACGCCGCCACCCGCGCCATGCCGCTGGGCGACGCGACCGCGGTCCTCGGCGCCGGCGCGGCGATGTACGGCGCGGGCACCACCGCCGAGGCGGCGACGGCCGTCGGCAAGGACGCCACCCGCGCGATGCCGAGCCCTGCAGCGGACCCGTCCCTCAGCACGGCCAGGATGCCGGCCGCACCATCAGCATCGCCAGCGCCTTCGTCGCCCTCGACGCCCTCGGCGCCGTGGCCGGCCGGTGACGCCCCGACCCGCCGCTCGGCCCTCGCCGAGCGTCGCCGGCCCTCCGGGCCGGGAGCCGTCGTCTGGGTGCTCGCCGCCGCCGTCGTGGCCCTCGTCGCGGTCCTCGCGTACGTCCTGCTGTCGGGCTCGGACCCGGCCACCCCGCCGGCTGCCGGGACTCGTCCCTCCTCGAGCGCCTCGTCGAAGCCCTCCGCGCCGCCCACGACCGCCCCGCCCGCCGACGGCAGCGCCGTCCCTGCGGGCCTCGTCGGCCAGCAGCGCGAGGCCGCGGTCAAGCAGCTCATCGGCCTCGGCGTCAACGTCCGCTGGGTCCTCGTCCGGTCGGCGGAGCCCGAGGGCTCGGTCATGGGCTCGTCCCCGGCCGAGGGTCAGCCGATGACCAAGGGGCAGACCGTGGCCCTCGTCGTCAGCCGCGGCCACGCGCCCGACAGCGTCAACTCCTCGTTCGTCGTGCCCGACGGCCTCGCTGGCACCGACGCGAAGGACGCGACCCGGACGCTGGCCCGTGAGGACGTCCGGGTCACCCGCGTCACCATCCCGTCCGACGGCGGCGCCAAGGAGGGCCAGGTGCTGGCCACGTGGCCCGCGACCGGCAGCCGGACGACCGACGGGGTCGTCGTGCTCGTCGTGGCCGGCGGCGGCAAGGGCGACTCCTCCGACCAGAGCGACTGAGCGGCGCCGCCACCGGCTGGCGGCCGGCGGCTTCCGCGTGCGCGCCACAATGCACTGGCACGCGCTCCGGGCCTGGATTACCTTCGCCGGGTGACCGACAACACCCAGACCGCGCGACCGCGCACCGACGTCGACCGCATCGCGGAGACCTACTTCGATGCCGCCGTCGCCCTCAGCCCCATCAACGCGACCTATCTCGGCGTCCCCGGGGGCGAGGAGGACCTCGACGACCTCTCGCCCGCCGGCAACGCCGCCGCTTCCGAGCTGCGACGGGCGACCCTGGCCCAGCTCGGCGCCGCGGCCCCGGCCGACGACGTCGACCGGGTCACCGTCGACGCCATGACCGAGCGCCTCCAGCTCGCCGAGGACCGGTATGCCGCGGGGCTCGACGAGATGTCGCTCAACGTCCTCGCCTCGCCGCTCCAGAGCGTCCGGGACGTCTTCGACCTCATGCCGCAGCACACCGCCGACGACTGGCGCGTCTTCGCCACCCGCATGGGCAAGATCCCCGCCGCCCTCGAGGGCTACCAGGAGTCGCTGCTCCTCGCCCGCGAGCGCGGGCAGGTCTCGCCGCGCCGGCAGGTCGAGGCCTGCGCCGAGCAGTCCCGTGACCTCACCGCGGACGACGGCTACTTCGCCAAGCTGGTGGCCGATGCCAGCGTCGGCGACGAGCCGCTCGAGCCCCAGCTGCAGGCGGCGCTCGCCGAGTCCGCGCAGGCCGCCGCAGCGGCATACGGCTCCATGGCGGACTGGCTCGAGCGCGAGCTGCTGCCGCACGCCCCCGAGGCCGACGCGTGCGGCCGCGAGCGCTACGCCCTCGAGTCGCGCTACTTCCTCGGGGCGACGGTCGACCTCGAGGAGACCTACCGGTGGGGCCAGCAGGAGGTCGCGAGCCTCCACGCCCAGATGAGCGAGATCGCCGACGGGCTCGAGGCCGGCGCCAGCGTCGAGCGCGGCGTCGAGATCCTCGATGCCGACGAGAAGTACCAGCTCCACGGCACCGACGCGCTCAAGGCCTGGATGCAGGAGCGCGCGGACGAGGTCATCGCGAACCTCAAGGACGTCCACTTCGACATCCCGGGTCCCGTCCAGACCATCGAGTGCATGATCGCGCCGACGCAGACGGGCGGCATCTACTACACCGGGCCGTCCGACGACTTCAGCCGGCCGGGTCGCATGTGGTGGTCCGTGCCCAAGGGCAACACCGAGTTCCGCACGTGGAACGAGCTGACGACCGTCTACCACGAGGGCGTGCCGGGCCACCACCTCCAGGTGGCCCAGACGGTCTACCGCTCCGAGCTGCTCAACCGGTGGCGCCGCCTCGAGGCGTGGACCTCCGGCCACGGCGAGGGCTGGGCCCTCTACGCCGAGCGGCTCATGGCCGAGCTCGGCTACATGGACGACCCGGGCAACCGCATGGGTTGGCTTGCGGGACAGTCACTTCGGGCTGCACGCGTCGTCATCGACATCGCCGTGCACTGCGGCTTCGACGCGCCCGACGAGGTCGGTGGCGGAGCATGGGACTACGACAAGGCCTGGACCTACCTGACCCGCTACGGCTTCATGGACGAGAAGATCCTGCGCTTCGAGCTCAACCGCTACCTCGGCTGGCCGGGGCAGGCGCCGAGCTACAAGATCGGCGAGCGCCTCTGGCTGCAGCTGCGCGACGAGGTCAGGCAGCGCGAGGGTGACGCCTTCGACCTCAAGGCCTTCCACCGCCGCGCCCTCGACATCGGCGGCGTCGGGCTCGACACCCTCCGCGGCGCGGTCCTGCAGGAGATCTGAGCGTTGCACGAAGGCCCCCCCGGTCGGGGGCCTTCGTGCAGGGTGGGTACCGCTCCCCATGGTCAGCACGTCGGACCGCCCCTAGGCTGACCCCGCGTCCGCCGACAGCGACGGGCGCCGAACAGCTCACACAGGGGAGAAGACAGTGTTCAGCCACCGCCTCGCGGTCGGCCGGGCCCGGGGGACGAACGCGCGCCGAGCTGCGCGCCGCCTCCTGACCGCGCTGACCGCCACCACCGTCACACTTGGGCTGCTGCCGCTGGCAGCCCCGTCCGCCAGCGCCGCCACCTACACGATCAAGGGCCGCGTCACCGGCCTCAGCGCGACCGGCGCCGTCGTCGGCGTGCCCGACGCCGGTGTCTGGATCTACGACGCCAACTACGACCACGTCGGCACCATCGACCACGCCTCGGACGGCACCTACACCGCGACCTTCTCGACGCCCGGCCCGTACCGCATCGAGGCCGGCTGCTGGGGCGACATGACCTGCGCCTCGCAGTGGGGCATCGAGTGGTACGCCAACCAGGGCGGCTTCGACAGCGCCACGCCCGTGACCGCCGGAACCACCGCGACGGTCGCCGACATCCGACTCGACCGCCGCTCGACGATCAAGGGCACGGTGAAGAACACCGCGGGCCAGCCGATCTCGGCGGCCACGGTCCGGATCGGCAAGAGCTCCGGGGGCCAGGAGGTCACCGCCACACCTGCAGCCGACGGCAGCTTCACGCTGACCGGCGTCGAGGCCGGTCCCAGCAACCTCACGGCCGAGGACTCCTCGGGTCAGAACCTCTACGAGACCGAGTCGTGGAACGGCACCGCGAGCACGCCCGACTACGTCGACTGGTCGGTGCCCGCGGGCACGACCGTCACCGGCGTGAACTTCGTCCTCGACCCGTGGACCGGCGTCGTCGTCAAGGTCACCGACTCCGCCGGCAACCCCCTCGAGAACATCAACTGGAACCTCTTCGAGTACCGCCCGACCGAGGGCGACTGGCTCGGGCGGCAGTACGGACCGCTGCTCACCGGGGCCGACGGCACCTTCTCCCAGGGCACGGAGGTCGGCAAGACGTACAAGGTCTGCGTCTACGACACGTGGTACGACAACTGGGCGCCGGCGACGCGCTACCAGGACCGCTGCTGGGACGGCGCGGCGACGCTCGACACGGCCACCCCGTTCACCGTGACGACGAGCGCGCGACGCAAGGACCTCACGATCGTCCTGCCCGTCGCCGGCAAGGGCATCACCGCGCGCGAGCCGTTCGTCAGCGGCACCCCGACCGTCGGCAGCACGCTCACGGTCGACGCGGGCACCTGGGCGCCGTCCGGCGTGGCCCTGACCTACGAGTGGATGAAGCCGAACGGCTCGGGCACCGGCTTCGTCGCGATCCCGGGCGCCACGGGGCGCACGTTCACCGTGACGAGCGACCTGATGGGGACGTACGTCTTCGCCCGGGTCACCGGGACGCTCAGCGGCTACCGGACCGCGCAGTACAACTCCAACGGCGTCGAGATCCGTTCGACGGCGCCCACGCTGGCGAGCCCGCTCACGATCACCGGCTCGGGTGTCGCGGGCACGTCGCTCAACGCCATCCACGGAGCCATCACGCCGGCCGGCGACTGGTCGCCGAGCTACAGGTGGGTCGTCGGCGGCGTCCCGCAGCAGGACACCATGTGGGGCGGGATCTCCCCGCTGGCGCTGACGAGCAGCATGGTGGGCCAGCGGATCACGCTGCGGATGACGGCCTACCTCGACGGCGCCTCGCTCCAGGTGACCGCCACCGGACCGGTCGTGCTCGCCGGGACCGTCACCGGCACGACGCCCACGATCTCGGGCACGGCGAAGGTCGGCAGCACCCTCACCGCCTCCCCCGGCACGTGGGGCCCGGCGCCGGTCACACTGGCCTACCAGTGGTACCGGTCGGGCACCGCGATCTCCGGCGCCACGGCGAGCACGTACGCGGTGACGGCGAGCGACCTGGGCAAGACCATGACCGTCAAGGTCACCGGCTCCAAGGCGAGCTACGCGTCCACGTCGAAGACGTCCGCGGCCACGGCCGCGGTCGTCGCCGGCACCCTGACCGCGCCCACCCCGACGATCAGCGGCACCAAGGCCGTCGGCTACACCCTCACGGCCGTCCCGGGCACGTGGGGTCCGGCGCCGGTCACGCTCGCCTACCAGTGGTACCGGTCGGGCACCGCGATCTCCGGCGCCACGGCGAGCACGTACAAGCTGACCACGACGGACCAGACGAAGACCATCACCGTCAAGGTCACTGGGACCAAGTCCGGCTACACCACGGCGGCCCGCACGTCCGCGGCGACGACGGCGGTCCTCGGCTCGTTCACCGCGCCCACCCCGACCCTGTCGGGCACGCAGAAGGTGGGCTACACGCTGACGGCCAACCCGGGGACGTGGAGCCCGACCCCGAGCACGCTGACCTACCAGTGGTACCGGTCGGGCACGGCGATCTCCGGAGCCACCGCCAAGACGTACAAGCTCACGAGCACCGACAAGGGCACCTACGTCAAGGTCCGCGTCACCGGCGCGAGGTCCGGCTACCTCACGCGGTCCGTCTACTCCGCCCAGACGGCAGCCATCGGCTGAGCTCGCCACCCGGTCAGGAGCGACGGCGCCGTTCCCCGGGAGCGGCGCCGTCGGCGCACCCGGCCGGGGGCGGCGCCTACCATGTCGTCATGCCGCCGAGTGCCCTCCCCGACGTGCCCGCCGTCCAGATCGTCCTCGCCTCCGCGTCGCCCGCGCGCCGCTCGACCCTGCGCTCGGCAGGCGTCGAGCCGGTCGTCCATGTGAGCGAGGTCGACGAGGACCTGACGGTCGCCGAGGCGACCGAGCGCTACGGACTGCTGGAGCCGGCCGACATCACCCTGCTGCTGGCGCGAGCCAAGGCCGAGGACGTCGCCGGCCGGGTCGACGACGAGGTCGTCGTGCTCGGCTGCGACTCGGTGCTCGAGCTCGACGGCGAGGTCCACGGCAAGCCGGCCGACGCCGAGGAGGCCGTGCTGCGCTGGCAACGCATGCGGGGCCGCTCGGGGGTGCTGCACACCGGGCACTGGCTCATCGACGAGCGGCAGGGCGGCGGCGCCACGCTCGGCGCGACGGCCTCCACGACGGTGCACTTCGCCGAGATCTCCGACGGGGAGATCGAGGCCTACGTCGCCACGGGCGAGCCGCTCACGGTAGCCGGGGCCTTCACCATCGACGGCCTTGGCGGCGCATTCATCACGGCCGTCGAGGGCGACCACCACAACGTCGTCGGGCTGTCCCTGCCGTTGCTGCGCGAGCTGCTCGCGGACGCCGGGATCGAGTGGTTCGACGTCGTCGGGAGCCTGCGCCGGGGGCCCGACTGCGGCTGAGGTCCCCGGCGACGACCGGCCTCAGGGGTAGAGGTCGTCGGTGAGGTTCTCGATGACGAGGTAGTGCTCGGTCCACCACCACATCTGGGCCGCCCCGACGACGACGACGAGGCCGAGCAGCCAGTAGCGGTAGCGGCTCCACCAGCGCAGCTTGAGGAACCACGCGATGATCAGCGTCATGGGGAAGGCCAGCAGGGCGTAGCGCACCCGGCTCGGGGTCGTGCTCGTCACGAGGATGATGTACGCCGGGTAGGCCCCGGCCCAGCCCCAGATCTCCGGGCCCCAGCGCCACGAGTTCTTCGAGAGCATGAACCACGCGAACGCCGCGATGCCGAGCACGCCGGCGACCTGGCCGATGACGCCCCAGTAGTCGTAGAGCAGGTTCCACCAGAGGTAGAGCTTGATCTTGGTCTCGATGTTCCAGGCGAGCATCGTGTCGTTGTACGCGTTGGGCGTGTCCGTCGCGATGGTGACGATGGTCGGCCAGAGCCAGGTCAGGGCGCCGGCGTATGCCGCGAGCGCCCCCAACCCGACTCGCAGCCGCACCGGGTGCTCTCCCTCGTCACCCGTGCGCCAGCGCACGACCCCGTGGGCGAGGATCACCGGCACCATGGCGATCACGACGTTGCGGCTCAGCGAGAGCACGAGCAGCGCGACCGCGACCCAGAGGTACTGCCGGCGCCGCAGCAGCCACAGCACGGTGACGACGCCGAGCAGCGCCGTGGACTCGGTGTAGGAGGCCGAGAAGGCCGGCGAGGCGATGAAGAAGCAGGTCGCCACGACGGCGACGATGGCCTCCCAGCGGCCCACCGCCTGGTCGACGAGCTTGAAGAGCATGTGCATCGCGACGAAGCCGATGAGCGTCGAGAGCACCGGGGCCACGACGCCGAAGGGCAGGCCCGTCACCTTCATGACCAGCCCGGCCGTCATCGGGAAGACCGGGAAGAAGGCCCACGGGTTCATGTCGATGCCGCCCCAGCCGACCCGGGGCAGCACGGCGGGATAGCCCTGCTCGGCGATGACGCGGTACCACTGGCCGTCCCAGCCGGTCATGATCGCGTTGTAGCCGGGGTCGGCGGGCGAGGGGTAGAAGATGCGGATGTTCGCCGTCCCGATGGGCAGCGGTATCTGGTAGCGCGAGAGGTAGGTCGCCGCGACCCAGACGAAGAGCCGCGAGAGGGCGAAGACGGCGAACGGGAACCAGACCGGGAAGCGGCGCCAGAACGGCGCTCTCAGCTCCGCGTCGCGGTCGGGGTGCTCGAGCCGGTGACCGAGGCGCGGCTCAGACCGGCGGGACGGCGCGTCGGCGCTCGCTGAAGTGACGGTCACGCCGGGAAGCATAGGCCAGTCGGCGCACGAGGTCCGAGCGCAGTTCATCCGCCTCGATGATCGAGTCGAGCACGAGGTCGGCGGCCAGACGCTCGATGTCGACGTCCTCCTCGTACTCGCGGCGGCGATCGGCGACGAATCGTGCGCGTTCGTCCGGGTCGGCGATCTCGGCGATCTTGTTCGCGTAGACCGCGTTGACCGCGG
This sequence comes from Terrabacter sp. C0L_2, assembly GCF_036352015.1. NCBI lineage: Bacteria > Bacillati > Actinomycetota > Actinomycetes > Micrococcales > Intrasporangiaceae > Terrabacter > Terrabacter sp. C0L_2. The sequence goes on along the minus strand of NZ_CP143557.1, from coordinate 2,457,518 downwards.
CCTCCGGACCCATCACGGCGATCCGGGCCGTCGGCAGGGCGATGGTGGCGTCCGGCCCGAAGCCGGGGCCGCCCATGGCGTAGAGCCCGGCGCCGTAGGCCTTGCGGACGATGACGCAGAACTGCGGCACCGTCGCGGACGAGACGGCGCTGACCATCTTGGCGCCGTGGCGGATGATGCCGCCGCGCTCGACCTCCGAGCCGATCATGAAGCCCGGGACGTCCGCGAGGTAGACGAGCGGGATGTTGAAGGCGTCGCAGAGCCAGATGAAGCGGGCGGCCTTGTCGGCGCTGTCGGTGAAGAGCACGCCGCCCTTGACCATCGAGTTGTTGGCGACGATGCCGACGGTCTGCCCCTCGAGGCGGCCGAAGCCGATGACGAGCTCCCCCGCCCAGAGCGGCTTGAGCTCGAAGAACGAGTCGTCGTCGACGAGCCCGTCGATGACCTCGTGGATGTCGAAGGGCACCGACTCACGCTCGGGCACGGTCGCCCGGGTCAGCGGGGTCGCGGGCGCCTCGACGGCATACGTCGGCGGGTGCTCGCGCCAGCTGCCGGGCACGTAGGAGAAGTAGAGCTTCGCGAGCTCGATCGCCTCGGCGTCGTCGTGCGCGAGCAGGTCACCGACTCCCGAGACGGTGCAGTGCATGCGGGCGCCGCCCATCTCCTCGAGGGAGACCTTCTCGCCGACGACCATCTCGGCCATGCGCGGGCTGCCGAGGTACATCGAGGCGTTGCCCTCGACCATGATGATGAGGTCGCAGAAGCTCGGGATGTAGGCGCCACCGGCCGCACTCGGGCCGAAGAGGCAGCAGATCTGCGGGACCTTGCCCGACAGGGCCACCTGGTTGTGGAAGATGCGTCCGGCGCCGCGGCGGCCCGGGAACATCTCGACCTGGTCGGTGATGCGGGCACCGGCTGAGTCCACGAACCAGAAGACCGGCAGCTCCTCGCGCAGCGCCATCTCGGTGGCGCGGACGATCTTCTCGACCGTGCGCGCCCCCCACGAGCCGGCCTTGACGGTCGGGTCGTTGGCGATGACGATCGCGGCGCGGCCGTCGACGGTGCCCCGCCCCGTGACGACGCCGTCGGCCGGCAGGCCCGGCTGGAGGGCGTTGGCGTAGCGCCCGTCCTCGACGAAGCTGCCCTCGTCGAAGAGCAGCGCGATGCGGTCGCGGACGTAGATCTTGCCCTGGGCGTCGAGCTTGGCCTGGGCCTTGTCCGGGGCGCTCGCGGACGCCCTGTGGGCCGCCGCGAGGCGCGCCCTCACGTCGGCGACGCGCGGGTCACCGGGCACGGTGGGCTCGGCGGCGGCACTCATGCCGGCAGCCCGAGACCGCGGGCGATGAGCATGCGCTGGACCTCCGAGGTGCCCTCCCCGATCTCGAGGATCTTGGCGTCGCGGTAGAAGCGGGCGACGGGGTACTCCTCCATGAAGCCGTTGCCGCCGAAGACCTGCGTCGCGATGCGCGTGGCCGTGACCGCGGCCTCGGTCGAGTAGAGCTTGGCGATGGCGGCGGCGTGCTTGACCTCCTTGACGGAGCGCTTGCCGGCGTGGAGCTCGTCCTTGAGCCAGGCGGCCTTGTAGGTCAGCAGGCGCGCGCCCTCGACCATGACGGCGAGGTCGGCGAGCTGGAAGGAGACGCCCTGGTTGACGCCGATCGGGCGACCGAACGCGGTGCGCGTCCTCGCGTAGTCGGTGGCCAGCTCGAGGCAGGCCTGCGCGCAGCCCACGGCGAGCGCCGAGATCGCGATGCGCCCGTCGTCGAGGGTCTTGAGGAACTGCTTGAACCCCTCGCCCTCGGCGCCGAGGAGGTGGTCTGCCGGGACACGGCAGTCCTCGAACGTCAGGCCGTGGGTGTCGGAGACGTGCCAGCCGAGCTTGTGGTACGCCGGCTCGACGACGAAGCCGGGGGTGCCGGCCGGGACCATGATCGCCGAGAGCTGTGCCGAACCGTCCTCGTTGGTGCCGGTGCGCGCGGTGACGGTGACGACCGAGGTGATGTCGGTACCGGAGTTTGTGATGAACGCCTTGGCCCCGTTGACGACCCACTCGTCGCCGTCGCGGACGGCCTTGGTGCGGGTGGCGCCGGCGTCGGAGCCCGCCTCGGGCTCGGTGAGGCCGAAGCCGGCGAGGGCGCGACCGGAGACGAGGTCGGGCAGGAAGCGCTGCTTCTGCTCCTCGGTGCCGTAGGTGAGGATCGGGTTGATGCCGAGCCCGACACCGGCGGAGAGCGTGATGCCGATGGACTGGTCGACGCGGCCGAGCTCCTCGATGGCGACACAGAGGCTCGTGAAGTCGCCGGCGTCACCCGCGCCGCCGTACTCCTCGGGCACGACGAGGCCGAACAGCCCGAGGTCACCCATCTTGGGCACGAGGTCGGTCGGGAAGTAGGCCGCGGCGTCCCACTTGGCGATGTTGGGCGCGACCTCCTTCTCGGCGAAGTCGCGGACGACCATCCGGAAGTCCTCGTGGTCCTGGCTGAGCTCGAACATCGCTGTTCTCCTGAAGCTGTCGCGGTCATCACGCGCTCGTGACGCGTGCTTGACGTTGACGTAAACGTAAAGCACTATCGACACCATGACAAGTGCGCCGACGTGGACGATCGCCGAGGTGGCGCAGGAGTTCGACGTCACCCACCGCACGGTGCGCCACTACGAGGACCTCGGCCTGATCACGCCCGAGCGCCGCGGCACGCAGCGGGTCTACCACCGCCGCGACCGCACCCGCCTCGGGCTCATCCTGCGCGGCAAGCGCCTCGGCTTCCCGCTCGAGGAGATCCGCACGATCATCGACCTGTTCGACGCGCCCCGCGGCCGGCGCACGCAGCTCGAGTACGTCCTCGGCCAGATCGACGAGCGCCGCACCGACCTCGAGCAGCGGCTCCGCGACGTGCAGGACGCCATCGCCGAGCTCGGGGAGTTCGAGCAGCGCTGCCGCGACGACCTCGGGCGCCTCGACCACGTGTGAGGGCTCCGGCCCCGCGTGACACGATGGGCCCATGAGCGCTGAAGACACGAAGATCTCCGCCTACGCCCACCCCGAGCGTCTCGTGACGACCGAGTGGCTTGCCGAGCAGATCGCAGCCGGACGTGTCGGCGGACCCGACGGCATCGTCCTGCTCGAGTCGGACGAGGACGTGCTCCTCTACGCGACCGGCCACATCCCCGGCGCCCTCAAGATCGACTGGCACGTCGACCTCAACGACCCGGTCTCCCGCGACTACGTCGACGGTGCCCGCTTCGCCGAGGTGATGGGCTCGCGCGGCATCAGCCGCGACACCACCGTCGTCATCTACGGCGACAAGAGCAACTGGTGGGCGGCCTACGCCCTGTGGGTCTTCAGCCTCTTCGGCCACGAGGACGTGCGCCTGCTCGACGGCGGCCGCGCCAAGTGGATCGCGGAGGGCCGCGAGCTGACTCGCGAGCTCCCCTCCCCCACCCCTGCCGACTACCCCGTCGCCGAGCGTGACGACGCCCCGATCCGCGCCTTCAAGGACGACGTGCTCGCCCACCTCGGCAAGCCGCTCGTCGACGTCCGCTCCCCCGGCGAGTACTCCGGCGAGCTGCTCCACATGCCCGACTACCCCCAGGAGGGGGCCATGCGCGGCGGACACATCCCCGGCGCGAAGTCGGTGCCGTGGGCCCGGGCGGCCAACGAGGACGGCTCGTTCAGGTCGCGCGAGGAGCTCGAGGCCATCTACCTCGAGGAGCAGGGGCTGACCCCGTCCGACGACGTCGTCGCCTACTGCCGCATCGGCGAGCGCTCGTCGCACACGTGGTTCGTGCTGACGCACCTGCTCGGCTTCGAGGCGGTGCGCAACTACGACGGCTCGTGGACCGAGTGGGGCAACGCCGTCCGCGTCCCGATCGAGCGGTGAGCCCCGTGGCCGAGACCCCCCTGCCCGCGTCCCTGGCCGAGATCGCCGAGGACTTCCGCTCGGCGAGCAACGACCTCAAGCTGCAGCTGCTGCTCGAGTTCAGCGACGAGCTGCCCGGCCTGCCCGAGCGGTATGCCGGCAAGCTGGACCAGATGGAACGCGTCGACGAGTGCCAGTCACCGCTCTTCCTCACCGTCGAGGTCGACGAGGCGGGCTCGCTCGACGAGCGCGTCGTCCACCTCTTCTTCGACGCGCCCGCCGAGGCCCCGACGACGCGCGGCTTCGCCGGCATCCTCCACGAGGGGCTCGACGGTCTCACGGCGGCCGAGGTGCTCGCCGTGCCCGACGACGCCCCGATGCGCTTCGGCCTCGCCGAGGCGGTCTCGCCGCTGCGCCTGCGCGGGATGGTCGCCATGCTCGGCCGGATCAAGCGCCAGGTGCGCGCCCGGACCGCAGCCTGAGCGCCACCTGAGCGCCACCCGACGCCTGCTGACGCCTGCTGACGCCTGCTGACGGGGTCAGTACCCCCGCGACGCGTCGGACACCTGTGCGACGCCGCCCAGCTGCCCGGCGAACTCCTCGCCCGACATCGGCTTGGAGAACATCGGGTAGTCGTACCTGATCGCGTTCGCGTGCTCCTCGGAGCTCGTCGCCGCGACACAGTCGCTCAGCGTGACGACCTCGTAGCCCCGCTCGTAGGCCGAGCGCATCGTCGACTCGACGCAGCAGTTGGTGAGGAAGCCGCCGAGGGCGATCGTCGTGATGCCCTTGCTGCGCAGGATGAAGTCGAGGTTGGTGCTCGCGAAGGTGTCGAGGCCGCGCTTGCCCTCGACGACGATGTCGTCTCCGCTCGGCGCCAGGTCGTCGATGATCTGCGACCCCCACTCGCCCTTGACGAAGGCGTTGGAGTCGACGACCCCCTTGAGGATGCCGTAGGGGCTGCCGCTGATCTCCTTGTAGCCGCCAACGAAGGAGATCGGGGCGTGGATGATCGTGGCGCCCGCCTCACGGGCGGCGTCGACGACCTTCTTCGTGTTCTCGAGCATGTCGGTCTCGGCCATCGAGCCCGCGACGGCGGCGTGCAACGCGCCGCCCTCGCTCGCGAAGTCGTTCTGGTACTCGATGAGCACGACAGCGGTGTTGCGCGGGTCCATCTGCTGACCTCCGGTTCGTGGGTGGCGACAGCGACCATCCTCGCGGCGACCGCGCCGCTCCACCAGACCCTGCGGCTGTCAGCTCCCGATGCGGGTGCGGACCTCGTAGAGCTCGGGGAAGAACGTCAGGTCGAGCGCCCGGCGCAGGAAGTCGACGCCGGTCGACCCGCCGGTACCGGTCTTCTGCCCGATGGTGCGCTGCACGACCTGCAGGTGCCGGAAGCGCCACTGCTGGAAGTTGTCCTCGAGGTCGACGAGCTCCTCGCACGTCTCGTAGACGCCCCAGTGCTCGGCCGGCTGGGCGTAGACACCCGCGAAGACGTCGACGAGGCCGTCGTCGAGGCGGTAGGGCTGCGTCCAGTCACGGTCCAGCAGGGCGGGCGGGACGGCATACCCCCGTCGGGCGAGGTAGGCGAGGAACTCGTCGTAGAGGCTCGGCTCGAGCAGGAGCGCGTCGAGTGCCGTGCGGGCGCCCTCGTCGTGCGCGAAGACCGCCACCATGTCGGCGTTCTTGTTGCCGAGCAGGAACTCGACCTCCCGGTACTGCGCCGACTGGAAGCCCGAGCTCGCCGCCAGGAACGGGCGGATCTGCGCGTACTCGCTCGGCGTCAGCGTCGCGAGCACCGACCACTGGTCGGTGAGGGTGTGCTGGATGTGCTTGACGCGGGCCAGGCGCTTGAGCGCCGGCGCCAGCTCGTCGTCCTTGAGCAGGCTTCTGGCAGAACGCAGCTCGTGGATCAGCAGCTTGAGCCACAGCTCGGACGTCTGGTGCTGGATGATGAAGAGCAGCTCGTCGTGCTGCGGCGGCTCGCTGAGCGGCTGCTGGGCACTCAGCAGGGTGTCGAGGCGCAGGTAGTCGCCGTAGGACATCTTGCGCGTGAAGTCGCGCTGGATCCCCTCCTCCAGATCGCGCTTGCTGCGCCGGTCGATCTCGCCCTGGGCCTCGTTGTCCATGGCGGCGATCCTAGGGGCCGCGTCAGCTCGGGCGCGGGCGGATGCTCACCAGGTGCGAGACGACGCCCGGCACCCAGCCGGTCTCGCCCCGCATCCAACGGGCCCCCACGAGGTTGTGGGGCACGACCACGGTGTCGGCGCGGGCCGCGACGAGCCCGAGGTCGGTGCCGAACACGTCGGTGACGACGGCCCAGTCCCGCGCGCTGTGACGCGCGAGGTACTCGCCGATGGCCACGGCATACGTCTCCACGACGGCGCCCGGTCCCTCGCCCGAGCCACCCTCGGAGGACCAACGACGGTAGGCGGCGTCGTAGTGCTCGCCGATCGAGGCGAGGTCGTCGACGTCCACGCCCTCGGCCGCCGCGTGCTCGAGCGCTGCGGCGATGCGGGCGCGCTCCTCGTGCCCGAGCGGGTTGGCGACCGGGCGACCCGTGAAGTCCGGCGCCGTCGCGTCGTCGGCGCCGGCCGGGTCGAGCTCGGCGACCGCGGCCGCGGCCGACGGCATGGCCTCGTCGTCCTTGCCCTTGCGCGAGAACAGTCCCATGCCAGCCAATCTAGTGGCTCGGACGCGGCCCGGTCAGGCCCGCAGTGACGCTCGCAGTGACGCTCGCAGTCACGCCTGCGGGTCAGGCCCGAACGGTCAGCCGAACGTGTCCGGGTCGGGGCCGGTGCGGGTGCCGCGGTCGAGACCGGCCAGGGCCTCGAGGTCGTCCTCGCCGAGGGTGAAGCCGAAGATCTCGAAGTTCTCGGCGATCCGCGCCGGGGTGACCGACCGCGTGAGCACGACGTTGCCGAGCTCGACGTGCCAGCGCAGGACGAGCTGGGCGGGCGTCACGTCGTGCTGGGCCGCGAGCCTCGTCACCACCGGGTCCTCGAGCAGTCCGGCGCGGACGGCCAGCGGGCTCCAGGCCTCGGTGACGATGCCGTGCTCGGCGTGGAAGGCGCGCAGCTCGCTCTGCTGGAGGTACGGGCTCAGCTCGACCTGGTTGACCGACGGCAGGACGCCCGTCTCGTCGAGGAGCCGCTGCAGGTGCGGGACCTGGAAGTTGCAGACGCCGACGGAGCGGACGCGACCCTCGCGCTGGAGCTCCAGCATCGACTTCCAGGCCTCGACGTAGCCGTCCTGAGCGGGCGCCGGCCAGTGGATGAGGTAGAGGTCGAGCACGTCGATGCCGAGACGCTGCATCGAGGCGTCGAAGGCCGCGGGGACGTTCGCGTGGTCGTCGTTCCAGACCTTGGTGGTGACGAAGACGTCGTCGCGGTCGACGTCGTCGCGTCCGAGGACACGACCGACGCCCTCCTCGTTGCCGTAGATGCGGGCGGTGTCGATGTGGCGGTAGCCGACCTCGAGGGCGCGGCCGAAGGCCTCGTCGACGCTCGCGTCCGGGACCTCCCAGACGCCGAATCCGATCTGCGGGATGGCCAGGCCGGGGGTGGAGGCGTGGCCGAGGGTGAGAGTGGGAGCTGACTGGTGTGTCGTCATGCACTTCACGCTAGGTCGACGCCGACGACGGTGATGTGCCGGACCTCACTCTGAGACGACCGGGAATACGGGCGAGGAGGCCGAATCCACCCGGCGTCCGCCCGATAGAGTCCGAGCCATGGCATCCATCAGCAAGGTCCTGATCGCAAATCGTGGTGAGATCGCCGTCCGCATCGCGCGGGCGTGCACGGACAGTGGGATCGCCTCGGTCGCGGTCTACGCCGAGCCGGACCGGGATGCCCTGCACGTCAAGGTCGCCGACGAGGCCTACGCCCTCGGCGGGTCCACCCCGGGCGAGAGCTACCTCGTCCAGGAGAAGCTGCTCGACATCGCGCGCCAGGCCGGCGCCGACGCCGTCCACCCGGGCTACGGCTTCCTCGCCGAGAACGCCTCCTTCGCCCAGGCCGTCATCGACGCCGGGCTCATCTGGATCGGCCCGGGCCCGGAGGCGATCGACTCCCTCGGCGACAAGGTCAAGGCGCGTCACATCGCGACCAAGGCCGGCGCCCCGCTCGTGCCCGGCACGAAGGACCCCGTCTCGGGCGCCGACGAGGTCGTCGAGTTCGCCAAGGAGCACGGCCTCCCGGTGGCCATCAAGGCGGCCTACGGCGGCGGTGGCCGTGGCCTCAAGGTCGCGCGAGAGATGTCGGAGATCCACGACCTCTACGACTCTGCCGTCCGTGAGGCCGTGACGGCCTTCGGCCGCGGCGAGTGCTTCGTCGAGCGCTTCCTCGACCACCCGCGCCACGTCGAGACCCAGTGCCTCGCCGACCAGCACGGCAACGTCGTCGTCGTCTCGACCCGCGACTGCTCGCTCCAGCGCCGCAACCAGAAGCTCGTCGAGGAGGCGCCCGCGCCGTTCCTCACCGAGGAGCAGCACACCGAGCTCCTCCGCGCGAGCAAGGCCATCCTCAAGGAGGCCGGCTACGTCGGCGCCGGCACGTGCGAGTTCCTCGTCGGCCCCGCCGGCGACATCAGCTTCCTCGAGGTCAACACCCGCCTCCAGGTCGAGCACCCCGTGACCGAGGAGGTCACCGGCATCGACCTCGTGCGCGAGCAGTTCCGCATCGCCAACGGCGAGTCGCTCGACTACGGCGACCCGGAGCCGCACGCCCACTCCATCGAGTTCCGCATCAACGGCGAGGATGCCGGCCGCGGCTTCCTCCCGGCCCCGGGCACCGTGAGCCGCATGGTCGTGCCGCAGGGCCCGGGCGTGCGCTGGGACGCCGGCATCGTCGAGGGTGACACCGTCGCAGGCGCGTTCGACTCGATGATCGCCAAGCTCGTCATCACTGGCCGCACCCGCGAGCAGGCCATCGACCGTGCCCGCCGCGCCCTGGCCGAGCTGACGATCGAGGGCATGCCGACCGTCGTGCCCTTCCACCGCGCGGTCGTCTCCGACCCGGCCTTCGCCCCCGCCGACGGCTCCCCCTTCACGATCCACACCCGCTGGATCGAGACCGAGTGGGACAACACCGTCGAGGCGTATGCCGGTGGGTCGGCCGATGCGGCCGAGGCCGAGGAGCGTCAGACCGTCGTCGTCGAGGTCGGCGGCAAGCGCCTCGAGGTCTCGCTGCCCGGTGGCCTCTCCCTCGGTGGCGGCGCCGGTGCCTCGGCAGCGAAGAAGAAGGCGCCGAAGCGCTCCGGCGGCGGCAAGTCCGGTGGCGCCGCGTCGGGCGACTCGCTGACCGCCCCGATGCAGGGCACCATCGTCAAGATCGCCGTCGAGGAGGGCGCCACCGTCGCCGCCGGCGACCTCGTCATCGTCCTCGAGGCGATGAAGATGGAGCAGCCCATCACCGCGCACAAGGGCGGCGTCGTCTCGGGCCTCACGGCGCAGGTCGGCGAGACCGTCACCTCGGGCGCCGTGCTCGCGGAGATCAAGGACGCCGCCGAGGGCTGAGCCCCCAGAGCCCCCAGAGCGCCCACTGAGCGTCAGACGAAGGGCCGACCCGCCGCACGGCGGGTCGGCCCTTCGTCGTTGCCAGGCACTGGTCGGTACCGGTCAGCCCTGTCGGTCAGCCCTGTCGGGCCGGCGGGTCACCCAGGGTGATGTCGCCCTCGCCCGAACCCGGCAGGTTCGGGTCGGGCACGCCGGGCAGGTCCTGCTCACCGGCGGGGCCGCCCGCGGGCGGGATCTCCGACGGTCCGGGCCCACCGGGAAGGTGCGGGTCGACCGGAGCCGGGTCGACGGGGTCGACCGGGGTCGACGGCTCACCAGGGCCGGGAGCGGGCTCCGGCGTCGGGACCGGCTCGGGGGTGGGCACCGGCTGGGGCGTCGGGCTGGGCGTCGGGGTCGGGGTGGGCTCGGGCGTGGCCGGGGGCTGCGAGGTGCCCGGCGGTGCGGGGGTGGCCGGCGGCTCCGGGGCCGACGGCGGCAGGGTGGTTTCGGCGTCGGGCGGCAGGCCGAGGGTCTCCTTGAGCTTGTCGCTGCCCTGGTCGAGCTGGTCGGCGTACTTGCCGCCGGTGCGCTCGTTGATGAGCTCCTCGGCCTTGTCGAGCCCCTGCTGGGCCTGCTCGGGATGGCCCTTGACGAAGTCCTTGGCCTTCTGGATCCAGTCGCTCACTGCGTGTGCCTCCACGGTCCGACCTGCTCAGGGCGCCGTCCGGCTCGCGGCAGCCCACCCTGACGTGGCGACGACGCCGCCACGGACCCGACGCTACGCCTCTGGCAGACTGCTCATGTGCTTGCGACCCTCCCGACTGCGACGACCGAACAGACCGTCTTCTCGGTGACGAACCTCGTCATCCTCATCGTCGTCGCCGCCGTGTTCTACCCGCTCCAGAAGAAGCTGCGCGAGACGGTGTCCCGCCGCCGCCGTGAGCGCTGGGAAGAGGAGGAGCGGGACGCCCAGCGCGGGCAGGGCGAGCAGCAGCGCGAGCAGGGTGACGGCCCGCCGGCGCCCGACGACCTCGCCTGACGACCTCGCCTGACGACCTCGCCTGACGACTTCGGCCGAGGCGTCAGTCGGACTGGTGCAGCTGGCGCGCCGCCTCGGCGATCGAGCCGGAGAGCGACGGGTAGACCGTGATGGTGCTCGACACCTGGTCGACGCTGAGCCGGTTCTGCACGGCGAGCGCCACGGGGTAGATCAGCTCTGACGCCTTGGGCGCGACGACGACACCGCCGAGGACCGTGCCGTAGCCCTTGCGGCAGAAGAGCTTGACGAAGCCGTCGGTGATGCCCTGCATCTTGGCGCGCGGGTTGCGCGCCAGCGGCAGCATGACCGACTCGACGTCGGGCGACTCGTCGGCGGCGTTCTGGCTGATGCCGACGGTGGCGATCTCGGGCTCGGTGAAGACGTTGGCGGCCACCCCGCGCACGTTGAGCGGCGACACGGCGTCGCCGAGCGCGTGCCACATGGCGATGCGCCCCTGCATCGCGGCCACGGACGCGAGCGGCAGCACCCCGGTGCAGTCCCCGGCGGCGTAGACGCCACCCACGGTGGTGCGCGAGACCCGGTCGACCTGGATGTGGCCCGAGGGGCTCAGCTCGACGCCGGCCTCCTCGAGACCCAGGCCAGCCGTGTTGGGCACGGAGCCGACGGCGAGCAGGGCGTGCGAGCCCTCGACGGTGCGGCCGTCGACGAGCGTCACGACGACGCCGTCCGCGGTGCGCTCGACGGAGGCGGCGCGGGACTTGTTGAGGACCTCCATGCCGCGCTTGCGGAAGACGTCCTCGATGGCGGTGGCGGCGTCGGCGTCCTCGCCGGGCAGCACCCGGTCGCGGGACGAGACGAGCACGACCTGCGACCCCAGGCCGAGGTAGGCCTGCGCGAGCTCGGCACCGGTGACGCCCGACCCGATGACGATGATGCGCTCGGGCAGCTCGGCGAGGGAGTAGATCTGCTGCCAGGTGAGGATGCGCTCGCCGTCGGGCCGCATCGTGTCCATGATCCGCGGCGCGGCGCCGGTGGCGACGAGCACGACGTCGGCGGGGAGCTCCTGCGTGGTGCCGTCGGCGAGCTCGGCGACGACGCGCTCCCGGCCGGCGATGCGGGCCGTGCCGCGCAGCACGGTGACCCCCACCTGCTCGAGGCTGCCCTGGATGTCGGCGCTCTGGGCCGCGGCGAGCTCGAGGATGCGGCCGTTGACGGTGTGCGCCTGGGCGACGGCGTCGGACACCTCGTCGCCGTCGTCGTCCTGCAGGCGGACCCCGAGGTGCGACGCCGTCTGGAAGTCGGACATGTAGTCGGCGGTGGCGATGAGGGCCTTGCTCGGCACGCAGTCCGTGAGCACGGCGGCGCCTCCGAGCCCGTCCTTCTCGACGACCGTGACCTGGGCGCCGAGCTGGGCGGCGACGAGGGCCGCCTCGTAGCCCCCGGGCCCGCCGCCGATGATGACAACGGTCGTCTCGCGCGTGATCACGAGGTCCATCCAACCATCCTCCGCGCGGGCGACCGCCGCGCCCCGAGGGCCGCCGGGGATCGGTGCCCGAGTCACGGGGACCTCGCTAGAGTCCTGACCGTGACCCGTTCCCATCGTGATCTCAGCGACCCCTCCACCGACCCCTTCGACGTCGCCGCCGACGCCGCCGCCGTCATCGCCGAGCGCACCGGCGTCGACCACCACGACGTCGCGCTCGTGCTCGGCTCCGGGTGGGGCCAGACCGCCGACCTCATCGGGGAGACGCTCGCCACCATCGACAACGCCGACGTCCCCGGCTTCCACGCCGCGGCGGTCGCGGGCCACTCGGGCAGCATGCGCTCGGTCGCGATCGGCGACACCGGGCGCCGCGCCCTCGTCTTCGGCACGCGCACGCACTTCTACGAGGGGCGCGGCGTGCGGGCCGTCGTCCACGGCGTCCGCACGGCCAAGGCCGCCGGCTGCGCGACCGTGGTGCTGACCAACGGCTGCGGCGGCCTCAACCCGGCGTGGACCCCCGGCACCCCGGTCCTCATCCGCGACCACATCAACCTCACGGCGCACTCCCCCATCGAGGGCGCCAACTTCGTCGACCTCACCGACCTCTACACGCCGCGCCTGCGCGACATCGCGCGCGAGGTCGACCCCGACCTCGACGAGGGCGTCTACGTCCAGTTCCGCGGGCCGCACTACGAGACGCCGGCCGAGGTGCAGATGGCCAAGGTCATCGGCGGCGACCTCGTCGGGATGTCGACGAGCCTCGAGGCCATCGCAGCGCGTCAGGCCGGTCTCGACGTCCTCGGCATCTCCCTCGTGACCAACCTCGCGGCGGGCATCTCCGACCAGCCGCTCAGCCACGCCGAGGTGCTCGAGGCGGGCCAGGCCGCCGCCGAGCGCTGCGGGCGCCTCCTCGCCGCCGTCGTGGGTCGCCTCTGATGACCGCCGTCGGCACCACCGAGACGTTGTATGCAGCCGCGCGGGCCTGGCGTGACGACGACCCCGACCCGACGACGCGGGCCGAGCTCGACGCCGTCCTCGACCGCGCGGTCTCCGGTGACGAGGCGGCGGCCGCCGACCTCGCCGACCGCATGTCGGGGCTGCTCGAGTTCGGCACGGCCGGTCTCCGCGGAGCCCTGGGGGCCGGCCCCAACCGGATGAACCGCAGCGTCGTCATCCGTGCGGCAGCCGGCCTCACGGCATACCTCAAGGACGAGGGCGACGCGGGCGACCACCCGACGGTCGTCATCGGCTACGACGCGCGCTACAACTCCGACGTCTTCGCGCGGGACACCGCCGCGGTCGTCGTGGCTGCCGGCGGCCGGGCGCTGCTGCTCCCCCAGCCGCTGCCGACCCCCGTCCTCGCGTTCGCGATCCGCCACCTCGGGGCCGACGCGGGCGTCATGGTCACCGCGAGCCACAACCCGCCCCAGGACAACGGCTACAAGGTCTACCTCGGCGACGGCAGCCAGATCGTGCCGCCCGCCGACGCCCAGATCGCCGCGCACATCGGCCGGGTCGAGCGGGTGGCCGACGTGCCCCGCGCCGCCGACGGCTGGGAGACGCTGGGCGACAACCTGCTCGAGCGCTACGTCGACGCCGTCGTCACCGTCGTCGACCCCACCTCGCCGCGCGATCTGCGCACCGTCCACACGAGCCTGCACGGCGTCGGGCACGCCACGGTCCACACCGCGTTCGTCCAGGCCGGCTTCCCGGCCCCGGTCGTCGTCGACGAGCAGGCCGTGCCAGACCCCGACTTCCCCACCGTCGCCTTCCCCAACCCGGAGGAGAAGGGCGCGATCGACCTCGCGCTCGCCCGCGCCCGGGCCGTCGGGTGCGACCTCGTCATCGCCAACGACCCCGACGCCGACCGGTGCGCGGCCGCCGTGCTCGACCCCGCCCTCGGGGACTGGCGGATGCTGCGCGGCGACGAGGTCGGCGCGCTGCTCGGAGCCCACATCGTGCGCCGCGGGGTCTCGCGCCGCGACGTCTTCGCCAACTCGATCGTGTCCTCCCGCCTGCTCGCCTCGATCGCCAAGGCTGCGGGCGTGCGCCACGAGGAGACCCTCACCGGCTTCAAGTGGATCTCGCGCGTCGACCGGCTGCGCTACGGCTACGAGGAGGCGCTCGGCTACTGCGTCGCCCCGCAGCTCGTCCGCGACAAGGACGGTGTGAGCGCGGCCCTGCTGCTCGCCGAGCTCGCCGCGACGCTCAAGGCCGAGGGGCGCACCCTCACCGACCTGCTCGACGACCTCGCCGTCGAGCACGGGGTGCACGCGACCGACTCGTTCTCGGTGCGCGTGTCCGACCTCGCCCAGATCGAGCCCCTCATGGGGCGCCTGCGGGCCGAGCCACCGACCACGGTGGCCGGGATCGACGTCTCGCGCGTCGACGACCTCGGCAAGGGCGACGGCGGCCTGCCCCCGACCGAAGGGCTTCGCTACCACCTCGCCGACCGGTCCCGGGTCATCGTGCGCCCGAGCGGCACCGAGCCCAAGGTCAAGGTCTACCTCGAGGTCATCGAGCCGGTCGCGAGCGCGGCCGCCCTCGCCGAGTCACGCGCGGTTGCCGAGACCCGGCTGTCGCGGATCCGCGCCGAGTTCGAGCGCCTGACCTCGCTCTGACCGCTGTCGTACGCGTGCGCCCGGCCGGGCGCACGCGTACGACCTGCGGGTGGAGAGTGCGAGTGGAGCCTGGGTGCGGAGCCTGGGTGCGGGGCTGCGCGACGGGCACGCCCGGGCCCGAGACGGGCACGGTCAGACGACGAACGTCCCGATGACGAAGAAGGCGACCGCGGCCAGCAGCAGCCCGACGGACAGCGGGTCCCAGGTCTGGTGCGCGATGCGCGGGGTGCGACCGTCCTTGCGCTTGCGGTCCGAGGCCATCCGCTCCTCGACCTCGGCGGCGACGACCTGGGCCTCCACCTTCGACTTCGTCGGCGCCTCGATCGTGGCCTTGCCGCGGACCTTGTTGGCCCCGACGCCCAGCATCCCGCGGCCGTACCTCGGTCGACCCGGGTCCGCCGGGACGCCCCACGCGGTGTAGCGCCGGCCGTCGACGACGAGCTCGAGGGCCCACCGCGAGCGCACCTCGGAGATGGACGGCCACGTGACGTCGACCACCCTCAGCGGGTTGACGAGGCGGATCCCCTCGGTGTGGATCACGACGCAGGGGCGCACGACGAAGAGCCACAGCAGCACGAGCCCGAGCACCACGGTCGAGATGAGCGCCCAGCTGCGCGGAGCCGTGAGCAGGCCCGGTACGAGCAGCGCGGCGCCGGCGAGGGCGCCGACGACCCCGACGGCGATCGAGGACCCGGGCCGCAGGGTCCGTGCGTCGCGCAGCCCCTCCTCGACGTGGGGCCGACCGTCGGGCCGGCCGTCAGGGCCGCCGAACGGCGACTCGGCGGGCGGCTGGGGTGCATCGGAGCTCACCGTCAGACTCTCTCACGCGTCACGACCCGTCTCATCAGGTGGATAGACTCCCGTGGTGACAGTTAGCACCACGACGCGCACCGCGCAGGACGTCACCGCGCAGGCGCGGGACGTCCTCGGGGTGTCGCGCCTGACGAACCATGCCCTCACCTCCTGGCTCCACGGCCTGCCCGGGGTCGACCAGGTCGGCTGCGAGGGGCGTGCGGCCGCGCTCGGCACCCGCTCGGTCAAGACGACGAGCAAGGCCTGGGCCATCGACACCGCCATCGGGATGATCGACCTGACGACCCTCGAGGGCTCCGACACCGTCGGCAAGGTCCGGTCGCTGTGCGCCAAGGCGCTCGTGCCCGACCCACTCGACCCGACGACGCCGCGCCCCGCCGCGGTCTGCGTCTACGGCGACATGGTCGCGACCGCCAAGGCCGCCCTCGGCGACAGCGGCATCCACGTCGCCGCCGTCGCGACGGCCTTCCCGTCGGGCCGGGCCAGCATGGCGGTCAAGCTCGCCGACACGCGCGACGCCTTCGAGGCCGGCGCGGACGAGATCGACATGGTCATCGACCGTGGCGCGTTCCTCTCGGGCGACTACCTCACGGTCTTCAACCAGATCGCCGAGGTCAAGCAGGCCTGCGGCACGGCGCACCTCAAGGTCATCATGGAGACGGGCGAGCTCGTCACCTACGACAACGTCCGCCGCGCCTCCTACCTCTCGATGCTCGCCGGCGGCGACTTCATCAAGACCTCCACCGGCAAGGTCCAGCCTGCGGCGACGCTGCCCGTCACCCTGATCATGCTCGAGGCGGTGCGCGACTGGCGCGACCTCACGGGCATCCAGGTCGGCGTCAAGCCGGCCGGTGGCATCAAGACCACCAAGGACGCCATCAAGTACCTCGTCATGGTCAGCGAGGTCGCCGGCGACGACTGGCTCTCGCCCGAGTGGTTCCGGTTCGGCGCGTCCAGCCTGCTCAACGACCTCCTCCTGCAGCGCCAGAAGCTCACGACCGGTGCCTACTCCGGCGCCGACTACGTGACCATCGACTGACCGCCGCTCCCACGACAGCGCCTCACACGACTGCGCCCACGAAAGACACCTGATGCCGAAGTTCGAGTACGCCCCAGCGCCCGAGTCGCGCGCCATCGTCACGATCGAGAAGTCCTACGGCCTCTTCATCGACGGCGCGTTCACGCGCCCCAAGGCGACCTTCCCCACGATCAACCCCGCCGACGAGACGGTCCTCGCCGAGGTGAGCCAGGCCGGCCCCAAGGACGTCGACAAGGCCGTCGCCGCAGCGCGCCGCGCCTACGAGGGCGTCTGGGGCCGCATGAGCGGCGCGGAGCGGGGCAAGTACCTCTTCCGCATCGCCCGCATCCTGCAGGAGCGGGCCCGCGAGTTCGCCGTGCTCGAGACGCTCGACAACGGCAAGCCGATCAAGGAGACCCGTGACGTCGACGTGCCCGTCGCCGCGGCGCACTTCTTCTACCACGCGGGCTGGGCCGACAAGCTGGAGTATGCCGGCCTGTCCGCCTCCGGGGCCGACGTGCCCCGCCCGCACGGCGTGGTCGGGCAGGTCATCCCGTGGAACTTCCCGCTGCTCATGCTCGCGTGGAAGATCGCCCCCGCCCTCGCGACCGGCAACACCGTCGTGCTCAAGCCGGCCGAGACGACGCCGCTCTCGGCGCTGCTCTTCGCCGAGGTCTGCCAGCAGGCCGAGCTGCCCGCCGGTGTCGTCAACATCATCACCGGTGACGGCCGCACGGGTCAGGCGCTCGTCGAGCACCCGGACGTCGACAAGATCGCCTTCACCGGCTCGACCGACGTCGGCAAGGCCATCGCGCGCTCGATCGCCGGCACCGCGAAGAAGGCGACGCTCGAGCTCGGCGGCAAGGCCGCCAACATCGTCTTCGACGACGCCCCCATCGACCAGGCGGTCGAGGGGATCATCAGCGGCATCTTCTTCAACCAGGGCCAGGTGTGCTGCGCCGGCTCGCGCCTGCTCGTCCAGGAGAACGTCCACGACCAGGTCGTCGCCAAGCTGAAGCGCCGCCTGGAGACCCTGCGCGTCGGCGACCCGATGGACAAGAACAGCGACCTCGGCGCGATCAACAGCAAGGCGCAGCTCGACCGGATCACCGCGCTCGTCGAGGCCGGCGTCGCGGAGGGCGCCGAGCGCTGGAGCCCCGAGTGCACGCTGCCGGCCAAGGGCTACTGGTTCCCGCCGACCGTGCTCACCGGCGTCTCGCAGACGCACCGCGTCGCGACCGAGGAGATCTTCGGGCCGGTGCTGTCCGTCCTGACCTTCCGCACGCCGCAGGAGGCGGTCGCCAAGGCCAACAACACGGCATACGGCCTCTCGGCGGGGGTCTGGACCGAGAAGGGCTCGCGCATCCTCTGGATGGCCGACCAGCTGCGGGCCGGCGTCGTCTGGGCCAACACGTTCGACCGCTTCGACCCGACGTCGCCGTTCGGTGGCTACAAGGAGTCCGGCTACGGCCGCGAGGGCGGGCGCCACGGCCTCGAGGCCTACGTCACCACTGCACCTTCCACCCTGACGGGAGCCGCCCGATGAGCCGCCTCGACGTGCGCAAGACCTACAAGCTCTACATCGGCGGCAAGTTCCCGCGCAGCGAGTCGGGCCGGTCCTACGAGGTCGTCTCGGCCACCGGCGAGTTCCTCGCCAACGCCGCGATGGGCTCGCGCAAGGACGTCCGGGACGCCGTGGTCGCCGCCCGTGGCGCCCTGGCCGGCTGGTCGGGCACCACCGCCTACAACCGCGGCCAGGTGCTCTACCGCGTCGCCGAGGTGCTCGAGGGCCGTCGCGCGCAGTTCGCCCTCGAGGTCGCCTCGAGCGAGGGGCTCTCGGCGCGCGCGGCCAACGCCGTCGTCGACGCCGCCATCGACCGGGTCGTCTGGTACGCCGGGTGGACCGACAAGATCGCGCAGGTGCTCGGCAACCTCAACCCGGTCGCCGGCCCGTTCTTCAACGTCTCGGCTCCCGAGCCGACCGGCGTCGTGGGCATCCTTGCGCCGCAGTCCTCCTCGCTGCTCGGACTCGTCTCCGTCATCGCTCCGGTGATCGCGTCGGGCAACACCGCCGTCGTCGTGACCTCGGCCTCCCGACCGCTGCCCGCCGTGACGCTGAGCGAGGTGCTCGCCACCTCCGACGTGCCCGGTGGGGTCGTCAACATCATCACGGCGCAGACCGCGGAGGTCGCGACGTGGCTTGCCGCGCACCGTGACGTCAACGCCATCGACCTGACCGGTGTGGCCGGCGCCGACGGCGTCGACTGGGCCGCCCTCGAGGCCGAGGCGGCCGGCAACCTCAAGCGGGTGCACCGCCCGACGCTCCTCGACGGCGTCCCCGTCGAGCCCGACTGGACCGCCGACCCGGGTCTGACCCGGATCCGCGCGTTCGTCGAGACGAAGACCGTCTGGCACCCCAAGGGTCTCTGAGCTCGTGGGCACGGGCGACGTGGCCTCCCCCGGGGTTCCTGACGGGACCCGTGAGGGGACGGCTGCCGACGACGGCCCTGGCCGCCGTCGCGTCATCCTGCTCACCGGGCCGAGCGGCGCGGGCAAGAGCCGGCTCTCGGCCCGGTTGGGCGCCGCCTACGGATGGCCCGTCGTGCGTCTCGACGACTTCTACCGCGAGGCGAGCGACCCGCGCCTGCCGAGGTCCCCGCTCGGGATCCCCGACTGGGACCACGCCGACTCCTGGGACGCCGAGTCCGCCGTGACGGCGCTCCGGCAGCTCGTCGACGAGGGCCGGGTCGAGGTGCCGGTCTACGACATCGGGGCCTCGGCCGTGACCGGGCGGCACGTGCTCGAGGCGCGGACCACCGACTTCGTCATCGCCGAGGGGCTCTTCGCCGGACGCCTGGTCGACCCGCTGCTCGGCGAGGAGCTGCTCGCCGAGGCGCTCTGCGTGCGGCAGAACCGTTCGCTGACCGCACTGCGCCGCTTCGTGCGCGACCTGTCCGAGCGCCGCAAGCCGCCGCACATCCTCCTGCGCCGCGGGTTCGCCCTGTGGCGCGACGAGCCGCACGTCGTCGCCCAGGCCGAGGCGCACGGGGCACGGTGCCTGCACCCGCGCCAGGCCGAGGCCGAGCTCGCCGCCCTGCAGCGGGCGGGTGCCGGGGCCTGATGAAGCTCATCGGACTGCTCGGCGGCATGAGCTGGGAGTCGAGTGCGGAGTACTACCGCCTCGCCAACCAGCTGGTGCGCGAGCGGGTGGGCGGGCTCTCCTCGGCTCGTCTGGTGCTGCACTCGGTCGACTTCGCCGAGGTCGAGCGCCTTCAGGCCGAGGACCGCTGGGACGAGGCCGGTGAGCTGCTGGCCTCCGCGGCGACCGGGCTCGAGGCGGCCGGGGCCGAACTGCTCCTGCTCTGCACCAACACGATGCACAAGGTGGCCCCCGCCGTCGAGGTGGCGGTCTCGATCCCGCTCCTGCACATCGGCGACGTGACGGCCGAGGCCGTGCGTGCCGCCGGGATCGGACGCGTGGGGCTGCTCGCGACCGCCTACACGATGGAGCAGCCCTTCCTGCGCGAGCGGCTCGCCGGGCACGGGCTGACCGTCGTCGTCCCCGGCGCCGACGACCGGGCCCTCGTGCACCGGGTCATCTACGACGAGCTGTGCCGCGGTGTCGTCACCGAGGAGTCCCGACGGGCCTTCCGGCAGGTCATCGGTCGCCTCGTCGCTGCCGGCGCCGAGGGCGTCGTTCTCGGCTGCACCGAGATCGAACTGCTCGTCGACCAGTCCGACTCGGCCGTGCCGGTCTTCCCGACGACCCGGCTGCACGTCGAGGCGGCCGTGGCCGCAGCCCTAGACCGCCACTGACGGCTGGGCTCAGGAGGGTGCAGGTGCGACGTGGCCGAGGTCGGCGTAGCCCGGCTTGATGATGCCGTCGATGATCTCGAGTCGCTCGTCGAAGGGGATGAACGCCGACTTCATGGCGTTGATGGTGACCCAGCGCAGGTCGTCCAAGGTCCAGCCCGCCTCGTCCCGCAGCAGGGCCGCCTCCTTGCTCATCGACGTGTCGCTCATGAGGCGGTTGTCGGTGTTGAGCGTGACGCGGAAGCGAAGGCGGCGCAGCAGCGTGATGGGGTGCAGGGCGATGGACGGGGCCGCCGAGGTCTGCAGGTTGCTGCTCGGGCACATCTCGAGCGGGATGCGCTTGTCGCGCACGTAGGCGGCGAGGCGGCCCAGGCGCACCCGGTCCAGGTCGAGCGCCGTGAGAGCGTCCGCGTCGCCCTTGTTGCCCTCGACCCAGTCAGCGAAGGGCGAGCCGTCGATGGTGATGTCGTCGACGATCCGCACACCGTGACCGAGGCGGTCGGCGCCGCACCACTGGATCGCCTCCCAGATCGACGGCAGGCCGAACGCCTCCCCCGCGTGGATGGTGAAGTGGAAGTTCTCGCGGCGGAGGTACTCGAACGCGTCGAGGTGTCGGGTGGGCGGGTAGCCCGCCTCGGCTCCCGCGATGTCGAAGCCGGAGACCCCTTGGTCGCGGTAGCGGATCGCCAGCTCGGCGATCTCGGTGGACTTGGCGGCGTGCCGCATCGCGGTGAGCAGCGCCGTCACGCGGATCGGGTGGCCGGCGGCGGCCGCCTTGGCCTCGCCGTCGCGCAGGCCGGCGTTGACGGCCTCCACGACGCCCTCGAGCGTCAGCCCGCGGCCCAGGTGCTGCTCCGGGGCGTAGCGGCTCTCGGCGTAGACGACACCGTCGGCGGCGAGGTCCTGGGCGCACTCGCTGGCGACGCGGAACAGCCCGTCGCGGGTCTGCATGACGGCGAGGGTGTGGTCGAAGGTCTCGAGGTAGCGCGGCAGGGAGCCGGAGTCAGCGCTGTCGCGGAACCACGTGCGCAGGCGCTCGGCGTCGGTCTCGGGCAGACCGTCGTAGCCCACGTCGGCGGCGAGGTCGATGATCGTCTGCGGACGCAGGCCGCCGTCGAGGTGGTCGTGGAGCAGCACCTTTGGCGCCTGGCGCACCTGCTGGTCGCTCATGGGCTCGGCGCTCACTCCGAGGCTCCCTCGGTGGTCTCATCCTCACGGTTCACCGTGTCCGGGCTGAAGGCGGGCAGGCAGACGGCGACGTACTCGGCGCCCTCCGGTCCGCACGAGTAGCGGATGCGCTCTCCCCCACGGGTGACGACGGACTGACCGGCTGCCACCTCGAGCGTGCCGCCGTCGTGGTCGACGAGCACGGTCCCGGCGAGCACGAGGGTGATCTCGTCGAACTCCGGTGTCTGGAACGGCTCGGACCAGCCGGCCGGAGCGACCATGCGGGCGACGGAGACGGAGGTCTGCAGACCTGCGTCCGGGGTGTTGACGGCACCGACGTGCTCGTCGATGACCTTGCCACCGGGCACGGGAATTCGGGTCGGGGATGCAATGAGCTCAGGCACGACGCCAACTCTAGTCCCACCCGGAATTGGGTGTGGGTATGCGACAACCCCGCCAACGGTGTTGGCGGGGTTGTCGTGAATGTGTGTCCGGCTGCGTCCTACTCTCCCACACCGTCACCAGTGCAGTACCATCGGCGCTGAAGGGCTTAGCTTCCGGGTTCGGAATGGAGCCGGGCGTTTCCCCTTCGCTATGACAGCCGAAACTCTATGGAGATATCAATCAGTGGGCTTGGGTTCCCGTTTGTATCTCGGGAACTGCACAGTGGACGCGTAGCATCTTTGTAAGTCAAGTTATCGGCTTATTAGTACCGGTCAGCTCCACACATTGCTGTGCTTCCACATCCGGCCTATCAACCCAGTAGTCTAGCTGGGAGCCTCTCGCCCTCGCGGGCCTGGAAACCTCATCTTGAAACGTGCTTCCCGCTTAGATGCTTTCAGCGGTTATCACTTCCGAACGTAGCTAATCAGCGGTGCTCTTGGCAGAACAACTGACACACCAGAGGTTCGTCCATCCCGGTCCTCTCGTACTAGGGACAGCCTTTCTCAAGTTTCCTACGCGCACAGCGGATAGGGACCGAACTGTCTCACGACGTTCTAAACCCAGCTCGCGTACCGCTTTAATGGGCGAACAGCCCAACCCTTGGGACCTACTCCAGCCCCAGGATGCGACGAGCCGACATCGAGGTGCCAAACCATGCCGTCGATATGGACTCTTGGGCAAGATCAGCCTGTTATCCCCGGGGTACCTTTTATCCGTTGAGCGACGGCGCTTCCACAAGCCACCGCCGGATCACTAGTCCCGACTTTCGTCCCTGCTCGACATGTCTGTCTCACAGTCAAGCTCCCTTGTGCACTTACACTCGAAACCTGATTACCAACCAGGCTGAGGGAACCTTTGGGCGCCTCCGTTACCTTTTAGGAGGCAACCGCCCCAGTTAAACTACCCACCAGGCACTGTCCCTGATCCGGATCACGGACCGAGGTTAGATATCCAGAACGACCAGAGTGGTATTTCAACGTTGACTCCACCATCACTGACGTGACGGCTTCACAGTCTCCCACCTATCCTACACAAGCCGTACCGAACACCAATACCAAGCTGTAGTAAAGGTCCCGGGGTCTTTCCGTCCTGCTGCGCGTAACGAGCATCTTTACTCGTAGTGCAATTTCGCCGAGTTCGTGGTTGAGACAGTGGAGAAGTCGTTACGCCATTCGTGCAGGTCGGAACTTACCCGACAAGGAATTTCGCTACCTTAGGATGGTTATAGTTACCACCGCCGTTTACTGGCGCTTAAGTTCTCAGCTTCGCCGTGAGGCTAACCGGTCCCCTTAACGTTCCAGCACCGGGCAGGCGTCAGTCCGTATACATCGTCTTGCGACTTGGCACGGACCTGTGTTTTTAGTAAACAGTCGCTTCTCCCTGGTCTCTGCGGCCGATCACGCTCAGACAGCTTGTGTCGTCACGATCAGGGCCCCCCTTCTCCCGAAGTTACGGGGGTATTTTGCCGAATTCCTTAACCACGATTCACTCGATCGCCTTGGTATTCTCTACCTAACCACCTGAGTCGGTTTGGGGTACGGGCGGCTCGAACCTCGCTAGAAGTTTTTCTCGGCAGCATAGGATCACCCTCTTCCCGCATTCGCGGTCACTATCAGGTCTCAGGCTTCATGCGACCCGGATTTGCCTGGATCGCGCCCTACACCCTTGGACGTGGACAACCATCGCCACGCGGAGGCTACCTTCCTGCGTCACTCCATCGCTTGACTACTACCAGATCGGGTCGTGCGCTCCACACACCCGGTAACCCCGAAGGGCTGGTGGGCGTGCTTCAGGCACTTAGCATCACTGGGTTCATCATGGGCGGTCCTTCGCCGGTTCCGGAATATCAACCGGATGTCCATCGACTACGCCTGTCGGCCTCGCCTTAGGTCCCGACTTACCCAGGGCAGATTAGCTTGACCCTGGAACCCTTGGTTATTCGGCGGACGGGTTTCTCGCCCGTCATTCGCTACTCAT
The DNA here is from genome assembly GCF_036352015.1 of Terrabacter sp. C0L_2. Lineage (NCBI taxonomy): Bacteria > Bacillati > Actinomycetota > Actinomycetes > Micrococcales > Intrasporangiaceae > Terrabacter > Terrabacter sp. C0L_2. Next base: position 2,433,831 of record NZ_CP143557.1, on the reverse strand, counting down.
GCCTGCATTCTCACTCGTGTGGCCTCCACGGCTGGTTCACACCGCCGCTTCCCTGGCCACACGACGCTCCCCTACCCATCAACACGCCTGGACACCAGTCCCGCAGGAGTTGGTGCCGAGCAGTATGTCAATGCCACAGCTTCGGTGGTGTGCTTGAGCCCCGCTACATTGTCGGCGCGGAATCACTTGACCAGTGAGCTATTACGCACTCTTTAAAGGGTGGCTGCTTCTAAGCCAACCTCCTGGTTGTCACAGCAACTCCACATCCTTTCCCACTTAGCACACGCTTAGGGACCTTAGCTGGTGATCTGGGCTGTTTCCCTCTCGACTACGGAGCTTATCCCCCGCAGTCTCACTGCCACGCTCTCACTTACCGGCATTCGGAGTTTGGCTAACGTCAGTAACCTGGTGAGGCCCATCAGCTATCCAGTAGCTCTACCTCCGGCAAGAAACACGTGACGCTGCACCTAAATGCATTTCGGGGAGAACCAGCTATCACGGAGTTTGATTGGCCTTTCACCCCTACCCACAGCTCATCCCCTCAGTTTTCAACCTAAGTGGGTTCGGTCCTCCACGCAGTCTTACCTGCGCTTCAACCTGGCCATGGGTAGATCACTCCGCTTCGGGTCTAGACCCAGCGACTCAAACGCCCTATTCGGACTCGCTTTCGCTACGGCTTCCCCACACGGGTTAACCTCGCCACTGAGCACTAACTCGCAGGCTCATTCTTCAAAAGGCACGCTGTCACCCCACACGCCCAACGGCGGGAGGCTCCAACGGATTGTAGGCACACGGTTTCAGGATCTATTTCACTCCCCTCCCGGGGTACTTTTCACCTTTCCCTCACGGTACTTGTCCGCTATCGGTCACCAGGGAATATTTAGGCTTAGCAGGTGGTCCTGCCAGATTCACACGGGATTTCTCGGGCCCCGTGCTACTTGGGAAACACCACCGGGAGTCCACACCATTTCGTCTACGGGGGTCGCACCCTCTATGCCGAGCCATTCAATGCTCTTCGACTATGACGCAGATTTCTCACTCCCTACAGAGGTGTCAGCCCCTGTTGGCGGGTCCCACGACCCCGAACGTGCAACGCCTGACAGCTATCACACACGCCCGGTTTAGCCTCATCCGCTTTCGCTCGCCACTACTCACGGAATCACATGTTGTTTTCTCTTCCTGTGGGTACTGAGATGTTTCACTTCCCCACGTTCCCTCCACACACCCTATATATTCAGGTGCGGGTGACTGGACTTGCCTCCAGCCGGGTTTCCCCATTCGGAAATCCTCGGATCACAGTCTGGTTATCGACTACCCGAGGCTTATCGCAGATTCCTACGTCCTTCTTCGGTTCCTGGTGCCAAGGCATCCACCGTGTGCCCTTAAAAACTTGAACACTACAAAGATGCTCGCGTCCACTGTGAAGTTCTCAAAATACAACCGGCACCCCACACCCACCACAGACAAACTGCAGCTTCGGCAGGGCCCACATCCAGAAGAAACCTGGCTCCACCACCACAACCACTGGAAACCAGCAGCCGGCAGTGTTGCCCGATCCTTCAGGACCCAACAACGTGTCAGACACCGCACCCCACATCCCCCACGTTCCACTGCGAAGCAAGCTCCGCTTGTACTGGTGAGAGACACCGGGACGGTGTCAAGTAATCGATGTTCCACCCTTGAGCACCCGCTGCCCCACACTCGGGGACAGACCGGGCTGCCATAAATGACTGCTCCTTAGAAAGGAGGTGATCCAGCCGCACCTTCCGGTACGGCTACCTTGTTACGACTTAGTCCCAATCGCCAGTCCCACCTTCGACGGCTCCCCCCACAAGGGTTGGGCCACCGGCTTCGGGTGTTACCGACTTTCGTGACTTGACGGGCGGTGTGTACAAGGCCCGGGAACGTATTCACCGCAGCGTTGCTGATCTGCGATTACTAGCGACTCCGACTTCATGGGGTCGAGTTGCAGACCCCAATCCGAACTGAGACCGGTTTTTTGGGATTCGCTCCACCTCGCGGTTTCGCAGCCCTTTGTACCGGCCATTGTAGCATGCGTGAAGCCCAAGACATAAGGGGCATGATGATTTGACGTCATCCCCACCTTCCTCCGAGTTGACCCCGGCAGTCTCCTATGAGTCCCCACCATGACGTGCTGGCAACATAGAACGAGGGTTGCGCTCGTTGCGGGACTTAACCCAACATCTCACGACACGAGCTGACGACAACCATGCACCACCTGTACACCAGTCCGAAGACGCACCCATCTCTGAGTGATTCCGGTGTATGTCAAGCCTTGGTAAGGTTCTTCGCGTTGCATCGAATTAATCCGCATGCTCCGCCGCTTGTGCGGGCCCCCGTCAATTCCTTTGAGTTTTAGCCTTGCGGCCGTACTCCCCAGGCGGGGAACTTAATGCGTTAGCTGCGGCACGGATCTCGTGGAATGAGACCCACACCTAGTTCCCAACGTTTACGGCATGGACTACCAGGGTATCTAATCCTGTTTGCTCCCCATGCTTTCGCTTCTCAGTGTCAGTAATGGCCCAGAGACCTGCCTTCGCCATCGGTGTTCCTCCTGATATCTGCGCATTCCACCGCTACACCAGGAATTCCAGTCTCCCCTACCACACTCTAGTCTGCCCGTACCCACTGCAAGTCCGAGGTTGAGCCTCGGATTTTCACAGCAGACGCGACAAACCACCTACAAGCTCTTTACGCCCAATAATTCCGGACAACGCTCGCACCCTACGTATTACCGCGGCTGCTGGCACGTAGTTAGCCGGTGCTTCTTCTGCAGGTACCGTCACTTTCGCTTCTTCCCTGCTGAAAGAGGTTTACAACCCGAAGGCCGTCATCCCTCACGCGGCGTCGCTGCATCAGGCTTCCGCCCATTGTGCAATATTCCCCACTGCTGCCTCCCGTAGGAGTCTGGGCCGTGTCTCAGTCCCAGTGTGGCCGGTCGCCCTCTCAGGCCGGCTACCCGTCGTCGCCTTGGTGAGCCACTACCTCACCAACAAGCTGATAGGCCGCGAGTCCATCCCAGACCGAAAAACTTTCCACACCATGCCCATGCGGACTGGTGTCATATCCGGTATTAGCTCCGGTTTCCCGGGGTTATCCCAGAGTCTGGGGCAGGTTACTCACGTGTTACTCACCCGTTCGCCACTGATCAGACCAAGCAAGCTTGATCGTCACCGTTCGACTTGCATGTGTTAAGCACGCCGCCAGCGTTCGTCCTGAGCCAGGATCAAACTCTCCGTTGATGTTCAAACACCCACCCCCGAAAAGAGGACGAGCAAACTTTGAACCCATGAAGGGCTCGAAAACCTGACTGAAGTCGAACAACCAGCTCAAAAAGAGTTGATCATTCAGTTTCAACCAAAGGATAATTCGCACCAAAACCAACCCAGACCACCCTCATGGATGACTCCGAGCCAGCCTCGGGACGAGGTAATTGGCATCGATTTTTGACACGCTGTTGAGTTCTCAAGAATCGGACACACACCATCAACCACCTCAACGAGGAGGCCTCCGGGGCAACCCTTCAAACTTACCCGCCGCACCGATCCGAGTCAAACCCGCTCCCGATCCGTAGACCGGCCGCGAGGACCCGCAGTGAGGCGGTTCCTGCACCCGAGACCGTACTGGTTCGACCAGCGAGTCTCGGTCCATGCTGGTCAGCCCCGGGACCGGCCAACTTCGCTCGCGATCACTCGCTCCGCGGTGGCGTCCGTTCCTCCCTGTCGGGCTGACGAAGAGAACAGTAACCCGGCCTCGCCGCGGAGCACAAATCCGTTCCCCTACCCGATGCAGCCGCCCCACGAACGGCCGTCGAACCGGCTCGGCTCAGGGCCGTCGACGGCCACCCGCCCGAGCGGGCCGCAACGTCAGGAGACGCGGTCGATGACGATCGGGGGCAGGTCGGGACGCGAGCCCTCGGGAGCGATGGTGAAGCCACCCTCGAGCGCCTCGAGCGCCCGGGCGAAGCGGTCCGGCTCGTCGGTGTGCAGCGTCATGAGGGGCTCTCCCCCACGCACCGTCGCCCCCGGCTTGTGGTGCAGCTCGACGCCGGCGCCGGCCTGAACGGGATCCTCCTTGCGGGCGCGCCCCGCACCCAGGCGCCAGGCGGCCACGCCGACGGCGAGGGCGTCGAGCTGCACGAGCACCCCGTCCGCAGGAGCGAGCACGTGGTGGGTCTCCTTGGCCGTCGGCAGCGCCGCGTCGGGGTCCCCACCCTGCGCCTGGATCATCCGGCGCCACACGTCCATGGCCCGCCCGTCCGCGAGGACGTCCGCGGGGTCGATGTCGGAGCGTCCCGCACCGGCGACCATCTCGCGCGCGAGGGCGAGGGTCAGCTCGACGACGTCCGCCGGCCCCCCGCCGGCGAGCACCTCGACGGACTCGCGCACCTCGAGGGCGTTGCCGGCCGTCAGGCCGAGCGGGGTCTCCATGTTGGTCAGCAGCGCGACCGTGTGCACGCCGGCGTCCTTGCCGAGCCGCACCATGGTCTCGGCGAGCTCGCGCGCCTGGCCGAGCTCCTTCATGAACGCCCCCGAACCGACCTTGACGTCCAGGACGAGCGACCCGGTCCCCTCGGCGATCTTCTTGCTCATGATCGAGGTGGCGATGAGGGGCACGCACGACACGGTCCCCGTGACGTCGCGCAACGCATACAGCTTCTTGTCGGCGGGGGCGAGGCCCGAGCCGGCGGCGCAGATCACCGCGCCGACGTCCTCGAGCTGGTGCATCATCTGCTCGTTGGTGAGGTCGGCGCGCCACCCCGGGATCGACTCGAGCTTGTCGAGCGTGCCCCCCGTGTGGCCGAGCCCGCGACCCGAGAGCTGCGGGACGGCGACGCCGCAGGCTGCGACGATCGGCGCCAGGGGCAGGGTGATCTTGTCGCCCACTCCCCCGGTCGAGTGCTTGTCGCTCGTGGGGCGCGAGAGCCCGGAGAAGTCGAGACGCTCACCCGAGCGGATCATCGCGTCGGCCCAGCGCGCGATCTCGCGGGCGTTCATCCCGTTGAGGTAGATGGCCATCGCGAGAGCAGACATCTGCTCCTCGGCGACGGCGCCCCGGGTGTAGGCGTCGATGACCCAGTCGATCTGGGCGTCGGACAGCTCGGCCCGGTCGCGCTTGGCGGAAATGACGTCTACGGCATCGAAGGCTTCGCTCACGGGACCATCATGTCCCAGCCCGGACGAGGCCGGAGCAGGACGTGCGCGTGTGCCGTTCAGCCCTGGCCGAGACGCAGGTTGTCGGGCCCGAACGCCTGCGGCAGCACGACCGACATCGGCAGCACACCCTCCGGCGTCATGAGCAGGCAGTCCGGACCGCCGTTCTCCCACAGCAGCTGCCGGCAGCGACCGCACGGCATGAGGGCCTGACCGTCACCGCCGACGCAGAAGACGGCGGTGAGCCGGCCCCCGCCGGTGGCGTGCAGCTCCGAGACCATGCCGCACTCGGCGCACAGCGTCACGCCGTAGGCGGCGTTCTCGACGTTGCAGCCGGCGACGACGCGGCCGTCGTCGACGAGCCCGGCGACGCCGACCCGGAACTCGGAGTACGGCGCGTACGCCCGCTCCATGAGCTCGACCGCGCGCAGCCGCAGCGACTCCCAGTCGACCGCTTCGCGCTCGACCGCGCCGTCACCAGCAGGGTCACCACCGAGCGACCCGGCCGTATGCCGTCCAGCGGGCTGGACGGCATACGGCTGCGTCTCGTGGCCGGTGGCCTCGTCGGCGGAGGACACCTAGTGGTCCCCCGCCATGAGGCGACCGATCTCGGTGCGGTCGGCATCCTTGCCCGGCATCTCGGCGACGACCTTGCCGCCGTGGATGACGGCGATGCGGTCGGCGAGCGAGAGGACCTCGTCGAGCTCGGCCGACACGAGGAGCACGGCCGCTCCCGCGTCACGGGCCGCGACGATGCGCCGGTGGATGAACTCGATCGAGCCGACGTCGACACCACGCGTGGGCTGGGCGGCCATGAGCAGCTTGGGCCCGAAGCTCATCTCGCGCGCGACGACTACCTTCTGCTTGTTGCCACCGGACAGCGAGCCGGCCATGGCCTGGACCCCCGCCGCACGGATGTCGAACTCGGTGAAGAGCGCCTCGGCGTTCTTGCGGACCTCGTCGAAGTCCCGGACGAACCCGTTGGCGAACGGCTTCTCGGAGAACCGGTTGAGCACGAGGTTGTCGGCGAGGGAGTAGGACGCCACGAGGCCGTGGCGCTCACGGTCCTCGGGAATGTGCCCCACGCCCGCGACGTGCGTGTCGTGCGGGTTGGCCTTGGTGATGTCCTTGCCGAGCAGGTCGATGCGACCCGACTGCGGCGGACGCATGCCGGCGATCGCCTCGACGAGCTCGCGCTGGCCGTTGCCCTCGACACCGGCGACACCGACGATCTCGCCTGCGCGGACGTCGAGGGAGAACCCGTCGACGGCCCGGAGCTGGCGGTCGTCGAGCACCACGAGGTCGCGGATCGACAGGACGTCGTCGCCCGGAGTCGCCTCCTCCTTGTCGACACGGAGCACGACGTCACGACCGACCATCATCGTGGCGAGCCCGCGGGCATCGGTGTCGGCCGTGGCGACCTCGCCGACGACCCCGCCCTGGCGCAGCACGTAGACGCGGTCCGCGACGGCGAGGACCTCACGCAGCTTGTGCGTGATGAAGACGATCGAGGTCCCGCCGGCGGCGAGCTCCTTCATCACGGTCAGCAGCTCGTCGGTCTCCTGCGGCGTCAGCACCGCCGTGGGCTCGTCGAGGATGAGCAGGTCGACCCGGCGCGAGAGCGCCTTGAGGATCTCGACGCGCTGCTGGGTGCCGACCGGGAGGTCCTCGACCTCGACGTCGGGATCGACCTTGAGACCGTGCTTGTCGGACAGCTCGCGGACGAGCCGGCGCGCGCCCTCGATGTCGAGGACGCCCCGGCTCGTCGTCTCGTGCCCGAGGATCATGTTCTCGGCGACCGTCATGACGGGGACCAGCTGGAAGTGCTGGTGCACCATGCCGATCCCGCGACGGATCGCGTCCTTCGGGTCCTTGATCGGGCTCGCGTCGCCCTTGATGGTGATCGTGCCGTGGTCGGGCTTGATGAGGCCGAAGATCTGCTTGACGAGCGTCGACTTGCCGGCGCCGTTCTCGCCGAGGAGGGCGACGATCTCGCCACGTCCGACGTGCAGGTTGATGTCGCGGTTGGCCCGGACGGTGCCGAAGGACTTGGACAGGCCCTCGATGTCGAGCAGGCGCTCGGCCGGCGCCGTGGAGCCGTCGGCGGCCTCCACCGGGCGGTCCCGTGCGGTGTCCCGGGTGGTGTCCTGGGTCGAGTCCTGGGTTGCTTCCTGGCTCACGAGCCCTCTCCCTTCACGAACGGCTGGCCGACGGCTGCGGGCGCGCGGACCCGGCCGGCGGCGACCGCCAGCACGATGAGCGTCAGGAGGTACGGCAGCAGGGTGATGAACTGCTGCGGGATGCTGATGACGCCCTGCAGCTGCGACGCGAGCGCGTTGGTGAAGCCGAAGAACAGCGCCGCCGCGAAGACGCGAAGCGGTCGCCAGCCGCCGAAGATGAGGATGGCGAGGGCGAGGAAGCCTCGGCCTGCGGTCATCCCGCGCTCGAAGCCGCCCGTGGCCTCCATGGACAGGTAGGCCCCGGCCGCACCGGCGAAGATGCCACCGATGGTGACGTTGACCAGCCGCATGCGGATGACGTCGATGCCAGCGGTGTCGGCCGCCGACGGGTACTCGCCGATGGACCGGGTGCGCAGGCCCCAGCGGGTGCGGAACAGCGCGAAGTGCACGACCGGCACCGACACGAGGGCGAACAGGGCGATCGGCCCCGACTGGAAGAACACGTCGCCGATGAGCGGGATCTTCGACAGCAGCGGGACCTCCCACTGCGGCATGTTGGCCGAGAGGACCTTGCCCGGACGGTAGAAGAAGGACGTCAGACCGGTCGCGACGATGTTGATGACGACACCGGCGATGATCTGGTCCATCAGCCCCTTGACCGTCGTCAGGGCGAGGAACGCGCCCATGGCGATGCCGGCGAGCATGCCGACGAGGACGCCGACGACGAGCGAGCCGGTGGCGGCCGCCGAGAAGAACGCCGCGAAGGCCGCGACGAGCATCTGGCCCTCGATGCCGATGTTGACGACACCGGACCGCTCACCGACGACACCGGTGAGGGCGCCGAGCACGAGCGGGACGGCGAAGAACCACGCGCCGCTGAACATCGAGGTCGCGACGTTGGAGTTGACGGCGTAGAACACGTAGGCCGCGACGAGGATGACGAGACCCGCGCCGACGGTGATCTGGTTGCGCTTGAGCCACTCCATGTCAGGACCCCCAGCTGCTCGCGAGCGCGGACGACTTGGCGGTGTGCCGGCGGAAGATCAGCTTGGCGATGATCGGCAGCGACACGAGCAGCAGCGTGATCGCCAGCAGCATGTCGACGATCTCGGGCTGGATGCCGGTGTTGAACATCAGCGTCGACGACCCGGCGCGGAGCGCACCGACGAGCAGCGCGGCCGGGATGGTGCCGAGGGGGCTGGACCGCGCGAGCAGCGCGATGGTGATGCCGTCGAAGCCCAGCGAGCCGGCGATGCCGTCCTGGTAGCGGTAGGGGTCGATCTCGAGGTACTCGATCGAGCCCGACAGGCCCGCGAGCCCACCGGCGACGGCCATGGCCAGCACGATCATCCCGCCGAGCTTGATGCCGGCGTAGGACGCGGCGTGGCGGTTGCGGCCGATGGTCTCGAACTGGAAGCCCAGCGTGGTCCGGCGCAGCATCCACGCGACGAGGATCGCGAGCACGAGCGCGATCGGCAGGCCGATCGGGACGAACCCGAGCGGCTGGAACTGCGCCGCCTCGGGGGCCGGGTAGGACGACGGGTAGGACTGGGTCGGGTCCTTGAGCGGCCCGTTGACGAGGTAGTCGATGAGGCCCGCGGCGATCGAGTTGAGCATGATCGTCGAGATGACCTCGTGGACGCCGCGGGTCGCCTTGAGCGCTCCGGCGATCGAGGCCCACATGGCGCCGCCGAGGATGCCTGCGACCATCGCGATGACCGCGATGAGAAAGCCCGGCGCCTCACGCACCGCGTGCGCGGCGGCCGCGGCACAGATGGCGCCCGACATCAGCTGCCCCTGGGCGCCGATGTTGAACAGGCCGACGCGGAGCGGAATGACGACCGCGAGGCCGCAGAGGATGAGCGGCACCATCTTCTCGAAGGTGCCCCGTAGACCGTCCGCCGTGCCGAAGGAGTAGGAGAAGAGGCTCTGGTAGGCGTACATCGGGTTGACGCCCTGGGCCCGGATCAGGACCGCACCGATGGCGAGCGCCGCGATGACCGCCACGATGGGCACGATGATGGACTGCTCACGGACGAGCAGCCCCAGGACCCCCGTCGGTGGCGGCGGTGCGCCTCGCTCGGCCACCACGGGCGGCGGTGCTGTCTCCGTGGCTACGGCGCCCGTCGCGGGGCGGCCGTCCGACGGCTCATCTCTGGGATCGGCCATCTCGGACCTCTCGACTCCTTGTCTGGACCAAACTCATGCTGCGATGCACGCTCGGCGCCGGTGACCCGAGGCAGAACGGCGTCGAGCGGGTGCCCCGGTGGAGCACCCGCTCGACGACTTCATGAAGGGACTCTAGTGCGGATGGGATCCGCCCCAGAACGAAACTCGATCAGGGCTTGTAGCCCGTGGCGAGCGAGCCGTCCTCGAGCTTCTTGACGACGTCGGCGACCTTGGTCTTGACGTCGGCCGGGACCTTGCTGTCGAAGTCGTGGAACGGCGAGATGCCGGCGGTGCCGAAGAAGTTGCCCGGCTTGACGGTGTTGCCCTTGATCTGCTTGAGCAGCTCGCCGATGCCGTCCTTCTCGTGCTTCTCGGCCGAGGTGATGAGGCAGGGGTGCGCGGCCGGCAGGGTGTCCCACTGGTCGAGGTCGACGCCGATGCAGAAGACCTTGTCGCCCGCACCGCTCGTCTTGGCGGTCTCCTGGAGTGCGCCGTTGCCCGTGCCACCACCGGCACCGAAGATGAAGTCCGCGCCCTGCGCGAGCATCTTCTTGGCCTCACCGGCACCCCACACGGGGTCGTTGAAGGCGGTGTTGCCGGCCGGGTGGTAGACCTTCGAGACGGTGACGGCCGGGTTGGCGGCCTTGGCGCCGTTCTCGTAGCCCGCGGCGTAGGCCTGGGTCGGGGGGATCTCCTGGCCGAGGACGACGCCGATCTTGTTGGACTTCGTCATGGAGCCGGCGAGGAAGCCGGCGGCGTAGCCCGCCTGGTCCTCGTGGAAGATCAGACCGGTGACGTTCGGGACGACCGGGTCGGCCTGGAACTGGTCGAAGCCGATGAACTTCGTGTTGGGGTACTGCTTGCCCGCCGCGCGCGTGGCGTCGGCCATGAGGAAGCCGACCGTGACGATGACGTCGTACTTCGCGTCGGTGAACTGCTTGATGTTCTTCGCGTAGTCCTTGGGGTCGGTCGTCTCGACGTACTTCGTCTGCGCCCCGAGCTCACCCTTGACCTGCTCGACACCCTCCCAGGCAGCCTGGTTGAAGCCCTTGTCGTCGACCTTGCCCACGTCGGTGACGAGGCCGACGCAGAACACCTCGGCGCTCGAGCAGTCGCCCGAGGCAGCCGTGTTGGTGCCACCACCAGAGCCGGTGGCGGGACCCGACGTCCCACCGCAGCCCGCGAGTGCGGCGACCAGACCGGTCGCGACGACGGCACTCAACTTCACATGTGAACGCAAGGCGCTCTCCTTCAGTCCGTCGGGCCGACGACGACATCGGCCCAGATAGCACGGAACTGTAGACCCCGGCACGACAAGATCTGAGCGGCTCGGGTCAAGTCGCAGGAAGTGTTACCGATCCGCGACCGCACCCAGTGGCGTGACTCCTGCGAGGGTCGCAGTGCCCGCCAGCTGGGCGGCTGCGGAGAAGACGACACCGGCCAGCGTGCTCGCCCCGACGGTGATCGCGGCCTCGTCGATGACGAGGTCCCCGCGGTGCAGGTCGAAGGTCGCGCCACCGGCGGCACGGGTGCCGAGGCGGGCCATCGCGCCGGGGACGTGGGTGAGGTACCACGCGAAGTCCTCGCCGCCGAGGGACTGCGGCGTCGGGGCGACGAAGGAGCCGGTGCCGGTCACCGCGGCCGTGAGCGCGTCGATGCAGCCGGCGTCGTTGACGACCGGGGGCACGCCCTTGGTGATCGTGACCTCGGCCTGTACGGCATACGGCTTGACGACCTCGTGGACGACGGCCTCGAGGAGACGCTCGACGCCCTCCCAGATGCCGGCGTCGAGCATGCGCAGCGTGCCGCCGACCTTGCCGGACGACGGGATGACGTTGTGGGCGCCGCCCGAGTGGATCGAGCCCCACACGAGCGCCGCGCCCGCGCGCGGGTCGAGACGGCGCGACAGCACGGCCGGCACGTCCGTGACGACCTTGGCGAGGGCATACGTGAGGTCCTGCGTCAGGTGCGGGCGCGAGGTGTGGCCGCCCCGCCCGGAGAGCGTGACCTCGATCTGGTCGGCCGCGGCGGTGATGGCGCCGACGCGCAGTCCCACCTGCCCCGCGTCGAGGCTGGGGTCGCAGTGCAGCGCGAAGATGCGGTCGACCCCGACGAGGCCGTCCTGGGCCACGACGTCCTCCGCCCCGCCGGGCATGAGCTCCTCGGCGGGCTGGAAGACGAGGCGGGCACCGACGCCGGACGCGACGAGCCGCTCCTCGACGGACTTGAGCGCGAGCGCCGCGCCGATGAGCGCCGTGGTGTGCACGTCGTGACCGCACGAGTGGCTGACGCCGTCCGTCTGCGAGGCGAAGTCGAGGCCGGTCTGCTCGCGGATCGGCAGCGCGTCGATGTCGGCGCGCAGCGCGATGCGGTGGGCGGGCTCGGTCGCGCCGAGGTCGGCGACGAGGCCGGTGCCGCGCAGCCGCCGGACGGCGATGCCGGCCCGCTCGAGCCGCTCTGCGACGAGTGCGGTCGTGCGCACCTCACCGCGCCCGAGCTCGGGATGGGTGTGCAGGTCGCGGCGGATCGAGACCAGCTCCGCGGCATGCTGCTCGACGGTGCGAGCAAGGGCCTCGAAGGGCAGTGGGGCGGAGCGGTCGGTCACGAGCACCGGAGTCTAGCGAGAGGATGGTCGCCGACCCCGGGCGCGGGGTCCCGACGAGGCAGGGAGGTCACGCGTGGAGCAGGAGTCAGCGTCGGTGCCGGCGCTCGGTCCCGACGCCGTCCGTTCCCTCGTGGGCGTCGTCGACCGGGCGCTGCCCTTCACCACGCTGACCTGCGACGCGTCCCCCGCGACGGTGTGGTGGAGCGACGTGCTGGCCCACGTGCGCGCGGGCGCCGACCCGCTCGAGCCGTGGCGCTCGGGGCTGGGCGGGCAGATGGGGCGGCGTCACGGCGTGTCGGTGCCGACGCACGTGCCCGCCGCCTTCGTGCTGCAGTGGGCGTGCGAGGTCGCCGCCACACCGATCGCGTATGCCGCGTGCCTCGGCCCCTGGCTCCTCGTGCCGTCGGGTGCGGGGCTGGGGTTCGAGCTCGCGCCGGGTCTCAACCCGGCGCGCATCGTCCTCGAGCCGGAGCGCGCCTCGCTGGAGGTGGACGAGGACCCCGCGCGGCGTCTGGAACGCGGCCACGCGGCATACCTCGGCCTCGTCTCGGAGGTCGTGACGGCGTACGCCCCCGACGTGCGGATGGGGTCACGGCAGCGGTGGGGCGTCGTCGAGGACATGTGGGCCACGTCGGTGCGGCTGGCCCGCGGCGCCGCCGGCGAGAGCGTCGGGCCCGAGCCGACGCGGGTGTCGTGCTGCTTCATCTACGCGCTGCCCGGGATGCGGGAGTGCGCGGCCTGCCCGCGCGGTGGCCGCTGACGCCGGGAGTTCGGCCGGAACTAGGGTTGCCGCCATGCGTGCGAACCTGCCCGGGTCAGACCTGCTCGTCGTCCACGAGGAGGTGCAGGAGGCCCTCGACGCCGGCGTCGGTGTCGTGGCCCTCGAGAGCACGATCCTCGCCCACGGCCTCCCCCACCCCGACAACATCGAGATCGGGGCGCAGATCGAGGACGCCGTCCGGACCGGCGGGTCGGTCCCGGCCACGATCGCGGTGCTCGACGGCGTCGTGCACGTCGGCCTCGGCGCCCGGGAGGTCGAGCGGGTCTGCACCGACCCCGACATCGCCAAGCTCTCGGTCCGCGACGTGGGTGTCGCTGCGGCACTGGGACTTTCGGGAGCGACGACCGTGGCGTCGACCTCCGCGCTGGCCCACCTGGCTGGGATCCGGGTCTTCGCGACCGGCGGCCTGGGCGGCGTGCACCGAGGCGCGTCCGAGACGTTCGACGTGTCGGCCGACCTCGGCGTCGTCGCCTCGACGCCGGTCCTCGTCGTGTGCGCGGGAGTGAAGTCCATCCTCGACGTGGCGGGGACGCTCGAGACCCTCGAGACGCTGTCGGTGCCGGTGCTCGGCTACCGCACCGACGCGTTCCCCGGCTTCTACCTGTCCGACTCGGGGCAGCCGGTGCCGTGGCGGGTCGAGTCCGCGGCGGAGGCGGCGCGCGTCGTCGTCGCCCGGGCACGGCTCGGGACCGACGCGGCCGGCGTCGTGCTCGCCAACCCGCTGCCCGTCGACCGGCAGGTCGAGCGCGGGCTGCACGACCGGCTCGTCGAGGAGGGGCTCGCGCTGCTGGAGCGCGAGGGCGTGCACGGCAAGGACGTCACCCCGAGGCTGCTCGAGTACTTCCACGACCACTCCGGCGGCGAGTCGCTGCGCGCCAACGTCGAGCTCGTCCTGTCCAACGCGGCGCTCGCCGGAGAGGTCGCCGCCGAGGTGGCGACGCAGACGGCAGCACGCGCATGACGACGCGGCCGGTGGTCGTCGTCGGCGACGTGGGGCTCGACGTCATCACCCGCCCCTCCGGCGACATCCGGTGGCACTCCGACACCCCGTCGGCCGTGGCCCTCGTCCCCGGCGGCGCGGGCGGCAACTCCGCGTCGTGGCTGGCCGGGCTCGGCGCCGAGGTGACACTCGTCGCGCGGGTGGGTGACGACGCCGCCGGGGCCGCCTGCCGTGGCGAGCTCGAGGCGGCCGGCGTCACCTGCGCCTTCGCCGTCGACCCCGCCCTGCCGACGTGCATGGTCGTCATCCTGCTCGACGGCCACGGCGACCGGACGATGTTCCCCGACCGGGGCGCCAACAAGGCCTTCTCCGTGGCCGACGTCGACCTCGCCTCGCTCGGTCTTCCCGCGGAGCCGCGGCCCCACCTGCACCTGTCGGGCTACGTGCTCTTCGACGCCGGGTCGCGGGCGGCCGGTCTCGAGTCGCTGCGCCAGGCCCGCTCGCTGGGGTGGAGCACGTCGGTGGACCCGCAGTCGCCGGCCCTCATCGAGCGTGAGGGCGTCTCGTCGTTCTTGGGTTGGGTGGACGGCGTGGACCTGCTGCTGCCCAACGAGAACGAGGTCGCCGCGCTCGGCGGGCTGGCCGCGATCCTCGGGCACGCGCGCGAGGTCGTCGCCACCTACGGCGCGGCGGGCGCCCGGTGGGTCGGCGCCGACGTCGACGAGAGCGCCGAGGCGCCCTTCGTGGACAACGTCGACGCCACGGGGTGTGGCGACGCCTTCAACGCCGGCCTGCTGTCGGCCTGGCTCGGTGGCGCGGACCGGTCCGGAGCCCTACGCGCCGGGGTCGCGGCCGGCAGCGCAGCGGCAGCGCGCGTGGGCGCCCGACCCAGCTGAACGGCATACGCCCTCGGTCGGGACGCGCGACGGGTCAAGTGACAGGACGTATGCCGTCCGGTCGGCTCACCTGACCGAGCATCGACCCCGGTCGGCCTGTCGCTTGACCCCTGTGGACGGCGAGTCGGCCGGCCGCGCAGACCCGGCCACGCTGGGCCATGCCCACACTTCGTCCGGAACTGGCACTGGCCCGCCTCGGCGGCATCGCACGTCGTGACCGCCTGCGGGCGCTCAGTCACTGGCGGCGCATCGACTCAGCCCTGGCCGATGGCCGGATCGTGCGAGTGAGCCACGGGTGGTACAGCCTTCCGCTCGCACAGGACGGTCGGCGCGAGGCGCTGCGTCTGAGCGGCACGGCCTCCCACACCACGGCAGCCAACCACTGGGGCTGGAAGGTCAAGACCGCGTCGGACCGGCCCCACGTCACGGTGCGGCGCAAGCGGCACCTGACCCGAGACGCGCAGGTGCCCGCGACGGTCCACTGGCGCGACCTCGCTGCCGACGACGTTGCCCACGGCTGGGTGACCACCCGGGCCGACCGTCATCGACTGCTGCCTCGACCTGCCCTTTGACGAGGCACTCGCCGTCGCGGACTCGGCCCTGAGGTCAGGGCTCCCCCAACGAGACGTGATGGAGCGCGCCCGATGGCTTGGCCCGCGACAGCGCGGCAAGGTGGACCGGGTGATGGGCGCCGCCGACCGGCGCGCCGCCAACCCGTTCGAGAGCGTGCTGCGGGCAATCTGCCTGGACGTGCCCGGACTGGTGGTCGAGCCGCAGGTCCGGATCCGCTACGACGGCTTCTATGCGCGAGTCGACCTTGCCGACGACCAGCTGCGTGTGGTGCTCGAGGCCGACAGCCACGAGTTCCACACCGAGCGCCGCGCGTTCGACCGGGACTGCCGTCGCTACAACGGGCTAGTCACGCGGGACTGGCTCGTGCTCCGGTTCACGTGGGAGCAGGTGATGTTCGAGCCTGACGTGGTGCGGCGTGCGATCGAGGAGGTCGTCGCGCTGCGCCGGTCCCAGGGCCTCCGCCGCGACCGGGCGGGTCAGGTGACAGGCCAGAAGCGACGGAAGACCGAGTGACGCCAGTTCTCGTGGTTGGGTCCTGTTGGTTGACCCGGGTGCGTGAGCGGGCACACGGCATACGCGGACGTATGCCGTGTGGCTCAGAAGGTCTCGCGGGGCTGGTAGGTGCCCCAGACCTCACGCAGCGCGTGCGCGACCTCGCCGCCGGTGGCGCGGGCGGCGAGGGCTTCCTTCATCGGGTAGAGCACGTTGTCGGTGCCGCGGGCGGCGTCCTGCAGCCGGCCGAGCGCAGCCTTGACCGCTTCGTTGTCGCGGTCGGCACGCAGCGCCTCGAGGCGCGCGCGCTGGTCGGCCTCGATCGTCGGGTCGACGCGGAGCGGCTCGTAGTGGTCCTCCTGGTCGAGGACGAAGCGGTTGACGCCGACAACGGTGCGCTCGCCGTTGTCGATCTCGAGCTGCACGCGGTAGGCGGACCGCTCGATCTCGCCCTTCTGGAAGCCCTGCTCGATGGCAGCGACGGCACCACCCTTGTCCTCGACGGCCTGGATGAGCGCGAGCGCCGCGGCCTCGATCTCGTCGGTCATCGACTCGACGACGTACGAACCCGCAAACGGGTCAACGGTCTTCGTCACGTCGGTCTCGTAGGCGATGACCTGCTGCGTGCGCAGCGCGAGGCGCGCGGCCTTCTCGGTCGGCAGCGCGATCGCCTCGTCGAAGCTGTTGGTGTGCAGCGACTGCGTGCCACCGAGCACCGCGCCGAGGCCCTGGAGCGCGACGCGGACGAGGTTGACCTCGGGCTGCTGGGCGGTCAGCTGCACGCCCGCGGTCTGGGTGTGGAAGCGCAGCATCATCGACTTCGGGTTCTGGGCGCCGAACTCCTCCTTCATGATCCGCGCCCAGATGCGCCGGGCCGCGCGGAACTTCGCGACCTCCTCGATGAGGGTCGTGCGGGCGACGAAGAAGAAGGACAGGCGCGGCGCGAAGTCGTCGACGTGCAGCCCCGCGGCCTGCGCGGCGCGGACGTACTCCATCGCGTTGGCGATGGTGAAGGCGATCTCCTGCACGGGCGTCGCCCCGGCCTCGGCCATGTGATAACCGGAGATGGAGATGGTGTTCCAGCGCGGCATCTCCTTGTGGCAGTAGGCGAAGATGTCGGCGATGAGGCGCAGGGACTCGCGCGGCGGGTAGATGTAGGTGCCGCGCGCGATGTACTCCTTGAGCACGTCGTTCTGGATCGTGCCGGTCAGCTGGTCGCCGGCGACGCCCTGCTCCTCGGCGACGAGCTGGTAGAGCAGCAGCAGCGTCGAGCCGGGCGCGTTGATCGTCATCGACGTCGAGATCTTGTCGAGCGGCAGCCCGTCGAAGAGCGTCCGCATGTCGTCGAGGCTGTCGATGGCGACGCCGACCTTGCCGACCTCGCCGTGCGCGATCGACTCGTCGGAGTCGTAGCCCATCTGCGTCGGCAGGTCGAAGGCGACGGACAGGCCGCCCGTGCCCGCCTTGACGAGCTGGTGGTAGCGCTGGTTGCTCTCCTTCGCGGTGCCGAAGCCGGCGTACTGCCGCATCGTCCACGGCCGCCCGGTGTACATCGACGGGTAGACGCCCCGGGTGAAGGGGTAGCTGCCGGGTGCCCCGAGCTTGGCTTCGGCGTCGAAGCCGGCGAGCGCCGACGCGTCGTAGACGGGCTCGATGGGCAGGTCGGACTCGGAGCGCGCGCCAGTGCTGTCAGCCATGGTGCCGAGCGTATCGGCGTAGGGGTCGGTCACCGCGACCTGCCGGTCGAACGTTGCCGATCTCACTCGACCGACGGCGTATGCCGCGTGCCTCGATCGGGCCGGACGTGGCCTCTCGACGGGGCGGGGCCCACGAAGTGTGGTCTCTCGACATGGCAGAACCCGCGAAGTCTGGCCTCTCGACGGGTGAGGACCCGCAAGGTTTGGCCTCTCGACGGTGGAAGGGGGTGGGGGTCAGGGGTCGGTGGGCCAGCCGCGGATGAGGTCGGCCTTGCGCTGCTCCCACTCCCCCTCGAGCGCACCCATCCGGTCGCCGAGGAACTCGAGGAAGGCGACGGACAGCTGGAGCCGGCGCCCAGCGGCGGTCCCGAGGCCCCCGACCGCGGGGACGCCGGCCCGCAGGCTCGTCTCGATCTGGGCCAGCACCCGGTCGCGCGAGAGCATCGCCCCGTGCCAGGCGTCGGCCTGCACGACATAGACGTCGCGGCGCGAGCCGCGCTCGCGCTCCTTGCCGATGAGGTAGGTCTGGGTCAGGTAGCGCACCGCCCCGGAGATGGCGGCAGGGCTGACGTCGAGCGCCTCGGTGAGCTCGGCCGCGGTCATGCGCCCGTCGTCGTCGGCGAGCAGCTGCGCGAAGACGCGCGAGGCCAGGCGCGGCATACCGGCATCGGTGAGGGTGTCGCCGAAGCGCTCGACGTACGCCGAGACCGCGCGGTCGTCGCGCTGGGGCTCCGGCCGTGCTCTTGCCACCACTCCTCCTCCGTCCGCGTGCGCCGACCCTATCCTCACCGTCATAACATTCAGTAAACCGTGAATGTTGTGTACCGTCGATGCATGACTTCCGCGATCCAGGTGCAGGGGCTGCACAAGAGCTTCGGACGCACGGTCGCCCTCGACGGGCTCGACCTCGAGGTGACGACGGGCGAGATCCACGGTTTCCTCGGGCCCAACGGCGCCGGCAAGTCCACGACCCTGCGCATCCTGCTCGGGCTGCTTCGATCCGACGGTGGGCACGCCACCCTCCTCGGCGGGGACCCGTGGCGCGAGGTCGAGTCGCTGCACCGACGCCTCGCCTACGTTCCGGGTGACGTGGCCCTGTGGCCCAACCTCACGGGCGGCGAGGCCATCGACGTCCTCGCCCGGCTCCGCGGCGGCGTTGACGAGAAGCGGCGGGCGTCGATGATCGAGCGCTTCGACCTCGACCCCACGAAGAAGGGCCGCTCCTACTCCAAGGGCAACCGGCAGAAGGTGGCTCTCGTCGCGGCGCTGTCCTCCGACGTCGAGCTGCTGCTGCTCGACGAGCCGACCTCGGGCCTGGACCCGCTCATGGAGGCGGTCTTCCGCGAGGTCGTGCACGAGTTCCGTGAGGCCGGCGGCACGGTGCTGCTCTCGAGCCACATCCTCTCCGAGGTCGAGCAGCTGTGCGACCGCGTCAGCATCATCCGCGAGGGGCGCAACGTCGAGTCCGGCACCCTGACCCAGCTGCGCCACCTGTCCCGCACGACGGTCCGGGCGACGCTCGCCCATCCTGTCGACGCGGCGCAGGTCGAGTCGCTGCCCGGGGTCGCGGACGTCACGGTCTCCGGGGACCACGTGGCGTGCACCGTCGGCAGCGACGACCTCGGCCGGCTGCTCGAGCTGCTCGGCGCACACGGGATCACGGCCCTGACGAGTGCCCCGCCGACGCTCGAGGAGCTCTTCATGGAGCAGTACCGCGGGGCATCGGCGGTGGCCCCGTGACCACCGTCGCGCCTGCTCCGAGCCCGACGGCGCGTCCCGCGCCACGCGCCGCCGGTGCCGGGCTCACCGGCACGCTGTCGCTCCTGCGCCTCGCCGCGCGCCGCGACCGGGTGCTCGTGCCGGTCAGCGCCTTCGGCCTCGCGGCCTTCGTCGCACTGTCGGCGCAGGCGACCTTCGCCCTCTTCCCCGACCTGAGGTCGGCGCAGGAGTCGATGGCGCCGACGCTGGCCAACCCGGCACTCGTCGCGATGTACGGCCCGATCTCGAGCCTCGGCATCGACTCGATCGCGACGTTCAAGTCGGTGCTCCTCGGTGGCGTCTTCCTCGCCCTGCTCGCCTACGTCGTGGTCCGCCGCCACACCCGCACGGAGGAGGAGACCGGCCGGCTCGAGCTGCTCGGCGCCGGCGTCGTCGGGCGTCGGGCGGCGCTGGCGGCCGCGCTGCTGCTCGGCACCGCGGCCGTGCTGCTCACCGTCGTCCTCACCATCGGCTGGTCGATCGGCGTCGGGCTCGACCCGGCCGGCTCGGTGGCGCTCGGCGTCTGCTGGCTCGTCATCGGTCTCTCCTGGGTCGGCGTGACCGCCGTCGCGGCGCAGCTGACGTCGAGCACCCGCGGGACCGCCGGATGGTCGCTCGGGGCGCTCGCCGTGGCGTTCCTCGTCCGCGCCGTCGGCGACACAGCGGCCGCGGACAGCCCGGCGCGCTTCCTCTCCTGGCTCTCGCCTCTCGGGTGGGGCGTCAAGGTCTCTGCCTTCGGCGAGAACCGCTACTGGGTGGCGGCGCTCGGCATCGCGCTCTTCGCCGTGCTCGTCGCCGTCGCCTTCTCGCTGCTGGAACGACGCGACCTCGGCGCGGGGGTGCTCCCGAGCCGGGCGGGCCACGACCGCAGCCGGATCGGCACGGCCGGCGCCCTCACCCGACGGCTGGCCCGAGGCACCGTCGTCGGCTGGCTCGTGGCCTACGTGGTGCTCGGCGTCGTGCTCGGCTCCATCGCGGGCAGCGTCGAGACCTTCATCGACTCCCCCGAGGTCGCCGACATGCTGAGGGCCATGGGCGGCGACGCCGGCTCCGTCACCGACCTCTACTTCTCGACGGAGCTGCACTTCGCCGCCATCGGCGCGTCCGCCCTGTCGATCGCGCTCGTCACGCGGATGCACACGGAGGAGACGACGACGCGCGCGGAGGCCGTCCTCGCGACGCCGGTGGGGCGGGTCACCTGGGCGCTCGGCCACGTCGCCGTGGCCGTCGCCGCTTCGGCGCTCGTCCTGCTCGTCAGCGCCACGGTCGCCGGCCTCGTGCACGGAGCCGACGCAGGCGACGTCGGCGGGACGGTGGCGCGCCTCGCGGGAGCGGCGCTCTCGACGCTGCCGGCCGTGTGGGTCGCCCTCGCCGTCGCCCTGCTGCTCTACGGCGCCCTGCCCCGCTTCACCGGGCTGGCCTGGGCCGCGCTCATCGTCTTCCTGCTGCTCGGCGAGTTCGGTGACCTGCTCGACCTGCCCGGCTGGCTCGTCGACCTCTCACCGTTCACGCACCTGCCCGCTCTGCCCGGGGGCACCCTGACGTGGATGCCGCTCGTCGCCCTGACCGCCTTCGCGATGGCCGTCGGCGCTGCGGGCCTCGTCGCCCTGCGGCGGCGCGACATCGGCTGACGATCGGCGCTTCGGCCGGGGCGGGGGCCGCGCCTCGGTACGGTGTGCCCCATGACAGGCATACCGGGCTTCTGGGCCGTGATCCCCGCCGGAGGCTCCGGCACGCGGCTCTGGCCCATCTCCCGGCGCCACTCCCCCAAGTTCCTCCACGACCTCACCGGGTCCGGACAGTCGCTGCTGCGGGCCACGTGGGACCGGCTCGAGCCACTCGTCGGCGAGCGGATCCTCGTCGTGACCGGGGTCGCCCACGAGGACGCGGTCCGCCGCCAGCTGCCGATGCTCGGCTACGACGCCGTCGTCGGCGAGCCCTCTCCGCGCGACTCCATGCCCGCCATCGGCCTCGCCGCCGCGATCCTCGAGCGCCGCGACCCCGAGGCCGTGCTCGGCTCCTTCGCCGCCGACCACGTCATCGCCGAGCCGGACAACTTCCGGCAGGCCGTGACCGAGGCGGTGGCCCTCGCCCGTCGTGGCGAGCTGGTGACGATCGGGATCGACCCGACCGAGCCGGCCACCGGCTTCGGCTACATCAGGCTCGGCGAGCCGCTCGAGGTCGAGGACGCGCCGAGCGCCCACCGCGTCGACGAGTTCGTCGAGAAGCCCGACCTCGAGACGGCGACCCGCTACGTCGACAGCGGCGAATACCGCTGGAACGCAGGGATGTTCGTCGTCGGCGCGACGACACTGCTCGAGCTGCTCGCGGAGAACCACGCCGACATGGTCGACAGCCTGCGCACCATCGCCGGCGACCCCCGGCGGATGGCCGACCTCTGGCCCTCGCTGCAGAAGATCGCCATCGACCACGCCGTCGCCGAGCCCGCCGCCGCAGCAGGTCGCGTCGCGGTCGTCCCCGCCGCCCTCGGGTGGGACGACGTCGGCGACTTCGCCTCTCTCACAAGGCTCGTCGCCCAGTCGAGCTCGATCCCCGGCATCACCGCGATCGGCCCGGCGGACGACATCATCAGCATCGACTCGACCGCCACCGTGGCGACCGGCGGCCGTCTCGTCGCCCTCATCGGCGTCGAGGACCTCGTCGTCATCGACACGCAGGACGCGCTGCTCATCACCCGACCGGACCGCGCTCAGGAGGTCAAGCAGGTCGTCGAGACCCTGACCGCCCAGGGCCGCACCGAGCTGACCTGAGACCGGAGCGCTCATGACGGACCGCGTGGACCTGGCCGACCCTGCTGCGGTGCCGCCGCGCCGGCCATGGTCGCCGACGACCCCGGCCGGCGCTCTCCGCGCTCCGGCGCCTTCCGCCGCCCCCGGTGCGGCTGTCGCCGTCATGCTGGCGGTGGCCGCAGCCTGGGCCGTGGCCCTCCCGCGACTCGTACCGAGCACGTTCGGCGACCACGGGACGTACGCATCGGTCGCCGAGCGCCTGCTCGCCGGCGACCGCCTCTACGTCGACGTCTGGGACAACAAGGACCCGCTCTTCTACTACGCCCTCGCCGTCGGCCGCCTCGTCTCACCCCTCGCCGACGTCGCGCTCGAGGTCCTGTGGGTCCTCGGAGCGGGCCTCGCCGTCCTCGTCCTCGCGCGCGCCGCCGGCGCGGCTCCGAAGATCGCGGTCGTCGCCGGCCTCGGTGCCACTCCGCTGCTCCTCACCGGACCGGCCTACGAGAGCGGGATGACGCACCTGCCCGGACTCGCCCTGCTGCTCGGGGCCGTCGCGTGCGCCGTGCGTTCGCGCTGGGTCGTCGCCGGGGCGCTCGTCGGGCTGCTCCTGCTCACCAAGCTGATCCTGGCGCCGGTCGTCGCCGGGGCCCTGCTCGTGGTCGCGCTCCACCGGCGTGCCTCGGGCGGCCTCATGGGTCTGGCGCGAGCGGTCCTGGGCGCGGTGGTCTTCCTCGCAGCAGGGATCGGTGCGATTTCGTGGCGGGGTGAGCTGACCGGCTGGGTCGACAACTTCCGCCTCAACGCCGACTACGCCGACGGAGAGCTCGTCGCGTCGCAGTACGGCTCGGTCGTCGGACACCTGCTCCGCGTCTTCCCCGAGGACGCCCGCGGTGCCGGCGTCGTGACGATCGCGAGCATCGTGCTCGTCCTCGTGCTGGTGCCGCGTGCCTCGACAGCTCGCCGCGCACAACCGGCGAATCCCGAGCCGACGACCAGCCGAGAGCACCCCGAGCGCACCATTTCCCCGGCCGTCCTGTGGGACCTCGTCATCGTCACCCTCGTGCTCGGGCTCGTCGTCATCGCCGTGACCGGGACGTGGCCGCACCACGCCCAGACGCTGTCGGCTCCGGGCGGCCTGGCACTCGCGCTCGTCGCGAGGCGCGCCGTGCCCCTCTTCAGCGTGCGCCGGGCGGCGTTGCTGCTCCTCGTCGGCGGCTACCTCATGGCGGGCGCGCTCCACCCGTACTTCGTGCTCACCGCTGCCCGCGACGTCCCGTCGAGCCTGCGCCTGCTCGAGAGCCGCTCCCCGGACAGCGCCGTCCTCGGCTCACTCCCCGGCGTGAAGACGTACGCCCGGGCGGGCTCGAACGACGCGAGCGCCCACGCCGTGGGGCTGGGCGCCCTGCGGCTCGTGTGCCCGCGGTTCCACCAGTACCCGTTCGACTCCGCCGCGGCGCTGGACGCGACGGCTGCGTGCCTGCCTCGAGCGCAGGCGGTCATCATCGACGACACCCTGCGTCCCGAGGAGGGACAGCCGGCGTGGAACTTCTTCGTCTCGCGGGTCCGCGCCCTCGTGTCCACCGGCTACGACTGCGTCCGGACGTCCGTCTCGCAGGTGTGCGTGCGCCGCGCCTCCTGACCGGGCCCGTCCAGCGCTCGACGTGCTGGCCGCGCCCCTGACCCCCGTGCGACCGAGGGCGTATGCCGTCCGCAGGGCTCAGGCGCTCGGCGCCGGCTCCCCGGTCACCTCGCGCACGTAGTCCCAGAACTGGGCCACCTGCTGGGGCGACTCGACCCCGACGGGCGCGTAGTGCGTGGACCGGCGGCGCCGGTCGTGCCAGAACCCGCCGGTCCCGATCGGGTCGGCCGTCGCCGCGAGCCACACGGCGGTGTCGGCGCCCGAGTCGGCGTCGCGCAGCAGCGGCCCGGTGACCGCGGCGAAGCGCGGCAGCGAGTCGGTCACGCCGGGGGTGTCGGCCCACCCGGGGTGCATCGAGTGGACCCGGATGCCGTCGGCGGCGAGGTCGCGCGCCCACAGCTCGGTGAGGACGAGCTGCATGCGCTTGGTCCGCGCGTAGGCGGTCACGCCGGAGTAGTCGCCCGAGGCGTACTCCGGGTCGTCGACGTCGAGGCGCTGGCCGTAGGCGCCTCCGGACGTCACGAGGACGACGCGCCCACCGTGGAGCGCCTCGCGCAGACCGTAGGTCAGCACGTGCGGACCGAGGACGTGCGTGGCGAGGGTCAGCTCGTGCCCCTCCGGCGTCACGGTGCGCTGGGGCGGCATGACGCCGGCGTTGTGCACGACGGCGTGCAGGCGCGGCACCTCCACCGCGAACCGCCGGGCGAAGTCCGCGGTGGCCGCGAGGTCGCTGACGTCGGCGACGTGGGCCGTCACCTCGGCGAGGGGCTGCTCGTCGACGAGGCGGGCGCGGGCGTCGTCGAGGCGACCGGGGTCGCGACCGGTGATGTGGACGGCTGCGCCGAGGCGCGCCAGGCCTCGGGCCGTGGCGAGGCCGAGCCCGCCGCTCGCGCCGGTGACGAGGACGTGACGCCCGACCAGGGCGCCGGGCACCGGGTCGTGCGGCCACCACGCGCGACGCACCGCCGGACCGATCTTCGTGTAGCCCAGGACCAACGACTTGTCCATGACCCAGTCGAGGGCAGCGGCAGCTTCGTGGAGCACCATGTGCCCACCCTAGGCGGGCTCAGGTGACGGGCCCAGGTGGACTGGCCCAGGTGCGGGGCACGAGGACGTCACCGAGGCGTCACCCCACACACCCCGCGACGTCGCCCGCCCCGGCGCCGGTCCCGGGACCGTGGGTGACGTGCGCGTCGCCATCGTCACCGAGTCCTTCCTCCCGGCCGTCAACGGCGTGACCACGAGCGTCTGCCGCACCGTCGAGGAGCTGCACCGGCGCGGCGACGAGGTGGTCGTCATCGCGCCGCGCACGAGGGCGGACGGGCCGGCGAGCTTCGACGGCGCCCGCGTGCACCGCGTGACGTCGGTGCCGGTGCGCCAGTTCGACGTCGGCCTGCCGACCCCGGAGCTCGAGCGGGTGCTCGGCGACTTCGCGCCCGACGTCGTGCACGTCGCGAGCCCCTTCGTCCTCGGCGCGCGAGGTCTCAGCGCGGCCCGCCGGCTCGACCTGCCGACCGTCGCGGTCTTCCAGACCGACATGGCCGCGTACGTCAGGCAGCACACGCCCGGACCGGCCGGTGCGGCTGCCGCGGCGGCGACGTGGCGCTGGCTGCGGCGGCTGCACTCGTGGGCCGACCTGACGCTCGCGCCGTCCTCGAGCGCGCTGTCGGACCTCCGGGCCCAGGGCGTGCCGCGCATCGCGCCGTGGGGTCGCGGTGTCGATGCGAGCCTCTTCAACCCCTCGTGGCGGCTCGACGCGCTGACCCGCTCCCTGCGCCACGAGCTGGCTCCCGGAGGCGAGCTGCTCCTCGGGTTCGTCGGCCGGCTCGCGCCCGAGAAGGAGGTCGAACGCCTCGCCGAGCTCGCCGACCTCCCGGGCACGCGGATCGTCGTCGTGGGCGACGGACCGTCGCGCGCGCCGGTCGGCGCCGCCCTCGCCGAGGCGGTCGCGAGCTCGGCCACCCGGCCCAACCGGCCACCGGCCTTCCTCGGGCCCCGGCACGGCGACGACCTCGCTCGGGCCTACGCCTGCCTCGACGTCTTCGTGCACACCGGCACCGCCGAGACGTTCGGCCAGACCCTCCAGGAGGCCGGCTCCACAGGCCTGCCCGTCGTCGCCCCGCGCCGGGGTGGACCCGTCGACCTCGTCACCGACGGTGACAACGGCTACCTCTTCGACCCCGAGCGCGCGGGCGACCTACGAGCGCAGGTATGCCGGGTGCTCGCCTCCCCGGGGCACCGCGCCGCCCTCGGTCGGCGCGGTCGACTGCGCGTCCGCGAGCGCTCGTGGTCGCGGGTCGTCGAGGACCTCGTCGCGCACTACGGCCGCGTCATCCGCGACCGGGGCGCCGACCGCGCCGCCTGAGTGCCAGCCCCACGGCCGGGCATGCCGGGCACCCGCCCGGGGACACGGCATACGCCCAGGTTGTCGAGGGTTCTTGTTGAGATTGTCACAACAACCCGTTTACCAGTGGGTAGGAATTCGAGTGCGGAAACCGCGGGGATAGGGTGCGGACGTGGCCACCAACACTCTCCCAGCGACGGGAACTCCCCGACCGGCGTCGGCACGCCGCACCACCGTGTTCATGAAGCTGCTCATGGCCCTCTCGGGCGCGCTCTTCGTGTTCTACGTGCTGGTGCACATGTACGGCAACCTCAAGATCTTCGGCGGTGTCGAGGCGTTCGACGAGTACGCCCTGCACCTGCGCACGATCCTCATGCCGATCCTGCCCTTCGGCGGGTTCCTCTGGATCTTCCGCGCACTGCTCGTGGTCGCGCTCGCCGCGCACGCGTACTCCGCCTTCTACCTGTGGAGCCGCGCCCGGGGCGCTCGCACCACCCGCTACGTGGCCAAGCAGGCCGCGCAGGCGACCATCCGCAGCCGGATGATGCGCTGGGGCGGCGTGGCGCTGCTCCTCTTCCTCGTGTGGCACCTGCTGCAGTTCACGATCCTCAAGATCAACGTCGGCCCCGACGCCGCCGGTGACAGCGCCGGCAAGCTCGTCATCTCGAGCTTCCAGGTGTGGTGGGTCGTCCTCATCTACGTCCTCGCGCTCGCCGCGCTGGGCATGCACCTGTGGCACGGCGTGTGGAGCGCCTCGCAGACCCTCGGCTGGACCAACAGCGCCAAGTCGCGTCGCACCGCCAAGGCGACCGCGACCGTCATCGCGCTGGTGACCGCCGTGGGCTTCGCGCTCCCGCCGCTCGCCATCCTGTTCGGAATCGTCAAGGGGAACTGATCCATGACCGACACCCAGACAGCCAGCACCGTCGCGCCCGAGGCGCCCGCCCCCACCCGTGAGGCGGCGCCCGGCGTCGTGCACGGCCTCTACACCGAGGGCGAGCCGATCGTCGACACGAAGGCACCCAAGGGCCCGATCGAGGCGCGCTGGAACAAGCGCAAGTTCGATGCCGCCCTCGTCAACCCGGCCAACCGCCGCAAGCTCACCGTCATCATCGTCGGCACCGGCCTCGCGGGTGGCGCCGCGGCGGCGACGCTCGGTGAGGCGGGCTACAACGTGAAGTCCTTCTGCTACCAGGACTCCCCGCGCCGCGCGCACTCGATCGCCGCGCAGGGTGGCATCAACGCCGCCAAGAACTACAAGGAGGACGGCGACTCGACGTTCCGTCTCTTCTACGACACCGTCAAGGGTGGCGACTACCGCTCGCGCGAGTCGAACGTCTACCGCCTGGCCGAGGTCAGCGCCAACATCATCGACCAGTGCGTCGCCCAGGGCGTGCCCTTCGCGCGTGAGTACGGCGGCCTGCTCGACAACCGCTCGTTCGGTGGCGTGCAGGTCTCGCGCACGTTCTATGCGCGTGGCCAGACGGGCCAGCAGCTGCTCATCGGCGCCTACCAGGCGCTCGAGCGCCAGGTCGCGGCCGGCACGGTCGAGATGTTCAGCCGCCACGAGATGCTCGAGGTCGTCGTCGTCGACGGCAAGGCCCGCGGCATCATCGCCCGTGACCTCGTCACCGGCGAGATCGAGACCCACCTCGCCGACGCGGTCGTGCTCGCGAGCGGCGGCTACGGCAACGTCTTCTTCCTCTCGACCAACGCGATGGGCAGCAACGTCACCGCGACGTGGCGCGCGCACCGCAAGGGCGCGCACTTCGCCAACCCCTGCTACACGCAGATCCACCCGACCTGCATCCCGGTGGCGGGCGAGCACCAGAGCAAGCTGACGCTCATGTCCGAGTCGCTGCGCAACGACGGCCGCATCTGGGTGCCGAAGAACGCCGCCGACTGCGAGAAGGACCCGCGCGAGATCCCCGAGGAGGACCGCGACTACTACCTCGAGCGGATCTACCCCTCGTTCGGCAACCTCGTGCCGCGTGACATCGCGAGCCGCCAGGCCAAGAACGTCTGCGACGAGGGCCGCGGCGTCGGCCCGAAGGTCGGCGACTTCCGCCGCGGCGTCTACCTCGACTTCACCGACGCCCTCAAGCGCATGAGCGCCGAGGCCGTCGCGGAGAAGTACGGCAACCTGCTCGACATGTACCAGCGGATCACGGGCGAGAACCCGTACGAGGTGCCGATGCGCATCTACCCCGCCGTGCATTACACGATGGGCGGCCTGTGGGTCGACTACGACCTCCAGTCGAGCATCCCCGGCCTCTTCGTCGCCGGCGAGGCGAACTTCTCCGACCACGGAGCCAACCGTCTCGGCGCGAGCGCCCTGATGCAGGGTCTGGCCGACGGCTACTTCGTCCTGCCGAACACGATCCGCGACTACCTCGCCAAGGGCCCGTTCCCCAAGCTCGAGGAGTCCCACGAGGCCGTCGTCGAGGCTCGCGCCTCCGTCGACGCTCGCGTGCAGAAGCTGCTCTCCATCAACGGAGACCGCTCGGTCGACTCCTTCCACAAGGAGCTCGGCAACATCATGTGGGAGTACTGCGGCATGGAGCGCTCCGAGGAGGGGCTGCTCAAGGCCATCGACCTCATCCGCGGCCTGCGTGACGAGTTCTGGCGCAACGTCAAGGTGCTCGGCTCCGCCGACACGCTCAACCAGAGCCTCGAGAAGGCCGGCCGTGTCGCCGACTTCCTCGAGCTCGGTGAGCTCATGTGCATCGACGCGCTGCACCGCCGCGAGTCCTGCGGCGGTCACTTCCGCGCCGAGTCCCAGACCGAGGACGGCGAGGCGCTGCGTCACGACGACGAGTACGCCTACGTCGCCGCGTGGGAGTGGGGCGGTCAGGACGGCACGCCGGTCCTGCACAAGGAAGACCTGGTCTACGAATTCGTCGAGATGAAGCAGCGGAGCTACAAGTGAATCTGACCCTGAAGATCTGGCGCCAGGCCGGCCCCAAGGCCAAGGGCGAGATGGTGACCTACCCGGTCACCGACATCTCCGAGGACATGAGCTTCCTCGAGATGCTCGACGTGCTCAACGAGCAGCTCAACGCCCGCGGCGAGGAGCCGATCGCATTCGACTCCGACTGTCGCGAGGGCATCTGCGGCATGTGCGGCCTGATGATCTCCGGCAAGGCCCACGGCCCCGAGGTCACGACGACGTGCCAGCTGCACATGCGCAGCTTCTCCGACGGCGACGAGATCACCATCGAGCCGTGGCGCGCCGACGCGTTCCCCGTCATCAAGGACCTCGTCGTCGACCGGTCGAGCTTCGACCGGATCATCCAGGCCGGCGGCTTCATCAGCGCCAACACCGGCTCGGCCCCCGAGGCCCACTCGGTGCCCGTGCCCAAGCCCAAGGCCGACCGCTCCTTCATGGCGGCCGCGTGCATCGGCTGTGGCGCGTGCGTCGCGGCGTGCCCCAACGCCTCCGGCATGCTCTTCATGGGCGCGAAGATCACCCACCTCGGCGAGCTCCCCCAGGGCCAGCCGGAGCGTGACGCCCGCGTCGTCAGCATGGTGAGCCAGCACGACCACGAGGGCTTCGGCGGCTGCACCAACGTCGGCGCCTGCTCCGCGGCCTGCCCCAAGGAGATCCCGCTCGACGTCATCAACCAGCTCAACAAGGACCTGCGCGGCGCGCTGATGCGCGGCGAGTGAGGCGCGACGCGCCCTCCGCAGGACCACCGACGACCCGCCCCGGACCACCGGGGCGGGTTAGTCTTTCCCGGCGATGACGCCTCCTACGACCTCCCGACGTCGCCCGTGGACGACTCCGGCCGCGGGCGCCGCTCTCGGTGCCGTCGCGTTGGGGCTCGTCCTGACGACGACGACGTATGCCGTGCCGGCCGCGGCAGGGGCACCGCTGCCTCGCGCCGTGGTCGCGGCTCCTGCGTCTGCGTCGCCGTGCACGCCGTGGCAGACCCAGCAGGCCGTTCCTCGCGGGGTGACCCTGACACCGCGGGTCTTCCCCACCGATGAGCACGCCGCCGCGGCGGCGCCGCCCACCGTGGTGTCGACCTCGCCGTCGCCGCAGGTCTCTTCACCGGCAGGCACGAAGAAGCCGCCGAAGGCGCGCCTCGTGTGCCGCAACGCGCCCCCGACGCCGTTCGCGCACCCCGCGTGGGAGCCCGAGACCGTCGTGGGCGGCTCGCGCCTCGCCGAGACGGGTGTCCTCGTCGACCGGCCGGTGTCCGTGCCGGCGCCGCCCGAGGTCTACGACGTCTCCTACGTCGTCGCCGACCTCGACACCGGCGAGATCCTCGCCGCCAAGTCGCCGCACGCCTGGCTGCGTCCGGCCAGCACCCTCAAGACCCTGACGGCCCTGACGCTCATGCCGCGGCTCGACCCGCACCAGGTCGTCGTGGCCGGGCAGGACGCCCAAGACGCGGCGGGTTCACGCGTCGGCATCCTCGCGGGCAACCGCTACCCCGTCTCGAGCCTCTTCGACGCCATGCTGATGTTCTCGGCCAACGACGCCGTCTACGCCCTCGCCGACGCCGCCGGCGGCTACGAGCAGACGGTCGCGCTGATGAACGACAAGGCCGCCGAGGTCGGTGCGCACGACACGCTCACCGTCGACCCGAGCGGGCTGGACGACGGCGCCCAGCGCTCGAGCGCCTACGACCTGGCGCTCATCGGCCGAGACGCGATGCGCCTGCCCGCCTTCCGGGCCACCATCACCAAGCGTGACGCCGTCTTCCCCGGCGGCAAGGACAAGAACGGCAAGGTGTGGCCGGCCTTCCACGTCTACAACATCAACGAGCTGCTCCGGCACTACCCCGGCGCCATCGGCATCAAGCCCGGTCGCACCGACCGCGCGCAGCACACCTTCATCGGGGCGGCCACGCGCGGCGGTCGCACGCTCGTCGTGAGCCAGATGGGCAGCGTCACCGGCTCGTGGAAGCCGACCGCGGCCCTGCTCGACTGGGGCTTCGCCAACGCCGACCGGGTCACCCCCGTCGGGCGGCTCGTCGAACCCGGTGAGGCGTCCTCGCCCTCCCCCGCCCCGACCCTGCCGACGCTGCCCACGGACGGTGCCACGGGCACGGGCACCACCGGTCCGGGCACGGCCGGCGCGCTCGGCGCCACGGGCACCCCTGCCCCCGTGGCGACGGCCGAGACGACGTCCGCCGACCGGACGAGCTCGCTCGTCGTGCTGGCCGGAGCCGGCGTCGTGATTACGACGGCGGTCGGTGTGCTGGCCCTGGTGCTGCGCCGCCGGTCGCGGGCGTAGCCGACCACCGGACCGGTCGCACACCGACGTCGTGCGTCAGCGGCGCGGGCGGGCCACGACCACGAAGTGCACGAAGCGCATGTTGCCGAACGGGATCGGCACCACCCGTGCGGCTGCGCGAAGGAGCGGGTTCCCGCTGGCCGCCCAGCGGCGACCCATGGTGTTGGCCCCCGTGCACGAGAGCACCTCGTAGCCACAGCTCTCGAACATCTCGACCATGGTCGCCTTGGTGAAGAACCGCACGTGGGTCCGGTCCAGGGTCCCCTGGTCGACGTAGTCCCACCTGCCCCGGAGCAGCTTCAGCACCACGGGTGCGTACTGGATGCTGGGGATCGCGGCGATCACCTGGCCGCCCGCTGAGAGGAAGCGCGGGACCTCACGCAGCACCGACCACGGGTCGACGATGTGCTCGAGCACGTCGTTGAAGAAGATCGCGTCGAACGACCCGGCCCGTCCGTCGAGCGCCTCCGGGAAGTAGCCCGCGACGACCTCGTCGAACCCGTGCCCCTCGCGCGCCGCCGCCGCCTGGCTCGGGACTGCCTCGAGGCCGACCACTGTGGCCCCTTCGCCGAGCACTCGACGCAGCGTCGGGCCGAAGCCACCGGAGCCGCAGCCGACGTCGAGGACCCGGGTCGCCCCGGCCGGGATGAACGGTGAGACGTCGAGTCGTGCGTTGTCGACGTAGACGTCCTGCTGCTGAGGCTGCACGGCCATGCCCTCCCGAGGTGCCGACGGGCCCTGCGGGACGGACCCTAGTGTCGCCTGACCCTACGCACCCCGCGGACCGCAGACACGGCGAATGCACCGATGACGACTCCCGCCGCAAGGCTGGCCCTGTCGGTGGGGCGCGGACTCGGCCGGTCGGGGGACCGCTCCCGGTCACCCGGGTCCGTGACGGCATACGACCCGTCCCCCGCATCGGTGGTCGCCGGCGAGAGCGCTGTTCCGGGCAGCGGGCGGCCGCTGCCCGGAGTGGACATGGCCGAACCGTCTTCGGCCGGACGGCCGAGGTCGACGTCGTTGGCGGCCCAGGCTGCCGAGAGCAGGACGACCTTGGACATGAGGTTGAGCCAGAAGAGCAGGCCCACCGCGACGGCGACCGCACCGAGCAGCGGGTTCGAGGTGGCGTGGCTGATGAGGAAGCCGCCGAAGAGCTTGAGCACCGTGAGGATGACCGCCCCGAGGACGGCGCCCTGCCGCACGTTGTGCATGGGCAGCGGCACGCCCGAGAGCATCCGCAGCAGGACGACGAGAATGAGCGTGTCGAAGACGACCCCAGCCAGCAGCCCGAGCAGTCCGACGAGGAACCCGTTGCCCGCCAAGCCGATCCAGCCCGCGACGCGCTCGGCCAGGCCGCCGACGGCGCTCGTCAGGATCGCCGAGACGGCGATCGCTAGGCCGAGCGTCACGAGGACGAAGAGGTCACGCGCCTTGGTGCGCACGAAGTTGTCGGTCGACGCCTCGAGGCCGAACACCCCGCGAAGTCCCGTGCGCAGCGCACCGACCCAGCCGAGGCCCGCGAGCAGCAAGGTGACGAACGAGATGATGCCGGTGATGGTGAGCGTCAGGCTGGCCGGCGCCTCGATGCTGATGATGCCGTCAGGGTGCGCGGTCGTCTTGACCATGCCCGGCAGCGTGCTGTTGAGCGACTCGGCGATGGTGTCGACGAGGTCCGGTCGACCCTGCAGGACGAAGCCGAAGATCGCGAAGGCGAGCGCCAGGGCGGGGAAGATCGAGAAGAACGCGAAGTAGCCGACCCCCGCGGCAAGCAGGTCGCCGTTGGCCTCCCCGTAGCGCGTCCACGCCTGGTAGGCCCGGGTGGCCTTGAGCCGGTCCAGAGCGGGCTGGAACGCCGGCACGGTCAGTCCCCGTCGAGCGCGAACTCGTGGACCGGGCGCCACACGGCGTCGTCGCCCAGCTCGTAGAGGTGGTACGCGTCGACCTCGAAGGCGACCGAGTAGTCGGCCAGCTCGGTGAACGCCCGGTCGAGGGACGTCGACGGCACGTTGTGGGCCACCGTGACGTGGGGGTGGTAGTAGAAGTCGAGGTCGCGGCGCACCGGACCGGAGCGCAGGGCGCGCTCGAGCGCCTCGCAGTTCGAGACCCCCTGGGCGACCTGGATGAACACGACGTCGGAGAGCGGCCGGAACGTGCCCGTGCCGCGCAGGACGACGTCGAAGGCGGCGTAGGCGGCGGCGACGTCTGCGCAGTGGCTGCGGAAGGCGGCATACGCCTCCTCGTCGACCTCGGTCGGCGGCAGCAGGGTGATGTGCGCGGGGATCTGCCAGGCCTGGGGGTCGCCGAAGTCGGCACGACGGTGCTGGAGGTAGTCACCGTGCGGGGCCGGGATCGGGATCGAGACGCCGATCGTGGTCAGGCGCGCAACACTCACGCCCCCGACCGTACCGAAGGATGCTGCGCCCAGCTCACCCGAGGTACCTGTGAGGTGTCGGCGAACATCGGTCGTGGTTTGCCCGAGATGTCCCTGAACCCGGTCAGATGCCGTGCCGGGCCCGCCAGAACGACCTCGTCAAGGCGGCCCGCTGCCCCTTCCCGGCCAGTACCGTCAGCGCCATGGATGTCCGACGCGGCTGGGACCTGCGTGGCGCGGTGGCCTGGGGTCTCGCCTGGGTCGTCGCCCTCGCGCTGTCGTGGGTGCGGTTCCGGTCCGCGATGCGCTCGGCCGACCGGCCTGACGTCGACGACTTCTTCCTGGCAGCGCCCCGAGGCGTCCGGGACCCGCCGACCCGAGCATGCGGGGCCGACGCATGACGGAGACGAGACCGACGGACACGACCCGGCCGTCCGGACGTCGACTGCGGATCGCAGCCCTGTTCGTGTCCGACTGGGACCACGAGTTCGAGGACGTGGCGACCGGGCGGACGCCCTCCCACCGCCTGTTCGGCATGCAGGAGCTCGAGGTCCGCGGACACCGCGTGCTGCACCACACCCGATCGGGTCGCCCGCGCCGGGCACGCCGAACGCCTTGGCGTCTGTCCCAGCTGCTGTGGCTGCTGCGGGTGCAGCGCGAGGTCGACGTCGTCCTCGCCACGCACGAGGCGGCCGCCCTTCCTGCACTCGTCCTGAGTAGGGTCGGACTGGTCCGCAGGCCGGTGGTCGTCATGACCGTGGCTGCCCTGGAGGCCACGACGCGGCCCGGGCTCGCCGGCACCGTCCATCGGACTGCCCTGCGTGGCGCGGACGCGATCACCGTGTTCTCCTCCGCCCAGCGGGAACCACTCGCGCGCCGCCTCGGTGGGCTGCGGCGCAGCCCGACCTGGGTGCCGCTCGGCGTCGACGTCGAGTTCTTCCGGTCAGTCGCCGGCGACCGCGAAGGCGGGATCCTGTCCGTGGGCACCAACGCGGGCAAGGACTTCCCCACCCTGATGGCGGCCCTCCCCCGGGGGATGACGTGCATGGTCGTCACGGACGCCTGGAACCGTGCGCAGGCCGAGCCGCTGGCTCACCGACCGGACGTGACCTTCCGCAGCGACGTGCCCATCACAGAGCTGCGCGAGCTCTACTCCCGCGCAGAGCTCATGGTGCTCCCGCTCCGCGAGTCACGCATGTCCTCCGGGCAGACGGTCCTGCTCGAGAACCTCGCGCTCGGCACGCCGGTCGTCATCAGCGACGTCAGCGGTGTCGGCGACTACCTCGATCCCGAGGTGATGTGCGTGGTGCCGCCCGGGGACCCCGACCGACTCCGGGAGGCACTGGTCGACCCGGGTTGGCGCGAGCGCGCTCTGAAGGGCCCGGCCCTCGTCGCGTCACGCTTCACCGCGATGCACCTTGCCTCGGCACTCGAGACGGTCTGTCTCGACCTCGTCGCCGCAGCCGCGGACGGACGTCAGGCGCGCCCGCTCGACGAGAGCAGCCCCACCTTGTCGTAGACGCGTCGCACGGTCGCCTCGGCGACCGTGCGGGCCCGCTCGGCGCCGTCCGCGAGGATCCGGTCGAGCTCGGCGCGGTCCGCCATGAGCTCGAGGGTGCGGGTGCGGAACGGCGTGACCGCCTCGACGACGACCTCGGCGACGTCCTTCTTGAGGTCGCCGTAGCCCTTGCCGGCGTACGCCTCCTCGAGGAGCGCGACCGGCGTGCCCGACAGGGCCGAGTGGATCGAGAGCAGGTTGGAGATGCCGGGCTTGTGCTCCTCGTCGAAGCGGATCTCGCGCTCGGTGTCGGTGACGGCGGAGCGGATCTTCTTCGCGATGCGCGCCGGCTCGTCGAGCAGGCTCACGAGGCCCGAGTCCGACGCGGCGGACTTGCTCATCTTCGCCGTCGGCTCCTGGAGGTCCTGGATCTTGGCGGTCGCCTTCATGATGTGCGGCTCCGGCACGACGAGCGTGTCACCGAAGCGCTGGTTGAAGCGTCCCGCGAGGTCGCGTGAGAGCTCGAGGTGCTGGCGCTGGTCCTCCCCGACCGGCACGACGTTCGCGTCGTAGATGAGGATGTCGGCGGCCTGGAGCACGGGGTAGGCGAAGAGGCCGACGTTGGTGTTGGTGCCCTTGGCCGACTTGTCCTTGAACTGGGTCATGCGGCTCGCCTCACCGAAGCCCGTCAGCGTGCCGAGCACCCAGTAGAGCTCGGTGTGCTGGGCGATGTGGCTCTGGACGAAGAGGGTCGAGCGCGCCGGGTCGACGCCGCCGGCGATGAACTGGGCCGCCGTGATGCGGGTGCGCTCGCGCAGCACCTCGGGGTCGGGGGCGACGGTCAGCGCGTGAAGGTCCGCGACGAAGTAGAACGCGTCGTGCGTCTCCTGCAGCCGCACCCACTCGACGAGCGCACCGATGTAGTTGCCGAGGTGGAGCGAGTCGCTCGTCGGCTGCATGCCGGAGAGGCTGCGCGGCGTCGTGGTCGGGAGGGAGGGCGTCGAGGACATGGGTGCATTCTGGCCCATGGTCGGCCACCGCCCCCAAACCGGGCCGTCGCCGACGGCGCGGTCTGCCGGCCAGGGGCCGGCGTCAGGCGTCGGGGAGCGTCCCGGCGAGGGCATAGTCGACGACGACCGGCGCGTGGTCGCTCCAGCGCTCGGCATACGTCGGCGCGCGGCCCACGAAGGCGTGGGTCGCGGTGGCCGCGAGACGCCGCGTCGCGAGCTGGTAGTCGATGCGCCAGCCGGCGTCGTTGTCGAACGCCTTGCCGCGCCACGACCACCACGAGTACGGACCCGCGACGTCGCCGACGTGCCGGCGGTGCACGTCGACCCAACCGCCG
Source organism: Terrabacter sp. C0L_2 (assembly GCF_036352015.1). NCBI lineage: Bacteria > Bacillati > Actinomycetota > Actinomycetes > Micrococcales > Intrasporangiaceae > Terrabacter > Terrabacter sp. C0L_2. Next base: position 2,397,377 of record NZ_CP143557.1, on the reverse strand, counting down.
TCCTCGAACCACCCGTCGAGGACCGCGCGCTCCTCGGGGAGGAAGCCGGCCTTCTTGAGGTTGCCCTTCCAGTTCTTGAGGTCGCCCTCGCGGTGGGCCACGTTGAGGTCACCGGTGACGAGCACGAGCTCGTCGGCATCGGACGCCCGCCGCATCCGCCCGGTCATGGCCGCGAGGAACGCCATCTTGACGTCCTGGCGCTCGGTGCCGGCCTCACCCGTGTGGACGTAGGCCGACGCGATGGTCAGCGGGCCGACACCGGTCACGACGTCGACCTCGACCCAGCGCCCCTCGTCACCGAAGGCGCCGTCGATGCCGATCCGGACGTCCGCGTGCGGCTCACGCGTGATGACGGCGACGCCGGCGCGTCCCTTGGCCGTGCCCTCGGTGTGGGCGACCGACCAGTGCGCGAGCCCCGCCTCGGCGAGCACCTTGGCGAGGTCCACGTCGGTGGCCCGGACCTCCTGCAGGCACAGCACGTCGGGCTCCGTCTGCTGGAGCCACGGCACCATGCCCCGCCTCGCTGCGGCTCGGATCCCGTTGACGTTGGCCGTGACGACGCGCATGGCCAGATTGTGCAGGACCGCACCGACGCTCCCGTCACGCGGCCCGGAGATCGCGCGAATAACCCCGGTGGTATGCCGTGGGCTGCCTAGAATGCGACGTGCCCACCGACGCCCTCGTCCTCGCGCCCGTCGTCCTCGCGGTCGTCCTCGTCGTCAGCGCCGTCGGCAAGCTGCGCGCGCCGAGCGCGTCGGCCGAGGCCTTCCGTGACCTGCGCGTGCCCGCCGCGCTATCGGGATCGCTTGTGGTGCAGGCCCTTCCGTGGGTCGAGATCGCGCTCGCTCTCGGGCTGGTGGCCCTCGGTGGACTGCCGGGCGCGGCGGCTGCGGTGGCCACGCTCGTGCTCTTCGCGGCATACCTCGTCCTCGTCGTGCGCGCGCTCGGCTTCGACGAGGACGTCGAGTGCGCGTGCTTCGGGGAGTTCGCACCGGGGCGCATCTCGCGCCGCACGGTCGTGCGGAACGCCTGGCTCGTCGCCCTCGCAGCCGTCGGCGTCGCCGCGCAGAGCCCGTCGGTGCTGACGCGCATCGCGGACGGGCTCCTTCCCTGGTGGTGGCTCGCCGGTGCGGTGGCGGCGGCGATCACGACGTGGCTCGTCGTCGGAGGCTCGTCGGCCGCCGTCCCGACGGTCGAGCCGACCGCGTACGCCGACGAGGAGGGCGACTACGTGCGCTACCGCACACCCGCCCTGCCCATCATGCTCGGCGACGGCTCGACGAGCACCCTGCGAGCGCTGAGCGCCGAGCGCCCGCAGCTGCTCCTCTACGTCTCAGACTGGTGCTCGAGCTGCCATGACGTCGTCGAGGCAGTGCCTCGCTGGCGCGAGCTGCTCGGGCCCGTCGACGTGCGGCTCGTCCTCGCGGACGCGCCGTCCGAGACCGCGCTGACGTCAGCGGACGAGCCGCAGAGCCTCCACGACACGGAGAGACTGCTCAACGAGTCGTTCGGCATGCGCCGAACCCCCAGCGCCATCCTGCTGGGGGCCGACGGCCTTCTCGCAGGGGGCCCGGTCGTCGGTCACGACGACGTGCTGGAGTTCGTCGAGGCCATCGCCGTGGAGCTCGGCGTCGCCCGCTAGTCGAGACTGCAGGGCGGGCACCGAAGGTTGGGAGCGGGGCCGCTGCGGCCTGACCGGTTCCACCCCGAGGGCGGGCACGCCGATGGGGTGTGGCTCTGGAAGAGCCACACCCCATCGACGGTTGATCAGCAGTTCTCCGTGCAGCCCGGCGGGATCGGGCGAGGCGTGATGTCGCAGGACCCCTTGCCACCGCCCGGAAGCGAGCCACCCGAGAAGTTCGCGGAGTCGGGGATGACCGGGCCGGCCGTCCCGCAGCTCGACGTGTTGTTGCAGTCGTACACCCGGTAGGTGATGGACACCGTGCCGGATGCACTGTTGCCCGTCAGCGCAGCCTCGGTGTAGATGAGGATCTGCTGGTTCACACTCCCGTCCTTGACGCAGACCGTGTGGTTCGGATCCGAATCACCGCAGGTCGGCCCGCACGAGCAGGAACCTTGGGTCGGGGACTGGACGATGAACCGCCCGGCCGACGCGAGGCCCGAGACCGCGATGCTGTCGACGACGATGACGGCGTCGCGCGGAAGCGGCCCGGTGACGTTGTTGCCCACCAGCTCGAAGACGTAGCCCTTGTAGATCGAGTTCGAGTTGCCCGGCAGCTTGCAGGCCTGGCCGGTCAGGCTCAGCAGACCCGCCGAGGCCGCGACCGTGGGCGCCGCCCCCGCGACCACGACGGCCGGCACAGCCCAGGCCGCGCCCTTGACTACCGAGCGTCGGCTCGGAGGCGCCGTCTTGGCGCCGTGATTCTGTGACATGGATACATCCCCCACTCGATGACTGAAGCCCCCCAAGCACTCGTCAACATACCGGAGGCTGCCACCCCAGATGCCGGGAATCACACACCTTGCGGCGACGTGCCCACATCACGGTTGCGTGACGCCCGAATTGTCGTCTTTATGCCCCTGACCTGCGACGATGAGGTCTTCGTCAACCAGTGCCAGCGTCGCCGAGAGGACCAGCTCGGAGAGGTTTCCGGCGGGTGGCTCCCCCAGCCGGGACCTCAGCTCCACCTCGAGCGCCGCGAGGGTCGTCCCCGACCCGACGGCCTCGAGGACCGCGCTCCCGAGCGGCGAGAGCCGGACGACCCGGTGTCCGGCCGCGCCCGCCACGAGGACGACCGTGCCGTCGTCGGTCGAGTAGGTGTCGCGCAGCTCCCCCGGACGCAGCAACGCCTCGGACGTGAGCGCGGCGGCGCCCTCGCGGTCGGCGCTCACCTCGATCTCCCGAGGACCTCGCGCACGACCGGCTCGACATCGTCGACGGAGTGGTAGCGGATCCGGCGCAGGCCTCCCACGGACTCCACGAGCTCGGCAAGGCGATGGAGCGGACGGTCGAAGGCCGCCAGCGAGGAGGTCTCCGGCGCGAGCTGGACCAGGGCGTCGAGCACGCCGACGTCCTCGACGACCGGACGCTCGCCCGCCGCCCGGTCGCGCCTCAGCAGCACCAGGCCGGCGAGCCACGGCTCGACCCGGGGCGGGCACAGCCCGAGGGTCCCGGGCGAGATCTCGTCCTTGGGCTGCCTCGGGTGCTCGCGACGCACCGACAGGGGCTTGCAGTAGGGCGCGATGGCGCCATCTGCGGCCACGCCGACCGTCTCGTCGGTGACGTAGCCACGACCCGGGCCCAGCGCCCGCACCAGGGTGGTCTTGCCCGTGCCACCCGGTGCGACCATCGCGATGGTCGCACCGGTCGACTGGTCGCTGAGGGCGGCAGCGTGGAACATCATCAGCTCGCCAGAACGGGCCAGGATCGCCTCACGGGTCACGGACTGCGTCAGCGACTGCAGCGCTGACGCCTTCTCGTCCGGCCCGGCAGCCGGCGACAGGGAGGGGGGTCTCACCCCGGGAGCGCCGGGAACTGCTTCCGTGCGGCACGCCGACCAGGCCTGCTCGACGGGCAGGCGCAGGCGCTCGTCGGGCACCTCGATGGCCACCGTGGCCCCCAACGCCCGGACGTGGACCACGAACGGCGCAGCAGCGTCGGTGGTCATGAGGCCGACCTCCCAGCGTGCAGCCGCCCGAGGATCTCGCGCATCTGGTCGACCCGGCGCGACCAGTCCGCCGAGCTCTCGCGCGCTCGCTGCGTCGCCACGGGAGACGCCACGGCGCCGACGACCGCGTGCGCGAACTCTGCAGCACCCACGACCGTCACGAGGTCGTCGTCGACATCGCGGAAGCCTGCCACCGGCGTCGACACGACGGGCCGCCCTGCAGCCTGGTACTCGTAGAGCTTGATCGGGTCGAGGCTGTCGGTGAACGGTGTGACGACGTGGGGCACGACGAGGACGTCGGCGTGCTGGAGGTAGGCAGGCACGTCCACACTCGGACGCGCCCCGAGCAGGAGTGCCCCCGCCTCTTCGAGTCGCGAGCGCTGCTCTGCCGCAAGGGCATCGGGCCCCACGAGCACCAGTCGGCCCGAGCCCGCGAGCGCCTGCGCCGTCTGCACGCACAGGTCGACGTCGAGTCGGTCGTCGTGCAGCGTCCCGACGTAGACGGCGACCGCGCCAGCCGGCAGGTCCGCGGGCCGGTCGTGGTCGACGAGGTAGGCCTGCGTGTCGACGCCGTTGGGCACGAGCGTCACGGGACGCAGCGCACCCTTGCTCTCCTCGAGCGCGTGCGAGCAGACGACCACCTCGTCGCAGCGGCCGAGCAGAACCTGCTCCTGGGCCACGATGCGGTCGGTTTCGGCGCTGGACCGGTCGGCCAGCGTCCAGTCGTCGGTGATGTCGTAGAGCGAGGGCCACTGGGTCGCCTCGACGAGGAGTGATCCCCGCGGGTCGTTGACCCAGAGCACGGGGTCGGCCAGGTCGAGCGTCCGCGCCGCCCGCAGCACCTGCTTGGCCCAGCGCTCGTCGAGACGGCGGTCGACCCGCCGGGGCAGCCACTTGGTCGGCTCGAGCAGCCAGAGGGCGCCGGCACGGATCCCGTCGAGCGACGGTCCTTCGCGCAGTCCGCGACCGAGGCGCGGAGCGGATGCTCCCAGGGCCGCGTGGAGCGGGTCGGTGGCCGGCTCGACGAAGAGCACCCTCAGCCCCGGGTCGCGGCGCAGGAGCCCGGCGACGAGGTGCTGGTTGCGGCGCCACACGCCGTCCCACGCCTCGAGCGAGGTCACGACGAGATCCATCAGCGCACCCCCCGGTAGACCTCGGCGGTCCGCTCAGCCTGGTGCGAGGGTGTGAAGTGGGCCCGCTGGACGCGTTGGAGCTCGGCGCCGTACGCGTCACGGTGGGCGGCGTCGGTCGTCAGGATCGTCAGCAGCTCGCTGGCCCGGACGACGTCCCCCGGTGGATGCAGGGCAGCGGCCGCCGCGGCGCCCACCGTCTCGAGGTGACCTCCGGCGCCCACCGCGACGACCGGCAGCGCCGCGGCCATGGCCTCGACCACTGTGAGCCCGAGCCCCTCGACCCGGCACGGGGCGAGGAGCACGCCGGCGGACTCCATGAGGGCGAGCACGTCGCGGCGGTGCCCGAGGAACCGCGTGGACGCGGCGATCCCGAGCTCGCTCGCGAGGGCCACGAGTCGGGCCCTCTCGGCCCCGTCACCCGCCACGTCGAGCCGCCAGCCCCGTTCGGCGGCACCCGAGAGGGCGAACGCTCGCATCGCCACCTCGGTGTCCTTCTCGCGCTCGAGCCGCTGCGCGACGAGGACCACCCGCTCGCGCTCCGCGGCCGGCCGGGTGGCCGCGATCGAGTCGACGCCCGGGTGGATGACGACACTGGCACCGGAGATGGTGTCGGCGACGTAGTGGCTGATCGAGATCTGCGCGTCGACCCGACGGCCCGCCGCGCTCCCCACCACGGCGGACACAGGGTTGCTGCCGCGTTCGCTCGCGAAGTGCCGCGTCACGACGAGAGGTGTGCGCACCCCCACCATCGCTGTGGCACAGGCGATCTCGGCCGCCGTCATGTGCGCGTGGACCACGTCGGATCCCGGAGCCCAGCGGCGCACCGCCTTGCGCACCTGCGAGACCGTCGTCGCGGGCAGGATGCGCACTCGCGGCCCGCAGGCGACCGCCATGTGCCCGGGATCGCCTCCGATGACGAGCACGTCGTCTCCGGCGAGCACCTGTGCTCGCGCCAGCCGCGCGACATGGCTCTCCACCCCGGCGAACGCGTCGGAACGGACCGCGTGGACCACCCTCACCGTGACCGACCGGCCTCGCGCTGACCGACGCTGCCGTCGGACCCCAGCCGGTCGAGCACCTCGAGGTAGCGCCGAGCCACCGACGCCCACGAGTGATCCTCGGCGCTCTCCCGAGCCGCCCGCCGGGCGGTCTCGGGGTCGAGCTCCAGGGAGCGACGCAGTCCGTCGGTGAGCGAGCCCACGGACGCCTCGACGACGGCACCGTTGACGCCGTCGACGACGACGTCGGGCACGCACCCGGTTGCCGTGGCGACGACCGGGACGCCACAGGCCAGGGCCTCGAGGACGACGAGACCGTAGGACTCGTACGCGCTGGGCATGGCCAGCACGTCGGCCGCGTGCAGCCACGGACGCGGGTCGGCGTGGGCGCCCGCGAACCGCAGCCGGTCCCCCATCGACACGGCGGACGCGCGCCGGGCCTCGGCCGCGACGAGGTCGGGGGTGCCTCCGACGACGACGAGGCGCACGCCGGGCTCGAGTGCCGCCACGGCGTCGACGAGCCGGGGCAGGCCCTTGCGACCGAACTCGTTGCCGATGAAGAGCACCATCCGTTCGTCGGGCCCGATGCCGAGGTCCTGACGGGCTGCTGCACGCTCGGCCGAGGTCGGGGGCCGGAACCGCTCGGTGTCGACGCCGTTGCCGATGACGACGGTGGGGATGGCGAGACGGGGATGCAACTCACGGAGCAGGCGCTCCTCGTCGCTGACGAGGTTGACGACGAGCCGGTGCGTCCCTGGGCGGGAGTAGCGCACGCGGTCCCTCGTCGTGGTGAACAGGTGCACCGGGTTGCGGACCAGCCGGAGGCGGTGGTGACCGCGGGCCAGCATGGCCGCCTCGACGAGACCGTGGTTGACGTAGACGTCACCGACCATGGCGTCGTTGTGGCAGACCGACAGCTGCTCCGGGTGTGCGTGCAGGACGCGCCGGGCGCGCCGGGTGCCGACCGTCGAGAACCACACCACCCGTGCGACCAGGGCCAGCCGGCCGGCCACACCGCCCCCGGGCTGCGGGAGCCACGCGCCCCCGGCCTCGGCGAGGGTGAAGCGGCGCACGTCGACGCCGAGACGCTGCCACTCCTGCTCGAGGTGGTGGGCGACCGCCCCGACCCCCGTGCCCGGGCCGATCTCGGGCGTGATCTGGATGATCGTCGTCATGCGACCCCGGCCGCGACGTGTGGTGCTGGCGAGGCGGGCAGCAGCCGCGCGTCGGCCGCCTGCCGTTCGCGTTCGGCGTGCCAGCAGGCGCCGAGGCAGATCCCGAGCACGACGAAGGGCACCGAACCCTGCACCGCAGACCAGAACAGGTCGAACTGACCCTGGACCAGACGGGAGACGAGGACGGCGACGGCGAGCGAGCCGTAGGCGGGGTCGAGCCTCCACGCGACCCGGAGCGCGACGACCATGAGGACGACGAAGGCCGCGAGGCCGAGGACGCCGGCGGAGGTGAGCACCTCGATCTCGGCGTTGGGCGGCTGGAACTGGAACGGGAACCGGTCGGTGTACCACCACCGCAGCCCGACACCGAACCACGGGTCCGAGCTCCACACCGTCATCGAGTCCTGGAACCAGGTGAGGCGCTGGAACACGGAGTTGAACTGGTTGCCGTTCTGGACCTGGTCCTGCACCAGGTTGGTCACGAAGAGCACGACGGGCGCCAGCAGCAGCAGGACGACCCGGGAGCGCTTGCGGTCGCTGTCGCTGCGCAGCACGAGGATCACGACGGCGGCGACGAGACCGATCAGCGCCTGGCGGGACTGGGTGAAGAGCACCGCGGCCAGGAGCACGGAGCCGAGCACGAAGGACCACCTGCGGTTGATCCCCACCCAGGCCGGTCGGGCGTAGACCATGACGGCGCCCGTGGCGCACACCGTCCCGGCGAAGTTCTTGTGCATGCCGTACGGGAAGCTCGGGTAGACCGGCGAGAAGTCACCCTGGGCGAAGTGGACGCTCCCCTCGACCACCGTGATGACGGCGAGCAGCGTCATCGTCGCGACGAGGAGGCGGATGCCGAGCCGGCCGTGCCCGTTGGCGCCGACCGCCCAGCCCACGAGCAGCGACCCGGACACCATCATCCAGGCGTGCGCCCACTCCACGACGTTGGCGGCGTACGGGTTGTTGACGACCGTGACGAGCGTGGCGAACTGGTAGATCGCCGAAGCCCACAGCACGGCACGCAGGCCCGACGAGAACGGCCGGCGCGCCAGCAGCAGCGCCGGCACCGCTGCGGCGGCGAGCGCGAAGTCCGAGAGGGAGAGGTCGATCCCGCCGCTGCCGACGCGCAGCACGACGAGCAGCACCGGGAGCACCGCGACGGGGATGAGGCCGGGCTGGACGGCCGTGAGCCCGATCGCCAGCACGGCCACGGAGATGATGACCGCCGCCTCGGGCACCGTGACCGCGAGCCGTCCGACCGTCGCCACGAGGGCGACACCGCCGAGCACGAGCGCGAAGCGGGCCAGCAGGTCGGTGCGCCCGGGACCCCTGAAGCGCTCGGGAACGAGAGTGGTCACAGGGCCCCCACCCCGGCCGACTGCTGTCGCCGCGAGTCCTCGGGCCGCACCTCGGAGCGTGCCGGTCCGGCGAGGTAGAGGCGCAGGCGCGACCGCGCCGAGCGGCCGCGCTCACCGGGGAGCACGACGCCGCGCACCGCGGAGCCGACGACCTGTCCGGCCCGACCCACCTGCCATCCGAGGGCGCCGTGGTGCTTGCGCAGGTAGACCTCTTGGGCAGCATGGAAGTGGCCCTCGCGGGACACCGGGTCTGCGCTGGTCGCGGCGCCCACGTGCGTGGCGCGCGCCGTCGGCACCAGCGCGTGTCGCCAGCCCAGCCGGACGGCGCGGTGGGCCCAGTCGGTCTCCTCGGCGTAGAGGAAGAAACGCTCGTCGTCGAAGGGACCGACGTGGTCGATGGCCTCACGACGGAGCAGGAGCACCGAGCCGATGACGTAGCGGTTGCGCCGCAGGCGACCGAGTCCGACCGCCTCGACCCAGGTCGCGACGGGCGACGGGAAGGGCCACTCCACCCGGGACGGACTCCCTTTCGGGTCGACCTGCGCGGGCCCGACGCTCGCAAGGTCGGGTTCGGCGAGCAGCGCGGCATGCAGTGACGCCACGTCGTCCGGGTGGACGACGGCGTCGGGGTTGACGAGGAGCACGTCGGCGGCGGGGTCGATCCGGCCGAGCGCGACGTTGACCCCGGCGCCGAAACCGCCGTTGCGGCCCGGGTCGACGTAGTCGGCGCCGGCCTGCTCGACCACGGCGCGCACGTCGGGCGACGACGAGTTGTCGACGACGGTGACCGACAGCCCGCGCAGCGGGGCGAGCGTCTCGGCGAGCAGGTCGGGCCGGCCGTAGGCGACGACGACGACCTCGAGCGCCCGATCCTCGACCTTCTCCCCCTCGACATCAGCCCGCTCGGCCCACTGCTTGGTGGCGGCGCGGTACATCACCTCGTGCTCGAGGGCGATCCGGTCCCACGACGTCGCGGCGGCGCGCGCCAGGCCCGCCTCCCGCAGCCGGGCAGCCACCTCCGTGTCATGGACCACGTCGGAGAGCGCCTTGGCGAGCTCGATCGCGTCACCCTCGGGCACGACGAGGGCCGCGGCGCCGACAACCGCCGGCAGGGCGCCGCTGTCGCTGACGACGACGGGCGTGCCACAGGCCATGGCCTCGATCGCCACCCGGCCGAACTGCTCGACCCAGGACGAGGTGGTCAACGACGGGACGGCCAGGACGTCGAGCGAACGGTAGAAGTCGGGCAGGTCCTCAGGCGCCAGGGCGCCGACCATCTCGACCCGGTCGGCGATGCCGAGAGCATCGGCCGTGGCTGCCAGCGCAGCCCGCTCGGGACCGTCCCCTGCGAGGCGCACCCGGAGCCCCGGCTCGAGGGCTGCGGCACGCAGCAGCACGTCGACGCCCTTGGCCGCGTCGAACCGACCGGCGAACCCGACGACGGGCGCCCGACCCGGCGTCACGGCATACCTGCTCGTCGGCGTGAAGGCGGTGAGGTCGGTGCCGAGGTCGATCGTGCGGGCCCGGCCCGCGAAGCCCTTGCGCTCGACGATGCGGCCTGCGCCGTCGTTGCACACGTGGACCCCGCTCGCGTGGCGCAGCGCGGCGCGCTCGAGCCAGCGGAAGGGCACCGGGTAGTGCTTGTCGATGTTCTGGGCGGAGTAGAGCAGGTAGGGCGCGCGCTGCCGGCGCAGCCAGCGCAGGGCCAGCACCTCGGCGGTCGCGAGCGCGAAGGGCTCCTCGTGGATGTCGATGACGTCGACCGTCCTACCGAGGGCGCGCCAGAGCGGACGCGGGTCGTAGAGGAACAGAGCCGGGTGCGAGCCGAACGTGCGAGCCGGTGCCACCGCCTCACCGGGGCGCGCGGACAGGGTGACGCGACGCCCGCCCTCCGACCACTGCGCGGCCGACACGACGTCGACGCGGTGGCCGCGGTGACGCAGCGCCCGCTCCCGCTCACGCCACGTGTCCACGACCGCGCTGTGGGACACCCGCAGTGCCCACATGGCCTCACCCTCTCTCCCCGTGCCGTCCCCGGCCGTCCGCGGCCGATCCCGGCCGTCCCCCGGATGTCCCGGACTCGGCACAACCTCTTGGATGATATGGGAGGATCGCGGCACGTACTGGCGAGTTGGGGCATGGGGGAGACATGACGTTCCGGGAGTTCCTGGGCGTGCTGGGGGCACGGTGGCGGATCATCGCGGTGACCCTGCTCGCCGTGGTCGCGGCTGTCGCCGTCCAGACGATGCTGACGCCTGCCGTCTACGCGTCAAGCTCGAAGATCTACCTCCGGGCGACGCAGCCGGCGAGCTCGAGCACCAACAACCAGGTCGCGACCTATGCCGTCTCGGCCAGTGACCTGGCCACCTATCTCGAGGTCCTCACGTCACCGTCGGTCATGGACCCGCTGCGCACCCGGTTGGGCCTGCCGGCCAGCTACCCCCTGTCGGTCTCGGGCGAGGTGTCCCAGACCTCCAACATGATGACGATCACCGCGATCGGCGGTGACGCCCAGCTCGTGGCGCGGGTCGCCGCAGAGGTCGGCCCGGTGCTGGCCGACGTGGCGACGAAGAAGTTCTCACCGCTGCTGGCCGCCAACGGCCAGTCGGTCGAGGCGACGACGATCACGCCGGCCGAGGTGCCCGGCGCGCCGACGTCGCCGAACGCCAAGCGCAACCTCGCCCTGGGTGGGCTGCTCGGGCTCGCCCTCGGCATCGGGCTCGCGCTGCTTCGCCACACCCTCGACACCAAGGTGCGCACCAAGGAGGACATCGCGGCCCTGTCGAGCCGGCCCATCCTCGGTGACCTGCCGATGGTCAAGTCGGTCAAGGGCGGTCTGCTGTCGCTGGAGAGCGACCCGCACGGCCGGCACGCCGAGGCGATCCGGCGCCTGCGCACCAACATCCTCTTCGTCGACGTCACCACCGGCGGACACTCCTTCGTCGTCACGTCCTCGGTGCCCGGGGAGGGCAAGACGACCACGACGATCAACCTCGCGCTCGCGATGGCCGATGCCGGCTCCAAGGTGCTGCTCATCGACGGGGACCTGCGCAACCCCTCGGTCGCCAGCACGATGGGGCTCGACGGGTCGTTCGGTCTGACGACGCTGCTGCTCGGGCAGGCCGACCCGGACGACGTCGTCCAGCGCTGGCGCGAGACGACGCTGCACGTCCTGCCGGCCGGACCCGTGCCCCCGAATCCGAGCGAGCTGCTCGGCTCGGAGCCGATGGAGGCCCTCTTCGGCAAGCTCTCGCACGAGTACGACTTCATCCTCGTCGACAGCCCGCCGGTCGTGCCCGTCATCGACGCCGTGCTCATCAACAAGCTGACGCACGGGCTCATCATGGTCGTCGGCGCCGAGCGCACGAAGAAGCGCGACCTCGCGAGTGCCGTCCAGTCCCTCGAGACGGTCGACGCCCCGGTGGCCGGCTTCGCGCTCAACATGGTGTCGGCCGGATCGTCGACGGCCCACCGCTACGGCTACTACGGCTACAACCGCGACTCCGGCGTCAAGCTGAGCCGGCGCGAGCAGCGCGAGCGGGAGGGCCGCCACGCCTGAGCCGTCGGGGCCAGGCGGGTTCGGACCACTCCGGGCCGACGCGTCATCACTCCGTCCGCGGGACCGGCGTCACTGCGGCGCGTCGGCCCCGTCGACCTGGTCGTCCCCGTCGACGGGCACGAGCAGCTGTCGGGCGCGCAGGTCGGCGACGAAGTCCTCGACGTCGGCCGCGATGACGTCCTCGGCATGCCCGACCGCGGCGGCCACCCGTGAGAGCCAGCCGGCGGCCGGGGCCGCCGTCGCCTCGGCCCAGATCACCGCGGCGGCGCCCTCGAGGACGAGGAGCGGACCACCGGGGAGCCGGGCGACGTAAACGGTCCCGTTGTCCCCGTCGACGGTGACGCCGGCGTCGGGACCCGGGCGGAAGGCGGCGCTCACCGGTCGTCCGTCGCGGGCGGGACGGGCTCCCCGCGCCTCGCACCCGCGTGGCCCAGGGCCTTGCCCGCCCGCCGGGTGACCTGCTCGCGCAGGCCGCGCACCGGCCGCTCGAAGAACTCCGCGACGACCTCGCGCCGGCTGACCGGCCGTCCCCGCACGATCGTCAGGTGCTCGACGTTGACGAGGACCGACCGGGCGGCGACGGCGAGCTTGGCGCGCGCACCCCGGGCGGCGCGCACGCGCGCCCGCCACTCGTCCATGCGCGTGCCCCCGCGCGACGCCACCCGCCAGAGGTCGTATGCCGGGTCGTGGCGGTGGTCGTCCAACGTCCCGGTGATGACGGAGAACCCGAGCTCGGCGTCGAGGCGCCGAACCCACTCGAGGATCCGCTCGCGGTCGTCGGGACCGGCCGCGGTCCACACCCGCTCGACGTCGTTGGCGGCCTTGGGGTCGGTGCCTCCTCGTGCGGCGTGCAGGAGCAGGAGGGCGGCCTGGGCGGCGCGCGGCGGCACGGCGCAGTCCCTCCCCCCGATCACGGTGGTGGTGCGTGCGGACCACAGCGTGTCGAAGGCCTGCTCGGGCGTGGGGCCGGTGCCGGGATAGATCCGGTGCAGGTCGAGGAGACCGAAGTCCTTGTGCCGCAAGGTTGCCGAGTGCTCGAAGGACGACCCGTAGGCGAACGTGTTGATGAGCTCCCAGTCGTGGCGGCGCAGCTCGTCGAGCAGCATCCTCACCTGCTGGGGCCGCGCGAGCACGTCGGCATCGGAGAAGCCGCGACCGGGCACGAGAGTCGGGTCGAGCGCTGCACCCTTGACGTGGATCAGGTCGGCGCCGCACCGGTCGGCGATCCACTGGAGGCTGGCGTGCGCGAAACCGATGCGGACCTCGAGAGGCACGGACGCGGCCGGTGCGGGGCCCTCCGTCGCCTCCTGGGTTGCCATCTCGCGAACCCCCATAGACTCCGAACTGACTGGTCGATCGCACCCTAACAGCCCTGCAGGAGGCGCACGTGTCGCATCGCGATCGGCTGCGTTGGGCCCTGGCGGCGGTCGTCGGGGCCGCCGCTTTCGCCGTCGTGGCGCTCGTGTCGACGCGCACGGGAGCAGGGGTGTCGGTCGACGCCACGGTGCGGGGGTGGGTCCTCAACGGGCTGCCCGCGGCGCTGCGCCAGGGCCTGGACCACGTGGCCCGTCCCCTCGTCATCGTCGTGCTCGCGCCGGTGGTCGTGGTGCTCGCCCTGCTCGCCCTCGTCCGGCGCAGCTGGCGCCGGGCGGTCGCCGGGCTCGTCGTGCCGGCCGGGTCCACGATCGTCGCCCTGGAGGTCCGGGTGCGGGACGTCTTCGGGACGGGTGGCGACGCCTTCCCCTCCAACCACGCGGCGGCCGGCATCGGCCTGCTCGTGGGCGTCTGGGTCGTCTGGCCGCGTCCCGTGACGCGCCGTGGGCTGGTCGCCCTGACCGTCGCCGCCGTCGTCGTGGCCCTGGGCAACGTCTCGTGGTACGCCCACCAGCCCCGCGACGTCCTGGGCAGCCTCCTGCTCGTGGGCACCGTGACCGCAGCGACCTTCGCGGTCCTCGGTGGGGACGTCGCCAACCTCGCCGACGACCTCGCCGACGACCTCGCCGACGACCTCGACGGCGACCTCGACGGCGACGTCAGCCGGTCCGCGGGTCGGGACGACGGGGCACCGGGCTGAGCCTCAGCCCCCGACGGCGCACCAGACCCGGGCGTGCCCCTCGGCGCTCGCCTCCCAGGTGAAGGCCCGCGACCGCTCCTGTCCGCGTCGGGCCATCGACTCGACGTCGCTCCCCCCGGCCAGCACCTCGATCACCCCCTCGGAGAGGCCCGCCCCGGTCGGCTCGACCAGCAGGCCGCCGTCGCCGACGACCTCGGGCAGCGACGACCGGTCGGAGGCCACGACAGGGACCCCCGCCGCCATGCCCTCGAGGGCCGGCAGCCCGAACCCCTCGACGAGCGAGGGCACGACGACGACGGACGCCGCGGCATACAGCCCCGGAAGCACGTCGTCGTCGACCCGGCCGAGCAGCCGCACGTCGGGCAGCGAGCGGAAGAGCTCGGTGCGCCGTGGGTGCGGCGGGCCGGCGAGGACGAGGAGGGTGCCCGGCCGGGCGGCGCGGACCCGCGGCCACGCCTCGGCGAGCGCCGCGAGGTTCTTACGCTCGGACGCGCCGCCCGCCGTGAGGACGAAGGGCCCGTCGATCCCGAGTGCGGCGAGCGCGTCGGGGGTGAGGGGATCGGCGCCGAAGTAGCGGTCCTCGACGCCGTTCGGGACGACGACGGGGTCCGCGAGGCCCAGCAGGTCGACGGCCTCGGCCGCGGTGTAGGCCGAGACGCAGACGACCGCGGCGGCGCGGCGCAGCTCCGCGGCGGCCGAGGCGACGGGCGCCGACTCGTCGGGGAAGCGCCAGGCCACGACGTCGTGCAGGGTGACGACCTCGCGCGGGGCGGGCGGCAGCTCGAGGTCCATGCGGTGCACGAGGCCACCCCGGGCATACGCCAGACGGCCCGCGGCCGCGCGTCCTCGTGGTGACGCGCCGCGCAGCCAGCCCATCGGCAGGCGCAGCGTGCCCGGCAGCGGCGACCGCAGCGAGCGCGCGACGACGTGGCGCACCGTCCACGGCTCGTCGCCCGGTGCCACGCGCCCGAGTGCTGCCCCGGCCCGGGACACGATGTGCCGCTGGTAGGCCTGTGCGCCCATGGGCACCGCGGTCGCGGTCGTGGCGATCGTGAGCCGGTGCACGCTGGATCCCTGCCTGTCGGGGTGCTGGTCATCGGGGCGGTCGGGTCTGCCATCGCATCGTAGGGTGAGACCGCACGGGAGCCCCGGCAGCGCCACGTGCCCGACGAGAGGAGCCGCCGTGGGACGTCGCGTCGCCCTCGTCACCTCGTCCTTCCACCCGCACCTCGGTGGGGTGGAGTCGCACGTGCGTCACGTGGCCCGCGAGCTGCGGGCCACCGGCACCGAGGTCGAGGTGTGGACCGTGGACCGCGGCGAGCACCTCGGTGTCGGCGAGCTTGACGGCACGGTGGTCCGCTACCTCCCCACTCCCCTGCCGGCCCGCTCGGCCCGCGCGCTGGCGAGCTTCGCCACGAAGGCTCCCCGGGCGTGGCTCGCGTGGAGGTCGGCCGTGCGCGCCTTCCGTCCCGACGTGCTGCACGTCCAGTGCTTCGGCCCGAACGGGGTGTATGCCGTGGCGCTCGCCGGGCGCACCGGCCTCCCTGTCGTGCTCTCGAGCCACGGGGAGACGACGGCCGACGACCACGATGCCTTCGGCACCTCGGCCCTGGTCCGGGCGGGACTGCGCCGCACGATCGCGACCGCGGCTGCGACGACCGGCTGCTCCGAGCAGGTCCTCGACGACCTCCGCGAGCGCTTCGGGCTCGTCGGAGGGGAGGTCGTGCCCAACGGCGTCGGCCCGGTCCCGTCGACGCACCCGTCGGGGGTGCGACCCGACCAGCTCGATCTCGGTGACGGCGCCGTCGTGCTCGGGGTCGGGCGGCTCGAGAGCACCAAGGGCTTCGACCTGCTGGTCGAGGCCGTCGCCGGTCTCGACGAGCAGGTCGAAGCCCTCGACACGACTCTGGTCCTGGCCGGTGACGGCTCGCAGCGCGAGGCCCTGCGGTCGCTCGGGGACAGGCTGGGTCTCGGCGACCGGCTGCGGCTCGTCGGCCCGGTGGACGAGGCGGGCGTGCACGCGTGGATGCGGAGGGCCGACGTCGTCGTCGTGCCCAGCCGCCAGGAGGCGTTCGGCATCGTCGCCCTCGAAGCGTGGAGGGCCGGAACGCCTCTCGTGGCAACGACTCTCGGCGGTCCGGCGTCGTTCGTCACCGACCAGGTCGACGGACTCCTCGTGGACCCGGTCAGCACCGCCGCGCTGACGCACGCGATCGAGTCGGTGCTGCGCGACCCTCACCGTGCTGACGAGCTGGCGGCCGGGGGTCTCGCCAGCGTGCGGGGCTACACGTGGGCGTCGGTCGCCCAGGCGTACGGCGGGCTCTACGACCGCGCGGTGCAGTCGGCCCGCTGACCTTCGGAGCCTCAGCCCGGCGGTCGCCGTCCGCTCGCGGGACGCCAGGGGCCCCGGGGACGCCGGTGGCGCCAGCGCCAGGCGACGGGTTCGGGCACCAGGACGAGGAGCCGGTCGCGCCGACGGGGTAGCAACCGGGCCGCCGCGCGGTAGCCGCTCAGGGCCGCGCTCACGCGACCCTCGCTCACGAGCGACCAGGCCATCTGCCTCACCTCGCCGCGGTAGACGGGGCCGTAGCTCTCGAGGGGACGGGGCGCGACGTCGCCGACCAGGTCCCAGAGGGTGATTCGGGCCCGCACGAGGTCAGCCATCGCGTCGCCCGCAGCGTCGCGGGTGTCCTGCGCCGCGTGGGCACGGTAGAAGAGCAGTCGTTCGTCCATCAGCTGCCACTCGGTGCGCGACGCGACGAGCGTCAGCAGCGCGTGGTCGTCACCGGGGCGCAGGCCGGCGGGGACGGCCGGCAGCGACTGGAGCAGGTCGCGCCGCACGACGCTCGAGCCGATGACGCCACGGTTGCGCTCGAGCATCAGGGCAAGGCTGTCGCCGTCGATGTCGAGGTAGCCGAGGTCGTTGCGGGGCACGGCCGTCGCGGCCGCGGCGACGAGCTCGTCCACCGTCGACCCGACGAGCTCGACCGCCAGCGTGCCGACGTGGGCGACGCCGCTGGCCGGCTCGGTGAAGGTCCAGAACCCCGAGCGCACCGCCCGGCAGCCGGGCCGGGCGGACACCCAGGTCGCGACCCGCTCCTGCTTGGCCGGGTGCCAGAGGTCGTCGTCGTCGAGGAAGGCGACCCAGGTCGCCGTGGCGTGGTCGATGCCGACCTGTCTGGCGTGAGCGGCCCCGCGCGGCTCCTCGACCTCCAGCACCTGCACCTGCGGGCGTGCCCGTGCCAGCAGCCGAGAGGCCTCGGCGTTGCCGTCCATCACCACCAGGACCCGGGCGGGCGGGCAGCTCTGGGCCAGCACGCTGTCGACGGCGGCGAGCAGCAGGTCCGGGTGCCGGCCGTGGCTGGGCACCACGACGTCGTAGTCGAGCGTGCCGGCGCCGACGGCTGTCTCGGCCGTCGCGTCGGGCAGACCATCACGGGCCTCCTGACTCTCGCCGGGGTCGGCCTCGGCGCCGCTCATGCGTCGGGCACCGACACCCAGTGCAGCACCCGGCCCACGACCCGGCCCGCGCGCGACGGGATCGCGCGCCCCACCGCACCGCGGTCCTCCGTGCTGAGTCCCGCCCTCAGGGTCCGCATGAGGACGATGCACACGAGCACACCGGCGAGGCCAGCGCCGACGGCGCGCGGGAGCACCGGACCCGACAGGTGAGTGGCACCGACGTACGCGCCGACGGCGCAGACGGCTCCGATGAAGGCGGGCAGCGCGTCCCTCAGGGCGGTCCGCACCGGCAGGCCGAGCGCTCGCAGTTCGCGGCCACTGAGGATGCCGAGCGTCGTCAGGGCCCCGCCGGCGTTGGCGATGACAGCGCCCCACGCGCCGAGCCCGGGGATGAGCAGGACGGCGAGCCCGATGTCGACGACGAGCGCCACGAGGTTGGCGGCCAGGATGGCCTTGCCCGACAGCCTCGCCGAGACGAAGGCGAAGACCGGGCCGCCGACCGTCGCGAACCCGGCGGAGATCCCTAGCGCGAGCACGACCGGCGACGCGGCGGCGAACTCCTCGCCGTAGAGCACGGGGACGAGCAGCGCGAGCGGGGCGAGCCCGGCCGCGAGGATGAGAGCCACGACGGTGGAACCGGCTCGGGTCACCCGGCGGAAGGCCGGCTCGACGGCAGCCTCGTCGACCTCCCGCAGACCCGAGATGGCCGGGATCAGCGGTCCGACGAGCGCCTGCGCGGGCGCGAAGGCGTGCACGGCCAGGCCGAAGGCGAGCGCATAGATCCCCAGCTCCGCGGGCTCGGCCAGCCAGTTCATGACGAAGACCTCGCTGCGCGAGGAGACGAGCCCGCTGACGACGCCGGCGAGGCCCATCGGCACGGCGAAGGCCCAGAACCCAGGCGGCAGCCCGCGCGGCAGGATCGGCCGCAGGACGGCGACCCGATAGGCGGGAGCGACCCGGAACAGGCAGAGCCCGACGGCCAGCCCAACGACGACGAGACGGGTCGCCCACACCGCGTCGGGCGTCCGCACGACCAGGGCGACCACGAGCACGGCGGCCTGCGTCGCGATCGTCGTGACGAGCGCGATCTTGGCGCCGTCAGCCGTCTTGTTCTCGATGCCGAGGCACGCTGCGCCGCCGTCGAGCGCGGCCGGGAGCACGACCCCGAAGACGATCGCCACCGCCATCGCCTGCGGCGGCACGTCGGCGACGAGGAGGACGACCGTCGCGACCACCGGCATGACGACGAGGAGTCGGAACCCCTGCCACTGGGACAGCAGGCGCGCGACGTCAGCGGTACGGCCGGCGGCGTGCGCCTTGGCGCCGAACTGGATCACGGCGGTCGCGACACCGCTCGTCAGCAAGGCGCCGACGAACTCCATCAACGCCATCAGCAGCGCGAGCCTGCCGTAGTCGGAGGCGCCGAGCACCCGGGCCACGACGAGGTTGACGGCGAACGCCACCGGGATGCCGACGAACGTGTTGACGACGGTCCACGCGGCGCCGCGGACCGCACGCTGCTGGAGGTGGCCGGCGCTCAGCGCCTCGGGCCCGTCGGGCACCGCCTCGTCGGGCACCGCCTCGTCAGGCCCTGGGTCGTCAGGCCTTCGGCCCTCGGGCGCGGTGTCATCACGCGACGTGTGATCACGAGCGGTGTGGTCGGGCTCCCCCGGTGCGGTCGAGGACACCTCAGGCGTGGCGCCGGTCGTCGAGCCGCGTGCGGATCGCCGCTGTGGTGCCGGCGGCGAGGCCACCGAGGGTCGCCGACGCGTGCAGTGCCTTGCCGCCGACCGAACGCACCCGCTGGCGAGGCGTGCGCTCGCCGTCGACGACCGCCCGGGCGCCCTCGACGACGCTGCCGCCGACACCGCGCAGGGCCGTGCCGTAGTAGCGGCGCAGGATCGGAGCCCCCAGGCCGTAGGTGTGCGAGAGCAGCACGACGTGGTTGCGGTGGCCGTAGAAGGTGTAGCGCACGTCGAAGCGACGCCCCCGGGTGTAGGGCGCCGCGACGTGCTCGACGAGGGCGGTCGGGGTGTAGACCACTCGGTGGCCGGCCCGCCCGAGGCGCAGCATGATGTCGCTCTCCTCGCGCAGGCAGGTACCCGGGAAGAGGTCGACGATGCCGCCGATCTGCTCGAGGGCCGAGCGGCGTACGGACATGTTGGCGCCGAGCACGTGGTCGACGTCGAGGTCCCGGCCGGTGTCGGCCGCGAAGTTGCCGGTCAGGGTCCCGTCGGGCAGCAGACGACCGACGGCGTCGAGGCCTTCGTGCTCCTCGCCGGGTCGTCCGTTGCTGGCGCGGCCGCCGACGGCCCCGACGGCCGGGTCGGCGTAGCGGGCGACGATGTTCTCGAGCCAGTCGGGCTCGGCGTAGGCGTCGTCGTCGATGAAGGCGATGATCTCGGACCGCGTCTCGGCCACGCCGATGGCCCGCGACGTCGCGAGGGTGCCCGGGCCTGCGTCGTTGCGGATGTAGCGCACGCCCGGGAAGTCGGCCACGACGTCGGCGGTCAGGCGGTGGGGCGAGGAGTCGACTACGACGACCTCGTCGGGGGTGAGCGTCTGGCGGCTCAGGTGCTCGAGGCAGGTCCGCACGTTGTCGGGGCGGTTGAACGTCGCGACGACCACGTCGACGGAGGGCGAGGAGGCCGGCATGTGCGGAAGTATGTCAGCAAACCTCCGCGGATCGACCCGGTTCACGAGGGTCCGCGGATAGCCTCGGGGCGTGCCGCCAGCCCCCGCTCGTCGCCCTCGCCCCGTGCGCGTGGCCGTCCTCGACCACACGGCAGAGCTCGGGGGCGCGGAGCTGGCGCTCGTGCGGTCGCTCGAGGCGCTGGACCCGGCGGTCGTCGAGCCGGTCGTCGTCCTCTTCTCGTCCGGGCCGCTGGAGGAGCGCCTGCGCGCCGCGGGACACCGGGTGGTGGTCGTACCCCTCGACGCCGGCGTGCGTGACGTGGGCCGGGCCGCGGGGCCGGCCGACGTGGCGCGCTCGGCGGTCGCGGGCTCAGGCTTCCTCATGAGTCTCGTGCGCACCCTGCGTCGTCTGGACGTCGACGTCGTCCACGCCACCTCGCTCAAGGCCGACCTCCTCGGCGCGCCGGCTGCGCGGCTGCTCGGGCTCCCGCTCGTCTGGCACGTCCACGACCGGATCGCCGAGGACTACCTGCCGGCGCGGACCGTCCGGGCGTTCCGGGCCCTGGCTCGTCGCGTGCCGTCTGCGGTGGTCGCCAACTCGGCGGCCACGGCGGCCACCCTGCCGGGCGCGCGAGGCCTGACGGTGGCCCACCCCGGCCTCTCCCCCGATCAGGTCGCCGCGTCCCCGCGACGCCACCAGCCCGAGGGCCCGCCTGTCGTCGGGATGGTCGGGCGCCTCAGCCCGACGAAGGGTCAGCTCGTCCTGGTTCGAGCGGCCCGACGCATCGTTGACGCCCGTCCCGGCACCCGCTTCAGGCTCGTGGGGGCGGCTGCCTTCGGCGCGGAGGACTACGAAAAGCAGGTGCGTCGTGAGATCGACCGCCTGGGGCTGGCAGACGTCGTCGAGCTCACGGGCTTCGTCGCGGACCCCCGAGCCGAGCTCGACGCCTTGTCGGTCTGCGTGCACGCCTCGACCGTGCCCGAGCCCTTCGGGCAGGTCGTGACGGAGGCGATGGCCTGGGGCGTCCCGGTCGTGGCGACCCGTGGCGGCGGGGTCGACGAGATCGTGCGCACGCAGCCTCCGGGGGCGGACACCGGCCTGCTCGTCGCGCCCGACGACGACGAGGCCCTGGCCACCGCCGTCCTCGAGGCGCTCGACCGCCCGGGCGAGGCGCTCGACCGGGCGGCACGCGCCCACGCCGACGTCGCGAGCCGCTTCCGCGCCAACCACGGAGCGGCGACCCTGACCCGGGTGTGGCTGGAGTCCGCCGGTGCCCGCCCCTCCCCCGCGCCGTCCCAGAGCGACCGTCCGCGCGTCGCCATCGCGCACGACTACCTGACCCAGCGCGGTGGCGCCGAGCGCGTCGTCCTCGCGCTGCACCGTGCCTTCCCCGACGCGACGATCCACACGACCCTCTACGACCCCGACGGCACCTACCCGGAGTTCCGCGACGCGAGCGTCGTCGTCTCGCCCATCAACAAGATCGCACCCCTGCGCCGTGAGCACCGCGCTGCGTTGCCGCTGCTGCCGTATGCCGTGTCGCGCCTTCGCGTCGACGCCGACGTCGTCGTGGTGTCGAGCTCCGGCTGGGCCCACGGCGTGCCGGCGACCGGGCGCAAGCTCGTCTACTGCCACGCACCCGCCCGGTGGCTCTACCAGGCCGACGCCTACCTCGGCGAAGAGGCAGGGAGCTCGGTCAAGGCGCGTGCGCTGTCGGTCCTGAGCGGGTGGCTGCGCCGCTGGGACCGCCGGGCGGCCTCGTCCGCGGACCGCTACCTCGCGAACTCCACCGTGGTCCGCGAGCGCATCGCGACGGCATACGGCATCGACGCGGAGGTGCTCGCCCCGCCCTACGGCATCGACCCGGCCGACCCGCAGGAGCCGGTCGCGGCCCTCGCGGACTGGGCGGATGCCGGCTACCTGCTCGTCGTGTCGCGGCTGCTGCCCTACAAGAACGTCGACGTCGCGGTCGAGGCCGTGCGCGGTCTGCCTGAGCGCCTCGTCGTGGTCGGCGCCGGGCCGCTCGAGGCGCGGCTGCGCGCGGAGGCGCCCGACAACGTGCGGATCGTCACGGGCCTGACCGATGCCGAGCTGCGCTGGACCTACGCCCACGCACGTACGCTCCTCGCACCGAGCCTCGAGGACTTCGGCCTCACCCCGCTCGAGGCGGCGGCCTTCGGGGTGCCGACCCTGGCCCTCCACGCAGGCGGCTACCTCGACACGATCGACGAGAGCGTCAACGGCGTCTTCTTCGAGGAGCCGACCACCGAGGCGGTGCGCGCGGCCGTCGTCGCGGCACGCGACCGGGCGTGGGACGCGTCAGCGATCCGAGCCCACGCCGACCAGTTCTCTGAGGCCCGCTTCCACGAGCGCATCCGGTCCGAGGTCGAGCGCCTGCTCGCCCCCTAGCCGATGGCGTGGACGACGACGAACCAGCCCACGACCGGGGCGCCGACCGCGAGGGCGATCGCGAGCACCCGCAGCGCCGCGGCGTGGCTGTAGACCTTGGCGACGACGGCCGCGACGAGGCCGACCACCAGGATCGCGAGCGAGACGTTGGCGAAGAGCGCGCTCAGCTCGACGATCTCGGGCGACTTCGTGACGTTGGCGATGGTCGCCGCCTTGCCCACCGGTCCCCATGGGGCCGGGAGCGGCACCTGGGCGATGAGGAGCGCGGCGACCGCGAGCAGGTCGGTGCGCAGGTGGGAGCGGCGCAGCGCCGACGCCTGACGCCGGCTGCGCAGCGACGACTGCACGGCGGGCACCGGCTGGCTCAGCGCACGCGGCAACGTGAGCAGCAGACCGCCGAGACCGGCGAGACCGGCGAGGAACGCGGCATACAGCTTGGGACGACCGTCGGAGGCGAAGTCGAAGACGGTCACGAGCGGCACCGTGGCGTGCATGAGCAGCCACACCAGCACCACGAAGCCGACGGCACCACCTGCCACGAGGGGGACGTCGGCGTTCATTCGTCGCGTTCGTCCTCCGGGCATGCGGGACAGTGTAAGCAGCCGTGCGATGTGCTCCCGACACCTACACTGGCGCCGTGGACAGCACCCGTGAGCGCGACGCCGACCTGTTCGAGCGTGACGAGACCGACGGCCCCGACGGGGCCGACGGCGGCTCCGGGGGCTCCGGCGACGACTGGGACGGCGGCGCCGCAGCCGACGGTGGTTCCGGGCGTCGGGAGAAGAAGCGCAACCGCAAGGTGCTCGTCGCCGCGCTCGTGCTGCTGCTCGTGCCCGTGCTGGCCGTGGGCGGCTACCTCGCCTGGCTCAACCACATCGTCACGAACAACGTGAAGCAGGAGCTGCTGCTGCCCGACAGCGGGACGGACAGCCAGCCCACCGACAAGAACGGCAACGTCGTCGCGCAGCCGACCGGCAGCGGCACCAACTACCTCATCATCGGCAACGACGCCGGACCCGACCGGGTCGGTGCCCGCTCGGACGTCATGGTGCTCGTGCACGTCCCCGAGGACCACTCGCAGGTCACCCTCATCCACTTCCCCCGCGACCTCTACGTCTCCATCCCGGGCAAGGGCAAGAACAAGCTCAACGCGGCGTATGCGTTCGGCGGGGCTCCGCTGCTCGTCAAGACGATGCAGAACATGCTCGGCATCCGCATCGACCACGTCGCCATGCAGGGCTTCGAGGGCTTCAAGGCCATGACCGACGCCGTCGGTGGCGTCGACGTCGACGTCGAGGAGCCGAGCAAGGACAACGGCTACGACTTCACCGTCGGCACCATGCACATGACGGGCGACATGGCGCTCGCCTTCGTGCGCGAGCGCAAGCAGCTGAGCGAGGGCGACATCTCCCGTGGCCGGCGTCAGCTCGCCTTCATCAAGGCCCTCATGCTCAAGACGCTCAACAAGGACGTCCTGCTCAACCCGGTCCGGCTCAGCGAGTTCGCCGACGCGGCGACGAAGAACCTCACGGTCGACCAGAAGCTCGACGTCGGCACGATGCGCTCCGAGGCCTTCGCCCTGCGTGACCTGCGCGGCGGCGACATCCGCTTCATCACGGCGCCGTTCACGGGATTCGGCACGAGCCCGCAGGGCGCGTCGATCGACATCGTCGACGAGGTCAAGATGGCCGACCTCGGCGAGGCGATCCGCAACGACGAGCTGGCCTCGTACAAGTAGACGAAGCCCGCCGGCGGCGGCTCATCTCGGTGGTTCCCACCCCCGTGAGCCCTCGAGAGGGGCGAGCACGTCGGCAATAGCAGCCCCAGCAGGGGAGTTGTCGACCTTGGGCGCCAACCTCGCTTTGCGCCTCAGGAAGGGGCGCTCGATGTAGGTGTAGGACACGGCAGCGAGCGCGATGCTGAGCGCCGCTCCCACAAGTCCCTTCATGCCCACGGGTAGGCCCAGATCCACCTGGTGCATCATCAGGCTGATGACCGGAAAGTGGATCAGGTAGATGCCGTAGGCCCGGCGCCCGGTCCACCTCAGCGGCTTCCAGGAGAGACAGGTGCTCGCGAGGCTGCGCGGTGCGCAGACCAGTGCGCAGACCACGAGCGCGGAAAGCAGCCCAGGGACGCTCTTGACGCCTGAAAGCCACGCGGAGTCCAGTTTCAGCGGGGCGAAGGCAAGAACGGTGAGAACGACGAGGGCGACAGGTCCCGCCACGCGGATCGGCCGAGCCAAGGCTGCGCGGACGCGATCATTGTCGAGCGCCACGGCCAGGACGCACCCGAGAACGATGGGCGCGGCACGCAGGTACGAGGCGCGCACTCCGTCGAGATCACCGGGCCAGGGCGTCAGCAGGAATCCGAGGGCGAGTGCCGCAGCCACGACGGAGGCCATGCGGCGGCTGCGTCGACGCGAAAGCCATGCTGCGACGAGAACCGGCCACACGAGGTAGAAGTGCTCCTCGATGGAGAGCGTCCACGTGTGCTCCAGTAGCGGCGCCGGATGACCACTGTAGATCCACCAGTTCGAGAGGTACAGAAGTGAAGCCGCGGCCCCCGGCACGACAGCACCGACCCGGCCAGTCACGACGCTCAGGCCCACCACCGCCAACACCACCGTCACCAACGCCGGCACCAATCGAAGTGCCCGCCGCAGGTAGAAGGCCGAGAGAGTGATGCAGCCGGTCAACCGGTGCTCCCGAAGCAGGAGGCTCGTGATCAGGAAGCCACTCAAGGCGAAGAAGACATCGACTCCCACGAAGCCGTTGGCGCCCCACCCGGTCGCGGTGTGGAAGAGAACGACGGAGAGAACCGCGATTCCACGGAGTCCGTCCAGCCCCGGCCAATGAGGCACCGCCTCACCGCGACTTCGCGCGGCACCCCCTGTACCCCCGCGCTCGTCCATGTCATGCATGCTTCCACGACGTCAGGTCGCCCCGGGCGAGAAAGGTCTGGTTGCCCGCGACGATCCAGCCCGCGCGGTCGGTGACCGACAGGCCGACGTCGCCGCGCGGCACGTTCGGCACGGCCACGCACGCGATGACGTCCGCCGTGCGGCCCTTGGCGACCTCGACGAGCTGGACGCCCTTGCACGCACTGACGATGCGGACGGCATACGTCTTGAGGCTGTTGTCGGCGATGAGGTTGCTCAGCGCCACCGCGCCGGGGGCGTCGCCGGAGTCGGTCCACGTCGACCCGCCGTCGCCGGTCAGGACGACGGAGCCGTCGGCGCACAGCGCCTGGGCCTGCGACGCGGAGGTGCGGGACAGGTCGAGCACGGCGCCGTCACCGCACGGCGTGGCGGCGCTCTCCTTGGGCGTGAGCACCTGGGTCGGCTCGTCGAGGCGCCGTGCCCAGCCTCCGACGACAGCCGTGGGCGCCTGCCAGGTCCGGCCCGCGTCGCGGGACGCATACTGCTTGAGGGTGCAGTCGACGCCGGCCCCGATGGTGAAGGCGCGGGTCGAGTCGAGCGGCTGCACGCGCGTGACGGCTCGAGTGGGCGAGCGCACCTTGGTCCAGCTCTGCCCGCCGTCCGTCGTCAGCTCGAGGGTGGCACCGCCGCGGTCGCAGGTGCCGGTCGTGGCGCGCCAGGCGGTCGCGGCGTCGAGGGCGGAGACGAGCCGGGAGACCGGGACGGCCTTGCCGCCGCCCGACGTCGCACCCGTGCCGCCGCTCCCACCCGTCGGGCGCGTGGTCGACGTGGCGCGTGGCGTCGCGGTCACGGGAGTGCTCGTGACGAGGTCCGCGGTCCGCGTCGTCGACGTCACGGGCACGTCCTCCGACGGGCGCCCGGCACGCAGCGCGAGGGCGACGAGCCCGACGTCGACCGCGAGGAACGCCACGAGACCTGCCGTCGCGACTCGACTCTTCATTGCTGCAACTCCCCCTCGAACGACTGCTCGGCCCTTCCCCCGGGGGACATGCTAGGGGGCGAATCCGCCTGTCACGCGACGGAGTCCGCGTTCGGATCAGCTGCGCGGTGGTGTCAGCGCGGCGACGACGAGGGGCAGCTGCGACTCGATTTCGGTCGACATCAGGTCATATGCCGCGGAGCTGCGCCCGTATGGGTCTGGTATGTCTGATTCGTCCGCGGAGCGGGCCGGATGGAGACCGCGACGACCTCGCGCCACCTCGCCGACGACTGCGGCCCACGGGGTGTCCGGACCGGCCTGAGCCGCCTCCGGCGAGCCGGCCAGGTCGGCGTCGCGGACGAGGTCGGCGAGCTCGCCGAGGGTGAAGGTCTTGCGCAGTGCCCGGGGGTGCAGGGCCACGGCGTCGCCGCGGTGCTTCTGCGTCGCGGTGATGACGAGGTCGGCTTCATCGAGCATCGCGGGCACGAGCTGCCGCGACGCGAAGCCGGTCGTGTCGGCCCCGACGGCACCGAGCGCCGCCACCGAGCCGGGCTCGATGTCGGCTCCGACGAGGGCGCGCGTGCCGGCACTCTCGACGACGACGTCCTGCCCGCAGAGCAGCTGCCGCAGCCGCCGCTCGAGGTAGGGCGAGCGGCAGACGTTGCCGGTGCAGATGACGAGGATGCGCCCGATGCGCCTCAACGGCGCTCCCCCGCCAGCGAGCGGGTGTGGGCGAGGCAGGACTCGAGCGTCGGGAGCACCCCGGATGCCTCGGCCTCATCCAGCGTCGGCGCGGCGGCGTCCTTGGGCGACAGGATGGGCTCGAAGCCCTCGGGCAGCTTCAGCGCGATCCGCGGGTCGAGCGGCGTGATGCCGCGCTCGCCGGTGGGGTTGAAGACCTCGGAGCAGAGGTAGACCGCGGTCCCGTCCTCGATGCAGGCGAGCGCGTGGCCCAGCCCCTCGGAGAGGTAGACGGCGCGCCGGTCGACGGTGTCGAGCACGACCGAGTCCCACTCCCCGAAGGTCGGCGAGCCGACGCGGAGGTCGACGACGTAGTCGACGAAGACGCCGCTCGTGGCCGTGACGTACTTCGCCTGCGAGGGCGGCACGTCGGCGAAGTGGATGCCGCGCAGCGCGCCGGCGGACGACACGGAGATGTTGGTCTGGCGCACCTGCATCTCGTGGCCGATGGCCTCGGCGAGGTGGTCGACGCGGAAGCCCTCGGCGAAGACGCCGCGGTCGTCGGGGAACTGGCGCGGCGTGATCTCGAAGGCGCCGGCGATGCGCAGCGGTCGGATGTCCATCAGATGCCCTCCCGGGCCTCGGTGAGCAGGGCGTGCAGGTAGAGGCCGTAGCCGCTCTTGGCCTGGGCGTCGGCGTGCACCGTGAGCTCGTCGGCGGAGATCCAGCCGTTGCGCCAGGCGACCTCCTCGACGCAGCCGATCTTCTGCCCCTGCCGCGCCTCGACGACGTGGACGTACTGGCTGGCCTCCATGAGGCCGGTGAACGTGCCGGTGTCGAACCACGCCGTGCCGCGCGGCAGCGGGGTCACCGTGAGGGTGCCGCGGCGGAGGTACTCGTCGTTGACCGCCGTGATCTCGAGCTCGCCGCGCTCGCTGGGCACGAGGTTGCGGGCGATCTCGACGACGTCGTTGTCGTAGAAGTAGAGGCCGGGCACGGCATAGCTCGACTTGGGCTGCTTCGGCTTCTCCTCGATGGACAGGACGGTGCCGTCCTGGTCGAACTCGACGACGCCGTATGCCGTGGGGTCGGCCACGCGGTAGGCGAAGACGTGCCCGCCGCGGACGTGGGTGTTGTCGCGCAGGCGCGTGCCGAGGCCCGGGCCGAAGAAGATGTTGTCGCCGAGGACGAGGGCGACCTCGTCGTCGCCGATGAAGTCGGCACCCAGCACGAACGCCTGGGCGAGTCCGTCGGGACTCGGCTGCACGGCATACGTGATCGACATGCCCCACTGCGCGCCGTCACCGAGGAGGCGCTGGAACTGGTCGGAGTCGGCCGGGGTCGTGATGACGAGGACCTCGCGGATGCCCGCCATCATCAGCGTCGACAGGGGGTAGTAGACCATCGGCTTGTCGTAGACGGGCATGAGCTGCTTGCTGATGCCACGCGTGATGGGGTGCAGCCGCGTGCCCGAGCCGCCGGCGAGGATGATGCCCTTCATGGTCGCCCAGCCTAGGGGGCGATCGTCCGGTGCGCGTCATGCGCACCGGTCAGGCCGTGTCGCTCCAGCTCTTGAGGTTGCTGCCCGACCGCCACGTCGCGTCGGCGACGGCGAGCCAGCCGGCGTCGTCGACGACGCTGAGCGACACGCGGCCCTCGGCACCCTCGAGGAGGGTCGTGACGCAGGCGACGCGGTTGGTCTTGTCGTCGCCGACCTTGGCGATCTCGACGCCGGCGCAGCCGTCGACCGTGCGGGCGACGTAGACGGTCGGCGTGCCCTTCTCCTCGCGCGCGGCGACGGCGAGGGCGCCCGGGACGGTGGCGAGCGAGCTCCACTTGGAGCCGCCGTCGATGGAGCGCATGAGCCGGCCGTCGGCGCAGGCCGCGACAGCCTTGGACGCGCTGACTCGGGCGAGGTCGATGACCGTGGTGCCACCGCACGGGCGGGCGTCAGTGCGCTTCGGGGTGATGACGAGCGTGGGCTTGTCGCCACCGGGCACGCGCGACCAGCCGCCCTCGATGTCGCGGGGGCCGCGCCAGGTCCTGCCGTCGTCGTCGGTGGCGTACTCCCCCGCCGAGCAGTCCTTGGGGGCGCCGATGACGAAGCCGCGGTCGGAGCCGACCGGCTGGATGCGTCCGAGAGCTGCCGACGCGCTGTCGCGCTTGGTCCACGTGCGGCCGCCGTCGTCGGTGACCTCGATGGTCGAGCCGGCGTCGCGGCAGGTGCCCAGCGCGGCGCGCCACGCGCGCTTGCCGTCGACGGCCGCGATGGCCTGCGTGACGGGGACGGCCTCGGCGGTCTTCGTCGCTGCCGTCGTCGTGGTGGCCGTCGAGGTGGCCGCGGGCACCGGGGTGGGTGTCGAGGCGGACGCCGCGGCGGGGTCGGGGCGGAACGCGAGCGCCACGAGGAGGGCGTCCACGACGAGCAGGGCGAGCAGGCCCACCAGCGCCCACCGACCCACGGACCTGTCCGACATCCAGCTCATCACGACCGCCACTCTACGGACCCGCTGGGCAGAAACAGCGCATCCCGGGCGCCGCAGACTAGGATGCGCGGGAGTGATGTGTCGGATTTGTTCCGGCCAGGAGTCGTGTGACCAGGGCGCGGCCGACGAGAAGAGACGACGACTGTGGAACTGCAGGACTACCTGAACGTCATCCGGAAGCGGTGGATGATCATCGCCGCGGTGACGCTCGTGACCCTCGGCCTCGCCGCCGCCTACACCGCCCTGTCACCGCGGACGTATGCCGCGTCGACGCAGTTCTACATCTCGACGTCCGGTGACGACAGCACCTCGTCCCTGCAGCAGGGCAACACGTTCAGCCAGTCCAAGGTCAAGACGTATGCGCAGCTGCTCCAGACGGGGAAGGTGCTCAAGCCTGTCATCGAGAAGTCCGGTGCCAAGACCACGGCGGCCAAGCTGGGGTCCCAGATCACGTCCTCGATCCCGCTGGAGACCAGCCTCATCGACGTCACCGTCACCGGCAGCTCGCCGGACGCGGCACTGCGCGTCGTCCGAGCCCTGGAGGACGTCTTCCCGGACGTCATTGCCGGCTACGAGAGCCGGCCGGGCAAGGAGAGCCCCGTCCAGGTGAAGGTGTCGGAGGACGCAGAGGCTCAGACTGCGCCGGTCAGCCCGAAGCCGACGCGCAACCTCGCGCTCGGGCTCGTGCTCGGCCTGCTCCTCGGCTTCGGCGCGGCGCTGCTGCGTGACGTGCTCGACAAGTCGGTCAAGTCCCAGCGTGACCTCGAGACGGTCACCGACCGCACCATCCTCGGTGGCATCGCCTACGACACCGACGCGTCGGCCCACCCGCTCATCGTCCAGGTCGACCCCCGGTCGCAGCGCGCAGAAGCCTTCCGATCGCTGCGCACCAACCTGCAGTTCATCGACGTCGCCAACCCACCGAAGTCGATCGTCGTCACCTCCTCGCTCCCGGGCGAGGGCAAGTCGACGACGACCGCCAACCTCGCCCTGAGCCTCGCGGAGACCGGGCTCAAGGTCGTCGTCATCGAGGGCGACCTGCGCCGACCTCGCCTGCTCGACTACCTCGGCTTCGAGGGCTCTGTCGGCCTCACCGACGTGCTCGTCGGCCGGGTCGAGGTCGACGACGTGCTCCAGCCCTTCGGTCGCACCGGGCTGCGCCTGCTCGGAGCCGGCCCCATCCCGCCCAACCCGAGCGAGCTGCTCGGCTCGGCCAACATGGAGCAGCTCATCGAGGACCTCACGGAGCGCTTCGACTACGTCCTCATCGACGCTCCGCCCCTGCTGCCCGTCACCGACGCGGCGGTGCTCAGCACCATCGTGGACGGGGCGCTCGTGGTCGTCGGAGCGGGCGTGGCCCAGCGCGAGCACGTGCGCCGGGCGCTGGAGTCCCTCGAAGCCGTCAACGGCTCGGTGCTCGGCCTGATCCTCAACCGCGTCAAGGCCAAGGAGCTGGGCGCGGGTTACGGCACGTACGAGTACGACTACCGCCCCGAGAGCGAGCGCCAGCGCGCCAAGGGTCGGTCCGTGCCCCAGCAGCGGCGCCCGGTCGCGCCGGTCGACGAGGACCTGGGTCCGGTCACCCCGCGCCCGTCAGCGACCTCGGCCCGCCCCGGCGACGTCGCCGCGGCACCCGGCTACGCCGGCGGGCCCGCGCGTGGGTCGGCGACCGAGCAGCCGTACGTCGGCCAGCCCGGCTTCCCGGCGGACGACTCGATCTTCCACTGACACCTCGCGGTATCAGTTCAGAGTCGAGGAAGGCCCCGTGACCGTCGGTCACGGGGCCTTCCTCGACTCTGCTGACAAGATGCAGGGTCTGACCCTCGGGCCCGTCTCAGATCCGCGTGGCACGGGACGAGCCGGCGACGGTCCCCATGGCAGCGACGATGACGGCGAGGAAGTCCTCGATGCGGTCGAAGGCCTCGGTGTGCGTCCGCGTCGACTGGCCGTACGGGTCGATGACGTCGACGTCAAAGGCGTCACGCGGGGCCACCGTGCCACGCGCTGCGGCTGCCTCCGCGACCACCTGCGGCAGCCACGGACGGGTCGGTGAGATCGG
Source organism: Terrabacter sp. C0L_2 (assembly GCF_036352015.1). Taxonomy (NCBI): domain Bacteria; kingdom Bacillati; phylum Actinomycetota; class Actinomycetes; order Micrococcales; family Intrasporangiaceae; genus Terrabacter; species Terrabacter sp. C0L_2. The sequence goes on along the minus strand of NZ_CP143557.1, from coordinate 2,365,865 downwards.
TCGCCAGGTGGCCGACGACCGACACAGGTCGGCGAAGTCGCCGAGGGCGAAGATCCGGCGCATCGCGGCAGGGCGCAGCCGGGCAACCTCGCCTCGGTGCGTGCGAGTCATCGTCAGCACCAGCTCGGCGCCGTCCAGCAGCTGCGGCGTCACGGCACGCGCGGCGAAGTCCGTCACGTCCGCACCGAGCCGTCTGAGCTGCTCGCTGGTCTGTCTCTCGATGTCCGAGTGGACCACGGCGCCGGTGCCGGCGCTCGCGATCGGGACGCCCGTGTCGGGCAGCAGCTGCCGCAGGCGCCTCTCTGCGTATGGCGACCGGCAGATGTTGCCGGTGCAGACGAAAAGGATGCCGCGGTTCTGAGGGGTGTCCCCGAGCATCATGCCCCCGATTTCTTTTGGCGTGACTGCTTGAGACTTGATCCTAGGTGTCACTCGAGTGGCAGGAGTGCGCGAAAGGCACTATTGGCGGCTTTGTCTCAGATCACGTCCAGCCAGCGAACAGGCGGCCGGGCACGACGGCGCGGGGCTCACCAGATGGAGCTCGACCGCCGACCCATCCCCCGGTAGTCCCAGCCGGCGTCCGACCACGCGCGCGGATCCAGGACGTTGCGGCCGTCGATGATGCGCGGCGTGGAGACGAGCGACTTGGCGTGGGCGGGGTCCAGCTCGACGTAGTCCTTCCACGCCGTGAGCAGCATGACGAGGTCCGCGCCCGCCAGTGCCTCGTCGGCCGAGTCGACGATCTGCAGGTCGGGCCGGGCCAGGCGCACCGCGTCGGCGCCCGCCGGGTCGGTGGCCACGACATTGGCGCCCCGACCCCAGAGCCGGCCGGCGATGTCGAGGGCGGGACTGTCGCGCACGTCGTCGCTGTCTGGCTTGAAGGTCAGGCCGAGGACGGCAACCTTGACCCCGACCAGGCGCCCGCCCGCCATCTGGGCGGCGAGCTCGACGGCGTGGTCGCGCCGGCGCATGTTGATCGAGTCGACCTCACGCAGGAACGTCAGGGACTGGTCGACCCCGAGCTCGCCGGCGCGGGCCATGAACGCGCGGATGTCCTTGGGCAGGCACCCTCCCCCGAAGCCGATGCCGGCCTGGAGGAACTTCGAGCCGATGCGGTCGTCGTGGCCGATGGCCTCGGCCAGGCGCGAGACGTCGGCGCCGGACGCGTCGCAGAGCTCGGCCATCGAGTTGATGAACGAGATCTTCGTGGCGAGGAACGAGTTGGCGGCCACCTTGACGAGCTCGGCGGTCGGGTAGTTGACGAGCAGGCGCGGGATCCCGGCCTCGATGATCGGGGCGTAGACCTCGTCGACAACGGCTCGCCCGACCTCACCCTGCTCGCGGTCGTCCGGCAGGCCGTAGACGACACGGTCCGGTCGCTGGGTGTCCTGGACGGCATACCCCTCCCGGAGGAACTCCGGGTTCCACACGACGACGGCGTCCACGCCGGCCTCGGCGAGGCGCTCGGCGATGGCGCCGGCGGTGCCGACGGGCACCGTCGACTTGCCGACGACGACGATCGGGCCGTCGGGGTGCGGGGTCGCGTTGGCGATGATGTCGTCGACGGCCGACCAGACGTAGGACATGTCGGCCGCATAGCTGCCGCCGCGCTGAGGCGTGCCGACGGCGATGAAGTGGACACGGGCGCCGGCCAGGGCGGTCTTGTCGGTCGTGAAGCGCAGGGACCCGCTGTCGACGCCCTGGCGCAGCAGGGGCTCGAGGCCGGGCTCGTGGAAGGACGGGATGCCCGCGGCGAGCTTGTCGACCTTGGCCGGGTCGACGTCGAGGCCGACGACGTCGTGACCGAAGTCGGCCATGCACGCGGCGTGCACCGCTCCGAGGTATCCGCATCCGATGACCGAGATCTTCACGCGGGGAGCATATCGACCGGAGGCGAACGGTCAGTGGCCGCGACGACGGCCGGGTTCGTTATCCTCGGGCCCATGCGAGTACTGGTCACCGGCGGCGCCGGCTTCATCGGGTCGAACTTCGTCCTCCGTGCGCGGGAGACGCGCCCCGACTGGACGCTGACGGTCATCGACTCGATGACGTATGCCGCCAATCGCCACTCGCTGGCTCCCGTCCTCTCCGAGCTGGGCGGGGACGGTTCGGTCCGTCTCGTCGAGGGCTCGGTTGCGGACGCGCCGCTCGTCGACGGTCTCGTCGCGGACCACGACGTCGTCGTGCACTTCGCCGCCGAGTCCCACAACGACAACAGCCTCGACAGCCCGTGGCCGTTCGTCGAGAGCAACGTCGTCGGCACCTTCACGCTGCTCGAGGCGATCCGCAAGCACGGCAAGCGTCTGCACCACATCTCGACCGACGAGGTGTACGGCGACCTCGAGCTCGACGACCCCGAGCGCTTCACCGAGCGCACGCCGGTCAACCCGTCGTCGCCCTACTCGGCCACCAAGGCCGGCGCGGACCTGCTCGTGCGCGCCTGGATCCGCTCGTTCGGCATCGACGCGACGGTGTCGAACTGCTCGAACAACTACGGGCCCCGCCAGCACGTCGAGAAGTTCATCCCGCGCCAGATCACGAACATCCTCGACGGCGTGAAGCCGAAGGTCTACGGCTCCGGACTCAACGTCCGCGACTGGATCCACGTCGACGACCACAACGACGCCGTCATCGCCATCCTTGAGCAGGGCCGCCTCGGCGAGACCTACCTCATCGGCGCCGACGGCGAGCGCAACAACCTGGAGATCGTGCGCATGCTCCTCGAGATCATGGGCAAGCCCGCCGACTGGTTCGACCACGTGGACGACCGCCCCGGCCACGACCTGCGCTACGCCATCGACACCTCGAAGCTGCGCGCGGAGACCGACTGGAGGCCCCGCTACGGCGACGTGCGCGCCGGCCTCGAGGCGACGGTCGAGTGGTATGCCGCCAACCGCGACTGGTGGGAGGCCGCCAAGGTCGAGTCCGAGCGCACCTACGCCCGGCTCGGCCGGTGACCTCCTCCCCCGGTCGCGCCCTCGTCACCGGGGCCAGCGGCATGCTGGCCCACGACATCGTGCCCGCCCTGCGCGAGGCCGGGTGGGTCGTGACGGCCATGGACCGCGGCGACCTCGACGTCACCGATCCTGCGCAGTGCGTGGCCGCGGTCGACGGGCACGATCTCGTCGTCAACGCCGCGGCCTACACGGCCGTCGACGACGCCGAGACCCACGAGGCGGCCGCCTTCGCGGTCAACGCCGTCGGCGCCGCCAACGTCGCGCGGGCGTGCTCTCGTGCCGGTGCGCGTCTCGTCCACGTCTCGACCGACTACGTCTTCGACGGCACGGCCACAGAGCCGTATGCCGTGGACCACCCGGTCGCACCGCGCTCGGCCTACGGCCGCACCAAGGCGGCCGGTGAGTGGGCAGTCCGTGCGCTCTGTGCCGAGTCGTGGGTGGTGCGCACGGCCTGGCTCTACGGCGCCGGTGGCCCCAACTTCGTGTCGACGATGCTGCGCCTAGCCGGTGAGCGCGAGACGGTTTCCGTGGTCGACGACCAGGTGGGCCAGCCGACGTGGACCGTCGACCTCGCAGACCTCATCGTGCGTCTCGTCGACGCGGAGGCCCCCTTCGGGATCCACCACGGCACGTCCAGCGGCCAGACGACGTGGTTCGGGTTCGCTGGCGCGATCTTCGAACTCAACGGCCTAGACCCAGAGCGCGTCCTTTCTACGACTACCGAGGCATTTCCGCGCCCCGCACGGCGTCCCGCTTGGAGCGTGCTGGCACACAACGCTGGCGAAGGCGCACGTCCCGAACTCACGATGAGGAACTGGCGTGAGGCTCTGGCAGCCTATTTGAATGCGGTGCGCAATTGAAGCACAGTTCATCTATGACGACTCGTGGCCACCCCGGCACGTCTGGGTCTCATGTGATGGCTCGGGACCTTAGTATTGAGAGAAAAGGACTCCGGCTGAGACCAAGCCCGACATGCAAAATCATGCGTGGATGATCATGCCCTCCGAGTTGTCGGAAGTCAGTTCAAAATCGCTTCTCTCAGACGCCGGTCAACAACTTCGCGCGCGATAGCGACACTCGCCTGAGACGAGATCCTTGCTTCAACACCTACACCCGCGTCTGACAAAAGGTCAGTCACCTTTTGATGATACTCAAAACCGACGCTCGGAACGCCATTCGCCATAGCCGCGATGATTCCGTGCAAACGCCCAGATACCACCAACGAAGCTGACCCGATGAGTTCCCAAGTCTCTCGGACACCAATATCCACATACCGAAGACGTCGAACTGGAACGCCCGAAAGCGCACCCGCGCAGCGCTCAGAAAATTCATCGTCCCCATGCGTGGAGTTGGAGTTCACGCTCAGTACAACCACATCCAATGCCAGCTGTTCAGTAGCAGCAAACTCCTTGATTGCTAAGATCGTTCCTGAATGGTGCTCCCACGGAGCATCGATACAGGGAATCAACACGATCCGGCCTGGAATTCGACTTACATTAGCGGGTGGGGAACCGAGCACGATGTCTCCCCAGTTCTGCGTTACCTGTCCCAGTCCCTTGCTCACAGCAAGCCGATAGGAACGCTCATCCCTCACGGCAACCGAATCGAAACGACTCAGGAAATCAAGCACCTCATCAGCATCGCTGTTGCGCTCAAACGGGCCAATCGAAACGCTCACGGCACGCCACTTGAATCGCGACCGCCGGGTAAGTTTGGCCTGAACCCTTCTAACGCCCTCGAGGCTAGAAAGCACCGAGCCCCCGCCCATCACCAGTGTGCGACAACGCAGTAGTCCCTCGAGTCCGACGGCTAAGCGAACGATTCCACCTATACGACCTTCATTTTGGAACTGTTTCCTTAGCAGCCGTCCGGACCACGAGTACGAAGCCTGGATGCCGCCAATAGGCGGGCAGCCAAAGACTACCTCTTCCGCACCGGTGTAACGTCCTGGATCCGCCGCGATCGTTTTCACAAAGAGATCATCACCAAAGTTGTCCATTCCGAAGTAGCCGACCACATAGGCCCTTGTCGCCCTAGACATGCGTCCATTCCCTTTGCTTGCGTCGACGAATGATCACTGAAAGCCCCATCGTTAGGGTTATTACATAGCTACATCCCAGAGCGTAGCCGACTCCGCGACTCCCCCCGTAAAGTGCACCAACATAGGCAGCCACAATAGTTATCGGCACGGAGATGGCGCGAACCAATGCGAAGGGTCCCAGCCGATCGGTGGCGCGGCAATACAATTCAATTGTGTCGACCATTTGATTTACCAAAGACGCGACCGCAAACAGCGGAAGCACTAAGAAGACACTGGGTCCCACCTCGCCGAAAAACCGTTCCACCCAATGGGATGGCACAACTTGAAGCAGTGCAACGAAAAGAGCGACCAGAAACCCTTGCGCGGCTACCCATGCTACGAAGCCCACCTTGGAAACACTCCCTGAAGCGCGATGGCGCTTCGACTGGAAGGCAAGAAATTGAGGGCCAAGGCCGCGGACCACCTGAAGAGGGAGACCAACCAAAGACTGCGAAGTCCTAACGACGCCTAGAACTGAGTAGCCCGCCGCACCGAGAACACCTACAGGGACCAGGAATTGAGCGACAATACTGGCTCCGTAGGTGATCCCGAGCAACTTCCAAGAGCCCCCCACAGAACTGCGGAAATACTGGTAAGACTCACGCGTCGGCCAGTAGCCACCAGATACTATGACCACACCAATCAACACGGCGCTTGAGACGCCTTGGCCGGTTAGAGGCCCAATCCATCCGCCCGGCCGCCCCGTCCACACCCAGAAAGCCCAAGCCACAAATACCAGCGCAGCATACATGGACGTGAGCCGGAATGCTGCCGCATTGTTGCCGTCCGCGTAATATGAAGCACGCATTCCGTCCACGACCAACCGACTCAGGGAAGCCGTTACAAGCGACGCCAACGCTATGGGGCTGTAGGCGTCGAAACTCAGCATGACTGCGAGGCAAACTACAGGTGCCGTGAAAAGCGCCGCCATGGAGACTACCCCAGCGTACCAGCGTCTATCGCTGCGGTCGGCCCCCGAAGAGGTAAGGATCCACGTGACCGGTATCGCTTGGAAAGCACCAGTAACCACCACGAAAATCAACAAGAGGAACGTGTAACGCCCAACGTCGTCGCTTATCGCGACTTGTGTCGTCAGCAGTAGCCCGCCGAACTGAACTCCTGTGAGAAGAGCATGTTCGGACAAACCGAGAATGGCTACGGAGCTTCGCCGTCGTGTTCCCCCCATCATCTACTCACCGTTCTCCAAAGAGTTGAGAGCGTCGATCACCCGCGCCCCTCAATCGGTCAGTAGCACCCCTGCGCGCCACGGCTAGTATCAAAATGGCATAGGGCGTAGAAACATATGCCCATCGGATTCTGTCAAGTTTGTCGGCATACTTGATTCCGAGACGCAGAACCTTGGAACTTCCTACAAAACTAAGAACACCCCGAACGATTCCGACTCTCCGAGAGCTGGGGAATTTCTCGGAGTATAGGAACGTGGGAACGTTCGCGGCTTCCGGTGCGACTTTCAATAGAGTCTCACTACCATAAAACGTTGAGCAGTAGACTTTGGCCGCAAAAGTACGCCAATCCTGCCCCACTTCGATGTGCGACGCGGAGGCTTCTTGCGACAACTCGATTGTGCAACCGGACCTAACGGCCCTAAAGCCAAACTCAAGGTCCTCCTGTCCATATTGAGGAAAGTCCGTCCTAAACCCTCCCAATGAGGAGAACAGTTGCGTACTCATTGACATATTCATAGTAACGATTCGGTGAGGCGGTAAAGAATTCGAGGGTAAGCCCACGCTCGCTTGGTGCCTCCCCTGCTTGTAGCGATAATAATTACTCGCTTCAACCCACTCGCTGGGAAAGTGCACATCGCCACAGACGATGTCCGCACTTCCATCCCTCGCGTGAGCATTGGCATGCCGCGAAACGAAGCCGGATGCAACCCTCATGTCATCATCCAAGAAGAGGAGAACGCTGCCGGCCGCTACGAATGCGCCTGCATTTCTCTTTACGCCAATGTTGTTTTCCGCTTCAACTAATCGTAAACGGAGGCCTTTGTCTTTATGAGCTCGCATCACGGAGTCGACAGGGCTGCCAACAGGAGAATTCACGACAATCACTTCGAAGGGTGGGGTCTCAGGGCTCTGCCTGCCCAAATCGTCCAGCAATGCGTCGAGCGCTTCCACGCGATTGTGGGTTGGAATTACTACGGAGATCAGAAGCCCGCGCACTGGTGCGCCTTTCCACTTGTGTTGTAGTCGCTAGGTGGGGGTAACACCATGCCACGAAAAGCGCGAAATAGAAGATTGAAGCACTGAAGGGCTGATATAGGGTCCCATTAGCAAATAGGGAGTTAGCTAGAAAGATTGAGTACGCTGCGATTGTTAACTGGTAGACCCTTCGCTGCTCCGGACAAGGTGTGTTTCTAGCCACCTTCCACAGTCGCCCGAATGTAGCAAGCATGCCCAGGATCGCCGCGCCTCCCAGGATGAAACCGAACACCGTTATTAGCTCCGCGAACTGATTGTGGGCCATAGGCGCAAGCACGCTCTCGCGCGGGACCAACGCCGTCCCTCCCATGCCATAGCCACCCCCAAGTAGATACGCGAAGGGCGTATGCAGGTCCCCGAGAGCTGCAAAATTCGCTGCCGGTAAAGCTGTTAGCCGCTCACCAACGGATTGATCGACCGGAACGTCATAGTTCACTATGGCTGGATCGCTTACTAGCCCGAAACTTGAGGCTGTGGCAATGAACCGATCACGCAGGCCTTCAATGTCAGCGGCGACATAAGCTGCAGCCATAGCAAACGGCGCGACTTTCAGTATCTTGGACGGCAATTTCCGCCTATAGAGCCAGGCGAGCGCAATGATTGAAAGTAGGATATTCGCCATTCCTGCTTTGGAGAGCGACGTTGCAGCCGAAACAGCGATGACCAGCGCGCACACGGTGCCGACACGACGCGTGGCCAGAGGCGCTAGTACTATCAAGGCACCGGCACCGATGCCAAAAGACGTAAGGCTGCCTGCTAGAGATGCATAGCGATCCAAGCCAGCCCGTTCCGAGGAAGACGCGAACCACCCGATAGGACCCGTAACGAGTTGCAACGGTAGGGACAGGCTTGCAATCGCCCCGAAGAGCAGCATGACGGTGACGTTCCGCCTAAGGTCATCCTGCGTGCTTGTGAAGAGAATCAATGCCAAGAATACAGGAAAGGCAAATACCAATCGCACATACCCCGACGTCACCCCTGAAAAATCCGTATACGCCAGAGAAATAGGCAAGCCCAATGTGCAGATGGCTGCCCACGTGAAGCCCCAAGAACTGCCGCGCCAATTGTGTCGCCGTCCCGATGTGACGGCGGCAACTACGACGAGTGACGCCACGGCGGCGTACACAGCGAGGTACACGGGACCGGCAACGTTGCGCAGCAGGTGCAAGTTGACGACAATATAGATTCCTGCAAAGAGGACCACCCGAGGTATTCGCGGGGCGGCCTCCTGCTCAGTTGAAGGGGGCACTGCGTAACCCTGCCCAGACATGGTGGCGCCGAGCGGTCGACAGTATGAAGTTGACTGCACGCTCGCTTGTGTTTTCAATCAGGTAGTCATCGGGTGCGAGATGATCGATACCTCGTTGCCGCGTGGCGGCCATAGCGACACGCACGCCTGCAACTACATCGTCGGCATCCAGGCCCGTCATGACAATGGCTCCAGTGTCGAGTGCCTCGGGCCTCTCGATGGAGTCTCGGAGGGTGACCGCGGGAAAGCCAAGCAGCGACGACTCCTCAGCGATGGTGCCTGAATCGCTGAGGCAGCACGCGGCGGCAATCTGAAGTCTATTGTAATCATGAAAGCCAAGGGGGTCACTGAACGTGACACCTTTCGGTGCACTCCAGTTGGGCAAAGCTTCAAGTCTCTTGCGAGTACGTGGATGTGTCGACACAAAAATCGGCAGTTGGAATTCATGATGTACCGCCGTGAGGCAATCCAGCATTTTCTGCAATCGCGGCGGCGAGTCGACATTCTCCTCCCGGTGCGCGCTCACGAGGATATAGCCGCCTTCCACGAGACCTAAGCGTTCAAGCACATCAGACGCCGATATATTGCTCATGTAGGCATTGAGAACCTCCCGCATTGGGGAGCCTGTCTTGAGTATGCGCCGTGGGTGCAATCCTTCCGCCAGGAGATTACGCCGCGCATGCTCGGTATAGACAAGGTTGAAGTCGGCAACGTGGTCTACGAGGCGCCGGTTGGTTTCCTCGGGAACGTTTTCATCGAAGCACCTATTGCCTGCCTCCATGTGATAGACGGGGATACGCATGCGCTTTGCCATAACCGCAGCGATGCAGCTGTTTGTATCTCCAAGGACAAGTAGTGCGTCAGGCCGCTCGGAGATTAGCACCTCCTCGGTCCTGATGAGGGTCTCGCCCAAAACCCGCCCGAGTGAACTCGTATCGACGCCGAGCATGTGGTCGGGAGCCCTTATGCCGAGGTCTTGGAAGAAGACCTCATTGAGCGCGTAGTCGTAGTTCTGGCCGGTGTGAACCAAAACATGGTCGACGGTATTGTCTAACCTCTTGATTGTTTGGGACAGGCGGATCAACTCAGGCCTCGTGCCCACGATGGTCATGACCTTCAGCATGATTCAACTTTCTCGGAGCCCACAAGCTCTCTGTACGTGTCAGGGTCGCTCGGGTCAAAGAGCTCGTTGGTCCAGAAAAGCGTCACCAGCTCCTCGTCGCCGGTGTTGGTGATGTTGTGCGCCCACATCGTTGGCATGTCAACAATCACGGGCAGTTCGCCACTTACATCGAAACGCACGACGTCTGTACCGAGGACCTTGCGCAGGCCGATCGTGGCTCGTCCTGAGAGAACCACGAACCGCTCGATCTTTCGGAGGTGGAAGTGCTCTCCGCGTGTCACCCCGGGTCGCGTCGTGGAGACAAAGGTCTGTCCCTGGCCACCGTGGCTGCGCACAGTCTCGACGAGCCGTCCACGGTCGTCCGCGTGAGCTGTCAGTGCGATGGGGTACCTCTCAGGAAAGAGTCTTGAGCGGAAGGTATTGAACAAGTCCACTTCGAACTGAGAGGACAGCTTGGGGACATCGCCTACGGCATACGTGTCAGCGAAACCCTGAAGTAGATCCCACACCCGGCTCACCGAGATGTCGGTGGCGCGCGGGCGCACCACTCCCGGAGCACCGGTCAGGGCGTCCAGAAGAGTCGCCGCAGCAGACTGGGAGTGGAGGAGGGGCACCGCCCGGTCCACTACCTGTGGCTGAGTTCCAAGCACAGCGTGTTCTACGAACGTCGCCACGAAAGAGTTGTAATCCGGGCGGCCGTGCTCTCCGAACAGGTTGGGGAGCTGGACATCGACGAATGTCCCGCCGCTACTCTCGACGGAAGCACGCAAGAGCCGAGCAGCAACCTCTTTCCCCGTGCCGTATGGGGTCCCATTGCCACTCTGAATCGAATTGGCGTAGACCAGCGTGCGCGGGCCGCCAGCGCCCTCAACGGCACGGGCCACGTCTCGCGCAAGCGCCTCATTGCCACGCTCGACCACATCGGGCTCGCCTCGGTTCACACCCGCGATGTGCACGATGGCGTCGGCCGATTTCACCAGGCTGGCAAGCTCGGCCCAGTTGTCCCGCTGGGCCGGCAGCAGCTCATGAATCCCCTCTGCGTGTGCACGCACACGCAGATGCCAGCCGAGAAATCCGTCGGCGCCGGTGACGACAACCTTCACGCGGGCAGACCTGACATGAGGCGATCGAACTCCGGAAGACGGAGTAGTAGGTCTTTCGTTCCATCCACGTCGAGCCGCTTAGTATTCTCACTGGTGTAGTCCTCCAGCTGTGCTGGAAGTTCTTCGCCCTCTTCAAAAAAGAGTTCGTACTGGAGGGAACGCGCGTCCAAGGGCACCCGAAAGTAGTCACCCTGGTCTTGCGCCTTGGCGATCTCTTCGCGACTAAGCAGCGTCTCGTGCATCTTCTCGCCGTGTCGCATTCCGAGCCGAGTGATCTCCGGCGAGGACTCGCCGAGCAACTCCGCCACCGAGCGCGCCAGCGTCTCTACCGTCGATGCTGGTGCCTTGCGCACGAACAGGTCGCCAGGCTCGGCATGGAGGAAGGCGTGCTCCACGAGATCGACTGACTCCTGCAACGACATCAAGAAGCGAGTCATGCTGGGCTCGGTCAGCGTGAGGGGTTTCTGCTGTTGAGTCTGCTGGACGAACAAGGGAATCACGGACCCTCGGCTATACATAACGTTCCCGTAGCGGGTCACCGAGACTGTGGTCTTGGACTCCGGGTGATTTCGAGCGAAGGCCTGGGCGGTCTTCTCCATCAACGCCTTGGACATCCCCATGGCGTTCACGGGATAGACCGCCTTGTCGGTGCTGAGGCACACCACGCTTCGCACACCGGCGGCCGCCGCCGCCTCTAAGACGTTGCGACTGCCCACGATGTTAGTCTTGACCGCCTGTTCAGGGAAAAACTCACAGGACGGCACCTGCTTAAGAGCCGCCGCGTGGAACACGAAATCGACGTCGACGGTCGCCGACCTAACACTGTCAATATCACGCACATCGCCAACGAAGAGCTTGAGTCGGCTGTCGCTGACTCGCCGACGCATGTCATCCTGTTTCGCTTCGTCGCGCGACAGCACCCTGACCTCGTGCACCCCGCGGTCCAACAGGTGACGGACCATGATCGATCCAAACGAACCGGTCCCACCCGTGATAAGGACACTCGCGCCTGACACTGATTCAGTCATCGGTACCACCCATATCGCCGCGTGCGGCCTCAGTCTTGATGCGCATGCGCAGCTCTTCCCATCCTTCGATTCCCACCGGTGGCGTCCATCCCGCCCCGGTCAGCCAGCTTCGATCTTGACCCTGTCCGAACCACATCATCTCGACTCGTCGGGCATTTGTCGCAATCGGTCCCGAGCGACGACCCGCTCGCTCCAAGAGCTGCACGATCCGACTGGCGAAGCGTTGTGGGAGGACACGAGGTTCCCTTCCCCCTAGCACGCGCATGAGGCCGCCTGTGGTCATCCCCTCCCACGGGTGGATGACGACGCTTGGAGGCTCAGGCGTGCAGGTGGCCAAGAAGGCGATCGCACTCGCCACGTTTTCGACGAGGGCTTGTGGAGACGGAGAAGTTGGAGGCGCAGCCACGCTGCGCAGCGGCGACTCGGCCAGCCGCACGACCGAACGACTTACGCGTCGGTCGGGTGCATGAACGCTTGGCGGCCGATAGATGACGTGGCGTTCGGGGCACGCACGACGGATCGCTCGCTCGCCTTCGGCCTTAGATACGGCATACGGCGAAAACACGTCGAACTCGTCAGAGTCCGTCAGCATTGCCGCGCGGCCTTGTACGACCGCACTGCTCACGTGGACGAAGCGGGCGCCAGGCACGTCACTCACAGCCTCGGCGAGCAATCCGGGAAGCAAAGCGTTCGCCTGTAGGAGGGCGGTCTGGTCTGTCGACGAGGCATTTGGGTCTCCGGCGGCATTGATGACGCAGTGGCACCCCTCTATCGCGTCCCGGATCGCCCCGCGAGACTTAGGATCGCCAAACACCGACATGGTCCGCGGGTCTATCTCGCCCGAGACACGGAGCCCTGAGATGCGTCGTACTTCCTGACCGGCAGCCTCAAGGTCCGACACGACGGCACGCCCGATGAAGCCTGATGCCCCGACCACGGCCACTGTCACGCGGACACCCGCTCACCTGTCGGGGCGAGGATCGCCTCGATTCGTTCCAGAGCCGCCTGCTCGGCATACGTCTGCTCGTAATGCACGCGCGCGGCTGCGCCCATCGCGTCCAGCTCGACCGGCGACAGGGCAGCCAACCGCTCGGCCGCGGCCGCCATCTCCGAATCAGATCCGGGGGTCACGCACAGACCGCCGCCACTGTTGACGATGACGCGAGCGGCATCACCAGCAATTGCACCGATCAGGGGACGGCCTGCGGCCATCGTCGCTTGCAGCTTGCTCGGGAGCGTCATTCGCGATAGCGGTCGGTCACGCAGGCTGATTACCTGGACGTCCCCTGCTGCAAGTACCTGAGCCATCCTCTCGAAGGGCTGGGAAGGGACAAACACCACGTTAGTCAGCGCGCCGGCGGCGACTGCCTGCTTCAGACGAGCCTCCTCGACGCCGCCACCCACGAGCACGAAGGCGATGTCGTGTCGGTGTCGTAGACGCTCCGCCGCACGCACCATTGTGTCCAGGGACTGAAATTCGCCGAAATTGCCGGCGTACATCACCGTAAACCGGCCTTCTACCCCAAGAGCCTTCTTCGCCTCGGCCCGGTCTTCAACAGGTCTGAAGGCTGACTCATCCGCCCAGTTGGGGACGTAGGACAGTTTCTGAGCTGGGACGCCGCGCTCGAGCAGACGGTCCGCCATGCCGGGGGCGGTGACCGCGACGTGGCGTGCCCGTCGGTAGGTTGAGTCGCAGAAGCGGTGAAGTCCTCTCTCAACGAACGATGCGCGATCGGACGACAAAAAGCCTGAGGCGGTCACCGTGTCCGGCCAGAGATCCTGGATGTGCAGCACGAAGGGAGTGCCGCGCCTTCGCTGCAGGGCGAGGGCCGGCACCGCCGTGGTGGCTGGCGTCGAGTGGACCCATGCCACATCGACGTCCGGTAGCCGCGAAAGCGCAACCGCCGAAGCCGCGGCGGCAAAGGTGAGGTAGTTGCCTGCACGTCGGAGTGCACGATCGTCATGGTTGACCCATAGCGGCGCTCGATGGACCTCAAGACCGTCCACGGATTCGTGCTGATAGGCCCGTACTGAGTACCCCGGATACAGCTCACCGTCCGGATAGTTGGGGAATCCGGTGAGAACGTGCACCTCGTGACCCCGGTTCACAAGCGCGCGAGCGATGACGCCGGGGAGTGCGGCCGATCCTCGCTCGGGATCGAACCACTGGCTGATGTACGCGATACGCATTACGAGGTTCGCTCCATGAGGGCTGGAAGGGCAAGGAAGAGGGCGACAGCCGCGCCAGTGACTAGGACGGAGCCCGCGGGTGGCAGCAGCACGCAGGCCATGAGGACGACAGCAGACCCGCTGGCCACTAGCAGCGCTACAGCGACGTGCGACAAACCTGCAACTGAAACCAGCCGTTGATAGGCATGCTCGCGATGCGCTTCCATGAGAGCAGCCCCACGCTGCTTCCTGCGTAGAAGAGTGACGGTTACGTCGCCGATATAGAGCGCCAGTGGCGCCAACAAGACACTCACTGAGGCATCCTGCGAAGCGCCAAGGACGACACCTCCTGCGATGAGGGCTCCCATGAGGTAGCTCCCTGAGTCACCGAGGAACAGTCGTGCACGAGGAACGTTCCATGGAAGGAAGCCCAGAGCCGTACCCACCGCAACGCATCCGAGTACGCCGACACTGGCGAGCGCGAAGGGTCCCGAGGACGCCACGATCCAAGCAGCGGACCCCCATACTATGAGCACGGCCCCACTGATCCCGTTGATACCGTCCATGAAGTTGACGACATTGACGACCAAGGGGAAGATCGCCGCCGCGGCCACCGCGAGCCACGCGTCGCCAAGCGCGAAGCCGAGCAGAAATCCGGACAAGGCCTGCACGGCTAGGCGCGGAAGAGGTGGAAGAGAGCGTAGATCATCTGTCAAACCCACCCCCGTCAGCACGACAATCGCGAATAGCGTCGCCCAACTGACCGGCAGGCCCAGGAGCGCCGCCGCGCCAGAGGCGACGAGGAGGCCCAGAAGGCAGGCCAAGCCCCCGGCCCTGGGAACCGGAATAGCGTGAGATGACCGATGGTTGGGGACGTCAAGGATGTTGCGGCGCAGCAGGAGCGCGCGCACTACTGGAGCCGCTGCAGCCGTCACCACAAGTGCTATAAGCAGCACAAGGACCTGCCTCATGCCGTACGCGCCCGCACAATCTGAGGTGCGCTTACCCCTGCTTCCCGCGCCATCCAGGCCACCGCGTCAGGTGGCGTAGCAAAGCTGATTTCGCGCGTGAGGTCAGATTCGATGAGCGGCACTCCCACGCTGTTCACCAAAGGATGGGCGGTTTCTCGACGATCCTCGTTGCTCGAGAAGAGCTCCTCGCCCAGTTTCTCGCCGGGTCGCAAGCCAGTAAAGACGACGTCGATGTCTCGACGTCCACTCATACGAATTAGGGTCTGTGCAACTTCGAGAATCTTCACCTGCTCACCCATCTCAAGCACCATGACCTCGCCATCGACGCCGATGGATGCGGCTTCGAGTACGAGCTGGCATGCTTCAGGAATGAGCATGAAGTAGCGGCGGACGTCTGGATGGGTGACTGTAATCGGGCCGCCGAGCTCGATCTGTGCCGTGAATGCGTGCACGACCGAACCCCGGGACCCCAGCACGTTACCAAAGCGCACAGACACATAGCGGCCGTCGGCTCGACGGGCAAAGTCGGCGGTCAGTCGCTCAGCGACGCGCTTGCTATATCCAAGTACGCAGGTCGGATTCGCAGCTTTGTCGGTCGAGATGTTGACGAATGTTGAGACACCGACCGCCTCTGCGGCGGTGAGGACATTCAGTGTGCCAACAACGTTGCTTTTCCACGCTTCCAGGGGGTGCGCTTCGAGCAGCGGGAGGTGCTTCAGCGCCGCCGCGTGGAAGACGACCTCAGGACGCGCACGTTCGAACGCGTCCGCAAGCGCCGTGGTGTCGCGGATATCCGCAAGAATCAGGTCGTCGGAATCGAGGAGACCGTGACCAGACAAGCTCATCTCAGTGGCTTGGAGACCGGACTCATCGCGGTCCAGCATGAATAGGCGCGAAGGGCCGAACCGCGCGATCTGCCGGCAAAGTTCCGATCCGATAGAGCCGCCGGCACCCGTGACGAGGACACGTCGGCCCGAGATCTGCTCAGCGATGGCCGTTGTGTCCAGCTCGATTGGACGGCGGCCCAATAGGTCAGCGACGTCGAGGTCGCGTAGATCGTTCGGGGTGGGGCGACCGCCCATGATGTCCTTGAGCGGTGGCAGGCTGACGACATCGAGGCCGGCATCGGCAGCACGCGCAGCAAGATCGCGCAGCGTCGCTGCCTCGGCATTCGGCAGGGCCAGGACGAGAGTGTCGGCCTCGAACCGCTGCGCGACAGCCGCGATGTCGTCACGGGTGCCGCGCACGCGGAGTCCCTCGAGGCGGAGGCGGTTCTTGGACCGGTCGTCGTCGAGCAGCGCCACGGGTACGAACGACCCGGAACCGTCGTACTTCATGCTGCGGAGGAGGCGTCTGCCGGCCTCCCCGGCACCGAGAACGATGGCACGGCGCTCGGCAGCCGCCTGCATGGCCTTATGTGACCGGACGGTTCGCACGACGAAGCGCAGGGCGAACATCGTGGCGATAGCAAGGGCGCCGGCGGTTAGCGGAACGCCTCGTGGGATCACGGGGGGCGACACCATGAGCGACCACAGGAAGAGAACCGTGGTGACGATGGCCGTTGTGGTCGTCAGCTCGACTATCTCCTCGAAGGAGCCCAGCAGGTGGCTGATCGAGTAGGGCCCGACGAGGTAGCCGACGATGAGCTGTCCGATCATGGCAGCCAGGGCGAAGGTGGCGGTGCCCTTCAGGTAGGTCTCGTCGATCGAGAAGTCGAGACGAATCCACAGCGCCGCGAAAAGCATCGCGAACCAGATCAGCGCGTCGACCGCGGCCCAACCCAGCCTGACCCAACGAGCTCTGCGTACCTGTGCTGTCACCCTGTACTCACCACAATCCCTGACGTGCCCTGACTTCACGTGCGCGTCCTGAATCCTTCGCGACGGTCACGACCTCGTCCCGAGAACTCGACGTGAACGACATCAGATGTGTCATCTTGGCCAAACCACGCGCATAAGCAGCATAGCCGCGAATCGGCATACAGCCTGACATGTCTGGCTCGTGGACGAGTCGTCGCGCGCAGGCGGCCGCGGCAGCAGATCTGCGGCGAGCGGTCCACTACGCTGCGAGGCACCGGGACCCTCCCGGGCGGTTCGGCCTCGACGACCCTGCTGGAGGAGCCCGATGTACACACCCAAGATGAGTTCGCGCCTCGCGGTCGAGGCTCTCGGAACCTTTTGGCTGGTCTTCATCGGCTGCGGGTCCGCCATTTTCAACGCGAAGTTCGCCGTGCAAGCTCTGGACGGCCAGTCGGTTCAGCTGGGCATCGGCCACCTCGGCGTCGCCGTTGCCTTCGGTCTGGCGGTTACGACCATGGCCTACGCCGTCGGCCACGTCTCCGGCGCGCACTTCAACCCTGCCGTCACGATCGGGATCGCCGTCGCCAAGCGCTTCGAGTGGCGTGAGGTCCCCGCCTACGTCGCCGCCCAGCTCGTCGGCGGTCTCCTCGCGGGCGGTGCGCTCGCGGGCCTGCTGTCCTCGACCGGCCGGCCCGTCACCGGCAACCTCGCAGCCAACGGCTACGGAGCCCACTCCCCCGGCGGCTTCGCCCTGGGCGGCGTACTCATCGTCGAGGCGTTGGTCACCGCCTTCTTCGTTTACATCATCCTGGGAGCTACCAAGGACGACGCCCCAAAGGGCTTCGCCCCCCTCGCGATCGGCTTCGGCCTGCTCCTCGCTCACCTCGTCGCTATCCCAATCAGCAACGCCTCCATCAACCCGGCCCGCTCGACCGCTGTCGCCTTTTTCAACGGCAATGGCGCTCCCGGTCAGCTCTGGGGCTTCTGGCTGGCGCCGGTCGTTGGGGCTCTCATCGCTGGCTCGACTTTCGCCTGGATCACCGGCGAGCGACGCGACGCCATGGACATCAGTGGCTCGACCGACATGGTCGAGAACGCCGCGGTAGACGCGGAGGGGCGCCCGATCCTCGACGTGGACTCCACCGACTGACTCGCGATCAGGCCTTCGCGGCGAACATCCCTAGCCTGTCGGACCCGAGCAGCGGGAACACCGTGGAAGACGACAGCCTCGCCCGCTGCTCAAGGGCCTCTGCGAGGATCGTGCGGTAGTCGGTTGTCCCTGCTAGGTCACCGTTGTCGAGGTTGGCGGCTGCAAGCCCCGGCCAGGGGCCGTAGACCTTGCCCCCGCGTACCCCACCGCCCATCACCAGCGAGACATTGCCGTGCCCGTGGTCGAGCCCGCCCGAACCGTTCTCAGCAACACGTCGTCCGAACTCGCTGAGCGTCACGAGCGTCACGTCACTCATCTGCGCGCCGAGGTCCTGGTTGAAGGCAGCGAGCGCCTGCCCTAGCTCGGTGAGCTGGCGGAACATCCATCCGTTGTCGCTTTTGCCGAGCCCGGAGTGCATGTCCCAGTTGCCGACGTCTACGGTGGCCGCACGCAGCCCGACCCGAGCTTTGATGAGTCGAGCTAGGTCGCGCAGGGCGTCGCCAACCGCGCCCTTGGGGTATACCGCCCCGTTGGCGGGGGAATACCCGGCCGCTTTGAGCGGCGACATCATCGAGAGAGCCCCGAGGGTCGCTTGCGCGGGAGCAGCAAGCGTAGCGGGCGCACCGGCGTACAACGCATTGAGGGCCGTGGTCCAGCGCGTCGTCTCTGCGGGCGTGTTCGCGCCGCTCAAGGCGAAGCTGTCGACGGTGCGAATCGCGACCTCCGGGTTGGGCCCGATCATCGACTGTGGCGTCGTCGCCGAGCCGACGGCAGCCGACGCGAAGGTCGACACCGGCCCACTCAGCCCGATCATACGGTCGAGCCAACCCGTGCGCAGCGACGACCCGGGGGCTGCGTTCTCCATCGTGGCCATGGCCTCGAAGTGCGACCGCGTCCGGTTGACTTGGCCCACCGCGTGCACGGCCGCGAGGCCACCGGCGTCCCAGATCGGCTTGAGGGGTGCGAGCGCTGGGTGAAGCCCGAACATGGCGTCGAGCTTGATCGCCCGCGAAGCCGGGACGGCGATGGTCGGACGAGCCGCGAAGTACGCGGGGTCTCCGACCGGGGCGACGGCAGACAGCCCGTCGAAGCCACCGCGGAGACTGAGGATGACGACGGTGTCGCCGGTGTAGTCCGTGCCGGCGAAGGCCAGCTGGGTGGCGGCGCTCGGACCGGCGACACCGACGACGGCGCCGATCGCGCCCAGCGCCGACGCGCCGGCGAGGAGGGTGCGGCGGGACACCTGGGAGGTGAGGGCCTGGCCCTGCGGGCACCCGCAGCCCTCCGGGGGCGCGGTGGTCTCGGCGGAGGTCGCCGACACGGGATTTCTGGTCATGACGCTCCTCAGCGGGTCGCGAAGTTCGGGGAGTCGAGCAGCAGCGCGACGAGGGAGGGCAGCCGCCACGTCACGGCCGGGGCACCGGACGTGAGCGCATCACCCGGCGCGTGGTCGACGAAGCGGCAGAGCGCATCGCGCTGCGCGGTGGTCAGCGTGATGAGCAGCCTGGCGGACAGGGCGTCGACGAGCGCGGCATACGTGCTCGGCAGCGGCGACGGGACGAGCGTGGTCACGTCGGGTCGCTTCATCGCCTTGAGGCTCCAGTTGCCGGCAAGCCCCAGGTGGAAGTTCCACCGGTTCAACGTGCTCGAGGCGCCGTTCCACGCAGCCGCGACGTCGGGGTAGCCGTTCGGCGCGGGCCAGCCCATCGGCGCCTGCCCGAAGGTCTGGGTCAGCCAGATGAGGGTGCGCAGGTCGCTCGTGACGCCTGCGGCGGGGACCGGTTCGGGCGTCAGCCCGAGGATGCGGCAGGACGCGAGCGCGTCCTCGTACGGCGTGCGCACCTTCTGGCCGGCGGAGGCGGCGAACTCGGGCGAGAGGAACAGCGCCCGCAGCACCGGCGCGATGGCCGTGTCGTTGGCGAGATAGACCTGTGCGAGCTTGCTGACGAGAGTCTCCGGTGGCACGTCGGAGACGTATCGCGTGACGAGCTTCGTGGCGATGCGCGTCGCGGTCGCCGGGTGGCTGGCGAGGTAGTTCAGGTAGAGCGTCGCGACCGCGCTTCCGTTCTCGGGAACGGTGTTGGCGTCGCTCCACCCCAGGACCTTGACGGTCCCGACGAAGCGGCGCTGCGGCTTGTAGGAGTAGAGACCCGACTCCGAGTCGACGCTGAGGCCGGTGAGGGCGAGTGCCGACATCTTGACGTCGGCCTCGGTGAAGTTGCCGAGGCCGACCGTGTGGAGCTCGAGCAGCTCGCGGCCGTAGTTCTCGTTCGGCGCCTTCTTCGTGCTGTCGGCGTTGTCGAGCACCTTGAGCATCGACGGGTGCCGCGCGGCCGCGTTGAGCATGTCGGAGTACTTGCCGAGCGCGTGCTTGCGGATGACGTCGCGCTGGAAGAGGTGCGAGCTGTCCCAGACCTCGCTGCTCGGCACGGGGACGACGAGGTGGTTGGTCCAGAAGTCGACCACGGTCTCGAGCAGCTGGCGTCGGGAGAAGAGGGCCCGCGCGAGGTGCGCCTCGAGCAGGTCCATCATCACGGCCCATTGGTCGCCCCCGTCGAGCTGCTCACGCACCTCCCACGTCTTCCAACTCAGCCGTGGCCAGCGGGTCAGCATCGCGTCCATGGCCGTGTCCGGCACCGTCGCGGGCGCCAGCTGGGCGTCCAGCCACGCCGTCGTGCCCTGGGCCCGCACCTCCGACGCCAGCGCCGGCGTCGGTCCGAAGGTCGCGCGCCGCAGCAGGTGCAGGACGGGGTCCGTCGTCGTCGAGGCTCCGACCCCGGTCGGCACGCCCGGTGACGCGGAAGCACGAGCGGGCAGCACCCCGATCACCGCGCCCGCACCGATGCCGGAGAGCACCCGTCGACGTCGCGGCGTCGCAGCGCCTGTCGAAGCGGGGAGATGTGCGTTCATGCGCACGACGGTACGGACGACATCGCCCCCGGGTGCGGGAATCGGACATTTCAGGCCATCGGGCCATATGCCCATGAATGAAGACGTCCGTGCTGAAGCATCAGACTTCACCAACGCACTTTGAAGTTATGATCTTCATATGCCTGCTCTTCAGACAGAGCCTTCACCCGTGGCGCTCATCGGCGACATCGTCGAGTCGCGGACGCACCGGCAACGCCAAGCGTTGCACGACGCCTTCGCGGCCGCCATAGCCCGAGCCAACGCCGAGGTGCCCGTCGACGACCCGGCCGTCATCACCGTTGGCGACGAGTTCCAGTGCGTCTATCCCACGCTCGGCGCCGCGCTGCGAGCCAGCTTCGTCGTGCGTGCAGAGCTGCATCCGACCGCCGACGTCCGCTTCGGACTCGGCCGCGGGGAGGTCACCACGCTCGACCCGGTGCGCGGCATCCACGACGGCCCCGCCTACTGGGCCGCGCGCGAGGCCATCACGACGGCCGAGGACCGCGCCCGGCGCGCGCAGACGCGCACGTCCCGGACGGCATACGTCGCTCCCGACGAGCCTGAGGCCACCGTCGCCGCCGTGCGCGCCGCCCTCGACTGCCTGGACTTCATGGTCGGGTCCATGTCGACGACCTCTCGAGGGGTCTTGGGAGGGCTCATGCGCGGATTGGCGCAGCAGGACATTGCCGACGAGCTGGGCATCAGCGCGTCCGCAGTCTCGCAGCGCGTGCGCCGCGACGGCATCGGGGTCGCGCTCGAGGCGATGTCCACCCTCGGAGGCCTCCCCTGACAAGAGGACTCGCGACCAGCCGCGACGCGGCACCTCGAGTCACGAAGTCCCCGACCCCGTAGGCCGCCACGCGGCTCACCGGCTCGTCATCATGGAGCATGGCCGTGCGCGAGGACACCGAGCGCACCGCTGGAGCCGTCCCCACCCATCGCCTCCGCGTCACCGCCGGCGTCGCTGTCGTCGCGGCGCTGATCCTGCTGGGCTGGCGCCTCACTCTCGGGGCGAGCTCCGACGACGACGGACACGTGGTCGCGTTGGCGCTCCGCCTCGCCCGCGGTGACACCGCTCTGGCGGACGAGATGAACCTTCAGGTGACCGGCTCCCTGCTGGCCGTCCCCTTCGTCTGGGCCTGGGACCACATGGTCGGGACGACGGGCATCGTGCTGGCCTCACGCGTGTGGTTCGTCGTGGTCGCAGGCGCGGTGGGCGTGCTCACGGCGCGGGCGCTGCGCACCCGCTATGGCGCAGGGCCGGCTGCCTTGGCCACGGTGGCGGTCCTGGTCGGTCTCCCCTACCAGCTTCCACTCCTCAGCTACGCCTCGGTGCCGGTGCTCGCCCTCGTGCTCTCAACCGCCGCGGGCATCGCCTTGCGGCAGACCCGCTCCCTCGCCTGGGCAGCGGTGCTCGGCGGCGCGACGGCCGTCGGCACGGTCGCGAGCCCTCAGCTGGCGCCCGCCTTCGCCGTGACCCTCGTGCTCGGCACGGCGCGGGTGCAGGGCGCTCGCCCGCGGGTCGTGGCAGCGGCGACGAGCCTGATCCTGCTCGCCGTGGCAGCCGTCGCGCTGCTGCTCACCGCCGGGCCGGCCTCGATCGAGGAGTCCGTGCGTTTCCTCCTCGCCGTCCGGGGAGATGGACTCTCACCGGTCGTACGCCTCGGCCGGGCCCTCGGGACCTACGAGGGACTTCGCTTCCCCCTCTACTGGCCACTCCTCGCCTGTCTTGCGCTAACCGCTCTGGGGTGCGCCCGACCGGACTGGCGGGCGCTCCGGCTCGCAGCCAGCGCGGCAGGCGTCCTGTGGGCCACGGCCGTGACCGTCGGCGCCGCGCTCGGCCTCCTGCCGCAGCTCTGGTTCGGCAACACCGTGGCTGCTCTCGAGTCCGTCCTCGTTCTGACGCTCGCGCTTCCCGTCATCGCCGAGCTCCGCTGGTCGCCGCGTCCTGGCGACGGCGGGGACCTGGTTGCGGCTGCCGTGCCCGGCCTCGTCGCGGCGACGGTGATTGCGGCGACCACGAACTCCGGCCCGGAGTACTCGGTGCACGGCGCCGCCCTCGGCGGCTTGCTCCTCGTCCTCGTCGTCCAGTGGTCCACCAGTGCCGACACCCTTCGGTCCGAACCGGGGCGCAGACCGACGACCGCACACGCCCGAGCCACCCTCGCCCTATCGGCGGTCCCGACGCTCGGGATGGCACTCGGGCTCCTCGCCCTGCCCTTCCACGAGCCAGGCTCCCTCGGCGTCGACACCCGCATCACCGCCGGCCCCTGGGCCGGGCTCGTCACCACCGAAGGCGGCGCAGCACGGCTCACCACGCTCACGAGGACCGTCGATGACGCCACCCGTGGCGGGCGCTCCGTCCTCATCCTCGGTGCGGCCGGCGGCTACCTCGCGGCGAACGGCCCGATGGCGACGCCGGCGCTCTGGCTGGAGGACTACGGCGCCGCCAACCAGAAGGCCCTCGACTGGTTCCAACGGACCGGTCGAGCTCCGGACGTCGTGCTGGTCATGGCGACCGCCGAGGAGAACGCCGGTGGCGCGGCGGCCTGGGTCCAGCGCGACCCTCTCCGCGCTTGGGTCCAGACGGCCTACCCCGTCAGGCACGTGGTCCCCGGTCTCGGCACGCTCCTCGAGCGTCAGTGACCGGGCCGCGCGCCGCTCTGCGGCTGTCGGGACTTCGTGGTTTGCTCCATGACGACCCGACCCTGACGAGATCCTCGGAGGACTCATGCGCGGCCTCGCTGTGGTGACGACGATGCTCCGGGAGCTCCCGTGACCTGGCTGTCGGTCGTCCTCGTCGGCATCGGGCTCGGCGACATCGTCCGGTCGACGTCGTGGCGGCCCGGGCGCGTCATCGGTCACGTCGTCGCACCCGTCGTCATCATCGGGCTTGCGCTGCTCGCCGGGCTGAGCTCCTGGGCCGACCTGCTCGCCCTCGTCCTCGCCGCCGCGGCGGGCGCCGCCTGGGCGGAGCTGTCCCGGCGCACCCAGATGACCGGGCGCGCGGCACTCGCGGCCCTGGCCGTCTTCGCCGGGATCGTCCTCGGGCTCCTCGCCTTCTCCGGTGCGGCGTCACCGACCGACGGTCCGCTCTCGACGTGGCTGCACTGGGCCGACCTGCCCGGTCACGGTCCGCTGCCCGCCTCGCGGGTGCTGCTGCTCACCGGTCTCGCCGTCTTCAACGTGGCGACGGCCAACATCATCGTGCGGCTCGTGCTGCTCACCATCGGCGCCCTGCGCCCCTCCGACGTCACTGCCGCCAACGCCGCCGCAGCGGCCGCGGCGTCCCTGACCGGACACCCCGCTCCCCCGACCCAGGGCCAGCCCGCCGACCGGCTCAAGGGCGGGCGCCTGCTCGGCCCCATGGAGCGCCTCGTCATCCTCGGGCTCGGCGTCGCGGGCGAGTTCGGCGCGGCCGGCCTCGTCATCGCCGCCAAGGGACTGCTCCGCTTCCCCGAGATCCAGGCCGCGGCTCGCGGCAACGGCGGCGGCAGCGGGGGCACCGACCCCAACGCCTCCCCCACCTCGGGCTCCTACGCCGGCGGCCCGGCCGGCATCGACGACGTCACCGAGTACTTCCTCGTCGGCAGCTTCGTCAGCTGGCTCATCGCCCTCGGCTCGCTCGCCCTGACCGCCTGAGACGCGGCCACCCACCGGCCGCGCGTGATCGTCGTCACGCCCCACGGCATCCGCAGGCAGCGACCCCCAACCACCCACAGACGCC
Source organism: Terrabacter sp. C0L_2 (assembly GCF_036352015.1). Lineage (NCBI taxonomy): Bacteria > Bacillati > Actinomycetota > Actinomycetes > Micrococcales > Intrasporangiaceae > Terrabacter > Terrabacter sp. C0L_2. The sequence continues at coordinate 2,341,377 of NZ_CP143557.1, read as the reverse complement.
CGTCCAGCCGAGCACGCGGCCACTGATAGCGTCGGAGCGTCCAGCGACACACCGATGTGAAGGGCCTACCTGTGAGCACTACCCCCGTCAAGGTCGCCGTCACCGGCGCCGCCGGCCAGATCGGCTACAGCCTCCTGTTCCGCATCGCGAGCGGTGCCCTCTTCGGGCCCGACACCCCGGTGGAGCTGCGTCTGCTCGAGATCACCCCCGCGCTCAAGGCGCTCGAGGGTGTCGTCATGGAGCTCGACGACTGCGCCTTCCCGACGCTCGCCGGCGTGCAGATCGGCGACGACGCCAAGAAGGTCTTCGACGGCGTCAACCACGCCCTCCTCGTCGGCGCCCGCCCGCGCGGCCCGGGCATGGAGCGCGGTGACCTCCTCGAGGCCAACGGCGGCATCTTCGCGCCGCAGGGCAAGGCGCTCAACGAGGTCGCGGCCGAGGACATCCGCGTCACCGTGACCGGCAACCCGGCCAACACCAACGCGCTCATCGCCATGAGCAACGCCCCCGACATCCCGACCGAGCGCTTCTCGGCCCTGACGCGCCTGGACCACAACCGCGCGATCAGCCAGCTCGCCGCCAAGCTCGGCGTGCCGGTCACCGAGATCAAGAAGATGACGATCTGGGGCAACCACTCCGCGACGCAGTACCCCGACCTCTTCCACGCCGAGGTCGGCGGCCGCAACGCCGCCGAGGCCGTGGGTGACCAGGACTGGCTCGCCGGCACGTTCATCCCGACCGTCGCCAAGCGCGGCGCCGCCATCATCGAGGCCCGCGGTGCGAGCTCGGCCGCGTCGGCCGCCTCCGCGACCATCGACCACGCCCGCACCTGGGTGCAGGGCACGGCCGACGGCGACTGGGTCTCCATGGCCGTCCGCTCCGACGGCTCCTACGGCGTGCAGGAGGGTCTCATCTCCTCGTTCCCCGTCACCGTCAAGGACGGCCGGTGGAGCATCGTCCAGGGCCTCGACATCGACGACTTCTCGCGCGGCAAGATCGACGCGTCCGTCGCCGAGCTCGCCGAGGAGCGCGACGCCGTCAAGGGTCTCGGCCTCATCTGAGCCGCCTCACGCACGTCGAAGGGCGCCGTCCACCACGAGGTGGGCGGCGCCCTTCTTTGCGTATGCCGTGTGCCCGGGTCAGTGACGCCGGCGCAGTCGCGCGGCGCGCTCCTTGAGGGCGTCGGTCAGCGGAGGCGCGTCACTGCGCGGTCGCACGTGCGTGCCGCGGATGCGCCAGTACTTCGCCTCGGCCCACTTCGTCGCCTCACCGGGGTGCGCCGCCCAGACGCGAGCCAGCCGCAACCGGTGGGCGACCTTCTGCCACAGCAGTTTTGGGCCTGACACGTCACGGTCGTAGACGAGCTCGAGGTCGAAGCGCTCGTTGACGACGCGCGGTGACACGCGCGCACCGACCGTCATGTTGAGCAGGTTGCCGCCGTGGATGACCTGCACCCACATCGGTGGCGCGCTCACCGCGCGCACGGGACCCCACTGGCGAGCGCGGGCGTGGCGGGCGGCATACACCGTGCTCGGCGGCGCATCCGGTCGACGCCGCTCCACGAGGGTGAGGAACGGGCTCGAGAGCTGGTCGTAGCGGTAGGTGGCGCCGCTCCGGTCGATCTGGATGCCGCGTGGGAAGTCGACGAAGAGCCCATCGGTCGGGGTGAACTCGCGCTGCACCGACGCCATGAAGTCCCGGGCGATGGCGTCGTCGCTGTCGAGGCGCGTCGTCAGCAGCCACGGCGCCGTGGCTGGGCCCGCCGCCTCGGCCGGTCGCGCCTCGGCGATGGCGCGGCCGAAGATCGACGGGCTCCACGGCTCGCTCGACCAGACGGGCGTGAAGGTGCCATCGGTGAGCGTCTCGACGTCGGCCCGGAAGTCGTCCGGGCAGCGGTCGTCAAAGAGGACGAGCCAGGTGAAGTCCGCGCCCTGCTGGCCGCGCACCGACGACCAGCAGGCGTCGACGAAGAAGCCGAGCCGGTAACGCAGCCAGTCCTCCTGTGGCGGCGCCCCCGGCCTGAACGCCGCGCTGAAGCGGGTCAGCAGGAAGTGCTCGAACGCCTCGGTCCTTGCTGGCCCCTGCGCCGGCACGACGGTCGCCTCAGCGGGAGGTGCGGCCGACGGGGGTGCGGTCGGACACGTCGGCGCGGAGGTTGACGGTCGCCGACGCGAGGAGCACACCGAGACCCAGGGCGAGCAGGATGACGACGTCGAGCGTGCGGGAGCGCACGTTGAGGCCACCGGCCTTGCGCGACGGGCGTGCCACGAGCCGGATCAGCGCCCCGATGAGGAAGGCCGCGGCGACGATGCGCCCGCCCCACCGCACGTCGACGAAGCCGATGACGAGCACGCCGGCGGCAGCGATGCCCGCGACGAGGTACCACCAGCTGAGGACGACGAAGCCGCTACCCCGCCACTGCATCAGGGCGGCTCAGACGCCCGGCGCCGTCGTCGACGCCGCCTGGGCCTCGGCGGCCTCGACGATGTTGGTGAGCAGCATGGCGCGCGTCATGGGGCCGACGCCGCCCGGGTTGGGGCTGATCCAGCCCGCCACGTCGGCGACGTCGAGCGCGACGTCACCGGCGATCTTGCCGTCGACACGGCTCACGCCGACGTCGAGCACGGCGGCGCCCGGCTTGACCATGTCCTTGGTGACGATGCCGGGCACGCCGGCCGCCGCGATGACGATGTCGGCCTGGCGCACCTCGGCGGCGAGGTCCTTGGTGCCGGTGTGGCACAGGGTCACGGTGGCGTTCTCGCTCTTGCGGGTGAGGATGAGCCCGAGCGGCCGGCCCACGGTGAGGCCACGGCCGATGACGACGACCTTGGCCCCGGCGATCTGCACGCCGTGGCGGCGAAGCAGCTCGATGCAGCCCATCGGCGTGCACGGCAGCGGCGCGTGCTTGCCGAGCGCGAGCCAGCCGAGGTTCATCGGGTGCAGGCCGTCGACGTCCTTGGACGGGTCGACGCGCGAGAGCAGCGCCATCTCGTCGAGGCCTGTCGGCTGCTGAACGAGGAAGCCCGTGCACGCGGGGTCGGCGTTGAGCTCGTCGATGGCGGCCTCGACCTCGGCCTGGGTGGCCGTGGCCGGCAGGTCGCGGCGCAGGCTCGTGATGCCGAGCTCGGCGCAGTCCTTGTGCTTGGCGTTGACGTACCAGTGGCTGCCCGGGTCGTCCCCGACGAGGACGGTGCCGAGACCCGGCACGACCCCCTGCTCGCGCAGGCGCTCGACCCGCTGGGTCAGCTCCACCTTGATCGCCTTGAGGGTGGCCTTGCCGTCGAGGATCTGTGCCGTCACGGTGCACATCCTGCCACCCCGCGCCTTCGCGCGTGGCTGTGGCTCAGTCGGCCAGCAGCTGCATCAGCCGGGCGACGTTGGCCTGCCACGTCAGCGACTCGGCGCGCGTGCGCAGGGCGCGCCCACGGCATACGCGCTCTCCCGGCGACGCGACGAGCGTGTGGAGGGCATCGGCGAACGCGGTCGGGTCCCGTGGGTCGACGTAGACGCCGTCGGGACCGAGGTACTCCGGTATGCCGCCACTGCGCGCCGAGACCACGGGCAGTCCCGAGGCCATCGCCTCCGTGACGACCTGGCCCGCGGGCTCCTGCCACTGCACCGGCATGGCAAAGACGTCCGCCGCCCCGTAGACCTCGGGCAGCGAGCGCCGGTCGACGAACGGGGTGAAGCGCACGAGGTCGCCGAGGGGCGCGGCGGCCCGGCGCAGCTCCTGCTCGTAGGCGGACAGGCCGTCGGCCGGGCGCAGGCCCGCGGACCCGACGACGTGCACGCGGAAGTCGCGGGTGCGGCGGGCCAGCTCGTGCGCCGCGGCGATGAGGTGGTGTACCCCCTTGTGCGGCGTGACGTTGCCGACCGACAGGATCGTCACCGGTCCGCCGGTCGCGCGCGGGACCGGCCTGAAGCTGTCGGAGTCGACCCCGTTGCGCAGCACGTGGAGGTTGTCGGGACGGGACCCGATGCGTTCGGTGATGGTGCGCACGAGGTAGTCGCTCACCGCCACCGTCACGTGGGTGCGCTCGATGACCCTACGGATCTCGGCGGGGCGCCAGGTGCGGAAGACGTCGTTGCCGAGGTGCAGCACGACCTTGCCGCCGAAGCCGCGCACGAGCCGGTCGGTGACCGCCCCGGCGTAGTTGTAGACGACGAGCGCCTGAGCGTCTGCCGGGACCGCGGCGAGGGCGTCGCGGTGGAAGCGCGCGACGCACGGGCGGCGACCGAGCGTGACGCCACAGGCGGCGTCGACTCGCCGCTCGAGGTCGGTGAACCACTCGCGCCGCGTCGAGCGCGACGACGCGTAGCGCACGAGCGTGCCCTCGGCGTAGTCGTGCTCGCGGCGGTCGCTGACGAGCACGTAGGTGCGCCCGCCCATCGCCTCGTGGGCCCGCGCCTGGGCGTTGATCTTCGTCGACATGGCGTTGCCGGTCGTCGTGGAGTACTCCGAGAAGACATAGGCCAGCTGGGCGATCGGGCTGACGAGCGGCGCCGTCACGGGCGGCGCGTGCTCCGGCTCACGACTGACGTCCATCGTCCTCACTCCTGCTGCGCGCGGGGGCCCCGAGAACGTGTGACCCGGGGCCACGGGACCGAGCGTAGGAGAGGAAGCCGCCACGCGGGGCGAAAATGGACATCGCGGCCGCCCGGCAGGGCGGCCGCGATGCGCGGGTCGTGTGGTCGGTGCGGGTCAGGTCAGGTCGCCGAGCGGGACCTTCGGGTCGGCGAGGCGGTCCCGGTCGACGACGGTGCGGTCGCGCACGAGGCGCTGCACGTCGTCGATGGTGTCCCAGACGTTGACGTGCATGCCGGCCAGCACGCGCACGCCCTCCCCCTCGGGCACGACCCAGAAGGCCATGAACTCGTTGCTCTCGGGCTTGCCGCGGAGGACCACCTCGGCGTCGGTCCCGCGGGGGACGTAGCCGGCATACTCCAGCCCGATGTCGTACTGGTCGGAGAAGAAGAACGGGATCGGGTCGTAGGTGACGTCCTGGCCGGCCATCGAGCGGCCGGCTGCGAGGCCACCGTCGTTGGCGTTGGCCCAGTGCTCGACCCGGACGTTGGTGCCGAGGGTGACGCTGCGCCAGTTCGCGACGTCGCCAGCCGCCCACACGCCGTCCACGAAGGTGCGCAACGAGGAGTCCGTGACGATGCCGTTCTCTGTCGGGATGCCGGCGCCCTCCGCCAGCCCGGTGTTCGGGGTGATGCCGACGCCGACGACGACGGCGTCGGCCGGCAGCGTGTCGCCGGACTTCGTGACGACGCCGGTCACCGCCGTCTCGCCCTCGATGCGCTCGACGCCCTCACCGAAGCGGAACTCGACCCCGTGGCCGCGGTGCAGGTCGGCGAACCAGCCCCCGACCTGCTCGCCCATGACCCCGAGCAACGGCGCGGCCTGCGGCTCGATGACGGTGACGGCACAGCCTGCGTCGCGGGCCGCCGCGGCGACCTCGAGCCCGATCCAGCCGGCGCCGACGATGACGATCCGGGCGCCGTCCTTGAAGCGCGCCTTGAGCGCCTCGGACTCCTGCATCTCGCGGAGGTAGAGCACCCCGTCGAGGTCGGCACCCGGCACGTCGAGGGCGCGGGCCGACGAGCCCGTGGCGAGGAGCAGCTTGTCGTAGGAGAGGGACTGGCCGTCGGCGAGGGTCAGCGCGTGCTGCTCGGCGTCGAGGGACGTCGCCGGCGTGCCGAGGCGCAGCTCGACGTGCTGGTCGGAGTACCAGTCGCGGTCGTGGGTGTAGGCGGTCTCCATCTCGTCCTCGCCCTTGAGCACCGCCTTGGACAGCGGCGGCCGCTCGTAGGGCAGCCGGTCCTCCTCGGCGACGAGGACGATCGCGCCCTTCGTGTCGCTCTCGCGGATGCCCTCGACGGCCTTGGCCGCAGCCAGTCCGCCACCGACGATGACGTATGCCGTGCGCTCCCGCTGCCCGGTCGTGTCCGTGCTCGTGTCGCTCGCGTCGCTCATGTCCACACCTTCACACGCGAGCCCCCGCCCGTCGAGACCCGCCACCCCACTCGAGTGAGCGCCCCGCCCCACACGAGCGAGCGGCCCCGCCCCACGAACCGCTGGGACACAGCGCTCACTCGATTGAGGCCGGGGCTTGGGACGTCAGTCGAGTGAGCGCCCCGCCCCACTTGAGTGAGCGCGAGGTCAGGAGGTCCAGGCTCGCCAGAGGGCGGCATACTCCCCGTCGCGGGCGACGAGCTCGTCGTGGCTGCCGAGCTCGGCAACCCGTCCGTCGATGACGACCGCGATCCGGTCGGCGTCGTGCGCGGTGTGCAGCCGGTGCGCGATCGCGACGACCGTGCGGCCCGTGAGAAGCGCGTTCATCGACCCCTCGAGGTGACGCGCCGTGCGCGGGTCGATGAGCGAGGTCGCCTCGTCGAGCACGATCGTGTGCGGGTCGGCGAGGATGAGCCGCGCGAGCGCGATCTGTTGCGCGCGCCCCGGCGTCAGCACCTGGTGGCCCGACCCGAGCTTGGTGTCGAGGCCGTCGGGCAGCCGCTCGACCCAGTCGAGGGCGTCGACCGCGCGCAGCGCCTCGCGCACCTGCTCGTCGGTCGAGCCCTCCCGGGCCAGCACGACGTTGTCGCGCACCGAGCCGATGAAGACGTGGTGCTCCTGGGTGACGAGCGCGACCTCGGTGCGCAGCTGGTCGAGCGGCAGCGACGTCAGCTCGACCCCGCCGACCGTGACCGAGCCGGTGCGGGGACCGTGGATGCCCGACAGCAGGCGCCCGAGCGTCGACTTGCCCGACCCACTCGGACCGACGATCGCGAGACGTTCACCGGTGCTGAGGTCGAGGTCGATGCCGTGCAGCACGTCGTGACCCGTGCGGTAGGCGTAGCGCAGGTCGGCCCCGACGAGCTCCGGTCCGGTCGGCCGGCCCTCGCCCGCCTCGCGGTCGGGCGGCACCGTCGCGATGCCGAGCAGGCGGGTCGTCGAGGCGATGCCCACCTGCACGCGGTCGACCGTGTGCACGAGCATGTCGAACGGGCCCCAGAGGGCCTCGGTGTAGAGGATCGCGGTCGTGATCTGTCCGAGCGTGGCCCAGCCCTCGGCATACCCGATCGCCCCGAACAGCAGGACGAGCACGCGCGGGAGGCTGAAGGCGATGTCCATGACGACGAACAGCAGGTTGCGCAGCGTCATCGTGTAGCGCTCGGCCTGCCCGGAGACCTCGATGTCGTCTTCGCCACGACGCAGCCGGTGGCCGGCGAGCCCGAGCGCCTCGACGGTGCGCGCGCCCTCGACCGTCTCGGTGAGCGTGGTGTTGATGCGCGAGTAGGTGCCACCCTCGGTGAGGTAGCCCTTCGGCGCCCGCATGAGGTAGCGGCGAACCTGGAAGAGCGCCAGCCCCATGAGCGCGATCGAGGGCACCGACAGCAGCGGCGAGTTGCTGACCATGGCGACGAGCGTCAGCACGACGGTGATGCTCGCGATGATCGCCTCGGGCAGCGCCCAGCGCACGCTCTCGCTCATCGTGCCGACGTCACGGGTGACGCGCGTGACGAGGTCGCCGGAGCTGGCGCTCTCGACGCGGGACAGCGGCAGGCGCAGGATCGCCCGGACGATGTACTCGCGCGCAGACGCGAGGACGCTCTGGCCCAGGACCGTCGAGGAGAACTTCGCGGCCAGGGTGAACGCGCTCTGCACGAGGACGAGCCCGGCGACGACGAGCGCGGCCGAGTTGGCCCCGGCGAGCGCCGCGTCGACACGGCCGGCCTGGACGTCGGCGACGGTGGAGTCGACGAGCTCGCCGAGCAGGCGCGGGACGAGCAGTCCGGCGGTCGCCGCCAGCGCGTTGGCGACGATGACGGCCACGACGAGGAGCCGCTCCTGCGAGAGCAGCCCGCCGATGAACCGGATGACGCGACGGTTGTCGGCGATGGGCAGACCGGTGCGGGCGTTCATCGTGTCGGCGACGAACTCCTGCGCCCGACGCTCACGCAGCAGGTGACGGCGGTGCAGGGCGCTGATGCGCTCACCCAGCGAGGCGGACTCGTGCGGGCGCAGCTCGTCGGGGACGGCCGGCGCCTGGGTGGCGGCGTCCCACGTGCGCGCCGATTCGGCCGCCAGCTCGTCGGGCAGCAGCGAGACCCCGCCCGGGGCGCTGAGGCCGCCAGCCGTGTCGACCGTGCTGTCGGCGCGGCTCATCGGGACTCCTCGGACAGGGTCGGCAGGGCGGTCGGGTCGGTGCTGGGGTCTGCGGTCAGGTCGATGGTCGCGTCGGCGTCCCCGCGCACGACCACCGAGCGGTATGCCGCCGAGTCCGCCAGCAGGTCGGCGTGCCGTCCCCGGGCGGTGGCCACCCCGGACTCGAGGAGGATGACCTCGTCGGCGTGGTGGAGCAGTAGGGGCGAGGCCGTCATGACGACCGTCGTGCGTTCGGCCCGGTGCTCGCCGAGACGAGCGGCGATGCGGGCCTCGGTGTGGGCGTCGACGGCGGACGTCGGCTCGACGAGGACGAGGACCTCGGGGTCGGCGGCCAGGGCGCGCATGAGCACGAGCCGCTGGCGCTGACCGCCGGACAGGCCGCGACCGCGCTCCTCGAGCTCGCCCTGCCAGCCACCTGGCAGCGCGTCGAAGACGTCGTCGGCAGCGGCGGTGTGCAGCGCCCGCTCTGCCTGCTCGCGACTCAGCTTGCCGAGCGGATCGACGGCCGCGCGCAGCGTCCCGGCGAACACCTGGGGTGCGGTGTCGCTCACGAGGATGTGACGGCGTACGTCATCGAGCGGGACGCGGGAGAGGTCGACGCCGCCGACCGTGACGCCCCACGGCTGGCGGGCGCGCTCCTCGTCCCGGTGGGCCTGCTCCTCGCGGGCCCGGGCGCGGGCGGACCGCTCGCGACGCGCTGCACGGCCCTTCATGTCCTCGGGGATCTCGTCGCTGACGAGCGCCCCCTCCTCGCTGGGCAGGTAGCGGCCGAGACGGTCGGCCAGGGCGGCGGAATCGTCGGGCACCGCCGAGACGACCATCGTCAGCCGGCCCGGACGGATGGTCACCCCGGACTCGCGGTCGACGATCTCGGCACCGGTGTCGAGCGTGGCCGGCTCGTCGGGATGCACCCACGGCGCCCGCTGGGAGAAGACGGCGATCGCCTTGCGCGCCGAGACGACCGAGCGGGTCCACTTCTGGGCGAACTCGACGAAGGTGCGCATCGGCTGGATGAGGAAGAGGCCGTAGCCGAGGAAGCTGACGAGCTGCCCGACGGTGAGGCGCCCTTGGGCGACCTCACGCGTGCCGAGCCACATCAGGGCCACGACGAAGCCGCCCGAGAGCAGGACGCCGACGGACTCGACCGCCGCGAGCCACCGCCCGGCGGCGACGCCCGACTGGCGCACCCGCTGGGACTGGCCGGCGTAGTTGCCGCCGAAGGTCTCCTCGCCGCCGATGCCGCGCAGGATGCGCAGTCCGCCGACGATGTCAGTCGCCATCGACGTCAGCTCGGAGTTGCGCGAGCGCTCGACGCCCTGCCAGCGCTGCATCGGCCGGAGCAGCGGCGTGCCGAGGAGCACGAGCAGCGGGGCCGAGACGAGCACGAGCATGCCCATGCGCACCGACGTGCTGAGCACGATGGCGGCCACGACGAGGTAGGCGGCCAGCTGCGAGATGGCGCGCGTCGTGATCTCCATGAGTGCACCGAACTGGTCGCCGTCGCTGCCCGAGACCGAGAGCACCTCGCCCGTCGGCGTGCGCCGGGTCAGGACGTGACCGAGCTGGAGCGCCTTGCGCGTGACGAGCTTCGTCGTGCCGTAGAGGGCGATGAGCCACTCGCGGACGATGACCGTGTGGAAGGCGATGCCGCTCGCCGCGCCGAACACCGTCACGACCGCGAGGGCGACGAGCCAGCGGGTGGTCACGGCCGAGTCGCCGGTGACGATGCCGGTGTCGATCGCGCGACCGACCATCCACGGACCGACGGTCTGCGGCACCATCCAGATCAGCGCGACGAGCAGGCCCACCCAGAACAGGACGCCGTTCTGCCGCACCATCCACCAGAGGAAGGCCCGCGGCGAGCGGGTGTCGGGCGCGTCGGCGCCGCGGTCGGTGTAGGCCCGGATCTCGGGCGGAAAGTCTCGCATGGCCTGTCCACCCTAGGTGGGTGCGCCGACAGGACCCCACCCATTTTCTGCCCGATTCGCGCAGAGCTGAGGTCGTCGTCGGCGCACCCCGGGCTCAGGCGCCCTCGGCGGCTCCGGCGAGGGCGGCGAGGGCCTGGGTGAAGCACTGCTCCGGGGGTGTCACGAGGCCTGCCCCGACCTGCCCGGTGCCGGCCACACGTCCGGCCATGCCGGTGTTGATCTGGGGCAGGATGCCGGTCCGCGCCACCGACGTGACGTCGATGCCGGTCGGCGTGCCGCGGAACTCGAGGATCGGCACCTGGTAGGCCGTGTGCTCCCCCACCGTGATCTCGTACATCGTCTGCGTGGCCCGCAGCGCGAACGGCACGTCGCCCCCGACGAACTTCACGATCGCCGGGGCCGCTGCCATCGCGAAGCCACCGATACCGGCCGTCTCGGTGATGGCGGAGTCGCCGATGTCGGGGTTCGCGTCGTCGGGGCCGTAGGAGCCGAGGAAGAGTCCCTCGGGTGTGTTGGCCGGCCCGGTGAACCACTGGTCGCCCGTGCCCGAGACCCGGATGCCGAAGTCGGTGCCGTTGCGCGCCATCGTCGTCACCACGGAGGAGCCCGGGATGCCATGAGCGGCAAGGGTGCTCAGCTTGCAGGCCGGCATGCCGAGGTTGAGGAAGAAGTGCTCGTTGGCGCCGGAGAAGCGCACCGCCTCGGCGATGTCCGTCGACGACGCGTCGGCCGTGATCATGGTCGGGAGCAGCTCGCGCAGGAGCATGAGGGAGCCGGCACGGTTGCGGTTGTGGCCCTCGTCACCCATCTGGAGCATCTGGGCGATGATCGCCTTGATGTCGATCGAGCCCTGCTGCTGGACTCGGGCGCGGACGGCCTGCTGGAGGATCGGGCCAAGGACGGTGTTCATCCACCGCAGCCGGTCGATGACCTCGGGCCCGTAGGCGCCGTAGCGCAGCACCTTGCCGAGCCCCTCGTTGAGAGAGCACCACGACGTGTTGTCGTGCACCTCGTCGCGCAGCTCGTAGACCCACATCGACGGGCTGATGACGCCGGCCATCGGGCCGACGGCGTCGCGGTGGTGGCACGGCTCGAGCGTGATGCCGTCACCCTTCTCGAGCTTGGCCTCGGCCTCCTCGGCCGTCTCGGCGAGACCCTCGAAGAGCATCGCGCCGATGAGCGCACCCTTGAGCGGCCCTGAGGCACGGGCGAACTCGATCGGCGGCCCGGCGTGCAGGAAGGTGCCGCGCTCGAGCCCCAGCGCCTCGTGCGCGGGACGCACGTCGACGAGGTCGGCCCCGGCAGCAGTCATCCGGCGCAGCGCCTCGGCGTTGGCGGCGGCCCGCCGGGGGTCGGCGAGGACGCGCCCGAGGTCACCGGCGGTGCCTGCCATCGGCGGCTGCCACGCGACCTCGGTGACCGGGACCGCCTGCGCCCGAAGGGCATCCGGGAAGAGCGACACACCGGCGGCTGCGACGGAGACCTCGTGGCCGAGGAGTCCGTGGAGCGGTTCGTCGCCGGCACTGGCCTGGGCCGCAGGCTCGTTCGCGTATGCCGTGTCCCTCGTCACGCGTGACCGCTCCGTGACGTGGTGGCCGAGCAGGCGCACGGCTGCGCGCGTGGCGGCAGCGTTGGACAGCATGACGACGGCACCGGCCTGGACGAGGCGCGCAGCGCTCCGCTCGAGGCCCTGGGGGTCGCCCTCGGAGCCGGTCAGGGAGACGACGACGTCGAGGTGACGGCCATCGGCGGCAGCCGCCTCACGCGCTGCACGGATCGCGTCGGCGAGCTCGGGCGCGGGGTCCGAGTGGGCGCCGTGGCCGAGCACGAGGTCGAGGAGGAGCACGCCGCACGTCGGGTCGGCGGCCTCGACCGCGATCCGCTCAAGCCTCAGTGACGGGTCGATCATCGGGTGCGCGCGGCCGACGGTCATCGAGTCGTCGCCGAAGTCGATGACGACGTGCCCCGGGTCGGTCAGGTCGGCGCCGAGGGCGAGCTCGGGCCGCAGCGGGATGTTGGACCTGATGTCGCCGAGCACCTCGCCGGCGACGAGCATGGCCTCGTCCGCGAGGGTGCCACCGCAGAAGAGCCCGCGCAACGAGCCCCCCTTCACGGCAGCGGACCGCCCCTCGACCGTGAGCTCTGACCAGTCGTCGTCGGAGACGCCGGGCTGCCACGTCCGCCAGGTCTCGGGCACGTCGTGACCGGTTGCGGCAAGCGCCGCCTCGACCGCGGCGGTCAGGTCGGGTCGACCGCCCCCCAGCGTGGCCCAGTGGACCGGCTTGCCCAGGGTGGCGGCATACGACTCCAGGTCGGCGAGGACCTCGGGAGCGGGCGGCTTGGACACGACGATGATCGAGGTGGTCTCCGGGTCGGCCGCCAGCGCGGCGAGCGCCTGCTTCGTCGAGCGGGCGGCGACGGCCGAGCTCAGGTCGCGGCCCCCAACGCCGAGGCAGTGGCTGATGCCCACGCCCGCGGCGTCGAGCAGGCACATGACCTGCTGCGCGCCGGTGCCGGAGGCGGCCACGAGCCCCACCGAACCCGGGCGCACGACGTTGGCGAAGCCCAGCGCGACGCCACCGACGACGGCGGTCCCGCAGTCCGGCCCCATGACGAGGACGTCCGCAGCCGCTGCGGCGTCCTTGAGCCGCACCTCGTCCTCGACGGGCACGTTGTCGCTGAAGACCATGACCGACACACCGGCCCGCACGGCGTCGAGGGCCTCGGTCGCGGCGTGCTCACCGGGCACCGACACGAGCCCGAGGTCCGCCCCCGACAGCCGGATCGCGCGACCGAGCGTCCGCGCCGCCGGCGCTTCGCCGAAACCACCGGAACCGCCTGCGGCAGAACGGTTCTGCGTGAGGGCACTCTCCAGCGCAGCCAGCCCGGCGGCGATGCCGGCCTCGTCGCCGCGGATCGCGACCACGAGGTCGTTGGGCGCCGACTCCGGCACGTCGAAGCCCATCCCCCGGATGACCTCGAGGTTGAGCTCGGTCGCCATGGCGACCTGCGCCGCCTCGACCCCCGGGGCGGCGGCGACGGTGCGTGACACCTGCATCAGGGTCACGGAGTCCAGGTAGGCACCGGTTCTCAGCTCGACGTGGTCAGCCACGGTGGGCTCCTTCGTGGGGTGTTGGTCGGGGTGTGGTTGCAGCGATGGACGGGAGGGCGTCGACGGCACGCAGGGCGCCGCTGACGCCGGACAGCAGGTCTCGACCGGAGGAGTGCCCGATGGCGAGCACCCGGTCGACGAGGGCGAGGATCGCCCCGTCCGATGGGTCAGCCGGCCGGACCGAACCCGCCGAACTGGCCCGTGAGCCGGCTTCCGGCCCGTCGTTCCGGTCGGTCGACCCGGCCCCGACGACGAGGGTGACGAGGCGCGCGACGTCCGGCACGGCATACCCCGTCCCGGCAGCGACGAGCAGAGCAGCGGACAGGCTCGTCGTCCACGGCAGCACCTGGCGGACCGCGGTGCGCACCGACAACAGGGCGGCGCGCGCCTCCGGCCGGTCGACCGCGGCGAGCGTCAGGAGCACGCCGCAGAGCACGTCGTCGCCGCTCGGGGTCAGCCCGCGCCCGACGCCGACGAGGCCACGCACGCCCGCGTCGACAGGGCGGCCCGCGAGCGCGGCGGTCGCGAGGTCGTGGGCGAGGTCGCCGAGGAGTCCCGGCTCCGGAAGCGCAGCGACGCCAGCACCGCGCGGCAGCGGGCGCACCCGGGACGGCCGCGACAGCCGGGCGGCGACGACGTCGGCACGCGGCAGACGGACGCGCCCCTCCCCCACGACGACGAGGTCGCCGGGCTCGACGCTCCAACGAATCTCGGTGGACGGAAGCGCCAGGCGCAGGCCGATCGGCAGGGCGACCGCGTCCGAGGCGAGGACAGCGAGCACCCGCTCGTGCGTGCCGAGCCCGACATAGAGGCACGTCGGGAACGCCGCGAGCACGCGACACCGCCGGGCCGTCCCGGCCACCTCAGCCGCGACGAGCGGGGACACGGCGGCGGGCAGCAGCGTCAGGTCGAGACCTGCACCCATCCGCACCTCCTGTGTCGCGCGACCCGTCGGACCGGTGTCGTATGCCGTCCCGCCCGTCCCGGTCGGTCGCTCGGTCGAGTGCCCGGCCGGGCGACCGTCGGGACCGGACGGGGCCGCGAAGGACCACGGACCGGACCGTTGCGGTGACGCTACCGACGGTGGGTATGGTGCGCTCATGGTGAAAGTTGCCAACGATGTGCCTCTGTCCGAGGGTGACTTGCCAGCGGCGACGAGTCCCGGCGACCCCGAGCCCGAGGTGTCCGGCATCTCGCTGCGTCTCATCGCCGGCCTCGCCGCGACGGCCCACGGCGTCGTCCGCGCCGAGCCGCCGCGCCTCGACGTCAGCGTCGACAGCACGACGCAGCTGCGCTCGGCGGTGCGCGACGCCCGCAGCGGCGCCCGTCTGACCCACCGGCTCGTCCTCGCCGACGCGGCCGCCCTCGCGGACCAGGACGGCGACGCCGCCACGATCGGCGAGGTCGTCGCGACCCTCGACGCCTCCGGGTCCGCCGGGCTCGTCGTGTCCGGCCTCAGCGGCGGTCCGCTCGCGGCCCTCGTGGCTGCCGCCGAGTCGACGGGGCTCCCCCTCATCGACGTGCCGCTGGACCACATCGCCACCTTCACCACCGAGGTGCTGAGCGCGATCCTCGAGCACCAGACCGCGATCCTGCGCCGGCTCGAGGACGCCGACCGCGCCCTCGTGCAGATCGTCCTCGCCGGTGGGTCGCTCGACGACCTCTGCGAGCAGGTCGTCGGCTTCCTCGACGGCGCCGCGATGGTCACGACGACCGACGGCCGCGTCATCGCCCGCGCCGGGTCGCAGCGCGAGCTCGACCACGCGCTGTCGCTCGAGTGCTTCGACCGCACCGGCCGCCTGCTCACCGAGGCCGAGCCGATGGGCCCGCGCCCCGACGGCCCGACGGCCAACCGCTCCGCCGTGCGCATCGTCGCCGGTCACCTGGACCACGGCGTGCTCATGGCCTTCTGCAGCCATCGGCACCTGACGGTCGACGACGTGCGGCTGCTCGAGCGCGCCGCGACGGTCGCGGCCCTCGCCATCACCAAGGACCAGGCGGTCTCGGCGGTGGAGAGCAAGTACCGCGCCGAGTTCCTCCGCGACGCCCTCGCCGGACGCGCCGGATCCCCCGTCGACGCCGTCGCCCACGCCAGCTCGCTCGGCTGGGACATCGACCGCCCCATGGTCGTCGTCGTCGCCGAGACCGACGAGGACGACGACCGCTCGACGCGCGACGCCGACGAGGTCCGCTTCCTCCAGCAGCGCTTCGCCCGGGCCTGGACGCACGCCGTGGCGGTGCGCGACGCCCGTTCTCCCGTCATGGGATTCAGCCGCGAGGTCGTCGCGCTCATCGGCGTCCCGGCCGAGGCGGAGACCGACCAGATCATGCGGATCGTCGGCGAGTACGTCCGCGTCGTGCGCGGTGACGGCGGCGGCGGCCGTCGCTCGTTCTCGGCGGGCGTCTCGCGGCCGATCACGTCCGCCGCGGGCCTGCCCCACGCCTACGACGAGGCCCTGTCGGCCGTCACCGTCGGCCGGCAGATGCACGGCGACGGTGCGCTCACCCACGTCGACGGGCTCGGGATCTACCGCCTGCTCGCGCTCATCCCCGACGGCGCCGACCTGCGCCGCTTCGTCCACGAGTCGCTGCGCGAGCTCGCCACCGACGACTCGCCGGAGTACGCCGGGCTGCGCCAGACCCTGAGCATCCTCATCGACACGAACATGAACGTCGCCGAGACCGCGCGCCTGCTCTTCTTCCACTACAACACGCTGCGCTACCGCATCGGCAAGCTCGAGAAGATCCTCGGCCCGTTCACCACCGACCCCGACCTCCGACTGACCCTCGCCCTCGCGCTCAAGATCCACCAGATGCGCGGCATCTGACGCTTGACCCCGTCGCGTATGCCGTGTCGCGGCCGTGGAACATCCCACCCCCTCCCGGGGGTGGGACCTTCCACAGAACGGCCCTCTGTGGAGGGCCCGCCCGGGCACGGCTCGCGTACGGCGAGGATCCGACGATGGACGCACTGCTTCGGGCCCGGGCTGCCGGTCAGTCAGGCCTGCTGAGCCGTGCCCAAGCCTTGGCGGGAGGCCTCAGCCCAAGGCGGTCGAGCGGCGGGTGCGACCCGTGTCCGGAGTCGTCGTCGTCCGCAGCCGACATGCCGCCGAACGGGTCGATCCGACCGCCTGGCCGCACCGCTCGACCGTCGAGCACACGGTGCTCGACCTCGGCGCAGCACACGGGTCGGACCGCGCCATCGCGCTCGCCGCCAAGGCCATCGGGCTCGAGCTGACGACTCCCGATCGCCTGCGGGGCGCCGTGCTGCTCCGGCCACGTCAACGTGACCGGAGCCTCCTGCTGGAGGTTCTCGCCGATGTGACGGAAGGGTGCGAGAGCCCAGCCGAGCGGCGGTACGTCCGGGACGTCGAGCAGGCCCACGGCCTCCCCCACGGCCGTCGGCAGACGCCGTACGGCCTGTCCGGCCGGCGTGACGTCGAGTACGAGTGCGGCGTCGTCGTGGAGATCGACGGGCGCCTGGGCCACTCGGGGTGGGCCGACGTCCAGCGCGACGGCCGGCGGGACCGACGCACCCTGCCTCCGGGCGGGTCACGCTCCGGTGCTACTGGACCGACCTCGTGCCCACCGCCTGCGGCCTCGCGGGTGAGGTGTCCCGGGTGCTGCGCGACCGCGGCTGGGCCGGTCGCCCGCGCCGCTGCGGACCGAGGTGCACGCTCGATGTGGAACCCGTGTGGACGTTCGCACCCCGGTGAGAGGTCGTGAACTTCCACGACGCCGACCGCGCGGGGCGGACGGCCGCGCCACACGGCATACGTCATGACATGCCAGAGGGTCTCCGTCGGCGTGTATCAACGTTTGACGAACGCAATCCCCTGAGGTGGGAGTAGTTTTCGGCCATCCCGGTCTGGGACGTGACCCACATCACCGCATGTGGCAACCATAGGAGTCGGAATGGCTTTGGGCTGGAAACTGCACGGGGACGGCAAGACGATGGGCCCCGACGACGTCGTCGCACCTGACGAACGACTGTCGTGGGGCAAGACGATCGGTCTCGGTGCGCAGCACGTCGTCGCGATGTTCGGTGCGACGTTCGTCTTCCCCCTGATCATGGGCCTCAACGCGCAGCTCGCGATCATGATGAGCGGCATCGCCACGATCTGCTTCCTGCTGATCGTGGGCGGCAAGGTCCCGAGCTACCTCGGCACGTCGGCGAGCTTCGTCGGTGCCGTCGCGGCCATCCGGGCGCAGGGCGGCACCTCGCAGCAGGTGACCGGCGCGATCCTCGTCGCCGGCGTCGTGCTGGCGCTCGTCGGTGTGGCGATCCACTTCCTCGGCTCGTCGGTGCTGCACAAGGTGCTGCCGCCGGTCGTGACGGGCGCGGTCGTCATGCTCATCGGCTTCAACCTGGCGCCGGTCGTGGCCAACATCTACTGGCCGCAGGACCAGTGGGTGGCGCTGCTCGTCATGACCTTCACCATCATCTGCGCCGTCGCCTTCAAGGGCTTCGTGAGCCGCATCGCGGTGTTCCTCGCCCTCATCTTCGGCTACGTCATCTCGTGGCTCTTCGACAAGATGTTCGGCCAGATCACGTCCTACGACGCGGGTGCCGGCAAGGTCACGACGCACTTCCGCACGAACTTCGACAACCTCGCGAGCCAGCCGTGGTTCGGCCTCCCGCCGTCGACGACGACGGGCGCCGACGGCAAGGAGATCGTCGGCATCCACGCGCCGTCGTTCTCGATCGCCGCGATCCTGCTCGTGCTTCCGGCCGTCATCGCCCTCATCGCCGAGAACACCGGTCACGTCAAGGCCGTCGCCGAGATGACGAAGACGAACCTCGACCCGTACATGGGCCGCGCCATCGCCGCCGACGGTGTCGGCACCGTCATCGCGAGCTCCGTCGGTGGCTCGCCGACGACGACGTATGCCGAGAACATCGGTGTCATGGCCGCCACCCGCGTCTACTCGACGGCTGCCTACTACGTCGCGGCAATCGTCGCGATCGTCTTCGGCCTCTCGCCGAAGTTCGGCGCCCTCGTCGCCTCGGTGCCCGGCGGCGTGCTCGGCGGCATCACCGTCGTGCTCTACGGCATGATCGGCCTGCTCGGCGCGAAGATCTGGAAGGAGAACGGGGTCGACTTCGGCAACCCGATCAACCTCGTCCCGGTCGCAGCGGGCATCGTCATCGGCATCGGCAACGTGTCGCTCGTCTTCAGCTCGGACTTCTCGCTCGGCGGCATCGCGCTCGGCACGATCGTGGCCGTCGTGGCCTTCCACGTGGCCCGCGCCCTCGCTCCGGCCGACCTGCGTGAACGCGCCGACGCAGCAGGAGGCACGATGATCTCGCTGGGCGAACGGGAAGGCGACTACGGCGACGCCGACGGCATCGACGACCTCTACCAGGACCACCCCGGCGGACCGGACCTGCGCCGCCGCTGAACCAGCACACCTGAGCACCGGCCCGTGGGCCTCCGATCTCGGATCGGAGGCCCACGGTCGTTCAGGGCAGAAGTTGCCAAAAGCCCACGTGCAGCGATGCACAACCATCACTAGTCCCCACCGGGGGTCGGAAGGCAGGATCGGTTCGGTGAAGCCCGCCCCCTTCGAGCACCACGCACCGCTCACCGTCGAGCAGGCCGTCGCCGTCCTCACCGAGGTCGGACACGACGGCAAGGTCCTCGCCGGCGGTCAGAGCCTCATCCCGATCCTCAACATGCGCCTCGCGTCACCGGCCCACCTGGTCGACATCAACCGCGTCGCCGGGCTCGACACCGTCGAGGTGACACCCGATGCCGTCCGCGTGGGTGCCCTGGTGCGCCACGCCGGCCTCGAGCGCTCCGGGACTGCGTATGCCGCCCTCCCCCTCCTGCGCCAGGCGCTCGTCAACGTCGCCCACCCCGCCATCCGCAACCGCGGCACGACCGTCGGCTCCATCGCGCACGCCGACGCGGCCGGCGAGATGCCCGCGATCCTCGCGCTGACCGACGGCGTCGTCGAGGTCGCGGGCCCGACCGGGTCGCGCGAGATCGCCTGGTCCGACTTCTTCCTCGGCGCGCTCGAGACGTCCCTCGCGGCCGAGGAGCTCGCCGTGGCAGTGCGATTCGGCCGCCTCCCTGCCGGCACCGGGACCGCGTTCACCGAGGCTGCGCGCCGCCACGGCGACTACGCCATGGCCGGCGTCGGGGTGGCGGTGACCGTCGCCGACGGCGTCGTCTCGGGCGCCCGTGCCTCGTTCGTCTCCGTCACCGATGTGCCCTCGGTGCTCGACCTGGGCCCGGCGCTCGGTGGTGTCGAGCCGGGGTCGGGCGCGTGGGCCGCAGCCGTCGACGCCGCTGCCGAGGCGGTGCGCGACCACGTCGACCCCGAGGGCGACATCCACGCCAGCGCCGACTACCGGCGCATGCTCGTCACGGAGCTGACCCGCCGGGTCCTCCCCCAAGCCGCCGACCGTGCAGGAGCCAGCGATGACTGAGACGACGAGCGAGACCCTCCACGACGTGACGGTCACCGTCAACGGGGTGCGCCACTCGGCCGCCGTGCCCGCGCGCCGCCTGCTGTCCGACTTCCTCCGCCACGACCTCGAGCTGACCGGCACCCACGTCGGCTGCGAGCACGGCGTCTGCGGCGCGTGCACCGTCCTCGTCGACGGCCAGCCGATGCGCTCGTGCCTGATGTTCGCCGTGACCGCCCAGGACCACGCCATCACGACGGTCGAGGGGCTCTGCTCGGCTCCGGACGCCCGCGTGGCCCCGACCGGCGAGTCGATGAACCCCGTCCAGCAGGCCTTCGCCGAGTGCCACGGCCTCCAGTGCGGCTTCTGCACCCCGGGCTTCCTCACCACCGTCACGGCCTATCTCGAGGAGAACCCCTCGCCGACGAGCGAGCAGGCGCGAGAGGCGATCTCGGGCAACCTGTGCCGCTGCACCGGCTACCAGAACATCGTCAAGAGCGTGCTGCGGGCGGCCGAGATCAAGGCCGAGCGCGCCGGCGAGTCGACGTCCGAGGAGCAGTCATGACGACCCAGATGTTCGGCGCGCCGATCAGGCGCAAGGAGGACCCGCGCCTCGTCACCGGCGGGGGCCGCTACCTCGACGACCTCGGCCACGACGCCCTCGCGGCGGCCTTCGTGCGCAGCCCGCACGCCCACGCGCGCATCGTCGACATCGACGCGTCGGACGCCATCGACATCGAGGGCGTCGTCGGCATCTACGTCCACGAGGACCTGCCCCGCAGCGTCGGCGAGCCCATGCCCCTGCTCATCCCACATCCGACCCTGACCCACGGGCGCACGGGCTACGCCCTCGCCAAGGACCAGGTGAACCACGTCGGCGAGGCCGTCGTCATGGTCGTCGCGACCGACCGCTACGTCGCCGAGGACGCCTGCCAGCGCATCCGCGTCAGCTACGAGCAGCTGCCCGTCGTCGTCGGCATCGAGACGGCGCGCGACGGTGACCTGCTCGTCCACGACGACGTGCCGGGCAACGTCGCGGCCCACATGCTCCAGGAGGTCGGCGACGTCGACGCGGCCATGGCCGCCGCGCCGCACACCCTGACGCTCGACCTCGACATCGAGCGCAGCGCCTGCATGCCGATGGAGGGCAAGGGCGTCTACGCCCGCTGGGACACCGAGCGCGGCGAGCTGCGGATGTACTCCTCCACGCAGACCTCCACCGGCGTCCGCGCCGCGGTCGCCGCCCGGCTCGAGCTGCCGCTGGCCAAGGTCGAGTGCATCGCGCCCGACGTGGGCGGCGGCTTCGGCGTCAAGATCATGCACCCGTGGCCCGAGGAGGTCCTCGTCCCCTGGGCGGCGCGCCTGCTCGGACGGCCCGTCAAGTGGGCCGAGGACCGCCGCGAGCACTTCATCTCCTCGGCCCACGAGCGCGGCCAGCTCCAGCGCGTCACCGTCGGGTTCGACGACGAGGGCCACCTGCTCGCGCTCGACGTGAAGTTCTGGCACGACAACGGCGCCTACACCCCCTACGGCATCATCGTCCCGATCATCACGTCGACCCAGCTGCTGGGGCCGTACAAGCCGGGCACCTACCGCTGCGAGTTCTGGTCGCTCTACACGAACACCGTCCTCGTGACGCCCTACCGCGGCGCGGGACGTCCGCAGGGCTGCTTCGCCATGGAGCGCACGATGGACGCGATCGCCGACGAGCTCGGCCTCGACCGCGCCGAGGTGCGGTCGCGCAACTTCATCCTCCCCACCGAGATGCCCTGGGACCACGGCCTGCTCTTCCAGGACGGCCGCCCGCTCAAGTACGACTCGGGCGACTTCCCGGCGAGCCTCGCCAAGCTGAAGGAGCTCGTCGGCTGGGACGACTTCGCCGACTACCGCCGCGCCGCCGAGGCCGAGGGCCGCAAGGTCGGGCTCGGGATCGGCTGCTACGTCGAGGGGACCGGCGTCGGCCCCTACGAGGGCGGGCACATCCAGATCGAGACGAGCGGTCGCGTCAACGTGTCGACCGGCCTGACCTCCCAGGGCCAGGGCCACGAGACCGTCTTCGCGCAGATCGTCGCGCAGGAGCTCGGCGTGCGGATGGAGGACGTCCACGTCACGACGGGCGACACCCGCAAGATGGCGTATGCCGTGGGCACCTTCGCGTCGCGGGCCGCGGTCATGAGCGGCAGCGCCATCGCCCTCGGCGCCCGCAAGGTGCGCGAGAAGGCACTGCGCATCGCCGCCGACGCCCTCGAGGTCTCGACCGACGACCTCGAGATCGTCGAGGGCACGGTGCGCGTCAAGGGTGCGCCCGCGACGTCGATGAGCCTCGGCACGGTGTCGGTGCTGTCCAACCCGCTGCGCTACGCGTTCGACGAGGCTGCCAAGGCCGCAACGCAGTTCGCCGGCACGTTCGACCCCGACAAGCCGCCGGTCGCCGAGGGCGAGGAGCCGGGCCTCGAGGGCAAGGGCTTCTACTCCCCCACCCAGGCCACCTTCGCCAACGGCATGCACGCGGCGATCGTCGAGACCGACCCGGTCACCGCCGAGATCAACATCCTGCGCTACTGCGTCATCCACGACTGCGGCACGATGATCAACCCGATGATCGTCGAGGGCCAGGTCCACGGCGGCGTCGCGCAGGGCGTCGGCGGCGCCCTCTACGAGCGGATGGCCTACGACGAGTCGGGTCAGCTGCTCAACGCCTCGTACATGGACTTCCTCATGCCCTACGCCTCCGAGGTGCCGACGATCGAGGCCGACCATCTCGAGACGCCGAGCCCGCTGAACCCCTTGGGCATCAAGGGCGCCGGCGAGGCGGGCTGCATCCCGGTCACCGCCGTCATCGCCTCGGCCATCGAGGACGCCGAGGGCTTCCCGATCACCCGCATGCCGATCTCGCCCTACGAGCTCTGGGAGCTGCGCCGCCGCCACGCCGACGGCGAGATCCCGTCCCTGCACCGCCTCTCACGCACGTCATCGAAGGAGCCGTCCGCATGAAGATCACCGGATCCGCCACTCTCGCGGCCGACCCGCAGCAGGTGTGGGACGCCTTCCACGACCCGGCCGTGCTCGCGCGCTGCCTGCCGGGCTGCGAGCGCCTCACCGAGCTCGGCCCGGACCACTACGCGATGACCGTCACGGCGGGCGTCGCCGCGATCAAGGGCACCTACGACGGCGAGGTCTCGCTGCGCGACCCGCAGCACCCGGGCTCCTTCACGATGAAGGCCTCGGGCGCCGGCGCGCCGGGCACCGTCGACGCCGACGTCGTCGTGCGCCTCGCCCCCTCCACCGGCGGTGGCACCGACCTCACCTACGACGCCGACGCGTCCGTCGGTGGCGTCATCGGCGGCGTGGGCCAGCGGATGCTCGCCGGCGTGACGAAGAAGATGGCGGGCCAGTTCTTCTCGGCTGTCGACGCCGACATCTCGGGCGTCCGCGTCGCGGCCCCGAGCGCTCCCGCACCCGTCCCGGTGACCGCGGCACCCGGCATACCCAGTGGTGCCCCTGCGCCCGTGTCGTATGCCGGCCGCCCCACTCCCGCAGGCCCGTTCGCCGGGCGCGACTTCGCCCTCGGCGTCGTCACGGGCGGCGTCGTCGCGCTCGTCGGCGTCGTCGTCGGCTGGGCCGTCGGACGGAAGGGCTGACGATGCGCGCGTTCACCGCCGCGGCCGTGCAGGTCGCCCCTGTGCCGGCTCCGCTCAGCGCCGAGACGATCCGCACCAACCTCGAGACGTGCGTCGAGATGACGCGCCGGTGCGTCGAGGCCACGGGCGCCGAGCTCGTCGTGCTGCCCGAGACGGCGAGCACGGGCTTCACCCCCGGCTGCTCCAAGGAGGAGCTCTGGGACCTCGTCACCGAGCTGCCCGGCGCGATGATCGAGCCGATCCAGGCCGTGGCCCGCGAGCTCGGCGTGCACGTCTGCTTCGGCACCTACGAGCGCGGGCCCGAGCGGGGCGTCGTCTACAACTCGTCGGTGCTCATCGGCCCGTCGGGCGACCTGCTCGGCACCTACCGCAAGACGCACCCGTTCTGCTCCGAGATCGTCTCGGGCGGCGGGTGGGTCACGCCGGGCGACACCGTCACGGTGTGCGACACCGAGCTCGGTCGCATCGGCATGATCATCTGCTTTGACGGCGACTATCCCGAGCTGTCGCGGATCCAGGCGCTGCAGGGCGCCGAGGTCATCTGCCGCCCGTCGGCGCTGCTGCGCTCGGCCGACATCTGGGACCTCACGTCGCGGGCACGTGCCTACGACAACCACGTCTACGTCATCGGCGCCAACGCCGTCGGCGCCGACCCGGCGGGGGTGCTCTACTTCGGCAACTCGCACATCGTCACCCCGATCGGGCACATCGTGGCCAAGGCGGCGACGCACCCGGGCTGGGTGACGGCGCGGCTCGACCCGGCCGAGGCGCTCTCGTCGCTGACGCCCGGCTCCAACGTCGGGCAGGCCTTCGACCACCTGCGCGACCGCAACCTCGACCTCATCCGCAACCACCGGGCCGAGCTCGAGGGCGCCGCGGAGACGTCCTTCCCCCACGCCCCGATCCACCGCGGCGACGCCGGCTGAGCCACCCCCGACGTGGGTCAGCCGGCGCCGCCGGACTCGAAGCGCCGGAGCAGCTCGCGGATGGCAGCCATCTCCTCGTCGAGGGCCCGGCGCCCGGCCCTGGTGATGGTGACCCACGTGCGCGGCCGCTTGCCGGCGTAGCCCTTCTCGACGTGCACGAGACCACTGCCGGCGAGGACCTCGATGTGGCGGCCGAGGTTGCCGTCGGTGAGCTGGAGCAGCTTCTTCAGATAGGTGAAGTCGGCCTTCTCCGTCTCGGCGAGCACTGCGAGGATCCCGAGGCGTGCCTTCTGGTGCACGACGTCGTCGAGACCGCTCGTCGGGTGCGGCGTCTCGTCAGGCACGTCGTGCACCGGGCCGGGCACGGCACCGGTCACCTCGGTGGGTGGTGCGTCGCGAGCGCTCACGGCGTCACCGGCGCGCCTGGTCCGCTCGGCGGGCGCGCAGCCCCGCGACGACCATGGCGACGCCGAGGGCGACCTGGGCGATCAGGTCTCCCCAGCCACCCACCGCCAGGACGACGTCGGTCGGGAGCCGCACCAGGGTCAGCAGGTCGTAGAGGCGGTTGTCGAAGAAGCCGAGCGAGGCCAGCACCGTGACCACCCCGAACCCCAGCGCCCACGCGGCAAGGCGCCCGTTGTGTCGGCGCCAGGCCACGAGCAGCAGCGCCAACGCGATGACCGCGCTGGGCGCCAGCACCGACACCATCGTCAGCGGCATGAGGAACGGCACCCACACGAAGATGCCGTTGTAGGCCACGAGGACGAAGACCGCGACGGCCGCCGCCACCCACGCACCGGCTCCGGCGCCGGCACCGAGCCGCCGGCTGCGCACGCCGAACCAGAGGCCGATGGCGAGCAGCCCGAGGGCGCCGACCGTGCCCCAGTACGTGTCGACGATGTTCGTGAAGGCCATCTCGCCGTCGGTCGCGCTGCGGCTCTCCCCCGGGTCGAGGTCGCGAACCACCCACCACAGCCAAAGACGTTGCAGGGCAGCGGCAGCCACGGTCAGCGGGCCCAGGACGAGCAGCGGGATCGCGAGTCCCTGGGCGTCGCGCCGGGCGACGCGCCGCAGGTGCTCCGTGCGCGCGAGAGCCTCCTCGGCGGCAGCCACCTCCGCGGCTCGCGCCGGCGGGGTGGGGTGGGTCTCGTTCATCGGAGCATCCTTCCGTCACCGGAGCGCCCCTGTGCGCTCGATGCGCTCACTCTGCATCGCAGAGTAGTCGTGCGTCAAGAGTTCTCGGCGACGTCGACCTCTGCGGTCACTCGTCGTGGGGCAGCACGATCGGCGGTGGGGTCGTCGTCGGCTCGCTCCCCCGCCGGCCACCCGAGGTCCAGTCGTAGACCACCGACGTGCGCAGCAGCACGTCCGGCAGCGACCGGTTCTCGGGGCTGACGAGCACCCAGAAGAGCAGGACCGGGAACGCCACGCACAGCAGCGCACGGAGTAGCGCCCGCACGAAGCCGACACGAACCGACCCGTCGCCCACGACGCGTAGGCCGAGCAGGCGGTTGCCGACCGTCCGTCCCGTGGTGGCCCACGCGACGGTGAGGTATGCCGTGAGCACCCCGAGCACGAGGAAGAGCAGTCTCAGGCCGCCCGGGTCGGGGAAGTGGAACGACGCGGGCCCGAGCACGAAGACGGCCCGGGACCACACGGCATACCCCATTGCGACGCCCACCACCGCGACGACGAGGTCGACGGCCCCCGCCGTGGCGCGCGTGACGATCCCGGCGCGGTGCCCCTGGACCGAGCGGGCCGGACCGGGCAGCACGATGCGGGACATCGGACCGCGATCAGGGGTGGGTGAGGTCATCGCGGCCTGCCGGATCAGACCGTCGTGCCGGGGATGACGGGACCGCCCGGTATCTCGGTGCCCGGCAGAGTGGGCCCGGGCGTGCGCGGCCGACGACGGAGCATGCGGTCGACGACGTGCGCGACCCGCTCGTCGGCGCTGACGCCCTGCCACCGGACCTCGCGGATGCTCTCGGAGGCCATCGCCCCGGACGAGCTCTGGATGATGCCGGGCAGGTCGATCCCCTCGACGACGAACTCGGCGAGCGCCACGAGGTCGAGCCGCGCGACGACGGCGTCGAGGTCGAGTCGCTGCGCGATCGCGTCCACGTCGACGCGGTCGACGATGGCCTGGATGTCGACGCGCCCGACGGCCCGGTCCAGGTCCGCCCGCGCCACCACCGCATCCACGTCCACCCGATCGAGGATCGCCTGGATGTCCACGCGCTCGACGGCCCGATCGAGATTCGCCCGCGCCACCACCGCATCCACGTCCACGCGGTGCAGGATCGCCCCGATGTCGACGCGCTCGACGGCCCGGTCCAGGTCCGCCCGCGCCACCACCGCATCCACGTCCACCCGATCGAGGATCGCCCCGATGTCCACGCGCTCGACCGCTTGGTCGAGGTCCACCGCCCGCACGACTGCGTCGAGGTCCACGTGGTCGAGCACGACGTCGGTGAGGTCCACGAGGTCGAGCACGGCCTCCACGACCGCGGCAACGACCCGTCGCTCCGCCTCCTCCGCGCGCAGACCGAGCTCCCGACGCCGCGACCGACCGGTCCGGAGCACGTCCTGGGTCCGGTCGTCGTTCCAGACCCGTTCGCCCAGACGGCTCAGTGCGGACATCACCGACGACGTGACGACGCCGGCAACGGCCGTGACGAGGACCGGAGGTCGAGCCCGGTCCACGACCCGGCCGGCGGCCTCGGCGCCGACCGTGGCGAGCCCGAGCAGCAGGTCGGCGACGTCCGTCGGCGTCAACGGCGCGAACCGTGTGACGGTCCGGGCTCGCCCGGCCCCGTGCGCCGCCGCGGTGTCGTCCATGCATCGTCCTCATCGGCTCGGGCGCCGCGACCGGACGGGCGGCGCCGGTGACTCGTCCTGTCTCCAGCATGCGACCGGCGGCGGCGCACGACATCACCCTCGACGAGTGAAGCCGGGCACACGGCCCGCCACGACCCGCCGGTCGTGGGTTCAGGACGACGCGGCGCGCAGCTGCGCGGCCCGCCCGGCGAGATGGCGCTGCTCTGCCTCGTTCGTCGCGGTCGCGGCAGCCCGTTCGAGCAGGTCTGCTGCCGCGTCCGTCTCGCCCGCCATCTCGAGCAGCTGGCCGCGGACGGCGAGCCACCGGTGCGTCGTGCCGAGCCGGCTCTCGACCCCGTCGACGACGTCGAGGGCCGCCCGAGGTCCCTTGGCCATCGCGACGGCCACCGCGCGGTTGAGCGTCACCACCGGGTTGCCGGTGACGTCCTCGAGCAGCTCGTAGAGCGAGAGGATCTCGTCCCAGTCGGTGTCGGCCGCCGTCGCCGCCCGGTCGTGGACGGCGGCGATGGCCGCCTGCAGCTGGTACTCCCCCACCGCTTCATGTGCCATGGCCCGCCCGAGCAGCTCGGTCCCCTCGGTCACGAGTCCGCGGTCCCAGCTCGAGCGGTCCTGCTCGGGCAGCGGCACGAGCCGACCCGACGCATCGCTTCGTGCCGGACCACGTGCCTCGAGCAGCAGCATCAGCGCGAGCAGCCCGAGCGCCTCCGGGTGGTCCGGGACCGCCGCGACGAGCATCCGCGTGAGCCGAATCGCTTCGCCCGACAGCGCAGTCCGCTGCAACGAGGCGCCGTGCGAGCTCGCGTACCCCTCGTTGAAGAGCAGGTAGAGGACGTGCAGGGCGGACCGCAGGCGGGCGTCCCGGTCGTCAGCGGACGGCATACGAAAGCCTGCGCCGGAGGCGGGGATCGTCGCCTTCGCGCGGCTGATCCGCTGGGCCATGGTGGCCTCGGGCACGAGGAAGGCCCGTGCGATCTCGGCCGTCGTCAGACCGCCCACGGCGCGCAGCGTGAGCGCGATCGCCGACGCCGGTGTGAGCGACGGGTGGCAGCAGAGGAGCAGCAGAGTGAGGCTGTCGTCGTGGTCGACGGGGTCGTGCGCCGGCACCTCCCAGGCGATGACGCGCGCCTCGCGGTCGCGCCGGGCCGCGTCGCTGCGCCACAGGTCCACGAGGCGCCGCGAGGCCGTCGTGACGAGCCACGCCCGCGGCTCGTCGGGCAGGCCGTCGACGGGCCAGTGCCGGGCGGCCGCGAGCAGCGCCTCCTGGACGGCGTCCTCTGCCGAGTCGAAGTCCCCGAAACGCCGGCTGACGATGCCGACGACCTGCGGCGCGAGCGTGCGCAGCAGGTCGTCGACGGTGTGTTCAGCGCTCAGCGGGTGCCACCGGCGGTGCGCAGGAAGGCGTCCATCTCCTCGGTGTCCGCCGGCGCCTGCTCCATGACCTGGCGCACGTGGATCGGCTGCCGGGTCGGCACACCGCCGCGGCCGGGCACGGCCGACATGCGCGACGCGATCTCGAGGGCGCGCTCCTCCGAGTCGACCTCGACGACCTGGAAGCCGGCCAGCCACTCCTTGAACTCCTGGAACGGCCCGTCCGTGACGACAGGTGCCACCCCGTCCGACCGGACGATCTTCGCGAGGTCGGGCCCGGTGAGGATCGTCGACGAGACGAGCTCGCCGTTGGCCTCGAGCTCCCCGAGGAGCTCGCCGTAGTAGTCGAGGTGCGCCTGGACCTCCTCCGGCGTCCAGTCCGACATCGGGGCCGGGTCGTCGCCGGCCTGGAAGTCCACTCCGATGAGGTACTGCGTCATGTCCCACTCCTTCGTCGCGTCGTGCCAGCGTGGCACGCTCACCCGGGGGACGGAGCCCAGGGCGCGCCCTCGACATCCGTATCGGTCCAGGCGAGGCCATCGGGCGATCTCTGTCGAGGATTGGCCCATAACCGGGCAGGTGTTGGCACGATGTGCCAACGCCCGGCAGGTGCCCGCGCCGGTTGAATCCTCACCATGACAGCGAGCACCTCCCCCGTACGCCGGATCCGCATCGGCATCGACACCGGTGGCACGTTCACCGACGTCGTCGCGCTCGACGAGGACTCGGGCGAGCTCGTCACGACCAAGACCCCCTCGACCCCGAGCAACCCGGCCGACGGCTTCCTCAACGGCGTCCGCAAGGTGCTCGACCTCATGGGCGCGAGCGGCGACGACATCAGCGCCGTCTCGCACGGCACGACCGTCGCGACGAACAAGCTGCTCGAGGGCAAGGTCGAGGCCCTGGGCTTCGTCACGACCGAGGGCTACGAGTTCATCCTCGAGATCGCCCGCCAAGCCGTCCCCGACGGCTACGGCAACTCCTACTTCTGGGTCAAGCCCCCGCGCATCGTCCCGGCCGACTACGTCAAGACCGTCGGCGGCCGGATGGACTTCGAGGGCAACGAGATCCGGCCCTTCGACGAGGAGCGCGCCGTCGCGGTGGCCCGCTGGTTCAAGGACCGCGGCATCACGACGATCGCCGTCTGCTTCCTGCACTCCTACGCCGACGACAGCCACGAGCTGGCGATGCGCGAGGTGCTCCGCCGGGAGCACCCCGAGGCCGTCGTCTCGATCAGCTCGGAGGTGCTGCGCGAGTACCGCGAGTACGAGCGGTCGATGACGACCCTCGTCGATGCTGCCGTCAAGCCCAACGTCTCGCGCTACGTCCGCAACATCCACGACCGGCTCGACGAGTTCACCGGCGGGGCGGCGATCCCCTTCTACGTCATGAAGAGCAACGGCGGCGTGCTCTCGGCCGACGAGGTCGTGCACCAGCCGATCACGACGGTCCTCTCCGGCCCGGCGGCCGGGGCTCTGGGCGCCGGCCTCATCGCCAGCCGCGCCGGCTTCGACAAGGTGCTCACCTGCGACGGCGGCGGCACCTCGACCGACGTCTCGGTCGTCCTCGCCGGAGAGCCGACCCTGACGACCGAGGGCAGCGTCGGCGCCTACCCGAGCAAGATCCCGATGATCGACGTCGTCACCGTCGGCGCCGGCGGCGGCTCGATCGCGTGGATCTCCCCCGAGGGCTCGCTCAAGGTCGGCCCGCAGTCCGCGGGCGCCGACCCCGGACCGCTCTGCTACGGCAAGGGCGGCACCGAGCCGACGATCACCGACGCCCACGTGACGCTCGGCCGCATCCCCCCGCACCTGCTGGGCGGTGAGATCCCCCTCGACGTCGACGCGGCCCGCGCCGGCATCACGGAGCTCGCGGGCCGGCTCGGCCTCGACTTCGAGCGCTGCGCGACCGGCATCCTCGAGATCTCCGCGTGGAACCAGGCCAACGCGCTGCGCCAGGTCAGCGTCAAGCGGGGCCTCGACGTCCGCGACTTCATGCTCGCGACGTTCGGCGGCTCCGGTTCGCTGCTCGCCTGCCGCCTCGTCGACATCCTCGGCCTCGCCGGCGTCGTCGTGCCGCAGAACCCGGGCAACGTCTCGGCCTTCGGCCTGCTCACCGTCGACGTCAAGAACGACTACGTCCAGACCGCCGTCTCGCGCCACTCCTCTCTCGACCACGCCGCGGTGCAGAAGACCTTCGACGACCTGACGGCCAAGGCCGCGAGCGCCCTCGACGGCGAGGGCTTCTCGCGTGACAGCCACCGCTACACGCGCACCGTCGACCTGCGCTACTTCGGCCAGGCCTACGAGGTCCGCGTCGCCGCCCCCGAGGGTGACGTCGACGAGGCGTATGCCGCGGGCGTCGCCTCACGCTTCCACGACGAGCACCGCGCGCTCTACGGCTACGACTTCCGGAACGACCCGACGCAGCAGGTCGAGTGGGTCAACCTTCGCGTGACCGGCGTCGGTCCGATCACGCGGCCGGAGCTGCGGGACCTCGCGCCGTCCGACGGCGCCGCCGACGTGCGCGAGCGGGCCCACCGCTCGGTCCGGCCCGTCTGCTTCGACCCGGAGGACGGCTACGTCGACACCGACGTCTGGTGGCGCCCGGACCTGCTCTCCGGCGACGTCATCGAGGGCCCCGCGATCGTCGAGGAGTTCGGCTCGACCGTGCCGGTCCACCCCGGCTTCGCCGTCCGCGTCGACGCGCTCGGCAACCTCGTCATCACCCGGACCACCGCCCCGACGACCGAGATGGAGGCCTGACATGTGCTTCTCCTGCCAGACCGCCGCGACCCGCCTCGCCCCCGTCGACGCCGCCACGGGGTCGCAGCACCCTGACGCGTCGGTCGCCCACGACGGCGCCCCGGTCAACCCGGCAGGGCTCCCCACGGCCTACGAGCACGGCAACCGCCTGACGCCCGAGGGCAGCTCGGTCGACCCGATCCTCGTCGAGATCGTCGAGGGCACCCTCGCGAGCGTCGAGATGGAGGTCGAGACGGCCATCGCGCGCACGTCCCGCTCGCCCATGATCCGCGACGCGCACGACTTCCGCGCCGGCATCCACGACCGCCAGCTGCGCAAGCTGACCGGCCGCTCCTACAGCGCGCTCGTGCACCCCATCGCCCGCGACTTCCCGCTCGACGAGATGAGCGAGGGCGACGTCTTCTTCCACAACGACGTCTACGAGTCCGAGGGCGGCATCGGCCACCTGCCCGACCTCTGCGTCACCGTCCCGGTCTTCTCCGGCGGCGAGGTCGTCGCGTTCGTCCAGGCGTTCGGCCACCACGACGACATCGGTGGCGCCGTGCCCGGATCGATGCCGAGCAACGCGCAGACGGTCTTCGAGGAGGGCCTCTCGGTCCCGCCGATCAAGCTGTGGGACAAGGGTGTTCCCAACCAGGCGGCGCTGCGCATCATGACGCGCAACAGCCGCATGCCCGACAGCCTCGCCGCCGACCTCGACGCCGAGTGCTCGGCCTGCCTCATGGGCGCCCGCCGCCTCGGCGAGCTCTTCGAGCGCTACGGCCGCGACACCATCGAGGCCGCCTTCGACGCGATCCTCGACAAGACGACCGAGACCTACCGCCGCGAGATCCTCAGCAAGATCCCCGACGGCACCTACGTCTGGGAGGACTACGCCGAGCACGACGGCGTGGACGAGCCGATGCTGCACACGCAGCGGATCACCCTGACGAAGCAGTCGACCGGCGGCCCCGGCCCCGGCGACGGCGGGCCGAAGCTGATCATCGACTTCACCGGCACCGCCAAGCAGGCCAAGGGCCCGATCAACCACTGCGGCGACTACGTCGGCGGCAACTTCCTCAAGAAGTGGCTCGCGCCGATCCTGCGCAACCTCGCCGACACCCCCGAGCGGATGGCCGAGCTCGACGTCAACGAGGGCATCGTGCCCCTCATCGAGATGAAGTTCCCCGAGAAGGGCACGCTGCTCACGCCGATCTACCCGGCGCCGACCAACGCCCGCACCTTCGTCATCCTGCGCCTGCTCGGCGTGCTCGCCGGCGTCGTCGCCAAGGCCGTCGACGGCAAGATGCCGGCCGACCAGGAGACGATCCGCTACACCGGCGTCTACGGCAAGGACCGGGACGGCAACGACTACCTCATGCGCGAGGTGCTCGGTGGCGGCTCGGGCGGGCGCTACTACGCCGACGGCGAGGACACGATCCACGTCGTGCCCGACAGCCGCAACCTGCCGACCGAGTTCACCGAGAGCCGCTTCCCGTTCATCGTCGAGCGCCTCGGCCTCGCCGTCGACTCCGGCGGCGCCGGCCGCCACCGCGGCGGCCTCGGCTACGAGAAGCACATCCGCATGCTCAAGGACGCCAACTTCATGTCGATCGCCGACCGGTCGATCCTCGCCTGCTGGGGCGTCAAGGGCGGCAAGGCCGGTCGCCCCTTCGAGGTGACCGTCGACGTCGGCGGCCCCGAGGAGCGCACCGTCGACGCCCTCGCCGACGCCGAGGTCGTCAAGGCCGGGCAGGTCATCCGCATCCGCACGACCGGTGGCGGCGGCTGGGGCGACCCGCTCGACCGCCCGTACGACGAGGTCGAGCGCGACCTCCGCTGGGGCAAGGTGTCGTTCGAGGGCGCGCGCCGCGACTACGGCGTCGTCGCGACCGGTGACCTCGAGAGCCCGGTCATCGACACGGCCGCCTCGGACGCGCTGCGGGAGCAGCTTCGTGGCGAGCGGGCCGAGGAGCAGCCGTTCTTCGACCGTGGGCCCGGCTACGCGACGCTCGCCGCCGGACAGACGGCGGCGGATGTCGACTGGGTCTGACCATGACGACGGTCCTCGTGATCGGCGCGGCCGGCAAGACCGGTCGCGCCGTCACGGCCGCCCTCACCTCACGTGGTGTCGACGTGCGCGCTGCCGTACGGTCGGCGCGACGCGCCGAGACAGCGTATGCCGTTGGGGCCCGGTCGATCTCGGTCGTTGACCTCGAGACGGGGTCGGGTCTCGACGAGGCCGTCGCGGATGCCGACGCGATCTACCACCTGGCGCCGAACGTGCACCCGGACGAGGTGGGCATCGCCGACCGCATCGCCTGCGCCGCTGCACGAGCAGGCCTGTCCCGCTTCGTCTTCCACTCCGTGCTGCATCCCGACGACGCGTCGATGCCGCACCACGTGCGCAAGGCGGCGGCCGAGAAGGTCGTGCGCACCCACCTGCCCGGGGCCACGGTGCTGCGCCCCGCGGCATACCACCAGAACCTCGTCGACGCGGCTCTGGCTGGGCGGATCTCGGTCCCCTACTCGCTCGACTCCCCGTTCACCAACGTCGACCTCGTCGACGTCGCCGAGGTGGCGGCGACGGTGCTGACCCGCCCCGGCCACGAGGGCGTGACGTACGACCTCGCCGGCCCCGAGGTCCTCTCCGTGCGCGACCAGGCCCACGTCGCGTCGGACGTGCTGGGACGTCCCGTGGAGGCCGTTCGGGTCGAGATCGCAGACTGGGTCGCCGGGCCCGGCGCATCCCTGACCGCGCAGGCGCGCGACGACCTGCTCGCGATGTTCGCCAGCTACGACCGGGGCGGGCTCGTGGGCGACTCCTCGACGCTGCGCCGCCTGCTCGGGCACGAGCCCAGCACCTGGGCGCAGGCGCTCGAGCCGGCCTGACGGACGGATCCGTCGACGCGTCAGTCGATGTCGCGTTCCTCGATGGTCTGTCGCACCGTGCTCGTGGGCGTCGTGGCGCCCCCCGGACGCTCCTCGCGCGTGATGACGCGCTTGCGCTGGGTGCCGTTGCGCCCGTGCCAGATGAGCAGGCCGCCGGCGACCATGAGGATGATCCCGACGGTGGGCAGACTGATGACGGACGTGTTGGCCCGGACCGCGAAGGTCAGGATGGCCCCCACGACCGCGAGCAGGACTCCGACTCCCACGTGTGCCCACCTCTTCGCTCTAGCGATGACGCCGGACGGCGCCTCCCGACATTATCCCCTCGTACCCCGCGCACGACCACGGCGCACGTCGGGACCGACCGCCCGTCGCCCCTCCCGGCCCGACGGCATACATCTGCCAATGTGGGCGCCCGCATTGGGCAGGAGGTGACAACGCGGGCGCTCGTCCGCGCTCCCTAGGCTCACGCCATGACGACGGCCCCGACAAGCAAGGACGTGCCATGAGAGTGCTCGTGGCACTGGGCGGCAACGCCATGACGGGCCCCGACGGCAGCGCGACGCCCCAGGCGCAGCTCGACGCCATCGCCGTCGCGAGCCACCACCTCGCGGAGCTCGTCGCGGCCGGGCACGAGGTCGTCATCACCCACGGCAACGGCCCCCAGGTCGGCAACCTACTCGTCAAGAACGAGCTCGCCGCGCACGTCGTGCCGCCGGTGCCGCTCGACTGGTGCGGTGCCCAGACGCAGGGCACCATCGGCTTCACGCTTCTCGACACGCTCGAGTCCGCGCTCGCCGCCCGCCACGTCGAGCGACCGGTCGCCGCCATCATCACGCGCACCCTCGTCGACGCCGACGACCCCGGCTTCACGCACCCGACGAAGCCGATCGGGCGCTTCCTCCCCCGCGAGCAGGCCCAGACCCTCATCGACCACGGCGAGCGCTGGGAGGACCGCGGCGACAAGGGCTGGCGCCGTGTCGTCGCCTCCCCCGAGCCCGTCGAGGTCCTCGAGACGCACACGCTCCACACACTCCTCGCCGCCGGTTACGTCGTCGTCACGGCCGGCGGCGGGGGCATCCCCGTGGTCCGCGACGGCGACGGCGCCGTCCACGGCGTCGAGGCCGTCATCGACAAGGACCTGACGGCCGCCCTGCTCGCCCGCGCCGTCCACGCCGACGCGCTCGTCATCGCCACCGACGTCGCTCACGCGGTCGCCGGCTGGGGCACGCCCGACGCCCACGACATCGGCCGGGTCACGCTCGACGAGATGGAGGCGTATGCCGCGCAGGGCCACTTCGCGTCGGGCTCCATGGGCCCGAAGGTCGAGGCGGCGATGCGCTTCGTCCGCGCGGGCGGCTCCCGCTCGATCATCACGGCCCTCGACCAGCTCGCCCCGGCCATCGACGGCCACGTCGGGACCGTTATCGAAAACCCTGAAAGAGAAAGGTGATTCACGTGCCCGAAGCCATTGAGGTGCGCAAGGTCCCCATCCACTCGGTCGCCGACGCGTCGGAGCTCGCCAAGCTCATCGACGACGGCGTCATGGAGGCGAGCCGCGTCGTCGCCATCATCGGCAAGACGGAGGGCAACGGCGGCGTCAACGACTACACGCGCATCATCGCCGACCGCGCCTTCCGCGAGGTGCTCGTCGAGAAGGGCGCCCCGGCCGACCAGGTCAAGCAGGTCCCGATCGTGTGGTCCGGCGGCACCGACGGCATCATCAGCCCCCACGCCACGATCTTCGCGACCGTTCCGGCCGACAAGGCCGAGCAGTCCGACGAGCCGCGCCTCACCGTCGGCTTCGCCATGAGCGAGCCGATCAAGCCCGAGGAGATCGGCTACGTCGCGATGGTGAGCAAGGTCGCCGACGCGGTCAAGGTTGCCATGGAGCGCGCCGGCATCACCGACCCCGCCGACGTGCACTACGTCCAGACCAAGACGCCGCTGCTGACGATCCACACGATCCGCGACGCGAAGTCCCGCGGGCACGAGGTCTGGACCGAGCACACTCACGAGTCGATGGACCTCTCCAACGGCACGACCGGCCTCGGCATCGCCGTCGCCCTCGGCGAGATCGAGATGCCGACCGACGCGGACATCATGCACAACCGCTCGCTCTTCTCCTCCGTCGCATCCTGCTCCTCCGGTGTCGAGCTCGACCAGGCGCAGGTCGTCGTCGTCGGCAACGCCAAGGGCGTCGGCGGCCGCTACCGCATCGGCCACTCCGTCATGCAGGACGCGCTCGACGCCGACGGCGTGTGGGGCGCGATCAAGGACGCCGGGCTCGACCTGCCCGAGCGCCCGCACAGCAGCGACATCCAGGGCAGGCTCGTCAACGTGTTCCTCAAGTGCGAGGTGAGCCAGGACGGCACCGTGCACGGGCGGCGCAACGCGATGCTCGACGACTCCGACGTGCACTGGCACCGCCAGATCAAGTCGGCCGTCGGCGGCGTCACGGCGTCGGTGACGGGCGACCCGGCGGTCTTCGTGTCGGTCTCGGCCGCGCACCAGGGCCCCGACGGCGGCGGCCCCGTCGCCGCGATCGTCGACCTCGGTGAGGGCGAGCCCACCGGCTACCGCTGGACCCGCTGACGCCCGGCGAACGTCGAGAGGCCACGTTCGGCCCACCGGAGCGAGTCGAGAGCCTGTCGGCCGTCCTCAGGCGTCGAGGAGGCACGTCGTCGGCGCGTCCGTCAGGGGGTGACGAGCTGGATGTCGACGACGGGCTCGTGCTGGAGCGTGCTGTGCACCGTGCAGTGGTCGACCATCGCGAGAAGGGCCGCGTGCCGCTCCGGCGGGACTCCTTCGGGCACCACCACGCGCACGTCGAAGCGGGTGACCCGCGAGGGGCGGGTGCCCATCTCGTAGCTCGTCTCGACGCGGAGCCCCTCGACGGGCAGGTCGTGCCGGGAGAGGAAGCGGCGCGCGTAGAAGGCCGTGCACGAGGCGAGGCTCGCCACGAACAGCTCCGTCGGCGTGGGAGCGGTGTCCTCGCCCCCCCATCGCCTGCGGCTGGTCGACCGTGACGACGTGGTCGCGGACGGCGATCTCGAACCGGTCACCGCCGAGGTGGCTGACCGACACCGTGGCCGGCTGGGGTTGGGGCTGGGTGGGACGGGTGACGACGGAAGCCTGGCTCATGACGTCCTCCTTGGGTACCGAACGCTCACCTCCACGCTAATACCCTCCGGGGCATCATGCTGTGGGGCTGGAGGCGTTCTCCGTCACACGGACCCAGCGGGGCGACGTGGCCTCTCGACGTGGCCACGTGCCCACTCGACCGGACGTCGAGTGGGCACGTCGACACCAGCTGTCAGTGCGCGAAGTGGCGCGTCCCGGTGAAGTACATCGTGACGCCGGCCGCCGTGGCCGCCTCGATGATCTCCTCGTCGCGGATCGAGCCACCCGGCGCGACGACGGCGCGCACACCGGCGTCGAGCAGGATCTGCAGGCCGTCGGCGAACGGGAAGAACGCGTCGGACGCGGCGACCGAGCCACGGGCGCGCTCCTCACCCGCGCGGCGCACGGCGAGGTAGCAGGAGTCGACGCGGTTGACCTGGCCCATGCCGACACCGACGGCCGCGCCGTCGTTGGCGAGCAGGATCGCGTTGGACTTCACGGCGCGGATCGCGCGCCATGCGAACTGCAGGTCGGCGATGGTCGCGTCGTCCGCGGCCTCGCCGGAGACGAGGCGCCAGTTCGCGGCGTCGTCTCCACCGGTCACGGCGTCGCCTTCGCCGCGCACGACGGCGTCGACCTTGTCGACGGTCTGCACGAGCAGGCCACCGCTCACGGCGCGGGTCTCGATCGGGTCGGCCGCCTCGGCCATGCCGGCAGGCAGGCGCAGGACGCGGAGGTTCTTCTTGGCCGTGAGGATCTCGAGGGCCTCGGGCTCGTAGTCGGGCGCGATGATGACCTCGGTGAAGACCGGCTTGGCAGCTGCCGCCATCGCCGCAGTCACCGTGCGGTTGGAGGCGATGATGCCGCCGTAGGCGCTCACCGGGTCGGTCGCGTGGGCCCGCTCGTAGGCCTCCTCGATCGTGGCGCCGACGGCGATGCCGCACGGGTTGGCGTGCTTGATGATCGCGACGGTCGGCTGGTCGCCGTGGTCATGAGCGGCGCGCACGGCGGCGTCGGTGTCGACGTAGTTGTTGTAGGACATCTCCTTGCCGTGCAGCTGCTCGGCCGAGGCCACGCCCGGACGCCAGTGACGGTAGAGCGCCGCCTGCTGGTGCGGGTTCTCGCCGTAGCGCAGCGCCGCCGCGCGGTCGAAGCTCGCGCCCGTCCAGGCCGGGAAGCCGGTGCCGTCGGTCGTGTCGGCATAGGCGTTGCCCATCCAGCTCGCCACGGCGACGTCGTAGGAGGCCGTGTGCACGAAGGCCTCGGCCGCCAGCCGCTGGCGCTGCTCGAGCGTGAAGCCGCCGGCTCCCAGCGCCTCGACGACCTGGTCGTATGCCGTGGGGCTCGTCACGATCGCGACGCTCGGGTGGTTCTTGGCCGCGGCACGCACCATCGACGGACCCCCGATGTCGATCTGCTCGATGCACTCGTCGGGCGTCGCGCCGGAGGCGACGGTCTCGCGGAACGGGTAGAGGTTGACGACGACGAGCTCGAACGGCTCGACCCCGAGGTCGGCAAGCTGCTGGACGTGGTCGTCCTTGCGGGTGTCGGCGAGGATGCCGGCGTGCACCTTGGGGTGCAGCGTCTTGACGCGGCCCTCGAGGCACTCCGGGAAGCCCGTGAGCTGCTCGACCGGCGTCACGTCGATGCCGAGCGCGGCGATGGTCTTCGCCGTCGAGCCGGTCGACACGATGCCGACGCCGGCGGCGTCGAGCGCGCGGGCGAGGTCCTCGAGGCCGGTCTTGTCGTAGACGGAGACGAGGGCCCGCCGGATCGGGCGGCGGCCGTCGGTGCTCGGCGCGGACGGGACTGCGGTCATGGGTGCACTCCTGGTTCGGTGACATCGGTCGCGGCGTGCCGTGGGTCGGTGGACCCGACGGCTTCCGTTCTCGCGAGGCACCCAGGCGGTCGATGCTCCCGACGTCACTCCCCGGTGGTGTCCCACCCGCGCCAGTCGTGTGCGACCAGCGTAGCGGTCAGGCCCCGCCGATCCGAACCCGTCGGCCGTCGACGGCGAAGCCCTCACGGGCGAGACGCCGCACGACGTCGACGAGCAGCTCGCGCTCCTGGACCTTGATCCGCTCGTGCAGGCTCTCCTCGGTGTCGTCGTCCTCGACCGCGACGACGCGCTGCTCGATGATCGGCCCCGTGTCGACCCCGGCGTCGACGACGTGGCACGTCGTGCCGGTCACCTTGACCCCGTAGGCGAGGGCGTCGCGCACGCCGTGGGCGCCGGGGAAGCTCGGTAGCAGGGCGGGGTGGGTGTTGACGACGGGCTGGGCACCGAGCGTAGCCGGCCCGAGGATCCGCATGAAGCCGGCCGTCACGACGAAACGGGGTCCCGCGGCCGCGACCTGCTCCGCGAGGGCGACGTCCCAGGCGGCCCGGTCCTCGAAGTCGGCCGGGCGCACGACGAACGTCGGTATGCCGGACCGCTCGGCCCGCTCGAGCCCCGCGCACGGGCGGTCGGCCCCGACCGCTGCGACGCGCACGCCGTAGGCGGGGTCGGCCGACGCGTCGAGCAGGGCCTGCAGCAGCGTGCCCGACCCTGAGACGAGGACGACGACCGGTGTGGGCTCGGAGGTGCCGGAGGCAGCGGGGGGCGTCACGCGCCAGACTCTAGCGGCCCGACCATGCGACTCCCCCGTGTCATCCGACCGCCGGCCATGGGCGAGGATGGTCCGCATGACCGAGCCCCAGCTGGAGCAGGAGATCACCTTCGCCCGCGAGAAGGCGAAGCGGACGCTGCCCGTCGCGCTGCTCGTGCTGCTCGGGCTCATCGCCACGTCCCTACCGCTGCCGAAGCGCTTCGTCGCGGTGCTGCCGCTGGTGCTCGCCGTCGTGCTGACGTTCCGCCTGCTGCGCTTCCTCTCGGCCCGCGCGGGCAAGGAGAAGATCTGGCCGGTCGTCACGCTCGTCATCACCGGCGTGCTGCTGTCCGGCCTCGCCCTGCAGGCCGTCTTCTACGACACGGTCAGCGCCTACGAGGCGTGCCTCGACGGGGCACAGACCTCCATCGCCGCGGGCAGCTGCGCCCAGCTGCGCGATGCCGGGCTCTTCGGCCTCGTCGTGCGCTGACCGCCGGGAGCGACCTGAGACCGCCGCATTCAGCCGTCGGCCTTCGTCAGTCGGTGGTGGAGTCCGGGTCCGCCGTGGTCGACGACTCTCCCGTCGTCGCGTCGTTCCGCTCCTGACGACGCTCCCGCAGCACGAGCGCTCCCGCGAGGAGCACGGCGCCGCCGACGACCTCGGCGAGCAGGGCGGCGGCGAACGCCGCGAGCGGCACCCCGACGGCTGAGAGCCGGTCGACCCCCACAGCCCCGTTGCCGAGCGCCGTCACGGCGACGACGACGGCGACGGCGAGCACGGCCGCCGTGCCCGTGGCCGCGAGGCGGGCCCGGGCGTTGCCGAAGAACTCGAGCTGGGCGTCGACCCGGCGGCCCAGCCAGGCGCCGAGGAGCACGGGAGCGAGCAGGACGGCATACATCATCGCCGGGTAGTCGGCCGCCTGTGGGAGGGCACCGAGCACGGGCACGAGCGGAAGCAGCCCGGGCTGGGCGGCGGCCGGCGTGATCGCCGAGCCGAGCGCGACCTGGAAGCCGGGACCGGCGAGGAACGACAGCGCCCACGTGGCCGTGTTGCCGAGGAGGGCGAGCTGCGTCAGGGCGATGACGACGAGGGCGCCGACGTTGGCGCCGTACTGGTCCTGGATGTCGGCGACGGCCGACCACGAGGCGACGAGACGCACGAGCGCGACCACGAGGCCGAGCGCGAGCAGCAGGCCGGCGCCGCGCCAGCCGGTGCGCCAGACCGTGGGCAGCCACGTGGGCCCGCGACGGAACCACGTGCGCACGAACGCCGGCGCCGCCTCGTCGTCGGGGCGGACGAGGACGAAGCCGAGCGCCGCCACCGGGACGAGGAGCGAGCCGATCACGGCAGCGACACCGGGGGTCGCCGGGCCGCCGAGCGTGAAGAGGGCGATGACCGCCGACACGAGGCCGTAGCCGATGACGAAGCCCGGCACGACGCCCCACTGGGCCACCCTGCTCCAGTCGGCCGTGCCGACGCGCAGCCGCTCGGTCGCGGCGAGGCGGCGGGCCCAGCGCACCGCGACGTAGACGAAGACGAGCAGGAGCAGCAGGGGTGTCACGGAGATCGAGACGGCGCCGGCACCGACGGACTGGCCGTGCCCGAGGAACCAGATCGCGCTCGCGACCGACACGGCCGAGAACCACCCGACGGACGTCTCCGGGGCGGCGACCCAGCCGACGAGGGCCG
Source organism: Terrabacter sp. C0L_2 (assembly GCF_036352015.1). Lineage (NCBI taxonomy): Bacteria > Bacillati > Actinomycetota > Actinomycetes > Micrococcales > Intrasporangiaceae > Terrabacter > Terrabacter sp. C0L_2. The sequence continues at coordinate 2,299,936 of NZ_CP143557.1, read as the reverse complement.
GCAGCACGACGACCGACCACGTGCCGACCGCGGCGAGGGCTCCGGCGCGCAGGGCGGCGGGCATGGCCGTCGAGGGACTCACCGAGGTGGTCGCCGCGGCGGTCGTGGTGGTCGTGCTCGGCGGGGCCAGTGGTCTCACTCCTGCGCTGCGCGGCGGTCGGGCCGGTGGTCGGCTCCGGTGTTCGTCCCATGGTCACAAGATCCCCGCCGCGGAGCGAGCACCCACGCCGATGGCGGCCGGTCCCGGTGTGAGGCAGGGATCTGCCGCATTCCCCGACGCCTGCGCTCACCGGAGCGCACACTGACAGTGAAAGGGATGAATCATCATGAGCAGCAAGATCCTCCACGTCCTGACGCCCCTGCTCGCAGCACTCGCGCTCACCGCCCCGCTGGCAGCCCCTGCCTCCAGCTCCGCCCCGGCGTCCCCGCCCGGCGCGGCGGCCCAGGTGGCCACGGCGCCCGCGGAGATCGCTGCGGGCCCGGTCGCCTACGCCGGGACCGTCTACTTCACCTTCGACGACGGGCCGAGCTACACCTACACGCCGAAGGTCCTCGCCGTCCTGCGCAAGTACGGCGTCAAGGCCGTCTTCTTCGAGGTCGGCCAGAACGTCTCGTGGTACCCGTCGATCACGCGCAGCCTGCGCTACTACGGCAACAAGATCGGCAACCACACCTGGAGCCACCCGAACCTGACGACCCTGTCGACGGCATCCGTGACGTGGCAGCTGAACCGGATGGAGTCGGCCCTCGGCTACCGGCCGAGGTGCGTCAGGCCGCCCTACGGCGCCACGAACTCGCGCATCGCCACGATCATCGCGAACCGCGGCCAGCGGCAGATCCTCTGGACCGTGGACCCTCGAGACTGGTCGCGCCCCGGCACGTGGACCATCGTCAACCGGGTCCTGGCCAACGTCCGGTCGGGCTCGCGGATCCTCATGCACGACGGCGGCGGTGACCGTTCCCAGACCGTCGCGGCGCTCAACATCCTGATCCCGAAGCTGCGGGCGCGTGGCTTCGTCATCGGCCTCATGGCCTGCTGACCTCGTCGTCGGATGCAGGCGGGCGTATGCCGTCACGGGCCTCGCCGACCCGGGCCAGGCGGCATACGCCCTCGTTCTCGGACACGCGAGCGGGCGGCCACCCGGAGGTGACCGCCCGCTCGTGAACGCTTGTGACGCAGGTCAGCCCGCGAGACCCTTCATGATCTCGCGCATGAGGTCAGCCGTCTCGGACGGCGTCTTGCCGACCTTGACGCCGGCGGCCTCGAGGGCCTCCTTCTTGGCCTGCGCGGTGCCCGAGGAGCCGGACACGATGGCGCCCGCGTGGCCCATCGTCTTGCCCTCGGGAGCGGTGAAGCCCGCGACGTAGCCGACGACCGGCTTGGTCACGTGCTCCTTGATGTAGGCCGCGGCGCGCTCCTCGGCGTCGCCGCCGATCTCGCCGATCATGACGATCGCGTCGGTGTCGGGGTCGGCCTCGAAGGCCTCGAGGCAGTCGATGTGCGTCGTGCCGATGACGGGGTCGCCACCGATGCCGACGGCCGAGCTGAAGCCGAAGTCCCGCAGCTCGTACATCATCTGGTAGGTCAGCGTGCCCGACTTGGAGACGAGGCCGATGCGGCCCGTGCCCGAGATGTCGGCCGGGATGATGCCGGCGTTGGAGACGCCCGGGGTGATGAGGCCGGGGCAGTTCGGGCCGACGATGCGCGTCGTGCCCTTCTCCTTGGCGTAGTTGTAGAACTCGGCGGTGTCCTTGACCGCGACGCCCTCGGTGATGACGACGGCGAGGGGGATCTCGGCGTCGATCGCCTCGACCGCGGCGGCCTTGGTGAACTGCGCGGGGACGAAGATGACCGAGACGTTGGCGCCGGTGGCCTCGATGGCCTCCTTGACCGTGCCGTAGACGGGGACGGACACGCCGCCCTCGAAGTCGACCGTCGTGCCGGCCTTGCGGGGGTTGACGCCACCGACGATGTCGGTGCCGGACTTCAGCATGCGCTGCGTGTGCTTCATGCCCTCGGACCCGGTCATGCCCTGGACGATGACCTTCGAGTCGGCGTTGAGGAAGATAGCCATGGTTAGTCGTTCTCTCTCTGGAGGCTCGGGGTCAGTTGGAGGGCCGGGCGGCGAGCTCGGCGGCGCGACGCGCGGCGCCGTCCATCGTCGGCTCGATCGTCACGAGCGGGTGGTCGCGCTCCTGCAGGATGCGGCGGCCCTCCTCGACGTTGTTGCCGTCGAGGCGCACGACGAGCGGGCGGTCCTCCTCGTCACCGAGCGCGTCGAGGGCGCCGACGATGCCGTTGGCGACCGCGTCGCAGGAGGTGATGCCACCGAAGACGTTGACGAACACGCTCTTGACCTGCGGGTCCGAGAGGATGATGTGCAGGCCGTTGGCCATGACCTCGGCGCTCGCGCCGCCACCGATGTCGAGGAAGTTCGCGGGCTTCTGGCCGCCGAACTCCTCACCGGCGTAGGCGACGACGTCGAGGGTGCTCATGACGAGACCCGCGCCGTTGCCGATGATGCCGACGGAGCCGTCGAGCTTGACGTAGTTGAGGTCCTTGGCCTTGGCGGCCGCCTCGAGCGGGTCGGCGTGCGCCTTGTCCTCGAGGGCCTCGTGGTCGGCGTGGCGGAAGCCGGCGTTCTCGTCGAGCGTCACCTTGCCGTCGAGGGCGACGATCTCGCCGTCCTCGGTCTTGACGAGCGGGTTCACCTCGACGAGCGTCGCGTCCTCGTCGCGGTAGACGGTCCAGAGCTTCTGGATGGCGTCGGCGATCGCCGGCTTGTCGGCGTCGTCGAAGCCCGCGGCGTCGACGATCTCCTGCGCCTTGGCCGCGTCGATGCCCGTGTTGGGGTCGACGGCGATGCGGGCGAGGGCCTCGGGGCGCTCGACGGCGAGCTCCTCGATCTCCATGCCGCCCTCCTTCGAGCACATGGCGAGGTAGGTGCGGTTGGCCCGGTCGAGCAGGATCGAGAAGTAGTACTCCTCGGCGATGCGGGCGCCCTGGGCGATCATCACGGTGCCGACGGTGTGGCCCTTGATGTCCATGCCGAGGATGGCCTCGGCGGCGGCCTGCGCCTCGTCGGGGCTCTTCGTGACCTTGACGCCGCCGGCCTTGCCGCGGCCGCCGGTCTTCACCTGTGCCTTGACGACGGTGACACCGCCCGACTTCGGCCCGATCTGCTCGGCGGCCGCTCGGGCCTCCTCGGGGGTGGTGGCGATGGCGCCGGCCAGCACGGGCACGCCGTGCTTCTCGAACATGTCGCGGGCTTGGTACTCGAAGAGATCCACGGGTGGGGTCCGTCCTCGTCGTCGATTCGTGTCGTCGTCGATCGCGTCGCTGCGGCGTCCCGGGGCACCCGTGCTCGCGCTCGGACGGGCCCTGCGCCGTGGCGCAACCGAATCAGGCTGTCGCTCGGACTCTAGTGGCTCTGACCTGTGGCGACGGCATCGGGTCCGCCCGACCGGACAAAGATCACACCGGTCGGCGGCCTACTGACCGGTACACGGGTTGCGGGCCCGAACGGCTGGCGCACCGCGAGTGCGAGCCCCGGCGGCGCGGCGCAGCCGGGGACCCGCGGCGGAGGTCAGGCGGGGTGCACGTGCTCCCGGACCCAGGTGACGATCTCCATCGTCGTCGCACCGGGCGTGAAGACCTTGGCGACCCCGAGCTTCTCGAGCTCGGCGATGTCGTCCTCGGGGATGATGCCGCCACCGAAGACGACGATGTCGCTCGCGTCGCGCTCGGCGAGCAGCTCGACGACCCGCGCGAACAGCGTCAGGTGCGCCCCGGAGAGCACGGAGAGCCCGACGACGTCGGCGTCCTCCTGGATGGCCGCCTCGACGATCTGCTCCGGCGTCTGGTGCAGGCCGGTGTAGATGACCTCCATGCCGGCGTCGCGCAGCGCCCGCGCGACGACCTTGGCGCCGCGGTCGTGGCCGTCGAGACCCGGCTTGGCCACGACGACACGGATGACGTCGGTCGACACGGGACCCGCGCCGCCCGCGCTCTCGTCGGCAGTCACGGCAACGGCGTCGGCACCCTGGGACTCGCTCATGCCGGGCACTCTAGCCAGCCGCGTGAGACGCGACGCGCAATAGTGACGCATCGCCCACCGGTCGGGGTACGTTCGGGACGTGGCACTGGCAGCACGTGCGGCGACGACGCCGCAGCAGGCAGGCACCCCGACGGGGGCCGCGAAGGGCCCCCGAGCCTTCCTCGCGGCGGTCGGGGAGGTCGCCGGTGCGCTCCTGACGCCGACCGGTCTCGCCGGCGCAGCGGTGGAGGCGTCCTGGATGGGGCTGCACCTCGGGCTCTACCCGTTGGGTCTGCTGGGAGCCCGCGCGAGCGACCGGCGCCAGGGCTACCGACTCGGTCACCTGCCGCCCAGCCAGCGCGGACTCGCCATCCAGAACGTCGAGGCCGCCGAGACCCCGATCCTGCTCGTGCACGGCATGGTCGACAACCGCTCGATCTTCACCGTCCTGCGCCGCGGCCTCGTGCGACGCGGCTTCGGGCGCATCGAGACGATCAACTACTCCATCTTCACCGGCGACGTGCGTGCTGCGGCGGCCGACCTCGGCGCCGAGGTCGAGCGCATCGTCGAGGAGACGGGCTACGAGCGCATCCACGTCATCGGGCACTCGATGGGCGGTCTCATCGCGCGCTACTACGTGACCCGGCTCGGCGGTGACGCCCACGTGCACACCCTCGTCACGCTCGGCACCCCCCACCAGGGCAGCTACCTCGCCTACACGTGGAACAACGGCCTGACCCGGCAGCTGCGTCCCGGCAGCGCGCTCATGAAGGAGCTCGCGGCCCCCGTCGCCGAGTGCCAGACGCGCTTCCTCGTCTACTCCTCCGACCTCGACCAAGTCGTCGTCCCCCAGCACAACGCCGCCCTGCACCACCCGGACCTCAACGTCCACAACGTCGTGCTGCACGGGGTGGGCCACATGAGCCTGCCCATCACGAGCAGCGTCGTGCACGGCATCTCGACCGCGCTCGCCCACCTCGACACCTCGGGTGCGACGGTCACCCCGGGGGTCAGCTCGCTCGGCACGCGCCGCGCCGCACCGGTGAGGAAGCCGCGGACTGCCGGCACGACGAGGCGGGCGACCCAGCCCCGCTGAAGACCCTCCGGCGCAGCGACGACAGGCCTTCAGGTTTTGCGCAGATTTGCCTGTGCAAAACCTTTTCCGCACCGTTGTCATGCCCTAGTGTCGAGCGCAGTCGCGACCCTCCACCGCGATGCTGGACCGTCCAGAGACGTGGCGTGATTTTGGATAACGAAATGGTCACGTTAGGCTGACGGCTCGCATCATCTGTGACCGATAGGTATTTCTTTCGTGCCCAAAACCAGTTACACCGGCCGGCATCGACCGGCAGCCAAGCCTTCGCGGGGTCGACAGTTTGTCGTCCCCGTCGCCTTGCTCTCCTCGACCGTCGCCGGTGGCCTCGTCATCCGTGACGCCGGAGCGAGCCAGCTGAGCCCCGAGGCCGCTGCCATGAAAAACGTCTCCAACTCGGTCGCCGGGCTCGGCCTCGCGGCAGACCCCGAGGCGGTGTCGGCAGCCGCCGCCAACCGCGCCGGTGCACGCTCCTCCCGCGACATGGCCCGCGACGCCAAGACGCTCATCGTCGGCGCCACGCAGACCGCCACCCAGAGCGCTGCCGAGGCCCAGGCCGCAGCCGTGAAGGCCGCCGCTGACCGCGCCGCCGCCCAGAAGGCCAAGGCTGCAGCCGCCGCTAAGGCCAAGCAGGCCGCCGCCGCGCGGGCCTTGGCCAAGGCTCACCGTTGGGTCTCCCCCGTGGCGGGCTACACCCTCACCTCCGGCTTCGGCTTCCGCTGGGGCAAGATGCACCCGGCACAGGACCTCGCCTGCCCCGTCGGCAGCCCGGTCCACTCACTCTCCAGCGGCACGGTGATCTTCGCCGGCTGGTCCAACGAGGGCTACGGCAACTTCGTCAAGATCCGCTACTGGGACGGCACCGTGTCCTGGATGGCCCACAACAGCCGCCTGCTCGTGTCCGTCGGCGAGACGGTCACGCCCGGCCAGGTCGTGGCCTACAGCGGCAGCACCGGCAACTCCACCGGTCCGCACGTACACCTCGAGATCCACCCGGACGACGGCGCCGCGGTGGCCCCGATCACCTGGCTCGCCAAGCACGGCGTCATGCTCTGACCGGCACCTCAGCTCGTCACGAGGCCCGTCCCTTCAGGGGACGGGCCTCGTCGCGTTCATGCCCCTGCGTGCTGAACCACGCGGGCGTATGCCGTTGCCGCACAACGGAGCTCGCGTGGGCACGTCGGCGACCACGCGGCATACGCGATGCGTTGGCCGACGCTGGGCGCACGGACGGGCTGCCGCCCCTGCGGACCCTCAGAGCTTGACGAGCGGCGCGTATCGCAGCAGAAGGCGCTTCGTGCCGGTGTCGGCGCCGAAGTCGACGTGCGCCATCGACTTGTCGCCCTCACCCTCGACCCGCACCACGGTGCCGAGGCCGAAGGAGTCGTGCGTGACCCGGTCGCCCGACTGCAGTGAGATGACCGGCCGCTTGCCGGCGCTGCGCACGCCCGGGCGGGCCGCCAGCGTTGCCACGGCGGGACGGTCCGAGCCGCGGGCGCCGCTGAACGAGGGACCGAGCCGCTGCCAGTCGAGCAGGTCGCCGGGGATCTCGTCGAGGAAGCGTGACGGCGGGTTGTACTGCGGCGCGCCCCAGGCCGACCGCACGGCTGCCCGCGAGAGGTAGAGCCGCTCGCGCGCACGGGTGATGCCGACGTAGGCCAGGCGCCGCTCCTCCTCGAGCTCCTTCGGGTCACCGAGGGCGCGCATGTGCGGGAACGTGCCGTCCTCCATGCCGGTGAGGAAGACGACGGGGAACTCGAGGCCCTTGGCGGTGTGCAGCGTCATGAGGGTGACGACGCCCTGGGCCTTGGCCTCGGGCTCGTCGGGGATCTCGTCGGCGTCGGCGACGAGCGAGACCTGCTCGAGGAACTCCTCGAGCGCGCCTGCGGGACCGACGTCCTCGGGCTCGACCCCCGGCGCGAGCTCACCACCGGACTCGGCGAGCTCGGCGGCGCGGCGGTCGTCGTACTCCTGCGCGACGGCGACGAGCTCGGCGAGGTTCTCGACGCGGGTCTCGTCCTGCGGGTCGTGGCTCGCGCGCAGCTCGGCGAGGTAGCCGCTCTCCTCGAGCGTCATCTCGAGCAGGGCCGCGACGCTGTCGTCGGCCTCGTAGGAGGTGCGGAGCTTCTCGAGCAGCGCGGTGAAGCCGTTGATGGCGGCGACCGAGCGGGTCGCGATGCCCGGCGCGTCCTCGGCCCGACCGAGCGCCGCGACGAAGGGGATGCGCTCGCGCTCGGCCAGCGCCGCCACGCACGCCTCGGCGCGGTCGCCGATGCCGCGCTTGGGGGTGTTGAGGATGCGGCGCAGGTTGACGGTGTCGGTGGGGTTGGAGACGACCCGGAGGTAGGCCAGGGCGTCCTTGACCTCGCGACGCTCGTAGAAGCGCGTGCCGCCGACCACCTTGTAGGGCAGGCCGACCCGGACGAGCACCTCCTCGATCGCGCGGCTCTGGGCGTTGGTGCGGTAGAAGACGGCGACGTCGCCGGGCTTGACGCCCTTGTCGGCGAGGTCGTCGATCTCCTTGGCCACGAAGGCGGCCTCGTCGTGCTCGTTGTCTCCGACGTAGCCGGTGATCATCGCGCCGTCGCCGGAGTCGGTCCAGAGGTTCTTGGCGCGGCGGCCCTCGTTGCGGGCGATGACGGAGTTGGCGGCGCGGAGGATGCGCTGCGTCGAGCGGTAGTTCTGCTCGAGCAGGATGGTGCGCGCGTCGGGGTAGTCCTGCTCGAACTCGAGGATGTTGCGGATCGTCGCGCCGCGGAAGGCGTAGATCGACTGGTCGGAGTCGCCGACGACGCACAGCTCGGCCGGCGGCACGGCATAGGCGCCCTCGGGGCCCTTGACCTCGCCGACGAGCTCCTTGATGAGCTGGTACTGAGCCTGGTTGGTGTCCTGGTACTCGTCGACGAGGACGTGCCGGAACCGGCGGCGGTAGTACTCCGCGACGTCGGGGAAAGCCTGCAGGATGTTGACGGTCATCATGATGATGTCGTCGAAGTCGAGGGCGTTGGCCTGGCGCAGGCGGCGCTGGTACTGGGTGTAGGCGTCGGAGACCGTGCGCTCGTAGTGGTTGCCCTCGGTGACCTGCGCGGCGTAGGTCTCCTCGTCGATGAGGTCGTTCTTGAGGTTGCTGACCTGCGCCGAGAAGCCGCGCGGCGGGTAGCGCTTGGGGTCGAGGTCGAGGTCGCGCAGGACGAGGCTCATGAGGCGCTGGCTGTCGGCGGCGTCGTAGATCGAGAAGGTGGACTTCATGCCGACCTTGGCGGCCTCGCGGCGCAGGATGCGCACGCAGGCGGAGTGGAAGGTCATGACCCACATGGCGCGGGCCCGCGGGCCGACGAGGGCCGCGACGCGCTCGCGCATCTCGGCCGCAGCCTTGTTGGTGAAGGTGATGGCGAGGATCTGGCCCGGCTGCGCGCCACGCTCGCCGAGCAGCCACGCGATGCGGTGCGTCAGCACTCGGGTCTTGCCCGAGCCGGCACCGGCCACGATGAGCAGCGGCGTGCCCTCGTGGACGACGGCCTCGCGCTGCTGCGGGTTGAGCCCCTCGAGCAGGGCCGCCGGGTCGAGGTCGACGCGGTCCTGCGGGTCCGCGTCGACGCCGCCGCGCGCGGCCGCCTCGGCCCACGTGGGGACGCCCTGCTCGGTGACGTCGGCTCCACGCCCCGAGCGACCGGAGCCGCCCGAGGGCGTGCCCTGACCGTGCTCGAAACCGGGGATGGGGAGGTCGTCGAAGAGCGTGCTCATGATCGGCCAAGCCTACGTCGAACCGCCCACAGTCCCCGACCACGACGCACAGCCGCGCGGGCCGGGAGAGGATGGGCGCGTGACCGACGTACTGATCCGTGAGGCCGACCCTGCCGACGTGCCCCACCTCATCCGCCTCGTGCAGGAGCTCGCCGCCTACGAGAAGGAGCCCGACTCGGCCACGGCGACACCCGAGCAGTTCCGGGAGGCCCTCTTCCCCGCCCACGGCGACCCCACGGCATACGCCCTCGTGGGGGTGCGGGAGGGCGCCGTCGTCGCGATGGCGATCTGGTTCCGCAGCTTCTCGACGTGGACCGGGCAGGCCGGGATCTGGCTCGAGGACCTCTTCGTCGAGCCAGAGCACCGCGGCCACGGCCTCGGCAAGGCGCTCCTGGCCCGCCTCGCGCAGCTGTGCGTCGAGCGCGGCTGGACCCGGCTCGAGTGGACGGTGCTCGACTGGAACACCCCCTCGATCGACTTCTACCGCGCCCACGGCGCCCGCTCGCTCGACGACTGGACGACGTTCCGGCTCGACGGTGACGCGCTCTCGCGACTGGCGGCTCCGTAGGTGCGCGGCACGTCCCGGCGGATGGGCTCCGCCGACATCCTCTGGCTCACCATGGACCGCCCGACCAACCTCATGGTCATCGTCTCGGTGGTGATGCTCGAGTCCGTGCCGGACTGGGACCGCGTGCTCGAGCTGCTGCGGACCCGGATCATCGAGCCCTACCCCGTCTTCAGCCAGCGACCCCGACGGCCCCGGCACGCCGTGGGCGGCTACCGCTGGGAGGACGCCCCGGACTTCGACCTCGAGCACCACCTCCGCCGGGTGACTCTCTCGCGCAAGGGAACCGCGGCCGAGGCCGACGCCGAGCTGCAGGCCTACATCGAGGACCAGCTGCCACGCCCCTTCGACCACACCCAGCCGCTCTGGGAGGCACACCTCGTCGACGGGCACGGGTCGGGGGCCGCGCTCGTCTTCCGCATCCACCACGCGCTGGCCGACGGGATCGCCCTGACGCGAGTGCTGCTCGGCCTCACCGAGGATGCCGACGGTGTCCCCGGAGACCTCGTCGGACCTCCTGCGACCACCGACCTGGCGACCCTGCCGCTGGGGGCGCCCGAGACCTCCGGGGTGGTCGCCTCGAGCTTGAAGCTCGCGAGGGCCACCACGCGCTCCGCGTGGGATCGCCTGCGCTCCAAGGGCGCTCGCGCTGCAGTCACCGATGCGGCCAGCCTCACCCTGCGCACCGGCCAGGTCGTCTCCGACCTGCTCCTCACGACGAACCCCGCCAGCGCCGTCGGCGGCACCCCCGGTCACCGCAAGCGGGTCGTCTGGACCCAGCCGCTGCCCCTCGCGGGGCTCAAGCAGGTGGGCCGCCTCGTCGGCGCCACCCTCAACGACGTCCTCATGAGTGCCGTCGCGGGCGCCCTGCACACCTACCAGGACGAGCACGGCCGGGACCCGGTCGACCTCGTGACGATGGTGCCGGTCAACGTGCGCCCGCTCGACGAGCCGCTGCCGCGTGAGCTCGGCAACCGCTTCGCCCTCGTCTTCTTGCGCTTCCCGAGCCGTGACGCCACTCCTCTCGGCCGCCTCGCCCTGTCCAAGGCGCGGATGGACTGGCTCAAGGCCTCGCCCGAGGCCGCCCTCACCTTCGCCCTGATCTCGGTCATCGGCCGCTTCCCGGCCGCGGTCGAGCGACGGGTCGTGGACTTCTTCGCCGACAAGGCGATCGGGGTCACGACCAACGTCGCCGGCCCCCGCGAGGGCCGGTATCTCGCGGGGGTGCCCGTGACCGGCGTGCTGGGCTGGGTCCCGGGCTCCGGCCGCCACACGCTCGGCTTCTGCATCGTCACCTACGACGACACCGTGCGCATCGGGATCATGGCCGACGAGTCGGTCGTGCCGGACCCCGAGGCGCTGCTCGTGGCGCTCGAGGACGAGGTGGACGTGCTCGTGCGGATCGGGGCCGCCGGGCCCTCCGCCCGGAGGCGCCGCCGCCACCGGTCGTAGGGTGACAAGCATGATCCGAGCGACCAGCGTCTTCGTCTCCGAGCCCGGCGACCGCAGTGTGCTGCAGGTGCGCGACCACGACCTCCCCGACCCTGCAGCGGGCGAGGTCCAGGTCGAGGTCGCAGCAGCCGGCGTCAACTTCATCGACGTCTACAAGCGCCAGGGCGTCTACCCCGTGCCGACGCCGTTCGTGCTCGGAGAGGAGGGCGCGGGCACGGTCACGGCCGTCGGAGCCGGTGTCACCGACGTCGCCGTGGGCGACCGGGTCGCGTGGTGCCAGTCGGCCGGCAGCGAGTCCACGGTCGTCAACAAGCCGGCGCACCTCGTCGTGCGAGTGCCCGACGGCGTCGACCTCGAGGTGGCCGCTGCGGCCATGCTCCAGGGCCTGACCGCGCACTACCTCGTCACGAGCACGTATGCCGTGGGCCCGGGTGACATCGCGCTCGTGCACGCGGCGGCGGGCGGGGTCGGGCAGCTGTTGGTGCAGATGGTGACGACCCGCGGCGGTGTCGTGGTGGCGACGGCCGGTTCCGACGAGAAGCTCGAGATCGCAAAGGCGCTCGGTGCGCAGCACCTCATCAACTACTCGACGGTCGACGACCTGGCTGCAGCCGTGCGCGAGGCCGCCGGTCGCGGTGTCGACGTGGCCTACGACGGCGTCGGCAGGTCGACGTTCGACGCCTCCCTGGCGTCGCTGCGGCCCCGGGGGATGATGGTCCTCTTCGGCGGCGCGAGCGGCCAGGTGCCGCCCTTCGACATCCAGCGGCTCAACAGCGGCGGGTCGCTCTTCCTGACGCGACCGACCCTCGCGCACTACGTCGCCGAGCGCGAGGAGTACGAGTGGCGGGCCCGCGAGGTGCTCGACGCCGTCGCCGACGGATCCTTGAAGATCGACGTCGGCGGGCGCTACCCGCTGTCCGAGGCGGCTGCGGCCTACGAGGCGCTCGAGGGCCGACGCACCACGGGCAAGCTCATCCTGGTGCCCACCGCATGAGCCGCACGCTCTTCCGGCACGACCGCATCTGGACCGGCGACACCGGCCGCTCGGGGAACCCCTGGACCGACGCCCTGCTCGTCGAGGACGGGCGCATCGTCGCCATCGGTGCCGAGGCGGTCGAGACTGCCGAGGCTGCCGGCGACGCCGAGTCCGTCGACCTGCCGGGCGCCGTCGTCATGCCCGGCCTCCACGACGCCCACATCCACACCGAGTGGCTGTCGCGCGACCTGTCCTCCGTCGACCTGCGCGAGGCGCGCTCGCTCGAGGAGGCCCTCGAGCTCGTGCGGGCCCACGCCGAGGGGCTCCCAGACGATGAGTGGCTGCACAGCGGACGCTGGAACCACAACCGCTGGGCAGTTCCCGTGCAGCCCGACCGGCACGCCCTTGACTCGGTCTCCGGTGACCGCGTGGCGGCGCTGTCGAGCGTCGACGGACACACGATCTGGGCGAACTCGCTTGCGCTGCAACGGGCTGGGATCACCCGAGACACGCCCGACCCCGTCGGTGGCGAGATCGTCCGCGACGCGTCCGGCGAGCCGACCGGCATCCTGCGCGAGTCGGCCCAGGAGCTGCTCGACGTCATCCCGCGCGACGAGTCGCCCCTCCGGCCGTGGCTCGAGCGCTGCCAGGACTGGCTGCTGTCGGTCGGCCTGACGAGCATCACCGACATCGACGGCGAGGACGCGCGGGCGGCCTACGCCGAGCTGCACGCCGACGGAGCGCTGCGACTGCGCGTCACCAAGTGCACCCGGGACCCCGACCTCGAGCTCGCGATCGCCGAGGGACGCCGCTCGGGCCAGGGCGACGACGTCTTCCGCGTCGGGCCGGTCAAGTTCTTCAGCGACGGCGCGCTCGGGTCGCACACGGCACACATGACCGAACCCTTCATCGGCCACGAGGGCTGCGGCATCGCGGCGATGCCCTACGACGTGCTCCTCGAGCGCACCCTCCTCGCCGCTCGCAACGGCCTCGACGTCGTCACACACGCCATCGGCGACGAGGCCAACCGCCTCGTGCTCGGCACCTTCGAGGCGGTCCGTGCCGACGGGCTCGACACCCTGCTCCGCATCGAGCACGCACAGCACGTGCTGCCCGTCGACGTCCCCCGCTTCCGCGCACTCGACGTCGTTGCCTCGATGCAGCCCAGCCACTGCACGGCCGACCTCGAGCTGGCCGACGAGATCATCGGCCCGCGCCGGCTCGCGTCCTACGCCTGGCGCACCTTCCTCGACGCCGGCGTGCGCGTGGCGTTCGGCTCCGACGCCCCGGTCGAGGACCCGAACCCCTTCTACGGCCTGCACGCCGCCGTGACGAGGCAGCGGGCCGACGGTCATCCCCTCGGCGGCTGGCGGCCGGAGGAGAAGGTCACGCTCACCGAGGCCGTGCACGCCTTCACCGTCGCGGCGCACGAGTCGGTCGGGCGCACCGACGTCGGGCGCCTCCTGCCGGGCCAGCTCGCCGACCTCGTGGCCGTCGACCGGGACCTGTGGGCCCTCGAGGAGTCCTCCCCCGCCGACATCCGTGACACCGTGGTGCTCCAGACATGGGTGGGCGGCGAGCTCGCCCACGAGCGGGGCTGAGCCACACGGCATACGCCCTCCCGCCGAGGATCGCCTGCCGACGAACGACCGTTGGTCGCCGTTCCCGGGTCGCTCGCGTCGCCGCGCCCTAGCCGGGGACGACGGCGAGCAGGAGCGTGGCGAACCAGGTGAGGCCGCCGACGACGAGCAGGAAGATGCCGATGACGGCCATGTTGCCCGCGCCGTCGGCACGCGACACCTGCCGGCGACGACGCCCGACGACCACGAGGGTCAGGCCCACGACGAGCCAGACCAGGCCGATGAGCAGGCCGGCGAGAACGCCTGCGTTCCAACGCATCTCAGCCGCCTGTCGCGCTACGTGCTGCGATCACCAGATGGCGGCGACGAGGACGTTGACGACGGCCGCGCCGCCGGCGACGTCGAGCAGGTTGCCGGTGTCCTTGCCCTTGCGACCGCGGGCGGCCCCGATCTCGGCGGCGGCGAGCACGACGAGCGCGATGACGAGCTTGACCGCGATCTTCGTGTTGTTGACCGTGTGGTCGTCGTCCTTGATCGCCGACGCGATCCCCACGAGCGCCAGACCGGTGACGAGCTGGGCCCGGGCACCCCAGACGATCGGCGCAATGACGGTGCGGCCACTGCGGACGGCGATCCAGCCTCCGACGACCGCGGCCATGCCGAGCAGGTGGAGGGCGACGAGGAGGTTGTAGACGAGGTCCATGGCCGACATCCTACGGAGCGTCGTACTGCTGGCGAGCCGGACCCTCCCGACGTCAGGGCGTGCCGTGCCCGGCCAGGTCGTGCAGGGCCGCCAGACGCCGCCACGACGACGACAACCGGTAGTCGCCGATCCGGTCGGCCGGCACCCAGCGGGCATCGGACGTCGTGCCCCCGACGTCGTGGATGACGACCTCGGTCGGCTCGGGACACGTTGCGGCATAGACGATCCGGACCGCATGGAAGTCCTCGAGGGCTCCCGACGGCGCCCGCCCGACCCAGTGCTGCGACTGGACCGTCACGAGGTCGCCGAGCTCGATGCGCTGCCCCGTCTCCTCCCACACCTCGCGGTGCACGCCGTCGACCGGGGTCTCGCCGTCGTCGAGGCCGCCGCCCGGCAGCCCCCAGTCCCCCGCGACGTGGGTCTGCGAGTTGAACTGCGTGAGCAGCACGCCCCGCTCGCTCGTCACGACGGCATAGGCAGCGATGCGCTGGTAGGGCTCGCCGACCTCGTCGTCGCCGACGCCCGGGTCCCGCGACACCCGCTCGGCCCGAGGACGTATGCCGTCCAGCGGGCGCACGCGGTAGGCCACCTCGAGCGTCCCGCCGTCGCGCACGGTCGCGAAGACCGGTGAATCGGCGAGCCAGCCGGCGGCCGCGAGCACGACGTCCGGGTGTTCGCCGTGACCGAGGCGCGCCTCGGCGAGACGCCGCCCGTCCGCGTCCAGTGCGACGACGACGAGGCCGCCCGGCACGTTGGTCCTCACCGGCGCACCAACGCCACGGCGCGTTCGTACTCGGCCACGGCCAACGCCGCCACGTGCGACCACTCCTGCTCGGGCGCATGTGTGAGGTTCCAGGCCCGCATGCGAGCCACCTCATCAGGATCCTTGGCCAGTCGAGCAACTGCCGCAGACATCTGCGAGTCACTCGACACGACAAGCCCGTTCACACCGTCGTCCACGAACTCGCCCACACCAGAGCCGGATCGGCCGATCACCGGCAGCCCGACCGTTCGCGCCTCGAGTGCGGCGATCCCGAACGACTCGAGACGCGCGGGCGAGAGGTAGACGTCGGCGGCGGCATACAGCTCGCGCAGCTCTTCACGGGGCACACGTCCCGGTAGCGACACCCAGTCGAGACCTCGCTCGCGCACGAGCGACTCCACCTTGCGGCGGTCCGGGCCCTCCCCGAGCACCGTCAGCGACACCGAGCCGGCGCCCGCGACGCGCTCGGCAGCCGCGACGAGCTCGACGAGCGCCGCGGGGCGCTTGCGGGCCGCGAGCCGCATCGCGGTGACGAGACGCAGTGGTCCCGGCTCGCGCACGACGGGGCCGACGCGCCAGCGCGCGACGTCGATGCCGTTGGGCAGCACGCCCACGCGGGCCCCCGACCCGACGAGGCGCCGAAGCGGCTCGGCGGCGACATCGGAGACGGCCGACATCGCCACGCCGCGCGACGCCCACCGGCGCACGAAGCGGGCCGCCCGGAAGACCGGTGCGACGCCGGCGAGCATGCAGTGCCAGGTCATGGCCGTCGGCAGGCCCAGTCCGACCGTGACCCGGGTGCTGTCCCAGGCGAACGGCGAGACCACCCCGGTCTGCACGTGCGCGACGTCGAAGCCGCCTCCGACGAGCCGGCGGCGCAGCTCTGCAGGGGCGAACGGGTTGACGGGCAGCTCCCACGGCATCCGCGCCGCGAGGCGGTGCACCGGCACGCCGTCGACGACGGTCACCTCACCGTGCATCTCGCCGGACGCGCCGCGCGTGGCGGTGAACACCTCGACCTGGTGGCCGGCCGCCTGCAGGTGCTGCGCGAGGTCGTGCGTCTGGACCTCGATCCCGCCCAGTCGGGGCAGGTAACAGTCCGAGAGCAGCGCCACCTTCACGGGAGACACTGTGCCATGGGCCAAGATGGGTGACTGTGCCGCACACGCTCCTCGCCTTCCACGCACACCCCGACGACGAGGCCCTGCTGACCTCGGGGACGATGGCGCGCGCCGCGGCGGAGGGTCACCGGGTCATCGTCGTCGTCGCGACCGACGGTGAGCTCGGCCTGGCCTCGAGCGACTACACCGGCGAGGGCGCCCTGGCCGCCACCCGGATGGACGAGCTGCGCGCGAGCGCCAAGGCGCTGGGCGTCGCCCGCGTCGAGCACCTCGGCTACGCGGACAGCGGTCTCGGCCCGGAGGTGGCACCCGACCCGCCGGGCTCGACGCGGTTCGTGCGCGCCGACGTCGACGAGGCGGCCCAGCGGCTCGCCGCGATCCTGCGCGAGGAGCACGTCGACGTGCTCCTGCACTACGAGCCCAACGGCGGCTACGGCCACCCGGACCATCGGCAGGTGCACAGGGTCGGCCGGCGCGCCGCCGAGATCGCCGAGACCCCCAAGGTCCTCGAGGCGACGGTCCCGCGCGACACGATCTGCCGCGCCATCGACCTGGCCGCGAAGGTCTACCGCTTCCCGCGCGAGTTCGACCGGTCCAGCTTCGACCGCGCCTTCTCGGCCCGGAGCGAGATCACCCACCGCATCAGCGTGCGCCGCCACATCGCCGCCAAGCGAGCGTCGATGCGCGCGCACGCCTCGCAGGCGACCGCCGATGGTGGCGCCGACCGCACCCTGGCTGCCTTCCTGCGCATCCCCCGCCCGCTCTACGACCTCGTCTTCGGTCGTGAGTGGTTCGTCGACCGCTCGCTGCCCGCGGGATCCGCGATCCGCAGGGACGTCTTCGCCGACCTCCTCTGACGGCGCGGTTGGCCTCTCGACGGTGAAGCCGGGGCGCGACGTGGCCACTCGAGGGTGGAGGACCCGCAAACTCTGGCCGCTCGACGGTGGAGGACCCGCAAACTCTGGCCTCTCGACGGTGGAGGACCCGCAAACTCTGGCCTCTCGACGGTGGAGTGTGATGCCGGTCCCGACCGGGCTCCGGGTGGTCCGTGGCGGCGGATGATGGAGGTGTGACCTGGTGGCGCGGCCGCTCACCCGCGGTCTTCTTCGTCGCGTCGGCCCTCCTGCTCGCCGGCGGCGGGATCGCCGCCGTCACGGGCGCCGGGACCGTCTCGTCGGTGCTGTGGGTCACCGCGACGGTGCTCGGCCTCGCGCTCTCGCTGCTGTGGACCATCCGGTCCGTCGCGGAGCGTCGCGCGTCGGTCGACGTCATCGCCGTGCTGGCCCTCGCGGGCGCGCTGTGGGTCGGTGAGGAGTTCGCCGGCGCGATGGTGACGCTGATGCTCGCGAGCGGCCGCCTGCTCGAGGCACGCGCGGCCGCGCGCGCCGACCGGGAGCTGCGACTGCTCGTCGAGCGCACCCCGCGCACGGCCCGGCGGCGCGACGGGGACCGGATCGACGGCATACCAGTCGAGGACGTCGACCCCGGTGACGTGCTCGTCGTCGGCACCGGCGAGGTCGTCCCCGTGGACGGCCGGCTGCTCGCGACCGGCACGTTCGACGAGTCGGCCCTGACGGGCGAGCCCATGCCCGTGGAGCGCCCGAGCGGCGACGACATCCGCAGCGGGGTGGTCAACGCCGGCGCGCCGGTCGACGTCGTGGCCACGTCGTCGGCGTCCGAGTCGACGTATGCCAACGTCGTGCGCCTCGTCGAGCAGGCCCAGGCGACGTCGGCCCCGTTCGTGCGCACGGCAGACCGCTTCGCGGCGCTCTTCGTGCCGCTGACCCTCGCGCTTGCCGGGCTGGCGTGGGCCATGGCGGGGTCCCCCGTCCGTGCCGTCGCCGTGCTCGTCGTCGCGACGCCGTGCCCGCTGCTCCTGGCCGCTCCGGTGGCGATCATGTCCGGGCTGTCGCGGGCCTCGCGCATCGGGGTCGTCGTCAAGGGCGGCGCCGCTCTCGAGGCGCTGGCCGCCGGCGAGGTCGTGCTCTTCGACAAGACGGGCACGCTGACCCGCGGGCGTCCGGAGCTGGCCTCCGTCGTCACCGCCCCGGATGCTCCCTCCGCCCTCGACGTGCTGCGCCTCGCGGCCTCCCTCGACCAGGTCTCGCCCCACCCCCTCGCCAGCGCGCTCGTCGGCGCCGCCCGCAACCGCGGTCTCGACCTCGTACTGCCGACAGATGTCCGCGAGGTGCACGGCTACGGCCTCGAGGGCTCCGTCGGCGGTGTCGACATCCGGCTCGGCAAGGCGCGCTGGATCGTCGGCGACGTCGACCCGGCCTGGCTCCGCCAGGTGCGGCGCCGGGCTGCGCTCGACGGCTGCCTGACGATCTTCGTCGCGGTCGACGGCCGGCCTGCCGGCGCCTTCCTCCTCGAGGACCCGGTGCGACCCGACGCCCCACGGATGCTGGCGGCCCTGCGCGAGGTCGGCATCCGGCGCACCGTGCTGGTCACCGGCGACCGCGCCGACATCGCCGAGACGGTGGGGCGCATCGTCGGCGTCGACGCGGTCCTCGCCGACCGCGACCCGGCCGACAAGCTGGACGCGATCCGGGACGAGTCGGCCGCCGGGCGCACCATCATGGTCGGCGACGGGGTCAACGACGCCCCGGCCCTCGCCGCTGCCGGTGTCGGGGTCGCGCTCGCCGCGCGCGGGGCGACGGCCAGCTCCGAGGCCGCCGACGTCGTGCTCACCGTCGACCGGGTCGACGCCATCGCCGATGCGATCCTCATCGCGCGCCGGTCGCGCCGGATCGCGCTCGAGGCCGTGCTCGTGGGCATGGGCCTGTCGCTTGTCGCGATGGTCGCCGCAGCGGCCGGCCTGCTCCCGCCTGCCGCCGGCGCCGTGCTGCAGGAGGGCATCGACGTCCTCGCGATCGGGATCGCGCTGCGCGCCCTGCTGCCGACGCGCCTGCACACCGTCCCGATGTCCGAGGAGGACGTCGCCACGGCCCGGCGCCTGCGCAACGGCCACGACGTCGCCATCGCCGCGGTCGAGCAGATCCGCACCGTGGCCGACGGGCTGCACACCCGCGACTGCCGACTCGAGCCGGTGCACGCCCTCCTCGACCGCCTCGAGCAGGACCTCGTGCCGCACGAGCGGGCCGACGAGGACGAGCTGATGCCCCTCGTGGCCCGGGCGATCGGGGGCGCCGCCACGGCGACCATGCGACGCACGCACGCAGAGATCGAGCACCAGGTCTCGCGGCTGCGCCGGCTGCTCGACGGCATCGACCCCGCGCAGGTGACGCCGGAGGACGTGACGGAGCTGCGCCGCCTGCTCTACGGCCTCTACGCCGTGTGCCGCCTGCACAACAGCCAGGAGGAGGAGGGTGCCTTCGCGCTCGTGCCCTCGGCCCCCTCCCCCGCCGGTCGCACGGGTCGCCGACGTGCCCACGGCTGACCGCACCGACGACGTATGCCGTGGGGTGCCACCGCGCCCGTCGGTCCCCGCGTCCCGGCGGACCACCGCCATACTGGGCCTGCCGCACGGCGCGGCAGCAGACCGGCGACGGAGGCTGGCATGACCACGGGACTGGAGCACACCTGGGTGGCCCACTACGCCGAGGGGGTGCCCGCCGAGATCGCCCAACCGACAGGCTCGCTCGTCGACCTGCTCACCGAGGCCGTCGCCACGTACGCGCATCGGCCGGCACTCGAGTTCTTCGGCGCCGAGGTGACCTACGCGGAGCTGGGACGTCGCGTCGAGCGCGCGGCCGAGGGGCTGCGACGGCTCGGCGTGCAGTCGGGCGACAGAGTGGGCCTCGTGCTGCCGAACTGTCCCGAGCACATCGTCGCGTTCTACGCGGTGCTCCGCCTCGGGGCGGTCGTCGTCGAGCACAACCCGCTCTACACGCCGACCGAGATGGCCCACCAGTTCGAGGACCACGGGGCCACCGTCGCGGTGGCCTGGGACGTGGTCGCCACGGATGTCGCGCGGCTTCCCGGCGTCGAGCACGTCGTGGCCGTCGACCTGACCGCGTCGATGCCGTGGACGAAGCGACTGGCTCTGCGGCTGCCGCTCCGGCGAGCACGCGAGCTGCGCGCCCGGCTCACCGCCCCGTCGACGGGGACGACCCCGTGGTCCGACCTGCTGGGCCACGGACCCCTCGACCCCTCCGTGCCGCGTCCGAGCGTCGACGACCTCGCGGCGATCCAGTACACGAGCGGCACCACCGGCGTGCCCAAGGGCGCGATGCTCACCCACCGCAACCTCGTCGCCAACGCCGCCCAGGGCCGGGCCTGGGTGCCAGGGATGAGGCCGGGGCAGGAGGTCGTCTACGCCGTCCTGCCGATGTTCCACGCCTACGGGCTGACCCTCTGCCTGACCTTCGCCATGAGCATGGGCGCCCGCCTCGTCCTCTTCCCGCGCTTCGACGTCGACCTCGTGCTCGACGCCGCGAAGAAGCACCCGCCGACGTTCCTGCCGGCCGTGCCGCCCATCTACGAGCGGCTCGCCAAGACTGCCCGTGATCGTGGGATCGACCTGACCGCAACGAGATTCGCCATCTCCGGCGCGATGGCACTCCCCCGCGAGACTCTCGAGCTGTGGGAGGAGGTGACCGGCGGCCTGCTCGTCGAGGGTTATGGCCTCACCGAGACCTCACCCGTCGCGGTCGGCAACCCCATCGGCCGGGAGCGGCGACCGGGTGCCGTGGGCGTCCCCTTCCCGAGCACCGACATCCGCGTCGTCGACCCGGAGGACCCGACCCGCGACCGGCCCGTCGGTGAGCGCGGCGAGCTGCTCATCCGTGGGCCGCAGGTGTTCAGCGGCTACTGGGGCAAGCCCGACGAGACCCGGGCCGCCCTCCTCGACGGCGGTTGGTTCCGCACCGGCGACATCGTCGTCGTCGACGAGGACGGCTTCGTCTCGGTCGTGGACCGCATCAAGGAGGTCATCATCACCGGCGGCTTCAACGTCATGCCGTCGGAGGTCGAGGCTGTGGTGCGCACCGTCTCCGGCGTCACCGACGCCGCTGTCGTCGGCCTGCCGAAGCCCGACGGCAGCGAGGAGGTCGTCGCCGTCGTGACGACCGAGCCCGGCGCCCAGGTCGACCTCGAGGCCGTGCAGGCCCGGTGCCGGTCCGACCTCGCCGCCTACAAGGTGCCCCGGCGCGTCGTCGTCGTCGACGAGCTGCCCCGCTCGCAGATCGGCAAGGTGCTGCGCAAGCAGGTGCGCGACTCGCTCATCGCGAGCTGAGAGACCACGTATGCCGTGTGGCCGGGCGCGCTCGCCCGGCCACACGGCATACGCGAAGAGCCTTCAGGCAGAGGGCGTCTCGAAGACGACGGCCATCGGGGTCTGCTCGGAGCCCTGCCCGAGCGGGTTGTCGGCGAACATCAGCTCGTAGCGCTCCTTGGAGCCGGGGGCGTCCTTGCCGAGCACGTTGCGGCCGATGTCGTTGGCGTCCATGACCACGGTGCCACCGAACGTGTCGCGGTAGGCCGCGGGCACCCGCGCGCGGATCGCCGCCGAGAGCCTCGCGGCGACGTCGTCGGGGTCCTTGGGGCCGAGCTTCGCCGACACGTTGGCCGGGTAGACGGAGTACTCGGTGGGACCGTCGATGGCGCGGATGTCGCCCCCGACGAGGTCGTAGAACAGGCCACGCTTGCCGAGCACCTTGCCCACGGCGCCGCCCGCCGAGGCGAAGAGCACCCGCGGCAGCCCGGCCTCCTCGATGGCGAGCTGCATCGTGAACGGCGAGCCCAGGCCGATGCCGGCGGGGGTGCGCGTGACGTAGCGGCTCAGCAGCCGAGCCGGGCGACCGACCTTGATGTCCCAGATGAAGAAGGACCGACCCTGGGTGATGGCGACGATCTTCTCGGAGATGAAGAAGTACCAGCGCCCACCGGTGGCGGCGGCGTGCTCGGGGCCGGCGTCGGGAAGACCGGCGAAGAAGCGGTCGATGTAGCCGAGCGTCTTGGCCTCGAGGTCGTCCTCGCGGGCGTAGAGGTCGGTGCGCAGCGGGTAGCGGCGCACGGCGGTGCCGTCGGCCGTCACGAGGTCGAGCTGCTTGCGGGCGTTCGGCTCGTAGTCGCTCTTGACGTGCTCGACGACGTCGTCGGCCTCGGGGGCGCGCTCGTCGAAGAACTCCTGCAGCCACAGCTCGACGTTGAGGATGCGCCAGATCGTCATGGAGTCGACGGAGTTGGTGCCCTTGATCCAGCCCTCGAAGGCGTGCAGCACCGCCGTCTGGTCGAAGTAGGGGCGGTTCGCGAACGACTCGGAGAGGAACTCGCCGTAGATGTGGTTCTTGAGGCGCATGAACCAGTCGGCTTGCGGCGTGGTCGAACCCACCTTGTCGCGGCGATCGACGACCGAGTCGGGCAGCAGGCCGCGCATCGCGTCGCGCAGCACGCGCTTGCCGAGTCCGTCCTTGATGAGGGCCGCGTCGTCGAGGCCGAAGACGAAGCGCGCCAGCTCGCGGTCGACGAACGGCAGCCGCACCGACACGCCGAACCGGCGGGCGTTCTTGTCGGTCGAGCGAAGCCGCGACGGCAGCGAGTCGACGAAGAGGTCGTCGACGAGCCGCTTGCGCAGGTCGGTGCGCTCGGCCTCGTGCGTCTCACCGGCGTGCGCACGGGCGAAGTCGGCGCCGAGGAGCGAGGTGACGGCGACGGCCTTGCGGCCGCGCAGCCGGTTTCCGACGTGGGGGCGACCGCGCCGGACGAGCACGTCGAGGGAACGACCCAGCTCGGAGGCGGCGAGCGCCGCGCTGCGTCCCTTGAGCCCGCGCAGGTGGATGAGGTGATGGGCCCCGAACCCGCCGAGGAGCTCGTCCCCGCCGAGTCCGTCGAGCACGACCGCGTCGCGCTGCGCGGCCTCCTGCAGCACGCGGTACTGCGTGTAGGGGCCGGTCGAACCGAGCGGCTCCTCCTGGGTGCGCACGAGATCGCGCATGTCCTTCTTGAACTCCGACGGGGTCGGCTCGAAGCGGTGCGCGTCGACGCGCGACCCGAGCGAGGCCGTGACCGCCTCGACCTGCGCTTGCTCGTCGATGCGCGAGGCCGGGTAGACCGCGGACCACGTGTCCTGCTCGTCCGAGCCGCCCGCCTCCCGCTCGACCACGTCGACGAGCGAGGCGATGGCCGCCGAGTCGAGGCCACCGGACAGCGCGGTGCCGACCCGGCCCGACGAACTCGAGCGGCGGCGCACGGAGTCGGTCAGCAGCGCGCGGAACTCGGTGGCGGCCGCGGACGTGTAGCTCCGCGGCGAGCGCGCGAGCGCCGTCAGCTCCTCGCGCAGTCGCGAGTACGGGTGCCGCTCGATGCCACCGGGCAGGTCGTCGCCGAGGGTGACGACCTCGCCCGCGCCGACGCGCTCGATACCGGCGAAGAACGTGGCGGGCCCGTCGTCGTGGACGCGGAAGCGAAGGTAGCGGTAGATGGTGCGGTCGTCGGGGCGGCGCTCGTGCAGGCCGCTGGCGAGGATGCCGCTGATCTCGCTCGCGACGAGCCAGCCCTCACCGGCACGTGCGATGTAGAGCGGGCGCACCCCGAACGGGTCGCGCGCCAGCGTCATGCGCCGGGTGTCCCGGTCCCAGACGACGACGGCGAAGGCACCGTCGAGCCGGTCGAGGCCGTCGGTGCCCCACTCGGTGAAGGCGGCGAGGGCGACCTCGGCATCGCTGCCGACGCCGAAGTCGTGCCCGAGGGTCTCGAGGTCGCCGCGCAGCTCGGCCCGGTTGAAGAGCTCGCCGTCGAGGGCCAGCGTGAACCGGCCGCCGGGGGCCACCGCGAGCCGCGCGACGTCGCCGCCACGGCCGCCGTCGGAGCCACGGGCATCAACGGCACCACCGACACCACCGACACCACCGACGCGGTCGGCGTCCTCGGGTGACGCGGACGCCCGCACGGGACGTCCCTCCCGGACGCCGAGCCCGGCGTCTCCGTCGGTCACCGTCGCCGCTGGACCCGCTTCCGGGTGCGTCGCGAGGAGTCGTTCGAGGAGGGCCTCGTCGGCCTCCAACCCTCGATAGGCCGCGATTCCACACATGGCCTCAACCCTAACGGGCCCCGGACCGATCCCAGTCCAGCCACGGCGGGCCGAGACGCCCTGCCTCCCGGCCGCGCCCCGCGCCATCGGCGCCTGGACGGCCGACGGGCAGCGGCGACGCAGGGGTCTCGAGCCGGGCCCCCAGTCGCGCCGGCCACCGCAGGAGCAGCCACAGCACGAGGGTGGCGAGGAGCGCCGACCCGACGACGTCGCTGAGCCAGTGGAAGTGCAGCCACAGCAGGGCACCGGCGACGAGCGTCGTCCACGTCGCCGCTGCTGCCCGTGCGAGCCTCCGCCGAGCGGGCTGCAGCCGGGACAGCAGCTCGGCGGCGACCCCGGCACACACGAGCGCGGTGGCGGTGTGCCCCGACGGGTAGGACCCGTCGCCACCGAGCATCCCGGGGACGTCGGGCGCCGAGCGGGTGATGACGGCCTTGCCGAGCAGGACCGACCCGGACACGAGGACGAGGGCCGGACCGGCCACGACGAGCGGCGTCCACCGGCCCGTGCGCAGGCAGACGGCGAAGGTGACGGCGCACAACACGGCGACCGAGAGCACCGGGGTCGCGAGGTCGACGATGCCCAGGGCCACGAGCTCCGCAGCCCGAGGCCCGCCGCCCCGGCCCGGCGTCAGCGCCAGGACGCGGTCGTCGAGCATGAGGAGCGCGCCGCCGCTCACGACGCCCACGGTGACGAGCACGAGACCGACCGCCAGCAGCAGCGCGACGAGGGGCCCGTAGCGCCGATGACCCGGGCTCCCCGACTCCCGCGTGCTCACCGTCCTCCGCGTGCTCCCCGGCCGCCGCTGCTCCCGCGTCGCGGGGCGGGCGGTCGGGCGGGCGGTCATGACCACAACGGTAACGAGGCAGCCTGTGTCGTCGCTGCACGTCCTTCGCCGTCCCCGAGGACCGCCGTGAACCGTGGCGCGCCGCGCCGTCGTCCTCGAGGAGGGGCAACCGTCCCCCCGTCACCACGTCAGGAGCACGACATGCACGCGATCTCCCGTACCGCCGCCTTCCTTGCCGGGGCCGTCATCGGCGTCTCCGCGCTCGCCGCGACCTCGAGCGCCTCCGCGGACAGCGGCGGCGTGCCGCGCAGCGACATCCTGCGCGCGCCGTTGCAGGGCAGCCAGCTGAGCGACCCACCGCTCTTCGGTCTCGTCCGCGGCGGGGCGCCCTGGGTCATCTCCGAGGGCACGGCACGCCTGCGCGCCGACGGCGACCTCCAGGTCGAGGTCGAGGGCCTCATCATCCCGACGCGCGGCGACAACCCGCTCGCCACCCTCTCGGCCACGGTCGTCTGCAACGGCAAGGACGTGATGATGACGGCGCCCGTGCCGTTCAGCGCCGCGGGGGACGCGCGGATCGAGACCCGCGTGAGCCTGCCCACCCGTTGCCTGGCGCCGGTCGTCCTGCTCAACCCGCTGAGCAACGCCGGCGCCTACATCGCCGCGACCGGCCGCTGAGCGCTCCCGGGCGTATGCCGGGTGGCCGGCCACCCGGCATACGCCCCCTCCCCGACCGTCGAGGCCACGACGTGCCCCTCGGGACACGTCCAGAGGCCACGTCCTGGGTACGGACGTGGCCTCTCGACTGCGCCGAGGGGGCCAGACGTGGCCTCTCGACGGTTTCAGCGCTGGGGTGGCCGGGCGGGCGTGGTCACTCCCACTCGATGGTGCCCGGCGGCTTGCTCGTGACGTCGAGCACGACCCGGTTGACCTCTTCGACCTCGTTGGTGATGCGCGTCGAGATCGTCGCGAGCACGTCGTAGGGCACGCGGGCCCAGTCGGCGGTCATGGCGTCCTCGGAGGCCACCGGACGCAGCACGACCGGGTGGCCGTAGGTGCGGCCGTCGCCCTGGACGCCGACCGAGCGGACGTCGGCGAGCAGCACGACGGGGCACTGCCAGATGTCGCGGTCGAGCCCCGCGCGGGTCAGCTCCTCGCGGGCGATGGCGTCGGCGCGGCGCAGGATCGCGAGCCGCTCGGCGTCGACCGCACCGATGATGCGGATGCCGAGGCCGGGGCCGGGGAACGGCTGGCGCCACACGATGACCTCGGGGACCCCGAGCTCGAGACCCACCTGGCGCACCTCGTCCTTGAAGAGGGTGCGCAGGGGCTCGATGAGCGAGAACTGGAGGTCGTCGGGCAGGCCGCCGACGTTGTGGTGGCTCTTGATGTTGGCCGCGCCCTCGCCGCCGCCGGACTCGACGACGTCGGGGTAGAGCGTGCCCTGGACGAGCCACTTGACGGGGTGCTCCTCGTCGCCGCGGTCGTGGACGACGTCGCGCGCCGCCTGCTCGAAGACGCGGATGAACTGCTCGCCGATGATCTTGCGCTTGGTCTCGGGGTCGGTGACGCCGGCGAGCGCCTCGAGGAAGCGCTCGCGCGCGTCGATGACGACGAGGTCGACGCCGGTCGCCTCGACGAAGTCGGTCTCGACCTGCTCGGCCTCACCCTCCCGCAGCAGGCCGTGGTCGACGAAGACACAGGTCAGCTGGTCGCCGATCGCCTTCTGCACCAAGGCTGCCGCGACGGACGAGTCGACGCCGCCGGAGAGGGCGCAGAGGACGCGGTCCTCGCCGACCTGCTCGCGGATCGACTCGACGAGGTCCTCGACGACGTGGCCGGGCGTCCAGTCGGGCGTGATGCCGGCGCCCTTCCAGAGGAAGTTCTCGAGCACCCGCTGGCCCTGCTCGGAGTGCAGCACCTCGGGGTGCCACTGCACGCCGTAGAGCCGGCGCTCGTCGTCCTCGAAGGCGGCGACGGGCGTGCCGGCGGTCGTCGCGGTGACGGCGAAGCCCTCGGGGGCGGCGCTGACGGAGTCGCCGTGCGACATCCAGACGGTCTGGCTCGGCGGCTGTCCGTCGAAGAGCGTGGACTCGACGTCGCTGATGGCTGCGTCGGTCTTGCCGTACTCGCGGGCGCCGGTGCGGGCCACGGTGCCACCGAGGGCCTGGGCCATCGACTGGAAGCCGTAGCACATGCCGAAGACGGGGACGCCGGCCTCGAGCAGGGCCGGGTCGAGGCGCGGGGCGCCGTCCTCGTAGACCGAGCTCGGCCCGCCGGACAGGATGATGGCCGCCGGCTGCTTGGCGAGGATGTCGGCCGCCGCCATCGAGTGCGGCACGACCTCGCTGTAGACCTGGGCCTCGCGCACGCGGCGGGCGATCAGCTGGGCGTACTGCGCGCCGAAGTCGACGACGAGGACGGGGTGGCTCTGCAGGTCGGTCGGGTGCGCTTCGCTCACGGGCGCAAGCCTAACGGCCCGACGGGCGCTCCTCGGACGGCGTCCCGTCGCCCGCGACGTAGGCGCGCGAGAGCAGCGCCTCGGTCTCGGCGGTGTTGCGGCGCTCGGCGATCCACGGCACGACGGGCACGAAGCCGGCGAGGAGGTTCTTGACGATGCGGACCGGGCCCCACGCGGCCTTGAGGCCCAGGTTGGCGACGGACACGGCATACGCGAAGTAGATGATCCCGTGGATCGGGCTCCAGTACTCCGTCAGCACGTTGGTCTGCTTGAAGCCGTACTTCATGACCATCTCGAGGATGAGCACGAACAGCGCGATGCCGGCGATGATCGCGAGGACGCGGTAGGTCGACAGGGCCGAGCGGATCTGCTGCGGCTTGGCCAGGGTCTGGGGATACGTGCTCACGTCGTGACGCCTTCTCTCGGTGCGGCGACGGGCTCGCCCGCCTGCTGCTCTGCTCGGAACATCTTCCACCACATCCAGATCGCGAAGATCCCGAAGACCCACCACTGCACGGCGTAGGCGGCGTTGCGCAGGTTGAGCGGGGCGTCGAGGTCCGGAGGGGGCACGCGGGTCAGGCCGTCGGCCGGGCCGGTGGACTCGGCCGACGCCAGCACGACGACGTTGTAGAGGTCGCCCGGCCACTCGTTGACGAGCGAGGCCAGGTCGATGGAGCGCACCTGGGGTGCGGGCAGCGGGGCGCCGTCCCTCGGGGACTCCCCCGGGCCGAGCGTGCCGGTGACGGTGACGACGCCGGCCGGCGGCTGTGGCACGGAGGCGGGGGTGCCGTCGACGAAGCCGCGCAGCACCGGCACGGTGCCGCCCTGCGTCTCGAGCGGCGTCACCACCCACGACCCGACCCGGCCGTCCAGCCTGCGGTCGACGACGAGCAGGGTGCGCTCGGCGGCATACGTGCCCGTGACGGTGACGGCACGGTTGGAGTAGTCGGCCTGGAAGTCGCTGTGCGGCTTGGTCACCTGCTGCAGCGGCGCGCGCTCGAGCGTGGACGCGGCAGCCACGGCGTCCTGGCGCCCGGAGTCGCGGGCCACGCCGAGCTGCCACAGGCCGAGCAGGACGCACGCGGCGACGACCACGACCAGGCCGGCGAACATGCCGACCCAGCGAGGGGTGAGCAGGCGCCGGAACACGCCCCAAGGGTAGGTCACCTCGCTGGCGCCGACCTGACCCGGGGCGGCCACCCGTGCCAGAATCCTTCGCCATGTCACCGATGCCGCCGCCGCGCCACCGCCGATCAGGTATGCCGTGTCGCTCCGTCGTCGTCCTCGCCTCCGTCGCCGTGGCGTGCCTGCTCGCCTCCTGCGGAGCCACCGACATCCCCGCCCCACGGCGCACCGTGACGGTCACCGTCGACGCGCCTGCCGCATCGTCCGGTGGCGCCCCGGCGACGAGCACCCCGGCGCCGACGGCGAGCCCCACCTCCGCGGCCGTGCCGACGGTCCTCGCGGTCGGCAAGCAGCGCGGGGCGCCGAAGTCCTTCGCCGAGGCCAAGGGCCGGATCGACGCGGCGAAGCCGGCGGCGTCCGGTGGCGGCGCCTTCCGCAGCCCGTCGGGCAACATCGTGTGCCGGCGCGGCGCGGGTCCTGCCGTCTCGTGCGAGGTGCGGGAGGGTCGGATCAAGCCGCCGCTGCCCACCATCTGCCCGGAGGGCGGCGCGAAGGACATCGGCCGCATCGAGCTGGGGGCGGCTGGGGCGCGGCCGGTCTGCAACACCGACACCATCCGGACGGGTTCGGAGCCCGCGCTCGGTTACGGCTCGCGCACCCAGCCGTCGGGCACGACGGCCTGCCTGAGCGAGAAGACCGGCATGACGTGCATCGACGAGGCGGGGCGACACGGCTTCTTCCTCGCCCGCAACAGCTTCGTCACCTTCTGACGCGCTGAGGCGCATACCAATTCTGACGCGCTGAGGCGCATACCAAGGCAAACGCACCAAGACGGGGCGAATCAGCCGAACCCCCGGATCACGAATCGATAACGGTGATGGTACGAAACGGCCACGGAGGACCACCGAGGTCTTGACTGCGAAAGTCGCGCCTCGGGGGCGCAGCGCAAGAATCAGCGGCGGGTGCGGCATCCCACAGGAAACTCACACTTCTAGGGACGGTCCTCGTGAGGCAATCACTCCACTCCGGGCGTCGCAGGCTCATCGGCCTGCTCGCCACGGGAGCCCTCGTCACCGGCGCCGTAGCGGCGTCCCCGGTGCAGGCGGCTCCCAGCGTCGGCAAGACCAAGGCCGACAACGCAGCATCGGGCAAGACCCGCAACGACAACCTGCGCTCGCCACTGGCGGTCAAGCAGGACGCCATGCGCCAGAAGGCGCTCGAGAAGCGCCTCAAGGGCGACGCCAGCGCCCAGGGCAAGGTCGCCAAGCTCGGCAAGGGACAGCACGTCCAGCTCGAGCGCGAGGGGACCGACAAGATCTTCGTCGTCATCGTCGAGTTCGGCGACCAGCAGTACCCCAACCCGATCTTCCAGGGGCCTCCGCCGGACGGCAGCGCCACCGACGTGACCGGCCCGCGCCACAACGAGATCCCGGCCCCCAACCGCGCCGTCGACAACTCGACGCTGTGGCAGAAGGACTACAACCGGGCGCACTACCAGGACATGTACTTCAACCGGATGGCGAAGTACTACGAGCGCCAGTCCTCCGGCCGCTACTCGGTCGAGGGCGACGTCACCGAGTGGGTCAAGGTCCCGTTCAACGAGGCGCTCTACGGCCGCAACTACTGCGGCAGCATCGTCTGCAACACCTCGACGGCGCTCGTGCGTGACGCCCTCGCGGTCTGGGTCGACGCGCAGCTGAAGGCCGGCAAGACGATGGCCGAGGTGCAGACGTACCTCAAGACGTTCGACCAGCAGGACCGCTACGACATCGACGGCGACGGCAACTTCAACGAGCCCGACGGCGTCATCGACCACTTCCAGATCGTCCACGCGGGCGGCGACGAGGCGGCCGGCGACCCCAACCAGGGCACCGACGCCATCTGGAGCCACCGCTCGTTCGCAGCCGTGCAGGGTGGCGGTCCCCTGGGGGCCGGCGTCAACGTCGGCAGCAACACGGGTCTGGTCTCGAGCTCGCTCGTGCCCAACAACCCGACTGGCGTCTGGGTCGGTGACTACACGATGCAGCCCGAGAACGGCGGCCTCGGTGTCTTCGCGCACGAGTTCGGCCACGACCTCGGCCTGCCCGACCTCTACGACACCTCCGGCAACACCGGTGGCGCGGAGAACAACACGGCGTTCTGGACCCTCATGAGCTCCGGCGCCAACATCGGCGACGGCGGCACCGACGGGATCGGCGACGACCCGACCGACCTCGGCGCCTTCGAGCTCTTTCAGCTCGGCTGGCTGCAGCCGCAGGGCAAGCAGGGGCCGTTCTATGACGTCGCGCGCGCCGGCAAGCGCTCGTCGCACACCATCGGCTCCAACGTCCCGGCGACGAAGCAGAGCCAGGCCCTCTTCACCGTCCTGCCGGACAAGATGGTGCCTCTCGAGCTGGGCGACCCCTACGAGGGCTCGAAGATGTACTACAGCGACGCGGCCGACGACCTCGACACGACGATGACGAAGTCGGTGACCCTGCCGGCCGGCACGGTCGGCCTCGCGGCCAAGGCGCGCTACAACATCGAG
This sequence comes from Terrabacter sp. C0L_2, assembly GCF_036352015.1. Classification (NCBI taxonomy): domain Bacteria; kingdom Bacillati; phylum Actinomycetota; class Actinomycetes; order Micrococcales; family Intrasporangiaceae; genus Terrabacter; species Terrabacter sp. C0L_2. Next base: position 2,269,009 of record NZ_CP143557.1, on the reverse strand, counting down.
GAGGACTGGGACTACGCCTACCTGCGCGTCTCGGCCGACGGCGGCGCCACGTGGACGCAGGTGCCGACGAGCCTGTCGCGCACGACCGACCCGAACGGCAACAACCTCGGCCAGGGCATCACCGGCGTCAAGGCGTCGTGGACCGACCTCACGGCGGACCTCTCGCCGTGGGCGGGCAAGACCGTGCAGGTCCAGTTCCGCTACAAGGCCGACGGCGCACAGGTCGGGCAGCCCGGGGTGGACACCCCGCCGCCGGGCCTCCAGGTCGACGCCATCGCCATCACCGGCCAGCCGCTCGACGGGGCCGAGGCCGCAGCCGGCTGGACGTTCAGCCCGGCCGACGGCAGCGGCTTCCGGGCCACGGAGGGATCGGTGGAGCGGGCCTTCTTCAACGCGTACATCGCCGAGAACCGCCAGTACGACGGCTACGACACGTCCCTGAAGACGGCCTACAACTTCGGGTTCCCGACGAAGCCGGACATGGTCGAGAGCTACCCGTACCAGAACGGGCTGCTCATCAGCTACTGGGACAGCTCGCAGAACGACAACAACGTCGGCGACCACCCCGGCTCCGGCCTCGTCCTGCCGGTCGACGCCCACCCGGAGTTCACGCACTGGTCCAACGGCACGCTGATGCGCAACCGGATCCTGTCCTACGACTCGACCTTCGGACTCGAGCGCACCGACGCGATCACGCTGCACAACCCGGCCGACGGCACCACGGGCACCGTCGCGAGCAAGCCGGCCCAGCCGGTCTTCGACGACACGAGGACGTGGTGGTTCAACAGCGACCAGCACGGCGCGACCGGCACCCACCCGGGCCGCTACCAGCCCGGCTGGTACTCCGTCGACGTGCCCAAGACGGGCACGACGATCCGCGTCGTCGGCACCTCGAAGCAGGGCAACTCGCTCAACGTCCTCGTCGCCCCGAAGTGACGCGAACGGCCTGACGCACGAGGGGCCCCGTCGACCACTGGTCGGCGGGGCCCTTCGCTGCACCTAGAATCGGGGCACGACCTGAACCGATGTGGACCGAGCTCAACTCACCCGACGACCGAAGGGCCGCCGTGGCGCAACTCCTGCTCCTGCACCTGCTCGCCGCCGCCCTCGCGCCGTGGCTGGCCAAGGTCCTGCGCACGAAGGCCTTCCCGGTCCTGGCCCTCGCACCCGCGGTCTCGTTCGCCTGGCTCGTGTCGGTCTCGAACGACGTGCGCTCGGGCAACCTTCCGACACAACGGATCTCGTGGGTGCCCGGCCTCGGCATCGACCTCGACTTCCGGGTCACGACCCTCTCCTGGGTGCTCGGGCTGCTCGTCACCGGGGTCGGGGCCCTCGTGCTGCTCTACTGCACGTGGTACTTCAGCGACCGTGACCCGACGCTGTGGCGCTTCACGTCGGTCTTCACCGCGTTCGCCGGCGCGATGCTCGGACTCGTCCTGACCGACAACCTCCTCGTGCTCTACGTCTTCTGGGAGCTGACGACGGTCTTCTCCTACCTGCTCATCGGCCACAACCCGGCGAGCTCCACGAACCGGCGCGCAGCGATGCAGGCGCTCATCGTCACGACCTTCGGCGGCCTGGCGATGCTCGTCGGCATCATCGCGCTGGGCGTGCACCACAGCTACTCGATCTCCGTGCTGCTCGCCGACCCGCCTCCGCTCGACGCCGTCACGGTGGCCGCGGTCGTCCTGCTCCTCGTCGGCGCCCTGAGCAAGTCGGCGCTCGTGCCCTTCCACTTCTGGCTGCCGGGCGCCATGGCTGCACCGACGCCAGTCAGCGCCTACCTGCACGCCGCCGCGATGGTCAAGGCCGGCATCTACCTCGTCGCGCTGCTCGCCCCCGCCTTCGCCGGCGCGCCGGCCTGGCACGCGCTGACGGTCGGGCTCGGCCTCTTCACGATGCTCGTCGGCGGCTGGCGGGCGCTGCGCCAGCACGACATCAAGCTGCTCCTCGCCTACGGCACCGTCAGCCAGCTCGGCTTCATCGTCGCCATCGCGGGCCTCGGCACCAAGACGTCGGCGCTGTCGGCGCTTGCCCTCGTCATCGCGCACGCGCTCTTCAAGTCGACGCTCTTCCTCACCGTCGGCGTCGTCGACAAGTGCACCGGCACGCGCGACCTGCGTGAGCTCTCGGGCGTCGGGCGCCGCCTGCTGCCCGTCGCGGTGCCGGCGACGCTCGCCGGGCTCTCGATGGCCGGCATCATCCCCCTCGCGGGCTTCGTGTCCAAGGAGAGCGCGCTCGAGTCGCTCTGGCAGGACGTCCAGACCTCCGCCCCGCTCCCCGCGCCGTGGAGCTGGCTCGCGATCATCGGCGTCGTCGCCGGGTCGGCCCTCACCGTCGCCTACACGGCGCGCTTCCTCTGGGGCGCCTTCGCGGCGAAGCCGGGCGTGGCCCCGACCCCCGTCAAGGCGGCCCACCCGGGCTTCGTCCTCGCGCCCGTGCTGCTCGGCGTCGCGAGCCTGCTGCTCGGCCTGCTCGCGCCGCTCGAGTCACCGTGGCTCATGCCGTATGCCGTGGGCTTCCCGGTCGGGAGCGAGCCGCAGACGCTCGCGCTGTGGCACGGAGTCACGGTCCCGCTGCTGCTCTCCCTCGTGTCCGTGGCCGTCGGTCTCGTGCTCTTCGCACAGCGCGACCTCGTCTCGCGGGTGCAGTCCGGCGTGCCGGCCCTCGTGGACGGCGAGCGCGGCTTCGCCCGCACCCTGCGGTGGGTCGACCGCGGCGCCGTCGAGACGACCGCCGTCACCCAGCGCGGCTCGCTGCCCATCTACCTCGCCGCCATCCTCATCGTCTTCGTCGCGCTGCCGGGGGCGGCCGCCGTCACGCGCGGCACGTTCCCCCAGGTGCGGCTCTGGGACAACGCCGGCCAGGCGGTCGTCGGGATCGTCATCGTCGCCGCGGCCGTGCTCGTGCTCGTCACCCGCCGCCGCCTCACCGCCGTCATGCTCGTCGGCGCCACGGGCTACGGCGTCGCGCTGCTCTTCATCCTGCACGGCGCACCGGACCTCGCCATCACGCAGATGCTCGTCGAGACCGTCTCGCTCGTCGTCTTCGTCCTCGCCCTGCGCCGGCTGCCGACGAAGTTCACGCGGCACCCGCACTCACCGTCGCGCACCTGGCGCATCGTGCTCGGTGCGGCCGTCGGGGCGTCGGTGGGGGCCATCGCCCTCGTCGCGTCCGGTGGGCGCAACAGCGAGCCCGTGTCGGCCGGGTTCCCCACGGAGGCCTACGCGTTCGGCCACGGCAAGAACATCGTCAACGTCACGCTCGTCGACATCCGCGCGTGGGACACCCTCGGCGAGGTGTCGGTGCTCGTGGCGGCCGCGACCGGCATCGCGAGCCTCATCTTCGTGCGCACCCGCAACACCCGGCTCTCGCGGGCCACGGCCAAGTCGCTCCCGTCGACGAGCCCGGGCCGCGGCACGTGGCTGCACGGCGGCCGCACGATGCGCACCGAGAAGCGCTCGGTCATCTTCGAGGTCGTCACCCGCCTCGTCTTCCACATCATGCTCGCTGCGTCCCTCTTCCTGCTCTTCGCCGGGCACAACCAGCCGGGTGGCGGCTTCGCGGGTGGGCTCGTCGCCGGCCTCGCCCTCGTCGTGCGCTACCTCGCCGGCGGCCGCTACGAGCTCGACGAGGCAGCGCCGTTCGACGCCGGCCTCCTCGTCGGCATCGGGCTGCTCGTCGCCGTCGGGTCGGCGCTCGCACCACTCGCGTTCGGCGGCACCATCCTCGAGACGACGACAGTCGACTTCACCCTGCCGCCGTGGGGCGAGGTGCACGTCGTGACCTCGCTCGCCTTCGACATCGGCGTCTACCTCATCGTCGTCGGCATGATGCTCGACATCGTGCGCAGCCTCGGCACCGGCATCGACCGGCAGATCGCCGAGGAGGCCGAAGCCGCGGACGACGAGGACGACGCGCAGGACGACGCGGGTGTCGATGCCAGTGCCGAAGCCGCCGGCGCGCAGGAAGGGGTCCGGTCGTGACCGCCCTCGCCCCCACGCTCATCGAGTCGAGCCTGCAGCCGAACATCACCCTCGTGCTCGTCACCGTCGGACTCGTCGCCACCGGCACGGCGCTCGCGCTCGACCGCAGCCTCGTGCGCGTCCTGCTCGGCATGGTCCTCATCGGCAACGGCATCGCCGTGCTCTACCTCGTCATCAGCGGACGCGCCGGGCGGGCACCCTTCGTCGGTGAGGACCCGGCCGCGATCAGCGACCCGCTCCCCCAGGCCATGGTGCTGACCGCGATCGTCATCTCGCTCGCGACCATCGGCTTCCTGCTCGCCCTGTCCTACCGCCTCTGGCAGATCTCCGGGACCGACGACGTCCCCGACGACGCCGAGGACGCCCGTATCCAGCGCCTCGCCCTCGAGGACCAGACCTCGTCCACCTACGACCCGTCCGAGGAGTCGACGACGACGTCCGACGAGCTCGCGGCCGATGACGGGAGCCCCGGAGCGCCATGAGTCCCAACGCCTTCCCCGTGCCCGACCTCGTGCCCCTGCCGGTGCTGCTGCCGCTGCTCGGTGCCGCCCTCACCCTCGCCTTCCGCCGGTCGCCGAGGCTGCAGCGCAGCGTCAGCATCGCGGTGCTCGCCGCGGTGGTCGCCGTGGCCGGGATCCTCGTGTGGCAGACCGACGTCAACGGCCCGCAGGTGCTGTGGCTCGGCGCCTGGCAGGAGCCCCTCGGCATCTCGCTCGTGGCCGACCGGCTCAGCGCCCTCATGCTCCTCGTCTCGAGCATCGTCACCCTGCTCGTGCTCGTCTTCGCCATCGGCCAGGGCCAGGCCGACAGCGACGACGAGACCGAGAGCGAGACGCCGCTGACGATCTTTCACCCGACCTACCTCGTGCTGGCCGCCGGCGTCTCCAACGCCTTCCTCGCCGGCGACCTCTTCAACCTCTTCGTCGGCTTCGAGATCCTGCTCTTCAGCTCCTACGTCCTCATCACCCTCGGCGGATCCGCCGCGCGCATCCACGCCGGCACGACCTACGTCGTCGTCAGCCTGCTCAGCTCCGCGCTGTTCCTCGTCGGCATCGCCGCGGTGTATGCCGCGACGGGCACCGTCAACCTCGCCCAGCTCGCGATCCGCATCGGCGACCTCCCGTCCGGCGTCGCGCTCGTGCTCCAGCTCTCGTTGCTCACGGCCTTCGCCATCAAGGCCGCCGTCTTCCCCCTGTCGGCGTGGCTGCCCGACAGCTACCCGACGGCTCCCGCGCCGGTGACGGCCGTCTTCGCGGGCCTGCTGACGAAGGTCGGCGTCTACGCGATCATCCGCACCCAGACGCTTCTCTTCCCCGACTCCCCGCTGCAGGGCCTGCTCATGTGGGCCGCCCTGCTGACCATGGTCATCGGCATCCTCGGCGCCGTGTCGCAGTCGGGCCTGAAGAGGATCCTGTCGTTCACGCTCGTCAGCCACATCGGCTACATGATCTTCGGCATCGCGCTCGCCACCCCGGAGGGCACCGCCGGCGCCATCTTCTACGTCGCCCACCACATCACGATCCAGACCGCGCTCTTCCTCATCACCGGCCTCGTCGAGCGCCTCGCCGGCACGACCTCGCTCGACCGGCTGGGCGGTCTCGCCGTCGCCTCCCCCGTGCTCGCGACGCTCTTCTTCGTCTCGGCGATGAACCTCTCGGGCATCCCGCCGCTGTCGGGCTTCCTCGCCAAGGTCGGGCTGCTCCACGCCGGCATCGAGCTCGGCACGCCGCTCGCGTGGCTGCTCGTCGTCGGCGGCATCGTCACGAGCCTGCTGACGCTCTACGCCCTGACCAAGGTCTGGAGCCAGGCCTTCTGGCGCACCCTCGCCGACGCGCCACGCTCGTCCGAGACGGCTGCCGCCCCACAGGAGGGCGCCCTCGTCGGCGCGCGCGGGACCACCTCTGGGACCGCCACCCAGTCCGGACCCGAGACCGGTCCCGCGGGCGCCGTGCTCGTCGACGCGAACCCCCGTACCCTGCCCCGCACGATGCTCGGCGCGACGGCCGCCATGACCCTCGTCGGCCTGCTCATCACCGTCGTCGCCGGACCGCTCTTCGCCTACACGCAGCGGGCCGCTACCGACCTCACGAGCCGCGAGCCCTACGTCACGAGCGTCCTGCCCGTGGAGGTGCGCCGGTGAGCGACGTCCGCATGACGACCGCCCCGCGCGGGCCGGCCACCCCGCGCCGCCGGCGGCGGGTCCTGCAGCCACGCGCCGTCGTGACGATCGCGCTCGCCTGGGTGCTGCTGGGGGACCGGGTCACGTGGGGCAACGTCGTCAACGGCGTCCTCATCGGGCTGCTCGTCACCTATGCCTTCCCGCTGCCCTCGATCGAGTTCCAGGGTCGACTGCGCCCGCACCGGTTGCTGCTCCTCATCGGTCACTTCCTCGTCGACCTCGTCGCCTCCTCGTGGCAGGTGATGCGCCTCGCCTTCGGCCGGCGCCGCCCCCGCAACGCCGTCATCGAGGTGCAGCTGCGCTCACGCTCGGACTTCTACCTCACCATCACGGCCGAGCTCGTCGCGCTCGTGCCCGGGTCCGTCGTCATCGACGCGCGCCGCTCGACCTCCGTGCTCTACCTCCACCTGCTCGACGTCGAGCGCGAGGGCGCGATCGAGACCCAGCGCGCCCACGTCCTCGCCATCGAGCGACGCGTCGTGCGTGTTCTGGGCTCGCGCGAGGAGATCGCGGCCCTCGAGTCCGGGGGCGCGTGGCCCACCCCGAGCTCCGGCGCGACCCCCTCGACTCGCCCCGGCACGACCGACGAGGAGGACCTCGCATGACCGTCGTCCTCGGCATCTCGCTCGCCATGCTCGGCGTCGCGGCCGCGCTCGTGCTCGTGCGCCTCTACCGGGGCCCGAGCAACCTCGACCGCATCGTCGCCGCCGACATCCTGCTGGTCATCGTCATCGCGGGGGTGGCCCTCGAGTCGGCGCGTCAGCGCACGACGACCTACCTGCCGCTCCTGATGATCCTCGGGCTCGTTGGGTTCGTCGGCGGCGTGGCCGTCACCCGCTTCCTCTCCCGCGACTCCGACGAGCCGCAGGGCGTGCTGCGCGAGCAGCCCCTCCCCGCAACCACGCCCGAGCCCGACGGGCCGGACGGGCCGGAAGCCCAGCAGGACCGACGAGCGGAGGACCCGTCATGAGCTGGACCTCGCTGCTCGACGTCGCCGGGGCCGTCTGCCTCCTGCTCGGCTCGTTCCTCTGCCTCGCCGGAGCCATCGGCCTCGTCCGCTTCCCCGACACGCTCTCGCGGCTGCACGCCGCGACCAAGCCGCAGACCCTCGGGCTCATCCTCATCCTCGCCGGCCTCGCCCTGACGCTGCGCACCTGGGCGGCCGTCACGACGCTCGTGCTGCTGGCGGCGACGCAGTTCTTCACCTCCCCCGTCTCGGCGCACCTCGTCGGCCGGGCCGCCTACCGCAACCGGTGCGTCGACGTCGACACCCTCGTCGTCGACGAGCTGTCCGACGCCCTCGAGCGCGCCGAAGGAGCCGACGAGGACCGGGCGCGCTGACGGGACCCGGCCACCCGGCATACCCGGGCGCCGTTTGACCTCAAGGCGACTCGAGCTCCTGGCGTCTGCGACGTGACCCCGACGGAAAATGGCGTGAGGCGCCGTCCTGCCGAACGTACGATGAACCAAGTGATCTCGCTGCCCCTGGCTGACCCAGGCACCCCCGACCTGACCAGCCCGACGGCCTACCTCCGGTGGGTCGGCAAGGGTCAGTGGCGCACCCTCGTGATCGCCATCGCCTTCGGCATCGTGTGGCTCGTCAGCCAGGCGCTCTTCCCCGCCGCGATGGGCAAGGCCATCGACGAGGGCATCATCGGCGGCGACGCCGGCTCGCTCCTGCTGTGGTGCGGCATCCTCATCGGGCTCGTCGTCGTCAGCGCGGCGTCGGGCGCCATGCGGCACAAGTACGCCGTGACGAACTGGATGACGGGCGCCTTCCGCTCGGCCCAGCTGATCGGTCACAAGGCCGCCGACACCGGCGAGGCCCTGACGCGCGCCGTCCCGACCGGCGACGTCGTCGCGACCGTCAGCTCGGACGCGATGCGCATCGGCGGGCTCTACGACGTGTCAGCGCGATTCGCGGGCGCCGTCGTGTCCTACGTCGTCGTCGCGCTCATCCTGCTCGGTGCCTCGACGCCCCTCGGTCTCGTCGTGCTCATCGGCGTGCCGGTGCTCGTCGCGTGCCTCACCTTCATCGTCCGACCGCTCCAGGCGCGCCAGCTCGCCCAGCGCGAGGAGTCCGGCAAGCTCATCGGCCTCGGGGCCGACACCGTCGCCGGCCTGCGCGTGCTGCGCGGCATCGGCGGTGAGCACACCTTCCTGACGAGGTATGCCGTGCAGTCGCAGTCCGTGCGCCGGGTGGGCAACCGGGTCGCCGGCTACCAGGCGGCGCTCGACGCGGCGCAGGTGCTGCTGCCCGGCCTCTTCGTCCTCGTCGTCGTGTGGCTCGGTGCACGCTTCGCCATCGCGGGCGAGATCACCGCGGGGCAGCTCGTCGCGTTCTACGGCTACACCGCCTTCCTCGTCATCCCGCTGCGCACCGCGACCGAGATGGTCGATCGCGCGACCCGCGCCCACATCGGCGCCCGCAAGCTGACGAAGATCCTGCGCGTCGAGCCCGACCAGGTCGAGATGCCGGACGCCCAGCCGTTGCCGACGCAGCCTGCGCGCCTGCACGACCCGCGCAGCGGCGTCACCGTCGAGCCGGGCCGGTTCACGGTCGTCGTGTCGTCCCGGCCCGAGGAGTCCGCCGCGCTCGCCGACCGGCTCGGCCGCTTCGGCGCCGCCCCGACCGACGTCCGGCGCGACGGCACGCGCCTGGCCGACGCCTCCCTGGCCGAGGTGCGCCGCCGGGTCGTCGTGTCCGAGACCGACCCGCGCCTGTTCACCGGCACGCTGCGCGAGGAGCTCGACCCCTGGGGCGAGCACGACGACGCGTCGATCCTCGCGGCGCTGTCGGTCGCGAGCGGCGAGGACGTCCTCGAGGCGCTGCCCGGCGGCCTCGACAACGAGGTCGAGGAGCGCGGCCGCGCCTTCTCCGGTGGCCAGCGCCAGCGCCTCGCCCTGACCCGCGCCCTGCTGACCGGCGCCGACACCCTCGTGCTCGTCGAGCCGACGAGCGCCGTCGACGCCCACACCGAGGCCCGCATCGCCGAGCGGCTCACCGCCGCCCGGGCAGGACGCACCACCGTCGTCATGTCCGCGAGCCCGCTCATCCTCGACCAGGCCGACCACGTCGTCTTCCTGCGCGACGGGGCGGTCGCCGCGACCGGCACCCACGCCCGCCTGATGGCCGAAGAACCCGACTACCGACGCACCGTCGTCCGAGGAGAGGAGGACTGATGTCGCTGACACCAGCGCCGACCACGCGCACCCTGCCGGTGGCCGACACCGAGTCCGTGCGGGACCACACCCGTGGCCTGCTCCGCCGGCACCGTCGAAGCCTGCTCACCGTCGTCGGCCTGCACGCCGTGGCCGCGTGCGCCGCCCTCGTGGCCCCGCGCGTCATCGGCTTGCTCGTCGACGAGATCAGCCACGGCCGCTCGCTCGACGTCGTCAACCGCCTCGCGCTGTGGATCGCCGGCGCCGTCGTGGTCCAGACCGTCGTCACGTGGTTCGCCCGCCGCGCCTCGTTCGTCATGGGCGAGACGATCTTCGCCGAGCTGCGCGAGGAGTTCATGGGCCGCGTCGTCGAGCTGCCACTCTCGACCGTCGAGCGTGCCGGCACCGGCGACCTCGTCTCGCGCACGACGAACGACGTCGAGGCCCTCTCGCACGTCATCCGTTTCGGCATCCCGTCGATCTTCGTCGGGGCCGTGACGACGACGATCACCGTCGTGGCCGCCTTCCTCACCGGATGGCAGGTCGCCGTCGCGATCGTCGTCGGCGTGCCGATCCTCGTCGTCACGACCCGGCGCTACCTCAAGCACGCGCCCGACGGCTACCTCCGGGAGCGCGCCACGTACGCCGTCCTCAACGGGGTCGTCACCGAGTCGGCCGACGGCGCCCGCACCGTCGACGCCCTCGGCCTGCGCGGGCGTCGCCGTCGGCGCATGGACGACGCCCTCCGCGACTGCTACGACGCCGAGCTCTACACGCTCAAGCTGCGCATGCGGTGGTTCCCCTCGGTCGAGTTCGCCTTCTTCGCGCCCGTCGCGGTCACGCTGCTCTGGGGCGGCTTCCTCATCTCGCGCGACGTGGCGACCGCCGGCACGGTCACTGCCGTGGCGCTCTACGTCCAGCAGATGGCCGGCCCGCTCGACGAGCTCATCTCGTGGCTCGACGAGATCCAGGTCGGCGCGACGAGCCTCGCGCGCGTCATCGGCATCGCCGACGTGCCCGCGGACCGGGCGGCGACCGGCGAGGAGCCGGCGGACGACCACCTCGAGGTCGAGGACGTGCACTACTCCTACCGCGCCGGCCGCGACGTGCTGCGCGGCGTCTCGCTCGACCTGCGCCCCGGTGAGCGACTCGCCATCGTCGGCCCCTCGGGTGCCGGCAAGTCGACGCTCGGCCGGCTCATGGCCGGCATCGACGGACCCCGTGAGGGCCGCGTCGACGTCGGGGGTGTGCGCCTCGTCGACCTCGAGCTCGCCCAGCTGCGCGGGCAGGTCGCGCTCGTGACGCAGGAGCACCACGTCTTCGTCGGCTCGCTCGAGGACAACCTGCTCCTCGCCCGTCCCGGGGCCTCGCGCGAGCAGCTGCTCGACGCGCTGGGCGCCGTCGACGCCCGCGGCTGAGCTCTCGAGCTGCCCGACGGCCTCGACACCGTCGTCGGCTCGGGCGGCCACCGGCTCACCGAGCCGCAGGCGCAGCAGCTCGCGCTCGCCCGTCTCGTCCTCGCCGACCCGCACACCCTCGTGCTCGACGAGGCGACCTCGCTGCTCGACCCCCGCGCGGCCCGGCACCTCGAGCGCTCGCTGGCGGCCGTCGTCGAGGGACGCACCGTCGTCGCCATCGCGCACCGGCTCATGACGGCCCACGACGCCGACCGGGTCTGCGTCGTCGAGGACGGCCGGATCAGCGAGATCGGCTCGCACGAGGAGCTGCTCGCCTCCGACGGGGCCTATGCCGCTCTGTGGCGCTCCTGGCGCGACGAGCCCCAGCCCGCCCGCTGAGGAGCGCACGACACCGTCCCGGACGACTGTGACGACGGGGCCACTCGACCACCACGTCGAGTGGCCCCGTCGTCACACGCTCGGGCCCCGGGTCTCGACGACTTCGGCAAATAAATGGCAGATGCCGTAACCCCCCTCGGGCTGCCTCGTTGTCAGCGCGGTGCCGGGTCGTTTCTCGACCGGTTGCTGACCCGCACCGCCGGGTGGGGCCGTCTCTGAGGGGTGACGGCCTCACCCTCCCCCATCCGGACCGCCTGTTCGGCTTTGAGGTTTATGCCGGGTGCACTTCCGGTGCTCTGGGCCGCGACCCCCGCCGGGAGGTCGCGGCCTCGCTGCATCCCGGCCTCGGCGCGGTGCGTGACCGCGATGGCGGAGAGCCTTCTCCCGAATGGCGTGTCGGCGCGTCGATCGCGGGCAGCCGGGCTTGGGGATGCCGAGGCCATCGCCTGAAGTACGGGGCCGGCGAGCCGGGCTGTCCCTGCGATATGGAGGACGGAAGCACTCTTCCCGTCATGCCGATGACAGGATGTGCAGTTCTGGCTGCGCACGGTTTCATGCCAAGTGGTCTTGGCGGCCGGGCCTCTTGAGAGCTTGGCGTGTAGCGTGACGCCGACGCAGTAACAGCCGCGTCAGTCTTCGGGGGTGCAGGTGGAAGAGGGCAGATACGCCAAGTACGCATCGTTCCCGATTCAGATCCCTGCCGGAGAGCTGTATGACGGAGACGTCGTGCAGGACCCCTGTGGACGGTGCCTCACGGTCCTAGAGGCGTGGCATGGAGATGCCGGGGTGATCGCCCGATGCGCCCGCGGCGCATATCGGCTCAGCGATGCCGGCGGAGGCTTTGCCTGGAAGGGCCGAGTCCATGAGTATCAACCCCGCTCCACCCGCCTGCGCCTGACCGGCTCTCTCGAGACGGGCAAGCCGCTGCGGCTGGGCCACCTTCCCGGGCAGCCCCCAGAGTCACCGGCGTTCCTCGGCTGGTGGACGCCTGAGGTTGCTCCCGGCGACATGATCATCGCTGCCGACGGCTATCCGTACAGCATCAACGACGATGGTGATCTGGCCACGCCGTGGACCTGGACTGGCCCGTCGATACTGGCGGGGTGGCCAATCAGTACCCATCTCGGAAAGACAGCAATCCCTCAAAGTGGCTTCGTCGTCGTTAAGCCGCCGGAGGAACTGGCCACGACGTAGAGAGTTCGCGGCCATGCGTGCGCTTGACTGCGCTGGCCGGTCACCGTGGGCATCCGACCATGCCGCGTTCGGCTAGTATCTGAACTCGAGCAGGTGCTCGAACTCCTCTCTGCTGTCTACGCGCTCGACCGTCGGCCAGGGCGACTCTTCCCTGCGACCTTTCCAGGTCAGGTGCACCAAGAACACGTCGTCGCGGTCCTGGACCAGCACTTCATCCTGAGGCATCGCCTCGGCCACTACGGTCCACTTGCGACCCTGCAGCACGTGACCGTGACCGACCTCGCGAGCCAGCTCTGTCTCGAGCACCGCGGCACGCTCTGCCTCTGAGCGAAGATCCACCATGGGATCGACAAAGACGTACGTCTCGGTCCACGACATGGGCCCACCGTACTGACGCCGAGCCTCGAACGCAGATCGCACATCCTCATCTGCCGCGCTGAGGTCGAAGGCGTCGCCTGATTCAGTGTCCGAAGGGTCAGAGCCGATGTCCGTAACGCGTCATGGTGCGACAGACACCGACCAGTCAAGGGGCGCGCTCGGGTCGCCGCCCTCCCTTGGCGACACGATCAACCTGTCGATGGACACGGCGTGGCCCGCATCAGTCCACGTGACCGTGACGGTGTACATGACGTCCGAGATGTCACTGCGGGTGATGTTCACGTCGGTGACGTCTACCGGACGGCCGTCCACCTCGTTCAATCTTCTGGCCAGGAGGCCGGCGTTCCCGTCCAAGACGATGGCCATGGCGTCCCGATCGCCCTGCTCACGAGCGGACACGTAAAGGTCCACAGCGCGAATAGGGGTGTCAGCAGTGGGCGCGGGCCGGAGGGTGAGCACCAGCACCGCCAACAGACACCCGAGCAAGAAGAGCCCAAAGGCAAAGACCTTCCAACCGATGCGCCGAACCCGCCTTGGGGCCACGTCAACGACCATGCCTGAAGGTACCGCCCCAGTTGCCAACTTGATCGCCTCTCAGCTCGCCCATCAGGCGGGCTAGCCGCGTGCGGCCGACGCGCGCTCATGCCGCTCGTCGGACAACGCCCACAGCCGCGGACAGTGCGGCCGTGCCGATGGTAGGACGTTGCGATCCTGCCGATGAGCGCGCTTCGTCACGATGCGGTTTCGCCACCGAGCACGGGCGACTTCCGACCGTTGTTCAGCCCTATGTTTCGGGCATGTCCACGACTCGCAGGCTCGCCGCTAGCGCCCTCGTAGGACTCGCCGCTCTTCTCCTTTGCGGTTGCACGCCACGACCGCCCGGGCTCGTTGTTGTTGGCCGTGACAGTCACGGCACCGCCAGTGGAGCGATGGTGGGTTGCAGCGACCCTCCCGACCACGCCGTATTCGAGGCCACCGCGCAACTCCAGAAGAACACACCGGCCGGGACACAAGCGACATGGCAGTTCAAGCGCGAAGCGCTCCAGCGAGGGGTCCTCGTCACCTGGCCACTAATCGGGGGCACCAACCGCGACACCGTCCGCTCCCTGACAACATTGGATATCGCCCCAGAGGACGCGATGTCGCTCTACGTGCAAAGGGACCCCGAGGACGGCGCTTCCGGGATCGACTTCACGATGACTCAGGTCAACGAACTCCCGATCTCGCGGTTCCTCTACAGAGACTCAAACGACAAGCTTCGCCGCGGTACCGAGGCCGACGTGCTCAGCGCCGCCCACTGCTAGCGCTGAATATCAGACGACCACCATCCGGTCTGACCATCGCTGTAACGTCCGGAGATGCCGCTGAGCGAACATGCCGAAGCAGCGGACGTTGGGATCAGCCTCGTAGTGGTTCGGCTGGCCGCCCACTACTACAGATCGCCCGGCATGGCCGTCAACAGGCGCACCTCCAGCCGCGCAGCTGAGAACGACATGTGCAGCGCGTAGGTGAGGAGGTCGAAACCGTCGCCGGCGTCCCAAGAGAAGCCTGAGACTTGGCCGCAGTGCTTGGTATCCGAGAGAGCCTCCTCGTCGGTCTCCCAGACGGACAGCTCTACGGAGGAGAAGGCCATCTTCACCACCGGTGTTGCTTCAGCTCCGTATAGGGGCGCCGTTTTTGAGTCGTAGGCGAAGTAGAAGCGTCCTGTGGCATCAGGCAGGAGCGTCATACCGAGGAAGTCGGCGTCGTGCAGGTAGACGTGAACGCCGGAGTCGGTGAAGAACTCGTAAGGTCCGACGCCCGCGCGGATGCCCCGCCCGGACTCGGCTGACACACCAGCGAACTCGGCCACCCGACGGCTCGTCATGCTGCTCCCTCCGCTTCCTCCAGCAGATCGCAGGCTAACCGATGAGTCATCCGTATCTGCCGCTCTACGCGTCATCAGCGATGCACGCGGCGGCTGTGCGAAACTCGCTCATGGCCGCCATCGCATACGTAACGGGGCCCTCATTCACCCCGTAAGTCGCGTCGGCGTCGTAGTCAGCGGATCCATCGGCGCTGGAGGGCGGGATCGTGACGAAAAGTCCCCGAGACGTGAGAGTGCGCAGGATCTACGAACCGGCGGAAGAGCAAGACGGAAAGCGCGTCCTGGTGGACCGCCTGTGGCCGCGCGGAGTGAAGAAGGTCGACGCCCATCTCGATGAGTGGTCCAAGGACGTGGCGCCCTCCACAGAACTGCGCGAGTGGTACAGACACGCACCGGCGAAGTTCGAGGAGTTCAGCCGGCGTTACCTTGCCGAGCTCGATGACCCGGCGCGCGCCGAGGCTTTGGATCACCTTCGGGAGCTGGCGGGCGGTCAGCGGCTGACCCTGTTGACGGCAACCAAGAATGCCGAAATCAGCGAAGCGGCAGTCCTCGCCACCATCCTTCGTGAATGACGGGCCGGCGCAGACTCCCGTCGAGGAGAACAGGCGCCTCTGTCCACAAAGCAACCCTGAAAGCCGAACCGGTCCGGACCAGAGGGTCCGGATCCCCCGCGCGGTCAGCGGTACCAGAGGCTCCCGGTCACGGCGGTGAAGAGCAGGAGTGGCACCGCGGCCGCCAGCAGCAGCACGCTCACCCACCGCGGGCACCGCACAGCCGCAGCGACCCCAGCCGCCACGAGGAGCAGTCCCGCCCGCGCGACCCCCGGCAGCAGCAACGCCGCCAAGGTCAGCCCGGCGACGATCGCCTGCTGCTCGCGCGACGCCTGCTCGGCTCCCGGCAGTCCGTTCCTTGCGCTCGTCTCCGTGCTCACGTGGCCTCCCCTGTCGATGGTGGCCCGATCCAAGCACGGCAGGCGCCAGCGCGCGACCGCGTCGACTCGAGAGCGCTCAGGCGTCGACGAGGCGGTAGGCCTCCCCCTGGGCCGGGCGCCGGTCGGCCTCACCCCGGGCGGGCCACAGCGACACGGCGCGCTCGGCCTGGGCGGTGATGGTCAGGCTCGGGTTGACGCCGAGGTTGGCCGAGACCGCCGACCCGTCGAGGACGTGCAGGCCCGGATAGCCCCACACGCGCTGGTAGGGGTCGATGACTCCACGCTCCGGCGAGTCGGAGATGACGGCGCCACCGAGGAAGTGGGCCGTCATGGGAATGTCGAGGACCTCGCCGACCGACGAGCCGGGCCAGGCCCGCTCACCCGTGCTCTGCTCGAGACGCTCCGCCATGGCCCGCACCGCGACGTTGCCCTCGGGGATGTAGGTCGGGTTGGGCTCGCCGTGGCCCTGCGACGAGGTCAGGTGCCACCCGAACGGGCCCCGCCGGCGCCGCACCTTGATCGAGTTGTCGCTCGTCTGCATGACGAGGGCTATGACGGTGCGCTCGCTCCAGCGCCGGGTCGACAGCGACCGGGCGAACACGAGCGGGTGACGGGCCGCCGTGCCTGCGAACCGCAACCACCGGGGTATGCCGCCACCACCGTCGACCTGCATGACCGCGAGCGCTCCCATGAGGTTGGAACCCTTGCCGTAGCGGACGTTCTCGACGTGCGTGGTGTCGGAGACGTGGAAGCTCGACGTGATCGCCACGCCCCTCGTCAGGTCGACGTCGGCCGGCACCTTCGCGGTCATCGCGCCGCCCAGGGCCTCGGAGTTCGTGCGCGTCAGCTCGCCGAGCGTGTCGGACAGGCGCGGCAGCCCCCGCCCCTCGGGCTCGGCCTTCATCGCCTGGAGCAGCTGCGCCGTGCCCCACGCCCCCGCCGCGACGACGACCTGGGCGGCCGTGACGGTGCGCTCCCCCGCCCGGCGGCGACCCCACGACCCGCTGCGGACGGTCGTCACGGCATACCCCTGCTCCGGCGCAGCCGGATCGAGCGGGCGCACGCGCGTCACGGTGCGCAACGGCTCGATGGTGACCCCGCGTCGCTCCGCGAGGGCGAGATAGTTCTTGACGAGGGTGTTCTTGGCGCCGACCCGGCAGCCGACCATGCAGTTGCCGCACTCGGTGCAGCCCGTGCGGGCAGGCCCCTCGCCGCCGAAGTAGGGGTCGGGGACGCGCTTGCCGGGCTCGCCGAAGAAGACGCCCACCGGCGTCTTGCGGAAGGTGTCACCGACGCCGAGGTCGGTCGCCGTGTCGCGCATCAGCTGCTCGACCGGCCCCTCGCACGGGTTGACTGTGACCCCGAGCATGCGCTGGGCCGTCGCGTAGTGCGGCGCGAGCTCGGCCTGCCAGTCGGTGATGTGACCCCACTGCCGGTCGCGGAAGAACGGCGCCGGCGGCACGTAGAGGGTGTTGGCGTAGTTGAGCGACCCGCCGCCGACGCCCGCACCGGCGAGGACGAGGCAGTCCGGGAGGCGGTGGATGCGCTGCACGCCGAAGAGCCCGAGCTTCGGCGCCCAGAGGTAGCGGCGCACGTCCCAACTCGTCCGGGCGAAGTCCTCGTCCTCGAAGCGGCGCCCCGCCTCGTAGACGTGGACGCGGTAGCCCTTCTCGGCGAGCCGCAGCGCGGCGACGGACCCGCCGAAGCCGGACCCGATGACGACGACGTCGTGGTCGAACTCCATGTGCTCACCCTAGGGAGCGCGGGCGCATCAGGCTACCGGCAGTAACCTTCGCCACACGCTCCATGAGTGAGCCAGGGAGGGGCCGAGCGTCAGTTGCCGAGGTACGGCGAGACGACGACCTCGACGCGCTGGAACTCCTTGACGTCGGAGTAGCCGGTCGTGGCCATCGCGCGCTTCAGGGCACCGATGACGTTGGTCGCGCCGTCGGCCTGGCGTCCCGGCCCGAAGAGGACCTCCTCCAGCGTGGCCTGTCCGCCGAGGGCGATGCGCTCGCCGCGCGGGAGCTGCTGGTGGTGGGCCTCGGGCCCCCAGTGGTAGCCGCCGCCGGGCGCGTCGGTGGCGCGCGCCAGCGCCGCACCGAGCATGACCGCGTCGGCGCCGCACGCGACGGCCTTGACGATGTCGCCGGACGTGCCGACGCCACCGTCGGCGATGACGTGGACGTAGCGGCCGCCCGACTCGTCGAGGTAGTCGCGGCGGGCAGCCGCGACGTCGGCGACGGCCGAGGCCATCGGCGCGTGGATGCCTAGGGCGGTGCGGGTCGTGTGCGCGGCGCCACCGCCGAAGCCGACGAGCACGCCCGCGGCGCCGGTGCGCATGAGGTGCAGGGCGGCCGTGTAGGTGGCCGCGCCGCCGACGATGACCGGCACGTCGAGCTCGTAGATGAAGCGCTTGAGGTTGAGAGGCTCGGCGCGGCCCGACACGTGCTCGGCCGAGACGGTCGTGCCGCGGATGACGAAGAGGTCGACGCCGGCCTCGACGACGGTCTTCCAGTGCTGCTGGGTGCGCTGCGGGGACAGCGCGCCGGCCACGGTCACCCCGGCCTCACGCAGCTGGCGCAGGCGCTCGGTGATGAGCTCGGGCTTGATCGGCTCGGCGTAGATCTGCTGCATGCGCGCCGTCGCGGCGCCGTCCTCGAGGGCCGCGATCTCGGCCAGCTGCTTGGTCGGGTCCTCGTAGCGCGTCCAGAGGCCCTCGAGGTCGAGGACGGGCAGCGCGCCGAGCTTGCCGAGCGCGATGGCGGTCTCGGGCGAGACGACCGAGTCCATCGGGGCCGCCATGACCGGGATGTCGAAGTGGTAGGCGTCGATCTGCCACGACACCGAGACCTCCTCGGGGTCGCGCGTGCGCCGCGAGGGCACGACGGCGATGTCGTCGAAGGAGTAGGCGCGCCGTCCGCGCTTGCCTCGGCCAATCTCGATCTCGGTCACCGACCGATCCTATCGACAGCCGGGCACCGGACGTATCAGCACATACAGGCACGGGCACTGACCCCCATGGCACACGGATCAGCAGATGCCGGCGTCTTCACGCCGCAGTCGACGTTCTACGAGCAGGGCCGGTTCGGCCGCCTGTTCCCCACCCTGGCGCCCTTCTCCGCCGACACCCCCACCGTCCGCCGCGCCCTCATGGAGCTCGGCAAGCCCGGCGGGATCATGGACGCGCAGGACGGCACCGACCCCGTCGCGCTCATCGTCGACCCGACGCAGAGCGCGCACAACCCCAACAACCCCGACCTGACCGCGGGCATGACCTTCCTCGGCCAGTTCCTCGACCACGACATGACGTTCGACCCGACGAGCTCGCTCGCCCGGCGCCAGGACCCGGAGTCGATCCGCAACTTCCGCATCCCGGCGCTCGACCTCGACAGCGTCTACGGCGGCGGCCCCGGGGTCAGCCCCTTCCTCTACGACCACGCGGTCGACGGCGGCGCCACGAGCTTCCTCGTCGAGTCCATCCCCGGGTCCGATGCCGTGTCTCTCGGAGGGACCCGGACCGACCTGCCGCGCAACGCCCAGAACGTCGCCCTGATCGGCGACCCCCGGAACGACGAGAACCTCATCGTCAGCCAGCTGCACCTCGCGATGCTGCGCTTCCACAACCGGGTCGTCGCCGACGTCAAGGCCGACCTCGGCACCGTCCTCACCGTCGAGGAGGTCTTCGCCGAGGCCCAGCGGATCGTGCGCTGGCACTACCAGTGGATGGTCCTGCACGAGTTCCTGCCCAAGACCGTCGGCGCCCAGACCGCGACGGACGTGCTGACCCACGGCCGGAAGTTCTACCAGTGGCGCAACGACCCCTACATCCCCGTCGAGTTCTCCGTCGCGGCCTACCGTTTCGGCCACTCGCAGGTGCGCCCGTCGTACCGCGCGAACTTCGGCACGTCGGCCACCGACGCGAGCCAGCAGTTCTTCGCGCTGATCTTCGACCACACCGTGCCGGGCGGGACGGCCGACCCGGCGGACCTGCGCGGCGGCTGCCGGGCACCGCGCCGCTTCGTCGACTGGCAGACGTTCTTCGACTTCGGCGACGGACGCGCCCGACCCAACAAGCGCATCGACGTGACGCTCTCGTCGCCGCTCTTCGCGCTCATGGGCCAGGCGACCGGCACCCCGGTGTCGCTCGCGCAGCGCAACCTGCTGCGCGCCCTGACGATGAAGCTGCCCTCGGGCCAGGCCGTCGCCAAGGCCATGTCGCTGCCGGTGCTCGCGCCGGGCGACCTCGCCGACCTCGCCCCGCTGCACCTCGACCTGCGCACGCCGCTGTGGTTCTACATCCTTCGCGAGGCCGAGGTCGTCGCGCAGGGCCGTCACCTCGGACCGGTGGGCGGCCGGATCGTCGCGGAAGTCTTCCTCGGCCTCGTCGAGGGCGACGCCGACTCCTACCTCGCCCAGGACCCCGGCTGGACCCCGACCTACGGCACCGGCGCCGACTTCACCGTCGTCGACCTGCTCACCGCCGCGGGCGTCGTCGCCACCTTCTGAGCGGCGCCGACGACACCACGAGATGACGTATGCCGTCCCGCCGAGCCGGCGGGACGGCATACGTCCTCGTGGGGTGGGCTCAGCCCACGGTGTAGTTGGGGGCCTCGACGATGCCCTGGATGTCGTGCGGGTGGCTCTCCTTGAGCGAGGCCGACGTGATGCGCACGAACTGGCCCTTGTCCTGCAGCTCGGGGATAGTGCGCGCGCCGACGTAGAACATCGACTGGCGCAGACCGCCGAGCATCTGGTGGGCGACCTGCGAGAGCGGACCGCGGTAGGCGACGCGACCCTCGATGCCCTCGGGCACGATCTTGTCGTCGGAGTCGACCTCGGCCTGGAAGTAGCGGTCCTTGGAGTAGGACTTCTTGCCCCGGCTGCTCATGGCTCCGAGCGAGCCCATGCCGCGGTAGGCCTTGAACTGCTTGCCGTTGACGAAGATCAGCTCTCCCGGGCTCTCCTCGCAGCCGGCGAGCAGCGACCCGATCATCACCGAGTCGGCGCCGGCGACGATCGCCTTGGCGATGTCACCGGAGTACTGCAGGCCGCCGTCGGCGATGACCGGCACGCCGGCCGGCTTGCAGGCCTGGGCCGCCGCGTGGACGGCGGTGATCTGCGGGGCCCCCACGCCGGTGACGATGCGCGTCGTGCAGATCGAGCCGGGACCCACGCCGACCTTGACGGCGTCGGCGCCGGCGTCGACGAACGCCTGGGCGCCCTCGCGGGTCGCGACGTTGCCGCCGATGACCTGCACGTGACGGGTGGCGGGGTCGCTCTTGAGGCGGGCGACCATCTCGATGAGCAGGCGCACGTGGCCGTGGGCGGTGTCGGCGACGAGCACGTCGACGCCGGCCTCGATGAGGGTCGTGGCCCGCTCCCACGCGTCGCCGAAGTAGCCGATGGCCGCGCCGACCATGAGGCGGCCGTCGGCGTCGTTGCTCGCGTCGGGGAACTGCTCGCCCTTGACGAAGTCCTTGACCGTGATGAGCCCGGCGAGGTGGCCCTCGGAGTCGACGATCGGCAGGCGCTCGCGCTTGTGCTGGCGCAGCAGCGCCGTCGCCTCGTCACGGCTGATGCCGACGGGGCCCGTGATGAGCGGCATCGGCGTCATGACGTCGCGCACGAGCGTCGTGGCCCACTCGGCGACCGGCGTGAAGCGCAGGTCGCGGTTGGTCACCATGCCGATGAGCTTCTTGTCGTCGCCGATGACCGGCAGGCCCGAGACGCGGTACTCGCCGCAGATCGCGTCGAGCTCCTCGAGGGTGCGGTCGGGGCCGATGGTGATCGGGTTGGAGATCATCCCGGTCTGGGTCCGCTTGACGAGGTCGACCTGGTAGGCCTGGTCCTGGATCGAGAGGTTGCGGTGCAGCACGCCGAGACCGCCCTGGCGGGCCATCGCGATCGCCATCCGCGCCTCGGTGACGGTGTCCATCGCCGCCGAGATGAGGGGCGACCTGATCGACAGCTCGCGCGTGAGGCGCGTCGTCGTGTCGATGTCGTTGGGGGCGAGGTCGCTGTAGCCGGGCAGGAGCAGGACGTCGTCGTACGTCAGCCCCATCGAGGCGAAAGCAGCGGGCACGTCAGACGATCCGAGGCTCATTGCCCGATTCTACGGGCTCCCGGCAGCGCCTCCGAACGCGCGTCAGGAGGTGGTGCGGCCGGCTGCGGCAGGCGTGGCGGCGTCGGCGGGGACGACGCCCGGGAGGATGCCGGAGACCACACCGTCGACGAACGAGCCGACCGCGGCGGTGGCACCGCCGTCGCCTGCGGTGCTGCCCGAACCGTTGCCCGAACCGTTGCCCGAGCCGCTCCCGGAACTCCTGCCGGGGTCCGTGGCCGCGCTGCCCGAGCCGCCGGCGCCGGCCGAGGACCCGGGGGCTGTCTGGTCCTGCGGCGTGCTCGACCCGTTCGAGCCCGTCGAGACCGTGTCCCTCGTCGACCCGGGCGCACCGGGGGCGGTGCCGCGCACCTTGGCCTTGGGGGTGGGCCTGGACGCGGTGTTCGTGCTGGTCCTGGCCGTGGTCGGGGGCGCGAGCGTCGTCTGGGGCGCCACGAGCGCATCCGTCGAGGACGAGGGCGTCGGGGTCGGCGCGACGGTCGGCGTGGGCTTCTTGCCGCCCTGGGTCCCGCCGACGGGCTTCTTGCCGTTGTTGGTGCCCGGGGGCGTGCCTGTCTTGGTGCCGCCGTGGTCGCCCTGGTCGCCCTGGTCGCCCTGGTCGGTCGTCGTGCCGTCGGCGCCGGTCTGACCGTTGCCCGTCTGGCCGTTGTTGCCGCCCTGGGCATTGCCCGTCTGGCCGTTGCCGCCCTGGGCCAGGCCGTTGGTACCGCTGCCGGGCTGGCCGGGGCCGCCCGGCCGGCTACCCGCGGCCTGCTGGGTGCCGGGCACGCCCGGGACGACGGTGGCGCCGGCCGCGACCGCCGCTCGCTGCGCGGCCGCGACGGCGGCAGGGACCAGCACGATGGAGCCGTCGGCGCGACGGACGAGGACGAGCCCCTTCTCCTGCGAGCTGCGCGAGGTCTGCGGCAGGCCGAGGCGGCTCAGCAGCGCGCTCGGGGCGTCGCTGCGGGCACTGTCGTCCATCAGCTTGACGATGCGGGCGCGGTCGGCCTGGCTCGGGCCGTTGGCCGGCAGCGTGACGGCCGCTGCGACCCCGGCCCCGGAGGCCGCGACCGCGAGGGCCGCGAAGGCGCCGAGGTAGCGGTGCTTGTTGGCGATGCGCCGTCGTCCGGTGCGGGACGGCAGCGGGGTGTCCGCCTGCGTCGCGAGGGCGCCGAGCAGACCAGCGAGGGGCTCGGAGCCGGCGTCGACCCGACCGGCCAGCCGGTCGAGGAAGAGGTCGTCGGCGATGAGGTCGCTCATGGGAGACAGGTCGTTCATGCCACGTCACCCGCCCCGGTGCTGGCGGCGATCATGGCCCGCAGCTTGGTCAGGGCCCGGTGCTGGGCCACGCGCACGGCGCCGGCGGACATGCCGAGGGCAGCCGCGGTCTCGTCGGTGCTCATCCCCACGGCCACGCGCAGGGTGAGGATCTCGCGCTGCTGGGCGGGGAGCTGCTGCATGAGCGCCATCGCGGTGGCAGCGTCGTCGCGCATCACGGCCACGGACTCCGGCGAGGGCCC
Organism: Terrabacter sp. C0L_2; assembly: GCF_036352015.1. Taxonomy (NCBI): domain Bacteria; kingdom Bacillati; phylum Actinomycetota; class Actinomycetes; order Micrococcales; family Intrasporangiaceae; genus Terrabacter; species Terrabacter sp. C0L_2. The sequence continues at coordinate 2,245,890 of NZ_CP143557.1, read as the reverse complement.
GTCGTCGGGGCCGTCGGGCAGGTCCGCGACCGGTGCCGGGCCGCGCATCGCGGCCCGCTGCGCGTCGGCGAGCTTGCGGGAGGTGATGGTGTAGACGAAGGCCTCGAAGGGCAGGCCGCGCTCCTCGTAGGTCGGCAGAGCCGTCACGACAGCCATGCACACCTCCTGAGCGACGTCCTGGGCAGTGTCCTCGGCGCCGAAGCGGCCGAGGCGGACGCGGGAGTACCGCAGAGCCATGTCCCTGACACGGGCCAGGAGCACCTCGCGCGCGTTGGAGTCACGCGCGGCGAGCGCCGCAAGCTCACGAAGCGATGGAGCGTCCATCCGCTCCATCGCGCCAACACCACCCGGCGTTACGCCGGTGTGTGTGGACCACCCAAGACCCATGAGAGTCGTCGTCCCCCCGAACTGTCGAATGTGCTGGCGACGCCGTCGTCTGCGCCCCGGTTCAACCCTCGCCGGAGCGCACCCATGCTAGTGCGACGTGTCCTTCCGGGACGAGTGCGATGGTCCGAACTCCCTCCGGGAACGAGCATGCCATCCGGATGGCAATTCTTGAACAAGTCCTTAAGATTCCGCTCTTTATCCGTGATCGCGCGCCCGGTTAGCGTCAATTCCGCGGTCCCGCACTCATGTCGTGCACCGAGGGGGCCGGTACGACACGGCGGCAACCCCGCCCCACCGAGAGACGAGTTCATGGCCGAGATCACCCGCCTGCCCGGACCGGTTGCCGACCTGTGGGACTGGCAGCTGGACGGGGCCTGCCGAGGCGTCAGCCCCGAGGTCTTCTTCCACCCCGAGGGCGAGCGTGGACCTCGCCGCCGCAACCGTGACGCGCAGGCCAAGGCCGTCTGCGCCGCCTGCCCGGTGCTGACCCAGTGCCGCTCCCATGCCCTCGAGGTCCGTGAGCCGTACGGCGTCTGGGGCGGCCTGACCGAGGCCGAGCGCGAGGTTCTCTACGACGGCATCCAGCAGGCGTCCTGACCCCCTGACGTCCGCCGGCACACGTCGCCGGCGGCACGAGCCACTCGGCCCACCCGCGAGACACGACGGGGTCGCGGAGGCCGAGCGCAGCAAGGGCCGCTCCCCATCGGGGAGCGGCCCTTGCTGCTGTTGCCGTGGCCGACGCGGCGCCCGTCAGGACGCCGTGCCGTATGCCGGGTGGCGGCGTCGGTCAGTGGCCGTGGCCGTGACCGTGGCCGCCGGCCTCCGGCTCGTCCTCGGGCTTGTCGACGACGAGCGTGTCGGTCGTGAGGATCATCGACGCGATGGACTCGGCGTTGCGCAGCGCGGAACGGGTGACCTTGACCGGGTCGATGACGCCGGCGGCGATGAGGTCGCCGTACTCGCCCGTGGCCGCGTTGAGGCCCTGGCCGAGGGGCAGCTCGGCCACCTTGGAGGTGACGACGTAGCCCTGCAGACCGGCGTTCTCGGCGATCCAGCGCAGCGGCTCGGCGACGGCCTTGCGCACGATGGCAGCGCCCGTGGCCTCGTCACCGCTGAGCTCGAGGGTGTCGATCGCGGAGGCGGCGTGGATGAGGGCGGTGCCGCCACCGGCGACGATGCCCTCCTCGATCGCGGCGCGCGTCGCGGAGATCGCGTCCTCGATGCGGTGCTTCTTCTCCTTGAGCTCGACCTCGGTGTGCGCGCCGACCTTGATGACGCAGACGCCACCGGCGAGCTTGGCGAGGCGCTCCTGGAGCTTCTCGCGGTCCCAGTCGGAGTCGGTGCGCTCGATCTCGGCCTTGATCTGGTGGACGCGGCCGGAGACCTCGCCCTCCTCGCCGTTGCCGTCGATGATCGTCGTGTTGTCCTTGGTGAGGACGACGCGGCGGGCCTGGCCGAGGACGGTCAGGTCGGCCTGGTCGAGGCTGAGCCCGACCTCGGGCGCGATGACCTGGCCACCGGTGAGGATGGCGATGTCCTGGAGCATGGCCTTGCGGCGGTCGCCGAAGCCGGGGGCCTTGACGGCCGCGACGTTGAACGTGCCGCGGATCTTGTTGACGACGAGCGTCGAGAGGGCCTCGCCGTCGACGTCCTCGGCGATGATGAGCAGCGGCTTGCCGGACTGCACGACCTTCTCGAGGACCGGGAGCACCTCGGCGACCGAGGAGATCTTGCCCTGGTTGATGAGGATGTAGGCGTCCTCGAGGACGGTCTCCATGCGCTCGGTGTCGGTGACGAAGTAGGCCGAGAGGTAGCCCTTGTCGAACTGCATGCCCTCGGTGAACTCGAGCTCGGTCGCCGTCGTCGAGGACTCCTCGACGGTGATGACGCCGTCCTTGCCGACCTTGTCGAACGCCTCGCCGATGAGGCCACCCAGGGTGGCGTCCTGGGCGGAGAGGGTGGCGACGGAGGCGATCTCGTCCTTGCCGTCGACCTCGCGGGCGTTGGCGAGGAGCTGGTCGTTGACCGCGGTGACGGCCTTGTCCATGCCGCGCTTGAGCGCGGCCGGGGCGGCGCCGGCGGCGACGTTGCGCAGGCCTTCCTTGACCATGGCCTGGGCGAGCACGGTCGCGGTCGTCGTGCCGTCACCGGCGACGTCGTTGGTCTTGGTCGCGACCTCCTTGGCGAGCTGGGCGCCGAGGTTCTCGTAGGCGTCCTCGAGCTCGATCTCGCGGGCGATGGTCACGCCGTCGTTCGTGATCGTGGGGGCGCCCCACTTCTTGTCGATGACGACGTTGCGGCCCTTCGGGCCGAGCGTCACCTTGACGGCGTTGGCGAGCGCGTCAACGCCGCGCTCGAGCGACTTGCGGGCGGAGTCGTCGAACTCCAGCTGCTTGGCCATGGTGTTCCTTTGGCTCGGGGTGCTTGGTGGTTCTGGGTGGTTCCGGTCTCGCGCGCGTTCGTTCCGCGCGGGCCGGGTGAAACGGGACGCACCCCGGGGAGACCCCGACGGGGCTCACCGGGGTGCGTTCACGGCATACGGAAAGCGTCAGCCGACGATGGCGAGGACGTCGCGCGCGGAGAGGATGAGGTACTCCTCGCCGCCGTACTTGACCTCGGTGCCGCCGTACTTGCTGTAGATGACCTTGTCGCCGACCTTGACGTCGAGCGGGACGCGCTCGGTGCCGGTGTCGTTGAAGCGGCCGGGGCCGACAGCGAGGACCTCGCCCTCCTGCGGCTTCTCCTTGGCCGTGTCCGGGATGACGAGGCCGGACGCAGTGGTCTGCTCGGCCTCGAGGGACTTGACGACGATGCGGTCTTCGAGCGGCTTGATGGAAACCGACACGGTGGTGACCTTCCCTTCGGGACAGTCGGAAACTGACTACGGACTGTGGGCTCTTCGAGGCTGGCCGCCGTCGCGGGGGTCGACCTCCCTCGATGAGGGCGCTGGCACTTTCAGGTCGAGAGTGCCAACAAGAAGAAATCTAGGTATGCCGTTAGCACTCGGTCAAGTCGAGTGCCAACAATCGGCGGCTGCGAGGATGGCTTCCATGGACGCTGCCATGGTCGATCGCCTCTCCGCAGGTGAGGGCTGGGCGCTGCTCCAGTCGCTGCCGCCCTACGACGAGGGGGAGTCGCTGCACCTGCAGGGACGCCTGCGCGAGGCGGGCTTCGCGCCCGACCTCGTCGCCGCGGCCATGACCCAGTCGCGGCTGCGCGCGCGGGGGGCCGAGAAGTTCGGGGACTTCGCTGCCGGCATGCTCTTCACCCCCGACGGGCTCGAGCAGGCGACCCGGCTCGCCATCGCCGCCCGTCACGCGCACCGGTATGCCGCGGCCGGCGTCCGCGACGTCTACGACCTCGGCTGCGGGCTGGGCGCCGACGCGATGGCCTTCGCCGGCCTCGACCTCACGGTCCACGCCGTCGACGCCGACGACACGACGGCCCGCGTCGCCGCCGTCAACCTGCGCCACTGGCCGTCCGCCCGGGTGACGCACGGGCTCGCCGAGGACGTACGCCTGCCGCAGGGTGAGGGCCGTCGCCACCTCGGCCTGTGGCTCGACCCGGCCCGCCGCGTCACGGGGGTCGCCGACATCACCGGCCGAACCAAGCGCGTCTTCTCGCTCGACGCGATCTCGCCGTCCTGGTCGCAGGTGCTCGCCTTCGCCGAGCAGGTCCCGGCGACCGGCGCCAAGCTCTCCCCCGCCTTCCCGCACGGCTCGGTCCCCCGCGGCGCCGAGGCGCAGTGGACCTCGTGGCACGGCGAGGTGCTCGAGTGCGCCGTGTGGTGGGGACCGCTCGTGACGACCGTCGGCCGCACCGCAGCCGTGTGCACCGAGACCTCGACGTCCGTCGTCACCGAGGCCGACGCCGAGGACGGCAGCGGACAGCCGGGACTGACGTCGGTCGCCGAGCTCGGCGAGTGGCTCTACGAGCCGGACCGCGCCGTCATCCGGGCCGGGCTGACCGGCGCGCTCGTCGCCGCCGTCGACGGCGCCGAGCTGGCGGCCGGGGTCGGCTACGTCACGAGCGCGCGGGCACGGGAGCTGCCGTGGGCGCGGCGTTTCCGCGTGGACGAGGCCATGCCGCTGTCGACCAAGCGCCTCGCCCGCTGGCTGCGCGACCACGGCCACGACCGGGTGACGATCAAGAAGCGCGGCGTCACCCTCGACGCCGACCTGCTGCGTCGCCAGCTGAAGATGACCGGTCGCGGCAAGGGCGGCTCCGAGGCGACGCTCGTGCTGACCCGGATCGGCGGCAGCCAGGTCGCCCTCGTCGTCACCCCCGCCTGACTCGGTCACTGCTCGCTCGTGTGACCGCGGTGACCGCGGTGACCGCCGCGGCCGCCGCGGCCGCCGCCGCTCGCGGCGTGGAGCGTCGGCGGGCGGTAACCGGGCGACGTGACCTTCCAGCGCACGCTGCCCGCCGCCGATGCCGCTCCCGGCGACGGACGCCACGGCCCTCGGGCCCAGTGGCCGGCCAGGTACCGCGCAGGCTCAGCGGGCTGCGGCGTACAGCGCGTGCAGGGCACTCCAGGTGTCGCCCCAGTCGGGCAGGGCATTGCCGGCAACATCGGCCTCGAGGCGGCGGACGTAGGTGTCCCAGCCGGCGGCATACCCGGCGACCTGCGTGGACGTCAGCCGCTCGTGGCGCAGGAGGAGCCGCGCACCCTCGCCGTCGGCCGCCACCTCGGCGGTGACGACGGACGCGACCCCGCCGACGGGCCACTCCCACACCAGCCGCGTCGGCGCCTCGCAGGTGAGGACGCGGCACTGCGGGGTGTCGGCGTCGTCGAAGTGGATGGTGAAGCGACCGCCGGGCCGCAGGTCCCCCGACACGGGAGCGAACCAGCGGGCCAGCCGGTCGGGGTCGGTGCACGCCTGCCACAGGTCCTCGGGCGTCGTGGCGTAGTGCCGGTCGAAGACCACCGCCACGGTCTCGTCACCGTCGCTGCCGCGCTCGATCCGGCCCAGCACCTGCATCAGCTCGCCCATCCCCTGCTCCTGTCCTCGACCCGCGGGTGCCGGGTGCGTCCGCTCAGGGTAACCCCACGGTTACGTAACACACAAGGTACGCACCCAAGGGTCACAAGGCGGCATCCGGCTGGGCCCCGACCCAGCGCACGGCGGCCGCGCCCGCCTCGTTGGCGGCCTCGAGGGCTCGCTGCGGGTCAGCGCCGCGGGCGAGCGCCGCCGCGAGAGCGCCGCAGAAGGCATCACCCGCACCGACCGTGTCGCCGATCTCGCCTGCAGGCACCTGTATGCCGTCGACCCCGTCGGTCCCCCACCGCGCCCCGGCTGCCCCGAAGGTGACGAGCAGCGAGCCGGGCAGCAGGTCCGAGTCCGCGAGCTGGCGCATCTCGTACTCGTTGACGACGACCGGGTCGGCGAGCGCGATGACGTCGGGCGGCAGGGCGGCATACGGGGCGAGGTTGATGACGACGCGGGCACCGGCCGCACGGGCCGCGCGCGCCGCGTCGGCGACCGTGACGAGGTCGACCTCGAGCGAGCAGAGGAGGACGTCGCCGGGCCCGAGGCGACCGGCCTCGTGGGTCAGCGACGGGTCCGCCTCCGCGTTGGCGCCGGCGACGACGATGATCGAGTTCTCGCCGGCCTCGTCGACGGTGATGAGGGCCGCGCCGGTCGGCGCGCTGTGGCTCGTCGACACCGCAGACGGGTCGACGCCGAGCGCTCCGAGCCGCGCGATGTAGGCGGCACCCGCCTCGTCGTCCCCCACCCGGGCAAGCATCTGCACGTGGCTCGCGCCGGCGCGGGCCGCGGCCGCGGCCTGGTTGCCGCCCTTCCCCCCGGCGTAGCGACCGCCGGCCCGGCCCAGGACGGTCTCACCCGGGACGGGGTGCCGCTCGACGAGGGTCACGACGTCGACGTTGAGCGAGCCGAGCACGGCCACGCGACCCATCAGTGCTCCTCGCGTCCGAGCAGGGTGTCGCGCCAGAGACGGGAGTAGCGCTCACCGTCCACCCCGAGCGCGACGTCGACACGGACCGGCGCCTCCCCGTGCGGGTCGTGCGCGATGGCCCCGCTCCAGTCGCGCCGGTCGACGATGGTCCGGCCGCGCGACCAGGAGCCGGCGAGCTCGATGCGCAGCGGCAGCGTCTCGGTGCGCAGTGCGGCGCGGTCGATGACGGCGCAGACCGCGCCGGCGTCGCCGATCGTGGCGTGCTCGCCGCCGAGACGCTCACGCTGGAAGTCCATGAGGCGACCGCCGAGCTCCGCCGGCCCACGACCACCCACGGCCACGAGCTCGGCCGCGGCGGCCCGGTCGACGACCGGCTCGTAGAAGACGTCGAGCCCGTACATCGTGACCGGGATCCCGAGGTCGGCGGCGGCGTCGAGCGTGATGGCTGCGGCCTCCGGGTCGTGGAAGACGTTGAACTCGGCCGAGGCCGTCGCGTTGCCCACGTTGGCGGCGCCGCCCATGAAGACGATCTCCGAGATGCCGCGCGCCGCGTCGGGATGGGTGCGCAGCAGCAGCGCGATGTTGGTCAGCGGTGCGAGCGGCACGAGGGTCACCGGCCGGTCCGCCTCGGCGGCGTCGCGGCACACGTCGCGGAGCAGCTCGACCGCGTGCCGGGGGTCGACGGTCGCCGTGGTGGCCGCGCCCCACCCGAGGTCGGCCATGCCGTCGTCGCCGTGCACGTGGCGGGCATCGACGGGAGTCTCGAGCAGGGGGCGTTCGGCGCCGCGCGCGACGGGCACGTCGGTGCGGCCGGCCGTCTCGAGGACGAGGAGGGTGTTGCGCACGACGTCGTCGACGGGCGCGTTGCCACCGACGCAGGAGACGGCACGCAGGTCGAGAGAAGGGTGCAGGGCGGCGAGGAGCAGTGCGCACGCGTCGTCGACACCCGTGTCGACGTCGAGCACGACGGGAGTGGGTTGGGTCGTCACAGCGGCAACGTACCCGCTCGCCCGGCGCGCACCGGCTCGCACCACGGCGCAGGGCGCTCGGACCCGTCGGGGATAGGCTCGAACGATGCGCCAGAGCCCGACCCGACGCCGCCGCCCATCCACGCCGAGCTGGACGGTGCTCGCGGCTGCCGTGACGGCACTCGCCGCGTGCTCGACGGCCCCACCGGCCGCCGGGCCCTCGGCCCCCGGGACCACGGCGCCTCCCCCGGCAGCCACCTCCACCGTCCCCACCACCGGGGCGAGCACCTCGACGAGCAGCGGGACCCCCTCGACCCCGAGCTCGCCCACCACGACGAAAGCGCCGAGGACACCCTCCTCGTGCGCGCCGGACCTCGTCGCGCGCATGGACGCCGGCGAGCGGTCCGGCCAGCTGCTCATGGTCGGGCTCGACAACGGCGCGAGCCGCACCAGCCTCGACGCACTCGTGGCGCGACGCCACCTCGGTGGTGTCATCCTGCTCGGCGGCTGGACCGGCGGCTCCGACAGCGTCCGCCGGACGACGCGGCACCTGGCCTCCCTCGCGTCGGCCGAGGACACCGCGGGCCTCGGGCTGCTCGTCGCCGCCGACCAGGAGGGTGGGGCCGTGCAGCAGCTGCGCGGCGACGGCTTCAGCCGTATGCCGTCGGCCCGCGTCCAGGACCAGGGCTCGCCCGGTGCGCTGACCGCCGACGCGACGCGGTGGGCCAACCAGCTGCGCACGGCGGGCATCAACGTCAACCTCGCGCCGGTCGCCGACACCGTCCCGACCTCGGTCGGTCGCGCCAACGGACCCATCGGCCAGTACGACCGCCAGTATTCGAGCGACCCCGAGCGCGTCTCCCGGATGGTGGGCGCCTTCCTCGCCGGCATGCGCGCCGGCGGGGTGGCCGCCACGGTCAAGCACTTCCCCGGCATCGGCCGGATCACCGGCAACACGGACGTCACTGCGCGCGGCATCACCGACCGGACGACGACCGTCGACGACCCGTACCTCGAGCCGTTCCGCACCGGCATCCAGGACGGGGTGGAGCTCGTCATGGTGGGCTCGGCGATCTACAGCCGCATCGACCCGGGCACCAACGCGGTCTTCTCGAAGCCCATCGTCACCGACCTGCTCCGCGACCGGCTCTCCTACGACGGCGTCGTCATCACCGACGACGTGGGCGCGGCCAAGGCCGTGGCCGCCGTGCCCGTCGGCGAGCGCGCCACCCGCTTCATCGAGGCCGGCGGTGACATCACCCTGACGGCCCGCCCGAGCGCCGTCCCCGCCATGCACGACGCCATCACCGCCAAGGCCAAGGCCGACCCCGCCTTCGCCCAGCAGGTCGAGACCGCCGCCACCCGAGTCGTCGACCTCAAGCTACGCATGGGCCTGGCCCACTGCCGCTAAACCACCACCGGCCGGGTTGCACCCAGCAACCCGACACCTGACAGTCACCAGCCCAAACCAACACCCCCGACCCCCAGGCGCCAACCGACGATCGCGGGGGCCTGCACACACGTCGTGGCCAGGACTCACCCAGCCAGGACGAGAGCCGCGCGCGGGGTCGAGAACGAGGGTGACCGGCCGTCCGCGCGGCATCGGAAGCCGGCCCGTGGCATACGAACGTGAGTGTGGGCAGGAACGGCCGGCTGACGCTCCACGCCGCGCGGAGGGTCGGTCGCCCGAAGGGCGTCCCAGCCACGCAGGCCTGAAAACGACCTACGCCTGAACCAGAGTCACCGGCATCGACGAGTCCGTAGGAAGACCGAGGTCGCTCGGCTCGCGCCCCTTGGCCACCATCTGCGCCCCGAGCGCAGCCACCATGGCCCCGTTGTCGGTGCACAGGCCCGGCCGGGGCACGCGGAGGGTCACGCCGGCCTTGTCGCACCGCTCCTGGGCGAGCGCGCGCAGGCGGGAGTTGGCCGCGACGCCGCCGCCGATGAGCAGGTGCTCGACGTCGTGCTCCTTGCAGGCGAGCAGGGCCTTGCGGGTCAGCACGTCGACGACGGCCTCCTGGAAGCTCGCTGCGACGTCGGCGACGGGCACGGTCTCGCCGGCGCGCTGACGGGTCTCGACCCATCGGGCGACGGCGGTCTTGAGGCCGGAGAAGGAGAAGTCGAAGCGGTGGCGCTCCATGTCGCGGCCGGTCGTGAGGCCACGGGGGAAGTCGATGGCGATCCGGTTGCCTTCTCGCGCAGCGCGATCCACGTGTGGCCCACCGGGGAACGGCAGCCCGAGGACGCGCGCGACCTTGTCGAAGGCCTCGCCGGCGGCGTCGTCCATCGTCGAGCCGAGCGAGCGCACGTCGTTGGTGACGTCGGGCACGAGCAGGAGCGAGGAGTGACCGCCCGAGACGAGCATCGCCATCGTGGGCTCGGGCAGCGGTCCGTGCTCGACGATGTCGACGGCGACGTGCGAGGCGAGGTGGTTGACGCCGTAGATCGGCTTGCCGAGGGCGAGCGCGAGCGCCTTGGCCGAGGCGACCCCGACGAGGAGCGCGCCGGCCAGACCGGGGCCGGACGTCACGGAGATGGCGTCGAGGTCGCGCAGCTGCACGCCGGCCTCACGGCAGGCGCGCTCGATGGTCGGGACCATCGCCTCGAGGTGGGCGCGGCTCGCGACCTCGGGCACGACGCCGCCGAAGCGCGCGTGCTCCTCGACGCTGCTCGCGACCGTGTCGACGAGGAGCGTCTGCCCGCGGACGATGCCGACCCCGGTCTCGTCGCAGGACGTCTCGATGCCGAGGACGAGGGGCTCGTCGCTCATGCGTCTCCCTTCGTGACGAGCAGGCGCATCACGAGCGCGTCCACGTCGCCGGGTTGGTAGTAGCGCCGGCGGACCGAGATGACCTCGAAGCCGGCGCGGTCGTAGAGGCGCCGGGCGGCGTCGTTGTCGGCCCGCACCTCGAGGAGCACCGCCTCGACACCCCGCGCGGTGGCGCGGCGCACGAGCTCGGTGAGGAGCACGCGACCGGTGCCGCGTCCCTGGTGCCCGGGGGCGGTTGCGATGGTCATGACGTCGGCCACGTCGCCGGCGACGTCGAGGCCGGCATACCCGGCGATCGTCCCGTCGGGGGTGGTCGCGACGACGTAGTCGCGGCGGGGTCGTCCGGCGAGCTCGGTCCACCACGTCGCCTCGGACCACGCGTCGTCGGCGAAGAGCTGCTGCTCGAGCTCGGCGAGGTGCGCGAGGTCGGTCCACTCGAGGTCGCGCAGCACGACCTCTCCGGGAGCGGCGGCCTCTGGCTGTGCCACGGTCATCCGAGCGTCGACTTCTTCGACGGCGGGGCGGGCGCCGCATCCGGCCGTCGGAGGTAGAGCGGCTCGAGCCCGTCGAAGCCGTGGCCGGGATCGACCAGCTGCAGCTCGTTCGCAGGGCCGGCGGGCGAATCCCTCAGCCGACGCGCCGCGAGGTCGGCGAGGACTCCCCCGCTGACGTCGAGCGGGCCGACCGCGTCGGGCAGTGCGTCGGCGTAGAGCGTCGGACCGCGCCCGGCCGTGGGCAGCCCGCGCACCTGGTCAGGCAGGTCGGCGGCACGCGACACGACGGGCTCGCCGACGCGGCAGGCGCGCTCGTCCCCGAGGCTGTAGGTCGCGGCATACACCTCCTTGCGGCGGGCGTCGGTGGCGACGAGCAGGTCGCCGCGGCGTCCCTCCAGCCAGGCCTCGTGGGCGAGGGCGTCGAGGCTCGTCAGGCCGCGCACCGGCAGGCCGAGCGCGAAGGCGAACGTGCGGCCGGTGACGATGCCGACGCGCAGCCCGGTGAAGGGCCCGGGACCGATGCCGACGACGACGTCGGTAACGTCGCCCGGCTCGGCTCCGGCCGAGGCCAGGGCCGCGCGGATGTTGGGCGCGAGGTGCTCGGCGTGCGCGCGGGCGTCGAGGGTGGTGGCCTCCGCGACGACCGAGGCACCGTCGTGCAGGCCGACGGTGATGGCGGTCGTGGAGGTGTCGATCGCGAGCAGGAGCACGACGGTCAGGCTATCCGAGCACGAGCGGGGTCCCCGAACCCGAGGTCGTATGCCGCGTGCCCCGTCACGAGCCGAGGCGGCGTCGGCACGTGGCGAGGTGCACGGCCGGGCGTGCCGGGTGGCGTCAGCTCACTGGCGCGACGGCGTCGAGGACGTCGTCCCAGCGCTCCCCGACCCCGACGAGGTGCGCCGTGCGGACGTCCTCGCCGGTGATCGTCAGCTCGAGGCGCTCGTCGCTCAGCTGCTCGGCGAGGCCGGCGCCCCACTCGACGATGGTCACGCTGGCTTCGAGGTCGGCGTCGAGGTCGAGGTCGTCGAGCTCGATCGCGCTGCCGAGGCGGTAGGCGTCGACGTGGACGAGCGCCGGTCCGCCGACGAGCGACGGGTGCACCCGCGCGATGACGAACGTCGGCGAGGTGATCGGGCCGCGCACCCCGAGCCCCTCGGCGATGCCCTGCGTCAGCGTCGTCTTGCCGGCACCGAGGTCGCCGGTGAGCACGAGCACGTCGCCGCCGCGGAGCAGGGCGCCGAGCCGACGGCCGAAGTCCTGGGTGTCCTCGGTGGTCGCCCACCGCAGCTGCCGCTCCACGCGGGTCACGCCCCCTTGGGCCGGCTGCGCTTGCCGCGGCGCGCGCGGGCGAGCTCGGCAGCCTCCGTCTCGAGGCGACGCTGACGGCGGTTCTTGGCGACGTCGGTGACGATGCGGCGCACGCGCGGCTGCTTGTCGACCTCGATCTGCTCGGCCCGGGCGCGCGCCGACTGGTCGACGAGCTGCACGAGGTGGGCGTTGAGCAGGTCGGGGTGCTCGAGCATGATGACGTGCCCGGCGTCGTTGACGACGATGTGCTCGGCGCCGGGGATGCCCTCGACGATGAGCTCGCTGTGCGACGGCGGCGTGAGGATGTCGTCACGGCCGTTGAAGACGAGGACGACGGCGTGCCGGAACTCGAGCAGCGCGGGCCGCTTGTCGAAGCCGTCGAACGTCTGGAGGTAGTCGTTGACGACGTCGAGCGGCGTGCTGAGCAGGATGTCGGCGGTGTAGCGCACGACGGAGCGCGGCACCGGCGAGGCGAACGAGTTCTGCTCGACCATGAAGTGCTCGATGTCGCGCCCGACCCGGCGGATCCGGGTGAACAGGTCCGGCCGGTTGCTGAGGGGCCCGAGCACCCCGGGTCCGAGCCGCTCGAGCATGAGCCGGCCGAGGGTGGCGACGCGGCCGCCGTTGGCGAGCATGATGCCGCCGGGGCTCGTGGCGACGAAGCCCGCCCCGACGACGCGCTCGACGACGAAGCGCGGCTGCTGCTCGCCGAGGGCCAGCATCGTCATGCCGCCCATCGAGTGGCCGACGAGCACGATGTCGCCCTCCGGCACGACCTGGTCGATGACGGTGTGCAGGTCCTGCCCGAGGCGGTCGATCGTGTAGCTGTCCTTCTCGCCCCGGCCCGAGCGGCCGTGTCCGCGCTGGTCCCAGCTGACGACGCGGTAGCCGGCCTCCTTGAGGGCCCGCCGCTGGTAGACCCAGCAGCGCAGGCTGAGGCAGTAGCCGTGGGTCAGCACGACCGTCGGCAGCTCCTCGGGCCGGTCGTGCCGTGTCGTGCCCTCGGCGGCCTCCCGGGCGGCCGGACCGGTGGGCAGGTCGATCTCGACGTGGAGCAGGACGCCGTCGTCGGTGACGACCACGCGCTCCTCGTCGGGCGTGATGTCGAGCAGCTCGGGGGTCTCCAGGGCCTCCATCGCGGCGCGGTGCTTGCCGGCCCGGTCCGCGGCGATGCCCGCGGCGACACCGGCGGCCACGCCGAGGGTGGCGGCGGCGACGCCGATGACCGGGTTGCGACGCGGGCTCATGCGTCCTCCCCCGGAGTGCCGACGTAGAGCCGGGGCACGCGAGCGCCCAGCCTGGTGACGATCTCGTAGCTGATGGTGTCGGTCGCGTCGGCCCAGTCCTGCGCGGTGGGCTCGCCGGGCGCACCACCGAAGAGCGTGACGACATCGCCCGCCCGGGCCTGCGAGCCCGGGCCGAGGTCGACGACGAACTGGTCCATGCAGACCCGTCCGGCGATCGTGGTGCGGCGCCCGTCGACGAGCAGCGGCCCGACGTTGGTCGCGTTGCGCGGCACGCCGTCGGCGTAGCCGGCCGGCACGAGTCCGACGACGGTGTCGACGTCGGGAACGTAGGCGTGGCCGTAGCTGATGCCCTGACCGGCCGGGAGCGACTTGACGAGGGCGAGGCGCGCCCGGAGCGTCATGACAGGGCGCAGGCCGAAGTCGTCGTCGACCTGCGGCACCGGCGTCAGGCCGTACATCGCGATGCCGGGGCGCACGAGGTCGGCGTGCGCCGACGGGTGCACGAGGGTGGCGGCGGAGTTGGCGAGGTGGCGCACCTCCGGGCGGATGCCGGCCTGCTCGGCCTCGGCGACGGCCTCGAAGAAGCGCTCCTGCTGGGCCAGCACGGTGGGGTGCTCGGGAGAGTCGGCGTGCGCGAAATGGGTCCAGAGGCCCACGACGGTGATCGAGCCGTCCTCCTCGAGCCGGCGGGCGTGTGCCACGAGAGTGGTCCAGTCGGCACCGTAGGCACCGCCGCGGCCCAGACCCGTGTCGGCCTTGAGGTGCACCCGCGCGGTGCGCCCCAGCGCGGAGGCGGCCGCTGCGATCTCGTCGAGCACCCAGGGTGCCGACGCGGAGAGGTCGATGTCGCGCTCGACGGCGCCGGCGAAGTCCGCTCCGGGCACGCTGAGCCAGGTCAGCAGCCGTGTCGTCAGGCCCGCGTCGCGCAGCGCGAAGGCCTCGGCGAACTGGGCGACCCCGAGCCAGGTGGCTCCGCCACGCACGGCTGCGCGCGCGACGGGCAGCAGCCCGTGGCCGTAGGCGTCGGCCTTGACCACGGCCATGAACTCCGACGACGGGGCGAGTGCGCGCAGGGTGCGCACGTTGGACTCGAGCGCGGCGAGGTCGATCTCGGCCCACACGGTCAGGCCGTGTGTCTGCAGCGGAGCGCTGCCCGGGGCAGCGTCACGGGCGGGGTCCGTCACGGTCCGGTCGGCGTCAGAGGCGTCGATCTCGCTCATGCGTGCAGTCTCGCAGTTCGTCAGGGCTGTCCGGGAACGGGGCGTGGCGACGGGGCTTCGCCGGCGGGCCGGGTCAGCTCGGAGCGGACCGTCCGCGGGCCAGCAGGTCCCGCACCGTGGGTCGTATGCCGTGTGCCACCGCGAGTGCCCGCAGCGGGCCGCCGCCGGACACCCGGTCGGCGGTGACGCCGTGGACCATGGCTCCGAGGGACGCGGCGTCGTGGGGCGTCAGGCCGGCCGCGAGCAGGGCGCCGATGACACCGGAAAGCACGTCGCCGGCTCCTGCCGTGGCGAGCCACGGCGGGGCGTCGGCCTGCGAGCGCACGGGCTCGCCGTCGGTGACGACGAGGGTCGTCGCACCCTTGAGCAGCACCGTGGCGCCGGTCAGGGCGACGAGGCGCCGGGCGTGCCTGAGCGGGTCGGCCTTGACGTCGTCGACGCCCACCTCGGCTCCCGAGCCCGCGGCGTCGTGGTCGGTGTCGCGGTCGGTGGCGCCGTCCTCGAGGCGGGTCAGAAGGCGCGCCAGCTCACCGGCGTGTGGAGTCAGGACGGTCGGCGCCTCGCGCCGACCCTCGACGAGCGCCAGTCCCCCGGCGTCGACGACGACGGGCAGGTCGCTCGCCAGGGCCGAGCGCGCCGCGTCGAGCTGGGTGCGGGCCTCGGAGTCGTCAGCGTCGGTGTCGAGACCGGGCCCGACGACCCAGGCCTGGACGCGGCCGTCACCGACGACCGCCTCGGGGACGGCCTGGTGCACGAGCCCGACCGGTGTCGGCGTGCCGACGTAGCGGAGCATCCCGACCCCGGCCTCGGCGGCGGAGGTGGTGGTGAGCACGGCTGCGCCGGGGTAGGCCTCGCTGCCCGCGACGACGCCGAGCACGCCGCGGGAGTACTTGTCGTCGCCGCTGCCGGGCACCGGCCAGAGGCCGGCGACGTCGTCCCACGTCAGGCGCTCGACAGCTGCGGGCACGTCGTCCACGTCGATGCCGATGTCGACGACGGTCAGGCGGCCGGTGGCGGCCTCGCCCGCCGGAAGCAGGTGCACGGGCTTCGGCGTGCCGAAGGTGACGGTCTCGTCGGCCCAGACGGCGTCGTCCTCGCCCTCCTCGCCTGCCGGGTCGAGCCCGCTGGCGAGGTCGACCGCGATGACCCACGCGTCGTCGTCGACGGAGTCGACGAGTCGCGCGGCGTCCGGACGCAGCCCGGGACGACCCCCGATGCCGACGATGCCGTCGAGCACGACGTCGGCCTCCGCCACGACCTCCGCGGCGGCAGCAGCGGCGCCGGCGGCCTCGTGGACCATGACCCCGGCGGCCTCGGCGGCGGCCAGCCCGGCGGCGTGCACGCCCTCCCGACCAGACGCGGGGACCAGCACCACGGCGCCGGCGAAACCGGCCTCGGCGAGGTGGGCGACGGCATACAACGTGTCACCGCCGTTGTCACCGGCACCGATGAGCCCGACGACGGCGGTGCCGTCGGTGTCGGCGAGGCGCGCGGCGGCCACCTCGGCGAGGCCGAGCGCGGCGCGCGACATGAGCTCGCCCTCGGGCAGCTGCGCCATGGCGGCCGCCTCGGCGGCCCGGACGGACTCGACGGAGTGTGCGCGGATCATCAGCCCTCAGCAATGACGACGGCCGACGCGACACCCGCGTCGTGCGACAGGGACAGGTGGAAGGAGTCGACGCCGAGGTCGTTGGCCCGGGCCAGCACCGTGCCGCCGATCTCGAGCGAGGGACGCCCGTCGTCGTTGGTCACGACCTGGGCGTCGGTCCAGTGCAGCCCGACCGGGGCGCCGAGCGACTTGGCGAGCGCCTCCTTGGCGGCGAACCGCGCCGCGAGGGAGGCGATGCCGAGGTGGCGCTCGTCGGCGGTGAAGAGACGCTCGCGCAGCGCCGGGGTGCGCTCGAGGGTCGCCTCGAAACGCTCGATGTCCACGACGTCGATCCCGACCCCGACGATCACGTCACTCGACCGTGACCGACTTGGCGAGGTTGCGCGGCTGGTCGACGTCGAGGCCCTTGGCCGTCGAGAGCCACAGGGCGAACACCTGCAGCGGCACGACCGTGAGCAGCGGCGCGAGCAGCGGAGAGGTCGCGGGCACCCGGATGACCTCGTCGGCGAACGGCACGACGGCCTCGTCGCCCTCCTCGGCGATGACGAGGGTGCGGGCGCCGCGGGCGCGGATCTCCTGGATGTTGCTGACGACCTTGCCGTGCAGGCCGTGCTCGCTCGTCGGCGACGGCACGACGACGAAGACCGGCTGGCCCGGCTCGATGAGCGCGATCGGGCCGTGCTTGAGCTCGCCGGCGGCGAAGCCCTCGGCGTGGATGTAGGCGAGCTCCTTGAGCTTGAGCGCGCCCTCCATGGCGATCGGGTAGCCGACGTGGCGGCCGAGGAAGAGGACCGAGCGGGTGTCGGCCATGAACTTCGCGATCTCCTTGACCCGGCCCATCTGGCCGAGGAGCGTCTCGATCTTGGCCGGGACGCCGCCCAGCTCCTTCATGACCGACTGGGCGTCGTCGGCGTAGGAGCCGCCGCGCAGCTGCGCGAGGTAGAGCCCGAGCACGTAGCAGGCGGTGATCTGGGCGAGGAACGCCTTGGTCGAGGCGACGGCGATCTCGGGGCCGGCGTGCGTGTAGAGCACGGCGTCGGACTCGCGCGGGATCGTCGAGCCGTGCGTGTTGCACACCGACACGGTGATGGCGCCGAGCTCGCGGGCGTGCTTGACGGCCATCAGGGTGTCCATCGTCTCGCCGGACTGGCTGATCGAGACGACGAGCGTGCGCTCGTTGACGATCGGGTCGCAGTAGCGGAACTCGTGCGCGAGGGCGACCTCGACGGGGATGCGCGTCCAGTGCTCGATGGCGTACTTCGCGACCATGCCAGCATACGCGGCCGTGCCGCAGGCGACGATGGTGATGCGGTCGACGGCCTTGAGCTGCTCCTCGGAGATGCTCATCTCGTCGAGGACGAGCCGGCCCTCGGCGTCGGTGCGCCCGAGGAGCGTGTCGGCCACGGCGTGCGGCTGGTCGTGGATCTCCTTCTCCATGAACGTCGCGTAGCCGCCCTTCTCGGCGGCCGCGGCGTCCCAGGTGACCTCGTAGGCCTTGCCCTCGGCGGGCGTGCCGTCGAAGTTGATGACGGAGGCGCCGTCGGGCGTGATCGTGACGATCTGGTCCTGGGCGAGCTCGAGCGCGTGGCGGGTGTGGCCGATGAAGGCCGCGACGTCGGAGCCGAGGTAGTTGGCGTCGTCGCCGAGGCCGACGACGAGGGGGCTGTTGCGGCGGGCGCCGACGACGACACCGGGCTGGTCGGCGTGGATCGCGAGGAGCGTGAAGGCGCCCTCGAGGTCGGCGACGACGACGCGCATGGCGGCCGTCAGGTCGTGCTCGCGGTCGTAGGCCGCGGCGACGAGGTGGGCGACGACCTCGGTGTCGGTCTCGCTCGTGAACTCGACGCCGTCGGCGAGCAGGCCCTGCTTCAGGGCGTGGAAGTTCTCGATGATCCCGTTGTGGATGAGGGCGAGCTTGCCGTCCTTGCCGCCGCGGTGCGGGTGGGCGTTCTGGTCGGTCGGGCCGCCGTGCGTGGCCCAGCGGGTGTGGCCGATGCCGGTCGTGGACGACGGCAGCGGGTCGGACTCGAGCTCGGCGACGAGGTTGGCCAGCTTGCCCGACTTCTTGCGGGTCTCGACGTGGTCCCCGTCGAGCAGGGCCACCCCGGCCGAGTCGTAGCCGCGGTACTCGAGGCGCGCCAGACCCTCCATGACGACGTCGAGCGCCGTCCCGTCATCGGTCCGCCCGACGTACCCCACGATTCCACACATGAGAACCAGCCTAGGGGAACCCCTGAGGGCCCGACGCCACCCTCGGCCGTGGTGTCCGCAAGAATGTCCAGCGTGTCGCAGCCATCCAGCGGGATCGACGGGAACGGCTCCGACGGGAGCCGTGCCACCAACGGCACGGTGATCCCGTCGCCCTACGTCGAGTTCGACCGGGCCGCGTGGTCCCGGTTGCGCGAGAACCACCCGCTCAACCTCGACGACGCCGACCTCGCGCGCCTGCGCGGGCTGGGCGACCGGGTCGACCTCACCGAGGTCGAGGAGGTCTACCTCCCGCTGTCGCGCCTGCTCAACTTCTACGTCGGGGCCACGCGGCAGCTGCACCAGGTGACGAGCGACTTCCTCGGCGAGCGTCCCGCCAAGACGCCCTTCGTCATCGGCGTGGCGGGGTCGGTGGCCGTCGGCAAGTCGACGACCGCCCGCATCCTGCGCGAGATGCTGGCGCGCTGGCCCGACACCCCGCGGGTCGCGCTCGTGACGACCGACGGCTTCCTCTTCCCCAACGCCGAGCTCGAGAGCCGGGGACTGTTGCAGCGCAAGGGCTTCCCCGAGTCCTACGACCGGCGCGCGTTGCTGCGCTTCGTCGCCGAGATCAAGTCGGGGCGCGAGGAGGTCACGGCCCCCGTCTACTCCCACCTGACCTACGACATCGTCCCCGGCGAGCGCATCGTCGTGCGGCAGCCCGACGTGCTCATCGTCGAGGGCCTCAACGTGCTGCAGGCGCCCCAGGTGCACCCCGTGCGCGGCACGGGGCTCGCTGTCAGCGACTTCTTCGACTTCTCCGTCTACGTCGACGCATGGGTCGACGACGTGCGCAAGTGGTACGTCGAGCGCTTCCTGCGCCTGCGCGAGACCGCCTTCTCCGACCCGGACTCGTACTTCCACCGCTACGCCGTGCTCTCCGACGAGGAGGCGGTCGCGACCGCCAACCGGATCTGGCGCGAGATCAACGGCCCGAACCTCGTCGAGAACATCCTGCCGACGCGCTCGCGCGCGAGCCTCGTGCTGTCCAAGGGCGACAACCACGAGGTGCGCCGGGTGCGCCTGCGCAAGATCTGACGCCCTGCGAGCGGTCAGGGGACGCCTGGGACGACGTATGCCGTGTGGCGCGCTCCCCCGGGAACGCGCCACTCGGCATACGACTCGGTCAGGTCAGTACCAGTGCGGCGAGCGCGCCTGCCACGTCGACCAGGCGTTGCACGGGTTGCCGTAGGACATCTCGATGTACCAGAGGCCCCACTTGATCTGGGTCAGCGGGTTGGTGCGGTAGTCGGCACCGAACTGCGACATCTTGCTCGCCGGCAGGGACTGCGGGATGCCGTAGGCGCCCGAGCTGGAGTTCTCGGCGAACCAGCGCCAGTCGCTCTCACCGGTCCACAGGTTGACGAGGCAGTTGTACTGCGCGTCGCTCGTCCAGCCGTGGTCGGCCATGAGGACGCGGGCGGCCGACTTGGGGTCGTCCTTGGCGTTGTCGATGGCGCGCTGGCGCTCCTTGGCGAGGGCTGCCTTGGCGGCGGCCTTGCGGGCCAGCTCGGCCTGCTTGGCGGCCTCCTGCTTCTTCTTCGCCTCGAGCTCCTTGGCCGTGCGCAGGCCGGTGGCGGCGATGGCGGTGCGGCGCTCGTTGCGCGAGACGGAGGCGGCGGCGCGGTAGGTGGTGTCGACCGTCGAGGCGCGGGCCAGCTCGTCGGTCTGGGCGACGACACCGCTGCCGACGACGAACGCGGCCGCGTCGGCGCCGATGAGGTTCGTGGCCTTGGCGTAGGCGAAGCCCGACGCGCCGAGGCCCAGGGCGAGGGCGCCGGCGAGGATCGGCCGACCGACGTGCCGCTTGCGCGAGGTCTGCTTGGCGTGGCGGCTGCTGCGGCTGGCGTGCGCCGGCGCGGAGGCGGTGTTCCGGTCGCCAGGGGTCCGGTCGGCGGTGTGCGTCCGGTCGGTGCGCGGCGCCGGCTCAGCGGTCTTGGCGGACTCAGCGAGCTCAGCGGGCTCGGCGCGGTGGGCGGGCGACGGGACGACCGGTATGGCGCGGGTCGGGTCGAACGCACGCCGCGCGCCCGGGGTGACGGGACGGGCCTGCGGACGCGTCGCCGGACGGGGGCTGCGAGGGACTGCGGGGACCTCCTCGCGCCGGGCCGAGCCGGACCGCGCCGGAGAGGTGGCGGGGTTCGGGCGCGGAGCGGTCGAGGGGGCCGGAGCGTTGCGGTGCCGGCCTTCATACCGTGCCATGAACAGACGTCACGCCTTCCTGGGGTCGGGGGCTGCCCGGCGCAGAGTGTACGGGCGACCGCCCGTCGACGGCTGCGCCCGACGTGAGAACACGGTCCCGGCCGATCGCGCTCACACCCCACGGTGAGCGTTATCGTTCCGAGACCTTTCAACCTGACACGGTGCCAGCCGATCGGATCAGGAGCAAATCGGTGTCCACCGCCCAGACGCGTCTCGGACGACCGGGCACGTGGCCCAGCGCACAGCGTCCCCGAGAACCGTGCTCGGGGACGCCGGTGCGCTGTGTGACTCAGGTCACATCGATTCCTTCGAGCATGTCGGTGACCAGGGCCGCGATGGGGCTGCGCTCGCTCCGGGTCAGCGTCACGTGCGCGAAGAGCGGGTGGCCCTTGAGCTTCTCGATGACCGCCGCGACGCCGTCGTGCCGGCCGACGCGGAGGTTGTCACGCTGCGCGACGTCGTGGGTGAGCACGACCTTGCTGTTCTGCCCGATACGGCTCAGCACCGTGAGGAGCACGTTGCGCTCGAGGGACTGGGCCTCGTCGACGATGACGAACGCGTCGTGCAGGGACCGGCCACGGATGTGCGTCAGGGGAAGGACCTCGAGCAGCCCGCGGTCCATGATCTCCTCGACGACCTCGGTCGAGACGAGGGCGCTCAGGGTGTCGAAGACCGCCTGGCCCCATGGGTTCATCTTCTCCGCCTCGGTGCCGGGCAGGTAGCCGAGCTCCTGGCCGCCGACGGCGAAGAGCGGCCGGAAGACGAGCACCTTGCGCTGGATCCGGCGCTCCATGACCGATTCGAGGCCGGCGCACAGGGCGAGCGCGGACTTGCCCGTGCCGGCCCGGCCACCGAGGCTGAGGATGCCGACGTCGGGGTCGAGCAGCAGGTCGAGGGCGATGCGCTGCTCGGCGCTGCGACCGTGCAGGCCGAACGCGTCGCGGTCGCCGCGGACGAGCCGGATCTGCTTGTCGGCCCCGACCCGCCCCAGACCGCTTCCCCGCGGCGAGAGCAGGACGAGACCGGTGTGGCACGGCAGCTCGGCTGCGCCGGCGTGCTCGATGCGTCCGCGGTCGTAGAGCTGGTCGAGCTCCTCGCTGCTGACCTCGAGCTCCTGCATCCCGGTCCAGCCGGAGTCGATGCCCTGCTCGTGGCGGTACTCCTCCGCCTCGAGACCGCACGCCGAGGCCTTGACGCGCATCGGGAGGTCCTTGCTGACGATCGTCACGTCGGCGCCCTCGTTGGCGAGGTTGCGGGCCACGGCGAGGATCCGGGTGTCGTTGTCGCCGAGCCGGAACCCGGCCGGCAGCGAGGACGGGTCGGTGTGGTTGAGCTCGACGCGCAGGGTGCCGCCGTCGGTGCCGACGGCCACGGGCTTGTCGAGCCGTCCCTCGCTGACGCGCAGGTCGTCGAGCAGTCGCAGGGCCTGGCGGGCGAAGTAGCCGAGCTCCGGGTGGTGACGCTTGCCCTCGAGCTCGGTGACGACGACGACCGGCAGGACGACCTCGTGCTCGGCGAACCGCAGCATGGCCCGCGGGTCGGACAGCAGCACCGACGTGTCGAGGACGTACGTCTTGTGCTCGGGCTCGCGCTGACGAGCCGTCGTGCGTGTGGTGGCGCGTGTGGAGGCCGCGGCCGACTTGGTGGTGCTGGCGGTCGTGCTGGCGGGGTCCGACGTGACCTGACGGGTCGTACGTGCCATGTGCCACTCCCTACGCGACGCGCTCAGCGCGCCTCATCGCTCCCGAGATGCCGGGCGGCCACCAGAGGGTGGCGTCGTGCCCGGCCCTCCGTCCTGAGCGATCGCTCCATGGGTGGGCCTCCTGGCAACGTCCGACGGGTGTCGGCCGTTGGATCGACGGTACGACTCGGGGGTGACAGTGGCGGGGATTGAACGCCGTCGTGTCGTCGTGTCGCCCGAGTGTTCACACGGGCATAACGCTCCGGACGCCGCACGGCGTCGGGGCGGCGCCGAGCCGGCAGCGACCCGTGTCGTCGGGCTCAGCGCCGTCGCGACCCCGCGACGAGCGCAGCCACGCCGACGAGCGCCGAGAAGGCGCCGAGCAGCACGATGACGACCATGGCGCCGGCGCCCGTGGGCGTCTCCCCCGTGACCGCGCGCCGCAGCGCCAGCACCATGACGAGCGTGACGGCGGCGCACACCACCACGAGCACCCAGCGCCCGACGCTGGCCACCCGCGAGTCGCCGCCGAACGCGTCCCCGACGTCGCCACCGGCGGCCGCCGCGGCCTCGAGCGGGTCCACGCCGGGGTGACGCCGCCGCCACGCCCGCCGCGCCACGCCCATGCGGACGACCACGGCCCCGATGACGACGAACGCGAAGCCGGCCACCGACCGGGCCACTTTCGCGTCCGGACCGCCGAACACGGCATACGCCAACGAGAACAGGCCGACGCCGCCGAGCACGGCGCCCAGCACCACGGTCGTGCGGACCCCCACCGGGCCGAGCGGCCGGGTGGGGTCTTCGAGCCAGGCGTACGGCGGCGGGTCGCTGCTCACGCCCAGGGCGAGCGACCCATGACGCGGACGTACTCGCGCTTCCAGCGCCAGCGGACGGCCGCGATGGCCATCCCGACGACGCCCAGCCCCGCGAAGATGGCGAGGATGAGGTAGGCCACGCCCATGGCTCCCTCGGCGCCCTGGTCGGCGCCCTTCTTGACCATGAAGAAGAAGACGACGCCGAGGACGGCGAAGGCGAGGAAGAAGACGAACATGAGCGCCGGTTCGCGGATCTTCAGCGTCAGCAGCCCACGCTGCTGGCTGACGTAGGAGAAGGGCTCCTTGGGCGGTGTCGCGCCGGCCGGTCCCGTGGCGCGGGGAGTCGGGGCGCTCATGCGCTGACCACCTCGGTGTAGAGAGCCGAGACCGCGGCCTGCAGACCCTCGGCGTCGACGATCCCGCCGGTACCGGTGCCGGGGCCGGCCACGTCGGCCAGGGCCTCGAAGCCCGAACCCGACCGCCGGACAGCGAGGTTGGAGCTGCCCTCGAGCGTCTGCACCTCGAGGAAGACACCGGACTCGGGGTTGGCGGCGAAGCGCTCGCGCACGAGCCCGGTCACGAGGGCGCCGGTCTCGCCGTTGCGCTCGCCGAGGCGGATGAACCACGAGGCGAGCTGGCGCGGCTGCATGAGCGCGATGACGGTGTCGGACTCGACGAGGATCGCAAAGTCCATCTGGCTGGCGTTCTCACCGACGAGCCCCACGCGGGTCCAGCGGGTGGCCGCGCCCACGGCGTACTCGACGAGGGCGGCGTTGGACCGGGTCTGCGCCTCGCCGTCGTCGGTCACGGTGAGCCAGCCCCGGGACGCGAGGCTGGAGGCCCCGGCGAGCAGCGCGGCGTCGTCGGCCGAGTGCGGGTCGAGCATGAGCAGGCGGCGCGAGCGCTCGCCGGCGGGCGTCTCGTGGCGGGCCATCAGGTAGGCGAGCTCGGCGGCCCCCAGCCCGAAGACGTCGTCGGGCAGCTCGAAGCCCTCGAGCGGGGTGCCCTTCATCGGGTCAGCCATGGTTCTCCTCGGTCGTTCACGGTCGGTCGTTCACGGTCGGTCGTTCACGGTCGGTCGTTCGTGGTCGGCGGTGTTGCGGTTGGGCGGTTCACGGTCTCAGGTCCTGGTCCCAACGATGCCGGGCGGCGCGGAATCTCGCCTCCCGGGCAGCCGGCGCCCGTCAGGATCCTGGGTCGACGGTCCGGGTCAGAAGGGCCACGCGGCGTCGGCGACGTCGCCCAGGGTGTCAGCGGCGCCGGAGGCGAAGTCACCGACCGCGTCGACCGCGTCGGACGTGAAGTCACCGACGGCGTCGGCGGCGTCCGAGGTGAAGTCGGTGATCGTGTCCCAGTTGTCGTAGACGAGCTGCCCCACGGCCATGCCGCCGGCGGCGATGCCGCACACGACGTCGACCGGAGGCGGCGTCAGCAGGGCCGCGGCCCCGAGTCCGGTCATCACCGAGTCGTAGCCGGCCCGGCCGTAGTTGCCCTCCGAGATGTCGTTGGCGACCGTGAAGCCACCGAACGCGACCCCGATCGGGCCGAGCGCCTTGCCCACGGTGCCCAGGGTGCGGGCCAGCGCCCCGCCCTCCGCCAGGGACGGCAGGAAGCGGGACAGCGAGCCCCAGTTCTTCGGCGCCAGCGCCTCGCCGAACTCGGCCAGCCGGCCGGTCTTCCACGCGTTCTTGAGGTTGGCGAACAACCCGGTCGTGCTGTCCCAGCTGCCGAGGTTGGACAGGAAGTTCCTGATCTTCATGCTCGTGCCGAGCAGGCCCACGGCGGTGCCGAGCCCCTTGATCGGGCTCCAGATCGACTTGAGGAGGTCGTAGCCGGGGATGCCCTTGCCGCCTCCGCCACCGGGACCGCCGTTGCCGCCGGCTCCTCCGGGGCCACCGCTGCCGCCGGCGCCCTGACCGCTCGTCGTGTCCTGGGCGCCCGCGTTGCGGCGCAGCGCCTCGGCCAGCTTGCCGAGGTCGGTCCCGAACTGCGTCAGCTGGGCCTCCACCGGGGGCCAGCGGTTCATCAGGTGGTCGAGGTCGGGGCCGCCCCACTGGCCCTTCAGAGCGTGGACCGCACGGCTCGCGTCGCTCTTGACGGTCTCGCACTCGCGCGCGTGGCCCGTGATCCGCTCGGCCGAGGCCCGCAGGGCCACCGGATCGGCACCCTTCTTGTAGATCGCCATCTGTCGTACTCCCCTGATGTCGTCGCCGCTGTCGAAAGTCCGGCCCGGTCTGTGCTGCTCAGTGCTGGTGGGCGCTGGTCGGTGCTGGTCGGGCCGGTGCGGGCCCGGGCGTCTCGGCCCACCCGCAACCTACGCAACCGGGCCAAGCCGGACAATGGGGAGCACTCCCCGGTGTCCGCTCGGCCCGCTCGGGCCGCTCAGCCCCCTCGGTCCACCAAGCCGTCACTCAGCCCTCGTCCACGGTCACCCGCCGAACCGACGGTGCCGGCCGGCATACGCCCTCAGGGCGCGGAGGAAGTCGACGTGGCGGAAGTCGGGCCAGTACGCCTCGCAGAAGTAGAACTCCGACGTCGCACTCTGCCAGAGCAGGAAGCCGCCCAGGCGCTGCTCGCCGGACGTGCGGATGACGAGGTCGGGGTCGGGCTGGCCCTTGGTGTAGAGGTGCTCGGCGATGTCCTCGACCGTGAGCTCGGCGGCGATCTGCTCGATGGTCTCGCCCTCGGCGGCCCGGGCGAGCAGCAGGTCACGCACGGCGTCGGCGATCTCGCGGCGACCGCCGTAGCCGACGGCGACGTTGACCGTCATGCCGTCGACGTCCTTGGTGCGCTCCGCTGAGGCGCTCAGGCTCGCGGCGGTGTCGGGCGGGAGCAGGTCGAGGGCGCCGACGATCTTCAGCTGCCAGTTGCCGGAGTCGGCGAGGTCGGCAACCGCGGTCTCGATGATCTTCAGGAGCGGGGCGAGCTCTTCCTCGGCGCGGCGCAGGTTGTCGGTGGAGAGGAGCCAGAGCGTGACGTACTCGACGCCGGCGTCACGGCACCACTCGAGCAGCTCCTCGATCTTGTCGGCGCCGGCCTGGTGGCCACTCGCCGTGCCCGCCCCGCGGGCGCGCGCCCAGCGGCGGTTGCCGTCGAGCATGACGGCCACGTGGCGCGGGAGCGCCTCCTTGGGGAGGTCCTTGAGGACTCGACGCTCATATGCGCCGTAGACCACATCGCGCCACCCCACGGGGCCTCCTCGTCGACTCGCTCGTGTCATCGCCGGTCAGGTCTGGGCAGCCCGGGAGAGCCGCGGTCCCACCGTACCCCCCGCCCCTCGCGCGTCCGCGGAGGTCGGCCGGAGGTCGGCCGCAGGTCGGACCGACGACTACCTACGCTTCCGTAACCTACGGTTGCGTAGGTTACACTCGGCGACATGAGCACCACTCCCGAGCCAGCCCCGCAGGCCACGTCGAGCGCTCCGGTCGCCGACCTCGTCGCGGTCGTCAAGCCCCGCCTCCGCGGCTGGCTGCACCTCGCGATGTTCCCCGTCGCCGTCATCGGCGGCCTGGTCCTCGTGCTCCTGTCCGACCCCGGAGCCGTGCGCACCGCCTCGATCGTCTTCACGATCAGCGCGGCCCTGCTCTTCGGCGTCTCGGCGGTCTACCACCGCGGCACCTGGGGCCCGAAGATGTCGGTCCTGCTCAAGCGCTTCGACCACTCGAACATCTACCTCATCATCGCCGGCACCTACACGCCGTTCGCGGTGACGCTGCTGCCCACCGACCAGGCGCGGGTGCTCCTCTCGGTGATCTGGGGCGCTGCCGTTGCGGGCGTGCTGTTCCGGGTCTTCTGGGTCAGCGCGCCGCGCTGGCTCTACACGGCGCTCTACCTCGCGCTCGGCTGGGCCGCGGTCTTCTACGTCGTGCCGTTCTGGCGCCAGGGCGGTCCGCTCATCGGCTCGCTCATCGGCCTCGGCGGCCTGCTCTACACCGCCGGCGGCATCGTCTATGGCACGAAGCGGCCCAACCCGTGGCCGCGCTGGTTCGGCTTCCACGAGGTCTTTCACGCCTTCACGCTCGGCGGCTTCCTGACGCACTTCACCGCGGTGATGCTCGCCGTGATCGGCTACCAGGCCGCCACCTGAGCATCCGCGTGACATGACGAACGCCCCGGCAGGATCTGCCGGGGCGTTCGTCGTCCTTAGACGGCGTATGCCGTGTGCCCGGGTCTCAGGGACGCGGGGCCTTGCCGCGGGCGTCGGGGTCGTCGCCGGGCTCGGCCGGGCTGTCGGGCTCGCCCGGGGTGGTCGGCGCGGCGCTCTGATCGGCCGGCGTGACCGCGTCGGCACCGACGCGCCTCGAGCCGTCGACCTCGGCGTTCGCCGCGAACTCCTCGGCGCGGTCGCGGTCGCGGTAGGCCATCCGGCGCAGACGGCTGTTCATGTTGCGCACGAGGAACCACAGGGCGAGCGCCAGCACGAAGAAGGCGATGAAGCCCCAGATGCCGGGACCGACCGGGAGGTTGCCGCCGCCGCTCATCGGGTGGTGCCTGCCGTCGTCGAGTCGCGCTCGCTGTCGTCCTCGTCGGCGTGCGTCTCGGAGCTGTCGCCGCGGGCGCGACCGTGCTCCTTCTCGCCCTCCTCGAGCTCGGGCTCGGGCTCCTCGGTGATGCGGCCGTCGTGGACGAGCGTGAGGTCGGTGCGGGTCGCGAGCGCGTCGGCCTCTGCCGGGCTGCCGAGGCCGGCGAAGAGGTCGTCCTCGCCGTCCGCGATGGGCACGTACGACAGGGCCGCCTCGAACTCCTCGACGCCCCAGACGCGCCGCTGGATCTCGAGCGGCACCTGGAACCAGAAGCCGTCCGGGTCGACCTGCGTGGCGTGCGCCAGGAGCGCGCGGTCACGCGTCTCGAAGTGCTCACCGCACGCGATCGTCGTGGTCGGGCGCCCCGAACGGCGCGGCTTCCAGTTGGCCAGCCACTCGGCATACGGGCTCTCGAGTCCCTCGGCGAGCATGGCGTCGTGGATCGCCTCGAGGCGCACCTTCGACCATCCGCCGTTGTAGTAGATCTTGAGCGGCTGCCACGGCTCGCCGGCGTGCGGGTAGCGGGTCGGGTCGCCGGCTGCCTCGAAGGCCGCCATCGACACCGTGTGGCACATGATGTGGTCGGGGTGGGGGTAGCCACCCTTCTCGTCGTACGTCGTCATGACGTGCGGACGCCACGTGCGGATGACCCGCACGAGCGCCTCGGTGGTGACGTCGATGTCCTCGAGCGCGAAGCAGCCGTCGGGCAGCGGCGGCAGCGGGTCGCCCTCGGGCAGGCCGGAGTCGACGAAGCCGAGCCACGTGTGCTCGCACCCGAGCACGTCCTGCGCGGCCTTCATCTCGTCACGCCGCACCTGCGCGATGTCGCGCAGGATGTGCGGGTCACCCTTGAGCTTCTCGTTGAGGATGTCGCCGCGCTCACCGCCCGTGCACGAGACGACCATGACGGACGCACCGTCGGCGACGTACTTGGCCGTCGTCGCGGCGCCCTTGCTCGACTCGTCGTCGGGGTGCGCGTGCACCGCCATCAAACGCATGCCCTCGGCCACGTGGCTCCCTGTTCGTCTGCAGTGTCGGTGGGGGTGCGGGTGGCTCGTCGTGCTGATCGTGCTCGTCGTGCCTCCCGGCGCCCGGGTCGGTGCGGCTCCCGCTGCGTCATGGGAGACACTGGACCCGCTCTCCATCCTCTCACTCCCCCGCGCCCCACCATGCACGGGCTCGAACCGCCAGGACCTCGTATGCCGTCCCGCCAGACCCTGCCCCGCCCCGCTCCCGGCCAGCTGAAGTGGTGGATCGTCGGCACGGTCGGCATCCTCGCGGGCGTCGGCCTCGCCATCTGGTTCGGGCTGTCGTCGACGCTGGGCCAGCCGAGCTGGCAGACGCTCGGCTACAAGGTGGTCAGCGACCAGCAGGTGCGTGTCGACTTCGAGGTCACCCGACCGGGCGGCCGGGCCATGACGTGCACGATCGAGGCCCTGGCGCGCGACTTCGCCCCCGTCGGCACGAGCACCGTCCAGGTGGCGGCGAGCGCCGAGGAGACCACGACCGAGTCGGCGATGCTGCGCACGACGTCGCGGGCCGTGACGGGGCAGGTCAAGACCTGCTCCTGAGCGGCGGGAAACGCGGCCGAATGCGGCGTGAACTGCATCTTTGCTACTCATTTTGTTATCCTGAATGCTTCATCCAGGGTCCGGACCCGTCGCCGACCGGCACATGCGTTGTCGACAACCCCGTTCGGGCCCTTTCTTTTGTGCAGGCGCCCACGCGAGCACCGCGTGGGCGCTGTTCATCCAAGGAGTGACAACCGTGACCGAGACTGCCGCTGGCTTCCTGACCCAGGAGGCCCATGACCGCCTCAAGGCGGAGCTGGACCAGCTCACGGGCGAAGGTCGCCTCGAGATCGCGCGCAAGATCGAGGAGGCCCGCGAGGAGGGCGACCTCAAGGAGAACGGCGGCTACCACGCCGCCCGCGAGGAGCAGGGCAAGATGGAGGCCCGCATCCGCCAGCTCACCGAGCTGCTCCAGAACGCGACGATCGGCGAGACGCCCCCCGACGACGGTGTCGTCGAGCCCGGCATGCTCGTGACGGTCGAGATCTTCGGCGACGAGGAGACCTTCCTGCTCGGCAACCGCGAGATCGCCGACGGCTCCGACCTGCAGGTCTTCTCCGAGAAGTCGGCCATGGGCGCTGCCATCAACGGCAAGAGCGTCGGTGACAGCACGAGCTACGAGGCCCCGAACGGCAAGACCATCGGGGTCAAGATCCTGGCCGCGAAGCCCTACACCGGCTGACCGCCACACCCACCTGACCCGAACGGGCCGGTTCCCCAAAAGGGGGACCCGGCCCGTTCGCCTACCCTCCCCCACCCTCAACCGTCGAGTGGCCAATGTTTGCGGGTCCCCACCGTCGAGTGGCCAATATTTGCGGGTCCTCCACCGTCGAGTGGCCAATGTCTGCGGGTCCTCCACCGTCGAGTGGCCAAGGTTGCAAGTGCGCACCCGCTAGGACCGTCGACGACGAGGCCTAGCGAACTGCGCGGGTGCGAAGAACTGCGGCGCAGCGGACATGACATCGAGCAGATGGGCGTTGACCCCGAGAAAACCTGCGAGCTCTCGCAGCTTCGCAGCACGGGCGTCGTGCTCGAAGACGTCGGCCGAGACGATCTCGACGACGGCCCAGTCGCCTCGCTCGACGCGATCGCGTCGAAGGCCGTCGTGGACGCGATCCCGCAGTCGGGTGTGGAACTCGACGCCGAGGAACTCGCCGACGACACGTTGCTCCTCCCAGACCAGGTCGCCGAAACCGAGCCAGTCGCCCGAACGGCTCACAACAGGCGCATTGAGCTTCGGCTCGGGCAGCCCGGCCCTCATGACCATGAGACGACTGCGGGTTTCCATGGGTGACCATGAGCCCATCCGGACACGCGGGAGCGCAAACGTCAGGGTCACCTTCCCGCGGGGCCTGACTCTGGACTCGATGGCCCTCTTGAGCGGAGCGAGCTCGCCGAGGAGATTTGCCGCCGCATCCCCCGCCACGATCAGGTCGTCCAGCCCCACGGGCAGCCCAGCGCCGACGTACTCCCCCAGGTCCACCCAGGTGTCGGCAGGCCCCACGACGGGCAGACCGTTCACCTCGACCACGCCGCGCGACTCCAACCCGCGGTGACCCCGCACCTCGCCGCGTCGAATGCGGTTGGCGGCGGTGCACGTGACGATGTGGATGTCCGGGTCCTCCTCCAACGCATACGGCAACGGGATGCCGAGGAGCCGAGCGGCCGTAGCGTGGGCGAAAGCGAACTCCTGCGGCGCCACGGCGGCGAATGCAGCTGCCCGCTCGCGCAGGTTCATCGGGATCTCGGCGGTCCTGACACCAGGCGTGGGTGTCCAGAGGTCACCCGCCCTGAGACGGGAGGGCGTCACTCCTCTCGCGAGGGCGTCCTGCGTGCGGAACGGCCGCAGGAGCAGGTCGGGCGGGAGTGCCTGGGATTCCATGGGCCGACGCTTCCGCCTGCAAGCACGGTGCGCCATGCGCTTGACGAGCCTGTGGGTCACGCCGTGCCCCGGCATAGGGATGTGGACAACGCCCAGACAGGTCACGGACTTTGGCCTCTCGACGAGCGGAGACCCACGAACTTTGGCCTCTCGAGGAGCGGAGACCCACGAACTTTGGCCTTTCGACGGGTGAGGACCCGCGAACTTTGGCCTTTCGACGGTTAGAGGGAGTGGGCGAGGGTTTGGGCCAGGTCGGGGGTGTCGGCGAGGAGGCCGATGGCGAAGAAGAGGTATGCCGTGTCGACCGTCGCGCGGGCCGCGCGGGGCACCTTCCAGCCGCCCGCGTGGTCGGCGAGGACGGCCCCGAGCACGTGGTCCCGACCGACATCGTCGCTGTGCCGCAGCACTCCCCCGGAGCCGACGAGGGCCACGACGTTGGCGAGCGGCCGCGCCGACTCGGTGGGCTGCGGGGGGCGGGCGTGACGCCGCACCGCGACGAGCGCCGCGAGCCGGGCCAGCTCGAGGTCGTGGGACCGCTCGACGTCGTCGACCGGCAGCGAGGCGGGCCGCTCGTGGACGCGGGCTGCATACGCCCTCAGCGCGTCGGGGTCGGGCACCGAGGCGAGCAGGTGCTCGGACTCCGCCGCCTCGAGGACGTGCTCGGCGTTCCACCGCATGCCGAGGTCGCCCTCGACGGTGCGGGCGTGCCAGAGCGGCGCGACGACGTCCTTGCGCAGGACGGCGTCCTCGCCCTCGGGGGTCAGGCACGAGTAGACGTCCGTCGTCGCGCCGCCGACGTCGACGACCATGACGTCGCCGTCGGTCACCGAGGCGAGCACCTCCACGCCGCGCAGGACGACGTCGGGGGTCGCCGCCTCGACCATCGCGGCGAACGCCGGGTCGCGGGACAGCCCCTTGCCGCCGATGACGTGCCGCAGGAACGCCTCTCGGATCGCGGCCCGGGCCGACTCCGGCGCGATGACGCCGATCTGCGGCAGCACGTTGTCGGCAAGGACGGTCGGCCGGCCGGTCGCCGCGAGCAACGCCGCCGCCTCGTCGCGGGCATCGACGTTGCCGGCGACGACGATCGGCACAGCGTGCGCACCGTGACCCCCGATGGCGCCCTTGGCCAACCGGGCGGCGTTGTGCAGCAGGACGTTGCGGTTGCCGCCGTCGGTGCCGCCCACGAGCAGGACCAGGTCGGGGCGCGCGGCGCGGACGGCCGCGACGTCGGCGGTCGTCAGCTCCCCCGCCGCCACGTGGACGACCTTGGCCCCCGCCGAGAGGCCCACGCGGTGCCCGGCCTGGGCTGTGACGGTGCGCTCGTAGCCGACGACCGCGAGCCGCAACCCGCCGCCAGCGCTCGAGCAGGCCCGCACGACAGCGTCGTTCGGGACCTCGAGCGCGGACCGCAACGTCCGGTAGCCGTCGAGGATGTCGCCGCGCCCCTGGGTGCCCGTCGTCGGCGTCGACGCCGTGCCGAGCACGGCGCCGTCGTCGCCGATGAGGGCGCCCTTGGTGAAGGTCGACCCGAAGTCGACGGCGAGGATCGTCATGGTCAGCCGGAGGGAGGGCCTCAGCCGTGGATGTCGAGCGCCTCGCGCAGGTCGGCGATGAGGTCGTCGACGTCCTCGATGCCGACCGAGAGCCGGATGAGGTCGCTGGGCACCTCGAGCTCGGTGCCAGCGACGCTCGCGTGCGTCATGCGGCCCGGGTGCTCGATGAGCGACTCGACGCCGCCGAGGGACTCGCCGAGGGTCCAGAGGCTGACGGCCGCGCACGTCTTGACGGCGGCGTCCTCGCCGCGTCGCATGCGGAAGCTGACCATGCCGCCGAAGCGCTTCATCTGGCGCGCGGCGACGTCGTGGTTGGCGTGCCCGGGCAGCCCCGGGTAGAGCACCTGCGAGACGCCGTCGTGGCCCTCGAGGAACTCGACGACCTTCTCGGCGTTGTCGCAGTGCCGCTCCATGCGGATGGCGAGCGTCTTGAGCCCGCGCAGCGTCAGCCACGAGTCGAACGGCCCGGCGACGCCGCCGATGCTGTTCTGGTGGAAGGCGATCCGCTCCTCGGCGTCCGCGTAGCCCGGGACCGTGATGGTCTTGGCCGTCACGACGGCGCCGCCCACGACGTCGCTGTGACCGCCGGAGTACTTCGTCGTCGAGTGCGTGACGATGTCGGCGCCGAGCGCGAGCGGGCTCTGCAGGTAGGCGGTGGCGAAGGTGTTGTCGACGACGAGCACCGCACCGGCCTCGTGCGCGACCGCTGCGATGGCCTCGATGTCGGCGATGCCGAGCAGCGGGTTGGTCGGCGTCTCGACCCAGACCATCTTCGTCTGCCCCGGGCGGATCGCGGCGCGGACGGCCTCGACGTCGCCCATGTCGGCGATGGAGTGCTCGACGCCCTGCGGCTTGGCCACCTTGTTGAAGTAGCGGTACGTGCCGCCGTAGGCGTCGTTGGGCACGACGACGTGGTCGCCCGGCACGAGCAGCGCCCGGGCCACGGTGTCCTGGCCGGCGAGGCCGGACGCGAAGGCGAAGCCGCGGCTGCCGCCCTCGAGCGCCGCGATGCACTCCTCGAGCGCGTTGCGGGTCGGGTTGGCCGACCGGCTGTACTCGTAGCCGTTGCGGAAGCCGCCGATGCCGTCCTGCTTGTAGGTCGACACCTGGTAGATCGGGGGCACCACCGCTCCGGTGAGCTCGTCGGCCTCCTGGCCGGCGTGGATGGCGCGTGTGGAGAAGCCGTGCTCGTCAGACATGGGTCCGAGCCTATGCCCTGGGCGGGGACCGCCCCCAACGACCCGAGCCGCGCCCGACGCTCGTCTGAGATGCTGCCGACGTGGCCCTGGACTTCGACTACAGCAACCGCAGCGTGCGGCCGCGCGGCCCCGTGCTCTCGGCGCTGTCGGCCACGTTCCCCGGCATCCGCGCGGTCCAGGAGCAGGTGCTTCCGTATGCCGTGTGGTGGGAGTCCCACAACCGCGTGGCCGCTGCGGGTGGCGGGCCCCTGTGGGTGGCGCTCGGCGACTCGATGACGCAGGGCATCGGCGCGAGCGCGCCCGACCGCGGCTGGGTCGGGCAGCTGAGCGGGCGCCTCGCAGCGCGCGGGTGGGACCACCGCCTGGTCAACCTCGGGGTCAACGGCGCCCGGGTCGAGGACGTGCTCGACCGACAGCTGCCGGCGCTCGAGTCGCTCACCGCCGGCGCCGCTCCCGCTGCGCTCGTCACGGTGGTCATCGGCTCGAACGACGTCGTCGTGCGCCGGCACCGGCGGGGTCTCGTCGAGCGGTTCGGCGAGCTGCTCGACCGGCTGCCGCACGGCGCCCTGGTCTCCAACCTGCCCAACCCGCACCGCGAGGCACGCGCCGTCGACGCGATGCTCCGCGAGCGGGCCGACGCAGGCAGCCTCGTCCTCGTCGACATGCGGCGTGACGGTCCGCGCTCGTGGCGCGGGCGCTTGGCCTCGGACAAGTTCCACCCCAACGACCGGGGCTACGCCGAGATGGCGGGGGTCGTGGAGCGCGCCGTCGACGCGGCCGGCCTGGTCGGCTGAGCGCACCACACGGCATACGCCCTCGGTGCGCGTCAGCGCGGGTCAGTCGAGCGGGTCGAGGATGCGGTGGAGGAACTGGCGAGCGCGCTCGGTGCTCGGCCGGGTCAGCACCTCTTCGGGCGTGCCACGCTCGACGATGACGCCGCCGTCCATGAAGAGCACCTGGTCGGCGACCTGCTGGGCGAAGCGGATCTCGTGCGTGACCACGACCATCGTCCACCCCTGTGCTGCAAGGTCTTTCATGACGAGGAGCACCTCGCCGACGAGCTCGGGGTCGAGCGCCGACGTCGGCTCGTCGAAGAGCATCAGCTTGGGGCGGATCGCGAGCGCGCGGGCGATGCCGACGCGCTGCTGCTGACCGCCCGAGAGCTGGTAGGGGTAGGCGCCTGCCTTCTCCTCGAGCCCGACGAGCCGGAGCAGCTCCTTCGCCTCGGCGACGGCCTCGGCCCGGTCGCGGCGCTGGGCGAGCACCGGTCCGGCCGTGACGTTCTCGAGCACCGTCAGGTGCGGGAAGAGGTGGTGCGACTGGAAGACCATGCCGCTCTGGGCGCGCAGGTCGGCGACCTGCCGCTTCGTGACCGGGCGCCGGGCGAAGTCGACCTCGACGTCCCCGATGCGCACGACGCCGGCGTCCGCGACGTCCAGGGCGTTGAGCGACCGCAGCACCGTCGTCTTGCCCGAGCCGGACGGTCCGATGAGGACGGTGACGCTCCCGGGCATGACCTCGAAGTCGATGGACCGGAGGACCTCGTGGTCACCGAAGGACTTCGCAAGGCCGGACACCGACACCAGCGGACCGGTCTGCGGGGCAGTGGTTTTCGGGGTCTCGGTCATGCTGCGACGTACCTGTTCTGTCGTTCCTCGAGGCGGGACTGTCCGAAGGAGAGCGCGAGGCAGACGACCCAGTAGTAGACGGCGGCGACGCCGTAGAGCGCGAAGAACTGGTACGTCGGTGCCGCGGCCTCCTGGGCCACGCGGAGCAGCTCGGTGACCTGGATGGTCGAGGCGAGCGAGGTGTCCTTGACGAGGGAGATGAGGGTGTTGGACAGCGGCGGGATCGCGGTCCGCGCGGCCTGCGGCAGGACGACCCTGCGCAGCGTCGTGACGTAGCCCATGCCGACCGTCGAGGCGGCCTCCCACTGCCCCTTGGGCACCGACAGGATCGCCGACCGGATCACCTCGGCCGCATAGCCGCCGACGTTGAGCGTGAAGGCGAGGATCGCCGCCGGGAAGGGGTCGAAGCGCACCCCGAGGGCGGGGAGACCGTAGTAGATGATGAAGAGCTGGAGCAGCAGGGGCGTGCCGCGGATGACCGAGATGTAGAGCCGCGCCAGCGCCGAGACCACGCGCACCGACGACAGCCGCATCAGGGCGACGCCGAGCGCGAGGACCAGCCCGAGGACGAAGCTGATCAGCGTCAGCGGGATCGTCGAGGTCACCGTGGCCCGCAGCAGCGGGCCCAGCGAGTCGAGGATCAGCGCGATCGTCTGGTCGTTCACGAGGCGGAGGCGGCAGCCGGCTGCTTCGAGACGTCGGCCGAGAAGTACTTCTGCGAGATCTTCGCCAGCGTGCCGTCCGCCTTGAGGTCGGCGAGCGCCTTGTCGATGGCGGCGACGAGGTCGGAGTCCTTGCGGGTCGCGACGACCTGCTCGGAGACGTCACCGGTCTTGGCTGCGATCTTGACGCCCTGGTCACCGGTGGACTTGAGGTAGTCGAGCACGGCGAGGCTGTCGTTGACGGTCGCGTCGACGCGCGACTGCTTGAGCAGCGTGATGGCCTGCGTGAAGCCCTCGACGGACTCGACCTCGGCGCCGGCGTCCTTGGCGACCTTGGTCCAGTTGCTCGTCAGGCTCTGCGCGGACTTCTTGCCCTTGAGGGCGGCGAGCGAGGTGATCGACGTGTCGTCGGCGCGGGTCGCGACGACGCCCTCGGACCACGTGTAGGTGCTGCTCAGGCCGTAGAGGCCGGCGCGCTCGGGGTTCTTCGTCACCTGGTTGACGACGACGTCGAAGCGGTCGGCGGCGAGCCCGGCGAAGATCGAGTCCCACGGCGTCTCGACGTACTCGACCTTGACGCCGAGCTTGTCGGCGACGGCTTTGGCGACCTCGACGTCGTAGCCCGTCAGGGCGTTGGTCTTCGGGTCGTGGAACGAGAAGGGCGAGTAGGTGCCCTCGGTGCCGACCTTGAGCACGCCGGCGTCCTTGACCGCCTGGAGCTCGGACCCACCGCTCGCGCCGGTGCTGCTGCACGCCGCGAGGACGGCGGTCAGGAGGGTGGTGAGCAGGACGGTGAGGACAGACCTCGAACGCATGGTGGGCACTTCCTGGTGGATCGGTCGGGGATGATGACGACCGTCAACCTATAAGCCCACCTTGGGATGGGCATAATCCGGCGAGGTCGTCCATCGCGTCCCAACCACCGCCGTGCCGCCGGCATTCCCGTCCCGGCGTGTCGGGCTCGCCGACACGCCCCGCGCCGGGGTGAGGGCGAGCCCGTCAGTCCCTGAGCGAGCGCACGTACTCGTCCAGGGCGGCCCGGTCGGTGCCGAGCGTCTTGACGTCGTGGCCGAGCGCCGTGCTCGCCTCCCCCGCTGTCATCGAGTACGTCTGGCCGGCCGCGGTGACGTGGACCGCATCGAGATTGGTGACGGTGCCGAGCAGGAGGGTCGCCGGGGCGCTGAAGTCCGTCGTCTCGAACGGCTTGGCCGGGTCGGTCAGGGCGATCGTCACGGCATACGGCTTCCTCGTCGTCCACAGCGAGAGCGCGTAGCTGCCCGCGGGACCGAAGCCCGCGTCGCCCACGAGCGCGATCACCTTGGAGTTGTCGCCGACGTATGCCGTCCGGTGGGCCCACAGGGCCTGCGCCCGGGCGTCTGCCCCGACCGTCGCGGACGGCCCTGGGTTCGAGGCGTCCGGGTCAGGGGTGGTGCAGCCGGCCAGCGCGACGGCGCCGAGCACGAGGGCACCGAGGGAGCCACGGACGGTGCGGGCGGTGCGGGCGGTGCGGGCGGTGCGGGCGGCGCGGGCGGTGCGGGCGGTGCGGGCGGTGCGGGTCAGGTGGGCCACGGGAGGTCTCCCTTCGACGGCGCCGGGACCGGCGCGCTGCGGTGTACGGACGGACGGCACCCTCCCCCGGTTCCGGCCGACAGCCGACGGCCGCGGGCGGCGCGCCGCCTCAGTCGATCCCGTGGTCGCGGGCCCAGAGCGCGGCCGACGTGCGGTCGCCGACCCCGAGCTGGCGGAAGACGTTGCCGAGGTGCACCTTGACGGTGCGCTCACTGATGCCGAGGGCACGCGCGATCTGCTTGTTCGCCTGACCGCGCGCGACGTGGGCGAGAACCTCGCGCTCACGGTCGCTGAGGGCCGGACCAGGCGGGCGCCGCTCGGTCGACGGCAGCAGGGCCCGCGCGACGCGTGGGTCGAGCGGGGCGTGCCCCGCAGCAGCGGCACGGACGGCGTCGAGGACGTCACCGGGCTCGCTGTCCTTGAGCAGGTAGCCGATGGCGCCGGCCTCGACGGCGTCGCGCACCCGGTCGGCCTCGGTGAAGGACGTGAGCACGACGACCGGTGACGTGGCTCCCGCGGCTCGGAGGCGTCGGATCGCCTCGATGCCGTCGACGCCGGGCATCGAGAGGTCCATGAGGACGACGTCGGGAGCGACCTCACCGACGACCGCCACGGCCTCGGCGCCGTCGCCCGCTTCTCCGACGACGCGGAGGTCGCTGCTCGCGTCGATGATGGTGCGCAGCCCCGCGCGCACGAGCCGGTGGTCGTCCACGACGACGACGGTCGTCATCTGTCCTCCTCCACGGGTAGAGCCAGCTGCCACTGCGTGCCGCGCCCCGGCGCCGACCGGACCCGCAGGACGGCCCCGACGTCGGTCGCCAGGTCCGCCAGCACGCGTACGCCGAAGTGTCCCTCGACCTGCGGCAGGCGAGCGGGGTCCAGGCCCACGCCGTCGTCCGTGACGCTCAGCACGACGGGACGGCGCGGGTCGACGGGCTCGTCGGCGTCGGGGGCCGAGAGTCGGATGACGACGTGCCGCGCGTCCGCGTGGCGCACGACGTTGCGCAGGCACTCGCGGGCGACCCGGTGCGCCACCTGCTGGGTGGCCTCACCGAGGCGGGCGGCCTGCGCCTCGTCGACGTCGACCACGACGTCGATGCCACGGCCCGCGAGGGGCCGGGCGAGATCGGCGACGGCCGCCGCGAGCCCCGCGTCGGCGAGCCGCTCCGGGTAGATCTCGACGAGGAGCGAGCGCAGGCTCGCGACGCTCGCGCGCACGGTCGAGGCAGCCTCCGTGATCGTCGCGGCGAGGCGGGGCCGCCCGTCGGAGCGGGCCGACTCGGCGGCGCCGCTGACGGCGAGCGAGCTCGCGACGAGGTCCTGGACCGGCCCGTCGTGCAGGTCCGCGGCGATCCGCCGCCGCTCGCGGGCCGACGCCTCGACGGACGCGCGCAGCACCGACTCGCGCTGCGCCTGGGCCGCGCCGAGCCGGTCGAGCAGGCGCCAGATGATCGGGGCCATGAGGACGAGCAGGAGCAGCAGGCTGCTCGCGAGCACCCCGGCGAGGCCGCGCCAGAGGTCGAAGGCCCGCGCGCTCACGGGCTCGTAGTCGCCGTAGACCTCGAAGAGCAGCTC
Organism: Terrabacter sp. C0L_2; assembly: GCF_036352015.1. Taxonomy (NCBI): domain Bacteria; kingdom Bacillati; phylum Actinomycetota; class Actinomycetes; order Micrococcales; family Intrasporangiaceae; genus Terrabacter; species Terrabacter sp. C0L_2. Next base: position 2,206,855 of record NZ_CP143557.1, on the reverse strand, counting down.
GGCCCCCGACGGGGTCCACACCGGACGGTAGACCTCGAGCAGCTTGCCGCCGTAGCGCTCGAACTCGTTCTCCGACCGGTTGAGGTCGGACACCTCTGCGCGGGTCTGGGGCTGGGCGAGCGTCGCCCGCTGGTCGTCCCCGAGCGCGAACCGCTGGCCGACGAGCCGGGTCTCGTCGGCGTAGACGATGCGACCGTCGGGCGCCCACAGCTTGACCCGGACGATGCCGTTGGGCAGCACCCGCTCGCGCACCACCCGGTCGAGCGCGTCGTAGGCCGCGGCGTCGCCGGTGAGCAGGGCGTCCTGCAGGACGGGCTGGACGACCGCGAGCGCGAGCAGGTTCGTCGTGTGGGCGGCGTCGTTGACGGCCTCGCGCTCGGCGAGGCGGCTCGCCGCGAACGACGCGCCCACGACGACGACGACGAACACGGCCAGCGCCGCGATCGCCAGCTGCACGACCATGCGCCGCCGGCTGGGCAGCGGTCGCACGGGGGCCGGCGTGGCGCCGTCGGCGAGCGTCCACCACGGGGGGAGGTCAGGGTGGTCGTGGTGGTCACGCCCGCCGACGGCGCGCGGCGACTCCGGGGACAGGGGATCTCCGGAGCTCGCCGCCGTCACAGGCACCGGGACCGTGTCCGTGGTGCCTGTGCGGTCGGGGCGCCGGCTGGTCAGTGGTCGTCACCACCCGAGTCGTCGGAGCCGTGGCCACCCGACGAGTGCGAGCCCGAACGGTGCGAGCCGGAGTCGTCGGAGCCCGAGTGCCTGGACGCCGAGTCGTCGCCCCCCGAGCGTGACGACCCGGAGCCGGACGACCCCGAACCTGAGGAGCCGGACGACCCCGAGCCCGAGGACCCGGAGCCCACCCGGCCACCGTGGTCGTCGCCGGCCTCGGTCCGGGAGTCGCGGGGACGGTCACCGCCGTGGTCGTCACCGGCCTCGGTGCGCGAGGCGCGGGGACGGTCTCCCCCGTGGTCGTCGCCGACCTCGGTCGTGCGGGTGGCCGAGGGCGTGGCCACCGGCGTGCCGGTGTGGGGGTTGTCGTCACCGGACTCGGGGACGACCTGGGCGGAGGCCGGCACGCGGGCCGGGACGCTCTGGGCGAAGGAGCTGTTGCCGACGAGGCCGAGGGTGGCCGGCACGAGGGCGGCGACCGCTGCGGCGGCGATGGTGAGGCGTCTCATCAGGGTGGACCTTTCACGGTGAGGTGGGCGGGTCAGCGGGTGCTGTGGGTCCACCGTGCGGCCTCGGGACGGGCAGGCACCATCGGGCTTTGGTCCTAGTACCTGTCCCCCATGACGTCCCGGCGCCGCCGACGGTTCACCGCGACGCCGACCCCGCCAGCCGACCCAGGCCCAGTCAGAGCTGCTTGGCCCACTCGCGCGTCCACCCGGTGACGACGAAGCCGATGCGCTTGTTGATGGCGACCATGTGGGTGTTCGTGTCGGCGTTCCACGTGCGGACGGTCCTGACGTCAGGGCGCTCGCGCTGCAGGGCGCGCAGGTTCGCGAGCTTGACCGCGAGGCCGAGCGCGTGGCCCCGATGCTCGCGCAGGACGAGGGTGTCGGACTGGATCGCGAGGTCGGGCTGGCCGGGCCGGACGAGCAGGTCGGTGAAGGCGACGAGCCGCCCCGACGGGACGTGCCGGGCGACGGACTCGAGCGCCCAGATCGGGCTGGGCGTGTTCCACTGCTGCCTGACCCGCTCGGCGTCCCAGTCCTCCTCGTCGAGGTCGATGTCACCCGACGGCGCGTCGGTGCTCATGCGCCGGGCCAGCACCGCGCGGTCCTCCAGCCACTCCTCCGGGAGCGCGTCCACGGCGGTCTCGATGACGTATGCCGTGTCGTCGGGGCCCGGGTCGAGCGCGGTCAGTGCCGCGTCGTCGACAGGCAGCGCGAGGTCCTGGCGGAGATCGAGCAGGGTCTGGCGGTAGCCGCTCGCCAGCGCGAATCCCGTTGCGGCATCGCCCTGCTCGACCGGGGCGCCGCTGTGCTCGTGGATGCGGGTGCACCCGTCGTCACGCAGCGACTGCTCGCACTGGGCGAGCAGCAGCGAGCCGACTCCCTGCCGCTGGTGGTCCGGGTGCACCGAGAGCCACACGCCGGCCGTGTCAACGTTCTCGCGGGTGCGCCGGATGGTCTGGGCGGCCGCGACGGGAGCCTCGGCGCCGTCAGCACCGGGCTGCAGGACGACGAAGGTGCGCCGCACCTCGTGACGGCGCGGCGCGACGTCGAGGATCTCCTCGATGGACGTGCGCTGGGTGCCCTCGCCCCACACGCTGCGGTTCGCCGCGTGGTGCACCTCGAGCCACGCCTCACTCGTCGGGTCGCCGACGGCGAGCTCGATCTCCTTGACCTGCATGCTCATTCGCCTGCCACCGTGAGCTTCTGCCACTCCCGGCTGTAGCCGTCGACGGTGTAGCCGAGCTGCCGGTTCACTGCGAGCATGTGCTCGTTGGAGGCGGCGTTCCAGGTGCGCACCGCTGTGACCTCGGGCAGCTCGTCCATGAGCCGCAGGGCGTTCGCCGCCTTGAGGCGCAGCCCGAGGCCGTGTCCCCGGTGCTCGGTCAGCACGAGCGTGTCCTGCTGGTAGGCCAGCTCCGGCTCACCGGCCGACACCGACACGGTCGTGAAGCCGACGAGGCGGCCGGACGGCATGTGCCGGGCGACGGTCTCGATGACCCGACGGCCGGATGCCGCGGCTCGCGCGTTGCTCGCACGCAGCCGGTCCGCGTCCCAGTCCTCCTCCGCGATGTCGAGGTCGTCGCTCGGTGCGTCGGTGCTCATCCGCTGCTGCAGCACGGCCCGGTCGTCGAGCCAGGCCTCCGGCATCTCGTCGACGAAGCTCTCGAAGGCGTAGTCCTCGGCGCCCGGACCCTCGACCGCCCCACGCAACGTCGCCCGGTCGGCCGGGAGTGCCTGCTCGCTGCGGAGCACCGTCTGGGCCACGACGAAGCCATGGCCCGTCGCGAAGTCCTCGGCCACGTCACGGCCGCCCTGCACCCACTCGGTCTCGGCCATGAGGGTCGAGCGCTCGTGCTCCGCAGCCAGACGCTCCGCCTCCGCGAGCAGACCGGAGCCAACACCACGGCCGCGTGCCGACGGCAGCACCGAGAGCCAGAGCATCGCGGCGTGCTGGTTGTCCCGCAGCGGCAGGTGCACCTCGAGCGCCCCGACCACCTGGCCGTCGGACCACGCGGCCCGGGCCACCCGCTTCTTGTCGGCCCCGCGGACGAAGCCCTGGACCTCCTCGAGCGTCCACACGCTTCCTCGCTCGCCGAAGATGTCGCGCTGGGCCGCTGCGTGCACCCCGATCCAGTCCCGGGCCGCCGGCTCCCGGCTCGGGTCCAGCAGGTCGAGGGGCCTGATCTCGAAGTCGTCGTTCACGGGCCAGAGTCTGTCGGCCCGGCCACTGCGGAGGCGAGCGATTTGTCCGGGACCGCCGCCACACGGCATACGCCAGCGGTCAGGCATACGCGAGCCGGCGCGGACGTTACAGGGACGTAAGACGCTCCCGGCAGCAAGGATGTGACACTGGCATGGTGTTCGGATTCGGTAGGAAGTCCCAGATGCCCAGCCGCGACGAGGCCCTCCCCGGCCGCGCGGAACGACCGTTCGCCGTGAACCCCACCCACGTCGTGCTCGGAACCCCGATCGACGGCCCGTGGCCCGACGGCTCCGAGGTGCTCTACGTCGCGATGGGGTGCTTCTGGGGGGTCGAGCGGATCTTCTGGAAGCAGGACGGCGTCGTCTCGACCGCGGCGGGCTACATGGGCGGCTACACGCCCAACCCGACCTACGAGGAGACGTGCACCGGCCGCACCGGGCACGCCGAGACGGTGCGCGTCGTCTACGACCCCGCCCTGACGAGCCCCGAGCTGCTGCTCAAGGCGTTCTGGGAGAACCACGACCCGACGACGGCGAACCGGCAGGGCAACGACATCGGCACCGCCTACCGCTCGGCCATCTACTGGACGACCGAGGGGCAGCGCCTCGCGGCCGAGGCCACCAAGGAGGCGTTCCAGAAGGTGCTCGACGACAACGGTTACGGGCAGATCTCGACCGAGATCCGCTCCGCCGACGACGCCGGACCGTTCTACCTCGCCGAGGACTACCACCAGGGCTACCTGCACAAGAACCCCGGCGGCTACTGCAACCACGGGCCCAACGGCATGACGTGCCCCGTCGGGATCGTGCGCCAGGACCAGCTGCCCGCGCAGCAGGACATCGCGCCGCCCGCCTGACCCCCGTCACCGCGACACGGACGCGCCCACCCCGACCGGGTGGGCGCGTCCGTGCGTCACGACGCGGAACCCGCCGCCGGGGGCTTGCGTCGACGGTCAGCCCACTTCCCCAACGAACCCCGACCCAGGAGCCCCCGCATGAGCAACGAGCTGCAACGGCTGAAGCAGGACGAAGCCGTGACCGCCGCGCACGACGAGGCGGTGGCCCGCGGCGTGAAGCGGGTGCTGCGCAAGACCACGACCGGCGAGCTGCACAGCTACCCCGCGGACGAGATCGGCTTCAGCCCCGGTCGCGGTCAGGCCCAGGTCAGGACGTGGTGGGGAATGGCCGTCCTCGCGGTCCTGATGGCCCTGCTCTCGCTGGGTTCCGTGGTGGGGATGTTCGTCCTCCCCATGTCCCGGGGCGACGGTCCGGAGTGGGTCGGGCTCGTCCCCCTCGCGATGGGAGGACTGTTCACCTGGTATGCCGGGGGGCTCGCTCGCGACGAGTACCGCGCCAAGCAGGTCCGCCAGGAGAAAGGCTCCCCCGAGCCCGGCGCCTGAGACCCCGAGTCGAGAGACACGGACGCCCCCACCCGGCTCGGGTGGGGGCGTCCGTGCGTCCCCGCTGTGTCAGGGCGGTGTCAGGGCGTGCAGGCCGTCTCGTCGAAGTGACCCGGCGTGCCCGGGTAGGCCTGCCCCGCCCCGTGCTCGTTCTGCCCCGGGTAGACCATGGCGAGCTCGCGGAAGGCCGAGGTCCCCGCGGTCGTCACGTCGGTGCCGGGACGGCCGGCGCTCGAGGACCAGGCCAGCTGCTGCAGCCAGCTCTGCATGGCCGGCGAGTGGCCGCGCACGTCGTTGAAGCCGCCGTAGGCCGCGTTGCAGTGCGTGAACAGGTTGTAGGCGCCGTTCCAGTCGATGAGCCGGTCGCCCGCGTTCGGCCCGTTGGCCGTGACGTCGCCCTGGAGCACGTCGCGGTCCCAGCCGCCGTAGATCCAGTCCGTTCCCTGGTGGTGGTTGTCGTTCGCCGGGTCGGCGTCCGCCAGGCCCGTCATCTCGAACCACAGGCACGGGTCGACGGTGGTCGTGGCCTTCTTCGTGCCGGACGTCAGCGGCCAGTCGCCCAGCGTGCAGCCGCTGCCCGGGGCGTAGCTGCCCCGCGGCCGCACGTCGAGCAGGTCCGAACCGAGCACGTCCTGCTTCGCCGCGTCCGACTCGCCCGCACCGCCGAAGAGGTGGTCGACGAACCGGTCGTCGGTCCCCCGCGAGCTCGGCGTGAAGACACCGCCCACGAGGCAGTCGGGCGTCGCGGCGTCGAGGACGGCGTCGCAGCCCTGGCCGCCCCAGAGGACGTCCTCCCCGTCGCCGCCGAAGACGTCGTCGCCGCCGCTGTCGCCGCCCACGACGTCGTCGCCGTAGCCGGCGTGGATGGCGTCGTCGCCCGAGCCTCCACGGATGAGGTCGCGACCGCCCTCGTCCATGCCGTTGTGCGGCATGGCTGCTGCGGTCGAGGCGCCGACCCACTGGTCGCCGTCCACGTCGTGGAGCAGGTCGACCCGTCGGTCGTACGCTCCCCGTGCGAAGGCCGTGAACGTCTCCTTGGGCGGGCTGTTGAGCGTCACCGAGGCCTGGGCCGGGCTGTCCCCCGCGCTCAGGAGCTGGTTCACGACGCCGCCGCGGTCGCCGACGATCGCGTCGCGGCCGCTGTCGCCGCTGATGCGGTCGTCGCCGAGCTCGCCGTAGAGGTCGTCGTCGCCGTAGCCGCCGGAGATGACGTCGTTGCCGTCCTGCCCCCAGATGCCGTCGTTGCCGTCGTCACCCCAGATGACGTCGGCGCCGAAGGCACCGGCCACCTCGCACGTCGCCTGCACCGTGGTGCAGAAGCGGGTGCTCGGCCCGGGCAGAGCCGGGTCGTGGGTGCGCGACGTCGTCGCGTCGGACGGCACGGCCCCGTCGGGGTAGCGGTCGGTGTAGACCCTCTCGGTCAGCGCGCCGCTGATGCCCTGCAGGGTGCGCAGGAGCGACCCGTTGTCGCCGAGCACGACGTCGTCGCCGCCGTCGCCCTCGATGACGTCGGCGCCGTCGCGGAAGCCCGGCGCCGGGGTGCCGCCGATGATGTCGTCCTGTCCGGGCGTCGAGCTCGTGCCGCGCAGCAGCGCGGTCGGGCTCGCCGAGCCCGGCCAGGCGGCCGTGACGTCCGGGACCGTGGTGCCGTGGCTCGAGGCCTGGCCGAACGGCAGGTCACCGAAGAGCAGGTCGGCGCCGCCGTTGCCCTGCAGGTGGTCCGCCCCCGCGTCGCCGGTGACGGCGTCGTTGCCGTCCTGGCCCTCGAGCACGTCGACCCCGTCGCCGCCGGAGATCCGGTCGAAGCCATAGAGGCTCGCGGACGGCGTTGACAGCAGGTCGGTCCCGCGGTCCCACGGCTCGATGACGCGCGGCGCCATGGCCGTGCCCGGCGTGCTGCCGAGACGGACGGTGACGGACGAGGGAGCCTGGCCTGCGACGGGCCTCAGGACCTGCCCGTTGTCGCCGAGCACGACGTCGTCACCGGGGCCGCCGAAGACGGCGTCGTCGGTGTCGGGCTGGCCGGTGGTGGCCGCTCCGACGCTCGCACCGGCCACACCCGAGGGGGTGGAGCTGCCGCCGACGAGGTCGTCGTCGCCGAGGTCGCCCTCGACCCAGTCGACGTCCGGGCCGCCCTCGACGTAGTCGTCGCCCGCGTCGCCCTTGAGGCGGTCGGTGCCGCTCTGGCCGAGCACGACGTCCTGGTCGTCGCCGCCGAAGACCAGGTCCGCCCCCGAGTTGGCAGCGGTCGGGGTGGCACCCAGGTCGAGCAGGACGATGCGGTGCGTGGCCGCGAAGCCGCGCATGCGCGTGATGGGCGTCGAGTCCGCCGCGCTGACGCCTGACGTCACGACGGCGTTGTCGCCGGCGATGAGGTCGGGGCCGGCGTCGCCGTAGAGCACGTCACCGGCATCCGGGCGGCCGGTGCCCGGGCTCACCTGCTGGAACGAGCCACCGACGACCTCGTCCTCGCCTCGGTCACCGTGGACGGTGTCCGAGCCGTTGTTGCCCTCGAGGTGGTCGGCGTCGTCCCCGCCGTTGACGCGGTCGTCGCCGAGGCCGCCGTATGCCGTGTCGTCGCCCGCGCCGCCGAAGAGCTGGTCGCCGCGGCCCGCGGTGACAGGCGTCCCCGCGAGGTCGAACGGGATCGCTGCCGCGTCGGCGGACGACGACGGGTCGTCGACCGTGCCGTTGTCGCCGATGAGGATGTCGTCGCCGGTGTCGCCGGAGAGCACGTCGCCGGCATCGGCCGGGTCCGTGTCGGTGCGGCCCGAGGCGCGGGTGCCGCCGTAGACGAGGTCGTTCCCGTCGCCGCCGCTGGCCCAGTCCGCTCCGTCGTTGCCCTCGATGACGTCCGCGGCGTCCTGGCCGTAGAGGACGTCGGCGCCGGTGTTGCCGAAGAGCCGGTCGAGACCGGCACCGCCGTAGCCACGGTCCTTGCCGGTGCCGCCCCAGGCCGAGTCGGCGCCGTCGCCGCCGAAGAGGACGTCGTCACCCTGCTGGCCGCAGACGAGGTCGTCGCCGCCACGGGCGTCCACGCGGTCGGCTGCGCCGCCTGCGGAGATCGTGTCGACGCCGGCACCACCGGTGATGAGGTCCGGACCGTCGTCGGTGCTCGGGTCGCTGCCGCCCGAGGTGCCCTCGGGCACCGGGTCGGAGGCGACGGGCGAGCCTGCGCGACAGGTCTCGTCGGCGGCGGCCGTCACGGTCGCCGCGTCGCGCAGGGTGTCACCGAAGATCGTGGACGGACCGTCCCCGCCGATGACGTGGTCGCTGCCACGGCCACCGACGAGCGTCTTGGGCGACGCGGCCGTGTCCGCGGGCAGCGGCAGGTGCTCGACGTCACGGGTGTGCCCGAAGGTCACGCCCTCGATCGTCTCCGTGGACCTCAGCCCACCGACCTTGCTCGGCTCGGCCACGACGTAGTCGTCGTCGGGACCGCCGTACACGGCGTCGGCACCGTAGCCGCCGACGAGGGCGTCCTCGCCGCCGCCGCCGAGGAGGCGCGCCTTCTCGGACGAAGCCGAGTGGCTCGTCACGACGTCCTGCTCGCGGCTGCCGTAGACGACGTCGTCGCCCGAGCCCGTCTCGATGATGTTGGGGATCGTCGGCTGGCCCGACGGGGTCGTGAGCGTGTCGGCAGGACCGGCCGCGTCGACGCCGAAGGTCTGCTCGGTCGAGGCGAAGATCGTGTCGGGGCCGGCGCCACCGGTCAGGGAGTCGCTCCCCCGTCCGCCGATCATCGTGCTGCCCTTCGAGTGGATCGTCGTCCCCGTGGTGCCGGGTCGGTCGGCAGCGACGCCGACCTTGTCGTCGCCCGGACCGGCGTTGACCCGGTTGCGGCCGAGGCCGACGCTGATGACGTCGAGACCGCCCGTTGCCGGGTCGGTCGTGGTCGGGTCGACGTCGAGCGTGCTCCAGTCGACGACGTCGCCGAGGCTCACCGACGTGATCTTCGGTGAGGAGTTCGCGACGTCGACGTCGTTGAGCGCCGCGGTGACGGGCCTCGTCGCCGGGAGGCTGCCGTCGCTCGACAGGCGACCGTCCCCCGACACGTAGTCGTCGCCCTGACCGGTCGTGATGGCGTCGTCGCCCTCACCGCCGGCCACCCGGGCGACCTTGCCGACGGCGTCAGCCGTCACGATGCGGTCGTCGCCGGCGCCGCCGTCGACCCAGGAGCTGCCCGTGCCGGTCTGGATCTGGTCCTTGCCGGGCGTGCCGAAGACGACGGCGTCCTTGTCGAACGTCGAGAGGTCGGCCGCGCTCGTCGTCGACGACGGGTCGGAGTCCTTCTTCCCGTCACCGACGAAGCTGACGACGAGCGGCGTCGACGAGCCGCGGCCGTCGACGACGACCCGCTTGAGGCCAGGGTCGAGGTACTCGCGTCGCTCGCCCAGCATCTGCACGGCGAAGCCGTCGAAGTCGGGGTTCGTGCCCGCGTCGTCACCCGGCTTCTGGGCGAAGCGCAGAGCGGTCACCTTGACGACGTCCGACTCGGTGTCAGCCGTGTTGCCCCAGGGGTTTCCGCGCGCTGCGTCGGTGCCGAAGTGGCCCGCGAAGACGACGAGGGTGTCTCCGGTCGTCCCCCCGAGTCGTGGTGGTGGTGGGGTGCAGTTCGGTTTCGCCGTGAAGTCGAGCAGCGTGATGTCCGCGAGGTTGATCGAGAAGGACACGCTGAACGGCGAGAAGCCGAGGGTGACGTAGAGGCGCAGGAAGAGGCTGAGCCGTCCGGTCGTCGTGAAGAGGCACAACGGGTTGTTGACGGCGGTCTGGAGGAACTCGCTGACGCGGAACTTCCCGTCGTTGTTCGGGTCGTTCCAGTGGAACCCGATCGTCAGGTGCAGACCACCCTCGATGCCGACCGTGATGATGACGGCGGTGACGGCTGCCCCCGCGGCGATCTCGCCGTCGAGCTGCACGACCGGCACGGGACGCCCTGCGGAGTCCGTCGTCTTGAAGTACAGGCCGTCGAGGAGCTTCACGGCGTCGACGGACGTGCCCTTCTGGGCTGCCTCCACGGCATACCTGATGCCGGCGGTGTCGAGACCCGCCATGAAGCGCAGGGTCACCGACGCGGAGCCGGACAGGGTCACCATGACGGGCGGCGGCGCGTACACCGGTCCGAAGGACTGGCGCCACGTGAAGCCGAGCGTCAGCGGGCCACTGTCGAACTCGACGAGCGAGACGTCGCTGCCCATGAGCAGGCTGAAGACCGACGACGGGTTGTCGAGGATCGGGAACGTGAAGCCGGACTTGCCGGCGCTGCCCTCGGCCGAGCCGGCGCCGAAGACGTTGCCCTTGCCGCCCTTGCCGTTGAGGGCGCTCTTGAGGTCGTCGGAGGTGGCGGCGTTCGCGGTGTCGATGAGCGAGCTCGCGGTCCCGGGAGACAGGCTGCTCGTCGGCGAGACGTCGGTGTCGAGGGCCTTCGACCCGCTGACGGTGAAGCTGCCGATGGGGATGAGGCACGAGTCGCCCGGCTGGTCGCAGACGGGCAGGTTGTTGATCAGGGTCGTGAGCGCCGCGATCTTGTCGACGAAGTCGAGCTTCGGCCCGCCGGCCACCGTGTTGAACGTCTTGGCGAGCGTCATCAGGCTCACGTCGCCTCCGCCGGCCATCCGACTGAGGTCGGACAGGACGGGGATCGGCGCGTAGAGCGTGTCGAGCACCGGCTGGAGCGGTCCCGTCACGGACTTGACCTTCTTGAGCACCGGGCCGAGCAGGTTCGACAGGAAGCCGCCGGCATCGATGGCGACGTCCTTGAACTCGATGGTGGGAGCGCCGAGGTGCTCGAGGTCCTTGTTGGTGAACTCCCACCCGAGGACGAAGTTCGCCTGCACTCCCGGCAGGACCGAGTCGGCAGACGCCTTGACGATCCAGTCCGCCTTGATCTTGGCGGTCAGGGAGATGCCGAAGAGCTCGGAGGCGTCACCGTCGCCGATGTCGGCGACGGTCAGCACCGAGGTGCTCGACTCCGACGCGTCCCTCGACTTGAGGTCGACGAGGAACGCCCCGGCGAAGAGCGGCGCGCTGTTCTTCTTCTGCACGTCGATGTCGAGGAAGGCGAGCTGGGCCTTCATCGAGGTCGGCATGTCGAAGCGGGCACCGAGACCGAACTCCGGTGCGGCGGCGCCGCCCTGCCAGGCGTCGTGGGTGTAGATGACGAAGCCCTTGTCGGAGCTGACGCCGGCCTTGAGGTGCAGCTGGAGGCCGAGGCCGTAGGTGATGGCGTCGTCCCCGCCGGCCTTGAGGGCCAGGCCCGGGATGCCGATGTCGAGCGGCAGCTTCTTGTTGTCGCCCAGGCATCCCGATCCGGCGACGCAGCCGTCCTCGGGGGTGACCGTGCCGGCCTTGACGGTGAAGGCCAGGCTGATCCCGTTGATGCTCGTCGCCGGGCACTCGGTCCGCTGGGGCTTGGCGCTCACGGGGGTGTAGGCCGTGGCCGCGGAGCTGCCGTCGTCGGTCCAGGTCTGCGTGCTGTCGGCGGTCTCGTCGACGACCTTGACGAGCTCGAAGGGCGCACCGTCCTTGCTGCGCAGCACCTTGTACTTCGCGGCGCCCTCGCTCTTGGACCACGAGACCTTGATGGAGTTGCCGCTGCCGAGGGTGCCCCACGAGGTCGAGGTCTCGAGGCTCGGTGCCGACGGGAGGGTGTCACCGTCCGTGCCGGAGCCGTCGCCCTGGGTCGCGACGATCTCGTAGCGCCACTTCGTCGTGCCCGCCGTCGCCGGTGACGCGACGAGGGTCGGGGCGCCGGTCGGCTCGAGCGCGAGCTTGCACACGTAGTCGACCTGGAGCGTCGTCTGCTGCAGGCCGGCAGCGGTGATCGCCTCGGCGAGCTTGTCGTTGACGTAGGTGCGCGCCTCCGCCGGGCTGGCCGGGATGTTGCCGAGCTTGCTCTTGATCTGGGACCGGAGCGAGCCGATGGAGTCGGCGCCCTGCTGGAGGTCCTTGCCGACGAAGGGCAGCTTGCCGTCGAAGGTGGCCAGGCGCATCGCCTGCTCGATCTTCTCCAGGTAGCCGTCGAGGCCGGGGCCGATCTGCGTGAAGTCGGCGAACGCGTTGGCAAAGGCCGCGGACAGGTCGGGCACCTCGAACCGGGCCTTGGCCGCGTCGGGGGCCGGGAGGTTGCCCGAGAGGGTGGCGAGGTCGGCCGGGTCCGTGGAGTCCGGCAGCCGCAGTGCGATCGAGCCGAGGGAGGTCGGCGCACTGCCCGGGACCATGGCGTAGAGCGGGACGGTGCCGCAGACCATGAGCTTGGTCGTGAGGCCCTCACCGCAGTCGACGGGAGTGTTGGACGCGTTGAAGCTGACGTCGAGGCCCGAGAGGAACGTCGAGAAGCTGACCGGGGTGTTCGGCGTGGCGCTCGCGTCCGCGAGGTCGAGGCTGAGGTCGGCCTTGAGCGACACCTGCTTGGCGGCGTCGCCGCCGGGGTCACCCGCCGACACGGTGAGCGGGCCGATGGTGCCCGCCACGCGTCCGTTGAACTCGGCCGCGGCCGCGACGCTGACCTTCGAGTCGGCGAGGACCTTGAGGGAGGCCGCGTCGCCGGGGCCGGTCCCCGGCGCGAGCGGCACGACGAGGCCGACGTCGACACCGCCCTTGACGTGCACCGAGCCCTGCCCGGTCGCGGCGGCGGAGACGAGCGACTGGCTGCCGCCGAGGTCGAGGCGCAGCGGCGCGTTGGTCCGGTAGTCGCGCTTCCAGTCGAGGTCGAGCACGACGCTCGGCGTGCCCGCATCGTCGAGGTAGCGGAAGTGCAGTGCCCCAGTGCCGAGGCGCTGGTCGAGGAACGCGACGAGGTCCTGCATGTTCTGCGGCGGGTGCACCGACATGATGTCGATGGCGTCGTCGAGCGGCGACCGGAAGGTGTATGCCGTGTCGTCCGCAGGCGGGCTCGTCCACTTGTCGGTCAGGGTGACCGTGTCGCCGGAGACCGACGCGACGACGGCCACCTGGGTGCCGACGACGACCGTGCGCCCGACGAACGAGCTGTCGAACGTGCGGCCCACGTGCTGCAGGGTGTTCGAGCCGTAGTTGACGTCGCTCCCGACGCCCGAGGAGTCCCGCTGCATGAGGTCGCGAAGCGAGGTCCCGGTGCCCGGGATCTCCCGGCTGTAGACGCCCGTGGCGCCTCCGGGCTGGGCCTCGGCGAGCTGGGCTGCCAGGGTCTGCAAGGTCTTGAGGACGATGGCGAAGAGCTCCGCCTGCGAGCCCGGCTTGATGTCGAGCGCGAAGATCCGGGTGAGCCTGCTGAGGTCCAGCTGCGGCCCGTCGGCCCCGGAGAGCTGGGTGAGGTCGTTCCACGTCGCCGACACGCCGACGTCGGTGCCGGCGGGCAGGAAGCCGTCGGCGTCCGGGATCGACGCCTTGAGGTCCGCGGTCGCGCGCACGTTGACGTCGACGTCGAGCAGGTCGCCGGCCTTGCTCGGCCCGGTCGGGCTCGACGTCACGAGCTGCGCGAAGAGCTGTCGCAGCCGGATGTCGTGCTGCGCGTCGCCGGCCTGCTTGAGGCCGATGGACAGCATGTGGCCCGCACCGGGCGCCGAGCAGTCGGCGGGGGCGGCGCTGTTGCACACGGCCAGGTGACCCTTGAGGCGGACCTGGAAGAAGCCGGCGTTCGCGGTGAAGTCCACCGCGGTGTCGATCGGGAAGTCGGCGGTGAGCAGGGGGCTGCCCGTCCGCACGAGGACGCGGTCCGCGCCGAGCGGGAGCGAGGTCACGTTCGTCTTGAACGCGCCGGTGCTCTGGACGAACGGGCACGCCTCGGTGTTGCCCTCGAAGCCGATGCACGCGTCACCGGTCCTCGCGTCCTGCAGGTCGAGCACGAAGGTCAGGTCCGCCGCGAACGACGGCTTGACGGTGGCGAAGGTCTGGGCGGAGTTCGCCCGGAGGATGCCGCGTCGAGGACCGCCCGCGACCGGCTGGTCGGTCAGCCGGTCGCCGAACGTGACGGCACCGAGCTGTGCCTCAGGCCCGACGATGACGAACGGCGTGCTGGCAGAGGGCTGCCCACCGATCCACGGTCCGGACAGGGTGAGGGAGTTCTTCGTGTTCGACGCGATCTCCCCGGCGGACGTGCCGGCCATGACGCGCATGCCGGTCCACTGGTTCGGCTGCCACGGCCGGGACCCGTCGTCGAGCGTCAGGCCGGACGCGGCATACGTCGCCGAGGGGCGCGACGTGCGCGCGCTGCCGGCGTCCATGGCGACACCGGACGCAGGGGCGGCCTTGACCATCCTCATCCTGAAGGCGAGCTTGCTCGTCGTCGGGTCCCAGGCGAGGTCGTCGAGGCCGATGCCCGCCGCCTTGAGCTTGGCGATGAGGTCCTGGAGCGAGTCGAACGTCGGGTTGCCGACGGTCGTCGCGTCGAAGCCCGGCGGTGCCGGCTGGTCGGGGTCGGGCTGCTGGACGACGTTCGCCTCGAGGAAGTCGACGAGCACCTGGTTGGCCTTGACCGCGTCGGAGACCGTGCCGCGCAGGAAGGGTAGGTCGAGGTTGCCGGTCGGCGGGAGGGGGCCGGCGCCGTCGGGGTCGAACTTGGCCTGCTGGATCCCCGTGAGGGCGACCGCCACCTGCGCGAGGCCGTCGGCCAGGTCGCGCAGGCTCATGTTCTGGAACTTGCCGACGAGGCTGGCCAGCGTGGGCGCCGTGACGGTCGGCGTGCCCGTGGAGATGTTCGCCCACGCGACGGACACGTCCGCCGCGACGTTGGTCGGGAAGCTCACTCCCGCAAGGCCACTCGTGTCCGCTGCGATCGACAGCGTCCCGTTGACGGAGCCCGGGGTGCCGGGGTCGGAGGGGGACCCGGACGGGTCGAGGCTCGCCGACACGAGTCCGGCGAGGGAGCCGTCGGCAGCGAGCTCGCCGTCACCCACCCCGGCTGCGTCGAACGCGAGCACGCCGTCGTTGTTCGGGTCGGCGACGTGGGCGTAGGCGTGCGCGCGGACGGTGAAGTCGGTGCTGCTCAGGGTGACACCGAGGATGCCGACCGCGGCCTTGGCGGCAGCGGACAGCCGTGCGGTGACGTCGACGTCGAGACGCGGCGCGTGTGCGACGTCGCTCGCGAGGTAGACGCGGTTGGTCGTCGGGCCCGTCCACACGACCCACAGCGAGAGGGTCGCCTCGACCGTGGCCGTGACGCCCTTGGGAGAGCTGAGCTCGACCTTGGGGCTCGCGGAGCTGACGACGAGCGCCTGCTGGGCCGCCGTGCGCGTCACCACGAGGTTGACGTGGACACGCTTGCCGTCGCCGAGGTCGTCGACCGACACGTCGAGAGTGCCGTTGCGGCCACCGGGCAGCGAGACCGACTCCCCCGACGTCGCGAGGTCGGCCCAGGTCGTCGTGCCCGCCAGGGCCGTCGCCACGCCCTTCTCGACGAGGTCGTCGGCGCCGGCCAGCCCGCCGGGGCTCGCCGACACGAAGGGGATCGGCTTGCCGAGTGCACCGACCCCGGCAAGGCCCGACGTCCAGGTGGCGAGGTTCGTCGAGCCGCCGCTGCCACCCAGCAGGGCGACGACACGGTCGACCCCCGGATCGGGGTCGGCGGCGAACGCGGGCGATTGGCCGGCGAGCGCTCCCACGACGACGAGGAGCGAGGTGAGTCCTGCTCCGAGGGCACGACGAATCGACTTGCGCACCATGATTCTCCCCATGCGGAGGCGCGTCGTGTGCTCGGTCCCTGCGCGAGCCGTGTCCGCCACGCCCGTCCTTCGGCTCAAGGTAGTGAGGTCCACGTCACACGTCAGGCGAATCATGGGAAATCCGGACGATCTGGTGATAGCGGGACGGGTGGGACTCGTGGGACACCATCGGGCCGCGACCAGGCCGTGGCGTCACGCTCCGGCCCGGACCCGGCGGTGGCAGGATGCCGCCATGGCCGACAAGAGCTTCCACATCAGCCGTGAGACGACGATCTCCGCTCGCCCCGAGCGGATCCACGCGCTCCTCGACGACTTCCACGAGTGGCAGGCCTGGTCGCCGTGGGAGGGCCTCGACCCCGCCATGGAGCGCACCTACACCGGGTCGGCCAACGGCGTCGGCGCCATCTACGCCTGGCGCGGCAACAGCAAGGCCGGCGAGGGCCGCATGGAGATCCTCGAGTCCGAGCCGCTGCACGTGGCCGTCGACCTGCTCTTCGCCGCGCCGATGAAGGCCCACAACCGTGTCGACTTCACCCTGACCCCGGCCGGCGACGACACCCGCGTCGAGTGGGCCATGACCGGACCCCAGAACGTCGTCATGCGCCTCATGAGCAAGGTCTGGTCGATGGAGAAGCTCGTCGGCCCCGACTTCGAGAAGGGCCTCGCGCAGCTCAAGCGCACCGCCGAGCACGCATGAGCGAGTGGACGATCCGTCCCGCCACCCGCGACGACGTGCCCGCGGTCGTCGCGATGCTCGCCGACGACCCCCTCGGCGCGGCCCGCGAGGACCCGGCTGACACGGCGACGTACGACGCGGCATACGACCGCGTGGCTGCCGACCCGGCCCAGCACCTCGTCGTCGCCGAGCGCGACGGGACCGTCGTGGGGACGCTCCAGCTCAGCGTCGTCCCGGGGCTGTCGCGACGCGGCGCGACCCGGACGATCATCGAGGGTGTCCGCGTGGCGCGGGACGAGCGCGGCTCCGGCCTCGGGACCGCGCTGGTCACGTGGGCCGTCGAGGAGTCGCGACGGCTCGGGGGCACCCTCGTGCAGCTGACGAGCGACGCGAGCCGCACCGATGCCCGGCGCTTCTACGAGCGGCTCGGGTTCGTCGCGTCGCACGTGGGCTTCAAGCTGCCGCTGGACGACTGACCCCGCGGACGCGCGTCCACGGGGTCGGTCGTACGTCGACGGTCGTCAGAAGATGCGGACCCGCTCGTCCTCGGCGAGCCACATGGCGTCGTCGGGCTCGACGCCGAACGCCTCGTGGAACTCGGAGAGGTTGCGCACGGCGTTGCCGCGCACGTCCTGCGGCGAGTGGGGGTCGATGGCGAGCAGACGGATCGCCTCGGCCTCGCGCGCCTTGCCACGCCACACCTGTGCCCAGCCGATGAAGAAGCGCTGCGGGCCGGTGAAGCCGTCGAGCTCGGGCATGCCGCCCTCCTCGGTGGCGATGCGGTAGGCGGAGTAGCCGATCTGCAGGCCCCCGAGGTCGCCGATGTTCTCGCCGACGGTGAGGCCGCCGTTGACCTTGTGGTCCTCCGACAGGCCCGCGGGCGTGAAGGCGTTGAACTGCTCGATGAGCCGCTGCGCGAGCGCGTCGAACCGCTCGCGGTCGGCCTCGGTCCACCAGTCGCGCAGGGCGCCCGTGCCGTCGTAGCGCGAGCCCTGGTCGTCGAAGCCGTGGCCCAGCTCGTGACCGATCACCGCGCCGATTCCGCCGTAGTTGACGGCGTCGTCGGCCTCGAGGTCGAAGAACGGCGGCTGCAGGATCGCGGCCGGGAAGACGATCTCGTTCATCGACGGCATGTAGTAGGCGTTGACCGTCTGGGGCAGCATGAACCACTCGGTGCGGTCGATCGGGCGGCCCAGCTTCGCGAGGTTGCGGTCGACCTCGAAGGCCGTGCTGCGCCGGACGTTGCCGACGAGGTCGTCGGGGTCGATCTCGATGGTGGAGTAGTCGCGCCACACGTCGGGGTAGCCGATCTTGGGCGTGAACGCGTCGAGCTTGTCGAGCGCCTGCGCGCGGGTGTCGGGCCCCATCCACTCGAGCGAGGAGAACGACCGGCGGAAGGCCTCGACGAGGTTGGCCACGAGCTCCTGCATGCGCGCCTTGGCCGCCGGCGGGAACCACCGCTCGGCGTAGAGCTGTCCGACGGCCTCGCCGACGCACCCCTCGACGACGGCCACGCCCCGCTTCCAGCGCTCCTTGTTCTCCGGCTGGCCCGAGAGCGTGCGGCCGTAGAAGTCGAAGTCCTCGTCGACGAACGACTGCGGCAGCACGGAGGCGAACTCCGACAGGACGTGCCACGTCAGCCACGAGCGCCAGTCCGCGATGTCGACGGCCTCGAGCGCGGCACCCAGCCCGGTGGCGAAGCTCGGCTGCCGGATGACCACCTTGTCGAAGGCGCCCGCGGGTGCCTCGAGACCGGACAGCCAGGCGTCCCAGGGGAACTGGGGCACCAGGGTCTTGGCCTCGTCGAGCGTGTGGGCGTTGTAGGTCTTGATCGCGTCGCGGTTGCTGACGGTGTCCCAGTGCGAGGCGGCGAGCAGCGTCTCCAGCGCCATGATGCTCGTCGCCTTGGCGGCGGCGTCCGGGATGCCGGCGAGCCCGAGGAGGCGCTCGACATGGGTGACATAGGCCGTTCGGATGTCGGCGTACTTCTCCTCGCGGTAGTAGGACTCGTCGGGCAGGCCGAGCCCGCCCTGCTCGAGGTAGACGACGTAGTCCTCCGGCGAGCGCTCGTCGGGCGAGACGAAGTGCTGCAGGACGCCTGCGACGCCGTCGCGGGCCAGGCGCCCGAGGGCCTCGCCGAGCGACTCGACGCTGTCGACGGCGGCGACCTGCGACAGCACGGGCTGCAGCGGCGCCAGCCCCAGCTCCTCGATGCGGTCGGTGTCGGTGAAGCTCGCGTAGAGGTCGCCGACCTGTCGCTTCGGCGTGCCCGGTGCGCCCTCCTCGGCCTGCGCCGCCTCCTCGATGAGGTCGCGGACCCGCGCCGTCGACTCCTCGCGGAGGATGTCGAAGGTGCCGAAGCGGGCGCGGTCGCCCGGGATCTCCGTCGTGTCGAGCCACGTCCCGTTGACGAACCTGAAGAGGTTGTCCTGGGGCCGGGTCGACCGGTCGAGGGCCTCGAGGCTGATGCCGGACTTTCTGAGCACGTTCTCTCCCCACTGCGAGTGCCGGACGTGACCGGCGAGCGTGCTCCCGAGCCTAACCACGCAGCGGGGGCGCCGACGCGGTGACCTCCGATGCGTGACCTCGGAAGCGTGACCTCGGAAGTCGGGGTCAGCGGCGGAGCCGACCTGCCACGACGCCCGCGAGCCCGACGAGGAGCAGCATGCCGCCGAACGCGCCGATCATCGTGGGTCCGACCAGCCGGAAGCTGAGGTCGGCGTCGGTGAGGTTGGCCACGAGGACGTAGGCGGCCACGAGCATCGAGAGCAGCCCGAGCATGATCGAGCCCGGGCGCGGCCCCTTGCGCACCGTGACGAGGGCCGGGCGGGGCGCGGGCTCCTGGTACGCAGGGTAGGGCTGGGCCGTCGGCGGCGGCAGGTGCGGCAGGGCGGACCCCTCGGTGACCGCGTCGTCGGGCACCGGGGTCGCGGGCTCGACTCGGAAGGGCGTCGCCGCAGGCATGGCCTGGGTCGACACGGCAGGGATCTGCGTCGTCACCGCGGGGTCGGGCGACGGCCCCGTCATCGGGTTCGTCATCGGGTCCGCCAGCGGGTCCGTCATCGGGTCTGCGGTCGGGTCGCGGAACTGCGTCGGGTCCGGCTCGGGGATGTCGTTGCTGCTCATGTCACTGCTCTCCGCTGCGTTCGTCAGGTCGTGGGGCGTGCCGTTCGGCTGTTCGGGCATCGGGTCGGTGGGGCTCATGACGCGCTCGCGGTCGAGATCCGGATCTCCCCGACGCCGACCTCGGCGTCGACGACGATCTGCTCCGGCCCGGTCTGCGGGCCGAACCTCACGGCGCGGTCCCAGCCGATTCCTCCAGCGTCCACGCCGCCCGTCCCGGAGTCGATGTTCACGGCGCCGTCGACGCTTCCGGTCGCGTGCAGCGCTCCGGCACGAGCCTTGGTGTTGACGGTGACACGCACGTCCTTGGGGACGACGAGGTTGATCTGGCCGACGCCGATCGTTGCCGAGACGTGGTCGGTGCCGGGCGTGGCGGCGTAGTCGGCCTTCGTGAGGTCGACCCTCATCTCCCCGATCCCCAGCTGGAAGTCCGGTGCAGGCGTCAGCGAGGTCACGGTGTGCGCCTGCTCGCCGACCTGCCAGGGCTGCGACAGCCCGACCGGTGCGGCGGTCGTCGCGGCGGCTGCGATCATGCCGGTCACGGCGAAGAAGGCGAGGCCTCCCGAGCGCCGGCCGGCGATGCCGGCGACGAGGATGCCGAGGCCGAGCACGCCGAGGCCGCAGGCGATCCCGACGGCGACGTGGTTGCCGGGCCAACCGGCGGCCAGCGCCACCGACGACAGGACGACGGCGGTGACGATGGCGAGGCCCAGGACGAGCAGCCCACCGGCGAAGCCGATCGAGGGCGTGCGCTCCCAGACCGGGGTCGGGGCCGGCGGACGAGGCGTGGTGAGGGTCGCGCCGGCGTTGGCCGCCGCGTTGCCCGTCGAGCCGTATGCCGTCGGGGTCGGTGGCGATGCCGGGATGACCCCCGTGGCGGGCTGGGTGAGCGGCTCACCGGTGACGGGGTCGGTGGCCGTGGTCCCGGCCGGGGTGCCCGCGGAGGCGCCTCCGGCAGCTGCCGTCGGGCTCGGGGCGCCCGGCTGGCCCTTCCAGGGCGCCGACGCCATGAGCTCCCGGCCGGTGCCCGTGCGGGTCAGGAACCACCAGGCCCCGACGACGAGGAGCACGAAGCCGAAGAAACGGAAGCCGCGGCTGTCGCCGCCCCACCAGGGACCGCCGCCGAGGACGGCCATCACGGTGATGACGAGCAGGAAGACCGAGCTGCCCTCGCCGTGCTTGAGAGCGCGCTCGACATGGATCTCGCCGCGCTCGTCGGGCATGAGCAGCCACAGCACGAGGTAGAGGGCGATGCCCATCCCGAAGAAGATCGAGAAGAGGATGAAGCCCGCCCGGACGACGAGCGGGTCGACGCCCAGCCAGCGGGCCACGCCGGCGGCGACGCCGGCGAACCAGCGGCCGTTCGACTGGCGCACGATGCCGGGGCGTCGCAGCGCGGTGTAGAGGCCGTCGAGGCCGTGCCCCTGACCGGGGGCGTCGTTGCTTTTCGTCATGTCACCAGATTGGGCCCCCCGACGGCACCCATCCATGAGGGTCGACCCTGAGCGCACCCTGACGCGACCCCCAAAGAGGGCCCGGATGGTCGCCCCGAGCCGCCGGGGTGGGTGAGTATGGAACGGTGCAGACGGCATACGAGAACGGAACGGGCCCCGCGCGTCCCACGGGACCCCCGGGAGCACCGGGAGCGACGTGGCGGACGACGCCGCGGCCCCCACTCGTGCGCCAGCGGGACGGCAAGGTCATCGCCGGTGTCGCCAAGGGCCTCGCCGACCACCTGGGGATCCCCGTGGTCGCCGTTCGTGTCGCGCTCGTGCTGACGAGCATCCCCTTCGGCGCGGGCCTGGCCGTCTACGTCTTCCTCTGGGCGACGATGCGCGAGGTCGGCACCGTGAACCCCGCGGCCCCGACCGACCCCCTCTCCCCCGTCAGCACGCCGATCAGCTCGACCACCTCGACCTCCTCGACCACGGCAGGCACGTGCTCGTCGAGCGTCCGGCACCACGTCGACCTGGCGAGCCTGCGCACGTGGCTGCGCAGTGGCAACCAGGCCGTGCTCATCACCCTCCTCGGCGTCGCGGCCCTCGCCGTCGCGGGCGCGCTGTGGCTCGGCAGCGCCGGCCTCGACGTGCACGCCGAGGTGATCCTGCCCGTCGTCGCCATCGTCATCGGCGCGATCTTCTTCTGGTCCCAGCTCGACGACACCGACACCCTCGGCGCTCGGCGTCCGGTCCGCTGGATCTGGCTCGTCGTCGGCCTCGGCCTGACGATCCTCGGGCTCGTCGGGCTGCTCGTGCGCGGCACCAACCTCACCGAGCTCTGGCAGGTCGCCGGCGCCGTGCTCGCCGCGCTCGTCGGTGTCGCCGTGCTCTCGGCGCCGTGGATCCTGCGGCTGTGGAGCAACCTGCGCGTCGAGCAGGCGGCGCGCATCCGTGCCACCGAGCGCGCCGACATCGCCGCCCACCTGCACGACTCCGTGCTCCAGACGCTCGCCCTGATCCAGCGCCAGTCCGGCGACGCCGCGACGGTGGCCCGCCTCGCCCGCGCGCAGGAGCGCCAGCTGCGCAGCTACCTCTACGACGAGGACGCCCGCGCCGGCACGCTCGGTGCGGCGCTCACCGCCGCCATGGGCGAGGTCGAGGACCTCCACGGCGTGCCCGTCCAGCTCGTCGTCACCGGCGACCGGCCGATGGACGAGCACCTCGACGCCCTCGTCAAGGCGGTCCGCGAGGCCACGTGGAACGCCGTGCGCCACGCGAGCCCGCCCGTCAGCACCTACGTCGAGGTCGGCCCCGACGCCGTCGAGGCGTTCGTGCGCGACCACGGCGCCGGCTTCGACCTCGACACCGTGCCCGACGACCGTGCCGGCGTGCGCGAGTCCATCATCGGGCGCATGGAGCGCCACGGCGGCACGGCCCGCATCCGACGCCGCGCCGACGGCACGGAGGTCGAGCTGCGCCTGCCCGTCCGGCAGCCGGTCGAGCCCGAGCAGCCCTTTGCCGCAACGCCGGCCGCCGACCCGAGATCGCAACCCACCCCCGGCAGCATGCCGGACCCCCAGACCCAGGAGCAGGCTTCATGACCGACCCGCGGACCATCCGCATCGTCATCGTCGACGACCACCACATGTTCCGCACCGGCGTCCGTGCCGAGCTGACCTCCCTCGCCGCGACGCCGCGCAACGGCGCCTTCACGCTCGAGATCGCCGGCGAGGCGGGAGCCGTCGAGTCGGCCGTGCAGGTCATCAAGGAGCAGCAGCCCGACGTCGTGCTCCTCGACGTCCATCTGCCCGGTGGCGACGGTCACGGCGGCGCCGACGTCATCCGCGCGTGCAACGGCGTGCAGTCGCGCGCGGACGTGCCGGTGCGCTTCCTCGCCCTGTCGGTGTCGGACGCCGCCGAGGACGTCATCGCGGTCATCCGCGCCGGCGCCCGCGGCTACGTCACCAAGACGATCAACGCCGAGGAGCTGCTCACCGCGATCGGGCGCGTGGCCGACGGCGACGCCGTCTTCAGCCCGCGCCTGGCCGGCTTCGTGCTCGACGCGTTCGGCGCGGCGGCGGGCGAGGTCGCCGAGATCGACGAGGAGCTCGACCGGCTCTCGGCCCGCGAGCGCGAGGTGATGCGCCTCATCGCGCGCGGCTACCAGTACAAGGAGGTCGCGAAGGAGCTCTTCATCTCCGTCAAGACCGTCGAGACCCACGTCAGCTCGGTGCTGCGCAAGCTCCAGCTCAGCAGCCGGCACGAGCTGACCGCCTGGGCGATGGGCCGCCGCCTCCTCTGACGCGCCCCTCCCCTCCGTCCCCCTCCTCCACTGCTTCCCGACCGAACGCGGCGTTCGGTCGCGAACTCAGTGTTCTAACGCAGCGTTCGCGACCGAACGCTGCGTTCGTTCGGTGGGTGGAGCTGGAGGGCGTATGCCGTCAGGCGGGGTCGGCGACGAAGCGGCGCAGGGCGGTGACGATGATCTCGGGCGCGTCCGTGTGCACCCAGTGCCCGGCCCCCTTGATCGTGAACAGACGGGTCCGCGGGAAGTGCCGCCGCATGCGGTCGCCGTCCTCGCGCTGGACGTAGCGCGAGTCACCGCCGGCGACCCACAGCACGGGTCCTTCGTAGGGCGGGAGCTCATCAACGGCGTCGGGCCAGTCCGCGATGTGTGAGTCCACCCCGAGCGCCGCGTCGCCCGCGATGAGGTCGAGGTTGACCTGCCAGCGCCACGACTGGCCGTGCCGGCGCAGGTTCTGCAGCAGGAACGCCTTGACGCCGGGGTCGGTCTCGGCGAACCGCGCCTCGGCGTCGCCGCGGCTCGTCAGCTCCGCGAGCGGCAGCGCCTGCATCTCGCGGATGTAGCCCTCGAAACGCTCGAGCGAGCCGTAGCCCTTGGGCGCGATGTCGACGACGACGAGCCGCTCGACGAGCTCGGGGTGGCGCAGCGCGAGCACCATGGCGACCTTGCCCCCGAGCGAGTGGCCGACGACGGCCCACCGCTCCCCCTCGGCCGCCGCGCGCAGCGTCGCGGCCACGGCGTCGGCGTACGCGTCGAGGGAGAACTCCTGCGACCACGGCGAGCGGCCGTGGTCGGGCAGGTCGACGAGCAGGCAGCGCGCATCGGTGCCGTCGGGACCGCTCACCGCCTTGGCGATCTGGTTCCAGTTGCGGCCCTGACCGAAGAGTCCGTGCAGGAAGGCGATCCGTGGCCCTGCGCTGCCCACGGACAGGGTGCTGAGCGAGGCCTGGTCGGGAGCCGACGTCATGACCCGGAGCCTACGCGGCAGGTCGCCTCACACCGCCGCCGGTCGACCGTGAGGGCGCGACGGCGAGCCGTCGTGCGGGACCTCACGGCCGCGCCGGACCCCCGTGAGGCAGACGTAACGGAGTTGTCACACCAGGCCGGACGTGGCGCAACACCGGCTTCCTAGCGTGGGCGCCACGCTCTCGCAGCGGCCCCCGACCCGCCCCCGAGGAGGAACCCCGTGAGCACGACCACCGGAAACAGCACCGGCACCAGCACGAACGGCAGCGTCGCCGCACCCTCCAGCACGCCGACCCTCGTCCCGGAGACCCCGAGCCGCTTCCGACAGCTCACGGCGCCGAGGTCGCGCGTCATCCGCGACTGGGACCCCGAGAACACCGCTGCGTGGGAGGCCGGCAACAGCCGCATCGCCCGCCGCAACCTCGTCTGGTCGGTCGCTACCGAGCACATCGGCTTCTCGATCTGGTCGATCTGGTCGGTGATGGTGCTCTTCATGCCGCAGGCCGTCTACGGCTTCACCCCGGCCGACAAGTTCTTCCTCGTCGCGGTCCCGACGCTCGTCGGCGCCGTCCTGCGGGTGCCCTACACGATGGCGACGGCCTTCTTCGGCGGGCGCAACTGGGCCATCGTCAGCGGATTCGCGCTGCTCGTGCCGACGGTCCTGACGTGGTGGCTCATGGTCAACCCTGGCCACTCGCTGACGACCTTCCTGCTCGTCGCCGGCCTCGCGGGTCTGGGCGGCGGCAACTTCGCCTCGTCGATGACGAACATCAACGCCTTCTACCCGCAGCGGATGAAGGGCTGGGCCCTCGGGCTCAACGCGGGCGGCGGCAACATCGGGGTCCCCGTCGTCCAGCTCGTCGGCCTGCTCGTCATCGCGACGCTCGGCAACCGCCGCCCCGAGGTCGTCTGCGCCGTCTACCTCGTGCTGCTCGCCGTCGCGAGCATCGGCGCCGCCTGCTTCATGGACAACCTCGACCACCAGACGGCCAATCCCAGGGCGATGCTCGAGGTGCTGCGGCACGCCGACGCCTGGGTCATCTCGCTGCTCTACATCGGCACGTTCGGCTCGTTCATCGGCTTCGGCTTCGCCTTCGGCCAGGTGCTCAACCAGACCTTCCTCGCCGGCCTCACCGGCGGCGCGGCGCCGACACCCGCCCAGACGGCAGCCGCGAGCCTGCACGCCGCCCAGATCGCCTTCGTCGGCCCGCTGCTCGGGTCGGTCAGCCGGGTCTGGGGCGGCAAGCTCGCCGACCGTCGGGGCGGCGCCGCCGTGACGCTGTGGACCTTCGTCGGGATGGCCGTCGCCGGCGTGCTCGTCACGCTCGCGGCCCGCTCCGACGACGTCACCTTCGGCGCGGCGACCGGCCTCCAGCTGACCGGGCTCATCGGCGGCTTCGTCCTGCTCTTCGTCCTCTCCGGCATCGGCAACGGCTCGGTCTACAAGATGATCCCCGCCCTCTTCGAGACGAAGTCCGCCGCCATCCCCGGCCCGGCCGTCGAGCGAGCCGCCTGGTCGCGCTCGATGTCCGGGGCGCTCATCGGCATCGCCGGCGCCATCGGCGCCCTCGGCGGCGTCCTCATCAACCTCGGCCTGCGCGCGTCGTACCAGGGCGCGGCGAAGTCGGCCACGGCCGCGTTCGTCGTCTTCACCCTCTTCTACGTCGGCGCCGCCGTCCTCACCAAGGTGCGCTACCGACGATGACCACCGACCTCAGAACGCCCTCCCGCTCGAGCGCCGGGACCGCTCCGGCCGACCGGACCGGTGTCGCGACGCACTGCGCCTACTGCGGGCTCCAGTGCGCGATGACGCTGACCGGCTCGTCGGCCGAGGACCTCACGGTCACTCCCCGTCGCTTCCCCACCAACCGGGGAGGCCTGTGCCAGAAGGGGTGGACGAGCGCGGAGCTGCTGCGCACCCCCGGTCGCCTCACGACGCCGCTCGTCCGCCGTGACGGCGAGCTGCAGCCGGCGTCCTGGGACGACGCTCTCGACGTCGTCGCCGACGCCATCGTGCGGACGCAGGCGGCATACGGCCGCGATGCCGTCGCGGTCTTCGGCGGAGGTGGGCTGACCAACGAGAAGGCCTACCAGCTGGGAAAGTTCGCGCGGGTCGCGCTGCGGACCAGCCAGATCGACTACAACGGGCGCTGGTGCATGAGCTCGGCCGCCGCGGCGGGGATCCGGTGCTTCGGGCTCGACCGGGGACTCCCCTTCCCCGTCACCGACATCGGCTCGGCCCACGCGGTGCTGCTGCTCGGCGCCAACCCCGCCGAGACGATGCCGCCCTTCCTCACCCACCTCGTGCGGGCAGCCGACGCCGGCGGCCTCATGGTCGCCGACCCGCGCCTGACCCCGACGGCCGCCAAGGCCCTGGACGGCGGCGGCCTGCACCTGCAGCTGCGGCCGGGCACCGACGCGGCCCTCGCCCTCGGCCTGCTCCACCTCGCGGTCACCGAGGGGTATGCCGACCGCCGCTTCGTCGACGAGCGCACCTCCGGCTTCGAGGACGTGTGGGCCGTTGCGGCGCAGTGGCTGCCGGAGCGCGTCGAACGCGTCACGGGTGTCGCGGTCACGACGATGCGCGCCGCCGTCGCCGCGCTCGCCCGGGCGCGTGACACCGAGCGCGGCGCCTACATCCTGTCGGCCCGCGGCAGCGAGCAGCACGCGAGTGGCACCGACACCGTGACCGCCTTCATCGCCCTCGCCCTCGTGCTCGGGCTGCCCGGCAACCCAGGTACCGGCTTCGGCACGATCACCGGCCAGGGCAACGGCCAGGGTGGCCGCGAGCACGGCCAGAAGGCCGACCAGCTGCCCGGCTACCGCAAGATCGACGACCCCGCTGCCCGCGCCCACGTCGCCGCGGTGTGGGGCGTGGACCCGTCCGACCTTCCCGGTCCCGGCCGGAGCGCCTTCGAGCTGCTGTCGGCGCTCGGCACCGACGGCGGACCCCGGGTGCTCATGGTCCACGGCAGCAACCCCGTCGTCTCGGCGCCGGACGCGCGCGTCGTCACCGAACGGCTCGCTTCGCTCGACCTGCTCGTCGTGTCGGACTTCGTGCTGTCGGAGACGGCGGCCGTCGCCGACGTCGTGCTGCCCGTGCTCCAGTGGGCCGAGGAGGAGGGCACGCTGACCAACCTCGAGGGCCGGGTCCTGCGCCGTCGTCGCGCCCTGACGGCGCCGGAGGGGTGCCGCAGCGAGCTCGACGTCTGGAGCGACCTCGCCGCCCGGATCGGTTGCAGCACAGCCTTCTCCACCGACCCGCGGGTCGTCTTCGACGAGCTGCGGCGCGCGTCCGCGGGCGGCCCGGCCGACTACTCCGCGGTGACGTGGGAGCGACTGGACGCCGGCGAGAGCCTGCACTGGCCGTGCTCGACCGAGCGTCCCCAGGGCACGCCGCGCCTCTTCCTCGACCGCTTCGCCACGCCCGACGGTCGCGCACGCTTCGTCGCCATCGACCACGCCGGCCCCGTCGAGGCCGACGACGCGGCCTACCCCCTCGTCGCCACGACGGGGCGGGTGCTGCAGCACTACCAGTCCGGCGCGCAGACCCGTCTCGTCGACGAGCTCGCCGCCGCGGCGGGCGAGATGTTCGTCCAGGTGCACCCCGACACCGCTGCCGCCAAGGGCCTCGACGACGGTGGCACCGCCGACGTCGTGAGCCGTCGCGGACGCACCCGGGCGGTCGTCCGCCTCGACGACGACATGCGCCCGGACGTCGTCTTCCTCCCCTTCCACTGGGGTGGCGTCGCCCGCGCCAACTCCCTGACCCACGCCGCGCTCGACCCGACCAGCCGCATGCCGGAGTTCAAGGCGTGCGCCGTCCGCCTGGAGGCCGTCCAGTGACCGCCCGCACCCGCCACGTCCTCGTCGTCGGCAACGGCATGGCCGGGGCCCGCCTCGCGGAGGAGCTCCGCCACCGCGACCCCGACGCGACGCGCTTCGCCGTGACCGTCGTCGGCGAGGAGCCGCACGCCGCCTACAACCGCGTGCTCCTCTCGACCGTCGTCGCCGGCGGGATCACCGCCCGCGACACGCGGCTCAAGCCGGACGGCTGGTGGACGGCCCGCCACGTCGAGGTCGTGCCGGGTGCGCGCGTCACGTCGGTCGACGTCGCGACGCGCACCGCAGTGCTCACGGCCGACGGGTGCGAGCAGGCCATGGCCTGGGACGAGCTCGTCCTCGCCACCGGCAGCACGAGCTTCGTCCCGCCGACCGAGGGGTTGTATGCCGGCACGCCCGGTCCCGACACCCCGCTCGCTCCCGGGGTCGTCGCCTTCCGCACCGTCGACGACTGCTCCCGTCTCATCGAGGCGGCCGAATCTGCCCGCACCGCAGTGGTGCTCGGTGGCGGCCTGCTCGGCCTCGAGGCTGCGCGGGGGCTGCTCGCCCGTGGAGTCGACGTCACCGTCGTCCACCCGCAGGACTACCCGATGGACCGCCAGCTCGACGCGGACGGCGGCGCTGTCCTCTCCCGCGTCGTGCGCGGCGTGGGCGCCCGTCTCGTCCTGGGCCGCTTCGTCGCCGCCCGCCACGCCGCGACCGCGGACGCCCCGGCCCACGTCGTCCTCGACGACGGCACCAGCCTCCCCGCAGACCTCGTCGTCGTCGCGGCAGGCGTGCGACCGCGCACCGACCTCGCCGAGGAGATGGGCCTCGCCGTGTCGCGCGGCATCGTCGTCGACGACCGCCTGTCGACCTCGGCTCCCCACGTCCACGCCATCGGCGAGTGCAGCGAGCACCGCGGCGAGGTGCCCGGACTCGTCCAGCCGGGATGGGACCAGGCGCGAGTCCTCGCCGACGTGCTCTCGGGCGCGGACCCGGACGCGACGTACGAGGGCACGAGCGTGCTGACCCGGCTCAAGGCCCACGACATCGACCTCGCGAGCATGGGCACGGTCGACGTCGACGTGCACGACCCCGGACACGAGGTGCTCGCCTTCACCGACCCGAGCCGCGGCCGCTACGCCAAGCTCGTGCTGCGCCAGGACCGGCTCGTCGGAGCCATCCTGCTCGGCGTCGGGGACGCGGCCGGAGCGTTGACCCAGCTCTACGACACCGGCGCCGTCGTGCCGCGGGATCGCCTGTCGCTCATGCTCGGCCGCGCGATCACCCGCTCCGGGGCGGTCGAGAGCGTCAACCTCGCCGAGATGCCGGGCAGTGCGGTCATCTGCCGGTGCAACACCGTGACGAAGTCCGCCGTGGTCGGCGCGTTCCGCTCCGGCGCCGAGACCGTCGCGGCGGTCGCCGAGGCCACCCGGGCCACCACCGGGTGCGGCTCGTGCAAGGGCGCCGTCGACGGCCTGTGCTCGTGGCTGCGCTCGTCCGAGCCGCGACCAACGGCCTCCACCCCCACCGACCACACCACGACGCCCGAGCCGGTGTCGGCCCCCGCCGCCCTGACCGAAGGAGCCGCCTGATGTCCACCACCCCCGAGAACAGCGCTGCCACCTGCACGCGCACCGTCGTCGTCGTCGGCCACGGCATGGTCGGCCACCGCTTCGTCGAGGCCCTGCGCTCGCGTGACACCGAGAGCACGTGGAAGGTCGTCGTCCTCGCCGAGGAGGCGGAGGCGGCATACGACCGCGTCGGCCTGTCGTCCTACGTCGGAGCCTGGGACCGCAGCGCGCTCGCGCTCGCCGGCAACACGTATGCCGGTGACGCCCTCGTCGACCTGAGGCTCGGCACGCGTGCCGACCGCGTCGACAGGGACGCCCGCACGGTGACCACGAGCGCCGGCGACGTCGTCGCGTACGACGCGCTCGTGCTCGCCACCGGCTCCCACCCCTTCGTGCCGCCTGTGCCCGGCCACGACTCCGCAGGCTGCTTCGTCTATCGCACGCTCGACGACCTCGACGGCATCCGGACGGCTGCGGAGGCCGCCATCGAGCGGGCCCACGCAGAGGGACGCGAGGCCAACGGGCTCGTCGTCGGTGGCGGCCTGCTCGGCCTCGAGGCAGCCAACGCGCTGCGCCTGCTCGGACTGACGCCCCACGTCGTCGAGTTCGCCCCGCGGCTCATGCCGCTGCAGGTCGACGACGGCGGTGGCGCCGTGCTCGAGGGCCTCATCAGCAGCCTCGGCGTGCAGGTGCACACGGGTGCCGGCACGAGCTCGATCGCAGCCCAGGACGACGACCGCCTCGCGGTCGAGCTGTCCGACGGCACAGCACTGCTCACCGACCTCGTCGTCTTCTCCGCGGGCGTCCGGCCGTCGGACGCGGTGGCCCGGACGGCCGGCCTCGCCGTCGGCGAGCGCGGGGGCGTCGTCACCGACCTGGCGTGCCGCACGAGCGACGAGAACGTCTGGGCCGTGGGCGAGGTCGCCGCCGTCGAAGGCCGCTGCTACGGCCTCGTCGCCCCCGGCTACACGATGGCCGAGGTCGTCGCGGACCGGCTGCTCGGCGGGGAGGCGACGTTCCCCGGCGCCGACCTGTCCACCAAGCTCAAGCTCCTCGGCGTCGACGTCGCGTCGTTCGGCGACGCGATGGCCACGACGCCCGGCGCGCTCGAGATCGTGCACACCGACGCGACGAAGGGCACCTACGCCAAGGTCGTCGTCAGCGACGACGCCCGCACGCTGCTCGGAGGGATCCTCGTCGGCGACGCGTCAGCCTACACGACGCTCAAGGCCTACGTCGGCCGCGAGGTGCCCGGCGACCCGGGGGCGCTGGTCTCCCCCGCCGGCGCCGAGCTCGGCGCGGACGCCCTGCCCGACGACGCCGTCATCTGCTCGTGCAACAACGTCACCAAGGGCTCGATCTGCGGTGCCATCGCCGAGGGCGCGTGCGACCTGGCGGCCATCAAGGGGTGCACGACCGCCGGAACCACCTGCGGCGGTTGCCTGCCCACGGTCAAGAAGCTGCTCGTCGACTCCGGCGTCGAGCTGTCCAAGGCGCTGTGCGAGCACTTCGAGCAGAGCCGCGCCGAGCTCTTCGAGATCGTGGCCTCGACCGGCATCCGCACCTTCTCGGGACTGCTCGCACGCTACGGCACGGGGACGGGCTGCGAGATCTGCAAGCCGACCGTCGCCTCGATCCTCGCCTCGACGAGCAGCGACCACGTGCTCGACGGCGAGCAGGCCGCGCTGCAGGACAGCAACGACCACTTCCTGGCCAACATCCAGAAGAACGGCACCTACTCCGTCGTCCCGCGGATGCCCGGGGGCGAGGTGACGGCCGAGCAGCTCATCACCATCGGACAGGTCGCCCAGGACTTCGGTCTCTACGTCAAGGTCACCGGCGGCCAGCGCATCGACCTCTTCGGCGCCCGCGTCGAGCAGCTCCCCGCGATCTGGCAGCGGCTCGTCGACGTCGGCATGGAGTCGGGGCAGGCCTACGGCAAGTCGCTGCGCACCGTGAAGTCGTGCGTCGGCTCGTCGTGGTGCCGCTACGGCGTGCAGGACTCGGTCGGCATGGCCGTCGACCTCGAGCACCGCTACCGCGGCCTGCGCTCCCCTCACAAGATCAAGTTCGGCGTCTCGGGCTGCGCGCGCGAGTGCGCCGAGGCGCGGGGCAAGGACGTCGGCGTCATCGCCACCGACAAGGGCTGGAACCTCTACGTCTGCGGAAACGGCGGCCAGACGCCCGCCCACGCGCGGCTGCTCGCGAGCGACCTCGACGACGAGACGCTCGTGCGCTACATCGACCGCTTCCTGATGTTCTACGTCCGCACGGCCGACCGGCTGCAGCGCACGGCGCCGTGGCTCGACGCGCTCGAGGGTGGTCTGGAGCACCTCAAGGCCGTCGTGTGCGAGGACTCCCTCGGCATCGCGGACGACCTCGAGGCCGCGATGGCCCGTCACGTCGAGGGCTACGAGGACGAGTGGAAGGCCGTGCTCGACGACCCCGTGAAGCTCTCTCGCTTCGTCTCGTTCGTCAATGCTCCCGAGGAGGCCGACCCCACGGTCGCCTTCGACGAGACCGGACCGCGCAAGGTCCCGGTCCTGCTCGGCCTGCCCACCGTCCGCGAGAACGTCTGAGCCGCAGAGGATCCCACCATGACCACTCTCGTCAACACCCCCGTCCCGACCGCCGCGCCGACGGTGCGGACGCTCGTCCGCCCCGGCATCCTGCCCGCGCCGGGCGCGAGGCTGTGGGTGGCCGCCTGCCCCGTCAGTCGCCTCGTGCCCGGTCGCGGCGTGGCGGTGCTCCTGCCCGGCGGCGCCCAGGCCGCGCTCTTCCTGCTGCCCACCGGGATGATCTACGCCGTCGACAACCTCGACCCATATGCCGGTGCGGCCGTCATCTCACGCGGGCTCACAGGCGACCGTGCCGGAGAGCCCACCGTCGCGTCGCCCCTGCTCAAGCAGGTCTTCTCGCTGCGCACCGGCGCCGCCCTCGACGACCCCGAGGTCTCGCTGCCCACGTATGCCG
Source organism: Terrabacter sp. C0L_2 (assembly GCF_036352015.1). Lineage (NCBI taxonomy): Bacteria > Bacillati > Actinomycetota > Actinomycetes > Micrococcales > Intrasporangiaceae > Terrabacter > Terrabacter sp. C0L_2. Next base: position 2,174,551 of record NZ_CP143557.1, on the reverse strand, counting down.
TCCGCGTCCAGCACGGTGAGGTGCGCATCGGCCTCCCCCTCCCCTGAACCGTCGAAAGGCCAAAGTTCGCGGATCCCCACCCGTCGAGAGGCCAAACTTCGCGGGTGCCCAACCGTCGAGAGGCCACAAACCGGGGTCTTGGGTGCCCGGTGTGTGGCCTCTCGACGGTGGAGATGGGGCTGTCAGGCGGCGGAGCGCACGACGGCGGCGCGCAGCGCGGTCTCGAGGTCCGTCGTCGGGTGGCCGACGAGGCGCGACAGGTCACCGCTGTCGGTGAACAGCGCACCCTCGGCGATCCCGCGGTCGCTGTCGGCGAGCACCGCGGCATACCCCTCCGGCAGGCCGGCCGCGACGAGCGCCGCCGTGTAGTCCGCGACGGACAGGTCGCGGTAGGCGACCTCGCGACCGGCGACCCGAGCCACCGTGTCGGCGAGCTCACCGAGGGTGAACGCGTGGTCTCCCCCGAGCTCGTAGACGGCTCCTTCGTGCCCGTCCCCCTCGCCGGCAAGGACCACGGCGGCGGCCTCGGCGTAGTCGGCGCGGGTCGCGGCGCTGACGCGTCCGTCCCGAGCGGCACCGAGGACGGCGCCGTGCTCGAGGACGGTCGGCAGCTGGCCGGTGTAGTTCTCGAGGTACCAGGAGTTGCGCAGCAGCGCGTGCGGCAGGCCCGAGGCGGCGAGCAGCTCCTCCGTCGCGCGGTGCTCGGCGGCCAGGAGCAGGTCGGTGGTGTCGGCGCGCGTGATGCTCGTGTAGGCGACGAAGCCCACCCCGGCACGCTTGGCCGCGTCGATCACGTTGGCGTGTTGCGTGATCCGCTGACCGACCTCGCTGCCCGAGACGAGCAGTAGCCGGTCGACGCCGACGAACGCCGCGTCGAGGGAGGCCGGGTCGGTGTAGTCGGCGCGTCGCACCTGGACGCCGCGGTCGGCGAGGTCGGCGATCGAATCGGGGGTGCGGGCGATGGCGACGACGTCGGCGGCGGGCGTACCGCGCTCGAGGAGGGCCTCGACGACGAGACGGCCGAGCTGTCCACTGGCACCGGTGACGAGAAGGGTCATGACGTTCCTTTCGGGTGGGGCTGACACCCGTCCCAACGACGCCTCCTCCGCCATACTTCCCAGAAGTTAGTACCCACTTTGAAGTAAGGTACTGACATGACGGTTAGTCCCACCCTGCGTCGGCACTTCCCCGACGGCGTCTTCGCCTCCGACTGCCCCAGCCGCGTCGTCCTCGACCACGTGACGAGCAAGTGGGGCACGCTCGTGATCCTGGCGCTGGCCGAGGGTGAGCCGCTGCGGTGGAGCGAGCTGCGCCGACGCGCCGAGGGTGTCAGCGAGAAGATGCTCGCCCAGACGCTGCGCATGCTCGAGGCCGACGGCCTCGTCCACCGGGACGCGAGGCCGGTCGTGCCGCCGCACGTCGAGTACTCCCTGACGGCGCGCGGCGACGAGCTGGCCCAGCGCATGGTGCCGCTCATGGACTGGATCGCCGACCACGCGCCCGCGATCGTCGGCGAGGCCGCGTCGGCGGCCGGAGCCGCAGCCGCTACACGTTGAGCCGGTAGCCCCGACGCACGACCGTCTGCACGAGGTGGCGGTCCGGGAGGGCCGACCGCAGCCGGCTCACGGCCATGTCGAGCGCGTGCTCGTTCTCGGCCTCGGGCAGCTCGTCGAGCAGCCGCTCGCGGGAGAGGACGGCCCCGGGATCGGACATCAGGGCAGCCAGCATGGCTCGGGGCCCGCGCGCCAGGGTCACGGTCTCGCCCGCGAACGTCACGTCGCGCCCGTGGACGACGAGCGGACCGAGCGCGGTCTCGACCTCGGCGACCCCGTTGACCGTCAGGTGCTCGACGACCGTGCGGATGAGCGCGCCCATCCGGAAGCGGTCGGGCACGATCGGCGTCACGCCGAGGTCGAGCAACGGCGCTGCCGTCACGGGGCCCACTGCGGCGGCCGTGACGCCGCACCGGAGTGCCTCGACGAGCACGCCGTCCATGCCGAGCTGCGCTGCGGCAGAGACGAGCCCGTCGACCGCGGGTGCCGAGGTGAAGGTCACGACGTCGACCTCGCGGGCGGCGACCGACGCCACCAGACGCCCCAGCCGGCTCTCGTCGGTCGGCCGCACCCACCGGTACGGCGCGACGGTGAGGACCGTCGCCCCCGCCGATCGGAGCCGCTCGAGCTGCTCGACGTCCTCGTGACCGTGCAGCTGCACCGCGACCCGCTTGCCGGCGACGCCGCCCTCGAGCGCCAGCCCGACCGTCGAGGCCGTGCGCTCGTCGTCGGCGATGCCGTCGTCGTCGTGGCCGGCCGCGCGCACGGCCCCACGCGCCTTGGGTCCGCGGACGATGATCCGGGCGCTGTCGAGGGTGCGGCCGAGCTCCTCGCCGAGACCGGCGGCGTCGGCCGCCTCGATCCAGCGTCGGAAGCCGTAGGCCGTGGTGACGATGACGACGTCGGGACGGGCCCCGATGATCGCCCGCGTGTCACCGAAGAGGATCTCGTCCTCGTCGATCGGCGCGATGCGGACGGCAGGCGCGTGGATCACCTCGGCACCGCGGCGCACGAAGGCGTCGATGAGGTCGCCGGACCGACGGTCGGACGTGACGCCGATCCGGAAGCCCGCGAGCACCGGTCCCGCAGGCTCCGCGCGCACCGCGTCGAGGTCGGGCCCACCCAGCTGCGCCGACCAGGCCGTCGGCGGGTGGCCGCGCCCGCTCACGCGACGACGTCCAGGACGATCTTGTCAGCCGGCTGCCCGACGACGCAGCGCGCCGCCCAGACGGCCGACTGCCGCACGACCTCGCCGACGACGATGACCGACGGCGACGACGCGCGCGCCCGGCTCACGAGGTCGGGCAGGGTGCCGAGGGTCCCGACGATGCTGCGCTGGTCGGGGCTGAAGCCGCGCTCGACGACCGCGGCCGGGGTGTCCACCGCCAAGCCGCCGCGCACCAGCGCCGTCGTCAGCGGGACGAGGTTGTGCATCCCCATGAGCAGCACGACGGTGCCGCCGAGGCCCGCGAGCGCCCGCGCCTGCTCGGGCTCGAGCGGCACGTGCCCCGAGACGACGGTGAAGGTGTGGCTGACACCGCGGTGGGTCACGGGGATGCCGGCGCTCCCCGGCACGCCGACGGCCGACGAGACGCCGGGCACGACCGTCACAGGCAGTCCGGCCTGCACCGCGGCGGCGACCTCCTCCCCGCCGCGACCGAACACGTAGGGGTCCCCGCCCTTGAGGCGCACCACGGTGCTGCCGGCGAGGGCGTGCTCGACCATGAGTCGCTCGATCTCGTCCTGGGGCACTGCGTGGTGGCCTGGGCGCTTGCCGACGTCCACGACCTCGGCGCCGGGCGCGAGCGCCGCGACGTCCCCCACCTCCGCGAGCCGGTCGGTCAGCACGACGTCGGCGTCCGCGAGGGCGCGGATCCCGGCGAGCGTCATCAGCTCGAGACCCCCGGGACCCGCGCCGACGAGGACGACCCGGCCCCGGGGCGCATCCGGGATCGGCTCGGTCACGACGGGGCAGCGCCCCGCGAGCGCCGCGCGGGCCGTGGCCCACGTGGACGCCGGCCCGACGAGCACACCGAGCCGGGCGCGTGCGCAGGCCTCGCCCGTCACGTCGCCGGGCGCCGTCACCACGGACACGACGGCGCCGGCCCGCTCGTAGCGGCGCACGGTGGGCGCCGTCAGCCCGGGCGGCCCCACGACGAGCACGGGCAGACCCGTGAGGTCGGTCTCGATCAGCACGGCGGCCTCCCGTCGCAGCTCGCGTTCCACGTCGGTTCCTACGGTAGGAAACGCGTGTTTCGCCCGCGTTTCCGTCCCGCGATCTCTCGGTAACGACCTGCTCACCCGGGCGTATGCGTGGAGTGCGTCCCCGAGGCCGCGGGTCGTCGCGCTCGCGGGCGCCCCTCCACGACGCCCGCCCGACATGCCAGAGTGGGGCCATGACCAGCCCCGCGCCCGCGCTCGTCGCGGTGGCCCACGGCACGTCGTCCGCCTCGGGCCGGTCGGCCGTCGGGGGTCTCGTCGCCGCCGTCGCGGCGCGTCGCCCGGACCTCGTGGTCCGGGCGGCCTTCGTCGACGTGCAGCCGCCGGGTCCGGACGCCGTGCTGTCGTCGCTCGACCCTGCCGTCCCGGCGCGGCTCGTGCCGTTGCTGCTCTCGGCCGGCTACCACGTCTACGTCGACCTCGCGGAGGCGGCGGCCGCCGTGCCGGGCACGTCGGTCGCGGCCGCCCTCGGCCCGGACGCGCGACTCGCGGGCCTGCTCCGGCGCCGTCTCGAGGAGGCCGGGCTGCGTGACGACGACGTCGTCGTCCTCGGTGCCGCCGGCTCGTCGCAGGCCTCGGCGGTGGCCGACTGCGAGCGCGTGGCAGCTGCTCTGGGTCAGCTGGTCGGACGCCCGGTCGTCGCCGGCTACCTCTCCGCGGCGGAGCCGAAGCTCGCGGATGCCGTTGCTGCGCAACGTCGTCCGGGACGACGAGTCGTCGTGGCGACGTATCTGCTGGCACCGGGCTTCTTCGCCGACCTGGCGCGCCGGTGCGGTGCCGACGTCGTCAGCGACCCGTTGCTGCTCCCCCGCGAGCCCGCACCCGAGGAGCTCGTGGACGTGGTCGTCGACCGCTACCTCGGCTGACGACCGACCAGGTCACGCTCGGCTCCACGACGCGACCGACGGCAGACCGTGTCCGCCTCGGTGGACGTGCGCGACCCGGACCCGGGCGGTCACTGCGAGCGGGCGCCCCGCCGTCGTCACGCGACCGTTCGGTCACACCGCGGGCGCGTCGCCGCCGTCAGCGGATCGGCAGGCCGAGGTGGTGCGCCGCTGCCGCTGCCACGCCCGCCGGAACAAACGGGCCGTGGGCGGGGTCGACGACCGCGAAGGCGGACCCGCCGTGGGTGCTGCCGATCCACTGCCCCCAGCCCATGGCGTGCAGCGGCTGCGGGACACCTGCCGTCACGACGGGCCTCCCACCGTCCGGCCCCCAACCGACGAGGGCATCAGCCCATCCGGCTGGTGCAACGTGCGGGCGTCCGCCGTTGGACACCGCGAACGCCGCCTCGTGGACGCCGACGTGAGCAACGCTGCCGTGACCTCCAGCGCCCACAACCACAGCAGCTGCGGCGACGCCACTGGTCCCCGCGTGGCCCGTGTGGCCGGCACCGCCGCCACCTCCATGTCCTGTGAGAGGTTGGACGCCGGCGCCACCGCTCGCGTGGTGCGAGCCGCCACCGGCGGACGTGCCGCTCGAGCGGTGCTGCAGGTCGGCGTTGTCGTGCAGGCGCTGCCCGAGCCGGGCGAGCTCGGCACTGATCCGGTGCAGGTCGTGCTCGACCCGCCGCCAGCGTTCCACGAGGTGCTGCAGGTCGGGCCCCTGCCAGGCCCGCTGCATCGTGCTCACGGCTCGTTGACCGTGCAGGCGGACCACGTCGACCTCACGGCCGTAGGCCGCCATGCGGCCAGCCGAGTCGCGCAGCGCGTCGACGTCAGCACCCTTCGAGAACACAGATCTCCCCTTCACCCCTGCAAACCGGACCCATCCTCACCTGACCACGACGTCGGGTGCAATGGGGAGCGCTCCCCGGGCCCACGGCATACTCGGGAGGTCCCGTCGACCCGCCCAGAGAAGGTATGCCGCTGAGCCAGCCACGCCGCTACCTGACCCTCGCCTCCCCCGCCACCGCCGAGCTCGAGGTGAAGCGGTCCCGCTTCGTGTGCGACGTCGCTCCGGCCGGGTCCGAGGAGGCCGCGCGCGCCTTCGTCGAGCAGGTGCGCTCGGGCAGCCGCGACGCCCGGCACCACTGCACGGCCTTCGTCCTCGGCCCCGACGGGGCCACGCAGCGCAGCAATGACGACGGCGAACCGTCCGGCACGGCGGGCGCCCCCATGCTCGACGTCCTGCGCGGACGCGGACTGAGCGACGTGGTGGCCGTCGTGACGCGATGGTTCGGCGGGACGCTGCTCGGCACCGGGGGCCTCATCCGCGCCTACGGCGACGCGGTCACCGCTGCAGTCGAGTCGGCCCGGCTGGTCACGATGGAGCTGCGCGAGAGCCTCGTCGTCGAGGTCGACCACGCGGCCGGGCCACGGCTCGAGCACGCCCTCAGAGCGCTGCCGAGCGCGGACGTGGTCGATGTCGACTACCTCGCGCGCCACATGCGTCTGCACGTCGCGGCCGCTCCTGACGTGGTCGACGACGTGGTGCACACCGTCGCGAGCCTCACGTCGGGCGCGGGGCGGATCAGCTCCGGCGAGCCGTCGTGGGTCGCGGCCACCTGACCTGCTGGCGACCACCTCCTCCCGGGTGCGACGTCGTTCCGGAGGGTCGTCGGTCGCGTGAGAGCATGCCTGCATGGGCTTCCACATCGCCAACGAGCCGGCCGCCGACCAGGTCCTCGACGAGCACCCGTTCGCCGTCGTCGTCGGGATGATGCTCGACCAGCAGTACGGCATGGAGCACGCCTTCCGGGGCGGCTACAAGGTGCTGAACCGGTTCGGCACGCTCGACCCCGCGGCGATCGCGGCGGCCGATCCCGACGAGTTCAAGGCGATGGCCAGCACCCCACCGGCGATCCACCGCTTCCCGGGCTCGATGGCCACGCGCCTGCAGGAGCTCGCCTCCCTCGTCGAGAGCCGCTACGACGGTGACGTCACCCGTCTGTGGACCGAGCCGACCACGGGCAAGGAGCTGCTGAAGCGCGTGCAGGAGCTGCCGGGCTTCGGCAAGCAGAAGGCCCAGATCTTCGTGGCCCTGCTCGCCAAGCAGCTCGGCGTCCGCCCCGAAGGCTGGGAGGCCGCGGCGGGCGACTACGCCCTGGACGGCTACCGCTCCGTGGCCGACGTGGTCGACGCGGACTCGCTCCTCAAGGTCCGGGAGTTCAAGCAGGCCAAGAAGGCCGAGGCGAAGGCCAAGCAGCAGGCCTGAGCCGCAGCACTTCTCGCACGTATGCCGCTGGGTTCGCTTCTCATGGAAGCGAACCCAGCGGCATACGCCGTCTCAGGCGAAGCCTGACGGGAGTCAGTCGGCGAGGAAGCCGAGCAGGTCGGCACGCGTCAGCACGCCGATCGGCTTGCCGTCCTCGACGACGAGGATGGCGTCCGAGTCCTCGAGCTCCTTGCGGGCGGCCGACACCGGCGACCCGGCCCCGACGAGCGGCAGACCCGGCTCGATGTGCTTCTCGACGGAGTCGGCGAGGTGGGCGTGGCCGGTGAAGAGCGCCTCGAGCAGGGCCCGCTCGCTGACGGAGCCGGCGACCTCACCCGACATGACGGGCGGCTCGGCCTTGACGACGGGCATCTGCGAGACGCCGTACTCGCGCAGGATCTGCACGGCGTCGCGGATCGTCTCGTTGGGGTGCGTGTGCACGAGTGCCGGCATGTCGCCGGACTTGCTGTGCAGCACCGAGCCCACGGTCGCCTCGGTGTGGTCGTTGAGGAAGCCGTAGGAGTGCATCCACTCGTCGTTGAAGATCTTGCTCATGTAGCCGCGCCCGGAGTCGGGCAGCAGGACGACCATGACGGCGTCCTCCGGCAGGTCCTTCGCGGCACGCAGGGCGGCCACGACGGCCATGCCGCACGAGCCACCGACGAGCAGGCCCTCCTCGCGGGCGAGTCGGCGGGTCATCTCGAACGAGTCCGCGTCGCTGACGGCGATGACGTCGTCGACGACCGACGGGTCGTAGGCACCCGGCCAGAAGTCCTCGCCGACGCCCTCGACGAGGTAGGGCCGGCCGGTGCCGCCGGAGTAGACGGAGCCCTCGGGGTCGGCCGCGATGATGCGCACGGTGCCGTCGCTGACCTCCTTGAGGTACTTGCCGGTGCCGCTGATCGTGCCGCCGGTGCCGGCACCCGCGACGAAGTGCGTGATGCGCCCATCGGTGTCGCGCCAGATCTCCGGACCGGTGGTCAGGTAGTGGCTGTTCGGGCCCTCGGGGTTGTAGTACTGGTTCGGCTTCCAGGCACCGTCGATCTCGCGCACGAGGCGGTCGGAGACGGAGTAGTAGGAGTCCGGGTGCTCGGGCTCGACCGCGGTCGGGCACACGACGACCTCGGCGCCGTAGGCCTTGAGCACGTCCCGCTTGTCCTGGCTCACCTTGTCGGGGCACACGAACACGCAGTGGTAGCCGCGGCGCTGCGCGACGAGGGCCAGGCCCACGCCGGTGTTGCCGCTCGTGGGCTCGACGATCGTGCCGCCCGGCTTGAGGAGGCCGTCGCGCTCGGCGGCCTCCACCATGCGCAGGGCGATGCGGTCCTTCACGGAGCCGCCGGGGTTGAAGTACTCGACCTTCGCCAGCACCGTGCACCTCACCCCCGCGTCCGCGACGACGGAGCCGAGCTTGACCAGGGGCGTGTTGCCGACGAGGTCGGCGACGTTCTCTGCGTACTTCACCCGCCCATCCTAGGAGTGCCGTCCCACCGGTCGAGACATCCGGTCCGCACCGGCGCCCCTCCGACTGCGCGCAAACCGGGCACGGACGTCCACGCCCGGGCGTTACCGTGGTGGACCCGGACGAGCGGGTCGACAGTCACGAGGAGGGCACCGGGATGGGGCGGGCACGACGCGCACGCAAGATCGCACAGGCTGCCGCCTACGGCGGCGGTGTGGGCGTCGCGGGCCTGGGCGCCCTCGGTGCGCTCGGCTACGGGATCCTGCGGGTGGAGGCCATGATGGCGCGCCGGATCGTCGGGCAGCCCTTCGAGGGCGCGCCGTCCGACAGCGGCACCTACGGCTCCGGCTCCGGCAGCCCGGTGCAGTTCCTCGTGCTCGGCGACTCGACCGGTGTCGGGATGGGCGCCGACCACGCGCACCAGACGATCGGGGCCACGATCGCCCACGGCATCGCCGCCTTCAGCGGCCGCCCGGTCGAGCTGACCAACGTCGCTGTCATCGGGGCCGAGTCCCCCGGCCTCGACGAGCAGGTCGAGCGAGCCCTCGCCGCCGTGCCCGAGCCGCACGTCGCCGTCATCATGATCGGCGCCAACGACGTCACCCACCGCATCGACACCTCCGTCGCCGTCCGTCACCTCGAGATGGCCGTGCGCGGCCTGCGCGAGGCCGGAGCCGAGGTCGTCGTCGGCACCTGCCCCGACCTCGGGGCCATCGAGCCGGTGCCCCAGCCCCTGCGGCTGCTCGCGCGCCGCTGGTCCCGTGACCTCGCCGCCGCGCAGACCGTCGCGGTCGTCGAGGCCGGCGGCCGCGCCGTGTCGATCGGTGACCTCCTGAGCGAGGCCTTCTCGGCCGAGCCGCACGTGATGTTCAGCAAGGACCGCTTCCACCCGAGCCCCGCCGGCTACGCCCGGGTCGCCGCCGCGCTGCTGCCGACCGTGAGCGCCGCCCTCGACCTCTTCGGCGAGCGCAGCACACCGACCGAGCCCAACCTGCGTCGCGGCGAGAGCGTCGGCCCCCTCGCCGTCGCGGCGACGAAGGCGGTCACGCAGCCCGGCACCGAGGTCGCGCCCGCCGAGGTCGGCGGCCAGTCCCGCGGCGCGCACGGACGCTGGGCGGTGCTGCTCCACCGCATCCGCCCGACCGTGCCGGCACCGGCCCTCCCGGCGAGCACGACACCCGCTCCAGCGGACGACGGCCCGGACGACGAGCGCCCGACGGACGACGCGGCATACGCCATCGTCGACCCGGGGCCCGCCCAGCCCGCCCAGCCCGTCGACACCGAGCCCGCCGCCTCCGAGGCCGCCGACGGCCCGACCGAGGACGCCGTCCTGCGCTGACACCCGCTGGACGCCGACGCCTGCGAGCCGGCCCGTGGCACGACGAAGGGGGCGCCCGACGAGCGGACGGCCCCTTCGAGATGTGCTGGAGGTCAGCTGATCTTCATGATCTGGCTCGCCTCGGGCGCCTTGATGCCGAGGTCCTCGTTCCACTTGGAGAAGTCGAGCTGCCCCGGGCTGTCGGACGAGCCCGTGAAGCGCACGACTTCGGACTTGTCCTTGGAGACGTAGAGCGCGCCCTCGCTCTTGCCCTTCTTGTCGGTGAGGACCCAGCAGTCCACGCCGCCGACGTTCTCGCTGCCGACCTCGGTGGCGAGCTGCTCCGAGGTGACCGCACCGAAGGCCTTCTCGAGGAAGCTCTTGAGGCTCAGGCTCTCGGTCATCGACGCGGCCGAGGCCGGCGCCTTGATGAACTTGTCGCCCGCCTTCTGGACGGAGGCCGGCGCGTTCTGCTTCTTCCAGAACGTCGCGTCGCCCTGGATGTAGACGCCGTTGCCGACGGAGATGACGCGGGCCTTGCCGTCGCCCTCCATCTCGATGGCGATGTCGGCGGTCTTGCCGTCGCTCGTGCCCTTGAAGTCGATCTTGATGGTCTTGCCGGACTGGTCGACCTGGCCGACGAAGGCGCCCGACGTGGCGGCGAGCGCGTTGGTCTTGGCCTTCTCGAGGATGCTCGAGGCCTCGCTCGTGCTGCCGCTGTCGGTCGTGGTGGACGAGGTCGCGGCGGGCGCCGAGGTGCTCGACGAGCCGGCGCCCGTGGAGCTGCTGGTGCCGGCGGCGGGCGTGTCGGACTTAGAGCACGCGGCGGCGCCGAGGCTGATCGCGAGCGCGCCGGAGACGGCGATGACGCGAGTCGTGAAGGTCTTCATGGTTGGGCGAGCCCCCTGGTTGTCGGATGGTCAGGGGTGAGTGCCCGGACCCTGTCGGCGTGTGGGACGCCGACGATCCACCCTAACGGTCGTGCAGGTGGACTCCGTGGTCGTACCCGACCTGCGGGCCGCGCCCTCGTCACACCCTCGCTGCACCCGGCGGGCCTCCGCCGCACCCACCGTCGCGCGCCCGGAGAGACGCACGTCATGGCGGGCGGCCTGTCCAACGAGCGCGAGGACGTCCTACCATCGTGGGGACTGAGCAAGCGCTTAGTCGCCCGTCGCACCGCCGCGCGGGCCGTCGATGCTGCACCAGGAGATCCCCCGTGACCGAAGCCGTCATCGTCTCGACCGCCCGCTCGCCGTTCGGCCGCGCCTTCAAGGGCTCGCTCAAGGAGGTCCGCCCCGACGACCTCGCCGCCACGGTCATCCAGGCCGCGCTCGACAAGGTGCCCGCCCTCGACAAGCGCCTCGTCGAGGACATCTACCTCGGCTGCGCCGAGCCGTCCGGTCGGCACGGCTCCAACATGGCCAAGGTCGTCGCCACGCTGCTCGACATGGACTCGACGCCTGCCGCGACGATCAACCGCTTCTGCGCCTCCTCGGCCCAGACGACCCGGATGGCCTACCACGCCATCAAGGCCGGCGAGGGCGACATCTTCGTCTCAGCCGGTGTCGAGTGCGTCTCGCAGTACACCGACTGGGCCGGTGCCGGCGGCGCCAAGGAGGACCAGCAGAACGGTCGCTTCGCCGAGGCCCAGGCCCGCACCAAGCGCATCGCCGAGACCAACGAGACGTGGACCGACCCGCGCGAGGACGGCCTGCTGCCCGACATCTACATCGCGATGGGCCAGACGGCCGAGAACGTCGCGACGGCATACGGCATCTCCCGTGAGCGCCAGGACGAGTGGGGCGTCACGTCCCAGAACCGCGCCGAGGCCGCCATCGGCCGCGGCTTCTTCGACTGGGAGATCACGCCGGTCACGACGCCCGACGGCACCGTCGTCAGCAAGGACGACGGCCCCCGCGCGGGCGTCACGCTCGAGGCCGTCCAGGGCCTGAACCCCGTCTTCCGCGAGCAGGGCACCGTCACGGCCGGCAACTGCTGCCCGCTCAACGACGGCGCCGCGGCCCTCGTCATCATGAGCGACACCAAGGCGAAGGAGCTCGGTCTCGAGCCGCTCGCCCGGGTCGTCTCGACGGCCGCGACCGGCCTCTCCCCCGAGATCATGGGCCTCGGCCCGGTCGAGGCGACCAACCTCGCGCTCAAGCGCGCCGGCCTCTCGATCGGCGACATCGACCTCTACGAGATCAACGAGGCCTTCGCCGCCCAGGTCATCGGCTCGGCCGACCAGATCGGGATGGACTACGACAAGCTCAACGTCAACGGCGGCGCCATCGCCATCGGCCACCCGTTCGGCGCCACCGGAGCCCGCATCACCGGCACCCTCATCAACGCCCTCCGCGAGCGCGACGGCCAGTTCGGCCTCGAGACGATGTGCGTCGGCGGCGGCCAGGGCATGGCCGTCATCTTCGAGCGCCTCAGCTGACGCTCGGACCCGCGCCACGCACGTCGAGTGGGCGCCTTCCCTCCGGGGAGGGTGCCCATTCGACGTGTGAGAGGGATGCGGCGGATGGAACGCCCGATGGTCCTGCACCCGGTGGGGTGATGACCACACCTGACGCAGGACCATCGGCGCGATCATTCGCCCGCGGGCCTCGGGAGTGGGCACCCGACCTAGAGCAGCCTGCGTATGCCGGCCAGGGCGTCCGCGACCACGGCTGGGTCGGCGTCCGGCTCGGTCACGAACACGTCGTGCACCATCACCGCCAGCTGGTCCATGACGACGGCGGGGCCGAGGTCGGGCACGGGCCTGGACTCGAGCCCGCGTGCCCCGGCCACGCGGTCGGCGAGCGCCTGCACGACGGCCCGGACGGACGGCATACGCGAAAGCGCGTGGTCGAGCGGCAGCTGGTGCCACCGCTCGACCACGCGCCGGAACTCGTCGGACACCTCGTGCGGGGTCGGCGAACCCGCGCGCGAAGGTGTCATCGGATGTCAGTCGCGCAGGCGCGCGAAGAGGCGGACGAACTCGATGTAGAGCCAGACGATCGAGACGATCAGGCCGTGCGCGAGCAGCCACGAGTACTTCTTCGGGGCACCCACCTTGACGGCGTTGTCGATGGTGTCGAAGTCGATGGCCAGCGAGTACGACGCGAGACCGACACCGAGGATCGACAGGCCGATGCCGAGCATGCCGCTGCCACCGAAGCCCCAGCCGTCGATGACGCCGGTCATGAGCAGCACGACCTGCAGCAGCGAGAAGAGGCCGTAGCCGACGATCGCGAAGAAGAACATGCGGCGGGTCTTGTCGTTGACCTTGACGAAGCCTGTCGCGTAGCCGACGTACATCGCGACGAAGACGCAGAGCGTCGCGAGGACGGCCATCTGCACGACGCCGTCGTACTGCGGGATCGACGCGATGTACTGGCTGAAGGCGCCGAGGAAGGCGCCCTGCAGCACGGCGTAGACCATGAGCAGCGGCACCGACACCTTCTTCATGAAGGCGATGACGAAGCCGAGGATCAGCGTGCCGAACATGCCGCCGAGCCAGAACGGCAGCGTCATGTCGGTGTTGGCGTCGGTCCAGAACCACGAGACGCCGGCGACGGCGACCGTGACGACGAACAGCGTGAGGCTCTTGACGACGACGTCGTCGACCGTGACGCGGCCGGTGTCGACGGGGCCGGCGCTCTGGCGCGCGTACATCTCGTTCAGCTGCTGGGCCGTCATCGCGTCCTGGGTCGCGTAGCCGGTCGTCGCGGCCTGCGTGCCCTGCTGCGCCGGCTGCTGCGGACTGCCCTGGGGCGCACCGAAACCGGCGTAGCGCTCCTTCTCGATCTGCTTGTTGAGCCGGTCGAAGACCGGGTTTCCACCTGCCATGTGAGTGCGCTCCTAAAAGCACTGGGTGCCACGACCCGCGAATGGGCGTGACGACTGTCCCCAAGAGTAAGCGAACGCACCCCACCAGAAGGTTCCCGACCGAAACCTCTGAGCGCGCCGCGTCGTCCGGGAACCGACCTTCGGCACGGCACAGCAGCACGGCATACTGAGGGCCGCGCCCCCGTGGCCCAATCGGCAGAGGCAGGCGACTTAAAATCGCCAACGGTGAGGGTTCGAGTCCCTCCGGGGGTACGAGACCGGCGTCGCTGGTCCCGGCACGGTTCGGTAACGGCCACGCCCACTCCTCGGCGGGTACGGCGGGCACCCACCCGCTCCGCCTAGACTGACCTTCGAGAACGAGGTCCAGGGGCCCCTCACGTGCTCCGTCATGGACTGTGACGCACCCTCCGGGTGCAACCCCTCAGACCACATGAAGGAGCAGCGGGTGCTGGAGCATCGTGTCGCCGAGGCGACGACGACCGCTACCGCGCGCACGCCCCTGCACCCGTCCTGGGAGCTCGACCCCCGCGTCGTGGAGTTCGGCCAGCGTCTCGCAGCGGCCCTGCGCCGCACGTGGGCCGACCCGATGGTCCGTCGTGGCACGCTCGGCACGACCCTCGTGGCCGCCGGCTCCATCAGCCCCGCCTTCCTGCCCGCCGACACCTTCGAGCTGCCGGCCTCGCCGCTCATCGAGCGCTTCGGCCTCGTGTGGCTCGGCTCCGGCGCGGGACGGGTGCTGACGACGATCCTGCTCGCCGTCGGCATGGCCATCCTCGTCGACGCCTGGCTGCGGATGCGCCCGGTGCACGGCCGCAAGGCACCCTCGATGGCCTGGCTGCTGTGGAGCCTGCCGATCATGCTCGCGCCGCCGCTCTTCAGCCGCGACGCCTACAGCTACGCCGCGCAGGGCCAGATCGTGCTGCGCAACATGGACCCGTACGCAGTGGGCCCGTTCTGGGTGCCGGGGCCGTTCGCCGACCAGGTCGACCCCATGTGGGTCGACACGCCCGCCCCCTACGGCCCGCTCGCACTCCAGGTGCAGCACCTCGTCGTCAGCATCTTCCCGGAGAACGCCTACGTCTCGGCCGTCGCCATGCGCGTGCCGGCGCTGCTCGCGGTCGGCCTGCTCGCCTACGCCCTCCCCCGCCTCGCCGAGCGCTACGGCGTGAGCGGCCGCCATGCGCTGTGGCTCGGCGTGCTCAACCCGCTCGTCATCATGCACTTCGTCGGCGGCGCCCACGGTGACGCCGTCATGGTCGCCCTCGTGACGCTCGCGCTCCTGCTCGGCAGCCGCGGTCAGTTCATCACGGCCGCCATGACGATCGCGGCCGCCGCCGCCTACAAGCAGACCGCGGTGCTCGCGCTCATCGGGATCGTGGGCATGGCGCTGCAGGCCCAGTCCGACCTCGCACCCGGTGCCTCCGCGCGCCTCAAGGCGATGGCGCGCCACGGCCTCGTCTACGGCGGCATCACCGCGGCCACCTTCACCGCGATCACGGCCGTCTCGGGCCTCGGCTGGGGCTGGATCCCCAACCTCTCCGTGCCGGTCTCGCTGCGCTCGATGCTCTCCCCGCCCACCTTCGTCGGCAGCGTCGTCGAGTGGCTGCTGCGCCTCGCCGGCATGCCCGAGAGCGTGACGTCGGCGCCGGTGCCGATCGCCCAGACCATCGGCCTCGTCGCCGGTCTCGTCGCCATCGCCTGGATCGCCTGGCGGGTGGCGCCCCGCAACCCCGTGCTCGCCACGGCCGGTGCGCTGCTCGCCCTGTGCGCCTCGGGCCCGGTCATCCACCCGTGGTACCTGCTGTGGGGCGGTCTGCTCCTCGCGGCCGTGCGCCTCTCGGCCAAGCACGTGCGCGCCGTCGTCTTCGTGACGCTCTTCTTCGTCACCTACGGCGTCGTGGACGCGACGGTCTCCAACGGCACGTGGGCGCTAGGCGTCTCGGCGGCGCTCTGGATGGCGGCACGGCTGCGCGCCAACCGCCGACGCGCGCACGAGCAGTCCGACCAGCCCGTCATGGCTGCCGCCCTGCCGCGTCGCTGACGACCGGCGACGGGCGACGGGCGACAGGCCCCAACCGTCAGGCGCGTCGTGCTGCGCTCAGCGCGATGCCGTCGAGGATGTCGTGCTCCGACGTGACGACCTCGGTGACGCCCGCGCGGTCGACGACCCGCTCGACGACCCGCCTCCACACCAGGGCGCCGGCGCCGATGACGTCGACCCGGCCCGGGTGCATGTACGGCAGCTCGGCCCGCTGGGCGCGTGGCATGGCGAGCAGCTCGTCGCAGGCGACGACCATGTCCGCCGGCGCCGACCGGGCGAGGTGGATGCGCTCAGGGTCGTATGCCGTGAGGCGCCGCAGGTGCGCCGTGATCGTCGTGACGCTGCCGGCGAGACCGACGAGCGTCGCCACCCCGGCGAGCGGCACGGCGGACTCGGCGACGTCGAGAGCCGCGTCGATGTCGCGCGCGGCGGCGCCGATCTGCTCGTCGGTGGGCGGGTCGCCGACGAGGTGGCGCTCCGTCATGCGCACGCAGCCGATGTCGACCGAACGGGCGGCCTCCACGTGGTCGGTGCCCCGGACAAGCTCGGTGGAGCCACCGCCGAGGTCGACGACGAGGTACGGACCGGAGACACCCTGGGCGGCCAGCCCGCCCGTCGCCCCGGCGAACGAGAGCGCGGCCTCCTCGTCGCCGGACACGACCTCGGGCGACACCTCGGCGCCGTAGTGCTCGGCGAAGGCGGCGCGCACGCCGTCGATGAACTCGGCGGCGTTGCTCGCGTCGCGCGAGGCGGAGGTGGCGACGAAGCGCACGCGTGTGGCGCCCAGCTCACGGCACGCCGCGGCATACTCCCGCGTCATGGCGAGGGTGCGCTCCATCGACTCGGGGGCGATGACGCCGGTGCGGTCGACGCCGTGGCCGAGGCGCACGATCTCCATCCGGCGGCGCACGTCGGTCAGGGCCCCGGTGGTGGGGTCGACGTCGGCGACGAGCAAGCGGATCGAGTTGGTGCCGCAGTCGATCGCGCCGACGCGGACGGTCGCGCCCCCGGCGCCCGTGGTGTCACTCATCGCCGGCCTCCCGGGCAGCACCTGCGGCAGCATCCTCGGCGGCGTGCAGGGCGGCGCACGACGTGGGCCGCCACCAGTCGCCCAGCATCGCGAGCGCCTCGTCACCCAGGGGGTTGACCCCGGGGCCGGCGGCCAACGAGTGCCCGACGAGCACGTGTAGGCACTTGACGCGGGTCGGCATGCCGCCCGCCGACACGCCGTCGATCTCGGGCACGTCGCCGAGCTCGGCCCGCTGCGCGAGGTAGTGCTCGTGCGCCCTGGCGTAGGCGGCAGCGAGCTCCTCGTCGCGCCCGAGCCGTTCGGTCATCTCCTTCATGACGCCGGCCGTCTCGAGGGTGCTCACCGCGCCGGTGAGGCGGGGGCACGTGGCGTAGTACGTCGTCGGGAAGGGCGTGCCGTCGGGCAGGCGGGGCTCGGTGCGCAGCACGTCCGGCTCGCCGCACGGGCAGCGGTGCGCCACGGCGGCGACCCCGCGCGGGCGCCGTCCGAGCTGGCGCTCGACGGCGTCGAGGTCGGCCGTCTCGACGGGCGGCAGGGACGGACGTGCGGGGTTGCTCACGCGGTGCTCACTTCTGGTCGGTCGGGACGGACCGCGGTCACTTGGTGCGCGTGACCCCGGCCGTGGGTCGGTCGGCGATCTGGACCGACTGCCACACCTTGCCGTACCACGGCGAGGCGGCGTTGGCCAGGGGTGCGGCCACGACAGGGCGCGCGGGCGCGGGAGTGCTCGCGCGGTCCGCAGCGGGGTCGATGACCGTGTAGGCACGGTCGCCGACGCGGACGAACTTGAGGCGCTCGCGCGCCTGGACCTCGATGTAGGCGGGGTCCTTCCACAGGGCGGCCTCGTGCTCGAGCTGCTGCACGCTCTGGCGCTGCTCGGCGACCTTGTCGGCCAGAGCGGCCGTGTCGCCGCGCTGCTGCACGAGCGAGCGCAGCGTCGGCACGATGGTCACGGCGAGCATGACGAGGATGCCGAGCAGGATCGCGCCCCGCACCCACGCCGTCGAGGCCGAGGGCGGGGTGGTCTGGGGAGTGCGCGGCCGCGCCGCGAGGGCCGGCCGCTCCTTGCCGGCTCCCGGGCGGCTCGCGCGGGCGGCACCGGGGCGCGACTGTCCCGGGCGGGTCGCCGACGAGCGCCCGGCCGTGGCGCGGGTGCCCGAGCGGCCGGACGGGGTGCGCGCTGCGGACGTCGAGGCGCCCTGCGACCCGGACTTCGAGGTCGGACGGGCTGCGGCCGGCCGCGCGCCACCGCCCGAGCGGCCCGCGGATGACGGGCGGCCCGGGCGGGACGGCGTGCGGTCGGCCACGAGGTCAGCCCTCGGCGCCGAAGCGGCTCGCGTCGAAGCGCGGGAAGGCGCCCGTGCCGGCGTAGACCGCGGCGTCGTCGAGCTCCTCCTCGATGCGCAGCAGCTGGTTGTACTTCGCGACGCGCTCGGACCGGGCCGGGGCGCCGGTCTTGATCTGGCCGCAGTTGGTCGCGACGGCGAGGTCGGCGATGGTGACGTCCTCGGTCTCGCCCGAGCGGTGGCTCATCATGCAGCGGTAGCCGTTGGTCTGGGCCAGGGTCACGGCGTCGAGCGTCTCGGTGAGCGTGCCGATCTGGTTGACCTTGACGAGCAGCGCGTTGGCGGTGCCGGTCGAGATGCCGCGGCCGAGGCGCTCCGGGTTGGTGACGAACAGGTCGTCGCCGACGATCTGCACCTTGTCGCCGAGGAGCTCGGTCATGGACTTCCAGCCGTCCCAGTCCTCCTCGTTGAGGGGGTCCTCGATGGAGACGAGCGGGTAGGCCTCGACGAGCTCGGCGTAGTAGGCGACCATCTCGTCGGCCGACTTGCTGGCGCCCTCGAAGGCGTAGGACCCGTCCTCGAAGAACTCGGACGCCGCGACGTCGAGCGCGAGGGCGATGTCGCGTCCGGGCTCGTAGCCGGCCGCCTTGATCGCCTCGAGGATGAGGTCGAGCGCGGCGCGGTTGGACTCGAGGTTGGGGGCGAAGCCGCCCTCGTCGCCGAGGCCGGTGGCAAGGCCGCGCTCGCTCAGGACCTTCTTGAGGGCGTGGTAGACCTCGGCGCCCCAGCGGAGGGCCTCGCGGAACGTCGGCGCACCGACGGGGGCGATCATGAACTCCTGGATGTCGACGTTGGAGTCGGCGTGCGACCCACCGTTGAGGATGTTCATCATCGGGACGGGCAGCACGTGGGCGTTGGGTCCGCCGACGTAGCGGAAGAGCGGGAGCCCTGCCGACTCGGCCGCCGCGTGCGCGACGGCGAGCGAGACGCCGAGGATGGCGTTGGCGCCGAGGTTCTCCTTGTTCGCGGATCCGTCGAGCGCCATCATCTCGGCGTCGATGAGGCGCTGCTCGCTCGCGTCGAAGCCGACGAGTCGCGGGTTGATCTCCTCGATGACCGCGTCGACGGCCTGCTCGACGCCCTTGCCGAGGTAGCGGCCCTTGTCGCCGTCGCGGCGCTCGGAGGCCTCGAAGGCCCCGGTGGAGGCGCCGGACGGGACGGCCGCACGGGCGAACGTGCCGTCGTCGAGACGGATCTCGACCTCGACGGTGGGGTTGCCGCGCGAGTCCAGGATCTCGCGGGCGCCAATCTCCTCAATGCTGGCCACTTGGCTCTCCTGTGCTGGTGCTGCTCTGGGGTGGTCTGGGGTGCTGTCGGGTCGGGTCAGGTTGCTGGGACGAGCGTAGCCCGTGCGGTCCGCACCCCGACGGAGCGACCCGGCATACGGGCAGGTGGAATGCCAAGCGGCACAGACCGGTACGTACCGGACAGCGGGACAAAAGCACCCCTTCCAGTGCAAAGTTTTTTACCTTTTCCTTACCAAAGCCTGACCGGTTCCGGGCATACTCACAACTAGCCATCCGGGGGGGTGGAGCTGGTCGTAATAGGGCACCAGTGGGTGCCGGGGGTGGGGTATCAACATGGGTCAACCCATGCGCGAGTCGGGGGTTGTTCTTCTAGATGTGAGTGCGCGTCCCGTGACGCAGCCACTGAGTGAGAGGAGTCGGGGGCAGCGGCTGCTGCAGCTGGGGATCGCAGGTGGGGACCTGCTCCTCATCACGGCAGCGACGGCACTGGCCGCCGTGGGGCGCACGAGTCTCGACGTCTTCGACGTCGCGAACGACGTCAACCAGGTCGCCCAGTCGGTCGGCCTGTGGATCGTGGCCGCGTGGATGGTCGCCAACCTGGCGCTCGGGACCTACACGAGCAGCCACCTCGGCGTCGGCACCATCGAGTACGCCCGCGTGCTCAGCGCCGCAGGACTCACGGCCGGTGCCATCGGCATCCTCAGCTACCTGACGAAGTTCAACCTCTCGCGAGGCTTCTTCGTGCTGATCTTCGCCATCGGCGTGCCGCTCGTGCTGCTCTGGCGCTGGTACGCCCGTCGCCTCGTGCACCGCGCCCACGCCCACGGCCACCTGGTGACGCGGGTGCTCATCTCCGGCTCGGCCTCGCACGTCGACGACGTCGCCGCCGTGCTCGAGCGCGAGACGTGGCTCGGCTACCGCATCGTCGGCGCGCTGACGCCCTCGTCGCAGCCGACCCCCGCGACACCCCGCGGCGTCCCTGTCGTCGGCACGACGGCCCAGACGGCCGAGTCCGTGCTCGCCGAGAAGGCCGACATGGTCGTCTTCACCGAGGGCGCCTTCCCGTCGGCCGTCGACTTCCGGCGCATCGCCTGGGACCTCGAGGGCCACCACGTGCAGATGGCGGTCGTCCCGAGCCTCAGCGACATCAGCTCGGGCCGGATGGCGATGCGCCCGGTCGGCGGGCTGCCGCTCGTGCACGTCGAGCAGCCGCAGAGCCTCGGCGCCTCCCGCGGTCTCAAGCGCGCCTTCGACTTCGTCGGCGCCACGCTGCTGCTCGCGCTCGCCACGCCGATCATGGTCGTCTTCGCGATCGCCACGAAGCTGCAGGACGGCGGACCGGTCCTCTTCCGCCAGACCCGCGTGGGTCGCGACGGCGAGCTCTTCGAGTGCCTCAAGTTCCGCAGCATGGTGGTCGACGCCGAGGCGCGGCTCTCCGGGGTGACGCACCTCAACCAGAACGCCGACGGCGTGCTCTTCAAGGCCCAGCGTGACCCGCGGATCACCCGGGTCGGGGCGTTCATGCGGCGCTTCTCCATCGACGAGCTGCCCCAGCTGATCAACGTCGTCAACGGCGACATGAGCCTCGTGGGCCCGCGGCCCGCCCTGCCCGCCGAGGTGCGTCGCTACGTGCCCGACGTCCAGCGACGCCTTCACGTGCGCCCCGGCATGACCGGCCTGTGGCAGGTCTCCGGCCGCAGCGACCTCTCGTGGGACGACACCGTGCGCCTCGACCTCTACTACGTCGACAACTGGTCGATCGTGCAGGACCTGTCGATCATGGCCAAGACGATCCACGCGGTCGTCCGCTCGCGCGGGGCCTACTGACCCTCCACCGACCCGAGGGCGTATGCCGTCCGGCGCGCTCAGTCGCCGGAGCGCGCTCCCCCACTCGCCTCGCTGGCGGCCTCGAGCCGACGCAGGGTGTCGCGGAGAGCCGCTTCGGCGTCGACGCCGTCGACGCGGGCGCGACGCACGAGGTCGAGCAGCTGGGCGCCGAGGTCACCGGCGGCGACCGCCTCGTCGACGAGGTCGTCGCGCCCCGAGCGGTGCAGGCGCGAGACGTACTTCTCGGCCCGGGCCAGGGCCGGGAGCGAGACCGGCACCCCCTCGAGCGGGTGGGTCCGGTGCTGCTTCTCGGCGGCCTTGATCGACTCCCAGTTGGCCTCGACGGCGTCGGCGGTCTCGGCCTCGACGTCGGAGAAGACGTGCGGGTGGCGCCGGACCAGCTTGTCGACCAGTCCCCCGGCGACGTCGTCGATGTCGAACGGCTGGCTCGGGTGCTCCTCGGCGACGCGGGACTGGAAGGCGATCTGCAGCAGCAGGTCGCCGAGCTCCTCCTGCATGTGAGCGGGGTCGCCGCTCTCGATCGCCTCGATGGCCTCGTGGGCCTCCTCGAGCAGGTAGGGCACGAGCGAGGCGTGGGTCTGCTCCGCGTCCCAGGGGCACCCCCCGGGCGAGCGCAGGCGGTCCATGACGGCCACGACGTCGAGCAGGCGCGCGCCGGGCACGTCGAACGAGCCGATGAGCAGCTCGACGTCGGGCGGCTCGGGCAGCCGGGTCACCTCGACGGCGATCGCGTCGCTGAGGCCGGGGTCGCCGTCGGACGAGCCGACCCACACGACGTCGCCCGTCTCCGAGGCTGCGACGAGGTCGCGCGCGAGGTCGGCAGGATGCCCGTCCTCGCGGGGCCGGACCTCGATCCCCGCCTCGACCAGAGCGGCCGTCTGCGGCTCGTCGGGACGCCCCCACACGGCATACGCCGCCTCCAGACTGCGCCACGCCTCACGCGTGAGCAGCCCCGGGGCGACGCGAGGGGTCGTGACGAGCAGGACGACGCGGGCGGTCACGACGAGGGCGGCAGGACTACTGCGCGGGCGTCGCGGCCGGGGCGGGGTTGGCGCCGGCCTTGACCCAGTTGGGGGTCTGCTGACCGAGGGTGAAGTAGACCGGGCCCTGATCGGACGGGACGATCGCGCCGTACTTCGGGTTGACGCTGATGTCGGCCTTCTTGAGGTCGGCGCGGTAGGCGGCGACGTCGGCCGGCGTCATCTTCTGCGACTGGATGAGGGCGACCGCCTCGACGAACTCCTTCGTCGTGTCGGTGGCGCCGGGGATCGAGGAGATGACCGAGGCGTAGGTCTCGTCGGGCTTCCAGCTGCCGGAGGAGGCGACGGCGTCCTTGAGCAGCGGCGCCGCGACGAGCGCGGTGACGACGATGTTCTCGGCGAAGTCGAGCTTGGCCGCCTTGAGCTGGTCGAACGTCTCGCGGACGTCGGACTCGTGGATGACCGTGCCGTTGACCACGGCGGCGGCCTGCTGGCGCGTCTCGAAACCGCACCCGCCGAGCAGCGACGCGGCACCGAGAGCCACGATGCCGACGACGGCCACGCGCTTCGCGGGTTGAGCAGACCAAGCCTTCACGAAATTCCTCCTCTGGCGGATGCGTCTGACATCCTACGGTGCTCCCACGGCAGACCTGGCCGCGCCTGACGATGCGGACGATGCGGCGGCGATGTCGTCGAGCAGGACCGCCTGGATCAGCTGCCGCGCCCACGTCAGCACCTCGACGTCGCGCAGCGGCTTGCCGCCGACGCGGGCCGTCATCGGCGCCGGCACGAGGATCGTGCCGAGCGCCTCCTTGACGAGCGTGCCCGGGTAGAGGCGCATGAGCCGCAGCTGCTGGCTCTCGCGCAGCTCCTTGACCGGGCCGAAGCGCACGACCTTGCCCTGGACGCCGATGTCGCCGATGCGCGCGGCCCGGGCCACGACCCGGAGCCGGGCGACCTCGAGGAGGTTCTCGACCGGCTTGGGCGGGGCGCCGTAGCGGTCTCGCAGCTCGGCCTCGATCTCGTCGACCGCCTCGAAGGTCTCGACGGTCGCGAGCTTCTTGTACGCCTCGAGCCGCAGCCGCTCCCCCGGCACGTAGTCGTGGGGCAGGTGGGCGTCGACGGGCAGCTCGATCTTGATCTCGGCCGGGACGTCGACGGAGTCGCCGCGGAAGTCGGCGACGGCCTCGCCGATGAGCCGGACGTAGAGGTCGAAGCCGACACCCTGGATGTGGCCGGACTGCTCGCCGCCGAGCAGGTTGCCGGCGCCGCGGATCTCGAGGTCCTTCATGGCGACGGCCATGCCGGAGCCGAGGTCGGTGTTGCTCGCGATGGTGCGCAGACGGTCGTGCGCCGTCTCGGTCATCGGCTTCTCGGGCGGGTAGAGGAAGTAGGCGTAGGCCCGCTCCCGCCCACGGCCGACCCGGCCGCGCAGCTGGTGCAATTGGGACAGGCCGAGGACGTCGGAGCGCTCGACGATGAGGGTGTTGGCGTTGGAGATGTCGAGCCCGGTCTCGACGATCGTCGTGCAGACGAGCACGTCGAAGCGCTTCTCCCAGAAGTCCTCGACGACCTGCTCGAGCCGGTGCTCGCCCATCTGGCCGTGCGCCGTGGCGATGCGGGCCTCGGGCACGAGCTCGCGCAGGCGCGCCGCGGCCTTCTCGATGCTGTTCACCTTGTTGTGGACGAAGAAGACCTGCCCCTCGCGGAGCAGCTCACGCCGCACCGCGGCCGTGATCTGCTTCTCGTCGTAGGCGCCGACGAAGGTGAGGACCGGGTGACGTTCCTCGGGCGGTGTTGCGAGAGTGGACATCTCGCGGATGCCGGTGACGGCCATCTCGAGCGTGCGCGGGATCGGCGTGGCCGACATCGACAGCACGTCGACGGCCGTGCGCATCGTCTTGAGGAGCTCCTTGTGCTCGACGCCGAAGCGCTGCTCCTCGTCGATGATGACGAGCCCGAGGTCCTTGAACTTCGCGTCCTTGGCGAGCAGCCGGTGGGTGCCGATGACGAGGTCGATGCTGCCGTCGGCCATCCCCGCCATGACCTCCTTGGCCTCCTTGTCGCTCTGGAAGCGCGAGAGGGAGGCGACCCTGACCGGGAACTGCGCGTAGCGCTCGGCGAACGTCTGCTGGTGCTGGCTGACGAGCAGGGTCGTCGGCACGAGCACCGCGACCTGCTTGCCGTCCTGGATGGCCTTGAAGGCTGCCCGGACCGCGATCTCGGTCTTGCCGTAGCCGACGTCGCCGCAGATGAGCCGGTCCATCGGGACCTGCTTCTCCATGTCGGCCTTGACCTCGTCGATGCTGATCAGCTGGTCGGGCGTCTCGACGTAGCCGAAGGCGTCCTCGAGCTCACGCTGCCACGGGGTGTCGGGGGCGAACGCGTGCCCCTTGGTGGCCTGCCGAGCGCTGTAGAGGCGGATGAGGTCGGCCGCGATCTGCTTGACGTAGCGCTTGGCCCGCGACTTCGTCTTGGTCCAGTCGGAGCCGCCCATCTTGTTGAGCGTGGGCTCCTCGCCGCCGACGTACTTGGTCACCTGGTCGAGCTGGTCGGTGGGCACGAACAGACGGTCACCCGGTTGGCCGCGCTTGCCCGGGGCGTACTCGATGACGAGGTACTCGCGGGTGGCGCCGGCGACGGTGCGCTGCATCATCTCGACGAAGCGGCCGACGCCGTGCTGCTCGTGGACGACGTGGTCGCCGGGCCGCAGCTGGAGGGGGTCGACCTGGTTGCGGCGGCGTGACGGCATGCGCCGCATGTCCTTGGTGGACGTGCCGCTGCCGGGCTGGCCGGTCAGGTCGGTCTCGGTAAGCACCTCGACGCGCGCGCCCTCGTGGACGAAGCCGCGCCCCAGCGGGGCGGTCGTGACGTGCACGGTGCCGGCCTCGAGGGAGTCGTCGCGCGAGGTGTCGAGGACCCCCACGGGGACCTCGTGCTCGCGCAGCACCTCGGCGACGCGCTTGGCGAGGCCGGGCCCCTCGGTGACGACGGCGACGGCCCAGCCGTCGCGGACGCGCTCGCGCAGGTGCGCGACCGCGCGGTCGGTGTCGCCGCGGAAGGCGTCGGGGTCCGTGGTGCGCACGGCGAGCCGCTGGTCGACGTCGTCGTCCTCGATGACGAGGTCGGCGTCGGCCACGAAGGGCGTCAGCGTCCACCAGGCGCGACCGGAGGACTCGGCGAGGGCCCGCACGTCGGCGAGCGACCAGTAGGAGGCGCTGCCGAGCAGGGACTGCAGGTCGACGGGGACCTCGTTGCCGGCGGCGGCGTTGGCCCAGCTCGCCTCGAGGAACTCCTCGCTCGTGGCGACGAGGTCGTGGGCGCGGCGACGGACGCGCTCGGGGTCGGCGAGCAGGAGGATGGAGCGCGGCGGCAGGACGTCGAGGAGCGACTCCATGCCGTCCACGAGCGCCGGCGCGAGGGACTCCATGCCCTCGACGGCGATGCCCTCGGCGACCTTGGAGAGCATCTCGGAGACGCCGGGCAGCTGGTCGGCGAGGGCACGGGCCCGGGCCCTCACGTCGTCGGTGAGCAGCAGCTCGCGGCACGGTGGCGCCCACAGGCCGTGGTCGGCGATCTCGAGGGACCGCTGGTCGGCGACCTTGAACCAGCGGACCTCCTCGACGGTGTCGCCCCAGAACTCGATGCGCACCGGGTGCTCCTCGGTGGGCGGGAAGACGTCGAGGATGCCTCCCCGCACGGCGAACTCGCCGCGCCGCTCGACGAGGTCGGTGCGGGTGTACGCGGCCGCAGCCAGCGCGTCGACGACGTCCTCGAGGGGGCGTTCGTCGCCCGCGCGCAACGCGACGGGCACGAGGTCGCCGAGGCCCTTGGTCAGCGGCTGCAGGACGGCGCGGACGGGCGCCACGACCACCGAGAGGGGGCCGTATGCCGGGTCGTCCGGGTCGGGGTGAGCGACCCTTCGCAGGACGGCAAGTCGCCGACCCACGGTGTCGCTGCGTGGGGAGAGCCGCTCGTGCGGCAGCGTCTCCCAGGACGGGAAGACGGCGATGCGCTCCTCGGCCAGGAACAGGCTCAGCGCGCTCGCGAGGTCCTCGGCCTCACGCGTCGTCGCGGTGACGACGACGACGGGGGCCGGCTCGGACGCGGCGTCGGGGCCGACGGCCTGTGCCTGCTGGGCCAGGGCGGCGACGAGGAACGGGCGCGAGCCGTCGCTCGCGGACACGTCGACGAGGCGGGCCCTCCCGACCTGGTCGAGGACGTGACGGACATCGGGGAGCGCCCGGAAGGCGGACAGCAGTGGGTGCGGCATCAGTCGTCCAGTCTAGGTCGGTGCGACGACAGCGCGGGACGGGGTGCGCCGTCGTCAGCGTGGGGCGTGGAAGCGCTGCTGGGCGTCGAGCAGGCCCACCTCGATCAGTGCCTCGACCGCGTCGGCACCCTCGTCGAGCAGGAACGGCAGGACGTCGGTGCGCTCGGCCTTGGAGAAGTCCTTGAGGACGAAGTCCGCCGGGTCTTGGCGCCCGGGCGGACGGCCGATGCCGAGGCGCACGCGGAGGTAGTCGCGCGTGCCGATCGAGCGGGAGATGGAGCGCAGGCCGTTGTGGCCGCCCTCACCGCCGCCCAGCTTGAGCCGGACGAGGCCGGCGTCGATGTCGAGCTCGTCGTGGAGCACGACGATGCGCTCGGGCGGGACGTCGTAGTACTTCGAGAGGCCGGCGACGGCGGAGCCGGACTCGTTCATGAACATCGACGGCACGGCCAGGACGACCTTGGGTCCGCCGACGCGCAGTCGCGTCTCGGCGACACGCGCCCGGGCGCCCTTGTGCGCCTTGAAGGTGGCGCGGCCACCCACGGCGCGACCGGCGATCTCGTCGACGGTCATCGCCCCGACGTTGTGCCGGTTGCCGGCGTAGCCGGGTCCCGGGTTGCCGAGCCCGACGACGAGCCAGGTGTCCATGCGGGTCCCTCGATCGGTGGTCAGCGGCCGTGGCCGTGGAAGGTGGTCAGGTCGTGGTGCGGGCACGGGCCCCGCCGAGCCGGAGCTCGGACGGGACCCGTGGACGCGTGGTCATGCTGTTGCGGCGCGATGGGCGCCGCGACGTGGGGACGAGGCTCAGGCCTCGTCGCCCTCGGCCTTGGCCTCGTCGCCTTCGGCAGCCTCGCCCTCGGCGGCCTCGGCGGCCTCCTCGTCGGACTCCTCGCGCTCGATGCCGGCCTCGGCCTCGGCCTCGGCGAGCTCGGCCTCGAGGGCCTCGGCGGAGATGGCCTGCGTGACGTTGACGACGAGCGCCTCCGCGTCGGTGACGAGCGTCGCCCCCTCGGGCAGCTCGACGGCGCCGGCGAGGATCTGCGTGCCGGCCTCGAGCCCCTCGACGGAGACGACGACGTTCTCGGGGATGCTCGTGGCGAGCGCCTCGACCTGCAGCGTGTTGTGGTCGAGCGTGACGACGGTCTCGGGAGCGGCCTCGCCCTCGAGGTGCACGGGCACGTCGACGGTGACCTTCTCGCCCTTGCGGACGACGACGAGGTCGACGTGGTCGATGACCGGCTTGATCGGGTCGCGCTGGACGTCCTTGGCGAGGGCGAGCTGCTCGTCGCCGTCGATGACGATGGTGAGGAGGGCGTTGGCCTGCTTGAGCGCCATCATCGTGTCGTGGCCCGGCAGCGAGATGTGCACGGGCTCGGTGCCATGGCCGTACATGACGGCGGGGATGTTGCCGGCGCGGCGGATCTTGCGGGCGGCGCCCTTGCCGAAGTCGGTGCGCTTCTCGGCGACGAGCTTGGTGTTGTCGGACACGGGGATCTCCTGGGTATCTCGGATGAGGCGGTCTCTCGGTGGTCGGCCTCGACGCGGGACGACGCGCGGTGATCGGCAGTGACGGAGCAGGTCGCTGAGGTGGTCCGCACGCAGAGGCGAACCCGACCGTGAAGAGCTTCCACGTCAGGCCACCGCGTCGATCACGGACCCCGGCACGCCCTGCCGTGGCAGCCGTGCACCGTCCCTCGCCGAGGCAACTGCTCGATCTTACGGGACTGCGGCCCAAGGCACGAAATCCCCTCCGCCGGCCCGCTCAGGGTGCGGTCGCACCGTGCCGCAGCGCGAAGGCGTCACCGGTCGAGCCGTCGCTGCGCACGAACGTCGCCCGCAGGTCGCCTGCTGTGGCCCGCAGGTCGAGGTAGCCGTAGGGGTCCGGCGTGCTGCCCGCACCCGCGCTGGCTGCGAAGTAGCCGGCCTCGGGGTCGGTGGCCCTGACCGGTGACGGCAGCCCGCCGCCGGTGCCGACCCCGACGAGGACGGTGCCTGCCCCGGCGGCGAGCGAGGTGCCGCGGTCGACGACGCACCCGGGCAGGTAGGACCCGATCGCGATGCGGGTGCAGGCGCTCCCCTCGGCGAGCTGGGCCGTGCGCTGGTAGAGGTGCTCATGGCCGGACAGCACGAGGTCGACGTGCTTGGCCACGAGCAGGTGCAGCAGGTCGGGGCCGATGTCGCAGGAGTACTTCCCGAGAGAGAGGCACGGCTTGTGCATGCCGACGACGACCCAGGGGATCTTCGCGGCGCGCGCCCCGTCGATGGCGCGCTCGGTCCACGCGTAGTGCTCCGAGCCCGCCGAGTAGTCCCACGTGCCGTCGGGGAATGTCAGGGCCGGCGAGACCAGGACGACCCGGACGACCGGGTCCTGCTGCGGGAGGTCGACGTAGTACTCGCGGCCGTACTGGCCGACGAGCCCGGGGAGGCGGTTGGGGAGGCAGGCGGTGAAGGCGTCGATGGAGCCGTTCTCGCCGTTGCTCTCGTGGTTGCCGGAGAGGAGCTCGAAGGGCAGGCCCGGCCGGGTCCGGGCGGTGACGAAGTCGCACCACGCCTCCTCCTGACCGGGCTTGCCGTAGGAGAGGTCTCCCAGGGCGAGGTGCGCGTCCTGGCCGACGCGGCCGAGGGCCGTCAGGACGCGGCCCGAGGCGACGGGGTCGACGCCGTAGTCGCCCGCGGCCGTGAGATGGACGGTCCCGGGCGTCCCGGGCGTCCCGGGCGTCCCTGGCGTCCCGGGCGTTCCCGGCGAGCTCGTCGGGGACGGCGTCGACGGCGTCGCGACGGGCGGTTCGGGGGCGGCGGTCGACGTGACGCATCCCGCGAGGAGGACGGCAGCCAGGGCGATGGCCGCCCGCGGGCGCCAGCTCATGGGTGCACCCTAGGCGGGACTCACGGGATGGGGCAGGGCTGGGTGAGCGGCGTCTCCTCGCCCGCCGTCCCACCGCCTCGCGCCTCGTCGGCGCGGACCGCCACGAGGCCCCCGACGATGAGCACTCCGCCGAGGAGCTGGACCGTCGTGGGCAGCTCGGCGAGCACGAGCCACGCGAAGAGCACGGCGAAGAGCACCTCGGTCAGGGCCACGAACGAGGCGACCTTGGCGCCGAGCATGCGCACGGCGGCGATGCCGGTGACGTAGGCGAAGGCAGCGGCCACGAGGGCGATGACGAGGACCGGCACCCACCAGTCGACGACGACCCCGCCGAGCGGCACGCGGCCGGCACCCCGGCTCATGTCGAGGACGCCGACGAGGCCGGCCAGGCCGAGGGACAGCGCGCCGACGGCGAGGCCTCCCCCGGCGAGGGCGAGCGGCGGCACGTCGTCGTCGACGTGGTCGGCGAGCAGGAAGTAGAGCACGAGGCAGACGGCGGCGCCGAGACCCCAGAGGACGCCGACGGGGCTGACGCTGGCGCCGCCACCGAGGACGTCGAGCACGAGCAGCAGACCGGCCACGGCGAAGGCCACGCCGATGACGGTGAGGCGGCGGGGCGCCTGCCGGTGTCGCAGCCAGAGCCAGCCGACGATGAGCACCGGCGCGAGGTACTCGAGCAGCAGGGCCACGCCGACCGACAGGTGGGTGACGGCGTTGAAGTAGGCGAGCTGGCAGCCGGCGACCCCGGTCAGGCCGTAGCCGACGACGACCCAGGCGTTGCGTCGCAGCGCCGGCCAGCGGCCGCGCAGCGACCACAGCGCGGGGCCGAGCAGGACGAGGGCGGCGAGGGTGATGCGCATCGTCACGACGGCCCCCGGCGACCAGCCGCCGACGAGCAGGGACTTGCCGAAGGCGCCCGAGGTGGCGAAGGCGGCGGCCGACACGAGTGCCACGCCCAGCCCCACGAGCGGGTGCCGGACCGGACGGCCGGGACGGTCAGGACGGTCAGGGCGCCCTGTCGACGGCACGCTCCGAGCCGTGGTCCCGACCGCTGCTGGCGCGTCGACCTCGACCCGTTCCGTCATGACCGTCCTCGTCGCTCCCCGCCGACGGTGCCGTGGGCCGCCTGCCGGATGTCATCAGCAAAACTCTTTAGACTCATGACAGTAGCGATCGTCGCCGTCAGGAGTCAACGTGCTTTTCACCCATGACACCGATATCGCGCTGGCGGCGGCCGCCGCCCTCGTCAACACGATGCCGGGCTCCGTGCCCGGTGACGACGCGCCCGACCGACTGACGAGCCTCGAGCAGCTCGACGAGCTCTACCGCGAGCAGGGGTGGACCGGGCGCTTCGACCGCGACGCCGCCGAGCTCGAGGCGGTGCGCGCCCTGCGTCCACGCCTCCGGGGCTTCTGGGACCACGACGAGGCCGGCGTCGTCGCGCTCGTCAACGAGCTGCTCGCCGAGGCCCGCGCCGTGCCGCAGCTCGTCGACCACGACGACGTCGGCTGGCACGTCCACGCCACCCCCGACGATGCGCCCCTCCCCCGCCGCATGGCCGTGGAGGCCGCGATCGCCGTCATCGACGTCGTGCGCGCCGGCGAGCTCGCCCGCCTCCGGGTGTGCGAGGCGGCCGACTGCGACGACGTCGTCGTCGACCTCTCGCGCAACCGTTCCCGTCGCTTCTGCGAGGGCGGCTGCGCGGCCCGCGCCCACACCGCCGCCTACCGCGCCCGCCGCGCCGCGCGCGTCTGAGCACCCCACCACGCACCGAGGGCGTATGCCGTCAGGAAGGTTCCTGACGGCATACGCCCTCGTTCGTGTGGTGGGCCGTTCAGGCCTTGCCGTCGAAGAGGCTCGTGACCGAGCCGTCCTCGAAGACCTCGCGGATCGCCATCGAGACGAGCGGCGCGATCGAGAGGACCTCGAGCTTGTCGAAGCGGCGGTCGTCGGGGATCGGGAGGGTGTTGGTCACGATGACCTCCTCGACCTTGCAGGCCTTGAGGCGGTCGACGGCCGGGCCCGAGAGGATCGCGTGCGTGGCGGCGATGATGACCCCCGCGGCGCCCTGGTCCATGAGGGCGTCGGCGGCCTTGGTGATGGTGCCCGCCGTGTCGATCATGTCGTCGACGAGGACGCAGACGCGTCCCTTGATCTCACCGACGACGCGGTTGGCGACGACCTCGTTGGGCCGGTTGATGTCGCGCGTCTTGTGGATGAAGGCCAGCGGGGCGCCGCCGAGGCGCGAGCTCCAGTCCTCGGCGACCTTGATGCGACCGGCGTCCGGCGAGACGACGGCGAGGTCGAGGTGGCCGTACTTCCGGCCGACGTAGTCGGCGAGGATCGGCATCGCCATGAGGTGGTCGACCGGACCGTCGAAGAAGCCCTGGATCTGCGCGGTGTGCAGGTCGATCGCCATGAGGCGGTCGGCGCCGGCCGTCTTGAACAGGTCGGCCATGAGGCGGGCCGAGATCGGCTCGCGGCCGCGGTGCTTCTTGTCCTGCCGGGCGTAGCCGTAGAACGGAAGCACGACGGTGATGCGCTTGGCCGACGCACGCTTGAGGGCGTCGATCATGATGAGCTGCTCCATGATCCACTCGTTGATCGGAGCGGTGTGGCTCTGGATGACGAAGGCGTCCGAGCCGCGCACCGACTCCTCGTAGCGCACGTAGATCTCGCCGTTGGCGAAGTCGTAGGCCGAGGTCGGCACGAGATCGGTGCCGAGCGCCTTCGCGACCTCCTGGGCGAGCTGCGGGTGCGCCCGGCCGGAGAAGACCATGAGGTGCTTCTCGGTCGTCTTGTTGATGCCGCTCATCGTCGGGCGTCCTTCGTCTCGGTGGTCGGCTGGCCCTGTGTGGTCTCGGTGTTCTCGCTCGACGTGGCCGCCTGCGCGGCCTGCGCCGTCCGTGCTGCGTCGTCGGTCTTCGTGCCGGCGCGGCGGCGGGCGACCCAGCCGTCGACGTTGCGTTGCTGGGCGCGGGTCACGGCGAGCTGGCCCGGGCCGACGTCGCTGACGACGGCTGAGCCCGCTGCGACGTAGGCGCCGTCGGCGATGGTGCGCGGGGCGACGATGACCGAGTTGCTCCCGACGAAGCTGTGCGCACCGACGTTGGTGTGTCCCTTGGTGACGCCGTCGTAGTTGGCGAAGATCGTGCCGGCGCCGATGTTGGCGCCCTCGCCGATCGTCGCGTCGCCGCAGTAGGTCAGGTGCGGCACCTTGGCGCCTGCGCCGATGTCGGCGTTCTTCGTCTCGACGAATCCGCCGATCTTGCCCTTGGCGCCGAGACGGGTGCCGGGGCGCAGGTAGGAGAAGGGGCCGACGCTGGCTCCGGGGCCGATCTCGGCCAGCTCGGCCTGGGTGCGCACGACGCTCGCGCCGTCGCCGACCTCGACATCGGTCAGGGTCGTGTCGGGTCCGATGACGCAGTCGCGGCCGATGGTGCTGGCACCGAGGATCTGCGTGCCGGGACGCACGACCGTGTCCGGACCGATCGTCACGTCGGCGTCGAGCCACGTCGTGGCCGGGTCGATGACGATGGCACCGTCGCGCATGGCCTGCTCGACGGTGCGGCGGTTGAGCTCGGCCCCGAGCCGGGCCAGCTGCACCTTGTCGTTGACGCCCTCGGTCTGCCACAGGTCGGCGACGAGGTGGGCGCGGACGGCGAGTCCTCGACCGCGCGCGATCGCGACGACGTCGGTGAGGTACTTCTCGCCCTGGGCGTTGTCGGTGCCCACCTCGGCGAGGGCCTCGCGCAGGACGGCCGCGTCGAACGCGTACAACCCGCTGTTGACCTCACGGATCGCGCGCTGCTGCTCGTCGGCGTCCTTCTGCTCGACGATGCCCACGACGGAGCCCTCCGCGTCACGGATGACCCGGCCGTAGCCCGTCGGGTCCTCGAGCGTCGCGGTGATGACGGTGACGGCGTTGCGGGCCGCGTGGTGCGCGGCGACGAGCCCCTCGAGCGTCTCGCTCGTCAGCAGCGGCACGTCGCCGTAGGTCACGACGACGGTGCCGTCGAGGCCTGCGGGGAGGGCGTCGAGCGCGCACTCGACGGCGCGGCCGGTGCCCTTGACGTCGTCCTGGTCGGCGACGACCGCCTCGGGGTCGACCTGTCGCACGTGCTCGGCGACGCGGTCGCGCTCGTGGCGCACGACGACGGCGAGGTGCTGCGGGCTCGTGCCCCGGGCCGCCCGGATCGCGTGGGCCACGAGACTGCGGCCCCCGATCGTGTGGAGGACCTTGGGGGTCGTGGACTTCATGCGTGTGCCCTCACCGGCGGCGAGGACGATCACGGCGGTCGGCCGTAGATCGCTCACAGGGCGCAGCTCCTTTTTGGATCGGGGTGCACTCGGGTGCGTACGACCCCGGCCCACGAGGGCGCCGGGGTGCGCCTCGGCCATGCTACTCGTGGGGAGGGATGGCGCCGCCCCGGCCACGGGCGCGCCGTGACCCCACTCACATCCGTCCTCGTCACCCGTGGTGTCACCGACTGCGTATGCCGTGGGGCGGGGACCACCCGGCCCTGCACTAACCTGTGGTCGTCCCGGCCCGCCGGGACGTTCCCCGGTTGGTCTGTCGGCAGGGCCCGCCTGACTTTGAATCAGGACAAGCGACGCAGGTTCGACTCCTGCCCGGGGAGCAGGACCGCCCGCGCATGCACCAGACTGTGCGAGTGACTGCCGACCGAGCCGACCGCTCACGCCCGCGCGCCCGGATGACGGGTCCCGAGCGGCGCGAGCAGCTCATCGCCGTCGGTCGCAAGCTCTTCGCCGACAAGGGTTTCGAGGCCACCACGGTCGAGGAGGTGGCCTCGAAGGCCAACGTCTCCAAGCCCGTCGTCTACGAGCACTTCGGTGGCAAGGAGGGCCTCTACGCCGTCGTCGTCGACCGCGAAATCCAGGCCCTCATGGGCGGCATCAGCGCGGCCCTCGAGGAGCCGGAGGGCGCACGGGTCCTGCTCGAGCGGGCCACGCTCGCGCTGCTCGACTACATCGAGAGCGACCCGTCCGGCTTCCGCATCCTCGTGCGGGACTCACCGCCGGGGCAGTCGACGGGGTCGTTCGCCAGCGTCCTCGGTGACGTCGCCGTCCAGGTGGAGCACCTGCTCGCGGCGGAGTTCAAGCAGCGCGGCCTCGACCCGAAGTCGGCGCCGATCCACGCGCAGATGCTCGTCGGGATGGTGGCCCTGACCGGGCAGTGGTGGCTCGACCGCCGCAAGTTCAAGAAGGACCAGGTGGCCGCGCACCTGGTCAACCTGGCCTGGAACGGCCTGTCGGGCCTCGACCGCACGCCGCGGCTCGTCACGATCCCCCACCGCTGACCTGTCGATCGAGTGAGCACCCCGCCCCACGGCATCCGACGTCGAGTGAGCGCGCGGCCTCACCAGCCCCAGCGCTCCCGTGACGGCTGGGACGCAGCGCTCACTCGACCGAAGCGTGCCCCCGTCGAGTGAGCGCCCTGCCCCACGGCATACATCGAGTGAGCGCGCGGTCACACGCGTCACAGTGCTCAGGTGACGGCTGGGACGCAGCGCTCACTCGACGGGGCGGGTGGGGCGGCGTCAGGTGGGGCGGAGGGTCTCGGTCCAGGTGTTGCCGGCGGCGTCGGTGATGCGCACGACGATCGGCTCGACACCGCCCGTGACCGACTGCTCGAGCAGCGCCTGACCGCGACCCCCGGTGCAGCGCACCGAGGCCGGCGACGCCTGCGCGCACGACCAGCTCGAGTTGCGGACGGTCAGGGCCCCGGAGCCGGACACGTTGCTGATGCGCATCGTCAGGACACCTGTCGTCTGCGTGCGCACGCGCACCGAGATGCGCGACGGGTCGCCGGCGGCCACGAGCCGCACCGTGACGCTGGGTGCAGCGGGACCGGGCTGCGGCGGCGGGGTCGTCGGCGGCACGGTCGTCGGCGGCGGCGGCACGGTCGGCGGCGGTGCGGGCGGCAGGGTCGGCGGCGGTGCGGGCGGCAGGGTCGGGACGGATCGCGTCGTCGGCGGTCCCGGCTCGGGCGTGCTCGCCGGGGCCGGAGGCACCGTCGGACGGGTCGAGGTGGACGATGGAGTCGCGCCGCTCCCGGCCGCTCCGGCCTGGCCGGCGGACGAGGTGTCCGGCTGCTTCGCCCCGGCGGAGGGGTCGGTCACCAGCTCCGGCGACGGCGTGCCGGTCAGGCCGACGGCCGACGGGATCGCGGAGGCGCTCACGGTCTCGAGGGCGCCGCTCGGCTGACCGGTCGAGCCCGGTGCCGTGCCCGGGAGACCCGCGGTGACGCCGCCGGGGCCCGACGTCACCGACGGTGCGGGCACGGTGGTCGTCGCCGCCGGGACCGGCGCCGCGGACGGACGTGCGAGCGACGGGGCCGGAAGGGCGAGCGCCCCCGCCACCCCGGCCGTGACGGCGAGCCCCGCGACCAGGGCCGTCACCTGGCTCGCGACCTCGGCGACCGAGCCCGCACCCGACGCACCCGACGGCGCGCTCGAGCCGGCCGAGCCGGTGACTGGACCCGGAGTGCCGACAGCTCCACCGGCGACAGGTCCGCTGCCGGTCGCGGAGGCCGAGCCGGCGACGCCGGCCGCCCCCGCCCCACCGGAGAGACCCAGCAGGGCAGCGACACCGACGAAGCCCGGCGTGCCGAGACCTGCCGCGAGCACGAGCGGCACGAGCAGCGCCGGGAACCCGTCGTGGACCAGCCGCAGGTCGTCGGCGATGGCCGCCGCGTGCGGGCAGCCGGCGACGTGCGCCTCGGCCCGCTCGGTCTGCCGCTTGGGCAGTCGCCCGCGCACGAGGGCCCCGAGGTGCTCCACCGTCCAGCGGCACTCCTCGCTGTCCGCGTCCGCGAGCCCACGCTGCGCGCAGGCGTCGAGGTAGAGGGCCCGGAGCGACTCGCGTGCTCGCATCGCGCGGGCACTGACGGCGTTGGCCGTCATGCCCATCGCCGGCGCGACCGTGCGCGGTGCCGCGCCCTCGACGGTGGTGTGCCACAACACGCGCTGGTCGCGCTCCGAGAGCCCGGCGAAGGCCTCACGGACGAGGGCTAGCCCCTCGTCGTCGGCGGCGAGCACCGCGAGCGGGTCCTCGTGCGGCTCGGCCAGCTCCTCGAGGTCCTCGGGCTCGGCGGGCACGACCCGCAGGTCGCGACGGCCCTGGTCGATGGCGACGGTGCGCACGGCCGAGAGGAAGTAGGCGCGGAAGTGCTCGTCAGGTCCCCGGCCGTCGCGGATGAGCGCCAGCACCCGGGCTGCGGCCTCGGCGACGATGTCCTCGGGAGCCGAGCGGCCCCGGTGACGCCCGGCGACGGCATACGCAGCAGGCAGGTGACGACGCCACAGCTCGCCGAACGCCTCGGCGGAACCCTCCCGCGTGCGCAGGAGGAGGTATGCGTCAGGGGCCGAGGCCCATGCCTCGCTCGACCACAAGGTCGCGTCTGCCGACAACGCTTCGCCCTTCCACTGGCCCCGGTGCGGGCCAGTCTGCCAAGCGGCGGGGCAGGCGTCGAGTCGGAACGAGGACGTGTCCACGATCGGGACGAAGCGGACGGAGTCCGGGCCCGTCGGTGGCGGACGTGGCAGCAGCGGCAGGCGCGTCCCCCCGACGGGGTGGGCAGGTTTCGTCCTTCCGAATGATCCCCTCCACGAAACCACGCGGAAGGACGAAACCTGACGGCACCACCGAAGAGGCCCGTAGGGGTCACTCCCTCCCCTGACCAAGCGGGAGACCCCTGCGATGCCGTCATCTGTATGACGTGCCAGGACCCATTTCATGACACGGTTTTCGGAAATGGGCCGAAATGCCGGAAATTGACGGAGTTTTTTTCCTGACAGCGTCCGGCTGACGTCAACCAGACCCGCGTCTTACCGCCCGGTGACCCGCGCCTGACCCGGCTTGCCCGGACCTGACGGGGTCTGCCCGGACCTGGCGGGGTCTGTCGCCGGCGTCGGCCATGATGAGCCGATGACGAGACGCTGGCTGTTCGCCGACCAGCTCGGGCCGCACTTCGACGTCGGCCGGGGCGGGGTGCTGCTCGTGGAGAGTCGCGGGGCGCTGGCCCGCCGACCGTTCCACCGGCAGAAGCTGCACCTCGTCCTCTCCGCCCTGCGCCACCGCGCGGCCGAGCTGGGCGACGCGGCCGTCCTGCTGCGCACCGACACCTACACCGAGGCGCTGCGCGAGCTGGGCGAGCCCGTGCGGGTGCACGAGCCGACGTCGTATGCCGCCGAGCGCCTCGTGCGCCGGCTGCTCGCGTCCGGGATGGTGGAGTCCGTGGACCCGACTCCGGGCTACAGCCTGCCCCGGGCCGACTTCGCCCGGTGGGTCGGCAGCCGACGCCAGGTGCGGATGGAGGACTTCTACCGCTTCCAGCGCCAGCGCCTCGACCTGCTCGTCGAGGGCGACCGTCCGGTCGGTGGCCGGTGGTCCTTCGACGAGGACAACCGCGAGCCCCCGCCCAAGGGAGTGGAGCGCCTCGACGTGCCGCCGCCCTACCAGCCGCGCGAGGACGAGATCGACGCCGAGGTGCGCGACGACCTCGACCGGTGGACGCGTGAGGGGCTGGTCTCCCCCGTCGGGGCCGACGGTCCGCGCGTCTTCGCCGTCACCCGCCGCGAGGCGCTGGCGGCGCTCGAGCGTTTCGTGACGCACCGGCTCGGAGCGTTCGGGCCGCACGAGGACGCGATGCTCCGCGGCGACTGGGCCATGGCCCACAGCCTGCTCTCGGTGCCGCTCAACCTCGGGCTGCTCGACCCCGTCGAGGTCGTCGACCGGGCCGCGCAGGCCTACCGGGACGGCGACGCACCCTTGGCGTCGGTCGAGGGCTTCGTGCGCCAGGTCATCGGGTGGCGCGAGTACGTCTGGCACCTCTACTGGCACTTCGGCCCCACCTACCGGCGCCGCAACGCCCTGCAGGCGCGGTCCCCGCTGCCGGGGTGGTTCGACCGGCTCGACGCCGACGAGGTCGACGCCGCGTGCCTGCACGACGCGCTGGCCGGGGTGCGCGACCGGGGCTGGGTGCACCACATCCCGCGGCTCATGGTGCTCGGCAACTGGGCCGCCCAGCGCGGCTACGACCCCGACGCCCTCACGGAGTGGTTCCAGACCCGCTTCGTCGACGGCTACGACTGGGTCATGCCGGCGAACGTCGTCGGGATGAGCCAGCACGCGGACGGCGGCGCGATGGCGACCAAGCCCTACGTCTCCGGCGGCGCCTACATCAACCGGATGAGCGACTACTGCGGCGGCTGCCGCTACGACCCGAAGAAGCGCGTCGGCGAAGACGCCTGTCCCTTCACCGCGGGCTACTGGGCCTACCTCGACCGCAACGCCGACCGGCTCGAGGGCAACCACCGGATGACCCGCCCGCTCCAGCAGCGCCACCGCCTCGCCGACCTCGCCGAGGTCGTCGCCCAGGAGCGGCAGCGCGGCGACGAGGCCCCGTGAGTGCCAGCGCGTCTTTCAGCCTCCGTCAGCGCGGTGTCCTCGCGACGGCGAAGGTGCGGGTGAAGGGGAAGAGCACGCCGAAGGACCTGCAGGGGTATGCCGTGTCGAGCTCGCGCTCGTAGTCGGCGACGAACGCCGCGCGCTCGTCCTCGTCGAGCACGCCGAGCACCGGGCGCAGACCGGTCCCCCGCACCCACTCGAGCACCGGGTGCGGCCGGCCCTCGGGCGCGGCGAGCACGTGCTGGTAGGTCGTCTGCCACACGTCGACGTCGGGCGTGAGGTCGAGCAGGAGCGCGGCATACGTCTCCGGGCGGGCGACGGCGCGGGCACGGTCGAGGCCCGGCTGCAGGTCCGCCGCGCGCGCGTGCCGGGCCGCGACCTCACGCATCAGCCGGTGGGAGGCGGCGTCGAAGTTCGAGGGCACCTGCATGGCGAAGGTGCCGCCGGGCGCGAGGCTCTCGACCCAGGTCGGGATGAGTCGCAGGTGTCCGGGCACCCACTGGAGCGTGGCGTTCGTGACGAGGACGTCGATCGAGGCGCCGCACTCGGTGGGGTCCCAGTCCTCGGCGCTCGCCTCGACCCACTCGACGCGGCCGTCGGTGTCGAGCTCGCGCGCCCTGGCGAGCATCTCGGGCGAGCTGTCGACGCCGATGACCCGCGCGCCCGGCCAGCGCCGGGCCAGACCGAGGGTCAGCTCGCCCGGCCCGCAGCCGAGGTCGACGACGAGGGCCGGCAAGGTGGCGTCGACGCGGGCGAGCAGGTCGGCGAAGGGACGGCCGCGGTGTCCGGAGAACACGGCATACTGCCGCGGGTCCCAGGCCGCGTCGGTGTCGCGGGCTCCGGCTCCCGGGGTCGCGGCGGGAGCGGTGGAGGCAGCAGCCTCCTCGGCGGCGGGCAGGTCGGGCGTGGGTGTCATGTCGTCCTTGGTTTCTTTTGATGTCAAGAGTCTTGACGGCGACTACAGTTGGATCATGAGCGCCGACCGCAGGCCCGCCGACGACGTCGACGAGATCGTCGCGGCCTGGCGCCGGGAGCGCCCCGACCTCGACGTGTCACCGCTCGAGGTGCTCTCGCGGGTGTCCCGGCTGGCGCGCCGGCTGGACCTCGCGCGCGGCTCGGCCTTCTCCGAGCACCTGCTCGACGGCTGGGCCTTCGACGTGCTCTCGGCGCTGCGGCGGGCGGGCGAGCCGTACGAGCTCTCCCCCGGCCAGCTCGTGCAGCAGACGCTGGTCACCTCGGGCACCATGACCAACCGCGTCGACCGGCTCGAGCGCAGCGGCTTCGTCGAGCGGCGTCCCGACCCGGGCGACCGGCGCGGGGTGCTCGTGCGGCTCACGCCGGCCGGGCGCGACGTCGTGGACTCCGCGATGGCCGACCTCATCGAACAGGAGAAGTCGCTGCTCTCCCAGCTGTCGGCCGCCGACCGCACCCAGCTGGCCGGCCTGCTGCGCCGCATGCTCGCCCCCCTGGAGACGCGCGAGACCCGAGAGACCCGAGAGACCCGAGAGACCCGGCGGGGCGACGCCCACGGCTGACCGGCCCTCCCGATCACCGCTGTGCCTGCTGGAACTCGAGCCGGTTGCCCACGGGGTCGGCGGTGTGGAAGCGGCGCAGGCCCGGGATGTTGTCGTCCCACGTCACGGGTGAGCCAGCGGCCTCGACGACGCGGGCCAGCGCCTCGACGTCATCGACGGCGATGCCGGGGTGGGCCTTGCGGGCGGGGACGAAGCCCTCCTCGATGCCGACGTGGACCTCGGCCGCTCCGGCACGGAACCACGCCCCGCCGCGGGCCCGGAGCCGCTCGGGCTTGGGCACCTCGACCATGCCGAGGACACCGACGTAGAAGGCGCGCATGGCGTCCTCGCAGCCGGCAGGGCCGGACACCTGGACGTGGTGCAGGTACATCTCCATGCCCCGAAAGTATCTTGATATCAAGATACTTTCAAGACCTCCCCGCCCTCGGGGACCGAGGTCAGCCGACGATCTCCGCGGCCTCGAGCCACTCGAGCTCGAGCTCCTCGCGCTCGGTGACGACGGCCTGCAGCTTCGCGTTGAGGTCCGCGAGCGCCCCGGGGTCGGTGGCCTTCTCGGCCATGTCGCCGTGGAGGCGCTCCTCACGGTCCTGCAGGCGCGAGAGCTGCTTCTCGATCCGGGCCATGACCTTGCGCGCCTCGCGCACCTCGGCCGGGCTCGCCGTCGTCGCCGCACCTGCGGGTGTGTCCTCTGCCGGGCGCGCCGTGCCCGACGACGCGGCAACCTGACCGGGTGCCGAGGCGCCCGAGGAGCCCCGGGTGGCGGCCTGGCCCGCGATGTCCGCGGCCCGGAGCCGGAGGTACTCTTCCACGCCGCCGGGCAGCTCGCGCACCTTGCCGTCACCGAGCAGCGCGAGCTGCTTGTCGGCGACCCGCTCGAGCAGGTAGCGGTCGTGGGAGACCACGACGAGCGTGCCGGCCCAGCCGTCGAGGACGTCCTCGAGCGAGGTGAGGGTCTCGATGTCGAGGTCGTTGGTCGGCTCGTCGAGGATGAGGACGTTGGGCTCGGTGAGCAGCAGGCGGGTCAGCTGAAGCCGGCGGCGCTCGCCACCGCTGAGGTCCCCGACGCGCGACTGCTGGCGACCGCCCGGGAAGCCGAGGCGCGTGGCGAGCTGGCTCGCGCTGATCTCCTTGTCGCCGAGCATCGTCCACTGCTTGACGTCCTCGATGGCCTCGATGACGCGCCACTGCTCGAAGCGCTCGAGCTCGCGGACCTCCTGGGTCAGGTGGGCGATGGCGACGGTCTTGCCGATCTTGCGGCGGCCTCCGTCGAGCGGGATCTCACCCGTGAGGGCGCGGAGCAGCGTGGACTTGCCGGCGCCGTTGACGCCGACGATGCCGATGCGCTCGCCCGGGGCGAGGCGCCACGTCACATGGTCGAGCAGCACCCGCTCGTGGGGCGCCGTCCCGACCGACACGGTGACGTCCTCGAGGTCGAGGACGTCCTTGCCGAGGCGCCGGCTCGCGAACGAGGCGAGCTCGACGCTGTTGCGCGGGGCCGGCTCGTCGGCGATGAGGGCGTTGGCGGCGTCGATGCGGAACTTCGGCTTGCTCGTGCGGGCGGGCGCGCCGCGGCGCAGCCAGGCGAGCTCCTTGCGCATGAGGTTGGAGCGCCGGTCGGCGACGACCCCGGCGAGACGGTCGCGCTCGGCCTTCGCGAGGACGTAGGCGGCATACCCTCCCTCGAAGGCACTGACCTTGCCGCTCTCGACCTCCCACGTCATCGTCGCGTAGGCGTCGAGGAACCAGCGGTCGTGGGTGATCGCGACGGTCGCGTTGCCGGGGCGCGGTCGCTTCGTCGCCAGGTGGTCGGCGAGCCAGGCGACGCCCTCGACGTCGAGGTGGTTGGTCGGCTCGTCGAGCAGGAGCAGCTCGGGGTCCGAGACGAGCAGGCGGGCGAGCGCGAGCCGGCGGCGCTCGCCACCGGACTTCGGGCCGACGCGGCTGTCGAGGCCGCCGACATTCTCGGCGCCGACGCCGCCGAGCAGCCCGGTGAGGACGTCGCGGATGCGCGGGTCGCCGGCCCAGACGTGCTCGGGCAGGTCGCCGAGCACGGCCTCGCGGATCGTCCACTCGGGGTCGAGCGCGTCCTCCTGGCTCAGCATGCCGATGCGGATGCCGTCGGCGCCGCCCTGCTTGGTGATGCGGCCGGAGTCGGGCTCCTGCAGGCCCGCCATGACGCGCAGCAGGGTCGACTTGCCGCCGCCGTTGACGCCGACGACGCCGATGCGGTCACCGGTGAGGACACCGAGGCTGACGTCGTCGAGGACGTGGGAGGTGCCGAAGACGAGCGAGACGCGCTCGAGGGAGATCAGGTTTGCCATCGGTGTCTGACCCTATGCGCTCCGGTCGTCGAGTGAGCACTCCGTCCCACCAGTCACGCGCAGAGGCGACCTTCGCCGCGCACCGTGTGGGACGGAGTGCTCACTCGACGTTGTGGGACGAAGTGCTCACTCGACGTGGCGCGGGGAGGTGACGACGTGGGCGCCGTGGACCGGGCCCCTGGCCCGGCGCAGGTCGCGGCACAGGTCGGAGGCCGCGAGCGACACCGACAGGTCGAGGCTGGCCTCGTGGCTCTCGGTGAGGAACGCGACCGTCGGCCCCGACCCGGACACGATGCCGCCGAGCGCCCCGAGCTCGACGCCGGCGTCGCGCAGCTCCTGCAGCTGGGGCCGCAGCGAGAAGGCGGCCGGCTCGAGGTCGTTGTGCAGCGCGGCGCCAAGAGCCGCCGGGTCGCCCGACCGCAGGGCCGCCATCAGCTCGGGGCTGACGTGGGGCTCGGGCACGTCGATGCCGTCACGTTCGCGCAGGCGGTCGCACTCGGCATACACCTCCGGGGTGGACAGGCCGGTGTCGCTGATCGCGAAGACCCAGTGGAAGGTGCCGCGCGCGAGCACGGGCGCGAGCTGCTCGCCGCGCCCCGAGCCCATCGCGTTGCCGCCGGAGAGGATGAAGGGGACGTCGCTGCCCAGGGTGGCAGCCAGCTCGGCGAGCTCCTCGCGGTCGAGGCCCAGCCCCCAGAGCTGGTCGCACGCGACGAGCGCCGCCGCGGCGTCGGCCGAGCCGCCCGCCATGCCGCCGGCGACCGGGATGTCCTTGTCGATGCGGATCGAGAGGCGCTCGTCGACGGACCACCGGTCGGCCACGAGACGCGCCGCCCGGACGGCGAGGTTGTCGCCGTCGGTCGGGATGCGGTCGGCGTAGGCGCCGGCCGCGACGACCTGCCAGTCGTCCCAGCGGGCAACCGAGACCTCGTCGTGGAGCGAGACCGCCTGGTAGACGGTCGCGAGCGCGTGGAAGCCGTCAGGCCTGCGCGGGCCGACGCGCAGCTCGAGGTTGACCTTGGCCGGGACCCGCACGGTCACCGCGCCGGGCAGGGTCGGAGCGACAGTCATGCGCCCACCCTAGGGGCCGATCGCTCGGCGTCAGGACGTATGGCCTCGACGGCGCACTCGCGGCTGCG
The DNA here is from genome assembly GCF_036352015.1 of Terrabacter sp. C0L_2. Lineage (NCBI taxonomy): Bacteria > Bacillati > Actinomycetota > Actinomycetes > Micrococcales > Intrasporangiaceae > Terrabacter > Terrabacter sp. C0L_2. The sequence goes on along the minus strand of NZ_CP143557.1, from coordinate 2,130,950 downwards.
CTGTCCCGGCTCCCTCGGGGCGCGCCTCGGCGATCCGGGCGAAGGTCGTGATGTCGAGCTGCTCGCCCCGGGTGCGCGGGTCGACGCCCGCAGCGACGAGAGCCTGCTCGGCGGCGTCCGGCGAGCCGGCCCACGAGGCGAGGGCGCCGCGCAGGGCCTTGCGTCGCTGGAGGAACGCCGCGTCGATGCAGCGGAAGACGTCCTCGCGGCTCGCGGTGGTCTCCGGGGGCTTGCGCCGGCGGAAGGAGACGAGCCCCGAGTCGACGTTCGGCGCCGGCCAGAAGACGTTGCGCCCGACCCGCCCGGCGAGCTCGACGTCGGCGTACCACGCGGCCTTGAGGCTCGGGACGCCGTAGATCTTGCTGCCGGGCTTGGCCGCGAGCCGCTCGGCGACCTCGAGCTGCACCATGACGAGGACGCGCTCGATCGTCGGGAAGTGCTGGAGGAAGGAGAGCACGACCGGCACCGAGATGTTGTACGGCAGGTTGGCGACGAGGGCCGTCGGGTCGGGTCCCGGGAGCTTCGTCACCGTCAGGGCGTCGGCCGCGACGAGGCGCAGCTTGTCGGCGTTCTCGGGCTGGAGCGAGCGGACGGTCTCCTCGAGGGCCCCGGCGAGCCGCGGGTCCACCTCGACCGCGGTGACGTGCTTGACGACCGGCAGCAGCGCGAGGGTGAGCGAGCCGAGCCCGGGCCCGACCTCGACGACGACGTCGTGGGGCCCGACGCCCGCGACGCGCACGATCTTGCGCACCGTGTTGGCGTCGACGACGAAGTTCTGGCCCCACTGCTTGGTCGGTCGCACCTCGAGGCGCTCGGCGAGCTCGCGCACCTGGGCCGCCCCGAGGAGCGCGGCGTCGTCGACGTGCGGCGCAGCGTCCTTCTTCGTCATGCGCCCACCCTATGGCGCCCCGACCGAGGGCGTATGCCGCCCGGCCGGCTCGCGCGCCCACCGCTCCGACCCCCACTCGAGTGGCCCCGTCGTCCCACACCCGCGGGTGTGGGACGACGGGTCCACTCGAGCTGGTGGACGAGGTTCGTCGTGGGACGACGGGGCCACTCGACGAAGGTGGGGCACGGCACACCTGGAGATGCAGACGGCGAGAGGCCCCCGACCGTGCGGTCGGGGGCCTCTGCGCGCGTGCCTGCGCCGTGCTGAGGTCAGATCAGCTCAGGTCAGGCCTTGCACTGCCACTGCGAGATGCCGTTGTCGGCGTAGACGCGGTTGGCGACGGTGATCTGCTGCTCGCGCGAGGCGAGGTCGGCGCGCGACGCGAAGTCGCCACCGCCGTAGGCGAGCCACGTGGAGGTCAGGAACTGCAGACCGCCGTAGTAGCCGTTGCCGGTGTTGATGTGCCAGTTGCCGGTCGACTCGCACTGGGCGATCGAGTCCCACATGGCGGCACGGGCGAGGTTGAGCCCCGCACCGGACGTCGTGCGCGTGGACGTCGTGGTCGACGAGCTCTTGGCAGCCGCGGGACGGGCCTTGGTGCCGACGAGCAGGACCCGGTTGACGGGGGCCTTGGTGACCGTGGAGGAGACCTCCTTGGTGGAGACGACCTTGCCGTCGACGACCGTGGTGCGGACCGTCACGGTGCGCTGGCCGGCGACGCCGGCTCGCGCGACCTTGGTCTGGTCGCTGTAGAGGTCGGCGGTCTTCTGCTTGGTCGTGCCGAAGGCGATCGCCTTGGTGACGTTCTTGTCCTTGGTCTGCACGCGCTGGACGGCGACCTTGAGGCCGGACGTCAGCGGCGTCGTGACGGGCGGGTTGACCTTGTCGGCCTTGCCGACGCGCACGCCGAGCTGGGTCAGCGCCTCGCCGACCGTGGCGGCGGCGATGGTCTTCGTGGTCGTCTTGCCGTCGACCACGACCGTGACGGCCTTGGGGGTGACGACGGTCAGGGCGAGGCCCTGGCGACCGATGGTCTGCGAACGCGAGACGGACAGGCGGGCACCCTCGCCGCGGAGACCGAGCGCGAGCAGCGCCCCGTCGACCGTGGTCTCGGTGGTGCGCAGCTGACGGGTCTTGCCGTCGACGGTGAGCGTCAGCAGCCGGGCGTACTTGACGGTGACCGTCTGGCCGTCGCTGATGGGGGCGTCCGCGGCGGGCACGACGACGTCGCCCGGCTTCACGGAGATCCCCTGGCTGTCGAGGACGTCAGCGACAGTGCTGCCGAAGACGTGTGCGGTGCTCGCGGTGCCGTCGACGGAGAGGTTGACGGCCTTGTCGAGCTGGGCCGCGCCGACGGCGCCACCGGTGAGGACGACGGCCGCGCCAGTGGCGGCCAGGATCTTGGCGTTGCGAGAAATCAAAACACTCCGAACGTCGATCTATCCGGGTGCAACGCGCTCTCGATCCATCCTCCTCACGTCGTCGGGAGGAGGTCGATGCGGGGCAGCAACCGGCCAACAGTCGTCCACAGTGACCGATCGACGGCGACAAGGTCAAATTTCGGTAACGGCAACGCGTCCCGCTGGACGCGACGATCTGGCGTGCGCTAGGCGGTTTGCCCGGTTCGGTCGGCGCCCCACGGACCGTACACGCGCTCGCTGTTCTCGGACACCGCGCGGCACAGCGTGGGCACGTCTAGGTTGAGCACGGCGGCCATGGCGCGGACGGTCACCGGCACGAGGAACGAGGCGTTCGTGGCCCCCCGGTGCGGCGCGGGAGCGAGGTAGGGCGCGTCGGTCTCGACGAGGATCCGGTCGAGCGGGATCGCCGTCAGGGCGTCGCGCAGGTCGCGTGCGTTCTTGAACGTCACGGTCCCCGCGAAGCTGAGGTAGTAGCCGCGCTCGACGCACTCCCGGGCCATCGCGAGGTCGCCCGAGAAGCAGTGCAGCACCGTGTGCTCGGGCGCCCCCTCCTCCTTCAGGATCCGCAGCACGTCGGCGTGGGCGTCGCGGTCGTGGATCTGGAGGGCCTTGCCCAGCCTCTTGGCGAGGTCGATGTGCCAACGGAAGCCGTCCTGCTGGACGGGGACGCCCTCGGGCCCGGTGCGGAAGTAGTCGAGGCCGGTCTCGCCGATGACGCGGATGCGGTCGTGGGCCGCGCACCGCTCGACCTCGGCATAGGCCTCCTCGAGCTGACCTGCAGCCGCGAGGCGCGGAACCTCGTTGGGGTGCAAGGCGATTCCGCCGACGAGCTCGTGGTGCGCGTCGATGGCATCCATGGTGAAGCGGATGCCGTCGAGGTCGCAGCCGACCTGGACGAGGCGCGTCACCCCGACCGACCGGGCGGCCTTGATGGCGTCGGCGACGTCGAACGGCTCGTCCCCCTCCCGCGTGATGTCGAGGTGGACGTGGTTGTCGACGACGTCGATGGGCAGCGGGTCCGGCAGGGTCTCCGGCAGTCCCCGCTGCCCCGACGCGTGCGAGCTCATGCGGTCGGCGCCTCGTCGGTGCCCTTGGCCTGCTTCGGCGCTGCCATGTTGGGCGCGGCGAGCGGGTCGGTGTGGTGGCGCGTGCCGCCTGGTGCGGCGTCGCCGAGGCGGGCCCGCTCGTCCTCGATGACCTGCTCGGGGTCGAGCTTGACGAAGACACCGGTCGGCTTGGCGATGGGCGTCCCGACGACGACCGGACGCGACTCCCAGCGCGGCGTCGAGGAGTACTCGCCGGTGATGACGGGGTAGCTGCGGGTGTCGTCGTCGAGGTCGCCCACGACCTCCAGCCGCGGCATCGGCATGAACTCGCCGTCGCCCCCGAGGACTGCGTGGACGCGGTTGGCGGCGTGGGGCAGGAACGGTGAGATGAGCGTATTGATATCTGAGACGGCTTGGGCCAGCGTGTACAGCACGGTGGAGAGCCGCTCGCGCTGGTCGTCGCCCTTGAGCTTGAACGGCTCGGTCTTCGACACGTACGCGTTGGCCTCGCCGACGACGCGCATGACCTCCCCGAGGGCGGCCTTCTGCCGGTGCCGCTCGAGGGAGGCGCCGACGGTCGCGAAGGCACCCCGCACGGTCGCGAGCAGCTCCTCGTCGACGGGCTCGACGGCATACGGCTGCGGGATCTCGCCGAAGCTCTTGGCGATCATCGCGGCCGTGCGGTTGACGAGGTTGCCCCAGCCCGCGACGAGCTCGCTGTTGTTGCGCTGGACGAACTCGGCCCAGGAGAAGTCGGCGTCCTGGTTCTCGGGGCCGGCCGCGCAGATGAAGTAGCGGATCGGGTCGGGGCCGTAGCGCGCGACGATGTCCTGGACGTAGATGACGTGCTTGCGCGACGTCGAGAACTGCTTGCCCTCGAGCGTCATGAACTCGCTCGCCACGACCTCGGTCGGCAGGTTGAGCGTGCCGTACTCGCCCGGCTCGCCGCCCTTGTCGCCGCGACCGGCGTAGGCGAGCAGCTCGGCGGGCCAGATCTGGCTGTGGAAGGTGATGTTGTCCTTGCCCTGGAAGTAGTAGGACACCGCCGACGGGTCGTTCCACCACTCGCGCCAGCGCTCGGGCTCGCCGATGCGGCGGGCCCACTCGATCGAGGCGGACAGGTAGCCGATGACGGCGTCGAACCACACGTAGAGGCGCTTGGTGGGGTTGTCCTCCCAGCCCTCGAGCGGGATCGGGATGCCCCAGTCGATGTCGCGCGACATCGCGCGCGGGCGGACGTCCTTGAGCAGGTTCTTGGAGAACTTGATGACGTTGGGCCGCCAGGTGCCCGACGCCTCGCGGCCGTCGAGCCACTCCCCCAGCGCGCCGGCGAGCGCCGGCAGGTCGAGGAAGAAGTGCTGGGTCTCGATGAACTCCGGCGTCTCGCCGTTGATCTTGCTGCGCGGGTTGATCAGCTCGTCGGCGTCGAGCTGGTTGCCGCAGTTGTCGCACTGGTCGCCGCGCGCCTCGGGGAAAGAGCAGATGGGACACGTGCCCTCGATGTAGCGGTCGGGCAGCGTGCGGCCCGTCGACGGGCTGATGGCGCCACGGGTCGTCTGCTCGACCATGTAGCCGTTGGCGTGGACCTGGCGGAACATCTCCTGGACGACGGCGTAGTGGTTGCGCGTCGTCGTGCGGGTGAAGAGGTCGTAGGACAGTCCGAGGTCGGTGAGGTCCTGGGCGATGACGGCGTTGTACTTGTCGACGAGCTCCTGCGGGCTCAGGCCCTCCTCCTCGGCGAGGACGAGGATCGGCGTGCCGTGCTCGTCGGTGCCCGAGACCATGAGGACGTCGTGCCCCGCCATCCGCATGTACCTGCTGAACACGTCGGAGGGCACACCGAAACCGGCCACGTGGCCGATGTGGCGCGGGCCGTTGGTGTACGGCCAGGCGACGGCAGACAGGACATTGCTCATGCCGTGAATCCTAGGCGGGCCGCGCCGGCCGCCGCGCGCGCCTTCCGGTCGGTCACCCCACCGCCGATCGCACGGCCCACCCATGGCCTCCGTCACGGCCGACGCGAAGTGGGCCCACGGCATACGCCCTCTCGAGGTCCCCACGGGAGTAGGACAGGGGGATGACTGGTCATGTTGCACACGCGAAGGTCACGGTCGACGCCACGCCGCAGCAGGCGTGGCACGCGCTCACCGACCCGGACACCGTCCGACAATGGATGGTCGGCACCGAGCTCAGCACCGACTGGCAGGTCGGCAGCCCGATCACGTGGCAGGGCGAGATGGACGGCAAGCCCTACCAGGACAAGGGAGAGGTGCTCGAGGTCGACGCGCCCCGGCGTCTCTCGGTCACGCACTACAGCCCACTCATGGGCCAGGAGGACCGTCCCGAGAACTACCACACGATCGTCTACACGCTCGAGGGCGACGACTCCGGGCCGACGACCGTCACGCTCGAGCAGGACGGCAACGACTCGCAGGAGCAGGCGGAGCAGTTCGGGCAGAACTGGCAGTCCATGCTCGACGCCTACCGGACGACGGTCGAGTCCGCCTGAACCTTCCCCGTCGAGATCGCCTGCAGCAGACGACGATCGGCGCCGACCCAAGCGGGTCGGCGCCGATCGGCGTGAGAAGGGCGCTCAGCCCAGGCGTGCCTCGAGCGAGATCGGCACGGCCTTGAGGGCCTGGCTCACCGGGCAGTTGGTCTTGGCGTCCTCGGCGGCCGCCTGGAAGTCCTCGGCGGAGATGCCCGGGACGTCACCGACGACGCTCAGCGCGATCTCGGTGATGCCCGTGCCGGGGACGAAGGTGACGTTGGCCGTCGTGTCGAGCGTGGTGGCCGGTGTGCCGGCCTGGGCGAGTCCGTTGGACAGGGCCATCGAGTAGCACGAGGAGTGCGCTGCAGCGATGAGCTCCTCGGGGCTCGTCTTGCCGTTCGACGACTCCGCCCGCGAGGGCCAGTTGACGTCGTAGGTGCCGATGCCCGAGCTCTCGAGGCTGACCTGTCCGGAGCCCTCGAAGAGCGAGCCCTCCCAGTGCGTGCTGGCGGTGCGGGTGGTAGCCATGCCGTGCTCCTTCGCTGTGCTGTCGACTCGGCCGGGCGGTGCGCCGGCCCCGAGGAGAGAACTACGCAAGCCTTACCCGCTGTTCCCCTCGCGGCAAGGGGCTCGCCTGTCGAGACGCTCCCGAGAGGCGGCGCGGTGGCGTGGTCGCGGGTCAGCGCGCCGCGAGCGAGGCGTCGTAGAGCGCCTTCTTGGACAGTCCCGTCCGTGACGCGACGTCGGCCGCGACGTCCTTGAGCCGCTCCCCCGCGTCGACCCGCTGTCGTATGCCGGCAACGGCGTCCTCGAGGGAGGGCACCCCCCGCTCGGCACCCGCCACGACGATCGTGATCTCGCCCTTGACGCCGTCGGCGGCCCACAGGGCGAGCTCCGCCAGGGTGCCGCGGCGGACCTCCTCGTAGGTCTTCGTCAGCTCGCGGCACACGGCGGCGCGTCGGTCGGGGCCGAAGGCGTCGCGCATCGCGGTCAGCGTCTCCGCGAGCCGGTGCGGCGCCTCGAAGAAGACGATGGTGCGGCGCTCGTCGGCGACCTCGGCCAGCACCTTGGCCCGCTCCCCCGGCTTGCGCGGGAGGAAGCCGTCGAAGCAGAACCGGTCGACGGGCAGGCCCGACACGGCGAGCGCCATGAGGACCGCGCTCGGCCCCGGGACGCACGTCACGCGTACGCCCGCCTCGACCGCAGCGGCGACGAGACGGTAGCCCGGGTCGGAGACGGACGGCATCCCGGCATCGGTGACGACGACGACGCGCTCGCCGGCGACGAGACGGGCGACGAGGTCCGGGGTGCGGGCCGCCTCGTTGTGCTCGTGGTAGCTGACGACCGACCCGGTGGGCGTGACGGCGAGCTCGCCGAGCAGGCGGCGCAGGCGTCGGGTGTCCTCGGCCGCGACGACGTCGGCGGTCGCGAGCTCCTGCGCGAGCCGCGGGGCCGCGTCGAGAGGGTCGCCGATCGGGGTGGCCGCGAGGACGAGGGTTCCGGTGCTCATGACGTCATCCTCGCAGCGGTCACAGGTCCGCACGCCACGCGACCTCCGAGGAGTCACCCGGACGGGCGACGTGCCGGCGCCCGTCCCCATGGTGGGACACGACACACGTCCGAAACCTCGACGCGGTACGACTGGACCATGACCGACCACGGCCACACCACGACCGAGCAGCTCCTCGAGGCCGACCGCCGCGAGCCGGACGCCGCGACGTTCGCCTCCGGGGTGTCCTCGGCGCAGCAGCACGCGGCCCTTCGGGCGTCCGTGCGCCAGCTGGGCACCCTCCTCGGCGAGGCGCTCACTCGGCACGAGGGACCGGAGCTGCTCGCGCTCGTCGAGCAGGTGCGAGCCCTGGCCCGCGAGCCCGAGGACGACGACCTGCGCGCGCTGCTCGACGGGGTCGACGCCCCGACAGCCGTCGTCCTGGCCCGGGCGTTCACCGCCTACTTCCAGCTCGTCAACGTCACCGAGCAGCTGCACCGTGGGCAGGAGCTCGCGGCCGTCGACGAGGCACCGCTCGCGGGCACGGTGCGGCGCATCGGCGAGGCGCTCGAGGCCGGCACGCTCGAGCGTGACGAGCTGGAGTCCGTGCTGGCCCGGCTCGAGTACCGGCCGGTGTTCACGGCCCACCCGACCGAGGCCACGCGCCGCACGGTCCTCAACCTGCTCCGGCGCATCGCCGTCACCGTCACCGAGCTCGAGGACCCGCGCCGACCGGCGTCCGAGGGCCCGCGCGCCGAGCGCCGGCTCGCCGAGCTCGTCGACATGATGTGGCAGACCGACGAGCTGCGCATCGTGCGACCGGAGCCCACCGACGAGGCGCGCACCGCGATGCACACCCTGCGCTTCCTCGCCGAGCAGGTCGTGCCCGACCTGCTCGCCGAGCTGGACCGGACCCTGGCCGGCATCGGCGTGCAGCTGCCGCCGTCGGCGCGTCCGCTGCGCTTCGGGGCCTGGGCCGGGGGCGACCGTGACGGCAACCCGAACGTGACGCCCGAGGTCACCCTCGCGGTCATCGGCCTCCAGCACGAGGCCGGCCTCAGCGAGCTCGTCGACAAGCTCGACCACATGCTGCACGAGCTGTCGTCCTCGACGCGTTTCGTCGAGGTCACGGACGCCCTGAGCGAGAGCCTCGAGCGCGACGCCGAGGCGCTGCCCGTGACCTACGACGCGGTGCGTCGCCTCAACGCCGAGGAGCCCTACCGGCTCAAGCTCAGCTTCGTCCGCGTCCGCCTGCTGCGCACCCGCGACCGGCTCGCGCACGGCACACCGCACGAGCCGGGCCGCGACTACTCGAGCTTCGACGAGCTGCTCGAGGACCTCGTCCTCATCCGCGAGTCGATGCTCGCGGGCGGGGACACCCTCACCGGCGACGGCGCGATCCTGCGGCTCATCCGCGCCGCCGTCGCGACGGGGACGGGGCTGGCCACGCTCGACGTGCGCGAGCACAGCGCCAAGCACCACGCCGCCCTCGCGGAGCTCTACGACCGCATCGGCGAGCTCGACACCCCCTACCGGGAGCTCGACCGCCCCGCGCGGATCGCGTTGCTGTCGCGGGAGATGGCCTCGCGCCGACCGCTGACGGGCGTCGGGCTGGGCGCGCACGACGTCGGCGAGGCGGCAGCCGCGTCGCTGTCGCTCATGACCGCGATCCGCCAGGCCCTCGACGCCTACGGGCCCGAGGCGATCGAGACCTACATCGTGTCGATGACCCACGACGTCGACGACCTCTTCGCCGTCGTCGTCCTCGCCCGCGAGGCAGGGCTGCTCGACCTCGGCACCGGGTCGACGCCCGCCACGGCGCGCATCGGCTTCGCTCCCCTCTTCGAGACCGTCGCCGAGCTCGAGGCCGCCGGGCCGCTGCTCGACGCGCTGCTCTCCGACGCGTCCTACCGCCGCGTCGTCGCGGCTCGCGGCGATGTGCAGGAGATCATGCTCGGCTACTCCGACTCCTCCAAGGACGCAGGGATCGCCGCGTCGCAGTGGCAGATCCACCGCGCCCAGCGGGCCCTGCGTGACGTCGCGCGAGAGCACGGCGTCACGCTGCGCCTCTTCCACGGCCGGGGCGGCTCGGTCGGCCGCGGGGGTGGCCCGACGGGCGAGGCGATCCTGTCGCAGCCCTACGGCAGCCTCGACGGGCCGATCAAGATCACCGAGCAGGGCGAGGTCATCAGCGACAAGTACACGCTGCCCGGGCTGGCCCGGTTCAACCTCGAGACGGCCCTGGCCGCAGTCCTCGAGGCGTCGGTCCTGCACCGTCGCTCGCTGCTGCCCCGCGACGTCCTCGACGGCTGGAACGGGACGATGGACCTCGTCGCGGGCCGAGGCCAGGATGCCTACCGCGGGCTGGTCGGCGACGCGCGCCTCGTGCCCTTCTTCGTCTCGGCCACACCGGTCGACGAGCTGGGCAAGATGAACATCGGCTCCCGCCCGGCCAAGCGCCCCGGTGGCGACGGCGGTCTCGAGGACCTGCGGGCGATCCCGTGGGTCTTCGGCTGGACCCAGTCGCGGATCATCCTGCCAGGCTGGTTCGGCGTGGGCTCCGGCCTCGCCGCGGCGCGGGAGGACGGCCGGGAGCGCACCCTGCGCGAGATGTACGGCTCGTGGTCCTTCTTCCGCACCTTCCTCTCGAACGTGCAGATGACGCTGACGAAGTCGGACCTCGACATCGCGGCCGGCTACGTGCGCACCCTCGTGCCCGACGAGGTCGCCGGGGTCTTCGACGTCATCCGCGAGGAGCACGCGCGCACCGTCGAGGAGGTGCTGCGCGTGACCGGCCAGAAGGAGCTGCTCGAGTCGGCCCCGGTGCTGCGTCGCACCCTGGACCTGCGCGACAGCTACCTCGCGCCGCTGCACGCGCTGCAGACCTCGCTCCTCGCGCGGTCGCGCGCCGTGCCCGACGACGTCGAGCCCGACGCCGACGTCCAGCGGGCCCTGCTGCTGACGATCAACGGCATCGCCGCGGGACTGCGCAACACCGGCTGACTCATCACAACCCCATGTCGAGTGAGCGCCCCGCCACAGACACGGTGGGACGGGGCGCTCACTCGACCAGTACGCAGCTCCCGCCGCCATGTCGAGTGAGCGCCCCGCCACAGATGTGGTGGGACGGGGCGCTCACTCGACGGAGATGTCCGGGAGGCTCTGAGCGGCGCGGAGCATCCGGGCCGCCTGCTCGCGCATGACGTCCCGTAGCTCCGGCGGGTCGAGGACCGTCATCTCCCACGGCAGCGCGCCGATGTGCATCGCCATGAAGCCGAGGTGGTTGCCGCCTGCCTCGAAGACGCAGGCGTGCGGCCCGTCCGCCGTCACCGTGCCGACCGAGGCCGGGATCTGCTTCTCCACCAGTGCCTTCGGGGCCTCGATGCGCACCCGCGCGACGTGGTCGTAGGCATCGCGCGAGATGGACCGCTGCACGTGCTCGGCCGCGTCGGGCGCGTCGTCCCGCGGGCGGAAGCGCCATCCGCGCGTCTCGGCGTCGGCCATCCGGTCGAGCCGGAAGGTGCGCCAGTCCTCGCGGTCGAGGTCGTAGGCGAGGAGGTACCAGCGACGGCCTGTGGCGACGAGGCGATAGGGCTCGACGCGGCGTTCGCCGGAACCGCGCGGGCCGGCATACGCGAAGGTGACGCGCTCGGTCTCGCGGCAGGCGCGGGCGAGGAGCAGCAGCGTCGCGGCGTCGACGGGGGTGGCGCCGGAGTCGAGGGTGACGGTCGCCTCGTGGATGGCGTCGACCTGGGCGCGGAGGCGCCCCGGGAGCACTTGGTCGAGCTTGGCGAGCGTGCGCACGGCGGCCTCGCCGAGCCCCTCGACGGTGCCACCGGCCGCGAGCCGCAGGCACACGGCGACGGCGACCGCCTCGGTGTCGTCGAGCAGCAGGGGCGGCAGCCGTCGTCCTGCACCGAGCTGGTAGCCGCCGCCGGCGCCGTGGGCGGCGTTGACCGGGTAGCCGAGGTCGCGCAGACGCTCGACGTCGCGCCGCACGCTCCGGGTCGTGACGCCGAGCCGCTCGGCGAGCTCGGTGCCGCTCCAGACCGGGCGGCTCTGCAGCAGGTCGAGCAGGCGGAGCACGCGGGCCGTCGTGCCGTTGCCGCCGTCGGACGTCGAGGACATGCCGACAGCCTCGCACGCTCTGCGGACAGAAACTGTCCTATATGGCTGCGAGGGTCGAGCCATGACCACGACACAGACCCCCATCGACTGGACCTCCGTCCTTGTCGACCAGGCCGCCCGGCACTGGACCAACCAGCTGCGCCCCCGCTTCGAGGGCCTCACCGACGAGGAGTACCTCTGGGAGCCGACGCCCGGCGCGTGGAACGTCCACCGGCGCGGGCAGGGCGCGACCGAGCTCCAAGGCGGCAGCGGCGAGATGACGATCGACTTCGTCCTCCCGGAGCCGGTCCCGGCCCCGATGACGACGATCGCGTGGCGGCTCGCGCACGTCATCGTCGGCGTCCTCGGCATGCGCGTCCACAGCCACTTCGGCGGCCCGGAGGTCGACTACCTCTCCTTCGACTACGCCCCCACCGCGGACGAGGCGCTGCGCCAGGTCGACGAGGCATTCGCCGCCTGGACCGCCGGGGTCCGCGGGTGGGACGCCGATGCGCTCACCGAGCCGTGCGGCCCGAGCGAGGGCCCGTGGGCCGAGCACCCGCGCCTCGAGCTCGTCCTGCACATCAACCGCGAGCTCATCCACCACGGCGCGGAGATCGCCCTGCTCCGCGACCTCTACGTCCACCGCAACGACTGAGAGCAGGCAGCGACATGGCAGCACACGTCCCACCCGTCGCCGACGAGCGCGAGAGCCTCATCGCCTATCTCGACCAGCAGCGCGACGCCTTCGCCACCGTCGCCTTCGGCCTCACCGAGGAGCAGATCCGACTCGCCCCGACGGCAGGCGCGCTCAGCATCGGCGGACTCGTCAAGCACGTCACGACGTGCGAGCGCGGCTGGACCGAGAGGATGGCCGCCGCGCCCCAGGCGCCGGCGCCACCCGACCGGTCCGTCGAGGAGCAGGCCACCGCCTGGGGCGATGACTTCCGGGTCACCGACGGCGACACCCTCGAGTCCCTGCTGGCTGCGCTGGCGGCCCAAGGTGACGTGACGCGCGAGGTGCTGCGCAGCGCGGACCTGGCCGCCCCGGTGCCCGTGCCGCGCGACGCCCCGTGGTTCCCTCACGACGTCGAGGCCTGGTCGGTGCGCTGGGTCGCGATGCACCTCGTCGAGGAGCTCGCCCGTCACGCCGGCCACGCCGACATCGTCCGCGAGAGCATCGACGGGGCCACGATGTACGAGCTCGTCGCCGCCCGCGAGGGATGGCCCGAGACGCCATGGCTCAAGCCCTGGCGACCGGCGGCCGCGACCCTCGCCTGACGAAGGCCGCCACTCGGGAAGCATTGCAGCACAAGGCGAAGGGCCCTTGGGAGTATGAGTCTCAAGGGCCCTTCTGGGGTGATCGGTCGATGGTGACGCTCCCGATCGACTTCTCGTCGTCTCCGGTCCCGGCCGCCTCGTCACCCGGCTGCCGCGGTGGGTTGCCCCACCGGGTGGACCCTCGTCTCCAAGTCGTCCCGCTCTCCCCGAAGGAAGGGCGTGAGAGATTTCTATCCCCGCCGGCGGGGGTCCGCAAGGGCTTTGCCGAAACTTCTCGACGGTCCACAGGACGACGGCGTGTCGTCCACAGAGCGGGGGCTCTTCTCCACATGTCCACAGGAGCGGTGCACAGCTTGTGCACCGCCCCTGTGGACGACGGCGGCCAGCCGGGCGGGCCGCTCGGTCCCGTCGAGCTACCCGAGCTCGCCGAGAACCGAGCGCAGCAGCGCGGCCCCGGCGGCCGGGCCCGCTCGCTGTCACCGGCCGCGGCATACGCCGTCTGCGCCTCGACGAGCGACTGCACCTCCGCAGCGACGACGGAGCGCTCGGTCGCGTCGTCGAGCCGGCGGCGCTTGGCCTCTGTGACCCCGAGGCCGAGCGCCGCTCCGGCCACGTCGGCGGAGGCGGTGCCGGCCCGGCCGTCACCTGCAGGAACGGCCTCGGCGTTCTCGATGGCGGCCACAGCGGTGCGCAGCACGCTGACCGCCTCCCGGTCGCGCTCGCGCATCGCCGAGGTGAGACGGGACCGCAGGGCAGCTCGCAGCGTCGAGGACATGCCGAGACCGTATGCCGTCGGCAACTTTGCGCACCAACGGTTTTGGACCCCGCCCGGCATGACGGAGCGGGCGGGGACGTGTCCCGCCCACTCCATCACCCCGAGTGGTGCAGCTGACCCTGCTACTTGTTGACCGTCACCTGCATGAAGTCACCCTGCGTCGACGTGCTGACGACGCGGATCTTCGTGCCCGTGCTCGGCACCGGGACGCTGGACCAGCCGAAGTTGCCGATCGACGGGTTCGGCGCCACCCAGTAGCTCTTCGAGTCGTCGAAGACCGGGTTGGCCGGCAGGCTGCCGTAGCACTGCGACGCGGTCGACGAGGTGTGCAGGCAGACCCGGTCGGTCCGCTCGAGCCCGAAGGTCGAGTCGTAGGACTGGAACCGGGGGCGCCACACCTTGCCGTTGTCGGGACGCAGCAGCAGCGACGGGTGGGCATCGACGGGCAGGTAGAGCCCGCCGCACCGCCCGGCCGCGCAGTTGTCCCCGACGTTGTTGTCGGCGAACGAGGTGTCGTAGTACCAGACGAGGAGGCCGTCCTGGTACGGGTAGCGCTCCGTCCAGTTCGGCTTCGTGTCAGGGAAGCCGAAGTTGTACGGACCGGTCTTGAGGCCGGTGTCGTAGCCGCGGTAGTTGCGGTACTCGGCGAAGTACGCGTTGAAGTACGACTTGGTGATCTGACCCGTCGTCCGGGTGAATCCCTTGTAGACCCAACCGGGGTCGGTCTCGGCACCGTCGGTGGGCAGGCCGGTGATCGCGATGTCGTCGACGCCGAAGCCCGCCTCGGCCGCCGCCCCGTCGGTCCAGTAGCGGAAGCCCAGCGTCACCGTCTGACCGGCGAAGGCCGAGAGGTCGGCCGAGAGGTCGACCCAGCTCCCGTTCGTCGAGCCGGTGATGCCGTTGCCGAAGTTCTGCCCGTTCGGGTTGGTGGCGATGGAGAGGTTCGTCGCGACCGGGGACCCGTTGACCGTGAGGTACGCGTAGTCCCAGTCCTGCTCGATGGCATAGCGCACCTTGGCCGTGAGCCCCACCGTGCCGGCGGGCAGCGTCACCGAGCGCGTCATCGCGTTGTCGAGGTCGTTGCCGGAGCCGGAGTGGTAGAAGTCGGCCCCCGCGTAGGGCCCGCCGATGTCCGTCGTCACCTGCTTGTCAGGCAGGACCGTCACGAGCTGCTGGGCCTGCTTCGTCGTCGCCGACGCCGGACCGAGCTTGACCGCCGCGGACTGTCCGGGCCCGACGAGCTGGTAGTTCGACCAGTCGAGGAAGATCTTCTCGTAGGCCGACATGGGGATCGGCTTGGTCCCGATGCCGTCCTCGGGCTTGCCAGAGCTGCCGTAGGAGCCGGACGAGTAGAGCGTCCAGAAGCCGGTCGAGTTCTCGGCGCCGCCGGTGTTGCCGGAGGTGTCGTAGAGGTCGGGCAGGCCGAGGTCGTGGCCGAACTCGTGGCTGAAGACGCCGACGCCGCCGTTCTCCGGCTCGACGGTGTAGTCGCCGATCCAGAGGTCGGAGCTGCCGACCTGGATCCCGCCGAGCTTGTTGTTCGACGGGCCGGTGGAGCCGATGTTGTTGTAGAAGGCGTACCACCGGTGCGACCAGATGGCGTCGGTGCCCTGCGCGCCGCCGCCGGTCTCCTCGCCCTCACCGGCGTGCACCGACTGGAAGTGGTCGATGTAGCCGTCGGGCTCGTTGAAGTTGCCGTCGCCGTCGTAGTCGTAGCGGTCCCAGACGTCGTACTTGGCGAGGGCCGCGTTGATCTGTGCCGCGGTCTTGCCCGCTGCGACCTGCGCGTTGTACCAGGCGTTGACGGAGTCGCGGACGAAGAGCCACGTGCGGGCGCAGACGATGCCGCCGCAGTAGTTCGAGCCGTAGTAGGCCTCGTTGAAGGGCACTTGGGTCCAGTCGCTGACGTCACCGTTGACGGTGTAGCGGTTGGAGCTCTGCTCCTTGTAGAAGTTGCGCATCGACACCGCGCCCGGGGTGTCGGCGAAGAGCAGGTTCGCGAAGTACTCGGGGCTGAAGTCCGAGGTCCAGATGGTCGAGTTGTCGACCGCGCGGTCCGGAGCCGGGATCTGGTTGTGCTGGGGACCGGGGGTCCCGCCGTAGGTGGGGTCGACCGCGCTGCCGAACTGGCCGAGCACGGTCCAGATCGTGTCCTCGCCCTCGCGGGCCAGCTCGACGTACTGGCCCTTGGCGATCTTGGCGACCTTGGTGTCCGGGGCGAGCTTGCCCGACAGCTTCAGCTGGACGCCCTTGGTGCGCAGCGACTGCTGCTTCTTGCCGAGCGGGTGCGCGAGGCTGTCGCGCCCCTGCTGGGCCTGCGGCTCGGCACCCGTGCCACCTGCACCCGGTGCTGCGGTCACGGCCGAGGCGGCCGTGGTGTACGACCCGAAGGTGAGGGCGATCGCGAGTGCGCCCGCCGGTATCGCCAGAACTCTCTTCCTCATTGGACAAGCCCTTCGACGCTGGACTCCCCCGAGGCGCGGGCACGTGCGCGCGCATCGGCAGCGTATTGCCGGCGCTCGGTCCGCGAGGGGGGTTTCCCAGACTTCGTTCAGGCTGCTGGCATGAGACGTTCACGAAGGAACCCGACGACCGCCTCGACCGCGTCCGGGTGCCGCTCGGCGGTGAGCGTGGCGTGCCCCGACCCGTCGAGCTCGACCCGGCGGAACCCGTCGCCCAGGGCTCCGGTGAGCGTCTCGAAGCGCGTGCCCGTGGCCCAGTCGTCGCGGTAGCGCACCCCGAGCACCGGGCACCCGGCGCGGACGCGATCCTGCACGGCCACGAGGTCGCCCGCGTCGAGACCCACGTCGGCGGCACGACGCACCCCGAGCGGCACGGGCACGGCCGGCTGGGCCACGACAGGGGCCGCGACCGACGGGTCGACCATCATCGCCAGGGCGAAGCCGCCCGTGAAGCACATCCCCACGGCCCCCACCCCCACGCCGCCCAGCTCGGCGTGCAGGTGCCGCGAAAGGCTGCGGAGCCAGCCGGCCACCGGTGTCGTGCGCCCCGTCGCCACCATGGTGAACTCCCGCCCGACGCACAGGCGCGGGATGACGCGCGCGGCCTCCGCCCGTCGAGGGGACTCGTGCGCGCTGCCGAAGAAGTGCGGCATGACGACGGTGAAGCCCTCGTCGACGAGCTCCCCGCCGAAGCGCACGACCTCGGGCGTCAGGCCCGGGCTCTCGTGCATGACGATGACGCCCGGCCCCTCGCCGTCGCGGTAGGTCGGGAACTCGAAGCCGTCGGCCGCGTGCGCCCCACGGCGCCAGCCGGAGAGCAGCGACATGCCAGCGACAGTACGCCGGCCTCCTGTCCGCCGCCCTGTCCGTCCCTCCTGTCCGTGGGGCAGGACGAAGTTACGCTGGCGCCATGTCGACCCCAGCGACCACAGCGACCACGGAGCGCGGACGGTTTGCCGGACTGCTCGCGCCGTCGGAGCGCGATCCCGCCCCGGTCAGCGACCCTGCGACGCAGCGCGGCCTGCGCCGCGAGACGGTCCTCGTCCTCGGGGTCAGCCTGGGCTCGTCCGCCGTCTACGCCGTGCTCAGCATCATCGAGAAGCTGACCCGGCCCACCCCGCTGTCGCAGCAGACGACGGCGATGAACCAGTCGGCGACGCCGGGTCGTCCCTGGCTCGACCTCGCCTACCAGCTCGCCGGCATCGTGCTGCCGCTCGTCGCGGTCGCGCTGGCCCTCTACCTGCTGAACCACATCCACCGGCCCGCCGGTGACGTGCGCGCCGGCCACTTCGTCGGCTTCGACCGGCGCGAGCCCGGGCGCGACGCACTGCGGGGGCTCGGGCTCGCGGCCGTCATCGGCATCCCCGGGCTCGGCTTCTACTTCCTCGCCAAGGCCATCGGCATCAACACGCAGGTCTCGGCCGCGAACCTCGAGGCGGTGTGGTGGTCGGCGCCCGTGCTCGTGATGGCCGCCATCGAGAACGCCGTGCTCGAGGAGGTCATCATGGTCGGCTACCTCTTCACGAGGTGGCGCCAGTCCGGGTGGTCCTGGCCCCTCGTCATCGGGCTCTCGGCGGTGATCCGCGGCAGCTACCACCTCTACCAGGGCTTCGGCGGCTTCGCCGGCAACATCGTCATGGGCCTCGTCCTCGGGCTCGTCTTCGTGCGGACCCGGCGCGTCATGCCGCTCGTCGTCTGCCACGCGATCCTCGACACGGTGGCCTTCGTCGGCTACTCGGTCCTGCAGGCCCGCGGCATCTCGCTCTGACGCCGGCGGGAGTCCCCGCCGTGCGCCTGGCCGTGCGCCCGGCGACGCGTGCGCGACCCACCCAGCCACACTGCATACGATGGCGCCCATGAACTCGGCCAGGCAGGTGCGCGCTCGCCTGCTCGGGGACCCGGCCGACGACTTCCGCCTGACCCGGCGCACGGCCGGACGCATCGCCTGGCTCGGCTGGGGCGGCCCGCTCTTCTTCATGCTCGTCGGCGGCTTCATGCGCTTCTGGCACGTCGGGGCGCCGCACCAGCTCGTCTTCGACGAGACGTACTACGTCAAGCAGGGCTGGTCGATGGTCCTGTACTGGTTCGAGATGAAGAACGACCAGCTGCTGCAGGACGCCAACCAGGTCGACCAGCACTTCACCGCCAACGACCCGATGGTCTACGGCACCGAGGGCGACTTCGTCGTGCACCCCCCGGTCGGCAAGTGGCTCATCGGGTGGGGCGAGTCGCCGTTCGGCATCCTCAACTCGTTCGGCTGGCGCTTCGCCGCCGTGCTCGCCGGCACCATCTCGATCCTCATGCTCGGGCGCATCGCCCGGCGGCTCTTCCGCTCCGACCTGCTCGGCACGGTCGCCGCGGCCCTGCTCGCCTTCGAGGGGCACCACTTCGTGCACTCGCGCACGGGGCTGCTCGACATCTTCGTCATGTTCTTCGGGCTCGCGGCGTTCGGGGCGCTGCTCATCGACCGCGACAAGGCGCGAGAGGTCTTGGCCCGCAAGGTCGGTGACCGCGCGCGGGCCGCCACGTCCTGGCTGGGGCCGTGGCTCGGCTGGCGACCGTGGCGGTGGGTCGCGGGCATCATGCTCGGCCTCTGTGCCGGGGTGAAGTGGTCGGGCCTCTACTTCCTCGTCTTCTTCGGGCTGCTCACCGTCCTGTGGGACCTCGGTGCGCGACGTGCTGCCGGCGTGCGCGGGTGGTCGGTCGGCGGCGTCGTCAAGGACGGGCCGTACGCGTTCGTGCAGCTCGTCGTCACCGGCGTCGTCACGTACGTCGCGACGTGGACCGGCTGGATCCTCACCAAGGGCGGGTCCTTCCGGACGTGGGCGGAGAACAACCCCGACACCGCGCACGGCTGGCTGCCCGACTGGTGGCGCTCGCTCTGGGCCTACCACCAGCAGATGTACGCGTCGACGCAGGCGATCACGAGCTCGCACCCGTACCAGACGAACCCGTGGTCCTGGCTCATCCAGGGGCGGCCGACGTCGTTCTTCTACGAGGGCCCCAAGAAGGGCGCGGATGGCTGCCTCGTCGAGCAGTGCAGCAAGGCGATCACCTCGATCGGCACCGTGTCGATCTGGTGGGGCGGCACGCTCGCGATCTTCGTGCTGCTCTTCATGTGGGCGCTGCGCCGCGACTGGCGGGCCGGCGCGATCCTGTGCGCGCTCTTCGCCGGCTACCTGCCGTGGTTCTTCCTCGGTGACCGGACGATCTACTCCTTCTACGCGGTGGCCTTCGTGCCCTACGTCGTGCTCGCCTGCGTCTACGTCCTGGGCCTCATCATCGGTGGCCGGGAGGCGTCGCTGACCCGTCGCCGCGTGGGCTACGGCGTCATGGGCGCCTTCGTGCTGGTGTCGATCGGGTTGTTCGCGTTCTTCCACCCGATCTACGTGGCGGACGTCATCCCGCTCTCGGAGTGGCAGGCCCGGATGTGGTTCCCCAGCTGGGTCTGAGGGCGGCGTCGGCTTCGCCGGGTCGATTGGGTATGCCGGTCGGCGTGGTGTTATCGTTCCTTCGCACCAAGGGGCTGTGGCGCAGTTGGTAGCGCGTCTCGTTCGCAATGAGAAGGTCAGGGGTTCGAATCCCCTCAGCTCCACCAACGGCAGAGAGACCGGACACGCTTTTCGTCCGGTCTCTCTGCCGTTTCTGGGACTCATGTGATTCGAGGAGGAGCCGGAGCGGAGCGGAGGCGACGGAGTCCCCTCAGCTCCACAACATGAAGAAGGACCGGACACGCTTTTCGTCCGGTCCTTCTTCATGTTCTGGGTCAAGGCGCGGGGATTCGGGAGGAGCCCGGAGCGCAGCGGAGGGCGACAGCCGCTAGTGCGGACTCACCTCGGGCAGGAGACTCCAGCGGCCCTCGGACACCACCTCGGCCATCCCGTCGACCACCCGGATCGCGGACTGGTCGTCGAGGACGTATGCCGGGCCGCCGATCTCGGCAGCCCACTTCTCGGCATCGGCCATGGTGTTCTCCGGGAACACGTCGAGGTGGGGAAAGACCGCGAAGTCGACGAGGCCGAGCGTGCGGTCGTCGGGCGCCCCCGGCCACTGCACGAAGTCGGGCCCGATCCGCGGCGTCATCACCATGCTGCCGGCGCTCACGCCCACCCAGACCGTGTCGGACAGCGACGGCAGGAGGTCCGCCAGCCCCGACTCCTTCATCCAGTGGCACAGGTACGTCGCCTCGCCACCGTCCACGAGGAGGACGTCAGCCGCACGAACCCACGGCACCCAGCGTTCTTCGCCGATCGTCGCCAGCGCAGACAGCTCGAGCAGGCCGAGCGACTTCCACGGCATCGAGGTCATCCCGCCCCAGGGCGGTAGACCAGCGACGAACCCGCGCGCCGAGACCGGTCCGCACATCGGATGACCCCACTGTGCGGTGGGGATGCAGAGCGCCGTCGCCTCGTCGACCGGCTTGCCCAGCAGGTCGACGAGCGCCTCGTGGATGGTCGGGTTCGTGACTCCACCGGACGTGAGCAGCATCTTCACGATGCCCACTGAACCACAGGAAGGCGGCGGTCATCCGTTGGCGGAGCCGGGGCGGGAGACGCCGGCTACCCCGCGGCGATGGCGAGAGCCGGCGCCCCCACCGGACGGATGGTGACGCGGTCGCCGGGTGAGAAGTCGGCCACGACGGCACTGGGCACCTGGACGAGCACCTGGTGCAGGTTCTCGCCGGGGCTGACGACGACCCGCCCCTGCGCCCCGAGGAAGCTCGAGCTGATGACGACAGCCGACCCGCCGGCGTCCTGGGCCACGGTCAGGTGCTCCGGGCGGATGAGCACCGTCACGGGCCCCTCGCTCGCCGAGCCGGGCAGGAGCGGGACGTCGGCGCCGAGCACCTGGGCGGTCGTCCCGTGCGACGTGCCCATGACCCGGTTCGTCAGTCCCACGAAGTCCGCGACGAAGTCGTCTGCCGGCCGGGAGTAGAGCTCCTGCGGCGCCGCCAGCTGGAGGAGCCGACCGCTGCGCATGACCCCGACCCGGTCGGCGATCGCCAGCGCCTCCTCCTGGTCGTGGGTCACGAAGAGGGTCGTCGTGCCGACCTCGAGCTGGATGCGGCGGATCTCGTCGCGCAGCTGGGTGCGGACCTTGGCGTCGAGCGCGGAGAGCGGCTCGTCGAGCAGCAGCACCTGCGGCTCGATCGCGAGCGCCCGCGCCAGCGCGACGCGCTGCTGCTGGCCGCCCGACATCTGGTGGGCGTACTTGTCGACGTGGGCCGAGAGCCCGACGAGCTCGAGCATCTCGGTCGAGCGGCGGCGCCGCTGCTCGCCGCCCTGCTTGCGCAGCTGGAGGCCGAACTCGACGTTCTGCCGCGCGGTCAGGTGCGGGAAGAGGCTGTAGGCCTGGAAGACCATCCCCATGTCGCGCTTGTTGGTCGGGACCCTCGTCAGGTCCTTGCCGCCCACCTCGACCCGGCCGGAGTCCGGGTCCTCCAGCCCGGCGAGGCAGCGCAGCGCCGTCGTCTTGCCGCAGCCGGACGGCCCGAGCAGGGCCACGAGCTCTCCGGGCTCGAGGTGCAGGGTCAGCCCGTCGAGGGCGTTGACCCCCGAGTAGGTGCGGCGCAGGTCGGTCAGCTGGACGGCGACGCCACGGCTCATGAGGGCTCCTTGCGGGAGGGGCTCCGACCGCCGACGAACGACAGTGCGAAGAGGACGAGGAAGGCGAAGACGAGCGACGCCAGGCCGACCGCGACGCTGACCTGTGCGTCGGACTTGCCGAGGAGGAACATCGCGACCTGCAGGTTGGTGCGGCTGAACAGGTTGGCGATGGTGAACTCGCCGAGGGTCAGCGCCACGGCGAGGAACGCCGCCGAGAGCACCGCGGTGCGGAGGTTGGGCAGCACGACGCGCACCATCACCGTGCCCCAGCCTGCTCCGAGCGAGCGCGCGGCCTCGGAGAGGGTCTTGACGTCGATGGCCCGCAGGCCGACGTCGAGGGAGCGGTAGGCGTAGGGCAGCACGAGGATGACGTAGGCGAACCCGAGCCAGATCGTCGACTCACCGAGGAAGTAGGTCACCCACGAGTAGACGGGGGTGAGCCCGACGACGAGGACGATCGCCGGCACCGTGAGCGGCAGCAGGCAGAGGAACTCGACGGTGCGCGACAGGCCGGGCAGCCGCAGCCGCACCCACGTCATCGTCGGGACGAGCAGGACCAGCATGACGACGACCGTCAGCACCGCCAGCCCCACCGACGCGGTGAAGCCCGCAGCCAGGTCGGGGTAGTCCCGGGAGACGCCCTGCACGTCGACGAGCTTGGCCCACGTCGCGCCGGTCCGGTTGCCCTGCGCGTCCTTGGTCGTGAAGTCGAGCATGCCCGCGAGGGGCGCCGCGAAGAACACCATGCACAGCGTCACCACGACCCAGCGCAGCACCGACTGGCGACGACGCCGGGTCGCCCTGATCCCGCTCATCGCGCGAGCCAGCGTGACGCGCGGCGGTCGATGGCGGCATACAACGTCATGACCGCAGCGACGACGACGACCATGAGCAGCGCCATGGCCTTGCCGACGTTCTCCTGACCGAGGATGACCTCCGAGTTCAGGGTTCCCCCGATCGCAAGCGGAAGGAGCGGGGAGCCCTGCGAGACAAGGGCGGCCGCCGTCGCGTAGGCGCTGAACGCGTTGGTGAACAGCAGCAGCAGGGCGCCGACGAACGACGGGAACAGGATGGGCGCCGCGACCTTGCGCCAGTAGAGCCACGTGCTGCCGCCCAGGGTCTCGGCGGCCTCGCGCCACTGGGGACGCAGGCCCTCGACCGCGGGGAGGAAGACGATGAGCATGAGCGGGATCTGGAAGTAGAGGTAGACCAGCATGAGGCCCTTGTTCCACTCGTACAGCCACAGGCCGCCCGTGTCGTCGAGGCCCGTCGAGGCCAGCAGCTTCGTGAGGTAGCCCGTGGCGCCGAACGTCGCGAGGAACGCGAAGGCCAGGGCCACGCCGCCGAACTGCGCCAGCACCCCGCACAGGGAGGTCGTGAAGCGGCGGAGAACGCCGTCCGGCCTCGCCGTCGACACGGCATACGCGAGGAAGGCGCCGATGACGGCGCCGGCCACGGCGGTGACGGCCGACAGGATCAGCGAGTGCCAGAGGGCCGAGGTCACGGCCGGCTCCGCCAGCGCCCTGACGTTCGCGAGGCTCAGCCCGCCCTGACCGCCCTGCCCCGTCGCGATGAACGCCCCGACGACCACGACCAGGGTCGGGACGAGGAGGAAGACCGTGACGTAGACGAAGAAGGGGACGACGCCGAGGAGGGCGCTCGACGGCCGGCGACCGGCGAGCGCCCCTCGACGAGCAGTGTCAGCCAACGGCGTTCGCCCACGCCGTGGCGAGGTACGCCTTGCCGGACGTCGCGTCGGCCTGGGAGGGCACGACCGGGGTCCCGCTCACCTTCGGCAGCGCGGCGGCCGCGGCGGCATCGAGCGAGCCGGCCTTCTGCATGGCGTCGAAGCGGACCGGACGCGCACCGCCCTTGAGCCAGAGGTTCTGACCCTCGTCGGAGTAGAGGAACTCCTGCCAGAGGCGTGCGGCCGCGGGGTGCGGAGCGTCCTTGTTGATGGCTTGGTAGTAGTAGCCGGCGATGACGGCGCCCTCGGGGACGACGACCTTCCACGACGGCAGCTTCGCGGTGGCGGCGGCGTTGAGGTAGTCCCAGTCGATGACGACGGGGGTCTGGCCGGACTGGATCGTGGCCGGCGTCGGGTCGACCGGGATGAAGTTGCCGGCAGCCTTGAGCTGCTTGAAGAAGTCGACACCCTTGGTGAGGTCACCGGCGGTGCCGCCCTGGGCGACCGAAACCATCTGGACGCCGGCGAACGCGGCTCCGGCCTTCGTGGGATCGCCGTTCAGGGCGACCTTGCCCTTGAACTCCGGCTTGAGCAGGTCGGCGACGCTCGTGATGGCTGGGACCTTGGAGGAGTCGTAGCCGATCGACATGTAGCCGCCGTAGTCGTTGACCCAGGCGCCGTTGGCGTCCTTGAACGAGTCGGGCACGTCGGCAAAGGTCGCCACCTTGTAGGGCGCGTACTTGGCCGTGTTGGCGAGGGCGACGGCTGCACCGAGGTCGAAGACGTCGGGCGCGGTCGACTGGCCCTTGAGCCGGTCCGCCGCGGTGATCTCGTCGGCGCTGCTCGCGTCGGGCTGCGCGCTCGTGACCTTGATGCCGTACTTGTCGCCGAACGCCTGGATGATGGCGCCGTAGTTGGCCCAGTCCGGCGGGAGGGCGATGACGTTGAGCGCGCCTTCCTTCTTGGCCGCCGTGACGAGCGCGTCCATCCCGCCGAGGTCCGCAGCCGACGTGGCGGTGGCGGCACTCTTGCCGCCCGCAGCCGTGGTGGTGTCGGAGCTCTTCGTCGGCGCCGAGCAGGCGCTGACGACGATGGCCGACGTGGCGACCAGAGCGAGCATCCCGGTGGACCGGCGCAACAGGACAGAGTGCATGCGATTCCCTCCCAGTGACGAGAGCCCGAGGCGGGCTGATTCGAACACTAGGGGCAACGCGGTCCACGTGAGTAGGACTTTCGGCCCGGTTCATCTGATGCCCTCGAACACGTCATCACCGGTTCGCACGCACCCGACGGCCAGGTGCCGCACGACAGTCGGGTCTAGACTCCCCCGGGGCGACGGCACACGGGCACGTCGCGCGACGACGGCAGGGAGGTGGGCGCCATGTGCGGCGAGCCTCCCAGTCATAGGCCCGACGAGAGCTGACCGCTCGAGACTCCCGCAGGGGCCTCGCGGCGGTTCTCGTCGCGATGACCGCCTGCCCCTTCGTCCCACCAGGGAGTCGTCATGTCCGAGCGCCCTCGCAACCCCATCCGCACCCTCGCCGGCCGCGTGCGCCGTCCGTCGCCGTCGACGCCCGCCGGCCGCACCAGCCCGCAGCCGACCGCCCCGTCGACCCGTCAGGACCGCCGGCCCGGCGCGAGCATGGTCGACAGCGCCATCTACGTCGACGGGAGGCGCACGGCGTCGCCGGTGACGCTCGCCGAGACGTTCCGCGGCCTGCGAGAGCTCACCGAGTCCGTCGGCTGGATCGGTCTCTACCGGCCGACCCAGGACGAGCTCGCCGCTCTCGCAGCGGAGTTCGACCTGCACGAGCTCGCGGTCGAGGACGCCATCGTCGCCCACCAGCGACCCAAGATCGAGCGGTACGGCGACACCCTCTTCGTCGTGCTCCGGGCCGCCCGCTACGTCGACGCGTCCGAGGAGGTCGAGTTCGGCGAGGTGCACCTCTTCGTCGGCCCCGACTTCGTCATCACCGTGCGGCACAGCGAGGCACCCGACCTCTCCGCCGTGCGGCGCCGCCTCGAGAGCGACCCGGAGCTGCTCGCCCGCGGACCCGAGGCCGTCCTCTACGCGATCCTCGACCGCGTCGTCGACGGCTACGGACCCGTCGTCCGGGGACTGCGCAACGACATCGACGAGATCGAGACCGAGGTCTTCCGCGGCGACCCCGCGGTGTCGCGCCGCATCTACGAGCTGAGCCGCGAGGTCATCGAGTTCGAGCGCGCCGTGCGTCCGCTCGCGACGGTCATCGCGTCCCTGTCGGCCGGCTTCGAGAAGTACGGCACCGACGAGGAGCTGCGGCGCTACCTGCGTGACGTCGAGGACCACCTCACCGAGGTCCGCGAGCAGGTCGACGGCTTCCGCCACCTGCTCCGCGACATCCTCACCGTCAACGCGACCCTCGTGGCGCAGCAGCAGAACGAGGAGATGAAGACGCTCACCGAGGCGAGCATGGACCAGAACGAGGAGGTCAAGAAGATCTCCGCGTGGGCCGCGATCCTCTTCGCGCCGACGCTCATCGGCACGGTCTACGGGATGAACTTCGACGCGATGCCAGAGCTGCACTGGCGCTTCGGCTACCTCTACGCCATCGGCATGATGGGGCTCGTCAGCATCGGGCTCTACGGCATCTTCAAGGGGCGTCGCTGGATCTAGCCGGTCCTGCGGCGTCCCCACGGGTAAGGAGCGGACATGGCTCACGCACGGATCGGCGTCTCCGGCTGGCGCTACCCGTCGTGGCGCGGCGACTTCTACCCCAAGGGCCTGCCGCAGCGCCTCGAGCTGACCTACGCCGCCGAGCGGATGACCTCGATCGAGCTCAACGGGTCGTTCTACTCCCTCCAACGACCGAGCTCGTATGCCGCGTGGCGCGCTGCCGTCCCCCGTGACGTCGACTTCGCCGTCAAGGGCGGACGGTTCATCACCCACATGAAGGCGCTGCGCGACGTCGCGACGCCGCTGGCCAACTTCTTCGCGAGCGGGGTGCTCGCGCTCGGGCCGCAGCTCGGGCCGGTCCTGTGGCAGCTGCCCGAGCGGATCACCTTCGACCGCGAGCTCCTGGCCCGCTTCTTCGAGCTGCTGCCGCGCACGACCGGCGACGCCGCGCGCCTGGCCGAGCAGCACGACGACAAGCTCAAGGAGGACCGCACCCTCACGACGTGCGAGGTGGACGTGCCGATGCGCCACGCGCTGGAGCCGCGGCACGAGAGCTTCGACTCCGAGGAGGCGCGGGCCCTGTGCCAGGAGCACGGCGTCGCCATGGTCATCGCCGACAGCGCGGGCCGCTGGCCGGTCATGGACGACGCGACGAGCGACTTCCGCTACGTGCGCCTGCACGGCGAGACCGAGCTCTACGCCAGCGGCTACACCGACGCCTCCCTCGACCGGTGGGCGCGGACGTGCGAGGCCTGGCTGGAGCAGGGCCACGACGTGCACGTCTACTTCGACAACGACGCCAGAGGGCACGCGCCGCACGACGCGGTGCGCCTCGTCCGCAGACTCGGGCTGCACACGACCGCCTGAGCCGGAGCGACCGCCGGACCGCACGGGCGCACACGAGCCGGGCACCCGGCATACGGTGTCGGAACAGGACCCTGACGACGGGAGCCAGCCATGGCCCAGCAGCACCTGAGCGACGCGGCATGAACCGGGACGAGCTGCGCGCGGCGCAGGAGCCGCTCAAGGCGCGCTACCGCGAGGACCCGGAGGCCGCGATGCACTCGGTCTCGGCGAGCGCCGTCTTCGGCGAGCCGGTCACCGTCGAGGTGCGCACGACGGCGGGTGTCGTGCGCGCGGGACTGCACCCGGCGACGGGCGGCGACGGGTCGGACGCCTGCTCGGGCGACATGCTCATGGAGGCGCTCGTCGCGTGCGCGGGTGTCACGCTGCATGCCGTCTCGGTCGCCTTCGGCGTCGAGCTGCGCGACGTCGCGCTGCGGGCGGAAGCGCAGTTCGACGCGCGCGGCACGCTCGGGGTCGACCGGACCGCGCCGGTCGGGGTCCTGATGCCGCGGGTCGTCGCCGAGGTCACGACCGACGCCGACGACGCGACGCTGGCACGGCTCGCCACGGCGACCGAGCGCTACTGCGTTGTCGGGCAGTCCCTTCGGCACCCGCCGACCTTCGAGGTGCGACGACGCCCCCGCGCTGCGGACCGGTAGGTTCGTGTCGTGAGCCGAAGCGTCTACGTCGCCTCGCCGGAGGGGCTGACGGGCAAGTCCGCCGTGGCCCTCGGCCTGCTCGACGCCCTGTTGCGAGAGGTCGGGTCGGTCGGTGTCTTCCGCCCGCTGACGACGCTGGGCGGCACGGGTCCCGACGACGAGGTCGACCACATCGTCGAGATGCTCGTGAGCCAGCCCGGCGTCGAGCAGACCTACGACGAGGCCCTCGGCGTCACCTACGCGCAGGCCCACGACGACCCCGACGAGGCGCTGCACCTCATCGTCGAGCGGTTCGGCGCCCTGAGCACACGCTTCGACGTCGTGCTCGTGCTCGGCTCGGACTACACCGATGTCTCGACCGGCACCGAGCTGTCCTTCAACGCCCGCGTCGCCGCCAACCTCGGCTCGGCCGTCGTCCTCGTGGTCCACGGCCGTGACCGCACGCCCGACCAGATCCGCGTCGCCGCCGACGGCGCCATCGCCGAGCTGCGCGCCAACCACGCCCAGACGGTCGCCGTCGTCGCCAACCGGGTCGAGCCGGACGACCTCGACGAGGTGCGGGCAGCGCTGGCCACGCTCCCCTTCCCCGTGACAGCCGCGATGCCGGAGAACTCTCTGCTGTCCGCCCCGAGCTTCCGCGCCCTCGCTGACGCCATCGGCGCGCAGCTCGTGCTCGGCAGCGAGTCGTGGATGGACCGGGACAGCCTCGGGCTCATCGTCGCCGCGATGAGCCTGCCCAACGTCCTCGCGCGGCTCGGCCCGGACGTCACCGTCATCGCCCCGAGCGACCGCACCGACCTCATCCCGGGCCTGCTGCTCGCCCACCAGTCGGGCACCTTCCCGACGCTCGCCGGGATCATCCTCACCGGCGGCTACCCGATCCCCGAGACGATCTCGCGGCTGTCCGCCGGCGTGCAGCAGGACCTGCCGATCGCGCTCACCGACGACGGGACCTTCCGCACGGCCGAGCGGCTCATGCAGGTGCGCGGCCCCATGACGAAGGGCTCGCGCAACAAGATCGAGACCGCACGCCGCCTCTTCGCCGAGAGCGTCGACCAGGCGGCCCTCCTCGCGGCCGTCGACGTCTCGGCCTCCGAGGTGCGCACGCCGCTGATGTTCGAGTTCCAGCTCATGGAGCGGGCCCGCTCGGACCGCAAGCACATCGTGCTGCCCGAGAGCCAGGACGACCGCATCCTCGAGGCGGCCGACATCCTGCTGCGTCGCGGCGTCGCCGACCTGACGTTGCTCGGTGACGAGACGAAGGTGCGGGCGCGCGGCTCGGCCCTGGGGCTCGACCTCGACGCCGCTGCGGTCGTCTCCCCCACCGATCCCGAGCTCGTCGAGCGCTTCGCGCAGGAGTATGCCGTCGCGCGGGCCCACAAGGGCATGACCGTCGAGCGCGCCCGCGAGGTCGTCACCGACATCTCGTACTTCGGCACGATGATGGTCCACCTCGGTCTTGCCGACGGCATGGTGTCGGGCGCGGTCAACACGACGGCGCACACGATCCGGCCGGCCCTGGAGTTCGTCAAGACGGCCGAGGGCGTCAAGACCGTCTCGAGCGTCTTCCTCATGTGCCTGGCCGACCGGGTGCTCGTCTACGGCGACTGCGCCGTCATCCCCGACCCCACCGCCGAGCAGCTCGCCGACATCGCCATCTCGTCGGCGCAGACCGCGCAGCAGTTCGGCATCGAGCCCCGCGTCGCGATGCTGTCCTACTCGACGGGGTCGAGCGGGTCGGGCGCCGAGGTCGAGAAGGTCCGCGCCGCAACGACGCTCGTCGCCGAGCGCGCCCCGGAGCTCGCGCTCGCCGGGCCGATCCAGTACGACGCGGCCATCGACCCGGTCGTCGGCCGCGCGAAGATGCCGGACTCCGACGTCGCGGGCCACGCGACGGTCTTCGTCTTCCCCGACCTCAACACGGGCAACAACACCTACAAGGCCGTCCAGCGCAGCGCGCACGCCGTGGCGGTCGGCCCCGTGCTGCAGGGCCTGCGCAAGCCGGTCAACGACCTGTCGCGCGGCGCTCTCGTCGACGACATCGTCAACACCGTCGCCATCACCGCCGTGCAGGCGCAGGGCGTCTCGGCCGAGCAGCAGGGAAGCAACCAGTGACGCAGTCCCCCACCGACCGTCCCGTCCTCGTCCTCAACGCCGGGTCCTCCTCGCTCAAGTACCAGCTCGTCGTGCCCGAGTCGGGCGAGGTCCGCGCCGCCGGTCTCGTCGAGCGCATCGGCGAGTCCGGCAGCGACGTCGCCGACCACTCCGGGGCACTCGAGGCGATGCGGGCGCAGCTGCAGGACGCCGGGATCCGGCTCGACGAGGTGCCGCTGCGCGCCGTCGGACACCGGGTCGTCCACGGCGGCCCCGACTTCTCCGAGCCCGTCGTCATCGACGACGGCGTGCTCGACCGCATCAAGTCGCTGAGCGCCCTTGCGCCACTGCACAACCCGGCGGCCGTCATCGGCATCGAGGCCGCGCGCAAGCGCTACGACGTGCCGCACGTCGCGATCTTCGACACCGCCTTCTTCTCGTCGCTGCCGACCGAGGCGTCGACGTATGCCGTGCCCCGCGACCTCGCCGCGAAGCACTCGATCCGCCGCTACGGCTTCCACGGCACGTCGCACCAGTTCGTCGCGCACGCCACCGCCGAGCTGCTGGACCGGCCCGTCGAGGACCTGCGCCAGGTGATCCTCCACCTCGGCAACGGCTGCTCGGCCTCGGCGGTCCGCAGCGGCCGCGCCGTCGAGACGTCGATGGGGCTCACGCCCCTGCAGGGACTCGTCATGGGCACCCGCTCCGGCGACGTCGATCCCGGGCTGCACGCATACCTCGCCCGCGAGGCGGGGATGTCGCTCGACGAGATCGACACCCTGCTCAACAAGAAGTCCGGGGTCCTCGGCCTCAGCGGCGTCAACGACTTCCGCGAGCTCGTGGAGCGGGTCGAGGCCGGCGACGACGACGCGCGCCTCGCCTTCGACGTCTTCGTGCACCGGCTCAAGCACTACGTCGGGGCCTACCTCGCGATCCTCGGCGGCGCCGACGTCCTCGTCTTCACCGCGGGCATCGGTCAGCACAGCGCCCCGGTCCGCGCCGCGGTCGCCGAGGGACTCGGCGAGCTCGGCATCAGCATCGACGACGCCCTCAACGAGGCCGGCTCGACCGAGGCACGGGTCATCTCGCCCTTCGGGTCACGGGTCGTCGTCGCGGTGGTGCCGACGAACGAGGAGCTGGCCATCGCCCGCCAGACGGCCGACCTCGTCGGCTGACCCGGGGCGTCTGGTCCCGCGGCCCCGGTCGAGGTGATGCCGGCACTCAGGCGGGTGCCGTGATCACCTCGACCCGCGCTGGGACTCGAGGTAGTCGCGCAGCGAGGTCGGCCGGCGGCCGGTGAGGCGTTCGCCGTCACCGCTGACCCCGTCGAGCTCGCCGGCGGCGACCGCCGTGTAGGTGGAGACCCAGGCGTCCACCTGCCAGTCCGGCGCCCCGTAGGCGGCGCGCGACGCATACGCCTCCTCCACGCTCTCGTCGTGGAAGCGCACGTCCCGACCGGTGACCTCACTGACCGTCCGGGCCATCTCGGCGAACGTCAGGGCCTCCGGCCCGGTCAGGTCGTAGGTCGCGCCCACGTGCGACGCCGGGTCGAGCAGCACGGCGACAGCGGCGCGGGCGATGTCGGCGTGCGCCACGACGGCCGCGCGGCCTTCGCCTGCCGGGCCACGGAGGAGGCCGTCGTCGCCGACCATCTGGTCGATGAACTCGAGGTAGAGGTTGTCGCGCAGGAAGGTCCACGACATCCCGGAGGCGCGCAGGTGCTCCTCGGTGGCGGCGTGGTCGCGGGCGAGGGTGAACGTCGCGTCGGGGGCCGCGCCGAAGAACGACACGTAGACGACGTGGTGCACACCAGCCGCGGCCGCGGCGTCGACGAACGCACGGTGCTCGGCCAGCCGGTCCTCGTTCTCGGCCGCCGAGACCATGAAGAGCGTCTCGACGCCCTCGAGGGCAGCTCGGGCGGCGTCGCCATCTCGGTAGGTGCACTGGGCCGCAACGGAACCCGGCAGGTCCGGGGCCCGCGTCACGTCACGCACGAGCAACCGCTGCCGGACGCCCCGGTCCGCGAGGTCCCTGGCGACGAGCCCGCCGAGCCAGCCGGTCGAGCCGGTGACGGCGATGGTGGGACGGTCTGCAGCCGAGGCGTCGCTCATCCTCCGAGCGTACGCATGGCCGACGTCAGGTGCGCCGGACCAGGCGTGCGAGGTCGACGCAGGTGACGCCCACCGCGGACATCCGGGTCGTCACGGGGCGCCCTTGGTCGCGCGGCACGACGAGGACCCCGGCCACGCCTCGGCCCAGTGCGTCGGAGACGTCGTCGCGGGCGCGGGCCAGACGCTCCCAGTCCGAGAGCCAGTCGTCGACGGGCAGGTCGTCGGCGCGCGTCGCGGCGTCGAGCGTGCGCACGTGGGCCACGAAGGCGCGGATCGCCTCGTCCTGGGCCGAGATGGCCGCGGCGCGCACCGACGGCGCCGCGCCCGTCGGCACGGGGTGGGCCGCGAGGTCGGCCCGGAGCCTGGCGCAGCCGTCCTCGACGACCGCCACGACGTCCGGCCGGTCGATGAGCTCGGGGCGGTCGTGGTTCGCATACAGCCACAGGCCCACGGCCGAGAGCACCAGGAAGCCGACGAGCCCGATCACCGAGACGACCACGACGACGGCGACCGGGCGTGACCAGCGAGCGCGACGAGGCCGCACGGGTGGCGCTGGTGGCGCCTTCTCCCAGAACGTCGTCATGCCGAGAGTGTCGTCGTCGACGTCGTGGCGGAGGCCCTCATCCACCGCGCCGATGCCCGATCGTGACACCGAGTCAGCCACCGAGTCAGCCACCGTGGCAGCCACCGAGGCAGCCGTCGCGGACCGACCCCACGGCGGGTGATCCACCGGAAGCCCGCCACGCGGCATACGGTGTGGTCGTGACCGACAACCACGCCGCCCCCTCCGGCGCGCCTCGCGACGTGACCCAGCCCGTCTCCACGCGCGACGGCGACGACGCGCACGACCTCGACGACCGCCCGACGAGCACCACTGACGAGATCCACGACGAGATCCCCGACGAGATCCCCGGCGTGGAAGCCGCGGCCGTGCCGCAGAGCATCCGGGTCGCGAGCGAGTGGGCCTGGCGCCTGCTGCTCATCGGCGCCGCCATCTACCTGCTGTCGCTCGCCGTGCGCACGGTCTCCGAGATCATCGTGCCGGTCGCGATCGCGATCCTGCTGACGGCGCTGCTGCGCCCCGTCGCGAGCTCGCTGCACCGGGTCATGAAGCCGGGCGCCGCCGCCGGCCTGACCCTGCTCGGCACGATCCTGCTCATCAGCGCGCTCTTCACGCTCGTGGGCACGCAGTTCAGCAGCGGCTTCTCCGACCTCACGAGCCAGGTGGCGACCGGCCTCGAGCGCATCCGCGACTGGGTGCGCACGACGTTCAAGATCACCGACGCCCAGTTCGACGCGTACTTCAACACGATCCGCGACAAGGTCAGCGAGTCGGGCAACCTCGGCGACACCGCGACGTCGGTCGGCCTCACCGCGACGCACTTCGTCGCGGGCCTGTTCATCGCGCTCTTCTCGCTCTTCTTCTTCCTCTACGAGGGACCGCGCATCTGGAGCTGGGTGGTGCGGCTCTTCCCGCGCGCGACCCGGACGCGCGTCAACTCCTCCGGCTTCATCGCCTGGCACCAGCTCTCGGCGTTCGTGCGCGCGACGATGATCGTGGCCTTCGTCGACGCCGTCGGCATCTCGGTCGGTGCGGCGATCCTCAAGGTGCCCTTCGCGTTCGCGATCGGCATCCTCGTCTTCATCCTCGCGTTCATCCCGATCGTCGGTGCGCTGCTCTCCGGCGCCGTCGCGGTGCTGCTCGCCCTCGTGGCCCACGGTCCCGGGGTCGCGCTCATCATGCTCGCGATCGTCATCGGCGTGCAGCAGCTCGAGTCGCACGTGCTCCAGCCGTTCCTGCTCGGCAAGGCGGTCAGCGTGCACCCGCTCGCAGTCATCCTCGCGATCGCCACCGGCTCGATCATCGCAGGCATCGTCGGCGCGCTCGTGGCCGTGCCGTTCGCGGCCGTCCTCAACGCCGTGGGCAAGCACCTCTTCAGCGACGAGTCGTCAGCGGAGCTCGACCACGAGATGGAGGCGTCCGCGCGCGACGGAGGGGCACCCGCCAACGCCTGAACCGATGGCGTATGCCGTGTGGCGCGGACCCGCGTCCGTCACCACACGGCATACGGCACCGTCGACGGCCCGCGGCGCCCGGCTCGGCGGTACAGCGCGCTGACCAGCCACGAAAGCTCGGCCCGACGGAGAGAGCGCGACGAGACCGACCGGCCCCCGGCACCGCAGCAACTCCGCCCCGGCGGCGGACCCAACGCGACAAAACCGGGCCTCACAACGCCGACAGCTCCGCCTGGGCGGAGCTGTCGGCGTTCTGCTGGTGGGTCCCGGTTACTGCGAGACGGCGCGGCGGGCGAAGAGGGCCCGGTCGTCGAGCTCCTCGGCCTCGTCGGCGAACTCAGGCGTGTCGAAGACGTCCGCCGGGATGCCGCTGTCGGTGTAGCGCGGCTCGGCCTTGGCCTTGAGGGAGTACGTCGGGCGCGGCACCGGCACCGGGCTCCAGCTGCCCTCGGCGACCGGAGCGGCCTCGGTGTGGACGACCGCCTGCGCCGCGGCGACCGGCACCTCACCGGTGATCGGCGCCTGGACGTCGAACACGCCGGGCTCGGCGTGCTGGGCGACGAGGGGCGGCTGCGACGCCGGGACGACGGTGGAGGTCGCCGGGACGGGCGTGCTGCGGATGACCTGGGTGTCCTCGCTCGACAGGACCGGCACGTGGTGCTCGGCGCGTCGGCGAGAGCCACGACGCCCACGGGGAGCCTCGGCGTCAGGGCGCTCGTCGGCGCCAGCGCGCAGCCGGTCGGTCTGGGCCTCGGCGCGCAGCCACACGAGCACGGCGGCGACGGTGAGCACGGCGAACGGGATCGAGATCCACATGAGGACGCCGGTGACCGTGAGGGTGATCGAGACCGGGAGCCACGCGAGTGCGACGAGGAGCAGAGCCGCGCGAATCCGGCGCTGTGCCAACGGAACCCGCACGGGAGCGGCCGGTCGGCTTGGCCGGGGGCGGCCTGCGTGGTGCGACTGGCCGGCTGACTCGGGCATGCGGTCCACCTCGGCGGCGTAGGGGGCGATGTCGTGGTCGGTGTGGCTGTGGTCCGACCGGCCACCCGACGGGAGGGTGGCGGTGAGGACGCGCTCGTCGGCGCGACGGGCGACGAGCGGGGAGCTCCGACGCGTGCTGCCCGCGGGCACGGCCCGCTTCACGTCGACGGTGGGGCGGCCCGTGGTGGCGGGCTTGACGGCGTACGAGTGGGGGCGCGGCGTGCTGAGCTCGGTGGCCGGCAGGGCCCGCCGCTTCTCGAGGACGCGCATGGCCTGGGTGAAGCCGTCGACGGAGCGGGTGGCTGCGGCGTCCTCGCGCCGGCGCGCCCAGTGCTGCACGAGATAGGCAGCCCAGATCGCCACGATGACGACGAAGATCAGGCTGCTGACGGGCACGTGACCCACGGTAGGACGCGGTTCGGTAACGACCCCGCACATTCGAGGCGTGTCGCGCAAGAGGCTGGTGTTACACCTGTGACAGACGAGCCATGAGGGTCGATCCGGCGAGGTCCTCCGTCGTCACGGCGAACGACCGGTGGTCGCGCCAGGCCCCGTCGATGTGCAGGAACCGCTCGCGGACCCCCTCGTCGCGCAGCCCCAGCCGCTCGACGACCCGGAGCGACGGCACGTTGTCGAGCCGGATGTTGACCTCGATGCGGTGCAGCCCGCCCGCGCCCAGCGCGTGGTCGAGCGCGAGGGCGACCGCGCGCGTGGCGATGCCCTGCCCGGTCACCGCCTCGTCGAGCCAGTAGCCCGCCGCGGCGGACTGCTGCGCCGCACGGACGATGCCGAAGAGGTGCACCTGCCCGACGATGCGCCCGCCGACCTCGATGCACCACGGCATCGCCCGGTCCGCGGCGGCCTCGGCGTCGAGGTCACGGACGAACTGCCGGAACGAGACCGGGGTGCGCGCCGGCGAGCCGGGCGGGAGCGTCGGCTCCCACGGCTGGACGTATGCCGCGTTGTCCCGCCGCACGCGTTGCCAGTCCCGCTCGTCGTCGACCCGGAGGGGACGCAGCACGATCGGGGGCTCGAACGTCGCGTCGCGCAGCACGACGGGCCACCGGCCCCGTCCGTCACGGTGCGGACGCCACGGCATCCTCACGTCAGTGGTCGCTGCCGGGGATCTGGTCGAGGGCGTGGCCCAGGACCGGTTCGAGCACGTCGAGCGCGTCGCTCACGCCGCCGCGCGAGCCGGGCAGGTTGACGACGAACGTGCGCCCCGACAGGCCGGCGAGCCCTCGGGAGAGCATCGCCGTCGGCACGCCCTTGGCGACGCCAGCCGCACGGATGGCCTCGGCGACACCCGGCACGAGCCGGTCGAGCAGCGGCGCCGTCTGCTCGGGAGTCGCATCGGTGGGCGTGAGGCCGGTGCCCCCGGTCGTCAGCACGAGGTCGGGCTCGCTCGCGAGCACCTCGCGCAGCTCCATGCCGAAGTCGTCACCGTCGGCGACGACGATCGGCCGGCTCACCGTGAAGCCCCAGCCCCGCAGCCGGTCGACGATGATCGGCCCGGACACGTCGGCGTAGACCCCGGCTGCGGCCCGGGTCGACACCGTCACCACGACGGCTCGGCGGCCCTTGCCGGGACCCTCACTCATGCCAGTCCCCCGAGCGGCCACCGGACTTGGCGGTGACGCGCACGTCGGTGATGCGGCCGTGCTTGTCGACGGCCTTGACCATGTCGATCAGCGCCAGCGCGGCGACCGAGACGGCCGTCAGTGCCTCCATCTCGATGCCCGTGCGGTCGGCGGTGCGCACGGTGGCCGTGATGTCGGCGCCGTCGTCGGCGACGGTGACGTCGACCTCGACGCCGTGCACGGCGATGGGGTGGGCGAGCGGGATGAGCTCGGGCGTGCGCTTGACCGCCTGGATGCCGGCGATGCGTGCCACCGCGAGGGCGTCGCCCTTGGGCACCCGGCCCGACCGCAACGCGGCCACCGCGTCGGGGCTCAGCAGCACCCGCCCGGCCGCGCTGGCCTCACGTGCGGTCACGGCCTTGGCCGAGACGTCCACCATGTGCGCGCTGCCGTCCGCGCGGACGTGCGTCAGCGAGGACGCCGGAGTCGAGGGCGCCTCGGGCGACTGGTCGCTCATCAGGCCTCCTTGTCGAGCAGGAGGACGTCGACGACCTCGCCGGCGACGAGCTCGGTGACGTCCTCGGGCACGACGAACAGGGCGTTGGCCCGCGCGAGGTCGGCGACGAAGTGCGATCCCTGACCCGCCACCGGCACCGCCACGAGCGTCCCCTCGGCGGAGCGGGACACGACGGCCCGGCCGTACTGCCTTCGGCCGACGAAGGACTCGACGCCGGAGATGAGAGTCGCGGGTCGCAGGCGGCGCTTCTCCGGGGTCAGGCGCATGAGCCGGCGCAGCGCCGGCCGCACGAAGATCTCGAACGAGACGAAGGACGACACCGGGTTGCCGGGCAGGGCGAAGAGCGGCACCTGCTTGCCGTCGGGGCCGGCGAGCAGGCCGAAGCCCTGCGGCTTGCCCGGCTGCATCGCCACCTTGACGAAGTCGATGCCCTTGCCGCGCAGCGCGCTCTTGACGACGTCGTAGGCGCCCATCGACACCCCGCCGCTCGTGATGACGACGTCGGCCTTGCCCACGATCTCGTCGAGGGCGGCGAGCAGCTCCTCCTCGGAGTCGCCGACGGCACCGCGCACCTCGGCGGTCGCTCCTGCGCCGACGGCCGCGGCCCAGAGCATCGAGGAGTTCGAGTCGTGGATCTGTCCGGGGCCCAAGGGCTTTCCGGGCTCGACGAGCTCGGTGCCGGTCGAGAGGACGACGACGTGCGGGCGGCGGTGGACCTCCACGCCGGCGTGCCCGCACGCCGCGAGCAGGGCGATGGTGCGCGCCCCGACCACCTCTCCGGCCGAGACGACAGCAGAGCCCGTGGCGACGTCCTCGCCGCGTGGCCTGACGTAGCGGCCGCGTGCCACGGAGGCGCGGCACTCGACCTCACCGGTCGCGGCGCCGTCCGTGTCCTCGACGGCGATGACCGCGTCGGCCCCATCGGGGACCGGCGCGCCGGTCATGATCCTGGCGGCCTCCCCCGGGCCGACCGAGAAGGTCGGGTCGTCACCGGCCGCCACCTCGCCGACGATGCGCAGCCGCACGGGCGCATCGGCCGCGCCGGCGAGCGACGCCGCGCGGACGGCGTACCCGTCCATCGAGGAGTTGTCGAAGCTCGGCAGGTCGACCTTCGAGCGGACGTCTCGCGCGACGACGAGACCGAGGGCCTCGGTGAGCGGCGTCCACTCGGTCGGCGACGGCTCGAGCGTCGCGAGGATGGCCTTGAGGTGCTCGTCGACGGTGCGCACGTCGCTCGGGAGGGCACCGGGCCCCGCTGCGGTGAGGGGCGGCTCCCCGAGCACGGAGTCGTCGAGGACGCGGCGGTAGCCGTCGATGAGCACGTCGCCGATGCAGCGGACGTTCCGGCCGAAGACGGGGTCGCCGATGACGCGCAGGCTCGTGCAGTCGCGCATCGACGGCACACCCTTGGGGAAGCGCTTCTCGAAGCCGGACACGAAGCGGTAGGCCGAGTCGAGGTCGACGTAGGGCTCGGGGCCGTCGACGGTGGCGACGACGTGGTAGCCCTCGTCGAGCGAGAAGAAGTCGGACCGGATGACGAGCAGGTCGTTCGTCGTCTTGACCGGCCGGAAGCGTGTGCGGGGCACGAGGATCGCCTCGGACCCCTCGAAGACCTCGATCGCCGTACCCATCGCCGACTCCATCTGGATGACCTCGGGCGAGCCGGGGTCGGCGGGGTCGACGTTCTTGCGGTTGACGATGATCGGCAGGCCGAGCACCCCCTGCTTGGCCGTCATGCGCTCACGCAGGACCTCGAGGTCGATCCACACGTTGTTGGCGTTGAAGGTGTTGTGCCGCTTGATGTCGCGGAAGTAGCGCTCCTCCCCCTCGGCGACCATCGCCGTGTCGCGCAGCACGATGCGACCGTCGGACTTGCGGACCGCGAGGTGCCCGCCCTTGCGGTCGCTCTTGGTGCGCTGGCACACCTCGGCCACGTAGGGCAGTCCGTGCTCGACCATCCAGGCCGCGACGTCGGGGTCGCAGGTGGCGCCGAGGTTGTCGGAGTTGGAGAGGAACGCATAGCGGATCCCCTTCTCCAGCAACGCGTCGAGCACACCGGAGGTGACGAGGGAGACGTAGATGTCGCCGTGGCCCGGCGGGCACCACTCGAGCTCGGGGTCGGCGGGCCACTGGACGGGCATGAGGTCGTCGGGTCGCAGCTTGGGCTCGGCGTTCTGGATGAAGTCGAGCGGCAGGCCCTCGACGGGCAGGTCTGGGTACTTCGAGAGGATCTTGAGCGACTCCTCCGAGGTGCGGAAGGAGTTCATCAGCACGAGCGGCAGCTCGACGCCCCACCGCTCGCGGAGGGCGAGCACCTGCAGCGCGATGATGTCGAGGAAGGTCAGGCCATCCTTGACCTCGAGCGCCGACTTGGCCCCGGTCATGCCCATGCCGGTGCCGAGACCGCCGTTGAGCTTGATGACCGCGGTCTTGGACAGGGCCTCGCGGGCCTCCTCGTCGCTGACCTGCACCTCACCGAGCGCCTGGATGTCGCCGAGGGGCTCGATCGAGTCCTCCGGGATCGTGCCGAGCGCGCCGGCCTGCAGCTGCTGGAAGTAGTGCTCGAAGACGCTGATGGCCTCGGGCCCCAGGCCTCTCCGGCGCATCAGGTCGACGGAAACGCGCAAGCCCTGGTCACTCATGGCCCTCACCTTACGATGGGCTCCATGCACGTCCGGCCCGTCCCAGGAACCCGACCAGCGTGACAGCCGGCACCAAGCGTGACGTGCGTCACGCCGCGCGGGCCCGGCGGCGTGAGCTCGCGCGCGGGACGGACCACGCGGCCCGCGAGGCCGCCGCCGTCGCGATCGCCGACGCGGTCCTGCGCTTCGTGCCCGAGCCCTGCCGGGTGGCCGTCTACGAGTCGCTCCCGGACGAGCCGCCGACCGGCCGCCTCGTCGAGGCGCTCCTCGCCGCGGGGCACGAGGTCATCGTGCCCGTCGTGCTCGAGGACTTCTCGCTGGAGTGGAGGTATGCCGTCCCGGGCGCCTCGGGCGACGACGCCACCGTGCGCCGCCCGGGCCACGGCGGCCACGAGCCCGACGCCGACGTGCGGCAGCGCTGGCTGGGCACCGACGCCCTCGCCACGTGCGACCTGATCGTGACGCCCGGCCTGTCGGTCGACAGCCACGGCACGCGGCTCGGACAGGGCGGCGGCTGCTACGACCGGGCCCTGCTGCACCGCGACCCGTCGGCACCCGTCGTCACGCTGCTGCACGAGGGAGAGCAGAGCGAGCTCGACCTGCCGGCGGACGCGCACGACGTGCCCGTCGACGGCTACGTGACGACCACCGGCCGCGTCGTGCGCCTGCGCTGACGAGGTCAGCACACGGCATACGCCATCGCGTCGCGGCCCTCAGGCAGCGAGCGTCAGGGAGCGGACCTCAGGGAGCGGGGGCCGGCGACGGCGGCACCAGGGTCAGCTCGTCGTCCGTCGCGTCGCGCACCGCGGCCTGGCTGAACGGCCACGCGAAGGTCTCGTTGGCCGCCCACGCGTCGATCTGGTCGGCGTAGTGGTCGTCGTAGGCGTGCCCCGACTGGCCCGTCGAGTTGACCCAGCGGGACGCGTCGAGGTTGCCGAGGTCGACGACCATACGCATCGACGGGCCGTTGGTCACGTCGTAGCCCGGCTTCGAGGCGTTCCACGAGTTGGCGTTGACGATGGAGTTGCCGCCGCCGAGCTCGATGTCGTTGCGGTTGAAGAGGTTCTGGACGATCTCCGGCACGCCGTCGGCGCCCATGACCTGGTGCTTGAGGTCGAGCTGGTGCAGGCGCCCCCAACGCCACGTGGCCGGCACCTTGCCGAGCTCGCGCGCGAGGTCGAGACGCGCCTCGACGAGCGCCCGCTTGAGGATCTCGCCCGACCCCTCGGTGACGCCGGGGGTCGTCTTGTCGTCCCACCAGTCGTTCTTCGGGTCCTTGAGCAGCTGCTCCATGACGACCATCCAGCGGCTGCCGCCGTCGGGGGCGATGTCGGGCGGGAGCTCGTCGAAGGTGTACTGCAGGAGGTACTTCCAGACGGCGTTGTAGTACGCCGCCGAGGCCGCGTCGCGCGACTTGTCGTTGGGCTGGCTGCCGTCCCAGTCGCGCAGCAGGCGCTGGGCCTGCGCGGTGAAGTCGTCGACCTGGACCGACAGGAGCCGCTCGACGAGCTCAGGAGCGTAGGTGTTGCGGGTGTCGCCCTGGATCTGCGACATCGTCTCGGGCGAGACCTTCGGGGTCGCCGCGAGGAGCGTGCGGATGCGCTGCGCCCGGAAGCCGTAGTCCCACTCGGAGGTCAGGAACGGCGTCGGGCTCGCGGTGACCGCCTGGTTGGCGGTGACGACGAAACCCTCGGCCGGGTCGAACGAGTTCGGCAGGTCGTCGAACGGGACGTAGCCCTTCCAGTCCCACTGGGAGTCCCAGCCGGGCGAGGGCCAGAAGCCGGGAGCCGCACCGGGCGTCGCCGAGCGACGGACCGGGATCTTGCCGGGCGCCTGGTAGCCGATGTGCCCGGCCGTGTCGGCGTAGACGAGGTTCTGCGACGGGACCGAGAAGAGCGCGGCCGCCTTGCGGAAGTCGGCCCAGTTCGTCGCCCGGTTGAGGGCGAAGATCGCGTCGGCGGTCGTGCCCGGCGTCAGCGCCGTCCACGCGAGCGACACGGCATACCGGTTCGACTGCGGCGCACCCCGCACGACGCTGCGGTCGCCCGCGGCGTCGATCGACGGGACCACGTCGGAGAGGATCGGTCCGTGCACGGTCGAGCGGACCGTCAGGGGCACGTCGGCGCCGCCGGCGACCTTGATGACCTCCTGACGCTTCGTGACGCGCACGTTGTCGCCGTCGCGGAGGTAGGTGTCGCCCGAGACCTGCTCGAGGTAGAAGTCCGTGACGTCGGGGCCGAGGTTGGTCATGCCCCACGCGACCTTGTCGTTGTGGCCGATGACGACGCCGGGGAGGCCGGAGAAGGTGAAGCCCGAGACCTGGAAGGGGCACGCGGCGCTGAGCGTGCGGCACTGGAGGTTGACCTGGCCCCAGATGCCGGGGATCGACAGGGCGAGGTGCGGGTCGTTGGCGAGCAGGGGCTTGCCCGTCGTCGTGCGCGAGCCGGACACGACCCACGAGTTGGAGCCGATGCCGTCGCCGCGCCCGAGGCTGACCGGGACCGCCTCGACGGAGGCGAGCGCCGAGTCGATCGCGTCGCTGCCGTCCGCCGTGCGCAGCGCCTTGAGCGCGGCGGGCGCGGGGCTCGCGGCCTGGTCGCTCTGGGCCGACGCCGGCTGCCAGTCCTGCTCGGAGAGGATCGGCTGGTTGCGGTCGACCGGGTAGGGCGGGTAGAGCAGGTTGACCTGCTTGAGCGAGCGGGTCGTGCGCGAGAGCCGGGCCCGGGCGAGCTCGTCCTTGTAGTCGCCGCGCAGGTCCCACGCCATCGCCTTGAGCCAGGCGAGCGAGTCGACGGGCGTCCACGGCTCGACGCGGTAGCCGGGGTTGCGGCGCGCGAGCACGGTGTACTCGAGCGACATCTTCTCGGGCGACTCGGTCTTCTTGATGTAGGCGTTGACGCCGTCGGCATAGGCCTGGAGGTACTGCCGGGTCTCCGGCGCGAGCTTGGGCAGCTCCTGCTCGGCCACGCGGCGCCAGCCCATCGCGCGGATGACCTTGTCGCTGTCGATGCCCGCACTGCCGACGAGCTCGGACAGGCGCCCGGCCGTGACGTGGCGGCGCAGGTCCATCTCGAAGAAGCGGTCCTGCGCGCTGACGAAGCCCTGCGAGCGGAAGAGGTCGTTCGCGTTGTCGGCGTAGATGGTCGGGACGCCCTGGGCGTCGCGGTGCACCGAGACCGAGCTCGTGAGGCCCTCGATCTCGAGCTGGCCGGTGGTGTCCGGGAAGGACTGCCGCACCACACCGATCGCCAGGATGCTCACCGCGACCACCGCCATGACGACGAGGACGGAGACGAGCAGGACGATCCGACGGGCGCGCTTCAACCGTGACACGCGACGAGCCTAGGCCACCGCCGACGGCCCGGACCGCAGCCCGGCGGGCGCCGGCGCACATCGTTGCCGAACCGACGACAAACCGGCGACGTGGGTCGACCGAGCCCCGGACCGCTCCACGACGGCCGACGCCGGGATGGTTGGATTGCCCCCAGACCTGAGGAGCTGCCCTTGCCCGCACTCGCATCCATCACGTCGTCGACCATGGACCTCGACGACCTGACGCGTGTGCTCCTCGTCGGCTCGCTCGTGCTGCTCGTGGCGGTCGCCGCCGTGCGCCTGTCGGTGCGCTCGGGCCTGCCGTCGCTGCTCATCTACCTCGGCATCGGCGTGGCGCTCGGCAACGCCGGAGCCGGCATCCAGTTCGACGACGCGTCGATCACGCGGGTGCTCGGCTACGCCGCCCTCGTGCTCATCCTGGCCGAGGGCGGCCTCACGACGTCGTGGTCCAACATCAAGGACTCGGTGGCACCGGCGGCGGTGCTCTCGACGGTCGGCGTCGCCGTGTCGGTGCTCGTCGTCGCCGTGGCGGCGCACACCCTCCTCCCCCTGTCGTGGACGATCTCGCTGCTCATGGGCGCCATCGTCACCTCGACCGATGCGGCCGCCGTCTTCGCCGTGCTGCGCAACGTGCCGCTGCCCAAGCGGCTCTCGGGGATGCTCGAGGCCGAATCGGGCTTCAACGACGCGCCGGTCGTCATCCTCGTCGTCGCGTTCGCCGCCCAGGGCGTGCCGGGCGGGACGGCCGACCCGTGGTGGGTGCTGCTCCTGCACGCGGTCGTCGAGCTCGTCGGCGGCGCGCTCGTCGGTGGCGCGGTGGGCTGGCTGGGCGGGCAGATCCTGCACCGCGTCGCGGGCGCGTCGTCCGCGCTCTTCTCGATCGGCGT
Organism: Terrabacter sp. C0L_2; assembly: GCF_036352015.1. Taxonomy (NCBI): domain Bacteria; kingdom Bacillati; phylum Actinomycetota; class Actinomycetes; order Micrococcales; family Intrasporangiaceae; genus Terrabacter; species Terrabacter sp. C0L_2. The sequence continues at coordinate 2,087,371 of NZ_CP143557.1, read as the reverse complement.
CGTCTCCCTCACCGTCCTCGCGTATGCCGTGGGCTCGGCCGTCCACGTCTCCGGCTTCCTCGCCACGTACCTCTCGGCCCTCGTGCTCGGCAACATGGGGCTGCCCAACCGGGTCGCCTTCCAGAGCTTCGCCAACGCCCTCGGCTGGATCGCGCAGATCGGGCTCTTCGTGCTGCTCGGCCTGCTCGCCGACCCGCGGCGCCTCGGCGAGCAGCTCGTCCCCGCCATCGTCATCGGCCTCGTCCTGCTGCTCGTCGCCCGCCCACTGTCGGTCGTCGCGTCGGTGTCGTGGTTCAAGGTGCCCTGGCGCGACCAGCTCTTCCTCTCGTGGGCGGGGCTGCGCGGCGCCGTCCCCGTCGTGCTCGCAACCGTGCCGCTCGTCGTCGGCACGCCGGACACCGAGTGGATCTTCGACCTCGTCTTCATGCTCGTCGTCGTCTTCACCATCGTCCAGGGCCCGACGCTGCCGTGGGTGGCGCGGCGCCTCGGGCTCACCGAGCAGGTGCACTCGGTCGACGTCGACCTCGAGTCGACCTCGCTCATGGAGATCAGCGCCGACGTCATCCAGGTGACCGTGGGACCCCAGTCCCGGCTGCACGGCGTCGCCGTCTTCGAGCTGCGCCTGCCCAAGGGTGCCAACGTCACCCTCGTGGTCCGCGGCGGCGAGGGCTTCGTCCCCGACCGGCACACGACGATCCGGCACGGCGACCAGCTGCTGGTCGTCACGACCTCCAAGGTCAAGCAGCGCACCGAGCAGCGCATCCGCGACATCAGCCGCGGCGGACGCCTCGCCGGGTGGCCGTAGACTGACCCTCGGCCTGTTTCCCTTACGACGTCCGAGGTTCACCTGTGCCCACCTACTCCTACGCGTGCCAAGAGTGCGGTCACGCCTTCGACATCCGCCAGTCGTTCACCGACGACTCCCTGACGGTGTGCCCGGAGTGCGGCGAGCCGCGGCTGCGCAAGGTGATCCACCCGGTCGGCATCGCCTTCAAGGGCTCGGGCTTCTACAAGACCGACTCGCGCGCGGGGGCCAAGAGCGCCGCGACGCCGGCGGCCGGCGGCTCGAGCGAGAAGAAGGACGCCGCGACGTCCTCCTCCGACTCGACCTCCTCGAGCGCATCCACGACGTCCGGCTCCTCCAGCTCGTCGAGCACGTCCTCGACGGGCTCGACGGGATCGTCGGGCTCGGGCTCCGGCACGTCGTCCACAGCCTCCTGAGCCACGGGGACGTTGTCCCCACCCGATGACGTATGCCGTCCGGCCGGCCGGGAGCCCACCCTAGGCTCGTGCCATGACGACAGAGCAGACGACCGTGTCCGACCCCGCCCTCCCGGTGGCGCCCGCTCCGGGCCCGCGCGCCGAGATCGGCGTCATCGGCGGGTCCGGCCTCTACGAGTTCCTCGACGACTACGAGACGGTCGAGGTCGACACCCCCTTCGGCCGGCCCAGCGACCCGCTCGTCGTCGGTGAGGTCGAGGGACGCTCCGTCGCCTTCGTCGCCCGCCACGGCAAAGGTCACCGCTTCGCACCCCACCGCGTCAACTACCGCGCCAACCTCTGGGCGCTCCGAGCGGTCGGCGTGCGCCAGATCCTCTCCCCCTGTGCGGTCGGGTCGCTCCGGCCCGAGCACGGCCCGGGCACCATCGTCGTGCCCGACCAGGTCGTCGACCGCACGTCGGGCCGCGCGCACACGATCTACGAGGCCGAGGGCCCGGTCGTCCACGTCGGGTTCGCCGACCCGTACTGCCCCAACGGCCGCCAGGTCGCCGTCGACGCGGCCCGGCTCTCCGAGCTCCAGGTCGTGCCCGACGGCACTCTCGTCGTCATCAACGGGCCCCGCTTCTCCTCGCGCGCCGAGTCGCTCATGCACCAGGCGGCCGGCTTCGGCATCGTCGGCATGACGACGATGCCCGAGGCGGCGCTCGCCCGTGAGCTCGCCATGTGCTTCACGACGATCGCGATGGTCACCGACCACGACGCCGGGGTCGAGGGTGGCGCCGCGGTCACGCACGAGGAGGTGCTGCGCGTCTTCGCGACCAACGTCGAGCACCTCACCGGCATCCTGCGCGACGCCATCGGGCAGATGCCCGCGGCCGAGCCGGACGACACCGCGACCTGCCCGTGCCGTCGCAGCCTCGACGGTCTCGAGCTGCCCTTCCCGCTCCCCTGATGGCCGGGACGCGCGTCGGGGGGCGCTGGGGTCGGGGTCCGGCTGCGGCGGCGTGGCCCGACGGCCCGCGTCGTCGTCGCGCGCGCCGCACCCGGTGGCGCCGGTGGGCGGCCGCAGGTCTCGCGGCCCTCGCGGTGCTCGTCACCGTCGGCGCCCTGCGCCCGGCACCGGCCGGTGGCACTGGGCTGCCGACCCTCGTCATGGTCCGCGACGTCGCGACCGGGCAGCGGCTCGGTCCCGACGACGTCGCCGTCGCGACGAGGCCGGGCGGACAGCGACCCGAGTCTGCGCTCACCCGGCCCGACGCAGCGGTGGGCCGCGTCGTCGCCGCGCCGCTCGCGGTGCACGACGTCGTGACGCCCGAGCGCCTCCTCGGCCCTGACCTGCTCTCGGGCCAGCCGGCCGACCGCGTCGCCATCAGCGTCCCCGTCCTCGACGCCGCCTCGGTGGGCGCTCGCCCCGGCGACCACGTCGACCTCTATGCCACCGGCACGGGCACGAGGACGGCCACCGACGTCGTCGTCCTCGCCGTGCGCGACGCCGAGGAGTCGACCGGCCTCGGCACCGGGGCCCCCGCCCGCGTCACCCTGGCCCTCGACCCGAGCCAGGCCACCGAGGTCGCGCGCGGCCTCAGCGCGCTCGCGGCCGGCCAAAGTCTCGTCATCGCCATCCGGCACTGAGGACGAGCCCCGCGGTAGGCTCGAACCGCCGGGGTCGCTCGTCACACGAGCCACTCTCGTCGCAACGCCGCACGCGGGCCGGGCCGCAGGCTCAGCATGGACAGGCAGGACCCTCGGGGACGAGTCGACACCCACCGCATCCCCTCGAGGCACCGAGACGCCCCCCTTCCATGGGGCAGAGAAAGGGACGCTCATGATCAAGGGTTTCAAGGATTTCCTGATGCGGGGCAACGTCGTTGACCTCGCAGTCGCGGTCGTCATCGGGACGGCGTTCGCCAAGGTCGTCGACGCGTTCGTCGCCGTCATCATGGACCTCATCGGCAAGATCGGTGGCACCCCGGACTTCTCCAACTGGACGCCCGGTGGGGTGAAGTTCGGGGCGTTCCTCACGGCGCTCATCAGCTTCGTCATCGTGGCAGCCGCGGTCTACTTCATGGTCGTCGTGCCGATGAACCACCTCGCGGCCCTGCGCAAGCGGGGCGTCGAGCCCGAGCCCGAGGCACCGTCCGAAGAGGTCATCCTGCTCACCGAGATCCGCGACAGCCTCCGCGCCCGCTGACCTTCAGCCACGCACCGAAGTGCCCACTCGACGCCACGTCGAGTGGGCACTTCCATTCCCACAGAAGTCGAGTGGCCCCGCAGTCACACAAAGTCGAGTGAGCGCCCCGCCCCACCACGAAGTCGAGTGGCCCCGTCGTCACGGGTGTGACGGCGGGGCCACTCGAGTTGTCTGAGTAGTTGTCGGGGTCTCAGGCGGGGTCGGTCGCCTCTGGACGGCTGGTGCCGTAGGCCTGAGGACGCTCGTAGTCACCGAGGATCTCGGCGAGGGCGAGCGGACGGGCGGCCTCGGCGTGCCGGCCGGCGCGCTGCAGCGTGCGCCCGAGCAGCAGGTGCGCGTAGGAGTCGGTCGGCGACTGCTCGATGACCTGCGTCAGCGTCGCCTCGGCGCGGCCGAGCTGCGCCGACTGGAAGTAGGCGCGGGCCAGCATGAGGCGCAGGTCGGTGACCGAGTGCAGCACGGCCTCGGACTCGGACGAGCTCTCACGGGACGACTCGACCTCGTCGACGAGCTCGGCCAGGGCGGTGGCAGCGGCCGCGTGGTCACCTCGCTCGAAGAGACCCTGGGCCCAGGAGAGGCGCAGCGAGAACGGGGTCGTCGTGTTCATGCGCCCGTCAACGCGGCGCGGGGTCGCGGCATTCCGCGGAGGTCACTCCGGAGGGGTCACTCGTAGTGCGGCGGTCGCTGCTCCTGCAGCCACCGGTCGCCGAGGCCCGAGCTGGAGGGGCGTTCGCCCCAGCCGAGGTCGAGCTCGTCGCTGCTGCGCCCGAGCGCGGCGCCCGGCTCGCTGCCGTCGGTCTCGGAGGTCGACTCGGTGGCCGCGGTGCCTTTGCGGAAGACCCGGCGCCGCTTGCGCTTCGGGGCGGTAGCCTCCTGCGTCGGCGTCGCGGCAGCCGCTTCGGTCGAGCCCCCGTCCGAAGAAGCAGCATCGCCACCGCCGTCCGACGTCGCGTCCGCGTCTGAACCCTGCGGGGCCTGAGGCTCCTCGACCGGCCCCGACGTCTCGGCCGCTGCGTCAGCAGCCGGAGGGGGCGGCGACGAGCGGGCCAGGTTCACGATGCGCGCGATCTCACGAGCCGGGTCGCGGAACACGTCGGTGCTCCAGACCCGCTCGTGCACCCACCCGAGGCGGGCGAGCTGCTCCGGACGCAGACGGTCACGGTCGCGCGTGCTGCGCAACGCGGCATACCGCTCCCCGTCGGTCTCGACGGCGATGAGCGCGCGACCGCGGTGGTAGGGGTCCTCGACCGCGATGTCGATGCGGTGGCTCGCCGTGCCGTAGTCCTCGTGGACCGTGAGCCCGTGACGGCGAAGCCGCTCGGCGAGGTCGTGGCGCAACGGGTCGTTCGAGACGGGAGCAGAGGCGAAGAGGGTGTCCTCGTCGCCGGCCCCGCCACCACCCTCGGCGTAGGCGAGGAAGTCGCGCAGCATGAGAGCGCCCCGTGCCTTGAGGCGACCGGGATCGAGGTCGATCGCCCGCAGCGCCGACACGACCGTCATCCGAGAGCGGGCGCGGGTGATGGCGACGTTGAGGCGACGCTCACCGCCCTCGATGTTGAGGGGGCCGAAGCGGTGCAGCACCCGACCGTGCGGTGTCTTGCCGTAGCCGATCGACAGGATGATGGCGTCGCGCTCGTCGCCCTGGACGCGCTCGAGGTTCTTGACGAAGAAGCGCTCGTCGCGGGCGTCGTCGAAGAAGGCGGCGACGTCGGGTGCGGTTCGCAGCGCCTCGGTGATCGCCTCCTCGAGGCGGTCGGCGTGCTTGATGCCGAGCGCGATGACGCCGAGCGACTCGGAGGGGCGCGTGCGGGCGTGCTCGAGGACGAGCTCGACGACGCGCGCGACCTCGCCGTCGGTCGTCTCGATGGTGTCGACGCCGGGCTGGACGACGGCCTGTCCGTCGACCGGCTCGAAGGTGACGGCCGAGTCGAGGGACGTGCCGGGGAAGGTCGTGAGGCGCCCGTCGTACATCGCCTCGTTGGCGAAGGCGATGAGCCGCTCGTCCCGACTGCGGTAGTGCCAGCTGAGGTTGCGCGTCGGCAGCGCCGCCGCCAGCACGTCGAGCACCGACTCGAAGCCCTCGGTCAGGGTCTCGTCGGCCGGGGCCGCGTCGGACTCGTCGTCGGAGACCACGGTGAAGAAGTTGGTCGGAGGCAGCTGACGCTCGTCACCCGCGACGACGACCTGGCGGGCGCGCGAGATCGCCGAGATCGCCTGGGCCGGCTGCACCTGCGACGCCTCGTCGAAGATGACGACGTCGAACCAGCGGCCCGGGGGCAGGGTGGAGGCGACGACGAGCGGGCTCATCGCCCAGCACGGCTTGATCGCCGTCAGCGTCGGCGACGCCTGCGGCATGAGGTCGCGCAGCGGGCGGTGTCGCCGGGCCTTGCCGGCTTCGGCCCGCACGAGCGCCTCGTGCGCGGGATGGTCGGCGAGGGTCTCGCGCACGTTGCGGGCAACGGCGGCGCGGACCCGCGCGACGGTGGCGGACTGGTGGGCGCGGTCGGCCTCGGCGAACTCGGCGACGTCGCGGCGCAGGCCCGTTCCGTCGTGGGCGCCGTAGGCGGGGTCACGGACGGTGATCTCCTGGGCGAGCGAGGCCCACCACACGTGCTCGACCTCGGCCGTGACCTGCTCGGTGGGGATCCCCCGGGCGGCGAGGTCGTCGACGACTCCCCCGAGACCGACGGCGCGCAGCTCATCGAGCGCGGCCGTGACCTGGGGCAGCACCGCGATGCGGTCGGGGCGGCTCGCGAGGGCGGCGAGACGCTCGCGCAGCTCGAGAAGCGGCAGCGAGGTCAGCGTCTGGCCCTGGGGGCCGGGCTGGAGTCGTTCGTCGAGCCACTCGAGGTCGGCGGTGAGGTCGGCGAGCAGGGCGAGGCCCTCGTCGAGTCGCGGCGAGATCTCGGGCCGGCCGCCGCCGCCGACGAGCTCGAACCAGTGCTCGCGCTGCTCGCTGGCCGACACGAGCTCCTCGTGGAGGTCGGCCGGCGGGCGGCCCGGACGGAGCAGGCGCTTGGTCTGCTGCCGGATCTTCCAGCGGTCGAGCCAGCCCATCTCGACGTCGCGCGCCTCGCGCCAGTCGCGCGTCGCGGTCGCCGCGATGTGCTCCTTGAGGGGGATGTCGAACACCTCGGGTCGGAACACCTCGAGCGTCTCGCGGACGCTCGACATCGTCGCGAAGGCCGACTTCCAGTCCTCGAGCGAGTTCGCCTCTGGCACACGGGATTCGGACAGTATGCGGTTGAGCTGGCGAGCAGCGTCGTCGAGCCCGCTCGTGCTGTGCTTGCTCGTGATCTCGAGCGCACGGGACGCGTCGTCGGAGCTGAGGATGCGGGCGCCGAACCACGGGTCGTCACCGTCGCGGGTCCACGCGCCGAGGCCGGCGGCGTCGCGCAGGCGACGCCCGAGCTCGACGGCGCGAGTGCGGCTGAGCCCGGCGAGGTCGCGACTGCCGAGCCGCACGTGGCAGGTCGGCGGAGGCGTACGGGTGCCCAGCTCGACGAGCGCCTCCTGGGCGTCGTGGGCGGACACGCCCCACGGGTCGCGCACGGCGTGCAGGGCCTGCACGTGCTGCTGCAGCCGGGCCCGGCGCTCGCGCAGGGTCGCGGTGGTGCGGTCGCTCTCGGTGGCGTCGTTGTCGACGGCGGCCTCGAGGCTGCGCGCGAACTGCTGCGCAGTCGCCCGCTTGTTGGTCGGGCCGTCGTACGCGTCGAGGACTAGGTCACCGAGGCCGAGGCGGTCGAGGCGGCTGAGGACGGCGTCGATGGCCGCGCGCTTCTCGGCGACGAAGAGCGTGGACTTGCCCTCGGCGGCGAGCGAGGCGATGAGGTTGACGATGGTCTGCGACTTGCCCGTGCCGGGAGGTCCCTTGACCACGAGGTGTGCCCCAGCGCGTACGGCATCGATCGCCGCGTGCTGGGAGGAGTCGGCGTCGAGGACGAGGTACTCGTGCTCGGGGTCCGGGTCGGGCTCGCTCTCGGGAACCCGGAGGCGCACGGCCGCCAGCGCCGACTCGTCACCGGCGAGCGCCGCGACGACGTCGTGGTCGGCGAGGGTCGCCCCCTGCAGTGCGAGGTCGGCGACCATCGGCAGCTTGGCGTAGGAGAAGGTGCCGAGGACGAGCCGGGGGCTGATCTCGAACTCGGGCACGTGCTGGCAGGCGTGGCCGAGAGCGGCATACACGGGGTAGGGGTCGAAGCCGTTGCCGGCGCTGGCGAGGTCGGCGAGCGCGTCGGCGTCGATCTCGATGCCCTGCTCGGAGCGGAGGTACTCGCGCAGCACGGGGTTGAACTCGGCCTCGGGCCCGAGGTCGATCTCGAAGTCCTCCTGCGCGGCGCCGGTGGGTCGCAGCACGCACGAGCGCAGCAGCACCGGCGAGGCCGGCGGCCGGGCGGCGCGGGGCACCGACCATGTCGCCATGCCGATGGCGATGAAGCCGGCCGCGATGCCGCGCTCCTCGCGAAGCTCGAGTGCCTTGGCGCGGATGGCCCGCGCCCGACGGCGGGCCTCCTCGAAGGCGGCGGGCTCGCGCACGAGGTCGGACAGGCGGGTGCGGCGGCCCGCGAGCAGCATCGAGACGCCGCCGGGGTGGGCGGTCGTCAGGTCCAGCGTGCCCGAGGGGAGGTCGCGGTACCAGAGCAGCGTGTTGCGGCCACCAAGGTCGACGAGCGTGCCCTGCCACGTCCTGACGGCGGCCGCGACGCGGTCGGCACGCGGGTCGCCCGAGGGCGACTCCGCCGGGATGGCAGGGTCGGTCCTGAGGGCTTCGGTCATTCCAGCAGGCTAACGAACGAACCTCCGTAGTCCTGCCAGCGACAGACCACCGCGCGGAGGAATCGCTTCGGCGGGCACACGGCATACGCAGACGACGGGCACTGCTGCACGCGTCGCGGGCACGTGTCGCCGAGCGGGATGCGGAACGTGCGGGCTAGACGGCCTCGGCAGACTCCGTGGACTCGGCACCGAGCGGCTCGGCAGGCAGCAGCGTCACGTCGCCGGTCTCGACGATCTCGTCGGCCACGAGACGCAGCTTCTGGTTCGTGTTCTGGCTCGCGGTGCGCAGCAGCCCGAAGGCGGCCTCCTCGCTCACCTTGCGCGCCAGCATGACGATGCCGATCGCCGCCCCGATCCGGCGCGAGGTGCGCAGGGCGAGCTGGAGCTGCGTGGTCAGCTCATCGCGCACCAGACCCGCGGCCTGGAGCTCGAGGAGCAGCTCGTGGTCCAGGTCGGCACGACACTCCAGACCGTCGATCCGCTTCCGGTCGTCCTCGGCGCGACCCTCGATGGAGTCCGCCCGGGCGGCTGTCTCCTCCGAGGTGTTGAGGAGGTCGTCGATGTCCGACCTGTTGACGGTCATCTGGGCCCGCATCTGCTCGACCTCGGCCAGCAGATCCGGCTCGTCCTGCGACTGAGCGTGCTCACTCATGCCCTCCATTATGGACGACCGGGGGCCGCCGACGGCTCGTAGGAGACCGCCTTGAGTGCGAGCTCGATGACTCCGGGCCGGGGCTGGCGCTCGCATCGGGCGGTCGTCACCGGTCCTGTCCGCCCGGCTGTCCTGATCGGACAAATGCGACATCTCGCATTGCCGCCGCTTCGACGCGATCCCTAGCGTGGCTGGCTCCGAGCCAACCCCAGCGTCGGGGAACGAAGGAGAGTCGACCATGCACCTGTCGAGGACCAAGGGGAGGTGGACGGTGGCCGTGACGGCGGCCGCCCTGCTCGCCACCGGCACATCCGGGGCGGCCAGCGCACGCTCCGACCATGGCGCCGTGCCACCGCAGCACCGGAAGGTCCTGCCGCTGACCCAGTACGTCAACCCGTTCATCGGCACGGCGGTGTCGGCCACGAGCGGCTACGCGGGCAACAACAACCCGGGCGCCAAGGTGCCCTTCGGCTTCACCAACTTCGGCCCGGACATGCCCCGGACCAACTTCAACGGGTCGGGGGGCTACCTCAACCCGCCCGACGCGACCACCGGCCGGATCAACTTCTTCAGCCTGACCCACCTCAACGGCGTCGGCTGCCCGGGCCAGGGCGCGGTCGGGATGATGCCGGCAGCGTCGCCGACACCGGTGGCCTCGAGCACCGGCGTCCCGACCGGTGTGCCCTTCCACACCGACACCGAGTCCGCCTCCCCCGGCTACTACGGCGTGAAGCTCGACAACCAGGTCAAGGTCGACCTGACGGCCACGACCCGCACCGGCATGGCGCGCTTCACCTATCCCGACGCCGGGTCCGGCTACTTCTCCATCGACACCCGGCTCAACGGCAACAGCAACCGCAAGACCGAGGCCGGCAAGATCACCCCCGACCACGTGTCGCTCGACGTCAGCAAGGACGGGCGGGTGCTGTCCGGCCAGAGCGTCGCCCCGGCCTTCTGCACCCCGTACGGCACGCCGTGGAACTCGCCGGTCTACTTCTACGCGGAAGTGAACCGGCCGCTCCAGCAGACCGCGGAGAACGCGGTGAACTCGCCGAAGGACGGCGCCGCGCTGCTGCACTACTCGCTCCCGGCATACGACCCGACGCTCACGATGCGCGTCGGCATCTCGGCCGTCAGCGTCGAGAACGCGAAGCTCAACCTCCACACCGAGAACCGCGCGTCCGACTTCGAGCAGGCGCGCAAGGCAGCCGACACGGCCTGGAACGCGAGGCTCAACACGATCCAGGTCGACCGGGCAGCCGACGCCCGCACGCTGACCGGTCCTGAGCGCGACAAGCTCGTAAAGTTCTACACCGCCCTCTACCGCGTGTTCGGCTCTCCCACCGTCTATTCCGACGTCAACGGTGACTTCCGAAGCATGGGAGCCGAGCGCCCCTACCCGACCGGCGTCGACACGACGGGAGGGATCGCGCCCCGCAAGACGGCCAACGTCGCGGACTACTCCTACACGAAGCCGGACGGCGAGAAGGACCGCTACACAACGCATTACAGCAGCTTCTCGATGTGGGACACCTACCGGTCGCAGGCGCAGCTGCTCGCACTGCTGGCCCCCAAGGAGTCCGGCGAGATGATGCAGTCTCTGGTCGTCGACGCGGAGCAGTGCGGCGCCTTCCCCCACTGGGTTGACGCCAGCGACGACTCGACGCCGATGGCCGGCGACGACGCCCTGCCAGTCCTGGCCGGTGCCTACGCCTTCGGTGTCAAGGACTTCGACGTCACGCGCGCCGCTCGCCTCGTCAAGCAGTCGGCCTTCGACCCGAAGAGCGCGTGCAACGGCAACAAGAGCATGACGTCCTCGGAGCAGTACCTCCGGGACGGCTACTACCCCAGCCCGGAGTGGTCGTCGAGCAACATCGAGCGCTACAACAGCGACCGGGCCGCGGCCGCGTTCCTCGCGGACGTCCCCGACTCGGTGCGTCGCGACCCGAGCGTCGCCGTCACTCGGGCGGACCTGGACAAGCTCTACGACCGGGCCGGCTGGTGGCGCAACATCTTCGACACGGCCAACGGCCGCATCGCCACTCGCGCGGCGCCGACCACCCCGGGGACTCCGGGGGTGCTGATGCCGGGCACCTTCCACGAGTCGACCGAGCCGAACTACTTCTGGTCGTTCGGCTATGCGTGGACCGACCTCATCGCAGCCATCGGCGGCAAGGACCGGGCCGTCGACCGTCTCAACCGGCTCTTCTCGATTGACTCCTCGCTCAGCACCACGCCGACGGCTGCCCAGCTCAACGGCGGCCAGGAGGCCGAGACCTTCTACATGGGCAATGAGATGAGCTTCAACGCGCCGTGGGCGTACAACTGGGCGGGAGCTCCGGCCTCGACGCAGTACATCGTGCAGAAGCTCATGGACGTCACCTTCAGCGCCGGGCGTGACGGTTTGCCGGGCAACGACGACATGGGCGCCCTGTCGAGCTGGTACGTCTTCGCGGCGCTGGGCATGTATCCGACCGTCGCGTCGGCGCCCGGCCTGTCCCTGTCGACGCCGCAGTTCCCGGCAGCGACGGTGTGGCTGAAGAACAAGGCGCTGCGCATCACGACGGACCACGACGCGGCCGCCCGCCCGTTCATCAGCAGCCTCACGGTCGACGGTGACGCGCACGCGAGCTCGTGGCTGCCGCTGCGCGACGTGAAGAACGGCGGCGCCATGGCGTTCTCGCTCGCCGCCAAGCCCACCAGCTGGGCTGCGGCACCATCGCTCACGCCCCCGTCCGGCCCGAACGCGGACTACACGCGCTCGACCGCATCGGGGCACGGCGCAGGTCCCCGGGGACGGTAGTCCCTGCGGCGAGGACGGCGGGGTGCGGCAGAGAGGCTGCTGCACCCCGCTTCTTCGTGCGGCTTGGTGCCGCCGGCAGGCCGCGACGAGCGAGGGGGTCAGGTCGAGTAACCTGTCCACCGTTGGCCGGCCCGGCGATGGTCTCACCACCGCGAGAACCACACGCAGGTCCGTGCCATGCCCCGCCCTCGTAGCTCAGGGGATAGAGCACCGCTCTCCTAAAGCGGGTGTCGCAGGTTCGAATCCTGCCGGGGGCACTTACTTAACCTGTGAATTCGCCTGCTGGTTGACGTTCGGCTGGATGCTCGCACGCCGATGACGCCATGTGACGTGAACGCGGACAGCATTGTTACCCGGATGGGCCGATGAGACGATCGTGCAATGGGGCACGCTGCGGTCTGGACACCAATCGCGATGCTGGTCCTTGCCGTCGCCTTCTGGGCCTTCACCCTCATCGACTTCTCCGCGACACCGGACCGCGACGTCCGCACCTTCCCCCGCAATGCCTGGCTGGTGATCATCACCTTCGGCAGCGTGCTCGGCTGCATCGCCTGGTGGCTCGTCGGACGCCCGTCGCGCCCCTGAGGAACTCAGCCGTCACGAGCCGGACGGGCTCGCGGTCCCCCCGTCTCGCAGCCCGGTCGCCTTGTGGTCCGCGAACCTCGTGACCGCCTCCTGCGAGGCACCGAAGAGCGCCGCCATCATCGCGAAGCCGGCCAGCGACGTGGGCGTGGTCGGCGTGTCCCCCTTCGTCAGGAGAGCAGCCGACGCGGCCATCAGACCGATGACTGCCGACCAGGCGCCCACGACGACCTTCAGGGCCGCCTGCTCACGGACAGGACTGAACGACGTCGCGCTCTCGGGCACCTGTGACAACGACGGGATGGCACTGAACAGCGCCCCCAGGGCGCCGAAGACCAACGCGATCGCGACCGGCGCCAGATCCTGGATGTCCTTCACGGGAGGAAGGAGGGACCAGTGCCAAACCTCCACTGCCACAAGCAGACCCGCGGCCATCGCGACGAGGACCCCGACCTGGAGCCGTAGCCCGTTCTTGAACGTCCGGAGCTCGCGGTGCTGGCGGTCGCTCGCAGAGTGGCTGGCGACCAGGACGTTGCGGGCCAGTGCATTGATCGTGCCAAGGTCCGGCGGCGTCTTCCCCAGCTCGAGGGCCAACGCCTCGACCATGACGTCGTCCTTCGGGAGGTATGCCTTGGCGTGACGTTGGGCGTCCACGACGTGCGCGAGCACGTCGTGGACGGCTGCAGCGTCACGCGCGATCATCTTCTCGGCGGAGCGCAGCTCTCGCCAGCAGGACTCGATGCGGCTGCCCGTCCACCACTCCGCCGGGCTCTGCCGGTGGTCGGCCAGCACGCTCGCCGCCTCGAGATGCGCTCTCACCTCTTCCGACGGTGACGGCAGCTCGTCGACGATCCGGTAGATCCGGTCGAACGCCTCCTCACGCCACAAGCCTCCACGCCATCGCGTCGGCCTGACCCCCTGCTCCAGCACACCCTGTGCCATGTCCCTCATCCCCTCAGCTCGCTGCTGACCTTTCCTCGAGGGGCCCGCCCGTCAGAAGGCGCGTCCCAAACGCCGCCGACGACGTCCGCCTTCCCACCTACGTCCAAGGGCTACTTCGCCGTGTCCGCCACCGGCTCTGGCCCCGTCTTGAGCAGGTTCAGGTTGTTCGGCGCACCCGAGTCGATCTGCGCGTAGATCGGACCCTCGTTGCGCAGGATGTCGATGTACATGCCGAACGACGACATCGGCGCGACGATCCCGCCGCGCTTGCCGGTGAGATCCGTGAAGTTGCCGCCGGCATCGGCCTGCGCCTGCGTGGCCGCGAACACGACGAGCAGCTGCTCGTTCGCCGGTCCTCTGCAAGAGATCGTCGCCGCGGCATAGTTGAGCCCCGTGAAGCCGACACCGACCGACTTCCCATGAGCACCTGATAGGTCTTGACCTCGAAATTCAGGATGGTCATTTCTTTCGCCTCCGAAAGGCACCCCGGCGAGACATTCTTCGCCCAATTCCAGCGTAGGCAGCCGCCCCGTCCCCGTCCGGGCATCACCCTGAAAACGGTGCGATCTGTGACACACGAGACCGGACGTCATTGAACGGACAATTCACGTCGCGGCCTTTCAGGAAAGCCGGACGAAGGGCTCGTCACGTGACACCCGGTGCTCCTAGAGTCATGGCCATGGCGAAACGCGAACGGCTGGGCCGCCCCGGACGATGACGACAGGCATGGACGCCGTCGACCGTTCGGGTCCTGCCGCCCTGCCCTCCGCCACCTCCGCTCCCACTGCACGCACCGCACCGGCCCACCCCGCCACGAGCCCCGCCAGCCCGCCGGGCCACGCGACCCGCACCGGCCTCGCCACCCCGCCCTCTGCCGTCTCCCCCGCCCGTCGCGCCGGCCGGCTCGTCGTCATCGCCCTCGCCTACTACGTCGGAGCGCGCCTCGGCCTCGAGCTGTCACTGGTCGGCAACGACGTGACCCCGCTCTGGCCGCCGACCGGTGTCGCGGTCGCCGCCCTCGTCGTCGTCGGACGGTCCTACTGGCCGGCGATCGCCGTCGCGGCCCTCGCCGTCAACCTGCCGATCAGCGCCAGCCCGCTCGCCGCTGCCGTCACGGCGGTCGGCAACACCCTCGCCCCGGTCGTGGCGGTCACGCTGCTCCGGCGCGTCGGCTTCCGCCGCGAGCTCGACCGGCAGCGCGACGCGCTCGCGATCGTCTTCCTCGGTGCCCTCGCGAGCATGCTGGTCAGCGCGACGACCGGCTCGGCCACGCTGCTGGCTTCCGGCTCCATCACCTCGGCGCAGCTCGCGGCAGCGTGGGCCGTGTGGTGGACCGGTGACGCGATGGGCGTCCTCGCCGTCACCCCCTTCCTGCTCTGCCTGCCCCTCTTCTGGGAGCAGCGTCGCTGGCCCCTGCGCCAGTGGCTCGAGGGTGCGGCGGTGCTGGCGGCGTCGACCGCCGTCATAGCTGCCGCGTCCGTGACCGAGCTGCCCGTCCTCTTCCTCACGCTGCCGGTCCTGGGCTGGGCGGCCTGGCGCCTGCAGCTGCGCGGCGCCGCCCCCGCGGCCCTCATCGCGAGCCTGCTCGCGACGTGGTCCGCGGCCCAGATGATCGGCCCCTTCAAGGGCATGACCCTCGTCGGCCAGATGGTGACCCTGCAGACCTTCAACGCCTGCGTCGCCCTGACCTCCTTCTTCCTCGCGGCCCTCGTCAGCGAGCGCCTGCAGACCGCGGCCGCGCTCAGGGCCGCGACCACTGAGCTCGAGCGCCGCGTCGAGCACCGCACGGCGCAGCTCTCGGCCGCCAACACCCGTCTCGTGCAGGAGATCCAGGAGCGCTCCGAGGCGCAGGAGCTGCTGAGCCACGAGGAGGCCCGCGCCCAGCGCGAGCACCAGATCGCCGAGACCCTCCAGCGCAGCCTCCTGCCCGACCGCCTCCCCGACGTCCCCGGCGTGGCCCTCGCCGCCCGCTACGTCCCGGCCACGGCCGACGTGCAGATCGGCGGCGACTGGTACGACGTCGTCCAGCTGCCCGGCGGCCTGCTCGGCCTCGCCATCGGTGACGTCGCGGGCCACGGGCTCCCCGCCGCCGCGACGATGGTGCAGGTGCGGATGGCCTTGCGCGCGTACGCCCTTCAGGACCCGTCCCCGCCCGCGGTCATGCGCGGCGTCCACCAGCTCGTCGCGCAGCTGCCGGTCCCCGAGATGGTCACGCTCATCTACCTCGTCTTCGACCCGGCCACCCGTCGGATCCGGTGGAGCAACGCCGGCCACCCCCCGGCCCTCACCGTCGCCGACGGTCGGGGCACCTTCCTCACCGGCGCGCTCTCGCCGCCGGTCGGGGTCACCGCGGACGGCTCGTTCACCGAGGCGAGCGCCGAGCTGCCGCCGGGCGCGACCCTGGTCCTCTTCACCGACGGTCTCATCGAGCGCCGGGGCGTGTCGCTCACCGACGGCCTCGACCGCCTCGCGCGGGAGGCTTCGGCTGCGGCCGTGGACGACCGTCTCGAGGCCCTGTGCGACCGCCTGCTCGAGACCTTCCTCGACGAGCACCACATCGAGGACGACGTCGCCGTGCTCGCGATGCGGGCCGCGCCGTCGGTCGACGGAGAGCTCGACCTGCGCCTGCCCGCGGAGGCCCGCAACCTCGTTCAGGTCCGCAGCGCCCTGCGCCGCTGGCTCAGGGAGTCGGGCGTGTCCGACCACGACGCGGACGAGGTCCTCGTGGCGTGCGGCGAGGCGTGCGCCAACGTCGTGCAGCACGCCTACAGCGAGCAGCCCTCCGCCGGAGACCTCGTCGTCGAGGCCCGGCTCGACGACGACCGTCTCGAGATCCGGGTCCGCGACGACGGCCAATGGCGTGCTGCGGCCGAGCGCGGGGGCGGCTGGGGCCTCCAGCTCATGAGCGCCCTCGTCGACGACGTCGCCGTCGAGCGCTCCCCCGACGGCACCGAGGTCCGCCTCCGACGACGCATCCGGCTCGGAGGCACGTCGTGAGCGACCTCGCCCGAGTCGACACGACGCGCTCGGGCGCCACCCAGCTCGTGCGCATCACGGGCGAGCTCGACCTCTCCAACGCCCGCTCCCTGACCGACGCCCTCGCCCACGCCGTCCCCGACGACGTGACGCTCGTCGTCGTCGACCTCACCGGCACCACCTACGTCGACAGCGCCGCCATCGCCTCGCTCTTCCGCCTCTCCCAGCGCCTGCGCGACCGCCGCCAGGACCTTCGTCTCGTCGTGCCGCCCGTGACGCCGATCCGCGCCGTCGTCGAGCTGACCCGGCTGGGCCAGGTGATCCCCGTCGACGAGAGTGCGCCCGACCTGCCCGTCGACCCGATGGCGTATGCCGCCCTCCCGCCCCCGGGCGCGCCCGCTGCCCCTTCGCCCGTTGCCCCTTTGCCCGCCGGCACCACCAGCGGCAGCACAACCGACAGCACCGACGCGGAGTCGGACCTCGACACCGCCGTCGACGAGGCTCACCGCAGCAGGTAGGCCCCCGAGCCGGGCAGTGGCGCGCCGGACCGGTCGGTGAAGACGGCGGTCAGCGCACCGGTGACGTCCGGCCTCACTCTCGTCACCTCGACGACGAGGTCCCCGCCCCCGAGCCGGCCGTCGAAGACGGTGACCGGCTGGTCCACGTGCTCGCGCACCCGGGCGCCCTTGACGTCCCGCACCGAGGTGATGGCCCAGCCGCCCGGCACCTCGAGGTGGGCGCTGTAGCCACGGTCGCTCGGCGTGAAGGCGAGGCTCGTCACCGTGCCGACGGGACTGACCGTCGCTGTCGGCGTGTTCGTGGTGGGCCTTGCCGAGGTGGACGTGGGCCGCGCGGCGGTCGAGGTCGAGGTCGGCGACGTGCGGGGCCGACGGCTCGCGGAGCTGCTGGACCCGCCTGTGCCCACTGCCGCCTGAGCCTGACTCCCGGCCCGACCGCCCGACGACTGGTAGCGCGAGACCCCTTCTGCCGTCGCGACCCCGATGACGGGCCGGGGCGCGGTCGCGCTGGCATCGGCGCTGCCGGACGTCTCGTCCGGATGGTCGGTCTCGCCACCGTCGACCGACCCGGACGAGGATGCCTGCCCCACAGGCGAATCCGCTGCGACACGACCCGACGGCTCGAGCTGGGTCAGGAAGAGGGCGGCCGCCACGAGGAGGGCGGCAGCGGCAAGCACCGCGGCGACGGATCGCCCGGGCACGGAGACCACCCGCCCGAACACCTCCTCCTCAGGGTCGTCGTCAGGCCCTCGGTCGTCGTCCGCCCCCTCCATGAGCCACGCCACGCCGACGGGGACCGGCACCCAGCTCTCGGCGAGCGCGGCCGCCGTCCCGTCGTCTCCCGACGGTTCGTCCGTTCCCGACATCTCGCCCGCCCCAGCCTCGTCGGCGACCGCCGACGCAGCAGCCCCCGCGACGGCCCCCGCGAACGCTCCCGGCAACAGCACCGGCGCCACCCGCAGCAGGATCGCGGCATCGAGGTCGACGGCGTCGAGGACGGCAGCGCGGCAGCGGGCACACCCGTCGAGGTGGTCGTCGACCTGCTGTCGTGCGGGCTCCAGAAGATCGTCGCGCAGGTAGCCCCCGAGCTGGCGCCGCACCGCGCGACAGTCCGGCTCCCCCGCCTTGGCGACGAGCTCGGACAGGAACGCCCGACGCAGACGCTCCCGCGCCCGCCGGCTCCGTCCGGCGAGCCCGCTCGAGGTCGTTCCGAGGGCCGGGGCGATCTGGTGCGGCTGCTCCTCGTGGACGGCCAGACGCCAGAGGAGAGAACGGGACTCGTCGGGCAGCGAACGCCACGCGGCCCAGACGGCATCGCGCTCCTCCGCCTCGACGGCGTCGTCCGGGGCGCCGCCACGGGCGAGGCCGTCGAGGGCCGCGACCCGTCGCAGGGTGCTCAGCAGGTAGGGCCGGAAGGCCGTGTCGGCGCCGCCACCCGCGCGCAGGTCGTCGCGAGTTCGCACGAAGGCACCGTCGACAAGCGCGGCGGCCGGCGCCGTGGACCCGGCGAGCCGATCGGCGAGACGTCGGGCGTCCGGCTCGTGCCGCGCGCGCAGCTGCGCCCAGGCCGCATCGTCACCCCCACGCACCCGGCCCATGAGCCCGGCGTCCGTCTCGTGCGCGTCGTCCTGCGCCTCGTCGTGCGCGCCCTCGCGCCCGCCGTCCGACTGCTCCACCCTCACCCACCCCGGTCTGCCGACCTCGCCGGCTGCTCGACCCGTCGCTGGACTGCTGCGCGACCGCACCGACCCTCCACCCGGGCCCCACCCGAGCGCGCGACCGCGCACCCTCGCATCCTTCCCCCGAAAGGCCGCGCGAGAGCCGAATCCCAGCGCGACATGCCCACGACTGTGCAGGGTCCGCGCCGCACTGGGCGTTTTGCGTCGTTCTGTCCCGGCCACCACGAGCATCAGCCTCGCGATCACTTCCGCACGAGCCCGGACGCGCCCAGCAGCCCGTGCGACGATGAAGCACCACGCCCCGACACCGAGGGAGCTGCGCCATGGCGACGACACACCCGAGTCACGGCTTCCTCGCGGAGCCCCCGCCGTCGCCCGAGGTGCAGGCGCTCTTCGACGGCGACGTCGCCGACCACGGCTTCGTCATGAACCTCACGCGCGTGTGGGCGCACTCGCCGTCGGCCAAGGTCGCGCTCTTCGCTCTGCTCGGCGACCTGGCCCAGCAGGCAGGCCTCACCTTCCGCCAGCGCGGGGTCCTCATCTCCGCGACCGCCGGGACCGTCGGCGACTCGTACTGCTCCCTGGCGTGGGGCAACCGGCTTGCGACGGCAGCCGGCGACGACGTCGCGCACACCGTCCTCCGCGGCGACGACGACGGTCTCGACGCCGTCGACGCCGCCCTCGCCGGATGGGCACGGACGATCGCCCGCGACCCGAACGCCACGACGGCCGCCGACCTCGAGCCCCTCCGGAGGGCGGGCTTCGACGACCGGCAGATCTTCGCGATCACCGCGTTCGTCGCGCTGCGTCGTGCCTTCTCGACGGTCAACGACGCGCTCGGAGCACTGCCCGACCGGCAGCTGCGCGACGAGGCACCGGCCGGGGTCGACGCCGCCGTGTCGTTCGGCCGCCCGGCCGCCGACGAGGCGTCCTGACCGAGGGCGTATGCCGTCCCGCCCGGTGGGTGCGCCTCAGACGGTCTGCGTGGCCACGCCGCGAAGGAGGGCGAGGTAGTCCTCGACGGGACGCGCACCCGACACGGCGGCATACCCGTTGGCGACGACGAAGGGCGTCGACGTGACGCCCATCGAGCGGGCCTGCTGCTCGTCGGCGCGCACCTGCTCGGCGTACTCGTCGGACGCGAGCACGGAGGACACGCGCCGCTCGTCGAGGCCGCACTCGGCGGAGAGCCGCTGGAGCACCTCGTGGTCGTCGATGGCCAGCCCCTCACCGAAGTGGGCGGAGTGGAAGCGCTCGACGGCCGCGGACCGCAGGGCCGGACCGCCCATCTCGCCGGCGAGGGCGCAGAGCCGGTGGGCGTCGAAGGTGTTGGCGCGCACGGCGCGGTCCCAGTCGAAGAGGAGGTCGTCGGCCTCGGCGACCTCGCTCGCCTTGGCGTTCATGAGCCGGCCGGCACCCGCGTCGCCCCCGTGCCGCACCGAGAGGTGCTCGCTGACGGGTACCGCCCCACCCACGGGCACGTCGGGGTCGAGCTCGAACGACCGCAGCCGCACCGTGACGTCGTGCGGGCGCTCGAAGGCGGCGACGGCGGCCTCGACACGCCGCTTGGCCACCCACGAGTAGGGGCAGACCAGGTCACTCCAGAGGTCGAGCTCGATGAGGGTCGTGGACTCGGCGGCAGGCTGGTCGGTCATCAGCTCAGTCAACCACGGGTCCGAAAAGCGCTGCACCCCCACCGGTGACCGGTGGGGGCGCAGCGAACAAGCGGAGGGGGCGGCTCAGAAGCGGCCGTAGCCCGACGGGGTCGTCCAGATCGAGTGGTTGCCGATCACGGTGCCGGTGCGCTGGGCGTCGATCATGCGACCGGGGCTGACGTAGATGCCCACGTGGTAGGCCGGCGAGCCGAAGAAGACGAGGTCTCCGGGGCTCGGGTTGCTGACGCGCGTCGCGGCGGCCTGCTGCGCCGACGCCGTGCGCGGGATCGAGATCCCGGCCTGGCGGTAGACGTAGGAGGTGAAGCCGGAGCAGTCGAAGCCCGACGGCGACGAGCCGCCGTAGACGTACGGGACGCCGAAGAAGGACTGCGCGATGCCGACGATGCCGCTGGCGGTCGGCGCCGGTGCGGGTGCGGGGGCGTTGAGGGCGACACGCGTGGCCGACCGCGAGGCGCGCTCGGTCGCGGCCTGGCGCTCGGCGGCAGCCTTGGCAGCGGCCTTCTTCTCAGCGCGAGCCGTCTTGACCTGGATGTCTTCGATGACGACCGGCTTGACGTTGGCCTGCTTGAGCGCGGGCTTGGCGAAGCCGATGGCGGAGAGGGCGTTGCCGGCCTTGAGCGTGCCGACGGCGGGGCCGACGGCTGCGGGGGCGGCGACGGCGCTGCTCGAACCGTCGGCTGCGTTCGCCGTGCCGGCGAACGAGGCGACGAGGCCACCCGAGGCGGCCACGATCGCGGCACCCTTCACGGCGGGCTGAGCAGACTCCTTGGCGATCGTCTTGAGCTCTGCGATCGCGTTGAATCGACCGGGGGCGCGGTGGCGCCCGGGAACGTTCTGAGCCACGGTTGACCTCTCGACGCCTACGAGGTGAGCTGTCGGGTTCGGGCTTGAGGTACTGCCCGGCCTTCGCTCGGACCAGGTTCGGTCCACGGAGGGCTTCACCCCGAGGGCGTCTCTCGACGTCCGGAGAAAGTGGTTCCCCCGCTCCTGCCATGCGGTTCGTGCTGAGCCTCGGGTCGATGGCAGGACTAGGCGGTTCGACCCACGGCACTCACTCGACGGGGAGAGCAAGTGGGGCCAACCGTACCCAAGACCCCCAGCCTTGTCACCTCCGAGTTCCCACTCGTCACAGAATTTTTCCGAGGCTCTCGAGGGGCTCGTGGCGCGCTGTGGCAAGGACTGACAAAAGGGTCCGGCAGCAGGGGGCAAACCCCCACAGACCGACCCCCGCCACAGCGGGGAACGGCCAGGACCGACCGGCGTCAGGCGGCCTGGCAGAAGACGTGGACGGCGACGTCGTCGGGCAGCGACACGCCCGTCGAGGGCTCGCTGCCCTCACGGACGGCCACGACGCGGCCCCCGTCCCGCACGACCTCGACGCGGGCCCCGGGCACGACGCCGGCGCTCGTCAGCAGCGCGAGCGCCTCGGGGTCGACCTGCACGGGCTCGCCGATGCGGCGGATCGTGACGACGGCCGGGGCGTCCTTGACCGCCGCGGTCAGGGTGCTGAGGCCGGTGAGGAAGTCCTCGTCCTGGCGCACACCGAGCTCGTCGAGCCCCGGGATCGGGTTGCCGTAGGGCGACTCGAGACCCTCGCCGATGAGGCCGAGGATCTTGCGCTCGACCTTCTCGGACATGACGTGCTCCCAGCGGCACGCCTCGTCGTGGGCATACTCCCACTCGAGGCCGATGACGTCGACGAGCAGGCGCTCGGCGAGCCGGTGCTTGCGCATGACGCGGGTGGCGAGCAGCCGGCCGTGGTCGGACAGCTCGAGGTGCCGGTCGCCCGAGACCGCGACGAGCCCGTCGCGCTCCATGCGGGCCACCGTCTGCGACACCGTGGGACCGGAGTGGCCGAGACGCTCGGCGATGCGCGCGCGCAGGGGGACGATGCCCTCCTCCTCGAGCTCGAAGATGGTGCGCAGGTACATCTCGGTGGTGTCGATCAGGTCCGTCACGGTCATACCTTCTCAGAGTCGGAGAGCGCTCAGGGACCGCTCGTCGCAGCGCCGCGGTCGCCGACCCGGGTCGGGTCGTGCCGAGGCACCCAGATGCGCAGCCACCCCGCCCCGACGACGGCGCCCACGCCGAGCACGACGGCGGAGGCGCCGAGGGACATGATGGCGCTCAGCCCTGACAACGCCAGCGGCCCCGCTGCCCTTCCCAGGTCGGCGCAGAGGCGCCACCCGCCGAGGAACTGCGCGCGCCCGTCGGCCGGCGACGCGTCGGCCCCGAGCGTCATGATGAGGCCCGCGCCGAGCCCGTTGCCGACCCCCAGCACGGTCGCCGCGGCCGTCACGGCGACGAGGCTCGTCGCAAGGGGCATGAGCGCCATGCCGAGACCGAGCACGAGCATGCTCGGGACCGCGGCGGCCACCCGGCCGTAGCGGTCCATCAGCCACCCGGAGGGGTAGAAGAGCAGCATGTCGATGGCGCCGGCCACGCCGAAGACGAGCGAGGTCTGCGCGGGCGAGAAGCCGACCGACTCGGCCCACAGCGGGACGAGCGCCTCACGGATGGCGCGGGCCCCGGCCACGCACATCGCGCCGGTGCCCAGCGTCAGCAGCACGTGTCGGTGCTGCAGGAGCACCGACACGACGCTGCGCGGTGGGCCACCACCCGCGACGCGGTGGGCCGATCCCGTGATGTCGGGTGCGACGAGGACGAGGACGAAGGCGGCGATGCTCGCGACGCCGCCCACGGCATACGCGGACTCCGTGCCCCACCGCACGATGGCGAGCGACCCGATGAACGGGCCGAGGAAGTAGCCGATGCGGTGGACCCCGCCGAGCGTCGACAGGGCCCGCGCGCGCATCGCGACCGGCACGGCCTCGGTGAGGTAGGCCTGCCGGGCCAGCCCGAAGAGGGAGCCGGCGAGGCCGATGACGAGGACGCCGACGAAGAGCATGACGAGACCGCCCGCGAGCGCAGAGACGAGCATCCCGACCGCCTCGACGACGGCGGCGACGAGGAGCGCGCGACGCTCACCGATGCGGGCGGCGAGCGCCCCCGACGGCAGGTCACCGAGCAGCTGACCGACGCCCATCATCGCGACGAGCAGCGCGGCCACCCCCACCGACGCACCGAGCTCGCGCGCCGAGACGGCCACGATCGGGGACACCGCTCCGGCGCCCGTCGAGCCGAGCAGCGTGGGGCCGTAGGCCGACAGGGCGATCGCCCGCAGGCTGCCGCTCCGCCCGGCGGCCCCGTCCGCGCCGTCCCCCTGAATCTCGGTCACGCCACAGGACCCTAACGATCGGGTTACTCGGGTGGCCGCGCCGACCAGCCGACGAAACCATGGGCGCGTGGCCGAAGCCGAGGAGTCGAGCGCCGCGAGTGCCGTGCCGCGCTCGCGCACCCTGACGCTGCTCGTGCTCGGCGCCGTGGCCGCCTCGCTCGCCCTCACGCTCCGCTCCCCCGTCGCGACGGCCGTGATCGGCCTCATCCTCTTCGGGGTGCTGCACAACCTCCTCGAGATCCGCTACGTCGTGGGGCGTTTCGGGGGCCTGCTGGCCCGTCCCTTCCTCGACCTGCTCGTCGCGCTCGTCACCGGGATCGTGGCCTTCCGGCTGCTCGCCCCCGTCATCGGACGTCCCGCCCAGCTGGGCGAGATCGCCCTGGGCTACGCCGTGCTCGCCGTCGCGGCGCACCGCGTGCTCGAGGGCCGCCGCCGGGTGGTGGCCTGGGCGCTCATCGGGGTGGCCGCAGCCGTGTCGCTGGCCTTCCCGGCCTACCACCTCGTCGTGCTGGTCCACCTGCACCACGTGGTGCCGCTCTTCTTCCTCTGGGAGTGGTCGCGGCGCATCACCTCGCTGCGCGGTCGCCGGGCGTTCCGGGCCGTGCAGCTGCTCTGGGTCGTGGTGGTCCCGGCCGTCATCCTCACCGGGGTGTTCGACGGGTCGCTGACCGCGGACCCCGGCATCGTGCGCAGCGTCGTCGGTGACGGCCACGCGGTCCTCGCAGCGGGCGCGCTGCCGGGAACGACCGCGACCGTCGTCGGGGTGCGGCTGCTCACCGTCCTCGCCTTCATGCAGACGATGCACTACGTCGTCTGGGTGGCGCTCATGCCACGCATCGCCCCCGACGCGTCCGCGGCCTTCGAGGCGCGGGTGCCGTGGGTCACCGGCCCGCGACTGTGGGCCGTCGGCTTCGTCGCCGCCGCCCTCTTCGCCGTGCTCTTCGGCGTCGACTACGCCCGGGCCACGACGTTGTATGCCGCCCTCTCCAGCTATGCGGCCTACCTCGAGCTCCCGGTGCTGCTGGCGATGCTCGTCGGGGCGGGTCGTCTCTACGGGTCGACGAGCGCTGCCGCCGGGTCGCAGTCCGAGGACGCGAAGTCCCGGGACGTGGCGGAGCCGCCGGCCTCGACCGCGGACGCGACGTCCGAGCCGTCGGAGCCGTCCGTCGCGACGCTGCCCTACTGGCCGCCGGCCGCGCCGCCCCTGCCGCCGACCGGTGGTGGCTCGGGCCCGGTCGGCCTGCGCCCCAGCGCGCCGGCGGCGGTCGCGCCGGACCCCGAGCCCGGCGTCTGACGGTCTGCCGACAGCCCCCGATAAAGCTCTTGCCGCCCTCGCGGACCCGACCTAAGGTCGAGACATCGAAACCGAAGGGAGGTGATCCGAGAAGTGATTTCTTCCGGAGCGTGTGAGGTGGCCACGCGATAGCCGCGTCCCCATCCACACCCATGGATGAAGCAGGGCAGTCCGACTCGTCGGGCTGCCCTGTTCCACGTCCAGCCCCTCCCCGCCTCTTCGACCGAACGCAGCGTTCGATGCCGAACTCACTGTTCTAACAGTGAGTTCGCGACCGAACGCTGCGTTCGGTGCGGTCAAGCGGGGTCAGCGGGGTTGGAGGGGTCAGGGCTGGAGGCGCAGCCTCGTCCACGAGGCGGCGTCGGCGAGGTCGCCGTCGCCCGTGCGGCGGAAGACGATGCGGTCGTGCAGCCGGTTGCGCCGCCCCGCCCAGAACTCCACCTCGTCGCACACGATGCGCCACCCGCCCCAGAAGTCCGGCACCGGCACGTCGTGGTCGCTGCCCGTGTCGGGGAAGCGCTCCAGGACCTCCTGCCACTTGCGCTCGAGCTGGTGCCGGTCGTCCGCCGGACGCGACTGGTCCGACGCCCATGCCGACAGCCTCGAGCCGTAGGGGCGCGAGTCGAAGTAGGCCTCGACCTCGTCGCGCCCGACGAGCTCCGCACTCCCCCGGAAGCGGATCGCGCGGTAGAGCGAGGGCCACGTCAGGGCTGCCGCGACGCGCGGGTTGGCCTTGAGGTGCTCGCTCTTGGCCGAGTCGAGGTTGGTGACGAAGCCGGGTCCGCGCTCGTCGAGGAAGCGCATCAGGACGGTGCGCACGTCGGGCGTGCCCGTCGCGTCGACGGTGGCGACCGAGATGGCGGTCGGTTCGGGCACGTCGTCGCGCTCCTCGGCTGCCGCCACGGCGTCGTCGACCCACGCCCGGGCCTGGAGGTACGGCGAGGCCGCGACATCGGACTCGACGAGGCCGTCGCCGGAGTAGTCGACACGGCGGACGGCTGCCAGGCCCTGCGGGGCCGCATCGCGCGGTGAGCTGTTCATGACCCCACACTAGGGTTGACCCGAGAAGGTCCGCGCGGACGTCAGGCCACGGCGCGTGCGGCCCCGACGACAGCCCCGGCTCGGCCCGGGGCGCTGTGAGGAGTGACCACATGGCAGGCAAGGGCAAGCTCGTCACCCAGGGCGTCAAGCTCGGCATCAAGTACGGCCCCCAGATCTGGGTGGCCACGCAGGCGCTGCGCGAGCCGGCCAAGGAGGCCGCCAACAAGGCCATCTCGAGCGAGCGAGCCCGGCGCCAGGCCATGGCGCACGCCAAGTCGCTCGCCGACGGCAGCATCCTCAAGGTCTACAAGGGCGACGTCGCCCACTGGGTCGTCTTCAGCGGCGACGAGGCCGTCGGCGTGCACCCCCACACCGACATGCTGCTCTCGGACCTCGTCGAGCGCGCCGACCTCACCAAGCGCATCCGGCCCGACGACAAGGTCAAGGCCACCGACCGCGCCAAGGACGCGGCGACCGCGGCCCTGCGCCGGGCCAAGCCCAACCAGATCAACTGAGCTCCGGCTCAGTCGGCGACGAGGATCCCGAGCTCGGCCGCGAGGGCGTCGGCGAGGTCGATGACCTGCGTGCGGCTCAGCGTCGCGCCCCTGAGCCCGGCCAGCCCCACCGGCGAGCGCAGCGTGGCGCCGGAGAGGTCGAGGCCGGCATACGTCCCGCGACCGAAGGTCGGCGCCACGAGCGTGCACCCTTCGAAGGTCAGTCCGTCGACCTTCGCCTCCTGCAGGTCCAGCTCGCCGACGACGCAGTCGACGAAGGCGACGTCCTTGAGGCGCGCCCCGCGCAGGTTGAGGAAGTCGACCTTGCCGCCGCGCACCGTGACGTCGCGCCACGTCGTCCCCCACGCCGAGACGGCCGCGAGCCGGCAGCCCTCGATCGTCGTCTCGACGAGGGTCGACTCGGTCAGGACGACGCCCACACCACCGACGCGCTCCCACTCGCACTCCGACCACCGCGAGCCCTCGAGGTGCGCCTCGTCGAGCGTGCTGCCGACGAGCGAGCACTCGAGGAAGCTGTGGCCCTCCGCGTGCGCCCCCGTGAAGTCGGTCCCCTCAAAGCGGACGGCGTCGTGGTGCTGGTCTCGGGTGGTGAACACGGCATCACGAAAGACGGTCTGGTCGGCGGCTGACGGCATACGGTGAGTCTGTCAGCCGCGACCGACGCCCGAGCGTCCGCGGCTGCCGGCCTCCACACCGCGGTGGTACCGCCTGCACAGCAAGGATCGTCCATGGCAGACAGCACGCCCGACCCCGACTTCAAGCCAGGCCTCGAGGGCGTCATCGCCTTCGAGTCGACCATCGCCGAGCCGGACAAGGAGGGTGGCGCGCTGCGCTACCGCGGCGTCGACATCAACGACCTCGTCGGCCACGTCGACTTCGCCCACGTCTGGGGCCTGCTCGTCGACAACGAGTTCGACCCCGGACTGCCGCCCGCCGAGCCGTATCCGCTGCCCGTGCACACCGGGGACGTACGCGTCGACGTCCAGTCCGCGCTCGCCATGCTCGCGCCGGTGTGGGGTTTCAAGCCGACGCTCGACATCGACGCCGACGAGGTGCGCGACAACCTCGCCCGCGCCGCCGTCATGGCGCTGTCGTTCGTCGGCCAGTCCGCCCGCGGGCTCGACAAGCCGATGGTCCCGCAGAGCGAGGTCGACAAGGCCCGCACCATCACCGAGCGCTTCATGATCCGCTGGCGCGGCGAGCCCGACCCGAAGCACGTCGAGGCCGTCGACGCCTACTGGGTCTCTGCGGCCGAGCACGGCATGAACGCCTCGACCTTCACCGCGCGCGTCATCACCTCGACCGGCGCCGACGTCGCCGCCGCGCTCTCGGGCGCCGTCGGCGCGATGTCCGGACCGCTGCACGGCGGCGCCCCCTCGCGCGTGCTGCACATGCTCGACGGCGTCGAGCAGCAGGGCGACGCGACGGCCTACGTCAAGGGCGTGCTCGACAAGGGCGAACGGCTCATGGGCTTCGGCCACCGCGTGTACCGCGCCGAGGACCCGCGCGCCCGCGTGCTCCGCTCGGCCTGCGAGCGCCTCGGCGCGCCGCGCTACGAGGCCGCCGCCGCCCTCGAGAAGGCAGCCCTGGACGAGCTGCACGCCCGCCGTCCCGACCGGGTCCTCGCGACCAACGTCGAGTTCTGGGCGGCCGTCATCCTCGACTTCGCCGAGGTGCCGCCGTCGATGTTCACGCCGATGTTCACCTGCGCCCGCACGGCGGGGTGGTCGGCCCACATCCTCGAGCAGAAGCAGACCGGCCGGCTCATCCGACCGTCGTCGCGCTACATCGGGGAGGGGCCGCGCAAGCCCGAGGACGTCGCCGGCTGGACCCCGGAGATCTCGCACTGAGCCGCCTCCCACCGGGCCGCCTCCCGCCGAGCCACCGGACGGACCACCGCGCGGACCTCCGGCAATCACGGACGCGGCGGGTCGGCCGCTCGTACGCTTGATCGGAGGCCGTGCGGCCGACGAGCCGGTGCGGCAGACCCGAGGTGGCCGCCATGACCGACTCATGCGTGCACGAGGACGACGTCATCCGCCTGCTCGAGATCCTCGACCACGCCCACGTCTGGGACCCGGACGACATCTTCTACACCTCGGTGCTCGCGGAGCTGGCCGAGCTCATGCCGGCCGACGAGGTCGCCTTCCAGGTCACCGCGTGGCTGCGGCTCTCGGGCGTGGTGCTGCAGGTCGCGGGCGGGCGGCGCACGGTCATGGTCCTGACCGGCGCCGACCCGGACGACCTGGTCCTGTGTCGGGCCTGCGCCGGACTCTCCGAGCAGTTCGGCTCCCACGGAGTCACCGCGCACACCGAGGTCAGCGGGGGTCGGCGCACGTCCGGGGTCCTCGGCTTCCTCGCGCCCGTCGGCGAGCTGGACCGGCGGGTGCTGCTCCACCGCCACGGCGGGCCGGCCTTCTCCACCCGCGAGGTCGACCTGCTGCGGCTCGCGCGGCCCCACCTCGCGGAGCTGCACCTGCGTCGCCGCGCGGAGCTGCACGGGCTGTCCTCGCTGACTCCCCGGCAGTGGGAGATCCTCCACCTCGTCGCCATGGGCGCGACCAACCTCCAGATCGCGCACCGCCTGCTCATCTCCGAGGGGACGGTGCGCAAGCACCTGGAGCACGCCTACGCGCGGCTCGGCGTCGTGAGCCGCACCGAGGCGGTGGCCACCCTGCTCGGACAGCTCTGAAGGACCGCCCGTCGCGGCAGGACGGTCAGGGGTGGCGCGGGCGACCGTGCCCGGGAATCGCCAGGGTCACCGTCGCCGCCAGCACGAGGACCCCCGCGAACACCCAGTCCCCCACGCCGTCGTCGCCCAGGACGGGGACGGCGACCGCGGGCGGTGGCAGCGGCGGCCAGATGCCGGATCGCCCGACCGGCTCGGGCATCGGCTCGGAGGCGAGGGCCGCCGTGACGCCGACCATGACACCGACGACCACCCCCGTGGCAGCCAGCGTCACAGCAGTCAGGAACCGGGCCGCGTTGCGCAGGACCATCTGTCCGTCCCCCTTCGAACGTGCCGGACCGTCGCCCACCGCGACCCGGCACCTCCCAGCGTCCTCGCGGTGCCGGCGCCCCCGGAATACGCCCTTCCGCGTACGCCGCGCAGACGCCTCCCGGTGCCGAACCGATGACCCGATCGGTGCCGCACGGATGTCCACACATCGATCACCGGTGTCCAAGGGGTGGGCAGCTGGGGTTCAATGGCGGCGATGACAACGGTGTCATCCGTCGTCAACACGTCTGCCACCTGCCCCGTCACGTGGCCGCACTCCCGAGGTGGATCCGTGACCGAAGCGCCAGCCGCGACCCCGCCCATCACCATCCCGGCCGAGCTCCTGCCCGCCGACGGACGGTTCGGCTCCGGACCCTCGAAGGTCCGCCCCGAGCAGGTGGACTACCTCGCCTCGCTCGGGCGCACGGTGCTCGGCACCTCCCACCGCCAGGCGCCGGTCAGGCAGCTCGTCGGCGACGTCCGCGAGGGTCTGCGCGACCTCTTCTCGCTGCCCGACGGCTACGAGATCATCCTCGGCAACGGCGGCTCGACCGCGTTCTGGGACATCGCCGCCTTCGGCCTCGTCCGCGACCGCGCCCAGCACCTCGCCTTCGGCGAGTTCTCGAGCAAGTTCGGCAACGTCACGGCCGCCGCTCCCTTCCTCGGTGACCCGACGATCGTCAAGGCCGACCCCGGCACCCTCGCGACGCCCCACGCCGAGGCCGGCGTCGACGTCTACGCCTGGCCGCACAACGAGACCTCGACCGGTGTCATGGCCCCGGTCCAGCGGGTCGAGGGTGCCGACGACGACGCGCTCGTGCTCATCGACGCGACGTCCGGAGCGGGCGGCCTGCCCGTCGACATCACGCAGACCGACGTCTACTACTTCGCGCCGCAGAAGTGCTTCGCGTCCGACGGTGGCCTGTGGCTCGCCGCCTTCTCCCCCGCCGCGCTGGCCCGGGTCGAGCAGATCGCCGCCTCGGACCGCTGGGTCCCAGACTTCTTCAGCCTGCCGACCGCGATCGACAACTCGCTGAAGAACCAGACGTACAACACCCCGGCGCTGTCGACCATCGCCCTGCTGAAGAGCCAGCTCGACTGGATGAACGGCAACGGCGGCCTCGAGTTCACGACCGGCCGCACCAAGGACTCCTCGACGCGTCTCTACACCTGGGCCGAGCAGACCAGCTGGACGACGCCCTACGTCGCCGACCCGGCCGCCCGCTCGCAGGTCGTCGGCACCATCGACCTCGACGACTCCATCGACGCCGCGGCAGTCGCGAGCACGCTGCGCGCCAACGGCATCGTCGACGTCGAGCCCTACCGCAAGCTCGGCCGCAACCAGCTGCGGGTCGCGATGTTCCCGGCGGTCGACCCCGAGGACGTCACGAAGCTGACGCAGGCGATCGAGCACGTGGTGTCCGCGCTGGGCTGAGTTCCCTGGCACCCTCGAGGGGGCCGGATGCCGTATGCCGGGTGCCGGCCCTCTCGCACAACCCGTCGTCCCGCGTGCGTGACCTTCGGGTCGGTGGCTCGTTGAACCGACAGACCGCCAAGGAAGGCGGCTGACGCATCGAGGAGTCACCATGGTCCGCATTGTCCGCGCAGGCACCACGGCGCGCCGGGTCGCTGCAGCCGTGCCGGTCATCGCCCTGGCCACGGCCGGCATCGCCTTCGCCGCCACGCGCAGCACCGACACCGTGAGGCCCACCTCGGCCATCACCGTGCCCGACCAGGCGATCGCCGAGGGCAGCCCGCTCTACCCGCAGGCCGGTCCCGCGCCCGCGCCGATGCAGCTGCCCCCGATCTACCAGACCTTCACCAAGGACTACGCCCGCGTCGACGTCCCGTCCGAGGCGCGGGGTGCGATCTCGGCCATCGAGTCGCTCGCCCCGGTCCGCCTGGACGCGAACGGCATACCTTCTCTCGCCCTCGCCGCCTACCAGCGCGCGGCCGGCGTGCTCGACGGCATCAAGCCGGGCTGCGGCGTGGACTGGGCGCTGCTCGGCGCCATCGGCCGCGTCGAGAGCAACCACGCGCGCTTCGGCGGCAACGTCCTCGACGCGAGGGGCATCGCCCGTCCCGGCATCATCGGCATCCCGCTCGACGGCTCGCGCGGCACCTCGAGGATCACCGACACCGACGGCGGCGCGCTGGACCGCGACGCCGTCTACGACCGCGCCGTGGGTCCCATGCAGTTCATCCCCACCTCGTGGAGGCTCGCCGGCCGCGACGGCGACGGCGACGGGGTCGCCAACCCGCAGAGCCTCACCGACGCCGTCACCGGCGCGGGCGTGCTGCTCTGCTCGGGTGGCACCGACCTGCGCGCGCCGGGCGCGGCCTACAAGGCCGTGCTGCGCTACAACCACTCCGACTCCTACGTCCGCACGGTCCTGTCGATCGCCGACGCCTACCGCCGCGGCGTGACCGTGGTGCCGATGAGCGCGCTCCCCGCCGCCCGCCCGGCCGCCGGCAGCGGCTCGGCGACGCCCGACGGCTCCGGGTTCGCGTATGCCGGGTCGCCGGCTCCCCGTTCGACGGCTTCGCCGGGCGCGCGCCCCACACCGAGCTCCTCTGCGAAGCCGTCACCCTCGGCCGGCACGCCCAAGCCCTCGAGCTCGCCCAAGCCGTCCTCGTCACCCAAGCCGGCGCCCGCGCCGAAGCCGGGCAAGGGCTCCCCCGGGCTGCCGGTGCCCCTGCCGTCGGTCCCTGGGGTGCCGCTCCCCTCGGTCACCGTGCCGCTCCCGTCGGTGACCAAGCTGCCCGTCCCGACCCTGCCGGCCGAGATCGTGCGACTGCTCGCGCTGCCGCACCTGCCGCTGCTGTCGGGCGACCCGAAGGACCTCGTGCGGGTGCTCGACCCGCTCAAGGCCAAGGTCGTCTGCGTCCTCGTCGACAAGGTCGTGACCTGCCCCACCGGCGGCGGCCTGCTCGGCTGACCGGGGGTCCGCCCGCCGCCGGCCTCGGGCCGGGCTCGGGCCGGGCTCGGGCCGGGCTCGGGCCGGCCCGGTTGCGTGAGCGCGTGGGTCGGCCGGGAGCCCGGCACGGTCTGACGTGAAATGCTCTCCCCATGTCGACCCACTCGCTCACCCCCGCCACCCGACGGGCCCCCGCACCCTCAGGCCAGCACGCCGCCAGCTCCCGTCCCGGAACGGGCCTGTGAGCTCCGGCGGCGGTCGCGGGCGGCAGTCCCGTGGCCGGGGACGTGGCCCCCGGCGTTCCCAGGAGCTCCCCGCGCTCGCACGCGACGGCCTGCGGATCGTCCCGCTGGGTGGCCTCGGGGAGATCGGCCGCAACATGACGGTCTTCGAGCACGCCGGACGGCTGCTCGTCGTCGACTGCGGCGTGCTCTTCCCCGAGGAGCACCAGCCGGGCGTCGACGTGATCCTGCCCGACTTCTCCTGGATCCGTGACCGTCTCGACAAGGTCGACGCCATCGTGCTGACGCACGGGCACGAGGACCACATCGGCGGAGTGCCCTACCTGCTCCGGGAGCGGCCGGACATCCCCGTCGTCGGCTCGCGCCTGACGCTCGCCTTCCTCGAGGCGAAGCTCAAGGAGCACCGCATCACCCCCGTCACCGTGCAGGTGAAGGAGGACGAGCGACGCAGCTTCGGGCCCTTCGACTGCGAGTTCGTCGCCGTCAACCACTCGATCCCCGACGGGCTCGCCGTCGCGATCCGCACCGCCGCCGGCCTCGTGCTGCACACCGGTGACTTCAAGATGGACCAGTTCCCGCTCGACGGCCGGGTCACCGACCTTCGCGCCTTCGCCCGCCTCGGCGAGGAGGGCGTCGACCTCTTCCTCGTCGACTCGACCAACGCGGAGGTCCCGGGCTTCACCGTGTCCGAGGGCGAGCTGTCCCCCGCCATCGAGGCCGTCTTCCGGACGACGCCCGGCCGGGTCATCGTGTCGAGCTTCGCCAGCCACGTCCACCGCATCCAGCAGGTGCTCGACGCGGCCCGTGACCACGGCCGCAAGGTGGCCTTCGTCGGCCGGTCCATGGTGCGCAACATGGGCATCGCGGCCGAGCTCGGCTACCTCGACATCCCCAAGGGCCTGGTCGTCGACCTCAAGCAGCTCGAGCGCCTGCCCGCGAACCAGATCGCCCTGATCTGCACGGGGTCGCAGGGCGAGCCCCTCGCCGCGCTGTCACGGATGGCCAACCGCGACCACCCCATCCGCATCACCGAGGGCGACACCGTGCTGCTCGCCAGCTCCCTCATCCCCGGCAACGAGAACGCCATCTACCGGGTGATCAACGAGCTGACCCGATGGGGTGCCAACGTCGTGCACAAGGGCAACGCCAAGGTGCACGTCTCGGGCCACGCCAGCGCCGGCGAGCTGGCCTACTGCTACAACATCGTGCAGCCCTCCAACGTCCTGCCGGTCCACGGCGAGTGGCGCCACCTGCGGGCCAACGCCGACATCGCCATCCGCACCGGGGTCGACGCCAAGCAGGCCCTCATCGCGCACGACGGCGCCGTCGTCGACCTCGTCGACGGACGGGCGAGCATCACCGGCACCGTGCCGGCCGGGCTCGTCTACGTCGACGCGATGACCGTCGGCGGAGCGACAGAGGAGTCCCTCCACGTGCGACGCACCCTCGCCGAGGAGGGGGTCATCACCATCGTCTGCATCGTCGACCCCGAGACCGGCAAGCTCACCGAGGAGCCCGACTACCTCGCCCACGGGTTCGAGCACGAGCCGGGCGACTTCGCCAAGGCCACGCCCGCCATCCAGAAGGCGCTCACCACGGCGACCAAGGAGGGCATCGAGGACATCGAGCAGGTCGAGGAGCTCGTGCGCCGCGCCATGTCGACGTGGGTCCACCGCCAGGCACGCCGCAGCCCGCTCATCATCCCCGTCATCGTGGACGCCTGACCGTCCCTGACGCTGCAGCCTCGGGGCACGAGGCCCCGTGACGACCAGCGCCGCCTGCCGACGTCGGCAGGCGGCGCTGGGCCGTTTCAGCGGTTGACGAGGGCCGCCACCACGGCGATCACGATGAAGAGCAGGAGCGCCGCGACCGTGATGCGGTGACGGAACTTGAAGTTCACTTCATGGCCTCGGGTGCGGTGGGCATCGCCGAGGCGAGCTGGATGCGAAGGCGCGGGCGGCGCTGCGTCTGGAAGGTCACCGCGACATTCTGCCGACGTGCGACCCAGAGAGCCACCGCGACCAGGCTGAGACCGACGGCGACGGTGCCGATGGCGATGGTCCAGCGCGGACCCCACACGTCGCCGATCCAGCCGATCACGGGCGCACCGACGGGGGTGCCGCCCATGAAGATGGCCATGTAGAGCGCCATGACGCGTCCCCGCATGACGGGGTCGACGCTGACCTGGACCATGGCGTTGGCCGTGGTCAGCGCGGTCAGGGCAGCAAGACCCGTGGGCACAAGGTAGATCGCGAACATGACGTAGTTCGGCGCCGTCGAGAGCAGGGCCGTCGACACGGTGAAGCCGACGAGGGCGACGAGCAGCACGCGCAGGCGCGGACGGGCCCGCCGGGCCGACAGCAGGGCCGCGGTGAGCGACCCGACGGCCATGATCGAGCCGAGCAGACCGTACTCCCCCGGCCCCTTGTCGAAGACCTTGGTCGCCATGAGCGCCATCGTGAGCTGGAAGTTCATGCCGAAGGTCCCGAGCACGAAGACGAGCGCCATGATGAGGATGAGGTCGGGCCGTCCCTTGACGTAGCGCAGGCCCTCGCGGATCTGTCCCTTGCCGCGGGCGCGGGGCGAGGGGGTGAGCAGCCGCGTGTTCATCCGCAGCAGCGCCACGAGGACGAAGACGAACGTCGCCGCGTTGACGTAGAGCGCCGGTGCGATGCCGAACCAGGCGATGACGAGACCGGCGACGGCGGGACCGACGAGGCGGCCGAGGTTGAACGACGCGCTGTTGAGCGCGACGGCGTTCGGCAGGTGCTCGGTGTCGACCATCTCGGACACGAACGTCTGACGAGCCGGGTTGTCGACGGCCGTCGCGACGCCCTGCAGGAACGCGAGGGCGTAGACGTGCCAGAGCTCCACGACGCCGGCGGCGGTGAGGACCGCGAGCAGCAGCGCCGTCACGAGCAGGGCCGTCTGGGTGAGGAAGAGGATGCGGCGCTTGGGGAAGCGGTCGACGAGCATCCCCGCGAACGGCGCGAGGATGAGGAACGGCAGGAACTGCAGGCCCGTGACGATGCCGAGCGCCGTCGAGGAGTGGTCGGTCAGCACGGTGAGCACGAGCCAGTCCTGGGCGACCCGACCCATCCAGGTGCCGACGTTGGAGACGATCGCGCCCGAGGCGTAGATGCGGTAGTTGGGGATGGAGAGCGAGTGGAAGGTGGGGCTCACTTGGAGGCCACCTTCCCCAGCACGGCGGCGGCGCGCTGGAGCAGTTCCCGCTCCTCGTCCGTCAGCGTCTCGAACCGCTCGAGCATCCACTCGTCGCGGTGGCGCCGGATGCGGCGCAGCGCCTTGCCGCCCTCCTGGGTCAGCGACAGGATCACCTGCCGGCCGTCGGTGGGGTCGTCGGCCCGAGAGACGTAGCCCCGCTCGACGAGCATGTTCGTCGTGCGCTTCATGCTCGGAGCCGAGACGCGCTCGATGTCGGCCAGCTCGCTGTTGGTGCGTGCGACGCCCTCGAGGCGGCACAGCACCGAGAACTGGTGCGGCGGCAGCTCACGGTCGGACTCGAAGCGGACCCGGCGCGAGATGCGCATGCAGGCCAGTCGGATGTCGTTGGAGAGCGAGACGAGCTCGGCCCGGGAGAGGTGGGCGGTGGGGTTCTTTGCAGTCAAGAGCGGATCCTCGGAAGTACAGTCGGCAGATGTTTAGCCTAACTCATTACCTCGGCTAACCATTCCCGACCTTGGACAGACCCGGACGGATGGATCGATCCGGGGCCGCCGCGTGTCCTACGGTCTGAGCACCGACACAGGGGGGGGAACGCCGATGACACACCGCACCTCACTGGCCCTGCACCGCTCCAGCGCTGTCGCCGTCGCCGTGGCGGCCGTCTGCCTCTCCGGGTGCGCGGCCGCCCCGGACGGCGCGCCGGGCACGACGGTCTCGGGCGTCAGCTGCCCCACCGCCGGCCCTTTCCGAGCGTCCGAGCTCGACCGGCTCTCGGTGTGCGAGCTGCCGCCCGGCGCGGAGATCTCGATCGACCTCTGGCCCGGCGGCGCTCCCGCCACCGGGACCGGGACCGCCGCACCATCCGCCGACGAGATGCCCGCAGGATCGGTGCAGAACGTCGGCGAGTGCGCCGGCTCGGCCGAGGGCGTGCCCGTCACGGTGTGCACCTTCGCGGCGCCCGTCGGCACGGCCGGCTTCGCCGGCGAGGCCGACGCGCGCGTGTGGTTCGGCAGCCCCGAGGGCGTGGCCCGGGTCCGGAGCACGATGGGCTGAGCAACGGGTGAGGCCCCCGTCCCGGTCGGGAAGGGGGCCTCACCGTCGTTCGGCGTCGGGCGCGGTCAGGAGAGCATCGACTCCAGCGGCGCCTTGACGAAGTAGATGACGAAGAAGGCGGCGACCACCCACATGAGCGGGTGCAGCTCGCGCGTCTTGCCGCGGGCCATCTTGACGAGCACCCAGGCGATGAAGCCCGCACCGATGCCGACGGTGATGTTGTAGGTGAAGGGCATGAGCACGATCGTGAGGAACGCCGGGAGGGCGATCTCCATGTCGTCCCACTCGATGTTCTTGACCTGGGTCATCATGAGGAAGCCGACGATGACGAGCGCCGGGGCCGCGGCCTCCGACGGCACGACCGCGAAGAGCGGGGCGAGGAACGTCGCGAGCAGGAACAGCACACCGGTCACGACGGACGCGAGACCCGTGCGGGCGCCCTCCTCGACGCCGGACGCCGACTCGATGTAGGACGTGTTGCTGCTGACGCCACCGGCACCACCGGCGATGGCCGCCACCGAGTCGACGACGAGGATGCGGTCGGTGTGGGGCGGGTTGCCGTCCTCGTCGAGCAGCTTGGCCTCGGTGCCGATCGCCACGACGGTGCCCATCGTGTCGAAGAAGTCGGCGAGCAGCAGCGAGAAGACGAACATCACGGCCGTGACGATGCCGATCTTCTGGAACGACCCGAGCAGGCTGAACTGGCCGAGGATGCCGAGGTCGGGGGTGTTGGTGATCGAGTCCGGCAGCTTGGGCACGGTGAGGGCCCACGCGGACGGGTTGGTCAGGGCGCCCTTGTCGTCGAAGACGCGCGGACCGATCTTGAAGATCGCCTCGAGGGCCATCGCGAGCACGGTCGCGGCGACGATGCCGATGAGGATCGCGCCCTTGACCTTGCGGATGAGCAGGACGGCGATGAGGAAGACGCCGACGACGAAGACGAGGGTCGGCCAGCCGTCGAGGCTGCCCCCGATGCCGAGCTCGCTCGGGACCGAGCCGGGCGAGGTGGGACGGCGCGCGAAGCCGGCGTCGATGACGCCGATGTAGGCGATGAACAGGCCGATGCCGACCGAGATCGCGACCTTGAGCGGGCCGGGGATGGCCCTGAAGACGGCCTTGCGGAAGCCGGTCAGCACGAGGACGAGGATGATGACGCCCTCGATCACGACGAGGCCCATGAGGTCGGCGAAGGTGATCTTCTCGGCCGAGTGGGTCAGCACCATGCCCGTGATGAGGCCGTTGATGCCGAGGCCCGCGGCGAGCGCGATCGGGAAGTTCGCGACGAGCCCCATGAGGATCGACATGACGCCCGCGACGACCGCCGTGCCCACCGCGACGAGCAGCTTGCTGCGCACGAGGTCGGTGGTGCCGCCGATCATCGTGCCCGAGCCGTCGACGACGCCCGAGAGGATGATGGGGTTGAGGACCACGATGTAGACCATCGTGAAGAAGGTGACGATGCCGCCTCGGACCTCACGGGCGACGGTGGACCCGCGCTCGGTGATCTTGAAGAAGCCGTCGAGCCCAGACCGGGTCGGTGTGGGGGTGGTGCGCGTATCCGTCGACATGGCGCACACCTTAGTGGCGGCGCGTTTCGCGCGTGTGACGAGACCCTAGGCTGTCATCGTGAGCGACGAGACCAGGCCCGACGTGCAGGCCGGCGCGACCGAGCCGGCGACGCCCGAGCAGATCGAGCCGCTGCACGTGCCGATGCTGCGGATCATCGAGGTCGGCCTCGCCGTGTGGCTGCTCGCCCTCGTCGTCACGCTCGTCGTGCCCGCCCTGCACCAGGGCGACCGTGACTGGTGGCCGTGGACCTGCGTGGCCGGTCTCGTGCTCGGCGGGATCGGCTGGGCCTACGTCCGTCGCGGTCGCGGCAACGCCCGCGACGCCGCCTGAGCCGCCCCCGGACAGCACGAACCACCCGGGTGCGCCGGGTGGTTCGTCGCGCTGGACCTGCCGTCAGTCGGTGACGGGGTCGTCCGAGCCGTGCTGCTCCTCGGCGGGCTGGTCCTCCGCGGGTGTCTCACCCGGAGACGCGTCCGGGGCTTCGTCCGTGGCCCCGTCCGTGGTGTCGTCCGTGGTGTCGTCCGTGGTGTCGTCGGACGCCTCGTCCGTCGTGGCGGTCGGCGACTCGTCCTGGTCCCGCTGCGTGGGACGCTCGGCGGGCTCGACGTCGACGGCGAACTCGTCGACGATCGGCTCGCCGACCGGCATCGGCTCGGGGTGGTCCATGTCGGTCTCGGAGTGCGCGCCGCAGCCGTGGTCGAGCGTGACGACGCGACCGTCGGACGGGCTCCACTCGTTGGCGCAGACCCCGAAGGTCACGCGCAGCGCACCGGCCATGGGCAGGAAGTAGCCGCAGGTCGAGCAGTGCTCGGTGGCCTTGGCGGCCACCTCGGAGGTCGGGCCGTTGTCGCCGGAGTACCACCGGGTCGCGGCGGCCTCACGGCCCTCCGCCGAGAGCACCCGGGGGCGGCCGAGACCGAGCTCGAAGAAGGCCATCTGGTCGACGTCCTCCTCGCCCGTCGCCTCGAAGCCGGCCTCGAGGTTGGGATCGTCGGGACGGAACGGCAGCACGTCGCCGGCGCCGAGGTCGCCGGGAGCGAGCCGGTCGGCATACGGCAGCCACTCGGGGGCCAGGACGGCGTCGGGGCCGGGGAGCAGGTTGGTCTCGCAGACCGTCGCGACCTTGGCGCGCGGCACCCGGGCGACGCTGACGCCCCACCGCCACCCGCGATAGCCCGGCGACGTGCACTCGAACCAGTGCATGCCGAGGCGCTCCTCGAGCAGGTCCATGCCGAGGTGGGCGCCGATGGTTCCCGGCTCGGCGACCTCCTCGAGGACGCTGCGGGCGAGGTCGGACGCGGCCAGCAGCACGGCGTCCGTCTTGGGGGCGGTGACGGTCATCAGCTCACTTCTCCAGCTCGTCCGCGAGGCCGCGCAGGGCGCGGGCGACGTTGGAGGCGAGCTTGCGGTCGGGGCGGCGTCCGGCGCGGTAGCCCTCACCGACGCCGTCGAGCAGCTGCACGACGTCCTCGATGATGACGACGAGCTCCTCCGGGGTGCGGCGGGTCTGCGCGGACTTGTTGGCGGCGACGGACTGGACCGGGTCGAGGATCTTGACCGACAGCGCCTGGGCGCCCTTGCGCCCCTCGACGATGCCGAACTCCACGCGCACGCCCTTCTTCAGGGTCGTGACGCCCTCCGGGAGCGCGTTCGCGTGCAGGAAGACGTCCGCGCCGGAGTCCTCGGAGATGAATCCGAAGCCCTTGTCCGCGTCGTAGAACCTGACCTTGCCAGTCGGCACAGTCCACCTCGTTCAGATCTCGGTCGGCCGTCCGACGGCACGACTCGATGGCGCTCCTTGCGCTCTGCTCCAGCCTAACGGCTCGGAGCAAACCGAATTCGCCGCCGCGCACGTTCGGGCCACGCCACCGGCAGGCCCGGCACCAGCCCTGTCGGAAGCCCCCGGCCGCGCACGAGCCGCCCTACGCTGGACCATGCCCTCGTCCCTGCACCTCGAGTCCTCGCGCGCCGTGCCCGTCGAGGTCGGCGCCGCCTTCGACCGGCTGATCGGCCATCCGCTCACCGACCTCATGTCACGCCGCTACGGCCTGCTCCCGCCCATCCGCGAGGTCCGCGACCAGTCCGGTCCCTGGGGCACGGTCGGGCAGACCCGGACGATCGTGACCTCGGACGGCGGCACGATGCGCGAGCGGCTGACCGAGGTCGTGCGCCCGGAGCGCTTCGACTACGTCCTGACCGACTTCACGGGCGCCTTCAAGCCGCTCGTCTCGCACGTCGACGGCCGCTGGGCCTTCGCCCCCGTGGGGACGGGCGTGCTCATCACGTGGAGCTGGACGCTGCACCCGACGAGCGCGTATGCCGCCCGCGTCCTGCCGCTCGTCGGCCGGATGTGGCGGGGCTACGCGCGTCAGGCGCTCGAGCACACGTCGGACGTGCTGCTCGGCCGCTGATCCCCCCGGCGTCGCTGCACCTCCGCTGCTCAGGCCGGGGAGATGCCCCAGACGCCGGACCACTCCTCGCCCGGCGCGAGCACGACGAGGGCGTCGCCGGAGTTGAAGGCGTCGGCAGGGCAGCTCATCGGCTCGACGGCGATGCCGACCTCACCCTTGCGGTCCTCGGCGATGGCGGTGAAGACCTGCAGCCACGGGAAGGACTCGTCGGCCCAGAGGGTCGTCGCGCGGTCGGCCGCCGACACGGTGCAGCGCCACATGCCGTCCTCGTCGCGCAGGACGTCGGTGTAGGCGGTGTCGAGGCGCGCGCCGTCGACGGCGTGGGCGCTGCGGAAGTCGTAGTCACCGCCGTCGACCGGGTGGGTCGCGGCCGGCAGCAGCCGCTCGTCGACCTCGACCCACGTCTCGGCCGGGATGCGCAGCCGCACGTCGGTCAGCTGCGTGTCGCCGATGGCGAGGTAGGGGTGGGCGCCGTAGCCGAAGGGCGCGGCGGACGGTCCGACGTTGCGGGCCGCGGTCGTCACGACGAGCCCGGAGTCGTCGAGCAGGTAGGTGGTGCGCAGGTCGAGGAAGTGGTCCCAGCCGGGCTGCGGGTGCAGGCGGTAGCCGACGGTCACGCGGTCGTCCTCGAGCTCGACGAGCTCCCAGAGCGCCCAGCGGACGAGGCCGTGGCTGGCGTTGCTGCGCGGGACCTCGGTGACCGACAGCTGGTGCTCGGTGCCGTCGAAGGTGTAGCGGCCGTCGCGGATCCGATTGGGCCAGGGCATGAGCTGCTGCCCGCGACCGGACGCGCAGGCCTCGTCGGCGGCATAGCCCGCGACGAGGTCGACGCCGTCGCGGGTCAGGGTCCGCAGTCCCCCGCCGACCTCGACGACGGTGGCCTCGAACGGGCCGTGGCCGATGGTCCACTGCTCCCCGGTCGGGTGCGCCGGCACGGGCTCGGCGGGTGACACGGGTGAGAGCGCGCTCATGGGGGCAACGCTAGCGGCCAGCGCACGGGCCCGAGGCCACCCCACGGCATACGGACGCGGAACGGCCGGCGACGGGCAGTAGGTTGGGAGGATGGCCACCCCGAGCCGGAGCCTCGCCGACGACATCCGCGGTCGCAGCGACGCAGAGCTCATCGACCTCGTGCTCGCGCGCCCGGATCTCGCGCGCCCGGCTCCGGCCGACCTCACCGGTCTCGCGGCCCGCGCCGGCACCCGCGCCAGCGTCCAGCGCGCCGTCGAGGCGCTCGACCGCGGCCACCTCCAGGTGCTCGAGGCCGTCGTCGTGGCCGGCGACGCGGCCGACCGCAGCGACCTGCTGCGCCTGCTCGGCACCGATGACCGCGCGACGGTCGAGACGATCGTGCAGGACCTCTGGCGCTCGGCCCTGCTCTGGAAGGGCGCCGACGGCTACCACGTCGTGCGCACGGTGCCCGAGGTGCTCGGCACGTCGGTCGCCGGGCTCGGCGCCCCGATGCGCGAGCTGCGTCCGTCGGCACCGCCCGAGCAGGCCGACCCCGAGCTCATCCGCGCCACCGTGGCGCAGGCTCCCGACGACTCGCGGGCCATGCTCGAGCGCATGACGTGGGGGCCGGCGTTCGGCGTGCTGCCCGCCGCGCAGCCGGGGCGCACGACCGCACGCTGGCTGCTCGAGCACCACCTCCTCGTGCCGGTGTCGACCGACCGTGTGGCGATGCCCCGCGAGGTGGGTCTCGTGCTGCGCGACGGACGCCTGCACCGGTCCGTCGAGCTGACCCCTCCCGCGATCGAGGCGCGCTCGGTCTCCCTCGTCGACGCGGCCGCGGGCGGCGCCGCGAGCGAGTGCCTGACCCACGTCGACGAGCTCGCCGCCACCTGGGGGGCCGAGCCGCCCCGCGTGCTGCGCGCCGGCGGCCTGTCGGTCCGCGACCTGCGCATCACGCAGATGGCGCTCGACCT
Source organism: Terrabacter sp. C0L_2 (assembly GCF_036352015.1). Lineage (NCBI taxonomy): Bacteria > Bacillati > Actinomycetota > Actinomycetes > Micrococcales > Intrasporangiaceae > Terrabacter > Terrabacter sp. C0L_2. Next base: position 2,044,965 of record NZ_CP143557.1, on the reverse strand, counting down.
CGAGCCCGAGCACACCGCCTTCGTCGTCGAGCTGGCGTATGCCGCGGGCCTCGTCGCCGACGACGGCGAGGTCGTGCCCGTGTGGGCTCCCACGTCGGAGATCGACGAGTGGAGCTCGAGCGAGGCCGGGCACCGGTGGGCCGCGCTGGCCCTGGCCTGGTTCGCCTCGACCCGCGCGCCGCACCTCGTCGGGCGACGCAGCACCGGCACCGGCCCGGCCAACGCGCTCGGTCCCGACGTGCAGTGGCCCGCGATCCGTGCGATTCGGCGCGAGGTGCTGCGCGAGCTCGCCTCGCTCGAGCCAGGATCGGCGCCCGACCACGCCTCGCTGCGCGAACGCCTCGCGTGGCGGCGGCCCAACCGGTCCGCTGCCGTGCTCGACGAGGCCGTCGAGGCCGTGCTGCGCGAGGCGGAGTGGCTCGGCGTCACCGGCCGCGGCGCCCTGTCCGACGCCGGTCGCCAGCTCGTCGCCCCCCTCGCCCCCCTCGTCCCCCCGGTTCGAGGTGATGGCGACAGCAAGGCGGGTGGCGCGATCACCTCGAACGGCAAGCGCGCCGGGCGCGGTCGAGGTGATGGCGACAGCGGCGCCGGTGCCACGATCACCTCGAACGAGCCGGGGGCGCCGACAGGTGAGGAAGTCGCCGAGAGCGTGGCCGCCGCGATGTCGGCCCACCTGCCCTCGCCGGTCGACCACATCCTCGTCCAGGCCGACCTGACCGCCGTCGCCCCGGGGCCCCTCGTCGGCGGCCTCGGCTCCTTCATGCGCCTCGCGGCCGACGTCGAGTCCCGCGGCGGCGCCACGGTCTACCGGTTCACCCCCGAGTCGGTGCGCCGCGCGCTCGACGCCGGCTGGACCGCTGCCGACTTCACCGAGACGGTGCGCCGGTCGAGCCGCACGCCCGTGCCGCAGCCGCTCGAGTACATCGTGACCGACGTCGCCCGCAAGCACGGCCAGACCCGCATCGGCGGGGCCGCCGCCTACATCCGCTCCGACGACGAGGCCGTGCTCGACACGATGCTCGCCTCGCGCGACCTCGCTCCCCTGCGCCTGCGACGGCTCGCGCCGACCGTCCTCGTGTCGTCGGCCGACCCACGCGTGCTCGTGGAACTGCTGCGCGACAACGGTTTTGCGCCCGTGCACGAGGGGCAGGACGGCACGGTCGTGCACGCCGAGACCCCGCGCCGACGGGCCGGCTCACGCCGCCGGGGTCCAGGGCCCAACGTCTCACCCGTCGACCGGCCCTACACCCAGTCGCTCGTCGACGGGCTCCGCGCCGCCGAGGCCACCGCCGACCAGCGGCGCACCGAGGACGAGACGCGGGCGGGGCCGCGCATCCAGGCGATGGACCCCGTCGTGACGCTGTCGCTGCTGCGCGACGCCGTCGCCGACCGGCACGGCGTGTGGATCGGCTACTCCGACGGCCACGGCGCGACGAGCCGCCACCTCATCCACCCCCAGAAGGTCGAGGGCGGGCGCGTGCGCGCCACCGACGAGTCCGGCCACGAGAAGTCCTTCTCGGTGCACCGCATCACCGGCGCGACGCTCGAGGGCTGAGCGGCCTTGGGAGGCAAGGGATCCCGCGAAGGGCACCAGCCGGCATACGTGCTCCACGACCATCGGAAGCCTCGACCGCACTTCGACCTGCGGCTCGAGGAGGCCGGTGTGCTGCGCTCGTGGGCGGTGCCCAAGGGGCTGCCGACGTCGAGCCGTCACGACCGGCTCGCGGTCGCGGTCGACGACCACGCGATGGACCACCTCGGCTACACCGACGAGCACAAGTCGGTCGCCGACACCGGCTGGTGGGAGGAGGAGTCACGCGACGACCACCGCATCGTCTTCGTGCTCCACGGCCGGGGTGAGCCGCGGCGCTACGCGCTGATCCGCACCGACCGCGACTGGCTGCTCCACCTCACCAAGGACCAGCCCCCCACCTGACGCGGGCCACTCGGCCGGACCGACACGAGGAGACGCACTCCTGGAGCTGAAAGCCGCGTTCGTTCCAGCCGGTCGGACCGTTCAGGCGCCGGCGAGGGCGCGCACGACGTTGCTCGGCGACGGCCGGCCGAGCTGCCCGGCCATCCACACCGACGTCTCGACGAGCGCGTCGAGGTCGACCCCGGTCTCGACGCCGGCGCCGTGCAGCGCCCAGACGAGGTCCTCGGTGGCGAGGTTGCCGGTGGCCGACTTGGCGTAGGGGCAGCCGCCGAGGCCGCCGGCAGCCGCGTCGACGACGGAGACACCGTCGCGCAGGGCTGCCATGGTGTTGGCGAGCGCCTGCCCGTAGGTGTCGTGGAAGTGCACGGCGACGCGGTCGGTGCCGATGCCCCGGGCGGCGAGCGCCTCGAGCAGCCGGTGCACGTGGCCTGTCGTGCCGACCCCGATCGTGTCGCCGAGGCTCAGCTCGTGGCAGCCGAGGTCCATGAGCCGCTCGGCCGTGTCGACGACCTGCTCGATCGGGACCGGCCCCTCCCACGGGTCGCCGAAGCACATGGAGACGTAGGCGCGCACCCACATGTCGTCGGCCAGCGCGCGCTTCACGACCGGCTCGAACATGGCGTACTGCTCGCTGACCGACCGGTTGAGGTTCTTCTGCGCGAAGGTCTCGGTGGCCGAGCCGAAGATGGCGATCGCGGTCAGGCCCAGCTCCTCGGCGCGGTCGAGGCCGCGCTCGTTGGGCACGAGGGCGGGGCGCCGCCTGCCGAGCCCGTCGGCGCCGAGGGCCGCGAGCACCTCCTCGGCGTCGCCCATCTGCGGCACCCATTTCGCCGGCACGAACGACGTCGTCTCGATGGTGCCGAGCCCGGCGGCCTCGAGCCGGCGGATGAACTCCACCTTGGTGGCGGACGGCACGACGGTCTTCTCGTTCTGCAGGCCGTCGCGCGGACCGACCTCGTAGATCGTCACCTTCGGTGGCAGCCCCGTCGCCGCCTCGACCTGTGGGGATCGCATGCGCCCATACTGTCACCACGCCACACGAGGCCCCTCGCCGCCGGTTCGATGTATCGGCGCGGTCCAGGGGCCGCCGGAATACCTCGACCCACGCTCGGAGTTGTCCCCACACGATGAATGACGGACCCCTGATCGTCCAGAGCGACAAGACCCTCCTCCTCGAGGTCGACCACCCGAGCGCCGAGGCGGCTCGGCGCGCCATCGCGCCGTTCGCCGAGCTCGAGCGCGCCCCCGAGCACGTGCACACCTACCGGATCACCCCCCTCGGCCTGTGGAACGCCCGCGCCGCTGGGCACGACGCCGAGCAGGTCGTCGACGCCCTCATGACGCACAGCAGGTATGCCGTCCCGAACGCCCTGCTCGTCGACGTGGCCGACACGATGGACCGCTACGGCCGCCTGACCCTCGAGAAGGAGGGGCTCGCCGACTCCGAGGAGGGCACCCGGCTCGTGCTGCGCACGACGGACCGCCCGGTGCTCGAGGAGGTGCTGCGGCACAAGAAGATCAAGCCGCTGACGGGCGAGCGTCTCGACGACCTGGCCGTCGTCGTGCACCCGAGCGAGCGCGGCACCCTCAAGCAGGAGCTGCTCAAGATCGGCTGGCCCGCCGAGGACCTCGCCGGCTACGTCGACGGCGAGGCGCACCCGATCGACCTCCAGCAGGACGGCTGGCACCTGCGGCCCTACCAGCAGCACGCCGTCGACGGCTTCTGGCACGGCGGCTCGGGCGTCGTCGTGCTCCCCTGCGGCGCGGGCAAGACGCTCGTCGGCGCGGGCGCGATGGCCGCGGCCAAGGCGACGACGCTCATCCTCGTCACCAACACCGTCAGCGCGCGGCAGTGGAAGGACGAGCTGCTCAAGCGCACCACGCTGACCGAGGACGAGATCGGCGAGTACTCCGGCGCCCGCAAGGAGATCCGTCCCGTCACCATCGCGACCTACCAGGTGCTGACGACGAAGCGGAAGGGCGCCTACGCCCACCTCGACCTGCTCGACGCGCGCGACTGGGGCCTCGTGGTCTACGACGAGGTGCACCTGCTGCCGGCGCCGATCTTCCGCATGACGGCCGACCTGCAGGCGCGCCGCCGGCTCGGCCTGACGGCGACCCTCGTGCGCGAGGACGGCCGCGAGGCCGACGTCTTCAGCCTCATCGGCCCGAAGCGCTTCGACGCGCCGTGGAAGGACATCGAGGCGCAGGGCTACATCGCTCCCGCCGACTGCGTGGAGGTGCGTGTCAGCCTCCCCGAGAGCCAGCGGCTGGCGTATGCCGTCAGCGAGCCCGAGGACCGCTACCGTCTCGCGTCGTGCTCGGACGCCAAGCTGCCCGTCGTCGAGAAGCTCGCGAAGCAGCACGCCGGTGAGCCGACGCTCGTCATCGGGCAGTACCTCGACCAGCTCCACGAGGTGGCCGAGCGGCTCGGCGCCGAGGTGATCACCGGCGAGACGACGGTCAAGGAGCGCCAGCGCCTCTACGACGCGTTCCGCACCGGCGAGGTCACGACGCTCGTGGTCAGCAAGGTCGCGAACTTCTCCATCGACCTGCCCGAGGCCAGCGTCGCGATCCAGATCAGCGGCACGTTCGGCTCGCGCCAGGAGGAGGCCCAGCGCCTCGGCCGCGTGCTGCGCCCCAAGGGCGACGGACGGACCGCGCACTTCTACACGATCGTGTCGCGCGACACGGTCGACGCGGATTTCGCCGCGCACCGTCAGCGCTTCCTCGCCGAGCAGGGCTACGCGTACCGGATCGTCGACGCCGACGACCTCTGAGGCTCAGCTGCGCAGGGCCTCGGTCCCGACGACGACGGCGAGCACGACGAGGAAGACGGCGAAGGCCCGGAGCAGCACCGCCCCGCGGGCCCGACCCGCGAGGCGGTTGCCGGCCCAGGTGCCGGCGCCCGTCGCGGCGGCGAAGACCGTCACGAGGCCCCAGGGCAGGCCCGGCACCCCGCCGCCGAGCAGTCGGGTGGCGAGCGCCGCGGCGGCGTTGACGGCGATGACGACGAGGCTCGTCGACGTCGCGACGAGCGCCGGCAGCCGCATGACGACCGCCAGCGCCGGCACCGTCACGAACCCACCGCCGACGCCGAAGAAGCCGGTGAGCGTGCCGACCCCGAACGCCGTCGGCACGAGCTGCGTCAGCGACACCTCGTCGGAGCGTCGCGCCGCCGTCTCGTCCCGTCGGGCATGGCGCCACGTGATGGCCCCGACGACGGCGAGCAGCACCGCGAAACCGGCCATGAGCACGCGCGGGTCGGCCAGGACCGAGAGCCGCGCCCCGAGCACCGACCCGCCGAGGCCCAGCCCGCCGAAGACGAGGCCGGTGCGCCAGTCGACGCGTCCCTCGCCGCGCATCGAGACCAGGCCCACCACCGCGCCGAAGAGCACGACGACGAGCGAGATGGTCGTCGCCTCGCGGATCGGCTGGTCGAGCAGGTAGACGAGGACGGGCACCGCGATCACGGCGCCGCCCCCGCCGAGCGCGCCCATGACGAGGCCGACGACGAGGCCGAGGACGGCGGGCAGCAGCAGGGAGGTCATCGCCGCACACGGTAGGGCACCGACCGCCGCCCCATCGAGGCCGGCGGATCCGACGAACTCCCAGCGAACTCCCAGCAAACGTGTCGACACTGTTCTCGTGGACACCCAGACTGCCCCGACCGCAGAGGCCCGGCTGCTCGTCGTCGAGGACGAGCCGAACATCCGTGAGCTGCTCGCGACATCGCTGCGCTTCGCCGGCTTCGAGGTCGAGACGGCCGGTGACGGCACGACCGCCCTCGCCATGGCCGCCGAGTCCGAGCCCGACCTCGTCGTGCTCGACGTCATGCTGCCCGACGTCGACGGCTTCGAGGTGACGCGGCGCCTGCGCGACCGCGGCCGCCAGCAGCCCATCGTCTTCGTCACCGCACGCGACGCGACGGGCGACAAGATCCAGGGCCTCACCGTGGGCGGCGACGACTACGTGACCAAGCCGTTCAGCCTCGAGGAGGTCATCGCCCGGATCCGCGCCGTGCTGCGCCGCACGCGCGGCCAGGCCGACGACGGTGCCACCCTGCGCTTCCACGACCTCGAGCTCAACGAGGACTCCCACGAGGTGCGCCGCGGGGGCCGCGTCATCGACCTCTCCCCCACCGAGTTCAAGCTGCTGCGCTACCTGCTCCTCAACCCCAACCGGGTCCTGTCGAAGCTGCAGATCCTCGACCACGTGTGGGACTACGACTTCCGCGGCGAGTCCGGGATCGTCGAGTCCTACATCTCCTACCTGCGGCGCAAGATCGACGCCGACGGGCCCTCGCTCATCCACACCAAGCGCGGCGTGGGTTACGTTCTCCGCGTGCCCCCTGAGCTGACCACGACCTGACGCGGTGGTCGACGTGACCGCCGAGCCGACCGCCCCACCGGGCCGCCGGGAGCGTCCGCTGTCCCGCCTGCGCACCATGCCGCTGCGCTGGCGACTGCTCGCCGTCACCCTCGGGCTCATCGCCGTGGCGCTCGCCGTCACCTCGCTCGTCGTCGGCGCCCTGCTGCGCGTCTACCTGGTCAACCAGACGGAGAAGGAGCTCCAGGTCTACGCCGCGAGCCTGGCATCCATCGATCCCGCCGAGCTCGCCGAGGCCGGCCCTCAGCTGCCCACCGGCTTCACGACCCGCGTCATCGACGTGCGCACCGGCAAGGCCGACTCGCTCGGTGAGGCCGTCACAGAGACCAACGCGGCCAAGCTGCCCACCCTGACGGTCAACGACCCCAGGGTGACCAAGCGGACCACCTTCCAGATCGGGTCCGTCGAGGGCGACGCCCAGTGGCTCGCCCTCGCCCAGCTCAACGAGACGCGCAACGAGATCTACGTCCTGGCCCTGCCGCTCACACCCCTCGACCGGACGGTCAACCAGTTCCTGCTCTACGCCGCGGGCATCGGGGCCATCACCCTCATCATCACGGCGGTGCTCGGCTGGTACCTCGTGCGCCGTACCTTCCGGCCATTGACCCAGATCGAGGACACCGCGGCCCAGATCGCGGTGGGGGACCTGACCCAGCGCGTCGAGGTGCCCGACACCGACGACGAGGTCGCCTCGCTGTCCCGGTCGCTCAACGCCATGCTCGCCCGCATCGAGCAGAGCTTCGCCGTCCGGGAGGCCAACGAGGCCCGGATGCGCCGCTTCATCGCCGACGCCTCGCACGAGCTGCGCACTCCGCTGGCCGCCGTCGGCGGCTACGCCGAGCTCTACCGGCAGGGCGCTCTCCCGTCGGCCGACGCCGTGACCGGGGCCATGGGCCGCATCGAGTCCGAGGCGCACCGGATGAGCGGGCTCGTCGAGGACCTGCTCACCCTGGCCCGCCTCGACGGTGAGCGCCCGCTCGAGCTGCAGCCCGTCGACCTCGCCGTGCTGGCCGCCGACGCGGCCCAGGACGCGCGCACCATCGCGCCGGACCGGCACATCGTCGCCACGGGCATCGACGGCCCCATCGAGCCGACCGAGCTGCAGGCCGACGAGCGGCAGCTGCGCCAGGTCGTGACCAACCTCGTCACCAACGCGCGGGTCCACACCCCCGCCGGCACGCCGATCGAGATCCTCGTCGGTCGGGTCGACACCGGGCACGTCGCACTCCACGTGCGCGACCACGGACACGGCATACCTCCCGGTGAGCGGGCGGACGTCTTCGAGCGCTTCTACCGCGCTGACCGCTCGCGCAGCCGCGGCAGCGGCGGCGGCAACGGCCTCGGCCTCGCCATCGTGCACGCGATCGTCGAGGCGCACGACGGACACGTCAGCGTCCGCGAGACCCCCGGTGGTGGAGCGACGTTCGTCCTCGAGCTCCCCGCCCCCGAGCCCCGGGCCCCGGACGAGAGCCGCCTGCACGGCGCGGCGCAAGGCACAGCCGATTCCTAGGAAGGCCACAACCCCCGCCAAAGCTGGGTAGGTCTGATGGAGGCAACAGACCAGAGCGAGGAGGAGCCATGACCTTGGCACCTGAGGACCACACCCAGCAGATCCCGCAGGGCGGCTACTACAGCCAGTCCGCACCGCCCGCGCCCCCGGCCCCGCCGACGCCGCCGCTGGGCGAGGGCAGCCGCCCCGCCCCGAAGCGCGACCGCCGAGTCGGGCAGACCGCCGTCACCGCGCTGCTGGCCGCCGTCCTCGCGAGCGGGGGGACGTATGCCGTCACCCAGCTCGGTGACAACGGCACCTCCTCGACGCCCACCGCCACGGCGACGACGAACTCCAACCAGAACAGCTCGCCCACCGTCGTGCAGGGCAACGTCTCCGCGCCCGACTGGAGCGCCGTCGCCGCCGCGGTCTCCCCCAGCGTCGTCAGCATCGACGTCACGACCCAGCAGGGCTCCGGGGCCGGCTCCGGCGTCGTCTTCGACAAGAGCGGCCACATCCTCACCAACAACCACGTGGTGGGTGATGCCGCGGGCAACGGCGCGATCACCGTGACCCTGAGTGACGGCCGCACCTTCGGCGCGACCATCGTCGGCACCGACGCCTCGACCGACCTCGCCGTCATCAAGCTGACCAACGGCCCGTCCGACCTCACCCCGATCAGCCTCGGCGACTCCGAGGCGCTCAAGGTCGGCGACCCGGCCATGGCCGTCGGCAACCCGCTCGGGCTGTCGGGCACCGTGACGACCGGCATCATCTCGGCCCTCAACCGCCCCGTCAGCACCGGCACGTCGAGCGAGTCCCCCTTCGGGCAGCAGCAGTCCTCCGGTGACGAGGTGGTGACGAACGCCATCCAGACGTCGGCCGCGATCAACCCCGGCAACTCCGGTGGCGCCCTCGTCAACGGCAAGGGCGAGCTCATCGGCATCAACAGCTCGATCGCCTCGCTCGGCCAGAGCCAGGGCAGCCAGAGCGGCAACATCGGCATCGGCTTCGCCATCCCCGTCAAGGAGGCCAAGTCCATCGCCGACCAGCTGATCAGGAGCGGCAAGGCCGAGCACGCCTTCCTCGGCGTCAGCACCCGCGACACGGTCGTCACCGACGGCAGCGCAAAGCGCGCCGGCGCCCAGGTCGTCTCCGTGAGCAGCGGGACGCCCGCCGCCAACGCCGGCATCAAGAACGGCGACGTCATCATCGCCGTCGACGGCCAGCGGGTCGACTCCGCCACGGCCCTCGTCGCCCAGATCCGCGAGATGACCGCCGGCGACAAGACCAAGCTGACGATCATCCGCAGCGGTGCACGTCAGGACGTCGAGGTCACGCTCGCCGTCAAGCCGGCCAGCTGAGCCGACCGGCCCCCTCCACTTCGCACCGGGACACGGACAGGGTCACCACACCCTGGACGTGACCCGGGCGAGGCCAACGTCTCCCGATCGCGTATGCCGTCCGCCCCGCTCCGTCCCCGCCACCACGCTCCCGGTGGCTGGGACGGGAGCCGGCCGGACGGCATACGTCATGAGGGCCCTGCTTCACGAGCCGTGCCGGTGAGCGGCACGCCCCGTGCCGAGCCACGTCCCCGTCACGGCGAGCGCCGCTGCCACGCCCGCCGCCCACGCGGAGGAGGGAGCGGCGAGCAGCCAGGCCCAGGGCTCGGGATCGGCGCGGTCGCCCAGCACGAACGTCGCCAGCGCCACGACCACGACGACGAGCAGGGCGTGGCGGGGTGCGCGCCACCGCCGCAGCAGCATCGCGAGGCCGGTCGTACCGACGAGGTTGCGTGCGGAGGCCACGAGCAGAAGGTTGTCCGTGAGACCGGCCGCGAGGAGCAGGACTGCTGACGCGACGACCAGCAGTCCGACCAGCACCGCGACCGTGACGAGCCGCAGGGGCCTGGCGCTCGCCACCTCCTCGTCCGGGCAGGCGCTCACCGAGGTGCCGACCACGAGCAGCGCCGTCAGGACGGGCAGGGCGAGTGCGGCGGGCAGCCCGAGACCCGAGGCCGTGGCCGACAGCCCCCGCGAGCCCAGCGTGGGCAACGGCGCGAGTGCGTCGACGAGCACGCACGTCGCGGCCACCGTGAGGACCGCCAGCGCGGTGAGGAGCGGGAGGCGGCGGGACCGGGCGAACCACGTCATGGGTCGGGGACAGGCGTCGTCGCCGTGCAGGACCGCAGGGCCGCCGTGGTCGCCGAGACCCACCGACGACGGTCGTCCGGCGCCAGAGCGTCGAGCGGGGACGCCGAGCCCGGCTCGGCGCCGCCCGACCCTGCGGCCGAGAGGTGTCGGCTCCACCAGTCCCTCAGCAGGAGGACGTCGTCGACGTCGGTCGTCGAGGCCTGACGGACGGGCAGCCCGTCGGGAGTGAGGCATTCGCCGGTGTCTGGCACGAGCGCCCGTACGACGTCCTCCGTGCGGGTGCGCAGGTCCGACGTGAGCCTGAGGTAGAGACGGGCGGCGGTCGCGTCCTCGGACCTCGACTCCGTGAAGACGGTGGTGGGCTCGAGCCCCGCCGCTGCCTCGGTCCGTGCCACGGCGTCGAGCAGCGGGAGGTAGTGCGCAAGGGCCGGGCGGTGCTCGGGCCAGACGCACGCCTGCACGCCGGGTCGGGCCTCCGCGCACTCCGGGCCGCCCGGCCTGTCCGACACGGGATCCGGCCCCATCCCAAGGACCGCGCCGGCGCCGGCCACCACACCGACGACCAGGCACACCAAGGCCACGACCGCGACGCGTACACGCTCTGGCGCGCGTCCGGTTGCGCGCGCCGGCAACGTCGCGATGCCGACCGCGCACGCCGAAACCCCAGCGGAGACAGCGATGCTCGCGATGACGACCCTGAAGTCCACGCCTTGGTCGATGCGGCAGCACCCACCGGACGAGAGTCCGACGAGATGACGGACCCACAGGGGCTCGATCGCCGCCGGGAAGCCGAGCGACACGTAGACGAGGACGACGGCCAGGGACGCGGCCAACCAGCCCACGACGCGCCGACCGACAGCGACGCCGACGCAGACGACAGCCACGAGGAGGAAGCCCTGGGCCACGACGACGGACCAGCCCGGCCAGCCGAGCGCCCCGTCGCGCAGCTGGCTCCACCAGATCGTGATCGCGACGGCGACCAGCGCCGATCCTGCGATCGGGCCTACCACGTCGGCCACGACGCGAAGGCGCCCGCGGACGAGCGGTAGGTCGAAGGCACCGGAAGCACGCAGGCGCGACGCTGCGAGAGCGCCCGCAGCCGCCGCGAGGCCGTAGGTCAGGGCGGTGGACTCGAGGGCCTTGACGGCCGACGAGAGGGGGTAGCCGTCGGTGCCGACGCGGGTCGTGGAGACGAACCAGACCCCGAGGCCGGTCATCGCAGGGACGAGCCACCACGCCCCGACGAACCACAGCCTGGCGCGGAGCGTCACGAGCCGTCCCCCACCGTCGCTCCGGCGGTCACCCGGCGGTAGGCGACCTCCGCACGCCGCGGCTCGTCGTCATCGGCGACGGCGAGGAACGCGGCCATCGTGTCGACGAACCGGATCTGTCCGTCGACGAGCACGGCGACGTGGTCGTAGGACTCGGACAGGTCGTCGACCTGGTGCGTCGAGACGACGACGTCACAGCCGACGAGGACGCTGTCGAGCAGGGCACGGAACCGCTCGCGTTGCGCCGGGTCGAGTCCTGCCGTCGGCTCGTCGAGCAGCAGCTGCGGCGGACGGTGGACGACGGCCGAGGCGAGGCCGACGCGTCGGAGCTGGCCGCCCGACACCTGGTGGACCGGGGTGTCACGCTTGTCGGCCAGGTCGACGAGCTTGAGCGCCTCCAGAGCCCGCTCCGACGCCTCCGCGCGTCCGAGCCCACGCAGCCACCCGGCATACGCCACCTGTTCGACGACCCGGAGGCCGGGGATCGGTCGGACGGTCTGTGGCATCCACCCGACGCCGCGGGAGTAGTCGCGGACGCGCCGCCGTGAGGGGCCGAACTGCAGGCCCGACACCTCGACGTGGCCGCGACGCGGCAGCAGGACGCCGGCCGCGACCCCGAGCAGGGTGGACTTGCCGGCACCGTTCGGCCCGAGCAGGACGGTGCGGCCCGCGGGGACCGCCCACGTCAGGTCGTCGAGGACCGGGCGCCCCCGCCTGCGGTACCCGAAGGTGACCGAAGCAAGGTTCATGGAGTCGTCGCCGCGGTGGCCGGCGCTGTCAGAACCCGATCCGAACCGGGTTGGCGCTCAGCCGACAGCTCAGCACGCAGGCGACGCCGCTCTGGTTCCAGATCGAGGCCGTCTCGAAGTAGTACGTGTCCGAGCTCGGCGTGGACCAGCTCTGGGTGACGCCGTTGTAGCAGTAGTACGTGCGGTCACCGCGGGTCTCGTCGGGCAGGGCTCCGCGCTGACGCCACAGAGTGACCACGGTGTAGCTGAATGTGTAGGAGGAGTTCGTCGTGCGGCAGTTCTCCAGCCTGATCGAGGTACCGGAGGCCGTGTTCTCGTCGCCCCAGTGGCCCGACGTGGAGTGCCAGGCGTATCCGCCCATGCTGGTGTTGATCGTCGTGGCCAGCGCCGGCACGGCGACCAGACCCATGGTGAGGAATGCGCTGACCAGTGCGGTGACGAGTCGGATCCGCGACGTCATGTGAGCCCCCGTGTGTCGTCCAGAAGTGATGTCGCCGGACGTTACTGGCTCCGGAGGCTCGCCGCGCGCCGAGAGCACGACCGGGGCCGCCTCTCTTCGGCGATTGGGGTGACACGGTGGCCCACGCGTACCCTTGCGCGGTGAGTGAGACCGAGAACGAGCTGGACCCCGCTGCCGTCGTGCACCTCGACCCCGAGGACGTCGCGACCGCGGTCCGGGTGCTCGCCCTCGCGCCCTCGCTCGAGATCGACGACCCGGACTTCGAGACCCTGAAGCGGGCTGCGTCGCTGATGTACAAGCGGCTCAAGAAGGACCGGCGCAACGCCAAGACGTGGGCCGAGCGCAAGGCCGACCGGCAGGTCATCGAGTCGACGGCCACCGGCTCACCGATGCGGATCGACGACGAGACCAAGGGAATCCCGTTGGTCTCCAATGCAACCGGAGCCTTTGCGGGTGAGCTGATCAACCCGCGCGGGTGCTACATCTGCAAGAGCGACTACACCCTCGTCGACGCCTTCTACCACTGGCTCTGCCCCGAGTGCGCCGCCTTCAGCCACGCCAAGCGCGACCAGCGCACCGACCTGACGGGCAAGCGGGCCCTGCTCACCGGCGGCCGCGCCAAGATCGGGATGTACATCGCCCTGCGCCTGCTGCGCGACGGCGCGCACACGACGATCACGACGCGCTTCCCCAAGGACGCGATGCGCCGCTTCGCCTCGATGGAGGACAGCGCCGACTGGATCCACCGGCTCAAGATCGTCGGCATCGACCTGCGCGACCCCACCCAGGTCGTCGCCCTTGCTGACGAGGTCACGGCTGCCGGGCCGCTCGACATCCTCGTCAACAACGCCGCCCAGACGGTGCGCCGCTCCCCCGGCGCCTACAGCAACCTCGTCGAGCTCGAGTCGGCTCCGCTGCCCGACGGCGTGACGCTGCCCGAGATGGTGACCTTCGACCGCATCAGCGAGGCGCACCCGGCCTCGATCGCCGGCGCGCTGGGCGGCCACGCCGTCGCCCACCACGACGGCGAGTCGGTCGAGCACGCCATCGCCGCGCAGACCGCCGCGTCGATGACCGCCCTCGCCCTGTCGGCCGGCCACGCCAGCCTCGAGGCGCACCGGGCCGGGACCGCGGTCGACGCCGGTGGCCTGCTGCCCGACCTCCAGCGCAACAACTCGTGGACCCAGAAGGTCGAGGAGGTCGACCCCCTCGAGCTGCTCGAGGTGCAGCTGTGCAACTCGACGGCCCCCTTCATCCTCGTCTCGCGGCTGCGCCCGGCGATGCGCGCTGCCGTCGCCGCCGGGGCGCGACGGGCCTACGTCGTCAACGTCTCGGCGATGGAGGGCCAGTTCTCCCGCCGTTACAAGGGGCCCGGCCACCCGCACACCAACATGGCCAAGGCCGCGCTCAACATGATGACCCGCACGAGCGCCGGCGAGATGTTCGAGACCGACCGCATCCTCATGACCGCCGTCGACACCGGCTGGATCACCGACGAGCGCCCGCACGACGAGAAGCTGCGCATCGCGGCCGAGGGGTGGCACGCGCCGCTCGACCTCGTCGACGGCGCGGCCCGCGTCTACGACCCCATCGTGCGCGGCGAGGCGGGCGAGGACCTCTACGGCTGCTTCGTCAAGGACTACGAGCCCAGCCCCTGGTGACCCCTGGGGCGTGGCTCGCGGCAGGTCGCGCCGGGTGCCCCGCGCGCACCAGGTCCCAGTCCGACTCGGCCATGACGACGGCGAACCTCGCGCCACGCGGGTAGCTGACCCGAGCCACGACGCACATGTCGCCGCCCCGGCGCAGGACCGTGAGGTCGCCCGCGGCGGCGTCGGCGACCAGCGTCGCCCAGAACGTCTCCGGGTCGCCCAGCACGAGCGGGTGGCTGCGGTTCGAGGTGATGACATCGCCCTCGACGTGCACCGTGAACGAGCGCCGACAGAAGGGCGGGACGTCGGGCACCGGCTTGCTCTCGGGGTCCTTGTAGAGCACGGTGACCGTCACGCGCCCCCCGCGATGGTGCTCGAGGTCGCGCCGCGCCGCACCCTCGCGGCGCAGGTGCCCGCGCCAGAGGTAGAGCAGGCCGGGCGCCTCCGGCGTCGAGGCCAGCCGCGCCGAGGGCGTCGTGAGCACCAGCCGCAGGACCTGACCCGTCCCCGGCCGAGGACGCCCGGCGACACGCAGCCCGTGCACCTCGAGCAGGACGGCCGCGCCGCGCAGGCCCACGAGCAGGACGAGCGCACCTGCGACGACGGCCGTCGCCGCCCCGGGACCGACGAACTGGTAGGACCCCCGGACGCTCCAGAAGGCCAGCGGACCCCACCTCACGAGGGTCGCGAAGGCGCCACGCCACCCGCCGACGGCCGGCGCCGCCCCTGCTCCCATCCGCGCATCGAACCACACCCCAGGACGTACAGGGGACGAACGCGACAGACGGCGGACCGCTGCCGTGGGACCGAGGGCGTATGCCGTGTCGACTCCTCCCAGCCCACGGTTCGGGTGATGATGGCGCGCATGCGTCACCTCGCCCCCGACATGGACCCCGACGTCGTCGCGCAGATCGACGGACGTCTCGCGGGGGTCTGCGACGAGCACGGGGTCGCGGTCCCGTGGGCCATCGAGAGCGGCAGTCGGGCCTGGGGATTCCCGTCCCCGGACAGCGACTACGACTGCCGCTTCTTCTTCGTCCGCCGCCTGGACGACTACCTCGACCCATGGCCCCCGCGCGACGTCATCGAGACCCCGCTCGATGCCGTGTTCGACGTCAACGGGTGGGACCTCGTCAAGGCCGTCAGGCTCGCTGCCAACGGCAACGCGACGGTCAGCGAGTGGCTGCGATCGCCCCTCGTCTACTCCGGTGACCCCGCCTTCCGCGACGCCCTCGGGGCGGTCTGCGCCGCGCTCGTCGACCCGCACCTCGTCGGTCGCCACTACCTGCACGTCGGCCAGGGGCAGTGGGAGCGCAGCGGGGCCCCGCACGGTGACGAGGTCGTGCTGAAGCGCGTCTTCTATGCCCTGCGTCCCGCGGCGGCGCTGCACTGGATGCGGCTGCACGGCTCCGCCACCCCGCCGATGAACCTCGTGGAGCTGCTCGACGAGGCGCCGCCACCGGAGCAGGTGCGCGAGGCCGTCGACCGGATGGTGGCGGCCAAGGCGGTGACCCGCGAGCTCGGCTCCGGGTCGGTCGACCCCGCGGTCGCCCTTTGGATCACGGACCAGCTCGAGGACGCCCGAGGTCGCTACGACCGTGCCCGTGCGGTGACGGCAGGGCGCCGACACGACGCGGCCGCCGCCTTCCGCGAGCTGGTGCGGGCCTGGGCGCCGAACTGAGCTCCGCGCGCCGCAGGGGCCGGACGGCGCGACGGCCCAGCCACCGGGGGTTCGTGGAGATCTTCCGGCGCCTGGTGCCGGGAAAGCTCCACCAAACAGGTGGCGGCGCCGCTCAGGTCAGGGGCTTGGCGTACCAGACCTCGGCGTAGAAGGCGTCGGAGAAGGCCGGCACCTCGACCCACCCGTGCCGCACGTAGAGCGCCCTGGCCTCCTCGAGGTCCAGGCGGGTGTCGAGGCGCATCGCGGACACGCCCCAGACGCGGGCGATCTCCTCGGCGGTGGCCAGCAGCGCCGACCCGAGCCCGGCCCCGCGGTGCTCAGGCCGCACGTAGAGGCGGCGCAGCTCGGCCACCCGGGCGCCGGTGTCGTCGCGCAGGAGCCTCAGCCCCACGCAGCCTCCCAGCACGGCGCTGTCATCGGCGCGCCGGGCCACGACGAACTCCCCCGTCGGTGGGGCCAGGTCGTCGCTGCGCATCTGCGGGAGGCCGGTCTCGATCTCCTCAGGCGTCGAGTCGCGGCCCTCCCGGTGCTGGTACCACCGGTCGCTGACGTCGACGTAGTAGTCGCGCAGCAACGCCTCGCAGGCCGCGTCGCGCACGTCGGCCAGCTCGATGACCCAGGAACCCTGCCCGGGGACGGCCCTCTCGGACGTCACGTCGCAGGTCCCTGGGCGCCGGTCGACGGCAGCGAGGTGACGGCGACGCCGTCGGCGATGACCTCGGTCATCAGCGCGACGAGGTCGCGACGACGACGGCCCGGGTCGGCGGCATACGTCGACGGCTCGTCGGGGCGCTCGCGCACGCGCAGGGCCTCCTCGACGATCTCGCGGTGCTGCGGGTAGGTCTCCAGAGCCCACCGTCCGGCCCCGGACTTCGACGTCGGACGGCCGGTGACGAGCAGGTGCACGAGACGAGGCGCGCCGAGGGCTCCCCACTCGGCGGCCTGCGGCAGCGACGCCTCGCGCGGGTGGTGCTCCATCGCCTCGAGCTGCGAGCGCCAGTAGGTGTCGAGGTTCTCGAGGGTCGAGGCGTGCAGGGCGGCGTCGTCGCTCCAGATGGCCAGGTCGCGAAGGTCCTTGCCCCACAGGGTGACCCCGTGGTCGCGCAGCTCTCGCCAGGTGATGTGCTTGACGTCGCCGTGGGTGCCGACGTCGAACCACTGGTGCATCACCCCGGGGACGTCCGGCACGACGTCGGGCGAGCCGGCGAGATCGGCCGCCACGACGTAGAAGCCGTCGTAGGCCGGCTCGGCCCGGCGCCGGTCGATCTCGGCGTGCACCCGGCGCAGCACCTCGACGTCGGCGTCGGTCGCCCGCCGGGTCGTCACTGCGACGAAGTCGATGTCGCTGCCGCCGTGGAACTCTCCGCCGAAGCCGAGCGAGCCGTGCAGGTGGAGTCCCTCGACGAGCCCCGGCGCGTGCTCGCCGAGGAGCGCCAGGTGCAGGTCGCACGTGGCACGGACGACGCCGGGCAGCTCGTCGGGGCTCGGGACCGAGGCAGCCACCGCCGTCAGACGGCGGCGCCGAACGTCGCGCGGGACGCGAGGGCCTCGCGCAGCTCGGCGTCGGCGTCGACGAGGGAGCGGTGGACCGCTGGCGTCAGGTCGTCCCGCGCGATCGTCTCGGCGCTGAGGCGTGCCGTCTCGTCGGTGAAGACCCGCGGGAAGGCCACGAGGACGACGCGCGAGAGGGCGTCCTCCCCCACCCACGCCGACATCGCCGGGACGTCGGTGAAGTAGCGCGCGACGTAGTCCTCGACGAGGGCGTCGTCGGGTGCGACCCAGAAGCCGCGGGCGAGGTGGACCATCTCGTAGTTGGAGCGGCCGTTGCGGCCCGTCAGCTGCTCCCACGCCCACGCCTTGGCGTCGGCGTCGGGCAGGCTGGCGCGGCACATGAGCGCGTTGAGGCCGCCCTGGAGCGTGTCGTCCTTGGCACGGAACGCGTCGACGTCGTCGGCGTCGATGAGGCCGCGCGCGGCGAGGTTGCGCACGACGATCCACCGGAAGTCACCGTCGTCCTCGAGACCTGCCGGCAGGCCCTGGCCGTCGGCCCACGACCGCAGCAGCGTCTCGTCGTCGCTCGTGCCCGCCACGAGACGGGCCGCCGCCAGCGACTCGGTCGTGCCGGCGGCCGCCCGCTCGAGCAGACCGACGCCGGCCCGGTTGAGGCGGGCCACCGCCGCGTCCTGCTGGTCGCGCGGGACGAACCACGGCACGACGCGGTGCTCGGCGTAGGCCGCGACCCGCGTCAGGATCGAGGAGTTCGTCTCGTGCGGCCAGGCCGCGTCGAAGACGTCGAGGAACGCCTCGGGCGAGACCGTCGCGCCGTGCACGCCGTCGATGAGCGAGGACCAGACGACGGCCCGGGCCTGCTCGTCGGGGATCTGGCCCAGCTGCGACGGCAGCGCCGCGACCGTCGAGTCCGACAGTCGCACCCGCGCCCACGTCAGGTCCGAGGCGTTCGGGACGAGGACGGCCGGCTCCGGCGTGCCCTCGAGCTCGGCGAGGGCCGTCTCCGGTCCGGTGACCGTCACGGCGACCCGACCGAGCTCGCGCCCGTCGGTCCAGCCGGCCACGTCGAACGCGTGGGGCCGGTCGGCCGGGCGGTCGGCGGGCGACTCGCGGCGCACGACGGCGGACTCGACGACGCCGCCCTGCTCCTCGACATCGACCGAGAGGGTGTCGCGGTCGGCCGTGAGCAGCCACGCGCGCGACCACGCCTCGAGGTCCTTGCCGCTCGCCGTCTCGATGGCGCCGAGGAAGTCGGCGAGCGTGCCGTTGCCGTAGGACTTGTCGGTCAGGTACGCGCGGACCCCGGCGATGAAGCGCTCGTCACCGACGTACGCGATGAGCTGGCGCAGCGTGGCGGCGCCCTTGGCATACGAGATGCCGTCGAAGTTCTGCAGCGCGGACTGCGCGTCGAGGGCCTCGACCCCGGCGACGGGGTGGGTCGACGGGGAGCGCTCGGCGCCGTAGCCCCAGACCTTGCGCACGATCGAGGAGTCGACCCACGCGTCGGTGTACTCGGTGGCGTCGACGAGGCAGCGGTGGCTCATGTACTCGGCGAAGCTCTCGTTGAGCCAGAGGTCGTCCCACCACTTCATCGTGACGATGTCGCCGAACCACATGTGAGACATCTCGTGGCTGACCGTGTTGGCCCGCGTCAGCAGCTCGTCGCGGGTCGCCGCGCCGCGGTAGAGGTACTGGTCGCGGAAGGTGACGCAGCCGGGGTTCTCCATCGCGCCGGCGTTGAACTCCGGGACGAAGACCTGGTGGTACTCCCCGAACGGGTAGCGGATGCCGAAGAGCCCGTGGAAGTAGTCGAACGACCGCTTGGTCACGTCGAAAAGCTCTGCCGCGTGGCGCTCGAGCGGCTCGCGCAGCGACGCCCGGGCGTGCACCCCCAGAGGTATGCCGTCGTGCTCGTCGCGCACGGAGACGTAGGGTCCCGCGCACACCGTCATGAAGTACGTCGCGAGCGGCTTGGTCGTCGCGAGGGTCCACGTGCCGGCACCGACCTGCGAGGCGGCGCCGTTGCCGATGACCGTCCAGTCAAGCGGCGCGTGGACGGTCACGTCGTAGGGCGCCTTGAGGTCGGGTTGGTCGAAGCAGGCGTAGACGCTGGGGGCCGCGTCGAGGAAGAGGTGGCCGTAGACGTAGTCGAGGTCGTCGGCGGGGTCGGTGGCTCGGTGAAGGCCCTGACCGTCGTGGCTGTAGGCCATCGTCGCCGCGACGACGAGCTCGTTGTCGGCTGCGAGGTCCGGCAGGGTCAGGCGGCCGTCGGTGACGGCGTCGGGGTCGAGCGGCGCGCCGTTGAGCGAGACCGTCTCGACGGAGCGGGCCTTGAGGTCCACCCACGTCTCGGCACCCGGCCGGGCGCACGTGAAGCGGACGACCGTGCGCGAGCCGAAGACCTCCGCACCCTGGTCGAGGTCGAGCTCGACGGCATACGACGTGACGGTGATCAGCGAGGATCGCTCGCGGGCTTCGGCCAGGGTGAGACTGCGCATAGGGGCGAGCCTGCCAGATGGAGCGCCCGGCCGTCGCCCGGGATGCCGTACTGCCGCGTCGCGGTCGGGGTCAGCGGTGGAGCGGACCGCCGGCCATGCTCTCGAGGCGCGCGATGCGCTGGTCCATCGGCGGGTGCGTCGAGAGGAAGCGCGTGACGTCCTGCGCCCGGAACGGGCTCGCGATCATCATGTGGCTCGCGTTGACGATGTCCTGCGAGGGGGCGAGCGGTGCGCGGGCCACACCGGACTCGAGCTTGCGCAGCGCCGAGGCGAGGGCGAGGGGGTCGCCGGTCAGCTTGGCGCCGTCCTCGTCGGCGTCGTACTCGCGGGTGCGGCTGATCGCCATCTGGATCATCATCGCGGCGAGCGGTGCGAGCAGGCTCATCGCGAGCAGGGCGAAGGGGTTGGGGCGGTCCTCGTCGGAGCCCCCGCCACCGAACATGCTCGTGAACATCAGCATCTGACCGATCGAGGTGATGACGCCGGCGATGGCGGCCGCGACCGAGCTCGTGAGGATGTCGCGGTTGTAGACGTGCATGAGCTCGTGGCCGAGGACGCCGCGCAGCTCGCGCTCGTCGAGCAGGCCGAGGATGCCCTCGGTGCAGCAGACGGCGGCGTTCTGCGGGTTGCGGCCCGTCGCGAAGGCGTTCGGGGCCTGGGTGGGGCTGATGTAGAGGCGCGGCATCGGCTTGCCTGCGGCCGTGGAGAGCTCGCGGACGATGCGGTACATCGCCGGCGCCTGCGCCTCGGAGACCGGGTATGCGTGCATGGCGCGGATCGCGAGCTTGTCGCTGTTCCAGTAGCCGTAGAAGGTCGTCGCGATGCCGATGAGCGCGAAGACCCAGATGAAGCGCCCGTTACCGACGAGCGCGCCGATGCCGAGCAGGAGGGCCCAGATGCCGCCGAAGAGGGCGGCCGTCTTGAGCCCGTTGAAGTGGTTGTGCATGTCGGGTGAACGACCGGGTCCGGGGTGGTGTTCCCGCTGGGAGTCCTCTGGGAGTCCGCTGGACGTGGCTCCCGGGCCCCGGGATGTGACACACACCTCAAACCGGACTCGTTGAAACGGCAACTCAACTACTACGTGCGGTAGTAGTTTGGCCGTGTTGGGGAAACCGACACCCTTCCGATGAAAGAAGCGAACGATGCGCAAGACACTCGACAAGCTGATCTCGTGGACCGGCCTCATCATGGCCGCCGTGCTCGTGGTCGCCGGCGGACTGCTGATGTACGCGAGCAGCTTCGTCGCCAACAACGTGCACGAGCAGCTGAGCCAGCAGAACATCACGATGCCGGCCGCGGCAGCCCTCGAGACCCAGGCCCAGAAGGACGCGCTCCTGCAGTACGCCGGCCAGCAGATGACGACCGGCGACCAGGCCAAGGCCTTCGCCGACCACTACATCCTCGTCCACATGAACGCCGCATCGAACAACCGCACGTACGAGGAGGTCTCGGGCGAGTTCCTCAAGATGTCGAAGGACCCGAACGCCGACCAGGCCAAGGTCGCCGAGCTGGGCCAGCTGCGCCAGACGCTCTTCATGGGCAACACCCTGCGGGGCCTGCTCCTCAACGCCTACGCCTTCGGCACGATGGGCACCATCGCCTTCTACGCCGCCATCGGCGCCTTCGTGGGAGCCGCTCTCCTGCTGGCCCTCGCCCTGCTCGGCCTGCGCCACGCGAAGACCGCGGAGGACGAGGCGAGGGCCCAGGCCGGCCACGCGAGGACCATCCCGCAGACCGCCTGACCACCGGACCTCGGTCGGCGCCCCCGCCACACGGCGCCACGACCGGACGGAACGGCCCCGGGACCGAGGTCCCGGGGCCGTTCCGTGTCACCGTGCGCCAGCCGCTCGCGGCCGCCGGAGCAGGTGGTCAGCCGGTGTCAGCCGAGGAGACGCAGCAGCAGGTCCGGCTGGACGCTGACCACGACGAGGACGGCCGAGGCGAGCACGAGCCCGGCGACCACGACGGGCCGGCGCCCTGTCGTCGCTGCGACCGCGTGGTCCTCGCCGCCCGCAGTCGGACCGATCTCGGGCACCCGCTCGGTGATGACGGCCCGCAGCCAGCGGAGGTATACCGCGACACCGAGAACGGCGTTGGCCGCGGCGACGACCGCGAGCCAGACCCAGCCCTCGGCGACGACCGGCCGCAGCGCGGTGATCTTGCCGACGAGGCCGATGACACCGGGCGGGAGCCCGGCCAGTGAGGTCAGGGCGAGCACGAGGGCGCCGGCCCGCCACGGGCTGCGCTGCCAGAGCCCGTCGTAGTCCTTGATCGAGCGGCCGCGCCCGGGCCCGTCGCGCAGCGTGACGGCGACGACCGAGAAGGCGACGAGCGTCGCGACGACGTAGGTGAGCAGGTAGGTGGCCGAGGCCCCGACGCCGAGCGCGGAGATGCTGACGAGGGGCAGCACGACCCAACCGGCCTGCGCGACCGTCGACCACGCGAGCAGCCTCACGACGTCGTCCTGGCGCAGGGCCATCACGTTGCCGAGCGTCATGCTGAGCGAGGCCAGCAGCGCGATCGACAGCACGGCGGGGGTGCCGAGCACGGCGACCGCGCGCAGCACGACGAGCAGCGCTGCCAGCGCGGCGACCTTGGAGACCGTCGCGAGGAACGTCGCCACGGGCACCGACGAGCCGGCGTATGCCGTGGGCGTCCACGCGTGGAACGGCACGAGCGAGAGCTTGAAGCCGACACCCGCCACGATGAGGACCGTCGCGAGTGCCACGACCCCGCCCGAGACGGACGGGAAGACGACGGCGGTCGAGGCCTCCGAGATCGTCACCGACGCCGTGCCGGGTGCCGCGAAGGCGCCGCCCGACGACAGCGCCGCGTCCGGGGTCAGGAACGGGCTGCCCGTCCCGGCGAACCACAGGGCGACCCCGAGCACGAGCAGCGCGAAGGACACGAGCGAGGTGACGAGCAGCTGCGTCGCCCCCGCGACGGCGGAGCGCCGGCCGGAGAGCGCGACGAGGGCGATGACGGGCAGCGTCGCGAGCTCGAGCGCGACGAGCCACGTGCCGACGTCGCGGCTCGCGGCAACGACGACCGTACCGGCCAGCGCGGCGAGCAGCAGCACCGCCTCGACCGGCTCGCGGGTGCTGTCGTCGGGCCGCCGACGGCGGGTGCGCGGCCACGCCAGCGCGATGCAGACGACGGCCGCCACGGCGGCCGCGAGCTGGAGCGTGCTGCCGAGCGCGTCGGCCTGCCAGAGGCACCGCTGGGGCAGGCCTTCGACCGACGGGAGCGCACCTCGGGTGCTCGTGCCCCCGGTCAGGCAGAAGGTCTCGCGCGTCGACCCGCCGCCGAGCGCGAGCCCGGGCACGGTCGCGACCGCGGTCCCGAGCGCGGCGACGCCGGCGATCGCGTAGGGCAGCTGTCGCAGACGCGGGTTGACGAGGTCGGCGACGAGCACGAGCACGAGGCCCGCGACGGGCACCAGGGCCGGCAGGAGCGTGGCGTAGTCGATGGTCAGGCCCTTCACGGCGCAACCCCCAGACCGGCGAGCAGGCCGGAGGTCGAGGCGTGCGAGAGGCCGAGCAGCAGGTGAGGGAGCACGCCGAGCGCGACGATGACGGCGACGAGCGTCACGACGACGGCCCAGCGTGCGCCGTGGGCGTCGGCCACCGGCTCGGCCGCCGGCCCCTGAGCGGCCTCGCTGCCCTCCCCGGCCCACACGATGCGGGCGACGCGGAGGGAGTAGGCGGCCGCGAGCGCGAGGCCCACGGCACCGAGCACGACGCAGACGCGCAGGAGCGCGACGGGGCGGTCGGGCGCGGGCGACCACGCGGCATACAGCGCGAGGAACTCTCCCCAGAAGCTGACGAGGCCGGGGAGCCCGAGGGCGGCGGCGAGGCCGACGACGAGCGCCAGCCCGAAACGGGGAGCCTTGTCGCGCAGGGCGGCCCGCGCGACGTGGAGGTCGGACGAGCCCCACTGCTCCTTGAGGTCACCGACGACGAAGAAGAGCAGGGCCGCGACGACACCGTGGGCGATGTTGCCGAAGAGCGCCGCCTGGAGGCCCGTCTCGCTGCCGGACGCGATGGCGAGCGCGACGAAGCCCATGTGCGCGACGGAGCTGTAGGCGATGAGGCGCTTGAGGTCCCGCTCGACGAGGCAGGCCAGACCTCCCCAGAGGATCCCGACGACGCCGAGCAGGGCCAGGACCGGGCTCAGCTCGGCCACGCCCTTGGGCACGGTGGCCACGGCGAGACGGACGATGCCGTAGGTGCCCATCTTGAGCAGCACCGCCGCGAGCAGGACGGAGCCGGCCGTGGGCGCGATGGTGTGCGCCGAGGGCAGCCACGTGTGCAGCGGCCACAGCGGCACCTTGATGCCGAGGCCGAGCAGCAGCAGGGCGGCGATCGCGACCTGCAGCGACCGGGACAGGCCGGCGCCGTGGCGCTCGGCGAGGACGGTGAGGTCGCTCGTGCCCTGGTGGTGGACGAGGAAGAGGATGCCGACGAGCATCAGCGTCGAGCCGAGCACCGTGAAGAGCACGAAGCGCCCGGCCGCGTCGGCGCGGGTCTCGTCGGGGACGTGGTCGTCGCCGAAGCGGCGCACCAGCACCCACATCGGCACGAGGACGACCTCGAAGGCGATGAAGAAGAGGATCGCGTCGCGGGCCATGAAGGTCGCGAGCGCCCCGGTCTCGACGAGCAGGATGCAGCCGAGGAACGTCGAGCCGGTGCCGCCCCGGGGGATCGGACCGGTCAGGGCGTGCGCGACGACGGCGACGGTGAGCAGCGCCGTCAGCAGGACCAGGGCGGCCGAGATGCCGTCGACGCCGAAGTGCCAGCGCACGCCGAGCGAGCGGATCCACGGCACGTCCACCTCGTGGCGACCCCAGACCACGACGACGGCGAGCACCGCTGTCACGACGGTGGATCCGAGGGCGATGACGCGCTCGACCCTGGACTCGCCGGGGATGGCGATGCAGGCGATCGCCCCGAGCAGCGGCAGCAGGAGCATCAGGGTCAGCGCCATGCCGTCACCCCCAGGATCGCGACGACCACGACGCCCACGAGCAGGCTGAGCAGCGACAGCGACGGCACACCGCGATGGCCCCGCTCCCCCGCCCGGCCCGCGGCGCGAGCCACGACGGCGGTCGCGCGCGGGTAGGCGTCGACGACGTCGCGGTCGAGGGCGACGACGAGCCGCGCGACCGTGGTGACGGCCCGACCGACGGCGACGTATGCCGTGTCGACGCCGAAGCCGCGCACGGCGGGCTCGCGCACGCGGTCGGGGATGCGGTCGGCGACGTCGACCCGGCCGCGGTCGCTGAGGGACCACACGGCATACGCCCCGCCCGCGAGGAGCAGGAGCGAGAGCAGCGCGCTGAGGAGGCCGACATGGAC
Organism: Terrabacter sp. C0L_2; assembly: GCF_036352015.1. Lineage (NCBI taxonomy): Bacteria > Bacillati > Actinomycetota > Actinomycetes > Micrococcales > Intrasporangiaceae > Terrabacter > Terrabacter sp. C0L_2. Next base: position 2,019,824 of record NZ_CP143557.1, on the reverse strand, counting down.
GCCCCCGCGCAGGCTCGCGAGGAAGAGGGTGCCGACGACGGTGAGCGCCGCGAGGACCGAGACGACGAGCGCGGCGGACAGGGTGATCGTGGCGTGCCCGTGGGCGTGGACGCGCTCGACCACGGCGTCGTCGGCGCTGTCGGCGGTGGTCACGACGGCGACGTCCTCCTGGGCGACGACGGCAGGGGTGGTGTCGGGCAGCTCACCCGTCACTGCCACCGGCGTGTCGAGGAGCAGCCAGGCCCGGGTGCAGTAGGCGGCGGTCAGCACGACGGTGACGAAGAGCGCGACGACGACGAGCCAGGCGCGGAGGCCACCGCCAGCGGCGGCGCCCTCGAGGGCGGCGTCGATGACGGTGTCCTTGGTGAAGAAGCCGACGAGCGGCGGCACCCCGGCCAGCGCGGCGAGGCCGATGCCCATCGACCAGCGGAGCGCGCCCGTCGGGCGGAGCCGACCGCGCAGGGCCGCGATGGCCGTCCCGCCGGCGAGCACCGAGAGCCAGCCGGCGCCGAGGAAGAGCAGCGCCTTGAAGAACGCGTGGCCGAGCAGGTGCGAGATGCCGGCACCGGGACCGAGCTCGGCGGGCGCTGCCGCGAGCGCCGAGAGCATGATCGCGATCTGGCTGAGGGTGGAGTAGGCGAGCATCCGCTTGAGGTCGGTCTGGGCGAGCGCGAGCAGGGCGGCGTAGACCATCGTCACGGCCGCGAGGACCGCGAGCAGCGTTCGGGCCGTGTCGTTCTCGGCGTAGAGCGTGAAGAGGCGCGCGATGACGTAGGTGCCGGCCGCGACCATGGTCGCCGCGTGGATCAGGGCGGACGCCGGCGTCGGGCCCTCCATCGCGTCGGGCAGCCAGTCGTGGAAGGGGACCAGGCCCGACTTGCCCGCGACGCCGATGACGACGCCGACGAGACCGACGGTCAGCAGCGTGCCGTTGCCCGTCGCGGTGAGCACTGCCATGAGATCGGTGGAGCGGGCCCGCACCGAGAGCGCGACGATGCCCACGACCATGCCGATGTCGGCGACGCGGGTGACGAGGAACGCCTTGTAGGCCGCCCGCCTCGCCGCGGCGCGCTCGCTGTCGTGGCCGATGAGCAGCCACGAGCACCAGCCCATGATCTCCCAGCCGACGAGCATGAGCACGAGGTCGCCCGACTGGACGAGCAGCAGCATGCCGGTGGCGAAGAGCGAGACCGTGGCGGCGAACTGGCCGTAGCGCGCGTCGTCACGCAGATACCAGACCGTGAAGACCTGGATGCCGAGCACGACGAGCGCGACGACGAACGACACGAGCCCCGAGACCCGGTCGGACAGCAGGTGCAGCGGCACCGACAGGTCGCCGAGCGGCAGACCGCCGATGGTGTCGATGTCGGCCGAGCGCGACGGCGCGACCCACTGGATGAGCCCGAGCACCGCGACGTAGGCCGAGACCGAGATGGCGACGCCGGCCGCGACGGCCCGCCGGCGCCGGGCGAGCAGCCCCACGAGGGCCGCCAGCGCCGGGAGCACGACGATCATCCGCACGATCCAGCTCACGGGGCGCCCTCCCCCGTCGGCTCGGGCTCGTCGGACAGGTCGGGAACGGCGGTGAGGTCGATGTGGCCGGTGCGGCGGAACATCACGAGGATGATGGCGAGCGCCACCGTGATCTCGGCGGCCGCGATGGTGATGACTAAGAGCGTGATGACCGGGCCGGCCGAGAGCGGCGCACCCGGGCGCGAGCCGGCCGTGACGAGCAGCAGGTTGGCGGCGTTGAGGATGAGCTCGACCCCGATGAGCACGAGCACCGCGTTGCGCCGGGCCAGCACGCCGTAGACGCCGAGGCCGGCGAGCAGGGCCGCGAGGGCGGACGGGAGCGAGAGGTGGATCATCCGACCCTCTCCGTCCCGGGCTCGGAGATGGCCGCGGTGGGCGCGTTGGCGCGGTCGCCGTCGTCACGGCTGTCGGGCTGGTCGCGGTGGTCGGCGTCGTGGCGGTCGGCACCGTCGCGCCGCAGGACGATGCGCGACACCGCGAAGGCCCCGACGAGGGCGACGAGGAGCAGCACCGAGAGCAGCTCGAAGGGCCAGACCCACGTGCCGAAGATCGCCTGGGCGATCTGTGGCGTCGTCGTCGAGGGCCGGTCGAGGTCGGCGGTGGCGCCGGCGAAGAGCGGCAGCAGGAGCGAGGCGAGCAGCGCCGTCGTCGCGCCGCCGAGGACGGCCCCGGCGACCCGCTGCCAGCCCGGGGTGTCGATCTCGGCGTGCGGACCGATGGGCGCGCGCGTCAGCATCAGGGCGAAGAGGACGAGCACGACGATGGCGCCGACGTAGACGAGCAGCTGGACGAGGCCGACGAGCTCCTGCCCGAGCACGAGGTAGGCGCCGGCGAGCGACCCCAGCGAGACGAGCAGCCAGAGTGCCGCGTGGACGACGTGCTTCGTCGTCACCGACAGCAGCGCCGAGAGCGCCGTCACGGCGCCCACCGCGACGAAGACGATGTCGCGGGTGGTCACTCGCGACCCTCCTCGTCGGTGGGCTCGGTCGAGACGGTGGGCAGCACCTGCGTCGAGTCCCCGTGCGCCGCAGCCTGACCGGCGGCCTGCTCGGCCTCGGCCTCGTCGGCGGGTGGGGTGACGGGGGGCTGCTCGACGACGGGGAAGGCTGCCGTGCGCTCGACGGCGGGCATGACCCGCGTCTGCTCGGCGGCGGGCGTCGCCGGACGAGGCGTCGCGGCCGGTGCCGTCTCGGTGCTGGGCGCGGTCGCGGTGGACGGCGTCGCGTCAGTGGTGGGTGGGCTGGTCGTGCTGGCCGGAGCCGGCGCGGCCTCCTTGCGCACCCGGGTCGGGCGCGCTGCGGCGCCCGCCCCACGCGTACCACCAGCAGCGCCGGCCGCGCCGGCCGCCCGGGGAGGCTTGGCCGCGGCCGTGACCTCGGCGGGGTCGGCGCTGCCGGGGTCGAGGGCCGGCGGGGCGGGGACGGTGGCCATCCACGCGCCGAGCCGGTCCTTCTCGTGGAGCAGGTCGCGGATGTCGAGCTCGGCGTACTCGAACTCGGGGCTCCAGTGGAGCGCGTCGAACGGGCACACCTCGATGCAGATGCCGCAGTACATGCACAGCGAGAAGTCGATGGCGAAGCGGTCGAGGACGTTGCGCTGGCGCGCGCGCCCACCCGGCGTCGTCGGGGGCAGCTCCTCCTTGTGCGAGTCGATGTAGATGCACCAGTCGGGGCACTCGCGCGCACAGAGCATGCACGAGGTGCAGTTCTCCTCGGTGAGCGCGATGACGCCGCGCGACCGGGGAGGCAGCGCCGGCGAGACGTCGGGGTACTCGGCCGTGTGCGTGTGCCGGGTCAGCGACTTCGCCGTCGTCGCGAGTCCCTTGACGAGCCCGGGAAGGATGCCGTCACCCACGTCCGCCCACCTGCCTTCCGTTGAGGGTCATGAGGTCATCACCACGCCGACGGCGGTCAGGGCGAGCTGGAGCAGGGCGATCGGGACGAGCCAGACCCAGGCGAGGCGCTGGAGCTGGTCCTCACGCATGCGCGGCCACGACACGCGCAGCCAGATGACGACGACCGCGACGAGGAAGCCCTTGAGCAGGGTCCACAGCCAGCCGAGCCACTGCTCGAACGGGCCGGACCAGCCGCCGAGGTAGAGCACGGCGAAGAGCAGCGACATGACGACGATGCCGGCGTACTCGGCGAGCAGGAAGAGCGCGAAGCGGAGCCCGGTGTACTCGGTGAACGCGCCGAAGACGATCTCGGAGTCGGCGAGCGGCATGTCGAAGGGCGGCCGCTGCAGCTCCGCCAGCGCCGCGACGAGGAAGACGATGGCGCCGGGCATCTGCCAGAGCAGCCACCACGGCTTCCAGGCCTCGGCGATGGAGACGAGCGAGAGGCTGCCGGCGGCGAGCGCGACCGACGCCACGGCCAGCACCATCGGCAGCTCGTAGGACACGAGCTGGGCGGCCGCGCGCATCGCGCCGAGCAGGGAGTACTTGTTGGCCGAGGCCCAGCCGGCCATGAGCGTGCCGATGACCCCGACCCCGATGACGGCGAGGACGAGCACGACGCTCGCGTCGACGTCGGCCCCGACCACCGTCGGCGAGAGCGGGATGACGGCGAGCGCCACGAGGTAGGGGATCAGCGCGACGAACGGCGCGAGCCGGAACGCCCACCGGTCGGCCCGGGCCGGGGTGATGTCCTCCTTCTGGACGAACTTCACCCCGTCGGCGACGAGCTGCGCCCAGCCGTGGAAGCCACCGGCATACATCGGCCCGAGGCGGCCCTGCATGTGTGCCATGACCTTGTGCTCGGTCTGGCCGACGAGCAGCGGCAGCACGAGGAAGGCCGCGAGGACGGCGGCCGCGCGGACCACGACCTCGAGCCACGGCGGCAGGCCGCTCATCGCGGGCCCCACTCGGGGCCGGGCACACCGGGCGCCTGGACGCGGCGCCGGCCGGGCGCGCGGGCCGAGTCGTGGCCCTCCCCCGGCTCCTTGGCGCCGGGCCACGCCTTGGACGCGCGGGCGACCAGGACGAACGACTTGCGCAGGGGCGTGCCCTCGAAGCCCTCGGGCAGCAGGAGCGGTCGCAGGCCGAGGCCGGAGCCGTCGTCGAAGCCGTCGAACTCGATGCCGAACATCTCGTGGGTCTCGCGCTCGTGCCACGCCGCGCCCCGGAAGATCCCTGTCAGCGACGGGACGGGCAGCCCCTCGGGCGCCCGGGTGCGCAGCAGCACCGACCGCAGCGACCTCGGCTCGCGCGTGTCGAGCAGGTGGCAGACGACGTCGAAGCCGGCGTCGTCGCCCTCACGGTCGGTCTCGTCGACGGCCGTCAGCCAGTCGAAGTACGCGTAGCCCTCCTCGCGGAGCGAGAGCACCGTGCTCGCCCACTCCCCGAAGGGCACGTCGCGCACGTCGGTGACCCTCACGTGCCGTCCTCGGTCGGGGTCGTGCCACGGCGCAGGAGGGGACGACGGACGTCACCGGCGCTCCCGACGCGGGTGCCGGCATACCTCCCCTTGAGCTTCTGCGCCGAGAGGCGCTCGCTCGCGATCTGCTCCTGGAGGCGGATGATGCCGTGCAGCAGGGCCTCGGGGCGCGGCGGGCAGCCGGGGACGTAGACGTCGACGGGCACGATCTGGTCGACGCCCTTCGTCACGGAGTACGAGTCCCAGTAGGGACCGCCGGAGTTGGAGCAGGCGCCGAAGGAGATGACGTACTTCGGCTCGGGCATCTGGTCGTAGAGGCGGCGGATCGCCGGTGCCATCTTGTCGGTGACGGTGCCCGAGACGACCATGAGGTCGGCCTGGCGCGGGCCCGGCGCGAAGGGGATGACGCCGAGGCGGATGAAGTCGTGGCGGCCCATCGACGCGGCGATGAACTCGATGGCGCAGCAGGCGAGCCCGAAGTTGAAGACCCACAGCGAGTAGCGCCGGCCCCAGTTGAGCACCACCTTGATCGGCTTGGGTGCGTGGCCGCCCAGGACGCCCATCGAGGCGGGACCGACCGTCGGCATCGGCAGGCTGACCGGACGCGGCTGCTTGACGGGCTGCTCGCTCATCACACCCACCTCAGGAGGCCGCGGCGACCGGCGTGGGCGAGGCCCAGCACGATGACGCCGATGAAGACGCCCATCTCGACGAGGCTCGCCCGGCCGAGGTCGGCGTCGCGGATGACGGTGGCCCACGGGAAGAGGTAGACCGCGTCGACGGCGAAGACGACGTAGAGGAAGGAGAAGACGAAGTAGCGCACCTTCGTCTGCGCCCAGCCCTCGCCGACGGGGTCGACGCCGGACTCGTAGGTCGCGAGCTTGGCCGCGTGCGGGGCCCGCGGGGCCAGCAGCCGCCGCACGACCATGGCTGCCGTGACGAGCAGGACGCCCGCCCCCAGCACCGCTGCGACGGCCACGTACCCGGACATGACGGCCAGCCTATCCATGCCCGCACGCGAGTGGCGCGGAGTGGTCAGCCCCATCCCGGGAGACCGCGGGCTAGCCTGCAGCGCATGGTCGACAGGGGTGGACAGGACCAGGTGCATGCACCGGACTCGACGCGCGACGGGACGGGGGCCGCGCGCGCCGACGTCGGCGGCGTGCCCGACGACGTCGGCCGCATGCCCGACGACGTCCGCAGCGTCCCGGACGACGTCATCGAGCCGGACCAGCTGGCGTGGGACGCCGAGGTCGGCTCGAGCGGGCCGGCCAGCGGACCCGTCGTGCGGGCGTGGCTGCGGGCGCTGCCGGCATGGGTGCTCGGTGTCGTCCTCGTCACGGTGGCCACCGCGTGGCCGTGGCTGCTGCTCATGGGCTGGCTGCACCGGGGCGGTGCCTACTTCTGGTGGTTCGGCGTCGGGTGCCTGGTCGTCGTCGCCCTGACCTGGCTGCGCTTCCTGGACGAGCGGGTGCTGCGCGCCGTCCCCGGCATCCGCGGTCCCTCGGCGCAGCGCGAGCGCGAGCTCACCGCGGCCTTCGCCGCCGCAGGGGCCCCGCCGGCGACGGTCTGGCTCGGTCGGGTCGGCACCGACCGCACCCTCTGCCTCGCGACACCCACCCGGTGCCACGTCGTCGTGCCCCTCGAGCAGACGGTCGACGACGCGGCCCTCGCCGCCGATGCGGTGAAGCGACTGCGCACCTCCGCCCCGTGGCTGCGGCCGCTGGTCGTGGTCGCGAGGGCCGCGTGGCTCGGCCCGTTCACCCTGCTGCTGCAGACGGCGCTGCACCGCCTCGGCCTCGGCTCCGGCACCGTGCCCGGCGTCGGCGGGGACGCCCCCGAGCCGGGGCGCCTCGACGCGTCCGGCGCCGTCGACCCCGTCACGACGGCCGTCGCCTTCGTGTCCGCCGGCCTGACCGGCTACGCGACGGCCGGGGCCGTCGCCGCGCTCCTCGGCGAGGGCGACCGGCTATCGCTCAACAGCGGCAACCCCTGGGTCACGGTGCTGTCCTACCTCTTCTTCGCCGCGATGACGTGGATGGTCATCGCGGTGTGGCCCAAGACGTGGGCGCCGATCAGCGTCGACGGGGCCCGCTCGCGCGGCAAGGCGCCCCTGTGGCGCGAGACCAACGACCCGCGCGAGGCGCGACGCAACCGGGCCGTCATCGCCGGCCGACGCAGCCTCGTGCAGGTGTTCGGCGCCTTCGGCTCGTGGTTCGTCGCGTCGATGTGGCTCATGTGGGCCCCGCTCGGGCTCGCCGAGCGCTTCGGCTGGATCGAGCCGGCCACCACGCCGTTCCAGCTCGTCTACCTCGCGCTCGTCGTGCCGGGGCTCGCGCTGGGGATCTACGCGTTCCGCTCGGCGTGGGACCTCCAGCGCGGCAACCCCTTCTTCGTCCTGCTGTGGACCGCCGTCTACGTCGTGACGACCGGCCTGACGCCGCTGCTCGTGTGGTGCCTCGTGGCGGCGGGCGCCGTCGACGAGACCTCCGGTCCGGCCCTGCTCGTCGCCCACGTCGTCGTGGGCGGCGCCCTCGCCGGCGCGTTCGGCGCCCTCGGGCGCCACGTCCTGCAGCGCCGGGGCGTCGTCGTGACGGCGCGCGTCAGCCCGACGCGCTCCTGACCGACCGGGCAGCCAGCGCCGCCCCTCCCCGCCCGCCCGCGCCGCGTCGGTCCACGTTCTGGCAGGTGCACGAACTGCGAGCGTGAGCGACATAGCATGGAAGTTGTCCGCCGCACAGTGCTCCGGGCCGTGAATCGCATGGAAGTTCGAGGACGTCGCAGAGCATGAGCGCCAAACTGGTCCAGAAGCTCGATCGCGTGGTCATCCGATTCGCCGGGGACTCCGGCGACGGCATGCAGCTGACCGGCGACCGTTTCACGTCGCAGACGGCGCTGCTCGGCAACGACCTGTCGACCCTGCCCAACTTCCCTGCCGAGATCCGGGCGCCCCAGGGCACGCTGCCCGGCGTCTCGAGCTTCCAGCTGCACTTCGCGGACCACAACGTGCTGACGCCCGGTGACGCCCCCGACGTGCTCGTCGCGATGAACCCGGCGGCGCTCAAGGCCAACCTGCGCGACCTCCCCCGCGGCGCCGCGATCATCGTCAACACCGACGAGTTCACCAAGCGCAACCTCTCCAAGGTCGGCTACGCCGAGAGCCCGCTCGACGACGGCTCGCTGGAGAGCTACGACGTGCACCCCGTCGCCCTGACCTCGATCGCCGTCGAGGCGCTCGCGTCCTTCACCGACCTGACCCGCAAGGAGAAGGAGCGCGCGAAGAACATGTTCGCGCTCGGCCTGCTCTCGTGGCTCTACACGCGGCCGATGGAGGGCACCGAGGCGTTCCTCAAGGCGAAGTTCGCCGACAAGCCCGAGATCCTCGAGGCCAACCTCGCCGCCCTGCGCGCCGGCTTCAACTACGGCGAGACCACCGAGGACTTCGCCGTGGCCTACGAGGTCGCCCCGGCCACGATGCCGGCCGGCACGTACCGCAACGTCACGGGCAACGTCGCGCTCTCGCTCGGCCTCGTCGCCGCAGCGCACCGCGCGCACCTGCCCCTCTTCCTCGGCAGCTACCCCATCACCCCGGCCTCCGACATCCTGCACACCCTCGCCGGCCTCAAGCGCTACGGCGTCGCGACGATGCAGGCCGAGGACGAGATCGCCGGCGTCGGCGCCGCGCTCGGCGCGAGCTTCGGCGGGGCGCTCGGCGTCACGACGACCTCGGGCCCGGGCCTCGCGCTCAAGGCGGAGACCATCGGCCTGGCCGTGTCGCTCGAGCTGCCGCTCGTCGTCTGCGACATCCAGCGCGGTGGCCCCTCGACCGGGCTGCCGACCAAGACCGAGCAGGCCGACCTGCTCCAGGCGCTCTTCGGCCGCAACGGCGAGTCGCCGGTGGCCGTCGTGGCGCCCGCGACGCCGGCCGACTGCTTCGACATCGCCGTCGAGGCCGTGCGCATCGCGACGACCTACCGCACGCCGGTCATCGTCCTGTCCGACGGCTACCTCGCCAACGGCTCCGAGCCGTGGCGCCTGCCGCGCACGGCCGAGCTGCCCGACATCGCAGTCGAGTTCGCGACCGAGCCCAACGCGACCGACGACAAGGGCCAGCCGACCTTCCACCCCTACCTGCGCGACCCCGAGACCCTCGCGCGACCGTGGGCGATCCCCGGCACGCCCGGCCTCGAGCACCGCGTCGGCGGCATCGAGAAGGCCGACGTCACCGGCAACATCTCCTACGACCCCGACAACCACGACCACATGACGCGTCTGCGCCAGGCCAAGATCGACGGGATCGCCGACACCATCGGCCCGCTCGTCGTCGACGACCCGACCGACGACGCCGAGGTGCTCGTGCTCGGGTGGGGCTCGACGTTCGGTCCCATCGCCGCGGCCGTACGCCTGGCGCGGGCCACCGGCGCCCGCGTCGCCCAGGCGCACCTGCGCCACCTCAACCCGTTCCCCGCCAACACCGGCGAGGTGCTGCGCTCCTACCAGCGCGTCATCGTGCCGGAGATGAACCTCGGCCAGCTCGCGCTGCTGCTGCGCGCCAAGTACCTCGTCGACATCGAGTCGCACACGTCGGTGCGCGGCCTGCCGTTCCAGGCCGGCGAGCTCGCCGACGTCATCGCCGCCGCCGTGTCGTCCCTGTCGGACGAGCCCCTGAAGGAGGCCGCCAAGTGACCACCGACCTGCCAGTCCAGCTGGGTATGCCGTCCGCCGGGCCGGGTGCCACCGGCACCGCTGCCGTCCCGCGCCTCGCCGACGGCACGAGCCTGACGAAGAAGGACTTCACCTCCGACCAGGAGGTGCGCTGGTGCCCCGGGTGCGGCGACTACGCCATCCTCGCCGCCGTCCAGGGCTTCCTGCCCGAGCTCGGCCTCAAGCGCGAGAACATCGTCTTCGTCTCGGGCATCGGGTGCAGCTCGCGCTTCCCCTACTACCTCGACACCTACGGCATGCACTCGATCCACGGGCGCGCGCCGGCCATCGCGACCGGGCTCGCGGCGACGCGCGAGGACCTGTCGGTGTGGGTCGTGACCGGTGACGGCGACGCACTCTCGATCGGCGGCAACCACCTCATCCACGCCCTGCGCCGCAACGTCAACCTCAAGATCCTGCTCTTCAACAACGAGATCTACGGCCTGACCAAGGGGCAGTACTCCCCCACCTCGCACGTGGGCCAGGTGACGAAGTCGACCCCGCTCGGCTCGCTCGACACGCCGTTCAACCCGGTGTCGCTCGCGCTCGGCGCCGAGGCGAGCTTCGTCGCGCGCACCATGGACTCGGACCGCCAGCACCTGACCGGCGTGCTGCGTGCGGCCGCCGAGCACCGCGGGTCGGCCCTCGTGGAGATCTACCAGAACTGCCCGATCTTCAACGACGGCGTCTTCGACGTGCTCAAGGACCGCACCGAGGCCGCCGCCCGCATCCTGCACCTCACCGACGGCAAGGAGGTCGCGGCCGGTGACAACGTCGTCGTCCGCGACGACCGCGGGTCGCTTGCCGTCGTGCCGCGGACCGAAGCCGACCCGGCGCGCATCGTCCGCCACGACGTGACCGCGACCGACCCGTCGGCGGCCTTCGCGCTCTCGCGCCTCGACAGCCCCGACCTCGGCCACGTGCCGATGGGCATCTTCCGCAACGTGCAGCGCCCGACCTACGACGACTCCCTCCGCGAGCAGGTCGCCTCGGCCCGCACCGGCGAGGTCACCGACGCCGACATCGACGCCCTGCTCGCCGGCAGGGACACCTGGACCGTGGGGGCGTGACCGCCCGCGACACCGTCGAGGCGGCCCCGTCCACGGGTTCGACCGCACCACACGGCGAGGTCGGGCGCGGCACCCTGCTCGGCTTCGCGGCATACGGCCTCTGGGGGCTCTTCCCGCTCTACTTCGACGCGCTCAAGCCCGCCGGGCCGTGGGAGATCCTCGCCCACCGCATCCTCTGGACGCTGCTCTTCTGCGTCGTCGTGCTGCTCGTCGTCCGCGACCTCGGCTGGATCCGGCCGCTGCTGCGCCGGCCCCGGCTGCTCGCCGGCACCGCCGTCGCGGCCGTGCTCATCGCGGTCAACTGGGTCGTCTACGTCGCCGCCGTGACGTCGGGCAACACGTCCGAGGCGGCGCTCGGCTACTTCCTCAACCCGCTCGTCACGGTCGCGCTCGGCGTCGTCGTGCTCGGCGAGCGCCTCCGCGTGCTGCAGTGGGTGGCCGTCGCCATCGGTGTCGTCGCCGGCGTCTACCTCGGCGTCTCCGGCGGACGCGTGCCCTGGGTGGCGCTGACGCTCGCGGTGTCCTTCGCGCTCTACGGATTGACGAAGAAGAAGGTCGGGGTCAGCCTCGACGCGATCCACGGACTCACCGTCGAGACCGTCGTGCTCGCGCCGGTCGCGGTCGTGCTGCTCCTCGTCGTCGGCGCCCAGGGCGGGCTCGAGTTCGGGCGGCACGGCGGCATGCACACCTCCCTGCTCGTCCTGTCCGGGCTCGTGACCGCCGTCCCCCTGCTGTGCTTCGCCGCGGCGGCCCGTCGCATCCCGCTCGTGTCGATCGGGCTCATCCAGTTCATCACCCCGGTCATGCAGCTGCTGTGCGCGGTGCTCCTGCTCGACGAGCACATGCCGCGCGAGCGCTGGATCGGCTTCGGCATCGTCTGGGTCGCGCTCGTCGTGCTCACCGTCGACTCGCTCGTGAGCCTGCGCGGGGCGCGGGCGGCCCGACGCGAGGCCCTACCCGTGGACGACTGCCCGCGCTGAGGACCCTGGCGCCGCCGGCGGTGACAGACTGCCGAGGTGAGCGACATCGCCCTGGGCTCCCGCACCGGTCGGTTCGTCATCGCAGCCGCCGTGCTCGGCTCGGGCATGGCGCTGCTCGACGGGACCGTCGTCAACGTCGCGCTCGTGCGCATCGGCAAGGAGCTGGGCGCGAGCCTCGCGGACCTGCAGTGGATCACCAACGGCTACCTGCTCGCCCTCGCCTCGCTCATCCTGCTCGGCGGCTCGCTCGGTGACCGCTTCGGCCGGCGGCGCGTCTTCGTCATCGGCGTCGTGTGGTTCACCATCGCCTCCGCCGCCTGCGGTCTCGCGCAGTCTCCCGGCCAGCTCATCGTCGCGCGGGTGCTCCAGGGCGTCGGCGGGGCGCTGCTGACCCCCGGCAGCCTGTCGATGATCCAGGCCTCGTTCCGCCCGGACGACCGCGCCAAGGCCATCGGCACGTGGTCCGGCCTCGGCGGGATCGCCTCTGCCATCGGGCCGTTCGCCGGTGGGTGGCTCGTGCAGTACGCCAGCTGGCGGTGGGCCTTCCTCGTCAACGTCCCGCTCGGTGTCGCGACGGTGTGGATCGCGCAATTGCACGTCCCCGAGACCCGGGACGAGCAGGCCGACCACCGGTTCGACGTGGCCGGGGCCGCGCTGGCGACGCTCGCCCTCGGCATCACGACCTTCGCCCTGATCCAGCACGAGGCGCTCGGGGTGGGGCGCGCCGTCGCCGTGGGCGGGGTCGGGCTCGCCGTCGGCGCGGCCTTCGTCGTCGTCGAGCAGCGCACCTCGCACCCCATGGTGCAGCCCTCGCTGTTCGCCTCCCGGCAGTTCAGCGCCGCGAACGCCATGACGTTGCTCGTGTATGCCGCCCTCGGCGCGGTCTTCTTCTTCCTCACCCTCCAGGTGCAGACGGTGCTCGGCTACGGCCCGCTCGTCGCCGGCATGGCGTCCCTGCCCGTGACGGTGCTGATGCTGCTCTTCGCCGCCCGCGGTGGTGAGCTCGCGTCTCGCATCGGGCCGCGCCTGCCGATGACCGTCGGTCCCGTCGTGTGCGGCATCGGCACCCTCCTGCTGTCGGGCGTCGGCGCGGGCTCGACCTACTGGACCGGGATCCTGCCCGGAATCTCGGTCTTCGGCCTCGGCCTGACGCTGCTCGTCGCGCCGCTCACCGCCACGGTCCTCGCCGCCGCGCCCGACCGCTACGCCGGCGTCGCGAGCGGGGTCAACAACGCCGTCGCCCGAGCCGGCAGCCTCTTGGCCGTCGCGGCCCTCCCCGCCGTCGTGGGACTCAGTGGCTCGGACTACGCCGTCCCCGAGGCGTTCGCGTCGGCCTACCGGACCGCGATGCTCATCTGCGCCGTGCTGCTCGTCGCCGGCGGCGCCGTCTCGTGGCTGCTCATCCGCAACCCCGAGCGCGCCGGTGAGACCGCGGCCGAGCGGGAGCGCGCGGCTGTCGACCACGCGGCCACACGGCACACGCGTTCGGTCCCGGCCGGGTGGTCGTGCGCGGGCTCCGAGGGGTGCCCGGGCACGAGCCACACCGGCGGCGACGACCTCCCCGCCGGCGAGGTGCCGGCCGGGCGCTGAAGCGCGTCAGCGCCCGGCCCAAGGATCGGTCACGGTGTCGGGTCGGCCCACCTGCCACCCCGGATGTCGCTGTTGCCGAAGGCTGCCGGGCAGTCGACGAGCACGTTCGGCGGCCCCGACGGCGTGCTCGTGTAGAGCGACGCGCGGTAGGCGTCGATCGCCGGGCAGTCCGACGCGGCCGAGGCGTCGTTCCAGACGCCCACGACGTGGTCGCGGGTCGCGGCGGCGTAGACGTAGTCGCCGAGGAACTCGGCCGTCAGGCCGTTCTGGCTCGTGCCGCGCGGGTCACCGACCGCACTCCGGTCGAGCGAGGCCCAGCCGGTCGGCACGCCTGCCACGACGTCCGCGTGCCACATCTGGCCGACAAGGCCCCGGGGGTCGGTCGTGTTGTCCCGGTAGGGCGTCGTGAAGGCGTTGTCGACGACGTAGAGGTCGGTGCCGTCGGGCGAGAGTGCCGGTGCGGTGTAGACCGGGCGGTCCCCGGCCGGGAGCGGGAGCACGGCCGGCTCCGTCCAGGCAGCCCCGCCGTTCGTGGAGGTCGTCCACATCAGCTGCTCGTGGTCGAGGCCGCCGGCACGGTCGGCCCAGGTCATGACGATCTGGTCGGTGGCGTCGGCGCCGGTCGGGGCGCCATTGGCGATGTCGACGCTGGGGCCGGCGGCCAGGTCGACCCGCGCGCCCGCGATGCCGTCCATCGTCGGGCGGCCGAGCACGGGGTCGTTCTTGCCGGGTGCAGTGACCGTGGCGACCAGCGCCGGGCCGGTCCAGTGGGCGCCGCCGTCGGTCGAGCGGTACATCATCTGGAACTGCTGCCGGTTGCGGGTGCCGATACCGAAGACGTAGACGTTGCCGTGGCTGTCGGTGCGGACGGTGCACCCGTCCGGCTGCGAGCTGATCCCGTTGTCGGTGGCCGGACCGACCTGCTTGCTGGTCCACGTCGCCCCACCGTCGGTCGACCGGGCGACGTTGAGCGGGGTCGGCAGGGCCTGGCCACGGCTGTTGCTGCGGAAGGACGCCCAGCAGATGTAGACGTTGCCGAAGAAGGGGCTCGACGCGGCGTTGTCGGCCCAGACCTGCTCCTTGTCGGAGAAGGTCGTCGACGACTGCTTCGAGACCAGGACCGGGCTCTGCCACGCGGTGGCGTCACCCGCAGCGGCGGCCCGGGGGTTGTCGGTCCTCGACAGCGCGATCGCCTCGAAACCCTTGAAGCTCGCGGACTCCTTGTCGGCCGAGACGTTCGAGGTGAGGTTGGCGTAGTAGAGACGCGAGCCGTTGGCCCAGGAGAAGGACCCGTCGGAGCCCGGCCGCGGTCCGAAGGCGAGCGCCGGGTCACCGTCGGAGACGAGCCCCATCTCGGCGTAGCCCGGCAGCGTGCCGATCGGACCGGTGTGCGCGGTGCAGGCCGAAGGCCCGGTGCAGTCGCGGGCCGTCAGGCCGGTGTAGGTCGGCTGCGTCCACCCACCGCCGTCGAAGGAGAAGTACACCCCGCTCACCCCGACGCCGTCCGTGAACGGACACGTCGTCGGGTCGCCTGCTGCGCACGACTCCTCGTCGATCTCGTCGTTGGCGCCGGCCACGACGACGCCGGGGTCGTGGGCATCGATCGCGACGGCGGGCTCGTTCTGCTTGTTCTGCGAGAACGGCGTCGACGGGCTGCCCACCGACACGAGCGTGTCCGGCGGAGGGGCCGCGACCGCGACCGCGGCTCCGGCGAAGGCGGTCGCGATGGACGCGAGGACGGCAGTGACGACGTGGCGGTGAGCCATGACCTCTCCTTCGGTGCTCGACAGATGGTGCGTCGGCGCCCGCACCGTCCAGCGTCCTCCCAGCACACGGCATACGACAAGGGTTTGGGTGCAACCGCAGGCCCAGTGGGGATGATGAGGACATGAGCAGCGACGCGGCGCAGGGATTCCGGACCGAGCACGACTCGATGGGCGAGGTGCAGGTGCCCGCCGACGCGCTGTGGGGCGCGCAGACGGCGCGCGCCGTCGAGAACTTCCCGATCAGCGGGCAGCCGGTGCCGCCGGGCGTCATCCACGCGCTCGCCCGGCTCAAGGCCGCGGCCGCCGAGGTCAACGCCGAGCTCGGCGTGCTCGACGCGGACCGTGCCGGCGCCATCGCCGCGGCTGCGGGCGAGGTCGCGGACGGCGAGCACGACGAGGAGTTCCCGGTCGACGTCTTCCAGACCGGCTCGGGCACGTCGACGAACATGAACGTCAACGAGGTCGTCGCCCGGCTCGCGCACCTCGCGAGCGACCTCGAGGTGCACCCCAACGACCACGTCAACGCCGGCCAGTCGAGCAACGACACCTTCCCGAGCGCGCTGCGCATCGCGGCGACCTCGGCCGCCGTGCTCGAGCTCGTGCCGGCGCTCGAGCACCTCGCGCTCGCCCTGGCCCGCAAGGAGTCGGAGCTCGCCGACGTCGTCAAGGCCGGCCGCACCCACCTCATGGACGCCGTGCCCGTGACGCTCGGCCAGGAGTTCGGCGGCTACCGACGCCAGGTCGAGCTCGGCGCCAGCCGGGTGCGAACCGCGGCCGAGGCCACGAGCGAGCTGCCCCTCGGCGGCACGGCCGCGGGCACGGGCCTCAACGCGGCACCGGGCTTCGCGCGCAAGGTGATCGAGCGCGTCTCGGGCATCACCGGCATCCCGTTCCGCGAGGCGGCGAACCACTTCGAGGCGCAGTCGGCGCAGGACGCCGTCGTCGAGCTGTCGGGCGCGCTCAAGGTCGTGGCCGTGAGCCTGACGAAGATCTGCAACGACCTGCGCTGGATGAGCTCCGGGCCGCGCACCGGCCTCGGCGAGATCCACCTGCCCGACCTGCAGCCCGGCTCGAGCATCATGCCGGGCAAGGTCAACCCCGTCGTGCCCGAGGCGACCCTCATGGCCTGCGCCCAGGTCATCGGCAACGACGTCGTCATCACCACGGCGGGGGCCGCCGGCAACTTCGAGCTCAACGTCATGCTGCCGGTCATGGCCAAGAACATCTTGGAGTCGACCCGGCTCCTCGCCTCGACGAGCCGGCTGCTCGCCGACCGGTGCATCGACGGCATCACCGCCGAGGTCGAGCATGCCCGCGCGCTCGCCGAGGGCTCGCCGTCGATCGTCACGCCCCTCAACCGCTACATCGGCTACGAAGCCGCCGCCGCCGTCGTCAAGCAGGCGGTCAAGGAGCGCCGGAGCATCCGCGAGGTCGTCATCGAGCAGGGTCACGTCGCCGACGGCAGGCTGACGGAGCAGCAGCTCGACGAGGCGCTCGACGTCCTGTCGATGACCCGGCCAGCGGCCGAGTCCTGACGCGCCGTCGACCCGGCAGTCCGGCCAGGACCGCTGGTCAGCCGAGGAACTGGCTCGCGGTGAAGACGGCGCCCTGCGGGTCGCGGACCACGACGGTGCGCGTCCAGTCGCTGTCACCCGTGCGCACGACGGAGCCACCGAGGCGCACGACGCGGTCGGCGGCCTCGTCACGGTCGGCCACCGTGAAGGTGACGTGCCACCCGGGCTCGTCGCCCGGAGCGACCGGCACGACCCAGCCGATGGCATCGGCGAAACCGGGCGGTGCGCCGGCGTCCGCCTGCCGCTCCCGGATCTCGGGGTCCAGGGTCGCAGCCAGGTGGTCGCCGTAGCCCGGCACCTGGATCATCGTGGCGAAGCCGACGTCGGCGAACACCCAGCCGAACGCCTGCTCGTAGAAGCGCCGAGTGACCTCGGGCTCGTCGGTCTGCAGGTCGCTGAAGTTCCACGCCCCGGGCACGTTGGCCACCTGCGCGCCGAGGCGCCGGCGCGCCTCCCACAGCCGCAGCTCGAGCCCCTGCGGGTCGCGCACGACGACGGACCGTCCGCCCTCCCCCGCCGGGGTGGGCAGCTGCACCAGCGCTCCCCCGAGCTGCTCGACGCGCTCGGCCATGGCGTCCGCGTCGCCGACGGCGACGTAGGTGTGCCATCGCGCCGGGCCGCCGGCGGGGACCCCGACGGGCGCCGTGGAGGGGCCGCCGAGACCGCAGACGTCCAGCCCGTCCCGCTGGGCGATGACATAGCGGAACGGCACGCCCGACGGGGTCGCCTCGCTGAACGTCCAGCCGAAGAGGCCTCCGTAGAAGTCGAGCGCCGCGTCAAGGTCGCCCTGCTCGGTGTCGACCCACGAGGTGACGCCCTCGGGATAGGTCCTCGGCTGTGCCACGGCGGCCTCCTGGGGTCTGGCGTCTCCCTCCCACGGTAGGCCGGTTCGTCGCCTCTCGGGTCTGGTGTCGGACGATGACCCTCGCCGACGTCGACGCCCACCTGCGGACGCTCTACGGGGTGCCATGTCTCGGGTGACGCCGACGCGGTCAGGGACGCCCTGCGGCTCGCACGGGAACGACAGCGGACGGCACGCCGGGACGCCTGAGGGCGCACCCGGCATACGTCATCGGGCAGCGGCTCAGGAGCCGAGGACGCGGTCGAGGTAGGGGTTGGCGAAGCGCCGCTCCGGGTCGACGCGGTCGCGCACGGCGAGGAAGTCGTCGAAGCGCGGGTAGACGGTGCGGAGGTAGTCGGCGCCGCGGGTGTGGATCTTGCCCCAGTGCGGCCGGCCGCCGTGGTTGACCGCGATCGCCTCGAAGGCGTCGAAGTAGGCGCCCCGCTCCTGGCGGTGGTACTTGTGGATCGCGACGTAGCAGCTCTGCCGCTCGTAGGCGGTCGAGAGCCAGACGTCGTCCGCGGCCGCCACGCGGCACTCGACGGGGAAGGAGATGCGCTCGTCGTGCGAGTCGACCCACTGGCGCAGCTCGAGCAGCACCTCGGAGAGGCTCGCGCGGGGGAAGGCCCACTCGGACTCCATGAAGCGCACCTCGCGCGCCGTGACGAAGACCCTGTGGGAGCTGTCGGTGTACTGCCGCTCGCTGAGGGCACGCGACGCGACGGCGTTGATGGTCCGCGTCGAGCGCGGCATCCGGGTCGCGACGCGGTTGGTCAGCTCGAAGAAGCGGTTGCTCAGCAGGTCGTCGTCGAGCTTCTCGCGCCACGCCGGCAGGGGCCGCCTGGCCGTGCCCTCCGGGACGCGGTTGTTGCGCTTGGTCAGGACCCGGTCGGTGTGCGGGAACCAGTAGAACTCGAAGTGGTCGTTGGCCTCGGCCGAGACGTCCGCGTGGGCGAGCACCTCCGACAGCGTCTCGGGCCGCTCGACGGCGTGGAGCAGGAAGGCGGGCACGACCGCCACGGTGATCTCGGTGACGATGCCGAGGGCGCCGAGCCCCAGCCGGGCGGCCTGGAAGAGCTCGGGCTCGTGCGTCGGGGAGCACTCGACGACGGACCCGTCGGCCAGCACGATGCGCAGGCCGCGGACTCCGGCGGACAGTCCCGTCAGGCGCAGGCCCGTGCCGTGCGTGCCGGTGCCGATGGCACCCGCAAGGCTCTGCCGGTCGATGTCGCCGAGGTTGGGCAGCGCGCAGCCGAAGGCGGCCAGCTCCTCGTTGAGGACGTGGAGCGGCGTGCCCGCGCGGACGGTCGCCTCACCCCGCGTCGAGTCGATCGACGTGACGCCGGTCAGGGCGCCGAGACGCAGCTGCACGCCGTCGGTGACGGCGACACCGGTGAACGAGTGCCCGGCGCCGATCGCCTTGACCCGCAGGCCTCGTGCGGCCGCTCGGGTGACCTCCTCGACGACCTCCGCCTCGCTGCGGGGTGTCGCCACCCGCGCGAGCTTCGCGGACTCGGTGCCGGCCCAGTTGGACCAGTCGACGCTGCGCACGACGCGACCCGCCACACCACTAGCGCTGTCAGCCAAAACACTGCCCTTCCCCACGATAGGTCGCGGCCCGCCCGACGACCCGGTCGCCTCCGTCGCTGCTGACGAGCGCGAACTCCGTGAAGCGCTCTGCCAGCTCCCCTGCCTTGGCGTGCCGGAACCATATCCGATCTCCCAGTGAGAGCCGGTCGGCGCCGGCCCCCTCGAGGGGCGTCTGCACCTCGCCCGCGCCTTCGCGCCGGATGAGCGAGAGGTCCTGCTCGGCGAGCGGGCTGGGCACCCGGGACCAGCCGGGCGGCCCGGACGCGACGTAGCCGCCGCCGTATGCCGTCACCATCCCTTCGCCGGGCCGGCGCACGACCGGGGCGGCGAAGTAGGCGGCCGGGCGCAGCGACAGCGAGTCGTAGCGGTCGAAGAGGGTGGGGGCGAACAGGCCCGATCCCGCGGCCAGCTCGGTGAGGGAGCTGTCGAGGTGCGTGACGTGCAGGCTGCCGGTGCCGCCGCCGTTGACGACCTCGAGGTCGGCGAGAGCGCGCGCCGCCTCCACCACCTCGGCGCGACGCGCGCGCAGCTCTCCGTCGGAGATCTTCTTCATCTTCCGCACTGCCGGCCCCGAGTCGGGCAGGCCGGCGATCTGGGCGTCGTAGAACATCAGCCCCGCGACGACCAGGCCCCGCTCCTGGGCGCGACGGATGACGGCCTCGACGTCGGCCGGCGTGCGCGTCGGGGACCGGCGCACCCCCATGTGGGCCGGCCCGACGCGCAGTGAGGCGTCGACATCGATCGCGACGCGCAGGCCCTCGTGGGCCGGGACCTCTCGGGCGATGAAGTCGACGTGCTCGACGCTGTCGATCATGACGATGACGGCGCGCGTCAGGGCGGGGTCGGCCGCGAGCTCGGTCAGGGCCGGCACGTCGACGCTCGGGTAGGCGACGAAGAGGTTGTCGTGGCCGCCGCGGGCCCACCACAGGGCCTCGCGCACGGCGTAGCACATGAGCCCCTCGAAGCCGTCCCGCCCGAGGGCCCGCTCGATGAGCGGACGGCTGCGCAGCGACTTGGTCGCGATGCGGATCGGCATGCCGGCAGCGAGCTGGACCAGGGTGGCGGCATTGGCGTCGAAGGCGTCGAGGTCGACGACGGCGAGCGGGCCCGGCAGGTCGGCGGTCGCCGCCGAGAGACGCGCCGCGACAGGCGGCGACAGGCGACGATGCATGCCCTGCACCCTACCGAGCGTCACCCCCGAGGCAACCGTCCGCGGTCCCCCGTCCCACCTGCCGTGCGGACCGAGAAGCCCGAGGCAGAGCGCTCACTCGACGCCCACCACTCGAGTGGCCCCGTCGTCACAACCGCCCCCGTGTGACCACGCGGCCACTCGAATGAGCGGTCCGCCCCAACCACACCACCACACCGGGCGAGACAGATGGGGCCGAGCGCTCACTCGACGCTCGATTCCACTCGAGTGGCCGCGTCGTCACAACCGCCCCCGTGTGACCACGCGGCCACTCGACGGGGAGTGGGTCAGCCGACGCGGTCGACGACGCTCATCGCGAGGGCCTGCAGGGCCTTCTTCGCGTCGCTGTGGGGCAGCGGGTCGAGCAGGGCCTGCGCCTCGCGGGCGACGGCATACGTCTCCTCGCGGGCCTGCGCCAAGGCCGGGTGCGCGCGGAGCAGGCCGAGCGCCTCGGTCAGGGCGGCGTCGTCGGTGAGGTCGCCGTCGAGGAGCTCGAGCAGCCGCGCGTCCGTCGCGTCGGACGGGTCGGCCTGGGCCCGGAAGCGCAGCACGGCGAGCGTGTCGACCCCCTCGCGCAGGTCGGTGCCGGGGATCTTGCCGCTGTCGTCGGCCTCGGACGCGATGTCGATGAGGTCGTCGGCGAGCTGGAAGGCGATGCCGACCTTTTCGCCGTAGGACCGCATGATCTCGACCGTCTCGGGCGAGCCGCCGCTGAACATGACGCCGTAACGTCCGGCGGTCGCGATGAGCACGCCCGTCTTGTCGGCGAGGACCCCGAGGTAGTAGTCGACGGGGTCGACGTCGTCGGGGCAGGCCCGGTCGTCGCGGATCTGGCCGGAGCACAGCCGCACGAAGGTCTGCGCCTGGATGAGCACCGCCTCGGCGCCGAGGCCCGCGACGAGCTCGGACGCCTTGCCGAAGAGCAGGTCGCCGACGAGGATCGCCGTCGAGTTGTCGTAGGCCGTGTTGACCGAGGGCACCCCGCGCCGCACCGTCGCCTCGTCCATGACGTCGTCGTGGTAGAGCGAGGCGAGGTGGGTCAGCTCGACACCGGCAGCGGCGCTGACGACGTCGTCGTTGATCCCGTCGCCGAGCTCGGCCGCGAGCAGGGTCAGCAGCGGCCGGAACCGCTTGCCGCCCGCCTCGACGAGGTGAGCCGAGGCTCCCGCGATGAACGGGTCGTCGTGGTCGACGACCTGCTCGAGCAGGGCGTCGACCCGGGCGAGCCCGTCGCGCAGGCGCTCCGACAGCTCCGCGGTGGCCCCGGGGATCCCGAGGACCGGCGGGGTGGCGTGCGTCGTCATCGAGTCCCGTGACCGTGCTGACGCGTGCGAGCCGTCATCGGACGAACTGCGACGCGCGGTCGGCGAGGTCGAGCAGGGCCGACGGCAGGACACCGAGGGCCAGCGTGATCAGCGTGCCGATGGCGATCGAGAACGTCGTCGACACCGACGGCGTCACGACCTCGACGGCGTCGTCGGGGGCGTCGCTGAAGAACATCAGCACGATGACCCGGGCGTAGACGAAGACCGTGATCGCGCTGCACAGCACACCGACGACCGCGAGCACCGTGCCCGTGGCGCCGCCCGTGCCGACGGCCGCCGAGAAGACGCCGAACTTCGAGACGAAGCCCGAGGTCAGCGGGATGCCGGCGAAGGCGAGCATGAGGAAGGCGAACGCCGCGGCGACGACCGGGTAGCGCTTGCCGAGCCCGGCCCACTGGGACAGGTGCGTGGCCTCGGCGCCGTTCTGGCGCACGAGCGAGACGATGGCGAAAGCCGCGATCGTCGAGAAGCCGTAGGCGACGAGGTAGAAGAGCACCGCGCCGACGGCCTTGCGGTCGAAGGCGAGCACGCCGACGAGGATGAAGCCCGCGTGCGCGATCGAGGAGTAGGCGAGCAGGCGCTTCATGTCGGTCTGCGTGACCGACAGCACCGCGCCGACGACCATCGTCAGCAGCGCGACGAGGACGAGCGCGTTGGTCCACTCCCAGCGGCCGGTGTCGAGGCCGACGTAGGCCAGGCGCAGGATCGCGCCGAACGCGGCGGCCTTGGTGCACGCGGCCATGAAGCCGGTGACCGGCGTCGGGGCGCCCTGGTAGACGTCGGGCGTCCACGCGTGGAACGGCACCGCACCGACCTTGAAGAGCAGGCCGACGAAGACGAGGAACGCACCGGGCAGGAGCAGGCCGTTCATGGCCAGCGGGCCCGCGGCGATCGCCTTGGACAGGTCACCGAAGTAGACCGAGCCGGCGTAGCCGTAGAGCAGCGCCGTGCCGAAGAGGAAGAACGCCGAGCTGAAGGCACCGAGCAGGAAGTACTTCAGCGAGGCCTCCTGCGACAGGAGGCGGCGACGGCGCGCGAGGCCCGAGAGGATGTAGAGCGGCAGCGAGAGCACCTCGAGCGCGACGAACATGCCGATGAGGTCGTTCGTCGTCGGGAAGAGCATCATGCCGAAGATCGCGAACATCGTCAGCGGGAAGACCTCGGAGGTCAGCGCCCCGGCGCGGGCCGCTGCGGTCTCGACGGCCGAGCCCGGCGTCGACGCACCACTCGGGGTGAACGCGTCGGGTCCGACGCCACCGAAGCGCTCGGCCATCGTCAGGACGCCGAGGACACCCATGAGCAGGATCGTGCCCTGCATGAACAGGGCCGGACCGTCGATGGCGAGGGCGAAGAGCTGCCGGTTGGTCGAGCCGTCCGTCAGGCCCATCGTCAGGCCCTGGTGCTTGGCCGCGACGATGATCGACGCGGCTGCCGCGAGCAGGCCCACGACCGAGAGCGTCACCTGGATGGCGTGGCGCCGCTCGCGCGAGGCGAACGCCTCGACGAGGACGCCGATGAGCGCCGTGCCGAAGACGATGAGCAACGGCAGGATCGCGAGGTAGTCGACGTTCGACTGCTGGAACGCTGCGGGAAGCGTGGGCAGCGCCAGCGGAGCGACGGCGGTCACTTCGAGCTCCCTTCGGCCACGGTGCCGGCCGGGTTGAGGTTCGGAATGGCTTTCTGGACGTGCGACAGGGTCTGGTCGACGGCCGGGTTGATCACGTTGAGCGCGAGGTTCGGCAGGAAGCCGAGCACGACGAACGCGGCGATCAGGGGCGCGGCGACGAGCTTCTCGCGCGTCGTCAGGTCACGCACGGCGGTGAGGCCGCGGCGGGCCGGCTCGTCGAGCCGGTCGTGCTCACGCTCGCTCACGAGGCCCTCGGGCTTCGGGCCGGTCATGACCTTCTTGTACATGAGCAGGATGTAGAGCGCGGCGAGGATGATGCCAGCCGTCGCGATGACGGCGGCCACCGGCTGCGTCGGGAAGCTGCCCACGAGGACGGTGAACTCCGAGACGAAGCTCGCCAGGCCCGGCAGGCCGAGGCCCGAGAGGCCCGCGATGAGGAAGATGCCCGCGAGGGCCGGCGTGATCCGCTGCCACCCACCGAAGTCGGGGATGCGCTTGCTCCCCCGACGGCGCACGAGCATCGCCGCGAAGAGGAAGAGCGCCGCGGTCGAGAAGCCGTGGTTGACCATGTAGAGCGTGGAGCCCGCGTGGCCGACGTTCGTGAAGGCGAAGATGCCCAGCACGATGAAGCCGAAGTGGCTGACCGACGTGTAGGACACCAGGCGCATCATGTCGGTCTGGCCGATCGCGAGCAGCGCACCGTAGATGACGGAGATCACCGCGAGGGCCACGACGACGGGGGTCGCCCACTCGCTCGCCTCCGGGAACAGCTGGAGGCAGAAGCGGATCATCCCGAACGTGCCGACCTTGTCGAGCACGCCGACGAGCAGCGTCGCCGTGGCGGGCGAGGACTCGGTGGCGGCGTCGGGCAGCCAGGTGTGGAACGGCACCATCGGCGCCTTTACCGCGAAGGCGAAGAAGAAGCCGACGAAGAGCAGGCGCTCGGTGGTCGGGTCCATCTGCAGACCGGTGAGGCGCTCGATGAGGAAGCCGTCGCTGCCGCCGGGGCCCTGGAGGTACAGGGCGATGACGGCGACGAGCATGATGAGGCCGCCGGCCAGCGAGAAGAGCAGGAACTTCATCGCGGCGTACTGCCGGCGCGGACCGCCGAAGCGACCGATGAGGAAGTAGACCGGGATGAGCATGGCCTCGAAGAAGACGTAGAAGAGGAACACGTCGGTGGCGGCGAACACCCCGACCATGAACGTCTCGAGCACGAGGATGAGCGCGAAGTAGGTCTTGACGCGCTGGCCGCCGCGGGGGCCGGCCTCCTCGGGCACGTCGTGCCAGGCGGCGAGCAGGCAGATCGGCGTCAGGACGAGCGCCATGAGGATGAGCACGAGCGCGATGCCGTCGACGCCGAGGGCGTAGGAGACACCGAACTGCGGGATCCACGAGTGCTGCTCACCGAGCTGGAACTGCTTGCTCGAGGCGCGGTCGAACTGCGTCGCGGCGATGATGCCGACGACGAGCGTGACGAGCGAGAAGCCGATCGCCATCCGCTTGGCGTTCTCGGCGCTCCCCGGCACGAAGGCGACGACGAGCGCACCGACGAGCGGGATGAGGCCGAGGATCGTCAGCCAGGGGACGGTGGACATTGCGGTCATCAGGACATCACCCAAAGAGCACCGAGGATGGCGACGACACCAGCGAGCATCGTCAGGGCATAGGAGCGCGCGAAGCCGTTCTGCAGCTTGCGCAGGCGGGAGCTCGTCCCGCCGACGAGGGCGGCGAGGCCACCGGCCGCACCGTCCACGCCCTTGCTGTCGGCGAAGACGAGCGAGCGCGTGAGGTGGATGCCGGGTCGCATGAGGAGGGCCTCGTTGACCTGGTCCTGGTAGAGGTCCTTGCGGGCGGCCTGCGTGAGCAGCGAGCCCGCCGGGGCCTTGACCGGCACCTCGTCGCGCCAGTAGCGCAGCCACGCGAACGCGGCGCCGCCGGCGACGAGGATGAGGGTCAGGGCCATGAGGACCGGCACCGGGATGACCGGGTGCGCACCTTCCGGCTCGGCGCCGGTGACCGGCTCGAGCCAGGAGGTGAACATCCCCGTCGGGCCGATGATGAGGCCGAGGAAGGCCGAGCCGGCCGCGAGGACGATCATCGGGATGGTCATCAGCTTGGGCGACTCGTGCGGGTGCACGTCGTCGGTCCAGCGCTTCTTGCCGTGGAAGGTCATGAAGAACAGGCGCGACATGTAGAAGGCCGTGACGCCGGCGCCGAGCAGCGCGGCGAGGCCGAAGACCCACGGACGCCAGCCCTCGCCGATGAAGGCGGCCTCGATGATCTTGTCCTTGGACCAGAAGCCCGAGAACGGCGGCACACCGAGGATCGCGAGCCAGCCGAGGGCGAAGGTCGCCCACGTGATCTTCATGGCGCCCGACAGGCCACCGAAGCGGCGCATGTCGACCTGGTCGTTCATGCCGTGCATGACCGAGCCGGCGCCGAGGAACATCCCGGCCTTGAAGAAGCCGTGCGTCAGCAGGTGGAAGATCGCGAACGCGTAGCCGACCGGGCCGAGGCCCGCGGCGAGCATCATGTAGCCGATCTGGCTCATCGTCGAGGCCGCGAGGGCCTTCTTGATGTCGTCCTTGGCGCAGCCGACGATCGCCCCGAAGAGCAGCGTGATGGCGCCGACGATGACGACGACGAGCTGGGCGGTCGGGGCCGCCTCGAAGATCGCCGACGAGCGCACGACGAGGTAGACACCGGCCGTGACCATGGTCGCGGCGTGGATGAGCGCCGACACCGGCGTCGGGCCGGCCATGGCGTCACCGAGCCAGCTCTGGAGCGGGAACTGCGCCGACTTGCCGCAGGCACCGAGGAGCAGCATCAGGCCGATGGCCGTCATGAAGCCCTGGTTGGCGTTGTCGCCGGCCGCGCCGAGCACCGTCTGGAAGTCGACGGCGCCGAAGTGGAAGAACATCAGCATGATCGCGATGGACAGGCCGAAGTCGCCGACGCGGTTGGCGACGAAGGCCTTGTTGGCCGCGGTCGCGTAGGCCGGGTTGTAGTTCCAGAAGCCGATGAGCAGGTAGCTCGCGAGACCGACGCCCTCCCAGCCGACGTAGAGCAGCAGGTAGGAGTTGGCCAGGACGAGCAGCAGCATCGCCGCGACGAAGAGGTTGAGGTAGGCGAAGAACCGGCGCCGGTCGGGGTCGTGCTCCATGTACCCGAGCGAGTACACGTGGATGAGCGAGCCGACGAAGGTGATGAGCAGCACGAAGACCATGGACAGCTGGTCGACGAGCAGCCCCGCGCTCACCTTGAAGGCGCCCGCGGCGACCCAGTCGAACAGGTCGATGCCCACGGCGCGGTCCTCGGCGCCGCGGCCGAGCATCGCGAGGAAGACGAGCGCGCCGACGACGAAGGCGCTCCACGACAGGACCGTTGCGAGCACGGGCCCGAACTTGTCGGTGCGGCGGCCGCCGAGCAGCAGGACGGCGGCGCCGAGCAGCGGCAGCGCGACGAGAAGCCACGCGTATGCCGTCACCCCGCTGGCGGCGTGCGCCTCACCTTCGTGCGTGGCGAGGCCCACGGCATACGTGCTCAGCGTGCTCGGCGAGCTCGCGAGCGTCTGGACGAGAGTTCCCATTCTGGCCGGCGCTCCTTACAGCTTCAGCAGGTTGGCGTCGTCGACCGAGGCCGAGCGGCGGGCGCGGAAGATCGCCATGATGATGGCGAGCCCGACGACGACCTCCGCGGCTGCGACGACCATGACGAACAGAGCCATGACCTGCCCGTCGAGGGCGCCGTGCATCCGGGAGAAGGTGACGAGGGCGAGGTTGGTCGCGTTGAGCATGAGCTCGACACCCATGAAGACGATGATCGCGTTGCGTCGGATCAGCACGGCGGCCGCGCCGATCGCGAAGAGCAGCACCGCGAGGTAGACGTAGTGCATCGGGCTCACTTGGACCGACCCTCCTCGATCTCGCGCTCCATGTGGCGCTCGACGTCCTTGAAGCCGTCGGCGGTCGCGACCTGGTCGCGCGCCACGAGGACGCGCGAGACGGACAGGTCGCTCGGCGTGCCGTCGGGCAGCAGCGCCGGGGTGTCGACCGCGTTGTGGCGGGCGTAGACACCGGGCGCGGGCAGGCCCGCGACGTTCTTGTTGTCGCGGACGCGCTTGGCGGCCCACTCGGCCTGGGTGATGCGCGGCGTCAGGCGCTCGCGGTGCGCGAGCACCATGGCGCCGAGGGCTGCCGTGATGAGCAGCGCGGAGGTGACCTCGAAGATCCAGACGTACTGGCCGAAGATCAGCTCGGCGAGGCCGGTCACGTTGCCGGTCTCGGCGTTGGTCGAGACGACCTTGTCCATGCCGGCCTGCACGCTCTGCTCGTCGATGACGACGCGGCCGAGCGAGAAGACGAGGATGCCGGCGAGACCGACGACGAGCAGCAGGGAGGCCCAGCGCTGGCCCTTGATCGTCTCGACGATCGAGTCGGACGAGTCGACGCCGACGAGCATAAGGACGAAGAGGAAGAGCATCATCACGGCGCCGGTGTAGACGAACACCTGCACGATCCCGAGGAAGTCGGCCTTCTGCATGATGTAGAAGATCCCGAGGATCACCATGACGAGCGCCATGCCGAGGGCGGCGTGGACGGCCTTCTTGGCGAAGAGCAGGCCCAGCGCGGCGACGACCGCGATCGGGGCGAGCAGCCAGAAGCCGACGGCTTCGGCGGTGGAGGTCACGGGTTGGCCCCTTCCCTGGTCTCGGGCGCGGTCGGGTGGCTCGAGTGCACGAGGTCGTGGACCCCGGTCACCGCAGCACCGACGTTGCCCGGTCGGTCGGCGTATGCGTCGTCGTCGTCATCGGCGCCGTCGCGGGCATCGCGGGCGTCGACGTAGGCACGCTGCGCGGCCGTGGGCTCGCTGACCTTGCCCTGGTAGTAGTCGCGCTCCTCGAGCCCGTCGGACATCGGGAACGGCGGCGGGAGCATGCCGCTCTGCAGCGGCGCGAGCAACTGGTCCTTGGTGAAGATCAGCTTGCCGCGGTCGTTGTCGGCCAGCTCGTAGAAGTTCGTCATCGTCAGGGCGCGCGTCGGGCAGGCCTCGATGCACAGGCCGCAGAAGATGCAGCGCAGGTAGTTGATCTGGTAGACGCGGCCGTAGCGCTCGCCGGGGCTGAAGCGGCCCTTGCCACCCTGCTCGAGCGGGGTGTCGTCGTTGTCGGCGCCCTCGACGAGGATCGCGTCCGCGGGGCAGGCCCACGCGCACAGCTCGCAGCCGATGCACTTCTCGAGGCCGTCCGGGTAGCGGTTGAGCTGGTGGCGGCCGTGGAAGCGCGGCGCCGTGGGGCGCGGCTTCTCGGGGTACTCCTCGGTGGCGACCTTGCGGAACATCGTCGAGAACGACACCCCGAAGCCGGCCACGGGCGCGAAGAGCTCGGACAGGAAGCCCTTCTCGCGCTCGTCGCCGCCGGAACGCTGGTCACGCGGGGCGCCGACCTCCGAGCCCTTGCCGGTGGCGGGGCTCTGGGGCGACACGTCCTTGCCGACGGTGTCGTCAGCCATGGTCCTCCTCCTTGACGGCGGTCGAGGTGCTCGGGCTGGCAGTGCTTGAGGCGCTGGCGGTCGTCAGGACCGGCTCGCGCGACGACGCGAGGCGCGGCGTCGGCTCGGCGAGGCGCTGACCCGGCAGGGGCGGCACGGGGTAGCCGTCCTGGAACGGGTCGATCTCCTCCGGCGGGGCCTCGTCCTCGGCGGCGGCGCGGGCAGCACGCTTGTCGTCCCAGATCCAGGCGGCGGCCAGCGCGATGACGGCGACGATGCTGACGATGACGACGGTCGCGACGGACAGCTCGCGGCCGGCGAAGGTCAGCTTGCTGTCACCGAGAAAGCCGAGCTGCGCGCCGCGGATGAACGCGACGGCGACGACCCACGCCAAGGTGATCGGGATGAGGAACTTCCAGCCGAAGCGCATGAACTGGTCGTAGCGCACACGCGGCAGCGAGCCACGCAGCCAGACGAAGAGGAACATGAAGAGCCACAGCTTGGCGGTGAACCACAGCAGGCCCCACCAGCCGCCGCCGAACATGTTGTCGTTGATCGCCGAGATGAACGGCGGAGCCTGCCAGCCACCGAGGAACAGCGTGGTGGCCAGGGCCGAGACGGTGAACATGTTGACGTACTCGCCGAGGAAGAACATCGCGAAGCGCATCGAGGAGTACTCGGTGTGGAAGCCACCGGTCAGCTCGCCCTCGCCCTCGGCGAGGTCGAAGGGCAGACGGTTGGTCTCGCCGACCATGGTGATGACGTAGACGGCGAAGCTGAAGAACGCCGGCAGGATGTACCAGAGCGAGCTCTGCGCCGAGACGATGGCCGAGGTCGACATCGAGCCGCTGTAGAGGAAGATCGCGACGAGCGAGAGGCCCATGGCGATCTCGTAGCTGATGACCTGGGCGGTCGAGCGCAGGCCACCGAGCAGCGGGTACGTCGAGCCGGAGCTCCACCCGGCGAGGATGATGCCGTAGACGCCGACCGAGGCGACGGCCAGCACGAGCAGCACGGCGACGGGGACGTCGGTCACCTGCAGCGGCGTCTCGTGGCCGAACATCGACACGGTGCCGCCGACCGGGATGATCGCGAACGACACGAAGGCCATCGTCGCGGCGATGAGCGGCGCGAGGGTGTAGATGAGCTTCTCGGCGTTGGCCGGCGTGATGTCTTCCTTGAGCATCGACTTCATGCCGTCGGCGAGGGTCTGGAGCAGGCCGAACGGGCCGTTGCGGTTCGGGCCCGGGCGCTGCTGCATGCGGCCGATGACGCGGCGCTCGAACCAGATGACGAGCAGCGTCGAGATGAGCAGGTAGACGAAGATGCCGACGGCCTTGATCAGGGCCAGCCACCACGGGGTGTCGCTGAAGTCCGCCGTGGGGTTCTCGGTCATGGGCAGCGCGGCCGCCACCCCGTATGCGGTCAGGCCGAGGCTCATGCCGCACCACCCTTCGTGACGTGGACGCGGCCACCGGCATCGGTGCCGAGGCCGGCTCGGACGGAGCAGTCCTTCGAGTTGGTCGGGAGCCACACGACGCCGTCGACCATGCCCTCGACGACCTCCGCCGGCAGCGTGACGCTGCCCGCCGGACCGGCGACGGTGACGTGGTCGTCCTCGGCCAGGCCGAGGGAGGCGGCCGACGCGGCGGACAGCCGGGCGACGGCCCGCGGTGCGGTGCCGGCGAGGAACGGCTCGCCGTCCTGCATGCGACCGGCGTCGAGGAGCGTCGCCCACGTGGACAGGACGAAGTCGCCGCTGCCGTCGGGCGCCCCGGCGGCGCGGTTGCCCTCGGGAGCGACCGTGGCACGGGCGCCGCCCCACGGGCCGAGCGCCTCGAACTGGGCGTGGATCTCGCGCTGGGTGCGGGTCTCGAGGAAGACGCCCATCTCGCTGGCGAGCATGTCGAGCGCACGGTGGTCGCTCACGGCGTTGCTCTCGAGCGCCTCCTCGAAGGCGCGGACGCGGCCCTCCCAGTTGACGTAGGTGCCGGTCTTCTCGGCCTGCGGCGCGACGGGCAGCACGACGTCGGCGACGGCGGTGACGGGCGACTCGCGCAGCTCGAGGGAGACGACGAACGCCTTCTCGAGGGCAGCAGCGGCAGCCGGGTCACCGAGGTCGGACGGGTCCACGCCACCGACGAGCAGGGCCTCGATCTCGCCCGCGGCGGCGGCCGCGACGATGCCGGCCGTGTCGCGAGCCGGCGTGGCCGGGACGTGGTCGACGTCCCAGGCGCGGGCGACCTCGGCACGGGCCGCGGCGTCGGCGACGGGGCGGCCTCCGGGCAGGAGCGCACCGAGCGCACCGGCCTCGAGCGCACCGCGCTCCCCCGCCCGACGCGGCACCCACGCGAGGCGGGCACCGGTGGCGGCGGACAGGTCGGCCGCGGCACGCAGCGCACCGGGCGAGGTGGCGAGGCGCTCACCGACGAGGATGATGCCTCCGCCGGCGAGGGCCTCGCGGGCGGGGCCCGCGAGCTCGGCCAGGGCAGCGGCCTCGTGGCCGGGGACGGTCGGCAGCAGGGTGCCACCGAGCTTGGTCAGGCCGCGCGTCTCGTGCGAGCTCACGGCATACACCTGCGTCTTGTGCTTGCGGAAGGCCTTGCGCAGGCGCAGGAAGACGATGGGGCTCTCGTCCTCGGGCTCGAAGCCGACGAGCAGGACGGCCGGAGCCTTCTCGAGGTCGGCGTAGGTGACCGAGCCGGCCTCGGGGCCGGTCGCGACGACGTGCTCGGCCAGGAAGGCGACCTCCTCGGCCGAGTGCGGGCGCGAGCGGAAGTCGACGTCGTTGGTGCCGAGCACGACGCGCGCGAACTTGCCGTAGGCGTAGGCGTCCTCGGCCGACACGCGACCGCCGACGAGCACACCGGCGCGCTTGCCGGCCAGGCCTGCCGCGGCGACGGCGAGGGCCTCGGGCCAGCCGACGACCTTGAGCTCGCCGTCGGCGCCACGCACCATCGGCAGCTCGACGCGGTCGGGCAGCGTGGCGTAGGTGAAGGCCCAGCGACCCTTGTCGCAGTTCCACTCCTCGTTGACCGCCTGGTCCTCGGCAGCCATCCGCCGCAGCACGACGCCGCGGCGGTGGTCGGTGCGGATGGCGCAGCCGCTCGCACAGTGCTCGCAGACCGACGGCGTCGACACGAGGTCGAACGGCCGGCTGCGGAAGCGGTAGGCCGCGCCGGTCAGGGCGCCGACCGGGCAGATCTGGACGGTGTTGCCCGAGAAGTAGCTCTCGAAGGGCTTGTCCTCGTAGATGCCGACCTGCTGGAGCGCACCGCGCTCGACGAGCGCGATGAAGGGGTCGCCGGCGACCTGGTCGGAGAAGCGGGTGCACCGGGCGCAGAGCACGCAGCGCTCACGGTCGAGCAGCACCTGCGAGGAGATGTTGATCGGCTTGGGGTAGGTGCGCTTGACGTCCTCGAAGCGCGACACCGGCCGCCCGTTGCTCATGGCCTGGTTCTGCAGGGGGCACTCGCCGCCCTTGTCGCAGACCGGGCAGTCGAGCGGGTGGTTGATGAGGAGCAGCTCCATGACGCCGTGCTGCGCCTTGTCGGCGACCTTGGAGGTGTGCTGCGTGTTGACGACCATGCCCTCGGACACGGTCATCGTGCAGGACGCCTGCGGCTTGGGCATCGGGCGGACGTTGCCCTCGCGGTCCGGCATCGCCACGTCGACGAGGCACTGGCGGCACGCGCCGACCGGGTCGAGCAGCGGGTGGTCGCAGAAGCGCGGGATCTCGATGCCGACGGTCTCGGCCGCGCGGATGACGAGCGTGCCCTTGGGCACGCTGACGGGCACGCCGTCGATCGTCAGGCCGACGTGGTCCGGGTTCGGGGGCACCTGCGCGTTGCCGCCCTTGTCGACGGCGTTGCCGCCTGCGGACGGTGAGGTCGTGACGGTCATGCGGACACCATCCCGCTGGACTCCTTGGTCTGGACAGGGAAGAGGACCGACTTCTCCGGCGGGAACAGCTCGTGGGCCGGCGTGTGCATGCCGGCCTCGAACTCCTCGCGGAAGTACTGGACGGCCGAGGTGATCGGGCTCGTGGCCGCGTCACCGAGGGCACAGAAGCTGCGGCCGAGGATGTTGTCGCAGATGTCGACGAGCTTGTCGATGTCGTCCTGCGTCCCCTGGCCCGCCTCGATGCGGTTCATGATCTGGCGCAGCCACCACGTGCCCTCACGGCACGGGGTGCACTTGCCGCACGACTCGTGGGCGTAGAAGTCGGTCCACCGGGCGACGGCGCGCACGACCGAGACGGTCTCGTCGAAGACCTGCAGCGCGCGCGTGCCGAGCATCGAGCCGGCCGCTGCGACCGAGTCGAAGTCGAGCGGCACGTCGAGGTGCTCGTCGGTGAAGATCGGCGTCGAGCTGCCACCGGGCGTCCAGAACTTCAGCTTGCGGCCGCCGCGCATGCCACCCGCGAGCTCGATGAGCTCGCGCATGGTGATGCCGAGCGGGGCCTCGAACTGGCCGGGGTTGGTGACGTGGCCGGAGAGGCTGAAGATGCCGAAGCCCGTGGACTTCTCGGTGCCCATGCCCTTGAACCAGTCGGAGCCCTCGAGGATGATCCCGGGTACCGAGGCGATCGACTCGACGTTGTTGACCGACGTCGGTCGGGCGTAGAGGCCGGCGGCGCCGGGGAACGGCGGCTTGAGGCGCGGCTGGCCGCGGCGACCCTCGAGCGAGTCGAGCAGGGCCGTCTCCTCACCGCAGATGTAGGCGCCGGCGCCGGCGTGCACGGTGATGTCGACCTTGACGCCCTTGCCGCCGACGTTGTCACCGAGGTGACCCGCGGCGCGGGCCTCCTCGACGGCGCGCAGCAGGCGGCGGTAGACGTGGACGACCTCACCACGGAGGTAGATGAAGGCGTGCTCGCAGCCGATGGCGTACGAGGCGATGATGACGCCCTCGATGAGCGCGTGCGGGTTGGCCATCATGAGCGGCACGTCCTTGCACGTGCCCGGCTCGGACTCGTCGGCGTTGACGACGAGGTAGCGCGGACCGCCGTCGGGCGGGCTCATGAACGACCACTTCATGCCGGTCGGGAAGCCGGCGCCTCCGCGGCCACGGATGCTGGAGTCCTTGACGGCGTCGATGATCGCCTGCGGCTCCATGTCGAGCGCCTTGGTGAGGGCCTTGTAGCCGTCGTGGCGCTCGTACGTCGCGAGGGTCCAGGACTGCGGGTCGTCCCAGAACTTCGTGAGGATCGGGGTCAGGGTGTCGGTCACTTCGATCCGTCCTTCCCGTCGGCGCTGCCGGAGCCGGGGGCGACCCAGCCGCGCTCGTTGGCGATCCTGAGGCCGAGCAGGGACGCCGGGCCGGCGCCCACGCCCTCGTCGGCGCGACCGTCCTCGAAGCCCGCGAGCACCCGCGAGACCTCCTTGAACGTGCAGACCTTGGCGGCGCCGCGCGTCGGCGCGACGTCCTTGCCGGCGCGGAGGTCCTCGACGAGGCCGATCGTGCTCTCGGGCGTCTGGTTGTCGAAGAACTCCCAGTTGGCCATGACGACGGGCGCGTAGTCGCACGCGGCGTTGCACTCGACGCGCTCGAGGGTGATCTTGCCGTCCTCGGTCGTCTCGTCGTGGCCGATGCCGAGGTGCTCGGAGAGCCGGTCGAAGATCAGGTCGCCGCCCATGATGGCGCACAGCGTGTTGGTGCAGACGCCGACGGTGTAGTCACCGTTGGGGTGGCGCTTGTACTGCGTGTAGAAGGTGGCGACGCCGCTCACCTCGGCCTCGGTGAGGTCGAGCACCTCAGCGCAGAAGCTGACGCCGCGGCCCGTGACGTAGCCGTCGACGGACTGCACGAGGTGCAGCAGCGGCAGCAGCGCCGAGCGCTTCTGCGGGTAGCGCGAGATGACCTCGGCGGCGTCGACGTGCAGCTTCTCGAGGACGTCGGCGGCATAGGGCGCCTTCGACTCCGGGCTGACGTGCAGGTGGCCTGAAGCGTCGTGGCCGCTCAACGGTCCACACCTCCCATGACGGGGTCGATCGAGGCCACGGCGACGATGACGTCGGCGATCTGGCTGCCTTCGCACATCGCGGCCACGGCCTGCAGGTTGTTGAAGCTCGGGTCGCGGAAGTGCGCGCGGTAGGGGCGAGTGCCGCCGTCGGAGACGACGTGGCAGCCCAGCTCACCCTTGGGCGACTCGATGCCGACGTACGCCTGGCCTGCCGGCACCCGGAAGCCCTCGGTGACGAGCTTGAAGTGGTGGATCAGGGACTCCATCGAGGTGCCCATGATCTCGCGGATGTGGTCGAGGCTGTTGCCGAGGCCGTCACTGCCCAGCGCGAGCTGCGCCGGCCAAGCGATCTTCTTGTCGGCGACCATGACCGGGCCCTCGTTCGCCTGGAGGCGGTCGGTGGCCTGCTCGATGATCTTCAGCGACTCGTACATCTCGTCGATGCGGATGCGCAGGCGGCCGTAGGCGTCCTGGCTCGTGCGGGTCTTGACCTCGAAGTCGTAGGTCTCGTAGCCGCAGTACGGGTCGAGCTTGCGCAGGTCGTGCGGCAGGCCGGTCGAGCGGAGCACCGGGCCGGTGATGCCGAGCGCCATGCAGCCGGCGAGGTTGAGCACACCCACGTCGACCGTGCGGCCCTTGAGGATGGGGTTCTCGTTGAGGAGCGCCTCGAGCTCGCCGAGGCCGCGACGGACCTCGGGGACCATCTCGCGCAGCGCGTCGATGCAGCCGGGCGGCAGGTCCTGCGCCACGCCGCCGGGACGGATGTAGGCGTTGTTCATGCGCAGGCCGGTCACCATCTCGATGACGCGCAGCAGGCGCTCGCGCTCGCGGAAGGCGACGGTCATGACGGTCGTCGCGCCCATCTCCATGCCACCGGTGCCGAGGCAGATGAGGTGGCTGCTGATGCGCGTCATCTCCATCATGAGGACGCGGATGACGTTGGCACGCTCGGGGATGTCGTCGGTGATGCCGAGCAGCTTCTCGATCGCGAGGCAGTAGGCCGCCTCCTGGAACATGGGCGTGAGGTAGTCCATGCGCGTGCAGAACGTGACGCCCTGCACCCAGGTGCGGTACTCCATGTTCTTCTCGATGCCGGTGTGGAGGTAGCCGATGCCCGCGCGGGCCTCGGTCACCGTCTCGCCGTCGATCTCGAGGATGAGTCGGAGCACGCCGTGCGTCGACGGGTGCTGCGGCCCCATGTTGACGACGATGCGCTCCTCGCCGAGCGAGGTGGCCTCGTCGACGAGGTCGTTCCAGTCGCCGCCGGCGGCGTTGAAGACGTGGGCGCCCTCGCTGGCCTGCTCGTCGGCCACGGACGTGGCGTAGACGTCGTTGGCGCCGGCGTCCGGCACCTCGGTCTGGGTGAACTCGGTGTGCGTGCTCATCAGTTGTACGACCTCCGCTGGTCCGGCGGCGGGACGGTGGCGCCCTTGTACTCGACGGGGATGCCGCCGAGAGGGTAGTCCTTCCGCTGCGGGTGGCCCGGCCAGTCGTCGGGCATGAGGATTCGGGTGAGGGCCGGGTGGCCGTCGAACTCGATGCCGAACATGTCCCACGTCTCGCGCTCGTGCCAGTCGTTGGCCGGGTAGATCGAGACGATCGACGGGATGTGGCGGTCGTCGTCGGGGCAGCTGACCTCGACGCGGACCCGCCGGCCGCCGTGGGTGATCGACAGGAAGTGGTAGACCGCGTGCAGCTCCTCGCCGGCGCGGTTCGGGTAGTGCACGCCCGAGACGCCGGTGACGATCTCGAAGCGCAGCGAGGCGTCGTCGCGCAGGACGCGCGCCACCGCGGGCAGGTGCTCGCGGCGGACGTGGATCGTCATCTCGCCGCGGTCGATGACGACGCGGTCGACGGCCTCGGCGTAGGAGGCGGTGCCGCCCACGAGGCCACGCTCGAGGTTGTCGGCGATCTCGTCGAAGTAGCCGCCGTAGGGCCGCTCGGACGCGCCGGCGACGAGGATCGGGCGGACGAGGCCGCCGTAGCCGGTCGTGTCGGCGCCCTGGGTCGCGCCGAACATGCCGTGGCGCACGCCGACGACCTCGGGCTCGGTGGGGGTGCGCTCCTGGGCCAGCTCGACCTCGTGCGGCGTCAGGCCGGAGGACTGGTCCTTGGTCGTGTCGGCGTTCACGGCGCCCTTGTCGTCGTTCTTGTCGCCGTCGCTCATGCGAGCAGGCCCTTCATCTGGTGCGTCGGGGTCGCGGAGAGCGCGGCGGCCTCGGCGGCCTTGGCCGCCTCGACGCGGTTGACGCCGAGGGGCGAGGTCTCGATCTGGTGGTGCAGCTCGATGATCGCGTTGAGCAGCATCTGCGGCCGCGGCGGGCAGCCGGGCAGGTAGATGTCGACCGGGATGATGTGGTCGACGCCCTGGACGATGGCGTAGTTGTTGAACATGCCCCCCGAGCTGGCGCAGACGCCCATCGAGATGACCCACTTGGGGTTGGGCATCTGGTCGTAGACCTGGCGCACGACGGGCGCCATCTTCTGGCTCACGCGACCGGCCACGATCATCAGGTCGGCCTGGCGCGGCGTCGCCGAGAAGCGCTCCATGCCGAACCGGGCGATGTCGTAGTCGGGCGTGCCCACGGCCATCATCTCGATGGCGCAGCAGGCGAGGCCGAACGTGGCCGGCCAGATCGAGGCCTTGCGCATGTAGCCGGCGAGACCCTCGACGGTCGAGAGCAGGAACCCGGCTGGGAGCTTCTCTTCGAGACCCATTGCTTACTCCTTAACCTTCCTGATGAAACCCGATGGACGCGCGCCGCAGGTGCGGCGTGGTTGCTCGGGTCAGTCCCACTCGAGCCCGCCGCGACGCCACACGTAGGCGTAGGCGACGAACACCGTGAGGATGAACAGGACCATCTCGACCAGCGCGAAGAGGCCCAGCTTGTTGAAGGCCACCGCGAACGGATAGAGGAAGACGGACTCGATGTCGAAGATGATGAAGAGCATCGCCGTCAGGTAGTACTTGATCGGGACGCGGCCGCCGCCGGCCGCCTGCGGCGTCGGCTGGATGCCGCACTCGTAGGCCTCGAGCTTGGCGCGGTTGTAGCGCTTGGGCCCGACGACGAGCGAGGTGAAGACCGACAGCGCGGCGAACGCGAAGCCGAGCCCCAGCATGAACAGGATCGGGACGTAGGAGTTCATCCGAGGTCACGTGCCTTCCGGTCGTGCGTGTCGTGCATGGTGAGAGCTGGGGCGCAGGTGCGCGGCGCACCCATCCTAGGGGCGTCGGTGACGATTGTGCTCGGCGTCACAAAGGCGTCGGCGCGCAGGGTGCTCATGCGCTCGGCGCCAGCCGGGAGAGGGCGGTGATGAGGCGGTCGCTCGCACCCTTGCTCGAGGGGTCGGCGAGGTTGGCCATGATCTTGAGCAGGAGCGGCATGAGCTTGGTGCGGGGCAGGCCGTACTTCGTCGCGAGGCGCATGACCTCGGGGTTGCCGATGGCGTGGGCGAACCAGCGTCCGAGCGTGAAGTAGCCGCCCAGCTCGTCCTTCATGACCTTGGGGTATGCCGCGAGCACCCTCTCGCGCGCAGCGTCGCTCGGGCGTGCCATCGCCTGGGCGACGAGCTCGGCGCCGAGGCGGGCAGCCTCGAGGGCGTAGTCGATGCCCTCGCCGTTGAAGGGGTTGACCATGCCGCCGGAGTCACCGACGAGGAGCAGGCCGTCGGCGTAGAGCGGCGTGCGGTTGAAGCCCATCGGCAGCGCGGCGCCGCGGATCGGGCCGGCCGTCTCGTCGTGCTCGAGCTGCCACTCGGGGTTGATGTCCTCGACCCAGCGACGCATGACGTCCTTGTAGTCGGTCTTCTGGAAGGCCGAGGTGGTGTCGAGGGTGCCGAGGCCGACGTTGGTGCGGCCGTCCTCGAGCGGGAAGAGCCAGCCGTAGCCCGGCATGAGGATGCGGTTGCCGGCGTCGTCGCGGCTCCACAGCTCGAGGTGGCTCTCGAGGTAGTCGTCGCGCTTCGGGGTCGTGTAGTACGCCCGGACGGCCACGCCCATGACGCGGTCCTCGCGCTTCGGGCGGCCGACGGCGGTCGCGAGGCGGGAGGAGACGCCGTCGCTCGCGACGACGACGGGGGCACGGTAGGTGACGGTCTCGCCCGTCGCGCGGCCGGCCTCGTCGAGGCGCTTGGCCGTGACTCCGGTGACGCGGCCCGAGGAGTCACGCACGGGGGCGGAGACGCTGGTGCGCTCGTGGAGGCGGGCGCCCTTGGCCTCGGCGTGGCGGGCCAGGGTCGCGTCGAGCTGGGCGCGGGTGCGCACCATGCCGTAGCCCGGGAAGGCGTCGGACTCGGGCCAGTCGAGCTGCAGCGTGTGGCCGCCGCCCTTGATCCGCAGGCCCTTGGTGCGCTGCCAGCCGGTCGTGTCGACGCCGAGGGAGATGAGCTCCTTCGTCGCGCGGGGGGTCAGCCCGTCGCCGCAGATCTTGTCGCGGGGGAAGGAGGACTTCTCGAGGAGGACGACGTCCAGGCCGTGGTCTGCGAGGTACGCGGCCGTCGCACTGCCACCCGGGCCGGCGCCGACGACGATGACGTCGGCCCGCTCGACGGGTGCAGCGCCAGACCCCGAGGGGCTGGGCGCGACGCTCGAACTGGTCATGTCTCCTGCACGCTTCCGGACCGCTTGTGAAGATCTTCACGAACTAACTTCGGGAGTCTATTCCCGGGATTTCGCCCTTGTCAGATAAGGCATGCCTAACTCTCGACAACGCGATCGTCGAGCGAGCGTCACCGCTTGGTGGCGTGGTGCAGCGCGACGATGCCGCCCGTGAGGTTGGTCCAGCCGACCTGCTGCCAGCCGGCCGCCTCGATGACGCGGGCGAGCTCGCCCTGCGGCGGCCACGCGCGGATGGACTCGGCGAGGTAGACGTAGGAGTCCGGGTTGCTCGACGTGCGGCGCGCCACGGGCGGCAGGGCCCGCATGAGGTAGTTGGAGTAGACCGTGCGGAAGACCTTGTTGACCGGCTGGCTGAACTCGCAGACGAGCAGGCGACCGCCGGGCTTGGTGACGCGGAGGAACTCGCGCAGCGCCGTCTCGGCGTCGGCGACGTTGCGCAGCCCGAAGCTCATCGTCACGACGTCGAAGCTCGCGTCGGCGAACGGCAGGCTCATCGCGTCGGCAGCCGTGAACGCCATGTCGGGGCGGCGGCGACGACCGACGCGCAGCATGCCGAGCGAGAAGTCGGCCGGGACGACCTCGATCTCCTGGTCGGCCCACGGCTCGCTCGAGGTGCCGGTGCCGGCGGCGATGTCGAGGATGCGCTCCCCCGGCTTGGCGTCGACGGCCTTGACGACGGCCCGGCGCCACAGGCGGTCCTGGCCGAGCGAGAGGACGTCGTTGGTCACGTCGTACTTCTCGGCGACGGTGTCGAACATCGACGCGACGTCGACCGGCTTCTTGTCCAGCTGCGCACGGGTCATGCGCTCATCCTCGCACCCGCGCGGGTGTGGGTCGGGTCGCACCTGCGGCCACACGGCGGGGGTCGCGGTCGTTCGGTCGTAGAGTTGCAACCGATGTCCACGCTTCCCGCCCCTGGAGCGCCGTCCCCCGCCGCGGGACCGACGGTCGTCGTCCGCACGGTGCCCCTCGAGGCCGCGGACCCCCTGCTCGCCTACCTCCCGTCCGACCGCCCGCACGACGAGCTGCTGTCGTGGGTGCGCCGCGGCGAGGGCCTCGTCGGGTGGGGCTCGGCTCTGACGTTCGAGGCGACGGGCGCCGACCGCTTCGGCGAGGCAGAGGCGTGGTGGCGCGACGTCGTCCGCCGTGCCGTCGTGCGCGACGAGGTCGAGCGGCCGGGCACGGGGCTCGTGTGCTTCGGCTCCTTCCCCTTCGCCTCGGACTCCGCCGAGTCGGCCCGCCTCGTCGTGCCGTCGACGATCGTCGGACGCCGTGACGGCCAGGCGTGGCTCACCACCTTCTCGCTCGACCCGCAGCTCACGCTCCTCGAGCACCCCTCTGTCGCAAGCGATCCCGAGCCTCCGCGTGATGTGGCCTTCGCGGACGGGCAGGTCTCCCCCGCCGCCTACGCCCATGCGGTCGCGGAGGCCGTGCAGCGGATCGGGGCGGGTGAGGTCGACAAGGTCGTCCTCGCCCGCGACCTCGTCGCGACGGCATCCGCCCCCATCGACCCCCGTTGGCTGCTGCGCCGTCTCGCCGACCGCTACGAGAACACGTGGGTCTTCTCCGTCGCGGGCCTCGTCGGCGCGACGCCGGAGCTCCTCGTCCGGCGCGACAAGGGCCTGATCACCTCGCGCGTGCTCGCCGGCACGATCCGCCGCACCGGTGACGACGCCAAGGACCTCGCGCTCGCCGCCTCGCTCGCGCGCTCGTCGAAGGACCTCGAGGAGCACGAGTACGCCGTCCGCTCCGTCGCCGAGGCCCTGGCGCCGCACTGCTCGTCGATGAACGTGCCCGAGGCCCCCTTCGTGCTGCACCTGCCCAACGTCATGCACCTCGCGACCGACGTCGCCGCGGTCAGCGTCGACGACGCCTCGTCGCTGACGCTCGCCGCGTCGCTGCACCCCTCCGCCGCCGTGGGCGGCACGCCCACGGCCCGCGCCGTCGAGCTCATCGGCGAGCTGGAGCACATGGACCGGGGCCGCTACGCCGGCCCCGTCGGCTGGATGGACGCGCACGGCGACGGCGCGTGGGGCATCGCCCTGCGCAGCGGCGCCCTCGACGCCCGCGACCCCTCGCAGATCACGCTGTATGCCGGGTGCGGCATCGTCGCGGGGTCCGACCCCGAGTCCGAGGTCGCCGAGTCCGACGCCAAGCTCATCCCGATGCGCGACGCGCTCGCCAGCGACTGACGGGAGGCGGCCACGGTGACGGGTGACCGGACTGCGCCGGAGCTCGCCCTGCGCGTGCTGCAGCAGCTGTGGCAGGGCGGAGTGCGTGACGTCGTGCTCGCACCGGGCTCGCGCTCGGCGCCGTTCGCGCTGACGCTCGACGCCGCCGACCGTGGCGGTGACCTGCGCCTGCACGTCCGGATCGACGAGCGGTCGGCCGGGTTCCTCGCCCTCGGGCTGGCCACGGGCTCTCGGCGGCCGGTCGCCGTGGTCACGACGTCCGGCACGGCCGTCGGCAACCTGCTGCCCGCGGTCATGGAGGCGCACCACACCGGCCGTCGGCTGGTCGTCGTGAGCGCCGACCGTCCGGACCGGCTGCGCGGCACGGGCGCCAACCAGACGACCGACCAGGCCGGCATCTTCGGGACCTTCGCACCGTGCCACGACCTCACCGCCGCGCTCCCATCCGAGGACCTCGAATTGCTTGTGGCGCAAGCCTGCTCGCGCCGTGGACCGACCCACCTCAACGTCCAGCTCGACGGTGACCTCATGCCGTCCGACCCCGACCCCGACACGTGGTGGCACCGCCCCGAAGCCCTCCAGAGCCACGACAGCTCCGCCCCGGCCGAGGTCCTGCGTCGGCAGGAGTCGTCGCCGGGAGTCGCGGGGAGCTCAGGGGTCGAGGCATCGGTGACCATTCCGACCGACGGGGAGCTGCTGACGCTCGGGCCGCGCACCGTCGTCGTGGCCGGTGACGACGCCGGACCTGCTGCACGGCTGCTCGCCGAGGCCGCCGGCTGGCCGCTCGTCGCCGAGCCCACCTCCGGCGCCCGCGTCGGTCGTCAGGCCCTGCGCACGGGCCGGCTGCTGCTGACGACCGACCTGCGGGACGACGTCGAGCGCGTCGTCGTCGTCGGCCACCCCACACTGTCGCGACCTGTCACGAGCCTCATCAGCGACCCGGGCCTCGAGGTCCTGTCGGTCCGCGGCCGGGACGGCGTGGCCACCGACCCCGGCCGGGTCGCCCGCGTGCTCGAGGTCGTGCCGCGCGTCGACGGTCCGGACGACCCGGCGTGGTTCGCCGCCTGGCGGGACGCCGACGATCGGCTGTCGGCCCTCATCGATGCGGGACTCGCTGCGCCCCAAGGTGATCCGGCTCGACCACCGGGTGACGCGGGCCTGTCGCCACTGGCCGTCGCGGCAGTCGTCGGAGCA
The DNA here is from genome assembly GCF_036352015.1 of Terrabacter sp. C0L_2. Taxonomy (NCBI): domain Bacteria; kingdom Bacillati; phylum Actinomycetota; class Actinomycetes; order Micrococcales; family Intrasporangiaceae; genus Terrabacter; species Terrabacter sp. C0L_2. The sequence goes on along the minus strand of NZ_CP143557.1, from coordinate 1,977,200 downwards.
GCTGTCGCAGCGGACACGAGCCTCGTCGTCGGCTCGTCGAACCCCGTCCGCGACCTCGACGTCATGGCCGCACCGTGGCCGCCGCACGAGCACCGCTTCGTCGTCGGCAACCGCGGTCTCGCCGGCATCGACGGCATGGTCTCGACGGCAGTAGGTGTCGCGCTGGGCCGGCCGCGGGCGACCCGCAGCATCGCCTACCTCGGCGACCTCACCTTCCTCCACGACACGAACGGCCTGCTCATGGGCCGCGGCCAGCGCCGCCCGGCCCTCACGTTCGTCGTCCTGAGCGATGACGGCGGCGCCATCTTCAGCACCCTCGAGCAGGGCGACCGTCGCTACGCCGGCGCCTTCGAGCGGGTCTTCGCGACCCCGCACGGCACGGACCTCGAGGCACTGTGCGCGGCGCACCACACGGCATACGAACGCGTCGACGACCTCGAGCGGCTCGCCGCGGCTCTCGCCGAAAGCCCCTCTGGCACCAGGGTGCTCGAGGTCCCGGTCTCCCGCGCGGACCGTCGCGCGGAGGCCGCGTGGCTGCGCGAGCTCGCCCGACAGGTCAGGCAGCCGCGCGCCGCCCGACCCTGAGACGTCGACGACGCGTCAGGCGCCGGAGCCGGGCCAGCTCGCCAGCTCCCCACCGGGCGTGCAGACGATGCGCTCGCCGGCCGGTCCGGTGATCTGCCAGGCCTCGTAGTCGGGCGAGGCGTGCCGCACGCTCAGCCGGGGGCGTCGGGGACCGGCCAGCGCGAGGGCGTGCTCGGCTCGGAACGGACGGCGGCGGCGACGAGCGCGGCGTTGTCGCGGGCCTCCCTGCCGTCCGGCATCAGGCGGGTGTCCTCGAGGCCGATGCGCACGTCGTAGCCGGCCGCCTGCGCCCAGCGCAGCACCGGCCACGTCCACCGCTCCTCGCCGTGCACGAGGACGGGCACCGGCGACATCCCGAGCGCCGCGAGGATCCGCTCGGCAGCCCAGGGCCCGTCGGATCCGGGAGTGACGCCGGGGATGAGCTCGACGAGCACCCGCTCGACCTGCCAGGGCCAGCCGGTGGCGACGAAGCGGCTGGCGGCCTGCGGCGTCCAGATGCCGGCCTCGACCCCGATCCCGTTGTCGCGCAGTGCAGCCGCGATCTCGGCGGCGCCGTCCTCGTGCCAGTTGACGCTGGCGCAGTCCGGGCCGCCGAGGTCGGGCGACGGCCACTCGGAGACGTGGGCGAGCTTGCGCCGGGCACTGTCGACGATGCCGTCGCGGGTGCTCACGCCGACGCGCAGTCCCGGTGTCGCGGCCCTGATCGCGGTGACGGCATCGACGACGTGCCGGGTCTCGAGGGTCTCGCGACCCGAGTCGTCCCGAGGGTGCACGTGCACCATGAACGCGCCGGCCGCCACCGCGTCGGCCGCGGCCAGCGCAAGCTCGTCCGGCGTCTGCGGCACACGCGGGTGCTGGCGTCGGGTGCGGTCGCCGTTGAGGCAGGCCTTGATCACCGTGGACTCCCCGCGGCGAGCTCGGCGTGGCAACGGACGAGCCGGTCACGCCACCACCGTTGCCGGTCGGCCGGGGCCGCGAGCGCCTCGAGGGTCGCGGGGTCGGGCACGGCTCGGCCGACCGTCAGCAGCCCGCCCGCGGGCCGCCACGGCGTCGCCGAGACGTCGCGTTCGAAGAGCCCGACCGTGCCGAGCCCGCAGGCGTGGTCGAGCGAGGGCAGCGCCGCCGCGAGGGCGACGCCGGCCGCGATGCCGACGCTCGTGTCGAGGGCCGAGGACACGACGGCAGGGAGCCCGCACGCCTCGACGACCTCGAGCGCGGCCGCCACACCGCCGAGCGGGGCGACCTTGACGACGACGACGTCGGCCGCGCCGAGCCGCGCGACCCGGACCGGGTCCTCGGCCTTGCGGATCGACTCGTCGGCTGCGATGGGGACGTCGATCCCGTTGCGCGCCAGGGCGGTCCGCAACTCGACGAGCTCCTCGACCGTGGCGCAGGGCTGTTCGGCGTACTCGAGGTCGTATGCCGCCAGCCTCCTCAGCGCCTCCGTGGCCGTGGCGACGTCCCAGCCGCCGTTCGCGTCGATGCGCACGTGCGCCCCGGCCCCCATCGCGGACCGGACGGCGGCCACGCGGTCGACGTCGTCGTCGAGGGACTGGCCCCTCTCGGCGACCTTGACCTTCGCGGTCGTGCACCCGTCGAACCGGGCGAGCACCTCCGGCACGCGGTCCGGACCGACGGCGGGGACGGTCGCGTTGACGGACACGGCGGTGCGCACGGGGGCCGGCCACACGGCATACGCGGCCTCGATGCCGGCGGCGAGCCATCGCGCGGACTCGGCGTCGGCGTACTCGACGAAGGGGCTGAACTCGCCCCAGCCCGAGGGACCCTCGATCAGCAGGGCCTCGCGCACGTCGACCCCGCGGAAGCGGACCCGCATCGGCAGCGAGACGACGTGAGCACCCGAGAGGAGGTCGTCGACCGGCGGCAGCGTCGTCATGCCCCCCATCATCACCGACGACGCGTCACCGGTGACCGGTGACCGGTGACCTGCTCAGCGGGCCGGGAAGGCCTCGTGCCGGTCGCGGCTCGGGTCGGGGACCGGTACGGGCGCCGGTGCCGATGCGTCCGGGTCACCCGCGCCGACGGCGTCGCGGCGCTGGCGTGCACGCTGACCGCAGCCGTAGCGCCCCCAGCTGCCGAAGGCGAAGGTGAGGCCGACGAGCCACCACAGCCCGTGGCCGGTGGGGCCGAGCGCCATGGCGATGAGCGCGATGCCGGCGGCGATGAACCAACGAGGTGCGGACACGGGAGCCTCCTGGGGAGCGGGTGCGGGGCAGGTGCCCCGTCTGCTCCCTCGACAGTAGGAGCGCGCGAGCCCGGCGACCCGGCCGCTCTGTCAGCACCTCCCCCTGACAGATGTCATGCCCCGCGCGCGCCCGAGGCGACCGGGCCGAGGACGACGTCGGCGGGGTTGTCGACGGCGATCGCGATGCGGTCGCGGAAGACCTGACGCATCTCCGGCAGGGCGTCGAGCGGGAACCAGCGCGCGTCGGTCGACTCGTCGTCGCCGGGTCTGGGCTCGCCCGAGACCCAGCGGCAGCGGAAGGTGTGGTCGAGGTACTGCCCGAGGTCGCCGTTGAGGTGCGTCACGACGCCGCTCGCCGACACCCAGACGAGCCGCTCGACCTCGGCGACGACGCACGCCTCCTCCTCGACCTCGCGGGTCGCGGTGACGTGCGGGTCCTCCCCCGGGTCGACAATGCCGGTGACCGGGGTCCACTCGCCGTTGTCGCTGCGCCGGACCAGCAGCACCTCGTCGGCGCCCCCGGAGACCTCGCGCAGCACGACAGCTGTGACCCCGGGCATCCACAGCAGCTCGGTGCCGACCATGGTGCGCAGGTGGGAGACGTAGGGAGGGATCGGCATACGGCCGACCCTAGCCCCGCCGATAGGGTCGGTCCGTGAGCAGCGAGCCGAGCCAGAGCGCCGTGTCAGACATCTTCGACCCGAGCGAGTGGGCGCCCGTCGAGGGCTTCGACCTCACCGACATCACCTACCACCGCCGCCGTCCCGTCGAGGGCCGCCCGCACGCCGAGTCCGGCGTCGTGCGCATCGCCTTCGACCGGCCCGAGGTGCTCAACGCCTTCCGGCCGCACACCGTCGACGAGCTCTACCGCGCGCTCGACCACGCCCGGATGACCCCCGACGTCGGCGTCGTGCTCATCACCGGCAACGGCCCCAGCCCCAAGGACGGCAAGTGGGCCTTCTGCTCGGGCGGCGACCAGCGCATCCGCGGCCGCTCGGGCTACCAGTACGCCGAGGGCGAGACCGCCGACACCGTCGACGCGGCACGCACCCGGGCGCAAGGCGGCCGCCTGCACATCCTCGAGGTGCAGCGCCTCATCCGCACCATGCCCAAGGTCGTCATCGCCGTCGTGCCCGGCTGGGCGGCCGGCGGCGGACACTCCCTCCACGTCGTGTGCGACCTGACGATCGCGAGCCGCGAGCACGCGCGCTTCAAGCAGACGGATGCCGACGTGGGCAGCTTCGACGCCGGCTACGGCAGCGCCTACCTCGCCAAGATGGTCGGCCAGAAGTTCGCCCGCGAGATCTTCTTCCTCGGCCGCACGTACTCCGCCGAGGACATGCAGCGGATGGGCGCCGTCAACATCGTCGCCGACCACGCCGACCTCGAGCGCGAGGCCCTGCAGGTCGCGACCGAGATCATGGGCAAGAGCCCGCAGGCGCAGCGCATGCTGAAGTTCGCGTTCAACCTCACCGACGACGGCCTCATGGGCCAGCAGGTCTTCGCGGGCGAGGCGACGCGCCTGGCCTACATGACCGACGAGGCCGTCGAGGGCCGTGACCAGTTCCTCGAGAAGCGCGAGCCCGACTGGTCGCCCTTCCCCTGGTACTTCTGAGCCGGTACTCCTGAACCGTCACATCCCGTCGACGAGCGCGACGGTCGCGTCGACGATCTGGCGCTGGGCCGAGGCGCGGTCGACCGTCGGGGTGCCGTCGCCGGGCTGCTCGCCGTAGTCGCCGAAGAAGGAGTGCACCGCTCCCGCGATGGGGGTGTATGCCGTGTCGCCGGGGAGCAGTGCGCGGCTCGCCTGCACGTCGGCCGGGGTCGTGAAGCCGTCGCGGGTGCCGCTGACCGACGCGACCGCGAGGTCGGTGCGGTCGGCGAGCGAGCCGATCGGATACGACGCCCAGAGCACGAGCCCCTTGACGACGCCGGGGTGGTCGTGGGCGAAGGTCGCCGCGACGACGCCGCCGAGGCTGTGCCCGCCGATGGCCCACGAGGTGACCTCGGGGTGGCGGTCGATGAAGGCGTGCGGGGCCGTCATGGCGAGGAAGCCGATGTTGAAGGGCTGCTTGACGACGACGACGAGGATGCCCTGCCGGCTGACCTGCGTCAGCATAGGCACGTAGGCGCGGGGGTCGACCCGGGCTCCGGGTTGGAAGATCAGACCCCGGGTGGGCGTGCCGCTCGTCGGGGTGATGACGATGTGGGCCGGGGCATCCGTGATGCGCACTCCGGCGCCGCCCGACACGGAGGCCGCTGCGGCCGGGGTCCCCGCGAAGGGGCGGAGCCAGACGAGCGCCCCGAGCACGACGAGGGTGAGGAGCACGCCGACACCTCGGCCGACGACGCGCACCCAGGCGCGGTGGTGCGCCTCACGCGGCTCGTCGCCGCGGTCCCGGGCGAGGAGGACGACGCCGATGAGCCCGCTCGCCGCGAGCGCAATGACCTGCGCGGGGTTGCCGGCGAGCAGGACCGACCGGTCGAGCAGGAAGAGCACGAGCGGCACGACGAGCCAGAGGATCCCGAGCGCGACGGCGAAGCGGGCCCGCGGGCGGCGGCCGGCCCGCTCGGGGCCGAGCACCTCCTCGTCCGGCACGCTCGTCACGTCCCGAGACTAACCACGCGGGCAGGGCCAGCGGTGCCTGACGACGGCGGCATTCCGCGGGCTGGACGCGGGACCTGCAGCGGGGCCTGCAGCGGACCTGCGCCGACCTGCGCGGACCCGCGCGGAAGCCGGTGTCGGTCGCACCCCGAGCACCCGGACAAGGCAGGATGTTGGGGTGGAACCGAGCGACGACCGCCGCGCCAGCGCTGCCGCCGGCGGGCCCGACGTCCCGGAGGGCGGCCGGCCCGCGGACTTCCGCCAGCCACCGCGCACCACCGTGGCCAACGCGACCCGTGCCGTCGGGCGCGGACTCGGGCGCGCCGCCACCGGGACCGCACGCCTCACCGCGCGCTCGGGCCGCTTCGCCGCCGCCAAGGCCCACGCCTACACCCACTCCGGCGGGGCCGGCGAGAGCGGGCTGGCCCGCGTCACCGAGCTGCACGCGAGCAACACCGCGGGCGACACGATCATGACGCTGGCCCTGGCCGGCACCCTCTTCTTCAACCCGCAGACCGCGCAGGCCCGCAGCGACGTCGCGACCTTCCTGCTGCTGACGATGGTCCCGTTCGTCCTCGTCGCGCCGCTCATCGGGCCGCTGCTCGACCGCTTCTCCCACGGCCGGCGCTGGGCCATCGGCACGACCCTCGCCCTGCGGGCCTTCCTCTGCTGGGTGCTCGGCGAGGCCATCAACAACGACAGCAGCTGGCTCTTCCCCGCCGCCCTCGGCTGCCTCGTCGCCTCCCGCGCCTACACGATCACGCGAGCCGCAGCCGTGCCCCGCCTCCTGCCGCCGGGCACCACTCTCGTCAAGGCGAACTCGCGCGTCTCCATGGCCGGCGTCGTCGGCGCCGTCGCCGGTGGCGCCCTCGGCGGCGCGGCCATGCTCGCCGGTCCCGCCTGGGCCCTCCGGCTCGCCTTCGTCGTCTTCGTCGTCGGCACCGTGCAGGCCATCCGGCTGCCTGCTCGCGTCGACTCCTCCCTCGGCGAGGTGTCCATCGAGGACACGACTCCCATCCCCGTGCGCGGCGCCGGCGAGGGCGCCACCGCGAGCGCGCCGCCTGCGAGCTCGCTCCGCGGCACCCAGCGCGGCTGGTCCGACTCCCCCGCGAGACGGCATACTCCATCGGGTGACGACGCGCTCACGGTCGACTCCCTCGGCCCGTTCGGGCGCTTCCGCCGGCGCAAGCAGGCGATCCCGTGGCCCGTCATGCACGCCATGTGGTCGACCGGCGGCACGCGCGTGCTCACCGGCTTCCTCATCCTCTTCATGGCGTTCCTCGCCAAGGAGCACCCCATCGACGGCATCCGCGGCGAGGTCGTGCTCGCGATCATCGCCGTGGCCATCGGGATCGGCAACGGCCTCGGCAGCGTCGTCGGGAACGTCGTGCGCGACCAGCGGCCCGAGCGCATCGCCATGCTGTCGGTGCTCGCCGCGACGGTCTGCTGCATCGCAACCGGCATCTGGTACGGCGTGTGGACCCTCGCGCTGCTCGGCTTCGTCCAGGGCCTGTCGGCGCAGCTGTCCAAGCTCTGCTTCGACGCCCTCGTGCAGCGCGAGGTCCCCGAGAACGTCCGCACGTCGGTCTTCGCGTGGTCCGAGACGATGCTCCAGGTGCTGTGGGTCGTCGGCGGCGCGCTCGGCATCGTGCTGCCCCTCAACCCCTACGTCGGCTTCCCCGTCTGCGCCGTCGTGCTCGTCTGGACCGTCGCCATGGCGGCCCGGCAGCGACGACGCGCCACCCCCACCGCACGACCGAGAGCGAGACCCGCCTGATGGCCGCGTCGTCCCCCCGACCACTGGCGATCCCCGCCGGACCCGCCGTCCTCGACGTGCTGCCCGACCTCGAGGCGGCCCTGACCGGCCGCTCCCCCGTGCTGCCGTATGCCGCCGACGCCCAGCCGCCGTCCGTGCCGTCGGTGCCCGCCCACGACCCGGGCGAGCTGCCCGACGGGCTCGCCCTCGCGATCGGCACGTCCGGCTCGACCGGCCGTCCCAAGCGCGCCCTGCTGACGGCCGACTCGCTCGAACGCTCGGCGTGGGCCACCCACCAGGTCCTCGGCGGCAGCGGCGCGTGGCTGCTCGCCATGCCGGCCCACCACATCGCCGGCATCCAGGTGCTGCTCCGCTCGATCGCCGCCGGGGTCGCGCCGGCCGTGCTCGACCTGCGCGAGGGCTTCTCGGCCAAGGGGTTCGCCGACGCCGCCGCCAAGGTGCGCCCGACGGCCGCGGCCGCGCGCCGTTACACCGCTCTCGTGCCCACCCAGCTGGCCCGGCTCGTCGACGACGAGGCCGGGCTGGCGGCCCTGCGCACCTTCGACGGCGTGCTCGTCGGCGGCGCCGCCACGCCGGCCGCGCTCGTCGAGAAGGCGCGGGCGCTCGGGGTGGTCCTCAGCCTCACCTACGGCATGAGCGAGACGGCCGGGGGCTGCGTCTACGACGGCATCCCCCTGCCGGTCAGCCGCGTCCACGTCGACAACGACCGGCACGTCGTCCTCGGCGGCGACACCGTGGCGCACGGCTACCTCGGCGAGCCGGGCCTCAGCCGGGACGCGTTCACCGTCGACCCCGACGGCGTCCGGTGGTTCCGCACCGACGACCTCGGCCACTTCGACGACGAGGGCCTGCTCGTCATCGACGGCCGCGCCGACGACGTCATCAACACCGGCGGCCTCAAGATCAACCCTGGTGTCGTCGAGGACGCCATGAGCCGGCACCTCGACGTGGTCCTCGATGTCGTCGTCATCGGCGTGCCCGACCCCGAGTGGGGCGAGTCCGTCTGTGCCGCAGTGACGCTCGCGGACCCAACCGCCCACCTCACCACGCGCGAGGTGCGCGACCGGCTACGCGGCATCCTCCCCGACGCCGCGCTGCCACGTCGGGTCCTCGTGCTCCCCGCGATCCCGCAGCGCGGGCCGGGCAAGCCCGATCGGGCCGCGATCCGACGCACCGTGCAGGACCGCGCCTGAGCGGTGGCAAGATAAGGGTGTTCCCACGCTCGTCGAAGGAGGTCGCCGTGCTGCGCGTCGTGCTCGTCGCCCTCGTGGTGTTCGCCTCGATCTACGCCTTCGTCGACTGCGTGCAGACCGACCGCCGCGTCGTGCGGACCATGCCCAAGCCGGTCTGGCTCGTCGCCGTGCTCGTGCCCGTCCTCGGCCCCGTCGGCTGGCTGCTCACCGGTCGCGCCAGCGCCCGGGGAGGGCCCGCGCCGCGTGGCCCGGGTCGCCGCCCGCAGAATCCGCGCGGGCCTCGTGGCCCGCTGGGACCCGACGACGACCCCGACTTCCTCCGCAAGCTGTAGAAGGACGCCCCCAGAACCTCATGGCCACCTTGTCCCAGTGGATCGAGGGCGCCCGCCCCCGCACGCTGCCCGCCGCCGTCTCCCCCATCCTCGTCGGCACCGGCGCCGCCTACCAGACCGGTCACATCGTCTGGGCGTATGCCGTCCTCGCCCTCGTCGTCGCCCTGGCCCTTCAGGTCGGGGTGAACTTCGCCAACGACTACTCCGACGGCATCCGGGGCACCGACGAGGTGCGCGTCGGGCCGGTGCGCCTCGTCGGCCAGCGCCTCGCCGCTCCCCGCTCGGTCAAGATCGCGGCCTTCGCGTGCTTCTTCTTCGCCGGCCTCGTGGGACTCGCGCTCGTCGCCCTGTCGGGGCTGTGGGTCATGATCCCGATCGGTGCGGCCGCCATCGTCGCCGCCTGGTACTACACCGGCGGCAAGCGCCCGTACGGCTACCTCGGCCTCGGCGAGGTCTTCGTCTTCGTCTTCTTCGGGCTCGTCGCGACGCTCGGCACCATGGCCACAATGACCCCGCCGACCGCGGCGGGGTGGTGGGGCGCGATCGGCGTCGGGGCCCTGGCCTCGGCGATCCTCGTCGCCAACAACCTGCGCGACATCCCGACCGACCGCGAGCACGGCAAGCGCACGCTCGCGGTGCGGATGGGCGAGTCCGGCACCAGGATCTTCTACGTCGTGCTCGTCGCCGTCGCCTTCGTCATGACGGGCCTGGCGTCGTTCACCTCGCCGTGGGCGCTGCTGGCCCTGCTGGCCGCGCCCCTCGTCATCCGGCCGATGCAGGCCGTCGTCGGGCGCGCCACCGGGCGCGGCCTCATCCCGGCGCTGGCCGGCACGGGCCAGTTCCAGCTCGCGTGGTCGCTGCTGCTCGCCGTCGGCCTCGCCCTCGGCCGCGCCTGACCTCCTCCTCGGCATGCGGGACCTGCTCGACCTGCGGGGCCTGCGCGACCTGCTGACAGCCTGATCGGCTGTCCCCGGAGTCGAGTGGCCTCGTCGTCACTCCTGTCACACCAGAGCTGGTACGCGTGGGGCCGGGAGGCTACTCGACGGGGATCTCCGGGCGAGTGGTGTCTCAGGCCCGCATGCCCAGGCGGTCGGCGATGCGGGTCGCGGTGACGGCGGCGTCGGCCCCGACTCCGAAGAGCAGCGCCGAGGAGCGGCGCCGCAGGTAATGGACCCCGACGAAGTGCAGGTCCGGCGCCACCACGCTCTCGCCGTCGTCGTGCACCGGGAAGCCCTGCCCGTCGACGAGACCCGGGATCTCCACCCACGATGTGTAGTCGGGCCGGAAGCCCGCGGCCACGAGCACCGACCCGAGCTCGCGCACCGGCACGGACTCGATGCCGGGCCGGCCGAGTGGCGCCGGGTCGGGCAGGTCGGGAGGCTCGACGCCCTGCCGGGCACAGACGCCGAGGACGAGGCCGCGGAGGAGCCGGTAGCCGTCGTCGCCGGCGGCGACCGATGCCTCGAGGTCGGGCGCAAGGCGTACGACCCCGTCGTCGGCCCCGACGAGGTGGCCGCCGAGCCGCACCCCGAGGGCGGCGAGCGTGCGGTAGTTGAGGTCGTGCCCGCCGGCGGCGCCGCTCAGCTGCGGGTTGGCCCCGAGCCGCGCGGCCTCCGTCGGCAGGTCCTCGACGCGCTGGTCGAAGAACGGCGAGTCGAGCAGCCACTCGAAGACGTCACGGTCACCAGCACGTCGCGGGAACCACGGCGCACGCCCGCACGCCATGACCACCTCGCGCCCGGCTAAGACGAGCTCCTCGGCGACCTGGCAGGCGCTCTGGCCGCTGCCGACGACGAGGACCGGTCCGTCCGGCAGGGAGCCGGGGTTGCGGTAGCCGGTGAGGTCGACGACCGGGAGCCCCGCGGGCAGGCTCGCGGCCGCGGGTGGCCGGTGTGGGCGCTGGTAGGCCCCGGTCGAGAGGACGACGACACGGCTGACGACGGTGCCCGAGTCGATCTCGAGCGTGAACCCGCCGCCGTCACGCTGCTCCAGTCGGCGCACGGGGCAGCCGGAGCGCACCGGGGCGCGCAGCCGACCGGCCCAGGCGTCGAGGTGCCCGGCGATCTCGGTGCGGCCCATGAAGCCCAGCGGATCGTCCCCGGCATACGGCGCCCCCGGAAGTCGCACGGTGTGGTTCTGTCCGACGAGGGTGAAGCTGTCCCACCGGCGAAGCCACGCCGATCCCGGCACATCGGCCTCAAGGACGACGTGCTCGACGCCGCGCTGCTCGAACTCGTGGCTCGTCGCGAGACCGGCCTGGCCGGCCCCGATGACGACGACGTCGATCTCCTCGGCCACCCGTCCACCGTGACACCTGGGCCCGTCAGCGTCAGCCGAATCCCTCAGGCCGGGTGCACGTATGCCGTCACGCCCGCTCCCCGGGCCTCACCAAGACCCATCCGCACCCACTCCCCTCCCGTCGAGTGAGCGCCCAGCCCCACGCGCACCACCCACTCGCGAGACGCGAGACACGCAGCGCTCACTCGACGCACGACCAACGTCAGTCGAGTGAGCAGCCAGCCCCACGCGTACCGGCCCCTCGTGGGACACGAGAGACGCAGCGCTCACTCGACAAATGCCACGGGCAGCCCCCGGACAGTCGAGTGAGCGCCCCGCCCCACGCGCACCACCCACTCGTGGGACACGAGAGACGCAGCGCTCACTCGACTAACCCGGCCCCACGCGTACCACGCGCGGGTGGGGCTGGAGTGACGACGAGGTCACTCGACGTGAAGGTTCAGCGGTCGGCGTTGCGGGGGTCCTCGGCTGCGGCGCCCGTGGCGTCGACGTCACGCACGGGGCGCTCGTCCTCGGCGTCCTCGGCGAACTCGTCGCTCGTCGGGTCGACCTGCTGCTTGGCCTCGAGCTTGGCCTCGTGGCGATCGACGAGCTTGGCCGTGATCTCGTCGCGCATGCCGCGCAGCAGGATGTAGGAGGCCGCGGCCGACGCGAGGGCCGACGCCCCGAGCAGGAGCACCGGGTTGTCGCGCAGCCCGATGAGCCAGAAGAGGAAGAGGAACCCGAAGAAGATCAGGATCCGCAGGAGCGAGTAGCGGACCACGGTCACATCCCCGAGTAGTTGTGCATGCCCACGAACGTCGACACGAGGTTGACCAGGGTGAAGTTGATGATGACGGCGACGTAACCGGCCAGCGCGATGTACATCGACCGGCGGTGGTCGACGCCCGCCGTGGCGCGGCTGTGCATGTAGGCGGCGTAGACCGTCCAGATGACGAAGGTCCAGACCTCCTTGGGGTCCCACTGCCAGTAGGCGCCCCAAGCCTGCTTGGCCCAGATGGCTCCTGCGATGAGCGTGAACGTCCAGAGGATGAAGGCGACCATGTTGAGGCTGTAGGCCGTGCGCTCGAGCGAGGCGGACGTCGGCAGCGACTCGATGAAGCTGGGCTTGGCCGGCGGCTTCTCCTCGCGGCGCAGCCGCACGAGGTAGAGCAGGCCGACCGCGAACGCGAGAGTGAAGAAGGCGACCGCGAGGAAGGCGACCGAGACGTGGATGCCCAGCCAGTAGGACTTCAGGGCCGGCATGAGCTCGCCGGCCTCGGTGTAGAGGACGGTGAGCGCGAGGCCGAGCACGAGCAGGATCGGCGTGACGATGAAGACGCCGAGCCACTGCCAGTTGTTGCGCTTGGCGAGCACGCTGTAGGCAGCGCCCACCGCAGCCGCCGCAGCGGTCGCGAACTCGAACATGTTGCCCCACGGCGGCCGGCCGACGGCCAGGCCCCGCATGAGCACCGACGCCACGAGGAGCGCGGACGCGAGGTAGGTCAGCATCAGCGCGATGCTGCCGCGCTGGCGGCTCTTGAGGCTCTCCTCGAACCCGGGCCCGGCGGCGTACGGCGTGGCCGGGCGGCGCTCGGTCGTCGAGGGCGCGCCGGCGCCGACGAGGACGCTCTCGCGCTTGGTCGCGGCGACGTCGGCCGGCTGCCTGGAGTCGGCCACCTTGGGGGCGCGCGCCGCCAGGTGCCACGTGAAGGCGAGCATGGCGAGCGTGTAGACGATCATCGACGCGTAGAGCGCGGCGTTGGCGTTGGCTGCGAGGTTCACGAGTGGTCGGTCCGTTCTGCAAGGCGGTCGGTCACGCCGGTCGTGATCGCGGTGACGATCGCGGCGAGGCCGGGGTCGGAGTCCTTCGAGAGGCCACCGATGGTGACCACGGTAGCCGGTCGCCCGTCGGCGCCGGGAGGGCTGTCAAGGGTGCCGTCCAGGGTGCTGGCGGCGCCGTGACCGGTGTCACCCGGCGGGCCGTCGGCTGCGGTCGCGGGGCGCACCCGCACGAAGACGCGGCGGCGCTTGATGGTGAGGCCGAGGATGAGGCCGAGCGTGGCGAGGATCGCGCTGACGAGGCTGATCGGGGCGCCGGGGTCGGTGCGCACCGACAGGCCGGCGAACCGCTTGACGCTGTCGAAGGTGATCGAGCCCCGGCCGCCGGGCAGCTCCTTGGTCTGTCCGGGCTTGAGGCGGAACAGAGCCGGCGAGCCGTTGGACTGCAGCACCTGCTTCATCTGCTCGGTGTTGAGCGTGTAGACCGACTGGGGGGCGCCGCCCGGGAAGAGGTTGCCCTCCCACAGCGACATCGCGATCTCCGGGTTGTTCGCATCCGGGAAGAGCGACACCGGGCCGTTGGCGAAGGTCGGCTCGGCCGTCGGCAGGAAGAAGCCGGTGAAGCCCAGCTGCTTGGGCGAGGCCGACGGCACCTTGATGACGCCGACGGACCGGTAGTTCGGGTCCTGCGGGAGGAACGGGGTGGCCTCGCGGTAGAGCACGTTGCCCTTGGCGTCCCGCACCGTGATGACGGGCGTGTAGCCGTTGCCGAGCAGGAAGATGTCGGCGCCGTCGACGGTGATCGGGTGGTTGACCGAGACGTTCTCGTCGGTCTTGGGCGCGCCGGGCGAGCTCTGGAGCGTCGTCTGCGCGTCGAAGAGGCGCGGCTTGCCGAAGTCGCGGCCGGGCATCTCGTTGAACTCGACGTGGAGCTTGTCGAGCGACAAGACGAAGGGCGGCAGCGTCTCGGTGTCGACCCACGGGCCGGGCGAGATCGTGTTGTAGGTGCCGGCCGACGACGCGAACTTGTCGCCCTCGGCGAGGATGATGTCGCCGCGCCAGCCGAACAGGTGCCCGACGGCCATGCCGATGATGATGCCGGTCAGGGCCAGGTGGAAGAGCAGGTTGCCGGTCTCGCGGAGGTAGCCGGACTCGGCTGACACGCTAGTGCCGTCGTGCGAGTGCAGGCGGAAACGCTTGCGCTTCAAGACGGCCCGCGCCGCCTCGAGGGCCTCGTCGGGCGAGAGGGTGGTCGTGAGCTCGGTGTGCTCGTCGAGTCGCTTGAGCCGTGCGGGTGCCCGGGGCGGGGTCGAGCGCAGGGCCTGCAGGTGCACCTTGGTGCGCGGCACGATGCAGCCGACGAGCGAGACGAAGAGCAGCAGGTAGATCGCCGAGAACCACGGTGAGGCGTAGACGTCGAAGAAGCCGAGCCGGTCGAGCCACGGCGAGCTCGTCGGGTTCTGGGCGATGTAGTCGGCGACCCGGCCGGCGTCGATGTTGCGCTGCGGGAAGATCGAGCCGGGCACGGCCGCGATCGACAGGAGCAGCAGCAGGAAGAGCGCGGTGCGCATGCTGGTCAGCTGGCGCCAGCCCCACCGGAGCATGCCGAGGGCGCCGAGCGTGGGCAGGGTGGGCTCCTGCCGCTCGGGTCGCATCCCCTTGCGTATGCCACGGGCGTCCTTGGTCCCCGCAGCGTCCTGGGCGGTGGTCGGGTCGGTGTCGGTGCTCATGTCAGATCGCCACCTGGAAGCCGTTGACGAGGCGCACCTGGATCCAGACGATGACGTCCTCCCAGACCCCGGTCAGCATGAGCAGGCCCACCGCGACGAGGAGCAGGCCGCCGACGTTCTGCAGGGCGCGGCGGTGCCGGCGCAGCCAGGCGCTCGCGCTGCCGGCGCGCTCCCAGAGGGCGGCCATGAGGACGAAGGGCAGCCCGAGGCCGATCGAGTAGATCCCGGCGAGCGCGAGGCCGCGGACGATCGAGCCGGACTCGGCCGAGATCGGCGCGGCCATGGCCTGGATCGCGCCGAGCGTCGGGCCCATGCATGGCGACCAGCCGACGGCGAAGGCCGCTCCGAGCAGGGGAGCCCCGGCGAGACCGGCACGCGGTCGCCAGCTGACCGGCACGGCATACGACCGGCCGACGCCGAGGAAGAGCAGGCCCATGACGAGGACGACCGCCCCACCGATGCGCAGCAGCGCGCTCTGGTGCTCCCGGAAGGCCAGGCCGACGGCTGAGACGGCCGCGGCGGCGACGAGGAAGACGACCGTGAAGCCGAGGACGAAGAGCAGCGCCCCGACGACGAGCCGACCCCGCGACCGCTTCTCGAGCGAGACGTCGGACAGGCCGGTGACGTAGCCGAGGAAGCCCGGCACGAGGGGCAGCACGCACGGCGAGGCGAACGAGACGAAGCCGGCGACGAGCGCGACGAGCGCCGCCGCGAGGAGCGACCCGGTGGCGAGGTCGGTACCCACGCCAGCCTCAGGCCTTCTCGGCGAGGACGTCGTCGATGAGCCCGAGCAGCGTCGTGGTCGACACCGGACCGGAGACGCGGGCCGCGATGCGGGCCTCGCTGTCGAGGACGAGGGTCGTCGGGGTGGCGGACGCCTTGCCCTGCAGCGCGAGGATCGGGACGCCCCCGTCGTAGGCGAGCGAGGGGTAGGTCACCTTGTTGGCGGTCTGGAACGCGAGGCCGGTCTCGGGGCCCTCGAGCTTGTCGAGGCCGATGAACTCGACCTTCTTGCCCTTGGCCTGGACCGACTCCCACGCCTTCTGCAGGTCGGGCGTCTCCTTGATGCACGGCGGGCACCAGGAGCCCCAGACGTTGACGACGAGGACCGTGCCGGCGCGGTCGGCGCTGCTCCACGGCTTGCCCTCGAGGGTCGTGCCCTCGAGCTTCACGGGCTCGCCGCGGTCGGTCACGGGCAGCTGCTCGATCGAGCCGTCACCGGCGACGTAGCCCTTGCGGTCACCCGAGCGGGCCTGGTCCGCAACGGAGTTGGGGTCGGACGAGCAGGCCGCCGCAAACGTCACGAGGCCTCCGGCCATGGCGACAGCGCCCCACCGCAGCGCGGTGCGTCGGTCGAGGTGGTCCATCAGGCGCCCACGCTCCTGCTCGCCCGGGCGAGCAGCTCGGCGGCCGGCTCGGAGTACGTGATGGAGGCGAGCTCGTCGCCGTGGTAGGTCAGGGAGGTCAGCGACGCGAGGGTGCACTCCCGCTTGCGGGGGTCGTGCCACAGGCGCCGGCCCTCGAGCTTGTTGCGGACGGTCCACACGGGCAGCTGGTGGCTCACGACGACGGCCTCGTGACCGCGCGCCGCGTCGCGGGCGTCGGCGATGGCCGCGAGCATGCGCACCGCGATCTGCTCGTAGGGCTCGCCCCACGAGGGCTTGGTGATGTCGGTGAACAGGTGCCAGTTGCGCGGGTGGAGCAGGTCGAGCTTGCTGACCGTGCGCCCCTCGAACTGGTTCTCGGACTCGATGACGCGCACGTCGGTGGTGATCGTCACCTCGTGGTCGGCGGCGATCGGGGCCGCCGTCTCCTGAGCCCGGTCGAGCGGGGAGGCGACGACGTGCGTGATGTCGTTGGTCTCGAGGTGGGCCGCGACGAGGCGCGCCATCTCGTTCCCGAGCTCCGAGAGGTGGAAGCCGTCGAGGCGGCCGTAGAGCACGCCCCCGGGGTTGTGGACCTCGCCGTGCCGCATGAGGTGCACGACCGTGAGGTCGTCGGCGCCCGGCGCCGCCCCGCTCGTGCTCTCACCCATGGTCGACAGTCTCTCAAACGTCGTGCTCAGGACCGAATCCGCACCCGAGCCTGTGCACCCCCTGTGACGTGCGACGACGTCGGTGGAACGGCCGGCACCTCCCGACCGGCCCGACCTACACTCCGGGACGTGTCATGGTCCCTGTGGCTGACGCTCGTCGCGACGGGCGCGCTCATCTCCCTCACGCCCGGCGCCGGGGCGGTCAACACGATGGCCACCTCGCTCGGCTCCGGGTGGTCCCGCTCGATCTGGGGCATCCTCGGTCAGCAGGTCGCGCTGCTCACCCACCTGGTCGTCGTCGCCGCTGGGGTCGGGGTGCTCGTCGCCGGCTCCCCCGTGCTCTTCAACGTCATCCGGTATGCCGGTGCCGCCTACCTCGTCTACCTCGGCGTGCGCCAGTTCCGTTCGAAGGCCGCCGCGACTCGGGTCGGCGAGCTCCAGCGCGAGCCGGCGTGGTCGATGTTCCGCCGGGGCCTGCTCGTCAACCTCACGAACCCCAAGGCCGTCGTCTTCTTCCTCGCCTTCACCCCGCAGTTCATCCGGCCGGATCAGCCGCTGCTGCCGCAGTACGCCGTGCTCGCCGCGACGATCGTCGCCATCGACGTCATCGTCATGTGGTTCTTCTTCGCCGCGGCGGCACGCGGGCTCGGGCGGCTGACCCAGCGAGAGTCGGGCCAGCGCACCCTGAACCGCGTCTTCGGCGGACTGTTCGTCGGCGTCGGCGTGCTCCTCGCCGCCGTCCACTAGGGCACAGCCGGCTGGAGGGGCTCGGACGACTCAGACGAGCTCGGGCACGTCGAGGTGCGCGATGGCGAGGGAGAACTCGCCGAGCTCGGTGACCCTCATGCCGGTCTGCTGCACGAGGTCGGCCCGCAGTCCCATCGCCGCGTTGCGCGTCGCCATCATCGCCTCGGGCGAGTCGTAGGTCACCGTGAGGCAGGACCGCCCGGCAGCTCGGTCCACGAAAAGGCTTGCGCTGCAGAAGCCCTCAAGCTGCTCGACCTTCGGCATGATGCCGTCGCGGAAGGCGTCGATGACGCTGTCGACCATCGCGGGGTCGGCCTCGGACCACGTGATCCGGGCGCAGCAGCCGTCGGCAACCCGGTGGTCGCGGTGGAGGTAGGCGATCTCCCACTCGTCGACCGTCGCCTCCCCGCCGAGGAGGTCCGCCGCCTGCTGGCGCATCGGCATGACGCTGCTGGCGGTGGCACGCATCGCGGACTCGTCACGCCAGGCCGTCGTGACGATGCACCGGCCGGTGACGCGGTCGGCGACCATCGAGAGGCCGACACAGCCGTCCATCGCCCTGACCTGCGGCATCACCACGTCCTGGATGTGCGCGATGCCCGTCTCGATCATGCCGGGACGGCCCATGACCGTCGTGGAGCGTGCGTGCACGACCCCACCTCCTCGGTTCGGGGCGGCACCCCGACGGCGCCGCCGTCACCGACCAGCCTCCTCCCCGCACGGGCGGGCGGCAATGCCCGAGCACGTATGCCGTGTGGCCGCGCCCGTGCGCGCCGTTCGAGGTGATCGCGGTGGGCACACAGGCAGCGCGACCACCTCGAACGGGCCGGTGGCTCAGTCGGGCGTGGCGGCGGCGCGGGCTGCGGCCGGCAGCGCCGCGATCACGTGATCGACGGCCTCGTCGTCGTGCGAGGCCGAGACGAACCACGACTCGAAGGCGCTCGGCGGCAGGTGCACGCCCTGGCTCAGCATCGAGTGGAAGAACCGGCGGAAGGCGCTGGTGTCCTGGTCCTTGGCGTCGTCGTAGCTGCTCACGGCGCCGTCGCGGAAGAAGACGGAGAACATCGAGCCGGCCCACTGGATCGTGTGCGGCACGGACGCCGCGGACAGCTCGGCGGCGACGGCGTCAGCGATGGCGTGCGAGACGACGTCGAGCCGGGCGTAGACCTCCGGGGTGCAGCCCTGCAACGTCGCGAGGCCGGCGGCCGAGGCGACGGGGTTACCGGACAGGGTGCCGGCCTGGTAGACGGGGCCCTGCGGCGCGAGCAGCGCCATGACGTCGGCGCGACCGCCGAAGGCCGCGGTCGGGAAACCGCCACCCATCACCTTGCCGAAGGTGAAGAGGTCGGGTGCGCCCGCGGCATACGGCCCCTCGAGGCCATAGAAGCCGGACGCGCTGCAGCGGAAGCCGGTCATCACCTCGTCGGAGACGAGCAGCGCGCCGTGCGCCTTGGTGATGCGCAGCAGGCCCTCGGTGAAGCCGGGCGCCGGCGGGACGACGCCCATGTTGCCGGCCGCGGCCTCGGTGATGACGGCCGCGATCTCGTGCCCGCGCTCGGCGAACGCCGCCTCGAGGGCCGGCAGGTCGTTGTAGGGCAGGACGATCGTCTCGCCGGCGCTCGAGCGCGGGACGCCGGCGGAGTCGGGCAGGGCGAAGGTCGCGACGCCCGAGCCGGCCGAGGCCAGCAGCGCGTCGACGTGGCCGTGGTAGCAGCCGGCGAACTTCACGACGACGTCGCGCCCGGTGAAGCCACGGGCGAGGCGGATGGCCGACATCGTCGCCTCGGTGCCCGAGTTGACGAGGCGGACCTGCTCGACCGGCTCGACGCGGGCGACGATCTCCTCGGCGAGGCGCACCTCGTTCTCGCTGGGCGTGCCGAACGAGAAGCCCTTGGCGGCAGCCTCGGTCACGGCCGCGAGGACGTCCGGGTGCGCGTGCCCGAGGATCATCGGGCCCCAGGAGCAGATGAGGTCGACGTAGCGCTTGCCGTCGGCGTCGGTGAGCCAGGGCCCGGACCCGCTCGCCATGAAGCGCGGCGTGCCACCGACCGCGCGGAAGGCACGCACCGGGGAGTTCACGCCGCCGGGGATCACCTCGCTGGCGCGCGCGAGGAGCGCTGCGGACGCGGGTGCGTCGGAGGCGGTCTGGACGGGAGGCGGCTGCGAGCTCATGGGCACCATTGTCGCTGCCCGCGGCGACCCGCCCGACGCCACCCCGTGCGGTTGCCGTCGCGGACGCGCGACGCGTCCGCACGTCCGGGCCGCAACCACCCGGCACACGCCATCGGTCGGGGACGCTTCTCAGCGGCCGCTGGCGCTTGTCGGGTCGAGGTGGTCGCGCACGATGGCCATGGCGTCGCCGATCGCGGTGAACTGGGCCGGGCTCATGATGTCGACGAGGTTGTCGCGCACGCTCTCGACGTGGACGCGCGCGATGTCGTCGACGGCCGCGAGCCCGCCCGAGGTCAGCACGAGCTCGACGCCGCGCTTGTCGTCGGCGCACTGCTCGCGGGTGACCCAGCCACGGTCCTCGAGCCGCTTGGCCGTGTGCGTGAGGCGGCTGCGCGACTGGACGACCATCGCTGCGAGCTCGCTCATCCGCAGCCGGTGGTTCGCGCTCTCGGAGAGCATGGAGATGATCTCGTACTCGCTGAGCTGCAGCCCTGCGTCGCCGAGCGCGTCGTCGAGCGCACGCTCGAGCAGCCTCGTGCCGCGCAGGATGGCCCGCCACGACGCCTGCTCGGCATCACTGAGCCACCGCACGCCGTCGTCCCCTGTACCTGACATGTCAACCTCCTGCGGTTGCACAGATGGTAGTGCCGTCAGGCGGTCCATTCGGTCACGTCGAGCGCGAAGTAGGTCAGCACGACCTGCGCACCGGCGCGGCGGATCGAGATGAGCGACTCGATCGCCGCCGCCTGCAGGTCGATCCAGCCGTTGGCCGCGGCCGCGTGGATCATGGAGTACTCCCCCGACACCTGGTAGGCCGCGACCGGCACCGAGGCGCGCTCGGCGGCCGCCGCGACGACGTCGAGGTAGGACATCGCGGGCTTGACCATCACCATGTCGGCGCCCTCGGCGATGTCGAGGTCGATCTCGCGCAGCGACTCCACGACGTTGGCCGGGTCCTGCTGGTAGGTGCGGCGGTCACCCTGCAGGCTCGACTGGACGGCCTCGCGGAAGGGGCCGAAGAACGCCGAGGCGTACTTGGCGGCATACGCGAGGATCACGGTGTCGGTGAAGCCCTCGGCGTCGAGCGCCTCACGGATGACGGCGACCTGGCCGTCCATCATCCCCGAGGGCGCGACGACGTGGGCACCGGCGCGGGCCTGGGCGACCGCCATCTCGGCGTAGAGGAGGTTGGTCGCGTCGTTGTCGACCCGGCCGCGCTCGTCGATCACGCCGCAGTGACCGTGGTCGGTGAACTCGTCCAGGCACGTGTCGGCCATGACGACGAGGTCGTCACCGACGGCGTCGCGGACCGCGCGGAGCGCGACGTTGAGGATGCCGTCGGGGTCGACGGCGCCGCTGCCCGTGGCGTCCTTGTGCTGGGGCACGCCGAAGAGCATGATCCCGCCGACGCCGGCCGCGACGCAGCGGTGCGCGACCTCCACGACGCTCTCGAGCGTGTGCTGGTCGACGCCGGGCATGCTCGTGATCGGGCGCGGCTCGGTGATGCCCTCGGCGACGAAGACCGGCAGCACGAGGTCACGCGGGTGCAGCCGGGTCTCGGCGACGAGCGAGCGCAGGACGGGGTTCTGGCGCAGGCGACGAGGACGCTCGATCATCGGACGCTCCTCCTCAGCGGGCGCGGCGGCGCGAGGCCGGACGCTTGTCGCTGGGACGCTGCACGGGCTGTCCCGCCTCGGCAGCGGAGACGGCGAGGCCGACGCCGTGGCCGGCGAGGGCGTCGACGAGGCTGAGGGCCGAGGCCTCCGGCGCGAGGACGTCGACGCGGAGCCCGTGCTCCTGCGCGGTCTTGGCCGTGGCCGGACCGATGCAGGCGACCACCGTCGCGGCGTGCGGCTTCCCGGCGATGCCGACGAGGTTGCGCACCGTCGAGCTCGACGTGAAGAGCACGGCGTCGTAGTCGCCGCCCTTGATGGCGTCGCGGATCGACGCGGCCGGCGGCGCGGCGCGCACGGTGCGGTAGGCGGTGACGTCGTCGACCTCCCAGCCCATGTCGCGCAGCCCGGCGACGAGCGTCTCGGTGGCGATGTCGGCGCGCGGCAGCAGGACGCGGTTGATCGGGTCGAGCATCTCGTCGAACTCGGGCCACGACTCGAGCAGACCGGCCGCCGACTGCTCACCGGCAGGCACGAGGTCGGGGTTGATGCCCCACTCGCGCAGGGCGGCGGCGGTGACGCCACCGACCGCGGCGACCTTGAGGCCGGCGAAGGCGCGGGCGTCGAGCCCGAACTCCTCGAAGCGCTCGCGCACGGCACGCACGGCGTTGACCGACGTGAAGCCGATCCACTCGTAGCGGCCGGTGACGAGGCCCTTGACGGCCTTCTCCATCTGCTGCGGGGTGCGAGGCGGCTCGACCGAGATGGTCGGCACGACGTCCGCGGTGGCGCCGTAGCCGGCGAGCCGCTCGACCATCGAGCCGGCCTGGGCCTGGGTGCGGGGCACGAGGACCTTCCAGCCGAAGAGCGGCTTGGACTCGAACCACGAGAACTCGTCGCGCAGGGCGACGTTGGGCGAGACGACGGCGAGCGAGACCTCGAGCGGCTCCTTGCCGGCGAAGACCGCGTCGGCCTCGCCGAGGCTCGTCGCGACGGAGGACTGGCGCACCGTGGTGCCGTGGGCCGACAGGGCGACGAGCGAGTCGGCGGGTCGACCGGCGGCGAGCAGCGCGGCGAGGGCGGTGCGGATGCCGTCGGTGCCACCGAGGAGCACGAGGGTGTCGGTGTCGGCGGCGTAGGCCGACCAGTCGATGCCCGAGCGGTCGACACCGACGACGTGCACGGCGCCGGTCGACTTCGACGTCAGGGGCACACCGGCGTACGTCGGCCCGGCGGTCAGGGCGGAGACGCCCGGGACCACGTCGTAGGTGATGCCGGCCTTGCGGCAGGCGCGCACCTCCTCGACGAGGCCGTTGAAGGTCGCGGGGTCGCCGTCCATGAGGCGCACGACGAGACCGCCCGGAGCCACGGACTTGGCCGCCTTGACGACGAGCTTGGCCCGGACGGCGTGCGTGAGCTCCTGGCCCTGCTCGCCGTGGCCGGCGTCGATGATCTCGACGTCGGGACGGGTGTGCTCGAGCACGACGTCGTCGCGGGCGATGCGGTCGAGCACCACGACGTCGGCGGCCGCGAGCAGGTCACGACCGCGCAGCGTCATCAGGCCGGGGTCGCCCGGGCCGGAGCCGACGAAGGCGACCCGCGCCGGCGTCGTGGCGTGGGTGGGAGTCGAGTCCGTCTGCTCTGACGGCTGGCGGGAAGGAGTCACGAAACTTGCTCCGGTTGGTGTGGGGCGTGGTCTGGGACAGGTCCAGCTGACGTGGCGACCTGGAGGTCGGCGGCGCCGTCCTCCAGCAGGATCCGGGCGAGCCGCGAGCCGAGGTCCTCCGGCTCGTCGTAGGGCCCGACGAGCGAGCGGCGCAGCTCGACCGAGCCGTCCTCGCTGCCGGCGAAGGCGCGCAGCGACAGCTCGAGGCCGTCGTCACCCTCGACGACCTCGGCGAGCGCGCCGACGGGGGCGGTGCACCCGGCCTCGAGCGTCGCGAGCAGCGAGCGCTCGGCGACGACGCAGGCACGGGTGTCGGGGTCGTCGAGCACCGAGACCGCGGCCACGACGTCGTCGCGGTCGGAGCGGCACTCGACGGCCAGGGCTCCCTGCCCGGGGGCGGGCAGCACCTGGATGGGGTCGATGATCTCGGTGGCCTCGCCGAGGCGGCCGAGGCGGGCGAGACCCGCCCGAGCCAGGACGACGGCGTCGAGCGCACCGGAGGAGACGAATCCGATTCTCGTGTCGACGTTTCCGCGGATCGGCCGGATCTCGACACCGAGCCCGAGCGCGGCGATCTGGGCCGTGCGGCGGGGCGAGCCGGTGCCGATGACCGAGCCGGCGGGCAGCTCGCCGAGCGTCAGGCCGTCGCGGGCCACGAGCACGTCGCGGCTGTCCTCGCGCACCGGGACGGCAGCGATGACGAGACCCGGCTCGGGAGCCGTCGGGAGGTCCTTGAGCGAGTGGACGGCGACGTCGATGCGGCCGTCGAGCAGCGCCCGGCGGATGGCCGCGGCGAAGACGCCCGTGCCGCCGATGGCGGTGAGCAGCTCGCCGGACACGTCGCCCTCGGTCGTGATCTCGACGATCTCGACCTCGTGGCCGGCCTCGCGCAGGCGGTCGGCCACCCAGCCGGACTGGGTGGTGGCGAGGGCCGAGCGGCGCGTGCCGAGGCGCAGGGCGGTCATGGCTGGGCCCGCTTCGGGGGCGTGGACACGTTGGCGACGTCCTTGGGCTCGAGGTCGAACAGCTCGCGCAGGGCCGCGGCGTAGTCGTCGCCGCTGCCCTCCATGGCGAACTCCTTGACGCGCATCGTCGGCGTGTGGAGCAGCTTCTCGACGATGCGGTGCACGGCGAGACCCACCTCGGCGCGGGTGGTCTCGTCGAGACCCGGCAGGCGCTGGTCGAGGCGGTCCATCTCGGTGGCGACGAGGTCGGCGGCCCGTGCGCGCAGCGCGGCCACCGTCGGGGCGACGGACTTCTCCATCCGGCGCGTCAGGTAGTCGGCGACCTCACCGGTGACGAGCTCGCGGACCCGGACGACCTGTGTCGTGTCGGCGCGGCCCTCGAGGAGCAGCCCGAGCGCCTGGAGGTCGACGAGGGTGACGCCGGGCACGGGCTCGGACCAGGAGTCGACGGGCTCGACGTCGCGCGGGAGGGCGAGGTCGACGACGACCTGCGGGCGACCGTCGCGGCGGGCTGCGCTCTCGGCGAGCATCTCGGCCGTGATGACGTGCCCGACGGCGCCGGTGCAGGTGATGACGAGGTCGCTCTCGGCGAGGACGTCGGGCAGCTGGTCCCACGGGCGGGCCGTGCCGCTGGTCGTCGCGGCGAGGCGCTCGGCGCGCTCGGGCGTGCGGTTGACGATCGTGAGCGACTCGACGCCCTGGCGACGCGCCGTGGCGGCGGCCAGGCCGCTCATCCCGCCGGCGCCGACGACGGCCGTGGAGGCCCCGACGAGCGGGCCGAGCACGGCGGTGGCCTCCTCGAGCGCGATCTGCACCAGCGAGACGCTGTGCTGGTCGATGTCGGTCTCGGCGTGCGCCCGCTTGCCGACGCGCAGTGCGCCCTGGAAGAGGGCGTTGAGCGACTCGCCGACCTGGCCGCGCCCCTGCGCCCCGGCGAGGGAGTCGCGCATCTGGCCGAGGATCTGGGCCTCGCCGACAGCCATCGAGTCGAGCCCGCAGGCCACGGTGAACGCGTGGGCCACGGCGGCGTCGTCGTAGCGGACGTAGAGGTGGTCGGCGAGCGCCTCGGCGCGGGCGGCGAGCGCGTCGGCCGGGTCGCCCGGCGGCAGGTCGGCGACCGGACGCGCGCCCTCGGGCTCCTCGATGCCGGCAGCGATCGCGAGCGCCTCGCCGATGGCCGCGACGGCGGGGTGGAAGGCCGGGACGGAGGCGTAGACCTCGAGGCGGTTGCACGTCGAGAGCACGACGGCCTCGGTGGCAGTGGCCGAGCTGAGCACCGAGGAGGCGATGGCCTCGGCCCGGTCGGGACGCTCGGAGAGCGCCTCCAGCACCGAGAGCGGTGCGGTGTGGTGGGACAGGCCGATGACGAGCAGGCTCACGGGACCACCACCGCCGAACGGAGGGCGCCCGCCGCGAGCGACTTGCGCTGGGCGTGGAAGGCCAGGATCTGCAGCTCCGTCGAGAGGTCGACACGGCGTACGTCCACGCCGCTGGGCACGGACAGCACGGCCGGTGCGAAGTTGAGGATCGAGCTGATGCCGGCGCCGACGAGGGCGTCGCAGACGGCCTGGGCGGCCGGCGCGGGCGTCGCGATGACGCCGATGGCGATCGGGTCGACGGCGTGGTGGGCGCTCAGCTCGGCGAGCGGGCGGATCGCCACCCCGACGACGCGTTCGTCGGCGAGCGCCGGGTCGTCGTCGTAGAGCCCGACGATGCGGAATCCCTTGGTGACGAAGCCGGAGTAAGAGGCGAGCGCGTGGCCGAGGTTGCCCATGCCGACGATGGCGACCGGCCAGTCCTCGGTCAGGCCGAGGGCCCGGGAGATCTCGAGGGCGAGCGTCTCGACGTCGTAGCCGACGCCGCGGACGCCGTAGGAGCCGAGGTGGCTGAGGTCCTTGCGCAGCTGCGCGGAGCGCACCCCGACCTCGGCGGCCAGCTCCTCGGACGAGACCGACAGGACGCCGTCCTCAGCGAGGCGGGAGAGCGTTCGGAGGTACTCGGGGAGCCGCGCGACGGTTGCGTCGGGGATCTCGCGACGCAGTGCAGGGTCGGCGGACACTCTTGCTCACCGGCTCCTCTCAAAAGAGGCGTTTCTCCCCGGACGCGGAGCACGTGGGGACCAGTTCAGGCTAGACGTTTGTGAACCCATGCACAAAGTTGACTTCGGCGGCCTACCACGGCATGGGACGCACCCCGGAGGCAGGTCACCCGAAGGCTCAGCTCAGGGCGGCGCGGAGGCGGGCCTCGTCGACCCGCCAGAAGTCGTGGCGCCGCCCGTCGACGAAGGTCACGGGGATCTGCTCGGCGTAGCGGCACAGCAGCTCCGGGTCGTCGTCGACGGACTGCTCCTGCCAGCCGACACCCAGCTCACCGGCCACCCGGGCGACGACGGCGCGCGCCTCGTCGCACAGGTGGCAGCCGGGACGGCCCAGCAGGACCACGCGAGGGGGCGACGACGGATCGGCACCGCCTGAGACCCCTGGGGGCGGCTCGCTGGAAGGACCCGTGGGCTGGTCACTGCTCATGACTCCACTGTAGGCAGCGCCCCGCGTCCTGACCCCCTCCTCCTCCGGCCGTATGCGTCGGGTGGGCCACCAGTCGTAGGCGTCGGGTGGGCCACAAAAGGTCGTGGAGGTCCCATGTCGTCGCGCATTCAGACAGACTGTCCCCGATGCGCGCGAACAGGACGCCGGGCCACCGGCACCGACCTGTCACCGCACCGGGAACGAGCCCGGCGCGAGTGCCGTTCGGCGCTGCCCGCACAGGTGTCACGCACGTCGCGCCCGGCGCCCTCCAGCTCGCTCTCCCGGCCCTCGTTCTCCCCGGCCTCGCCGCCGCCCCCGGACTCGCCCACCGGCCCGTGCTGCCCACGTGGCGCTCGGCGTTCGACGCCGTCTGGGCCGCCCTGGCCAACGAGGGCGCCGAGGGCGCCGAGCTCACCCGGGCCGGGCCGTCCTCCCCCGGCGCCGGACCGCGGCGCCACCCCGAGCGCGACGCCGACGAGCAGGCCCGCATCGCGGCCCTCGTCGAGCTCGCCCAGCGCGGCGACAAAGAGGCGTTCGCGCAGCTCTACGACGTCTACGTCGACACGGTCTTCCGCTACGTCCTCGTCCGCGTCGCCAACCGCACCCTGGCCGAGGACCTCACGTCCGAGACCTTCCTGCGGGCG
Organism: Terrabacter sp. C0L_2; assembly: GCF_036352015.1. Lineage (NCBI taxonomy): Bacteria > Bacillati > Actinomycetota > Actinomycetes > Micrococcales > Intrasporangiaceae > Terrabacter > Terrabacter sp. C0L_2. Next base: position 1,950,346 of record NZ_CP143557.1, on the reverse strand, counting down.
ATGCGCCGGATCGACTCGTTCACCTGGCAGGGCAAGGACATCGCGGCCTGGTTCGTCACCATCGCGCGCAACCTCATCGCGGACCACGTGAAGTCGGCGAAGTTCCGCTTCGAGGTCGCGACCGCCGACATGCGCGACGCCGACGAGCGCGTCGACGCCCCCGACACCGAGGTGCTGACGCGGCTGCGCGACGAGCGGCTCGTCTCGGCGATCCGCGAGCTCGGCTCGGACCAGGCCGAGTGCATCACCCTGCGCTTCCTCCAGGGGCTCAGCCTCGCCGACACGGCACGGGTCCTCGGCAAGTCCGAGGGCGCGGTCAAGCAGCTGCAGCTGCGGGCGACGCGCGCCCTGCGCAAGGCCCTGGACGGAGTCGAGCTGTGATCCGCGTAACCCCACCGGCACCCGCGTCGTTCTCACGACGTAGGGACGGCGCGTGTGGGCCCGCCCCGACGCTCGGAGCGCCGACCGGTGCCTCCGTGGAACGCGTGAACGCAGGTGGCGGGGTGGCAGCGACGACGGTGCTCCGGCCCCTGCGCGACGACCTGCACCACCCACCCCTCGCTGTGGACCGGGCCGCTCGCCGGCTCGTCGGCCGTGTCGTGCCCGAGGGCGTATGCCGTGTGGCGGGCGCTCATCGGCCGCCCGGCCAGGTGGGGAGACCCTTCCCGCCCTGACCGGCCCCCGGTGGCCAGACGCAGAACCCGACAGACGCAGAACCCGACAGACGCAACACAGAAACGATGGACGCGAGAGAGGAAGGAGGCGACATGGACCTCGGTGCGAACGCCGACGGCGAGCTGCTCCAGCGCGCCCTCGACGGCGAGCCCGTGTCCGAGCCGGGCATCCTCGAGCTCGTCGCCGTGCTCCACGCCGTCCAGGCCGTCGACCAGGCGGGCCTCGCGCCGCGCGCCGAGTTCGTCTCCGACCTGCGCGCCCGCCTGCTCGACGACGACGGCAGCGCGGCCGCCCCCGTCCCGCCGATCGCGCCCGTACCGCCGGGTGACGAGGGCTCCAGCGGCGCGTCGGTGTCGGTGCTGCGGGTCGCCGCCGGACCGCTCAAGCTCGTCGCCGCGGCAGCCGCCAGCATCCTCGTCATCGGTGGGGCCCTCGGGTTCGCATCCCGGTCGGCGGTGCCGGGCGACGTCCTCTACGGCGTCAAGCAGCTGCTCGACCGGGCGGCGATCCAGCTCGCGGGCTCCCGCTACGACGAGGGCCTGACCTACCTCGCCCAGGCGCAGGAGCACATCACCGAGGCGCGCGAGCTGCTCGACGGGGGCTCCCCGTCCACGCACGACCTCGACACGGCATACGACTCGGCGACCGACGCCGCGGGCCGCGCGCAGACGATCCTCATGGGGGTCTACCGCACGGAGCAGCGCGCCGACGCCCTGACCGAGCTCTCCGACTTCTACACGCGGGCCATCCCGCAGGTCGACGCGATGCGGCCACGCGTGCCGGCGCCGTCGCTGCCGGCCTGGCAACGCCTGCGAGACCTCTTGGGGGCCGGCGAGGTCGCCACCCTGCGGGGTCTGGCCGACTGCGGCACCTGCGGTGAGCGCGCGACGGCGGCGAGGCAGCTGCTCGCCGGGCTGACCGGGACGGTCACGCCCACGAGCCCGGGTAGCGGCACGTCCGCCCCGGGCACCGGCGTGTCCGGGACCGGCGCGGGCGCGACACGGCCCACCTCAGCACCACGCCCGACCACCACCTCGGCCGGCGGTGGCCAGCCCGGCGTCGGCATCACGGGCGCGGTGACGCTCCCCGGTGGCACCGTCAACCTGCCCGGCGTCGGGCTGAACAGCTCGAGCGTGGGCGTCGGAGGCGGCGGCGTCACCCTGCCGGGTGCCACGGTCAGCCTGCCGGGCGTCGGAGTCACGTCGTCGACCATCGGGGTCGGCGGTGGCGGGGTCACCCTGCCCGGCGCGACGATCCCGCTGCCGTCGGTGACGCTCGGGGTCCCCACCCTGCCGACGAAGCTCGCGCCCACCAAGATCCTGCCGACGCTGCTGCCCTGACCCGCCTGAGCGGGCCGGCCCCGTCAGAGGAAGACGGACTTGCGCTGCATGAGCAGGCTGTAGAGCGTCTGCTGGATCGTCTCGCGCACCTGGTCGGTGAGGTCGAAGACGAGCATCGGGTCGTCGGCCGCGTCGGGGCCGAAGCTCGTGGTCTCGATGGGCGGCCCGAACTCGATGAGCCACTTGCTCGGCAGCGGCACCATCCCGAGCGGCCCGAGCAGCGGGAACGTCGGCGTGATCGGGGCGTACGGCAGCCCGAGCAGGCGCGCGACGGCCGGCATGTTGCCGAGGATCGGGTAGATCTCCTCGGCGCCGACGATCGACACGGGCACGATCGGCACGCCGGCGCGCAGAGCCGCGGAGACGAAGCCGCCGCGACCGAAGCGCTGCAGCTTGTAGCGCTCGCTGAACGGCTTGCCGACGCCCTTGAAGCCCTCGGGCCAGACGCCGACGAGCGCGCCGCTGCCGAGCAGGCGCTCGGCGTCGGAGTTCGCTGCGAGGGTCGTGCCCGAGCGCCGCGCCATGGTGCCGACGAACGGCATCTGGAAGACGAGGTCGGCGCCGAGCATCCGCAGGTGGCGGTGGCGCGGGTGCTCGTCGTAGACGGCCACCTGGGTCATGAGCGAGTCCATGGCGATGGTGCCCGAGTGGTTGCCCACGACGAGCGCGCCGCCCTCGTCGGGGATGTTCTCGATGCCACGCACCTCGACGCGGAACCACTTCTTGTAGAAGGGCCGCAGCAGCGGCAGGTGCACGTTGACGGTGTAGTCCTCGTCGAAGCCGAACTCGTCGACGACGTAGTCGCCGGTCAGCCGGCGGCGCAGGTAGGCGAGCGTCTCGGCGACCTGGCGCTCGGCCTCCTCGGCGGGCACCCCGGCCGAGGTCGCGGCGGCGCGCAGGACGTTGACGGCCAGCTCGACGAGCTCGGTCGGGCCGGGCCGCGACTCCGAGGAGAACTCGGCGCCCTCGAGCACGGCGCCGACGAGCTTCTCCGCGCGCGACTGCAGTCCGGACGTGAGCGCGTGCTCGCGCCCCCTCCCCTCCGAGGCCTGCGTATGCCGTGTGCCCGGGTCCGCGACGTGGGTGTCGTCGGCCGACGTGGTCGTCTCCACCGCGGGGACCGCGCGAAGGCGGGTCGGCTCACCGTTGGCCGTGCGGCGCGTCGAGCGCATCGAGGCCCGGCTGGGCCGGCGGGGCGGGGTGGGCTCGGCCGGCAGGGCGTCCGACGGCTCGTCCGAGTCGGTGAGCCCGGGGGTCTCGACGGTCTCGACGGTCTCGACGGGCTTGGCCGGCTCTCGGGACTCGGGTCCGGCCGTCTCACGTCCGGGCGTGGCCGGCGCACGGCGCTCGGCGGTCTCGGGCTCCGTCGGGCCCTCGGTCACGGCAGCCACGACGACCTCGTCGGCGGACGGGGGCGCACCGACGGCCGTCCGTCGGGCCGCGCTGAGCTCGACCGGTGCCGTCGGGAGGAGGGGCGTGCCGCTGCGGCGCCGGCGCTCCCCCGAGGCCCGGGCCGCCCCCGCGGCGAACGCGCCTCGCGCGGGTCGGGCAGCCGTCGTCGTCGCCGAGGTCGCTGCGGTCGCCGAGGTCGCTGCGGTCGCTGAGGTCGCCGCCTGCTCCTGCGGGGCCGGCTTCGTCGGCGCGCTCGTGCCCGTCCGCGGCTTCTTCTTGCTGGCTGACGAGGGCTTCGTCGTCGCCTGCTTCTTCGGCGTCTTCGCAGCGGCCTTCGTGGCGGCCGCCTTCTTCGCGGTGGACTTCTTCGCGGTGGGCTTCTTCGCGGTGGACTTCTTCGCGGTTGACTTCTTGGACGTCGCGGCCTTGCGGGCGGCCGGCTTCTGCGCGGCAGCGGCGGTCGTCCCGGCCTCCGGCGTCCCGTCGGCGGGGGTCTGCTGCGCGGCGGCCTTGCTGGGGTCGGCGGTCACGGCTGGATCCTGTCGAAGACTCGGGAGAGCGCTGCGGCGGTGCCGCCCGCGGCGTCGCTGACGACCTCGCCGACACCCTCGACCCCCGGCACGGCGGGACGCAGGTGGCGGGCGTAGTCCTCGAACGCCTCCCGGGTCGTGAAGTGCGGCTCGAACTCGAGCACCGAGCGCATCCGGGCCGTGTCGAGGCCTCGACCGAAGGCGAGGAAGGTCAGCTGGTCGGAGGAGAAGTCCGCGAAGCCGCTGCGCCGGACGATGTTGCCGATGACGCCGGCGGCCTGCAGCGGCACCGGGACGACGGGGCGTCGGGCGATCGCCGTGCACTGGGTGACGGTGAGGAAGCCGTCGCCCGCGACGTTGACGATGCCGGCGGGCGGCCCGGTGGTCGCGAGGATCATGGCCGCCGTCGCGTCGTCCTCGTGGACGAACTGGAAGCGGGCGTCGTAGCCGAGCGGGATGGGCACGAGCGGCAGCGCGAAGTAGTCGGTGATGGCGGTGTGGATGCTCGGCCCGACGACGTTGGCCAGGCGCAGCATCGTGATCTCGACGTCGGGACGCCGCCGGGAAAAGCCGCGGACGTAGCCCTCGACCTCGACGGAGTCCTTGCCGAAGCCGGTGCGCGGCAGGGTCTTGGGGTTCATGTCCTCCGTGAACATCGCGGGGTCGCGCGGGGACGAGCCGTAGACGGCCGCGGAGGACTTCACGACGAGGCGCTTGACCGACTCGGACTTCTGGCACGCAGCGAGCAGCTGCATCGTGCCGATGACGTTGATCTCCTTCTGCGTCACCCGCCCGCCCGTGTCCTTGGGGGTCGCGATGACGTTCATGTGCACGACCGTGTCGACCTCGGCCTGGGCCATGATCCGACCGATCATCGGGTTGCGGATGTCGGCCCGCACGAACTCGGCGCGACCGATCGAGTGCTTGGGGGGCACGACGTCGACCCCGAGGATCCGCTCGATGGACGGGTCGGTCGACAACCGTCGCGCGTAGAGACCACCGAGGTAGCGAGACACCCCCGTGACCAGGACGACCTTGGCCATCGGCTCCTCCTGTCGTCGGTCGGTGCGGACACGTCGTGCTCGTGACCGGCCCTGACGCGCTGAGGCGTTCGAGCGGCACTCGCCTGCGGAGGAGACCTCGTTCCCCCGCCCTCGCAGCCTACCTAGACCGTGCCCGGTTCGTACCGGGGCGACCTCCGCCGACGACGGATGTGTCGAGCCTCTCGCCGCGGGACCCGTGCTGACGGCCGGCCGCACCCTCCCCCGGAGACGCGAACGACCCCCACCGAGGGTGAGGGTCGAGAGCGTGCGGACGGAGCCGCGGGACCTGAGCTGGTCAGGTCACTTCTTGTTGCGGCGCTGGTGGCGCGTCTTGCGCAGCAGCTTGCGGTGCTTCTTCTTGGCCATCCGCTTGCGGCGCTTCTTGATGACAGAACCCATGTTTGTCCTTGTCGTGAGTCTTGAGACGTGTCCTTGAACTGAGCTGGTGCCGACCTGCGTCGACACCCCCGGAGAAGGGTAGGTCGAACTTCACGAGCCGAACAGGGTTCACAGACTAGCGTGTGCCCCGCCTCTATCCCAAAAGCGCGGGCCCCTGCTCACCGGCCCCGTCCAGCTGCGAATGCCGAAGGGGCGGCCGGACCAGGTGGTCGTGGCCGCCCCTTCGGATGCGTCGTGACGCTGCAGTCACGCGGTGTCGATGAAGGACGTCTCCAGGTACTTGTGAACCGCATCCTCCGGAACCCGGAAGGAGCGGCCGACGCGTACGGCCGGAAGGTCTCCGCCGTGGACGAGTCGGTAGACGGTCATCTTCGACACTCGCATGATCGAGGCGACCTCGGCGACGGTCAGAAACCGCACCTCGGCGAGCTGGCGCTCATTCGACATGTGTTACCCCGATCTTCAGGTGGGCTGCACCCGCGCGCCGACGGCTTCCCCTCCGACGAAACTTCACGCAGGTGCAAGAAGCAACATTAGGGGCAGATGTGACTGGAGGGGAAGCGATCGACGATAAGAATCGGTCACGCGCAACTCGACACGCCGGTGGGGCACCTGTGGATCTCCCGGCTCGTCACGGCTCCAGGCGGTGCAGGTCGCGCGGGAACAGCGTCACCTCGCGGATGTTCTCGGCACCCGTCAGCCTCCCGACCCACCTTTCCAGACCGATGGCGAAGCCGCCATGCGGAGGCATGCCGTGGGCGAACGCGTCGAGGTAGCCGGCGAGCACCGCGGGGTCCGTGCCGGTCCGCTCCATCGCCGCGGCGTAGTCGGACGGCCGGTGCAGGCGCTGGCCGCCGGTCGTCAGCTCGAGCCCCCGGAAGAGCAGGTCGAAGCTGTTGCTCCACCGCTCGTCTCCGGGCTGCGGGTGGGTGTAGAACGGGCGCTTGCCCATCGGGTAGCCCTCCACCGCAAGGAAGTCCGAGTCGTATGCCGTCTTGGCCCAGTCGCTGAGCGCCCGCTCGTGCGCGGGGCTGAGGTCGGGCTCATCCGGGTCGGCCCCGACCTTCGCGAGGGCGTCGCTGAAGTGGATGACGGGGAACTCGTCGGGCACCTGCGGAAGCTCGACGCCGAGGAGCGCAGCGGCGTCGGCGGCATACTCCCCGATGGCCTCGACCATCCCGGCGATGGCCACGCGCAGCACCGCGAGGACGTCACGGTGGTCGCGGACGAAGCCGAGCTCGGCGTCGAGCGAGGTGTACTGCGCGAGGTGGCGCACGGTGTCGTGCGGCTCGGCGCGGAAGACGGGTCCGACCTCGAAGACGCGCTCGAAGACCCCGACGAGCATCTGCTTGTAGAGCTGCGGGCTCTGCGCGAGGTAGGCGGTCCGGCCGAAGTAGTCGACGGTGAAGACGTTGGCGCCCGACTCGGTGGCGGTGCCGACGAGCTTCGGTGTCGCGATCTCGGTGAACTCGAGCGCTCCGAGGGCCGAACGGAACCCGCGCATCGACGCGCTCGCGATCTGCCAGGCGGCCCGGTGTCGCGGGTGGCGCAGGGTCACCGCGGCGTGGTCGAGGTGCGTGGGCAGGCCGGCGCCGAAGGTCGGTCGCCACAGCTCGGTCGGCGGGGCCGCCGCGGGCTCCGTGAGCGGCGTGACGGTGGGCTCGACGAGCTCGGCACCGCCGGGCGCCGACTCGTTGGTCGAGACGACGCCGGTCACCTCGACGACGGTCTCCTCGGGCAGCCCGGCCAGCTGCTCGACGGTCTCGCGGTCCTTGACGACGACCTGGGCCAGGCCCGAGCGGTCGCGCAGCACGAGGAACGTGACGCTCGCGAGGACGCGGCGCCGGTGGATCCAGCCGGACAGCGTGGCCGGCTCGCCGTGCGGGACGGCTGCCAGGTCCCGCGCGAGCACGCGCGGAGCAAGGATCGTGGGTTGGGTTGGTTGCATTCCGTTCACCTCCAGAGGGTTGGTGCCCCGGAGGTGTGGGCGATGGGGAATGTCGCTGTGCCACCACACCTTCGCCGCCGCGGATCGCGGACGGCCTCTGGTCGTGCTCGGCTCAGGATCGTCAGGCCCGTCGTCGCCGTGCCGTCATGCTAGGCGCCCCAACGCAGTAGGACCAACCGGATTACGACCAAGAACCGAGTACATCCGGCCGAGGCGCCGGCGTCGCCTGGACGAAGCGAAGCGAGCGAGGAACGAGCGAGCGCCGCGGAGGAAGGCGACGCCTTCAGGGCGCCGAGGCACGCGCGAAGCGAAGCGGAGCGCAGAAAACTCAGTCGAAGTGGATGTCGAGCCCGTGGAGCGGGAAGACGGCCGTGCGGGTGGCCATGATGGCGCGGTCGACCTCGCTGGCGGGGTCGTAGCCCATCTCCCAGGAGCGCCACCAGAGGGGGCCGTCCTCGGTGGTGAGGTCTCCCATGCGGCGTGGCCCGGGGCGGCCGAAGACCTGCTCGACGTGGGCCCGCCAGTCCTCGGGGACCGGCACGCTGGTCTTGATCGGGGCGTGGGCGGCGATCGCGGTGAGGTGGGTCCACGTGCGGGGCACGACGTCGACGACCTCGTAGCCTCCGCCTCCGAGCGCCACCCAGCGTCCTTCGCACACCTCGTGCGAGAGCCGGTGGAGGGCGTCGGCGGCCGCGCGCTGGGCGTCGACGGTGACGGCGAAGTGGGCCAGCGGGTCCTCCGCGTGGGTGTCGCAGCCGTGCTGGGTCACGAGCACGTCGGGGCGGAACGACCGCACGAGGGGCATGACGACGGCGTGGATCGCCCGCAGCCAGCCCGCGTCGCTGAGGCCGGGCGGCAGGGCGACGTTGACGGCACTGCCCTCGGCGTCGGCACCCCCGGTGTCGGTGGGCCACCCGGTGCCGGGGAAGAGCGCCCGGCCGGTCTCGTGGACGGAGATGGTCAGCACCCGGGGGTCGTCCCAGAAGATCCGCTCGACGCCGTCACCGTGGTGCACGTCGACGTCGACGTAGGCGACACGTTCGGCGCCGTGGTCGAGGAGCCACTGGATGCCGACCGCGATGTCGTTGTAGACGCAGAAGCCGCTGGCCTTGTCGCGCATGGCGTGGTGCAGCCCGCCGGTGAAGTTCACGGCGTGCTCGGCGTCGCCCTCCCAGACGGCGCGGGCGCTGTCGACCGTGCCGGACACAACCCGCGCGCTCGCGTCGTGCATGCCCTCGAAGGCGGGGTCGTCCTCGGTGCCGAGGCCGTAGGAGTCCTGGGCCGTGGACGGGTCGAGCGACGCGGCCTTGACGGCGGCGACGTAGGCGTCGTCGTGGATCGTCGCGAGCAGCTCGTCGGGCGCCACCTCGGCGCCGACCACCTCCACACCGTCGACGTCGAAGACGCCGAGTGCCTCGCAGAGGCGTGCCGTGAGGTCCAGGCGCACCGGCGCCATCGGGTGGGTGGGGCCGAAGTTGTACCTCGTGAAGGAGGTGTCCCAGACGACCCGGGCCTGAGTTGGCATGATTGAGACGCTATCGCGGAAACGCGCACCGGATGACGGAGGTAACACGCATGGGCCGCAACCGGCTCTTCGAGGACGACGTGATCGTCATCGGGCTGGGACGCTTCGGCTCGGCCGTCGCTCTCGAGCTCACGAGGCTGGGCCACCGCGTCATCGCCGTCGAGCGCGACAACGCCATCGCCGAGAGCTACGTCAACAAGGTGGCCAAGGTGGTGCACGCCGACATGGCTCAGTCGACGGCGCTCGAGATGATCCGCGCCGCGCAGCCGAAGATCGCGATCGTCGGCATCGGCTCGTCCGTCGAGTCCTCGGTGCTGGCGGCCGCGAACCTCGTCGACGCCGGCGTGCCCTCGATCTGGGCCAAGGCGCTCTCGCCGGAGCACAAGCGCATCCTCGACCGCATCGGCGTCCACCACGTCATCTCCCCCGAGGCCGACTCGGGCCGCCGGGTGGCCCACCTCGTCAACGGCAAGCTGCTCGACTACATCGAGTTCGACGACGGCTTCGCCATCGTCAAGCTCAAGCCGCCGTCGGAGACGGTCGGGTTCACCCTCGAGCAGAGCTCGATCCGCCGCAAGTACGGCGTCACGGTCGTCGGGGTCAAGGCGCCGGGCGAGGACTTCACGTATGCCGTGCCACAGACGAAGATCTCGGCGCACCACATGCTCATCGTCAGCGGTCCCGTCGAGCTCATCGAGCGCTTCGCGGCTCGCCCCTGACCCGGATCGCTCTGCGGGACAAGCGAACCCACCGCCTCCCGATGACTCGGGGCGGTGGGTTCGTCGGTTGGGACTGCGTGACCGGCTCGGGCACGCAGTCCCGGGTCTGCTGCGTCAGAGGCGCAGCTGGGGTCCGTTGTCAGAACCGAGCGGGAGGACCATGGCGATCTCCTCCTCGCCGTCCTCCTCGCTGACGACGCCCATCGGGCGGCGGTAGTCGGTCGGGCGGAAGCCCATGCCGCTGGCGAAGGCGACGGCCCGGCCGTTCTCGGTGCCGACCCAGTAGACGAGATGGGAGTGGCCGCGGTGGGCCGCGAGGGAGGCGCCGTCCTTGACGAGCCGGGTAGCGACACCCGAGCCACGTGCCTCAGGGCGCACCCAGAGGCCGAACAGCTCACCGGCGGCGTCCTCGCCGTCCTTGGCGGTGCCGATGCTGACGACACCCACGGCCTGCCCCTCGCGCTCGGCGACGAGCCGAGCGGACCGCTGCATGCGTTCGCGCCAGAAGTCCTCGTCGTAGGACTCTTCCTGCTCGACCGTGGCCACGAACGCCTCGGGCGACTCACGCAGTGCGGCGAGGCGGACAGAACGGTAGTCCTGCCAGTCGTCCTCGCCGAGGGGACGCACGGTGATGTCGTTCATGGGTCCACTTTCGCACGACAGGCGCTCGGACCGCACCCGCGGGCCGGTGAACGTTCGGTGCAGCGGGTCCGGCTGCGCACCAGCGCTACTCAGAAGCGATGGACCATCTCGATCTCGCGGAGGTCGGGACGACGGGGGTGCTCGTGGACGGCACCGGTGCGCACGAACCCGCACCGCGCGTACAACCCCTCGGCAGCGGTGTTCGAGCTCGTCACCTCGAGGACGACCTCGGACTTGCCGAGCCGGCGCGCCTCGTCGAGGACGGCGCGCACGAGTGCCTCACCGACTCCCCTACCGCGAGCCCGTGGCGCGACGTACATGCCGAACAGCGTTGCGGTCGTGGCCCGTTCGGGCTCCCAGTGCGACCCGAGCCCCGCGCTGCCGAGCACGCCGTCGGCGTCACGGGCCTGGACGAGCCAGGCCCCCTCGATGCGTTCACGCCAGTCGGCCTCGTCGTAGACGGCCTCGTCGGCATAGGTGAACCAGAAGGCGTCGGGCGCGTCGCGGAGCATCGCGAGGCGCACGTCGCGGTGCGTCTCCCAGTCGTCGGGCGTGACCGGGTGCAGGTGCATTGCGGGGTGCGGTTCGGCCATCACCCCACAGTGCCGCTAGACCTGCCCCGATGCCAGCTCTTTGGACCGCGCGGCGGCCGCCTCGATGGCCGTGACGAAGGCCGCGCGCACCTTGTGGTCGTCGAGCTGGCGCAGGGCGGCGACGGTGGTGCCGCCGGGCGAGCTGACCTGCTCGCGCAGCACGGTCGGGTGCTCCTGAGTCTCCTTGAGCATAGTCGCCGCGCCGTAGAGGGTCTGGACGACGAGCTCCGTGGCGGTGGCGCGCGGCAGGCCGAGCACGACGCCGGCCTCGATCATCGCCTCGACGACGTAGAAGATGTAGGCGGGGCCGCTGCCGGAGATCGCCGTGACGGCGTCGAGGTGCTTCTCGGGCAGGTGCACCACCTTGCCGCACGAGCTGAGCAGGGCCTCGGCCTCGGCGAGGTGGTCGTCGGTGCAGTGGCGCCCGGGCGAGATCCCGGCCATGCCCTGGTCGACGAGGGCCGGGGTGTTGGGCATGACGCGGATGACCGACGTGCCCTCGGGCAGCCGGGACTCGAGGTACTCGGTCGTGATGCCGGCCGCGAGCGAGACGACCGTGTTGCCGGGGGCCACGTGGTCGTGGATCTCCTCGAGGAGGGCGGCCATGTCCTGCGGCTTGACGCAGAGCACGAGGGTGTCGGCGACGTCGGCGGCGTCGGCGTTGGCCATGACGCGCACGCCGTAGCGCTCCGCGAGCGCGTTGACCTTGTCGGGCGTGCGCCCCGTGACGACGAGGTCGCCCGGGGTGCGGCCCGAGCGGATGAGACCCGAGACGAGCGTCTCGCCCATGACCCCTGCGCCGAAGATCGCCGTCGTCGTCATCGTGGCTCCTCGCTCAGCTCTTCGTCGCGACGCCGCGGAGGAAGAACATGACGTTGGCCGGCTTCTCGGCCATGCGGCGCATGAGGTAGCCGTACCACTCCTGGCCGTACGGGATGTAGACGCGCATCTGGTCGCCGCGGTCGGCGATCCGCTTCTGCTCCTCGGGGCGGATGCCGTACAGCATCTGGTACTCGAACGACCTCGGGTCGCGGCCGGCCTGGCCCGCGAGCGCCCCGGCGATCTCGATGAGGCGCGGGTCGTGCGAGGCGACCATGGGGTAGCCCTCGCCCTGCATGAGGATCTTGAGGCAGCGCACGTAGGACTTGTCGACCTCGGCGCCGGCCTGGAAGGCGACCGACTCGGGCTCCTTGTAGGCGCCCTTGCACAGCCGCACGCGCGAGCCCGCGTGCGCGAGGTCACGGCAGTCGGCCTCGGTGCGGTAGAGGTAGGCCTGGAGCACGGCGCCGACCGTCGGGAAGTCCGCCCGCAGCTCGCGCAGCGCGTCGAGCGTGAGGTCGGTCGTGGTGTGGTCCTCCATGTCGAGGGTCACCGTCGTGCCGGCCTGCTTCGCGACCTCGCAGATCTCGCGCGCGTGGTCGAGGGCGATGGTGTTGCCGTCGCCGGGCAGCGCCTGGCCGAGCGCGCTGAGCTTGAGCGACACCTCGACGGTGCCCCCCTCGGTCAGGCCCTCGTCGCGCAGCGCGGTCAGCAGGGAGACGTACGCGTCGCGCGTGTGCTGCGCCTGCGCGAGGTCGGTCGTGTCCTCGCCGAGGTAGTCGATGGTCGAGCGACGACCCGACGCCGCGATCTCGGACGCGGCACCGACGACGTCGGCCCGCTCGGCACCGGGCACGAAGCGCTTGACGACCGAGCGCGACACGGGCGCCTTCTCGATGACGTCTCGGATCTTCTCCTGCTTGGACAGCTGCAGGAGCGAGTTGCGCAGCAGGTCGCTGGCGTCCACGGGGGCCTCCGGGTGGTGCTCGGGATGTCGCTCGGGTGACGGCGGCGGACGGTGGTGACCGTCCCGCCGGGCAAATCTACCGCCGCGGTGCCGGCCGGCCGGTCCTCGGGGCGGGACAGGCGGCACACTCGGAGCCATGCAGCCACCCACCACCGCCCCGGCCCCGCTCGGCCTCACGCTCGACGAGCTCGGCGAGGCGCTCGGCGCCGCGGCGACGGTGCTGCGCGCCAACGCCGTGGCGGCCGGGCTCGACGCGCCCGTCCCGACGTGTCCGGACTGGACGGTGCTCGACCTCGTCGCCCACGTGGGCATGGTCCACCGGTGGGCGACCAGCCACCTGCGCGGCGAGCCGATCGACCCGCCCGAGCCGCTCGAGCTCGAGGGCCGCGCGTCGGCCGACCCGTTGGGCTGGTTCGACGACGGGGCCACGGCGCTGCTGCAAGCCGTCGTCGACGCCCCCGACGACCTCGAGGCGTTCGTCTTCCTCAAGGAGGCTCCGGCGCCCAAGCTCTTCTGGACCCGACGCCAGTGTCACGAGACGACGATCCACGCCGTCGACGCGCTAGGCGCCCGTCTCGGCCGCCCGGCCCGCGCCGACGAGACCTGGATCAGGCCCGCCGTCGCGCTGGACGGGATCGACGAGCTGCTCGTCGGCTTCGTCACCCGCCGACGACAGGGCGGCTCGCCCGGCGCCCCGACCCGGATGCTCGTGCGTCCTGACGGCGCGGACGTGGCGTGGCTCGTCGACCTCGCGACCGGGCGCCCGATCACGACGACGCGCGTGCGGCCGGACTCCCCCGAAGCGGCCGGCGCCGACCACACCCTGACCGGCGCGCCCGTCGACCTCTACCTCCGACTGTGGAGCCGCGGCGCCGAGAGCGAGGGCGTCGACGGTCCGGTGGACGAGCTCGAGCGATGGTGGCGCGAGACCATCTCCGTGCGGTGGTGAACGGCGGGGCGGTCCGTAGCAGGATGGGCGGCACCCGGTCCGCGACGGCGCGCCCGGGCCGGCCACAAGGAGCACGTATGCCGCTGGAGTCGTTCGGCAGGACCGTCCAGTCCGCCATCTACCGGGCCGGCGCGTTCGGCCACCGGCCCGAGGTGCCCACCGACGCGACCCAACTCGAGGCCGCAGCGCGCAAGGTCATGTCGAAGCGCGGATTCGCCTATGTCGCAGGCTCGGCCGGCTCCGAGGCGAGCGCCCGCGCCAACGTCGCGGCCTTCGACCGGTGGCAGGTCGTGCCACGGATGCTCGTCGACACGACCGAGCGCGACACCTCCGTCGAGCTGTTCGGGCGCCGGCACGACAGTCCCCTGCTCATCGCGCCGGTCGGGGTGCTGTCGATGGCCGACGACGGCGCCGACCTCGCCGTCGCGCGCGGCGCCCGCGAGCAGCGGGTCACCCAGATCATCAGCACCCAGGCCTCCGTGCCGATGGAGGACGTCGCGCGCGAGCTGGGCGGCTCGGGCCACTGGTACCAGCTCTACTGGAGCAGCGACGACGACCTCGTCGAGAGCCTCGTCTCGCGAGCCGAGGCGTGCGGGAGCGAGGCTCTCGTCGTCACGCTCGACACGGCATACCTCGGCTGGCGTCCGCGCGACCTCGACCTCGGGCACCTGCCGTTCGCCCGCGGCGAGGGGATCGCCCAGTACACCTCCGACCCCGTGTTCCAGCGGCTCGTGCGCGAGCGGGTGGCGCGAGCGGCGGGCGGCCCTGCGGCAGCGCGTCCGCGGCCGACGCCGGCCGCCGTGGCGACCCTGCTGTCGATGAGCCGCAACCATCCCGGCGACACCCGGCGCAACCTTGGGGCGCCCGAGCCGAGGGCGGCCGTCGAGACGTTCCTCGACGTCTTCAGCCGACCGTCGCTGACGTGGGCGGACCTGCCTCGCCTGCGGTCCCTGACGAGCCTGCCGATCGTGCTCAAGGGCATCCTGCACCCCGACGACGCGCGCCGGGCCGTCGACGCCGGCGTCGACGGCGTCTACGTCTCGAACCACGGTGGTCGGCAGGTCGACCGATCGGTCGCGGCCCTCGACGCACTGCCCGGCGTCGTCGAGGCCGTGCGCGGCGCCGGCTCGAGCGCGCCGGTCATCTTCGACAGCGGGATCCGTTGCGGCGCAGACATCTTCGTGGCCATCGCGTTGGGTGCGAGCGCCGTCGGGATCGGACGGCCGCACGTCTACGGGCTCGCCCTCGCTGGCGCCGCCGGGGTGTCCGAGGTGCTGCGCAACCTCCGAGCCGAGCTCGACCTGCTCCTCGCCCTGACCGGGTGCACCTCGCTCGCCGACCTCACCCCCGACCGGCTCGTCCGTCGACCGGCGGTCGACTCCCCCGCCCCCTGACCGTCGGGAGGCGCTTCTCGTCGCGTGGAACCGGTTCGACGCGCGCAGGGGTCGTCCCGGAGGATCGTCACATGCCCGCCCTCGACCACCTGACCCGCGACGCCTTTCCCCGGTCCTCGAAGTACGACGCCAAGTGGCTCGTCGACCTCGACATGGGGCCGCACCCCCTGTGGCTGCTCGAGGATCTCGCCGCCGACCTCGACCTGCGCCCCGGGATGCGCGTGCTCGACCTCGGGTCGGGGCTCGGCGCGACGTCGGTCTTCCTCGCCAAGGAGTACGGCGTGCAGGTCGTCGCCGCGGACCTCTGGGTCGACCCGAGCGAGGCCGCCGCGGTGTTCCGCAAGGAGGGTGTCGAGGACCGGGTCCTGGCCATGCGCGTCGACGCGCACTCGCTGCCCTTCGGTCGCGCGTCGTTCGACGCGATCGTCAGCATCGATGCCTGGGAGTACTTCGGCACCGGCGACCACTACCCGCCCTACCTCGCGAAGTTCCTCAAGCCGGGCGGGCAGCTCGGCGTCGCGACGCCCGCCCTGACCAGCGAGGTGCGTGAGCTCGGCGAGATCCCTGAGCACATCGACCGCGTCGTGGGTGCCGAGTCGGCGGCGTGGCACACCGCCGAGTGGCTGCGCAGCCAGTGGGAGTTCAGCCGGGCGTTCCAGGTCGTCACGGCCCGCACCCAGGCGGACGCGTGCGCGAACTGGCTGCTCTGGGAGCGCGCGGTCATGGAGCTCAAGGGCCAGCCGACCTCGCCCGTCCAGGGCATGCTCGAGGCCGACGGCGGCGCGTTCGTCACCTTCGCCCTCGTCACCGGGAGGGTGGCATGAGCATCGACGCCACCGACCTCGGTCACCTCCGCCGCGCCGTCGAGCTCGCCCGGCTCGCGCTCGAGCGCGGCGACGAGCCCTTCGGTTCGGTGCTCGTCTCGGGTGACGGCGAGGTGCTCTTCGAGGACCACAACCACGTCCTCGCGCTCGACGCGACGCAGCACCCGGAGTTCGCGATCGCCCGCTGGGCCGGCGCCCACCTCGACCCCGACGAGCGCGCGGCCGCGACGGTCTACACCTCGGGCGAGCACTGTCCGATGTGCTCCGCCGCGCACGCCTGGGTCGGCCTCGGACGGATCGTGTATGCCGTGAGCTCGGCCCAGCTGGGCGCGTGGCGGTCCGCGTGGGGTGCGCCGCCGTCGCCGGTGGCCCCGCTCTCGATCGTCGACGTGGTCCCGGGGGCCGTCGTCGACGGGCCGGCGCCCCAGCTCGAGGAGGAGGTCCGCGACCTTCACCGCCGCTTCGCCCACCTGCACCCAGCCTCCCCGGCCTGACCCCGACGACTCCGCCCCGGCGGAGAACTGGCGGTCCGAACCAGAACCCACACCCCCGCACCCCCGCCCCGGCGGAGAAATCGTGGTCTGAACCGCCACCACACCCCGACGTTTCCGCCCCGGCGGAGAAACCGTGGTCCGAACCAGCACCCCGACAACCCCGCCCCGGCGGAGAAGCCGTGGTCTGAACCAGCACTCACACCCCGACAACGCGGCCCCGGCGGAGAAATCGTGGTCTGAACCAGGCTCGCGCCCCCGAGAGGTCCGCCCGGGCGGAGAAGTCGAGCCCGGGCCGTGCGGAGGGATGCGGACGGCGCCCAGGACGTTGTGACGACCTGCGCCCGGACCGACAATGACGAGATGGCGACCCGTGTGCTCGTGACCCTGTCCGGCGAGTCCGACCCCGAGGAGGTCGTCCGCGCCCTGCGCGCCCTCGGCCCCTCCACGGTGCACGCCCCCGCACCGGAGCTGCCCGACGTCGCCATCGCCGAGGTCGACGACGACGCGGTCGAATCCTTCGTGCGCGACGCCCAGTCGGTGGACGGGGTGTCGGTCGCCGAGGTCGACGCGTTGCGCTACACCCAGTCCGCGTCCGAGTCAGAGCACACGGACGGGGGCCCGGACGACTCGCCCGCCCCCTCCGCCGGCTGGAGCTCGACCTCCTAGCCCCTCGGTGCGAGGGCCCCGAGGAAGGGGTCGGCGGCCGACGGGCCGACCGACAGGTCATGGCACCGCGCGAGCGTCAGGGCGACACCGCCGATGCCGACGAGGACGTTGGGGCTGCGCCCACCACTGCGTATGCCGCACTGCCAGGTCGGGTGTCCGGGCCGGCCCGCCCGCGAGAGGTGGGTCGCGACCGCCCGGGCCTCGGCCACGTGCTCGCGCGCAGCCGCGGGCCAGGCCTCGGCCGCCAGCAGGTGCATCTCGACGACGCCGGCCAGGCCGTGGCACAGCGACCCGTCGAAGGGGTGCAGGCCCACCGGTCGGTGGGCGGTACTCGCGGCCCGCGCCCGCACGAAGGCCACGTGCGCGGCCCCCGCGTCGCGAGGCTCCCCACCGGGGCCCGCCACGAGTGGGTGACGCAGGGCGGCGGACACCCCGACCCCGGGCGCACCGTGGCACCAGGCGAGCCCGGGCACCGGCTCGGGCAGTCGGAGGTCCGGCCAGCCCCCGGCCCCTGCGTCGTGGAGGGAGTCCTCCCAGAGCACGGCAGCGGAGGCGAGCGACGCGGCATACGTCGGCGTGCCGGTAACGTTCGGCGCCCACTCGGACCCGCCGAGGCGCTGGGCGGCTCCGGTCAGCGCGAGGGCGATGCCGCTGCCGCCGTGGGCGAGCCCGACGACACCGTGGTCGGCACCGGCCATGGGCCACAGTCGACCGATGGGTCCGGCGAGGGAGAGCGCACCGATCCGGTCGACGAGCAGAGCGATGGCGTCTGCCCGGACACTCTCGTCCGACGGCGCGAGAGACACCGAGACGACACCAGCGAGGATGCCGGCGAGCCCGCCCATGAGGTCGGCGAACGGAGGCAGCCACTCGGGGTGCTCGACGACCCGACGCACTGCGAGCCCCCCGAGATGACGCGCTCGCTCGGCCAGGTCGGCTGATCCGTGCGTGGCGGCGACGACGTATGCCGCGCGCGAGATCCCGAGGGCTCCACTGTCCCAGCAGATCTCGCTGCCGGGCTGCCCGTGCGGACCGAGGTCCGATGTGGCGCGCCGAACGGCTGCCTCAGCCGTGCGCACGGCCAAGGGCGCCCACTCCGCCGGAGCCGCCGGCAGGCGTGAGGCTGCCGAGAGGACGACGGCGATGCCGGCCCGGCCGGTGAGGAGCCCGTCGTCGAGCGGTCCGTGGACGAGCACCGGCGGGGTGCTGAGGTCGGGCGCCGAGCGCGGGTCGACGTCGTCGCCGCTCCACACCGGTGCACCCGACCTGTCGACGCGGGCGAGCGAGACGAGCCGAGCCACGAGCGACCTTGCCGCGCGTGCAAACTCGGAATCGTCCTTAATCCTTGACGACCCCGTCCAGGACGACGCGGTCGTTGTCGTCATGCCGCCACCTCCTCGGGTCGGTCGGCGTGGATGCCGACGCCAGCGAGCACGGCGACACCGTCGCCGGCAGCGAGACGCTCGGCCCGGGTCACGTCCCCGCGCGCCTCGCCGAGGACCCGACCCACGGCCGACGCCACCTGGGCGCACCGCAGCTGGCCGTAGCTGATGCCGCCGCCCGGGTCCTGCGCCAGCCCCACCCCCGGGTGCAGGCGTCGCGTCAGCGGCGGCTCGTCCGCTGACAGGGCGCCCGAGATCTCCTCGATCCAGCCGGGAAGCGCAGCGGCAAGACGCGCGGAGTCCGACCTCGGGACATAGACGACGAGCGCGTCGCGCCGGTCGAAGCCGCCCGCCCGGGCCGGGCACTTGAGCGAGAGTGGGACCCCCGTCGACACGGCCAGACGCACCGTGGCAGCCACCGCCAGGGGTGCGGCGCCGGCGTCGACGTTGACGTACCAGCGGTCCAGCTCGAACGAGGAGATCGGCTGCTCGCCCGTGTGGGCCCACCACCACGCGCCCTCGGGGTCGACCTCGCCCACCCCGGCGAGGAGGTCGACGAGATCACCCGGGCGAGCCGGCATACCCGGCCTCGAGGAGCCGACGACGGCGTCGACGGCGCGGCGCACGACCGAGCCCCGCGACGGCCCCTGCGTGCAGGCCGCGACGACGTGGGCCGCGTCGCTGGCCAGGACGAGGTGCGCGGTCTCGACGGGCGCCACCGAACGGCGGGACGCCTCGAGGAGTGCACCGATGAGCGGGTCGCTGCCGAGGGAGACGGACGCCTCGTCCGACCCGCACCACCAGCGCGGGTAGAGCCACTCGGCCACCGGATCGTCGATGCGCACGTCGTCCGGCGACTCCGTGGCCTGCGCGGCCGCCCACGGGTCGGACCCGACGAGGCGCACGGCGTGACCGAGCGCGGCCAGCGACCGCGTGGTGGGGTCGTCGTCCGGGCCTGGCGTCACGGCCCGGCCGGGCGTCACGGGTGGGCGGGTGCGAGTCAGTGCAGGCACTGGGCCACCTCCTCGGTGAGGGAGTCGAGCGACAGGAGGACGGAGCGGGCCCGTTCGGTGAGGCGGCCGGGGGCGGTCGGCCGGTGCGGGCCGAGGGAGTCGACGACCTCGAGACCGAGCTGGGCGATGCGCAGCCCGGCCACGGTCACGGCCCGGCGCGCGAGGACGGGGACGATCTCCGGGCGGGGGCGGGCCCCGTGCGCGTAGCCGCGCAGGAGCGCGACCGCGGGCTCGTCGGACGCGACGGTCAGCGTCTCTCCCGGCTGTCGGACGAGGTGCTCGGCGAGCAGGCAGCCGAGGTCCCACGCCGGGTCGCCGAGTCCGGCCATCTCCCAGTCGAGCAGGACCGTGCGACCGCCGGAGGACACGACGTTGTCCCACTTCATGTCGTGGTTGACGAGGCACCCGGCCACCGGGCCGGCGACGGCGCCGGCGGCCTCGGTGAGCAGCGGGTCGGCCTTGAGGACGGCGATGTGGTCGGCGACCGCCCCGGTGGCCGGGTAGTCGGCCATGAGAGCCGCGAGCACCACCGGT
This sequence comes from Terrabacter sp. C0L_2, assembly GCF_036352015.1. NCBI lineage: Bacteria > Bacillati > Actinomycetota > Actinomycetes > Micrococcales > Intrasporangiaceae > Terrabacter > Terrabacter sp. C0L_2. The sequence goes on along the minus strand of NZ_CP143557.1, from coordinate 1,930,498 downwards.
GGACGGGCCGGCGGGAGCGGCAGGCCCATGGTCCCCCGGTGCAGCGCGCCCAGGGTCGCGCCGAGGGCCCGCGTCGCGGCTGCGAGCGCCGAGGTCGACAGGCCGACCACCGACGACGGGTGGACAAGGACGGGCCAGCCCGCCTGCTCGGCGAGCGACCCGGTCGGGGCACCGGCCCCGGCGGACCCGCCGGTGAGCTGGCCGGCCGTGGACGGCGCCCGGACGTCCGCGAGCACGAGCAGGTGGCGGTCCTCGTCGACGACGAGGGCGTCAGGCAGGACGTGGCGCACCGGGTCGCACCACACCCCGAGCCGGTAGACGAGGAACTCGATCCCGAGGTCCAGCCCGCGCTCGGCGGCGCTGGACTTCACGACGAGCCGGCGACCGTCGGGCAGCAGGACCGACCAGACCGGGTGGGCGCGGGAGAGGTTCTCCACCTGCACCGACGCGCCGGCGTCGGGGTCGAGCAGGCCGAGGTCGCACAGGGCGCGGACGGCCGGATGGCCGCCGTCCGGGGACCCGGCCATGCCCCTCGGGCCTGCCGCGAGCGCCGGGGCGGGAGCGAGGGCCGGGGCGGGAGCCGGGACGGGGCGCGCCAGGACCGGGCGGGCCGCGAACGGCCCGCCCGGCATCGTGTCGACGAGGGTCACGACTCAGCCCTGGAACGGGGACTGCCCGTAGGGGTCGTAGCCGCCGTAGCCGCCGTGGCCACCCTCGAAGCCGCCGGGACCACCCTGGACGGGCGTCGTCGGCCCGGTGGGCGGGAACGTCGTCGTGATCGTCGGGGTGATCGTCCACGGCGGGGGCGTGACCTGGTAGCACTGCGGCTCGATCACGGTGCGAGGCGGCTGCGAGCACCGCCACCAGTAGGGCGACCTCGGAGGAGTCATCGTCGTGATGGGGATGCAGGCGAGCACCGGGGTGCGCAACCGGACGAATGGCCCCGGCTGGAAGCCGATCTCGTCGTTCCCGCCGCCGCCAGCGGTCTCCCCGCCGCCGGCTCCCTGCTCGGAACCGAGCTCCTGCTGCACTTGCGCCAGCGCCGCGGCATACCCGTCGGCGTAGCCCTCCTCGTAGGTGCCACCCTGCCCCTCGGATGCGCCCTGCTCCTCGGGCACCTGGCCCGCGCCGCCGAGGTAGCCGTACGGGTCGTAGCCCGCAGCCCCCGCTGCTCCGGCGCCGCCGCCGAGACCTGGCCGGCCGATCGTCGGCGTCACGGGAGTCCGCGTGATCGGGGTCGTCGTGACCGGCGTCGTCGTGACCGGCGTGATCGTCGGCGGGCACACCGGGGAGACGACCGGGCAGATCATCGTCCGCGGCGGCGGGCAGAACTGGATCGGCGTCCGGATCGGTCCACAGATCGGCGGGAGCGTGATCGGCGGCCGGCACGGCAGGACCGGCGTCCGCAGCCTCGTGATGATGGGCGCGGCCCGGTTCACCGCCGCGGCCGCGTCGACACAGCCCCAGCCGTACGAGTCGTTGGGGACCGGGTCGCCGGGAGCGTCACGGAGCGGGCGAGCCGTCGTACGAAGGATGTCCGTCACCTCCGCGACCGTCGCGCTCGGCTTGACCGACCGGATGAGGGCCGCGACCCCGGCGACGTGCGGCGTCGCCATCGACGTCCCCGACAGGGTGCCGTAGCCCGCCGCGAGGTAGGTGGACAGGACGCCGACGCCGGGTGCGACGACGTCGATGTGCGGTCCGGTCTGCGAGAAGGACGCGCGGTGGTCGGCGCTGTCGATCGCGCCGACCGACACGACGTCCGGGTAGGCCGCGGGGTACGACGGGTTCGACGTGCCGTCGTTGCCCATCGCGGCCACCACGACGACGCCGCGGCTGATGGCATACGCGATGGCACTGCTCTCGACGGTGGTCGTGCCCGACGACCCGAGGCTCATGTTGATGACCGATGCCCCGTTGTCGGCGGCGTAGCGCACGGCGGCGGCGATGTCGGCGGACGAGCCGACGCCACGGACCTGGCCGTCGGAGATCCGGACCATCCGGGTCAGCGCCTTGACGGGCATGATCTTGCACTGCCACGTCACGCCGGCGACCCCCAGCGCGTTGTTCGACATCGCGGCGATCGTGCCCGCGACGTGGGAGCCGTGGCCCACCTCGTCCTCGGGCACGGAGTCGCGGCCCGAGAAGTCGCCCTCGAACCGGAAGCCGGCCGGCGCCGTGGGGCTCGTCCCGAGGTCGACCATGTCGTAGCCGGCGACGATGTTGCCGACGAGGTCCGGGTGGTCGAGGTCGATGCCGGTGTCGATGACGCCGACGACGACGCTCGCCGAGCCCGTCGTGCGGTCCCATGCGGCGGGGGCGTTGATCTTGGCGAGCCCCCACTCCGAGCCGTAGCTCGGGTCGTTGGGCACGACCGACGTCTCGCGGTAGCGGTTCGGCTCGGCGGCCTCGACGCTGTCGAGCGCCTCGAGCTTCGCCACCGCGTCGGCGATGTCGGTGCCCACGTCGACGCGCACCCTGAACGACCGCGCGAGCACCTGCTCCTCGGTCACCTCGAGCCCGCGCGTGGCGGCGTCCGCCTCGGCGGCGCCGGCGGGACCGGGAAGGGCGAGGCGGGTGACGTCGTGGGCGCCGAGGCGTGCCAGGACGGTGTCGAGGTCGTCGACGCCGAGCGACCGGGCGCCGGACTCGACCGGACCGGACGGGTGGACCGGCACCGACGCGGTCATCGAGTCGGCTGCGGACGGGACGAGGGTGAGCAGGAGCTCACCCGGGATGACGGTGTCGGCCTCGCTGGTGAAGACCGGCTCCCACTGGGAGCTCGGCTGCGTCGGCTTGCCCCGACCCGTCGAACGACGCTTGGCTGGCATCACTGCCTCCTTGGTTTGAAGTTCCGGGCGGCCCCCGCCCGTGGCACCGGACCCTGACGGCCGATGTCTTTCGGAGGCGGGTCGCGGGGCGCCTGATACGGCGGCGGGCAGGTGGGTCGATACGGGCGAACCGGGCCACACGGCATACGCACGCCGTATGCCGTGTGGCGAGCGCAGGCTCGACGCCCCCCGCCCGCGACCCCGCGCTCCTCCGCCCGGGCGGAGAGATCGAGGCCCGGGCACCCCCAGCCACCTCGGCTTCTCCGCCCGGGCGGACAAATCCGCCCCCTGCACGCGCCCCACCCCGGCTTCTCCGCCGCGGCGCAGTAGTTGAGGCGTGAGCACCCCGAACCACCACGAGAAGTCCGCCCTGGCGTAGAAGGGCAGGCACCAGGACGGCGCACTGTGGATGACCGCGACGCGGAGAGGTCCGCGTGTTCCACAGTGGCGCAATGGAGTTCGACGCCACCAAGCCGAGCGACAGCCCATTCCTACGCGCGGACGAGGCCGGGGACCATCTGAGCGACTGGCGCTTCCGCCGGGCGCATCGGGCGCTCTTCCGCGGGGTCTACGTCGCGGCCCAGACCCCGGTGACCCACCGACTACTCGCGGAGGGAGCGCTGCTGCTGGCCGAACCGGGGAGCTATCTCTCGCACCACACGGCGGCGCGCCTGTGGGGCGGCGTGGTGCCGGATCACCCCGACGTCCACGTGACCTATCCGCGCATGCGAGCCCAATGTTTCGGCATCGCTGCCCATCGGCCCAAGGCGCGACAGCACGTCGTGCGGTGGAGGGGGCTGCCCGTGACCGGCCCGATCCAGACCTTCCTCGACATGAGCCACCTGCTCGGACTCGTCGACCTCGTCATCCTCGGTGACTCCTTGGGCCGGCGCAAACGCTTCACGCCCGACCACCTCGTCACCCTTGCCGAGAAGCACAGCGGTCCGCACTCGAGGCTGGCTCGGCGCGCGGCGCGGCTCGTTCGCGCCGGCGTCGACTCGGCGATGGAGACGAAGCTGCGCCTCCTCATCGTCCTGGCAGGGCTGCCGGAACCGGAGGTCGACCACCGGGTGCACGACAGCGACGGGACACTGCTCCGGCGTTACGACCTCGCCTACCTGGCTCACCGACTGATCATCGAGTACGACGGACGCCACCACGCGGAGTCAGAGGAGCAGTGGCACCACGACATCGACCGCGACGAGGAGCTCGACGACGGTGGCGTGCGGCGTCTGGTGATCGTGTCCAAGGACATCCACAGCACGCCGGCGCGAACGCTCGGACGCATCACCCGCGCCATGCGGCAACGGGGCATGACCGTGCCTCCTCTCAAGGACGAGTGGCGCCGTCATTTCGCCGACCGAGCAGGCGACCTCGCGCTGCCTGCATGACGACGCGCCTCCCCGGTTCAGCCGCCACCTCGACAACTCCGCCCCGGCGAAGAAACCGAGGGCCTCACGAGGCCAGGCACCGCAACAACTCCGCCCCGGCGAAGAATCCGAGGCCTTAGGAAACCAGGCACCGCAACAGCTCCGCCCCGGCGAAGAAACCGAGGCCTTAGGAAACCAGGCACCGCAACAGCTCCGCCCCGGCGAAGAAACCGAGGCCTCAGGAGGCCAGGCACCCCAACAACTCCGCCCCGGCGAAGAAGGTGGGCCCTGCCGTGCGATCCGCAACCGACAACTTCGCCCGGGCGGAGAAACCGAGGTTGGGGAGGCGGAATCACCACGACAACTCCGCCCCGGCGGACGAAGAGCGTCCTGGCGCGAGCAGGCGGCGCGCCCCTGCTCGCGACCCCGCGTCGCCGGTCCGGGGTATGCCTTTGGGTAGGCCCCGCGCCGCCGCCGTCCCCTCGGGACCGGGCAAGATGTCCGCTCACGGCGAACAGAGGCGGAACCTGAGCCGATCACGCTCAGGATGGGGAACAGGACGCGCACGCCTCGCGTTGGTCGGGGTGTGCTCGTCCACAGCGGGCACGGATAGCATCGAGATGTCTCTCGATCAGTCAGGAGAAGAACATGTTCGAACGGTTCACCGACAGGGCCCGAAGGGTGGTTGTCCTCGCGCAGGAGGAAGCACGCCTGCTCAACCACAACTACATCGGGACCGAGCACATCCTCCTGGGTCTGATCCACGAAGGCGAAGGCGTCGCCGCGAAGGCCCTCGAATCGCTCGACATCTCGCTCGAAGCGGTCCGGGCCCAGGTCCAGGAGATCATCGGCCAGGGGCAGCAGGCCCCGACCGGCCACATCCCCTTCACGCCCCGCGCGAAGAAGGTTCTCGAGTACTCGCTCCGCGAGGCACTCCAGCTCGGCCACAGCTACATCGGCACCGAGCACATCCTGCTCGGTCTGATCCGCGAGGGCGAGGGCGTCGCCGCCCAGGTCCTCGTCAAGCTCGGCGCGGAGCTGAACAAGGTCCGCCAGCAGGTCATCCAGCTGCTCTCCGGCTACCAGGGTGGCCAGAGCGGCGAGAAGGCCGGCGCCGGCGTCGGCCAGGGCCAGGCAGAGGGCACGCCCGCGGGCTCCCTCGTGCTCGACCAGTTCGGTCGCAACCTCACGCAGGCGGCCCGCGAGGGCAAGCTCGACCCGGTCATCGGGCGTGAGAAGGAGATCGAGCGGGTCATGCAGGTGCTGTCCCGCCGCACGAAGAACAACCCCGTCCTCATCGGTGAGCCCGGCGTCGGCAAGACCGCCGTCGTCGAGGGCCTCGCCCAGGACATCGTCAAGGGCGAGGTGCCCGAGACGCTCAAGGACAAGCAGCTCTACACCCTCGACCTCGGCTCGCTCGTGGCCGGCAGCCGCTACCGCGGTGACTTCGAGGAGCGGCTGAAGAAGGTCCTCAAGGAGATCCGCACCCGCGGCGACATCATCATCTTCATCGACGAGATCCACACGCTCGTCGGTGCGGGTGCCGCCGAGGGCGCCATCGACGCCGCGTCGATCCTCAAGCCGATGCTCGCCCGCGGTGAGCTGCAGACGATCGGTGCGACGACGCTCGACGAGTACCGCAAGCACATCGAGAAAGACTCGGCCCTCGAGCGGCGCTTCCAGCCGATCCAGGTGCAGGAGCCGACGCTGCCGCACGCCATCGAGATCCTCAAGGGTCTGCGTGACCGCTACGAGGCGCACCACCGCGTGACGATCACCGACGGCGCGCTCGTCGCGGCGGCCAACATGGCCGACCGCTACGTCAACGACCGCTTCCTGCCCGACAAGGCGATCGACCTCATCGACGAGGCGGGCGCGCGACTGCGCATCCGCCGGATGACGGCTCCGCCGGACCTGCGCGAGTTCGACGAGAAGATCGCGGCCCTCGTGCGCGAGAAGGAGTCGGCCATCGACGGCCAGGACTTCGAGCGCGCGGCCCGCGTCCGCGACGACGAGAAGCGCCTCCGCCAGGAGAAGGCTGCCCGTGAGGCCCAGTGGAAGTCGGGCGACATGGACGTCGTGGCCGAGGTCGACGAGGAGCTCATCGCCGAGGTCCTGGCTGCGAGCACCGGCATCCCGGTGTTCAAGCTGACCGAGGAGGAGTCCAGCCGCCTGCTCCACATGGAGGACGAGCTGCACAAGCGCATCGTCGGCATGGACGACGCCGTCAAGGCGCTGTCCCAGGCGATCCGCCGCACCCGTGCCGGCCTGAAGGACCCGCGCCGCCCCGGTGGCTCGTTCATCTTCGCCGGCCCCACCGGTGTCGGTAAGACCGAGCTCGCCAAGACGCTCGCCGAGTTCCTCTTCGGCAGCGAGGACGCGCTGATCCAGCTCGACATGTCCGAGTACTCCGAGAAGCACACGGTGAGCCGCCTGTTCGGTTCGCCTCCCGGCTACGTCGGCTACGAGGAGGGCGGCCAGCTCACCGAGAAGGTGCGCCGCAAGCCGTTCTCCGTCGTGCTCTTCGACGAGGTCGAGAAGGCCCACCCGGAGATCTTCAACTCGCTGCTGCAGGTCCTCGAGGACGGCCGCCTCACCGACTCCCAGGGTCGGATGGTCGACTTCAAGAACACCGTCATCATCATGACGACCAACCTCGGCACGAGGGACATCTCCAAGGCCAACATGGGCTTCTCGGCCGGACCCGACAGCCGCTCGGACTACGAGCGGATGAAGGCGAAGGTCACCGACGAGCTCAAGCAGCACTTCCGGCCCGAGTTCCTCAACCGCGTCGACGACACCATCGTGTTCCCGCACCTCAACAAGGCGGAGATCACGCAGATCGTCGACCTCGAGATCGCCAAGCTCGACAAGCGGCTCAAGGACAAGGACATGGGCATCGAGCTCACGCCCGCGGCCAAGGACCTGCTCGCCAAAAAGGGCTACGACCCCGTGCTCGGTGCGCGCCCGCTGCGCCGCACCATCCAGCGCGAGATCGAGGACGCCCTGTCGGAGAAGATCCTCTTCGCCGAGTTCGGCTCCGGTCAGTACATCAAGATCGACACCGAGGGCGAGGGCAAGGAGGAGAAGTTCACCTTCTCCGACATGGCCCACCCGGACGCCGCGCACCGTCCGGCCGACGACCTCCCGGAGCTTCCCGAGGGCGCTGCCCTCGACGAGGCGCTCGGGGTCAACATCACCACCGGACCGTCCGTGCCCGACGACCAGGTCTACCCCGACGCGGGGCTGACCGGCACGGAGCGCTGAGCGCCGCGGAGCGCATCGACTGAAGGGGTCGGGGACACACGTCCCCGGCCCCTTCGGCGTACGTGGCCGGCCCCCGCCGTCGTAGCGACGTCATGGTGCCGTCATACCGAGGTCGTATGCCGTCCGCTCCGGAGGGCGACCACGGCCCGATGCGGGGCCGCACCCTCCCCGGCGACGCTGGGTGCCATGAGCCACCACGACCCCACGGCGACAGCCGCCCCCGCCCCTGATCCCACCCGCGATCCCGCTCAGGATCCCGCCCGCGACCTCGTCGCCCGCGACCTCGTCATGACCTACGGCCGCTCGGGCCGCTCGAGCGCGGCCGCTCCCCCGGCCCTGGGCGGCGTCGACGTGACGGTGCGCGCCGGGGAGAGCCTGGCCGTCATGGGCCCGTCGGGCTCAGGCAAGACGACCCTGCTGCACGTCCTCGCCGGCATCCTGCGCCCGACGGGTGGCCAGGTGCTGTGGCGCGGCCGCGACATCGCGCGGATGTCGGACCGCGAGCGCACCGTGCTGCGCCGCCGGGACTTCGGCTTCGTCTTCCAGCAGGGCATGCTCCTGCCCGAGCTGCCGGCGATCGAGAACGTCGCGCTGCCGCTCATGCTCGACGGCGTCTCCCGCTCGGAGGCCTCGGGCCGGGCCGCTGCCCTCTTCGCCCCGCTCGGTCTCGCGGGCCTGGAGAAGCGACGCCCCGGTGAGCTCTCGGGCGGCCAGGCGCAGCGCGTCGCCATCGCCCGCGCCCTGGTCGCGCGGCCCGGCGTCGTCTTCGCGGACGAGCCGACGGGCGCCCTCGACCAGACGACGAGCGCCGAGGTCATGCAGCACCTGACCCAGCTCGCGGCCCACACCGGCGCCTCGCTCGTCGTCGTCACGCACGACGAGAACGTCGCCCGGTGGTGCCACGGGGTGCTCCGGGTGCGTGACGGCAGGATCGCGACCGGAACCGTTGCGGCACAGGCGAGCCCAGGCGGCGCTCGATGAGGGCCGCGACCGTTCTGTGGTGGCGCCTGCGACGGGCCGGGGCCGCCGACAACCGCGTGCCGGGCGTCCTCGCCGTCGTCTCTTTCGCCGTCGCGACGGCGGCGCTGCTCGTCTGCGTCGCCGGACTGGCTGCCTTCGAGGCCCGCAACCCGACGCCGCCCGGTGGCCTCGACGGGCCCCTGACCGACGAGGCAGCGCTCGGCAACCTCTACGTGACCCTCGCCTGGGTCGCGACGACGTGCATGGTCATCCCGATCCTCACCCTCGGCGGGGTCGCCGCCCGCCTCGCCATCGCGCGCCGCGACCAGCGGCTCGCGGCGCTGCGCCTGGCCGGCGCCACGTCGGGCCAGGTGACGCTCATGACGCTCGCCGAGGCCGCGGCGCAGGCCCTCGTCGGCGCGCTGTGCGGACTCGTGCTCTACCTCGCCGTCCTGCCGCTCGTGGCGCGCCTGAGCTTCCAGGGGCGGCCGTTCGAGCTGCGTGAGCTCGTGCTCCCGCTGGGGCAGGTCCTCGCCGTCGTCGCGGCCGTCGTCGTGGTCTCGATCCTGTCGGGCGCGTCCAGCCTGGCGCGCGTGGCCATCAGCCCGCTCGGCGTCGCGGCCCGCACGAGCCCGAAGCGGCTCAGCGTCCTGCGCCTGCTCGTCGCCGTGGCCGCCGGTGCGGCGTGGGTGCTCGTCATCACCCCGATGAAGGAGCCGCAGCGGATGACCATCGTCGTCGTGCTCGGCGCGGTGATCCTCGCCGTCAACGCCGTCGGCCCCTGGGTCGTCATGGTGGCCGGTCGCATCGCCGCCCGCCTCGCGCCCACCGCGGCCACGCTGCTCGCCGCCCGCCGCATCGCCGACGACCCGAAGAGCACGTGGCGCGCGGTCGGGGCGCTGGGCCTCGCCGTCGTCGTCGTCGGCTTCACGAGCCTGGCGCAGGTCGACGAGCCGCGGACTCCGCTCGAGGCCTACCTCGCCGACGACCTCGGCACGGGCGCGCTCGTCACGCTCGTCATCATCACCATCGTCGGGGCCACCTCGACGGGGGTCGTGCAGGCCGCCCGCGTGCTCGACCAGCGCGAGCAGTACCGCGCCCTCGCGCTCGCCGGCACGAGTGAGGGCTCGCTGCACCGGGCCCGCGCCCTCGAGGTCGCGCTGCCGCTCGCCATGACGGTCGTGCTGTCGGCGGGGTTCGTCCTCGTGCTCATGCTGCCCTTCACCAACGCCATCGACACCGCGCTCGTCGTGCGCTTCGTCGTCACGTCGATGGTCGCCGGAGCGGTCGTGCTGGCCTCCGTGCTGGCGTCGCGTTCCCTCGTGCGGACGGCCTCCCGCGTCGCCTGAACCGGTCGTCTACGGTGGGGCGGTGACCTCCCAGCACCGCCCCACCGACCCCGTGCAGCAGCGCACGAGCCCGTCCGGCAGGCGCACCGCGCGCCGGACCCGCAGGTCGACGGCAGCGCGCTCCCTGTGCGTGGTCGCGGCCGCCGGCGTCGCCCTCGCCGGGTGCTCGACGGACGCCCCGAGCCCGTCGGGGTCGTCCGGGTCGTCGGGTTCCATCTCCGACGGGGGCGCCCCCGGGTCGGCGACGCCGTCCTCGGGCGTCCGGGTCACGGGAGCGCCTGCACCCCTCGCCACGCTCGTCTCGAAGGTCTATGCCGGGGGCGACCTCACGCATACGTCCTCTCCCTCCGCGGCGGCTGCGCTCAAGGCACGCAAGAGCGTGAGCGGCCCGGTGACGGCCACGGCCAAGGTCGGCTCGTGGATGGGCACGCCGGTGGCCGTCGTCACCACGGGCGACGACGTGACCCTCGCCGTCGGGCCGACGTGGAAGGTCGTCGGCGGTTGGTGGCCCTCGCTCGGAGTCACGAAGCCCAGCCTCGGGGGCGGCCCCCGCTGGGTGCTCGCCATCGGCTCCGACGGCCGAAAGGGCCAGCCCCTCGAGCGCACCCGCGCCGACGTGCTCCAGGTCATCGGCATCGACGGCAAGGGTGGCGGCGGCGTCATGGGCATGGCCCGCGACCTGTGGGTGCCGCTGTCGACCGGGGGCAAGGGCAAGATCAACTCGGCCATGGTCGCCGGGGGCCCCAAGGCGCAGGTCAGCACCGTCAAGCAGGTCACCGGTCTCCCGGTCGAGGGCTACGTCGTCCTCGGCTTCACGGGGTTCAAGAAGATCGTCGACGAGCAGGGCGGCATCCCCATCGTCATCCCCAAGACCGTGGTCGCGTCGCACGCCAAGAACATGGTCATCAAGGCCGGCGCGCAGACCCTGTCCGGGGCCGAGGCGCTCGCCTACGCGCGCGAGCGGAAGACGTTGCCCGACGGGGACTTCGGGCGCTCCCGCCACCAGGGCGAGGTCATCCTCGCCGCCGCGGTCAAGGCCAAGCTCGCCGGGCCGATCGCCATCCCGGCCGCTCTCACCAGCTTCAGCAAGGTCGGCAAGAGCAACCTCACGGCCGAGCAGATCCTCACCTTCACCGCCGGCCTGCACCAGCTGAGCCCGCTCAAGGTCGGGCGCGGTGTCGCCAAGGGCGCGTTCGGGTGGGCCGGCAAGCAGTCGATCGTCATCCTCGGCGCCGAAGCCCGCAGCCTCTTCGCCGAGTTCCGCGACGGGAACCTCTCGTGAGCGACGGGCAGCCGGTCATCCGGCGGGCGCGCACCGCCGACGTCCGCGCGATCCGCGCCCTCGTGGCACCGCTGGCCGAGCGACGGGTGCTCGTCAGCAAGGAGGCGGTGACCTACTTCGAGAGCCTCCAGGAGTTCCGGGTCGCCGATCTTGACGGTCGCGTCGTCGGCTGCGGCGCCCTGCACGTCATGTGGGAGGACCTCGCCGAGATCCGCACTCTCGCCGTCGCCCCCGACCAGCTCGGCACCGGCCTCGGTGGCCGCCTGCTCGAGGCGCTCGTGGAGGACGCGCGCGAGATCGGCGTCGAGCGACTCTTCTGCCTGACCTTCGAGACCGACTTCTTCGTCCGGCACGGGTTCGAGGTCATCGAGGGGCAGGCCGTCCCGATGGACGTCTACGCCGAGCTGCTGCGCTCCTACGACGAGGGCGTCGCCGAGTTCCTCGACCTCGAGCGGGTCAAGCCCAACACCCTCGGCAACACCCGGATGCTCCGCACCCTCTGACCCCTCCCCCCACACTCGAGTGGCCGCCCCGCCCCACCAGCCACACGGCGGACGGCATACGCGTGGGGCGGGTGAGGTCACGCGGCGACTCGACTGCGCCCAACGGCTCCCACCCCACCACTCGAGTGGCCGCCCCGCCCCACCAGCCACACAGCGGACGGCATACGCGTGGGGCGGGTGAGGTCAGGAGGCCACTCGACGGGTCAAGGGGTAGGGGGTCGGCGGGTCAGCCGCGGCCGGAGGCGGCGTAGATGCGCCGGACGACGTCCTCGATGTCGGGCTCCTCGATCGTCAGGTCGCGCACCTCGTGGCGCGACGAGACGTGGGCGAGCACGGCCGCGACCGTCGTCGACTCGGCGTCGAACGAGAGGCGCTGACGCAGGCCGCCCGACTCACTCTCGACGAGGGTCGCACCGGGCACGTCGTGCAGGTCCGGAGTCGGCGTGGCGAGGTCGATGACGAGCATGCGCTGCGCCCCGACGGTGCCGGCGAGACCCGGCAGCGTGCCGTCGAAGGCGAGGCGTCCGCGGTCGACGACGAGCACGCGGTCGCAGAGCCGCTCGATGTCGCCCATGTCGTGCGTCGTGAGCAGCAGCGTCGTGCCCCGCTCCCGACGCTCGGCCACGAGGAACTCGCGCAGCCGCTGCTTCGACAGCACGTCCAGGCCGATGGTCGGCTCGTCGAGGATGAGCAGCTCCGGCGAGTGGAGCAGGGCGGCGGCGATCTCGGCGCGCATCCGCTGGCCCAGCGAGAGCGAGCGCACCGGGGTGCCGAGCTGGGGGCCCATCTCGAGCTGGTCGACGAGCAGGTCGGTGCGGGCCCGGGTCGTCGGCTCGTCCATGCGGTGGATGGCGCCGAGGATGGCGAACGAGTCGCGCAGCGGCAGGTCCCACCACAGCTGCGAGCGCTGGCCGAAGACGACGCCGACGCGCCGGGCGACCTCGACCCGCTGGCGCATGGGGTCCAGCCCGCAGGTGCGCACGTGGCCCGACGTCGGCTTGAGGATGCCGGTCAGCATCTTGATCGTCGTCGACTTGCCGGCGCCGTTGGCACCGATGTAGCCGACGGCCTCGCCCGGCTCGACCGAGAAGGTCATGCGGTCGACGGCGCGGGTCTTCTTGAAGTCACGCACGAGCTCGCGCGTCTCGATGACGGTGGGGGCGCTCATCCGCCGGCTCCTTGGTAGTGACGGGTCCCGAGCCTCCAGCAGAGGCCGGCGGTGCCCCACGCGAGCAGGGCCGCGAGGGGCGTGCACCAGGCCAGCCAGGGCGGCGCGAGGTGGTCACCCGGCAGGCCGAGGATGGCCACGGCCGGGATGTAGGCGACGAAGGCGGTCGGGATGACGAACGTCCAGAAGATCCGCAGCGGATCGGGGAAGACCTGCTGGCTCTGCTGGGCGGCATACGACCCGCCGTAGGTGAAGGCATTGGTGAACTCCGCACCGTCCACGAGGAAGAACTGCAGGCCGCCGGCGGCCGTGAAGAGCGCGGAGAAGATCGCGGTGCCGCTGACGACCGTCAGCACGATGAGGGCCACCGTCCCGACGGACCACGCGATGTCGGCCGTCGTCAACGCGACGGTGAGCGCGACCAGGGCGACCGTCAGGCGACCCACCCGCCGCAGCGACAGGTCGCTCGTCATGAGCTGGGCGAGCAGCGGCAGGGGGCGCACGTAGAACGCGTCGACCTGACCCGCCCGGATGTAGCGCGGGAGCTGGTCGAGGTGGCCGACGAACATGTCCGCGAGGGAGAAGGCGAGGTTGGACAGGGCGAAAACGAGCAGGGCTGCGGTGAAGTCGAGCCCGCCAAGCACGTCGACGTTGTGGAAGATCACCCACACCTCGGCGAACTCCGCGAGACCGACGCCGACGGTCCCGAGGATGTCGGTGACGAACGACGTGCGGTACTGCATCTGCGCGCGGGCGCGCGAGGCGAGCAGCACCCGGTAGGGGCGCAGCCGCTCGGACATGGTCACCTCATCCACCCTGCACCTCCAGACGACGGCGGCCGGCCCGAAGCACGAGCTGACCCAGACCGAGGAGCGCGACGGCCCAGAAGACCTGCACGGCGACGGCCGATGCGATGTCGGCTCCGACGACGCGGCCGGCGAGGATGTCGATGGGGTTCTGCAGCATCGACGGGAACGGCGACCAGTGGGCGATGGTCCGCAGCCACTCGGGGAACCACGGCACCGGCAGGTAGAGCCCGCACAGCAGGCCGCCGGTGATCATCCACAGCAGCGTGATGCCCCGGATCTCGACGAGCCAGAACGCGAGCAGGTTGATGACGAAGTTGCCGGCGAACGCGACGACGACCGCCAGCACCACCGAGACGGCGCCCGACACCCAGCTCAGCGCCGACGGCGGCGGCGCCATGTCGAAGAGCAGCGCCCCGAGCAGGATGGCGGGCAGACCACGACCGATGAGGTTGATGCCGGCGCGGCCGAGATCGCCTGCCAGATAAGCGAGCTGGGGGTTGATCGGCCTCAGGAAGTCGACGGCGATGTCGCCCGTGCGCACCCGGTCCTTGACCTCGGCGAAGCCCCACAGGTTGACGGTGCCGAGCAGCGCCTGGCCCCACCAGACGAACGCGATCGCCGTGGGCGCGTCGTAGCCTCCGATGGCGGTGCCGGCCGAGGCGAGCGCCGCGAGCAGGATCGAGGCACGGATGAAGCCGAAGACCGAGTTCGTCGTCGTGCCGGCCAGCAGCGCCAGCCGGTAGGTCGAGTGGCGGCGGAAGCCGGCCCGGACGAGTAGCCAGAAGGTCTTCACGGTGCGTCGAGACCCCCTTCGGACCGGCGTGCCCGGCAGATGGCACGAGGGGCGACGTTACAAGTCGTCAGCCCTCGCGGCAACCCTCGACGCGCCGGTCTCGTGACCGCCGGCTGTCCTCTACCGTGGGGCCGTGGCCCGATCCCCCCGCGACCTGTCCCCCGAGGCGCTCGAGTTCATGGCCGTGCGCCACCTCGCGACGCTGACCACGCTGCGCCCCGACGGGTCACCGCACGTCGTCCCGGTCGGCTTCACGTGGGACCCCGAGACCTCCGTCGCCCGGGTCATCACGAGCCGCGAGAGCCGCAAGGCCCGCAACGCCCTCGCCGGCTGCGAGGCCGTGCTGTGCCAGGTCGACGGCCGCTACTGGCTGTCGCTCCAGGGCACCGCCCGGATCCTCGACGACGCAGCGTCCGTCTCCGACGCCGAGCAGCGGTATGCCGCCCGCTACCGCGAGCCGCGCCCCAACCCCGAGCGCGTGGTGATCGCGATCGACGTGCGGTCCGTGCTCGGCAACGTCTGAACGGCAGCGTCAGGCGGGCAGTCGGAAGCGGTCGCCCTCGAGCGGCTCGACGAGACCGTCCGCGACGAGCGAGTCGAGGCAGCGCATGACCTGGGCCCGGTCGTCGGCCGAGTCCTGCAGGCGCGTCAGGGGCAGGTCCGCGTGGGCGTCGCGCAGCCGGCGCAACAGCTCGCCGCGCACCTGCCGGTCGGTCCCGTGCCAGCTCTGGCCGCGACGCGGTGGTCCGTCGTAGGCCGGACGGCCCGCGACGTTCCAGGCGCAGAGGTCGGCGACGGGGCACTCGTCGCACCGGGGTCCCCGGGCCACGCAGACGAGGGCGCCGAGCTCCATGACGGCGACGTTCCAGGTGTTGGCCGTCTCGCGGTCGGTCGGCATCGAGTCGGCGGCGAGCTGCGCCTCGGCGCGGTTGAGGGTGAGGTTGGGGTAGGCCTTGGCCTCGAGGGTCCGGGCCAGGACCCGCCGGACGTTCGTGTCGACGACGACCTCGGGGATGCCGAAGGCGAAGCACGAGACGGCCGCCGCCGTGTAGGCGCCCACCCCGGGCAGGGCCAGCAGCTCCTGCGGGGTCCCGGGCACCTCGCCGCCGTGGCGCTCGACCATCGCCGTCGCCGCCTCGTGCAGGCGAAGCGCGCGACGGGGGTAGCCGAGCCGCCCCCACGCGCGCACGGCCTCGCCGGGTGCGGCCGCCGCCAGGTGACCCGGCGTGGGCCAGCGCTCCATCCACTCGCGCCAGATCGGCTCGACCCGGGCGAGCGGGGTCTGCTGCGACATCACCTCGGAGAGGAAGACGCCCCACGCGGTGGCATCGGGCGCGCGCCACGGCAGCTGCTTGCGCCCTGCCTCGGCGTACCAGTCGTTGACGCGCTCGTGGAGCAGCGACAGCGGGACCTCGCGGGACGGCATACGACAGAGAGAGTGCGTGACGTCGCTCAGACGTAGCGCTCGAGGATGCTCGACTCGGCCAGTCGCGAGAGGCCCTCACGCACGGCGCGAGCCCGCCCCTCGCCGACGCCCTCGACGAGCATGAGGTCCTCGATGCCGGCCGCGAGCAGGCGCTGGAGCGACTCGAAGTGGTTGACGAGACGGTCGACGATCGCCGTGGGCAGGCGCGGCACCTTGGTCAGCAGCCGGTAGCCCTGCGGCGAGACCGGGACGTCGAGGCTGTCGCCGACGACGGAGAAGCCGACCGCCCGCGCCCCGGCTGCGAGGTCGAGCAGCTCGACGGAGTTGAGCGACTGGAGGTTCTCGAGCGCGTCGTCGACGTCGAGCCCGGACTTGGTCGCGGGGAGGTAGTCGCGGATGACGAGCTCACGGTCGTTGCCGAGCCCGCCCACGAGCTCCTCGAGCTGGAGGCTGAGCAGGCGGCCGTCGGTGCCGAGCTCGACGACGTAGTCCTGGATCTCGGCCGAGATGCGCCGGACCATCTCGAGGCGCTGGAGCACCGCGGTGACGTCGCGCACCGTGACGAGGTCCTCGATCTCGAGCGCGGACAGCGTGCCGGTCACCTCGTCGAGGCGGGCCTTGTAGCGCTCGAGGGTCTGCAGCGCCTGGTCGGCGCGGGACAGGGTGGTCGGCGAGCCCTCGATGACGTGCCGGAGGTCGCCGACGTAGAGCGCGACGACGCCCATGGACTGGCTCACGGAGATGACGGGGAAGCCGGTCTGCTTGGCCACGCGCTCGGCGGTGCGGTGCCGGGTGCCGGACTCGGTGGTCTCGATGCGCGAGTCAGGCACGAGCTGAGTGGCGGCGCGCAGGATGCGGGTGCCCTCACGGTCGAGGACGACGGCGCCGTCCATCTTGCACAGCTCGCGCACGCGGGTCGCCGAGAACTCCATGTCGAGCACGAAGCCGCCCGTGCAGATGGAGTCCACGACCCGGTCGAAGCCGAGCACGATGAGGGCACCGGTGCGTCCGCGCAGGATCCGTTCGAGGCTGTCGCGCAGCTCCGTGCCGGGGGCTACAGCGGCGAGGGCCGCGCGGAGCAGCAGCTCGTCGTTCCGGTCCATCACTTCCCTGTTCGCAATGGGGGCGCCGAGCGCGTCCAGCCCGGTCGCTCGCAGTCTAGACGGTGCCGACGGCAGCCGCGCTCGTTGACCGGCCACCGGCGAGGCGACCCATGGCCTCGATGGCGCGCGGCACGTCGGCGACCTCGACGGCGCGGATGCCGTCGGGCACCTGGGAGCCGGACAGGCTCCCGGCAGGCACGAGCGCGTGCCGGAAACCGAGGCGTGCCGCCTCGGCGAGACGGCGGTCCAGGCCGGTCACCCGGCGCACCTCGCCGGCCAGCCCGACCTCGCCGAAGGCGACGACGTCGGTGGCGAGGGGCCGGTCGACGACGGACGAGGCGACGGCGCAGACGATGGCGAGGTCGGCCGCCGGCTCGGTGATGCGCACCCCGCCGACCGTGGCCGCGAAGATGTCGCGCGAGCCGACCGGGGCCCCGGCCCGTTTGTCGAGCACCGCGATGATCATGGCCAGGCGCGACGCGTCGAGGCCGCTCGAGGTGCGGCGCGGCGACGGCAGGGTCGAGGGGGCCACGAGCGCCTGCACCTCGGCGACGAGGGGGCGCCGACCCTCGAGGGTGACGGTGACGCACGTGCCGGGGACCGCGTGGTCGCGGGTGGAGAGGAACAGCCCGCTGGGGTCGGTGAGGCCGGTGATGCCCGAGTCGGACAGCTCGAAGCAGCCGACCTCGTCGGTGGGACCGAAGCGGTTCTTGACGGCGCGCACGAGCCGCAGCCCCGAGTGGCGATCGCCCTCGAACTGGATGACGACGTCGACGAGGTGCTCGAGCAGCCGGGGACCGGCGATCGAGCCGTCCTTGGTGACGTGCCCGACGAGCAGCACAGCCAGGCCCCGGGCCTTGGCCGCCGCGATGAGACTGCCGGTGACCTCCCGCACCTGCGTGACGTTGCCCGCCTGCCCCTCGACGTCGGCGCTGGCGATCGTCTGCACGGAGTCGACGACGAGCAGCCCGGGAGACCGCGCCTCGACGTGGCCGAGCACGGTCGCGAGGTCGGTCTCGGCGGCGAGGTAGAGGGTGTCGGCCATCGCCGAGATGCGCTCGGCGCGCGTGCGTACCTGGGCGGCGGACTCCTCGCCGCTGATGTAGAGCACCTCGGAGCCGGACCGAGCCGCGCGCGCCGCGACGTCGAGCAGCAGCGTCGACTTGCCGACCCCGGGCTCACCGGCGACGAGCACCACGCCTCCGGGCACGAGCCCGCCGCCCAGGACCCGGTCGAACTCGGCGACGCCGGTCGGGCGGGCGGCGGCCCTGGTCAGGTCGACGTCGGCGATGCGCTGGGCAGGCGTGACGACCGTGGCCGCGGTCGTGCGCGCAGCCGTGGGCCCGCCCGTCTCGGCGACGGTGCCCCACGCCTGGCACTCACCGCAGCGGCCCACCCACTTGGCGGTGGTCCACCCGCACTCGGCGCAGCGGAAGCCGGGGGTGCGTCGCGTCGTCGTCCTCGTAACCATGGGCACGACCGTACGGCGCGGGTGCGACAGCGCTCGGCGGGGCGGGCCGTGCGTCCGTGAGAAAATGGCGCCATGGAATCGGTTCTGCCCTATGTGCTCGCCATCGTCCCGACGGTCGGCGTGGGCACGCTCTTCTACTTCGTCATCAAGAGCATCCTCGAGGGAGACCGTCGCGAGCGCCTCGCCCAGGCGCAGTGGGAGGCAGAGCACGACCGCCGCGCTGCCGCGGAGGTCACCGCGCAAGAGGACCGAGGCACCGACCCGGCTTCTCCCGCGCCGACGAAAGAGCACTGACCGCAGGCGCCTTCATCCGGCGCCGACGACCATTCGGACAAAAACCCGAGACGCCCCGGTCGGACACAATCCAATACCGATCGACGCCATTGTTTTGGATGGAAATGCATTCTCGGGCTGATGGCGCTAAATTGATCTCGCCCGCGAGTCCCACATTCGCGATAACCCCTCCCGAAACCAATTCTCAGATGGAGAGACATGGCTCAGCGTGTCGAAGTGGTGTTGATCGATGACATCGACGGCGGTAATGCCGCAGAGACGGTGACTTTCGCCCTGGACGGCGTCACCTACGAAATCGACCTGAACGACAAGAATGCCCGCAAGCTCCGTGACGACTTCGCGACGTGGACCGGTCACGCCCGTCGCGCGGGCACGGCCAAGGCCGGCTCCCGCCGTCGCGCCTCGGGTGCGGCCAAGCGCACCGACCTGGGCGCCGTCCGCGAGTGGGCGCGCGCCAACGGCCACGAGGTCTCGGACCGCGGCCGCATCTCGGCCGACGTCCAGGCGGCCTACGACAAGGCGCACTGACCGAGCGGTCCGCACGAAGCGGTCAGCACGAGAGGGAGGGCCCGGCACATCACAGGTGCCGGGCCCTCCCGCGTCCCCCTACCCCGTTGCCGCCGCCTCAACCAACGATCCCTCAGCCAGTGATCGACTCGGCGAGGTCGCCGTCGCGCGCCACCCGCTCGAGCACCTCGTCGGCCGTCAGCTGCTCGAGCACACCGCCGTCGGCCCCCGACTCGATCTCGTCCCACGACCGGGGCGCCGCGACCGTCGGTCGCTCTCGCCCGCGCAGCGAGTACGGACACACCGTCGTCTTGGCGGCGACGTTCTGGCTCCAGTCGAGGAAGATCTTGCCGGGCCTCAGCTCCTTGGCCATCTTCCACACGACGAGGTCGGGGTGGGCCTTGGTCAGCTCCTGCGCGAGCTGCTGGACGGTGTCGCGGATCTCGTCGCTCGTGTGTGCGCCGGGCAGGACGGCATACAGCTGGAGTCCCTTGCTGCCACTGGTCACCGGGGTCGTGTCGAGGCCGATGCCACTGAGCCGTTCGCGCACGATGAGGGCGACGCGCGCGCACTCGTGCAGTCCCGTCCCGGGGCCGGGGTCGAGGTCGATGACGAGCCGGTCGGGGTTGAGCAGCTCGGCGTCGCGCCCCTCCCCCGCGTAGCGCCACTGGTGCACGTGCAGCTCGAGGGAGTTGAGGTTGGCGAAGTACGTCAGTCCCGCGAGGTCGTCGATGAGCGGGAAGACCGGGTCGCGGCCGGCGCGGCGGATCCACGCGGGCGTGCCTGCGGGGATGTTCTTCTCGAAGAACTGCATGTCACCGACACCGTGCGGGAAGCGGATTCGCGTCACGGCACGGTCGCGCAGGTGCGGCAGGATGACCGGCGCGATGCGGGCGTAGTAGTCGAGCACCTGCGCCTTGGTCGTGCCGGTCCGCGGGTACATCACCTTCTCGAGGCTGGACAGCTTCATCCGCCGGCCGTCGACCTCGACGGTGACCTTCGTGGGCTGGTATGCCATCACTCACCGTCCGCGTGGTCGTCGACGTCCCCGGGGGTGAGGTCACCGCGCAGGCCCTTGTATGCCGGCTGGCGCAGTCTCCCCTGACCGCCCAGTCCCAGCGACTGCACGTCGGCCACGAGGACCGGGTGGACCCACGTGGCACCGGCCGAGTCCTCGGCGGGCACGTCTGTGGCGAAAGGGGATTCGGCGGACGTCAGGGACTCGAGGTCCTGCAGGAGCGCCTGGCCGGTCTTGCCGGCGAGGCCGGATCCCACTCGTCCGAGGTAGCGCAGCCCGCCAGGCCCCGGCACGCCGACGAGCACGGCTCCGAGACGGCGCGACACGGTGCCGGTGGACTCGGGGCGCCAGCCGCCGATGACGACCGAGACCGTGCCGCGGTGCGGTGACTTGAGCCAGTGGGGCGAGCGCAGCCCGGGGACGTAGACCGAGTCGACGCGCTTGGACACGATCCCCTCGAGGCCCTGCTCCTTGGTCGCGGCGTGCAGCGTCACGCCGTCGGAGAACGTCGGCGGTGTCTGCCAGCGCGGCCCGGCGAGCTCGAGCCGCTCGAGGGTCGCGCGCCGGTCGCTCCAGGCGCGGGGCAGCAGCTCGACGCCGTAGAGGCGCAGCAGGTCGAAGGTCATGAGGGTGACGGGCGCGGCCTCGGCGAGCATCGCCGCGCGGCGCGCGTCGGTGACGTGGAAGCGCTCGGCCATCGCCGCGAAGGACGGCACGCCGTCACGCATCGAGACGATCTCGCCGTCGAGGAGCATGTCCGCGTACTCGTCGGCCAGCCCGCGCAGCTCCGGGAAGGCGACCGTGACGTCGCGTTCGGTGCGGGTGAAGAGGCGCAGCCCGCCGTCCGTCACGTCGGCCAGGACACGCATACCGTCCCACTTCACCTCGTGCTGCCAGCGGTCGCCGACCGGAATGGTCGTCGTAGCCGTCGCGAGCATGGGGCGCATGGGTGCATTCTTGTTCCCATGCGAGCCATCTGGAAAGGCGCCGTGTCGTTCGGCCTCGTCAATGTGCCGGTCCGACTCTTCTCGGCGACGGAGAACCACGACGTGCAGTTCCGGCAGGTTCACGAGAAGGACGGCGGCCGCATCAAGTACCAACGCGTCTGCTCGATCGACGGCGAGGAGGTCCCCTACTCCGACATCGCCAAGGGATATGAGGCTGCCGACGGACAGATGGTCGTGCTGACCGACGAGGATCTCAAGAGTCTTCCGACGCGGTCGACCAAGGAGATCTCCATCGAGAAGTTCGTGCCGTCCGAACAGATCGACCCGTTGCTTTTCGACAAGAGCTACTACCTCGAGCCCGACAAGACCGGGCTCAAGCCCTATGTGCTGCTCCGCGACGCGCTCGAGAAGGCCGACCGGATGGCGCTCGTCACCGTCTCGGTGCGCACCCGGATGACCCTCGCCGTGCTCCGCGTCCGTGACGGCGTCATCGTGCTCCAGACGCTGCTCTGGGCCGACGAGGTGCGCACGCCGGAGTTCGAGTCGCTCTCGGAGGAGACGCACGCGACGGCCAAGGAGCTCGCGATGGCCTCCTCGCTCGTCGACTCGCTGTCGGGCGACTACGAGCCGGACGAGTTCGAGGACGACTACGCCGAGGCCGTGACCCAGCTCGTCGCGACGAAGATCGAGGGCGGCGAGCTCACCGAGACGCCCGAGGCCAAGGGCGAGGAGACCGAGGTCGTCGACCTGCTCGCGGCCCTGCAGCGCAGCGTCGACAAGGCCAAGGCCGCCAAGACGGGCGGCTCGCCGAGCGACTCCGGATCGTCGGACGAGGGCGCGGCGAAGAAGACGGCGTCCAAGCCTGCACCCAAGACCACGGCCAAGAAGGCGACGACGAAGACCGCCGCGAAGAAGGCCACGGCGAAGAAGACCACGGCCAAGAAGTCGACGACGAAGAAGGCGGCGACCAAGAAGGCGAGCTGACCCCAGCGCTCCCCGCGGCCGGCGACGTTCGTCACGTCGACGGCATACGCCCTCTTTCGGGCACCTGCTGCGCAAGGATGAGAGCGTGCGGACGGCGACGATCGACGAGCTCACCCAGCGGCTGCGGACCCTGCCCGAGAACCCCCGTGTCGTCATCAGCGGCAACATGGCGGTCCCGTGGGAGGCGGTCCGAGCTCTCGACGCCGCGCAGCCGACCTACGTGCTCCACGCGCTCAACGCGCCCGCGGGGCTGCCAACGCGCGAGGGCGTGACGGTCGAGACGTGCTTCGTCGGTCCGGGTATGCGGCGTCACCCGCGCCTGAGCTACGTGCCCTCGCGCCTCTCCCTCGTCCCGCTGCTCTTCGGCCGCGCCCTGCCGCCCGACGCCGTGCTGCTGCACTGCGCACCGCCGCGCCACGGCCAGGTCAGCATGGGCCTCGAGGTCAACGTGCTGCCCGCGGCGCTCGAGGCGTGCCGCGCCCGCGGCGGCCTCGTCGTCGCGGTCGTCAACCCGCAGATGCCCTACACGTTCGGCGACGCCGAGGTGCCGCTCGACCACATCGACCTCATGGTCGAGGTCGACTCGCCCATGGCCTCGCACGCCGCCGTCCCGCCCGACCCCGAGAGCCGCCTCATCGGCGAGCGCGTCGCGGCCATGGTCAAGGACGGCGCGACGATGCAGCTCGGCATCGGCGCGGTGCCGGACGCCACGCTCGCCGGACTGACGTCGCGGCGCGGCATCCGGATGTGGACCGAGATGTTCTCCGACGGCGTGCTCGCGCTCGACGCGGCCGGTGCGCTCGACCCCGACCAGCCGTTGGTCACCTCGTTCTGCTTCGGATCGGCCGAGCTCTACCAGTGGCTCGACGGCAACCCGCGCGTGCGGATGATGCGCACCGAGAAGACGAACGACCCCGGGCTCATCGCCTCGCAGCGGCAGATGACGTCGGTCAACACGGCCCTCGAGGTCGACCTCTTCGGGCAGGCGAACGCCTCGCGCATCAACGCCCGCATCCACTCCGGCTTCGGTGGCCAGACCGACTTCATCGTCGGCGCCCTGCACTCCCCCGGAGGCCAGTCGTTCATCGCGCTGCGCTCGTGGCACCCCAAGGCCGACGTGTCGACGATCGTGCCCCTGCTCGACGAGCCCGTGACGAGCTTCCAGCAGAGCGCCATCGTCACCGAGCACGGTGTGGCGCCGCTCTGGGGACGCAGCGAGAAGGACCAGTGCCGCGACATCATCGAGCAGTGCGCGCACCCGCGCGTCCGTGACGACCTCTGGGAGGAGGCGCAGGCCCTCGGCCTCGCCTGAGCAGCACCACCGATCGCGTATGCCGTCTCCGACCTTCTCGTCGAGTGGCCCCGCCGTCACACCGCCGACCCCCACCACCCCGTCGAGTGGCCCCGTCGTCACACGACTCGGTGGCTCGAGCCTGTGACGCGTGGGGCGGCGAGGCCACTCGAGGGTCTTGGTGGCGGCCCAGCGTGTGACACGGGGGCGGGGAGGCCACTCGAGTGGGTCGGGTGGGGCTCGTAGGGTGGCGTCATGAGTGAGCAATCGCGCCCCGTGGCCGTGGTGACCGGTGGCACCCGTGGGATCGGGCTGGCCGTCGCCCGCGACCTCGCAGACACCCATCACCTCGTCATCGGCGGGCGCAGCACGGACACCGTGGCCGAGATCGTCGCGTCGCTCCCCTCCGCCGAGGGGCTGGTGGCCGACCTCGCGGACTGCTCCCCCGGCGGGTCGCTCGAGACCGCCCTCGACGCGCTCGTGCCCCGTCTCCCCCGGGTCGATGTGCTCGTCCACTCGGCCGGGATCCTCCGCAGCGGGACCGTGGCCGACTCGCCCGTGCAGGACTGGGCCGACTCGATGACGGTCAACGTCGTCGCCGTCGCGGCCGTCACCCGGGCCCTGCTGCCGGCGCTGCGCGCCGACCACGGCCTCGTCATCACCGTCAACTCCGGCTCGGGCCTGACGGCGACGCCGGCCTCGGGCGCCTACTGCGCCTCGAAGTTCGCGCTCCGTGCATTCAGCGACTCGCTGCGCCAGGAGGAGCGCGAGCACGGTGTCCGCGTCACCTCGCTGCACCCGGGCCGGGTCGACACCGACATGCAGCACGAGCTCGTCGCGTTCGAGGGCGCCGACTACGACGCGGGCGCCTACCTCGACGTGGCCTCGGTCGTCCGAGCCGCCCGTCTGGCCATCGACGCCGGCCCGGACGCGAGCGTCGACATGGTCTCTGTGCGTCCCCGCGGCTGGCGCCCGTCCACCGACTGAGCGCCTCGGAGCTCAGATGCGGCTGGCCCCGCGGGTCGGCACGAGCGCGAGCCGGGCGAAGGCCAGCGCCTCGGCGAGGTCGACCTCACGCTGCTCGCGCCCGACCTTGCGGGTCGAGACCTCGACGACGACCTCGCCGTCCCAGCCCGAGTCCGCCAGGTGCTCGAGCACGGCCGCGCACGGCTGCCCGCCGCGGCCCGGGACGAGGTGCTCGTCGAGGAACGACCCGAGCCCGTCGGCGAGGTGCAGGTGCGCGAGCCGGTCACCGAGCCCCTGCGCCATCTCGAGGGCGTCAGAGCCGGCCGTCGCCGTGTGCGACAGGTCGAGGGTCACGTTGTCGTAGGCCTGGCCCACCGGGTCCCAGTGCGGCAGGTAGGCCAGGACGTCACGCCGGGCCGTGCGCCAGGGGTACATGTTCTCGACGGCCAGTCTGATGCCCGACTCGTGCTCACGCAGCGCGACCCCGTCGACGAAGCCCGCGGCATACTCCCGCTGCCAGCGGAAGGGCGGGTGCAGCACGACGGTGCGCGCGCCCACCTCGAGGGCGAGGTCGATGGAGCGGTCGACCTTGCCCCAGGGGTCGGTGCCCCAGACGCGCTGGGTCAGCAGCAGCGTGGGCGCGTGCACCGAGACGATCGGCAGCCCGTGCAGCTCGGACAGGGCGCGCAGCGCGCCGGCCTCCTGCGTCACGGGGTCGGTCCAGACCATGACCTCGATGGCGTCGTAGCCGAGCCGCGCCGCGGTCGCGAAGGCGGTCGCGGCGTTGTCGGGGTAGAGCGAGGCGGTCGAGAGCCCGACCCG
Organism: Terrabacter sp. C0L_2; assembly: GCF_036352015.1. Lineage (NCBI taxonomy): Bacteria > Bacillati > Actinomycetota > Actinomycetes > Micrococcales > Intrasporangiaceae > Terrabacter > Terrabacter sp. C0L_2. Next base: position 1,905,337 of record NZ_CP143557.1, on the reverse strand, counting down.
GATGGTCATGCGGCCATTGTGCGCCACCGCCGGGCGCCTGCCGCGGGCCGGGCCACGCCGTGGTCCGATGTCTCTCGGGTCACGAGGTGAGGTGGTCGAGGCGCCGGAGGATGAGGCCCTCGCGCAGCGCCCAGGGGCAGATGTCGAGCTGCTCGACCTGCAGCAGGTCGAGGGCGGCCTCGGCCACGAGCGCGCCGGCATACAGCTGGCGGGCCCGACCCTCGGAGACGCCGGGTAGCTCGGATCGGGCAGCGCTGTCGAGGGGTCCGACGCGGGCGACGATCTCGCGGAGGTCGTCGCGGGTCAGGGTGCGCGGCACGAACGGCCCGTCGGCGCGGGGCGCCGCTCCGGCGATCCGGGCGAGCGAGCGCATCGTCTTCGAGGCGCCGACGGCGCGGTCGGCCGGCCCGGAGGTCAGCAGCGGTCGCACGTGCTCGGCCAGGGTCGAGCGCACCAGCGAGCGCAGCTCGCGCGCAGCCGCCTCGGTCGGCGGGTGGTCGTGGAGGTGCTCGCGGGTCAGCCGCCCCGCGCCGAGCGGGAGGCTGAGGGCGACGTCGGGCTCCTCGTCGAGGCCGGTCGCGAGCTCGAGCGAGCCCCCGCCGATGTCGACGACGAGCAGCCGCCCGTTCGACCAGCCGAACCAGCGGCGCACGGCGAGGAAGGTCATTCGGGCCTCGTCAGGGCCGCTCAGCGCCTCGAGCTCGACGCCCGTCTCGGCGCGCACCCGCTCGATGACGGCGTCGCCGTTGGGCGACTCGCGCAGCGCCGACGTCGCGAAGGCGAAGAGGTCGCCGACGCCCTGGTCCTCGGCCACATCGAGGCACTCGCGGATGAAGGCGACGAGCCGGTCGGCCGTCTCGTCGCTGACCCGGCCGTCCGCCTCGAGGCTCTCGGACAGGCGCAGCTCGATCTTGTGCGAGAAGGCAGGCAGCGGCTGCGCGCCGGGGTGTGCGTCGACGACGAGGAGGTGGACCGTGTTGGACCCGATGTCGATGACGCCCAGGCGCATGCCCCAACCCTAGTCACGCCTCCCTCCCCGAACGCGGCGTTCGGTCGGGTGGAGCGGGGCGGAGGGGCGTATGCCGTCAGGCGGAGCGGCGGCTCAACGTGAGCGAGGCGAGGGCTAGGGCTCCGGCGATGAAGGCCGCGACGATCCCGAGGTCACCCAGGACCGCGGTGACGGGGTCGGGGTTGCCGGCGATCGCCTTCATCGCGTCGACGGCGTAGGACAGGGGCAGCACGTTGCTCACCCACTCGAGCACGGTGGGCATCTGGTCGCGAGGGACGAGCAGCCCGCACAGCAGGAACTGCGGCAGCAGGAACGCCGGCATGAACTGCACCGCCTGGAACTCGGTGCGCGCGAAGCCGCTCGCGAGCAGCCCGAGAGCCGTGCCGAGCACGGCATCGAAGACGGCCACGACGACGAGCAGCCACAGCGGTCCGGCGACGTCGAGACCACAGATCCAGACGGCGAATCCCGTTGCGATCAGTGCCTGCACGGTAGAGAGCGCACCGAACGCCGCGGCATACCCCATCATGAAGTCGCCCTTGCCCATGGGCGTCGTCAGGAGACGCTCGAGGGTGCCGGACTGGCGTTCGCGCAAGGTCGCGACGGAGGTCACGATGAACATGACGACCATCGGGAAGACGCCGAGCAGGGCCGGCCCGATGGCGTCGAAGACGGGTGTGCCGTCGTAGATCCAGGCGAGCAGGCCGAGCAGCACGCAGGGCACGACGATGATGAGGGCGATGGTCCGGCGGTCGGTGCGGACCTGGCGCAGCACGCGGCCCGAGGTGGCGACGGTCAGTGCGCCGTTCACGAGGCGCTCCTTCCCCCGGACCTGGCGGTCTCGGCGTCGATGAGGGCGAGGAAGGCGGCGTCGGCGTCGACCGCGCCGGTGCGCTCGAGCAGCTCGGCCGGGGTGAGGTCGGCGAGGACGCGCCCCTCACGCAGGAGCACGAGCCGGTCGCAGCGGGTGGCCTCGTCCATGACGTGGCTCGAGACGACGAGCGAGTGGCCTCGGTCGGCGAGGTGACGGAACAGGTCCCACAGGTCACGTCGCAGCACCGGGTCGAGCCCGACCGTGGGCTCGTCGAGGACGAGCAGGCTGGGACGGCCGACGAGCGCGGCGGCGAGCGAGACGCGGGACTCCTGCCCGCCCGAGAGGTCCTGCACCAGCTGCTCCGCGTAGGTCACGAGGTCGATCTCGGCGAGCGTGCGGTCGACGGCCTCGCGCAGCTCGGCGCCGCGCAGGCCGATGACCCGGCCGAAGTAGGCGACGTTGTCGCGGACGCTGAGGTCGGCGTAGACGCTGGGGCTCTGGGTGACGTAGCCGACGCGGTCGCGCAGCACGGGAGAGCCCGCGGGATGGCCGAGGACGGTGACGGTGCCGGACTCGATGATCTGCACCCCGACGATGCAGCGCATGAGCGTGGACTTGCCCGAGCCCGAGGGACCGAGCAGTCCCACGACCTGGCCGCCGGGGATCTCGAGGTCGATCCCTGGGATGACCCGGTGCTTGCCCCGCACGACCTGCAGGCCGCTCACGACGACCGCCGGCCCACTGTTATTCATCATGTGATGAAATCTACTCCGGCGCGACCGGCCCGTCCACCAGATAGCCCTGGAGGACCGGACCCAGTCGCTCGACGAGATCAGCCCGCGTCGCCTCCGCCAGACCCGGCACCCGCACGACGTAGCGCGCGATGACGACTCCGATCATCTGCGAGGCCGCGAGCGCACCGCGCAGCTGCGCGTCCTCGGCGCCGGCCGAGGCTGCGAGGCGCCCGAAGACCTCACGCCCGAGGAACTCGCGCAGCATCCGCGCCGCCTCCTCGCTCGTCATCGCCGAGCGCACGAGGGCGACGAGGGCCTCGCGCCGCTCGGGCGGCTCCCAGACGGTCAGGAAGGTCTCGACGAGCCGCCAGCCGAGCCGCTCCCGACCGCCCTCGAGGACGCGTTCGATGAGCTCGGCGGGGTTGACGGGCACGGCCATCGTCTCGGCGAAGAGCGCCGCCTTGCCGTCGAAGTAGTGGTGCACCAGAGCCGGGTCGACACCGGCCTCACGGGCGATGCCACGCATGCTCGTCTTGTCGTATCCCTTGGCAGCAAAGGACTTTCGTGCCGCCTCGACGATCGCGGCGCGCGTGTCCACCCCGCCCGGTCGACGGCCTCGCGCCCTCACGACGTCGTGCGCAGTCATGGGGACACCGTATGCCGCCCGCCGCGCCCTCCGCGCACGCGCGGCGCGGACCGGCGACCGTTGACCACGGCCGGACCGCGTCCGACAATCGAGATGTCCGGTCCGCCAGAAGGATCGACGGACCCGTGTGAAAGAGGGTCGATGCGACCATGAACCGATGGACGCATCCGCAAGATGCACTGCCTCTGATCGCCGGCATCTATGCGGCGTTGTCGCCGATCTGGACGACAACCACCACGCGGGCCACGACGACGATGATCGTCCTCGGCGCCATCGCGGCGCTGGCAGCGATCGCGGAGCTCGTCCGGCCCGACCTCATCCCCCTCGAGGGCTTCACGGCCCTCATCGGCGTGGCGTTCATCGTCGCGCCGTGGGTCATGGGGTTCAGCAGCACCCGACCGATGGCGTGGACGGCGTGGATCGTCGGCGCCGTCACGTTCCTCGTCGGCGCCGCTGACCTCCAGGTCACCCGTATGCACCACCGCGACGGCACCGCCACGTCGCACTGACGGTGTGCGGGACCCGGGCCGGCCTCCCACAGCCGGCCCGGACCTCCCTCGACCTCCTTTGGCCTGCTTGACCTGTCTTGCGCGACGGCCCCCGGCGGCTCAGCCGTACGTGGTGGTGACCGGCTCGAGCACCTGCTCGGCCTCCCGGGCACGTGCCCATCGGGCCCACTCGAGGGGTCGGGTCCGGTGCGTGTCGTCGCGCGCCTCCGGGTCCGCGCCGGCCCCCAGCAGCGCCCGGACGAGCTCCACGTCGTCCATGAAGGCCGCCTGGTGCAGCGCCGTGCGGCCGTCGTGGCGGGCCTCGACGTCCGCCCCCGCGGCCACCACCGAGCGGACGGCGTCGGGGGTGGAGGCCCGGTGGATCGGCGGTAGCTCAGTGGGCGACCCGGCCCAGGCGCCGGGATCAGGCTCCCGCCCGTCGAGGCCGTGGCGGGCGAACAGGTCGAGCCGGGCGTGGAACCCGTGCGACACGGCCCAGCGCAGCTGACGGTCGATCATCTCGTCGACGGTCTCACCCGCCGTTCCGGTCCGGCGGGTCCAGACCTCGGAGGCCGGCCGGCCGAGGCCGTGCTCGAGGAGCAGCTCGAGATGGCTGTCGTCGCGGTTGAACATCCGGTTGTAGAGCGTCTGGCGGTCGTTGGGGTCGGCCCCGCGGTCGAGGAGCAGCTCGGCGAGCTCGTGCCAGTCCGGGTGCCTCGGCTGACGACCACGCCCGCCCTCGCCCTCACCGAAGACGCCGGTGAGAGCGGTGAAGGGCGTCGCGAGGCCGTGCCACAGGTAGCCGCTGTCGGGGTCGGCACCGGCGTCGAGCAACGTTCGCGCCGCACCGACCGGGTCCCGTTGCGGGACGCGGGAGTAGACGACGTAGAGCAGCGGCGACCAGCGGAACGGGCCCGCCTCGCGCGTCGCCGTCGCGGGATCGGCCGCGATGTGCCTCCGCAGGGCGCCGACGTCACCCGCGGCGGCCGCGACGGCGACGTCACGGTCGACGAGGCCGGGCTCCTCGTCGAGCAGCTGCTCGGCCCGCGCCCAGCGGGCGGGCTCGTCACGCCCCGTGTACGTCAGGCAGGCCAGGGCAGCCACCAGCGACGCCGGATCAGCCTGTGCTGCAGCGAACTCGTCATCGCCGACGGGGTCGAGGGCAGCCATGTCTCGCGACAGGTCCTGCGACGTGCGGAGGTGGGCGAGCAGCCTCGGCCAGCTCGGGAAGCCGTACGTCCGGGCGACGACGAGCTGGGCGTCCGAGAGCGCGAAGACCGTCCGGTCCTCGGGAGGGCACTCGGGATGGTGCAGCGACACCCGCTCGAGCGCTCCGGGGTCGCCGGACCGGACCGCGCGCTGGAGACGTCGCGCAGCGCGGCGCAGGTGCTCGAGGTCGGGGTCGGCGGGCAGGGACAGGGCCATGACGGCCTCCTCTCGTCGTGCCCGCGTGCGCTGGTCGGGCCGAAAGGAGGTCGGACCGCATGCCGTTCTCTCCCAGGAGGGCTGAGCCCCTTCCCGCGCACCGGAGGCGACCTGGACGCCACCGCCACGCTACGCCGGCGTGGGCGCTGACGGAAGCACCCGGCATACGCAGGCAGTCCTCCCGGGCCACGACGTGGACGACGTGCCCACGACGTGGGCGTCGCGAGCGCGGCGGAAACGTCGGCGGCATAGGGTGAGCCGGTGGCTGAAGCACCTCTGGACCTCCCCCGCGTGTGGGTCGAGTTCACCGACCCCGCCGACGCGAACCAGCGCTACCGCTGCGACCTCACGTGGCTGACGAGCAGCTGGACGTGCATCTTCGGCAGCGGCTGCCAGGGCATCTACGCCGGCCGGCCCGACGACGGCTGCTGCACCCTCGGCGCGCACTTCACCGAGAAGGACGACTGGAAGCGTGTCGAGAAGGCCGTCCAGGAGCTCGGCGAGGACGAGTGGGAGTACCACTCCGTCGGCCGCGCCACCGGCAGCAAGGACGACTGGACCGAGAAGGAGGACGGTGCGCGCAAGACGAAGGTCGTCGACGGCGCCTGCATCTTCCTCAACCGCCCCGGCTTCCCGGCGGGCGCCGGCTGCGCCCTCCACCAGCACGCCGTCCTGACGGGCGTCGAGCCGCACACCCTGAAGCCCGACGTGTGCTGGCAGCTGCCGATCCGCCGCACCTTCCGCACCGTCGAGCTGCCCGACGACACGAGCTACCTCGAGGTGACGATCACCGAGTACGACCGGCGCGGCTGGGGCCCCGGCGGCCACGACCTCGACTGGTACTGCTCGGGCAACTCCGAGGCGCACGTCGGGCGCGAGCCCGTCTACCGCTCCAACGCACCCGAGCTCACCGAGCTCATGGGGCCGCTCGCCTACGCCGAGCTGGCGATCCGCGCCGAGGCGCACCTGGCCCAGGTCAAGGCCGTCCGGGCACGCGGCGTGCGCAAGCTCCTGCCGCTGCTCGTGCACCCGGCCACCATCGAGGCCCAGCGGGGCAGGTGAGGCGACGATGAGCGAGCTCATCCCGTCCCCCAACATCTGGGAGGCGCCCGACGTCTACGAGGTCGAGAACCGCGGTGTCGACCGCGGGCACGTCATCGAGGACGCGATGCGTTCGGTGCTCGACTGGTCGGGCCGCGACGTCCTCGACGTCGGATGCGGCACGGGCTACCACCTGCCGTTCTTCGCGGCCGACGCGCGGTCGGTCGTCGGTGTCGAGCCGCACCCACCGCTGGCCGCCCTTGCGGCACAACGCATCTCGGGTATGCCGTCCGTCTCGGTCCGCGAGGAGGGCGCGGCCGCGATCGGGGTGTCCGACGACTCCTTCGACGTGGCGCACGCGCGGTGGGCGTACTTCTTCGGGCCGGGCTGCGAGCCGGGCCTGGCCGAGCTCGAGCGCGTCATGCGACCGGGCGGCGCGGCCTTCGTCATCGACAACGACGCGACGCGGTCGACGTTCGGCCAGTGGTTCCGGCGGGCGCTGCCCTCCTACGACCCTCGCGCGGTCGAGCGCTTCTGGCAGCGCCAGGGCTGGGAGCGCGAGCGGCTCGACATCCGCTGGGACTTCGACTCGCGCGAGGACTTCGAGGCCGTCGTCGCCATCGAGTTCGCGCCGGAGCACGCCGACCTCATCCTCGCCGAGCACCCTGACGCCACCGGCGTCGACTACGCCGTCAACCTCTGGCACCACCGCTACTGACGCTCCGCGGGTGCGTGGCCCCTCCGTGGGTTGCTGCACCGTCCGGTCGGTGCGCCGCGCGGGTCGACCCGCAACTCGCGGAGCGGCCGGTCGTGGTCATTTCGACCCATCCGCGGGCCGGCGCAGATGGGCATCCCGGCCGACGCGGCTCTCCCGGCTGGCTTCCTACCGTTGCAGCACGACATCGGCAGCGGACCACGGGAGGACACCATGGAAACCATCGAGACCGTCATCATCGGCGCAGGCCAGGCCGGCCTCGCCACGGCGCGCGAGCTCACCAGCCGCGGCCACGAGTGCGTCGTGCTCGAGCGCAACCAGGCCGTCGGTGACGGCTGGCGACAGCAGTACGACTCGCTCCGCCTCTACTCCCCCGCCCGCCACGACGGCCTGCCGGGTCTGGCCTTTCCCGGCGACCCGCGGTCATTCCCCGGCAAGGACGATGTCGCCGCCTACCTGCAGTCGTATGCCGGCCACTTCGGCCTGCCGGTCCGCCTCGGCGTGCGCGTGGAGCGACTCGCAGCTGCGGCCGACGGGGACGGCTTCGTCGTCACGACCGACACGGGCGAGATCGCGTGCCGCAACGTCGTCGTGGCGACGGGCACCTTCGGGCGGTCACCGCACGTGCCGGCGTTCGCGGCGGACCTCGACCCGTCGGTCCTGCAGCTGCACTCGAGCGAGTACCGCCGGCCGAGCCAGCTGCGGGAGGGGCCGGTCCTCGTCGTCGGCGCCTCGCACTCCGGGTGCGACATCGCCTACGAGCTGGCACAGTCCCGTCCGACCGTGCTGGCGGGCCGCGACTGCGGCCAGCTGCCGGTGCGCTGGGACACCAAGGCCGTGCACGTCGTCTTCCCCGTCCTGCTCTTCGCGTGGCGGCACGTGCTGACGCGGCGAACTCCCATGGGACGCAAGATGATGGGCGAGATCCGTCACCACGGCGGACCGATGCTGCGCGTCAAGCGCGAGGACCTCGCGGCGCGCGGCGTCGAGCGCCGCACCCAGCGCGTCGTCGGCGCCACCGACGGTCGACCCACTCTCGAGGACGGGACGGCCCTCGACGTCGCCAACGTCGTCTGGGCCACCGGCTTCGCTCAGCGCTTCGACTGGGTCGACCTCCCGGTCATCGGCGAGGACGGCTGGCCGCGGGAGTTCCGAGGCGTCTCCAGCGACGTTCCCGGCCTCTACTTCTGCGGCCTCGCCTTCCAGTACGCGTTCGCCTCGATGGTGCTGCCGGGCGTCGGGCGCGACGCCGCCCACGTCGCGCAGCACGTCCTCCGGCGCAGCGCCGCCAGGACAGCGCAGCCGGCCCCGGCCTGACGCGCGGTCACAGCCGTTCGTGACACCAGGACGTCACAACGGGACGTCACAGCAGGTCGTGCTCGAAGGCGAAGGCAGCCGCAGCCGTGCGGCTGCTCACGCCGAGCTTGCCGAAGATGTTGCTGAGGTGCCGGGCCACGGTGCGGTCGCTCAGCACTAGCCCGGACGCGATCTGCGCGTTGCTCTGGCCGGCGGCCACGAGCCGGAGGACCTCGATCTCCCTCTCGCTCAAGCCCGCCGGCCGCGACGGCGGACCGACCGCCTGGTCGACCGCCTCGACGTCGGGCCGCGCTCCGACGGTCACGAAGACCTGGCGCGCCGACGCCAGCGCCCGCCGACCGGACTCGGCGTCCCCGAGGGCGAGGAGGGCGCGCCCGGTCGCGGCCTGGGCGAGCGCGGCGTCGTACGGCACGTCAAGGCGGAGCCAGCCCTGCTGCGCCCGCCGCAGGTAGGGCAGGGCGCCAGCAGGGTCGTCAGCGGTGAGCTCGACGAGGCCCCACGCATACGCCGCCCGTGCCGCGAGCACGTCGGAACCGAAGGACCGGGCGTGCTCGTCCAGCTCGCCGGCGCACGTGCGTGCGGCCTCCACGTCGCCGGTGGCGAGGAGCACCACGACGGCGCCGGGCAGCACCCGGGTGCGGGCCACGGCCGTGCGCGTCTCGACGAGCAGCCGCCGGACGGCGCCGAGCGCGGCGGCCTGCGAGCCGCGGGCCAGCCACAGCAGGGCCGAGCCCGGCTGCGGGTCGAAGCCGTGCTCGGCGCTCGTCTCGTAGGCCGCCTCGGCGCGGACCCTGTCGCCGCGCAGACGGTGGAGGTCGCCGAGCTCGCACGCCGCCAGGCCGACCGCCGGCAGCGCCCCCGCCAGCCGATAGCGGTCGATGGCTGCCGTCAGCTCCTCCACGGCCTCGTCCCACGCACCGCGGGCCACCATCACCTGGCCGCGGTGCAGGGCGCACTGTCCGGTGAAGGTGACGAGCCCGGGCTGCTCCTCGCACCAGCGCTGGAGCACCTGCGTCCACTCCTCGACGCGGCGCAGGTCGGACACCTCCTGGCAGCCCTCGACGGCGGTGCAGTAGACGTTGCCGAGCAGGACCGGCTCGAGAGTGCGACTCGTCGCCTCGAGCATCGACTCGTCGAGCAGCGAGACGCCGGCGGGGATCCGGCCGCCGGAGATCGCCATCCGGCCCTGCGCACAGAGCCCGACCGCGAGCAGGCCGGGGTCACCGTGCCGGCGCGCCGCCTCGGTGGCGCGCTCGGCACAGTCCCGGGCGGCCACGAAGTCACCGCGGCCGAGGTGCTCGAACATCCGCGAGAAGGTGAGGTAGCCCGCGTCGAGGCTTCCGTCGGGCAGGTGCGCGGCGAGCCGTTCGCCACGGGCGAGCCATCCCGAGGCCGCCGCGTGGTCGCTCCTCATCCGCAGCACCATCGACAGGTGGAACGCGCACCGGACCGCCCTGGCCACGTCACTCGCGGCGAGGTTGGCCTCGAAGGCGCGCTCGTAGCGGTCGACCGCGTCGGCAGGACGGCCGAGCAGCTGCGCGGCGGACCCGGCGGACTCGAGGTCGGCGGCCGTCAGGCCGTCGGGGTCGAGCGAGGACCACCGTTCGAGGGCCGCGGCCCACTCGCCGCGCTCGAACTCGGCTCTCGCGCGGACCAGCTCGTCGACGACGCCCACGGCACCCTCCTCGCTGGCAGGCTACGCCCACCAGCGGCCCGGCCACCGACGATCGAGGGGCCACCCGTGGCCTCTCGACGGGCGAGAGAGGGCCACACCTGGCCTCTCGACGGTTGGGAGGGGGCCAGACGTGGCCTCTCGACGGGTCAGTCGGTGAGGTCGAGGGCGATGTCGACGATGGGCGAGCTGTGGGTCAGGCCGCCGACGGAGACGAAGTCGACGCCGGTGCCGGCGTAGTCCCGGACCACCTCGAGCGTGAGCCCGCCCGTGGCCTCGATCTCGACGGGTTCGCCTGCGGCGCGTAGCAGCCCGACCGTCTCACCCAGCACGTCGACCGACATGTTGTCGCACATGATGAAGCGCGCGCCGGCGTCGTAGGCCTCCTGCGCCTCGGCCGGCGTCGTCACCTCGACCTGCACGTCGACGTCGGGGAAGCGCTCGCGCACCAGGGCATACGCCGCCGCCACCGAACCGGCAGCGAGCTTGTGGTTGTCCTTGATCATCGCGACGTCGTAGAGACCCATGCGCTTGTTGGTGCCGCCGCCGCACCGGACGGCGTACTTCTCGAGCCAGCGCAGGCCGGGCGTCGTCTTGCGCGTGTCGAGGACCATCGTCGACGTGCCCTCGAGTGCGTCGGCCCAGCGCCGGGTGTGCGTCGCCACTCCCGACAACCGGCTGAGGATGTTGAGGATGGTGCGCTCGGCGACGAGGATCACCTGCGTCGGACCCGTGAGCCGGGCGATGACGTCGCCGCGCTCGAGACGGGCACCGTCGTCGTTGACGACCTCCACCGTCGGCACCACGCGGCCGATGCGCTCCGCGACGGCCGCCAGGACGAGCTCGACGACCGGCACGCCGGCCACGACGCCCGGTGCCCGCGCGACGATCTCGGCCGTGCGCGTCTGGTCGGCGGGGATCGTCGCCAGCGTCGTGACGTCGACGTCGTCGGGACCGAGGTCCTCGCGCAGCGCCACCGTGACGAGCTCACGCGCCCACTCGCGCGGGAAGCCGCTCAGCCCGTCGCCACTCACTGCGTCTCCTTCGTGTCGTCCACCGTCTGGTCCACCGATTGCGTATGCCGTGCAAGGGGTTTCGTGGTCACCGTGCCCTCCGCGCGGGCCTTGTCGAGGACGTCCAGCGGCGTCGACGCTCCGGAGCCGTCGAGGTCGAGACCGTCGAGGTTCGACGGCGGCACCGGCACGACCGTCGCCTCGAGCACGCCGGACCCGGAGCGTCGGAGGTGCACGTGGTGAAGGAAGTGCGCGTCGTCGCGGGCCGGGAAGTCCTCGCGCACGTGACCGCCACGTGTCTCGTCACGCAAGGCGGCGGCATACGTCAGCGCGCGTCCGAGGTGGAGCAGGTTGGTCGTCTCCCAGCTCTTGGGACCACCCTGCTTGTCGGCGTCGTCGTCGACCGCCCGGGCCGCGAGCCCGGCCAGGGTCTGCTCGGTCGCGGCGAGCGAGGCCGCCGAGCGCACCGTGCCCGAGCCGGCGGTCATGGCGCGCTGCACGTCGAGCCGCCGCTTGCCGCGGATCAGCTCGGGCTGACCGGCCGGCGCGACGGGCGTCGCCTCGGGGAGCTCACCGGCGGCGAGGCGCGTCGTGAGGTCGTCGGCGATGCGGCGGGCGAAGACGAGGCCCTCGAGGAGGGAGTTGGAGGCGAGGCGGTTGGCACCGTGGACGCCCGTGCACGAGGTCTCGCCGCACGCGTAGAGGCCCTCGAGCGAGGAGCGCCCGCGCAGGTCGGTGCGCACGCCGCCGCTCGCGTAGTGCTGGGCCGGCGCGACCGGAAGCAGCTGCGTGGCCGGGTCGAAGCCGAGCTCGCGACAGCGCTGGACGATCGAGGGGAAGCGCTGCTCGAGGAACTCCGCGCCGAGGTGGCGGCAGTCGAGGTAGACGTGGTCGGTGCCGGTCTCGCGCATCCGGGCGATGATGGCGCGGGCCACGACGTCGCGCGGCGCCAGGTCGGCGAGCGGGTGCTGGCCCTGCATGAAGCGCTCACCCGCCTCGTCGACGAGGAAGGCTCCTTCACCGCGCACCGCCTCGGAGATGAGCGGCTGCTGTCCGCGCGAGCCCTCGCCGAGCCAGAGGACGGTGGGGTGGAACTGGACGAACTCGAGGTCGGCGAGCACGGCGCCTGCCCGGAGCGCGGCCGCCATGCCGTCACCGGTGGCGACGGACGGGTTGGTCGTCGAGGCGTAGATCTGGCCGAGGCCGCCGGTCGCGAGCACGACGGCACGGGCGTGCGCCGCCCCGACGCCGTCGACCTGGCCCTCGCCGATGACGTGCAGCGTCACGCCGCAGACACGCTCGTCGGCGTCGGTGAGCAGGTCGACGACGAGCGCGTGCTCGATGACCTCGATGCCGGGGTCGTCGCGCACCCGGTCGAGCGCGGCGATGAGGGCGCGGCTGATCTCGCGCCCCGTCGCGTCGCCGCCCGCGTGCAGGATGCGGTCGCGGTGGTGGCCGCCCTCGCGGGTCAGCGACAGGCCGCCGGTGTCGCCGCGGTCGAACTCGGCCCCGAGGGCGATGAGGTCCCAGACGGCGTCGGTGCCCTCGCGCACGAGCGCCTCGACGGCGTCGACGTCACAGAGCCCGACGCCGGCGACGAGCGTGTCGTGGATGTGCTCCGCCGGGCTGTCCTCCGGCGACATGACGGCGGCGATGCCTCCCTGCGCCCAGGCGGTCGAGCCCTCGTCGAGCACCGTCTTGGTCACGAGCAGCACCCGGTCGACCCGTCGGCGCAGGCGCAGCGCGGTCGTGAGGCCGGCGATGCCCGAGCCGACGACGATGACGTCGGCCGTGGCCGTCCAGCCGGGCGCGGGCGCGCGCAGCCGCCGGGGGACGGTCACCTCGGGGAGCCCGCTCTGCGGCATACGACTGGCCTCTCAGTCCTGGGTCTGGTGCTGGTGCTCGTGCTGGTACTCGTGCTGGCGCTCGGTGACGGCCGAGGTCATCAGGCCGAAGCCGTCGGGCACGTCCCCTGCATCGTGCCCCACCTCGACCGCCCGGTTGTGCTCGTCGACGAAGACGACCCTCGGCTCGAAGGTGCGCGCCTCGGCATCGTCCATGGCGGCGTACGCGATGATGATGACCGTGTCACCGGGCGAGATGAGCCGGGCGGCCGCGCCGTTGATGCAGACGATGCCGGTGCCCCGCTCGCCCTCGATGGCGTAGGTCGTCAGGCGGTTGCCGTTGTCGACGTCGACGACGTCGACCTGCTGGCCGGGCCACAGGTCGGCCGCGTCGAGCAGGTCGCGGTCGATCGTCAGCGACCCGACGTAGTGCAGGTCGGCCTGCGTGACCGTCGCACGGTGGATCTTCGAGTGGAGCATGAAACGCTGCACGGTGCGTCTTCCTCGATGGATGTGGGGGCGTGAACCGCCCTGCGGGAGAAGGGGACCCGGTCCCCTCAGGACTGCGTGAACGTCTCGAGCGCGCCACCGCCGGGACCGACGAGGACGGGCAGGTTGTCGATGAGACGGGTCGTACCCACTCGACCGGCGACGGCGAGCAGCGCCTCACCGCGGTACCACTCCGGGACGTCCTCGAGGGTGTCCGGGTGCACGAGCACGAGGTAGTCGACGAGCGCCAGCGGCTCACGGACGAGCACGGCCCGGGCCGCGCGACGGACCGCGGACGGGCCCTCGGCAGCCGCTGCCGCACCGGCCCGCAGCGCCGCCGAGAGGCACAGGGCCGTCTCCCGGTCGGACGCCGTGAGGTAGGTGTTGCGGCTCGACATCGCCAGGCCGTCGGCCTCGCGCACGGTGGGGACGGCCACGACCTGCACCGGGAAGTCGAGGTCGCGGCACATGCGCCGGATGAGCAGCAGCTGCTGAGCGTCCTTCTGCCCGAAGTACGCCGCGCTGCAGCGGGTCAGGTGCATGAGCTTGCCGACGACGGTGAGCATGCCGTCGAAGTGCCCCGGCCGGGACTGGCCCTCGAGCACGTCACCGAGGGGCCCCGCCGACACGCGCACCCCGGGGTCGCCCTCGGGGTAGACGACGTCGGGCGTCGGCGCGAAGACGAGGTCGACCCCCGCCGCGGTGCAGATCTCGAGGTCGGCGTCGAACGTGCGCGGGTAGCGCGAGAGGTCCTCCTTGGGCCCGAACTGGAGCGGGTTGAGGAAGATCGTCACGACGACGTGGCGGTGGGCCTTGCGGGCCTGGTGGATGAGGGTCGCGTGGCCCTCGTGCAGGGCCCCCATCGTCATGACGACGGCGACGTCGCCGTCGTCGAGCGCCGAGCGGGCCTCGCGCAGCTCCTCACGGGTGCGCACCACCACCGGCGTGACAGGTGGGGTGGCGGGCGGGGTGACGGGATGGGTGACGGTCGGTGCGGTCGTGTCGGTCACGGTTGGTCCTCCTCGTGCGCGAGCAGCTCGAGCAGCGGGTCGGCGTCGGACGCGCGGAGGCGACCGCTGAGCAGGGCCCGCTGCGCCGTCGCGCGGGCCAGGGCGAGATAGGTCGGCCGGATGTCCGGGGCGACCTTGCGCAGCATCGCGACGTGCCCGGCAACGGTACCGGCATCGCCGCGGGCCACCGGACCGGTGAGGGCTGCGTCACCCCGCTGGAGCGTGTTGGCGAGCGCCGCGGAGAGCAGCGGCTCGAGGACGCGCGCCGGGTCGTCGACCCCGGCCTCGCCGAGCAGCTGCATCGACTGGGCGACGAGGGTGACGAGGTGGTTCGACCCGTGGGCGAGGGCTGCATGGTAGGTGACGCGGTCCTCCTCGGCGATCCACACCGGGTCGCCGCCCATCTCGATGACGAGCGCCTCGCCGAGGGGACGGGCGAGGTCGAGGGTCGTCACGCCGAAGCAGCAGTCGTGGAGGCGCTCGAGGTCGAGCTCCGTGCCCGTGAACGTCATGGCCGGGTGGATCGCGAGCGGCACGATGTCGCTGTCGGCGGCGGCCTCGAAGACCGAGATCCCGTGGGCGCCGGACGTGTGCATGACCAGCTGCCCGGGGGTGAAGGTGCCCGTGGCGCTGAGGCCGCGGACGAGGTCGGCGAGGGCGTCGTCCGGCACGGCGAGCACGACGAGGTGCGCGCCGGCGACGACCTCCGGGATCGGCTTGACCGGCACGCCCGGCAGCAGCGTCGCGGCCCGCTCGAGGCTCTCCTCGCTGACCGCGGAGACACCGGTGACCACGTGGCCGGCGCGGGCCAGTGCAGCTCCGAGGACGGCTCCGACGCGCCCGGCGCCCACGACGCCGACGTCGAAGCGCGCAGGACGCTCGTGCGGGGTGCTCACCCACGGCACGCTATCGCCTACAGTCGGCAGGCGTGGATCCCGTTCCCTGGCGCGAGGCGTGGCACGAGGCGTTGTATGCCGTGGGCCGGGGTTTCTACGTCACGCGCGGCGGGCCGGCGGCGCACTTCACGACAGCCGCCCACGGAGCCACGGGGGCGAGGCTAGCGCGGGCGCTGCTCGCGCTCCCCGACCACCCGGTTCGGGTCGTCGTCGACGTCGGCGCCGGGCGGGGCGAACTCGCGACCCACCTCGTGGACGCCATGGACCCGACCAGCCCCGGCGGCACGCGCACCCCGCAGGCGACCCGCGTCGTCGCCGTCGACGTCGTGGACCGGCCGGCCGGTCTCGACCCCCGCGTCGAGTGGCTCCGCTCCCCCGGTGGCGCAGGCCTGCCGCCCGAGCTGACCGGCCTGGGCGACGCCCTCGTCATCGCCCACGAGTGGCTCGACGTCGTCCCCTGCACCGTCGCGGAGGTCGACGCCGACGGCACGGCACGCGAGGTCCTCGTCGACCCCGACACGGGTGCGGAGTCGCTCGGCGCCCCGCTGTCCGGGCAGGACCGGGAGTGGGCCGACGCGCACTGGCCCACGACCACCCCCGGCGACCGCATCGAGGTGGGCCGCGCCCGCGACGAGGCCTGGGCCGACCTGGTCTCGCGCGTCGACTCGGGCACGCTCGTCGCCGTGGACTACGGCCACACGGCGACCGGGCGTCCTGCCGGGGGGACGCTCACGGCATACGCGAGCGGGCAGCTGACCACGCCCGTGCCCGACGGCTCGTGCGACCTCACCGCGCACGTCGCCGTGGACAGCCTCGATGCCGACGTCGTGCGTCCCCAGCGCGAGGCGCTGCAGGCCCTCGGCCTGACCGGCGCCACCCCGCCGCACGCGCTCGCGGGCGCCGATCCGCTCGCCTACCTCGCGGGGCTCGAGCACGCGAGCACCGAGGCGCAGCTGCTGCACCGCGACGGTTTCGGGGGCTTCTGGTGGGCGGTGAAACGCGTCCGCGGGCACGACGTAACCTGAACGTCATGCGTCGTCTCGCCTCCGCACTGCTCGCCCTCGGCCTGCTCGTGGCCGCCCCCGCGGCGGCCTTCGCCCACGACGCGCTCGAGCGCACCAACCCCGCGGACGGCACCACCGTCACGAAGCTGCCCGACGCGGTCGTGCTCACCTTCTCCGAGACGCCGCTCGCCCTCGGCGCCCAGGTCGTGGTCACCGGCCCGTCCGGCCCGGTGTCGTCCGGCACGCCGACGATCTCCGGCCGCGACGTCAAGCAGGCCATCGCGCCGACGGCGCCCGGGGGCGACTACACGGTCTCCTACCGGATCACCTCGGACGACGGGCACCCCGTTACGGGCACGTTCTCCTTCCACGCGACGGTCGGCCTCGACGGCTCGACCGCCACCGCCGGCGCGACGGTGCACGTCAAGCCGGTCTCGGCCGCCGACGACGGCCAGGGCTCGCTCTTCGTGCCCATCCTGCTCACCGTCATCGGGACGCTCGTGCTCCTGGCGATCGGTGGCTACCTCGTGCTGCGCGGCCGCGAGGCCGACCGCTCCTGAGGCCCTCCCCTCAGCCACCCTCCAGCGGCTGGTTGAGGAACCACCGGTGGCCGAACGGGTCGTGGAAGACCGCGAGCCGGCCGATCGGCGGGTTGTCCTCCGGAGCACGGTCGATCGTCGCGCCGCCCTCCTGCACCCGGCGGCAGCGCGCGTCGACGTCGGGCACCGTGAGGTGCAGCGTCACGGCGTTGCCGCGGCCCGGCAGGGGCGGCGCGACGCCGGCGCTCTCGAACTCGTCGGACATCATCCAGCGGGCGCCGTCGACGGCCAGCTCGCAGTGCCCGACGCGGCCGTCGTCCATGACCATGGGCGGGGTGGTGACCACGGCGCCGAGGTGCTCGCCGTACCACTCGATCGCGGCCCTCGAGTCGGCCACGCAGATGTACGGGGTCAGCTCGCTCATGACGCCTCCACTCGTCTCGCCGCTTCTCTGCGGTCCTCTGCGGCCGGCACTGGTCCGCAGTGGTCCGCACGACGCTACGCCGCGTGACGGGCACGAGGGCGCTCACGGCATACTCGATCGCATGACCGACGTAGGGTCGAGCCTGTGAGCGGCACGAGCGCAGTCGACGGCACACGACCGTCCACCCCCGACGAGGGGCGCGCCCTGACCGTCGGCATCGGCGCGGGCGGGCTCGCGACCGCCGACATGGTGCTCAACATCGGCCCGCAGCACCCGGCCACGCACGGCGTGCTGCGCCTGCGCATCGTCGTCGACGGCGAGCGCATCGTCAGCGCCGAGCCGATCGTCGGCTACATGCACCGCGGCGCCGAGAAGCTCTTCGAGGTGCGCGACTACCGCCAGATCATCGTGCTCGCCAACCGCCACGACTGGCTCAGCGCCTTCTCCAACGAGCTCGGGGTCGTGCTCGGCGTCGAGCAGATGCTCGGCATGGAGGTGCCCGAGCGGGCCGTCTGGGCGCGCACCGCGCTGGCCGAGCTCAACCGCGTGCTCAACCACCTGATGTTCCTCGGCAGCTACCCCCTCGAGCTCGGCGCGATCACGCCGGTCTTCCACGCGTTCCGCGAGCGCGAGGAGCTCCAGGCGGTCATGGAGGAGGTCTCGGGCGGGCGCATGCACTACATGTTCAACCGCGTCGGCG
The DNA here is from genome assembly GCF_036352015.1 of Terrabacter sp. C0L_2. Taxonomy (NCBI): domain Bacteria; kingdom Bacillati; phylum Actinomycetota; class Actinomycetes; order Micrococcales; family Intrasporangiaceae; genus Terrabacter; species Terrabacter sp. C0L_2. The sequence goes on along the minus strand of NZ_CP143557.1, from coordinate 1,887,557 downwards.
GCCTCAAGGAGGACCTCCCGGCCGGGTGGATGGGGCGCGTCGACAAGGCGATCGCCAACGTGCGCAAGCGACTTCCCGACCTCGAGCGGCTCATCGTCGGCAACGAGATCCTCGAGGCGCGCACCCGCGGTGTCGGGGTGCTCCCGCTCTCGACGGTCGAGTCCTACGGCGTCTCCGGGCCGATCGCGCGGGCCAGCGGCCTCGACGTCGACCTGCGCCGCGACGCGCCCTACCTCGCCTACGGCGAGCTCTTCGGCGACAAGGGTCCCGGCCGCGTCGTGACGCGCACCGCGGGCGACTGCCTCGCTCGCCTCGAGGTGCTGCTCGAGCAGGTGCACGTCTCGCTCGACCTCGCGCAGGCCTGCCTCGACCGGCTCGTGCAGCTGCCCCAGGGCCCGATCAACGTCAAGCTGCCCAAGGTGCTCAAGGTCCCCGAGGGCGGGATCTACTGCGCCACCGAGAACCCTCTCGGCTTCAACGGCTACTACCTCGTCTCGCGCGGGGAGAAGACGCCGTGGCGGCTCAAGCTGCGCTCGGCGTCGTTCAACAACGTGTCGGTGCTGAGCGAGATGCTCCCGGGCCAGCTCATCGCCGACATGGTCGCGATCCTGGGGTCGATGTTCTTCGTCGTCGGGGACGTCGACAAGTGAGGGGGCGTATGCCGTCTGCCCGGGTCTCGCGGGAGAACCTCGTGCGCGGCGTGGCCGTCGCCCTCATCACCGGCGTGGTCACGCTCGCTGCGGCCTGCTCCGACGAGGACACCGTCGACACGATCCCCCCGCCGTGGCCCACGCGCACGACGAAGCCGGACGGTCCGCCGCAGCCGCCGACGAGCTCGACGACGATCCCGACGTCGACGGTGAGCGTCGCCGGCACCACCTGAGCCGACTCCCGGCCTCCGGCCCGGCCCGGGCCGGGTTGCACGCCCCGGTCCGCGGTGGTTGGTGCTGCGGATGAGGCGCCAGATGGTCCTGCGCCCGGTGGGGTGATCACCCCACCGGGCGCAGGACCATCACGCACGTCACCGGTCAGCGTGGAGCGCCGGCGTCCTCGTCGTCCTCGTCGTCGCGCGGTCGCAGCCGGCACCAGGCCTGCACGACCATGCCCGCGGCCGCGAGGAGCAGCGCGACGACCGCGTGCAGCACGAAGAGCCAGATGCGGCTGCGCTGCGAGTCGACGTCCCCGTCGGGCAGCAGGACGAGCGCGTTCGCGGCATACCACCCGACGAGCACCGCCCCGGTGAGGGCGCCCGCCTGGCCCAGCACGAGCGTGCGGGCGGCGCGCAGCGGCGTGATCGCGGGGTCGGGTCGGCCGTCACGGACCTTGCGCACCTGCCAGCCGGCGAGGAGCAGCCCGCCGCCGAGGAAGACCATGGCCGCTGCCCCGATCCAGCCGGGCTCGGGGACGGGACTGCCGCCCGAGGAGAGCCAGCGCAGCACGAGCCACGCGACCACCGTCATGGCCAGTCCCGCGAGCACGAGCGTCGTGACGCGAATGCCGGAGTGGGGTCTCACTGGTGCTCCCATCGGGGACCGGGGCGCACGCCGGACCGGTCGAGGCCCGCGAGCACCTCGTCGACCCGTCGGATGCCGGCCGCGCCCTCGCCCAGCCGCAGGGTCGCGCGGGGGTCGGCGTCGAGCCACGGCACGAGGACGAAGGCCCGCTCGTGCGCGCGCGGGTGCGGCAGCATCAGCTCCGGGACCTCCGCGGTGACCTCGCGGTGGCCGCCGGGCGTGCCGTACTGGATGAGGTCGAGGTCGAGCGTCCTGGCGCCCCAGCGGACCTTGCGGGTGCGGCCGTGATCGGCCTCGATGCGGTGCAGCTCGGACAGCAGGTCCGTGGGGTGCAGCAACGAGCGCGCGGTGACGACGGCGTTGAGGTACTCCGGCTGGTCGGGACCGCCCACCGGGTCGGTTGCCACGATGTCGGACACGGCCGTCACCGTCAGCCCCGGCAGCGCCGTGAGCGCCGCGACCGCGTCGGTCAGGGTCTGGCCCCGGTCGCCGAGGTTGCTGCCGAGCGCGATGACGACGTGGGCAGCGTTGGTGCGGGTGAGGTGCACCTGGACGTCGGTGAACGGATGACCCACGGGTGCCTCCGGCTTGTGCACGACCACCTCGACGGTGTGGACGAGGTCGTGGCGCAGCACGTCGTCGGCGATGACCTCCCCCAGACGCTCGATGAGGTCGAACGACGGCCCGGTGATGCGGGCGACGACGTCGGCGGCCACCTCCGCGTAGTTGACGGTGGCGGCGAGGGCGTCGGTGCGGCCGGCCGGCTCGAGGTCCAGCCTCATCGTCACGTCGACGAGGAACGTCTGGCCGTCGCGCTTCTCGCTCTCGAGCACTCCGTGGTGGCCGCAGGCGGTCACGCCCTGCAGCACGATGCGGTCGGGCATCAGTGGGGATCCTTCACGAGGTCGTCGGTGGTCGTCGATGGTGGTCGGGTGGTGGGTGGCCGGCCGGCAGGTGGCCGGGCTCGGTCAGTCGGAGAGCTCCTCAGGGGCGTGCTCGAGCGCCGCCTGCACGACGCTGAGCGCACGCACGGTCGAGGCGACGTCGTGGACGCGCACGCACCACAGGCCTGCCATGGCGGCCATGACCGACGTCGCGGTCGTCTCGACGTCGCGGTCCGGGGCGGGACGCGGGGCGTCGCCCTCGTCCCGGCCGAGCCGACCGAGGAAGGTCTTGCGGGAGGCGCCGAGCAGGATCGGCTGGTCCAGCTCGTGCAGGGCCGGGAGGTCGGCCATGAGGGCCCAGTTGTGGTCGGCGTTCTTGGCGAAGCCGAGGCCGGGGTCGAGCACGAGGCGCTCCTCGTCGATGCCGCCCTCGAGCAGCGCGTCACGCCGCTGCGCCAGCTCTCGGATCACGTCCTCGACGACGTCGTCGTAGATGGCCCGCGACTGCATCTCGGTGCTGTGCCCCCGCCAGTGCATGGCGATGAACGGCAGCCGGTCGGAGGCCACCCACGGCACCATCTCGGGGTCGGCCAGGCCGCCCGAGACGTCGTTGACGATGCTCGCGCCCGCGTCGACCGCCGCCCGGGCGACCGAGGCGCGCATCGTGTCGACGGACACGACGGCCCCATCGGCCGCGAGGGCCGTCACGACGGGGACGACCCGGCGCAGCTCCTCCTCGACCGACGGACGCTCGGCGCCCGGCCGCGTCGACTCGCCGCCGACGTCGACGATGTCGGCGCCGGCCGCGACGACCTCACGGCCGTGCGCGATCGCGGCGTCCTGCTCGAACCACTGCCCGCCGTCGGAGAACGAGTCGGGAGTGACGTTGACGACGCCCATGACGAGCGTGCGGTCGCGCACCGACAGGAGCGCGGTGGCATCGGGCGTGGTCCGCTTGCGGGGAGCTGGCGCAGTCATGGGCGCCATTGTGTCGCGGCCGACGTCGCGCAGGGAGCCGGGCGCGTCCGGGACGTCAGGTGGGCGCCGAGGTGGGTGGAGGGTTCGCCGCTCACTTGTTGCCCTCGAGCATCAGCGCCATGGCCTCTGCTCGAGTGGCCGGGTCGCGCAGCTGGCCGCGCACCGCCGAGGTGATCGTGCTGGCGCCGGGCTTGCGGATGCCGCGCATCGACATGCACAGGTGCTCGGCCTGGACCACGACGATGACGCCCTGCACGTCGAGGTGCTCGACGAGCGCGTCGGCGATCTGGGTCGTGAGGCGCTCCTGCACCTGGGGGCGCCGGGCGAAGACCTCGACGAGCCGGGCGAGCTTGGACAGGCCGGTGACCCGGCCGTCCTTGCTCGGGATGTAGCCGACGTGCGCCACCCCGTGGAAGGGCACGAGGTGGTGCTCGCACGTGCTGTAGAGCTCGATGTCCCGCACGATGACGAGCTCCTGGTGGTCGATCTCGAACGTCGTGCCGAGCACGTCCGCCGCCGTCATGTCGAGTCCGGCGTAGATCTCGCTGAAGGAGCGGGCCACCCGGCCCGGGGTGTCGAGCAGGCCCTCGCGGTCGGGGTCCTCACCGATGGCGAGGAGCAGCTCCCGCACGGCCGCCTCGGCGCGCGGCTGGTCGATCGTCACGCGTCAGCTCTTCTCGTCGGGGTTGACGGGGCGGTCGTCCGGCACCTCGACGATCTTTTCGGCGGGGTGCTCGTCGGCGAGCGGGTGCGCACCGACGGAGGCAGCCTCGTCGATCTGGCTCTCGATGTGCTTGTCGGCCGGCACCGGGGGCGGCAGGTGGCCGTTCTGGCCGGAGCCGTTCTGGCCGTTCTGCGCGGCAATCTCGGCCGGCGTCAGCACCGGCGGACGGTCGCTCAGCTGGCGCGTCTGCGACGAGAGCCAGGTGGGGCGCTCGGGCTGCTTGACGACCGGCTTGAACAGCTCGGCGAGCTCGTGGACGTTGAGCGTCTCCTTCTCGAGCAGCTCGAGGACGAGGTGGTCGAGCAGGTCGCGGTTGGCGTTGAGGGCGGAGTACGCCTCGTCGTGGGCCGCGTCGATGAGGGCACGGACCTCCTCGTCGACGATCCGGGCGATCTCCTCGGAGTAGTCGCGCTGGTGGCCCATGTCGCGGCCGAGGAAGACCTCGCCGGTGCTCTGGCCGAGCTTGATGGCGCCGATGCGCTCGGACATGCCGAACTCGGTGACCATCTTGCGGGCCATGCCCGTGGCCTTCTCGATGTCGTTGCTGGCACCGGTGGTCGGCTCGTGGAAGACGATCTCCTCGGCGACGCGGCCACCGAGGGCGTACGCGAGCTGGTCGAGGATCTCGTTGCGCGTCGTGGAGTACTTGTCGTCGATCGGCATGACCATCGTGTAGCCGAGGGCACGGCCACGCGGGAGGATCGTCACCTTGGTCACCGGGTCGGTGTGGTTGAGCGCCGCGGCGACGAGGGCGTGACCACCCTCGTGGTAGGCCGTGATCTTGCGCTCCTTGGCCGACATGATGCGGGTGCGCTTCTGCGGGCCGGCGATGACGCGGTCGATGGCCTCGTCGAGGGCCTCGTTGTCGATGACCTTCTTGTCGCTGCGGGCCGTCAGCAGGGCGGCCTCGTTGAGGACGTTGGCGAGGTCGGCACCGGTGAAGCCGGGCGTGCGGCGCGCGACGGCGAGCAGGTCGACGTCGGCCGTGACGGGCTTGCCCTGGGCGTGCACCTCGAGGATGCGGTGGCGGCCGATCATGTCGGGCGCGTCGACGGCGATCTGGCGGTCGAAGCGGCCGGGACGCAGCAGCGCGGGGTCGAGGATGTCGGGGCGGTTGGTCGCCGCGATGAGGATGACGTTGGTCTTGACGTCGAAGCCGTCCATCTCGACGAGCAGCTGGTTGAGGGTCTGCTCGCGCTCGTCGTGGCCGCCGCCCATGCCGGCGCCGCGGTGGCGGCCGACGGCGTCGATCTCGTCGACGAAGACGATGGCCGGGGCGTTGGCCTTGGCCTGCTCGAAGAGGTCACGGACACGGCTCGCGCCGACACCGACGAACATCTCGACGAAGTCCGATCCGGAGATCGAGTAGAACGGCACGCCGGCCTCACCCGCGACCGCGCGGGCGAGCAGCGTCTTGCCGGTGCCGGGCTGGCCGTAGAGCAGCACGCCCTTGGGGATCTTGGCGCCGACGGCGAGGAACTTCGCGGGCTCCTGGAGGAACTCCTTGATCTCCTGGAGCTCCTCGATGGCCTCGTCGCAGCCGGCGACGTCGGCGAAGGTGACCTTCGGGGTGTCCTTGGTCGCGAGCTTGGCGCGGGACTTGCCGAACTGCATGACGCGGTTGCCGCCGCCCTGCATCTGGCCCATGAGGAACCAGAAGAGCGCGAGGATCACGATGATCGGCAGGATCGAGAAGAGGAGCGAGCCGAACCAGCTCGGCTGGTCGATCTGGTCGTCGACGCCCTGGGCCGGCGGCTTGGCGTTGAGCGCCGCGACGACCTGGCCGCCGCGCGCGTCGACGTAGAAGGCGTAGACCGTCTTCGCGTCCTTCACCGTGCCGTCGGGCGACGTGTAGGGCTTCTTGAGGGTCAGCTCCATGCGCTCGTTGTTGAGCAGCTTGGCCGACTCGACGTTGCCGTCGTTGATCTGCGTCATCGCAGCCGACGTGTCGATCCGGGGCGGGCCGGACTCGGAGAACATCATGCCGAAGACGAGCGCGCTGATGAGGACCAAGATCCACAGCAGTGGTGTGCGCAGAATCCGCTTAGCGTCCATGTACGTGCGGGACCTGTCGGGGCCCCGGTCCTCCTGCTCGTCCGGTGAGTTTGTCCACCGGCACAACGTCCGGTGGTCTACCAGTGTTCCGCATGCGGCACGCCGGTGACCAACCCGTCCGTCGAGGGTCGGCGCCGGGGTGCCCGGTCGGCGTGGCGTCGCGGGTCAGGCGGTGGCGGCGCGGAGGGCCTCGAGGACGCGCCGGTCGATCCCGTCGGGGCTCAGGCGCGCCTCGTAGTTGGCGTTTCCGGCCCAGTCGGCGAGCGCCGTCGCGACGTCGGGGTCGGTGAAGCCCAGCCTGGCCAGCCGCTCGCGCACCTCGTCCGCGAGCTCGCCCTCGAGCGCCTGCACGTCCTCGGGCTTGCCGAAGTACATCTCCCAGTCCGAGAGCAGGCGACCGAGCTCGGTCACGGGGTCGGCGTGGTCGTCGACGCGCAGGTCGGCGAGCACCCCGCACGCGTCGTAGCCCGAACCCGGCTCGACGGCATACATGGCTGCGCTCTGGCGGCCACGCGAGTCGCCGCCGGCCGCGTCGCCGGCCACGAGAGCGGCGAGCAGGCGACGCGCGAGCGGCTCCCCCGCCGTGTCGTGCCAGGCGCGCTCCATGGCCTCGACGACCTCGGGCCCGGTCAGGATGTTGCCCTGGATCGCGTATGCCGTGTCGCCGTCGTCGCGTGCCACGCCGCCGGCCCACGCGTTGCACTCCGAACCCGTGAACGTCGCGGCCGAGCCGAGGCCGACGACGCCGACCTGACGGGTCTCGCGGCCCTCGTCGAGCGCCGTCGCGGCGGCGAGCGCCTCGTCGGCCGGCTCCCCGGCGGCCAGGCGGCCGAGCAGCTCCTCGAGGTAGGCGACGCGCGCGAAGGACTGGGTCGCGACGGCGCCGACGCCGAGGCGTGCGCCGGGCACGACGGCACCGACGGCGAGGAACTTGCTCGCGACGGCGATGCCGTGCGCCTCACCCTGGCGGGCGACGATCGAGAAGGTCACGGTGACCCGTCCTGTCAGGCGTAGACGTGCGGGGCGAGGGTGCCGACGCAGCGCAGGTTGCGGTACTTCTCGGCGTAGTCGAGGCCGTAGCCGACGACGAACTCGTTGGGGATGTCGAAGCCGACGTACTTGACGGGGATGTCGACCTTGACGACGTCGGGCTTGCGCAGGAGCGTGCAGATCTCGACCGAGGCCGGGTTGCGCGACTCGAGGTTGGACTTGATCCACGAGAGCGTCAGGCCGGAGTCGATGATGTCCTCGACGATGAGCACGTGGCGCCCGCTGATGTCGGTGTCGAGGTCCTTGAGGATGCGCACGACGCCGGAGCTCTTGGTGCCGGAGCCGTAGGACGAGACCGCCATCCAGTCCATCGGGGCCGTTCCGGGCAGCGCCCGCATGAGGTCGGCCATGACGACGACGGCACCCTTGAGGACACCGACGAGCAGGAAGTCCTTGCCCTCGTAGTCCTTCCAGATGTCGGCGGCGAGCTCGGCGAGCCGGGCCTGGATCTGCTCCTCGGTGTAGAGGACCTTGGCCAGGTCGTCTCCCATGTGCTCGTGGTCCACGAAGGCTCCTCCATGTGGTGCGGGGTGCTGCGGGGGCATGCGGTGCGGGACCCATTCAACCGCACCCGGCGACGGGCCTCACACCACGCAGTCGGGCGTCGGCGGCGAGGCGTCGGCGCTCAGGCGTTGGCGGTCTCGCGGAGCGGGCTGAAGACGATGGCCCCGCCGGTGCGCGCCACGGCGATGCCGCCGGGCACGTGGAGCGGGCCCTGTCCGTGCCACGAGGTCAGCAGGGCGTCGAGCGACTCGACGTGCGCGGCGCTGACGTCGGCGAGCGGCGCGCCGGCCTCGGCGGCGAGCAGCCGCCAGACGCGGGTGCGGATCGCCCGCGGCAGGGACGCGAGGGCGTCGAGGTCGACCCCCTCGCCCTGGGGTCCGGTGGGCAGGTCGGCCCGCGCCCGGATCGCCAACGTCTCGAGGTAGTCGGCGTCCTCGCGCAGCAGGTCGGCACTGCGCGCCAGGGCAGCACCGAAGCCCGGACCGAGGTCGGACTCGAGGGTCGCGAGCAGGCGGCGGGCGCGGACCCGGCGGAACGAGTCGTCGCTGTTGTGCGGGTCGTCCCACGGGTCGATGCCGTAGGCCGCGCAGGCGGCGAGCGTCGTGGCGCGCGGCAGGGCGAGGAGGGGACGGACGAAGCGGTCGCGGCGCACCGGCATACCGCTGAGCGACCGGGCGCCCGAGCCACGGGACAGGCCGAGGAGCACCTGCTCGGCCTGGTCGTCACGCGTGTGGCCGATGAGGACCATGGACGCGCCCACGCGGTCGGCAGCCGCCTCGATGGCGGCGTAGCGCGCCGAGCGGGCATCGGCCTCGAGGCCGGCGCCGCTCGTGCGGACCTCGGCGCGGACGACCTCGACGGGGTCGAGCCCCATCTCGCGGCACAGGGCGGCCGCCTCCTCCGCGACCACGGCGGAGCGCTCCTGCAGGCCGTGGTCGACGACGACGGCACCACCGCGGACGCCGGCCCGCGGCGCCTCGAAGGCGAGCGCGGCGGCGAGCGCCACCGAGTCGGGGCCACCCGAGCAGGCGACGAGCACGACGCCGCCCTCGGGCACGTCGGCGAGGTGCTCGCGCACGGCGAGGCGGGTGGCGGCGACGGCGGGATCGGGACCGGGCATGTCTGCGGAACCTCGCATCGCTCAGCCGTGGACCCGGCGCACCCAGGCGTCGGGCTCGAGGATCTCGGCGGCTCGGGGCAACGTGTCGGGCGAGGACCAGACGGCGTTGAAGCCGTCGCGGCCCACCTGGTCGGTGACCGCGCGGACGAAGACGGCGCCGTCGCGGTACTGCCGCATCTTGGCCTCGAGGCCGAGCAGCTTGCGCAGCAGCCGGTCGACCCCGACCGAGCTGTTGCGGCGCTGGTCGAACTTGCGCCGGATCTCGTCGACGCTCGGGATGACCCGGGGCCCGACGGCGTCCATGACGACGTCGGCGTGGCCCTCGAGCAGCGACATGACGGCGGTCAGCTCGGCGATCTGCGCCTTCTGCTCGGGCGTCGCGAAGAGCTGGCCGACACCCTCGCCGGAGCTGAGCACCTGGGGCAGGTTCTTCGTCAGCTGCTCGAAGCGCTTCGAGAGGTCCTCGGGGGTGGGGGCGAGGTCGACGGCGAGGGCCTGGGTGCGGGAGACCATGTGGTCGCGCAGCCAGGGCACCGCGGTGAACTGCACCCGGTGGGTCTCCTCGTGCATGGCGACCCAGCGGCGGAAGTCGGTCGGGTCGACGCCCATGCGCCGCTCGGCCGCGACGATGTTGGGGGCCACGAGCAGCAGGCGCGGCGTGCCGCCGGGCGCGAGGTCGTACTGCCCCAGCACCTTGCTCGAGAGGAAGGCGAGCAGGCCACCCATCTCGGCGCCGGTCACCTTGCCGCCGATCGCGGCCGCCGTGGCGCTCGTCGGGGACTTCTTCGTCGCGTTGAGCTTGTCGACGACGGGGTCGAGCATCGACCGGAACGAGTCGACGTTGGCGCTGATCCAGCCCGCACGGTCGACGACGAGCGGGTCGGGTGCACCGGCGGGGGCCGTGAGCGCGCTGGTCTCGGCGACGGGGCCGACGGCCGACGCTGCGGCCGCCCGCAGGTCGGCCACGATGGCGGCGGCCTCGTCGCTCGAGACCTGGGGCCCGGGGTTGACGATGGCGCGCCCGGTCCGCTTGGCGAACTCGTAGTCGACGGACGCGGCCGGAGCACCACCACCCGAGCGCTCAGGACGGCGGGCGTCCGCGGGGGTCGGGTGGGTCGTGTCGGTCATGCCAGCCCTTTCCGTGCCGTGACGATGTCGACGTCGCGCGAGGTGTCTGGAGGGCCAGGACCCGCTCACGGAAAGGTCACGAACGTCGTCGCTGACCCGGTCCCCGAACGGCCTCTCGGCCCGTCAGCGACACCCGCACGAGGCGAGCGTCGCCACCAGACGGTCCAACGCCGCCCGAGCGTCGTTGGTTCCCACTCCGGCGACCATACCCACGAAGACGATGAGCCGACCGTCGTCGTCGACGACGCTTCCGGCGAGCGCGTTGGCGCCCGTCAGGGTGCCGGTCTTGGCGCGCGCGCGGCCCGCCGCGTCGTGGTCCGGGCCGGTGAACCGGCCCGCCAGGGTGCCGGTCAGGCCACCGATGGGCAGCCCGTCGAGGGCGCGGCGCAGCACCGGGTGCTTGCCGTCGTAGCCGAGCACGAGCACGTCGGACAGCAGCGAGGCACGCACGCGGTTCTCGCGCGAGAGCCCGCTCGCGTCGGAGAGGGTGACGCCCGTCGTGTCGAGCCCGAGCGCGGCCACCTGCGACACGACCCACGTGCCGACGGCCGCGAAGTCGGTGGCCGAGCCGGAGCGGTAGGCCGCCTGGCGGGCGAGGATCTCGGTCAGCGCGTTGTCGCTGTCGGTCAGGGCCAGGGCCAGCTGCTCGCGCACGGGCGCCGACGTGACGCTGCCGAGGACGGCACCCGGGCCCTGGGTGGGGACGCCCGCCGTGGCCGAGGGCGTGGCCGTGCCGGAGCCGTCGCCGGAGCCGTCGCCCGAGGTCGCGCCGTCGTCGGGTGTCGCCGTGTCCGATCCCGAGGTGGTCGGCGTCGGTCCTGTCGTCGGTGTCGGCATCGGCGAGCCGGCGACACCGGGCGCCCGGCCACGCGCCGCCACCGTCACGTCGACGCCACGGGCCTCGAGCAGGCGGGTGAAGGCCGTCCGCACCGCGAGCACGGGGTCGGCAGGGCCGGGCGCGCCGCCCCGGGCCCGCTGGCTCGACAGGCCGAGCATGGCGACCGCGCCGGTGATGCCCGAGCTGCGGAACGTCGAGCCCCACGTCGGGGCGGTCGTCGGGCCGTCGGCATACGTCTCGTCGACGTAGAGCGTGACGGCGCGCGTGCCGCGGGCGTCCAGCGCCGAGGCGACCTGGTCGGCGAGGTCGCCCAGACCGGCGTGGCCGGCGACGGCCTGCGGGTCGCCCTTGCCCGGGGCGAGCAGCGAGTCGCCGCCCGCGACGAGGACGATCTGGTCGGGCGTGTCGCCCTCGCGCACCACGGTCCGCAACGTCGCGTCGGGCGCGAACGTCCGGCCGATGGCGGCGGCCGACAGCAGCTTGGTGGTCGAGGCCGGGATGCGCAGCTCGTCACCGCGCTGGTCGAGCAGCACCTCCCCGCTCTGGCCGTCGCGCACGACGAGGGCCGAGTCGCGCAGGGCCGGCATGGCCCGGACCGCGGCGAGGGCCCGGTCGATGCCGTCGGCCGAGGGGGCGGCGGTCTCGCCGGCCAGCGCCGGCAGCGGCGCCTCGACCGAGGTCGGCAGCGTCGGCTGCTCCACGAGCGGCAGCGTGCGCTTCGCGACGTACTCGGTCGGGGCGGGCGGCGGCAGTGGACGCAGCGTCAGCGGACCGGGCGCGGCGTCGGCGACGTCGAGCACGGCATACCCCAGCAGGATGGTCACGAGCGACCCCACGACGGCCGCGCCGTAGGTGTGGCGGGGGGCGCGGCGTCCGGGCCTCGACTCTCGTGCCATGCCTGCCCACCCCCGTCCGTCGTCCGTGCTGTTTCGCGCAAGGCCGGTCCTTGCTGACACACTGTCGCGGACGATTCTGTCAGCCGCAGGCGAGTGCTCCGGCACGCGCGCCGCACCAGAGACAGCACCCGAAGACCGTGAAGAAGGGGAAGACGTGGAGTTCGACGTCACCATCGAGATCCCGCGCGGACAGCGCAACAAGTACGAGGTCGACCACGAGACGGGTCGCATCCGCCTCGACCGCTACCTCTTCACGCCGATGGCCTACCCCGCCGACTACGGCTACATCGAGGACTCGCTCGGCGAGGACGGCGACCCCCTGGACGCCCTCGTGCTGCTGCCCGAGCCGGTCTTCCCGGGCGTCGTCGTCGAGGCCCGCCCGATCGGCGTCTTCCACATGACCGACGAGGCCGGTGGCGACGACAAGGTGCTCTGCGTGCCGGTCGACCCGCGCACCGCCGACGTCCAGGACATCTCCGACGTCAGCACGTTCACGCTCGACGAGATCCAGCACTTCTTCGAGCGCTACAAGGACCTCGAGCCCGGCAAGCACGTCGAGGGCTCCGACTGGGGCAACCGCGAGGCCGCCGAGAAGATCATCGGCGAGGCCTTCGACCGCGCCAAGGAGCAGGGCACGTCGACGGCTCGCTGGGCCATGCCGCAGGGGCACTGAGCCCGCACGACCGCTGCCGACCCTCCGTCACCTCACCCGAGGAGGCGGAGGGTCAGCCATGTCGCGAGCGTGAAGACCGTGAAGGTCGCCGCGGCGAGGCCCGCGAGCGCGCCCCCGCCCCACGTCGTGGCGGGCGCCGCGCCCGGCCCCTCGCTCTCGAGCCGATGGCGTATGCCGTCCAGCCGGTCCGCGAGCTCGAGCGCGGTCCGTGGTCGGCGGGCCGGGTCGTGGGCCAGCGCCGAGCGGAGCAGCTCGTCGAGCTCGCGCGGGGTGCCGGCGACCGGACCGACCGCCGCGGGTGAGAGCTTGGGGTCACGGGTGGCGATGCTCAGCAGGCCGCCGTCGACGGCATACGGCGCCGTCCCGGTGAGCAGCGCGTAGGTGACGGCCGCGGCGGCGTAGACGTCGGCGCGCTCGTCGAATCCTTTGGCGCCGTAGGCCTGCTCGGGCGCCATGTAGGCCGGCGTGCCGGCTGTGACGGTGAGCCCCGAGGACTCGGCGAGGGCCTTGGCCATGCCGAGGTCGGCGATGACGACGTGGTCGCGGCCGTCGCGCTGGGTCAGCAGCAGGTTGCCCGGCTTGACGTCGCGGTGGACGACGCCGTGCTCGTGCAGCACGTGCAGCCCGCGTGCCGCGTCGGCCCCGATCGCCAGGGCCCGCAATGGATCCCGCGCCTCGTCGGAGGCGACGACCGCTTTGAGCACGTCGGCGACGGTGCCGCCGTCGACGTAGTCCATGACGAAGTAGGGGCGACCGTCCGGGAGCTCGCCGAGGTCGTGGACGCGCACGACCCGGTCGTCCGACAGGCGGCGCAGGAGCCTGGCCTCGGCGAGGAAGCGCTGGCGGATGTCGAGGTCGGCGCTCCAGTTGTCGGCGAGTACCTTGACCGCCACCGGGACGGCGAGGTCGGGGTCGTGCGCGAGCCAGACCGTCGCGAACGCACCGGCGCCCAGACGGTGCCGGAGCTGGTATCGACCGATAGCCTCCATCGCGTCATCATGGCCCATCCGTTCGCGCGGGTGGCCGACCGGTCAGGGGAACGGAGCAGACGGTGCTGCAGGACGAGGTGTCCGAGGCCGACACGCTGGAGCGGCTGAGGCTGGCCGCGCTCGACGGGGACCCGCACGCGGTCGACGACCTCATGCGCGCGCTCGAGCCGCTCGTGATGCGGCGCTGCGCCAAGTTCCTCCCCCACCGGGCCGACGCCGAAGAGGCCTGCCAGGACGCGCTCGTGGCGATCGCCACCAAGCTCCGGTCGTACTCCGGCGCGGGCTCGTTCGTCGGCTGGGTGACCGTCATCGCCTCCAACAGCGCCCGCTCGACCTACCGCTCGCTCAAGCGGCGCGGGTCGGAGCAGGCCGTGGCCGTGCTGCCCGAGGCCCTCGACCCGCGCACGACGAGCGTCATGGCCGGGTCACGGGTCGACCTCATGGAGGCGCTCGAGGCAATGGAGGCCGCGAAGCCGCACCTCGTGGAGTCCTTCGTGCTGCGCGACCTGGGGCAGCTGCCCTACGACGAGGTCGCAGAGATCACCGGGGTGCCGCTCGGCACGGCCAAGGCGCGCATCCACGACGCGCGGGCCTTCATGCGCGGGCACCTCGTCGAGCGCCTGGCCTGACACCGGTGGACGGTCGCCGGCAACAAATGGGAGCGCCGGCGCATCTCCATCCGTGAACACACCCACGCCGGAGGGCGCGGGACCACCGGGCACGGGCACCGGAGCACGGGCACCGGAGCACGGGCACCGGGCACCGGGCACCGGGCACCGGGCACCGGGCACGGGCACCCGGCCGACCGGCCCACGCGGGCCGACCACAGGGAGAGACCATGAAGAGCAGGAACACCACCGTCGCCGCCGTGCTCGCAACGGCTGCCGTCGCGGGCGTCGCGGCCGGCGTCCTCATCCACGGGATGACCGGAGCCGGGGCCACCCCGAGCGCCGGCACCGGCCCGAGCACCGGCGTCGGCGGCTCGTCGGCCACGACGGCGGCTCCGCGGACGAGCGGAACCTCCACCGCCGTGACCACCCGGACGGCGCCGCCCGCCTCCGCAGCGGCGCCCGTCACGACGCGCGCCACGACGACGACACCGAGCCCCACGCGTACGCCCTCGTCCCCGTCGTCCGCGTCGTCGCCACGGGCGGCCTTTTCCGAGAAGAGCCTCATGGTCGCCAACGACTACGTGGCCGCCGGCTGGCCCACGGCGCAGCTGCACACCGCCCCGGGCGCGGGGCAGGCGACGATCACGGCGTGCCAGACGAAGAGCCCGGAGGCGCAGTACGGCCTCCGGAAGATGTACTCCGCCCAGGCCGACAGCGGCGACCTCTACGCCGACCAGTACGTGCTCGACTTCCGGGAGACGGCCGACGCGCAGCAGATGGTGTCCGAGGTCCTCGACTGGCGCACCCAGTGCACCGACCCGTCGAACGAGGGGATGAAGGGCGTCGGCTTCCGGGCGTCTTCACCGGTGCAGGTCACCCTCCCGGACGGCTCGGAGGGGCAGCGCTGGACCATGGACTTCGACCAGGACAACCACCTGCTGCGCCAGCTCGTCTCGGTCGTGCGCACCGGGACGCGGGTCTCGGTGAGCGTCGTGTCGACGTCGCCCGAGGCCGCCAAGGTCGTCGATGCGGAGACGCTGGCCGAGCGGTCCGCGGCCCGCCTCGGCTGACACGGCCGACACGGCTGACCCGGCGCTGCGCGGCCTGACCCCGCCCACCCCGAATGCGCGAACGCGGCGTTCGGTCTCGAACACCGGGTTCTGCCGGTGAGTTCGAGACCGAACGCCGCGTTCGGTTCAGGAGGTGGCGGGGGTCAGCTGGCCTCGGTGCCGTCCGCGGCCGCGACGGCGACGCTCTCGCGCGTCGGCTGCGGCTGCGGCTGCGCAACGGACCGCGCCGGGCGGGGGCGCAGCACGAGGGCCGCGACGAGCAGGGCGACGAGGGTGAAGGTGGCCGAGGTGAGGAACGCCGGCTCGACACCGGGGACGAACTGGCCAGGGACCGCCTTGGAGGCGTAGACACTCACGATGGCCGCGAGGCCCACGGCGCCACCGAGTTGCTGCGCGGTCTGGAGCAGGCCCGAGACGGTGCCCGCCTGCGCCCGGTCGACGCCGCCGAGGACGACGACGGTGACGGGCATGAAGACGAGGGCCGCGGAGACGCCGTTGAGCACGAGGGCGCCGAGGAGGTGGCCGGCATACGTGCTCGTCGTCGTGATGCTGCTCAGCCACACGAAGCTCGCCGTCAGCCCGAGCGTGCCCACGAGGAGCATCGGGCGCGGACCGACCTTGGCGACGAGGCGGGCGCTGACCCGCGACGTCGCGAAGATCGCGAGGCTGAGCGGCAGGAACGCGGCGCCGGTCGCGACGGGGCTGAATCCGAGGACGAGCTGGAGGTACTGCGTCACGAGGAAGAACGTCGAGAACTGGGCGCCGACGACGAGCGCCATGAGCACGAGCGCTCCCCCACGGGTGCGGTCACGGACGAGCGCGATCGGCAGGAGCGGCGCCGGGACGCGGCTCTCGGTGCGCACGAAGAGTGCGAGCAGGCCGAGGCCGACGACGAACGACGCGAGCGTCAGCGGCGCCGCCCAGCCGCGGTCGGCGGCGCTGATGAAGCCGTGGACGACGGCGACCGAGCCGAGCGTCGCCGTGACGGCGCCGACGACGTCGAAGCGGCCACGCACGCGCGGCGTCTCGGTGACGAAGCGACGGGCCAACACGAGCACGACGGCGCCGATCGGCACGTTGACGAAGAGGGTCCAGTGCCAGCTGACGAAGTCGGTGAGCGCGCCGCCGAGGAGCAGGCCGATCGAGGCGCCGGCGGACGAGACCGCGGTGAAGAGGGCCAGGCCGCGGTTGCGCGCGGCCTCGTTCGGGGCGCTCGTCGTCACGAGCGCGAGGACGCTCGGGGCGGCGAGGGCGGCGCCGACGCCCTGGAGGGTGCGCGAGGCGATGAGCCACGCCGGGGACGTCGCGAGGCCACCGAGGAGGCTCGCGACGGTGAAGATCGCCAGGCCGATCTCGAAGCTGCGCAGGCGCCCGAGGACGTCACCGAGCCGCCCACCGAGGAGCAGCAGGCCGCCGAAGGCGAGGGTGTAGGTGTTGAGCACCCAGGACAGGCCAGCCGGCGTGAAGCCGAGGTCGGTCTGGATGTGCGGGAGGGCGACGTTCACGACGGTCGCGTCGAGCACGAGCATGAGCTGGGCGACGAGGACGACGCCGAGGCCGATGGCGCCGCGGCGGGCCGTGCGGTCAGATACGGACGGTGTGGCTGCCACGGGCGGTCGGGTGGCGGGCGGGGTGGTGGTGGGCGACATGTTCTGCCTCAGGCTTCGTGGTGCTGGAACTGGGGGCGCGGCGTCGGGGCGGTGAGCGGGTCGCGGGTCATCGGGGTGAAGGCGGCGGCGCGGGTCCGGGTCGCACGGCCACCGGTCGCGGCGCGGGCCGAAGTGGCGGCGGCGCCGGTCTCCGGGCGGGCCACGAGCGGCGCGCGGTGGGTGGTGGCGAGGTGCGACAGGTGGACGCGGCGGGCCTGTCGGGTGGGCTGGATCATGGTGGTCATGGGTGCCGGACTCCTCTGTGACGACGGTCGGCGCTACGATTAGCGGAGAACCACTCCGGTTCTGCTCGACCAACAATACGGAGACAGTCTCCGTTTTAGCAAGGGAGTTTTCTCGTGACGCCTGCCGAAGCCGGCAAGGCGACGCTCGATCCGTCGCCGGGATCCGTTGCCGCCCAAGGGGATTCGGCCGACGGACCAGCCCAGGAATCGACGGGGAAATCTCCTCGCCCGATGCGCGCCGACGCCCGGCGCAACTACGACAAGATCCTCGCGACGGCCCGCATCGTCTTCACCGAGCGCGGCACCGACTCCTCGCTCGACGAGATCGCCAAGCGCGCCGGAGTGGGGCCGGGCACCCTCTACCGCCACTTCCCCACCCGCGAAGCCCTCGTCGACGCGCTCATGCAGGACTGGACCGACCGCGTCGCAGCCGACGCCGACGCAGCGATCGCGACAGGGCTGCCCGCCCGGCAGATGCTGCTCGACTGGTTCGAGCACTTCATCGACCACATCACCCTGCACCGTGGGGCCGCGAGCAAGATCTGCGCCGCCATGGACGACCCGGCCTCGCCGATGTACCGCAAGTGCCGCGTCATGAGCGACGCCAACCGCCGCGTCATCGACCACCTCGGCGCCGATGGCGAGCTCCGTCCCGGCGTCGACGCCGCCAACATCATGCGCCTCGTCAGCGGTGTCGCCAGCGTCGCCGACACGAGCCGCACGGAGCTCGACGTGCGCCCCATGCTCGAGGTCGTCGTCGATGGGATTGTTCGCGACTGAACCGTGGTTGCAGGGTCATGACCCTCGACCTACGCATCTTCACCGAGCCCCAGCAGGGCGCCACCTACGACGACGTGCTCGCCGTCGCCCGGGCGGCCGAAGACACCGGCTTCAGCGGGTTCTTCCGCTCGGACCACTACCTGTCGATGGGCGGTGACGGAGGAGCGGGACCGACCGACGCCTGGACCACCCTGGCCGGCCTCGCCCGCGAGACCTCGACCATCCGCCTCGGCACCCTCGTCACCTCCGCGACCTTCCGTCTGCCCGGCCCGCTCGCGATCCAGGTCGCAGGCGTCGACCAGATGAGCGGTGGACGCGTCGAGCTGGGACTCGGCGCGGGCTGGTTCGAGGCCGAGCACACGGCATACGGCATCCCCTTCCCACCGCTCGGCGAGCGCTTCGACCGGCTGGAGGAGCAGCTCGCCGTCATCACCGGACTGTGGGCCACCGAGCCGGGAAAGACGTTCAGCCACAAGGGAAACCATTACCCGATCACCGACTCCCCCGCGCTCGCCAAGCCCGTGCAGCCCGGCGGCGTCCCGATCATCATCGGTGGCGGCGGCAAGCGCCGCACGCCCGCTCTCGCGGTGCGGTATGCCGCGGAGTTCAACGCGCCGTTCGTGTCGGCCGACGACGCGGGCCGGCTGTTCGAACGCGTGCGTGACGTGGCTCGCGAGGCGGGACGCGAACCGTCGTCCTTGACGATGTCGGCCGCGCAGGTGGTCTGCGTCGCCCGCGACGACGCGACGCTGCGACGGCGGGCCGACGCCATCGGCCGGGACCTCGACGAGCTGCGCACCAACGGTCTCGCCGGCTCGCCCGACGAGGTCGTCGAGAAGCTCGCGACGTTCGAGGCCGCGGGCGCGGAGCGCCTCTACCTGCAGGTCCTCGACCTCTCCGACCTCGACCACCTGGCCGACATCTCCGACGCGGTCCTGCGCCAGCTCGCCTGACCCACCCCATCCCCGCCCCACTCGAGTGAGCGCCCCGCCGCACTCGAGTGAGCGCCCTGTCCCACTCGAGTGAGCGCCCCGACCCACCTCAGCGGTGTCGCGACTTGATATGCATAGGTTGTCTATGTAAATTGGAGCGGGTGACCGAACCGACCACCCTGGGCAACGACCTGCTGCGCTCGGCCGCGCGACTCTCGCGCTGGGCCAGCCGGCACGCGTCCTTCGACGTGCCCTTCGCGCAGGCCCGGCTGCTCGCCCTCCTCGACGAGCTCGGACCCTCGCGCGTCAGCGCCCTCGCGGCCGCCGATCACAGCAGCCAGCCGACGATCACGAGCCAGCTCCAGCGCCTCGAGGCGTCGGGCTGGGTGCACCGCGCGTCCGACCCCGACGATGCGCGCGCCACGGTGATCTCCCTCAGCGACGAGGGCCACGCCGCGCTCGAGAGCGTGCGCCGGGCCCGACTGGCCGTCCTGTCCCCCGCCCTCGACCAGCTCGACGGACCGGCCCTCGACCGGGTCCGCGTCGCCATCGACGTCATGAACGAGCTGCTCGCCGCCGCGGCGGACGCCCCTGTCCCCCACCCCACCCGAAAGGACGGATGACCACCACCATGTGGCGCCAACCCAAGACCGTCTGGTCGATCGCCTTCGCCTGCGTGATCTCCTTCATGGGCATCGGCCTCGTCGACCCCATCCTCAAGCCGATCGCCGACGAGCTCGGTGCGGGCCCCTCGCAGGTCTCGCTGCTCTTCACGAGCTACCTCGCCGTCATGGGCATCGCGATGCTCGGCACCGGCTGGGTCAGCAGCCGCGTCGGCGCCAAGCGCACCCTGCTGCTCGGCCTCGCGCTCATCATCGTCGGGGCGGCCTTCGCCGGCAGCCAGGACACCGTTGGCGGCATCGTCGCCTTCCGCGCCCTGTGGGGCCTCGGCAACGCCCTGTTCATCGCGACCGCCCTGGCGACGATCGTGAACGCCGCCTCCGGCTCGGTCAAGCAGGCGATCATCCTCTACGAGGCCGCACTCGGTGTCGGCATCGCGACCGGCCCGCTGCTCGGCGGCTGGCTCGGTGGCATCTCGTGGCGCTGGCCGTTCTTCGGCGTCGCCGTCCTCATGGCCGTCGCCTTCATCGCCACCGTCGCGACGCTGCCCAAGACGCCGCCGGCCGAGAACCCGACGTCGATCACCGCGCCGCTGCGCGCCCTCGGCCACCGCGGCCTGCTGACGGTCGGCATTACGGCGCTGCTCTACAACTTCGGCTTCTTCACCCTCCTCGCCTTCACGCCCTTCCCGCTCGCCATGGGCGCCCACGAGATCGGCTTCATCTTCTTCGGCTGGGGCCTGCTGCTCGCGATCACGTCGGTCTTCGTGGCCCCGATGGTCCAGCGCCGCTTCGGCACGATGGCCGGCATCGTCGGGGCGCTCCTCGGCTTCGCCGTCATCCTCGCGGTCATGGCGGTCGCGACGGAGAACAAGACGGTCCTCGTGATCGGGGTCATCCTCGCCGGCGCCTTCCTCGGCGTGAACAACACCCTCATCACCGAGACGGTCATGAAGGTCGCCCCGGTCGAGCGTGGCGTCGCGTCCGCGGCCTACTCCTTCGTCCGCTTCAGCGGCGGCGCGGTGGCCCCGTGGCTCGCCGGCAACCTCGGCGAGAAGTCGATCCACCTGCCGTTCTGGGTGGGCTCGGGCGCGGTCGTGCTCGCGGTCCTCGTGCTCCTCACGGCCCGCCGGATCATCAGTGCGCTCGACGAGGCACCCGACCACGGCGCCGAGGCCGTCACCTCGCGCACCGAGGCCGAGGCCCTCACGGTCGGCGACGCCTGACCGCACCCGCTCCACCCGTCGAGAGGCCACGAACCGCGGCCCCCGCGCAGGGCGACCCCGGTTTGTGGCCTTTCGACGGTTCAGCGCAGGAGGTCGGCGAGGTCGGTGTCCCCGCGTCGACGGCGACCACCGCGGATGTCGAAGGACTCGAGCAGCAGCTCGGCGAGCTCGCGCCGGTCCAGCCGGTCGAGTCGCGCCCACATCGTGACGCGGAAGCGGAACGTGTCGATCCACACAAACGTGTCGCGCCGACCCGCGAGCGCCTGCTCGGTGTCCATCTCGCCCGTCCACACCTGGACGAGGTCGCGCCCGTCGTCGTCCCGCCGCAGACGAGCGAACGTATGCCGTCCGGCCCGCCAGGCGGGCGAGCCCTCGTGGGCGACCGTCGCCTCGGCCCCGGGCAGGCGGGCGGCCAGCTCCTCCACGTCGGTCCACGTCGCCATCGCTCCTCCTGGTGCGCAGGCTAGACCGGGGACACCGACCACTCGTCCGTCCACGACCCGCAAACTCTGGCCTCTCGACGGTGGAGGAGGGGCCACACGTGGCCACTCGACGGTGGAGCAGGGGCCGGACGTGGCCTCTCGACGGTGGAGGAGGGGCTGGACGTGGCCTCTCGACGGTTGGAGGGAGCGGGGGTGGGGGCCTGTCAGTGGAAGGTGACGCTGCGGCCGGCCTGCATGGCCGCGTAGGCGTCGGGGTCGGCCTCCAGCGCCGCACGCCGCGCCTTGTGCCGGTAGCGCAGCACCTGCACGATGCCGAGCGCCCACACGGGGTACTGCACCGTCATCGCGCGCCGGAAGGCGTCGACGTCCCACGTCGACGGTCCGCCCGGCGCCACCCGGTCGAGGACGACACCGACGAGGGCGACCGCCGTCAGCGTCGCGATGAAGCCGCCCGTGTTGACGATGCCCGACGCGCTGCCGATGCGGGTCGGCGGGTTGAAGGTGCGGGCCAGGTCGAAGCCGATCATCGAGCCGGGGCCGCCGATGGCGATGAGCACGACCAGGACGACGAGCATCCACAGCGGTGCGCGCCCGGGCCACAGCAGCACGACGGTCCACGCGAGGATCGCGGCGGCGACGATCCACAGCACGAGCGTGCTGCGCGAGAACGGGTAGCGCATCGTGAGCGTGCCGATGACCGGGCTGGAGACGACGGTCGTGACGACCATGACCATGAGCAGCACGCTCGCCGTCGACGGCGAGAGTCCCTGTCCTGCAACGAGGAACGGGAAGCCCCACAACATCGTGAACATGTTGGCGGCAAACTGCGACGTGAAGTGCGACCACAGCCCGAGGCGGGTGCCGGGCACGAGCCACGCGGCCTTGAGGGTGCGGGCGATCGCGCGCAGGCGCAGCTCGTCGCGGTGGTGGTCGGTGTAGGGGCTGTCCTTGACGACGAGCACGAGCGCGACCCCGGAGAGCACGCCGACCGACGCGGCCACGGCATACGACGGGGTCCATCCGAAGTGGTCGAGCGCGGCGGCCAGCGGGCCGGCAGCGGCGAGCGCGCCGAGCTGCCCGAGCACGCCCGTCAGCTGGGTCACCATCGGCGTGCGCCGCGGCGAGAACCACAGCGCCACGAGGCGCAGCACCGAGATGAAGACCATCGCGTCGCCGATCCCGAGCAGCACGCGGCAGGCCAGCGCCGCCGCGAAGGAGTCGACGAAGGCGAAGCCGAGCTGCGCGACGGTGAGCAGCCCTAGCCCGAGACCGAGCAGCTTCTTGCTGCCGTATCGGTCGAGCAGCGCCCCGACCGGCAGCTGCATCGCGGCGTAGACGAAGACCTGCACGATCGTGAAGGTCGACAGCTGCGCGCTGCTGATGCCGAAGCGGTCGGCGGCCTCGAGCCCGGCGACGCCGAGGGACGTGCGGTGGAAGACGGCCAGGACGTAGACGGCGATGGCCGCCGCCCAGACCGCCCAGGCGCGGCGGCCGTCGAGGGGATAGCGCTGCCCCGGCTGGGCCGGCTGGGTCGTGCTCGTCATCCGGTCGGTCGTGCTCCTCAGTTGGCGCCGGTCATCGGGATGCTCTGCGCCGGGGCCTTGGGCACGCAGTCGACGATCGCCTTGGCGACGGTCTTGCTCATGTCGGGCTGGAAGACGCTCGGGATGATGTAGTTCGGGTTGAGCTGCTCGTCGGTGACGACCGAGGCGATGGCGTCGGCCGCCTTGATGAGCATCTCGGTCGTGACGTCGGTCGCGCGCGCGTCGAGCAGGCCGCGGAAGACGCCGGGGAAGGCCAGCACGTTGTTGATCTGGTTCGGGTAGTCGCTGCGGCCCGAGGCCACGACCGTCGCCCGCTGCGTCGCCTCGTAGATGTCGACCTCGGGGTCGGGGTTGGCGAGCGCGAAGACGATGCGCTGGTCGGCCATCTCGTCGATCCACTCGGGCTGGAGGATCCGAGGCGCGCTGACGCCGATGAAGACGTCGGCGCCCTGGAGCCCGTCGCGCAGGGTGCCGGTGAGGCCGCGCGGGTTGGTCTTCTCGGCGAGTTCGCGCCACGCCGGGGTGAGCGACTCGTCGGCCTTGTTGAGCAGGCCGGGGCGGTCCGAGACGGTGACGTCGATGGCGCCGGCGGCCAGCAGCAGCTGGACGATCGCGGAGCCCGCGGCGCCGCCGCCGGAGACGACGATGCGCGCGTCGGGCAGCTTCTTGTCGATGCAGCGCAGCGCGTTCTTCAGGGCGGCGAGCACGACGATGGCGGTGCCGTGCTGGTCGTCGTGGAAGACCGGGATCGAGAGGCGCTCGCGCAGCTTGGCCTCGACCTCGAAGCAGCGCGGGGCGGCGATGTCCTCGAGGTTGATGCCGCCGAAGCCGGGGGCGATGAGCTCGACGGTGCGCACGATCTCGTCGACGTCGGTCGTGTCGATGCAGATCGGCCAGGCGTCGATGTCGGCGAAGCGCTTGAAGAGCGCCGCCTTGCCCTCCATGACGGGCAGCGCCGCCATCGGGCCGATGTTGCCGAGGCCCAGCACGGCCGAGCCGTCGGTGACGACGGCGACCGAGTTGCCCTTGATCGTCAGCTTCGGCACGTCCTCCGGGTGCTCGGCGAGCGCCTGGCTCACGCGGCCGACGCCGGGCGTGTAGGCCATCGCGAGGTCCTGGCGGTTGCGCAGGTTGACCTTGGACTCGACGGAGATCTTGCCGCCGAGGTGCATGAGGAAGACGCGGTCGGAGACCTTGTGGACGCGGACCCCCTCGAGGGTCTCGACGGCGTCGACGACCTCGTTGGAGTGCTCGGCGTTGCTCGCCGAGCAGGTGAGGTCGATGACGAGACGGTCCGGGTGCGAGTCGACGATGTCGAGCGCGGTCGTGATGCCGCCGCTCTCGGCGACCTTGACGGCGAGGGCGCCGATGACCGCCGGGTCGGTCCCGGCGTGGATCCGCATCGTGATCGAGTAGGAGGCAGTGGTGGCGCGGGCACGTTGGATCGACTCAGTCACGCCTCCCATCGTCCCACGATCCGAGAAACGCCCCCGCCGTCGTCCGAAGACCGATCAGTAACCTTTGTCCGCTCGGGTCCGATGGCCGCCTCGCGCCCTCACCCGACCGACGGCGTATGCCGTGTCGCCCGGTTGCGTGCGCCCCCACCCGAGCGCTCGTGCGCGTTCCACCCCGGAGCCGGCGACCCGGCATACGACAATGGGTCGGTGACGACACCCGGGACGCCGCCCGTGACTGCCGGCCCACCCACCCTGACCGGGCCCGACGGGCTGACGAGCGCGGAGGTGGCCGAGCGGGTCGGGCGCGGCGCCGTCAACCGGCTGACCGAGCGCACATCGCGCTCCATCGGCGAGATCGTGCGCGCCAACGTGCTGACCCGCTTCAACGCGATCCTCGGGGCGCTGTTCGTCCTCGTCATGGTCACGGGGTCGTTCGCCGACGGGCTCTTCGGGATCGTCCTCGTCGTCAACTCCGCCATCGGCATCGTCCAGGAGTACCTCGCGAAGCGGAAGCTCGACCGGCTCGCCCTGCTCAACGCCCCGACGACCCGTGTCGTGCGCGACGGCGAGGTGCGCGTCGTGGCGACGACGGACGTCGTGCAGGACGACCTCATCGAGCTGCGCACCGGCGACGAGGTCCCCGCCGACGGCACGCTCATCGCGAGCGCCGGGCTCGAGCTCAACGAGGCCAACCTCACCGGCGAGTCCGACCCCGTCGCCCACGACGAGGGTGAGGCCATCATGTCGGGCACGAGCGTCGTCGCGGGGTCGGGCCGCTACCACGCGAGCAAGGTCGGCGCCGACGCCTACGTCAACCGGATCGCTGCCGACGCAAGGAAGTTCACGCGCACCCGCTCCGAGATCCAGGAGTCGATCAACACGCTGCTGACCTACATCACGTGGGTCATCGTCGCCGCCCTGCCGATCGCGATCTGGTCGCAGTGGCGCACCGTCGGCGACCAGGGCTGGCGCGAGGTCGTCATCCGCTCGGCGGCCGGGGTCGTCGGCCTCGTGCCCGAGGGCCTCGTGCTGCTGACCTCGGTGGCGTTCCTGCTCTCGGCCGTGCAGCTGACGCGACGCAACGTGCTCGTGCAGCAGCTCCCCGCGGTCGAGGGCCTGGCCCGCGTCGACGTGGTGTGCCTCGACAAGACGGGCACGCTGACCGCCGGCGAGATCGCCTTCGAGGACGCCCACACCCTCGACGGGCAGGACGGGGACGAGATCCGTTGCGCCCTGGGCGCGCTCGCCGACGACCCCAACGCCAACGGCACGCTGACCGCGGTCGCGGCGGCCGTCGACTCCCCCGGCTGGGAGCGCACGCAGACGATCCCCTTCAACTCCTCGCGCAAGTGGAGCGCGGCCTGCTTCGCCCAGCGCTCGACGTGGGTGCTCGGCGCGCCGGAGGTGCTGCTCGCCGCCGACCCGCAGCCGTCACCCCCCGAGGTGCTGGAGCAGATCCGGTCACAGGTCGCCCGGCTCGCCGACTCGGGCCGCCGCGTCGTGCTGCTCGCCCGCAGCGAGCAGCACCTCGCCGAGCCCACCCTGCCGCCCGACCTGACCCCGGCCGCGCTCGTGACGCTCACCGAGCAGGTGAGACCCGACGCGGCGGAGACGCTCGCCTACTTCGCCGAGCAGGACGTCGCGATCAAGGTGATCTCGGGCGACAACCCCGTCACGGTGGCTGCGGTGGCGCGCTCGGTCGGGCTCGACGTCGGCGAGCCGGTCGACGCACGCACGCTGCCCGACGAGCCCGAGGCCCTGCGCGAGGTGCTGGCCACGCACTCCGTCTTCGGGCGGGTCACCCCGGAGCAGAAGCGGGCCTTCGTGCACGCCCTGCAGGCCGACGGCCACGTCGTCGCAATGACCGGGGACGGCGTCAACGACGCGCTCGCCCTCAAGGACGCCGACATCGGGGTGGCCATGGGCAACGGCGCGCAGGCCACCAAGGCCGTCGCCGAGCTCGTCCTGCTCGACGGGCGCTTCTCGCACCTGCCCGACGTGCTCGCCGAGGGGCGACGGGTCATCGGCAACGTCGAGCGCGTCGCCAACCTCTTCGTCGCCAAGAACGCCATGAGCCTCGTCGCGATCCTCGCCGCGGCCGTGATCGCCGTGCCGTTCCCGTTCCTGCCGCGCCACCTGACGCTCGTCTCGGCGGTCACGATCGGCATCCCGGCGTTCTTCCTCGCGCTCGGGCCCAACCGGCGCCGCTACCTCTCCGGCTTCCTCGGTCGCATCCTGCGCTTCGCCGTGCCGTCCGGGGCGGTCGCGGGCCTCGCGGTCATCGCGTCCTACTTGCTAGCCGGCAGCAGCTACGGGGTGCCGCGCGACCAGTTCGCCGAGCGGTGCACCGTCGAGGCCGGAGCCAAGGCCGTCGCTGACGTCGAGTGCTGGCAGCCCGGCAGCGGCGCGACCATCACGCTGCTCACCGTCTTCTTCTGGATCCTCGTCGTGCTCTCCCGCCCCTTCCGGCCCTGGAAGGCGGCGCTCGTCGCGGCCATGGTCGCGCTCGCGGTCACGGCCTTCCTCTGGCCCTTCGCGGCCCGCTTCTTCAACCTCGACGCACCCCTGCCGCTCATGTGGCAGTCGCTCGCCATCGGCGCAGCCGGCGCCGGTCTCGTCGAGGTGATCTACCGGCTCTCCCCCTCCGTCCGCACCGCTCACCACATCCGGGACTGATCACCCCGAACCGGACAGCGCGTCGATGAGGTCACAAGTGGCACGCGAACGCCCACGGGTGTCTCCTGCCGGTGATACCTTCCGCAGGCACGCTGCCGCAGGGGCAGCTTTTCGTGAACAGGGGGACCTGCCGTGCGGCGGTCTGTCATCACTGGGCTCTCGGCAGCCCTCATCCTCACCTCGGCCGGCGTCGGCGGCGCGCTGACGGCCACGGCCGCTCCCTCGCTCTCGGCGTCCCCGGCTGCCACGACCGGCGTCGCGGACGGCCAGTTCGTCTCGCTCAAGCCGAGCCGTCTGCTCGACACCCGCGGTGGGTCGCTCGCGCGGCCGCTCAACGCCGGCGAGGTCTTCAACCTCAAGGTCAACGGTCGCGGTGGCCTGCCGTCCTCGGGCGTCATGGCCGTCGTGCTCAACCTCACGGTCACCGGCCCCACCCGGGCCGGCAACATCGTCGCCTACCCCAAGGGCGCTGCCGTCCCCAACGCCTCGAGCCTCAACTTCGTCGCCGGTGACACCCGCGCCAACCTCGTCACCGTCCCGGTGAGCAGCGACGGCTGGGTCAGCATCCGCAACGCCGTCGGCCAGACGCACGTCATCGCGGACGTCCAGGGCTACTACGTCGGCTCGACGACGACGAAGCCCGCCGGCGCCGACGACTACTTCCCCGACGACCCGTGGCGCGTCCTCGACACCCGCACCGACGCGAACGTCCACGCCCTCGACGCCGGCACCTACGTCGTGCAGTCGATCGACTACGGCCCCGACACCCCCGGCATCGCCGCCCTCGCCGTCAACGTCACGGCCGTCAAGCCGGAGACCAAGGGCTACCTCACCGCCTGGAACGGCGACGAGAACGCGGTTCCCAACACCTCCAACCTCAACTTCGCGGCGGGCATGACGACGTCCAACATGGTGCTCGTGCCGGTCACGCACCGTCTGGCCTCCGACAACACGACGCCGCTCATCGACTTCGCCGTCGGCAACTCGAGCAACGGCAAGGTCGACGTCATCGTCGACGTCGTCGGCCTCTACGCCACGGGTGACGGCCTCCGCTTCCGCAGCGCCGGCACCCCGAAGCGCATCGTCGACACGCGCACCAGCGTCGGCACGACGACCCTCGGCGCCGCCACGACCCGCACGGTGACGGCCCCGACCACGGTCGCCAACGCCAGCACCTACGCGCTCGTCGCCAACACGACCGCCGTGGGCCCGACGGCCGCGACGTACCTCACGCTGTGGGAGAACGGCACCACCCGCTCCTCCTCGAGCAACCTCAACCCGGCGGCCGGCCAGACCGTGGCCAACATGACGATGTTCGGCCTGAGCGACCTCCGCAAGTTCAACATCTACAACAACGCCGGCACGACGAACGTCCTCGTCGACGTCGCCGGTCGCTTCGACATCTCGCCCAACCTCGCCGGCTCCCCGATGCAGGCGTTCGCGAGCCGCACGGCTCCCAGGGCGACCTCGTCGAAGCCGGCTCCGCTGCGCTGACGCTGCATCACCGACGGCCGCTCCGGCGGTCGCTGTGACGGCCGCACGGGCGGGCACTCCCACACGGGGGTGCCCGCCCGTTCCCGTTCGTGCCGGGCCGCTTCGTGCCGAGCTGGTTCGTGAGGGTCCCGGACGCGCCCCGACGGACGGCGGCAGGACGCACCCCTGCCGACCCCGTAGAATCGAGGTGCACAGGGATCCGGCGTGACCTGATGGGCGGGTAGGCACGCACCCGCGTCGCGCACCCCGCGACCAGATCCGGAGCCGCCCTCGTGTCACCCATCGACTCGTACCGTCACCTCTTCGGCCTCACCGGCCGCACGTACATCGTCGTCGCCTTCCTCGCCCGCATGCCGCTCGCCATGAGCCAGCTGGGCACCCTCCTGCTCGTGTCGTCCGCCACCGGCAGCTACGGCGCCGGCGGCTTCTGCGCCGGCGCGCTCGCGGTGGCCAACGCCGTCGGGGCCCCCTTCTGGGGTGCCCGGGCCGACCGGCTCGGGCAGCGCCGCGTCGTGGCGTTCCAGTCCATCGGGGGCGGGATCGGGATCGTCGGCATCCTCGTCGTCGTGGCCGCCGGGCTGCCCTGGGGCGTGGCGGCGGTCGCGAGCGCGGTCGCGGGCCTGCTGCTGCCGCAGATCGGTCCGCTCGCCCGCGTGCGGTGGCGGCCCATCACCGCGGCCACCGGCTCGCGGCAGCACCGTCTCGTCGACGCTGCCTTCTCCTACGAGGGCGCGGCCGACGAGGCCTCGTTCGTGCTCGGTCCGGCGCTCGTCGGGCTCGGCGTGTCCGTGGCCGGCCCGACCGCGGCCCTGGCCCTCGCAGCCGCCGGCCTCGCGGTCTTCGGCACGTGGTTCGCGCTGCACGAGACGGCGGACGTGACGCACGCGGCGACGTCGCGCAGCACCGGTGAGGTCGGCCGCCTGCTGACGCCGGCCCTCGTCGTCCTCGGCGTGGCGCAGCTGCTCGTCGGCACGGTCTTCGGGTCGGTCCAGACGGGCACGTCGGTGCTCGCCACGGCAGCCGGCTCCCCCGGACTGACCGGCTACTTCCACGCCCTCCTCGGCGTGGGCAGCGTCCTCGCGGGCCTCGCCGTCGCAGGCCTGCCGGCCCGCTTCGCGCTCTCGACCAGGCTGCGCTGGTTCGCCGCCGGACTGCTCGTGCTGTCGGCCCCGCTGCTGCTCGTGGGGTCGCTGCCGGCGCTCGTGCCCGTGCTGCTCGTGCTCGGCTGCACCGTCGCGCCGTACATGATCACGACGTTCACCCTCGGTGAGCGGGTGACGCCGCCGTCGCGCACGGGCGCCGCCATGACCGTCCTCGCCGCCGCCACCGGGCTCGGCTACGCGGTCGGGGCCGCGCTCGCCGGTCGCCTCGCCGACTGGGGCGGACACACGCCGGCGTATGCCGTCACCGTCGGCGCCGGGGCCGCCGCGGTCCTCGTGTCGTGGGCTTTCAGGGGCGTGCTCGACCGGGCCCAGGCCGAGGTCGGCTCCGACCCGGCCGAGCCCGCGCCACACGCGTAAGGAAGAGCCGCCCCCAACCGCCTCAACAACTCCGCCAAGGCGGACCTACCGCGCCCCACGCACCCCCAACCCCCTCAGCTTCTCCGCCCGGGCGGACCTACCGCACCCCACGCACCCCCAACCGCCCCAACTTCTCCGCCCGGGCGGACCTACCGCACCCCACGCACCCCCAACCGCCTCAGCAACTCCGCCAAGGCGGACCTACCGCACCCCACGCACCCCCAACCGCCTCAACTTCTCCGCCAAGGCGGACCCACCGCGCCCCACGCACCCCCAACCGCCTCAACTTCTCCGCCAGGGCGGAGGAGCTGAGGCGGGGCAGGTGGGTCAGCGTTGCAGGCGCAGCCGCATCGCGGGCCAGGCGGTCGGCGTGAAGCCGAGCTCCTCGTAGAGTCCGGCCCCCTCGCCCGTGGCGAAGAGCTCGACGACGGTCGCCTCGGTCTCGTCGCGGAACCAGTCGAGGACCCCGACCACGCACGCCCGAGCCAGGCCCCGCCGTCGGGCCTCGGGGCGGGTCGCCACGTTGTTGACCAGTCCCCAGACGCCGTTGGGGTTGACCGGCGACGGCGTCTCGAAGCGCAGCCCGCCCATGGCGCCGGCGACGACGCGGCCCCCGGGATCCTCGGCGACGACGACGCAGGCGTGCGGCCCGCCGAGCGCGGCCTCGAACCAGCGGACGGCCGCCTCGCGCCATCCCGGGTCGTCGACGCCGGCCACGCCCATCGCCGAGAACATCAGCGCCCGCAGCTCGACCACGGCCTCGGCGTCGACTGCCGTGGCACGCCGGGTCGTCCACGCCGGGGTCATCGGAGGACTCCCCCGGCGAAGGCGGGCGCGAGCGGCACGTCGGTGGCGGCATACGTCGCCTCGACGGCCCGGGCCAGCTGCACGGCGGTGTCGGCGAGCTCGGGCAGGGCGCGCCCGGCCGCCGCGGTGCGCAGGAAACCCAGCACGCGGTCGGGCATGCGCGGCATCGGCTTGAGCGGGTGGGTGCGCCGGGGCTCGCCGTCGACGAGCGGCGCGAGGCACCAGCTGCCCGCCAACCATGCCCAGGCCTCGGTCGCGAGGTCGAGGTCGTGGTCGAAGTCCGGACCGAGCGCGGCCGGCCAGGACTTCCCGACCTCGTCGCGCCAGCGACCGAGCGCCACGTCCGCGGCGGCCGCCTCGAGGGACCAGGCGCACCAGCACGTCGGCCACGGCACGCGGAGGTAGGCCGCGTCCCAGACGACGGGCCGCCAGAGGGCGAACTCGAAGTCCAGCAGCGCGAGGCCCGAGTCGCGCACCAGATTGTTGTCGGGGCACATGTCGGCGGCCGACAGGCTGCTCGCGTCGACGCGCAGCCGTCCGGGCACCGTGGTCAGCACGTCGAAGGCGCCGTCCGCCACCGGCACGTCCAGAGCTGTCGCCAGCCGACCCCAGTCGGTCGCGGCCGCCTCGAGGAGGCCCGGCAGACCGTCGAGCTCCACCGGCCCGGCAGAACGCGCCAGCACCCCGGCCTCGAAAGCGTCGCGGACCTGCCGGCCCGCCCGGTGCAGCCCCGCCACGGCCGTCGCCCATCCGGCCAGGGTCGCCGCAGCGCGGTCCGCATCCTCGCCGAGCAGGACGTCCGCGAGGTGCTGGCCCTCGCCGAGGTCGTCCATGACGACCAGACGTGGGTCCCCGCACTCCGCGAGGAGCGAAGGGGTCCGGCCGAACCCCGCCAGCGCCGCGAGCGCCGAGGCCTCCCGGGCGTACGCCTCGGCCCCCTCGTCCCCGAGGTAGCGCTTGACGACGAACGTGCTGCCGTCGCTGGTCCTCGCCCGCACGACGAGCGTGCGCCGGCTCCCCGGGAAGGGCTCACCGACGACGGTGAGCGGCGACCCGAGTCGGTCCGAGGCCACCGCGAGCGTCTCCGCCACGAGGTCCGGGGTCGGGTCCGTGGAGGTCGTGGTCACCGGGTCACTGTGCCAGAGCCCGGCGGCCGTCCCGCCCGGCGCGTGCCCGAAATCCAAACTTCTCATGCCAAAACATCGAAAACCCGTACATCTGCCTACAGCTTCATTACTGTCACACCTGTAACACCCCCACGGCTGGCACGCACCCCCCCATCCGCACCAGCCTCGAAGGAGCCCGTTCTGCGCGCGCAGACGGGCTCCTTCGCCATTCCGGGGTCCGTATGCCGCGTGGCCCGGTCGGCCCCCTTTGCACGACAGCACGCGGCGCGGCAACCGACGCGAACGCGTGCGCCCAGCGCAGAGTCGCAGGAAACGGCGAAGGCCCCGCCTCCTGCGACGAACGCAGGTGACGGGGCCTCGGGCCGAGCCGCTTGTCGGAATCGAACCGACGACCTATTCATTACGAGTGAATCGCTCTGGCCGACTGAGCTAAAGCGGCTGGACGTGCCACCCGCGACGAGCGCGACCGGACACGGAGGTTGAGTATACGCACGACCCCGGTCGGAGAAAAATCGCCTCGGGTCGACGACGGTCGGCCGGCCGAGAGCCCTTGCGACGACGCTGCCGCCACGCGGGGAATGCCGCGCCATGGACAGCGCATTGACCTTGGGGAGACCGCGGCAACGACCGCCGCCCCACCCCGACGAACGACCACGACGAACCACCACGCCGAAGCAGGAGATCCCGGATGAGCGACACGACCGAGGCAGCCACCCCGACGATGCGGGCCATGACCTACGACACCTACGGCGGACCCGAGGTCCTGGCGCTCACCGAGCAGCCGCGGCCCAAGGTCGGCCCCGGTGAGGTGCTCGTACGGGTGCGTTCGGCCTCGGTGAACCCGGTCGACTGGAAGCTCATGTCGGGCGGCCTCGACCCCGTCATGGACGTGCGGTTCCCGGTCGTGCCGGGCTGGGACGTCTCGGGCGTCGTCGAGGCCGTCGGCTTCGACACCCCGGAGTTCTCCCCCGGCGACGAGGTGCTCGCCTACGCCCGCAAGGACTACGTGCACGGCGGCACCTTCGCCGAGCTCGTCTCCGTGCCGGTCCGGGCCCTGGCCAGGAAGCCCGGGTCGATGTCGTGGGACGAGGCTGCCGGTCTGCCGCTCGCGGGCCTGACGGCGCTGCGGCTGCTCAAGCGCCTCGAGGTCGGCGCCGGCGACACGGTGCTCGTGCACGCCGCCGCCGGTGGTGTCGGCTCGCTCGCCGTGCAGATCGCCCGCTCGCTCGGGGCTCGGGTCATCGGGACGGCGTCGGAGCGCAACCACGACCGGCTCCGTGAGCTGGGCGCCGAGCCCGTCGCCTACGGAGACGGTGTCGTCGAGCGCGTCCGTGCCCTGGCCCCCGAGGGCGTCGACGCCGTCGCAGACTTCGTCGGTGAGGTGCTCGACGTGACGACCGCCGTCCTCGCCGAGGGCGGACGGCACGCCTCGATCGCCGACGGCTCGGTCACCGAGGCCGGCGGCCACTACATCTGGGTGCGTCCTGACGGCGCCGAGCTGGCCCACCTCACGTCGCTCGTCGAGCGCGGCGAGCTGACCGTGCCGGTCGCTCAGACCTTCCCGCTCGAGGAGCTGGCCGACGCCTTCCGGCTCAACGCGGAGGGCCACACCGCCGGCAAGATCGTGCTGCGCGTGTCGACCGACTGACCGCCACCACACGGCATACGCCCTCGAGCCGTCGAGTGGGCACCCTCCCTACACGGGACGGTGCCCACTCGCCTGTCGCGGGACGGGTCGGTCAGGCGTCGCAGGTCTCGCCGTTGGGCGGCGCGAGACCACGCACGAGGTAGTCCTCGACGATCACGTCGGCACACTCGTTGCCGTTGGAGTAGACGCCGTGGCCGTCCGCGTCGACGAGCACGTAGCGCGAGTCGAAGATGCCGTGCCCCATCTCCCGCGTGCCGTCGGGCGGTGTCGTCAGGTCCCGCTCGTTGGCCAGCACGAGCACCGGCGAGGCCGCGTCGACCGTGAGGATGAGGTTGGTGCGCTGCGTGCCGACCCAGCCCTTGCAGGAGTCCGTCGAGGCGCCGTAGAGGTGCGCATAGACCGGGTGCGCGTCGAGCACCGCCCGGCTGGGCTCCATCTCGTCCGTCGCGTCGAGCGGCCAGTCGGCGCAGTGGATGGGGAGGTGGCTGGCCTCGAAGCCACCGACGTAGGTCCCGTCGTCGTCGCGCATGACGGTGTCCATCGCGGCCCACACGAGGTCGGTCCCGTCGCGGTCCTCGAGCGCCACGCGAAGGGCGTCCTCGACCTCCTCCCACGACTCCGGGTAGAGCAGGACAGCGTTGACCGCCGTCACCGCCCATCCCTCGGTGAGTCGCGGGATGCCCTGGGCGTCGCTCGGCAGCGGCTTGCGGTCGAGCCCGTCGAGGAAGGAGAGGAGCGTGGTGCGCGCGGTGTCGACGTCGTCGCCGAGCGGGCACTCGTCGCCGTCGACGCAGTCCTGCAGGAAGGCGTCGAGCCCCTCCTCGACCGTCCCGGCCTCGTCTCCGGCCCACCGGTCGATGTCGTCCTGCGACGCCGAGCTGCTCGGGAGGTAGTCGGGCGAGACCGCCGAGTCGATGACCATGAGGCCGATCCGGTCGGGGAACTGGGCGCCGTAGAGCGCCCCGATGAGGGTGCCGTAGCTGATGCCGTAGTAGTTGAGGTGGGCGTCGCCCACGGCGTCGCGCATGATGTCGAGGTCGCGGGCCACCTGCTCGGAGCCCATGTTGCGTGCCAGTGCGCCGCCGCGGGCGAGGCACCCCTGGAGCCGCGCGGTGCGCGACGCCACGGCCGCGGCCTTCTCGGCCTTGGTGTCCGGCGTGGGGTCGGCGGCGTACATCGCGTCGAGGTCCTTCGCCCGAAGGCACGCGAAGCCACCGGACTCGCCGATGCCGCGGGGGTCGAAGCCGACGACGTCCCAGACCTGCCGCACGTCGTCGGCGAAGAAGTCTCGCGCCTCCTTGGCGAAGTCGAGGCCGGAGGCGCCGGGGCCGCCCGGGTTGATGAAGAGGGTGCCCTTGCGCAGCGTCGGCTTCTCGGCCGGCACCTTGCGCAGCGCGATCTCGACCGTCTCGCCGCGGGGGTCGAGGTAGTCGACGGGGACGCGCACGGTGCCGCAGCGGTCGGCGCTCGACGAGCCGTCGCCCTTGCACGGGATCCAGCTGATCGCCTGGTCGTAGAAGGCGTCGAGCCCCTGGGCCGGCTTGGAGGTCGGGGTGCCGAGCTCGACCCGGTCACGCTCGTGGCCCTCGCCGTCCGGGGAGTCAGCCGCATCGGCGGTGTCGGTCGCGGCTGGGGCCGTGCCCGCCGTTCCAGACCGCCCGGCCTGCCCACCGGACGCGGTGGCGCCGGGCACGTGGGAGGGCCCGATGGCGAGCAGCAGGAGGGTCGCGAGGATCGCGAGGGAGATGAAGGGCGCGAGCAGTCGGCTCAGCAGGTCGTGCCGTCGGACGGCGCCGTTCCCCTGAGCAGGTACCCGTCCACGGCGGAGTCCACGCACGAGTTGCCAGCGTAGTAGGTGCCGTGACCGTCGTGGTCCGAAGTGAGAAGAACGCCCGATGCGAGGTCTTTGGCGAGCTGCTTCGTGCCGCCGATGGGCGTGGCGGGGTCGCGCTCGTTGCCGATGACGAGGATGGGTCCGGCCCCCTGCGCGAGCGTCGTGCCCTTGGGGGTGCGCCCGGCCGTCGGCCACGTGCGGCAGTTGTCGTAGAGCTCGCCGGTCATCCGGGCCCACAGCGGGTGGGCCGCCTGGGCGCGCTTCTGCTCCGCGACGAGCGAGGGGTCGCTGCTCGCCCGCGGCCAGTCCGCGCAGCGGACCGGGATCATCGCCTGCAGGTAGGTCGTCGGGGCGTAGTCGCCCGTGATGCCGCGCTCGACGACCGACATGCCCTTGGCCAGCAGGATGTCGCCCTTGCCGGTGAACGCCTGGGCGAGGCCCTTGTTGAGGGTCGGCCAGGACGAGTCGGAGTAGAGGCACATGAAGATCGAGAAGCCGACCCAGCCCTCTCCGATCGTGGTCAGCCCGGGCTTGCTCGTCGTCAACCCCTTCTTCTCGACGGCGTCGAGCAGGTCGACGATCTTCTGGCGGGCGCCGGCCCTGTCGGTGCCGAGCGCGCAGTCGCTGCGCCCCACGCACCAGGCGATGAACGCGTCGATCGAGGACTCGAAGCCCTGGATGTCGTAGGTCATCTCCTGCTGCTCGGTCTGGTTGGGCGACATCGCCGAGTCGAGCACCATGCGGCCGACCCTCTCCGGGAACGTATCGGCGTAGATCGCGCCGAGGAACGTGCCGTAGGAGCCGCCGAAGAAGTTGAGCTTGGTGTCGCCGAGCAGCACGCGCATGACGTCCATGTCGCGCGCCACCTCGGTGGTGCTCATGTGCATGGCGCGCTCGCCGCCCCGGGCGGCGCAGCGCTTGGTCACCCCGTCGACGTCGCCGAGCAGGGTCGAGCGCTCGGCCGGCGAGTCGGGCGTCGGGTCGGCGCTGAAGAGCAGGTCCATGTCGGAGTCGGTCAGGCAGCGCACCGGGCTGGACGCGCCGATCCCCCGCGGGTCGAAGCCGACGACGTCGTAAGCCGCCCGCACCGCGGGAGAGAAGACGAACGAGGCGTACTGGGCGTACTCCACACCCGAGCCCCCGGGACCACCGGGGTTGATGACGAGGGAGCCGAGGCGCTTGGCGGGGTCGGTGGCCGGGGCCTTGCGCAGGGCCAGGGTGAAACGCTCACCGCCCGGCTTGGCGTAGTCGACGGGCACCTCCATCGTGGCGCACCGGTGCTTGGCGTTGTCGGAGCACGGGGCCCAGTCGAGCTTCTGTGTGTAGAAGGCGGCCAGCGCGGCCGGATAGCCCTGCGCCGCAGGGTTGCCGGTGGTCGGGGTGCCGGCGGTGGGGCTGGGCGATGCGGAGCCCGAGGTGCTCGCCGTGCTCGCCGGGGTCCGCGGCTGGGGCTGTGCGACGGGAGGCGGGTTGCCGATGCGCCAGACCGCGAGGGCAAGCACAGCGATGACGGCGACCACCGCCACGGACGCGAGGACCGGGCGCACCCACGACCGTCCCGGATGCGCGCCGCCTGCCGCGGCTGCCCCGGTGAACCAGCCGGGCCCGGCGGGCGGGGTCGCCCCGTCGGCACCCGGGGGCGGCGGCGGGTAGGCGGACGGCAGGGCGGCATACCCCGTCGGTGCGTCGGGGAGGTCGTCGGGACGCGGGTCCTCGTTCAGCACTTGAGTCCGTCCTTGGGCACGCGCCCCTGCACGTAGAAGGCATCGATGGCGCTGTCGACGCACGTGTTGCTGCGACCGTACGCCGTGTGCCCGTCGCCGTCGAAGGACACGAGCACGGCGTTGTCGAGCTGGTCGCGCAGCCGCTTGGACCACTCGTAGATGGTCGCCGGGTCGCGGGTCGTGCCGACGACGACGATCGGCTCGCTGCCGGCCGCGTGGATCTTGTGCGGGCCCACGGCGGACTTGACGGGCCAGACGCCGCACGGCAGCGCGCCCCACGCGAGGTTGGCACCCCACGTCGGGGCCTTGGCCGAGAAGTCCTTGGCGTACGTCTCGTAGGCGGACAGGTCGGGGCTGTCGGGCCGGTCGAGGCAGTTGACGGCGAAGATCGACTCCATGAGGTTGCCGTCGTAGCCGCCGCCCGGGCGGCGGTCGGCGTAGGCGTCGGCGAGCTGCATGAGGCTCGAGCCGTTGCCGGCCTTGGCCTCCTTGAGCGCGTCGGTGAGGATGCCCCAGGAGCCCTGGTCGTAGAGCGCCACGGCCACCCCGAGGCGGGCCCAGCCCTCGGTGAGCAGCGGCGCGCTCGGGTCGCCGGTCGGCAGCGGGTTGCGGTCGACCTGGGTGAAGAAGTCGTCGAGTCCCTTGAGGGCGGTCTCGGGCGTGCTGCCGAGCGGGCAGTCCTCGGTGACGCAGTCCTCGACGTAGGCCTGCGTCGCGATCTGGAACCCGCGGGCCTGGCCCTCGCCGAGCTCGGCGCTCGTCAGGTCGGGCGGCACGACGCCGTCGAGGACGACGCGGCCGACCCGCTTCGGGAAGAGGTCGGCGTAGGTGGCGCCGAGGAACGTGCCGTAGGACTTGCCGAGGTAGTTCAGCTGCGTGTCGCCGACGGCGGCCCGCAGGATGTCCATGTCTCGGGCCGCGTCGGCCGTCGAGAGGTGCTTGACGAGGTCGGGGTTGGAGGCCTCGCAGCCGTCGGCCATCGCCTTGGCCTGCGTCAGCAGCGCCTGCTCCTCGGACGCGTCGTCGGGCGTCGGGTCGGCGGCGAGGAAGCGGTCGAGGGCCTTGTCGTCGAGGCAGTCGATCGGGTCGGAGCTCGCGACACCGCGCGGGTCGAAGCCGACGAGGTCGTAGTAGCGGCGGACCCCGGGCCCGCCGATCGTCTCGGCGCCGCCGCGGACGTAGTCGATGCCGGACGCCCCCGGGCCGCCGGGGTTGACGAGGAGCGAGCCGAGCCGCTTGGCCTGGTCGCGGGCCTTGACCCGGGCGACCTTGATCGTCAGGTCCTTGGCGGGGTCGGGGGCTGCGTGGTCGAGCGGGACCCGGAGGTCGGCGCACTCGAGGGTGCCGCACCTCTTCCAGTCGAGCTTCTGGGCGTAGTACGGCGCGAGCGCCGCGGTGGGGGGTGCCGTGGCAGCGGGGACCCCGGTCCGGGCGCCGGGCGCCACGGGCGCCTCGGTGGTCGTGCACGCCGCCGCCGACAGCACCAGCGCCAGGGTCGCCGCAGCGGCGGTCAGGGCACGGGAGATGGCGGCAGGGCGTGTCGTCATGCGCGAAACCGTAACGGGTCGACCTGTATGCAGCCTGCCCCGTCGAGGAGTCGTGACCGCATCGAGGCCGTATGCCGTGTGGCCCGGTCGAGGGTCGGGCGGCGTGGGTGTGGGAAGGGTCTCAGACGCCGAGGTCGCGGGGCACCCGCAGCTGCAGGGCCATGGCCTCGAGCGCGAGGAGGGGCGGCACGTTGGCGTTGATGCGGTCGCGGGCCTCGTTGATGGCGTCCATCGCCTCGAGCAGCTGCTCGGGGGTGAAGACGCCGGCCAGCGCCCGCACCTTGTCGACGGCGTCGGGGTTGACGAGGTCGACGTCGGAGCGCAGGCGCAGCACGAGGGCGTCACGGTAGATCGAGGTGAGGTCGACGAGGGCGCGGTCGACGACGTCGCGGGCGGCTCGGGTGGCGCGGGTCTTCTGCTCGCGCTCGAGGGCCGCGACCTGCGCACGGATGTGCGGCGGCTGGGTGCGTGCGGTCGGGTCGGCGCCGAGGGTCTCCATGAGCCGGGAGCGTTCGGCGGCGTCGCGCTCGGCGCTCGAGGCCGTGGACTCCTCGTCGGCGATCTGGGCGAGGTCGGCCGCGGCGCCGATGGCGTCGCCGACGCCGAGGATCTTCGTGGCCATGGCGATGACGTCGCGGCGGCGGATGCGGGCCTGCTCGTCGCGAGCCAGCCGACGCGCGAGGCCGATGTGCGACTGGGCGGCGCGGGCGGCATACAACGCCATGGCGGGGTCGACGCCGTCGCGGCGCTGGAGCAGGTCGGCGACGGCCTCGACGGGGGGCGTGCGCAGCCGCACGTGGCGCGAGCGCGAGCGGATCGTCACGATGACGTCCTCGAGGCTCGGCGCGCAGAGCATCCAGACGGTGCGCGGCGTCGGCTCCTCGAGCGCCTTGAGCAGCGCATCGGCGGGGGCGTCGGTGTAGGCGGTCAGGCGGTCGGCGTCCTCGATGATGATGATGCGCCAGCGGCCGACGGACGGGCGCAGGGCGGCCTCCTGGACCAGGGCGCGCGCCTCGGCGACCTTGATCGACAGGCCCTCCGTCGCGACGACCTTGACGTCGGCGTGGCTGCCGTCGAGCGCGGTGCGGCACTCGCGGCACTGCCCGCACCCGCCGTCGGGGCACTGGAGCGCGGCCGCGAAGGCGCGGGCGGCCGTCGACCGACCCGAGCCGGGCGGACCGGTGAACAGCCACGCGTGCGTCATCGCCGACTCGTCGGACACCGCCCGCGAGAGCGTCTCGATGGTCGGCCCCTGGCCGACGAGGTCGTCCCAGACGGTCACGGACGCGCCGCCTGTGCCCGCTGTGCCGCCTGTGCTGTCTGTGCTTCCTGCGCGGCTCGAGCTGCCAGGACGCGGTCGACGCCGTCGACGACGGCGGCGTGGATCCGCTCGACGGTCTGGGTCGCGTCGAGGACGAGGTAGCGGCCCGGGTCGGCCGCGGCCAGCTCGAGGTAGCCGCGGCGGACGGCCGCGTGGAAGGCGTCGGCCTCGGACTCGAGGCGGTCGTGGACGTCGCCGCGGCGCTCGCGTCCCACCTCGGGCGAGACGTCGAGGACGATGGTCAGGTCGGGCAGCAGGCCACCGACGGCCCAGTGCTGCAGGGCGGTGATCTCGTCGCGGCCGAGGTCGCGGCCGGCGCCCTGGTAGGTGATCGAGCTGTCGACGTAGCGGTCGGTGATGACGACCTGCCCCTCGGCCAGCGCGGGCCGGATGAGCTGGTCGACGTGGTGGGCCTTGTCGGCGGCGAAGAGCAGCGCCTCGGCCCGGGCCGACACGTGGTCGCCGTGGAGCACGAGCTCACGGATCTGCGCGCCGAGCGGCGTGCCGCCTGGCTGGCGGGTCACGACGACCTCGCGTCCACGCTGCTCGAGCACCTCGGTGAGCAGCCGCACCTGGGTGGACTTGCCGGCGCCGTCCCCACCCTCGAAGCACACGAAGAGCCCGGGGGCGGTGTCGACTCGATGGGTCGCGGCCGCGAGGTTCTCCGTCACCCTCCGAGCCTATGCCAGCACCCTGACACGGACCCCTTCGCCCGCGCCCGAGCCCACCGCCCTACCTGCGCGAACGCCGCGTTCGGTCTCGAACTCAGTGCTAGAACAGTGAGTTCGACACCGAACGCGGCGTTCGGTTCGAGAAGCGGGGGGGTCAGCGGCGGGCGACGAGCTCCTCGGCGATCTGGACCGCGTTGAGGGCCGCGCCCTTGCGCAGGTTGTCGCCGACCACGAAGAGCACGAGGCCCTTGCCCTCCGGCGCCGCCTGGTCGGCGCGGACCCGGCCGACGAAGACCTCGTCGCGGCCGGCGGCCTCGAGCGGGTTGGGCACGTCGGTGACGATGACGCCGGGCGCGTTCTTCAGCAGGTCGAGCGCCTCGTCCGGCGTGATGTCCTCGGCGAACTCGGCGTGGATGGCGAGGCTGTGCCCGGTGAAGACGGGGACGCGCACGCACGTGCCCGAGACCCGGAGGTCGGGGGCGTGCAGGATCTTGCGCGACTCGTTGCGCAGCTTCTGCTCCTCGTCGGTCTCGAGCGAGCCGTCGTCGACGATCGACCCCGCGAGGGGCACGACGTTGAAGCCGACGGGGACGGCATACACCTGCGCGTCCGGGACGGCCACGGCACGCCCGTCGAGCGCGAGCCCGGTGACGTCGCCCGCGGCATACGCTCCCTTGAGCTGGCGGTCGAGCTCGTGGACGCCCTTGCCGCCCGAGCCGCTGACGGCCTGGTAGCTGCTGACGTGCAGGCGCACGAGACCGGCCTTGTCGTGGAGCGGCTTGAGCGCGGGCATCGCGGCCATCGTCGTGCAGTTGGGGTTGGCGACGATGCCCTTGGGGATGTCGTCGAGGTCGGCGGCGTTGACCTCGGAGACGACGAGCGGGACCTCGGGATCCTTGCGCCACGCGCTCGAGTTGTCGATGACGGTCGCGCCGGCCGCGGCGACCTTGGGGGCGAGCTCCTTGGAGGCCGCACCGCCGTTGGAGAAGAGCGCGATGTCGATGCCGGAGAAGTCGGCCGTGGCCGAGTCCTCGACGACGACGTCCTCGCCCTTGAACGGCAACGTCGTGCCGGCAGAGCGCGCGGACGCGAAGAAGCGCACCTGCGTCACCGGGAAGTCGCGCTCCTCGAGAAGCGCGCGCATGACCCCGCCGACCTGACCCGTTGCACCGAAGACTCCGACTCGCATGTCACAAGGTTACGGCGGAGGAGGTGCCCTCCTCCGCCGCGTTCACCTTTCGGTCAGGTGAGTTACGTCGCCCGGTCGGCGCCCCGGTCGGCGCCCCGGTCGGCGCCCCGGTCGGCGCCCTGGTCGGCGGCCCGGTCGGCGTTGGCGTGGATCGCGTCGTGGACGTAGGCCGCGAGCCCGGGTGCGATGTCCTCGTACGTCTTCGTGAAGCGCGGGTCCGCGACGTACATGTCGGCGAGCCCGCGGTGGAAGTCGTGCGTCAGGTCGTAGAAGCGGTCGTGGATGTGGCGGCGGTGCTGCTCTGCGGCATCCATCGCCGCCTGACCCGTCGCCGGCTCCCCTGAGCGCAGGGCCGCGACGAAGGCGGCGTTGACCGCGTCCATCTCGGCCTTGACCTGCTCCCAGTCGGCCTTGGTGTAGCGGCTGGTGCGCGACTGCGACTGCTTCCACGCGTCGCTCTCGCCCCAGCGCTGCTGCGCCTCCTGCTCGTACTCGTCGCTGAAGCCGTCGCCGAAGAGCTCCTTGAGGTCCTCGGTCGTGGCGGGCTGGTCGTTCATCTCTCTCTCCAGTGCTCGGTCGATGGCCGAGACGAGCTCGCGCAGCTCGTCCAGCCGGGTCATGACCGTCGCGCGTTGACGGCGCAGGTGGTCGGCCGCGTCCTCGCCGCCGTCCAGCAGGGTCGCGATCTGGTCGAGCGGCAGCTCGAGCCGCCGGTAGACCACGACCTGCTGGAGGCGCGTGAGGTCCCCGTCGGTGTAGAGCCGGTAGCCCGCCCGCGAGCGCTCGCTCGGGACGAGCAGGCCGATCTCGTCGTAGTGGTGCAGCGTGCGCACCGTCACGCCGAAGAGCTCGGCGACCTGCCCCACCGTCCAGGTGGTCATCTCCTGCGTCCTTCCGGTCATGCAACGAGGTTGGCGCCTCACGTCGCGTGAGGGTCAAGTCCCATTGAAGACGAGTGCGCTTGCGTATGCCGTGTGGCCGGGTCCGCCCTACGCTCGGTGCCGTGGAGCTCGAGCTACGACACCTGCGCGTCGTCGCGGCGGTGGCCGAGCACGGCAGCATCGCGGTGGCGGCTGCCGCGCTCGGGGTGCCGACCGCCACGCGGGGCTCGGAGGTGGGCCGCATCGAGCGGGCGCTCGGGTGCATCCTGTTCCGGCACAGCGGCGACGACGTCACCTGCACGGCCGTCGGTGAGCGCGTCGTCGCGCGTGCCCGCACGGTCCTGGAGGAGCTCGCGCTCCTGCGAGAGGACGTGCGCTCGCAGCGGTCGGGCGACAGCCCGCTGCGCATCACCTCCGACTCGCTGCGCTACTTCACCTCCTTCGTCAGCCACACCTACGCGACCGACATCCGGCGACCGCTCCTGCCGGTGCCGCCGCTGGCCGGGGGCACCGCGACCGACGCGATCGCCGACGGCCGGGTCGACGTCGCGGTCGTCGTCATCGCCCTCGACGCCGACCGGCGCGAGGAGCAGGTCCGGCCGACGATCGGCGAGCGGGTCATCGTCGAGCGCGAGCCTCTCCTCGTCGCGCTGTCCGCGTCGCACCCGCTGGCGGCCCAGCGGTGCCTCGACATCCGGGACCTCGCGCGGGAGGACTGGATCCTGCCGCCGACCGAGGTCGACCCGGGCTCGGAGGCGACGGCCGCCGTGCTGGCGCGTCTCGGGGTCACGCTCCACTCGTCCTACGGTCCGCACGACCTGGGGCCGCTGTGGCCGGCGGTCGTGGCGGGACGCGCCATGTCCTTCGCGGTGCCCACCGCGTCGGCACCACCGGGCGGCGTGCTCCGTTCGCTGTGCGACCAGCCGATCACGGCGCGTCGGATCCTGCGGTGGCGCCTCGGTGCCCTCGACGACGAGGACGTCGAGCGCTGCGCGCGGGCGGCCGGCTCGGCCTACCGGGAGCAGCTGACGCACACGGCGCAGACGCAGGGGTGGTGGCCGACGGCCCGGTCCGAGGAGAAGCCGACCCTCGCCCACTGAGGCCGTCGCCGTTCGCTGCGACGCTCCTGCCTTGCGGCACAAGCGGATCCGGAGGGCGCGCCGGGCCGGATCGGCAGCGCCCTAGAGTGAGCGCGTGCACCGTCGCCTCGCTCTCGTCCGCCGCCCCTCCCCCCGACTCGCGGACGGGATCGTGACGCACATCGAGCGGTCGGGCTCGGTCGACGGCGCGCTGGCGCTGCGTCAGTGGCAGGAGTACGTCGACGTGCTGCGCCGGCGCGGCTGGACGGTGCTCGAGGC
The DNA here is from genome assembly GCF_036352015.1 of Terrabacter sp. C0L_2. Classification (NCBI taxonomy): domain Bacteria; kingdom Bacillati; phylum Actinomycetota; class Actinomycetes; order Micrococcales; family Intrasporangiaceae; genus Terrabacter; species Terrabacter sp. C0L_2. Next base: position 1,843,830 of record NZ_CP143557.1, on the reverse strand, counting down.
GCCTCCGGTGGACGACTGCCCCGACGGCGTCTTCATCGAGGACCAGGTGGTCGTGCACGGCGACGTCGCGGTGCTGTGCCGTTCCGGTGCGCCCGAGCGCCGCGGTGAGCGTGCCGGGGTGCGCGAGGCCGTGGAGGCGCAGGGCTACCGCACGGTCGAGGTGCAGGAGCCGGGGACGCTCGACGGCGGGGACGTGCTCAAGCACGGCCACCTCGTGTGGGTCGGCGTCGGTGGCCGCACCAACCTCGCGGGTGTCGACCAGCTGCGGCGGGCGTGGGAGGGGCACCGGGTCGAGGTGGTCCCGGTCCCCCTGTCGAAGGTGCTGCACCTGAAGTCGGCGGTGACCGCCCTGCCCGACGGCACGGTCATCGGCTATCCCCCGCTCGTCGACGACCCGACCGTGTGGGACGAGTTCCTCGCTGTCCCGGAGGAGTCCGGCGCCCACGTCGTCCTGCTGGGCGGCATGTCGGTCCTCATGTCGGCCTCGGCGCCGCGCACCGCCCAGCTCCTCGCGGCGCGCGGGCACGACGTGACGACGGTCGACATCTCCGAGTTCGAGAAGCTCGAGGGATGCGTCACCTGCCTGTCGGTGCGCCTCCGCGGCTGAGGGCGTCGCCACCACGGCTCTGTTAGGGTCGCTAACTGGATGAGCAATCTGCCGAGCGACCGAGGTGACGACATGTCCACATCCGCCAGCCGCCCGCCCTCCGCCCCGACGAGCGCTTCGACGAGCGCACAGACGACCACCCTGACGACCACCGACCAGGTGCGCCGGATCGCCGTCATCGCCGCCGAGATCTTCTGCGTCGTCGGCACGCTCTTCGGCGTCGGCGTCATCGGCACCCGCGTGGAGGAGTCGTCGGGCGGCGCCCTCGCCGCGACCGCGACTCTCATCGCGCCGGCCGGTCCGGCCTTCTCGATCTGGACCCCGATCTACCTGGGACTGCTGGGGTATGCCGTGTGGCAGGCCCTGCCCGCCAACGCGGTTCGCGAGCGCGTCCGCAGCACCGGCTGGCTCGCGGCCGCCTCGATGGTGCTCAACGCCGCCTGGCTGCTCGTGACGCAGCAGGGCTGGATCTGGGTCAGCGTCGTCGTCATCGTCGCGCTCGCCCTGACCCTCGGCACCTTGGTGCAGCGCCTGACCCGTGAGACCGCCGCGTCGACGCTGGAGCGCATCCTGCTCGACGTGACGTTCGGCCTCTACCTCGGCTGGGTCGCGGTGGCGACCTGCGCGAACATCACTGCGGCACTTGTCGATTCGGGCGTCGACCTCGGCGCCACCGCCAACCAGGTCGCGGCCGTGGTCGTCCTCGCCGTGGCCGCCGGTCTCGGCGTGCTCTTCGCCCGGCGCCTCGGTGGACGGTGGTCCGTCGCGGCCGCGATGGCCTGGGGCCTGGCCTGGATCGCTGTGGGGCGGCTCGGCGACGAGCCCCGTTCCGGCGCGACCGGCATCGCCGCGGTCGTCGCCGCGGTCGTCGTCCTGCTCGCGGCGCAGCGGCTGCGCGACCGCCGGACCCCGTCCGGGGAGTCGTCGCCCCGGCTCCGCGCCGTCTGAGGATCCCCAGGCTGCAGCCCCACCGCCGCACCCCGCCGAGGTCTACGCTGCGACGGGGGCCGGACTCGAGCAGTGGGGTGATCCTTTCGTGGACGCTGACGTCGTCATCGTCGGGGCAGGGCTGGCTGGACTGAGGTGCGCGCGGCGCCTGACCGAGCTCGGTCACGAGGTCGTCGTCCTCGAGGCCGGCGACGCGGTCGGCGGTCGCATCCGCACCGACGTCGTCGACGGCTTCCGCTGCGACCGCGGCTTCCAGGTGCTCAACCCGGCCTACCCGGCCGTGCGGCGGTGGGTCGACGTGTCGACGCTCGACCTCAAGCCCTTCGGTTCGGGCGTGCTGGTGCGCCGCAGCAACGGGCTGCAGGTCCTGGCCGACCCGGTGCGCGAGCCCCGGCTGCTCGCGCAGACGATGCGCAGCGGCTACCTCCACCCTCGCGAGCTGGCCGGCGTCACCCGGTGGACCGCCCGCGTCATCGCCGACCCGAAGACCGTCATCGCACAACCGGACAGGGCCCTGGCCGACTCGCTCGACGAGGCCGGCGTCACGGGGCGGCTGCGCCAGGAGGTGCTCGACCCGTTCCTCGCCGGCGTCCTCGTCGACAGCCACGGCGGGTCCTCGGCCAACTTCACCAAGCTGCTCGTGCGGATGTTCGCGCTGGGCCGCCCGGCGGTCCCGGCGAACGGCATGCAGGCCCTGCCGGAGCAGGTGGCCGAGCCGCTCGGTGACCGGGTGCGGCTGCAGAGCCACGTCGAGTCCATCACCCCGGTGCGCGGCGGCGTCGAGGTGCGCGTCGACGGCCAGCGCCTCAGCGCCCGCAGCGCCGTCGTGGCGACCGACCCCGTCGGTGCGTCCACCCTCACGACGCTGCCCGAGCCGGTGACCAAGGGCCTCGTGACGTGGTGGTTCGAGGCCCCGGAGCCGCCCCACTCGCTGCCGCTCGTCGCCGTCGACGGCCGGCGGCGCCACGACGCCGCGCCGCCCGGCCCGGTCTGGAACACCGCCGTGATGACCGCAGCCGCCCCGAGCTACGCCCCGCCGACGAAGCACCTCGTCGAGGCGACGTGCCTGCTCGACCGCCCCGACGGCGACGCCCCGGAGGCCGACGTGCTGCGCCACGTCGGCGAGATCTACGGCTGCGACACCTCCGGCTGGCGCACCGTCACCCGGCACCGCGTCGACGCCGCCCTGCCCGCGATGACGCCGCCGCTCACGGTGCGCTCCCCCGTCACGCTCGGCGACGGCATCTTCGTCTGCGGCGACCACCGCGACACCGCCTCGATCCAGGGCGCCCTCGTCTCCGGCCAGCGCGCGGCCGAGGCGGTCAACGTCCACCTCTGACACCGCCCCGGCGGAGAAACCGCGGTCGGCCGACCCTCCCCCGCCCCGAAACCTCCGCACCGGCGGAGAAACCGCGGTCGGCCGCCCCTCCCCCGCCCCGGAACCTCCGCCCCGGCGGAGAAACCGCGGTCGGCCGCCCCTCCCCCGCCCCGAAACCTCCGCCCCGGCGGAGAAACCGCGGTCGGCCGCCCCTCCCCCGCCCCGGAACCTCCGCCCCGGCGGAGAAACCGCGGTCGGCCGCCCCTCCCGCGCCCCGAAACCTCCGCCCCGGCGGAGAAACCGCGGTCGGCCGCCCCTCCCGCGCCCCGGAACCTCCGCCCCGGCGGAGAAGTCGCGGTCGACCCGCTGGCGGTGCGGGCAGAAAAAAGTTCGTGTCCGGTGCATCCACGGAGGGGGCGTCCTCGGAAGAGGGGGCAGACGGCATACGCAGTCGTCATCAGCCCGAAGCACGAGCTCACACGCCCGCCGGAGCGCAGCCGACGCTCCCGGGTGCAACCCCCTCGAAAGGAACCGTCATGAAGTCCCTTCGCATCGCCGCCGCCACCGCGCTCGCCCTCGCTCCGGCTGCGCTCGTGGCCGGCCCCGCGCACGCCGCCGACGCCACGGTCTCGATCCTGCACGCCGTCCCCGGCGCCACGGTCGACGTCTACGCCAACGGAAAGTCCCTCCTGACGAACTTCAAGCCGGGCACGTTGACCGACCCGCTGATGCTCCCCGAGGGCAGCTACGACCTCAAGGTCACGGCGGCCGGTGCCGGCGCCGGTGGCAAGGCGATCATCGAGGCCAAGGGCGTCGCCGTGCCCGGCGGCGCCAACGTCACGGTCGTCGCGCACCTGTCCGAGGCGGGCAAGCCGGTGCTGACGCCGTTCGTCAACGACACGTCCAAGGTGCCGGCCGGCAAGGCGCGCCTCACGGTCCGCCACACGGCAGCCGCCCCGGCCGTCGACGTCCGCGCCAACGGCGCCGTCGCCCTCAAGGGCCTGACCAACCCCAACGAGGCCAAGGCCGTCGTCGACGCCGGCACCATCAAGGCCGACGTCGTCCTCGCCGGGACCTCGACCGTCGCGATCGGCCCGGCCGACGTGAAGCTCAAGGAGGGCACCAACACGATCGTGTACGCGTGGGGCAGCGCCGCCGACAAGAACCTCGCGCTCGCGGTCCAGACCATCTCGGGCATGCACTCGGCGCCGGGCGGTGTGCCCGCCGGGGCCGGCGGACAGGTCGCCGACGAGAAGCAGGCGGCCGACGTGGCCCGCTACGCCGCCATCGGCGGCGCTGCTGCTGCCGCAGGCGGGCTCGTCCTGCTCGCCCGCCGTCGCACCGCCGAGGCTCGCTGAGGCCGCTGAGCGCGACTGAGCCGCAAGCGAACCCGCCACGACCAGTCACTGGATCAGGAGGATCGAGCCGAGATGGACCACAACGTCGACAGCCGACGTGACCGGCCCTCCCACCGTGGCTCCGGACGGACCAAGGGGGTGGCCGCCGCTCTGGCGGCCGCCCTCCTGGCCGGCGGGGTCACGACCTGGCTCACCCGATCCTCCGACGCGGCGACCCCACCTGCGACCTCCCTCGCGAGCTCGGCCGGCACCACCGGCGCGACCACCGCTCCACCCACCCCCGGTTCGTCGACCGGTGCCACGGTGAGCGATCGGCCCTCCCCCTCCGCCCGCCCTGCCACCGCCGAACCTGACGAGTCGGCCGCCGCGCCCGAGCGCCTGACGATCGATCGCGTCGGCATCGACATGCGGATCGTGCCCGAGGGCGTGGCGCGGGACGGAGAGATGGCGCTGCCGCCGACGCCCGCGACCGTCGGTTGGTACCGATACGGCCCACGGCCCGGGGACGCGACCGGCGCAACGGTGCTCGCGGCGCACCTCGACATGCCGGGCTACGGCGTGGGGCCCATCGCGGCCGTCGACGAGCTGCGCTCCGGCGACACCGTCGTCGTCCGCTCCGCCGGGGCGAGCCACCGCTACCGCGTGACGGCCGTCAAGAGCATCCGCAAGACGACCCTCGACCTCGACGCACTCTTCGCGCGCGACGGACCGGCCGTGCTCCACATCGTGACCTGCGGTGGTGACTTCGACCGGGAGAAGCGGCGCTACGACGAGAACGTCGTCGTCACGGCAGTGCCGACAACATGACCGTCACGTGGTTAGGTGGGCACGTGCACGTGCACGACGACCCTGACGTCGAGTCCGCAGAGCTCGCCGCCCGCCTGTCCGGTGGGGACCGTGAGGCCCTCGCCGAGATGTACCGCCGCTGGTCACCCCTCGTGCACACGATCGCGCTGCGCTCGCTCGGCACGCGTGAGGACGCCGAGGACGTCGTCCAGCAGGTGTTCGTCGCCGCCTGGCGGGGCCGGGAGACGTTGCGTCCCGACCGCGGCTCTCCAGCGGCGTGGCTCGTGGGCATCGCCAAGCACCGCATCGCCGACGTGCGCACCCAGCGCTACCGGACCCACCGCAACCTGCAGGCCCTCGCGACCGAGGCCGTCACGGAGGCGGCACCGCCGGGCGACTCCGACTGGGCCGAGCGGCTGCTGCTCGTCCACGAGCTCGAGCGCATGGGCGATCCGCGGGCGACGGTGCTCCGAATGGCTTTCATCGAGGACCGCACGCAGGACGAGATCGCCAGGGCGCTCGGCATGCCGCTCGGTACCGTCAAGAGCCACGTCCGCCGCGGACTGATCGAGCTGAGAGACCGACTGAAGGAGGTGGAACGTGTCTCATCCGAGTGACGACGAGCTCGTCGACCTCGCGGTCGGTGAGCCGGTCGACCCCGAGCGGGCCGCGCACGTCGCGGGCTGCGACACGTGCTCCGCCGCCGTGGAGCAACTGCGGCGCACCGCCCAGCTCGTCTCCGGCACGAGGACGTATGCCGCGTGGCAGGCTCCCGCGGACGACGTCTGGGCACGCGTCACCGCGGAGCTTGACGCAGAGACGGACGCGGAGAGCGACACCAGGACCGACACCAGGACCGACACCCGGACCGACGCCAGGACCGACACCAGGACCGAGATCGACGCAGCGGCCGATGCGAAGACACGTGCCGACGCCGAAGCTGATGCCGACACCGGTGCCGACACCGATGCGCACACCCCCCGGGTGGCGGACGCCCCGTCCGTCGTGTCGCCAGTGACGGCTCCGGAGCCTGCGACGGTCACGCGCCTCGACCGACGCACGCGTCGGCGCGCGGCTGGCTGGGCCGCGGGACTCGTGGCCGCCAGCCTCGTCGTCGGGCTGCTCGTCGGGCGAGCCATCTGGAGCCCGGACATGGACGGACAGGTCGCCCAGGTGGCGCTGTCCACGCTCGACACCCGCCAGCGCGGGGGCGAGGCCACGCTGGTCCGGGCCGCCGACGGCCTCGACCTCAACGTCGCGACGGCGCGGCCGCTCGACGCCGGCGACGGCTACCTCGAGGTGTGGCTCATCAACGCCGACGGCAAGCGCATGGTCTCGATCGGCGTCCTGCAGCCCGGCGAGTCGGGCACGTTCCCGGTCACCCAGGCCCTCATCGACCAGGGCTACGTCATCGTCGACATCTCCAAGGAGCAGTTCGACGACAAGCCTGCACACTCCGGCGACAGCCTGCTGCGCGGTCGGCTCCCTGCCTGACCACCCGGCCTGACCGTCCACGGGGCTGAGCGCCTGTCCCGCCCAGACATCGCGCCGGTCGGTGTCCTCCGTCAGGTCAGGACATGAGGCTCTTCATGGCCGCGGTGGCGCCGCGGAGGTAGCGCTCGACGACCTCGCGGTCGTCGTCGCTCAGGGTCGCGTCGAGGGCGGCGAGGCTCTCGAACATCGGGGTCATCCGCGCCAGCACCTCGGCGCGGCCGCTGGCGGTGATGACGACCTCGGTGCGCCGGCCGTCCTCGGGGTGAGAGCGCCGCTCGGCGTGCCCGTGCCGGACGAGCCGGTCGACGACGCCGGAGGAGGCGGCCGAGGTGACTCCGAGCACCTTGGCGAGGTCGACCGGGCCGATGGGGCCGCGCATGAGGTGGCGCAGCGAGTGCAGCTCGGACGTGCTGAGCCCGGCCTGGCGCGCGACGACGGCGGGCACGGCCTCGGACACCTCGACGAGCTCCTGCAGGGCCGAGAGCGTGCCGGTCGTGCGCCACGCGGGCACGCCAGGGACGAGCCCGACCTCGGGTCGGCCCGTGGGGTCGCCCACGGGAGCGGCCTGGGCCGTCGCCCCACCGGTCCTGCGGGTACGCCTCGGGGCCGCCGGTGTCCCCGCGCTGTCCTTGCTGCTAATATCACTCACCAACTTAGTAATCTTCTGAGTAACCTCGTTACTCATCCTATCTGGAGGTGCGGTGTGCGCTCGGTGACCGACAGGATCACGCGCAAGTGGTGGGCGGTGGCGATCGTCGTCCTGGCCCTGGCAGGGGCGATGGGCGTCGTCAGCGCCGTCGGCGAGGCCCAGCGGACGGCGAGCTCGACCGACGCCCTTCCGATCGGCTCGGACAGCGCCGCGGCGACGCAGCTGCGCGACCGGCTGCCCGAGTCCGAGGGCTCGACGGCCGTCGTGGTCTTCAGCAAGGCGTCCGGCACGCTGAGCCCGGCCGACGTCACGGCGATCGAGGACCGCGTGGCGCAGCTGCCCGGCGCCGGACGCGCGCCGGTGCAGCGCAGCGAGGACGGCACCGCCGCTCTCGCGGTCGTGCCCGTCGACGCCACCGACGCGACGGCCACGGCCGACCTCGTCGCCGACATCCGGACGACGGTCAAGACCGACCTGCCGTCGGGTGTCACCGCCCAGGTGACCGGACCGGCAGCCGTGCAGGCCGACCTCGCGGCCGTCTTCGCCGGGGCCAACACCCGACTGCTCATCGCCACCGCCTCCGTCGTCGCCCTGCTCCTCGTGCTGACCTACCGCAGCCCGATCCTGTGGATCTTCCCGCTCGTCGTCGTCGGCGTCGCGGACCGACTCGCGGCCGTCCTCGCGACACACACCCTCGCAGCCTTCTCGGTCACGTGGGACGAGTCGACCATCGGCATCCTCTCGGTCCTCGTCTTCGGCGCCGGCACCGACTATGCCCTCCTGCTCATCTCGCGCTACCGCGACGAGCTGCGCAGCCACCACGACCGCCGCGAGGCCATGTCGCTCGCGCTGCGCCGCACGGCCGAGGCCGTCCTCTCCAGCGCGGTGACCGTCGTCATCGGCCTGCTGACGCTGCTGCTCTCCCTCTTCCCCGCGACCCGCGGCCTGGGCCTCGCGTGCGCCGTCGGCGTGGTCGTCGCCGCGGTCTTCGTGCTGCTCGTGCTGCCTGCCGCCCTCGTCATCTTCGACCGCTGGATCTTCTGGCCCAAGGTCCCGCGTGAGGGCCAGGCGGCCCTGGCCGACGGCCACTCCCTGTGGCGCCGGGTCGGCGACCGGGTGGCCGCCCACCCGAAGCGGATCATCAGCGTGACCCTCGTCGTCCTGGCCGTCATGGCGGCCGGCATCGCGGCCATCGACACCGGCCTGAAGTCCTCCGACCAGTTCCTCAAGAAGCCCGAGGCCATCGCCGCGAGCGAGCGCCTGGCACAGTCGTTCCCGGCCGGCAGCGCCGACCCGGCGGTCATCGTCACCACGGCCGACCCCGACGCCGTCGCGTCCGCCGCGAAGGACGTCCCGGGCATCGCCGGGGCTCGCACCGTCAAGCAGGGCGGCGGCGTCGCCGAGGTGGACGCCGTCATCGAGGCGGCGCCCGGATCCGACGAGGCGGCGCAGACGGTGCGCGACCTGCGCACGGCGCTCGCTGCCCTGCCCGAGAGCCACGTCGCCGGCACCGAGGCGGTCGCGCTCGACCAGGCCGAGGCGTCCTCGCGCGACCGGCTGGTCATCTTCCCGATCGTGCTCGTCCTCGTGCTGCTCGCCCTGGGCCTGCTGCTGCGCTCGGTCGTCGCACCCCTCGTGCTCGTCTCGACCGTCGTGGCGACCTTCCTCGCGAGCGTCGGCGCGTCCTGGTGGATCTTCACGAAGGTCTTCGGCTTCTCGGCGCTCGACGACAGCGCCCCGCTCTTCGCGTTCGTCTTCCTCGTCGCCCTCGGCGTGGACTACAACATCTTCCTCGTGACGAGGGCCCGCGAGGAGTCGCGCCTGCACGGCGCGCGGCAGGGCATGCTGCGCGGCCTGGCGGCCACCGGTGGCGTCATCACCAGCGCGGGCGTGCTGCTGGCCGCCGTCTTCGCGGTGCTCGGCGTGCTCCCCCTCGTCGTGCTGGCCCAGATCGGCGTCATCATCTGCGTCGGCGTGCTGCTCGACACGCTCGTGGTGCGCACCCTGCTCGTGCCCGCCATCGCGGTCGTCCTCGGGGACCGCTTCTGGTGGCCCCGGCGCCCCCACCCCACGCCTGAAGGGTCGTCGGACGAGGCCCCCGAGCTGGTCGCGACGTCGTCCGCGAGCAAGCCGTGACGAACCCTTGACACGGCAGGTCGTGAGTGTGACATTGGTGCTGACCAACATGTGACAAACCATGGACAGCGGGGCAGCCGGCTCAGACCCCACCCGTACCGCCGGCTCCCCGGGCACGCTGCACGACCCTCCTCGCGCCGGGCCGACGCCCTCCCTCGTCGGCCGGGCAGGCCGTGGGCCACGCGTCGGACTCCCTTCCGGCGCGTGGCCCACACCCTTGCCCCCACGCATTCGGCCTGCGATCGGCTGGCGACCGGCCTGCGATCTCCCGAGTCGGACGGGTCAGGGCATCGACGTCAGGCGCTCCGCACTCTCGCCGGGCACCGGGGCGCCGTCGGCCGCCACCGGCGCGACACCGTCCCGGTGCCGGGGCAGGGTCGCCAGGGCGACCACGGCCCCGACGAGCAGCAGTGCCGCGGCCGCGAGGTCGGTGACGCGCATGCCGTGGACGTATGCCGTCCGCGCCGCCGCCAGCACGGCGCTCCCCTCCCCGCCGCCCACCTGACGCGCGACCACCCCCGCCTCGCCAAGTGTCTGCAGCGCCGCGTCGCGGGCTGCCGGCGGCAGACCGACGGGGAGCAGGACCTCGAGACGCGCGGCATACGCGGCACCGAGGATGCTGCCGAGGACGGCCATGCCGAGCGCCCCACCCAGCTCCCCCGCGGTCTCGACGAGGGCCGAGACCGACCCGGCACGCTCGGGCGGCGCCACGCCGATCGCATACTCCGTCACGAGGGTGGCGACCGACACGAGACCCATGGCCACGAGGGCGGCGCACACGAGCGCGACCCAGATCGAGGAGTCCACCCCGGCCGCCCTCATGGCGACGAATCCGACTGCTGCGACGACGAATCCTGTTGCCATTACGACGGGTCGGCCGACGCGGAGCGAGACGGCCGCGGCCGCCGGCGCCGCCATCCCCACCGCGACCGACGGCACCAGGCTCCACAGCGCAGCGGACAGCGGGCTGTAGCCCAGGACCGACTGGAGGTACTGCGTCATGAGGACGGCGTTGCCCATGACGCCGAACATCCCGATGACCTGGACCGCGATCGAGCCACCGAACCCGCGACGGGCGAAGAGCCGCGGGTCGACCATCGGACTGTCGATGCGGGACTGGCGGCGCACGAAGGCCACGGCCGCACAGAGCCCGGTGACGGCATACGGCAGCAGGGCGGGTGACCAGCCGTCGGCCGCGAGCTGCTTGAGCACGTGGACGACCGGGAGGATGGCCAGCAGGGACAGCACGGAGCTCGCGAGGTCGACACGGCTCGCGACCGAGCGCGACTCGGGCAGCAGGAACGGCGCGACGACGAGCAGCGCGACCATGACCGGCACGTTGACCAGGAAGACCGAGCCCCACCAGAAGCGCTCGAGCAGCACCCCGGAGATGACCGGACCGATGCCGACGCCGCCGGCCATGACCGCGGACCACACGCCCACGGCCTTGGCGCGCTCGGCGTCGTCGGCGAAGAGGGTGCGGATGATTGCCAGGGTGCTGGGCATGAGCGTCGCGCCGCCGATCCCCAGGAGGGCCCGGGCGGCGATGAGCCAGCCGGCGCTCGGCGCATAGGCCGCGAGCACCGAGGCTGCGCCGAAGGCCACGGCCCCGAGCAGGAGCAGCCGGCGCCGGCCGATGCGGTCGGCGAGGCCGCCCATCGTCAGGAGCAGGCCGGCGAGGACGAAGCCGTAGACGTCGAACACCCAGAGGAGCTGGGTCGCGGTCGGAGACAGCGCCTCGGCGATGTGCGGCACGGCGAAGAAGAGGACGGAGACGTCCATCGAGACGATGAGCAGGGGCAGGCAGAGGACCGCGAGGGCGGTCCACTCACGGCGACCTGCCTGCGGTGGTGACGGCTTGAGGGACACGACGCTCCTCGAGTTTCTGCGTACAACGCATAGTGTTTATCTGGCACACGGAAAGTACACTTCATCTGCGTATAGCGCAAGCAGTTGGCTAGGATGAGCCCATGGCCCTCCTCCCCCGCTACCTCCAGCTGCTCTGGGGTCGTGAGCCCGAGGGGCGCCGCGGCCCCAAGCCCGGCCGGAGCATCGCCGAGATCGGGGCGGCCGCCGTCGCCATCGCCGACGCCGAGGGCCTCGACGCCATCTCGATGAAGAGCGTGGCCAACGCGGTCGGCTTCACGACGATGTCGCTCTACCGCTACGTCGACAGCAAGGACGAGCTCTCGGCCGTCATGGTCGACGTCGCCTACGGACCGGCCGACCTGCGCTACGCACCCGAGCAGGGCTGGCGCGAGCGCATCACGCGGTGGGCGCGCGAGATCAGCGCCCGACGCATGGCCCACCCGTGGACCACCGAGGTGCGCCTCGCCTCACCGCCCTTGACCCCCAACACGATCGGCTGGATGGAGTCAGGCCTCGAGGCGCTCGAGGACACTCCCCTGACGAGCCAGCAGCGGCTCTCGACCCTGCTGGCCATCGACGGGTGGGGGCAGAACCACGTGCGCCAGACGGTCCAGATGGGCCTCACCGGCCCGGTGGCCCCCGACAGCCCGCAGGGCGCCTACCTGGAGCTCGTCGGTGAGCTCGTCGACGCGGCCGCCTTCCCGCGGCTCGCGACTGCCGGGCCGGAGGCGCTGGGCGATGACGACGACACCTTCTTCGACGAGGAGTTCGACCACGGCCTGGGCCTGCTCCTCGACGGCATCGAGGCCCTCATCACGCGGACGAGCCAGGCCTAGCGCGGGACCTGGCTCGCGATGCCGGCGATGAACATGTCGATGCCGAAGCGGAACCGCTCCTCGCCGTCACCCTCCATCATCTCCTGCAGGTGCGAGGTCATCATCGGGAAGCGCTCGCGGGGCAGTGAGGCGAAGAAGTCCCCCACCTGGTCGAAGTAGGCACGGCCGAGCTCCTCCGACTCCTCCGGCGTCGCCCCGCCGAAGCGCACCTGCATGAGCCAGCCCTCGTAGGCGTCGGCGGCGATGTAGAGCGAGATCCGGTCGAGCGCCCACGCGGCGACGTGGACGGGCACGTTGCCGCGCAGCATCGAGGCGAGCAGGTCCTCGGCCCCCTGGAGCGACTTCGCGGTCGTGGGGATGTCGGCGAAGCTGAGGAGCGCGATGTCGGCGTGCCGGCGGTAGACGTCGTGACAGCTGAGCGCGAACTGGCGCACCCCCTCCTGCCAGCGGAGCGCGCCGAAGTCGGGGAAGGGCACCTCCTCGATGACGCGCTCGTGCACCCGCTGGAGCAGCTCCTCGCGCGAGTCGACGTAGGCGTAGAGCGAGGCCGGGCCCGTGCCGAGCTCGTTGGCGACGCGGCGCATCGTCACGCCCTCGGTGCCCTCGGCGTCGACGATCGCGAGCGCGACGTCGACGATCCGCTCGAGCGAGATCGGGGTGCGGGCACGGATCTCGCGCGGGCGGGGACGCCACGGGGGCACCGGCAGGGGCTCGGCGGGGGCTTGCGCCGTGCCCTTGGCCTGGGCAGCTCGAGGGCCACCGGCCCGGCTCACCGCTCGGGGGTCCGTCATCGCGCCTCCTCGTCGACACCTAATGACGAACATCGTACTTGACTCGAACAGTGTTCGTGAGTAGAACAGTGTTCGTCACGTTGACGAACGCCGTTCGCCAGCCGCCCCGAGAGGAGACCCCCATGAACACGCCACCGTCCACCACCAGCCCACCAAGGGCCCGCACCTCCAGCGACGCCCCCACCGACGCTCCCACCGACGCTCCCACCGACGCTCCGGCCGACGCCCCGACGGCGCATCGGTGGCGCTGGGTCGCCCTCTTCGTCATCCTCACCGCCGAGGTGATGGACCTGCTCGACGCGCTCGTCACCGTCATCGCCGGCCCGTCCGTGGTCCGCGACCTCGGCGGTGGGGCGACGTTCATCCAGTGGTTCACGGCGGCCTACACCGTGGCGATGGCGTCCGGCCTGCTGCTCGGGGGTCGTCTCGGCGACGTCTTCGGACGCCGGCGGATGTTCCTCATCGGCATGGCCGGGTTCACCCTCGCCTCCTTGCTGTGCGCGGCGGCGGCCTCGCCGGAGATGCTGCTCGTCACCCGCATCGTCCAGGGCTTCTTCGGGGCCGCGATGATCCCCCAGGGCCTCGGCATGATCAAGGAGATGTTCCCGCCCGCCGAGATGGCCAAGGCGTTCGGCGCCTTCGGGCCCGTCATGGGACTCTCGTCGGTCGGCGGCCCGGTCCTCGCCGGCTGGCTCGTCAGCGCCGACTTCCTCGGGCTCGGCTGGCGGATGATCTTCGCCATCAACGTGCCGATCGGCATCGCCGGGCTCGTGGCTGGGCTGCGCTATCTCCCCGCGTCGACCCGGCACCCCGACCTGCGCATCGACGTGCCCGGGGCGCTGCTCGCCACGCTCGGCATGACGGCGCTCGTCGTCCCGTTGATCCAGGGCCGTGAGCTCGGATGGCCCCTGTGGTGCTTCGCCCTGCTCGCCCTGGCCGTCGCCTCCTTCGTCGCGTTCGCGGTGGTCGAACGGCGCCGGGACCGCGGTGGCAGGACCACCCTCGTCGTGCCCTCGCTCTTCGGCCGGCGGGCCTTCACCTCGGGCCTGCTCACCGGACTCGCGTTCTTCGGGTCGCTCATGGGCAGCTCGCTCGTCTTCACCCTCTTCGTGCAGCTCGGGCTGGGCTTCGACGCGCTCCACGCCGGGCTCGCGAGCCTGCCGCAGGCGCTCGGGATGATGGTGGGCTTCGGCATCGCACAGGCGCTCAACGCCCGCCTCGGCCGCAGGCTGATGCATCTCGGCGGCGTGGCCCTGGCAGCCGGCCTGGTGGCCCTAGGCACCACCATCTCGGTCGCCGGCGCGTCGATCGGCATCTGGGCCATGGCTCCGTCGCTGCTGCTCATGGGCATCGGGATGGGCCTGACGATGGCGCCGTTCTTCGACATCGTGCTGGCCGGCGTCTCGCCCGAGGAGTCCGGGTCGGCCTCGGGCACCCTGACCGCGGTCCAGCAGGTCGGCGGCGCCCTCGGCATCGCCGTCCTCGGCACGGTCTTCTTCAGCCGCGTCGACGGGCCCACCGCGCCCGACCTCGCCGCCTTCGAGGCGGCCACGCGCTCCGCCCTGGGGGTGGCAGTCGCCCTCGTCGCCGTCGGCTGGGGGCTGACCTTCCTGCTCCCGAAGAAGGCCGAGCACTACGGCGACCACTGACCCCGGACCCCCGTCCTCCTGACCGAACGCCGCGCTCGGTGTCGAGCTCAGTGCTCTACCAGCGTGTTCGGCACCGAACGCGGCGTTCGGCGGCAGCGGGACGGGGCGGACGGCATACGACAGCGGGATGGGAGCGTCGGGTGGCGGGTGCTGCGCGAACGTCAGCCCGGCCACTCCTCGCGCAGCAGCGCCCAGGTGTTGTCGTCGAGCCACGTGCCGTCCTTGCCCATCGACTTCGCGAGCACCGTCGACTCGTGCCGCATGCCGATGCGGCGCAGCACCCGGTTGGAGGCGATGTTGTCGGCGTAGGCGTCGGCGGTGATCCGGCGCAGACCGAGGTCACGAAAACCGCTGACGAGCAGCTCGGCCGCGGCCTCGGCGGCGAGGCCACGACCCTGCACGTCCGGGTGCAGGGCGTAGCCGATCGTCCCCTCCCACGCGTCGCTCGGCGCCGAGGCGATGCTGTGGCTCGGCTCGAGGCGCAGCATGACGTCACCGACGACGCGGCCGGTCCGCAGCTCCTCGACGGCGAGCCCGAGCAACGGCTCGGTCGCTCCCGGTCGCCCGCGTTCGATGCGCCTGGCGATCGCGCACCTGGTCACGGTCCAGCACGTCGTGGCTCAGGTGCACGACGACCTCGGGGAGGGAGCGGAAGGCGAGGACGGCGTCGACGTCGTCGAGGGTGAGCGGGCGCAGCGCGAGCCGCGCCGTGTTCCGCGGCCACGTCAGGCGGGACAGGTCCGGTGCCTCTCCCACTACCGCCAGCCACCCTCGTCGACGCCACCGGGCACGTCGGCCGCGGGGTCGTAGGGCGTCCGCGTGAAGCGGAACGACGCGAGGTCGAGGTGCGAGGGGGCGCCGTCGGCGGAGCGCACGACGCGCAGCGGCTCACCCGTGTGGTAGCCGTCGAGCCCGACCCACTCGTCGGGCCCCACGCGCTCGAAGCGCGACCCGCGCGCCTGGCCGGGCTCGCCGAGCACGAGGTGCTCGCCGACGACCTTCGCCGTCGACACCGACGGGCCCCAGTGCCACGTGCCGACGAGCTCGAGAGCCGACGGGTCGCCGGCCGCGTGCCACGGCTCGGGGGTGCGCGGCTCGCGCTCGAGGTATGCCGCGAGCAACGCGGGGGCGACCGGGCCGAGACCGCTCGTGGTGTTGGTCAGGGTCACGACCCCGTCGCCCGACTCGGTCTGCACGCGCAGTCCCGCGAGGAAGCCCGGCATCGAGCCGCCGTGCCCGGCATACCTCGTGCCCTCGAGGTTCCACACCTGCCAGCCGAGACCGTGCGCGGTCGTCCACGCCTGACCGGGCTCGTCGTTCACCGTGTGCGGCTCGTACATCTCGGCCAGCGTGTCGGGCGAGATCACCTCGGCCGTGTCGCCGCCGGCGAAGGCGGCCCAGCGGGCGAGGTCCTGGGCCGTGGTCCACAGCTGGCCGGCGGGCGCCATGGCCCCGGCGTCGTGCTCCGGCTCGGGCAGCAGGACGTCGGCGAACGGGTGGACCGCGAGGCCCTGCGCCGCCTTGCCGCTCGGACGGGTGGTCGTCCGCGTCATCCCGAGCGGCTCGAGCAGGTCGCGGCGGACCACGTCGAACCAGTCGGTGCCGTGGGCACGGGCGACGAGCTCGCCGAGCGCGGCGAAGCCGACGTTGGTGTAGTGGAAGCGGCGGCCGGCCCGGAACCGTTGTCCCACCAGCGATCCCGCGAGCTCGTCCCACGTGCCGCCGGGGGTGCGCTCCCACCAGGGGCCGTTGGTCTCGGCCTGCAGCCCGGCACCGTGCGAGAGCAGCTGGGCGATCGTGGCAGCGCCGAACTTGGCGCCAGGGACGTGGTCCTCGAAGCGGTCGAGCAGGTCGAGCCGGCCGGCGTCGCGCAGGCGCATGACCGCCACGGCGACGAAGGTCTTGGTGATCGAGCCCATGCGGTACTGCGTGTCGGTGTCGGCGGCCACGCCTCCCGCCCGTCCGTCGGTCGTGCCGATGGCGTCGGACCAGACGAGCGCGCCGTCCCGCACGATACCCGCGGTGATCGACGGGAGGCGTCCGCGACGCTGCTCGGTGGCGAGCAGGTGGTGCAGGTGGCGGGCCGTGCTGTCACCGACGGACGTTCCACGGGGTGGCGTGCTGGACATGCGAGCCACCCTAATGACGGGCCCAACCCAGCGGCGGACGGGGCGCGGGCGCGGCCTCCGGTGGCGATGGCCTGCGGCGCGCCCGACGTACGTCATCTGCTGTAGGCGGGGCTCCGTCCGCCGCTGGTGTTCGCGGTCGCGAGCGACGCCGATGCTGACGAGGTGGACACGCCTATCGTCACCTCCCTCGGACACGCCGGGCTGCGCATCGACGCACCGGGACTCTCCATGCTGTGCGACCCGTGGATGTCCCCGGGGGGCGCCTTCATGGGGTCGTGGTTCCCCTTCCCGGACAACTCGCACCTCCGGACGGCCGAGGTCCTGGACGCCGACTGGGTCGCGATCTCTCACGAGCACCTCGACCACCTCGACCTGGCCCTGTTGAGCGAGCTGCCTTCTCACGTCAGGCTCGTCATCCCGAGGTACCCGGCACCCGAGATGCACAACCGCATACGGAAGGCCGGTATCCGGAACGTCGTCATCGAGCTCGACAGCTGGGAGCGGCTCCAGCTCAACGACCGTGGGGACTGGGTCACGGTGGTGCAGGAGCAGTCCCCGATGTGCCACGACTCCGCCATCCTCGTCGTCACGGCGGGACACAGCATCCTGCACACGAACGACGCGCGGCTCTCGGTCGCCCAGCTGCGTCGCGTGGCCGAGGAGGCCGGGCGTCCGCCGGACCTCATGGGGGTGCAGATGTCAGGCGCCTCCTGGCACCCCATCTGCTACGACTATCCGCCCGAGGTCGTGGCGTCGGTCAGCGAGGGCAAGCGCATGGGCAAGTTCAAGGCGGTCAGTCGCCTGCTGCGCTCGGCACCGCCGCGCATCGCCCTGCCGTATGCGGGGCCGCCGTGCTTCCTGGATCCCGCCCTGCAGCAGCACAACGCCCACATGCGTCCCCCCGGGATCTTCCCGGACCTCGCGCAGGCCGCACGGTTCCTGGCCGAGCGCCTGCCGAACCAACAGGTCGCCACGCTCCTGCCCGGCGACCGCATCCACCTCGGTGACGGCCGGGTGGAGCGCGACTCGCGCTGGGACGGCTTCTCCTTCGACGAGGGGGACGTCGACGCCTACCTCGCCGACTACGCGGAGCGGCGCCGGCCCGAGATCGAGGCCCTCCACGACGCCTACCCCGACCCACCGAGGGGCAGCGGCCTCGCAACGCGGTTCAGCGACCACTTCACCGCGCTCGGGTCGCTCTCGGACTACTTCCTGCACCGGATCGCGATGGTCGTGCGCTTCGTCGTCGACGGCGCCGACGGTGGCGTGTGGGACGTCGAGCTCGGCCCCTCGGAATGCCGGATCGACCTCACCGGAAGCTCGCAGCACCCCGGCTACGAGCTGCGGGTCGAGGCCCGCTGGCTCGATGCCGTGCTGACGGGGCGCATGCGTTGGGAGGACCTCTTCCTGTCGTTGCGCATCCGCGCCTCGCGCGACCCCGACCGCTACAACGACTACCTCGTCGGTCTGCTCAAGCACGCCGACGCCGGGGCGCTGGAGGCGGTCGAGCGCTACGAGTCCGAGCGCGACCCGGAGGACACCGTCGTGGTGCGGGGCGACGAGGGCGCGTGGGAGGTGAGCCGCTACTGCCCGCACGCCGGTGAGGACCTCTCCTACGGGGCGGTGGTGCGGGACGGCGTGCTCCGCTGCCTCGGCCACAACTTCGACTTCGACCTGCGCACCGGGGAGTGCCTCAATGCTCGCTGCGACCCGCTCGTCAGCCGGTCGGTGGCACCCAGCGTCGTCCAGTGACGAGGTAGCGCGCCGTCCTCGCCAGCACGCCGACCGTAGCCGCCACGGTGGGTCGGGCCAGGAAGGTCAGGTCCACGGCGACCCGTCGCGGGACGACGTTGCCGAGGTACCAGCTCTCGACGTCGACGTCGGACCCCTGCAGCGCCACGTCGTCACGCATGCTGATCTGGGCCGGCCCGGTGACGCCGGGGGTGAGCTCGAGCACCCACTGCGCCTCCGCCGGGTAGCGCGCCGCCAGGTCGGGGGTCTCAGGGCGCGGACCGACGAGCGTCATCTCGCCACGCAGCACGTTGACGAGCTGGGGCAGCTCGTCGAGGCTCGTCCGCCTCATGAAGCGCCCGGGTCGGGTCACGCGGGCGTCACCCGAGCGCGTGACGCTGGGGCCCACCCCGTCGGTACGCATCGTGCGGAACTTGTAGATGGTGAACTCGCGCCCGCCGGTGGTGATGCGCCGCTGGCGGAAGACGACGGGCCCCGGGCCGCTGAGCCGGACCACGACGGCGAGGAGGAGCAGCAGGGGGGAGAGCAGCACGAGGGCCGACCCGGCGACCACCACGTCGAGCGCCCGGCGTCCGGAGGACACGCCACGCGGGATGGTGGTGCCGCCTGCGGTGCGATAGGTCTCGAAGGTCATGGCTCATCCCGTTCCTGATGCGACGAAGATGGTCGAGAAGATCGCGGTGGCGGCTGCGACGTCGGCCGCGGAGCCGACCTGGAGCGACGACGGCGTCATGTGCGTCCACAGCTCCACGCCGCGGCCCCGGCGCGCGCGCAGCTGCTCGACCAGGGGGTTGGAGGCGAGACCCGGGTCGGTGAGCTGGTACGTGCCGTCCTTGTATGGCTGGCTCCACGTCCAGACGTCGACGGCTCGGGCTCCGTGTGCCAGCGGCAGGTCGACGAACGTCTCCACGTCGGCGGCCGCCGACGCCGCGGTGCCCGGGTAGCGGCCCGGGTGCGCCAACGCCTTGCGGGCCTGCAGGCGGACCTGGCCGCCCCACCGACGGTGCGCCTCGTCCCAGGCCGCGGCCATGACGGCATTCCGCGTGGTGCCCCACGCGGCATACTCCCCCTCGCTGAGCAGCCCCGCGCTGAGATCGACGACGTCGAGACCGCCCGAGGCCACGTAGCCGTCGACCGCCGCCAGGGTCGCGGCAGGGTCACGCTCACGCGCAGCGCTCGCACACTGCGCCCGGCGCTCGTGAGAGGGGCCCGTCTGCTCGATCCAGGCGGCACAGCCGAGCTCAGGGACGATGAGGTCGACGAGCACCTTGCGACCGGGCAGCGCCCGGTGGATGGCCGCGGTCGTGTGGGTGAGGAAGTCACGGGCCTGCTGCGGTGACGCGCCGTCGCGGTAGCCGAGCTCGTCGGCGATCTTGACGCCGTCGACCCCGGGTCGGTCCGCGAGGACCACGACCCGGGAGAGCACGCCCTGATAGGCGTCTGCGCCCGCGAGCCACGCCTTGAGCAGGTCGGTCTCGATCCAGACCTTGCCGCCGTGCGCGACGACGGCGTCGACGAGGGCGGCATACTGCGGGCGCACCTGGCTCGCGCTCGGCGCGGACGGGCGGGGGTCGGGCGCGCCGGCCGTGCACGCGCTGGCGAGCAGCACCGCGGCCAGGATGGCGTACGCGGCCTGCACCCTCCCGCGCCCCGGCCGCGTTCGTGGGGTGGTCACGGGTCACCCCGCAACCTGCACCAGGCCCGGACGAGGAGGACATCGGTGACGAGGTAGGCGACGGCGCTCGCCCAAGCCGCGCCGTCCGACCCGTGCGTCGGGATGAGGACTGCATCAAGGGCAACCGTCACGACGAAACCTGCCCCGAGGATCGTCGAGTTGAGGCCCGGGCGGCCCGTGCCCAGCAAGAAGCCGGAGGCGACACCCGCCGCGGGCTCCGCCATCAGACCGAGGGCGATCCAGGCGGCGGGCCAGCACGCGGCGCGGAAGTCCTCTCCGTAGAGGGCGGGCAGGACGAGGAAGCCGCCGGCAGCCACGACAGCCGCCATCGCGGTGCCCAGACCGAGCAGCGCGCGGACGCTGGGGACCCGAACGGGACCCACCGGGTCAGCGGCCGCGGCGGCCTCGGAGCGGGCAGCGGCTCGTGCGGCGAACTGCGGGTACGTGACCCACGTCAGGGCCAGGGCCGGAAGACGGAGCAGCTCGGCCACCTTCGAGGCCACGACATACACCCCGACCGGCGCCGGGCCGGCGAGCGCGCCGAGGATCACGACGTCGAGTCGCAGGTTGAGCAGGCTCAGGATGCCGCCGACCTGCGCGCGCATCCCGAAGGTCGCCATCCTGCGGGCCAGTGGCAGGTCCCACCGCCCGACGAAGGGGTGCCCCAGCGTCCTGGCCCTCAGGCGTCGCCAGGCCAGGGCAGACACGAGCACGTCTGCGAGCAGCAGCGACACGACGAGCAGCGGTCCGCTTCTCAGGCCGATCCACCACCCGACGGCCAGGACAGGGACGAAGACGGCCTCCTCGGCCGCGGTCACGAGGTTCGCCCCCCGCGTGTCACCCAGGGCCTGCAGGCAGGCCTTGCCGACGGCCACCGGGAGCTGAGTGGCCACCGTGACGCCCGTCAGGACGACCACGGCGAAGGTCGTCGTCGACATGAGGTGGTCGTGGATCAGCCCGCTCAACAGCATCCAGACCGCGGTGCCGAGCGTCGCGCCGGCCGCCATGAGCACATGGATCGTGGGCCACAGGCGGGGGTGCGCGCGCTCCGCACCCCCCACGAAGAAGCCCATGGCACCGGGCAGCCCGCACGCCGAGACGACCCCGACGACGCCGGGCAGCACGCGCATCAGGGCCAGGAGGCCGACGTCCTCCGCGCCGCCGGAGCGGGCCACGAGGACGGTGACGAGGGCGACCGAGGCCAGGGCGACGAGGCGGGCTCCGAGGTTGCCGTAGACGTGCGAGGTCGGGGCCCGGTGCCGTCCACCGGCCCGGGTCGCGAGCGGTCGGGTGCGGCTCAGCGGCTGCATCGACGCCTCGCGGACGGCAGCATCCACGCGCCGGGGTCGATGCCCGCGACGAGGCCGAGAAAGGCCCAGAGGTGGCGGAAGTGCAGCACCTCGTAGAAGAAGGCGGAGACGAGGAAGGCGCAGCCTAGGCCCAGCAGGAACTCGGGGCGCGGAACCAGCATGCGGACCCACTCGGTCTGCGGCCGGCGGACCGTGCGGCCCAGTCGGGCGGCGACGGCGGCGATCAACAGGGTCAGGCCCACCCCGCCGGCGGCCCCACGCTCGACGATCGTGGCCAGGTAGTCGTTGTGGGCCTCCTTGACGTAGGGCGCGGCGGAGCCCTTGAGGGTGGCCTTGGTCCGGCCCGGGCCGACCCCGACGAGGTCGCCCTCGAGGTAGAGCTTGAGGGTCTCGGAGGCCAGAGCCTGCCTCGAGCCGCTGGACTCGTCGGTGCGGCCCAAGGAGTCGCGCAGCACCTGCGCGCTGTCCGCCGCCGACTGCCTGATCTGCGAGAGGCTGACGTACGGGGACACCAACGCCAGCGCGACGACGCCCAAGGACAGGAGCGAGGTGGCGGCGAGCACCCCGAACCGCCGGCGCAGGCGCAGCAGGCCGCCCACACCGACGAGGGCAGCGAGGGCCAGCGTGGCCCCGTTCGAGCCGGTGAAGACGATGGCCAGGAGCAGCACGGCCAGCGCGAGCACGCGAGCCCACGGACGCCGGATCACCGACGTCGCCAGCACGAGCGCGAGGATCACGAGGAAGTAGTTGGCCGCGAGGTTCGGGTCATCGAAGGTCAGGGACGCGCGACCGCCGTCCTTGGGGGTCACCCCGGCCAGCCAGTCGATGCCCGTCATCCGGCCGAAGCACATGACGGCCGCCCACCCGACGCCCGACCAGACCCACGTCCGCAGCAGCACCTGCAGCAGCCATCGACGGTGCCGGACGGCGTTCGCGACCGCCGCCCCCCAGACGAGACAGAAGAGGTCCTGGAGTACCGCGATCGCGGCGCTCTCCGCATGAGCGAGGTAGGCGGCCACCGCTCCGGACAGCATCATGATGCCGACCGGCAACGCGTACGGAAGGGTGACGACGAGCCGCTTCCGACGCATCCAGACGAAGAGCGAGACGACGAAGGCGAGGATTCCGACGTCGGCGAGTGCCGTGTTGCCCGGCCCGCTGGGGACGAGCACCGACAGCACGACGAGGGACGCGACGAGCAGGTGGCCGACGCGCCTGGGCCCGGCCTCGAAGTAGGGGTCGTCCATGGTGCGCAGGTCGTAGGGCGGCCGCACGCTGGTCAGGACCGGCGCCCGGTCCACCCGGTACGTCATGGTCATGGGATGCCTCCGCGTGCAGCGGACCGGCCGGACGTCGCCGCGGGCCCCGCGACCGCCGATTGAGGCCGTGCCGAGCCCGCCGGAGCGACCGATGAGGTCGACAACGAGGCGGCGAGCGCGAGGTGCTGGCCGGCGAAGACCTCGTGGTCGCTCCCGGCGGCCACCTCGGCGAGACCGACGAGGAGAGCGTCGCGCCACAGACCCGGGTCGCGGTCCGTCTGCTGGAGGCCGAGGGCGACGAAGGCCTGCACGAGCCGGGGGAACCACCCGGAGCCCTCCATGGCGTAGCGCACTCCCTCGCCCCAGCGACCCGCCACGAGGTCGGCGTGTCCGGTCACGCGGCGGCCCGGGCCGGTGTGCCGGTCGAGGTAGAGCGCATAGCTCAGGGCGAAGCGCACGCGGTCGCGCACCGGGTCCCCACCGAAGGCCGCGTGCTCCCAGTCGATCACCCCGGAGACGAGCCCGCCACGTCGCAGGACGTTGCCGCACCAGAAGTCGCCGTGCACCACGGACGACGACGATCCGCTCCCGACGAGGGCCCCGGAATCGCGGACGCGCTCTGCGAGCTGCAGCGCCACCGGGTCGGCCGGCCAGCGCGCCACGAGCTTGCGTGCGAGGGCTGCCCCCGGAGCGAGGGCATCGGACTCACCCGCCTCGACGACGTCCGCAAGGGGCACGAGGGCGAGCCGATCGAGCCACCCGGCGGCGCACCGGAAGTCGTGCTCGACCGTGCGGGGTCGAGCGGTGTGACGCCACCGGTGGTAGTCGACCGAGAGCGAGATCCCGCGTTGGGCGGTGGTCACCATGACGGCGCCGCGTGCGTCCTGGCGCTCCTCGATGAGCCGTGGGACGGTGTCGCCGACCAGGCCGGGGTCGGCCGCGACGACCTGGCGCAGAGCCGCTGCCTCGGCGGCCACCGCGGCTCGGGCGCCCGACGTCCACGCGACCTTCACCGCGAGGGTCGGCGCCGACGCGCGCTCGGGCAGCACCATGACCGTGGTCTTCGGGTTCTCGTCCTTGGACATGGCGAGGACGACGAGGCGGCGGGGCCGACCGACGTGGTCCTGCAGCACCTCGCGCAGGAGCTCTCCTGCGTCGGTGTCGACGAGGGTGTCCGGAGTCATCGTCGCCTCCCGACCACGATGCGAGCCGGCGCGACCGCGGTGAGCAGGCCTGCGGCAAGGCGCTCCCCCGGCGCACCAGCCGACGCCAGCGCCAGCCACAGCCGCAGGCCGGCCTCGAGAGCGAGGCGTCCTCGGCGGACGTGCGGCGGGACGGTGCCCAGTGTCCGCACCAGCCAGCGCAGGGACTCGGAGCTGTCGTCCGAGACGAAGACGGGGTGCTCCCATGTCGGCAGGAGGACGTACTCCGCCTCGATCGAGACCCCCAGTCGATCGGCGTGCCGGCGCAGCCTCCCGCGGCTCCCCAAGCGCCGGTCGGCCAGCACGACCGGCGTGCCCGACGAGGCCCCGCGCACCTGCTCGGCGTCGGCACGACGGTCCGGCCACGCCACGCGCGAGGCGACGGGGACGACGACGCGCGCAGCGGGGGGCAGGGTCACCGATGCCTCCCGGGTCCTGCACCCGCCAGCTCGCGGTGGGCCCGCGCCGGGGCCGAGGAGTAGATGTCGTCGAGGATGCCCGCTCCCGTCTCGACGTCGTAGCGGTCGCCGAGGTGCTCGCGCGCGCGCACCGCCCACCGTTCGGCCGTCTCCGGGTGACGCAGCGTGAAGTCCAGGGCGCCGGCCAGCAGGTCGGCCCGGCCGGGCGGCACGAGCAGACCGGTCTCACCCGGGATGACGACGTCCGGCACCGCGTTGACCGCTGTGGCGACGACGGGCACGCCGCACTGCTGCGCCTCGACGATGGCGCACGGCAGCCCCTCGTAGCGGCTGGCCATGGCAAACACGTCGAAAGCAGGCAGCAGCTCGGCGACGTCTGCGCGGTTGCCCAGCAGGCGGACGCGGCCGTCCAGCCCGAGCTCCCGCACCTGTCGGGCGGTCCGCTCGGCGAGATCTCCGTCCCCCGCCCAGACGAGGACGGCCGGCACCTCCATCCGACGCAGGGCTCCCAGCATGATCTCCGGAGCCTTCTGGAAGTCCAGGCGTCCGACGGTGCCGACGACCGGCGCGTCCTGGGCCAGGCCCAGCACGGCCCGCGCAGCGGCCCGGGACTCCGGCGTGCGCGCCACGTCCGAGAAGTCCACCTGGGGGCCGACCGTGTAGACCTGCTCGGGTCTCGCGAGCCCTCGTCGCAGCGCCTCGACGGCCACGCCCGTGCCGACCGCGAGGTAGGCGTCGGTGATGCGGGAGAGCCGCCTCTCGATGCCGACGTAGGTGGCGTGCACGGCCGGGTTCTGGAAGTCGTGGAACGGGAAGCCGTGCAAGGTGTGCACGATCAGCTCGACGCCGGCGTGGTGGGCGGCGAGCCGGCCGAGCACTCCGGCCTTGGAGCTGTGCGTGTGCACGACCTGCACGCGTCGTTCCCGCATCAGGGCGGTCAGCCGCGAGAGCGCCTGGGCGTCGTGCCGCGGGCTGATGGGAGCCACGAGGTCCGGCAGCACCACGACCTCCACGCCGTGGGCACGAGCTCGGTCGAGGAGCGTGCCCTCACGCGTCCCGGTCACCAGGATGCTCTCGTACCGCGTCGGGTCCAGTCCGACGGCTCCGCGCACCGCGACGCCGCCGGCGCCGGCGATGCACCTCGTGATGACGTGCATGACCCGGCGCCTCATGGCTGCCCCACTTCCATCGTCTCCGTGACGGGAGCCGAGCCCCCGCTCTCGACACCGCGCAGCAGCGCGGCCACCTGCGCGACGCCCGTCGTGGGTGTCGGCGGCAGCAGCAGTTCGAAGGTGCGCGTCCGGGCCACGAGCTCCTCGCACACCGCAGCGACCGGCGGATGCACCAGCCCGAGGCCGGTTCCCAGGCCCAGGGTCGCGGCGAAGCTCCAGTAGCGCCGCAGCTCCCCGGCGACGTACGTGCCTCCGACCAGCTCGCGAGCAGCGTCCTCGGCGCCGATGCGGCGCACGTGTGCTGTCGGCCCCTGACCACGCCGGATCACCACGACCGCGGTCGGGACGAGGGACGGGTCGAGCAGGCGCCACGGACTCTCCCGGCGGCCATGCGGCATACGGCGGCCCCCGGCGTCGTCACGACGAGCTGGCTCGAGCAGGCCGTGCACGCTCCGCGCGTCCGTGACGCAGACGTTGTCACTGACCGCGTGACCACCCGCGGGCTCGACCGTTGCCATGAGGGTGGACTTGCCCACTCCGCCCGGCCCGGCGAGCACGAGGCCCAACCCGTCGACCGACGCAGCCGAGGCGTGCAGCGGGACGTGGCCTCGCAGTCCCGCCCACCAGAGCGCGGGGTACTGCAGCAGCACGGCGCGGGCCAGCAGGATGCGACGGTCCGGTGCGGCCAGCCCGAGGAGCCGGTGGCGCCACGACGGTCTCGGCGTCGCAACGACCTCGAGGTGGTCGGGGCGTGGTGCGAGCTGCAGGTCCAACCCACTGGCGCAGGCGTCCTCCAGCACCACCCGGGCGCCGTCCGACCAGGCGCTGCGAGTGAGGGTCTGCAGGCCCGCCACGTGCGGACGGGCGTGGCCACCGACGACCCTGACGCGGACGTCCGCGGACTCCTCGCCCTGCGTCGGGAGCAGCTGACCCGCACCGGCCTCGACCACCAGCGAGGCCCAGGCGCCCTCCGCGTCCACCTCGACGACGAGGCCGGCCGTACGCATGCGCACCTTCATCGGTGGTACACCTCGCGCTCGTCGTGGACGGGGTGCCGCGACTCGTGCGGCACCGGCACGCTCGCCCGCGCCGCGTCGTGGCCCGCCCCGTTCCTCTGAGCGTCCATCCCGGCCGATCCCTGCACGGTCATGGCGGTCGGCACGCGGCCCGGGCGACCACCGCGGGGCGACGACGCGTGGTGACGGCGCCAGAACCGACGGCGTGTGGTCTCGTAGGTGACGACCCCGAGCAGCGGCCACCCCAAGCCCTCGACCATGGCCCGCACCGGCTCCAGGTCGCGCGCCAGCACGTTCCGCGGCACGAGCGCGACGGCCACCGGGCAGTCGCCCATGTCGACCCATCCCGTGCCGAGCACCTCGCTGGGCAGGCGGTGTGGGTGCTCTGTGGCGTCGGGCCCCAGGGACCCGACGAGCTTGCGCGCCCAGGCATCGTCCGCCGGGCGGCCGAGCGCGAAGAAGAGCCGGTCGGCGTCGTAGCGCTGCCCGAGCAGGGCGATCCGGTCGGCCACCTGGCCGGCTGCCGCCCTGACCCGCTCGTGGGAGAGCTGCCGGCGCGGGAGGTGGCCCAGGTGTGGGGCGTCCAGCGCGTAGGCGATGGCCCGGGCGCTGCGCAGTCGAGGACGCATGCTCTCCCGTCCGGCGGCGAGGCCCAGCCCGAGGAGCGCGCCGATGAACAGGGCGAGCACGGCCCGTTGCGCCGTGTCCGTCGGCACCGGGGTCGAGGGCAGTCGGACAGGGTCGAGCAGCACGGCCTTGGGTCGCGAGAGCTCGGCGATGTCGAGCTCCGAGAGCTGGCGCTCGTACTCGGTCTGGCTCGTCATCAGCGCGCCGAGCTGCGCCTGGATTGCCAGCACGTCGCCGGGTTGGGCGCGGCCCAGCTTGCCGACCAGGGCGCCCCGCTGCTTCCGGATGTCGGCGAGCTTCCGGTTGACCTGAGCCCGCCCCTCCGCGACCGTCTGCTGGTCGCCGAGGTTGGAGAACTGCAGCACGCTGGAGGTGATCGACTTGGCGATCTTGGCGGCGCGGGGCGGGCTCTCCTCGGTCACGGCGATCTCGACGACGGAGGAGACGCCCACGCGCCGGACGTCGACGTGGTCGCGGGCGAAGGCGACCGGTTCGGTCGCCAGGCCGGCGTCGTCCAGGGCCGCCCTCACGACGGAGACGCTCGTGGCGATGCCGAGCACGCGCTCGCTCGTGGCGTCGGCCTGGACGTTGGAGGCCGCCGGCTCGCGTCCCATCTGCACGCGCGCGACCGCTTCGTAGAGCTCGGGCGTTCGCGAGCCGATGTAGAGCGTCCCCACCACGGGCAGAGCCATGCACAGCAGCAGCAGGAACCAGTGTCCCCGGATCACCCGATGGACGGCCTCGTCGATCGTCATGCGCCCCACCCCTCCCGGGCCCGCAGGCCCGACTCGAGCTCGTTCCTCTCCTGCGACGGTAGGTCGCACGCGCGCTCGGCAGATCACCTGCGCGGCCGACCCCCGCCTACGTCAAACGACTGACTCCTGCGGCGCTCCCGCACGCCGCGTGGTTGGTGAGCGTCCTCGGCGCGGGAGTCGCCCGTCCCTGTCGGACCCGAGCGACGACCCGGAGGACGCGTGCCGAGCGCGCCAGCGGCCGGGACGACCGTTCCCGGGGGGCGTGGGAGAGGGGTCGTCCCGGCCTGTCCCGCGGCTGCGCGCTGCCGCGGGGGCCAGTGGGCTGGCTAGAGCCGGATGCTGGTCGAGGTGGAGCTGGTGAGGCCGACGGGGTCCGTGACCTTGAGGGTGATGGTGTAGCGGCCGGCGGTCGCGTAGGTGCAGGTGGTCTTTGCGGAGGACGTCGGCCCGACGACGACCCCGTTGCCGCAGGTGTAGGTGTAGCCGAGGGTGCCGCCCTCGGGATCGCTGGACCCCGTGGCGTCCAGGGTCGCGGTGGAGGGTGCCGTCCTGGACGAGAGCGTCACCGTGAGACTTGCGACGGGCGGCTTGTTGGAGCCGATGACGAGCTTGACGTTCGCGCTCGCCGCCTGTTGCCCGACATCGTCGGTGACGGTCACCTTGGCGTTGAACGTGCCGCCCGCGGCATAGCTGCACGTGGCGCTCGGGGACGCCTGCGGGCCGACGGTGGTGCCGTTGCCGCAGGAGAAGGTGTACGTCAGGGGACCTCCTTCGGGATCGGACGACCCGGACGCGTCGAACGTGGCCGTCGTGGGGGCCACCGGGCCCGGGCCCGAGGTCATCGTGAGGCTCGCCCTGGGCTCCAGGTTGACGGGGGCCGTCACCGTCACGGTTGCGGTCGCCGTCGCCGCGGCACCCGCCGGGTCGGTCACGGTCACCGACGCGGTGGCGGTGCCGGCCGTCGAGTACGTGCAGCTGACCGTCTGTGCAGTCTGCGGCCCCACCGGGGCACCGCCGTTGCCGCAGCTGAACGTGTAGTTCAGGGGCTGGCCCTCGGGATCCGACGAGCCGGACGCGTCGAGTGTGATGGTGACGGGCGCCGTCCCCCCGGGCGCCGACGTGGCCAGCTTCGCCACCGGCGGCTGGTTGGCCGTCGTGGTCACCGTGGTGGTCGCCGACGAGCTGAAGCCGCCTGCGTCGGTGACGTCGACCGAGGCGGTGAAGGTCCCGGCCGCCGAGTAGGTGCACGACGCCGTCGCGCCCGCCTGCGGCCCGATCGTGGAGCCGTTGCCGCAACGGAAGGTGTAGGCGGTGACGGGGTTGGCGCCGGCCGCCGTCGCTGCTGCCGACAGGGTCACGGTCAGCGGTGCGGTGCCGGACGCGGGCGTGGCCGACAGGCGCGCGACGGGCCCGGCGGCGGAGGCGTCCGCGCCCGCGTACTCGAGGGCTCCGCGGTCGCCGTAGGCGGGCGTCCCCGCACCCGTGTCCGCCACGGCGACGACGTCCACCGGGGCGATGCCGTCGTGGTCGTTCGCCGAGGTTCTCGGCACGCTCAGATCAGCCGAGTCCACGGCGGGCGAGCTCACCTGCAACCTCAGGTCCGAGGCGGCCGCGTCGACGAAGCGGGGGTCGCCCGAGAGGTCGCTCGCGCCCTGGCCGCTCCCGGCACGGAACGATGCGACGGTGGCATAGGAGACCGAGTTCCATTCGTAGAGAGGCCCGCCCGCAGTCATGTGAACGAGGTTGCGGTCCACGACCGACCCCGGGCTGGAGGCCTCGTCGAGCCGGACGTCCCCGATGGTCCGCGGGCTGCCGACGGCGTTGTCGACGCTGATGTTGTCGGCCACGACGGACCCGGAGCAGCCACCCTCGAGGTTGATGCCTGCGGTCGCGTTGCGCACGGCGGTGTTGCCGATGACCCGGTCTCCCGACGAGCGCACGCAGTCCAGACCGTGGTCGCCGTTGTCGTGGACGATGTTGCGGCGGACCGTCGCGTTGTTGGAGTCGGTGTAGATCTCGATGCCGGAGTCCTGGTTGGCGTAGGAGGTGTTGTCCTCGACGACGGCCCCGGTGGAGCCGAGGCTGACGTCGATGCCTGCCGCGAGGCGCTGCGTGGGCTGGACGTTGTCGTGGGCGACGTTGCGAGCCACCCGGGCGTCGGTACTGCTCTGGATGCTGATGCCGTGGTAGCCGTTGCCCGAGACCGAGTTGCCGTCGACCACGGCCGTCGAGCCGCCGGAGACGCGGATGCCGATCGAGCCGTTGGAGCGGCTCGTCGAGCCCGAGACGCGAGTGCCTGAGGACCGGTCGGAGGAGACGCCGTAGCTCGAGGCGCTCGAGACGTCCACGGCGGAGACCACCATGCCGGTCGAGTCCTGGACGCTGACGCCGACCCCGTTCTGACCGACCAACGAGAAGCCGTCGACGACCACCGAGGCGGTGCTCCACAGCTTGAACCCGTACGTGCGGGTGGATGCCTCGACCACCGCGTTGCCCGGGTTGGCTCCGCCCAGGTCGACGTACAGCGTTGCCGCGGCAGAGTCGTAGAACCAGGTGCCCGCCGTGGTGGTCGTCGCGCTGCCGGCTGCCGGCAGGCGGCTGCCGTCGCGGAACACCTGGGTCACCGGGGCGGACGAGGTGAGGGGGGTGCGCCAGGCAGACGTCGACGTGGCGGTCCAGCGGCTCGGGTCGGACAGGCTCGTCGTGCCGATGACGCGCACCTGCCCGTTGGCACGGAAGGTGAGTGGTGCGGCGCTCGTCCCCGTGCCCGTGGGGGTGACCTGCTCCCGGTAGTCCGCCGCCTCGACGAGGACGGTGTCACCGGCCTGCGCCACGGCAGCAGCGCGGCTGATCGAGCAGAAGGGCGTCGTCGTGCCGTTGCCGCCGTCCGAGCAGCCGGGCGAGGCGGCGTCGACGTGGTAGGTCACGAACGCCCGATCGGTGAGCGAGACCGAGGCGGAGTCCGTGGAGCTCAAACCCCCGCTGTCGGTGACCGTGACGCTCAGCATGTGCGTGCCGCTCGTGGCGTAGTCGTGCGAGGCCGTCCCCGAGCTCTGTGGCCCGACGACGGTCCCGTCGCCGAAGTCGAAGGTGTATGCCGTGATGCCCGCGAGGTCGACGTCGCTCGAACCCGTCGCGTCGGCCGTGACCCGCACGGCGGGAGGCACCTGACCGGTCGTCGTGGACAGCACGAGGCGGGCGTGCGGAGGGTTCGTGGCCCGGTCGCCGTCCTGGGGCATGCGCTCCAGGGCGCCGCGGTCGGCGTATGCCGGCGTGCCGAACCCGCGGTCGACGACCGTCGGGTCGTCGACGGGACCGTGCCCCGCGCGGTCGACCGGCTCGAAACCCGCGGCGGAGGCGTCTGCCGAGTCGATGGCGACCGACTGGGCGGAGAGCCTGAGGTCGCCGGCGGCCGCGTCGACGAACTGGGGGTCCTGCCCCAGCCCGGCGGACTCCTGGCCGGTGGCCTGTCGGAAGTCGGCCATCGTGCGGTAGCGGGTCAGGCCGACGCGCACGGCCGGCGCCCACGTGCTGTTCCAGAACACGTCGCGGTCCGCCGAGAAGCCGGTCATGGAGCTCTGCTCGACGTAGAGGTCGTTCTCCCCTGTCGCGATGCCGTTGTCGACGGCGATGTTGTCGCGCAGGGCGGCGCCGGTGCTCGATCCGGCCACCGAGAAGCCGTCCCTGCGGTTGCCGTAGGCGGTGTTGGAGACGTAGCGGGCGTCGAGCGCCGCCTGGGTGTCGAAGCCGTGGTCCCCGTTGGCGTAGCTGAGGTTGCGCACGACGAGCGCGCGCGCCGAGCCGTTGTACACCTGGATGCCGGAGTCCTGGTTGTCGTGGACGACGTTGCGGCGCAGCACCGTGTCGGTGGAGGTGGAGTTGACGTCGATGCCGGCGGCGGTGCTGGTCCCGGAGGTCACCACGTTGCCCGAGGACTCGTTGTCCTCGACCGTGTTGCCGGAGGCGCCCTGGAGCGAGATCCCGTGGAGTCCCGAACCGGTGACGGAGCTGCCTGCCACCCGTGACCCGGTCGTGGCCGACAGCTTGATGCCGATCGAGGCGCTCCGGGTGACCGTGGCGGCGGTGACGACGACGCCGGAGCTGCCCGACTCGACGAGCACGCCGTTGCTCCCGCTGTCGGCACTGGAGACGTGGTCCACGGAGACGGCGCTGCCGCCGCTGATGCGGACCCCTGCGAAGTTCTGTCCCCTGGTGACGAAGCCGGAGATCTCCACGTTCGACCGGCCGACGGCGTTGAAGCCATAGGACTGCGCGCCCGCGAGCACCGTCCTGCCGACGGGAGACGGTCCGCCGAGGTTGGCGTAGAGCAGCTTGGAGGTGCCGTCGTAGAAGAACGAGCCGCTCGTCATGGCGGTCCGCGAGGCGGCCGCGGCGAGGCGCGTGCCGTCGACGAAGACCTGGCGGGGCGCACTCGGGGGTGCGTACGGCGTGCTCCACGAACCGCCGGTCGCGTCGGTCCACGGACCGGCGGAGACGTCTCGCGTCCCGAGGACGACCACACCGGGCGCGGTCGCGACGAAGCGGATCGGGGCGCCGGCCGCACCCGAGGCCGCCACGGTCACCTGCTCTGCGTACGTTCCCGGTCGCACGTCGACGACGTCCCCGGCAGAGGTGGCCCGGGTGGCTGCCGCACCGATGCTGCAGAAGGGCGCTGCCTCGGACCCGGCGCCGCTGTTGGTGCAGGCCGTCGACGTGCTGTCGACCCAGTAGGTGGTCACGGCGAACGCGGGCGCCGCCGAGACCACGGTGGTGCCCAGGGCGAGCGCCACCGCGCTCACCGTGCCGATCAGGCCACGACGGTTCATGGCGACCTCCAGCGGTCTGGTCTCAGTGCAGGACGGCGAACGGACGCATCCGCGCGACCGGCCGCACGATGCGGTGGTCGGACAGGACGCTCATCGCGGCGTTGACGCCGTTGTCGTCCAGGTGGTGGGCGCGGGTCGGCTCCTTGTCGGAGTAGCGGAACCGCAGCGTGTGTCGGCCCGACGGGTCGAGCACGGAGCGACCGTCCTGCTCGAACTGGTCGATGACGGTGCCGGCCCCGTGGCACGCCGAGTGCAGGCTGTCGGCGCTGCGGTCACCGGCGACCGCCAGGTAGGACGATGTCCGGTGGGTCCCCGGGAGGAGGACCGCTTGGCCCGTTTGGGCGAAGACGGTGCCCTCGGGCATCCGGTCGGCCGGGTAGGCCCGGCAGGAGTTGTGCCGGTGGACGACCGCCCGGCGACCCTCCACCTCCTCCTCGTAGATCGAGTTGTGGGGCGAGTCGACGACGAGACGGCCGGGCTCGCCGCCGAAGACCCGTTGCGCGATGCTGCGCAGCGCGCCGTAGGTGGCGAGCCGGAACGCGTACCCGTAGTTCATCGCGGCGGCGTTGGCGAGCATGAGCCGCTGCCCCTCGTCGGTGTCGAGCTCGACCGGGGCGCAGCCGCTGGCGAAGTAGAGGCGCATGCGCTCGCGCAGCTGCGCCACCGAACGGGACGTCGCGAGGTGGAAGAGCGGCTTCTGCACCGCCATCGCGGCCTGCATGACGCGTGCCGTGTCGCGCCGCCGCTGGAAGAGGTGCCCGATCTCCCCGGTGAGGACGCCGCCGCCCGCGTGGTACTGCAGCGTCACCTGGCCCTCGCGCACACCGAGCAGCGCCGCGGCCTCGGGATCCAGGATCTCCTCGACCTCCTGCAGCTCGACGAAGTGGTTGGACGGGCCGATGGTGCCGAAGCGCAGCCGGGCCAGCTGCCACGTGAGCGCGGGGATCTCGCGGTGCAGCCGCGCGCCGCCACCCCAGGTCTCGAGGTCGACGCGGCCGCCCTCCTCGATGCGTTCGAGCTCGTCCGACTCGACGCCCCAGCGCTCTGCGGCGAACCTCGCGCCGTCGACGGCCGAGGCGGTCACCTCGTCCCGCGTCAGCTCTCGACCGCCACGCGTCGGGTAGGGATAGCGCTCCCTGACGGCACGGTAGAACTCCCCGATCGCGCGCTCGTGCGGTCGGTCGCAGTCGAGGGCGATGAGCGCCATGCCGCAGTTCACCGACGAGCTGGTGAAGGTGGGCCGGATCGTTCCCCGGGTCGCGACCGCAATGCTCGAGGGCATCTCCATGGCGCGCTTGTGGTGGAAGTCGGGCAGCACGACCGGCGGCGCTGCGAGATCCAGCCCGACGGCGCCCAGCTCCAGCCGCCGGAGCACGGCCTCGTCGGCCGCCATGCCGGGGCCGTCGAAGACCCGGGCGGTCGGCGTCGCCGGGGCACCCGGCCCGGGCAGGCCGGCGCCCTCGGCGCTGATGACGGTCAGGTCCACGGTCGTTCCTCTCGTCGTGATTCGATCTGGCGGTCTGGTGTGTGGCGGTCTCGCGGTGTCGCGGTGTCCCGACGGGCCGACGCGGGACAGCACGAGTCAGGCGCCGGGTGCCTTCGAGGGGTTCAGAAGTCGTCGGGGTAGAGCGCACCGAAGCTGGACGGCGCGCTCTGCAGGGGCCGGTCGTAGTTGCCGAGGATCTCGGCGAGACGGTTCTTCACCTCGTCCACCGCGTTGCGCGAGGCCGCCCGGAAGAGGCCCTCGAGCTGGGTGTCGAACTCCGGGTGCATCTGCCCGGCCGCGGTGCTGAAGATCCGCGGGTGCGACGTGTCGACCTGCTGCTCGTGCGAGGCGAAGAGCGCCTCATGGAGCTTCTCGCCCGGACGCAGCCCGGTGAACCGCACGTTCGGCCCCTCGAAGCCGATCTGGCGGGCATAGTTGTCGACGAGGTCCATGATCCGCACCGGCTTGCCCATGTCGAGGACGAACGTCTCTCCCCCTCGCGCCAGGTGCGCGGCCTCCAGGACGAGTCCCACCGCCTCCTCGATCGTCATGAAGAAGCGCGTGACGTCCGGGTGGGTGACGGTGATCGGTTCGTCGTTGCGCATCTGCTCCGCGAGGACGGACAGCAGGGACCCGCGGCTGCCCAGCACGTTGCCGAAGCGGACGGCGGCCACGACGGTCCCGGCTCCGAGCGGGGCGGCCTGCTTGATGACGAGCTCGGCGAGCTGCTTCGTCGCTCCCAGGACCGAGGTGGGGTCGGCGGCCTTGTCAGTCGAGATGAGGATGAAGCGACCGACGCCGGCGGACACTGCGGCGCGCACGAGGTTGAGGGTGCCGATGACGTTCGACTTCACGCCCTCGCACGGGTGACGTTCGAGCATCGGCAGGTGCTTGAGCGCTGCCGCGTGGAAGATCACGTCGGGGCGCAGGTCCTCGATGACCTGGGTGACGCGGTCGGCGTCCCGGATGTCGGCCACCACGATGTCGTCCGAGTCGAGCAGTCCCTCGCCCGTGAGCTCGAGCTGCAACCGGTGCAGGTTGGACTCGTCGTGGTCGAGCATGACGAGTCGCTCGGGCTCGAAGCCACTGACCTGGCGGCACAGCTCGCTGCCGATGGACCCACCGGCCCCGGTCACCAGCACGCGCGCGCCGGCGATGGTGCGTGCAGCCTCGGGCGAGACGACATGCATCTCCGGGCGCCCGATGAGCTGGCCCACCTCGAGGGACCGCAGGTCGGTGCCGGCGGCGTCACGCTGCAGCAGGGAGACGAACGACGGAAGGTGGCGCACGCTCGCCCCGACGCGCGCCGCCGTCATGGCGAGGAGCCGCACCTGCGCGGCCGGCAGTCCCGGGATTGCCAGGAGCACGACGTCGACGCGCTGCACCGTGGCCACGGCGAGCAGGTCGGCGAGCGCACCGAGGACGGGCAGCCGGCGAACGACTCGCTTGTCGGTGTCGTCGTCGAGGAACCCGATCGGCGCGAGGCCGAAGTCGGGCACCTTCTGCAGGTCGCGCGCCAGCGCCCGCCCGGCCTCGCCTGCTCCGACGATGAGGGTGCGAAGCCCCTTCTGCATCGTCGGGATGAAGCCGAGCTCGGCGGGGGTCCACTGGTACTGGAGTGCTGTGGTCACGAGGCCCTTCCCTCCTCGGCGAGCGCGGCACACACCGCGTCCACCTCTGCGTCCGAGATGATGGCGTCCATGGGCAGGGACAGGGTGCGTTCGAACACCCCGTCGGCGCCCGGGAGGCCGGCTGCTGGTTGCAGGCACTGACCCCGGTACCAGCTGAGCTGGTGCACCGGGATGAAGTGCACCGAGGTCCCGATGCCGCGCTCGCGCAGGCGGTCGATCAGCTCGTCGCGTCCGACGCGGTAGTCGGGCAGGACGCGGACGGCATACAGGTGCCACGCGTGGGTGCCGTCGACCGGGCGTGGGGGCAGCCGGAGCCCGGGCACCCAGGCCAGAGCCGCGTCGTAGCGGGCGGCGACCGCGCGACGACGGGTCTGCATCTGGTCGAAGCAGCGCAGCTGCGCACGACCCATCGCCGCCTGGACGTCGGTCATGTTGGCCTTGATGCCGTCGACGGCCACGTCGTAGCGCCAGCCGCCGCCCGGCAGGTAGCGGCGCCACGCGTCCTTCGACATCCCGTGCAGGCGCATCTGTCGGATGCGTGCCGCGAGGTCCGGGTCGTCCGTCGTGACCATGCCGCCCTCCCCGATGGGCAGGTTCTTGGTCGCGTAGAAGCTGAAGCACGTGGCGCGCGAGATGCTCCCCACGGGCGTCTGGCCGACCCAGGTGCCGAGCGCGTGCGCCGCGTCCTCGACGACGTGGTGGAGCGGGACCCCCGCGGCCTCGGCGATGGCGGCCACGTCGGTGGGGAGACCAGCGAGGTGGATGACGACGAGGGCATCCACCCCGCCACACTCCCGGGCTGCGGCCGCCGCGGTGGCCGGGGACGGCATACCCGTCACGTCGTCGACGTCGGCCAGCACGGCCAGGTGCCCCGCGTGGGCGATGGCTGCGGCTGCGCCGCAGAACGTCATGGTCGACATCAGCACCTTCGACCGTGGCGGCAGCTGGAGGGCACGCAGGGACAGCTCGAGCGCGGCGGTGCACGAGCTGACCGCCACGGCCTCGTCGGCGCTCACGTAGCGGGCGAACTCGTCCTCGAAGTCGACCACCTGCTGGCCGGAGGTGATCCAGCCCGTGGCCAGGACGTCGAGCACCGCGCGGCCGGCCTCGGGAGAGATGTACGTGCGCGTGAACGGCACCGGCGTTCCGTGGCCCTCGGGGGCCTTCCGGACGCGCGCCGCAGGGAGCGGGCGGGCCAGCTCAACCATGGGTGGTCTCCATCTCCTGGCTGACGGCGATGGCCGCCGCGGCCGATCGGACGTGCAGCTTGCGCAGGATGCGCCGCACGTAGGTGCGCACGGTGTTGTCGGACAGCTCCAGCGCGAGGCCCACCTCCTGGCGGGTCATGCCGGTGGCGAGGCAGGCCAGCACGTCCGACTCGCGCTGGGTCAGCCGGCGCGTCGAGAGCGTCGTCGCCCGACCTCGGTCGTCGAGACGGGACACCAGCAGCGCGCGCAGGGCCTCGGTCGGGAAGTAGGGCTCACCCCGGCTCACCTCCCGCAGAGCGGCCAGCAGCTCGTCGAGACCGTCGTTGAGCGTGACCCAGCCCATTGCGCCGGAAGCGATGGCGTCGAGGATCCTCGGCTCCTCCTCGGCGTCCGCGACGAGGACGATGCCGAGGTCGGGGTGCTCGCGCGAGGTGTCGCTCAGGACCTGGAGGAGCGTCTGGGCGCCGAACCCCAGCATCAGCACGTCGGACGCGTCGAGCAGACCCTCGCTGACGGCGAGGTCCAGCGACCTGCACGTTCCTGTCACCACCAGGTCGGTGGTCTCGCCGAGGCAGCGGCTCAGGGCATCAAGCAGGCCCTGGTTGCTGTCGACCATCGCGACTCGGGTGGCACCGTCCATGAATGGCAGCGTGCCGGTCCGTCGGCGAGGGCGAACCCTCCGCGCGCGGGACCTCGTCGTACGTCAAAAGGATGACGCCCTGACGTGCGCCGGCCACGGCACGTGACGGGCATGAGCCGCAACCAGGGCAGAGGCCTGCAGCCGCGAGTGGACGCCGAGCTTGGCCAGGACGTTCTGCACGTGCGTGCGCGCGGTGCTCGGGCGCACCTGGAGCATCTTGGCGATCTGGACGGTGCTCAGGCCGTCCACGATGCAGCGGAGCACCTGCCACTCCCGGTCCGTCAGGAAGTTCAGCATCCACAGCTGGTCGTCGCCGTGGTCCCGTGCCCTCAGGGAGTCCTGGAGGAGCGACGGGTCGATCGCGAGCTGTCCCCTCGCCGCCGTGGCGATGGCCTCGAGCAGCTCCCGGAGCGGACGGTCCTTGCGCACGAAGCCGGCTGCGCCCGCCGCGATGGCTCCTGTGACCACCTGCAGCGACGCGTCCCCGGAAAAGAGGACGACCTTGGTCTCCGGCGAGGCGGCGCGGATCTCGGCGATCGCCTCGATGCCGGACCCTTCCGGGTAGTGGGCGTCCAGGAGGCACACCTGGGGCTGGTGCTCGCGCACCGCGTCGATCGCCTCCTGCGGAGAACGGGTCTTGACGACGTCGTGTCCCTCCTCGGACAACGCGACGCCAAGGGCATCGAGGATCAGCGCATGGTCATCACACACGACCAGTCTCATGGCTCGCTCCGCTCACGAGACGGCAAGGTGCACGGTGCCCGCCGGCAGGGCTATCTCCGCCACGGCGCCGCCGCCGTCGGCCGCGCTGAGGGAGAAGGCGCCCCTGCACGCCGCGACCATGGCCCGGACCGTCGTGAGGCCGAGCGACGTCCGGTGCGCGACTCTTCCCAGACCCGGACCGTCGTCGCGGACGCTGACGTGCACGACGTCGTCGACCTCCGCCACCGTCACAACGACATGGCCGTCCGGGCCACCGGCCCGGACCGCATTGTCGAGGAGGCACCCCAGGGCACGACCGAGGGCCACGGGTCGAGCCCAGGCCCAGCCGTCGCTCACGGCTCGAACCGTGATGCTCGCCGCCGTGCTGCACCGCGCCCGTTCCGCTGCGGCCCTCGCGGCTGCCCCCACCTCGACCCACTGGAGATCGTCCTCGGCGGCTTGGTCCAGGCTCGAGGCCACGAGCTCCGCAAGCCACTGCGCTTGTCGGCTGATCGCCTCGAGCTTGCCGCCCACGTCCCCCTTGGCGGACGTCGACAGCAGCATGATCGCCGCCAGCGGCTCCCTCAGGTCGTGGCACAGCGCACGGATGGTGTCGATCTCCCCGGTCCCCCCGAGCAGGCCATCGCTCTGCTCAAACATCTTGGTGCCCTCCAGCTCCCTCGGCCATGCGACATGGCCGCCCTACCAGGCTCAACGTGGTTGTAAGCCACGAGGGACCGCCGACCCTCTTCGGAGGTAACCCTCGACGCGATCAGGGTAAGTCGCTGCGGAACCGATGGACGTGGATCCCCGAATCTGCTGGGAGCAACGGTGCCAAGAGCCGTCAAAGGTCGCCATCCGCACAAAGGTGGGAGGAACGGCAACGGGGATGCCTCAGGGCCGCCCTCCCGACAGGATGGGACGGCGGCCCCACCGCGCCACCCCATCGGATATCTTGATATCAAGATTTATCCGGGATCCACCGGCGTCGCACCGACACCATCGGACGACGGCACCACCAGCAACCCGAACGGAGCACCGCGTTGGACTCGACCATCATCTACACGCACACAGACGAGGCACCCGCCCTGGCCACGGCCTCGCTGCTGCCCATCGTCTCGGCCTTCGCCAAGCAGGCCGGCGTCGACGTCGAGACGCGTGACATCTCGCTCTCGGGTCGCATCATCGCGGCCTTCCCGGACGCCCTGAAGCCGGAGCAGCGCATCGGCGACGCCCTGGCCGAGCTCGGCGCCCTCGCCAAGACGCCCGAGGCCAACATCATCAAGCTGCCCAACGTGTCGGCGTCGATCCCGCAGCTCAAGGCCGCGATCGCGGAGCTCCAGGCTGCCGGCTACGCGCTGCCCGACTACCCCGACAACCCGAGCACCGACGAGGAGAAGGCGGCGCGGGCGGCCTACGACAAGATCAAGGGATCTGCCGTCAACCCCGTTCTGCGCGAAGGCAACTCGGACCGCCGCGCGCCTGCGTCGGTCAAGAGCTACGCGCGCAAGCACCCGCACTCCATGGGCGCCTGGACCGCCGAGTCCAGGACCAACGTCGCGACGATGGGCGCCGACGACTTCTGCCACAACGAGAAGTCCGTCGTCATCGAGGCCGACGACACGCTGCGCGTCGAGCTCGTCGGCGCCGACGGCTCCACCACGGTGCTCAAGGAGTCCATCCCCGTCCTCGCCGGCGAGGTCGTCGACGCGACGTCGATGAACGTCGCCGCGCTGCGCGACTTCCTCTCCGAGCAGGTGAAGCGCGCCAAGGACGAGGGCGTCCTCTTCTCGGTGCACCTCAAGGCAACGATGATGAAGGTCTCCGACCCGATCATCTTCGGCCACGTCGTGCGCGCCTTCTTCCCCGACGTCTTCGAGACGTATGCCGGGTCGCTGGCCTCCGTCGGCGCGTCCCCCAACGACGGGCTCGGCGCCGTGCTCAAGGCCGTCGAGGGCCTGCCCGCCGACGAGCGGGCCGAGGTCGAGGCCGCGGTCGCCAAGGGCTTCGAGGACGGGCCGGCCATCGCGATGGTCGACTCCGACAAGGGCATCACCAACCTGCACGTCCCGAGCGACGTCATCGTCGACGCGTCGATGCCGGCGATGATCCGCACGTCGGGCCACATGTGGAACCGCGACGGCGCCGAGCAGGACACCCTCGCGGTGCTGCCCGACAGCTCCTACGCAGGGATCTACCAGGTCGTCATCGACGACTGCCGCGCCAACGGCGCCTACGACCCCGCCACGATGGGCTCGGTCGCCAACGTCGGCCTCATGGCCCAGGCGGCGGAGGAGTACGGCAGCCACGACAAGACGTTCGAGATCCCCGCCGACGGCACCGTGCGCGTCGTCGACGGCTCCGGCACGACGCTCCTCGAGCACGCCGTGTCCGCCGGTGACATCTGGCGCGCCTGCCAGACCAAGGACGTCCCGATCCGCGACTGGGTCAAGCTCGCCGTCATCCGCGCCCGCGCCACGGGCACGCCGGCCGTCTTCTGGCTCGACGCCGACCGCGCCCACGACGCCAACCTCATCACCAAGGTCAACGAGTACCTCACGGAGCACGACACCGACGGGCTCACGATCGAGATCATGAAGCCGACCGATGCGATCGCCTACTCCCTCGGGCGCATCCGCAAGGGCGAGGACACGATCTCGGTCACCGGCAACGTGCTGCGCGACTACCTCACCGACCTCTTCCCGATCCTCGAGCTCGGCACGTCGGCCAAGATGCTGTCGGTCGTCCCGCTCATCAACGGTGGAGGCCTCTTCGAGACGGGCGCCGGCGGGTCGGCTCCCAAGCACGTGCAGCAGCTCGTCAAGGAGAACTACCTCCGCTGGGACAGCCTCGGCGAGTTCCTCGCTCTCGCAGTCAGCTTCGAGCACCTGGCCGACGTCACCGACAACGCGCGGGCGCGCGTGCTCGGCCAGACGCTGGACCGGGCGACCGGCACGCTGCTCGACGAGAACAAGGGCCCGGCCCGCAAGGTCGGCCAGATCGACAACCGCGGCAGCCACGTCTGGCTCGCGCTCTACTGGGCGCAGGAGCTGGCCAAGCAGACCGACGACGCCGCCCTGGCCGAGACGTTCGCGCCGGTGGCGCAGGCGCTCTCGGACAACATCGCCACGATCTCCCAGGAGCTCGTCGACGCCCAGGGCCACCCGGTCGACATCGGCGGCTACTACCGCCCCGACGCCGACAAGGTCGCGTCGGTGATGCGTCCGTCGAAGACCTTCAACGAGATCATCGACGCGCTCGCCTGACCTGACCCGCAGCGGACCCACCGCACGCACGAGGTGCCCACCCGACCGTCCCGGTCGGGTGGGCACTTTCGCGTGCGCCGTCGTGTGACACTTCGACCATGACCCTCGGCCTGGACTTCGCCCTCCGCGACGACGAGCAGCAGTGCCCCGACTGCGGCGGCCGCCGTGTCGCCCACGCCGGGTCGGTCGACGGGCTGGGCGACGGTCTGCAGGCACGGTTCCGCGCGTTCGAGTACGACCACGAGGCGCCCGAGGTCATCGTCGAGGTGACCTTCGGCCGTATGCCGGGAGCCGACTTCCGGCCCGACGAGACGTTCGCGGCCCGCTACGGCCACGTCCACGGGCAGGAGGATCCCGCCTGCACGCTCGTGACGGCCGGCGCGACGGAGGCACCGGCCGTCGACCTCGGGCGACGGCTGGAGAGGCCGGAGGCTCTCGGGCACCCTCGGCTCGAGCAGTTCTGGGAGGTCAACGACCTCGTGCTGGAGCACCTCGCCGGAGAGCACGGCACCGCCTGCTCGTGCTGCGGTGGCGACCTGGACGAGTTCGACCGGCACGTCCGCTTCCGCCTCCCGGACGTGATCGCAGCCCTGCCCGACGCCGAGCACACCGCCGGTGTCGGCCTGAGCAACCACGACCCGGAGCGCGCCGACTTCCTCGAGTCGGTCGACCACGGCTGCTTCGTCCGCTCGCTGCTGCGCCTGCCGTTGACGGGCGGCTACGCGCTCACCTTCGGCGTGTGGCTCGAGGTCTCACCCGAGACGGCCCAGCGGATCGGGCGGCTGTGGTCGAGCGACCTCTACTTCACGCTCGCCTTCGAGGGCAGGCTCGCCAACGCGCTGCCCCTCGTCGGCGCACTCGGCGCCCCGGTCACCGCGGGCGCGCCCATGCCCGCCGAGGGCATCCCGCTCGTGCGGACCTCGACGGACCCGGCACTGGCACAGGCCCTCACGGTCCCCCAGGACGCTGCCGCCGCGTTCGAGGCGGCCGGGATGGCGCCCCCGCTCGGCTGAGCACCGCCGAGCACCAGCCGGGCACACGGCATACGGCCTAGTCGAGGAGCACGGCCGCCAGAGATGACGACAGGTCCTGCGAACCACCTTGTGGGGTCTAGGAGTCCGACTCCCGCAGGGCGTCGCTGGCCTCGGCGATGATGGCCTGCATCGCCGCCGCTGCCGCCGCCCCGTCCCCGGACTGGACCGCCTCGGCGACGTCGCCGTGCAGGCGCACGGCGACGGGGTTGGGCGTCGTCGGCATGAGGTCGTGGTGGGTGCGGCCTGCCAGCACCTCGCTGACGACGTCGGAGAGGGCCGCGAGCATCTCGTTGCCCGAGGCAGCGAGCAGCGTCGAGTGGAAGAGCTGGTCGGCCTCGAGGTAGGCCTCGAGGTCACCGGACTTGGCGTGGACCGCCATCTGCATGACGGCCCCGACGAGGACCCCGCACTGCTCGGGGGTGGCCCGGGCGGCCGCGAGCTCGGCCGCGACGGGCTCGACGCCCCGACGCACGTCACCGAGCGAGAGCAGCTGCTCCTCCCGGCCCGGGCCGTCGAGGCGCCAGCGGATGACTCGTGGGTCGAAGACGTTCCACGAGGTGCTCGGCAGGACGCGGACACCCACGCGCTTGCGCGCCTCGACCAAGCCCATCGAGTCGAGCACGCGGACCGCCTCGCGCACGACCGACCGCGACACCCCGTATCGCTCGTCGAGCTGGTCGATGCGGATCACCGTGCCGGGTGCCAGCTCGCCGGAGACGACCTGCCGTCCGAGGGCGTCGAGGACGCTCGCGTGGAGCGCGGGGCGGCGGTCGGCGGGCACGGCCCCAGCCTGACACACGGCAGCCATGCTCCACGCCGACCGTCATTAAAACCGTTTTATTCGGCCTGAGGACTTGATAAGACGCCCTTCTTGCCTCACTCTAGGTCGAGCGACTCGACGAAGACGTCGTTCGAGCCGGACGAAGGAGTCACGGAGAACATGCAGCACCACCACCCACCACCCCTGGTCGTCGTCATGGGGGTGTCCGGCTCGGGCAAGACCACCGTCGGCGCGGCCCTCGCGCAGCGGCTGCGCGTCCCCTTCGCGGACGCCGACGACTTCCACCCCGAGGCCAACATCGCCAAGATGTCGGCCGGCATCCCGCTGACCGACGACGACCGCGGCCCGTGGCTCGCGACGATCGCCAGCTGGCTGGGTGAGCACGCGACGAGCGGCGGCGTCGCCAGCTGCTCGGCGCTCAAGCGCGCCTACCGCGACGTCCTCGCGGCAGCGGCCCCCCAGGTCTTCTTCGTGCACCTGCACGGCGACCCGGACGTCATCGCCGCCCGCGTGGCCGGGCGTCCCGGCCACTTCATGCCGGCAGCCCTGGTCGAGTCGCAGTTCGCGACGCTCGAGCCCCTCGAGCCGGCTGAGCACGGAGCCGTGCTCGACGTCGACCAGCCCGTCGACGACCTCGTCGGCCAGTCCGTCATCCTCCTGCACCCCCGCGACCCGGAAGCGACCAGCTCATGACCACCGACCTGCTCTCCCTGCTGCCCGGCTCGGCGCTGACGGCAGACACCCTGCCGGACATCCCGGCCGGACGACTCGTGCCCGCGGCGCTGCTCGGCATCGCCGTGCTCGTGCTGCTCATCGTGCGGTTCAAGCTGCACCCCTTCCTGTCCCTGACGCTGGGCTCGCTCACCGTCGGCGCGGTCGCCGGCGTGCCCATGGCCGACGTGCTCGACAGCTTCACCAAGGGCTTCGGCAGCACCGCTGCGGGCGTCGGCATCCTCATCGCCCTCGGCGCGATGTTCGGCAAGCTGCTCGCCGACTCGGGCGGCGCGGACGAGATCGTCGACACGATCATCGGCCGCAGCGGGCCCCGGACCCTCCCGTGGGCGATGGCCGGCGTGGGCGCGATCATCGGCCTGCCGATGTTCTTCGAGATCGGCCTCGTCCTGCTGATGCCGGTGATCTTCCTCGTGGCCCGACGCTCCGGGCTCTCGCTCGTGCGCGTCGGCATCCCGGCGCTCGCCGGCCTGTCGGCCATGCACGGCCTCGTGCCGCCGCACCCCGGCCCGCTCGTCGCGATCGACGCCCTCAAGGCCGACCTCGGCGTCACGCTCGGCCTCGGCATCATCGTCGCCATCCCGACGATCGCCGTCGCCGGCCCGTGGTTCGCCCGCCTGGCGGCCCGCT
Organism: Terrabacter sp. C0L_2; assembly: GCF_036352015.1. NCBI lineage: Bacteria > Bacillati > Actinomycetota > Actinomycetes > Micrococcales > Intrasporangiaceae > Terrabacter > Terrabacter sp. C0L_2. Next base: position 1,799,137 of record NZ_CP143557.1, on the reverse strand, counting down.
GGGTCGACGTCCCCGCGCCGGAGCTGTTCGAGGCGCGCGAGTCCGAGACCGGCCCCCGCCCGTCCTTCGCCGTGACGATGCTGACCGTCCTGACGCCCGTCGTGCTCATGATGGGCAAGGCCCTGGCCGACATCCTCGCCGACAAGGGCACGCCGGCCCGCACCGTCCTCGACTTCCTCGGCACGCCGCTCATCGCGCTGCTCATCGCCGTCATCCTCGCGATGTTCACGCTCGGCCGCGGCGCCGGCATGGGCATCAAGGAGGTCGGCTCCTCGCTCGAGGCCTCGCTCGGCCCGATCGCCGGCATCATCCTCATCGTCGCGGCCGGTGGCGGCTTCAAGCAGACCCTCGTCGACACCGGCATCGGCCAGCTCGTCGCCGACTGGATCGCCGGGAGCGGCCTGTCCGTGCTGCTGCTCGCGTGGCTCGTCGCGGTGCTCATCCGCCTCGCGACCGGCTCGGCCACGGTCGCGACGGTCACGGCCTCCGGCATCCTCGCGCCGCTCGCGGCCGGCATGCCGACGACCCAGGTCTCGCTCATGGTCCTCGCAATCGGGGCGGGCTCGGTGTTCTTCTCGCACGTCAACGACGCCGGCTTCTGGCTCGTCAAGGAGTACTTCGGCCTCAAGGTCGGCCAGACCATCAAGTCCTGGTCGGTGATGGAGACGATCCTGTCGGTGACCGGCCTCGTCCTCGTCCTGCTCCTCGACATCGTCGTCTAGCGCAGCTCCCGACACCCGCCACCGCAGACCACTGCAGACCACTGCACCGTCGAGAGGCCAGTGTCTGCGGGTGTCGCCGAGTCGAGAGGCCAGTTCTCGTGAGGAGAACTGGCCTCTCGACGTCTGGGGACCCACGAACTCTGGCCTCTCGACGGTCAGAGCTGGGTGGGTCAGAACTGGGTGGGTCAGAGGTGGATTGTCAGTGGATGCGGACTCCGCTGATGGCGCGGGCGATGACGATCCGCTGGATCTCGCTCGTGCCCTCGAAGATCGTGTAGATCTTCGCGTCGCGCGACCACCGCTCGACTGGGTGGTCGGTGACGTAGCCGGCGCCGCCGAGGATCTGCACCGCCTTGTCGGTGACCGCCACCGCGACCTCGCCGGCCTTGAGCTTGCTCATCGAGCCCTCGGCCGCCGTGAACGGCTGGTTGGTGCGGCCCATCCACGACGCGCGCCAGACGAGCAGCCGGGCCGCGTCGATCTCGGTCCTCATGTCGGCGAGGGCGAAGGCGATCGCCTGGTTCTCGATGATCGGCCGACCGAAGGCCACGCGGTCCTTGGCGTAGTCGAGGGCGTACTCGTATGCCGCCCGCGCGATCCCCAGCGCCTGCGCCCCGACCGTGGGGCGCGAGATCTCGAACGTCCGCATGGCTGCCTGGCTGCTCGACGCACCTCCCTCACGGGCCCGGGCGAGGCGCTCGTCGAGCTTGTCCTTGCCGCCGAGCAGGCACGACCCCGGCACGCGCACGTCGTCGAGGAAGACGTCGGCGGTGTGCGAGGCGCGCAGCCCGAGCTTGCGCAGCTTCTTCGCACCCTCGATCCCCCTGGTCCCGGGCGGGACGACGAACGCCGCCTGCCCGCGCGAGCCGAGCTCCGGGTCGACGACGGCAGTGACGACGTGCACGTTCGCGATGCCGCCGTTGGTGATGTAGGCCTTCTGGCCGTTGATCACCCACTCGTCGGTCGCCTCGTCGTAGCGGGCACGGGTGCGCATGGCCCCGACGTCGGAGCCGGCCTGCGGCTCGGTGGTGGCGAACGCCGCGAGCTTGGGGTCGTCGGCGTCGCCGTAGCACTGCGGCAGCCACTCGACCATCTGGTCGGGCGTGCCGGAGCCGTAGATGGCCGCCACGGCGAGGGTCGTGCCGAAGATCGACATCCCGATGCCGGCGTCACCCCAGAAGAGCTCCTCGTTGGCGAGGTTGATCGAGATGCCGGTGGGGTCGGACCAGCACTGCGCGAGGAACTCGAAGCCGTAGAGACCGTTCCTCGCCGCCTCCTGGATGACCGGCCACGGCGTCTCCTCGCGGGCGTCCCACTCGGCGGCCGCCGGGCGCACGACGTCGGCGGCGAAGCCGTGCACCCAGTCGCGCAGCTCGGTCTGGTCGTCGTCGAGCGCGAGCGAGAACTCCACCACGACAGGACCCCTCAGGCCTTGGGGATGTCGAAGAAGTTGGCGATGTTGGCGGCGAGGCCGAGGTCGCCCTTCGCCTTGATCTTGCCGGTCATGAACATCATGACCGGGTTGCCGCTCTTGGTGATGACCTTGGTGAAGTCGACCGGCGTCATGGCCAGGGTGAGGGTGGAGTCGCCGTCGTGGCCGGGGACCGTGGTGCACGTGCCGTCGGCGAAGCGCACGGTCCACTCGTCGGCTCCGCCGTCGGGCCGGCCGGTGATGCTCCAGTGCGTCGTGGCCGTCGTGGAGCCGGCCCGGTCGGCGCGGAAGAGCTCGGGCATGCGCCGGAAGATCGCGTCGATGATCGGCTCGCGGTTGGCGCTCTCCATCACCTGCTTGACGTCCTTGTCGGACATCTCCTTGACGATGCGGATGAACTCGCCCGGCTCGACGGCGGCGATCTGCTCGGCGGTGGCGGTCGTGAAGTCTATCTCGGTCATCGGGGGTCCCTCCGGAGGAAACGGCGCTGTCGCCACGGTTGGTTACCGAGAGTAGGTTACTGGACGGTTCGGTCGTCGAGGAACCAGCCCTCCACCATCCCGTCGGGACGGCCGGGCTCGATGTAGTGCTCGCGCGCGAAGCCGACGGCGAACATCTCCACCGGCATCTGGAGCATGCCCTGGGCGTCGGACTGGCTCGCGTGCGCCTTGAGGGCCGAGCGCTTGACCTCGAGGAACTCGCTGACGTCGCAGGCCCAGTGCAGCTCGCTCTCGAGGCTGCCGAGCGGGTTGCCGTCGTCCATCGGCGCGCTGGGGTCCCACTCCCCCACGTCGAGCCCGGCCGCCATCGCCGCCTCGTGCGAGCGGATCATCGCGTCGCGGTTCATCGAGCCCTCGAGGTAGCGCGGCGTGCCGGCGAGCTCGGCCGCACGCTTGGTCACGGCGTGCACCTTGACGTGGTCGGGGTGGCCGTAGCCGCCGTGCCAGTCGTAGCCGACGACGACGTCGGCGTCCTCGTCGCGCAGGACCGCGGCCAGGCGCTCGGCGGCCTCCTCGGTGTCGGCGCGGACGAAGCTCTCCTCGTGGTCGTTCTGCGCCCACCCGGTCATGCCGGAGTCGGCGTAGCCGAGGAACTCGACTCGGTGGGTCCCGATCACGGCGTTGGACGCGGCGGCCTCGGCCCGGCGCCGCTCGACGACGGTCTCGCCCTCGGCGAGGTCGTCGGGGGCGTCGCCGTGGTCGCCGTTGGTGGCGACGACGAGGACGACGCGGTGACCCTCGCTGACGGCACGCGCCATCGATCCGGCCGACTGCGAGGCCTCGTCGTCGGGGTGGGCGTGGACGAAGACAACGGTTGACATGTGCTCAGCCTCTCACCGCGCGCCGACGTTCCCACCATCGGCGGAGGCCACCCCCGCACCGCCGGACGCCTCCGCGACGGGCAGCGTGTAGACGACGTAGCCCTCGAACGTCGCCACCTCGTCGTAGAGCCGGCGCGCCACGGCGTTGGACTCGTGGGTCTGCCAGTAGACGCTGCCGCAGCCCTGCTCGCGGGCCCAGTCGCGCACGGCGTCGATGAGCGCGGTCGCCACGCCCCGACCGCGCACGGCCGGGTCGGTGAAGAGGTCCTCCAGGTAGCAGAGGTCGGGCTCGCTCGAGCTCGGGTGCACGAGGAAGTGGGTGATCCCCACGAGCTCGCCGTCCAGCCAGGCGCCGAGTCCGTGCAGCCTTGCGCCAGAGGTGATCTCACGCCACGCCCTGTCGTATGCCGTCTGGCTGAGCTCGCGCTCGTAGAAGCCGATGTAGGCGCGGAAGAGCTCTTCCCACCGGCCCCGGTGGGCGGGCTCGAAGCCTCGGATCTCGATCACGACCCGACGCTAGCGCGACGGCGCCGGCCCCGGGAGGGCCAGCACCCGGCATACGCAATGGACCACTCTGTGGGAGGTGTGACGACGGGGCCACCCGACGGGAAGGGTGGCCATGGACGTGGGACGGGGCGGCCACTCGAGAGTCGAGTGGCCGCCCCGTCACTGGCGTCGCCGGCGTCCCGGCCGGCCGGCGGGTCAGGCCTTCTTGGCGGCGGCCTTCTTCGTCGTGCGCGTGGTCGCCTTCTTCGCGGTCTTCTTGGCCGTCTTCTTCACGGCGCGCTTGCGGGTCGTCGGGCCCTTGGCGCGCTTCTCGGCGAGCAGCTCGAAGCCGCGCTCCGGCGTGATCTCGGCCGGGTCGTCGTCCTTGCGCAGCGTCGCGTTGGTCTCGCCGTCGGTGACGTAGGGACCGAACCGGCCGTCCTTGACGACGACGGGCTTGCCGCTGACCGGGTCGGCGCCGAGCTCCTTGAGCGGCGGCGCCGCGGCGGCACGACCGCGCTGCTTGGGCTGCGCGTAGATCGCGAGCGCCTCCTCGAGCGTGATGTCGAAGAGCTGCTGCTCGGTCGTCAGCGAGCGCGAGTCCGTGCCCTTCTTGAGGTACGGGCCGTAGCGGCCGTTCTGCGCCGTGATCTCGACACCCTCGGCGTCCGCGCCCACGACCCGCGGCAGCGAGAGCAGCTTGAGCGCGTCGTCGATGGTGAGTGTCGCGAGCTCCATGTCCTTGAAGAGCGACGCGGTGCGCGGCTTGACCTTGGCCGCCTTCTTGGCCTTGGGCTTGTCTGCGGCAGAAGGCTCGTCGTCCTCGATGACCTCTGTGACGTAGGGCCCGTAGCGGCCGGCGCGAGCGACGATGTCGCGGCCGGTCTCGGGGTCCTTGCCGAGCACCTTGCCGTCGTCGGCGGCGACCTCGAGCAGCTCGCGCGCCATCTCGGGGGTCATCTCGTCCGGGGCGATGTCGTCGGTGATCGTCGCGCGCCGCGGGTTGGCCGGGACCTCGGCGCCGTCGGCGACCTCGCCCGTCGCGAGGTCGACACCGGCGGGCACGACCTCCTCGACGTAGGGACCGTAGCGACCGACGCGCACGACGATGCCGTCGCCGATCGGGATGGTGCTGATCTCCTTGGCGTCGATCTCACCGAGGTCCTCGACGAGGCTGCGCAGGCCGGCGGCCGAGGTCGCCTCCTCGCCGAAGTAGAAGCGCTTCAGCCACTCGACGCGCCCCTCGTCGCCGTTGGCGATGCGATCGAGGTCCTCCTCCATCGAGGCGGTGAACTCGTAGTCGACGAGGTTGCCGAAGTGCTCCTCGAGCAGGCGCGTCACGGCGAAGGCGAGCCACGTCGGCACGAGGGCCTGGCCCTTGGTGAAGACGTAGCCGCGGTCCTGGATCGTGCCGATCGTCGCGGCATACGTGGACGGGCGGCCGATGCCGCGCTCCTCCATCGCCTTGACGAGCGTGGCCTCGGTGAAGCGGGCGGGTGGGCTCGTCTCGTGGCCGTCGGCCTCGGCGCGCACGACCTGGAGCGGGACGCCCGCCGAGAGCTTGGGCAAGCGGCGCTCCTCGGCGGCGGCGTCGGCCTTGGCGGTGGCCTCGTCGTCGCGGCCCTCCTCGTACGCAGCGAGGAAGCCCTTGAAGGTGATGACGGTGCCGCTGGCGCTGAACTCGACGGACTGCGCGCCCTCGATCACCGTGTCGACGGCGAGCTTGACCGTGGCGGTAGAGCCGCGGGCGTCGGCCATCTGCGAGGCGACGGTGCGCTTCCAGATCAGCTCGTAGAGCGCGAACTCCTCGCCACGCAGCGAGCCGGCGACCTGGGCCGGGGAGCGGAAGCGGTCACCGGCGGGGCGGATGGCCTCGTGGGCCTCCTGCGCGTTCTTGACCTTCTTCTCGTAGCGGCGCGGGCTGTCCGGCACGTACTCGGCGCCGTACATGTCGCGGGCCTGGCTGCGCGCTGCGGTCGTCGCGGCGTCCGACAGCGTCGTGCTGTCGGTACGCATGTAGGTGATGTAGCCGTTCTCGTAGAGCCGCTGCGCGACGCGCATCGCGTTCTTGGACGACATGCGCAGCTTGCGCGAGGCCTCCTGCTGGAGGGTCGAGGTCGTGAACGGCGCCGACGGGCGGCGGGTGTACGGCTTCTCCTGGACGTCCGTGACGCGCGCCGTCAGCGGGAGGCACGCGGCAGCGATCCGGGTCGCGAGCGCCTCGTCGAGGTGGACGACGCCCTTGCCGGTCAGGCGGCCGTCGTCGGCGAAGTCGCGGCCGGTGGCGACGCGGACGCCGTCGACGGACGACAGGCGCGCGGTGAACTGCTGGCTCGCGCTGTCGGGGGTGAAGTCGCCCTCGACGTCCCAGTAGGAGGAGCGGACGAACGCCATGCGCTCGCGCTCGCGCTCGACGACCATGCGGGTCGCGACGGACTGCACGCGGCCGGCCGAGAGGCCTTGGCGGACCTTGCGCCACAGGACCGGGCTGACCTCGTAGCCGTAGAGACGGTCGAGGATTCGGCGGGTCTCCTGGGCGTCGACCATCGCGGTGTCGATCTCGCGGGTGTCGTTGACGGCGCGCTGGATCGCCTCGCGGGTGATCTCGTGGAACACCATGCGCTTGACGGGAACCCGCGGCTTGAGCGCCTCGAGCAGGTGCCACGCGATGGCCTCGCCCTCGCGGTCCTCATCGGTGGCGAGGTAGAGCTCGCTGGCGTCCTTGAGGAGGCGCTTGAGCTCGGCGACCTTCTTCTTCTTGTCCGGGTCGACGACGTAGTACGGCTCGAAGCCGTTGTCGACGTCGACGGCGAACTTGCCGAACGGGCCCTTCTTCATGTCGGCCGGCAGCTCGGACGGGTTGGGCAGGTCACGGATGTGACCGACGGACGCCTCGACCTCGAAGTCCCCTCCGAGGTAGCCGGCGATGGTCTTCGCCTTGGCGGGCGACTCCACGATGACGAGCTTGCGGCCCTTGCCTGCGGCCATGGTGCACCTTCGACTTCCCGCATCTCACGTGCAGCGGATTCGTCGCTGCCCCGACGTGGACGCGGACCGACCGTAACAGCCCGGGCCGCGTGGGGTCTCCCAGCATCCGTGGGAGAGGGCGTATGCCGTGGCGCGCGGTGCGGCGCGTCGGTGCCCTCGAGCGGCCGGCCGGGACCGTGCCCTCGAGACCCTCGAGCTCTTCCGGCTCAGGCGACGGACCAGTGGATGACGGTGCGCCAGGTCGTGGGGTCGGGCTCGCGCTCGGGGTCGCTGAGGTAGCTCTCCCAGACGAGGGCTCCGGGGACCAGCCGCTGGCCGACCATCCACTGCTCGACCTGACCGTAGGTCTCGCCCATGGTGTCGTAGGGCCCGACGTGGACGGCCTCGACGGCGGGGCCGCCGGGCAGGGTGCTGGGCACCACCTCGCCGTCGGGCTCGAGCGGGGCCGTGACGGGGAAGCCGGCCTCGACGTCGACAGTCGTGCTCGGCATGCTGCGGTAGAGCCCGAAGGGCGGGCCCGCAAGAGCCCCACCCTGCTTCGCGACGGCCGCGGCGGCGGCGGTGAAGGCGCGGGCGAAGAACGCGGGCAGCTCGTCCATCGCCACCGTGTCCCGCAGGACCGCGGTGGGCTGCTGGGTCATCTCGACGGTGCGTATCTCGTTCATCGCTCCAGCGTGACCCGCCCACGCGGCCCTCGACAGGGCCCAAGGACCCGGGACGGCCGGTCCCAAAGCGGGCCCCACGGCATACGTCCTCGGGAATGATGGCGCCCGAGGCCACGTTCCCTCTGATAGTTTAGACTTCAACAACTTCGGAAGGAACCACCATGTCAGCCCCCGTCCTCTACCTCAGCCACGGCGCCCCGCCGCTCGCCGACGACGAGCGCTGGACGGGCGAGCTCGCCGGGTGGTCCGCCGACCTGCCGAAGCCCAAGGACGTCCTCATGGTGTCCGCGCACTGGGAGGACGCGCCGACGACGCTCGGCTCGACGACCGGCGCCCCGCTCACCTACGACTTCTGGGGGTTCCCGCAGAAGTACTACGAGGTGACCTACGACGCCCCGGCCGCCCCCACGCTCGCCGACGACGTGACGAAGCTGCTCACCTGGCCCGGCCACCAGGTGCACCGCGACGAGGCTCGCGGGCTCGACCACGGCGCCTACGTCCCGCTCAAGGAGATGTTCCCCGACGCCGACGTGCCGGTGCTCCAGATGTCGATGCCGACGCTCGACCCGCGCGGCCTCTTCGAGGTCGGCCGGCGCCTCGCCCCGCTGCGCGAGCAGGGCACGATGATCGTCGGCTCCGGCTTCACGACCCACAACCTGCGCTGGTTCAACCCGGCCGGTGGCTCCGACGGCACGCCGCCGCGGGCGAGCGCCGAGTTCGACCACTGGGCCCAGGAGGCCATGAAGGCCCAGGACGTCGACAGCCTGCTCGACTTCCTCGACAAGGCACCGGCCGCGCACGAGGCGCACCCGCGCACCGAGCACTTCGCGCCGCTCTTCGTCACGCTCGGCGCGGCCTACGAGTCCGGCGGCCTCGACAACAAGAGCGTCATCGACGGCTTCTGGTTCGGCCTGAGCAAGCGCTCCTGGCAGTTCGGCTGAGCCACGACCCCGGGGGCTCGACGACTCTCCGGCGGGACGGGGGAACCCGCGGGTAACCCCACCCGTTCGAGAGGTGTGGGGCCCCACATTCGCGGCCGCGGCTCGGAACCTCCCCTGACTCCGAGCCGCGGTCGCTCCCTCTCTCCTCGTGCTTCATCGAGGAGGTCCGGAGGGGGTCTGCGGGGCCACGGAACCCACTCGTTCACCCATCCGTCGCAGGCGCGCGGCACGTAGAGTGGCCGTACGCCCAGCGAGCGCGCCGCCGGCGTGTGTCGTGCGCCCTCCGCGGTGCACCTCCCACGGTCCCGGCGGCGGTCCCGCTCGACGGGCGAGGGACTTCGGTCGCGTCGCCGACGCGGCCGGCACGCGAGGGAAGGACCCGCAAGAGATGACTGACCAGCCCGCCGCCCAGCAGGCGACCGCGGCCGCACCCGCCCAGGTCGCCCCCCTCGAGCCGCCGCCCGGCGAGGCCTTCATCCTCACGGCGCCCGCGCCGACCGCGCCCGTGGCCGAGACCGCCGCCCCCAAGATGGCCCCGGCGGTGCCCGAGGCCGCGCTGCCCGGTCTCGACGCCAAGGTCGACACCTACCTCGAGTCCCTCAGCAAGGCCGCCGCCCGCTCCCCCGAGTGGGAGACCAAGGCCGCCGACGTGCGCAGCATGGGCAACGACGAGGTGCGCTTCGCCGCCGAGAGCAGCAACCGCATGCTCCAGATGCCGGTCAAGGCGCTCAACGAGGGCGGCCTGTCGGGCAACTCCAAGGTCGGCAAGACGCTGCTCGACCTGCGCCGCACGGTCGAGGACCTCGACCCGGGCCAGGCCACCGGCGCCAAGAAGTTCCTCGGCATGATCCCGTTCGGCGACAAGGTCACCGACTACTTCCGCAAGTACCAGTCGGCGCAGAGCCACCTCAACGGCATCCTGCACTCGCTCCAGTCCGGCCAGGACGAGCTCGTCAAGGACAACGTCGCCCTCAACCTCGAGAAGAAGAACCTCTGGGAGTCGATGGGCCGGCTCAACCAGTACGTCTACGTCGCCGAGCGGCTCGACGCCAAGCTCGCCGCCCAGGTCGCCACGGTCGAGTCCAGCGACCCCGAGAAGGCCAAGGCGCTGCGCGAGGACGTCCTCTTCTACGTCCGCCAGAAGCACCAGGACCTGCTGACCCAGCTCGCCGTGTCGATCCAGAACTACCTCGCGATCGACATCATCATCAAGAACAACATCGAGCTCATCAAGGGCGTCGACCGCGCGACGACGACCACCGTCTCGGCCCTGCGCACCGCCGTCATCGTCGCCCAGGCCCTCAACAACCAGCAGCTCGTCCTCGACCAGATCACGGCGCTCAACGTGACGACCTCGGGCATCATCGAGCGCACGTCCGAGGCGCTCAAGCAGAACTCGGCGCGCATCCAGGAGCAGTCGGCCAGCTCGACCCTGTCGATCGAGTCGCTGCAGAAGGCGTTCGCCAACATCTACGAGACGATGGACACCATCGACCAGTTCAAGGTGCGGGCGCTCGACAACATGGCCGCGACGATCGGCACGCTCGAGACCGAGGTCGCCAAGTCGCGCTCCTACCTCGACCGCGTCTCCAAGCAGGACGCCCGGCGCGCCGAGAACGCCGCACCCGGACTGCTCGACCTCGGCTCGAGCCGGTGAGCCAGGCGGCCTGACGCAGCAGGCCCGTCGAGCTCGTGCAGGATGTGCGTGGCCGGTCGACGGTCGGCGCACGACACACCAGAGGGGAACAACGCAGTGGGAATCCGGTCGTGGTTCGGGTTGGACAGGCCCGAGGCACCCGAGCCGGTGCGCTCGGGACCACCGACCACCGAGCAGCTGCTCGGCGCGCTCGACTCCATCGAGGCGCAGGCCCGTGAGGGCCGCGTGCCGGGCGTCGTGCTCTCCCGCCTGCTGCGCGTCACCCGGATCGTGCGCCAGACCCTGCCGCGCCTGGACACCCTCGGCCTCGGCAGCAGCCAGGGCTTCAGCGTCATGGCCACCGCCACCGACTACCTCCCGGTCGCCATCGGCAACTACCTGCGCCTGCCCCGCGACTGGGCCGACACCCGTCCCATCGCGGCGGGCAAGAGCTCGGTGATGCTCCTCGTCGACCAGCTCGACCTGCTCGGCACGACGATGGACAAGGTCTACGACGCCGTGTGCCGCGCCGACGCCGAGGCGATCATCGTGCACGGGGCGTTCCTCGAGCAGAAGTTCGGTCAGGCCTCGGCCGGGGGCGCGCTCGGGCTCGGCCCCGACCCGGTGCAGGTGGTGCCGCCGCCGCCCGGACCGTCCCTGTCGCCAGGCCCGCTGGCCCCGCCCGAGTGAGGATGCCCGAACGCATGAGCAGTGACGAGTCCCGCCTCGCCGAGAGCCTGGAGCAGCTGAGCGACGTCGCCGCCGAGGCCGGCCTCGACCCGGCCGCCGCCCGCGACGAGGGGCTGCGCGTCGCGGCCGCCCTGGCCGAGTCGGTGCCCGGCGCGGCGCCTGCGTGGGCCGAGGTGGCCCACCCGGGCCTGACCGACCTCGCCTCCATCAACGAGGCCTTCTTCGAGGCCGCGTCCCGCGGGCGTCGCTGGCGCGGCGCCCCGACCGAGCTGCTCGAGACGCTCGTCGGCGCTCGGCACGGCCTCGCCGCCGAGTACGCCGAGGCGCTGACCGAGGTCGCCTCCTCGGCCGTCATGCTCGGCACCGCGCCGATCTGGGTCATCGCCAACGCCTCTGCCGCGTCGGGCGCCTACCTCGCGGCAGCCCGTATGCCGTCGGCCGAGCGGGTGCCCGCGTTCCCCGGGAACGTGCCGGCCGGCATACCAGGGATGGGTCTCGGCTCCCCCGACACGATGCGGCCCAGCATCCCCGGCCCGCTGGACCCCCGGAGCGTCGACCCGTCCGTCGCACCGGGCGGTCCCGTCGGCGACCCGGTCGGTACCACCGCGGCTGCCGCGCCGACCGAGCCCGCCCCCGCGCCGGAGGAGCCCGCCGAGCCCGAGCGGACCGTCGAGGAGCTGCTCGCCGAGCTCGACGGGATGATCGGGCTGGCCCGGGTCAAGAAGGAGATCCACCGGCAGGTGGCCCTGCTCACCGTCGAGAAGATGCGCACCGAGGCCGGGCTCAAGGCCCCGAAGATGAGCCGGCACCTGATCTTCGTCGGCAACCCCGGCACCGGCAAGACGACCGTCGCCCGCCTCGTCGGCGGCATCTACAGGGCGCTCGGGCTGCTGCCCACGGGCCAGCTCGTCGAGGTCGACCGCAGCGAGCTCGTCGCCGGCTACGTCGGGCAGACCGCGATGAAGACGGCCGAGGTCTGCGCCAAGGCGACCGGCGGCGTGCTCTTCATCGACGAGGCCTACGCCCTGACCGGCGACCAGTACGCCCAGGAGGCCGTCAACACCCTCGTCAAGGAGATGGAGGACCACCGCGAGGACCTCGTCGTCATCGTGGCCGGCTACCCCGACCCGATGGTCGGCTTCATCGCCCAGAACCCCGGTCTCGCGAGCCGCTTCACGACGACCATCGAGTTCGACGACTACTCCGACGACGAGCTGCTCGCCGTCCTCGACTCCATCGCGGGCGGCAGCGACTACGAGCTGACCGACGACGCCCGCACCCGCGTCCGGCACCAGCTCGAGGCGACGCCGCGCACCCCCGCCTTCGGCAACGGGCGCTTCTCGCGCAACCTGTTCGAGCACGCCGTCGGCCGGCACGCGTGGCGGCTCAAGGACGCGACGGAGCCGACGCGCGACGAGCTGCGTCTACTCACCGCGGGCGACTTCACGGAGCAGCCCGACGAGACCGAGCAGCCCGACGACACCGATCAGCCCGAGCAGCCCGGCGAGACCACGCAGGATCCGGCGGGGGTCAGGGCAGACCCTGATGGTCCGGCGGCCCCCGATGGGGCAGTCTCGGACGACGAGCACGACCAGCACGACCAGCACGACGAAGCGGACGAGACGCACGACGAGCACGCCGACCCCAGCGCGACCGAGCACGAGGACACCGCATGAGCGCACCGACGACGAACATCCCCGTCGCCATCCCGGCGGGCGCGTCGTCCGGCGCGCCCGGCACCCAGCCGCCGCGGACCATCGCCGGCAGCCTGTCCGGCAGCCTGTCCGGCGGCGTCCCCGGCGCACGCGGCATCGCCGGCCGGCTCCTGCACGGCACGCCGGGCCGGATGCGCCTCTTCGGCCTGCTCGGGGTCATCGCCGCCGTGCTGCTCGGTGCGGTCAGTGCCAACGCGCTGCTCGCCTCGCAAGCCGCCGTCGAGCGCGCCGCCAACAACACGGCGCAGGTGGTGCGCGCCCAGTCGATCCACGTCGACCTGCTGCGCGCCGACGCCGTCGCCACCAACGCCTTCCTCGTCGGCGGCCTCGAGTCCGCCGAGTCCCGCGCCCGCTACGAGGCCGCCATGTCCCGCGTCGCGTCCGGCATCGCGACGGCGGCCGCCGCCCAGCCCGCCGACGGCAAGGCCCTCGGCGTGCTCGCCGAGCGGGTGCAGACGTATGCCGCCCTCGTCGAGCAGGCCCGCAGCAACAACCGCCTCGGCCTGCCGGTCGGGGCGCAGTACCTCACGCAGGCCAGCGCGGGACTCCGGGCCGACGCCATCCCGATCGTGACGCAGGTCGTCAAGGCCAACGAGGACCGCTCGAGCAAGGAGTTCGACCGGAGCAACTCGAGCCTGCAGCTGCTCGTCGGCGTCCTGTCCCTCATCGGGCTCGTCGCCCTCGCGGTCTGGCTCGCGAAGCGCACGCACCGCTACCTCAACCCGTCCCTCACCGGCGCCATCGCGCTGCTCCTCGTCGCGCTCTTCGTCACGGCGACGACGATCACCGGCATCGGCAGGGCGACCCGGGCCGTCGCCCTGGGCGACTTCCAGAGCGCCGTGACCCTCGCGAACATCACGACGGCCGCCAACGACGCCCGCGCCAACGAGAGCCTCACCCTCATCAAGCGCGGCTCCGGCGCCGCCAACGAGACGTCGTGGAAGACCGACAGGACGGACGTCGACACCGACCTCGACCGCCTCCAGGACGCGACCCTCATCTCGCTGTGGGGCGACTACGTCGCCTCCCACCAGAAGGTCCGCTCGCTCGACGACGGCGGCCGGTGGGACGACGCCGTCAAGCTCTCGACGAGCACGGCCACCGACGGGGCTGCCAAGACCTTCGGCGACTTCGACGTCGCCGTGACCAAGGCGCGCGACGACGCCGGCAAGACGACCGTCACCAACCTGCAGGGCCAGGGCGGGAGCGCACCGCTGCTCGCCGTCGTCGTCGCCCTCGTGGCGCTGGCCGCGTCGTGGCTCGTGGTCCGAGGTATCGGCCAGCGGATCGAGGAGTACCGATGAGCGCCCTCACGTCGTCGCTGCGGCGCCGCCTCTCCGTCCTCGTCGCGGTCGTCGGGCTCGGCGCGCTGGCCGGCTGCTCGGGCGTCACGTACGCCGAGACGCAGCTGCCCACGTCGTCGGCGCCCAAGCCGTCGAGCAGCGCGCCCGCCGTGGCCGCGCCGACGTGCGACAACGCCACCCAGTCCTACGCCCCCCTCTCGAGCCTGCCGAGCCGGGGCGAGATCAGCGACGCCGCGATGCGCAAGATCATCGACAAGGGCTACCTCACCGTCGGCGTCTCCGCGGACACCTACCTCTTCGGGGCGCGAAACGCCTTCACGGGCGGCATCGAGGGCTTCGACATCGACATGGCCCGGGCCGTCGCCAAGGCGATCTTCGGCGACCCGAGCAAGGTGCAGCTGCGCGTCATCACCGCAGGCGACCGCATCCCGCTCCTCAAGGACCGCGAGGTCGACATGGTCGCGCGCAACATGTCGATGACGTGCGGCCGCTGGAACGACATCGCCTTCTCCGCCGAGTACTACCGCTCCGGCCAGAAGGTCCTCATCTCCAAGAGCCTGGTCACCGAGGACAAGAATGCCGCCTCGTGGGGACTGGCCGAGCTCAAGGACAAGCGGGTCTGCGCCCCCACCGGCACGACGTCGCTGACCAAGCTCCAGCAGGTCGCCCAGCCCACCAAGGCCGACGGACCGGTCGTCGTCACCGCCGGCACGCACACCGGCTGCCTCGTGCTGCTCCAGCAGGGCAAGGCCGACGCCATCACCGGTGACGACACGGTGCTCGCCGGCCTCGCCGCCCAGGACCCCAACACCGTCATCACGAGCGCCAAGGCCATCACCGTCGAGCCCTACGGCCTCGGCCTCAACAAGGCCGACACCTACCTCGCGCGCTACGTCAACCGCGTCATCGCCGACCTCGTGGCCGACGGCGAGTGGAAGGCCATCTACAACCGCTGGCTCGCCGCGCCGCTCGGTCCGGCGCCGGCGCCCCCGACACCGGTCTACGGACGATGACCGCGGTGCCGCAGAGCCACCCCGACCCGGGCACCGCCGCGCCGACGGCGCCCGGTCGCCTCGGTGTGCCCGTCCAGGCGGCCGAGGCCCAGACGTACCTCTTCGCCCTGCGCGAGTGGGTCGCCCAGCGCCGGGCCGACCTCGGCGAGGTCGACCGCGCCGTGCTCAAGCTCTCGCAGGCCGAGCAGGTCGCGATCACCAACGACCTCACGGTCGCCCTGACCTTCTGGAAGGCCGTCAGCGACCGGCTGACCCTGCTCGAGACGACGTTCGACGGCGGCCGCGTCGGCCCGGTCGAGGCCGAGCGGCTCTCGACCCTCATCCACGGACGCCTCGACTCCAACACGACCGAGCACCTCGCGCTGCCGTCGAGCGGCTCGCTCGCCGTCAGCCTGCCCGAGGCGTGCCGGCTGCTCGACTCGCTGACCCGCACGCTCCAGGCGCGCGCCTCGCTCGCCCCCGGCGCCGCAGAGGCAACCCAGCGAATCACCTTGGTGCGCGCGGGGATCGAGCGCACCCGTGACCAGATCCCGCTCGTCCCGGCCGGCGCCCAGCGCGACGACGCCACCGAGAAGCTCGCGCGGCTCGACCGTCGCATGGAGGACCTCGTCGAGCGCGCGCGGCGCGGCGCCGACGTCGGCGGCATCATCGGCCCGCTCGAGATCGACGTGGCCGTGCTCGAGCGCGACCTCATCGTCGCCGCCGCCGAGCGCGCCTCCGCCGCCCGCAGCCGCGTCCGCACCCAGCAGCAGGTCGAGGAGCTCGACGCCCGCGCCGCCGCCATCCGCGCCCTCGAGCGCGCCTGCGTCGAGGCGATCACCCCCGCCCCGCACCTCGCCATCCCCAACGTCCGCGCGCTGGGACCGGTGCCGCAGGCGGCAGCCGAGCTCACGGCATACCGCGACAAGCTCGAGCGCGTCTCGCGGGCCCTCGACCTCGCCCACGAGACGTATGCCGCGGGGCTGGCCGAGCGCGACGAGGTCGTCGGCCTCGTCGGCGCCGTCGGTGCGATGGCCGATTCGGCCACGCTCGCACCCGAGGCGGCCGAGGACGTGGGCGAGCTGCGGCGCCGGCTCGACGAGACCCTCACCGCACGGCCCCTGCCGATCGCCCGCGCCCGTGCGCTGGCAGCCGCCTTCTCGGCCTACGTCGACACGGCCACCCGGCCCCAGCCGCGCGCCGGGCGCACGGCCCCCCGTCCTTCTTCACCCCGACCCCAGAGGCCACGCCCATGACCTGCACGCAGCCGGGCTGCACCGGAACGATCGTCGACGGCTACTGCGACCTCTGCGGCATGGCCGCCGGGTCCAACCCCGTCCCCGTCGTGGCGGGTGCCGCCGCGTCCCCGGGCAGCGCGGCATCCCTCCCACCCGTGCCCGCACCGAGCGGCGGTCCGGCCATCCCCGAGGGCGGCGCGTGCCAGCAGCCCGGGTGCACCGGCACGATCGAGGCCGGATACTGCAACGTCTGCGGCACGCCGGCCGACCAGCTGAGCGTCGCCGGCTACGCCGCTCCCGCCGACCCCCCGAACGGCAGCGCTGCCGGCGTCGAGACGGCAGTCTCCACCGCCACGGCAGGCGTCGGCCCGGAGATCTCGACGCGCTCCGCAGCCTCGAGCAACCTCGCGTCGGCGGCCTTGGGCTCCAAGCGGGCCCGCGAGTCGGGCTCGATCGCGACCCGCCGCACCGGAGGCTCGCAGCGCCTGCGCTCGGCCCGCCTCGGTGGCGGCATCACCACCGTGCGCCCGGCGCCCGAGATCGACGCCGCCAAGGCCCTGCTGACCAACCCGTCGGTCCCCGAGAACAAGCGCTACTGCCCCAAGTGCGGCGAGCCCGTCGGCCGCGGGCGGGACGGCAAGCCCGGCCGCACGACCGGCTTCTGCGCCAAGTGCCGCCACCCCTTCTCCTTCGACCCCAAGCTCAAGGCCGGCGACCTCGTCGCGGGACAGTACGAGGTCGCGGGCTGCCTCGCGCACGGCGGTCTCGGCTGGATCTACCTCGCGCGCGACAAGAACGTCTCCGACCGATGGGTCGTGCTCAAGGGCCTGCTCAACTCCGCCGACCCCGACGCCCTCGCCGCGGCCATCGCCGAGCAGCGCTTCCTCGCCCAGGTCTCGCACCCGAGCATCGTCGAGATCTACAACTTCGTGACGCACGACGACGCCGGCTACATCGTCATGGAGTACGTCGGCGGCACCTCGCTCAAGTCGATCCTCAAGCAACGCCTGCAGGCGGCCGGCAAGTACGACCCGCTCCCCGTCGACCAGGCCCTCGCCTACATCCTCGAGATCCTCCCGTCGTTCCAGTACCTCCACGACCTCGGGCTCGTCTACTGCGACTTCAAGCCCGACAACATCATCCAGGTCGGCGACGAGGTCAAGCTCATCGACCTCGGTGGCGTCCGCCGCGCCGACGACGAGGACTCGGCGATCTTCGGCACCGTCGGCTACCAGGCGCCCGAGGTCGCCGAGCTCGGCGTGTCCGCCGCCTCGGACATCTACACGATCGGTCGCACGCTCGTCGTGCTGACGATGGAGTTCCGCGGCTACCAGACGACCTACCTCAACGTCCTGCCCGCGCAGGACACCGTGCCGGTCTTCCAGCGCTACGACTCCTTCTACCGGCTCGTCGCCAAGGCGTGCGCGCCCAACCGCGACGACCGCTTCGTCTCCGCAGACGAGCTGCGTTCCCAGATGGTCGGTGTGCTGCGCGAGGTCGTGGCCCTCGACCGCGGGGCGGGCGCCGCGACGTCGACGGTCAGCTCGCTGCTCTTCGACGTGCCGACCCCCGGCAACGAGCCCGACGACTGGCGCAACCTGCCGGCGCTGCGGCGTGACCCGCACGACCCGCAGACCGGTTGGCTGACGACCGTGTCGGGCACGCCGGAGGAGCGGCTCTCCACGCTCAAGCGGGCCGCCGTGCGCACGACCGAGGTGCTGCTCGAGCAGGCCCGCACCGCCCTCGACGCGGGCCAGCCCGACGTGGCCGAGTCCACCGCGGCCGAGCTGCTCAAGGCCGACCCCTGGGAGTGGCGCGCGGTCTGGGTCCAGGGCCTCGCGGCGCTCGAGCGCGGCGACTCCCGGGCGGCCCAGGCGGCCTTCAACGCCGTCTACGGCCAGGTCCCCGGCGAGCTCGCCCCCAAGCTCGCCCTCGCCCAGGCGTCGGAGCAGGCGGGCGACGACGCGGTCGCCGAGAACCTCTACGTCGCGTGCGCGCGCACCGACGCGACCTACGTCCCGATGGCCGCCTTCGGCCTCGCCCGCATCCGGGCCGCGCGGTCCGACGTCGACGGCGCCGTCGCGGCATACCGGCTCGTCCCGATCCAGTCGAGCGCCTACCGCACCGCGCGGGCGGGCCTGGCCGAGCTGCTGGCCAAGGCCAACCGCGGGCTGCCCGACCTCGCCGAGGCGCTGCGCACGCTCGACGACACGTCGCTGTCGGCGCGGCGCCGGGCCGAGCTGACGACGCTGATCTACCGTGAGGCGCTCGTGACGGTGGAGAAGACCGGCAACAAGGCCGACGTCCGTCTCGGTGAGCACAAGGGCACCCCCAACGGTCTGCGAGTCGGGCTCGAGGAGGCCCTGCGCGAGCTGGCCAAGCGCACCCCCGACCTGTCCGAGCGCGTCCCCCTCGTCGACGAGGCCAACGCCATCCGACCCTGGAGCCTCTGGTGACCCACATCCCGACGACGGGAGCGCCCCACCCCGCTCCGGTCCCCGCTGACGCTGCGTCCGACCCCGGCCCTGCCGCTGCTCCTGCCAGTGCGACGCCGACGGCGTCGCGGGACTGCCCGGTCTGCGGCACGGCCAACCCCGCCGAGTCGAGCTTCTGCGAGGCCTGCGGCGCCGACCTCGTCGTCGCGCCCCGTGCGGCCGGCTCGCAGCCGCCCGGTGTGGCAGGGGCTCCCGGGACGCCCGCAGCCCCCGGGCAGGTCGAGGAGGCAGCCGTGCTCGCCTCCGCGACGCCGCAGACCGCCCCGGCCGGCGAGGAGTCGCCGCTCGACGTCGGCTGGACCGGCGCGGTGCCCTCGGCAGCGGTGGCCCCGGTCGACGACGAGCTGACCTGCCACGCCTGCGGCCAGGGACGCATCGTCGACGGCTACTGCGACCACTGCGGCACGCCGCCGCCCAACCCGCGCGACCACCTCGTCGAGTCACCCACCTCCTGGGTGGGCGGCGTGTGCGACATCGGCAGGCGCCACGCCCGCAACGAGGACGCCATGTCGCTCAGCGCCGCCGAGGCGCCGGGATCACGCGCGGTCCTCGTCGTCTGCGACGGCGTCTCGATGGCGACCGACTCGCACATCGCCTCGCTCGCCGCGGCCAAGGCGGCGCGAGCTGTCCTCGACCAGCCGTTCCCCAAGGGCGCGGGCACCCCGGACGCGTGGGCGGCCGGCGCCGGCCGGGCGCTGACGGGCGCCGTCGCCCGGGCCAACGAGGCCGTGGCCGCCGCCGTCGTCGAGGACGTGCCCAACCCGCCCTCGTGCACCTTCGTGGCCGCGGTCGTCGAGGACGACGTCATCGTCGCGGGCAACGTCGGCGACAGCCGCGTCTACTGGCTGCCCGACGCCGCCGACGAGCCCGCGCGCCAGCTGGGGCGCGACGACTCCTTCGCCCAGGAGCAGATGGCCGCGGGAGTGCCCCGCCAGGAGGCCGAGACCGGTCCGCACGCGCACTCGATCACGCGCTGGCTCGGCCGCGACGCCCCCGACGACCTCACGCCCCACCTGACGACGGTGACGGCGACGCCCGGCTGGCTCATGGTCTGCTCCGACGGCCTCTGGAACTACTGCTCCGAGGCCGAGGCGCTGCGCACCCTGCTGCACGAGGCGGCCGGCCGGCTCGAGGAGCCCACTCCCACCGCGGTGGCGCAGGCGCTGGTCGACTTCGCCAACGAGCAGGGCGGACGCGACAACATCACGGTTGCCCTCGCCAGACTGGCTGGGCGAGGATCGAGCACGACGAGCGAGGCGACCGCACCGGCGGCGCCGGTGGAAGGGGACCCGACGGATGGCTGACTTCACGGCAGAGGTGTTCCAGAACGAGTTCCTGCCCGACGGGGGCACCGACGTGCACGCCATCGTGCGGGTCACGTCCACGGGTGCGTCCACCGCGACGGCCTCGTCGGGGACGACCGATCCAGGGTCGGCCGCCGAGGTCATCCTCATCGACACCTCGGGCTCCATGGGCCGCCGCGGCGTGGCTGCCGCCGGAGAGGCTGCCAAGGCGGCGCTCGCCGAGATCGTCGACGGGACGCTCTTCTCGATCGTCTCGGGCAACGGCACGGCCCAGATCGTCTACCCCTACAGCCACCAGGGCGCCCTCGTGCCGATGTCGGCGCACACCCGGGGCGAGGCCAACCGCGCCATCGAGGGGCTGCGCGCCAACGGCGGCACGGCGATGGGCACGTGGTTGACCCTCGCCCGCCAGATCTTCGAGACCGTCCCCCACGTCACCAAGCGCCACGCGATCCTGCTCACCGACGGCGTCAACGAGGGCGAGACCCCGGCCTCGCTGCAGGCTGCGGTCGCAAGCTGTGTCGGCGCCTTCCAGTGCGACTGCCGCGGCGTCGGTGACCAGTGGCGCGTCGACGAGGTGCGCGGCATCGCCTCGGCGCTGCTCGGCACCGTCGACCTCATCCCGGCTCCCGAGGAGATGGCGGCCGAGTTCGAGGCGATGATGCGCGCCTCGATGTCGCGCGGCGTCGCCAACTCCGAGCTGCGCGTGTGGGTCCCGCAGGGCGCCGAGCTGCTCTTCGTCAAGCAGGTCTCGCCGACCCTCGAGGACCTCACCTCGCGCCGCACCGTCGTCAACCCGCTCACGGGCGCCTACCCGACCGGCGCGTGGTCCGACGAGAGCCGCGACTACCACGTGGCCGTCCGCCTCCCGGCGCGCACGCTCGGGCAGGAGCAGCTCGCCGCCCGCGTCCAGTTCTCGCTCGGCGGCGACCCCGTCGCGCAGGCGCTCGTCAAGGCCAAGTGGAGCAACGACGACTCGCTGACGACGCGCATCGACCCCGCCGTCGCCGCCTACACCGGGCAGGCCGAGCTCGCCACCGTCATCCAGGAGGGCCTGGCCGCCAAGGCCGCCGGCCAGGACGACGTCGCGACGTCCAAGCTCGGCCGCGCGGTGCAGCTCGCAGGCATGACGGGCAACGACGAGATGACCTCTCGCCTGCGCAAGGTCGTCGAGATCGACGACGCCGACACCGGCACGGTCCGCCTCAAGAAGGGCGCGTCCAAGATCGACGAGATGTCGCTCGACACCGCCTCGACGAAGACGAGCCGGGTGCGCCGATGAGCGCTGTCTGCCCCAACGGACACACGTCCGAGGCCGAGGACTACTGCGACACCTGCGGATCGCCCATCGACGCGAGCGCGCAGCCGGCGGCGAGCGCCGGGCCGGCCGGTGCCCCTGCACCGTCGTCGACGGGATCGTCGCTCGACCTCGGACCATCGGGTATGCCGTCCGCCGCGGCGAGCGCGCCCGTCGAGCCTCCGGCCACCCCCGGCGCGCTCGTGTGCCCGAACTGCAAGACCGAGAACCCCGACGGTGCGCTGTTCTGCGAGGCCTGCGGCTACGACTTCACGACCGGCGCCATGCCGCGCGACCCCTCGGCCGGTCCCGGCGAGCTCGACGACACCGAGCCCGACGGCGAAGCCGTCCCCGGCCCGGAGGCCGCGGCTGCAGCGACGGCAGGCTCGGCCACCGGTGCCGCGACGGGCTCGGCTGCTGGTTCGTCGGCGGGGAACGGGACGGGGGCGGCACCCGAGACGTTCGAGTGGCTGGCCGAGGTCTGGGTCGACCCCGACTGGTACCAGACCCAGGAGGCGGAGGACCCCTGCCCCTCCCCCGGGCTGCCGACGATCATGCCGCTGCGCCACCGCAGCGTGCTGCTCGGGCGCGTGTCGACGAGCAAGAACACCCACCCCGAGATCGACCTGTCGTCCGACCCGGGTGTCAGCCGCCGGCACGCCCAGCTGACCACCGACGGCACGCGCTGGTTCGTCGAGGACCTCGGCAGCTCGAACGGCACCTTCGTCGGACCGGCCGCCGGACCGCTGCCCGTCACGGCCATTGCCGTCGGACCCAAGACCGAGCTCAGTGACGACGACCGGCTCTACGTCGGCGCCTGGACCCGCGTCGTCGTGCGCCGGGCCACGCCCGACGAGGTCGAGGCCTACGCCTGACGACCGTCCCACCTACTCGTCGAGTGGCCTCTCCGTCACACCTGCCCCACACGTCGTCGGGTGACCGGTGTGACGGCGGGGCCACTCGAGCTCGTCTGCGGCCTGGCCATGGGTGTCCTGGCCATGGGACGACGGGGCCACTCGACGAGAAGGTGGGGGACGGCATACGCCATCGGTGAGGGGCACCTGGACGTCACCTGAGGTCCGGCGACTTTTGGGGCGCCGCCCCCTAGGGTGGTGCAACGTGAGCGACCGGCCCCTCCACCC
Organism: Terrabacter sp. C0L_2; assembly: GCF_036352015.1. Taxonomy (NCBI): domain Bacteria; kingdom Bacillati; phylum Actinomycetota; class Actinomycetes; order Micrococcales; family Intrasporangiaceae; genus Terrabacter; species Terrabacter sp. C0L_2. The sequence continues at coordinate 1,776,769 of NZ_CP143557.1, read as the reverse complement.
CGCCGTCGACATCCCGCAGGTCATCGTCGTCACCGGCGTCATGGCAGCGGGCAAGTCGACCGTCTCCCAGCTCCTCGCCGAGCGCTTCTCGCGTGCCGTCCACCTCCGCGGGGACGAGTTCCGGCGGGTCGTCGTGCGCGGACGCGTCGACATGTCGCCGCACGGCGACCCGGAGGCCGAGCGTCAGCTCGCCCTGCGCCACGCCATCACGGCCCACTCCGCGAACGAGTACGCCGCGGCCGGCTTCACCGTCGTCGTGCAGGACCTCTTCGTCGGCGCGAGCCTTCAGCCGTTCCTCGACCAGCTGACCGCGCGGCCGCTCAGCCTCGTCATGCTGGCGCCCGACGTCGGCACGGTCATGCAGCGCGAGTCGGAGCGGGCCAAGGTCGGCTACGGCGACCTGTGGTCGATCCGCGACTTCGACCACAAGGTGCGCACCGAGACCCCGCACATCGGGCTCTGGCTCGACAGCTCGCAGCAGACGCCCGACGAGACCGTCGAGGAGATCGTCGCGCGGCTGGCCGAGGCTCGGATCGCGTAGATGTCGACGCTCACGATCGGCCAGGTCGCCGAGCGCACCGGCGCCGCGACGTCGGCGCTGCGCTACTGGGAGGACCTCGGGCTCATCGACTCGGTGCGCACTTCCGGCAACCAACGGCGCTACGAGCGGGTCACGATCCGGCGCGTCTCGTTCATCCGCGCCGCCCAGCGAATCGGCCTGTCCCTGGACGAGATCGGGGCCGCGCTCGCCACGCTGCCGGAGGGACGCACTCCAACCGCCGGTGACTGGGCCCGCCTCTCGCGCGCTTGGCGCAGTCGTCTCGACGACCAGATTCGACGCATCGAGCGGCTGCGCGACCAGCTCGACTCGTGCATCGGCTGCGGTTGCCTCAGCCTGCGCACCTGCGCCCTCAACAACCCGTCGGACGTGCTCTCCGAGCGGGGACCCGGCCCGGTGCTCCTCGAGCCCTGACGGCTCCGTGCCGCTCGGGGCCGTGGTCGGGCGAACGGCCCGTCACGCCGGACTGCGGCTGACGGTGGGGTCGCGGTTAGGGCGTTGTTACTGACGGTCGGCAGGGTTCGATCGCGACCGGATCGCCCGGCGTCATCGAAGGAGGCCCAGATGGCCCATGCACCGCGCGCCGGCGGCCCGCTCTCCCCGTCCTCGCCGGAGGACCTTGCCGCCGCGACGAGCCTCCTCTGGCTCGCGGACGCACTGTCCGACGCAGGCCTGACCGTCCACGAGACCCCGGGCTGGCAGTCCCGCGCGGCGACCGGACTGTTCGCGCCCGTCGGCGTGCTCCTGCACCACACCGGCGCCTTCGCGACGCCGGAGGCGCCGGCCCCGTCGCTCGCCGCGCTGACCGGCGACGGGACGGCCGGGACGGGGGGCGCGTCGGGCGCCCCGCGGTGCCACGTGCTCGTCGACCGCAACGGCGAGTGCTGGGTGATCGCCGCCGGACGCGCCCACCACGCCGGACGGGCCCTGGCCAACGGGCCGGTGCCCGAGGGCCCGGCCGACGTGCTCTACGTCGGGGTGCAGATCGAGTATGCCGCCACGTCGGCCGAGCCCACGCAGTACGCCACGAGCGTGCAGAAGTCCGTCGCAGTCGTGGTCGCGGCCCGGATCGTCGGCGCGCTCGGGCACGACCACCGCTTCGTGCGGGCCCACCGGGAGACAAGTGCCGCGGGCCGCGCCGACCCGTTCAACTGGGACATGGTCTCGATCCGCGACTCGGTCCGCCAGACGCTCGGCCGCACCGGCTGGTAGCACCGGCTGGTGGCACCTGCTGGTGGCACCGGCTGGTAGCACCGGCTGGTAGCACGACGGTGCCGGCCCCGGGAGGATCGGGGCGGGCACCGTCGGGTCGGTCAGTCGCGGATGTTGTCGGCGCGGCGGGCGACGTAGCCGGCGTAGGTGCTGAGGTTGGCGATGCGGTGGTTCATGTCGTCGGTCGGGTTGGACTCCTCGTAGAGCCAGAACTGCGTGTGGTCGGTGTTGGCCCACTTGTGGAAGAGCACGACGTGGTTGCCCGCGTCGACGAGGTAGTCGCCCGCTTTCATGTTGGCCTTCGAGATGCCGAAGCTGTACGTCGAGCCGGCGAGGGCCGTCGTGTTGGGGGCGCTGAGGCCGGTGGGGCCGAGCTTGAGGGCCATCGAGACGAAGCCCGAGCAGTCCCGGCGCCAGGAGTAGACGCCGTCCGGCCCGGTGGCCGTGCCGGACTGGCTGTACTGGATGTTGCGGTTCATCCAGTTCTGGGCGCGGGCGATGACGTCGGCGCGGGAGATCGGGTCGTTCGGGGCGGCCTGCGCCGTGAGCGCCGGTCCGGCCGTGAGGACCGCGGTCGAGAGCACTGCGGTCGCGAGCGCCGAGCGCAGGACGGCGCGGCGGGTGGGCTGGGTCTTCATCGAGTGTCTCCCTGTGGGTTGTGAGGCCGAGCCACGTCGGCCGCTCCATCGGCACGACGCGGACGTATGCCGTGTGCCACGTGCCGTGTGCAAGCGGGGTGCCTGCCACCGCACACGATTCGACGCTTCCCTAACATTCGACTAACCCCGCCAGCCGACCGAGCCGCCCCAGACCGAGCCGGGGCCACGGCGGTTCGGCTTGCCCCGCCATGTTCGGCGTCGGGTATCAATGACCCGTGCGATTTGGGGTGCTGGGGCCGGTCGAGGTCCTCACCGACGACGGGGTGCAGGTGCCTCTCGGCAGCGGCCGTGAGCGTCTGGTGCTCGCGATGCTCGTCCTCGGCGCCGACCGGCTCGTCCCCACCGAGCGACTCATCGACGTCCTGTGGACCGAGCCGCCCCCGACCGCGAAGCAGCAGCTGCAGAACCTCATCGCCGGGTTGCGGCGCCGACTCGCGACCCATGACCGCGATCTCGTGGCGACCCGCCCGTTCGGCTACCAGCTGCGGATGGGCCGGCACCGGCTCGACGTCGTGGACTTCCGCCGACTCGTCACGGAGGCACGCGGCACGGCCGAGGCGGGCGACCCGGCCGCAGCCGTCCGGGCTCTCGAGCAGGCGTTGGACCTCTGGCGCGGTTCACCGCTCAGCGACGCAGCTCCCGCCAGCACCGACACCGAGGTCGCGACCCTCGTGCAGTCGCTGCACGACGAGCGGGTCGGCGCCGTCGACCTGCTCGTCGAGTCGCTCGCGGCCGCAGGCCTGCACGACCAGGTTCTGGCTGCGACCGCGAGCCAGCTGCACCTCGACCCGTGGAACGAGCGGCTCCACGCCCACCGGCTCCGGGCCCTGTCCGCGACCGGCCGGCGCAGCGAGGCCGGTGACGAGTACAGGCGCCTGCGGCGCACCTTCGTCGACGAGCTCGGGGTCGAGCCCGGCGCCGCACTCGCCGAGCTCAACGTCGAGATCCTCGAGGGGCGCTCCGTCGCGGCAGCCCCCTCCCCCGGGGTCTCGCGGCCGAGGCCCGTGCCGCGCGAGCTGCCGGCCCTGGCGTGGACCCTTGTCGGCCGGGACGAGCTGCTGACCGCGCTGGCGGAACAGCTCGGCGGCACGACACCGGACCAGTCGCACCCCTCTCCCCCGACGTCGGCCCACAGCGGCCGACCCACCGTCGTCGTCCTCGTCGGCGTCGGAGGGGTCGGCAAGACCGCCCTCGCCGTCGCTGCCGGGCACGCGCTCGGGGACGCCTACCCGGACGGCACACTCCACGCGGCCCTCGGCCACGGTCCCCGGGGCTCCGCGGACGTGCACGACGTCGCCGCCCGGTTCCTTCGGGCGCTCGGCGTCGACCCGGCCGCCATCCCGGCCGACCCCGACGAGCGCATCTCGCTCTACCGCAGCACGATCGACCGCAAGCGGCTGCTCGTCGTGCTCGACGACGCCCTGAGCGAGGCGCAGGTGCGACGCCTGCTGCCCACCGGTCCCGGCTCTGCCGCCATCGTCACCTCACGCAGCAAGCTGGCGGGCCTCGTCGGGGTGCGTCGCCACACCGTCCCGCCACTGTCGCCTGAGGACGCGGCCGGGCTCATCGTCGAGCTCGCCGGTCCGGACCGGCACGTGGCGCCCGGGGTGGCCGGCACCCGCACCTCGAGGGGGGTGGACCCGGTCGTCGCCGAGATCAGTGCCCTGTGCGGCCACCTCCCCCTCGCGCTGTGCGTCGCCGGGGCCAAGCTGGCGACGAACGCCGACCTCGAGCTGGGCGAGCTGCGCGACCGGCTGTCGGGCGAGCACGCGCGGCTCGACGAGCTGTCGGTGGGAGACATCGACGTGCGGGCGAGCATCGGAGCCTCGGTGAGCGACTTGGGCGATCCGGCTGCCACCCTCTTCGCCCGCCTCGGCGCCACGTCCGGGGAGTGGCCCGAGTGGGTGCCGCGGCTGCTGATGGGCGACGCTGTCAGCCGTGGTGACGCGCGCCAGGCGCTCGACCTGCTCATCGACCGACACCTCGTCGAACCGAGCGGCCGCGACGCGGCAGGTCAGGCCCGCTTCCGGGTGCACAGCCTCGTCGTCGAGCTGTCCCGCGAGCGGTTGCTCGCCACCGAGGGTGCGGCCGCGCGCGACGCCCTGTCACTGGGCCTCGACTCCGCCTGGCTGAGCCTCGCCCTGGTGGCCGAGGCGCACCTCGGCGCCGATGGGCCCGCACCGTCGACGACGACTCCACTTGCCGGCACCGGTCCCTGTGCCGGTACCGGCACAGGGACCGGCACAGGGACCGGCACCCCGCTCACTTCGGCGCCGTCGCGGGCGCCGGCCGACTGGTTCGAGGCCGAGCGGATCAACCTCACGGCGGCCGTGCTGGGCGCCGTCGCCCTGGAGGAGCGCGAGCTCGCCGCCCGGCTCGCACTCGCGCTGCGCACCTTCCTCACGGTCCGGGCCTACGACGACGAACGGGAGCGCGTCCTGCGCCTGGCGCTCGACGACTACCCCGAGACGTGCGACCAGGGCCTGCTGGCCCAGCTGCTCGGCGCCCTCTTCGGTGTGCTCGCCCAGGCGGGGCGTTTCCCCGAGCTGCCCGCGGTCGCCTCGCGGCGGCTCGAGACCGCTCGCGCGCTGGGCGACATCGCCCTCGAGCAGGCCGCGACGGTCCAGGTCGGGTGGGCCGCCATGGTGCTCAACAGGTTCGACGAGGCCCTCGAGGCCTATGCCGCCGTGGCCGCCCTCGCCGAGCAGCGCGGGGACGAGTCGGGGCGGTTGGGCGCTGACGGTCAACGGGGCGTGCTGCTGCGCAACATGGGCCGCCCGGGTGACGGTGACCCCTTGCTCGCGACGATGGTCGAGGCCTCACGGCAGGGCGGGTCGACGCGGCGGACCTGCATCTGGCTCGTGACCCGGTCCGAGGGCCTGCTCGACCTGGGGCGGGTCGATGACGCCGAGGACCTGCTCACCGAGGCCTTGGGGATCGCCGAGGACCTGCGGGACGAGCTCGGGGCCGCCCACTGCCGACTCGCGCTCGCCCGGGCGCAGCTGCTGCGCGGCGCCCCCGACCGGGCCGGCGAGGAGCTGCAGGCCGCCCGTCCGCAGCTCGATGCTCACGCGCCCGGCGGTGAGGACCTCGACTGCCTGCGTCTGGCCGTCGACCTGGACTGCGCGGCCGGTGACTGGCGCTCGGCGCAGCAGCGGACCCGCCGGCTCGTCGACGCACGCCGGACCGAGGGGGACGAGCTCCAGCTCGCGTGCGACCTCGCTCGCCTCGACCGCGTCCGTGCGGCCGTCGGCTCGACCGGCGCCGAGCCCGACCAGCCCGACGAGGTGACCGCGATCCTCCAACGCCTGGGACTCGGCCGGGAGGCCCTTCGGCTCCCACCCCTCGCCACGGCCTGACCCCGCGAGCCAGTTGTTAGGGATTTGTTGGCGGGCGGCCCTTACATTGCAGACATCAGCAGGGCGCACCCGTCGCCCTCGACGAGCCAAGGGGACCGCCACCATGAAGCAGATCATCCGCATCGCCACGGCACTGACCGTCACTGCAGTGCTCGGCTTGGCCGCCGGCACGGCGAGCCACGCGAGCTCCGCTCCGGTCGATGCCTGGTGCGTCAAGGGCGGCCAGTCCGCCAACGGCCCGTGTGAGTGGCTCGCCGGGAGCTGACGCCCGCACCACCCGACCTCGAGGACCACGACGCGCAGGGGCGTCGTGGTCCTCGTTCGTGTGCGGCCAGGGGGTGGGGATACCGGGAGCTGCCAGGGGCGGAGGCGCGGGAACGAGGTCCTCCGAACAGCCGGGAGGCACGGCGATGCCGCGGGGACCGAGGTCCCCGCGGCGTCGCGGTGTCGAGCTGTCGAGCTGTCGAGCTGTCGAGCTGTCGAGCTGTCGTGCTGTCGTCGGCCGAACGTTCAGCCCTTGTGCCAGTAGTAGGCGACGCCGCCGTGGGACTCCGCGTGCGTCGTCGGGTTGTAGGTGTGCTCCCCGACCTTGTTGGGCGCCACGAAGTTCGAGTCGATGACGCGGATCTCGGCGCCCGCCGGGTCGCCCGAGACGATGGCAGTGTGGATACCCGTGGTGTGCGAGCCGGAGTCGGTCTCCTGGATGATGTCGCCGGGCACGACGTCGGCCTTGGCCACGCGGTGGTAGCCGGCGTTGATGTAGGCCTGGTAGTAGCCGGTGCCGAGGGTGTTGGGGTAGACCTCGGCGTAGATCTTCTGGACGAAGACCTTGCACTGCCCTTGGTAGGTGCCGACGTAGTTGCGGGCGTGGGTGACCATCGCGCTGGCGGCGTCGGCGGATGAGACGGCCCCGACGGGGACGACGCCGGCAGTCGCTGCAGCCAGGACGACGGTCGTGGCGAGGGTGCGGAAGGTGGCCTTCCGGGCTCGAGTGTTCATGGTGAATCTCCTTGTGGTGGCGTGTGATCGGGCCGGTCGGCCGGACTGCCCTTGCGGACCGGCCCGCCCCCGAGGGGACGTGGGAACAGAGTCCGGGAGTGCCCTAACCACGCGCTAACAAGCCCTTGGACACGGCAAGAGGCCCCGTCGTCCGCCGGGGACGTCGGGGCCTCTCGCCGTGCAGGTGCGCTCAGTCGACCTTGGGGTCGGCCGGCGTCGCCGAGTCCGGCGTGGGCACACCCGGGCCACCGCCGGGTCCCGGCGCGCCCGCACCGACACCGGCAAGCTCGGGTGTGCCGTCCAGCCCACCGGGAGCGCCCGCCGCGTCGTCGAGGTCAGCTGCGGCACCAGCGAACTGCGCGGCATACAACGTCGCGTAGGCGCCGCCGGTCGCGAGCAGCTCGGTGTGCGAACCCTGCTCGACGATGCGGCCGTCCTCCATGACCAGGATGAGGTCGGCGTCGCGGATCGTCGAGAGGCGGTGCGCGATGACGAAGCTCGTGCGGTCGGACCGGAGCGCCGCCATGGCGTGCTGGACGAGCAGCTCGGTCCGGGTGTCGACCGAGCTCGTCGCTTCGTCGAGGATGAGCAGGGCCGGGTCGGACAGGAACGCGCGGGCGATCGTGACGAGCTGCTTCTCGCCGGCCGAGATGTTGGACGCCTCGTCGTCGAGCACCGTGTCGTAGCCGTCGGGCAGCGAGTGCACGAAGCGGTCGACGTAGGTCGCCTTGGCGGCGGCCACGACCTCCTCGTCCGTGGCACCAGGTCGGCCGTACGCGATGTTGTCGCGGATCGTGCCGCCGAAGAGCCACGTGTCCTGCAGCACCATGCCGATGCGCGAGCGCAGGTCGTGGCGGGTCAGGTCGCGGATGTCGACGCCGTCGAGGGTGATGCGTCCGCCGTCGAGCTCGTAGAACCGCATGATGAGGTTGACGAGCGTCGTCTTGCCGGCGCCCGTGGGTCCGACGATGGCGACGGTCTGGCCCGGTCGCACCGACAGGTCGAGGTCCTCGATGAGCGGCTTGTCGGGCGTGTACGAGAAGGACACGTCCTCGAAGGCGACGGCGCCGTGCGGGTCGTCGATGCGGGCCGGCTCGACGGGGTCGGGCTCCTGCTCGTCGGCGTCGAGCACCTCGAAGACGCGCTCGGCCGACGCGACACCCGACTGCAGCACGTTGGCCATCGACGCAACCTGCGTCAGCGGCTGCGTGAACTGGCGGGAGTACTGGATGAAGGCCTGCACGTCACCGAGGGTCATGGTGCCGGACGCGACGCGGAGGCCGCCGACGACGGCGATGGCGACGTAGTTGAGGTTCCCGACGAACATCATGACCGGCATGATGATGCCGCTGATGAACTGGGCGCCGAACGCGGCCCCGAACAGCTCGTCGTTCTTCGTCCGGAAGTTCTCGCGGGTCTCCTTCTGCCGGCCGTAGACCTTGACGAGGCCGTGGCCGGTGAAGGTCTCCTCGACGATGCCGTTGAGCTCGCCTGTGTTGCGCCACTGCTGGACGAAGAGCTTCTGCGAGCGCTTGGCGATGAGGCTCGTCACGACGATCGAGATCGGAATGGTGACGAGCGCGATGAGGGCGAGCAGCCACGAGATCCAGAACATGATGCCGAGCACCGCGATCACCGTGAGCAGCGAGTTGAGCAGCTGCGAGAGCGTCTGCTGGAGCGACTGGCCGACGTTGTCGATGTCGTTGGTGACGCGGCTCAGCAGCTCGCCGCGCGGCTGGTTGTCGAAGTAGGGCAGCGGCAGCCGGTTGAGCTTGGCCTCGACCTCCTGGCGCAGGTCGTACATCGTGCGCTGGAGCACGCCCTGCAGGATCCAGCCCTGGATCCACATGAGCAGCGAGGCCGCGACGAAGAGCCCGACGACGAGCATGAGCACCCGGCCGACGGCGTCGAAGTCGATGCCCTGGCCGGGGGTGAAGGCGACGTTGCCCAGCAGGTCGGCATACGTCGTCTGTCCCCGCGCGCGCAGGGCGGCGACGACCTGCTCCTTGGTCGTGCCGGGAGGCGCGTTCTGGCCGACCTGGCGGCCGATGACGCCGGCGAAGATGAGGTCGGTCGCCCGGCCGAGGATCTTCGGGCCGATCGAGCTGAGCGCGACGCTCGCGACGGACAGCACGAGGACGAGGACGACCTTCGCGCGGTGCGGGCGCAGCCGACCGATCAGCCGCTTGGCCGACGGGCCGAAGTTGAGCGACTTCTCGCCCGGCTGGCCCATCTGCATGTGGGGCGGACCGCCCCGACGGGCCGGACCGCGGCGGCTCTCCGCGGCCTTCTCCTCGGCCGTCTTGACTCCCTCGGCCATCAGGCCGCCTCCTCCGCGCTGCGCTGGGACTCGACGATCTCCTGGTAGGTCTCGCAGGAGTCGAGGAGCTGGTCGTGCGTGCCCTGGCCGACGACGCGGCCGTCCTCGAGCACGATGATGTGGTCGGCGTCGACGATGGTCGACACTCGCTGGGCCACGATGACGACGGTGCTGCGGGCCGTGGCCGGACGCAGCGCCCGGCGCAACCGCGCGTCGGTCGATAGGTCGAGCGCCGAGAACGAGTCGTCGAAGAGGTAGATGTCAGGCCGCTTGACGATGGCCCGGGCGATGGCGAGGCGCTGGCGCTGGCCGCCGGAGACGTTGGTGCCGCCCTGGGCGATCGCCGCCTCGAGCCCGCCCATGGCCTGGACGAAGTCCTGCCCCTGGGCGATCCGCAGGGCGTCCCACAGCTCCTCGTCGGTCGCCTCGGGGTTGCCGTAGCGCAGGTTGGTCGCCACCGTGCCGCTGAAGAGGTAGGGCTTCTGCGGGACGAGGCCGATCCGGGCCCACAGCTCGTCGAGCTCGAGGTCGCGCACGTCGACCCCGCCGACGCGGACCTTGCCGGCCGAGGCGTCGAAGAGGCGCGGCACGAGACCGAGGAGGGTCGTCTTGCCCGCTCCGGTCGAGCCGATGATCGCCGTCGTGCGACCGGGCTCGGCCCGGAAGCTGACGTCGTGGAGCACGGCCACCTCGGCGCCCGGGTAGTGGAAGTCGACGCCGGCGAGCTCGAGCCCGGCCGACCCGGTGGGCAGGCGCAGGGGCTGCACCGACTCGACGACCGACGACTCGGTGTCGAGCACCTCCTGGATTCGGGTCGCCGAGACCGAGGCACGCGGGATCATCGTCGCCATGAAGGTCGCCATCATGACGGCCATGAGGATCTGCACGAGGTAGGACAGGAACGCCGTCAGCTCGCCGATCTGCATGTCGCCGGAGTCGATGCGGTGCCCGCCGAACCACATGACGGCCACGGTGGACAGGTTGAAGATGAACATGACGATCGGGAAGACGAGCGCCATGAGGCGCCCGACCTGGAGGCCGGCGTTGGTGAGCAGCCCGTTGGCCTCGGCGAACCGGGCCTCCTCGTGCTCCTCGCGGACGAAGGCGCGCACGACGCGGATGCCGGTGATCTGCTCGCGCAGCACGCGGTTGACCCCGTCGAGCGAGGTCTGCATGCGCCCGAACCACGGCACCATCCGCGAGATGACGAGCCCGACGAAGAGGCCGAGCAGGGGCACGGCGACGGCGACGAGCCACGAGAGCCCGACGTCCTCGCGCAGCGCCATGATGATGCCGCCGACCATCATGATCGGCGTCGTCACGAGCAGCGCGAAGCCCATGAAGACGACCATCTGGACCTGCGTGACGTCGTTGGTGTTGCGCGAGATGAGGGTCGGCGCGCCGAAGCGGGTCACCTCCTGCGCGGAGAAGTCGACGACGGTGCCGAAGAGGTTGGCGCGCACGTCGCGCCCCATCCCCATCGCGACGCGGGCCGCGAGGAAGGTCGCGCCCACGGACGCGGCGATCTGCACGAGGCTGACGGCGAGCATGAGGCCGCCGTGGCTGACGATGAAGCCGGTGTCGCCCTTGGCCACGCCCTCGTCGATGATCTCGCCGTTGAGGCTCGGCAGGTAGAGCGATGCCATGGTGCTGACCAGCTGGGCCAGGCAGATGAGCACGATCTGGCCCGAGTAGGGGCGCAGGTGACTGCGGAGCAGTCGGATCAGCATGAGGGTGCCTTTCGGTGCATGGTGTCGCTGGACGACGGTAGGGACTCACGTGGGGTGAGGGTCAACAGGTTTGTCACGGACGCGCCTCCCACTCGCCGCCCAGGTGGCGGGGATCGCCACCGAGCTGGGCGTGGAGCTCGGCGATGGACAGCCCGCTCTCGGTGGGAGGTCGGCGACACACGACCCCGAAGAGCACGGTGTCGACGATCTCCTCGGGCGTCAGCACCCGGCCGTCGGCGATGCCGGGGTGGCTGCCCGAGAAGGTGAGCAGCCGGATGCGGTGGATGACGTCCGTGCCGGGCACGACGAGGTGGTCCTCGTCGTGGATGAGCAGCGCGTGGACGGCGTCGAGCAGCGGCTGGTGGGCGGCCCCGTGCTCCTCCTCGTCGGCGTGCCCGCGCAGGTGGCGCCCCGCCTCGTAGCAGCTCTCGTGCGGGCCGCGGTTGGGCGGCTCGGTGAGGCCGAGGGCGCCCATGAGCCCGAAGACCTCGGTGAAGCGCAGCTGCATGATGCGGGTGAAGTCGACGAGCCGGTCGCGCAGCGAGCCCTCGGGGTCGATGGCCGAGATGCGCCGGCGCACCGGGGCCGGGCAGAACGCCGCCTGCACGGCCTCCTTCTCGAGGACCTCCTTGGTCGGGAACGCCCGGAAGATCGTGCCCTCGGCGACGCCGGCCTCCTGGGCGATCTCGCTCGTCGTCGGCTTGCGGCCCTCCCGGTGGGCGAGCCGCACGAAGACCTCGATGAGGGCGTCGCGCCGGTCGTCGGGGTCCATCGGGGCCGCCCTGCGCTGGGCGGTCCGGGCGGCCTTGCGTCCTTCCACGCGTGTCGACACCCGACCATCATGAATGAGTGAGCACTCACTCACAAGCGGTTTGTGACGACGGCCCGCGTTCCCACGATGACGGGGACACCCGTCGCGTCAGACGAGGAGCCCGTCGGCGACGAGGTCGCGCAGCTGCGGCACCGTCTCGGCCCGCACCTGCGCGGGGTCGAGGTCGAGCAGGGTCGCGATGGCGTCGAGCGCCGCCCGCGCCGTGAGGTCCCCGTCGGCGACGCCGAGGTATGCCGCGAGCAGCGTCCCGGCGCGCACGACGCGTCCCAACCCGCCGCCCTGGCGCACGAGGATGACGGCCGGGTCCTCGGCGCCCGGCCGGCCGTGCCGCTCCTCCGTGACGTCGGGCGCGCACGACCACGCGACGTCGAGGAGGTCGTCGTCGGAGTGCTCCGCCAGCCAGGTGCGTGCGCGCAGGCCCGCGTCGACGGTCGGGCCCATGGGCGCCGCGACCGGGCCGTTGGCCTCGTCGAGCGACCGCCAGACCGGGCGGTCGGTCGCCGGGCGCTGCAGCGTCACGACGCCGAACCCGACCCGCTCGACGTCGCGCGAGGCGAAGTCGCGCAACCACGCTGCATACAGCTGCGAGTGCGGCTCGCTGCCGGGCTGGGCGCCGCCGTCGCGGGCCCACAGCTCGGCGTACTCGGCCGGGTCCTGCGACTCGCGCTGGACCACCCAGGCGTCGAGGGCGACACCGTCACGGGCCTGCTCGTCGAGCCACTCGCCCCAGACCTCGCGCCACGTGCGGCCCGCGGGGACCTCCCAGTTGCCGAGGAACTGCGCGACCCCACCGGGCTCGAGCACGCTGCCGACCTGGCGCACGAGCGACCGCACGAGCGTGTCACCGGCGCGGCCGCCGTCGCGGTACTCGTAGAGCGGCAGGTGCTCGTCGCGCGGCGTGATGACGAACGGCGGGTTGCTCACGACGAGCGAGAACGACTGTCCCTCAACAGGATCCAGCAGGTCTCCGGACAGCAGCTCGACCGGCGGCACCGCGCCGGAGCGCTCGGAGGCGGCGAGCGCGAGGTTGAACGCGGCATACGCCAGCGCCCGCTCGGAGATGTCGGTCGCGACGATGGATCGGGCGTGTCCGGTCAGGTGCAGCGCCTGCACGCCGCACCCCGTGCCGAGGTCGAGCGCGCGCTCGGCCGGCCGGCGCACCGTCCAGGAGGCGAGGGTCGTCGACGCACCGCCGATGCCGAGCACGTGGTCGGGACGCAGGGGGCCGCCGACCGCGAGCTCGGACAGGTCGGAGGCGACCCACCAGTCGTGGGCGTCGTCGCCGTAGGGGCGCAGGTCGCACGTCGCGACGACCTCGCGGTCGGACGTGACCGGGCGGCCCGCGGCGAAGCCGGCCCTACTCGCCCCGAGACGCACGAGACCGAGCGCGACGGCCCCCTCGACCCCGAGGGCCGGCAGCGCGGCGGCCAGAGCGGACGCGGCGACCGGACGGCCGAGGGTGAAGAGGCGAACGAGCACGCCGCACGCGTCCGTGGCGTCGGAGTCGTCGGACGTTGCGGACGTCGCGGACGTCGCGGACGGCTCGGTCGCGAGGAGCGCCGGCAGCGGCTGCTCCCGGTGCAGCGCGGCGGACGCGACGGGACCGAGCCGTTCGGCGACGCCGTCGACGGTGAAGCGGGCCGCCGTCAGGTCCGCGCGGAGCAGCGCGACGAGGGCCTCGTCGACGACGGGCGTGTCGCTCAGGACCCCTCGCCCGGTGCGCTTACGCCGGCCTCGCTCGCCGCGAGCGCGGCGTCGAGGGTGGGGTGGATCTCGAAGACCTTGTCGAGCCCGGTGATGGAGAAGACCTTGAGCACGCGGTCGTCGGTGCCGACGAGCCGCATGGCGCCACCTCGCGTGCGGGTCAGCTTGAGGCGTCCGACGAGGACACCGAGGCCCGTCGAGTCGAGGAACGTCACGTCCGTGAGGTCGACGACGAGCTGCGTCCGGCCGCCCTGGATCTGCTCGTCCAGCTTCTCGCGCACCAGCGGCGCGGTGTAGACGTCGATCTCGCCGCCGAGGTGGACCACGGTCTGGTCGCCATGGTCGGCTCGGGTGATCGAGAGATCCACCTGTGCCCCTTCCTGTGCCCACGCGTGCAAAAGAACGCTTCCGGTTGCTTGCTCGGGGTGCTGCCACGCGACGAGCCGGTCATCTCCTGACGGGACCTGAGGGAGTCCTCGTCAGTCACGTTCCCCTGGTTGACCGACTGCGCAGTAACATGCCCCGCACGTCGGTTACCGTACCCCCACGGCATACGGTTGCTCCACATGAACCGGGAGCCAGCGCCCATGGGACCCGTGCCGGAGGACCTCCTGCGCACGCTCGTCGGCGACCATCCCGAGCGGCTCGTGCACGTGCACGAGGTGCCGGCGCGTCGCGCCGTCCATGCCGAATGGCCGGAGTGGGTCGACCCGACGCTCCTCGGGGCCCTGCTCGCGTCCGGCATCGAGGCGCCGTGGTCGCACCAGGTCGAGGTCGCGGAGGCCGCCCATGCGGGGCGGCACGTCGTCGTCAGCACGGGCACCGCGTCGGGCAAGAGCCTCGGCTACCACCTGCCGATGCTCAGCGACCTCGTCTCCGGGGCGAGCGCGCCCAACGGTCGCGGGGCGACGGCCCTCTACCTCTCCCCCACCAAGGCGCTCGCGGCCGACCAGCTGAGCCGCATCGACCGCCTCGCCCTGCCCGCCGTCCGGCCGGCGACCTACGACGGCGACACCCCCACCGACGAGCGGCGCTGGATCCGCGACCACGCCAACCTCGTGCTGACCAACCCCGACCTGCTGCACCACTCGCTGCTGCCCGGGCACGAGCGGTGGAGCTCGTTCCTGCGCGCGCTGCGCTACGTCGTCGTCGACGAGTGCCACGTCTACAAGGGCGTCTTCGGCGCCCACATGGCCGCCGTGCTGCGCCGCCTGCGCCGCGTGGCCGCGCGCTACCGCTCCGAGCCGACGTTCGTCTTCGCCTCGGCCACCGTGGCCGACCCGCAGGAGCACGCCTCACGCCTCCTGGGTATGCCGGTCGTCCCGGTCACGCAGGACGGCTCTCCTCGGGCGTCGATGACCTTCGCCCTCTGGGAGCCGCCGCTGCTCGTCGACGAGACGGGGCAGCCGCAGCGGGTCAGCACCATCACCGAGACGGGCGAGCTGCTCGCGGGGTGCGTGCGCGAGCAGGTGCAGACGGTGGCGTTCGCGCGGTCGCGCGCCGGCGTCGAGGTCGTGGCCCGCATCGCCCGCGAGCGGGTGTCGGTGACCGACGAGGGACGCATCGCGGCCTACCGGGGCGGGTTCCTGCCCGAGGAGCGCCGCGAGCTGGAGCGGTCGCTGCGCTCGAAGGAGCTGCTCGGCCTCGCGGCCACCAACGCGCTCGAGCTCGGCGTCGACGTCAGCGGGCTCGATGCCGTGCTGCTCGCCGGGTGGCCCGGCACCCTGTCGTCGCTGTGGCAGCAGGCCGGGCGCGCCGGTCGTTCGGGGGCACGCTCGCTCGCGGTGCTCGTCGCCGCGGACGACCCGCTCGACACCTTCGTCGTGCACCACCCCGAGGCGATCTTCGGCCGTGGGATCGAGGCCACCGTCGTCGACCCCGACAACCCCCACGTGCTCGCGCCGCACCTCGCGGCGGCGGCCGCCGAGCTGCCCGTCACCGAGGCCGACGTCGACGTCTTCGGGCCGCAGACGCGGTCGCTGCTCGACGCGCTCGTGGCCCGCGGCATCCTCAAGAAGCGTCCGCGCGGCTGGTTCTGGGGGCGCGAGGACCGGCCCGCCGACCACCTGTCGCTGCGCGGGGCGGGCGAGCCGGTGCGCATCATCGAGACGCGGACCGGGCGGGTCGTCGGCACCGTCGACGACGCCGCCGCACACTCCCAGGTGCACACCGGCGCGGTGCACCTGCACCAGGGCCAGACGTGGGTCATCACCGAGCTCGACCTCGACGACCACGCCGCGTTCGCGGTGCGCGGCGACCCCGGCTGGACGACGCAGGCCCAGTCGGTCAGCGACTTCCAGATCGTCCACGAGGTCGAGCACGAGGACTGGGGGCCGCTGCGCTGCTCGTTCGGGCACGTCAGCGTGCGCCACCAGGTCACCTCGTTCCTGCGCCGGCTGCCCGGCGGCGAGGTGCTCGGCGAGCACCCGCTCGACCTGCCGCCGCGCACCCTCGCCACCAAGGCGGTGTGGTGGACGATGCCGGTCGACGAGCTCGCGGCGGCCGGGGTGGCGGAGGACGGCATACCTGGAGCGGCGCACGCGGCCGAGCACGCCGCGATCGGCATGCTCCCCCTCTTCGCGACGGCGGACCGGTGGGACATCGGCGGGGTCTCGACCGCGCTGCACCCGGACACCGGACTGCCGACGATCCTCATCTACGACGGCCACCCCGGCGGTGCCGGCTTCGCAGAGCGCGGCTACCGACGAATCCGACCGTGGCTCAATGCGACCCGCGAGGCCATCGCGTCGTGCGAGTGCGCGACGGGTTGCCCGTCCTGCATCCAGTCACCGAAATGCGGCAACGGCAACGAGCCGCTCGACAAGGCCGGGGCGGTGGCGCTGCTCGACCTCACGCTGCGCAACGCCGGGCCATGGCTGGTGGGCGCTGACACCGCCTGACTGCTGCGGCTCGCGGCGGCTGAGAGCGGGCGGGCACGTGGGGCGCGCTTCGGGCCCAGTCCGGGCGGCTCAGGCCTGCGCGGCGCTGAGGCGGTCCAGCCGGCTCAGGTCGTCGGCGGTGAGCTGCAGCGAGCCTGCGGCGACATTCTCCTCGAGGTGGCGCAGGTCGCCGGTGCCGGGGATCGCCAGCACGTGGGGGCCCTGCGCGAGCGTCCAGGCGAGCCGGACCTGCGCGGGAGTGGCCCCACGGTCCCGCGCGACCTCGAGCACGACGTCGTGCTCGGCCGACGCGTCGACACCCCGCTCCTTGCCCTCACCGGCGATGGAGAAGTAGGGCACGAAGGCGATCCCGCGCTCGCCGCAGACCCGGAGCACGTCGGCGGCACCGGGCAGCCGGAAGTCGAGGCCGTGTCGGTTCTGCACGCAGACCACGTCGGTCACGGTGAGGCCTCGTCGAGCTGGGCGACGTCGACGTTCGACAGGCCGATGTGCCGCAGGAGGCCGTCGGCGCGCAGCTCGACCAGCGCGCCGACGTGGTCGGCGATCGGCCCTCGTCCGAAGGTGCGCAGGTTGACCACGTCGAGGTGGTCGCGGCCCAGCAGGCGAAGGTTCTCCTCGACCTGGCCGCGCAGCTGCTCGGGTCGGGCCCACGGGAGCCACTCGCCGGAGGGGTCCCGCCCCGGTCCGACCTTGGTGGCGATCACGAGGTCGTCGGGGTAGGGGGCGAGGGCGCTGCGCACCAGCTCGAGCGCCGAGCGCAGCGGCGAGAAGTAGAAGGCCGCGGTGTCGAGGTGGTTGACGCCGAGCTCGAGCGCCCGGCGCAGCACGGCGATCGAGGTGCTCCGGTCGCGTGGCGTCCCGAGGTCGAACGCCGCGGTCCCCGTGAGCCGCATGGTCCCGAAGCCGATCCGGTTGACGGTCAGGTCGCCGAGCTGCCAGGTGCCCGCGGCGTCGGCGGTGAAGGTCTGCGAAGGCATCCCGGGAGTCTGCCACCCACACGGCCCCCTCGCCCGGCACCTGGCGCGTGCGCCATCGACCACACTCTGAGACATAAGCACAC
Source organism: Terrabacter sp. C0L_2 (assembly GCF_036352015.1). Lineage (NCBI taxonomy): Bacteria > Bacillati > Actinomycetota > Actinomycetes > Micrococcales > Intrasporangiaceae > Terrabacter > Terrabacter sp. C0L_2. The sequence goes on along the minus strand of NZ_CP143557.1, from coordinate 1,759,435 downwards.
GTTATTTGACCGGTAACGTGCCGCTATTCGAAACTCCCATGCAACGGATAGGGAAAGGGCCGCTCGCGGCCACGACCCCACCGGCGCGACGCACCCGCGGCGCGACCCCGATCCGGACGACACCCCTCAGGAGCTCCACCATGCGACGCCCCTCCATCGCCCTCGCCGCCATCGCCGTCACCGCGACGCTCGGCCTGACGGCGTGCGCCGGCGGCGGGGCCAGCGACAGCGTCGCGGCCCCGGGGACGGCAGCCGCCGCCGGGGCGGCGACCAGCACCGTCAACCTCTTCGCGTATGCCGTCCCGAAGGTCGGCTTCGACGTCGTCATCCCGGCCTTCCAGAAGACCGCGGCCGGCAAGGGCGTGCAGTTCCAGCAGAGCTACGGAGCCTCGGGCGACCAGAGCCGCAAGGTGGCCGCGGGAGCCGAGGCCGACTTCGTCAACTTCTCGGTCGAGCCCGACGTCACGCGCCTCGTCGATGCCGGACTCGTCGACCCCAGCTGGAATGCCAACGCCCACAAGGGGATTCCGTTCGGCTCGGTCGTCACGATCGTCGTGCGCAAGGGCAACCCCAAGGGCATCAAGGACTGGGACGACCTGCTCAAGCCGGGCATCGAGGTCGTCACGCCCAACCCGTTCTCGTCCGGCTCGGCCAAGTGGAACCTCCTCGCGCCGTATGCCGCCAAGAGCAACGGCGGCGCCGACAAGGCCGCCGGCCTCGCCTACGTCTCGGCGCTCGTCAAGGACCACGTCAAGGTCCAGCCGAAGTCCGGCCGCGAGGCCACCGAGACCTTCCTTCAGGGCAGCGGCGACGCGCTCCTCAGCTACGAGAACGAGGCGCTCTTCGTCGAGAAGAACGGCGACCCGGTCGAGCACGTGACCCCGCCGACGACGTTCAAGATCGAGAACCCTGCCGCCGTGCTCAAGGGCAGCAAGAGCCTCCAGGCGGCCACGGCGTTCAACGACTACCTCTACACGCCGGAGGCGCAGAAGCTGCTCGCCGAGGCCGGGTTCCGTCCCGTTGACGAGACGGTCGCCCAGGAGTACGCCTCGAAGTTCCCGACGCCGAGCAAGCTCTGGACGATCGCCGACCTCGGCGGCTGGAAGACGGTCGACAGCACGCTCTTCAAGAAGGACGTCGGTGACATCGCCAAGATCTACGACCAGGCGACCCAGTGACGGCCGACACCGACCAGCAGCGCAGGGGCCCGCGTCCGGGGACGGACGCGGCGCCCCTGCCGGCGCGTCCGGACGCGCCCCGGCCTGACGGCATACGACCGGAAGACAGCGGGTCGCTGGATCCGCAGGAGTCGGCACGTCCCGGCGACACCGTGGCGGGCGCACCACCACGTGCCCGGGGCGCGCTGGGCGGGTTGCGTCGACCGCTCGGCGTCGGCGTCGTCACGCTGTGGCTCAGCGTCATCGTGCTGCTGCCGCTGGCGGCCCTGACGGCCGAGGCCTTCGGCGAGGGACTGAGCGGCTTCTGGGCCGCGGTGACCGCACCGACCGCGCTCGCCGCGCTCTGGGTGACCCTCCTGGTCTCTGCAGTCGTGGCCCTCGTCAACGCGGTCCTCGGCACGCTCGTCGCGTGGGTGCTCGTGCGCGACGAGTTCCGCGGCAAGCGCGTCGTCAACGCGCTCATCGACCTGCCGTTCGCGCTGCCGACGATCGTCGCGAGCATCGTGCTGCTCTCGCTCTACGGTCCCAACAGCCCCATCGGCGTCGAGCTCAACGCGACCCGCTGGGGGCTCGTCGTGGCGCTGCTGTTCGTCACGCTGCCATTCGTCGTGCGCTCGGTGCAGCCCGTGCTCATCGAGGCCGACCGCGAGGTCGAGGAGGCGGCCGCGTCGCTCGGGGCGTCGGGGTGGACGACGTTCCGGCGCATCGTGCTGCCGACGCTGGCTCCCGCGATCCTCAGCGGCACCGGGCTGGCCTTCGCCCGCGCCATCGGCGAGTACGGCTCGGTCGTGCTCATCGGCGGCAACATCCCGCGCGAGACGCAAGTGGCCTCGCAGTACATCCAGCAGCAGATCGAGATCGACCGTCCGCTCAACGCGGCCGCCGTCTCCGTGGCACTGCTCGCCATCGCGTTCGTCACGCTGCTCGTGCTCCGAGTCGTGTCGAGCCGCACGCTGCGACGTGAGGAGCGGGACGCATGAGGGTCTCTCGTGGCACGCGCCTGTCGCTCCGGGTCGTCGCGCTCGGCTATCTCTTCGTGCTGCTCGCCGTGCCGATCGGGGTCATCCTCTGGCGCACCTTCGAGCCGGGGCTGTCGGAGTTCGTCGCCTCGATCTCGACGCCGGCCGCGAAGTCGGCGCTCAACCTCTCGCTGCTCATCGTCGCGATCACCGTGCCGGTCAACGTCGTCTTCGGCGTCGCGACGGCGATCGCCCTGGTGCGCGGTCGGTTCCGCGGACGCGGGATGCTCCAGGCGGTGGTCGACCTGCCGTTCGCGGTGTCGCCCATCGTCGTCGGCGTCGCGCTCATCATGCTGTGGGGCGCGGGCGGCTGGTTCGGGGCGGTGGACGCGGCCGGCTTCAAGGTGATCTTCGGGATCCCGGGCATGGTGCTGGCGACGATCTTCGTGACGCTGCCGTTCGTCGTGCGCGAGGTGGAGCCGGTGCTGCACGAGATCGGACTCGACCAGGAGCAGGCCGCCTCGACGCTCGGCGCGAGCGGGTGGCAGACCTTCTGGCGCATCACGCTGCCGGCGATCCGGTGGGGCCTGACCTACGGCGTCGTGCTGACGGTCGCCCGGGCCCTCGGCGAGTTCGGCGCGGTCATCATGGTCAGCTCGGGCTTCCCCGGGGTCTCGCAGACGCTGACGCTCCTCGTCCACTCGCGCTACATCGACGACCACAACACCTACGGCGCGTATGCCGCCGCCACCCTCCTCATGGGCATCGCGCTCGTCGTGCTGCTGCTCATGACCGTGCTCGACCGCAAGAGGAGCGACCGATGATCACCGTGACCAGCGCCCGGAAGAACTACGGCTCCTTCGCCGCCCTCGACGACGTGAGCATCGACATCCCGAGCGGATCGCTGACCGCGCTGCTGGGGCCGAGCGGCTCGGGCAAGTCGACGCTGCTGCGCTCCATCGCCGGCCTCGAGGGGCTCGACTCGGGCACCGTGACGATCGAGGGCCGCGACGTGACGCACCAGCCGCCGCAGCGACGTGGGATCGGCTTCGTCTTCCAGCACTACGCCGCGTTCAAGCACATGACGGTCCGCGACAACGTCGCCTTCGGGCTGACGATCCGCAAACGGCCCAAGGCCGAGGCGGCCAAGAAGGTCGACGAGCTGCTCGAGATCGTGGGGCTCGAGGGCTTCCAGCACCGCTACCCCGCGCAGCTGTCGGGCGGTCAGCGCCAGCGCATGGCCCTGGCCCGCGCGCTGGCCGTGGACCCGCAGGTGCTGCTCCTCGACGAGCCGTTCGGCGCCCTCGACGCGAAGGTGCGCACCGACCTGCGCCAGTGGTTGCGACGGCTGCACGACGAGGTGCACGTGACGACGGTGCTCGTCACCCACGACCAGGAGGAGGCGCTCGACGTCGCCGACCGGATCGCCGTGCTCAACAAGGGCCGCATCGAGCAGGTCGGCGACCCGGTCACCCTCTACGAGCGGCCCGCCAACGACTTCGTCATGGGCTTCCTGGGCTCGGTGGCGAGGCTCGGCGGGCAGCTCGTGCGCCCGCACGACATCGTCCTCGATCGGGACCGCGCGACGGCGCTCGCGCTCGACGCCAAGGTCGCGGACTCCCCCGGTGTCATCGACGCGGTCGTGGAGCGCGTCGTGCCCCTGGGCTTCGAGGTGCGGGTCGACCTGCGGGCCGACTCGGGCGAGCGCTTCGCCGCGCAGATCACCCGCCGCGACGCCGCGCAGCTGCAGCTGCGCGAGGGCGAGACGGTCCACGCGCGCGCCGTCGCACGCTCGAGCGTCGTCGACGTCGACCCGGCGCTCGCGATCTGATCTCACCCAGTCCAAGCCGGGTACGTCCGGATGAGACCGGGCTCCCATCCGGACGCGCAACGGCCTAACGTATGCCGTGAAGCTCCCTTCGTCGCCACGCGACAGGGTGGGTGGCTCGGGACACCGAGTGAAATGAGGCGGCGAGGGGACGACACCTCGCCGCCTCAGTCACACCCCGCCCCTTCCCGTCGAGTGCCCAGCTCTCCACGTCGTGAACTGGGCACTCGACATGGCAAAGGACGGGACCCGATGTCTGGCGCGTGCAGCACGTCCGGTGCGGCAGACTGCACGCGTGGACATCTCGGCACGAGTCGACTACGCGGTCCGCGCGATGCTCATCCTCGCCGAGGCCGACGCGCAGGGCTCGGGACCGATCAGCATCGACAGCCTCGCGACCCGGCAGGAGCTGCCGCGCAAGTTCCTCGAGGCCATCTTCGCGGACCTGCGCCGCAGCAACCTCGTGCTGAGCCGTCGCGGCGCCCGCGGTGGCTACGTCCTCGGCCGGCCGCGCGGCGAGATCAGCGTGGGCGACATCTTCCGTGCCGTCGACGGCCCGCTCGCCGAGGTGCGAGGTCTGCGCCCGCACGAGACGGAGTACCACGGCGTCGCGACCCACCTGCCGAGCCTCTGGGTGGCGGTCCGCGCGAGCCTGCGCGAGGTGCTCGACGAGACCTCGATCGAGGACCTCCGCACCGGCGATCTGCCCGACCGCGTCCGTCAGCTCCTCACGGCGCCGGACGCCTGGCAGAACCGCTGACCGTAAAGGCCGCTCGCCGCTGACGGGCCATCTCACTGTGTCGCGACCGACTCGGGCCCGGCTCGCGCCCGGGCGACAGCCGGGTCGGGCCACAAGGCGGAGCTCACGGCCACGGACAGGTCGACGACCGAGCCGTCCGACGAGCAGCTTTGTGCCGCAGCGCCATTGGCCACGGCAACCTGTCGCGCGGCTGCGCACGCGCCCGAGGGCGACGCCCCGTCCTGGACCGCCGAAGCCCCTGCGAGCGATCCGAGATCAGCAGCGAGACGGGCCCGTTGGCTGGCAATGAGCACCGACGCGATGACAAGAGCGCCCACGGTGAGTGACAGGACGACTCCGATGAGGGACAGCACCATGACGCTCGCGGCCCCGGACTCCGCGCTGGACTCCGCGCCGGACTCCGCGCCGGACGCCGGGCTGGACTCCGGGTTGAACTCCGGGCGCAGCTCTGCGCCGGTCGTCGTCGTGGGGCTGGCCGGTGCCGGCAGTCGCGGCGCCCGAGCCGGCCGCCTCACGGGGCCGACTCCACCGGGGTCACTGCTGAGGCACTCAGCTCCCAGCCGGGCAGGGCACCCCATCCGCCGGTGCGTACCGAGACCGTGACCCGCACTCCCCCACCCGCGTCACCGCCTCCGGATGCCGAACCCTCGACCCGGACGTTCGCGCCGGCCGGTGCCGACGCGGAGGCGAGCGCCCGCACCCGGGCCGGATCGTCCCCGCGCGCAGCGGCCCGGCTCGCCACTCGCGCGGCGTCGACGCACCGGATCTGGTCGACTCCCGCCTTGGCTGCCACGAGGCACAGAGCCAGGACGAGCACGACGGACGGGATGGCGACGGCGAGCTCCGCCGTCACCATCCCGCGCTCGGCGCCGGGTGAGGACCGAGCACGTCGTGACCTCACCCCGCGATCCCCAACGCGCTCTGGACGATGCCGGCCAAGGCGCTGCGCACCGCATCGGACTTCACGACCCCGAGCAGGACGAGGGCGAAGGTGCAGGCGGCCATGATGCCCACGGCGTACTCCGCGGTGGTCATCCCCCGGTCTCTGCGCGGGATCGAGGTCGTCAGACGCGTGAACTGACGAGTCAGTCTGTGGCTCAGTCGGTCGGTCATGGGCTTCTCCTTCTCCTGTCCGGGCCGTGGTGCCCGAGACGCTTTTTGGGGGGGCCTCGCACGTCGAGGCATGACGAGATCGGCGCCCGGCCTCGCGGTCGAGGTGCGCCGGGCCGGCGGGCCAGGTGGGCAGCGGCTCTGCGGGTGCGCCAGCCGCGACGCCGGTTCAGCCGGTCAGCAGGTCACCGGCCAGGGCGATGACGAGCGGCGCGACCGTCGTGAGGCAGAAGGCCGGCAGGAGCACGAGGCCGAGAGGCGCGACGAGTCGCACGCCGACCTTGGCTGCGGACACCTCTAGTCGCTCGAGCTCGGCGGCGCGCAGGTCGTCGGACGCGGCGAGCAGCATCGCCCCGGGCGGCACGCCGGCCTGGTGGGCGATGGCGACGGCACGCGCGGCAGGCGCCCACACCCGCCCGACCGAGGCCCAGGCTTCCGGTTCCGCGGCTCCCCAGCGCAGGGCCGTCGCGACCTGGCGCAGGTCGGCCGACGCCCGCCCGGTCAGGCCCGCAGCGACTGCCTCGAGGACGTCCCACGTGGGCAGGCCCGAGCGGTAGGTCAGGGCCAGCAGCGCCAGGGCCGACGACACCTGCGCGTCGTCCGCATCGCCATGGTCCGTGCCTTGACGGCGTCCCAGTCGGCGCAGTCCTCGGAGGGGCGGGGTGTGCCCTCCGGGCGCGGTCCCCTCACTCGCCCCTGCCGCGCCGCCCGTCACGTCCGCGGCGTCGAGCCCGGTGTCGAGCCCGGTGTCGAGCCCGGTGGCGGGCGGCTGCCGGTCCGGAGTGTCAGCGTCAGGGCGACCTCCGAGCAGGACGAGGACCGCTGCAGCCGCGAGACCCGCGGCCACGAGGCCGAGAGTCACCGGTCCGTGCAGCGACTGGGCCAGCCAGGTCACATCGGTCAGGCTGGTCGTCCCGGCGAGGACGGTCAGGACCGGTGCGTCGGTCATGACGGTCGGGCCGGGCACCTCGGCGAGGACGGCCAGGCCGGGCACCTCGGCAAGGGCGGTCGGGCCACGCACCTCGGTAGGGACGGCCAGGACGGGCGGCTCGGTAAGGAGGGCCAGGCCGGGCACCTCGGTGAGGCTCACGGTCGCACCGCCCGCCGGACCATACGGGTGCACCAGACCCGACCCAGCCACACGAGGGCGAGGCCGAGCGCGGCGCAGCCGGTGGCGATCGGTGACCCGAGGTAGAGCCCGACCGGGTCGATGCCGCAGGCCAGCCCGAACAAGGGACCGGTAAGAGGGAGCAGCGTGAGGACGGTGACCGTTGCGCGAGGTCCCGCAACGGCAACGGCGACCTTGCCGCGGCGGGCTCTCGCGTCGAGCAGGCCGCGGACCGCGCGGTCGACCGCCGAGGCCAATGGCGCACCGGTGGTCTCGGAGAGACGCCAGGCCGCAGCCACGAGGCTGAGCTCCGCCGACGCGCTGCGCTCGGCCCACGCCGCCCAGATCGGCGAGATCGGTTCCGCTCGGTCGCTCGCGTCGAGGAGGGCGCCGACGAGCCGGTCGATGTCGGCACGTGGTGGGGAGCCGGCCCCAGCCCCGGCCGCGGGGAGTGCCTCGTCCGTCGTGTCGACGTCGTCCATAACCGGCGTGGAACGCGAGGGCTTTTGCGGCATCGAGCCGGCGGCCGCCCTGCGTGACGGCCGCCACGAGACTCTGCGAGACGAGGTCCGGTCGCTGCGTCGGGAGCGCCGGTGCCTCGACTCCCGAGCGGCGCGCACACGGTCGGCGCCGAGGGTCGAGGTCGCCGCCAGCTCGATGGCACGCGTCGGAGTCAGACCAGCACCGAGCGCAGGGCCAATGCCTCGCAGCAGGTCGAGGACGTCGTCGATGAGGTCTGCGGGTCGTCGGCGCAGTCGCCACTGGCGGTAGAGGTCGATGGGGTCCTGCTGCCAGAGGCTCGGGGCCGCGTCGCCGGAGGCGAGGCCAGTGTCGGCGCCCGCCCCACGCCTTGCTCCGTGGCCGGCTGACGCGCACGGTGCCAGGACATCCTCCGCCCGGAGTCCGGCGACGGAGGATCGTGTCGACGCCCGTCCCGGCCACAGCACGACGGCAAGACCGAGGAGCACCGCGGACAGCACGCCGGCGGCGCCGACGTTCACGACGCGCTCCGTGCCGGCCGGACCGGCTGCATCGGCGACGAGTCCGGGCTGCCGGGGCCACCCAGCGCCGACGTCCTCGGAGTCGACTCCGACGCAGGTCCCTCCGACACCGAGGGCTGCGCGTGCAACCCGAGCCGTGCTGCGAGCGCCGGCCATCCGGCGCCGGACCGAGGTGGGTGACCGGGCCCGTCCCACTCGAGGGCCGGGACGATGCACGGATCGCCGTCGCGACGGAACAGCGCCGCCACCGAGGCGACGCGTCGCAGCCCGTGGTCGCGGGTGACGTGGACGACGACGTCGATCGCCGCGGCCAGCTGTGATCGGACGGCCTCGGGCGTCAGCCCGGCCAGCGCGCCAAGCGCCTCGAAGCGCGCCACCACGTCGGCCGGGGCGTTGGCGTGCACCGTGCCGCACCCTCCCTCATGGCCGGTGTTGAGGGCAGCCAGCAGCTCTCGCACCTCGGCGCCACGGACCTCGCCCACGACGATGCGGTCGGGGCGCATGCGCAGGGCCTGCCGCACGAGCGTCGTCAGGGTGACCTCGCCGGCCCCCTCGACGTTGGCCGGTCGGGCCTCGAGCCGGACGAGGTGCGGGTGGTCGACGCTCAGCTCGCGGACGTCCTCGACGACGAGCAGCCGTTCGACGGGGTCGATGCAGCCGAGTAGCGCGGCGAGGAGTGTCGTCTTGCCCGCACCCGTGCCGCCGGAGACGACGAATGCGAGCCGCCGCGACACCAGTGCCCGGAGGACGGTCTCCCACTCGGGCGGGAGCATGTCCCGGGCGCACAGCTCCGACAGGCTCACCGGCTCGCTCGGTGGCACGCGGATGGTGATGTGGGGCCCGCCGTCGACGAGGGGCGGCAGCATCGCGTGCAGGCGAGCGCCGGACGGGAGCTGCCCGTCGACCCAGGGACTCGCCTCGTCGAGGCGGCGACCGGCGATACCGGCCAGCCGGACCGCCAGTCCGCGGGCGTCGTCGGGGTCGAGGCGCTCGCCCACCGGCTCCATGCCGTGACCGCGGTCGACCCAGATGCGGCCGTCGCCGTTGACGGCGACGTCGGTGACTCCCTGCTCGGCGAGCCAGGGGTCGAGGGGTCCGGCGCCGAGCACTCTCGACGCCAGGGCTGATCGTGTCTCGGCCACACGGCGAGCCCCGAGGGCGCCTCGCTCCTGCTCGGCCACGGCGCCGACGGCGGTGCCGTCGGGCCCGACGCCCGCCCGGACGCGCTGCCACACGGCGGGGCTCAGGGAGCCACGGGACGACCGGCTGTCACCCGGAACCGGTTCGGCGCTCATGCGGCGACCGCCTGGTCGGTGAGCCGCAGGAGCAGCTCGTCCGCTGCACGCACCACGTCGCCGCGTCCGTGCAAGCCGGGCGGCAGCCCCTCGGCCACGTCCGCGACGACGCGCCGGTCGTCCCCGACCGTGGCCACGAGGGGGACGTCGAGCTCGTCCATGACGAGGTCCTCGAGGTCGGCCTCGATGCGACGGCCACGGAGCACGACCCACGGCTCGATCGGGAGCAACGGCTCGGCCTCCCACGGTCTCCTCGCGTCGCGCAGGCGGTGCAGCAGACCGCGCACGCCGGACACCACCGCCGACGCGGCCGCGAGCTGGGGCACCTGCGTGCCGACCACCACCACGACCGCGTCGACGAGGAGCGCGACGGCGTCGAGCACGGCCGGGTCGCGCGGCAGGTCGAGCACGGTCAGGGCATGCGCGTCGGCGAGCCCGGCCACGACGTCCGGCAGCGTCTCGAGCCACCCGTCGACGCCGCCGCGCCCATCGACTTCGTCGACCCCGTAGCCCCCGTAGCCCGCGTAGCCCGCGTCCCCTCCGACGACCGCAGCGCCCGCAGCGCCCATAGGTAGGCCCGCAGACAGCCCCCAGCCCCCGTTGCGCCTGCCTGAGAGCACCGGCACGCCGCACGACACGGGCAGCTCGTCGGCGAGGCCCAGGCCGTGGACGACGCCCGACACGTCGGAGAGCTCGGGCCAGCGCCAGCCCGGCTCCTGCTCCAGTCCGAACACGACGTCCAGGCACCCGGCGAGCGGGTCGAGGTCGACGGCCACGACGCTGCGGCCTGCGGCGCACGCACGGACGGCGACCGCGGCGGCCAGGGTCGAGGACCCGACCCCACCGGAGGCGGGCACGAAGGCGATGACGTTTCCCATGCGCCCACCGTCGCCGACCCGCGAGGCCGCGCCCACCGGCATACGACCAGCGGTGGACAGACGGCCTCGCCGCCGAGGAGGTGTGGACAACCCCCGCCCCGCACGCAATGAAGGAGCACGAAACAGCCCGGAAAAGAGTGGTGGCCCTCGTCCGGGGGAAGACGAAGGCCACCTCACGAGACTGGCGCCGGGGGGGAGGAGCCAGATCGCGTTGGTGCTCGACCCCTGAGGGGAGCACCACCAACAATGTTGGGCCTTCGGACCCCGGATTGCAAACCGAGATGTCCCGACACGCGGTGATTTCTCGCGCTATGTCACGACACGGGAAATTCGTTCAGATCGGGCCGCGCGACGGGAGAATTTCGCATACAGGGCGGAGGCCCCCCGACCGTCGGTCGGGGGGCCTCCAGAGAAGTTCCGGGCTACCAGGCGTGCATTCTCGAAGTGTCGCCCCGGTTGTGCGCCCGGGGGTGGACTGTTCAAAGTGAACTGCTTCGCGTGGGTACTCGGCCTCTTCTCGAGACTTCTGTCCTACGTGGATCCGGATCTACGCCTCTCGGCGATGTGGTTCCTGACTCCGTTCTACTCCAGACCGTCGGCGTGGCGACACCCCCCACCTGCCCCGCCGACCAAGAAACTGTCCACCCCCGTGGACATCCCGCACGAATCGGCGCATCCGACACCCGGCAGGGCTCAGGTGAGGCGGCCCGCCCGCACGGCGTCGCTGATCCGCCCACCCTCGGCGGCCCCCTGCACCATCGCCTGGCCCGCCTGGGAGAGCCACAGACCGACGCCTGCGGCGCCACCGCTCGCGTATGCCGTGAGCGCACCGAGGTAGGCCGGCCCGCCGTTGCCGACGTGGCCGGCTTCCGGGACGGCGACGCCGGTGGGGTCGAGCCCCAGTGCCTGGACGAGCGCCCGCTCCATGGCTCGCGCGACGAGTCCGTTGCCGTGGACGAAGGGGCGGACGGCCGCGATCTCGGCGTGGACGAGGGCCGCGACGACGGCGGCCGGGACCCGGTTGCTGCCGGCGGCGGCGACGATGACGTCGGACAGGGCGCCGAGGCGGGCAGCGACGACAGTGGGCGCGGGAGCAGGCCCGAGGTCGACGAGCTCGGTGCAGTCCTCGTCGCCGATCCTGGGGCGTCCGAGGGCGTCGCCGGTGACGACGGGCGAGGCGGCCGCGACATGGAGCCGTGCCAGGGCCTGGAGCGGCGCGGTCCGCACGAGGGAGACGACCCGCTCGCTCTCTGCCGTGGCTGCGACGGCGCCCTTGAGCGTGCGGAGGCCGGGGTCGAGGTCCTCGGGCCAGTCACGGGCGCCGCTCATCAGCTCCCGGACCACGTCGACGGGGAACTCGGCGCCGTCGAGGGCCGCGCTCGCCTGCGCGCCCCGGACCCGCGACTCGGCGGCGGCCTCCGGGATGCGCCGGCGCAGCGCCTCGTGAAAGCGCAGCTGCGTGCAGGCCTCGCGGGCGGCTTCGGCGCGCTCGCGCACGTCGGGCAGCTCGGTGAGGGCGGCGAGCTGGTCGAGGAGGGCGGTCTGGGCGGGAGTCGCGTCGGGCACCGGCCCAGCGTAGGAGCGTCCGCGAGCGCCGACGACGGATCGACAGCCGCGGAGGGCGTGAGTACCCTCACTGACATGAGTTCGAACCTCGCACCGACCCGCGCGTGGTGGCTGCCCAGCTGAGGCGGCCCGTCGAACCAACCCGAGATCCGGAGCCGCCCACGGGCGGCTCCTTGCATGTGTCCTGACGACGGGACGCGGCACCAGGTCTCCCGTGGGCCCCCACCACAGGAGAGAGCATGTCCACCGTCACGACCACCGAACCGCCCGTCCCGACCGACCCGTCCTCCTCGGCAGGTCCCGCCGGCGACGCGGAGGAGAGCGCCACGTATGCCGTGTCGCGAGACCGCAGCGCCGTGCTCGACGCGCTCATCGACGAGCACGCGAGCGAGGACCCGACGCGCTTCCGCATGCTGACCGGCGACCGACCGACGGGCCCGCTGCACATCGGGCACTACCTCGCCAGCCTGCGCAACCGGGCCCGGCTGCAGGACAAGGGAGTCGAGACGTTCGTCGTCATCGCCGACTACCAGGTGATCACCGACCGCGACTCGGTCGGTGAGATCGGGGCGAACGTCCACGGCCTCGTCCTGGACTACCTCGCCGCCGGTCTCGACCCCGCCCGGACGACGATCTTCACGCACAGCGCCGTCCCTGCCCTCAACCAGCTGATGCTGCCCTTCCTGTCGCTCGTCACCGATGCGGAGCTGCGGCGCAACCCGACGGTCAAGGACGAGCTCGCGCTCTCGGGCGGCCGGCCGCTGTCGGGCCTGCTGCTGACCTATCCGGTGCACCAGGCGGCCGACATCCTCTTCTGCCACAGCCGGATCGTGCCGGTCGGCCGCGACCAGCTGCCGCACCTCGAGCTGACCCGTGCCATCGCCCGACGCTTCAACACGAGGTATGCCGCGGGGCAGAGCGTGTTCCCCGAGCCCGAGGCCCTGCTGAGCGAGGTTCCCCTGCTGCTCGGGACCGACGGCACGAAGATGAGCAAGAGCAAGGGCAACGTCATCAACCTGCGCGACACGGCCGACGAGACGGCGGCCCGCATCCGGGCCGCGCGCACCGACTCCGAGCGGCGGATCACCTTCGACCCCAATGGCCGTCCCGCCGTCGCGAACCTGCTCACCATCGCCGGGCTGCTGCTGGACGAGTCGCCGGAGGCGGTTGCGGACCGCATCGGCGACGGCGGTGCCCAAGGCCTCAAGCGCGTGGTCACGGAGGCGGTCAACGAGACCCTGGCGGAGCACCGGGCGCGGCGGGCCGACCTCGCCCGGGACCCGGCCTACGTCACCTCGGTGCTGCACGAGGGCAACGCGCGCGCCTGCGAGGTGGCCGACCGGACCCTCGCGACGGTGCGGGCGGTGATGGGGATGAGCTACTGAGCAGACCGGTCCGCGAGGCAGGGGCGGCGGGCACGAGAACGCTTGCGGGAGCGACTGATCCGCGCCTCGGCCGCGAGGTCCGCCTTGCGCATGCCCTCCTCGTCGAGCCGCAGGCCCTCCTCACGCCCCGGAGCCGTGCCGCCCCGCGATGCCGGCAACCACCAGCGGTCGGCATCGTCGCGGGGACGGTCGGGGTGGGTCTCGATCGCCTCGTCGAGGAGGGTCTCTAGCCGTGCCCTGAGCTGCTCGGTCACGGCATACGGGTCGGCGTCCGGAGCTGGGCGCAACGGCTCGCCGACGAGGATGGTGACGGCAGTCCCGCGGCGCAGGCTGAAGCGGCCGCCGACGGTGAGGATGCGCTGGCTGCCCCAGACCGCCACGGGCACGAGGGGGACGTCGCACCACGCCGCGACCGCCGCGGCGCCGGGTCGGAACGGTCGCAGCTCCCACGAGTGCGAGATCGTCGCCTCGGGGAAGACACCGACGACCTCGCCCGCGCTCGCCCGGGCGACCGCCTGGCGCAGCGCGACCTCACCGTGCGCCCGGTCGACGGGGACGTGGCCCATGGCTCGCATCGCCGGGCCGACGACGGGTGGGTGGAAGACGCCCTGCTTGGCGAGGAAGCGCACGAAGCGGCCCCGCTCGCGGCCGACGAGCCCGACGAAGAGGAAGTCGAGGAAGCCGACGTGGTTGCCGGCGAGCACCGCTCCCCCGTGGGTCGGCAGGTGCTCGGCGCCGCGCACGTCGAGGCGCAGCCCGAGCCCGGCGAAGACGCCGCGGGCGGCACGGACGACGAGGCGGTAGGTCCGGTCGGTCACACCCCATCTTCGTCACGCCGGCCCCGCCCGGATGGGCCGACACACCCGCACCCTGCACTCGAGTGGCCCCGCCGTCCCAGCCGTCTCAGACACCGGGGGTCTGGTGCGGCGGTCCGCCTGTGGCAGGTGGGACGGCGAGGCCACTCGAGGGATCTGAGGTCTGGGGTCTGGGTCAGTCGGAGCCGTGGGTCTCCTCGCGGATCGTGTCGGCGACGATCTGCTCGTCCGTCGGGGCGGAGCGCCGCAGAGACGGCGTCGTCGGCAGCGGGTTGTCGACCGTCTGGCGCAGGCCGCGCACGCCGTCGTCGATGACGAACTCGGCGCGCGTGAAGGCTTCGGCGCCGGGGGTCGTCACGACCGGGACGCACCGGAAACGCGCCGTCAGCTCCGAGGCCGTGATCGTCGTCGAGACGTAGCCGCGCAGGTTGGTCCAGAAGCGCAGGTTCGGGTTCCACGCTGCCCAAGGGTGCTGGCCGGTCGGGCTGTCGTAACCGTTGCCGCCCGAGGTAATCGAGCTGGTGATGAGCTCGGAGCCGACGACCTCACCGGGAGCGGCGTAGTCGAGGTAGAGGTCCGAGGCCCAGTGCGCGTGCACGTCGCCGGTCAGTACGACGGGGTTGCGCACGCCCGCGTCGACCCAGCCCTGGGTGACCCGCTGCCGCGAGGCGCGGTAGCCGTCCCAGGCGTCCATCGAGACCGTCGTCGCCGCGGTGGGGTTGTTGTCCCGCTGGCCGAAGAAGACCTGCTGGCCGAGCAGGTCCCACCGCGCGGTCGAGGCCCGGAAGCCGTCGAGCAGCCACCGCTCCTGCTCCATCCCCGGCAGCGAGCGCGTGGGGTCGTCGGCGGCGGGGCAGTCCTTGTAGCCGTCGCCGCACGCCTGGTCGGAGCGGTACTGCCGGGTGTCGAGCATGTGGAAGTTCGCGAGGCGCCCCCACCGCACCCGGCGGTAGAGGTCGAGGTTCGGGCCGTCAGGCACCGACGAGCGGCGCAGCGGCATGTTCTCGTAGTAGGCGCGGTAGGCCGCGGCCCGCCGGGCGAGGAACGTCGGGGTCTCAGCGACCTTCTCCGGGATGTCGCCGGCGTAGTTGTTGTCGACCTCGTGGTCGTCCCAGACGGCGAGCCACGGCGCGGCGGCGTGCGCGGCCTGCAGGTCGGGGTCGCTCTTGTACTGCGCGTAGCGCTGGCGGTAGCCGGCGAGGGTCTTCGTCTCGGGGCCGGCGTGGTTGCGGCCGACGCCGTTCCCGGCGCCCTCGTACTGGTAGTCGCCCAGGTGCAGGATCAGGTCGGGCCGCTCCTCGGCGAGGCGGCCGTAGGCGGTGAAGTAGCCGGCGGGGAGGTTGGAGCACGAGACGAAGGCCATGGCGAGCGCAGAGGGCATCTCGGTCGCACTCGGCGCCGTGACCGCGCGCCCCGCGGGCGAGAGGTGCCGGGCGAGCCGGAAGCGGTAGAAGTACTCGCGGCCGGGTCGCAGTCCGCCGACCTTGACGTGCACCGAGTGCGCCCAACCGGGCTGGGCTGCAACGGAACCCGCCTTGACGACGTCGGCGAAACGGTCGTCCGACGCGACCTGCCAGTTCAGCTGGTAGGTCGCGGACGGCATACCACCCAGTCCGTCGGCGGCGAGCGGGTCGAGGGCGAGGCGCGTCCAGATGACGAAGCCGTCGGGCTCGGGGTCGCCGCTCGCGACACCGAGGGTGAACGGGTCGGCGGCGGGGATGACGGCGGCCGCGCTCGGGCGGCTGTCGACGACGAGGCCGGCGCCGGCGAGGGCGACGGTGCCGGTGGCGAGGCCACCGCGGATCAGGGTTCGGCGAGAGGGCAGCTGGTGAGTCGTGTCCATGTCGTCCACATTTGCGACTTCGCGCGCAGCCCGGCCCACGTGGCGGAGAACCTCAGGTGAAGCGTTGGGGTGAGAGGGCGTATGCCGTCCGGCCGGCCCCGGTGCTCCGGCGCCGCTACCGCTCGTCCTCGGACTCGGACCGCTCGGCGGGCTACTCGTCGGTAGCGATGAGACCCGCCTCACTCGACCCTTGATGCGCGAACTAGCCTGCGTTTGAGTTGTGCATCAACCACGTCCCCCCGCCGACACGTGCGCGGGTGGCGCGACCGCACCATCGTCGATGCGAAAGGGTGACACCGTGAGCGAAGAGCCGCTCGAGAACCTCGTCAAAGAGGGACAGACCTTCCCACCGCCGCCCGAGTTCGCCGCGCAGGCGAACGGCTCGGCTGACCTCTACGAGAAGGCAGCCGCCGACCACGAGGGCTTCTGGGCCGAGCAGGCCCGCACCTACCTGACGTGGAGCACGCCCTTCACGCAGTCGCTCGACTGGAGCAACCCGCCCTTCGCGAAGTGGTTCGCCGACGGCGAGCTCAACGCGTGCGTCAACGCCGTGGACCGCCACGTCGAGGCCGGTCGCGGCGACAAGGTCGCGATCCACTTCGTCGGCGAGCCCGAGGGCGACACCCGCGACATCACCTACGCCGACCTGCACGCCGAGGTGCAGCGCGCCGCCAACGCCCTCGCCGACCTCGGCGTCGGCAAGGGCGACACCGTCGCGATCTACCTGCCGATGATCCCCGAGGCCGCCGTCGCGATGCTCGCGTGCGCCCGTCTCGGCGCCCCGCACTCGGTCGTCTTCGGCGGCTTCTCAGCGGAGGCATTGCACTCGCGCATCAACGACGCCCAGGCGAAGGTCGTCATCACCTCGGACGGCGGCTACCGCCGCGGCGCGCCCTCGGCGCTCAAGCCCGCCGTCGACGCGGCGCTCGACCACGGCGACACGTCGGTCGAGCACGTCCTCGTCGTCAAGCGCACCGGCCAGGACACCGTGTGGAACGACCGCGACGTCTGGTGGCACGAGGCCCTCGAGAAGGCCGCCCCGACCCACGAGGCGCAGGCCTTCGAGGCCGAGCACCCGCTCTTCATCCTCTACACCTCCGGCACGACCGGTAAGCCGAAGGGCATCTTCCACACGACCGGCGGCTACCTGACGCAGGCGGCCTACACGAACGCCGTCGTGCACGACGTCCACCGCGACACCGACGTCTACTGGTGCACCGCCGACATCGGCTGGGTCACGGGCCACTCCTACATCGTCTACGGGCCGCTCACCAACGGCGTCACGCAGGTGATGTACGAGGGCACGCCCGACACCCCGCACCAGGGGCGCTGGTGGGAGATCGTCCAGGACTACAAGGTCACGATCCTCTACACCGCCCCCACCGCGGTGCGCACCTTCATGAAGTGGGGCGCCGACATCCCGGCGAAGTTCGACATGAGCTCGCTGCGCCTGCTCGGGTCGGTCGGCGAGCCGATCAACCCCGAGGCGTGGCTCTGGTACCACAAGCACATCGGCGGCGGCCGCGCCCCGATCGTCGACACGTGGTGGCAGACCGAGACCGGCGCGATCATGATCAGCCCGCTTCCGGGCGTCACGACGCTCGAGCCCGGCTCGGCGCAGAAGCCGATCCCCGGCATCAGCGCCGAGATCCTCGACGACGAGGGCCAGCCCTTCACGACGCCCGAGCAGGTCGGCTACCTCGTGCTGACCAAGCCGTGGCCGTCGATGCTGCGCGGCATCTGGGGCGACCCCGAGCGCTACAAGGAGACGTACTGGTCGCGGTTCGGCGAGAAGTACTACTTCGCCGGCGACGGCGCGAAGTACGACGCCGACGGCAACATCTGGCTGCTCGGCCGCGTCGACGACGTCATGAACGTCTCGGGCCACCGCCTCTCGACGGCCGAGATCGAGTCGGCCCTCGTGTCGCACCCGAAGGTCGCCGAGGCCGCCGTCGTCGGGGCCAACGACGAGACGACCGGCCAGGCCGTGTGCGCCTTCGTCATCCTGCGCCAGGAGTTCGTCGAGGAGGCCGACGAGCCGGGTGAGGGCGGCGACCTCGTCAAGGAGCTGCGCAACCACGTGGCCAAGGAGATCGGCCCGATCGCGAAGCCGCGCTCGATCATGATCGTCAGCGAGCTGCCCAAGACCCGCTCCGGCAAGATCATGCGCCGCCTGCTCCGCGACGTGGCCGAGGGCCGCGAGGTCGGCGACGTGACGACCCTCGCCGACAGCTCGGTCATGGACCTCATCAAGACGGGGATGTCGAGCAGCTGACCGCCCGACCGCGCGCGAGCGGTCCCCGACCGCCCGAGCACGTATGCCGCCCGCCTCGCCCCACGGTGAGGCGGGCGGTGTGCGTGGCGAGCCCACGACATCGGCTCACTGATGACGGGCGGCAGGTCGACGCAGCAGTCCGATCCCCCGTAGTCCGACCGGAAGCAGGCCGACCCTGGGCGTGCCACTGACCCCGCCGTGGCCGGCGGGGTGCGGGGCGAGGCAGCTACAGGTGCCAAGTGACGCCGGTCGGGGTGACGGTTGCCGTCAGACCCCGCTGGTGGACGACGGCGTGGTGCCGGCCGCAGAGCAGGGCGCCGTTGCGCAGGTCGGTGGGACCGCCGTGGAGCCAGTGCGTGACGTGATGGGCCTCGCACCACATGGGCGGCACGGTGCAGTCGGGATAGCTGCACCCCTGGTCGCGGACCGCGAGCGCACGGCGCTGCGTGGGTGTGAAGTAGCGCCGGGTGTAGGCGAGGTCGAGGACCTCGGACGGGGCGCCGAGGACCATGGGCACGATGCCCGCCTCGCAGGCCAGACGCCGCACCGCGGAGGGCGACAGCGCCGCGTCTGTGTCGAGCATGCCTACACCACGCAGGGCATCCATAAGCGCGTCGAGGGTCATCGTGATGACGAGGGTGGCCCGCGGGGAGCGGGTGACTCCCTCGGGCGAGGCGACGCCGCGACCGATGATCTCGAGCAGCGCGTCGGCCCGGCGCGTGGCCGCCGTGCGCGGGTCGGCCTCGCGCGCCGCGGTGGCGTTGCAGCCCTCTGAGGCCTGGCGGCTGTCCCCGTGCGACCCCGCGTCAGCTCTCTCAGCCCGGTCAGCCCGGTCAGCCCGGTCAGCCCGGTGCACCCCGTCGGCACCGTCGGTGTTGTCGGCTTTGGTGTCACCGGCCCCGTCGAACGCGAGGTCGGGGCGCGGCCTCGACAGTCGGTCGATGGCCGCTTCGACGATCGCGGCCCCCTCGGGGTCGAGGCGCAGCTCGAACACAGTGAAGCCGGCGCACGAGCGGACCTTGCGGAACGACCGTCCCAGCCGGAGCCCGGCCTCCTCGGCCTCGTGCTCGGCCGGCGGTTTGAGGGTGGCGCGGGCGTGCGCGATGAGCCGTCGGAGCTCGCGCGCAGTGAGGACGTCGCTGGCCTCGACCATCGACGCGACGATCGCGTCGAGGTGCTCGGGGTCGGCGATCCGGGCGACGTCGTCGTGAAAGCGGATGATCGCTGCGGCGTGCTCCACGGAAACCTCCGAGGCCACGACCCGGGCAGCCAGCGCAGCCCACCGAGGCTCGTTCATCGCGGCGCCGACCCGCGTCACGGCCGCCGCTGCCGGACCGTCGATCCCGGCGCCGCTGCCGTGGCCCGCGAGCCCGGCGCCCGCCTGCAGGCGCAGCCAGTCGACGCGCGAGAGCCCCTCGTCGGTGCCGAGACCACGCGCGTCGGCCTCCCGCGCCAGCACAGCCGTGAGCGACTGGCTCAGCTCTCGCACGGCCTGCGCCTGCCCGATGACCTCGCCGACGTCACTCTCGGGCAGCGACCACGTGGGGAAGTCACGGGTCAGCTCGCGCAGGGTCACCGCCATGGAACGCAGCACGTCGACGAGGCTCACGGCCGGGGCGACGGCGGGTGCTGTGCTCATGGGAACCACGATAGGCTCGACCACTGACAATGCACTACGTCGTCACACATCACCACTGAGGAGCGCGATGCCCGACACCTCCCGCGGGGCCGACCGCACGAAGGTCCTCTCCGTCCGCTTCACCGCCGAGGAGTTCGACGCCCTGTCGGCCCGGGCCACCGAGGTCGGCGTCGGCCCGTCGACGCTCGCCCGCACCTTCGTGCGACAGGCCCTGACCGCGCTCGCCATCGAAGCCCCACCGAACTCCCCCGCATCCAGCCCGACTGCCGCCCCGACCGCCACCTCAGCGCACACCCCGGAGTCCGCCCTCGAGGCCCGGCTCCAGACACTCCTCGACGCCGACCTCGTGGCCCGCGTCGAGGCGCTCGAGAGGCGCACCCCCGAGGACTGAGCCGGCGGCGCACGAGGGCGCACACGGCATACGCCATCGGTCGAGCAGCCGGGCACCCGCAAGCGCGCCGCCCACCCTCGGGAGAGGTGGGCGGCGCGTCCGTCATGACGTCGCGGGCGCGAGCGTCACTTCTTGGTGATGCGGATCTGCAGGGCCTCGATGCGCAGCGACAGGCCGGTCGTGCCCGCCGTCGCCCCGTTGGACACCCAGCTCATCCAGCCCTTGTTCTGCACCTGCACGCGGTAGCTGATGTTGTAGCTCGTCGCGAGGTTGCCGGTGAGCTTGAGCTGGATCGCCTCCATCCGGAGCGAGCGACCGACGGTGCCGATGACCGCGCCGGGCGCCTGGTAGCCCATCCAGCCGAGGTTCTGCACGTGGGCGTTCCCGACGACCGAGCCCGTGGTCGTCGTGTTGGTGTCGGTGATCTTCAGCGCCTCGGCCCGCAACGACTTGCCGACGGTGCCGGCCATCTGACCGGTCGACACGAGCGGCTGCCAGCCGATGCTCTGCACGTGCGCCTGGTAGCGCAGCACCGGGACGTTCGAGCCGTAGTTGTGCGCGAGGAAGCTCGCACGCTGCGTGGCCCACGTCTTGAGCAGCCCCACCTCGCCAGCCCACGTCGACAGGATGGGCGTGTGGCCGCCGTTGAAGGCGATGACCGACGTCTTGCCGAGGATGCCCGGCCACACGACGAAGTTGTGGGCCGCCGACTGTGCGATCTGCGTCTGGTAGGCGTCGATCCTGGACGGCACCGCGTTGACGAGGGGCTTGAGCGTCTCGTACGTCGTGTTGGCCTGCGCGGCGAACGCCTGGTTGCGGAAGAGCTGCGTCCACCAGTCGAACTGGCCGTTGCCGGTGATGGTCAGCAGCTCGTTCTTGACATAGTCCTCGGTCGGGTTGCCGCCACGGTTGGTGCTGGCGTAGTTGCCGAGGGAGATGTCGTAGTCCCACACCGGGCCGGCGTGCAGCTTGTCGGTCGGGCCGTCCTTGTAGAAGTAGACGCTCGAGGACGACACGTCCGGGTTCTCGACGAACTCCGAGACGAAGTAGTACTTGATGAACGAGTCGACGTCGATGAGGGCGCTGATCTTGGCCCAGTCCGGACTCGGTGCGTAGAGCAGCCCCTCCAGAGTGTTGATGGTGCTCTTGGCGTCGTTCCACCCGGCCAGCGTGTCGGCGTCGAGCACGACTCCCGGGTCGTTCTTGAAGCCGACGTAGGAGTCCTTGAGGACGAAGATCGACCTGCTCCTGGCCGTCGTGAAGTGGAACGGGTCGGCCGAGCCGTAGTGGTTGTCCATCTCGAGCAGCACGCCCTGGGGGCTCGTGAGCGCCACGTGGCTGTCGGGCTTGGTCGCGTCGTACTTCGTGACGGAGACCTTGTCGGTCAGCAGGTAGCTGCCCAGGTCCTTGCCGTCGACGACGAGGTCGACGAAGCGCGACTCGGGAGTGGCATACATGCCGAACTGCGAAGCGAGGTCGAGCGTCGCCTTGTTGCGCATCAAGGAGGCGTCCGCACGGTTGGCGATGAGAATCCACGTCTTGCCCGGCAGCATGCCGAGCAGCGCGGTCTTCTTGTCGAACTTCAGCTGGTACGACTTCTTGTCGAGCGTCCAGGTGAAGTTGCCGTGGCCCTTGATGGTCGGACAGCCGGTGCCGTCCGGTGCGGCGTCGGTCGGCAGCGTCGTGCACTTGACCGTCGTCGTGGTCGTCCCGTCAGCCACATCGACCTGGCTGGCGACGGGAATGTCCTTGTTGCTGTTGACAAAGCTCAGGCTGTCCTTCGCGGGAAGGTCGGTCAGCGTCACGTAGACGGTCGGCAGGTTCGTGACCGTCGCGGGCGGCGTGGGCACCACCGCGGATGCGGCTACGGCGGGTGCGACCAAGGCCAACGCCCCGAAGAGCGAGAGGCTCGCAATTCGTAGGTTTCTCATAGAGAAAGAATGCAGGGATCGCCGTCGGGGGAGATCTTTTTGGGAATTGTCGGAGATATTTGACAGAACCCATTCCTGACATCAACTTTTAAATACCGACAATGAGGATTTTGATGTCTGAAAGAAGTCTGGGAGAACCATTAAGTCGACCTGAGAGAGCGCCTCGGCCGACCGCCCGTCCCTGTGGCCTGGCTCACACCGAGAGCACGGCGGGGTCCGGAATGCCCGGACCCTCGTGATAGTTGGTTGAAGCGTGAAGCAACTTCGTATCGTCGTGTCCAGCACCCGCCCCGGCCGCATCGGCCCCAAGGTCGCGGAGTGGGTGGCCTCGCAGGCTCCCGCCTCCGACTGGGAGGTGGAGCTGCTCGACCTGTCGTCGCTGCCGTTCTTCGACGAGGAGGACATGCCGCGCAACGGCAACTACGCCAAGCCGCACACCAAGGACTGGGCCTCCAAGGTCTTCGAGTCCGACGCGATCGTCGTCGTCACGCCGCAGTACAACCGCAGCTTCCCGGCCCCCATCAAGAACGCGATCGACTACCTCTTCGCCGAGTGGGACGCCAAGCCCATCGCGCTCGTCGGCTACGGCTGGAGCGGCGCGAGCGACGCCACCGCCGACCTGACCAAGGTGCTCGAGCACGTCAAGGCCGACGTCGTCGGCGCGACCGGCCTCGTCTTCACCCAGGACGTCTCCCCCGCCGGTGAGCTCGACGTCACCGACGAGCGCCGCGCCGAGCTGGGCGCGCTCCTCGACGCGCTGGCGGCCAAGGTCGACGAGCCCGTCGGCGCCAACGCCTGACGCACTCCGCCACACCTGTCCCGAAGGGGGCCGCCCGCCGCGGGCGGCCCCCTTCGCCGTCCACCGATGGCGTATGCCGTCCCGCCACGTCTGCCTCTGCACGCCCCGACGCGGGTGCGCCAGGTTGCCCGAAGCTCGCCCCCGATCGGTCCTCGGGTGTCACCATCTCGTGAGAAGTGGCACGGCGACAGGGGCACACGATGGTTCAGACAGTCAGCGACGGCTGTCGTCGGCAGCGATGACAGGGGCGGCGGTGACGAGGGCGGCTGCCGTGGGCGTGGCCGTCGCGATGCTCGCCGGCTGCGGCACGACGTCCGCGCCGGAGGCGCCATCCCCAGGCATCCCGACCGGCGCAGGCGTCTTCCCGGCCCCGGGTGGCTTCTCCACAGCCGCCATCTCCACGGGCAGCGCGAGCAGCCCTGCGCTGCCGGCGCTCCCCGGCTTCTCCGTCGAACGCCGGACGTGGGGTGGAATGTGCCCGGGTGGCCCATGCCAGGCGACGCTGCTCGTCGTCGGCGACGGCAGGTGGAGCCTCGTCACCCAAGCCGCACGGACGACCGGCACACTGCCCCAGGACCAGGTCGCCGCCCTCGCCCGCGCTGTCACCCTCACGACCCTGGACCAGACCACGGGGACGCCCGACTGCGCAGCCGACCACGACGGCACGTCGGTCTCCTACACGTGGACCGTGGCCGGACGGCGGCTCTCCACCTCGTCGTGCGACCACCCGATCCCCCGGAGCGACCCGTTCGTCATCGAGGTCGAGCGCCTCGCCGCGAGGCTCGCACCTTGAGGGCCCTCAGGACCTGCAGGATGAGCCCATGACAGCAGACGGCAGCGCGTACTTCGCAGTCCTCATCGACGCCGACAACGCCGACGCGTCGGTCATCGAACCACTCCTGGCCGAGGTCTCGACCTTCGGTGTGGCCAGCGTGAAGCGCATCTACGGCGACTGGACCACTCCTCAGCTCGGGAAGTGGAAGGACACGCTCCTGGCCCACTCCATCCAGCCCATTCAGCAGTTCGCTTACACCAGCGGGAAGAACGCGACTGACAGCGCGATGATCATCGATGCCATGGACCTTCTCCACACCGGCACGTTCGACGGATTCTGCCTGGTCTCGAGCGACAGCGACTTCACCCGGTTGGCCTCACGGATCCGGGAAGCGGGCAAGCGCGTCATCGGTTTCGGTGAGGAGAAGACGCCACGGCCGTTCGTGACGGCTTGCGACCAGTTCATCCACGTCAGCATCTTCCGGTCACCCGCCGACCCGGAAGCCCTCCCGGTTGTGCCGCTCACCGGCCCGCAGCTGAGGCAGGACACAGCACTCGTACGCCAGCTCCGGGCCGCAGTGCAGGCCGCCAGCGGTGAGAGCGGCCAGTCCGACCTGGCCCACGTCGGGAGTCTGCTCGTGAAGCAGACTCCTGACTTCGACGCGCGACGCTACGGCTACGCCAAGCTGAGTGAGCTTGCCGAGGCAATCGGACTGTTCACCGTGACCCGCACCGCAGGGCGGGTGAGCCTGGCGCCGCTGCCGTCGGCAAAGGCTGCTGCCAAGGGGCCGAATACCGGGACATCCGTGTCCAGCCGACCTTCCGCGCGAAAGGCCACCGGCTCGGACGCACGGGATAGTGGGCCTGGTTGACGGTCTTGGTCCTCGCTGCTCCCGGCCTTGGGACGCCGAGGCGTGACGCGCACCCTGCCTGACGCACTACCGTCAGGGGGGTGAGTGACCAGAGCATGCAGTCCGAGTCCGCCCAGACCGTCGCCCCCGAGGCCGAATCGGGTGCCGGCGACGATCGCGTGTCGTTCGCGGACCTCGGTCTCGACGACAAGGTGCTCAAGGCGCTGCGCGACGTCGGCTATGAGTACCCGTCGCCGATCCAGGCCGCGACGATCCCGGCCCTGCTCGAGGGGCGCCACGTCGTGGGCCTCGCACAGACGGGCACGGGCAAGACGGCCGCCTTCGCGCTCCCGATCCTCAGCCGGCTCGACCTCAAGCAGAAGTCGCCGCAGGCCCTGATCCTCGCGCCGACGCGTGAGCTCGCCCTGCAGGTCTGCGAGGCCTTCGAGCGGTACGCCGCCCACCTCAAGGGCGTGCACGTGCTGCCCGTCTACGGCGGCCAGGCCTACGGCGTGCAGCTGAGCGCGCTGCGCCGCGGCGTGCACATCGTCGTCGGCACCCCGGGCCGCATCATGGACCACCTGGAGAAGGGCACGCTCGACCTGAGCGAGCTGCGCTTCCTCGTGCTCGACGAGGCCGACGAGATGCTCAAGATGGGCTTCGCCGACGACGTCGAGACGATCCTCGCCGACACCCCGGACGACAAGCACGTCGCGCTCTTCTCCGCGACGATGCCCTCGCAGATCCGGCGCATCTCGAAGAAGTACCTCCACGACCCGGTCGAGATCACCGTCAAGTCGACGACCTCGACGGCGCCCAACATCACGCAGCGCTACCTCACGGTCAGCTACCCGCAGAAGGTCGACGCCCTGACCCGCATCCTTGAGGTCGAGAACTTCGAGGGGATGATCGTCTTCGTCCGCACCAAGAACGAGACCGAGACGCTCGCCGAGAAGCTGCGGGCGCGCGGCTTCTCGGCGATGGCGATCAACGGTGACATCGCGCAGAACCAGCGCGAGCGCACCGTCGACCAGCTGAAGTCGGGCAAGCTCGACATCCTCGTCGCGACCGACGTCGCGGCCCGCGGCCTCGACGTCGAGCGCATCAGCCACGTCGTCAACTACGACATCCCGACCGACACCGAGTCCTACGTGCACCGCATCGGCCGCACCGGTCGTGCCGGCCGCAGCGGGGACGCGATCTCCTTCGTCACGCCGCGTGAGCGCCACCTGCTCAAGGCGATCGAGAAGGCGACGCGCCAGTCACTCGTGCCGATGACGATGCCGAGCGTCGAGGACATCAACGCGACGCGCCTGAGCCGCTTCGACGACGCCATCACCGAGGCGCTCTCGGGGGACCGGATCGACTTCTTCCGCGACGTCATCGCGCACTACGTCAACGAGCACAACGTGCCGGAGGCCGACGTGGCGGCAGCGCTGGCGGTCGTGGCCCAGGGTGACGAGCCGATGCTGCTCGACCCCGAGCAGGTCCGTCCCGCAAGGACGTTCGACGACCGCGGTCCCCGTGACCGGCGCGACGACCGACGCGATGACCGGCGTGACGACCGCGGCTCGCGTGGCCGCAGTGACCGCGGAGACCGAGCCGACCGAGGCCAGCGCCGCGGCACCTCCGGGCCCATGGCGACCTACCGCATCGCGGTCGGCCGGCGGCACCGCGTCGAGCCGCGGCAGATCGTCGGTGCCCTGGCCAACGAGGGCGGTCTCGGCCGAAACGACTTCGGGCACATCGACATCCGAGCCGACCACTCCCTCGTCGAGCTGCCGGCCACCCTGCCCGCGGGCACGATGGACAAGCTGCGCTCGACCCGCATCTCCGGTCAGCTCATCGAGCTGAGCGAGGACCGCGGCCCGCGCGGTGGCGGCACGAAGAAGCCGTACACCAAGCGCCCCCGCGACTGAGCCGGGCAGCATCGGTGCGCTGACGGCATACGGTCGTTGGCGTATGCCGTCGGGCTACGCGGCCCTGCAGCCCCGACGCGTCGTCGGTGTCGTCACGACCTTCGACGCGTCGGAGCTGCCAGACCTCCCACCCCCGAGTGACACTGCTGCCGCCGCCACGACACGCACTCGGCTCGTCGCCGTCCCAGGCTCCTTGGGTACAGCCCCACGGCGCCGGGTGTGGACGTTCGAGACCGAGCCGTGCGTCGCAACCTCCCCTGACGGCTCCCACCGTGCCATTCTGAAGAGGACGCGATCACGGCATTAGTGCCTCTTCGGACACCTTGACGCATGTCGCGATCTTCACCACGACAGGGGTTCGTGCGCGCGGAACCGCCGGACCTGCTCTGCAGGAGGATGAGTGGTGCCAGACCGTCGACGGCTCGCGGCAGCCACTGCACGTGATCTCGCGATCGCCGCTGCCCGTGGGAAGTCGCTGACTCCTTTGCTGCCTGCGGTCGTGGAGGCCCTCCGGGCCGAGGCCGGCATCGGCGTCACCCGGATCGACCGTTCGGGTCCCTCCGTCGGGATATCGGTCGAGACCGCCGGCCCGGGGCCCGTCTCGGACGAGCTCGCCGGGCAGGCAGCCGAGGTGGCCGACCAGCACCCGGCCCTGCTCTCGCTGTCGCCCACCGAGGCCGTGCGCGTCAGCGACCTCGTCGTCATCAAGGACTTCTGGCACACCGAGGTCTACGAGCGCATGCACGGCTACCTCGACGGCCGCTACCCGATGGCGATGTTGCTGCACGCGTCGCCGACGGAGGTGATGTTCATCGGCGCGCACCGCTCGTCGTCGGACTTCGCCGACGAGGACGTCGAGGCGCTCGAGCTCATCCAGCGCCCGCTCGCCGCTGCGCTGGCCTTCCGCGCCGCGCTGGACGCGACGACCGCCGTGCTGCGCGGCGACCCCTCGGAGTCGCTGGTGGGGCTCGTCCCGGCGGCTGCGCTGTGCGCCGAGTACCGCCCGACCCGCCGCGAGGCCGAGGTGCTGACCCTGGCCGCCGCCGGCTGGACGAATGTGCGCATCGCCCGACAGCTCGGCATCGCGGAGCGGACGGTGCGCAAGCACCTCAGCTCGGTCTACGAGCAGTCGGGTCGCTCCGGCAGGGCGGCCGCTGCCGCCTGGTGGGCGGGCGTCCAGGAGAACGGCTGAGCGATGGCGTATGCCGTCTGCTTCGGCCCGCACGCCGGCCCCTTCTCGTAGGGTCGGCTCATGGGGGACGACGACTGGACGGCGCCGCTGCCGGTCCGCCGCGTGCGGCGGTCCGAGGACGCGACGCTGAGCGACGGTCAGTGGCCGGCAACCCTGGCCCCGGTCGCGCAGGTGCTCCGCCACGGTCTCGACCTGGCCCAGGCCACCGTCGTCGTCGGTGAGAACGGGACGGGGAAGTCGACGTTCGTCGAGGCGGTCGCGACGGCATACGGCCTCTCCCCCGAGGGCGGCTCGACTGGTGCGCACCACTCGACGCGCGTCTCGGAATCGTCTCTGGCCGAGTCGATCTCGCTACTCCGCGGCCCCGGTGCCTCGCGCTGGGGCTACTTCCTGCGCGCCGAGACGATGCACGGACTCTTCACCTATCTCGAGGACAACCCGTCGGGCCGCGGCGAGACACGTTTCCACGAGCTGAGCCACGGCGAGTCGTTCCTTGCGATGCTCAACAGCAACCGCTTCACCGGCGAGGGCTTCTTCGTCATGGACGAGCCGGAGGCGGGACTGTCGTTCACCGCGCAGCTCGCCCTCGTCGGGGCGCTGCTCCAGCTGGTGTCGCAGCCGGGCGTGCAGGTGCTCATCGCGACCCACTCACCGGTCGTCGCCAGCCTGCCCGGCGCGACGATCCTCGAGTTCGACGACGAGGGCATCCACGAGCGCGCCTGGGAGGACCTCGACGTCCTCGAGCACCACCGCCGCTTCCTCGAGGCTCCAGAGCGCTATCTGCGTCATCTGCGCTATTGAGCGTCGGTGCTTCTGTCCGACCGCCACTCCGAAAGGCCGAGGACTTAGGCAGAAGGAAGGCCCACTAGTGCACACGGCCCGCCGGGCGGGGTCGGGGCGATTGCAGAACGCAATTCACGCGAATCACGAACAAGGCGGAACTTCACCTCTTAGCCTGACCGCGGACCACTGAGTCAGGGGAGGGTACGCATGTCCGGGGTAAAGGTGCGCCGTAGGGGCGCTTGGGCCGTGAGGGCCGTTCTTGCAGTCGTCGTGGCGGCCGCGGGGCTGCCAGTCATTTCGATCGCGGCTGGTGCAGCGAGCGCTCCCAGCGGATTGACGCCGTCGGCGGGCGGTGCGGCCTCGCCCTCACCGGTGCTGAAGTGGAATCGGGTGGCCGACGCGACAAGCTACGACGTCCAGGTCGCCTCGACGTCCGCCTTCAGCCCGACGCTCTTCGCGAAGACGACGACCAACCGTCAGATCGTGCCGACCTCCCTGCTCCCGGAGGGCACCGTCTACTGGCGGGTGCGCGCCAACGGCCCGTCGGGGTCGAGCTCCTGGTCGACCACGGACATCAACGTCGCCGCGACTCAGGCCCCGACACCCTTGAGCCCAGCCGACAACGGGCCGGCGCTCGAACAGCCCGCCAACCCGCCGCTGCTCTCGTGGACCGCCGTCCAAGGAGCCGTGAGCTACCAGGTGGAGGTCGACCCCGACAGCGACTTCATCGGGGCAGCGAAGTACGTCACCAAGAACCCGTCACTGCTGGTCCCGGACCCCGCCGCCAACGGCAGCTACTACTGGCACGTTCGGGCCCAGCTGGCCAACGGCCTCTACACGGCCTACTCAGACGCCAACTCGAACCCCTGGCGGTTCCAGATCGGGTCGTTGGCGCAGGTCCAGACGGTCGCTCCTACTGAGAACCAGGCCGCCGAGGACGTCTTCCTGGAATGGCAGCCGGTCAAGGGCGCGAAGACCTACGAGCTCCAGGTCAGCACCGACCAGGACTTCAACACGATCATCGACAGCAAGGTCAACATCAAGAGCACGCGCTACAGCCCGGCCACGACCTACCTCAACGACCAGTACTACTGGCGCGTGCGGGCCCGCAACAACCAGAACGAGACGATCGACTGGGTGTCGGTCGATCCAAAACCCGCGCACACCTTTCAGCGGAACTGGCCGGACAAGCCTTCCCTGGTCTACCCGCCGAACACCATGTCGCCACCGGTCTCCGACGACTTCTACTTCCAGTGGAGCCCAGTCGACCATGCGACCCGCTACCAGCTCGACGTGGGCACCGACCCCAACTTCACGCCGCTCACCTTCAACAGCTGCATCACCGCCAGCACGACCTACACCGCCGGGTACACCTACCCCAAGGCAGACCTCTGCATGCCGAGCCAAGGCTCCGTCACGTATTGGCGGGTGCGAGCGCTGGATGACCCGGCCAACGTCCAGGGCATCTACTCGAGCATCAGCTCCTTCGTCTACTCCGCCGGCGAAGTGCAACGGGTGAGCCCGGACAACAACTCCACCGTGTCCGTGCCCACATTGAGCTGGCAAGCCATGCGTGACACAGAGAAGTATCACGTCACCGTGGTCAACGGCGCTAATGCGACAGTCGCCAGTTTCGACACCTACTCCTTGAGCTGGACTCCCACAGGCGCAACGGCGCTTGACCCGGCGAAGGGACCTTACGGGTGGACGGTCCAGGCTGTCGACGCCAACGGCTCGCTCTCCCCGAAGTACGGGAACTGGACGTTCAACGTCACGAGCCCCAGTGGCGGTGGCGTGCGTCCTGACGCGACCGACATCACCGCACCGAGCGTCCGGTTCCCCTCGCTGACGTGGACGCCGGTCGCCAACGCCGCCTACTACCGGATCGACATCGGCATCAGCGGCAGCGGCTTCTTCTTCGACAACACCTACTCGCCGATCCTCAACGCCCAATACCCGTATGCGGCCGCTACCGACATCGGGAAAGCCCTGCTGACGCCGGGCACGTACGACTACCAGGTCGAGGCGTTCAACAGCGCGAACGCATCGCTGGGCCGAGGGACGCAAGCCTCGTTCACCATCGCCGACCTGCAGGCCACCGGAGGGCGGCAGGTGGCCCTGAGCGGGAAGCGGCTGGACACCTCCTCCGCCTGCACCTACTACCTCGACGCGCCGACTCTTCCCCGCGTGTGTGAGAACGCCTCGACGACGCCGGTGCTGGACTGGGACCCGGTTCCAGAGGCTGCCTACTACATGGTCTACGTCGGGCGTGATCGCGAGCTGACCAACCTCGTCTACGGATCCATCATCCCCCGGACGACAAGCACCCGGTGGACGCCGTCCGACGTCAACAACCCCAGCACCTTCCCCGACAGCCAGGCGGGCACTGCCTACTACTGGTTTGTCCGGCCCTGCAAGGCGAGCGGCGTCTGCGCGCCGGACCCCGTGTCCACGGCCAACGCCGCCACCAATGCCTTCAGCAAGACCTCCCCGCAGGTCAAGCTGCTGTCGCCTGCCGACAAGGCAACAGTGAGCAACGACGTGACCTTCACCTGGCAGGACTACCTCACGAGCAGCCTCACCAGCACCTGGGGTCCGACGAGCGAGTCTGGCAACCAGGCGGCGAAGCAGTACCGGATCCAGGTCTCCACGACGGACAGCTTCGCCACCCTGCTCGACAATCAGGTCGTCGACCAGGCGACGTACACCGCCTGGGACCGCACCTACCCGGAGGGCACGCTCTACTGGCGTGTTCAGGCCATCGACGCCGAGAACAACGGCCTCCAGTGGTCACCGACGTGGCAGGTCACCAAGTCGAGCCCCGCTGCGGCCCTCGCCACGCCGAAGGGCGCCGCGGGTCCGATCACCAGCGCCTGCCCGACGCCGACGATCACGGCCTCGTGCACGAGCGGCACCTCGCCCTTCGTCTGGGCTCCCAGCGACTTCGCCGGCGGCTACCAGCTCGAGGTCTACAAGAACGACGACACCAACTGGTCGCCGACCAACCGCGTCATCAGCGTCACGACGAAGCAGACGGCATACGTCCACTCCGTCCCGCTGCCAGCCAACACCTCGGCCTACGTGTGGCGCGTGGCGCGCCTCGACGCGGACAACCGGCCGGGCCAGTGGTCGGCCACCGGACGCTTCTTCTCCTTGGGTGTGTCGCCGACCCTCACCGCACCTGCGGTCAACGGGGTGGTCAACGGCTACGCGCCCTACATGACGTGGATCGGGGCGCCAGGCGCCGTCAGCTACCGCTTCGAGCGTCGCCCGGCTGGCGGTAGCACGCTTGCCGAGTCGGTGACGACGAATGCGCAGGCGTATGCCCCGACGTCCATCATTCCGACCGGCACGTGGGAGTGGCGAGTCGTCGCCATCAACGTGTCCGGAGCCGAGCTCGGTTCCAGCGAGTGGCGCCGGTTCACGGTCGACAACAACCGCGGATCGTTCACCCCGGTCACCCCCCAGCGCTTCCTAGACACGAGGACCGGCCTGGGCGCCCCCAAGGCCAAGGTCGGGGCAGGGCGGACGATCACCGTGACCGTCCCCGGCCTGCCGGCAGGGGTCAGCTCCGTCGTCCTCAACGTCACCGCGACCAACACGACGGCGACCGGCTACGTGCGGGTCTGGCCCTACGGGCAGCCGCTGCCCAGCACGTCCAGCCTGAACTTCACCGCCAAGAAAACGGTCCCGAACCTCGTGATGGTCCGGGTCGGCCCCGGTGGTCGCATCAGCCTGAACAACTCCGCGGGCACGACCGATCTCATCGCGGACCTCTCGGGCTACTTCGCACCCGACCTCGGCTCTGGCTTCACCGCCGTCCCGCCCCAGCGTGTGCTCGACACGCGCTCTGGCGTCGGGCACCTCGGGGCCGTGGGTGCCGGCCAGGCGATCACCCTGACGGTTCCGAACATCCCTGCGGGCACAAAGGCTGTCGTGCTGAACGTGACCGTCACGCGGCCCACGGCCTCCAGCCACCTGATCGTCTACCCGTACGGCACCACGCGACCGAACGTCTCCAACCTCAACTTCGTTGCGGGGCAGACGGTGCCGAACCTCGTGACGGCCCCGGTCGACGGTGCCGGGCGGGTGAGCATCTACAACTATGCAGGCTCGACGCACGTGGTCGCTGACCTCGCCGGCTACTACCGGGTGGGCAGCGGGAGCACGTACGCCGGCGTGACGCCGGTGCGCGTGATGGACACGCGCACCGGTGTCGGCGTCACCAAGGGGAAGATCCCGGCCGGTGGCTCCAAGACTCTGACCGTCCCGGGACTGCCCGCCGGAACGACTGCGGTGGCCCTGAACGTCACGGTCACCGGTCCCACGAACGGCAGCGTGCTCACGGTCTACCCGGCCGACGCAGCGCGGCCGACTGCCTCCAACCTGAACTACGTCGCCGGGCAGACGATCGCCAACATGGTGGTCGTAAAGGTGGGCGCCGGGAACAAGATCACGTTCTTCAACTCCTACGGCAGCGTCGACGTCATCGCCGACCTGGCAGGAAGCTTCGCGAGGTGAGCAAGTCGCACAAATGCCAAAGCTGTACGACCGCACATATGGGTGACTGCCTGCGGTGACCTAGGGTCGCGAGCCGGTCGAGAATCGCCATGTCGGCCGCGTGAGGATTGATGTTCGAGCTGGTCCTCGCGGTCCTGTGAGCGGGCCACCCCATCCATTGGCTCCGGACAGCAGAAGTGTTCACCACGTTCGCCGGACTTCGGACAGAGGGCCCGGGCGCCCAATTCCTTCATAGCTCGTGGTCCACCAAGCGTCATGGGAGGACGACTTCGTGGTTGATCGAGCCCTCCAACAACCCGGTGATGGCCGCTCCTGGGATCCGGGAGGGGTTCCGCGTCTGGCCTTGCGACGTGAGGCTGAGCCGAAGCCGATCTGGTGGTCGTCGGCATCGCCAACGGTCGATGCCATGACCTCGATTCCTGCCCTGACCAGCACAGTCTCCTTACCCGAGGGCGAGTCCGCGGTGCACCGGCCTGTCGCTGTCTCGCCCCCTTCGTACTTCAAGACCACCAAGACCGGCGCACGGCCACACGGCCGCGGAATCGATGCGCGCCCGACGCCTGTCAGCCGTCGCGCTGCGACTGCAGCAGCACATATCCCGCGACGCGCCGAAGAAGCCGCCAGTCCCCTGAAGCCTGCATCGCCGACGCAACAGCGGCAGTGTCGGGCAGCAGGCTGACGGTGCACCCGACGTCTCGGGTGTAGCTCTGGCACCAGCTTCGCGGCGATGAACCGCAGGTACGACGTGATGTGCTGCACGGTGTAGAGCTCGACGCGCGTGTCCATCGTGGGTCTGAGGCCGGGATGACGGAACATCAGCCACCCTCCGTGCACATGGTCGTTGCACATGACCGTGCCGATGGGCAGGCGGAACAAGTCCTCATTTGAAGGCCAGTCGGCCCGAGTTCCAGCGTTGCCGCCATCCTCCCGGCGAGGATGCCTGCAACGACGAGACCAGCGACTCCGGCGGCAACGTCCGCCGAACGTTCCGGTACCTCGAGGCGCGGCCTGGGCTGACGCGTCACGGCCTGCATGCCGGCTGCAGCCAGCGGCGCGAGGATCACTGCACCCCAGTCCGACGATGCGCGACCACGTGAGCGCGAGTGCCACGGCAAGCACCGTCAACAGGACGACGGTCCATCGACGGCGTCCCCAACGCAGCCGGTCGATGACAGCCATGGCCGCAAGCGCGCGGGCCGCGGGGACCGCAGTCTCAGCAAGCCCCGGCCGTTGCCATTCGGTGATGATGGCCGTTAGGCCACCGACCTGAAAGGGTGACGCGAGCAGGGTGGGACCGACTGGTGTCAGGGTCGCGACAGCGACGGACAAGGCGGGTATCAGCGCCAGATGGGCTGCACGGCGCAAAGTGGCGCGGCGCTTGAGCAGCAGACCGCCCACCACAGACCCGGTGAACCACCTGCCGTGGCTGCAAGCCCATATCCAGGACGTGGGCACCAACCATCAACGAGCGCGACCATCCTCACGCGTGCGCAGCTAGGTGTACTGACCGGGCACCTTGGTTGAGGGAATGCGACTCATCGCTGGGAGCTGCTGACATGGGAGGGACTCCCGGGGGCCGTATGCCGCGTGCGCCCAGCACATGAGCACCTCGGGCAGCCACTGGTTGACGATTCCAGGCTTTCTCGGTTGCGTCGCGGACGGGTCGCCGACAACGAACTGACCTCTCTGGAGCAGGCGTTCGCCGGCGACGACGTGCCATATGCGTCTGGTTCCTTGGCCGGAGCCAGCGGCCTCAGCCAGTACGGGAGGAGGACGAACGCAGGCAGCGCCTAACCAATGCTGGAGACCGGTGAGCTGATCGTGGATCCTCGATTGGTCGGGACGCCGGGGCCGGCGGCGACGGGCACCCTTCGGTCAACCGCCGAACGCCTGCATCATGCGGATCCCGCCCGGGCCGATGATCACGATGAAGAGGGCCGGCATGATGCAGAGCATCA
Source organism: Terrabacter sp. C0L_2 (assembly GCF_036352015.1). Classification (NCBI taxonomy): domain Bacteria; kingdom Bacillati; phylum Actinomycetota; class Actinomycetes; order Micrococcales; family Intrasporangiaceae; genus Terrabacter; species Terrabacter sp. C0L_2. Next base: position 1,724,676 of record NZ_CP143557.1, on the reverse strand, counting down.
GCGGAAACAGGATCTTGATGGTGACCTTCTGAGCCTTCTCCTCGGCCTTCTGCCGACGGACGAGGCGCATGTTGACCGTCTGCTCGCGCAGCACTCCAGCGATCGGCAGTCCGAGTCGGTCGGCCTGGACGAGAGCGGTGATGAAGTTCTTCACCTCAGGCAACGAAACGCGGTCGCCCATCGAGCTGAAGGCCTCTCCACGCGACTTGCCGATCTGGATCTCGGACAGCACCCGTGCGAACTCTCCGGAGATCGGGCCGTCGACGTTGCGGGCCACCTGGAGAAGAGCAGAGTCGAAGCCCTGGCCCGCCTCCACGCACACGCTGAGCATGTCGAGCGCGTCGGCGAGGCCCTTGCTCGTCTGCTCCTGCCGACGCATCGCGAGGTTCTTGACGAGCAGGTCGGGAAGGAAGAAGAGTGCGGCACCCAGACCTACCGCGAACAGCAGGCTGTTCGGGATCTGAAACTTGCCGTAGAAGGCGCCTAGGACGATGCCGAGCAGCAGCGCAGCGCCCTTGAGACCGAGGATGCGCTCGATAGTCCAGCCCGACGGGTTGCCGGCTTGGTCTAGCAGCCTGGTGTAGCGGTCGTCGACGCCGCCCGGTGACAAGGCACGCGCCAGGCCCTTGGTGCGCTCCAGGATCGGAGCGACGAGGCGGTCCTTCGCCGCCAGGTCGGTCGTGACAACCTCCCGACGGTCGATGGTCTGCTCGATCAGCATGAGCGACTTGGCGACCCCTCGCGGCTCACCGCCGCTGAAGCTCACGCTGAGGACGGCGATGAGCAGCCCGGCCCCGAGCAGTGCCGCCGCGACGTACACCAGGTTCACGTTCACCTCAGACCTCGATCTTCACGACTTTGCGCATCCACACGATGCCGATCCCGAGCGCGATGAGGCCGCCAACACTCATGAACATTCCTACAGTCGTCGTCCACAGCAGACTGACGTACTCGTAGTTCACCTGCGTCATGTAGACGAAGATGAAGACGGGCAGCGCGATAAGGATGTAGGCAGAGAGTTTTCCCTCCGCGGAGAGAGTCGCGACTTGTCGGTGCAGCGACTCTCTCTCGCGCAGCGTGGCCGCGGTCGTGCGTAGGGTCTCCGCGAGGTTGCCACCGACCTCCCGCTGGATGCGAATCGCCATGACCGTCCAGTGCATGGACTTGCTCTCCATACGGACGCCGACACGTTCGAGAGCGTCCGAGATGTCCGTGCCGATCCGCGTCTCGGCAAGGGCCCGGCTGAACTCCTTGCCGGCGGGCTTCGCGGCGTCTCTGGCCACAGCATCGAGCGCCTGCGGCAGACCGAAGCCACTGCGAAGGCTCGTCGAAATGAGAAGGAGGATCTGCGGTAGCTGCGCCTCGAACTTTCGGGCGCGCCGAGACGCGGCGAAGCGCAACCATCCCGGCATGACAAGCAGGCCCAGGACGACCCCGAAGAGCAGGCCGACGACCTTGGACTCGCCGACGAGAACGAGACCAAGAGCCGCCCCGACGATCACCGCCACGACTCGAAGGACGAGCCACTCACCCGCGCGGAACGGCAGGTCGGCGCGCTCGATGAGTTCCATCGTCTTGCTCGTCGACTTGCGGTCCTTCATGACGCGGTCGCCCATGTCGAGCAGCTGCGCGGTGATGGTGCTCTGGGCCGCCTTCATCTCCTGGCGAGAAATCGTCACCGTGTCTCCGACGTAGGCCTCGATGGAGGCCACGCGGCGCTCGCGCTTCGTCTGGAGCGTCGGCATCAACGAGGTCGAGAGGACGACGAAGAGCGCGAGGCCGAGCAGTCCGGCCGCGATGTAGGGCGTTCGGTTGGTGATGGTCTTCGCACCCAAGCCGACTCCGGCCACCTGCGGCGCCGGCTCCGCTGGGAGGACCACCGCGGGGGCGGGCGCCGCCGGAGCAGGAGCCGCGCTCGGAACGTCGAAGGCGATCTGCCGGCTGAAGCTGAAGGGAGTGCCGCCAGCGGTGCCGCTGACCTCGTAGCGATGGGAGCCGCTGAGGGTCTTGGAGATCGAGGCGGAGAACTGGACCTGGCGGTTCAGCGCCTGGGCCGACGCCTCGAACGCCGAAGACACGCCGGCCGAGTCGTCCGCGGAGACGACCGTGCCGTCGTTCGCGTCTGCGAACGCCACGAGCGCCGCCGTGGCGCCGGGGTCGTTGCTCTTGAAGCGGACGACGTCCACGCGGATGCCCAGGGTCTTGACCTTCGTCAGAGCGTCCTTGAGAGCCTTCGCCCTGTCAGCGGCGACGGTGTCGGCGCCGTCGCTGAGCAGCACGACGCTGCGGTCACCCGAGCCGGCAAGAGCCGCCGCGGCGCTCTGCATGCCCGCGTAGAGGCTGGTGTCACCCCGTGCGTCAAGGCCGTCGATGACGCGCTGCGCCGCGGCCCGGTCAAGGGTGGGTGCCAGATCCACCCCGGCTGTGTTGGCGAAGGACGCGACGCCGACCTTGACGTCGGTGGGGACCGTCTTGAGGTACGTGGCGGACGCCTTGCGCACGGTGGCCATCCCCTGGGCGCCCATCGAACCGCTCGTGTCGATGACGAGCATGGATCGGCGGTCCAGCTTCGCCGCCTGCTTCACGCTGGCCGGGTACTCCTGTCCGTCGAGGGTCACCTTCAACGAGGCTGGATCCACCTGCACGTCGACCTTGCTGCGCAACGTGATCACGCCGGTCAGAGTGGAGGCCGTGGCGGTCGAGGTGCCGTGGACGTTGCTCAGGGCCACCGAGACGTCGGCGGCGAAGGCAGCGCCAGAGGGCAGGACCACCAGCCCGACCGCGAGAGCGGTCAGGCCGGCGAGGACTCGGCGCTCCGTCACAGGACCGACCTGGAGAAGAGCGTGACCGGCAGGTCGACACCCACGTCGGCCAGATCGGCCGTGAACTTGGGTCGGATGCCGGTGGGCATGAGAGTCCCCAGGAAGCGGCCGTTCTCGTCGCGGCCAGCTTGGTAGTTGAAGGTGAAGATGTCCTGGAGCGTGATGACGTCGGACTCCATGCCGACGACCTCGGAGATGGCAACGATCCGACGTGAACCGTCCTTGAGGCGTGACTGCTGGACGATGAGGTCGACGGCGCCGGCCACCTGCTCGCGAATGGCTCGGACGGGCAGCTCGACACCGGCCATGAGGACCATAGTCTCGAGGCGCGCGAGGCTGTCTCGAGGGGTGTTGGCGTGCACGGTGGTGATCGAGCCGTCGTGGCCGGTGTTCATGGCCTGGAGCATGTCGAGCGCTGCGCCGTCACGGATCTCACCGACGATGATGCGGTCGGGACGCATGCGCAGGGTGTTCTTGACGAGCTCACGGATGGAGACAAGGCCGCGGCCCTCGATGTTGGCTGGACGGGCCTCGAGTCGAAGCACGTGCTGCTGCTGGAGCTGGAGCTCGGCCGCGTCCTCGATCGTGACGATGCGCTCGTCGTGCGGAAGGAAGGAGCTGATGACGTTCAGCGTCGTCGTTTTCCCCGAGCCGGTGCCGCCGCTGATGATGATGTTGCGTCTGCCCTTGACGCAGGCGTCGAGGAAGTCGCGCACGTTCTCGGTCATTGTGCCGAAGGAGATCAGGTCGCGGTCGGTGAAGGGGTCGGCCGAGAACTTACGGATCGTGAGCATCGAACCGTCGAGCGCGATGGGCGGCACCACAGCGTTGACACGCGACCCGTCGGGGAGGCGCGCGTCGACCATCGGGCTCGACTCGTCGACGCGGCGCCCGACCCGGCCGACGATCTTGTCGATCGTCCGGCGCAGATGGGTCTCATCGGAGAAGCGCGCGTCGACTGGATAGATCTTGCCCGCCCGCTCGATGTAGATGTCCTCCGCGCCGTTCACCATGATTTCGGAGACCTCGGCGTCACGCAGGTAGGGCTCAAGTGGACCGTGACCGAGGATGTCGTCCGACACGTCTTGGGCGATGCGAGTGCGGTCGGCGTGCGACAGCGGAGTCTGCTCGGAGTCGATGACCTCCTGCAGAGTCGTGCGCACTTGGGCGGCCAGCTCGTGTTCACTGAGGTTGGGGTCATAGAGTCGAGGTCCGAGCGAGGCCACGAGCGCCTGGTGCACGCGCTCCTTGACTCCCGCAAACGGGTCGACACCCCGACGGCGCACGGGAACGGCGCCGTTGACCATGCGGACCTGCGCGCCGTTGGTCGGTGCAGGCTCCGTGATCTGGTGGGAATGGCGGGCCCGTTCCAGGCGGTCGGCGAGGTTGCTCATCTCTTGCTCCCGAAGAGGCTGCGACGCTTGGCACCGTTCTGGAGGTCCTCGCCGAAGCGGCGACGGATTTCCTGGTCGGCGAGGTCACGAATGGCCAAAGACACCGGGTTGCGGGGGTCGTCCAGCACGAGCGCGACACCCCGATTGACCGACGCCGGCACCGTGAGGCTGTTCGGCACGTTCGCCGAGATGGCCGTCTTGAGCGCCGCCTCCACGTCGTCGGGCTTCAGGCCGACCTTGGCATCCGCACGGTTGAGCACGATGGTTCGCGCCTCCTTCGACGCGCCGAGGGTGTCGAGGGTGTTGATCGCGATGCGCAGGTTCTTGACGGCCGGGATGTCGAGCGTGGCGATCAGGACCGTGAGGTCGCTGACGTCGAAGGCTGCCAGCACGTGCTCGGTGAAGGATGGTGGCGTGTCGACGATGACGTAGTCGTACTGCCCGCGGGCCACCCGCAGGAGCTCGATGACGACGTGCGACGGGACCCGGTCGGCGTCGGCCGGATCCGACGGAGCGGCAATGACATCCAGACCGCTGTCCTCGTGACGCGTCACCACCGACTGAACGCCTTGGTCGTCCAAGTGTCCGCTCATGGCGACGACGTCGCGCACCGACCCGGGCGGCTGGAGCTGGAGGCTGATCGCGACATCGCCGAACATGAGGTCGAGGTCGACGAGCAGGGTCTTGGCACCGGTGGAGGCGAGGTAAACGGCGATGTTGGTCGACATCGTCGTCTTGCCGACGCCGCCCTTGGCGCTGAAGACCGTGATGATCTTGCCGTCGCGCGCACCGACGTTGGTGCCATGCCCGCTCAGCTGCTGCGTCAGGGCGAGCGACCGCCGGACCGCGTCTGCGAGAGCCGTCTGGTCGTCGGCCTGCACGACCTCACGCACCCCGCTGCGCAGGGCCTGAGCGAGCGCGGTGACGTCGAGACGGTGGCGCAGCAGGATGACGCCGAGCTCGGGGCGGTCGATGCGCTCTCGCTCTGCAAGGTCGCAGGCGGAGTCGAGGTCGATGTCGGGCCCGATGACGACGAGCTGCTGGTTCCGGTCCTCCTCGAGCGCCCGACTCACCCGCGGGGCCGAGTTGAGCAGGATCGCGTCACCGCCGAGCGCGAACCGGTAGGTGTCGATTGCTGCAGGGTCGAAGTCCCAGAGAATTGTCATCAGCCACCCACCGAGCTTCGTGCGTTGAGGTCGCTCACCTCGAGCGACGGGTCGAGCTTCACCTCGGAGCCGCGCAGGGCGGCATACAAGGTGCGGTTGTTGATGCCGTGGACGAGGACCGGGGCCTCGGTCGGCTTGACCGCCACAGTCACGAGGAAGTCACCACTCGCACCCTGAGCCGTCGTGGGGTCGCCCTCGGCCGCGGGCTTGGCCGCTGCGCCGGCGAGTGGGGCGTCGCCCATGCCGATGACGAGAACGTCACCGAGCAGCAAACTCGTGCCGTGGATGTCGTTCTCATTGAGGATCTTGGCCTCGGGCGTGTCGCGGAGGTCCTTGATCTTGTAGGACTGGTAGATCGCGATGTGCGACCCCGGGGTCACGAACTTGCCCACGCGAGCCGGGTCCGACAGCGCTACCGACACGGCCAGCATCCCGGTTGGGACCTCGATGGCCTTCGTGCCTGCCGGCGTGGTGCCGAAACGCGCCGACAGGAGGTACTCGCCGGCAGCGATGTCTGTCGTCGCCAACAGCGAGTTGTTGTCGGCGTTGATCTCCTGGAGCGCTCCGACGGGAACGGCCTTGGCGCTAACCGCGGTCTGGGCGATGAGCTTGGTTCGTTGCGCATCCTTGAGGGTCGTGCCTGCCGGGACCGGCTGCTGCGCCACCCACACGGTGGCTGGCGCCTCGGCCGCGATCGCTCGGGCATCGGCGTTGCGCGCATACATGATGACGAGCGCACCACCGCCCACGGCAAGCGCCAGGGCCACGATGATGGCGAGGATTCGACGGTTCATGCGGAGCTACCCCCAGAGACGAAGTGCATGGTCACGCTTGGTGTCAGCCCGCAGGCTTCACGATGGTCAGGCCGTAGTTCGGGTTGGTCGGAGTGGGCGGGATGAAGTCGCCCGTGGGGATGAGGTCCTTGAGGAACCAGCCAGAGAGACAGCGCTGCGAGCTGCTGCTCCCGCAGAGCGCGTTCGGTGGCCGGATGCTCACCTGGCTGCCCTTCGTGAGTCGCCAGCCGCTCAGGTAGAAGGCGGCGAACCCCGAGATGTGGTACCAGGTGTTAGTGCCCGCCCCTGCAGTGCAGTCGTCGGTGGCTATGGGCTCACGATTCAGGTTGCTCGCCGCCTTGCAGTCAAAGACAGGCACGTAGATCACTGTGCCGCGCAGCGGGTCGAAGTTGCTGGTATCGCAACCGTCAGCACCGGTGTCCCCGTGCACCCACTTACCGTCGGTGACAACACCCGAGCATGAGCCCACCATGCCGTCCAGCCAAGCGAATCCGCCCGGGGCCGTGCCGCCAGGACTCGACGTGTCGCACGTCGTGTCGTTCCCCTTGGAGTAGATGGTGTTCTCGCTGCTCGGCCAGTCGGGCCTCACATCGGTGTTGGAGTAGCCGGGCCACGTGCCGGACGGAGCCGGCGGGTAGTTCGTCGCACCGGGATAGCCCACCTGTCTCGCCCAGTCGCACTCGGACATGGCCAGCGGGACGACGGTGACGGAGGAAGGTCCGCCGGGTCCCCATGCGGCGCGGGCGCAGGCACCGACCTGAGTGCCACCCGCCAGCGTCTGGGCGAAGAAACTGGGCAGGAGCGTGTTGTCTGCCGCGTTGGACTTCGTTCTGATGTACGTCTCTACGTAGCCCAGGTCCTTGCCTGCGCCCGTCGTGTAGTAGTCGCTCAACGGAGGGCACAATCCGAGGTTGACGAGAGCCGCGCTCTTCTGCGCCGCCGTGGCGGTCGCCGACGCACAGGCCGGCATGTTCGTGTAGGTGACCCCTGCAGGCGGCCGAGCACACTGACCGTTCGTGCCCATGGTGGTGTTCAGCTGCTCTGTGTTGTCGAGAGCGTTAGCGCTGGCCAGCGTGTTGAGCGATGTGAGAGTCGTGCCGGCATTGCAGGCAGCGGCGCTGTCCGCACAGGTCTGCGCCAGAGACATCGACGTGGCGTCGGTCCCGTTCTGCAGCTGACGACGCTCGAACATGATGTTGCCGATGTCGACGCTCAAGGCAAGAGACGGGAGCGCGATGAAGGTCAGGACGAGCGCGGCAACGACAGCGGTTGCGCCGCGGTCGCGTCTGCGAGCGCGGAAGGCTCTCAAGGACATTTCACCACCGCCGTAGAGGAGAGGACATTGCCCGCGCCCCAGGTCCCGCCGACCATGCGAATGGCCGGGCCCATGATGAGCCACTGAAAGCTGGCTTGCACGGTCACGGAGGCGTTGGTCGTGCCACAGGTGACCATGCCGGGAAAGCTGAGGTCCGCTGCCGGAATTCCGCCCACGCCGGCCTTGGCGCGGTCCTGGATCTGGGTCGTGGTCAGCGTGCCGATCACGGCCGCTCTCGCGCCTTCACGGGCAGCGTTGGCGAGCTGGATCTGGTAGAAGTACGCGCGACCGAAGTCAACGATTCCGGCGATGACGAGAAAGAGGATGGGGAAGACGATTGCGAACTCCACGGCCGATGCGCCGCGTTCACTTCTGGCCATGCCAGATCGCCTCCCCAAAGTGGTGTGTGCAGTCGGCGCCCCCCGGCACAGACGTCAAGCAGAGCAGACCCCGATCCAGGCCGCGTCGCGGTTCACGCCGCGTTGGCGATGATTGGGTTCTGGAGCAGTCACGTCGACTGCCAATGGGCTGGTCGTGAGAGCTGGCTGACGACCTGGGCACCGGGCGACCCCGGGCGCACGTGCTGAACGGGCCGGAACGTTTGGCACGAAAGACTTTTCGTGGCGAGTTCTGCCGGCCGCGGTCTCGCAGTGGCCCACAGTGGAGCGGTGGGCCGGGGTGCGGGCGCGAAGCTGTTCCCCCAACTTCGCGCCCGCCGCAGATGCTCAGATCTTCGTGCCGACGTCGGTGAACGTGGAGTTCACGTTCTCGCCCAGTGTCGTGACGGCGACAATGATCACGGCGGCGATCAGGGCAACCATCAGGCCGTACTCGACAGCGGTCGCACCGCGCTCCTTGTTGAGCAGCGTCTGGAGCTTGGCAGCAATCTTGGTCATGGTGAAGCGTTCCTCCCAGTGATGCAGGGCCACCCGATGTGCCCCCCGCTGAAGGAAGATTAGGTGGCACGCCACGCCGTGTCTCGAAAATGCTTGAACTTCACTAGACCTTGCCAATCCCCGCGTTTCGGACGGGCCGGGATGGCAGGCTGCAGAGTGCCGAAAACAGTCCTTCCACGGCCCCCAGCGCAGGCGTGAGCACACCCCGGAGTCCCCATGACGAGCAACCTGGATACACGGCAGCAGCCGTCCGTCTCCACCCAATCAGTGCCAGCACTCGTTGTGGTGTTCCTCGGCTCAGCTGCAGTCGTGGCCGGCAGTTTATCCGTCGTTGGCACCGACGCGCTGTGGCTGCCCGCGATGGGTGATCGCATCCTCCAGGATGGTGCCATTCCACGCGGAATCCCTTTTGCCGCAGCACCATCCGCCGATTGGATCAACACCACCGCACTCGGCCAGGTCATCCTTTCAGGGGCGTACACGCTCGGCAGTCTCGGCGTCGTAGCTGCAAACGTGGTCGCCGTGACGGCGACGCTGTCGGCGCTCGCTCTGACGGCCGGACGACGCGGGGCAGCCCCGATGGCAACGTCCCTCACGGTCCTCACCGTTGCACTGGGTGCGGCCGCACCGCTGCTCATAGCCAGAGCGCAACTCCTCTCCCTTGTGCCCTTCGTCCTCCTGCTCGCACTCCTGCGTCGCGAGCACCACCGACCATCGCGTGCCATCTGGTGGACGGTGCCTCTGCTCGCTCTGTGGAGCAACCTGCACGGTGCGGTCCTGGTCGGCGTGGCCGTCACGGGCTGCTACCTGTGCTTGTCCCGCCTGCGAGTCACGCCGGCAACTGCCATCGCAGTCGGTCTCGCGTCAGTCGTCGCCACGTGTCTCAACCCGGGGCTGTGGTCCGCGCCCAGCTACTACCTCGGCGTCCTTGGCGGCGAAGCGACCACCGACGAGTCCGGCATGTGGGGTCCCGTCACCCTCACCAATCCCTTCGACGTCGTCTTGGTGATAGCGGCGGTCGCCCTCGGCGTCTCCGCTCTTCGCAAAGGGCTCACTCTCTGGGAGCTTGCCGCGACGGTGGGGCTCGTGGTGGCTACCGGACTCGCAGCTCGCAACGGCATCTGGCTTTTGCTCTTCCTCGCTGTGCCGGCCGCCACGGCGTTTGCGAGACGCAGGAGTCAGCCGCCTACCACTGCTCGGCTGTCACAGAGCCTTCCCATCGCGCTGGCTCTGGCGTTCCTCCTGATCGTGTCGGTTGTCCTGGCACTTCGAGCACCCGGCTTCCGAGCGGCAGACGGCGAGGCATCCCGTATCGCGGCCGCGACGTCAGGACAGGTCGTCCTCACGGTCGAGCCGCTGGCTGAGTCGCTCGCCGCCGTCGGCGCGACTGTCTGGGCCAGCAACCCGCTGGACGCCTTTGCACAGCACGACCAGGCGACCTACCTCGCCTTTCTTCGTGGCGACGCGGCGGGTGCCCGCGATGCCCTGGAAAGCGCGGACGTCGTCGTGGCCGTGCCCGGATCAGCACAGGCGCGCCTCGCCCTGGGCAGCGGGTTCTCGAGGAGCGGCACCATCGGGTCCTACACCGTGTTCCGCCGCGCCTGACACGTCGCGAGGGCCACGACGAGGACCACGACGACGCTGGCTGCGGCGGCCGAGCCGAACTCCTCGGACTGAAGCCAGGGTGCACTGAGGGCCAAAATCGCCGGGTGCGCCATGTAGACGCAGAATGACCTCTGCCCGAGGCTGACCAACAGATGGTGGCGAAGAGGCAGTAGGCCCTTCGACCACATCTGCTCTCGAAGACGCGTGATCAGCGGCACGCAGCTTCGCACCATGTCAAACGTGATGGCTCAGCGGTCCTCGAGTCGGTATCTGATGACGACGTGCGAGCAGGACCACAAGGTACGAGGCCACCAATGCTGCCGCCCATGGCACTCGCACGTCTGGAGTCCAGGCACGGATCATTACGCCCCAGCCAGACATCCACAGGTGAACTCGGCCATCGAATGCCGGGAGATGTAAACGGGCAGTACCAGCTCCGGATCTCGAGTGCCGAGGAGCAGACCCGTCACCAACACCCAGAAGACGACGGCTCGTTCACCTGCGTCGCCTGCGCCGCCCCAGAGAACGACCGACGCCACCTCGACAACTGCTGTGCAGGCCCAGCCGCCAGCTCGGTGAGGATCGAACGCACTTACCGCCGGCGACGGGGCCAACCTCGCCCACGCAGGTGACCCCGCGATTGTGACTTTGACCCCGACGACAGTCGGCGCCTACGTGGCCTTGTCGAGACTCTCGCACGTCCCTGCAACCGACGCGTCTTTCTGTCCCTATATACCCTTAGCAGCGTCTAGGAATGCTGGCACGAGTGCGGGGCCGATGAGGGCGACCGTCCCGGCGATGACGCCGGCGACGAGCGCCGCCAGCAGCGCATACTCTGCCGAAGTCGCCCCTCGATCCATGTGACTGTGGAGTCGCTCCGTGAAGCTGCGGCGGCCCCAGATTCGCACGCGGGAATGAGCTTTGAGCCGCCAAAGGCGTGAAGACTTGTCACCTCTGGCGGATGGCGACGTCATACCGACCCGCTTCGTCGGCCGCGAAGAACGGCGCGTCTTCTTGGGACCTTCGCAGACGCGGTTCGTTCCTCATCGCGCAACTGCTGCAGCAACGTCTTCGGGGCGGGCGGCGGCCAAGTCTGCGCCCGCGGGTCGCTGGTGTCCATGTAGTACTCGGTCCAGCCATAGTCGTCGCGGAAGCGCAGCTTGCCGTCGCCGACGTAGTACCAACCAGAAGACTTGTCCATCGTCACTCCCCCAGCCGAATCCACCGTTTCGGGAACCCCCTCCCGAAGCACAATGTACGGCTCCCGAACCGGCCAAACCACCGATGTCTAATTAGTCCGATTTGACCGAGTGACAGGACAATTGGCGATTCAGACTCGCCCGCCGCGCGGTCGCAGGTGCTGACTTTCTCAGCGCGCTCTTGCGCCGACCTCGACCGGCTCCGCGGCCGGCGTCGACTGTCGGGCGTTCCACGGCCGATAGGCTCGACTCGGAGCCCGCCGCCGCGCGGGCGACACGGTGTGCCGGGAAGTCTGGTCGGCGTCCGATGACGCATCCCCGAAGGAGCCCACCATGAGCGACCCGCACTCCGCGACTCCCGAGCGCGAGCCCGGCCGAGGACCTGCCACCCGCCTGCTGGGGCGCGGCAGCTGGCGGGAGGCTCGCTACGTCGCAGACCTGTTGCGGACGGAGACGGTCGGCGGCGCCATCCTCCTGCTGGCCGCAGTGGTCGCGCTCGTGTGGGCCAACTCCCCGTGGCGGGACGGATACGCCGCCCTGCGTGACACCGTGGTCGGCCCGTCCGCCCTGCATCTCGACCTCTCTCTCGGCACGTGGGCCGCTGACGGACTGCTCGCGGTCTTCTTCCTCGTGGCCGGCATCGAGCTCAAGCGTGAGTTCGTGGCCGGCGACCTGTCCGACCGGCGCAAGGCGGCGCTGCCCATCGCCGCTGCTGTCTGCGGAGTCGTCCTGCCGGCCCTTCTCTTCGTCGTGACCGCCACCCTGGTGAGCCAAGGAGGCAGCGGTGGGGAGCTGAGCGGCATCCTGCGCGGTTGGGCCATCCCGACGGCGACGGACATCGCCTTCGCCCTCGCGGTCCTGGCGGTGATCGGCACCCACCTGCCGAGTGCACTGCGTTCGTTCCTGCTGACCCTCGCAGTCGTCGACGACCTGATCGCCATCACGATCATCGCCCTCTTCTACACCGAGACCGTCAACCTCCTCTGGCTCGCTGCGGCGGTGATCCCCTTGGGCGCCTGGCGGCTCCTCCTCCGACGACGCATCACCAACCAAGCGTTGCTGGCCGTCCCGGCCCTGCTGGCATGGGGCTTCGTCCACGCGAGTGGGATCCACGCCACCGTGGCCGGCGTGCTGCTCGGGCTGCTCGTCCCGGTCAACCGTGAGGTCGAGGACGATCCTGACCGGCACTCTCTCGCCGAGCGGCTGGAAGACCGGATCCGACCGTTCTCCGCCGGCTTCGCCGTGCCCGTCTTCGCGTTCTTCGCAGCCGGGGTGACGGTCGTCGGCGGTGGTTTTGGAGCTGCGTTGCGCGATCCTGCCGCTGTCGGCGTCGTCGTGGGCCTCGTCCTGGGCAAGACCGTCGGCGTGCTCGGTGGCACCTGGGCTGTCGCGCGGTTCACCCGGGCAGAGCTGGACGAGGACCTGTCCTGGACCGATGTCTTCGGCCTGTCGCTGCTGGCGGGGGTGGGTTTTACCGTGAGCCTGCTCGTGGGCGAGCTCGCCTTCGGCACCGGCTCCGAGCGCGATGACCACGTGAAGCTGGCGGTGCTGTGTGGCAGCCTCATCGCTGCGCTGCTGTCCAGCGTCGTGCTGCGGCTGAGGAACCGGCACTATCGCCTCATCGAGGCTAGAGAGACGGCGGACCAGGACCACGACGGCGTGCCTGATGTCTACCAAGGTTCAGATCCGGCCTAAACCGACATCTGACTGGCAGCGGACGGTTAGCATCCCTGTGCGGCCCGGACCATAGCTGGGAGGACATGTGGCCACCCTGCAAGCGCCCGCGCCCGCGACGGTTGAGCCCGCCGGGTCGACTCGTGTATGGCAATGGCTCGCGCCGCTCACCATCATCGCCCTCAGCGTCGCGACCCTGGGCGCCGTCCTGGCCTTTCAGAACCGCGGCTTCAACCTGCTTGACGAGAGCTACCTCTGGCAGCTCATCGCCGATCCGGACGCTTCCAAGAAGGCCGGCGACGTCTACCTGTTCGGATTCGTGCTGTACCCACTGCAGACGCTGGCGGGCGGCGACATCTACGTCTACCGCATTCTCGGGCTCGTCCTGACAATCGGTACGGCGAGCCTCCTCGGCCTCGAGGCCGTGCACTTCGCGAACCGAGCACGAGGGACTGCGCCGCCGATCGGGCGGCTGTGGGGCATCGCGGTGGTGGCGTGCATGGCGGCCATGTCGACGCTTGCCTTCACGTACAACAACCGCATCCTCAGCTACAACTCGCTGACGGTGCTCGGTCTCATGGTTGCCGCCTTGGGGATGCTCCTGCTGACGCGGGGCTGGTTCTGGCGCGGCGCGGCCGTCCTGGGCGCAGGCTTCTGGGTGACGTTCGCGGGCAAGCCCACCTCGGCACTCGGCCTCGTGGCGCTGTCGCTGGGCGTGCTTGCCTACGTCCGCCCTGGCTCGCGTCGATGGCTCAGGGTCGCCGCCGTGGCGACCGGGGCGGGAGTCATCCTCGCTCTGATCACCATCCGCATGTCGCCCTCGGAGGCGATCGGTTACCTCGAGCGCGGAGTCGCTCGCGCGCGCCTGCGCGGCAACGCCTCGCCGTGGATGTTGCTGGGCTGGGGCACTCAAGACTGGAGCGCGCTGAGCATTCTCGGGCCGGCGACCGCGGCCGCTGCCATTGCCGGCTTCGCGCTCATGCGGCGAGCGTCTCCGCCGAGGGCTGCCGGGGTGCTGACGTTGCTCGTCCCTGTAGTCCTCGCTCTGTCTTTCGTCGACTTCGGTGTCTTCGCCCGCTCACTCGCGGCGGCCAACTCCGGCGATCGCATGCGGTCCCTGGCTCTACTCATTCCCCTTCTCGGAGTCGCCTTCGTTGTGATCGGCTCATGGCGTCGCACCGAGGGGGCGGCCAGACGCGACAGCCGACGAGCAGTCGCCTTGGCAGCGGCACTGTCACTGATGCCGTATGTCTATGCGCTGGGCAGCAGCACGCCCTTCAGCCTCGTCGTGAGCCACGCGGCACTCTTCTGGGTCGCGGCGATCACGGTCCTGGCCGCGGATCCCGAGCTGCGCAGTGCGATGCAGGTGTTGGTCCTGGTCAGTGCCAGCATCACCGTCGTCCTCGTCGGCAGCAGCTTCGTCGACGGCGCCCGAGGCGAGTCGCTGCTGGCCGCGACCCAGCAGGCGTCGGTCAACGGGTCGGCGCTCCTGGTGACGCCGACGGACCAAGGGGTCCTGCACCGGCTGGAGAGTGTGCGGCTGGAGCACGGCCTGAATGCCGATGTGCCCGTCGTCGACCTCACGGGCATCGCGCCCGGTTACGCCCTACAGCTCGGAGGCCGCCCTCTCGGTGGTGGCTTCTTCATGGGCATCTTCGACGGAGCTCCCGAGGCAGCGGCCTACGGCCTGTCCTGGGAGGACTGCTCGGACCTTGCGGAGGCTTGGCTGCTGTACGCCGCTGACAACACGGCCGACGTCAGTCGCGGCTTCACGCGTGGTCGGGTCGACCTCAAGCGTGACTACGACAGGGTCGCCACCTTCCATCCCACCCAGGGACCCGCGGAGTGGAGAACGCTGGACATCCAGGTGCTCCGCCCACGCGACTCCGTCAGGGCAGCCTTGGGCTGCTCCTGAACCACGCTCCCAGGTCGACGGCTTCGCTGCAGACTCGCGTCGAGCGTCCCGAGCCGTCCACGTCTGGGTACGACCGGCACAGTAGGGTGGCAACGGCGACGGAAAGCGTCGCCCCTGCACGATCGAGGAAGTGAGCTCATGAGCATGGATCCCCGGCAGGAGCGGACACTGGGCCAGCTGGTCGCGTCCGCGACACAGGACATCTCGACGCTGGTTCGCAGTGAGATCGCCCTGGCCAAGGCTGAGGTCTCGGTGCAGGTCAAGAAGGCGGGCGTCGGCGGCGGCCTGCTCGCCGGGGCGGCTGTCATCGCCTTCTACTCCGTCTACTTCATCTTCACGACGATCGCCGAGGGCATCCAGGCCTTGGGCTTGCCGCGCTGGCTCAGCTTCCTCATCGTCACCGTCTTCATGCTGCTCGTGGCCGGCGTCCTCGCCCTGCTCGGCGTCAAGAAGATGAAGACCGTCAACCCGACGCCGGAGAAGACGATCTCCGAGGCGCAGACGACGGTGGCTGCGCTGAAGTCGGCGACCGAGCACCCGGGCACCACGGTCCCCGCACCGCGTCCCGAGTGGGACCGCAAGGACCTCCCGTCGACGACGGCGGTCACCACGCCGGACCCGTCGCGCGACGCCTGACCGAAGGCCTTCATCACACCCATGTCCGTCGACGCTGCCTTCGTCAACATCGACGGACCGTGGGAGCACCGCTACGTCTCCGCCAACGGCGCCCGTTTCCACGTCGCCGAGCTTGGGGACGGGCCGCTGCTGCTGATGTTGCACGGCTTCCCGCAGTTCTGGTACGCGTGGCGCCACCAGATGGTCGCCCTCGCCGACGCCGGCTACCGCGTCGCGGCGATGGACCTTCGCGGCTACGGCGGCAGCGACAAGCCGCCGCGCGGCTACGACACCTACATGGCGACCCTCGACGCCGCGAGCGTCATCCGCGCGCTCGGTGAGAAGGACGCGGTCGTCATGGGCCAGGGCCTCGGCGGCTGGATCGCCTGGTGCATGCCGACGCTACGACCGGACGTCACGCGCGCCATCGCGTCACTGTCGATGCCGCACCCGCGGATCATGCGGCACGCGACGTGGACCAACCCGAAGCAGCGGCGCGCCTCCGCATGGATCGCCGGGCTGCAGAAGCCGTTCGGCCCCGAGCGCGAGATGGCGAGGTCGCACGACTACGTCGCCGACCTGCTCCGCTCCTGGGCCTCCCCCTTCGGCACGTTCCCCACGGCCGAGGACGTCTCCCGCTACGGCGACGCCATGATGATCCCCTTCGTGGCCCACTCCGCCGCCGAGCACTACCGCTGGCTCGGCCGCTCATCGGTGCGTCCCGACGGACCGATGTTCATGCGCCGCATCCGCCACGCCATCCGCGTCCCGGTCCTGCAGCTCCAAGGCGGCGACGACGGCTGCGTCATCCCTGGCGTGACCCACGGCTCAGGCGCGTTCGTCCCCGGCGACTACCGCCAGGTCAAGATCCCCGGGGCCGGGCACTTCCTCACCGAGGAGGCCCCCGACAAGGTCAACGCCGCCCTCCTCAAGTGGCTCGGATCCCTTGCCTGACATGGAGCTCGAGCTTCCTGACGCCGGCGGGGTCACGTGGTCGGTCTGCGTCCGTGACGGATCAGGTATGCCGCTTGCCTCCTCAGGCGCCGACCTGCCCTTGCGCACGGCGTCCGTCGGCAAGGTGCTGCTCCTCGTCGAGACCGCCCGGCTCATCGCGTCCGGCGAGCTCTCCCCGGACGAGCCGCTCACCCGGTCCGTCGACCTGTGGGTCGGCGACTCGGGCCTCTGGCACACGCTGTCGGTCGAGACCCTCCCCCTCGTCGACGTCGCTGCCCTGGTGGGCGCCGTCTCCGACAACCTCGCCACCAACGTCCTGCTCCAGCGGGTGGGCCTCGCCGAGGTCGCCGCCCGGGCCACCGCCCTGGGCCTGCGTGCGACCGCCCTGCACGACCAGGTCCGGGATGTCCGCGGCCTCGACCACCCGCCGACCCTCTCGACCGGGACCGCAGGCGAGCTCAGCGAGCTCATGAGCCGGCTTGCCAGCGGATCAGCCGCAGGTCAGGACGCGGATCGGCTTGTGCGGCAGTGGCTCTCGGCCAACGTCGACCAGTCCATGGTCGGCTCAGCTCTGGTGGAGCAAGGCGGCCTCGACCCCATCGCCCACCATTCCTCGCTCGACCTGCCGACGGCGTTCTGGAACAAGACTGGCACCGACGCAGGAGTGCGTGCCGACGTCGGCGCCGTGACCGTCGGCGAGCGCACGGTCTCGTGGGCAGCCATCGCCAACTGGGACCCCGCCCCCGGCACGACGCTCGACCACCTCACCGTCTGGGCGGTCCTGCGCGGCATGCGCTACGTCGGCGAGCAGGTGCTGGGCAGCGTCTGACGAGGGCGCGCTAGCGAAGTCCCAGCTCGGAGGGGGCGAGAGGCAGGGAGACCCCGGTGTCTACGGCTTCCGTCGACGTCATCGTCACCACCGACAGATACGGCAGTCCGTCCTTGTCGTAGAGCGAGTCGAAGTCGACGGCACTGCCACTGACGTCGGTCAACCGCACGGTTGAGACACCTGGCGGGGCCTTCACCACGAGTGCGAGCGTCTGGTCCTCCCCCATCGCCACGCGGGCCACGTCCGACGACCCCGCCGGGCCGTCCAGCCTCCCGGCGAACACCCCCACGCGCGGTCCGTGGAGACGAACACCGACCCGCACTTCGACCGATCGGTCGCCCATGTTGCTCAGCGTCAGCGACGTGCCTGGCCCCACGGCATACCTGATCTCCGGACGTTGCTCGAGCGGCCAGACGCCTCCCAGCGACGCGATCACGGGTGACAGGACCGCCGCCCGGCGAGCCGCGAGCCCAGAAGTCCCGGCGCGCTCGGTCAGCGCCGCGCGCTGGGGGCGCAGGTCGTAGGCGGTGAACTCGTCTCCCGCGGAGACGGCGACAGGCGCGCCGAGGACGGGCGGCAAACCCGAAGCGAGGGCGGGCAGCTGCCGGCTGAGGCTGCTGTGGACCACGACGCCGCAATAGCCCATGGTGGCAAGGTCATCCACGAGTCGCTGCGCGTCCGTGGTGGACAGTCCGAGCTGCCAGTCGGCACGGCTGGTCCCCTTCATCCCGCCGAAGCTCCAGCGCAAGTGGTCCGAAGCTAGTCCGAGGGTCAGGAACTGCTCCCTACCAACCAGCGACTCCTCCGGATATGGCAGCACCGGCAGGTTGAAGATGGTGCAGCCCTCACCCAACGACTTCTCGATCTGCCCCGTGAAGGTGCGCAGCGAGTCCATGCGCGCCCGGAGCGCCTGGTAGGCAGGCGCTCGACCGGGGTTCGTCTGGTCAAGGACTCCGACGACGAGGAGCAGCACGGCGAGCATTCCCGCGAAGACAGTCCCCTTGCTCCGAGCAAGGCGGCTCAGCCACCACGCGATGACGAGGAACGCGAAGGCCGCGACGAAGACCGAGAGCCGGGACCACGTGCGGATCTGCGGGGTGACCGTGAGAGCGAACAGCGAGCCCAGTCCGCCTCGTGTGAACCACGCCAGCGCGATGAGGACCAGCACACCCACGGGGATGACGAGGTCGCGGTCCTGGTGCTCACGACGAAGCACCCGCGCCGCCGAGATCACAGCAAGTCCCACGAGGCCGATCGAGGCCACGAGACCCAGGGAGGCGACCTCTCCGACGTTCTCGGTGAGCACGTTGTAGGTCTGGGTCGTCGTCGAGAGCGAGCCGACCCGGTGCCCGGCCCAGGGCAGGAGCAGGTCGATGGGGCGACCGGCATACGTGTCCGAGTCGACGAAGCTCCGACCGAAGGCCGCCACCCCTGTGACGGTGTCCCCCGAGGTCCTGGCCCGCGCCACCGCGACGCTCACCAGCGCCGGAACCGCCACGATGCCTGCGGGCAGCGCCAGGCGCACCGCCTCGCGGAGATCGGGTCGGCGGACCTGCCTGACGACCATGACCGTCGCCGTGAGCAGGAGCGTGAAGGCCACGTAGTAGACGTCGTTGAGGCCGATGACGAGCAACAGCAGCGCCGCGGCAAGCCGGGCCGCGCGGCCACGTCCCCACCCGTCCGTGATGACGCTGTGGCCGAGAGCCGTCTGGATCAGCACGTGCGCGGCGAGTGGAACCACCCAGTAGTGCGAGAGGAAGAGGTGCGGGAAGCGCTCCTGGTGGCCGGGCAGCAGGGCGAAGAGCACTCCGACGACGGTCGCCGCCACACGCCCCGCCCCATACCTGCGGCATAGCCAGTACATGGTGAGACCGGCGAGCGGGAAGCTGAGGAAGAAGTAGAGGGCCATGACCGTGAAGGGATCCGTGGTGAACAGCCCGAGAAGGGCAAAGGCCCAGGCATGGAGGTCGTCGCCAGTCGGGGCCCATCCGAGGTTCAGACCGAAAGGGGCCCCGAAGGTCGGGTCATCCGAGTACGGCCCGAACCACATGTAGCCGCGGACGAGGACGGCCATGGCCGGAGCGTCACTCGTCAGGCCCAACGGAGTTCCGGGCCTCCACTCCCAGACGCGCAGCGCCTGCCCCATGCCGAGCAGGGTCAGGACGACGGTCGCCGCCGGACCCAGGGTTCGGTCCCACCAGCGACCACGGCTCCGGTGCCGCCCGGTCGGTCCGGGACGCGCGGCCGCGTCAGCCTCGCTCGGCTCGTCCGCCTCGGCAACGGTTGTTGCCGCGCTCCCTGAAGTCACTGAGGCAGGCTAACGGCGCTCTTCGCATTTGTCGGCGAAGTGCGCAGGTTGCACGCGGCGCCCGAGTTCTGCCCGCTCGCGCGCCTTTACCGTTTATAGAACCAGTTGAACCAATTGGCAGACCTCCTGCTCACCGCGAACTTAAACTCCGCATCATGTGCCAGATGGGGACGGCCGGTCGGGGAGGACCGGGTCGTGGGTTGGCCGCCGCGGGCGGTCTCCCCACCCTTCTCGGTTGGGCGGTCGGCATCATCGTCACCGCGGCGATCCTTGGCACGCCCTACCTGCTCTTCGCCTACCACAGCCCTGATCTGCACCTCGTGCTCGACTCCCTCGACACGGGCGTGGCGCTTCTAGTGGCGTACCTGCTCTTCGGCCGCTACTCGCGCACCGGAAGGCTCCAGGACCTCCTCTTGGCTGCCGGCCTGCTGCTGCTCGGCCTCGCGGGGATCGGCCTGACGCTCGCGCTGCGACTGTTCGGACTCGACGACGACCGCGGCGGCGTGTGGCTCCCGGTCGCCGTGCGGGTGGTCGGCGCAGCCCTCGTCCTCGCCGCCTCGATGACGGCCACCCGGCGACCAGCCGGCCGGTGGAGCCGTCCGCTGAAGCTGCTGCCGTGGATCACGGTCACCGTCGGGCTCGCGGTCACGTGGGTGCTGCGCGACTCGTTGCCGCTCGCCCTGGCGCAGACGCCTCCCGCCTCGGCCCAGCGTCCGGTCATCGCGGGGCACCCAGGGCTGCTCGCCGCCCACGCCCTCACGGCGCTGTGCTTCGCGGCCGCCTCCGTCGCGTTCTCCGTGACCTCGCGGCCACGCGCCGGTGGGCGCGACGAGCTCATCCGGTGGCTCGGCCCCGCGTTCGCGCTGGCCGCCTTCGCGCGCCTCAACTACCTGCTCTTCCCCTCGCTCTACAGCGACTGGCTCTACACCGGCGACCTCCTGCGCACCGCGTCGTATGCCGTCCTCCTCATCGGCGCCGCCCGCGAGATCCGCCGCTACTGGTCGATGCAGGCGCAGGCCGCCGTCCTCGAGGACCGGCGCCGCCTCGCCCGCGAGCTGCACGACGGGGTCGTGCAGGAGCTCGGCTACATCCGGTCGGAAGCCCATACGTTGAGCGGCGATCCCAACAGTCGCCAGCGCATCGTGGCCGCGTGCGACCGCGCCCTCGACGAGGCCCGCGCCGCCGTCGACGCCCTCGGCCGCAGCAGCGACGAGCCCCTCGGCTTCGTGCTGCACCGCGCCGCCCGCCAGGTCGCGGACCGCTACAACGCGAGCCTCGAGGTCGAGGTCGACGACTCGGTGCACGCGGACGCCGACCAGCGGCACGCTCTCATCCGGATCACCCGTGAGGCGGTGTCCAACGCCATCCGTCACGGCCGCGCCGACCGCGTGCGGGTGCGTCTCGACCGTCACGGGCCGCGGCGGCGGTTGCTCGTCCAGGACGAGGGCGAAGGGTTCGACCCGAGCGTCGTGCGGACGCACGCGGGTGGCTACGGCCTGACGAGCATGGAGGAGCGCGCCTCCTCGGTGCGAGGCGCCTTCAGCATCGACTCGGCACCGGGCCGTGGCACCACTGTCGCGGTGACCTGGTGACCGTGCGCGTCGTCCTCGCCGACGACCACGCGCGCATGCGCGGCCGCATCCGGGAGGCCCTCGAGGCCAGCGGCTGCGAGATCTGCGGGGAGGGCGCGACGGCCGACGAGGCCGTGCGGCTCGCAGTGGAGCTCCGCCCCGACGTGGCCCTGCTCGACATCCACATGCCCGGCAACGGCATACAGGCTGCGCGCGACATCGTCCGCGCCGCGCCCGAGGTCGTCGTCGTCATGCTCACCCAGTCCGCCGAGGACGACGACCTCTTCGACTCCCTGCGGGCCGGCGCGTCCGGCTACCTCCTCAAGGACACCGACCCGGCGACCTTGGCGGACAAGCTCCGTGGCGTCCTCGACGGCGAAGCCGCCATGCCACCAAGGCTCGTCGCGCGCATCATGGACGAGTTCCGCGCGCCGGCCAAGCGCCGCTTCGCCCGCCGCAGCACGGCCGCCGCCAAGCTGAGCGCCCGCGAGTGGGAGGTCATGGAGCTCCTCGGTCAGGGGCTCACCACCGAGGAGGTGTCCAAGCGCCTCTTCCTGTCGGCCACGACCGTGCGCGTGCACGTGTCGTCCGTGCTCAAGAAGCTGCGCGTGAAGGACCGTGAGAGCGCCTTCAGGCTCCTGCGCGGCGAGTGAGCCCGAGCCCCTCGTCGACGAGTTGGGTCAGCGCGTCGATGAGCGCGTCCGCCTCGTGCAGCGAGTACTCCTCGCCGCCCACGAGGACGTAGGGCCCGTCGCCCTGCAGCGTCACCGGGTCGACCGTCGTGCACAGCCGCAGCGACGTGCCCCTCACGAGCAGCTCCCCGCTCACGTGGATGGCATCGTCCTCACCCTCCCGTATGCCGTGTCGCTGCACGCACCACGTCGGGCACCCCGGCGGGCGAACATTGTGCCTCTGGCGTCTCATGACATCCCTCTCTGTTGGAGATGCTCGGGGTGCTGCGGGCGGCGCCGGTAGCCGCGGACCCGCGCTCCCGGCCCATGCATTTGAGGCCCCCCTCCAAGGCTAGGCAGGAGTCACCGCGGACGACTACAAGGCAAGGCGTTCAATCCTCTGAACATGAGGCCAGTGAGGCTTGGAAGCAACACGGTGATGCCTCCAATTCACCACGACCACGGAGCGTTTAGAGATTTGAACGCCGTTTGCCCGACCGTTCAGCAGGTTGAACGTGAAACCTCTGCGACGCCCTTCTCCGCGAACTTACGGTTTACCCGGTCCATACCGAATCGCAACCAGCAACTGACGAAATCGAAGGTGCCCACATGGCCGTACAAACCTCGAGGAGTCGGCGCCCCGGCTCACGCACACAGACTGGGCGGCCGCTCCGGCGGCTCCTGGCCCTGACTTCAGCCACCACCCTTGCACTGCTCGCTTTCCCTGGCGCGGCTCACGCAGACCTGGTGCAGAACAACATCGTCGCCGGTGGCAGCCCCACCATCACGGCGGGTGGCAGCACCACGATCAGCTACAACATCCAGAACCAGAACAACAACGCCGGCGACCCGCAGAACAGCTGCAACCCGGCCGACGGATCGGCCGCCACGGTGAGCATCTCTGCCCCTGCCGGCGTGACAGCCACCCCGTCGTCCCTGACGTTCACCGGCTGCAGCCAGATCCTGCCCGTCAGCTTCACCTCGTCGACTCCCGGCCAGTATCCGATCACCGTCTCGGTGAAGGACTCGGGCGTCGGCACGTACTCGACGATCGACGCCGGCTTCACCCTCACGGTCAACGCTGCCCCGGTCACCAACACCGCTCCGACCGTCACGGTCGGGGGCGTGACCAACGGCGCCTCCTACGAGTTCGGCAACGTTCCCGCTGCCCTGTGCAACGTCGTCGACAAGGAAGACGGCACCAAGAGCTTCGCGGCAGGCCTGACCGGTCTGACGGGCGCGCGTGCCGCGGATGGCCTTGGAAGCCAGACTGCGTCCTGCAGCTACACCGACGCTGGCGGTCTCTCGGCGGCGGCGTCTGCGACGTACAGCATCGTGGACACCACCAAGCCGCTCGTCACCGCGACCGCGCCGGCCTCGGTCGAGGCCACGTCGGCGCTGACGCCGGTGGCCTTCTCCGCGAGCGCCTACGACGCGGTGGACGGCTCCAGGCCCGTGACCTGCAAGACGGCGGGCGGCACGACCTACGCCTCCGGTGACGGCTTCCCGGTCGGCACGACCACGCTCACCTGCTCGGCCACGGACAAGGCCGGCAACACCGGCACGAGCGACCTGTTCGCCGTGGTGGTCACCGACACGACGGGTCCGGTCGTCACAACTCCGGCCAACATCGTCGTGGGAAACTCCAGCTACACCGTCACCTACCCGAGGGCGACCGCGACCGACCTCGTCGACGGTGCTCTGACCACCAGCTGCAGCCCGGCATCCGGATCTACCTTTTCGCTCGGGACGACCACGGTGACGTGCTCAGCCACCGACAAGGCCGGGAACCTGGGCACCAAGACCTTCACGGTCGAGGTCCAGGACAGCACCAAGCCGATCGTCACCGTTGGGGCCGACCAGACGATCGAGGCGACCGGTCCTGACGGCGCCACCGTGACGTTCGACGCCGCGACCGCCACGGATGACGTGGACGGCACGCTGTCCACCACGTGCGACAAGGCATCCGGCACGGTGTTCCCGCTCGGCGACACCACCGTCACCTGCTCCGCCAAGGACAAGGCGGGCAACACCGGCGACAACTCCTTCGTCATCTCCGTCGTCGACACCACGGGGCCGCAGATCACGGTGCCGGATGACTTCACCAAGGAGGCCACCGCGTCAACGGGTGCTGAGGCCAGCTTCACGAGCTCGGCGACCGACCTGGTCGACGGATCGGTTGCCATCACCTGCGACCCGAGCTCAGGCTCGACCTTCGCTCTGGGCACACACACCGTGACATGCACCGCTGCCGACAAGACCGGCAACCAGAGTGATGCCTCCTTCACCATCACCGTGAAGGACTCCACGCCTCCGACCGTGACCGTGCCGGACGACGTCCTGGTCGAGGCCACCGGCCCCGACGGCGCCAAGGTGGCCTACGACTCAGTGACCGCCAGCGACATCGTCGACGGCACGGTCCCCGTCACCTGCTCCGCGGCCCCGGAGTCCGTCTTCAAGCTCGGCACGACCACGGTCAACTGCTCTGCGAC
This sequence comes from Terrabacter sp. C0L_2, assembly GCF_036352015.1. Classification (NCBI taxonomy): domain Bacteria; kingdom Bacillati; phylum Actinomycetota; class Actinomycetes; order Micrococcales; family Intrasporangiaceae; genus Terrabacter; species Terrabacter sp. C0L_2. The sequence continues at coordinate 1,700,456 of NZ_CP143557.1, read as the reverse complement.
GGACGCCGCGGGCAACACCGGCCACGCGTCGTTCACTGTCAAGGTCGAGGACACCACCGACCCGGTGGTGACGGTTCCTGCCAACGTCGTCGTGGGCAATACGTCGTCTACCGGGGCAAGCAACGTCACGTACGGCGCCGCGACTGCCCACGACATTGTGAGCGGCGACCTGCCGGTCTCGTGCACGCCCGAGTCGGGCAGCACGTTCAACCTCGGATTCACCACGGTCACGTGCTCTGCCACGGACGCCGCCGGCAATATGGGCACGAACTCGTTCACGGTCGAGGTCCAGGACCAGACCAAGCCCGTGGTGACCGTCCCCGCCGACATCACCGGCATCGAGGCCACCGGGCCCGCTGGCGCCGCCGTCACCTACGTAGGCGTCACCGCCCTGGACGACGTGGATGGTCTGCTGGCCGCAACCTGCGACAGGCTTTCCGGGTCGGTGTTCCCACTCGGAACCACCACCGTCACCTGCTCCGCCAACGACAAGGCTGGCAACAAGGCGGACAACACCTTCACAGTGACGGTTCAGGACACCACGGCGCCTGCGGTGAGTGTGTCGGACAATAAGGCCGCGACGGCGACATCTGCCACAGGGGCTGTCGTGACGTTCGCTGACCCCAAGGCGATGGACATCGTGGACGGCACTGTCGCAGCCAGCTGTGACCGGGCCTCTGGCAGCGTCTTCCCGCTGGGCTCCACCACGGTGACCTGCTCGGCGACTGATAAGGCTGGCAACAAGGGTTCGAAGACCTTCACTGTCACCGTCACGGCGGCGTGGTCGAACGTCCTGCAGCCCGTCAACGTCGACGGCAGCTCGGTCTTCAAGCTCGGCAGCACCGTGCCGGTGAAGTTCCAGCTGACCGGGGCCAGCGCCGGGGTCAAGGACCTGGCGGCCCGCCTCTACCTGCAGCGCCTTGCTGCTGTCGGCACGAGCGGCAGTGTCCTCGAGGCCATCTCGACCTCGAACGCGACGACCGGCAACCTCTTCCGATACGACGCGACGAGTGGGCAGTACATCTTCAACCTCGCCACCAAGACCCTCAGCGCGGGCACGTACCAGCTGAAGATCGACCTGGGCGACGGTGTGCCGCACACGGTCAACATCACCCTCCGGTGATGGACTGACCGAACCAAGTGATGGCCCCGGACTTCTCGTCCGGGGCCATCGCCGTCCTCGGCCTCCGACAGCGCGACCGCCTGCAGCTCAGTCGTCGCCGGCCGCGGGGATGAGCAGGCTAAAGGTCGCTCCCCCACCGGGGGTCGCCGCGACCTCGAGACGGCCGCCGTGCGACCGGACGATCTGGGTCACGAGGGCGAGTCCGAGGCCGACGCGTCGTACTCCGGATGCGCCGTCGCCGCGGGAGAAGCGCCGGCTCAGCCGTTCGACGTCCTCGACGTCGACGCCGTGGCCGTGGTCGACGACGTCGACCCGCACCTCGCTGCCCGCCATCGACGACCGCACCTCCACTTCAGATCCCTTGTCGGAGTGCGAGATCGCGTTGTCGACGAGGGCCAGCACCGACCGTCGCAGGCTCGGCGCGACCCCGTCCACGACGCACGCGCCGCCGCCACCGCCGCCAACACCGGCGTCCTCGTCGACGAGCGTCACTCCCCGCTCGGCGGCATACGGCATCAGCGACCGCACGACTTCGGATGCGAGCGCCCCCAGGTCGACACGCTCGGCGACCTCGTCGACGTGCTCGAGCTGCGCCGAGAGCAGCAGGTCGGAGACGACGTCGGCCATCGCCTGGGTGTCGTGGACGAGCTGGTCGACCTCGGCCAGCCGGCGCGCAGACGCCGCCCCACCTCCACCAGCCGCAGCATCAGCAGCGACGTGCCGGCGCAGCAGCTGCGCGCGCGTGCTAATGACGGCGAGCGGGGTGCGCAGCTCGTGAGACGCGTCCGCGACGAACTGGCGCTGCAGCTCCATCGCCTCGCCGAGCGGCCGCACGGCCCGGCGTCCCGCGAGCAGCCCCGTCAGCGCGGCCAGCAGCACACCCATAACGCCGGCCGCGATCGTCGACACGAGCAGCCGCTGCTCCTCCCCGGTGTGCAGCCGGATGTCGTAGACGGCGACGTACGTGACGCCGTCGCGCTGGTCGACCCACGCGGGCCACGACCGCCCGTCGGCGGTGAAGCTCGTCTGCCCGGTGACGTCGGGACCGACCCCCACCGCGGACGCAGCGAGGTCCGCCGGCATCGACCGGGTCGCCTCGTGACCGGACTCCGTCAGCTTGACCAGCCACGTGCCGGGCGGTGCGTCGACGACGTCGTCGGCCGTGCGCGCGGTCGTCTCGGTGCGTCCGCGGATCTCGGCGAGCTGCTGGCGGTCGAAGAGCACGGCCGTGCCGATGATGGCGAGCAGCACGACGAGCGCCGTCGTGGCGCCGACGCGCAGCGCCACCGACCGCGACGCCTGCCGCAGCGGATCCGCTTCAGCCCGAGACCGATCCGTCCATGGCCACCTCACGACGAGGCACCGAGGCGGTAGCCCACGCCGTGCACCGTGTCGATGACGGACTTCCCGAGCTTGCGGCGCAGGTAGTAGACGTACGTGTCGACGGCACCGAGCGTGTCGGCGTTGTCGAAGGCCGCGTCGAGCAGCTCGTCCCGCGTGAAGACCCGCGTCGGGCGGCGCGCGAGCACCTCCAGCAGCCGCGCCTCACGCCCCGAGAGCATGACCTCGCCGTCGTCGCCGACGAGCCGCTGCTCCCCGACGACGAGCCGCCGCGACCCGACGACGAGCTCCCCCGCAGCCCCACCCAGCGGCCGCAGCATCGCCCGCAGCCGCGCGAGCACCTCCTCGACGTCGAACGGCTTGACGACGTAGTCCTGCGCCCCCGCGTCGAGCCCCTCGACGCGGTCGGCCACGGTCCCCCGCGCGGTGAGGAAGAGCACGGGCGCCGCCATCCCCCGCGAGCGCAGCCGCGTCACGAGGTCGACCCCCTCGATCCCCGGCAGGCCACGGTCGACGACGAGGACGTCCCACTCGTCGACCAGGCCACGGTGCAGGCCGGCCTGTCCGTCGCGGACGGCGGTCACGGCATACCCCTCCTCGTCGAGCAGCTCGGCGAGCATCTGCGACAGGTCGGGGTCATCCTCGACGAGCAGCAGCCGCGGGCGCAGCGACGGAACGGTCATGCCGCAACTCTCCTTCGCACGTCTCATAACTTTCTGAGATCACCTGAGCACCATCGTCTATGTGAGCACCACCATCGCACCACACCGTGGGACCCCGAGCCGGGTCCGTCGTGCCCTGCGTGCCGGGGCGGACTTCCGCCGCTGGCAGGCCCGCACGGGCGACCTCCTCGAGTCCCTCGCCATCGCGAGCCTGCTCGCCGTCATGGCGCAGTTCCTCCTCGGCGGCGGCAGCCACGACCTCGTCGCCGGCCCGAGCAGCACGACGCTCATCGCCGTCGGACGCCTCACCGGCCTCGTCGCGATGGACCTGCTGCTCATCCAGCTGCTCCTCGCCGCCCGCGTGCCGTGGATCGACCGCGTCTACGGGATGGACCGCGCGCTCAAGGCGCACCGCATCCTCGGACGCATCACCGTGCCCCTCGTGCTCGTGCACGTCGGCGCCATCGTCCTGGGCTACGCCGCCCGCGACGAGCTGCACGGCCCCTTCGCCCCCGTCGTCGAGAGCTTCCGCCTGCTCACCGGTGGCAGCGACCTGCTCTTCGCGTTCGTCGCGACCGCACTGCTCGTCGTCATCGCCGTGACCTCGGTCAGCATCGCCCGCCGCCGCCTGTCCTACGAGTGGTGGCACCTCGTGCACCTGACGGCGTATGCCGCGGTCGTCCTCGCGGTGCCGCACGAGCTCTCGATGGGGTCGGACTTCACTGCAGCGCAGTGGGTTCGGACCTACTGGTGGACCCTGTTCGTCCTCGTCGCGGCCAGCGTCCTCTGGTGGCGCCTGCTCGTCCCCGTCGCCCGCAGCCTGCGTCACCAGCTGCGCGTCACCGAGGTCGTCGAGGAGGCCCCCGGCGTGTGGTCGGTGCGCATGGAGGGTCGTCACCTCGACAAGCTCCCGGTCCGCGCGGGGCAGTACCTCAACTGGCGCTTCGTCAGCCCGCGCCTGCTCGCGACCGCCCACCCGTGGTCGATCTCGAGCGCCCCCGACGGCCGCCACCTGCGCATCACGGTCCGCGAGCTCGGCGACCACTCGAGCCGCCTGGCCCACCTGCGCCCCGGCACCCGCGTCCTTTTCGAGGGCCCCTACGGCGCCTTCACCTCCCGCCAGCGCGTCCGCCGCCGCGTCCTGCTCCTTGCTGCCGGCATCGGCGTCACGCCGGTCCGCTCGATCCTCGAGGAGCTCGTGCGCCACGGCCACGCCGGCCGCGGCGACGTCACCGTCGTCTACCGCGCCAACTACGAGTCCCAGCTCGCCCTGCGCGACGAGCTCGAGCACCTCACCGCCCTCGGCGGCCACCGCCTGCTCCTGCTCGTCGGCCCGCCCGTCGACGGCTCGTGGCTGCCGCCGGACCACTCCCTCGGCCAGCGGGGCGCCCAGCCCGTCCCCGACGCCGAGCGCCTCGCCGAGCTCGTCCCCGACCTGCGCCGGCACGAGGCCTACCTCTGCGGCCCCGGCGGCTGGATGCACCTCGTGCACCGCAGCCTCCTCGAGGGCGGCATCCCCAAGTCCCACATCCACGACGAGAGGTTCTCCTGGTGAGGAAGGCAACGACCGCACTCGTCGGCCTCGCCAGCGTCGTCACCATCGGCGCGTCCTGGGCCTCGGGCCTGACGCCCAAGCACGCCGCCGTCATCGGCGTCCACGTCCTGTCCGGCGCCAAGGCGGGCACGCCCGTCGCGGCCGCTCCGCCGCAGCCGTCCGGCAGCTCGACGAGCAAGAGCAGCAAGGGCAGCTCCAAGAGCTCGTCCGGCGGCAAGGCCTCCAAGGCTCCCGCCGCGGCGCCCCGCTCCGGCACGGTCGACGGCGCCGTCGTCGGCACGCAGTACGGCTCCGTCCAGGTCCGGGTCAGCTTCACGGGCAAGAAGATCACCAACGTCCACGCCCTGCAGCTGACCGACAGCTCCGGCACCTCCGTGTCGATCAGCGCCGGCGCCGCGCCCACCCTGCGCCGCGAGGCCCTCGCCGCGCAGTCGGCCAAGATCGACGTCGTCAGCGGAGCCACCTACACGAGCGAGGCCTACCAGCAGAGCCTCCAGTCGGCGCTCGACGCCGCCCATCTGGGCTGACCGCCCACCCCGAGCTGCACCCGAGGGTGCCTGCGACGCGGCCCGCCGATCTTCCCCTGTGGTCGGCCGTCCGCAGCGGCCCGCCGACCTTCCCCTGAGGTCGGCGGGCCGCACTTCTCCACGGATCTCCTGGTGGCGTATGCCGTGTCCCCCCTCCCCGAGACCCGCGCAGTCGCGCTGGTGGCCGGGTTCAGAGCCAGCGGTAGCGGCGCTCCGGGCGACCGGTCGAGCCGTAGCGGAGCGTCACCTCGGCCCGCCCGAACGAGACGAAGTGCTCGAGGTAGCGACGCGCGCTGACGCGTGAGATCCCCACGACCTCAGCGCATTCCGTCGCCGAGAGCGTCTCGCGCGACTCTCCGGACTCCCGCAGCGCGCGCTCCACGGCCTCGGCCGTCTCGGCGCTGAGGCCCTTCGGCAGCGCCGCGACGGGCCCCCGCCCGACCGGCTGCGACGACGTGAAGGCGGCATCGATCTCGGCCTGCGTCAGGTCGTCACCGAGGTCGCGTGCCCGCTCGGCGGCATACGTCAGCAGGCGCTGCTCGAGGTCGGCGAACGCGAACGGCTTGAGGAGGTAGCCGACGACGCCCTGGCGCAGAGCTCCGCGCACGGCGTCGGCCTCCTTGGCCGCGGTGATGACGAGGACGTCGCACGTCTCGCCCGCCGCCCGCAGCCGCGCGACGACGTCGAGCCCGAAGGCGTCCGGCAGGTAGAGGTCGAGCAGCACGAGATCGGGCTTCAGCTCGGCGACGAGGGTCAGCGCCTCGTCGCCGGTGGGGGCGGTGCCGACGACCTCGAAGCCCGTGACGCGCTCGACGAAGCCGCGGTGGATGCGCGCCACCATGAAGTCGTCGTCGACGACGAGCACCCGGATCATCGCTTCTCCTCCACGGCCGCAACGGATTCGGTCGAGTCATCGGTCAGGGCAGTGGCGGGGCCGGGCCCCGGCTCCACCGTCAGCCGGGCGACGAACTTCGCACCCGTCGGGGTGCTCTCGACCTCGACCTCGCCGCCCCGACGCTGGCAGATGAGACGCGTCAGCGCCAGCCCGATGCCGCGCTCGCCCGCCCGGGCCGCCTTGGTCGTGAAGCCGTGGGTGAAGACCTCGGTGACGAGCTCGGGCGCGATGCCCGGCCCCGAGTCGACGACGCTCACCTCGAGCGAGCTCGCGTCCTGGCGGATCGTCAGCTCCACCCACTTGTCGTCGCCCTCGGACGAGGCCGCCGCGTCGATGGCGTTGTCGACGAGGTTGCCGACCACCGCTGCGACGTCGGCGGAGTCACGAGCCCCGATGCGCCCGAGCGACGTGTCGTCCGAGACCCGCAGCTCGACCCGGCGCTCGGTGGCCTGCGCCGCCTTGGCCATGACGAGCGCGGTCACTGCCGTGTCCCGGATGCGCCGCGCGACGGTGAGGTCGAGCTGCGCGCGGTGCTCGCTCACCGAGTCCACGTAGGCCACGACCTCGTCGTACTCCCCGAGCTGGATGAGCCCCGAGATGGTGTGCAGCTGGTTGGCGAACTCGTGCGCCTGGGCTCGCAGCAGCTCCGTCGTGCTGCGGAACGAGCCGATCTCGCGCTCGAGGTCGGCGAGCTCGGTCCGGTCGCGAAGCGTCGTCACCGACCCGAGCGGTCGGCCGTCCTTGCTGACCTGCATGCGGTTCATCACCAGCACGCGGCCGCGTCGCAGCACCACCTGGTCACGCTGCCCCCCGTGGGCACCGGACGCACCATCAGCACCGTTGCCCGTCACGTCGTCCGTGACGCCGCGCAGCACGTCGCGCAGCCGCGGGCCGATCGGCAGGTCGTCGAGCCGCATCCCGACGGCATGCTCCGGCAGGTCGAGCAGCCGGTGGGCGACGTTGTTGACCAAGGTGATCCGCTCATTCGTGTCGAGCGCGACCACCCCCTCGGCCAGCCCGAAGAGCATCGCCTCGCGGCTCTCCGCGAGACCCGTGATCTCCGCCGGTTCGAGCCCCAGCGTCTGGCGCTTGATGCGCCGGGCCAGCAGCCACGACCCGACGCCGCCCAGCACAAGCGCGATGCCGAGGTAGGTCGGGAGGTACGAGGAGTTGCCGAGCAGGCGGTCCCAGGCAGACGGCATACGCACGGCGATCATCACGGTGCCGAGCTGCGTGCCCACGGGCAGCTGCGGCTCCTTGACCCTCGGGTCCGGCACCGACAGCAGCGGGCTCTGCGCGACGATCATCCGCTCGCCGCCGAGCTCCATGACGCCCGTCCAGCTCGCCCCGTCGGCCACCGCCCGCGACCCGAGCGGCATCGGCGCCCGCTCGAGCGTCGGGTCCGACGACACGCGTACGACCTCGGCGGCGTCGGCGACGCTCATCGAGGTGATGTTGTACTGCGTCACGATCGACTGCACCAGGCTCGGCAGCACGTTGGGCACCCCGCCGGGCGACATCTCGGTGCGCACGATCGGGGTGCTCGCGAGCTGCTCGGCGACGGCCGACACCCGGCGCCCCTCCGTGCGGGTGAACGTCGCCTCCGACTGCGACAGCGAGACGAGGGCGACCGCCACGAGCACGCCGAGCAGAATGAGCAGCTGCACGGCGAACAGCTGCCCCGTGAGGGTCAGCCCGCCGAACCATCGGCCGAAACGGCGCCTGCTCTGCTTGACCACAACGAACTCAACCTTCATTGGTGACACAACGGCGACACCGCTCCGGGACGCGGGCACGATCATGCCGTTCCAGCCCAAGAACGCGAAAGAGATCTCAACGATGAGTACTCACCACACTGCCCGTCCCGGCACGTCCGGCACCAGCAGCGCAGTCCCCACCCGCCGGCGCATCGGCGCCCTCGTCGCCCTGGCCGCCGTCGGGACCCTCGCCCTGTCGGCGTGCGGCGCGACCGCCAAGAAGGACGACGCCTCCACCGGCGCGGCTGCAGGCCCGGCGACGGGCCTGCAGATCATGGTCCCCAACAGCCCCGGTGGTGGCTACGACACGACGGCCCGGACGGTGGCCCAGGTCATGGAGAACCAGAAGGTGACCAGCTCGGTGCAGGTGTTCAACCTGCCGGGCGCCGGCGGCACCGTCGGCCTCCAGCGGGTCGTCAACGAGAAGGGCAACGGCAAGCTCGCCATGCAGATGGGTCTCGGCGTCGTCGGCGCGGCCTACACGCAGAAGAGCAAGGCCACCCTCAACGACACCACCCCGATCGCCAAGCTCATTGAGGAGGCCGGCGCCGTCGTCGTCTCCAAGGACTCGCCGTACAAGGACCTCAAGAGCCTCGTCGACGCGTGGAAGAAGGACCCGTCGAAGATCAACGTCGGCGGCGGCTCGAGCCCCGGCGGCCCCGACCACCTCCTGCCGATGCAGCTGGCCAAGGCGGTCGGCATCGACCCGACCAAGGTCTCGTACATCTCCTACGACGGCGGCGGCGAGCTGCTGCCGGCGATCCTCGGCAACAAGATCGCCTTCGGCGCGAGCGGGTTCGGGGAGTTCCTCGAGCAGGTCAAGGCCGGCTCCGTGCGCGTCCTCGCCGTCACGAGCGACAAGCGCATCGACGCCCTGCCCGACGTGCCCACCGTCAAGGAGTCGGGCATCGACTTCACCTTCACCAACTGGCGCGGCATCGTCGCCCCTCCGGAGATCTCGGCCGGCGACAAGCAGGTGTGGGTCGACGCGCTGACCAAGATGCACGGCACCGACGCATGGAAGGCCGAGCTCGAGAAGCGCGGCTGGACCGACGCCTTCGAGACCGGCGACCAGTTCGGCACCTTCCTCAAGGCTCAGGACCAGGACGTCGCCGACATCCTCAAGGGCCTCGGGCTGACGAGCTGACATGACGGACACGACGCCTGACCGCACGCACACCGACACCGCGGCCCAGGATGTCGAGACACAGGGCGGGGACCGCGCGCAGTACGGCATGTGCGCGGCCCTCGCCGGCCTCGGCATCGTCCTGCTCGTCAACTCGGCCCAGCTCGCCCCCGTGGCGAGCACCAACGACTCGCTCGGCCCGAAGGTCATCCCCACCGTCCTGGGGATCCTGCTCCTCATCGTCTCCGTCTTCTACGCCGTCGACATCCACCGTGGCGGGGTCGGCGCCGCCGACGAGGGCGAGGACGTGGACCTCGACGCCAAGGCCGACTGGAAGACCGTCGGGCTGCTCGTCGTCATCTTCGCCGCGAGCGCCGCCCTCATGGAGCCGCTCGGCTGGGTCATCGCCGGCACGCTGCTGTTCTCGGGCAGTGCGTATGCGCTCGGCAACCGCCACGTCATCCGTGGCCTTCTCGTCGGGCTCGCGATCTCCCTCGCCACCTTCTACGCGTTCGCCATCGGGCTCGGGGTCAACCTGCCCGCCGGCATCCTCCAAGGAATCCTCTGATGGACAACCTCAACCACCTCCTCGACGGGTTCGTCAACGTCCTGACGCCGCTGAACCTGCTCTTCGCCTTCATCGGCGTCGTCGTCGGCACCGCCGTCGGCGTGCTGCCCGGCATCGGCCCGGCCATGACCGTGGCCCTCCTGCTGCCGATCACCTTCTCGCTCGACACGACCCAGGCGCTCATCATGTTCGCCGGCATCTTCTACGGCGGCATGTACGGCGGGTCGACCACCTCGATCCTGCTCAACACCCCGGGCGAGTCGTCGTCGGTCGTCACCGCCCTCGAGGGCAACAAGATGGCCAAGGCCGGCCGCGCCGCCCAGGCCCTCGCCACCGCCGCCATCGGCTCCTTCGTCGCCGGGACCATCGCCACGGCCCTGCTCGTGCTCGTCATGCCGCAGGTCGTCGCGTTCGCCGTCCAGCTCGGCTCACCCGAGTACTTCGCCATCATCATGCTGGCGTTCGTCGGTGCGAGCATGGTGCTCGGGACCTCCCGCCTTCGCGGGTTCGCCGCCCTGCTCGTCGGCCTGTCCATCGGCGTCATCGGCATCGACAAGGTCACCGGCCAGCAGCGCATGACCTTCGGCATCCCACAGCTCGCCGACGGCATCGACATCGTCGTCGTCGCCGTCGGGCTCTTCGCCGTCGGCGAGGCCCTGTGGGTCGCCGCCCACCTCCGGCGCAAGGCCGGGGGCGTCATCCCGGTGGGCCAGCCGTGGATGGGCAAGCAGGACTGGAAGCGGTCCTGGAAGCCGTGGCTGCGCGGCACCGCCCTCGGGTTCCCGTTCGGCGCCATCCCCGCCGGCGGCGCAGAGGTCCCGACGTTCCTGTCCTACGTGGCCGAGCGCAAGCTGACCAAGCACCCCGAGGAGTTCGGCCACGGCGCCATCGAGGGCGTCGCCGGCCCCGAGGCCGCCAACAACGCGTCCGCCGCCGGCACCCTCGTGCCACTGCTCGCGATCGGCCTGCCGACCAACGCGACCGCTGCGATCATCCTCACCTTCCTGCAGGGCCGCGGCCTCGAGCCGGGCCCGCTGCTCATCGAGAAGCAGCCGGTGCTGGTGTGGACCCTCGTGGCCAGCCTCTTCGTCGGCAACACGCTGCTGCTGCTGCTCAACCTGCCGATGGCTCCGCTCTGGGCCAAGCTGCTCCAGATCCCTCGGCCCTACCTCTACGCGGGCATCCTCTTCTTCGCGACGATGGGTGCGTGGGCCGTCAACGGCCAGGCCTTCGACCTCTACCTGCTCCTCGGCATCGGCCTGGTCGGCTTCGCGATCCGCCGCTTCGGCCTGCCCGTGCTGCCGCTCATCATCGGTGTCATCCTGGCCCCGATCGCCGAGCTGCACCTGCGCCGCTCGCTGCAGCTCTCGCACGGCGAGGTCAGCGGCCTGCTGGGCGGTCCGGTGGCCTGGGTCTGCTACGGCATCATCGTGCTCACGATCCTGTGGCCGCTCATCGCCAGGGCGATCCGCAAGGCCCGCGGCGGCAAGGGCGGCCCGGGCGAGGGACTCATGGCCGAGCTCAAGGACGAGGTGGCGGCATGATCCTCGTCGGCTACATCCCCACGCCGCAGGGCGAGGCCGCCCTCGCCGCCGCGATCGGCGAGGCCAAGGCGCACGACGAGTCGGTCCTCGTGATCAACATGTCGCGCGACGACAAGCTCGTCGACGCCCACCGCGCCGAGAGCTCGACCCTGGACCGTCTCGACCGCGACCTCGCCGAGTCGGGCGTGGCCCACGAGGTGCGGCGCATCGAGCACGGCACCGACCCGGCCGACCAGATCCTGTCGGTCATCGAGGACGAGGGTCCGCGCATGCTCGTCATCGGCATCCGCCACCGCAGCCCGGTCGGCAAGCTGCTGCTCGGCTCGACCGCGCAGCGCCTGCTCCTCGACGCCGCCTGCCCCGTGCTCGCCGTCAAGGCGGACTGAGCCACCCGGCATACGCACGCTCCACCCGTCGAGTGCCCATTTCCCGACGCTCCCCCGGAGTCGAGTGCCCACTTCACGGCGTCGGGAAGTGGGCACTCGACGTTGGGGATGCTCACGCGGGAGGCCGGGAGACGCCGACGTGGCGGGCGACCTCGGCGAAGCCGGCCCGCTGGTAGAGCCCGATGGCCGGGCCACCGTCCTCGGCGACGATGACGAGCCGCCCGACCGCGGGATCCTCGAAGGCCCACTCCCCCGCAGCGCGCACGAGGGCACCGGCCAGGCCACGTCGGCGGTGGCTCTCCAGCGTCACGACGTCCTGGTAGCGGGCGAGGTCACCGAGCCGCACGATGCCGAGCCGGGCCACGAGCCGGTCGCCGTCGAAGGCCCCGAACCACTGCGCCCGCCCCGCGTCGACGAGCCCGCGCTGGGCCGTGACGCGGCGCCGCTCGAAGACGAGCCGCGGATCGCGCTGCTCCTGCGGGGTGTCGCGGGCGCCGACCTGCGCCGACTGCTCCCAGTCGTCGTCGCTCGTCAGCGCACGCAGTTGTATGCCGTCCGCTGCGTCCGCGGCCGTCGGCAGCGTCGTCGTGGCGAGGTCGACGTCCCCTTCGACGTCCCAGCCGCGCGCGGCCCAGGCGTCGGTGCCGCCGCCGTCGTGGGCGAAGGCGACGGCGCGGTGCTGGGCGTCCGGGAACTCCTCCTCGAAGCGGGCGACCCACCGGTCGACCTCGTCGGCGTGGGCGGCGGTGGGGACGAGCACGAAGTTGCCCCACCAGAAGGTCGGGTTGGCCTCGGTCCGCACGACGAGGTGGTCGCCGTGGTCGGTCACCGTCGCCCCCTGCAGCCGCAGCAGGTCGAGGTCGGTGGTCAGGCCGGGACTCTCGAGACGCATCCCCCGATCATGACGCACCCCACCCACACCCAACCGTCGAAAGGCCACGAACGGCCCCCCTTGCACGTCGAAAGGCCACGACTGGCCCCCTCTTCCACGTCGAGAGGCCAAGTTTTGCGACCCCTGACACGTCGAGAGGCCAGAGTTCGTCGGGCGAACTCTGGCCTCTCGACTGCGAGGCACCCACGAACCATGGCCTCTCGACGGTTCAGCCAGCGACGCAGGCGCCGGTGTCGACCTCGGCCCCGGCGGCGGCGGCCTCGTCGAGGACCGGCTTGGCCTCGGCGAGCGTCAGGGCGTAGCCCGTCGAGTCGTCCTCGAGCGACTTGGCGAAGATGACGCCGACGACCTGGCCGTTGGTGTCGAGCAGCGGACCACCGGAGTTGCCCGGCTGCACCGTCGCGGCGAGCGAGTAGATCTCACGGACGACCCGCTCGCGGCCGTAGATGTCGAGGCCCCGGGCGTCGAGCTGGGCCCGGACGCGGGCCGACACGACGCGGTAGGGCCCGTCGAGGGGATAGCCCGGCACGGCTGCCGAGTCGCCCCGCTTGAGCTCGCCACCGAGCGGCAGCGGCGGCAGGAGGAGCCCCGGCACGCTGAGCACGGCGAGGTCGCGCCGCGAGTCGAAGACGACGACGCGGGCGCGCAGCACCTGGTCGCCGCCCTGGACGCGCACCTCGTCGGCGCCGGCGACCACGTGGGCGTTCGTGACGATGCGACCCGGCGACAGCACCCAGCCGGTGCCCTCCTGGCCGCGCTGGCACGACTGGGACTGCGTGGTCACCTTGACGACGGACCGGCCGGCGGAGCGGATGGCCTGGGACCGCGCGACCGACGGGTCCGGGTCCTGCACAGGCGTGATCGGCTCCGGCGCGAGACCGCCGAACACCTGCGGGAAGCCCTGGCTCGACAGGAAGCCGCGGAAGCTCGCGAAGACCTGGCCGGTCTCCTCGGGGACGACCGAGTTGACGACCTGCAGCACCTTGGACTCCGCCATGGCCTTGGACAGCGCCGGGCTGCCAGCCGTGCGCAGGGCGCCCCCGATGAACCAGATGATGAGGCTCGCCGCCAGGGTCACGACGACGGCGCCGAGCACCGAGTCGACGTGGCGCAGCGAGGTCTGGCCCATCCGTCGCCTGATCCGGGAGCCCAGCAGGCTGCCGAGGTACTGCCCGATCCAGCCGAGGACGACAACCCCGAGCAGCAGGACGAGCACCCGGGTGCGGTCGTCATCGGCCACCGACTGCCAGCGCGCGAGGAGCTCGGGCAGCTGCCAGACCCCGAGCATCGCGAACGCGAAGAAGCCGACGAGCGAGAACACGCTCTGGATGAGCCCCGACCGGTAGCCCGAGTAGCCGTAGGCGAGCAGGAGCAGGACGAGGGCGATGTCGAGCAGGACGCTGCCGCTCACGACCGCCTCCCCGCGAGGTAGCGCTCGGGCAGCGGCCGCATGACGTCCGCGTCCCACGGCTGCGCGAGCCCACCGAGCTCCAGCACGCTGCTGATGAGCCCGGCCGTGAAGCCCCAGAGGAGCAGGTGGTCCAGGTCGAAGCCCGGACCGACGTAGCCGGACGGGTGCGTCACCGAGAAGCGGGTCGCCGGGTCGACGAGGTGAGACACCGGCACGGAGAGCACGTCGTGCACCTCGGCGGGGTCACGGACCCCGATCGACGAGGGCCGGGCCCACCAGCCGAGCACCGGGGCCACGACGAATTGCGCCGGGGCGAGGAAGAGCGAGGGCAGCTGAGCGACGACGTCGACGCCCGCCGGGTCCACACCGGTCTCCTCCTCGGCCTCGCGCAGCGCCGTCGCGACGAGGTCGTCGTCCTCCGGGTCGCGCGAGCCGCCCGGGAAGGCGATCTGGGCCGGCTGGGTGCGCATCGTGTGCGAGCGCTCGATGAGCACGACGTGCTCGCCCTCGTCCTCGGCGCCGGCCGGCGGAGGACCGAAGAGGATGAGCACCGCGGACTCCCGTCCACCCTCCTCCGGCGGCAGGAAGCGCGAGAACCACTCGGGCGCAACGCTCTCCAGCCGCACGGCAAGCTCGTCCAGCCACGCGGGACGTGCGAGCGACCCGGCCCCGAGCGCCGGGGACGGCTCGATGGAACCCGACCTGCCGGCATACGCGATCCGGCTGACCACGTCGGTCACTTCGGCGCCAGCTCGTACTTCAGGAGCTTCGCCGCCTTGTCCGGGTCGGTCTCGCCCGCGCCGTAGCTCGGGCACCAGCGCGCGACCGGGCACGCCCCGCACGCAGGCTTCTTCGCGTGGCACGTGCGACGCCCGTGGAAGATCACGACGTGGCTGAGCATCGTCCAGTCCTTGCGCATGAACAGCCGCCCGATCTCGTGCTCGACCTTGACCGGGTCCTCCTCCTCGGTCCAGCCGAAGCGGCGCGCGAGGCGGCCGAAGTGCGTGTCGACGGTGATGCCGGGGACGTCGAAGGCGTTGCCGAGCACCACGTTCGCCGTCTTGCGACCGACCCCGGGCAGTGTCACGAGGTCCTTGAGGCGCGGCGGCACCTCGCCGTCGAACTGCTCGACGAGCGCCATGCCGAGCTTGATGAGCGAGTCGGCCTTGTTCCGGTAGAAGCCGGTGGGCTGGATGATCGTCTCGAGCTCGGTGCGGTCGGCGTTCGCGTAGTCGGCGGCCGTCGGGTACTTCGCGAAGACGATCGGCGTCACCTTGTTGACCCCGACGTCCGTCGTCTGGGCCGACAGGATCGTCGCGACGAGCAGCTCGAGGGGCGTCGTGAAGTCGAGCTCGCAGTGCGCGTACGGGTAGCGCTCGTGCAGCGCGCGGTACATCTTGCGGGCGCGTCGGGTCCGCGCGACGGGGGTCTCGTCGTCGATCACGAGTGCTCGGGGGGACACGGACGACACTGTATGCCGCTGGGCTGGGTCACGCCGTCCGCGTCCGGCTGTACAGGGTTTCGCGCAAACGGCACCCGAGGTGGGTACGTGCTGCCTGAGCGAGAGGAGTCCGACATGTCGACGGATACGCGCATTGCTGCCCACACCCCGGTCGAGAACGCCCGGCTGCACCTACCCGCCGAGGCGACCGGGTCGACCGGGCTGTCCGCGCCGGAGGGGCACCACGGCCTCGAGGCGACTCTCGACCTTCTCGCCGGCATGGACCTCGCCCACGCGTCCGACGCCGACGTGGTCCGGGCCCTCGAGCTCATGGTCACGCACGCCGAGTTCCCCTGCCTCGGAGCCAAGTCCGTCTTCCGACGCGGCAGCGTCGCGCACGCCGTCCTCGACGACATGGACGACCCCGACGTGCCGGCCGACCTGCTCGGGCGGCTCCAGGAGTTCGCCAGCTCCATCGAGGGCGAGAGCGGCTTCCACTCCTTCATCGCGACCTTCCGCGGGCCCCTGCCGAGCAGCGAGGCGAGCTTCGAGGCCTCGCTCTTCGGTCTGCTCCAGCGGCTGCACGACGCCGACGACGAGTCGTGGGCCGACGGCGTGGGCTCGGACCCCAACGACCCGCACTTCGCCTTCAGCGCCGGCGGCACGGCGTACTTCATCGTCGGCCTGCACCCGGCCGCCTCGCGCGTGGCCCGGCGGGCGCCGCTGCCGACACTCGTCTTCAACCCGCACGGCCAGTTCGAGCAGCTGCGCGCCGAGGGACGTTTCGACGGCATGCGCACCACGATCCGGCGCCGCGACGAGGACCTCCAGGGCTTCATCAACCCGATGGTCGCCGACCACGGCGACAGCACCGAGGCCCTGCAGTACTCCGGCCGTCGCCACGCGGCCGACTGGGAGCCGCCGCTCGACCTGAAGCCGGTCACCGACAGCACCGATGGCGCCGACGGCGCCGACGGCGCCGATGCGCCCGACAGCTCCGACACGCACGACAGCACCAGCACCCACATCGACCAGGGGAACAGGCATGACGATCTCGCAGGACGCACGACTCGGCACGACTGACCGCCACTTCGGACCCGGCGGCCCCGTCGTCCAGCCACCCGGCGACTACCGTGACGGGATGACCCTGACGCGGCTCGCCCCCCAGACCGGAACCGCCTTCTTGCTCAAGGCCGGGCAGCGCCTCACGGTCGTGGACCCGACGGGCGAGCAGGTCAGCGACTTCTTCGCCGTCATGGACGACGAGCGCGACGAGTGGTTCAGCTCGGGGCGCACCATCGACTACGCCAACTCGACCGCCGTGACGACCGGCAGCGTGCTCTACAGCAACCGGAGCCGGCCGATGGCGACCGTCGTCGAGGACACGTGCGGGCACCACGACATCCTGCTGACGCCGTGCTCGCAGCAGACCTTCGACCTGCTCTACCCCGAGTTCGAGGGCGCCTACCACCCGAGCTGCTTCGAGAACCTCGCGACCAACATGGCGACGTTCGGCGTGGAGCCCGACCGGATCTCGACGACGCTCAACATCTTCATGAACGTCTGGGCCGAGCGGAACGGCGAGCTGCACATCGACCCGCCGACGTCTCGCGCCGGCGACCGGTTCGTGCTCCGGGCCGAGGCCGACCTCGTCGTGGGCCTGACCGCGTGCTCCGCCGAGAAGTCCAACAACGGCGTGTGCAAGCCGATCGACTACCGCATCGACGACTGACGGCGCCGAGCCGCCGTCGCGGACCCGCAGGCGAATTGCCCACGGTGGCACGGCGACGGCGGGGGCGACGTGGCACACTGACCCCGTGGATCTCGACGTGGTGAGGCGTGCGCCCCTGTTCAAGGCTCTGGACGACGAGGCGGCCTCCGCCCTGCAGTCCGAGATGAGCCGGTCGCACATGGAGCGCGGCGACGTGCTCTTCCACGAGGGCGACCGGGGTGACACGCTCTACGTCATCGCCGAGGGCAAGATCAAGCTCGGCCGCACGAGCCCCGACGGCCGCGAGAACCTCGTCGCGATCCTCGGTCCGGGCGAGATGTTCGGCGAGCTCAGCCTCTTCGACCCGGGCCCGCGCACGATGACCGCCACCGCCGTCGCCGAGACGCAGCTGCTCGGCCTCGGCAACGACTCCCTCACCGCGATCCTCACGGGCCGCCCCGAGGTGTCCAAGACGCTGCTTGCCGCGCTCGCCCAGCGCCTGCGCCGCACCAACGCCCACCTCGCCGACCTCGTCTTCACCGACGTCCCGGGCCGTGTCGCCAAGGCCCTGCTCGACCTGTCCGAGCGCTTCGGGCGTCCGGTCGAGGGCGGCATCATGGTGAGCCACGACCTCACCCAGGAGGAGCTCGCGCAGCTCGTCGGGGCCTCGCGCGAGACGGTCAACAAGGCGCTCGCCGACTTCGCGACCCGCGGCTGGCTGCGCCTCGAGGCGCGCGCCGTGCTGCTCCAGGACGTCGAGCGCCTCAAGCGCCGCGCCCGCTGACGCCCACGTCTCCCACCCGTTTGAGGTGAACCCGCCGAGGTTACGACGGCGCGCCTACCTCAAAGCACCGAACGACCAGCCGTCCGGACCGTTGACCACGACCCGATCGGCCCGACTGGCCGCTGCTGCGACCACGGTCGCGTTCGGGTCGTCGTTCCGCGTGACCCACGCCTCGGCCGCCTCCTGCTCCTTGCCGAACGCCACGTGTCGCTCGACGAGCCGCGACCGGCGCAGCTGCTCGTCACCCGTGACGAACCAGACCTCGGCGAGCTCGGCGCGCGCCCGTTCCCAGCGCGCCTCGGCCAGCAGCAGGTAGTTGCCCTCGGTCACGACGAGCCGAGCCGACGGAGGGACGACCATGCTTGCGGCCAAAGGCTGCTCGAGCGTCCGCTCGAAGCCGGGCGCATAGATCCACGAGTCCGGCTCCGCCGTGATGCGTCGCAGCAGGTGGGCGTAGCCGTCGGCGTCGAACGTGTCGGGCACCCCCTTGCGCGACCTCGCCCCGAGCCGGTCGAGCTGCGCGTCCGCGAGGTGGAAGCCGTCCATCGGCACGTGCGCGACCCACCCGTCGCCCTCACGCGCGGCGACGCCATCGACGAGCGCCTCGGCCAGCGTCGACTTGCCCGCCCCCGGGGCTCCCGCGATCCCGAGCACCACGCGGCGCCGCTCCCCGACCAGCGCCACCGCCGCGGCGACGAGCGCCTCGAGGCCTGCCTCCGGGGTCATCGGTGGGGTCATCGGTGGGGTCATCGGTGGGGTCATCGGTGGGGTCATCGGTGGCTCATCCGTGCTCGCGGAGGTACTCCAGCTGCGCCTGCACCGACAGCTCGGCGGCGGGCCACACGCTCCGGGGCACGTCGGCATAGACCTGCCCCACGACGGCGTATGCCGTCTGCGCACCTCGGGCGACCGCGTCCCGCACCTGGTCCAGCCGTTCCGCGCGGTGCTTCAGGTAGAAGGTCACGGTGGCAGCCGCGTCGGCGACGAACGGCCCGTGCCCTGGCAGCAGGCTCGTGACCGTGCCGGCCTGCGTGAGGGACTCGATGCGCTCGAGCGAGGCGAGGTAGGACTCGAGGCTGCCGTCTGGCCAGGCGACGACGGTCGTGCCTCGCCCGAGGATCGTGTCGCCGGTGAGCAGCGTGTTGTCGGCCGGGAGCACGAAGGAGAACGAGTCGCGCGTGTGGCCGGGCGTCTCGACGGCGAGGATCTCGAGGCCGCCGACGCGGATGGTCTCCCCCGGCCACAGGTCGTCGTGCCCCCGGCCGAAGGCCCGCACCGGCGCCCCCGTCAGCTCGTGGAACCGGTCGGCGCTCTCGGCGTGGTCGGCGTGCCCGTGCGTGAGCAGGGTCAGCGCGACGCGGCGGCCGGACTGCTCGACCCGCCGCAGCACCGCCTGGAGGTGGCCCTCGTCGAGCGGGCCCGGGTCGACGACGACGACCTCGTCGGAGCCCGGCTCGGTGAGCAGCCAGGTGTTGGTGCCGTCGAGGGTCATCGGCGAAGGGTTGGGGCACAGCACGCACTCGGCGCGCTCGCTCATGGCCCCGCCGTGCCAGCCCGGGTCGGGCGCGGCGCCCTCCATCAGTCCCTCACCCGACCCGTCGGGTCCGTCGGGTCCGCCGGGGCCACCGGGGCCGGCAGGTCCAACGCGCTCGCCGGATCACTGCTCGGCCCACCGCTCGACGATCTCCATCGCCGCCCCGTCGGGGCCGTCGACGACCTCCGGCATGATGAGCGGCAGGGACTCGCTGTGCACGACCACCGCTGCAGCCGAAGGGGCGTCGCGGATCTCCTCCACGCACATGACCGTCGGGGGCAGCATGAGGGCCGAGCCCGCGGCATACGCCTCCAACAGCTCGGACGGGACGAACCAGTCGGCGTGGTCGGCCTCGGAGGTGTCGCCGTCGGCGACCTGGAAGGGGGGCATGACCGCGGCGAAGAACCACGTGTCGTAGCGCCGCGGCTCGAAGACCGGGGTCAGCCAGTGCGCCTTGGCGACGATGAGGTCCGACCGCAGGACGAGGCCCTTGTCGTGCAGCACGTCCGCGAGCGAGAGGCGCCGCTCGACGAGGCCGCGACGGATCTCGGCCCACTCCGGGCCGCCGACGAACGCCAGCGGGCCACTCGCCGAGGGGCTCGCGAGGAGCACGCCGCACTCCTCGAGGACCTCGCGGATGGCGGCGGCGACGTACATCTGCGCCTCGGCAGGCGAGCAGCCGAGCCGGTCGGCCCACTCGGCCGGCGAGGGACCGGCCCAGGGCAGCCCGAGCTCGCCGTCACGCTCGTCGACCCCGCCGCCGGGGAAGACCATCATGCTCGGCGCGAACTCCATCTCGGAGACGCGCCGCAGCATGAAGACCTCGGGCCCCGTGGCCCCGTCGCGCACGAGCATCACGGTGCTCGCGCGGCGCGGGACCGCCTCGTCCCAACGCTCGCCGGCGAGCCAGCGCGACGCCGCGTCGGAGATGCCGGGCGTCGTGGTCAGGGCGAAGCGTCGCTTCGTCTCGCTCACGCGTCCACCACCCTCACCGGTCACCGGGCGACGGAGACGATGACCTCGACCTCGACGGGTGCGTCCAGCGGGAGCGCAGCGACACCGACGGCCGAACGGGCGTGGATCCCCTTGTCACCAAAGGCTTTGACGAGCAGCTCGCTCGCGCCGTTGATGACCCCGGGCTGGCCGGTGAAGCCCGGGTCGGAGGCGACGAAACCGACGACCTTGACGACACGGGTCACCGTGTCGAGGTCGCCGATCTCGGACTTGATGGCCGCGATCGCGTTGAGGGCACACGTCTCGGCGAGGGACTTGGCGGTCTCGGCGTCGACCTCGGCACCGACCTTGCCGGTCGCGGCGAGGGAGCCGTCGACCATGGGCAGCTGACCGGAGGTGAAGACGAGGTCGCCCTCACGGACGACGGGGACGTAGGCGGCGACGGGCGGCACGACCTCGGGTACGGTGAGGCCGAGCTCGGACAGGCGGTCTTCGACTGCAGACATGGTGCGCTGGCTCCTCAGGACTTCGGGCGCTTGAAGTAGGCGACGAGGCTCGTGCCATCGGGACCGTTGACGATCTGGACGAGCTCCCACCCGTCCGCCCCGAAGTTGTCGAGGATCTGCTTGGTGTTGTGGATCAGGAGCGGTGCGGTGAGGTATTCCCACTGGGTCATGGCCCTCACCCTACTCAGTGTCAGCACGGCCCTCGCGGGGTGCGTCGGCGGGGCCGGTGGCACGATGACGCCCATGACGAGCAGCTCCTCGACGACGTCCGCCGCGAGCACTCCGGGGGCCCCGACGCGGTCCTACGGCAGCGACCCGGCGCAGGTCTACGACGTCCTCGCGCCGGCCGCCGGGGCGCCTGCCGTGACGGGCACGGTCGTCGTCGTGCACGGCGGCTTCTGGCGCGCGGAGTACGACCGTGAGCACGCCCGTCCCGAGGCGGCGGCGTTCGCCGGGGCGGGCTACCACGTGGTCCTGGCCGAGTACCGCCGAGTCGGTATGCCGGGTGGGGGCGTCCCCGGGACCCTCGACGACGTCCGCGGCCTCCTCGCGTCGGTGGCCGCCCAGCCCGACCTGCCCAAGCCGCTCGTGCTCGTCGGCCACTCCGCCGGTGGCCACCTCGTGACGTGGGCGGCCGGCCAGCCGTGGGCCCGCGAGCGCGGCATCGCCGGGGTGGTCTCGTTGGCCGGGGTCGTCGACCTCGGGACCGCGGACCGGCTGCACCTCGGCTCCGACGCGACGCGTGACTTCGTCGGGTCCGGCCCCGGCTCTGCCGCTTGGACGTCCGCCGACCCGATGTCGACCCTGCCCCCGAAGGTGCCGGTCCGCCTCGTCAACGGTCTCGACGACGACACCGTGCCGCCCGAGGTCGCCGACGACTACGTGGCCAAGGCGAGGGCGGCCGGCGGCGACGTGACGGTCGACCTCGTGCCGAACGCCGACCACTTCGCCGTCATCACCCCAGAAACCCCCGCCTTCAAAGGAGTCCGAGAGGCAGTCAACTCCCTCCTCTGACCCTCTCCTTCCCGCGGTTCGAGGTGATCCCGGGAGTCGCGTCGGCGCCGACATCACCTCGACGCGGCCCTCGGCGAGCCTTGGTTCGAGGTGATCGCGCACCTGACGTTGTTGCCGGGATCACCTCGACCGGGCTTCCACACCCCCGACCGCTGCGGCCTCGTCATCAACAGGCCTGCGTATGCCGGTCGCTGGCGGCCGGGACGCCCGCGACGTTGGGAGACATGAGGGGTCCAGAACGACGACAGATCGCCCGTGAGCTCGCCGACCGCCACGGCGGGGTGGTGTCGCGGGCGATGCTCCGGTCAGCCGGCATCGAGCGACGCCACGTGGCATACGAGGTCCGTTCGGAGCGATGGGTGGTGCACGGCGACGTCACGGTGGCGGTGCACACTCGTCCGCTGAGCCGTGAGGAGTCACTGTGGCGAGCCGTATGGGAAGTAGGCCCCGCCGTGACGGCCATCGACGGGGTCACGGCGTTGGAGCTCGCCGGTCTGAAGCACTACGACGATCCAGCCATCCACTGCTCCGTCGTTCACACGGCAAGAGTCATCTGGCCGAGCGGCGTGACTGCGCACAAGGTCATCCGTCGCGTGCCAGCCGAGGTTCTCCTGACGGGGATCCCGCGCACGCGGCCTGCCGTCGCGGCGGTTCGGGCGGCTCACTGGGCCGTCAGCGACCGGCAGGCCGCCCTCATCCTGCTGATGACCGCCCAGCAGGGACTGGCCTCGCCGGAGGAACTGCTGCGGACGAGCAAACAGCTGCGGGGCAGACGGCGCAGAGCCTTCGTCAAGAACGTGGTGCGTGACATCGCGCTAGGCGTGCAGTCCTTGGGCGAGCTCGACTTCGCCCACCTGTGTCGCGAGCGCGGACTTCCTGAGCCGGATCGGCAGGTGGTCGTCCACACGGACCGCGGCCGCGTCTACCTCGACGTCCGGTGGCGAAACGGGCTCGTGGTCGAGATCGACGGCGTCCAGCACCGGCGCGCCCTGGCTGTCTCGACGGACAACCTCCGCACCAACGCCCTCGTGCTCAAAGGCGACCGCGCCCTGCGCATCGACCTGGTCGGGCTCAGAGTCTTCACCGACGAGTTCATGGCCCAGGTGGCCCAAGGACACGCCCAGTTCGAGAGCGCCGCCGCCTGACCCTGGATGTCTCGCCGTTCAAGGTGAAACCGACACCCACGCGGGTCACGCAATCACCTCGAACCGCGGGTCCGCTGGGCACCATTGAAGGTGAAACCGACACCCACGGGGGTCACGCGATCACCTCGAACCGGGTGGGGGTGGGGGAGGTTCTAGGGTGGGAGCGTGACGAACGACTGGGCGCGGGCGCGGCTGCACGTCGTCACGGGCAAGGGCGGCACGGGCAAGACCACCGTCGCCTCGGCGATCGCACTGGCGCTGGCCTCCGCACCGGCCCACGTGCTGCTCACCGAGGTCGAGGGGCGGCAGGGCATCAGCCAGACGTTCGACGTCCCGCCGCTCGGCACCGACGAGACCCGGATCGTGCGCCTCTCCGGCGGCGGCGAGCTCGTCGGGCTGTCGATCGACCCCAAGGCCGCCCTGCTGGAGTACCTCCAGATGTTCTACAAGCTCGGCCGCGCCGGCCGACTGCTCGAGAAGTTCGGGGCCATCGACTTCGCCACGACCATCGCGCCGGGCGTGCGCGATGTGCTGCTCATCGGCAAGATCTACGAGGCCAACCGGCGCCGGCGCGACGGCAAGCACAAGGGCGACGCCCCACCGGTCTACGACGGCATCGTCCTCGACGCCCCGCCGACGGGCCGCATCGGCCGGTTCCTCTCGGTCAACTCCGAGGTGGCCGACCTCGCCCGTGTCGGCCCGATCGCGTCGCAGGCCTCCTCGATCACGCGCCTGCTCCAGTCAGACCAGACGGTCGTCCACGTCGTGACCCTCCTCGAGGAGATGCCGGTGCAGGAGACCCTCGAGTCGATCGACGAGCTGCGCGAGAAGGGCCTGCACCCGGGCGCCGTCATCGTCAACCTGGTGCGCGAGCCGCTGCTCGACGACGTCGCCCTCGACCAGGCGCGCGAGGGCCGCCTGCACAAGGCGTCGATCCGCACCCAGCTCACCGAGGCCGGGGTCAGCGCGACGCCCGAGCTCGTCGACGGCCTGCTCGAGGAGGCCCGCGACCACGCCGAGCGCATCGACCTCGAGCGCGAGCAGCTCGCCCTCCTCGAGGCCACCGGCCTGCCGATCGTCCAGCTGCCCGCGCTGCCGGCCGGCGTCGACTCCGGCTCGGTCCGCGAGCTCGCCGACCTGCTCGTCCCGCTCTTCCTGACCCAGTGCGCCGACGCCGAGGTCGAGGCGTGAGCCCGCAGAGCCAGGGCAGCCGGGGCACCCCCGGCCGGGTCTCGAGCGCCGCCCCCAGGCTCGACGTCGACGCACTCATCGACGACCCCCGCACCCAGATCGTCGTCTGCTGCGGCTCCGGCGGCGTGGGCAAGACGACGACCGCAGCCGCCCTCGGCCTGCGCGCCGCCGAGTCGGGACGCAGGGTCGTCGTCCTCACCATCGACCCGGCCCGGCGCCTCGCCCAGTCACTGGGCCTGACCGAGCTCGACAACACCCCGCGCCCGGTCACCGACATCGACGCCACGGCCGGCGGCAGCCTGCACGCCATGATGCTCGACATGAAGCGGACCTTCGACGAGGTCGTCATCGCCCACTCCGAGCCGGGCAAGGCCGAGCAGATCCTCGCGAACCCCTTCTACCAGGCGGTCAGCAGCTCCTTCGCCGGCACGCAGGAGTACATGGCGATGGAGAAGCTCGGCCAGCTCAAGGCGAGCGCCGGCACCCCGGACGCACCGTGGGACCTCATCGTCGTGGACACCCCGCCCTCACGCTCGGCCCTCGACTTCCTCGACGCCCCGAACCGGCTGGGAAGCTTCCTCGACGGCCGCTTCATCCGGCTGCTGACCGCGCCCGCCAAGGCCGGCGGACGCGCCGGGCTCAAGGTCTTCGGTGTCGGCGTCCAGCTCGTCACGTCGACGATGACGAAGATCCTCGGCGGCCAGATGCTCACCGACGTCCAGACCTTCGTCAACGCGCTCGACACGATGTTCGGCGGCTTCCGCGAGCGCGCCGACGAGACCTACCGGCTGCTCTCCGAGGACGGCACGGCCTTCCTCGTCGTCGCCGCACCCGAGCGCGACGCGCTGCGCGAGGCGTCCTACTTCGTCGACCGGCTCGAGGCGGACGGTATGCCGCTGGCCGGGCTCGTCGTCAACCGCATCGGTCGCGTCTCGGCGACGGGGGTCACCCCGGCGCGCGCGCTCGCGGCCGCGGAGTCCCTCGAGGACGGCGGCGGTCCGAAGTCGGCGTCCAACGCCGCCGGGCTGCTGCGCCTGCACGCCGCGCTCGTCCGTACGGCCGAGCGACAGCGCGAGCTCGCCGACCGCTTCTCACGGTCACACCCCGGCATACCCGTGGTGCAGGTGCCGGCGCTCGGACGCGACGTGCACGACCTCGACGGCCTGCGCGAGATCGGGCACGCGCTTGCGGGGTCGTGACGCACCCGATGGGTGGTCACGGCCCCGTTCACGTCTTCGATGTGGCGACCGGAGACCGGTCGATGTGGTGCCGGTTCAGTCGCGCTTGCCCTGGGAGGCCATGCCTGCCCGGAGCGCGGACTTCCACGACGTGATGTCAGGCCGCTTGCGCAGCAGGGCCCGGCGCTCGCGCTCGGTCATGCCTCCCCAGACACCGAACTCGGTACGGTTGTCGAGAGCCTCGGCCAGGCACTGCGCGAGGACCGGACACGTCTTGCAGACGGCCTTCGCGTCGTGCTGGGCCTTGCCTCGGACGAACAGCGCATCGGGATCCGAACCGGAGCAGCTGGCCTGACTGGCCCACTCGTCCACCCACGGATCCACCATGACGACAGCACTCATTGTGTTACCCCTCCCCGCTCGGCACCTCCCATGACACCGAGCAGACCCGGACCGTCCCACCGGTCCAGATCGTGCGGGCCCCCCTAAGGCCCAAACGAGACATTACGAGCGTGGAGCCCGGTCCGACATAGCCTCTATGGACCATTTAGTTGAGGGAGTGACTAGTCACCTGCCCCGGGCAAGCCCCGGGGAGCCCTGGTCATCAGGGTGGCGACGCGGGTCCCTGATACGTGCGGATGCCCGCGCGGCCGCACACGAAGGGTCTGCGCAGCGCCGGAAGCCCGGTGGCCATAGGGTGAGCGGTTACCCTAAGGCCCATGTCTTCACGCACTACCTCGATCGGTGGCGTCATCAGCCTGCTCGGCGCGTTCCTCGCGTCCGCGCTCGTGCTCGGACTGCTCGCCGCCGGCCTGGTGATGCCCGCGGTGGGCGCCACGGGCGCCCTCGCCCGCAGCGGCGTCGACGTCTTCAACGAGCTCCCGAGCGAGTTCACGACCAACCCGCTGGCCCAGACCTCGCGCATCCTCGCGGCCGACGGCACGGTCATCGCGACGCCGCAGGAGCAGAACCGCACGATCGTGCCGCTCGACAAGATCGCGCCGATCATGCGCGAGGCGCAGATCGCCATCGAGGACCACCGCTTCTACGACCACGGCGGCATCGACATCCAGGGCACCATGCGCGCGGTCATCTCCAACCTGCGCAGCGGCTCGTCGGTCGGCGCCTCGTCGCTCACGCAGCAGTACGTGAAGATCTCGCTGCAGTACTCCGCCCTCAACGCCGGTGACAAGGAGGCCGCGGCGGAGGCGGTGAAGAAGGACTACATGCGCAAGCTCAAGGAGCTGAAGTACGCCATCACGCTGGAGAAGAAGCTGACGAAGGACGAGATCCTCCAGGGCTACCTCAACCTCGTCTACTACGGCGACCGTGCCTACGGCGTCGAGGCCGCGGCCCAGCACTACTTCAGCATCCCGGCCAGCAAGCTGAGCCTGTCGCAGGCGGCCCTGCTCGCCGGGCTGACGCAGAACCCGGGCACGACCGACCCGGTCAACTTCCCGAAGAAGGCCATCGCCCGCCGCGACGTCGTGCTCGACCGCATGCACGAGCTCGGCCGGATCACCGACAAGCAGTGGCAGGACGCCAAGAAGCGCACGCTCAAGCAGGACATGCGGGTCTCGCAGCCGAAGAGCACCTGCCTCGCGTCGCCCTACCCCTACTGGTGCGACTTCATCGTCAACTACGCCCTCGCGATGCCGCAGCTCGGCAAGACGCTCGAGGAGCGCAAGCGCACCCTCTACCGCGGCGGCGTCACCATCACGACGACGCTCGACCCCAAGCTGCAGGACTACGCGCAGAAGGAGGTCACCAAGAAGGTGCCGATCGGCAACAGCGAGCGCATCGGCGCGGCCGCCTACGTCGCCGACCCCAACACGGGCCAGGTGAAGGCCTTCGCCCAGAACACGGCATACACCGTCGACAAGGAGACGAAGGGCAAGACGGGCATCAACTGGGCGCTCGACAAGAAGTACGGCGGCTCGATCGGATTCCAGTTCGGCTCGACGGCCAAGGCCTTCGCGCTCGTGACGGCCATGGAGTCCGGCATGACGACGAAGTCGAGCATCGATGCCAAGGGCGCCGGCGGCAACTCGCAGGCCGTCTACACCCCCAAGGAGTGGCCGGGCGGCATGGCCAACTGCGGCCCGGGTGGCACGTGGAAGGTCTTCAACGACAGTCCCTTCGCCGGCGGCAAGATCTCGCTCATGGAGGCGACGGCCAAGTCGACCAACACCGCGTTCGTCGCCCTCGCCGAGAAGCTCGGCGGCTGCAAGGTGCGTGACACGATGCTGCGCCTCGGCCTGCACCAGGCCGACGGTGAGCCGGTCGGACGCTACGCCCCGCAGTACATCCTCGGCGCCTCCGACGTCTCGCCGCAGGGTGTCGCCCACGCCTACGGTGTCCTCGCTGCCGACGGCAAGAAGTGCCCGATGGTGGCCGTCACGAAGATCACCCAGAACGGCAAGAACATCGCCCTGCCGGCGACGAAGTGCGCGCAGGTCGTCGAGCCGGATGTCGTCCGCGCCACCGACAAGTTCCTCGAGTTCAACATGACCCACGGCTCGGGCATCCGCAACCAGCTCGCCGACGGCAAGCGCCAGTCCGCCGGCAAGACCGGCACGGCCAACAACAACAACGAGTCGTGGTTCGTCGGCTACACGCCGCAGCTCGTCACGGCCGTCTGGGTGGGCACGCCCTACGACCCGATCGACCGCGTCATGAAGAACATCAAGGTCGGGGGCAACTTCTACCCCGTCATGCACGGCGCGGCGATCGCGGCGCCGATCTGGAAGGCCATCATGAACAAGGCCCTCGACGGCCAGCCGATGGTCGACTTCAAGGAGCCCTCGTCCAAGCTCGTCTCCGGCGACCAGGTCGACGTCCCCAGCGTCACCGGCATGTCGGTCTCGCAGGCCATCGCGACGCTGCAGGCCGCGGGCTTCTCGGCCGGCGTCGGCGGCACGATGAGCTCGTCGGTGCAGAGCGGCCTCGTCGCCGGCACCTCGCCCTACGGCAAGGCCCCCAACGGCAGCTTCGTGACGATCTACACCTCACGCGGCGCCGACCGCCAGCAGCTGCCGCAACCGCAGACAACCGTCGCGCCGCCCGCCGGTGGTGGGGGCAACACCAAGCCGGGCAAACCCGGCGGCAAGCCGACCAAGCCCCCAGGACGCGGCTGACGCAGTCCTGACGAAGGCCCGACGCGCTGCGCGTCGGGCCTTCGTCGTCCCCGCCACGCGGCACACGACCCAAGAGCGTGGTGCCGCACGCCGATCGCGTATGCCGTGTGGCGGGTGAGCGCGTGCGCCCGCCAGGGTGGCCGCGAGGTCAGGAACGGAAGGCGGCCACGGCCTCGGCGCGGTTCGACACGGCGGCCGACCAACGGCCAGCCGGTGGTCAGCCGGCGAGGACCCGGCGCACGATCGCGGCGACACGGCCGCCCTCGGCGCGCCCGTCGACGGCGGCGTTGGCGGCCTTCATCGCCAGGCCCATCTGCGGCATGCCGGTGGCGCCGGAGGACGCGACGGCCTCGCGGACGATCGCCTCGAGCTCGTCGTCGCCGAGCTGCTTGGGCAGGTAGGTCTCGAGGACGGCGAGCTCCGCCTCCTCCTTGTCGGCGAGCTCGGCGCGGCCGGCGCCGGTGTAGGCCTCGGCGGCCTCACGGCGCTTCTTGGCCTCCTTGGCGAGGACCTTGAGCACGTCGTCGTCGGTGAGCTCGCGGTGCTCCTTGCCGGCGACCTCCTCGTTGGTGACGGCGGTGAGGGCCATCCGCAGCGAACCGGCCCGGACCTGGTCGCGCTCGCGCATCGCGGACGTGAGGTCGGCCTGCAGCTGCTCCTTGAGGGTGCTCATGCGTCCAGTCTGTCAGGTCGGGCGCGCCCCATCGTCCGGCTGCGTCGGGCCGGCCGCCGTGGGTGCGAGGATGGGCCCCATGCGTGCCGCGACCAAGACCGTGCTCAAGACCGCGCTCGGACTGGGCGCGGCCGGTGCCGGGGTGCTCGGGTGGGCCTCCCTCATCGAGCGCAACGCCTTCGTGCTGCGCCGGTTCGACGTGCCGGTGCTGCCCGACGGCGCCGCGCCCCTGCGGGTGCTGCACCTGTCGGACCTGCACCTGCTCCCCCGCCAGCGCGCCAAGCGCGCCTGGGTGCACAGCCTCGCCTCGCTCGACCCGGACCTCGTCATCACGACGGGCGACAACATCGCGGCGGCCGACGCCGTGCCGGCCCTCCTCGACGCCTACGAGCTGCTCCTCGGCATCCCGGGCGTCTTCGTGCTCGGCTCCAACGACTACTTCGCGCCCAGGCTGAAGAACCCGCTCGGCTACCTGACGCGCAACTTCGCCAAGGGCGTCGGCACGACCCAGCGGTTGCCCACCGCGGACCTCGTGCGGGGCATGAGCTCGCGCGGCTGGGTGGACCTGACGAACCGGCGCGACTCGATCACGGTGCGCGACCTGCGCATCGACCTCGTCGGCGTCGACGACCCGCACCTCGGCTACGACCGCCTCGACCTCGTCCGCGGCCCGGCGTCGCCCGACGCCGACCTCGCACTCGCCGTGACGCACGCGCCCTACCAGCGCGTCCTTGACGCGTATGCCGCGGACGGCGCGGACCTCATCGTCGCCGGCCACACCCATGGCGGTCAGGTCTGCGTGCCGGGCTACGGCGCGCTCGTGACCAACTGCGACCTCGACACGAGCCGGGTCAAGGGCCTGTCGCGCTGGTGGCCGGGGGCCGGCTCGACGCCGTCGTCGCTGGCGCCGGAGGGGGCTGCGTGGCTCGAGGTGTCCGCTGGTCTCGGCACGGCGCCGACCGCTCCCGTGCGCCTCGCCTGCCGTCCCGAGGCGACGCTCCTGACGCTCGTCCCCCGCTCGCAGGACTGATCGGCGGCGGGGTCGTGGGTGGCTGCGACGGCCCGATTCGGAGTTGGGCCGGGGGCTGCGCTAGCATCTCTGCTTGCTGCCTCCGGTCCGCGGACCAGGGGTAGATGCAGCACCGGGGTGTGGCGCAGCTTGGTAGCGCGCTTCGTTCGGGACGAAGAGGTCGCAGGTTCAAATCCTGTCACCCCGACCAGTGTCTCCGCAGGTCAAAGGCCCTCTGCCAACCACAGGCAGGGGGCCTTCGCCGTCGCTGAGTGACAATCTGAGTGACTACCGATCCGCATCGCCCGTCCCGAACAGGCTGTCCATGGCAACCGCTCCGGTCTGGAGGACGGGGCGAATCTGGTGGCGGTAGACGAGCTCGGTGACGCTCGTCCCGCTGTGACCGACGAGACGAGAAATCTCCTCGATCGAGACACCCGAGTCGGAGAGCAACGACACGAACGAGTGCCGCAGCTCCCGTGGCGACCAGTCGCTCGGCTCGATGTTCGGCACCTTCGCGAGAGCCATGCGAAAGGCACGCAGGGCGTTGTTCCTGTCCATCGGGGTGCCGACCTTGCTCGGAAACACCAGGCCGCTGTCTGTCCAGCGCTCCCCCACCTGGAGACGCAGCTCGGCCTGCTCGACCCGCTGTCGCCGGAGAGCGTCGACCGCCCTGCTCGGAAGGGCCAGCGTCCGCCGCGACTTTCGCGTCTTGGTGTCCCCGCCTGACCGGACCGAACGCCAGACCTCCACGTAGGCAGGCACGGGCGGCGATGCGCTCGGGATGCCGTCTAGGTGTACGTGCTGCCACTTGAGCGCCCGCAGCTCTTCGGTCCGGGCACCCGTAAGCAGCGACACGACGATGTAGTTGTGCATCCAGTCGCCGGCCGTCTTGGTCAGGACGTCTCGTGCCTGCTCGGTTGTCAGCGACTTCGACGGGCGACCGGGTCGCCGGTCGGGACGGTGCAGAGAAGCACGACGTTGCGCTTGACCTTGTCGCGAGCCATGGCACGGTTCACCGCGCGGACGAGACAGGCGCGGACACCGCGCAGCGTCCGAGTGCTCAGGTTCCCCGAGAGCCCGAGCAGCCACGCATCGACCTCGCGCGCGGTCAGGTCCCGGAGGCGTCGCGCGCCCAGGTGCGGGATCACGTGGTTGCGACTGAGACTCTCGTTGGCGGCGCGGGTCTCCTCGTCGCGCGAGTTGAGGCCGAAGGCCAGCCAGTCCTCGACCGCTTGCTTCACGGTGTAGGTGTCATCACCGACGGCGACCCCGTCCTCGTGGTCACGAAGAACTT
This sequence comes from Terrabacter sp. C0L_2, assembly GCF_036352015.1. Classification (NCBI taxonomy): domain Bacteria; kingdom Bacillati; phylum Actinomycetota; class Actinomycetes; order Micrococcales; family Intrasporangiaceae; genus Terrabacter; species Terrabacter sp. C0L_2. The sequence goes on along the minus strand of NZ_CP143557.1, from coordinate 1,669,095 downwards.
CGCGCAGCTTGCGCTTGGCCTCGGTCTTTGTCCGGCCCGAGCCCTTCTTGACGATGCGCTTGCCACGGCCGTCATAGCCGAGGGTGACGGTCGCGATCCATCGTTGTCGACGTTCGTCCCAGTGCAGCCCACCGTCGCCCTTCGACCTTCGCTCGGTCATGCGACGTCCTCGGAAAGCGACTCGAGGTAGTCGTGGAGCGCGACGACAGGGACCAGCCGCCGACTCCCCTGTTTGACCGTGCGCAGCCTGCCCGACCGGATCAGCTCGTAGATGACGGATCTGCTCAACCGGAGGGCCTCGGCCGCCTCATCAACGCGGTAAGCCAGTGCCGGAACTTCCTTCTGGTGCTTCATCACTGCTCTCCTCTCAATCGGGTTGCGCACCGGTCGGCGCGCACTGGGTCGTTGCCGAATGACTGTCCACAGGTGTGACGGGCGGTGAGCCGCGCTGACTTTCGCGTTGTGCCGCAGTGTGTTTCGCGTCCTCGTACTGGGTGCGCCAGCGTTGGGCTTGGTGCAGGGAGGCGCTGATGACGGCGGTGTAGTCGCGTTCGCGGAGGGGGACGTCTTCCCAGACGAACCGGGGCAGCCCGTCCTCGTGCAGGACGTCGGCGGCGAGCCGGTCGGCCTCGGGGGCCTCGATGCCGGCCTCGGTGAGGACGGCGCGGACGACGGCGGCGCGGTCGGCCTTGTGCTGGGTGAGGGTCTTGCCGGACCAGTGGCGGGAGACCAGGACGCGGCGGCCGCCGAGGCCGAGGTGGTCCCGGTCGTGGGCCTTGGACGGGCAGGCGCCCGGGATCAGGCCGGGGCCGGGGTCCTTGGGTTGGATGCCGTGGCGCAGCCAGTTCGCGCAGGCCGGGGAGCAGGGCAGCCACCGGACTTCGCGGTGCAGCCGGTCGATGTGCCGCTCGTATGCCAGGGCCGCCGCATCGGGTTCACGCTCCGGGCCATGAGGGTCCTGGCCGTCGTTGGCGGGTGTTCCGGCGTAGGTGTCGGCGATGGACTTGGTCAGGTACTTGCACAGGTACCGGACGGCGCGGTCGCTGTCGGGGGTGCCGCCGAGCAGGCCTTTGATGTCGACCTGCTTCCCGAGGGTGAGTACGTGCATCGGCTCGACGTCTTCGCCCACGGCGCGGTCTGCGTCGAGCCGGTCGAGGGCGTCCTGCCACCTGAGCAGCGGGGCTCCGGTGGTCGGGTCGGTGTAGGCCTCGCGGTCGCGGTCCCAGACCGGGAGGGTGTCGCCGTCGAAGACGACCTCGTCGATGGAGGGCCACCAGATGGCGGCGTAGGTGCCGCGGGCGACGGCCTTGATGGTGGCTCGCGGGATGGCGCCGCGGACGGCGGCGTGCAGGTGCGGGGCGAGCCGGCGTTGGGGTTCGACGGCGGCGAAGTATTGGACCTTGTAGCCGGCCGCGCGGCGCAGGTTCTGCCAGAACCGGTCGACCAGCCGCGGGAACAACAGCGCGTCGAGCGCGGCGCGGCGGTAGTCGTATCGGGCCGGGTTGCGGGGGACGCCGCTGCCGGGCAGCACCTTGCCGTAGGAGGGCAGGGTGAGAGTGAGGAACATCGAGGGCCGGTAGGTGCGGCCGGTGCGCTCGTCGGTGAACGCCGTGCCGATGGTGCGGTCCTCGACGGGGATCGTGGGCAGGTCGGGGAAGCCGGGCAGGTGCCGGGTCGAGCGCACCCGACGCGACGGGGCCCCGGCGTCCGGCGCCTCGTCGGCCTGGTCCGCCCCTTCCTCGTCTTCGAGCTGGTCTTCGTCGTCGAGCTGGTCGGTGTCGAGGTGGCGTGGTGGGTCCTCGGTGAGGTGCCAGCCTTCGCGGCACTGGTGCATCCGTAGCCGGCGGGCCTTCTCGGCGCAGGACGGGCAGACCTTCTCCCGGGTGGAGCCGCACGCGATGGGCACGGTGGTGACGGCGCCGGTCGCGCGGTCGGTGACCTGGCGCAGCAGCGGCCGGATGCAGACCCCAGCGCTCTCGGCGGCGGCGACGGCCATGTCGGTGGTGACGCCGTCGTGAGCGCGGGTCCGCAGCCGCCGCTCAACGCCAGTCCCGCGGCCAGTGGTCGCAGCAGGTGCCGGGCGGTGGCTGCTCATGCCGCGCCGCCGAGCGGGAGGACGCCCTGCCACGCAGGCCGGTCGTCGTTGGCGCCGGACGCTTTGACCCAGCGCGGCACCGGCGGGGCGACGTAGTCCGGGTCCCGGTTCGTCCCCGCCCACCATCCCGCGCACACCCCCGAGGTGTCGGCGTACGCGGCGCAGTCCGCGAGGACCGGGCATGCCGTGCAGAGCCCGCGCATGGACTCGGCATCCCACGGGCCGATGCGCTCGGGATCGGCGGTCCACGGCAGGTCGGTGCGGGCGCCGCACGAGCCGAGCGTCTGCCACGCCACCGAGCCGAGCGGGCGTCGAGCTGCGGCGTCCGCGGCCTGGCACCAGACGGCCTCCAGGGCGGCCCACCGGGCGGAGCGGGTCAAGGCGGTCATGCGATCTCACCCCCAGCAGCAGACCCAAGACCTGACGGCCGAGAGAGTGCGTCGTCGACGACGACGGCAAGGGGGACACCGCGCGCGAGCCGCTTCCGGAGCGGGCGCCGTTCTGGGGCACCGAAGCCGCCCCAGGTCCCGAACGGCTCGTCGAAGACGAGGGCCCAGGCCAGGCAGGGGCGGCGGACCGGGCAGTCGTCGCAGATGGACGCGGCGCGGGCGTGGACGCGGCGTGAGGTCTCGGCGAACCAGAGTTCGGCGTCGGTCTGGCGGCAGGTGCCGTACTCCTTCCAGCCGCCGGAGGCGAGGTCACGTGGCACCGGGCCGGTCGAGCGCGACAGGTCCGGCCCACCCGACAGGGCGGTCAGTGCGGTCTGGGTGCGCATGGTGATCAGGCCGCCTCAGGTCCGCGGTCGGCCGACCCCGACCGCAACCCCGACACGGATGAGGCGGGGTCAGCGTCCTCGCGCGGTCGGCGTTCCCGCGGCGTGCGGGGCTGGCGCGGGGTGCGCGTCGCGCGCGCAGGTCGCGGCGTGCGAGGCGTCGGCATAGAGGCGACGTCTGCCCGAGCCATCTCCTCGTGGGGCTGCGTGACGGCCGGGGCCTCGCTGGTGGTGTCTTCGATGACGAGAGCGGGGTAGGTGGCGGCGGTCTCGCGGACGAGCTGGTCGGGCCAGTAGTCGGCGCGGACCCGGTCGAGGGTGCCGTCCTCCTCGACGATCCAGGCGGAGCCGGGCGCGGCCGGGGAGAGCCGGTGCGCGGGGGCGAGGGCGGCGGTGCCGTCGCCGAGGACCATTCGGGTCTCCTCGGCCGAGCGGAGCCGTAGGGCGATGGTCTGGGTGAACAGGCCTCGCATCCCGACGACCTCTTTGCGGGGGTCTTGCACGCAGGCCAGGACGACGACGCCCAGGGCGCGGCCTTGGGTGAGGATCTCGGCGAGCAGCCGGGAGGCTTCCCGCTTGGTGTCCGTGTCGCTGTAGGCGGTCAGGGCGGCGAGCTCGTCGATCACGAGCACGTGCAGCGGGTCCCCGGGACGGGGCGCGTGGAGGCGGGAGACGCCGGCCATGGCCCGCCCGCGGTCCTCGATGACCTGCAGGAGTCGGGTCAGGGTCTGGATCGCGTCGGCGGGGGTGACGGCGACGGTGGTGAACAGGTGGCGGCCCATCATGACCTCGACGCCGCGTTTGAGGTCGACGCCCCAGAGCCGGACCAGGTCCGCCCGCACGGCGGGGGCGAGGCCTCCGCAGACGCCCCACAGCATGGAGCCCTTCCCGGAGCCTGAGCAGCCGACGACGAGGGTGTGCCGACCGCGGACCTGGAGCGCCCACGGAGTGTCGTCCTGCCGGCGTCCGAGGGTGATGGTGTCCACCGTCAGGTCTCGGCCGAGGGGTGCGGGCAGCTGCGCGTCGGCGGTCGCCGAGAGGGCCTCTCGCATGACGAGGGCGATGTCGAGGACGGACGGGGTCCGCTGCCGGACCCGGTATGACACCGCGGACGCTGCAGCGGCGAGGGCCGGAGCTGCCGCCTCGAGGTCCTGGACGGTCTGTCCCATCCGGGTCCGGACCCGCAGCGTGAGCGTGTCCCCGGCGGTGAGGACGTCGACCAGCCGGGGCGGGACCCACTCCGAGGCGGTGCCGGTCGAGGAGACCTGCACGCGGCCGTTGCGGCGGGCCAGCGCCCAGGTACGGCGGCGGACGTTGCGCTGCACCGACAGCCCGCACTCCCGCGTGAGGGCCGGCCACGTTCGGCGGGCCCACCGGCGCCACCCGAACCGACGCGACGGACCGGCAAGCCAGCGCTGATACCCGGCCGGCCACCGGTACTCCCAGACCGCGACCACCAGACCAGGCAGCGCCGCGACGGTGATGAGGACCCGCGCCGCCGCGGGATCGGGGTGGGTCAGGGCCGCCAGCAGCGCCAGCAGCGCGAACCCGAGCGCCCACCGCGGGTGACGTCGCGCCCACCGGCCCCAGCCTTCCGCGAGGGCGAGCACCACGCGAGCGCCCGCACCGGCCGAGCGCAGGGCCCGGGAGCCGACCGCAGCCGACCCCCGAACCCCACGCGGAACAGCAGTTGAGGACGTCATGTCACGCCGCCTTCGAACCCTGACCCGACGAACCAGACGCCGAACCGTTCGACTGGCCCGGCGCCTGGCCGGCGGCCTTGCCCTCGTCGACGAGCCGGTCCGCCCGCCACATCTCCGACAGGCCGCCGGCCTTGTTGACCCGCACCTCGACCGTCAGGTCGACGAACTCGACCGGCGCGAACTCCGCCAGCACCGGACGGTGCGGGCACCCCAGCTCGACGACACCTGTCGTCATCGACTCACGCCCGAACGTCGTCTGCTTGTAGACCACCTCGACCTGCCACAGCGGCATCCCCGTCGCCTCGTCCCGCGCCTGCATCTCGCTCGGGCGCCGCTTGCCGTCCCGCTCCTCCCACTCCCGAACCTCGTTGACGATGCCCGTCGAGCGAAGACCCGCCCGCTTGCTGTCGACCGCGTAATTCGACATGTTCGAACCCTTTCGCGAATGACTAGGTTGGCTAGTCAAATGGTTTGGTTCGATCACTGTGGACTAGGTTGGCTAGCCAAGTCAAGCATTTGGACGGATTTGTCCAGCCCGGCTAGCCAACTGGGTAGCCTGAGGCCATGAGCTTGGACCCTGACGACCCCCGCCCGCCGTATCAGCAGGTGGCTGCTGCGCTGCGCGCGGCGATCTTGACGCGTCAGATCGCGCCAGGTGACAAGCTGCCCTCGCAGATGGAACTTGCGCGACGCTACGGAGTCGCACGGATGACGGTCCAGCAGTCCCTGCGCATTCTCAAGGACGAGGGCCTGACCGTCTCCAGGCAGGGAAGCGGTGTCTTCGCGCGGGCTCGAACCGAGCGTCCAATCGGGCTACGTCCTCACATCGAGCGCGCCTTCGAGCAGCCCAACGTCGAGATCGACTTCTCCGGGTACACCGCTGAGACGCTGCACGGGATCATCGCCGAACCACTCGACAAGATCCGCAGCGGTCGCCTCGCTCCAACCTCCATCCGGATCCGGATGCTCCTGTCGGACATGAGCCGGCCGCTGTCGCTTCCGGTCAACGTCGACAACAAACCCGAAGCAAGCGGGCCTGCACGCGAGCGCATGGCCGAAATCAGCACGCGTCACGCGGGAGCCATCACCGCCACTGTCGAAGAGCTCGCAGACCTCGGCCTCGTCCCCGAGGCGACAGTCGAGACTCGGCTGCACGGTTCCGCCCCGCTGTTCAAGGTCTACATCATCAACCGCGTCGACGCCTTCTTCGGCTACTACCCCGTCGTACGTCACGAGGTCCGGATCGGGCGCAAGCGCCAGGCGATCTTTGACCCTATGGGCAAGGACGCAGTCATGTTCCAGCGCACTGACGACGGCGACGCCGAGTCCGCCGACGCTCTGTTCGTCGGCCAGACCCGACTGTGGTTTGACAGCGTCTGGGACACCATCGCCACGCCCCAAACGACATGAGCCATAACGCTGTACGACTCGTCCAGCGAGCCCACGCTGTCCTGCTCGACTTCGATGGCCCAGTCACCATCCTCATGTCGCCACCAGCCAACGCCCGCGCCGCGGATATGGCCCGTGTACCCCTCGCCGGACTCGACGCACCCCCTGATGTGGCAGCCACGACGGATCACCTCGCAGTCCTCCGCTGGACCGGCGCCAACGCACCAGATCGGCTCACAGAGGTGGAGCAGGCCTGCATCGACGCGGAGATAGAGGCCGCTCGAGTCAGCGACCCAACCCGTGGCGCGCTCGACTTCCTCGAAGCCTGCAAGCACAGCGACAAGCCCGTCGTGATCGTCAGCAACAATGCCGCCGGTGCCGTGCTCACATTCCTCAATCGCTACGACGCCACTAGCCTCGTGCGCGGCATCGTCGGCCGTGAACCGCGACGGCCGGACCTATTGAAGCCCCACCCCTCCCTAGTCCTCGCCGCACTCGACTTGGTCCAGGTCGCGGCAGTGGACGCGGTACTCATCGGTGACTCGGTGACAGACATCGAGGTCGCCCAAGTGACGGGTGCGCGGGCAATCGGCTACGCCAAGTCCGCTCTGCGGGGGCGAGAACTAACTGCGGCCGGCGCCGACGCGGTCGTGAGCGAAATGCGGTCGCTGTGGGACACGGCAGCCCCGGAGTAGATGTCGCAATGCCTCTGGCGAGCACTGTGTGGACGGTACGTCCGGATCTGCGGGATGCGCGCCGAAAGCGGCCCAAAACGTGTTGATCGCCGTCGCCACGCAGGCCGACATTCAGGCTACGCGCAACTGCCAGATCTCCCCCGTGGCGAAACCGCACCCTCAGCCCGCGATCTGTCAGGATCACCGTCATGTCTGAAGTGCACGTGGAGCAACTGCGAGCCGCTGCCACCCGTCTCGATTCCATCGCCGCGGAGCTCACCGAAGAGATGGAGGTGCACCTGGACCGCATGGAGACGCTTTCCGACCGAGCGGCGAAGGCTTGGTCAGGCTCCAATCTCGGCTACCACGCGACCGTCTACTACAAGGACCTCGAGAGCCCCCCGCCTGGCAATCACTTCAGCTCTGAGTGGGGACTTCGAAGCACCTTTGCGCCTGGGACGACGGGAGATTGGCGCGAGTACAACTTCGAGGAGGTGAAGGCGGCTCTGCTCCAAGAATCGGGTGCGCCCGATTTTGAGGAGTGGGCCCCATCGGTAGAGGCGGCAAGGTCGGCCTTTGAAACTGAGCAGAGCCGATTCGCTTCTCTAACTTCGGCTGCAGTCTCAGGCGTCCAGGACGAGTACATCGCTGACTTGCAGAGGCAGGCAAGCTCATTGCGTGCGCTTTCCATCGGAGATGCCATCCAAGCCCAGCTCCAGCAGGGCCAGATGATGACGCGTGACGCTTTGGCTGTCAGTGGCGGACGTAAGCACGCTCCACATCAAGAGATCCTCGCGGAAGTCGTCGCTGTTCGTGCGCCGTTCAGAATGAGCGCTGAACTAGCCCGTCTCTGCCGGCTCGCTGCGGATCATCTGGAAATGAGCGCCTCGGAACCAGTTGCAAGGATCGTGATGCAGGGCACCAAGGTGTTTATCGGTCACGGGCGGAGCGGCGAGTGGAGAAAGCTTAAGGACTTCCTGCAAGATCGACTCGGCCTGGAATGGGACGAGTTTAACCGCGTTCCCGTAGCAGGCGTGACCAATATCGCACGCCTCGGTGAAATGCTAGATAATGCCTCAATTGCATTCTTAGTCATGACCGCGGAGGATGAACAGGTCGACGGGGAAATGCGCGCGCGGGAGAATGTGGTTCACGAAGCCGGCCTGTTCCAAGGCCGGCTGGGATTCGAGCGGGCAATTGCAATGATCGAGGATACTTGCGGCGAGTTCTCAAATATCGCGGGACTCGGTCAGATTCGTTTCCCGCAGGGGCGTATCGAGGCCGTGTTTGAGGATGTCCGGCGGGTTCTCGAGCGTGAGGGGCTGCTGACGGATCCGGAGAGTGCTGACTGACGGCGAGGGAATTCGTGAGGCCCCTGCCGAGCGGTCACAACGTGTTGGTCGCCAGCGGCACGCAGCCCGCAACACCGCTATTCCAAGCGCACCCCGCCGTCCATTGGCTCTGCACGCCGCCATCGTCCGCTACATTTCCCGCATGACGGAGGAAGCTTGGCGGCTCTTGGGTTCAACGAACGAGTGGTTGAGGTATGCAGACGCGAAGGCAGCGGGTGCGCTCGCGGGAGCCGGAGTTCTGGGTGGCGTCCTCGTCCAGAGTGGATTGGACGATGCCAACGAGGGAGCGCCTGGCGGAGCCATCTTCTTCTTTGTAGTGGCTGCGCTGGCGGTGTTTGCTTCGGCGACGTTTGCCCTGATTGCATTAGCCCCTCGTTTGAAGGTGGGAGAGCCGAACTCACTTATCTACTTCGATCACGTCGCTCGGAAGTACGTCGGTGACCCTGATGGTCACGCGGCCGCGGTTAAGACGCTTCTGGAGGATGGTGACGCGCTCTTCTCCGACTTGGCTGCGCAGGTATGGGCGAATTCTACCGTGGCGCGCAAAAAGTTCTTCTGGAGCGGCTGGGCCATTTTCTTGCTAGGACTCGGACTGCTTCTTGCCGGCATCGCCGGAGCGTTTACGGTCCGCTGATTTTTAGTTTCCAACAGACAGGGGCCCACAATGTCTCTTAACGATGAGCTTGAGACCTACGTTAAAGGCGTGCTTGCCGAGAGTTGGCAGACCAGAGCAGGTCAGGTGGTTCCGGACCCGCAGGACCTGCCTCTACGGAACTTGGCCGTCACGCTCGAAGCGACAGTTCTCTATGCGGACCTGGCGTCGTCTACAGACATGGTTGCCACCTATACCCGTGAATTCGCGGCGGAAGTCTATAAGACCTACCTCTATTGCGCCGCGAAGATCATCCGCGCAAACAATGGATCCATCACGGCGTATGATGGCGACCGAGTGATGGGCGTCTTTATCGGTGATGCGAAGAACTCCAACGCAGCCAAGTGTGCACTCAAGATCAATGGCGCCGTGCACAAGATCATCCAGCCTGCCATCAAGGCACAGTACTCAACAACTTCGTACGAACTTGAGCACAAGGTGGGCGTTGACACGTCGAGCCTCTTCATTGCAAGAACGGGAATCCGCGGAAGCAACGACCTCGTTTGGGTGGGCAACGCCGCTAACAATGCGGCGAAGATGGCTGCGCTTCCTGCGACATACCAGTCCTACATATCGAGTGATGTCTACTCCGTGCTCAACGCCGCTTCAAGGTACGGCGCGGATGGCGAAACGAACATGTGGACGTCCCTAGGTTCCTCTGCGTTGGGGTATCCGATATATGGCTCTTCATGGCATTGGACCCCGTAAGCCGTCGCCCAGGTCCACGCGTTGACTTGAACTGGCAACACACTCGCCAGATGCCGTGAACATGGGCAGGGCCGTCACGCGGCGCCGCGAGCTGATACACAGAGCGGCCAAGCGCCGGACCGATGACGCCAAGACGTGGACGCTCAACTTGGGGCTGCGCTGGCTGAGCATCCGAGGGGCCGAGGACCGCGTGGAATCGAGGAAATGTCGGCCCACGCTGCATGCTGCGACGATCCTTGACCCGTCGACGGCAGCACTCCCTCAATGGAGCTCGCACCCGGTCCGTGCCGCGTCGAACACGAGTGTTTGCTGGGCCGGGCTCTAGGAGATCAAGGGCGCGGCTTCGCCGCGCCAACCGGCTGGCTCCGGCCGGCTCACGGCAGGGACCCCCGCGCTCCGGCGCTGGCGCGCCTACGCGCACCCCCACCACTCACCGGCCACGCCAGCCGGGACACCCGGGTGCCACGCCTCGTCACTGTCAGAGGCAACCAACCTCCGAGCCGCCGACCCGACGCTTGAGCATCCGCCCGACTCCGGACCGCATCAACGGCGCTACGCGTCACTGCGTGATGACCTTCGGCCACCGTTGACCCGGCCACTCCGTCAGGCTCTTGTGCTCCGCTATCGGTTCGGCAGCTCTCCCTGGCCGTGGATGCCGCGTCAGAGCATCGATCCGAGATCCGACCCAACGGTGGGGTAGGCGGCGGTCATGGATTTCAGCTGACGGGTCGTGAGGTCGAGTTTCATCGCGAGGCCGACGATGTTGATTAGTTCGGCGTACTCGGGACCGAGCAGATGCGCGCCGACGATCCGATCGGTAGATCGGTCGACCAAGATCTTCGCGGCCGCCGTGCTCTCCCCGATCCGGTAGTTGGAGTACCAGCCGCTGGTGTCTGAATACCGGACGGCCACGTCGATGCCCTGTTCTTTGGCCTCGGCCTCGAGCATGCCGACGCGCACGAGTTCGGGGATGGTGAAGACGGCAGTCGGGATCCCGGCATAGTCCGGGACGGTCGTGGTGCCCTTGATCATGTTGGACGCTGCGACCTTGGCCTCCGAGACCGCTACAGGGGTCAGTGGCATACCAGCGGTGTCGGCAGAGTCACCCGCGGCCCAGAAGGCAGGGTTAGTCCTGCTTTGGAGATGGTCGCTCACGCTCACTCCGTGCTCGCCCCATTCCACGCCAGCGGCATCGAGACCCAGAGTGGCGAGGTCAGCGATGCGTCCCGCACCGTGGACGACGAGGTCGGTCTCGATCGTCTCGCGAACGCCCGCGCGCTCAAGCGTGACTCGGTAACCCCCATCTCCCAGCTCGACACCTGCGATGGTCGAGGCGCGCCGCACGTCGACGCCAACCTTCCCGCTCCGCTCCACGAGGAGCTCGACAAGGTCCGGGTCGAAGCGCTTCAGCGGGCGATCCCCGCGGTTGACAATGATCGCGCTGCTACCGGCGCGGACGGCGATGTGAGCGAACTCGAACGAGATGAAGCCGCCGCCCACGAACAGAATCCGCTCGGGGATGGCGTCGAGGTCCAAGAAATCGGTGCTGTCGATCAGGTGCTCGTGGCCGGGGAAGTCGAGGGGACGGGGCCTTGCGCCGGTCGCGATCAGGAACCGGTCGGACTCGTAGGACTTGCCATTGACCTCGACCTGGCGAGCATCGACGAATTTCGCGTGCCCATGAAGCGTCTCGACTCCGTTGCCGGCAAGACCATCCTCCATGTTCTGAGGGACCGGATCAGTGAAGCCGTGTTTGTGCTCCATGAGGTCCGGCCAGTTGATGGCGAGTCCCGCATCATCGATGCCCTTGCCGCGCATGAGGCGCGCGCTGTCGATGACCTCGGCCCCCCGGCGCAGGATCTTCTTTGGGTCGCATCCCCGGAGCGCGCACGTGCCGCCGTAGGGGAGGGAGTCGACGATGGCTACACGCCAGCCCTGGGCGGCGCACTTGTTGGCGGCCGCAACACCGGCCATCCCAGCCCCAATCACGATCAGGTCAAACGTCCGACTCATGAGGAGAGTCCCTTCGTTGAGGCGTCCGGGGTGCGTTCAGGCTTGCGGTCGGGCACTGCGTTCGACCCGCCAACGGCACAGCAGGCATCAGCCGTCCGTCGGCTCTTTGCCCACCGCGCCCCTCCGAAGAGGGCGAGCGCGAGTCCGAGGCCGATCAGTCCCCAGCTCTGCAAAGAAACGCCAGCAACTGCTCCCAGCGCTCCGAGCGACAGAAGCGCGGGGAGGCCGCAGCAGAGCCCGAGGACTCCGATGACGGCGGCTACTGGCGCGAGGGCGGAACTCCGGTCACGCATCTGAAAGCACCCTCCGCAGTTGTTCGAGTGTTGGGGCGCCCTCGTAGCCGTTCGGAGTGGCGTACCGGCGGCATGCCAGCCCTACCCGCGCGCCTGGTTCGGCAAAGACGTCGACGCCAGCCACCTGGATGCTGGGTGAACCCAGGAACCCGGCACGTTCCGCCTGCTCGGGGGTCTCCACCAGCCGGTGAGTCACTGTGATGTCCGGGCGCTCGGCCGCCAGCAGGGTCAGCCGTGCCGCCGCGGTCTTCCAGTTCGGGCAGTCCTCGAAGTAGAGCAGTGTGATGTCCATGCGCCCGACCGTAGACCTTGATCCACGGTACAAGGTCAAGGCGTATGTTGAGCTCATGCGCATCGGAGAGGTCGCCGCCGCCGCGGGCCTGCCTACCCAGACCATCCGCTTCTACGAGCGCAAGGGTCTGCTTCCCCAACCTCAGCGCGGTCCCAACGGCTACCGGGTCTACGACGCGCCAACCCTGACCCGACTCCAGTTCATCCGCAGCGGACAAGGGGCAGGGCTCACCCTGGTCGAAATCGCCACCATCCTGGAACTGCGCGGCGAAGGCGCCACTCCCTGCGCCCACGTCCGAGAACTGCTCTCAACCAAGCTGCACGACCTCCACACCCGACAGCGAGAACTGGCAGCCCTGGAATGCGAACTGGAAAGTCTCATCAGTCGCAGCAACCGACTCGATCCAGCCGACTGCACAGACGCCCAGATCTGCCACATCATCGCGCCCCCACCCAACGCTTGAAACCCGGGAGCCGATTCGCTCACGGAGTAGCCGCACCCCATGAGACCAAGGACGAGCCATGGGTGAGTGACTATCTGAGTGACAATCGCACCGCGCCTCGCTGCTAAACAACGGACAGCCTTGGACAGCCGTTGTGCTGCCTCGGTCATCCAGCTCGCCCGTGGCCCTGCTTCGGGACGAAGAGGTCGCAGGTTCAAATCCTGTCACCCCGACCATCACCGAAGGGCCTGGTGGAGAGCGACGAGACGTCGCCTTCCACCGGGCCCTTCGTCATGCGGGGGCCGCGTTGGGTCGCCGTCGACCGAGCGTCCCGCACTCGTCGAAGGTACCTAGACCTTCGTGAGCGGCTGGTCGGCAGGGAGTCCGTGATCGGCCGCCGGTCCCCGGTCCAGTGCCCCTGCCAGCAGCAGGAGAGCGGCCAGCGCGAGCAGCGGGATCACGACGACGCCGGTCGAGCCGACGAAGAGGTCACCCAGTCCCGGTCCCTCGTGACCGGACTCCCGCACCAGGATCGAGGCGAGCGACAGGAACGGCACAGCGGCGACGACGACGAGCAGCGCCCCCGCGCGCAGCGCGTACGTCAGGCCGACCACGGCGATCGGCAGCGCCAGGACGAGAGCGATGATCGGGAGATCCGGCGCATCGACGAGATCGACGAAGAGCCCGATCACGGCCCACACCGCATACAACCCGACGGCGACCGCCAGGACCCGGGGCGCGAGCCGACGCCGGAGCGCGGCCAGCACGGTGAGGGCGGCGAGGGGCACGACGACCGCGGCAGCCAGCAGCACCGCCATGCCACCGCCCGGGTCCTCGAACGCGTAGCCGAGCGCGAAGAGCAGACCACCGCACACGAACACCGCCGTCAGGACGAGAGCCGTGCGACGCAGAATCACGGAGACGGTCCTCATCTCCCCACCTCCTTGCCTCACCTCGATCCTCACGCCGACAGCAGCGGTACCGACAGAGTCCAAGGGCCCGCACGGCAGACCCGCCCGAACCGGATGACGGAACACCCCGGCCGCGCGACACTGGGACGGACGCACCCCCGGGTCGCGTCATCGGCGCGACGCGACGGCTCCGGAGGCAGGCATGGACGTCGAGGGCTCGAACGATCCCGCGAGCGGGTCGGACGGCGGTGACCCCGAGCGCCTCGCGCCGAGCCTGCGCGATTCGACGGCGCCCGGGCTGCCGGTCTTCCTCTCGACCGAGCACTGGAGCCTGCTCGGCACCCGCTCGATGACGTGGTCGGAGGTGATGAGCCGCATCACGATCCACCTCACCGTCGTGTCGGCCTTCCTCGTCGTGCTGGCGCTGACCGCGCAGGCGACCGGCTTCGGCACGCCGTTCCGGGTCATGGCGATCGGTTTCGCGTCGGCGGCGCTCGTCATGGGTGTCCTCACCGCGATCCGGGTCAACACCGCGAGCCGCGAGGACGCCGACCTCATCCGCGCCATGAACCGCCTGCGCCACGCCTACGTCGAGTTCGCCCCCGAGCTGGCGCCCTACCTGACGGCCTCGACGCATGACGACGGGCCCGGTCTCATGCAGACGTATGCACTCGGGCGCCACCGCAACATCGTGCTGCACGTCGTGGGCAGCACCTCGATGTTCCTCATGGTCGTCAACGCGATCGTCGCCGGCACGCTGGGCGCGCTCGTGGGCAACACCGCCGGCGGAGGGACGGTCGTCGTCGTGGCCTCGGGCGTCGGCGCCGGGCTGTTGTATGCCGCGGGCCACCTCGAGGTGGGCCGCCGGGTCTTCGGTCCGCAGTCGCTCGACGTGCGGTTCCCGTCCCCCGAGCCTTCGGGGTCGTCCGATCCGGAGGCCTGAGGAGGCCTCAGGTCCGCCGCCCCGGGCACGGGGCAGCCGTGGTGCGCACGGAGTCGGTGACGACGTCGGCCAGCTGCCCCGTGTGCGCCAGCAGGGCGCGCTGCCGGACCGCGCCGTTGCCCTCCTCGCGGACGCGGGCCAGACCGTCCTGGACGGTGGCGAGGTCCCCGGCCGCCTCGAGCGCGGGGCCGACGTGGTCGATGAGGGTCTCAAGCACCGACCAGCACCGCGCGGGCAGCCCGGTGCGCCAGTCGAGCAGCTGCCCGCCCAGCCCCTCCCGCCCGGCCTGCCACGTCGCGCACCGCAGCAACCGCGTCGACACGTCCGGCGCCTCCTGGCCCGCCGCCCACTCCTGGGCGGCCGTCTCGACGAGCGCCCGGCACAGGGCCGCGACGACGACGGCCTCCTCGACGGTGGCGCACACGTCGGAGGCGCGCACCTCGACCGTCGGGTAGCGCCTCGCCAGACGCGCGTCGAAGTAGGCCATGCCCTCGTCGAGGATGACGGTGCTGCGCACGAGGTCCCGGACGAGGCGGTGGTAGGCCGCGGCGGAGCCGAACCGGTCGTTCGGGCCCCACGAGGGCAGCCGCGTCAGCACCTGCGCCCGGTAGCTCGCGTGACCGGTGTCCTGCCCCTGCCAGAAGGGCGAGTTGGCGCTGAGGGCGAGGATCGTCGGCAGCCAGACGCGGATGCGGTCGAGCACCCCGACCCCCTCCTCGTCGCTCGCGACCGAGACGTGGACGTGGCACCCGCCCACGAGGTGCTCGCGCGCCGTCAGCCGGTAGCGGTCCTCGAGCCAGAGGTAGCGCGGCGACCTCGACACGGCAGGCTCCACCGGCAGCGGCGAGGTGGCGAGCGCCGCGACGCCGACGCCGCACTCCCGGGCCGCCGCGACGGCCTCCCCGCGCCACCGCCACAGCTCGGACCGCAGGTCGTCGAGCTCGGCGGCAGGCGCCGTGTGCGTCTCGATCTGCTGCTGCCGGAACTCCCCCTCGACGGCGCCGTGCGCGCACACCCCGGGAATCACCGGCGGGCGCGTCACGGCCCCCTCAGTCGCCGCCGCCTGCGCCCGATCCGCCGCGTGCGTGAGCACCTGCTCCGACGCGGGCAGAGGCCGGCCGGTCCGTGCGTCGACGAGCAGCATCTCCTCCTCGACCCCCACGGTTCGCATGACGGCGCTCCTGCCCGACGTGGCGGCATCTGCCACGGCTCAGCCTTCAGTCTCGCGGCAGGCACGGTCCGGCGGCAGGGGCAAAGGGCCCACCTGTCGAGGTACGTGTCGAGGCACGTGTCCAGCCTTGGGAATGAACTGCCGCCGGATGCGTTGTCCCTCTTCGTCGCCCCCAAGACCTCAGGAGGATCGTGTCCACCTCGTCCAACCTGGGATTCCGCTCGGAACGCGGGCCGATCCTCATCGCCCTCATGCTGTCGACGTCGCTCATCGCGCTCGACTCCACGATCCTCGCGACGGCCGTGCCGTCGATCGTCGCCGACCTCGGCGGCCTGACCCAGTTCCCGTGGCTCTTCTCCGTCTACCTCCTCGCCCAGGCGGTGTCGGTCCCGGTCTACGCGAAGCTCGCTGACACGGTCGGGCGCAAGCCGGTGATCCTCGTCGGGATCGCGCTCTTCCTCGTCGGCAGCATCCTCTGCGGCTTCGCGTGGGACATGGGCTCGCTCATCGTCATGCGGGCCCTGCAGGGTCTCGGCGCCGGCGCGGTGCTGCCCATGACGACGACGATCGCCGCCGACATCTACACCGTGGCCGAGCGGGCCAAGACCCAGGGCTACATCGCGAGCGTCTGGGCCGTGTCGTCGGTCGTGGGCCCGACCCTCGGTGGCGTCTTCTCCCAGTTCGCCTCGTGGCGCTGGATCTTCTTCGTCAACATCCCCTTCTGCCTGCTCGCCGCCGGGATGATCTGGCGCAAGTACGACGAGTCCGTCGAGCGCCGTCGGCACCGCATCGACTACGCCGGCGCGGCCGTGCTCACGATCGCCCTGACCCTGCTCATCCTCGCCGTGCTCGAGGGCGGCCAGGCATGGGCGTGGACCTCGTGGCAGAGCATCGGCTCCTTCGCCGTCGGCGCCGTGCTGCTCCTCGTCTTCGGCCTCATCGAACGACGCGCGGCCGAGCCGATCCTGCCGCTCGAGGTGCTGACGCGGCGGCTCATCGTCGCGACCTGCCTCATCGGCATCGGCATCGGTGCGGTCCTCGTGGGCCTCACCTCCTACGTGCCGACGTTCCTCGAGCGCTCGACGGGGGCCACCCCGATCGTCGCCGGGCTCGCGGTCGCCGCCCTGACCATCGGCTGGCCGATCTCGGCCTCGCAGTCGGGCCGGCTCTACATGCGCATCGGCTTCCGCCCCACCGCGCTCATCGGCCTCGTCGTGGCCACGCTCGGCGCGCTGTCGCTGTGGCTCACCTCGTCGACACCGAACGTCTGGGCCACCGCCGGCTCGTGCCTCGTCGTCGGCCTCGGGCTGGGTCTCGTCGCGACGCCGACGCTGATCGCCGCGCAGGCCTCGGTGCCGTGGAACGAGCGCGCCGTCGTCACCGGCACCAACATGTTCATGCGCTCGGTCGGCAGCGCCGTCGGTGTCGCGATCTTCGGTGCCATCGCCAACGCCGTCATCGCGACCCGTGGCGGCGACGGCTCGAGCGAGGCCGTGCAGGCGGGCTCGACCGCCGTCTTCCTCGCCGTGCTCGTGGCCGCCGCCGTCAGCATCGGCGCCGGCCTGCTCATGCCGCACACCATGGCCGAGGACGTCGCCCACGGCGGCCCCGACGACGCCGCCACCGAGACCTCCGACGAGACCTCAGACGAGACCACCGGCGGGATCGCCGACGACGACCGGGTGCCGGAACCCTCGACAACGACGCACACCGCCTGACCGCATCGGGTAGGTGGCGAGGGACAGAGTCACCGACCCCGACGACGAGGAGAACGCGATGAGCGAGCACGACGGCACCCAGAAGGTCGCCGAACTGATCAAGGACATCCGGATCGCGATGCTGACGCACGCGGACTCGAACGGTGCGCTCGTCAGCCACCCGATGGCGACGCAGGAGGTCGAGTTCGACGGCGACGTGCTCTTCATCGCCGAGCGCGACAGCCACAAGGCCCGCGACATCGCGGCCCAGTCCCCCGCCAGGGTCAACGTCGCCTACAGCTCGAGCAGCTCGTGGGTGTCCCTCTCCGGCACCGCGACGATCGTCGACGACCCGGCCAAGCTGGCCGACCTGTGGAACAGCTTCACCGGCGCCTGGCTCGAGGGCGGCCCCGAGAACCCGAACAACATCATCATCGAGGTCAGCGCCGACTCGGCCGAGTACTGGGACTCCCCCGGCGCCAAGGTCACGCAGATCGCGAACTTCGTCAAGGCGAAGGTGACCGGTCAGCGCATGGAGGGCGACAACGAGGTCGTCGACCTCTGACCGCCTGAAACGTGGGCGTATGCCGTCGGGTTCCCTTCCGCGTGAAGGGAACCCGACGGCATACGTACGTCTCTGGGACGGAGTCGCTCAGGCGGCGCCCTTGACGAGCCGCATGACGGCCCGCTCGAGGGCGTCACGGTCGCGGACCTGTACGAGGTCGCCGAGCTCGAGGCGGCTGCGGTCAGCCTTGGTCAGGCGCGAGAGGCTGCGCGCGATGGTGCGGCCGACGGCGTACTCGTCGAGGACGCGCGGGTCGACGTAGGAGCTGCGGGCCACGGCCGGGGTGTTGCCCAGGTGCTCGGACACGACCTTCATCGCGTCCTTCTCGGCCCGCTTGAGCTCGCGCTCGGACTCGACGGGGCCGGTGCGGGCCAGTGCGACGGCCGCGGTGACGGTCGCCGCCCACGTGCGGAGGTCCTTGACCGTGTGCTCCTCGCCGACGAGCTCCTTGAACGCGATGTTGAGGTCGCTCGAGCGCAGCTCGTGCCAGCCGTTCGTGTCGCGGTAGGCCAGCAGCCGCTCGCCCGGGTAGCCGCTTCGCTTGAGGGACAGCACGATCCGCGCGAGCAGCTGGTCGGTCATGACCGCCTCGCGGTAGACGCCGGACTTCGCCGGGAACTCGAAGGTCACGTCCTCGCCGCTCACCGTGACGTGCGAGCGCAGCAGCGTCGCCACGCCGTGCGACCCGTGCTCGGCCTCGTACTCCTCACCGCCGCTGCGGAAGAGGCCGGCGTCGAGCATGCGGAGCCCGGCGGCCGTGACGCGCTTCTTCGTCAGGCCGTTGGTGCGCAGGTCGGCGGCGATCTGCTTGCGCGCCGCGGGGAGCTTGCGGGCGAGCACCATGACGCGGTCGTGCTTCTCGCGGCCCCGCTCCTCGTGCCACGCCTCGTGGTAGAGGTACTGGCGCCGGCCGGCGTCGTCGGTGCCGACGGCCTGGATGTGGCCGTTGCGGTGGGGGCTGATCCAGACGTCCTGCCACGCCGGCGGGATGACGAGTGCCGTCACCCGCTCACGCGTCTCGGCGTCGACGGCCCGCCCGTCGGCGTCGACGTAGCTGAACCCCTTGCCCCGTCGCACGCGACGGATGCCAGGCTTGTCGAGGACACTCCGCCGCAGTCTCACACGGAGGAGATACCCCGATCGCCGTCGGACGCGAACATGCGCCCGACGGCGCGGGACGTCAGTCGGTCTCGGGTGTCTGCTCCCGCACGCCCGCGGTCTCGCTCGTCGCGTCCTGCGTCTGTCGGGTGTCGCTCGCCCGGTCCGGGCCGTCCGGCGTCGACACCGGCACGATGTCGGGCACCTTGATCTCAGCCTGACCGGGTGGCGGCGGCGGGTCCGGAGTGACCGGCGGGAAGACCGATCCGTCGTTCTGGAGATGTGATTCGTGAGGGGTCACGTCGTTCACCTATCGCCCCGAGTAGGTGGTTGCTGCTTCGACTTCGACCATACCCACGCCCTGCTGCGACGAACCTGTGAGCGCAAAGGGGCATATGCCGTATATGGTGCGGTAGCGACCGGAGAGCGCCGAAACCGCTTGACGCGCAGCAGGACCGCTTCCACTGTGGAAGCGGAGGGGGTGGTGGTCGTGAAGGTGGCCGTCATCGGAGGAGGTCCCACGGGCCTCGTCACGGGGATCGGTCTCGCGCGCCGCGGACACCACGTCGTCACGGTCGACCGCGACCCCGGTCCCCCTCCGGACGGCAGCCGGTGGCCGCGCCGCGGAGTCATGCAGTTCCACCACGCCCACGCCTTCCGTGCCCAGGTCGGCGAGGTGCTGCGCGCCGAGGCGCCCGCAGCCTGGGAGGCCTGGGTTGGCCTCGGCTGCGAGGCGATCGAGCTGCCGCTGCCGGACGGCCGGACGGTGACCGCCGGCATCCGATCGCGCCGCGAGACCTTCGAGCGGGCCGTGCGCTCGGCGGCTCTCGAGCAGCCGGGCCTGGAGGTGCGCACCGGCCACGTCGACGGCGTCACGACGAGCCGGGGCCGCGCGCAGGGCATCAGCGTCGACGGCTCGGACCTCGAGGCCGACCTCGTCGTCGACGCGTCCGGGCGGTCGGGCCGGGTCAACCGGCACCTGCGCAGCCCGGGCGTCGGTGGCGAGTGCGGCATCGCCTACGTCGACCGCACCTACCGGCTGCGGCCCGGCGTCCCCGTCCCACCGATGACGAACGCCATTGCCTGGCAGGGCAACTACGTCGGCTTCATGGTGCTCGTCTTCCTGCACGAGAGTGGCATCTTCTCCGCCCTCATCATCCGCTCGACGGCCAACCGCGACCTCGTGGGCCTGCGCCACACCAGGGCGTTCGAGGCCGCGAGCGCCGCCATCCCGGGGCTCGCCGCGTGGACCGCCGACGACGTGGCCGAGGCCCTGACCGACGTGCTGCCCGGCGGTCCCCTCCTCAACGTCTACCGCGGCCAGCGCGGCCCCTCCGGGGGTCTCGCCCTGCCCGGCCTCGTCTTCGTCGGCGACTCCGTCTGCACGACGACCCCGATCTTCGGCCGGGGCATCGCGACCTCGCTGATCCAGGTGGCCCAGCTGCTGCGTCTCGTGGACGAGCACGGCTCCGACGTCGTGGCCGTCGGGGAGGAGCTCGACGCGTACGACGAGGCGCGCATGCGGCCCTGGGTCGAGGACCACATCGCGATGGACCACGCCCAGGCGCGGCGCTGGGCCGGCGACGACATCGACCTCGCGGGGCACCTGCCGTCCGACCTCATCATGACGGCGGCGTCGCAGGACGCGTCCATCGGCGAGGCGATCGGGCCCTACGCGTCGATGGAGGCCCTCCCCTCCGTGCTCGGCGCGGTCGAGGAGCGGGCGCGCGCCGTCTACCGCACCGGCTGGCGACCACAGCCGGACCCCGGCCCGACGTCCGACGAGCTCGCCGAGCTCGTCGCCGCGGCCGTCCCGACCGCGTAGGGAAGTGGGCACTCGACGCAAGAGGCTCGTCGAGTGCCCACTTCCCGACAGATCAACCCGTCGAGAAATGGGCACTCGACCCGAAGTTCTCGTGCGGTCAGCGGGTGAGGACCCCGACCCGGCCCTGCTCGCCCGAGGCCCAGCACGCGCCGTCGGCGGTGCACTCGACCGAGTCGAAGCTGCCCGTGTCGAACGTCGACCACGAGCGGCCGCCGTCGGTCGACACGTCCGATCCGGACGGTCCGACGGCCAGCACGGTGCGTGCCGTGCGCGGGACCCAGGCCGAGCCGGAGCGGTAGCCGGACGGGTTGCTCGTCGACTTGGTCCACGTCGCGCCGCCGTCGTCGGTCCACGCCGCGTTGTCGACGGCGCCCGTCGGAGCCGCGAAGTCGCCGCCGACGATGACGCCCCGGCGGGCGTCGCGGAAGCTCACCGAGAAGATGCCCGCCGACGCGCCTCCGGCCACCGGGCTGTCGGCGACCGTCCACGTGCGCCCGTGGTCGGTCGAGGTGAAGACGCGTGCCGGGTCGACGCCGCCGCTCACGAGGTAGGTGCGGCCGCCGACACCCGCGGACAGGCACGTGCCGGACGCCGCGAAGGCGAACTCGCCGGCTTTGGCCTCGGGCATGCCGGCCGGGTCGACGAGCGACCACGAGTGGCCCCCGTCCGAGGTCTCGACGAGGCGGAACCTGCCGTCGACCGGGTCGCTCATCGCGAGGCCCCGGCGCGGCGAGCTGAACGCCATGCAGTCGTAGAACGCGGCCGCGTCGGTGTTGCGGAACGACTCGGTCCAGCTCGCGCCACCGTCGTCGGTGGCGAGGATGCGCGAGTCCGTGCCCTCGCCGATCGAGAGCACGACGGCGTGACGGGCGTCGAACGCCTCGATGTCGCGGAACTGCAGCGCGTCGGTGCCCAGTCCCTCGGGGCTCACGTCGCTCCACGTGCGGCCTCCGTCGGTCGTGCGCAGCACCGTGCCGTTGGTGCCGCTGACCCACGCGACGTCGCGCGACACCGGGGCGAGCCCGCGGAAGCGCTCGGTCGTCCCCGTCGGCGTCACCGACCAGCCGTATGCCGTCACCTCGGCCCCCGCGGGAGCGTCACGTCCCGGCGAACCGGGCGACACGGCATACGCACTCGTGGCCGCGGCGACGAGCGCGGTGGTGGTGGCGGCGAGCAGGACGGATCGCGTCAGGAGTCTCATGCCTCCCGAAACTAGCGCCGTCGGAGGCGCTGCGGGGCGATCAGCGCCCGGTGCCGCCGTAGACGATCGCCTCGTCCGCCGAGTCGAGACCGAAAGCGGTGTGCACGGCGCGGACGGCGTCGTCGAGCTGCTCGGCGCGCGTCACCGCCGAGACGCGGATCTCGGACGTCGAGATCATCTCGATGTTGATGCCGGCCTCGGCGAGGGCGCCGAAGAACTTCGCCGAGACACCCGGGTGGCTCTTCATGCCGGCGCCGACGAGTGCGATCTTGCCGATCTTGTCGTCGAGGCGGAGGTCCTCGTAGGCGACGTCCTGCTTGATCGACTGGAGCACCTGCATGCCCCGGGCGCCGTCGGCCTGCGGCAGCGTGAAGGAGATGTCGGTCTTGGCGGTCGCGGCAGCGGACACGTTCTGCACGATCATGTCGATGTTGATGCCGGCCTCGGCGATGGCGCCGAAGATCTTGGCGGCGACGCCGACCTGGTCGGGCACCCCGACGATGGTGATCTTGGCCTCGCTGCGGTCGTGGGCGATGCCGGCGATGATCGGAGCTTCCACAGCGCCTTCTCCTTCGTAGGGGTTGTCCTTGATCCACGTGCCGGTCTTCTGCGACCAGGACGAGCGCACGTGGATGGGGATGCCGTAGCGGCGGGCGTACTCGACGCAGCGCAGGTGCAGGATCTTGCTGCCGTTGGCCGCCATGTCGAGCATCTCCTCCATCGAGAGGACGTCGAGCTTGCGGGCGCTCGGAAGGATGCGGGGGTCGGCGGTGAAGACGCCGTCGACGTCGGTGTAGATCTCGCAGACGTCGGCCTCGAGGGCCGCCGCGAGCGCGACGGCCGTCGTATCGGAGCCGCCCCGGCCGAGGGTCGTGATGTCCTTCGTCGTCTGGCTAACGCCCTGGAAGCCCGCGACGATCGCGATGTGTCCCGCGTCGAGGGCGCTCTGGATGCGGCCGGGCGTCACGTCGATGATGCGGGCCGCGCCGTGCGCGTCGTCGGTGATGACGCCCGCCTGGCTGCCGGTGAACGAGCGCGCCTCGGCACCGAGCTGCGCGATGGCCATCGCGACGAGCGCCATCGAGATGCGCTCCCCCGACGTCAGGAGCATGTCGAGCTCGCGTGCCGGCGGCGCCGACGAGACCTGCTTGGCGAGGTCGGTCAGCTCGTCCGTCGTGTCACCCATCGCCGACACGACGACGCACACGGAGTTGCCGGCTCGCTGGGTCTCGACGATGCGCCGGGCCACGCGCTTGATGGCCTCGGCGTCGGACACGGACGAACCGCCGTACTTCTGGACGACGATGCTCACACTGGCTCCGGATCTCCTCGGGGGGTCTGCGTCAGCACCGAGTCTAGGCTCGCGCGCCCCACGTCCACCGGGACGTCGCGATGGTGAGATGTACGGTTCGTCACCCCTCGCGCCGCACGTTCTCGCGCGGACTACGGGTGCAGCGCGTCGAACTCCGCCTCGCCGACGGTCTCCTCGTCGGCGTCGAGGCGCAGGTGGGCCAGGATCGACTGCAGCGCGCGCAGCGACGTCAGCGCGCGGTCGCCCCAGTCGGACAGGTAGCTGAACTGCCACCACCACAGGGCCTCGAGCTTGCGGCCGGTCGCGTAGTGCTTGAGCCCGTGGCTGAGGGCGACGGCCACGTCGACGAGGTCGTTGGTGATGGAGCCGTCGGCCCGCTCGGACGAGGTGATCGGGTCGATGACGTAGACGTAGTCGTCGATCCCAGCGAAGACGTTGGCCAGGCCCGTGCGCAGCGGGTCCGCGTCGTCGTCGGTGGCGTCGGGCTCGAAGCGCTCCTCCGGGACGACGTCCTCGACCGCGCCGAGCCGTGCGCCGGCCACGAGCACCTGCGAGAGCGCGAGCGTCAGCAGCGGCAGGGCCGTGTCGGGCGAGCTGCCCGAGGCGACCTCGGTCACCGACGTGAGGAACGCGCTCGCCTCGGCGGCGGTCAGGTCGGCCAGGCCCGACAGGTCGTCGATCTCGTTCGCCTGGCTCGGCTGGCCCTCGGTCACCGGATGGTCGGTCATGGGTCCCAGCATGCCGTATGCCGTGTGGCCCGGTCGCGCCGGCAACGACCACCCGCACCCAGTCGAGTGGCCACCCCGCCCCACCAGCCCCAACGGGCTGCCGCACTTCTCAAGTCGAGTGAGCGCTGCGTCCCACGAGCGCATGAGAGTCACGAGCGCATGAGACGCAGCGCTCACTCGACTGTGACGACGGGGCCACTCGACGCGGATCAGGTGTCCGAGGGTGTGACGAGGGGGCCACTCGAGGAGAGGGGTGTGTGGAACGGGCGGGACGGCATACGTCCTCGGTGGTGCGGGTCAGGCGTCGACGCGGCGGCGGCCCTCGAAGGCCCGCCCGAGCGTGACCTCGTCGGCGTACTCGAGGTCGCCGCCGACGGGCAGGCCCGACGCCAGGCGCGTCACGGTGAGGCCGACGTCGCGCAGCAACCGGCTGAGGTAGGTCGCGGTGGCCTCGCCCTCGAGGTTGGGGTCGGTGGCGATGATGACCTCCTGCACCTCCCCGGAGGCGAGGCGCGTCATGAGCTCGCGGACCCGCAGGTCGTCGGGGCCGATGCCGTCGATGGGGCTGATCGCACCGCCGAGCACGTGGTACTTGCCGCGGAACTCGCGCGTGCGCTCGATGGCGACGACGTCCTTGGGCTCCTCGACGACGCAGATGGCCGTGTGGTCGCGGCGCGGATCGGCGCAGATGCGGCACTTCTCGGCTTCGGCGACGTTGCCGCACTCCTCGCAGAAGCGGACGCGCGCCTTGACCTCGGTCAGTGCCGTGACGAGGCGCGTGACGTCCTCGGAGTCGGCCTGCAGCAGGTGGAAGGCGATGCGCTGCGCGCTCTTGGGACCGACCCCGGGGAGTCGTCCGAGCTCGTCGATCAGGTCCTGGACCGCGCCTTCGTACACACCGCAACCCTAAGCCTGCCAAAGCCGTCCCGAGGACCGCCGCTCCGGTCTAGCGTGACGAGGAGGTTGTCGTTCCTCCAGGAGGCAGCATGCCCGAGCCGAGTGCCGTGACGGGCGTCGAGCCGACCGTCGTGTCGAGACGCAGCGAGCGCATCCAGGCCGCCGCACCGTTCCGGGCCATGTTCGACTTCCGCATGCGCTCGGGCTACGCGCAGCGACGGCTCGACCCGGGCGTCCTCGACTTCACCTTCGGCGACCCGCACGAGGTGGCGACGACCGACTACGTCGAGGCCCTGCGCGAGTCCGCCGTCCCCCGCGACGAGCTGTGGTTCGCCTACAAGCAGAGCGAGCCGGCGGCGCAGGACGCGGCGGCCGCCTCGCTCGAACGCGTCGTGCCGCTCGGCTGGACCGGCGACGACCTGCGGATGACGACCGGCGGCTTCGGCGCGATCACCGTCGCGCTCAAGGTCCTCGCCGACCCCGGCGACGAGGTCGTCTACACGCTGCCGCCGTGGTTCCTCTACGAGCCGCTGATCCTCGAGGCGGGGCTCGTGCCGGTGAAGGTCGCCGCGCTCGAGCCGTCGTTCGACCTCGACCTCGACGCCATCGGTTCGGCCCTGACCGACCGGACCCGCATGGTCGTCGTCAACTCGCCCAACAACCCGAGCGGCCGGATCTACCCGCTCGAGCTGCTGCGGTCCCTCGCTGCGCTGCTCGACGATGCGTCGGCGCGGTCCGGCCGTCGCATCTGGATCGTCTCGGACGAGCCCTACAGCCGGATCGTGTTCTCGGGCAACGACTTCCACAGCCCTGCCGAGGTGTATCCCCACACGCTCGTCTGCTACTCCTACGGCAAGACGCTGCTCGCGCCGGGTCAGCGCCTCGGCTACCTCGCCGTGCCGCCGACGCTCGAGGACCGTGCCGACCTGCTCGAGGCGGTCGACATGATGCAGATCGCGGCCGGCTGGCTCTTCCCGAACGCCGTCATGCAGCACGCCGCGCCGCGGCTCGAGGAGCTGTCGCTCGACCTCGTGGGCCTGGAGGCGAAGCGCGACCGGCTCGTCGGTGCGCTGCGCGAGATCGGCTACGAGGTGGGCGCCCCCGAGGGGACCTTCTACCTGTGGCCGCGCTCGCCGGTGCCGGACGACGAGGCCTTCGTCGCGGACCTGTCGCGCCATGGCGTGCTCGTCATGCCCGGCACGCTGTTCGAGACCCCCGGTTGGTTCCGGATCTGCCTCACCGCGACGGCGGAGTCGGTCGAGGAGGCGATCCCGCACTTCCGGGCCGCCTTCGAGGCCGCTCGCCAGTCCCACCCGAGCTGAGCTCCCGGCCCACGGCTGCGCGTCGCGGCTCGGGTCAGCGGCCGTCGACGAGGGCGGCCGACCACCGCTCCTCGATACGGCCGAAGCGCCACACGGCGACCGCGACGAGCCAGGTGACGACGAAGAGCCCGACGACCCAGAAGCCGACGTTGCCGAGGTCGATGCCGCCGACCCAGGCGAGCGGACCGCTCGTGACCCCGAGCCGGTCGGTGAGCACCGACACGAGCTCGATGCCGCCGATGCCCAGCGCGACCGCGACCGACAGGGCCGTGACCGTGGCGTTGTAGTAGACCTTGCGCACCGGCCGGCTGAACGCCCACCCGTAGGCGACGTTCATGAACGCGCCGTCGGCGGTGTCGAGCAGCGACATGCCCGCGGCGAAGAGCACGGGAAGGGTGAGGACGGCATACCAGGGCAGGTTGGCGGCGGCGGCGCCTCCGGCGACGACGAGCAGGCCCACCTCCGTGACCGTGTCGAAGCCGAAGCCGAAGAGGACGCCGACGGGGTACATGTGCCACGGCTGGGACACGGTGCGCGTCACGCGCCCGAGGATCCGGGTCAGGAAGCCGCGCCGCTCGAGCTGCCGCTCGAGCTCGGCCTCGTCGAGGTGGCCGCCGCGCATCCGCCGGGCCACGCGCAGGATGCCGACGAGGGCGGCGAGGTTGAGCAGCCCGATGAGCACGAGAAAGACGCCCGACACGGACGTGCCCCACAGGCTCGTGACGTGCTGGAGCGTCGAGTCGCCGTCCTGGAGGGCGCCGGCCAGGGCGCGGATGCCCAGCGCGACGAGCATGACCATGACGAAGACGACCGACGAGTGGCCGAGGCTGAACCAGAAGCCGACGCTGAGCGGCCGCTTCCCCTCGCCCATCAGCTTGCGGGTCGTGTTGTCGATGGCGGCGATGTGGTCGGCGTCGAAGGCGTGCCGCATGCCGAGGGTGTAGGCCGTGACGCCGAGCCCCACGCCGAAGAGCTGGCCGGCGACGCGGTACTCCTGCGGCGCGACGACCCCGACGAGCAGTCCCCACCCGACGACGTGCAGCAGCAGGACGAAGCCGCCCATCCCGAGCAGGCTGCGCCGGTCGTCGCGTGAGAGCCGCTGGAGCAGCGGCGGGCTCGAGCGCGGGCGCGAGGACGTCAGGGTCACGGGCCCACGCTAGATGCGACAGGGTCGCATCTGCAACGCGT
Organism: Terrabacter sp. C0L_2; assembly: GCF_036352015.1. NCBI lineage: Bacteria > Bacillati > Actinomycetota > Actinomycetes > Micrococcales > Intrasporangiaceae > Terrabacter > Terrabacter sp. C0L_2. Next base: position 1,641,852 of record NZ_CP143557.1, on the reverse strand, counting down.
CAGGCGGAGGGCTCGCCGCCCGGCACCTCGTTGTACGCGTCCACCCGCTCCTGGCCGCTCAGCTCGGCGATCGCCGCCATGACGCGATCGGTCAGCAGGCGACGGGCCTTGCCGGCCGGCATACCGGCGTACTCCTCGACCCCGATCGGCTCGCCGAAGCGCACCGTGACCTTCGCCAGCCGCGGGAAGCGCGCCCCGACGGGCTGGATGTCCTCGGTGCCGATGAGCCCGACCGGCACGATCGGCACCTGCGCCGTGAGCGCGAGCCACGCCACGCCGGTGCGCCCGCGGTAGAGCCGCCCGTCGCGCGAGCGCGTGCCCTCGGGGTAGATGCCGAACGCGTCGCCTGCGCGGAGCACCTCGAGCGCGGTGTCGAGGCTCTCCTGCGCCGCGGTGGCCGAATGCCGGTTGACCGGCACCATCCCGACCGCGCTGAAGAAGCCCTTGCGCAGGAAGCCGCCGACGCCCGTGCCGGTCCAGTACTCCTCCTTGGCGAGGAAGCGCACCTGCCGCGGCGACGCGAGCGGGATGGCGAAGGAGTCGATGAACGAGCGGTGGTTGCTCGCGACGATGACGCCGCCTTCGCGCGGGATGTTCTCCTTGCCCTCGATGGTGGGCCGGTACAGCGCATGGGACAGCGGGTACAGGAGGTTGCGCCCGAGGCTGTAGAACATGGGCCACAGCCTAGGGCCGCGGGCCGGGCGCCCGGGGTGGGGCGTCCGTCGCAGCCGCTCGGTGACCACCCTTTGGTATGCCGTGTGCCCGGCTCGGGCGCGGCCGGACCGTCACGGGCGGGCGCGGACCGCCCACGCGGTGGCCATGACGTAGAAGGGCGGCTCGGGCAGCAGCTCGCGGCAGTGCTCGCGCAGCCGCATCCGGCCGACCTCGTCGAGGCTGCGGACGAACGCGCCGGCCGGACCGACCCCGAAGGTGTAGGGCTCCCACCAGTCCTCGAAGCTCGGGTGGCGCAGGGTGACCGTGAGGGCGGTGTCCTCGATCTGATTGAGGCCGGCCTCGTCGCAGAGCCGCGCCAGCTCGCCCTCCCGGGTGCCGGGCATGCCGGACTCGTCGTCGACCTCGGGGTCGAGGTCGCGTGCCGCCCGCCAGAAGGCTGCGAGCGGGGCGCCGCCTCCCGCGAGGTCCCACACGCAGGCCGACACCGTGCCGCCCGGGCGGGTGACCCGGCCCATCTCGCGCAGCCCCAGCGCCGGATCGGCCATGAAGCTGACGACGAGCTGCGCGAGCGTGTGGTCGAAGAGGTCGTCGGGGTAGGGCAGCTGCTCGGCCGGGGCCGTCTGCACGTCGAGGGTCGGGAACGAGTGCCGCAGGGAGGCCAGGAGCAGCTGCGACGGGTCGACCGCCGAGACGCCCTCGACCCCGAGCCGCTCGATGAGGACACGGGTCAGGGCGCCGGTCCCGCAGCCGACGTCGAGCGCCCGACCCGGTCCGGCAACTCCGGACCAGTCGGCGAACCGCACTGCGAGCGGCCCCGAGTAGCGCCCCATGAATCGGTCGTACGCGTCCGCCGCAACCTCGAAGGTCACCGTCCGACGCTACCGCCGAACACCCCTGCGCCGTCGAGGAACTGGCGATCGGCTCGGATCTCGTGAAGAGATCCTGCGGGCACCCGTGGAGGGTCGAGAACACCCCGCCCACCCCGTCGAGTGGCCCCGTCGTCACACCCAGCCCACGCCGAGTGGCCCCGTCGCCACACCCGACCGCCGCCGCCGATTGCCGGCCCCGACGTTCGGGCCGGACGAGGTCAGTTCTCGAGCTCCTGGACGACGCGCCCGCCGAGGACCTTCTCGATGACGGAGCGGCCGACGTCGCCGGACTGCTCGATGTCCTCGTCGTCGGCGCTGACGGCCGAGTCGTCGGTGACGGGCTGCCGCGGCTGGTCGTCGTCGCTGGGGCGTGCGCCACCGGCGCGCGAACGCGCCTGCGCGAAGGACTGGCGCACGGCGCTGGCGCCGCGGACCGCGGAGTCCGTGGGCACGTCGCCACCGGTGGGAGCCGCGGAGGACGCAGCCCCGGACTGGACCGGGGACTGCGCTACCGCGGGAGCGGCAGCCGGAGCGCCGGACGTCGGACCCGTGGCCCAGTCGGGGGCCGGACCCGTGGCCGAGCCCCAGCCTGCGTTGTCCTGGAGCGAGCGGCCCGCGACCGGGCTCAGGCCGGCGTCGGCGAGCGCCGTCGCGCCCCGCGAACCGGCGGCCGATGACGCCGCACCGCCACCGCCTGCACCCGCACCGCCGGACCCGGTGGCGCTGCCGGGGCCGGCGGACTCATGCCCCGCGCCGGCATCACCCCACGACGGACGATTCGCCCCGGGGTCGCCTTGCGACGAACCCTGACCGCCCTGACCGCCGGGACCGTCCTGACCGCCGGGTCCGCGCTGGCTGCCGCCGGACGGGGCCACCGACTCGCCCTTGCTCGGCGGGTCAGGCTCCCCGACCGGCGCGGCACCCGGTGGCGGCGCCACCGGCGCCTGCTGCGAGACGGTGTCGACGTGCACGCCGTCGACGACGGCGTCGACGCCGAGCTCGTCGATGAGGGCCTGGCGCACGATGTCGGCGTGGTTGCCGGCCCGGAAGGTCTGGGTGAGGCCGGCCGTGGCGATGCCGAGGGTCAGCTTCTTGCCGTCGAAGGCAGTGACCTGGGCGTTCTGCGAGACGAAGGTCCACGTGATGCGGCGCATGGTGAAGATGCGGCCGAGCACGTTTGGCCAGGCGCGACGGATCGCGTCGGTGTCCATGCCGCCGGAGGGGCCGCCCTGCGACGCGTCACCCGAAGGCCCCGCCGCCGCGGAGGGGGCCGCTGCCGGTGCCGTGCCGGAACCACCCTGCTCCGAGGCTCCCGACAGGTGCTGGCGCTCGCCGTGCGACTCGGCGGTGGCCGATGGGCCACCGACCGACTCGGCCGGCGTCATGACGGGCGGCGCGCCGACCTCGGCGCGGACTGCGTCGACGCGTCCGGCATCTCCGGGGCCCGCGTTCGACGAACTGGTCGGACCGGTCTGGCCCGCCGAGGGCGAAGAACCGACCGTGCTCTCGATGCCGGCGCTGCGTCCACCGCCACCCATGCCACCGGCGGCGTGCGACGCACCCCCGCCGCTCGACGGCGGCGTGTAGTCGGAGACCGTGCGCGGCGGAGCCGTCGCGGCCGGTGCGGGCGCAGGGGCGGGAGCAGACGTGGGCGCAACCGCAGGCGCGTCGCCGCGGGCGGCGCTCGGGACTCCCCCGACGTCGAGGCGACGCTCGAGACGGTCGAGGCGGGCGGCATACCCCTGCTCGCCGGACGCGGCCGGCAGGAGGATGCGCGCGCAGATCAGCTCGAGCTGCAGGCGCGGCGCGGTGGCGCCCGTCATCTCGGTCAGGCCCGTGTTGACGATGTCGGCGGCGCGCGAGAGCGCACCCGGACCGAACCCGGCCTGCTGGACCCGCATGCGCTCGAGCTGGTCCTCGGGCACACCGCGCAGCACCTGCCCGGCACCCTCCGGGATCGCGGCGACGATGATGAGGTCGCGCAGGCGCTCGAGAAGGTCCTCGACGAACCGGCGCGGGTCGTGCCCCGACTCGATGACCTTGTCGATCTGGCGGAACGTGGCGGCGCCGTCACCCGCCGCGAGCGCGTCGACGGTGCTGTCGAGCAGCTCGCCGTCGGTGAAGCCGAGCAGCGACACCGCGCCGTCGTAGGTCAGGCCCTCGGGACCCGAGCCGGCGATGAGCTGGTCGAGGACCGAGAGCGAGTCACGCACCGAGCCGCCGCCCGCGCGCGTGACGAAGCTCAGGACACCTGGCTGGGTCGCGACGTGCTCGGCCTCGAGGAGGCGCTCCATGTAGCTCGTGAGCTTGGCCGGCGGCACGAGGCGGAAGGGGTAGTGGTGCGTGCGCGAGCGGATGGTGCCGATGACCTTCTCGGGCTCGGTCGTCGCGAAGACGAACTTCACGTGCTCCGGCGGCTCCTCGACGATCTTGAGCAGGGCGTTGAAGCCCTGCGGCGTCACCATGTGCGCCTCGTCGATGATGTAGATCTTGAAGCGGCTCTGCGCCGGGCCGTAGGAGGCCCGCTCGCGCAGGTCACGGGCGTCGTCGACGCCACCGTGGCTGGCCGCGTCGATCTCGATGACGTCGACCGAGCCGGACCCGCCGCGGGCGAGCGCCACGCACGACTCGCACGTGCCGCACGGGATCGGCGTCGGGCCCTGCTCGCAGTTGAGGCAGCGCGCGAGGATGCGCGCGCTCGTCGTCTTGCCGCAGCCGCGCGGGCCGCTGAAGAGGTAGGCGTGGTTGACCCGTCCCGTGCGCAGCGCCTGCATGAGCGGCTCCGTCACGTGCTCCTGGCCGATCACGTCGGCGAAGCTCTCGGGCCGGTAGCGGCGGTACAGGGCGGTGGCCATGCCCGAAACCCTAACGGCCACGACCGACGCCGGGAACGCGGACCGAAGGCGGTCGACCGGGGACGAAGGGGTGAACAGCTCCTTACGGCGCGCGGTTCCGACGGGCGGCTGTCGGTGGGTGTGTCTAGGGTCGATGAACCGGCCCGTCGAGCGACCCGTGCGGCGGCCGGACGGAGGAGGACACCATGCCCGATTCGACCCCGCAGCACCAGTGGGACGCCGACACCCTCGTCGCCCGCTACGACGAGGTGCGCTCCCACACCGAGACCCTCGCCGCCCCGCTCTCACCCGAGGACCAGACCGTCCAGTCGATGCCCGACGTGTCACCGACGAAGTGGCACCGCGCGCACGTGACGTGGTTCTTCGAGACCTTCGTGCTCGCCGACCACGAGCCGTCGTTCAGGCCCTACCAGGACCAGTACTGGTTCCTGTTCAACAGCTACTACGAGGGCGTCGGCCCGCGCTACGCCCGCGCCGAGCGCGGCTTCATCACCCGCCCGGGCGCCCACGACGTCGGCCTCTACCGCGCCGATGTCGACGCCCGCATGCGCGACCTCGTGACCACCCTCGACGGCGGCTCGCTCGACAAGCTCGCCTCGACCATCGAGCTCGGCTTCCACCACGAGCAGCAGCACCAGGAGCTGCTGCTCATGGACATCAAGCACGTCCTGTCGGTCAACCCCCTCCAGCCTGCGTATGCCGGCGCCCCCCTCACGCCGTCCGCTCCCGACCCGTTGGGCTGGGTCGACGTCGAGGGCGGGCTCGTCGAGGTCGGTCACCGGGGCGGCGGCTTCGGCTTCGACAACGAGCTGCCCCTGCACCAGCAGTGGCTCGAGCCCTACCGCCTCGCCGACCGCCTCGTCACCAACGGCGAGTGGCTCGAGTTCATGGCCGACCGCGGCTACGACCGCCACGAGCTGTGGCTCTCCGACGGCTGGGGCCGGGTGCGGGCCGAGGGCTGGCGGGCGCCGTTCTACTGGCGCGAGGTCGACGGCGTCTGGTTCGAGCACACCCTGAGCGGCACCCGCCCGGTCGACCCCGGCCTGCCGGTGAGCCACGTCAGCCACTACGAGGCCGACGCCTACGCGACGTGGGCCGGCAAGCGCCTGCCCACCGAGGGCGAGTGGGAGCACGGGGTGGTCGCCGACGGTCAGGTCGAGACCGCGGCCGTGCGGGGCAACCTCGCCGACACCGAGACCTTCCACCCTCGGGCGGCCGGCCCGCCGACGGGTCACCTGCGCCAGGTCTACGGCGACTGCTGGGAGTGGACGAGCTCGGCCTACCTCGCCTATCCCGGCTACCACCCGCCGGCCGGGGCCATCGGCGAGTACAACGGCAAGTTCATGTCGGGCCAGATGGTCCTGCGGGGCGGGTGCGCCCTGACCCCTCCCGGCCATGCCCGAGCCAGCTACCGCAACTTCTTCCCGCCCGGATCCCGCTGGGCCCTCTCGGGGGTCCGTCTCGCCGATGGAGGTGCTCGCCGATGACCGCTCATGAGCCTGTCGTCACCGTCGCTCTCGATCCCGACTGGGCCTCCGGTGCTCTAGTCGACGATGTCCGCCGCGGGCTCGGCTCGCAACCGCGCACGCTCCCGCCGAAGTGGCTCTACGACGACGTCGGCTCCGACCTCTTCGACGAGATCACACGGCTGCCGGAGTACTACCCCACCGAGTGCGAGCGGGCGATCCTGCGCGACCACGCCGCCGACATCGTCGCTGCCTGCGACGCCACGACCGTCGTCGAGCTCGGCAGCGGCACGAGCGACAAGACGCGCACCCTGCTCGACGCCTTCGCCGCCGACGGCAGCCTCGAGCGGTTCGTTCCCGTCGACGTGTCCGAGCAGACCCTGCGCGACGCGGCGGCGATGCTGTCCGAGCGCTACCCGTCGGTGCGCGTCGAGGCCCTCGTCGGCGACTTCACGCTCCACCTCGGCCACCTGCCCCGCGGCGGCCGGCGCCTGGTCGCCTTCCTCGGCGGCACCATCGGCAACTTCTACGTCGAGGAACGGGCGGCCTTCCTCGGGGCGCTGCACGACAGCCTCGAGCCCGGCGACTGGTTCCTCCTCGGCACCGACCTCGTCAAGAGCGCCGACCGGCTCATCGCGGCCTACGACGACAGCCGGGGCGTCACGGCGCAGTTCGTCACCAACTGCCTCCGCGTGCTCAACCGCGAGCTGGGCGCCGACTTCGACATCGACGCCTTCTCCTACGTCCCCTTCTGGGACCCGCGCCAGGAGCGCATGGACCTGCGGCTGCGGGCCGACATGCCCCAGCGAGTCACCGTGCCGGGGGCCGACCTGACGTTCGAGCTGGCACACGGAGAGGAGATCCGGGTCGAGATCTCGACGAAGTTCCGGCCCGAGGGCTTGCGGGACGAGCTGACCGTGGCCGGCTTCGCCGTCGAGCGCACGTGGACCGATGACGCCGGCGACTTCGCCCTGACCCTCGCCCGGCGGGGTGAGTGACCCGATTCGGCGAATTCTCCAGGTGTGGGTGAGACTGGGCGCTCGAGTACGACACGACGTAGGAGACGCCCGTATGACCCCTCGCACGCTCTACCGCCGCATCGCGCTCGCCGAGGTGGTGACGTGGGCCCTGCTGCTGCTCGGGATGGTGCTCAAGTACGTCACCAGGACGACGGACCTCGGGGTCCGGGTCTTCGGGCTCGCCCACGGTGTCGTCTTCATCGCCTTCTGCCTCGTCACGGTGCTCCTCTGGGTCAACCAGCGCTGGACCGTGCGCGAGGGCGTGCTCGGGCTGCTCAGCGCGGTCCCGCCGTTCCTCACGGTCTGGTGGGAGCGACGCCTCGAGCGCCGCGGACGCCTCGACGGCGGCTGGCGCCTCGGCCGCGACGGCGAGGCTCCTGCCAACCCGGCGGAGCGGGTCGTGGCCACGCTGCTCGCCCGTCCCATGATGGCCGTCGGCGTCGGGATCGTCGCGGTGCTTGCCCTGACCGGGGTGGCCCTCCTCGTGGGACCTCCGGTCGGCAAGCAGGGCTGACCACGAGGCGCACCTGTTGCGAAGTGCCCACTCGACGTGATCCCCCCGTCGAGTGGGCACTTCGAAACATCGGGTGGGCCCTTTGAAACGTCGAATGGGCAGCGTGCTGCGGTCAGCGCGCTCGGAGCCACGCGGCATACGGTGGCCTCCTCAGGTTCGTCGAAGGGATGGTTCAGATGGGTGTGGTCGCAGTGCTGGCCGGCGAGGTCCGGGCGGAGGGTGTCGGCAAGACCATCGACGAGACGACCCTGCTGCTGCCCACCGATGTCAGCGCCGACCCCGGCGAGTGCATCGTCCTGCGCGGCCCCAACGGCTCGGGCAAGACGACGCTGCTGCGCATCATCGGCGGACTCCTCGCACCCAGTACCGGCACCGCGACCATCGGCGGGCGTGAGGCCGACGAGCGCGACCGGGCCGTGCGCGCTGCCGTCGCAGCCCTGCTCGGCGCCCCGACGACCTACCGCGACCTGACGTTGATCGACCACCTGGTCCTCATCGACTCGACGTGGGGCGGCGACCCCAACAGCTCCGACGAGCGCAGCGTGGCCCTGCTCGACCGGCTCGGCATCGCCCACCTCGACGACCGGTTCCCGCACGAGCTGTCGTCGGGCCAGGAGCAGCTCTTCCGCCTCGCGCTGACCTTCTCGCGCCCCGCGAGCGTCGTGCTCCTCGACGAGCCGGAGCAGCGCCTCGACACGGCCAAGCGCCAGGTCGTCGCGACCCTGATCCGCGAGCGCACCGCATCCGGTGGCACCGTCGTCATGGCCTGCCACGACCCCCAGCTGACGTCCGACCTCGCGACCCGCGTCGTCGACGTCGTGCCGGCGCGCTGAGCCGAGACCTCGCATGAGCAAGCGCAAGAAGCCGGGCCGCACGCAGCCCGCACCCGCGGACCAGCCGGACCAGCCGGGCCAGCCGGGCCAGCCGGACCAGCCGGGCCACACGGCATACGACACCCCGACCCCGGCTGCGACGACTCAGGTCCCGACCACGCAAGTCTCGACGGCGACCGAGGTCGACTACGACGACCACGACCTGCTCGGCCAGGCCGACTGGGTCATCGGCGGCGACGCCGCGCGCAAGGCCCGGCAGCAGGGCCTGTATGCCGGCTACGTCCTCTTCCTCGGCGCCCTCGTCTACGGCCTGCCGATCGTGCAGGCGGTCTTCCGCACCTCCGACGCGGGCTCGCTCGGTGAGCAGCTGCGCTCCCCCGTGGCGATCGCGCTCCTCGTCGCGTCGGTCGCCGCGCTGCTCGGCGCGGTCGTCTTCGCCGGCCGCTTCCGCGGCCCCGTCGTGCCGCCGATGCCGTGGATCGACCTCGTGCTGCCGGCGCCGCTCGACCGTGCGCTCGCCCTGCGCCGCTGGTGGCGCTACGCCGCGGTCGGTGGCCTCTTCGTCGGCGCACTGAGCGGCCTCACGGTCGGCGCGGGCCTGGCCTTCGCCCATCTCGCGGGTGTCGTCACGATCATCGTGACCACGCTCGTCGGGACCGCCCTCGGCGTGCTCGCGAGCCGGCTGTGGCTGTGGTCGCAGGTGCGGTCCTGGCCGGGGCCCGACCGCAGCCTGACCCTGCTGTGGCGCGTGCCCGACGCCCTGCGCGAGCTGCACGCGGAGTCCCTTCGCACCCACTCGGCCAACACCTCGACGATGGCCGGCTCGGCCCTCACCGGCAACCTCCGCACCGCGCGGCTCGCGCTGACCCGCCCAGTGCGTCATGGCCGCTCGGCGCGACTTCGACCCGGCAGCCCGTTCGCGGTGCTCGTGCGGCGCGACGTCCTCGGGCTGCGCCGCACGCCCGGCGCCTTCCTCTCCGGCCTCGGGCTCACCGTGCTCGGCGGCGCCGTCGTCACGTGGGCCTTCACGCAACCGGCTGCTCCGAGCATCGCGGCGACGATCGGGCTGCTGCCGCTCTACCTCGGCTTCGGCGCGTGGGCCGAGGGCCTGCGCCTGCAGGCCGACAACGTAGGCACCCCGTCCCTGCTGGGCACGACCGAGGTCACCGAGGCGGTGGCGCACGTGACCGTGCCGACCGCGCTGACGGTCATCGTCCTCGGCGGCTGGGTCGGCGTCGCGGCGGCGCTCGGCTCGCTCCCGGCCGACGCCCTGCTCTCGTTGTGGCTCGTCCTCGTGCTCGTCCTCGCCGGCAACGTGCTGGCTGCGTTCCGCGGCTCCCCCACCTTCGTGCTGCGCCCCCAGATGGTCGCGATCTGGTATGCCGTGCCCGCCCTCACCGTCGTCGTGCTCGGTTCCGTCGTGGCGGTGCTGACCAAGGCCGGCAACTACACGTGGCTCTCGGTCGTGAGCTGGGTCGTCTACGCCGTGCTCGCGTGGTCGGTCTCGAAGGTGCGCCGCCTGACCTACCTGCACCGCAGCTGACCGACAACCCGGTCGCCGCTCGGGTGGCCGGGTCGTTAGGTTCGGGGCCATGAGCGAGCTGCGCACCCGCGACGTCGTCGACGCCGACCTCCCCGCCGTCCTGTCGATCCGCAACCGGTCGTTCGGGCCGCTCGGCACCGGGGGCGAGCAGTGGTGGCAGCGGGTCTCGGTCGAGACGCTCGGCGGCCGCATGATCGCGGTCGTCGACGAGTCCGACACCGTCGTCGGCGCCGGTCGCATCCGCCCGTACGAGCAGGCGTGGGGCGGCCGGCACCTCCGGATGGGTGGTGTCGCCGGCGTCTACGTCGAGCCCAGCGCGCGCGGTCGCGGCGTCGCGACCACCCTGACCCGCGCCCTCATCGCGCGGATGGGCGAGCTCGGCGACGTCGTCTCCTGCCTCTTTCCGACCACGGCCACGCTCTACCGCCGGTCCGGCTACGAGATCGGCGGCGTGCAGACACGGACGACGTATGCCGCCCACCTCCTCCGCGACCTCGGCTCCCCTCGCGCAGGGCGGGGCGGGGTGGCCGCCTCGGGAGGTCTGCGACCGGCGACCCCGGACGACGCTGCGCTGATGCACGAGCTGTCCCGGGGCGCGCACGTCCGGCACGGCGTCAGCGGACCGATGCCACGCTCGACCGAGGCCTTGAAGGGGATGCTTGAGCAGGACGAGCTCATCGCCTACGTCGTCGACGGCGGCTATGTCGTCTACGACCTGTCCGACCAGGCCGTCACGGTCGAGGAGCTCGTCGCGACGACGCCGGAGGCGGCCGCCGCACTGTGGGGCGTCGTCGGCTCGGGCTCCTCCGCCGCGCCCACGGTGCACACCTATCTCGACCCCAGGGACCCGGTGACCCTCGGGCTCGGCGGCCTGCCGGCCACCGAGGTGACGCAGATCCCGTGGATGGGCCGGGTCATCGACCTCGCGGCGGCGTTCGGTGAGCGAGGGTTCGCACCCCACACCACGGCCTCGGCGGACCTGGTCGTCGACGACAAGGACGCCCCGGCCAACGCCGGCGCCTGGACCCTGTCGGTGTCCGGCGGGCGTGGCACCGCCACCCGCACCGCTGACTCCGACTCCCCGGTTCGAGGTGATGTCGGAGGCCCCGTGGCCGCCGGGATCACCTCGACTGGAGACGGCGTGAGGGGCGGCGAACGCGCAAACGGGCCCGGCGCGACGGGTGCGGAGGCCGCGCTGCGGGTCGGCGCGCGTGGGCTGTCGGCGCTGTGGTGCGGCTGGTCGGTATCCCGGCTTCGCCAGGCCGGCCTCGCCGGTGGCGGCAACCCCGACGGCGACGCAGCGCTCGACGCGATCTTCGCCTGCCAGCCCTTCATCACCGAGTACTTCTGACCCCACCCGCTCCAGCAACCACTCGAGTGGCCCCGTCGCCACACCCGTCACAGGACCGCTGTGACTCCAGGGACCACGAGGCCACTCGAGTGAGCGCTTGCTCCCAGACGTCACGTGGCACCTGGGGCGGGGCGCTCACTCGGCCGACGTGGAGTGGGACGGGGAGGCCACTCGACGAGGTCAGGTCGTCGGGTTGTGGACGGTGTCGTTGGGGGCGTCGGTGTCGGCGGATTCGGAGCGGGCGGACTCGCGCACGGCGGGAAGGGCCACGAGGGCCACGACCGCCATGGCGCCGACGACGAGGAGCGAGTGCAGCACCCCGACGTGGTCGCCGAGGAAGCCGAGCAGTGGCGGCCCGGCGAGGAACGCCGTGTAGCCGATCGTCGAGACGACGCTCATCCGGGCAGCGGCGCGCTTCGGGTCGTCCGCAGCTGCGCTCATGCCGACCGGGAAGCCGAGGCTTGCCCCGATGCCCCAGATCGCCGCACCGACGAAGGCGAGCACGGGTCCGCCGAAGACGACGAGCAGGCAGCCGACGACGGCCGAGACGAAGAGGACGCGCAGCACGGGGATGCGGCCACGCTGGTCGAGGACGCGCGTGCCGAGGAGGCGACCGGCGGTCATGGCCGTGAGGAAGACGGCGAAGCCGACGACGCCGACCCAGCGCTCGAGGCCGTAGCCGTCCGACAGCGCGACGGCGACCCAGTCGTTGGCCGTGCCCTCGGTGAAGGCGGCGGCCAGCACGACGACGCCGATGAGCAGGGTGCGCGGCTCGCGCCAGGCCGCACCGATGCCGGCCTCGGAGCGCACCTCGGCCCCGGTCTCGTCCGTCTCGACCGACCGGGGCAGGAAGGCGCGCAGGAACCACGGGGTCACGAGCAGGAGCAGCACGACGACGCCGACGAGGTGTGCGACGACGGGCACGTGCAGGAACGACAGCCCCGCCCCGATGAGGGCGCTGACGACCGTGCCCCCACTGAAGGCGGCATGGAAGTGCGGCATGATCGCGCGGCCGAGGAAGCGCTCGACCTCGGCGCCCTCGAGGTTCATCGACACGTCGAAGACGCCCGTGCCGATACCGACGAGCAGAAGGCCGCCCATGACGACGGCCCGGTTGCCGGCGACGTCGACGCCAAGGCCCACGCCGACGAGGCCGAGGCTCTGGATCACCGCAGCTCCGAGGAGGGTGCGGGCCGCGCCGAGGTGGTGGACGATCCAGCCCGAGAGCGGCAGGCCGATGACGGAGCCGAGCGAGGCCGCGAGCAGGGTGAGGCCGAGGGCCCCGGCCGACAGCCCGAGCGCGTGCTTGATGTCGGGGACGCGCGAGGCGAACGCTGCGAAGGCGGCCCCGTTGACCGCGAAGGCCACGAAGACAGCGGTGCGGGCCGCGCGGACGGTGGTGGCCGGCGGTGCGCTGGCGACGGACATGACTCAAGCCTCTCAGGGGCGACGGCCGGGAGGGCAGGGTCGGCGGCACGCAGGTGGTGCGGCCGAGGCTCCGCAACGACGGTCGGATGGATCGATGATGGTTCCCACATCGCTTCGAATCGATTCGACTCGAAACGTTTCGATAGCATGCCTCCCATGGTTGCCCGAGGTCAAGCCCGTCCGACGCTGCGCGACGTCGCCGAGCGCGCCGGCGTCTCGGTGTCGACCGCCTCCCTCGTCTTCAGCGGCAAGGGGCCCGTCGCCGAGGCCACCGGCGAGCGGGTCAGGGCGGCCGCCGGCGAGCTCGGCTTCACCGGACCCAACCCCCTCGCCTCCTCGCTGCGCCAAGGACGCTCGGGGGCCATCGGAGTCCTCGTCGAGGGCCGCCTGCGCATGGCCTTCCGCGATCCCTTCGCCATCGCGGTGCTCGACGGCCTGGCCGAGGTGCTCGAGGCAGTGCCGACGGGCATGCTCCTCATCGGGCAGCCCAGCGACGCAGGCGATTCCGTCGTGCCCCAGCTCGCACCGCTCGCCCTCGACGCCGTCGTCTTCTCCCTCTGCGGGCCGGGAGAGAACCCTGCCGTCGAGCACCTCGCGGCCCGCGGCATCCCGATGTTCAGCACCGGTGTGCCGAGCGACCGCCGCATCACCCAGGTCCGCGTCGACGAGCGCGCAGCCGGAGCCGCCATCGCGGAGCACGTGCGCTCGCTCGGGCACCGACGCGTGGCCCACGTCGCCATGCCGATGCTGCCGACGAGCGTGGCCGGCCCGGTGCCGGACGACGAGGTGGACCCGCGCGAGGCACACGCGCCGAGCGTCGGCCGGCTGCTCGGTTTCCGCGACGTCTTCGGACCGGACGCCCCGGCCGTCCAGACGGGCGACGGGTCCTCGTTCGAGGGCGGCGCCATCGCCGGCCGCGCGCTGCTCGACGTGCCCGAGCACGAGCGCCCCAGCGCGATCGTCGCCCAGTCCGACGTCATCGCCGCTGGGGTCATCACCGCCGCGGAGGAGCTCGGCCTTCGCGTGCCGGACGACCTCAGCGTCACCGGCTTCGACGGCGTCGACCTGCCGTGGCTCCCCCACCGGCTGACGACGATGGACCAGCACGGCCGCGAGAAGGGCCGCATCCTCGGCACGCTCGTGCGCAAGCGCCTCGACGGCGCGAAGCCGCGCAGCGTCACCCAGCCCGTGGAGCTCCGGGTCGGCACGACCACGGCCCCTCCGCCCTGACGCACCAGCCTTGGCGCGCTCAACCAGACGCGCTCACCGGGCCACCGACGCACCGCGCCGGCCGGGGAAAAGGGACACCCCGCGTACCTGGAAGAGCTCTCCTACCCTTGCTGCATTCCTGCCCTGGGGGAGTTCGGAGAGGTACCACCACGCGGGGTGCCGACGGCAAGCATATGCCGCAGCCGACGTCAGCCGGAAATCGCCCCGTCCGTCGCCGCCGGAGCCGTCGTACCCACCGCGGCCGCTGCCTCGACCCCGCGGACCCCGTTGACGTGCGGCGGCAGCCGCCGCTCGACGACGAGCGCGATGACTGCGAGCACGGCGCACCCGACGACGAGGAAGCCGATGTAGACCAGGCCGAGGTCGCGGCCGACGAGGAAGCTCGCGACGACCGGCCCGACGACGAAGGCCACCGAGAACATCAGCGAGCTGAGCGCGTTGTAGCGGCCGCGCAGGTGGTCGGGCGCGAGGTCGTTGACCATGGCCGCGCTCGTCGGCTGGAGCATCGTTTCTCCGAGGCCGAAGACGCCGGCGCACGCGGCGAGCAGCACCGTCGCCGTCACGGTGCCGGGCACGAGCGAGGTGGCCCCGAGCAGCGACCAGGCGACCATCCAGGTCAGCGCCATGACGACGGCGACCCGCGTGCGGCGCCGGCCCTCGATGCGCTGGAGGACGAAGAGCTGCAGCACGACGATGACGACGGTGTTGGCCGCGAAGGCGTAGCCGAGCCCCTCGGTCGAGATCTGCGCCTCGGCCCGGGCGTAGGCGGGCATCCCCGCGTTGAGCTGCGGATAGCTGACGAGGGCGGCGACTGCGACGAGGAGCAGCAGCGCCCGCAGCCGCGGGTCGCGCAGCAGGGTCAGGTAGGACACCGAGTCCGAGCCGGCGTCGACGGGCCGCTGCACCCGGTCGCGGGCATGGCGCAGCGCGACGAGCAGGATGAACAGCCCCGGCACGTAGCTCAGGGCGTCGAGCAGGTAGACCGTCACGAAGGTGCCCGGCCGGCCGACGTCGACGAAGCGGCCACCGACGATGCCGCCGATGCCGATGCCGAGGTTGAGCAGCGTGAAGTTGAGGCCGAAGTAGCGCTGCCGCTGCTCGGTCGGGATGAGGTTGCCGATGAGGGCGCTCGATGCCGGCCACACGATGCCGAAGCCGTAGCCCATGAGCACGAGCGCCGCCGCGGCCTGCCCCGTCGTCGTCGCGAGCGCCAGCAGCACGTCGGCCACGGCCAACGCGACGAGGCTGCTCGCGTAGACCCGGCGCGGACCGATCCGGTCGATGAGCGCGCCTGCCGGAGTGACGAGCACGATCCCCACGCCCGCCTGCAGCGCGAGCAGCAGGCCGACCGTCTCGAGCGGGATGCCGCGTACCTCGTGGAGGTAGACGACCATGAACGGCAGGACGAGGCCCGTGCCGATCGACTGGAAGACGACGGTCGAGATCAGCAGCTTGCCCTCGCGCGGCAGGTCGTGCCAGAACGAGGACGGCCGCGGCCGGTCGGGCGCAGGGCTGGTCGAGCTCACCGGCGCATTCTGCCGTGACCCACCGACAGTCCCTGCACCCCCGAGGACCTTCGCCTCTGGCGGCGCCTCCCGGCCCCGGACGAGCGTGGAGGGACCGAAGGAGGTCGCCATGTCGACCGTCGAACGACGCCACCAGGCTCCCAAGCAGGCTCCCCGGCAACCCGGGCTCCGTACGGAGACCAGAGCAGCCATAGGACTCGGGATCGCCGGGTTCCTCGTGGCCGGCGCCACGTTCGTCACCCCGAAGGGAGACGTGGCGGGCGCCTGCTGGACCGTCAGCTTCACCCTCTTCTTCGTCGCGCTCGTCATGGCCGTCGTCGGCATCGTCCACGCGCGCGGCGACCGCCTCAGCGCGTTGCCGACGAGCGCCGCCGGCTGGGTGGCCCTGCTGTGCTTCGTCGCCGGCGCCGCACTCCTCTTCGGCCCGTTCGCCGAGTTCAGCCTCGCCCTCGCGCTCGTGTCGGCCGCCGCCGCGGTCCTCGGCGTCGGCGCCCTCCGCGAGCGCTCGCTGGCCGTGATCGCGCTGCCGCTGCTGGGCGGCACCTTCGTGCTGGCCTTCCTGCTCGGCGAGCTGCTCATCGGGCACGAGTGACGAGCTGGCGTATGCCGTGAGCCCACCTCTGGACGACCAGCGCCGCCCGTTCCTTCTGCAGTCCACGACCCGCGAGGCTCAGGACACTCCGGCCCGCGGGGATGGGGGAACCGTCGGCGTGGGCCGGGCGGGGCCGCTCGTTCCTCGCGGCTGGCCGGCTCACGCCTCCTCCCAAATCCGGAGACTCCGCCACATGACAGAGGCCCCGCCGCGCTGAGCGCGGCGGGGCCTCTGTCATGTGGCGGAGGATGGGGGATTTGAACCCCCGAGGGTTTTATCCCAACACGATTTCCAATCGTGCGCACTAGGCCACTATGCGAATCCTCCGTCGCGCAGGTTACCCGAGGCGGACCCCGCACAAGAAATCGGCAGGCGCAGACACCCGTCATGCAGCACACTCACGCGCATGCCACACCCTGAGAAGGTCCCGCTCGACACCGACGTCGCCTGGATCCACGGCTCCCCGTCGCCGCGGCACCTCTCCGACCCGCCGCTGCAGGTCCACCTCCTCGCGCCGGGCACCGTCCTCATCCGGCAGAGCAAGGACCTCACCTACGAGGCGCCCTTCATCCTGCTGCTCCTCGGCGACGACCGCGCCCTGCTCCTCGACACCGGAGCCGTCGACGGCGCCGAGCTCCGGGCCACCGTCGACCGGCTCGTCGCGGACCACACGGCCACGCGAACGGGCGACACGGCATACGACCTCGTCGTCGCGCACACGCACGGTCACGGCGACCACGTGGCCGGTGACGCGGCTTTCGCCGACCGTCCGCACACGACGGTCGTGGGCCGCGACCGCGCCGACGTCATCGCCCACTTCGGCTTCACCGACTGGCCGAACGAGGTGGTGACGGTCGACCTCGGCGGCCGCTCGCTCGAGGTCGTCGGCATCCCCGGGCACCATGCCGCCTCGATCGCGGTGCACGACGAGCGGACGGGCCTGCTGCACACCGGTGACACCGTCTATCCCGGCCGCATCTACGTCGAGGACCCCACCGCCCTGCTCGACACCCTCGACCGGCTCGTCGCCTTCGCCGAGCAGCGCGGCGTCGAGCACGTGCTCGGCTGCCACGTCGAGATGACCCGACGGCCGGGCCGCGACTACCCGCTCGGCTCGCGCTACCAGCCCGACGAGCCGTCGCCCTTCATGACGGTGGACCGGCTGCGCGCGGCGCGCGACGCCTTCCGCACCGTCGCCGACCGTCCGGGCATCCACCGCTTCGACGACATCGTCTTCTGCGTCGGCACGGGGCCGCGCGTGCTCGTGCCGCTCCAGGCGCGGGCCCTCGTCGAGCAGGTGCGATGGAGGCTGGGACTGCTCGCCCGACGTCCGAGCACCTGAGACCGGATTGCCGCGCTCGACCGCGCCTGAAACCATCACGTGCATGTCGCTCGCCGCACTCCACCGCCGCAACCTCCTCAAGGAGATCGACCTGACGCCCGACGAGTTCCGGGCGCTGCTCGACCTCGCCGCCGAGCTCAAGGCCGCCAAGCGAGAGGGCCGCGAGGAGCGCCGCCTGGCCGGCAAGAACATCGCGCTGCTCTTCGCCAAGACCTCGACCCGCACGCGCTGCGCGTTCGAGGTGGCCGCGGCCGACCAGGGCGCGAGCACGACCTACCTCGACCCCGTCGGCTCGCAGATGGGCCACAAGGAGTCGGCGAAGGACACGGCGCGCGTGCTCGGCCGCTTCTACGACGGGATCGAGTACCGCGGCGCCGGCCACGACGTCGTCGAGACGCTCGGCGCCTTCGCCGGCGTGCCGGTGTGGAACGGCCTGACCGACGACTGGCACCCGACGCAGTCGCTGTGCGACGCCCTGACGATGCGCGAGCACGCGGGCAAGCCCGACGAGCAGATCGCGTACGCCTACGTCGGCGACGCGCGCTTCAACATGGGCAACTCGCTGCTCGTCACCGGGGCCATCCTCGGCATGGACGTGCGCATCGTCGCCCCGCGGTCGCTCTGGCCGTCCGACGCCGTCATCGCCATCGCGAGGAGGTATGCCGCCGAGACCGGTGCGCGCGTCACGCTCACCGAGGACGTGGCCGAGGGCGTGCGCGGTGTCGACTTCGTCCACACCGACGTCTGGGTGTCGATGGGTGAGGCCAAGGAGGTCTGGGCCGAGCGCATCGAGCTGCTGACGCCCTACCAGGTCAACGCGGATCTCCTTGCGCTGACGGGCAATCCGCAGGTCAAGTTCATGCACTGCCTGCCGGCCTTCCACGACCTGGAGACGGCCGTCGGCATGGAGGTGCACGAGCAGTTCGGGCTCAAGGAGCTCGAGGTCACCGACGACGTCTTCGAGTCCGAGGCCTCCGTCGTCTTCGACCAGGCCGAGAACCGGATGCACACCATCAAGGCGCTCATGCTCGCCACGCTGGTCGAGCTCTGACCGCGGCGGTGCCGGGCCACGACGAGCTCGACCTCGACATCGAGCAGCTCGACACCGCAACGGAACCCGGCTCCCCCGGCTGGGCCGACTTCGTCGCCACGAGCGCGCTCATCGACGACGTCTACGCCGAGCTCGAGGGCGACCGGGGCATGACCCGCACTCCCGAGCAGCGGCGGATCGCATGGCGCGAGAGGGACATCCACGAGATCAGGGTGTGGATCGCCCGCCTCCGCGGCGAGGTCGTCGGCTTCGCGTTCCACCGTCGACCATTGCACGAGGGCGCACGCGAGTCCTGGCTGTTCCTCGGGGTCCGGCCCGACGCACGGAGGCAGGGCGTCGGCTCCGCCCTGCTCGACCGGGTGGTCGACGAGGCGTGCCACGCAGGCTCCACGACGCTCCAGTCCTTCGTGATGTCGCCGTTGGCGGGTGACGAGGAGCTGCTGCCCGTCGAGGGCGGCGACGGCGGAGTCCCGGTCGGCGCTCCGTCGACCGGCCTCGCGCTGGCCCGCGGCTTCCGGCTCGTCCAGGCGCTGGTCGGCTCGTCGGTCGAGGTGCCCCTGCCGGCCGACCGGCTGTCCGCCCTGGAGTGCGCCCTCCCGGCCTCCGCGAGCGACTACGACGTGCTGACCTGGGAGATGCCGACGCCGCCCGAGCTCGTCGCCGACGTGGCCGCTCTCAAGACGCGCATGGCGACCGACGCCCCGTCGGGCGGCACGGCCGCCGGCCCCGACCCGTGGGACACGGACCGCCTCGTCGAGGCGGAGCACGGCCTGACCTCAATGGGCCGGCGACGGCTCTACGCCGCGGCCCGGCACCGCGCCTCCGGCCGCCTCGTCGCCTTCACCGAGATCGACCCGCCGCTCGTCGAGGGCGCACCCGCCAGCCAGGAGTTCACGCTCGTGCTCCGCGAGCACCGCGGCCACGGGCTCGGGCTGCTCGTCAAGATCGCCAACGCCCGCCACCTCGCCGAGGCCAGCCCGGGCACGACGCGGATCACGACCTACAACGCCGACGAGAACGCGCCGATGCGGCGCATCAACGAGGCGCTCGGCTACCGCCCGTCCGTCGTGTCGGGTGGCTGGCGCCTCGACCTCTGACCAGCGACAGCAGGGATCCCCGACGGTCCCAGCACACTCCCAGCGATCTCCGAGCCCGTGGACGCCTGGTGTTCACGCGCCCGAGGTGGTGCCGTTCGCCGGGGGTGCGGGACAACGAGACCATGCACCTGACTCGCACCCCAGTCCTCGCGGCAGCCGCAGCCGCCCTCATCGTCCTCCCCGCCGCCGCAGCAGCCTCGGCCGCCGACGCCCCCGGCCAGCAGAAGGACGGGCACTACCAGTTCGCCGTCATCGGCGACGTGCCCTACGGCGACGCCCAGGTCGCGGCCTTCCCGAAGTGGGTCGACCAGATCAACGCGACGCCGGACCTGTCGTTCACCATCCACGTCGGCGACATCAAGAACGGCTCGTCGACGTGCACCAACGAGTACTTCTCGATGATCCGCACCCAGTTCGACCGCTTCACCATGCCGCTCGTCTACACCCCCGGCGACAACGAGTGGACCGACTGCCACCGCACCAACAACGGCACCTACGACCCGCTCGAGCGCCTCGCCGCAATCCGGTCGACGTTCTTCAACCGCCCCGACCACACGCTCGGCGCCGACATGACGGTGGCGTCGCAGGAGGCGGCCGGCTTCCCCGAGAACGTCTCGTTCCGCCGGCAGGGCATCGACATCGCAACCCTCCATGTCGTCGGCAGCAACAACGGGCTGCTCCCCTGGCCCGAGCTGGGCCACCCCACGCCGACTCCCCAGCAGGTCGCCGAGGAGAAGGCGCGCATGGACAGCGCTGTGGCACAGGTGCGCTCGGCCTTCGCCGATGCCCGGCAGCGTCACGACCGGGCCGTGGCCCTCTTCCTCCAGGCCGACATGTTCGACCCGACGTATGCCGTGACGTGGGCCGACAACTCGGCCTTCCAGCCGCTCGTGCGCGAGCTCGTCGCGCAGTCGAAGGCGTTCGACGGCGAGGTCTACCTCTTCAACGGTGACAGCCACGTCTACAACTCCGACCGGCCGCTCGCCGCCGGGTCGACGTGGCTCGACTTCTACGGCGTGCAGGGCTCGGCCGACAACCTGACGCGCGTCACCGTCGACGGGTCGAGCAACAACAAGGACTTCCTCGAGGTCACGGTCAACCGGCCAGGCGCCGAGCACGTGCTCTCGTGGGAGCGCGTCCCCTACGCCTCCTGACGTCCAGCCGCCGGTTCGAGGTGGACGCGCCGTGGATTCCGCGGCGCGTTCACCTCGACCGAGCGGGCCCGACCCAGACCGAGACCGCCGAGACAGACGAGACCTCAGCCGCCGACCGTGATCGTCGGGCACTGGCGCAGGGTCTGGGTCGGCGTCGGCAGGGCCGGCACCTTGCCGAAGCTCTTCCAGCCGTTGCCCACGACGAGGTCGACGGTGTCGCCCTTGCGCTTGTCGTTGACGAGGACGGCCTGCGGCACGTGGCTCTTGACGAGCTCGGCCGAGTCGGCGCCCTCGGGTCCGAAGCGGACCTGGGCGACCTGCTTGATCGTCGCCTTCTTCGGGTCGTTGCCGATGGCCTTGACCTTGAAGCCGCGATCGGTCGCGGTCTTGGCGACCGCGGCGGCCAGCCCCTTGCGCGAGGTGGCGTTGTAGACGTTGAGGCTCACGTCCTCGGGGCTGAGCGGCGCGGCCGGGACCTCGGTCGTGCAGGGCCCCGGCGTCGGCGTCGTGTCACGGAAGTAGGTGGACGCGTAGTAGAACGCGCCGGCCAGGCTGAGCAGGACCACCGCGATGACGATCGTCGACCGGCGCTGGCGGCGCACCCGGTAGGTGCGGTCGTCCTCGTCCACGACCTCCGACATCCACGCTCCTTCGTCCGTCGCCCCCGATGGTCGGGCGGCCTCGTGTCAGGAGAGTACGAGGACTCGGGCGTGAAGGACAGGACGTTGCTGCAGCGCGGCGCGTAGTGCCCGGTGCAGCCCGTCCTCGAGGTAGAGCTCGCCCTCCCACTCCACGCAGTGCGGGAAGAGGTCCCCGTAGAACGTCGAGTCGTCCGCGAGCAGGCCACGCAGGTCGAGCGTGCTCTTGGTCGTGATGAGCTCGCCGAGCTGCACCACCCGAGGCGGGACGTTCGACCAGTCCTTGGTCGTCTCTAGTCCATGGTCGGGGTACGGGCGGGAGTCGCCGACGGCCTTGAAAATCACCGGGTCAGCATAGGCGGCGAACGTGGACGACCCACCACTAGAGTTCGAAGCGTGACCGAGACAGCAGCCTCAGGGGCCCCACAGACGGGCGGCACCAGCGACACGACCCAGATCGACGAGATCCGCGCCGGCTACGCCTTCGACGGGGGCGTGCTCAAGCTCGGCGCCGCCGTCGTCGACGGCCAGGCGCACGCCGACGCCCCGGTGCAGATCCCGCTCGGCGTGCTCAACCGCCACGGCCTCGTCGCCGGCGCGACGGGCACCGGCAAGACCAAGACGCTCCAGCTCATGGCCGAGCAGCTGTCCGACCAGGGCGTCCCGGTCTTCCTCGCCGACATCAAGGGCGACCTCTCCGGCCTCGCCACGCCCGGCGAGGGCGGTGACAAGATCACCAGCCGCGCGGCCGACGTCGGCATGCCGTGGACGGCGACGGCATACCCCACTGAGTTCTTCTCGCTCGGCGGCAAGGGCGACGGCATCGCGATCCGCGCCACGATCACGAGCTTCGGCCCGACCCTGCTCAGCAAGGTCCTCGGCCTCAACGACACGCAGGAGAGCAGCCTCGGGCTGA
Source organism: Terrabacter sp. C0L_2 (assembly GCF_036352015.1). Taxonomy (NCBI): domain Bacteria; kingdom Bacillati; phylum Actinomycetota; class Actinomycetes; order Micrococcales; family Intrasporangiaceae; genus Terrabacter; species Terrabacter sp. C0L_2. The sequence goes on along the minus strand of NZ_CP143557.1, from coordinate 1,619,753 downwards.
TCTTCCACTACGCCGACAAGAACGGCTTGGCGCTGCTCGACCTCAAGGACCTGCGCGCCGTCATCAGCCACCTGACCTCCGACGAGGGCAAGGCCGACCTCAAGGAGCTCGGCGGCCTCTCGAGCGCGACGGCCGGCGTCATCCTGCGCAACCTCATCACCTTCGAGGACCAGGGCGCCGGCGACTTCTTCGGTGAGCCCGAGTTCGAGACGAGCGACCTGCTGCGCACGGCCGCCGACGGCAAGGGGATCATCTCCTGCCTCGAGCTGCCACAGGTGCAGGACCGACCGCAGCTGTTCTCCACCTTCCTCATGTGGATGCTCGCCGACCTCTTCCACGACCTCCCCGAGGAAGGCGACCTCGACAAGCCCAAGCTCGTCTTCTTCTTCGACGAGGCGCACCTGCTCTTCAACGACGCGAGCAAGGCGTTCCTGCAGGCCATCGAGCAGACCGTCCGGCTCATCCGGTCCAAGGGCATCGGCGTCTTCTTCGTGACGCAGTCGCCCAAGGACGTCCCTGCCGGCGTGCTCGCGCAGCTCGGCAACCGTGTCCAGCACGCCCTGCGCGCCTTCACCCCCGACGACGCCAAGGCGCTCAAGCAGGCCATCGCGACCTACCCGCACACGGCATACGACATGGAGAAGCTCCTGACGAGCCTCGGCATCGGCGAGGCCGTCGTCACGGTGCTGTCCGACAGGGGCGTGCCGACCCCGGTCGCGTGGACCCGGATGAAGGCGCCCAACTCGCTCATGGACCCCTCGCCCCAGGCGACGATGGACGCCGTGATCGCCGCGTCGACGATCAAGACGAAGTATGCCGCCGTCGTCGACCGCGAGTCCGCCTACGAGATGCTCGCGGCTCGCCTGCAGGCAGCACCCGCGGCGGCCGCCCCGACCGCCTCCGCCCCCACCCCAGCTCCCGCGGCGCCCGCTCCCGCCCCCTCGCCCAAGCGGGCCGCCAAGGAGGAGCCGAGCATCATCGAGCAGGTCGCCGGCAGCTCGGCCTTCAAGTCGATGCTCCGCTCGGCCGGCACCGTCATCGGCCGCGAGATCACCCGCAGCATCTTCGGCACGCGCAAGCGCTGACCCCACCGACTCCCAGCCGGGGCGCCTCGACCGTTCGTGGGTCGGGGCGCCCTATCGCGTGCCGATGCAACCAAACAGTCGGCCCGGGTCTCGTCCCAGTGGAAGCATCGGGAGGGACGGCAGGTGAGCTCATGCACGAGAGCGACGACGGTGACCCGCTCCGGGCCGTGTACGACCTGTCGTACCGACGGCTCGTGACGCAGCTGACCGCGCTCTGCGGCAACCTCGCCGAGGCGGAGGACATCGTGCAGGAGGCCTTCGTCACCGCCATGACCCACCGTCGGGACTTCGTCGAGGTCTCCAACAAGGAGGCCTGGCTGCGCACCGTCGCCGTCAACCTGCTGCGCAACCGCTGGCGCCGGGCCCGCGTGACCGCCCGGGTGCTGCCGAAGTTCCGTGCCGAGCTGAGCATCGACCTCGGCCCCGGCACACCGGAGGACCACGTCGCGATCGTGTACGCGCTCAGCCAGCTCAGCCTGCCGGTGCGGATCACCGTCGTGCTGCACTACATCGCCGACCTCAGCGTCGCCCAGGTCGCCAGGGAGCTCGGCGTGCCGGAGGGGACGGTCAAGGCTCGGCTGGCCCGGGCCAGGGCCCAGATGGCCGACCACCTCGTCGACCGTGCGGAGGCAGACCATGTCTGAGCTGACCACCTTCGCCCGCGACACCGAGCGGCGCGTCGAGCAGCCGTCCTTCGAGACCCTCGTGTGGCGCCAGCGCCGGGCCCGTCGTCGCCGTGCGGCGTGGGTCTCGGCGGCGGCCGTGGCTGCCGTCCTCGCGCTGGCGCTGGCCGTGTCGGGTCTCGGGCGGCTCGGCGCCCAGAGGCTGCCGTCGGCGCCGACCCCGCAGCTGACGTCGGTGGCCGTCCCCGACTGGAGCGCCGACGAGGTGGTCGGTCACCCGGATGCCTTCGTCGCCGCCCAGCTCGAGTCCCGCGTCGATCGCCGGACCGTCCTGACGGTCTGGAAGCGCTGCGTGGCGCCCCGCGCCGACCACGACTGCCTCGGCCGCGAGGCCATCGCCGTCGTCGACGGGACCGACCACCGGCTCCTCGTGCTCGGCGCGGTCACCGGGTCGAGCAACCAGCCCTCGCTGGGCGCTCCCGGGCTGTACCGCGAGGTGGGCGACGGCATCTGGTACTGGGCACACACCGGCCCCGGGCCCTACCTGCTCTCCGCAACGATGCACCAGCAGGTGCCGCTCACCGTCATGGACCGGCCCGCAACCAAGCCCTACGGGACACCGGCGGTCGAGTGCGCCGACGGCGTCGGGCTCTGCAGCCTTGACGTCAACGCACGCACCCTGGAGCGGCTCGCCGTGCCCACCCTCGACGGCGTCCGCTGGGCCACGCCCACCACGAAGGGCTGCGGCATCTGGGGCGTCGCCGGAGCCGGCGGCGACGTCAGGCTCGTCATCCAACAGCGTGACGGCTCCTACGCGAGCGCCGACCTGCCCGACGACTCGACGCCGATGTCCCTCGCCGAGGGCGGCCCCGAGTGCGAAGTCGCCTACTACCAGGGGAGCTCGGCGTCGGAGACCCAGCTCGCCGTCAGCCTCGACCAAGGCAGGACATGGCAGGCCCGCCGCGCCGCACTGCCGCAGCTGAGCGGGTTCATCGAGGAGAAGCCGCGCCTGCGGGTCCTCATCCCTCCACGGTGGGCGGCGCTGCCCGAGATCACCCGACCGTCGGACCTGCCCGGGCGCCTCGAGCCGCTCTGAGCACGTCGCAGGCTCCCGACCCTGGACAGACAGCAGACGGCAGGGCCGGGTCGGGTATGCCGACAGGGACGCGGCCTCGACCGCTGGGCACGCACCGCTGCCCCTCGTGGCCGCCGGAACGAGATCCCCATGACCGACATGCCGACCGAGCGCGACCTCGAGGAGGGCGCCCGATCCCGTGAGGCTCGCCTCCAGACCATCATCAACGACCTCGCTCGCGAAGGTGGACGTTCGCAGCCCGAGGTCGTCGACGCCCTGGCCAGGGCCATCGAGGCCGAGGGCCTCGGCACCCGACCCGAGCCGTGGCTCGACGCCGTCGCCGACGAGATCGCGCAGGGCAACGCGTACGTCGTCTCGGCTCACGCCGCCCAGGTGACGGACGTGCCGCACCCCTCGACCGACGTCCGCGGCGAGACGGTCGACTGACCGGTCAGGCGTCGAACTCGATGTCGTCGAGGTCGCCGTCGACGTCGGCGAAGTAGCTGATGACGCGGATGTCGGGCTCGTCGAGCACCTGCAGCACGAGCTGGCGCAGCTGGATGACCTGGCCGGTGTCGAGGCGGATCCGCTTGGTGCGGCCGCGCCGCGGGTCGCTGTCGTGCCGCTCCCACCACTCGACGGTCGCGGGGTTCGCCTTGAAGATCTCATCGAGGACGCGCTTGAACGACGGGTCGTCGGGGTGGCGGGCGTACGCCTCGCGGAAGAGCGCGAGCTGGTCGGCGGCCTCCTGCTCCCAGTCGACGAAGAGGCTGCGAGCGGCCGGGTCGCAGCAGTAGAACCACAGCAGGTTGCGCTCACGCTTCGTGCGCTTGCTCTCCCAGTCCGTGAAGAGCCGGCACGCCGTGTGGTTGGCGCCCAGGACGTCCCAGCGCGCGCCCACGACGTAGGCCGGGTTCGGGTCGAGCGAGTCGAGCAGCTCCTCGAGCTCCTCGGTGAGCTCCTCGTGGGGCTGCGGCCGCCGCGACGGGGCCCCGCTCGCGAGGGCGTGCAGGTGCGACCGCCCGTCGGCGTCGAGCTTGAGGGCGCGGGCCAGGCCGTCGATGACGCTCTTGCTCGGGCGCAGGTCGCGGCCCCGCTCGATGAGGTCGTAGTACGCCACGGAGATGTTCGCCAGCTCGGCGACCTCGGTCCGGCTGAGGCCCACCCGGCGGCGGCCCTTGACCCGCTTGATGCCGACCTCCTCGGGAGCGAGCTGCTTGCGGCGGGTGCGCAGGAACTCGCCCAGCGGTGAGGGGGTGCGCACGCTGAGCGGGACGTCCGTGGTCATGGCGCACATCCTGCCAGTGGGCCGAGCGTCCGACGGCGCCGACGCGGGCCGACCGTCCACCGATCGCGTATGCCGTGTCCCTCGCCCAGCGCGATGGATCGTCGGCTTGTGGTGCCGGTAGACCACCGCCTTGCGGGCTTCTCGGTCGTCTTCCGTGTCTCCGCGCTGCTTGCGCGCTGACCCGTCGCCTTCGGCGACGCGGTGGGACGCCGTCGTTCGCGGGCGGGTTCGTTCCTCACCCGACCGCGAACCCCTCCCAAATCCCGCAGCGTTCGATAAATGCAGCAGGACCCCGACGGTGAAGCGTGTCGGGGTCCTGCTGCATTTGGCGGTGGCGGTGGGATTTGAACCCACGGTGGAGTTACCCCCACACACGCTTTCGAGGCGTGCTCCTTAGGCCGCTCGGACACGCCACCGGGAGAGACCTTACCGGAGCCTGCGGCCCTCGAAGAAATCGACCAGCAGGGCCGCGGACTCCTCGGCCCGGACGCCCCCGACGACGTCCACGACGTGCGTGGCGAGCGGGTCCCTGGTCAGGTCCCAGACCGACCCGCACGCCCCCGCCTTGGGGTCCCAGGCGCCGAACACGATCCGCTCGACCCGCGCCGCCATCGCCGCGCCGGCGCACATGACACACGGCTCGAGGGTCACGACGAGCGTGCAGCCGTCGAGCCGCCACGAGCCCAGGGCGGCCGCAGCCTCGCGCAGGGCGACGACCTCAGCGTGCCCCGTCGGGTCGCCGAGCTCCTCCCGGACGTTGCGTCCCCGGCCCATCACCGCCCCTTCGGGGTCGACGACGAGCGCGCCGACGGGCACGTCCTGGGCTCCTGCCGTCGCAGCGGCCAGGTCGAGCGCCTGGCCCAGCCACGCGGCATACGTCTCGGGTGCAGGGACGGCGCCCTTGCCGGGGGTCTCGGATCTCTTCGCCACGCGCTAAGTTTCCACCCATGGACGTCCATGTCGCAGACCACCCGCTCATCGCCCACAAGCTGACCTACCTGCGCGACAAGCGGACCGACAGCCCCACCTTCAGGCGCCTCGCCGAAGAGCTCGTCACGCTCCTCGCCTACGAGGCCACGCGCGACGTCCGCGTCGAGCCGTTCGACATCGAGACGCCGGTCTCGCCGACCACGGGCATCAAGCTGTCCAACCCCAAGCCGATCATCGTGCCGATCCTGCGCGCCGGTCTCGGCATGCTCGACGGCATGGTCAAGCTCCTCCCGAGCGCCGAGGTGGGCTTCCTCGGCATGATCCGCAACGAGGAGACGCTCGAGGTCTCGACCTACGCCAACCGGCTGCCCGACGACCTCACCGGGCGCCAGGTCTTCATCCTCGACCCGATGCTTGCCACGGGCGGCACGCTCGTCATGGCGATCGACTACCTCACCGCCAAGGGCGCCCGCGACATCACCGCCGTGTGCCTGCTCGCCGCGCCTGAGGGCATCAAGCACCTCGAGGACGAGCTCTCCGACAGCGATATCCCGGTCAAGGTCGTGCTCGGCACCATCGACGAGAAGCTCAACGAGAAGGGCTACATCGTCCCGGGGCTGGGCGACGCGGGTGACCGCCTCTACGGCGTCGTCTGAGGGCCCTCCTTGCGTATGCCGTGTGCTCAGGGCAGCGCGTCGCCCCACTCGGCGTCGCGCGCCCTTCGGTAGCGCTCCCCCGCCTTCTTCGAGACGACCTCGCGGCCTGCGGTGCCGTCGGGGCGGCACACCTGGAACTCGACGAAGCCCTTGCGCTTCAACGGGTGCCGCAGGATGCGTCCTGAATCCGACTCTGCCGTGAAGGTTTCGGCGACCTGTGGGGCTGCGGCCGCGATCCACGAGAACTTCTCGTCCTCGTAGGACAGCTCGGCGCCCTTGAGCCGACGGTGCTCGGCGCTGCGGTTGACGCGAGCTGCGAAGTGGCACCAGTCGCCGTGCGCGAGTGGACATCCGGCGGCATGGGGGCACGGCCCGAGCAGCGTCCAGCCGGCGGCGATGAGGGCCGACCGCACCCGCAGCACCCGCGCATAGCCGTCGGGCGTGCCGGGCTCCACGACGACGACGGAGCGCCCCCGCCTCATCGCGTCAGCCAGGAGGGCGTCCTGCTGCGGCCCGTCGAGCTCGCTGAGGACGTACGACACGGTCACGAGGTCGGCCTCGAGGTCGGGCCACGCGCCGGCCCGGGCCTGCCGGAACGTCGCTGCCGCCAGAGTCGGCGAGGGGGCATCGGCGACGAGGTCGCGCCCCAGGGTCAGGGCGTCCTCGACCTGGTCGAGCACGGTCACCGACTCGAGCGTGTCGAACGCCTCGGCAGCCGCCCACGCGGCGGCGCCCGTGCCACCGCCGAGGTCGAGCACCGAGCGGGGCCGCAGCCCGCGGGCGGCGACCTCGCCGAGCACGCGTGACAGGGCGGCATGGGTCGCCGGCATCCGGTAGGTGGCGTAGGCCGCGACGTGCACTCGGGAGGCGAGGATCGGCGCCGAGGCGGGCGCGACCGAGCGGTAGCGGGCCACGAGCGCCTCGGTGGCACGGGTCAGCTCGCGCTCGTCGACCGCACCCACCGCGCGCCGCAGGGCGGTGCGCAGCGCGGCGGCATACTCTGGCGTTCGCGACACGCGAGGAGGATAGCGGCGCGCGGTCCGGCGGGCTCAGGACCTGACCGACACGCGGGGCACGGTGACCCACCACACCAGCCCCGTGCGGCACACTGTTCACACCCCTGTGCCGTGGGGCTGTCAGGGCAGCCTGCGCCACCTTCCCTCCAAGGAGCGACCCACCATGGGCCCCAAGGCCAAGAAGATCATCCTGATCATCGTGCTGGCGTTCTTCGTCTATGCCGTCTTCACCTCCCCTGACAAGGCGGCCGACATCGTCAGCAACATCTGGGGCGTCCTCGTCGACGGCTTCAACGCGATCCTCAGGTTCTTCAGCTCCCTGCTCAACCGCTGATGCGAGCAGACTGAGGTCATGGCCTTCCTGCGGAGCTCCGACGTCCCGGCGGGACTCGCTCCGATCCTGCTGCCCGGCGAGCGGCTCGTGACCGCCGTGCGCGCGCACTGGGCCAAGCTCGCCGAGCCGGTCGCGACGACCACGCTCGGCCTCGCCCTCGCCGTCTGGGTCGACTCCAACGTCACGAAGTCCACGCAGGCCGTCGGCACGATCTTCTGGTGGGTCTTCCTCGCGCTGCTCGTCCGGCTCCTGTGGTGCCTGCTCGACTGGAGCCACAACTGGTTCGTCGCGACCGACAAGCGTCTGCTGCTGCGCTACGGCCTCATCACGCACAAGGTCGCGATGATGCCGCTGCTCAAGGTCACCGACATGAGCTACGTCCGCTCCATCCCCGGCCAGTTCCTCGGCTTCGGCAAGTTCGTCCTCGAGAGCGCCGGCCAGGACCAGGCCCTCCGCGAGGTCAAGTGGGTGCCCAACCCCGACCAGACCTACCGCGACATCTGCGCCGAGATCTTCCACATCGTCCCTCCCCCCGGCGACGAGGACTTCGAGGAGATCGACGAGCTGCCCGACGAGCCGGGTCCGTTCGGTGGCGCGCCCACGCCCGGCAGCCCGGAGGCACCCGCGGGCAACACGGCATACCCCGACGTGCACCGCACCCACAACCCCATCCAGGACCGCCTCGACTCCTACTCGCGAGCCGTGCCGATCCACCGGCCGAGCGACCGGCCCGAGACCGTCTACGAGAGCGACGACCTCAGGCGCCGCCGGCGCGGAGCCGACACCGGGCCGATCTGGCCGCGCTCCGACGACTGACCGCCTGCCCCGTCGTCGACGGTCCGAACTGCCCGACGTGTCCCGTCGGCGCGGGTCGACCGGGACGTGACCGGGACGTGACCGGGACGGGGACGTTCGGGGTACCAACCGGTAGCCGGGACATCCGTCGACGGCACGTGGCCGACGGTGGCCGGCAGGACTCGCCGCCGGGCGCGCTCACCGATAGTTTGTGATGATCCCCATCACCGACCTGCTCGGAGGTCAGCATGAGTGTCTTTCGCACCAAGTCGATCGAGGCGTCGATGGCCTCGGCCGAGGACGCCGACCACCAGCTGAAGAGGACCCTCAGCGCGCTCGACCTCACGGTCTTCGGCATCGGCGTCATCATCGGCGCCGGTATCTTCACGCTGACCGGACGGGCGGCGAAGGACTACGCCGGGCCGTCGATCGCGCTGTCGTTCGTCATCGGCGCCATCGTCTGTGGACTGGCGGCCATCTGCTACGCGGAGTTCGCCTCGACGGTGCCCATCTCGGGCTCGGCGTACACCTTCTCCTACGCGACGCTCGGTGAGCTCGTCGCGTGGATCATCGGCTGGGACCTGCTGCTCGAGCTCATGCTCGGTGCCAGCGTGGTCGCCCAAGGGTGGTCGCAGTACTTCGTGACCCTGCTCGACCAGCTGGGGATCACCTGGCCAGAACCACTGGGGCCGGGGTCGCACTTCGACCTGCCGGCCTTCCTGCTCATCGCCGCGCTGACACTGCTCATCGCCAAGGGCATCAAGGAGTCGATGCGCGTCAACCTCGTGCTCGTCGGCGTCAAGCTCTTCATCGTCCTGTTCGTCATCTTCGCCGGCATCCAGTTCATCAACCGTGACAACTGGTCGCCCTTCATCCCGCCGAGCCAGGCGGGTAAGGCGGCCGAGGGCCTGACGACCCCGCTGCTCCAGGTGCTGACCGGCATGACGCCGGCGACCTACGGCGTCATGGGCATCATGGCCGGCGCGGCCATCGTCTTCTTCGCCTACATCGGCTTCGACGTCGTCGCGACCACGGCCGAGGAGGCCAAGAACCCGCAGCGCGACCTCCCCCGCGGCATCATCGGCTCGCTCGCCATCTGCACCGTGCTCTACGTCGCGGTCACGCTCGTCATCACGGGCATGCAGAACTACAAGGAGATCGACCCGAAGGCCGCCCTCGCGACCGCCTTCTCCAACGTCGGCAGGGACGGCTTCGCGACCCTCATCTCCGCGGGCGCGGTCGCCGGTCTCACCACGGTCGTCATGACGCTCATCATCGGCGCCACGCGCGTCACGTTCGCCATGAGCCGCGACCACCTGATCCCCGCGAGCCTGGGCCGCACCAACCCCAACACGGGCACCCCGGTCAAGCTGACGCTCATCATCGGCGGCGTCGTCGCCCTCATCGCCTCGCTCACGCCCATCGGCAAGCTCGAGGAGATGGTCAACATCGGCACCCTGACGGCGTTCATGCTCGTCTCGCTCGCCGTGCCGATCCTGCGCAAGCGCCGCCCCGACCTCAAGCGGTCCTTCCGCGTCCCGGGCAACCCGGTCGTGCCGTGGCTGTCCGCGCTCGCCTGCTTCTACCTCGTGCTCAACCTCTCGATCGAGACGTGGATCCGTTTCGTCGTGTGGATGGCGCTCGGCTTCCTCATCTACTTCACCTACTCGCGCCACCACAGCAAGCTGGCGACGGGCGAGGAGGAGGAAGGCAGCCGCAAGGCCCCCGAGGTCGTCAGCGAGCACTGACCCCACCCCGCTTGACCACCGAACGCGGCGTTCGGTCTCGAACTCAGTGTTCTGACAGAGCTTCCGAGACCGAACGCCGCGTTCGGTTCGTGGTGCCAGGGCTTATCCACAGGCTGCCCGCGGGCCGCTGTCGCATGCCGTCACTATGGCCCCATGGACCTGCACCGTCTCGCGCCTTCCGGCGTCTTCTCCGCCTCCGCTGCCCGTGCCAGTGGCATCAGTGGCGCACTGTTGAAAAGCCTGGTAGCACGCGGTCAGTGCCATCCGCTGCACCGCGGCTGGTACTCCGTGCAGCGTCCGACGAGCGACACCGGCTGACCCCTCGTCCCCACCGAACGCAGCGTTCGGTCTCGAACTCAGTGCTCTAACAGTGAGTTCGAGATCGAACGCCGCGTTCGGTGGGGCAAGCGGGTGGGGCGAGGGTGGGTCAGAGGGCCTTGATGATGTCCTCGACGCGCTCCTTGGCGTCGCCGAAGAGCATGGCGCTGTTGTCGCGGAAGAAGAGCGGATTCTGCACCCCGGCGTAGCCGGCGTTCATCGACCGCTTGAAGACGACGACGTCCTTGGCGTTCCACACCTGCAGGACCGGCATGCCGGCGATCGGCGAGGTCGGATCCTCCGCGGCGGCGGGGTTGACGGTGTCGTTGGCGCCGATGACGAGCACGACGTCCGTGTTGGGGAAGTCGTCGTTGATCTCGTCCATCTCGAGCACGATGTCGTACGGCACCCGCGCCTCGGCGAGCAGCACGTTCATGTGACCGGGGAGCCGGCCGGCCACCGGGTGGATGCCGAACCGGACGTCGACGCCGCGCTCGCGCAGCTTGGACGTCAGCTCGGCGACGGGGTACTGCGCCTGCGCGACGGCCATGCCGTAGCCGGGGGTGATGACGACGGAGGAGGCGTTCTTGAGCAGGTCCGCGACCTCGGCCGCGTTGGTCTCGCGGTGGTCGCCGTAGTCGACGTCGGAGTCGGACACCGCTCCGTCAGAGCCGAACCCGCCGGCGATGACCGAGACGAACGAGCGGTTCATCGCCTGGCACATGATGTAGGAGAGGTAGGCACCGGACGAGCCGACGAGCGCGCCGGTGACGATGAGCAGGTCGTTGCCGAGCATGAAGCCGGCCGCCGCTGCCGCCCATCCGGAGTAGCTGTTGAGCATCGACACGACGACCGGCATGTCGCCGCCGCCGATCGAGGCCACGAGGTGCCAGCCGAAGGCGAGCGCGATCGCCGTCATGACCAGGAGCGGGACGATCGAGTGCGCCGCGACGAACCACACGAGCAGCCCCGCAGAGACGACGAGCGCCGCGAGGTTGAGCCAGTGCCGGGCGGGCAGCATGAGCGGCTTGCTCGAGATGCGCGCCGACAGCTTGAGGAAGGCGACGATCGAGCCGGTGAACGTCACGGCGCCGATGAACACGCCGAGGAAGATCTCGACGAGGTGGACCGAGTCCCCGGCGCCGTCGGAGGCGAGGAAGGTGTTGAGCCCGACGAGCACCGCCGCCGCACCGACGAAGGAGTGCAGCATCGCGATGAGCTCTGGCATGCCCGTCATCTCGACCCGCCGCGCGCGCCAGATGCCGATCGCCGCACCGATCGCCATCGCCACGGCGACGGCGATCACGTTGCCCCACGGGGCATCCCGCAGGGCGAGCCAGAGGGTCGCCACGAGGGCGATGCCCATGCCGATCATGCCGAGCACGTTGCCGTCGCGCGCGGTCTCGTGCTTCGAGAGCCCGGCGAGCGACATGATGAAGAGCAGCGCAGCGATGATGTATGCCGCTTGGATGAGTGCGATGTCCATGTGCGGTCAGCCCTTCCGGAACATCGTCAGCATGCGGCGGGTCACGGTGAAGCCACCGAAGATGTTGATGCTCGCGATGAGCGTGGCGACGAACGCGAGGACGATGATGACGAGCTGCGAGCCCGACGAGCCCGGCGACGTCCGCGCGGAGCCGAGCTGGAGCAGCGCCCCGACGACGATGATGCCGCTGATCGCGTTGGTCACCGACATGAGCGGCGTGTGCAGGGCGTGGTGCACGTTGCCGATGACGTAGTAGCCGATGACCACGGCGAGCGCGAAGACGGTGAAGTGACCGAGGAAGCTCGCGGGTGAGACAGCAGCGATCACGGCGAACACGACCGCACCGACTGCCATGCCGGCATACCTCCGGCGTGGATCCTTCGGTGGCTCAGGCTCTTTGACGACCTTCTTGCCGGCCGGCGACTGCGCAACGGGGGCCGCGCTGACCTGGATCGCGGGTGGCGGCCAGAGCAGCTCGCCGTCCCGCGCGACCGTCATGTTGCGCTGCACGACGTCGTCGAAGTCGAGGACGAGCTGCCCGTCCTTGCCCGGCGTCAGCAGCTTCATCAGGTTGACGAGGTTGGTGCCGTAGAGCTGCGACGCCTGGGTGGGCAGCCGTGCCGCGAGGTCGGTGTAGCCGATGATCCGGACGCCGTTGTCGGTGACGACCATCTGGTCGGCGACGGAGCCCTCGACGTTGCCGCCGTTGGCCGCGGCCATGTCGACGATGACCGAGCCCGGCCGCATCGAGGCGACCATCTCGCCGGTGATGAGGCGGGGCGCGGGACGTCCGGGGATGAGCGCGGTCGTGATGATGATGTCGACGTCGGGAGCCTGCGCGGCATAGAGCTCGGCCGCGCGCCGGTTGTACTCCTCCCCCATCTCCTTGGCGTAGCCGTCGCTCGATGCCGCCGCCTCGTCGACCTCGGGCAGCTGCACGGCGAGGAAGTCGGCGCCCATGGACTCGACCTGCTCGGCCACCTCGACGCGGGCGTCGGTCGCGCGGACGATGGCACCGAGCGAGCGCGCCGTGCCGATGGCGGCGAGGCCGGCCACACCGGCCCCGGCGACGAGCACCTTGGCGGGCGGCACCTTGCCCGCCGCGGTCACCTGCCCGGTGAAGAACGAGCCGAACTCGTGTGCCGCCTCGACGACGGCGCGGTAGCCGGCGATGTTGGCCATCGACGACAGGACGTCGAGCGACTGGGCGCGGCTGATGCGCGGCACGGCATCCATGGCCATGGCGGTGACCTCGGCTGCCCGGAGCCTCTCGACGAGGTCGGGGCTGATCGCGGGCGCCATGAGAGAGACGAGGACGGTGCCCGGTCGCAACCGCGCGATCTCGTCGTCGGACGGCGCGTTGACCTTGTGCACGATCGGCGAGCCCCACGCCTCGTCGGCGGTGACCACGCGAGCGCCGGCTGCGGCATACGCCTCGTCGGAGAAGCTGGCGGCTGCTCCCGCCCCGCCCTCGACGGCGACGTCATAGCCGAGGGCGACGAGCTGCTCGACGGTCTTGGGCGTCGCGGCGACGCGTGTCTCTCGGGCGCGGGTCTCTCGGGGGACACCGATCTGCACGCTGGGCTCCTTCGCGCGGAGGGCTGTGGGCACTGGTTCACGAACCTAGGGCACGACCCGCGGGTAGCGGCAGGTCTGCCGGGCACGTCACACAAATGACGTGCGCCTGGGCCCGACCGTCTCTGATGGTGGGCACCCCGACGGCGCAGGGGCGCCCGTCGTGGTCGGTGCCGCGTCAGGGCGACGGCGCCCGCAGGCCCAGGCTGAACAGCTCCGGCGGCGGCTTCTGGTCGGACTCCAGACGGCGGTAGGCGCTCGGCGTGGTGCCCACCTCGGCGAGGAACTGCCGGTTGAAGTTGGCCATGTTGTGGTAGCCGCTGCGCTCGGCGATCTGGGCCACCGAGTCGTCGGAGGTGTCGAGGAGACGCCGGGCGTAGGCGATCCGCAGCTTCTTGACCATGTTGGAGAACGTCATGCCGGTCGCGGTCTTGAAGTACTTCGAGAAGGTCGGCTCGGACATGTAGGCCAGGCGCGCGGCCGTCGACAGTCGGATGTCGCCCGTCAGGTTGTCGAGGATGTAGCTGAGCCCGGCCTCGCCGGCGTCGCGCGACGCCGCGTCGTTGGGACGGCCCACCCACTCGCTCGCGACGAGCTCGTACTCGTCCGTCGGGGCGTGCGCGAAGAGCGCCAGCAGCTTGAAGAGGTGGCCGAGCTGCTCGACGCCGTGGCTGTGCACGCAGGCCAGGATGGTCTCGGCGGCCCGCCACGCGGTGGCGCCGGAAAACACGAGCCCGCGCGTCGACCGGTGGAGCAGCTCGGAGACCTCGGCGAGCTCGGGCAGGTGGTCGGTGGCCTGGCGGATCCACTCATCGCTGAACTGGATGACGGCGTCGCGGTCGACGGCCACCTGTCCCTCGGCGAGGTCGCTCACCCAGTCGTGCGGCAGGTTGGGCCCGACCATGCTGACGTGACCCGGGGCGAAGGTCCCGATGTGGTCGCCGGCGATGAAGCTGCCGCGCGTCTTGGTGATGAGGTGGATCTCGTACTCGGGGTGGTAGCCCCAGCCGCAGATCTCGCTCGGGAAGTCGTGGGTCAGGACGCGGATGGACGCCTGCGGGTGCGGCGGGATGACCTCCCGGCGCATCGGCCCCCCGAGTCGCAGGGCCGATGAGGCCGGCGAGGCCGACGAATCAGGCGCAGCGGTACTCCCCCCGCCCGCGGGTGCCGTTCCACGGTCGTGGGTCTGGCTGGATCGATACGAATCCATTTCGTCCTTCGTCGGCCTGGGACCTCGTCGTCTCCGCCTCGTGCAGGGAGCGCCACCTGAGTAGGCATCCCGGACGAGCCGCCGCGAAAAATCGTATCAACGACAGAGGGCTGATGGTGCTTGTTGGGGCTGCCGTCGCGTCATTACCGTTCCGGCAAGTTCCAGTCAAGAACTGTTGCGGATGCCACAACCGACGGTGTCCTGCCTCACCCGTGATCGTCGAGCTCGGGCCGGAACGAGAGATTGCCTACCAAAGGAGTTGGGAATGCTTGCGAACAAGCGCATGCTCGCGCTGGGGACGGGCGTGGTGGCGGTGGCCATGACGGTGACTGCCTGTTCGTCCGGCGCCGTGCAGTCCGGGAACGGGTCTACCGGCGCGGCCGGCGGAGCCGTCACCCTCAAGGTGGCCACGGTGAACAACGGCCAGATGAAGGACATGGAGAAGCTCAAGGCCGAGTACGAGAAGGCGAACCCCGGCGTCACGGTCAACTTCCAGGTCATGGAGGAGGGCGACCTCCGCGCCGCCGTGACGGCGGACGTCGCGAGCGGCGCCGGCCAGTACGACATCGTCACCATCGGCGCGTACGAGACGCCGCAGTGGGGCGCCAACGGGTGGCTCGTCGACCTCACCCCGGAGCTGCAGGCCGACTCGTCCTACGACGTGAACGACCTCCTCCCGCCGGTGCGCGACGTGAACAGCTACAACGGCAAGCTGTTCGCCGTCCCGTTCTACGGCGAGTCCTCGATCCTCATGTACAACAAGGAGGTCCTGGACAAGGCCGGCGTCACGATCCCGCAGAACCCGACCTGGCAACAGGTCGCCGACGCGGCCAAGAAGGTCAAGACCAACGACATGGCCGGCATCTGCATGCGCGGCAAGCCCGGCTGGGGCGACCTCTTCGCGCCGCTCACGACCGTCGTGCAGACGTTCGGCGGCAACTGGTACGACAGCAACTGGAAGGCGACGGTCAACACGCCGGAGTGGAAGGAGGCCGTCGGCTTCTACAAGCAGATGCTCGACGACTCCGGCGAGAAGGACCCGGTCTCGTACAGCTTCAACGAGTGCCTGACGGCGCTCAAGGAGGGCAAGGCCGCGATGTGGGCCGACGCCTCCGTCGCCGCCTCGATGCTCGAGGCCGCGGACTCGCCGGTCAAGGGCAAGATGGGCTACGCCCACATGCCGGTGAACAAGACCAAGGAGTCCGGCTGGCTGTGGAGCTGGAACCTCGCCATCCCCGCCTCGACGAAGCAGAAGGACGCGGCGGTCAAGTTCGTGAAGTGGGCCACGAGCAAGGACTACATCAAGCTCGTCGGCACCAAGATCGGCTGGTCCAACGTGCCGCCCGGCTCGCGCACCTCGACGTACTCGATCCCGGAGTACAAGGAGGCCGCCAAGGCGTACGCCCCCATCACCCTCGACGTCATGAGCTCCGTCAACCCGAAGCAGCCGGGCGTCAACCCGCAGGGCTGGGTCGGCATCCAGTACGTCTCGATCCCCGAGTTCCAGGACGTCGGGAACCAGTGCGCACAGCTCGTCGCGGACTACCTCGCCAACCGCGGCACGATCGACGACGCCCTCGGCAAGTGCCAGAGCATCGCCCAGGCCGCCGGCGACAAGCACAAGAAGTGACCTGCCGCTGACCAGCAGCTGACAGGTGGTGCCGGGTCCGGCACGCCCCGGACCCGGCACCACCCCACCCTCAGCACCGCTTTACCGTCTCCCAGTCGCACGAGCCGCACCAGCCGCACAACCGCACGAGGAAGTGCCGACATGACCACGACCACCACGAAACCGACCGAGCTCGAGGACGTCCCGGCCGCCACGGCGACCGACAAGCGTCGGGTGCAGCGCAAGGAGCTCTGGCGCAACCGGGGCCTGCTGCTGCCGGCCGTCATCTTCCTGATCCTGCTGACGCAGATCCCGTTCCTGACGACCATCGGGTTCTCGCTGACGAAGTGGAACCTGCTCTACCCCAACGACCGCGCCTTCGCCGGCTTCGACAACTACACGAGCGCCCTGACCTCCGGCGACCTGTGGCCCTCGATCGTCGCCACGGTGCTCATCACGGCCTTCTCGGTCGTCCTGGCCCTGCTGTTCGGGCTGCTCTTCGCGATGCTGCTCGACCGCAAGTTCCGCGGCCGCGCCCTCGCCCGGACCCTGATGATCACGCCCTTCCTCATCATGCCGGCGGCGGCCGCCCTCATCTGGAAGTACTCGATGTTCGACACGAACATCGGGATGCTCAACTGGCTCTTCCGGACCCTGCACCTGCCGGTCGTGTCGTGGAGCACCGAGCACCCGATGATGACCGTCGTCATCGTGCTGACGTGGCAGTTCACGCCCTTCATGATGCTGATCCTGCTGGCCGGTCTGCAGGGCCAGGACAAGGGCATCCTCGAGGCCGCCCAGGTCGACGGGGCCGGCGCGTGGCGCACCTTCACGTGGATCACGCTCCCCCACCTGCGGATGTACATCGAGATCGGGGTGCTCCTCGGCTCGGTCATCATCCTGCAGGTCTTCGACCCGATCGCCATCCTCACCAAGGGAACCGGCGGCACGAAGACCCTCGCCTACCTCCTCTACGAGCGCGCCTTCATCGGGCTCGACGTCGGGCAGGCAGCGGCATACGGCGTCGTGACCGTCATTCTCACGATCATCGTCGCGACCATCGCGCTCAAGAGCGTCTTCAAGGTCTTCATGGCAGGAGGAAGCCGATGAACAGCTCCAACAGGTCGGCCCGCGGGGCCCTCGTCACCCTCGCCACCTGGATCCTCGTCCTCGTCTTCTTCTTCCCCGTGCTGTGGATGTTCCTCAACGGGTTCAAGCCGGAGTCGCTCGCGTCGTCGGTCAACCCGACGTTCTTCTTCAAGCCCGTCACCGAGGGCTACCAGCTCGCGATGGACCGCGGGATGGCCGGCTATCTCCAGAACTCGCTGACGGCGGCGGTGACGTCGACGATCATCTCGGTGCTCCTCGCGATCCCGGCCGCCTACGCTCTGTCGATCCGGCGGGTGAAGAACGTCGAGAACTCCCTCTCGTTCTTCATCTCCACCCGGTTCATGCCGCTCGCGGCGATCGTGCTGCCGCTCTTCATGATCTTCAAGACGGTCGGCCTGCTCGACAACATCTACGTGCTCGCCATCGTCTACGGCGCCATGAACCTGCCGGTGACGGTGTGGATGATGCGCTCGTTCCTGCTCGAGGTGCCCTTCGAGATCATCGAGGCCGCGCGGGTGGACGGGGCCGGCATGTTCCGCGAGATCGTGCGGATCGTCCTGCCGCTCGTGCTGCCTGGGGTCGCGGCGGCTGCGCTCATCAGCTTCATCTTCGCGTGGAACGAGTACTTCCTCGCGCTGCTGCTGACGAGCTCGGCGGCCCGCACGACGCCGCCGTTCCTCGGGAGTTTCGTGGACGGCCGTGGCCAGTTCCTCGCCGTGCTGTCGGCAGCCGCGACCATCGCCGCCCTGCCCGTCATCATCGCCGGCTGGGTGGCGCAGAAGCAGCTCGTCCGCGGCCTGTCGATGGGTGCCATCAAGTGAGCGACGCTGCAGCAGAGAGCCGCTCGGGTGTCGGTCATGCCGTCGACCGCGCTCGGAGCCTCGAGGACACGGTCGTCGTGGTGACCGGCGCGGGCGGCGCCATCGGCGGCGCGATCTCCCGGCTCGTCCTCGAGGCGGGTGGGCGGGTCGTCGCCGGGGACCTCCGGCCCGACGCGCTGGCCCCGCTCCGGGACGCCTGGGGCGAGGACCGGCTGGCCGTCGCGGTCGGCGACGTCCGGGACGAGGCCACCGCCGACGCGCTGGTCGCGGCGGGTGTCACGGCCTTCGGCCGGGTCGACTCCGTCGTCGCCAACGCAGCCGTCGGCTTCTACGGCGGGGTGCTCGACTACTCCGCGGACGAGGTCTCGCTCATGGTCGACGTCAACGTCAAGGGCACCGTGTGGCTCTCGCGGGCCGCCGTGCGGCAGTTCCGCGCCCAGGGCGACGGCGGCGACATCGTCATCCTCGGCTCCGTCGCCGGCCTGCTCATCGGGGGCGGGAAGGAGGCGGTCTACGCCGCCACCAAGGCCGCCCAGATCAACCTCGGCTACGCCCTCGACCGCGAGCTGCGCTCCGAGGGGATCCGCACCACGACCATCGCGCCGGCCGGCGTCAACACCCCCTTCGCCGCCGCCGACGGGCGCTTCGGCGACCGGGACCCGTCCGAGGCCGACTTCCTCGAACCCGAGGACATCGCCCAGGCCGTCGCCTATACCCTGCGACAGCCGCGCCGGATGCGCACCGAGCTCTGGACCATGTGGAGCCTCTCCGAGTCGCACTGACCACCGTCGCCCGACGACCCGGTGACTGCCGCACGACCCGAGGCCCTCGCGACCTCCCAGACCCTCGAGACCTCCGAGAGAGGACCCACGATCATGACCAACTCCGACGCCGCTGCGTCATCGACGCCGATCCCCTTGTCGCAGAGCACGTATGCCGCCCTCCCGACCGAGGTGAGCCGGCCGGGCTACGACCGGGCGAAGGTCACGGCGAGCATCGTGCACTTCGGTGTCGGTGGCTTCCACCGGGCCCACCAGGCGATGTACGTCGACCGCCTCCTCGAGGACGGGCTCGCGCTCGACTGGGGCATCTGCGGGGTCGGGGCGCTGCCCCAGGACCGCCGGATCGTCGACACCCTCAACGCGCAGGACGGGCTCTACACGCTCGTGGTCAAGCACCCCGACGGGCACCGTGAGGCACGCGTCGTCGGCAGCATCGTCGAGATGATGTTCGCGCCGGACGACCCGCAGGCCGTCGTCGACCGGCTCGCCGACCCGCGCACGCGCATCGTGTCGCTGACGATCACCGAGGGCGGCTACGTCGTCAACCAGGTGACGGGCGAGTTCGACGCCGACGACCCGGCGATCCGCGCCGACCTCGAGGCGGGCGCCGTCCCGCGCACCGTCTTCGGCTACGTCGTCGCGGGTCTCGCGGCGCGACGGGATGCCGGCCAGGCGCCCTTCACCGTCATGTCCTGCGACAACCTGCCGGGCAACGGCGACGTGGCCCGCAGGATGATGACGGCCTTCGCGCGACTGAAGGACCCGTCGCTCGCCGACTGGATGGACGAGCACGTGTCGTTCCCGAACTGCATGGTCGACCGGATCACCCCGGTGACGGCGCTGGAGGACATTGACCGTCTGGCCGACGAGTTCGGTGTCGCCGACGGCTGGCCCGTCGTCTGCGAGCCCTTCACGCAGTGGGTCCTCGAGGACCACTTCACCGACGGCCGCCCGCCCTTCGAGCAGGCCGGGGTGCAGCTCGTCGACGACGTCGTGCCCTACGAGCTGATGAAGCTCCGGCTGCTCAACGCGAGCCACCAGGCCCTCTGCTACCTCGGCTACCTCGCCGACTACCGCTACGCCCACGAGGTGTGCCAGGACCCGCTCTTCGTCGACTTCCTCCTCGGCTACATGGAGCACGAGGGCAGCCCCACGCTGCCGGAGGTGCCCGGCGTCGACCTCGACGCCTACCGGCACGAGCTCATCGAGCGCTTCGCCAACCCGGAGGTGCGCGACACGCTCGCCCGCCTGTGCGCCGAGAGCTCGGACCGCATCCCCAAGTGGCTCGTGCCGGTCATCAACCGCAACCTCGAGACCGGTGGCGAGATCGGCCGCTCGGCGCTCGTCGTCGCGTCGTGGGCGCGGTATGCCGAGGGCACCGACGAGCAGGGCGAGCCCATCGAGGTCGTCGACCGCATCAAGGACCGGGTGATGGCTGCCGCCGCCCGACAGGGAGAGGACCCGCTCGCCTTCCTCCGTGACCGCGACCTCTTCGGCGGCCTCGTCGACGACGAGCGCTTCACCGCGGTGTTCACGGACGCCCTGTCGGCCTTGCACGAGAAGGGCGCCCGGGAGACGCTGCAGTCATGGAGCACCAGGGTGACCACGTGACCGACGGCCGAACGCTCGTCGCCGGGGTCGACAGCTCGACCCAGTCGACCAAGATCGTCGTCTGCGACGCCGAGACGGGGCAGGTCGTCCGGTCCGCCCGCGCCCCGCACCCGGACGGCACCGAGGTGCACCCCGACCGCTGGTGGGACGCCTACGAGCAGGCCGCTGCCGGTGGCATCCTCGAGGGCGTGGCGGCCATCGCCGTGGGTGGCCAGCAGCACGGGATGGTGACGCTCGACGACGAGGACACCGTCGTGCGCGACGCCCTCCTCTGGAACGACACTCGGAGTGCAGGCGCCGCCCGTGACCTCACGGCCGAGCTCGGCGGCGCTGCTGCGTGGGTGGAGGCCGTCGGCTCGGCACTGGTCCCGAGCTTCACGGTGACGAAGCTGCGCTGGCTCGCCGAGCACGAGCCCGAGCACGCTACCCGGGTGGCTCGGGTCGTGCTGCCGCACGACTGGATGACGGGTCGGATCCTCCAGCAGGGCAACGGCTTCGAGCGCTGGAGCACCGACCGCGGCGACGCGTCGGGCACCGGCTACTGGTCGGCGGCCGACGGCGACTACCGTCTCGACCTGCTCGAGCGCGCCCTCGGTCGCGTCGTCGAGGTGCCCGAGGTGCTCTCCCCCGCCCAGCCGGCGGGGCGCACGACCGGAGGCCTGCTCGTCGCTGCCGGGACCGGCGACAACATGGGCGCAGCGCTCGGCCTGACCCTGCAGCCGGGCGACGTCGTCGTGTCGCTCGGCACGAGCGGCACCGTCTTCACCCCCCACCGTTCCGCGATCCGCGACGAGTCGGGCGCCATTGCGGGCTTCGCCGACGCCACGGGCCACCACCTGCCCCTCATGTGCACCCTCAACGCCGCTCGCGTGCTGAGCGCCGCCGCCACGATGATCGGAGTCGATCTCGCAGAGCTCGACCGCCTTGCGCTGCAAGCGAGTCCGGGCGCCGCTGGCCTCAGCCTGCTGCCCTACCTCGACGGCGAGCGCACGCCCGACCTGCCCGACGCGACCGGCACGCTCGCGGGGCTGACGCGCTCGAACGCCACGCCCGAGAACCTCGCGCGTGCTGCCGTCGAGGGGATGCTCTGCAACCTCGTCGCCGGTGTCGACGCGTTGCGTGCCAAGGACGTCGAGGTTGGGCGCATCCTGCTCATCGGCGGCGCGGCGGCCTCGCGCGCCGTGCGCGAGGTCGCTCCCGGGCTCTTCCGAGCACCGGTCGTGGTGCCCGCGCCGGCCGAGTACGTCGGCGTCGGCGCCGCCCGACAGGCCGCGTGGGCCCTGTCGGCTCAGCCGGCCCCGCCGACGTGGGACCTCGAGATCGACTCGGAGTATGCCGTCCGGCCAGGTGACGAGCAGGCGCACGCCGACGTCGTGGCGCGCTACCAGGCGCTCGTCACCCGGACGCACGGGATCTGACCGGGCCTGGCTGCGCCGCACCTACCGGCTGCGCCGCACCTATCGATGCGTGAACGCGGTGATCCGGCCAACGACGAGCGCGAGGAGCACCGCCGCCCCGGCGAACAGGGCGTTGCCCACGCCCTTGACGCCGAGGTAGAGCTCCAGCGTCTGCAGGAGCGACTCGACCGAGGCCGGCGCGCTGAGCCCGACCCGGAGGACGCGTTCGACGGCGGCACACAGGACGGCCGGCAGGGCGACGAGCCACCAGGCGGTCACGAGCCTCGGGGTGCTCCGGTCGACGGGACCGTCGTGGACGCCGCGACGGGCGTTGTGCGTGCCGTGCCACAGGTCGCGCAGGGCATAGGCGCCCAGCACGACGTCGGCCACGGGGACGAACCATCCCCCGACGGCGATTCCGGTGCTGCGGGTGTAGACGTTGTGCGCCGACCGGTCAGAGGTCCAGAGACGGTGCAGCCAGACGAGGAACACCACGAACGCACCGGGAAGGACGTAGGTGATGGGCCACGTCAGGCCCATCAGGCCAGCGCGGGCCGGCGCGGCCGGCGCGACGGGGGCCAGCGTGGAGGTCGGAGCCGGCGGGGCAGCCGGCGCCGCAGCGACCCGGCTCGGTCCGGTCGGCGTGCTCGGTGGTTCGTAGGCCATGACGTTCCTCCCCTGTGAGTGGACGTCTGGAACCTATGGGAGGTCGAGGTGTGGCCGTCGCCGCTCATCCACAGGCCCGCGCGAGGCCCGATCGCCGGGTCAGAGCTCGCTCGCCGCCTGAAGGCGACCGGAGGCCACCGCCTCGGCGAGAGCGGCATGGTCGCCCTCGTTCTTGTCGGCATAGGCCACGGCGAAGTCCGCGACCGCCTCGTCGAACTCGATCCCCTCGCCACCGCCCCCGCCCTCACCACCGCCCGCGCCCTCGGCACCTCCCGCACCTTCGGCCGCGTCCTGCCCGCGCTCCCCCGACCCGAGGTAGGCAGCGATGTCGCGGTGGTCCCCCGACCGGGCATGCGCGCGGGCCAGCGTCCAGGCGCACATCTGCCCCAGCATGTCCAGGGTCGCGTCGTCGATGGTCTCGATCTCGAATCCGCCCTTCCAGTCACGGAACTGGCGGACGTAGAAGTCCCGCTCGACCCCGTCGACCCCGGCGGTGCGCTGCCACCCGAGCAGGATGTCGCTGCTCGCCTGCATGAGCCGCTGCCCCTCGACGACCCGTCGCCCCTGGTTGTCGAAGGTGGGGCCGGGCAGGTGCGCGGCGAGCACCGAGTCGACGGCCTCCTTGGCCTGCAGCATCAACGGGTCCCCCGACTCGTCGAGCAGCAGCATCAGCCAGGCGCGGGTGCCGACCGAGCCGACGCCGACGGCCTTGCGGGCGAGGTCGACCACGCGGAACCGGTCGAGCAGGACGCGTCGGTCGGCCTGCAGGGTGCCGCGGTACTGCACGAGGATCCGGTCGGCCCAGTCGTCGAGGTCCTCGGCGAGGTCCGGGGCGAGGTCGCGCACCGGCACGAGCAGTGGCGGGTCGCTGGCGAAGCGTGGCTGCCCGCCCTCGACGGTGGTCAGCTTGCCCAGCGCATGGGCGGAGTCCCGACTGCGGGACTTCTCCACGACCCGCCGCGTCGTGGCGCGGGACGCCGTGGGCAGCGCCTCCTTGAGCCGGGGCAGGCCGGGTTGCAGCTCGCCCCGGGCGTACCAGACCTCCAGCATCGACTGCGCTGCGAACCGTGCCATCGACAGCCGGTAGGACCGCACGGCTGCCGTCGTGATCGCGCGACGGCGTTTGCGGCGCAAACCGTTTCCGCGGCCGGCGATCTCGAGGCTGGCGGCCAGCCGCTTGACGTCCCACTCGAACGGACCGGGCCACGTCTCGTCGAAGTCGTTGAGGTCGAAGACCTGTCGCCGCTCCGGCGACGCGTAGAGCCCGAAGTTGGACACGTGCGCGTCACCGCACAGCTGGACCGTCAGCCCGGTGCCCGGTGCGGTCGAGAGGTCGGCCGCCATGACGGCCGCGGCGCCGCGGTAGAACGCGAAGGGCGAGGCGAGCATGCGGCCGTGACGGACGGGCAGCAGCTCCGCGATGCGGGCGCGACCCTGCTCCTCGAGGAGGGTGACGACGTCCTGGGCACCCGGGGGTGCGAGCTGCGCGTGGGCAGCGAGCGGCATCCGCGATCGGGCCTCCCGGACGCGCTCGGCACGTGCGGCCGAGGCCTCCGGGAGGGGCCCTTCGGGCGCCCCGCTCACGGGATCACTGCTCCCGCGGTCAGGCCAGCGCCTTGGCCTTGAGGGAGGCGAACTCGTCGGCCGTGATCGCGCCGGTGTCGAGCAGCTCCTTGGCCTTGGCGATCTGCTCCGGGGCCGACGTGCCCGTGCCGGCCACCGAGCGCACGTAGTCCTCCTGCGCCTGGCGGGCCTGCTCGTACGACTTCGCCGTGCGCTCGTTCATGCCACGGCCGCGCACGATGAGGTAGACGATCGCGGTGATGAAGGTGAAGAAGACGAGGCACACGACCCAGAGCGCCTTCATCCCGCCGGAGACCTCGGGGTCGCGGAAGAGGTCAGCGACGATCGAGAACAGCACCATGAGGTACGACGCGAACGCGAAGAAGATGATGATGAACCAGATGATGTCCCAGAACGACATGTTGGGGCGACCTTTCTCGTAGGGCAGCGACCCAGTCGGGTGTGCTCCCTGCCATCGTCACCACCACCCCCGCCCCGCGGCATCATCCTCACGGGGTGACTGTGGCCCGTGGGATCAGCGGTACTCGGGGTTGTGCCAGCCGAAGTGCTCGCCCTGGTTCCACGCCGATCGCACGTTGCCGTATGCCGGCACGCCGCCTGCGTCGTGCAGCATCCTCGCGAGGTGCATGAGGTTCCACGTCATGAACGTCGTGTTGCGGTTGGTGAAGTCGTTCTCTGGTCCCCCGCTGCCGGGGTCGAGGTAGCTCGGGCCCGGGCCGGCCTCCCCGATCCAGCCGGCGTCGGCGTTGGGCGGGATCGTGTAGCCGACGTGCTGGAGGCTGTAGAGCACGTTCTGCGCGCAGTGCTTGATGCCGTCCTCGTTGCCGGTGATGAGGCACCCGGCGACCCTGCCGTAGAAGAGGTACTGCCCCTGGTCGTTGAGCATGCCGCTCAGGGAGTAGATGCGCTCGATGAGGCGCTTGGTGACGCTGGAGTTGTCACCGAGCCAGATCGGTCCGGCGACGACGAGGATCTGGCTGTCGAGGATGCCGGGGTAGATCTCGGGCCAGGCGTCGGTCTCCCAGCCGTGCTCGCGCATGTCGGGGTAGACGCCGGTCGCGACGTCGCGATCGACGAGGCGGATCTCCTCGACGGTGACGCCGTGCTCGCGCATGATGGCCGCGCTCGCGTCGACGAGCCCCTGCGTGTGGCTGGGCTCGGGGCTCTTCTTGAGGGTGCAGTTGACGTAGGTGGCCTTGAGGCCGCTGAAGTCCCAGCCGCTCGGGCCGGCTGTGGTGCTCGTGCTGCTCGTCCCGCTCGTGTCGCTCGTGCTGCTCGTGTCGCTCATGAGCCGACTGTCCTCTGCCGCAACGGACCGCCGCAACGGCCTGGATGTGACGAGGTGCTGACGTCCCGTGGACGTCAGCACCTCGTCGACCGCGTGGCGGCGCCCCTCCCGGCGGTGTCAGCGACGCGTGAGCGCCATGACCTTGCGGATGTAGAGGATGGCGATCACGGCGCCGGCCGCGCCGGCCACCCCGCCGAGGGCTTCGTACGTGAGGCTCGCCTGGACCGAGGTCATGAGCGCGTCGATCGAGTCGGGGCGCTGCAGACCGCTCTCAGCACCACGACCCAGCATGACGAGCACGAGGTTGACGGCGATGACGACCCAGAAGGCGATGACGAGTCGCGGGGTCGCGGCCGGGCGGCCCGGCTTGGCCTGGGGGCTGGCGTGCTCGACGCCCCACAGCAGGTCTCGCAGGGCGAGCGGGCCGAGGACGAAGTTGGCGAACGGGATGAACCAGCCACCGATCGCCATGCCCGTGCCACGCGTGTAGAGGCTGTGGTCGGAGCGGTCCGAGGTCCACACGCGGTGGAACCAGACGAGCAGCAGGATGGCGCAGAGCGCCCCGACACCGAGGATGAGCATGTAGAGGCCGTCGGCGCTCTGGGCCTCGCGCTCCATGGCGGCGAAGTCACGGTCCTCGAGCAGGCCCTTGACCTTGACGTCCATCGAGGTGAGGTAGAGGTTTGCGAGCGCCCCGACGACGAACGCCGCCTGGGCCATGACGGCGACGACGGCCGTGGACTGGCGCCACGGCCGCACCGCGACGTTCTTGAAGTTGGCCGTGACACCCGTCTGGGCGGCGGGCGCAGGCGGCGGTGGTGGTGGTGCCGTGGCCGTGGCGGCCGGCTGGGCGCCGGCCGCGACGGGCGGGACCGTCGAGGCCGTCGAGGCCGTTGGAACCGCGGACGATGCCGGTGGTTCGTACGGTGCGGCGGGCTGGGTCATGTGCGTTCTCCCCTGTCGATGTGACGTGCGCCCGCAACGTAGCGCAGCGCCGACACCGACAAGGGCAGAACGGGACGAACCGCCGCGGTCACATCCGCTCTGGAGACTCCAGCCCGAGCAGGTCGAGACCCGTCGTCATGACACGGAAGACGAGGGCGCACAGGGTCAGGCGCGACTCCTTGACCTCGTCGTGCTCGGCCTTGAGCACGGGACAGTTCTCGTAGAACGCCGAGAACGCCTGGGCCAGCTCGAAGAGGTAGCCGGCGAGCCGGTGCGGCTCGTAGGTGTCGCCGACCTCGGCCACGACATCGCCGAACCCGAGCAGGTGCGTGGCGAGGGCACGCTCGTGCGGCTCACCGAGCAGGATCGGCGCGTGCTGGGCGGCCGGGTCGAGCCCCACCTGGCGGAAGATCGACCGGACGCGGGCCACGACGTACTGCAGGTAGGGGCCCGTGTTGCCGGTGAGCGCGACCATGCGGTCGAGGTCGAAGACGTACTCGCTGTCGTGCGCGACGGACAGGTCGGCGTACTTCACGGCCCCGATGCCGATCTGGCGCGCGATGGTCGCCCGCAGCGTGTCGTCGAGGTCGGGGCGCGTCTCGTCGATGACGGCGCGCGCCTTGTCGACGGCCTCCTCGAGGAGCGCCATGAGCCGCAGAGGTGCACCGGAGCGCGTCTTGAGGATCTTGCGGTCCTCGCCGAGCACGTTGCCGATCTGCACGTGGACGGGCACGACGTCGTCGGGCAGCCAGCCGGCCTTGCGCGCCGTGTCCCAGACCATGTTGAGGTGGAGCGACTGCGGCGCCCCGATGACGTAGAGCACCCGGTGGGCGCGGAGGTCGTGCACGCGGTACTTGATGGTCGCGAGATCCGTTGTGGCATAGCCGTATCCACCGTCGGACTTGCGGATGATGAGCGGCACCGGCTTGCCCTCGCGGCCGGTGTAGCCGTCGAGGAAGACGCACAGGGCGCCGTCGGAGACCTCGGCGATGCCGCGTGACTCGAGCTCCTCGCAGATGCCGGGGAGGGCGTCGTTGTACAGCGACTCGCCCGCGAGGTGCAGGTCGGTCAGCGTGACGCCGAGGGTCGAGTAGAGCTTGTTGAAGTAGACCTTGGACAGGTCGACGAGCTCGTTCCAGAGCCGCAGCGTCTCGGCGTCGCCGGCCTGCAGGAGCACGACCCGGGAGCGGGCCCTGACGTTGAAGTCGCCTGCGCTGCCGGCGGGTTCGGCCTTCTCGGCGGCGTCGAACTTGACGCGGGCCGCCTGGTAGAACGCGTTCGGGTCGGTGACGAGCAGACCCGCCTCGTCCGAGCCCTCACCGACGTCGAGCAGGTGCTCGATGAGCATGCCGAAGGGCGTGCCCCAGTCACCGATGTGGTTCTGGCGGATGACGTTGTGGCCCAGGTGCTCGAGCGTGCGGGCGATGGAGTCGCCGACGACCGTCGTGCGCAGGTGCCCGACGTGCATCTCCTTGGCGACGTTGGGCGCGGAGTAGTCGATGGGGATGTTCTGCGTCGGCTGGAGCGGGACACCGGCGCGCTCGTCGGCCTCGACCTCCTGGAGCAGGCCGGCGATCCACGCGCTCGAGAAGGTGAGGTTGATGAACCCCGGCCCGCTCACCTCGACGGAGTCGCAGACGCCGTCGAGGTCGAGGGCCGCGACGATCTTGGCTGCCACGTCGCGCGGCGGCATCCCGACCTTCTTGGCCAGGGCGAGCGCGGCGTTGACCTGCACGTCGGCGAACTGCGACGGACGCAGCACCGGGTCCGCCTCGCGGTAGTCGTCACCGAGAGCGGCGGCGATCGCGGACTGGACCTTGGGCGTGAGCGCGACGAGCGGGGAAACCATGCCGGTCAGTCTATTTGTGCGCACCGGGTGCCCGCGCCACCGTTTCCGCCGGGCACGGGCGATGGCGTATGCCGCGTGCTCGGGTCCACGTGCTCGCCCGGGTGATCCCGGGGCGTGCTGAGTCGCGGCGGCAGACCGACCCGAACGGGCTCGAAGAGGCGCGGAGGCACGCGGGACCGGCCCGGACAGGGGTGTGGCCACGTGCACCGGGTGCACGTGGCCACGTCGACCTGTGATGACGCGGGCCGTCAGGCCGTGGTCACTCCCCCTCGCGGCGGAAGCCCGCGCGGCGGGCTGCCTCCTCGTTGTAGAACCACACGTCGGGCTCGACGTCGTCGTAGCCGGCGTCGTCGGGGCCGAGGAAGGTCGTGCCGTCGCGACGTCCCTTGATCGCGTGGCCGAGCGGCTGGGCGCCGTCGGCGATGGGTGCGGCGGAGCCGAGTCCGAAGCCGCCGTCGACGACCTCGTCGAAGCCGGACGTCCGTCGACCGGACGCGGGCTGCTCCTCAGCGGACTCCTGCTGGGCCGACTCGTCCTGGACCGGCTGGGCCGACTCGTCCTGGACCGGCTGCTCGACTGACTCGTGGGCCGGCTCGTCGGTCGAGCCCTCCGTCGCGTCGGACGTCGGGTCGTCTACCGACCACGCGGTGTCCGTGGGCGCGGCGCCGTCGTCCTGCTGCTCGTCGCTCTCCTCCGCGACGGGCTCGTCGCCCGCGTCGGCGGTCGGGGCCGCACTCTCGGGGGCGTCGGGGGCGTCGGTCCAGGCCGTGTCGGTGAGACCGTCGTCGCCCGTGTCCGACCCGCGGTCATCGGTCGCGTCCGAGGCACTGTCAGCTGTCGCAGCGGACGCGGTGGCCGGTGCGTGGTCGGCGTCGTCGCTCGCCGGCTCGGCCAGCTCGTCGTCCTCGTCGCTCTCGTGGGAGTGCGGCGCCATGTCGACGTCGAGCCCCTGGTCGGCGGCGTCCTCGTCGCCGGCGTCCTCGTCGAGGCCGCGCTCGCCGGGGGTGGTCGCCCAGGCCTGGCCGCGATGGTCGCCCGGGTCGCTCGCGGGGGTGCCACCGTCCGAGAGGACGTCGTCACGCTCGTCCAGCGCGGGGACCTCGACCTGCTCGGGCTCCTCGGCGTCGGCCACGGGCGGGGCGAAGGAGTGGTCCGTCGCATCGGCAGCCGTCTGGGTTGAGGCGTCGGCGTTCTCGTCGGTGCTCGCGTCGGTGTCGCTGTGCTCGCTCATGGTCGTTGACCTTTCGTCGGGAAGCCCATCCGGTGCACTCCCAGTACCCACTGAGCCCTGCGACGTCGCGTCGTCCTCGTGACCGGCTTCGGCTGCCGCCTCGGGCGTCACCTCGTCCGTCGCCCGGTCCGTCTCCATGTCCGTCGCTGTTTCCGTGTCCTCGGCCGTGTCCTGCCGCGGCGTGCCGAGGACCTCGGGCTCCTCCGACGCGTAGGAGGACTCGTCGGCCGTCTGCTCGTCGACGTCACGGTCGGCCTCGCTCGCGAGGTCGGTGCCCTCGCCCGAGGCCACGGCGGGCTCGGCGGCAGCGGGTGCGAAGGGGTTCTCCGCGTCGGCGAGGTCGTCCTCGTCGTCGTCGTCACGCGTGAAGGCCGCAGCACCCACGGCGGACGCGCCCGCCACGGCTGCGGCACCGGGCGCGCCGCCCCGGTGCGCGGGCTCCTGCCCCGGGAGGCGGTTGCCGTCGTCGTCCACGCGGAAGCCCTCGTCGTCGGTGGCGACGTCGGGGTCGATGCGGTCGGCCTCCCGCTCGAGTCCCGTGTGCTCGACGCGCGCGGCCTCGGCGGTGGCGCGGTGCTGCTCGGCCTGTTCCTCGAGGCGTCGGGCCTCGGCAGCCTGCTGCTGCGCCTCAGCCGCCTGTCGTTCGGCCTGCGCCCTCTGGCGCTCGGCCTCGGCCCTCTGCCGCTCGGCCTCGGCGGCCTGCCGCTCGGCGTCGGCCCGCGCGTCGGCGGCCATGGCGGCGGTGACCGACGCCCGGTCCTGGGTGTCCTGCACCTCGGGACGACGGTCGTCGACGCGGGCGCGGAGCTCGCCGGCCTCGAAGCGACGCGCCTCGACCTCGCGACGGCGCCCTGCCGAGACGAACAACCAGATGATCACTGCAATGACGACGATCGCCACCACGATCCACAGAACCGTCTTGCCTGTGTCGGACATGCCATTCCCCTTACGGATTACGGGTCCTCGCGACCACGTCACCCGAAACCTACTGCGCCGGAGCGCTCCTGCGGCACCCAGCACACCGCTGGACTCGTCTCGCCGGCCGCCGAGCAGGTCAGCGCACGTGCAGGCCGGTCAGCCCAGTCCGAGCTTCTTCGCGGTGGTCTCGCGCATCTCGACCTTGCGGATCTTGCCCGTGACCGTCATCGGGAACTCCTCGACGATCTCGACGTAGCGCGGGATCTTGTAGTGCGCGAGCTGCCCGGTGCAGAACTCACGCAGCGACTCGGCCGTCAGGGGCGTCGCGCCGTCCTTCATCCGGATCCAGGCGCACAGCTCCTCGCCGTACTTCTCGTCGGGGACGCCGATGACCTGGGCGTCGAGGATGTCGGGGTGGGTGTAGAGGAACTCCTCGATCTCACGCGGGTAGACGTTCTCGCCGCCGCGGATGACCATGTCCTTGATGCGGCCGGTGATCTCGACGTAGCCGTCGTCGTGCATGACGCCGATGTCGCCGGTGTGCATCCAGCCGTCCTCGATGGCCTCCGCGGTCTTGTCGGGCTGCTCCCAGTAGCCGAGCATCACCGAGTAGCCCTTGGTCATGAACTCTCCCGCAGTGCCGCGCGGAACCGTCTCTCCCGTCAGAGGATCCGCGATCTTGATCTCGAGGTGCGGACCGACGCGACCGACGGTGCCGACCTTCTGGTCGAAGGTGTCGTCGGTGCGGTTCTGGGTCGACACCGGCGAGGTCTCGGTCATGCCGTAGCAGATCGTCATCTCCTCGATGCCTGACGCGATGAGCTTCTTCATCAGCTCTGCGGGACAAGGAGATCCGGCCATGATGCCGGTGCGCACGCTGGACAGGTCGTAGTCGGCGAAGTCGGGCAGGTTCCACTCGGCGATGAACATCGTGGGCACGCCGTAGAGCGAGGTGACCTTCTCGTCCTGCGTGGCCCGCAGGGTCGCCGCCGGGTCGAAGCCGGGTGCCGGGATGACCATGCAGGCGCCGTGCGTCGTGCATGCGAGGTTGCCCATGACCATGCCGAAGCAGTGGTAGAAGGGCACCGGGATGCAGACGCGGTCGGCCTCGGTGTAGTCGCAGAGCTCACCGACGAAGTAGCCGTTGTTGAGGATGTTGCGGTGGCTCAGGGTCGCGCCCTTGGGGAAGCCCGTGGTGCCCGACGTGTACTGGATGTTGATGGGGTCGGTGTTCTTCAGGCCTGCTTGTATGCCAGCCAGCTCGCTCTCCGGCACCTCGTCGGCGCGCGCGACCAGGTCGTCCCAGTCGGACGTGCCGATGTAGACGACGCGCTCGAGCCCGTCGACCTCGTCCCGCACCTCGTCGACCATCTGGCGGTAGTTGCTCGTCTTGAACGACTCGGCCGCGACCAGCGTCGAGATGCCGGCCTGGCCGAGCACGTACTGCAGCTCGTGGGAGCGGTAGCTCGGGTTGATGTTGACGAGGATGGCGCCCATCTTGGCCGTCGCGTACTGCACGAGCGTCCACTCGGAGCAGTTCGGCGCCCAGATGCCGACCCGGTCGCCGGTCTGCACCCCGATGGCCAGCAGCGCCCGGGCCAGCCGGTCGACGTCGGCCCGCAGCTCGGCATACGTCCACCGCTTGCCCTGCGCGACGTCGACGAGCGCCTCACGCTCGCCGAAGCGCGCGACGGTGGCGTCGAAGTTGTCGCCGATCGTCGTCTCGAGCAGCGGGGTGTCGGTCTCACCCCGGGTGTGCGAGAGCGAGGGGTCGAGGGTGGCGGGCGGAGCAGCGGTCATCGGTGGCCTCCCGGCGTGCGGCGTGGACGGTCTCACCACACCCAACCCCGCGAGGCGACCGCGCACAAGGCACCGCTCCCGATGTGGAGCGAACTCACACGTCGGCGTGGTCCCTGCGGTCATCCTCGTCGTCGTCCCCGCGGTCATCCTCGTCGTCGTCACCGGGCGCCCGGTCGGTGAGTCGCCCGGTGAACATCAGGGCGCCCGCGGCCAGCAGCGCCGTGACACCGAACGCCTCACGCAGCGCGTCGAGGCGCGCGCTGGCGTTGACCTCGGTGATCGCCGACGCCGTGGCGGCGTCGAGCTGGGTGGCGGCCAGGGCCTCGGTGAGCTGCTTGTCGGAGATGAAGGGCACGCCGCCGACGAGCTGGGTCGAGGCCTGGGCCTTGACCGACGCCGGCACGGCCGGGTTCTCCTGGATGCCCGAGGCGACCGAGGCGGTCAGCGTCGCGAGCAGCACCGAGCCAACGAGGGCGGTGCCCAGCGAGGCCCCGAGGTTGGTGCCGGTGTTCTGCAGGCCCCCGACCTCCGCGCTCTCGGAGTCCGGCACCGACGAGACGGTGACGCTGCCGAGCTGCGACGACAGCGCGCCGAGGCCGAAACCGATGAGCAGCATCGGGATCGCGACGACGCCGGCGTTGGCGCCCGGGTCCATGCCGGCGACGAGCACGAGGATGCCGGCGAGCACCGAGAAGAGCCCGATGCGCACGACCCGACGCGGGTTGGCCCGTGGCCACACCTTGGGGATGCCGGCGGCCGCCGCGAGCAGGGCGAACGACAGCGGCAGGATCCGAAGTCCCGTCTGGAGCGCGTCGAGCTCGAGCACGACGGAGAGGAAGAGGGGCACGGCGAAGAAGACGCCCGCCTGGACGATGTACTGCGAGAAGAACATCGTCAGGCCCGCGACGAGCCCCCGGTTGCGCAGCAGCGCCGGACGCAGGAGCGGCTCGCCGCCGGTGCGCACGAGGCGCTCCTCCCAGCGCATGAACGCGAAGACGACGAGCACGCCGAGCAGGATGAGCCAGATCGAGGGCGACGCGCCGAGCACCTTGGGGGCGCCCGGCTTGGCGACGACCCAGCCCCACTCGCTCGTGCGCAGCACGCCGTAGACGACCGAGCCGAGGCCGACCACCGAGAGCACCGAGCCGACGAGGTCGATGCGGGCGGGACTCGGCGGCACGTCGGCCACCTTGCGGAGGAAGGCGATGATCGCGAGGACGATGACGACCTCGCCGGCGAAGACGTAGCGCCACGAGGCGAAGGTCGTGACGGCGCCGCCGATGAGCGGCCCGGCAGCAACGGCCATGGCGCCCGCTGCGGCGACGAGACCGTAGGCGGCGGCGCGCCGCTCGGCTGGGAAGTTCGCGGCGACGAGCGCGACGATCGCCGGCATGATCAGCGAGGCGCCGAGCCCCTCGAGCAGCGACCAGCCGAGGAGCAGCACCAGGAGGTTCGGGGCGAGCGCCGTGACGAGCGAGCCGGCGCCGTAGACGAGCAGCCCGATCGCGAAGGCGCGACGCCGTCCCAGGATCGTGCCGAGCTCGCCGCCCGTGATCATCATCGTGGCCATGACGAGCGTGTAGAGCGTGATCGCGGTCTGGATCCCGCTGATCGTCGTGCCGAGGTCCGAGGCGACGACGGCCATCGAGACGTTCATGACCGAGCTGTCGAGGGTCATGAGGAACTGGCTCGCCGCGAGGACGGCGAGCACCAGTCCGGCGTTGCCCCGCACGGGTGTGCTCGACATGGGCCCAGCGTCGCGCCAGGGCCGGCGGCCGCTCATCACCCCCAGAGGATGAAAGTCCCCGTCGGCAGGGCTCCCCGCATCACCACCCGGAAAGCACGAGACCCCGACCGGCAACCGGTCGGGGTCTCGCGTTCTGTCTCAACACAGAGTGCACCCGTAGGGATTCGAACCCCAAACCTTCTGATCCGTAGTCAGATGCTCTATCCGTTGAGCTACGGGTGCGTCGTTCCTCACCGGGAGGAACGAAAAGTTACCTTAGCGCCTCGGGTCCGCATCCACGAAATCGGCCCCGGACCGCGCCACCCCGAGACCGTCCGGGCGGGCCCGCGAGAGGGACCACGCGGCATACGCAGGCGGTGTCGGGACCACCGGCCGAGCGCACCCCGACCCTACGGATGAGTACTGAAAATCCTGCAAGAAACCGACAACGAACCGTCGTAATTCTTGCGGCCTCGACGGGGTGTGAGGCGTCTCACCGGTATCGACTCGGCTTGCGGCCTGAGGCGCTCCCCGCGGCGCGTACCTTGAAGACATCACGTCATCTGTTCAGCATGTGGACACCTGCAGCCCGATCCGGGTCTGCCCAGGATCCACGTGGGGGACAGCTTCACACCGGCACGACGTGGTGCCGGGCGGCACCGCGCGCGAAGGGATGGGCCCCGAGTTGACCACGACCCACGAGAAACAGACACACACGACGCACGCGGGACTGTCCGCATGGGTCGAGCAGGTCGCCGAGCTGACGCAGCCGCGCGACATCCGCTGGATCACCGGCTCCCCCGAGGAGTGGACGGAGCTGACCGACCAGCTCGTCGAGGCCGGCACGTTCGTGCGCCTCAACGAGAGCAAGAAGCCGAACTCCTTCTACTGCGCGAGCGACCCGACCGACGTCGCGCGCGTCGAGGACCGGACCTACATCTGCTCCGTCGACGAGAAGGACGCCGGGCCCACCAATAACTGGATGGCGCCCGACGAGATGAAGGCTCGCATGACCGAGCTCTACCGCGGCAGCATGCAGGGCCGCACGATGTACGTCATCCCCTTCGTCATGGGCCACCTCGACGCCAAGGTCCCGATGTTCGGCGTCGAGATCACCGACTCGGCCTACGTCGTCGTCTCGATGCTCGTCATGGCGCGCTGCGGCGACGCCGTCCTGCGCAAGATCGAGGACACGAACGCCGACTACGTCCCGGCCCTGCACTCCGTGGGCGCGCCGCTCGCCGAGGGCGAGGCCGACGTCCAGTGGCCGTGCTCCGACACGAAGTACATCGTCCACTTCCCCGAGGAGCGCACGATCTGGAGCTACGGCTCCGGCTACGGCGGCAACGCCCTGCTCGGCAAGAAGTGCTACTCGCTGCGCATCGCCTCGGCGATCGCCCGCGACGAGGGCTGGATGGCCGAGCACATGCTCATCCTCAAGCTCACGTCTCCCAAGGGCTCGGTCCACTACATCGCGGCCGCGTTCCCCTCGGCCTGCGGCAAGACCAACCTCGCGATGATCACGCCCACCGTGCCCGGCTGGAAGGCCGAGATGGTCGGCGACGACATCGCCTGGATGCGTTTCGGTGAGGACGGCCGGCTGTACGCCGTGAACCCGGAGTTCGGGCTCTTCGGCGTCGCCCCCGGCACGGGCGAGTCGACCAACCCCAACGCGATGGCCACCATCGAGAAGGGCAACTCGGTCTTCACCAACGTCGCCCTGACCGACGACGGCGACGTGTGGTGGGAGGGCATGACCGACGAGCCGCCGGCCCACCTCACCGACTGGCACGGCAACAGCTGGACGCCGGCCGACGGCGAGGCCGGTACGAAGGCCGCGCACCCGAACAGCCGCTTCTGCACGCCGATCGCCCAGTGCCCGATCGCGGCTCCCGAGTACGACAACCCCGACGGCGTGCCGATCGACGCGATCCTCTTCGGCGGCCGCCGCAAGACGACCGTGCCGCTCGTCTACGAGTCGCGCGACTGGCAGCACGGCACCTTCATCGGCGCCACGCTCTCCTCGGAGACCACCGCTGCCGCGACCGGCGCCGTCGGCGTCGTGCGCCGCGACCCGATGGCCATGCTGCCCTTCATCGGCTACCACGCCGGCGACTACATGAACCACTGGCTCGAGATCGGCAAGAGCGCGGACGCCTCCAAGCTGCCCCGCATCTTCGGCGTCAACTGGTTCCGTCGCGACGACGAGGACGGCTCCTTCCTGTGGCCCGGCTTCGGCGAGAACAGCCGCGTCCTCAAGTGGGTCGTCGAGCGCCTCGAGGGCGACGTCGACGCCGTGGAGACGGCGATCGGGTTCGTGCCGACCGCGGACTCCCTCGACGTCGACGGTCTCGACATGACCCCCGAGCAGGTCGCCAAGGCCCTCAAGGTCGACGCGGCCGACTGGCAGAAGGAGCTGCCCCTCATCCAGGAGTGGTTCGACAAGTTCGGCGACCAGCTCCCCGCGGAGCTGTGGGCCGAGTTCGACGGTCTCAAGGCCCGCGTCAGCGGTCACTGAGGTCGGTCCACCGCCTGCTGGCCGGCGGGCGGCGGACGACGTGATGCAGGGCCCGGCACCTCTGGGTGCCGGGCCCTCCGTCATGCACGGACGGGCCACCCGAGGTCGCGTATGCCGTGTCGCCCGGCACCCGGCATACGCGATGCCCGCGTCCTCCCGTCCTCCACGGCACGCGGCGGGGTACATGAGAGACATGAGCGACCCCGACGGCTACAGCCGCGACGAGAGCGAGGCCGAGCGGCTCGACCGCAACTTCAACGAGCAGCTCCAGGAGCTGCGCATCGCCCAGGCCGGCGTGCAGATCCTCTTCGCGTTCCTGCTGACGATCCCCTTCCAGCAGCGGTTCACGACGTTGACCGACCTGCAGCGCGACATCTACGTCGTCACGCTCGTGTCCATCGCGATCAGCACGCTCGTGTTCATGACGCCCGTCGCGATGCACCGGATGCTCTTCCGCGAGGGCCTGAAGGACTTCGTCGTCCGGCACACCGACACGCTGATCGGCGCCGGACTCTTCTTCCTCGTCGTCGGCATCATCGGCGGCGTCGTGCTCGTGCTCGACGTCCTGCTCTCGCACACGACCGCCATCTGGATCGGCGGTGGCCTGACGCTGCTCGCGGTCGCGCTCTGGCTCGTGCTGCCCCTCTCCCAGCGCCGGCGCCGCCGCCGCGAGGACCCCGACACCCCCTGACACCGTCGATAGGCCAACGTTTGCGGGTCCTCACCCGTCGAGAGGCCAACGTTTGCGGGTCCTCGCTCGCCCGGCGGCGGGAACCGTCGCTGGGCAGGCCCCTCGTTCCTCGGGGCCTGCCCAGCTCCTCCCAAATCCCACGCGTTCGTTCAGCACAAGGCAGAAGGACCCCGACGAAAAGCGTGTCGGGGTCCTTCTGTCTTGTGCTGGCGGAGGCGGCGGGATTTGAACCCGCGAGAGGTTTTATCCTCAACCCGCTTAGCAGGCGGGCGCACTAGGCCACTATGCGACGCCTCCGTGCCCGCGATCGAGGCCGCCGAGGCGACGCCGGATGCACGGGCGGACACAGGCTACCGGGCCACGCACCGCAACCCAAACCCGGGTCCTCCGCCACGCTCATGTGACTGTCGACGCGCAATGAGGCGCTTCAAAGGATCACCGTGCACAATGGCAGGGTTGCCCACCCAGGACGACAGGTGACAATGCCCTGGCCGAGAGGATCCGATGACTGACGCCACCGCGCCACGGCCGCGGCGTGACGACGCACCCAGTGGTCGCGAAGCCATCCGTCGCCAGGTCAGGGCCGGCTTCCGTCGGGCGCTCGGACTCACCACCCTCGGCACCCTCCTACCCGGTGCGGGCCTGACCCAGACACGGAGCAAGCGACTCGGCTGGGCGGTCCTCGCCCTCTTCCTGCTGACCGGAGTCGTCGTCGGCTACGTCGTCCTGCGCGACGGCATCACCAACGCAGCCCTCTCGCTCGTCGCGCGCCCCTCCCTGCTGCAGGGCGTCGCCGTCGGTTTCGTCGCCATCGGCATCCTGTGGTGCGGCTCGATCATCCTCACCGCCGTCCAGTCCCGTCCGACCCGGCTGGACCGCACACGGACGAGGACCCTCGCCGCCCTCACGACGGTCCTCGTCTTCCTCGTCGCCGGCTCGACCTTCAAGGTCGCCGAGTACACCTTCATCACGACCGACACGGTCAACCAGGTCTTCGGCACCACCTCACTCGGCAGCAAGCAGGCCGGCTCCGGCGTCAACGTCACGACCGAGGGCGACGACCCCTGGGCCAACCAGCCCAGGGTCAACATCCTGCTCCTCGGCTCGGACGCGGGGGCGGACCGCACCGGTATCCGCACCGACTCGATGATCGTGGCCAGCATCGACACCAAGACGGGCCGCACCGCCCTCATCTCGATGCCGCGCAACCTGCTCTACGCGCCGCTAGCGCCCAACAGCCCGCTGCGCGCTCGCTACCCGTCCGGCCACTTCGGTGCGCCCGAACCGACCTGCGCCCAGAACCGGCCGGGCGAAAAGGGCCAGTGCATGCTGACCAACCTCTACGTCGAGGCGGAGAACTACGCTAAGGACCACCCCGGCGCCTACCCCGCCGGCTCGGTGCCGGGCCGCCAGGAGATCCGCGGTGCCGTCCAGGAGATCCTCGGCCTGCAGATGAACCAGATGGTCATCGTCGACCTCTACGGCTTCCAGCAGCTCATCGACGCGATGGGTGGGCTCGACGTCAACGTCAAGCTGAGCGCCAACGGCACACCGCTGACGATCGGCGGTCAGCACGACGCGTCGGGACGCGTCTTCGGCGTCAAGGGCTACTTCGAGCCCGGTCGCCAGCACCTCGACGGCTACCACGCCCTCTGGTACGCCCGGACCCGTGCCGCCGACGACGACACCCACCGCCAGATGCGCCAGCGCTGCGTCGTGCAGGCCATCGTCCAGCAGGTCAACCCGGCGTCGATGGTGAGCCGCTACCCCGAGATCGCCAAGATCCTCAAGCAGCGCATCTACACCGACATCGAGGCCCAGTCCCTGCCGGCCTTCGTGCAGCTCGTCGAGCGGGTGCAGAAGGCCAAGATCACGAGCGTCGCCCTCACGTCCAGCCAGGGCGTCTACTCGAGCGACCCCGACTACGCCCTCGTCCGCAAGCTCGTCCAGAAGGCCATCGCCCCGCCCAAGCCGGCGGCCACGCCGTCGACGACTCCGAGCACGTCGAAGCCCTCGTCGACCAAGACGAGGACGCCGTCGACCCCGAGCCCCACGACGACGCCGTACGAGCAGTGCTGACCGCGCCGAACGGCATACGCCCTCGGCGCTGAGCCCGGACAAACGAAGGCCCCCCGGTCGAGACCGGGGGGCCTTCGCACAAACGACTGTGCGGTGAAGCGGTGTCGCTCGTTAAGGGTGAACGATCCCTCAGATCAGAGCGGACGAACCGCGTCAGCCTGGGGGCCCTTGGGACCCTGGGTGACCTCGAACTCGACGCGCTGCGCCTCCTCCAGCGAACGGTAGCCGTTCGACTGGATCGCCGAGTAGTGGACGAAAACGTCGGGGCCGCCGCCGTCCTGGGCGATGAAACCAAAGCCCTTTTCAGCGTTGAACCACTTGACGGTGCCCTGTGCCATACGGGTAACTCTTCCTTCTTTAGCGTGTGGAACGACGCACTTCGCGCATCCCAAGCTGCCGCTTCGACTCCACTCGACGGGCGAACCCGTCTATGTCGAAAGAAATCCCGTCACCATTGCGGATGACGGGATCCTGCTCGACTACGAGGAACTGCAACTGCAACCGCGACGAACCTAGCAGAATACCGGCCGGTCGGCCCGTCGGATGACACTGGTTTTTGGGCGTTCAGGAGTCGTTCGTCACGGCGTCACGCCGGGTGCCCCGAAGGGCCAGTCGCGGGGCTCGGTCGCCGCGGATCGTCGCGACCATGTCGAGCACGCGCCGGGTGGCCCGGACGTCGTGTGCACGGAACACCGTGGCCCCCAGCCAGGCGGCGACCGCGGTGGCCGCGAGCGACCCCTCGAGACGCTCCTCGGCGGGCAGGTCGAGGGACTCACCGACGAAGTCCTTGCGCGACATCGCTTGCAGCACAGGGTAGTTCAGGGCAACGACGTCAGCCGTGTGCCGCAGCACCTCGAGCGAGTGAGCCGTCGTCTTGCCGAAGTCGAGCGTCGGGTCCACGAGGATGCGCTCACGAGGTATGCCGGCCTGCTCGGCCGCATGGGCACCGCTCGCCAGGGTGCGCACGACGTCACGCACCACATCGAGCGGGTCGTCGCCGTAGGTGACGTCGACGGGGTCGGTCCGGGGCGGCAGGCCTCCGGTATGTGAGATGACGTAGCCGGCGCCGATGGCCGACGCGACGTGGACGAGCTCGCGGTCGTGCCCGGCCCACGTGTCGTTGACGAGGTCGACGACGCCGGCGGCCTCGCGCGCGACCTCGGAACGCCACGTGTCGAGGCTGAGCAGGACGTCCGGATGCTCCGAACGGGCCCACTGGAGGAAGGGCACGACGCGCCGGATCTCCTCGTCCGCGTCGACGACCTCGCCCTCCTGGCCGGCGCGCACACCCCCGACGTCGACGAGATCGGCGCCGAGCTCGACGGCGTCGACGAAGGCCACCTTGGCGGAGTCGAGGTCGGCGTGCCGGTTGCCGCTGAAGAAGGAGTCACGGGTCCGGTTGACGATCGCCATGACAGCGGGGGACGCCGCGTCGAATCGCTTGCCGCGCAGCACGAGCGGGCTCGCCGACGGCAGGTCGAGCGGGGCCAGCCGGCCCAGGATCTCGGCGGTGTCGGGCGCGGGATCCGAGCCGGAATGTGTGGTCACACTGTCGTATCTCACGGTGCCCGGCAAAGGTCAACGGTCGTCCCGAGCATGGTTGCGGAACTGTTACCATTGCACTGCAGACCTCATCCACGGCCCGGCCACGCTCCCTGCCGGGTCGCGGATGGTCTGCCGGTCCTGATCGTCCCGCAATGACGGTCGACCACCGAGCCCTCCGACCACAGGTCAGCAGGGCTGCGCCATAAGGAAACTGAATACAGAGATGTCGTACATCGTGTCGTTCTTCGCGGCCATGAACCGTCCGTCCAGGTCACTGCCGGTCGGTCAGTACAACTCCAGCACGACGTTCGAGGAGAGGCTCGGCCTGCTCTGAGAGCGCGTGCACGTCCGGCCCCACCGATGAGGCCGGCGCATGAGAACAAAAGGGACTCCGGATCTCCGGGGCCCCTTTTTTCATGCCCGGATCCGGCGCGAGGTCCTCGGCGGCCGGCGCGAGATCGCGCATGAGATCGCGCAGGCGCTGCGCCCTGACGACAGCAGACGCGCGATCAGCCGCACGATCTCGCGGCAACCGAGTGGGGCCTGGTGGCGGAGGGCGTGGGACTCCGCGCTTACCGGGCTCGTTCCTCGCCCGAGCTCAGCGCTCCCCGTCATCGCACGCCTCCGCCCAACTGCTCCGAAGGCGCTCCGCGCCGACGGAGCATTCTGCGGAGGGCGTGGGATTCGAACCCACGATGGGCTATGAACCCATAGCGGTTTTCAAGACCGCCGCACTCGGCCACTATGCGAGCCCTCCAGTGTCCGCGGAAGTCTATCCGCGGCGCGCTCACCCGTCCGAATCGACCTCGTCCGGGTGTCGGCTCGTCGCTCACCGGCCACGGTCAGCAGACCTCCGATCGGGTCCGGACGCACGGCCAACCGCACACGTCGAGGTCAGCCGCACGCGGCACCCGGTGAGTCGATGACCTCTAGGTGTGCGGCCGAGTCCGACATGACGGCGCCGCGAGGGAGCAGCGGCTCGGCTCAGATGTAGATCGCGGGGTCGAGCCACTGGTTGGTGGCGTTGCGCTTCGGGAAGCGCACGACCGCCGGTATGCCGGTTGCCACCGCTCCGGACGGAACGTCCTTGACGACAACGGAGTTCGCGCCGATCTGCACGTCGTCGCCGACGTTGATCGGCCCGAGCACCCGGGCGCCGGCACCGATGGTGACGCGGTTGCCCACGGTGGGGTGGCGCTTGACGTGAGCGAGCGACCGACCGCCCAGGGTGACCCCGTGGTAGAGCATGACGTCGTCGCCGACCTCGGCCGTCTCGCCGATGACGACGCCCATCCCGTGGTCGATGAAGAAGCGGCGGCCGAGGCGGGCGGCCGGGTGGATCTCGACGCCGGTGATCGAGCGCGCCACCGTGGCGAGCACCCGGGCTGGCAGGCGCCCACCCGGCTGCTGGTACAGCGCGTGCAGCCCGCGGTGCGCCCAGATGGCGTGCAGGCCGGGCGAGG
This sequence comes from Terrabacter sp. C0L_2, assembly GCF_036352015.1. Taxonomy (NCBI): domain Bacteria; kingdom Bacillati; phylum Actinomycetota; class Actinomycetes; order Micrococcales; family Intrasporangiaceae; genus Terrabacter; species Terrabacter sp. C0L_2. The sequence goes on along the minus strand of NZ_CP143557.1, from coordinate 1,577,981 downwards.
TCAGGACCAGCTCGAGGCGCGAGCTGGCGGCGGGGTCGCGCGCGATGGCTCCGTCGACGTCCTCCAGCGCGCGGTCGGCGAGCTTGCGCACGAGACCGAGCGGGCCGGCATACCGGCTCTCGTCCGTGACGACATCGGTGACGACGTCAGCGGCGGGAGCGGCGGGAGCGGCGGGGGGCGCTTCGGCTGGGCCGTCGCCACGCACGAGCGTCAGCGGCTTCTCGGCCGGACGGCCCTGGTGCTCGAACTTCGGTGCAGTGCTCATCTCAGTCGACGAGGCCCTCGAAGAGGATGGTGGACAGGTAGCGCTCGCCGAAGGAGGGGATGATCACGACGATGGTCTTGCCCTTGTTCTCCTCGCGCTGGGCGACCTGGACCGCGGCGGCGATCGCGGCGCCGGAGCTGATCCCGACGAGCAGGCCCTCCTCCGTGGCGGCGCGGCGCGCCCACTTCACGGAGGTGTCGGCATCGATGTCGATGACCTCGTCGTAGACCTCGGTGTCGAGGATCTCCGGGACGAAGTTGGCGCCGAGGCCCTGGATCTTGTGCGGACCCGGCTGCCCGCCGTTGAGGATCGGCGACTCGGCCGGCTCGACGGCGATGATCTTCACATCGGGCTTGCGGGACTTCAGCACCTGGCCGACGCCCGTGATCGTGCCGCCGGTGCCGATACCGGCGACGACGATGTCGACCTCGCCGTCGGTGTCCTTCCAGATCTCCTCGGCAGTGGTCTTGCGGTGGATCTCGGGGTTCGCGGCGTTGGCGAACTGGCGGGCCAGCACGCCGCCCCGCTCCGCGGCGATCTCCTCGGCCTTGGCGACGGCGCCCTTCATGCCGGTGGACGGGTCGGTGAGGACGAGCTCGGCGCCGAAGGCGCGCAGCAGCGCGCGACGCTCCTTGCTCATCGACTCGGGCATCGTCAGCACGACGTCGTAGCCGCGGGCAGCACCGACCATGGCCAGGGCGATGCCGGTGTTGCCGGACGTCGCCTCGATGATGGTGCCGCCGGGCTCGAGGTCGCCGCTCTCCTCGGCCGCGTCGACGATCGCGACACCGATGCGGTCCTTGACGGAGTTGGCGGGGTTGTAGAACTCGAGCTTGGCCGCGACCGTGGCCTCGGCGCCGTCGGTGATCCTGTTGAGGCGCACGAGCGGCGTGTTGCCGATCAGCTTGGTCACGTCGTCGTAGATCGGCATTGCGGGAGCCCTTTCAGCGGGGTGCGGCGGAACGGTCTGTCGACCCGGTCGTTGTCGACAACCGGGAGCTCGTTATACATATTCCAACACGTCGTTATCGCCTGCCAAGGCGTCGCCCATGATCCGGGCGTCCCGCGGGGCCGGCCACGCGGCATACGTACCCTTCGTCCGCCGGCCGGGTCCGGCGAGCGTCATGCGCTTCCCGAGGGCGTATGCCGTGTGGCGGGGGGACGAAGGGGACGAGCGTCACGCCGCGACGGCCGTCACATTCACTAAGCGCTTGCTAACTCGTCAGTAGACTCCCCGGCATGAGTGCGCTCCAGATCGTCGCCGTCGTCGTCTGCCTCGGTGTCAGTGCCGTCGCCGTCGCCCTGCTGGTCAAGACGGTCAACCACTTCCTCGCGACGTTCCGACTGGGACAGCCGGAGGACCGCGGCGACGACAAGGGGGCCCGCACCCGCATGCTGCTGCGCGAGTTCCTCGGCCACACCCGCATGTCGCGGCTGCCCGTCGTCGCCATCGCGCACTGGTTCACGATGGTCAGCTTCGGCGTCCTCTTCTTCACGCTCCTCAACGCCTTCGGGCAGCTCTTCTCGCCGGAGTTCGTGCTGCCGGTCATCGGCCACTTCTTCCTCTACGAGTGGATCACCGACTTCTTCGCCTTCGCCGGGTTCATCTCGATCCTCGTGCTCATGGCGATCCGGCAGAAGAACCACCCGCGCTCGGCCGCCGGCGAGGACGGTCGACGCAGCCGCTTCTTCGGCTCCACGTGGTGGCAGGCCTACTACGTCGAGCTGACGATCCTCGGCGTGACGCTCTGCATCGGCCTGCTCCGCGCGCTCGAGTGGACGCTCGCCCGCAAGCAGGGCACCGGCATGGACAACGCCCTGCACTTCCCGTTGACCGGCTGGATCGGCAACTTCTTCACCGGCCTGTCCATCGGGGCCATCGAGAACCTCATCGTGATCATCGCCGCGATCAAGATCCTCATCAGCTTCGCCTGGATGATCACCATCGCGCTGCAGCCGACGATGGGCGTCGCCTGGCACCGCTTCCTCGCCTTCTTCAACATCTTCTTCAAGCGCCACGCCGACGGCCGCACGAGCCTCGGCGAGCTCCAGCCGATCAAGGTCGACGGCAAGCCGCTCGACTTCGAGAACGTCGACGAGCTCGACGAGGACGCCGCGCTCGGAGTCGGCAAGGTCGAGGACTTCACGTGGAAGGGCCTGCTCGACTTCACCACGTGCACCGAGTGCGGCCGCTGCCAGAGCCAGTGCCCCGCCTGGAACACCGACAAGCCGCTCTCCCCCAAGCTGCTCGTCATGACGCTGCGCGACCACGCGCACGCCAAGTCGCCGTGGCTGCTCGCCTCCGAGGAGGTGCGGGCTGGCGGTATCGACTCGGCCGAGGGCTTCAGCGACGCCACGAAGGGCGCCGTCGCCACCGAGCAGCTCGTCGGCGAGACCGGCTACGACATCCGCCACCCGCTCCAGGCGTACAACCCGCACGGCCCCGACGCCGTCATCGACGAGGACGTCCTCTGGTCGTGCACCACCTGTGGTGCGTGCGTCGAGCAGTGCCCCGTCGACATCGAGCACGTCGACGCCATCGTCGACATGCGCCGCTACAAGAACCTCATCGAGTCGGCCTTCCCCGCCGAGCTCAACGGCCTGTTCAAGAACCTCGAGAAGAACAGCAACCCGTGGGGCCTCGCGCCGCGGCTGCGGATGGACTGGGCCAAGGACCTCCCCTTCGAGGTCAAGCAGGTCGGCCAGGACGTCGAGAGCCTCGACGAGGTCGACTACCTCTTCTGGGTCGGCTGTGCCGGCGCCTACGAGGACCGCGCCAAGAAGACGACGCGCGCCGTCGCCGAGCTGCTCGACACCGCGGGCGTCAGCTTCGCGGTGCTCGGTGACGGCGAGGCCTGCACCGGCGACTCGGCCCGCCGCGCCGGCAACGAGTTCCTCTTCCAGATGCTCGCCCAGCAGAACGTCGAGACCCTCAACGAGGTCGGCGCGACGAAGATCGTCGTCACCTGCGCGCACTGCTTCAACACCATCAAGAACGAGTACCCGCAGCTCGGCGGCCAGTACGAGGTGCTGCACCACACGCAGCTGCTCAACCGCCTCGTCCGCGAGAAGCGCCTGACCCCGGTCGCCCGCCCCGGCGACGCGTCGTCGGCCGGCACCCTGACCGGTGCCGCCTCGACCGGCGCCAAGGTGACCTACCACGACCCGTGCTACCTCGGCCGGCACAACCAGGTCTACGCCCCGCCGCGCGAGCTGCTCCAGATCCTGCCCGGCGTGGAGTACGCCGAGATGGAGCGCAGCAAGGAGAAGTCGTTCTGCTGCGGCGCCGGCGGCGCGCGCATGTGGATGGAGGAGAAGCTCGGCACGCGGATCAACACCAACCGCACCGAGGAGGCCCTCGCGACGGGCGCCGAGCGCATCGCCGTCGGCTGCCCCTTCTGCAAGGTCATGCTCTCCGACGGCCTCAACGCCGCCATCCAGGACGGCAAGGCCACCGACGCCGTGGAGGTGGTCGACGTCGCGCAGATGCTGCTCGCCGCCGTGCGCCGCGGTGACGACGGCGACGACAAGCCCGAGGCCGCGACGCCGGAGCCCCAGCCGGACCCGGAGCCCGCGCCGGTCAGCTGAGCCGGCCGGACGGCATACGTCCTCCGGTTGTCGAAGGCCCTCTCCATCCGGAGGGGCCTTCGTCGTCGTGCGGGCGCCCCGCACCCCTCGGAAACTCGCCGTGAGAACGCTCTCACAAACTCTTGCCCTCACCGCCGCGACAGTGAATCGTGAGCGCATGACTCATCGACGAGATCGACGCGGGTGGCCCTCCCGCGGGCTCCACCGACTGGCCCTCGCGGCCCTGGCCATCACGACCGCAGCCGTCCCGACCATCGCCGTCACGGGGGCCGGAGCGGCCGGAGCGGCCCCCGCGCCTTCGTCCGCCGTGGCTGCGGCCCCTGCCGCACCGGACCTCGGAGCGGGCACCCTCGTGCTCGACCCGTCCATGTCGACCGCCGAGATCCAGGCCAAGGTGGACGCCGTGGCCGCCTCGCAGGTGTCCAACGAGATGGGCCCCGAGCGGTACGCGATCCTCTTCAAGCCCGGCACCTACGGGTCCGCCGCCGACCCGCTGAACTTCCAGGTCGGCTACTACACCGAGGTCGCCGGACTCGGGAAGGACCCGGGCGACGTCGTCATCAACGGCTCGGTCTACGTGCACAACCAGTGCACGAACGGCAGCTGCATCGCGCTCAACAACTTCTGGCGCTCGATGTCCAACCTGACGATCAACGTGAACAACTCCAGCGCCGGCTGCTACACCAACGAGTTCTGGGCCGTCTCGCAGGCCGCTCCCCTGCGCCGCGTGCACGTCCAGGGCACGACGACGCTCATGGACTACTGCACGGGGCCGTCCTTCGCCAGCGGCGGCTTCATCGCCGACTCGAAGTTCGACGGGACCGTCATCAACGGCTCGCAGCAGCAGTTCTTCGTGCGCAACAGCACGCTGAACGGCTGGAGCAACGGGGTCTGGAACCAGGTCTTCTCCGGCGTCGACGGCGCCCCGGCCGAGTGCTTCCCGGCCGCGGCAGCGTGCGGCGGGCCCTACACGACCGTCGCCAAGACCCCGGTGAGCCGCGAGAAGCCCTACCTCTACGTCGACGACAAGGGCGCCTACCGCGTCTTCGTCCCGTCGGCCGCCACCGACACGACCGGGGTCTCGTGGGAGTCCGGGTCGACGCCCGGCCGCTCCATCGGCATCGGCGACTTCTACGTCGCCAGGCCTTCGGACTCCGCGCAGGCGATCAACCGCGAGCTCGCCCGCGGCCGCAACCTGCTGCTCACCCCCGGCGTCTACCACCTCGACCAGACCCTCAAGGTCAAGCGGGCCGACACGGTCGTCCTCGGGCTGGGCCTCGCCAGCCTCACCCCGACCAACGGACAGGTCGCGATGAGCGTCGCCGACGTGCCCGGCGTCGACATCGCCGGCATCACCTTCGACGCCGGGCCGGTCAGCTCGCCGGTCCTGCTCCAGATCGGCACCCAGCGTGCCGCCGGGACGCCGGCCGCGAGCCGGGCCGGGTGGAGCAGCGCCGCCGACCCGACCGCACTGCAGGACGTCTTCTTCCGCATCGGCGGACCGTACGTCGGCAAGGCCACCGTCAGCCTCGAGGTCAACAGCGACCACGTCGTCCTCGACGACATCTGGGCCTGGCGCGCCGACCACGGCAACGGCGTCGGCTGGACGAGCAACACCGCCGACACCGGGCTCATCGTCAACGGCGACCACGTCACTGCGACAGGGCTTTTCGTCGAGCACTACCAGAAGACCGAGGTCATCTGGAACGGCGAGCACGGGTCGGTCACGTTCTTCCAGAACGAGCTGCCCTACGACCCGCCGTCCCAGGCAGCCTGGCAGTCGCGGCCGGGCCACGACGGCTACCCGGCGCTGCTCGTCGGTGCGGGCGTCAAGAGCTTCACCGGGACCGGTATGGGGTCCTACAGCTTCTTCAACCAGGGCATCGACATCTTCGCCGACAACGCGTTCGAGGTACCCACGACCCCGGGGGTGCGGCTGCACAACCTGCTGACGATCTTCCTCGACCCGTCCAACGGCAAGGGCGGCATCCGCCACGTCGTCAACGGCATCGGCGGCTCGTCGACCATCGCCAACCCGGACGTGCCGGTCACGGTCGTCGACTACCCCTGACCACCTGCCCTCCCGGCCCGACGGTCGTATGCCGTCGGGCCGGGTCGGCTCGTCCCGCAACCTGGCCGCCCGGCACCGTAGGGTGTGCCGATGAGCGCCGACCTGACTGCCATCGCCCGCGACCTCGCTCCCACGGGGACGCTCAGGGCCAGCATCAACCTCGGCAATCCCGTTCTCGCGCAGGGCAGCCCGTTGCAGCCCTCAGGCGTAACGGTCGACATCGCCCGCGAGGTGGCCCGCCGACTCGGTGTGCCCGCGTCGTTCGTCTGCTTCGACGCCGCCCGCAAGTCCTTCGACGCGATGACCTCCGGTGACGCCGACCTGTGCTTCCTCGCCGTCGACCCGGCTCGCGCGGGCGAGGTGGCCTTCACCGCGCCCTACGTCGTCATCGAGGGCGTCTTCGTCGTGCCCAGCGAGTCGCCCGTGCGCGCGGCCGCGGACGTCGACCGCGACGGGGTGCGGGTCGGGGTCAAGGCCGGCTCCGCCTACGACCTGCACCTGACACGGACGCTCGAGCACGCGACGGTCGTGCGCGGCGACGAGGGTGTTGACGTCTTCGTCGCCGAGGGCCTCGAGGTCGGGGCCGGCATCCGTGAGCCCGTCACCGCCTTCGTCGCCGGTCGCGAGGACCTGCGCCTGATCGACGAGCCGTTCATGCAGATCCGGCAGGCCGTCGGCACCACCCGGACGCGCTCGGCCCAGACCGTGGCCTTCCTGCACGACCTCGTCGAGGAGCTCAAGGCGAGCGGATTCGTCGCCGACTCGCTGGCGCGATCCGGCCAGCGCGGCGCCGCGGTGGCCCCGCCGAGCTGATCACACGGCATACGCCGTCGTGCTCGTCGTGTCGCGTCTCGTCGCGTTCCGACCCCACGGGGGTCACAGCAGTGCCACAGTGGCCGGTGAGGACGACCCGGCTCTCAGGTGACCGCCGATAGCTCAAGGTCGGTCGGCCCCGCTCCGGTCTGGCACGCCAGACCGAGACCGCCGATCCACGTGGCGCGCCCCGGCCTGGCATCACCTCGAAAGGAATGCTCCATGGCCTTGCGCCGCACGCGCCTTGTGCGCACCAGTGCCCTCGCGGCACCCGCTCTCGTCGTCGCAGCCCTCTTGCTGCCGACCACCCAGGCGAACGCCTCGTCACCGTCCGTGCCGCTCACCGGCACCTCCAGCCCGGTCACCGGGGACTTCAGCCCCGACACCGGCCAGTACCCTGAGTTCCAGACCCCCGAGGACGAGAACTCCCCGGAGGTCGGCCCCACGCAGGTCGTCAACCGCACGATGTCCCAGGGCCACGCAGCCGGTCACGGCGTCACCGTCCGGGGCACGACACGCAGCAAGTCCAACCCGACGTTCGTCACCGGCTTCGAGGGTCTGAACCACTACCAGCAGCGCTACTCGCGCGGGGGCAACCAGTTCAGCATCGAGCCGCCCGACCAGGCGCTCTGCGTCGGCGGCGGCCACGTCGTCGAGGCCGTCAACGACGTCTTCAACGTCTACGACTCGAGCGGCGCGTCCCAGCTGACGGACAACACCGCGACCAACGTCGTCGGCGGCTTCCCGCGGGACGTCCACCACGCGGTCGACCTCAACTCGGTCTTCGGCTACCCGCCCGCGGTCAACCGGACGACCGGCGCGCTCGGTCCGGAGCTCACCGACCCGACGTGCATCTACGACGCGGCAACGCAGCGCTTCTTCCTCGTCGTCCTGACCCTCGACCGCGGTCCCTCAGGTGCCCTCAACGAGGTCAACCACCTCGACCTCGCGGTGAGCGCGACCTCCGATCCGACCGGGCGCTGGAACATCTACAAGATCGACGTGACCAACGACGGCACGAACACCGGCGGGCAGAACCCGGGACCCTACCTGGGCGACTACCCCCACATCGGCGCCGACGCGAACGGCGTCTACCTGACGACGAACGCCTATCCGTGGAACAGCGGCGGGTTCGCCGGGGCGCAGGTCTACGCCCTGTCCAAGGCGCAGCTCGCTGCCGGGGCCGGCAACGTCAACGTGCAGCACATCGACACCTCCGGCATGGTGGCGGCGCCCAGCGACGCCGGTGCCACCCAACCGGGCTTCACCGTGTGGCCGGCGCAGTCGCCCGGCACCGGGTCGTTCAACCTCGCGAACAACGGCACCGAGTACTTCCTCAGCTCGAACGCCGCTGACGAGGCCACGCATCCCGTCGCGGGTACCGGCGGCAACTACACGTCGTCCAAGATCGTCGTGTGGTCGATGACCAACACGGCATCGCTCAACTCCGCCTCGCCGGCCGTGCACCTGTCGAGCAGGCTCGTGGACGTCGGGCTCTACGCGCTGCCGCCGAAGCAGCACCAGCCCGGCTCGGGCCAGCCCGCTGGCCTCAACTCTCCGCAGGGCCACTGCACCAACGACACGACGACGCCGACCATCGCGGGTGTCGGCTGCTGGCGCCTGCTGTTCGGCGGCCAGCCGGCCCACAACGAGGTCGTCTCGACGCCCGACTCGAACGACACCCGCATGCAGCAGGTCATGTATGCCAACGGCAAGCTGTGGGGCGCGCTCGACACCGCGATCACCGTCAGCGGCGGCAACCGCGCAGGGATCGCCTGGTACGTCGTCAAGCCCGGAGGCGCGAGCCTGTCGCCGAAGGTCGCCCTGGCTGGCTACCTCGGTGAGACCGGCATGGACTTCACCTACCCGGCCATCGGCGTCACGCCGAGCGGCCGCGGCGTCATGGCCTTCACCGCCACCGGAGAAGCCACCTACCCGAGCGCCGCCTACGCGTCCATCGACGCGCTGACCGGCGTCGGCGCCTGGAACGTCGTCACCGGCGGAGCCGGCGCTGCGACGGCCGACGGCTTCACCAGCTACAAGGCCCAGGTCGGCAACCCGCCGCGCACCCGGTGGGGTGACTACGGCGCCGCATCGGTCGACGGCAGCTCCGTCTGGGTCGCGAGCGAGTACATCGCCAGCGCGTGCGACTACACCGCCTGGGGTGGACCGTTCTTCACCGGCGGCACGGGCGACAACCTCCTCGGCACGTGTGGCGGAGCCGACCACGGGCCCGGCGTCCGCACGGCTCTCGCCAACTGGTCGACGCGGGTCAGCGCCTTCACGCCGTGACCTCGTAAGACCGCACTCGAGCAGCTCACACGCATGACACGATGCGCCGGCCTCCCTGAGGAGGCCGGCGCATCGCCACGTCCTCAGCCCGTGACCCGTCCGATCTTCGGCGGCTCGAGCCCGAGCGCGGCGCTCTCCTCGTCGCTGAACAGCCGCGAGCGGATGAGGAAGCGCACCCCCTCGGGCGCCTCGACGGAGAAGCCGCTGCCGCGGCCCTTCACGACGTCGACGGTGAGGTGGGTGTGCTTCCAGTACTCGTACTGCGACACCGACATCCAGAAGCCGATCGGCGCCTCGACCTGATCGACGAGGAGGTCGGCCAGGTGCACGTCGGCCTCGCTCGTGATGAAGTCACCCGCCGGGAAGCACATGGGAGAGCTGCCGTCGCAGCAGCCACCCGACTGGTGGAACATCAGCGGTCCGTGGATCCCGGTGAGACGGCGGAGCAGGTCCGCCGCCTCACCGGTGAGGTCGACCCGGCTGGGGGAAGCCGATGGCTCACCGGGTGCGACCGTCTCTGGGGGTCTGGTCACGGGGACCCGCCCGATCAGAAGAACCCGAGCGCGTCGGGCGAGTAGGAGACGAGGAGGTTCTTCGTCTGCTGGTAGTGGTCGAGCATCATCTTGTGGTTCTCGCGGCCGATGCCCGACTGCTTGTAGCCACCGAAGGCCGCGTGCGCGGGGTACTGGTGGTAGCAGTTGGTCCACACGCGACCGGCCTTGATGCCACGGCCCATCCGGTAGGCGCGGGAGCCGTCGCGCGTCCACACGCCGGCGCCGAGGCCGTAGAGCGTGTCGTTGGCGATCGAGAGGGCGGCGGCCTCGTCGTCGAAGCTCGTCAGCGAGACCACCGGGCCGAAGATCTCCTCCTGGAAGATCCGCATCGAGTTGTCGCCCTCGAAGATCGTCGGCGCGACGTAGTAGCCCTCGGCGAGGTCGCCGTCGAGCACGTTGCGGTCACCGCCGGTGAGGACCTTGGCGCCCTCCTGACGGCCGATGTCGAGGTAGGACAGGATCTTCTCGAGCTGGTCGTTGCTCGCCTGGGCACCCATCGTCGTCTCGGTGTCGAGCGGGTTGCCCTGCTTGATCTTCTCGACGCGGGCCACGGCGTCGGGCACGAAGTCGGCGTAGATCGAGCTCTGGACGAGCGCGCGCGAGGGGCAGGTGCAGACCTCGCCCTGGTTGAGGGCGAACATCGTGAAGCCCTCGAGAGCCTTGTCGTAGAAGGCATCTCGCTCCTGCGCGACGTCCTCGAAGAAGACGTTCGGGCTCTTGCCGCCAAGCTCGAGGGTCACCGGGATGATGTTCTGCGAGGCGTACTGCATGATGAGCCGCCCGGTCGTCGTCTCGCCGGTGAAGGCGATCTTCGCGATGCGGGGCGAGGAGGCCAAGGGCTTGCCTGCCTCGACGCCGAAGCCGTTCACGACGTTGAGCACGCCGGGCGGCAGCAGGTCACCGACGAGCTCGACGACCTTGAGGATCGACCACGGCGTCTGCTCGGCCGGCTTGAGCACGACGCAGTTGCCGGCGGCGAGGGCCGGGGCGAGCTTCCACACGGCCATGAGGATCGGGAAGTTCCACGGGATGATCTGGCCGACGACGCCGAGTGGCTCGTGGAAGTGGTAGGCGACGGTGTTCTCGTCGATCTCGCTGCTCGAACCCTCTTGTCCCCGAAGGACGCCCGCGAAGTAGCGGAAGTGATCGACAGCGAGCGGCAGGTCGGCGGCGAGGGTCTCGCGGACGGCCTTGCCGTTCTCCCAGGTCTCGGCGACGGCGAGCGCCTCGAGGTTCGCCTCGATGCGGTCGGCGATGCGGTTGAGGATGAGCGAGCGCTCGCCGAGGCTCGTGCGACCCCACGCAGGGGCGGCGGCGTGGGCTGCGTCGAGAGCCGCCTCGATGTCCTCCTCGGTGCCGCGGGCGACCTCGCAGAACGGCTTGCCGTTGACCGGCGAGACGTTCTCGAACCACAGGCCCTTCTTCGGGTCGACCCAGTTGCCGCCGATGAAGTGGCCGTAGCGGTCGAGGACGGTCACGAGCGAGTCCGGCTGCCCGGGCGGTGCGTAGACGGTCATGGTTGATCTCCCAACATCCTTGGTGGTCTCCCCTCGAAGGGGTTGGCGAGACCGTAGGCAGCGCAACGTTGCAACCACGTTGCGTCGCGTATGCCGCGTGCTGGCGTCACGGCATACGCCCGGTTTGTGGCCTCTCGACGTGCGCACACCCACGAACTTTGGCCTCTCGACGGTTGAAACCGTCGAGTGGCCAGCGTCTCCGGGTCAGGGTGGGCCGAGCTCTCGGTCGAGGCGGTGGATCTGGTTCTGGACGAGCGGCATGAGCGGTGAGCCGGGACCGAGCACCCGCGCCTGGGCCTGCCACATCTCGTAGTCGTCGGCCCCGGAGGCCGACCTCGTCCACGCCGACATCAGGTCGGCGCGGCCGCTGCCGAGCACGGCGCGACGCAGGTCGCCCTCGACGCTCTCACGCAGCCGCACCACCCCGGGCGCCACCGACCGCGGCAGCAGCGGGCCGCGATAGGCGCGCATCGCGCTCGCGACGTCACCTGCGGCCAGGTGCGCCTCGACGCCGAGCCAGTCACCGGAGAGCTCGGCGACGAGCCGGTAGGGCCTTGAGGCGAGCAGGTCCTCGCCGAGCAGACTGCGCAGCCGCCCCATCTCGACCCGGAGCGTCGAGGCGCTGCTGTCCTCCTCGTAGAGCAGGACGGCGAGCTCGTCCCCGGACAGGCCCCGAGGGGCCGACGCGAGCAGGAGCAGGATCTCGCTGTGCCGCGGGCTGAGCCGCACCGTCTGGCGGCGTCCGCGGCCGTCGTCGACGGTCAGCAGGGTGTCGTTGCGGCCGAGGGACTCCATGAGCACCGAGAGACCGCGCGCCGAGGTGGGCGAGGGCGCGGCCGCCCGGCCGTGCACGAGCAGCTCGCGGGCGAGCTCGGACTCGGCCATGCGGGCGGCGGCCCGGACCATCGCCATCGTCTGCGGCACGACGATGTCGTCGCCGCCGGTGATGTCGAGAACGCCGAGCACGCTCTGGTCGGACGGGTCGTGGATCGTCGTCGCGGCACAGCTCCACCGCTGCACCGAGCGCCGGAAGTGCTCGGCCCCGACGACGTTGACGGACTGGTCGAGCCGCAGCGCCATCCCGGGCGCGTTGGTGCCGGCGAGCCGCTCGTCCCAGTTGCTGCCCTCGACGAAGCCGATCGACTCGGCGCGCCGGAGCACGCTCGGGGTGCCGCACACCCAGAGCAGCTGGCCCGACGCGTCCGAGACGGCCATGACGGCGTCACAGTCGCGCGCGGCCTGGCCGAGCACGTCGTCGAGCAGCGGAAACACCCGCGCCAGCGGGTGCGCCTCACGGTGGTCGCGCAGGGCGTCGGCGGGCAGGGTGATCGGGGCGTCGACCGTGTCGACGTGCACGCCGGCGGCCGCCGAGCGCAGCCACGAGTCGGCGACATGGGCGCGGACCCCGCTGCTCTCGGACTCGGGGTGCGCGTCGACGGGCATGCGCCGATTGTGCACACACTCCGGCGCCCGGCGACAGGAGTACGACCTATCCCACAGGACGCACGGGGGGCGGGCTGGCCAGAGGGGTAGGACCGGGTTGGACAGAAGGGGTGGTCAACCGGCGGATTGAGGCGCACCATGAAGGAACCCGCCAGGAGCCTTTTTGGGAAAGTCCGAGGAGCGACGATGTCACGACGAGCCCCCTTCGTGCCCGACGGCGTGCCGGTGCTGTCACGCGGTCGCCACCGCAGCCCCCGCAAGGGCGCCTGCTTCATGGAGATGGCCTCGTTCCTGGCCGGTGAACGCTGGAGCGACCACCCGTCGTGCACGCACCCCGTCCTGGCCACCCTGGCCCGCTGCGTCAACGACATGCTCGACGAGACGCACCGCCAGCGGCTCGTGACGATGATCCCCGAGGTGGTCGGGCTCAACCCGGACGACCCGCGCGTCGCCACGGCGCTCGTGCTGACCGCCGCCCGCGCGGCCCTGCCCATCTCGGCCGAGGAGCGCCAGAACGTCATGGCTCTCGCGATCCTCAACGCCGAGGGCGTCCTCGCCGAGCAGGACGGCCGCTCCCCCGGTCAGCTGTCCGAGGCCTCTCGCAAGGCGCTCACGTCCTCACCGGCGGCCGAGCGGTGGGCCCGGATCCACTTGGCCCGCATGGGATTCAACGCTGCAGCCGTGCGACCGCCGATGGCGGCCAAGGTCGTCGCTCTCGCGGTCGACGGCATCGCCCGGGCCTGCGTCGACGACCCCGAGGACCGACTCGTGACGCTCCTGCGTGACGGCATCGACGTCGTCGCGGCCTTCGCGCCGCTCGCTCCGACCCCGGTCGCCTGGGTGTCCCCCGAGCCGACGTCGGCCACCCGCGCTGCCGACCCGAGCACCGACCGGCAGGCCCGCACCGTCGCCCGCTGAGCCTCCGCTCACCCGCCCCACTGCGCCACGCGGTGGCATCCTGATCCGATGCATGCCGCCCACGAGCCGTTCGAGACCGGCACCCTCGTCACCGGGGACGGGCACGAGGTCCACTGGGAGCGGTCGGGGCGCCCGGACGGCACGCCTCTTCTCGTGGTTCACGGCGGTCCGGGCTCGGGCGCCTCGCCGTGGTGGACGACGTTCTGCGACCCGCAGCGCTACCGCGTCGTGCTCGTCGACCAGCGCGGCGCCGGGCGCAGCCGCCCGCACGCCGGCGACACCCCGGAGGCACTGCGGCACAACACGACAGCCCACCTCGTCGCCGACTTCGAGCAGCTCCGTGAGCAGCTCGGCATCGACGCGTGGGTGCTTTTCGGCGGGTCCTGGGGCTCGACCCTCTCGCTGGCGTATGCCGTCCAGCACCCCGAGCGGGTCCGCGCGCTCGTGCTCTGGGCCGTGGTCACGACCCGTCGCCACGAGGTCGACTGGCTGACCCACACGATGGGCCAGGTCTACCCCGCCGAGTTCGACGCGCTGCTCGCGTCCCTACCTGCCGGCGCGGACCGGGGCAACGTGCCGCTGGCCGTCAACCGGCTGCTCCTGGACGACGACCCGGTCGTGGCCGACGCTGCGGCACGCGCTTGGTGCGCCTGGGAGGACCGCCTCGCGACGCTGGCCGGGGCGGTGCGCCCGAGCCCGCGCTACGCCGACCCGCGCTTCCGGCTCGGGTTCGCGAGGCTGGTGACGCACTACTTCGGGCACCACGCCTTTCTGGCCGGCGACGCCATCACGGGCCATCTCGACCGGATCGCGGAGATCCCGGCCGTGCTCGTGCGCGGCCGGCTCGACATCGCCTCCCCGCTGAGGGTCGCCCACGAGCTGGCGCAGGGCCTGCCGCTCGCCGAGCTGCACGTCGTCGAGGACGACCTGCACGGGCCCGGCATCGAGGGCGAGCGCCTCATAGCCGAAGCCCTCGACCGTTTCGCCGGGCCGGACCGCCGAGCCGACCGGGCGGGCTGACCGGGCGGGCTGACCGGGCGGGCCGACCGGGCGGCCCGAAACCGCGCCGGGCTGACCGGGCGCACGGACCGTGGGACCGCGGCACACGGCATACGCCAGTGGCCACGTCTGCGATCGGACGTGGCCACTGGAAGGTTCACCGCAGCAGCTGCGACGACGTCAGCGGGTCTCGCGGAAGTCGACGTGCTCGCGGGCGATCGGGTCGAACTTGCGCAGCACCATCCGGTCGGGCTGGGTGCGGCGGTTCTTGGTCGTCACGTAGCTGAAGCCGGTGCCGGCAGTCGAACGCAGGGTGACTACGGGGCGCAGGTCGGTGCGCTTGGCCATGGGGTGCTCCTTCGGTCTGGGTCTCGGGTCACGGACAGCCGCGACAGTAATGAGAACCATTATCGACACTCAGGCATTCCCGGCCGACCTGCGCCGCACGTCACCTCAGGCGAGGCCGGCGCTGGCCAGCCAGGTCTTGGCGACCGCGCTGGCGTCCTTCTTGTCGACGACGACCTGCTTGACCATGTCGGCCAGAGCGGACGTGTCGAGCTTGGCCGAGACCGCGTTGAGCACGTCCTTGACGCTGTCGGCCTTGTCGGAGCGCACGAGCGGCACGACGTTGTCGGAGCCGAAGAGGCTCTGCGGGTCCTCGAGCACGACGAAGCCGTTGGCCGCGATCGAGGGGTCGGTGCTGAAGATGTTGGCGGCCTTGACCTGGCCGTTCTTCAGCGCCTCGACGGTCGCCTGGCTCTGGAGCGGGCGGAACTCCTTGGGCGTGATGTTGTAGACCGACTTGAGCCCGAGGAGGCCCTGCTGGCGGGTCTTGAACTCGGGCGGGGCGCCGATGGTCAGGTCGGCCTGGTGCGCCGCGAGGTCGGGGATGGCCTTGAGCGACCACTCGTTTGCGGTCTCCTTGGTCACCGCGAGGGAGTTCTTGTCCTCGGCGGCCGACTTGTCGAGCACCGTGAGGCCCTGGGGGACGGCCTTCTGCAGGGCGGCGTAGACCTCGTCGGGCTGCACGACCTTGGCGTTCTTGTCGTAGAAGTTGAGCAGCGAGCCCGTGTACTCGGCGAGCACGTCGACCTCACCGCCCGTGATGGCCTTGAGGTAGGTCTCGCGGCTGCCGATGTTGAACTGGCGGGTGACCTTGGTGCCCTTGGCCTCGAGGGCCTGGGCGTAGATCTCGCCGAGCAGGGCGGCCTCGGGGAAGTCGGCGGAGCCGATCTTGACCGAGCCGGCGGCCGCGGTGGAGCCACCGGTCGAACCCGCTGCCGGGCTCGAGGCGGGGGCGAGCGGGTCGCCGCCGCCACCGCACGCGGCCAGAGGCACGACGGCGGCGAGCAGCAGGCCCGCGGCGAGGAAGCGCGTGCGTGTCATGTTCGGTCCCTTTCGGATGGGGTGCCCGTGGCGGCGGTCGCCTCCGCGGGGCCGGTGCTTCCGGGACCGACGAGTGCGGCCTGCCGCGGGTCGGTCTCCGGGCGGTCTGCACCGGCGGAGTCTGGGTCGGATGGGGCATCGTGGTGTCGTGCGCGTGAACGGGCAACACGCGTGGCCCGTCCGCTGATTCCCGGTGAGACGGCTCTCTTCTCGAGCAGGGCCAGGACACCGTCGGCGACGAGCGCAAGGACCGCGACGAGGATGGAGCCGCAGATCATCTGGACGTAGTCGCGCGAGGCGAGCCCGTCGATGAGGTAGCGGCCGAGACCCCCGAGGCTGACGGAGGCCGCGATCGTGGCCGTGGCGATGACCTGGAGCGTCGCGCTGCGCAGGCCGCTGAGGAAGAGCGGCAGCGCGCACGGCGCCTCGACCTTGGCCAGCACCTGCCAGCCGGTCATGCCCATTCCGCGCGCCGCGTCGCGGGCAGCCGGCTCGACGCTGTCGATGCCGGCATACGTGCCCGACAGGAGCGGTGGGATCGCGAGCAGCACGAGGACGGCGATGCTCGGGATGACGAAGGCGAGGTCGCTCTTGATGAGCGGCCCGACGAACATCGACACCGCGAAGAGCAGTCCGAGGGTCGGCACGGCGCGGGCGGCGTTGGCCCCGGTGACGAGCCAGCGCATCCGGCCGGAGTGGCCGACCCACGCCCCGAGCGGCACGGCGATGACGAGCGCGATGAGCAGCGTCAGGCCGGTGTAGAGCAGGTGCTCGAGCACGCGGCTCGGCACGCCGTCGGAGCCCTGCCAGTTGGCGGGGTCGGTGAACCAGGCCCAGACCTGCGAGAAGGTCATGCCGCCACCGCCCGGGTCCACGGGGTCAGCAGCCGGGAGGCGACCTGGATGACGAGGTCGAAGATCAGGGCCAGCACGAGGCACGCGATGATCCCGACCCACACCTCGGTCGGGAAGGTGCGCGCGTAGCCGTCGGTGAGGAAGTAGCCGAGCTGCGAGACGCCGATGAGCGAGGCGACGCTGACGATGCTGACGTTGCTGACCGCCGCCACCCGCAGACCGGCGGCGATGACCGGCACGGCGAGCGGGAGGTCGACGGCGCGGAACCGCGCGAACGGGCCGTAGCCCATGGCGATCGCCGCCTGCCGGGTCGAGGGGTCGACCGACGACAGGCCGTCGGCGACCGTGCGGGTCAGCAGGGCCACGGTGTAGACGGTCATCGCGACGATGACGTTGACGGGGTCGAGGATCTTTGTGCCCAGCAGCGGGGGCAGCAGGATGAAGAGGGCGAGCGAGGGGATCGTGTAGAGCAGGCCGGTCGTCGTCAGCAGCACCGCCCGCAGTCTCGGCTGCCGGGCGGCCAGCCAGCCCAGAGGCACGGCGATGACGAGCCCGAGGACGAGCGGCAGCCCGGCCAGCCAGGCGTGCTGCCCGGCGCGCGACACGATGTCACCGAGGTGGTCGAGGGCCCAGGTCACCGGGCGGTCGCCCCCTCGGCGGGGGCCGCGTCGCGGCGGGCCTCGATCGCGGGGATCACCTCGGCGGCCCGGATGGTGCCGACGAGCCGGCCGTCGTCGTCGGCCACGACGCCGCGTCCGCTCGGGGAGGACAGGGCGGCGTCGAGCAGCGCGCGCAGCGAGCCGCTGGTCGAGGCGACGGTGCCGCCCCGGTGCAGCAGGGTGCGGGTCACCTCGGACTCGACGGCCGCGGCGCGCACCCAGCCGAGCGGCTCCCCTGCGTCACCGACGCACAGCACCCACGGGGTGCCGACGGCGCGCACCTCGGCGGCGCCGGCTCCCAGGCGCACCGTGGGCTCGTCGGCGAGCGAGAGCTCAGGCGCGGCGGCGAAGGACAGCGCGCGGTAGCCGCGGTCGCGCCCGACGAACTCGGCGACGAAGTCGTCAACGGGGTCGGCGAGGAGCTTGGCGGGCGAGTCCAGCTGTGCGAGAACGCCGCCCACGCGCAGCACGGCGACCTGGTCACCGAGCTTGACGGCCTCGTCGATGTCGTGGGTGACGAAGAGGATCGTCTTGCCGAGCTCGGACTGCAGGCGCAGGAACTCGTTCTGGAGCTGCTCGCGCACGACGGGGTCGACCGCCGAGAAGGGCTCGTCCATGAGCATGACGGGCGGGTCGGCGGCGAGCGCCCGGGCGACCCCGACGCGCTGCTGCTGCCCACCGGACAGCTGCGCCGGGTAGCGCCTGGCCATCGCGGGGTCGAGGCCGACGCGCTCGATGAGCTCCATGGCGCGGGTGCGCGCCGTCTTCTTGTCGGTGCCGAGCAGACGCGGGACGGTCGTGACGTTGTCGAGGACCGTGCGGTGCGGGAAGAGGCCGGCGTGCTGGATGACGTAGCCGATGCCGCGGCGCAGCTCGGCGACGTCGAGCGAGGCGGTGTCCCGGCCGTCGATCGAGATCGTGCCGGACGTCGGGGTGATCATGCGGTTGACCATGCGCAGCGTCGTCGTCTTGCCGCAGCCCGAGGGCCCCACGAGGACGGTGATCTTGCCGGTCGGAGCCTCGAGGGTGAGGTCGTCGACGGCCACCGACCCCTGCTCCTCGTCGGTGCCGGACGCATCGGCGTATCGCTTGGTCACGCCCTCGAAGCGGATCATGCTCCTCAACGTACCCGCCTGCACCGACCGCGCCGCGGACGTCGAATCACGGTCAGATGTCGATGATGACCCCCCCGTCGTGCACGACGCGGGCCACGACGGCCCCGATCGGGCCCGAGCGAGGTTCACGCGAGCTGCCGAGCTCACGCGCGAAGGTCGCCTCGACGACCTCCGTCACGAGCGCCGTCCACAGGCGGGCGCGCACGAGCATGGCGTGGTCGGCGCGCGCGACACGGACGAGCGAGGCGTCGAGCCCGCGCACCTGCATCTGCTCGACCGCCGTGCGCGTGCGCGCGAGGGAGCAGATGACGTCGCGGTCGCCGTGGAGCAGGACGGTGCGGGTGCCCTCCCCCGGCTGCGGGTCCCCGGGCTCCACCCACGGCGCGAGCCCGACGACGAGGCGCACGTCGGGGTCGTCACCGACGTGCAGCGCCACGCGTCCGCCCATCGAGTGGCCGACGAGCGCGATGGGGACTCCGGGGTAGGCCGCCCGCACCTGCTCCAAGGCCCACCTCGCGTCTTCAACGGGCATCGCGTCGCCGTTCCAGCCACGGACGCGGAAGCGCAGCCGCGCCACCGCGAGCGGCCCGGGCACGCGCCTCAGCGCGCGGGCGAACGGCACGAGCCGGGCGACGTTGTGCGACCACGGACGGTTGGGCTCGTGACCCTCCACGGCGCCGCCGTGCATGACGAGCGCGACGGCGGTCGCCCCGGCGGGCCGAGCGTCCCAGACGAGGGACGCCAGCGGCAGCCCGGATCGGTCGTCCGTGGCGCTCACACCTGGGTGCGGTGGAAGTTGGCGAACGACCGGCTCGCCGTGGGACCGCGCTGGCCCTGGTAGTGGGAGCCGTACACGCCTGAGCCGTAAGGGTTCTCGGCGGGCGAGCTGAGACGGAAGAAGCAGAGCTGGCCGATCTTCATGCCCGGGTAGAGCATGATCGGGAGGGTCGCGACGTTGGACAGCTCGAGCGTCACGTGACCCGAGAAACCCGGGTCGACGAAGCCGGCCGTCGCGTGGGTCAGCAGCCCGAGGCGGCCGAGCGAGCTCTTGCCCTCGACGCGGGCGGCGAGGTCGTCGGGCAGCGTCACCGTCTCGAGCGTCGACCCGAGGACGAACTCACCCGGGTGCAGCACGAAGCCGTCCTCCTCGGGCGTGACCTCGACGAGGCGCGTCAGGTCGGGCTGCTCCGCGGCGGGGTCGATGTAGGGGTACTTGTGGTTGTCGAAGAGCCGGAAGAACTTGTCCAGGCGCACGTCGACGCTCGACGGCTGGACCATCTGCGGGTCCCACGGGTCGAGCACGACCCTCTCGGAGGCGATCTCGGCCCGGATGTCCTTGTCGGAGAGCAGCACGGGACGAGGCTATAACGCCGCACCGAATTCGCCCCGCGACTCCTGCCCTGCGGACGTCGTGGCGGCCTATCGTCACGTCATGGACCCCGCGACCCGCGACGACGACGCCCTGCTCCGCGACTTCCACACCGTGCTGCGACGGATCCTCGAGGAGCTGCCGGGCGGCGACCGCGGTCGGCGCCTCTCGGACGCCCTCCACGAGCACCTCGGGACCCCGCCGCACCTGCTCGCCGTCGTCGCGGCGCAGGTGCCGCCGCACCGGCTCGTCGACGCCGACATCGCGCTCTCGGAGGTCATGGCCGCGGACCCGGACGCGACGGTCATCGGGATCGCCGGCGACGCCCGCCACCACATGTCGCTCGGCGACCTCGTGCAGGGCATGGGCGGGCAGGGCATGTCGGTCGGCCAGGTCGACTACGACCGCATGCCGACCGGTCCGGGCAAGGACGACCAGCGCCAGGTCGTCACGTCCGGAATTCGGCTCTTCTCCTTCGACGGCCAGCCGGTCGCGGTGCGCCAGCAGGGCATGAACCGGCAGTTCGGCCGCGAGGTCGGCAGCATCGAGGTCGTGGCCCGCGACCGCCACCTCTCGGACGCCCTCATGGCCCGTGTGCAGCAGCTCATGGACGAGCGAAGCGTCATCCGCGGGCAGGTCGTGACGTTCGGCTCGGACCCGTACGGGCCGGGCCTCGCCGGGGTGACCTTCATCGAGCGGCCGACGGTCGACGCGGCTGCGGTCGTGCTGCCCGACGGCGTGCTCGACCGGGTCGCCCACCACGTCATCGGGATGGGCGAGCAGCGCGAGCGCCTCGTCGCCCACGGCCAGCACCTCAAGCGGGGCGTCCTGCTCTACGGCCCTCCCGGCACGGGCAAGACCCACACGGTGCGCCACCTGCTCTCGGCGACACCGGGCACGACGGCGGTCCTGCTGAGCGGTGG
This sequence comes from Terrabacter sp. C0L_2, assembly GCF_036352015.1. Lineage (NCBI taxonomy): Bacteria > Bacillati > Actinomycetota > Actinomycetes > Micrococcales > Intrasporangiaceae > Terrabacter > Terrabacter sp. C0L_2. Next base: position 1,557,215 of record NZ_CP143557.1, on the reverse strand, counting down.
GTCGCTCCGGTTCATCCACGACGCCGCCAAGGTGGCGCGGGCGCACCAGCCGGCCATCGTCGTCCTCGAGGACTGCGACCTCGTCGCCGAGGACCGCTCGTTCGCGCCGATGGGCGCGTCGCCGCTGCTCTTCGAGGTGCTCGACGCGCTCGACGGCCTCGACTCCGACGCCGACGTCGCCTTCATCCTCACGACGAACCGGGTCGAGGACCTCGAGGTCGCGCTGTCCCAGCGTCCGGGCCGGGTCGACCTCGCCGCCGAGATCCCGCTGCCCGACGCCGAAGGACGTCGAGAGCTGCTCCGCCTCTACGGCGGTCACCTCTTCGGCGCGGAGGCCATCTCGGCCGCGGCGGCGCGGGCCGAGGGCACCACCGCGTCGTTCGCCAAGGAGCTGGTGCGGCGGGCGGTCCTGACCGCGGCCCTCGTCGACGAGCCACCGTCGGACGACCACCTCGGGCTCGCCCTCGACGAGCTGATGTCCGACGCTCAGCGACTCACCCGCAGCCTCCTCGGGGTGGGCTCGCGCGACGACGACGTCCTCTACGGCGCCCGACTCGGTATGCCGTCCGGCCGGGTCCCGCGGCCCGCTCGCTCCGTCGCGGTCTTCGGTCCGTCCACGGACGGCGGGATGACCGAGCCGGGCTGAGCGCGCGACCCTGGCACACGGCATACGCCCTCGGTGGCCGTCGGCCGCCCGTCAGCCGTCTGTCAGCCGGCGAAGGGGCGCACGGGCTGCCCCGGGACCGAGACGCGGACGCGGAAGAGCGCGCCGGCCTCGGGCTCGGGGTCATCGAGGTTCTCGCGGGACGTCGTGACGTAGAGGTCGCGCAGGTCGTCGCCGCCGAACGTGCACGCGGTCGTCAGGCGCACCGGGACGGCGACCTCCGCGAGCACCTCGCCCGCCGGCGAGAAGCAGCGCACGCGTCCGGCGCCGTTGAGGGCGACCCAGACGTTGCCCGCACTGTCGACCGTGAGGCCGTCGGGGTGGCCGACGTCGTGGGTGACGAACGGGCGGCGGTTGACCAGCTCGCCGTCGACGACGTCGAAGACGTCGGTGCGGCCGGTCGGGGTGTCGTCGTAGTAGGCCAGCCGGCCGTCCGGCGCCAGGTCGATGCCGTTGGAGATCGTCACGTCGGGCAGGACGACCGCGACGCAGCCCGCCGGGTCGACGCGGAAGAGCCGCGCGCTCCCGGGCACCCGGTCGTAGCCCATCGTGCCCGCCCACAGCCGTCCGAGGCCGTCGACGCCGCCCTCGTTCATCCGCACGGACGGGTCGTCCCAGAGGTCGAACCACGGAGTGGGTATGCCGTCCGCCTCGTCCGCGCGGGCCAGCCCGCGCTCGGTGGCGACCACCCAGCCGCCACCGGTGCGCGGTCGCACGAACGCGGCGACGTCGCCGACGTGCAGGCGGTCGACGGAGCCGTCGGCGCGGAGGGTGAGCACGTCGCCGGCGAGCATGTCGACCCAGCGCAGGCCGCCCCATTCGGGCGACCAGACGGGGCCCTCACCGTGGTAGCAGAGGGCGTCGGTGACCTGCTCGAGCTCGCCGGTCACGACCGGGACCTCCGGGATGGCCGACCCCATCAGTCCCACCACACGCCGACGTAGTGGTGCCCCTCGGGCACGGTCGGCCCGTCGACGAGCCAGTCGGCTCCGGCAGCCGGACCGCCGCTCGGCTGGGTGTCGGCGTCGATCGTCATCGCGTCGACCTCCTCCGGCTGCAGCGTCGTGATGACGGCCACCCCACTCGCATAAGGCCATTCGTCGTCCGGGAAGTCCTGGAACTCGAGCACGTCGAGCTCGACCCGCACGTCGTGGACCTCCGGGTGCTCACGCAGCTCGGCGAGCACGCGACGGATGGTCTCGAGGGGCATGTCCTCGGGCCGGTTCGGCGCGATGCACCACTCGCAGTCGTTGCCGTCGAAGAACTGCTCGAGAGTCACGGCGACCTGGGCGCTCGCCCCGCCGCGCTGGCGCACGTGGTCGACGAAGGCGGTCTGCTTGACGAGATCCATGACGGTTTCGAGCCCCTGGGGTCGCGGTCTGGCCACTGGCGCGGCGTCGGCTACACTGGCGCCGCGTGCCGCTCACCGGCTCCCTGTCGGGGGCTCCCGGCGGCCCGTGCGAGCGTAGCTCAATGGTAGAGCGCCAGCTTCCCAAGCTGGATACGCGGGTTCGATTCCCGTCGCTCGCTCCGACTCCTCACCGGTCCGGTGCGCGTGCGGCACGCCGCCTCAGGGCGAGCGCCACACCCACGCCAAGCGCGACGGCTCCTGCGCCGCCCGCGACGACCACCGGGACGGGAATACCGCCGTCCTGCTCGACCTCCTGCGCGGCGCGCGCGTCGGTCGGTGTCGCGGCGTCCGGATCCGGCGTGGGCGGCGTCGTCCCGGTCGTTGTGGTGGTGCCGGCGGAGGTCGACGGTGAGGCGCCGGTCGTCGGCGTCGCCGTTGGCGTGGGCGCAGGCGCCGAGGGCGTGGCGGCACGTCCGGTGCGGTCGAGCAGCGTGTGGTTGCGCCAGAGGTACTCGCGGATCGTCAGGCCGGACTCGTGCACCTTCGCGGCCACCTCGCGGCCGAGATAGCGGTAGTGCCAGGGCTCGTAGCGGAAGCAGGTGCGGTCGCTCCAGCGCGTGCCGCCCTTGCCCCGCGGGTAGCTGTTGACCCAGCCGTACCTCCAGGAGTTCTCCCGCATCCAGGCGCCGGCCGGCGTCCGGCCCCAGTCCCCCGGCAGCGGGCTGCCACCCCCGGCGCTCATGAAGTCGACGCCGAGGCCGAGCTGGTGCTCGGAGTGGCCGGGCCGCTGCGAGTAGGTGATCGCGCTGTCGAAGCCGTTCTGCCTCGTGTACATCGTGAAGAGCCCGACCTGCTCGCGGTAGCTGCGGTAGCCGCTCCAGATCGCGATCGGCGCGCCTGCCGCTGCGGCCGCCTTCGCCATGGCCCGGGTGTCGTCGGCGGCCACGGCACGGATGCGACCGCCGCCGCCGATCCCGGCCTCGCTCGACCGGACCAGGTCCGGCGGCACGTAGTCGGCCTCGACGCGCAGCAGCCGGTCCACGAGCGTCACCGACCAGTCGTCGTAGCCGCGAGGGACCGTGAGCACGTCGCCGGGGTCGCACGAGGGAAGTCGGCCGAGCGCCGACGCCGGCGGCGTCGCGACCGAGGGTCCGACGACCAGCGCCAGCGCGAGACCGACGGCACCGGCGGCACCGGCGACGACCCGTGGGCGGCGCGCAGCCGACCTGCGGCGGGCGTCGTCGGGGACGGCGGTCTGGGGCATTCGCGGAACCTCCGCCTTTGGGGTGGCTGGCGCCTAGGCTAGCCGCGTGGGGAGCATCGGGAGGGCCCGTTACGCGTCGATCGGCGTATGCGTGTTGCTCGCGGCCGCGTGCACGACCGGGAGCCCGCCGCCCGACGCAGGCACGGCCACGGGCACGACGTCGACGCCCGCCGGCTCGTCGGCCCCGCCGTCACCCGCGACCTCCACCCCTGCAGCGACGACGTCGACGACCCCGGCGACGACCTTCCCGCTCGCCGTCGTCACCGGTCTGACGAACCTCAAGGCGAACGTCTCCATTGCCGAGCTGCGTGACCTCGCCGGCAAGGGAACGCTCGTCGTGCCGTGCGGTGTGAAGCTGACCGCACCGGATCTTCCTGCGCCACAGGCGTCCTCGGCGTGCGTCCCTGCGGACAAGATCGCTGCGGCCCTCGTGGCCGGGCAGAAGCGCATCGCGCTGCTCCCACCCGGCCTCGTCGAGCCGGCGACCAAGGTGCTCTCGATCCGGGGCAAGGGCCCGTTCGGCATGTTCGGCCCCGACCTCTTCGGTGACGAGCAGGCGCGAGCGATGGACTATCCCGTCACGGCGACCACAGCGCCCGGCGGGCCGAGCCTCGACCCGCGCTGGACGGCATACGACTCCTCACAGGTCTGGACCATGACCAACCTCGGCAGCCTCTGCTCCGACCGCGGCGCGGCGACGCAGGTCGTCTCGCGGGGCCGGGGGTGGGACTGGGTCTTCGGGGGCGGTACCGCTCGCTACGCCGCGCCGGCGGTCGTCGACCCGCCGGACCACGAGCCCTACCGCTCGGTGCTGCCTGTCGACACGGGCAACGCCGGCGCCACACCCCAGGTCATCAAGCGGTCGGACGTCGCGATCGCCGACCACGAGTGCCCGGTGGTGCCCGACTCGACGTGGAAGCCACAGCTCGGCACCACGGCGGTCTTCAGCGTCCCCGAGGCGGTGCTGCCCCGCTGGCGCGACACCCTGGGGCTCGACGTCGTCTACCTCGCGGCCAACCACATGAGCGACAAGGGCGTAGCCGGCATCGAGTCGACGCTGCGCCTCATCGACAAGTACAAGATCCCGCGGACGGGCCTGGGCCGTGACCTCGACGAGGCCATCGAGCCGGCCTACGTGCAGGTCGCGGGGCTCAAGGTCGGCTTCGTGGCCGTCAACGACGTCGCCGGGGTGGCCAAGGCTGACGCCGACACCGCCGGCGTCCCGTGGATCACCGAGAGCAACATCCGCGAGGGCGTCCGCCGGGCCAAGGCGGCCGGCGCCGACCTCGTCATCTGCAACCCGCAGTGGTGGGGCGGCGCGGAGTACCACGACGACCTCTGGCCCGTGCAGAAGCGCCAGCTCGGCTGGTTCGACAAGGCGGGCTGCGACCACGTGATCGGGTCCGGCACCCACGTCGCCGGCCCCTTGCTCGTCCGCGGCCCGGCGGCCGACCCGAACGTCGTGCTCGTCAGTCCGGGCAACTACCTCTTCGGCCAGGGCTGGTGGCAGGAGACGCAGGAGGGGGTCATCCTCGACTTGTCCTTCCGCGGCAGGACCCTCGTCAACGTCCGGCTCCGGCCGACGGTGATGATCCGTCAGGCCCGGCCGGCCCTGCTCGACCCGCAGGGCGACGGACGCTACGTGCTGCAGCGGATGTGGAAGTACTCGACGACTCCCTCGGCACGCTAGCCACCGACTCCCGGGTGCCGGCGTGCCGAGGGGTCGCGGTGGTCAGCGGATGCGACCGGCCACCCATCTCGTCGTCCAGAGCTTCGAGAGCTGGACGCGCTGCCCGGGCCGCGGCGAGTGCCACACCTTGCCGGCGCCGGCGTAGATGCCGACGTGGTAGGCGCGACCGCCGGACATGAAGAAGACGAGGTCACCGGGACGCATGCTCGACTTCGCGATGCGAATCGTCTTGAGGCGCTGGGCATTTGCCGTGCGCGGCAGTGAGACGTTGAGCCTCTTCTTGTAGACGTAGTAGACGAGTCCGGAGCAGTCGAAGGACGATGGCCCCGCACCGCCCCAGCGATAGGGCTTGCCCTTCTGTGCGGCCGCGATCCTGACGGCCTTGAGACCGCGCGGGATGGCGATGGACGCCGGGGTGACGTAGGCGACGGACGTCGTCCTGACCTCGACCGGCGCTCGGGTTGCGGGGGCCGAGGCGGCCGGTGCTACCGGGGCGCTCGGCGCGGAGGCTGTGGGAGCGGGCGAGGTGCCGACGGTCCCGACCAGCAGTGCTGCGGTCACGAGTGGTGCGATGGTCAATGACTGCAAGGAAATTCGGCGTGCAGAGGTAGAAGTGGACATGGCGGGTCCTTCCCACGCCTGTGAGGTGAGCTGTCGGGTTCGGGCGGAAGTTGCCCGGCCGCAGATGCGGCTTCACCCCGAGGACTGGCAGGCCGGTCCGAAGGTGGGTCCCCCACTCCTGTCCGTTTTTCCTTGACTGCCCCACCGGTGGACAGGACTCGGCGTCCGGCGGGCCGTCCGGGGAAGACCCCGGACGATGAACATTCATCGAATGTGACAGAGAAGGTCACGAAAGCATCGCGTCCGGGCAAATTCTGGCAAGAGTTGCCACCTCAAAGACCGCCGAACCGGGCAGATGGATAGGCCGAGCGGACCCTCCGCACTCGAGTCGCTCGGTCACAGCGCCATGTGCGCCTGGGGCGAGGTCGCGTTCGCACGGGTTCGTAGGGACGGCGCGTCGCATTTGGACGTCGGGCCCTGTCTGTTGCTACGGTTGGCGACGCCTCGCAGGCGTAGTTCAGTAGCAGAACAACCTTCTTCCAGAAGGAAGACGTACGTGCAATTCGTGCCGCCTGCTCCAGTCCAGAAGGGCCCGGTCACCGCGACCGGGCCCTTCTGTTGTCCTCGCCCGGACGACAGCCGGCCACAACCTGACTCCACGGACGACCCCGACCGGCCACCCGGCATACGCCATCGGTGCGGGCCGCAGCCCCTCGTGGCCCAACTGTGACCCCTCCCTCTTGCGGTCGTTACCGGTCAGTAGCATCATGGAAGTGACCGGCCAGTAACTTGGCGCGCCCGCCGACGACAGCGCGGACGCACGACGAGCGACAGAACGCGGAGGGTCCCGAAGATGGGCCACTACAAGAGCAACGTGCGCGACCTCGAGTTCAACCTGTTCGAGGTCTTCAACCGCCAGGACGTCCTCGGAGAGGGCATCTATGCCGACGTCGACGTCGACGCGGCCAAGGACATCCTCCGCGAGGTCTCGCGCCTCGCCGAGAACGAGCTGGCCGACAGCCTGCTCGACAGCGACCGCAACCCGCCGGTCTACGACCCGGCCAGCCAGACCGTGACGATGCCCGAGTCGTTCAAGCGCTCGTTCAAGGCCTACGTCGACGGCGACTGGGGCAACCTCGACGTCCCGGCCGAGCTCGGCGGGATGGTCGTCCCGGCCTCGCTGCGCTGGTCCGTCGCCGAGATGGTCTGCGGCGCCAACCCGGCCGTGCACATGTTCACGGCGAGCTACTCCTTCGCCAACCTGCTCTGGCACCTCGGCAACGACGACCAGAAGAAGCTGGCCAAGCACATCGTCGACAAGGCCTGGCACACCACGATGGTGCTGACCGAGCCCGACGCGGGCTCCGACGTCGGCGCCGGCCGCACCAAGGCCGTCCAGCAGCCCGACGGCACGTGGCACATCACGGGCGTCAAGCGCTTCATCACCTCGGCCGAGTCCGACATGGTCGACAACGTCGTCCACTTCGTCCTCGCCCGCCCCGAGGGCGCCGGCCCCGGCACCAAGGGCCTCAGCCTCTTCATCGTCCCGAAGTTCCACGTCGACCTCGAGACCGGTGAGCTGGGCGAGCGCAACGGTGCCCACGTCACCAACGTCGAGCACAAGATGGGCCTCAAGGTCAGCACGACGTGCGAGGTCACCTTCGGCGAGCACGAGCCCGCCGTCGGCACCCTCCTCGGCGACGTCCACGACGGCATCGCCCAGATGTTCAAGGTCATCGAGAACGCGCGGATGTTCGTCGGCACCAAGGCGATCGCCACGCTCTCCACCGGCTACCTCAACGCGCTCGAGTACGCCAAGGAGCGCGTCCAGGGCGCCGACCTCACGCAGATGACCGACAAGGCCGCGCCGCGCGTCACCATCACGCACCACCCCGACGTGCGCCGCTCGCTCATGCTCCAGAAGGCGTACGCCGAGGGCCTGCGCGCGCTCGTGCTCTACACCGCGAGCCAGCAGGACGCCGTGAGCCAGGCGCAGGCCGGCAACCCGGCGGCGCCGCTCGAGAAGGGCTCCGACGCGGCCCTCGCCAACAAGATCAGCGACCTCATGCTGCCGCTCGTCAAGGGCCTCGGCTCCGAGCGCGCCTGGGTGCTGCTCGGCACGGAGTCGCTGCAGACGTACGGCGGTTCGGGCTTCCTGCAGGACTACCCGATCGAGCAGTACGTCCGCGACGCGAAGATCGACACGCTCTACGAGGGCACCACCGCCATCCAGGGCCTCGACTTCTTCTTCCGCAAGATCGTCCGCGACAAGGGCCAGGCCCTGCAGCACGTCGCCGGCCAGATCCAGGAGTTCGCCAAGGACCTCGGCGGCTCGCTCGACACCGAGCGCGAGCTGCTCGGCAAGGCGCTCGAGGACATCCAGGGCATCGTCGGCCACATGATCGGCGACCTCATGAAGAGCGACCCGCGCATGGGTGGCGACGCCGCCAACCTCTACAAGGTCGGCCAGAACACGACGCGGCTGCTCCTGTCCGCCGGTGACCTCGTCGTCGGCTGGCTGCTGCTGCGCCAGGCCGAGGTCGCCCAGAAGGCCCTCGACGGCGGCGCCGCCGGCAAGGACGCCGACTTCTACCGCGGCAAGGTGGCGGCGGCGTCGTTCTACGCCAAGAACGTCCTGCCGAAGATCGCCGCGGAGCGCGCGATCGCCGAGGCCACCGACAACGACCTCATGGACGTGCCCGAGTCGGCCTTCTGAGCCACCCCTCACGACGAGGCGCCCTCCCCACCTCGGGGACGGGCGCCTCCTCGTTCTCAGCGGTCCTCGTCGACCTCGCGACGATCGCGTATGCCGTCAGGCCAGCGAGCGCTGGTAGGCGGGGTTGCGCTCGACGACGCGGAAGCCGAGGTCCTCGTTGATCGAGACCATCCACGAGTTCGTGTCGTCGTTGGTCGTGATGACCCGCGAGCGCTCGGGGTGGTCGGCCTGCAGGCGCCGGAGGTTCTCGACCTTGACCGCCATGCCGAGGCGCCGGCCCCGATGCGCCTTGTGCACCAAGGTCCCCCACTGCCACGCGACCGACGGCGCACCCGCCGGCAGCATCAGGTCGGTGTAGGCGACGACGTCGCCGCTGGCCTCGTGGACGGCCACCGTCGTGACCCTGGTGCGCCCCTGACGGCGGAAGAGCTCGAGGTGCTCCTCGTAGCGTGCGGGCGTGAGGCTCTCCTCCTCGAACTCGATGTCGCCGGTGGGTGCGTCGACGCCGAGCTGGTTCATCACGGCGCACAGGGACGGCTGGAGCGCGGCCGGGACGCCGCCGACATGGGTCTCGAGCCGGTAGCCGCCCTCCCAACGGGTGCGGGCGTGCTCGGCGTGGCGGGCGAGCAGGTCGTCGTCGACGGGCAGCTCGAGGTGGCGGGTGATCTCGGTGTTGCTGAGGCGGAAGCCGTGCTTCTCCGCGAAACGGCCGTAGGGGTGGCCGTCGTCGCCGGCCGGGACGATGCAGTCGGTGACGAGGGTGGGTCGGCCGACCTCCGTGGCCCGGCCGACGATGCGCTCCACGAGGGCCGAGCCGGCGCCGCGCCGGCGGTGGGCAGCGTCGACCTGGACGTCGTGCCACACCATCGAGGTGTTGTCCTCCATCGGCAGCCAGATGGTGGCGACGCCCACGAGGCTGTCGCCGTCCCACGCTCCCCACATCTCCATCGGCTCGGACTTGTCGACGTGCCGCCACTCGACGAGCGTCTCTGCCAGTGAAGGCGGTTCGTTCCACGGCCGCTCGTGGTTCTTGCTGGCGACGATGACGTCGTAGGCCCGGGTGCAGACCGCGTCGTCGTCCACGTCGATGAGTCTCGTCTCCATGGCTCGACCGTACGGTCCCGGGAGGTCTCCGAGCCATCGACTTTGCCCCGGTCGGGAGCGAGGCGTCAGAGGCGGGCGGTGGGGGTGGGTCGGGGCCGGGTCGCGCGCAGGAGCAGCAGCCCGAGGGCCAGGACGGCGAAGCCGACGATCGGGGTGACGTCGCCGACGAGGAAGAAGACCGGCCGGTTGCCGAGCACGTCGACCCCGACGATGGAGACGATGAGGATGCCGAAGAAGAGCACCGCGGCGGACACGGCGGCCACGGGGTCGACCCAGCCCCGCTGCTCGTCGCCGAGCCCGGCCGGACCCGCCCCACGCGCGCCATGGTCGAAGCGCACGAAGACCGCGACGAACGCGGCCGTCACCGCCGCCAGCACCGCGAAGAGCACCGGACGCGTCAGCCACCAGGCCCACGACGCGACAGCCGGCTGCTCGATGCCGAGCGCGCGGATCGTCAGGAGCACCGTCATCAGCGCGGTGAGGTGCCACAAGAAGGCGGTCATGGCGAAGGGGCCGGCCAGCACGACGACCCGCCAGGCCCGCGGCCGGGCGAGGACCCGAGTCATGACGGGCCGCACCACGACGGCCAGGCCGCAGATCCCGATGCCCTGCGCGAGCAGCGCCGCCGTCGGTGGCGCCATGTTGGAGACGGCCTCGCCGGGCAGGCCCACCATCGACGTCGGGTAGGGGCCGACCGTGATGGCCAGACCCATCGCGGCGAAGCCCACGACGGCCATCACCCAGCCACGCCCGGTCGTGAGCAACCCGTCACGCCAGGCGAACCCGAGCTGGTGCAGCGCCAGCCACACGAGCGCGAAGTTGAGGTTGCCGACGAGCTCGGGCCCGCCGCCGAAGCGCACCGCGTCGACGAGGCACGCCAGCGCGACGAGCACGACGACGACGCGAAGTCCCCACCGCCGGTGCAGGTTTCGCATGAGCGGCGCGAACGCGCAGGCGCCGAGGTAGATCCCGACGAACCACAGCAGCTGCGGCACCATGACGAGCGCATCTCGGGCCAGGCGGCCGGTTTCGCCGGGCCTCGACGTCAGGCCCGTGAGGTCGGCGACGACACCCAGGAGCACGTAGACCGCGAGGAAGGCGAGGGTGGGGCGCAGGAGGCGAGCGGCCCGCGCGCGGAAGAACGCGGCATACCTCCCCGTGGCTGCCGGATGGCGGCGCTCGAGCGACTCGAGCGTGTGCGCGTGGGCAACGCCACCGACGAGGAAGAAGAGCGGCATGACCTGCAGGACCCAGGTCAGCGGCTGGAGCGACGGCACGACGGCGAGCGCGTTGGTGATCTGCCCGTCCGGCGTGAGCGCGACCATGAGCCAGTGCCCGAGGATGACCACGAGGAGCGAGCCCACCCGGAGCGTGTCGACCCAGCGGTCGCGGTCGGGCGGGGTCGCCGCGTCGATGGCCGACGCCGTGCGCGGCGTTGCGTCAGGGCGGGTCCGGCTCACATCTCATCGAAGCACGAACGGCGGCCCGAGCAGGTGAGTTCTCCTGCTCAGGCCGCGCACCCCGCAACCGTCGAAGGGCCGCGAACCGGAGTCCGGTTCGTGGCCCTTCGACGGTCTGGCAGGTCTAGAGGGTCTCGTCGCGACGCTCGACGCGGCGCTCGACGACCTCGTCGCCGTCGACCCGGCGCTCGACGACATCGGGCGCGCCGCGGCGCTCCGTGACGACCGTGTGCTGCGTGCGGGCACGCTGGGCGTTGAGGACGAGCGCGAGGATGATCGAGAGCGCGCCGGCGATCATGAGGATGATGCCGATCGTGTTGCCCGTGCTGCTGCTCAGGTTGAGGACGCTGGAGTCGACGCTGGTGAAGTAGAAGATCGCTCCGACGACGAGCAGGAAGATCCCGAGTCCGATACCCATGAGGTCTCCTTGGCTGGGGCGCGCCCCGGTGGCACACCTACCGTCCCCATACCCGCACGCCGTCGAACACCCACGAAACGCCCATCGGGGCCGCCTGTCGGGCGCTCAGTGCGCGCGGCGTCGACCGAACGCGAGCGTGACGGCCGAGACGATGAGCATGACGACGCCCACGCCGACCGCGATGGCGATCTCGTAGTAGAGGTTGCGGGCGGCGAGGCCGTAGGCGGCGTCGGCGATGGTGCGCGCCACCTCGGGGTCGACCCGTCGCATGAGCGGCTCGCGCGCCACCATGACGACGAGCGCGAGCGCTAGGGCGGTCACGACCCAACCGATGCCGATGAGGGTCGTCGCCGCGCGCCAGCGTCGGGCGAGCGCGATGGACAGCAGGGCGAGGGCGGCCACCACGAGGGGCGCCCAAGGTCCCCACGCGTCGGCGATCCGGTATGCCGTCTGCGCCTTCTGCAGGTCGGTGGCCTTGACGAGGGGGATCGTCACGACCGGCGCGATCGCCCCCGCGTTCGGGACGCCGGCCTGCTCGAGCGTGGAGGTCAGGGCGGGCACCGGGATGGTGACGCGCACCGAGACCCGGCCCTGGTCGTCGAGCTCCGTGTCGCCCCGGCCCTGCATGACGGCGATGAACTGCGTGTGGAGTGCGCGGATGCCGGTGGTCCAGGCGGACGCGACCTGCGGGCTCGCGACGAGAGCGGCGGCCTGCGTGCGGATGGGCGCCTCGAGCGCCTTCTCGATCGCCGGGCGCAGGTCCACCGCGCCGAGGATGCCCTGCACGATGCCGTCGGTGAGGGCCTCCTGCACCTGCGGCTTGGCGACGACGGGCCGCAGCTCCTCGACGAAGACGTCGGTGCGGGTCAGCAGCACCGAGGCCCAGAAGCCGACGAGCGAGACGGGCAGCAGCACGATCGCCAGCAGCCCGCACACCGCCGAGAGGACGGAGCGCCCACCGCCGCCGGATGCCTGTCGAGCCACGTCTGCCACCTCGTCCGTTCGGTCTCGCGCGCACGGGGCAGGCGGCTGGTCGGCCGCCTACACGCCCCGCAGGTCGAGAGTCAGTGTGGCACCGGCGGTGGCGTCGAGGACGACCGGGATGCCCCAGTCCTGCTGGAACAGGTGGCAGGCCGCGTGCTCGGGCACCTCGCCGGTCTCGGGGTCGCCGTCGCACGCCGCGGCCTGCACCGAGATGTGCAGCGTGCCCGAGCCAATGCCCTCGCGCAGCACGAGGGTGCGGGTCAGGCCCTCGGCGCGACCGGCGCCGGAGACGAGCAGGGCGTCCGGGGTCGCGGACACCTCGAGACGGGTGGGGTCGCCCCACCGGTAGTCGAGCTTCTGGCCGGTCGGCGGCACGAAGGTCACCTCGAGCGCGACCTCGCCGGCGGGCAGCGGCGTGGACGGGCGCTGGGTGCGGTGGGCGGGCCCGTCGACGCACTGGGCGGCCTCGGGCAGCCCGACGCGGGTCAGGCGGTGGGCCGCCGACTCGACGACGACCAGACGCACCTCACCCGACTCGGGGTCGCGCTCGACGACGGCGTCGCTCGGCTCGGCGAGACCCTGCGCGAGGGTCGTGACCTGACCGCTGGTCGGGTCGAAGCGGCGCACGGCGCCGTTGTAGGTGTCGCTGACGGCGACCGAGCCGTCCGGCAGCTCGGTGACGCCGAGCGGGTGCTGGAGCAGTGCCTCGGCGGCTGCGCCGTCGCGGTGTCCGAAGTCGAAAAGCCCTGTGCCGACGTGGGTCTCGACGACGAGCGTGCCGTCGGGTGCTCGGGTGACCGAGCGCAGCGCCGACGTCTCGGAGTCGGCGACCCAGACCCGGTCACCGGTCGCGGAGGTCGCGAGGCCGGACGGCTGGGCGAACCACGCCTCGAGCGCCGGTCCGTCGACGAGGCCCTCGTTGGAGGTGCCGCCGACGACCTCGACCCGGCCGTCGGCGAGGGTCTCGCCCGGAGTCCAGGCCCATAGCTGGTGCGTGCCGGCCATGGCGACCATGAGCCGGTCGCCGAGCCACGCGAGGTCCCACGGCGTCGACATCGCCTGCCCGAGGGCGGGGCCACCACCGGAGCGCTCACGCAGCTGCGATCCGGTGCCGGCCACGACGTGAACCGAGCCGTCGGAGAAGCGGATTCCCTTGACCTGGTGGTTGACCGAGTCCGCGACGAGGAGGTCGATGCCGAGGTGCTCGGCGACCTCGGGCGTCGCGAGCAGGACGCCCTGCGGCTCGTTGAGCACACCCTCGCCGCCCCAGCGGGCGCGCTCGGTCTCGAGGTCGGGCTCGAGGTGGACGACCGCGTGGTTCGCGGTGTCGCTGACGACGAACGACCCGTCGGGCAGCGCGAGCGCCTTGCCCGGGAAGCGCAGCGCGGTGTCGAGGGCCGGCGGCGCGACGTAGGGGTCGTCGCCGGGCTGGAGCGTGCCCTTGGCGGCGTGCTCCTCGACGAGCTCGGTGACGAGGGAGGCGAGGCCGGGCCCGTGCCCCTCCCCCGACAGCGAGGCGACGACGTAGCCCTCGGGGTCGATGACGACGAGCGTGGGCCAGGCGCGGGCGGCATACGCCTTCCACGTCACGAGCTCGGGGTCGTCGAGCACGGGGTGGTGGACGGCATACCGCTCCACGGCGGCCACGAGCGCGTCGGCGTCGGCCTCGTGCTCGAACTTCGGGGAGTGCACGCCGATGATCGTCAACGCGTCGGGGAACTGCGCCTCGACGGGGCGCAGCTCGTCGAGGACGTGGAGGCAGTTGACGCAGCAGAAGGTCCAGAAGTCGAGGACGGCGACGCGTCCGCGCAGGTCGGCGAGCGACAGCGACCGGCCGCCGGTGTTGAGCCAGCCACGTCCGACGAGCTCGGCCGCGCGGACCCTGACGCGCGAGCGCAGCGAGCCGGTGTCGGTGCCGGCTCCCGCGGTCACCGGAGCCTCCGGTCGGCCAGCACGGGGAAGGAGCGGCGCCACTCGGGGGTCGCCGCGGTGTCGATGTCGATGCTCAGCACCTCCTCGTCAAGGCCCGCGGCGGCCAGAACCTTCCCGGTGGCGTCGACGACCTGCGAGTGACCGCCCATCTCGTGCCGGGCGTGCGTGCCGGCGGTGTTGCACTGGAGCACGACGCACTGGTCCTCGACGGCCCGCGCCTGGCCCAGCAGGGTCCAGTGCGAGACCCGCTTGCGCGGCCACGCGGCCGGGATGACGAAGACCTCGGCGCCCCGGTCGAGCAGGCGCCGGTAGAGCTCGGGGAAGCGCAGGTCGTAGCAGGTCGAGAGCCCGACGGGCACGGTGCCGCCGGCAGCGACGGGGACGTCGACGACGACGAGGTCCTCTCCGGCGTCCATGAGGCTCGGCTCGCCCTCGCCGAAGCCGAAGCGGTGGATCTTGCGGTAGGTCGCGACGAGCTCGCCGTCGGGCGAGAAGACGAGGCTGGTGTTCCACAGCCCGCGGCCGTCGGCACCGACGGGGGCGCCGCGCTCGACGATCGAGCCGCCGTGCAGCGTGACGCGGGCGTCGCGGGCGGCGTCCGCGAGCGCCCGCGCGACGGGGCCGTCGACGGGCTCGGCCCGCTCGTCCCACGCGGTGTAGTCGAAGCCGCCTGCCGGCCAGAGCTCGGGCAGGACGACGAGGTCGTGGCCCGCCTGGGCGCGGACGAGGGCGGCGACCCGCGCCGTTCGGTCGGCGACCGACTCGTCGTCGCCGTAGGCGAGCTGGATGAGCGCAACCTTCATGACCCCACTCTCACACGCGCCGCGCGGCCGGCGCGCGGGTGCCCACCGGATGCCGTCGGCGAGAGGGACCACGGGCGTGGCCCCGGCCACAGGGGGAAGGCCGGGGCCACGCCCGGGTCAGCCGACGCCGAGGTCGCGCGTCAGGTGACGCTCACGGCGTCGTGCCGCGAGCTCCTCGCGCTGCTCCGGGTCGCTCTGGACGAGGTAGACGAGGCCGCAGTCCTGCGGTCCGCGTGCTCCGGGAAAGCACAACGTGCACGGTTCGCCGAGTCGGATCGGGCACCGGGGGTTCGACGTTCGCTGTGGCATGTCCCCTCCTCCGACACCAATACTACATGGAGTAGTAGCGAGAGGTCATCGCGAGGAGCCGTGATCGCGCTTGGCCAGCGCGGCCAGCCGCTCGTTGTATGCCGTGAGCTCGGCATCGCCGTCCCGGTCGGCCCGCCGGTCCTGCCGCACGGACTCCGCGCTGTCGGTCCGGAACCACTGCAGGGCGACCGTCAGTGCGAGCACGAGGCTCGGCAGCTCGCCGATGGCCCAGGCGACGCCGCCGCCGTAGCGCTGGTCGGCGAGCGGGTCGGGCACCCACGGGATGGCGATCGTCGGGAAGAAGTCCCCGCCGAGCAGGGTCGTGCCGCTGATCATGGCGACACCGAAGAAGGCGTGGAAGGAGATCGTCGCGAAGAGCACGACGAGGCGCAGTGCCGGGCTCCACCGCTTGGGTCCGGGGTCGACGCCGACGAGCACCCAGGCGAAGAGGTAGCCGGTGAGCACGAAGTGCGCGGTCATGAGCAGGTGGCCCGTGTGCGTCTCCAGGGCCAGCTGGAACAGGCCCGTCCAGTAGAAGACGACGAGGCTCATGAAGAAGAAGGCGGCGGCGAAGATCGGGTTGCCGACGACGGCCAGGAACCGGGAGTGGACGAGCGCGAGGAGCATCTCGCGGGGGCCGAGCGTGCCGTCGGAGCGCGGCTTGACGGTGCGCAGCGCCAGGGTGACGGGAGCACCGAGCACGAGGAAGATCGGGACGACCATCGCCTCGATCATGTGCAGGGTCATGTGCCAGGAGAACGCGACCCGGCCGTAGATGCCGAGCACGCCGTTGGTCGCGTAGAGGAAGAGCAGCCAGCCCGTGACCCAGCTCAGCAGCCTCAGCACCGGCCACGCGTCGCCGCGTCGTCGCAGTCGCAGCACGCCCGCGACGTAGAGGCCGATCGCGAGCAGCCCGGTCGCGAGGAAGAGCCACTCGACCCGCCAGGCGGTCAGCCAGTCCATCGCGGTGGGCGCAGGCGGCGCGGGATAGCCCGTCAGCGACAGTGCCGCACTGGGGTCCGAGACGGTCTCGGGCACCGGCGGCTCGCTGCGGGCGAGCGCCGTGGCCACCCCGAAGGCGAGCGCCATGAGGAGCGTCTCGACGACGGCGAGCCGGACGAACAGCCGCCCCCGCAGCCCCGACGCGGTGCCCGTGCCCGTGCCGGTCGTCGCCGCCTCCACCGCGTCGATGCGGTCGAGGGTCACGCGTCGGTGGCGCACCCCGGCGGCGCCGAGGACCACGAAGGCCGCGACCTTGACGAGGATGAGCACGCCGTAGGGAGTCAGGAGGTCGGACCACGAGCCGAGCCGGGTCGTCGCGGACATGACACCCGAGACGCCGAGTGTGACGAAGCACCAGAGGGCGACGGTCGAGTAGCGCCGCGCCACGACGCCGAGCGCCTCCCCCAGGGGGCGGCGCAGCACGACGAGCGCGAGGAGCCCGCCGACCCAGACGGCGGCGCTCAGCAGGTGCGCGGCGATCGCGTTGACGGCCGTCTCGTGGTCGGCCGAGCCCCCGGCGTGGCCGGCCAGCCCGAGGACCAGCAGGCCGAACGCCGAGACGACGGTGAGGGCGAGCGCGGCCCCACGCGAGCGGGCGACCGCCGCCACGGAGGCGACGACGAACGCCGCGACGGTGCTGATGACCCCCACCCGCAGGGTCTCGATGGACCAGACCGACCCCATGAGGTTGCTGCCGAAGAGCGGGTCGGCCAGCGGCATACCAGCGGCGTCGGCGAAGGCAAAGACCACGCCGACCGCCCCGGCGACCGCCCATACGAAGGCTGCGGTGGTGGCGACGCGCAAGGCTGCGCTCCGGCGAGGCTCCACCAGGGCGGCGCTCTCGGCGCGCGTGCGTCCCGGGACCATCGTCGCGGCGAGCAGGAGCGACCCGATCGTGAGCGAGGCCGCGACGTCGTGGACGACCCGCACGAGGGGCAGGGACCACCGCACGACGGGCCCGGCGTCGGACAGGCCGCCGGGCAGGGCGTCGGCCGCGCCGGTGTAGCGCGCAGCGACCACGCTCGCCACCAGACCGACCGTGACGACACCGGCGACGACGAGCGCGGCCGCGGGCCGGCCCGAGGAGTCGGACCCGGTCCGCGGACCGATGAGACCGTCTCGCTCGAGGGTTGGCATGCCTCAAGGGTAAGTACTCTGATGACATGCCCATGCACCCGGCCGCCCCCGACGACCGCAACGGACTGATCGACGCGTTCGACCACTCCGTGCAGTCGATCATCGACCTCGGGTACTCCTGCCGAGACGAGGACTTCGAGCTCCAGACCGAGTGCCCCGGGTGGACCGTCAAGGACCAGATCGCCCACGTCGTCGGCGCGGAGAAGTCCTTCGCCGGCATGCCCCGCCCCCAGGTCACGGTGCCCGACTACCCGCACGTGCACAGCGACTTCGCGCGCTTCGTGGAGGTCGACGTCGAGGCCCGGCGCGGCGTCACCGGACGTGACGTCGTGGCCGAGCTGGCCGAGTTCCACCCGCAGCGGGTCGCCGAGCTGCGCGCGTCCGAGGCCGACATCGACACGGTCATCGGCGGTTTCTTCGGGCCGGACACGACCTTCGGCGAGCACCTGCACCGCCGCATCGTCGACGCGTGGGTGCACGAGCAGGACATCCGCGCCGCCCTCGATCGCCCCGGCAACCTCGACTCGGCGAGCGCCGCGGTCTTCACCGCCGACATCCTCGCAGCCCTCCCGCGCATCGCGTCGCGGGTCGCCGGGATCGGTGCCGGACACGCCGTCGTGCTCGACGTCAGCGGACCCGTCGTCGCCCGCGGCGGCGCGCGCATCGTCACCGGTGAGGACGGGCGCCCTTACGGGGAAGCACTATTCAGCGGTCACGACCGTCCGGAGGGCGAGGAGCAGCTCGACGTCACGTCGATCCACCTCACCACCGACGCGCTCACCCGGCGCGCCGCCGGTCGCCGCTCGGTCGAGGAGACGCACTACACCGTGACCGGTGACGAGCAGATCGCCCGCACCCTGCTCGAGTCCCTCGTCGTCGTCACGCACTGACCCCGGGAGGGTCTCCGAGCATCGGTGCGCGGTCGATTTCGCTCTGCGGCAACGGGCTGCGACGCGGGCCCGGGCGCACCCGCGTATACACCTCTTGGCCCCTGAACGGGGCCCGGATCCACCTTGTGTATCCGTGGACAACGGCCTAGCGTCACTAGTAGACGGTCAAGCCAGCGCCGCATCGGGGATCCGATCCATCGGAGTTGAAATGACCGACTCATCCGTGGGTCCGCGCAAGGATGCGCGAACCAGAGAGCTCATCCATACCCTTCGCACCTCGGACTCGGCGTCCGAACGCGCCAGCGCTCTCGAGACCGTGACGGTGCTGCACATGCCGCTCGCACGCTCCCTCGCCCACCGCTACTCGGGCAAGGGTCTCGACCGCGAGGACCTCGAGCAGGTGGCCTTCCTGGCCCTGCTCAAGGCCCTCCAGCGCTTCGACCTGTCCAAGCCGACCGAGTTCGGCGCCTACGCCACACCCACCATCACCGGCGAGCTGCGTCGTCACTTCCGTGACCACGGCTGGCTCGTGCGGCCCCCGCGGGAGCTGCAGGAGCGCCGCCAGCTCGTCACCGACACGAGGTCACGGCTCGAGCAGCGGCTCGGCCACGACCCGGACGCCGGCGAGCTCGCCTCCGAGCTCGACATCACGCTCGAGTCGGTGCGGGAGGCCCAGGTCGCGGCAACCAACCTGCGCCCCGCCTCCCTCGACGCGACCACCGCCGACGGCAACCGGCCCGTGCTCGACCTGCTCGACGCCCGTGGCGACCCGGGGTCCGACCCGGCGCTCGACGAAGGCATCGTCGTGCGCACGGCCCTCGAACGGCTCCCCGCCCGGGACCAGCGGCTCGTGCAGCTGCGTTTCGGCGGAGACATGACCCAGGCGGAGATCGCCGAGTCCATGGGCCTCAGCGCGATGCAGGTCAGCCGCCTGCTGCGGCGCACCCTGGACGAGCTGCGTCGACAGCTGTCCGCGGAGGGCATGGCCTCGGCCTGACCCCCGCCGTTCCTCCGAGTGGTCCCGACGCCCGCAAGGCGGGTCGGGGCCACTCGTCGTTCCAGGGCCCGGCAGGCTCAGACGGACGAGCTGGCCGTGGCGTTGCCGCCGCCGGGCGCCGAGCCGAACTGCGACTCCTGGCCCTCGATGACCTGCGAGGCCACCTGGGTCAGCTTCATGTTGAGCTCCTGCGACGTGCTCCGCAGCAGCTCGAAGGCCTGCTGGCCGCTGATGTGGTGCGCGGCCATGAGCAGGCCGACGGCCTTGCCGATCTCGCGGTTGCTCTGCAGGCCCTGGCGCAGCGTGGCGGCCTCCTCGCGGGCCCGGATCGCCATCAGGGCAACCGAGGCGAACGAGGCGATGACGGCCCCGACGTCGGCCGACTTGGACGTCAGGCCTCCGGGGGTGTCGGAGAAGAGGTTGAGCGCGCCGACCTTGTCGCCGTCGAGGAGCAGGCGGTAGCCGATGGCCGAGCGCACCGGCGTCTCGGCGACGATCCGCTCGGTGAAGCGCGGCCACGGGGTCTTGGCGTCGGTGAGGTCCGGGTCGTGCTGGTAGGCCTCGGAGACGATGGCGTCGACGCAGGGCCCCTCGCCGACCTCGAGCTCGATCTGGTCGATCCGACGCGCGATGTCGTCGGTGCTCGCGGCGGTGACGTAGCGGTCGCGGGTGCGCACGAGCAGCGAGGCCCGGTCGCAGCCCTCGACGAGTCGGCGGGCGGCGTCGACGAGGGACTGGTGGATCGACCCCGAGTCCGCGCCGGCATAGATCAGCGCCGACATCTGTCGGAAGGCGTCGTTGACCGTCGGGTCGATCGGCACGTCGCTCGTCATGTCACTCCCTGCACTTCTGCATTCTGGCGCCTGGGCCCGCACTCCTGCTCGGCGGTCCGGGTGCGTGAGCCATCCTCGCACCTCCCCCGTGGCGCGAGACCACAGACAACCACACGAGTGGTCTCCGTGGCGACACCGTCCCATCATTGTACAAACCTTGGACAGTGGCGACAGGCGAGTTGACGCGTCGTCGCGAGCGGCAGATACTTGCGTGCTGCAAGCAACTATAAAGACCGAGGAGCACCCCATGGCAGTCACCGAGGACGAGGCGAACGCCGTCTTCCTCGCGCTCCTGCGCGTGCAGAAGCTCCTCGTCGCGGCCAAGCACAGCGCACCGCGCCTCGAGGACGGCGTCGACGTCACGGCATACCCCGTGCTCTTCCTCGTCGCCGGCGCGGGCACGGTGCGCATCTCCGAGCTCGCCACGACGCTGCACAACGACGTCTCCACCGTCAGCCGCCAGGTCAGCGCCCTCGTCACGAGCGGCCTGCTCGAGAAGAGCGCCGACCCCAACGACGGCCGCGCCTGGGTCGTGTCCCTCACCGACCGCGGCCGCGAGGCCCTGGTCCGCATCCAGTCGAGCCGCGCCGCGTGGTTCCAAGGGCTGCTCACCGACTGGGACGGCCCGTGCACGACCGAGTTCGTCCACCGACTGCGTGAGCTCGGTGACGCGCTCGACGCCAACCTCCGGGCCCGGGGTGCAGCGACGCCTCCCATGCCCTTCGACTCCAGAAACCAGAAGCAGAAAGAGGACTGACATGTCCGACACCACCGCCGAACCGTCGCGCGCCGCCGCGCGCACGGCCAGCGCGAGCGGCGCGTCCGGCCCGGACGGGCAGCCGCTGCTCTCCCACAAGGAGATCATCACGATCCTCATCGGCCTGATGATGGGGATGTTCCTCGCGGCGCTCGACCAGACCATCGTCGCGAGCGCGATGCGTGTCATCGCCGACGACCTCAAGGACCTCGCCGGACAGGCCTGGGTCACGACGGCATACCTCATCACGAGCACCATCGCGACGCCGCTCTACGGCAAGCTCGGCGACATCTACGGGCGCAAGAAGCTCTTCATCTTCGCCATCTCGATCTTCACGATCGGTTCGATGCTCTGCACGCTCGCCTGGTCGATCCCGTCCCTCGCGGCCTTCCGTGCCGTCCAGGGCATCGGCGCCGGCGGTCTCTTCTCGCTCGCCCTCGCGATCATCGGCGACATCGTGCCGCCGCGTGAGCGCGCGAAGTACCAGGGCTACTTCCTCGCCGTCTTCGGCACCTCGAGCGTCATCGGCCCGGTCGTCGGCGGCATCCTCTCCGACCAGGACTCGATCCTCGGCATCACCGGCTGGCGCTGGGTCTTCCTCGTCAACGTGCCGATCGCCGTGGCCGCGCTCGTCGTCGTCACCCGCACGCTGCACCTGCGCCACACCCGCCTCGACCACCGCGTCGACTACTGGGGCGCGCTCAGCCTGTCGGTCGCGCTCGTGCCGCTGCTCATCGTCGCCGAGCAGGGCCGCGAGTGGGGCTGGGGCTCGGCCACGTCGATCGCCTGCTACGCCATCGGCCTCATCGGCCTCGTCGCGTTCTTCGTCATCGAGCGCTCGATGGGTGAGGAGGCGCTCATCCCGCTGCGCCTGTTCAAGAACCGCACCATCGCCGCCGCTTCGGTCAGCTCGGTCTTCATCGGCATGGGCATGTTCGGTGGCCTCGCCGCGATCCCGCTCTACCTGCAGATCGTCAAGGGCTCCTCGCCCATGGAGGCAGGCCTGCAGCTGCTGCCGATGACGCTCGGCATCATGAGCGGCTCGATCTTCTCGGGCCAGATGATCAGCCGCACCGGTCGCTACCGCAAGTTCCCCATCATCGGCGCGGCGATCCTCGTGCTCGCGCTCTTCGGCTTCCACTTCGTCGGGGCGGACACCCCGCTGTGGAAGACGATGATCGGGATGTTCTTCTTCGGCATCGGCCTCGGCTTCAACTTCCAGCCGCTGACCCTCGCCGTGCAGAACGCCGTGGACCGCCGCGACATGGGCGTGGCGACGAGCTCGGCGACCTTCACCCGCCAGATCGGCGGCACGCTCGGCACCGCGGTCTTCCTCTCGATCCTCTTCTCGCAGGCCGGCTCGAAGATCTCCGAGGCGTTCGCGAGCATCGCGCCGACGCCCGCCTTCCAGGCGGCGCTGCGCAACCCGACCGGTGGCGACCCCGCGGCCAACAAGGCGTTCATCGCCCAGCTCCAGGCCTCGCAGCAGGCGGGCGGCTCGGGTGCGGGTGCCGGCTCGTCGGCGCTGTCGGACAGCTCGTTCATCAACCAGCTCGACCCGCAGCTGGCCCGGCCGTTCCTCGTCGGCTTCTCCGACGCCATGTCGGTCGTCTTCATGGTCGCCGCCGGCGTGCTGGTCCTCGCGTTCGTCGCCTCGCTCTTCCTGCCGCACGTCGACCTCGGCCCCAAGCCGGGTGCCGCGCCGGCGAAGGACGACGAGGAGGCCGTGGTGATCCCCGCGGGTCACTGACCACCTGCTCCACCTCCAAGGGCCACCTCCCGTCACGGGAGGTGGCCCTTTCGCGTGCCCGATGGCGTATGCCGGGTGGCGCGGTCAGCGCAGGTCGTGCAGCTCTCGTCGGGTCAGGAACGCACGCGTGCCGAGCGCCATGACGAAGGCGAAGCCGCCGGCGATGATCGCGACCCAGTAGCCGTGCTGCGCCCCGATGTGGTCGACGACGGCGCCGGACACGGCCGACCCCGCGGCGATGCCGATGATAAGGCCGGTCAGCACGATCGTCATGCCCTCGTTGAGCTGCGCCTTGGGCACGATGCGCTCGATGAGGTTCATCGTCGTGATGAGCGTCGGGGCCGTCGCCATGCCCGCGACGAACATCAGCCCGGCGAGGATCCAGAGGTTGCCCGCGAAGAGCACCGGCATCTCGAGCACCGCCATGCCGAAGGTCCCGGCGATGAGGAGCTTGACGAGGCTGCGGCCGTGCGACACGTGACCGAAGACGAGGCCTGCGGAAGCCGACCCCACGGCATACAACGCGAGGATGGCACCGGCCGCGCTCGGCGCACCCGCATCCTGGGAGACGGCGAGCGTCACGACCTCGTTGACGCCGAAGATGGCGCCCGTCATGACCATGATGAAGGCGAGCGGGATGAGGCCCGGCACCGTGTAGGCGTGCTCGGTCGGGCGCTCGTGGTGCGGCACCACCGGCGGCTCGGTCGAGCGGGCGGAGATGAAGACGAGGACGCCGACGGTGTAGGCGAGCGCGGCGAACGCGAAACCCGCCTCGGGGAAGAGCGTCGTCGAGAGCCAGATCGCGAGGACCGGGCCGATGACGAAGGTGATCTCCTCCATGACCTGCTCGAACGACATCGCCGCGTGGAGGTTCTTCGGGTCGTGGGCGAAGATGTGCGACCAGCGGGCCCGCGCCATGGTGCCGAGGTTGGGGATGGCGCCGCACAGCGGGAAGGTGATGAACAGCAGCCACGACGGCCAGCCGCGCATCGACACGAGCAGGGTCATGACGACCCAGAAGCCCGACCACAGGAAGAACGGGATCGCGACGCGGCGCTGGCCGTAGCGGTCGACGAGCCGGCCGAGGAAGGGCGCGCAGAGCGCCAGGGACACCATGCCGACGGCCACGACGGCGCCGGCGAGCGCGTAGGAGCCGGTGCGGGCCGCCACCATCGCGACCACGGACACGGCGAACATCGAGCCTGCCGAGCGGGCGATCATCCCGCCGGTGATGAAGACGCGTGCCCCCGGTACCTCGAAGAGAGGTCGGTAGGACGCCAGCACTGGTGCTCCTTCAGGTCGGGGACGGCCAACTTCCCCATCCTTGCACCACGACCCCCGAGGAGCCGAAATGCCCGATACGCGGTGAGGCGCGTCTCACGCCCCGTGCTTGCGGCGCAGCGACCACATCTGCGGCGAGCGCTCGAGCTCGACGGAGACGTCCCAGGGGAGGCCCCCGGGGGCGGTCTCGCGGCGGAAGCTCGCGACCATCCGGCGGGCGAGCGCCGGGTCCTTCGCGACGCGTCCGGCGATCGCCAGCGCCTCGTCCTGCACGTCGCCGTCGTCGTATGCGGCCCAGGCCAGTCCCAGCGCGACGGCTCGCTCGCCGTCGACCTCGTCGCCGAAGAGGCCCAGGGCCGCGGCGGCCTCGCGCCCGGCGACCCGGTTGATCAGGGTGAAGTGGCCGCCGCCGGGGTGGATGCCGATCTGCGCGAAGCCGGGCAGCAGGCGCGCAGTGCGCGACACGATGCGCAGGTCGGTGGCCAGGGCGAGGTTGAGGCCGGCGCCGACGGCGGCGCCGCGGACGGCGGCGACGGTCGGGACGGCGATGGAGCCGACCGTCGTGAACGCGGCGTAGACGGTCTCGAGGTTGCGGTAGGCCTCGTCCTCGACGGGGTCCTGGCCCGTGTCGGCGAGGACGCTGCGGACCGCGCCGGCGCAGAAGTGGGCGCCGCCGGTGACGACGACCGCGCCGACCTCGTCGTCGGACTCGGCCGTGCGGGCCGCATCGATGAGCTCGCGCGACATCTCGACGGACAGGGCGTTGCGCCGCTCGGGCGCGTCGAGGGTGATGAGGGCGACGCCGTCGGTCACCTCGTAGCGGACCTCGGTCATGGGGGGGCTCCTTGCTCCGGTGTGCTCCGGCGCGCGCTCAGGCGCCGTCGTAGGGGTGGAAGCGGCCGCTCGACGGCTTGGCCCGGCCGGTGGTGATGAGCGTCCAGAGCCGGTCGTGGCCGGCCGAGGAGGCGAGCGCGGTGAGGGTCTCGTCCCAGTCCTGGAGCGAGCCGTACTCGCTGCGGCGCGCGAGGATCGGCCGGGTCAGGGTGTGCAGCTCGTGCTCGAGCGTCGTGCCGATGGCTCCGAGCGCCTGGTGCGATCCGCGGACGACGACCGAGGCGGCATGGCCCACGCACGACTTGGCGACCCCCACGGCGAAGAGCATCCCGGGGTCCTGCCAGTCGGAGGCGGCGGCGCGGGCGACGGCGGCGTCTGTGGCAGCCCGGGCCAGCGCGGTCTCCGAGGCGATGTCCGCGACGAGGTGCTGCACGGCCTGGAACCGACCGATCGGCCGGCCGAACTGCTCACGGGCGCGGACGTGCTCGAGGACGACCTCGACGACGCGCTCCATGGCGCCGACGACCTGGGCCGAGCGAGCCAGCGCGCCGCGCAGGTGGAACTGCTCACCGATCTCGTGCGCGACGACGATGCCCGACTCGAGGTCGTCGAGGTCGAACTCCACTGTGTCGCTTGGCTCCCCGGCGAGGTTGCGGCGCTCCTCGATGGAGACGCGGTCGACCGGGACGTCGGCGACGCGCCACTGGTCGCGGTCCTCCCAGAGGGCCACGATGCTGCTCGCGTCCCGCGCCCACGTGACGTTGAGGGCGACCCCGGACGGGTCGGGACGGCACACGGTCCGAAGGCCCCCGTCGTTCGGGAGGCCGGCGGACTCGAGCAGCCAGCCGCCCAGCACGTCGTGCTCGGCGAGCGGCACGGGAGCCGCGGCGGCGGCTGCGAGCCCGAGCAGCGCTGCGGCGTCGACCCATCCGCCGCCACTGCCGCCGGCCGCCTCGGTGCCGGTCAGGCGGGTCAGACCGAGGTCCTCGAGCCGCTGCCAGAGGTCGCGGTCGAGGTCGACGACAGCCGTCGGCGTCGCGCGGGTGGCGCGGTAGTCGTCGAAGAGCTCGGCCAGCACACCGACGAGGTCGGGGTCGGGCGTCGTGGGGGCAGCGAGGTCGTCGAGCCCGTGGCTGTCGGCCATCAGCGCATCCCCAGCCCGCGCGCGATGACGCCGCGCAGGATCTCGTTGGTGCCGCCCCGCAGCGTGAAGCCGGGCCGTTGCAGGATCGCGGCGTGCAGCAGCGTGTCGAGCTCCTCGTCGAGGGCCCAGCCGGTGGCGGTCAGGGTGTCGACGTAGTCGGCGATGTCGCCCTCCCCCGTCGTGCCGAGCACCTTGACGACGGCGGCCGCGGTGTCGGCGTCCTCGTGCTGCTCGAGCGCCGTCGAGACGGCGAAGGACATGTGGTGCAGCGCGGCGACGCGCGCGACGTGGCGCCCGAGGCCGGGGTCGGTGGGCAGGCGGCCGTCGTCCATGGCCTGGGCCGCGGCGGCGAGCAGCTGGAAGGTCGAGAGCACGCGCTCAGGGCCGCTGCGCTCGTAGGCGAGCTCGGAGGTCACCTGCGTCCAGCCCTGCCCGACCTCGCCGAGCACCCGGTCGTCGGGGATGAGGACGCCGTCGAGGTGGACCTCGTTGAAGTGGTGGTCGCCGCCCATCGAGATGATCGGGCGGATCGTGACGCCCGGCGCGCGCAGGTCGACGATGAACTGGCTCAGGCCGTCGTGCCGGTGGGCGGGGTCGAGCGGTGCCGAGCGCGCCAGGGCGAAGAAGGCGTCGGCCTCGTGCGCGCCGCTCGTCCAGACCTTGGTGCCGGTCAGGCGCCAGCCGCCGTCGACGCGGTCGGCGCGGGTGCGCACGCTCGCGAGGTCGGAGCCGGAGTCGGGCTCGCTCATGCCGATGCCGAAGACGACCTCGCCGCGGCTGATGCCGGGCAGGAAGGCCTGCTTCTGCTCCTCGGTGCCGTAGCGCAGCAGCGACGGCCCGATCTGCCGCTCGGCGATCCAGTGGGCCGCGACCGGGGCGCCGACGACGAGCAGCTCCTCGGTGATCACGAAACGCTCGAGGTAGGTGCGGCCCTGGCCGCCGTACTCCGTCGGGATGACCATGCCGAGCCAGCCGCGCCGCCCGAGCTCACGCGTGAAGTCGCGGTCCCAGCGGGTCAGCCACGTGTCGACGTGCGGCACGAACGCGCCTGCAGCCACCTGCTCGGCGAGGAAGGCGCGCACCTCGAGCCGCAGCTCGGTCAGCGCGGGCAGCTCCCTGGCTCCCGGGGGGACGAGTCGGGCCGACATGCCCACCTTCCTCATGCGACGTCGCAGCGGTTCGTGCGCCACTCTCCCACACGCTCCCCCGAGGAAGGCGAGGGCGTATGCCGTGTGGTCACCTACCGCAGTCCGCCCCCTCGCGCACCCACGTCGAGAGTGGCCGCCCCGCCCCACCAGCCCCACCCGCCACGGGACAGGCGTGACGACGGGGCCACTCGACCATCGACGGCCTCCCTCCCCCAACTCGAGTGAGCAGGCAGCCACACTCGAGTGAGCGCCCCGTCACACGGCTGCAGGACGGGGCGCTCACTCGACTGGGACAGAGCGCTCAGTCGACTGGGACGGAACGCTCAGTCGACTGGGACGGAGCGCTCACTCGACTGGGGCGGGGAGCTCACTTGACTGGCCGCCCCGCCTCAGCAGCCTCACGCGTCACGGGACGGGTGGGACGACGGGGCCACTCGACGGGGAGCGGTGGGGCGGGTCGGCGTCGCGGGTCAGAGGCCGGTGGCGACGAGGTAGGCGCAGAGGCCGACGATGACGGCGGTGATGAGGGTCGCGACGGCCGTTGTGAGCCGGTGGTTGACGAGCACGCCCATGATCCGTCGGTCGCGCGTGAAGAGCAGGAGCGGCACGAGCGTCCCCGGCAGCGCGAACGAGAGCACGACCTGGCTCCACACGAGCGCGTTGGTCGGCTCGACGCCGATGCCGAGGATGACGAGCGCGGGCACGACGGCGAGCAGGCGCCGCAGGAGCGGCGCGATGGGCCGGCGCCCGAAACCCTGCATGACGACGTCTCCCGTCTGGACCCCGACCAGGGTCGACGCGAGACCAGAGGCGAGCAGGGCGACGGCCAGCATCGTCGCGACGATCTGGCCGGCGCTGGCCGAGAGGGCGGCATACGCCGTCTCGATGCTCGCGCCCGCCTCGGACGGCAGGGCGGCGGAGAAGACGACGAGGCTGACGTTGGCGACCCCGGCGACGGTCATGGCGATGACGACGCTGCGCACCGTGCGCCGGCCGGCGCGGAGGCGCCCGGCCTGGTCGACCTCCGCGGAGCCGTCGTCGTGGCCCCGCGACGCGGCGGAGTGGAAGTGCAGGGCGTGCGGCATGACGGTGGCGCCGACGATGCCGACGGCGAGCAGCGCGGCCGACGAGTCGAGCGGGCCGGGGACCACCGACCTGAGGAGCGCGACCCGGTCGACGTCGGCGATGAAGACCTGCCAGACGAGCGAGGCGATGATGACGACGAGCAGCACGAGCACGACGGAGTCGAAGTGGCTGCGGCCGCGTACCTTGAGCGCGAGGACGGCGAGGCTGAAGAGGGTCACGCAGACGGCGCCGGCCATGAGCGGCATGCCGAAGAGCAGCTTGAGGGCGATGGCGCCACCGACGATCTCGGCGAGGTCGGTCATGATGACGACGAGCTCGGCCTGGGCCCAGAGCAGCAGCCGGCCGACGCCGGGGAAGCGCTCCGAGCTGTGCTCGGCGAGGCTCTTGCCGGTGACCATGCCGAGCTTGGCCGCGAGGTACTGGATGACCATGGCCGAGCAGCTCGCGAAGACGACGACCCAGACGAGGGCATAGCCGTGCTCGGCGCCCGAGGTGATGTTGACGCCGAAGTTGCCGGGGTCGACGTAGGCGATCGCAGCGAGCAGCGCCGGCACGAGGGTGCGGGGCGCGCTGATCGTGCCGCCGAGACCACGCTCCGGCGACCGGTCGTCCACGCGCGGCTGCTGCGCCACTCGCTCACCCATGGGACACAGCATCGGGCCTCACGGGCGGCCGCGCCAACTCCCTGGACGTCAGTGCGACCCACGCCTCACGCCGCGAGTCGCGGACCCAGCCCCGGGCCGGGCCGGACGTCCGGCGCTCAGCGGGCCGAGGCCACCCCGAGCAGCGCGGCGATCCCGAGCGCGCTGCGCGGGTCGTAGGCCGCGGTCCACAGACCTCCGTGGGCTGCGGCATACGCCTCGTCCTGCCACGGACTCGGCTGCGCGGGAGCGCCGGTGCGCAGGTCGTGGACGAGGAGCGCGGCCATGAGCGTGTTGGCCGTGCCGGGCTCGAAGACCTCGATGCCGAAGCGGTGCGCGCCGGCGTAGGCCGCCGCGAGCGCGCGGTTCTTGACGACCGACCGGGTGCGCGTCGGCGGGGCGACCTTGAACGACACGAGGCCGCCGTCGGCGCGGTATGCCGTCGCACGCCACCGCTGGAGACGCTTGGCGAGCAGGTAGTTGGGTCCCTGCTGGAGCACGACGCTGTCGTTGATGCCGGGGTCCTGGCCGGGCACGTAGTTGCGCCGCAGCAGTCGGCCGCCACTCACCGTGCGGAGCGGCACGCGCAGCACCTTCGAGGTGCGGCGGTGGGCGTAGCTGTCGACGGAGCGCTCGACCGCGGCACCCGGTACCGCGAAGACGTCGGTCGGGGTGGCGAGGAAGGCGAGGGCGACGTCGTCGCGCCCCTTCGCCTCGATGACGTGACGGGTCAGGGCGTCGACGGCCATCGAGACGCGGACGTTGGTCTCGCCGTCGGCGTAGACGTAGTTGCCGATCGCGAGGGGCCCCTCGAGGGAGGACACCCACCGGGTGACGGCGCCGAGGTCGTGGACGAGGTCGCCGCCGGCGCGCGCAGCGAGCGGCTCTTCGCCCGGACGCACCGGCACCGTGATCGAGCCTGCTAGCCGCCGGGTGTCGCCAATCAGCTTGTCCCACAGGTCCTTTCGCGGCAGGTCGACGGCTGCCACATCGGCGCCCCAGCGAAGCAGCGACCGGAGCGGGCCCATCTCCGCGGCCGCCCCGAGCACGACGACCGTGCGGTCGGAGAGGTCGAGCCACTCGGGGTTGTCGACGACCCGCCCCACGGCCTCGGCGCACGTCGGCTCGATGGTGCCCGCCTCGACCCAGAGGTCGAGACGACGGCGCAGCGCGTCCCCCGAGAGGCGCTCACCGGCATACGGCACCGAGAGGGTGCGGTCCGGCAGGCCCTTGCCGCGGATCGTCTCGGAGCCGAGCGGGCTGGTGCCGGCCTCGCTCGCGAACGCCGCGCCGAGGGGGTGGTCACCGCCGTCGCCGACCCAGCGCATCCGCTCGTGCAGGGACTCCAGGCCGCTGCGCGCGATGGTGCGGGCCGCGTCCGGAGAGGTCAGCCCCGCCTCGACGAGGCGGCGGAAGTGCGGGAGGTAGCCCTGGCGCCAGTTCGTCTCACGCTCGGCCGAGGCCGCGCCCACCGGGTCGACCGCGCGCAGGGCGTCGGCGACGACGGCCCGCCCGGTGGCGGTCGTGCTGCGGCGTCCGGACGACGGGTCGAGTGGGAAGACCACTCCGCGGGGCTCGCTCATGCGCCCATCCTGCCCGGTCGCCGACAGGGCGGGCGCGACCGGCGCGTGACGCGCTCAGTCCCGTTGGCGCCGGTCGAGCACGAGGTAGTTGACCGTGGCCGTCGCGACATTGCCGGCCCGGTCATGCGCAACACAGCCGACCGTGTGCATCCCCGGCCGTCGGGTGGACACGACGTGGCTGCCGTTGCAGCTCTGCGCGGTGACGCCGGACAGCGCGTCCGTCGCACGGGGAAGCACGACGACCCTGCCTCCCTGGTCCACGACGGCGGGCTCGGCGACGGGGTCCAGCTTCGGCGGGGTGCCGTCGTAGCGGTAGGAGAAGCCGGCGTATGCCGCCGCGTGCCCAGCGCCGTTGACGCACGTCCCGTAGACGGTCCGTGGAGTTGCCGTGTCGACTGTCACGACGAAACCGTCTTGGCACCAGTCGATCCCACTGCCGGAGTCCACGGCCGTCCATCGATAGCGGGTCGGGGCGGAGTACCAGCCGTCGGCGTTCGGGCCGTCCTCCAGGTGCAGACCGGTCGGTGGTGTGGGGTCGTGGACGGCCGCCACTGCACGGGGGGCGGGGCTCGCCACTCCGTGCGCCCCTGTCAGGCCCAGTCCACCCCACGTGAGGACCGCGAGTCCTGCGCCCCACGCGATGGCGGAGACCGTGCCGTGTGTGCTGGGTCCTGTCATGGCCGGCTCCCTGCCCGGGGCGCTCGTCCGGCGCCCACCACTGGTCGGAAGTCCTGGGTGGGAGCGGTGATACGCCCGCCGGTCATGTGAATCCGAATTCGTGGGACGGATCGCCCATGGGATCACATTCGGGACAGCCGGACGGCTTCGACCAGGCCTGCCGCGAGAGCCTGGTTCCGGCTCGGACGACCGGGGTGTGGTGCGCCACTCGGCCCCGCCGACCGGGCTGAACCGGAGGACGATGGGGACATGAGCACCAAGACGGCCGCCCACGCGGCAGAGCTGGCGTCGGACCGGGCCAACGAGGTCGAGCGGATCGCCGGACTCCGCCGCGAGTTCGCCGAGGTCGTCGAGGCCTCGGAGGCCAACATCGCCGACGACGAGCACGACCCCGAAGGCTCGACGATCGCCTACGAGCGCACCCAGATCGGCGCCCTCATCACCCAGGCCGAGCAGCACCTCGCCGAGATCGACGCAGCGCTCCAGCGGATCGCGGACGGCGACTACGGCCGGTGCGAGGTGTGCGGCGAGACGATCCCCGACGGACGGCTCCTGGCGCGGCCGACCGCCCGCACGTGCATCGACCACGCAGGGGCCGCGCTGCGCCGCTGAGCGGCTCCCACACGGCTCACAGCGGTTGGGCAGGGGCAGCGCGGCTCAGCGCACGCCGGCCCCGATGCGCTCGAACGCCTGGTCGATGTTGCGCTCGAGGCGGCCGGAGCCGCCGTTCTGCTGGTGCTCGATGCAGGCGCGCACGGCCGCGATGGCGACGGCCACGGTGAGCCGGGCCTCGAGCGAGGCTCCCGACCGGACGCCGAGGCGGCGCTCGAGTGCCGCCGTCAGGGCGTTCTCGATGCGGATGTTGTTGCCGACGAGGGCGGGCGCGAGCGAGGGCTCGCCGAGCAGGATCCGGCGCCGGCGCGCCCGCAGCTCCTTGTCGATCGAGCTGGGCGCGAGCATGGACGCGAGGATCCGGCGAAGGGACTCGAGCGGCGTCTCGCCGTCGACGTCCTCCTCGAGGGCGGCGGCATACGACTCGAGCTCCTCGGCCGTCGTGCCGATGACGGCGGCCTCCTTCGAGGGGAAGTAGTTGAAGAAGGTGCGGGCGCTGACGCCGGCGCGGGACGCGATCTCCTCGGTGGTGACGGCCGCGAAGCCCTTCTCCTCGACGAGGTCGAGGGCGGCGAGGTTGAGCGCGCGGCGGGTCTCGCGCTTCTTGCGCTCACGCAGGCCGCACGACTCGTCGGTCAGCAGGTCCGTGCTCATGACCTCATGGTGTCATGTTCGATGCATGGACTGCAATTTTGCAGTGACTGCACATTCGGCGTACCGTGGACGGCATGCCACAGAAGACCCAGGGGGTAGCCACGGACACCGCGACCGGCACAGCCAGATCGACGAATGCCGCCAAGGCGCCCGGACTCGACCGCTCCACCCGCAACATCTTCATCGCGCTCATGCTCGGCATGCTCGTGGCGTCGATCAGCCAGACGATCGTCGGACCGGCCATGCCGCGCATCGTCGCCGAGCTCGGCGGGATCGACCACTACTCGTGGCTCGCGACCGCCGCGATGCTCGTCAGCGCGATCACCGTGCCGATCGTCGGCAAGATGAGCGACCTCTACGGCCGCCGCGGCTTCTACCTCGGCGGGCTCGTCGTCTTCATGGCCGGCTCGATCCTCTCCGGCTTCGCGCAGAACTTCTGGTGGCTCATCGCCGCCCGCGCCATCCAGGGCGCCGGCATGGGCACGCTGATGCCGCTGTCGCAGACGATCATCGGCGACATCATCCCGCCGCGTCAGCGGGGCAAGTACCAGGGCCTCATGGGCGGCGTCTTCGGGCTCGCCTCGATCCTCGGCCCGCTCGTCGGCGGCTTCGTCACCGACAACTGGGGCTGGCGCTACCTCTTCTTCATCACGCTGCCCGTCGGCGTCTTCGCCTTCTTCGGCATCAGCCGCTTCCTCCACCTCGAGCACACGCCGCGCGAGACCGTCGTCGACAAGGCCGGGATCGGCGCGCTGTCGATGACGCTCATCCTGCTGCTCGTGCCCACCTCGCTCGGTGGCACGACGCTGGCCTGGGGCTCCCCCGCCATCATCGGGATGTACGTCGCCGGCATCGTCATGCTCGGCGTCTTCATCGCCATCGAGCGCAAGGCCGTCGAGCCGGTGCTGCCGCTCCGCCTCTTCAAGAGCCCGCTCTTCACCCTGTCCAACATCGCGGCCTTCATGGTCTCGGTCATGATGTTCGGCGCGATGATCTACCTCCCGGTCTACGCCCAGGGCGTGCTCGGGGCGTCGGCCACCAACTCGGGCCTCATCCTCATGCCGATGTCGGTCGCCATGATCGGCCTGTCGATCATCTCCGGCCTCGTCATCACCAAGACCGGCCGCTACAAGCTGCAGACCATCGCGGGCATCCTCATCATGGGCGTCGGCTTCTGGCTGCTGACCCAGCTGCACTACGGGTCGAGCCAGCTCGACCTCACCCTGTCGATGATCGTCTTCGGGGTGGGCCTCGGCATGGCCCTGCAGGTCTTCACCCTCATCATCCAGAACTCCTCGCAGCGCAAGGACCTCGGCGTCGCGACGGCCTCGACCCAGTTCTTCCGCAACGTCGGCTCGACCGTCGGCACCGCCGTCTTCGGCACGATCATGACGAGCGGCCTGGCGGGCAACATCGCCTCGCACCTGCCGGCCTCGGTGGTCAAGCAGATGCAGGCCTCGGGCCAGGAGATCAGCGCCGGCTCGGTGCTCGACCCCTCGGCGCTGGCCAAGCTGCCCCCGCAGGTCGCGACGGGCGTCCAGCAGGGACTCGCGGACTCGCTCCACAACGTGTTCGTCTGGGGTCTGGTGCCGTTCGTGCTCGCGCTGCTCGCAGCCCTCTTCATCAAGGAGGTGCCGCTGCGCGACACCGTGCACACGCCCGACGAGGCCGGCATCGAGCTGCTCGACACGATGTCGCAGTCGGCACCCGACGACGAGCTCAAGGTGCCGCTCGGTCGCGAGGCTGGCAACACGCGGACCCACGAGCGCCTGCTCGGCCTGCGCCTCGGCCTGCTCGCCGACTCGGCGCTGCGCGGTGACCGCCCGCTCCTGACCCAGGCCGTGACGCGGCTCGGCGAGGGCGACCTCGACGCCGGTGCGGCGCTGCTGCACCGCACGTCGCGGATGCTCACCTCGGAGGACCCCGCGCTCGTGGCCGAGACCGAGCGGTTCGCCGTCGAGGTCGCGGCTCGCGCCAAGGTGCCCGGCGGCATCCTCGACGAGTCGCTCAAGCGCGAGCTCGCCACCGCTGTGGCCGAGCGCGACGCCCGCACGGTCATGACGACGCGCGAGCCCACCGTCGCAGAGCGCCACGAGGCGGTCGACATCCGCCTGCTGTCCACCGTCGGTGACGACCTCACCGCCGCCTACCTCGTCGACCGGCAGAACGCCAGGGTCGCCGAGCAGGCCGAGGCCGCCGTGCGCTGACCGCGCCCGAAGCCCGACCTGAACCCTCGAGGGGCCAGAGCTCGTCACGAGCTCTGGCCCCTCGTCGTCCCCCCACCCGCACGCAGTGGCCCCTCGACGGCCGAAGGATGGCGTATGCCGTGTGGCCGGGGGCGCGCTCGAGCGAGCCCGGCGCTGGGGGCCGGCGACACGGCATACGGTGTCGGGATGACCAAGGTTGCCCTCGTCACCGGCGCGTCGTCCGGCATCGGTGAGTCCATCGCCCTCCACCTCGTCGAGTCCGGGTGGACGGTCTACGCCGTGGCCCGACGCGTCGAGCGCATGGCCGCGATCGAGGCGCGGGGCGTCATCCCCTTCGCGATGGACGTCACCGACGACGCGTCGATGGTCGCCGGCATCGACCGCATCATCACCGAGCAGGGGCAGGTCGACGCCCTCGTCAACAACGCCGGCTACGGCTCCTACGGCCCGGTCGAGCACGTGCCGATCGAGGAGGCCAGGCGACAGTTCGAGGTCAACGTCTTCGGACTGGCGCGGCTGACCCAGCTCGTCACGCCGCACATGCGCACGCGGCGACGCGGGCGGATCGTCAACATCTCCAGCATCGGCGGCAAGATCTACGAGCCGCTCGGCGCGTGGTACCACGCCACGAAGTTCGCCGTCGAGGGACTGAGCGACAGCCTCCGCATCGAGCTCGCGCCCTTCGGCATCGACGTCGTCATCGTCGAGCCGGGACCGATCATCTCGGAGTGGAACACCATCGCCCGCGAGAGCCTGGTCGAGCGGTCGGTCGGCACGGTCTACGAGGACATGGCCCGGCGCATGGCCGTCATGTTCGAGCGCGTCGACACCCCGCGGATGAGCTCAGGACCGGAAGCCGTCGCCGAGAAGGTGCTCAAGGCCCTCGAGGCGACGAACCCGGCCGCGCGCTATCCCGCGGGCAAGGGCGCCCGCGCCATCGTGACGGCGCGCAGGCTACTGCCCGACCGGGCCATGGACATGATCATCCATCAGGCCTTCAAGGGCTGACCGAGTCGTCGGGCGGTCGCGACGAGCTCGGCTGCGGGTCCGGTCAGGCGGCGGGGTTCGCGCCACACGGCCCGCAGACGTCGGTCCAGCGTCAACCCCTCCACCTCGACGACCCGCAGGGCCCCGGCCTCGACCTGTTCGCGCACCGCGAGGACGCTGACGACGGCGGGGCCGACGCCTGCGAGCACGCTCGCACGGACGGCAGCTCCGCTGGCCAGCTCGAGCAGCGGCTCGGCGCGGCGAAGGTCGCGCAGCGCGTCGTCGAGGGTGGTGCGCGTGCCGGAGCCCGGCTCACGCACGACCAGGGGCGTCGCGGCCAGCTCGTCCGGACGCAGGGGTCTGCGCCTCCGGGCCCACGGATGGTCCGGCGTGACCACGACGACGAGGCGGTCGCGACCAACGGTGCAGCTGTGCAGGCCGCGCGGCACCGAGGGTGACTCGACGAAGCCGATGTCGCAGCCGCCGGCCTCGACCTGCTCGAGGACCTGCGTCGAGTTGTGCACCAGCAGGTGGATGCGCAGGTCCTCGTGGTGCCGGCGCAGCTCACCGAGCCACGCCGGGACCAGGTGCTCGGCGACCGTCATGCTCGCGCTGACCGCCAGCTCGTGCCGGCGCGCGCCACGGAGGGCCTGGGCCGCATCGAGCAGGCGCCCCGCATCGGCCAGGACCTCACGGGCCCAGTGCACCACCACGGTGCCCTGCGGCGTGAGCGCCGAGCCTCGCGCACCACGTCGCAGCAGCGCCACCCCGAGCTCACTCTCGAGCCGGCGCACGGCCCGGCTCGCGTTCGGCTGGGCCATGCCCTCCCGGCGCGCAGCCGCACCGAGGCTGCCGAGGTCGTCGACGCCGACGAGGACGGCCAGCACCGCGAGGTCGGGCCAGGAGCGAGACATGCTCTGAGCATATGGCTCTGCCGCAGCCCATATCCCTTGGATATGGATGCATGCACAATCTCCGGCTACCGGTCGTGCGCTCCGGGGTCGAGTCTGGTCATCATGTCCACCACTGTCGGCCCGCAGCAGTCCGCCAGCTCGGCCCCACGCTCGCGCGGGGTGGCGCGTGCGCTCCCGGGCCTCGCGCTGGGTGCAGCGGTTTCGGCAGCTGCCCTCGGCTTCAACCGCTGGGTACCCTCGCTCAGCCCGCTGCTCGTGGCGATCGTCGTCGGCGCCACCCTCGCCAACACGGGCCGGGTCGGTGCCCGCCTCGAGCCGGGACTCGCGGTGGCGTCCAGACGACTGCTCCGGCTCGGCGTCGCCCTGCTCGGGCTCCAGCTGGCTCTCGGCGACGTGCTCCGGCTGGGCTGGGGAGTCATCGCCGCAGTCGTCGCGGTCGTGACCCTCGGGATCGCCGGCGGCGTGGTCGTGGGGCGGCTGCTCGGCCTCAGCCGCTCGCAGACCCTTCTCATCGCCGGCGGCTTCTCGATCTGCGGAGCAGCGGCCGCGGCGGCCGTCGACGGCGTCATCGAGTCGGAGGACGACGAGCTCGTGACGTCGGTCGCTCTCGTCGTGCTCTTCGGGACCGCCATGATCCCGCTGCTCCCCCTGGCCGCTGGATGGATCGGGCTGGCGCCGGTGCAGGCCGGCATGTGGGCCGGGGCCTCGATCCACGAGGTGGCCCAGGTGGTGGCCGCGTCGGACGTCATCGGCAGCAGCGCCTTGGCGGTGGGCGTCGTCGTCAAGCTGGGCCGCGTGCTCATGCTCGCCCCGGTGCTGGCCCTCATCGGCCTCGCTGAGCGGCGGCGCGCGGGCGAGTCCGGCGCAGGGACTTCGGGTGACGGGTCAGCGGCTGAGGAGTCGGCGGGCGGGGGCCGCGGCGGGCGTCCGCCCCTGGTGCCGCTCTTCGTCGTGGGCTTCGTCGCGCTCATGGCGCTGCGCACGACGGGGGTGCTGCCGACCGGCGTGCTCTCGCTGGCGAAGTGGGGTGAGACCGCCCTGCTCACGATTGCCATGTTCGCCCTCGGCACGGGCGTGCGGGTCGCCTCCCTGCGACGAGTCGGACCCCGCCCCTTCGTGCTCGCGGCGGCGACGACCGTGTGGGTGGCCGTGGTCGCGCTCGGCGGCATCCTCCTTGCGACCTGACCCACCCGACTCCACCGTCGAGAGGCCACGAGTGGCCCCCTCCCCCACGTCGAGAGGCCACGAGTCGCCCTGCCTCACACGTCGAAAGGCCAGCTCTCCGGACGAGAGCTGGCCTTTCGACTGGTGATCGAGGGCCAGACGTGGCCTTTCGACGGTTGAGTGGCGAGGCGGGTCAGCCCCAGACGAGCGCCTGGGCCGGGTCGGCCATGATGGCGGCGAGGTCACTGAGGAAGCGGCTGCCGAGCTCGCCGTCGATGAGCCGGTGGTCGAAGCTGACCGCGAGCTGCGTGACGTGGCGGATCGCGATCTCGTCGTTGCCGTCGGCGTCGGTGACGACCCACGGCTGCTTGCGGATCGCGCCGAAGCACACGATCGCCGACTCCCCCGGGTTGATGATCGGGGTGCCGCTGTCGACGCCGAAGACGCCGACGTTGGTGATCGTCATCGTGCCGCCCGACATCTCGGCGGGCTGGGTGCGACCCTCGCGAGCCGTCGCCGTCAGCTGCCCGATGGCCTGCGCCAGCTCGAGCATCGTCATGGCGTGGGCGTCCTTGATGTTCGGGACGATCAGGCCGCGCGGGGTCGCCGCTGCGATGCCGAGGTTGACGTAGTTCTTCTGGACGATCTCCTGGTTGGCCTCGTCCCAGGTGGCGTTCATGCCGGGGTTGCGCCTGACCGCGAGGACGAGCGCCCGGGCGAGCACGAGCAGCGGGGTGACCTTGACGTCCTTGAACTCGCGGCTGCCCTTGAGGCGGTCGACGAGCTCCATCGTCTTCGTGACGTCGATGGTGATCCACTCGGTGACGTGCGGCGCGGTGAAGGCCGATCCGACCATCGCCTGCGCAGTCATCTTGCGCACGCCCTTGATCGGCGTGCGCTCCTCGCGCTCCCCCGCACCGAACGGCATGCGGTATGCCGTCGCGGCCGGGACGGCGGTCGAGTCCGCTTGCGCTGCAGCGCCGTTCATGGACGCGCCACTCGCGTGGTTGGTCACGTCGTCGCGCGTGATGATGCCGTCGACACCTGTCGGGGTGACCGACGCGAGGTCGATGCCGAGGTCCTTGGCGAGCTTGCGGACGGGCGGCTTGGCCTTGGGCCGGCCACCAGCAGGAGCAACGGCCGGGACGGCGGGCGCCGGCGACTCGACGCGCGCGGCCGGGACCACGGGTTCGGCGACCGGGGCCGCCGCGGCGACCTGCTCGGTCTCCGTGCGGGCAGCAGCAACCGGAGCAGCGGCCACCGGTGCGACGGAGCCCTTGCGGGCCCGACGGGCGGTGGCGCCGGCCTTGGCGCCGTAGCCGACGAGGATCGCCTCGGAGGCACCTTCGGCCGGAGCGGCCTTCTCGCCGGGGATGGACGGCGCGACCGCGGGGGCTTCGTCACCGCCCAGGCCGTCGTCGATCGAGATGATCGGCGTGCCGACGTCGATGGTCTGGCCGACCTCGACGAGCAGGTCCTTGACGGTGCCGGCCCACGGGATGGGCAGCTCGACGAGCGACTTGGCCGTCTCGATCTCGAGCACCATGTCGTTGACCTTGACGGTGTCGCCGGGCTTCACCTTCCACTCCACGATCTCGGCCTCGACGAGGCCCTCACCGGGGTCGGGCAGGTTGAACGTCTTGATTGCCATGTGTCGCAGCCCTTCTCAGTACGCGAGCGCGCGGTCGACGCCGTCGAGGATGCGGTCGAGGTCGGGGAGGAACTCCTCCTCCATCCGGCTCGGCGGGTAGGGGATGTTGGCCCCGTTGACGCGGATGACCGGCGCCTCGAGCTCGTAGAAGCACTGCTCGGTGACCTGCGCCGAGATCTCCGACGCCATGCCGAGGAAGCTGCTCGCCTCGTGCACGACGACGAGGCGGCCGGTCTTGCGGACCGACGCGACGATCGTGTCGATGGGGAGCGGCGAGAGCGAGCGCAGGTCGATGACCTCGATGCTCGTGCCCTCCGCCTCGGCGGCGGCCGCCGACTCGAGCATCGTCTTGACGACGGGGCCGTAGCCGACGAGCGTCACGTCGGTGCCCTCGCGCAGCACGTTGGCCTCGAAGAGTCCCCGCGGGGCGCTCGTCAGCGACGTGTCGTACTCGGCGCGGTCGTGGTAGCGGCGCTTCGGCTCGAAGAAGATCACCGGGTCGTCGCACGCGACGGCCTGCTGGATCATCCAGTGGGCGTCCTCGGGGTTGCTGCACGCGACGACGCGCAGGCCCGCGGTGTGGGCGAAGTAGGCCTCGGGGCTCTCGGAGTGGTGCTCCGGGCTGCCGATGCCGCCGCCGAACGGGATGCGGATGACCATCGGGATCTTCACGGCGCCGAGCGCACGGGCGTGCATCTTGGCGACCTGACTGACGATCTGGTCGAAGGCCGGGTAGACGAAGCCGTCGAACTGGATCTCGCAGACGGGGCGGTAGCCGCGCAGGGCCATGCCGACCGCGGTGCCGACGATGCCCGACTCTGCGAGCGGGCTGTCGATCACCCGGTCCTCGCCGAAGTCCTTCTGCAGGCCCTCGGTGATGCGGAAGACGCCGCCGAGCTTGCCGATGTCCTCACCGATGAGCACGACCTTGGGGTCGGCCTCCATGGCCTTGCGCAGGCCGTTGGTGATGCTCTTGCCGAGGGTGACCTTCTCGAGCGCCATCAGTTCGCCTCCTCGAAGCTCGCCTTGTAGGCGAGGTAGGCGGCACGCTCCGCCTCCATGACGGGGTGGTCCTCGGCGTAGACGTGGTCCCACATCGTCTCGCCGGGCATCGTCTCCATCGTGACGCAGCCCTCGCGCAGCTCGGCGGCGAACTGGTCGGCCTCCTCGTCGATGCGGGTGAAGAAGGCCTCGTCCGCCATGCCCTCGTGGGCCAGCAGCGTCTTGAGGCGCAGGATCGGGTCGCGGAACTTCCACTCCTCGACCTCGGCCGAGACGCGGTACTTCGTCGGGTCGTCAGCGGTCGTGTGCGCACCCATGCGGTAGGTGTAGGCCTCGATGAGCAGCGGGCCGTTGCCGTTGCGGGCCTCGTCCAGGCAGTGCTGCGTCACGGCATACGTGGCGAGGATGTCGTTGCCGTCGACGCGGACGCCGGGGAAGCCGAAGCCGCGGGCGCGCTGGAAGAGCGGGATGCGGGTCTGCTTCTCGACGGGCTCGGAGATGGCCCACTGGTTGTTCTGGCAGAAGAAGACGACGGGAGCATCGAAGCTCGCCGCGTAGACGAACGCCTCGTTGACGTCGCCCTGCGAGGAGGCGCCGTCACCGAAGTAGCAGATCACCGCGGTGTCGCGGTCGGGGTCGCCGGTGCCGACGTTGCCGTCCATCCGCACGCCCATCGCGTAGCCGGTGGCGTGCAGCGCCTGGGCCCCGATGACGATCGTGTAGAGGTGGAAGTTGTTCTCCTGCGGGTCCCAGCCGCCCTGGCTGACGCCGCGGAAGAGCTGCAGCGAGCTCTGCGGGTCCATGCCGCGCACGAAGCCGACGCCGTGCTCGCGGTAGGTCGGGAAGACGAAGTCGTGCGGCTTGAGCGCGCGGCCGGAGCCGACCTGGGCGGCCTCCTGGCCGAGCAGGCTGGGCCACAGGCCGAGCTCGCCCTGGCGCTGGAGCGCGTAGCCCTCGGCGTCGAGGCGCCGGATGAGGACGAGGTCGCGGTAGAAGCTCCGCAGGTCCTCGGGCGTCAGGTCCGCGACGTACTTGTCGTAGTCGGGGTGGGACACACGCTGACCTTCGGGGGTCAGCAGCTGGATCATGTCCGGGCCACCGTCGCCGACCGCGGGGGTCGGCTCCTGCAGCTCGGCGACAACCTTGTCGCTCACTGGGGCTCCTTCGCCGGTGAGACCGGCCTACTCGTTCGGCCCGCAAACGGGGGTCACCCGCTCGTCGGCTTCTGGGGGCGCAAGGCCGCCGTTCGTGACGACGGACACGTGCT
Organism: Terrabacter sp. C0L_2; assembly: GCF_036352015.1. Classification (NCBI taxonomy): domain Bacteria; kingdom Bacillati; phylum Actinomycetota; class Actinomycetes; order Micrococcales; family Intrasporangiaceae; genus Terrabacter; species Terrabacter sp. C0L_2. The sequence continues at coordinate 1,515,740 of NZ_CP143557.1, read as the reverse complement.
TGGTCCTCGACCCGGAACTTACCGGAGAGGCCTGCAAATCTCACAATGCGGGACGGGGACGCCCGCGCGAGGTCGTCCCACCCGTGCGACGATGACCGGACCGTCGAGGACAGGGGACCCCGTGGCAGCACCGGACCGCACGAACAGATGGGCCGTCAGCAAGACCTGGCGGTCGCTGCCGCTCCGGACCCGGCGCGAGCTGGTGCTCGCTGCCGTGAAGGGGCACCGACCTCGCACCGACCGCGCGACGTGGACCACGGCCCTCGACTGGGCGCAGCTCTACCCCGCCCTGGCCGGGTGGCGGGTCGTGGGAGCCGCCTGCTTCGTCTGGCTCACGGTCCGAGGGGTCTTCGAGCCGTTCACCTGGCTCGTGGGTGGCTTTGCCTGCTGCCTGCTGGTCGAGGCCGCCTGGACGACGTTCGCGGCCTCCCGGATCCGGCGCAGCCCCGGCCCCGTGGACCCGGACCAGCCTCCGGCGCGCACGGTCGGCAACGCCAGTTCCTGAGCCCCCACGGCCGAGGGCGTATGCCGTGTGGCCGGGGCGGTCTCGACGGCGCGGTCAGCGACGGGTGCCCCAGCTCCAGGCCGGGGTGCTGAGCAGGCCCTGACCCTGCACGAACGTCTCGCCGAGGTCCTTGACGAGGGTGATGCCTCGGGCGGGCGAAGCGAGCCCCACCGGGAGGTCGTCGTCCTCGTCGTCCGGGTCGACGACGCCGAGCTCGCGGATCAGGGCGTTGGAGTGGGAGACGACCATGACCTGGCTGCGCTCGGCCGCGGCGCGGATGAGGCGCGCCAAGGGCGCCAGCAGCTCGGGGTGGAGCGAGGTCTCGGGCTCGTTGAGCACCATGAGCGGCGGCGGGTCGGGCGTCAGCAGGGCCGCGACGAGGAGCAGGTAGCGCAGGGTGCCGTCGGAGAGCTCGGCTCCCGCGAGCGGACGCAGCATGCCCGGCTGGTGCAGCGCCACGTCGAAGCGGCCACCGTCGACGGTCACCTCGAGGATCGCGCCGTCGAAGGCGTCGGCGACGGCGCGGTCGAGCTCGGACCGGCCGTTCTCGCGGATCGTCTGGAGCGCCGCCGCGAGGTCGCGACCGTCGTCGGCGAGCACCGGGGTGCGGGTGCCGACCTGGGGCGTGCGGGCCGGCGCGCCGGCGTCGGCCCGGAAGCCGTCGTAGAAGCGCCAGCCCCGGATCATCCGACGGACACGGAGCAGCTCGGGCGCCCGCTCGGGGTCGGCGAGCTCGGTCAGCATGCTCTCCCACGGGCGCAGGGACCGGGTGAGCTCGGTCCACCCCGGACGTACCGTGCGGGAGCCGCCGCCGGGGGCTCGACCCAGGACTCCGGCCGGATCCTTGTAGGCCGCCAGCGAGCCGGTCCGCGAGCCGGGCTGCTCCACAGGGTCGGACTCCCACTCCGACGCACCGTCGTCCTCGCCGGCCCCGCCCCACTCCGAGCCCCAGCCGTCGTCGTCGGCGCTCGTCGCGCGGGTCTCGACGACGCCCCAGCGGCGCCGCACGAGGACGGACGCCGGCCGCATGACGGGACCGGCCCACACGACCTCGCGCTTGATCTCGGGGTCGCGCAGGAAGGCCGACGGCGAGCCGGCGTCGCTACCCGACGCCTGCTGCGGCAGGCCGAGGTCGACGAGGTAGCCGAAGTCGTCGGAGGCGAAGCCGAGCTGGAGGCTGATCGGGCCCTTGCGCCGGGTGCCCTGCACGGCGTGGCCACGGTCGCGCGCGCCGCCGAGCGTGGCCGGGCCGGCCCAGAGCGCGGACTGCAGACCGCCCTCGCGCGCGAGCGTGCCGATGACGTCGCCCCGACCGCAGCCGGCGAGCAGCCGCAGCGACCGGTAGAGGCTCGACTTGCCGCTGCCGTTGGCTCCGGTGACGACGTCGAGGCCGTGCAGCGGGACCACGACGTCACGCAGGGAGCGGTAGCCGGACACGGCGACGGCGGTGAGCATGCCCCGAAGGTAGGCGCCGGCGCCGACACCGGTCCCGATGTCGCCGGACGCCTCCCCGGTCGGCTCGCCGGAGGTGCTGCTGGTCCTCGTCAGGCCGTCGGGCGCCGACGGACCAGGGTGACGAGCATGGCGACGACGGCGAGCGCGCCGAGAGCCGCGGCAGCGGGCACGAAGAACGCGACGAGGGTGCGCTCGAACTCCAGCTGCCCGATCTCGCGGGTGGACGCCCACCCGAACGAGGCGGGCTCGCTGCGGGCGAGCACGACGGCGATCACCACGGTGGCCGCCGCGGCGAGGACTGCGGCGACCACCGCGGCTGCCGCCGGCCCTCGCGTGGCATGCGGTCCGCGACGGGCCGATGTCTCGTGCCCCGCCCACGACACCCACGCCGCAGCCGCCGTGAGCAGCAGCACCATGGCCGCGGCGACGAGCGCGACGCGCCCGGGTGAGCTGCCACCGTTCGCCGAGATCGCCTCGCTCACCCCGCGCACGCGCCCGTCGAACCAGATGCCGACCAGGTGTTCTGCGCCGGCGCCTGTGCGGGACACGAGGTGCTGCGCCGGCCACACCAGGACGGCGCCCAGCAGGACAGCCCCTGCGACGAGCAGCAGCGGGGCGGCTCGGCGGAGCGTCACCAGCACGGTCACGCGCTCGTCTGCGGATCGGCTCGCTCGTCGTCGGCAGCTGACCAGGCCGGCACCTCCTGCAGCGACCAGCGGTTGCCGTCGGGGTCGGTGAAGTAGGCGAAGCGGCCCCAGGGCTGCTCGTCGATCTCGGACACCGCGACGCCTCGCCCGACGAGCTCGGCCCGGATCGCGTCGGCGTCGGCCACGACCATCTGGAGGTTGTCGAGGCCCCCGGGCACGATCTGGGTCAGGCCCTTGCCGATGGCGATCGAGCAGGCCGAGCCGGGCGGCGTCAGCTGGACGAACCGCACCTCGTCGCTCACCGTGTGATCGTGGTCGGCGTTGAAACCGACCCTCTCGACGTAGAATTCCTTGGCCCGGTCGACATCGGTCACGGGCACCGCCACCAGCTCGAGCTTCATATCCATGCTCAGACGGTAGGCGCGGACACCGACACGCGGGGGCGAGCGGCACACGCGAGTTCCGGTTCGCTCCGCGCGGTGCGCCGTGCGTGCCGTGCCGCAACCCGCGGAGGAGGGCGCAGACCGTCAGCCGGGCTGTCGCCGCGGCGGCTCGTCGTCGTCCCTGAACCCCACCGAGGGCGTATGCGTGGAGCCGGGTGACGTGCCCTCGCGCAGGGTCGCGACGGGTCGGGCCACAGGCTGGGCCGCCGGGGCCGGGTCGGCCGGGTCCGTCGGGCGCCGTCCTGCGAGCCGGGCGGCTGCGGCGGACACCCGCGCGGACGCGGCAGTCGCCGGTCCCGGCAGCGCGACCGGCGCGACGACAAGGGCGAGGGCCAGCGCCAGCAGGACGGCCGCGGCCACCTCGAGCCATCCCGCGGCCGTGGTGATGTCGACGAGTCCCGGCTGCAGGCCCAGCGACCGGTCGTCGAACGAGACCCGCTCGAAGACGGACGCCGCCACCGTCGCCAGCGCCAGCGCCAGCCCGACGGCAGCGAGCAGCCGACCCTCGAGTCCGGGGCGGAGGAGCCACGCCGTGACGCCCGCCGCGGCCAGCAGCAGCACGACGACGAGGAGCACGAGCCGCGCCACGGGGTCGGGCTGGGCGAAGGCGTCGAGCGGGACCCCGTCGGAGGTGTAGACGACCTGCCGCCCCCAGGACCAGATGCTCTGCTCGTAGCCCTTGGTGAAGTCCCCGACCTCGGGCACGCGCACGGCGAGGATGCGCGTCGGCCACACCGCGGTGGACGCCGCCAGCAGCACCCCCGAGGCACCGAGCGCGGCGGTGGCCACACGCATACGCCATCGGTCCGGTCGGTCCCACCCGGCGGATGACGCGACGGCACTCGCTCCCCCACTCATCGCGAGCGCCCGAACCTCTCCGGGTCGGTGTCTGCCTTGTCGTCCGAGAATCCGACAGCCGGTCCCGTCGAGGCGGGTGGCCGGACGACCGCGGCTCCGCCTTCCCGGACCACCGGGTCGACCGTTCCGACGGCCATCTCGGGTCGCACGAGCGAGACGAAGGGACGCCACACGACGAGACCGAGGGCAGCGACGAGCAGGCCCGCCGACGCCATCTCGAGGACGCCCACCGGCAGGGTCTCGATGATGACCTGCTCCTCCCCGAACGCGCCGAAAAGGGCGTCGGCCAGCCGGCGCACGAGACCGCCGACCACGGCCGATGCCGTCCACGCCAGTCCGGCGGCGCCGAACACGATGCCCACCGAACCGGCACGGAACGCGTGCGCAGCCACACCGGCCAGCCCCACGGCCAGAGCGATGACGAGGACGACGAGTCCGGCCGTGTTGCTGATCTCGAAGACGTTCGCGTCGCGTGCGACGTCGAGGCCGGGCGTCGAGTCGACGGCGCGCCCCCAGCTCCAGTAGGACTGCTCGAAGGGTGGCAGGTCCGCGCTGGTCGGGACCGTGCCCTTGTCGCGGACCTTCTGTACGGGGAGCACCAGGGTGGGCAGCGCCAGGAGCACCCCGACGAGTCCGACGAGCGAGCCGCTCGCCCTGCCCGGGACGACGTGCTGCCTGAGGTCCCTCACGGTCCTGCCCCTGTCCCGCCCGGCTCGGCCGGCGTGTGCCTCTGTGCCCGCCCCTTGGCGTGCGCCCCGGGTGCCGAGTCTGCACTGCCCGTGCCGTCGACCGCACCGAACGACACGGGTGCGGCCGACAGGTGCTCCCCCGCGGGCCGCAGTCCGGCGGAGCGACCGGAGTCGGTGGGGGTCGACGGGTCGACGTCGTCAGGGCGCGACCTCCCGGGCGGCACGGTGACGTCGCGGTCGACCGGACGCACCGCCGTCAGCGCCAGGAGCACCACGGCCAGCAGCAGGACGACCGCTGCCGCCGTCTCGAGCGAGCCGGCCGAGGTCATCTCGGTGCGCACCGTGAGCCCGGACGCGCCCCGGTCGAGCTCCCCCAGCGAGCGGCCCACCCGGTCGCCCACCGTCGTCAGCACCCGGCCGGCGAGCAGACCGATCGTCACCAGCCCCATCGTGCGACCCCAGGCCACCCGCGGGAAGAACCAGACGACAACGCCCACGAGGGCCGCGGCGAGGAGCAGCACGAGCACGGCCAGGCCCAGCACGTTCCACTGGTCGCGCAGCTCGACGCCCTCGAGGCCGGTCACGCGCACGCGGCCCCAGCTCCACTCCCACTGGCGGGACAGGAGCGAGCCGTGCTCGCGGTCGGCCACCGACATCTCCCACGTCGGGGCGAGCAGCGACGGGACGACGAGCAGGACGCCGAGGAGCGCGACGCAGCCGCTGAGGCGCCGACCGAGCCAACGGCCACGCCTGCCCGTCCACGCCACGTCCGCCACGTCCGCCACGTCCGCCACGTCCGCCATGTCCGCCACGTCCGCGACCTCCGCCCACGACGACCGCCGCGCGTCGGCGCGGCTCAGGCCATTGTCGCCCGGCAAGGCGCGGATGGGCCCGTCAGCGAGGGCCGAAGGCTGCGGCGACCTCGATCAGGCGCGAGTTGGCCTCGACCTCGCCGATCGTGACGCGCACGCCGTCGTCGCCGTACTGCCGCACCGTGAGCCCGGCGTCGGAGCACGCCGTGGAGAACGCCGTCGAGTCGGCGCCCAGCGGGAACCACACGAAGTTCGCGTCGGACTGCGGCAGCCTCCACCCCTGGTCGGCGAGCGCCTGCACGACCCGGTCGCGCTCTGCGACAAGGGACTCCACGCGCTCGTTCAGCTCGTCGAACGCGTCGAGCGAGGCGATGGCCGCGACCTGCGCGACCGAGTTGACCCCGAAGGGCGTGGCCGTCTTGCGCAGGGCAGCGGCGACGGGAGGGTGCGCGACGGCATACCCCACCCGCAGGCCGGCGAGGCCGTACGCCTTGGAGAAGGTGCGCAGGACGACGACGTTGGGACGGTGGCGCCACACGTCGAGCCCGCGCACGGCCTCGGGGTCGCGGACGAACTCGACGTAGGCCTCGTCGACGACGACGATGACATCGTCCGGGACCTTGTCGAGGAACGCCTCGAGCTCGGCCTGGTGCACGCACGGGCCGGTCGGGTTGTTCGGCGTGCACACGAGGATGACGCGGGTGCGGTCGGTGATCGCGGCGAACATCGCGTCGAGGCGGTGGCGGGCCTGCTCGTCGAGCCCCACCATGACCGGCTTGGCACCGGCGAGCTGCGTGACGATCGGGTAGGCCTCGAAGGAGCGCCACGCGAAGACGACCTCGTCGCCGGCGTCGCACGCGGCGTTGACGATCTGCGCCAGCACGGCGACCGAGCCGGTGCCGGTCGCGATGCACTCGGCCGGCACGTCGAGCGCCTTGGCGAGGCGCTCGGTGAGCGCCGTGACGGCCATGTCGGGGTAGCGGTTGACCGTGGTCGCCGCGTCGTCGATGGCGGCGAGCACCGAGGGCAGCGGGCCGTACGGGTTCTCGTTGGACGACAGCTTGTAGGCCGTCACGCCGGCAGGTGCCGCCGCGGGCTTCCCGGGCTTGTAGTCGGGCATCTGCGCGAGCACCTCGCGCAGGCGGACCGTGGTCGCCGACGCCGGCGGGGCGGCATACGCCTCCTGCGGGGTGGCACTCTCGGTCACGCTCTCGGTGGTGTCGCTCATACCGGAACTGTAGAGGCAGTGTCCACGGGAGCGACCGGCCCATGGACGCTCCGCTGACGTGAGGCCCAGTCTGTGGCTAGGCTCACATCGTCGCGTCAGCGCCGCCACGACACCCTGTCTGCTGCCCACTCTCCGAAAGTCCTATCAATGCGCATCGGCATCCTCACCGGGGGCGGGGACTGTCCCGGCCTCAACGCCGTCATCCGCGGCGCGACCCGCGCCGCCGAGGTCACCTACGACAGCACCGTCATCGGCTTCCGCAACGCCTGGCGCGGAGTCATGGACAACGACTACGAGATCCTCGACGTCGACCGGTGCCGCGGCATCCTGCCCCTCGGTGGCACGATCCTCGGCACGTCGCGCGACCAGCCGTTCGCTCACGAGGACGGCCTCAAGCGCGTACGCAAGGCCTACGACCGGCACGGCCTCGACGCGATCATCGGCATCGGCGGCGAGGGCTCCATGGGAGTCGTCAACCGGCTGCACGAGAACGGCTTCCCCGTCATCGGCGTGCCCAAGACGATCGACAACGACATCTCCCTGACGGAGATGACCTTCGGCTTCCAGACGGCCGTGCAGATCTGCACCGACGCCATCGACCGGCTGCACACGACGGCCGAGAGCCACCACCGCGTCCTCGTCGTCGAGGTCATGGGCCGCCACGTCGGCCACATCGCGATCTGGTCGGGCCTGGCCGGCGGCGCCGCCATCACGCTGGTGCCCGAGGAGCCCTTCGACATCGACGAGGTCTGCGAGCGCATCGTCCACCGCCACAAGAAGGGCCGCTTCGCGACGATCGTCGTCGTCGCCGAGGGCGCCCTGCCCAAGGCGGGCACCATGGAGATCCCCGCGCCCGAGATCGACAAGTACGGCCACCAGATCCTCGGCGGCATCGGCTCGATCCTCGCCCGCGAGATCCAGGGCCGCACCGGCATCGAGAGCCGCATGACGGCGCTCGGCCACATCCAGCGCGGCGGGTCGCCCGTCGCCTTCGACCGCGTGCTCGGCACCCGGTTCGGCGTCGCTGCGGTCGAGGCCGCCCTCGACGGCGCCTGGGGCCAGATGGTCGCGCTGCAGAGGGGTCACATCGAGCGCGTGCCCCTCGCCGACGCCGTCGGCACGCTCAAGACGGTCGAGCCGGACCTGCTGCGGCTCAACGCGATGTTCCAGCCGCGCATCCCCGGCGACGAGCACCCCGGTCTTCCCGCCGACGCGCCCACCCCCGTGGAACACTGAGCGCATGCTCCTCAACTTCGCGCTGCAGACGGTGATCAACGCCGTCGCCCTGTGGGTGGCCGCGTGGGCCATCCCCGGCATCACCTTCGGCGGCGACACCACGGGTCAGGTCGTCAAGACGGTCGTCATCGTCGCCCTGATCTTCGGCATCGTGAACGCCTTCATCAAGCCGCTGCTCAAGCTGATCTCGCTGCCGCTGATCATCCTGACGCTGGGGCTGTTCGTCTTCATCGTCAACGCCCTGATGCTCGAGCTGACGTCGTGGCTGGCCGGCAAGTTCGACCTCGCCTTCCACGTCGACCACTTCTTCTGGGACGCCGTCTTCGGCGCGCTCATCGTCACCTTCGTGTCGATGATCCTCAGCTTCATCAAGACCGACTGAGGTCCCCTCCGTCGCTCGCAGACGTTGAATGCCGTGAGCCCGCCTTCCGTCCGGAAGGCGGGCTCACGGCATACGACCCTTCTCAGACGAGTGGGCGTCAGAGCAGCGGGCGCTGGAGCGCGAAGCGCAACGGCTGGCCGGGCCGCGCCTGCGCGGCGAGCGGCACGTCGTCGGGGTGCACGACGGCGACGACGGGATAGCCGCCGGTGACCGGGTGGTCGGCGAGGAAGATGACCGGGCGACCGTCCGGCGGCACCTGCACGGCGCCCTCGACGATGCCCTCGGACGGCAGCTCGCGGGTGCGCTGCCGCGTCAGGGCGGGGCCCTCGAGCCGAAGCCCGATCCGGTCGGACGCGGAGGTCACCTCGTAGGCGGCGCGGCCCAGGCGGGTGAGCGAGTCGTCGGTGAACCAGTCGGCGCGCGGACCCGGGACGGCACGCAGCACGACCTCGTCGGGGAGGGCCGCGACGGCGGCGTGGTCGACGCCCGGCATGGGACCCGCGGGCCGGCCCAGCTCGACGGTGTCGCCGTCACGCAACGGGGCCGGGCCCAGGCGCGAGAGCAGGTCGGTGGCAGCCGACCCGAGCACGAGCTCGCACGCGACCCCGCCGCGCAGCGCCAGGTAGGTGCGCACGCCGCGGGTCGGCATCCCCAGCTCGAGCACCTGACCCGCCCTGACGGTGATGGGCGTGCAGCCGGCGTGCGCGCGGCCGTCGACGCACACCGGGGCCGGGGCGCCGGTGACGGCGACCGTGGCCGCCTCGGCGAAGCGCAGGACCAGACCGCCGAAGGTCGTCTCGAGCGCCGGCGCGCCCTCCGGGTTGCCGACGAGCCGGTTGGCGAGGCGCAGGCTCGGACGGTCGACGGCGCCGGAGCGACCGACGCCCAGGTGCGCGAGTCCGGGACGGCCGAGGTCCTGGAGCGTCGTCAGCGGCCCGGCCCGCAGCACCTCGATCACGGGTCGCGCCTGGTGAAGCGCACCCGGGTGCCCGGGGCGAGCAGGGCCGGCGGCTCGCGGTCGAGGTCCCACAACGGCGCCGCGGTGCGACCGATGAGCTGCCAGCCTCCCGGCCCCTCCTGCGGGTAGATGCCGGTGAACTCGCCTGCCAGGGCGACGGAGCCGCGGGGGACGCGGGTGCGCGGGGTGTCCCGGCGCGGCACGACGAGGGCGGCGTCTCCCCCGACGAGGTAGGCGAAGCCGGGTGCGAAGCCGGTGAACGCCACGCGGTAGGTGGCGGCGCCGTGGCGGCGCACGACCTCCTCCACCGACAGGCCGGACAGGCGCGCCACCTCGTCCAGGTCGTCCCCGTCGTAGGTCACGGCCACCTCGACCTCGCGGTCGGGCCGCTCGTCGTCGGCCGGGCGCACGTCGAGCGACGCCAGCGCCTCGGCGACCCGGCCGTGCGAGGAGGTGTCGTCGAACGTCACGAGCACCGTCCGGGCCGCGGGCACGAGGTCGACGACGCCGGGCAGCGCGCCCCCGGCGCGGGCCTCCTCGAGCGTGCGGTGGAGGGCCATCACCTGGGGCAGGTCGTCGCACTCGACGAGGAGCCCGCGGTGTCCAGCCGCCAGCAGGCGTGTCATCAGGGCACGGCCGTGAACGGGCGGAGCGCGACGCCGGCGTCGTCGACCGCGCGACGCACGGCGAGCGCCATCTCGACGGCGCCGGGGGTGTCACCGTGGATGCAGATCGACTGCGCCGCAACGGAGATCGTGCTCCCGTCGATGGCGACGACCGTGCCTTCGGTGGCCATCTGGACGCAGCGGCGCGCGACGACGTCGGCGTCGTGGATGACGGCCCCCGGCTCACGGCGCGAGACGAGCAGGCCGTCGGGGGTGTAGGCCCGGTCGGCGAAGGCCTCGGCGACCGCGGTCAGACCGTCGGCCTCGGCGCGGACGAGCAGCTCGGAGCCGGCGAGGCCCAGGACCGGCATCGACCGGTCGAAGAGGGCGACCGCCTCGGTGACAGCGCCGGCAGTCACGGGGTTGCTCGCCGCTGCGTTGTAGAGGGCGCCGTGCGGCTTGACGTAGCTGACACGAGCCCCCTCCACGCCCGCGATGCCGTGCAGCGCCGCGATCTGGTAGATCAGCTCGTCGACGAGCTCGGCCGGATCCATCTCGATGTGGCGCCGGCCGAAGCCGGCGAGGTCCCGGTAGCCCACCTGGGCGCCGACCGCTACACCGAGCTGGGCGGCGCGGGCGCACACCCGGCGCAGGATGCTCGGGTCGCCGGCGTGGAAGCCGCAGGCGACGTTGGCGCTCGTGACGACGCGGAGCATGGCCTCGTCGTCGCCGAGGGTCCACCGGCCGAAGCCCTCACCGAGGTCGCTGTTGAGGTCGATGGCGCTCATGGGGCGGACCGTACCGCCGTGCCGACGAGAGGGTCGACCGGGGCCACGGGCGGGGTCGGGCTCATGTCGGCTGCTCCTGACGCCTGGCGATGACGAAGGTGGACACGACCATGGACGACGATAACCGCCGGCGAGCAGCGTGGACCTCTCCACGTTGTTCGAGGGGCTGCAGGCCGAGCTGCGCCCCGGCCTCCCCGGACTGCCCGACGCGCAGGCCGTGCCTCTGGCCGCGCCACGCCCACCGGGGTGTCGGTGGTGAGGGTGTCGGTGCAGGGTCCTACCGTCGTGGCATGCGGTTGCTCCACACCTCCGACTGGCACCTCGGGCGCACGCTCCACGGCGTGAACCTCCACGAGGCGCAGACGGCTGTCCTGGAGCGCATCTGCGAGCTCGTCGAGGACCCTCCCGACGGGGTGCCGATCGACGCCGTGCTCGTCGCCGGTGACGTCTACGACCGCGGCGTGCCGCCCGTCGAGTCGGTGCAGCTCTTCGAGTGGACCCTCTCGCGACTGTCGGAGGTGACGACGGTCGTCGTCACCTCGGGCAACCACGACTCGGCGATCCGCCTCGGCTACGGCGCGGGACTCTTCCGCGACAGCATCCGCATGGTCACCGATCTCGGCCAGCTCGACCTGCCCATGCTGCTCGAGGGCAGCGACGGCGTGCGGGCCGCGGTCTACGGCATCCCCTACCTCGACCCCGACCACGCGCGAGTTGCGCTGGCCGGTGGCAGGGAGCCGCTGCCGCGCTCGCACCAAGCCGTCGTCGGGGCGGCCTGCGACCGCATCCGCGCCGACCTCGCCGACCGTCCGGGTGTGCGCTCGGTCGTGCTGGCGCACGCCTTCGTCGCCGGCGCCGAGCCGAGTGACTCCGAGCGCTCGATCATGGTCGGCGGCGTCGACCGCGTGGCCGGCACCGTCTTCCACGACATCGACTACGCCGCGCTGGGGCACCTCCACGGTCCGCAGGCTCCCGACTCGGCCGAGGGGTCGGTCGTGCGCTACTCCGGCTCGCCGCTGCGCTACTCCTTCTCCGAGCAGGACCAGCAGAAGGTCGTCCTGCTCGTCGACCTCGACGCCTCGGGGCCGGCTCGCGTGACACCCGTCGAGGTCGTGCAGCCGCGCGCGATGGCGACATTACGTGGGTCCCTCGACGAGCTGCTCGAGTCGCCGTCGTTCGCCGCGGCCGAGTCGGCGTGGGTGCGCATCACGGTCACCGACCGGGTGCGACCCGACGCGCTCATGGACCGGCTCAAGTCCCGCTTCCCGCACGCCCTTCAGGTCTTCCACGAGCCCGAGGGCGCCATCGACCGCGGCCGGTCGGGCACGACGGTCGTCAGCGAGCGCGACCCGCGCGAGCTCGGCTCCGACTTCATCGCCTACGTCACCAAGACCGAGGCGAGCGGCGGCGAGGTCGACGTCTTCGAGGCGGGCTTCGAGGCTGCGGTCCGGGCCCAGCACCGCGCCGAGGCGCAGGAGGTGGGCTGACGTGCAGCTGCACCACCTGTCCATGACGGCCATCGGGCCGTATGCCGGCACGGAGGTCATCGACTTCACCACCGTCGGGCGCGCCGGCCTCTTCCTGCTCGAGGGCCCCACGGGCTCGGGCAAGTCGACGATCATCGACGCCATCACCTTCGCGCTCTACGGCAAGGTCGCGCAGGCCTCGGCCGACGTCGAGCGCATCCACTCCCACCACGCCGACCCGCGCACCGTGCCCGTGGTGGTGCTTGTCTTCGAGACCCAGTCGGGGCTCTACCGCGTGCAGCGCACGCCCCGCTTCGAGCGGCCCAAGTCGCGCGGCGAGGGCACGACCGTGCAGCAGCCGACCATCAAGCTGTGGCGGCTGCAGACCCCCGACGACCTCGAGGGCGGCGAGCTGCTCTCGACCAACATCGGCGACTGCGACGACGAGATCACCCGCGCCGTCGGCCTGACCCGCGACCAGTTCGTGCAGACGGTGATCCTGCCGCAGGGTGAGTTCGCGACCTTCCTGCGCGCCCGGTCCGAGGACAAGGGCAAGCTCCTCGAGAAGGTCTTCGGCACGGCGTTCTTCCGGCGGGTCCAGGACGAGATCGTCGAGGCGGGCCGCGTCGCCCAGGCCCGGCGGCAGTCGGCCGTCGACGAGATCCGGCTCGCCGTGCACGCCCTCGCCGTCTCGGCCGGTCTCGAGACCGAGCGCCGCGACGTGCTCGAGGCCCTGAGCCGCACCGCCCCCGAGTCCCTCGACGCCGAGCTGGCCCAGGTCGTCGACGAGCTGACGACCCGAGAGCGCCACGCCGGCAAGGCGAGCCGCGAGGCCATCGAGACCCACAAGCAGATGGCCGACATGGTCAGCGACGCGCGGCTGCGCATGCATCGCCGCGAGCGCCTCCTCCAGCTGCAGCAGCAGGAGCACGACCTCGGCAAGCAGGCGGTCGCCTTCCAGCAGCTCGGCGAGGAGGTGGCCCGGGCTCGACAGGCCCGGCCCGTCGCCGGCGCCGTGCGCACCTTGGCCCAGTCCGAGGCCTCGCTCAAGCGGGCCGAGGCGGCGCTGACCCAAGCCCGTGCGCGCGTCGACGCCGCCCTGCGTGACCACGGTCCCGCCGCCCTGCGCGAGGCCGCGGCGCAGGCTCGCGAGGTGGTCGGGTCGCTGACCGGCGCGATCACCCTCGAGGACGCACTGCCCGCCCGCGTCGCACAGCTGAGGCAGCTGCGCGAGCGGCTCGACGGACTGCACCGGTCGGTGACGGCCGTGACGACCGAGCTCGAGGCCCTCCCCCTGACGATCGCGACGCACGAGGAGGCGCTGACCGAGTCCCGACGCGTCGCCGCGCTCCTCGACGGACGCGCGCACGAGGGCGAGCGAGCCAAGGAGAGGCTCGAGGCCGCCGTCGCGCACGAGGCCGCCCTGGCCCGCGTGCCGCGCGCCGAGTCGGTGGCGACGGAGGCCCTGTCGGCGGTCGCGACCGCCGAGACCGCCCTGGCAGGGCTGCGCCGAGCCCGCATCGACGGCATCGCCGGAGAGCTAGGGCTCTCCCTTGTCGCGGGCGACCCGTGCCCCGTGTGCGGGTCGCTCGAACACCCGTCGCCGGCCCACCCGACCCTCGATGCCGTGACCCCCGAGCAGATCGAGTCCGAGGAGGGTAGCGTCGTCCGCCTCCGTGAGCAGGCGGCCCTCGCGGCCGAGGCCCTCGGCAACCTCCGGTCCGAGGTGCGTGAGCTGGCGGCCCGGTGCGACGGGCTCGACGTCGCCACGGCCCGGTCGCGCGCGGAGGACGCGGCCCGCGAGCTCGCGGAGTCCATGCGGGCGCGCGCCGACGTCGAGGCGGGAGCGGCTCGCCTGACCGAGCTGCGCGACCGCGTCGACACCCTCTCCACGCAGGCAGGCCGCCTCGGCGCCGACCTCGCCCGCACCGAGCAGTCGGCCACCGACCTCGAGGGGCGCATCGCCGAGGAGACGTCCGTCGTCGAGATCGCTCGCGACGGTCACCCGAGTGTCACGGCCCGGCGCGACGACCTCGTCGCCCGCGCCGCCCGCATCGACGCCCTCGTCGACGCCCTCGGCCAGCGGGACGTCGCGGCCGCGTCGGTCGCCGAGGACACCGCGGCGCGCGACGCCGACCTCGCCCAGTTCGGCTTCGCCGACGTCGCCGAGTGGATGGCGGCCGACCGTGGCGCCGAGTGGATCAACGCCAAGACCCGCGAGATCGCCGAGTTCGAGCGCGCCTGCACCCAGGTCCGGGCCGGCCTCACCGGCCCCGAGCTCGCCGACGTCCAGCTCGACGCCCTCTTCGACGACATCGAGCAGCTCGAGGCCCTCGCTGCCGCAGCCAAGAAGGAGATGGAGGCCGCGACCAACGAGCACGGCAGCCTCCGCGACCAGGTGACCCGCACCAAGCGACGGGTCACCGACGTGCGCGAGGCGAGGGCTCGCAATGCCGCCGTCATCTCCGAGACCGCCGACGCCGTGCGGGTCAGCCAGCTCGTCGCCGGCAACGGCGACAACCAGCTCAACCTCGACCTCGCCAAGTACGTCCTCATCCGGCGCTTCACCGAGGTGCTCTCGGCGGCCAACGCCGAGCTCGGCCGCTTCTCCGGCGGCCGCTACACCCTCGAGCACACCGACGCGAAGAAGGGCAACGCCAAGTCGGGTCTCGGGGTGCGCGTGCACGACATGCACACCAACCAGGTCCGCGAGGTCGGCACGCTCTCGGGCGGCGAGACCTTCTACGTCTCGCTGTCCCTCGCTCTCGCGCTGGCCGAGGTCGTGCGGGCCGAGTCCGGGGGCGTCGACCTCGGCACGCTCTTCGTCGACGAGGGCTTCGGCACCCTCGACCCCGACGTGCTCGACGACGTCATGCACACCCTCGAGGGACTGCGCGAGGGCGGACGCACCGTCGGCATCGTCAGCCACGTGACGGAGCTGAAGTCCCGGGTCGCCGACCGCATCGAGGTGCTCGTCAAGCCCGACCGCACGAGCACCCTGCGCATCACCGCCTGACCCTCCCGCCCTCCGCCCGACGCGCCCCTCCCGCTCGACTCACTCCCACGTCGAGTGGCCCCGCCGTCACACCCGTCGACCCGCTTCTGCGTCGAGTGGCCCCGCCGTCCCACGACGGTTGGGACAGGTGGGGCCGCGGGGCCCACTCGAGCGAGCGAGCCACACGGACGAGCGACACGGTCGACGTGGGACGAGTGGGACGGCGGGGCCACCCGACGGGGCCTACGATCCGAGCATGAGGATCGCCGCGAGCGTGTTCGTCGGGCTGGCCGCACTGCTGCACGTCTACATCTTCTGGATGGAGAGCGTCGGCTGGACCCGGCCAGAGGTCTGGAAGCGCTTCGGCGTCGCCGACCAGGCCGCGGCCGACGTCACCCGGTCGATGGCCTACAACCAAGGCTTCTACAACCTCTTCCTCGGGCTCGGCGCCGGGCTCGGGCTCGTCCTCTGGTGGACCGGCCACGACACGGCCGGTCGCACGCTGGTGCTCTTCTGCACCGCGTCGATGGTGCTCGCCGCATCCGTCCTCGTGACCACCGGCCGCAGCTACCTGCGCGCCGCGCTGACCCAGGGCACGCTGCCGCTCATCGGCTTCGTGCTGACCCTGCTCGGCTGAGCTCAGCCGAGCTCAGCCGAGTTCAGCCGAGCTCGGCCGCGGTGTGCCGCACGCGCGCAGCGCCGACGGCGAGGATGACGACGCCGACGACGGCGGACCCGGAGGCGAGCGCCGAGTAGCCGAGCGACCCGACGACCACGCCGGCCGCCACGCCTCCCCCTGCTCCGGCGAGCCCCATGAGCACGTCGGCGAAACCCTGCGTCGCCGGGCGCTCGTCGGTGGCGACCACCGACGTCAGCAGGGTCGACCCCGACACGAGCGTGCACGACCAGCCGACCCCGAGCAGGAAGAGCGCGACGAGCAGCAGGCCCGACCAGCCGGCCTGGGACCGCGAGGCGAGCAGGGACGCGAGCGTCAGCGCGACACCGCCGGTCATGGCGACGGGCGGAGCGCCCCAGCGGTCGACCGCGGCACCCACGAGCGGGGACAGGGCGAACATCCCGAGGATGTGGACCGAGATGACGAAGCCGATGACCTCGAGCTCGGCGTGACCGTGCTTCATGTGGATCGGCGTCATGACCATGACGCTCACCATCACGAGGTGGCCGAGGGCCATGACGAGCATCGCCTGCAGCGCCCGCGGGTTGCTGCGCACGACGGCGAGGCCGCGTCGCATCGACCCGTCGTGGTTGGGCACGTCGGCCACTCCCCCGGACGCCGGGTCGGCGACGAGGTCCGGCTCCGCCGCCCGGCGGGTCTCCTCACGAGCGGCGGCGTCGAGGGCGCGGGCCGTGAGCAGGGGGTCGGGCCGTAGCAGGCGGTCGACGACGACCCAGGCCAGCACGAACCCGACGAGCGAGAAGAGGAACGTCCCGGCCAGCTCGGGCAGCCCGAGGGCGTGCGCGAGCGCCTTGCCCGGGCCGACGAGGTTCGGGCCGGCGACGGACCCGATGGTCGTCGCCCAGACGACGATGGAGAGGTCACGACCACGGTGCACGGGAGCGGCGAGGTCGGCTGCGGCATACCTCGTCTGGTTGTTGGCGGTCGTGCCGCCGCCGAAGAGGAACATGCCGACGACGAAGAGCGGGAACGAGCGCAGGACGGCGGCGACGAGCACTAGCGCGGCGCCGACGAACGCCACCGCCAGGCCCCAGCGAAGCCCGACGCGGCGGCCGCGCGCGGCCGTCGCCCGTGCGACGGGGATCGTCAGCAGCGCCGTGCCGAGCACCTGGGCGGTGCTGCCGACGCCCGCCAGGGCCTCGGTGCCGCTCAGGTCCTCGGCGAGGAGGGCGCCGACCGCGATGCCGCACGCCATCCCAACACCGCTGAGGATCTGGGAGCCGACGAGAGTCCGAACCACCCTGCGCTGCAAGGCTGCCCGGTCGAGCGAGGCTGGAGCGAGGACCACCCGCGCCTCAGACGTGACGACGCGACGTGATGACCCTGAAGCGGTTCGCGACGAAGGCGGCGTCGGTGTAGGCGGAGTTGGCGGCGGGGTTGGCGCCCGTGCCGTGGAAGTCGGAGAACGCCGCCGTCTGGTTGACGAAGATCTGGCCGGTCAGGTTCTCGGACAGGGCAACTCCGCCCTCGGCCGCGGCGTCGCGCGCCGCGTCGAGCACCGACTCGTCCGTCGAGTAGACGGCGGCCGTCATCGCGCCGTGCTCACGCACGGTGTCGGCGAGCTGCGCGAGCGACTGCTCCGTCGAGGCGGTGCGGATGAGGAAGCCGACCGGCCCGAAGCACTCCTGCGTGTAGACGTCCTCGCGGGCGGCTTCGACGGCGACGAGGCCGGGCGCGCGGACGACGGCATCGGCATACGCCGGGTGCGTCACACGGCGCGAGTCGAGCACGACGCGACCGTCGGCGTCCTGCGCGATCGAGGCGAGCGAGTCCGCGTTGTCGCGCACCTGGTCGTTGACGGTGGCGCCGAGCAGCTCGACGGCCTTGGCGTCGTCACCGGTCAGGCGCCCGACGGCGCCGGCGAGGCGCTCGCCGAACTCGTCGAAACCCAGGTGCCCCTCGTCGGTGTCGATGCCACCCTCGGGCACGTAGAGGTTCTGCGGCGCCGTGCACATCTGGCCGGAGTAGAGCGTGAGGCTGAAGGCGAGGTTGCCGAGCATGCCGCGCAGGTCGTCGGTCGAGTCGACGACGATGGAGTTGAGGCCGGCCTTCTCGGTGTAGACGAGCTTGCCGTGCGCGGCCGCCGACTCCTCGAGCCAGGCACCGAACGTCGGGCCGCCGGTGTAGTCGATGATCGCGACCTCGTCGCGCTCGGCGAGTGTCTTGGCCAGACCCTGGCCGTCCGCCTCGGCGGCGAGCTGCACGAGCGCCGGGTCGAAGCCCGCCTCGGCGAGCACCTCGCGCGCGATTTCGACGGAGATCGCGAGCGGCAGCACGGCGCGCGGGTGCGGCTTGACGACGACCGCGTTGCCCGTGACGAGCGAGGCGAAGATGCCGGGGTAGGCGTTCCACGTCGGGAACGTGTTGCAGCCGATGACGAGCGCCACGCCGCGCGGCACGAGGCGGTAGTCCTTCTGCATGCGGGTCGGCGCCGGCTTGCCCTCGCGGTCGCGGCCGGGCTTCTCCCAGACCACCGACGCGGGCACGCGCTCCTGCTCGACGAGCCCCGCCGCGATCGCCTCGACGGCGCGGTCCTGGGCATGCGGGCCCCCGGCCTGGAAGGACATGACGAACGGCTGGCCCGAGGTGTGCATGACGGCGTTGGCGATCTCGAAGCTGCGCTTGTTGATGCGGTCGACGATCTCGACGCACACCGCGGCCCGCGCCTGCGGACCCGCGTCACGCCAGGCCGGCATCGCCGCCCGCGCGGCCGCGAGCCCCGCGTCGAGGTCGAGCGCCGGGTAGGTGACGCCGAGCGTCGGTCCGTAGGGCGAGACCTCGCTCCCCACGAAGGTGCCGTCGGTCGGCTGGCTCGACAGGCCGGCATACGCCGTGTCCAGGTGCGCCTCGTGCGCGGCCAGCCCGTCGGCGGCGGCGGTCTCGCCGTAGACGCGCGGGCTCGGCGACTCGGGGTAGCGGGAGTACCAGCTGCGGCTCGCCAGGGCCTGACGGATCTCGTCGAGGACTCCCGCGTGCGCGTCGAGCAGGGGGTGGGTGGGCGTCGTTGCCGGTGCAGTCACGGGTCGATGCTAGCCCCGGCGCACCCCGCGGTCGTATGCCGTGTGGCGCGCTCCGGCGACCGCCCACCGCACACTCGGGGCGGGCGAGACGGCAGGATGGCCGCCATGGACACGGACGTCACCGAGCCCGACCGCACCCACCACGACACGGCGCACGAGGGGTCGTCGTTCGGCCCCGTCGGCGTCGTCGGGGCCGGCGCGATGGGCGCTGGCATCGCCCAGGTGGCGGCGAGCGCCGGCCACGCCGTCACGCTCGTCGATGCCGTCCCCGGCTCGGCGGCCGCCGCCGTCGAGAGGATCGGGAGCGCCCTGTCGCGCCTCGTCGACAAGGGACGGCTCTCGGCCGACGACGCGACGGCGGTGCTGCAGCGGATCACCCCGGCCGAGTCAGTCGAGCAACTGCCGCACTGCGGGCTCGTCATCGAGGCCGTGCCGGAGGACCTCGACCTCAAGCGCCGCATCTTCGCCGAGCTCGCCGACCGCCAACCCCCGAACACGGTCCTCGCCACGAACACGTCGAGCATCGACATCGACGGCATCGCCGACGAGGTGACCGATCCCGAGCGCGTGCTCGGCCTGCACTTCTTCAACCCGCCACCCGTCATGAAGCTCGTCGAGGTCGTGCGCGGCGAGCGCACGGCGGACGCCTACGTCGAGCACGCCGTGGCCCTCATGAACGCCTGGGGCAAGACCCCGGTCCGGTGCCGCTCGACGCCCGGCTTCATCGTCAACCGGGTCGCGCGCCCCTTCTACGGCGAGGCGCAGCGCATCGTCGAGGCCGGCATCGCCGACGCGGCCACGGTCGACTGGATCCTCCGCGAGAAGGGCGGCTTCCCGATGGGTCCGCTCGAGCTCACCGACTTCATCGGCCAGGACGTCAACCTCGCAGTCGGCACCTCGG
Organism: Terrabacter sp. C0L_2; assembly: GCF_036352015.1. Taxonomy (NCBI): domain Bacteria; kingdom Bacillati; phylum Actinomycetota; class Actinomycetes; order Micrococcales; family Intrasporangiaceae; genus Terrabacter; species Terrabacter sp. C0L_2. The sequence continues at coordinate 1,496,055 of NZ_CP143557.1, read as the reverse complement.
TGTGGGAGCAGACGGGCCGGGACGAGCGCTACACGCCGACGGCCTTCCAGCAGGAGCTCGTCGAGGCCGGCCGGCTCGGCCGCAAGTCGGGGCGAGGGGTCTACGCGTATGCGGCCGACGGCTCGGTGGACGCCTCGGCGGAGGGCGGCGAGCCCGACCTCGAGCTCGCCGGCCGACTCGTCGGCGGACCGATCGCGACCGACCCGCTCGCCCGGACGCTCGCGATGCTCGTCAACGAGGCCGTCGACCTCGTCGCCCGCGGCGAGGCGAGCGCCGACGACGTCGACACCGCGATGCGGCTCGGCACCCGCTACCCGAGAGGCCCGATCGAGTGGGGCCGCGAGATCGGCTTCGACGTCGTCGCCCGGCAGCTCGCCGAGCTCGACGAGGCCTACCCCGGTGGCCGCTACCGGCCGAGCCCGGCCCTGACCGACGGGAGCCTGTCGTGAGCGACGCCCCCGGTCGAGGTGAAACCGGCACCGACGTGCCCACCGACATCACCTCGAACGACAAGGACGCCGAGGACGCCGGGGTCGCCTTCGCCCGGCAGATGTGGGCCGACGACGAGGCCTCGCGCCGGCTCGGCATGGACGCCGTCACCGTCGAGCAGGACCACGCCGTCGTGCGGATGGCGATCCGCGACGACATGGTCAACGGACACGCCATCTGCCACGGCGGCTACATCTTCACCCTGGCCGACTCGTGCTTCGCGCTCGCCTGCAACTCGCAGGGGCGCCTCACGGTGGCGGCCGGGGCCGACATCACCTTCACCGCGCCGGGGCGGCTCGGGGACGTGCTCGTCGCCGAGGGCCACGTGCGCTCGGCGTTCGGGCGCAGCGGCATCACCGACGTGACGGTCAAGCGCGAGTCCGACGGCCAGATCATCGCCGAGTTCCGCGGTCGCAGCCGCACGCTCGCGAGTCCCCGCCCCTGACGCCGCGGCCCCCGCACGTCGAGAGGCCACAGTTCGTGGGTGTGCCGACGTCGAGAGGCCAACGTTCGTGACGAACGTTGGCCTCTCGACTGGTCGGAGGCCGCAAACTTTGGCCTCTCGACGGTTGAAGAGCTGGGTGGGTGCTGGGGTCAGCGGGAGCGGCGGCCGCCGGCACGGGTGCCGGCGGAGAACGACGCGGCGCTGCCACCGCTGCTCGTCGAGTAGACGGTCGAGGAGCCGCCGCGACGACCGGCACCACCAGCGCTACCGGCACCACCGGAGCGACGACCGCCCTGGCCACCGGCCGCCTGACCACCACGGCCACCGCCGGCGCCACGACCGGCACCGGGCGCACGGCCCGAGCCCTCGTCGCCGCGGCCACGACCGCGACCACCCTCGCCGGCCGGTCGAGCGGAACCGGCACCACGGCCACCGGCGGACGCCCCGCCGTTGCCGCCGCGACCACGGCCACGGCCACGGCCACCAGCGGCGCCCCCGCCACCGTTGCCGCCGCGTCCGCCGCCGGCACCCGCGGGCGCCTCCTCGCGGACGAGGCCACCGGCATACGACCGGTCGCCGGGGGCGAGCTCCGTCAGGAGCGGATGTCCGAGCTGGACGCGCGTCGTGGTCGGCTTGATGCCGGCCTTGCGCGTCAGGTCGCGCACGTCGCGCACCTGGTCGTCGAGCATCATCGTGACGACGGTGCCGTCGTTGCCGGCACGGGCGGTGCGGCCCGAGCGGTGGAGGTAGGCCTTGTGCTCGACCGGCGGGTCGGCGTGGATGACGAGCGCGACGTCGTCGACGTGGATGCCACGGGCGGCGATGTCGGTGGCGACGAGGGTTTGGGCGCGGCCCGAGTGGAAGTCGTCCATGTTGCGCGTGCGGGCACCCTGGCTGAGGTTGCCGTGCAGCTCGACGGCCGGAACTCCCGAGGCGTTGAGCTGCTTGGCGAGCTTCTTGGCCCGGTGCTTGGTGCGCGTGAAGACGACGGTGCGACCCGGCGCGGCAGTGAGGTCCAGCAGCACGGGAAGGTGCGAGCCGTTGTCGACGTGGAGCACGTGGTGGCTCATCGTCGAGACCGGCGACTGGGCCGAGTCGGCCTCGTGCGTCACGGGGTTGTTGAGGAAGCGCTTGACGAGGACGTTGATCGCGCCGTCGAGCGTGGCCGAGAAGAGCAGCCGCTGGCTCTTCGGCGGGGTCTTCTCCATGATCCGGCGCACGCCGGGGAGGAAGCCGAGGTCGGCCATGTGGTCGGCCTCGTCGAGGATGGTGATCTCGATGCCGTCGAGGAAGACGTGACCCTGCTGCATGAGGTCCTCGAGGCGACCGGGGCAGGCGACGATGACGTCGACACCGGCGCGCAGGCCCTGGACCTGCGGGTTCTGGCCGACGCCGCCGAAGATCGTCTGCGAGTTCAGGCCCAGGGCCTTGGCCAGCGGGGCCATCGCGGTGTCGATCTGCGTGACGAGCTCGCGCGTCGGCGCGAGGATCAGGGCCCGGGGACGGCGCGCCTGGCGACGGCCGCCCGACTGGGACAGGCGCGTGAGCAGCGGCAGCAGGAAGGCGTACGTCTTGCCGGAGCCGGTGCGGCCACGGCCGAGGACGTCGCGCCCGGCGATCGAGTCGGGCAGCGTCGCGGCCTGGATCGGCGTCGGCACCGTGATGCCGAGGTCGTCAAGGACGGTGACGAGGTGGGTGGGCACGCCGAGGACGGCGAAGTTGGAGTCAGTGGACACAGGTGGGTACTCCAATAAGTGGATGCGGTCGTTCTGCCCGGCGCGACGGCCTCAGCTGTGAGGTGTCGCGGCGCAAGAGCGAATCGACGGGGCCGGCGAACACTCCGCCCGGCCAAGAAGAAGCAGCCCGAGGCAGAACTGGGCGGGCCGCTGGTCTCCATGCTACCCGAGGGAGTCTCGTGCCCCGCACCGGCCGTCCACAGGCGCGGACCGCAGCGGATCTTCGGTGCCTTTGGGACAGACCTCCCATACGGCGGCCGCGATCCCAACAAAACGTGTGACGGGCGCCACAGCCTTGCCTACCGTCGGAACCACGACGTCGAGGACGCCGCAGGGGGCGGCACGGTTCGGGGGGCGGGCCCTTCCCTTGACATCGAGATGGGGAAACACATGCACCACAAGACAGGGAGCAGGACGCAAACACGCACTCGCTCGAGGCTGCTCGCCACCGCGGCGTGCGGTCTGGCCGTGGCCGTGACGGCAGCAGTCGGGGCGCCGCAGGCCTCCGCGGGCAGCGCCAACTGGCACAAGGTGCTCTCGGACTTCCAGCTGGGGCCGTTCAACCTCGCGGTCAACCAGCAGAACGTCTACGTCGCCGACGGGGCCTTCGGGACCCTGTCCAAGGTGGGTTCGGACACGCCGCTGGCGCAGGCGCCTGGCCTCGCCGGCGCCCACTTCTCACCGGACGGGAAGTCGTACGCGTACGCGTGGAGCAACGACGAGCACACCGAGGGTGGGCTCACGATCCACTCCCGTGGAGCGAGCGACGTCTTCGGCGACCTCGTGGGCTACGAGGCCGCGCACAACCCGGACTCCGTCAACACCTACGGCATCGTCGCGGGCGGCAACCCGTGCGCCGAGCAGATCCTCGGCGGACTGACCGGCGGTGCGGCGACCTACACCGGCGCCCTCGACTCGCACCCGTACTCCGTCGCGTGGAGCGCGTCGGGCTGGTACGTCGCGGACGCCGGCATGAACACGGTGATGAAGGTCGACGAGGGCGGTCACGTCTCGACCGCGGCGGTCCTTCCGCCGCAGCCGATCACCTTGACGGCGGAGATGGCCGCCGGCCTCGCCGCGGAGTTCGGGGCGCCTCCGGGCGCCTTCGACTGCCTCGCCGGGGTGACCTACGCCTTCGAGCCGGTCCCGACCGACGTCGAGTTCGACCAGGCCGGCAACATGTTCGTCTCGGTGCTGCCCGGAGGTCCCGAGAGCCCCGTCCTCGGAGCCCGCGGCAAGGTCTACCGCTACGACACGAGCGGCCACCGCTCCATCGTCGCCAGCGGCCTGCTCGGTGCGACGAACATCGCCGTCGCACCCGACGGGACGCTCTACGCCACCGAGCTCTTCGCCGGCAAGGTCACGAAGTTCGTGAACGGCTCGCGGTCGACGGCGGTCTCGCTCGACCGGCCGCTCGCCGTCGAGGTCCACGGCGCCTACCTCTACGTCGGCCAGCTCGCCGACTTCGAGACGGGCGGTCCGGGCTCGGTGCAGCGCTTCAAGCGCTGACCCGGCCGGACGGCATACGCAATCGGAACGATCGGAGCGATCGGGGACGCCCCGGGCACAGCGCCCGGGGCGTCCCTGTGGGCCCGCTAACGGTTCGGTCGCATCCGTGGGAACTCGCAGCGAAAGATGGCAGGATCGGCCGCATCAGCAGCCGCACCGCCGCGCCTGCCCCGATCGACCAGCTTGTCCCCGGAAGGACCCACTTGATGCGTCGCATGTCCCTCATCGCCGTCACCGGCTTCATGGCCGCCGGCCTCACGCTCTCAGCCTGCGGCTCGGACTCGCTGTCCACCAACCCGGGAGCAGGCAGCACGCCGGCCGGGACCTCGGCCGGCGGTGGCGTCGACCAGGCCCTCGCCGCCAAGGTCCCCGCCAAGCTCAAGTCGGCCGGCAAGATCGTCGTCGGCACCGACCCGACCTACGCGCCCAACGAGATGCTGGGCTCCGACGGCAAGACCGTCGAGGGCTTCGACGTCGACGTCTTCAATGCCGTCGCCGCCAAGCTCGGCCTCAAGACCGAGTACGTCCCGGCGGGCTTCGGCACCATCATCCTCGGCGTCACGAGCGGCAAGTACGACGTCGGTGTCTCGAGCTTCACCATCAACCCCGACCGCAAGAAGCAGGTCAACATGGTGAGCTACTACAGCGCCGGCACCCAGTGGGTCGTCGCCAAGGGCAACCCGCAGAAGGTCAGCATCGACGACGTCTGCGGCAAGAGCGTCGGCGCCCAGAAGGACACCGTGCAGGCCGAGGACCTCGCCGCCCGCAGCAAGAAGTGCACCGACGCCGGCAAGCCCGCGATCACCCAGGTCATCCAGACCGGCCAGGACCAGGTCACGGCCGACGTCGCGAGCGGCAAGACCGTCGCGATGCTCGCCGACTCGCCGGTCGGCCTCTACGCCGTCAAGCAGACGGGCTCGCTCGAGGCGCTCGGCGACATCTACGACTCGGCTCCCTACGGCTACGTCGTGCCGAAGGACCAGACGGACTTCGCGAACCTCCTCGTCGACGCGCTCAAGGCGAGCAAGGCCGACGGCAGCTACGAGGCGGCCCTGAAGAAGTACTCCGTCGAGGCCGGCGCCATCGACAACTTCGCCCTCAACCCCTGAGCGCGCGGATGACCGACACCACCACCGACCGGCCGGGCGTCATCGACGCCCGGCCGGTCCGGCACCCCGGCCGTTGGGTCGCGCTGGCCGTGATCCTCGTGCTCGTCGCGATGCTCGTCAGCTCGTTCCTGACCAACGAACGCTGGAACTTCCCCAAGGCACTCGAGATCATGCGCCAGACCCCGGTGCTCGAGGGGCTCTGGAAGGGCACGATCATCGGCACCATCGGCTCGATGGTCATCGGCATCGTGGGCGGCATCATCATCGCCGTCCTCCGCCTGTCGGAGAACCCCATCCTGCGCGGCGTCTCGTTCGTCTACACGTGGTTCTTCCGCGGCATCCCGCGCCTCGTCCTGCTCGCCATGATCGGAAGCGGTGTCGGCTTCCTCTACAACCGGCTCGACTTCGGTCTCCCGTTCGGCCAGCAGCTCGCCTCGTTCATGGGCCTGTCGAGCGACTTCACCTTCTTCACCCTCAACGTCAACCAGTTCTCGAGCACGCTCCTCGCCGGCATCATCGGCCTGGGCCTGTCCGAGGCCGCCTACATGGCCGAGATCGCACGCGCCGGCATCCTGTCGGTCGACAAGGGCCAGGCCGAGGCGGCGTCGGCGCTCGGCATGAACCGGGGCCAGGCCATGCGCCGCATCGTGCTCCCCCAGGCCATGCGCGTCATCGTGCCGCCGACCGGCAACGAGACGATCGCCATGGTCAAGGACACCTCGCTGCTCTCGGCGATCCCCGTCATCACCGAGCTCTACTACCAGACGAGCGCCATCGGCAACCGGACGCTGCTGATCATGCCGGCGTTCGTCGCCGTCACCGCCTGGTACCTCATCGTCGGGTCGGTGCTCATGGTCGGGCAGTACTTCCTCGAGAAGCGCTTCGGGCGCGGCTTCGGCACCCCGAGCAACAAGCGGTTCGCCCGTCCGGCCGGGGCAGGAGGCGCCTGATGTCCGACAACACCACCACCAGCACGACCGCGGAGTCCTCGCAGCCGCACGAACGCTCGCGCACCGGCGAGGACGCGCCGCTCGTGCGTGCGGTCAACGTGCTCAAGAGCTTCCACGGCAACGAGGTGCTCAAGGGCATCGACCTCGACGTGCACCGTGGTGAGGTCGTCTGCCTGCTCGGGCCGTCCGGCTCGGGCAAGACGACCTTCCTGCGCTGCATCAACCAGCTCGAGGCCATCGACGGCGGCCGCATCTGGGTCGACGGCGACCTCGTCGGCTACCGCGAGGAGGGTGGTCACCTGCACCACCTCACCGACAAGCAGGTGGCTGCCCAGCGCCGCGACATCGGCATGGTCTTCCAGCGCTTCAACCTCTTCCCGCACATGACGGCGCTCCAGAACGTCATGGAGGCCCCCGTCCAGGTGCGGGGCGTCGACAAGAAGAAGGCACGGGCCCGGGCGCTCGAGCTGCTCGAGCAGGTCGGTCTCGGCGACAAGCCGGACTCCTACCCGGCACAGCTCTCCGGCGGCCAGCAGCAGCGCGTCGCGATCGCCCGCGCCCTCGCGATGGACCCCAAGCTGATGCTCTTCGACGAGCCGACGTCGGCGCTCGACCCCGAGCTCGTCGGCGAGGTGCTCCTCGTCATGCGCGAGCTCGCCAAGCAGGGCATGACGATGATCGTCGTGACGCACGAGATGGGCTTCGCCCGCGACGTCGCCGACCACGTCGTCTTCATGGACGGCGGGGTCGTCGTCGAGGAGGGCAAGCCCAAGGACGTCATCAGCAACCCGCAGCACGAGCGGACCCGGACGTTCCTCAAGCGCATGCGCACCGAGGACGACGAGGCACGTGCCGACGCCACCAGCACCGGCACGACCACCACCACGGCCGACGTCTGAGCGTCCGCGGTCTCTCGACCGTCGAGTGGGCACTTTCACCCCCGGGTGAGAGTGCCCACTCGGCTTTCGGGGGGGCGGGCGGGCCCCGGGGTGATCCGGGCGCGGGGTGGGCACAATGGGGCCATGACGACGGAGTCAGCCGCCACCCGCCCAGCCGACCAGCCCGCCCAGCCGGGCCTGCCGGATCACGAGATCCCGACGATGTCGGTGGACGAGCTGCGCGCCACCCAGCTCGAGCGTCTCCGGCGAACCGTGCACGCGGCATACGACAACGTCCCGCACTACCGGGCTGCGTTCGAGGCCAAGGGATTCCACCCCGACGACCTGCAGTCGCTCGACGACGTGAGTCGTATGCCGTTCACGACCAAGGCGGACCTGCGGGCCAACTACCCCTTCGGGATGTTCGCCGTGCCCCGCGAGCAGGTCGTACGCGTGCACGCGAGCTCGGGGACCACCGGCCGTCCCACCGTGGTGGGCTACACCAAGCGCGACATCGACACGTGGGCCGACCTCATGGCCCGCTCGATCCGCCTCGCGGGCGGACACCCCGGCGACATCGTCCACGTCGCCTACGGCTACGGCCTGTTCACCGGGGGTCTCGGCGCGCACTACGGCGTCGAGCGGCTCGGCGCCACGGTCGTGCCCGTCAGCGGCGGTATGACCGAGCGACAGGTGCAGCTCATCCAGGACTTCGGGCCGCGGGTCATCATGGTGACGCCGAGCTACTTCCTCAGCCTGCTCGACCAGATGGAGAGCGAGGGCATCGACCCCGCTGCGACGAGCCTGCAGGTCGGCATCTTCGGCGCCGAGCCGTGGACCGAGTCGATGCGCCAGGAGATCGAGCGCCGCACCGGCATGGACGCCGTCGACATCTACGGCCTCTCGGAGGTCATGGGCCCCGGCGTCGCGCAGGAGGCGGCGACGACGAAGGACGGGCTGCACATCTGGGAGGACCACTTCTACCCGGAGGTCATCGACCCCATCACCGAGGAGGTGCTGCCCGACGGCGAGGTCGGCGAGCTCGTCTTCACATCGCTGACGAAGCAGGCGATGCCCGTGATCCGCTACCGCACCCGCGACCTGACGCGGCTGCTGCCCGGGACGGCCGTCCCGTCGATGCGCCGCATGGAGAAGATCACCGGCCGCACCGACGACATGATGATCATCCGCGGCGTCAACGTCTTCCCGACCCAGATCGAGGAGCACGTGCTCGCCGAGCCGCGGCTGTCGCCGTACTTCCAGTGCGTGCTGACCCAGCCCGGCCGGATGGTCGAGCTCACCGTCCTCGTCGAGCCGCTCGCGCGCCTCGAGGCGGGCACCGCCGACGAGATCGCGCGCACGCTCCAGCACGCGATCAAGACCCACATCGGCACGACGTGCCGCGTCGAGGTGCGCGACCCCGGCACGATCGAGCGCTCCATCGGCAAGGCCCGTCGCATCGTCGACGAGCGACCCCGCGGCTGAGCCGGCACCGCGCCGCGCGTGCCGGCTGCCCGACGAGGTCCGGTCGCGGGATCGCCGCGGGCCGGCTGACGCCGACGAGCTGACCGCGGCTCGTAGGGTGGGGCGCGTGCCCGACACCCCACCGCTGTCCGCTGCCCCGGTGCTTGCGCCGTACCCCGTGTGGCCGCCGGAGGGCGCCCGCCCCCTCGGTGTCCCGCCGTTCCTCGACGCCGGGGACGAGGTCATGTGGCGCTACCGGGACCTCGGCTGGCGTCCCGGACGCCCCGAGAGCGTCGCACCGATGCGGGTCGTGCGCGACGACGAGCAGGGCCTGGTCGCGTGGCTCGCGCCCGGCACGGTGCAGCTGACGAAGAGGTATGCCGACGGCTCGGACCTGCGTGACGTGCCCATGGCCGAGCGGTTCCTCCGGGACGCGCAGCGCGTGCAGGCCCGGACGCGCTGGCGCGGCGCCGGCATCCTGCGCATCGCCCCGGCCGAGCTGCCGTGGTCGGTCTGGCTCTTCTGGGACGTGCCCGAGGGCGATCACCCGGGCGACCCTGCGGCGCATGACCGCTGGACGTTCGAAGGGTGGTACGTCAACCTCGAGACCGCCCACCGTCGCGACGGACGCGACACGTGCACGGGCGACCACGTGCTCGACCTCTGGATCGAGGCCGACGGCACGGTCAACGTCAAGGACGCCGACGAGCTCGAGGCGGCCGTCGAGCAGGGTCGGGGGACGGCCGAGCAGGCCGAGGCGATCCGGCACAACGGCCGCCACGCGCGGGCCTCCTTCGCGGCCGGCGACTGGCCCTTCGACGAGTCATGGACCCGGTGGCGACCCGACCCCGCGTGGACGACTCCCGCGCTGCGCGACGACGAGTGCTGGGACATCGACCTCGTCGACTGACCGCCGGTCGGACGGTGGAGTCCTGTCGAAGCACGGGCGACGACAGGACTCCACCGAGCGACTGGAGGAGGTCGTCAGCTGCGGTAGATGACGCGGACCGTGACCTCGGGCAGGGAGACCATGTCGTACGCCTGGAAGTAGGTGGTCTTGCGCGTGCCGCTGAAGGTGTCGTACGTGACGTAGCCGGACCGGCTGCCCGCGTCCACGAGGGTCACGCGGTAGAGCGTCACCCAGGCGGTTCCCGTGCCGGACCAGCACGTGTCACCCGAGATCGAGTGGGTGTGGAGGGTGCTGCTGGAGCAGCTGACCCGGGTGATCGCCGAGGCGGGTGACGCGACGACCGCGGTCATGCCGAGGACCGCCATCAACGCGACGGCGATCCGAACGATGGTGTTGCGCATTTCTCGTTCCTTCCCTGTGTCGCCGTTCGCGCCGCTCCGCGACTCCGCGGGGCACCAGACAGCGAACGGTCAGCGGCACCTTCGCAGCGAGTCGCCCGCGTCCGCCCTGCGAACGGCTCCTCGCTGCACGAATGTGCACCGACAGGTGCTCGGACTCGCAGGGTCTGCCGTTGCGCGGTATCAGCACGCCGGTTGTCGGCTCTGACTGTCGGGTGTGACCCAATGTCCGCCCGGCCGACCCGAGGAGCACGTCATGACCATCCCCCCGCACGCCGCACGTCTCGCCGGCGCCTGGGCCGTCAGGAACACCCAGCCGGCTCCGGAGCCCGTCGCCGCACCCGCGCGCCGACGCGCCCGCGACCGGTCGTCCCGCCCGACGGTCGCCCGGATCCTGCACCCGCTCAGTCGACCGGTTCCACTGTCGCGCAACGAGTCCCAGAGCCCGGTGGGCACCCAGCCCGTCCGGCACGCCTGACCCGGGCACACGGCATACGCCCTCGGTCAGCTGTTGCGCTGCGCGCGACGCACGATCTCGACGGCGGCCGCGTCGCGCACCCCCGCCTCGCGGGCCGCCGCGACGAAACGAGCGGCGAGAACGTCGAGCGCGGCCGCAGCGGCATGCTCCCCCGACGCGACGACCGTGCCGGCACGGCCGCGCGTCTCGACGAGACCCGCGGCCTCGAGCTCCTTGTAGACGCGCGCCACCGTGTTGGCCGCGAGCCCGAGGTCGGCGGCGAGCGCCCGGACGGTGGGCAGCCGGTCGCCCGGGACGAGGCGGCCGGAGCGGACGAGCGCCTCGATCTGGGACCGCAGCTGCAGGTAGGGCGGCTCGTGGGAGGCGGGGTCGACGACGACGTCCAGTTCGGTCACCCGGGAAGTAAGGCAGCGGCGCGCGGCCGTGTCAACGCCGAACCCGCGCGTGAGCGGCGTCACGCCCCAACGCTGGACACCGGCGGGGTGAGCCAACGAGGCACCCGCTAGCATCTACTACGTAATGTAGTTCTGGCGCGACCCTCGCGGAGTCCCAATGGATGCAACGGACCTGGCACGGTGGCAGTTCGCCATCACCACCGTGTACCACTTCCTCTTCGTGCCGATCACGATCGGCATGTCCCTCATCGTCGCCGTCTTCCACACCGCCTGGGTGCGCACGCACAACCCGGAGTGGATGAGGCTGGCCAAGTTCTTCGGCAAGCTCTTCCTCATCAACTTCGCGCTCGGTCTCGTGACCGGCATCGTGCAGGAGTTCCAGTTCGGGATGAACTGGAGCGACTACTCACGCTTCGTGGGTGACATCTTCGGTGCCCCGTTGGCGATCGAGGCGCTGCTCGCCTTCTTCCTCGAGTCGACCTTCCTCGGCCTGTGGATCTTCGGGTGGGGCCGGCTGCCGGAGAAGCTGCACGCCACGACGATGTGGCTCGTGCACATCGGCACGGTGCTCTCGGCGTACTTCATCCTCGCCGCCAACTCCTTCATGCAGCACCCGGTCGGCTACACCTACAACAAGGCGAGCGGCCGCGCCGAGCTCACCGACTTCTTCGCGGTGCTGACCAACAAGGTCCAGCTCGTCACCTTCCCGCACGTCGTCCTGTCGGCCTACATGGCCGGCGCCGGCGTCGTCATGGGTGTCGCTCTGTGGCTCATGCGCCGCGAGGCCAAGCGTGCTGCCGACGACGCGCAGGACGTCGCGCGGACCGACGCCCCGATGTACCGCCGGGCCACGCGCATCGGCGCGGTCTTCGCTCTCGTCGCCGCCGTCGGCGTCATCATCTCCGGCGACGTGCAGGGCAAGATCATGACCGAGGTGCAGCCGATGAAGATGGCCGCCGCCGAGGCGCTCTACGACTCCGTGCCCGCCGGCCAGGGAGCACCCTTCTCCGTGCTGACGATCGGCTCGCTCGACGGGTCCCACGCCAACGCGCTCATCGAGGTCCCCGGCCTGCTCAGCTTCCTCGCGACCGGCGACTTCAAGGGCGCCGTCCGGGGCATCAACGACCTCAAGGCCGAGTACGCCCAGACGTACGGCGCGAGCGGCAACCCCCGCGTCGCCGACGTCGCGACCGCCTTCGTGCCCAACATCCCGACCACCTACTGGTCGTTCCGTCTCATGATCGGGCTCGGCATGGCGACGGTCGCCATCGCGCTGGCGGTGCTCTGGTTGACCCGCAAGGGCCGCACCCCCACCTCGAAGTGGCTGGCGTATGCCGCCGTGGCCGCTCCGCTCCTTCCCGTCTTCGCCAACAGCTTCGGCTGGATCTTCACCGAGGTCGGCCGCCAGCCCTGGCTCGTCTTCGGCCTCATGACGACGGCCAACGGCGTCTCCCCCGGCGTCTCGATGGGCGAGGTCATCACGTCGATGGTCGTCTTCACCCTCCTCTACGGGGCGCTGGCCGTCGTCGAGATCAAGCTCTTCCTGCACTACGTCCGCAAGGGGGCCGAGCCCTTCGAGGAGCCGCAGGACCCCGCCGACCGGGACGAGGACGCACCCCTCGTCTTCGCCTACTGAGAAGGGCTGAGCTGCAATGGATCTCGCCACCTTCTGGTTCATCGTCCTCGGCGTCCTGTGGACGGGTTACCTCGTCCTCGAGGGCTTCGACTTCGGCGTCGGCATGCTGCTGCCGGTCCTCGGCGGCAAGCGCTACGCCTCCGACGCCGTCGACGCCGAGAAGCGCCGCCGCGTCCTGCTCAACACCATCGGCCCGGTCTGGGACGGCAACGAGGTGTGGGTGCTCACGGCCGGCGGCGCGACCTTCGCGGCCTTCCCGCACTGGTACGCAACGCTGTTCAGCGGTTTCTACCTGCCGCTGCTGCTCATCCTCGTCGCCCTCATCCTGCGCAACCTCGGCTTCGAGTACCGCCACAAGCGGCCCGAGGCCCAGTGGAAGGCGCGCTGGGACCAGGCGATCTTCTGGGGCTCGCTCGTGCCCGCGCTCCTCTGGGGCGTCGCGCTGACCAACATCGTGCGCGGTGTGCCGATCGACGCGAACAAGGAGTTCACCGGCAACCTCTTCACGCTGCTCACCCCGGCCGGACTGCTCGGCGGCCTCGTCTTCGTCGCGCTCTTCCTCACGCACGGCGCGATCTTCATCGCCCTCAAGACCGACGGCAAGATCCGCCACGAGGCGCGCCAGATCGCCGAGCGCGTCGGCGTCGTCGCCGCGGTGCTGGCGGTCGCCCTCCTGCTCTGGATCGGCCTCACCGACGGCAAGCTCGCCTCGTGGGTCACGACCGTCGTCGCCGCGGTCGCGCTCCTCGGCGGGCTCGCGGCGAACCGTGCCGGGCGTGAGGGCTGGGCCTTCATCGGCACCGCCGTCACCATCGCCATGGCCGTCGCGACGTACTTCCTCGTGCTCTTCCCCAACGTCATGCCCAGCTCGACCAACCCGGCGTGGAACCTCACCATCGACAACGCGTCGAGCACCGACTACACGCTCAAGGTCATGACGATCGTCGCGCTGGTCTTCACGCCGATCGTCCTGCTCTACCAGGGCTGGACGTACTGGGTCTTCCGGAAGCGTTTGACCGTCAAGCACATTCCCGAGGACGCACCGCTCGAGACGGTGTCGCACTGACCCGCGACAGCCGGCCACCCATCACCCGACACTGAAGAGAGCACGGACTCCGTGAAGCCCTTCGACCCACGCCTCCTCCGGGCGGTCCCCGCCGCCCGGAGGCCCGTCGCCGTCCTCGCTGCAACCGGCATCGCGAGCGGCCTGGCGACGATCGCCACGGCCTTCGCGCTGTCGGCGGTCGTCGTGGCCGTCGTCGAGGGGCGTGACCTCGTCACCCCGCTCGCCTGGCTGCTCGGACTCTTCGCGGTGCGGGCCGTGCTCGCCGCCGCCACCGAGTGGGTCGCGGCGTGGGCCGGCGTCTCTGTGTCGTCGGCGCTGCGGGCGGCGCTGCTGCGGCGCTGGGGCACCGTCGACGCGGACGCCCGGCTCGAGCCCGGTGCAGCCGTGTCGCTCGCGACCGCGGGCACGGCGGCCGTCGAGCCGTATGCCGCCCGCTTCCTGCCGACGCTCGTCACCGCCGCGGTCGTGCCGGCACTCGCCATCGCCACGCTCGTAGTCGTCGACTGGCCGAGCGCGCTCGTCGTCGTGCTGACCCTGCCGCTGCTGCCGGTCTTCGCCGCCCTCATCGGCAAGGCGACGGCCGAGTCGACAGAGCGCCGCTGGTCCGCCCTCGCAGCCCTGTCGGGCCACTTCCTCGACGTCGTCCGCGGCCTGCCGACGCTCGTGACGTACGGCCGCGCGCGGCGGCAGGTGACGACCGTTCGCGAGGTCAGCGACCGGCACCGGCGCGCCACGATGGAGACGCTGCGCATCGCCTTCCTCTCGTCGGCTGCCCTCGAGCTGCTCGCGACGATCTCCGTCGCCATCGTCGCGGTCACCGTGGGCCTGCGGCTCTCGACCGGGTCGATGGCCCTCGGGCCGGCCCTCGTCGCGATCCTGCTTGCGCCCGAGGCCTACTGGCCGGTGCGCCGGGTCGGCGCGGAGTACCACGCCGCCGCCGACGGCGCGGTCGCCCTGGACGCGATCCTCGCCCAGCTCGAGCCCACCCCGACCCCCACCCCGGCTTCCGCACCGAACGCCGCGTTCGGTGCCGAAAGCGCTGTTGGAGCACTGAGTTCGCCGTCGAACGCTGCGTTCGGTCGGGCAAGCGGGGGTGGGGGCGCCGGCGCGGTCGGGCGGGTGCGCCTGACCGGCGTCACCTACGCGTATGCCGGGTCGCCGGCTCCCGTGGTCCGTGACCTCGACCTCGCGGCCGGGCCCGGGCTCACCGTCGTGACCGGCCCCTCGGGGGTCGGCAAGTCGACGCTGCTCGACCTGGTCGCCGGACTGCGCCGGCCGGGTGCGGGCACGGTCGAGGCCCCGGCCTCGCACTACGTGACGCAGCGCCCGTTCCTGGCGACCGGCTCGGTGCGCTCCGCCCTGACGATCGGCCACCCCGCCACCGACGACCAGCTCTGGGAGGCCCTGCGCGCGGTCGAGGTCGACGGCGTCGTCGCCGCGCTGCCCGGTGGCCTGTCGGCGGACCTCGGCGACGACGGCTTCGGGCTGTCGGCCGGGCAGCGCCAGCGCCTGGCCCTCGCGCGCGCCTGGCTCGCGCCCGAGACGCTGCTGCTCCTTGACGAGCCGACCGCCCACCTCGACCCCGAGGGAGCGGCCCACGTCGCGGCCGTGGTGGCCGAGCTCGCCGAGCGCCGGGTCGTCATCGCCGTGACCCACCGAGACGAGCTGCTCGCCCACGCCGACCACCACGTCGTCCTCGCCGTCGCAGACGCCTCGCCGGTGGAGGTGATGTCGCGCCCCACGTCCGTGCCGCCATCACCTCGAACCGCTGGAGAGGAGGGGACACGATGAGCACCGCCTCCTCCCCCGACCCGCGCGTCGAGGTGATCGCGCGCCCCACGTCGGTGCCGGCGTCACCTCGAACCGCCGGTGAGCGGCGGCGGGTCTGGTGGCCCTCGGCCGGCACGGTCCGCGGCGGCCTCCTCGGCGGCATCGCGACCGCCTCGGGCATGGCCCTCACCGCGACGTCGGGCTGGCTCATCGTCCGGGCCTCCGAGCGGCCCGTCATCCTCACCCTGCTCACCGCGATCGTCGCCGTCCGCGCCTTCGGCATGGCGCGTCCGGTCTTCCGCTACTGGGAGCGCCTGACGAGCCACGACGCCGCACTGCGCCTGCTCGCCGAGCGCCGCACCTCGGCCTACGAGGCCCTCATCCCCCTCACCCCGGCCCGCCTCGGGCGCCGTCGCCGCGCCGACGTGCTCACCGGCGTCGTGGACGACCTGACGGACGTCGTCGACGCCCAGGTGCGCGTCACCGTCCCCGCTATCTCGACCGCCGTGGCAGGCGGCATCGTCATCGCCCTGACGATGGCGCTCGCGCTGCCCGTCGGTCTCGTCATGCTCGGCCTCGGCGTCGTCGTGTGCCTCGTCAGCGCCCTCGCGGCCCGCCTCGAGTCCCGTTCGCTCCCGGAGCTGCTCGCAGCTCGCGCCGAGGTGACGCGCGTCAGCGAGCTCATGGCCAGCCAGGCCGGCGAGCTGCGCGCCGTCGGCGGCTGGACGACCGCGCTCGGCTGGCTCGACGACGCCCACGCGGCCCTCGACCGGGTGACGCGCCGCATCAGCGCCGGTCGCGCGACCGCGGCCTCGCTCTTCCTCGTCGCCGTCGGCGCAGCCGTCGCCGTCACGGCGGTCATCGCTCGCGACCTGCCCGTCTCGACCCCCGTCAAGGCCCTGCTCGTGCTCACGCCCGTCGCGGTCTCGGAGGCGATCACCCCGCTCGTCGACGCCATGCGTGCCCTCGCCCGGGCCCGCGGCAGCGAGCGCAGCATCGACGCCCTGCTCGACCTGGCTCCCGCAGTCGCGGCCGAGCCCAAAACCCTCGAGGCGTCCTCGCCCGACCAGGCGCAAGAGGACGCGTCGGGCACCCCGGCCGGGCACACGGCATACGCCAGCGGTGACCGCAGCGACGTCGAGACGCGAGCGCTCACGGCCTCGTGGACGGGCGCCCGCACCGACCTCACGGCGACCGACCTGCACGTGCCGGCCGGCAGCCGCATCGCGATCACGGGTCCCAACGGCAGCGGCAAGTCGACCCTGCTCGCCGTCCTCGCGCGCCACCTCGACCCGTCCGGTGGGACCTACCTGCTCGGCGGCGCCGACGCCCTCGACCAGCCCCTCGAGCAGACCCGCTCCCGGATCGCCGTCGTCGACGACGAGACGCACGTCTTCAGCACCTCGCTGCGCGCCAACCTCGCCCTCGCCCGCCCCGACGCCGACGACGCCGACCTCGAGCGGGCTCTCGGCGCGGCCGGGCTCACCCCGCTGCTGCACGCGATGCCCGACGGGCTCGACACGACCCTCGGCGCAGGCGGTCGCGGTCTCTCGGGGGGCGAGCGCGCCCGCCTCGGCATCGCCCGGGCCCACGTCAGCAAACGACCCGTCGTGCTGCTCGACGAGCCCGTCGCCCACCTCGACCCGCCGACGGCCCGCGCCGTCGTCGAGGACCTGACCAGAGGTGGCGGCGCACCGGGTACGTCCCAGGGGGAGGCTGCGGGGACGCCTCCGCAGACGATCATCATGGTGACCCACCGCGACGACGGGGCCGACCTGTTCGACCACGTCGTGCAGGTGCGGCGCCGTCCATCGGCGACGATGTCTCCGAACACCGCTCAGCACACCGCAGAAACGGACGTCCGGCCGGACGACCGCACGCACGAACCCGACCCCCCACGTCGGTAGATTGGACCGCCATGCCCAGCACCCCGAAGAACCGTCTCGGCGACCTCGAGCGCGTCGTCATGGAAGAGCTCTGGACCACCGCCGAGGCCCACCCCGAGGGCCGCACCGTGCGTGAGGTCCACGACGCCATCGGGGTCGAGCGCGGGCTCGCCTACACGACCCTCATGACCGTGCTCGACCGGATGGCCAAGAAGAGCCTCGTCAACCGCGAGCGCGACGGGCGGGCCTGGCGCTACACCGCGGCCTCCACCCGCGCCGAGCTCACGTCCGAGTCGCTGCACCACACGCTCGGCGAGCTCGCCGGCGACAAGCGCCGCACGGCGCTGCTCCACTTCCTCGACGAGTCGACGCCCGAGGAGATCGACGAGCTCAAGGCCGCGCTGGCCGAGCTCGAGGCCCGCCGACCAGAACGTGCCGGCTGACCCCGAGCGCGCCCCGGACCCTCCACACTGATCACGTGCTCCTCGTCGCGTCCCTCGTCGTCCTCGCGATCCTGCTCGCGTGGCCGGTGCCGCGCGTCCTGGCTCGCGCGACGGCTCTCCGACGCGCGCCCCGGGCCGCGCTCGTGCTGTGGCAGTCGACCGCCGTCGCCGCCGTGCTGGCCGCGCTGCTCGCGGCCCCCGCCGCGATTCCGCTGCTCGTCGGCCGGCAGGTGCGGCTCTCGGAGCACTGGGCGGTGCTCGCCGTCGCCGCAGCCCTGAGCGGGGTCGTCGCCGTGCGGCTGCTCCTGTCCGGCGACCGTGTCGGCCGCAACCTCCGGGCCGCCCGCCGCCGCCACCGCGACCTCGTCGACCTCCTCGGCGTGCCCGGCGAGGGCGCCGACCGCCACATGCGCGTGCTCGAGCACACGACGCCGACGGCCTACTGCGTGCCCGGTGTGCGCCGCCGGGTCGTCCTCACCCAGGGCACCCTCGACCGGCTCGGCCCCGACGAGCTGTCGGCGGTCCTCGCCCACGAGCGCGCCCACCTCAGCGCCCGGCACGACCTCGTCATGGAGTTCTTCACCGTCGTCCACGAGGCGATGCCCGGCTTCCTGCGCTGCGACGCTGCGCTGCGCGAGGTGGGCCTGCTCATCGAGGTGCTCGCCGACCGGGCCGCCGTGCGGCACGCGGGCCCCGTCCACACCGGTCGCGCCATCGTCGCGATGGCCGGCGGCCCCAAGCCGGCGGGCGCCATGGCGATGTCCGACAGCACCCGCGTCGCCACCGCGCGGATCGGCCTGCTCGACGCGGAGCACATCGGTGGCCTGCCGCTGCCCGTCGCCGCGGCGGGGATGTATGCCGTGTCGGCCCTTCTCGTCGTCGCGCCCCTCGCGCTCTACTCGGCCGCGATCACCGAGCTGACGCTCGTCTGATCCCCTCCCTGCCCGGCGACGCCGGTCGATAGGGTGACCGCATGCGCGTACTCGTCAGCGGCGGAGCCGGCTACATCGGCTCGCACACCGTGGTCCAGCTCATCGCCGCCGGGCACGACGTGCTCATCGTCGACAACTTCGCCAACAGCAAGCCGACGGTGGTCAACCGGCTCGAGGCCCTGACCGGCACGCACCTGCCGGTCCACTCCTTCGACCTGACCGACCACGACAAGACCGAGCACCTCTTCGCCAACGAGAAGATCGACGCGGTCATCCACTTCGCTGGCCTCAAGGCCGTCGGCGAGAGCGTCGAGCTGCCGCTCGAGTACTACGAGAACAACCTCGGCTCGACCTTCTCCCTCGTGCGGGCCATGCGGCTGCACGGCGTCGACAAGCTCGTCTTCAGCTCGTCCGCCACGGTCTACGGCACCAACCAGGAGGCGGCCACCGAGGACCGCCAGACCTCGGCGACCAACCCCTACGGCTGGACCAAGGTCATGCAGGAGCAGATCCTGCGCGACGTCGCGGCCGCCCACCCGAGCATGCGCTTCGCGCTGCTGCGCTACTTCAACCCGGTCGGTGCGCACGTCAGCGGCACGATGGGCGAGGACCCGCAGGGCATCCCCAACAACCTCGTCCCCTACATCTCCCAGGTCGCGGTCGGCCGGCGCGAGTACCTCCAGGTCTACGGCGACGACTACGACACCGCCGACGGGACCGGCGCGCGGGACTACATCCACGTCGAGGACCTCGCCGCCGGGCACCTCGCCGCGCTGACCAAGCTCGGCTCGATGGACGAGCCCGTCGGGGTGTGGAACCTCGGCACCGGCCACGGCACGACCGTGCTCGAGATGCTGCACGCGTTCGAGCGGGCCGTCGGCCGCGAGCTGCCCTACCGC
This sequence comes from Terrabacter sp. C0L_2, assembly GCF_036352015.1. Taxonomy (NCBI): domain Bacteria; kingdom Bacillati; phylum Actinomycetota; class Actinomycetes; order Micrococcales; family Intrasporangiaceae; genus Terrabacter; species Terrabacter sp. C0L_2. The sequence goes on along the minus strand of NZ_CP143557.1, from coordinate 1,476,662 downwards.
GTCGTCGAGCGTCGCGCCGGTGACGTCGCCGTGTCCTACGCCGACCCGACCAAGGCCAACCACGAGCTGGGGTGGCGGGCGACGCGCACCATCGACGACATGTGCGTCGACACGTGGCGCTGGCAGAGCGCCAACCCCACCGGCTACCCCGACGACTGAGTCCCGCTCTCCACTCGAGTGGCCGCGCCGTCCCACCAACTCCACGACTGAGTGGTGTGACGACGGGGCCACTCGACGGTGGTGTGGGGCGGGGCGCTCACTCGACGATGGTCTGAGACCGGGACGCACACTCGAGTGAGCGCGTCGTCCCATCCGTTTCACGGATGAGTCGCGTGACGACGTGGCCACTCGACGGCTTTGATGGCGGTGTGGGGCGGGGCGCTCACTCGACGGTCAGGGTTGGGGGTCGAGGGCGTCGTAGTCGCGGAACGAGGTGACCCGCGAGACCGTGACGACGACGAGCACGACGACGAGGACGCCGCCGACCACGGACGGGACCCACGTCGCCGTCAGCGTGGCCAGGGTGCCGGCGAACATCTGACCGAGCCGGGGCCCTCCGGTGACAACCACGGTGAAGACGCCCTGCGTGCGGCCGCGCAGGTGGTCCGGCACCGCGGCCTGCAGGATCGACTGGCGGAAGATCGCGCTGATGTTGTCGGCGCCACCCGCCACGGCCAGCCCGACCGCCGCCAGCGCGAGCGCCCACCGGTTGACGTCGCCGAAGTCCATCGAGGTGACGGCGAAGCCGCCGAGCGTCGTGACAGCCAGCACGACGCCGAAGCCGAGGATGCCGAGGCCGTACGCGACGATGGAGTTGCGGATCGCCCGGCCCTGCCAGCGCAGCCCGGTCACCCGCCCCGAGCCGAGGCTCGACAGGATGCCCCCGACGGCGAACGACGCGAGCAGGATCCCCGCCGTGACCGAGCCGCCGCCGATGATGATCGCGCCCACGGCGGGGAAGAGCACCATGGGCTGGCCGAAGGTCATGGCGATGATGTCGACGACGAAGCTCATCCGGACGTTGGGCGCCCGTCGCAGGTGGGCGAGCCCGTCGACCACCGAACGGAACCCGCCGGCCGGCGCGTGCTCCCCCTCGGGCCGGATGCGGGGCAGGGTCCAGAGGCCGAAGAAGCCGGCGAAGAAGAGCACGACGTCGACGGTGTACGTCCACGCGTAGCCGGCCCGCGCGACGAGGACACCCGCGATGCCGGGGCCGACCGTCACCATGACACCCGCCGAGATGCCGAGCAGGGCCGCCGCCTTGGGCAGCTGGTCGCGCGGCAGCAGCCTCGGCGTGATCGCCTGCCGGGTCGCCGAGGCGATGGTCGCGGCCACGGCGTTGACGGTCGTGATGACGTAGAACATCCAGACCTGCTCGGCGCCGAGCCACACGATGGTCGCGAGCACGACCGTCGACGCCCACGCCACGGTCGAGGCCGACAGGGCCACGGTGCGCCGGTCGAAACGGTCGGCGATCGCGCCGCCGTAGAGGCCCGCGACGATCATCGGCAGCAGCGAGAACCAGGCGACGAGCGAGACCATGAAGGTCGAGCGGGTCAGGTCGTAGATGTGCAGTCCGACGGCCGTGTTGGTGACGAACGTGCCGATGCCGGCGAGGGTGTTGCCGAACCAGAGCCGCGCGAAGGCCGGGCTGACCCGCAGCGGCCTCAGGTCGACGAAGTGCGAGCGACGCGTACCCTCGGGCGGCGCCGGAGCCTCGGGGCCGGGAGGTGCGTCGGTCACAGAGCGAAACTACGCCACGGCGAGAGCGCCCGGCACCGCGGGCAGAGCGGCCTCGACCTCGCGCAGGCGCGACCCGTCGCGGACCCACACCCACCGGCCCTCGGCGGTGCGCCGCGCGACCTGGGTGCGCACCGTGCCGTCGCCGGTCGTGGACGTCGTCATGGCGAGGTCGCCGCTGACGACGGCACGCGAGCTCACAGCCGTGTCGTCGCCACCGAGCACGCCCGCCGCCAGGGCCCGCGCGAAGGCCTCGCGGATCGCGGCGGACCCGGCCGCCTCGCGACCGCGCGGCAGGCTGACGACGGCGTCGGCGGCATACAGCCCGACGAGCGCGTCGAGGTCGCCCGCGGCGACGCAGGCGGCGAAGGCGGACTCGAGGGCCTCGGGTGCGGTGGCGCCCTGAGCGGTCGGGTGCGCGGTCGGCTGCGCGGTCGTCGTCATGGCCACACCGTGGCATCGACCACCGACAACACCCCGTCACCCCCGTCACACGAGCCACTCCGGCCCCTCGCTGACCCCGGCCGACCCCCGACGACGACCCTGTCGACGCCCGGAAAGGCCCCTGGCGGACGCCGTGTCGACACCCGGGACGAACCAAGGACAAACCCGGGACGAGGAGTCGTCGCGCTTCGGGCCTTGGCGCCCCTTTCGCAGTGTTCAATGGGCACCATGTCGTCGCGCCCACTCCATGTCACCTTCGTGTGCAGCGGCAACATCTGCAGGTCTCCCATGGGTCACGTGATCCTCCAGCGCATGGTCGACGACGCCGGCCTGACCGGGCACGTCCGAGTCTCCTCGAGCGGCACCGGTGACTGGCACGTCGGCGAGCACGCCGACCCGCGCACCGTCGCGGTGCTCGCCCGGCACGGCTACGACGGGTCGCGTCACCGCGCGCGCGAGTTCGACCCGGAGGAGTTCGACGAGGTCGACCTCGTCCTCGCCTCCGACGAGGGGCACGTGCGCACCCTGAACCGCCTGGCCCGCACGCCGGACAACCGGGGCAAGATCCGTCTCGTGCGCGAGTTCGACCCCGCCGCCGTCGCGGCCGGCACCCTCGAGACGGGCGACCCCTGGTACGGCGACGAGGAGCACTTCGCCCGGTGTTTCGCGGAGGTCGAGGCCGCGTGCCGTGGCATCCTTCACCACGTCAGGGGACAGCTGGACGGCCGGCTGGCCGACCAGACGCGCCGCCGCGTGGACCCGGAGCAGCCCTGACCTGATGCGAGACCTGAACCTGACCGTGCCTGACTATCCCTATGGATCCCCGTGCTGGGTCGACCTGCTCGTCAGCGACGTCCCGCGCGCCAAGACCTTCTACAGCGAGCTCTTCGGCTGGCAGTGGCTCGCCGGTGACCCCGCCACGGGCGGCTACACGATGGCGCTGCTCGACGGCCACCCCGTCGCCGGCATCAGCCGCAAGCCCGACGCCGCGCCGATCCCGAGCCAGTGGACGACCTACCTCCGCGTCGGCGACATCGAGGTGGCGGCGCGCGCCATCAACGCCTACGGCGGCCGCACGCTGGGGCGCCCGGTCTCCATCGGCGCCCTGTCGCGCACCCTCATCGCCATGGACCCCGGCGGCGCCTACTTCGGCCTGTGGGAGCCCGGTGACCTCCCGGGCAGCGGGGTGCTCGACGAGCCGGGTTCGCTGACGTGGAACGAGCTGCTGACCCGCGACTACGACCGCGTGCAGGGCTTCTCGCTGGCCGTCTTCGGGCACGAGTTCACCGACGAGACCGAGCCCGGCGGCCCGCGCTGGGCGACGGCGCACACCGGCGACGGCAACCCCGCCTTCGGGCTCGCCGAGATCGACGACGAGTGGCCGGCCGAGATCCCGCCGCACTGGGTCGCCTCGTTCGCGACGCGCAACGTCGTCCCCGGCCTCGCCCGCGCGCTCGACCTCGGCGCCACCCTCCTCCAGGGCCCCTTCGACGGCCCCTACGGCGTCGGCGCGGTGCTGAGCGGCCCCGAGGGAGAGGTGTTCTCGCTCCTCGTCCCCGACCTGGACTGACGCGCCGCCCGACCGACAGACGCACCGACCGCGTATGCCGTGTGCCCGGGACCGCGCCCACCCACCCGACCGGGGCGGACGGCATACGAACCACTCCCTGCGCTCTGGGAGGATGGCGCCATGGCTTCGCTTGCTGACGCATCCCCGCCCATCGCGCTCGGGGCGCTCGACGGTCGCTACCGCGGCGCCGTCGCGCCCCTCGTCGACCACCTGTCGGAGGCGGCGCTCAACCGGCAGCGGGTGCACGTCGAGATCGAGTGGCTCATCCACCAGACGAGCCACGGCGTCGTGCCGGGCGTGCGGCAGCTGACCGACGACGAGGTCGCGGCGCTGCGGGCGGTCGTCGAGCACTTCGGCACCGGCGAGGTCGCCGAGCTCGGCGAGATCGAGCGCGTCACGGTCCACGACGTCAAGGCCGTCGAGTACTTCCTCAAGAAGCGCCTGAGCGCCATCGCGCCGGCGGACGAGGACAAGGGCCTGGCCGAGCTCATCCACTTCGGCTGCACGAGCGAGGACGTCAACAACCTCTCCTACGCCCTCATGGTCAAGGGCGCCGTCGAGCAGGTGTGGCTGCCCAAGGCGCAGGCCCTCGTCGCGCAGGTGTCGCAGATGGCCCGTGAGCTCAAGGACGTGCCGCTCCTCGCGCACACCCACGGCCAGCCGGCGACGCCGACGACGATGGGCAAGGAGCTCGCGGTCCTCGCGCACCGCCTCGGCCGGCAGCTGCGCCGCATCGAGCAGCAGGAGTACCTCGGCAAGTTCAACGGCGCCACCGGCACGTTCGGCGCCCACGCGCTCGCCCTCCCCGACGTCGACTGGCCCGCCGTGTCCAAGGCGTTCGTCGAGGCCCTCGGCCTGACGTGGAACCCGCTGACGACCCAGATCGAGAGCCACGACTGGCAGGCCGAGCTCTACGCCGACGTCGCGCGCTTCAACCGCATCCTGCACAACCTCTGCACCGACGTGTGGACCTACATCTCGATGGGCTACTTCGCGCAGGTGCGTGGCCAGGGCACCGTCGGGTCGAGCACCATGCCGCACAAGGTCAACCCGATCCGCTTCGAGAACGCCGAGGCCAACCTCGAGGTGAGCAACGCGCTGCTCGACGTCCTCGGCGGCACGCTCGTCCAGAGCCGGCTGCAGCGCGACCTCACCGACTCGAGCATGCAGCGCAACATCGGCACGGCCTTCGGCCACTCGATGCTCGCGCTCGACAACGTCGCCCGTGGCCTCGCCGGCCTCGACGCCGTGCCCGAGCGCATGGCGGCCGACCTCGAGGCCAACTGGGAGGTGCTCGGCGAGCCCATCCAGTCGGCCATGCGGGCCCTCGGTGCCCAGGGCGTCCCCGGCATGGAGGAGCCCTACGAGCGGCTCAAGGAGCTGACCCGCGGGCGCCGCATCGACGGCGACGACCTGCGCGAGTTCGTGCGTGGGCTGGGCCTGCCCGCCGACGTCGAGGCCCGTTTCGTGGCCCTGACGCCGCAGACCTACACCGCCCTCGCGAGCCGGCTCGTCGACGACTACCTCGCCTGACGGCATGCGCCCGACTCGTCGGGACCCACGCTCTCGCCACGCGGCGTTCGCTGGTGACTTCCGCGCCTGAGGTCAGCGCTCGGCGGTAACGTGCCGAGGCATGGCCCGCTCACGCGCCGCCCGGCTCAGCGACATCGACGAGGCAGCCCTCGCGCTGCCCGAGGTGACGCGCGACCCGCCGTCCGGTGGGCGGCCCTCCTTCCAGGTGCGGGGCAAGACGTTCGCGTTCGCCCGCGGACCGCGCAAGGACGCCGTCGACCCGGAGACGGGTCAGCCCTACGAGGACGTGCTCGCCTTCTCGTGCACGGCCGAGGACAAGGAGTCGATGGTCTCGGACCCCGACTCGCCGTGGTTCACGACGCCGCACTGGAACGGCTACAACGCCGTGCTCCTGCTCGAGCGCGACATCGGCCGGCTCACGGCGCAGGAGATCCGCGAGGTCGTGACCGACGCCTGGCTCGCCAAGGCCCCGAAGCGGCTGACCACGGAGCTGCTCGGCGAGCCGTGACCCGTCAGGAATACCCCAGAGGGGTATCATGTTGACCACGACGAGGAGGTGCCCATGGCTGGATACACCGGCAGCAAGGACGACTACCTGAAGCGCCTGCGCCGCATCGAGGGTCAGGTGCGCGGCGTGCAGAAGATGGTCGACACCGACACGTACTGCATCGACATCCTGACCCAGGTCAGCGCCATCACCAAGGCCCTGCAGGCCGTCAGCCTCGGCCTGCTCGAGGACCACGTCGCCCACTGCGTCGTCGACGCCGCCCGCGAGTCCGACGAGGCCGCCGCCGAGAAGGTGCGCGAGGCTTCCGAGGCCATCGCCCGCCTGGTCCGCAGCTGAGTCCACAGCCGAGTCCGCAGCCGAGCGCCCCGACGCAACCCGACCACCGCCTGAGGAGGCACCCGATGAGCACCACCCAGACCGAGATCACCGTCGCCGGCATGACGTGCGGCCACTGCAGCGCCGCGGTCAGCAACGAGCTGTCGTCGCTGCCCGGCGTCACCGCCGTCGCGGTCGACCTGCACCCCGGCGAGGACTCCCCCGTCACCATCACGAGCGAGGCCCCCCTCGACCCGGCCGTCGTCGCCGACGCCGTCGCCGAGGCGGGCTACAGCCTCCGATGAGCGAGGGCCAGGCGCCGGTCGCCACGGCGAAGCGGGACCCCGACGAGGTCCGCCTCGCCATCACCGGCATGACCTGTGCCTCCTGCTCCGCGCGCATCGAGCGCAAGCTCTCCAAGGTCGCCGGCGTCGAGTCGGCGACCGTCAACCTCGCCACCGAGAAGGCGCTCGTCTCGTTCACCGCCCCCGTCACGGTCGAGCAGATCCTCGCCGAGGTGAAGAAGACCGGCTACGGCGCCACCGTCATCGACGGCTCGCGCCCCGCCTCCGGGGCGGCCCCCTCGCAGACGGCGTATGCCGCGTCGCCCGAGAGTGCCCCCGTGGAGTCCGCGGACGGCCGGGTCGACACGCCTGCCGCCGACCGACCTGCCGCCGGGGCGCTGCTCGAGAAGCTGCGCGCCCAGGAGCTGGCCCGGCAGAAGGTCCGGGCCGCGGCGCCGCAGGAGAGCCAGGCCCGGACGGCCCCGGCCTCCTCGACCCAGTCCGCCACACGGCATACGCCCTCGTCCGGATCGTCCGGCTCGTCAGCGCACGGCTCGGGAGGGCACGCAGGCGCCGGTGGCGAGGACCACCTCGAGCACACGCCCGCCCAGAACGTGCTGAAGCCGCGCCTGCTCGTCGCGATCGCGCTGACCGTCCCGGTCCTGCTGCTCGCCATGGTGCTGCCGTCGTTCGGCGCCAGCCCGTGGCTGCAGCTGCTCCTCGCGACGCCCGTCGTCTTCTGGTGCGCGTGGCCCTTCCACCGCGCCGCCGCCGTCAACGCCCGCCACCTCGCCTCGACGATGGACACCCTCGTCTCGCTCGGCGTGCTCGCGGCGTGGGGCTACTCCGTCGTCAAGCTGCTCCAGGGCGGCATGCACCTCTACTTCGAGGTCGCGTCGGTCGTCACGACGTTCCTGCTCGTCGGCCGCTTCCTCGAGGCGCGCGCCAAGGACTCGGGCAAGGACGCGCTGCGCTCGCTGCTCGACCTCGGCGCCAAGGACGTCTCCGTCCTGCGCATCGACCCGCAGTCGCGGATCACGAGCGAGCTGCGGATCCCGGTCGACCAGCTCGTCGTCGGCGACCAGTTCGTCGTGCGCCCGGGCGAGAAGGTCGCGACCGACGGCGTCGTGCGCGACGGGTCGAGCGCCGTCGACGCGAGCCTCGTCACCGGCGAGTCGACCCCGGTCGACGTCTCCCCCGGCGACGACGTCACCGGCGGCTCGATCAACACGACCGGGCGCCTCGTCGTCGAGGCCCGCAAGGTCGGGGCCGACACGATGCTCGCCGGCATCCAGCGCCTCGTCGAGACCGCCCAGACCGGCAAGGCCGACGTGCAGCGCCTCGCCGACCGGGTCTCGTCGGTCTTCGTCCCGGTCGTGCTCGTGCTGGCCCTCGTGACGTTCGTCGCGTGGCTCGCGACGGGCCACGACCTCGGCACCTCGCTCGCCGTCGCCGTGACCGTCCTCATCATCGCCTGCCCCTGTGCGCTCGGCCTCGCGACCCCGACGGCGCTGCTCGTCGGCACCGGGCGCGGCGCGCAGCTCGGCACCCTCATCAAGGGCCCGCAGGTGCTCGAGGACACTCGCCGCGTCGACACCGTCGTGCTCGACAAGACCGGCACCGTGACCACCGGCGAGCTGCGACTGCGGAGCATCGCGGTGCTCGGCAAGCTCTCGAAGAAGGCGGCTCTCACCGCGGCCGCCGCCGTCGAGCAGGGCAGCGAGCACCCCATCGCGCAGGCCATCGTCGACGGCGCCCGCCTGGCCCGGCTCGAGCTGCCGCGGATCCACGACTTCGAGGCCAACCCCGGAGAGGGCGCCACCGCACGGATCAAGGACACCGAGGTCACTGTCGGCAAGGCGGTGCTCTTCGAGAGCGTCGCCCCCGAGCTGCTCGAGCACGCCCGCGCGAGCGCCGGCACCACGGTCTTCGTCGGGTGGGACGGCGTCGCGCAGGCCGCCCTCACCGTCGAGGACACCGTGCGCGAGTCGTCCAAGGCGGCCATCGCCCGGCTGCGCGCCCTCGGCCTGACGCCCTACCTCCTGACCGGCGACAGCGCCTCCAACGCCCGCAGCGTCGCCGAGCAGGTCGGCATCGACGCCTCGCACGTGCGCGCCGACGTGCTGCCCGCCCAGAAGCACGCCGTCGTCACCGAGCTGCAGCAGTCGGGACGCGTCGTGGCCATGGTCGGCGACGGGGTCAACGACGCCGCGGCGCTCGCCCAGGCCGACCTCGGCCTCGCCATGGGCTCGGGCACCGACGTCGCCATGGACTCGGCCGACATCGTGCTCGTGCGCCCCGACCTCGACGCGGTCGGCGACGCGATCGGCCTCTCGCGCGAGACGCTGCGCATCATCAAGCAGAACCTCGCCTGGGCGTTCGGCTACAACACGGCCGCCATCCCGCTCGCCGCGTTCGGCCTGCTCAACCCGATGATCGCCGGGGCGACGATGGCCCTGTCGTCGGTGCTCGTCGTCAGCAACTCGCTGCGCCTCAAGCGCTGGGGCCGCTGAGAGCTCCGGTCTCCCTCTGTCGCCGCCGGTTTGAGGTATGCCGGTAGCGAGCCCTGAGGCGCGCCTACCTCAAACGGGTGGTGGCGAGCGGCGGGCGGCTAGGTTCGGGGCATGGTGGCCTTCGTGAAGTCGGTGACGTTCGACTGCTCCGACCCGCTGCGGCTCGCGGGCTTCTGGGCCGCGGCCCTCGGCTCGGACGTCGACGAGGACAGCACGGACCGGCGCGCGTGGGTCGAGCCGGCGGGCTGGGGTGGGCCGACCCTGTGGTTCCAGCCCGTGCCGGAGGGCAAGACCGCCAAGAACCGGCAGCACTTCGACCTTCGCGCCGTCGGCCCGGTCGAGGCCGAGGTGGACCGGCTCACGGCCCTGGGCGCGACGGTCATCGGCCGCGACGGAGACGTCGTCGTCATGGCCGACCCGGAGGGCAACGAGTTCTGCGTCGAGTCCTGACGAGGCGTCGCCACTCGTTGCGACCCCCGCGAGTCGCCCCTGCCGTTTGACGCGCCCGCCACGCTCTGGTGGGCTCTGGTCACCGACGACGGACCGGTCGTCGGTGACGACAGGGGAGGTCAGACGGTGACGTCGACGACGACAGCACCACAGCAGGCGCCGCCGGACGAGGGCCGCGGGACACGGCTCGGGTCGGGGCTCTGGTCGAGCCCGTGGGTGGTGCCGATCGCTGCCGTGCTCGGCTGGTTCGTCGGCCTGCTGCCATGGATCGTCCGGCGATCCCGGCAGGGCACCTTCGGCACGCCGTGGAACCCGCGCAACGACCTGCGCGACGCCCTGCTGCCCTATCACCACCAGCTGCTGCCGCTGCTCGTCGTCGTCACGGTCGTGGCCGGTCTGCTCGCCGGCAGCGCCCCGTGGTGCAGCACCTCCCGCCGCTCCCGGCGCCTCGTCCTCGCCGCGCTGACGACGCTCGGCGCCCTTCTCGCTGCTGGCTGGTCGGTCGTGCAGACCCTCTCCCCCGACCCCGACCTCGGCGGCTCCGGGACGACCGCCGACCAGGTGCGGGTGGCGTTCGTCGCGGTGACCGTCGCGGGTGCGCTGCTCGGTCTCGTCCTCGGCCTCACGGTGTCGCTCGGTGGTGCCGCGGTGCGGGCGGTGGCGTCGGCGCCTGCCGCCGTCTTCATCGCCGACTGGTTGGGCCAGCTCGTGCTCGGCGGCCTCGGGTCGCCGGGACCGACGTGGCTGCCGACGCTGCTGCCGACGCTGCTCGCCGCCTTGGCCGGCGCCGGCGTCGGCTTGGCTCTCGTGGGAGCCGCGCGAGCCCACCTGCTCGCCCGCGTCGCCGCGTGGGTCGGCTCGCTCGTCCTGTTCGTCGTCACCGCGTCGGCGCTGACGGCGGTGCGCTACGTGCTCGAGGCACTGCGCGGCACGCCGATCCGTCGCGAGGCCCTGGTCGAGTTGATCGTCGACGGTCTCCGCGTCATGGGCGCGTCCCTGCAGACGACCCTCACCGCCTGGGGCCCGCCGCCGGCGCCGCCGCTCGTGGCCGTCGTCGTCGCTGCGACGGTCGGCGCCGTCGGCACGCTCCTCGCCGTTCGTCGCGCCGACCGCGCCGACCGAACCGACCGAGCCGACCGCGCACCCGACGGCTCGACGAGGACCACGGCATGACGGACCGCGGACCAGCGCCCGACGGTGCCTCCGCACCGACACCATGGACGACGACCGTCACGGCCTTCACGGTCCCGCGCCGGGGCTCCGAGTGGCTGATGATCCGCCACGAGCGCCTGGGCGTGACCTCGTGGGAGCTGCCCGGCGGTCACGTCGACCCCGGCGAGGACCTCGAGCAGGCCGCGGCCCGGGAGACGCTCGAGGAGGCCGGCGTCGCGGTCGAGGTCGGCGCCCTGCTCGCCACGTGCGTGCACGAGTGGCACGAGCGGCGCGCCCGCAAGCTCATCTGCTTCTTCGACGCGGCGGTGCAGCCCGGGCCGGCGCCCCGGGTCCCGGACGGCGAGCCCGACATCCGCGACGTCGCGTGGCTCGACCCTCTCGGGCTCCCGACCGACGACGTCAGCCCGTTCCTGCTGCCCCTCGTGGAGCAGCAGCGGCGAGGCTGGCTCGAGGCCCCGACACACTTCCGGATGACCCATCGGCGCAACGCCGCCGGCCTCTGGCAGCCCGCCGCGGTGTGAGGCGGCACGCCCTCAGCCGCGCCTCGGACAGGCCCCCAGCACCCACAGGGCGCCGGGGGTTCACGGCTGTGTGCCGACCCCGTCGGTCGGTGCCCACGGCAACGTCGCGACCGGCCCCGGCGCCGAACTGCCCGCGGTCAGCTGCGGCGCACCCGAGCCGGTCAGGTAGGCGTGCACGTTGGCGGCCACCTCGCGCAACGGGCGCGGCGGCAGGTAGGCCGAGGCGCCGGCGTCGAGCAGCCGGCTCACGGGCCCCGGCGCACTGACGCCGAGCTCGTCGTCCTCGATCTCGGTCACGATGATCCGAGCGTCGGGGAACATCATCCGCAGCGACCCGAGCAGCTGCGGGCTCACCGGGTGGGTCAGTACGACGTCAGCGCTCGTCGGGGCCCTGAGCAGGTCGAGCACGACGTAGCCCTCGCCCAGCTCGTCCGACAGCCGCTGACGGGCCGCCCTCGACAGCTTCGTCGCCGTGGCCACGACCACGGCGCCGTCCGGCACCCGCGGCGCAGCCTCCTTGGGGTCGCCGTCCCCGTCCGCGCGACCCGGCTCCGGCCCGCCCACGACGGTCCCGACGAGCACGCTCGGGCGGTGCGCCAGCACGCCGATCTCGCGCCCGTCCCGCCGGAGCGTGACCTCCTGACCGGCGAGCATCGCGTCGACCGCGGTCCGGACGTCCGGCGGCAGCGCCTCGAGGTCGAGGGACGGGGCCCTGCGGAGCCTCCCCCACCCGCGGACCTGACCGTCCAGCTCGTGCACCGGCTCCTGGGGCATCCAGGCACCCTAACCCGGCCACCCCGGCAGACCGGGCACGACCGCCCGGCGCGCGACACGGCATACGCCATCGGGGAACGACGAACGGCGGCCACCCCGAAGGGTGACCGCCGTCTGGCGTGCGAGTTGGGGCGGGTCAGATGGTGACCTTGCCGCCGGGGGTGTCGAAGGTGACCGACAGCAGGCCGGGCGTGCCGTGCGGAGCGACGAACGTGAAGTCGATGCCGCCCTTGTCGAAGGTGTCCTCCGGGCCGAGCCACTCGCGCACGCGCTTGGGGTCACCGGCGATCTGGAGGTTGTCGATGGAGACCGACGTGTCGGCGCCCGCGGAGGGGTGCACCGTCATGTCGTCCCACTCGATGAAGTAGGGGACCTGGGGGTCCGCCATGAGGCCCTTGATGCCGAGCTGGCGCCACTTGAGCTCGGTGCCGTCGGGGCGGTGCCGGTTGCCCGGGACCGACTCGCGGCCGAGGCGCTGCTCGACCTTGGCGATGTCGTCGACGGCGACGACCCAGCCGAGCCAGCCGCCGCCGGCCTCGGAGGCAGCACGGACGGCCTGGCCGAAGGGGGCCTTGTCGCTGGCCGGGTGGTCCAGGACCTCGACGACCTCGAGGTAGTGGTCCTTGGCCAACGGGAAGATGACGTTGCGCGTGCCGAATCGGGGATGCACCCCACCGTCGACCGGCGCGACGCCGATGAGCTCGGACAGGCGGGCGGCCGTGGCCTTGAGGCCACCAGCCTCCGCTGCATAAGAGACGTGGTCAACTCGCATACAGAACATCGTGGCACACGCCAAGGGGTGCTCTTGACCACCCCTCCCCACCGGCTGCGGGGCTCGTCACACCCGTCACATGGATGAAACCTGAACGTCATCGCGTATGCCGTGTCGCGCCCTCCGGACGTCGCCCTCAGGGGGTGCCGGGTCAGCGGGCGTCGCGCTGGCGGACCGCCTCGTAGAGGACGATCGCGGCCGACGCGGCGACGTTGAGGCTGTTGGCCTTGCCGTGCATGGGGATGCGGACCCGGTGCGTGGCGGCGTCGAGCAGGGTGCGGTCGGCGCCGTGCTTCTCGCTGCCGACGGCGATGGCGACGCGGCCGGTGTAGTCGACGTCGGTGTGGAGCAGGTCGGTCTCGGGGGTCGTGACGACGAGGCGGATGTCGTTGGCGCGGATCCACTCGAGGGCCTCGGCCGTCGTGGCGCTCGCGGCAGGCACCGCGAAGACGGTGCCCTTGCTCGCGCGCACGACGTTGGGGTTGCCCCAGTCGGTGACGGGGTCGGCCGCGATGACGGCGTCGACCCCGGCGGCGTCGGCGGTGCGGAGCATGGCGCCGAGGTTGCCGGGCTTCTCGACGCCCTGGCTGAGCAGGGTCAGGTGGTCGGGGCCGTCGACGCGCAGGTCGGCGAGCGGGACGCCGATGCGGTCGACGACCGCGATGAGCCCGTCAGGCCCCTCCCGGTAGCTGACCTTCTCGAAGGCGCTGCGGCTGAGGTGCACGACCTCGACGCGGTCGTCGCGCAGGCGCGCGAGCAGGTCGCCCTGGTGACCGATGTCCTGGCTCCCGGCGCGGCCGGCGGGGCTGAAGAGCTCCTCGCAGACGTAGACCGTGCCGGGCCGCACGCCGGCCGACAGGGCGAGGCCGATCTCCTCGTAGCCCTCGACGAGCGTCTGGCCGGTCTCCTCGCGGGTGCGCCGGCGGCGCAGGCCGAGCAGGGCCTTGAGGCGGGGGTTGGCGGCGGACGTGATGGTCAGCTCGCGGGTGGGGTGCATCGGGTTCGTCATGGCGGGCCCAGCATCCCACTGCCGCCGGCTCGCCACACGACCTGCGCTTCGTGTCACGGCATGCTGGGGGAACAGCCGCCCGTGACGCGAGGCGCAGTCCGCGTCACGGGTGCAGGCGGGCGCCCTTGAGGATGCGGTCGACGGCGTTCTTCGGGGCGTGCAGCGCGAGGCCGACGAGGTCGAGGTCCGCCGCCGTGACCCCCGCCACCGCGGCGCGGTTGTCGGCGTCGTGGCCGGTCGCGAACATCTCCCGCGTGTAGACGGCGAGCGCCGTGCCGCGTCGGAGCGCCCGGTCGTGGGCCGAGGTCAGCGTCGCCGACACCCCCTCGAAGACGAGGACCGGCATGCCGAGGAGGGGCAGGTAGGTGTGACCGTCGGCGTCGGCATACGGCTGCCCGACGAGCTCGGGGTGCGCGGCCGTGACGCCGCTGACGAGGAAGGCCGTGACGTTGAGGCGCTGCCAGGGCTCGAGGTCGTCGCGCACGAGGACGGCGATCTTGGTGTCGAAGGGCGGGGTCAGCAGGTCGTCCATGCGCCCATGGTCCGGCGCGGCGGCGGCCACCGTCTTGTACGTCGTTGATCCTGCGGCAGATCGGGCGCGAGATCGCGCAGGTGGTGTCGTCCTACGACAGCGGGCGCCCGACCACATGCCCGATCACGTATGCCGGGTGGTGGCGTCGCGCCCGTCCGTGCCGTCAGACGCCCCGCTGGTAGCGGCCGGGGGTCGTGCCGAGGAAGCGCTTGAAGTGCCGCGTCAGGTGCGCCTGGTCGTAGAAGCCGGACTCGGTCGCCACGAGGGCTGCCGGGACGCCGTCGCGCAGTCGTCGACGGGCGAGGTCGAGCCGGCGGCCGACGACGTACTGGTGCGGGGCGATGCCGTAGGCCGTGACGAACGACCGCACGAGGTGCGGTGTCGTGACCCCGAGCGAGGCCGCCACGGCGGCGATCCCGTCGGCACCGACCGGGTCCGCGTCGAACGTCTCGCGCGCCAGCGCCGCGACCCGGCCACCCACGACCCGGCCACCCGCAGACCGGGCGGTGGGTGCGGGCGGGGCGACACGGCATACGAGATGGGAGGTGAGGCGCTCGACGACGAGTGCGAGGCGCGACTCGGCCTCGAGGTCGTCGCGCGCGACGAGGGCGCGGTCGAGGAGGGAGACGGCGCGGCGCAGGTCCGCGTCCGGGACGAGCGGCGCGTCGACGGCCCGACCGACGAGGTCGGGCGCGATGACGTCCTCCTCGAGGTAGACGACGCGCTTGCGGAAGCCAGCCGACGTCAGGGCCCGACCGTCGTGGACGACGTGCGGCGGCAGGAGGGTGACCCCAGAGCGGACCGCGGTGTGGTCGTGGCGGTCCAGGTCGTAGCCGATGACGCCGTCGTCGACGACGAGAAGGGTCCACGTGTCGTGGGTGTGGACCGGGTAGGCGTGGTCGTGCCACTGCGCATGGAAGACCTCCGCGACGCCCGCGACCGCGGGCCGCCACGAGACCGTGCGGTCGGTCCGGGCCTCCACACCGGCACCGTAGCCCCGGCGGCGCTCGTAGGGTGGGGACGTCCACCGAGGAGGGCTCGTGACGGAGCAGACGGCATACCCGCGACTCATGCACACCGCGCTCGACACGGAGGACGCCCGCGGTCTCGCGGAGTTCTACCGCGAGCTGCTCGGGCTGCACTACCGACCCGGTGACGAGCCGCCCACGGAGGCCCCGGACGACGCCGACTGGCTCGTGCTGCTCGACGCGGACGGCATGCGACGGCTCGCCTTCCAGCGGGTCGACGAACCGCTCCCCCGCCCGACGTGGCCGTCGCACGACGTGCCGATGCAGCTGCACGTCGACTACGCCGTGCCGTCGCTCGTGGAGCTCGAACGGCACCGTGACCGGGCGGTCGCGCTGGGAGCCGAGGTGCTCCTCGACCGCACCGCCGACGAGGTCGAGCCGCTCGTCGTCCTCGCCGACCCGGCGGGCCACCCGTTCTGCCTGCTCGTCGCACCTTCCGTCGCGCCGTGAACGCCCCGGCTGTCGGTGCGTCGGCGTAGCGTCGACAGGACAACGCGGCAGACCGAGACACGGAGGTGCGAGCACCATGACCACTCTCGAAGGGCGGCCCAACACGGCCCTGCTCGTCATCGACGTGCAGCAGCAGGTCGTCGCCGACGCCTGGGACCGCGACGGCGTCATCGGCCGCATCAACACCCTCGTCGACAAGGCCCGGGGCGAGCACGTCCCCGTCATCTGGGTGCAGCACTCCGACGACAACATGCCGGTCGACAGCGACGGGTGGCAGTACGTCCCCGAGCTGACGCGCGAGGAGAGCGAGCCGCTCGTGCACAAGCGCTTCGGCGACTCCTTCGAGGACACCGACCTCGAGACGCTGCTCGCCGAGCGGCAGGTCGGGCGGCTCGTCGTCACCGGCGCGCAGACCGACGCCTGCATCCGCTCGACCCTGCACGGAGCGCTCGTCCGCGGCTACGACGCGACGCTCGTCGGGGACGCCCACACCACCGAGGACCTGCGCCAGTGGGGCGTGCCGGTCAGCGCCGAGCAGGTCATCGCGCACACCAACACCTACTGGTCCTGGTCGGACTCGCCCGGGCGCACGGGCGACGTCGTGCCGGCGGCCGAGGTCGACTTCCGCTCGCGCTGACGGAGGGCCACACCGGAGGCAGGTGGCGCGCTGGGCCCGCCTAGGGTTGGACCATGCTCGACACGTTGGCGGCGCTGCCCTTCTGGCAGGCGTTCCTCGCGCTCTTCGCGAGCGCCATGGTGCGCTCCAACGGCACCTACTGGGTGGGCCGGGGCGCCATCGCCGGATGGCGTCGCTACCGCGGAGCCCACGGTGACCTGACCGCGCGCGCCGAGAGGCTCCTCCACCGCTTCGGGCCCTTCGCCGTCACGCTCTCCTACCTCACCGTCGGCATCCAGACCGCGATCCACCTGACGGCAGGCGTCGTCCGGATGCCGTTGCGCTGGTACCTCCCGGCCGCCGTCGTCGGGTCGGTCGTCTGGGCCGTGCTCTACGCGACGGTCGGGCTCGCGGTCGTGCAGGCCTGGCTCGCGGCCGAGGCCGGCTCGTGGTGGGGCGCCGTCGTCGTGCTGGCCGTGGTCGCCGGCATCGTCACCTGGGTCGTGGTCCGCCGCCGCGCCGTGCGCCCCGCCCCACTCGACTGAGCGCCCCGCCCCACTCGACTGAGCGCCCCGTCCCACTCGACTGAGCGCCCCGCCTCACGCGCACCGCCAAGGATGGTGCGGAGCGCTCACTCGACTGTGGTCGAGCGCTCACTCGACGAAAGGGTGGTGGTGCGGTCCTGACACGACTCGAACACGAGCGTGACGTGCGCGGCGCCTGCGCTCACTACGCTGCGATCGTGTCCACCGAGCCCGGCGCCGGCCCTGACCGCCGCTCCGACCATCGCCCTGACACCGGTCGCGGCCTCGTGCTCGTCGTCGAGGACGAGCCGGCCATCGCCGACGTGCTGCGCCTCAACCTGCGCGCGGCCGGCTACGGCGTCGAGGTGGTCGGCGACGGCGCCACCGCTCTCGACGCGGCGCGCGACCTGCGGCCCAGCGCCATCGTGCTCGACATCGGCCTGCCGGTGCTCGACGGCATCGAGGTGTGCCGGCGCCTGCGCGGTCGCGGCGACTGGACCCCCGTGCTCTTCGTGACGGCCCGCGACGACGAGGTCGACCGCATCGTCGGGCTCGAGCTCGGTGCCGACGACTACGTCACCAAACCCTTCTCCCCGCGCGAGCTCGTGGCACGTCTCGGGGGCGTGCTGCGGCGCACGCGCGGGGAGAACACGGCTCCCGAGGTGCTGCGCTTCGGCGAGCTCACCCTCGACCTGACGAGCCACGAGGTGCGCGTCGCCGGGCGCGAGATCGCCCTGACCGCAACGGAGTTCGACCTGTTGAGTCATCTGCTGCGACGGCCGGGTGTCGTCTTTACCCGTGAGCAGCTGCTCAGCGACGTGTGGGGGTATGCCGCGACGGCCGGTGCGCGCACCGTCGACGTCCACGTCGCGCAGGTCCGCGCCAAGCTCGGCGACGCGAGCCCGATCCGGACGGTGCGCTCGGTGGGGTATGCCGCCGAGCGGGCTCCGCGTGACGGCGCGGACCCGGCCGGGCCGGGGTCGCGGTGACGGCCGACGCGGTGACCGCGGGTGCGGCCGCGTCGCGCGGGTCGCTCTCGCGCCGGATCGTGCTGCTCGCCGTCGGGATCGCCGTGCTCACGGCCCTGCTCGCCGGCCTGCTCGTCGTCGGCCTGACCCGCACGTCGGTCGACGAGTCGGCCCGGACCACGCTCGCGCGGATCGCCGACGCGGCGGCGGAGCGGGCCGACTCCGGGGCGGCCGCGCGCGTCGCCCAGAACCGGGCCGTGCGCACCCTCGGGGCTCTCGGGATCGAGTCGGCGAGCGTCGGGCGCGGCGGGGCCGTCACGTCGACGAGCCCGCTCGCACGGGACGCCCTGACACCGGCGCGCCAGCGGGCCCTGCTCGCCGGACGCACGGTCTCGGCGCGCGATGACCTCGGCGGCACCCTCGTGCTCGTCGAGGGCCGGCCGACCGACGCCGGCGGCATCGTGCTGGTCCAGCGCCGGTCCGACGCGACGGCGGACTCGGACCGACTCGTGCGACGGGTCCTGCTGGCCCTGCTCATCACCGCCGCGGTCGCCGTCGTCGTGAGCGTCGCCATGGCCCGGCGGCTGTCGATGCCGCTGCGGCGCACGGCCGACGCGGCCCACGCCCTGGCGGCCGGCCGGCGAGACGTGCAGGTCCCCGTCGAGGGGCCGGACGAGGTGGCCGAGGTCGCGAGCGCGCTCAACTCCCTGTCGGGCTCGCTGTCCCGGTCCGAAGGGCGCCAGCGCGACTTCCTCCTGTCGGTGTCGCACGACCTGCGCACGCCCCTGACCGGGATCAGCGGCTACGCCGAGTCGCTCGCGAGTGAGGTCGTGCCGCCCGAGGAGACCGCCCGCGTCGGCGGAGTCGTGCTGACCGAGGCCAAGCGGCTCGAGCGGCTCGTCGGTGACCTGCTCGACCTGGCCCGGCTCGGCGCCGACCGCCCGAGCGTCGCCCCCGAGCGCACCGACCTCGTGGCCCTCGGTCGTGAGGTCGAGTCGGTCTGGGCCCGGCGCTGCGCTGCCGTCGGCGTGCCCTTCGCCTTCGTCCCTGCCGTCGCCGACGCCTGGACCGTCACCGACCCGGCCCGGGTGCGCCAGCTCGTCGACGGGCTGCTCGAGAACGCCCTGCGGGTCACGCCGGCCGGACGTCCGGTCGTCGTCGAGGTGCGGCGGGAGATCGGTCCCCGTGGCGGTGTCGACGTCGTCGAGGTGCGCGACGGCGGCCCGGGACTCACCGACGACGACCTCGCCGTGGCCTTCGAGCCGTCGGTGCTGCACGAGCGCTACCGGGGCCTGCGCCCCGTCGGCACCGGCCTCGGCCTCGCCATCGTCGGCCGGCTCGCCGAGGTGCTCGGCGGCACGGTCGAGGCGGGGCACGCAGCCGAGGGAGGGGCGCGCTTCACCCTGCGCCTCCCCCACCCTCACACCCCGTGACGCCACCCGAGCCGCGAAGGCTGCGGACGGCGTACCTGATGACGCTGCCGATGGTCCTGCGGTCGGTGGGGTGATCACCCCACCAGCGGCAGCACCATGCGCCGGTTCATCGACGCGCCAGGCCAGCCCCGCGGAATGTGGACCACGGCAGCACGGTTGACCACATCATGACCACCTGGGGATTCATCGGCAGCGGCAACATCGGCAGCACCGTCGCCCGGCTCGCGATCGCTGCCGGCCACGACGTCGTGCTCAGCAACAGCAGGGGTCCCGAGACCCTCGCGGACCTCGTCGGCGAGCTCGGCCCGCACGCTCGCGCGGCCACCGCGCAGGAGGCAGCGGCCGCCGGCGACATCGTCGTCGTGACGATCCCGCTCAAGGCCTACCGCGACGTGCCCGCGGACGCGCTCGCCGGCAAGGTCGTCATCGACACGATGAACTACTACCCCCAGCGTGACGGCCAGATCGAGGCCCTCGATGACGGGTCGACGACGAGCTCCGAGCTGCTCCAGGCGCACCTGCCGCAGTCGCACGTCGTCAAGGGCTTCAACAACATCTTCTTCCAGCACCTGCGCGACCTCGCCCGTCCGGCTGACCCGGCCGGCTCCGACGAGCGCAGCGCCCTCGCCATCGCCGGTGACGACGCCGCGGCCAAGGACACCGTGCGCCGGGCGCTCGACGCCCTGGGCTACGACACCCTCGACCTCGGGCCGCTCGCCGAGGGCTGGCGCACCCAGCCCGGCCAGCCGGCCTACGGCATGCAGTACGCCGCCGACGAGAGCGACTGGGCGGCCGGCGCCCGCCGTGCCGGGAGCGACGAGGTGGCCGGCCTCGCCGTACGGGCCGTGCGCGAGGTCTGACACCCAACCCTCGACAGCCGTTTGGGCGGGGGGACCGCCACCCGTAGACTGACCGGCGAGGGGAGTACTTCCTCGCGCGCTCCGGTCAGTACGGCGGTCCCACGTCCGCCCCGGTCCGCGGCCGACGGCAGTCGGTGAAGGAGACCTCAGACATCGTTCTGAGGAGACCCATGCTCACAGCCCTGTCCGCCGCCACCCCGGCGCCGCCCGCAGGCTCGCTCGAGTCGATCGGCTCGCCCACGCTGTGGATCGCGACGATCGCCGGCGTCGCCGCCCTCTTCGTCATCGACTTCCTCATCACCCGCCGTCCGCACGACCCGAGCATGCGCGAGGCGATCGGGTGGTCGGTCTTCTACATCGCCGTCCCCGTCGTCTTCGGCGGCTGGCTGTGGTGGCAGTACGGCTCCCAGCAGGGCGTCGAGTACTACACCGGCTACCTCGTCGAGAAGTCGCTCTCGGTCGACAACCTCTTCGTCTTCATCATCCTGCTGTCGGCGTTCGCCGTGCCGCGCGAGCTGCGCCAGCGGGTGCTGCTCATCGGCGTCGGCGGCGCGCTCGTGCTCCGCGGCATCTTCATCGCGCTCGGCGCGCAGATGATCGCGAGCTTCGCCTGGACCTTCCTGCTCTTCGGCGCGATCCTGCTCGCCACCGCGGTCAAGGTCGGCCGCGACGCGCTCTCGCACTCCGACCACAACATCGACGTCGACCAGCTGCGCAGCGTCAAGCTCATCCGCCGCATCTACCCCGTCACCGACACCTACGAGGGCACCAACCTCACGGTGCGCAAGGACGGCAAGCGCGCCCTGACGCCGCTCGCCCTCGTCGCGATCGCCATCCTCGGCACCGACATCGTCTTCGCCATCGACTCGGTGCCCGCGGTCTACGGCATCACCGGCGACCCCTACCTCGTCTTCGCGACGAACGCGTTCGCCCTGCTGGGCCTGCGGGCGCTCTACTTCGTCCTCGAGGGCGCCCTGGCCAAGCTCGTCCACCTCGGCCACGGGCTGTCGCTCATCCTGGCCTTCATCGGCGTCAAGCTCGTCCTGCACTGGGCGCACGGCGTGTGGCCCGGCGTCCCCGAGATCCCGACGCTGCCCTCGCTCGGCGTCATCCTCGGCATCCTCGCCGTCGTCACCGTGACGAGCCTGCTCTCCAACCGGCGCTCCGACGAGCCCGCCGGAGCGCCCGAGGACGAGAAGTCGTCGGTGCCGCAGGGCTGACGAGCCCGCCACACGGCATACGTGGTCGTATGCCGCGTGGCGACGTCACGAGGGAGGCGTCCCGCCGGGTGCGGGGCGCCTCCCTCGTCTGCGGCACCGGTCCGGCCCGTCCCCGGCCCGGTGCCGCGCCTCAGCTCGTGGCGCTCGGGGAGGATGAGCCGCCGGGCTGGGACGTCATGACCTTGAAGACGACGACGCGGGCGGCGGGGTTCGTCGCGCCGACGCCGGTGACGAGGGCCTTGGCGCCGACCTTGACGGCCGAGATGGTGGAGTCGGCGCCCTTGCCCTGGGACCGCTGACGCACCTTCGTGTCGGCACCGACCGAGAAGGTCAGCGAGAAGCCCTCCTTGGCCTTGACCGTGATCGACGTGCCCGAGACGGCCGTGACGTCGCCGCGGATCGCCTGGTGCGTGACCGGGCCGGTCTTGCCCTCGGTGACCCACGTGCCGTGCAGGGCCCGGAGCAGGCGGGCGCGCAGACCCTTGCGGTCGCCAGCGCGGTCGCCCTGGCCGGCGTCGACGCCCTGGCTGGTGTCGGCCGACGCTGGGGTGACGAGGGCAGCGTCGACGAGGTCGACGGTGTCGCGGTCGGTCGCCGCGTCCTGCTGGGACTGGGACTGGGCCCCGATCGCGCTCGCGGCGGTGCCGGTGGAGTCGGTCTTGGAGCAGGCCCCGAGGGCGAGGCTGCCGAGGACGAGGATGGCGGCGCCCAGGGCGGTGGAGGAGCGGAGCAGGCCGGTCGTCCGGCGCGTGTCGGTGTTCATGCCCCCTACGCTCCCGCTCTCAGGTGAAGCCCCGGTCCGGGTCGTGTTCGGATCGTGTTCGGGCGGCCCGAAGGCTGCGTGCGGATCACGAGAATGAGCCCCGCAGTCCTTCCGCAGTCCCCCGCTATGCGCCGAGGGCTGCGTCGAGGGCCATGACGGCTGCCAGGTCGACGGCGACTGCCGCGACGAGCGTGCCGATCATCAGGGCGACCTTCACGCTGTCGCGCTGCTCGCCGCGCACGATGCCCATGTTGACGGCCGTCCCGCCGAAGGCGACCGCGAAACCGATCGCGCCCTGGACCAGGAGCAGGGTCAGCATCGGCAGCAGCGCCAGGACCTGCTGGAGTCTCGGGGTGTCCGGGCCGGTCGCGTACTCCGTGCCGCCGACGACGAGGGCCGGGTGCGCCCGAGCCAACCCACCCTTGATCTTCGCCTCGACGGAGCCGGACGCTCCGGGGAGCGTCAGCCGGTTGCGGGGGAAGCCGTGGGGCTTGACCTGCCGTCCGTCGACGGTGAACCGGTAGCCGCTCCAGAACGAGAAGTCGGTCGAGACGGTGCCGGACACCCCGGGGATGGTGAGGTCTGCGAATGCCATGGCACGGATGATGGCAGGTCGTCGGCCGCCGGGGGCGCTTGGCCAGTCGTGTCCTTCGTGTCCCTCGTGTCCTTCGTGTCCTTCGTGTCCTTCGCCCCGTCAGGCGAAGATCGGTCCGACGGCGGGGTAGGCCGCGGTGAGCGCGGTGCGCACCGCCGTCAGGGACGGCACGTCGGCGCCGCCCTGGTAGCCGGTGTCGAGCCGCATCGGCTTGCCCCACGCGGTGAGGTCCTCGATGGTCGGGCCGGCCGCGGCGCCGGAGAGGGTCGCGAACCAGTCGGCCCGGGCATAGGTGACGTCGCCGCCGATGCAGACGAGGTCGACCCACGAGGGGTCAGCGAGGCACACGTTCTCGTACGGGTCGCTGTGGTGGCGCTCGAGCACGACGAGGTCGGCCGGCCGTCCCTCGGCGAGCGAGCCCAGGTGCCCGTCGAGCCCGGCGAGGCGTGCCGCGACGGACGTGACCATGGCGACGAGGTCGGCGGCCGCGACGGGGTGGCCCTGTCGGGCGAGCTCGCGCCGGGCGACCTTCATCTCCCCCAGCAGGCTGGTCGACCCGGACGGCAGCCAGTCGGCGCCGAGCGCGACGGGCATGCCGGCCGCCAGGGCCTCGCCGGCCAGCGTCGTCTCGCCGTAGAGCCGGAGGTTCGACTGCGGCGACCAGACGAGCCGGCAGCCGAGCCCGGCAACGGTGTGCAGGTCGTCGGCGGTGAGGGCCGTCCCGTGGATGATGTTCGTCGCGGGAGTCGCGCCGCCGAGGTCGAGGAAGTGCTGGAACTCCTTGGCGCTCACCGCATCTCCGCGCCGGCCCTCGGCCAGGTGCAGGTAGAACGCGTTGACGTCGCCGGCGGCGATCCGCTTCATGACCGCCTCGAAGCTCGGCAGCCCGAACGACCCGGACGGCAGGTCGATCATCGACCGCGCCCGGTGCGCGCCGAAGGCCCACTGGTCGATGTTGCGCACGAGCGGCTCCGACGAGGCGCTGCTCGCGCCCGAGGCTCCCTGGATGCCGGTCACCCCGCCGACGAGCGCGCGCACCTCGGCGTAGCGGGTCTGGGTCTTGGGCGGGACCCGCGTCAGCAGCGTGTTCTGCGGGTCGCGGACGAGCTCCTGGTAGGGCTTCGAGCGACGCCACGCGTAGCGGTTGTCGTAGAGCTTCGGCGGCTCCCAGGCCGCAAAGACGTTGAACTCCGGGTGCCCGTGCAGGTCGAGCAGACCGGGCAGGATGACGCCGTCCGTCTCGAGCACCTCGACGTCCGTGGGCTTCTGCTTGGACACGCGGTCCACGAGCCCGCCGGAGACGGTGACGTAGCCGCTCGACCACGCACCGTCCGGGGTGATGACGGCGCCGTGCAGCGCGAACGGCGCCGGGGGCAGCGCGCGCGAGCGGCGCGTCGGCTCGGGCAGCTCCTCGGTGATGCCGCGGGCATAGGCCTCGTCGAACGGCCCTGCGGCCGCGTTGATCACAGTGCCGGCCATGTCCGGGCTCCCTTCGGGACGACGACGCTGATCGTCGCGCGCTTCGTCTGCGTGTCGGCGCCGGTGCGGGTCGCCCAGGCGTCCACGTCGCGCCACCACGCGGGCGCGCCTGCCGGAAGGTCGATCTCGGGGATCGGCGCGAAGTCCGTGGGACCCCACGACGCGGCATACGCACTCAGGTCGGTCGGCCCCTCGGGCGTCACGTGGGCCGCGAGGTCGTCGAGGTGCTCGTTCCAGTTCGCGAGCAGGGCTGCCGTCGTCTCGGCGAGCGGCTTGCCGGACGCACGCGCGAATCCCTCTGCGTACGTGGGGTGCCGGATCGCAGCCAGGTGAAGTGACGCTGCCGCGTCCGGCTGCGTCTTCGCCCACATCCGGTAGGCCGTGGCCGCGAGGTCACCGAGTGCGACGACCGCGGTGACGCCCGTGCCGACGAGCAGCGCGTCGAGCCAGCGGTGCCGGTAGTCCGCGATGTGCTCGTCCTTGGCGTGCCTGCTGCCGGCAGCCTGCCCGAAGACGCTGTAGAGGTAGACGTTGACCATGACGTATGCCGTGTCGACACCGACCTTCGCGAGCAGTCCCTGCACGCGCTGGCCGGCCTCACCGACGAGGATGCGCCGTGAGATCGCCTCGTGCGTCGCAGGGTCCTGGCCGAGGACGAGCACGCGGGCGCTGCCGTCGAGCCGCCCCCGGTGGAAGATCGGTCCCCACTCGGTGCGGAAGTCCCCCGACGGGTAGACGTCGTCCCCGGGATAGTCGGCCACGAGGGACGCGAACGGCTCGGCGCCGTACCCGACGCAGCTCTGGTGCACCACGGCCATGGCTGACCTCCACCCGATCGACGGCCTTGTCAGTGCAGGGTGATTCGACGGTAGTCCTGATACATCCGGCGCGTCGGTGGAACCGCTCAGTCCTCGCCGGACGCCCGGCGCAGCAGGATGGCCCTCTCGGCGTCGTTCTGCGTCATCTCGGCGGCGCGGGCGAACTCGGCCCGCGCCTCGTTGTCGCGACCGAGCCGGGCGAGGAGGTCACCCCGGACGCTGGGCAGCAGGTGGTAGTCGGAGAGCGCGCCTGCGGCGACGAGCCCGTCGACGACCTCGAGGGCGGCCGCCGGCCCCTCGGCGTAGGAGAGCGCCACGGCCCGGTTGAGGTCGATGACCGGGGACGGCCGGATCGCGGCGAGCTGCGCGTAGAGCGCGACGATGCGGCCCCAGTCGGTCGCGTCGGCCGTGCGGGCGCGCGCGTGGCAGGCGGCGATGGCTGCCTGCAGCACGTAGGGCCCGGCCCCGCCCCGCTCGGGGTCGACGAGCGACACCGCACGGTCGAGGGCCGCGAGCGCGTGCCGGATGAGGGCCCAGTCCCAGGTCGTGCGGTCCTGGTCGAGGAGCAGGACCGGCTCGCCGTCGCGGCCGATGCGGGCCCGGGTGCGCGAGGCCTGGATCTCCATCAGCGCGAGCAGCCCGTGGACCTCGGGCTCGCCGGGCGCGAGGGCGGACAGGACGCGACCGAGCCGGATCGCCTCCTCCATGAGGTCGCCGCGCGCCCAGTCGCGACCGGACGTCGCGGCATACCCCTCGTTGAAGATGAGGTAGACGACCTCGAGGACCGACGCCAGCCGCGGGGCCAGCTCGGCCCCGGACGGCACCTCGACGGTGATGCCGTCCTGGCTCAGCGTGCGCTTGGCGCGCGAGATGCGCTGGGCGATGGTCGGCTCGGTGGTGAGGAAGGCGCGCGCGATCTCGCGGGTGGTCAGGCCGCCGATCATCCTCAGGGTCAAGGAGATCCGCGCCTGGGCGGTGAGGGCTGGGTGGCACGCGGCGAAGACGAGCCCGAGGACGTCGTCGTCGATGTCTTCGAGGGCCGCGTCGAAGTCGCCCTCGGCCAGCTCGGCCACCCTGAGCTCCTCCATGTGTCCCACCTGCTGCAGCTTGCTCGCGAGGTTGACGTCGCGCCGGATGCGGTCGATGGCACGCCGGCGCGCGGTCGAGGTGAGCCACGCACCGGGCTTGTCGGGGATGCCGTCGCGCGGCCACTGCTCGAGCGCCTGCACGAAGGCGTCCTGCGCGAGGTCCTCGGCCAGGCCGACGTCGCCGATGACCCGCGCGACGACGGCCGTCACCTTGGCGGCCTCCATGCGCCACACGGCCTCGAGCGTGCGCTGGACGTCGTCGGTGGACAGGCGTGGTCCGGTGGTGGGTGACACCCCGTCACTCTGGCACGAAGGGGTGTCGTGACGGGTCAGCCGCGGGCCGCGTTGCGGGCGGCCTCGATGCGCATCTGCTCGTCGCGCTCGCGCAGCTCGGGCGTGTAGCCATCGCCGAAGTCCTCGGGGGCGAAGACCTGTCGAAGCTCGAGCGCCTGGCCGGCGCCGGGCGCGCACGAGACCGGCCACTTCCTGAGCCACTCGAGGGCCTCCTCGCGGGAGCTGACGTCGATGATCGTGAAGCCGGCGATGAGCTCCTTGGCCTCGGCGAACGGCCCGTCGGTGACGACCCAGTCACCGTCCTCGAAGCTCACACGCGCCCCCTTGGAGCTCGGGTGCAGGCCCTGGCCGTCGACGAAGACGCCGGCCTTGAACATCTCCTCGTTGTAGGCCTGCATGTCGGCGAACTGCTGCTCGGTGCCGGTGGTGCCCTGCTCGGTCTCCGGGGACGCGGGGACGATGATCATGAAACGCACGGGGGTCTCCTTCGTCGGTGCGGGTCGGTCGCCCGCCTCACTCCTTCGTCGAACGGGACAGCCACGTCTCGACACGAGAGGCGAGGGCTGTGTAGAAGTCGGCCTTGGCGAGGTAGCGGTAGTGGTCCGTCGCGAGGCTGCCCGCGGCGAAGTAGGCCGAGTCGTCGACGCCGTCGACGATGCCTTCCGCGCGGAAGCTGAGCAGGTCGGCGTGGTCCCAGACGTTCCACCAGCCGCCGAGGTGCTCGGAGGGAGGGTATGCCGTGGGCTCGGGCCCGCGGTCGGGCGCGCTCTCGAGGAAGAGCCCCAGCTCCTCGAAGAGCCCCACCTGGGACGCGGCCGCGCACCAGTAGTCGATGCGGATGCCGCGGTGCTCGGGCATGCGGGGCAGGAAGTGGGTGACGAGATCGTAGACGATCTGTCCGCCCATGCTGTGGGTCAGCACGACGAGCGGCTCACCCCTGCTCTCGGCGGCGAACGCCGCCGCGTCGAGACCGGCCAGGACCCGCTCGATGATCGGGCCCGGCGCCTCGGCGGTGCCGCGCGTCGAGATGTAGGTCATGACGTCGCCGAGGAAGACCGGCACGAAGTCCTCGAGCGGGCGACGCAGCGACGTCGCCGCTCCGCGCAGCCTGCTGACCCGGCGCGACTCCGGGACCGGGGCCGGCGTCGCGGCTGCCGTCGCGGCTGCCGCGGTCTCCTCCGCCTGCTCGGCCGCGTCCGGCAGGTCGAGGGGGCGGGAGACGAGCGAGCGCCCACCGAAGGCGAAGTGGGCGGCGAGGTCGCCCCAGTAGATCCGCATGACCGGGACGCCGCCGGGGTCGTCGGAGATGGCCGGCGCGACGTGCTGACGCAGGTGCGCCTCGATGGCCGTCCACGGCACCTCGCCGAAGGCTCGCGTGGCCCGCGCGAGACCCGGGTCCTCGTCGCGGACCGCGACGCCGTGGACGAAGACGATGGGCACGCGCGGTCCGCCGTCGGCTAGAGCTCGAGCCGGACGGTCGCGGCCGACTCGACGCCGTCGCGGAAGGGGACGCCGTCGCGCGCGGCCTGCGCCACGGCCTCGAGGACCGGCGCGAGCCCGTCGTCGTCGACGTGGCCGGTGACCTCGTCGGCGACGGCCTTGACCTGGTCGGGCGCGTTGCCCATGGCGACGCCCCACGCGGCCCAGTGCAGCATCTCGAGGTCGTTGCGCTGGTCGCCGCAGGCGACGGTGTGGATGGGCTCGACGCGCAGCTGACGACGCACGAGCTCGAGGGCGCTCGCCTTGGACACGCCCTCCGGGTTGATGTCGAGCCACGCGGACCAGCCGACGGCATAGGACACGCCGTGCAGGCCGGCACGCTCGACGAGCTCCATGAACTCCTCGGCCGTGGCCTCGGGCTGACGCAGGGTGACGCGGGTGACGGGGTGGGCGATGAGCTCGTCCCACCCGACCTCGCGGGACTGGCCCATGAGCTCGCCGTCGGGGAAGTGCTTGCTCACCTTGAAGCCGACGCCCGGCTCCTCGACGGCGATGAGCGCGTCGGGCAGGGCGACACGCATCTTCTCGAGCACCGGCCGCGGGTCGAAGGTCACCATGTCGATGATCGAGTAGCCCTCGTCCGAGGACGGGTCGAGCTGGAGCGTCAGGGCTCCGTTGGAGCAGATCGCGTAGCCCTCGCGCAGGCCGAGCGCCTCGAGGATCGGGGTCGTCGCGATGATCGAGCGGCCCGTCGCGATGACGACGGCGACGTCGTCGGGCAGGGCCTGGACGGCGTCGCGGACGCGGTCGGAGAGCTCGCCCATGTGGTTGAGGGTCGTGCCGTCGAGGTCGAGGGCGAGCAGTCGCTGTGCCATGCGCTCACCGTATCGTCCGGGTCCGGGCGCCTTGTCGGGCCCGGACGTCCGTCGCCCGCGCGTCGCGCAGCCGACGCCCGCCCGTCACCCGACGGACGACCATTGGTCGCATCACCGCTGCGACGCGCCGCCCAACACGCCGCGACCGCGCGACCCCGCCGACCAACGGTCGTCCGTCGGCGCGCGGGCGAGGCTCAGGCGAGGCGGCCGAGCGCGTCCTCGATGCCGCGGTGCAGCGTCGGGTAGGCGTAGATCATCGACCGCAGCCGCTCGATCGGCACCTCGCCGTGCACGGCGACGGCGAGCGCCCCGAGCACCTCTCCCCCGGCTGGTCCCATGGTCGTCGCCCCGACGAGCACGCCGCGGTCGGCATCGGCGACCACCTTGATGAGCCCGTCCGCCTTGGCGATCCAGCCGCGCGTCGTCTCGCCCAGCGGCGTCAGCCCGACCTGCACGTTGCCGAACTTCTCGCGCGCCTGCGCCTCGGTCATCCCGACGGCACCCACCTCGGGATCGGTGAAGGTGACGCGCGGGAGGGCGGCATACTCCGCCGGCGGCCCGTCGTCGCCGAGGACGTCACGGATGACGACGCCGGCCTGGTACATCGAGACGTGGGTGAATGCGCCCTTGCCGGTGATGTCGCCGACGGCCCAGACGCCGTCGCTGACCCGGCAGCGGTCGTCGACGGGCGCCGTGCGCGAGTCCTTCGCGACGCCGACCGTGTCGAGCCCGACGGCCGCGGGGTCGGCGCGGCGGCCGGTCGCGACGAGGAGCTTCTCGGCCGTCAGCGTCGAGCCGTCGGCGAGGGTGACGGTGAAGCTCGAGCCGTCGTGGCTGACCTTGTCGGCGCCGACGCCCTGGCGCACGGTGACGCCCTCGGCCTCGAGGGCCGTCAGCAGCGCCGCGGAGGCCTCGGGCTCCTCGAGCGCGAGGATACGGTCGGCGGCCTCGACGATCGTGACCTCGACGCCGAACCGGGCCATGACCTGGCTCAGCTCGCAGCCGATCGCGCCACCGCCGAGGACGACGAGCGACGCGGGCAGCTCTGTGGCCTCGACGATCTCGTGATTGGTCCAGTAAGGGGTGTCGCGCAGGCCCTCGATCGGCGGGACGGCGGCCGTCGTGCCCGTGTTGACGACGATGCCCTTCGTCGCGGTGTAGGCCGTGCCGTCGACGTCGACGCGGCCGGGCCCGGCGATCGTCCCGGTGCCGCGCACGAACGTCGCGCCCTTGCCGGTGAGCCGGTCGACGGCGACCGTGTCGTCCCAGCTGTCGGTGGCCTCCTCGCGGATGCGCTTGGCGACGACCGACCAGTCGGGCGTCACCTCACCGACCGAGCCCGCCAGCCCGTCGACGCGTCGCGCCTCGGCGAGCGCGTCGGCGGCGCGGATCATCATCTTCGACGGGATGCAGCCCCAGTAGGGGCACTCCCCGCCGACGAGCCCGCGGTCGACCCCGAGGACGCGCAGTCCGCGCTCGGCGAGGCTCCCGGCGACGTGCTCACCGCCCGGCCCGAGCCCGATGACGATGACGTCGAAGGTGTGGTCGCTGTCCGTAGCCATGCTCCACCCTTACCCGTGAGAGCGTCGCTGGGAAGAGGCGAGGTCGTATGCCGTCCGCCGCGTCGCCCCGCCCGGCTAGGGTCGACGCGTGGAACAGGGGAACACCGACGTCCGACTGCTGCTCTGGGGAGCCTGGGCCTTCGCGGCCGTCGTGGCGCTGGCGCTCCTCGCCGTCCTGGTGTGGGTGTGGCGTGGCTTCGCGCTCCCGGTCTTCGTCGAGGTGGCGCAGGCGCGCCGGACGGGTGACTGGTGGCGGCCCTTCCTGCCACGCGAGGACGGCTCATGGGGACCGCTCTGCGACAACCGCTACTGGTCGGCCATGCGCGCCGAGCGGCCGGGCGGGGCCTCGGGTCTCGCCGTGCGGTGGGGCTTCTGGGGCTTCGTCGCCGTCGTCTACACGGCCGTCCCGCTCTATGGCCTGGTCCGGGCCCTGGTGGCCGGGGCGCACTACCTCACGAGCAGCTGACGGGAAGGCCGGTCCGGTCGCTCGCCCGGACGCGCAGCCGGGCGATGCGGGCCCGGACCGGCTCCTGAGCCACCAGGACGCTGCCGACGACGAGGACCATGGCGACGAGGTGCACCGGGCCGAAGTGCTCGCCGAGGAGCGCGACGCCCAGCAGCACGCCGACGACGGGATTGACGAGGCCGATGATCGAGGCGGACGTCGGACCGAGAAGGGCGAGGCCCCGGAACCACAGGACGTAGGCGACGCCGCTGCCGACGAGCCCGAGGTAGAGGAGCGCCCCGACGGCCGGGAGGTCCAGAGCCGGTGGCGCACCCTCGGCCACGAGCCCGATCGGCAGGAGCACGAGGCCGCCGGCGACGAGCTGCCACGACGTCATGGTCACGACGTCCTCGGTGGGCGTCCACCTCCGGGTCAGGACGAAGCCGACCGACGAGAGCACGACGGCGAGCAGGCCGGCGGCGAGGCCGACCGGGTCGAGCGGCTTGTCGAGGCCGTTCCGGAGCACGAGGAGCCCGACCCCGACGAGGCCGACGAGCCCGGCCGCCACCGAGATCCGGGCCGGCCGCTGACCCAGCAGCAGCCGGGCGACCACCATCGTGACCATCGGGGCCGTCGCGACGAGCGTCGCGCCGAGGCCGCTCGGGAGGCGGTAGGCCGCGATGAAGAGCAGGGCGTAGAAGAGGCCGATGTTGAGCGAGCCGAGCACGAGCGAGCGCCACCACCAGTCGCCCTTGGGTAGCCGTCGCAGCCAGAGCAGCATGAGCAGCCCGACGGGCAGCGCCCGCACGGTGGCGGCGAAGAGCGGACGGTCGGGCGGCAGCCAGCTCTGCGTGACGGCATACGTCGATCCCCAGACGACGGCCGGGACCGCCGTCAGCGCGACGTTCCCCCAGCCCACGTGATTGTCTTCCATGGAAGATAAAATACCTTCCAGAGAAGATATATTCCACCCATGCAGCAGTTCGAGGACCATGCCCAGCACGTCGTCGACCAGTGGGCGGCCGTGCGGCCCGAGCTCGACGCGAGCCCGGTGCTCGTCATCGGACGCCTGCACCGCGTCGCGCTCGCCCTGACGACCGAGCTCGTCAAGGTCTACAACGCGCACGGCCTCGGCGAGGGCGACTTCGACGTGCTCGCGACGCTGAGGCGCACCGGGGAGCCCTACGAGCTGACCCCGTCCGAGCTCATGGACCAGACGATGGTCACGTCCGGCGCGGTGACGAAGCGGCTCGACCGGCTCGAGGGCGCGGGCCTCGTCGAGCGACGGGTCGCGGAGGGCGACCGCCGCAGCCGCATCGTCGTGCTCACCGACAGGGGCCGCGAGCTCATCGACCGGGCGGCGCCCGAGCACTTCGCCAACGAGGCCCGCCTGCTCGAGCCGCTCAGCGCGGCGGAGCGCGCGACGCTCGCACGCCTGCTCGGCAAGCTCGGAGCCCCGCTCGGCGTCTGACCCGGCGGACGGCCGGACGCGCGCGGCGGCGTCGGCCTACGCTGCGCTTCCATGACCGTCTCGACGCTGGTGCTGCTCGGCCTGGCCGCGCTGCTCGTCGGCTTCGCCAAGACGGCCATCGGCGGCGTCGGGAGCATCGCCATCGCGATCTTCGCGTTCGTCCTGCCGACCAAGGAGTCGACGGCGGCGATCCTGCTGCTCCTGCTCGTCGGTGACGTCGTCGCGGTGTGGCACTACCGTCGCGACGCCGACCTCGGGCTGCTGAAGCGCCTCATCCCCGCGGTCCTGCCCGGCCTCGTCCTCGGCGCCCTCTTCCTGGCCTGGGTGGACGACACGACCCTGCGCCGGGCCATCGGCGGGCTGCTGCTCGCGCTCGCGGCGCTGCAGCTCTTCCTCACCTGGCGGTCACCCGACACGGCCCGGGTGGGGGCCTCGCGCACCGCCGCCCTCGGGACCGGCGCCGCCACCGGCTTCGCGACGATGACGGCGAACGCCGCCGGTCCCGTCATGACGCTCTACCTCGTCGCGCAAGGGGTCGAGAAGCGCCGCTTCCTCGGCACGAGCGCCCTCTTCTTCTTCGGCGTCAACCTGTGCAAGGTGCCCTTCAGCATCGGGCTCGGGCTCTTCGGCAGCGAGACCCTCTGGCGCGCAGCGCTGCTCGCGCCACTCGTCCTCGTCGGCACCTGGGTCGGCCTGCACACGGCACGGCGCCTCAGCCAGACCCGCTTCGACCAGGCCGTGCTCGCCGCCACGGTCGTGTCCGCGCTGGCCCTCGTCATCCGCTGACCGGCTCGTCGGTCACGCGAGAGCCGGGGTGACCCCCTTGCTCTCCGCGAGCAGCAGGGTGCGGTAGTCGATCCAGCCGACCACGACGCCGCCGTCGTCGACGACCGGCGCAGCATCGACTCCGTTGCGGGACAACGACTCCGCCGCACCAGCCAGAGGCTCGTCCGCCCCGACGGTCGCAGGGATCTCCGTCACGAGGCCGGCGGCGGCCGCGTCGTGCCGACCGTCCGCGAGCGCGTCGGACACGCCGCGGGCCGACACCACTCCCACCGGCGTGCCGTCGGGTTCGACGACCGGGAGCACCCCGCAGGGAGTCCCGGCCAGCGCTGCGGCCACCTCCACGAGGGTCGAGGTGCTGACGACCGGGGTGGGCACCGGAGTCATGACGTCGCGCACCAGCCGAGGCGGATGCCCACCGACGGTCTCGGACGGCAGGCCGAGGTCGACGCCCCGCCGGCGCAGCTTGAGGGTGTAGATCGTGTCGGGGCTGAGACGGTGGCTGATCCCGGTGGCCAGGACGATCGCGAGCATGAGCGGCAGGATGATCGTGTACTCGCCGGTCAGCTCGAAGAGGATGATGACCCCCGTGATCGGCGCCCGTGCGGCACCGGCGAAGACCGCACCCATGCCGATCAGGCTGTAGACGCCCACCGGTCCCGCGACCGAGGGGACGACGAGGTGGGCGGCCTCGCCGAAGGCGGCGCCGAGCATCGCACCGATGAACAGGCTGGGAGCGAAGACGCCCCCCGAGCCACCGATCCCGATGGTGAGGCTCGTGGCGACCATCTTGCCGACGAGCAGCACGAGCAAAAAGGCGATGGCGTAGCCGCCGGCCACCGCCTTCCCGAGGACGGGATACCCCACGCCGTACATCTGCGGCAGGAGCAGCAACACCGCGCCGAGCAGGAGCCCGCCCAGGGCCGGCCGCAGCCACTCGGGTCCGCGCCAGATCGCGTCGCAGACGTCCTCGATGGCGTAGAGCACACGGGTGAAGAGCACGCCGGCTCCCCCGGCGAGCACGCCCAGCACCGCGAACAGCAGGTACTCCGCCGGATGCCCTACCTCGAAGGCGGGCAGGCTGAGGAACGGGGTGTCCCCGAGCACGGCACGGGCGATGGCGCTGGAGGCGACGGACGCCAGCACGACCATGCCGAAGGCCTGCGCGGTGAAGTCGGCGAGGATGAGCTCCATCGCGAAGAAGACGCCGGCGAGGGGCGCGTTGAAGGTGGCGCTGATCCCCGCGGCGGCCCCGCAGGCCACGAGCACCCGGAGCCGCGACTCGGGCAGCTTGACCCACCGGCCGGCCGTGGACCCCAGCGCCGACCCGATCTGCACGATGGGCCCCTCGCGCCCGACCGACCCGCCCCCACCGATGCACAGGGCGGAGGCGAGCGCCTTGACCGCCGCCACCTGGGGGGCGATGCGGCCACCCCGGCGCGCGACGGCATACATGACCTCCGGCACCCCGTGCCCGCGGGCCTCGCTGGCGAAGAAGTGCACGAGCGGGCCGTAGAGCAACCCGGCCACGACGGGAGTGAGGAGCACGAACCACCGGCCCAGGGAGGGCAGGTGCGGGTTCGCCGCGCCTGGCGAGGCGGCATAGTCCGCGTGGCCCGTGAAGAGCATCGTGAAGGTCTGGATGAGCCAGCGGAAGAGGACGGCGAACCCGGCCGCCCCCACTCCGACGACGAGCGCCATGACGAGAAGACCCGTGCCGGAGGTGCGCAACCCGACGACCGCCCGGCGCCACACCTCAGGAGGCGCCCAACCAGCCACCGCCGCGCGGCGGCCCGCCGGGACGGAGGCGGTCACGGGGTCTGGCGCCATGGATTGCATGGTGCAATAATTGCATGGTGACAGCAACGAAGCGAGCTCGTGGAGACGGACCCGACGACGGCGGGACCGACGACCTCGTCACCGCCCTGCTCACCGGGTCGCGCGTCCTGGTCGGCGTCTCGGCGCGGTCCCTGGCCGAGGTCGAGGACGCAGTCACGCTCAGCCAGTTCCGCACGCTTGTCGTCCTGCAGGCGCACGGCCCGACGCGCCTCAACCAGCTCGCGACCCGGCTCGCCGTCGGACCCTCCACGGCCCTGCGCTCGGTCGACCGGCTCATCGCCGCAGGCTTCGTGGCGCGCACCGAGAACGCCCAGGACCGGCGCGAGGTGGTCATCGCCCTGACCGATGCCGGCCGCGCCCTCGTCACCGAGGTCACCGAGCGGAGGCGCGCCGCCATCCGCGCCATCGTCGAAGCCATGCCCGCGTCGCAGCGGCACACCCTCGTCGACGCGTTGGTCGCCTTCAGTGCTGCCGCCGACGAGCCGGCCGCGCTCGCCGACGCGGCCACCCGGCTCGGCTGGTGACGCCATGGCTCTCGTCGGTCACGCGTGCGGGGACACCCCCGCCATCCGCACCGACGACCTGACCAAACGCTTCGGCACCCGCCGAGGCATCGAGGGCGTCACGATCGAGGTCCCGGACGGGGAGGTCTTCGGGTTCCTCGGGCCCAACGGGGCCGGCAAGTCCACGACGATCCGCCTGCTCATGGGTCTCCAGCGCCCGAGCCGCGGCGTCGCACGGGTCCTGGGGCTCGATCCGGTCGCCGACGGCGCCGCGGTGCGCCGCGACGTCGGCTACCTGCCCGGCGAGCTGGCGCTCTTCCCCCGCCTGACGGGGCGCGAGACGCTGGAGCGGCTCGGCGGAGCGCGCGACCTGCGGAGCACGGCCTGGCGGGACAGCCTGATCGAGCGGTTCGGCGCCGAGGTCGACCGCCCGGTGCGGGCGCTGTCGAAGGGCAACCGACAGAAGATCGGGCTCGTCCTGGCCTTCATGCACCGCCCTCGCCTCCTCATCCTCGACGAGCCGACCTCTGGCTTGGACCCCCTTCTGCAAGAGGAGTTCTCGCGCCTCGTCCAAGAGGTGTCGGCCGACGGGGCCACGGTCTTCCTCTCCTCGCACGACCTCGACGAGGTCCAGCGGCTCGCTTCCACCGTGGCGATCATCCGCGAGGGCCACGTGGTGGCCGTCGACACGGTCGACGGGCTACGACGCACGGCGCCCCAGGTCATCGAGCTGCGTTTCGCACACCCACCGCGGACCCGCTTCGCCGACCTGCCGGGGGTCAGCGTGACCGCCCAGGGCGAGCGGGACGTCACGTTGGGCGTCACCGGACCGGTGTCGGCCGTCCTCCGCGCGGCCGTGTCCGACGACGTCACCGGCATCACGGCTCGGCCGGTGGATCTCGAGGAGCTCTTCCTGCGCTACTACGACCCCCTCACCGAGGAGAAGGACCATGCGCACTGACCTGATGCGCCTCGACGTCCGGCTGCGGCGTCGCGGGCTCGTGGGCTACACCGTCGGGATGGGGGCGTATGCCGTGCTGGTCGTGGCGCTCTACCCGACCTTCAAGGGCGACACGGGTCTCGACGCCATCACCTCGGGCAACTCGTCCCTGTCCGCCCTGCTCGGCGTCAGCGGACCCCTGACGTCCCCGGACGGATGGATGAACGCCAACATCTACGCCAACTTCCTGCCGCTCGTCGTGCTCCTCATGACGATCGGCTACGGCGCCTCCGCCGTGGCCGGCCAGGACGAGGACGGGGTGCTCGGGCTCACGGCGGCCCTCCCCCTGGGCCGGGTCTCGCTCGCCGTGCAGAAGATCTTGGGCCTCGTCGTCATCGCCACACCGGTCGCGGCCGTGACGATGCTGGCCGCCGTCGCGGGCCGTCGCTCCGACATCTACCTCGCGACGGGGCCGCTGGTCGCCGCGACGGCCGCGGTCATCGGCCTCGGGATCGTGTTCGGACTCCTCGCGTTGGTCGTCGGCGCGCTGTCGAGCAGCCGGACCACCGCCCTCGGCGTCACCTCGGCCGTGGCCGCACTCTCCTACGTCCTCAGTGCGCTGGCACCCGTCGTGCACTGGGTCCATGCCGTCCGGTGGCTGTCACCGTTCTACTGGGCCCTCGGTGGCGAGCCACTCACCCGTGGCATCGGGGCCGCGGCGACGTGGACGCTGGTGCTGTGCATCGGCGGCCTGGCGACAGCCTGCGTGTGGGCGGTCGACCGGATGGACGTGCGGTGAGGCAGCCCGCCTAGGGTGCTGGGCATGAGCCGCACCGACGACGTCGACCTCATCCGCGCCTCCCGTCAGGCCTGGGGCGCCCTCGAGACCGTGCACGTGCTCGGCTACTTCGCCGACGACGTGCGCGACGCCTTCGTGGCCCTCGGCCTGCACCCGCGCCTCAGCTACTTCGCCGCCCGGTCGGCCGCCTTCGGTGCGGTCGGGCCCGAGGTGCCGACCGCGACCTTCTACGTCTTCGCGCCGTGGCTGCACGCCAAGGCGCTACCGGCGTCGTGGTCGGTCGCGAGCCCGGAGCAGGTGCAGCAGGCTCGCCGCGACGGCATGGCGGTCGTGCTCGACCGTGTCGTCGCAGATGCCGACGTCAGCGAGCTGCTCGACCTCGCCCGCACCGTCTGCGCCGGCCTGACCGCTCACGGTCGCCCTTTGTATGCCGCTCACGCCGGGCTCGCGTGGCCCGACGAGCCGCGCCTCGCGCTGTGGCACGCCGCGACCCTGATCCGCGAGCACCGCGGCGACGGGCACGTGGCGGCCCTGCTGCGTGCCGGCCTCGACCCGGTCGAGTCGATCGTCGTCGGCGGGCTCTTCGCCGGCAACACCGGCTTCATGCGGTCGAGCCGTGGCTGGTCCGACGAGGAGTGGGCCGCGGCGACCGAGCGACTCCGCGAGCGCGGCCTCGTCGACGGCGACACGCTCACCGACGAGGGCCTCGCCTTCCGCAAGGACCTCGAGCGCGAGACGGACCGGATGGCCGTCGAAGGATGGGCGCACCTCGGGCTCGACGGCACGCGCCGGGTCGCGGAGCTCGCCGCGCCGCTGCGGGCTGCGGCCATCGGGAGCGGCATCCTCCCCGAGTGGATCAGCTCCCGCGGTTGACCGCTCCGCACCTCGCAGATCCGGACCTGATCGCTCTGCCGGTGGCCCCGGTGAACCCGCACGCCACGCGGGGCGTCAAGGACCGGACCGAAGCTGGTGGAGCGCTCTAGAGTCGCGGCGTGGGACGCGAGAAGGTCACGACGGAGCACGCCGCCGCACGTGCCGGCGGCGCGCGCGTGCGCCGGGACGCCGAGCGGCTCGCGGGCGAGACCGTCGTCCGGTCCAGCACGGGGCGGCCGCTGGGGGCTGCGCCACCGAGGCCCCCTGGTCGATCATGACTCGGGACCGAGTGGGACCAGACGTCCGCGAGCACCTGACGACGGTGCGGGGTCGAGTCGTGCGATCACTGACCGTCGGCGAACAGCGTTCCAGCACAGGGCCGCTCGTCGTCATCGTGCCGGGTCTCGGGCTCCCCTTCTACACGTTGCCGACGGCACGCGCCGTCGTCGCGCGAGGGCTCGACGCCGCCGTGCTCGACCTGCCAGGCTTCGGGTCGAGCCGCCCGTGGCCGACGCGCCCGTCGATCCACGCCATCGGGCTCACCGCGGCCCGCTGGGTCGAGGAGACGGCGAGCGGACGCCCGGTCGTCGTGCTCGGCCACTCGACCGGAGGGCAGGCCGCGCTGACCACCGGCCTCGCCCTCAGCGCCCGGCGACGCGCCCTCGCCGTCGTGCTGGCCGGCACGACGTTCGCGCCCGAGCAGCGCCGGCTGTGGCGACTGGCCGCGGCCACTCCCCTCGCCTACCGCGACGACGGTCCGGCGGAGCTGGACCCTGGCGAGCTCTACCGCGGCCGGACGGGCATCGTCGCGATGCTGCACTCGGGACTGCGCGACGCACCGGAGCAGCGCATCAGCCACCTGCCCGTGCCACTGACGGTCACGGCGGGCGTGCACGACGCCTTCGTGCCGGTCCCGTGGCTGGACCGCCTGGCATGCTCGGCACGCAGCGCCCCGAGCGTGCGCACCTCCCTGCTCGACGGCTCGCACAACAATCTCTTCACCCATCCCGACGCGGTGGCCGACCTCCTCGCCCTGGCCGCCGAGGATGCCGTGCAGGACGCGGCCCACGCCGGCTGAGCCGGCTCCACGCTGCCCGTCCGCCACGGAAACCGGGGCGCGCAACCGGGGGCGCCTCTGGCACGTTGGACCCATGCCGACCTTCCCGTCCTACGACGGCACCGAGCTCGCCTACCGTGTCGAGGGATCGGGCGAGCCGCTCGTCGTGTGGCCGGGCGGCCCGGCCCGGGACGCCGCCTACCTGGGCGACCTCGGCGGCCTCGCCGAGGCCGCGCACCGCTCGATCGTCATCCCCGACCCGCGCGGCACCGGGGCGTCGCCGCGCCCGGCCGACCA
The DNA here is from genome assembly GCF_036352015.1 of Terrabacter sp. C0L_2. Taxonomy (NCBI): domain Bacteria; kingdom Bacillati; phylum Actinomycetota; class Actinomycetes; order Micrococcales; family Intrasporangiaceae; genus Terrabacter; species Terrabacter sp. C0L_2. The sequence continues at coordinate 1,437,504 of NZ_CP143557.1, read as the reverse complement.
CACGGCATACGCCGCCTCTCGCCTCGCCGACGACCTCGAGGCGCTGCGCGAGCACCTGGGCCTCGAGACGCTGGACCTGCTCGCGCACTCGGCGGGGTGCTCGGTCGCCCTGCTGCACGCCGCCCGCCACCCGGCCCGGGTCGGGCGGCTCGTGCTCGTCACCCCGGCCAGCTCGGCGGTCGGGCTCGACGTGACCGACGATGAGTGGGACGCCAGGGTAAGGCTGCGCGCAGAGGAGCCGTGGTTCGCCGACGCCAAGGTCGCGCTCGACGCCAACGACAGCACGCCCGAGACCCGACAGGCGATGTCGCCCTTCCTCTACGGCCCCTGGACCGACGCGGCCCGTCGACACGCAGCGACGGACGGCGCGCAGCGCAACCCCGAAGGCACCCGGGCGTTCCGGAGCGAGCTCCCGGACGTCGAGCAGACCCGGCGCGCCGTCGGCGCCGTGACCGCTCCGGTGCGGGTCCTCGTCGGCGAGCTCGACCTCATGCCCGGGCCGGACCTCGGTGAGCAGCTCGCGGCCCTCTTCCCCGACGGGCGGTGCGTGGTGCAGCCCGGCGCCGCCCACTTCCCGTGGGTCGACGACCCGGCACTCTTCGCGCACCTCGTCACCGAGGCCCTCTCCGACTGAGCGCGTCTCAGGCCGGCGGAGCGGGGTCGCGCCCCTGCCACGTGCAGACGCAGGCCTCGTTGCCCTCGGGGTCGGCGAGGATCCAGAAGGCGGGGGCCCTGTCGTCGGACACGAGACGGCCGCCCGCTGCGAGGGCGCGCTCGATGCGGCCGGGTGCCTCGTCGTGGGCGACGGTGACGTCGAGGTGGATCCGGTTGCGTTGCGGCCGTGGCTCGTCCATCTGCTGGAACCACACCGCCGGGCCGAGGCGCAGCGGGTCCTGGAGGTCGTCGCGGGCGACGACGTCCCAGCCGAGCACGGCGTCCCAGAAGGGCCGCACCGCGTCGATGTCCATGGCGTCGATGGCGACCTCGACGACCGTCAGCGTGCCCGGCTCGGACGCGAGCCCCAGCTCCGCGACGACGGCGTCGACGGCGTGCCCCACGGCGATGTCGTCGTCGGTGACGCCACCCACCGAGGGGGTGGACACGGCGAGGTGCACGACGTCGCCACGCACGTCGACGTCCGGACCGCGACCGAGCGCGGCCGTCACCTCGCCGACCCGCGCCACGAAGCCGAAGGCGGCCGCCGCGTCGGGCGCGCGCACCGTGAGGTGCATGCGCTGGAGCAGGAAACGCCAGGTGGGCAGGGCGTCGGACGCCGCCCGACGGGAGAGCTTGTCGGCCATGGCCCGACCGTAGCCCGCGTCGCCCACGGCCGGCGCCCGTAGCGGAATGAGGTATGCCCGCCGCGGGAGCTGCGGCGGGCATACCTCAAACAGGTGGTCAGGACGGAGTCAGCCGTTCCAGCGGATCTCCCACGTCGTGTTGTCGCCGTGCTGCTGGGTCCAGAACGTGCGCCAGGCCGGCGACGTCGTGGGCTGGGGCAGCTTGGCGCCGAGCAGGCCGCCGACCGAGGCGTCACCGTCGGAGACGTGGATGCCGGTGATCTCGTTGTCGCCGTCGTTGTAGGACGGGCCGCAAATCGAGTCGAACGTCGCCGACGCGTCGCGGCCCTCGGCGAGGAAGCGGACCGGGCGGGGAGCGTGGCCGCGGCCCGCGGCATACGACCCCTCGTCCTCACGGCTGTCGCCGAGGCGGAAGACGTAGCCCGAGTCGAGCGCGCCCCGCTGCGTGTGCAGGCCGTCGCCGGCGTCCTCGACGACGAGCAGGTCGTCCTTCGTGGCGAAGGTGATGTTGTCGAAGCCGGTGTGCTCCTCGTCGCCGACCGCGGCGATCGAGATGCGCCCGGTGTCGGCGCTCGGGCTCTTCTGCGAGATGCGGAAGACGCCACCGTAGGCGCCGGGAAGCGTGCTCGACGTGCTCGTGTCACCCGTCTCGGTGAAGTAGAACTCCCGGAAGCCGGTGCCGGGACGGAAGACGCCGTTCTCGGGGCGCTTCATCGGCGTCGCGTCGGCGGCCTTCGCCGCAGCCGTGGCGTCGAACGCCTCGGTCGTCCCCGTGTGGATCGTCACCCACTTCGTCGCGAAGGAGGAGCCGTATGCGTGGAGCTGCCTGATGAACGCGTCCGACGGGTTCGCCTGCAGCGCAGCGGTGGTCGCAGGCGTGCCGTCCTTGCGCTCGATCTGCAGGGCCTGCAGCGAGCCGCCCTTCGTCAGGTCGTGCTTGTCGGTCGGGACGAAGCGGTAGGCGAAGCTGTTGGGCACCTTGCCGCCGCTCGCGCCCTTGCCGCCGATGTCCTCGAGCATCCAGACGTTGCCGTCGGCGTCGTTCTGGATGCCCTCGAAGCCGCCGGAGCCGAGGGCTGCGAGCCGGGTGGCCTTGCCGCCGTCGACCGGGTCACCGTTCGCGTCGAGGCCGACGGCGAAGACGCCGCCCTTGGGCGCGCTCGACTCGGCCGTGAGCAGCAGCTGCTGGGTGAACGGGTCCCACGTGATGCCGTCGATCGTCGGGTAGGCGTTGCCGGCCGTGTCGGTGTCGGAGATGAGCGTGACCCGCTTGAGCGGGTCGCTCTCGTCGAGGTTGATGCGCGTGACGTAGCCGCGCGGGCCGATCTCGTGGCCCTGGTAGAGGTAGTGCTTGCCGCCGAGGACGAGGTAGACGTTCTTGTCGGGCTCCGTCTTGTGGGCCTCGTCCGTGGTCTGCGTCAGCGGCGCGCCGTCGAGGGTGTTGTAGCCGTAGTGCGTGACCCCGTTGGCGGTGTCGGGGTTGGTGAGCGGCAGGTTGCCCCAGGCGACGGACGTCTGGGTCGCCGACGGCGTCAGGACGTTGTTCTGCACGCCGGACCTCGGGTTGGCGTGGGGAACGTTGACGACGGGCAGTCCGTCGTGCGCCTCCGCGGACGTGCCGCCGAGGGCGAAGGCGGCCGCCGCGGCGAGCGTGCCGACGAGCCCTGCCTTGAGGATGGTGGGAGTGTTCACGGAGAGGCCTCTCGTGGGTTTCGGAACATGTGTCCGGGTGAGTTCGCAGACGCCCCAACACTTTCCATGAAGTCTGGGAGAACCCTTCGGATTGCGTGAACGGCGTGGGAGATCGGGCGGACCAGCCGGTGAAGTCTGGGCGACCGCGCCGCGACCGCGACCTCGACTCGGTCTCGGCGACCGGGACTACCGTGGTGCTGTGCCCACCGAGAGCACTCCGGACGAGCTCTTCGCCGGCCACCCCGACGGGCTCGGGGTCCTCGCCGCGGTCGACGCCGCCATCCACGCCCTGGGCGACGTCGAGGTCCGCGCGACGAAGAGCCAGGTCGCGTTCCGGCACGGCCGGCGTGGCTTCGCCTACGCCTGGAGGCCGGGTCAGTACGTCGCGAGCGAGGAGGCCGCCGTGCTGTCGCTCGCCCTGCCGCGCGAGCTGGCGTCGCCGAGGTTCACGTCCGTCGTCCACCCGTCGACCCGGGTGTGGATGCACCACCTCGAGCTGACGGCGCCACGAGCAGGTCGACGCCGAGGTGCAGGACTGGCTGCGCCAGGCGTACGAGGCCGCGTCCGCCACGCCACGCTGAGGTGCCGGGGCGCGCCGGGCCGGCCACACGGCATACGCGATCCCGGCACGCCGGTCACGGGCTCCGGGAGGGTACGTGTTGGGCATGGCGATCGACACGGCCGTGCGGCACCGGCGGCCCTACCGGGGTGCGCACCTCATCACCCGACTCGTCGGCCCACTGACGATCGCGGCGCTCGTCGTCGCCTTCGCGCTTCTCTGGCTGGTCGCCCGGCCGCTCGGCGACGTGGGACAGTTCGTCGGCCAGCTCATCGGCGCCGAGGGGGTGCTGCTCCTGTCTGTCGGGCTCGTCCTCATCAGCACGCTGCGCTGGGTGGAGCAGTTCTTCGACGGCGTCGACAAGGCAGCCGTGTGGCACCGGCGGGTCGCGATCGCCGGGACGATCCTCATCGGCGTGCACATCGCCTCGACGGGCAACCCGAACGCCACCCAGCTCGGGCCGACGCTCGGCACGATCGGGATCGTCGGCCTCGCGACCCTCACCGTGTGGGCCATCGCCCCGCGCTGGCGCTCGATCACCCCGCGGCCGCTGCGCGGTGCGGTGGAGCGGGTGATGGAGACCGCACCCGTCCGGCTGGTCGGGCGCTGGGTCGGCAGCTACGGCCTCTGGCGCGGGTTCCACCGGCTGACCGGCGTCTTCCTCGCCTTCGGTTTCGTGCACGGGCTCATGGACGCCACGCTCTTCGGCTCGCCCCTGCTGCGCTGGTCCTACGTGGCGGTCGGCGGCATCGGGCTCGCCTTCTACCTCTACCGCGAGCTGCTGGCCCGGCGTCTCGCGCAGAGCCACGACTACCAGGTGTCGTCGGTGGCGCCGATCGACGACGCCGCCTTCGAGATCTGGCTGCGGCCGCTCGGCGACCGCTTCGCCTTCCGGCCCGGGCAGTTCGCGCTCGTCAACCTCGAGGCGCGCGACGGCTGGCACCGCCACCCCTTCACCATCGCGAGCGCCCCGCAGGAGAAGGAGGTCCGGATCACCGTGCGCGCCCTCGGCGACTTCACCTCCAGCATCGGCGAGCTCGTCGCACCCGGCATGCCGGCCGTCATCAGCAGCCCCCAGGGTCACTTCGACCTCACCCGGGGCACCGAGCACCAGGTGTGGGTGGCGGGCGGCATCGGGGTCGCGCCGATGCTCAGCTGGCTGCGGTCGGCCAAGCCGGGCGAGCTGCCCCACCGCGTCGACTTCTTCTACACCGCCCGCGGGCCGGCCCCGCTCGCCGACGAGGTCAGCCACCTCGCCGGGCACCACGAGGAGATGCACCTCCACCTCGTCGACACGGCGACCGACCCGCGGTTGACCGCCGAGCACGTCCTGGCGACCGTCGGCGTCGAGCCACGGCAGCTGTCGGCCTTCCTCTGCGGTCCCGAGCCCATGGTCAACGCCCTGCAGCGCGACCTCGTGCGCGCCGGCGTCAAGCCCGCCAACGTCCACCGCGAGTACTACAACCTGCGCTGATCGCGGCTCCTGAAGGGACCGGGACCTTCGGCCCTCTCTCCCGTGCGCGCGGAGCGGGATGCTGGAGACAGGAGGCGCACCATGGTCGACACGTCAGGCCCCACCACCCCGTCCAGCACCCCTTCAGCCGGTCCAGGGCCCCGCGACCGGGCGCCGCTGACCCGCGCCTGGATCTCCGTCGCGCTCGTCCCGGTCTTCTTCTTCGTCGCGTTCGCGGCAGCGCAGGGCATCTACGCATTGACCGGCTACGACCCCAGCGCCGGAGCCACGCCGCCGCTCTGGGCAGACCTCGTGGCCGGCATCCCGGCCCTGCTCATCCTCTTCCTGCCCTGCGCAGGCGCCGTCGTCTACGGGCTGCGCGCCCGCCGGGAGGGAGCTCGTGCCGGGCTCGTGCCGGTGGTGCTCGGGGTCCTGGTCGCCGTCGGTGGCGTCCTGCTCGTCGTCCTCCAGTGAGCCGACCACTGGTTTGAGGTAGACCCGCCGCAGATTCTGCGGCGGGTCTACCTCAAACGGGTGGCGCTACTGGCGCTGAGGCGCTACTGGCCCTCGGACCCCTTGGGCTGGGCGCCCGCCGACGTCGCCGGCTTGGTGCCGCCCTGGCTCGGCGGCGCCCCGGACCCGCCGCTGCCGGTCGTGGCCGACGATCCCGTGTCGGCGACCGTCGTCGTCGTCGGCGCAGTCGACTTGCCCGATCCACCGGGGCCGTTGGCGTCGCCGCCGGTCGCCGCCGCCGAGCCGCCGGTCTGGTTCGACGCCACCGGACTGGCCGCCTGGGGTGTGGCGCCGGCGCCCTTGTCGGCGACCTCGAACTTCAGCCGCTTGCCCACGCCGAAGCCGAGCTTGACCGCCTTGAGCTTGCCGTCCTCGAGCTCGAACTCCAGGACCGGCCGCGAGTCGAGCCGGTTGAAGTACTTCGCCTTGCGCTCCTGGGCCGTGTTGAAGCCCTTGAGCAGGCTCAGGGTCGCCCGGCCGCGGAGCGTGTCGGTGTTCTTGGCGAAGAAGCCGAGCAGCTTGGTGGACTGCGCCTGCGTGATCGGGTCGCCGTCCGGCTTCAGCGAGGCGATGGTGCGCAGGACGGAGATGGCGTCGGCGTTGGCCTTGTTGGGCACGCGGCCGTCGCGGTCGACGTAGCCGATCGGGTCGGACTGGCCGTAGGTGTAGGCCGTCGTCAGCGTCGGGTTCTCCACCAGGGCCGTCTCGTCGTCGGTGAGGATCGGGTCCACGGTGAGGAAGCGCGCCTGCTGCGTGGAGTACCACCGGTCACCGAAGTTGATGAGGTTGTGGTCCTCGTCGACGTAGCCACCGGCGTACTGCCACGGCGTCCGGAAGATCGTGCTGTCCTCCTTGATCCACACCTGCCCGGTCGGGAAGTACTCCTGGTGCTGGAACACCGTGCCGACGCGGTCGGTGACGATGTTCGTGCTGCCCTGAAGGTCCTTGTGCATGAAGTAGACCTTCTGGTCGAACGAGTCACCGGTCGTCGTCATGTTGACGGCGAGGCGGTCGTTGCCGGCCCAGATGTTCTTCAGCATCGTGCCGTTGCGGACCGTCACCCAGGGGTTCACGTAGTAGGTGACGCCCTGCTCCTTGATCTCGATGGCGAGCTGGCCGGCGTAGTCGTAGACGTAGCTCGTCGTCTTGCGCCCGTTGCCCTTGGCGTTGTTGTCGACGATGTCGGTGAGCTTGCCCGCCCAGTCCCACGTCATGTTGCGGATCATGTCGGGGTTGGTGACGGTCGTCTGCTCGCCGTCCGAGTCGTACGCGTACGTCTCGGTGCGCTTGTTGAGCGAGTCGACGACCTTCGTCGCCTGGTTCGGCTTGGTCGCGTCGTAGGCGTAGGCGCTGCGGTCGAAGCTGTTGGCGAGGACCGTGGCCTCCTTGCACTTGTTCGTGCACCCGGTGTCGACGGTCCAGTCGCGCTGGGCCATCCGGGTCACCTTGCTCGTCGCGTCGTCGAGCGTCGCGGACCACGTGTAGTTCCGCGTCGTCTTCGGCGCGTAGTCCCACGTGCCGACCGCGTTCGTGAGGCGGTAGCGGCCGTCGTAGGTGTAGGTCTGCGACGTCGGTCCGCCGAACAGCGACGGCACGTCGGGCGGCAGCTGGTTCTTCACCGACTTCACGTTGCCGACGAGGTCGTAGGCGTACTTGAGGTTCATCAGCAGCCGGGTCCCGTCGGGCGACATCGCCGACCGACCGGTGAGGCGCCTCGTGTCGACGTCGCGGTAGGTCGTGTCGACGACGCCGTCGCCGGTCCGGCGCTGCGAGGTCTGCCCGTAGACGTCGTAGCGCTGGTCGTCGAGGTAGCTGTGCACGCATGGCACGGCGACGTCGACGCGGACGGTGGCACCGGAGGCGTGCGGCGCCGCGGTGGGCGTCAGGACGGTGCCGTTGATGCCGCGCTCGACGGTGTAGTCGAACGTCCCCGGCACCGTGCCTGGGGTCCGCGCGGTGACGCGGAGCTGCTCGCCGTCGAGGCGGATCGTGAACGGCAGCGTCGGGTTCCAGCTGGAGGCGGGGTCGCCGTGCTGGAACTCGGTGACGGTGACGGTCGTCGCGGTGGCGTCGACCGACGTCGTGAGGCGTCCGAGCTCGGTGCAGTCGTTCGTGCCGACGACGCGCTTGAGCCGTCCGCCCGTGTCGTAGTCGTTGCGCACGGTCTCGCCGTCCGGCAGCGACACGGTCGCGAGCCGGCCGAGCCAGTCGTTGTCGTAGCTCGTCGTGAACGGGCCCTTGTTGGGGTGCGGCCCGGTCATCGTCGTGACGTCCTGGGCGAGCCGCCCGTTGACGTCGTAGCCGAAGGTCTGCACGCGTGCCTTGTCCTCGACGTGGACCATCTTGCCGGCGGCGTTGCCCGCGGTGGAGTGGCCGAGGTAGCCGCCGTAGTCCATCGTGACCGGCTTCTCGCCGGGGTAGGTGATGGAGGTCATGAGGCCGAAGTCGAAGCCGAAGACGGTCTTGACGTCGCCCTCCTCGCGCAGCACGGGGCTCTGCTCGGAGGTCTTGTTGCCGGCGAGGTCGTAGGTCCACTGGACGAGCCCACCGTCGGGCGTCGTCGTCGAGGTCCTGCGGCCGAGCAGGTCGTAGGTGTGGGTCGTCACGAGACCACCGGGCGAGCTCACGGTGAGCAGCTGCCCGAGCCGGTCGTAGGCGTAGGTCGTGAAGAGCGACACGCCTGCGGCCGTGCGGTCCTCGTTGCGCAGGACGTTGTCGTGCGCGTCCATCCACGTCTTCGTGTGCCGCCCGAGCGGGTCGGTGACGTCGACCGTCGCGACGGTGCCGAAGCCGCCGTACGCCTCGTGGGCGTATGCCGTGAGCGTCGTCGCGCCGTTGGAGAGCCGTTCCGCCGTGGTGCGGTCGAGGGCGTCGAAGGTCGTGATCGTCGCCTGGCCGTAGCCGGGGTTGCTCGTGTCGACCGTGTAGTCGGCGAGCGCCGAGCCGGTCTGGAGGAACGGCTTCCACTGGTGCACCGTGCGGCCGAGGCCGTCGACGTCCGAGCCGCCCTCGGCGGCGAAGCCGGAGCCCGTGACACCGGTGACGGGGTCGTAGACCTGGGCGTCGCGCTTGCGTCCGGTGACGAGTCCCGAGCCGTCGGCATACGTCGCCGTGTCGATGGTCGTGCCCGGGTGGAACTCGTCGGTGTGGGTCACCGTCGCGTACGGGTACTGCGCGTCGTCGGGGTGGTAGGCGAACGTCGCGACGCCGCCGTCGGGCGAGGTGATGGTGCGCACCCGGCTGTAGGCGTCGTAGGTGTAGCTCGTGACGTTGCCGTTGGCGTCGGTCCGGGTCCTGACCCGCCCGGTCGGCCCGTCGAAGGCGGCCGTCGAGGTGAGGCCCACCGCTGCGCCGGCCGGGTCCTGGTCGTCCTCGATGAAGGCGCGGGTCGTGTCGGCCGGGTCGGTGCCCGCGGGGTCGCCGGAGCCCGTCAGGGCGTAGTCGGTGACGGTGCCGACGTTCGCGTGGTTCGCGTCGTCGTAGACGTAGCGGACGGCATACCTCTTCCCCTTGGCGTCGGGCGGCATGACGATCCGGTTGTAGCTGCCCCACTGGTCGTAGGTCAGCCGGGTCTCGGCGTAGCTCGCGGGCGTGGGTCCGCCCGGGAGAGTGAGGAACTCGCGCTGGACGGTCACCGAGTTGTTGTCGCAGTAGGCGGTGTTGCCGGTGCGCGACCGCAGCACGGTCCCGTCCGGCGCGGTGACGGTGAGGGCGACGGGCTGGCTGTCCCACGTCTGGCAGTTGGTGTCGGACCAGAATGGGGCGACCTTGGCGGGCCGATAGATCGGCTTCAGCGTCGGCCCGCAGCCGAAGAACGTGTTCATGTCCTCCGACGTGCTCGTCACGCAGTTGGCGTAGGCGATGCCGACGACGGTGTCGTCGGCCGTCGTGCCAGGCAGTCCGTCGTCGGTGATCTGGACGGGGTTGCCGAGGCGGTCATAGGCATACGACACGGACGTCGTCTGCATGAGGGACCCGCCTGAGTACCAGTCCTGCTCGACCTTCGCGACGCGTGGGGTCGCTCGCAGGGCGAGGAGCTGCTCGACGGTGACGCCGCCGAGATCGAGCGGGGCGTAGTCACCGCCGCCACCCACCGCGTTGCGGTCCAGGTCGCGCAGCGCCCACGTCGTGCGGGTGCGCTGCATGACCGGCCCGCTCGTCGTGCCGTCGTAGACGGTCGTCTCGTACTCGAGCCCCGACTCGAAGACGGAGCCGTTGCGGTACTTGTGCTCGGTCGTGCGCACCTTGTCGGTCGTCGCCGGGTGGTCGACGTCGGCGCTGTGGTCGTAGGAGACGTAGTGCTCGCTGACGGTCACCGAGTCGTAGCCGAGGTCGGTGCGGTTGACGAAGTCCTGGGCGGTGGCGCCGTAGGAGATCGTGCTGTGGCGCTCGGCGATGCCGTCGGCGCCGCGGCTGGACTTCACGTCGACGTCATCGAGCACCCACTGGCTGTCGGGGTGGCTCGTCGTGTTGCCGTCGCGGTGGTAGTCGAGGCCGATGGTCCCGCCCAGCGGGGTCGTCACCGTCTGGAGCAGGTTGGTGCGGCCCTGGGTGTTGAGGGCGACCTTGATGTCGGAGCTGCCCTTGACCCGCGAGACGGAGTCGGCGTAGCCGTCGCCGTTGACGTCGGTGAGGTCGACGTCGGTCGAGGTCATGCTGTTCTCGTAGTGCCCGCCGGGGTTGAGGATGAGGTAGCAGGCGACGAGGCAGAGCGGGATGCCGACGGTGACGTCGGCGCCGCCGCCGAGGCTCTCGGAGCTGTCCTGGCGGATCTGTGGCTTGCCGTCGACGTTGATGACGCCGAGCACGTTGAAGTCGGACTTCTGGTGCGTGCCGTAGACGGCCTGGTCGACGAGCCCGGTGCCGTTGCTGAAGGCGACCTTGACGTTGCCGTTGTCGCTGTAGACGGCATCGAGCAGGCCGTCGCCGTTGACGTCGTCCCACGAGACGTTGGGCAGGTCGACGTTGGAGTTGGCGGCGACGCCGCCGGCGAAGCCGCCGTTGTCGATGTTGAAGCCGAAGCTCGCGCCGACGGAGCCGCTGTAGGAGTTCGTCGAGCTGAACGAGCTCACGGTCCAGCGGAACTGGGGCGTGAAGGAGTGGCCGAGGTTGAGGCGCACCCGGATCTCGTCGTCGTCGACGGTGATCCGGTCGGGCAGTCCGTCGCCGTTGATGTCGCTGAGGGTCTCCTGCACCGGGATGGTCGCGTCGCGCGGGACCTTCTTGAGCGCGGCGTCGTCCTGGTGGGTGTTCTGCGACGTCGGGTTGGTGAAGCTCGCACCCGCACCGATGGACCCGCCGATGTTGGCGCCGTAGGAGGTGTCGGAGGCGCTGCTGCCCTTGGTCGAGGAGCTGCCCTTCGTCGAGTTGGTCGTGCCCTTGTTGTTGCCGGAGATGCCGATCGGGGCACCGCCGAAGCCACCGGACACCGCGAGGGTGGTCGAGGAGTCGACGACGTCGACGCCACCGCCGGTGCACGCGACCCGTGCGTTGGCCGGGCCGCACTCCTGCGAGCCGCGGGCGTTCGTGTAGGTCACGGAGTCGGGCCGGACCGTGTCGGGGTAGCCGTCACCGTTCATGTCGAGGAAGTCGACGAGGCTGCGGCTCCAGCCGGCGGCGAAGCTGCCGCCCAACGGGCCGACTCCCGCCATGAGCATGAAGATCGGTCCGGTCTCGCCGAGCAGGTTCGGGGCACTCGTGCCCCCGCTGCTCGCCGCCCCGGTGATCGGCAGGTCCTCGCCGAAGCGGGCCGAGCCGGTCAGGCCGTCCTCGCCGGCGTAGATCTTGGCCTTGGGGCCCTGCCAGCGCTGCGCGAGCGTGTCGGGGTCGACGACGGCGTTGTAGGCGAAGGCCTTGGGGATGTTGGCGGTCGCCTTGCTCGTGTCGAACTCCGGCGGGGCGCCCGAGCCGGGCGGGTAGTTGCCGAAGCCGGTGTCGTTGACCGACGTGTCGGTCGGGCACGACCCCCCGAACATCGCCTGGCAGGCGTCGTCCTTGTTGTCGTAGGGGTCGCCCGAGGCCGTCGTCGTGCGGAAGTCCGCCTCGTCGATGGCCGTCGTGGCGCGGGTCCCGGTCGCGGTGTAGCCGGCGGCAGCCCAGCCTCGGTAGGCGACGGGGAAGTAGCCCTGCGGGCCGGCCCAGTTGACCGTCTGGGGGACGTCCTCGGACTTGGCGACGGAGCTCTCGGTCCACTTCATCGTCAGGTTGAGGCCGCTGACGTGCGACGACAGGCCGGGGCTGCGCATCGTGACGTCGAACCAGTAGGGCGTGCCGTTGGTGAGCGTGAGGTCCGGGAGCGCCTTGTCGATGGCGCCGGAACCGGACGGCACGGCATACGTCGTCTTGTAGACGAGCCCGGTCGACGTCTTGGCCGTCACGACGACCTCGCCACCGGGGTTGTCGCTGTCGCGGGTGCCGGTCAGCGTCGGCGTCACGGTGCGGCCGAGCGTCGAGGTCCAGGCGCTCGCGGGAGCGCCCCGCGTGGTCAGCGGGTAGGTGTCGAGGTCCATGTGCGGCGTGACCGTCGTCTTGGACGCGTCGCAGCTGCCGCCGCTGAGGAAGCAGAGCTTGCCCGCCTCGACCCACGAGATGGTGGAGAGGTCGATCGGGCTGTCGACGAGCACGCGCGTGCGCACGGAGTCGTATGCCGTGACGACGCCGTCCGCGTCCTTGATCGGTGCCGCGACGGTCGGGTCGGCGGTGATCCTGAAGCGACCGGTCTCGGTCTGGCCGATGACCCCGAGGCGCGCGTTGGCGGCGGCCTGCGTGGCGAAGCAGCCGAAGCTCGTCGTCGGGTCGGCGACGCACCACTGGCCGCCGTTCTGCGTGACGGTCTTGACGCGGGCCGCGTCGGTGGCGCCGGACGAGGTGATCGGCGTGATGGTCACGGGGCTGGACGTCACGGCCTTCGTGGTGCCGTTGCGCACGGCGACCTCGGGGCGCAGGTCGTCGGTCGTGGCGGCGGCCTTGTCGAGCGCTGCGCTGAAGTGCGCGGTGCCGCCGTTGCTGACCGAGGTGAACAGGTCCGGCCGGCCGGCCAGGGTGAAGTCGTCGGCCAGGGAGTAGCTGCGCTGGTCGAGACCGTTGGCATCGGGAGCCGAGCCCCCGGCATACGTGATCGTCGCGTTCCACGTCACGGAGTCGCCGTTGCCCTTGGGGCGCGAGCCCGCGCGGAAGTAGAGAGACTGCCCCTTGTCGACGTGGATGGTCTGCGCAGCGGGCTGCCAGGTCGGCGAGGCGGCGCTGATGCTCGCGCTGCCGAGCTCGGTGCCGGCCCTCTGGATGGCGACGCGGACGGAGCCGCCGGCGGAGTCCGGCACCGGGGTGCCGAGGGTGGCCTTGGCGGTCACGGTGACGGTGCCGTCGAGGGGCGCGGTCCAGCGGCGCACGGTGTCGATGGGCGGCACGGCCTCACGGAGCCGGTCGACCATGGCCTCGAAGGCGGGGTCGCTGACGGGCACCGTCTGCGGGGTCAGCGGGACGCGCGTCTGGGCGTCGGACGCGCTGAAGGTGGGCTGGCACGCCTCGACGCCGGTGACGCCGGGGGCGCAGACGAGGTGGTTGAAGAGGACCTGGGTGCCGCTCACGAGGTCGACGAGGCCGTCGCCGTTGGCGTCGGTGAAGTAGCTGTCGACCCAGCTCCACTGGCCACCGACGTTGAAGACGCCGTAGACGCCGAAGTAGGCCTCGATGCCGCCCTGGATGCCGATGGAGCGCTGGACGGGCAGGTCGGAGAAGCCGGAGAGGACGTGCATCGGGCCGAAGCTGAGGTCTGCCGTGTGCGCCGTCGTCGGGCGGCTCGTGTTGAGCTGGTAGCGGATCTGGCCCGAGGGTCCGGTGCCCGAGATCGCCTCTCGGTAGACCTTGTCGGGCAGGGCGTCGCCGTTGAGGTCCATGAACTCGATGACCGAGCGGTTCGTCGTGCCGTTCATGGCGAACGAGCCGCCGACCGACCCGGTCTTCTCCGGGTCGGCGAGGTTGAAGCCGACGTAGATCTTGCCATCCCCGGCATCGGTCATCGACGACCCGAGGCCGCTCAGCTTCTGGTTGATATAGGCGGCGGTGCCGCCGCTGGACGGGTTGGCCCCGGTGTTCCACTTGGCGGCGGTGTCGAAGCCGCTTCCGGCGGCCGCGACGTCGTCGAAGTAGGCGAAGGTGTGCTTGAGTCCCGTCGCAGGACAGGCGGCCAGGCCGTTGCAGCCGATCTGCGTGACGGACCGCAGGCGCGTCTTGCCGAAGTGCGGGTCGGCGTCGTAGCCCAGGGTGTAGCGCGTGACGACCGTGTTGGTCTTGCGGTAGACGACGTCGATGTTGGTGAGGACGTCCTGGTCGAGGTCGAGCACGCCACCACGACCATCGAGGACGGCGTCGGTGCGACCGCCCGGGGTGCGGACGAACCGCACCTCGTAGGCGGGGTCCTCGGGCTCACCGCTCACCGTGCTGGCGGCGGTGTAGAGGATCTTGCTGAGGTAGACGTGCTTCGGGCAGACCTGTCCGCTGGGGCAGCTCGCGCCCGCGGCGAGGGCGACCCAGCCCGTGGGCTTGGAGTCGTCCTGCTTGTAGGTGACGGTGTCGTAGACGTAGCGGAACATGTTGACGCCGATGTCGCGCTTGGCCGTGAGGAACCAGCGCACGCCGTTGCCGTTGGCGTCGGTGAGGATGCCCTTGGGGTCGCGGGTGCGGTCGTCGATGCCTGCCTGAGTACCGGCCTCACCGAGGGGACCGCCGCTGTCGGGGGTGCCGCCGTAGTAGCGGATGTTGCCCTGCTTGTCGCGGACCTCCCACCAGTAGTTGCTCGGCTTGTCACCGTGCCGGATGACCTGCTCGAACTCGGTCTCGACCTTGCGGGTGAAGTCCTGGCGCTCGGCGATGCGCGGCTCGAGGACGGCCTTGACGGCGTTGGGCACGAGGGCGTCGCCGTCAAGGGTGTAGGACTCGCTCTCGACGTTGCCGCACGGCGGGCTCTTGGTCGTGCCGTCGCAGAAGCGCGGGGCGCCGAAAGAGGTGTCCACGGCGACCTCGGGCGGCGTCAGGTCCCAGCCGAGCCCGGCCCAGGACGGGCCGCCCTCGGAGCTGTAGCTGAGGCTGACGTCGGGCGTCATGCCGCGGCCCTTGGGCAGCTCGATGGGATAGGTCAGCTCGGCCGTGCCGCTCGGGTTCGCCTCGGGCGGCATCATCCGCGACAGGCCCTCGGTGACGTCGGCGTAGAGCAGGTCGGCGGTCGAGCCGTCACCGATCTCCTGCGGCGTCGTCGGGGCGATGCCCGGCAGCGTCGAGTCGATGATGCCGCCGCCGGGACTGCCCGCGACCGCCATCGGGATCGCCGTCGTCAGCGCGAGCAGCGCCGCGAGGACGACGGCCCGGAAGCTGCGGCGTCGGTGCGGGCGGTGGTGCGAGCGGTGGGTGGCGTCGTCGACGAGAGGGCGGCGTGAGGGCATGGCGAGGCTCCCGGTTGCTACTCCCCGAGTCACACGGGCCCCAGGTGGGTGGGCCCGCGAGCGCCACGGCTCGTGGAGCAGCAGCGGCGAGGTGCACGTCCTCGGTGGGACGCAGGTGGGTCGGCGAGGGGCGGCCTGGAGTGAGGGGTCTCCCGGGGCGTCGGCCAGCATCGGCGTTCGGCGGTACGGCAAATGACGCTATTGGTCCGTCGCCGCGGATGTGCAGGAAACGACGAACTTCGGTCACGTTCGGCCGAATTCGACGGAATCCGTTGTCACAGCGGTCGAATTCGCGGATTCGTGCGGCCATGGCGGCCACCACTGGACACTGGGTGTCGAAGGTTGCAGCTGACAGCGGCTTGCGTTGGAGCGCGCTCCAACTCCTAGCGTCATTGGGATGACAGACACCTTCCCCCTGGCAGACCGCACCGTCCGACGCGTGGGGTTCGGCGCCATGCAGCTCCCCGGTCCCGGCGTCATGGGGCCGCCGCGCGACCGGGACGAGGCGCTGCGCGTGCTGCGCCGCGCCGTCGAGCTCGGCGTCGACCACATCGACACGGCGCAGTTCTACGGACCCGACGTCAGCAACGAGCTCATCCGCGAGGCACTCCACCCGTATGCCGCCGACCTGGCCCTCGTGTCCAAGGTGGGCGCGCGCCGTGACCCGTCGGGTGCGTGGCTGCCCGCGCAGACGCCCGCTGAGCTGCGCGCCGACGTGGAGGCGAACCTCCGGTCGCTCGGCGTCGACCACCTGACGGCCGTCAACCTGCGACGGATGGACGAGGGCATGGCCGGTGCCGACGACGTGGCTCTCGAGGACCAGGTGGCCGAGCTCGCCGCGCTGCGCGACGAGGGCAAGATCGCCGGGGTCGGCTTGTCGACGGTGTCCGCCTCGGACCTCGCTGCGGCGCAGGCGATCACGGAGATCGTGTGCGTGCAGAACCCGTTCAGCCTTGTCGACCAGAAGGACGCCGACGTGCTCGATGCCTGCACCGCCGCGGGGATCGCCTACGTGCCGTACTTCCCGCTCGGCTCCGCCTTCCCGCACCTGCCGAAGGTCGTGGACCAGCCGGCCGTGCAGGCCGTGGCCGCTCGGCGCGACGTGCCGGCGGCGCGGGTCGGCCTGGCGTGGCTGCTCACCCGGGCCGACAACATCCTGCTCATCCCGGGCACGTCGTCGGTCGCCCACCTCGAGGAGAACATGGCCGTCGCCGACCTCGTGCTGACCGACGAGGACCTCACCGAGCTCGCCGCCGCCTGACGTGGTCGCACCGCGGGAGACCGGCCGGGGCACCGGCCGGTCTCCCGCCCTGCCCCTGCGCGGGGTCTAGATCGCCGCGAGGCCGGCGTTGACGAGCAGCACGATCTCGTTGTGCAGTCGGCGCTTGTCGACGGTCGGCGTCTGCGCGTACTCCTCGGCCAGCGTCAGGACCAGATGGCCGACGACCGCAACCGGCAGCTTCACCGGTGACGGCGGGACCGGCATGAAGGCGGCGGCCGGGTGCGGCACCACCAGGACGGCCGCGGTGACGAGGCCCGCCACCCCTGCACGGCGGGTGGTTCGGGGTCGGTTCGAGGCGTTCATCGGAGTCCACCTCCAGTCTCACGAGAGCTTCCGATGCCCCACTGTGGGCCGCATCCCGCGAGCTGTCTGTGCGCGTGACGACACAGGTGTCACGGCATACGGGAGCAGGGGTGCGTCCGGGGCACCCGAGGTCGCCGTTACGCTCGGTCCCGCAGATCGAGGGCGCAACCCGGATCCGCGAGTGGACCGAGTCGACGTAGTCACGAGGAGTAACGGTGCTGGCCAAGTTCCCCGGACGGTGCGCACAGTGCCAGGGACCGATTCGCGCGGGCGACGAGATCGTCAGCGCAACGGGCAACGGCACCGCGTGGGTGCACGCCGCGTGCCGGACCGAGCTCGCCCTTCCCGGGCTGGGCGTGACACCGCCGGCCACGTCCCAGGCACCGCGCGGCACGACCGCGAACAAGGCAGGCAAGGCGACGAAGGCGCCCAAGGCGCAGATGGTCGCCCCGGAGGGCGCGACGTTCGTCTACACCGACGGTGCGTGCTCGGGAAACCCCGGACCCGGTGGCTGGGCCTGGGCGATCGACCGCGACCGCTTCGCGTCAGGCTCCGAGCGACCGAGCACCAACCAGCGCATGGAGATCCGCGCGGCGCTCGAAGCCGTCACCGCGCTGGCCGGGCCGTTGGTCGTCGTCAGCGACTCGACGTACGTCGTCAACTGCTTCCGCGACCAGTGGTGGGACGGCTGGCTCAAGCGGGGCTGGACGACGTCGGCGAAGAAGCCCGTCGCGAACCGCGACCTCTGGGAGCCGCTCGTCGCGGCGGTGACGGAGCGCGGCGACGTCGCCTTCCAGTGGGTCAAGGGCCACTCCGGACACGAGTTGAACGACCTCGTGGACGAGCTCGCCGTCGCCGCGAGCCTCAGCCGGGACTAGGCCCCGGCTCAGCCGCCGAGGGGCGAGCCACCGGCCGGGCCGCCGACTCCGCCGAAGTTGCGTTCCCCGCCGACGCAGTAGTCGGTCGTCTTCGCCGACAGGTCCTGGGCGCTGCCCTGCCTCTGTCTGTCCTGCTCCGTCATCGCCACCGCACCGTGACGCTGCTTGGCGCGGCGGTCGGAGAGCCAGGCCGCGAGCAGCACCAGGGCGAAGAGTCCACCAACGATCGTCCAGAACATCTGCGTTCCCCTGTCCACGAGCGGAGCGTGCTGCGTTCGCTGGCATCGTCTCACCCCGCAGGCCTCGGTGGTGTCCGATCGGGGCGTGGTGGTTCGTGGTAGGGGTGAGGCGTCCCGACCGGGGCCGACCGCCTGGAAGGAACCACCACCATGTCTGACGTTGTCGCGATCATGTCCATGTCGCTCGACGGCTTCGTCGCCGGGCCCGAAGACGACGTGATGCAGGTGTTCGACTGGTACTTCTCCTCCGGCGACGTCGAGATCGACACCGGCGGGTCGGATCGCATGACCTTAAAGGTGTCCGAGCCGAGCGCCCGGCACCTCCGTGACCTCACGCCCCGTCTCGGCGCCGTGCTGACGGGTCGCCGCACCTTCGAGGTCGCGCAGGGGTGGGGCGGCAACCACGCGTGGGGGCCGGCCTTCGTCGTGACGCACGAGGTCCCGGACGGGTGGCCGCGGCCCGACTCGACGGTCCACTTCGTGACGGACGGCATCGAGAGCGCGGTCCGGCAGGCGCAGCTCGCAGCGGGCGCGAGGGCCGTCGGGGTCCACGGGGCCGACACCATCCAGCAGTGCCTGAACGCCGGCCTGCTCGACGAGATCCAGGTCGACCTGGCAGCCGTCTTGCTCGGCTCGGGGGTGCGTCTCTTCGACCACCTCGTGGGGACGCCTGCGGTCCTCGGCACCCCGACCGTGGTCGAGGGCGTCGGCGTGACGCACCTGCGCTACCCGGTCCGGAACAGGTAGCCCGTTCGACGCGCGGCAGGGCCACGAGCCGACGGACGCTGGCCCGAACCCACCACGTCGCGCGCGCAGGTGTGCTGACATGGATGGGTGCGATTCGACATCGAGACGCGCGCGTCGCCGGAGCAGGTCAGGCGAGCCCTGACCGACTTCAGCGACGCCCGGGTGCGCACGTGGCACCGCACGCTCGACGCGAAGACGTATGCCGTCCTGGGCCAGGGCGAGAGCTGGGCCGAGGCCCGGGAGAGCTCGCCCGGCTCGCCGTTCTGGGTGGTTGCGCGCTACGACTGGTCCGATCCGGAGGTCGTCCGCTGGACGGTGACCGACAGCAGCTACGGCGGCGGCGGCGACGGACTGGTGCGGGTGACCCCCGGCGTCGACGGCGGCAGCCGCGTCCACGCGGAGTGGCGTAACGTCGACCCTCGCCGGCAGAAGCTCCTGCTGTTCCTGCTCAGGCACGGTCCCGCGAGTGCTGTCATCTCGCGGATGTGGACGGCCTCCCTCGACCGGTACGCGACTGCAGACGGCACGTGAGCCAGGGGAGGTCCTGACCCGCACCTCTTCGGAAGGGACGCCCATGAGCACCACACCGTCACCCGCTCCGAGCACCCGATCGGCTACCGCCTCCACCGACAGCTCGACCCGCGCCCTCGTGCTCGCCGGAGCCGGCGCGGCCGGCAACGCCTGGGAGCTCGGCCTCATCGCCGGCCTCGCCGACGGCGGGGTCGACCTCACCGACGCGGATCTCGTCGTGGGCACGTCGGCCGGGTCCACCGTCGCCGCCCAGATCACCTCTGGCACAGCGCCGTCGGAGCTGTATGCCGCCATCCTCGCCGAGGTGCCCGTGCCACCGTCCCGTGTCGCCGCACCTACTCGTCCCCGGACGCCTCAGGTCTCGGGGCCGAGCTACCTCGAGTGGTCCGACGCCATCATCGCCGAGGCCTCCGATGCGGCTGACATGCGCCGCAGGCTGGGCGCCGCTGCCCTGACGAGGGATGCCGCCGCCGGCTCGCCGCAGAACCGCTGGCGCGACATCGTCGCGTCCCGGCTCCCCAGCCACGACTGGCCGAGGCAGCGGGTGCTCATCCCGGCCGTCGACGCCCGCACCGGGGAGCCGGTCGTCTTCGACCGCGACAGCGGCATCGACGTCGTGGACGCCGTCGCCGCAAGCACATCGGCGATGACGCCCTATCCGATCGGCACGCACCGCTACCTCAACGGCGGCTACCGACGCAGCGAGAACGCCGACCTGGCAATGGGATTCGACCGCGTGGTCGTGCTGTCACCGTTCAGTGGCAGGAGCCGGATGCCGCTCGCGTGGCGCATGGACCTGGCGTCACAGGTCGCCGACCTGCACGCAGCCGGCAGCAGGGTAGAGACCGTCTTCCCCGACGTCCGCGCCGGTGACGTCTTCGACGCCAACGCCCTCGACCCTTCGACCCGCCCGCCAGCCGCGCGAGGTGGCCACGCGCAGGGGCAAGCTCTCGCGGCCACGTTGGCGGACTTCTGGGGCTGACCTCGCCCTGTGTCGCCGAAGGCACAGACAGCCGCACGCCCTCGGCCCATCGTGGAGGTGGAGGCAGCAACGCCTCCCACTCCGCTGGGGAGATCGCCATGGGAACGACAACGGGACTCGGGCGCCGGCTCACGGCGCTGGCCGCGGCAGCACTCGCCCTGGGGCTGTCGGCGTGCACCGCGACGGGCGGGCCGGCGTCCACCACCGCCACCACACGGCATACGACCTCGTCGACCCCCGGAGCGGCGAGCGCGACGCTCGAGCCCGAGCGCGACGTCACCGTGGCCGGGAGGCACTTCAAGGCGCGGTGCGCCGGCAGCGGGCCGTCGGTGGTCATGGTGGCCGACTACGGACGGTCGATGGACGACGCGTGGGGCACGGTCCCGCAGACCCTCGCGGCGAGCGCCCGGGTCTGCGTCTACGACCGGCTCGGGATCGGGCGCAGCGACTCGGCGCCGGACCGGCAGACCTTCGCGACGCTCGCATCCGACCTCGACGGCGTCATCACAGGCCTCGCACTGACGCGTCCGGTCGTCGTCATGGGGCACTCGATGGGCGCTCCCATCGCGTTGTCGTGGGCGAGCCGGCACGGCGCCGACACGCGTGCCGTCGTGCTGATGGACCCGATGCCTCCGGGCTACTTCGGCCCCGACGGCGCGCTGCTGACGCTGTTGCCGCCCAAGGACGTCGGCGATCCCGAGCTGAGCAGCCTGTGGACCGAGCTCGACCACTTCAACGACCCGTCGAGGAACAAGGAGAGCCTCGACCCGCGCTCCTGGGCGGCCTACGCAAGACTCGCCACGATGTCGGTCCCGCTCTACGACCTCGTCGAGGCCCAGCCGCAGGCGTGGCCCGCGGCCGTCGACGCGAAGAAGGTCGATGCGGCGTGGCGCGCCGCCCAGCGTCGGGTGCTCACCCTGGCGTCGCCGTCCGAGCTGGTGAACGTGCCGACGCCGGACGCCTGGCCGCAGGCGATCAAGAGCGTCCTCGACCGGGCCCTTCGGTCGTGACGCGCAGCTCGGTGCCGAGGAGGTCGCCCAGCCGGGTGGCCTCCTCCTCGATGGCCGCGGTCGGCGCCGTCCCATCGGGCCACGTCACCATGAGCTCGTCGCGTTTCCTCGCCCAGGTGCCGCGGACGACACCGCCGACGATGACAGGGTTCGCCTTGCGGGTCATGGCCTCGCGCAGGTTCGGCGGGACGACGCGGACGTCCTTGGTGCCCGCGCCCATGACCCACTGGTCGTGACCGGGCAGCAGCCTGACTGCATCCGAAACCTTTGCGGCAGTGAGCGACTCGACATCCTCATGCATGACGTAGGCGGTCGTGCCGTCGATGTCGACCGGCACCAGGGCGTCACCCAAGCCGGCGATCCAGCGATCGAGCCGTCTGCGTCCGGCAGACAGACCGTTGCCCAGCCAGTAGTGGACGCGGTCGAGGGTCGCCGGCCCGTAGCTCCGGAAGTAGGCGGCCACAGCGCGCGGTCCCGCGTCATCGAGGTCCGGGATGCCCGCCCACCGCGGGTTGCGGTCGAGCCGCTGGAAGGTGAGCCGGCCGTCGCGCAGCGGGCCGAGGCTCATGTCGCCCTGCCACGACAGCGGCTTCATGAGCGTCCACGCCCCCTCGTCGAAGACGGTCCTGAGGTGGGCGTATGCCGTGTGCTTCGTCAGCGCGTCCCCGAGCTCCGTGACCGTCAGGGATCCGTCGCCGAGCGCCTCGCGCACGGCCGCGCGGAAGTCCGGCCAGTCCTGCGGCGTGAGCCGGTAGTGGTCCACCCAGCTCTTCAGCTCCCACTGGCGACCGGCCGCCCGGACCGCGAGGTGGACGCCGGCGTCCTCCGGCGCCATGTAGTGCATGGCCCCGCGGTAGGCGAAGGCCTTGATGACGCTCCCGTCGGCGAGGGCCGACGCGAGGTCCCCGGGGCGCGCCGTCGAGCTCCGGGTGCCGACGGCGAGGTCGGCGAGCACGTCGTCCATCGAGAGCACCGCTCCGAGCCGGCGCACGACGTCGGCCGCAGGCACGGACCCGACGGGATCGAGCAGCTGTCGCTCCATCCGCCAGGCCAGTGCCTGCGGCCAGGTGGCCTTCACCTCGGGTGTGCCCTCCGTCGAGGTCGTCATCCCTGGATGGTGGCACCGATCCCGGACGAAGGACGCCCGGTGCAGGGACTCTCAGTGGGCCTCGATCTCGGTGCGGACGGCGGGTGCGCTCGACGAGGACTGCTCGGTCAGCTCGCCGTCGCTCGACACGGTGGCCGTGTGCCAGGTGACCGGCCCCAGGGACGACGTGCGCGGATCGCCGCTCGTCCCGTCGGCCGAGGCGCCCTCCATCGCCAGGTCACGGGTGGCCAGCGAGCCGGACTCGGTCTGGGACCCGATGTAGATCACCTGCTGCGGCTGGTTCTGGATGAGCGACACGTCGGTGCAGATGTTGAGCGGCGAGCCCCAGCCGACGGTCACCACGAAGGTGACGCCGTGGTTCGGGTCGAAGGGCGGGCCGTGCGGCGTCACGTTGTCGACGGTGATCGACGCGGCACCGACGAAGCGCTGGGCGCTGTTGTCGGCGAGCTTCTGCCCGCCCGTGACGTACTCGCTCGCGGACACGGCGACGACGGAGTCGGCGCTGAGCGCTCCCCAGTTGAGGTTCACGACATTGCGCCCCGGGTTCATCCTCCAGTAGATGCGAATGGACATGGGCACTGCTCCTTCGTAGAAGTCGAGCGGGTAGGGGTTGTCGGGGTTCGGGCCCGGCAGGGTCCAGTCGCGCACGGAGCCATCGGGATTCGTCCGGGGGAAGTGCGCGTCGAGCTGCGCCTTGAAGGCGGGGAACGGGTCGTCGTTGCGGCCGGTGAGGTTGCGGAAGACGCCCGTGAGCGTCGGCGCAGCGGCGGCGATGATCCGTTTGATGTCGTAGCCGAGCTGGTACGACAGGTAGTTGATGAACAGCGTCGCGCATCCGCTCTTCTCGTCGGGCGCGTGGTCGTGCTCATCGATCGTGTTGACGTAGTCGAGGCGGTCGCTGTTGAGCCAGAAGCGTGCCGTGTCGAAGCCGGGCTCGTTGAACCCCAGGCCTGTTCGGCGGAGGAACTCCGCGGAGAGCACCCGTGAGAGTCCCTCGCCCGCTGATCCCTCGTTGCTTCCGTCGCTGGCGAACCAGCCCTTGTTCTGGGCGAGCATCAGCATCTCGACGACCTCGGCCACCAGCAGGTAGCGCACGACGTCGAGCCCTGAGCCGTTGCCCGGGCGCAGCGAGATGGGAGGTCCCCACCCGGCCCCGGCGTAGCCTCCCGGCACGATGTTGACCTCGATCGGGAGTGGGTACGGCAGCGCGATGCCGCCGAACCAGTCGGACATGATCTGGTAGTCCGCCTCGCACACGTTCATCAGGGCTTGTGCCCGCTGGAGGCCGTCAGCGCTCGACAGTGAGGTGTCGTAGCTGATCCGGTAGTGCGTGGTCGAACCGACTGTGGAGAGGGTCATGGTGAGCAGAGGTGCGCGTGCTCACCGGTGATACGCCCTCGCCGCTGTGCGAAACTCGATGCGATGCAGACACGCTCGGGTGACTTCGCACTGACCACCGACGAGCTTCGGGCCGTCGTCGCGTATGCCGTCGCGTGCGCCGAGCCTGCCCTCGTGATCTTCCAGCGGGCGCACCCCGACGACCCGCGGCCGGCGGCCGCGCTCGACGCAGCGCGAGCCTTCGCCGGCGGGGCACCCCGGTCACGACTCCAGCGAACAGCCGCGACCGACGCCCACCGCGCGGCCAAGGAGGCGTCGACCGAGCCGGCCCGGCACGCAGCGACCGCTGCAGGGGATGCGGCCGCCGCGGCATACCTCCACCCCCTGTCCAAGGCGACGCAGGTGCGCCACATCCTGGGAGCCGCCACCCACGCGGCCCGGGCGGCCGAGCTCGTGCGTGGCGACGACCCCGTGGTGGCCGAGTACGTCGTCACCGCCGCGGCCAAGCGCGCCACCCCCGTGGTCCTCGACGTGCTGAGCCGCTATCCGCGAGCACCCAAGGGGCGCAGTCGAACTGCCGCGCTCATGACGCGGCTCGACAGCCTGCTTCGCGACCCTCCCCCGACGCCGCGCGTCGTCAACGACCCCGGGCCGTTCTTCCACGGCACGAGGGCCGACGTGGCCCCGGGCGACCTGCTCACCCCGGGCTGGCGCTCCAACTACGGCTCGCGGCGCCAGTCCAACCACATCTACGTCACGGCCACGCGCGAGGGCGCGCCCCTGGCCGCCGAGCTCGCCCGCGGCGACGGCCCGCCACGCGTCTATCGCGTCGAGCCGCTTGGCACCATCGAGGACGACCCGAACGTCACCGACAAGCGCTTCCCCGGCAACCCGACCCGCTCCTACCGCACGACCGAACCGCTGCGGGTGGTCGAGGAGATCACCGGCTGGGAGGCCCCGCCGGCCGAGATGGTCCGGCACATCCGCGAGCGCATGGGCGAGCTCGCCGAGCTCGGCATCGAGGCCATGGACGACTGACCACCGAGCGGTCCGGTGAGGCTGTGAGGTGCCTGTACGTCTGTGCCGGCGACGGTTGGGCGGCCGGTGGGGCGGGTAGGACTCGGAGGTACAGCACCCCGAACGAAGGAGCGCACATGTCGGACGACGCCAAGGTCGCCAAGGACCTCGTGGAGACCCTGAAGGACGGCGAGCGTGGTTTCACCTCCGCTGCCGAGAAGCTGCGTGACAGCGACCGCGCCGAGTGGGCCACCACCCTGCAGCGCCTCGCAGAGCAGCGCGCCGGGTTCCGCCGCGAGATCGTCGAGATGGGCCACGACTACGGTGACGACGTCGACGAGAGCGGGTCGGCTGCCGCCGCCCTGCACCGCGGCTGGATCACCCTCAAGGACGCCCTGACCGGTGACGACGCGGGCGGCGTGCTCGGTGCCGCCGTCAAGGGCGAGGACCACGCGGTGTCGGAGTACGAGAAGGCCGAGAAGGCCGATCTCAGCGCCGGCTTCCGCACGGTCGTGGCCCGTCAGCACGCGGCTGTCGTGGCCGCCCGTGACGAGGTCAAGGCTCTGCACGTCGCAGACTGATCTGCTGCCGTCCCCGAGACGGCGACGACAACGACGAGCACCCCGTGGAGGACCTGTCCTCCACGGGGTGCTCGCTGTTGGTGCACCCTCCCGGCGAACGTCTCAGGAACGGAGGACGACGGGACGCAGGCTGTCCATGCCCGGCCCCGTCAGCTGGTCGAGCGCGACGGGACGACCGGTGAGCAGCAGCAGGATCGCGCTGATCGGCCCGGTGACCTCGAGCCCCTCGCCCCGGGTCCAGTCGGTGTCGGTGGCCCGAAGGCGGTAGCCGTCGAGCGGGATCTGGTCGAAGACCCTGTCGAGCCACGAGCCGCGCGTGTCCCAGCGACGCGTGGCGGCCAGCTGCCCTGCGGTCAGCACGATCGGCAGGTCGAGTCCGAGCGGGACAGCCAGGTCCTGACCGTGCACGAGGGTGTCGGTGAGTGTGTCCAACGGGGTCACACCGACGTTGTGCCGCCGCGATCCGATCATCGACCGGATCCGCGCGACGATCTGCTCGCTCGAGAGCTCGCGCGCCACGATCAGGGCGGAGTCGTGGATGGCTGCGTTGAGGGTGAGGCTGCGCAGCATGCGCGGATGACGGGAGATGAAGGCGATGGCGTCGCCGACGTGCTGCTGCTGGAGGGTCAAGTGCGCGGCGACGTGGCGCACCGTCCAGCCCTCGCACAACGACGGGTGCTCCCACTGCTCGTCCGTGAGCTGCTCGAGCAGGTCGGCGGTGCGGCCTCGCTGGTCGTCGATGCCATCCCAGATGGTGTCGGCAGGGTCAGGGGTCTGCAAGGTCATCTCGTCCTCCTCAGGTGAAGACCGGTGGGCGGGTGCGGGTGCGTTTGAGCTCGAAGAACTGCGGATAGCCGGCGAGCAGCCGGGCTCCGTCGAACACGCGGACGGCCTCCTCGCCGCGCGGGATCGCGTTGAGGACCGGGCCGAAGAACGCCACGCCGTCGAGGCGCACGATCGGCGTGCCGACCTCGCTTCCGACGAGCGCGACGCCCTGTTGGTGGCTGCGTCGCAGGGCCGCGTCCTGGCCGTCGGAGTCCATGGCGTCCTCGAGGTCGGCGGGCAGACCCGTGGCGGCCAGCGCCGAGCGCACCGCCAGGTGGTACTCCTCGGCGCTGGGATGCCGCCACCGGTCGAAGACGAGCTGACCGAAGGCTTGGTAGAAGGCGCCGAGCGCCCGCTCGCCGCTCCGCCCCACCACGGCGGTCGCGACTCTCGACGGCCCGCGCAAGCGCTCGACGTTCACGCGATAGTCGTCCGCGACGTCGGTCCGGTGCTCGTTGAGGAGGTAGAGGCTCAGGACGTGGTGGTGCACCTGCAGCGGACGGCGCCGACCTACCTCACCCAGCCAACGTGAGGCGGTCCACGAGTACGGACACACCGGGTCGAACCAGAAGTCGACGACGGTCTCGTCGGGTGTCGTGACCATGAGCAGTCCCTCGCTCGCTAGAATAGTCCCGTTATCGAACTACTATAGTTCGTTCATGGGACTATGCAAGGGGTCTGATGAGTCGGGATCTGCCGAGCAGCCTGTTGATGTTCATCGCTTCACGAGCGGCTGCTGACCGGGTCTTCCACGCCCTGCACAGGGCGGGCTTCGACGACATCACCATCGCCCAGAGCCGGCTGATGATGGGCCTCGACCCCGACGGCACCCGCCTCAGCGTCCTCGCCGAGCGCGCCCAGATCGCGAAGCAGACGGCCACCGCCCTGGTCGACAAGCTCGAACGCGCCGGCTACGTCGAGCGCGTGCCCGACCCCTCCGACGGCCGGGCACGGTTGGTGCGCCTGACTGCTCGCGCCGAGGCCGCCCTCCCTCTGGCTCGCGCCGAGGAGGAGCGCATCGAGGCCGAGTGGCGCGAGCACCTCGGACCCGAGCTCATGGGTCAGCTGCGCCAGGCCCTGAACGCACTGCGCGAGATCACCGACCCGTACCGGTAGATATCTCTGAAAGCGAGACAGAGCAGGCGCTGCGCCGGACACTTCATGAGCAGTCACAGGGAACTCAAAGGAAGAACCGCGCATGAGCGACAACAGTTACCAGTACCCCGCAGCAGAGGGTGATCCAGCCGCATCTCCGACATGGGGGCCGCCTCAGGGCGCGCCCTTCACCTCCCCTCCTGCGGGACCGGTCAAGCCGAAGATGGGCAAGGGCAAGAAGGCCGGCCTGTGGGGCGGCGGCATCCTCGTCGCGTTCATCGCCATCGGCGCCATCGGTGGTGATCCGAAAACGGCACCGACGGCTGCTCCCGTCGTGAGCTCGAGCGCAGCGACCGTGGACCCGACGCCGACGGCGGCCGTCGACACCGCCGCCCCGGACAAGGCCGCTGCCGACAAGGCCGCTGCCGACAAGGCCGCCGCGGACAAGGCAGCCGCCGACAAGGCAGCCGCCGACAAGAAGGCGACTGATGCAAAGGCCGCTGCCGCGAAGGCTGCCGCCGCCAAGGCAGCTGCTGCAAAGGCGGCCGCCGCCAAGGCAGCTGCGGCCAAGGCCGCCGCAGAGGAGGCTGCCAACGCGATGACCGTCTCGCAGGAGCAGGCCGTCTCGAAGGCGGAGTCCTACCTCGAGTTCACGGCCTTCTCCCGCAAGGGCCTGATCAAACAGTTGCAGTACGAGCAGTTCTCCAAGGCCGACGCGACGTTCGCCGTGGACCACATCTCGGTCAACTGGAACGAGCAGGCGGCCAAGAAGGCCCAGTCCTACCTCGACATGATGGCCTTCTCGCGCGGCAGCCTGATCAACCAGCTGACGTTCGAAGGCTTCACGAGCGCGCAGGCGAAGTACGGCGTCAAGTCCGTCGGTCTCTGACCGACGGTCACAGGGCGTATGCCGGGTCGCCAGCCTCATGGCGATGGGCACCACCCGGCATACGCCCTCACGACCTCAGCGGATCGGGTCGGGATCGGGGACGGGCTCGTCGGCGTCGATGAGTGACGGCGGGCCGACGACCAGCTCGTCCTCCGGCTTCGGCGCCGACGCCCGGGCGTCGACGAGCACGTCGGCCGGCACGTGCCGCTCGAGGAACCGGCGCGCGAGCTGCGTCGAGGGATGGATGCCGATGGTCGCGGCGACGATGATCGCAGCGATGATGAGCCAGCCTGTGGCTCCCCAGTCCAGCGCGAGGAACGTGAACACCGCTGGGGCCCAGACCTTCCCGAGGGTCATGCTCAGCTGCGATGCTCCCTGGTAGGCACCACGCTGCCGCGGGTCCATCAGCTCCGCCTCGAAGGACCAGCTCGCGGCCGACACGTAGAGCTCGGCGCCGGTCACCGTCACGTGCCCGAGCCAGACGAGCGCGATCGTGACCCAGCCGAGGGTGTCGTGCGTGGCTAGGGTGATGAGGCACGAGACGACGAAGAGGACCGACGAGATCCGGATGGCGCGCAGCGCGGTGTGGACGTCCTTGACGCCGCGCGAGGTGATCATCGGCAGGAAGATGCACATCACCGTGTTGGTGCCGAAGAGGAACGCGAGCAGCACCCGGGGCGCGTCCGTCTTCTGCACGAGCCACAGCGGGATGACGACGTTGAGCAGCACCTGGTTGGTCCAGAACACGCCGGTGAAGAAGGTCGTGAGCAGCCAGCCGACGTTGCGCAGCGGCCCGGGCCCCGGGACGCGGACCTCTCGCTCCTCCGGCGTGCGCTCGTCGTGCGAGGCGTTGGGCAGGCGCAGGATGGCTGCGGCGTTGACGAGGAAGGCGAGCGCCGTGAACCACGGCAGCGCGTGCAGGACGTCGTTGGAGTGGAACGCCAGCGCGACGCCACCGACGACCGAGCCCAGCGTGAAGCCGAGGTTGAGCGCGGAGTACATGTAGGCCCGCGACCGCACGCGCTCCTCCGGCGGGAGGACGTCGATCGTGTACGCGCCGTACGCCGCACCACCGAGCGCGCCGATGACCTCCATGCCGACGGCCATCGACACGTAGCCCTGGAAGCCGGTGATGAACGGCCAGAACGCGAACATCGCAGCCTGGCCGGCCGCGCTGACGGCCCACATCTTGCGCGGCCCGAAGCGGTCGACGAGCCTGCCCATCGGCAGCGCGGCGAGGAACGCCGCGACCCCCGCGATGGTCAGGCCGAGGCCGACCTGCGCGGCGGACAGCCCGACGATCTGGGTGAAGAAGACCGCCGAGCCCGTCATGAACGTGCCCTCGCCCAGCGCGAAGAGCATCGACTGCGCGGAGAGCCGGCCCGCCAAGGGGGACGGAGGGCGGGTGTGGCGGAGCACGGCGTCGAGGATCACCCGGAGATTCTCCGGATCGAGGCGCCGGCTGTCGTCCGATTTATCCGGATGCCCCGTCCGCGGTGGATCACCGGCGCGTGGTGCCGGCGATCCACCGCGTTGCGTCGTCCCTGCCCGTCCCCGACGAGCGTCAGGCGTAGAAGTCGGGCTTGGCGATCATCTCCACCTTGACGACACCCTCGTCGGTGAGCGCTCGCACACCGGCGTCGCAGACGCACGCCGCCGCATACCCGTCCCACGACGTCGAGCCCGTGTGGTCACCGCGGGCGACGGCCGAGATCCACTCCTGCACCTCGGTGACGAACGCGCCCCGGAAGCGGTCGTTGTGGTCACGGGCGATGGCGTTGCGGTGACCCGAGCCGTCCCGCACCTCGACCGCGTTCTGGTCGGCGAGGCTCACGGTGCCCTTCTCGGCGACGGCCTCGCAGCGGATGTCGTAGCCGAACTGGCAGTTGACGAAGATCTCGTCGTCGACCCGCACGCCGGACTCGGTCTCGAGGACGAGCACCAGCGGGTCCTGGAGGTGCTCGAAGCGCAGCGACGTCTTCTTCGGCCTGTCGACCCGCGCCGAGACGAACTCCTCGCCGAGCAGCCAGCGCATGGTGTCGATCTCGTGGATCGCGGTGTCGTTGATGGCCATGTCCCACGTGTAGTGCTCGGGGGCTGTCGCGTTGCGGTGCGCGCAGTGGACCATGAGCGTCTCGCCGAGGTCGCCCGAGTCGAGCAGCGCCTTCATCTGCCGGTAGCTGCGGTCGAAGCGCCGCATGAACCCCACCGTCACGAGGCGCCGCCCGGCGGCCTGCTCGGCCTGCATGATCCGCAGCGCGGCGTCGGCCGTCGGTGTCAGCGGCTTCTCGCAGAAGACGGGCTTGCCTGCGGCGATCGCGGCGAGGACGTCGACCTCGTGCGCCGGTCCGTGGCTGCAGATCATGACGGCGTCGACCTCGTCGGACGCGATGAGCTCGGCGGAGGTGGCGTATGCCGTCCCGTCGATCCGCGCGGCCACCTCGTCCGCTCGGGCCGGGTCGACGTCCGAGACCGCGACGACGCGGCCGCCCGCGATGACGGTGTGGACGCGGTCGATGTGGGCCTGGCCCATGGCGCCGGGCCCGATCATCCCGATGCGTACGGTCACGGTCGGATCTCCTTGGGAGTCAGGAGGGCCCGCTGACGGGCCTTGTGGTCGACGTAGCCGGCGTATGCCGTCCGCGTCGTGTGGAGGTTGCTGACCTCCGAGACCGGCACGTCCCACCACGACGCGCTCTCGGGCGCCTGCACGAGGGGGTCCGTCTCGACGTGGATGACGACGGGGCCACCGTCGGACGGCCACGCCTTGGCCTCCCTGATCGCCCGGTGCAGCTCTTCGACCGAGTGGACCTCGATGACATGGGCGCCGAGCGAGCGCGCGTTGGCCGCGAGGTCGACGGGCAGCACGTCGCCGTCGAGCCGGCCCGACGACTCGCCCCGGAACCGGTACGAGGTGCCGAATCGCTGCGACCCCAACGACTCCGACAGCGAGCCGATCGAGTGGAACCCGTGGTTCTGCACGAGCACGACGATGACCTTGACGCGCTCCTGCAGTGCGGTGACGAGCTCGGTCGGCATCATCAGGTAGCCACCGTCACCGACCATCGCGAAGACGTCGCGCGACGCGTCGGCGAGGCGGATGCCGATGGACGCCGGCACCTCGTAGCCCATGCAGGAGTAGCCGTACTCGACGTGGTAGGCCTTGCGGTCGCGCACCCGCCACAGCTTGTGGATGTCGCCGGGCATCGAGCCGGCCGCGCAGAGCACGACGTCTCTCGGGTCGCTGAGCTCGTTGACGGCACCGAGCACCTGGCCCTGCGTCAGCAGTCCCTCGGCCAGCCGGTCGGTGACCTCGGCCGGCGGGTGGAAGGCTCCCTCGACAGCGGCATCCCACTCCGCCCACAGCGCGGCCTGGCGCGACCGGTAGTCGTCGTCGACGGCATACCCCTGCAGTGCCGCCGTCAGGGCGGTGAGGGCCTCGCGGGCATCGGCGACGACCGAGAGGCCGGAGTGCTTGCCTGCGTCGAAACGCGCGACGTTGATGTTGACGAAACGGACCCCGTTGTCCTGGAAGGCCGTTCGCGACGCCGTCGTGAAGTCGCTCCAGCGCGTTCCGATCCCGATGACGACGTCGGCCTCGGCGGCGAGCGCATTGGCTGCCGTCGTCCCCGTCGAGCCGACCGCCCCCATGAGCTGCGGGTGACCGTGCGGCAGCGACCCCTTGCCCCCCTGCGACTCCGCGACGGGGATGCCGGTCGACTCGCAGAAGGTCCGCAGCGTCTCCTCGGCCCGTGAGTAGTGCACGCCACCACCGGCGACCACGAGCGGCCGCCTCGCCGAGCCGATGACGGCGGCAGCGTCCTCGACGTCGACCGCCTCCGGTGCGGGGCGGGCCACGCGCCACACCCTCGGCGCGAAGAGCTCCACGGGCCAGTCGTGCGCCTCCGCCTGCACGTCCTGCGGCAGCGAGATCGTCACGGCGCCCGTCTCGACGGGGTCGGTGAGCACCCGCATCGCGCCGAGAAGGGCAGACGGCAGCTGCTCCGGACGCTGCACCTCGTCGAAGAAGCGCGACAGCGGCCGGAAGGCGTCGTTGACGGTCACGTCACCGGCAGACGGCTGCTCGAGCTCCTGCAGCACCGGGGCGCTGACGCGCGTCGCGAAGGTGCTGGACGGCAGCAGCAGCACGGGGATCCGGTTGACCGTCGCGAGCGCAGCACCGGTCAGCATGTTCGTCGACCCGGGGCCGATGGATGCCGTGCACGCCCACGTCTGCAGGCGGTCCTTCTGACGCGCGTAGGCCACGGACGTGTGGACCATCGCCTGCTCGTTGCGGGCCAGCACGTAGGGCAGACGCCCCTCGCCGTCGGCGAGCTCGTTCTCCAGCAGTGCCTGGCCGAGCCCGGCGACGTTGCCGTGGCCGAAGATGCCGAGGCAGCCGGCGAAGAGCCTCTGCCGCTCGCCGTCGCGCTCGCTCCACTGGTGCGCGAGGAAGCGCACCACGGCCTGGGCGACGGTGAGTCGCACGGTCGCAGCCGGTGGGGTGTCGCTCGTCATCGAGCACCTCCGAAGGGGAGTCGGGGATCGACCGGTCGGTCCGTCCAGGTGTCGCGCACCCAGCCGTGCGCGGGGTCGTCGCGGATGAGCCAGGCCCGCTCCTCGCCGGGACCGGCCATGACGTTGAGGTAGTAGAGGTCGTAGCCGGGCGCAGCCATGGCGGGCCCGTGCCAGCCGTGCGGCACGAGCACGACGTCGCCGGGACGCACCTCGGCGAGCACCTCGATGGGGCGGTGCTCGGTGCCGTACACGCGTTGGTAGCCCACCGGGTCGGTGCCGGCGACCTTCGGGGAGCCGGCCTCGGGTGCCACCTCGAAGTAGTAGATCTCCTCGAGCTGGGTCTCCTCCCCCGGCCGCTCCTCGTCGTGCTTGTGGGGCGGCCAGGAGCTCCAGTTGCCCGCGGGGGTGACAACCTCGCAGGCGATGATCGACTCGGCCTCCAGCACTCCGGGGATGCCGAAGTTGCGCACCTCGCGTGACGCGATGCCGGAGCCGCGCAGCTCGACGGGGACCTCCGCGGCTGCGACGTGGCGGAACGGGACGTCCGCGCCGGCGGTCCCGGCCCGGGTCACGGCGAAGCACACGGCGACCCGGGCGTCACCGAGCGCCGTGACCGTGAGGCCCGACCCGGCCGGGACGTAGGCGACGTCGGTGGGACCGGCGAAGACGGACGCTCGGCCGGCGAGGGTCACCTCGTGCTCCCCCGCCGCGCCGTCGACGCTGACGGTGACGGAGCCCGAGAGCGGCACGACGACGTGCTCGCGGTGGCCGGCCCCGAGGCGGCGCGACTCCCCCGCGGCGAGGCGGCCGACATGGAGCCCCGTGTGCTCCCACCCCGCGGCGTCGGGCTCGACGACGACGTCCCAGCCGTCGCGTGACGCGGTGCCGATGGGCCGGTGCCACGTCATGCGACACCTCGGCCGTGCACGAGCCCGGCTGCGATGTCGACCGCGGCGGCGACGTCCCCGTCGGGCGGGAAGAGCAGGGCACGACCGACGATGAGACCGCGCACGGCGGGCAGGTCGAGGGCGTGGCCCCACGCGGCGTAGGTGTCCTGCGGGTCTCCCTGCGGGTCACCGCCGAGGAGCAGCGTCGGCAGGGTCGTCGCGTCCATGACGCGGTCGAGCTCGTCGACGACGGGCAGCTTGAGCCAGGTGTAGGCGCTCGAGGCGCCGAGCCCGGCGGCGATGTGGACCGACGTGACGACCGAGTCCGGGTCGAGGTGGTTGACCACCCGCGGCCCCTCGCGCGTCGACAGGAACGGCTCGACCATGGCCATCAACCCGTGCCCGGCGAGCTCGGTCACGGCGTCGGCACTCGCCTCGAGCGTCGCCACCGTGCCGGGGTCCTCGAGGCAGATCCGGGTCAGCATCTTGCCGCCGTCGAGGCCACGGGCCGCGATCTCCGCGGCCGTGTAGGCCGTGAAGCGGTCGTCGAGCTCGAAGCTCGCGCCCTGGAGTCCGCCGCGGTTCATCGACCCGACGGCGACCTTGCCGTCCAGGGCGCCGAGGAGGAGCAGGTCGTCCAGCACGTCCGGCGTGCCGAGCACACCGTCGACCCCCGGCCGCTGCAGCGCGGTCACGAGGCGCTCGAGCAGGTCGCTGCGGCTCGCCATGGCCGCCTGCGCCCCGCGGACCCCGAGGACACCGCGCGCCGGGTGGTCGGCGGCGACGAGGAGCATCCGGCCGTCCTCACCCACGAGCGGGCGTCGGCGTCGCGCGGCCCAGGCTGCGGCGATCCGGCCCGGCTCGCGCGCCCGGACGTCGGTGAGGTCGGCGACGGCGGCCACCGGCCCGACGGCGGTCACGAGACCTCCTCCCCGACCGGTGCGGGTCCGCGTGAGGGGACACCCGCCGCTGCGGCTGCGGCTGCGGCCGAGCGCCGCTCCTCGACCTCGGCCGTCGTCGGCATGGCGGTCGAGCACTCGAGCCTCCCTGCGACGATCGCTCCCGCGACGTTGGCGAACTCGACGATGCGCCTCAGTCCCCAGCCCTCGAGGAGGCCGTGGCACAGCGCTCCCCCGAAGGCGTCACCGGCGCCGAGGCCGTTGACGACCTCGACCGGGAAGGGCGGCACCTCGACGCGCTCCTCGCGCGTGGCCGCGAGCACGCCCTTCGGGCCCTGCTTGACGACGGCGAGCTCGACGCCGCGGTCGAGCAGCGCGTCGGCAGCCCGCTGCGGGTCGGTCTCGCCGACCGCGACCTCGCACTCCTCGCGGTTGCCGACCGCGACGGTCACGTGCTCGAGCGCCCGCGAGACCTGCTCGCTCGCCTCGGCGGGGTGGGACCAGAACATCGGCCGGTAGTCGAGGTCGAGCACCGTGTGGCGGCGACGACCGCGCGCCTCCCAGCCGCGGAAGTGCGCGGCGCGGCTCGGCTCCTGGGAGAGCCCGGTGACGGTCGACCAGTAGACGCCCGCGTCGCGCACCGCGTCGAGCGGCATCTCGTCGGCCTCGATCATGAGGTCGGGCGCCGTCGGGTAGCGGTAGAACCACAGTGGGAAGTCGTCGGGCGGGAAGACCTCGCAGAACGTGACGGGCGTCGGCGGCCCTGTGACGGCTGCGACGAACGCGTCGTCGACGCCGAAGTCGCGCAGCGCCTCGTGGACGTAGCGACCGAACGCGTCCTGCCCCGTGCGCGTCACGAGGGCGACGCGGTGCCCGTGCCGGGCCGCGGCCACGGCGACGTTCGTCGCGCTGCCACCGAGGAACTTCTCGAAGGTGCGCACCTTCTCCAGACCCACGCCGTGCTGGAGCGGGTAGATGTCGACGCCGGTGCGCCCGATGGCGACGACGTCGTATGCCGTCTGGTCCCCTGGGGTCGCGGGCGCGGTCATCAGATCCCGACCCCCGAGCGCTGCGCGGCGATGCCGAGCAGGTGGTTGAGGCTCTCGACGACGTCTCCCCGGGGGCCCTCGCCCGTCGGCGCCGCGTCGAGGACGGTGTCCTGCTCGAGGACGTACCACCCGGCATACCCGGCGTCCTCGAGCGCGGTGACGATGGCGGTCACGTCGACGTCGCCCCGACCGAGCGGCACGTAGAGGCCGGCGCGGACGGCGTCGGTGTAGGGCAGCGCGCCGGAGCGCACCTGCTCCGCGAGGTCGAGGCGCACGTCCTTGAGGTGGACGTGCGCGATGCGGTCGGGGTGGTGGCGGGCCAGCGCCACCGGGTCACCGCCACCGATGAGCAGGTGGCCGGTGTCGAGGCAGAGCCCGACGTGGGAGCCGGCGAGGACCCGTTCCACGTCTGCACCTGACTCGACCAGGGTGCCGACGTGCGGGTGCAGGGTCGGGGTCAGGCCGCGCCCGCGGATCACGTCGGCCAGCCGGTCGAGGTTGTCGAGCAGGCGCGCCCAGCCGGCGTCGTCGAGGACCGGTCGGTCGTCGTAGCCGTCGGCCCCCGTCGCCGCCGCGAGCACGACCGTCGACGCGCCGGCTGCCACCAGACCCTCGAGCGCCCAATGGACGTCGGGCAGCGGGTCGTGCGACGGGTCGTGGAGCACGACGGGGACGAACTGGCCGACAGCGCGCAGACCGTGCGAGGCCAGCACCTCGGCCTTGGCCGAGGGCTCGTCGGGGAGGAAGCCCTCAGGACCGAACTCCGTTGCCACGAGGCCCGACTCGGCCATCTCGCGCAGTACGGTCTCGACGTCGTACTGCCACCCCCATCCGGGCACCTCGCAGACCCCCCACGAGATCGGCGCTCCGGCGACCCGCTCGTCGAGGGGTGGGACGACGTCGTCGGAGGCGTGGCCGGGCGTCAGGCCGACGGGTCGGTTGGGCGGTGTCGGTGCAGTGGTCATCGGGTGTCGATCTCCTCCAGGCGCACGGGGCGCCCCTCGGTGCGGGAGCGCTTCGCACGCCTCCGCGATGCGAAAGGCTTCCAGGGCGTCGTCGACCGTGCACGGTGACGGCCGCCGGCCCATGACGACGTCGATGAAGGCCCGCAGCTCGTCGCGGTAGGCGCCGGCGAACCGCTGCATGAACGAGTCGTGGGTCGGTCCGGGCGGGAACGTGGCACCGGGCTCGGCCGAGCGGAAGGCGAGGGAGTCGTCGAGTCCCGCGCAGATGGCACCGTCGCTGCCGTGCACCTCGAGCCGCACGTCGTGGCCGCCGCCGTTGTAGCGCGTCGACGACACGAGGGCGAGGGTGCCGTCGTCGAGCGTCAGGACGGCCGCCGCCGTGTCGACGTCGCCGGCCTCGGCGAAGAAGGGCGCACCCTTGGCGCCCCCGACCGCACAGGCCGAGACGACCTCGCGCCCGGTGACGAAGCGGAGCGCGTCGAAGTCGTGGACGTTGCAGTCCCGGAAGATGCCCCCGGACGTCGGGACGTAGGCGGCAGGTGGTGGTGTCCGGTCGTGCGTCGAAGCGCGCACGAGGTGGACGACACCGAGCTCGCCGCTCGCCACGGCCCGGGCAGCACGCGCGTAGCCGGCGTCGAAGCGCCGCTGGAAGCCGACCTGCACGGGGACCCCGGACGACCCGACGAGGCCCGCCAGCTCGACGGTCTCCGCGAGGGTCGTCGCCACGGGCTTCTCGCAGAACGTCGGCAGTCCACGGGCGACGCTTGCGCGCACGAGGTCGGCGTGCGCTGTCGTCGCCGTCGCGACGACCAGCCCGTCGAGGCCGCGGTCGAGCAGGCTCTCGACGTCCGGCGCCTGGTCGGTGCCGAGCTCGACCGCCACCCGCGCCGCCCGGTCGGGGTCGAGGTCGGCCACCACGAGCGAGTCGCCGGCCGGGTCGAGGAGGCCTCGCAGGGTGGCGGCGTGGAAGGCGCCGATGCGCCCGACACCTGCCAGGCCGATCCTCATCGATGCCGTCCGTCCGTCGTCGCGCCTCGGGTCACGGCCCAGCCTCGCCCGCCCCGCGCACCCTGTCAAGCAAATGTCAGGACATTAGGATGGCCTGATGTGAAGGGCCACCGCGGGGCTAGGATCCGGCCATGGCCAAGCAGGTGCGCGTCGTCGTCGACCGCACCTCACCCGTGCCGCTCTACCACCAGCTGGCCGAGCAGCTCGGCGCCGCCATCGGCTCCGGCGAGCTTCAGCCCGGCGACCCCTTCGAGAACGAGCTGGCCCTCGCCGAGCGCCTCGGCGTGTCACGGCCGACGGTCCGCCAGGCCATCCAGGAGCTGGTCGCCCAGGGTCTGCTGCTGCGCCGACGCGGGCTCGGCACGACCGTCGCGAACCGGCGCGTCCACCGCCGGGCGGAGCTGACGAGCCTCTGGGACGACCTCGAGCGCAGCGGGAGCCGCCCTCGCACGCTGCTCCTCTCGCACGGGCTGGTCGTCGACGCCGTCGCCGCGGCCGCGCTCGACCTGCCACCGGACACCGAGCTGCTCGCCGTCGAGCGCATCCGCCTCTCCGGCGACCAGCCGCTGGCCGTCCTGCGCAACTGGCTGCCGCCGCCGCTGACCACCGTGAGCCGCGAGGACCTCGAGACCCGCGGCCTCTACGCCGTGCTGCGCGCACGAGGGGTGCGTCCGACCGTGGCGCACCAGACGATCGGCGCCCGGATGCCCACGGCGGCCGAGCGCCGTCACCTCGCCATGAAGGGCGGCGAGCCGGTCCTGACGATGACCCGCAGCGCCTTCGACCCCACCGGGGCGCCCGTCGAGCACGGCGACCACTGCTACCGCGCCTCGGCGTACACGATCGAGGTCATGCTCGACGAGCGCTGACCCCGACCCCGGGTTGGTCGGCTCAGGCGAGGGGCTCGAGCACGTCCTTGCCGAGGAACGGGCGCAGCGCCTCGGGCACGCGCACCGAGCCGTCGGGCTGCTGGTGGTTCTCAAGGATCGCGACAAGCCAGCGCGTCGTGCCAAGCGTGCCGTTGAGCGTCGCGACGGCGCGGGTCCCCGAGCCGTTCGGGTCGCGCTCCCGGGTGTTCAGTCGGCGCGCCTGGTACGTCGTGCAGTTCGAGGTGGAGGTCAGCTCGCGGTACTTGCCCTGCGTCGGCACCCACGCCTCGCAGTCGAACTTGCGGGCCGCGGGGCCACCGAGGTCACCGGCCGCGGTGTCGATGATGCGGTAGGGCACCTCGATCTTGGCGAGCATCTCGCGCTCCCACGCCAGCAGGCGCTGGTGCTCGGCCTCGGCGTCCTCGGGACGGCAGTAGCTGAACATCTCGACCTTGTGGAACTGGTGCACGCGGATGATGCCGCGGGTGTCCTTGCCGTGCGACCCGGCCTCGCGGCGGTAGCAGGCCGACCACCCGGCATACCTCTTCGGGCCGTTCGTCAGGTCGATGATCTCGTCCGAGTGGTAGCCGGCGAGGGCGACCTCCGAGGTGCCGGTGAGGTAGAGGTCGTCGGCCTCGAGGCGGTAGACCTCCTCGGCGTGCGCGTCCATGAAGCCGGCGCCGACCATGATCTCCGGGCGCGCGAGCGTCGGGGTGATCATCGGCGTGAAGCCGGCCGCGGTGGCCTGGGCCATCGCCATGTTGAGCAGCGCCAGCTCGAGCAGCGCGCCGACGCCGGTGAGGTAGTAGAAGCGCGCGCCGCCGACCTTCGCGCCGCGCTCCATGTCGATGGCGCCGAGCTTCTCGCCGAGCGCGAGGTGGTCGAGCGGCTCGAAGCCCTCGGCCGCGAAGTCGCGCGGGGTGCCGACGGTCTCGAGCACGACGTAGTCGTCCTCGCCGCCGACGGGCACGCCGTCGATGATGACGTTGCCGACCCGGCGCAGCAGCCGCTCCAGCTCGGCCCCGGCCTCGTCGGCGTCGCTCTCGAGCGCCTTGACCTGCTCGCTCAGCGTGCCGGCGTGGGCACGGGCCTCGTGCGCGACCTTCTCGAGGTGGTCGGCGTCGGCGGCTCCCGACTTCTTCGCCTTCTGGAAGGCGCCCATCGCGGCGCCGACCGACTTGCTGACGGTCTTCTGCTCGGCGCGCAGCCTCTCGAAGTCGCCGAGGGACGATCGACGGCGCTCGTCGGCAGCGAGGATCTCGTCCACGATCCCCGGGTCCTCACCACGGGCCTGTTGCGAGGCGCGGACCCGGTCGGGTTCGTCGCGCACGAGCTTGATGTCGATCACGCGGGCCAGCCTATCCGCGCGCCCGAGCCGACCACGACCGACTTCCGCCGCCCCCTCCCACTCGGCTACTCGGGGCGGATGAGGGCGTATGCCGTCACGGCGTCCCCGGGGAGGCCGCGGACGTCGATCTGGACCTTGCCTGCCGGCAGGCCGAGGTGGACGGTCCGCTGGACGGCGCCGTCGCAGGTGAAGGGTCGGGAGTAGAGCGGCTCGCCGTGACCCCACGTGCCGGGCGCCGCGTCGTAGACGGCATAGCTCGTGCCGCTCGACGGGCGGCCCGCCGCGCACGCGACCTCGACGGTGTAGGTCCGGCCCTCGGCCACCGGCACCCCGGGCACGTTGCGGAACGCCTTGCCCGCGCCCTGCTTCGTCACGACGACGCGCGCCACCTCACCGGCCACGGGCGCCGGGACCGTCACGACCGGCGGCGGCCCGGGGTCGATCGGCGTCAGCGAGACCTCGGGGGTGGCCGGCGAGGGCGCCGGACCCGGCGAGAGCCGCTCCGTCACGGCGGGCGGCTCGCTCGTGCACCCGGCGGCGGACGCCATGCACGCCGCACCGAGCAGGAGGATCGCGAGCGCCCGGACGGTGCCCTCGGCGACGCGCTGCCTCATGCTCCCGACTCTAGGTCGCGGGAGCGCAAGTGGGTATGGGCCCTACTCAGACGTCGAAGGAGCAGGCATGAGCGAAAGCACGCAGTCACGCGAGTCGATCGAGACGGCACCGAGCAAGGAGGCCGAGCTCGGCTCCCACACCGAGACGGGCGCGCCCGCCCCGAGCGACCGCAACTCGCTCACCGTCGGCCCGGACGGCCCGATCCTGCTGCACGACCACCACTTCCTCAACCAGATGGCGCACTTCAACCGCGAGCGCATCCCGGAGCGCAACGTGCACGCGAAGGGCTCGGGCGCCTTCGGCACGTTCGAGACCACCGAGGACGTCACGGCATACACCAAGGCCGCGCTCTTCCAGCCGGGCGTCACCACCGAGATGCTTGCCCGCTTCTCGACCGTCGCCGGCGAGCAGGGCAGCCCCGACACGTGGCGCGACCCCCGCGGCTTCGCGCTGAAGTTCTACACGACCGAGGGCAACTACGACCTCGTCGGCAACAACACCCCGGTCTTCTTCGTCCGCGACACGATGAAGTTCCCGCACTTCATCCGAAGCCAGAAGCGTCGCGGCGGCTCGGGCCTGCGCGACAACCACATGCAGTGGGACTTCTGGAGCCTCAACCCCGAGTCGGCGCACCAGGTCACCTACCTCATGGGCGACCGGGGCATCCCCAAGACGTTCCGCCACATGAACGGCTACGGCAGCCACACCTACCTCTGGATCAACGAGGCCGGCGAGAAGCACTGGGTGAAGTACCACTTCCACTCCGACCAGGGTGTCGAGGGCCTGACCGGCGCCGAGGCCGAGCGCATCGCCGGCCAGGACGCCGACCACCACCGCCGCGACCTCCACGACGCCATCGAGGCGGGCGACTTCCCGAGCTGGACGCTGTCGGTGCAGCTCATGCCCTACGAGGACGCGAAGACCTACCACCTCAACCCGTTCGACCTGACGAAGGTGTGGCCGCACAGCGACTACCCGCTCGTGAAGGTCGGCACGATGACCCTGAACCGCAACCCCGACAACTTCTTCGCGCAGATCGAGCAGGCCGCCTTCGAGCCGTCTGCGGTCGTGCCGGGCATCGGCTTCTCGCCGGACAAGATGCTGCTCGGCCGGGTCTTCGCCTACAGCGACACCCACCGCTACCGCATCGGCCCGAACTACCTCCAGCTGCCGGTCAACCGCCCCCACGTGGACAACGTCAACACCTACACGCAGGACGGACCGATGGCCTACGACCACCGCGGCGACGCCCCGGTCTACGCCCCCAACAGCGAGGGCCGCGGCTACGCCGACAACGTCGGCGAGGTCGAGGAGGGCTGGGAGACAGACGGAGCCATGGTGCGCCAGGCCTACACGCTCCGTGAGGACGACGACGACTTCGGGCAGGCCGGCCGGCTCGTCCGCGAAGTGTGGGACGCCGCGCAGCGCGAGACGTTCACCCAGACGGTCGCCGGGCACCTGCTCGGCGGGGTGAAGTCGCCGGTGCTCGAGCGCGCCTTCGACTACTGGAAGAGCGTCGACGCCGAGACCGGCACGCAGATCGAGGAGCTCGTCCGCGCGGGGCTCGGCGCCGAGAACCCGGGCGGCGACGCCGACGACGCCAAGGTCGTCGAGGAGCCCATCGTCGAGTCGGCGACGAACGCCGCTCACTGACAAGGGTTTTCAACCCGAACAACACGAAGAGGTATGCCGTGTGCCCCCGTCAGGCACACGGCATACCTCTCGTTCGTGGTGCCGGCTACTTCACCTCGGCGCGGGTGAGGCGCCAGATGCCGACGGCGAGGGGTGCGACGACCCAGAGGCCGACCGAGGTGGCGAGGTGCGCCCACTGCTGGCCGGTCAGCGAGCCCTCGAAGAGGGGCTGCATCGTCTGGTTCATGTCGAGCCACGTGGCAGCGTCGCGCAGCCACGAGACCATCGAGCCGAGGATCGACCACGCGGTCGGCAGGACGAAGAAGACGACGACCGCGGCCGGCGTGTTCTTGAAGAGCATGCCGAAGCCGACGCCCTGGGCGATACCGAGCAGCACGTAGCCGCCGGCGCCGAGGAGCACGAGCGCGTCCGTCGACCAGTCGCCGTTGATGCCGCGGAAGGTGATCGCGGCCTGGTGGGCGATGCCGGCGAGGACGAGCGCGAGCGCGAAGGCGCAGACGCCGACGACGAGCGCCGACAGCAGCTTGGCCCACGCGATGCGCATGCGCCGCGGCTCGAGACCGAAGGTGACGAGGCCGGTGCGCTGGCTCCACTCGGACGTCACGGCGAGGATGCCGACAACGGGGAGGATGAGCGCCATCGGCATCGTGGTGGCCTGGAGGTACTCGCCGAAGGCGTGCTGCCCGCCCTCGTTGAAGAACATGATCGTCAGGGCGATCGCGATGATCGCGCCGATGCCGATGATGAGCCACCGGCCGGCGCGGGTGTCGAGCATCTTGCGCAGCTCGACGTGGATGAGGCGGCCGAAGGGCACCCCGGTCGTCGGGCGCGGGCCGTCGATGCGGCTCGGCACCTTGGCGTGGGTCGGGAGCGCCGACTCGGCGTTCTTGGAGACCGGCGCGGTGGGCGACGCGGTCGCGGGGGTCGTGGGGGTCGTGGTCGCGGTGGTCATGCCGCCACCTCCTCTCGTGCGGCGTCGGCGGTGAGGTCGAGGAACATCTCCTCGAGACCCCGGCTGTCGGCGCCGCGCAGCTCGGTCAGGACGATCTGGTGGGCGACGGCGACGCGGCCGACGGCGATCGGCTCGGCCTCGACCTGCAGGCCGCCGGTGGGCGTGCGCTGCGCGACGATCGACTGCTCGGCCAGGGCGGCCATGAGGGCGTCGTCGTCGGTGGAGCGGGTGAACGTGCCTGCGCCGGCGAGCAGCTCGTCCTTGGTGCCCTGGGCGACGATCTTGCCGTGGCCGATGACGATGATCTCGTCGGCGACGCGCTCGATCTCGTTGAGCAGGTGCGAGGACAGCAGCACCGTGCCGCCCTCGTTGGCGTAGCCGCGCAGCAGGTCGCGCATCCAGCGGATGCCCGCCGGGTCGAGGCCGTTGGCCGGCTCGTCGAGGATGAGCACCTCGGGGTCGCCGAGCAGCGCGTGGGCGATGCCGAGGCGCTGGCGCATGCCGAGGGAGTAGTTGCGGACCCGGCGGTTCGCCTCCTTCTCGGTGAGGCCGACGAGCTCGACCATCTCGTCGACGCGGTGCCTGCCGACGCCCATGAGGATCGCGCCGAGGGTCAGCACCTCGCGGCCGGTGCGACCGGCGTGCTGTGCGGAGGCGTCGAGCAGCAGGCCGACGTGGCGGCCCGGGTTCGGCAGGGCGGCATACGGCTTGCCGAGCACCGTGGCCCGTCCCGACGTGGCGGGCGTCAGGCCGGCCATGACGCGCATGGCGGTGGTCTTGCCGGCACCGTTGGGGCCGAGGAAGCCGGTGACGAGGCCCGGCTTGACGTCGAAGGAGACGTCGTCGACGGCCGTGAAGGGGCCGTAGCGCTTG
This sequence comes from Terrabacter sp. C0L_2, assembly GCF_036352015.1. Lineage (NCBI taxonomy): Bacteria > Bacillati > Actinomycetota > Actinomycetes > Micrococcales > Intrasporangiaceae > Terrabacter > Terrabacter sp. C0L_2. The sequence goes on along the minus strand of NZ_CP143557.1, from coordinate 1,394,088 downwards.
GTGAGTCGTTCCACTGTGATCATGGGCTCCACCCTCCCCGGCCCGGGTGGGGTCGCACATCCGTCACAAGCCTGATTTCGACCCCTACCTAGGTCGTAGCCGACCCTGACCGGAGTCAGGGTCCGTGCTCAGGGTCCGCCCCTGCGCGGGGTGCAGGAGCAGACCTTGGTCGTATGCCGTGACGCGCCGCCCGCACCTAGGCTGGCGGAGTGCCGCTGCCCAGGATCGCCCGCACCCGACGCGGTCACGTGTGGGGCGAGTCGTGGCGGCTCGGCGTTGGCTTCCTCTTCGGGCTCGCCATCTGGGGCGTCGTCCAGGCACAGCTCGACCAGCGTGGCGTCGACCCGACGTTCGGCAAGGACTGGCTCCTCGTCGACCTCGCCCTCGGGGTCGGGTCCACCGTGCTGCTGCTGTGGCGGCGGCGGTGGCCGCTCGCCGTGGCACTCGCCACGACGGTGCTCTCGGGCGTCTCGTCCGTCAGCGTCGGGGCGTCCCTCGTCGCACTCGTGTCGCTCTCGACGCGGCAGCGCTGGCGCGAGATCGCGATCGTCGCCGTGCCGTGGATGCTCGCCGGGGTGTCGCACTCCCTCGTCTACCCGACCGAGCCCGAGGCGATCACGCTGCCCAACATCATCATCGGGCTGCTCACCCTCGCCGTGGGCGTCGCGATCGGGTGGGCCGTCGGCGAGCGCCGGGCCTTCGTCGCCTCGCTGCACGACCGCGCCCTCACTGCAGAACGGGAGCAGGCGATGCGGGTCGTGCAGGCGCAGGTGGCCGAGCGGGCCCGCATCGCCCGCGAGATGCACGACGTGCTCGCGCACCGGATCTCCTTGGTGGCCATGCACTCCGGGGCCCTCGCCTATCGCACCGACCTCTCCCGTGACCAGGTCGCCGAGACGGCCGAGATCGTCCGCGAGAGCGCCAACCAGGCCCTGACCGAGCTGCGCGCCGTCCTCGGGGTGCTCCGCGACGTGCCGGGCGCCGGCCCCTCGGAGCACGGCTCGCCCGAGGCGCCGCAACCGACACTCAGCGACCTCGACGACCTTGTGGCAGAGGCCCGCTCGGGTGGCGCGATGGTGCTGCTCGATCGTGCGGGTGACCTCGACGCCGTGCCCGAGCAGGTCTCGCGCAGCGCCTACCGCATCGTCCAGGAGGGCCTGACCAACGCCCGCAAGCACGCCCCCGGCGCGGCCGTCCGCGTCACCGTCTCGACGGCACACGAGCGCGGGCTCGACGACGAGGCGGTGCAGGTCACGGTGCGCAACGCGGTACCGCGCCGGGGCACCGACGCAGCGGACGGCATACGCCAGGGTCCGACCGTCGGCGCCGGGCTGGGACTGCTCGGGCTCACCGAGCGCGCCGTCCTCGCCGGCGGCGAGCTGACCTACGGCCCTGACCGGGCAGGCGATTTCGTCCTCACGGCTCGGCTACCGTGGTCGCGATGAACGGGGACCAGGGGCGCACGCGGGTCGTCATCGTCGACGACGATGCGCTCGTACGCGCCGGGCTCCGGATGATCCTCGGCGGCGCGGCCGACCTCGAGGTGGTCGCCGAGGCCGGCGACGGTGTCGATGCTGAGCAGGTCGTCGACGAGCACCGGCCCGACGTCGTCCTCATGGACATCCGCATGCCGCGGCGTGACGGGCTCGAGACGACGAGATCGCTTCTGTCCGAGGCTGCCCGGGCCGTCCGCGCTGCGCGCGGCGTCGACCTCAAGGTCATCGTGCTGACGACCTTCGACGCCGACGACATGGTGGTTCAGGCGCTCCGGGCGGGAGCGCACGGCTTCCTGCTCAAGGACACCGAGCCGCGTCGGCTCGTCGAGGCCGTGCAGCTCGTCGCCGCCGGCGAGCCCATCCTCTCCCCCAGCGTCACCGCGACCCTCATCGCCCACGTCGCGACCGGCGGTGTCGCCGTCGATGCAGTCGATCGGCGGCGCACCGATGCGGAGGCCCTCCTCGCCACGCTGACCGAGCGGGAGCGCGAGGTCGCCCTCGCCATCGGGCGCGGCCTGTCCAACGCCGACATCTCGCGCGAGCTCTACCTCTCGGTGCCGACCGTCAAGGCGCACGTGTCGCGCGTGCTCGACAAGCTCGGCGCCGACAACCGCGTCCAGATCGCCATCGTCGTCCACGACGCCGCCCTCGCCTGACCCACTGCGGAAAAGTCGCTGGACGCGGCGGGGCCGCGCCCCCTACGGTCTCTCCCGTGTGGATCTCCTGATGCCTCGAGCCCGCCCGCGCGCTTCCTCCCGATGAACGGTTGAGGTGACGCCGCGGGGCCCCGCCGACCATCAAGGACCCCACATGTCTGCCACCCTCACCATCTCCGGGCTCGACGTCGCCTTCGGCGCCCGCACCCTCTTCTCCGGCCTCGACCTGACCCTCGCCGACGGCGACGTCACGGCCGTCGTCGGCCCCAACGGCTCGGGCAAGTCCACGCTGATGCGCACCATCATCGGCGAGCTGCCCGTCGAGGCCGGCACGATCCAGCTCGCCCCGCGCGACGCGACGATCGGCTGGCTGCCGCAGGTCGTGCCCGACCCGTCGGAGACGCTGCTGGCGTATGCCCGTCGCCGCACGGGCGTCCTGGCCGCTGACACCGAGCTCGAGGCGGCGTCCGCAGCGATCGCCGCCGGCGACGAGGGCAGCGAGGACCGCTATGCCGCGGCGCTCGAGCGCTGGCTCGCCCTCGGCGCAGCCGACCTCGACGAGCGGCTCCCCGAGGTCGCCGCCCGCGTCGGCCTCGACGTCGACCGGGACCGGCCGCTCGGCACGCTCTCCGGCGGGCAGGCGGCTCGCGCCTGCCTCGTCGCCGTGCTGCTCAGCCAGTACGACGTGCTCCTGCTCGACGAGCCGACCAACGACCTCGACGCACGCGGTCTCACCCTCATGGCCGACTACGTCGCCGCCCACGAGGGCCCGATCCTCATCGCCAGCCACGACCGCACCTTCCTCGACGCTGTCGCCACGAGCGTCGTCGAGCTCGACGTCAAGCAGCAGCGCATCGGCCACTACACCGGCGGCTGGAGCAGCTTCGTCGCGCAGCGCGCGGTCGCCCGCGCCCACGCGTGGGAGGCGTACGAGGGGTATGCCGCGGAGCGGGACTCGCTGCTCGCGCAGTCCCGGCAGCGTCACGACTGGGCCGACAAGGGCCGCCGCAACGTCGCCCTGGGCAAGGAGCCGGACAAGCACATCCGCGAGAAGCACAAGGCGCGGGCCGACCGGCAGGCCGCGAAGGGCGGACGGCTCGAGCGGGCCGCCGACCGGCTCGATGCCGTGGAGCAGCCGCGCAAGGAGTGGCAGCTGCGCTATGCCATCACCGAGGGCCGCCCGTCCGCCGACGTCGTGGCGACCCTGTCGGACGCGGTCGTCGAGCGGCACGACTTCCGGCTGGGTCCGGTCAACCTGACCGTCGGACGGGGCGACCGGGTCGCCCTCGTCGGTGACAACGGCTCGGGCAAGACGACCCTGCTCGGGGCGCTCCTCGGTCGACTCCCGCTCACGTCGGGCCGGCAGTCCCTCGGCACGCGCGTCGCCGTCGGTGTCATCGACCAGCGACGGCACCTGCTCGACGACGACGCGACGGTCCTCGACGTCGTGCGCCGCGAGCTCGGCCCCGACCTGAAGACGTCGCGGGAGTGTCCGATCGCCGAGGTGCGCACGCTGCTCGCGAAGTTCGGTCTCGGCTCCGAGCACGTGTCACGGCCGGCGCGGAGCCTGTCGATGGGCGAGCGGACCCGTGCCCTCATGGCGCTCTTCCAGGGCCGGGAGGTCAACGTCCTGGTGCTCGACGAGCCGACGAACCACCTCGACGTCGACGCCATCGAGCAGCTCGAGGCCGCCGTGGCGGCCTTCGGGGGGACGGTGCTCGTCGTCAGCCACGACGAGAGCCTGCTGGACGGCATACGCCTCACCCACCGGTGGACGGTCGCCCGCGGACGCGTGCGGGTCGAAGCCCTCTAGGCGGGCGTCAGCGGGTGACGCTGCGGGTGCGGCTCCAACGCCACACCGCGGTGACGATCACGGCCCCGACGATGGAGCCGATGATGCCGCTGGGGCGCAGCTGGATGCCGTCGCCCGCGATGAGGCTCGCGAGCAGGCCACCGACGAACGAGCCGACGAGGCCCGCGACGATCGCCATCGTCCAGTCGATGCTCTTGCCCTCGCGGCCCAGGATGAGCTGGGCGGCGGCGCCGACGAGCATGCCGAAGAGGATCATGCCGATGATGAGCATGGCCCGAGCATAGGACGCTCGGCCCCCTCAGGCGCCGCTCTCGGCGGAATGACCTGCGCGCGCCGCGGCCTCGGCGTCGAACGTCGGGTCGAGGTGTCGCAGCACCACCCGGTTGAGGATGGCGCAGCCGACGACGACCTGGCCCGCGATGAGCAGCCAGAGCAGGACCGCACCGGCGACACCGAGCGAGCCGTAGAGGGCGGCCGAGTGCTCGATGCGCGCCGGGAGCATGACGCGGCTGACGAGGTGCAGCGCGGACAGCCCGACGCCGAAGAGGGCCGCACCGGGCAGCAGGTCCGTCCACGAGGTGCGCCGGTCGGGCAGGTAGGAGGAGACGAAGAGCCAGCCGGCGCCCGAGACCACCGCCTGGCCGAAGAACGACAGGACGATGCCGCCCGGGAAGAGCCGGTCGACGTGCGAGACGAGCGCCGCGCCGGCGAAGATGGCGACCCACGCGCCACCGAAGACGAGCGTGCCGCGCAGCACCTCCCGCTGCGTGCGCCTCGGGACGGCAGCGTCCCACAGGTGCGCGTTGGCGATGACGAGGTTGCGCAGCAGTGTCCGCGTCGTCCACAGCGACAGGACGAGCCCGACGAGGACGGCCACCCACCACGAGCCGCGCGACTCGAGGAGGGCCGCCGTGATCTGCCCACGGATGGTGCCTGTCACCCCGGTCGCGGCCAGCACCCCCGAGCCTGCGGAGGGTGACGCGACCCCGATGCCCGCCAGGACGCCGGCGGCGACGAGCGCGAGCGGCAGCAGCCACAGGAACGTCCGGAAGGCAACGGCGCTGGCGAGCAGCATCCTCTGGCGCGCGACGTAGAGCGAGACCATCTGGAGGGGGACGCGCAACAGCGGGACCCGGCGGGCGAGCTCGCTGTAGCGGGCGGCATACCGCATCGCCCGTTCCTCGCCGCGCAACCGCAGCCGGGTGAGCCGCCCCGCGGTGACGTCCGCCGGGTCGTGCTCGCCGGGGAGGTCGACGTCGGGCGCGGCCTCGGGTGCCATGGCTGAGGTTCCCACACGGTCACGCCGCGCGGGGCGGGATCGAGCCTCACCGGGCGCGCACCTCCCGCTGGCGCCCGATATGCGCCACGCTGGACCCATGCCAGCCACCACGGTCGTCCTCTTCGGCGCCACCGGAGACCTCGCCAAGCGCAAGCTGCTCCCGGGCATGCTGCACCTGCACGAGTCGCAGCTGCTCGAGGGCCTGCGCGTCGTCGCGACCTCCCTCGACGAGCTGAGTCGTGACGAGTTCCTCGAGCTCGTCTTCGCCTCGATCCGTGAGCACTCGAGCCACGACGTCACCGACGACGACCTGCGCGAGTTCGCCGAACGCATCCACTGGGTGCCGGGCAGCCTTGGGCCACAGGGCATCCGGGCCGCGGTCGACGAGTCCGAGCAGATCCTCGGCGAGGGCGCGCGACGGCTGCACTACCTGTCGGTGCCGCCCAAGGCGGCGCTGACGGTCGTGCACCAGCTCGCCGAGGCCGGGCTCGTCGAGCGCAGCCGGATCATCATGGAGAAGCCCTTCGGCACCGACCTCGCGAGCGCGCGGGCGCTCAACGCCGAGCTGCACGAGGTGTTCGACGAGGAGCAGATCTTCCGCATCGACCACTTCCTCGGCAAGGAGGCGGCGCAGAACATCCTCGCGTTCCGCTTCGCCAACGGGCTCTTCGAGCCGATCTGGCACCGCAACCACATCGACCACATCCAGATCGACGTGCCCGAGACGCTGGGGCTCGCCCAGCGGGCCGACTTCTACGAGAGCACCGGCGCCTACCGCGACATGGTCGTGACCCACCTCTTCCAGGTGCTCGCGTTCACCGCGATGGAGCCGCCGACCGCGCTCGAGCCGGCCGCGATCAGCGAGGAGAAGAACAAGGTCTTCCGGTCGATGTCGCCGATCGAGCCCCACGACGTCGTGCGCGGCCAGTACGTCGGCTACCGCGACGTGCCGGGCGTCAAGCCCGAGAGCCAGACGGAGACGTTCGTCGCTCTCAAGTGCTTCGTCGACAACTGGCGCTGGGCCGGCGTCCCCTTCTACCTCCGCACCGGCAAGCGGCTGGCCGAGGGCGCCCGCATCATCTCCATCGCCTTCAAGGAGCCGCCGCGCTCGATGTTCCCCGCGGGATCCGGGGTCGGCGACAACGGCCCGGACCACCTGACGTTCGACCTCGCCGACAAGGCCCGGATGTCGCTGTCGTTCTACGGCAAGCGGCCCGGCCCCGGCATGAAGCTCGACAAGCTGTCGATGCAGTTCTCGATGCAGGAGACCCACTGGGCCGGCGCCGTGCTCGAGGCCTACGAGCGCCTCATCTACGACGCGGCCCGCGGCGACCGCACCCTTTTCACGTCGGCGGAGGGCATCGAGCGCCTCTGGGAGATCAGCCAGCCACTCCTCGACAACCCGCCGATCGTGCGCCCCTACGACCCCGGCACGTGGGGCCCCAACCAGATCCACCAGCTCGTCGCGCCCTTCACGTGGCGCCTGCCGTTCGAGCGTCGCTGGCGCGACCCCAACGCGATGGGCGCCTGACCGTCACCGATGGCGTATGCCCGTCCGCCCGCCTCTGCGCGTCGCGTGGGGTGCGTCAGCGGGGACCGTCGACGACCGTCGCCGACCTGCCCTTCGAAAGCACGCCTCTCGACGGCGGCACCCCCGCTCAACGCCCCGATAGGCGACCCACACCGCCGCCAGTGTGTCTAGGGCGTGTCTCGTGAATGTGGGCACAGTCGGCTGTGATGGTTGATGCATGTCGCGTTCTGCCGTGCTGACCGATGCTCAGTGGGAGCTGATCGAACCGTTAATGCCGTCCTCGGATGGCAAGCGCGGCAACCGATTTCGTGACCACCGCACGATCGTGGAGGCCGTGGTGTACCGGTTCCGGATCGGGATCGCGTGGCGTGACCTGCCGGAGCGGTTCGGACCCTGGCAGACGGTCTGGAAACGCCCCCGCCGGTTCTCCGGGGACGGCACATGGGACCGGATCCACACCGCGCGGCTCGCGCACGCCGACGCGGTCGGGGAGATCGACTGGAACGTGAGCGTGGACTCCACGATCAACCGGGCCCACCAGCACGGCCGAACCTGACCCGCGTCACCCCGGCCATCGGGAGCACAGGGGGCTCTGTCGAATCACAAGAAACTGCTCCTCGAGCCGGCTGAACACGCGGTCGGCCGCTCCCGCGGCGGACTGAGCACCAAGATCCACCACCTCTGCGACGGCAAAGGCCGCCCGCTCGTGCTGCTCCTGGGCCCGGTCAAGCGAACGACTCGCCCATGTTTCCGAACCTGCTCAATGCGATTCGGGTGCCGCGCCTCGGCCCGGGACGCCCGCGGACCCGGCCCGACGCGGTGCTGGGCGATAAGGCGTACTCCTCGCGTGGCAACCGGGCTCTGCTTCGCTCGCGCGGCATCACGGCGGTCATCGCCGAACCGTCCGATCAGGTCGGGAACCGCAGACGCAAAGGGTCCAAGGGCGGCCGGCCTCGGGGCTTCGACATCGAGGCGTACAAGGGCCGCATTCATCGAGCGCTCCTTCAACGTCCTGAAGCAGTGGCGCGGGCTGGCCACCAGGTACGACAAGCTCGCGCTGACCTACCGCGGCGGCGTCGTCCTCGGCGCGATCATCACCTGGCTACGCGAACTGGGAGACACGCCCTAGTAGCGCCGCGTGCTGAGCAACATTTATCTAGCTATCGACCGGTTTTGCGGGCCGCTCCGTGAAGGACGTCTAGGGTTTCTCATCACCGCCGTGGCTTAATGCCGATCCCGGCGCCTGTTGCTCGGAAGCCAACCTACGCAATGCCTCGATCGCTGGTGGAATGACGATATCGGCATCGATAATGTCCATGATTGAGTTGATGGAGGAACGCTCGGAACGAACGCCTTGCCAAGCCAGTACCAGGGGACCGACCATTGTAAGAATGGCCCACGGGGTCCAGGTTAAGGTGCCAATCAAACTGATGAGCGTGAGCGGCGGCACGATGCTATAGCGCAGCTCGGCTTCAGACCGTAGCTGATCATATTCGTCCCAGAGCGCTGGATAGCGCACTCGTACGGTGGCAGCTACTCGCCCGATCTCACCGGGGAGAACTGCTAAGAACCCCTTTAAGAGAGCGTCTGCGTGAACCGCTTCGTCGCCAACTAGAGCGGAGCGTCCGTAGGGATAAAGCGTCGCCATCTCCTCGTCTACCTGGTGGCGTTGCACGGGAGTTGGATTTGGGGGCGGCGCTGGCGGCATGGCAGATACTCGTGGAGACCGCCGCTCACTGCCTAGCGCGCTTGGCCTACCACCTTCAACGCCCGACGGGGGGAGGCCTTTATTGGGATCATTTTCGGCCTCCTCCTCGCCGACATGCTGAAGTCTCGGAGCTGGCCCGGTCCAGGGCCAGAGCGGAGTCGAGCGGCCATCTGCCTCCATTTTCGCCCGTACCAGCTCCTCCCTCTTTCCATCCCTGGCTTCTTGCTCAAGAATCTGGCGCGCCTCCACATAGAAGGAAAATGGAACCTCTTTAGAGCTCGCCAGTCCGCGCAAAGTGACGGACTCGTCCAGAGATAGAAGTAGGCGCTCGATCGACTGTTCGTGACTCGCGAGATAGGGGAGCAGAGCCCAGCCGACTGACTCTCGTTCATCCAAGTCATGAGCCTCCAGGTCTCTGTCACTGATGTCCGAGTTGTGATTCTCAGGCAAGAAGGGCCGACGACGGATATCGAACCACCTTCGGTTCTGGCCGCGGAGATACTCGGGTTGGCGGTAGTAGACAACCGGCAAGGTCGGCTCCAGGCCTTCGCGCCTGCCTCCCCCACGCGCGGTCCTTGCAAAGGGCCAGCCGGTGATGATCAGGGTTGATCCCATCAGGTAGGCGGTAACAGAGAGGGCAGCGGTGACCGCGGTTGGTCCGAGGCGTTCGAAGAGTTCGGCGATCTTTCCTGTGAACCCGTGGTCCCGGCCGTCCGGGATCAGCTCACTTCCGAAGATCAGCCAAAGAACGGCGCAGTAGAGGTACCCAGTGACCAGGGGCGTCCGGACTTTACGAAAGCCCGGTAGGACACTCGTGAGCATGCGCCAATTCTAAGACTGGCGGACCGATACCGCTCTTGGACGAGAACTCCTTCGCCTGACAATGCAATTCGCTCGCGAGACCGCCTCGTGTTTGCTCTGCGGTTTGGACGCAGGCCGACGAACTGCGCTGGGAGCAGGCCCACTTGCGTGCCTGGTTCGAGCGGGGCCGGCTCCCGAACTACCTGGCTCCTATTGGCACCGCTGAAGTCGAACCCGAGGCCTTCGTGCCTCACACCGCCGCCTGCCGGGCGCCCGGGGGCCCCGATCCGCTGATGTGCCCGGACGCTCACTTGGCACGTTCCGGGCTGGGCTACTTCCTTCTCGTCTTCGTCTTGCTCTTCTTCTTCGGCAGTCCTCAGCGGGGTAGTGGGCGTTGGAATGCCCTTCACCCGGCATCGGTCACCTTGTTGCGTCTACGGCGTCTCTTGGATCGCCCCAAGCGCGTCCACCCCTCTTGGCCTGTCGATCTCGTGCCATGGGATGGCAGTGGACCGGGCGCCCACCACCGGCGAGCTTGTGCGACCCCGTCGGCAGCAACACAAACCTACGTGTACGCGTAGGATTGTGTTATGGCACGGATCAGCGTGGCGGAGGCCGCCCGGCGGCTAGGCGTGGGCGAGCGGCGAGTGCAACAGCGCATCGCCGATGGATCTCTCCCCGCGGAGCGTATTGGCCAGCGGTGGGCGATCGATGAACGGGACCTATTGCCCGTGCAGAATCAACGAGACCCAGGGAGGCCTATCTCGGAGCGGTCGGCGTGGGCAGTCATCGCCGCCTCACTCGTGCTCCTCAGCGCTCCGGACGAACGCAGAGCCGAGGGGGCATCGCACTGGCTGTCCAACTTGGCCTCCTCTGAGAGGATCCGCGCTCGCAACCGTCTCCGAGACATCTTGGTACGCAATCCGAAAGCCGCCGCCGAGGTGGACATCGCGCAAGTGGCAGGCGAGTTGCGGATGCTACTCGGCAACCGCGCAAACCGGCTCGCACTACGCGCCTCACCGCGAGACCTGGCCGACTTGCGGGCCGACGACCGCTTGGCGCTTGCCGGCCTATCCAGCCGAGACTCTGCCATCGCCGCCGGAGAACTCGTGGAGGGCTACATCGACGCGGCCGGGTTCGACGCAGTCGTCGATGACTACCTGCTTGAGCAAGTTCAGCGTGAGGATGACGCCAATGTCATCCTGCATGTTGTTCCTGAGGAGGTGGCTAAGCGATCCCCGGAGCTGTGGCGAGACGCCGTCGCCATGGTGCCGCTGGTACTGGCTGTCGACCTTGCGGAGCATCGCCGGCCACGCGAGCAAGCACGCGCCGCTGACATTGTGGCCGACATGCACAGCCGAGTCATCGACCCATGATCGAACCCATCGTCCTGCCACCGATGACCGGTGCGCAGGCTGCGTCCTGGCACGCACTCATGGACTTGCACGAGCGCCTCCCGGATTACTGGACTCTGGTGGGCGGCCAGATGGTGCACCTCCACTGCGCCGAACAGGGCGTCAGTCCTGAACGGCCAACCGAGGACGCCGATACGGTCCTCGACGTCAGGGCAGCCCATGACATGCTGGCCCAGTTCACCGGCGTCCTCTCAGACCTGGGCTTCACACCGGACACTTCCGGCGAAGGGCTGCAACACCGCTGGAGGCGGCAGTCTGACGGCGCCCAGATCGACGTCTTGCTGCCAGACGGCGTAGGCCAGCGGTCCGCCGCCCGCCGAGGAGCCGGTGGCGCAGCGACGCTCGAGACCCCAGGCGGGTCACAAGCGCTTGCCCGTAGCGAATCTGTCACGGTCACAATTGAAGGTCGCACCGGCCATGTGCGTCGACCCAATCTGATCGGGGCACTGGTGATGAAGGCTGCCGCGCATTCGGCTGTCGGAGACGCCGGAAGGGCGCGCCACAGGCGTGACTTCGTCACGCTATCTGCCCTCGTCGCGGCCCGCGACTTCCGAGGCGCGGACCTGCGACCCAAAGATCGGCAGCGGTTGCGAGCGATCATCGCCTCTGCACGCGAGGACCAGTCCCTCATGCTTGGTCAGCCAAACGCTGAGCAAAACCTCAGTCGCGTCGAACGTGGCGCTAGCCTGCTTTGACGGGAATCGCTCGAGCGCTTTTCAAATTTTTCGTGCACTTACACACCAAGCCGCGAGGGCGTTGCTCTTACCGTAGTCTGCGGCCTCGGCACATGCGTCACACCGCCCCCGAGCCGGGCGCAAAGCCTCCGGGCTGCCCGGGTGAACACTCAACTCTGCAGAGCCCCCGAGCCGCGACCAGGCGGCGTCAGGTCTCGTTGCCGTCCTCGTCCTCGGCGAAGCCCCTCGGCCACGACCCGGCGAGGCTACGGTCGAAGTATGAGCATCGAAGATGTGGGACCCGCCCCTCAGGCGTTCGACCTCGAGGGCGAGACGCTCGAGAACCCCAACTACCGCACCGTGGCCTGGAGCGGGAAGTACCTGCAGGTCACTCTCATGTCGATCCCGGTCGGTGGCGAGATCGGGCTCGAGCAGCACCCCGACACGGACCAGTTCATCCGACTCGACCGCGGGCGCGGTCGAGCCCAGATGGGACCCGGCAAGGACGAGCTGACCTTCGACCAGGAGGTGGGCGACGGCTGGGGCGTCATCGTGCCGGCCGGGAGCTGGCACAACGTGACCAACACGGGCGACGAGCCGATGCAGCTCTACACCGTCTATGCGCCACAGCACCACACCCCCGGGAAGGTCCACGAGACCAAGCAGGTCGCCGACGCCGACGCGGACGACGATCCCGCAGCCTGGTCCGTGCAGCCCGCATCCGCTCCGGACCAGCACGCCTGACCCGTCACGGCGTCAGCGACGCAGGGCCTCCGCCAGTCCCTCGGGGTCGGCGACGGTCATCGTCGCGCCCGGATGACGGAGCGCGCCGGTGGGCTCGATCGCTCGGACGGGCTCGACGAACGACACGCAGAGGCCCCGACGCGAGTTCGTCGCGAAGGTGACGCCGCGGTCGGTCAGCGAGAGATGGGCCGGCCCCGCGGTGCGGTACCACGCGTAGTCCCCGGTGATCTGGGTGCCGCCGACGTTGGCGAGCGGGGTGCGCAGTCGCCAGAGGCCGAAGCGCACGAGCAGCTCGGTGTCGGTGACGACGACCTTCGCCGTCGCCGGGGTGATCCCGAACGCCAGGGCGGCCAAGCGGTAACGGCCTTCGAATTCGAACTCGAACTCGCGCGTCACGACCGGCGTCCGAGGCGCGACGGCTGGTCGAGCAGGCCCGCGACGCCGCGCTGCTGCTCGCCGAGATAGGCGTCGAGGACGAGCAGCCCGGCCGTGGTCGCCGGCGTGGCCCACTGGAGCCAGCCCATCCGCTTGGTCAGGTCCCTCGCCCGCTTGCCGGCCGCGGGGTCCGCGTCCGCGCTCTCCAGCGCGTCGCCCAGCTCGGCGCCCGACCGGTAGGCCTCGGCGCTCACGGCGATGGCCGTCGCGGTGAGCGCCGTCTTGAGGATGACGGCGGCCGTCGTGGGTCGGTGCTCGACGACGCGACGACGGTTGTCGACGAGGATGGCGATGCCGCTCAGCAGGTGCAGCCCGACCGCGGCGCCCTGGACCGGCCCCCACCGCCGCCAGCCCGCATCGGCGATCTCGGCCCGGTCGCGGGCGTCCTCCCCCTCGCGTGCCGCTGGGTTGAGCGCCGCGGCCCCGGCCAGGGAGCCCCCGAACCAGGCCGCGTTGGTGAGCAGGTGCGTCGCGCGAACGATGGTGCTGTATGCCGTCATGCCGAGTCCCAGCTGCCGTGGCGCCCCGTGAGGGGCGCGTGGAGTGTGGGACTGGCCGTACCCGCTTCGGGCGTTGACACACCGGTGGGCCGTCGGCCCCTGAGTACGCGATACCAATTCGACGGCGTCCCGGTATCACCTGCGGGCGCCCTCCCTCCGACCATCGGTGCCGGACGACAGGCGTCCGGCCGATCCACGGAAGGGAAGCATCATGAAGCAGCTCGCTCCCATGGCGGCACGGTTCACGCGCAGCCACAAGGGATACCAGCACCCCGCCCGTCTCGACGCCTGGGAGAAGGCCGTCATGGGCCCGGAGCCGGAGGCCATGCGCTGGCCCGGCGGCTCCATCTCCGGCTCCGACGACGGCTGGGACGACTGCGACGAGTGACCCCGGGACCCCCGGCGACCGACAGACGACAGGAGAACACACAGCATGAGCACCGTTGCCATCGTCACCCTCGCGGGTGACCTGCACGCACGCGTCATCCGCAGGCAGCTGCAGGAGGAGCACGGCATCGAGGTGGCCGTCGTGGCCTCTGACACCCTCTCGGCCGCCGGGGGACTCACCTGGTCCAACACGGACGGCCCCGGCCCGACCCTGCCGACGGAGGACGGCGGGACCGTCGACGTCGCCGGCCTCGACCTCGTCTGGTGGCGGCGGTGCCATGGACGACCCACCGTGCCCGACGCCGTCACCGACGCGCAGATGCGCAAGCTCGTCGTCAAGGACAACCGCGCCGGCCTGCGCGGGCTGCTCCTGGCCGGCTTCGGCGGCACCTGGATCAGCGACCCCTACGCGACCGAGCGCGCGCAGAACAAGATCCTCCAGCTCAGCGTCGCCCGCAGCGTCGGCCTCACCGTGCCGCGCACGCTGGTCAGCACCGACCCGAAGGCCGTCCGCGACTTCACCCGAGCCCACGGCGGCACCGTCATCGCCAAGACGATGACCGGGCTGCTCGGCACGTCGCTCGAGGCCGGCCGCGTCACCCTCGAGTCGCTGGACGACGAGGACGAGATCATGCTATCGGCGACGGTCTACCAGGAGGAGATCCCGGGCACCGACCACCTGCGCGTCATGGTCTTCGGCGATACCGTCCACGCGGCGCGCATCCGCAGTCGCGAGCTGGACTGGCGGCTCGCCAACGACATGGAGGTCGAGCCCGTCGTCATCGACGACCGCCTCGGCGACCGGCTCCGCCAGGTGACGACAAACCTCGGTCTGCGCATGGGCGTCTTCGACGTCAAGCTGCGGCCCGACGGCGAGCCCGTCTTCCTCGAGGTCAACCCGCAGGGCCAGTTCCTCTTCGTCGAGGGCATGTCGGACATGCCGCTCGCGGCGGCCTTCGCCGACTTCGTCGTCGACGAGCTGGACGCCGTCCGTGGACGTGCCCTCGTCTGAGACCGTGCCACGTCGTCGGTCGGATGGCGTATGCCGTCAGGCCGGCGGGACGTGAGCCGTGACCTCGGTGCACGCGGGCGTCCCGACCGCCTCCCCTCAGCGGGAGTCCTTGCGGGCCTGGCGGCGCGCGCCCTGCGACTGCGACGAGGCGTCGCGCTTCAGGCCGCCGGTCGTCTTGGTGGCACGCCGCTTCGCGGAAGGCACCGACCCCGACCCCGCGACGGACGCCACCGAGCCCGGACCCGTCCCCGCCTTGACCTCGCGGGCCGCGGCGAGGCGCTCGGCCTTGAGCTCCGCGGCGGCCGCCCGGGCGACGACTCCGAGCCGTGCGCTGACCCGGGCGAGCGCCAGCTCGAAGACCTCGGCGCGGTCGGCGTTGAGCCGGTTGGCTGGTCGCGCGGCACCGCGGGCCCCCTTGGCCGGGACGCGGGCGCTGGCCTGCCGGCGGTAGAGGCCCACGTGCTTGTTGCGGGCCCGACGCACCCTCTGGTGCAGCTCGATGAGCTCGTCCTCGGTCAGCTCGGCGAGCCGCGCGGGCTCGGTCTCACGGACGAGGTCGGCCTGCGGCGTGGTCAACGATGTCGTCGTCGTCATGACACTCGATCCTCGCCGCCGGCGCCAGCCCGGGCATCACCTCAGCAGGGTGATGCCCGGGCTGCGCCAGACCCAGGGAGAACGTGTCACTCGCCGGGGTAGACGACCCCGACCTGGCGGCGCACGGCGTCCATCGTCTCCATGACGCGCAGCGTCGTCGCGTGCGGCAGGATCGGCGACTCGGTCTCGCCGGCGATGAGGCAGCGCGCGAACTCGGCCGCCTCGTAGGAGAAGCCGCGCACGTCGTCGGTGAGGCCTCCGACGCGCTCGTCGACGACCTCGTTGTGCCGGTTGACGAGCCGGATGCTCGAGCCGGGGGCGTAGAACGTGCCGGACAGCTCGAGGCGCGCCTCGGTGCCCGCGACGACGGCGCTGCACGGCGTCACGCCGGCCATCGTGCACGACAGCACGCCGTGCGCGCCGCCGGCACCCGCCACCGTGACGGTCGTCGTGGCGTCGACGCCGAGGTCGGTCAGCGTGCCGTGCGCCGACACGGATGCGGGCGCCCCGAGCACCATGTCGGCGAACGAGACGGGATAGACGCCGAGGTCGAGCAGCGCGCCTCCGGCGAGCTCGGGCTGCGAGAGCCGGGCCGGCCCGTCGGGGTAGAGCCGCTGACCGTGGTCGGCGAAGACCGTGACGAGCTCGCCGATGAGGCCCGTCTCGACGACGTGGCGCACGACGTCGTAGTGCGGCAGGAACCGGCTCCACATCGCCTCGACGACGAGCAGTCCCCGCTCGTCCGCGGCGGCGAGGACCTCGCGGGCCTCGGCGGCGCTGCGGGTGAACGCCTTCTCCACGAGCACCGGCTTGCCTGCCTCGATGGCGAGCAGCGCGTGGTCGCGGTGCTCGGAGTGCGGCGACGCGACGTAGACCGCGTCGACCTCCGGGTCGGCGACGAGCTCCTCGTAGGAGCCGTACGCCCGCGGGATCGCGAACTCGTCCGCGAAGTCCTGGGCGCGCTCGCGGCTGCGCGAGCCGACGGCGACGACCGACGACGCGGTGCCGACCGCGACGGCGTCGGCGAAGGTGTGCGCGATGCCGCCGGGCGCGAGGATCCCCCAGCGGATGGCCGGTGCGTCGTGCGGGTCGGGCGTTCGTGCTTCGGGCAGGTGGAGGGGCACGTCGATGGGCAGGGTCAAGAGGTCACGTCCCAGAGGTGGTGGTGGATGTCGTGGACGAAGTAGAGCGCAAGGGTGCGGGCCGTGAACTGGGAGCCGTTGCTACGCAGGGCCGGCCACTCCCACTGCGTACCCGACGGGAGGGCGTATGCCGTCGCCGCCCTCTCGAACGCGTCGCCGAGCTCGCGCGCCACGACGTCCGGATCGGAGCGCCAGTACTGCGCCTCGACGGCGGTCTCGTCCTGGTCCCAGTTCGCGAACTGCACGAGAGAGCCCTCGCCCGCGAGGATCTGCTCGAGTCGGCGCCGCATGACGTCACAGACGTCACGGACGTGGCAGGCGTACTCGAGCGGTGACCAGACCCCCTCGGCCGGGCGGGTGCGCACGTCCTCGCGACCCAGCGCGACGGCATACGACCGCGCAGCGTCGCGGAGGATCCCGGGGACGGCGGCAGGGTCGGTGGCCGCGGCGTCGAAGCCGCAGTCGGGGCACGGGCGCGTCAGCACCCACGTCCAGTCCGCGTCGTCCGGCGTCGACGGGCCGGGGTCGGTGACGGGCTCGCTCATGCGGCCAGCCTAGGGCCGCGGGGCCACGTGGCCTCGGCGATTCGGGGAGCGCCCGGCCAGCGGGATAGCGTATGTCTTCGTGCTCAAGGACTATCTGCCGTGGATCATCGCCGGCCTCGTCGTGCTGGCGCTGGTCATCGGGGGCCTCGTCCTGACCCGCGTCGTGCCCGAGGTCGCGGCGACGCGTCGTCGCCGCCCGCGCCCTCCACGTGACCACTTCCGCAACGGGGACGAGGCGCCGGCACCGCTCAAGCGCGCGGGCGTCGTCGTCAACCCGACGAAGTACGCCGACGTGCCGGCCGTGCGCGACCGCATCACGGCCGCGTGCCTGGCGAACGGCTGGGGCGAGCCGCTCTTCTACGAGACGACGGTCGAGGATCCGGGCCAGGGTCAGGCCGCGCAGGCCGTCCGGGACGGCGCCGACATCGTCTGCACCCTCGGCGGCGACGGCACGGTGCGCAACGTCGCGAGCGCGCTCGTCGGCACCGAGACGGCCCTCGGCATCCTGCCCGCCGGCACCGGCAACCTGCTCGCTCGCAACCTCGACCTGCCCGTCGCCCTCGAGGCGGCCGTCGCCGTCGCCCTCACGGGCCGCAACCGGCGCATCGACGTCGGCGAGCTCGTCATCGGGGCGGCGCCGATGGACGACGCCCCCGACGAGTCCGGCGACCCCGAGACGCACTACTTCCTCGTCATGAGCGGGGTCGGCATGGACGCGCAGATCATGGCCGGCACCAACGAGAACCTCAAGGCCAAGGTGGGCTGGCCGGCCTACATGGTCTCGGGCCTCAAGCACCTCGTCTCGCCGGAGTTCCGCATCGCCGTCAAGGTCGACGACGAGCTCGAGTTCCGCCGTCGCGCGCGGATGGTCGTCATCGGCAACTGCGGGCGGCTGCTCGGCGGGCTCGTGCTCATGCCCAACGCCCGCGTCGACGACGGCCAGCTCGACACCGTCATCGCGTCGCCGCGCGGTGTCGTCGGCTGGGTGCCCGTCGCGACCCGGGTCGCGACGCGTCAGCGCAAGGGTCACCCGACGCTGGACCACAAGACGTGCAAGGAGATCCGCGTCCGCACCGACCGTCCCGTGCCGGTGCAGATCGACGGCGACGTCATCGGTGAGGCCAGCGAGGTCAGCGCGACCGTGCGTCCCGGCTGCCTCACGGTCCGCGTCAGCCTGTAGCGCGTTCGGCTCGGTGTCAGCCGAACAGCGCCTGACCCCAGTGCTCCCCGTCCTTCAGGCCTGGTGGGCACGCGAAGACGGCCGACCCGTTGTGCTCGATGTACTCGTTGAGCCCGTCGGCCTTGGCGAGCGCCCGCTGCATCGGGACGAACTGCTTGCCGGGGTCGCGCATGTACGCGATGAAGAAGAGGCCCGCGTCGAGGTGGCCGACACCGTCGGAGCCGTCGGTGAAGTTGTAGCCGCGACGCAGCAGGCGTATGCCGCCGAGCTGGCTCTCGTGGGCCAGGCGCACGTGCGCGGTCATGGGGATCGAGGGCGCGCCGTCGGGCCCCTTCTTCGCGAAGTCGGGCCGGTCGAACTCCTTGGCGGCGCCGAGCGGGGCGCCCTCCTTCTTGTCCCGGCCGATGACGTCCTCCTGCTCCTGCAGGCTCGTCCGGTCCCAGACCTCGATGTGCATGCGGATGCGGCGCACGACGAGGTAGGAGCCGCCGGCCATCCAGGCGCCGCCACCCGTGTCGTCGGCGTCGGCGACCCACACGTGCTGCGCGAGGCTCTCGGGCTCCTCGGCCTTGAGGTTGTTGGTGCCGTCCTTGAAGCCGAACATGTTGCGGGGCGTCGCCTGCGCCGTCGAGGTCGAGGACGTGCGGCCGAAGCCGAGCTGCGACCAGCGCACCGCGACGACCCCGAAGCCGAGCCGGACGAGGTTGCGCACGGCGTGGACCGCGACCTGCGGGTCGTTGGCGCAGGCCTGGATGCAGAGGTCGCCGCCGGTGCGGCGCGGGTCGAGCTGGTCGCCGGTGAAGGCGGGGAGGTCCTGCAGCGCGGCCGGCCGCTTCGACGCGAGGCCGAAGCGGTCGTCGAAGAGCGACGGGCCGTAGCCGATCGTGATCGTCAGGCCGGATGCCGGCAGGCCGTACGCCTCGCCGGTGTCCTCGGGTGCCCGGTTGGGGCCGCCACCGACCAGGCCGCCAGGAGCGGCCTCGGCGCCGGCCGTCATCCGCTCGGCCGCCCGGGTCCAGTCCTCGAGCAGCCGGCGCAGCTGCTCGCGGTCCTTCGTCACGACGTCGAGCGCGACGAAGTGGAGCCGGTCCTGGGCCGGCGTCACGATGCCGGCCTGGTGCTCGCCGCGGAACGGGATCGCGGCGTCGAGCGCCCGCGCGCCGGACGTCGTGGACGACGGGGCACCTGCCGCGGCGGCGGCGTCACCGCGCGACACTGCATACGACCCCGCAACGCCCGCGACCACGCCGGCGACGGCCGTCGTCCCGGAGACGCCGAGGAGCCGGCGGCGGCTCAGACCCTCGTCGGTCACTTGGCCTCCACGACCCCGGGGACCTTCGACACCTGCTCCGAGAGCGCGTCGAGCGAGACGGTCAGCTCCTTGAGGTCCGCAGCGGTCAGCGCGGTGTAGCTCTTGTAGTCGGCGCCGGCCTTGTGCTTGGCGAGCAAGCCGGACAGCTCGGTGAAGTCGGCGTCGAGGGCCTTCTGCAGGGCAGGGTCCCTCTCGGCGATGACCGGGCGCAGCGCGGCGAGCGCCTGGCGCGAGCCCTCAAGGTTGCCGTCGAAGTCCCAGAGGTCGGTGTGCGAGTAGCGCTCCTCCTCGCCGGTGATCTTGCCGGTCGCGACCTCGTCGAGCAGGGCCTTGGCGCCGTTCGCGATGGACAGGGCGGTCGGCTCGACGGTCTTGCTCTTCGCGGCGATCTCGGTGACGTCGGCGAGGAGCTGGTCGGCGATCGCACCGGAGTCCTTCTGGAGGCCGTCCTTCCAGAGGTCCTTCTCGAGGCGGTGGTAGCCGGTGAAGGCCATGCCGTCGGCGATGACGTCCTCACGGCCGTCGATCTTGGGGTCGAGGTCGCCGAAGCTCTCGGCGACGGGCTCGATGGCCTCCCACGGGTGGCGCGCCTGGGCGTAGAGCGACTTGGCCTTCACGACGTCGCCGGCCTTGACCGCGGCGACGAAACCCTTGGTGTTCTCGACGAACTCGTCGGCCTCGGAGGCGACGAACGCCTTGTAGTCCGCGATGGCCTTGGCGACCTTGGCGTCGGTGCTGCCCTTGGCGGCCGTGCCCGTCACGGTGAAGGTGCCGCGGATGCCGTCGCCGACCATGCCGGGCTTGCACGACGTCGTGAACGTGCCGGGCTCGGTGAGCTCGACCTTGAGCTCGCGACTCAGGCCGGGCGTGATGTTCTCGACCTCGGAGACGATGCGGTCGCCCTCGGCGTAGAGGTAGAACTCGTTGACCTTGCTGCCCGAGTTGGTGACCTTGAAGGTCACGGTGCCGGCCTTGGCGGTCGTGGTGCTCAGCGTGCACGCGGTGTCGGTCGCGTTGACCGTGATCGGGCCGCCGGCACCGGCCGCGGTCGAGCCGGCCGTGGTGGCGGGCTTGTCGGCGCAGCCGGCGAGGGCGAGCGCGGCGGCGAGGGACACCGCGACGGGCGCGACGCGCAGGGCAGGGCGCAGGGCAGGGCGGGGCATGGGGGTTCTCCTGGAGGGGTTCGGCGAGTGAGGAGCGTCGGGGGCGAGACCTGCTCAGGCGGCGACGGTGGGACGCGCGTCGCTCGAGGGGGTCACGGCCGGGGCCTGCGGCGCCGTGCGAGCCGGGCGCAGGAAGAGCGTCAGGACGATGCCGACGTAGAGCACCCAGGCGATCGCCTGGAGCACCGTGGTGGCCGGCGTGAAGTTGAAGATGCCCTTGAGCAGGGTGGCGTACCAGCTGCCCGGGTCGACGGTCGCGCTGACGTCGAAGGCAAGGGCCGTGAGGCCCGGGAGGAAGCCGGCCTCCTGCAGGTCGTGGATGCCGTAGGCGAGGATGCCGGCCGCGACGAGCACGAGCAGGATGCCGGTCCAGCGGAAGAACTTCGTGAGGTTGATCTTCACGGCGCCGCGGTAGATGAGCCAGCCGAGCAGGACCGCGCCGCCGAGGCCGATGACCCAGCCGATGAGCGGCTGGTTGTTGCCCTGGCCGGCGGCCTCGGTCGTGGCGTAGAAGAAGATCGCCGTCTCGAGGCCCTCGCGGCCGACGCCGAGGAAGGCGACGAGCGCGATGGCGAAGGGACCCATGTCGAGCGCCTTGTCGAGCTTGCCCTTGAGCTCGCCCGAGATGGTGCGCGAGGCGGACTTCATCCAGAAGACCATGAAGGTGACGAAGACGACCGCGATGATCGAGGCGGTGCCGCCGATGAGCTCCTGGGCCTCGAAGGTCAGCTGCTTCGTGCCGTAGGTGAGCAGCGCACCGAGGGCGACCGAGAGCGCGACGGCCACGCCGACGCCGGTCCACACGTGGCGCAGCGCCCAGCGGCGGTCGGTCTTGACGAGGAAGGCCACGAGGATGACCACCACGAGGGCGGCCTCGAGCCCCTCCCGGAGGCCGATGAGCGCGTTGCTCGCGAGCACGGTGCCTTCTCTCAGGTTGCTTGCAGGAATTACGCCACACTCACGTGACTGAAATCAGGAAAGCACAGGCAAGGCTTGCCTAACAAGTCCGTCGGGATGTCAGAGTCGCCACATGAGCACTCCCCCGACGGCACCGGCCCCGCCGACCTTCACCGGCTTCCCGCCCGGCGCCCTGTCCTTCTACGCCGAGCTCGAGGACCGCAACTCCCGCGACTGGTGGCTCGCCCACAAGGAGGTCTACGAGCGCGACGTGCGTGAGCCGATGCTCGCCCTGCTCGACGGGCTCGAGGAGGAGTTCGGCGAGGCGAAGCTCTTCCGCCCCAACCGGGACGTGCGCTTCAGCGCCGACAAGTCGCCCTACAAGACCCACCAGGGCGCGCTCGTCGGTTCGGGGACGGTCCTCGGCTACTACGTCCAGGTGAGCGCGGACGGGCTACGCGCCGGAGGTGGCTTCCGCGCCGCGAGCACCGCACAGACGGCCCGCTTCCGCGCCGCCGTCGACGCCCCGTCGAGCGGGCTCGAGCTCGAGGCGATCCTGGCCGCCCTGCGCGGCAAGGGTTTCGAGCTGCTCGGCGAGCAGGTCAAGACGGCACCGCGGGGGTATGCCGTCGACCACCCTCGCATCGCGACGCTGCGTCACAAGGAGCTCATGGTCACCCGCGACTTCGGCGCCCCGGCCTGGCTGTCGACGCGACGCGCGCTCACGACGGTGCGCGACACGTGGCGGGCCGTGCGGCCCCTCACCGAGTGGCTGGACGAGCACGTCGGCTCGGAGGGTGGGGAGGGGCGGCGCTGAGGGGGCGCTGCGCTGGGAGGTCGGGCGCGGTGGGTCAGCCGGCCGACGACCCGAGGCCACGGTCGGGCTTGCGGGCGATGACGGCATACATCGTCACCGAGAAGAAGGCCGTGCCGTTGCGGGCGGCGGCCATCGCGTCGGCGAGGAGCTCGTCGGCCTCCTCGCGGGTCAGCGCGCCCTCCTCGACCGCCGCGTCGGCGTTGCGGTGCACGACGCCGCTGCCGAGCAGGGCGCGCGGCGGCATGATCAGCGCGGCCGAGCCGATGTCGTGGTCGACGACCAGGCCTGCGGTCCGCAGCTGGGCCGGGAGTTGCCGGGCCGAGAAGGGGTTGGGCATGCGCCGCTGGTTGGCCTCGGTGTAGCGGCGCACGAGGTCGGGGTCGCCGGGGTGGCTGATGACGGTGCCCCAGTCGCTGTCGAGGACCGCCACCCGCCCGTCCGGCGCGAGGACGCGGGCGAACTCGTGGGCCGCGGCCTGCGGGTCGGCGAGGTGCTGGAAGACGCGCTCGCACCGGAGCACGTGCACGGCGCCGTCGGCGAAGGGCAGGTCGGCCGCGTCGCCGTCGACGAAGGTCGCCGCGGACCCCATCAGGGCGGCCCGCTTCGCCGCCTCCTCGCGCAGCCCGGGGTTCGGCTCGACGCCCACGGCGCGGCCGTTGGGGGCGACGGCCTGGGCGAGGCGGCGCAGCTCGGTGCCGGTGCCGGCCCCGACGTCGACGACCGACTCCCCCGGCTGCGGCGCGAGGGCCTCGAACGCCCAGTCCCGCAGGCGCCGGACGGCCGGCTGCTGCTCCTGCGCGTCGAGCAGCGCGACGAGGGTGGCGACGCGGGCCGCGCCGCCCTCACCGATCCGCTCCCGCGTGAACATGTTCGGGGCGGCACCCGACTCCCCGGAGGGGGTCGCGACCGGGTCAGGGGTCACCCGTCCAGCATGCTGCCCGAGCGGTGGTCGGGCCACGGTTTCCCGAGAACTGTCGAGGGTGGGCCGCTACGTTGTCCCGGTGACCCAGCGCAGCGTCCCGGTCGACGCATACATCATCGGTGCCGGCCCGGGCGGGCTGGCCACGGCCGCCGCCCTGAAGGCGCGTGGCCTGCACGCCGTCGTCCTCGAGCGCAGCACCGGCGTCGGCACGTCGTGGCGCGGCCACTACGACCGCCTGCACCTGCACACGCCCCGCGAGCTGTCCGGCCTCCCGGGCTTCCCGATCCCCAAGGAGATGGGGCGCTGGGTCTCGCGCGACGACGTCGTGCGCTATCTCGAGCTGTATGCCGCCCACCACCGTCTCGACGTGCGCCTGGGCACGGAGGTGAGCCGCATCGACCGCTCGGCCGACGGGGCCTCGTGGACCCTGACGCTCGCCGACGGGTCGACCCTCACTGCCCCCTACGCCGTGGTGGCGACGGGCTTCAACCACACGCCACGTGAGCCGGATGTGCCTGGGCTGCAGGGCTATTCAGGTGACGTCGTGCTGGCGCGCGACTACCGCAACGGCGCCTCCCACGCGGGCAAGGACGTGCTCGTCGTGGGCTCGGGCAACACCGGCACCGAGCTCGCCGTCGACCTCGTCGAGCACGGGGCAGCGCGGGTGCGCCTGTCCGTCCGCACCGTGCCGCACATCCTGCGCCGCAACACGGGGCCGTATGCCGCGCAGTACACCGGCATCGCCGTGCGGCACCTGCCCACCGCCCTCGTCGACCGCGTCGCCCCGATCGTGGAGCGCCTCCAGACGCCCGACCTCTCCGCCCACGGACTGCCACGCCCGACCACCGGACTGCTGACCCGTGTCGAGCGCGACAACGCGATCCCGGTGCAGGACGTCGGCATCATCGACGCGATCCGGTCCGGGACGGTCGAGCCCGTCGTCGCGGTGCGTGAGTTCGACGGTGACAGCGTCGTGCTCGCCGACGGCAGCCGGATCCAGCCGGACCTCGTCGTCCTCGCCACCGGCTACGGTCAGGGCCTCGAGCCGCTCCTCGGCCACCTCGGCGTGCTCGACGAGAAGGGCCGCCCGGTCGAGCGGGGCGGCCGCACCGCGCGCGGCGCCAAGGGGCTGTGGTTCACCGGCTACACCAACCCGATCTCCGGCATGCTCCGCGAGCTGTCGATCGACGCCCGCAAGATCGCCCTGGCCATGGCGCTGCGCAAGCGCCGCGAGACCAAGGCGTACCGCAAGGCCGCCTGACACTCCGTCGCGGCGATCCCCGACCCCGGTTTCCCCGACTGAACGCAGCGTTCAGTCTCGAACTCAGTGTTCTAACAGTGAGTTCGGGACCGAACGCTGCGTTCGGTGAGAGAGCCCGGGTTGGGGCCGGGGTCAGGGGCGGTGCTGGCCGCCGATGTTGAGGAAGGCTGCGGCCACGTCCTCGGTCTCGGCGACCGCTCTGGCCAGCGCCTCGTCGCTCGGAAGCCCCGAGGCGAGCAGCTCGTGGTGGCGGGTCATCGTCGTCGCGGCCACGTCGTCCGGCACCGGTGAGACCGCCGCGACGACCGATCGGGCCCCGAGCGAGAGCAGCGACAGCGCGAGCCCCAGGGACTCGTGGCCGGGCCTCGCCGAGGCGAGACCCACCTCGCACGCCGACAGCACGACGTGGTCGGCGCGCACGCCGGTCGGCTGCAGCTCGTGGGCGAAGACGGGTCCGTCGTGGAGCATGAGCGAGGAGAAGAGCGGCGACTCGAGCTGGTGCGTGCCGTGGGCGGCGACGTGGACGACGCCGGGCCGGGCGAGGGCTCCGACGAGCTCGTCGCGCCGGGAGGGCTCGGCGAGCCGGGCCCGTGCGCCCCAGGTCCCGACGATGGTGCGGCCCTCGCTCGAGGCCCGAGGCACGGACGGGCCGACGCTGACGTGCACGCCGGGCGCACCTGGCCCGTCTGGGGGAGCGGGTGCGCCCGGACGCGGCGCCCCCCGCCGCGCGAAGGACGTCAGCGACAGCGCCACGGTGAACGGCCGCCCGGACATCGAGGGCAGCAGCGCCCACGGCAGGGCCGAGAGCTCGGGGCAGGTCACGACGACGAGGCCGCGGCTCGAGCGCCACGGCCGCAGCAGGACGTCGTCGAGCTCGGTCGCGCTGGCCCGGAGCGAGGACCAGACGGCTCCGGCGAGCGGACCGAGGTGGTGGGTGGCAGCGGTGCGCAGGTCCACGCGGATGCGCTGGGCGAGCTCTGCCGCGCGGTCGGCGGCCACGAGGTCGCGCATCATCGCCCGGCCGCCGATCACCCCCACCGCGCCGATGCGCCCCTGGTGCCGGAAGAACCACACGAGGTCGCGGTCGACCTGCCGCAGGTGCTCACGGGCCTCGCGCACGCGCACGGGCACGGTCTGCGCCGAGCCGCCGCTGCGGCTCAGCGCCCAGTCACGGTCGCGGATCTGGCGCTCGAGGCGCGAGGCATGGTCGTGCAGCTCGCGCAGCTGGGCGGGGTCGCTCTCGCCGCGGAGATGGCCGCGCACGGCACGCAGCTGCTCGGTGAGCTGGGCGAGCTGTTCGTCGTCGGGCCGGCCGAGCGACGGCAGCCGGTCGGTGGCACTGCGCCAGCGCTCGAGCGCTTCGAGCACGGAGGAGCTGCCGCGCGGGACCGCGAGCTCGAGGTCGAGCTCAGAGAGCCGGGCGCCGTGGACGGCACGGGCCGTGCGCAGGTCGAGGCTCGCGCTGCCCTGCTGGCCCGCGGCGAGGCGACGGGACGCCCGCACGAGGATGCGCCGCGCCGGAGCCAGGTCACCGGTGGCCACGAGCGTCATCGCCGTGACGACCGCCGCGTCGAGCTCGTCGGACAGCGACCCGGTCGAGACCCGCTCGAGGCTCAGCAGCCGGGTGTTGGCGCCGGCCGCGTCACCGGCGAGCAGCAGCGCCTGCGCGGCCACGACCCGGGCGCTGTCGGCCAGCTCGGGGTCCCCGAGCTCCGTCGCGATCTCGGTGAGCTCGTCGGCGGTCGCGGCTGCCGCGAGCGCCACGGTGGCGTCACCGACGCCCACGACGCGGCGGACCAGGTCGGACTCGGGCGTCCCGTCCTCCTGCGCCTGGCGCGTCCGGCGCGTCCGACGCTGCCGGTCGAGGTCGACGAGCAGCTCGACGAGCATCGCCTTGGCGGCCCACGCGGTCGCCCCGATGCGGCCGTACGTCTCGCGCGCCGACGCCGCCGCCCCTGCCGCGAGGTCGAGGTGCCCGAGGAGCCGGTGGGCGCGTGCCAGTGCGAGCTCGAACTCGGCCCGCATCTGGTCGTGCCCGTCTCCCTCGAGGGACTCGAGCCCGGCATGCAGGGCCTCGACGGCCTCCTTGACGAGGCCGGCCTCGAGCAGGACCTGGGCCCGGTCGAGGCGCGCCGGCCCGGTGAAGACGTCGGACTCGAGCTCCTCGGCGCGGGCCATGCCGGCGAGCGAGCGCGGGATGTCGCCGAGGAGGTAGGCGGCATACCCCTCGTTGTGGCGGGCCATGAACTCCTGCGCGGGACCGCCCAGGGCGTGCGCGAGCCGGGCCGCCTCGGCGAAGGACTCGAGGGCCTCCTGCGGACGCAGCAGCT
Source organism: Terrabacter sp. C0L_2 (assembly GCF_036352015.1). NCBI lineage: Bacteria > Bacillati > Actinomycetota > Actinomycetes > Micrococcales > Intrasporangiaceae > Terrabacter > Terrabacter sp. C0L_2. The sequence continues at coordinate 1,367,474 of NZ_CP143557.1, read as the reverse complement.
CGAAGGCGAGCATCCCGCGGCTCAGGTGGACCGAGCACTGCTCGGGCTCGGTGAAGGCGTCGAGCCGGCGCACGGCGCCCTCGATGCCGTCCCACGCCGAGGCGAGGTCACCGACGCGCCCGTGGATGTTGGCGCGCTGGTAGTCCAGGCGCGCCCGGAGCCGGTCGTCGCCGAGGTCGTCCACGACCTCCTCGGCCTCGGCGAGCCGCGCCGACGCCGCCTCGACGCCGGAGAGCATGAACTCCGTCAGGGCCAGGGTGATCAACGTCTTGCAGCGCAGCTCGAGCCGCTCGCGCGAGGGCGCCGCGCCGGCCCGGTCGATCTCGTCCAGCGCCGCGGTCAGCGAGCGCGCCGCGTCGACGGGCCGGCCGGCCACGTTGTCCGCGGCGCCCTGCTCGCGCAGGGTGCGTGCACTCTCGAGCAGATCGATGGCTGCCGCCCGGCCTCTCGCTCAGGGCCGGTCACCACGGGTGTCGGGATCGTCAGATCTGGATCGTGGGGGTGATGACCGGTCGCGTGTCGTCGTTGCCCGGGTCGGTCACGACGAAGTGGACCGGCCCATGGGGTAGATCATCCAGAACGAAGCGGCCGTTCGCATCCGAAATCACCGAGCTGCTGCCCTCGCTCGTCACGGCCTCGACGCGGGCGCCGGGCGTGGTCACCCAGCCGTCGACGCGCACGCGGTCCTCGGTCTCGTCGGAGTCCATCGGTGCCGCGGTGACCATGAGGCTCATCGAGGCGGCGGTGAAGGTGACGGACTCGGTGGGCGTGGGCTCGACCTTGGCCTCGGCGCCGCGCGTCGTCAGCAGGGCGGAGTCCATGAGCTCGGCGACCTCGGCGTGCAGGGCGTGCACGGTGATGGCGAACTTGACCCGCTCGGCGAGGTCGCTCGGCACGGGGTCGGCGTGGGCGAACAGGTCACGCACGTGGCCCAGGTTGGCGATGTCGCGGGCATCGATGGCGTCAGTGTGAGATGTCATGTCAGACCGCCCATCCGGGATCGGTGCCGAGGGTGGTCCTCAGCTTCTGGAGGCAGCGGCCGCGGGTCGGGCCGATGCTGCCGACGGGCATGCCCAGCGACTCCGCGATGGCGGCGTAGTCGGGGCGGTCGGCGAACGCGATGACCCGGAGCAGCTCCTGGCACCGCGGGGAGAGGGTGGAGACGTGCTTCCAGAGCACGCGCTGGCGCTCGGAGAGGATCGACTGGGCCTCGGGGTCGAGCTGCTGGGCCGGAGCCTCGGGCACCTCGTCGACGCCGAACTCGCGCCGGGCGCCCCGCGCGAGGCGCCAGACCTCGCGCTTGACGACGACGACGAGCCAGCCAAGCACCGCTGCCGGCTCCTGGATCGAGTCGGCCCGGTCGACGAGCTGGAGGAAGGCCGTCTGGACGGCGTCCTCGCACATGGCCGGCGCGCCGCCCTGCGACCGCGCGGCGTTCCACAGCACGGGCGTCACGAGGTCGACAAGCTCGGAGAGCCGCTCGCGCTCACCGGCACGGTAGGCGGCGAACGCCCGTCCGGCGAGCGTCCCGAGACCGTCGGGGGCGGTGGGGGTCGGGGTCATGACCGCGTCCTTCCGGTGCAGGTGCGCAGCGCGCGGATGGCGCGGCTGCGCATGGCGCGGGCGGAGACGTCGGTCAGGTCGCCCTTCGAGATGGTGATGAGCTCGGCCGCGAGCTCGGCGGCGAAGACCGGGGTCGCGAACGAGGTGCCGCTCCAGATCCCGAAGCCGCCGGTGTAGTCGTCGGGGTCGACGGTGCAGCGCACGGTCCCGTCCTTGCTGACCTCGGCCGACGGCTGGCCCATGCCGTTGGTGAGCGGCATGGTGCTGACGACGGAGACACCGGACCGGACGGCGCTGACGACGCTGAGGTTGTTGGAGAAGAGGGCGACGGTCGTGCCGTCAGGGTTGGTCGCCCCGACGCTCGCGAGCGGAGGCACGGCCGTGGGGGTGATCCGCTTCGGTGGTGCGGCCGCGAGCGCCGCGGGCACGAACGGGGCGTCGGTGCCGTCGTTGCCGACGCCGGCGGTGACGAGGACGCCGCGCTCGGCGAGCCGGTCGAGCAGGTCGGCGACGGGGCCGGAGAGGTACTTGCTGTCCTCCGCGTAGTAGCCGAGCGAGAGCGACAGCACGTCGACGACCTCCGAGGGGTCGTTGTGCTCCTGCCCGTGCACGTGCCGGTCGAGCAGCGCCTGCAGGACGTCGAGCATGACGCTCTCGTCGACGATGCCGTCGTCGTCCATGACGGGGATCGACAGGATCGTGGCCTCGGGGCAGCCCTGGCGCACGAGCCCGGCGATGAACGTCGCGTGCCCCTGCAGCAGGCCCACCGGCTCGGCCGGGGCCGGCGCCCCCGAGATCGGTGGACCTCCCGGCGACGTCAGGAGCGGCACGAGCCGGCCGCCCTCGAGCTTCATCCGAACGATGCCCGAGTCCGCCTTGAACCACTGGTGCGGGGCGATGGCGGTGTCGGGCAGCACGACGACGGGCGGGCGGTCGAGGGAGCGGGCACGCAGCCGCGGGTCGGGCAGGGCCAGCGCCACCGGCATACGACCTCCGCGGCCCGGCACGGAGTACTCCTGCAGCGCGGTCCCCCCGACGCCGCCCCAGTAGCCACCCACGCCACCCCAGTAGCCCCCGACGCCGCCCCAGTAGCCACCCACGCCACCCCAGTAGCCGCCGACCCCGCCCCAGTAGCCGTCGGCCGGCCGGAGCACGTGCTCGAGGCTCAACTGGTCGGCGATCGGGTCGTGGTCGGCGCGCAGCCGCTGGAGCACGCTCCACGCGTCGACGGGGTCGATCGACCGCTTCGGGGTCAGCGTGATGCTCGTGCCCCAGGTGGAGCCCTCGAGGTCACGCGTCGAGCCGTCGGGCCGCGGCGTGAGCCGGTAGTCGAGGTCGTACTTCTCGAGCGAGGTGCGCAGGTCGGTGAGACCGCGCGGCTTGCCCCCGCTCGTGACGGTGCGCACGAGCAGCCGCTCCGAGAGGTAGAGCGCGGGCAGCGGCGTCCGACCGTCGGTCAGGCGCATCGCCGTGGCCGGGTCGAGGGCGCGGACGGGCGGGCGTTCGGCCCGGCGGGAACCGCCGGCCGCGCTGTCGTCGTTCGCGCCCTGGGGGGCGTCGGGACCCGACTCTGACATCGACTGCCTCCTGCTGGTGGTGGAGCGGCGGATGGTGTTGGAAAGACCCTTACACCCGACTGAGTGTGCGTACTCGGTTTCCTGATACATCGGTCGCGGTCGGACCGTCGAGAACTTCGCCGAAAAATGTTCGTCCGAGGACGTATCAGGGCGCCGGCCGCCGACTCTGGGTGGGCAGGGGGAACGGTCACCGGGCTGCTACGGGGCGCTGCGGAGGGGCAGCTGGCCCGGTGACCTCGCAGGGGTTCGGGACTACCAGGGGGCAGTCCCGTCCGTGGGGCGTCGGGCCTGGCAGCACCGGCGCCCCCTCCCCTGCCCGTCGGTGCGCGGCGCCGGCGCACAGGGACGAGCGGGCGTATGCCGTGCCGCGCGTCGCGCTCGCGCGCTCGCTCGCGTCGGCGCATACTTCACCAACGTGAGCGGTCGTCAGGGCCCGCCACGTGAGCTCAGGGGAGTCAGATGCAGGTCAGCACGCGCGTTCGCGACAGTGGCAGCCGAAGAGGTGGGTTCGTCTCTGCGGCAACGGCTCTCGTCCTGGGCCTCACCCTGACCGCCTGCACCAGCGGCGCCGCACGCACCTCCACCGAGGAGCCGTCGACCCCGTCGGTCACCGCCTCGGCGGTCAGCGCGGTCGACCCGGGCCCCACCGACCCGAAGGCGACCGACGGCCCGATCCCGACGGTGACGGCCGACCCGCTCACCCCGACCAAGCCGACGCTGACCGCTCCGGCCACGACGACGACCGCGCCGCCCACCCCGCAGGCGACGGCCGCCGACCCGGGGAGCGTCGCGGGCTCGTGCGAGCGGACGCTCCCGGCATACCCCGTCCTCCAGCCCGGCGCGAAGGGCCCGGCCGTGCGCGCCCTGCAGTGCTTCCTCAACGACGGCGACTACGGCCCGGTCGTCGTCGACGGCGTCTACGGCGCCCAGACGCGAGCGGCCGTCAAGAAGGTCGAGGCGAGCTTCGAGGGGCCGGCGCCCAAGCCGGGTCGTATCGACGCCGGCATGTGGGTGCTGCTCATCTCGCGCTCCCTCGGCGACGGCACGCTCAAGGTCGGCGCCAAGGGCCCCGACGTCGTGACGCTCCAGCGTGCGCTGCGGGCGGCGGGCGGCACCATCACGATCGACGGCAGCTTCGGCGCCCAGACGAAGAAGGTCGTCCAGCGCTTCCAGCAGGCCAACCGCGTCGGTGACGACGGCGTCGTCGGCGAGGAGACGCTCTTCCTGCTCAAGATGGGCGCGACGATCGGCTGACCCGGCACCGTCCGTGCCGGTGCGCTCTCAGGCGCGCAGGTCGTCGAGCCAGGCGCGCGCCCGGTCGAAGTCCTCGTCGGCGGTGCCGGGCCGCGCGTCAGGCCGGCCGCCGTCGGCGCGGGGGTAGGACCCGAGGAAGCGCACCTCGGCGCAGACCCGCCGCAGGCCCATCAGGGTCTCGCCGACGCGGGCATCGAGGACGTGCCCCTCGAAGTCGATGGAGAAGCAGTACGAGCCCATGGCCTCGCCGGTCGGTCGCGACTCGAGGCGGGTCATGTTGACGCCGCGGACCGCGAACTGCTCGAGCAGCTCGAGCAGGCCGCCCGCGTGGTCGTCGCGCTGGAAGAGCACGACGGTCGTCTTGTCGGCGCCGGTCGGCTCGGGGAGCGTGCCGGGACGGGCGACGAGGACGAAGCGCGTGACCGCCGAGGCGTTGTCGCCGATGTCCTCGGCGAGCACCTCGAGCCCCTCGTTGCGCGCGGCGACGGGCGCGCACACTCCGGCGTCGAACATCACGTCACCCGGCTGGGCCAGCGCGGCTGCGCTCGCGGCCGTAGACAGCGTCGGGACGTAGGCCGCGTCGGGGAGGTTGCGGCCCATCCAGCCGCGGACCTGGGCCCACGCGTGCGAGTGGGTGCCGACCGTGCGGACGTCGGCCAACGGCATACCCGGCCTCGCGCAGAGCACGAAGGTGATCGGCACGAGCACCTCGCCGATGACGACGAGCGGCTCGCCCGTCGCCAGCGAGTCGAGCGTCGCGGAGACCCCGCCCTCGACGGAGTTCTCGATGGGCACCATGGCCGCGTCGATGTCGCCGGCGCGCAGGGCCGACAGCGCGGCGTCGACCGACCCGAAGGGCACTTGCTCCCGGCCCTCGGCCGCGTCCCACGCGTCGAGGGCCATCTGGGTGAAGGTGCCGCGCGGACCGAGGTAGCCGAAGCGGTGCAGCTGGTCCGGGGTGCGGGGTGGGGTCACGACGCGTCCTTCGTGCGGTCGGGCAGGCCGGTGGCCGAGGCGAGCGCCTGCTGCTCCTCGGGGGTCAGGGTGATGCTCGACCGGCCGCCGACGATGCCCTTGGCGTAGGTGCGGGACTCCCCGCGGGCGTGGATCGAGCTGAGCACGATGCCGTCGCCGAGGTCGTCGACGATGGCGGCGGAGAAGGAGAGCCGGCCGCCCATGTCGCCGAACGCGTCGTAGCGCACGACCGCGACGTTGCGCAGGCTCTGGCGCACGTCCTCCTCGGCGCTCTCGACGTGCTCGCGCAGCCTCGTCAGCTCGGCCGTCAGCCGGTCGATGCGGTGGTTCTGGGTGGCGGCGACGCGGGCGATGTCGGTCTGGCCGTCGTCGTCGAGCGCCGCGAAGTCGCGCCGCACACCCGCGAGACGCAGCTGGGCGCCGACGGCGAGGACGAGGGCGAGCAGCGCGACGACGACGGCCGCGATGGCCAGGGTCGTCAGCGTCGAGGCGTCCACGATCGGCAAGGGTAGCCGTGCGGGTGCCGCCCAGCCCTTCGATTCCAGCCCGTGACCGCGGCGCCCACGGACAGCCCCGGTTTGTAGTCTGTCCCCCGTGATCCGCCGCCACCCCGTCAAGACGCTCGTCGTCCTGCTCCTGGTGATGGTGGCCGCGCTCACGCTCGCCTACGTGGGGCGCACCACCGTCCCCGTCCCGCCCACGACGCAGCCCCAGCCGGGTGAGTCTCTCGTCGTCGTCGGGCTCGGCGGCCTCTCCTGGGACGACGTCTCCGCCGAGGACACCCCCATCCTGTGGGGGCTGCTCCGCGACGGGTCGGCCGCCTCGGTGTCGGTCAAGAGCCTGCGCCTGACCACCTGCCCCACCGACGGCTGGGCCACGGTCTCGGCGGGCGAGGCGGCCGGTCCGGACACGGCCGAGTCCCGCCCCCAGTGCTCGCCCCTGCCGTCGATCGCGGGGAGCGCAGCGACCGGCTTCCGGGTCATCGGCTTCGACGCGCTGGCGACGGCGTCCCGCGACGCCGAGTTCCGGGCGCAGCTCGGCCTGCTCGGCGACAGCTTCACGGCGGGCAAGACGTGCATCCAGGCCATCGGGCCGGGCGCCGGCCTCGCGGCCGCCACCTCCGACGGCAAGGTCGCGAAGTACTCCCCCTTCCAGGCGACGACGCTCGTCTCCGACCTCGCGCAGTGCCCGGTGAGCATCGTCGACGTCGGTGGCATCGACGCGACCGACCCGAACCCGACCCGCCACCTGGAGAAGATCAACGGCATCGAGCGGCGCATCGAGCTCGTCATGGACGCGATGCCCAACGGCGCCGACCTCGTCGTCGCGGGCCTGGCCGACCGCGACCAGCAGGAGCGGCTGCGGCTGCTGACGGCGAGCGGGCCGCACTACGGGCCGGGTCTGCTCGCCTCGGCGTCGACGCGCCTGACCGGGGTCGCGCAGCTGTCCGACATCACCGCGACGATCCTCCAGCGCGGCGGCGTCGAGCCGACGTCGGCCATCGGCGGGCGGGCCCTGAGCGTCGTCCCGTCGGCCAACAACAGCGAGTCCACGGCCGCGAGCAAGCTGACCGTGCTCACCGACATCGACACCAAGGCCGACGCGATGCACCGCATCGTCGCGCCCTTCCTGCTCATCTGGCTCGTCGGCACAGCCCTGGCGATGCTCGTGCTGTGGGTCGTCATCCGGCGCGCGCGCCCGTGGAACCGCCGCTTCACCCGGGCCCGCGTGCTGCGCCTGGTCCGCCTCATCGGGCTCGTCTCGGCCGCGATGCCGGCCGCGACGTTCCTCGCCAACCTCGTGCCGTGGTGGCGGTGGTCGACCAACACGATCGTGCTCGTGGCGATGCTGATGGTCCTCGTGCTCGTCATCAGCGTCGCGCTCACCCTCGCCAGCCTCAAGGGCCCGTGGAGCAGCTCGGCGCTCGGCCCGCTGTCGGCGATGTCGGCCATCGCCGCGGGCGTCATCGGCATCGACCTGCTCACCGGGTCGCACCTGCAGATCTCGTCGATCTTCGGCCTCCAGCCGCTCGTCGGCGGCCGCTTCTACGGCATGGGCAACGTCGCCTTCGCGTTGTATGCCGCCGCCGTCCTGCTGCTCTGCGCCGCCCTCGCGCACGCGCTCGTCAGGCGGGACGCACCGCGCCTCGCGGTCTTCGCCGTCGTCGTCGTGGGCGGCGTCGCCCTGGCCGTCGACGTGCTGCCGGCGTGGGGCGCGGACTTCGGGGGTCCCATCGCCCTCGTGCCCGCCCTCGGCTTCCTCCTCATGGGCGTCATGGGCTGGCGCACGTCCGTGCGCAACGTGTCCATCGTGCTGCTCGTCGCCGGCATCGTCGTCGGGCTCGTCTGCTACCTCGACTGGCGCCGGCCCGAGTCCGAGCGCTCTCACCCGGGCCGGTTCCTCCAGACCGTCATCGACGGCGGCGCGTGGGACGTCATGTCGCGCAAGCTGTGGGCCAACGTCTCCCTCGCGGTCCACCTGCCGGTGCTGCTCGTCATCGTCGTCGTGCTCATGGTCCTCGCGGTCATGGTCGTGCTGCGCCCCGGCATCTTCGGCACCGAGCCGCTCCGCCGCCTGCTCGACGAGGCCCCGCTCATGCGGCGCGGCCTGCTCTCGATCATCGTCATGGCCGTCATCGGTTTCCTCACCAACGACTCTGGCGCCGCGATCCCGCCGGTCGCGGCGATCTTCACCGTGCCGCTCGTCGTGTCCGCCGTCATGCACTTCCTGGCCATCGAGGCGCGCAAGGCCCCGGTCCGCCGCCGCCGCGACCGCCACCACATCTGAGGAGCGACCCATGGAGCAGCCCGACGTGCTCGCCGAGCTGGCGCGGGACATGGACCGGGTCTGCCGTCTCGAGGGCGAGTTCGTCGTCCGCTCGGGGGCCGTGGTGACGGAGTACTTCGACAAGTACCTCTTCGAGTCCGACCCGCTGCTGCTGCGCCGCGTCGCCGCGGCCATGGTGCCCCTGGTGCCCGCCGACACCGAGCTGCTCGGCGGTCTGGAGCTGGGCGGCGTCCCGATCGCGACGATGATGAGCAGCCTGACCGGCCTGCCCGCGCTCTTCGTGCGCAAGGCACCCAAGGCATACGGCACGCGCCGCCTCGCCGAGGGAGCCGACGTCGACGGCCGCCGCATCACGCTCGTCGAGGACATCGTCACGACGGGCGGAGCCGCGCGGGACGCGACCGTCGCGCTGCGCGAGCAGGGGGCCACCGTCGAGGTCGTCGTGTGCACCATCGACCGCAGCGAGCCTGGCGCCAACCGGCTCCACGAGCTAGGGCTCGAGACCCGCTCCGTCCTGACCCGCGCCGACCTCGACGCCGCCCGAGCCGCCGCCACAGCCGCCAGGACCTCCGACCAGCCCTGACCCCGTCGAGTGCCCACGAGCCCACCGCCGCACCCGTCGAGAACTGAGCACTCGACCATCAAGTGCCCACGAACCCACGGCCCCGCCGGTCGAGTGCCCACGAACCCACGGGGCCCGGCCGTCGGGTCAGCCCGGGGTCAGTCGGCGCCGAGGCGCCGACGCAGCCGGCGCACCCCGAGCGCGAGGGCGACGTCGCGGTACTGGGCGGCACGGTGCACCTGCGAGCGCCAGTCGGTGCCGGTGACCCGGTGCTGCAGGTCGCAGGGCACCTCGCGGATCGTCAGGCCGGCGTCCAGCACGTCGACCGTCATGCCGACCTCGACGCCCCACCCTCGCGCGAAGGGGGTCGCCGCCTCGATGGCGGCCGGTGACAGGCAGCGCATGCCCGAGAGCGGCTGCTGCGGCGACCAGCCGGTCAGCTCCTCGATGCCGCGGCGGGCGAGGCCGACGACGAGGCCGTGACCACCGGCGCTGCCCTGCTGCCGGGGCAGGGTCGCGATGGTGAGGTCGGCCTCGCGGCGCGCGACCGGGCCGACGAGGGCGCCGACGGCCTGGGCCGACGCCTCGAGGTCGGCGTCGACGAAGAGCACCGACGTGCTGTCGTCGAGCCGCCCGACGCGGCGCAGGCCGTTGACCCGCCCCAGCCCGCTCATCATCGCGTCGGCCTTGCCGTGGTTGCGGGCGTGGCGCACCACCTCGGCGCCCTCGCGGGCGGCGATGGCGGCGGTGCCGTCGGTCGACCCGTCGTCGACGACGACGACCGCGGAGACGCCCGGGATGGTGCGCACCCCGCGGATCGTCTCGGCGATGCGGGCCGACTCGTCCTTGGCCGGGATGACGACGGCGACGGACATCGGCGGGGTCGTCGTCATCGTCGCCCGTCCTCTCAGCGCAGGGTGACCTGGCGGTTGGTCAGGCCGGCCTTGGCGCCGCGCTCGGCCGCGGTGAGCGGCTCGGTGGAAGCGGCGGCCGCGTCGATCTTCGTCTTCATGGCGGCGACGGCGTCCTCGAAGTCGGCGGCCTCGGAGGCGGGGTCGACCTCCCACACCGGGATGAGCAGGCCGCTCGAGCGGAAGCAGCCGAGCAGGCGGCCGTCCTCGCCGAGGTGGCTCTCGCCGGCGGCGTGCAGGCGCGCCAGGGCGTTGGTGGCCTCGTCCTCGGCGAAGGGCAGCACCCAGCGCACGTACGTGCGCTCGCCGATGCGGCACCAGAAGGCGGACGGCGCGGCGTCGAGCTTGACGGTCGGGATGGCCGACTCGTTGGCGCGGTCGAGCGACTCCTTGCCGTCGGCGTCGAGGTCGGCGTCGGCGACCCAGAAGTCGAAGCCCTCGTGCAGCTGCATCTCGAAGGGCGCGTCGGTGTCGAGGATGTCCTGCAGGCGCGCGGTGTCGGCCATCGAGACGGGCAGCGTCGCGACCGGCGAGCCGGGCTCGGCGACCGACGCGAGCGCGATGGCCTGGGCGATGTCGCGGCTCGTGTCGCCGCTGCCGTTGCCGGACTGGATGCCGACGACGACCTCGCCGCCCTCGCGGTGCAGGCCGGGCCACGCGAGCGGGAGCACCGTCGCGATCGTCACCTCGTCGGGCGCACCCTCGGGCGCCTTGCCCTTGGCGAAGCGCACCGTCGCGGTCGCGGCCGGGACGATCTCGCGCATGGCGACCCAGTCGGTCTCGTTGGGCAGGCCCTCGAAGGGGCGCGCCACGAAGGGGGCCGGAAGCGGACGTGCGGAACGGTCAGCGCGCTCGCCGCGCGGTCGACGTGATGCCTTACCCATGCGCGCCACCCTAGTGGCCGGGGCAGGCTCAGCCGAACGCGGTCGCGAGCGGGGCGAGGGCCAGCACGTCGTCGGGGCCTTCAAGCCCGACGGGGGCGACGAAGGCGGTCGTGACGCCCTGCCGGATGAGGCCCGCGAGCCGGTCGGCGTGCTCGCTCGGCGTGCCGGCGTGGTGCCGTGCGGCGAAGGTGGCTGCGGCGACGCGTCCGCGGTGCCGCTCGACGCGGGACCAGACGTCGTCGCGGTCGCGGCCGACGAGGGGCAGGTCGAGCACCGTCGCGTGGACCGTGGCCCGGTCGCGCCCCGCCTCCTCGACGAGCTCGAGGTAGCGGGCGACCTTGGCCAGCCCGGCGTCGTCGGACGGCACGTTGCACCCGTCGCCGAGCCGGGCGGCGATGCGCAGCGTGCGGTCGCCGCCGCCACCGACGACGATCGGGAGCTCGCCGACCGGGCGGGGGTAGCAGGTCGTCTCGGGCAGCGAGACCAACCGTCCGGCATACGGCTTCGTGCCGGGCGCCCAGAGCGCCTTCATCGTCTCGATCCCCCGCTCGAGCGCGTCGAGTCGCTCTCTCGCAGAAGGGAACCCGAGGCCGTATGCCGTGTGCTCGCGTTCCCACCAGCCCGCACCGACCCCGACGAACGCCCTTCCACCCGTCAGCGCCGAGAGGGTCGCCGCAGCCTTGGCCGTGACTCCCGGGGCCCGGAACGTCACCGGTGTCACGAGGGTGCCGAGCTGCAGCCGCGTCGTCGACGCCGCGAGCGCCCCGAGCGTGACCCACGGCTCGGGGATCGGGTCCCACGCGCGGCCGACCTGCGGGATCTGCACGAGGTGGTCCATCAGGGCGATGCCGGCGAGCCCCGCCTCCTCGGCGGCGGCCGCCATGTCGCGCACCCACCTGAGCAGGTCGCCCTCGGCAGGGAAGTGCGAGAGCTGGAGCACGACGCCGCGCAGGCCCGCGCCCTTGGCCGGCGACGTCGTGGCCCTCGCGGTGGCCTCGTCCTCGTCCGCGGCGGCCGGCACGTCGTCCGGCACGTCGTCCGGCACGTCGTCCGGCACGTCGTCCGGCACGTCGTCCGGGGCGACCCGGACGACGTGCCACCCCTCCCCCTCGAGCAGGTCGACCGTCGACGCGACTGCGGCGAGCTGGCTCGTGAGGACGCGGGCAGGGACCGGGCGGTCCCGGGCCGAGTTGCGCGAACGGCATACGCCAGCAGGGGTGTCGAGGACGACGACGACGGCCGGCAGTCCGGCGGCACGGGCGGCGGCCAGCCAGCCCCGGCGACGTGCCACGTCGGTGCCGAGCGTGTCGACGACGGTGGTCAGGCGACGGCCCAGGCGGGCGGCGACGACCTGCTCGAGGAGCGCGAAGGCGTCGGTGGAGGCGTCGAGGTCGTGCTCGCCGCTGCCGACGACCTCGCGCAGAGCGTCGGACGAGACGATCTCGGCGTTGCGGTAGCGCGACGCGGCCCACGTCGACTTGCCCGAGCCGGAGGCGCCGACGAGGACGACGAGCGCCGGGTCCGGGAGGCGCACCGCGGCGTCAGACCGATCGGCTCAGTGCGAGCGGCGGCGGGACGGGCCGCCGAGCGAGGCCCACACGGTGCGGCCGTTGGGGTCGTCGATGACGCCCCACTCGTGGGCGAGGGAACGGACGATGCGCAGGCCACGGCCACCCGGCGCCCAGGTCGTCGGCGGGGCCGGACGTGGCGCGGTCGGGCCTCCTCCGTCGGACACCTCGACCTCGACGACGTTGTTCTTGACCTTCCAGTGGATCCGGATGGCGCCGTCGGACAGGGGGCGGGCGTGGCGGATCGCGTTGGCGACGAGCTCGCTCACCACGATCTCGGCCTCGTCGATCACCTGGGGCGTGACCGCCCTGGACAGGAGGTCCTCGACGAGCTCCTTGCGGATGCGCGGTGCGGCTGACGGGGCCCACTGGATGCGGACCGTGCGCTTCTCGCCCAGCGGTGCAGCCGGGACGTTGCTCATGGATCTCCTCGCGATTGCGTCGGCTCGTCTGGCATCCACACCGGCGTGGGACGCCGAGCCGCTCCCCTGTGTGCTCGCCACGTCAAGTCCTCCTCACGGGCGATTCGCCTGCCCCCGTCGTCGAACGCTAACGAAACCTGCGCCGTACCTCAACGGGGTGTGAGTTTTTACCGGCCCGCTGACCTGCGAATTCTTCGGTCTTCGACGTTCTAGCCGAATCGCTAGACGGTGACAGACGACGCCATCGTGACGATCTGCGGTGGGTGACCTGTCCACCCGGGCCGCGCTTACCCACTTTTCCGTCCCTTGCACAGCGAACAGTCGCGATATATCGTCGACCTATCGCGACTGTTCGTGAGCCGCGTTCGTAGAAGGAGAACCACCATGCACGGACACCACCATCACCACACCCGACGTGAGTCCGGCTGGGACGGCAGCTGGGGCGGCGGCTGGGGAGGTCAGGGCAACGGCCCCGGCTTCGGACCCGGCCGAGGCCCCTGGGGCGGTCCCGGAGGACCCGGCCCCGGCGGCCGCGGCCGCCCCGGTCCGCCCCCGTGGGTCACCGACCTCGTCCGCCACTTCGGCGGCCCCGGCTTCGGCCCCGACTTCGGCGGCCCGCGCCGCGGGCCCCGCGCGCGTCGCGGCGACGTCCGCGCCGCCATCCTCGATGTCCTCGCGGGCGACGAGATGAACGGCTACCAGCTCATCCAGCAGATCTCCGAGCGCACCGGCGGCGCGTGGAAGCCGAGCCCCGGTTCGGTCTACCCCACCGTCCAGCAGCTCGAGGACGAAGGCCTCGTCGAGGGCCGCGACGTCGACGGACGGCGCCTGCTGCGCCTGACCGATGCGGGTCGCGCCTACGTCGAGGAGAACGCCGAGGAGATGGCTGCCACCTGGCGGCCCTTCGAGGAGCAGGCCGAGGAGGAGGCGCCCCGGCCCTCCGGCGGCGCGAACGACCTCATGCCGCTCGTCGGCCAGGTCATGGGCGGCATGTGGCAGGTCGTCACGACCGGCACCTCGCAGCAGCGCGCCGAGGCGGCTGAGATCCTCACGGAGACCCGACGCAAGCTCTACCGGCTGCTCGCCGACGGCGACCCGGAGTAGGAGCCGACGTCAGCAGCCGGCACCACCTGCACCCCGGGCGCGTCAGTCGCGCTCGGGGTGCAGCACGAAGTAGCCGAGGTCGCGGCCGCCGGCGCGCTCCTCGTAGGCCGTGTAGCCGCGGTAGTACTCCAGCGCCGCCTCGCGCACCCGCTCCTTGTCGGGGCCCTGCACCTGCTCGGCCCGGACCCGGTGCACGACGCCGTCGACCTCGAGGGAGGCCCGCGGGTGGGCGCGGAGGTTGAAGTACCACGCCGGCGGTCGCTCGGAGCCGTAGTGCGAGGCGATGACGCCCCACCCGTCCTCGAGCGGGGCGAGCATGAGCGGCACGGTGCGCGGCTGCCCCGACCGGGCGCCGGTCGTCGTCAGCATCCCGACCGGGACGGCGGCGAGCCACTGGCTCGGCAGGGTGCGACCTGGTGCGAGCCGATGCCCGAGCCCGTCGAGCCGGTGCAGCACGCGCTTGGACACCCAGGCCCCGGGGCGCGATGCGACCAGCCTGCGCAGCGATCGCTGGACCGGGTTGGCCTCGTCGACAGGGCGCAGCTGCATGCCTGCAGCGTAGGACCGACCCGGGCGCGGCGGGGCTCGTCCGGCAGGATGGCCCGGTGCCCTCGTCCGCGCCCTCCGACCGCCCCGGCCGCCCCGGCCGCACCGACCGCCCCGGCCCGTCCGGCCTCCTCGTCGCCGGCACCTCGTCCGATGCGGGCAAGTCCGTCATCGTCGCGGGCCTGTGCCGCGCCCTCGCGCGCCGCGGGGTGAAGGTGGCGCCGTTCAAGGCGCAGAACATGTCGAACAACTCGATGGTCTGCCTCGACGGCGGTGAGATCGGCCGCGCGCAGTACCTCCAGGCGCAGGCCGCCCGCCTCGAGCCGACGACGGCGATGAACCCCATTCTGCTCAAGCCCGGCACCGACCGGCGGTCGTTCGTCGTCGTGCGCGGCGAGCCGGCCGGGACGCTCGAGGCGGGGCAGTATGCCGTGGGGCGCGCCCACCTGGCCGACGCGGCCTTCGCGGCCTACCGGGAGCTCGCGGACGAGTACGAGCTCGTCGTCTGCGAGGGTGCCGGCTCACCGGCGGAGATCAACCTGCGCACGGGTGACTACGTCAACATGGGGCTGGCTCGCGAGTTCGGGCTGCCGGTGGTCGTCGTCGGCGACATCGACCGCGGGGGCATCCTCGCCTCGCTCTACGGCACGTGGGCCCTGCTCGGCGAGGAGGACCGGGCCCTGCTGAAGTCCTTCGTCATCAACAAGTTCCGTGGCGACGCCTCGGTGCTCGAGCCCGGGCTCGACGAGATCACCGACCGCACCGGCGTGCCCTTCCACGGGGTCATCCCGTGGCTGCTCGACGTCTGGCTCGACAGCGAGGACACCCTCGAGGTCGGTCACTGGCGCGCCTCGACCGCGCTGTCCGCGACGTCCCGCGACCGGCTCAAGGTGGCCGTCATCCGGCTGCCTCGCATCTCCAACGCGACCGACGTCGACGCCCTTGCCGCCGAGCCGGGTGTCGACGTCCTCGTCACGGTCGACGCGGCGGTCGCCGAGTCCGCCGACCTGCTCGTGCTGCCCGGATCGCGTTCGACGGCAAGTGATCTCGCGTGGTTGCGCGAGCGGGGGCTGGCCGATGTCGTCGCCGCGCGCGTGGCTGCCGGCCGTCCAGTCCTGGGAGTCTGTGGGGGCTACCAGATGCTCGGTCACGAGATCGAGGACGACGTCGAGGGGCAGGTCGGCGTCGTGCCGGGGCTCGGGCACCTGCCCGTGCGCACCGAGTTCGGCCGGGCCAAGGTGCTCGCGCGCCCGGTCGGGACGTGGGACGGGCACGCGGTCGACACGGCCTACGAGATCCACCACGGCATCGCCCGACCCCTCGGTCCCGGTGATGACGAGAGCGCGGATCCGACTGCGGCGCAAGGCTTCCTGGACGGCTGGAGCGTCGGCTCGGTCTGGGGGACGATGTGGCACGGCGCGTTCGAGAGCGACGGCTTCCGTCGCGCCTGGCTCGCGCAGGTCGCCCGGGCGGCGGGGTCCCACTGGCAGCCCCACGCCGACGCCCCGGGATTTGCGGAGCGGCGCGAGCGCATGCTCGACACCCTCGCCGACGCCCTCGAGGAGCACGTCGACATCGACGCCCTCCTCGCGCTGACCCGGGTCGGAGCCCCGACGTGATCGACCGGATCCGCATCATCGGCATCGGGATGGGTGACCCGCTGCAGGTCACCGGCGAGGCCGCCCGCGCGCTCGGCACGGTCGACGTCTTCCTCGTCGCCGACAAGGGCGACGCGAAGTCCGACCTCGTCGCGGCGCGCCAGGCCGTCTGCGAGGCCCTCATCCCCGCCGACCACGCCTACCGGGTCGTCGAGGTCCCCGACCCGAGGCGCGGGCCCGACGCGGAACGCGACGACACGGCATACGGCCGCGGGGTGCGGGACTGGCACGCGGCGCGCGTGGACGCCTACGCCGACGTCATCGAGTCCCTCGGCGACGGGGAGACGACGGTCGGCTTCCTCGTGTGGGGCGACCCGGCCTTCTACGACTCGACGATCCGGGTCGTCGACGCCCTCGTGCAGCGTTGGGCCGCAGAGGGACTCGACGTCGACCACGACGTCATCGCCGGCATCAGCGCACCGCAGCTGCTCGCGGCCCGCCACCGCATCCCGCTCAACCGCATCGGTGCCCCGATCCACATCACGACCGGACGGCGCCTCGTCGACGAGTACGACCCGGCCCTCGGCGACGTCGTCGTCATGCTCGACGGGCAGCTCGCCTGCGCGGAGCTCGCCGACGCCTTCCCCGACGTCGAGCTCTACTGGGGTGCCTATCTCGGCACGCCCGACGAGCTGCTCGTGCAGGGCCGGCTCGCCGACGTCGTCGACGAGGTGCGCCGGCTGCGTGCGGAGGCCCGCGAGCGCCACGGGTGGGTGATGGACACCTACCTGCTGCGGCCCCCGGTCGGAGCTGCGGAGAGCTCGGGCCCGAGCGGCTTCCCGGACACCGAGCCGCTGGGCGACGGTGTCGTCACGGTGCGGCCGGTCACCGCCGCCGACTGGGAGGTCGTGCGCGACGAGCACAACAACGAGGAGTCGCTGCGCTGGGACTTCGTCGGCCGGCCGCACACCGACGAGCGGGCCAGACGGCTCGCGGCCCAGGCGCGGCGCGAGTGGCGGCTCGGCCGGGCCGCGCGGTTCGTCATCGTCGACGCGGCCACAGGCCAGGGGGCCGGCGTCATCAACGTCATGCGGATGGGGCCGCCCGGCCTCGGACTCATCGGCTACGGCGTGCTGCCCGCCTTCCGGGGACGCGGCTTCACGACGCGGGCGCTGCGGCTGGTGTCCCGGTGGGCGTTCGACGAGGCCGGCATCGACCGGCTCGAGCTCGGGCACAAGGCGGACAACGTCGCCTCGGGCCGGGCGGCCGCCAAGGCCGGCTTCACGCCCGAGGGTCGGCTGCGTCAGCGCCTGCCCAACCCGGACGGCACCCGCTCCGACGAGATCTACTACGCCTTCGTGCGGGGCGATGCCCAGGACCGGACGCCTCCCACGGGCTAGGGTCCCGGCATGGACGATCGGGGCCACAGCTTCGCCGACGGCGCGAGCCCGGTCGGCGTCGTCGTGCCCGACGACCGGCCGAGGCGTCTGGAGCTGCCGCGGCTGAGGCGCCCGGCGCGGTGGTCGCTGGGGCTCGGCGCGGCGTCCGTGGTCCCACCCTCTGGTGCACGACCGTCGTGCGGCGCACCCGGGGTGCGGAGGTCGTGGCCCACGAGACGGGCGTCGACGGGTAGACCCTCCCGCTACACCCGGGCGAGGAAGTCGAGGACGCGCCGCTGCACCAGGGCGGCGGCGTCCGCGTCGTGGGCCGGCGCGCTGGCATCGGCGAAGAGGTGCCCGCAGCCGGGATAGAGGAACAGCTCGCCGTCGCCGGCGGCTCCGACGACGGCGCGCGCCGCGTCGACGTCGCCCTCGTCCATGAAGAACTCGTCAGCCTCGCCCCCGTGCACCTGCACGGGCACGCCGGCCGGCCAGTCGGGCGCGAACTCCCCCAGCGGGATCGCCGAGTCGAGCAGGACGGCGCCACGCGCACCCGCTCTGGTCTGCGCCAGACGCTGGGCGGGCATGACGCCCAGGGAGAACCCGGCATACACCAGGTCGTCGGGAAGGCCCTCGGCAGCGGCGACACCCTGCTCGAGCAGCGCGCCGAAACCGATGGAGCGCGCGTTGGCCATGCCCTCGTCGAGGGTCGCGAAGCTCTTGCCCGTGTAGAGGTCCGGCGCGTGGACGGTGTGGCCCGCGGAGCGCAGGGCGTCGGCGAAGGCGAGGAACCCGTCGGTCTGGCCCAGCGCGTGGTGGAAGAGGAGGACGTCGGCCATGCTTGCTCCTGTGCTCGAGGTTTCCCGCGGCTTTGATCCAACAATCTAGACTGATCCAACAATGTCGATCAATAGCCAGCAGCTCCCCGACTACGACCTCCCCGACGCGGTCGAGCTGACGACCCCTGCCCAGCTGCGGGCGATCGCCGACCCGCTCCGCGCGTCGCTGCTCGACCTCGTGCTCGAGCGCGCGGCCACCGTGGCCGAGCTGGCCGCGGCCGTCGGTCGCCCCAGGAGCACGGTCGCCCACCACGTGGGCGTGCTCGTCGACGCCGGCATGCTCCGCGTCGTGCGGACGCGCCGGGTGCGCGCCATCGAGGAGCGCTACTACGGCCGCACCGGCCGCACGATCACCATCGCCATCGCCCGCCACCCCGGCGACCCGACGGTCCCCGTCTGCGTCAACAGCCTCTCGGTGGCCGCCGCCGAGTCGGTCCCGGCGCACGAGGAGGACACGCTCTACTCGACGCTGCGCCACGTCCGGATCCCGCGCGAGCAGGCGTCGGAGTTCTGGCGGCGCGTCGAGGGTCTGGTCCGCGAGTTCACGGCCCTCCCCCGGTCGGGCGACACCGTCTACGGCCTGGCCGTCGGGCTCTACCCCACCGACCAGCCCGTCCTCCCCGAGCCGACGGACACCGGGGACGAGCCCGCCTGATCGGGCCGCTGATGGGGCGTCTGATCGCGCAGGAGCTGCTGCTGGGCGACACCGGGCGCGCGATCTCGCGCCGGATCTGGGCGCGGAACGACGCAAAACACCGAGACCGGTCTGCTTCGCGGCATACCCTCGTGCCCTGTCACGCAACGAGGAGTCGGGCATGGATGACGCACCTTCGGCGCCCCCGGGCTGGTACCCGGCGGGCGAGGGCGAACGCTACTGGGACGGTCGCGCCTGGACCCCGCACGTGCGCCCGCCCATGGCCCCGCCCGTCGCGGCGCGAGACACGCACGGGCTCCCCCACCAGGTGTCCGGTGCGTCGTGGCCGCCGCCGGGCGGTGGACCGCCGCCGGTGAACGCCCCCGTCTACATCACCCAGGTCGCCCCCAAGAGTCCCGCCCTGTCCGTGCTCGCGTCGTTCTTCCTGCCCGGCCTCGGCAGCATGATCAACGGCGACGTCGCCAAGGGCATCGGGATCCTCGTGGGCTACTTCATCAGCTGGGTGCTCGTCCTCGTCGGGATCGTCGGCGTCTTCGGCTTCTGGGTGTGGGGGATGGTCGATGCCGCCGAGGGCGCGAGGCGCTGGAACGCGCGCCACGGCATCATCAGCTAGCTCCGGTCAGTCCTCGAGGTCGCCCTCGACGTCGAGGTAGACCTGCTGGAGGTCGGCGAGCAGCTGCGGGTCCGGCTCGGCCCAGAGGCCGCGGTCGACGGCCTCGTGCAGCCGCTCGACCATGCCGTGCAGCGCCCAGGGGTTGGCGTGCTGGAGGAAGTCGCGGTTCTCCTTGTCGAGCACGTACGTCTGTGCGAGCTGCTCGTACATCCAGTCGGTGACGACGCCGGCCGTCGCGTCGAACCCGAAGAGGTAGTCGACGGTGGCGGCCAGCTCGAAGGCGCCCTTGTAGCCGTGCCGGCGCATCGCCGCGATCCACCGGGGGTTGACGACGCGGGCGCGGAAGACGCGGGCCGTCTCCTCGGTGAGGCTGCGGGTGCGCACGGCGTCGGGTGTCGTCGAGTCGCCGACGTACGCCTTGGGCTCGCGCCCGGTCAGCGCACGGACCGTCGCGACCATGCCGCCGTGGTACTGGAAGTAGTCGTCGCTGTCGGCGATGTCGTGCTCGCGGGTGTCGATGTTCTTGGCTGCGACGTCCATGCGCGCGTAGGTGCGCTCCATGTCGGCCCGAGCAGGTATGCCGTCCAGCTCGCGCCCGTAGGCGAAGCCGCCCCACGTGGCGTAGACCTCCGCGAGGTCGGCGTCGGAGCGCCAGGTGCCCGACTCGATGAGCGGGAGGATGCCGGCGCCGTAGGAGCCGGGCTTGCTGCCGAAGATGCGGGTCGTCGCGCGGCGGGCGTCGCCGTGGTCGGCGAGGTCGCCGGCGACGTGGGCGCGCAGGTAGTTCTCGTCGGGTGACTCGTCGAGGTCGGCGACGAGCTGGACGGCGTCGTCGAGCATCGCGATGACGTGGGGGAAGGCGTCGCGGAAGAAGCCGGAGATGCGGACCGTGACGTCGATACGAGGGTGGCCGAGCTCGGCGAGCGGCACGACGTCGAGCCCGACGACGCGGCGCGACATCTCGTCCCAGCGAGGCCGGACGCCGAGCAGCGCCAGCACCTCGGCGATGTCGTCGCCCGACGTGCGCATCGCCGACGTGCCCCAGACCGACAGGCCCACCGAGCGCGGCCACTCGCCGGTGTCGGCGCGGTGCCGGGCGAGCAGGTCGTCGGCGAGCCGCTGTCCGGTCTCCCAGGCGAGCCGGCTCGGGATCGCCTTGGGGTCGACGGAGTAGAAGTTGCGGCCGGTGGGCAGCACGTTGACGAGGCCGCGCAGGGGCGAGCCGGACGGACCGGCCGGCACGTAGCCCCCGTCGAGGGCGTGCAGCACCGCGTCGATCTCGCCTGTCGTCGCCCGCAGCCGCGGGACGACCTCGCGACACGCGAAGGCCAGCGAACGGCATACGCCCTCGGTGTCGACCTGCGGGAGGTCACTCAGCTGGTCGGCGACGATCCCGGAGACGGCGCTCTCCTGCCAGCCGGCCTCGGCGAGGGCCGCGACGAGCGCGACGGCCTGCTCCTCGGCGTCGTCGACGGACGAGCGCTCGGACTGCCCCTCACTCAGCCCGAGCGCCGTCCGGAGTCCAGGCACCGCGCCGACGGCGCCGGCGAAGACCTGGTTGGCCCGCAGGATCGCGAGCACGAGGTTGGCGAGGCCCTCCCCCTCGGGGGCCTCGCCGAGGACGTGGAGGCCGTCGCGGATCTGGACGTCCTTGACCTCGCAGAGCCAGCCGTCGACGTGCATGACGAACTCGTCGAAGGCGTCGTCGTCGGGACGCTCGTCGAGCCCGAGGTCGTGGTGCATCTGCGCGGCCTGGATGAGCGTCCAGATCTCCGCGCGCAGGGCCGGCGCCTTGGCCGGGTCCATGACCGAGACGTTGCCGTACTCGTCGAGCAGCTGCTCGAGGCGCGCGATGTCGCCGTAGGACTCGGCGCGCGCCATCGGCGGCACGAGGTGGTCGACGATCGTCGCGTGGGCGCGGCGCTTGGCCTGGCTGCCCTCGCCGGGGTCGTTGACGAGGAACGGGTAGACGAGCGGGATGGAGCCGATCGTCGCGTCGGGTCCGCACGCTGCGGAGAGTGCGAGGTTCTTGCCCGGGAGCCACTCGAGGTTGCCGTGCTTGCCCATGTGGACGATCGCGTGGGCGCCGAACTCCGCCTCGAGCCAGTCGTAGACGGCGAGGTAGTGGTGGGTCGGCGGGAGGTCGGGGTCGTGGTAGATCGCGATGGGGTTCTCGCCGAAGCCGCGCGGCGGCTGCACGAGGATGACGACGTTGCCGGCGCGCAGGCTCGCGGCGACGAGCTCGCCCTCGGCGTCCGTGTGCCGGTCGACGAAGACCTCGCCCGGCGCCTCGCCCCAGTGCTTCGTGACGGCGTCGCGCAGCGCGGCAGGCAGCGCGGCGAAGTGCTCGCGGTAGCGGGCGGCGGGGATCCGCACCGGCTGGCCGGTCAGCTGCTCCTGCGTCAGCCAGTCCTCGTCCTGGCCGCCGGCCTCGATGAGCGCGTGGATCAGGGCGTTGCCGGCCGTGGTGTCGGCGGTCTCGCCGTCGACGGGCTCGAGCGGCCCGGTGCCGGGGATGTCGCCCGGGGCGCCGAGGTCGTAGCCGGCGTCGCGCATGGCGCGGAGCAGCCGGACGATCGAGACCGGGGTGTCGAGGCCCACGGCGTTGCCGATGCGCGAGTGCTTCGAGGGGTACGCCGACAGCACGATCGCGATGCGACGCTCACGGGTCGGGGTGTGCCGGAGGCGGGCGTGGTTCACGGCGAGCGTCGCCAGTCGCGCGCAGCGCTCAGGGTCGGGGACATAGTGCGGCAGTCCGTCGCCGTCGATCTCCTTGAAGGAGAACGCGCCCCCGATGATCCGACCGTCGAACTCGGGCACCGCGACCTGCGTCGCGACGTCGAGCGGGCTCATCCCGTCGTCGCTCGCGGCCCACTGCTCGCGGCTCCACGTCAGGCACAGCCCCTGGATGATCGGCACGTCGAGGGCCGCGAGGGCCTGCACGTCCCAGGCCTCGTCGTCCTCGCCGGCACTCGCAGTGCCGGGCTTCGTGCCGCCGGCGGCGAGCACGGTCGTGACGAGGACGTCGTATGCCGTGAGGTGCTCGAGCAGGTCGGCCGGCGCCTCGCGCAGCGACGACACGTGCACCGGCACGCCGATGCCACCGGCGACGTCGACCGCGTCGGCGAGCGCGTGGACGTAGGCGGTGTTCTCTGCCGCGAACTGGGCGCGGTAGAAGAGGATCCCGACGCGCGGGCGGGGAGTGTCGCCCGCGGCGTCGGAAATCTGGGTGGCCGCGGGCTCGGGGCGGTCGAGCACGCCCCAGGCCGGCAGCGGGGCCGGCGGCTCGAAGCCCTCGCCGGTCATGAGCAGCGTGTCGCCGAGGAAGGCGTGCAGCTCGCGCAGGTTCGCGGCCCCGCCCTCGGCGAGGTAGCGGTGGGCCTCGGCGACGACACCGGGCGCGACGGTCGAGAGGTCCATGAGCGAGGCGTTCGGGGTCTGCTCCCCGCCGAGCACCACCATCGGCTTGCCGGCGCCCCGGATCCGGCGGAAGCCGTCGCAGAGGTCCTGGGGGCCGCCGAGGATGCGGGCCACGACGATGTCGGCAGCCTCGATCGCCTCGGCCATCGAGGTGTGGCCGGGTCGCGACGGGTTGGCGAGCAGGTAGTCGGCACCGCTGCCGCGGGCACACAGCAGGTCGGTGTCAGACGTCGAGAGCAGCGCGATGCGCGTCACTGGAACTCCTCGGCGGGGTATCCGCGCCCCGCGGTCGAAAGGAAACGAAGCGCTGCCGGCAGTTCCTGACTCACCGCCTCCCTCACGGGTGGCGGCTCACAGTGGCGGGACCGTCCCGGATTCTCACCGGGTTCCTGGGTCGACGACGCTGGGCCCACCATAGCCCGAGACGGGCGCCTTGACGACGCGAGGTCCGGGCCTATCCTGTGCCGCGTGACCGCCCCGACGAGCCGACCGCGCCCGGCAGCCGACGCCTGCCCGGGTGTCGCTCGACCGTTCTCGGCGGCTGACGGCTCCATCGTGAGGCTGCGTCCGGCGGCCCGACCGGTGCCAGTGACGGCCCTGCGGTCACTTATCGATCTCGTTGCAGGAGAGGCAGATCCGGCGATCCAGCTGACGTCGCGCGCCGCGCTGCAGCTGCGTGGTCTGCCTGACCCGCTGCCGCCTGTGACCGTCGCCGCGATCCGGGCCACGGGGCTCGTCCCGTCGGACACCCACGAGCTCGTCCGCAACGTCGTCGCGTCCCCGCTCTCGGGCCTCGACGGTGTCGGTCGGTGCGACGTGCGGCCCCTCGTGACCGACCTCGACCACGCCGTGTGCTCCGATCCCCGGCTGTCGGGCCTGGGCGGACGCTTCCTCTTCATCGTCGACGACGGACGTGGCGACGTCAGCGGCATGACCGCCGACCTCGCCTTCGTCGCCACCGGGCCGGACCGCGGCGTCGTCCTCGCCGGCGGCAGCGGCCACGGCTGGGACGTGTCGCTCGACGAGACGGTGGACCTGATCGTCCGCCTGGCGCGCGAGTTCGTCGACCGCGCCGGCGGCGACGAGTCGGTCTGGCACGTCGACGATCTCGCCGACCCGCTCGGTCCCGAGCGCACCGCCGTGGCGACACGCAGCCCCGCTTCCCCGCCCCCGTTGGGAGCGGTCGGTGAGCACGCGGTGGTCGGCGTGCCACTGGGGCTGCTCCGGCCCGACCACGTCGACGCCCTCGCCCGCGCGACCGATGCCGTACGCGTGACGCCGTGGCGCTCGCTCGTCGTCGAGCGGGGCGCAGCCCTCCTCCCCGAGCTCGAGACGGCGGGCTTCGCGACGCACAGCGGGTCGCCGTGGCACCGGCTGCACGCCTGCACCGGCCTGCCCGGCTGCTCGCGCTCGACCCTCGACACCCGAGCGCTCGCTCGTGAGCTCGCCCCCGTGCTGCCCGCGGGGCGCCTTCCCGTCCACATCAGCGGGTGCGAGCGCCGGTGCGGGACGCCCGCGACGGCCTACGTCGACCTGCTCGCGCCGCCCTCGCTCGAGGCAGCCCTGACCACGATCCACGCCATCCCGGAGCCCAGATGAGCACGCCACCGACCCGGCGCTACGACTACGAGACGGACGGGGCGGAGATCTACCGCAGGTCGTTCGCGACGATCCGCGCCGAGGCCCGCCTCGACCACCTCGCCGAGGACGCTCGCGTCGTCGCCGTGCGCATGGTGCACGCGAGCGGCGACGTCGACCTGACCGAGCACATCGCCGTGCACCCCGGCCTCGTGGCCGCGGCCCGCTCCGCCCTGCGGTCCGGCGCACCTGTCTTCACGGACGCCCACATGATCGCCTCGGGCATCACCCGCGCCCGCCTGCCGCGCGACAACGAGGTCATCTGCACGTTGCGCGACGAGCGGGTGCCCGCCCTCGCAAAGGCTTGGGGCACGACGCGATCCGCGGCAGCGGTGTCGCTGTGGGGCGATCGCGTCGAGGGCGCCGTCGTCGCGATCGGCAACGCCCCCACCGCCCTGTTCCACCTGCTCGAGTCGATCGCCGACGGCGGCCCACGGCCTGCTGCGATCGTCGGCATCCCGGTCGGCTTCATCGGGTCGGCCGAGTCCAAGGTCGCTCTCGCCGAGAACCCTTTCGACGTCCCGTGGCTCGTCGTCCACGGCCGCCGTGGCGGCTCCGCGCTGGCGGCCTCGGCCGTCAACGCCCTGGCCCGCGAGGAGGAGCTGTGACCGGCTGGCTGCGTGGGGTCGGTGTCGGCCCCGGCGATCCCGAGCTCGTCACCGTCAAGGCGGCCCGGCTCATCGGACAGGCCGACGTCGTCGCCTTCCACAGCGGCCCGCGAGGCGACTCGATCGCACGGCGCATCGCGGCGTCGTACTTCGCCGAAGGCGTCGTCGAGGAGCTGCTCGCCTACCCCGTCACGACCGGCACGACGGACCACCCGCTCGGCTACCACGGGCTCATGGCCGACTTCTACGACGCGTCCGCGGATCGCCTTGCAGCGCACCTGGACTCGGGCCGCAACGTCGTCGTGCTGGCCGAGGGCGACCCCCTCTTCTACGGCACGTACATGTATCTCCACGACCGTCTCGCGGACCGCTACGACGCGGCCGTCGTCCCCGGGGTCACGTCGGTGAGCGGGTCGGCGGCCGCCGTCGCGACGGGGCTGTGCCGACACGAGGACGTGCTCACGATCCTGCCCGGCACGCTGCCGGTGCCCGAGCTCGCCCGCCGCCTCGCCGACACGGAGGCTGCGGTCGTCATGAAGCTCGGCCGGACCTTCGAGAACGTGCGGGAGGCGCTGCGCCAGGCCGGCCGGCTCGACGAGGCCCGCTACGTCGAGCGGGCCAGCTCGGACACGGAGCGCGTGCTGCCGGTCGCAGAGGTCGATGCGTCGACCGTGCCCTACATGTCGATGGTCGTCGTGCCGGGCAAGGACCTGCGCGCCGACGCTGCCGGCCGCGCGCGGCCTGCGACCACGGAATCGCCCGCCACCCAGCAGGACCCATGGCGTATGCCGTCCGGCGAGGTCGTCGTCATCGGCCTGGGACCGGGTCCCGACCGTTGGCTGACGCCCGAGGCGTCGGCCGCCCTCACCGAGGTGTCGCACGTCGTCGGCTACGCGCCCTACGTCGCCCGGGTGCCGCAGAGGGAGGGGCTGACCCGGCACGCCTCCGGCAACACCGTCGAGGTGGACCGGGCCCGCGTCGCGCTCGAGCTGGCCCGCAAGGGCGAGAGCGTCGCCGTCGTGTCCGGCGGGGACGCCGGGGTCTTCGGCATGGCGTCGGCGGTGTTCGAGGCAGCCGAGACCCACGGCTACGCCGGCGTGCCGGTGCGCGTGCTCCCGGGGCTGACGGCAGCCCAGGCGGTCGCCGCCCGTGCGGGTGCGCCGCTCGGCGGCGACTTTGCCGTCATCTCGCTCTCGGACCGGCTCAAGCCGTGGGCCGTCATCGAGCGGCGGCTCCGCGCGGCCGCCGCAGCCGACCTCGTCGTGGCGCTCTACAACCCGGCCTCACGCTCGCGCACCGAGCAGATCGCCCGCGCCCGGGAGGTCTTCCTCGAGGAGCGCGACCCCGAAACGATCGTCGTCGTCGGCCGTGACGTCGGCCGGGCCGAGGAGTCGTTGACGGTGACGACCCTGGCCGGCCTCGACCCCGCCACGATCGACATGCTGTGCCTCGTCATGGTCTGTGCCTCCGGCACCCGCGTCACCGACGCCGGCCAGGTGTGGACGCCACGCTTCGTGCCGTGACGGTCTCACCGGCTGACGGTCACGGCCCCCCGTAGGCGATCTGGATGAAGAAGAGGACGAAGAGGGCGACCACGACCAGCACGCTGCCCACGAGCACCGCGACGAGGTAGCCGCGCGCGAGCGGCCGCGCCCGAGGCCGGCCGAGCGCGACGAGCGCGACCACGACCCCGACGAGCAGCGTCGCGAGGGGCACCTCCCTGCCGATCCGCACGAAGAGACTCAGACCCACCACCCAGACGAGATGGGCGACACCGACGAGCCTCCCCGTCCGGGACGCCCGCCGACGGTCCGCCGCGGAGAGGGGCCGCGTCGACGTCTGCCTCGCGCCCGCCGGCGCTGTCGGCCAGCGGTAGCCGTCATGCGCCGGCGGCAGGGCCGGCTCGTCGCTGCTGCTCATCGACGCAGTGTGCCTGCCATCCTGTCGGCATGGAGCTGGATTTCGAAGGATCCGTCTACCAGTGGCGGGGACCATCGCCCTACTTCTTCGTGCGCGTCCCGGAGCCCGAGGCCGAGGCACTGCACGACGTCGCCCACGTCAGCTACGGCTGGGGCATGATCCCCGTGACCGCACGCGTGGGTCGCACCGAGTGGACGACATCCCTGTGGCCCAAGGACGGCGGCTACATCGTCCCCCTCAAGGACGCCGTGCGCCGAGCCGAGGACATCGAGGACGGCGACGTCATCGGCATCGGGCTCGACGTGCGCGCCGACCTGTGACGCGACGCGTCAGACCGCCGACCAGGTCAGCGACAGCCCGCTCGGCGCGAACGCACGCTCCGCGACCTCCGCACCGGGCTCGGCGACACCCGGTCCACCCTGCCTGACCCAGCCGCTGATCGCGTCGACCGACCCGTCGTCGAGGACGGCGCGCACCCACACGGGGCGACCTCCCGCCCGGCGCCCCACGGCGGACGGCGTCACGACGACGACGTTCGACTCGTCGCACGCGAGCAGGCACCCGCTGCGCAGCACCCGAGCGCGTCCCCGGGTGCCGACCTCGAGGCGGGCGAGCAGCCCGTCGTGGTCGACCCCGGGGTGTTTGCTCTCCGTGCCGCAGCAGCAGTCCCGGCACACGCGCACGATGCACGTGCGCTCGGGATCGTCGTCAGGACAAGGGCTTTCGTATGCCGTCACGCCGGCACGGGCGCGCCAGTGTCCGCACGCACGTCGTCGGGTCGGGCGGCACCGGCCCGCTCCAAGAGCAGCCCGAACGCGAGTCCGAGCGTCAGCCACAGGGCAGCGAGCTGCGCGAGGGATGCGAGACGGAAGTCCCAGACCAGGTCGGCCGGCACGTCGGGGGGCACCTGGTCCGGCGTCCCTGGCACGAAGGCCATCACGAGTCCGACGAGGAGGACTACGGCCGCGATGTCGAGGGCCCAGCGCGTCGACGGCGCCGTCACGCGTCCGGCCAGCCACCTGTCGAGAGCCGGCACGACGACCGTGATCGCCACTCCGAGAAGGAGGGTGACGGCATACAGCATCGTGCGTCGTCCGACGGTCGACGGGTCACCGACGGCGGGTGGGTTGGCCGGGATCTTCAGCGCCGGAAGGAGACTCACCGCTGCGAAGCCGATAGCGGCCAGCACGAGCGCGCGACCGAAGTCACCGCTCCCCGGCAGCCGGTCCCGCATCCGGGCGAAGACGACGGCGAACACGACACCGACGGCCACGCCGACGACGACTGCGGTGACGGCGCCGCCGACGACCTGCGCGGCACGCGACACGAGGGGCTCGTCGCCGCCGTGCATCGGCAGGCCGGCGGACTGTCCCCCGTGCATCCCGCGCCGGTCCTCGATGACGAGGGCCCGACGGATGACCGGTTCGACGACGAGCCAGATGACGACCGCGGCCGCGAGGCCGGCGAGCACGCCGGCAAGGACCCCGCGCCGAAGCACGGAGCCGAAGCTCAGACCCACCTCAGTGGCAGGGGACGCCGAGAGCGTGACGCGCGTCGTGCGTCAGCTCGTGGAGCATCTGCGCAGCAGGTGCACTGAGCAGCGCACCGTTCTCCTGCGAGACGAAGTAGAGGGCGAAGACCGCGAACGCGAGCAGGGCCCATGCCCAGACGGGGACGCGGACGGCGGAGACGGACTGGGTGGCGGGAGCCGATGCAACGGTGGTCATGGCGAATTGACCCTTTCTTTCCATGCCTCGTGGACAGATCATCGCCGCAGCCGGTCTCCTGGCTTCCAGATCGTCACGCCTCCCCAGCCTTCCCGGCGACCTGAGGTCACCAGTGGCGAACGATGGGGT
Source organism: Terrabacter sp. C0L_2 (assembly GCF_036352015.1). NCBI lineage: Bacteria > Bacillati > Actinomycetota > Actinomycetes > Micrococcales > Intrasporangiaceae > Terrabacter > Terrabacter sp. C0L_2. Next base: position 1,338,795 of record NZ_CP143557.1, on the reverse strand, counting down.
CTTGCTCCCTGGTCACAGTGGCGAGGACCACGTCGGAATCACACCGACTTCCCGTGCACTGCGGCACTCGCATCCTGACACAGCCGATGGCCCGGCGCCATGGGGACCCGCCGCCCGGGCCGAAACCCTCACTCTCGCGGCGTGTTTCGCGCAAGGCCCCTGATGCGTGTGCCGTAGAGGTGCGACTCGACGAAGTCGTCGCTGTCGCGCGCGCCCAGGGCGTGGCCCACGAGGATGACCGCCGCCTGGCGCAGACCGGCGTCCTCGACCCGGTCCGCGATGTCGCCGACCCTGCCCCGCAGGACGAGCTGGTCGGGCTGCTCGGCGTTGGCGACGACGACCACGGGGCAGTCGTCTCCGTAGTCCTCGACGAGGGTGGCCATGAGCTCGCGCGTGCGGCGGATCGCGAGGTGCAGCACCAGGGTGGCCCGCGACCGGGCGAAGTGCGCCAGCGACTCCGTCTCGGGCATCTGCGTGGAGTCGCGGTGCGCGCGCGTCAGCACCACCGACTGGGCCACCTCGGGCACGGTGAGCTCGCGCCCGACGAGCGCCGCCGCGGCGGCGTAGGCAGGCACGCCCGGCGTGACGTCCCACGGCACACCGGCCCGGTCGAGCCTCCGCGTCTGCTCGGCGATCGCGGAGTAGAGCGACGGGTCGCCGGAGCACAGACGGGCGACGTCGTGACCGGCCTCGTGCGCGCGCACGCAGCGCTCGGTGATGGCGTCGAGGTCGAGGTGCTGCGTGTCGACGAGCTCGGCCCCGTCGGGGCAGTGCGCCAGCACCTCGGCCCCGATGTACGTGCCGGCGTAGAGACAGACCTGCGACTCGCTGACCATCCGGACGGCACGAAGGGTGAGCAGGTCGGCGGCACCCGGGCCGGCTCCGATGAAGTGCACGGTCACGACTGGTCCTCCGGATCCGATTGGGGCACAGGCTTCTCCACCGACCACTGCACGATCGATCGGGCTGGCTTCCAGCCGTGGAGGTTCCCGATGGTGTCGAGGTCCTCGACGGCGATCCTCGTCATCGACCCGCCGAGGCGGCCGCGCGCCTCGTGCAGCAGCACCTCGGTCTCGACGGTGACGCCGTGGACGACGAGCCGCCCTCCCGGCGCCAGCGCCTGCCAGCAGGCGTCGATGAGGTCGGCGCTCGCCCCGCCACCGACGAAGACGGCGTCGGGCCGCGGCAGCGTCGCCACGGCGTCCGCGGACGCGCTCTCGACAACGCGCAGCCCCGGCACCCCGAGAGCTCGTGCGTTGCGGCGCACCCGCTCGGCCCGGACGGGGTCGCGCTCGACGGCGTGCACCTCGTTGCGCGGGTGCTGGCGGGCGAACTCGATGCCGACCGACCCGGCACCCGCCCCGAGGTCCCACAGCACGTCGCCCGGCTGGGGCGCCAGGTGCGCCAGCGCGGCGGCCCGCACCACCCGCTTGGTCAGCTGCCCGTCGTGGTCGTATGCCGTCTCGCCAAGTCCCGGGACGAGCGACCTCGCGCTCCTGCCGGGGTGCGCCTCGCACTCGACGCAGACGAGGTGCAGCCGCGGCGCCGGGCCGCCGTCCCACGAGGCGGCCAGCCCGTCGGCCCGCGACTCGTCCGGGGACCCGAGGTCACCGAGCACCGTGAGGCGGCTGCCGGCATACCCCTCCTCGACGAGCAGGGAGGCGACGCGGGCCGGGGCGTCGGCACCGGACGTCAGGACGACGAGCCGGGCGCGTGGCGCGAGGTCGCGTCGCAACCGGTCGAGGTCCCGACCGACGAGGGTGACGACGTCGGACTCCTCTGCGGCCCAACCCATCCGGGCTCTGGCCAGGGCGACCGACGAGACGCCGGGGTGGATGCGCACGGCGTCCGCGCCGAGCTCGCGCAGGAGGGTGGAGCCGATCCCCGACACGAGCGGGTCACCGCTCGCGAGCACCACGACGCGCTGGGAGCCGAGCTCGGCGAGCAGGCCGCTCAGCCGAGGGAGGAGGGGTGACGGCCACGGCACGAGCCGACGGTCGGGCCGCGCCTCGAGCATGGCGAGGTGCCGCTCGCCCCCGATGACGACTTGGGCCTCGTCGACCAGCCGCCGGCACGTGGCATCCAGCGAGTCGACCCCCGACGCGCCGACCCCGACCACCTCGAGCACCGGTGGACGGCCCGCCGTCACCGCACCGTCGATGCTGCTCGCGTCCTGGATCGAAGCCACGCCGGTGACCCTAGCCGGGTGTTGCGGACGCTGCTCCTGCCGTCCCGGCGTGAACCTCTCGGCAAAACGAGATGTCCGTTTCGCGCCGCAGGGGCGACTACATCCTCCATGATGGGCTCCGGGTCCACTGGGGGGTGGGCCGTCACGGAGATATCCCTGGGGGACGGGGCCAGTCAGCATGCACACGAACTTCTCGACCACGGCTGCGCGCGAGTCAGGCGCGCCGCACTGCGACGCGTCCCCGGGACGCCGCGGCCTCGGCACGCAAGCCGACGTGGCGGACGCGCTCGCGCGCCTCGACTCCGGCGCGGACCCCCATGCCCAGGTGGCGGTCGAGGTCGGCACCCCGGCCTCGGTCCTGCTGCACCACGGCTGGGTCGACCGCACCAGCACGATCGTCGTCGACCTCGGGGCGCAGGGGATCGACCTCGTCGACGTCGACGTCGCGTTCCTGCCCGCGACCGTCGCCCGGCTCACGATGCTGCAGCCGCGCCCCCTGCTCGAAGGCCGTGCAGGCCCCGTCGACCGCAGCGACCTGGACGCGCTCGTGGGTCCCGCGCCGTCGGACCGCCCGAGGCCCGCGGCCGACGTCGCGAGGGCGGCCGGTCGGTGGCCGGACGTCGCGCAGAGCCTCCTGACGGGGGCGTGGCGACTGTGCGTCGTCGACGTCGCGGACAGCCGGACGGGCAGCACGCAGACCGAGCAGCTCAGCTGGCTCGACACCCCGGCGGGCCTGCTGCGGGTCGACGGCTACCCCCACGCGCCGGTCCTGACCGGCACGTCGGCGGAGAGCATCTGGGAGTCGCTCGTCGCGACGCTGCCCGCGCACCGCCGCGCGTAGGATCGCCCTCGCCGACGACACGACAGGGGCGATGGTCATGCACCGCACGGGCGTCGTCCCTGGTGCACTCGACCGGTCCGCAGGGCTCCTCGTGGACTACGCCCTCGTGGTCGTCGCCGTGGCCCTGCTCGGACTCGTCGTCTGGTCGCGCCTGGGCCGCACCGACGCGGCCCGCTGGTGGGTGAACGACCGCCTCCAGGAGTCCGCGATCCTCTTCTGGCTGCCGGGCGTCGCGCTCGTGCTCGCAGCGACCGCCGGGCTGCGCGGCTACGACGACGGGGCCCAGAAGGGCGCGCTCGCGTTCGTCCCGCTCCTGCTCGTCGGGCTCGTCATCAGCCTGTGGGGCGGCCTCTTCCTCCCTGCGCCGCGCTGGTACGTGCCCCGGTGGTCGCTGGAGGCCCGGTCGCCGCGCCTGCAGGTCCGCATCATCGGCGACCGCCGTGGACCCGACCGCCCTCGACCCGACCGCCAGGGCTGACACCGCCGCGCCGCGCCGCCCGTCGTCTGGCAGACTGCGCGATGGCGACTGGAGAGGAATCCGGTGCAAATCCGGAGCGGTCCCGCCACTGTGAACCTCAGACCACCCGGTCGGGGGAAGCCAGGGCATCTCCCGTCGCTGGTCGCGCCCGCCGGGCGCGTCCGGTCCACCGACGCGGGCGAGGCACCCGCAGGAGGCTCGCAGTCCTATGCGCGACGGCTCGAACGACTCGAAAACCCTTGTCCGGCAGGACTCCCCACCTGACACCTTCCCCTTCTCGGCGGTCGTCGGCTCGGAAGACCTGGCCCTGGCGCTCGTCCTGACCGCGGTCTCGCCGGATGTCGGCGGCGTCCTCGTGCGCGGCGAGAAGGGCACGGCGAAGTCGACCATGGTGCGCGGCCTCGCTGCCGTGCTGCCGCACCAGCAGGTCGTGGCCGGCTGCCGTTTCGGCTGCGCGCCGGGTGACGGCGCCGGGTGCCCCGACGGTCCCCACGCCGACGACTCCGGGATCGACCGGCGCCCCGCACGCCTGGTCGAGCTGCCGATCGGCGCGACCGAGGACCGCGTCGTCGGGTCGCTCGACCTCGAGCGGGCGCTGGGACGCGGCGAGACGGCCTACCAGCCCGGCCTGCTGGCGGCCGCGAACCGTGGCATCCTCTACGTCGACGAGGTGAACCTGCTCCACGACCACCTCGTCGACCTGCTGCTCGACGCCGCGGCGATGGGCCGCAACACCGTCGAGCGCGACGGCGTCTCGGTGTCGCACGCGGCCCGCATCGTGCTCGTCGGCACGATGAACCCCGAGGAGGGCGAGCTGCGCCCGCAGCTGCTCGACCGGTTCGGGCTGACCGTCGAGGTCGCCGCCCCTCGGGAGCCCGCGCTGCGCGCCGAGGTCGTACGCCGTCGGCTGGCCTTCGACGGCGACCCGGCTGCCTTCGTGGCCCGGTTCGAGGACGACCAGGAGGCACTGCGCCGACGCATCGCCGACGCGCGCTCACGCGTGGGCGCCGTGACCCTGACCGACGCGATGCTGACGAAGATCGCCACCGTCTGCGCCGGGTTCGAGGTGGACGGACTGCGCGCCGACATCGTCACCGCTCGCGCCGCCGTCGCCCACGCCGCCTGGTCCGGGCGCACGAGCGTCACCGTCGCCGACGTCCGCGCCGCGGCGCGCCTGGCCCTGCCGCACCGCCGCCGGCGCAACCCCTTCGACTCCCCCGGCCTCGACGAGGACCTCCTCGACCAGCTGCTCGGCGACGACGAGCCGGAGCCCGACCCCGATCCCGACCTTGATCGCGATCCGGGCGACGACAAGGGCGACGGCGAAGGCGGGACCGACGGCGAGGCGCAGCCGAGCACGTCGGACGAGCAGCCGCAGCGGGCCGACGGAGGCGACCGGGGCGACGACGGTGGGACAGCGCCGACGGAGGCTCCCGCCGGCGCGCCCGCGACGGCCGGCGTCAGTGCCGCGGACGATCCCTACCGCGCGAGGCTGCTGCGCGCCAAGGGCATCGGCCACGGCGACCCCGGTCGCCGCTCGGCAGCCCTGACGAGCACCGGGCGGCGGGTCGGCTCGACGAGCGCCCGCACCGGACCGGTCCACCTGCCGGCGACGATCCGTGCCGCCGCCTCGCGCCGGCGGGACACGCACCGGCTGCGCGTGCTCCCCGGCGACCTGCGCCGGTCGGTGCTCCAGGGCCGCGAGTCCAACCTCGTGCTGCTCTGCGTCGACGCGTCCGGCTCGATGGCCGCGCGCAAGCGCATGGAGGCGGTGAAGTCAGCCGTGCTCTCGTTGCTCCTCGACGCCTACCAGCGCCGCGACAAGGTGGGCCTCGTGACGTTCCGCGGCGCGGGCGCCGAGCTCACCCTGCCCCCGACCGGCTCAATCGACATCGCGGCCCGGCGGCTGCGCGACCTCGCCCACGGCGGACGCACGCCGCTCGCGGAAGGGCTCGAGACGGCATACGACACGTTGCGGGTGGAGCGGCTGCGCGACCCGAACCGGCGGGCGCTGCTCGTCGTCGTCACCGACGGCCGGGCCACGAGCGGCCCCGATGCGCTGGCGCGGGCTGCTCGCACCGCGGGGGTGCTGCGGCACGAGGGCGTGGAGAGCGTCGTCGTCGACTGCGAGTCGGGGCGCTTCCGCCTCGGGCTCGCCGCCCGTCTCGCCGAGCACCTCGGTGCCGAGCACCTGGCCGTCGGCGAGCTCGCGGCCTCCGCCATCGTCGACGCGGCGCGGGCGAGCACCGGGCGGGCCGCCTGATGCGCGGGCAGCCGACGACCGTCCCCGAGGACGGCCTGACCACCCGCCAGCGACGCAACCGGCCGCTGGTCATCGTCAACACCGGCGACGGCAAGGGCAAGTCGACCGCGGCCTTCGGTCTCGCGCTGCGCGGCTGGAACCAGGGCTGGTCGGTCGGGGTGTTCCAGTTCGTCAAGAGCGCGAAGTGGCGCATCGGCGAGCAGACCGCGGTCGAGACCCTCGCCGAGCTGCACCGCGAGACCGGCAGGGGCGGCCCGATGGAGTGGCACAAGATGGGCGCCGGCTGGTCGTGGACCCGCAAGGAGGGCACCGAGGACGACCACGCCGAGGCGGCTCGCGAGGGGTGGGCCGAGATCAAGCGCCGGCTCGCCGCCGAGACGCACGGCGTCTACGTCCTCGACGAGTTCACCTACCCGATGGCGTGGGGCTGGATCGACGTCGACGACGTCGTCACGACCCTGCGGGACCGCCCGGGGCACCAGCACGTCGTCATCACCGGGCGCCGTTGCCCTCAGGCCGTGCTCGACCTCGCCGACCTCGTCACGGAGATGACGAAGGTCAAGCACCCGTTCGACGCGGGCCAGAAGGGCCAGCGGGGGATCGAGTGGTGAGCACCTCTCTCCCCCGCCTCGTCGTGGCCGCCCCCGGCTCGGGACACGGCAAGACCACCGTCGCGACCGGACTCATGGCGGCCCTGCGCGCCCGCGGTCTGGGCGTTTCGGGCTTCAAGGTGGGACCGGACTTCATCGACCCCGGCTACCACTCGCTCGCGACCGGACGCCCTGGCCGCAACCTCGACCCGTTCCTCTGCGGGCACGACCGGGTGGCACCCCTGCTCGCCCACGGCGCCGCTGCCGACGGCCCGACCGACGTCGCCGTCGTCGAGGGAGTCATGGGCCTGTTCGACGGGCGCATCGGGGGCGACGGCTACGCGTCGACGGCGCACGTCGCCACGTTGACGCGCACTCCCGTCGTGCTCGCGCTCGACGTCAGCCACATGACGCGCACGGCGGCGGCGATCGTCCACGGCCTCGCGACGTTCGAGCCCGGCGTGCGCGTCGCCGGGGTCGTGCTCAACAAGCCGGCGTCCGGTCGGCACACGCGCGAGGTGTGGTCGGCGCTCGAGGCCACCGGCGTCCCAGTGCTCGGCGTGCTGCCGCGCGATGCGGGGATCGAGGCGCCCTCGCGGCACCTCGGGCTCGTCCCGGCGGCGGAGCGCGACGAGGCAGCCCGCTCGGTGCGCCTGCTCGCCGAGCGGGTGGCCGAGCACGTCGACCTCGACCACGTGCTCGCGATCGCGCGGTCGGCCCCCGACCTCGCCGAGGCCGCGTGGGACCCGGCAGCCGCTCTCGGGGACGCCGCGCGACCTGCGACGGGCGCCCACCGCCCCGTCGTCGCCGTGGCCGGTGGGCGCGCCTTCACCTTCCGCTACGCCGAGACCGACGAGCTGCTGCGGGCGGCCGGGCTCGACCCCGTCGTCTTCGACCCGCTGCACGCGCGGTCACTCCCGGCCGGCACCGCGGGCCTCTACCTCGGCGGCGGCTTCCCCGAGGTGCACGCGGCCGAGCTCTCGGCGAACGCCGCTCTGCGACAGGACATCCTGGCCGCCGTCCAAGCGGGCCTGCCCACCGTCGCCGAGTGCGCCGGCCTGCTCTACCTCTCCCAGTCGGTCGACGGCCACGAGATGGTCGGGGCCGTCCCGACGGTGGGGACGATGGGACCGCGCCTCACGCTCGGCTACCGCACCGCCATCGCGCCGGCTGACTCGCTGCTCGGCCCGGCCGGCACCCGCGTGACGGGCCACGAGTTCCACCGGACGACAGTCGAGTCCGACGACCGCTCGGGCTCGGCGGCGTGGCTGCTCGACGGCACCCCCGACGGCTTCGCGCTCGACCCCGCCGGCACCGGCCGCGCGACGCTGCACGCCTCCTACCTCCACACCCACTGGGCGGGCCACCCGCAGCTCGCAGTGCGCTTCACCGAGGCCGTGCACGCGTATGCCGTGTCGACCCACCACAGGAGGGCGTCGTGAGCGCGGCGTCGGGTCTCGTCGACCTGCACCACCACGGCGACCGCGACACCGCCCCGGGGCTCGTCGACCTCGCGGTCAACGTGCGGCTGCCCGCTCCCCCGCCGTGGCTGGCCGACGTCGTGGCCGACTCGCTGCGCGACCTCGGTCGCTATCCCGACCCGGCCCCGGCCACCCTCGCCATCGCGCGGCGGCACGGGGTCGACCCCGCGTGCGTGCTCCCGACGGCCGGTGGGGCCGAGGCGTTCACCCTCGTCGCCCGCGCCGTGCCCGGGGCAGAGCCGGTGGTCGTCCACCCCCAGTTCACCGAGCCCGAGGCCGCCCTCGGCGCGGCCGGTCGAGCGGTGTCCCGGCACGTGCTCCGGCGCGAGGACGGCTTCCGCCTAGACCCTGCCGTTTTCGGACCTGGGGGTGAGCACGCCGGCGCCGACCTCGTCGTCGTCGGCAACCCGACCAACCCGACGGGCGTGCTGCACCGGGCCGACGACCTGCGCGCGCTGCGCCGGCCGGGACGCGTCGTCGTCGTCGACGAGGCCTTCATGGACGCCGTGCCCGGTGAGCCCGAGTCGCTCGTCGCTCCCGACCTCGACGGGCTGCTCGTCATCCGGTCGCTGACCAAGACGTGGGGGCTGGCCGGGCTGCGGGCGGGCTACGTCGTCGGCGACCCGACCCTCCTGGCGAGGCTGCGCGCCGTGCAGCCGCCGTGGTCGGTGTCGAGCCCGGCGGTGGCGGCCACGGTCGCCTGCCTGTCGGCCCGTGCCGTCGCGGAGGCGGAGGCCGCGGCCCTGGCGTACGCCGCCGACCGGGACGTCCTCGTCCGCGAGCTCGCGGCCGCCGGGCTGACCACGGCGGCACCGTCGCACGCTCCCTTCGTCCTCGTCGACACGAGCCCGCTCGGCACCGGATCGGTTCGGGAGGACCTCGCCCGGCTGGGGTTCGCCGTCCGGCGGGGTGAGACCTTCCCCGGGCTCGGGCCCACCTGGGTCAGGATGGCCGTCAGGGACCCCGAGACCTCGAGAGCCGTCGTCGCGGCCCTCGCCGACCTGAGGAGACGTCGCCGTGTCGCCTGAGCTGAGCTTCTCCGGACTGTCGGTCCTCATCGCGCGCGTCGCACCCCACTCGGTCGCGACCGTGCACGCGCTGCTCCGGGACGGTGCGCGCGTCACCGTGGCCGCCACGCTCGAGGGCCTGCCCACCTCGCTGCGCGACCTCGCCGAGCGCGGGCTCGTCACCCTCGACCCGGCAGCCGACCCGACGGGCCACGACGTCGTCCTGCGTGGCGACGTGTCGACCGCACCCGTGCCGACCCCGGAGACCGCTGCAGCTCAGGGCGGCTCCGCCGTGGGCACCGTGACCCTGCTCGGCGGGGGCCTCGGCGACCCCGGGCTGATGACCGTGGCCGGCATCGAGGCCGTCCGGGTCGCCGACGTCATCGTCCACGACCGACTCGCACCCCTGAGCGTGCTGCGTCACGCCCGGGACGACGTGCAGGTTGTCGACGTCGGCAAGATCCCTCGCGGGGACTTCACACCACAGGAGCGCATCAACGAGATCCTCGTCGAGCACGCCCTCGCCGGCCGGAACGTGCTGCGCCTCAAGGGTGGTGACAACTTCGTCTTCGGTCGCGGTGGCGAGGAGGCGGAGGCCTGCGCGGCGCACGGCGTCCCCGTCGTCGTCGTCCCGGGCATCTCGTCGAGCATCGCGGCCCCCGCCCTGGCCGGCATCCCGGTGACGCACCGCGCCCTCGTGCAGGGCTTCACCGTCGTCAGCGGTCACGTGCCTCCGGGCGACCCCCGCAGCACGCTCGACTGGGGCGCCGTCGCGCGCAGCCGCACGACGATCGTCGTCCTCATGGGGGTCGCCACGCTCGGGGCCGTCGCCGAGACGCTCGTGGCCGAGGGCCTCCCGCCCGGGACCCCCGCGGCGGTCGTCGCCGACGCCGGGCTGCCGAGCATGCGCACGGCCCGCGGCACGCTCGCCGACATCGACGCCACGTCCCGCCGTGAGGGCCTCGGCGCCCCGGCGGTCGTCGTCATCGGCGAGGTCGCGGCACTCGACGTCCTCCGATGAGCCGCGCCCTGGGCCTGGCGCTGGGCTGGGCGCTGGACCAGGCGATCGGCGACCCACGGCACTGGCACCCGGTGGCCGGGTTCGGCTCTGTCGCAATGGCGCTCGAGCGGAGGACGTATGCCGCCTCGCGCGCCGCCGGCGTCGCCCACGTGGCGCTTTTGGTGACGTCGACGGCCGCCCTCGGCGTCGTGGCCGAGCGGGCGACGCGGCGCCGTGGGCCGGCCCGCACCCTCGTCACCGCGGCCGCGACGTGGGCGGTGCTCGGAGGCCGCTCGCTGACCCGTGAGGCAGCCACCATCGACGGGCAGCTGCGCCGCGGAGACCTCGACGCAGCCCGCGTGCAGGTGCGCAACCTCGTCGGCCGCGAGACCTCGACGCTCGACGCCGACGAGGTCGCCCGCGCCTGCGTCGAGTCGCTGGCCGAGAACACGTCCGACGCCGTCGTCGCGCCGCTGCTCTGGGGTGGCCTGCTCGGCGTCCCGGGACTGCTCGCCTACCGCGCCGTCAACACCCTCGACGCGATGGTCGGCCACCGCAACGAGCGGTACCGCGAGTTCGGCTGGGCGGCAGCCAGGCTCGATGACGTCGTCAACTGGGTCCCGGCCAGGGTCGCAGCGGCCCTGACCCTCGCGAGCAGCGGCTCCCGAGAGCGTGCAGCGCAGGCGCGGGACACCATCCGGCGTGACGCCCCGGCCCACCCGAGCCCCAACGGCGGTGTCGTCGAGGCCGCCTTCGCCGGGGTGCTGGGGGTGCGCCTCGGCGGGTCCAACACCTACGACGGACGCACCGAGGACCGCGGCACGCTGGGCACTGGCCCGGCGGCGGGCGTGCTGGAGATCGACCGTGCCAGCAGCCTCGCGCGACGTGTGTCGGCCGGCTCGCTCGCCGTGGCGGTCGCAGTGGCAGTGGCCGTCGAGGCGCTCAGCCCGAGAGGTCGACCTCGTCGCCGACGCTGATCGTCCCCGAGGTCAGCAGCCGGAACACCGTCCCGGCCCGTGCGTGCAGCGCTCGCGCGGCGCCCGGCCCGAGGTTGTCGTCGAGCAGCCGGCACGGCGCGGCGATGCGCACGACCTCGAGCTCGACGTCGCCGATGGTGATGCGCTCCCCCGGCCTCGTCGGGATCGTCCCGCCAGAGATCGTCAGGTTGCGCCGCGTCAGGCCCGGGTCGACGGGCCGCCCGAGGTCCGCGGCGGCCGCCTCGAGCTCGGGCAGCGCCTGGATCGTCACGTGCCGGTGCTTGCTGCCGTGGTAGCGGTCGCCGACGAGCCCGGCCCCCGCCTCGGCCTCGACGCTCGGCACCGAGCGCGTCGGCAGGCGGCGCCCCTTGGCGACGTGGATCGCGACGACGGTCGGCGTCGGGTCGCCTGACTCACGCTCGGTGTCCATGCCGCAAGGCTAGGCGTCGGGCTCCGGCGGGGTGGGCTCGGGCTGCGCCGGCACGGGCGGGATGCGCAGCCCCGGCGGCCCCGAGCCGTGCTCGCGCTCGTACCACGCGGCATACGCGGCGACGGCGGTCGGCAGGGTCGGGAAGATGAGGTCGGCACCGACCTTCTCGACGAAGCCGCCGGCCTCGAGCGAGATCCGCATGTCCTCCTTGACCCGGGCCATCGCGAAGCGGATGCCCCGCGCGGCCAGCGTCGAGCGCAGGGTCTCGAGGGCGTCCACGGCCGTCAGGTCTACCTCGGTGTTGGCCTCGGCGTTGAGCAGGAACCACTCGACCTGCCCATGCCCCGAGGCCGTGTCGACGACCTCGAGCGCGCGCTTGACGAAGTCGTCGGAGTTGGCGAAGAAGAGCGGTGAGTCGTAGCGGTAGACGACGAGCCCGGGCACCTGGACGGCGTTCGGGTGGTCGTCGATGTCGTGCATGCCGGCGACGTCGGGCACGTAGCCGAGCACGCCGTCGTGCGGGTGGACGATGCGTCGCAGCAGGTCGAGGACCGACAGCGCGATCGCGGCGCCGATCCCGGGCAGCACCCCGAAGAGCAGCACGGCCGCCGTCGTCGCGAGCGCCAGCACGAGCTCGCTGCGCCGGAACGCCGCGATCCGCCGCAGCTCGGCGACGTCGACGAGCCGCACCGCGGCGAAGACGACGACCGCACCCAGCGCCGCGGTGGGGAAGGCGCCGATGACGGGCCCGAGCCAGAGCAGGGTCGCGACGACGAGGACGAGCGAGACGAGCGAGTGCAGCTGGGTGCGCGCCCCCATCGCGTCGGCGATGACGGTGCGGCTGCCGCTCGAGCTGATCGGGAAGCCCTGGAGCAGACCGGAGGCGACGTTGGCGCCGCCGAGCGCGAGGAACTCCTGGTTGCTGTCGATGCTCTCGCGGTGGCGCGCGCCGAACGCCCGGCCGGTCAGGACGTTGTCGGAGTAGGCGACGACGGCGACCCCGAGCGCCGCCGGCAGCAGGGCCCAGACGTCGACGTCGGCGACGTCCGGCAGCCTGACGGCCGGCAGCCCCTGCGGCACCGCACCGACGACGTGCACGCCGGCTCGCTCGACGAGTCCGCCCGCCCAGACGACGACGGTCGCTCCGAGCATGGCGATGAGCGGCCCGGGCCAGCGCGGCGCGAAGCGCTGGAACGCGAAGAGCACCGCGAGCACGCCGAGCGCCAGCCACAGCGTCGGGAGGTGGACGTCGCCGAGATGCGTGACGGCATACCTCAGCTCCTGGAGGAAGGAGTCGCCCACGACCTTCAGCCCGGTCACCTTGCCGATCTGGCTGACGATCATCAGCGCGGCGATGCCGGCCATGTAGCCGACGAGGACGGGCTTGGACAGCAGGTCGGACAGGAAGCCGAGCCGCGTCACGAAGCCGACGACGCAGAGGAGCCCGACGGCGATCGCGAGTAGCGCGGCCATCTCCTGGCGCATCGCGAGCCCGCCGCCCGCGGTGACGAGGGCGCCGACGCCGGCCGCGGTCATGAGCGCCGTCGTCGACTCGGGACCGACGGACAGCTGCCGCGAGGAGCCGAGCACGGCGTAGACGAGCAGCCCCGGCCCGACCGCCCACAGGCCGGTGACGGCCGGGAGCCCGGCCACCTCGGCGTACGCGAGCACCTGCGGCACGAGGTAGGCGGCGACGGTGATCCCGCCGAGCACGTCGCCGCGCAGCCACACGCGGTCGTAGTGGCGCAGCACGGCTATGCCGGGGAGCAGCCGCTCCCACCGCGCGCGTTCGTCGTGTCCCGCCGGCCCCGCCGTCACGCGACGAACGTACGTGACGACGTATGCCGTCAGGCGGGTTTCGCGCCCACCGCTCCGAGTGCGTCGTCCACCGTCGCGACGACGCGGATCCCCTCGGGGACCGGCGGGCGGCGGACGACGACGACGGGGACGCCGAGGTCGTGCGCGGCAGTGAGCTTGGCCTCGGTGAGCGCACCGCCCGAGTCCTTGGTCAGGAGCACGTCGATGCGGCGGCTCTCGAGCAGGTCGCGCTCGCCGGCGTAGGGGTAGGGGCCGCGGGCTCGGAGCACCTCCCACGACGCCGGGACCTCCCACTCGGGCGGGTCGACGACGCGCGCCAGGACGTAGCGGTCGTCCCACCCGGCGAAGGCGTCGAGCTGCTGGCGCCCCGTCGTGACGAACGGCCGGACCCCGAGGCCCTCGGCGGCGACGCGGGCGGCCTCGATGTCCTCGACCCACGTGAACGAGCCCGCCAGGGGGTGCATCTCCCAGCCGGGACGCTGGAGCCGGACGATCGGCACGCCGACCCGGTCGCACGCGGCGACGGCGTTGCCGGTGATCTGGGCGGCGAAGGGGTGGGTCGCGTCGACGACGTGGTCGAAGGAGCCGTCGACGTAGGCGGCCAAGCCGTCGACGCCGCCGAAGCCCCCGGTGCGCACCTCGCCGACGGGCAGGGCCGGAGCACTGACCCGCCCGGCCAGGCTCGACACGACGACGTCGCCGCGCTCGACGAGCCGGGCCGCGAGGTCCCGGGCCTCTCCCGTGCCCCCGAGGACGAGGACCCGCACGCTCAGGCGGGGATGCGCAGGCGGCGCGTCATCTCGCCGACGGCGACGGTGATGGAGTGGCCGAGGTGCACGCAGGTGCCGGTGATCTCGTTCTGCTGGCTGCCGCCGAGCCCGATGACGACCTCGGGGTGCGCGCGGCTCACGGTGTCGACGATCTCCTGGGCCATGGCGATGTCGATGTTGCGCGGCACGGCCATGACCATTCCGGCCGCCCGTCGGGCCTCGATGGCGCGCAGCCAGTCCTCGGCAGGCAGGTCGGCGCCGACGTAGACGGTGGCGAAGCCGGCCCGGCGGGCCGCCACGGCGAAGGCGAGCAGCCCGAGCTCGTGGCGCGAGCCCGGCGGCAGGCCGATGAGCAGGGTCGGGCCGTCGACCCGGCCGGACGCGGCCTCGTAGGCGGCCGCGAGACGTCGCTGCACGGCATACGACACGAGGTGCTCGCCGGCCACGGTGAGCCGGCCGTGCGCCCACGCGTCACCGACGAGGGCCAGGGTGGGCATGAGCCAGTCGTCGACGACGTGCTCGAACGTGCCGAGCGCGAACCGGGCGTCGAGGACGGCGGTCGCCGACGCGGAGTCGAGCCGCTCGGCCGCCCGGATGAAGGCCTCGGCGTCCTCGGACTGGTAGCGGCCACCCGGGCGCAGCGGGGCCACGCGCGAGCTGCGGCTCTCGCGGTCGCCGCGACCGAAGGGCACCTCGCGACCGGCGGCGTCGCGGCTCGAGAGCCGGCGGATGGTCTCGGCGGCGGCCTCGCGGGCCGACCACCCCTCGTTGACGAGGGAGTTCATGATGGCGAGGGCGCGGACGTCCTCGGGGCCGTAGAGGCGGTAGCCGCCGTCGGACCGCTGCGGGCTGACGACGCCGTAGCGACGCTCCCACGCGCGGAGGGTGGCGACGCTGATCCCGGTCAGCTCCGCGGCACGTTTGATGGTGTACATCGGCTACCCCAACCTGTTCAAGGCGTCTCGCATGCCCTGCTCGGCCTCGTCGCCGAGCTTCTTGAAGGCCGGCGCGAGCAGGGGGGCGGCGAGCTTGGCCACGCCCTTGAACTCGAAGTCGGCGCGATAGGTGACGGTCGTGCCCTCGGCGGCGGCCCCGCCGTCGCCGGCGCCGCCCGTCACGGTGCGCACGAAGGTCATCGTGTCGTTCGCGACGACCGTGGCGTTCTCTCCCCGGAGCGCGAACCGCTCGCCCGGCACGTGCTCGATGACGAGGTAGTCGAGCTCGGTCTCGCGGCCCAAGAACTTCGACACGTTGCGGTAGCGCGTGCCGAGGCCGCCGTCACCGGAGACCCGTTCGGTGCTCACGGTGCCCGGGTCCCACTCGGTCGTGTTGGTGAAGTCGCTGAGGTAGGCGAAGACGCGATCCACGGGCACTCCCACGGTGACGCTGCGCTCGATCTCCATGCCTTCTCCAACCTTTGACAGACCTTGAACAGCCACTCTACGGTGTGGACGAAGGATGGACAACGCGCGCCGCGCATACTGTTCTCCTCCAATCCGGTCGGGGCATCGCGCCGAACCACACGGGACCACATCAGCCAGGAGGCCTCGGTGACTCGACCGAACCGATCCGACAGCACCCGACCCACCGCCGCCGTCATCGGCGCGGGCGTCTCGGGACTGACCGCAGCCCATGTGCTGAGCAGGACCCACGACGTCACGCTGTACGAGAGCGACAGCCGCATCGGCGGTCACGCGCACACCCACGACGTCGCCGGGCGCGACGGCAGCCTGCGCATCGACAGCGGTTTCATCGTCCACAACGAGAAGACGTACCCGCACCTGCTCCGTCTCTTCGCCGAGCTCGACGTGCCGACCCAGCCCACCGAGATGAGCATGAGCATCACGTGCCAGGGGTGCGGGCTGTCGTATGCCGGGGGCCGCGGTCCCAAGGGCATGTTCGCCCAGAAGCGCCGCCTCGCCGACCCGCGGTTCGTCAAGATGCTGAGCGACGTGCCGCGCTTCCACAAGGCCGCGCACGCCCTCCTCGCCGACGAGTCGCAGAACCCCACGTGGGGCGAGTTCCTTGCGACGCAGGGCTTCTCCGACTACTTCGTGCGCCACTTCGCGATCCCGCTCGTCGCCTGCGTGTGGTCGTGCGGCGACCTCGACGCGTCGTCCTACCCGGCCCGCCACCTCTTCCGGTTCCTCGACCACCACGGCATGCTGACGGTGACGGGTTCGCCGACCTGGCGCACCGTCACCGGCGGGTCGGCCACCTACGTCGACCGGCTCGTCGCGCGACTGCCCGACGTGCGCAAGGAGAGCCCGGTGACCGCGGTGACGAGGCACGACGACGGTGTCGACGTGCTCGTGCGCGACGGGCAGACCGCGACCTTCGACCGCGCGGTGGTGGCCACCCACGCCGACTCGGCCCTCGACCTGCTGGCCGACGCGACGCCCGACGAGAAGCGGGACCTGTCGGCGATCCGCTACTCCCGCAACGAGACCTGGCTGCACCGCGACTCCTCGGTGCTGCCGAAGCCGCGCCAGGCCAAGGCGTCGTGGAACTACCGCATGCACGCGTGCGACGCCCCGGCGCCCGACGTCACCGTCAGCTACTGGATGAACCGCCTGCACGGCATCACCGACGCCGACGACCACGTCGTGACGCTCAACCCGGCCGGCACCGTCGACGAGTCGCTCGTGACGGCGCGGATGTCCTACGACCACCCGATCTTCACCCAGGAGGCGGTCGAGGCCGCGGGCCGCCTGCGGGGCGCGGGTGGCGACCGCCTGGCCTTCGCCGGCGCGCACCTCGGCTGGGGCTTCCACGAGGACGGATGCCGCTCGGGCGTGGAAGCCGCCGAGTCGTTCGGGGTGCGCTGGTGACGGCCGTCCTCACGCCGCCGCAGGTGCCTGCCCTCGTCGACGGCACCGTGGCGCACTCGCGCCGCACGCCGCTGCACCACAGCTTCACCTACGGCCACTACCAGTGGCTCGTCGACCTAGACGAGCTGCCCCGACTCGCTTGGCCGGCAAGGCTGCTCGCCCGGTTCGATGCGCGCGACCACCTTGATGGCGGTCGGCTGGGCGGCGGCATCCGTGGTGACGTCGAGCGGTTCCTCGCCGCCCGTGGCGTGACCTTGGCCGCCGACGACCGCGTGCTCATGCTCGCCAACGCGCGCGTGCTCGGCCACACCTTCGACCCGCTCAGCGTCTTCTGGTGCCTGCGCCCCGACAGCTCGCTGCTCGCCGTCGTCTTCGAGGTGCACAACACCTACGGGGAGCGCCACGCCTACCTCCTCGACGTCGAGGACGACGGCACGGCGTCCGTCGCCAAGGCCTTCTACGTCTCGCCCTTCAACGACACGAGCGGGGAGTATGCCGTCCGCCTCGTCCTGCGACCCGACGCCGTCGCCGTGACGGTGGGCCTCGACCGCGGTGGCGAGCGCATCATGACCGCCGTCACCCGTGGCGCTCCGGAGCCCGCCACGACCCGCTCCCTGCTCCGACTCGTCCGCCGTCACGGCCTCATGACCCAGAGGGTGACGGCCCTGATCCGGGTACACGGCATACGACTGTGGTTGCGTCGCCTGCCCGTGATGCCCCGCCCCCACCACCCCGAGGAGGCCGTCCGATGACCGCCCAGTCCACCCAGCCCGTCCCGTCGCCCGTCTCGCCGACGCTCTCGATGGCCCAGCCGATCTGCCTGCGCCGGCCCAGCCTGCGGGTCCTCTGCGTCCGTGCCCGCTTGGCCCGCACCATCCTGGCGCAGGTCGCCAAGCGCGTGCCGGTCGACGTGGTCATGCCCGACGGGTCCCTGCTCGGCGGCGGCATGCGCCAGGCCGGCCGCCCGGGCCTGCAGATCGTGCGCCCGACGGCCCTCTTCGAGCGCCTCGCCCACCACCCGAAGATCGGGATCGGCGAGGCCTACATGGCCGGCGACTGGAAGGCCGCCGAGGGCACCGACCTCGCCGAGCTGCTCATGCCGTTCGCCGAGCGGATGACGACGGCCGTGCCGGCCGGCTGGCTGCGGCTGCGCGGCTTCGTCGACCGTCGCATCCCGACGATCCAGAACAACTCGCTGCTCGGCTCGCGTCGCAACATCGAGGCGCACTACGACCTGTCCAACGACCTCTTCGCGACCTTCCTCGACGAGACGATGAGCTACAGCTCGGCGATCTTCGACGAGGACCAGCCGCTACGCACGCAGTCCTTCGAGGAGGCCCAGCTGCGCAAGGTGCACGCGATCCTCGACATGGCCAAGGTCGGCCAGGACAGCCGCGTCCTCGAGATCGGCACCGGCTGGGGCACGCTCGCCCTCGAGGCCGCCCGCCGCGGCGCCACGGTCACGAGCGTCACGCTCTCCAAGGAGCAGGCGGCGCTGGCCCGTCAGCGCGTCGCCGACGCCGGCTTCACCGACACGGTCGACATCCGCATCCAGGACTACCGCGAGGTCGAGGGCGTCTACGACGCCGTCGTCAGCGTCGAGATGATCGAGGCCGTCGGCGAGGAGTACTGGGAGACCTACTTCCGCACCATCGACGAGCGCCTGGCGCCCGGGGGCATCGCCGCGATCCAGGCGATCCTCATGTCGCACGAGCGGCTCATGGCCACGAAGCACTCGTACGGCTGGATCCAGAAGCACATCTTCCCCGGCGGGCTCATCCCGAGCCTGCAGGCGATGAGCGAGACGACCGACGCCGCGACGACACTGCGCATGTCGGCCGTCGAGGCCTTCGGCACCGACTACGCCGAGACCTTGCGCCGCTGGCGCGAGACGTTCCTCGCGCGCTGGCCCGAGGTCAACGCCCTCGGCTTCGACGAGACGTTCCGTCGCAAGTGGGAGTTCTACCTCGCCTACTGCGAGGCGGGCTTCGCGACGGGCTACCTCGACGTGGCGCAGGTGCGCTTCGAGCGGGAGGGCGCCGCGGTCGCGGCCTCCTGATGGCTCCGGCGACGACGTCGATCCTGTGGTTCCGGCGCGACCTGCGCCTGAACGACCATCCGGCGCTGCTCGCCGCCGTCGACTCGGCCTCGCACGTGCTGCCGGTCTTCGTGCTCGACCCGCGCCTGCTCGAGCACGAGACCCCGCGCACGCGGCGGCTGCTCGCCTCGGTGGCGTCGCTGTCCAAGGACACGCGCGGCGCCCTCGTCGTCCGCCGCGGTGACCCGGTCGAGGTCATCCCGAAGCTGGCGAAGCAGGTCGGCGCGACGCAGGTCCACGTCTCGCGCGAGACGACGCCCTACGGCCGTCGCCGCGACGAGGCCGTCGAGAAGGCCCTCGCCGACGACGGACGCGAGCTCGTCGCGACCGGCACGCCGTATGCCGTGGGGCCGGGTCGCATCGTCAACCAGTCCGGCTCGCCCTACAAGGTCTTCACGCCGTTCTCCAAGGCGTGGCACCAGCACGGCCGGCCGGCACCGGCCGACCGGCCCAAGCGCATCCCGTGGCTGCGCGACGAGGTGCACAGCGACCCGCTGCCGAAGACGCCCTCGGGGATCGAGGCCGGCGAGGCAGCCGCGCTCAAGCGGTGGGAGAGCTTCCTGCGCGACGGGCTGACGGCATACGACAAGCAACGCGACCGACCCGACCTCGACACGACCTCGCGACTGTCGGCGCCGCTGAAGTACGGCGAGATCCACCCGCGCACGATCCTCGCCGACATCGCCGCGCACTCGGCCGGGCGGTCGCAGGCGGCGGGCACCTTCGTCACCGAGCTGATCTGGCGCGAGTTCTACGCCGACGTGCTGTGGCACCAGCCGGACTCGGCGTGGCACGACCTGCGGGGCGAGCTCGCCAAGCTGCCCTACGACTCCGGCGCCGAGACCGACCGGCTCGTCGACGCGTGGCGCGAGGGTCGCACGGGCTACCCGATCGTCGACGCGGGCATGCGCCAGCTCCTCGAGGAGGGCTGGATGCACAACCGGGTGCGGATGATCACCGCCAGCTTCCTGACCAAGGACCTCCACGTGTGGTGGCCCGTCGGGGCGCAGCACTTCCTCGACCACCTCATCGACGGCGACATCGCCAGCAACAACCACGGCTGGCAGTGGGTCGCGGGCACCGGTACCGACGCCTCGCCCTACTTCCGCGTCTTCAACCCGGTGACGCAGGGCAAGAAGTTCGACCCGGACGGGGAGTACGTCCGGCGCTGGGTGCCCGAGCTGCGCCACCTGAAGGGCAGCGCCGCGCACGAGCCGTGGAAGCACGACAACGGGTACGACGAGAAGTATCCCCAGCCGGTCGTCGACCACGACGACGAGCGCAAGGAGACCCTGGCCCGCTACGAGCGCGCCCGACGCTGACGACCGGAGGAGACGAGACATGCGGGGCCCCGTGGCCGAGCTGCGCGCGTTCGTCAACGCGGCGCTCATCGAGAAGGTGGACCGCGACCACCACGACCCCGACGACGTCTTCCAGCGCCGCCAGGTGGTCGTCGCGATCACGTTCGTCGTCGGCACCGCCGTGCTCGCGTGGGCGCTCCGGATCACGCCGGGCGACCCGCTCTTCTACGTCGCGACCCTGGCGCTGGCGGCCGTGTGGCTCGTCGGCGCGCTGCTGTCCGGGCCGCTGCACGCCGGCTGGGGGCACACGCGTCGTGGCGAGCCGGCCCGGCCCATCGTCCAGTCGCTCGTGCTCGGCGTGCTGCTCCTCCTCGTCTTCCTCGTCGGGGCGCTCGTCGTCGCGCGGATCCCCGTGCTGCGCGAGCCGGTCGACCAGCTGCTCGACCACGCCCGGTTCGGCGCCTTCGCCGCGGTGCTGGCCATCACGTTCGTCAACGGTGTCGTCGAGGAGCTCTACTTTCGCGGCGCCCTGTATGCCGCGCTCCCCCGCCACCAGGTGACCCTGACGACGGTGCTCTACGCGCTGACCACCGTGGGCAGCGGCATCCCGCTGCTCGTCCTCGCCGCCGCCGTGATCGGCCTCGTGACCGCGCTGCAGCGCCGCGTCACCGGTGGCTTCCTCGGCCCGATCATCACGCACGTCGTGTGGTCGACCGGGATGCTCGTCCTCCTCCCACCCGCCCTCGAGCTGACCAGGTGATCCGATGACCTCCTCCCGCACCGCCCTCGTGACCGGAGCCTCCGGCTACATCGGGGGGCAGGTCGTGCCACGGCTGCTCGACGAGGGCTGGACGGTGCGCGTGCTGACCCGCCACCGCAGCTCGATGGACGGCAAGCCGTGGGCCGACCGGGTCGAGGTCGCCGAGGGCGACGTCGGCTCGGCCGACGACATGCGCCGGGTCCTCGAGGGGATCGACGCCGCCTGGTACCTCGTGCACTCGATGGACGACAAGCCCGACTTCGCCGAGCGGGACCGCGACGCGGCGACGATCTTCTCCGAGGCGGCCAAAGATGCCGGGGTCTCGCGCATCGTCTACCTCGGCGGCCTGCACCCCGACGACGACGTCCTCTCGCCGCACCTCGCCTCGCGCGTCGAGGTCGGGCGCATCCTGCTCGACTCGGGCGTGCCCACGGCGGTGCTCCAGGCCGCGGTCGTGCTCGGTGACGGGTCGGCGTCGTTCGACATGCTGCGCTACCTCACGACTCGGCTGCCCGCGATGGTCGCGCCGAAGTGGCTCGACAACAAGATCCAGCCGATCGCGATCGACGACGTCGTGACGCTGCTCGTCGGCGCCGGCAGCCTGCCTCCCGACGTCAACCGCACCTTCGACATCGGCGGTCCCGAGGTGCTGACCTACCGCGAGATGATCGGGCGCTTCTCCGACGCGACGGGGCGCCGTCGTCCCATCGTCGTGACCGTGCCGGTGCTGACGCCGCGCCTCGCGAGCCACTGGGTCGGGCTCGTCACGCCGATCTCGGCCGGGCTGGCCAAGCCGCTCGTCGGCAGCCTCGTCCACGAGGTCGTCGCCAAGGAGAACGATCTCGTGAACTACGTCGACGTGCCCGGCGGCTTCATCGACTTCGACACCGCCGTGCGGTCGGCGATGCGCACCGCGAAGCCCGACACGGCCATGCGCAACCTCGCCCTGACGAGTGCCGCGACCGTGGCGACCGTCGTCGTGGGCAGCCTTGCCACCAAGCCCGACTCGACGTGGTACCGCTCGCTCGACCTGCCCGACTGGCAGCCGCCGACGATCGCCTTCCCGGTCGTGTGGACCGCGCTCTACACCGACATCGCGGCGAGCTCGGCGACCGCGCTCAACGCGTACGACAAGGCCGGCGACACCAAGGGCCGCGACGCCTACCTCAAGGCGTTCGGCACCAACCTCGCGCTCAACGCGGCGTGGAGCGTCCTCTTCTGGCGCTCCCGCAGGCCGTGGGTCGCCGCGGCCGAGGCCGCCCTGCTCACGGCGAGCTCCGCCGACCTGGCGCGGCGCGCCGGCACCGCCAGCAAGGGGGCCGGGATCGCCCTGTCGCCGTATGCCGCGTGGTGCGGTTTCGCGACCGCCCTCTCGACCGCGATCGCTCGCCGGAACGCCTGACGCCGCCGCTCAGAGCCACCAGCAGTCGGAGACCTGCGGGAGACCGGCGACCCGAGCCTCGAGGAAGGCGTACTCCTTCGCGAACGACGGCACCGCTCCCCCGACGTGGGTCGGGGTGACGTTGGCGGAGAAGGCGACATTCGCGCCGCGGGCGCACCAGTCGTGGGCGAGACCTCGCCCCACGGCATACGGGATGACGTCGTCGAGGACCGAGTGCGTGAGCAGGACGGGCACGGCGGGCTTGAGCCGGCCGATGCGCTGGTCGGCGATGATCGAGCGGAAGGGCTCGGCGGCCGCGAGCTCGGTCAGGGAGCGACCGTCCTTGGTGAGGTCGCTCGAGCGCGTGAAGGCGTGCAGGGCGATGGACTGACCGACGCACTCGCCCTTGACGGCGTCGATGACCGACGTGCCGCGGGCGTTCAGGAAGCTGTCGAGGTCGAGGCCGTAGGCGGCGGACTGGCCGGCGACGGCGTAGAGCGCGAAGGCGGAGTAGAGGCTGCCGTCCAGGTGCGCGGCCACGGCGCCCAGCTCCGCCGGGACGGCTCCGGCCACGGCGCCCCTGAGCTTGAGCTCGGGCGCGTAGGTGGGCGCGAGCTCGGCGGCGGCAGCGCTCGCGCCACCGCCCTGGCTGTAGCCCGCGAGCATGACGGGTCCGGCGGTGGGCAGGCCCGTGCCGGGGAGCCGCTGGGCCGCACGCACCATGTCGAGGACGGCGTGGGCCTGCGCCTCACGGACCATGTAGGTGTGGGTGCCGGGTGTGCCGAGGCCCTGGTAGTCCGTCATGGCGACGGCATAGCCACGCGCGAGCAGGCCTGAGACGAAAGCGCCTTCGTACTCCGAGCCGGCGGCGAGCTGGCGGCTCGGTGCGCACTGGTCGCCCATGCCCTGGGTGCCTGCCGCGTAGCCGATGACGGGACGCTGACCTACGCCGATCCACGGGACGGTCGGGACGAGGACCGTGCCGGTGACGGCGACGGCGACGCCGCTGCGGTCGCGGGTCGCGTACATGACGCGGGTCGCCCGAGCGGTCGAGCGGATGGTGCGGAGCGGGTCGAGGTAGAAGGTCATCGACTCCGCCTTGAGCACCGTGCCGGGCGCAGCGGAGACGGACGACGGCGGGTCGTAGAACCCGTCCGCCCGGGCCGTCGTGAACGGTGCCATGACCGCGGCGACGAGGGCGAGGACGACGACACCGACGATGCGGCGGGTCCGGGGCAGGCGGAGGGTCGATCGAGGCATGACGGCAGGCTCCTCGGGCAGCGGGACGGCGTCGGTGGCGTCCACTGGCCAGTAACCTACTGGCGGTAACCACGCCTGTCGCGGCGAGATCCGCGCGCCCGCGAACGCTCTTGGTGTTGCTAGGGGTGTCTAGCGCTGGTCCGATAGAGGCCCAGAATCCGCTCGCGAGCGCGTGGTCCTATGCCGTAACGGGCTGCCGGGCGAAGGCGCGACGGTAGGCGACGGGCGGGATGCCGATCTGGCGCTGGAAGTGGTGGCGCAGGACGGCGGCCGTCGCGAAGCCGCTCTCACGGGCGATGCGCTCGATGTCGAGGTCGGTGGACTCGAGCAGGTGGCGGGCCCGGAGCACGCGCTGGCTCGTCAGCCACTTGTGCGGCGTGGTACCGACCTCGGCCGTGAACCGGCGGGCGAAGGTGCGCTCGGACATCGCGGCCCGGCGCGCCAGGGACGGGATCGAGTGCTCCTCGTCGAGGCGCTCGGCCACCCACTCCATGACGTCCTGCAGCCCCTCGCACGGCTCGGTCGGCACCGGCGTCTCGACGAACTGTCGCTGCCCGCCGGACCGGTGCGGCGGCACGACCATGCGGCGGGCGATGCGGGTCGCGACCTCCGAGCCGAGCTCGGTGCGCACGAGGTGCAGGCACGCGTCGATGCCGGCAGCCGTGCCCGCGCTCGTCAGGACCGGGCCGTCCTCGACGTAGAGGACGTCGAGGTCCACACAGGCGCGCGGGTGCTTCTCGGCCAGTCGGGCGGCATGCCTCCAGTGGGTGGTGCACTCACGTCCGTCGAGCAGGCCTGCCGCGGCGAGCTGGAAGGCGCCGGAGCAGACCGAGAGGACGCGACCCCCGCGCGCCGCGGTGTCGCGCAGGAGGTCGAGGACCTCGGGGTCGTAGGGGCCGTCGACGGCGCCACCGGGGATGGCGACGAGGTCGGCTCCGCGGGCGGCCTCCAGCGGGTGGGGCGCGATGACACTCAGGCCCGTCGTCGTGCGGAGCGGCTCCCCCGGGCGGGCCGAGCAGACGCGGAAGTCGAAGGCGGGGACGCCGTCGTCGGTGCGGTCGATGCCGAAGACCTCGCAGAGCACCCCGAGCTCGAACGTCGCGACGGGTTCCTGGGCGATGACGGCGATGGTGCGCAGCATCCGGTCAGCATGACACTCATGGCAGGATCTTGTCGATCATCGACAGTTCTGCCACTCGTGGCGGGATCCTGATGAGCGCAGACTTTCTGCCATGGACATCATCTTCTTCATCGCCATGATCGTTGCTCTCGTCGCGGCCGCCGGGCCGCACCACCGCCGGACGTTCTCACTGCCGCGCGCCCCCTTCGGCGCCGACGCCGAGCTCGATCGCGACATCGACCGCGTGCTGCACGACGCGCCCCTAGCGCACGACACCCGCGTCGCCCACTGAACCCCGGGAACCAGACCTCGGACCGGACCTCCCCGGCGTGGACGTCAGAGCCGGATGCAAGGGTTGAGCGCATGACGACCTCACCCGCACCCGCCGTCGGCCGCCTCGCCTCCGTGTCCCTCGACTGCCCGGACCCGTCCGCGCTCGCCGACTTCTACGGCGCACTGCTCGGCCTGCCGCGCGCCTACGAGAGCCCGAACGGGGGCGTCGTGTCACTGTCCGACGGCGGCATGGCCGTCACGATGATGCGCGCGGCCAACCACGTGCGACCGACCTGGCCGGAGCCGGGTCAGCAGCAGCAGCTCCACCTCGACATCCTCGTCACCGACCTCGACGACGCGGTCGAGCGGTCGATCGCCCTGGGAGCGAGCGAAGCAGCACACCAGCCGGCCCCGACGGCGTGGCGAGTGCTGCTCGACCCCGTCGGTCACCCCTTCTGCCTGACGACCGTCACCGGCGACTGACTGACCTCGCTCAGAACGGGGGCGGGTCATCCAGCGCCGCTGGGTCCGGCACGTCGTGCGGCCGATCCTCGCCGGAGGCGTCCGGTGAGGCGCCCCGCCCCGGTGGCCCCGAGCCCCGGTCGCGCAGCGGCTCACGCCAGTCCTTCGGGTAGGTGATGTACTCCCGGCCGGCCAGCGAGGTCCACGAGATCCCCTCGTCGGCCGCTTGGCGAACGCGCCAGACCCTCGCGGTCTTGCCGTTGTGGCAGCCGCGACTCAGCGAGTCGAGGTTGGAGACGTGGGTGCGGCCGGCCGGCCACGGTTGCAGATGGTCGACGTCGCACCGGTCGGCCGGGACCTCACACCCCGGGCCGCGACAGACTCCATCGACCGCCTTGACGTGCTCGACCATCTCGGGCGTCGGGGTGTAGCGGTCGGTCGAGAGCTCGAGGGCACGGCCGGTGTCGACATCGGCCGCGAGACGCTGCCACACCGAGCCGGGGGCGGTGATGATCCGGCGGGCGTGCGCTGCCGTGACCCAGCCGTGGCCGGTCAGCTCGCACGGGGCGTCGGACAGGCCGACAGCCACCTCGAAGGGGACGACGATGCGCACCGCCGCGGGCGGGGCGTCCGACAGGCCGGACCAGCCCACGCCGCCCATGGACGATTCGCTCCCGGACGGGGCACTGCCGGACGGGCACTGCCGGACGGGCCACTGCCGGACGGGCCACTCCCGAACGGGCCCTTGTCGAACGAGCCGCCCTCGGAGGCCTGTCCCTCGGGGCCCAGGACGACGCCGAAGAGGACGAGGTCGCAGAGGAGGTCGCTGCGCAGCTGGTCGAGGGTGCGGGCGTCGCCGGCCGCACGGGCAGCCCGTGCCATCGCGTCCACCCGGTCGAGCACGCCGACGACCCTCTCGGCCGGCGCCACGACGGTGAACGTGCCCATGCCGTCCTCGACCAGACGGCCGAAGACGGTGCGCCTGGCCTTGGCAGCCTGTCGACGCTCCTCGTGCCCGCGCGGGTCCGCCGCTCGCACGCACCGCCGCAGCCGCTCACCGAAGAGACGGTGCGAGGGGATCGACCCGTCGCGGGCCGGCGCGAGGACGGTCGCCTCGAGATCGGGGAGGGCGCCGTCGGCGAGCATCCTCGTCTCCACGACGATGCGCAGCGCCCGCTGGAGGCTGACCGAGCCGGCACGCAGCCGCTCGCGCAGCACTCGGTGCCGCCGGGGCGCCGTCGCCAGCTCGAGCCGGCGCGCGACCTCCGACGCGCCCACCCCGGTCGCACACGCGATCTCCTGCGTCACGACCTGGTCGGCCGTGATGGGCACCGGCGAGCTCGTGACCAGTTGGGCGAGGTGCTGCTCCTCGACGGAGTGCAGCGCGGCGTAGGCATCGACGATCCGGCCCTCGAGGCGGGCCTTGTGGACCTCGAGGCGCTCGATCTGCGACAGCACCGCCTCGGCCTCGTCGAGCAGCGAGCGCGGTGGACGCGGCTCTGGCCGCACCCTCGGAACGTGTCCCGACGCCGACTTCGCGTGCTTCAGCAGCCAGACGACACGCGGGTTGAGTCCGCCGTCGGTCGCGTCGGGAGCCGAGCGCCCGGAGTCGAGGAATGGCACGAACTCACTCCTCCCACCCGGGTCGCCGACTCCTCAATTAGAACACATGTTCTGCATATCTGCTTGGGTGAAGTAGCATCTGTGGATGACCACGAATCCGGTTCGGGGAGTGGACTACCCGGCGACGTACCAGCAGCTGCTGGAGTGGTTCCCGGACAACCAGTCGTGCCTGGACTACCTCGCGGGCCTGCGGTGGCCGGACGGGTTCATCTGCCCCAAGTGTGGGGCGCGGGAGTTCTGGCGCACCGGGGCCGGGTTGTGGATGTGCCGCTCGTGCGGGCGGCGCACGTCGGTGACTGCCGGCACGATCTTCGACCGGACCCGGACGCCGCTGTCGACCTGGTTCGCCGCGATCTGGTTCCTGACCTCGCAGAAGAACGGCATGTCAGCCCTCGGGCTGCAACGCGTCCTCGG
Source organism: Terrabacter sp. C0L_2 (assembly GCF_036352015.1). Lineage (NCBI taxonomy): Bacteria > Bacillati > Actinomycetota > Actinomycetes > Micrococcales > Intrasporangiaceae > Terrabacter > Terrabacter sp. C0L_2. Next base: position 1,311,429 of record NZ_CP143557.1, on the reverse strand, counting down.
GTTCGGCTCCTACGAGACCGCGTGGGCCTGGATGCACAAGCTGCGCCGGGCCATGGTCCGCCCCGAACGCGACAAGCTGTCCGGGATCGTCGAGCTCGACGAGACGATGATCGGCGGTGTCACCGCGAACAGTCATGGCGGCTACGGCGACAAGGTCGCCGTCATGATCGCCATAGAGCACAACGAAACCCGCCGCCTGGGCCGGGTCCGGCTCGCTGTCGCCGACCACCCCGGCACGTCCCAGCTCGTCGACTTCGCCACCACCGTCATCGAGCCCGGCTCAACGGTCCGCACCGACGGAGCCCGCACCCTGCGCCGGCTCGCCGACCTCGGCTACACCCACGAGTTCACCCTCGGCTACTCCGCCCCCGACAAGGCCAGCGTCCTGCCTGGCGTGCACCTGGTCGCCTCACTGCTCAAGCGCTGGCTCATCGGCACCCTGCACTTCCGCGTCGAGGAGCAGCACCTGCCCTACTACCTCGACGAGTACACCTTCCGCTTCAACCGGCGGAACGCGAAGTCCCGCGGCCTGCTCTTCTACCGGCTGCTCGAGCAGGCCGTCGACACCGACCCCCACCGACTCAAGGACCTCCTCAAGCCCACAGAAACCGGCATACCGAACTTCACCTAAGCAGATATGCAGAACACATGTTCGAACGGAGCGGAAGGCTTGCCCACACCCCGTTGGCAGCCGATTCGCTTGGACCGCAGCGGGATCCGCTCAGCCGTCGACCGCAGGCCGCTGCCTGTTCGGGGACTTGCGCCTCGTCAGCAGCACGCCGGCGATGCACAGGGCGCCGCCGACGAAGGTGAGCGGCGGCGGCACCTCGGAGAGCAGCGCCCAGGCGATGAGAGTCGCGATGAACGGGACGAGGAACGTCGTCAGCGTCAGCTTGCCGGCATCGCTCCGCGCCAGCACGTAGGCCCACGTCGAGAAGGCGATGGCCGTCGGGAAGATGCCGAGGTAGGCGATCCACCACAAGGTGCTCGCGTCGCTGTCGCGCACGACGGTCACGAGCTCACCGCTCCACGGCAGGCAGACGACCGCGCCGATGATGCACGCGATCCACGTGACCTCGGGCCCGGGCAACCGCCCGAGGAGCCGCTTCTGCGCCAGGACGCCCACGGCATACGTGATCGCGGCGAGGACGGCGAGCCACACGCCCACCATGTCGCCCGAGTCCCCGGACGAGAAGCCGCGGGCGATGACGACGACTCCGGCGAAGCCGACGGCCATGCCGATGAGGAGCCAGCGGCTCATCTTCTCGCCGAGGAAGACGGTGGCGAGCAGGGCCACGATGATCGGGCCGATCTGCACGATGAGCGCCGACGTGCCGGCGTCGATGCGGCGCTCGGCCTCGTTGAGGGCGAGGTTGTAGACGCCGAACCAGCCCACGCCGCAGAGCAGCAGCAGCGGCCAGTCCCGCCGGGCGGGCCACGTGCGCGGCCGGCGGAGGACCAGGACTCCCAGCGCGACCGAGGCCACGAGGAGGCGACCGAGCGACAGCGCACCGGGCGGCACGTCGTGCCCGAGGTGGCGGATCGCGACGAAGGCCGACGCCCAGAGCAGCAGCGTGACGGCCACCGCCCCGAGCACGAGCCACCGGGTGCGGCGGGCGGTCGTCGGGGCGTCACTGGCAGTACGGCTGTCCACGGTCACCCCCAAACCCTAGGCGTGGGGCCGACACCGCGCCGCGCCCTTTTCGGCCAGAACCCCGCGACTTCCCGCCACCGCGGACCCTCCGTTGTCGACCACGACCCACATAAGTTAACGTTTGTCTTATGGCAATGCATGGTTATGTCTTGGTCGGGCTCCGGTGTCGACTGCTCGGGACGATGCGCGCGCACTGAGCGCCCCGCTCCCGAGCGGCCCTGACACCCCAGACCAGATCAAGCCCGACCTGAAAGGCACGACCATGTCCCGCGGCGCCCAGCGCACCTCCGTCGACCTCGCCGACACCGCCCGACGACTCTCCCGCCAGCGCACGCTCTGGCAGGGCCTCGTCGACTTCGACCCCATCACCCGCTACTACGCGCGACTGCTCGCCGACCGCGACCACGAGGCGTGGCTGCTCACCTGGCTGCCGGGCCAGGGCACGCCGTGGCACGACCACGGTGGCAGCGCCGGCTCGTTCGTCGTGCTCCAGGGGGTGCTCACCGAGGAGGTCGCCGGCTACCGCACGGCCGTCGACCTCGACGACGTCCGGCGGGTCACGGGGCCCGGCGTGCTGCTCAGCCCGGGCGACCAGCGGACCTTCGGCACCCGTCACCTGCACCGGGTGACCAACGCCGGCTCCGACCCGGCCGTGAGCCTGCACGTCTATGCGCCCAAGCTGACGGCCATGACGAACTACCGCGCCGTCGACGGCGTGCTCGAGGTCGAGGAGCAGGCCGAGGTCGGGGTCGACTGGTGACGCCGCCTGCTGATCGTCCCCGCACGATCGACGAGGTGCTGGCCGAAGCGCGCAGCCGTCTGCACCGTCTCACCCCTGAGGAGGCCGAGCAGGCCCGTGGCAGAGGCGCCTTCGTCGTCGACATCCGCCCGGCCGCGCAGCGCGACGCCGAGGGCGAGCTGCCCTTCGCGACGGTGATCGAGCGCAACGTCCTCGAGTGGCGCCTCGACCCCTCGAGCGACGCCGCGCTGCCGAACGCCAGCCACGACCTCGAGGTCGTCGTCCTCTGCCAGGAGGGCTACACGTCGAGTCTCGCGGCAGCAGCCTTGCAGGAGCTGGGGATCCACCGTGCGACCGACGTCATCGGGGGGTATGCCGCGTGGCGCGCCCTGCTGGACGACGCACCGTCGAGCGCGGGGCCGCCGACGACGCCGCCGTCCTGACAGTCTCGCTCAGCCGGTCCAGGTGCGCGGACGGCAGCCGCCAGCGCTGCCAGTAGAGCTGGACGTCGACGTGGTCCCGGGAGCCGAGGCGCACGACGTCGCCCGACTCGAGGAGCGGGGCGAGCTGTGTGGTGAGCAGGGCACCCCAGCCTAGGCCGGCACGGACGGCGGCCACGAAGCCCGCGCCGTCGGGCACCTCGTGCGTCGGGGGCGCACTGGTCACCGCGTGCCGGTCGAGGATGCGCTGCTGGATGTCGTCCTTGTCGTTGAACCGGACCAGCGGCGCTGTGGCCCAGTCGAACCCGCGGCCGACACGGTGACGGTCGAGCAGCGCCGGCGTCGCGGCCGGCAGGTAGCGCATCGTCACGAGCGGCTCGGTCGAGCAGCCCTGGACCGGGGTGGGGTCCGAGGTGACCGCACCGAGCACCTCACCCGAACGCAGCAGCCGGGCCGAGTGGTCCTGGTCCTCGACACGGACGCGCAGCACCACGTCGTCCCAGCCGGCCGCGTCGGTCAGCACGCCGGCGAACCACGTCGACATCGAGTCGGCGTTGACGACGATCGGCAGGTCAACCCGGTCCCCCTCGCCGGTGGCGAGGCCTGCGAGCGCCTCGGACTCGAGCAGGCTCTGCTGCCGGGCCAGCCGGACGAGCGCCTCGCCGGCCGGAGTCGCGCGGCAGGGCGCGGTGCGCACGACGACGACCTGACCCACCTCCGCCTCGAGCGCCTTGACGCGCTGGCTCACGGCTGACGGCGTCACGTGGAGCCGCCGGGCGGCCGCGTCGAAGGTGCCGGCATCGACGATGGCGAGCAGGGTGGCGAGGTGCTCGGGCTGCAACCGCATGAAGCCATGCTAATGATGCTGTAGGAACCTTCGCTTCACTGAAGCCGCGTCCGCCCGTACCGTCGACGGGTGACCTCCCTGCTGCCCGGCTTCCTCACCATGGCCTCACTCATCGTGGCCATCGGGGCCCAGAACGCCTACGTGCTGCGGACCGGGCTGGCGCGTCACCACGTCGGGCTCGTCGTCGCCGTCTGTGCCGTCAGCGACGCGGTGCTCGTCATGGCCGGGGTGCTCGGCGTCGGTGGTCTGGTCACGGCGCACCCGGGACTGCTCACGGTCGTCCGGTGGGTCGGCGCGGCATACCTCATCGGCTACGGCGTGCTCTGCCTGCGAAACGCCCGCCACCCCAAGGCACTCCAGGCGGAGGGCGCCCAGGCGTCCCGGAGCGGCGTGCTCGCCACCGTCGTCGCGCTGACGTGGCTCAACCCGCACGTCTACCTCGACACGGTGCTGCTCGTCGGGTCGCTCGCCAACCAGCACGGCCCCGACGGACGCTGGTGGTTCGCAGCCGGGGCCGCTGCCGCGAGCCTCGCCTGGTTCGCCTCCCTCGGCTACGGTGCGCGGCTGCTGGCGCCGCTCTTCGCCCGCCCCGCCACGTGGCGCGTCCTCGACGTCGCCATCGCGGTGGTCATGTTCACCATCGCCGCCACCCTCGTCCTCGGCTAGGACCGACTTGAGCCGTTGGCCTGCGGAGCCCCGCCGGTCCTTCCACCCGCCTGAGGCGGCGGCGAGCGCCTACCTCAGACGCGCCACACGGCATACGCCATCGGATCTGAGGTAGGTGGTGCGCGCGGATAGGGAGGTCGTCCGATGTGGGGACCCACCTCAGCGGCCGAGTCTGGAGGAGTCCAGAAAGGCACGAGCAGAGGAAAGACCATGATCGAGCACTACAGCGACCTCCGGGCAGTCCAGGCCGAGATCGAGTCCCGCTACCCCCAGCGCCGTCGCACCCGTCGCGACTCGTCGCTGGAGGTCATCCGCCGCACGATGGCACGCAACACCCGGGAGGAGAACGGCCAGGGTCGCCGGAGGTGACCACGGCGACGGAGGCCGTGTCCCCGCCAGCCGCACCGATGTGGGTGGAGTACGCGATGATGCCGCGTATGCCGTTGCGCACCGGCCCCATCATCGGGCGGGACACCGACCTGTCCCGACTCGCCGACGCCATCGGACTGCGCCCCACCGGGGGCGCCCAGCCCGGTGGCGTCGTCGTGCTGTCGGGCGACGCGGGCATCGGCAAGTCGCGCATCGTCGGCCAGCTCGTCACCGACGCCACGGACGCCGGGTGGTTCACCGCGATCGGCCACTGCGTCGGGCAGGCCGGCAGCAGCCTCGCCTACCTCCCCTTCGTCGAGCTCGTCGGCACCATCGACGCCGGGCATCCCGACGTCGTCGAGCGGGTGCTCGACACCCACCCCAGCCTCGGGCACCTGCTGCCGGCACGCGCCGACGCGCACGACCCCGAGCGGGCCGGACGCGCCACCGACCCCGGGCAGGTCGCCGAGGCCGTGCACGCGCTCCTGTCGGCGCTCGGTGACGAGCAGCCCTCCCTCGTCGTCGTCGAGGACGTGCACTGGGCCGACCACTCGTCGCGCGACCTCATCACCCTCCTGCTGACGCGCGGTTTCACCAGGGCCGTCGGGCTCGTCGTGACCTACCGCTCCGACGACCTCTTCCGCCGCCACCCCCTCCACGACACCCTCGCCGTCTGGGCGCGCATCGCGGGGCTCGAGCACGTCGAGCTCGCCCCGCTCACCGACGACGCCGTCCGAGAGCTCGTCTCCGGCGTCGAGGGCGCCCCCACCGACGCCGCCACGAACGCCGAGATCGCGCGCCGTGCCGAGGGCAACCCGTTCTTCGCCGAGGAGCTCGTCGCCAGCGCCGCGGCGGGCCAGGCGCTGACGGGCGGCCTCAGCCGCGTCCTCCGCGCGCGTGTCGAGCAGCTCGACGACACCGCCCAGCGCGTGCTGCGCGCCATCGCCCTCAAGGGCGGCCAGTTCATCGGCCACGACCTGCTCTCGCGCGTGCTCGACCTGCCCGACGAGACCCTCGAGACGGCCCTCGCCGCCGCCGTCGAGCACCACGTCCTCGAGGCGCGCTGGCCCCCGGCCTACACCTTCCGCCACGCCCTGCTCGGCGAGACGGTCGCCGACAGCCTGCTCCCGGGCGAGCGCCTGCGCCTCCACCGGGCGTATGCCGCCGTGCTGGCCGAGCGCCCCGACCTCGCGCCCGCGTCCGAGCTCGCCCGCCACGCCGCCGCGGTGGGCGACCTGCCGACGGCGGTCCGGGCCAGCCGCACGGCAGCCGAGTCGGCGATGGCCGTCGGTGGCCCCCAGGAGGCCCTGCTCCACCTCGAGCGGGCCCTGGCGTGGCTCGGCGAGGACGACCCCGAGCGCGACGAGGTGACGCTCGGCGCCTCGCGCGCGGCGATGGTCGCGGGCGACTCCATCCGCGCGATCGACCTGCTGCGCGACCGGCTCGACCACCCCGGCACGTCCCAGCACCCGGGTGCGCGCGCCGACCTGCTCGCGACGCTCGTCATCCGCTCGCGCATCCTCGACCTGCCCGTCGACTCGATCGCCCTCACCGACGAGGCACTCTCGCTCATCGGTGAGGAGGCCGACGAGCGCCGCGTCCGGGTGCTCGTCGCCCGCGTGCAGGCCCTCGTCGACAACGGCTCGTTCGTCGAGGCGGCCGTCGTCGGCAACGAGGTGTCGCTGCTCGCCGAGCGGCTCGGCCTCGGGGTCGCGCTAGCCGAGGTGCGCACCATCCTCGCCCGGGTGCTCGAGGCGCAGGAGGACCTGGAGTCGGTCGAGGCGCACCTGCACGCCGTCGTCGCCGACATCCCGCCCGACGACCCGCTCCTGCTGCGGGCCCTGCACCAGCTCGCGTCGCTCGCCCACCGCCGGGGCGACCTGCCCGGGTCACTCGCGCTCTACGACCGCGGCGCCAACGTGGCCCGACACCTGCACCGCGAGTGGGCACCCTGGGGACAGGAGTGCCGCCTGCTCGGCGGCCTCACGGCATACGAGCTCGGTGACTGGGACGGCGCCGTGCGCCGACTCGACCTCGCAGGGCGACCCGCGCCCCAGCCGGGACGCACGATCTTCACGGCGGCCGCGCTGTCCGTGCGGGCCGGGCGCGGGGAGCCCGTGGACCCCGACCTCATCGCCGCGCTGCGCGAGTGGTGGCACGTCGACGGCCTCTGTGTCGTGCTCACGGTCATGCCGGGCGTCGACGTGCACGGGCAGGCCGGCGACCTCGCCGCCGTGCTCGACCTGGCCGAGGCCGCCGTGCGCGTCCTCGACGCCGCCTGGGGCGAGTACCACGCCGTCGCGCGGCTCGCCGCCGTCGTCGCAGGGCAGGCCGCAGCGCTCGTGCCCCACGCCGACCCTGATCTGCGTGCGCGCGCCGTGGCGCTCGTCGACGACCTCGCCGACCGGGCCCGCCGCATCGGCCAGCTGCGACCGGCACTGGAGAAGGCGAGCCGGCCCAAGTTCGAGCGCTCGGCCCCGCAGTCCCTCGAGGACACGAGCCGCGAGACGTGGGCGTGGATCGCCCGGCTCGAGGCCGAGGTGCTGCGCCTGCAGCGGGTCGCCGGGCTCGAGGACCCACCACCCGTCGAGGAGCTCGTCGATGCCTGGCGCGAGAGCGTCGCGGCCTTCGAGCGCTACGGGCACGTCTTCGAGACCGCCAGGTCGCGGGCCCGGCTGGCCGCTGCGCTGCGGGCCGCCGGAGACGTCGCCGCGTCACGAGAGATCGCCGACCAGGCCCGCGAGATCGCGGTCCGCCTCGAGGCCAAGCCGCTGCTCGCCGAGCTCGACGGCGTGCAGCCGGGCCCGGGCGCCGGCCGTGCGGGCACGGGTCGGGCGGGCGTGGGTCGGGCGGACGCCGGTGACGACGTGGGCGTGGCCGAGCTCACGCCGCGCGAGCTCGAGGTGCTGGCGCTGCTCGCCCAGGGCCTGACCAACGGCCAGATCGGCAAGCAGCTCTACATCAGCACCAAGACCGTGAGCGTCCACGTGTCCAACCTGCTCGCCAAGCTCGGCGCCTCCGGTCGCACCGAGGCGGCGGCCATCGCCCGCCGGCGCGGCCTCGTGAGCTGACGTGCGGCCGTGATGTCCTGGCGTGACCTCGCCCTCGGTGTGGCGCAGATCGTGAGCCACGCACCGGTCCGAGGAGCACCATGAAGGTGTGAGCTCCGGGGTGCTGGCACCGAGCAGCGCGGCGGCGTCCGTCCGGGCCGCCGCGGGCCGGCCCGCACCCGAGGTGCTGCGCTCCCTCGGGGTCGACCCAGCTGTCGGTCTCAGCACGGACGAGGCGGGTCGACGGCGGGTCACCTACGGCCCCAACGCGATCGCCACGCACCACGCGCGAGTCCTCACCGTGCTGTGGCACCAGCTCAACTCGCCGCTGCTCGGCCTGCTGCTCGTCGCGGCGACGGCGTCCTACTTCGTCGGGGAGGAGAGCGACGCCGTCATCATCGGGGTCATCGTCGTCGTCTCGGTCGGGCTCGGCTTCGTCAACGAGTACCGCGCCGAGCAGGCAGCCGCGTCGCTGCACTCCCAGGTCAGCCACGAGGCGGTCGTGCTGCGCGGCGGGGTCTTCGGCCGCGTCGACGTGACCTCGCTCGTGCCCGGCGACGTCGTGGAGCTGAGCCTCGGCGAGGTCGTGCCGGCCGACATCCGTCTCGTGTCCGTCGTGCGGCTCGAGTGCGACGAGTCGGTGCTGACCGGCGAGTCCCAGCCGGTCGAGAAGTCCACCGAGGTGGTCGACGGGACGGCCACGCTCGCCGACCTCACCGGGTGCGCGCTGATGGGGACCGTCGTGCACGCCGGGAGCGGGCGCGGCGTCGTCGTGGCCACGGGCTCGCGGACCGAGTTCGGCGCCATCGCCACCGGCCTCAGCACCCACCAGCTCGACACCGAGTTCCAGGTCGGGCTGCGCCGCTTCTCGATGCTGCTCGTCAGGGTCGCCGGCGCCCTGACGACCTCGATCTTCGTCATCAACGTGCTGCTCCACAAACCCTTCCTCGACGCCCTGCTGTTCTCGCTGGCCATCGCCGTCGGCATCACCCCGCAGCTGCTGCCGGCCGTCGTCTCGACGAGCCTGGCCGCGGGCTCGCGCCAGATGAGCAGGCGCAAGGTCCTCGTCAAGCGGCTCGTCTGCATCGAGGACCTCGGCGACATCGACCTGCTCTTCACCGACAAGACCGGCACCCTGACGGCCGGCCGCATCGACTACGCACGTGCCGTGCCCGCGGCCGGGCAGCGCTCGGACGACGTGCTGCGGTGGGGCCTGCTCTGCGCCGAGAGCGCTCCGGCAGGCGCCGGCGGCACGGTGGCCGTCGGGAGCAACCCCCTGGACGAGGCCCTGTGGGAGTCTCCCGCCACGGCCGCGGTCCGGGAGTCGCTGACCGCCCACGAGGTGCTCGGCGCGCTGCCCTTCGACCACGAGCGCCGGATGCTCTCCGTCGTCGTCCGCGACGGGGCCGGGGACCTGCACCTCGTCACGAAGGTTGCACCAGAGACAGTGCTCGAACGCTGCGTCGACGTCGCGCCCGAGACACGTGCCGCCCTCGACGCGGAGTTCGCGGCCGGCAACCGCGTCGTCGCCGTCGCGAGTCGCCCGGTCAGCTCACCCCGAGCCCCCGAGCCCGCCGACGAGCACGACCTGCGGCTACGGGGACTGCTCGTCTTCCTCGACCCACCCAAGCCGGACGCCGCGGCGGCGCTCGGCCGGCTCGCCGCCCTCGGCATCCGGGTCAAGGTGGTGACCGGCGACAACGCCGTCGTCGCGGCCAAGGTGTGCCGGGACCTGGGCCTGCCCGGCGACGCGGTCCTCACCGGGAGCGACCTCGACGCCCTCGACGACGAGCACCTCATCGACGCAGTCACCGCCACGACCGTCTTCGCCCGGGTCAGCCCGGAGCACAAGGCGCGCATCGTCCGGGCGCACCGGCACGGCGGCGGGGGCGTCGCGTTCCTCGGCGACGGGGTCAACGACGCCCTCGCGCTCCACGCCGCCGACGTGGGGATCTCGGTCGACTCGGGCACCGACGTCGCCAAGGACGCCGCCGACGTCATCCTGCTCGAGAAGAGCCTCGACGTGCTCGCCGACGGCGTCGTCGAGGGCCGGCGCATCTTCGCGAACACGCTGAAGTACGTCCTCATGGGCACGTCGAGCAACTTCGGCAACATGGCCTCGGCCGCCGGTGCCTCGCTCTTCCTGCCGTTCCTGCCGATGCTGCCCTCGCAGATCCTGCTGGGCAACCTGCTCTACGACACCGGCCAGCTCGCCATCCCGACGGACCACGTCGACCCGGAGCAGCTGCGACGGCCCTCGCACTGGGACATCGCCTTCATCCGGCACTTCATGCTGCTCTTCGGACCGCTCAGCTCGCTCTTCGACTTCCTCACCTTCGGCGTCATGCTCTGGGCCTTCCAGGCCGGCCCCGACCTCTTCCGGTCAGGCTGGTTCGTCGAGTCGCTCGCGACGCAGACGCTCGTCATCTTCGCGATCCGCACGCGTGCGGTCCCCTTCTTCCGCAGCCACCCGAGCCTCCCGCTGACCCTCGCGGCCCTCGGCGTCGTCCTCGTCGGGGCGGTGCTGCCGGCGACCCCGCTGGCGGCGACCCTGGGCTTCGCGCCCCTGCCCGGCGGCTTCTTCGCGGCGCTCGTCGTCATGGTCGTCGCCTACCTCGTGCTCGTCGAGCTCGGCAAGCGGTGGTTCTACCGGCCCGCCGCGCCACCGCGTGCGGGCGTGCCGACCGACCTGGGCAACCGGTTCGTCCGGCGCCGCGCCGCACGCTTCAGCGTCGCCGCCACCTCGACCCGACCGCTCACCCGACCGCTGAGGTCGAGGCACCCACGAGGACCCCGACCCCCGGGCGCGAACGACGCAGCCCGGGCGTGACGGCGAGAGACACGACGACGGACGCCACCGCCATGACCCCCATCGCGTGCGAGGCAGCGACAGGGCCGACCCCCAGGGCACTCGCCACCGTGCCACCCAGCAGGCCCCCCAGGGCCTGGCCCACCATGAGACCGGTGCCCTGCAGACCGAAGACCTGGCCTCGGGCCTGAGCGTCGGTGTGCGACACGAGCCGCTCCTGCAGGGGCAGGCTCGCCGAGTAGCCCACGGACGCCACGAAGGCGAGCGACGCGGCATACGGAAGCGACGGGACGAGGAAGAACGCGAGGTAGGGTACGGCGAGCAGCAGGCGCAACGGGCCGATGAGTCGGTCGCGCACCCCGACGTCGAGGAAGCGGCCGACGACGACGTCGCCGAGGAGCATGCCGGCTGCGGTCACGGCGAAGAGGTAGCCGGCGCGCTCCCCCGCGAACGGCACGAAGAGCGCCTCGCAGCCGACGATCAGGCCGTTGGGGACCCACATCGTCAGCAGGAGCGGACGGACCACGCGCGAGCCGAGCAGGGCGCGGTTCACCTCGCGCGTTCGGCGGACGAGGGAGGCTCCCGCGTGGCGCGGAGGGTGGTCCGAGAGGCCGAGGCGCAGCAGGAGCACCGCGACGAAGAGGGCTGCGCCCGCACCGAGGAAGAGCTGGGTCGTCGTGAAGGTGATGAGGAGCAGGCCGCCGATGCCGTAGCCGACGATCTGCATGCCTCCGACCGCGATGTTCATCGTGGCTCGGCCGAGGATGAAGCCGTCCGGCGGGAGGATGTCGGAGACGAGAGCCATCATGCTGCCGCCGAGCGCCGAGGTGATGAGCGGACCGACCGCGAGCAGCGCGAAACGCCAGCCCCATCCGAGCCCGGGAAGTGCCTGGAGCAGGTCGGTCACCATCGTCGTGCTGGCGACGAGGACGAGGGCGGTGCGCGGCCGCACGAGGTCGGACCCGGAGCCGAAGAGCGTCTGCCCGACGAGGCGCATGAGGGGCGCGCCGAACATCGCGAGCGCCGTCAGGACGGGCGACGCGGTGGCCGCGAAGGTGATGGTGCCCAGCGCGAGGGACGCGACGGCATACGACCCGACGTTGAGGCACTGGACGACGAAGAGGACCCGGAACTCACGGACGGCGAACAGCTGGCGGTAGGTCTTCACCCGGTCACCCTGACGGCCTGACGTCACCCACGCTAATGTTTCGGACGGAGGCGAAACATGGGGACGTGGCGGATTTCGGCCGACCTGCTGGCGCGGAGCCGCTTCGTCGTGTCCCCACGCATCGAGACCGTGGCCGCCCTCAACGACCTCGTGCGACCCAGCGACGCGGCCGGACGCGCCTTCGCCGCTGCACACCGGGAGTCCTTCGAGGCGATGCTCGCCGAGCACCCTCTACGGCGTGCCGTGCTCGAGCACAGCTGGCGCCCCGGCTGGATCTCCGACTGGCTCGCGCTGCCGCCCGACGGTCCGGGACGCACCTTCGCCGAGGAGATCGAGGACGTGCGGGCGTTGGGGGACAAGCAGGTTCGTGCCCACCTGAGGGAGAGCACACCCGAGCACGCCCTGCCGCACAGCCTGACCCGGTCGGGCGTCGCAGAGCACGCGGCTCAGCTCCTCGAGTGGGTGTGGACGCACGCGCTCGCCACCGACTGGGCCCGCCGCGAACGTATCCTGCGGGCCGACATCGTCTCTCGCACAGCGAGACTCGCCACCCACGGTTGGGCGGCGGTGCTGCGCGACCTCGGTCGCGACCGTGAGTGGCTCGGCGACGGGCAGCTGCGGATCAACCGCTACGACCTGCCCTCGCGCGTGCTCGACGACGACGCCGACCTCTACTTCGTGCCCGCCCATGGCACCGCGACGTGGGTCGGCTGGCACCTGCCGAGCCGCTACGCCATCTACTACCCCGTCACCGGGGCACTCGCCGAGGTCGACGGGCAGGCCGACGACGGCCTCGAGCGGCTCGTCGGGAACGCCAGGGCCACCCTGCTGCGCACGATCGACGGACCGTCGAGCACCAGCGCCCTCGTCGCCCGCACGGGTATGCCGCTGGGCTCGGTCGGCGACCACCTCAAGGTGCTCCTCGCGGCTGGCACGGTGCTGCGCCGGCGCTCGGGACGCGAGGTGCTCTACTGGCGGACCGCGCTCGGCGACGCCCTCGTGGCGTCGGGCCGGGGAGTTCTCCCCATGTACCGGGGCGGCACCCGGCCCTAGCGTCGGCGCTGCGGACGCGCCCGCGTCCACGCCATCGACACGCGATCAGGGGTCGTCATGTGTGAGCTCCACGAAACCACCAGTCCCGCCGTCGGCCGCCGCACGCTGATCCGCGGCGCGAGCGGCCTGCTCATCGGGGGCGGTCTCGTCGCCGCTACCGCCACCGCCGCCCAGGCCGCCACGTCGCAGAACGGCTGGTCCGCCGGCTCGTCGTCCGTCGTGCCGCTCAGCACCCTGTCCGTCGGTGCGGCAACGTTCCCGGCCGGCGTGCGCCGCGGCGACGTCCACATCGTCCTCGGCTACGTCGCCCGCCGCTTCGACCGGGAGGTCGAGGCCCTCGTCAAGGGATGGTGCTGGGGCCACAGCTACCGCGTCATCTCGGGCAGCACCTCGCTGTCGAACCACTCGAGCGGCACCGCCATCGACCTCAACGCGCCGCGCCACCCGCTCGGCAAGTCCGGCACGTTCAGCGCCACGCAGCGCTCGCACATCCGCTCGATCCTCAACTCCTGCAACGGAGTCGTGCGCTGGGGCGGCGACTACTCGGGGCGCAAGGACGAGATGCACTTCGAGATCAACGTGCGCCCGGGTGACGCCCGGCTCGCGGCCCTCGCCAAGCGCATCGGCGGCGGCGGTGGCACTCCGGCGCCGGCCCCGATCGCCTGGACCACGGTCAAGCGCGGCGCGAGCGGCTTCAGGGTCACGGCGATCCAGCACCTGCTGCGCCAGCGCGGCTACAGCCTCACGGTGGACGGGTCGTTCGGCCCGACGACGCAGAGCCGGGTCATCTCCTTCCAGCGCGCCAAGGGCCTGGCCGCGGACGGCATCGTCGGCGCCAAGACGTGGTCGGCCCTCGTCGTCAGCCTCAAGCGTGGCTCGAACGGCCAGGCGGTGGTCGCGGCCCAGAAGCTGCTGACCCACCGCGGCTACTCCCTCACCGCCGACGGGGTCTTCGGAGCCATGACGGCGACGAAGACGCAGGCCTTCCAGCAGTCCCGCGGCCTGACGGCCGACGGCATCGTGGGCACCCGGACCTGGGCCAAGCTCACCGCCTGACCGGGAGCCCCACGAGGCGACCCTCGAGTGCCAGGACTGCCACTCCGTCCAGGCGCACCCCGACCGAGTCGGGCAGAGGAGTGCCCACCGCCGTCGACACGGCACCGGCGACGAGCTGCTCGTCGACGGTGCCGTGTCGCTCGAAGACCGTCTGGTAGTGCGAACGGAAAGGCACGTCGCCCTCGAACGTGAGGTCCTTGTCGCGCCAGGTCCGGTCGGCCGGGGTGGCAGCGCGCACGGAACCGTCATCGAGTCGCACGGCAGTCGCGGCGCCTCCCGTGGCAGCCACGGCGAATCCCCGACCCACGCCGATGTCCGGCCTCTCCCACGTCGTCATGGACGGCTTGCCGACGTCGGCACTCCAGCGGGTCCGCCCGGTCCGCGGGTCGATCCGCTCGAGGGCATACGCCGCATCCTTCACCGGTGGCTTGGGCGTCTCGACCGTCGCCGTGCCAGCCGTCCAGCGACAGGCGACGAGCGGGTCCCCGGGCCGTCCGGTGAAGTCCCGGTCGCAGAACAGGTCGATCCCAGATCGCCTCCAGACCACCGTCCCCGACGACCGCCGGATCGCGACAGACAGAACGGATTTCCCAAGGGCGAGCTGGTCACCGAGCTCGACGTCGGGGCCGACGGACCCGATGAACGTGTCCGACGCGGGGTCATGCTCGAACGTCCACCCACCGCCCGTCGTGTAGTCGGTGCCGAAGAGGTCCGCCTCGGAACGCGACCACAGCAGATCGGCGCCGCGGACGACACCGATGCGATTGCCTCTTCCACCGAGGGGGATGTAGCGGACGAGCCCGTCAGGTCCGATGGACTCGAGATGGGTGGCCTTGATGTGAGTGACCTGCTCCAGGCGCTTCATCCCGGGACGGAACCGGAAGGTGGCCGCCAGCGAGTCGGACTCTGCGTCGGCACAGACGTACGTGTCGTCCTCGCATGACCGGGGGTAGGAGAGGAAGCGGAACTCGTCGGACCGGGCGACGACCCGCCCCGATCCGCGCGGATCGACGACGACGAGGCGTGCAAAGCCGGGCAGCGATCCCGGCTCGAGCCATGCGACATGCCGGCCAGCAAGCACCGTGAAGTCCACGGAGATGCCTGGGACGACAGCCGACGGCGTCGCAGGCCGGCTCCAGAGTGTCGTTCCACTCACAGGGTCCACTGCCGTCACCGACAGAGCAGCTTCGTTTCGCGTCATGACGACCGCGACCCCGTTCGCTGCCTTGACGCGCGAGACGGGGATGAGGTCTGCACGTCCCCAGACCGGCGTCACGCCACCTGGCCCGGGTGACCCGGGCGCCGACGATGTCGCGGGTGCGTTGGCATTCGTCGTCGTAGCAGGACTCCCCACCGGAGACGCGGTGGAGCAACCAGCCAGGAGCAGGGCGGCGACGAGGCCGGCGACGACCTTGGGGCGGAGAGGCATTGCGCCACGCTAGCCATGGCGCCGATGTGACGATTCCGTTCATCCACAGGCGCGCGTGCCTGTGGAGTCCCTGAACTTCGCGTCGCACCCCTTCTCATGGACGGCGTGCGGGTTTAGCGTCGCTCGTGTTCCAGCCAATCAACGAAGAGGGGCACGGCACATGGCAGAAGACTGGGCAGCAGACGTCAAGAAGTACTCCCCCGACGCCGACGACGCAGCGATCAAGGGCATCGTCCGGCACTGCGGCATCGCCTTGCAGAAGCGCGACTCGGCACTCGTGTCGTTCAGCGACAAGAGCGAGACCGACCGCGTGCGTGACGGATTCATGAAGAAGAAGCTCGGCCTCACCGACTCCGACGCCGAGCTCGACGCCTCGCTGGCCGAGGTCGGCCAGACGCTCAAGGGTGACCGCACGAAGAACCGCGTCACCGTCTACTACTTGCTCGCCGAGAAGCACGGCAAGCTCGACCTCTTCCGCTGACCCCGTCCCGTCGGGACGCGAGAGCACGTATGCCGCCGGGCCCAGCCCGGCGGCATACGTGCACGGGGCGGCCCGCCGGGCCGCGACCCTCGACAACGCCCGAGCGCCCCTTCCGAGGACGGCAGTCGTGTGCGCAGGATGGGGAATGGACACTCACACGCCCAGCCCCCATCCCCGACCACAGCCCCACCCCACCCGCCGTGCCGTGCTGACGACAGCAGCGGCCGGCGCCCTCGTCGCCCTCACCGCCCCGGCGGTGTCTGCCACCCCGGGTCGGCGCTCGCCGGCGCCCGAGACGGTGGCCCTGCCCGACGGCATACGCCCCGAGGGCATCGCGTCCGGTCCCGGGACGACCTACTACGTCGGGTCGCTCGCCGACGGCCGCATCGTCACCGGTGACCTGCTCGCGGGCACCGTCGCCACCCTGCTGCCGGGGGCCGCCGGTCGCGCCCTCCGCGGCCTCTTCCACGACGACCACTGCGGCGTCGTCTGGGCGGTCGGTGGCGTCACGACCGGCTCGGTCACCGAGGGCCACGTGTGGTGCGTCGACGCGACGACCGGCGCGGTCATGCACGACGTCGTCGTCCCCGGAGCGGGCTTCCTCAACGACCTCGTCGTCACCGAGTCGGCCGTCTGGGTGACGGACTCGCGGGTCGACCGGCTGACCGTCATCACGCACGACCACGCGACCATGTCGGTGAGCGGACCGAGCTTCGTGCCGCTGAGCGGCGCGTGGCCCGCCGGTGACGGAGTCGCCAACAACGCCAACGGGATCCGACTGCTGCCCGACGGCGACATCGTCCTCAACAACAGTCGCGTCGGCGGGCTCTGGCAGGTCACGCCGGCCACGGGCGCGACCCGCGAGATCCCCGTGCGCGGAGGCCCCGGCATCATCGGTGGCGACGGCCTCGAGACGGACGGCTCGGTGCTCTACAACGTGCGCGGCAGCGGGCAGTACGAGGTCTCGGTGCTGCGCCTCGCGCCGACGGCCACCGGGTGGTCGGCGAAGTGGACCGGCGCCCGCACCGACGACACCCTCGACATCCCGTCGACGGCGACGCTCGCCGGTGGCTGGCTGTGGGCCGTGAACGCCCGCTTCGGCGTGGCCTCACCGGGCACGGCGAGCTACTGGATCACGCGCCTGGCGGCCGTCTGACGAGGGCGTATGCCGTCACGTCCCTCCCCGACGTCGACCCACGTCGAGCGTGGGCTGACGTAGGGCGAGATCAGCTCGACGAGCACCGGATCTGCCTCTCCCGCAAGGACGTGCGAGGCGACCCGCCGTGCGGCGCCGGCCAGGAAGTCGGCCAGCTGCACGCGCGGGTCGTCCTGCGAGTCGACGAAGCTGATGCCCTCGAGGGAGTCGGACCACCCGTCGGCGCTCGACCCGACGGCGGTGCGGATGGCGGCATCGGTGAGAGTCGCCTGCACGTCGTGCACGACCCAGAGCGGCCGGCCCGAGCCTCCCCAGTGGCGCAGGACCTCGGCGAGCGCCGGCACGATCGGGTCGAGCGCACCGCGTCCGCGTGCCACGAGGGCGAGCAGGCCCTCCGGGTCGTCGGGAAGGGCCGCGACCACGGATCGCACGAGCTCGCACGAGTTCGCCGGGAGGCCGGGCACGTCCGCCAGACCGACGAGGCCACGACGCAGCGCCGACGCGCTCGCCGCCGCGTCGTCGAGCGAACGCGCCCGCACGACGTCGTTGAAGTCCGCCAGCACCGCCTCCCACCCCGCCGGGCCGAGGCGTCGCACCGCCGATCGGTGCAGCAGCTCCACCCGGCGGGCGACGTCCCGGTCCGACGCGGCCCCGTCGCTGCCCTCCCCGCCGCCGAGCAGCGCCACGAGACGGCCGGTGAGGTGCAGCGCCTTGTCGGTCAGGTGCACGTGGGCACGACCGAGCAGCGGGCCGTCCTCACCGAGGAGCCACTCGAGCAGCCTCCGGTTCTGCGGTCGCAGGACGACGCTCGCCTTGACCTCCGTCGCGGGCGAGCGCGCCTCGACGCGCACGCGCTCGATCGTCGCGAGGGCGGCGCCGGTCGTGACGTCGACGCTCGCGTGGGCGAAGGTGTCGGTGCTGCCCCGGACGAGCTTCTCGCCCTCCGAGCCGGACTCGTCGCACGCCACCTCGAGGAGGACGGCGGTGCGCGAGGGCGCGGCGGACGGCATACCTCATCCTGTGCCGCGGGCGACGGCTCGCCAACCGACTTTGCCCGGAAGGGCACGATTCGGTCACGACCGTGGGCAGATCGGCTCGAACGGGTACGACGCGTCAGTTCTGACCCCGGACCTCGCGGTCCCCGACCCGCGGAGAGGAGCCCGACCATGACCACGTCACCCGCGCCGACTCCCGACGACTGGCGGGACGCCCTCCAGCGCACGCTCGAGGCGTTCGACGAGGCCGGCGGGCACCGCGTCCTCAGCCAGGTCTTCGAGCAGCTCGGTGTCGAGGACGCCCTCTCACTCGTCGTGCTCCCCTACCTCCATGACGTCGGGGAGCGGTGGTCCGCCGGGTCGATCGGCGTGGCCCAGGAGCACTTCGCGAGCAACGTCCTGCGCTCGCGACTCTCCGTCCTCATGGGCGCCGACGAGCGTCCCCACGGTCCGATGGCGGTGCTCGCGTGCATGCCCGGGGAGCACCACGAGTTCGGTCTCATGGCGACCTCCATCGTGCTGTCCCGACTCGGCTGGCGCACCAGCTACCTCGGCGCCAACACCCCGACGGCCGAGCTCGCCCTGGCGGCGCGGACGCTCCAGCCGGAGGCCGTCGTCGTCGCCGCGCACCGCCCCACGGCGTTCGCGGCCCACGCGCCGGCGCTGCGCCGGGTGGCACGGTCGACGACGGTCCACCTCGCGGCCCAGGGCGCCACCGACGAGGTCGCCACCCTCTGCGACGCGGCCCGACTGGACGGTGACCCGGTCTGGGCGGCCCGCGCCCTGCACGAGGCGTTCGGGGACATGGGGACGCCGGATCTCGCCGAGGACACCCCCGCCTGAGACGCGACATCCCGGACCCTGCCGGGCCACCGCCCGCGCTGCGTGACCCCTGCGGCGATAGGCTCGTTTGCCGTGCCCACGCACCGTGATCCGCAGGACCCGACCGATGGAGCCCTCATGACCGCAGGACCGACCGGACACCCGGACCGCATCGAGCAGGTCGAGCCCGTCGAGCAGGTCGAGCAGGTCGAGCCCGTCGAGTCCGTCGAGTCCGCGGACCAGGTCGAGCCGCTCGGCTCGGGGCTCATGGAGGGCAGCGGGCGCAAGCGGCGCGACGCGCGCCTCGGCCTCGTCATCGCGGGCATCGCCGGCGCGGCGCTGCTCGTCGGTGGCCTCATCGCCCTCGTCATCACGATGGCCGGCTGAGCGCCGCCAGCGCGACCGACCGGCCCGAGCGGGCCACGAACTCCTCGAAGGCCGCCACCGTCGGGTCGTGGGCGGGGTTGCGCACCATGGCGCCGATGGTCCGCAGCGCCTGCGAGTGGTCGAGCCCGACCGGGACGACGTCACCCTCCGGCGCGAAGGACGGCAGGATGGCCACGCCCAACCCTGCGCCGACGAGTCCCCTTGCGGTGTGGACGTCCTCGGCCTCGAAGCCGACGCGCAGCGGCACTCCCGCGTCGGCATAGATCTCCTCGACGCGGCCGCGCAGCCCGAAGCCGGTCTTGAGCACGATGAGCTCGTCCCGCGCGACGGCGGCGAGCCGCTCGACCGAGACCGAGCCGGAGCCCGCGACGGGGTGCGAGCGGTGGACGGCCACGACGAGGGGCTCGTCGTAGAGCACGGTCGTCGAGGCTCCGGCGACCTCCGGCGGGGAGGCGACGAGCGCGACGGTGCAGCGGCCGGCCTCGAAGTCGTCGAGCGCCTTCTGCCGCGAGCCCTGCGCGAGCTCGAACCGCACGCCCGGGAACCGGTCGCGGAACCGCCGGATCAGGGCCGGGACGACGGTCTCGCCGAGCAGGGTCTGGAACGACAGGCTCACGGTGCCGTGCCCGACGACGCTCGAGCGCGTCACGACGTCTACCCCGCGCTCGAGGGCGCCGACACCCTCTTGGGCGAAGGGCAGCAGGGCGCGGCCGGCCGCCGTCAGCGCGATCCCGCGCCCGTCGCGCTCGACGACGGGCGTGCCGAGGAGCTCCCCGAGCCGGGCGAGGGCCCGACTGACGGTGGGCTGCGGCATGCCGAGCACCGCGGCGGCCGTCGTCACCTGGCCGACCTCGGCGACGACGACGAAGACCGGCAGCAGCCGCACGACGGCCCGGAACTCCGTAGGTCTCATGCCTCGATCGTATGAGTCGTGGCCGTGACATGCATTGGTGCGATGCATCGCGCCGACCTAGCGTCGAGCGCATGACCTGGGCCGGACACCTCCCCGCGAGCCGCGAGTACCGCCGCATACTCGTCGGGCTCGGGGCGGCCGGCGTCGCGACCTTCGCCCAGCTCTACTCGCCACAGGGCCTGCTCCCGACGCTCGCGCGCGGCCTCGACGTGAGCCCCGCCGACGCGGCCCTGTCCGTCTCGCTCGCGACCCTCGGCGTCGCGCTCGCCGTGCTGCCCTGGTCGTGGGTCGCCGACCGGGTCGGCCGCCTGCGCGCCATGCAGGTCGCCACCATCGCCTCGACCGTGCTCGGTGTCCTCGTCGCCCTCGCCCCCGGCATCGAGGCGCTCCTCGCGCTGCGGCTCGTCGAGGGCATGGCGCTCGGCGGCCTGCCCGCCCTCGCGGTCACCTACCTGCATGACGAGGTCCACGCGCGGCACACGGCTGCGGCCGCCGCGGCCTACATCTCGGGCACGACGATCGGCGGCGCCGCCGGTCGGCTCATCGCCGGACCGCTCGCCGGCCTCGTCGGCTGGCGTCCCGCGCTGCTCACCGTCGCCGCCGTCTGCGCGATCGCCTCGGTCGTCTTCCTGCGCCTCATGCCCCGTCCGCGTGGCTACCGACCGACGACCGCGGCGACCGTGCGCACGGTCGCGGACGGCATACGCACCAGCCTGCGCGACCCCGCGCTGCTCGCGCTCTATGCCCAGGGCGCGCTGCTCATGGGCGGCTTCGTCGGGGTCTACAACTACCTCGCCTTCCGCCTCGAGGGGCCGGAGTTCGGGCTGCCCGCGACGGTCGGTTCGCTGATCTTCGCCGCGTATGCCGCGGGCACCGTCAGCTCGCGGCTGACCGGCCGCTGGGTGCCACGCCTCGGACGGCGGCGCGTGCTCGTCGCGGGCACGGCGACCATGGCCGCGGGAGCCCTGCTCACCCTCTCGAGCGCGCTGCCCGTGGTCGTGGGCGGCCTGCTCGTGCTCACGGCCGGCTTCTTCGCGGCGCACGCGACGGCCTCGGCGTGGGTGGGCGCGCGCGCCACGACCGGGCGCGCGCAGGCGACGGCGCTCTACAACGTCTGCTACTACAGCGGATCCGCGCTCGTCGGGTGGCTGCTCGGCTACGCGTGGTCAGGCCCGGGCTGGGGTGCCGTGGTCGGAGCGGTCGTCGCGCTCGCGGTCCTCGCTGCCGGGCTCGCCTTCACGGTGCTGCCCGCCCGCTCCCCCGCTCGTGCCGCCGTTACGCCTCCGACGGGACCCGGCGCGGTGCATGCTGTCCCGCATGACCGACGGTCCGGTGGGGGGACCACGTAGGGCGGACATCCAGGGCCTGCGGGCCGTGGCCGTGCTCGCCGTCATCGCCTTCCACGTCTTCGGCTGGCCCGGCGGCGGCTACCTCGGGGTCGACGCCTTCTTCGTCGTGTCCGGCTTCGTCATCACCGGGGTGCTCGTGCGCGAGCGGGACCGGACGGGCCGGATCTCCTTGCGCGCCTTCTGGATCCGACGGGCACGGCGCATCCTGCCGCTCGCGCTCGTCGTCATCGCCGCCGTCGTCGTGGTCGCGCCGTGGGCCTGGGCGGGGGCCAAGGTCGCGTCCGTCCGCGCAGACGCGCTCTGGGCGACGCTCTTCGCCGCGAACTGGCACTACGCCGCGCGTGCCGACAGCTACTTCGACACCGGGTCGGCGCCGTCGCCCCTGCTGCACTACTGGTCGCTCGGCGTCGAGGAGCAGTTCTACCTCGCGTGGCCGCTCCTCGTCGTGCTGGCCGTCGCCGTCGCCGGTGGCGTGCGCCGACACCGGGCCGCGGTCGCCGTCCTCGCCGGTTGTGTCGGTGCCGCCTCCCTCGTCTGGGCCGCGCTCCAGAGCACGTCGGACCCGACGACCGCCTACTTCTCGACGCTGACGCGCGCGTGGGAGCTCGCGCTCGGGGCGGCCCTCGCCACCCTGCCTGCTCATGCCGTTCGGCTGCGCTCCGCAGCCCGCGCCACGCTGTCGTGGGCGGGGCTCGGGACGCTCGTGACGGCATACGTCCTCGTCTCCCCGGACACGGGCAGCCCGTGGCCGGCGGCGCTCTGGGCGGCGGCGGGGACGGCCCTGGTGCTCGTCGCCGGCATCGGCGCGCCCGTCCCGGGAGCGGTGGTGCTGACGAACCGGGTGAGCGGCTACGTCGGCGACATCTCCTACGGGCTCTACCTGTGGCACTTCCCGCTCGTCGTGCTCGCGCCGGTGGTGCTCGCGACGACGGGCGCCGCCACCACGGGGGTCGTGCTCGTCGGCACCCTGGTGCTCGCCGCCATCTCGCACCACCTCGTCGAGCGCCCGGTCCTCGACGCGCCACGCGTGCGACGGCGCGGCATGCTCGCCGCGGCCATGGCGCTCGTGCTGCTCATCGCCGGCATCGGAGGCGCGGCGGCCGCGCGGCCCGACCTCTTCTCGGGCGGGACGGTCGTGGCGGTCGCGGAGCCCGACGGCGCGGTGCCGCCACCGGTCGGCGAGACCCCCGAGACGACTGAGGCGCCGGCCACGCCCGAGGCGACGCGCACCTCGTCAGCGCCCAGCCCGTCCGCGACACCCACGCCGACACCGACGCCGACGCCGACCGGATGGACCCCGATCCCCCTGGGCGCCACGGGCACCCGCATCCAGGACGGGCTGCGCGGCGCGCTCGCCTCCAGCTCGTGGCCCGCCGACCTCAACCCGTCACCGGACCAGTGGCAGACGACCGCAGACCAGCGGGCCGCGATGAGCGCGTGCACCGCGACCGATGCCGCGGACCCCGAGTCGTGCACGTTCGGCAACCGCGCCGGGCCCGAGATCATCGTCTACGGCGACTCGATCGGCTTCCCGCTCCTCGCGACGGTCGAGAAGGCGTACGGCGCGCGCTACAAGGTGCGCGGGATGACGAAGATCGCGTGCGCCGTCAACGGCGTCGACGCGAACTACGGCAAGGACGAGTGGGCGGTCCCGTGCGTCAACCACCGGAAGATGGTCCTGGACTACGTGCGGCGGGTGAGGCCGAAGGTGCTCATCATGACCGAGACCTACTCGTGGGCGGTGCGGCTCAAGTCCGGCGCCAAGGGGGCCGCGTCGGCGAGGGAGTGGCTCGCCGCCGACCAGAGGTTCGTCGACTCGGTGCGCGGCAGCGTGGGCACCGTCGTCATCGTCGCGCCGTCGATGCCGGGCGTCGCGTTCCTCGACTGCTACCGACCGGGCGGCTCGCCGGGACGTTGCGTCACCGGCATACCGACGTGGTGGGCGCGCACCCGCGACGTCGAGAAGAAGGTGCAGCACGCGGTCTTCGTCGACACGACGCACTGGTACTGCGTCGACGGCCGCTGCCCGATCTTCACGACGACGACCGGCACGGTGCTCAAGGGCGACTACCTCCACACGTCGGTGCAGTACGCGCGGCAGCTCGCGCCCGACCTCACCTATCTGCTGCGGGCCTCCGGCGTCAGGCTGTGAAGGCCGTCGACGGCAGGTCGCGCTCGTCGTCGGCGAGGGCCCGCACGACGCGCTCGGCGACGGCCTCGGGGTCGAGGCCCCGCGGCAGCCGGGGCGCCTCGCCGGCGACCGGACGGGTCGCGAGCCCGGTCTCGGTGTGCGGCGGGCGCACGTCGAGCACGCGGATGCGGCGGCGGCGCAGCTCCGTCGCGAGCGCCGCGTCGAAGGCCGTGAGTCCCGCCTTGGCGGCGCTGTAGGCGGCCATGCCCGGCATCGCCTTCTCGGCGACGACGGCGCTGACCTGGGCGAGGAAGCCACCCTCCGGGATGATGCCGAGCGCGGCGCGGGCCAGGCGGATCGGCGCGACGAGGTCGAGGAGCAGCACCTCGTCGAGCGCGTCGTCGTCGAGGTCCTCGACGGCACCGAACGCGACGACGCCGGCCGCGTTGACGACACCCGTGAGCGGCGCGGCCTCGGTGGCGGCGCTCACGACCGAGGCGGGTCCGTCGGGCTTCGTCAGGTCGATGA
Organism: Terrabacter sp. C0L_2; assembly: GCF_036352015.1. Lineage (NCBI taxonomy): Bacteria > Bacillati > Actinomycetota > Actinomycetes > Micrococcales > Intrasporangiaceae > Terrabacter > Terrabacter sp. C0L_2. The sequence continues at coordinate 1,287,387 of NZ_CP143557.1, read as the reverse complement.
CCACCGTCGTGACGACGGCACTGCCGAGCTCGTCGGCGAGCGCCGCCAGCCGCGACTCGTCCCGGCCGGAGAGCGTCACCCGGGCGCCCGAGGCGACGAGCCGTCTGGCGATCGCTCCCCCGAGTCCACCTGTCGCGCCGAGGACGAGGACATGGGCTGCAGCGAGATCGGTCACCGGGCCATCATCACCCGGGCCCCGGCTCCTCGGAAGGCGCGCTCGAAATCTGCGAGGGGCTTCGGGCTCTACGGCGGGGGAAGGTGGGTCAGACTGGTGCGAGAGCGTCAAGGGGGCGCGGATTCTCGGGGGAGAACACGATGGCAAGGACGCAGTCGTCGACGCAGGGACACGACCCTGATCTCATGGCGCCGCACGAGGTCGCCGAGATCTTCCGGGTGTCGCCCGCGACCATCACCCGCTGGGCTCGCGTCGGCCTGCTGCCGTGCACGCGGACGCCGGGTGGCCACCGGCGGTTCGAGCGGAGCTACGTCATCGACCACGTGGAGCGCCTGCTGCACGAGACCGAGGACTGAGCGGACCGAAGGCACCTGCGGACCGGGCGACACGGCATACGCCCGTCCGGCCCCCGTTGTGGGAGGCGTCGGCCATGATGTGCGAGTCATGACGCGATGGACTGCCCAGCAGGTGGCCGGACTGGCCCCCGACGCATCGTCGCTGACGGCTGCCCGCAGGCTCGCGCGGCCGGGCCCGTGGTCCGACACCGGGTCGACGCCTACCCTGCTGTGGGGCAAGTGCCAGGGCTCCGGCAAGACGCCGTACCAGGTGAGCATCGACCTCGTCGGCCCGGCGTTCCGCTGCTCGTGCCCGAGCCGCAAGTTCCCGTGCAAGCACGGGCTCGCGCTGCTGCTCCTCTGGGTCGACGGGTCGGGCTCGGTGGCCGACGCCGACGAAGCGGCCGGCTTCGCGCAGGAGTGGGCGGCAGAGCGCTCGGCCCGCGCCGAGGCGAAGGCCGCGGGTGACGCGGCCAAGCCGACGCGGGCCCCCGACCCCGCCGCGGCCGCCAAGCGGCTCAAGGAGCGGCTCGCCCTCATGGACGGCGGCATGGACGACTTCGCCCGCTGGCTCACCGACCTCGCGCGCAGCGGCACGGCCTCCGCGCGGCAGCAGTCCTATGCGTGGTGGGACGGCACAGCGGCTCGCCTCGTCGACGCGCAGCTGCCCGGGCTCGCCGACGACGTTCGCTCGGTCGGCGGTGCGGTGAGTGGTCGACCCGACTGGGCCGAGCGGCTGCTCGTGGCGCTCGGCCGCTGGTGGACGGCGGCGCGCGCGTGGTCTGCCCGGGAGTCGCTCGGCGAGGACCAGCTCGGCGACCTGCGCGCCTACCTCGGCTGGTCGACGAGCACCGAGTCGGTGCGCCGGGCCGACGCCGTGACCGACCGGTGGCTCGTCCTCGGCGCGCACCGCAGCGACGACGGACGCCTCCAGCAGCAACGGACCTGGTTGCGCGGCGACGCCTCCGGCGAGATCGTGCAGGTCCTCGACTTCGCCGCGGGCGGTCAGGTGCTGCCCGTCGCGCGCGTCGTCGGGTCGAGCCTCGACGCGACCCTCGCCCGCTACCCCGGCGCCGCCGTGCGCCGTGCCCTCTTCGTCGACGAGCCGGCTGTCGCCGACGACCGAGGGCGTATGCCGTCCGGCGCGTCCCTCGAAGACGCGCGGTCCGCGGCGGCACAGGCGTGGGGGCGCAACCCGTGGGCGCGCCGGGTGCCCGTCGTCCTCGCCGACGTGCGTGTCGGTGTCGACCGGGTCGTCGACGCCGATGGCGCGAGCGTGCGGCTCACCGACGATGCCGACGTCTGGCCGCTGCTCGCCCTGACCGGTGGCCGGCCGGCGCGTGTCTTCGGCGAGCTCGAGGAGTCGCGGCTGCGGCCGCTCACCGTCATCGTGCACGGTGACGACGGCGACGGCGAGGTCGTGGGCCTGTGAGCGACCTCGACACGTGGTGGCGTGACGTCGGCAACGCGGCGGTCGTCGGCACGGCCCGGCGGCCGGTGCCGCCGCTGCCCGACCTCGGGCCGTCAGGAGTGCAGGCCCGTCCGGCGGGTCAGCCGCGCGAGGAGGCCCTCCTCGACGCCGCCGCCCTCGGCGGGGCCGCGCTGCGCGCCGGACGCAGGCTCGACCACGCCGAGCCTCCGGAGGCCGCACCCGACGACCAGCGGCCCGAGGCCCCGAGGCGGGCAGTCCAGCTGCTCGAGCTCGTCCTCACCCAGCCGCCCGCCGGAGCCGCGCAGCGCACCGGCCTGCTCGCCCACTGGCTGCGCGCCGGCGACGACGCGGGCTGCCGCGTGCCGCACGTGCTCCTCCCGACCCTGCTCACCCTCGCCACGGCGTCGCGCGAGCTGCGGCGCCCGACGGCTGCCGTGCTCGACGAGCGCGGCCGGTGGCTCGCGGGACTGCGGGAGGACTGGTCGTGGGTGACCGACGCCTCAGCGGGCGCCGAGGCGCGCAGGGCGTCACGCGCCGCCAGCATCGCGCCCCCGGCCGACGAGTGGGGGCGGCTGCCCTCGACCGACCGGGTCGCCGTGCTCTCCTCCCTCCGCGCCCACGACCCGGGCGCAGCACGCGAGCTCGTCCTCTCGTCGTGGGCGAGCGACTCGGCACGCGACCGCCGCTCGCACCTCGAGACACTGCACATCGGCCTGGGCCCGGATGACGAGACGCTGCTCGAGGCGGCACTCGACGACCGCGCCGGCACCGTCCGCGAGATCTCGACAGAGCTGCTCGACGGCCTGCCCGGCTCGGCGCGCGCCGCGCGGATGGCCGAGCGCCTGCGCCCTCTCGTCCGACGCACCGGACTGCTCGGCCGTGGCGTGGAGGTCACCTTGCCCGACGAGCCCGACCCGGCCGGCGTCCGCGACGGCCTCGGCAAGCCCCCGCCGCGTCGCTCGGCCCGCGGCTGGTGGCTCGAGCAGCTCTGCGCCGGCGCGCCCCTCGAGGTCTGGGCCGAGCTGACCGGCGCCGACCCGTCCGCGACGGTCAAGAGGCTCACCGACGCGCAGGCGACGGACGCGCTGGCCGGCATACGCCGTGCGGTGCGGGCCCGGCGCGACCCCGAGTGGGCGGCGGCGCTGCTCGAGCGGGGCTGGGACGCCACACTCGTGCCCGCGCTGCCCCGGGAGCGCCGCGAGCGCGTCGTGCTCCAGCGGGTCGACGCCACGACCGAACGGGTGCACGAGATCGGCTCCGTCGTCGGCTCGGTCGACGCGCCGTGGTCGCCGGACTTCAGCGTCGCGCTCGTCTCCCGGCTGCGGGCGTCCAGGTTCGGCTCCGCCATGGTGATGGCCTCGATGCCGCACCTGCTCGCCGGGCTGCACCCGGCGGCCCTCGACCCCCTCGAGCGCTGGATCGAGTCCACCGGCGCCGACCAGACCCTGACGACCAACCTGCGCAACCTGCTCCAGTTCCACTCCGTCAAGCGATCGATCACCGAGGCCTTCAGATGAGCGAATCACCCTCTGCCACCACGGTCCTACGCGCCCACGCCGAGGACGCGTATGCCGCCGAGCTGGCCGCGCTCGCGGCCAGCGACGACCGACCGCGTCCACCACGCTGGCGGATGTCGCCCTGGGCGGTCACGACCTACCTCCTCGGCGGCACGCTCGACGACGGCACCGAGATCACGCCGAAGTACCTCGGCTCGCGCCGGCTCATGGAGGTCGCCGTCGCCTCGCTCGCCACCGACCGGGCTCTGCTGCTGCTCGGAGTGCCCGGCACGGCCAAGACGTGGGTCAGCGAGCACCTCGCGGCCGCCGTCAGCGGCTCGTCGACCCTCGTCGTCCAGGGCACGGCCGGCACGCCCGAGGAGTCGCTGCGCTACGGCTGGAACTACGCGCGGCTGCTCGCCGAGGGGCCGACGCGGGGCGCTCTCGTGCCGAGCCCGGTCATGCGCGCCATGGAGACCGGCTCGCTCGTGCGCATCGAGGAGCTGACGCGCATCCCGGCCGACGTGCAGGACGCCCTCATCACGGTGCTGTCGGAGAAGCACCTGCCGATCCCCGAGCTCGACTCCGAGGTGCAGGCGCAGCAGGGCTTCAACGTCATCGCTACGGCCAACAACCGCGACAAGGGCGTCAACGACCTGTCGTCGGCGCTCAAGCGCCGCTTCAACACCCTCGTGCTGCCGCTGCCCGACTCCCTGGAGCAGGAGGTCGAGATCGTGCGCACCCGCGTCGACTCGCTCGGCCGCTCGCTCGAGCTGCCGCCAGGGCTCGAATCGCTCGCGGAGATCGAGCGTGTCGTCACGATCTTCCGCGAGCTGCGGTCGGGCGTCACGGCCGACCAGCGCACGACGGTGAAGTCGCCGTCGGCCACCCTCTCGACGGCCGAGGCCATCTCGGTCATGACCAACGGCCTGTCGCTCGCAGCCCACTTCGGCGACGGCGTGGTCCGGGCCGACGACGTCGCGGCCGGCCTCGTCGGGGCGGTCGTCAAGGACCCGGTCCAGGACCGGATCGTCTGGCAGGAGTACCTCGAGACCGTCGTCAAGGACCGCACCGAGTGGACCGACCTCTACCGCGCGTGCCGCGAGCTGGGCTGACATGACGCAGGTGGAGGTGCTGGGGGTCCGGCACCACGGCCCGGGGTCCGCGCGGTCGGTCGCGCGCGCTCTCGACGAGCTGCAGCCCGACGTCGTCGTCATCGAGGGGCCGCCCGAGCTCGACGCCCTCGTCCCGCTCGCGGCCGACCCCGACCTCGTGCCGCCGGTGGCCGGGCTCGTCTATGCGGTCGACGAGCCGCGGCGCGCCGCCTTCTACCCGTTCGCGGTCTTCTCCCCCGAGTGGGTCGCCCTGCGGTGGGCGCTCGACCACGGCGTCGACGTCCGCTTCGCCGACCTGCCCGCGACGCACCACCTCGCCGACAGCGACACCGAGGAGGCGCCTCGCCGCCCGGGTCGCCGGGTCGACCCGATCACCGCCCTCGCCTCGGCCGCCGGCTACGACGACCCCGAGCGCTGGTGGGAGGACGCCGTCGAGCACCGCCGCACGTCCTCGCTGACGCACTTCGCACACCTGCGCGAGGCGATGCTGGGCGTCCGCGGAGACCTTGAGGTCGACGACGACGCCCGACGAGAAGCGTTCATGCGCAAGGTGATCCGCGCCGAGATGCGCGCCGGTCGCGAGCGCGTCGCCGTCGTATGCGGCGCCTACCACGCGCCGGCCCTCGACCCGGCCTCGTTCCCGCCGGTGAGCCGCGACAACGCCCTGACGAGCAAGCTGCCGAGGATCAAGGTCGCCGCGACGTGGGCGCCGTGGAGCTCCGAACGGCTGTCGTATGCCAGTGGCTACGGCGCCGGGGTCCGCTCGCCGGGGTGGTACCACCACCTCTTCGTCACCCCCGACGACGACGTCGTGCCGTCGTGGTTCGTCCGGGTCGCCCGCACCCTGCGCAGCGAGAACCTCGACGCGTCGACGGCGTCGGTCGTCGAGGCGACCCGGCTGGCGGGTGCGCTCGCAGCGGTGCGCGGTCGTCCGTCCGTCGGCCTGGCCGAGCTGACCGACGCCGCCCGTGCCGTGCTCACCGAGGGCGCCGACCTCCCGCTGCGGCTCGTCGACCGCACCCTCGTCATCGGCGAGGAGCTCGGCCGGGTCCCGGAGTCCACCCCCATGGTGCCGCTCGCCGGTGACCTGGCCCGGCAGCAGAAGTCGTTGCGGCTCAAGGCCTCCGCGACCTCGACCGTCGTCCAGCTCGACCTGCGCCGCGAGTCCCAGCTCGCCCGCTCGGTGCTGCTGCACCGCCTCGCCGTGCTCGACGTGCCGTGGGGCACGCAGGTCGAGGCCGGCCGCACCATGGGCACCTTCAAGGAGGCGTGGGAGCTCGAGTGGACGCCCGAGCTCGCCGTCGCCGTCATCGAGGCGAGCCTCTACGGCACGACGGTCCGCACCGCGGCCGAGTCCCGCATCGCCGAGGAGGCCCGTGAGGCAGCCGACCTCGGCGTGCTGGGCCGGCTCATCGAGGAGTGCCTGCTCGCAGACCTGCCCGAGGGCCTGCGCGCCGTCGTCGCCGCCCTCGCCGAGCGCACGGCCAAGCAGCACGACACCCGGGCCCTGCTCGAGACCGTCGAGCCGCTCGCCCGCACCTGCCGCTACGGCGACGTGCGCGGCGTCGACGTCGCCGACGTGACCCACGTGCTGCAGACCGTCGTCGTGCGCGCCTCCGTCGGGCTCCGGGCCGCCTGCTCCAGCCTGGACGACGACAGTGCCGCCGCGATGCGCACCGCGGTCGAGGCGGCCCACCGCGGGGTGGCCCTCGTCGACCGCGACGACCTGCGGGAGCCCTGGTCCGAGGCGCTCGTGACGGTCGGCCGCGACGAGGTCATCCACGGCGCCGTCGCCGGACGCGTCAACCGGCTCCTGCTCGACGGTGGCCTGCTCACCCACGACGAGGCGGCCGCGCGCCTGAGCCGCCGCCTCTCCCCCGGCACGCCCGCCCCCGCAGCAGCCGCCTGGCTCGACGGCTTCCTCACGGGCGAGGCGCTGCTGCTCATCCACGGCGACGACCTGCTCTCGATCATCGACGAGTGGCTCGTCGGCGCCACCGAGGAGTCGTTCGAGGACCTCCTGCCGCTCGTGCGCCGCACCTTCTCGCGCTACCAGCCCGCCGAACGCCGCCTCCTCGGGACGCACCTGCGCGACCTGGCCACCGGACGGCATTCCGGCGCAGAGCGCCGGCTCCAGCCATCACCCACCACGGACTCGCTCGACCTCGACCGCGCCGCCCCGGCCATCGCGGCCGTCGCGCGCCTGCTCGGGATGGAGGTGGCGTCATGACCGACCGCGACCGGCTGACCCGGTGGCGGCTCGTCCTCGGCGGCGAGCAGTCCGACGGCATCGGCGAGGCGGCCACGCTCGAGGCCGACGACCTCAAGCGCGACGAGGCCCTGCGCGAGCTCTACGACGGCGAGCGCCGCAGCGGCCTCGGGGCCTCGGCGCCACGGGTCGCCCGGTGGCTGGGCGACATCCGCGGCTACTTCCCGTCGTCGGTCGTGCAGGTCATGCAGCACGACGCGATGGATCGCCTCGGCCTGACCCAGCTGCTCCTCGAGCCCGAGCTCATGGAGGCCGTGCAACCCGACGTGGGCCTCGTCGCGACGCTCGTCGGGCTGAACCGCGTCATCCCCGAGCGGTCGCGGGCCACGGCCCGGGCCGTCGTGCGGGTCGTCACCGACGAGCTCGAGGAGCGCCTACGCGCCGAGACGGTCCAGGCCGTCACGGGCGCCCTCAACCGGGCCTCCCGGACCCGCCGCCCCAAGGCCTCCGACATCGACTGGAACCGCACCATCGCGGCCAACCTCAAGCACTACCAGCCCGAGCACGGCACCGTCGTGCCCGAGCGGCTCGTCGGCCACGCCCGGCGCGCGCACCGCGTCGAGCGGCGGATCATCCTCTGCATCGACCAGTCCGGCTCGATGGCCGAGTCGGTCGTCTACTCCAGCGTCTTCGGCGCCGTGCTCGCCTCGCTGCGGTCGGTCGAGACGAAGCTCGTCGTCTTCGACACGGCCGTCGTCGACCTGACCGACGAGCTCGACGACCCCGTCGACGTGCTCTTCGGGGTGCAGCTCGGTGGCGGCACCGACATCAACCAGGCGCTCGCCTACTGCGAGGGCCTCATCGAGCAGCCCGGTGAGACGGTCCTCGTGCTCATCAGCGACCTCTACGAGGGCGGCATCGCCGAGGAGATGGTGCGCCGGGCCTCCTCGATCGTGGCGTCCGGAGCGACGATGGTTGCGCTGCTGGCGCTCAGCGACTCGGGCCGGCCGAGCTTCGACGCGGGCCACGCCGCGGCGCTCGCGGCCGTCGGGGTGCCGGCCTTCGCGTGCACGCCCGACCGCTTCCCCGACCTCATGGCCACCGCCATCGAGAAGCGCGACATCACCGCCTGGGCCGCGGCCAACGACATCGTCACCACCCACGAGCCCGAGCCGACGACGTGAGCCGCGCCGGACGGCATACTCACGCCATGCGACTGCACCCCGAGGAGACCGAGGCCGGGCCCTGGCGCCGCGTCGACGACGACGAGCTCGCCGCGCTCCTCGCGAGGCTGCTGCCGGACGGACGTGGGGTGCTGCTCGTCGACGGCCGGTCGGGCACCGGCAAGTCCACCGTCGCCGCGCGGATCGCGGACCTGCTCGACGGGGCAGTCGTGCACAGCGACGACCTCGCCTGGCACCACGACGCCTTCGCGTGGGACGACCTCGCGACCACCCACGTCATCGAGCCGTGGCGCCGCGGCGAGCGCATCGACTACACCCCGCCCGGCTGGGTCGCGCAGGGCCGCGAGGGCTCGGTGACGGTGCCCGATGGCGTACGCGTGCTCCTCCTCGAGGGGGTCGGCGCGGGCCGCGCGTCGCTGGCCGAGCACGCCGACGCCGTCGTCTGGGTGCAGTCGGACCGTGACGAGGCGCGCGAGCGCGGGCTGCGTCGCGACGTCGAGCTGGGCCGCACACCGGCCGAGGCGGAGCGCTTCTGGGACGAGTGGATGGCGGCCGAGGAGCCGTTCCTCGCGCAGGACCGACCGTGGGAGCGCGCCGACCTCGTCGTGTGCGCGCTCGAGTCGGAGTGGGCGCCCGGACGCACGACCGTGGCGCGCGGGTGAGGCCGGGCCGAAGGCCCGACGCCCGCCCCGCACGCCACGGTGGTCACGTCGTCGATCAGGACGCGGTGCGGTAGATCCCCCGCCCGTACGTCGCGACGTAGAGGTTGCCGTCCGGTCCCTCCAGCGCCTGGGTGGCGATGGTGACCGGGATGGCGTCACGCGACCACTGGGGAGCGCCGGTGCGCAACGACGTCATAGTCGTCTCGACGACCCCGAGGTCGGTGGCCATGACGACCCGTCCCGTCGAGGTGAGCAGGAGGTTGTCGCCGGGGATGTCCGGCAGGTTGCCGCTCACGTCGGTCCAGGTCGCCGCGGCCTGACCATTCGAGTCGGTGACACCGGTCAGCGTCACCTTCCACAGGTGGCCCGAGCCCGCCAGGTCGCTGCCGGGTCCGTCGACCCAGTTGCGGGAGTAGCCGCCCAAGAGCACGTAGGAGGTGCGCGGGTCGGCAGGGTCGGGCGTCACACCGGTGACCATCCGCAGGGGGACGCCGGCGGTGGTGGCCACCTGCTGGTAGCTGCCGTTGGCGTTGGTCATCAGCCCACGGGCGAAGCTCGCGCCGGGGTTGCACGAGCCGCACCAGCCGGCCCACACCACGTGGTTGCGGCTGGCGAGCGCCGTGATGGAGTGGCCCGCGCCGGTGTCGGCGGCCTTGGTCCAGTCCGCGCCGCTCGTGCTGGCCCACGTCTTGGTGTTGGTCCAGACGTACTCGCCGCCGGCCACCCATGTGTTCGGTTCGGTCTGGTCGGCGCTGAACGGGGCGATGAAGCGGGGCAGCGGGTCGGCCGGCGCGATGGTGACGATGGAGCTGTCCGAGGCCGCGCTGCCGTCTGCGACACCGCAGTTCGTCGTCATCTGCAGCGTCAGGTCGACGTACTCGCCGACCGTGCGGCAGCCGTTGCCGGGGTCGACGAGCTGCTGGCCGCCGTCGCCGCCGTAGGGCGAGACCATGACGCCCTTGTTGGCCGGGTCGAGCAGCGAGACGCCGTTGTCCTGCAGCCCGCCCCACACCTGGACCTTGCCGGGGTGCGCGACGTCCTTGCCGACACCGACCGAGTAGTACTGCAGCAGGTCGAGCTGGCCCGACGCGGACAGCGACCGCCAGGACGACGCCGTGGGTGAGACCGCCCGCTGGTAGAGGCCGCCGTCGTTGCCGACGTAGACCTGGCCGGCGCTCGACCCCGAGCCGAAGGCGATGGTGTGCTGGTCGGAGTGCAGGACGTTGCCGTCACAGGTGTTGTCGGCATCGATGTTGGACCAGCAGGAGAAGCCGAAGTCCCAGTAGCGTCCGATGGTCTTCCAGCTCGCGCCGCCGTCCCACGACTCGTAGACCTCCTCGAGACCCACGTAGACGTGCTTGGCGTTGGCCGGGTCGACCCCGACGAACTGGTTGTACCAGGCCTGCACGCCGGGCGCGTAGCCCTTGCCGATCCGCTGCTTGCGCTCGGCCGAGCCGCTCTGCGCGAGGGTGCTCGGGTTGGCGATCTGGTTGTACGGGCCTGCGGCTGCACCGGTGTTGGACACGTAGACACCGGCGAGCGCGCTCGCCGCCCCCGAGTTCAGGGCCGTCGGCGACTCGAGGACCACGTACAGCTTCGACCCGTCCGCGGAGTACTGCATGGTGGCGTTGCCGACGTCCTTGAGGTTGATGGCCCCGGAGGGGTTGACCTTTGCCCACGTGGTGCCGCCGTCACGGCTGAGGTAGAAGCCGTTGTAGGCCGCGCCGCTGCGCCACGCGACGTTGGCGAGGATGACCTGGCCGCCGGTCCCGGGCTGCACGGCGACGTCGTTGGCGATGTCGCGGTAGCTGGCGTTGACGTCGGTGCACGAGAGCATCCCCTGCGCGCAGGGCGCGAGGGACTGCGTCCACGCGGTGGACGACGACCCCGTGAGGGAGTGCACGTAGAGGCCGCGCGACGCGGCGACGAAGACGCGACCGTTGGCCGCGTCGACGAGGATGCGACGGATGACCTGGCTGTCGAGCTCCGTGCCGCCGACCCTGGAGGCGGCTGTGAAGGTGGCGGTGTCCGGCGAGGCAAGCCGGAAGACGCCGGCACCGACGTACGTGGCGGACCCGGTCGTGCCGTCGCCCGTGGCCACCCACAGGGCGCCGTCCGGGGCGATCGACATGCTGCCGATCGACTGGGTCGGTAGGGCGTCCGCGATCGGCGTCCACGTGGCGCCGTTGTCGCACGAGCGCTTGATGCCACCGGCCGCGCCGCCGGCGAAGAGACAGTGGGCGTCCACGGCGAGGGCCTGCACGCGACCGGTCACGTAGCCGGCGCCGCCGCTGCTGTTCGAGGCGCTCGGGTCGCGGTAGCGGGGGTCGTCCGAGTTGTAGGGGACGTCCGTGATCGAGCTCCACGTCGACGGGGCCGCGGGCAGGGCGGAGAGCTGACCGTAAGCCGCGGCGTACGCCCCGGGCGCGACGAGTCCGGTGGGTGCGGAGCGCGCCTGGGCGAACTCCGTCTGTGAGGCCATCAGCTCGGCCGCCTCGTCCCCTGCGTCGTGGTAGCGACCGCCACCGCCGTCGTGGGGAGTGCTGCTGGCATAGCTGGGGAGCGCCAAGGGGGTGACCGCGAGAGCAGCGCCGGCCACGACGCAGAGCGCCGCGCGGCGCAGGCCGCGTCCCCTTCCACTCGTGGAGACCTTCGGAGCGAGCGTCATTCGTTGAACCCTCCCTGCCCGGGCGCCTGGGTCGGCGCGCACGTCGTCGCAGTCTTCTGAACATGCGACTCCCGTGGCGGTCGACCCCGTTCGGCACGCGGCGCGGGAATGACTGGCAATGTAGACCCGGGACGACCCTCGGGAACCTGCGCGAAGATGTGAGTTCCCTGAGAGCGCAAGGGAGCACGACGCGCGAGAGAGGCTGGTCGGGCCGTTCGCGCGTTGACGATCAGGTAGGCCGCGGCGGCCAGCCACGGTCCGACCCCCGGCGACACAGCCGAACCAGAAGGGTGTCCACCAAGCGCGTTGCCCGCGGACCGGCTGCCCGTCCTTGCCGTGCATCAGACCGTTGTTGGACATCTCCATCAGCCATCCGAACAAGATCATCGAGACGTTGGCGATGCCGAGCCCGATGAGTGCCGCGATGTCCGAAATTCCCAGCACCAAGCTGATGAGGACGACCATCAGCGTCGAGGAGAGGCTGTACTCCACCCAACGGAAACGGTTGCGGCCCTTCGACAGCTCGTTGACGTAGCGCGTGAAGCCCCACGGCGAGGCGATCAGGAAGTGGGAACGCCGACAGGAACAGGAACGAAGCCGTTGCGGGTCCCAGCGGCAGGTCGAAGACGAGGTTCGTGACGCCCTCAGAGAGCGGCGAGCCCGGCGGGCCGTTCAGCGCAAAGGTGGACACCGGCAGCGTGAAGTCGTTGCTGAGCGCCACCATGGCCAATCCGGACACCAGATGCAAGGCCCCCATGACCGCGTTGAGGACCCTCAGGCGCTTCGCGGTGTCGCTGCCCACGTGGACGGACCGGGTCTGAAGCGCCGAGGGATAGGTGCTCATGCCGCAGTGCTGCACCCTTGGCAGGAACGTCATCCTCGCGGACCTCTACGTGCTCGGTGGAGGCGTGCACGTCGAGCAGTCGCCTGCGGTCCTTCGGCGACCGCCGTCATAGACTGCGGCGCGTGAGCAACCCTCCGCGGTACCCCACGATGGAGGATGTCATCGGCGACACCCCGCTGGTGCGTCTACAACGCCTTCCGGGGCCGGAGAACGAACGCCGCGGCAACGTGCTGCTCGCCAAGCTCGAGGGGAACAACCCGGCCGGCTCGGTGAAGGACCGGCCGGCGATCAGCATGATCCGCGGCGCCGAGGAGCGGGGGGAGATCTCCCCCGGCGACACCCTGCTGGAAGCCACGTCCGGCAACACCGGGATCGGCCTGGCGATGGCGGCGGCGATCAGCGGCTACCCACTGGTCATCGTGATGCCCGAAGACGCCTCCACCGAGCGCATCCAGACGATGCGGGCGTACGGAGCCGACCTGGTCCTCACCCCGGCGCGCGGCGGCATGGAAGAGGCCCGCGACGTCGTCGCGCGGATGGAGCGAGAGGGCCGCGGCCGGGTCCTGGACCAGTTCGGCAACCCGGACAACCCTCGTGCCCACGAGCAAGGGACGGGCCCGGAGCTGTGGCGCCAGACCGACGGACGGATCACACACTTCGTGTCCGCGATGGGCACCACCGGCACGATCACCGGGGTCTCGCGGTTCCTGAAGTCACGCAACCCCGGTGTCCAGATCGTCGGGGCACAGCCCGCGGAGGGCTCGAAGATTCCCGGGATCCGCGCCTGGCCACAGGAGTACGTGCCGAAGATCTTCGACCCCTCGGCGGTGGACCGGACCGTGGAGGTCACGCAGGCCGACGCTGAGGAGACGGCCCGCCAGCTGGCCCGCCAAGAGGGCATCTTCGGAGGTGTCTCGGCGGCCGGCGCCTGCTGGACCGCTCTGCAGGTGGCCCAGGAGGTCGAGGAGGCGACGATCGTCTTCGTGGTCTGCGACCGCGGCGACCGGTACCTCTCCAGCGGCGTGTTCCCCGCCTGAGGTTCGGCCCCCATCAGGCACGCATTCGCCATCGCGGCTTGAAGGGCTTCCGCCTCAGGTGCGGGCGGGGCGGACGAAGCAGGAGCGGCAGCGCGCCTCATAGGTGAAGGTGCCGTCGTCGGGCAGCGCCTCGGACCCGCCGAGGTGGTCGAGGAACGGTTCACCCGAGCGCAGCACCTGCGTGTGGGTGGCGCTGAAGTCGCGGCACTGGTCGCAGACGGCGCGCCGGTAGGTCACCGTGTCGGGTCCCAGCTCGAGCAGGGCTCGCACGGGCGCGAAGAGCTCACCGCGGTGGTCGAGGTCGATACCGGCCACGACGACCCGGGTGCCGCGGCGCAGCAGCCGTTCGACGACGGCCACGTCGTCGAGGTCGAACATGTGCACCTCGTCGACGGCCACGACGTCGAGCTGCTCGTCGAGCGCCTCGTGCAGGGTGCTGACCTTCGTCGTCGCGAGCTCGCCGCCGCTGCGCGACGTGACGCCGGAGTCACGGACGTGCCGCTCCGACTGGTAGACGCGGTGGCGGACCCGCGTGAACTGCAGCGGCGAGAGCAGCGAGATGAGCGCGAGGCTCTTGCCCGACTTCATCGGCCCGAGGACGACGTCGAGCGACACCTCGGATGCGGTGCGGTCGGCCTGCCTGACGTCGTCGATCGTGGTCACGGGCGAGAACGCTATCGGCCACCGGTGTCAGTCCCGAAAACCCCTCGCCGTGGACCGCGTGCCCGCCTAGCGTGACCGCAGTGCCGATGCCGATGCACGAGGACGAGGTCCGCGCGACGCCCGACCTGGTCGAGCGACTCGTCCGCGAGCAGTGCCCCCAGTGGGCGGACCTGAGCGTGACCGCGCTGCCCGACGAGCTCGAGGGCACCGACAACGTGCTGTTCCGGCTGGGCGACGAGCTCGTGGTGCGCCTGCCGAAGATCGACTGGGCGCATGAGCAGGCCGAGTCCGATGCCCGCTGGCTGCCCCGGCTCGCGCCGCACCTGCCCGCCGCCGTGCCGGTGCCCGTCCACGTCGGCCGGCCCTCGGGCGGCTATCCGTGGGTGTGGTCGGTGGTGCCCTGGGTCGCCGGGTCCACACCGCCGCGCCTCGGCGTCGACGACGTCCGGCTCGCCCAGGACCTCGCGGCGTTCGCCCTGTCCCTGCGTGGGATCGACGCCACGGGCGGGCCCGCCAAGCCGCCTGGGTCGCGCGGCACCCCGCTCGTGCACTCCGACGCCGGCGCCCGAGCCGGCCTCGAGCGCCTGCGCGCCCACGACGACGGCATCGACCTCGCAGCCGCCGAGCGTGCCTGGGACCTCTGCGTCTCCGCGCCCGACTGGGGCGGCGACCCGGTGTGGATCCACGGCGACCTCCAGCCCGGCAACCTCGTCGTCGACGACGGCCGGCTCGTCGCGGTCATCGACTGGGGCGCCCTCGGGGTCGGCGACCCGGCGCCCGACGTCGCTGCCGCACTCTGGACGTTCACGGGCGAGGCCCGGGACGCCTACCGCGAGGCCGTGTGCCCCGACGACGCCACGTGGCTCCGGGCCTGCGGGTGGGCGCTGGCGCCGTCGCTCACGGGCATCGACTACTACCGGCACACCTTCCCCCGCATGGCCGAGCACGGGCGCCAGATGGTGCGCGCCGTCATCGCCGAGCTGACCTGAGCCCACCTGACCCCTCCCGTGACGGCAAGGTGGCAGGAGCGTGGGGGGACCGTGGGGGTGGCGTGGACCTGCTGTGGCTGGGACCGCGTGCGTGGCCGGTCGACGCTTGAGAGGACCGCACGTCCTCGTCGAAAGGCACCACCGTGAGCACCACGACCTTCAGCACCACGCCGACCACCGACCGCCCGTGGGTCCACGAGATGGTCATCATCCACCGCGCCTTCCGCCGCGAGACGCGCCTGCTGCCGGGACTCGTCCGCGAGGTCGACGACGGCGACGTGGCGCGAGCCGGGGCCCTCGCCGAGGTGCTGCGCCTCGTCCTCGCCGGCCTCGAGATGCACCACACCGGCGAGGACGCCGTGCTGTGGCCGGCGCTGCTCGAACGGGCCGCGCCGTCCACCGGTCTCGTCGAGACGATGCAGGCCCAGCACCACGGGATCGAGGACCACCTCGAGCGCGTCGCGCACCTGCTGCCCGTCTGGGAGGCCGCACCGACCCGAGAGCGCGGCGCCGGGCTGGCCGACGTCCTCGACCGGTTCGCCGCGGACCTCGCCGAGCACCTCGACCTCGAGGAGCGCGAGATCCTGCCGCTGTGCCTGCGCTACGTCACCGTCGCCGAGTGGGACAGCCTCGGCCAGCACGGGATGGAGGCGATGACCCGCTCGCAGCTCCCGTTGCTCTTCGGTGCGCTGCTCGAGGAGTGCTCACCCGAGGAGCGTCGGGCGATGCTCGCGAAGCTGCCCCTGCCGGCCCGGGTGCTCGTGCGCACGCTCGGCGCCCGGCAGTACCGCCGCTTCGTCAGCCGCGTCCGCGAAGGCTGAGGTCCGCGCTGCCCGGGGAGGCGATGTCGGCGACGACGGCGGCCGCGAAGCCGGCGACCTCCTCCTGCGTCGCCGTCCGACCTGCGTCCCACGCGGCGGTGAACTCGTCGGACTCCAGTCGCGTCCGGGCGACGGCAAGCCCGGCGTCCGCGCCGGCACGCGAGGGCGGGTAGTGCGGGTCCACCGCGGTCGTGTCGCCGAGGGTCGCCGCAGCGCCGAAGAGGTATGCCGCGCCCTCGGGGCGACCTGACCGCGCCGCCACCCCGGCGAGCTCGGGCAGGGCGTAGCCGAGCGTCCAGCCGAGCCGTAGCGGGAACGACACCGCCAGGGACTCGCCGAGCAGGGCCGCGGCAGTGGCGTCGTCGCCGGCGACCTGGCGTGCCGTCGCGAGGGTGTTGAGCGCGGTGGCGAGGCCGAACTCGTTGCCCAGCGTCCTCGCCGCCGTGGCCGCCTCCTCGAGCAGTCGCGTCGCACCCTCGGCATCACCTGCGAGCAGGCGCGCCTGTCCGCGTCCCACCTGCACGTGCAGCCGAGCCCACCGGAGGGGGTCGCCCTCGCCGGCGTCCTCGGCGCCGAGGTCCTCCGCCCGCGCCTCGGCCGACGCCAGGAGCCGCTCCCCCGCGGCCAGGTCGCCGGCGAAGAGCGCTCCGAGCCCGCCGAGCAGAGCGGCCTCGACCATGAGGAGCGCGTCGCCGGACCGCTCCGACAGTCGGATCGCCAGGTCAGCGAGCAGGCGCATGCCACCCACCTCACCGACGACGAGCATCAGCCCCATGCGGCCGACCGCCGCCCACGCCACGGCCGTCGTGGTGCCGGTGCCGTTGACGCGCTCGAGCCACTCGTGTCCCTCTCTTACACGTCCGCGAATGGCGAAGTACGGCCAGAGTCCTCCGACGAGCTCGGCGGCCTCTGACACCCGGCCGAGCTCGAGGAGCCGGAGCAGTCCCGACCTCAGGTTGCCCCGCTCGGCCTCGACGCGGTCGAGC
Source organism: Terrabacter sp. C0L_2 (assembly GCF_036352015.1). NCBI lineage: Bacteria > Bacillati > Actinomycetota > Actinomycetes > Micrococcales > Intrasporangiaceae > Terrabacter > Terrabacter sp. C0L_2. Next base: position 1,270,771 of record NZ_CP143557.1, on the reverse strand, counting down.
ACCGGCCCGATGCCGGCCGACCACAGCCGTCGGTGCGCATCCACAGCCATCAGCCGGGCGTATGCCGCGTGGGCGTCGGCCGCAGGCAGCGCGAGGCCCGCGGCGTGGGCCTGCGTGATCGCGTGCTGCCGCACCGGCTCCAGGAGGCGGAAACGAGGGATGCCGTCCGGCGAGGGCCCCGGCAGCACGAGCGCCTGCTCGACGAGGGCGGCGATCCGGGGCAGCACGTCGTCGGCAGGGACCGTCGGGGGCCGCTTCACCGCGGGCTCCACCGCCCGCTCCACGGCGGCGAGCCAGTCGAGCGAGAAGCCTCCGGAGAACACGGCCGTGCGCAGGAACAGGTCGCGCTGCCGGGGCTCGAGCAGCCCGATGCTGCCGTCGAGCACGGTCGCCATGCTGCGCTGCCGCTCGGGCAGGTCGCGCGGGCCGGCGACGCCCACGTCGGTGCTGCCCGCCTCCAGCCGTGCCAGCAGCGCCTCGGGCGGAAGGACGCGCGCCGCAGCCGCGGCCAGCTCGATGGCGAGCGGGAGACCGTCGAGGCGTCGGGCGATCGCGGCGATCGTGGCGGCCTCGGCTGCGCCGTCGTGCACACCGGCCGCCGCGGCGCGGTCGAGGAACATCGCGACGGCGGGAGACGCGGCGACGGCGTCCAGGTCGGTCAGGTCGGTCAGGTCGGTCAGGGCGTCGGGCCCGTCATCGGGAGCCGGCAGGGCCAAGGGCGCCACCGGCACCTCCTGCTCGGCGCGGACCCGCAGCGGAGCGCGACTCGTGGCGAGCACCGTGAGCCCCTGCGCGAGCCCGAGCAGCTCGGCCAGGCGAGGCCCGCACGCGACGACCTGCTCGAGGTTGTCGAGGACGAGCAGCACCCGACGGTCCGCGAGGTGGCCCGCGACCCGCTCCACGAGGTGCACGGTCCCGGTCGGTTCCTCGACCACCCCCAGCGTGGCCGCGACCTGTGGCAGCACCTCGTCCGGCTCGCGTACGGCCGCGAGGTCGAGCAGCCGGACGCCGCCCGGGAAGGAGTCGCCGACCCGCGCCGCGACCTCCGTCGCGAGACGCGTCTTCCCGACGCCGCCGGGCCCGGTGAGCGTGAGGAACCGCGCGCCCCGCGTGGTCAGGAGGTCCACGAGGCGCGTCAGGTCCGCGTCGCGGCCGAAGAGCGGAGCCAGTGACGCCCCCGCGACGGCGCCACCCGCTGCTGCCGACCAGCCCGCAGGTCCGGAAGGTCCGGACGGCTCGGACGGCTCGGACGGCCCGGACGGCCCGGACGGCCCGGACGGCCCGGACTGCACGGGCTCTCCGCCCCGTCGTGGCACGGATGCCACGAGCGCAGCGCGGTCCGCGTCGTCGAGCAGGAGCGCGTCGGCCAGGGCCCGGACGGTGTGCGGGTGCGGGCGCCGCCGCTCGCCGCGCTCGAGGGCGCCGATCGCCTTGACGCTGAGGCCGGAGCGCTCCGACAGCTCCTCCTGCGTCAGCGACCTGGCCTCGCGCAGGGCGCGGAGCCGCGCACCGAACGCGCCGACGCCCGAGGTCCCCACCACGAGCCGACGGTAGCGCGCCGGGCCGCCCCCCAAGGGTGAACGGCTGGCCTGTCTACTCGCCGGTCACCGGGATGGCGTGGAAGGCTGCAGGGTGCGACACCACCCCCGTCCTGAAGGAGCACGCATGATCTCGCGCATCGCCATCGTGAACCGCGGCGAGGCCGCCATGCGGCTCATCCACGCGGTGCGGGACCTCAACGCGGCGGCCGGTCGCGACGGGCACCGCATCGAGACGATCGCCCTGCACACCGAGGGCGAGCGGCGGGCCATGTTCGTGCGCGAGGCCGACGAGGCATACGACCTCGGTCCGGCCTCGGCCCGTCCCTACCTCGACTACGCGGTCCTCGAGCGCGCCCTGCGCGAGACGAAGGCCGACGCGGCGTGGGTCGGCTGGGGCTTCGTGGCCGAGCACCCGGCGTTCGCCGAGCTGTGCGACCGCATCGGCGTCACCTTCATCGGCCCGAGCGCCGACGCGATGGTCAAGCTGGGCGACAAGATCGGCAGCAAGCTCATCGCCGAGGAGGTCGGCGTGCCCGTCGCGCCGTGGAGCCGCGGCGGTGTCGACACCCTCGAGGACGCCAAGGCCGCGGCGGCTCGCATCGGCTACCCGCTCATGCTCAAGGCGACCGCCGGTGGTGGCGGCCGCGGCATCCGCCGCGTCGACTCCGACGCCGACCTCACCGACGCCTACGAGCGCACCCGCGACGAGGCCGAGCGCGCCTTCGGCTCCGGCGTCGTCTTCCTCGAGAAGCTCGTCACCGGCGCGCGCCACATCGAGGTCCAGGTCATCGCCGACGGACAGGGCTCCGCGTGGGCCGTCGGCGTGCGCGACTGCTCGGTGCAGCGCCGCAACCAGAAGGTCATCGAGGAGTCCGCCTCGCCCGTGCTCACCCGCGAGCAGGAGGACGAGGTGCGCACGAGCGCCGAGCGCCTCGCGATCGCCGTGGGCTATGCCGGTGCCGGCACCGTCGAGTTCCTCTACCACCCGGGCGAGCGGTTCTTCGCCTTCCTCGAGGTCAACACCCGCCTGCAGGTCGAGCACCCGATCACCGAGGTCGTGACCGACACCGACCTCGTCAAGCTCCAGATCCACGTTGCCAACGGCGGCCGCCTCGACGAGCTGCCGGACGGCCGTCCCACGCAGCGCGGCCACGCCGTCGAGGCCCGGCTCAACGCCGAGGACCCCGACCGCGACTTCGCGCCGAGCCCCGGCCGCATCAGCCTGCTCCAGTTCCCCGCCGGACCCGGCATCCGCGTCGACACCGGTGTGGGAGAAGGCGACTCGATCCCCGCCGACTTCGACTCGATGATCGCCAAGATCATCGCCCACGGCCGCGACCGTGACGAGGCCCTCGCCCGCCTGCGCCGCGCCATGGCCGAGACGACCGTCGTCATCGACGGCGGCTCGACCAACAAGAGCTTCATCCTCGACCTGCTCGACCAGCCCGAGATCATCGACGGCTCGGCCGACACCGGCTGGATCGACCGCGTCCGCGCCGAGGGTCGTCTCGTCTCGCACCGCCACTCCGGCGTCGCCCTCGTGGCCGCCGGCATCGAGGCCTACGAGGACGCCGAGGCCATCGAGCGCGCCCGACTGCTCGAGTCGGCGCGCGGTGGCCGTCCCCAGGTGCAGCACGCCGTCGGCCGCGCCATCGACCTCAAGCTGCGCGGCACGGCATACAAGGTCATGGTGCTGCGCACCGCGTCGCACCGCTACCGCGTCAGCATCACCAACGGAGGCGACGAGCACGTCGTCGACGCGACGCTCGACCGGATCGACGAGTATGCCGGCCGCATCGTCGTCGAGGGACGTGCGCACCGCCTCGTCACCGCCACCCACGGTCCCGTGCACCTCGTCGAGGTCGACGGTGTGACCCACCGCGTCTCCCGCGACGAGGGCGGCGTCGTGCGCTCGCCCGCGCCCGCGCTCGTCGTCGCGACCCCGGCCGCCGTGGGCGACGAGGTCGCTGCCGGCGCGCCCGTGCTCGTGCTCGAGTCGATGAAGATGGAGACGGTGCTGCCGGCCCCCTTCGCGGCCCGCGTGCGCGAGCTGCTCGTGTCGGTCGGCAGCCAGGTCGAGACCGGCGCGCCGCTCGTGCGGCTCGAACCGACCGGCGACGAGGAGGAGGTCGCCGAGGCGGCGGCCACCGAGGGCGTCGACCTCGACCTGCCCGACTCGAGCGCCGGCACCGCGAGCGTGCGCGAGCGCGTCGACCGCGGCATCGAGGACCTCTCGGCGAGCGTCCTCGGCTTCGACGGCGACCCGAGCGGCGACCGCCGGATGCTCGAGGGCTACCTCGCAGCGCGCGACGAGCTCGCCGCCGGCGGCACGATCCCGCTCGACGAGGAGATCGCGGTCCTCGAGCTGTTCACCGACTTCGCCGAGCTGAGCCGCAACCGCCCGGCGGCCGAGGAGCGCCACACCGAGCTGCTCGTGCACAGCCCGCGCGAGCACTTCCACTCCTACCTCCAGAGCCTCGACGTCGACCGCGCCGGACTGTCGGCCGACTTCCGCGACAAGCTCGCCCGCGTGCTGCGGCACTACGGCGTCACCGACTTCGAGCGCACGCCGGACCTCGAGGAGGCGGTGTTCCGGATCTTCCTCGCCCAGCAGCGCTCCGCGCCCGAGGTGCAGCTCGCGACCTCGATCCTCCAGCGCTGGCTCGCCGAGCCGATCCCGCAGCCGCCCCTCGACGCGGCAGCCCGTGAAGCGCTCGACCGCCTCGTCGTCGCGACCCAGCTGCGCTTCCCCGTCATCGGCGACCTCGCCCGCAGCGTGCGCTTCCGCTGGTTCGACCAGCCGCTCGTCGACGAGGAGCGCGAGAGCGTGCTCGCCGGCGTCCGCGACAAGCTGGCCTCCCTGGCCGCCGAGCCCGACGCCCCCGACCACACGGCCCGCATCGACGAGCTCGCGGCCATCCCCGAGCAGATCGTCCGCTTCCTCACCGAGCGCCTGCACGAGGAGGCGCCCGAGCGGCTGCCCGAGCACGAGCCGATGCTCGAGGTGCTCATCAAGCGGCACTACCGCGAGCACGAGCTGCACGGCCTGCGCACCTTCTCCGAGGGTGGCCGGCCCTTCGCCGTCGCCGACTACACGCTCGACGACCGCCCGACGCACCTCACGTCGACGATCGGCGGTGTCGACGAGCTCGTCCCGGGCAGCCTGCTCGACGCGGCCGTGTCCAACGACGTGTGGTCGCGCGCGACCGGCCTGCACTCCGTCGTCGACCTCTACCTGCGCTGGCCGCAGGAGCCGGACTCCCCCGACGCCGCGAGCGAGCAGCTCGCCGCGCTGCTGCAGCAGCTGCCCTTCGCCCAGGACGTCCGCCGCGTCGCCGTCGCCGTGAGCGCCGGACAGGGCCGTCCCGTCGGCTACTTCACCTTCCGCCCGGTCGACGGCACGCTCGTCGAGGACCGCCTCGTGCGGGGTGTGCACCCGATGGTGGGACGCCGGCTCAACCTGTGGCGCCTCACGTCGTTCGACGTCACCCGCCTCGAGGCCCCCGAGGACGTCCTGCTCTACGAGTGCGTCGCCAAGGACAACCCCGACGACCACCGCCTCGTCGCCCTGGCGCAGGTGCGCCAGGTCGTCGTCGTGCGCGACGAGTCCGGCCAGGTCACGGGCCTGCCGCACGTCGAGCGGGCCATCGCCAACTGCCTCGAGGCGATCCGCCGCGTGCGGGCGAGCCGCGGTGCCAAGGGATCCCGTCTCGACATGAACCACGTCTGGGTGCAGATCTGGCCCACGATCGAGGCCGACCCGGGCCAGCTGACGGCGCTCCAGAGCAAGATCGCCCCCGTCACCGCCGGTGCCGGCATCGAGGAGGTGCTCGTCCAGGCGAACGTCACGGTGTCGCCGGGCGAGGCACCGGTGCCGATCGCGGGCCGCTTCTTCTACCAGCCGGGCTCGGGTGTCACGGGCACCCTTGGCGCCCCACCCACCGAGCCGCTCAAGCCGCTCGACGACTACGCCTCCAAGGTCGTCCGGGCCCGCCGCCGCGGTCTGGTCTACCCCTACGAGCTGCAGTCGATGATCGCCGGCGAGGGCGGCACCGTCGTCGAGCACGACCTCGACGACACCGGCTCGCTCGTGCCCGTCGACCGCCCGGTCGGGCTCAACAAGGCCGGCATCATCGTCGCCGTCGTCAGCACGCCGACGGCGCGCCACCCCGAGGGTGTCACCCGGGTCGTGCTCTCGGGCGACCCGCTGCGCTCGCTCGGCTCGGTGGCCGAGGCCGAGTGCGCCCGCGTCATCGCGGCGATCGACCTCGCCGAGCAGATGCGGGTGCCGCTCGAGTGGTACTCCCTGTCGGCCGGCGCGCGCATCTCGATGGACTCCGGCACCGAGAACATGGACTGGGTGGCCCGCGCCCTCAAGCGGATCATCGAGTTCACCCAGGCGGGCGGCGAGATCAACATCGTCGTGGCAGGCATCAACGTCGGCGCCCAGCCCTACTGGAACGCCGAGGCGACGATGCTCATGCACACCAAGGGCATCCTCGTCATGACGCCCGACAGCGCCATGGTGCTCACCGGCAAGCAGTCGCTCGACTTCTCCGGTGGCGTCTCGGCCGAGGACAACTTCGGCATCGGCGGCTACGACCGCGTCATGGGCCCCAACGGCCAGGCGCAGTATTGGGCCAAGGACCTCGCGGGCGCCCGGGCCATCCTCATGGCGCACTACGACCACGCCTACGTCAGCCCGGGTGAGTCGGGACCGCGTCGGGTCGCGACGAGCGACCCGACGCACCGCGACGTGACGCTCTACCCGCACGACGCGCCGGGCTCGGACTTCAGGACGGTCGGCGAGATCTTCAGCTCGCTGACCAACCCGGACCGCAAGAAGCCCTTCGACATCCGCACCCTGATGCGCGCGGTCAGCGACCAGGACCACGAGCCGCTCGAGCGCTGGGCCGGCATGGCCGACGCCGAGACGGCCGTCGTGCAGGACGCCCACGTCGGTGGCATCCCGGTCACGCTCATCGGCATCGAGAGCAAGTCCGTTGCCCGGCGGGGCTTCCCGCCCACCGACGGCCCCGACACCTACACGGCCGGCACGCTCTTCCCCCGGTCGAGCAAGAAGGTGGCGCGCGCCATCAACGCGGCGAGCGGCAACCGGCCGGTCGTCGTCCTCGCCAACCTGTCCGGCTTCGACGGCTCACCCGAGTCGATGCGCAGCCTGCAGCTCGAGTACGGCGCCGAGATCGGCCGGGCCATCGTCAACTTCGACGGCCCGATCGTCTTCACCGTCGTCTCCCGCTACCACGGTGGCGCGTTCGTCGTCTTCTCCAAGACGCTCAACCCGCGCATGACAGTGCTCGCGATCGAGGGCTCCTTCGCGTCGGTGCTCGGTGGGGCCCCGGCGGCGGCCGTGGTCTTCTCGCGCGACGTCGACGCCCGCACGGCGTCCGACCCGCGCGTCGCCGAGCTCGAGGGTGCGCTCGCGCAGGCCTCCGGCGTCGAGCGGGCCCGGCTCGCAACGGAGCTCGCCGAGCTGCGCACGTCGGTGCGCGCCGAGAAGCTCGGTCAGGTTGCCTCGGAGTTCGACACGGTGCACAGCATCCACCGGGCCGTCTCGGTCGGCTCGGTCGACGCCGTCATCGAGGCGCACGACCTGCGCCCGCGCATCATCGCCGCCGTCGAGGCCGGCCTGCAGGACTGACCACCCCGCTGGCGCGGAAGAGGGCGTATGCCGTGAGCCGAGGCTCGCGGCATACGCCCTCTCTCGTCGGGGTGCGTCAGGTCAGGGGCGACCGGCCGGGTGCGACGACGGCGTCACGGGAGGCGTCGCGGTGGGGGTCGGCAGGACCGTCGGCTTGCCCGCGGGCTGCGTCGTGGGGCGCCCTGTCGGAACGGTGGTGGGCTTGCCGGTCGGAACCGTCGCCGGCTTGCCGGTGGGCACGGTGGCGGGCTTGCCCTTGCTGCTCGGCTTGCCGGTCGCGTGGTCCCCGGAGGCGCCGGGAGCCGTCACGGTGGCGCACCAGGACGCGATCTTGTCCGCGCCACCCGCCGCCTTGGCGAGGTTGGTGAACGCGACCGAGTCCATCGCCTTGCCCCCGTTGCCGTTGCCGTTGGCGGCCACGGCCTTCCGCGCGGTGCACAGCCCGTGGGCGGCGGAGCCGGTGGCGTCGGGCCCGACGGCGGTGCCCTGCGGCGTGGGCGTGCCCGTACGAGCGCCGGACGTCCCGGAGCCGCCGGACGTCCCGGACGTTCCCGAGGCGCCGGACGACGCGGGCGTCGCGGTCGCGCTGGCGTGGCTGTCCGGTGTGTGCGCGACGTTCGAGGACACGTAGACGACAGTGGCGGCGCCTCCGAGTCCGACTGCGATCCCGGCGATCGTGGCGCCGAGCTTGGCGCCGGCGAGGGTTGCGAGCATGGATGGTCTCCGGCGTGATGGGGATGGGGCAGGGGTGACCTGAGCCGCCCGCAGGGCCGACAGCGTCGACGCATAGCCGTCCAGCTCGCGTGCGGAGGGGGGCGCGGTCAGCGCCGCCAGCACGGGAGCGAGGGCGGGGTCGTCGACGGAGGAGGAGGCGTCGGGCCGTGGATCGGTCATGTCACCCCCCGAAGCGTCCCCGGACCCTCTGGCGTTACACCTGTCGGGTCGACCATCTTCTTCAGCGCCTGCAGACCCCGGTGAGCGGCCACGCGGACGGCCCCGGGGCTGCGGCCCACGAGCTCCGCCACCTCGCTCACCGACAGCTCCGCGACGACCCGGAGCAGGACCACCTCGGCCTGCAGCGGCGGCAGGCGTCGCACGAGGGAGATCGCCTCCTCGGTGGAGAGGGCGTCGACGACCTCGTCCGCACAGTCGGCGACCACCGGCTCGACCCACGACGACCGCCAGGACAGCCGGGATGAGCGGGTGCGCTTGCGCCCGGCGTCCACGGCCCGACGGCGTGCGGTCGTGAAGACCCAAGCACGCCAAGCCATCTCGTCACCCCGGAAGGTGGCCAATCCCCTGACGACGGTGAGCCACGTCTCCGCGGCCACCTCGTCAGCGGCGTCTCCCCCGAGACTCAGGTAGCGCAGGAGCGGTGGGTTGAGGTCGCGCCACAACCGGGCGAACGCGGCCTCGTCACCGTTCTGTGCGCCGGCGAGGACGGACTCGAACTCCGCGCCGATCACCGGGTCAGTGTGGACCAACGAGGCCGGCCGTGCGACCCGGAGCGGCCGGGACGTCCCCGTTATAGTCGCCGGACCGCGGTCCGAGCGGGACCCCCGCCAGGGCCGGCTCGACCGACCACGACACCGACACACCACAGGGGAACCGATGCACGATGCACACGAGCTGATGGTCCGCGTCCGTGACGGGGCGAAGGGCACTCCCTACATCGTCGTCGAGCAGCCGTACGGCTTCGACGTCACGGTCGACCTCGCCGACGGACGATGGCTGACCCTCACGGCGGCGCACGGGCTGACCAAGGTCTTCACGCACGAGGTCCACGTCAAGAAGCCCGGCCGCTACGGCATCACCGACGTCGAGCACACCGTGAGCTACGGCGCCGGCGGCGCATCGCTCACGGCCGCCCGCTCGGTCAAGCGCGGACGGGTCTACAGCTACCAGCGCCGGGTCGAGGTCGGGGTGGACGCCGACACCGGCCACGTGGGCAAGGTCGTCGACTACACGTTCCGGGCCGGCGAGGGCAGGCAGCTCATCCGGCGCGCGGCGACCGACCTCGGCTGGCGCGAGCAGATGAACGGCGAGCAGCTCGGTGCGCTGTGGTTCGCCGGCATCACCCTCGTCCTCATGGTCATCGCCTTCGGGGCGGTCGGCATCCACGCCCTGCTGACCTGACCCGACAGCACGTCGAGTGCCCAGTGCCCGACGATGGGAAGTGAGCACTCGACGGGACGGGGGACCCACCCCACTCGAGTGCCCAGTTCCCGACGGACTCGGATCAGCCCAGTGCAGCGGGGACCCGCAGCGACGTGACGCCGCCGAGGTCGAGCCACACGGCGTCGGGGGTGCGCACGACCCGGAGCAGCACGTCGTCGCACCCCGGACACCGGCCGACGAGGCCCGGGTCGGGCCCGTAGACCCGCAGGGTGGCGACCTCGGCGGACGCGCCGCAGCCGCGGCACCGGACGACGGCTGCCGTGACGTCGAGCGCGAAGAGCTCGGAGAGCGGGCCGGCCATGAGGTTGCCGTCCCAGTCGGGCATCTCATCACTCGTCATGGTGGAGCCTCCTCACGGGCCGCTGGGCCCGAATCTCTCTGTCCTGACGTGGTCGGCCGCGTGGCCGAGGCCGACGAGCAGGTCTGCCGCGGTCTCGACGAACCCGGTCGTGCCGCAGACGTAGCAGGTGGGCGCGTCGGCGGCGCCCCACCCGGGGGCGACGAGGTCGTCCTCGCGCAGCCGACCGGCCGCGCGCGGGTCGTCGTCGGGCGCCCGACGCGTGTGCACGAGGAGCACCTCAGCCCCTGGCGTCGAGCCGAGCGCCGCGAGCTCGTCGCGGTAGATGACGTCCTCGGGCTCCCGCACCGAGTAGACGAGGCGGAACGGTGGCGAGTCCGGCTCACGGGCCCGGAGCATCGCCATGAGCGGCACGACACCGGACCCACCCGCGACGAGCAGCACCGGACCGGGCTGGACCGTGCGCCAGACGAACCAGCCGCCGACCGGTCCGCGCAGGCGCACCGTGTCGCCGACAGCGAGCCCGTCGGCGAGGAACGTCGACACCTCACCGTCGGGGACCCGCTGCACCGTGAGCTCGACGAGGCTGCCGCGCTCGGGCGCCGAGACGGAGTAGCTCCGGGTCGCGGTGTAGCCGTCGGGCGCCGTCAGCCGGACGTCGACGTGCTGTCCCGGCAGGTGGCCGGGCCACCCGTCGACGTCGAGGACGAGCGTCACCGCGCTGTCGGTCTCGGGACGGCGCTCGACGAGCGTGGCCTCCCGCCACGCGCGCCGGGCGCTCAGTCCCCCTGGTACCGCTGCTCGCGCCATGGGTCGCCGTAGTCGTGGTAGCCGATCGCCTCCCAGAAGCCGGGCGAGTCCTCGACCATGAGCTCGATGCCGCGCACCCACTTGGCCGACTTCCAGAAGTAGAGGTGCGGCACGAGCAGCCTTGCGGGACCGCCGTGCTCGGGCCGGAGGTCGTCGCCGTCGAACTCGAAGGCGACCCACGCCCGCCCGTCGAGGAGGTCCTCGAGCGGCAGGTTCGTCGTGTAGCCGCCGTAGCTGTGCACCATCGCGTAGTCCGCGCCGGTCTCGACGTCGGCGAGGAGCGTGTCGAGCGAGACGCCCCGCCACTCGGTGTCGAGCTTGGACCAGCTCGTGACGCAGTGGATGTCGACGGTCACCGTCTCGGCCGGCAGCGCCATGAGGTCGGTCCACGACCACGTCTGCCGGGTGCCGTCCTCCGTCGCGACCCAGAGCTCCCACTCGTCGTGCTCGATCCCGGGCGTCGGCCCGGCGGACAGCACCGGGAAGTCACCGGTGAGGTACTGCCCCGGGGGCAGCCGGTCGTCGCGGCCGCGCGGTCGGCCCTGGAAGCCTCGCGTGACGAAGTCCATGCCCCCTGACTGTAGGGGCCGGCGCGTCCGGGCGGAACCGTCCACGACGTGAGCGGTCCCGGCACGGTCCTCCCCATCCGCGCACCGGCGGGGCAGGATGAGTCCCGTGACGACGACGCTGCCGCAGCTGTCGCTGTCGGGCGGCGTGGCCACGATCCGGCTCGCGCGTCCCGACGCCGGCAATGCCGTCGACCTGCCGACCGCGCTGGCGTTGCGCGACGTGGTCGCCGAGATCGCGAGCGCCGCCCCGTCCGTGCACGTCGTCGTGCTCCGGGCCGACGGCCGCCTCTTCTGCGCCGGTGGTGACGTGCGCGCCATGGCCGCTGCACCCGACCGGCCCGCCTTCGTCGCCGAGCTCGCGGGCGTGCTCCACGAGACGCTCGAGGCCCTGCGCGCGCTCCCCGTCCCCGTCGTCGCGGTCGTCCAGGGCCCCGCTGCGGGCGCGGGCGTGGGGCTCGTCCTCGCGGCCGACGTGGTGCTGGCCGCCGACCACGTGACGTTCGTGGCCGCGTACCCCTCGGTGGGCCTGTCGCCGGACTGCGGCGTCAGTGCGCTGCTGCCCGGCGTGGTCGGCGCCCGTCGGGCCGCGCTCTTCCTCCTGACGGGCGCGCCCGTCGACGCCGCGACGGCGCTCGACTGGGGGCTCGTCAGCGAGGTCTGCCCGGCCGAGACCCTCGATGCCCGCGCGGGCGAGGTCGTCGCCGCGATCGCCGCCCTCCCGCGCCAGGCCGTGGGCGAGGCGGCCCGGCTGCTGCGCCGCTCCGGCGAGAGGTCGTATGCCGCGTCGCTCGCCGACGAGGCCGCCACCATCGCGCGCCTCTCGTCCACCGACGAGGCGGGCGCCCTGCTCGCCGCCTTCGCGTCCCCCGCCCGCCCGACCCCCGCCCGTCCGACCACCGGAGACCCCACATGAGTGTCACGACCTCGAGCACCGTCGACGACATCGTCCGCCGCAGCGCGACGCGTCACCCCGACCGGGTGGCCCTCGTCTTCGAGGACCGGACGTGGACGTATGCCGCCCTCGACGACGCCGTGTCACGCGCGGCCGCGCACCTGCTGGGACTCGGGCTGGCGGCCGGCGACCGGGTCGCGACGGTCGGGCTCAACTCCGATGCCTACCTGCTTGCCTTCCTCGGCTGCGCCCGCGCGGGGCTCGTGCACGTGCCGATCAACTACGCCCTGACCGGGCCCGAGCTGACCTACCTGCTCCGTGACTCGGGCGCGCGGGTGGCCCTCGTCGACGTGGCGCTGCGCGAGCCCGTCGAGTCGGTCCGCGCGGACACCGACCTCGAGCAGGTGCTGCTGCTCCACGGCGGCGACGACGCGCTGCTGCCGCGGTGGAGCGAGGGCGAGGTGCCCGTGCTCGACGTGGCGACCGGCGACACCGACCTCGTCCAGCTGCTCTACACCTCGGGCACGACGTCCCAGCCCAAGGGCGCGATGATGACGCACCGCGCGCTCGTCCACGAGTACGTCTCGTGCATCGTCGGGCTCGACCTGCGCGAGGACGACGCGCCCCTGCACTCGATGCCGCTCTACCACTCGGCCCAGATGCACGTCTTCCTGCTGCCCTACCTCGCGGTCGGCGCGACGAACCACCTGCTGACCCGGCCCGACGTCGCGACCATCCTCGAGCGCGTGGAGGCGCACGGCATCGGCTCGCTCTTCCTCGCGCCGACCGTCTGGGTGCCGCTGTCGAACCACCCGGCGCTCGACACCGCCGGCCTCGGCTCGCTGCGCAAGGCGTACTACGGCGCGTCGATCATGCCGGTCCCCGTGCGCGACCGGCTGCAGCAGCGGCTGCCCGGGCTCGAGTTCTGGAACTGCTTCGGCCAGTCCGAGATCGGGCCGCTCGCCACGGTCCTGCGGCCCGAGGAGCACGCCGAGCGACCCGAGGCCTGCGGGCGCACGGTGCTCTTCGTCGAGGCGCGGGTCGTCGACCCCGAAGGCAGCGACGTCCCGGCCGGCGAGCCGGGCGAGCTGCTCTACCGCTCGCCCCAGCTGTGCACCGGCTACTGGAACAAGCCCGCCGCGACGAGCGAGGCGTTCCGCGACAGCTGGTTCCACTCCGGCGACCTCGTGACCCGTGACGAGGAGGGCTACCTCACCGTCGTCGACCGCATCAAGGACGTCATCAACACCGGCGGCGTCATGGTCGCCTCGCGCGAGGTCGAGGACGCGCTCTACACGCACCCCGCCGTCGCCGAGGTCGCCGTCATCGCGACGCCGCACGAGCGGTGGGTCGAGGCGGTCACGGCTGTCGTCGTGCTGCGTCCGGGGCAGACCACGACCGAGACCGAGCTCGTCGACCACGCCCGCGCGACGCTCGCGCCGTTCAAGCTGCCCAAGGCGATCCACTTCGTCGACGAGCTGCCCCGCAACCAGAGCGGCAAGCTGCTCAAGCGCGTCCTGCGCGACGACCTCGCGCAGCACCCCGCCACGTCCTGACCGGGCGGGAGCGCTCAGCCGCGCGGGACGGCATACGCGAAGAAGAAGGCGGTGCCGGCGATCCACACGCCGAGGCCGGCGAGGTTGATCCGCGGGTGCAGCGTCAGCGCCGCGAGGTACTCGCGCAGGAACGCGCTCGGCAGGAAATACCACGCCGTCGGCGCGCCCGTGACGTCCGCGTCGAGGTCGAGCCGGCGGGTCAGCAGGGCGGCCCGGCCGACGTGGTAGCTGCTCGTCACGACGCGCAGGTGACCGGTGTCGTCGATCCCCCGCGCGCGCAGGATCTCGCGCGAGAGCAGCAGGTTCTCCTCGGTCGTCGTCGAGCGGTCCTCGATGGCGAGCGCCTCGCGCGGCATGCCGTGGGCGACGAGGTAGGCCGTCATGGCCACTCCCTCGGCCATCGGCTCGTCGTCGCCCTGGCCGCCGCTCGGGACGACGAGCGGGTCGTGGCCGAGGGCGCGCTCGTCACGCCAGGCCTTTCCCGTGGCGTCGAGGCGGTTGGCGAGCAGCGTCGGCACCGTGCCGTTCACGAGCCCCGACCCGAGGGCGATGATCGCCGCCGGCTCCGGCCGCGCGCGCCGCCGCAGGTAGGCGAGGCAGTAGAGGGCGTAGGAGAGCAGCACGAGCCCGGGATAGCCCGGGAGCAGGAGGACGACGAGACCGAGGACGGCGCCTCGGCTCGTGTTCGTGCCTGGGCTCGCTTGGAGGAGGACGACCGCGAGGACGGTCGCGGCGAGCATCGCGAGGCCGAGCACGAGAGCGACCGCGTTGGCCTGGTTGCGGCTCGCCGGGCGCACCATCCGCACGCCGTTGCCGACGAAGAGCAGCCCGAGCACGGTCGCTCCCACCCAGGGCAGCACGAGGGGCGAGGCCCCCGCCGCGGTCGTCGCCGCCCACAGAGCCCCGGCGAGCAGGACACCCGCCAGCCAGCGCCGCGGCTCGACCCGCACGGTCAGCAGGAACAGGACGAGGAACGCCGCCACGAGGACGAGGTCGACGAGCGGGCGCATGCGACGAGCATGCCTTCCCTGACCCCCTGTCACGAAACCGGCTGGTGGGCAGGGCCGTCCGGGGTGTCGAATCAAGGCATGACCGGCATCGACGCGGACGGGATCCGCAGCGCGTTCATCGACCACCTGGCCGGCCGCGGTCACGCGGTCATCCCGCGCGCCTCGCTCGTGCCGGACGACGACCCAACGACGCTCTTCACCGGCAGCGGCATGCAGCCGCTCGTGCCCTACCTGCTCGGGGCGGACCACCCCGCCGGCGCGCGGCTCGTCGACAGCCAGACCTGCCTGCGCGTCCAGGACATCGAGGAGGTCGGCGACAACCGGCACACGACGTTCTTCGAGATGCTCGGAAGCTGGAGCCTCGGTGACTACTTCAAGGACGTCCAGCTCCGGCAGTTCTGGGAGTTCCTCACCGCCACGGTCGGGTTGGACCCCGCCCGGATCCATGTGTCGTGCTTCATCGGGGACGAGCCACACGGCATACCGAAGGACGAGGAGTCGGCCGCGCTGTGGACCGAGCTCTTCACGGCAGCCGGCGTCGACGCGGGACAGGTCGACCTCGACACCGAGGAGCACGCCGCGCAGGTCGGCACCGGCGACGCGCGGATCGTCTTCTACGGCGCGAAGAACTGGTGGTGCCGCGAGGGCGCGGCGGAGCGTATGCCGGTCGGCGAGCCGGGCGGCCCCGACACGGAGGTCTTCTACCTCTTCCCGCATGTCAAGCACGACCCTGCCTACGGGTTGCACTGCCACCCGAACTGCGACTGCGGGCGGTTCATCGAGCTCGGCAACTCGGTGTTCATGGAGTACCGCCGCACCGAGACCGGGTTCGAGCCGCTGCCGCGCCGCAACGTCGACTACGGCGGGGGCCTCGAGCGCATCGCCGCCGCGGCGATCGACAGCCCCGACGTCTTCCGGATCAGCCTGCTGTGGCCGATCGTCGAGCGGCTCGAGGACCTGTCCGGGCGCACCTACGAGGATGAGACGCTCGCGATGCGGGTCATCGCCGACCACCTCCGGGGCGCGACGTTCCTCGCCGTCGACGGCGTGCGACCGAGCAACAAGGCGCAGGGCTACGTCCTGCGACGGCTCGTGCGCCGCGCCGTCCGTTTCGCCGTCGACCTCGGGATCGAGGACAACTTCTTCCCCCACGTCGTACCGACCGTCGCCGCGACCTATGCCTCCGCCTACCCCGAGGTGGCGGCGGCTGCGGACGACGTCGTCGACGTGCTCGCGCGCGAGGAGCAGGTCTTCCGCCGCACCCTGCGGCGCGGCCTCGAGCGGCTCGAGAGCCACCGCGGCTCGGTGGTGACCGGCGCCGACCTCTTCGTGCTCCACGACACCTACGGCTTCCCCGTCGAGCTGTCGACCGAGGTGGCCGGCGCCGAGGGCATCGCCGTCAGCGACACCTGGCGCGCCGAGTTCGACGACCACATGGCCGCGCAACGGGCGCGCTCGCGTGCTGCCACGCGGGAATCCGGCTGACCGAGCTGACGTGGGGGGGAAGCTCGGTCACTTCGCCCCAACTTCGGCGTTCGTTCCCGTAGCGTGTCCTACTGGAAGGGCCGGGATTGACTGCCACTCCACCCCTCCCTCACGGCTTGGCAGTCAGGTGGGGTCCGGCCCTTCCGCCATCCCCGGCACGCACACGAGGTCGTATGCGGCTCAGCGCGGATCAGTGCGTCACGGCTCAGCGTGTCACGGCGCAGCCGGCGAGGATGCGGGCGATCTGCGCGCCCTCTGCTGGAGTGACCCACAGGTGGTAGCGCTGCTTGACGCCGACCTGGCGGGCGACGTAGGCGCAGCGGTACGCCTTGTTGGGCGGCAGCCAGGACGCGGCGTCGGAGTCGCGCTTGGCGCTGTTGGTCGGTCCGTCCACGGCGAGCAGGTTGAGCGGGTCGTTGGCGAGCGTCGTGCGCTGCTTGGCGGTCAGCTGCTGGGCGCCGGTGACCCAGGCGTCGCCGAGCGCCACGACGTGGTCGATCTGCACCCGTGACGACGTGGACCGGCCGCGGGTGAAGGTGATGGTCCGCGCCGTGTAGGGGTCGGCCAGCACGCCCGAGAGCACGACGCAGCCACGGGTGCCGGGCTTGAGGCGCTCCCCCGTGAGGTCCCGGCGGAGGATGTCGTTGCGGGTGTCGCAGCCGTTGTGCCCGAGGCTGACGTCGACGTCGTCGGTCCAGGCCTGCCCGAAGGCCGCCCGGTCGTAGCCGGTCTTGGGTGCGCGGCCCTTGACCGGGAGGTGGGCGAGCGCCGCGATCGCGTCCGACACCTGCTCACGGGTCAGGGGCGGGACGGCCGTGGCGCTCGTCGTGGCCGTCGTGGTCTTGGTGCCCGACGGGCTGGCGCCACCCTCGACGCGCGTCGAGGCGTGGGGGCCGCCGGCGTCGTGCCCGGCTCCCGGGGACGCGAGCGGCAGCCCGCAGCCCGCGAGCAGTCCGGCCGCGGCGAGCGCGGTGAGGTACCGAGCCAGCTGCGTCCGCACCGGCCGGGATGACGTCTGGGTGGTTCGAGGCACGACGGGAGAGACTGCCACACAATGGAATTGAGGGGACGCGGCGCGCCGGTGGGGTGCGTGAGGGAGCACAAGGCATACGACTCCCCGGCGTCGGTGGCACGAACCGCGCGGACTAGAGTCTCCCGTCGTGAGAGGGGTGGTCGGCGGTGCTCGGTAGGACGCATGCCCTGTCGGGGGCGGTCGCCGTGCTGGCGCTGACGCCGGTGCTCAGATCCCACGGCGTGACGGTCGATGCGTGGGCCGTCCCGGTCGCCGCCGTCACGGCTGCAGGCGCCGCGATCCTGCCCGACGTCGACCACGCGCACGCCACACCGGCGCGCTCCCTCGGACCCATCTCGGCCGGACTCGCTTGGTGCGTGGGCCTGCTCAGCGGTGGCCACCGCAACGGCACGCACTCGTTCGTCGGGCTCGCGGCCTTCACCGGGCTGGCCGCCTGGCTGACCCACCTCGGCGGCCTGCCGCTCGGGCTGTTCCTCTCGTTCCTCTTCGCGATCGCCGCGGCGGCACTGCGCGTCAACATGGTCCGCGCGACCGTCGGTCACACGCTCCTGTGCCTGCTCATGGGGGCGATGCTGACGCGTGGGGCGGTGCTCGACTCGTTCCCCGTCGAGGTCGTGCCGTGGGCGGTGGCCACGGGAGTGACGGTGCACCTGCTCGGCGACATGGCCACGGTGCAGGGGTGCCCGCTGTTCTGGCCGGTGCACCGGCACCGCTACAACTACCTGGCGCTCAGCACCGACCACGCCGTCGAGCGCTACGTCGTCGGGCCGGCCCTCATGCTGGCGGCTGCGTGGCTCGTGGTGACGGTGGCCGGTGGTGTCGATGTCATCGGCCCGGCGCTGCGCACGTCGTGGTGGACCGTGCGGTCACTCGTCCCGGGCTGAGCTCGCCTCCGGGTCAGACGTTGACGTCGAAACCGAGGTCGTAGCGCTTGGCCTCGAGGCTGCGTCCCGTGAAGCAGTCGATGGTGACGCGCGTGTAGGCGTCGGCCTGTCCCGCCGCGAGTCCGTTGACCATGCGGCGCGGCTCGAAGACGGCGAGCCTGATGTAGCGGTCCTGCTGCGGGATCTTGAAGGCGGCCACGAGGGCGTCGTGCACCGCGTCGATGATGGCGACCTCCTGCTCGGGCGAGTAGGACCTGCGGACCTCGATCAGGGTGCTCGGCATGTGCCATGGATATCAGTTGCCCCGCTCCGGTGGGGTTGCGAGCACTTCCGCCGACGATGGTGGTCACCGAGGGGTGGGCCCCGAACGCCGAGCGTGCGCGCCGGCTGCTGGGCCCGCGCGGGGTGCAGGTCGTCGACACCGACGGGCGGTCCGCTCCCGTTCGCCGACGGCACGTTCGAGCTCGTCACGGCGCGTCATCCCGTGCGGCTCGACTGGGCCGAGATCCGCAGGGTCCTGCAGCCGGGCGGACGCTACGTGGCGCAGCACGTCGGGCCGGCCTCGGCCTTCGAGCTGATCGAGCACTTCCTGGGACCCCTCATCGAGGAGCGCAGGGGCCACGACCCCGAGCGGGAGGTCGCCGCGGCCGAGCAGCACGGGCTGGCGGTCGAGAGACTGGAACGGGCCCGGGCCGGATGGAGTTCCACGACATCGGAGCCGTCGTGTGGATCCTGCGCAAGTGCGTGTGGTGGGTTCCCGACTTCTCCGTCGCGAGGTTCGAGGACCGGCTGCGCGAGCTCGACGCCCACCTGCGCGGCGGACACCCGTTCGTCGCGCATTCGACCCGGCACCTCATCGAGGCCAGAGTCCGCCTTGATGCGGGGGCATCCCGTCGCCGCGGTCTGGCAGCATGACGCGATGCTCCACCACCGCCTGTCGCGGTGGGGTCACCGCGCTACTTGTAGGTGAACGTGTACGAGTTGGCGACGGCATCGACCGCGGCCTCGTCGAGCTCCGGATGGTTCTCGGTCAGCCATCGTTCGACGTTGCGCCCCATCTCCTGCAGGCTGGCCGTGTTCCACAGGGGAGGGCTCACCGCGTCGAGGTCGGCCAGCATCGCCCGGATGCGGGGCACGACGTCGTAGGCGCGATCACCCAGCAGGTCCACGACCCGGAGCTCGGGATCCCGCGCGTTCAGCACTCCGGGAGAGCCCAGGTACGTCACCAGGGCCCGGCTCAGCTCGACGTCGACCACCTGCCCAGTCTGCCCGTCCTGTTTCCTCAGCGTGCCGAAACCCGGACGCGTGGCGAGCAGCGCCGGGTCGACTCGGCTGACGCGACGGCATACTGACGTGCGTGAAGGTCACCCGACAGGACGTGCATGCCGCGGCGAACCGCATCGCCGGTCGGGTCAGGCGCACGCCACTGTTGCCACCGTCCGACGCCGATGCCGTGTGGATCAAGTGCGAGTTCCTGCAGCACTGCGGCGTGTTCAAGACGCGCGGGGCCTTCAACCGCCAGCTCGCGGCGCTCGAGGCCGGTGAGGTGGGCAGGTCGGGCATCGTCGTGGCCTCGGGAGGCAACGCCGGCCTGGCTCAGGCCTACGTGGCACGCGAGCTCGGCATCACGGCCACCGTCTTCGTGCCTGAGGGCGCACCGGAGGTGAAGGTGAGTCGCATCCGCGGCTACGGCGCTGACGTACGTCACGTTGGACTCGAGTACGCCGACGCCTACCGCGCGGCAACGGAGTTCGCCGACCAGAGCGGCGCGGTCTTCGCCCACGCGTACGACCAGCTGGAGGTGGCCGCGGGGGCGGGAACCATCGGCGAGGAGATCCTCGAGGACGAGCCCTCGATCGACACGATCGTCCTGGCCGTCGGTGGGGGCGGTCTGTACGCCGGGGTGGCCGCTGCCGCGTTCGGCCGGGCTCGCGTCGTGGCGGTGGAGCCCGAGCGCTGCGCCACGCTGCACCAGGCCATGGCCGCCGGTAGACCCGTGAACGTCGAGGTCTCAGGCGTCGCAGCAGACTCGCTCGGGGCGCGACGCGTGGGCGAGGCGGCGTTCGCAGCGCAGGCTGCAGAGCCACCCGTGTCGGTCCTCGTCACGGACGACGACATCATCAGCGCCCGCAGCGCCCTGTGGAACGACTACCGCATCGCCGCTGAGTACGGGGCTGCGGCCGCATACGCGGCGTTGCTGTCGGGGCACTACGTCCCGGAGGACGGGGAGCGGGTGGCCGTGGTGATCTGCGGCGCGAACACCGACCCGGCCACCCTCCCCTAGGCCTCAGCGCCGGGACAGCGACTACGGTCCCTCCGGATCGAACACGGTCTGCGAGTGGCCAATCTTCCTGAGCGTGAACGAGAAGTCGTCGGAGCGCCTCCCTCCGAGACTCACCGCGGACACAAGTCGCCCCTCGGCGACCAGCCTCTCGACCTCGGCCCGTGAGAGCCGGAGACCTTCAACGATGAGGCGCACCGGCCGGGCGGGGATCCGCGGGGCAAAGCGGACCACGACGTCGATCGGCAGGATCTCCGAGTCCCCGCCGACGTCCACGCCGTCACGATCGCGGCGCGGCGAGCCGGTGTCGAGACGCCAGGCATTCGCCCAGTTGAGCCGGATGTGGTTGCGCCGGCGCACGCCCGGATCCTGCAGCAGTTCGGCCACCAGTCCGATGTCGTTGTGGTGCAAGCGATCCAGCAGCTCGGGCTGGACGGCGCGGACTTTCGTCCGCTCGAACAGGGTGAGCTTGGTGGTGTCTCCGCAGACGGCGCAGAGAGCGAGGAGCCAGGCGTCGAGGAGCTTGTGATTGGCGTTGACGCGGAACTTGCCGTTCGCGTGGAAGCGGTCGGAGGCGCACGCGTGACAGCGCCGGACGATGGTGGGCAGGCAGATGGCACGACGGCCCAGTTCGTGGGCACAGAGAAGCACCGGTTTCCCGTGAGAAGTTCGACAGCGAAAGGTGCGCGGCGCGCGGGGCGCGACGCGTGACGAATCAGCGCTCGAGAGGTCTCACAGGATGTGCATCGGCAGGTCCTCGGCTACGGCGACAAGGTGCGACGGCACCGTAGCAACGCGCACGAGCGCGCTTCCATGAGTTTTCGTGTGCCGTGAAGACCCGAAAGACCTTGCTGCGCATCGGCACACGTGGCCGGCCGATGGTCGACAATCCAGCCATGAGACGCGTCCTTCTGGACCAGGTCATCTCGACCGACTTCGGTCAGCTCGACCTGGGTTGGGCCGACAGCTTCGGCTTCGACGGCCACTTCGACCGCTTCTACGGCGGCCAGGTCAACGGTCTCGTCGGGGCTTCCGACCCGCGAGGGGTGCACGTCAATCTCGCTCGCCGCTCAGGAGGCTCGAAGGTGCGGATCGAGCTGTGCGATCACGTGCCCGATCTCCCCGAGCCCGCATGGGAGGACGTCGTGGAGGTGTCGGTGGCGATCCCGGCCGGCGCGCAACCGCGATGGGCGACGTGGGCCGGGGAGCACGGCGGACCTCTGCCTGTCCCCACCGGCTCGTACCGCCTGAGGGTGTGCGCGAACGGCCGGGATGCTGGTCGCGACTCTGAGTTCGCAGAGAGGGTCGTGGACTTCTACCTGCTCCAGCTCTGGCCCGGTCTCTTCGAGCAGGACGCCGTGATCCGGGTGGGCAGTCAGGACGCGGCCTATTGGCACCGTGAGGTCGGCAGCCGACGCTGAACCGCTCTGCGTGCGAGCCGGAGCGTCGGCAGGTCCGAGTCGGGGACGGACCCGTGCGCCGCCGAGGACGTGGTACGGATTCCAGCGACGGATGCTGAGACCTTACGTGGCCGAGCCGGGCCGCCGCGGCAACGGTAGATGCTTCACTCTCGTGCGATGAGCGCGCATGGGCGTCGAGGCCGACACCGGAGCACTGGACGGGCAGTTGGGTTGCGCCTCCGCGGCCGGCTGCGCCGGCCGGTGGTGCCGGAGGCCACGGCCGGCATCCCGCTGGTCGGTCACGTCAATGAGCGCCACGAAGGCCACGCTCTGTCACCACCAGTAGGGCTTTGGACCCTGCCTCCCGTGGAGGTTGTCCTTCTACTGGTTCAACGTGTTCACGGACTACATCCCCAACAGGATCATACGGACAGGTCCTCCAGCGGACTGGAAGGGACTTGGAGCTACGCTTTCGAGCCGGACGGTACTGGCACGAGGGTCACCGTGAAAAACGAGATGTCGCGTTTGTGGCGGCTGCCTATCTTGGAGCACCTGCTCGACCGCGTCACGGCCAGGACTCACGGGCCTCGGTTCGCCAGGGCGAAGGCGATGCTCGAGTCCGAGGACGACCCCATCCGTGCGCCTCGCAGCCCGTGACGGCGAGGGACGCGAGGCGCCGCCCCGACTCCCACTCATGAGACATCGGCCGTGTTCCGCACCTACCGGCGCGGCCTGATCTTCACGCGTCCTGGCGCCCGATCTGTCACGCTCTGAACCATGGTCCAGTCCGGTAGCTCAGCCGAGTACCTCCAGCCCCCAGGGTGGCGGCGGCGCGGCGGTCGCCGCTCATGGCTCAGGACTGCGAGGCTGAACGTCGTCGGATGGTCGGCGCTGCTGGGCGCGTGCCTCGTTGTCGCCGCACTGGGAATCGCGACGACGACCGCTCTTGGCTGGCCCCGCGCACTTGGCGCAGCCGGCGCAGTCATCCCCGTGGTGGCGGTCGTCTTCGCCGATCGAAGACGCTGGGCTCGGATGGAGACGAGCGTCGACTGGGGCGGCTCAGTGGAGGAGGTTGCTCGAATCGCGGACGAGCTTGCGGCAGAGGAGGTACACGCACGTGTCCGTCCGGACGTCCCCGGGCCGCCATGGCGAGTCAGAGCGGATCCTTTTCACGACAAGGCGGAAGCCAGAACCGCAGCCCTCGAGTACCGCAACGGGGACGTCGATGTGGTGAGGAAGAAGCTACGCGAGCACAACGTCCGTCCACCGGCTCTTCCGTGAACCCACCCTGGCCAGACCGCATCGCATCGTGCTGTCGTGCTGCGTTGCGCGAAGGCACTCCTTGGGTCGATCACCCTTGACGCACTGGAGCGCCCCCGACAGTGGGGCCGTCAGGACTGGGTGCGGAGGTAGCGCCCGAAGTGCGGCACCGTGAAGGCGATGAGGCCGCGCTCGCCGGAGTAGATGAGCCCCTTCTTGATGAGGGCGTCGCGGGCGGGCGACAGCGACTGCGGCTTGCGCCCGAGCACGTCCGCCACGGCCGAGGTCGGGACAGCTTCGCGCTCGGTCACGCCGTCGCGAACGTATGCCGCGACGTCACCTTCCGCTGCACCCTCACCTTCCGAGTCCCCCTCCTGCACAGGCGAGTTCACGAGGGCGGCGTCGGCCATCGCCCGGAGGTACTCGCGCTCCGCCGGCGTCGCGCGCTCGAAGCGCGAGCCGAAGAAGCCGACGGCCAGCTCGGACTCGGCCTCGGGCACGGCGACGCGGATGTCCTGCGCCGTGACGGGCGAGCTGGGCGCGACGTCCCAGACGACCTTGCCGTAGGCCTGGATGAAGTAGGGGTAGCCGGCGGTGACGGCATACATCTCGTCGAGGGCCTCGGGGGTGAACTCGCACCCCTCCTCGGAAGCCGGCCCCACGAGGGCACGGTCGGCCGAGTCACGGGGCAGCCGATCGATGCGCGAGTAGCGAAACAGCCTCTCGGAGTATGACTTCGACGCGGACAGCACGGCCGGCAGGTGCGGCAGTCCGGCACCGACGACGATGACGGGCAGCCCCGACTGCGAGATCTCGTGGCAGGCCGCACAGAGGGCCGACACGTCCTCGGGGTCGAGGTCCTGCATCTCGTCGATGAAGAAGGCGACGCCCTTGCCGACGTCGGCCGCGAGACCGCCGATGTCAGTGAGCAGCTCGACGAGGTCGATCTCGATGTCGCCGGAGTCGGCGCGGCCGGTGACGGCCGGCACGTCGATCCCGGGCTGCCACCGGTCGCGCAGCCTGGCGCCGGTCGGGGCGTCACGCAGGGCGAAGGCCTTGATGATGCCGAGCACCTGGTCGATGTCCTCGCCGCGCGGGTGGCCGAGCTCGCGCACGGCCTGGTGGGCCGCAGCAGCGAGCGGCCGGCGCAGCCGCTGGTCGGGGCGCGCCTCGAACTTGCCTGTGCCCCAGTCGGCCCGGACGGCGGACGAGCGAAGCGCGTTGAGCAGCACGGTCTTTCCGACTCCGCGCAGCCCGGTCAGCACGATCGAGCGCTCGGCGCGCCCGCGAGCGATCCGCTCGAGCACGACGTCGAAGGTGCGCAGCTGCTCGTCGCGGCCGGCGAGCTCGGGCGGGCGCTGGCCCGCGCCCGGAGCGTACGGGTTCGTGATCGGGTCCACGCTCGGAGGGTATATGCGTCTCTACGACAAACCTGAGACATCCGCAGAGAGCGGCATCGGCGCGTCGCGCCATCCCTGTCCTACACACCATCTGCATGGAATCCGAAGCCCCTTGATTCGGATTCCACCGAATCAGGGCATGAAAAAGCGCCGTTCCGCACGGTCAGGGGTGGTCATGCGGAACGGCGCGTTGCGACTATAACGCGCTTCTGGGCGAAACGGTCAAGTGATCGGAGAGATTTCAAAAACTTCGTCAGGAGAGGCGATCGCGTCCTGCTCCTGGACGAGCAGCATCTCGTCCGAGCCACTGGCGTGGGTGCGCTCCAGCACGGCATACATCGTCGCCGCGGTGCGGCTGAGGCCGACCTGCGGACCGTCGGTCAGGTAGTGGGCGAGGAAGATCGCGGCCGTCACGTCGCCACCCCCGCGCACCGTCATCGGCAGCAGCGGCGTCGTCACGACCCACGCGTCGTCGGCGGTGACGCAGGCCATCTGGATCGTGCCCTCGGGGGTGTCCGACGTCAGCGCGCTCGTGACGAGCACGACCGACGGACCCTGCGCGACGAGCTCGCGCGCGGCGGCGACGAGGTCGGCCTGCGTCCCGACCTCACGGCCGACGAGGAACTCGAGCTCGAACTGGTTGGGCGTCACGATGTCGGCCCGGGGCACGACGTGGTCGCGCATGTACTCGGGGATGCCCTCGCGCACGAAGAAGCCGCGGCCGACGTCGCCCATGACCGGGTCGCAGCAGTAGATCGCGGCGGGGTTGGCGGCCTTGACGCGCGCGACGGCGTCGAGCACGACCTCGCCGACCGCCTCGGCGCCCTGGTAGCCCGAGAGCACGGCATCGATCGACGGGAAGGCCCCGCGCTCCTCGACGCCGTCGATGACGGCGCGGACGTCGGTCGGTGCGATGAGCGGGCCGCGCGTCGAGCCGTAGCCGGTGTGGTTGCTGAAGGTCACCGTGAGCACGGGATAGACCTCGTGCCCGAGCCGCTGGAGCGGGAAGACCGCGGCCGAGTTGCCGGCGTGGCCGTAGGCGACGTGGGACTGGATCGACAGGATCTTCACGCGCCCACCATAGTCGTTTGCAAATACTGACTAGTTCTAGTCATACTAGAACTATGTTGTGGCAGGTCGACCCCACCTCGAACACTCCCCTGCACGTCCAGGTCGCGGCCTGCGTGCGACGGGAGATGGCCTCCGGGCGCCTGTCGCGCGGCGACCGACTCCCCGCCGCCAAGGAGGTCGCCGCCGTCCTCGACGTCAATCTCCACACGGTGCTGCGGGCCTACCAGTCCCTGCGCGACGAGGGCCTCATCGACCTCCGCCGCGGACGCGGCGCGGTCGTCAGCGCGACCGACCCCGGCGGGGACGCCCGACTGCGCACCCTCGTCACCGAGCTCGTCGCCGAGGCCCGTCTCCTCGGCGCCACCCCGACCGACCTGACCCGACTCATCGAGAGCGAGTTCCAGCGATGACCACCGACCGCCGCCCCACCCAAGCCCTCGTCGCGAGCGCCGTCCTCGCTCCCGTCGTGGCCGCCTCCGGCACGGCGATGGCGTATGCCGTCCGCGACCGTCTGCCCGACGAGCTGGCCGTGCACTGGGGCATCGACGGCGCGCCCGACCGCTTCACCTCCTTCGCCGGCGCGGTGACGACCGCGGCGGTGATCACGACGGTGGTCCCGCTCGCGCTCGTCGGTCTCGGCACCCTGATGCACCGGTCGGCCCGCGGCCCCGTGGCCGCCATCGTCGGTGCTCTCGCCGTCTTCCTCGGCGGCCTGCTCTTCGGCGGACTCGTCGCGCAGCGACCGGGTCAGGCCGCCCAGGCCTTCCCGCCCCAGTGGGTGGTGCCCACCCTCGTGCTCACCGCGCTCGTCGCCCTCGGCCTGTGGCGCTGGGGACGCACGACGCCTCCCGAGACCACCGGCCACGGCGAGCCGCTGCCGGTCGACGCCGCCCGTCTCGACGTGCCCGCCTCGACCCGGCTCGGATGGACCGGTCGGGCGAGCCTGCCGGTGCGTCCGACGATGGTCCTCGCCGTCGTCGTCGCCCTGCCGCTCGTCTGGGTCGCGCTGGCCGGGCACCCGTGGGTGTGGGTCCTCGCGATCGGCCTCGGCGCCCTGCTCGCCGTGACCCTGTCGGCGCGCGTCACCGTTGACGCCGCGGGCCTGCGCGTCTCGAGCGCCGGCTTCACGTGGTCGAAGGTGCCGCTCGAGCGGGTCGCCTCCGCCGACACCACCACCGTCCGACCGATGCGCGACTTCGGCGGCTGGGGCTGGCGCATCGGGATGGACGGCCGGCGCGGCTACGTGACCCGCGGCGGCGAGGCCCTCGTCGTCCGCCGGCTCGGCGAGGCCGACGTCCTCGTGACCGTCGACGACGCCGACGAGGCGGCCGCCGTGCTCAACACGCTCGTCGCCCGCGCGTCCTGACCGACCCGGCCACCGTGTCACGATGGAGCACATGAGCATCCCCACGACCACCGTGTCCGAGCTGCCCGACGACGCCGTCCTCGTCGACGTCCGCGAGGCCGACGAGTGGGCCGCCGGGCACGCCCCGAACGCCATCCACATCCCGCTCGGCGAGCTGCCGTCCCGCATCGACGAGCTGCCGGACACCGACGACACCGTCGCCATCGTGTGCCGCATGGGCGGCCGGTCCGCGCGCGCCGTGCAGTGGCTCGTGCAGCAGGGCTACGACGTCGCCAACGTCGAGGGCGGCATGGTCGAGTGGCAGCGGGCCGGCAAGCAGCTCGCGGCGGACGGCGACCCCAGCATCATCTGACGGGTCGATTCGTCCGGTTAGCGGACGGGCCGCCCCTGCGCATGGAACGCTGTCGCTCCTGACGGGTCTCACCAGTGACCCACCCATGGCACGTTCGAGCCAGGAGCACCCGGAGCATGGACGACCGACGACCCGACCCCACGCAGGACACCTGGTCCCAGTGGCTGCCCGACCTCGAGTCGCCGCAGTCCACAGCGGCCACTCCCGCTGGGGCGCCCGCGGCGCCCGCGGCGCCCGGGTCCAAGACGCCGGTCGGGCCGGACGCTCCGCCGACGTCACCGCCCACGCCGCCGCCCGCTGCGTCGGTCCCGCTGCCGCCGCCCGCCAACCGGGTCGACCCGCTGCCGTATGCCGCCACCCCCATCGCCGAGTGGGTGGGCCCCCGCCCGGGCCAGGCACCACCGCCGTCGACCCGCCTCGGCTGGGCGATCCTCTGCACGATCTTCTGCTTCACGCCGTTCGGGATCGTCGCCATCGTCAAGTCGACGCAGGTCAGCCCGAAGTGGGCGCTGGGCGACTGGGACGGCGCCCGCGCCGCGTCGCAGTCGGTCAAGACGTGGTGCCTGCTGGCTGCCGCGACGTGGCCCGGGTCCTTCATGCTCTTCAGCTGCATGGGCATGGTGGGCGGCGGCCACGTCTCGATCCGCCTCTGACACCTCTGACGCCTCTGGGCCCTCAGGACACGGGGATCGGCGCCGGCGGCGTGCACACGAGCTCGTCCCCCTGCGGCGCCATCGAGGCGGCCTCGACGACCCCGCCACCCACCGCCGACGGACGGGACTGCGCCGCACGGTCGGCGACCTGGACGCAGAACTGCCACTGCTTCACGCCCGGGTCGACGGCGGCACGGCGGGCCACGAAGGACTCACCGGGCACGTCGAGCTTCAGGGGCGACGCGGCATACGCCTTCCCGCTGACCGAGGCGCCCGCGGGGACGACGTGGCCACCCATGACGGGGGCGGCGGCGAAACGCACGTTCGGGCTCGTCGCGAACCCCTGCTTGCTGATGCGCAGCACGCCGGACTGCTCGTAGACCCAGGCGTGCTTGGCGTCGACGTCGGCTGCCAGCGTGGCGCTGCCGAGGTCCGCGGGCACGACGTCGTAGGCGAGGAGCGGCTTCGAGCCGGTGTTGGTCACGGTGTAGTCGACGACGAGGCCCGGCATGGCGGCGATCCCCGCCCCCGTCGTGCCGGCCGGCTTCGGACCACCCGGCGCCATCGTCGCCTCGAGTCGCACGTCGCCGACCGTCACGGTCTGGGTCGACGTGGCCTGGGCTGACGTCGAGGACGACGTGCCACCACTCCCCCCGCCGGCGGGCGTGGCCACCCCCGGCGACGGCGTCGCCTGACCGCAGGCACTCGTCACGAGCACCGCTGCGAGGGTGGCGAGCACGGCCGGGGTCCTGGGCGTCATCGGCTTCATGATGGGGAAGACAACCACGGACCGGGAATCGTTGCAGCCCGAGCCGATCTCGCCCGGCCGATGGCTCGAGATGGGTTTGCCGACGTCCAACCTGTGCTTTTGCTGGGAGTTCGCTGACAGGATGGCCAAGCGCTGGCGCATTTCGGGCAAACACTCCTTAAGGGACGGCGTCCGGGCCTCCCGCCTGGCCTGCGGCCGGGGCTAGCGTGAGCGACGCGGGCCGGCAACGCGCCTCGGCGCACCCGCCCAGGCCGACCGCAGACCGTCGGAGGAGACCCATGAAACGTCCGGTCCGTCTCGCGCTCGCAGGGCTCGGCGCCGCCGCCCTCGTCACGCCGGTCATCGCCGCCGCCGACACTGCCGCCGACGCCGCCGTGGTCCACCACGAGCCCGGCTCCTGGGCCTCGCCCTCTCACCGGACGTCGACCCCGATCAAGCACGTCGTCGTGATCTTCGGCGAGAACGTGTCGTTCGACCACTACTTCGCGACCTATCCGCGTGCCGCGAACCTCCCGGGCGAGACCCTCCAGGGCTCGACGACGCCGGCTCCCCGCTTCACGGCTGCGGCGGGCACCCCGAGCGACATCGCCACGCTCGCCCACGACGGCCTGCTCGCGCCGGACAACCCCAACGCGTCGCAGCCGGAGCGGCTGACGCCGGGCCAGGCCGTGACGTGCGACCAGGACCACAACTACACCAACGAGCAGAAGGCCTACCACTCCGGAGCGATGGACCAGTTCGTCGAGTTCACGAGCGAGGACACGTGCTCCGCCCCGGCCTACGGCCGGCCGGGCCTGACGATGAACTACTACGACGGCAACACCGTGGCCGCCCTGTGGAACTACGCGCAGCACTACGCCATGAGCGACCACGCCTTCAGCACGACCTTCGGGCCGTCCACGCCCGGCGCGATCAACCTCGTCTCCGGGCAGACCCACGGCGTCAAGGAGTTCACCGCCGACGGCAAGCCCGCGGCCACCCCGTCGACCGGCGACTACACGGTGCGCTTCCCCGACGCGAACGGCGTCGGCACCATGACCGGCGACCCCGACCCCGTCTACGACGACTGCTCCAACGCCAGCCGCACGAGGCGCAACCCGCTCGCCGCCATGACGGGCCGCAACATCGGTGACCTGCTCAACGCCAAGCGCATCACGTGGGGCTGGTTCCAGGGCGGCTTCACCCCGACGACCGTCGCGGCCCCGGGCAAGCCCGCCGCCTGCCTCACCTCGCACCGCAACGTGGCCGGGGTGAGCTCGACCGACTACAACCCGCACCACCAGCCCTTCCAGTACTACGCGTCGACGGCCAACCCGCACCACCTGGCGCCCGCGAGCCTCGCCGAGATCGGCCACGCGGGCCGGGCCAACCACCAGTACGACCTGTCGGACTTCGACCGGGTCGTCGCGAGCGGCAACCTTCCCGCCGTCAGCTTCCTCAAGGCCGCGAACTACCAGGACGGCCACGCCGGCTACTCCGACCCCATCGACGAGCAGCGGTTCATCGTCAAGCAGGTCAACGCGATCCAGCAGAGCAAGCACTGGAAGGACACGGCGATCATCCTCGCCTACGACGACTCCGACGGGTGGTACGACCACGTCGCCGCGAAGCTGCAGAACGCCTCGAACACGAGTGACGACGCGGCCTTCTGCCGCGACGCCGCGGCGGCCGGGGTGCCGATCGCCCGCGGCTACCAGGACCGCTGCGGGCCCGGGCCGCGACAGCCGCTCATCGTCGTCTCGCCCTTCGCGCGGACGAACTACGTCGACCACCGGCAGACCGACCAGGCCTCGATCCTGCGCCTCATCGAGGACAACTGGGGCCTCGGCCGCATCGGCGACGGGTCGGCCGACGCCTGGGCCGGTTCCCTCGGCGGGCTGTTCACCTTCGGTGAGTCCCGCGCCCCTCAGGTCGTCCTGGGCTCGACCGGCGCCGTGACCTCGGTGCGCCCGACCCTCTAGCCCGACCCTTACCTCGTCCCGCCAGGCCCGACCTGTTGCCTCGCCTCACGGCCTCACGGCTACTTGAGCAGCCGTGACATCCGGCGGTCGGCGAGCGGCTTGCCGCCGGTCTGGCACGTCGCGCAGTACTGGAGCGAGGTGTCGGCGAAGGACACCTCGCGCACGACGTCGCCGCACACCGGGCAGGCCTCGCCGGTGCGGGCGTGCACGCGCATGCCGGCGCGCTTGGCGTCCTTGAGCTCCTTGGCCGGCTTGCCCGACGCCGTCGCGACCGCGCTCTCCAGCGTGTCGCGCAACGCGGCATACAACCGGTCGACGACCTCGGGAGCGAGCGTGCCCGCGATGGCGAAGGGGCTGATCTTGGCGACGTGCAGGATCTCGTCGGAGTACGCGTTGCCGACGCCGGCGATGAACTCCTGGTCGCGCAGCAGTCCCTTGATCTGGGTGCGCCGGCCGTCGAGCATCGACCGGAACCGCTCGAGGGTGAAGTCGTCGGCCATCGGGTCGGGCCCGAGGCGTGCGATGCCGGGCACCTCGGCCGGGTCCTTGACGATGTAGGCGGCGAGCGACTTCTTCGTGCCGGCCTCGGTCAGGTCGAAGCCCGAGCCGTCGGACAGCCGCACCCGCAGGGCGATCGGCGACTTGCCGGGACGCACGACGGTGGCCGGCAGCTGGTCGGACCAGCGCAGCCACCCCGCGCGGGCGAGGTGGAAGACGAGGTGGGTGCCGTCGGCGTCGATGTCGAGGAACTTGCCGTGACGGTGGACGCCGTCGATCGGGGCTCCCTCGAGCGCCTGCGGCGGCGGGTTGAAGGTCTTGAGCACGCTGAACGACGCGAGCTCGACCCCCGTGATGGCGAGACCGTCCGTCCGCTCGGCGAGGAAGTCGACGAGCGCCTGCACCTCCGGCAGCTCAGGCATGGACCCAGTCTGTCATCCGGGGGCGACGGAACGGCCCGGGCGCGAGGGCTGTTCGTCGCTCGCCACGACCTCGCCGACCTTGCCGGCCGCGTCGAGGACCCGCAGCAGCCCGTGCCCGTCCGCCGCGGAGAAGGTCGGCACCGACCGCGCCGCCCAGGACCGGATCGGCGAGTCGATGCGTATCGGGTTGGACAGCACCTGCTCCGTCGGCGACAGGTGCCGGATGCAGATGGCGTCGACGCGCTCCGGCCTGGCCTCGGCGAAGTCGGCGTAGATCTGGGGGTCGTGCTGACCGTCGTCGCCGACGAGCAGCCACCTGATGTCCGGGAAGTCGCGGGCGAGGCGGTCGAGGCTCGTGCGCTTGTGCGCCTGCCCGCTGCGGAACCACCCGGTGTTGGTGGGCCCCCAGTCGGTGAGCATGAGCGGCCCGAGCGGGAAGCCGTTCTCCACGAGGAAGCGGTTGAGGGTGGCGGCGGTGTTCCACGCCCCCGTCGAGACGTAGACGATGGGTGCGCCCGGATGAGCCGAGAGGATCCGGCGGTACATCGGGGCCATGCCCGAGACGGCGTGCCGGGCCTTGCCGCGGCGCACGAACGTGTTGAAGGCGGCGATCATCGGGCGCGGCAGCATCGTCGTGATGACGGTGTCGTCGATGTCGCTGACGATGCCGTGCGTGACCCCGTCGGCGACGATGAAGACGTCGGCAGCGACCGGGTCGGTGCCCTGCACCTCGACGACGACCTGCTGCCAGCCGGGCTCGAGGCCGTGGTCGCGGGCCACGATGTCGACGTGGCCCCCGCGGTCGGACCGGCCGTAGACCTCGCGGTCGCCGACCGTCACCTTGACGGGGACGCCCGTGGCGGGCGAGGTGATGAAGGCGCGCCAGCCGCGATCGTAGTGGGCCGGGCTCAGGGCGCCGGTCGCGTCCTGACGCGGTTCGGGCCCCTCGGTGTGCTCACGACCCTTGCGCCCGAGGAGGACCCGCGCATAGACGCGGACGAAGGACGACGAGCCGTAGCCGACGTGCGTGATGACGCGGTTGCCCCAGCCGCGGCTGCGGAGCACGCGTTCGACCTGCTCGTGGACGGTGTCCTCGATGATGGCGGCCGCGTGCGGTCGTGACATGGCCTCAACCTACCCGTCGGCGTGCCAGCAGGTGGACCCCGACGAGCGGCGCTGCGACGTGGCGGGTTTGATGGACGGCGTGCACCCCATCGCCGAAGTCCTCAGCAAGGCCGCAGGTGGCGACTTCCCCGCCGTCGACGGCGGGTGGCAGCGCGTCGCGCCGTGGCGCCCCGGAGTCGAGGGCGTGGTCGCCTTCACCGGTCACGCCTTCCTCGCGGTCGACGACGACGTCTCGGACGGCACGCTCGTCTCGCTGAGCCCCGACGGCTTCGGCGGCGCGAGCAACCCGCGCCTCGTCTCGCGCCTCGCCGGCACCGGCTGGATCGACGCCCTCGACATCATCCTCGTGGCGCGCGGCGCCGGCGGCGAGCCGACGCTCGTGCCGCGCAGCGACCTGCGCAACCACCCGCGCGCCGAGCACGCGACGTCCGTGCGCAGCGACGTCACGACGTTCGGGTATGCCGCGCCGGACGACCACACGCTCGTGACCCTCTCGACGGGGCTGGGTGGACTGCCCGAGGTCGGCCTCGAGACCGACCCGGCCAAGGACCACGTCGGCGCCGACGTCGTGCGCGACGCGCTGACCCTCATCCCGGAGGGCGAGGTCGTCGTCGCGGCCTGCGCCCCGGGGAACGCGCGCGCCCTGCGCGCCTTCCTGTCCGCGGGCTTCGAGCCCGTCGCCTCCGTGCAGCTCTGGCGGCCCGAGCGCTGAGGGCCACGCCGCGACTGGCGCGACTGCCGCGACTGGCGCATGTCGGGCAGACATGATCGGATCTGCGCGTGGACAGCGGCGTCGGCATGCGTGGAGGAGCTCGGCCCGGGTGGGTCCGGGCCCGGGTGTGGCCGGTGCTGCCCCTTGCGGCCGCGGCGTGGTGGCTCGGCGGGGCGCTCCCCTGGGTCCTCGACGGGCTCGGTGCGCAGTCGCCCCGCGACTGGCCGTACGACGTCGCGACCGGCTCGGCGACCGACGGCTACATCAGCCTGCTGCCCTTCACGACGGCCCGCCTCGGCCTGCTCCTGACCATCACCCTCGTCGGTGGAGGCATCGCTGCCCTGGCCGTGCTCTGGGCCGGGCGCCGCGACCGCCGGCGCCTCGTCGTCGGCGTCCTCGCCGCGCTCGGTGCGCTCTCGGCGGCCGCGTACTCCATCGCCCAGTCGGCCGGTGCCACCCGCCAGCTCGGCAGTGACTTCGACCGCGACGACCGCGTGCTGCTCGGCGTGCTCGCCGTGGCCGTCGTCGGCACCATGCTCGGGATCGCCCTCGGGCTGCTCGTCGTGCTCGGCGGTCCGGTGCTGCGGGCCCTGGCCGCAGCGCCGCTCGCCGTCGCACTCGGCAGCTGGGTCAGCGCCGTCCTCGTGGCGCTGATCGGTGTCGAGCGGGCGATCAGCGCCCTGCGGTGGACACCGGTCGTCGTCGGCGTCGCAGCCGGCCTGGCCCTCGTGGGTCTCGGCCTGCGACCGGCGCGGCGCCTGCTCGCCTGGGTCGCCGTGCTGCTCCTCGTCGCGGTGGGCGCCGCCGGCCAGACGGCCTTCTCCTACCTCGTCGCCTACCTGCGGCCCCGCTCCGGCCTACCGGACGGCCTGCGCGACCACGTCGAGGCCAGCCGCTCGGTCTTCCTCGCCGCGCTCCGCCCCGGCCAGCAGGCCTGGGGCGTCTACGCCGTCGCGATCGTCGTCGGCCTCCTCGGCTCGGTGCTGCGCGTGCGGCGTCCCGCCACCCGGCCCACGCGAGACGCAGCGGTGCCGGCGAGCCCGGCCACACGGCATACGACCGCTTCTGCACAGGATCGTCACGCCGACGTCACGGCCTCATGAGCGGGGTGTCGCAGGGCGGCACGTACCGTGGGCACATGCTCAGGGGATCTCGCTCCAGGACTCTCGTCTCCGTCTCGCTCACGGGCGTGCTCGTCGGCACGCTGTCGGCCGGCTGCTCGATGTTCCAGTCACCGCCCGACCCCGGCGACGCCGCGCGTGCCCTCGCCACCGGCCTGGCCAAGGCCGACCTCGGCGCCGTCACCTTCAAGGGCACCACGCCGGCCAAGGCGACCGCCTTCGTGCAGGCCGCCTACAAGGACCTCGGCACCCTGCGGCCCCAGGTGTCGCTCAGCGAGATGAGCCACAACGAGGGCTCCGACCACGCGACCGCGACGCTCTTCACCCGCTGGGACGTCTCGAAGTCCGCCACCGACTGGACCTACGAGACGCGGGTCAACATGACCCTCGTCGACGACCAGTGGCAGGTGTCGTGGACGCCCGGCGTCGTCGCGCCCCAGCTGACCTCCGACGAGACGCTCGACCTCGCCCGCAAGTGGCCGCAGCGCGCCGACATCGTCGACTCCTCCGGCGGCAAGATCATGACCGAGCGCGAGGTCGCCGCCGTCGGCATCGACAAGACCAAGGTGTCGGGCGGCGAGGCCACCGCCTCGGCCAAGAAGCTCGCGGCGCTCATCGGGATCGACGCAGGCCGGTTCGCCGCCAAGGTGTCGGCCGCCGGCTCCAAGGCGTTCGTCGAGGGCGTCACGCTGCGCGAGACCGACCCGCTCCTCGAGCGCAACGGCGCCGCCATCGCCAAGGTCAAGGGCGCGATCACCGTGCCCGCGATGCAGGTGCTCGGCCCCAGCCGCACCTTCGCCGCCCCGATCCTCGGCACCGTCGGAGAGGCCACCGCCGAGCAGATCAAGGCCTCCAAGGACACCCTCCAGCCCGGCGACACCGTCGGCAAGACAGGGCTGCAGTACCGCTACGACGCGCAGCTGCGCGGCACCCCGGGCCTCGCCGTCCAGGCGGTCAAGCGGGGCGCCGACGGCAGCGCCATCGACAAGCGCGAGCTCTTCGCCGAGCAGTCGACCGACGGCAAGCCGCTGACGATCACCCTCGACCAGAAGGCCCAGGCCGCTGCCGAGGCAGCCCTCGCGAAGCAGACGGCGCACCCGACCGCCCTCGTCGCGGTTCGGGTGTCGACGGGCGAGGTGCTCGCCGCCGCCGTCGGCCCGGGCGCGAACGGCGCGACCCTCGCCCTCGCCGGCAAGGAGGCGCCCGGCTCGACGTTCAAGATCGTCAGCTCGCTCGCCAACGTGCGCAAGGGCGCAACGGCCGACACCAAGCTGCCGTGCACGCCGACGCTCACCGTCAACGGGCGCAAGTTCAGCAACTACACGGGCTACCCCACCAAGCACCTCGGCGACATCCCGATGCGCACGGCGCTCGCCTACTCGTGCAACACGGCCTTCATCAGCCAGTACGAGAAGGTCAGCCAGGACGACCTCATCAGCGCCGCCCAGTCGCTCGGGATGGGCGAGAAGCTCGACCTGCCGTTCACCGGCTTCCTCGGGTCGGTGCCCAAGACCGACAACGTCGTCGAGCACGCGGCGTCGTTCATCGGGCAGGGCCGCGTCGAGGCGTCGCCGCTGACGATGGCCCTCGTCGTCGCCTCCGTCATGAAGGGCCAGACGGTCCGGCCCCAGCTCGTCGCCGACGCGCCGGCGCTGCCCAAGCCGGCCACGCCGCTCGACCCGACCGAGGCCGGCGTGCTGCGCGCGGAGATGCGCGACGTCGTGGCCGAGGGGTCCGGCACGGTGCTGAAGCCGCTCGGGGTGGAGTACGCCAAGACCGGCACCGCCGAGTTCGGCACGAAGAACCCGCCCGACACCCACGTCTGGATGGTCGCCGGCCGCGGCGACATCGCGATCGCCGCCTACAACGAGGTCGGCGACAACGGCGTGACGGGCGCCGCGCCCTTCATCATCAGCTTCCTCAAGGCCTACGACCTCCGCTGACCCGAGGCCCTCCCCCTGAGTCGAGTGCCCATCTCCCGACGTGCCCGACGGTGCACTCGACCCAGGGAACGGCCCAGGACGGTCGAGTGCCCACTTCCCGACGTCGGAAAGTGGGCACTCGACTGGAGGGCGGAGCCGGGCTACTGGGCCGGGACGACGTCGACGTCCGCGGCGCGCACGTAGGCGAAGCGGTGGCCGAGCGAGATCTGGTAGTAACGGTCCTGCCCGACCACGTCGACGTGGTCGTTCGGGGTGTCGGCCGAGTAGGTCGTCGCGCGGTAGTAGTCCGTCGGCACCGTCAGGTCGCCCACGGCATACCGCTGGCCGGCGGCGAAGGTGTACTGCAGCGGCGCGATGGCCTGCGCCGGGATGCCCGCCGGGTAGGCGGACGCCTCGGGGTAGGCGCGGCCGTAGACCGGTGCCTTGGCCAGGCCCGCCTTGGGCACGACGTAGGAGCCCTTGACCGGGACGGCCGTCGGGTCGGCGACCGGGTTGAGGAACCAGCCCTTGACGCCGTTGAACCAGATGGCGGTCCAGTCACCGCGGCGCTCTGCGACCGCGAAGGTCAGGCCGGCCTGGGCGCGAGCGCCGATGTCGGAGACCGACGTCGTCGACGGGGCGCCGTTGGCCTTGCGGCCGATGTCGTTGACGAGTGGCGCGTCAGCGGACGGGGCCGTGCGCAGGTAGACGAAGTTCGTCGGCTGCGAGCCGCAGCTGGCGGCGACCTTGCCGTCGCAGAACGTCACCGGCTGGCGGTTGTCCTCGAAGCCGGGAAGGATGCGCACGAGGTCCTTGGCGTTGCCGGAGGTGTGTGCCTGCAGCGGTGCGCCGAGGAGCTGGAAGTAGTGCTCCCAGTT
This sequence comes from Terrabacter sp. C0L_2, assembly GCF_036352015.1. Lineage (NCBI taxonomy): Bacteria > Bacillati > Actinomycetota > Actinomycetes > Micrococcales > Intrasporangiaceae > Terrabacter > Terrabacter sp. C0L_2. Next base: position 1,233,662 of record NZ_CP143557.1, on the reverse strand, counting down.
CCAGTAGGGGCCCGGGTCCCAGTGCATGCCGGCGACGTTGGCAGGCGTCACGCCGGGGATCTGGTCGTGGCCGAAGACGTGCTGCATGTCGAGCGGGATGTCGTACTTCGTGGCGAGGTAGCGCACGAGACGCGCCGACGAGCGGTACATCGGCTCGCTGAACCACTCGGCACCCGTCGCGGCGAAGCCCTCGTGCTCCAGACCGATCGAGTGACCGTTGACGTACCAGTTGCCCGCGTGCCAGCCGACGTCCTTGGACTCGAGGTGCTGGGCGATCTGGCCGTCGGAGCTGCGCAGGGTGTAGTTCCACGCGAGGTACGTCGGGTCGCTCACGAGCTTGAGCGTCGTGTCGTAGGTCGCCTCGGTGTTGTGGATGACGATGTTGGTGATCTTCGGCGCGGTCGGGCGGCTCGCGAGGTCGTGGTTGCCGTAGTCGCCGGGGTCGGAGCCCAGGCTCTCGTAGGGCGCCGGGACCCACGCGCAGTCGAGCCCGGGCGGGCAGTCGACCGGGCCGTTGTCCTTCGTCTTCTTCGCGACGAGGCCGAGCCGCTTGACCTGCGTGGCCTGCGGCGTGACCTTCGAGGGGACGAGCGAGACCTGCTTGCCGTCGACGGTGCGGCGGGACGCGCCGGAGGAGATCACGGAGTATGCGTCGTCGGCGAAGGCGGCCGCGACGTCCTCCTCGGCCGAGCCGGACGCATCGGCGACCGCCGCGAACCACTGGCCCGCGTCGGTGGACTCACCGGTCGGCAGCGCGAGCCGCTTCTGCGTGGCGGCGAGCAGCGCGGCGCCACCGCGGATGTTGGCGAGCTCGTCGGTGCGCAGGGCGTCCTCCGAGAGACCGGTCAGCGCGGCGGCGCGGCCGAGAGTGTCGGCCACGGGCGCCGGGGCGGGTGCCGGGGCCTCGCCCAGGCCCTTGCCCTCGGACGCCGACCCGAGGTTCGCGTCGACGAGGTGCATCGGGCCGTAGCCGCCCGACGTGCTGTGCCCGGGGTTGAAGTCCCAGCGCGTCTGGGCGTACGACACCGCCTCGAGGACGGTGCGCGGCACGCCGTACTCGGCGGACGCGGCGGCGAAGGCGCGCTCCCGGCTGGACGGGTCGCTGCCCGCGCCGGAGGCGGCACCACTGGCTCCCGCGGCGGCGGTGGGGTCGGCGGCCTGCGCCGTCGGGCTGGCGAACGCCATGCCCGCGGTGACGGCTGCGAGCGCACCGAACGCTGCCACGGACCGGCGCACTCTGCGGGCCCCTGGAGTTCGGTGCGGTGTGGAGTTGGGTATCACTCGATCGTCCCTTTCGTATCACTGGGACCGCAGGACGCGTGGTCGTCGATATGGGTCCATCGGCGGCGACGTCCCTGCGGCTTTCGGTGCGTCCGGCTCCGTGCCGCGACACACCTCTGAGTCCGAGCATTCCCGTGCACCTTGAGGCCCGCCACTTGAAACTGTCACCGAAGCGTTGCGCCCTGTCCGCCCGAACCGACGTGCATCGCCCGCCGAGAGGGCGCACCATGGATCACATGGGGCGCGCAGGCCTGTGCGTGGGGTTGGCCATCGCAGCACTCTTCGTCGGGGGGTGCGGGTCGGACGTGTCCACCGGCAGCTCCGGCAGCCCCGGCGCCACGGGCGCGACGTCCCAGGGCTCCAGCGGGTCCGGCGGCTCCACGAGGCCCTCGACGTCCACGCAGCCGCGGGTCGGCTCCGGCGGCAGCGACGCCGCCTCGCCCTCCTACGGGCCGGCCTTCCCGCTGACCCTGCGCCGGACCGGCGGCATCGCCGGCTTCAACGACCGCATCGTGCTCGACCTCGACGGCCGGCTGCACGTCGAGACCCGCTCGGTCCACGGCCGGGTGTGCACGCTCGCGCCGACGCAGCAGCGCCAGCTCGTCTCGCTCCTCGCGACGCTGCGCCTCGACCCGTCGGCGGCCGGCCTGCCCACGAGCGACCCGGCCGGCGGCCAGGGCCCGGTGGGTCCTGACAGCCCCGACGCCCCCGACGCGGTCACCGACCCCATCACCATCACGGTGACCGACGACGAGGCCCGCCCGATCGACCTCAGCGACCCCTCGCTCGGCGAGATCTCCGGGCTGGTCGGCGTGCTCGTCAGCGACGTGACGCTCTCCGTGCCGGCGACGACCCGCTGCACGACGCCGACGACGTCCTTGGCGGCCGCGCCCGCCCGCTGACCTCGCCCGATCGACGAGCCGGCCCCGCCTGTACGTGCTGCCCGCCACACGCACGAAGGCCGGTATGCCGCGGGGCGTGACCCCGCGGCATACCGACCTCTGGTGGTGCGTGACGTTCAGGGCTGCTCACGCAGCCCGGTGGGCTCCGTCGCTCAGAAGTTCGTCGAGACGTCGTCGACGACGAAGCTCGTCTGCAGCGAGGAGTCCTCGGTGTCGGCGAACTTCAGCGTGACGTTGGTGCCCTTGTAGGCCGTCAGGTCGATCGTCTTCTGGACGTAGGACGCCTTGGGCGTCGACAGGTTGGAGTAGCTCTGCTTCGTGACGCCGTTGATCTGGACCGTCGCCGTGTCGTAGGCGCTGGACGTCGTCGTCTCGGCCGTGTCGATGCGGATGTAGTACGTCAGCGTCGGCGAGGTGGCCGTGGACGGGACGGCGAAGGTCTGCGACTCGCTCTCCGAGCCGGAGGTGCCGTTGCCGCCGAGCCACAGCTTGTAGGAGCCGGTGCGCGCCGGGCGACCCGTGTTGTTGGTGATCGGGCCGGTGGTGCCGGTCCAGCCGGTCTGGCCGGACTCGAAACCGCCGTTGACGAGCGAACCGCCGGTGGGCGGGGGCGTGGTGCCGCCGCACGTCTCGGTGCTGGCCGGGGCCGCGATGGCAGCCATGGCCTTGTCGACCGCGGTGCACTCGGCCGAGCCGGCGCCGTAGAGGTCCTTGGCCGCCTTGATGACGCCGGTGCGGGCCGCCGCGTAGTTGCTGCTCGAGGTGAGGTACGTCGAGAGCGTGCGGTACCAGATCTTCTCGACCTTGGTGTGGCCGATGCCGGTCACCGTCGAGGCGTTGCACGTCGGGCTGTTGTAGCTGACGCCGTTGATCGTCTTGGCGCCCGAGCCCTCGGAGGCCAGGTAGTACCAGTGGTTGAGCGGGCCCGAGGAGTAGTGCGGGTCGAGGCCGCCGAGGGAGCTGCTCCAGCAGTCCTTCGACGCGCCGTCCTTGCTCGGCTTGTCCATGTAGCGCAGCGGCGTGCCGTTGCCGTTGAGGTTGATCTCCTCGCCGATGAGGTAGTCCGGCGTGTCGGAGGGGTTGTTGGCGTACCACTCGACGGCGGTGCCGAAGATGTCGGACGTCGACTCGTTGAGGCCGCCCGCGTCGCCGGAGTAGTTGAGGCCGGCGGTGTTCTCGGTGACGCCGTGGCTCATCTCGTGGCCGGCGACGTCGAGCTCGACGAGCGGGGCGGCGTTGTTGGCGCCGTCGCCGTAGGTCATCTGCGTGCCGTCCCAGAAGGCGTTGACGTAGTTCTGGCCGTAGTGCACGCGGCTGCGGGCGCCGGTGCCGTTGTTCCAGATGCCTGCGCGGCCGAGCTGGGTGTTGTAGTAGTCGTACGTCTTGCCGGCGCCGTAGTGCGCGTCGACGGCGGCCGACTGGCGGTTGCTCTGCAGGCCGTTGCCCCAGACGTCGTCGGCGTCGGTGAACGTCGTGCCGGTGCCGGACGTCGCCTGGTTGAGGTCGGTCGTGTAGTTGCCGTGCGTGTCCTTCATCGTGTAGCTCGTGCCGGCCGTCGTGGCGAGCGTGACCGAGCCGACGAAGATGCCGTTGCCGGTGCCCTCCTTGACGTCGTCCCAGCTCGTCAGCGTCTTGCCGGTGGTGGCGTCGACGATCGTGTGGAGCCTGGTCGGGGTCTGGTCGGCCTTGATGCCCTCGGTGATGACCTCGTAGGCCAGCTTGGGGCCGGCTGCCGACTGGAAGACGACGAGCTCGCCCGGCGTCGCGGTCTCCTTGTTGGCCTTGGAGGCGGCGAGACCGGCCTGGTGGGCCTCCCTCTTGGAGACCGCCGGGGTCATCGTCGACGGGGTGACGCTCTTGCGGATGTTCCACGTGACGCTCTTGACCGCGCCGGAGGAGTCCTTGTGGCTGACGAAGTCGCCCCCGATGACGCGGAGGCCGTTGATGGTGCGCTCGTAGCGGACGTGCGTGGCACCGTTCGGGTCCGCGATGACGGACTTGACGGTGAGCTTCTCACCGGAGGCGAGGCCGAGGGCGCTCGCGGACGATGCCGCTCGGGACTGCTCGGTCGCCTTGAGGCTCTGCGACTCGGGTGCCGGCGCCTTGTCGCGCCCTGCTCCGGCCGCTGCGCCCGCCGGGATCGCCGGCGAGATGGCGAGGGCGAGGGCGAGCAGCCCTCCGGTCGCCAGCCCAGACTTCAGTCGATTCACTGGTTGCTCCTTGTCGAGATGCGGCTGGAACGCCGCTTGGAGGGAGTTCCGCCCTCCCACGACTTGAGATCGGGCCGGAACGAGCGCGACGTTGGCAGTCGCGGAATCCACCGGTCAACGGGGCTTACCAAGTCTTTGCCATATGCGTCCCAAGTTCTGAGTAGCACTTGGCTGCAAGAGGATTCGCCGCAGGGCGCGGCTTGGGCGATTTCCCAGAGTCAGCCGGGCGAGCCCTCAGCGGTCGTTCGAACGGGCCTCAGTCGGCCGTCGGAGCGCCGTCCGCACGCTCGCGCGCACGGGCCAGGTCGGCCGGCGTGTCGACGTCGAGCGCCAGGTCGGCCGGGTCGTCGACGGACTGCGTGCGTATGCCGTCTGCGAGCGCTCGCATGCTGGCTCCGTAGGCGTCGCCGAGCTCCAGGAGCCGGGCCCGGAGCGCCGTCAGGCGCCAGGCCGCGCAGAGCCAGTTGCGCCGACCGTCCCGGTCGACGGTGACGGCCAGGTCCGCCTCGTCCAGGGCCTCGAGCAACCGCTCGACATGGGCGGAGGTGACGAAGGGCAGGTCGGCGGCGAGGACGGTGACGGCATACGGAAGCGGTGTGTCCGGGTCGGACGTCAGCGCGGCGACGGCGGCGGCGAGGCCGGCGACGGGACCACCCCCGGGCACCGGCTCCATGACGACGCGGACGCCGTCGGGGACGCCTTGGCCCGGGCCGACGACGACCGCCAGGTGCCCGCCGGCCGCGTCGAGCACGCGGGCGACGAGGGGGCGACCGCCCACGTCGAGCAGCGGCTTGTGCGAGCCCATGCGTCGGGATGCGCCGCCGGTCAGCACGACGACGACGGCCGGCGCGGTGGCTGGGGATGGTTGCACCCTGCGAGTCTGGCAGGCTGGGTGCATGGGACGGGTGACGGTACGGCGCAAGGTCACGACGATCGACCTCGCCACGCCCTCGACCACGACCCGCCCCGACACGCTCACCGTCGAGGAGCCGCTCGAGCTGCGCGTCAACGGGACGCCGCTCACGGTCACGATGCGCACGCCGGGGCACGACATCGAGCTCGTCCACGGTTTCCTCATGTCGGAGGGGCTCATCCGGTCGGCCGAGGACATCGCGCTGGCCCGCTACTGCGAGGGTGCGGTCGTGTCCGGCGAGAGCGGCTTCGACGAGAACACCTACAACGTCATCGACGTGACCCTCGCCCCCGGAGTCGCGGCGCCGGACGCCTCGGCGACGCGGGCCTTCTTCACCAACTCGTCGTGCGGCGTCTGCGGCAAGGCGAGCATCGAGCAGCTGCGGGCCCAGTCGGCCTTCGACGTGCGTTCGGACGTGACGGAGTTCTCGGCCAAGGTGGTCGCCGAGCTGCCCGACGCGCTGCGCGGCGAGCAGCGGTCGTTCGACAAGACGGGCGGCCTGCATGCAGCCGGCCTCTTCACCGCCGACGGCGAGCTGCTCGTCGTGCGTGAGGACGTCGGCCGGCACAACGCCGTCGACAAGGTCGTCGGCTGGGCGCTCCAGGAGGGGCGCGTGCCGGGGGTGGGCTGCGTGCTCGTCGTGTCGGGGCGCGCCTCGTTCGAGCTGACCCAGAAGGCGATCATGGCCGGGATCCCCTGCCTTGCAGCGGTTTCCGCCCCCTCGTCGCTCGCCGTCGAGTGTGCCGGCGACGCCGGGATGACCCTGCTCGGCTTCGTGCGTGGGAGCCGCCTCAACGTGTATGCCGGAGCACACCGGATCACGACCAGCTGACCACCGACGACCACCTGCCGACTGGAGGCCCACCCCGTGGCGATCTTTGCGATCCACTACACCTATCCCGACGACGTGACCGAGATGCTGACGATCCGTCCCGAGCACCGGGACTTCCTCGTGGGACTGCCCGGACTGCTCGTCGCGGGGATGTACCAGGACGGCCTCGACGAGGTGAGCGAGGGCGAGACGACCGACCAGGAGCCGGCCAACGCCGCCCTCATCGTCTACTCCGCCGACTCGGTCGAGGCCGTGACGGAGACGTTCGACCAGGACCCCTACTGGCTCGGCGGCTACGTGCTGCGACGCGTCGTCCGCCGCTGGGACCCGCCGCTGGGCCCGTGGGTCGCCGACCCCACCCAGTCCCCCGGCTGAGTCTGCCTGCCCGGACACCGCGCGACGCCCGGCCGCACACTTCCGGGCGAGCCACACACCTTGGGGCTGCACACACCTCGAACACGGTGTGGTCCTGACCCGGACGTGTGCGGCTGGCGTGCCCACGCGCGGGGTCCGCGGGTCAGGAGCGGGTGACCTGGCCGTCCTCGACGTGCCAGCGCTCGTCCAGCCGCACGTTCTCGAGCAGACGGCGGTCGTGCGAGACGAGCAGCAGCGCCCCGTCGTAGGAGTCGAGCGCCTCCTCGAGCTGCTCGATGGCGGGCAGGTCGAGGTGGTTGGTCGGCTCGTCGAGCACCAGCAGGTTGACGCCCCGGGCCTGCAGCAGCGCCATCGCGGCCCTGGTGCGCTCACCGGGTGACAGCCGCGCCACGGCGCTGCCGACCTGGTCGGCCTTGAGCCCGAACTTCGCGAGCAGCGTGCGCCGGTCGGCCGGCTCGAGGTCGGGCACGGCCTCGCCGAAGGCGTCCCCGAGCGTCAGGTCCTCGCGCAGCCCCGTGCGGGCCTGGTCGATCTCCCCCACCGCGACGCTCGCGCCGAGCGACGCGGTCCCCGAGGTCGGCTCGACCCGTCCCAGCAGCAGCGACAGCAGCGTCGTCTTGCCCGCGCCGTTGGGCCCGGTGATGCCGATGCGACGACGCGCCTCGACCTGCAGCGACGCCGGCCCGAAGGTCCAGTCCCCGCGGCGCACGACCGCCTCGTTGAGCGTCGCCACGACCGAGCTCGAGCGCGGCGCGGAGCCGATCGAGAACTGCAGCACCCACTCCTTGCGCGGCTCGGCGACCTCGTCGAGCCGGGCGATCCGCGACTCCATCTGCCGCACCTTGCGCGCCTGCTTCTCGGACGACTCGATGCTCGCCGCGCGACGGTTCTTGTCGTTGTCGGGGTTCTTCTTCATCGCGTTGCGCACGCCTTTGGACGACCACTCCCGCTGCGTGCGGGCCCGCGCCTCGAGGTCGGACTTCGTGCCGGCATACGCCTCGTACGCCTCGCGCGCGTGCCGCCGCGCGACCTCACGCTCCTCGAGGTAGGACTCGTAGCCTCCGTCGTGGACCGAGACGGAGTTCTGCGCGAGGTCGAGCTCGACGATGCGCGTGACGCAGCGGGCGAGGAACTCGCGGTCGTGCGAGACGAGCACGACGCCACCCCGCTGGCCGTGGACGAAGGCCTCCAGCCGGTCGAGCCCGGCGAGGTCGAGGTCGTTGGTCGGCTCGTCGAGCAGCACGATGTCGAAACGGCTGAGCAGCAGCGCGGCGAGCGCCGCACGGGCGGCCTGACCACCCGAGAGCGAGGTCATGAGCGCGTCGGCGCCCACATCGAGACCGAGCTCCGCGAGCATCGGCAGAATGCGGTCGTCGAGGTCGGGCGCTCCGCTGGCCAGCCAGTGGTCGAGGGCGACGGCATACGCCTCGTCGGCCTTCGGGTCGTCGCCGCCGAGCGCCGCCGCGGCCTCCTCCATCGCGAGCGTCGCGGCGGTGGCGCCCGTGCGCCGGCCGATGTGGTCGGCGACCGTCTCGCCGGGGAGACGCTCGTGCTCCTGCGGCAGCCAGCCGACGAACGCGTCGGACGGCGCGGTCGTGACGGTGCCGTCGAGCGGCAGGTCCGCGCCGGCGAGCAGGCGCAGCAGCGTCGACTTGCCCGCGCCGTTGGCGCCGACGACCCCGACGACGTCACCGGGGGCGACCGTGAGGTCGAGGTGCTCGAAGAGGGTCCGGTGGGCGTGGCCCCCGGCGAGGTCCTTGGCCACCAGGGTCGCGCTCACGGGCCCAAGCCTAGGGGCGCCCGGCGGGTGCCCCGTTCACACCGGGTGGACGACGACGACGTCGCCCTCGATGAGCTGGTCGACGCCCTCGGGCACCTCGACGAGGCAGTTCGCGGCGGCGAGCGCGGTGAGGTGCCGGGCGTCGGGAGAGCTGACCGTGCCGTCGTCGTGCAGCACGCTCGTGACGAACTGGACGCGTCCCGCGCGCGTGCGCCGGGTCCTGCCGACGTATGCCGCGTGGCCGGGTCGCGCGCCCGGCTCGCCGTGGCGTCGGTCGAGGGCCGGACGGACGAGGACGTGGAAGGCGACGAAGGCACCGACGGGCGTCCCCGGCAGGCAGACGACCGGCGTCGAGCCGTAGCGGCCGAGCCCCTGGGGTCCGCCGGGCTGCATGGCCAGGTGCACGAAGGCGAAGGACGCCAGCGGCTCGCAGACCTGCCGGACGACCTCGTACGCGCCGGCGCTCACGCCCCCGGTCGTGACGACGAGGTCGACCTCCGGGTCGGTGTCGAGCACGTCGAGCAGCGCGCGCAGGTCGTCGGGCTCGTCGGAGCACACCTCGACGCGGCGCACCTCGCACCCGGCGGCCTCGGCCAGGGCGGCGACCATGTCGGAGTTGGACTCGTGGATGCCGCCGGCACCCGGGTCGGCGTCGGGCGGGGCGAGCTCGGCCCCGGTGGCGATGACGGCGACGCGCGTGGGCACGTGGACCTCGACGGTGGTGCAGCCGGCAGAGCGGCCGAGGGCGATGAGGGCCGGGGTCACCGTGAACCCGGCGGTTGCGATGACCGTGCCGGCCGTGACGTCCTCGCCGCGACGGCGCACGTGCTGCCACGGGGCCGGCTCGACCCCCAAGGTCACCCGGGACGGCGCCGGTCCGGTCGGGCTCGCATCGGTGCGCTCGACGGGGACGACCGCAACGGCTCCCTCCGGCACGCGTGCCCCGGTCATGATGCGAGCCGCCTCACCGGGGCTCAGCGCGAAGCCGGGGGCCGACCCGGCGGGCACGTCCCCGACCACGGCATAGCTGCGCTGGCCCGGCGAGCCGGGGCACACGGCATACCCGTCCATGGCAGAGGCGTCGAAGCGCGGGAGGTCGTCGGCGGCGACGAGGTCGGCGGCGATTCGCCGCCCCGCGGCGTGGCGGTCGAGCGTGACGGGCTCGGTCGTCCCGGTGCCGAGCAGCCGCTCGACGGCGGCGCGGTGGTCTGCGACGGACACGTGACCCATGCGCGCCAGTCTGTCGCATCGCCCCGCCGGTACGTTGGCGGGCATGGTGCACGAGGTGAACGGCTTCAGGCTCGACGGCATGCTGCTCGGCGTCGCGAGCGCCGCAACGCAGGTCGAGGGCGGCGACGTCGAGAGCAACTGGAGCGACTGGGCCGACCGTCCCGGCACGATCGCCGATGGTTCGACGCCGAGGAGGGCGACCGACCACTGGCGGCGGTGGCGCGAGGACACCGAGCTGATGGCCTCGCTCGGCGTGCAGGTCTACCGGATGAGCGTCGACTGGGCGCGGCTAGAGCCGAGGCCCGGCGCCTGGGACGACGCGGCCTTCGCTCGCTACCGCGAGGAGCTGACCCTGCTCCGCGACAAGGGGATCCGACCGCTCGTGACACTGCACCACTTCAGCCACCCGTCGTGGTTCGAGCGGGACGGCGGCTGGCTCGCGCCGGGCGCCCTGTGGGTGTGGGAGCGCTTCGTCAGCGAGGTCGTGACACGGCTGGGCGACCTCGTCGCGGAGTGGGTGACGATCAACGAGCCCAACGTCTACGTCACCGGCGGACACGTCTTCGGCGACTTCCCGCCCGGCCACCGCAGCCTGCGCGAGGGGATGCGCGTCTACAGCGTGCTCGCGGCGGCCCACATCCGCGCGTACGCCCTCATCCACGCCCTGCGACCCACGCCCGACACGATGGTCGGGGTCGCCCACCACCTGCGGACCTTCCGGCCGGGCAACCCACGCAACCCGAGGCACCAGGCGCTGACCCGGGTCATGCGCCACCTCTTCCAGGACGCGATCGTGCGAGCGATGACGACCGGCGAGTTCGCCGCACCGCTGCGCAGGCCTACGGGCATCGAATCCGGTTGCTACGCGGACTTCTTCGGGCTCAACTACTACTCCCGCACGACGGTGACCCGCTTCGACGACGGCACGCCGTCCGGCGTCCCCGTCAACGACCTCGGCTGGGAGGTGTATGCCGCGGGGCTCGGCGAGACGGCCCGTTGGGCCTGGGAGACCTACCGCCTGCCCGTCTGGGTCACCGAGAACGGCACGTGCGACGCGGCCGACGCCTTCCGGTCCCGCTACCTGTGGGAGCACCTGTCGGTGCTGAGCGAGGTTCGGGCGCAAGGGGTTCCGGTCGAGCGCTACTACCACTGGTGCTTCGTCGACAACTGGGAGTGGGCCGAGGGCGAGGGGCCCCGCTTCGGTCTCGTCGCGCTGGACTACGAGGCGCAGGAGCGCACGGTCCGCGACTCCGGCCGCTTCTTCGCCGAGGTCATCCGTGAGGGCGGGACGACTGCCGAGATGTTCGCGAGCCACGTTGCAGGACAGGCCTATCCGGTGAGCACGGCCGAGGGCCACCACCGCTGAGCGATCTCGGCCAGATCTCCCCGACGGTTCCAGGACCCGGTGAGCGCCGACGCAGACCACGAGCACGGGTCGACGTGGAAGCCGCCCCGCCCCGGCTGGGACGGGGCGGCCACCGGGCCGGCTCTCCGCTCACCCCTCCGGAGCGGAGCAGCTGCCCTTGTCCCACGTGAAGCCGGAACCGGACGACCAGTGGCTGACGATCTGCACCTTGACGTTGCCGCCGGAGGTGACGTCGTGCAGCACCCAGTGCTCGGTGTCGGTGAAGACGAGCGGCGTGCCCGTGCCGTCGACCTTGCCGCCGAACCACGAGGCGCCCGAGACCGTGTAGAGGTCGCCGTTGGAGCCCTGGAGCGTGACGCCGCTCGTGTTGACGGTCCCCGTCTCGTGGAACACCCCCTGACCGTCGACGTTCCAGTGGTCGACCATCTTGACCGTGCCGGTGAGCGCGGTGATGTCACCCGTGGGTGCAGCGCACTCGAAGACCGCGCCTGCGGCAGGGAACGTGATGTGCTCGGTCCCTCCGTTCGCGGGTGCAGCGCCGGCCGAGGCGGCGGCTCCCGTGGTCAGCGCGATGGTGCCCAGTGCGGTGACGCCGGCCCTGACGGCGCGGCTGCGCAGTGAACGCATGTGTCTCCCCTTTTCCCCTTGTTGACCAGCCGGCGCAAGGCCCCCGAGGTCGGCGGGTGACGCCGACCGGCGCCACGTTCCAAGGTGCTCCCGGGCAGGCCGTCAGAGACGAAAAGGGCTGAACTGTCAGCGAACTCGGAGGTAGGCGCGCCTTCCTGAGTCCACGCTGCACGCAAAGGCGACATTCACAGCGTCGGGACGAGAGGGCTGGAGCGACGGCGCAGCGCCGACGGCCTCAGCACTCGATGACGTTGACGGCGAGGCCGCCTCGCGCGGTCTCCTTGTACTTCACCTTCATGTCGCGGCCGGTCTCGCGCATCGTCTTGATCACCTTGTCGAGGCTGACGACGTGCGAGCCGTCGCCACGCAGGGCGGTGCGGGCGGCCGTGATGGCCTTGACCGAGGCGATGGCGTTGCGCTCGATGCACGGGATCTGGACCAGCCCGCCGACGGGGTCGCAGGTGAGGCCGAGGTTGTGCTCCATGCCGATCTCGGCGGCGTTCTCGACCTGCTCGGGCGTGCCGCCCATGACGGCGGCCATCGCGCCGGCCGCCATCGAGCAGGCCGAGCCGACCTCGCCCTGGCAGCCGACCTCGGCACCGGAGATCGAGGCGGTCTCCTTGTAGATGACGCCGATGGCGCCGGCGGTCAGCAGGAAGCGCACGATGCCGTCGCGGTCGGCGCCGTTGACGAAGTTCGCGTAGTAGTGCAGCACCGCGGGGATGATCCCGGCCGCGCCGTTGGTCGGAGCGGTCACGACCCGGCCACCCGAGGCGTTCTCCTCGTTGACGGCGAGCGCGTAGAGCGTGATCCAGTCCATGCCGCGCAGCGGGTCGTCGCTCGTGCCCTCGAGGCGCAGCCGCCGGGCCAGCTCGGGCGCCCGACGCCGCACGCGCAGGCCACCGGGCAGCACGCCCTCGGTGTCGATGCCGTTGCGCACGCACTCCTTCATGACGCGCCAGATCTCGAGCAGGCCGTCTCGGACCTCCTGCTCGCTGCGCCACGACAGCTCGTTCTCGAGCATGATCCGGGCGATCGACTTGCCGGTCTCCTTGCAGTGCGCGAGCAGCTCGTCGCCGGTGCGGAACGGGTGCGCGACCGGCGTCGAGTCCTCGACGATCTTCGTCGAGCCGTCGGCGTCCTCGCCGACGACGAAGCCGCCGCCGACGGAGTAGTACGTGTGCTCGGCGACCGTCGCGCCCGCGGCGTCCACGGCCGTGAACGTCATGCCGTTGGGGTGCAGGGGCAGCGTCTTGCGCCGGTGCAGCGTCAGGTCCTCGAGCTCGATGAAGTCGATCTCGTGCTCGCCGAGCAGGGCGAGACGCTTGGTCGAGCGGATCTCGGCGAGGCGGCCCTCGACGGCGCGCGGGTCGCACAGCTCGGGCCGCTCGCCGGTGAGGCCGAGCAGCACGGCCTTGTCGCTGCCGTGCCCGTGGCCGGTGGCGCCGAGCGAGCCGAAGAGCTGCGAGCGCACCCGCGCGACCTGGCCCAGCGTGCCCTCGTCGCGCAGCCGCTCGGCGAAGAGCGCCGCGGCCCGCATGGGGCCGACGGTGTGCGAGCTCGACGGCCCGATGCCGATCGAGAAGAGGTCGAAAACGCTGAGCGCCATGGTGTCCTGACTTCGTGTCGTCGTTGACGGCTGCCGCCCGGGGTGGTGGACGACCGCCTGAGCCTACGTCTGACGGGCCCTCGCCCGCACGTGCGTGCGGGGTGGCCGGCCGAGCGCGGGCCGCGACCGGCACCTACAGTCGGGGCGTGCCCCAGGTCAGCGCTGATGTCCACGTCCCGCTCGCCCCTCCCGTCGCCCGCACCCTGGCGGCCACGGTCGGTGAGCCGGCGCTGCGGCTGCCCGCCCACGTCCGTGCCGAGCCGCTGACCTGGCGCTTCGACGCCGAGGGCGAGGGGACACTCGTCGTGCTGACGCTGGCGTATGCCGTGTCGCCCGGCTGGGTGCGCCCGATCACGCACGAGGTCACCCAGTGGTCGCTGGCCAGGCAGCTGCGCGGCCACCTGGCGAAAATCACGGCGGCAGCCGCCGACCCGGCCCGGCTCGAGCTCGCCCGCAGCAGCAGCAGCGACACCGACACCGACACGGTCACCGGGGAGGTCTGAGGTGCAGCAGCCGCGCTGGGTCGACGCCGCGACGGTGCGCCGGTCCCTATCCCCCGACCGGGCCCGGCGGCTCATCCGGCGCGAGCTCGCCGACGGTCTCGACCCGGCCTCGGACCCGCCTCGCCTGGCCGCGCCGGCCGGTGACGGACAGCTGCTCGTCATGCCGTCGACCAACCGTCGCGCCGCCGGCGTCAAGGTGCTCTCGGTCGCGCCGGGCAATCCCGCGCGAGGGCTCGACCGCATCCAGGCCGTCTACGTCCTGCTCGACGCCGACACCCTGACGCCGTCGGTGCTCGTCGACGGCACGGCCGTCACGTCGCTGCGCACCCCGGCCGTGTCTGCGGTCGCCATCGAGGCCCTGGCGCCGGCCGAGGTCGAGTCCGCAGTGATCTTCGGGAGCGGGCCGCAGGCGCTCGGTCACGCGGAGGCGCTGCTCGCCATCCGGCATACGTCATCGGTGACGGTCGTCGGCCGGCGCGCGGAGGCCGCTCGCTCGACGGCCCAGCGGATCTCGGGACTCGCCTCGACGCACCGGCTCACCGCACGCGCGCTCACGGTCGACGACCCGCAGGTCGAGGCCGCGGTCCGCGAGGCCCAGGTCGTCGTCACCGCGACCTCGGCCGCGACCCCGGTGCTGGGCGACGACTGGGTCGCCGACGGCGCGTGCGTCGTCGCCATCGGGTCGCACGAGCCGCACCGGCGCGAGCTCGGCTCGGCGCTGCTCGGCCGCTCGCTCGTGATCGTCGAGGACCTCGGCACGGCGCACCGCGAGGCCGGCGACGTCATCCTCGCGGCCGCTCAGGGCGCGCTGGACTGGAACGACGTCCGCACGCTGCAGGACGTCGTGCTCGGCCGCGTCGAGCGGGCGACCGACCGGCCCAACGTCTTCAAGAGCGTCGGGATGGCGTGGCAGGACCTCGTCATCGCCGAGCAGCTCGCCCGCCCCTGAAACGAGTGAGCGCCTGACCACAGTCGAGTGAGCGCCCCGCCCCACAGGGATGTGGCGGAGCGCTCAGTCGACTGTGGCGGAGCGCTCACTCGACTTGGGAGCGGGGGGTCAGGCGGGGATGGCGGCCACGACGTCGTCGATGGGCTGGAAGCCGTCGTTGAAGGCGATGATGCGCTGCGCCGTCGTGTCCGGGTGCGCGACGACCGAGCGGATCACGTGGGCGACGTTGTCGCGCGACACCTCGCCGGCCTCGACGCCCTCGCCCGCCGCGATGTGGCCGGTGGCAGCGCCGAGCGTCAGGCTGCTCGGGCGCAGGATCGTCCACGCGAGGTCGGTCGTCTTGAGGTGCTCGTCGGCCGCGGCCTTGGCCTCGGCGTAGGCGTAGAAGCCGTTGTCCTCGGGCACGCCGTGGTCGGGCCCGGCGCCGAAGTAGCTCACCATGACGTAGCGCCCGACGCCCGCCTGGGCCGCGGCGTCCATGGACCGGATCGCGGCGTCGCGGTCGACGGCATACGTCCGCTCGGGGCTGCCGCCGCCGGCGCCGGCCGACCACACGAGCACGTCGCTGCCGCGCACGAGGTCGGCAATCTGCTCGGCCGAGCTGCTCTCGACGTCGAGGACGGCCGCGGTGGCGCCGGTGGCCTCGACGTCGGCCACGTGGTCGGGGTTGCGCACGACCGAGGTGACCTCGTGCCCGTCGGCGACGAGCAGCGGGGCGGCGAGCAGGGCGACCTTGCCGTGGCCGCCGATGAGCGTGATGCGGGACATGCCTCTCCTCGGGTTGGGGTCGTGGGTCTCCTCGTTCCAACACGCAACACCGACGAGGTATGCCGCAGGCCCGGTCGTGCGCGACGACCGGGCCTGCGGGTGGGCTGGGTCAGCTGCTGCTGCCGCGGCCGATGAGCCAGCCGATGACGACGCCGATCGCGGCGGCCGCTGCGTAGCCGGCGTACCGCTGGATGAGCACGGGCATGACGGCCGAGCCGAGGTCGAGCGGGGCGTCCTCCTCGACGTCGGCCGGGACCCGGCGCGGCGGGTGCGCGTGGTGCGCTGCGGGCGCTGCACCGGGGGCCGCTGAGGTCGCCCCGGTGGCAGCCTTGCCGGTGTCGGCGGCGAGCGCGTCGGAGGCCGTCTCGACGTAGCCGTTGGACGACCCCACGGCAGCGGCGGCCGGGGCCGGCGCTGCAGCCTCCCCCTCCGCCCCAGCCGCGGCGCCCGTCTCAGGACCGGCCAGCTGCTTCTCGATGCAGGCGACGAACGCCTGGAGCAGCTTGTCCGACACGTCCTGCATGACGCCCCGGCCGAACTGTGCCGGCTTGCCCGTGACGGCGAGGTCGGTGATGACGTCGGCGCGGGCCCCGGTGCCGTCGGGGCTCAGCGTGATCGTCACCGTCGCCCCGGCGGTGCCGTTGCCGCGCTTGTCCTTGCCCTTGGCCTCGATGACGGCGTGCTTGGCGGCGTCGTCACGCTCGACGAACGAGCCCGACCCGGCGTAGACGAGCGCGATCGGACCGAGCTTGACCTTGACGGTCCCGGAGAAGCCGTCGTCGGTCACCTCCGTCACCGTCGCGCCGGGGAAGCAGCCGCCGACCCGCTCGAGGTCCATGAACAGGGCCCACGCGTCGTCGACCGAGGTCGGCACCGTGAAGGAGTGCGTCAGTTCCATCCGGGCTTCACGCTCCTGCCGCGGCGAGGACCGCGCGCCGCGTCAGCACCGTGGCGAGGTGCTTGCGGTAGTCGGCGTCACCGTTGAGGTCCGACGGCGGGTTGGTGCCCTCGGCCACGGAGGCGACGGCTGCGCGGACGGCCTCGTCGGTCGCGGGCTGCCCGACGAGGGCCTCCTCGACCGCCTTGGCGCGCAACGGCGTCGAGCCCATGTTGGTCAGGCCGACGCGGGCCTCGGCGATGGAGCCGCCCTCGCTGCGCACCGTGGCCGCGACCCCGACGATCGACCACTGGTGGCTGACGCGCACGAACTTCTCGTAGTGCGCGCCCCACCCGGTGTGCTTCGGGATGCGGATCTGGGTCAGCAGCTCACCTTCGCCGACGGCGGTCGTGAAGAGGTCCTCGAAGAAGTCCTCGGCCGCGACGGTGCGCGTCGAGCCACCCGAGCCCGCGATGACGAACTCGGCCCCGAGCGCGAGCGCGGGGGCGCCGACGTCACCGGCCGGGTCGGCGTGCACCAGGGCGCCGCCCACCGTGCCGCGGTGACGGATCTGCGGGTCCGCGACGGTCGCGATCGCCTTGGACAGCAGGGCCGCGTGCGTCGACACGGCCTCGGAGGCGAGCACGGCGGCATACGTCGTCATGGCTCCGATGACGAGGTGGTCGCCGTCCTCGGTGACGCCCTGCAGCTCGGGGATGCGGCCGAGGTCGATGACGACACCCGGCGCGTTGAGCCGCATGCGCAGGATCGGCAGGAGCGACTGCCCGCCGGCGAGCACCTTGGCTTCGTCGCCGTGCTCGGCGAGCGCCGCCACGGCCTCCTCGACCGAGCCCGGTGCGACGTAGTCGAACTGTGCGGGGATCATGCCTGGCTCCCTTCGCTCGCGGCACCGGGATCCTGGTTGGGGACGCCCTCGTCGAAGTGCGGCTGCGCGTCGCGCTCGCCCTCTCCGGGCACCGACCTGCCCTTCTCGATGGCCTTCCACACCCGCTCGGGCGTGCACGGCATGAGGATGTCGTTGACGCCGAACTGGCGCACGGCGTCGACGATGGCGTTGACGACCGCCGGGGTCGAGGCGATGCAGCCCGCCTCGCCGACTCCCTTGGTGCCCAAGGAGTTGTAGGTCGACGGCGAGACCGTGTGGTCGGTGACGAAGCTGATCGTGTCGGCCGACGTCGGCAGGGTGTAGTCGACGAACGAGCCGGTCACGAGGGTGCCCTGCTCGTCGTACTCCGCACCCTCCCAGAGCGCCTGGGCGATGCCCTGGACCAGACCGCCGTGGACCTGGCCCTCGACGATGAGCGGGTTGATGATCGTGCCGATGTCGTCGACGCAGACGTACTTGCGCATCTTCGTGGCCCCGGTCTCGGTGTCGACCTCCATGGCGCACAGGTGCGTGCCGTGGGGGAAGGAGAAGTTGTCGGGGTCGAAGGTCGCGTCGGCGTCGATCGAGGGCTCCACGCCGTCTGGCAGGTTGTGACCCGTCCACGTGGCGATGGCGACCTCGGGCATCGAGATGCCCTTGTCGGTGCCCTTGACGCCGAACGTCCCGGCCTTGAACTCGATGTCGTCGACGCTCGCCTCGAGCAGGTGCGCGGCGACGACCTTGGCCTTCTCGATCACCTTGTCGGCGGCGCGGACGACCGCCTCGCCGCCCACGACGAGCGAGCGCGACCCGTAGGTGTCCATGCCCTTGGGCGCGATCTGGGTGTCGCCGTGCAGCACCTCGACGCTCTCGAACGGCACGCCGAGCTTGTCGGCGACGATCTGGCTCCATGCCGTCTCGTGGCCCTGGCCGTGCGGCGAGACGCCGGTGATGACCTCGACCGTGCCGGTGGCGAGCATGCGGATGCTGGCGCTCTCCCAGCCGCCGGCGCCGTAGTTGAGCGCGCCGAGGATGCGGGACGGCGCGAGGCCGCACATCTCGGTGAACGTCGAGATGCCGATGCCCAGCTGGACCGGGTCGTTGCTCTCCCGGCGGCGCTTCTGCTCGGCCCGCAGCTCGTCGTAGCCGAAGAGCTCCTTGGCCTTCTCGGTCGCCGCCTCATAGTTGCCGGAGTCGTAGGTCATGCCGGCGACCGTGGTGAACGGGAACTCGTCGTGGGTGATCCAGTTCTTCTCGCGGATCTCCATCGGGTCGACCCCGACCTCGGCCGCGAGCTCGTCCATGAGCCGCTCGATGGCATAGGTCGCCTCGGGCCGTCCGGCGCCGCGGTAGGCGTCGACCCACGTCTTGTTCGTGTAGTAGTTCGTGAGGTTGAACTGGTAGGCGTCGAACTTGTAGATCGAGTTGAACATCCACGCGCCGAGCACCGGCACGCCGCCGCCGACGAGGGCGGCATACGCCCCGAGGTCGGCCATGAGGTCGACCTTGAGCGCCGTGACCCGGCCGTCCTTCTCGGCGGCGAGGGTCAGCTTCTGCCACTGGTCGCGGCCGTGGTGGCCGCTCACCATCGTCTCGGAGCGGGTCTCGGTGTACTTGACCGGCTTGCCGAGCTTGCGGGCCACGGCGAGCGTCGCGAACTCCTCGGGCGTCGTCTGCAGCTTGCCGCCGAAGCCGCCGCCCACGTCGGGGGCTATGACGCGGATCTTCGACTCGGGCAGGCCGGTCGTCGCGGCGATGCAGAAGCGCAGCACGTGCGGCACCTGCGTCGCCGACCACATCGTCACCTGCTCGCCCGTGGGGTCGACCACGGTCGAGCGGGGCTCCATGAAGGCGGGGATGAGCCGCTGCTGGCGGTACTCGCGCTCGATGACGATGCCACTCTCGCGGGCCTTGGCGATGGCCTCCTCGACGTCACCGCCGGAGCCCTGGCCGGCCGAGTCGAGCTGCCACACGGCGCTCGTGTTGGTGCCGAGGTCGGGGTGCGCGAGCACCTCGTCCTTCGCGGCCTCCTTGAGGTCGAGGACCGCGGGCAGCTCGGCGTAGTCGACGTCGACGAGCTCGGCCGCGTCACGCGCGGCAGCCGCCGAGCGGGCCGCGACGACGGCGACGATCTCACCGGCGTGCGCGACGTGCGAGACGGCGACGGGCAGGTGGTCGGGCGTCTTCTGCTCGGCCGAGACCGGCCACGCCGTGATGTTGACGCCCTGGATGTCCTTGAGGTCCTCGCCGGTGAAGACACCGATGACGCCGGAGGCCGCCTTGGCCTCGGTCACGTCGATCGAGCTGATCGTCGCGTGCGCGAACGGGCTGCGCACCATGGCGAGGTGGAGCATGCCGGGCAGCTGGATGTTGTCGGTCCAGCGGGTGCGGCCGGTGATGAGGCGCTGGTCCTCCTTGCGACGGCGGGCCTTGCCGATCTCGGGTGAGGCGGCGTCGGCGGCGCGGTCCTCGGTGATCGTCATGACGACACCGCCTGCGAGCTCGAGCTGCTCATCGCGCCCGCCGCCTGCTGCACGGCCTTGACGATGTTGTGGTAGCCGGTGCAGCGGCAGAGATTGCCCTCGAGACCCTCACGGATCTCCTGCTCGCTGGGGTCGGGGTTGTTCTTCAGCACGTCGCACGCCTGCATGATCATGCCGGGCGTGCAGTAGCCGCACTGGAGGGCGTGGCACTCGTGGAAGGCCTGCTGGACCGGGTGGAGCTCGCCGTTCTCGGCGAGCCCCTCGATCGTCGTCACCTCGTGGCCGTCCGCCTGGACGGCGAGGACGTTGCACGACTTCACGCTCGTCCCGTCGAGGTGCACGGTGCACGCACCGCAGTTGCTCGTGTCGCACCCCACGACGGTGCCGGTCTTGCCCAGCCCTTCGCGGAGGTACTGGACCAGTAGGGTCCTGGGCTCGACCTCGTCGGAGTAGCTCACCCCGTCGACGGTCACATTGATACGGGTCATGCTGTCGGTCCTCCTGCCACACTGCAGTTGACATCGTTGACTTCCCCACGCGCAGTCTTACTCGCCGTCACCTGCTTCACAAGGGCAACAGGAAGAACCCTCCACATCCACAGCGGACGTCCGGGACACGACTCGCCGTGGGCCCCGCCTTTCGCGGCATACGTCCTTGCGACGAGACTGGGGAGCATGACTCTTCACGCCGACGCCTACCAGGCAGCGCGCGACCGCTACGAATCGATGACGTACCGCCGCACCGGCCGCTCGGGCCTCGACCTGCCGGCCGTCTCGCTCGGCCTGTGGCACAACTTCGGCGACGACGTGCCGCTCGACCGCCAGCGCGGGACCCTGCGCCGCGCCTTCGACCTCGGCGTCACGCACTTCGACCTCGCCAACAACTACGGCCCGCCCTACGGCAGCGCCGAGCGCAACTTCGGCGCCATCTACGCGCAGGACTTCAAGCGCTACCGCGACGAGCTGATCCTCTCGACCAAGGCGGGCTACGACATGTGGCCGGGCCCGTACGGCCAGGGTGGCGGCAGCCGCAAGTACGTCCTGTCCTCGCTCGACCAGTCGCTGCAGCGGATGGGCGTCGACTACGTCGACATCTTCTACTCCCACCGCTTCGACGAGACGACGCCGCTCGAGGAGACGATGGGCGCGCTCGACACCGCCGTCCGCCAGGGCAAGGCGCTGTATGCCGGCATCTCCTCCTACTCGGGGCCGCGCACCCGCGAGGCCGTGCAGATCCTCCGCGACCTCGGCACGCCGCTGCTCATCCACCAGCCGAGCTACTCGATGCTCAACCGCTGGGTCGAGGAGGACCTGCTCGACGTGCTCGGCGAGGAGGGCGTCGGCTGCATCGCCTTCAGCCCGCTCGCGCAGGGCATGCTCACCGACAAGTACCTCAACGGCGTCCCGGAGGGCTCTCGCGCGTCGCAGGACAAGTCCCTGTCGACCGACCTGCTGACCGAGCAGAACCTGACGCACATCCGCGCGCTCAACGAGATGGCGAAGCAGCGCGGCCAGTCGCTCGCGCAGATGGCGCTCGCGTGGATCCTGCGCGACCAGCGCGTCACGTCGGTGCTCATCGGCGCCTCGTCGGTGGGCCAGCTCGAGAACAGCCTCGGCTCGCTCGACAACCTCGACTTCTCGCAGGAGGAGCTCGACACGATCGACCAGCACGCCGTCGAGGGCGGCATCAACCTCTGGAAGACCTCCAGCGCCCACTGAGCGGTCGCCGGGCGGTTCGTCACCGAACCACCCGATGACGTATGCCGTGTCGCCCGCTCGGCGACACGGCATACGTCCTGCTCAGGCGTGGGCCAGTGAGTCCTTGACCCGCGTCAGCGCGGGCCGGTGGTCCGGGAGCGAGACCGACAGCAGGTCGTCGAGCACGGCGGACAGGCGCCGCGGGACCTGCACGGAGTCCCGGCCGTAGTGGATGATCTCCTCGGTCGCGAGGTCGACGAGGTCGCCGACCTCCTGCGGCCGCAGCACGACCCGCACAGCGCCCTCGGCGTCCGCGGCGTAGCGAGAGCCGGTGCGGCGCGTCACGAGCAGCCGCAGGATCCGGTGCAGCTCGTCCAGCGCCTGCACGGCCGTCGTCGGGTCGTTGACGCCCGGGGAGAGCGCGCGCTCGGCGATGTCGACGAGCTGGCGGATGCCGAAACCGAGGTCCTGACGCATCGTGCGCTCCGTCTCGAGGAGGACGCAGTCACGCAGGCGCTCGGCTCGGGCGTCGTCGAGGTCGGGCCGGCCCCACACCGTCACGAGCGGCATGTGCTCGGCGAGGAAGTCCCCGACGCCCACCTCGACGGTCGCCACGAGGTCGAGGTCGCGGGCCACCTCGGTCAGCCGCTCGACGTCGATCTCGGTCACGACGCCGTGCCGGTCCCCGGAGGTCACCGCGGCCCTGGGCATGCCGACCTCCGGCGACCACGTCGCCGTCGGTGCGGGTGCCCCTTCCGGGTAGAGGTCGTCGGCGAGTGCGACGGCCCGGTCGCCGATGCCGGAGATGACGCTCGAGACCTGGATCGAGACGGTGATGTGGTGGATGAACGCGATGAAGCAGCCCATCGAGGAGATGACGAGCAGGAAGGCGGTCGTCACCGACAGCTGCGGCACGAACGCGTCGATGTCGTTGCCGCCTCGCACCGATCGCAGCACAGTGAGCGCGAAGACGAACGACGCGATGAAGACGCCGAGCGTGACCTGCGTGGTCCGCTGGGCGAGGAAGTCGCCGAGGATGCGCGGCGTGAACTGGCTGCTGGCCAGCTGCAGGACCACCATCGTGATGGAGAAGACGAGGCCGGTCACCGAGATCATCGCCGTGGCGATGGTGCTCAGCAGGCTGCGGGCGCTGTCACTGCCGCCCTGGAAGAGGTAGGGCACGTGCTCCGAGAGCCCTCGGTCCAGCAGGGGCAGCACGACGCCAGCCGCGATGGCGGCGAGGGCGATGGCCAGCGGCAGCGCCCAGAACGGCCGCCAGACCCGCTGCCAGGGCGTCAGGTGGTGCGGGGAGGCCATGGCCCATCCTCACACGCGAGCCGACGCGGGCCGGGGACGTGCCCGGGGACGCCACCGGCCGGCATACGACCCCGTCAGGTGCGCGGCAGGACGGTGAGCACCCGCTCGACGTGGTCGCGGAACTCCTGCATGAAGTCGGTGAGGAACTGCTTCATCGACTCGTCGGTGACCTCGCCGTCGTCGGTGATCGCGCCCGGCGCGAGGCGGATGTAGGCCTCGGGCGAGGTCATCTGGCGAGCGTTGCAGAAGCTGAGGACGCCGCGCAGGCTCTGCTGGGCGAGCGCCGTGCCGATCTGCCCGGGCGAGGCGCCGATGACGGCGGCCGGCACGTGGTTGAAGGAGTTCTCGCCCCACGGGCGTGAGGCCCAGTCGAT
Organism: Terrabacter sp. C0L_2; assembly: GCF_036352015.1. Classification (NCBI taxonomy): domain Bacteria; kingdom Bacillati; phylum Actinomycetota; class Actinomycetes; order Micrococcales; family Intrasporangiaceae; genus Terrabacter; species Terrabacter sp. C0L_2. The sequence continues at coordinate 1,210,683 of NZ_CP143557.1, read as the reverse complement.
GGCGTTCTTCAGGGCGCCCGGGATGGAGCGGTTGTACTCCGGCGTCACGAAGAGGACGGCCGACGAGGCGGCGATCGCCTCCTTGAGCGCGCGCGGACCGGGCGGGTAGTCGGCGTCGAAGTCGGGGCTGTAGAGCGGGAGGTCGCCGATGGGGATCTCGGTGAACTCGAGGTCCGGAGGCGCCACCGCGATCAGCGCCTTGCTCAGGGTCCGGTTGATCGAGGTCGATGACAGGCTGCCCACGAAGTAGCCGACCTGGTACGTGCTCACGATGGTCCTCCTGGTCCGGGAGCGGGGGCCGCACCCTCCACCCCATCGTGGACCTCCGACCCGGGCTCGGCCAGACGTACGGGCTCAGGTGCCCGGCTGCCAGCCGGGTCCGCGGACGACGTGCCCCCACCGGGCGCGCCACGTGCGGGCGGCGCTCACGTCGGCCCAGATCGAGGCGTACTCGTGGGTGGCGACGACGAGCGGGTTGTGGGTGCGCAGCTGCTTGGTCAGGCCGTAGACGACGCGCTCGCCCTCGGGCTCGAAGGAGCGGAAGAGGCGGTCCCAGATGATGAGGATGCCGCCGTAGTTGCGGTCGAGGTAGGCGTTGTTCATGCCGTGGTGCACGCGGTGGTGGGAGGGCGTGTTCATGACGTATTCGACTGGGCGCCAGAGCTTCCCGACGCGCTCGGTGTGCAGGAAGAACTGGTAGATGAGCGAGATCGACTGCTGGAGGAAGATCGCCCAGACGGGCACGCCGAGCAGGGCGAGCGGCGCCCAGAACGGGATGCCGCCGAAGGGCGTCCACGTCTGGCGCAGCGCGGTCGAGAAGTTGTAGCGCTGGCTCGAGTGGTGCACGACGTGGCTGGCCCAGAGGATGCGCACCTCGTGGTGGGCGCGGTGGTACCAGTAGTACGCGAGGTCCTCGGCGAGGAAGATGACGACCCACACCCACCACAGCGAGGTGTCGAGGCGAAGGGGCGTCACGGCATACAACGCGGCGTAGACGACGAGCTGCAGGGCCTTGTAGAAGATCCCGATGCCGACGCTGCCGAGGCCCATCGTCAGGCTCGTGACGGTGTCGCGCACCTCGTAGCCGACCTCGTCGTCGTCGGGCGCGAACCACAGCGAGACGACCTCGATGACGATGAACGCGATGAAGAACGGGATCGCCGTCAGGATGATGTCGACCATCAGGCGCCCCGGGTCACCGGGTCCAGGGTGCGGCCGGAGTCGGTGAGCGAGGCCCACACGTCGACGGCCTGGCTGAGGATCGCGTCGGCGAGGCGCGCGGCGAGCTCGGCGTCGCCGGCGGCGATGGCGGACGCCAGAGGCGCGTGCGGCAGCAGGTCGGCGCGGTCGGCGGCGAGGAGCGCGTCCATGACGTCGGAGCCGCTGTCGATGGCCTGGACGAGCGAGTTGAGGGCGAGCCGGAAGGTGAGGTTGCCACTCGCCTCGACCACCTCGAGCCAGAAGGCGCGGTCGGCGTCGGGGTGGTCGTCGAGGTCGTATGCCGCCGCTGCCGCCACGACGCGGTTGCGGGCCTCGCACGACGCGCGGGTCGCGGCGACGCGGGCCGCCTCGACGCCGATGCAGCGGCGCATCTCCAGACCGTCGCGCAGGATCATCGGGTCGAGGCCCTCGCCCGAGCGGGCGAGGTGGCCGAGCAGGTCGAGGCCGGCGGTGCTGCGGACGTCGAGGACCGTGGTGCCGCCGCCGTGGACGACCCGGACGAAGCCGGCGGTCTGCAGGCGCTGGAGGGCCTCGCGGACCGCGTGCCGGTTGACGGCGAAGGAGGCGGCGAGCTCGCGCTCGGGCGGCAGCGAGTCGCCGGGGGCGAACCGTCCGGTGAGCACCGCGTCGCGCAGCTCGGAGAAGACCTGGTCGGACACGGACCGGCGGGTGACGGGGCTGAACCCGCTCTGGTCGTCGTTCTCACGCATGGTCACGAGAATGACACCGCCGGCCGGACTCATCAAGTGGTTGGACCAATTCGTGACCGGCCGGCGCGGGTAGCGTGGGCGCGTGCCCAGCGACCCCGCCCTCAGCGACCCCGGCCTCAGCGTCCTTAGCGTCCAGGAACGGCTCTACCCCAACCTCCCGTGCTTCGGCTGCGGACCGGGCAACGCCAAGGGGCTGCAGCTGCGGAGCTATCCGGTCGGTGACGGGTCTGCCGACGGGGTCACGGCCTCGTTCACGCCGTGGCCCGAGCACGACAACGGCCTCGGCTACCTCAACGGCGGGATCATCGGCACCGTCCTCGACTGCCACAGCGCGGCGGCCGTGATGCTCGAGGCCGAGCGCCAGGGCTGGCCGCCGCTGCCCGGCGCCGACCTCGCCTACGTCACGGCCGGTCTCGACGTGCGCTACCTGCGGCCGGCGCCGTTGCTCAAGACGGTGGAGCTGCACGCCGTCGTCACCGAGGTCGACGAGCCTCAGATGACGGTCGCCGTGGAGCTGCGCTTCGACGGCAAGACCCGCGCCGAGGCCACTGCTGTGTGGAAGCGCTGGCGTCCGCGCACCTGAGCCGGGTCGGCCTGTTCCAGCGTCCTACCCGAACATCGCCTTGACGAAGTCGGCTGCGATCTTCGTGTGGCCCGAACGGACCGGGTGCAGGCAGTCGCTGCCGCCGACGAAGTCACCGGCGCCCAAGGTGCCGAAGGTGTCGGCGACCTTGGCCCCGTTGGCGGCCGAGATGCCGCGGATGAGGTCGTTGAAGCCGGCGGGCAGGGTGCCGAAGCCGGGCAGCGTGCCGCCCTCGAGGAACCAGTCGGCGAAGACGCCGGCGCTCGGGTTCGCCTGTCCGATGGCGCAGTACGGCAGCGGGTTGTAGTACGTCATGGTGATGATCGGGGTGTCCGGACCGGCGGCGGCACGCAGCTGACCGAGGATCGCGGCGTAGTTCGTCGAGAACGACGCGAAGGCCGTCCCGATGGCGGCCGCGCACCCGCTCGGGACGGGCTGGAGGCAGGCCGAGGTGATCGGCCCGAAGATGTCATTGCCGCCGACGGTGATGGTGACGACCTCGACGTCGTTGCGCGGGTTGGCGTCGCCGTTGCGCGCCTTGAGCAGGGCCACGGCCTCGGGCAGCTGCTCGTCGATGACGATCTGCGTGGTGACGCCGGGCTTGGGCGGCTGCCCGTCCATGGCCGGGACGCCGGAGCGGGCGAGGTTGACGACCTGCAGGGCCTTGCAGCCGGAGCGGGCGTTGGGGTTCGCAGCGGGGAGGCAGTTGAGGCGGTCCTTCAGGACGGCGTCGAACTGGGCCACGTAGCCGTTGGCGCGCCAGCCGGCGACGGTCGTGGCGTAGTCGACGATCTCGGGGGCGGACGCCTGGCCGTTGGCGATCGAGTCGCCGAGGGCGAGGTAGACCGGCAGCCCCGGGACCGGGTCGACGCCGCCGGACTGCGCCTGCGCGGCCGAGGACCCCAGTCCCGTCAGTCCCGTCACCAGCAGGGCCACAGCCCCGACGACCCACACCGGACGCTTCATCGCAGTTCCTCTCGTCGTGACCCCGAGCGCCTCACACGCTAGACCCAGGTAGCGCTCGCCGGTCTGGAACGGCGCGGTCACTCTCCCATGGCGTCGTCGTGAGCGGGATGGTGGTGATGGATCGCACGTGACCCCCGTGACGCACTCGGGAGCTGCTCCGCAACACGGAGCAGCTCCCGATGCGTCGTGCGGTCAGGGTCAGAGCCCGAGCTTGCCGCCGAGGCCGCCGAGCAGCTCCTGCGGGTTGATGTTGAACTTGCTGAGCAGGTCGGAGTGCTGGTCGGTGTCGACCTGGTCGGGCAGCTCGTTCTGCGCCTGCTCGGCCTGCTGCTGGTCGCCGCGGTTGCGGAGAAGCTCGAGGATCTGCTGCTTGTCGATCTGCATGGTGGCCTCCTTGAGGGGTGATGCGGACAGCAGGCCCCGTACCCCGCCGCGGGTGGCTGTGACAACGAGCGACGAACCGACTCGTCAGTGGCCGAGCGGGTTGTCGTGCGCAGGATGGTGGTGGTGGATCGGGCCCTCGGTCGCGGCGAGCCGCTCACCGGCGCCGCCCCAACGCAGCGCGATGATCTCGGCGGCGATCGAGACGGCGGTCTCCTCGGGCGTCCGGGCGCCGAGGTCGAGACCGATGGGCGAGCTCATCCGGGCGAGCTCGTCGTCGGTGAGGCCGGCCTCGCGGAGCCGCTCGAGCCGGTCCTCGTGGGTGCGGCGCGAGCCCATGGCCCCGATGTAGGCGACGTCGGGCAGGCGCAGCGCGACCTCGAGCAGCGGCACGTCGAACTTCGGGTCGTGGGTGAGCACGGCGATGACGGTGCGGCTGTCGATGCGGCCCTCGTCGACCTCGTGCTGGAGGTAGTCGTGCGGCCACTTGACGACGACCTCGTCGGCCCCAGGGAAGCGGGTCTTCGTGGCGAAGACGGGCCGGGCGTCGCAGACGGTGACGTAGTAGCCGAGGAAGCTGCCGACCCGCGCCACGGCGGCGGCGAAGTCGATGGCACCGAAGACGAGCATCCGCGGCTTCGGTGCGTGCGCGGCGACGAAGACGCGCATGCCCTCACCGCGGCGCTCCCCGTCGGGACCGTAGGTGAGGATCGCCGAGCGGCCTTGCGCGAGAAGCCCTCTGGCGTCGTCGCGGACTGCGTCGTCCGCGCGGCCGCTGCCGAGCGAGCCGAGCACCGAGGTCTCGTCGTCCTCCCCCTCCGCCTCGGGGTGCACGACGACGCGCCGACCGACCCACGTCGGCTCGGGGTGCTCGATGACGGTGACGACGGCGACGGGCCGGCCGGCCGCGATGTCGGTGGCGACGTCGCCGAGCTCGGGGAACGTGTCGCGTGAGACCTTCTCGACGAAGACGTCGAGGATGCCCCCGCAGGTGAGGCCCACGGCATACGCGTCGTCGTCGCTGACGCCGTAGCGCTGGAGCACGGGGTGGCCGGACTCGACGACCTCCTGGGCCAGCTCGTAGACGGCGCCCTCGACACACCCGCCGGAGACGGAGCCGACGGCCTCGCCGCCCGGGCCGACGAGCATCGACGCGCCCGCCTGGCGCGGCGCCGAGCGCCACGTGCCCACGACGGTGCCGACGCCGACGGTCTCGCCGGCCGACCACCACTGCATCAGCTCGTCCATCACCTCACGCACGGGCCACCACCTCGATCAGCTCCTCGAACGCCGCGAGCGAGTGCCCTGCGACGAAGTCGTCGATGTGCGGCAGCGCCGCGACGATCCCCTGCTGCACCGGCGCGTAGCCGGCCTTGCCGCGGTGCGGGTTGACCCACACGACGCGGTGCGAGAGCGCGGCGAGCCGGCGCATCTGCTCGCCGAGCAGCTCGGGGCCCTCGCGCTCCCACCCGTCGGAGAAGACGACGACGACCGAGCCGCGGGCCATGCCGCGCCGGCCCCAGCGGTCGAGGAAGGCGCCGATGGCCTCGCCGAGGCGCGTGCCGCCCGACCAGTCGGGGACGACCCGGCCGGCGGCCGCGAGCGCCCGGTCGGGGTCGCGCTCGGTGAGGGCTCGGGTCACGTGGGTCAGGCGGGTGCCCATGGTGAAGACCTCGACGTGAGGCACCGCGCGCACGAAGACGTGGGCGAGGCGGAGGAGGCTGTCGGCATACGGGCTCATCGATCCGGAGACGTCGATGAGCAGGACGATGCGGCGCGGGCGGGTGCCGCGACGACGGTGCTGGATGCGGCCGGGCTCGCCCATGCGGCGCAGCTGCTCCCGGAGGGTGGCGGGGCCGTCGATGGCGCCGCTGCGCCCGCGGACGTGCCGGCGGGCGCGCCGCAGCGGTGAGCGCGGGTCGAGGCTCGCGAACATCCTTGCGGCAGCGGCACGGTCGGCCGCGCTGAGGGTCGCGACGTCGCGGTGACGCAGCACCTCCTGCGCGCTCGCGCGGGCCTGAGCGCTCTCGGAGTCGCCGTCGCCGGCCTCCCCCTCGCCGCTGTCGAGCGGCGCCTGGCTCACGGGCGGACGCTGGACGTCGACGTTGCGCCCCTTGGGCACGTCCTCGCCGCCGAACCATCGCTCGAAGAGCTCGTCGTATGCCGGGAAGTCCGCGGGCGTGGACGTCAGGGTCGCGCGGCCGGCCCAGTAGACGCCCGAGCGCTCCCCCATGCCGAGGGTGGCCGCGGCAATGAGGAAGGTGCGCTCGCGGTCGGCGGTGACGTGCAGGCCGGCGGCGCGCAGGGCGCGGGCGAAGCCGAGGAGCAGCTCGTCGACGTCGGGCTCGGCGGGTCCGGCAGGTGGGGGCGCGGCGGTCAGGGTCATGCGGTGAGCAGCTTGTCGAGCGAGGCGCGGATCCTCTCGGAGTCCTCGCGGTACTTCAGGGCGGCGCCGAGGGTGGCGGCGGCGACCTCGGGGTTCAGGCGCGTGGCGCCGACGGTATCGAGGGCGCGCGCCCAGTCGAGGGTCTCGGCGACGCCCGGGGGCTTGATGAGCTCGCCGCTCGTGCGGAGGCGCTGGACGAGGGTGACGACCTGCTCGGCGAGTGCGGCGCTGACCTCGGGGAGGCGGGTGCGCACGATCTCGAGCTCGCGGGCCAGGCCGGGGTGGTCGATCCAGTGGTAGAGGCAGCGGCGCTTGAGCGCGTCGTGCAGCTCGCGCGTGCGGTTGGAGGTGAGGACGACGATCGGAGGTGTCTTGGCAGCGATGGTGCCGAGCTCGGGGATCGTGACCTGCCAGGTGGAGAGGACCTCGAGAAGGAACGCCTCGAACTCGTCGTCGGCGCGGTCGATCTCGTCGATGAGCAGCACGCAGGGGGCTTCGCGAAGGGCCTGGAGCACCGGGCGCGCGAGGAGGAAGCGCTCGTCGAAGAGCTCGGCCTCGAGCGCTTTGGGGTCGTGGTGCTCGTCGCGGCTGAGGGCCTCGACGGTGCGCAGGTGCAGGATCTGGCGCGGGAAGTCCCAGTCGTAGAGGGCCTGTGTCGCGTCGATGCCCTCGTAGCACTGGAGCCGGATGAGCTTGAGGTCGAGGGATTCGGCGAGCGCCTCGGCGAGCGCGGTCTTGCCGGTGCCGGGCTCGCCCTCGAGCAGGATCGGCCGGTTCAGCCGGGTCGCGAGGAAGGTGATCGTCGCGAGCGCCTCGTCGGCGAGGTAGCCCGTGCCGCCCAGGGCGGTCGTGACGTCGTCGGCACTGTTGAACAGGTGATCCATCCCCTGAGCATCACTCATGAACCGAGGTTGTGGAAGCGGAGGCCTCCTCAACGAGACGTGTCGAGCTCTTCGCGGGTGTCGACGTCGCGACCGGTCGCGAGGTCGCCGCACTCGACGAGCTCGTGCGGGGTGGTGCGGAAGTAGTGGCGGGCGCCGTGGTCGCCAGTCGCCGAGGCGATGACCTGCTCCCAGTGGTCGCGCCCGATGAGCGCGGGGTGCCCGGGGACGCCGTCGTATGCCGCGCGGCGGAGCGTCGCTCGGAGCTCCTGGTTGGTGGGGGCTGAGGTCTTGTGGAGCTCGACCGCGTGCTCGTCGGGGTCGGGGTGCGGCGAGTGGTCGTTGTCGACGTGACCCGGGGCGTCGAGCACGCGGGCGACGACCTCGGGCGTCAGGTCCGGCAGGTCGACGAGGGTGACGAGCACGGCGTCGACGCAGCCCTCGCCCTCGTGGGTGGAGCGCGTGAGAGCGGTGAGGCCGGCGCGGAGGGAGGCGCCCATGCCTTCGTCCCAGTCGGGACAGGGGACGACATCGACGTCGCGACCGAGCGCGGTGACGATTGCGGTGACCTCCTCGGCGGCGGCACCGACGACGACGGTGATGCCGGAGCAGCCACCGGCATGCAGGAGCGAGACGGCCCGCTCGACCAGAGTCGGCTCGTCCGGGTGCCGGCGAACCAGCGCCTTCGGCCCACCCATCCGCCGCCCCGCGCCTGCCGCCAGGACAAGCCCACGCACGTGGGCAGCCCGTCCATGCACGGCAGCTGGATGGGGCCCGCCCTCAACGTCACTCACAATCGTGAACCTACCCGCGGGGCAGCTCCCGCCGCCCTCATGCACTGCGCGGCAAACCCGCGTCGCCCCGCCGCGAAGCGGCAGTGTCACACCGCCGCTCGGGGTCGACCCCTCAGAGCTTCCCGATGTGATTTCGCGCGTGCTCGACGACGACACTGAGATCCAGACCGTACGCGGAGCGTCCGGTCCGCATGAAGGTGCTCAATCGCTCGGCGGCGCGATCGAAAAGCCGATCAGCTCCGACCTGATTTCCTCGGGCTGCATGGGTCATGGCCACACAGACCTGCGCAACCCCCTGCCACAGATCACGCTCTTCGGTGGGTCCCGCCTTCCAACGCGCCTCCAGCACCTCATGGGCGGAGAAGGGCCGTCCTGCCGCCACGAGTTCTCGAGCTGCGTCAAGGGTCTCTTGGGGCGGGAGAGCCTCCTCCGACACGGGCTCGACACCCTCGGCCCCATAGGGCAGCGGTCGGCCCAAAGCATCGCGAGGCCTGGCCTGGCGAGCGCGGCCCCCGGTGTCCCGGTCACGATCAGGTTTCGTCACATGAGGAGTCTCTCAAGTGGCAGCACCATACGGCGCTGTCGACAGGTCTTCTCAGTACCGGCTGTCGGATGCGGCCTCTGGCGCTGTCACCGCATCTGCCGGATGGTCCTGGCCCAACGCCCTCCACGCGTACTGAAGCCAGGGCGGCCCTTGACGTCGAACTGCCCGTCCAGCGGCGTAGCGTCGCTCCATGAGCCTGGACACCACCCATTCAGAGGGGTTCGACGTCGACGAGATCCGGCGCGGCCTGGAGACGGACGGCATCATCGCCTGCAAGGGCGCGTTCCCCCGAGACTGGGTGCAGCGGCTGCGGGAGGACATTGATGCGGCGTTCCAGGAGGCGCGCTCGAGGCCCGGAGGAGCCGTCGGACGTGGGCCCAACCGCTGGTATGTCGAGATCCACCCCGAGGACGTGCGGGGCTTCGTGGACCTCGTCGAACACCCTTGGGTGCGAACGGTGTGCGAGACGGTGCTCGGACCGGACTACCAGATCGTCGAGGTGGGCTTCGACACGCCGTTTCCGGGTGCCCAGGTGCAGCCGTGGCACCGCGACTTCCCCAGCCCGCCGGAGACGAAGAACGAGCGCCGCCTGACCTCGTTGGCCTTCAACCTGACGACGGTCGACACCACCGACGAGATGGGGCCTTTCGAGATCGCGCCAGGCACCCAGTGGGAGGCAGGCGACGACTTCGACCACGAACAGTTCCCACCGGACTCTGAGTACTTGCGCTACGAGGCGCTGGCCCAACGGAAGTACCCCCGGATGGGCGACATCTCTGCCCGGTCCGCGCTGACGATTCATCGGGGGACACCGAACCGGTCGCAGCTGCCCCGACCGGTGTTGGTGCTCGGTGTCGACGCGCCGGGGGCCGGGAACGACGCGCACCACGACCTCGCGGTGACCCATGGGTTCTGGGAGCAGCTGCCCGAGTCCGTGCGCTCACACCTGTCCTGCCCGATCGTCGACGAGCTGCAACCCATCGTCCAGAAGCACGACATCGAGGGTCTCGTCATGGGCTGAAACCGACCGGAGGGCGGTGAGAGCGGGTCAGCCGTCCCTGCGGGAGAGCAGGGCGAGGAAGCGCTCTGCGTCTCCTGTCCGGGGGATGTTGTTGAACATGACGTACGGCCTCGGTCGACCCTCGACGAGGTCTCGTAGCCGTCGGAGCTCGTCGTCAGTGTGGACGTGGCGCCAGCCGGTGGTGCCGTGGAGCCGGTAGTAGGTCTGCTCCGGCGTCACCGTCTCGGCCTGCATCGGGTCGACGACGTGGACGAGGTCCAGCTCGGCGCAGAGCTCCCCGAGCAGCGCCGTGGGCCACTCGCCCCGGGGCTCCCACAGCAGGCGACCCGCCGGCCGTTCCACCTGCGACACGAAGTCACGCAGTCGCTGGACGTTCTCCTTCGTCGGGCGGAAGCTCGCCGGGCACTGCAGCAGCACCGCGGTCGCCTGCAGGATCCGGGCGCACTCCAAAGTCCGTTCCCAACCCGCGAGGACCTCCGGCGTCGTCCGGAAACCTCCTACCTGCCCATGGGCGCTCTCCGGCAGCGGCTGCTTCAGGCGACGGTACGTGGGGCTGTTGGACTCGTGCGTGACGATCTGCCACGCCTTCAGCGTGAACTCGAAGTCGGCCGGCACCTGCGTGCGCCACCGGGTCAGCACGTCGTCCGTCGGCGGGTCGTAGAAGGTGTTCTGCACCTCGACGACAGGGAAGCGCCGTACATACGACGCCTGCGACACCGTCCAACCACACAGGCCCACACGAACGTCCACGTCCACATCCCTACCCGTGGGTGCTGGCCTCGAGACCCACGACGGTCATCCCGGCAGCTGACGCACGATCCATGGACGCCAGCGCAGCGCCGGCCTCTTCGAGTCCGATGACCCGGCCGACGAGATCGGCGGGGCGGAGGGCACCGCTTTCGATCAGCCGAAGCATCGCGGGATAGTCGCGGGCGGGCATGCCGTGGGAGCCGTAGACCTCGAGCTCTTGGGAGATGACGAGGTCCATCGGGAGGGGCGGCGTCGACTTCGGCCCGAGCAGCAGTCCGGCCTGCACGTGACGGCCTCGCCGGCGCGGGTTGCGTACGGAGGCCACGGCCGACTCGGCCGAGCCCGAACGCCCAACGACAGCGGCAGCGGCAGCCGCCAGGTGAAGACCACCTGGTGGCCGTACTGTCACGTCTAGGCGATGGAGCGACAGACAACGAGGAGACGCAGACCGGACGGCGACCCGGCCGGCGTGCGCGGAAACGAGTGAGCCATGGGTGAGCCCGGTGTGAGCGGTCACCGAGAAGGTCAGACGTCGGCGGACGACCAGACTGCGCTCGCAGCCTGGTTGGGCCGGTTGCAGGATGCGTCTTTCGAGCGGGGCGGCGCTGCTGTCCGCAAGGCGTACCCGCCGCACCGGCGCATGAGCGGACCTCAGCTCGAGTCGTACCTGGAGCGCCGGACCTACGCGATCGCGTCCTCGACGCGACCCGATGGACGTGCTCACGCCGCGCCGACGCTGTTCACCGCGTACGACGAAGCGATCTGGCTCCCCACCGTCGGGAACGCGGCCCGGATCGCCCATGTCCGCGCCCACCCGTGGCTGGCCCTTTCCGTCGTCGAGGGCGAGCACGACACGCACGCCGCGGTCCTCCTGGAAGGTCCGGCCCACGTGGAGACGAACGCCCCAGAGGAACTCTGGCGCATCACCGAGATGCGCAACCTCGGCGGCACCCTCGCCTGGGCGGCGTGCTGGCTGCGGATCACGCCGGAGCGGCTCTTCAGCTTCGCCGAGCACGCTTGGCAGGACGAAGGATCCGGCTCCGACAGCTGAGGCCGTCGGGGTCAGCGAGGCTACCGGAGGAGCGATGCCCTCCCCACGGCCGGGAGCACGGCACCGGCCAGACCGCGCGGGCCTGCCCGAGTCAGAGGCGGACGACAGTCATGCCGCCCTTGCCGGGCTGGTCCATGTCCGCCAGGGCGGCGCCGGCGTCCTCGAGACCGATGACCTGGCCGACGAGATCGGCTGGGCGGAGGGCGCCGTCTTGGATCAGCCGAAGCATCGCCGGGTAGTCGCGCGCGGGCATGCCGTGGGAGCCGTAGATCTCGAGCTCCTGGGAGATGACGAGGTCCATCGGGAGGGGCGGCGTCGACTTCGGTCCGAGCAGCAGTCCGGCCTGCACGTGCCGGCCGCGCCGACGCAGGCTCTGCACCGAGGCCACCGCCGACTCGGGCGAGCCGAACGCGTCGATGGAGACGTGCGCGCCGCCGCCCGTGACCTCTCGGACGGCCGAAGCCATACTGTCAACAGCCCCAGCATCAACCACCGCAGCGGCCCCCAACGACGAGGCCCGTTCCAGCGCAGCCGGGTTCACGTCGACAGCGACGACCTGCGCGCCGAGTGCCACACCGATCATGACCGCCGACAGTCCGACCCCGCCGCACCCGTGCACGGCCAGCCACTCACCAGAGCCAAGCCGCCCGTGCGTCGTCAGCGCCCGGAACGCCGTCGCGAACCGGCACCCCAGCGACGCCGCCGTCACGAAGTCGACCGAGTCCGGCAGCCGCACGAGGTTCGTGTCAGCGCCATGGATCGTGACGAGCTCTGCGAACGACCCCGGTCCCGTGAAGCCGGGCTGCGTCTGGTCCGGACACACCTGCGCCTCACCAGCGAGACACCACGAGCACACGCCGCACCCGCACACGAAAGGCACCGTCACCCGGTCACCGACAGCCCAGTCACGCACGCCGGCCCCGAGCGCGTGCACGACGCCAGCCAGCTCGTGACCGGGCGTGTGAGGCAACGACACCGGGTCGTGCCCCATCCACGCGTGCCAGTCCGAGCGGCATACGCCCGTGGCCTTCACGGCGATGACGACCCCGCCAGCCGGGCACTCAGGCTCCGGCACGTCGGCGAGTGACGGCATACGCCCGTACTCGTCGTAGACGACAGCCTTCACGACGCGTGCGGGTCCGTCAGGACATCGCGCCATGAGTGCTGGGGTGAGTAGCCGAGCAGGTCGCGGGCCTTGTCGATGGAGTAGAAGGTCTCGTTGCGCCCCATCGGCCGCCGCTGCTCCACCCCGTCGTAGAAGCGCTCGCGCACCTCGTCGGTCGTCGCGGCGACCGACATGTCGGCGTTCGCGACGTTGAACACCTCGTAGCCCAGGCCGTCGGTCTCGAGGCAGCGCTGCACCATCTGGCCGAGGTCGCGGGTGTCGATGTAGGCGAAGATGTTGCGCCGCCGCAGCGCCGGGTCCTGCAGGAACGGCGGGAACATCTCGGCGTACTCGTGCGGCTCGATGACGTTGTTGATGCGCAGACCGTAGATGTCGGCGCCGGTGCGGGCCTGGAACGAGCGCGCCGTCACCTCGTTGGCGACCTTACTCATCGCGTAGGAGTCCTCCGGCACCGTCGGGTGCTCCTCGTCGACCGGCACGTAGAGCGGCTTGCGCTCGCCCTGCGCGAAACACACGCCGTACGTCGTCTCCGACGACGCGAAGACCACCTTGCGGATCCCCAGCCGGGTCGCGGCCTCGAGCACGTTGTACGTGCTGAGCACGTTCGTCGCGTACGTCTTCGCCTCCGACGTGAGCAGGATCGCCGGCACCGCCGCGAAGTGCACGACGGCGTCGTATGCCGGCTTGGCCGCAAGCTCCAGCTCGTCGAAGCGCGCCAGTCCCGCGAGCGCTGAGTACGTCTCACCGATGTCGGTGAGGTCGACCCTGAGGTCGTCGACGCCGTCGTGCTTGAGCGGGACGAGGTCCGCGTTGGTGACCTGGTGGCCCTGCTCGGCGAGGAAGGGTGCGACGTGCTTGCCGGCCTTGCCGCTGCCGCCCGTGAAGAAGATGCGCATGCCTCGATCAAACCACCGCAGCGCTCGACAACGACCCCCGACTCCCGGCAGCCGCCCCCCGGTCTACCCGTTCACTCCCGGCCCAGCACCGGCAGCAGCATCTCGAGGATCGCCAGCTCGGCCTGCCTGGCCGAGAGTCCGCCGTCGAACCGGAGGATTCGCCACGTCGTGGCGTCGCAGATCGCGACGACCTGGGCCAGGCGACGCGCGCGGGTGGCCCGGTCCTGCCCGCTCGCCAAGTGCGCACCGAAGGCCGTCTTGCACCACGCCACGTGATAGGTCCGGCTGCGGGCGGCCAGCTCCGGCACTCCGGGCGCCTGCCCCGCCTCGGCGTAGAGCTTGAGGATCAGGGCGCCGTGGTTCTCGTAGTAGCGGCCGAGCGAGCTCACCGTCTCCTCGGGGCTCTCCCCCACGGCCGCTGCGCGGTCGGCGGCGAGCGCCGCGAGCTCGCGTTCGACGGTGGCGGCCAGCAGGCCGTGCTTCGTCCCGAACCGCCGGATGACGGTCTGGACCGTCACCTCGGCCCTGGAGGCGACGTCGTCGAGGCGGATCTGGTCATAGGGGACGTCGGCGTAGAGCCCGAGCATCGCATCGATGATGCGCTCGCCCGTGCGCTCCGCCGCCTGCGCCCGAGCCGTCATCCGGTACTCCCGAGCACTCCCAACTTTCATGAGACCCATGCTAACCTCAATATATTCATGTGAGTCACACCAACATCAAAGAGCTCGAGGAGCGACCATGGACCATCCGCCCACCAACCCCGGCAGCAACGACAAGCTGACCGAGACGACCTCCGTCGTTCCCACCCGCCTCGGCAGGCTCCACGTCCGCCTCGTCGGCGACGGCCCGACGACCGTCCTGTGGTCCTCGATGTTCGTCGACAGCCACACGTGGGACCCGATGCTGCCGCTCCTGCCGTCGGGTCGCCGCTATGCGCTGGTCGACCCGCCCGGCCTGGGACTCAGCGAGCCGCTGCGCGCGCCCAGCGACATCAACGGTGCTGCGGATGCCGCCACGGACCTGCTCACCGGTCTGGAGGTCGACGGCCCGGTCGACTGGGTGGGCAACGCCTTCGGGGGCCACGTCGGATTCAAGCTCGCCGCGCGAGCCGGAGTGCTCCGAAGCCTCGTCGCCGTCAGCTCGCCGGCCCAGCCGATCGACGCCGCGCTGCGCAGGCAGATCACCCTTCTCCTTCCGATCCTTCGGACAGCTGGACCGGTCGGACCCGTGCGCACGGCGATCCTGACGGCCATGCTCACCGACGCCTCCCGCGCCAGCGAGCCCCTGCGTCAGGTGGTGGAGGAGTCCCTGGCACGCCCGACCCGCCGCAGCATGGCCCTCGCCGTGCAGTCGTTCATCCTCAACCGCGTCGACGTCACCGGCGAGCTGGCGCAGCTGGGCGTGCCGAGCCTCTTCGTCGCATCCGACGACCGCGGCGACTGGAGCCCGCAGGAGTCGGAGTATGCCGCGTCGCTGGTTCCCGACGCCTCCGCCGTGACCGTGGCGCAAGCTCGCACGCTGGTCCCGCTGGAGCAGCCCGAAATGCTGGCCACCCTCGTCCGCCGGTTCTGGGACCAGCTCTCCGGCTGAGTCCACGCGAAGCGGCGGCCCGGGCCTGAGGACCCGAGCCGCCGCCGATGATCACTTGATGAGGAGCCGGCCTCTCAGCAGAGAGACTTCGCGACTGCGTTCTTGGCCTGGCCCCCGCCGACGGCCTGAACGAGCTGCCCCACGTTCTCGAATCCGGGGACGCCGCCGCTGTTCACCGTCTTGTGCACCTGGCCGAAGCACGCCGCGTCGGACGGTGCTGCGGAGGCGCTGCCGGCGAAGCCGACCATGGCGAGAACGGCGATGGACCCCGTGGCGAGAATGCGCTTCATGAGACATCCCTTTCTGGTTGGTGGGTGCGTGTCACCCATCGCCCCTTCTTCCGCACGTCGGGCGAGGAGGGATGCACCTGCACCGAACTTTTTTCCGGCGTCTTTCGCGCAGGTCCGGCGCTGACATGATGACGACCATGCAGGACGACGCGGACCGGCAGACCGAGGCCCGTGCCCTGCTCGCCGAGCTCGGCACGGCGATGATCGCCACCGGCCAGCCGGTGCAGGAGATCGAGGAGGAGCTCGCCGAGGTGAGCGTCCGTCTCGGCTACCCCGACGTCCAGACGGCCGTCGGCCCCACCGGCCTCATGGTCACCCTCACACCGGGCGGACCGAGCACCTACCGATCGGCCGTCGCCGGCCTGCGCCTGCACCAGTCCGCGAGCGTCCGTCTCATCCGACACCAGCTCGTCCAGGGCGAGCTGACCGTCGCGGCCGCCCGTGACGAGCTCGCGGCAACGGCCGGCCGCCCGGTGCAGCAGCCCGCGTGGCTCGTCGCCCTGGCGTGGCCCGTGCTCGCCGTCGGGATCGCGCTCATCCTCCAGCCCGGGTGGGCCAACGTGGCGGCCGCGGGAGTCGGCGCGCTCATCGTCCTCGCCCTCGTCCAGCTCGCCGAGCGCTACGAGGTCGTCAAGGCGCTGCTCCCGACCCTCGCCGCGTTCGCCGTGTCGCTGCTCGTCTTCGGCGCCGCCAACGCGGGGCTGCTCGAGGGGCCGCTGCGCACCGTCCTTCCCCCGCTCGCCGTCCTGCTCCCGGGAGCCCTCGTCGTCAACGGGATGTCGGAGCTCGCGGCCGGGCACATGCAGGCCGGGTCGGCCCGGCTGACCTACGGCCTCGCGCAGCTGGGCCTCTTCGCCCTGGGCCTGCTCATGGCGACTGCGCTGCTCCGCATCCCGACCTCGACCCTCGTCAACCTCCGCGTCGACGACATCGGCTGGGCCGGCGCCCCCGTCGGCCTCGTGCTCATCGGCGCGAGCATCTGCCTCATGGAGGGCGTCCCGCTGCGCATGCAGGGCTGGGTCCTGCTCGTGCTGAGCCTCGCCTTCGGCGCCCAGCTCGCCGGGCAGGAGCTCGGCACGATCG
This sequence comes from Terrabacter sp. C0L_2, assembly GCF_036352015.1. Classification (NCBI taxonomy): domain Bacteria; kingdom Bacillati; phylum Actinomycetota; class Actinomycetes; order Micrococcales; family Intrasporangiaceae; genus Terrabacter; species Terrabacter sp. C0L_2. Next base: position 1,194,410 of record NZ_CP143557.1, on the reverse strand, counting down.
CCCTCGGCGGCTTCCTCGGCGCCATCGCCGCCAGCCTCGGGGCCAGCATCGTCGAGCTGAGACGGCCCCAGCTTCCGCGACTCGTCCTCTTCCTCCCGGCGTTCTGGCTGCTCGTGCCGGGCAGCCTCGGCCTCGTCGGTGTCACCGAGCTGGCCGCCGGCCGCGAGTCGGCCACCGACGTCGCCCTCGGACTGCTCGGCGTGGCCATCGCCATCGCGCTCGGCCTGCTCGTCGGGTCGTCCATCGGCCGGGCCCTGCGCGGGCGCCGCCCCCCAGCCCCCGCCGACGCCCTCGCCGCCGCCGCGTCACCGTCGCCGCCCGCTGCGGACTAGAGTCGGACACGCAACACCCTGTCCTCTCGCCAGGACGGGGTGTTGCGCGCTGCCACGGGTGGGGGCACCGCCGGCATGGGTACGGAACGTAGGCTCTAGGGTCAACTGGCCCCAGACCAGCACGCCGAGGAGGCACCGTGTCTCAGACTTCATCCCGGATCAGGACGATCCTGCCGACGTCGAGTCGCACCGCATTGGGAGCGACCGTCGCCACCGGTCTGCTGACCGCCCTCGCCTCTGCACCGGAGCGCCTGAGCCGGCTCCTGCGCGAGCGCTACCCGATGGTCGCCGTCACCGGCATGACCGGCGTCGGCAAGAGCCAGCTCGTCGACCGGCTGACCCGCCGCTCCACCGACGACGCCGTGGCCGAGGTCGGCTCGGCCGTCATGGAGCGCCGCACCCGCAAGGGCGCCAAGCTGCACGGCTTCCGCTTCCTCGTCGTCCCCGGCGACAACGCCGCCACCCGCCTCGCCGCCCTCGACGAGGTCTTCCACGACGAGCCGGTCGACGGACTCATCCACGTCGTCGCCAACGGCTACGCCACCCCACGCCGCGCCGGCGGCACGAGCGGGGTCGCCACCGCGACCCGCGAGGAGCAGCTCGCCGCCGAGCTCGAGGACTGGACCATCACCTCGCACCGCATCGCCTCGCTCGCCGTACGCCGCAACAAGCCGATCTGGCTCATCATCGCCGTGACCAAGACCGACCTCTACCCCGACGGCGGCGACGAGGCCGTGCGCTACTACTCGCCCGGCAGCGGCACGCCGTTCGGCGACAAGGTCGACGCCCTGCGCGCCCTCGCCGGCGGCGCCAAGCTCTCGATCGACGTGCTCCCGGTCTCCAGCGCCGGCGGCGACCGCAAGTCCGTCTTCCCCGAGAAGCGCGCCGGCGCGATGGTCGACGCCCTCGCCGACCGGCTGGGCCAGCTGAGCGGCCACGCCTGACCGCAGGGGCGGCCGGCCTCAGTAGCGGTCGGCCTCCCGCAGCGCCTTGGGCCGCCCGTCCGGGTCGTGGACGAGGTCGAGCGGCAGCGCCGCCCAGGCCCGCTGACGGGCCGTGAGCTGCGGCATCGGCAGCCGGCGCAGCCGTCCCGGGGGGCGCTCACCACGCTGGCCGCCCGCGTGCCAGGCCTCGAGGTCGTCCGCGACGGCGGCATAGACCTCGAACATCCCTACCGGGTCGAGGCAGTCGTCCATCGCAGCCTCGAGCCCGTGCTCACCCGCCTCCTCCAGCCGGTCGAGGTGCTCCGCCGCGAGCGTGAGCCGCAGGTCGCGGGCATAGCCCTCGTCGAGCACGACGGCCGACAGCTCCGAGTCGTGCGTCCACGAGCGGCGGCTGAAGTTGTCCGAGCCGATGCCGGCCCACGTGTCGTCGATGACGCAGACCTTGGCATGGACGTAGACCGGCACGCCGGCGCGGTTCTCTATCCCGTATGCCGCCACCCTCCCCGGAGCGACCGCCTCGAGCCGGGCGAGGGAGCGTTCACGACCGAGCAGCTGCGGCACGCGGTTGACCCCGTCGAGGTCGGGGACGAGCGGGATGACGACGACGAGGCGCAGGCCGGGCTGCGCCCGCAGCCTCTCCTCGAAGACGCGGGCCACGTCGCGGCCCCAGAAGTACTGGTCCTCGACGTAGACGAGACGCTCGGCCCGCGCCACCGCCTTGGCGTAGCCGCGGGCCACGCTGCGCTCACCGCCCCTGGCGAACGGGTAGTCGCGGCCGTGCCTGAGGTCGGGGTAGGTCCGGAGCAGCTGCACCGTGTGGCTGCCGGCGGGCGGCGGGGGCGGCCACTGCTCGGGCAGCGGCGCCGGCGAGCCGGCCAGGCCACGCATCGCGTCGGCAGCGCGCCGCCACGGAGCGTGGGTCAGCGGAGTCGGGTCCTCCCACCTCTCCCGGAACACCGTCTCGACGTCGTGGACGGCGGGCCCCCGGATCTCGGCCTGCACGTCGTGCCACGGTGGGTGCGCGCCGTACTCGTCGGTGAGGCGCTGCGCCTGCGGGTCACCGTGGTGGGCCGCGTCGTCCCGGCGGTTGTGGGCGAGGTCGATCCCGCCGACGAAGGCCACGTCACGGGTCGGGTCGTCACGGTGGCGGACGACGACGAACTTCTGGTGGTGCGAGCCGCCGGCACGGACGCGCATGTCGAGCAGCACCTTGGCCCCCCGCTTCTCCAGCTGCTCCCCGAGGTGGCGGTTCTCCGTGGCGAAGAAGCCGGTCTGGTCGAGGTGCGAGCGCCACACCAGCCCGTAGACGGCGACACCCCGCTGGTCGGCGCGGGACAGGACCTCGACGACCTCGCTGCCGGGCTCACTGGTCAGCCGTTCGTCGGCGTCGCCCTGCCAGTCGGTGAACATCACGAGGTCGCCCGGCCCGGTCGCCTCGAACGCGTCGTGCAGGGCGCGGAAGTACGTCGCGCCGTGGATGAGGGGCCGCACGAGGTTGCCCTCGGACCAGGCCCGGTCACCGTGGAGCGCATCGATCCGGGTCAGCGGGTTGCCACGCTCGGCGCGGGTCAGCAACCAGTCAGCGGGGTCGCCCATGCGTCGAGCATGCCGCATCTGACCAGGGGGCGTCGCCGGAGCGCCCTGGCGGCAGGAGGCCCCACGTGCGGGTCAGCGGCGCCCCACGCCGAGCGGCCTGGTGAACACCTGCTCCCGCTCGGTCGCCTCGGTCAGGTCGTGCCGTCGCGCGACGAGGAGGGCCTGCACGTCGACGTGGCCGACGACGGAGCCTGCATCGTCGAGGACGGCGGCACCGTCGTGGCCGTGCTCGGCGAAGACGTAGGCCACGTGGCGCAGCGTGTCGCGCTCGCCGACGACGTGGTGACCGCCGTCGGTGGCCAGTCTGCGCGCCACCGCGAGCGCCTCCGGCGTGGTGCTCATGACCTCCGACGCGAAGAAGGTCTCGAGCGGGTCGGTGCTGTAGTCGCGGGTGAGGTGCAGGCCGCGGCGGGCGATCTTCTCCGTAAGCACCGAGCGCTGGAGCACGAGGACGGACACGGCATACGCCGTCGACGACGCGATGAGCAGGGGCAGCATCGCGTCCCAGGCGTGGGTGAGCTCGAGGGTGAAGACGACGCCCGTGAGCGGCGAGCGCATGACCCCGCCGACGACGGCCGCGAGACCGAGCATGGCCCAGAAGCCGGGGAAGACGTTTGGCAGCACGAGCCCCATCGCGGCGCCGAGCGCACCGCCGATCATGAAGATCGGTGCCAGCACGCCGCCGGACGTCCCCGACCCGAGCGACAGCGACCAGATGAGCGTCTTGACGACGAGGATGCCGACGATGAGGCCGGTCGTCGCGCGGCCGGTGAGCAGCTGGTCGATGACGTCGTAGCCCACCCCGAGCGCCCGGGGCTCGACGAGCCCGCCGAGGCCGATGACGAGCCCGCCGATGGCCGGCCACCACATCCAGTGCATCGGCAGCCGGCGGAAGAGGTCCTCCGCGAAGTAGACGAGCCACGTCGCGCCGAGCGCCACGAAGGCGCCGCTGAGCCCGACGAGGACGCTGAGCGTCTCGGCGGTCCAGGCGATGTGCACGTCGGCGTGCGGCACCGGGAAGATCGCGTCGAAGCCGAGGAGCGGCCCCCGCACGACGGTGGCGACGGCCACCGCGGCGACGACGGGGACGAAGCTGCGCGGTCGCCACTCGAAGAGCAGCAGCTCGACCGCCAAGAGCACGGCGGCCAGCGGTGAGTTGAAGGTGGCGGCCATGCCGGCCGCGGCGCCCGCGACGAGCAGGGTCTTGCGCTCGTCGGCGGTCAGGCGGAGGTGCTGCGCGAGGATCGAGCCGATGGCGCCGCCGGTCATGATGATCGGCCCCTCGGCGCCGAACGGGCCACCCGAGCCGATGCTGATCGCGGCCGAGATCGGTTTGAGCGCAGCGACCTTCGGTTCGATGCGGCTGCCGCCGACGAGGATCGACTCGATCGCCTCCGGCATGCCGTGTCCGCGGATCTTCTCCGACCCGTAGCGCGCCATGAGCCCGATGACGAGGCCGCCGACGACGGGCGCGAGGAGCACGAGCAGCCACGGGTGGGGCGTCGCCCCCGGCGCGACGAGCGAGGTCTCGAACCGCTGGTAGAAGACGAGGTTCGTCGTCAGGCCGATCAGCTGGAGCAGCACGTATGCCGCGGCCGCACCGAGCGCTCCGACGGGCAGCGCCCACGCCGTGATGAGCAGCATGCGCGGGTGGACGTTGAAGTCCCCGAGCGGGGCCTGGCGGGCCCCGCTCACAGCGGCACCGGCCCGGTGAGGTCGTGGTGGCATTGCTGCAGGGCGTCGTGCAGCACGTTGAGGCTGTCGGTGAGTGAGCCCAGGGCGGCGGCGTCCAGGCTGTGCAGGGCCCGGGTCAGCTCGCGCGAGCGCCACGCCAGCACGGCCTCGATGACGTCGACGCCGTGCTCGGTCAGCGCGAGGAGCACCCGGCTGCGGCTGCCCGGGTCGCCGGCCCGCGTGATGTGGCCCGAGGCCACGAGCCGGTCGGCCAGGCGCGTGACCGACGAGCCGCTGACGCCGAGCACGTGGGCGAGGTCGGTGCAGGACGACTCGCCCTCGTCGCGCAGGGCGAAGAGCAGCCGCATCTGCGGCAGGGACACCTCCCCCACCTCGTCGACGCTGCGCACGGCGAGGCCGAGCAGGTCACGGGTGACCACCTGCAGGGCATCAACCGCAGTGGGGAACGATCGTCGCGCTTGCATTCGACAAGTCTTGCATGCGACAAGCAATTGCCGACAACCTGACCGTCCCATGGACAACCCGGACTCCAGCCTCCGCGCCGTCGCGGAAACACGTCCGGAGGGGACCATCGCCTCTTGCGTGCACCCACCCCGGCCGGCCTAGCGTCGAGGTGAGGGAAGGAGGTGAATGCAGATGGCAACCTTGACACGAAGCATCACGATCCATGCCCCGGTCTCGACGGTGTTCGACATCGCCCTGGACATCGGCAGGCTGTGGAACGCCGAGGACGTGGCCCTGGCCGCCGTGGACATCAAGCCCGGCGGCGTCGGCACCTCGGCACGGCTCTACTCGCACCTGCTCGGCTTCCACATCGAAGGCGGGCTGGAGTACACCGAGGTCGTGCCGCAGGAGCGCATCGTCGCTCAGGTGCACTTCTTCGCGGAGAAGCCGACATGGACCTTCACGTTCTCCGAGGCCGACGGCGACACGACCGTGACCGCCGTGGGTGAGTGGGTCGTGAAGGTGCCCGTGGTGGGACGCCCGATCGAGGGGATGATGGTGCGCGAGCACGAGTCGTTCCTCGAGGGCATCCTCGAGCACCTGAAGAGCCAGGCAGAGGCCCAGGTCGCGGCCTGACCGCACGAAGCCGCCCGGCGCTCATCGAGTCGGCCGGGCGGCTCCGTGCACACCCGTCCTCTCCCTCCGTGCACACCGCCAGCTCGAGGAGGGGCAGGCCCCGATCACCCCGCTCCCGTTCCTTGACGCAGGTCAAGGCACCCACCGTCCGGGCGGCGTGGAATGAGGCCAACGGCAGGGAGAAGAAGTCTCCCCGGCCACAGCAGAGGAGAGAACGCCATGACCGTCCACAGCGCACCAGCCGTCGACCTCCCGCAGCACCTGCACGACACGGACGCACACCACGCGTCGGACGCCGAGATCGCCCAGCAGGTCCGTGAGCACCACGCTGCGATGGTGGCCGACCTCGACCGGCTCACCACGGCGCTGCGCGACGCCCCCGAATCCGACCAGGCCGCCGCCCGCGCGAGCCTGGAGGAGTGGTTCGAGGCCGTCCTCGTGCCGCACGCCGACGAGGAGGAGGTGACCACCTACCGCGCAGCGAGCACGCTCGTCGGGGGCCGGCTGCTCATCGAGGCGATGGTGCGCGAGCACGTCCTCATCAAGCGACTGGTCGCCCTCTTCCGCTCGAGCGAGGGCGCGGCTGCAGCCGCCTACGGTCGCGCGGTCTTCGAGGCGTTCGACAGCCACCAGGGCAAGGAGAACGACGTGATCCTGCCGCTGCTGCTCGCTGCCCCACAGGTCTCACTCAGCACCGTCATGGGTGCACACGCCCACCAGGTCGGCGAGCACACCGACCACCACCACGAGCACCACCACCACTGAGCTGAGCCTGCAGCGCCGGCGCTCGCCTCAGGCCCGGGCCGCAGCCCGCAGCCGCTGGAGGTCACGGACCTCGACGAGGCCACGCGGCCCGAGTCGCACCACCCCGGAGTCCTGCAGCTCCGCGAGCCGGCGACTCAGCGTCTCCGGCGTCGTCGCGAGGTAGGAGGCGAGGTCCTTCTTGGTCGAGGGCAGGCGGAACGTGGTCGCTCCGGCCTCGTCGGCCAGCTCGAGCAGCTGGCTGGCCAGCCGAGCCCCCACGGACGCGCCGGTCACGGTGGAGAGCTGCTGCTCAGCTGCCTCGAGGCGCTCCGACATCGCCGACAGCATCCGCGTCGCCACCTCCGGACGTTCGCGCAACAAGCGGGAGATCTCGCTGCCCCCGACCACGCAGACCTCGGCCGCCTCGAGGGCCACCGCCCAGGAGTCGACCGCCGCCCGGTCAACAGGGTGGTCTCGCCGAGGAAGTCGCCGGGGCGCAGGATGCGCAGCAGCTGCTCGGCCCCGGCCTCGTTGGCGCGATACACCTTCACCCTCCCGCCGTGCACGATCCGCAGCCCCGACTCCTCGCCGGGCCGGTGCACCTGCTCACCCCGCGCGTAGCGGTGCGTCACCGCGACCTCGGCGATCCGGTGCCGGTCATCGACGGACAGGCCGGCGAAGAGCGGCACCCGGCTCACGCAGGCGAACCGGTGGTCTGCGCCCGTGCTCGCGGAGCGACTCCTCACCCGTACCTCCTCAGGACGGACGATACGGCGTCGCACCGCCATCGTCAGTCAGGGCGCAAGGGGCGCAGCTACAGACGGGACGCGGCCACACGGCATACAAAAAGACCATCCCCCGACCAGACGGTCGGGGGATGGTCAGGGACGGAGTCCCCAAAGACTGTCGTGGGTCAGATGCCCTTGACCTTCTCCGCCTGCGGGCCCTTGGGACCCTGCGTGACGTCGAACTCGACCTTCTGGCCCTCCTGGAGCTCGCGGTAGCCGCCGCTCTCGATGGCCGAGTAGTGAACGAAGACATCGGCGCCGCCGCCGTCCTGCTCAATGAAGCCGAAGCCCTTTTCGCTGTTGAACCACTTCACGGTGCCTGTTGCCACTGGTGTTGCCTCTTCTGCTTCAGTGAAGCCTTCCGTGTGAAGGCCTCAGGTTGCCGACGACCACGACGAACGCGTGGTCCTTGCCGGCAGCTGGGAACGACGGTAGCAGTCAGCGCCATCGCGCGCCCCTTCTCTCCAGCGACGTCTTCCGCGCGGCCTCTCTACGACGCCGCTCCGAGCTGCATCGCGAAGTCGCGGATCAGCAGGTTGACCTTGACCGGGTCGCGGGCCAGCGGGATGTGCCCCGAGCCCTCGAGGGCGACGAACCGCCCTCCGGTCAGCTCCGCCAGCCGGCGCCCGCGCGAGGGCGGGCTGACCAGGTCGTGCGTGCCGTGGATGGCGAGCACGGGGCTCGTGACGTCGGCACACCACTGCTCGATGGCGCGCCGGCCCGGTCGCGTGCCACCCGCCTCGGCGGCGAGCACCTCCGGCGTCGTGTCGAGCCCCCATCCCACGCAGTCCTCGATCTGCTTGGTCGAGTGCGGCTCGGGGAAGCACATGCCGAAGAAGAACCAGAGGAAATCCTCGTGGTGGCCCGCCCAGTACTCCGGGTCGAACTTCGCCCAGTGCTCGATCGGGTTCCGCTCCACGAACGGCACGCGCGACGGCGGCAGTCCCGCTGACGAGCCGGCCGCGACCCGCGCCGGATGACCGTCGCAGATGTCGAGCGACGGGCAGATGTGGACGGTGCCCAGCACGCGGTCGCCCGCCTCGGCGGCGAGCTGCAGCGCCCACGCGCACGCCTGGGAGAGCCCGACGACGACCGCACGGTCGGTGCCCGTCGCGTCGAGCACCGCGAGCGCGTGGCGCACCTGGACGTCGTGGTCGTATGCCGTGTGGTCGAGCGGGCGGTCGGAGCGGCCGTTGCCGGGCCCGTCGAAGCAGACGACCCGGAAGTGCCGCGACAGGTAGGGGACCTGCGCCTTCCACAGCCGCCGGTGCACGATCGTCCAGGTCGGCAGGAGCAGGATCGTCGGCGCTGCGTCGCCGGAGACCTCGTAGTCGATCGTCACGCCCTCGCTGCGCACCGAGCCCACCGTGTCGGCGCGCAAGACCTTCGTGGGAGCGGCCACGTCCCGATGGACGGGGTGCAGGGCCGAGTCGACGCGTGCGAGGTCCGCGTCGTACCAGCCCTCGAAGTAGTCCAGCGCGGTCGCGCGGACCGCATCGGCGTCGTTCACAGCAGCTCCTCCAGCATCGCGGCGGCTCGCTCGGCCCCGCCTGACTCGACCGGGAGCGAGGCCACCTCGCTGCCGACCTGCTCGACGATCGCCCCGGCCAGCCACTCCGGGTCGCGGGCGTCGTCGTAGTCCACGCGGCGCCCGGCCCGGTAGTTCTGCAGCCGGTGGTGGACGTGCACGCCCTGCTCGAAGTGGTGGCGCAGCGGCACGTAGAGGAACGGCACCCGGGCCGCCGCGAGCTCCATCGTCGTCGTCAGACCGCCCTGGACCACGGCCACGTCGGCGGCCGCCATCCGCAGGTAGAGGTCGGGGACGTAGCCGCGCACCTCGACGCCGTCGACCGACGGCAGCGACGTGGGGTCGATCCGCGGGCCGGTGACCACGAGGAACCTCAGCTCGGGCAGGCGCGCCCGGGCCGACGGCACCGCGTCGAGCACACGCCGCAGCAGGGGCTCGCCGACCCCGGACCCGCCGACCGCGACGATGCACAGCACGTCATCGGCCCCGTAGCCCAGCTCGCGCCGTGACCTCGCAACCTCCTCGGCGGACGGCGGCTCGAATCCCGTGACGTAGCCGGCGAACTCGTAGTGGGCGACCGTCCACTCGCGGATGTTCGGCAGTCCCGGTCCGAACGACTCGTCGACGACGTCCTCGGGGTTGCCCACGAAGACCTGACGGTCGCGCATGCGGCGGTGACGCGCCCGCTGCTCCAGCATCTCGGCGTTGTAGTCGGCCGTCAGGAGGGCCTCGCGGTCACCGAGGTCGGGCATCGGCAGCCAGCCGACGAAGTCGGTGAGCCACGCGAAGGAGAAGCGCTTCAGCTCGGGGTTCTCGTGCAGGAAGTAGTCCACCTCCCACGCCTCGTCACCGATGACGAGGTCGTAGGGCGTCTGCTCGACGACGTCGTGGAAGACCATGAAGTTGTTGACGGCGATCTCGTCCATGTCGCGGATCGCCTGGAAGACCCGGAGGTCGTGCTCCACGGACTCGGACTCGATGTGGGCCGACTCGCTGGCGAGCCACGCGGAGGCCGGGTGCACGCGCTCGCCGGCGTCGCCCAGCACCTTGGTCACGGGGTGCTGGGCGAGCCAGTCGATGCGCAGGTCCGGGTGCAGGTGCCTGAGCCGCTGCGCGATGGCCAGGTCCCGCCGGGCGTGGCCGAGGCCGATGGGCGAGGACAGGAAGAGCACCTGCCGCGGGCGGCGGCGCGCCCTGGTCCAGGTCGTGCTCACCATCGCAGTCTCCCGCCCGACGGGTCCGTCATCGCGCGAACGCCTCAGCCCGCTTCAGACCGTGCCTGACGGTGTCAGACCGTGGCTGGCTCGCCGGCGGCGAGCGCCCGGACGTCCTCGGTCGTCAGCGCGTTGCCGGCGATGCCCCAGTCGCCGCTGGCCACCTCGCGCACGACGCACCAGGTGACGGGCCGCATGTTCTCCCCTTCCACCTCGACCATGGCGTCGGTGAGCCGAGTGATGATCTCGCGCTTCTGCTCGGGGGTGAACACGTCCTTGATGACGTTGACCTCGATGAGCGGCATGGCGTCCTCCGTTCGAAAACTTTCATTCGGTCGATCGACCGAATATCGTCCAAGGTAGCATTCGGTCGACCGACCGACAAGAGACTGTGGAGTGGCGACCAGATGGCAGCAGAGACCCGCGAACGACTCCTCGAGGCGGCACGCGAGTGCCTCCTGAGCGACGGTCACGCGAACCTCTCGACGCGACGCGTCGCGGACCGCGCGGGCGCACCGCTGAGCCAGATCCACTACCACTTCGGCGGCCGGCAGGGCCTGCTCCTCGCCCTGCTCGCCCAGCAGAACGAGCAGCTGCTGCAGCGCCAGGAGACGATGTACGGCGCCGAGGAGCCGCTGTGGCGGCGCTACGAGCAGGCCTGCGCCTTCCTCAGGGACGACGTCGCCTCCGGCTACGTGCGCATGCTGCAGGAGATGATCGCCGCCGGCTGGACCGACACGGCGATCGGCACCGAGGTGAGTGGCCTGCTCCGCGGGTGGTTCGACCTGCTCGAGCGTGTCGTACGCGAGGCGGCGGACGAGCTCGGGGACCTCGGCCCCTTCTCCCCGCGCAGCATCGCAGCGCTCGTCGGTCTCGCCTTCATGGGCGGGGAGTCGATGCTCCTGCTCGGGGACTCCTGGGAGGCCGACGTCTTCGATGCCCTCGAGCTCGTGGGCGCAGCGCTGAAGGCGCACGGCGCCTGAGCCACCGGCCGCACCGGGTCGAGCCGCGCCTCAGTCAAGGCAGAACTCGTTGCCCTCGACGTCCTGCATGACGAGGCAGGACTCGTTGAACTCGTCGGCGAGCATGAGCCGCACGCGAGTGCCGCCGAGCTCGAGCAGACGCGCGCACTCCGCCTCGAGGGCCTCGACGCGCTCGTCACCCCTGAGGCCGGTGCCCACTCGCACGTCGAGGTGCACGCGGTTCTTGACGACCTTGCCCTCCGGCACGCGCTGGAAGAACAGCCGCGGCCCGACGCCCGAGGGGTCGACGATCGCGTAGGCCGAGCCCTGGTCCTGCTCCGGCAGCGTGTGGTCGAACTCCTCCCACGACGCGAAACCGGGCGGGGGCGGGGGCACGACGTAGCCCAGCACCTCGCACCAGAAGCGGGCGACGCGCTCGGGCTGCGCACAGTCGAACGTGACCTGGACCTGCCTCACGGTTGCCATGCCGCCACCCTAGGAGCGCGCGCCGACACCTGCCACGCGTTCGCGGATCCCTCAGGCGCGCAGGACCTTGTCCATCGCCTTGCCCTTGGCGAGCTCGTCGACGAGCTTGTCGAGGTAGCGGATCTTCTGCATGAGCGGGTCCTCCACGTCCTCGACGCGCACCCCGCACACGGTGCCCGTGATCGCGGAGACGTTCGGGTTGAGGTGCGCCTGGGCGAAGAAGTCCTCGAAGGTCGTGCCGTCCGTCAGGTGCCGGCCGAGCGCCGCGTCGTCGTAGCCGGTCAGCCACTCGATGACCTCGTCGAGCTCGGCCCGGCTGCGCCCCTTGCGCTCGAGCTTGTTGACGTAGGCGGGGTAGACCGACGCGAAGGACGTCGTGAAGATGCGGTGCGCCATCCTCCGAGGGTAGCGACGTGCTGCGACAGTGGGCCGCATGAGTTCCGCCCTCACCGTCCGTCCGCTCGACCTCGGTGACGATGCTGAGCTCGCCGCCGCGCATGCCGTCGAGTCGGCAGCGACGAGCCACGTCCGTCCCGGGTGGGTGCCCATGGGTGAGGCCTCCCGACTCACGGCCTGGCGCGCCGACGACGGCTGGCACCGGGTCCTCGTTGGGGCCTTCGACGGCGCTGAGCTCGTCGGGATCGCGTCGGCCCAGACAGCGCACGACACCCCCGACACGTGCTGGGTCGACGTCGCCGTCCACCTACGCGCAGGACGAAAAGGCTTGGGTATGCGTCTTGCCCGCGCCGTGGAGGACAGCGTCCTCCCCGACGTGAGCCGTTTCGTCGCCAGCGCCTACCGCCCCACGACGGCGGCTGTCGACGAGCTCGTGCACGGCTTCGCCCGGAGCCTCGGCTACACCGTCGCCACGACCGAGACCGTCGTCGAGCTCGACCTGACGCGCGCGGAGCTGGCCGACGACACGGCCGGCCACCACACGGCATACGCGATCTCGACACACGTCGACGGCGTCCCTGCCCACCTGCGCGCGGACGTCGGCGTGCTCACGGGGCTCGTCGACGCGGAGGCTCCCAACGGCGAGCTCGACTGGCAGCCCACGCCCGTCAGCGTGGAGGAGTACGCCGCCGAGATCGCGCTCCGGCAGGAGCAGGGGCGCACGACGATCGAGTCGGTCGCCGTGGACGCGGACGGCGCCGTCGTGGCGTGGACCGGGCTCGTCGTCGCACCGGACCCGGCCCGACCGGCCCAGATCGAGGGGACCCTCGTGCTCGCCGATCACCGCGGCCACCGGCTCGGGCGAGCCGTCAAGGTCGCCTCGCTCCGCGCCGCCCGCGAGCACGGGCGCGCGGTCCGGGTGCGCACGAGCAGCGACGACGCGAACGTGTGGATGCGCGCCATCAACGCCGAGCTCGGCTTCGTCCCCGTCGAGTCCGAGGTCATCCTGCATCGGCGCCGGTAGGTCTCGGGACTCGCTGGGCACGCTCTTGGCACTACTGGCGCACTGCGGACGCCGATCGTCCGGGAGCCGCCCTACCGTCGGGGCATGGCCATCGCTCGCTACCCCAGCTTCGTCATCGACTGCCCCGACGCGGAGGCACTCGCCACCTTCTACGGCAGCCTGCTCGGCTGGGACGTCAAGACGTCCGACGGGTGGGGCGAGATCCGCGACACCGAGACGGGCAACTGCATCTGCTTCCAGCAGGTCGAGAGCTACACGCCGCCGCAGTGGCCCGGACAGGACCAGCCGCAGCAGATGCACCTCGACGTCATGGTCCAGGACCTCGACGAGGCCGAGCCCGAGGTGCTCGCCCTGGGGGCCACCCGGCACGAGCACCAGCCCGGCACGTCGTTCCGCGTCTTCCTCGACCCGGCCGGGCACCCCTTCTGCCTCTGCGTCGACTGATCTTTCGTCTGGGCGGCGACCTCAGCCGATGAGGTGCTCGAGCGCGAGCTGGTTGAGGCGCACGAAGCCGTAGTCGCGCTCGGCCGCCTTCTCCGGGTCGAAGCCGTCGTCGCCCGCGAGGAAGTCCTCGAGCGACTCGCCCTCGCCGATCGTGGGCTCCGCGAGGTCGAGCACGCCGGCATACGCCCACGCCTCGGCCGTGCGCGGGTCGGCGCGGAAGGCGGCGGCCTTGTCGGCGAGCATGAGGTACATCGCCATGTTGGCCTTCGCCGACTCCCAGACCCCGTCGAGGTGCTCGGTGCGCGACGGCTTGTAGTCGAAGTGCTTGGGGCCGGTGTAGCGCGGCCCGTCGGGCACCCCCGGGAAGCCGTTCTCGAGCAGGTCGACGGTGAAGAACGCCGACGTCAGGTCGCCGTGGCCGAAGACGAGGTCCTGGTCGTACTTGATGCCGCGCTGGCCGTTGAGGTCGATGTGGAAGAGCTTGTCGCTCCACAGCGCCTGACCCAGGGCGTGCGTGTAGTTGAGGCCCGCCATCTGCTCGTGGCCCGTCTCGGGGTTGAGGCCGACGATGTCGCCGTGCTCGAGCTCGGCGATGAGCGCGAGGGCGTGCCCGACGGTCGGCAGCAGGATGTCGCCGCGCGGCTCGTTCGGCTTGGGCTCCAAGGCGATCCGCAGGTCGTAGCCCTGTCCCTTGATGTAGCCGGCGACGGTGTCGAGCCCCTCCTTGTAGCGGTCGAACGCGGCGTGCAGGTCCTTCGAGCCGTCGTACTCGCTCCCCTCGCGACCGCCCCACATGACGAACGTCGATGCACCCATCTCGGCGGCGAGGTCGACGGCGCGCAGCACCTTGCGCAGCCCGAAGCGACGCACGCCGCGGTCGTTGGCGGTCAGGCCGCCGTCCTTGAAGACGGGGTGGCTGAAGGTGTTGGTCGTGACCATCTCGATGGTGAGGCCGGCGCGGTCGGTGGCGTCCTTGAGCTGCCCGCAGATGCGCGCGCGGGTCGCGTCGTCGGCGTCGAACGGGAAGACGTCGTTGTCGTGGAACGTGATGCCCCAGGCGCCGAGCTCGGCGAGGCGGTCGGAGTACTCCCACGGGTCGAGCGCCGGGCGGGTGGGGCCGCCGAACGGGTCGGTGCCGGTCCAGCCCACGGTCCACAGGCCGAAGGAGAAGTGGTCGTCGAGGGTGGGCTGGCGCGTCATTGCGACTCCTGCTAGAAGGGTTTGTTTTGTCGTGCAACTTATAGCGGTGACCGGCTAGGGTCAAGGGCATGGCCAACCTGCGCCAGGCGAGCCTGCGCCACGCGAACCTCGCTCTCGTCACGCGCACCGTGCTGGCAGCGGAGGCGCCGCCGTCGCGCGCCGACGTCGCCACGGCGACCTCACTGACCCGCTCGACGGTGTCGCGCCTCGTCGACGAGCTCGTCGCCGGCGGGGTGCTCGAGGAGGTCGAGTCGGTCGTCGGCGGACCGGGGCGACCGGGTCGTCCGGCCACTCCGTTGACCGCCTCACGGGGGCGCTTCGCCGCACTGGGCCTGCAGATCGGCGTCGGCCACCTGGCTGCACGGCTGGTCGACCTGTCGGGGACCGTGCTGGCCGAGCGGCTCGTGAACGTGGACCTCGCGGGGTCGAAGCCTTCGAGTGCGCTGCGTCGGCTGGGAAGCCTCGCGGCGCAGGTGCTCGCGGAGGCGCCCGACGGATGCCGCGTGGTGGGTGCCGGCCTGGCGCTCCCCGGTCTCGTCGATGTCGAGAGCGGCCGGCTGCTCAGTGCGCCCAATCTCGGCTGGGAGGACGTGGTGCCTGGAACTGCCCTGTCAGACACGGTGGGTGGGCTGGGGCTGCGGGTCGGCAACGAGGCCGACCTGGCGGCGTATGCCTTCGCGCACCCGGCGCCCGGACGCGACAGCCAGCCCCAGGACTTCGTCTACCTCAGCGGTGAGGTGGGCATCGGTGGGGCCGTCGTGCTCGACGGTGAGGTGATGACCGGTCGGCACGGGTGGGCCGGCGAGATCGGCCACGTCTGCGTCGACCCCGATGGTCCGGTGTGCCGGTGCGGCTCGACCGGCTGCCTCGAGCAGTATGCCGGCCGGCTGGCCATGCTCTTGGCTGCCGGCCTCGATGCGGCTGCGATCGACGGCGAGCTGCGGGGGCGCGTCGAGGCAGGGGACGAGCAGGCTTGTGACGCGGTGCGATCGGCCGGTCGGGCCCTGGGGATCGCTCTGGGCGGCGTCGTCAACGTGCTCGACATCCCGACGGTCGTGCTCGGCGGTCATCTCGCACAGGTCGGGGAGCTGCTCAGCCCAGAGGTCGAGGCAGTCCTCGCCCGGCGAGTGCTCTCGGCGCACTGGGTGACACCGCGCGTCGCCATCGCCCCGGACGACCCGGCAGCCGGCGCGACGGGAGCAGCCCTCATCGCCCTCGACGAGCTCGTGCGTCACCCGGCCGACGTGCTGGGGACATGACGAAGAGCGCCTTGCCGTGAAAGGGAAAACGCTCTCTTTGGCGGCTCTTCCCAGATGAGGGTGTAGGTCGGCCGGGTGCGTCGGTCCGCAGATAGACGTCGAGGTCTCCCGACGACGGAGGTTCCTACGCCATCCATCCGAAAGACCTCGACGTGACCGACGCTACCCCGCCGGCCGGCTTCGGCCGCCCTGACCTGACCGCCTTCGCGTCTCATCCCAATCGACCCTGATCGAGTCTGCTGACCCCCTCGACGAGAACACAGCGACATCACAGCCACCCAACCCCGACCGTCCGGGAAGCCGGGACACGTCACATGGCCTGTGCTGCGGGCGTGTCGAGTGGGTCGTCCAGGGGCGACGCAGGAGCGTCGACGCGACGTGCTGAGAGGTGGTTCCAGTCAAGCACTAGGACACCGGCTACAGGCATGGCGATAGGTCAGGAACGGCGTCGCTCCCTACGCAGGAGGGAGCGCAGAGTCTCGGCGTTCGCGTAGCCGACCCGTAGCGCGATCTCGGCGGAGGTAAGGTCCGTGGTTGCTGAGAGGTGCCGAGCTCGTTCGATGCGAAGCCGTTGGACGAAGCCGAGCGGAGTGAGGTTGAGCGCCGCACGGACTCGTCGTTCGAGGGTGCGCCGGCTGGTGCCGAGCGACTGCGCGACGAAGGCGACGTTGAACGGTTCGTCCAGGCGGGCGCGCACGAAGCGTTCGAACTCGACGACGATCGGGTCCTCGTGCCGGAGATGTTCGTAGGCGACGAAGGCCGCCTGCGACGGACGCTCGTCGATGATGAGGAGCTTGGCGACATGTTGGGCCAGGTCGGGGCTGATCGATCGCACGAGTGAGAGCGCGAGGTCGATGTGGGCGAACGCGGCGCCGGCGGTGACGAGGTTCCCGTCGACCACGACCATGGTGTCGAGATCGAGGGCGACGGTCGGATAGCGCTTCAGGAACTCCGGCCCCAGGAACCAGCTGGTCGTCGCCCGCCGATGATGCATCCGTCCGGTCTCGGCGACAGCGAACACGCCGGTGCACGCCGCGGCGATCCGGGTGGTCGCGTCGTCGAGGCGCCCGAGCGAGGCGATGACCGAACGAGCATCTCGGCTCTGGAGGGCGTCGTTGGTAGCGGCGGCCGTGAGGGTTCCAAGCGCAGGGACGACGACCACGTCGAACTCTGCGGACTCCGACAGCGGGTGGTCCACCGACAGGGTCATCGATGCCGTCGTGGTCACTCTCCGTTTCGGTCCGAGGATGGCGAGTTCGATCGGGTCGATCCGCGGGTCGACATCGCCGCGGGCTCCGTCGGCCACCCGCACGATGTCGATGACCGACGCGACAGCCGAACCGAAGCAGCCGTCGATCGCGATCAGTCCGATACGCATGGCGCGAACAATAGCAATACTGCCGTATACGCCACTTCTCACATGCCCTTGCTCGTCATACGCTGAACTCGCTTCACCAAGAAACCTCGACACCTAGGAGAACCCCTCATGTCCACACCCGCATCACTTCCGTATGCCTTCGTCGCCAAGATCGTCGCGGCCGATGGACAGCACGACGCGCTCGCCGATCTGCTCGCCGGCGCTGTCGCGCTCGCCAACGAAGAAGTAGGAACGATTGTCTGGTTCGCGGTCAGGACCCACGCCGACACCTTCTGGATCTTCGATGCATTCCCCGATGAGGCCGCTCGCGACGCCCACGCCAACGGCGCCATCGTCGCAGCCCTGATGGCCAACCAGCACCTCCTCGGCGCAGCACCCGAGATCCTGGCGGCCGACGTCCTCGCGTCCAAGCTCCCGTAGTCCGCCAACGCACGAGACGATCGCGCCCCGCCGAGCCGTCGCCAGGTCGCGACGCAACGCCACGCTGCGTTGCCGAGCGGTGCGAGGCCTATCGGCACACGGACAGGATGCCGGCCGCGAGCGCTCAGCCGGCTAGGGGTCCGTCGCAGAGGAGAGCGACGTCGGTGTCGGGCAGAGCCGTGAGGCCAGCGCATCGCGCGACCACCAGAACCGAACCGCCCCTGCCCTGCGTTTCCGCAGGTCAGGGGCTGTTCGCCGGAGCCGCCTGTCGGAATCGAACCGACGATCTAATCACGTCGGCTTTGCGTCTATCGCTTGATGCGCCCACTGGGCGAACGAGCCGCTGACCTGAGCAAACGCCGAGCGTGGGGGACGCCGCCATCCGGTGGTGACCGACGACGACCGACCAGTACCGACCGTTTCACCGGAGCTTGCGGCGGCGTCGAAGCCGAGCAAGCTCCATTCCTTTAGCTCACCGCACCCTCCTCCTCGCCGGTCCCGTCGTCGTCGAAGACGTTTCAGGGGTCTTCTCAGATGACGGTGTAGGTCGGCCGGGCGCGTCGGTCCGCAGATAGACGTCGAGGTCTCCCGACGACGGAGGTTCCTACGCCATCCATCCGAAAGACCTCGACGTGTCCGACGCTACCCCGCCGGCCGGCTTCGGCCGCCCTGACCTGACCGCCTTCGCTCGACTCGACGGCCTCGGTCTGAGCGTGACCGGACAACGACTTGAACCGGATCGTGCGGTCCTCGCGTGCCGCGTGGTGGAACCAGATCAGTGGTGCCGACGGTGCGGCAGCGAAGGCGCTGCTCGTGACACCGTGATCCGGCGGTTGGCCCACGAGCCGCTGGGCTGGCGACCGACCGTGCTGGAAGTTGTAGTGCGCCGCTACCGCTGTGCCGACTGCGGACACGTGTGGCGCCAAGACACCAGCGCCGCGGCGGAGCCACGCGCGAAGCTCTCGCGCACCGGGCTGCGGTGGGCGCTGGAAGGGATCGTGGTCGCACACCTCACCGTCGCCCGTGTCGCCGAGGGACTCGGGGTCGCGTGGGACACCGCCAACAGCGCGGTCCTGGCTGAAGGCAAGCGGCTGCTGATCAACGACCCCACGCGGTTTGAGGGCGTGAAGGTCATTGGCGTCGATGAGCACGTCTGGCGCCACACCAGGCGTGGCGACAAGTACGTCACCGTGATCATCGACCTCACCCCGGTCCGCGATGGCGCCGGCCCAGCAAGGCTGCTGGACATGGTCGAGGGCCGGTCGAAGGCGGCGTTCAAGACCTGGCTCGCCGACCGCGACGACGCCTTCCGTGACGCGGTCGAGGTGGTCGCGATGGACGGCTTCACCGGGTTCAAGACCGCCGCTGCAGAGGAGATCCCGGACGCCGGTCACGGTGATGGATCCCTTCCACGTCGTGCGCCTGGCCGGTGACGCCCTCGACAGGTGCCGGCGCCGGGTCCAACTCGCGATCCACGGGCACCGTGGGTTCAGGGACGACCCGCTCTACAAGTCGCGGCGCACGCTGCACACCGGCGCGGACCTGCTCACCGACAAGCAGAGCGACAGGCTACGCGCGCTGTTCGTTGATGACGCTCACGTCGAGGTCGAGGCGACCTGGGGTGTCTACCAGCGCATGATCGCCGCCTATCGCCACGAGGACCGGCAACGTGGCCGCGAGCTCATGGAGAAGCTGATCACCGACCTCAGCGCCGGCGTCCCCAAGGTGCTCACCGAGCTCACCACCCTGGGCCGGACCCTGAAGAAGCGAGCCGCTGACGTGCTCGCCTACTTCGAACGACCCGGCACCAGCAACGGGCCGACCGAGGCGCTCAACGGACGGCTCGAACACCTGCGCGGCTCCGCACTCGGGTTCCGCAACCTGACCAACTACATCGCCCGAAGCCTGCTCGAGACCGGCGGCTTCAGACCCCAACTCCTACACCCCCGATTGGGATGAGCCTCTTTGGCGTTGTGACGCGAAAAGGATATGAGAATGCGACAACCCCGCCAACGGTGTTGGCGGGGTTGTCGTGAATGTGTGTCCGGCTGCGTCCTACTCTCCCACACCGTCACCAGTGCAGTACCATCGGCGCTGAAGGGCTTAGCTTCCGGGTTCGGAATGGAGCCGGGCGTTTCCCCTTCGCTATGACAGCCGAAACTCTATGGAGATATCAATCAGTGGGCTTGGGTTCCCGTTTGTATCTCGGGAACTGCACAGTGGACGCGTAGCATCTTTGTAAGTCAAGTTATCGGCTTATTAGTACCGGTCAGCTCCACACATTGCTGTGCTTCCACATCCGGCCTATCAACCCAGTAGTCTAGCTGGGAGCCTCTCGCCCTCGCGGGCCTGGAAACCTCATCTTGAAACGTGCTTCCCGCTTAGATGCTTTCAGCGGTTATCACTTCCGAACGTAGCTAATCAGCGGTGCTCTTGGCAGAACAACTGACACACCAGAGGTTCGTCCATCCCGGTCCTCTCGTACTAGGGACAGCCTTTCTCAAGTTTCCTACGCGCACAGCGGATAGGGACCGAACTGTCTCACGACGTTCTAAACCCAGCTCGCGTACCGCTTTAATGGGCGAACAGCCCAACCCTTGGGACCTACTCCAGCCCCAGGATGCGACGAGCCGACATCGAGGTGCCAAACCATGCCGTCGATATGGACTCTTGGGCAAGATCAGCCTGTTATCCCCGGGGTACCTTTTATCCGTTGAGCGACGGCGCTTCCACAAGCCACCGCCGGATCACTAGTCCCGACTTTCGTCCCTGCTCGACATGTCTGTCTCACAGTCAAGCTCCCTTGTGCACTTACACTCGAAACCTGATTACCAACCAGGCTGAGGGAACCTTTGGGCGCCTCCGTTACCTTTTAGGAGGCAACCGCCCCAGTTAAACTACCCACCAGGCACTGTCCCTGATCCGGATCACGGACCGAGGTTAGATATCCAGAACGACCAGAGTGGTATTTCAACGTTGACTCCACCATCACTGACGTGACGGCTTCACAGTCTCCCACCTATCCTACACAAGCCGTACCGAACACCAATACCAAGCTGTAGTAAAGGTCCCGGGGTCTTTCCGTCCTGCTGCGCGTAACGAGCATCTTTACTCGTAGTGCAATTTCGCCGAGTTCGTGGTTGAGACAGTGGAGAAGTCGTTACGCCATTCGTGCAGGTCGGAACTTACCCGACAAGGAATTTCGCTACCTTAGGATGGTTATAGTTACCACCGCCGTTTACTGGCGCTTAAGTTCTCAGCTTCGCCGTGAGGCTAACCGGTCCCCTTAACGTTCCAGCACCGGGCAGGCGTCAGTCCGTATACATCGTCTTGCGACTTGGCACGGACCTGTGTTTTTAGTAAACAGTCGCTTCTCCCTGGTCTCTGCGGCCGATCACGCTCAGACAGCTTGTGTCGTCACGATCAGGGCCCCCCTTCTCCCGAAGTTACGGGGGTATTTTGCCGAATTCCTTAACCACGATTCACTCGATCGCCTTGGTATTCTCTACCTAACCACCTGAGTCGGTTTGGGGTACGGGCGGCTCGAACCTCGCTAGAAGTTTTTCTCGGCAGCATAGGATCACCCTCTTCCCGCATTCGCGGTCACTATCAGGTCTCAGGCTTCATGCGACCCGGATTTGCCTGGATCGCGCCCTACACCCTTGGACGTGGACAACCATCGCCACGCGGAGGCTACCTTCCTGCGTCACTCCATCGCTTGACTACTACCAGATCGGGTCGTGCGCTCCACACACCCGGTAACCCCGAAGGGCTGGTGGGCGTGCTTCAGGCACTTAGCATCACTGGGTTCATCATGGGCGGTCCTTCGCCGGTTCCGGAATATCAACCGGATGTCCATCGACTACGCCTGTCGGCCTCGCCTTAGGTCCCGACTTACCCAGGGCAGATTAGCTTGACCCTGGAACCCTTGGTTATTCGGCGGACGGGTTTCTCGCCCGTCATTCGCTACTCATGCCTGCATTCTCACTCGTGTGGCCTCCACGGCTGGTTCACACCGCCGCTTCCCTGGCCACACGACGCTCCCCTACCCATCAACACGCCTGGACACCAGTCCCGCAGGAGTTGGTGCCGAGCAGTATGTCAATGCCACAGCTTCGGTGGTGTGCTTGAGCCCCGCTACATTGTCGGCGCGGAATCACTTGACCAGTGAGCTATTACGCACTCTTTAAAGGGTGGCTGCTTCTAAGCCAACCTCCTGGTTGTCACAGCAACTCCACATCCTTTCCCACTTAGCACACGCTTAGGGACCTTAGCTGGTGATCTGGGCTGTTTCCCTCTCGACTACGGAGCTTATCCCCCGCAGTCTCACTGCCACGCTCTCACTTACCGGCATTCGGAGTTTGGCTAACGTCAGTAACCTGGTGAGGCCCATCAGCTATCCAGTAGCTCTACCTCCGGCAAGAAACACGTGACGCTGCACCTAAATGCATTTCGGGGAGAACCAGCTATCACGGAGTTTGATTGGCCTTTCACCCCTACCCACAGCTCATCCCCTCAGTTTTCAACCTAAGTGGGTTCGGTCCTCCACGCAGTCTTACCTGCGCTTCAACCTGGCCATGGGTAGATCACTCCGCTTCGGGTCTAGACCCAGCGACTCAAACGCCCTATTCGGACTCGCTTTCGCTACGGCTTCCCCACACGGGTTAACCTCGCCACTGAGCACTAACTCGCAGGCTCATTCTTCAAAAGGCACGCTGTCACCCCACACGCCCAACGGCGGGAGGCTCCAACGGATTGTAGGCACACGGTTTCAGGATCTATTTCACTCCCCTCCCGGGGTACTTTTCACCTTTCCCTCACGGTACTTGTCCGCTATCGGTCACCAGGGAATATTTAGGCTTAGCAGGTGGTCCTGCCAGATTCACACGGGATTTCTCGGGCCCCGTGCTACTTGGGAAACACCACCGGGAGTCCACACCATTTCGTCTACGGGGGTCGCACCCTCTATGCCGAGCCATTCAATGCTCTTCGACTATGACGCAGATTTCTCACTCCCTACAGAGGTGTCAGCCCCTGTTGGCGGGTCCCACGACCCCGAACGTGCAACGCCTGACAGCTATCACACACGCCCGGTTTAGCCTCATCCGCTTTCGCTCGCCACTACTCACGGAATCACATGTTGTTTTCTCTTCCTGTGGGTACTGAGATGTTTCACTTCCCCACGTTCCCTCCACACACCCTATATATTCAGGTGCGGGTGACTGGACTTGCCTCCAGCCGGGTTTCCCCATTCGGAAATCCTCGGATCACAGTCTGGTTATCGACTACCCGAGGCTTATCGCAGATTCCTACGTCCTTCTTCGGTTCCTGGTGCCAAGGCATCCACCGTGTGCCCTTAAAAACTTGAACACTACAAAGATGCTCGCGTCCACTGTGAAGTTCTCAAAATACAACCGGCACCCCACACCCACCACAGACAAACTGCAGCTTCGGCAGGGCCCACATCCAGAAGAAACCTGGCTCCACCACCACAACCACTGGAAACCAGCAGCCGGCAGTGTTGCCCGATCCTTCAGGACCCAACAACGTGTCAGACACCGCACCCCACATCCCCCACGTTCCACTGCGAAGCAAGCTCCGCTTGTACTGGTGAGAGACACCGGGACGGTGTCAAGTAATCGATGTTCCACCCTTGAGCACCCGCTGCCCCACACTCGGGGACAGACCGGGCTGCCATAAATGACTGCTCCTTAGAAAGGAGGTGATCCAGCCGCACCTTCCGGTACGGCTACCTTGTTACGACTTAGTCCCAATCGCCAGTCCCACCTTCGACGGCTCCCCCCACAAGGGTTGGGCCACCGGCTTCGGGTGTTACCGACTTTCGTGACTTGACGGGCGGTGTGTACAAGGCCCGGGAACGTATTCACCGCAGCGTTGCTGATCTGCGATTACTAGCGACTCCGACTTCATGGGGTCGAGTTGCAGACCCCAATCCGAACTGAGACCGGTTTTTTGGGATTCGCTCCACCTCGCGGTTTCGCAGCCCTTTGTACCGGCCATTGTAGCATGCGTGAAGCCCAAGACATAAGGGGCATGATGATTTGACGTCATCCCCACCTTCCTCCGAGTTGACCCCGGCAGTCTCCTATGAGTCCCCACCATGACGTGCTGGCAACATAGAACGAGGGTTGCGCTCGTTGCGGGACTTAACCCAACATCTCACGACACGAGCTGACGACAACCATGCACCACCTGTACACCAGTCCGAAGACGCACCCATCTCTGAGTGATTCCGGTGTATGTCAAGCCTTGGTAAGGTTCTTCGCGTTGCATCGAATTAATCCGCATGCTCCGCCGCTTGTGCGGGCCCCCGTCAATTCCTTTGAGTTTTAGCCTTGCGGCCGTACTCCCCAGGCGGGGAACTTAATGCGTTAGCTGCGGCACGGATCTCGTGGAATGAGACCCACACCTAGTTCCCAACGTTTACGGCATGGACTACCAGGGTATCTAATCCTGTTTGCTCCCCATGCTTTCGCTTCTCAGTGTCAGTAATGGCCCAGAGACCTGCCTTCGCCATCGGTGTTCCTCCTGATATCTGCGCATTCCACCGCTACACCAGGAATTCCAGTCTCCCCTACCACACTCTAGTCTGCCCGTACCCACTGCAAGTCCGAGGTTGAGCCTCGGATTTTCACAGCAGACGCGACAAACCACCTACAAGCTCTTTACGCCCAATAATTCCGGACAACGCTCGCACCCTACGTATTACCGCGGCTGCTGGCACGTAGTTAGCCGGTGCTTCTTCTGCAGGTACCGTCACTTTCGCTTCTTCCCTGCTGAAAGAGGTTTACAACCCGAAGGCCGTCATCCCTCACGCGGCGTCGCTGCATCAGGCTTCCGCCCATTGTGCAATATTCCCCACTGCTGCCTCCCGTAGGAGTCTGGGCCGTGTCTCAGTCCCAGTGTGGCCGGTCGCCCTCTCAGGCCGGCTACCCGTCGTCGCCTTGGTGAGCCACTACCTCACCAACAAGCTGATAGGCCGCGAGTCCATCCCAGACCGAAAAACTTTCCACACCATGCCCATGCGGACTGGTGTCATATCCGGTATTAGCTCCGGTTTCCCGGGGTTATCCCAGAGTCTGGGGCAGGTTACTCACGTGTTACTCACCCGTTCGCCACTGATCAGACCAAGCAAGCTTGATCGTCACCGTTCGACTTGCATGTGTTAAGCACGCCGCCAGCGTTCGTCCTGAGCCAGGATCAAACTCTCCGTTGATGTTCAAACACCCACCCCCGAAAAGAGGACGAGCAAACTTTGAACCCATGAAGGGCTCGAAAACCTGACTGAAGTCGAACAACCAGCTCAAAAAGAGTTGATCATTCAGTTTCAACCAAAGGATAATTCGCACCAAAACCAACCCAGACCACCCTCATGGATGACTCCGAGCCAGCCTCGGGACGAGGTAATTGGCATCGATTTTTGACACGCTGTTGAGTTCTCAAGAATCGGACACACACCATCAACCACCTCTGTGAGGAGGCCTCCGGGGCAACCCTTCAAACTTACCCGCCTCAAGCTTGGGAGTCAAAACCGTGAAACAATCTCAGATTGCCCGATTTGGACCCGCTTGGTGTCAGCGGTTTGTGCTCACCGAACTGTACCGGATCAACCGGAGTGGTTCGGACCATGCTGGTCAGCCCCGGGACCGGCCAACTTCGCTGGCGATGACTCGCTCCGCGGTGGCGTCCGTTTCGCCCTGTCGGGCTGACGAAGAGAACGTTACATGGAGGTCCCGGAGATCTCAAAACCGGGCGGTAGCCGGCGCCCCCAGCAGCCCGAAAGCCCTTGCGGCGTCAGCGGATCCGAGCCAGATCGACGGTCCAGACCGGGTTGCCGGGCACGGCCGTCACCCGCTCACCGCTCGCGAAGCGCGTCGAGGGCTGGAGCAGGGGGACGAACGGGCTGCGCTCGTTCATCGCAAGCTGCCACGCCGCATACGCCCCCGCACGGTTGTCGCCCACGGACGCACGTGCCGCCTCGGTGAGGTCGTCGATGACCTGGTCGGTGCCACGCGCCCACCCGGCACGTGAGCCGACGAGCTCACCCGGCGCGAAGGCGAGGTAGTTCTCGGGGTCCGGGAAGTCAGGGCTCCAGCTCCAGAGGCTGAAGGCACTGCGCCCGGACCGGTAGGCGGCGAGCGCCTCGGCGGCCGGCGCGGGGTTGAGCTGCACCTTGATGCCCACCTGGGCCAGCTCGGAGCGCACGGCCACGGCGAGCGCACTCGTCGGGATCCCCTGGATGGGCAGGTCGGCGGCATACGACAGCGGGATCGGCTGCCCCCGGTAGCCCGAACGGCGCAGCGCCGCCTTGGCGGCCGCGAGGTCACGTGCGGGCACGAGCGGCAGCGTCACCACGGGAGTCGGCATGCCGTTGGGCCCGGTCGTCACGGCACCGCCCGGTGTCGCCGTGGAGGTCGACGTCGCGGAGGTGCCGGTCGGCGGGGAGGTCGTGGGCGAGGTCGTCGAGGACGGGGCCGGGGTGCCCGTGCCCGCGTCACCGGTGCCGGAGGTGGTGGGCGCCGGTGAGGGCGCGAGGTCCTCGAGCGCCCCGACGAGGCCTGCGGGGATCAGGCCCGCCGCCGGGGTCGAGCCGGCCGCGACGCGACTCAGCGCCTCACGGTCGAGGCCACGGCGCACCGCCTCGGCGAAGTTCGGGTCGGCCGTCCACCGGTTGAGCGAGGCGTTGCGGTTCAGCGCGAGGTAGACGAGCGAGCTCGAGCGCATCGACGTGACGGTGATCGTCGAGGAGGATTCCCCCGTGACGGCCTCGGACTGGCTCGGCGACAGGTCGAGGGCGAGGTCGATGCCACCCGACCGCAGCTCGGAGAGCTGGCGCTTCGGGTCGAGGTTGCGCACGACGATCTCGGGGAAGGCGGGCTTGGTCCCCCGCCACAGCGGGTTGGCCTTGAGCCGCACCTCCGAGGTGCCGCGCGCGCTGTCGATGACGTAGGGGCCCGACCCCACCGAGTGCTGCGAGAGGTAGCCGCCCGCCGTGTCGGCCGGTCCGATCGTGCCACCGTGGGCCTTGACGGCCGAGGAGTTGAGGATGCCGAAGGCGGGGTTGGCGAGGATCGCCGGCAGGGCGAAGTTCGAGCCCGTCGAGCTGAGCGTGAAGGTGCGGTCGTCGACCTTGGTCGTCGAGACCGTGCCGATGATCGAGGCTGCCGGACCCGACAGCCCCTTGGCCCGCTCGAGGGTGAAGATGACGTCGTCGGTGGTGACGGGCGTGCCGTCGGAGAAGACGAGCCCCTTGCGCAGGCGCAGCGTGAGCCAGCGTCCCTCGGGGGAGAGGGTGTACTCGGCCATCCCCGGCACGACCTTCGTCGGGTCGTCGGGGTCGAGCGTCGTCAGCGTCTCGTAGAGCGCGTGCGTCAGCATCGAGCCGCTGCGGTCGAACTGCCGCGTCGGGTCGAGGGTCGTGTGGTCGAAGACGGCGCCGACGACGAGCGGCGGGGACGCCGTGGTGGGGGCCGGGATCGTCGCTCCCGTGCCCGGCGTCACCGCGCCGGCGGGCGTGCTGGCCAGCGGCGTCGCATCGGTGGTGGCCGTCGTGCAGGCGGCGGCGCCGAGCGCGAGCACGCCGACCGTCGCCACCATCGCGGGGCGGACGAGACGTCGACGCATGGACTTCCTTCGGGGGCACCCGGCCAGGTGTCGACCGGGCCGGACTCGGGACTGCGGCGGGCACAGGGAGCAACACGGCGAGCGGCGCCGACGGCGACCCGGAGCACCCCTGCCCGTGGTCCGGAGTCTAGCCGCCGCCACCCGCCGCGGTGGTCGCCTGCGACGCGCTCGGCGCGAGAACGAGATAGGCCTGCGCGACGAGCACGACCCCGATGGCGATCCACTTGCCCGTCGGCAGCTCCACGCCGTAGCGCCAGCGGTCGATGAGGACGAGCCCCACCTGGAGCATGACGACCCAGCCCATCGTGACGAGGGCGAGCTCGGCGTACTTCAGCGACGACGCATACACCCAGAAGAGGACGAGGAAGACGCCCGCGCCGAGGACGAGCGCGCGGACGCTGCCGTTCTCGGCCCACTCCTTGGCGAAGAGCGCACCCGCCAGGTCGAGGCCGGCGAGGCAGACCATCGCGATGGTCGCGACGACGGGCACGGGCCACGCCTCGGGCGCCTTGATGAGTGGGAACACGTCGGTCACGCTCATGAGCCGTCCTTCCGGGAAGGGCCCGACCCCACGGACCCTGTCTCCTCAGAGGACGCCGACCGGCGCGGTGATACCCCTCGGCCCGGGGCGAGCCCGCTCAGGCTCCGACGTAGGCGGCGAGGTGCTCTCCCGTCAGCGTCGAGCGACCCGCGACGAGGTCGGCGGGCGTGCCCTCGAAGACGACGGTGCCGCCGTCGTGGCCGGCGCCCGGACCGAGGTCGATGATCCAGTCGCCGTGGGCCATGACGGCCTGGTGGTGCTCGATGACGACGACGGACTTGCCCGAGTCGACGAGCCGGTCGAGCAGGCCGAGAAGGTTCTTGACGTCGGCGAGGTGCAGTCCGGTCGTCGGCTCGTCGAGGACGTAGACGTCGCCCTTCTCGGCCATCTGCGCGGCGAGCTTGAGGCGCTGGCGCTCGCCACCGGACAGCGTCGTGAGCGGCTGGCCGAGCGTGAGGTAGCCGAGGCCGACGTCGGCGAGCCGCGCCAGCACCGTGTGCGCGGCCGGGGTGCGGGCCTCGCCCTCGGCGAAGAAGTCGAGCGCCTCGGTCACCGGCATCGCGAGCACCTCGGCGATGTTGCGGCCACCGAGCTCGTAGTCGAGCACGGCGGCCTGGAAGCGGCGGCCCTCGCACTCCTCACACGTCGACTCGACGGTCGCCATGACGCCGAGCTCGGTGTAGATGACGCCGGCGCCGTTGCAGGCCGGGCAGGCACCCTCGGAGTTGGAGCTGAAGAGGGCGGGCTTGACGCCGTTGGCCTTGGCGAAGGCCTTGCGGATCGGCTCGAGCAGGCCGGTGTAGGTCGCCGGGTTGCTCCGGCGCGAGCCGCGGATCGCGCCCTGGTCGACGACGACGACACCGTCGCGCTTGGCGACCGAGCCGTGGATGAGCGAGCTCTTGCCCGACCCGGCGACGCCCGTGACGACGCACAGCACCCCCAGCGGGATGTCGACGTCGACGTCGCGCAGGTTGTGCGTCGAGGCGCCGCGGACCTCCATGGCGCCGGACGCCTCGCGCAGCGACTCCTTGAGGCTCACCCGGTCGTCGAGGTGGTGGCCGGTCACGGTGTCGCTGCCGCGCAGGCCCTCGACGGTCCCCTCGTAGACGACCTCGCCGCCCGCGGTGCCGGCGCCCGGACCGAGGTCGACGACGTGGTCGGCGATGGCGATGGTCTCCGGCTTGTGCTCGACCACGAGGACGGTGTTGCCCTTGTCGCGCAGCTGGAGGAGCAGCTGGTTCATCCGCGCGATGTCGTGGGGGTGCAGACCGATCGTCGGCTCGTCGAAGACGTAGGTCACGTCGGTGAGCGAGGAGCCGAGGTGGCGGATCATCTTGGTGCGCTGGGCCTCGCCACCCGAGAGCGTGCCGGCGGGGCGGTCGAGCGAGAGGTAGCCGAGGCCGATGTCGGCGAACGAGTCGAGCAGGTGCTGGAGCCCGCGCAGCAGCGGCGCGACCGACGGCTCGTCGAGGTCGCGCAGCCACTCGGCGAGGTCGCTGATCTGCATCGAGCACAGCTCGGCGATGTTCTTGCCCCTGACCTTCGAGGACAGCGCCTCCTTGGACAGGCGCGTGCCGTTGCAGTCGGGGCACGTGGTGAAGGTGACGGCCCGCTCGACGAACCGGCGCACGTGCGGCTGCATCGCGTCGAGGTCCTTGGACAGCATCGACTTCTGCACCTTGGTCAGGACGCCCTCGTAGGTGAGGTTGACGCCCTCGACCTTGATCTTCTCCGGCTCGCCGTAGAGCAGCTTCTGCCGCTGCCTGTCGGTGAACTTCGCGATCGGCTTGTCCATGGGCAGGCCCGCGCCGCTGAAGATCCGGCCGTACCAGCCGTCCATGCTGTAGCCGGGCACGAGCAGGGCGCCCTCGGCGAGCGACTTGGACTCGTCGTAGATGGCGGTGAGGTCGAAGTCGTTGATCGAACCCATCCCCTCGCAGCGCGGGCACATGCCGCCCTGGTAGACCGCCTCGCGCACGATCGAGGTCTCCGTGCGGTTGCCGCGGTCGGTCTTCATGACCCCGCTCGCGACGCGCGTCGGGACGTTGAAGGCGAAGGCGGTGGGCGGCCCGATGTGCGGGGTCCCGATGCGGCTGAAGAGGATCCGCAGCATGGCGTTGGCGTCGGTGGCGGTGCCGACGGTCGAGCGCGGGTTGGCTCCCATCCGCTCCTGGTCGACGATGATCGCCGTCGTCAGGCCCTCGAGGCGGTCGACCTCGGGACGGGCCAGCGACGGCATGAAGCCCTGGACGAAGGCGCTGTAGGTCTCGTTGATCAACCGCTGCGACTCGGCGGCGATGGTCGCGAAGACGAGCGAGCTCTTGCCCGAGCCGGAGACGCCGGTGAAGGCGGTCAGCCGGCGCTTGGGCAGCTCGAGGCTGACGTCCTTGAGGTTGTTCTCGCGGGCGCCGTCGACGCGGATCGTGTCGTGGACGTCGGCCGGATGCGAACCGCCGGTCCCGACCGAGGAGGGGCGGGCGGCGCTGCTCTTCGTCACCATGCTCGTACGCTACGACGCCGGGCACCCCCGCGGCCTCCTGGTTTGTACATCTGGCGAACGAGCCGTGAGGCGCATCAGGCGAACCCGGCGACGAAGCGGCGCAGGACGTCGTGGGCGGCCGAGACGTCGGCCCGGTGCACGCGCTCGATGATCGCGTCCTGCTCGTCGGGCCGGAAGTAGCCGAGGTGGGCGTAGGCCCGGATGCGCTCGACGAAGGTCTCCGCCTCCAGCTCGGGGTGGAACTGGGTCACCCACGCGCACGGCCCGATCCGGTAGGCCTGCACCGGGCAGGCGTCGCTCGTCGCGACGACGACGGCTTCGGGTGGTGGCTCGGTCGCGGCCTCCTTGTGGCCGACGAAGGCGTCGAACGTGGGAGGAAGCGCGCGGAAGATCGGGTCGTCGCGCCCGCCGTCGGTGACGCGGACGGTCGTCGTGCCGACGGGCTCGCCGTAGGTCCGGTCGACGACGCCGCCGAGCGCGAGGCTCGTCGCGCCGACGCCGTAGCAGAGGCCGAGGTAGGGCACCTCCCGCTCGACGAGCTCGCGCACGAGCTCGGCCAGCTCGTCCTCGACGCGGCGCTCGGTGGGCGACTTCGCCGACTCGGGCTCGCTGACCGTGAAGGGGCTGCCTCCCAGCACGACGCCGGAGTATGCCGTCACGTCCACGGGCAGGACCGGACCCTGCTCGAGGCGCACGTGCACGACCCGCTCGGCGGGGAGGCCGGTCAGCCGCCGGAACGCGGCGCGCTCCTGCTCGGCGAGGGCGTCGTCGACGCGGGAGGTGAGGAGCAGGAAGGGGCGTCCCGTCACGGGAGCAGGTCGTCGAGGTAGAGCGGGAGCATCGCCCACCACGTGGGCCAGTCGTGGTCGTAGGACGGGCCCCAGTCGTCGACGCGGTTGGGGATGCCCTTGCTGCCGAGCACGTCGGCGACGGCGCGCGACTCACCGACGTCCTCCCACCGGCCGCTGCCCGAGGCGAGGACGACCATCCGGGTGCGCAGCTGGTCCAGGGCCGGCCCCTCGAGCCCGGGCAGGAAGCGCAGCGGCGAGCTGAAGTAGAGGTCGTCGTTGACGTGGCCGCCGAGGAACTGCTCGATGGCATACGTCCCGCTCATGCACACCGCCGAGTGCACGAGCTCGGGGTAGCGGCAGGTGATGGCGAGGGCGTTGAAGGCCCCGATGGAGGCGCCTGCGACGGTGACCGGGACGTGGTGGCCGCCGAGGTCGGAGTGGATCGCGGGGATGACCTCGCGGGCGATCGTCTCGTGGAAGGCGTTGAAGAGCGAGAGGCGGTAGTCGACGGATCCACGGTGCTGGGCCAAGGCCCGTCCGGCGACACTGTCGACGGAGTAGACCTTGGCGCGTCCGGCGGAGATGAGCGGCTCGAGGTGGGCGATCATGTGGTGCCGCTCGACCTCCTCCGCATCACCGCCCGCGGTCGGGAAGAGCAGGACGGGCGCGCCGTAGGTGCCCCACCTCGCAACGCTGATGTCCTGGCCCAGACGGTCGGAGTACCACCGGTCGGTCACCTTCATGAGCTGCCTGCCCTCTCAGTCGGATTCACTCGTAGACGAACTTCTGGGGTCCGGGGAAGAGCCACGACAGCCCTTCGCCGAGACGGTCGCGCCAGTTCTCCCAGTTGTGGCCGTCGCGCGACTCCGTGTAGCGCACGCGCATGCCGGTGTGGCGGAAGACCGGCACCATCGACCGGTTCGGGGTGATGAGCGGCTCGTAGACGCCGCACGACATGAAGATCCGGTCGACGACGGCGGTCGGCTTCTCACGGAACCGGTTGACGAACTTCACGACCGGGTCGAAGGCCGGGCCGCCGCCGTGGTCGAAGCCGATGTCGGTGAAGACGAGCGACGCCGACTGGAGCAGGAGGGAGCCGAAGAAGCCGGGGTAGCGCACCGCCGTCGAGAGGGCGGCAATGCCGCCGAACGAGCTGCCCATGAGGCAACGCGCCTCCGGGGTGTTGACGAGCGGCAGCCGCTCGGTGAGCAGCGGCACGAGCTCGCGCGCGATGAACCGGGCGTGCGGCGCGTGGTTGGGGTACTCCTTGAGCCGGTCGCGGGGCGGCACGAAGACCGCGACGAGAGGATCGATGTCGAGGCGGTGGATGAGGTTGTCGAGCACGGTCTTCATCGCCGCGAACTGGAGGTAGTCGGTGCCGTCGTGGACGACGAGCAGCGGGTATCGCTGGGCCCGGTTGAAGCGCGCCGGCAGGTAGATCTGGACCGGCTGGTCGCGGCGCAGCGCCTTGCTGCGCACCTGCTCCTCGACGAGCGTTCCCTCGCGGGCCTCCGGGTCGAAGACCGCCCACTCCGGCACGCGGTAGCCGATCGCCGCGCACACCGACGAGGAGCCCATCGGGCTGTGGGCGAGCCGGGGGTTGAGCGGGTCGTTGAACCGCTCGTAGTGCTCGCCCTTGCGGATCTCGATCTGGTACTCCACCCGAGAGCCCTCGGGGAGCACGGTCGTGACGGCCCACAGATCGGAGTCGCCGATCCGCTTGAGCGGCAAGGGGTCCGGTAGGCCGACCACACGGTGCCGCACCCAGACCTCGTCGACGTCGCCGCGGTAGAGGAAGGTGGCGCGCTCGCCCTCGATGATCGGGCAGCCGTAGCGCTCGACGAAGCGGTCGATCGTCGGGCCGTCGAGCGGCAGCCGCTCGCGGAGCCGGTTGACGGCGAGGCGCTCCATGGCGCTCATGCGGCGCCCACCACGGAGACGTGGCCGGTGCGGTCGATGACGCGGGCACCGGCCGGCAGGTCGGTCGCGCCGTCGGGGAAGCGCACGACCGCCCCGTCGTCGAGCAGGAGCAGGCGGTGCTCGGCGAAACGCCTGGCCAGCACCGACATCCGGTCGTGGTCGTCGAGGCGCAGGCGCCGCTTGGCGTGCGGCAGGGCGATGATGCCGGGCAGCCGTCCGAGGCCCCTGTCGTGCACCTCGGCCGCGGTGACGCCCTGCGGGCTGAAGTCGTGGAAGAGGACGACCTCGTCGGTCAGCACCATCGCCCCGGCCGACCACGCGACGACGGTCTGCTCGGGGCGGAGCCTCACGTCGAAGAAGCGCAACGTCCACAGCAGCGTGCGCACGTTGCCCCCGGCGATGACGACGGCGTCGACCTCGTCGAGGACCGCCCCGATCTCGCCGCGGTGCCAGCCGATCGTGCCGTTCTCGTCGGGAGCCGCGGTGGCACGGACCGCGCGGTAGAGCTCGTCGAGCTGGCCGGCATACCACCGGTCGACGTCACGGACGGCCTCGATCGCCGCCTCCTCCGCGACAGGACCCACCGCGTGGATGGACGTGCGGTGCGAGACGGCCTGCACCGCGTCGATGGCCGCCTGGAGCCGGATGCCGTAGAAGGCGCGCAGCTCGTCCATGCGGTCGCGGAAGGCGAGCGCCGCCGCCGCGACCTGCTCGTCCTTGCCCAGCACGTCGAGCATCCGGTGGTGCAGGCGCAGGTTGACGCCCCGACCGTCGAGGTGGCCGGCGAGCTCGCCGTCGTCGGACTCGCGCTCCTCCCACCCGGAGTTGACCATCGCGATGCGGCCGCTGATGTCCAGGGAGCGCACCGTGGACCCGACCGTCGTCGTGAACCGTTGGGGCCCAAGGAGAATCGTCGTCGACATGAACTGGTGACTCAGCCGCTCAGCCCGCGTGCATGTGGATCGTGCGACCCACGTCGTCGAGCATGGCGCGCGCGGTGTCGAAGTCAGGGTGGCGCAGACGCACCCACGCGTTGGCCATGTAGCCGGCCTCGACCGCCTGGGTGCCGTGCCCGACCGGCGGGAAGTGGCCGTCGATGATCCACTCGCCGTAGCGCGACCGGACCTCGTCGATGCCGGAGTAGCCGGTCACCGCTCCGTCGCGGTCAGGCCGCAGCGCGACGATGCCCGCGGCATACGACCTCTGCATCTGCTGCTCGGGCGCACGGTGGGTGATGACGTGCGCCCACTCGCGGTAGACGTCGACGTCGTTGGCCGCGGAGTAGACGTCCCACGCGCCGACGCCCGGCGGCCGGGCGCCGATCTCGCTGAACTTCAGGCCCTTCGGGCCGTAGAACCACTCCATGTGCGTCGCCGACGTCTCGATGCCGAGCGCCTCGATGACGCGGCGGCCGAGGTCGCGCACCTCGGCGTAGAAGGCGTTGCCGGGCTCGTCGATGCGGTTGGTCGTGATGAACTGCGGCGAGATCCAGCGGTGGCGCATCGCCTCGAGGACGTTGGGGTAGTAGTGCGTCGCCCAGTCGTGCACGACGTGCCCGTCGAGGGTGATGGTGTCGTAGAAGCCCTCGTGGCCCTCGACGAACTCCTCGATGGCGATCGAGCTCTGGCCCTCGCGACCGTAGGCAGCGAGCGCCTGCTCGAGCTCGTGGTCGCTGTCGACGCGGACCGTGCCCTGGGCGCCGGCGCCCGCGCGCGGCTTGAGGATCAGCGGGTAGCCCTCGCGCTCGGCGAACGCGCGCGCCTCGGCGGCCGAGTCGACGGCGGCGCTGGCGGCGGTGGGCACGCCGGCCTGCCGGAGCGCCTCCTTCATCGACGGCTTGTCGCGGCACAACCACGTCGTCCGCACGCTCGTGCCGGGGATGCCGCACGCCTCGCGCACCTGCGCTGCGGTCATCGTGTGCGACTCGACGACGGCCTCGAGGGCGTCGATCCACACCTTGTCCTGGAAGTAGCGGACCGCCTCGACCATCTGGTCGACGTCGGTGACGTTGCCGACGCGGTAGTAGCCGCGCAGCGCCCCCAGCACCTCGTCGTCGAGGTCGTGCTCATCGGTCTCGCCGATGCCGTAGACGTTGGCGCCCACCGACGCGAGCGCGTGCACGAAGCGGCGCTGGTTCGCCGGGAACGACGGCTCCACGAAGATGATGTTCACCTCGCCGACGCTATCGGTCCTCCGGAGCGGTTGCCATGGACCGACGCCCGCGGCCGTGTGCCGCCGGGCGGGTCGCGTGCGAAAAGCGGGCGCCCGCGCGCGTCGGGAGCCAGACTGGAGGCGTCGCACCTCGGGCAGGACCTCACCCCTCAGGAGGAAGCATGTCGAGCACGGTCCCGAACCCCGCGTCACCCGACCCGACCGATCCCGCCGACCCGTCGCCAGCCTCGTCGTCATCGGCGTCATCGGCGTCATCGGCGTCGGAGCCACGGACCCGCCGAGAGGCCGCGGCCTCGAGCAGCTGGGCCGTGGCGTCGACCTCGTCCGGATGGTCGGGCGCCCTCATCGCCATGGGCATCCTGTCCGTCGTCCTCGGCGTGCTCGTCCTCGTCTGGCCCAAGGCGACGCTGCTCGTCGTGGCGATCACCTTCGGCCTGCAGCTCATCGTGGCAGGCGCCGTGCGCCTCTCGGTGAGCCGCGACCTGCCGAGCGAGCCGGGCTGGCTGAAGCCCGTCTCGATGGTGCTCGGCGTGCTGTCGATCATCGCCGGCATCATCTGCCTCTTCCGGCCGGGCACCTCGCTCTTCGTCATCGCGATCTTCATCGCCGCCGGCTGGATCGCCGAGGGCATCGCCGCCCTCGCCCAGGGCTTCGGCTCGGACCGCTCGACCGGCGCGCGCGTCTTCCTCATCGTCAGCGGCGTCGTCTCGATCATCGCCGGCTTCGTCGTCGCGGTCTTCCCGGGATCCTCGCTCGTGCTGCTCGCGCGGCTCGCC
The DNA here is from genome assembly GCF_036352015.1 of Terrabacter sp. C0L_2. Lineage (NCBI taxonomy): Bacteria > Bacillati > Actinomycetota > Actinomycetes > Micrococcales > Intrasporangiaceae > Terrabacter > Terrabacter sp. C0L_2. Next base: position 1,158,575 of record NZ_CP143557.1, on the reverse strand, counting down.
GGCATCATGCTCATCCTCATCGGCATCGCCGAGCTCGTCACGGCCTTCATGGCCCGCCGTGCCGCCGGCACCGGTGCGGGCACCGGCAGCACGGCGGCACCTGCCCCGGCCTGACGGCATACGCCACGCCCGAGGGCACACGCCGCCCGACGGCGCACGACAGCGTGGAGGTTCGCACCCCCTCAGCGGGGTGCGAACCTCCACGTTCACGTCGGCCGCCTTGCCGAAGACCGACGCTGGCTAGGTTGTCGCGCATGAGCGACGTCGCGGCCCGGCTGGTGGACTACTACGAGCGGGAGATGGCCGAGCGCGCCACCCGGCCACTCGCCGACGAGCGCGAGCAGCGGCTGACGGCGTTCGTCGAGCTCCTCCGGGACGAGGGTCTCGGGTCGGTGGTCGAGGTCGGCTGCGGCGCCGGGCGCGACGGCGTCCGGATCGCGGGGGCCGGCGTCGCCTACAGCGGGGTCGACCTGACCCCGGCCGCCGTCGACCTCTGCCGCGGGCTCGGGCTCGACGCGCACGTCGGCTCGGCGACCGAGCTGCCGTTCGCGGACGACTCCTTCGACGCCGGCTGGACGATGAGCACCCTGATGCACCTGCCGGGTGATGAGATGGTGAGAGCGCTCGCCGAGCTGCGCCGGGTCGTGCGGGCCGGGGGTCTGCTCGAGGTCGGGGTGTGGGGCGCCGACACGAGCAGCGAGTGGACCGACGACGGCGGGCGCTACTTCCGCAGCCGCACCGACGAGGGGCTGCGGGGGCTGCTGGGCGCGGTCGGTGAGGTCGTCGCCTTCGACACGTGGACGCACTTCACCGACGGCGGGCACTACCAGTGGGCGCGCGTCGTCGTCTCCTGACGTTCGACCCCGCGGCGCGGGCTCGTCAGAGCCAGCCGCGCTCCTGGGCGACGCGGGCCGCCTCGGCACGGGTCGACGTGCCCGTCTTGCCGATCGCCGAGCTGAGGTGGTTGCGCACCGTGCCCTGCGACAGGTGCACGACGCCGGCGATGGCGGCGACCGTGCCACCGCGTAGCGCGACGGCGAGCACCTCCCGCTCCCGGGCGGTGAGCGGGTTGGCGCCGTCGACGAGCGACTCGGTGGCGAGCGACGGGTCGACGACCCGCAGCCCTGCGTGCACGCGGCGGACCGCCTCGGCGAGCTGGCGCGCCGGGGTGTCCTTGACGACGAAGCCGGACGCGCCCGCCTCGAGCGCGCGCCGCAGGTAGCCGGGCCGGCCGAACGTCGTCACGACGAGCGTGCGCACGGCCGGGAGCGCCGCGCGGACCTGGCCTGCCGCGGCGATGCCGTCGATGCCGGGCATCTCGATGTCGAGCAGGCACACGTCGGCGCCCGAGGCGCGCGCGGCGTCGACGACCTCGTCCCCGCGGCCGACCTCGGCCACGACCTCGAGGTCGGGCTCGAGCGCCAGCAGCGCCGCGAGCGCCCCTCGCACGAGGGCCTGGTCGTCGGCGAGCAGCACCTTGATCGTCTCGCTCACAGCGTCACCTCCAGCACGGTCCCGTGGCCCTCCGGGCCGGTCTCGATCGAGAGTCGACCTCCCGCGGCCCCGACCCTCTCACGCAGACCACGTATGCCGTTGCCCTCGGGCCGCTCGCCGAGCCCGCGTCCGTCGTCGCGGACCGTCAGGCAGTTCGTCGCGAGCTCGACCCAGCACTCGTCGGCGTCGCTGTGCCGCACGACGTTGGTGGTCGCCTCGCGCAGCACCCAGGCGAGCACCGTGCGGTGCCGTGGGTCGACGACGGAGGGGTCGTCGGGCACGTGCGCCTCGATGCCGGCGCCTGCGAGTGCTGTTCGGGCAGAGGCGAGCTCGTCGGCGAGGCGCGCGACGCGTAGCCCTCCGACGGTCGCCCTGATCTCCGCGAGCGCCTGGCGGCTCAGCGCCTGGATCTCGGCGAGCTCGCCCTTGGCCCGCTCGGGGTCGAGGTCGACGAGCCGCTCGGCCAGCTCGGCCTTGACCGTGACGACGGTGAGCGAGTGGCCGAGCACGTCGTGGACGTCGCGGGCCACGCGTTCGCGCTCCTCGACGATGGCCAGGTCTCGCGACATCCGCTCGTACTGCTCGCCGCGGTCGGCGACGACCCGCACGCCGCCGGTCATGACCCCGACCGCGAAGACGATGATGGCGACGCTCCACGTGCCCTCGCCGGGATCGGTGACGACTGCGGCGGTGCCGGCCACGACCGTCGCCACGACGCCGAGGCCGACGGCAGGCAGGATCGGGAGGGCGAACATCCCGAAGGCGACGACGAAGGGCAGGAAGCCGAGGCTGTTGGCCCCGATGATCAGGGCCGAGCCGACGGTGCACGCCAGCAGGAGCGCGAGGTAGGCGACCGCCCCGCGCGTCGTCGACGGCCCGCGGCGGCCCATCCGCTCGAGGTGGCTCGACCCCAGGACGTAGGCCACGGCGAAGACGACGACGAGCACGAGCCCGACGACGACCTGCCACAGCGGGCGCGGCGCCCCGACGAGGGCGATGACGGGGAAGACGAGGAAGACGAGCCACACCCCGCGCACGATCCAGCCGTAGCGCTCCCACGGGTTGCGGCCCGGCGCCCCGGTCGCCAGTGCCCCGTTCGCCGCCGTCCCGCCCGCCGGCTCGGCGGGCGGGATCTCGGCGCTGACCTGCTCGGTCACTGGCGCTCCCGCCCGCGACGGACGAGGAGCACGGCGGCGGTCCCGAAGATGGCGAGCCAGGCGAGCACGTTGACGATCGGCAGCCACAGCGGGTCCTGCGACCCGTCGGGCAGGTAGCCCTCGGTGAGCGGGTAGCGGGCCAGGGCGGCATACCCGTAGAGCGGCGTGAACTTCGCGAACGCCAGCAGCGTGCCCGACAGCGGGATGAAGAGGTTGCCGAGGAAGGCGAAGATCACCATCGTGCCGCTCGCGGCGCCGACCGCGGCCTCGGAGCGGAATGCCGTGCCCACGAGGAGACCGTAGACGGCGAAGACCGCCGAGCCGAGCAGGCACAGGACCGCGCTGAGGGCCCAGGCCCGCATCGACCCGCGGGCACCGGTGATGGCGCCGAGGGTGAAGGTCAGCAGGATCGGCACCGCGGCCACGGTCATCGCGATGAGCGCCTTCATGGCGATGTAGGACGAGTCGGCGAGCGGCGTCAGGCCGAGCTGGCGGCCCCAGCCCTGCTGGCGCTCGACGGCCGCGTTGCCGCCGATGCTCGTCGTCGCCGTGACGGCGCCGTAGGCGGCCATGCTGATCATGACGTACATCGCGACGTTGCCGTTGCCGATGGTCGCGTCCTTGGCGTCGACCGTCGCGCCGAAGATGAGGTAGAAGAACGCCGGCAGCACGGCGGTGAAGAACATGCCCGCCCAGTCGCGGGTGATCCGCCGCATCTCGAGCAGCGTGAAGGTGGCGTTCATCGGACGAGCTCGCTCTCGGTGCGGTGGGTGCCGTCGGTGTGGGCAGTGTGGGGAGTGCCGGGAGGGACGGGGCGGTCGTCGCCGGTCAGGGTCATGAAGGCCTGCTCGAGGCCGGCGGTGACGATCTCGAGGTCGGTGCCGCCGAGCTCGAGCAGCAGCAGGCGGGCCACGGCGTCGGAGTCGGTCGCGGTGACGACGACGCGCGAGCCGCGCTCCTCGACGTCACGCACACCGTCGACGCCGCGCAGCCGCGCGACGCTCGAGGCGACCGACCCGGACGGCATCGTCGCCGACACGGTGCGGCCGCTCGCCCGGGCCCGGATCTCGGCGGTCGTGCCGTCGGCGACGATGCGGCCGCCGGCGACGAGGACGATGCGGTCGGCGAAGGCGTCGGCCTCCTCGAGGTAGTGCGTCGCGAAGACCACCGTGCGTCCGGTGCCCGCATCGGCGCGCATCGTGTCCCAGAAGTCGCGCCGCGCCGTGACGTCCATGCCCGCCGTCGGCTCGTCGAGGACGAGCAGCCGCGGGTCCGGCAGCAGCGCCAGGGCGAACCGCAGCCGCTGCTGCTCACCGCCCGAGCACTTCGAGACACGCCGGTCGGCGAGCGCGGCCAGCCCGGCACGCTCGATCACCTCGTCGACGGGGGTCGTGACGGCATACGTCGAAGCGACCATGCGGACCGTCTCGCGCACGGTGAGGTCGCGCAGCAGGCCTCCGGTCTGCAGGACCGCGGACACGTGCCCGCCGATGACCGCCTCGCGCGGGCGGCGGCCGAAGACCTCGGCGGTGCCGCTCGTCGGCTCGGTGAGGCCGAGCACCATGTCGAGGGTCGTCGTCTTGCCGGCGCCGTTCGGCCCGAGGAAGGCGACGATCTCGCCGGCCTCGATGCGCAGGTCGATGCCGTCGACGGCGCGGACCTCGGTGTCGTGGGAGCGGCGGGCCGGCGCGAACGTCTTGACGAGGCCGCGCAGCTCGACCGCCGGGGCCCCCGAGGCCCCGGCGACGGAGATGGGTGTTGTGGTCATGGCCCCACTCTCCCGTGCGGACACCACCTCGCGGCAGCAGCAGGCGTCACGTCGTGGCCATGACAGGTGTCACGGGAGCCGTGACCGGAGAGACTGTCGGCATGGCCGACTTCGAGGTGCACCTCGTCCCACCGCTGACCGCCCCCGAGGCGTGGCGCCGCGTGCTCGACCTGCGCGCGCACACCGCCGTCATCCCACTCACGACCGTGACCGGGGACGCCATGGCGGCGAGCGATCTCGTCGACGGGTCGCGCTTCGTCGCCCGGACGGGACTCGGCCCGGTCGGCTTCGACGACGTCATGGTCGTCGACAGCATCGTCCCGCCGACCCCGACGACGGCGGGGACCGCGCGGATCCGCAAGGAGGGCAAGGTCGTCCGCGGCGCGATCGACCTGTCGGTGACCCCGACCGCGGCGGGGTCGACGGTCGTCTGGAGGCAGCAGATCAGCGTGCGTGGCGTGCCGGCCGTGCTCGATCGCGTCGTGGCCACGGTGGCGCGCGTCGCCTACGGCACCGCCCTGCGCAAGCTGCTCGCCCGCGGCTGACGGGGCGCGCCCGCGGAGGTCGGGCGCCCGACCGCGGTGGTCAGCGCCAGCCGAGCTCCGGCGCGACGTGCGTCAGCAGGCTCTCGATGACGTGCGCGTTGTAGTCGACGCCGAGCTGGTTGGGCACCGTGATGAGCAGCGTGTCGGCGGCCGCGACCGCCTCGTCCTCGGCGAGGTCACGGACGAGCTGGTCGGGCTCGCCGGCATACGTCTTGCCGAAGCGCGCCGTGCCGCCGTCGATGATGCCGACCTGGTCCTGGCTGGCCGACTCGCGACCGAAGTACGCCCGGTCGACGTCGCTGACGATGGGGAAGACGCTGCGGCTGACCGACACCCGCGGCTCACGCTCGTGGCCGGCCGCCTTCCACGCGTCGCGGAAGCGCTGGATCTGCTCGGCCTGCAGGCGGTGGAAGGGCACGCCGGTGTCCTCGGTCAGCAGCGTCGAGCTCATGAGGTTCATGCCCTGCTGCGCCGTCCACTCGGCGGTCGCCCGGCTGCCGGCGCCCCACCAGATGCGATCGCGCAGACCCGGCGAGTGCGGCTCGATGCGCAGCAGGCCCGGCGGGTTGGGGAACATCGGCCTCGGGTTCGGCTCGGCGAAGCCCCGGCCCGACAGGACCTCGAGGAAGACCTCGGTGTGCTGGCGCGCCATCGCGGCGTGGTCGCCGTCGGTGGGCTCGTAGCCGAAGTAGCGGTAGCCGTCGACGACCTGCTCGGGTGACCCACGGCTGATGCCGAGCTGGAGCCTGCCGCCGGAGATGAGGTCCGCGGCGCCAGCGTCCTCGGCCATGTAGAGCGGGTTCTCGTAGCGCATGTCGATGACACCGGTCCCGATCTCGATCCGGCTCGTGCGAGCGCCGACGGCGGCGAGCAGCGGGAACGGCGACGCGAGCTGGCGGGCGAAGTGGTGCACCCGGAAGTAGGCGCCGTCGGCGCCCAGCTCCTCGGCCGCGACCGCGAGGTCGATGGACTGGAGCAGGACGTCCTGGGCCGACCGCGCCTGCGACTGCGGCGACGGGTTCCAGTGCCCGAACGAGAGGAATCCGATGTTCTTCACGTGCGGTCAACAACCGCGGTCACGACGCTCTTCCCGCCCTTCGAAGGGCAACCGGACAATCCGGGAACGCCTCCCGCGGCGAACCACCCGGCATGATGCGCCTACGACTTGCCCTCAGCGGGATCCTCGCGGCCGTGGCCGGGATCGCCGCCGGCCACCTCGTCGCGGGCTTCCTCGCTCCAGCGTCGTCGCCGGTGCTCGCCATCGGGTCGACCGTGATCGACCTGACCCCCACCCCTGTCAAGGAGTGGGCCATCGCGACGTTCGGCACCAACGACAAGGCGATCCTGCAGGGGTCGGTCCTCGTCGTGACGCTCGTCCTCGCCGCGGTGGCGGGCCTGCTCGCCCAACGCCGTATGCCGCTGGCCGTCGGTTTCATCGTGCTGCTGACCGGGCTGGCCGGCGCCGCTGCGCTGCTGCGCCCTGCAGCCCGCCCGCTCGACGTCCTGCCCGCGCTGGCAGCCATGGCCGCCGGCGTGGCGACGCTCGCCTGGCTCGTCCGCCTCGCCCGCCGTGCCTCCGACGCGGCCGTGGCGAAGGGAGACGAGGCGACGGTCGACGGCCCGCGTGGCTCCAAGATGCCCCCCGCCGCCGACTCCGCGGCCCAGCGGGGCACCGGACGACGCGGCTTCATCGGCGGCGCCCTCGGCGTCACCGCGCTCTCCGTCCTCGCCGCCGCCGGTGGCCAGCTGCGCGCCGGCGCCCAGTCCGTCAAGAAGATCGTCCTGCCCGCTGCCGCCGACAAGGCCAAGCCGCTGCCGACCGGTCTGGAGACGCAGGTGTCCGGCATCTCGCCCTTGCGCACGCCGACCGCGAAGTTCTACCGCGTCGACACCAACCTCGTCGTGCCCAAGGTCGACGTCGACACCTGGACGCTCGAGGTCGACGGCATGGTCGAGAAGCCCTTCACGATGACCTTCGCCGAGCTGTCGGCGATGCCGCTCATCGAGCGCGACATCACGATGACGTGCGTCTCCAACGAGGTCGGCGGCGGCTACATCGGGGCCGCCCGCTGGCTCGGCGTCCGCCTGACCGACGTGCTCGACCGCGCCGGCACCAAGGGCAGCCCCGACCAGGTGCTCAGCACGGCCGTCGACGGCTTCACCATCAGCACCCCGCTCGGGGTGGTGCGCGACGGCCGCGACGCGATGATCGCCATCGGCATGAACGGCGCCCAGCTCAGCGACACCCACGGCTTCCCGGCCCGCCTCATCACGCCCGGCCTCTACGGCTTCGTCGGCGCGACCAAGTGGCTGACCAAGCTGACCCTGACGACGTATGCCGCCGACCAGGCCTACTGGACGAAGCGCCAGTGGGCGACGGACGCACCCATCAAGACGAGCGCCCGCATCGACACCCCCGCACCGCTCACGACGATCCAGGCCGGCACCACCGCCATCGGCGGCGTCGCCTGGGCGCAGCACCGCGGCGTCGGCAAGGTCGAGGTCAAGATCGACGACGGCCCTTGGCAGGCAACGAAGCTCGGGCCCGACGTCGGTGTCGACTACTGGCGCCAGTGGTACCTCCCGTGGGACGCCAAGCCGGGGCTGCACCGCATCTCCGTGCGCGCGACCGACCTAAAGGGCCAGGCCCAGATCACCGAACGTGCCACGCCGTTCCCCAGCGGGTCGAGCGGCATCCAGGAGGTGGTGGTGACCGTCGCGTGAACGCCTACGACGAAGAACCCACGAAAAAACTTGTCCGACAAGCAATCCGGAGCCACAGCGGCACCGAATCCCAGATGACCGTGCACCACACAGCCACAAGGAGTGACTGACATGAAGAGCATGAAGACCCGTACCGGCCTCGTCGCCCTCGCCATCGCCCTGCCCCTGAGCCTCGCGGCCTGTGGCAGCTCGAGCGACAACACCGCCTCCGCCGGCGCCGGCAACACGCCCGCCGCCACGTCCTCCGACGCCATGACGAGCACGCCCTCCGACACGATGACCTCCTCCGAGTCGATGGACGCCTCGTCCGCCGTCTTCGGTGAGGGCTGCGCGGCCGTGCCGAAGGACGGCAAGGGCTCGTTCAACGGCATGGCGACCGACCCCGTCGCGACCGCCGCGAGCAACAACCCGCTGCTCTCGACGCTCGTCACCGCCGTCAAGCAGGCCGGCCTCGTCGACACCCTCAACTCGGCCCCCGAGATCACCGTCTTCGCGCCCGTCAACGACGCGTTCGCCAAGATCCCGGCCGCCGACCTCAAGAAGGTCCTCGCCGACAAGCCGACCCTCACCAAGATCCTCACGAACCACGTCGTGGCCGGCAAGCTCTCGCCGGACCAGCTCGCGGGCGACCACAAGACGCTCGCCGGCACCACGATCACGGTCAAGGGCTCCGGCGAGAACTTCACCGTCGGCAAGGCCGACGCGAAGGTCATCTGCGGCAACGTCCCGACCGCCAACGCCACGGTGTACATCATCGACGGCGTGCTGATGCCCTGATCGTCTGCCGACCAGGCTGACGCAGAGCACGACGACGGGCGACACAATGGACCCCATGTCACGGTTCTCGGTGGTCCCCTCCGGCGATGAGTCGCCGGAGGGGGCCCCCCGCCCAGTCCAGCTGGAGCAGCTGCTCCGCCGAGCAGCGACGGGAGACGAGACGGCGTTCGCAGACCTCTACGACGCCGTCTCCTCCCGGCTCTTCGGTCTCGTCCGTCGCGTCGTGCGCGACCCGGCCCAGTCCGAGGAGGTGACCCAGGAGGTCTTCCTCGAGATCTGGCGTCACAGCGCGCGCTTCGACCCGAGCAAGGGTGGTGCGATGTCGTGGATGCTCACGATCGCCCACCGCAAGGCCGTCGACCGGGTCCGCTCGGCCGAGGCGGCCCGGCACCGTGACGAGGGTTACGGCGCCAGCAACCAGGACGTCACGCACGACTCCACCGCGGAGGCCGTCGTCGAACGGCTCGATGCGGAGCGGGTTCATCGGGCGTTGGAGACACTGACAGCGGTTCAGCGGCAGGCCCTCGAGCTGGCCTACCTCTCGGGATACACGCACACGGAGGTGGCGACCATGCTCGACCTGCCACTCGGGACCGCGAAGACACGCATCCGTGATGGACTCATCAGACTACGAGACACGTTGGGGGTGACCCTGTGAGCGAGGACATCCACGCGCTCTCCGGCGCGTATGCCGTCGACGCCCTCGACGACGTCGAGCGGGCCCGGTTCGAGCGCCACCTCAGTGGCTGCTCCGCGTGCCGGGCCGAGGTCGAGAGCCTCGTCGCCGCGGCGTCGGAGCTGTCGGTGCTGACCGAGGTCGCCCCGCCGCCCTCGCTGCGGGCCAAGGTGCTCGCCGAGATCTCCACGGTCCGTCCGCTGCCGCCGCTGACGGCTCCGCAGCGCGACTTCGCCGACGAGGACGTCACGTCCACGCCGTCGGCGCCCGAGCAGGGTCCGGCTGCAGGTCCGGCCACTCCTGCCATCCCGGTCGAGCGCCCCGACGAGCTCACCGAGCGCCGCCGGTCCCGCTCCACCCGTGGGCTCGCCCGCGGCTGGCGTATGGTCGTCGCGGCCGCGACGGTGGCCGTGCTCGCCATCGGCGGGTTCACCGTCTGGAAGCAGATCGACAAGGACCCGTCCCGGGCCATCGCCGACCAGGTGCTCGCGGCTCCCGACGCCACGCGCTACGGGACGCGGCTCGCCGGCGGCGCGACGGCCACGGTCGTGCGCTCCAACTCGCTCCAGAAGGCCGTCATCGTCACGTCCGGCATGTCGCAGCCGCCCTCGGGCAAGGTCTTCCAGCTGTGGCTCCAGGACGCGACCGGTCACATGACCTCGGCGGGCCTGATGCCCGGCGGCGGCGACCAGGTGGTCGTGCTGAGCGGCGACGCCAGCCACTCCAAGGGCGCGGGCATCACCGTCGAGCCCGCGGGCGGCTCCGACCAGCCGACGTCCAACCCCGTAGCGTTCGTCGCCTTCGCCTGACCCGCACGACCGGCCGCCCGACCGTCGGGCGGTCACGAGCCCGCTCCCGGCTTCCCCCGCCAGGGGCTCGTGACCGCCCGACTCCGGCGTGTCCGCACGCGTGTACGTTGACGCACCATGGACTGGACCGAGGTCGCGGGCTTCGTCACGGGGGCGGCCTGCGTGGCCCTCGTGGTGCGCCGCAGCGTGTGGAACTTCCCCGTCGGCATCGCCAACAACCTCCTCTTCCTCGTGCTCTTCACCGGCTCGAGCCTCTACGGCGACGCGGGCCTGCAGGTGCTCTACATCGCGCTCGCGGTGCTCGGCTGGTGGGCGTGGCTGCGCGGCGGACCCGACCGCGGCCCGCTGACGGTGCGCCGCACGCCGCGCTGGTTCTGGCCGGTCGCCGTCGTGCTCGTGGCGGCCGCGACGTGGGCCGTCTGGTCGCTGCTGACCCGGCACACCGACTCGGACGTGCCGACGTGGGACGCCCTGACGACGTCGCTCAGCCTCGTGGCCCAGCTCATGCTGAGCTTCAAGTGGATCGGCAACTGGGCGCTGTGGATCGCCGCCGACCTGGTCTACGTCCCCCTCTACCTCCACAAGGGCCTGACGCTCACCGCGATCCTGTATGCCGGGTTCGTCGTCCTCTGCGCCGTCGGCCTGCTCCAGTGGTGGCGGTTGCGCGACGCGCCCGCGGACGTGGCCGGCAACCACGACGCGGCCCTGGCAGGCGTGGGTTCGCGGTGAGCCCGGCACGTCACGGGCACGGGCTCGTCATCGGCAAGTTCTACCCCTTCCACGCCGGGCACCAGGCGCTCGTGCGGGCGGCGACGAGCTCGTGCGACCGGGTCACCGTCGAGGTCATGGCGCACGCCGTCGAGTCGATCCCCGTCGACGTGCGGGTCGGCTGGGTGCAGGGCGAGCACCCGACAGCGAGGGTCGTCGCGGCCCCCGACGACCACGACGTCGACTTCGACTCGCCGGAAGTGTGGGACCTGCACATGGCCGTCATCGAGTCGCACCTCGACGGGCCGGTCGACGCGGTCTTCACCAGCGACGCCTACGGCGAGGAGATGGCCCGGCGGCTCGGCGCGACGTGGGTGCAGGTCGACCCCGGCCGTGCCTCGACCCCGATCTCGGGGACCGCGGTGCGCGCGGACGTAGCGGGCTCGTGGTGGGCGCTGCCGTCGCCGGTGCGCGCGTGGTTCGCCAAGCGGGTCGTCGTCGTGGGCGCCGAGTCGACGGGCACGACGACTCTCGCCGACGCGCTCGGGGCGCACTACGGCACGACCGTCGTGCCCGAGTTCGGGCGCGAGTGGACCGAGCGGCGCCCGGGCGGCCTGGCCGCGCCGTGGCACACGGCCGAGTTCGACCTCGTCGCCCGTGAGCAGGCCGCGCAGGAGGACGCCGCTGCCGCCGCGGCCCCGCGACCGCTCGTCGTCTGCGACACCGACGTCTTCGCGACGACGCTGTGGCACGAGCGCTACGTCGGGTCACCGTCGCCGACGGTGCGCGCCCTAGCCGGGGCCCGACCGGCGCCGGCGCTCTACGTCCTCACCGGCGACGAGATCCCCTTCGTCCAGGACGGGATGCGCGACGGCGAGCACGTGCGCGAGTGGATGCAGGGGCGCTTCCGCGAGGAGCTCGCCGCCCGCGAGGTGCCGTGGGTCGAGGTGCGTGGCAGCCACGAGGAGCGGCTCGCCGTCGCCACGGCTGCGGTCGACGAGGTCGTCGCCGCGGGCTGGGACCTCGCCGACCCCGTGGGCTGACGGCCCGGCCACCACCCGGCTGGCACAATCGCACGGGTGACCACGTCAGGGGAGCAGGCACACACGGGGCTCGGCCACGTCTCGAACGCACCGACGCGCCCGGGCGCCGCCGGGCGGCACACGGACGAGCTCGACCTCACCGACCTCTACGGCACGTCCCGCGGGGCCACGCCCGACGCGGGGCCGCCGCTCGACGAGAAGCTGCGTCAGGCGTACTTCTGGATCACGAACCACGCCATCATCAGCCCGCACTACGACGTCGAGTTCCACGACGGTCCCAGCGAGCGGATCCCGTTGGGGGACAGTCGCGGTGAGCTGACGCTGCCGAGCGGGCAGTCCTACTCGAGCTACGTGCTCATGCCGCTGCTGACCTTCATGGTGCGCGGGCGCTGCCTCATGGTCGGCGGCCCGGGCCGTGGCAAGACCGCGAGCGCCCTGCTCATGGGCGTGCTCGCCGGCTACACGCCGACGGAGATGCGCCGCGGCATGCAGCACGGACACCCGCAGCTGACCGTGGCCGACCTCTTCGGCACCCCACTGCCGCGCGACCTCGTCGAGGCCGAGAAGCTGTCGGACGTCGACGTCGCGTGGCGCTCGTGGCTGGGCATGCGCGTCAAGATCGTCGACGAGTACAACCGCATCCCGACGCGCACGCAGTCGGCGCTGCTCACCGTGCTCGCCGACGGCTACGTCGAGACCTTCGACCAGGTCTACGAGACCGGCGCGAGCGCGTGGTACCTCACGGCCAACGACGACGCGGGCGGCGGCACCTACCAGGTCATCGACGCGCTCCGGGACCGCATCGACGTCGTCGTCGCGGCGCTGCCCTTCAACAACCGCTTCCTGTCGGCGCTCGTGGCCCGGGCCGAGCGCGGCGTGCGGCCCGAGGACGTCGTGCCCGACTCGATCGTCTTCACCGAGGCCGAGCACGACCGGCTGCACCGGGCCGTCCTCGACGTGCCCATCCCGCGGCCGGTGCTGCGCCGGATCGAGCACTTCGCGGGGCAGTTCGAGTACCTCGAGCGTGCAGGCAGCCAGTTCGAGTACCGCACCAAGGACACGGCCCGGCTCGCCGGTGTCGACCCGCACCTCGTGCAGCAGGACGACACCGGCCGCGATGCGCTCAGCGACGTCGGCACCCAGACGACCGCGGGCCTTTCGGTGCGCGCGCTCCAGTCGCTCGTGCTCTACAGCAAGGCGATGGCGCTCTTCCGCGGCGACGACGCCGTCGGGGTCGACCACGTGCGCGCGGTGCTGCCCTTCGTGCTCTTCCAGAAGCTGCCGATGGACACCGAGGCCCGCGTGTTCGAGCAGGACGACACGGCGGCGCTGCGGCTCGACCGGGTGTCGTGGCTGCACGCGATGTTCGACACGACGTGCCGGCAGTTCGACGCCGGCGGCCTCGACCGCGACGACCCCGTCGGTGACGCCCTCGCCCTCTTCGACCGGGGGCTCGACGGGCTCGGCGCCGACGAGGTGCGCGCCCGGATCACCCACGTCGGGCGGCTGCTCACGTCGATCGCCGCACAGCGCAAGGTCTACGGCCACACCTTCGACGACGCGCTGACGCTGAAGTACCTCCACCAGCGCTACACGAACTACCTCTCCTGGTTGCGCTGGTCGTCATGAGCACGTATGCCGTGGGGCCGGGCGGAGCGGCCGAGCCGGCGCCGCTCTGGGCTGCGGCCCTGCGGCGGGTCTCGGGCACGTTGGCGCGGGACCTCGACGTGGCCCGGGCCGGGAGGGCGTCGGACGGTGCGCTGGCCGAGGGCCTGCGGGCGGTGGGGCCGGGCTTCGACCGGCTCGTCGCGCGCCAGGGCGGCGCAGGACCGGCCGTCGCGCAGCCGGTCGTCGACCGGTGGGCGACGCACTGGGCGCGCTCCGTCGTCGCCCTCGTCGGTGCAGGGCGATTCGGCGAGGGGTCGGTCTCCCGCTGGGTGCTCGAGTGGGTCGTGCCGGCGCTGCGCCTGGACCTGCGCACCGTGACACCGCTCGTCATCGACGACCTCGTCACCGCGGCCGCGCAGGTGTCCGGTCGGGCTGACGCCACCGACTGGGCGCGCGGCATAGAGGCGGGACTGGCGGCCTGGCCGTCCGGCGTGCCGCTCACCGACGACCGGGTGCGCGAGGTCGGCGCCGTGTCGGCCTGGCGGGCCGGTCACGTGCGGCTGCGCTCCGCCGCGAGGGCGCTCGTGCCCAACCTGCCCGAGGCCGTGGCAGGTGCGGTCCTGCGGGCCGAGCCCGGTCAGGACGTCCCCGACCTGCTCGCCCGCAATGCCGAGACGCCCTGCGCCTGGGGTGGGCCGGTGGTGGAGCGACCGATCGGCGCCTTCCGGGGCTTCGGCGGCGCCTGGCTGCTGCCGCCGGTCGTCACCGGCGGGGACGGGCACCGCTGGAGCGTCGTGTCGGGCCAGACCCGCTGGACGGTGCTCACCGACGCGTTCGGCGAGGCCGTGCTCCCCGACGAGAGCGAGCCGGACTCCGATGCGGCGGCGCCGGCGCCCCGGCAGGCGTCGTGGGAACGCTACGGCGACGACGTGACCGGGGCCGTGCGCGCCGGTGGGGTCGTCCTCGTCAGCCGGCGGTCGAGCCACCGACTGCTGCTCGTCGCCGACGGCGGAGCAACGCCGTGACGGTCACCGCCCGGGTGGATGCCGTTGACTGGGTCGGGCTCGAGTCCCGCTGGCGCGCAGCCTGGCCCGCGGCCCTCGAGTGCTGGGGACCGTCCCTGCGGCTCGGCGAGCCGCGCTTCCTGACCCCCGCAGACCCGCCCGGCACGACGAGCTTCGCCTGGTTCGACATGGACGCCGTCGGGGCGACGATCGACCTGCGCGCCGTCGTCCGTCTCGGCATCGAGGACATCCCGGTACCAGTGCTGGCGCACGAGATCGGCCACCACGTGCTCGCGCCGGCCGACGCGACCGGACGGGCGTGCATCGTCGAGCGCTGCCGTCGCGGGCTCGTCGACCGTGACGCGGACGCCCCGATGGTCTCGAACCTCTGGACCGACCTGCTCATCAACGACCGCCTCACGCGGCTGTCCGGGCTGGACATGACCGCGCCCTACCGGGCCTCGCGCAGGACCGTCGCCGCCCAGCAGGCCGAGCCTGCGTCCGCAGTGGACACCACCCGGTCAACCGGGCGAGGCAAGCCACCTACGGAGGCGACGTACTTCGACATCTACCTCAGGGCATACGAGCTCCTGTGGTCGCTGCCCAGGGGCAGCCTCGTGCCACCCCTGGGCGCGGAGGAGGAGGTAGACGCCGGCTTCCTGGCCCGCCACGCGCGGGTCTTCGCGCGCGACGCGGTGGGCGGTGCGGGCGGCTTCGCGGCGCTCATGCGCCGGTGGCTGCCCGATCCCACCGAGGCGGGGCTGCAGGGTCCGTGCCGGGTGACCGGCGGAGCCGGCACGGCGCCCGACGTCGCCGAGGACGACTCTCTCGCGGACCTGCCCGTGCACCCGGCGCTCGACCCCCGGGTCAACAGCCAGGCGCCCGCGTCGGGTGGCGCCGGCGCGCCGGGGACGGCCGACGGCGAGGCCCAGGACACCGGCCAGGGGTCGGGCCAGGTCTTCGGGCCGGCCGACCTCGCGACGCTCTACGCCACCCTCGGCACCACCCGCGACGCCGCGGTCGACTGGTACGTCGCCCGAGCCCGGCGCCACCTCGTGCCGTTCCCGGTCGACCACGAGCAGCCCGTGAGCGAGCCCGAGCTGCAGGGGCTCGAGACGTGGGAGCTCGGTGACGACCTGACTGACCTCGACTGGACCGGCACGACCCTGCGCTCGGCCACGGTGCTGCCCGGGATGACGACCCAGCGCCGGGTCGTCGAGGCGGCCGAAGGGCTCGACCCCGTCGAGCGTCCCGTCGACCTCGACCTCTACGTCGACTCGAGCGGCTCGATGCCCGACCCGCGTGGGCTCGTGTCGCCCGCCGTCCTCGGCGGTGCGGTGCTCGTGCTCTCCGCCCTGCGCGCCGGGGCCCGGGTGCGCGTGACGAGCTGGTCGAGCCCGGGGCAGGTCACCTCGAGCGGCGACCTCGGCACCGACCGCGACCGGCTGATGACCGCCCTGCTGACCTACCACGGCGGCGGCACGAGCTTCCCACTCCACGGCCTCGCCGCCGCCCACGACGGGCTGCCGGCGGCGCGGTCGACGCGTCGCCGCTGCCACATCGCCGTCATCTCCGACGACGGGGTCGAGTCGATGTTCGGCCGCGGGCAGGACGCCGGCCTCGAGACCGCCGCCGCGCGGGCGCTCGAGCACGCCGGCGGGGGCGGCACCCTCGTGCTCCGGGTCGCGCCCCAGGTTGCCGAGCGCACCCGCACCATGGCCGGCGACTACGTCGTGGAGGCCGTCGCCGGACTCGACGACGTCGTGACGCTGGCCCGCCACTTCGCCCGCCGGCACTGGGACACTGGCCCGAGGAGGACCCTCCGATGACCGACCGCACCGCCCCGAACCCGCTCGAGCAGCCGCTCGCCCACTCCGACGAGGGCCCGTGGCTGCGCACCCTCACCGACCGGCTCGTCGCCACGCCCCAGGCGTTCCTGCGACCCGAGGTCGTCACCGAGGCCGTGCTGCGCGACGCCCTGGAGCTCGTGACGGGCGCTCCCGTGGAGGCGGACGCCCTGTCCGCCGTGCGCCGTCTCGGCGGCGCTGCCCTGCCGGAGCGCCTCGCGGCCCAGGTCGCCGCCCACCTCGTGATGGAGCCGTCGCTGCGACCCGTGCTCGACGCGCGAGCCCCCGTCGACACCGCCGCGGGCATCGAGCACTTCACGGCGCTCGTCGGCGTCGTGCCCCTGCGCCAGTGGTTCGGTGACGACCCGGACCGCCACGAGGAGGTCGTGCGAGCCCTGTTGCGCTGCCTGGCGATCCGTCCCCGCGGGGAGACGCACGCGCAGTCCGAGGACCGGTGGCAGTCGGTGAGCACAGGCCTGCGGTCCGACGCGCTGCGCCTCGCGGCGCTCGAGCAGCAGCGTGCCGCCGAGCTCGCCAAGGCCCTGGCCGACAAGCGCGCCCAGGAGGCGGCGGCGCAGTACACCCATGTCTGAACCGGTCTCGCGCCCGACCGCGCTCCCGGGCTACGAGCCGATGGGGGCGGCCGTGCGCTCCGACGCCGAGCGCTTCCCCGCCCTCGACCACGGCGGACGCGAGCGCCTCGACGCCCTCCGGCACCACGCATACGCCCCCGCCTGGAGCCACGCGTGCGGTGACCTGCTCACGGACGCCGACCACACGACCATCGCGGAGTGGGCGCGCGACGTGCCCGCGATCGCCGCAGCGGCGACGGGCCAGCCACCCGACTGGCTGCTCGCCGAGACCGAGCGGCTGGCCCGAGTCGTGCCGCACCTGCGGCGGCTCGGGATCCGTGACTGGGCCGACGTGCCGACGACGACCCGCGCCGACCTCGCCCGCGGCGTGGCCGACTTCGTGCCCGTCGACGTGCCGCTCGACCGGGTGGTGCAGGGCACGAGCTCGGGCTCGAGCGGCTCGGCGCTGGTCATCCCGTGGCACCCCGTCGACATCGCCAAGGACCTCGCCCTGCTCGACCTGCTCCTCGCCGGCGTCGGGGTGCAGTGGCGCGAGGACCCCTCTCGCATGGGCCTGCTCAGCGTCGTCGACCAGGAGCAGGCGTTCACGTACGCGTCGGCCATGACGTTGCGCGGCGGCCAGTCGATGTCGCGCGTCAGCCTCCACCCGTCGGCCTGGCCGGACGACGACGCGCGGCGGGCCTTCCTGACCGCGGTCGACCCGCAGGTCGTCACGGGCTCCGCCCTCACCCTGCAGACGTATGCCGCCCTCGACCTCCCGCGCTCGCCGCTCGCCCTCGTCTCCGGTGCCGTCGACCTCGCGACCCCGGCGCGCGCCCACCTCGAGTCGGCGTTCGGCGCGCCCGTGCTCGACCTCTACGGGCTGCGCGAGGTGGGGCCGGTCGCCTGCGAGACCGCTGCCGGGGCCGGGCACGTGCTCGTGCCGCGGCGGATGTGGGTCGAGGTCGTCGACGACAGCGGCCACCCCGTGCCGGACGGTGTGCCGGGCGACCTCACCGTGTCGTCGCTGGAGAACCCCTACCTGCCGCTCCTGCGCTACCGCACCGGTGACCGCGGCGCGCTCGTCGGGACCGGCGCCGACCGTCGGATCGTCGGTCTCGAGGGTCGCTCGGCGGTGGTCTTCACGGCGGGCGACGGGCGACGCGTGCAGTCCGTCGAGCTGACCCAGCAGCTCCAGCGCTTCGGCGTCAGGGCGTGGTCGGTGCAGCAGGACGCGGACGGTGCCGTCACGGCGCGCTGCCTCGGCGGTGAGGGCGAGGGTCTGCGCCGTGCGCTCGAGGTGCTGCTCGACCGCCCCGTCGCCGTCAAGCAGGTCGGCGATGCCGCCGACCTCGGTCCCGGCAAGCCCCGCCGCTTCGCGAGCGCGCTGTCGACGCTGTCGACGCCGTAAAGGAGTGCGCCGGGACCGCCGCGGTTCGCTAGGTTCGCCGGGTGGAGATCACGCGGATCGGACCCGACGACTGGGAGCGCTTCCGGGAGGTGCGGCTGGCGTCTCTCGCCGATGCCCCGGCGGCCTTCGGGTCGCGCCACGAGGACTGGGTCGACGCGCCCGTCGAGCGCTGGCGGGACCGCCTGACTCAAGTGCCGCTGAACCTGGTGGCGCAGGAGTCCGGCCGTGACGTCGGGGTCGTCAGCGGGCAGCCGGACGGGGACGACTGGGTCGAGCTCATCTCGATGTGGGTGGCCCCGGAGGCCCGCGGCACCGGGACCGCCGCGCAGCTCATCGGGGCCGTGGTGGACTGGGCCGCCGCCCAGGACCGCAGGACCTGCCTCATGGTCCGCAGCGACAACGTGCGCGCCCGCACGGCCTACGAGCGGGCCGGTTTCGTCGACGTGGGCGTCCCGGAGGACTGGCCGGCCGACGAGCCCCCGGAGAACCGGATGGAGCGGCGCGCCTGACGCGACCGGGTGGCGCGGGCGGCTCGCACCGCTCGCGCCCTCAGGCTCGCGCGATCGTGAGAGTGCGTGTGCCGTGCAGGTGCAGGTCCGCGCGCCGCAGCAGTCCGTGCGGGCCGGAGTCGTCGAGCAGCGCCGCGAGGGTGCGCTCGTCGTCGGCGTCGAGGCGCCCGTCGAGACCGTGCGCCAGCCGCGCGAACCAGGCGCGGGCGTAGGCGCCGGCGAGCGGGTGCTCCGGCGACCGCTCGTCGATGACGACGTCGTGCTCGTCGACGACGGTCCAGCCGGCCTCGGCGAGCAGCGCGGCCCACGACGCCCCGATGTGCGGCAGCGCCTCCGCGTGCACCGAGCCGAGCACCTCGAGCGCCCGGCTCTCGAAGCCGGGTCGGCCGGTGCCGAGGTCCTCCGGCAGGAAGCGGACCGGCTCGACGAACTCCGAGACGGCGAGCAGCCCACCCGGAGAGGTGATCCGGCGCAGCTCGGACAGCGAGCGCACCGGGTCGGCGAGGTGGTGCAGCGACATCGACGCCCACGTCAGGGCGACCGGCGCGAGGTCGGGCCAGCCCCGGTCGAGGTCGGCCACCACGGTGCGCACCCGGTCGCCGAGACCGGCGGCCTGCGCCTTGACGGCGACGCGCTCGAGCGACGGCTCGGACACGTCGACCGCAACGACCTCCGCATCGACCATCGCCCCGGCCAGCCGGGAGGCCAGCCCGAGCGCCCCCGTGCCGGTCCCGGCCCCGAGGTCGACGACCCGCACCCGAGCCCCCGACTCCCGCGCAGTCGCGAGCGCCGGAGTCACGGCGGCCATCACCCGGTCGAGGGCACGGCCCCAGTTGGCGGCGAGGACCTCACCGTCGAGGTCGAGCAGGTCGGCGCTCTCCGCCTCGGAGGCCAGGTCGTCGTGGGAGAGCCGGGCGGCCGCGTGCTCGTGACCGGCGTGCTCGTGACCGGAGTGCTCGTGATGGGGGTGCGTCATGACGGCCACGCTACGACGGCCTTGCGCACACGGCATACGATCTTGCCGATGACGCAAGAACTCGACCTCGATGCCGTGATCCGCGCCCGGGTACGCGGCCTCCGACTGGCCCGCGGATGGTCCCTCGACGCCCTCGCGGCCAGGTGCGGCCTCAGCGCCTCGACCCTGAGCCGGATCGAGACCGGGCACCGACGCATCGCCATCGACCAGCTCAGCCCCATCGCTCGCGCGCTGGGCACGAGCGTGGACCAGCTCGTCGAGCTGACGAGCGAGGACGACGTCGTCATCCACCCGCGGCGCAACGCCGCCCACGGGCACACGACGTGGCTGCTCACCCGCGAGGACGAGCCGCACGGCCTCGTCGTCGCGAAGATGCGAATCACGGCCCGCCGCCGCACGAGCACGCCGGGAGTGCACCCGGGCCACGAGTGGTTCACCGTGCTGTCGGGGACCGCGAGGCTGCACCTCGGCGAGCGCGTCCTGCTCGTCGAGGAGGGGCAGTCGGCCCAGTTCTCGACGATGGTGCCGCACGCGATCACGGCCGTCGACGGGCCGGTCGAGGTCATCGTCGTGCTCGACCGGGAGGGCCGACGCGCCCATCTCGACGCGAGCGAGGGGCACGACCACCCCTAGCGCGGGGACGGCCGCGCCCGAGGACGCGGGAGGTCACCGCTCGGGTCGGTCGCCCGTGTCGGCCCAGATGTCGAGCGGCACCGAGCGGATGCTGCGGCCGTCGAGGTCGAGCTCGCGGCCCATCCGCTTGATCGAGCGGAGCACCATCGAGCGGTCGTGGATCGTCATCTGCGGCACCTCGGCGGCCAGCCTCGCCTCGACCTGCGACAGCTCGTGCAGCGAGTGCGTCGTCAGCGCGAGCATGAGGTTGGGCCCACCCCCGGAGATCCGCCAGCACACGCGGATGCCGGGCAGGCGGCGCAGCGTCATCGCGACGGCGTCGATGTCACCGGCATCCGCGGAGGCCCACAGCCAGCTGATGACGGGCCAGCCCGAGTCGGGCAGCGCCATGTCGCAACGCAGGACGACCCTGCCGTTGCCGACGAGGCCCGCCACACGGCGCCGCACGGTGCTCTCGCTGAGCCCGGCGCGCGCGGCCATGGTCGCCACCGGCATACGACCGTCCTCGCCGAGCAGCAGGATCAGCTGCCGGTCGACGGGGTCGTAGCCGCGGGCCAGGTCGGCCTGCTCGGACGTCAGGCCGTCGAGGCGGGGCTGCTGCCCGCGCAGCATGATGGCCTGCTGCGCAGGGTCGAGCACGTGCAGCTGCCAGTGGTCGCCCATCGAGTAGACCTTGGTCACCGCGTGGCTGCTCGTCGCGACGACGCCCGGGATCGTCCCGACCGACTCGAGGAGGAAGCGGGAGAGGAAGGCGAGGTCGCGCACCTCGACGAGGATGGTCAGCGAGCGCGGTCCGGACGTGTGCTCGACGCTGAGCACGTGGGGCAGCTCGGTCACGCGCCGCGCGATGGCGAGCGTCTCGGCCGCGCTGCAGCTCAGCTCGACCACGGCGAGGCACGACTCGGGGCGCCCCTGACCGGTCGCCCGACCCGACACCCAGGCGATGCCGGCCGAGGAGAGGCGCTGCCACCGGCGGGCCACCGTGACGGGGTCGACGTCGAGCGCCCGGCCCACGAGGGTCCACGAGGCGCGTGGCTGAAGCTGGAGGCAGTTGACGATCGCCAGGTCCAGCTCGTCGGCGCGGGCGGCGGAATCCTGCGTCATCTCATGACGCGTCGCGTCATCCTGCGTCGAGCGGCCTCTCGGTGGCATGCCTGCCATCCTCGGTCACCAGTGCGGAACACCTCAAGTGCCGCATTCGGACCACGACCCGGGAGAGCTGCATGCCGTCCGTTGGCACCACCCGCGAGACCTCGCACCCCACCCAGCCGGCCAGCCTGGACTGGACCACGCGGCTGCTGCAGGTCGACACGACGAGCCGCGAGACCAACCTGCCGCTCATCGACCTCGTCGCGGACGAGCTGCGCGCGCACGGCGTCGAGCCGGTCCTCGTCGCCAACGAGGACGGCACCAAGGCCAACCTCCTCGCGACCTTCCCGGCGGCCGACGGCACGACCACCGGAGGCGTCGTCCTCTCGGGGCACACCGACGTCGTGCCGGTCGACGGGCAGGACTGGTCGAGCGAGCCGTTCGTCCCCGAGATCCGCGACGGCCGCCTCTACGGCCGGGGCACGTGCGACATGAAGGCCTTCATCGGCTCCGTCATGACCGCGGTGCCGCGGCTCAGCACCACCCCGCTCAGCGAGCCGGTGCACCTCGCCTTCTCCTACGACGAGGAGGTCGGCTGCGTCGGCGCCGTCTCGCTCGTGGACGAGATCGTCGCGCGCGGGCTGCGTCCCCGCGCCTGCATCGTGGGCGAGCCGACGAGCATGCGCGTCATCCGCGGGCACAAGTCGCTGACGATGATCGAGGTCGTCTTCCACGGCGTCGCGGCCCACTCGTCGCGGACTCCCCACGGCGTCAACGCGATCGAGTATGCCGCCCAGCTCGTCCGCTTCGTCCGTGGCGTCGCCGACGGGTTCCGTGCGGACGGCCCGTTCGACGAGCACTACGACGTGCCCTTCACGACCGCCACGGTCAACCAGATCCAGGGCGGCATCGCCGTCAACACCGTGCCCGCCGAGTGCTCCCTCACCTTCGAGTTCCGGGCGGTCGGGGCCGTCGACGTCGACGCCACCGTCGAGGCGTTCCGCGCCGAGGCGCGCCGCATCGAGGAGGCCATGCGGGAGGAGAACCCGGACGCCCGCGTCGAGGTCTCCATCGGCGCCCAGGCGCCCGGGCTCGACACGGCCGACGACGAGGACGTCATCGACTTCGTGACCGGCCTCGGCGCCGCCGCGAGTGAGGAGAAGGTCGCCTACGGCACCGAGGCCGGGCTCTTCCAGCGCGCCGGGATCCCGACCGTCGTCTGCGGCCCCGGCGACATCGCCCAGGCCCATGCTCCGGACGAGTTCGTCGCGCTCGAGCAGATCGAGCGCTGCGACGAGCTGGTCGACCGGCTCATCAGCCACCTCACGGCCTGACCACCCACCCCACGCCCGCACGCCCACGCCCACGCCGGACCGAAGGAGAACCATGACCCTGACCGCCACCCCCACGGAGGTGACTCCCGAGCGGCTGGCGGACGCCCGCAAGGCCGTCCTCAGCAGCTCCATCGGTGCCGCCCTCGAGTGGTTCGACATCATCGTCTACGCGTCGTTCGCCATCGTCATCGCGGAGAACTTCTTCCCCGAGGGCGACCAGACGCTGGGCCTGATCCTCACCTTCGCGACGTTCGCCATCTCCTACCTCGTGCGACCGCTCGGCGGGATGATCATCGGCGGCTACGGCGACCGCCACGGGCGCAAGAAGGCACTGACCCTGACGCTCCTGCTCATGATGGTCGGCACGATCCTCATGGCCGCGGCCCCGACGCACGCCATGGTGGGCGCCTGGGCGGGCGTCCTCATCCTGATCTCGCGTCTCGTCCAGGGCTTCTCGGCCGGCGGCGAGTTCGGCTCCGCCACGACGTTCCTCGTCGAGACGGCCCCGCACCGAAAGGCGTACTACGCCTCGTGGCAGGTGGCGAGCCAGGGCATCTCGATGTTCCTCGCCTCGGCCTTCGGCTACGTGCTGTTCAACCAGCTGTCCAAGCAGGACCTCTACTCGTGGGGCTGGCGCATCCCGTTCATCCTCGGCTGCCTCATCGGCCCGGTGGGCCTCTACATCCGGGCCCGTCTGACGGAGACCAAGGAGTTCACCGACAGCACCCCGCACGAGGCGCCGATCCGCGCGACCTTCACCGAGCACCTGGGCCGCGTGCTCACCGGCTCGGCCTGCGTCGGCGTCGCGACGATCTCGGTCTACCTCATCCTCTTCATGCCGACGTATGCCGTGAAGAACCTCGGGGTCCCGGCGAGCGCCGCCTACCTCGGCGGCGTCGTGGCGGGCATCGTGACGATGGTCGGTGTGCCGCTCGTGGGCCGTCTGGCCGACCGGGTCGGTCCGGCGCGGGTGATGACGTGGGCGGCCGTCGGTGCGCTCGTGCTCGCCTGGCCGCTCTTCGCCGTGGTCATCGCCTCGCCGACGGTGCCGGTCCTCGTCGTCTCGATCGGGATCCTCGGCGTCATCATGGCCTTCTACTTCGGCCCGCTGCCGGCCCTGCTGACGACGCTCTTCCCGCGCGACGTGCGTGCCACGGGTGTCTCGGTCGCCTACAACGTCGGCGTCACGGTGATGGGCGGGATCGCGCCGCTCGTGCTGACCTGGCTCATCAGCCTCACCGGGTCGCTCAATGCGCCCAGCGTCTACTACATGGCCGTCGCCGTGATCTCGCTCGTCGGGCTCGCCGTGGCCCGTCGCCGCTACGACGCCAGCTAGGAGCGCCCATCTGTGCGGCCCGCCTCACCCGACGAGCTGGTCCCGTCGCCGGGTGAGGTGGGCACGCTCGCCCGGGTTGCCGGTCAGCTCGATGGCGCGGTCGTATGCCGTCCGCGACTCGCCGCTGCGACCGAGCCGACGCAGCAGCTCGGCCCGGGCGACGTGGAACGCGTGGTAGCCCTCGAGCACGTCGCCCAGGCGGTCGACCTCGGCGAGGCCGACGAGAGGTCCGTCGAGCTCGGCCACCGCCACGGCGCGGTTGAGCCGGACGACCGGTGACGGGTCGAGTCGCGCCATCGCGTCGTAGAGGGCGACGATCCGTGACCAGTCCGTGTCGCGTGCGGTCGGGGCGTCGGTGTGCACGAGGTTGATGGCGGCCAGCAGCTGGTAGCGCCCCGGCCTCTCGCCGCCCGCCGCGACGACCCGCAGCCGCTCCTCGACGAGGGCCCGGCCCTCCGCGAGCAGGTCCCGGTCCCAGGCGCCACGGTCCTGCTCGTCGAGGGTCACCAGCTCGCCGGTGCTCGAGACCCGCGCCGCGCGCCGGGCGTCGGTGAGGAGCATGAGGGCGAGCAGCCCGGCCACCTCGCCGTCGTCGGGGAGCAGGTCGTGGAGCAGCCGGCCGAGGCGGATCGCCTCGTCGGACAGGTCGACCCGGACGGCGTCGTCCCCCTCGCCGGCGAGGTAGCCCTCGTTGAAGACGAGGTAGACGACGGCGAGCACGCCGGTGACGCGCTGGCGGAGGTCCTCGGCGGACGGCACCCGGTAGGGGATGTGCGCCGCCGCGATCTTGCCCTTGGCGCGCGTGATGCGCCGCGCCATCGCCGTCTCCTGGACGAAGAAGGCGCGCGCGATCTCGGCGACGGTGAGCCCGCCGAGCAGGCGCAGCGTCAGGGCCACGCGCGCCTCCATCGCGAGCGCCGGGTGGCAGCACGTGAAGACGAGCCGGAGCCGGTCGTCCTGGACCGGGCCGGTCGGCTCGGCGGGGGTGTCGTCGTGGACCATGAGGGCCGCCTGGTACTTGGCGTCGCGCAGGGACTCGCGGCGCAGCCGGTCGATCGCCCGTCGGGTCGCCGTCGTCGTCAGCCACCCGCCGGGGTTGGGCGGTATGCCGTCCCGTGGCCATCGCTCGACGGCGACGGCGAACGCCTCGGCCGCGGCCTCCTCGGCGACGTCGAGGTCGCCGAAGCGGCGGGCGAGGCCGGCGACCACCCGCGCCCACTCCTCGTGGTGGACCCGGGCGATCGCCTGCTCGACGGCGGGGTCGCTCACGGCTCCATCAGGGCCTGGACCGACGCGGGCGTCTGGAACGGCCGCACCTCGACCGTGCCGCGGCACGCCTTGGACGCCTCCGCGGCGAGCGCGAGGGCGACGTCGAGGTCGGGGGCCTCGATGACCCAGAAGCCGCCGAGGTGCTCCTTGGTCTCGAGGTAGGGGCCGTCGGTGAAGGCCGGTCGCTCGCCCCGGCCGTCGACGGTCGTGGCGGTCGTCGCCGGCTCGAGGCCGTCGGCGAAGACGAGGCGGCCCTCCCGCTCGAGCCGGTCGTTGAAGGCGCCGGTGTCGGCGAACGCCTCGAGCATCTCCTCGCGCGAGGGGTAGGGCCCGAACTCGGTGGGCTCGGCCGGTCCGAACACGGACAGCAGGTACCTGGCCATCGGTCTCACGCCTTCCCGGACTCGTCGTCCCGGGCCATGCCGGGACCGCGGAAACGGTGGACCTCCTGCGGCCAGTCGAGGACCACGGCGAGGCGCCCGGCCCAGTAGCGGGCCGTCTCGTCGTCGGGCACGTCGATGGCGCAGAAGCCGCCGAGGTGCTCCTTCGTCTCGACGAAGGGACCGTCGGTGAAGACCGGCTTGCCGTCCTCGGCGACGACGCTGAAGATCGCCGTGTCGGCATCGAGGCCGCCGTTGCTGAAGATGAGGACGCCCTGCTCCCGCATCTCGCGCACCACGGCCCTGCTCGCGTCCCCCTTGACCGCGATCTCGTCCTCGGTGTGCTCCCGCACCCACTCGTCGTTGAAGCTGATGAGGTACTCGGGCATGTTCGTCTCCTCCTGGTCGTCGGCGAGGGCCGTCTCGGCTCCCTCGCGTGCGGCGAGCGCCGCACACGAGGTCCACGAACGACCACGTCCCGATACGACACCTTTCCGGAAAAGTCCCGGTCGCGGCGGCATCGGCGCCACGCCGCCCACCGCGGGGTACGTTGTCGCCATGAGCGAGCCCCCCGGTCCGGCCGGGTCCAGCGGGCCACCCCCGCCCGACGAGCAGTTCACGGTGCCGGTGCCCAACGTCCAGCGCGGGCCCGCACCGACGCAGGCCATCCCGGTGTTCGACCCGACGCGGGAGCTGCCCGTCGCCGTCCCGTCCGCGCAGCCCACGGCGTCCTCACCGGCCGTGCCCTCTGTGCCTCCGGTCCCGTCGAACCCGTATGCCGGGCAGCCGGTCTGGCCGGGCACGCCCGGCACCACGGCCCGCGTCGCAGGCGAGGACGTCGACCCGCTGCTCGGGCAGATCGGCGTCGCGCTCTTCTGGGTCACCGTCGGCTGGTGGGTCTTCTTCCTCATCCGGGTGCTGGGCTACCTCACCCGCTACGGCCTCACCGACACGATCCTCATCCGCACCATCGATCTCGGCGCGGAGGAGACCGTCGTCGCCGCGGTGCTCTCGGTGCTCGCCGCGCTGCTGCTGCTCCTCGGTCGTGGGCGCGCCGGACGTTCGGCGCTCGGATGGTCCTCCCTGGCCCTCGCGGTCGTCACGGTGGGCGTCGCCGTCTGGCGACTGCTGCCGTGAACGGAACCGACTGAGACGCAAGGGAACCCGGTGCTCAGGGTCACCTCGGCGCAGGAGGTCGCCGACGCATACGACCTCGGTGGCGCAGCCACTCTGACCGGCCCGGTCGCACGCGGACAGCTCGGCCAGGTGTGGCGGCTCGACACCGGTGAGGGCAGCCATGCCGTCAAGGAGTGGTTCGCGACGCCCGACCTCGACGACCTGTCACGCGGCGCCGAGCTCGTCGACGCCGCGCGCGAGGAGGGCGTGCTCACGCCGGCCGTCCGGCGCACCCCGTCCGGCGACGTGGCCACGACCGTCGACGGCACGGCCGTTCGCGTCTTCGAGTGGGTCGACCTCCAGCCCCGGTCGCGCCGGCTCGACCCCGTCGCGGTGGGCGAGGCGCTCGCGGCCCTGCACCGTGCCGGCAGACCGACCGATGAGGGCGTCGACAACTGGTTCGCGACCGGCTTCGGCGAGCAGCGCTGGCGCGAGGTGCACCAGCGCGTCGTCGACGAGGGCGCCCCGTTCGCCGGTGAGCTCGGGGCGCTCGTCGACGAGCTCGTCGCCGTCGAGTCGGTCATCGAGCCGCACGAGTCGCCGATCCTCTGCCACCGGGACCTCTGGGCCGACAACGTGCTCGCGACCCATGACGGGCGGGTGTGCGTCATCGACTTCGAGAACCTCGGGCCGGCCGACCCCAGCCAGGAGCTCGCCATGGTGCTCTTCGAGTTCGGCGACGACGACCCGGCTCGGGCCCGCCTGCTGCACCGGGCCTACCGCGACGCCGGAGGTCCGGGACGGGTGACCAGGCGCGGGCACTTCACGATGCTCGTCGCCGAGCAGGCGCACATCGGTCAGCTCGCGTGCTCGCGCTGGGTCGGGGCGAGCAGCGAGTCGGAGCGCGAGCGCCTCGCCCGGTGGTTCCTCGAGATCCCCGAGGACCCGGTGACGCTGCCGCGCATCGACCGGGTGCTCGCCGCCGTCACCTGACGACGACGCGCCTCACCAGCCGCCGCGCGCGGCCCCGATGAAGCTCGACGCCTCGCGCATCAGCGGCAGCACCGTGGCCTGGTAGGCGTGGTAGACGTCGGGACGTCCCGACCACACGCGGCTCGAGGGCTCGTTGTGCTCGTCGAGCTCGTGGACCCACGAGCCGTCACGCTCGTCGACGAGGTGGCGCACGGCATACGCCCACCAGCGCTCGTAGTCCTCGGCGTAGCCCGCCTCGCCCGTCGCGCGGTGCACCGTCCAGGCGGCGGCGATCGCCTCGGCGACGACCCAGTGCATGCGCTCGCGCACGACCGGCCGGTCCTCGAAGTCGGTCGTGTAGACGAAGCCCGGGGCGCCGTCGACGTCCCAGCCGTGCTGCACCCCGGCCGCGTAGAGGTCGCGCGCGGCGCCGGGGATCCACGCCGGGGCCTCGGCGCCGAGCGCCGTCCCCACGTGCAGCGCGAGCCGCGACCACTCGATGAGGTGGCCGATCGTCACGCCGTAGGGCTGGAACGGGTGGCCCGGGTCGTCGACGTTGTGGTCGAGGAGCGGGCGCCACTGCTCGTCGAAGTGCTCGGGCAGGCGCCAGTCGTGCGAGCGCGCGAAGCCGTCGACGACACGGGTCAGCACCCGGGTCGCCCGGTCGAGCCAGAGGCGGTCGCCGGTGACGTCCGCGGCCGCGAGGAAGGACTCGACCGTGTGCATGTTGGCGTTGACGCCGCGGTACGGGTCGAGAAGGTTCCACGAGGCGTCCCACTGGTCGACGACGAGCCCCTCGGACTCGTCCCAGAAGCGCTCGTCCATGACGCCGAGCGCCTCGTCGAGCAGGGCCCGTCCGTCGGGGTGACCCGACCCGGTCGCGGAGGCCGCGGCCAGGACGACGAACGCGTGGGCGTAGGCCTCCTTGCCGCCGTCCGGCCGGCCTGCGACGGACATCCAGCCACCGTTGCTGTCGTCGTGCAGGGTCGTGCGCAGGGCGCGGACCCCGTGGTCGACGAGGTCGGCGGCGCGCTCGTCGCCGTGGAGGTGGGCGAGGGCGAAGGTGTGGGTCATCCGGCACGTCACCCACGTCTCGGCGGGACGGCCCGGCGTGACCCGGCCGGCGTCGTCGAGCCAGCCGAAGCCGCCCGCGGGGTCGAGCGAGTGGGTCGCGACGTCGACGAGCCGGGCCGCGGCGTGCTCGAGGCGGCTGACCTCGGTCTCCGGGAGTCGGGGTGCACTCTCGGGGTGGGGCGTCTCGGGCATCGTCGTCCTCGTCAGGTCGGTTCGGGCTGGCCGCCGGTGCGGGACCGCGGCCCAGCCATCCTCCCGCAACGCCGTGCCGCACGTCCGGACGTTCGCGGCGGTGCGCGGCATATCGTGACCGCGTGACGAACATCGGACGGGTCATGCTGGCGCAGGTCAGGTCGATCGGGTCGCGAAACGCCTGCCTCGCGGCTGGCGAGCTCCCCGGCGGACCGTGGGCCGCACGCGGCGGACGCACCTACCGCACGGGCGCGAGCGGCAGCACGAGCGAGGCCATCACCCGGGCGCGCGCCATCCGCTCCGTCACGAGCGTGCGCGGCTACCAGGAGGTCGGCCGCGCGGACCTCTTCATCCAGGTGATCCCGTTCGCGTCACCCGAGGACGCGCGCGCGGGGCTGACGGAGCTGCGTGGCCTGCCGCGGACGATGCCGCAGTCCAAGGGGCTCTCGGACGTCGGCGAGCTGCGCACGGTGGCGCCGCCGACCATCTCCGGCACGACCCACGTCGAGGCGGCCGAGCAGGCGTTCCTGCTCGACGGCGAGCACTCGCGCACCCTCACCGTGTGGTGCGTGGCGAGGCAGACCGTCGTCGTCGCGGCGCTCGGCGGCCGGTCCGAGGCGATCCGGTGGCCACAGCTCGCCGAGATCGTCGAGGCGCAGGTGGCCGCGCTCGGCTGAGCCGGGCTGGGCCCGGCTCGGCTCGGCTCGGCTCGTCTCAGACTTCGCCGCGTGCGACGGGTGTCAGCCGCGACCGAGGAAGCGGCCGAGGAAGCCGGAGCCCGAGGCCTTCTCGGCCGGGGCGTGACCGGGGCAGCGCTGGCCCGAGGGCACGTTGCGCATGACCTGGTCGACGTGCTGACCGCAACCGGCCCACGTCGTCTTGCCGCAGGTCCTGCAGGTGGTAGCTCGGCACATGGTGGTCTCTCCTGAAGTTCGCTCGTTATACCCATAGGGGTATCGATCTGCGTTCACGATACCGACGTCGCCGCGGCAGCCAACCGGGAACATCGACGCGAAGTCTGTCGTTGGATACCCCGGTGGGTATAGGTCGAACCACAGAGAAGGAGCCCCCATGGCAACCCAGACCCTCACGGCCGCCGACTTCGGCACCACGATCTCCGAGCACCCGATCGTCCTCGTCGACTTCTGGGCGTCATGGTGCGGCCCGTGCCGCATGTTCGCCCCCGTCTACGAGGCTGCGTCGGAGCAGCACCCCGACATCGTCTTCGGCAAGGTCGACACCGAGGCCGAGCAGCAGCTGGCCGCCGCGGCCCGGATCACCTCGATCCCGACGCTGATGGCCTTCCGGGACGGCATCCTCGTCTTCAGCCAGCCCGGCGCCCTGCCGGCAGCCGGCCTGGAGCAGGTCATCACCGCCGTCCGCGGCCTCGACATGGACGACGTGCGTCGCCAGGTCGCCGCCCAGCAGTCCGACGACGTCACCGCCTGACCCGACGACACCCAGGAGCCCTCATGTCGCACAGCCTCAGCACGACCCTCGAGCTCGGCTTCGACCGCGCCCTCGAGGCCACGCGCGCCCAGCTCACCGAGGTCGGCTTCGGCATCCTCACCGAGATCGACCTCGCGGGCACGCTCAAGGCCAAGCTCGGCGCCGACGTCGCGCCGCAGGTGATCCTCGGCGCCTGCCGCCCGCCGCTCGCGCTCGCCGCGATCGAGGCCGAGCCGTCCATCGGGGTCTTCCTGCCGTGCAACGTCGTCGTCCGCTCGCTCGACGAGACGCACACCGTGGTCGAGGCCATCGACCCCGACGCCATGGTGCGCCTGACCGACAACGAGACGCTCGCCACCGTCGCGGCCGACGCCCGCGAGCGGCTGACGAAGGCCCTCGCGGCCCTCGACTCCGCCCAGTAGGTCGGGCGGCTCAGCCGGGCAGCTCAGCCGGGCAGCTCAGCTGGGCAGGTCAGCCGGCGCGCCAGTCGGGTCCGAGGCGCACGACGTCGCCGACGACCACGACGGCCGGCGCCTGCACGCCCCGCTCGCGGGCCAGCTCGGCGATCGTGGCGACCGTGCCGACGGTCGTGCGCTGGTCGCGCGCGAAGCCGCGCTCCACGACGGCGACGGGACAGTCCGCCGACCGGCCGTGCTGCACCAGCAGCTCGGTCGTGCGAGCGAGCTGGGTGACGCCCATGAGCAGCACCAGCGTGTGGTCGCCGCCCGTCGGAAGCACGGGGATGTCCTCGTGGCCGGTGACGACCGTGAAGCCGCGCGCGACGCCGCGGTGGGTCACCGGGATCCCTGCTGCCGCAGGCACGCTCACGGCGCTCGTCACGCCCGGCACGACCTCGACGCGTATGCCGTGTGCCTCGCACGCGTCGCGCTCCTCGCCGCCGCGGCCGAGCACGTAGGGGTCACCGCCCTTGAGGCGGACCACGCCGAGGCCCCGCTGCGCCTCCTCGACGAGGATGTCGTTGATCCGTGACTGGGGCACGGGGTGGTGGCCGGGCGTCTTGCCGACGTCGATGACCCGCACCGAGGCCGGCAGCCGGTCGACGACGGCGCGCGGGGCGAGCCGGTCGACGACGACGACGTCGGCCGAGACGAGCAGCTCGTGGCCACGGGTGGTCAGCAGCCCGTCGGTCCCGGGACCACCGCCGACGAGCGCGACCCAGCCGCGTCGGCCGTGGGTGCGGGTGCGCCGCAGGTCCAGGGCGCCCGACACGAGCGCCCGCTCGACCCCGTCGCGGACGGTCACGGCCAGGCCGGGGTCGCCCGCGGCATACGCAGCCACGGTGACCCGGCCGTCGGGAGTGGTCACGTCGGCGCGCGCTGCGACGCTGGCCGTCGTGCCCCCGGCATCCGTCGCGTCGACGCACCAGACGCGGAGGGACTCGGCATCGGCAGCGACCTCGCGGTCGACCGACGGCTCGCCCGTCGCGGTGTGCGCGAACCACGCGCCGTCGAGGTCGGACGGGCCGGCGTAGTCGCGCTCGACCCAGTCGACCCGGCCGGCGGCCACCAGGTCGCGCAGGTCCTCGCAGACCCAGGGGGCGACGAGGCGCACGAGGGCACCCTCGTCGAGGAAGGCCCGGACCCGGCGTGCCGACACCGGTCCGCCACCGACCGCGACGACGAGGCGGCCGGTCAGGTCGAGGACGACCGGCAGCGCCGACTTCAGATCTCCCATTCCTCGTCACCCTCGGGCTGCGACGGGGCGTCGGCGGCGGTCGGCAGCGTGGCACCGACCATGCCCGCGGCGACCGTGCGGCCGTCGTGGGCGTCGATGAGCAGGAAGGACCCGCCGCGGCGCGACGTCGAGTAGTTCTCGACCGGCACGGGTGACGCCAGGCGCAGCGTCACGAGGCCGATGTCGTTGAGCGACAACGACTCCGCCGGCACAGCGTGCAGGTCGTCGAGGTCGAGGGCCCCGTCGAGCGTGCGGACGGCGGTCTGGACGGTGCGTGACCCGTGCTTGAGCAGCAGTCGCTGGCCGGGGCGCAGTGGGGCGTCGCCGAGCCAGCAGACGACGGCCTTGATGTCCTGCGTCGGCTCGGGGGCGTCGGTCGCGGCGGCGATGACGTCGCCGCGCGAGATGTCGATCTCGTCCGCGAGGCGCAGCGTCACCGACTGCGGCGCGAAGGCCTCCTCCAGGCTCGCCTCGCCGAGGTCGATACCCGTGACGGTCGTGCGACGGCCCGACGGGAGCGCCACCACCTCGTCACCGACGCGCACGACACCCGAGGCGACCTGGCCGGCATACCCGCGGTAGTCGCGGAACTGCGGGTCGCGCGCCGCGCCCTGCGGGCGGATGACGAGCTGCACCGGCAGGCGGAACGACTCGTTCGCGGGGTCGTCGGACGGCGGCAGCGCCTCGAGCAGCTCGAGCAGGCTGGGACCGGAGTACCACGGCGTGCGCGACGAGCGCTCCGCGATGTTGTCGCCGTCGAGGGCGCTGACCGGGATCGCGATGGCGTCGACGACTCCGAGCTCGCGGGCCACGGCCTGCACCTCGGCCTCGACGCGGTCGTAGACCTCCTGCGAGAAGTCGACGAGGTCGATCTTGTTGACGGCGACGACGACGTGCGGCACCCGGAGCAACGCGGTCACCGCGAGGTGGCGACGGGTCTGCTCGAGCACGCCCTTGCGGGCGTCGACGAGGAGCACGACGACGTCCGCCGTGGAGCTGCCCGTCACGGTGTTGCGGGTGTACTGCACGTGCCCGGGGCAGTCGGCGAGGACGAACGACCGTGTCGCCGTGGCGAAGTAGCGGTAGGCGACGTCGATGGTGATGCCCTGCTCGCGCTCGGCGCGGAGGCCGTCGGTGAGCAGCGCGAGGTCGGCGGCGGTGAGGCCACGGTCGCGCGACACGCGCTCGACGGCGGCGAGCTGGTCGGACAGCACCGACTTCGTGTCGTGGAGCAGGCGGCCGACGAGGGTCGACTTGCCGTCGTCGACGGAGCCGGCCGTCGCGAGGCGCAGCAGCGTGCCGCGACCGGCGCCGGCAACGGCGGCTGGGTCGAGCACGGGCGTGGTCTGCGTGGGGACGCTCATCAGAAGTAGCCCTCCTTCTTGCGGTCCTCCATGGCAGCCTCCGAGATGCGGTCGTCGGCGCGGGTCGCCCCGCGCTCGGTCAGGGTCGAGGCGGCCACCTCGAGGACGATCTCGGCGTTGGTGCGCGCCCGGGACTCGACGGCGCCCGTGCACGACATGTCGCCGACGGTGCGGTAGCGCACGAGACGCGTCTCGACCGGCTCGTCGTCGCGCGGCCGGCTCACCGGGCCGACGGCCAGCCACATGCCGTCGCGGCGGAAGACCTCGCGCTCGTGGGCGTAGTAGAGCGGCGCCAGCGGGATGTCCTCGCGGTCGATGTAGCGCCAGATGTCGACCTCGGTCCAGTTGCTGATCGGGAAGACGCGCACGTGCTCGCCGGGGCGGTGCCGGGGGTTGAAGAGGTTCCACAGCTCGGGGCGCTGGTTCTTGGGGTCCCACTGGCCGAACTCGTCACGGAGGGAGACGATGCGCTCCTTGGCGCGCGCCTTCTCCTCGTCGCGCCGGGCGCCGCCGAAGACGCCGTCGAACCGGTTGTCGTTGATGGCGTCGAGCAGCGGCACCGTCTGGAGCGGGTTGCGGGTGCCGTCGGCGCGCTCGCGCAGCCGGCCGTCGTCGATGTAGTCCTGCACGCTCGCGACGACGAGCCTCAGGCCGAGCCGCTCGACGGTCTCGTCGCGGTAGGCGAGGACCTCGGGGAAGTTGTGCCCCGTGTCGACGTGCAGCACCGGGAACGGGATCGGCGCCGGCCAGAACGCCTTGGTCGCGAGGTGCAGCATGACGACGGAGTCCTTGCCGCCGCTGAAGAGCAGCGCCGGGCGCTCGAGCTCGCCGGCCATCTCGCGGATGACGAGGATGGCCTCCGCCTCGAGCGCGTCGAGCTGGCTCAGCCGTCGGTCGGGTGCCGTCGAGCCGCTTGAATATGCGTTCGGCTGGTCGGCGTCCGCGACTGACGTTGCCGAAGCTGCTTGGGTGTCAGGCGTGTTCGTGGTCGTCGTCATGTGTGGAGTCCGCACTCGGTCTTGGCGAAGCCGGCCCAGCGGCCGGCGCGGGGGTCCTCGCCGGGCTCGACCCGGCGCGTGCACGGCTCGCAGCCGATCGACGGGTAGCCGTCGGAGAGGAGGGAGTTGACCTCGACCTGGTGCTCACCGGCATACGCCAGCAGCTCGTCGAAGGTCCAGGCGGCGAGCGGGTTGATCTTCACGAGGCCGTTCTTGGCGTCCCACGTCACGAGCGGGGTGTCGGCCCGGGTGGGGCCCTCCTCGCGTCGCACCCCGGTCACCCACGCCTCGTAGAGCGGGAGCGTGCGGGCGAGCGGCTCGACCTTGCGCATCTGGCAGCAGAGAGCTGGGTCGCGCTCGTAGAGGCGCGCACCGTACTTCTCGTCCTGCTCGGCGACGGTCAGCTCGGGGAGCACGTCGACGAGGGTGATCGGCAGGTCCTCGGCGACGATGTCGCGCGTCACGAGCGTGTCGGAGAAGTGGTAGCCGGTGTCGAGGAAGAGCACGTCGACGCCGGGCGCGAAGCGCGAGACGACGTGCGGCAGGACGGCATCGGCCATCGAGCAGGCCACGGCGAGCGTGCCGTCGAAGTGGAAGGCGGCCCAGGCGGCGACCTCGTCAGCGGTGGGCTCACGCTCGGGGTCGGCGGCGAGGGTCGCGTTGAAGTCGTCGACGATCGCCTTGAGCTCGGCCTCGGTGCGCCGCTTGCGCGGCACCGTGGGGGTGGCGAGGGGGACTGCGGTCACTGGAGGGCTCCTTCGTCTGCTCGGTAGCTCCACTGGGCGAACGTCTCGCCGTCGATGCGGCCGGCGACGTAGGAGCGCACGACGCGCTCGACGTAGTCGGGCAGGTCGTCGGCCGTCACCTTGAGGCCGCGGACGGTGCGCCCGAGACCGGCCTCGTCACGGTCGTGGGAGGCGAGGCCGCCGCCGAGGTGCACCTGGAAGCCCGGCACCTGCTGGCCGTCGATGGTGACGAGCTGGCCCTTGAGGCCGATGTCGGCCGTCTGGATGCGGGCGCACGAGTTGGGGCAGCCGTTGAGGTTGAGCAGGATCGGCGCGTCGAGCGAGCCGTCGTCGACGAGGTCGGCGAGGCGCGTCTCGAGCTCGGCGATGGCGTCGGTGGCGGTCTGCTTGGTCTCGACGATGGCGAGCTTGCAGTACTCGATGCCGGTGCAGGCCATCGTCGTGCGGCGGAACGGGCTGGGCCGGGCCGTCAGGCCGAGGCCCTCGAGGTCGGTGACGAAGTCCTCGACCCGGTCGGCGGGCACGTCGAGCACGACGAGCTTCTGGTGGGCGGTCAGGCGCACGGCGCTCGCGCCGTAGGACTCGACGAGGTCGCCGAGCCGGGTGAGCAGGGTGCCGCTGATGCGCCCGACCGTCGGAGTCGCGCCGACGTAGTAGTTGCCGTCCTTCTGCAGGTGCACGCCGACGTGGTCGCCGGGGCCGGTGGCCGGTGCGGGCGGCGGACCGTCGGGGAGCGGGTGGCCGAGGTACTCGGTCTCGAGCACCTCGCGGAACTTCGCCGGACCCCACTCCGCGAGCAGGAACTTCAGGCGCGCCTTGTTGCGCAGGCGGCGGTAGCCGTAGTCGCGGAAGATCGAGATGACGCCGTGCCAGACGTCGACGGCCTCCTCCTCGGAGACGAAGACGCCGATGCGCTCGGCCAGGCGCGGGGAGGTCGACAGGCCGCCGCCGACCCAGAGGTCATAGCCCGGGCCGAGCTCGGGGTGGACGACGCCGACGAGGGAGATGTCGTTGATCTCGTGCACGACGTCGAGGCTCGGGTGGCCGGTGATGGCCGTCTTGAACTTGCGCGGGAGGTTGGACAGGTCGAGGTCGCCGATGTACTTCTCGGTGATCCGCTCGATGAGGGGTGTCGGGTCGATGATCTCGTCGGCGGCGACGCCGGCGACGGGGCTGCCGAGGAAGCCGCGCGGCGTGTCGCCGCACGCCTCGGTGGTCTGCAGGCCGACGGACTCGAGGCGGCGCCAGATCTCGGGCACGTCCTCGATGCCGATCCAGTGGTACTGCAGGTTCTGCCGGTCGGTGATGTCGGCCGTGTCGCGGGCGAAGTCGGTCGAGATGCCGCCGAGGACGCGCAGCCGCTCGGGCGAGAGGGCCTGGCCGTCGCTGCGCACGCGGAGCATGAAGTAGCGGTCGCTCAGCTCGTCGTCGCTCAGCTGCGCGGTGCGGCCGCCGTCGATGCCCGGGCGGCGCTGCGTGTAGAGCCCCCACCAGCGGAAACGTCCCGACAGGTCCTGCGTCGGGATGGAGTCGAAGCCCTCGCGCGAGTAGATCTGCTCGATGCGCTCGCGGACGTTGAGGCCGTTGTCCTCGTGCTTCCACGTCTCGTTGCCGTTGAGCGGCTCGGGGCCGTCGACCTTCCACTGCCCGTTGGAGCGGTCGGCCCGAGGCGGACGGGTGCCGGGTCGGGCGGCGCCGGTCGTGGAGTCGGTGACGGTCATGTAATCGAATGTATAACCCATCATTATCTGGACCCATACGGGTCCAGAGTGCGGCCCTTTCCCACCAAGCCGGTGGGAATGCGCCGTCGCGCCGTCACGACGGGCGTATGCCGTGTGCCCGGGTCAGGGACCGGCGAGCTGTCCCGAGTCGACCGCCTGCACGATGCCGAGCACCGTCGCGAGGTAGCGCTGCGAGTGGTTGTAGGACAGCACCGCTGCCTCGAGGTCGGCCTGCCTGGACAGGTCGCGGCCGCCGGCGCAGAGGTAGTCGGCCGCCGCGAGCGCCGCGTCCTCGATGTTCTGCGGATCGGCGACGCCGTCACCGTTGCCGTCGGCGCCCCAGAGCCGCCACGTGCCGGGGATGAACTGCATCGGGCCGACGGCGCGGTCCCAGACGGGGTCGCCGTCGTAGCGGCCGCCGTCGGTGTCGCGGATCGAGGAGTACGCGCCGCCCGTCAGTGCCGGACCCAGCACCGGCGGGACGACGTCGTGCGAGGCGTCGAGGCTGCGTCCGCGCAGCGACGACGACTCCACCTCGCCGATCGCGGCGAGCAGCATGACCGGGATGTGGCAGCTGCTCTGGCGCTTGGCGGCGGAGACGTAGGCCGCCCAGATGATCTCGTCCTTGCTTAGCGTGGCCTTGGCGCCGCCGGTGGTCTTGCGCGGTGGCGCGGCGACGGGGATCTTGATGACCGCCTTGGGCTTCCACGGGGTCGGGTTGCTGCTCGTCCCTCCGCCGGGCTCGAGGGCGGCGGCCGGCACCGGCCCGACGTTCTCCATCGAGAGGGTGGCGGCGACACGAATCTCGTCGAAGACCGGCAGGACGAGATCGCCTGCGACGGAGCCGAACCCGGGACCGATCGGCGACGGCGACCCTGACGAGCCGGTGCTGCCCGACGAGGACGTCGCTCCCGGGGTCAGGGGCGACAGGAGCGGGGCGGGCGTCGGCGTCGGCGGGGCCGGGCTGTCCGCGGCCGACGCCCCGGCAGCCGACCCGAGCAGCAGCGCTCCGACCGCGAGCGAGGCGGCCGCAGCGCGTGCGGCAGTCAGCCTCCGCTCGGTCCGGCGTCGCATGTCGCATCCCTTCCCCGGCGGCGCGTGTCCGCCCTGCTCTCCAGTACAGCGCGAATCCTCGCATCGCGGCGACGAAAGGCAACTCCCACAGGGAGTCGCCCGCCCCGGACGGGACGGCACACCGGCGCATACCCCATCGTGGCCGGGTCGGTCCCCTCACCACGGCCGGCGCAGCGTCGAACTCAGCCAACTGTCATCGTTCAGGTGGTCATCGGCTCACGGACGGCTCACCGCGTCGAGAAGCCTTCGTCATCTTCTCGTCATAACCAGTGCCCGGTTTGCCTCGCTTGGTCCGGCTATCGGAATCGGTCTTCCGCGGGTGTGGCTTCTGTCTGCTCGTGCGAATGCGCGCCCGACGCATACTGATCGAGCAACTCGGGGAGGGGGGCCGGTCACATGGCCAGAGTCATGGTGGTGGACGACGAAGAGCGGGTCCGAACGCTGCTGGCGAAGTCGCTGGCCTCGCAAGGACACTCGGTGGTGACGGCTGCCTCGGCCAGTGCAGCCATCGAGCGGCTGGAGTCGAGGGACGTCGATCTCATCGTCCTGGATCTCGTCATGCCGGGCCTCGGGGGCCTGGCCGTGCTCGACGCGGTCAACGCGCGCAAGAGGTCGACGCCGGTCATCGTGCTGTCCGGCGTCACCGACGTCGGGACCCGGGTCGAGGCGCTCGACCGCGGCGCCGTCGACGTCGTGGCCAAGCCGTTCAGCCTGACCGAGCTGCTCGCGCGTCCGGCGCAACGTCGGCGCGGCGCGCGCACCCGCGGACGACCGCTTCCTCGACGTGGGCGGCATACGCCTCGACGTCGGGCGGCGACGGGCGACGTTCGGGTCGGTCAGCGCCTCGCTCACCGAGCGGGAGTTCAGCCTGCTCGCGCACCTCATGCGCCGCTGCGGGGAGGTGTGCCGCAAGGAGGAGCTGCTCCACGACGTGTGGCACCTCGACTTCGACCCAGGCAGCAACGTCGTCGAGGTCTGCATCGGGCGGCTGCGCTCCAAGCTCGGCCAGGACCTCCCGATCGAGACGCTGCGCGGCGTCGGCTACGGCCTCTACGAGGACGCCTGACGATGCGCCAACGGATGGTGGTCGTCTGGACCGTGGTCGCGACGCTGTGCGCGGCCGCCATGCTCGCCCTGCCGGGCAGCGAGACCGTGCCCTACCACGTGGGGTGGGCCGCCTTCGCGCTCTGCTTCGGCCTCGAGCAGTGGAGCCCGCGGGCCACGTGGATCGGCCTCGGTCTCTACACGGTCGTGACGGGCGGGATCCTCGTGACCCGCGTCGCGAACGGGGTCCTCGACTGGCAGGAGACGACCGAGATCCCCCTCATGCTCCTGCTCATGGCGCTGATGATCTGGCACGTGCGCCGGCGCCAGCAGGCGCTGTCGGACCTCACCGAGAACGCGGCGAGGGAGCGCGCCGAGTCGACGATGCGCGAGCTGCTCACGCTGCGGACCTCGCACGAGATGCGCTCGCCGCTCATGATCTCGCGCGGCTACGTCGAGATGCTCATGGACCGCACGCCGGCGGGTGAGGACCTCGCGGACCTGCAGGTCGTCGACGAGGAGCTCGTGCGCCTCACCCGGGTGTGCGAGCGGCTCGTGCGCAGCATGCGCGTCGGGGCCGACCTCGAGGTCACGGCCATCGACGTCGACGCCGTGCTGCGGCAGACCGCCCAGCGCTGGTCGATGGTGGCCCAGCGCGCGTGGACGGTCGAGTCGTCGGGGATCACCCTGGAGTGCTCGGGCGAGCGGCTGCGGGCCTGCCTCGACACCCTTGTCGAGAACGCCCTGCGCTACACCGAACGCGACGACGACACGGTGCTGCTCTACGCCCGTCCGATGCGCGACGCCATCGCGCTCGGCGTCGCCGACTCGGGACGCGGCTTCTCCACGGAGATGCTGCGCACGGCCGCCGGTCAGGGCGTCGTCCAGAACCAGGGGCCCGGCGAGATCCTCGACGGGGTGCGAGACGACCTCTCGCAGACCGGTCTCGGGCTCTCGCTCGTGCGGGACGTCGCCACCCGGCGCGGCGGCTGGTTGCAGCTGGGCGTGTCCCCGTGGGGTGGAGCCGACGTCGCGATGATCCTGCCGCTCGTCCCCCAGGTCCCGGTGGCGCCGATGCTCCGGCCGGTCCAGACCACGGCACCGGCCGGATCTGCCTGACCGATCCGGTCCGGCGCCCGTGCCGGCCGTGTCCGATGGGCTTGTCCCGATCGGACAGCCGGCCGACAGACCGTTG
Source organism: Terrabacter sp. C0L_2 (assembly GCF_036352015.1). Classification (NCBI taxonomy): domain Bacteria; kingdom Bacillati; phylum Actinomycetota; class Actinomycetes; order Micrococcales; family Intrasporangiaceae; genus Terrabacter; species Terrabacter sp. C0L_2. The sequence goes on along the minus strand of NZ_CP143557.1, from coordinate 1,118,266 downwards.
ACTGCCGGTCGTGGGCCCCCGAAGGATCACGCCATGACAACGACCGTCACCTCTCGCCGTCGGTTCCTCGGGCTCCTCGGAGCGGGAGGCGTCGCGACCTGCCTCCCCGTCGCACAGGCATCCCCGGCGTCGGCTCTGGGCCTGACCGGCCCTATGGCGGCGCCCCTCTCACCACCCTCCGGCTGGCTCGACGGCGACGAGGTGGCACAGACCTACCACCGGGCACTGCTGCGACACACGCGCTGGACCGAGACGCAGTGGGACGCGTCCGCGGGCACCTACCGCAAGACGGACTTCAACTTCGCCGTCGTCCTCGGCCACGCGCTGCTGCTCACGCGGGGCCACTACGACGCCGACGAGGCCGGCATCGACGAGGCCACCCTCCGGCAGCGCACCCTGGCCACGATCACGCACTTCGCCGGCACCAACCGCAACGCCGGCGGCACCGAGTGGGGCCGAACCCTCTTCTGGGACAGCACCTTCCAGCTCTACGTCCAGCTCGCCGCATGCCTGCTGTGGGACGAGCTCGACCCACTGACGCGCGACCGCATGCAGGCCATCGCCGTCGAGCAGGCGGCCTACACGACGTCCCTCGGCACCTCCGACGACCCCGCCTCCGGGTCGTGGAGCCCCAACGGCCTCAAGGGCGGCTGGGTCGGTGACACCAAGCTCGAGGAGATGGGTGTCTACACCCAGTCCCTCGCCCCTGGCCTGGCGTGGGGGTCCGACGACCCCCGCTGGGAGAGCTGGATGGCCAGCTACGGCCGCTGGAGCCGCAACGAGGCCGGCCTCCCGCAGGCCGACGCGGCCAACCCGGCCCTCGTCGACGGCGTCCCGGTGCTGACCAACACCTCCCACAACGTCTACGACACGTTCGTCGTGGAGAACCACGGGTCGTTCGGCCCGCACTACCAGTCCGAGCTCTGGCGCACCTCGGGGCGCAACTCCGCCCACTTCATCGTCGCCGGCCGGCCGCTGCCCGAGGTGCTGACCCGTCAGCCCAACGGCGAGCCGCTGTGGAACCGCCTTCTCGGCGTCATGAGCGACGCGGGCGAGCCACTCATGCCCCTCGTCGACGACCGCGAGCACCTCTACGGCCGCGACGTCATCCCGATCGCCTTCCTCGCGCAGGTGGTCGGTGACCGGGCCGCTGCCCGTGCCGAGACCGACCTCGCGGAGCGGCTGCTGCCCTACCTCGCCTACCCGCCGGCATACCGCCTGACGAAGTTCTCCGGCGAGCCGAAGTACGAGCCCGAGGCGCGCGCCGAGGTCGCGATCAGCTTCCTGCTCCACGAGTGGCGCGCCGCCCATGGTGACGTGCCCGTGCCCCTGACCTCCGAGGAGCTGTATGCCACCGGCGCCGGCGCCGTGGACCTGGGTGACGGCCCCGGGATCGTCTCCCACCAGAGCCCGCGGGCGTGGGCGGGCGCGATCAGCAAGCCGGGCTTCGTCAAGCTCGCGTGGCAGCCCGACCACGACGACTGGTTCTTCAACCTCGGCGGCACCTCGCCGATGTACCTCCCTCGCACGAACCTCGGAGTGACCGGTCGGAACGTGCGCACGTATGCCGCGGCACGCGACGGCTACGACGCGTCGGTCACCGTGCTCACGCTCGGCGCCGCCGGACGGGTCGCTCTGGCAACCCTGCCCGGGGGCGAGGTCGTCATGACGAGCTCGGGTGTCGCCGACCGCGAAGGCACGTTCGGCCTGCACAACCTGACGATGCCGGGGGTGCGGGGCCTCGACGGCACGCGCACCTTCGTCACCGGAGACGGCACTCTCGAGGCCACGGCCGCCGACGCGCAGGGCGACCTGCCGAGCGGGGTGGCCCGCCGCGACGTCCTCGACGTCGCTGGCTCGGTGACGGCGCGCCACGTCCGGATGCTCGGCGTCACCCCCGACCCGACCTACGGCTACTCCATCATCTCCTTCGAGGTGCGCACCGCCGCGGGCGGCGCCGACCTCGCAGCCCGTCGCCCGACCACGGCGTCGTCGAGCGACACGGGGCGCGGGGCTGGTCTCGCCACCGACGCGAGCTCGGCGACGCGATGGGCGGTTTCGCGCGGCGACCGTTCCCGTGCCGACAGCTGGCTCGCGGTCGACCTCGGCACCCCGACCGCCGTGGGTCAGGTGACGATCGACTGGGAGGCCGCCGCCGGTCGCGCCTACGTCGTGCAGACCTCCGACGACGGCGTCACGTGGACGACGCGCGCCTCCTATCCCCGGGTGCTTCGCAGCTCGCGATGGCTCGGCATCGACGACCGGGTCGGCTTCCTCGTGCGCGGTGGCACGAACCCGATCGAGATCGGCGGCAGCACCGTGACCCTGTCCGCCGGCCCAGCAGCCGGGAGCGCCGGAATCGTCGTCGAAGGCCTACCGCAGGTGCGGTCCGCCGACCTCGCCCGCCTCGCGGACGATGCCGAGGCCGCAGCCCCGCGGCCCAGTGCGCCGGGCGTCACTGCCTCTCTCGCCGGCGGTCTGCTCAGCATCTTCAACCTGACTGGCGCCGCGGTGGAGAGTGAGGTCGCGATGGCGGTCGACGGCGCGGTGCCCTGCTACCAGGGCACGCAGCGGCTGACCGACGCGGGCAGCGCCCTGCAGACGCGACTCGAGGCGGGGGACGGCGTCGTGATGGCCGCCCGGGCCACCGTCTCCGCCGTCGGTGGCGGACGGCCGCCGGCGGGACTCGTCGTCACCGTGGACGACGCGGCCACCCTGCGCCTCACCGGCATCGACGCTCAGGTCGAGGTTGCCTTCACTGACGGCCGGCGCCGGCGCGCAACGGTGTCGTCCGGGCGCACGACGACGGTTCGCGGAACCGGGAAGCCGTTCCCGCTCGATGACCTCGCCCTCGCCTGCCAGACGTTCCCGACCTCGCCCTTGCCGCCGACGATGACCTCGCCGGCTGCGGCCGTCGACGGAGAGGACACGACGGCGTGGGAGGTGACGGGGTCGGGCCGCATGGTCGTCGACCTCGGCACGACGCATGCGCTCGGCAAGGCGGTCATCGACTGGGGCACCGCCCCCGGCTTCGGGACCGTCGAGGTGTCGGACGACGGCATCGACTTCCGTCGCGTCGGCCGCGTCGGTCCGGGCACCCGGCTCGGCTCCCTCACCCTCGGCACGAGCGCCCGCTATGTCGGCCTGTCGGTCGACTCACCAGGCAGCTCGGACCGGAAGGTCACCGTCGTGTCCTTCCGGGTCACGGCCGGATGAGACGGCTGGACTAGCCCAGCGAGGCGTAGAAGTCGGGCAGGCGGCGCTCGTAGGCCGTCACGAGCTGCCGTGCCACCGTGACGGAGTCGACGAGCGGGTGGAGGGCAAATGCTTCCACTGCAAGGGATCTCGACTGCTCGACGGCCGCGCGGATGACGAGCTCGTCGACGGCCTTGACCTGCTGCACGAGCCCGAGCGCGTGCCCCGGCAGGGGACTGACGGCCACCGGCACGGGCCCGCGCGCGTCGACCCGGCACGGCACCTCGACGACGGCGTCGTCGGGCAGGCCGGCGACCGCTCCGCCGCCACGGACGTTGAGGATGAGGCGGGCCGGCTCGTCGCGGGCGATCGCCGCCATGAGCGCCAGCGCGACCCCCTCGTAGCCGCCGCCCTCGACATCGGCCTCGGCGCGCTCGTGCGCCTCGCCGTCGTCGGTCTCGCGGGTCTCCTGCATGTAGGTCGCGTTGCGCTCGCGGCGCACGGCGTCCCAGCGCTGCCAGGCCTCGTCGGGCGCGCCGGCGACCCCGGCGTAGAAGGCGGCCTGCTGGTCGAGGAGGTACTCGCCCCGCGTCTGCGGCGCGGCCGTGATCTGACCGATCGCGTCGCGCGTGAAGTAGTAGTAGTAGAGGTACTCGTTGGGCAGCGACCCGAGCGTGCGCAGCCAGTCGGGGCCGAAGAGGTGCCCCTCCTCGATCGCCGCGAGCGCCGTCTCGTCGGCGAGCAGGTCCGGCAGCAGGTCGCGCCCGTCGCGCCGCAGGGCCGTGAGCCAGCCGAGGTGGTTGAGGCCGGCGTAGTCGATCTCGAGGTCGTCGAGGTCATGGCCGAGGGCGCCGGCCGCCCTCTTGGCGAGCCCGAGGGGCGAGTCGCAGATGCCGACGACGTGGTCGCCGAGCACCGACTGCATCGCCTGCGTCACGAGGCCGGCCGGGTTGGTGAAGTTGATGACCCACGCGTCGGGAGCCAGATCGCGTATGCGTGTGGCGACGTCGAGCGCGACCGGGACGGTGCGCAGGCCGTAGCCGACACCGCCGGGCCCGGTCGTCTCCTGGCCGAGCAGGCCGAGGTCGAGGGCGATCCGCTCGTCGGCGGTGCGACCCTCGAGGCCGCCGACCCGCATGGCGGAGAAGACGAAGTCGGCGCCGGCGAGCGCCGCGTCGAGGTCGGTGGTCGCCGTGACCGTCGGCGGCGCGGCCGGGAGGCCTTGGCCGCCAGCCGTCTGAGCCGCCTGGGCGGCCTGCGCGGCGAGGACCCGGCGCATGACGTCGAGACGCGCCACGTCAGTGTCGTGCAGCACGACCTCGGTGACGCGGCGGTCGGCCGTGTCGCGCAGCAGCGCACCGTGGACGAGCGGCACGCGGAACCCGCCCCCGCCGAGGATGACCAGCTTCATGGCACCACCACCCTCGGACCGTACCAAGGCGTGACGACGAGACAACGCGACACTCGAGTGCCCACGAACCCACGTCGAGAACTGAGCACTCGACCCCATCCACACCTCGAGTGCCCACGAACCCACGTCAGGAACTGAGCACTCGACCCCACCCACACGTCGAGTGCCCACGAACCCACGTCGAGAACTGAGCACTCGACCGGTGGGGGCACACGGCATACCTGCTCGGGAATCCCGGTGAGTCGCGCGCGACGATGCGCGATCATGGGTTCGTGCCCCACCACCACCACTCGTTCGACCCGCTCGCGTCGCTCCGCGGCGCCGACGAGCCATCGCTCGACGTCTTCGTCTGGGGCACCGTCTTCCTCGACATGATCTTCGCGGGACTGCCGAGCGCGCCCAAGCCGGGCACCGAGGTGTGGGCCGAGGGGCTCGCGTCGTGCCCGGGCGGCATCGCCAACCTCGCCGTCGCGACCCGCCGACTCGGGCTGCGCACGGGTCTCGCTGCGGCGTTCAGCGACGACGACTACGGCGACTTCTGCTGGCGCACGCTCGAGGAGCAGGAGGGCATCGACCTCGCCCGCAGCCGCCGGTTCGCCGACTGGCACAGCCCCGTCACGGTCTCGATGTCGGTCGACCGCGACCGCAGCATGGTCTCGCACGGCCACCCCTCGCCCGTACCGGCGGCCGAGCTCATCGGGACTCCGCCGCGCTCACGCGCGGTCATGGTGGACCTGGGTGAGGACGAGGTCTGGGGTGCGACCGGGCCGACGTGGGTCGACCGGGCCCGTGACGCCGGCGCGCTCGTCTTCGCCGACGTCGGCTGGGACCCCAAGGAGCAGTGGTCGCCGCGCGTGCTCGAGCGGCTCGACCGGTGCGACGTCTTCATGCCCAACGCCGTCGAGGCCATGGCCTACACCGGCACCGGCTCGCCCGTCGAGGCCGTCTACGCCCTCGCCGACCGCGTCCCCGTCGCCATCGTCACCAACGGCGCCGACGGCGCGCTCGGCATCGACGCCCGCACCGGCGAGGAGGCGCGCGTCCCGTCGCTGCGGGTCCAGGAGGTCGACCCGACAGGGGCCGGCGACGTCTTCGGCGCGGCCCTGCTCGTCGGCACCCTCGCGGAGTGGCCGCTCGAGCAGCGGATGACCTTCGCCAGCCTCTGCGCCGGGCTCGCGCTCCAGCAGTACGGCGGCTCGCTCGCCGCTCCCGGCTGGGGCGACCTCGCCGACTGGTGGACGGCGCTCGTCACGGACCGCAGCGCGGACGCCTACCACCGCTCGCTCCGGCGCCGGTTCGGCTTCCTCGACGACATCGTGCCGCGCGTGCCCGTCCTCGCCTGCCGCCGCGCGACCGCGACCATCGCCAGGCGCGCCGACGTGCAGGACCTCGACTGACCCCGGCCGCGGCGCGAGCTCTCAGGCCTGGCGCCTGCTGAACTGGCTGACGTCGCGGGGAGCGGAGACAACCCCGGAGGGCTGTCGCGTGAGGGCGAGCCCGACGCCCAGCAGCAGCCCCCACACCAGGAACAGGGGATCCCACAGCAGGACGTGCCCGGTCAGCGCCCTCCGGGAGGCTGCATCCGCAGGGCCCTGCACGACGCCCAGCAGGGCCAGGCTCCCGACGACGACGTTCGCCAGGCCGTAGAGCACGAGAACCGTGGCCCCGACCCAGCTCAGGCCTCGCCAGACGCGGGCTCGTGGCAGGCGTCCTCGAGTGGCGAGCAGCGGCACGATGCCGCCGGCCAGCTTGACGGCGAAGATGCCGACGAGCAGCACGCCGACGAGAACGGGGCTCTCGGCCCGCCACGCCGGCGCCCACGTGCCCAGCGAGTCCATGCCGAGCGTGCCGCCGACAGCCCAGTAGAGGCTGGGCACCGCGTGCAGGAAGGCCACCCCCGCCGCCGCAAGGAGGAGCCGCTCACCGGTCGTGTCGGGAATGTCCACCCCTCGACGCTAGACGACGCGCGTCCGAGGGAGGGGGTCGGCGGCGGTGTCGTCCGGGGCGGGCGGGCACGATGGGGGCATGACCGAGCTGCCGGAGGACGTCCGTGACCTCGTCGCCCTCGACCTGCGAGCCGCCCAGGTGCAGGACTGGTCGATCGCCGGCGACTCCTTCACGTGGACGCTGCTCACCGGCGACCCCGACCGGGGCCACGAGCTCGCGACCGTGACCTACGTCGGCGCGGTCGTGCTGCACACCAACCGCCGTGACCTCGACCGGGCCGTCGCGGCCGCCGCGGACGTCGCGCGCGCCGAGGTCGTGCCCACCGGGGAGGGCGGCTTCGAGCACCGGGTCGTCCTCGTCCCCGACTACCCTCTCGTCGTGCGCTTCTGGAGCGTGGAGGTGCGTCGTATGCCGGCACCCGACCACCTGCGTCGCGTGCGCTGAGCGTGTTGCCGGGTCCACGGCGCCTGAAGTCTGTCCCGCCCCTCGCGCGAGTGCCATGGTGGAGGCATGGAGAAGTCGTCGTTGACCGCGCTCGCCCGCGAGCTGCTCGAGCACGCCACGCACGCCTCGAACGGTCGCAGCGCCGACACCGTCTACGGAGGCCACGAGCACGTGCTGCGCCAGACGGTCGTCGCGCTCGCAGCCGGACAGGTCCTCGCCGAGCACGAGAACCCGGGCGAGGCCACGGTCCAGGTGATGCACGGGCGCGTGCGGATCAGCGCGGGCGAGCTCTCGTGGGAGGGCGCCCCGGGGGACCTGCTCGTCATGCCGCAGGCGCGCCACTCGCTCGAGGCGCTCGAGGACTCAGCCATCCTGCTGACCGTCGCCAAGCTGCCCTGACCGGGCCACCCGGCATACGCCATCGGTGGTGCCGGTGACGGCAGTGCGGTGGATCGTCGGCACCAGGCGCCGGTGATCCACCGCGCTCAGTCGCCGGCGATGCCGGTGCGCTCGACGCCCTCGACGATCCAGCGCTGGAGGAAGAGGAACATCAGCAGCAGCGGCACGATCGCGACGAGCGCGGCCATGAAGAGCTGGCTGACCTGCACCGACTGTGCCGTGAGGAAGGTCGACAGTGCGATCTGCACCGTCCACGACTCCTGGTCGCGGCCGATGACGAGCGGCCAGAGGAAGGCGTTCCACGAGCCGATGAAGGTGATCGTGCCGATGGCCGCGACGAAGCCCATCGAGTTCGGCACGACGATCTTCCAGAAGGTGCCCCAGTAGCCGAGGCCGTCGATGAAGGCTGCCTCCTCGATCTCCTTGGGGAAGCCGAGGAAGAACTGCCGGAAGAGGAACGTCGCGAGCGCCTGAAAGAGGCCGGGGATGATGAGGCCGCGCAGCGTCGAGATCCAGCCGAGGGTCGAGACGAGCACGAAGCTCGGCACGAACGTCACGGCCGCGGGGATGAGCAGCGTCGCGGTGATCGTGTAGAAGACCGCGTTGGACCAGCGGTACGGGATGCGCGCGAGGCCGTAGCCGGCGAGGCCCGAGATGACGAGCACGCCGACCGTCTGGGTCACGGCGATGAGGCCCGAGTTGAGCAGGCTGCGCGCCATCGGGATCGCCGGGTTGTCGAAGAGGCCGGTGAGGTTGGAGGTCTCCCAGACCGGCGGCAGCCAGTGGAAGTCCGGTGAGCCGAGGTCCTGCTCGCGCATGAACGCGCTACGGACCAGCAGGTAGAAGGGGACGAGGAAGAGCAGCGCCGCGACCGCGAGGGCGCTGTAGCGGGCCCACCCTGTGACGCGGGACCGGCGCTTGCTGCGCACGATGGCCATCTAGTCGCCCCTGTCGCCGAGTCGGAGGATGCGGCCCTGTACCACCGCGACGATCGCGATGATGAGGGTGAGGATGACGGCGCCGGCGGAGCCGTGGCCGAAGTCCTGACCCGAGCCGAGCGCCGTGTAGTAGAGGTAGACGAGCGGCGGTCGCGCGTAGGGCGGGTAGGTGCCGAACGTCGACAGGATGTTGTAGAACTCGTCGAACGCCTGGAAGGCGTTGATGAGCAGGAGCAGCAGCACCGCCGTCGACGTCGCGCGCAGCTGCGGCAGGGTGATGTGGCGGAAGACCTTCCACCCCTCGGCGCCGTCGATGGCGGCCGCCTCGTAGAGCGTCGGGCTGATCCGCTGGATGCCGGCGAGGAAGAGGATCATGTAGAAGCCGACCTGCAGCCAGAGGCGGGCCGTGACGATGACGAGCCAGTACCACGGCGGGTCGGCGAGGCTCAGCCACGGGATCGAGTCGACGCCGAACCACCCGAGCACCCCGTTGGCCAGGCCCGATCGGATGCCGCTGAAGATCGACATCTTCCAGATGAGCGAGGCCACCACGTAGCTGCACGCGGTCGGCAGGAAGAAGACCGACCGGAAGAAGCTCTGCATGACCCGGGTGCGCGCGACGAGCAGCGCCGCGCCGAGGGAGATGACGAACGTCGTCGGCACGATGAAGACGGCGAACGCGAGGAACGTGACGAGGCTGCTGCGGAACGCCGGGTCGCGCAGCATGTCGAGGTAGTTGCCCAGCCCCACGAACTTCGTCGGCGTGACGGTGTTGTAGGCCTCGAAGAACGACAGGTAGATCGACCAGGCGATCGGGATGTAGACGAAGACGATGAGCCCGATGACGAACGGCCCGACGAAGACCCAGAACCACAGGTTGCGGTCCTGGCGCCCGCGCAGGCGCCGACCGAGCGACGGCCTCGGTGTCGAGGGCGTCGCCCGGTCGGTCGCCTTCCGCTGCGCCGCGTGGTCGTATGCCGCCGGGTCGGCCTGCGCTGTCAGGCGAGGACCCGCTTCAGCTCGGGATCGGCCACGGCCTTGACCTTGGCGATCTCGCCGGCGGGGTCGGCGCCCTCCTTGACGATGCGGTTCATCGCGTCACCGAAAGCCGTGGCGCACTTGGGAGTCCACAGGATCGGGCTCTGCGCGTGGCCGACGTCGGTCGCGAGCTTGGCCGCGTCGGCGGCCTGCCCGCTCTTGAGCGTGCTCGCCTGGCTGATGAGGCTCGTGCGCGAGGGGATGTGGAAGCCGTAGGAGGTCGCGAAGTCGAGCTGGTCCTGGGTCTGGTCGATCCAGAGCCACTTGACGAACTTCTTGGCCGCCTCGACGTCCTTGCTCTTGGCGCTGACGCACGAGCCGTAGGCGCCGACGGGCACCGAGGCCTTGCCGCTGCCGTCGAGGGCGGGCCAGGGGAGCACGCCGAAGTCGTCGCCGAGGCCCTTCTTGATGTCGGGGAAGGTCCAGAGGCCGGTGAACTGCATGGCGGTCAGGCCTGAGGTGAGGGCCGAGGCGTCGAACCAGTCCTTGGGGGCGCCGAGGAGCAGCACCTTGGCGTCCCACATCTCGCGCAGCTTGCCGAGGGCGGTCGCGGCGCGCGGGTCGTCGAAGCCGAACTGGTTGTCCTTGGTGAGGTAGTCGAGCCCCGCCGACCACAGCATCGGGCCGCCCATGAGGCCGGCGCCGCCGTCGTTGCCGAGGAAGAGGCCCTTGACGTTGCCTTGGGTCAGCTTCTTGGCCGCGGCGATGAGCTCGTCGATCGTCTGCGGCGGCTGGATGCCGGCCTTGTCGAGCATCGACTTGCGGTAGACGAGCAGCTGCATGTCGACGACCTGCGGCACGGCATACGTCTTGCCCTGGTAGGTCATCCGCTCGAGGATGCTCGGGTTGAAGTCGGACTTCGTGTCACCGATGAGGTCGGTGAGGTCGACGACCTGGCCGCCCTTGATCATGTCGATGGTCGGGCCGTTGCCGTACTCGAAGACGTCCGGGCCGGCGTCGGTGAGCAGCGAGGCGGCCGTCGACTGGTCGTAGTCGCCGGGCTTCCAGCTGACCTTGACGGTGGCGTCCTTGTAGGCGGCGGCGTACTTCTCGACGGCCTGCTGCGTGCCGGCCTCGCCGTACTGGTGGTACCACTGGTTGATCGTGGCCCCGCTGCCGCCGCTGGCTCCGCCGCCGGTCGCTGCCGGCTCGCGGCCGGTGTTGCTGCCGCAGGCGGCGAGCGCGCCCGTGACGGCTGCCGCGCCGCCGAGCGCGAAGAGCGAGCGCCGGGTGAGGTTGGCCCCGAGGGCCTGGCCGATCTCGCGGCCGATCTGCTTGTCAGACATAGGTTCCCCTGCGTCCTTCCTGCCCGGCGAGCGGGCACCGTTGACGACGGCGGGCGTCCGGCCAGTCTGCTCGACCTCGCCCACCGTGCGATCGTATGCCCGCAACCTCCGGGTATGCCGGATGGCCCGCGCAGCGACGTCGCTGCGGTTCAGATCAAGGCCGGGGAGTCGAGCGGGTTGTCGCTCAGGGTCTCGGGTGCGGTCTGGAGCAGCTGCTCGACGAGCAGGAGGGTCTGCTCGACCGGTCCCGTCCGGTCAGGCGGGTCCGGTCAGGCGGGTCCGGTCAGCGGCAGCTCGCGTGCGGCGACGACCGGGCGCAGCACGGCCTCCACCTCGGGGGTGGCGAACCAGCGGCGGAGGCAGTCGTCGGCGAGCACGTTGGCCAGCGAGCCGAGCACCATCGACTGGTCGAGCGACAGGTGCCGGCCGGCGTGCCGCCCGGTCCGCGTGTCGACGGCGTCGATGAAGCCGCCGGGACCGTAGGCACCCAGGTCGCGCTCGATCCGGACGAGGTTGTCGGCGGCAGCCTCCGGCTCGACCATGAGCGCCATCGCCGACGCGTGCGGCGTGACCACGACCTCGCCGTCGCGCTCACTCGGGTAGCCGTCGGTCTCCCACGCGATGGGCGGCACGCCGAAGACGGAGTAGCCCTCGCCTGGGCAGGCCGACGGGCTGAATCCCCAGTAGCCGTAACCCTTCTCGTCGAGGGCGTACTCGCGCTGCAGGGCCACGGTCCGTGCCTCGTTGACGCCCCACGTGTCCGGCGCCCACGCCGCCTCGGGCACGAAGATCGTCGGCATCAGGGCCTCGAACATCGAGCCGCCGAAGGTCGGCACGACGTCGCGGCCGCGGTAGTGCCGCAGCGGCGCGTCGAGGGCCGCGTAGTGCTCGGGCGGGATCTGCCCGCGGGCGATGCCGACGTAGCTCGCGATCCGGGGCTCCGAGTCGAGCAGGTCGTAGTGGTGCTTGGTGTGGAAGACCTCGGCGTGGCCGGCGACGAAGGAGGTGCGGCGCGTCCGCTCACCCGGGTCCTGCACCCAGAAGCCGCCGGTGAGGCGCCCGCCGGGACCGTCGGGACCGGCCGACGGGTCGTGGAAGACCCCGAAGTCCATCCGGTCCAGGACGACGTGCGCCTGCACCGCGACCCGCGGCTCGGCGGCTGCCGCGACCATGAGTCCGACCGCGAGCCACCCGTTGTCGACGCTCGAGAGGAACTGGTGGACCTCGTGCCCGCTGTCGGGCATCTGCCGCATGAGGGCACCAGTCCGGTCGTCGTACCAGTTGAAGAACATCCTGGACTCGTCGTGGACCTCCATCCCGGCGAGCGTCGTCAGCAGGAGGGCGAGCCGGTCGTGGGCCTCGTCGACGGCCAGGAGCCCCAGGTCGCGGGCGGCGACGGTGCACCAGAGCAGACCGCCGATGTTCGTCGGCGAGGTGTAGCCGCTGCGGGTCGTCGAGTCGAGGGAGTCGGCGATGCTGTCGGTCGGCAGGCCGGTGTCGGGGTCGGTCATGGCCTCGAACGAGCGCCACGTGTCGGCGGCCCAGCGGAGCAGGAGAGTGCGGTCAGGCATACGAGAGTCCTTGGGGAGGGGGGAGGCGCGTCGGGAACTGGGCACTCGACGAGATCTGCACGTCGAGTGCTCAGAAACCGGCGTCGGGAACTGGGCACTCGACGAGATCTGCACGTCGAGTGCTCAGAAACCGGCGTCGGGAACTGGGCACTCGACGAGAACTTGCCGTCGAGTGCTCAAAACCCGACGTCCGGAACTGGGCACTCGACGTTGGGGGGGGTGGGGTGCCCGGCGGGGGGCTCAGGCTCCGGCTACGGAGGCTTGGTCCCAGTCGCAGCCGCAGGAGCCGCGGACGACCATGCGGGTGGGGAGCACCTGCGGGTGGACGTCGAACTTGCGGCCGCCGATGCGCTCGTGGAGCCGGATCGCGGCCCAGCGGCCGAGCTCGCGCATCGGCTGCTGCACCGTGGTCAAGCCGGGCGCGAGGTAGCGCGACGTCATGATGTCGTCGAAGCCGACCACCGCGACGTCGTCCGGGACGCGACGACCCTCGCGGCCGAGCAGCACCATCGTGGCGAGCGCGAGCTCGTCGTTGGCGCAGACGAGCCCGTCGACGGCAGCCCCGGCGGCATCGGCCTCGTGCAGCCCCTCGATGACCTGGCGGCCCGAGGTCTCCTCGTACTGCACCCGGATCGGCCCGGCCACCTCCGCGCCGCGGCCACGGGTCAGCGCGTGCTGGAAGCCGCGGTAGCGCTCCGAGACGTCGTGCGAGGTGTCCGGGTCGCCGACGAAGACGAGGCGCTTGCGGTCGTGCTCGAGCAGGTGCCGGGTCAGCTCGGCCGAGCTGATGAAGTTCTCGACCTGGACGGCGTCGCAGCCCTCGATCGCGTCGCGCGCGACGAGCACCGTCGGGGTGGTCTTGACGATCTGGCGCACCATCGTGTCGCTGATCGTGTCGTTCGCGATGACGATGCCGTCGATGCGGCCGAGCATCTTGCGCACCGAGGCCTCGGCGTCCTTCGACGCGTCGCACACCACCACGACGACCGACTGGCCGTCCCGGGCCGCCGTCGACTCGAAGCCCGACAGCAGCTCGGAGTAGTAGGGCCCGCGCAGCCCCGGCAGCACGAGCCCGTGCGTCTGGTGCGAGGGCACGTCGACGGTGCGGCCGGCCCGGAGCGGGACGTACTCGAGGTCCTCGACGGCCCGCAGCACCCGCTGCCGGGTCATCGCCGACGCCGGGGTCGACCCGCTGAGCACCCGCGACACCGTGGCGATGGACACGCCGGCGCGCTCGGCCACGGTGTAGATCGTGACCGGTCGCGCGTCGTCGTGCTCCGTGGACACCCAGGCTCCCTCGTTCGGGACCAGAGTGCACGGGCGCGTCGGGCTGCACAACTCGGACAGGCACGTCGCCACGCCTCAGAACGGGTTGGGGATCGCGTCGAGCAACGTGCGTGTGTAGTCGTCCTTCGGGTCCCGGATGACCTCGAGCGTCTGCCCCTGCTCGACGACCTTGCCGTTGTTGAGCACCAGGACCTCGTCGGAGAGCATGCGGGCGCTCAGCAGGTCGTGGGTGATGTAGAGGATGCCGACGTCGTTCTCCTTGACGAGGTCGTTGAGCAGCTCGAGCACCTCGGCGCGGATCGATACGTCGAGGCTGCTGATCGGCTCGTCGGCGACGATGATCCGCGGCTCGACCGCGAGCGCCTTGGCGATGATGACGCGCTGGCGCTGACCGCCGGACAGCTCGTAGCCGTAGCGGTTGACGAACCGGTCGGCGGGCGTCAGGGCGACCCGCTCGAGCAGCTCCATGACCCGCTCGCGCAGGGCCTCGCCCTTGAGGCCGTGGTAGTTCGCGAGCGGGCGCGACAGGACGTAGCCGAGACGCTTGGCCGGGTTGATCGAGCTGTACGGGTCCTGGAACACCATCTGGACGTCGCTGCGGTAGTCGCGCAGCGCCCGGCCCTTGAAGCCCGAGACCTGCTTGTCGCCGTCGGGACCGTGGAAGACGATGCGCCCCGACGTCGGGCTCTCGACGCCGGTGATCATGCGGGCCAGCGTCGACTTGCCGCTGCCGCTCTGCCCGACGAGCGCCGTCACCTCACCGCGTCGCAGCTCAAAGCTGACGTCCGTGACAGCCTCGGTGCGCGTCACGGTGAGGCCACGGCGCCGCTCGAAGACCTTGCTGACGCCCTCGACGGAGAGGACGACGTCGTTGGCCAGGGCGCTGCGCGACTCGTCGGCCGTCTTGACGAACTGTGGCCCCTCGAAGCCGCGCTTCGGCTCGCCGTGCGGCCCGGCCCCGCCCTCCTCGCGCTGGAGCACGGCGACGTGGCACGCGGCGCGTCCGCCCTCGAGCGGCACGAGCGCCGGGTCCTTCTCGAGGCAGACGTCGATGCGCTCGGGGCACCGTGCCGCGAAGCTGCACCCCACCATCGGCAGGCTGAGGTCCGGCGGCCGGCCGGGGACGTAGGTGATCTTCACCGTCTCCTGGCGCGGGTCACCGTAGGAGCCGAGCAGGCCCTTCGTGTACGGGTGCAGCGGGTCCCGCAGCAGCGCGGCCGCGCCCTGGTCCTCGACGATGCGACCGGCATACATCACGAGGATGCGGTCGGAGAGGTCGAGCACGGTGCCGATGTCGTGGCTGATGAAGAGCACGGCGAAGCCCTGCTCGGCCTGCAGCCGCCGCACGTTCTCGAGGATCGAGTGCTGCACGACGACGTCGAGGCCGGTCGTCGGCTCGTCGAGGAGGATGAACTTCGGCTCGAGCGCGAGGGCGAGCGCGAGGTTGACGCGCTGGCGCATGCCGCCCGACAGCTCGTGCGGGAAGGCCGTCATGAACTTCGGGTCGATGATGACCATCTCGAACAGCTCGCGTATGCGTCGGGTGACGGCCTCGCCGCGCAGCGAGCTGTGCTGCTCGATGGCGTCGCGGAACTGCCCCTCGACCCGGACGACCGGGTTGAGCGAGTTCATGCTGCTCTGGAAGACGGTCGAGATGTCGCGCCAGCGCAGGGCGCGCAGGTCGTCCTCGGGCAGGTCGGTGATGTCGGTGCCGTCGAAGGTGATCGAGCCGCCGCTGATGCGGCCGGGTCGCTGGAGCAGGCGCAGCAGCGCCGTGCCGAGCGTCGTCTTGCCGGAGCCGGACTCGCCGATGAGGCCGACGAACTCGCCGGGGCCGATGCCGAAGCTGACCTCCTGCACGGCATCGAGGGGCCGGCCGGCCTTGGGCTCGTAGCGGACGCTCAGGTCGCGGACGTCGAGCAGGGTCATGCGTCCTCCCTCAGGTGCGGGTTGCTCAGCAGGTCGACGCCGAAGTTGATGAACGTCATGGCGGTCATGAGGATCGCGAGCACGAGGCCGGGCACGAAGACCCACAGCCACAGGCCCTGCGCGATCGCGCCCTGGGCGTTGGACTGGTAGAGCATCGTGCCCCACGAGACGCTCTGGCTGTCGCCGAGACCGAGGGCCGCGAGACCCGCCTCGGCGCCGATCGCGCCGGTGGCCGCGCCGACGAAGCTCGCCGCGACGAGCGAGGTCATGTTGGGCATGATCTCGCGGAAGACGATGCGCCACGTGCCCTCGCCGGAGAACTTGGCGGCCGTCACGAAGTCGCGGTTGCGCAGGCTGATGATCTGCGCGCGCTTGGCGCGGGCCGCGCCGGCCCACGAGGTGATCGAGATGACGCCGACGATGAGCCAGATGCCGCGGACCTCGGAGTAGGCCACGAGCGTGATGATGAGCGGCAGCGCCGGGATGACGAGGGCGACGTTGGTGACGAACGAGAGCAGGTCGTCGAGGATCGTGCCCTCGGCGTAGCCGGAGATGAGGCCGATCACCGTCGCGATGACGGTGGAGATCAGGCCGGCGAAGAGCCCGACCATCAAGGAGATCCGCGAGCCGTAGATGAGCTGGCTGGCGATGTCCTGGCCGCTCGTCGTCGTGCCGAGCCAGTTGGTCGAACTCGGGCCGTCGAGCGGCGTGAACGAGCTGTCGAGCGGGTCCTGCGGCGCGATGAGCGGCGCGAAGATCGCGACGATCACGTAGACCGCGAGGATGACGACGCCGACCCGGGCCTTCTTGCTGCTCCAGATGACCTGCCACCACTGGTCGGGACGCGCCGTCTCGCTGACCTGCTCGACGGCGAGCTCCTGACGGGGCGCACCCTCGGCCATGAAGTCCTCGCCGGGGGTCGGCGTGGGCGTGGTGTCGGTCGTCATCCTTCGGCCCTCCTGGCGCGCGGGTCGAGCACTCCGTAGAGCAGGTCGGCCGCGAGGTTCGCGACGAGCACGCCCGCCGTCGTCAGCAGCATCAGGGTCTGCAGCAGCGGGTAGTCCTTGTTCTGCACGGCCTCGCCCATGAGGCGCCCGAGCCCCGGGTAGTCGAAGACGGTCTCGACGAGGATCGCCCCGCCGAGCACGCCACCGAGCGCGAGCGCGAAGCCCGTCACGCTGGGCAGCAGCGCGTTGCGGGCGGCGTAGCGCAGGGCGACGTCACGGTCGGGCAGGCCCTTGGCCTTGGCGAGCCGGATGTAGTCCTCGCCGAGGTTCATGATCATCGTGTTGCGCATGCCGAGGATCCAGCCGATCGGCGTGACGATGAGCAGCGCGAGCGCCGGCAGGAAGGAGTGGCTGACCGCCTCCTGAATGAACGGCCAGTTGAAGCCGGGCGTCGCCTCCTCGTAGCCGCCCGAGGTCGGGAACCAGCCGAGGCTGTAGCCGAAGACGTAGAGCAGCAGCAGGCCGATCCAGAACGGCTGGAGCGTGCCGAGGAACGTCGAACCCAGCGTCACGATCGAGTCGAGGCGCGAGTTGCGGCGCCACGCGGCATACGCCCCGAGGACGACACCGACGACGAACGAGACGACCTGCGTCAGGACGACGAGCACGACCGTCCACCAGAACGCCTGCCCGATCACCTCGGTGACCTTGTAGGGGTAGTAGGTGTAGGACAGCCCGAAGTTGCCGTGCACGAGCTCACCGAGGTACGTCACGTACTGGTTCCAGAGGGAGCCGTCGGGCGCGCCGAGCATGGCGCGCATCGCCTTGACCTGTGCGGGGTCGAGCGCGGCGTCCTTGCCGGCCAGTCGCTTGACCATGATCTCGGCGGGGTCGCCCGGCTGGAGCCGTGGGATGAGGAAGTTGAGCGTCACGACCGCCCACAGGGTGGCCAGGAAGAAGCCGAACTTCCTTGCGAAATAAGTCATCTGGGCCTCCCGACCCGGGACGGGACGGCTCGGGGAGCCGTCCCGGACCGAAACGGGGTGGTCACTTCGGGGCGGTGAGGTGCGTCAGCACCAGCAGCTTGTCGTCCTGCGGGTTGGCGTACGCGTTCTCCTCGCTCGGCCAGCCGACGGCCTTGTCGGTGCGGTAGAGGATGCGAGCGGGCGCGTAGATGAGCGCGGTCACCGGGTACTTCGTCATCATCGTCTCGACGAGCGGCGCGAGGTCGCGCTTCTGCGACTCCTTGTCGGTGTCCGAGGCGAGCTTGGTGACGGCGGCGTCGACGGCCGGGTCCTTGAAACGCTGGACGTTCGGGAAGATGTCGGTCTTCGTCGGGATCTGCGTGCTCGAGAGCTTGGCGCCGATGTTCTTGGCCAGCTCGCAGCCGCCGTGCAGGTACTCGAGCATCAGCTGGAAGTCGCCGGTCTTCTTCTGCCCGTCGACCGAGTCGGGGGCCGAAGCTGTGACCTTGGCGTTGACCCCGGCGTCGTTGAGGCCCTTGACGACGACGTCGGCGATGGCCTGGTAGTCGATGAAGCCGGCCTGCACCGAGAAGTTGACCGACAGCGGCGAGCCGTCGGGGTTGGTGCGCTTGCCGTCGGCGCCCTTCTTGTAGCCGGCGGCGTCGAGCACCTGGTTGGCCTTGGCGAGGTCGAACGGCAGGACGGTGTCCTTGCCGGAGTACTCGGCCGGGACGAGCGAGGCCATCGACGGCAGCTTGAGGCCGGTCTGGCTGGCCGGCTTCATGACGCCGTACGTCGCCTTGAGGGACATGTCCTGCTTGTTCATCGCGTAGGAGATGGCCTCGCGGAACTTCACGTCGCTGAACGGCTTCTGCTCGTCGTTGCCCGTCAGCACGGTCATGCCGTTGGGGGCGTAGTAGAAGTGGTTGTTCTTCGGGTCGGCGTCGACGAACGTCTTCTTCGGGTTGGGGATCTCGCCGTAGTACGCGTCGAGCTGGCCCGCGCGCAGCTTGAGGGCCGCCTGGGCGGCGTCGTACTGGCCCTCGAGGACGATCTTCTGGACCTTGACCTTGTCGGCCTGCCAGTAGTCGGCGCGGCGCTCGAGCACGAGGCGGCGGCCGTTGTAGCTGCCGACCTTGTAGGGGCCGGTCGAGACGGGGGTCTTGTCGACGTACTTCGTCGGGTCGCCGACCTTGGAGTAGACGTGCTCGGGGAGGATCTTCGTGGCGATGATGCCGTCGTACTTCGGGGCGGCGTTGCCGGTGAACTCGAAGACGACCTGGTTGCCCTGGGCGGTCACGGACTTGGCCGGGGCGCCGAAGGTGTCGTTCCAGACGCCGGCCTTGTCGAAGGCCGGGTACTGCTTCATGAGGTTGAAGGTGAAGGCGACGTCCTTGGCCGAGAAGGCCTGCCCGTCGCTCCACTTGACTCCGTCACGGATGTCGAAGGTCAGCTTGCTGCCGCCCTCCCACGTCGACTTCGTCGCGAGCCACGGCGTCTCCTCGCAGGTGAGGCTGTTGCGCACGATGAGCGGCTCGTAGAGCCACGTCGCGGTGAGCGGCTTCGGCGAGTTGGGGTTGTAGTTCACGAGGCCGCCGACGGCCGCATCGGCCTCCGACGGGAACGTCAGCTGGGCGATCATGCCGTCGGCGGACGCCTTGCTGTCCTTCTGCGCAGCACTGCCGGCGCAACCGGTCAGGGCCAGGGCGGCGGCAGCGAGGCCGGTGACGACCAGGGTGGGTTTGGTGCGAGTACGCGTCATTGCGGACCTCCGTCAGGGGGATTTTTTGTCAGGTTAGGTCCGGTCTCGTGACGACTGTCAACGCTCTGGAAGCATGTAACTACTTTCATGGGGTCGCTCGTGCGCAGCGCGACTTTCATTTGTTTTCAAGGGGATTCGCTATGGAGTGAAAACGGGGCCGCTGGTAGACAAGAAAGGTGCTCGACGACAACGCCGTCCTGACCGCGCCGACGGTCCATTCCCTCGAGGGGCGCTCCACGCTCTCCGCCGAGGTCCTCGACAACGGTGCCCTGCGCCGGCTCGAGGCCCATGGCACGAGCCTGCTGCTGCACCTGGCCACCGTCGCAGAGGCGGGGCTGACCAACGTGCACCTGCGCGTGCACCGGCCGGACGGCACCCGCCGCCTCGCCCTGCTGGGGCCGGGCAGCGGCTCGGTCGTCACGGCCGCGGCCGCTGACGAGGAACACGACGGCGTCGCCGTCACCGGGCGCCACGAGGGCCTCGACTACCGCCTCGTGCTGCGGCTCGGCACGACCGACCACGCCACCTGGCACTGGGACCTGTCGCTGACCAACACGACCGGAGAGCCGGTCACCGCCGACGTGGTGCTCACCCACGACCCGGCCCTGGCGCCCCTCGGCGCCGTGCGCACCAACGAGTACTACGTCAGCCAGTACCTCGACCTGACGCCCGTCGCCACCGACGGCCACGGCACCGCGGTCGCCGTGCGGCAGAACATGCCGGGCCAGCGCGTGCCGTGGCTCATGGTCGGCACGACGGGCACCGGCACCGGCTGGGCCACCGACGCGCTGCAGCTCGTGGAGCGCACCGAGCGCGGCGTCACCTGGCCCGGTCTCGACGTGGCCGACCTGCCGAGCACCCGCCTGCAGCACGAGCACACGCTCATCGCCCTGCAGGACGCCCCGGCCACGATCGCGCCGGCCGACACCCACCGCACCGGCTTCTGGGGCATCGCCCTCGAGGACCACCCCGAGGCCACCTCCGACGCCGACGCCCGCTGGGCCGAGGCCGCGCTGGCCGCCACCCCGACCCCGTGGGCGCCGGCGGGCGACGGCGCCCACGGTCACACCGCCGCCGCGACCCCGACTCCCCACACGCTGTGGTCGTCGGCCCCCGCCTTCGCGTCGCGGCCGCTCGACCGCGCCGAGCTCGAGGACGCCGACCTCGTCGACGGCCGCACCCTCGTCGAGACCGACGGAGACGGCACCGAGCTCGCTTGGACCGTCCGCGGCGGCCAGCTCGTGACGCCCGCCAAGGAGCTCGCGGTCCTGCGCCCGCACGGTCACCTGCTCCGCACCGGCGACGCCTTCACGCCCGACTCGCGCTCGCTCGCCTCGACGGTGTGGATGGCCGGCACCTTCCACTCGCAGATCACCCGCGGCCACGTCGGCCGCAACCCCGTCGCGACGGGCCGTCGCACCTACCTCGGCCTCCAGCGCGCCCACGGCGTGCGCCTCTTCGTCGAGGACACCGACGGCGCGTGGAGCCTCCTCGAGGCGCCGAGCGCGTGGTTCACGGGTCTCGACCACTGCACGTGGTGGTATGCCGCGTCGTCCGGTCCCGTGCTCACCGTGACTTCGAGCGCCCCGGCCGACGAGCACGCCCTGACCCTGTCGGTCGGCCAGAGCGGCCCGGCGCCGCGCCGCGTGCTGCTCGCGATGCAGGTCGCCGACGACCTCTCCGACGCCCCGTCCGTGACCACCGCCGGCGACCACCTCGACGTCACGACGGCGAGCGACCCCCGCCCGTGGCGCATCGCGTGGACCGGCCCCGGCACCGCCGACGTCGGCGACGCCCGGCTCCAGGCCGACGGTGTCAGCCGCGGCCCGGGCTGGCTCACGGTGCTCTTCGACGCGAGCGAGCAGCTCGAGGTCGTCGTCACCTCGGCGCCCGGCGCCGGTGAAGCGGCTGCCGGTGAGGTGCTCCCGGAGGGCGAGCGCCTCGGAGCTGCGTTCTGGGACAAGGCTGGTCACGCCGTCAGCCTCGACGGCTCGGCCCTGGGCTCGACGTCGGGTGCGGACGGTGCCGGTGCCTCGGCCGCCAACCTCTCGGCGGCCCTGCCGTGGTTCACGCACAACGCGTTGGTCCACTACCTCTCCCCGCGCGGTCTCGAGCAGTTCTCGGGCGGCGCCTGGGGCACGCGCGACGTCTGCCAGGGACCGGTCGGCCTGCTCACGGCCCTCGGCCGGCAGGACGCCGTGCGCGACGTGCTGCTGCGCGTCTTCCGCGCGCAGAACGCCCGCGGCGACTGGCCGCAGGCCTTCGAGTTCCTCCCGCCGCTGCCCGAGACGGGTCAGCAGGACTCGCACGGCGACGTCGTCTTCTGGCCGGTCCTCGCTGCGGGCGACTACCTGCGCACGACCGGTGATGCCAGCATCCTCGACGAGCGGGTGGCCTTCGTCGGTGACGACGCCCTGGGTGAGCCGGCGACGGTGGCCGAGCACCTGCGGCGTGCGGTCGCACGGATCGCGGAGTGCACGGTCCCCGGGAGCCCGCTGCCGGCATACGGCCACGGCGACTGGAACGACTCGCTCCAGCCTGCCGACCCCCACCTGGCGGCCCACCTCGTATCCACGTGGACGGCGGTGCTGCAGACGCAGTCGCTGCGCACCCTCGCCGAGGGGCTGCACGCGGTCGGCAACCCCGGCGACACGGCCACGCTCGGCGCGGACGCCGACGAGCTCGCCGAGCGCACCCACGATGCCCTCCTCGACCAGCTCGCGGCCGACCCGGTGCTGCCGGGCTACCTGCTGCACCACGAGGACGGGCGGTTCGAGCCGCTCGTGCACCCGAGCGACGAGCGCACCGGCCTGCACTACGGCGTGCTGCCGTGGATCCACGCGATCGGCGCCGACCTCATGACGCCCGAGCAGGCGCACCACCACCTCGACCTCATCGAGCAGCACCTGCTCGGTCCCGACGGCGCGCGCCTCTTCGACCGGCCGGTCAGCTACGTCGGCGGGCCGATGTCGGTGTTCCAGCGGGCCGAGGCGAGCACCTTCTGGGGCCGCGAGATCGGGCTGATGTACATGCACGCCCACCTGCGCTACGCCGAGGCCCTGGCTCGCGTCGGCGACGGCGCGGCGCTGCTGACCGCACTGGCCAAGGCGAGCCCCGTCGGACTGGACTCGCTGGTGCCGCAGGCACGCCCGCGCCAGACGACGTGCTACTACTCCTCGTCCGACGGCGCCTTCACCGACCGCTACGACGCGTCCGAGCGGTATGCCGCGCTCATGGCTGGCGACGTGCCGCTTGAGGGCGGGTGGCGCGTCTACTCCTCCGGGCCCGGCCTCGTGCTGCGGCTCGTCACGGAGGTGCTGCTCGGCATCCGCCAGCGCGGCGAGGACGTCGAGGTCGACCCGGTGCTGCCGCCCGCCGGCTCCTCCGAGGGCAGCGAGCTCACCGCGCGGCTGCCCCTCGCGGGCACCGACCTCACCGTCCGCTACGTCGTTGGGGCCGAGGGCCACGGCGTGCGCCGCGTCACCGCGGGCGGGCGCGAGCTCGACCTGCGCCCCCTGACCAACCCCTACCGCCGGGCCGGCGTGGCCGTGCGCGCCGCCGACCTGCTGTCCGCCACCGAAGGCACCGAGATCATCGTGGAGACCCACTGACATGACTGACACCACCGCCACGCGCACCCTGGAGCGCACGTGGCTCGATGCCACGCTGCCCGTCGAGGAGCGCATCGACCTGCTCATGGCGCAGATGACGCTCGCCGAGAAGGTCGGCCAGACCCACCAGGTCGCCAACATCGACCCGGACGCCGACGCCGACGAGATCGCCGCCGGCCGGATCAGCTCGAGCCTCTACGCCTCCGGCCCGACCGGCGGCAACGAGCGCGACGAGGGCGTGCTCGTCGGCAACATCGACGCCGCCCAGCGGCACGCCGTCGAGGGCAGCCGCCTCGGCATCCCGCTGCTCTTCGGCCGCGACGTCATCCACGGCCACCGCACCGTGTGCCCGATCCCGCTCGGCATCGCGGCCTCCTTCGACCCCGACGTCGCCGAGGAGATCGGCGAGATCGCGGCCCGCGAGGCCGTCGTCGACGGCGTCGCGTGGACGTTCGCGCCGATGGTCGACATCTCGGAGGAGCCGCGCTGGGGCCGGGTGGCCGAGTCGCTCGGCGAGACCCCGGTGCTGTCGGGCCGGCTCGCGGCCGGGCTCGTGCGCGGCTTCCAAGGCGACGACCCGAGCGAGCCGGAGCGGCTCGCCGCGTGCGCCAAGCACTTCGCGGGCTACGGCCTGTCCGCCGGGGGCCGCGACTACGACACGGTGAGCGTCGGGGAGAACACGCTGCGCAACCTGCACCTGCGCCCGTTCAAGTGGGCCGTCGACGCAGGCGTCACGACCGTCATGGCCGCCTTCAACGACGTCGACGGCACGCCGATGCACGCCCACGAGCACCTCCTGCGCGACGTGCTCAGGGGCGAGTGGGGCTTCGACGGCATGGTCGTCGCCGACTGGAACGGCATCGGGCAGCTCGTCAACGCCGGGGTCGCGGCCGACCTGCGCGAGGCCGCGGTGCTCGCGATCCGCGCCGGCGTCGACCTCGACATGTGCGGCGGCGCCTACCTCGCCCACCTCGAGGAGCTCGTCGAGTCGGGCGAGGTCGAGCTCGCGCTCGTCGACGACGCGGTGCGCCGGGTGCTGCGCCTGAAGTTCCGCCTCGGGCTCTTCGAGCGGCCGTATGCCGCGCAGCCGGGTGCGCCGAACGCGCCGACTCCCGAGACCCGCGAGGTCGCCCTCCGGTCGGGCCAGGCCGCGCACGTGCTCGTCAAGAACGACGGCGTGCTGCCGCTGGACGCGTCGGCCGGATCGAGCGGCTCCGCCGGCTCGGCCGGTTCGGTGCTGCTCAGCGGAGCGTTCGTCGACGACGGCGACGCCCTGCTCGGCACGTGGGTGCTCGACGGGCGCGGCGAGGAGGTCGTCACGCCGGGGGCCGCGCTTCGCGAGCGCCTCGGCGACCGGCTCACCGTCGCCGACGGCCGCTTCTCCGACGTGACGCTCATGCAGGCGAGGGCCGCCGAGACGTCGGTGCTGCTGCTCGGCGAGCACCGCTCCCGCTCGGGCGAGGCGCAGTCGGTCGTCGACATCGGCCTTCCGCCCGGCCAGATCGAGGTGCTGCGTGCGGTCGCCGCCCTCGGCAAGCCGCTCGTCGCCGTCGTCTACACCGGCCGACCCCTCGACCTCAGCGAGGTGCTCGACCTCGCCGACGCGGTGCTCGTCGTCTGGCACCCCGGCAGCGAGGCCGGCAACGCCCTCGCCTCGGTGCTGCTCGGCGAGGTCGAGCCGCACGGCCGGCTGCCGATGACCTTCCCGCTCTCGACCGGGCACATCCCGACGAGCACGCACCAGCGGCCGACGGGCCGGCTCATCCGCGCCGACGTCGACCACAAGGAGGGCCGCTACATCGACGCCCTCACCTACCCGCGGCTGCCCTTCGGCTTCGGCCTGAGCTACACGAGCGTCGAGTACGGCGCTCCGGTCGTGTCGTCGTCGACGCTGCCCGTGGGCGGCTCGGTCACGCTGACGGTGACCGTCACCAACACCGGCGACCGGCCGTGCCGCGAGGTCGTCCAGCTCTACTTCCGCGATCCCGTCGCCGAGGTGACCCGCCCGCTGGTCGAGCTGACCGACTGGGCGCTCGTCGACCTCGAGCCCGGCCAGGCACGCGAGGTCACCTTCGATGTGGACGCCGAGCAGACGGCATACGCAGGCCGTGACCTCACGACCCGCGTCGACGAGGGCGAGATCGTCCTGCTCACGGGGCCCGACGCGGCCCGCCTCCAGTCCGTCAGCATCCAGGTGAGGAACGACTCATGATCGAGACCACGCGCCGCCAGATCCGCATCGACGGCGAGCCGGCCATCGTCATGTCGGGGGAGGTGCACTACTTCCGCGTCGCGCGCGCCGAGTGGGGGCAGCGCCTCGACCTGCTCGTCGAGGCGGGCTGCGACACCGTCGCCTCCTACATCCCGTGGATCTTCCACGAGCTGCCCGACGGGACGATCGACGTGACGGGGTCGACGCGGCCGGAGCGCGACATCGGCGCCTTCATCGACCTCGCCGCGTCGAAGGGGCTGCGCTTCATCGCGCGCCCCGGGCCGTTCATCATGGCCGAGCTGAAGAACGAGGGCATCCCGTTCCGCGTCTACCGCGACCACCCGGAGATCGTGCCGCTCGGCTGGGACGGGGTGCAGGTCACGTCGCGCACGGTGGACTACCTTGCGCCGGCGTTCATCTCGGAGAGCGCGCGGTGGTTCGACGCGATCATGCCGGTGCTGGCGCCCCGACTGCAGCCGGCCGGTGGGCCGATCATCGGCGTGCAGCTCGACAACGAGATCGGCATGCTCGCCTGGGTCACGAACTCGCCCGACCTCACCGACGGTCTCGTCGCGTCGTTCGGGGAGTTCGTGCTGTCGCGGCATGGTGGGCCCGGGCCGTATGCCGCGTCGCCGGGTGAGGACGGCTGGGCGGAGGTCGTGCGGTCGCCCAAGGAGGAGTGGGCGGGCGCGCTGCGCCTCGACCTCGGGCTCTTCATGCGGCAGCGGTTTGCCTCGTATGTCGCCGCGCTGCGCGGTCTGTGCGAGGAACGCGGCGTCGCGGGCGTGCCGTTCTTCATCAACATCCACGGCACCGAGGGCGGCAACGGTGCGCCCTTCCCGATCGGCATCAGCCAGCTCGTCGACACGTATGCCGGCATCCCGGGGATGGTCTCGGGGTCGGACCACTACCTCGGCGAGGCGACGCTCAACACGATGACCGACCTCTACGTCATGAACGCCTACATGGCGGCCGTGCACGACGGCGACCAGCCGCTGACTTCCCTTGAGTTCGAAGCGGGTTCGGGCGACTACGGCGCGGGCGCGGAGATGCAGTACGACCCGTCGACGGCCGACCTCAAGACGCGGCTGTGCCTGGCCCAGGGCAACCGGCTCATCAACTACTACCTCTTCGCCGGCGGCATCAACCCGCCGCTCGACGAGACGGTCTCCGACGGGAACGACCGCGTCAGCTTCACCGGCGAGCGGCACGGCACGGCAGCGCCGGTCGGTCCGGAGGGCCAGCGCGGCTACGCCTACGAGGCGACGGCGCGCGGCGTGCGGGCGATCAAGGCCAACGAGCCGTGGCTGGCCCGGATGGACGAGGACCACGACGACGTGACGCTGGGGCTCGTGCTCGACGCGTACATGACGGAGTACCACCACCCGGGGTCCTCGTTGATGACAGAGGTCGTGGACGACCTGACGTCGCATCGTGGGGCCGGTGAGCGCAAGGCGCTGGCGCGGTCGCTGCTGCTGGGCGGCTTCCGTTATGGCGCAACGCATCTCGAGCGTCGTGACCCGGCGCCGGGGTCGACGGTGCTCGTCGGGACCGGGCGCCACCTGTCGCAGGTGGTGCAGGAGCGGCTCGTGGGCCACGTCTCGACCGGTGGCAACCTCGTCCTGCTCGGGCGGGTGCCGGAGCGCGACCTCGACGGGTCGCCGTGCACGGTGCTGGCGGACGCCCTCGGTCTTGGCGCAGGTGAGGTGGTGCGCGACTCGGGGCACTACTTCCCGTCGCTCGTCGCGCACGGGTGGGCACAGCCGTGGCCGGAGATGCGGGCCGGGTGGATCCAGCAGCTGACGCACGAGCGCGGCGATGTCGTGCTGACGGACGTCGACGGCGCAGTCTGTGGCGTGGACGTGCCGCTCGGTGAGGGGCGCGCGATTCTCCTGGCCGCGCAGGTGCCGTCGGACCCGGTGCTCTTCGACCGTGCTCTCGCCAGCCTGGGGGTGAGCCCCGGGCTGCGGCTCGAGACGCAGTGGCCGGGCGTCTTCGCGACGACCACGAGCACCGACGACGGACAGCGGGCGCTGCACGTCATCAACACGTCAGGCGCTCCGGCGACCGTCACGGTGGCGCTCGATGGGACCCCGATCGCTGCGGGCGCGACGCTGAGCGTGCCGCCCCGGTCGGGCCACATCCTGCCCCTGGGGCTCGAGGTGAGCGGACGGCGCCTCGACTGGGCCACGGCGGAGATCGCCGGCGTCGACGCCGACGGCACGATCCACTTCCGCCCCGGCCTCGACGAGGACGGCGGCACGACAGTCATCGTCGACGGCCTCCCCATCGAGCTGGCCCCGGGGGAGCACACCCTGCTGCCCTGAGGTCCACGGCGCGGTGAACGGCCGGGCGCGACGAAGGGTCGCACCCCGGCCGTTCTGACGTCCGACGCGGGACTGACGAACTGAGGCTTCGCAGCACGGCGCGCGCCATATAGACGGGGACAGAACTAGACGGGAAAGAACGCGTTCGCTCTGGACGCAACCCGCGGCACAGCGTGAACGCATCGCGCCCGCTTGTACACGGAACTTCCAGGCGAAGTCTGCTCTCCCTCCCTCGAGCCCGATACGGCGCGTACCAGAGAAGCGCTCAAAACCCAAAGGTCCTGGCTCCAGCACGGCAGGTTCCGCAGTGAGCGGACAAATAGGGAATGGTTCCTACCTGTCGCGACCTACCGAGTGCCATTGGATATCCGGATGCGGTCAGGAGCAGGCTCAATCTTTCGACATTTGACGTTCGAACTCGGCCCGGGTTTCCGGATCGACGTCGTCCTCAGCCCCGCCATCGTCTTCAATCTCTCGTCGAACATCAACATCGAAGAGAATGTCGTTCAGGACGCTTTTGCTGTCGACCCCCGTGACCTTAGCCAGTTGCCGCCTTGCCCAGTCGTCGTACTTTTCCGAACTGTCAGGCGAGATCGCTGATTCAAAATCCGACAGCTCTGCCCGCCCAGCATCGACTACACGCTCAATGATCATTTTTGTGAGCCTCGCATGCGCCAGGGCTTGTTGAAGACGAACATTCGAAGAAACGCCGCTTATCCGGCGCGAAAGAGCACGCTTTACGTCCTGATGAACTTCAGCGATCGCCTCCATTACGCGAACATTGCTCTCTGCGACCGGGTCGGTGCTACCGTGAATCGCTCGGAACCTGGTCGCCGATGTAAGGGGGGTCTCCACCTTTTCAGGATTCTTGATTGCATAGTCTGCAGATGCCCGCAGACGGGACCTGGCTATTTCGAGATCGTCAGGGTCCATCGTATAGGTTACGATTCTCATATCCTTCACGTCGAAGGGTGGCTTCTCACCAGCTCTTTGAATGTGAACCGTAGGAATGTCGTAGCCGTGGGCCATTGCAAGTTCATACAAGACGTTTGGGTTGGCGCCAGACAAGTTCGCCACGACCAGGTCAGCCTCCAAGACACCCGCAACGATAGTGGGCGTAATCGAACCCGGGTTAGTGCTGTCATCGGCACGTTCCACATGAAACTCAGGCTCCAGAGAGTGACGGATCAGGTGCTTGAGAACCTTGTCAGCCTCCTTGCGTTCGGCTGAATCCTCAGCTCCAATAGGCGATAAAACGAAGCAACGCTTCGGCTTCTCACGCTCGTCGGCTGCCATGCCAACTTCCTCTCCAGTCTGTTGAGATTAATGCAGGACGACAAGCCTTAGCTTCCTCGCCCATGCCTGACATGCCGTCGATGAGTTCTTCCACTCGCGGCGCAGCCCATATGACGCGACGCGAATAGATCACGCCTGAGCGGAGAAAGTGCCCTGCTCTTGTAGCTTCGACTTTGTTTTAAGACCTTGCCCACCACACTACCGGCATGACCGCTGCTCACACGTTCATCGAGTGAATTTGGAAGTTTGCTGGGACTGGGGCATGAATTCAGCGACGCAGCCCTTCCGGCCAGACGACGTCGACTGACTTTCCGACACTCTGAGCATATGAGACTACGTCGGCGGTTCCACCAACTCCGCGTGCCGGGAGACCATCCCAGAGGGCGACGAGAACGTCGCATATGTCCACCACTCGCCGTCCTGCAGCAAAGAAAGCTTCCTCGCTTGGCCTGGGATAGTCGAGTCGCTCCACGGTACTTGCGGCGGAAAGCATCTGCCGGAATCTTGATCGATCTTCGCGGCTGGCCATGGAGGACTCGTAGCCTGAACTGGGAACTACTACGTACAGTTTTCCGCCCCGACTCAAAGCCATTTCGGCAAATCGCTGGTCGGCACCCGCCGCCAGACTCGTGACGGCGACGAACGATGGCTTGTCAAACAGGTCGCTAAGTCTGCTCTCCAACATCTGCCAAGCCGCTTCCGGCGCCGTTTGATGACCCGTAATGCCGTACGCGGTCAAAAACGTCCCCTATCAGCAAGGTGTCGATAGTGCCGACCCAAGGCAGTCAACTGGCAGCCTTGGCTGTTCATAGCTGCGAAGTACATATGTTCAGCACCTACCGGCTCAACCAGCTTTGAGGATGCGCACCTTTGTAGCTGCTTGAAAGTAGCCTCGTTTTCAGGATGGGGAGGCAAACCACTTTGGCTTTTGTCCGGCTCGTGGCTCGGGTCGAGTGCGAACACATGGTTGGCCGCAGGGAACCACTCGGGAAGCCGCCGCAGCGTGGTCAACGGCACGGACGGATTGCATCGCCGAATGTCTTGAAGTCGATCGACGTTGGCCTTGAACATAGGGCGCTGGTCCCACGCTCCAAAGGCCTCAGAGAGGTACGCGTACAAACCTGCGACCGTCACGTGGCCCAATACGTCCGCGGCGCCGCCGTCCAGCGCTCCCTCCAGATACTCGGGGAACTGTCCACGCCCATCGAGTGTCTCGGCGGACGTCTGGTCCGCTCTGCTGGCCATTAGAAGTGACACGCCTTGCCGAAGAACAGATGCGGGACTCAGAGCCGCCGGAACGCCGCCTGCGGCGCCAGCGAAGCAGCAATCCAGAACAACGGCCACCTCTTGGCTGCACGCGTTGATTCGCTCAAGAACTTCACTGAAGCGGACACCCGGAGTGCCGTTCGTTCCATCCGAGGTCACCAGATTTACGTCGCCGCCATCCCCTACAGCCGCTCCGTGACCAGCAAAATACAAGAGAGACACGTCCACACCCGGACCGAACAGCGTGTCGAGAGCATCGAGAAACTCGTCGCGTCCTACGAATCCTGTATCCACGGGTGCAGTTAGGGTGCGCACGTCGAAGTTGGGCGAATCGTCTTCATTCCGCGTTAGAAGGGGAGCCAGAGCGTGGGCATCGTTGACGCAGCCCCCGAGATCGCCAAAGGTTGGGTAACTGTCGATGCCTACCACTAACGCGCGGCGCAGCATCTCAAAGGCCGTCGATGAAGTCGCCGACGTTCTGCCATGTCCAGTCTTTGCAGGGCGAGGTGCCCATAACTGCGGGTTTCGTGCTGTAGCCCTTTTCGATCCAGATGCCTAGCAGCGGCTTGCCCTCCTCTCGCGCACACTTAATCTCCCAAAGCTGACCAGACGCGGCTGGGGTGTTGCTACTTATAAGAGCAATGACACCGTCTGAGCGGCGGATCCGAGTGCGAACGCGCTCCTTCCACTCCGTGTCGTATGGATTCTTAACGCTCATGTCGGTCCAGTCGTAAGGCGTGCTGCCCAACTTACGCTGCCCTACAAAGAGGTCTCGCGCTCTCTCGTCTTCTTTGGCGAATGCTATGAACACAACTTTGTTAGCCATGGTTGCCCCTGTCCTAGGTTTGTAGCATCTGTATACCACCCCGCACCGACTGCCGGCTCGTCTAGGCTCCGCCGCGCAAGAGAAGGCCGTAGCGGTTGGAGTCCGAGCATCCAAGCCCAACGGAAGTCCTGTTGGCGTGGCAGGAACCCTGAGCGCAGCACCAGTCAGCCGAGGGGAAGAGTCACGGGAGAAGAACAGCTGGGCCGTGACGAAGCCGGTCCGGTACGTGCTGACCGACGGAAGGGCCAGTGCGTCGATCCGGCCCTTCAGGGCGTGCACGTCGAAGGCGGCGTCGCGCTGGGCCAGGATAGACAGCAGTGGCAGGTAGCTCGCGCAGTGGACGGCCACGCCGACGGCATTGAGGATCAGCAGGCGCAGCGCCACCGTCCCGTCCAGCGGACGTAGGAGCACGTAGAGCGCCCACGCGGTACGGACGAAGAGCGGCGCCGACGCGAGTGCCGCGACGAGCCCCCACCGGAACGTGGTCTCGTCTTCGGTGAACGCGGCTCGGAGGGTCTGCGAGTCGCTGAGCCCGATCTTGCCGACCAGGCTGGCGACGACGTTCGCCACGATGTACGCGAGACAGAGACCTCCAGCCCACCGGGCGATCGTGCCGCGGGGCCACCGATCGGTCATTACGGGCACCTGTCCCAAGCGTGCGCGGCTGCTGCCCTCATCGCCGCCGCGCCGCTACCTTGTGCCGGTGACCCCGGCGGTCGCGTTCCTCGTGACCCGTTGAGGTCCCTGCCCTCAACGACCGGAGAGCTCCAGTCCGAATGCCTTGGCCATCGAGGGAGCAGTGGCGGCTTCGCCGAGCGGCTCCGCGCCGAGGACCTCGCTGTAGAGGCGCGCCAGGGAGTAGTGGGTCAGCGGTGTCGTGACGCCGGCGCCATGCATGGACGGGTGGGCCACCACGGTCAGGACGAGGTTGTCCTGGTGGTGGTCATCCTCATCGGCGGTGACCACGATCGCGAGATGTCCGGCGCGCCAGTCCGGACCCGCCATCACCACCTCGAGCTCACTGCGCAGCCAGCGGTCGGCGACCGAGAGATCGCAGTTGTGGGCGTCGTTGCACAGGTCGGGGATCACCATGCCGGCGTTGGGCAGTCCTCCGTTGCTGACGTCGCCGCTCAGCTCGGTGACCGGCACGTCATACCGGAGGCAGGAGGCGCGCTCGCTGAGGTGGTAGGCCCACGGGTTGTGCTTCACGGCGTACTGCCCGGAGCTCTCGGTCGCGCAGTTGCCAGGCACCCCTTCGGCATACAGCTTCGCCGTCTTGCCCAGCGACAGCGCCTGGCCGAACACCGACGGCTGGTCGGTCGTGTGGCTCGAGGGCGGGTCGTCATCGGTGACGCCGTACGTGCTGCCACCCGTCATCGCGAGGTAGTTGGGCAGCGAGGGGTGCGTCACCGCTTGGTAGTTCGTCGCGACAGCGAACTGCTTCCCCAGTGCTGCTGCATACGGCATGGCTGCACGCATCTGGTCCAGGGAGTGGTTCTCGACGACGAACACCAGCAGCTTGGTCACCGGCGCGGGTTGCACCGTGGCGAAGGTGACGGGTGCGGAGGGCTCCGCGGCGGCAGTGCAGCCGCCGAGCAGCAGCGCGGACGCGATTACCAGCCCGACTGCCTTGTGCGACATGGCCCTCCCCGTTCTGAAGCGGCTCGCCGTGCGCGACGGTACCCCGGCGCGCTCAAAGGGGGCTGCGAAGCACGTGAGGTTCTGCCACGCGCGCCTGTGACGAACCTCGCCGCCAGCGGCCGCAGTCCTTCTCGCGGGTACACCGGCGCGAGTAGCATCCGTGGGAGAGAGCAGCGTCGTGAGGTGGGGCCCATGGACGCAACAGTGCAGGTGTGGCTCGGTGAACCCGGAGCCGATGGGGCACGCCTCGACCTGCTCCACCGTCAGTTGCGCACCCAGCTCGACCAAGTCACGTCGCTCGACGTGAGGCCCGGCGACCCCACCCCGGTGCCGGACGGCGCCCGGGGTCTCGACCCCGCCACGGTCAGCACCCTTGCCGTCGCCGTCCTCGGGTCAGGCGGGCTCACCGCCCTGCTGGCGGCCGTGCGTGACTGGCTCGACCGGGGGCACGACGAGCCGCGGACGGTGCGGCTGGAGATCGCCGGCGACGTGCTCGAGCTGACCGGGGCAGGCGAGGAGGAGCAGCACGAGCTCGTGGACCTCTTCCTCGCGCGCCATGAAACCGCGGAAACCCAAGAGCCCCAAGGGTCCCCATGACCCAACCATCGGGTGGCCGAGCAGCCGGCGCCGAGCGAGGCGGACGGCATACGCGACGGGCCCTCATCATCGCCAACGACACCTACGACCACGCCAGCCTGAGCGCGCTGCGGGCGCCGGAGGCGGACGCTCGCGCCCTGGCCGAGGTGCTCGGCGACCCCGAGATCGGCGGCTTCGACGTGTCGATCGTCCACAACGCCGCGTCCTACGAGGTCCAGGCCCACGTCGACGACCTCTTCGCCGACAGCCGGCCCGAGGACCTGCTGCTCCTGCACTTCTCCGGTCACGGCCTCAAGAACGACGCGGGCGAGCTGTTCATCGCCGCCCGCAACACCCGTCCCGATCGTCTCGGATCGACCGCGCTCGCCGCGGACTTCGTCCAGCGCTGCATGCGCAGCTCGAGGGCGCGCAGCATCGTGCTGTTCCTCGACTGCTGCTACGGCGGGGCCTTCGGCCAAGGGGTGACGGTGCGGGCCGCCGGCCCGGTCAACGTCATGGACAGCTTCCCCGCCGGCCGGCTCGGCGGCGGCCGGGGCCGTGCGGTCATCAGCGCCTCGAGCGCCATGGAGTACTCCTTCGAGGGGACCACCCTCGCGGCCGACCACCAGGTCCCACCGTCCATCTTCACCTCGGCCGTGGTCGAGGGTCTCCGCACCGGTGAGGCCGACCGCGACGAGGACGGTCTCGTCTCCCTCAACGAGCTCTACGACTACGTCTTCGACCGCGTCCGCGAGACCAACCCCAACCAGACCCCCGGGCGCGACGTCGAGATGTCCGGGGAGCTCTACCTCGCCAGGAGCCGACGTCGCCGTGTGCGCCCGGTCCCCATCCCCGATCCCATCGCCTCCGCCCTACGCGAGTCCGACCCGACCTATCGACGCGGAGCCGTCAGCGAGCTGCGGGACCGGCTCGCGCACCCTGACCTCGGCGTCGCGCTGGGAGCGCTCGAGGCCCTGCAGGAGGTGGCCCGGTCCGACACGAAGGCCGTCGCCGACGATGCGAGCGCCGTTCTCCAGTCGGCCGCTCCGCACGTGAGCCCGACCTCCCTCGACTTCGGGGAGCTCGGGCCGGGCGCGGTCGCCGGCATCCACCGCGAGCTCCGGGTCACCGGCATACCCCTCGCGCGGGACGTCCGCGTCGACGCCGAGCCGCCGCTCTCGGCCGTCGTCGAGGGCACGCTCGTCACCGTGACCCTCACGCCCACAGGCCGGGCGTATGCCGGGAGCCTCACGTTGACGAGCCCGACCGGTTCCGTGGTGGTGCCGGTCACGGCGAGCGTGGCCGAGTCCGGCGCGCCTGACGAGGAGTCGGCGACGCGAGGATCCCGGCCGCCTCCGCCACCAGCTCCCGCCGAGCTACCCTCTGCCGCACCGGCGGTGGCTCAGCACGTCACCGGCACGTCCGAGCTCGGCCCGCGCCATCGTCTCCGGGTGGCTGCCGGCCTGGCGGCCCTCGCTGCGGGTCTGCTGATCCTCGCGAGCATGACACTGCCCTGGCGGTACGGGCAGACCTACGCAGCCGGCGACCGCTGGCTCGTGCCGAGCATGGCCATCCTCGGTCTCCTGGTCGTGACGGCAGGAGCCGTCATGTTCGCCCCGCGAGTGCGAACCGAGGTGTCCTTGGGGCTGCTGCTCGCGGTGTCCGGGACTGCTGCCGCCTCGCTGTTGACCTACCTCGGCCTCGTCGCCGACCTGAGCCCGGACGCCTCCGGGACGGGGACGTGGTTCGGCCTCATCGGGCTGGTCCTCGCCGCCTCCTGCGGACCGGCGGCTGTGGCGGTCGCCGCCTGGCGACAGGCGGTCCCGCTAGCCCGGGTCGACTGGCGCGACCCGGGATCCCTTGCGGCGCTGGGCCTCGGCGCCGTCACGGCCGCCGTGTTCATCTCCTATGCCGTCCACCTGGGCTCGCTCAGCGACGCCGGCTACGAGGCCGGCGTGACGTACGTGTGGGCGGTGCTCACGGTCATCGCCGCGATCGGGGCGGTCATGGTCCGTCCAGCCGCGGTCGGACGGGTCCTGCTCGCGGCCTGGGGCCTCGGCACCCTCAGCTACTCCCTGTCCCAGTGGGTCTACCTGACGGATCACTCCCCGGAGTCTTTCGGGATGCCCTTCCTCGTCGCCGCCGGCTTGGCCCTGTCCGCCGCGGCCCTCCTGATCGACCGTCGATCACCCAGCGATGCCGCTGCAGCGGCCGAATGACCTCACTACCTCCGCGGCGTGCTGGCCCGTCCACCCGACGCACCCGCCAGCTGATGCATCGTCGACCCGGTCCGGTGGCACTCGAGCATCCCCATCGAGAATGAAACACTGGAGGATGAGCACCCACCCCTTGGAGCTGCAGACTCGATCCGTCGATGTGGGGCGCGACACCGCAAAGCGCCTACGGGTCTTCAACGTGGTCATGGGACTCCTGCACCTGGTGTCCGGCGCGGCCATGGTCGCCCTCAGCAACGACTTCACGCTGCCGGTGTCCACCTTTGCGCTGAACGGCCCGCCGGGGACGCCGCTCTCCAAGGGCGTGACGAACCTCGTGTTCGACGTTCCCCTGGGAGTGGCAACCGCTTCCTTCCTGTTCCTCTCCGCGTTCTTCCACTTCCTGATCGCCTCGCCGTGGGGCTTTACGCGCTACGTCGACGAGCTGTCGAAGGGGCGCAACCGCTTCCGCTGGGTGGAGTACAGCCTCTCCTCGACGCTGATGATCGTCCTCATCAGCTTGGTGCTCGGGATCTCCGACGTCGCGGCACTCATCGGGATCGGCATCGCCAACGCCTCGATGATCCTGTTCGGCTGGCTGATGGAGATGTCCAACAACGGCTTGATGCACGGGAAGGATGGGCGACCGGTCCGCGGGCGACGCGCCTGGTGGACGCCCTTCTGGTTCGGTTGCGTTGCCGGGGTTGGACCGTGGCTGGCGGCTGCTGCCTACCTGTTCGTCAACGTGGCGGTCAAGGACGGGCCCGGCCCGCCCGGGTTCGTCTACGGGATCATCGTCTCGCTCTTCGTGTTCTTCAACAGCTTCGCCATCAACCAGTGGCTTCAGTACAAGCAGGTCGGTCGGTGGCAGGACTACCTGACCGGTGAGCGCACCTACATCGTCCTCAGCCTCGTGGCGAAGAGCCTGCTCGCCTGGCAGGTCTTCGCCAACGTCCTGGTTGGGTGAGCGCCGGGCGCAGGAGAAGAGCTTCGGCCAACTCGGCGGTCCGTGCTGTGGCGAGAGGACGGCCCCCACTCCTGGTCCTCAGGAGTGGGGGCCGGCTCTGTGTAGAGCGTCGCTAGCGGCGAGTGGCCGCTCCCGCGCTTCGGGTCACCGAGGCCAGAGCGTCTCGTCGAGGTCGGGCAGGGTGCCCTTCGCCAGGTTGTCGGTGTCCTTGGCGGTCAGGCGTCCGGGAGCGAAGCTGCTCATCGCGCCGGAGACCGGCAGGTTCAGCCGCGTGGAGCGCAGGTCCACGACATACGTCCCTGCGCTGGTGTCGACGGCGATAACGCCGTTGCTCGCCCCGCTGACGACGAGTCCCAGCTGGTGACCGGCCGGGACGACGACGTCGTTGGCGGCCAGCTCGACGGTGACCTGGTGCTGGCCGGCGCCGTCGAGACGGGCCCAGCCGCGGGCCAGCACCTGCAGCTGCGTGCTCTGCAGGCGACGTGTGACGTCCTTGTAGCAGGCGTCGTCCGTGGCGATGGACTCTCCCCAGCACGTCTCCGTGGCCAGGGTCTGGGCCCCGTCACCGGTGGCACTGACCCGGTCCATGGCGCCGTAGTCGACGAGCATGACCGACACCTGCCCGACCGGAGCCGAATGGGTGACGGTGAGGTCGACCGTGGGCGTGCCGGAGATCCGGACGTCCTTGGTCACCGCTCCGGTGAGGAACTGCACCCGGTTCGGGTTGGCAGCCAGCGAGACGGCGTTCGTCTCGGACAGGCGGGAGTTGTTGACGTAGGTGGCCGTGCCCGCGTCCTGCTTGCCGAGGGTCAGCGTGCCGTCCGCCCGCGGGTTGAGCGACATCGTGCGCGACGACTGGATCGGCCACGTCTTCGAGGTCTCCCACTGGTTCGGAGCGGTCTCGACCCGGACGACCGGCTCGCGGTCGATCCCGTTGTCGATCCCCATCAGCTCGTGGTCGAACCACCGGTTGAGGGTGGTGACCCACTCCTGCCGGTCGTGGTCGAACGGGTCGACGTGGCCGAGGCGGCTGAGCCACATCTTCCGATCGACTCCGCTCTGCCCCAACGCTTCCCACCACTTGGAGGCGTTCATCGTCTTGACGTTGTTGTCCTGCAGGCCGTGGACGATGAAGACGCTCGCCTTGACCTTGGACGCGTCGTAGAAGGTGCCGTCGCGGTAGTCGCGCTCGGCCCAGAAGTCGGTGTAGGCGCCGGTCGCGTCGGCGTCGTTGGCGTCCATGTAGGCCAGCCGCGCCGAGCAGTCCGTCGTGATGGTGCGGCGCTGGGCGATGGTGCGCGAGAGACTGCTCGCGTAGTGACGCGACTTCACGGCGCCCTGCCAGCGGTTGTAGTCGTACCACGAGCTGATGGCACTGATCGGCACGATCGTCTTGAGCCCGTCGACGCCGGTGGCGGCGACGCCGTTGGCGAGCGTGCCGTCGTAGGACTTGCCGATCATGCCGGTGCTGCCGTTGCTCCAGCTCGCCTGGACGAGAGCGCCCTTCGAGTCGTGGGCGGTCCCCTTGCCGTCGAGCCACTCGACAACCGCCTTGGCCGACTCGACGTCCGAGCGGCCGCCCTCGTCGGTGCACCCGGTCGAGCGGGCCGTACCGGCCATGTCGACGGCGACGAACGCATAGCCGCGCGGGACGAAGTAGTTGTCGTAGTAGAGCGGGAACTTCGTCGGGCTGCCGTCAGCCGCATACTCCTTGAACTCGCCGTCGTTGCCGCGGCCGAGGCTGAGGTAGTAGGGGCTGGCGTCCATGATGACGGGCACCCTTGCGGTGCCGTCGAGCTCGCGCGGCCGGATGATGTCGGTGGCGATGCGCTCGGCCCTGCCGTCCCCGTCCAGGTCGGGCGTGTCGACCCAGACGGTCTCGCGGATGGCGTTGGCGTAGTCGTACTTCGGCGAGGTCATCCCGTCGACGAGCGTGACGGGCGGGGTGTCGGTGATGCTCGGCGGTGCGGCCTGAGCCTGCCCCAGCGTCCCGATGGCCAACGGAGCGACCACGGCGAGTGAGCTGGCGAGGGCGAGGATCCTGACTTTCATGTGAGTCCTTCCTGCCCCCGGGACCGGCGATGTCCCCTTGAGGGTGAGGGGCAGTCTCAAAGTAGCGACGAGACCGCCGGAGAGGGACGGAGCTGCGACCCCGACAGAAACCTGTCCCCTTGTCTGTCCGACCGCCCGCAGCTCAGCCGGAGGGAGTTCCACCCGACGGGGGCTTGACCCCGCCGAAACGACGACCGTCCCCGGCGCCGAAGTTGTGCGCCTCGATCCGGCCGTCCTCGGAGCCGTGGCGCGGGCTCTTGCTCTCCGACAGGGACAGCATCGTGTGACGCTGCTTGGCTCGACGGTCAGCCAGCCACGCCGCCAGCAGCACCAAGGCGAAGAGTCCGCCTGCGATTGACCAGAATATCTGCCACCCCTGTCGTCCCATGGATCGTCCGGCTCTTGTCCGAAGTGTCGCAATCGACGAGGCGAGAAAGGTAGCCAATCGCGGGTCAAGATTCCGACGCCGTCCCGGGCCGGCCAGGCGACATCAACGGCCTCGAGAGTCGGGCGAAGCCGGTCGCCGACCTCTGACTGAACGTGTCAGAGGAAGTCGGCCGGGTCGAAGTCCTCGATGGCGATGATCCGGATGCGCGGCAGGGACTCCCGGAAGGCCTGCACGTCGTACTCGAGGTCGAACGTCGCCAGTCCGTGAGTGGTCAGCTCCAGGAACGCGCTGCTGCGGAACTCCTGGAAACCGACGACGCCGACGCGCCGGCCGTCGAGCAGGTCGCCCATCTGGTCGACGAAGTCCCCGTCGTTGCTGACCAGCAGCACGTCGGCGCGGCGTTGACGGATCTCGACCAGCGTTCGCTGGATGGCGATGTCGACGACCTTCTCGCCTGCGGCGCCCGAGAGCGGCACGGGTCGGTAGCCGATGGCCATGAGCGCCTGGACGAACGGCATCGGCAGCTCGTTGTTGGCCGCAAGGAAGAAGAGGCCGACGGCGGGCTGCCTCCACAGTTCCTCGGCGAACTGCAGCAGCCGCTCCCACCGCGGGCGCTCCTCCGGGCGAGGGCGACGACCGAGGATCGAGGTGCCGAGGGTGGCATCGATGTTCTCCCCGTCGACGAGGACGTAGGTGATCCGGGGAGCGTCAGCCATGACCGGAGCCTACGGGGGCCCCCGCTCCGCCCGCGTCCTTCTGCGGCCGGAACTCAGCGGACCACGCCCAGAGCGTCGATGAGGGACGGCGCCGAGCTGACGGAGCGGATGGAGATGGTGCCCGTGAACGCATACGTCGGGAGCAGGACGACGTCCCGGCGCCACGTCGTCGACGAGAGGCTCACGCGACCGACCTTGTGGGAGCCGGCATACACGTCGACCACGCCCTGCTTCGGCCCGCGGAGCACGACCACGGCGATGCGAGAGCCGCGCTGCGAGCCGATGCTCAGGGTCGCGCCGGAGCTGTTGAGTCGGGACACCGTGCCGGTCAGGGCCCGGCTGTTCGTGATCCGCGAGACCTTGCTGCCCGCGAGCGCCCGGTCGTCGTAGGGCACGGCCGAGCACCGCGCGCCGGACCAGGCGGACGTGTTGCCCATCCGGTCGCGGGCGCGGACGACGAAGCAGACCTCGCCACCAGGGGCGACCGTCAGCTTCTGCGAGGTCGCGGTCGTCGCCTGCCAGGTGCTCGGACGGGTGAGCGCTCCGAGCGCCCCGCGCGGCGGCGCGTAGCGGTAGCCGACGTCGTAGCTCGCGACGCCGGTGTTGTCGGCGGCCTTGTAGGAGAACGTCACCGCGCTGCTCTTCGTCGCGCTCACGACGAGCGCGCCGGTGCTCGCAGCAGTGATGGTCGGCGCCGCGGTGTCGACGGCGCTGCAGTGGCTGGCCGACCAGCCCGAGACGTTGCCGACCTTGTCCCGAGCCCTGATCTGGAAGCAAGTGTCGGCGCCGGCGCCGGCCGTCAGGGTCTGCGTCGGGGCGGCCGAGCTCTGCCACATCCGGGGGTAGGTCCAGGCGCCGAACGTCCCGCCGACCTTGGCGGCCTGCTGGTAGCGCACGTCGTAGGTGCCGACGCCCGAGCCCGCCACCGTCGACGTGAACGCCGGGTCGGTGAACACCGCCGAGATCGTGACCTGACGCGTCGGCGCCGTCCTCGGAGTGCCGCCCGTCGAGACCAGCTTCGGCGCGGTGACGTCGGTCGCCGTGCACCGGGGCGCGGACCACGCGCTCGTGTTGCCGGCGTGGTCGGTGGCCCGCACCGACAGGCACGTGTCCTTCCCGGCCAGGCCGGTGACGCTGGCCGTGGGCGCGGTCAGACCGCGCAGGGCCGCGGGCTGCACCCACGCGGCATACGGCCCGCCGACCGGACCTTGCTGGTAGCGCACGTCGTACGTCGCCACCCCACTTGGTATGCGTGTTGCCTCGTTCGCCGAGTCGGTGGCGGTCCACGACGCCTTCACCACAGAACCACTCGCCCTCGGGCTGCCCGTGATGGTGACGAACGTCGGGGGGACGGTGTCCTTCCACGCGGCGCGCGTCAGCCAGTCGAGGTCGACGACTCGCGGCTGAAGGGCCGTGTCGGCGTAGGCCAGACGAGCGCCGCCGGCGTCATCGACGGCGATCATCGGGTCCGGAGACGTGTACTTGCCGTGCAGCGGACCGTACTGACGGGTGCCGTGTCCCGGCCCGAGGTCGTAGACCGTGGCGACCGCGTACTTGCCGACGGTGGGCTCGTCGACCCACTGCACCCAGGCGACGTATCCGTTCCCGAGCTGCGCAAAGGACTGGACCGATGCCCGCGGCCACGGAACAGCTTGGGGCGCCAGCACACCGTGCAGGTCGACGGCCATGTAGTGGTCCCCGCAGTAGAAGAGTGCGAAGCGGCCCGCGACCTGCAGGTCGAGCGCCCCGCAGTCCTTGACCCCGGTGGCGACGGTGCGCGTGGGGCTCACGCCGTCGAGGTCGGTCGCGGTCAGGATGCCCTGAGCGTCCGGGCCCTGCCAGAGCGTGCGCCCGTCGACCACGTACCTCGTCCCCGGGGCCATGGTCCGGAGCGGTTGTCCGCTCTTGGCGTCGGCCAGCATCCCGTCGCCACGGACCAGCACCTGGCCGCCGCGGGACAACCTCCACCCACCGGGCGTCGAGTACACGTCGCGGTAGCCGCCGGGCCACGTCACCCGGTAGGTCTCCGTCGCGCTGCCGGTCGAGGTCTGCGTCAGGACGACGTCCCCGCGAGCCGACAGCAGGCCGCCCGCGACCGGCCTGTCGCCCGCCGCCATGGAGGTGGACCACGACCCCGACCCGTCGACGGCGGCTCTCGCCACCGGACCCGTGCCGGAGTCGTAGGCCCAGCCGAACCCCCCGTAGACGCTGCTGCCGCTCAGACCGATCGAGCTGGCGAGCCGGCCGATGACCGGCAGGGCCGTGACCTCGTGCAGCGGCTGCCCGTCGTCGGTGACGGTGGCGACCCGGCCGGTGGCGGTGTCTCCGAGCGTGATGACCGCGACGCCGGCACCGTCGGACGCGAACTTGCCGACCTTGGTGGCGACGGCCGGCTCGCGTGTCCCGGTGGCGAGGTCGACCGGCTCGAGGTGGCCCGAGTCCCCGGTGTCACCGGACTCGATGTGGAACGCCGCGAGGCGGTCTCCGTAGCCGACCCACCCACGGGTCACCGACGTGTTGTCCATCGTCATCTCGACGTGCCCGGCGTTCGTCCCGTCGACATCGGCCCAGGAGGCGGTGACCGGGTAGGCGTTCTCGTCGATCACGAAGACCCTGCGCGGGGTGACGACCAGCTTGTCGGAGGCCCCCGCGCTGTCGGCGATCAGGTGGGAGTCGCCGCTCGCGAGGTCGACGCTCCAGACCAGGTTCTGGTTGTGGATGACGAGGGTGCTGGCGTTGGCCACCGTGTCGATGGAGCCGAAGGACATGACGACACCCGCCAGAGCCAATGCGTCATGGCCAGGCCGACGCAGCACGGCCTGGCGAGCGTCGGCGGGACCCTTAACGCTCAGCACCCAGGTCGCTCCCGCCTCGACCACGTACTCGTCCGACGGCACATCCACCGTCCACGTCGTCGCTCCGGTCTCGATGTCACTGACGACGACGCGGCGGCTGAGGTCTGCAGAGATCGGGCTCACCGAGACCAGTCCACCGGGGGACAGGTGCGGGCTGGGCGTGCCGGTCCACGTCACGGTGCGCACGACAGATCCGTCCGACGTCCGCCTGATCGTGAACTGCGACGACGTCTCGTACTCGTCGACCTGGTGCAGGTCGTAGGCGACGTAGCCGGGAGCGCCGGCATCGAGGAACGGCTGGTACGGAGCAGCCTCCGGGAGGAGCGGCAGCTGCCGACCGGCGGAGATCGCCGGGTCGACGTCCAGCGCGAGCGCCGGCTGCGCCGCGAACACACTCACCGACAGCAGCGACGCCACCGCGACCGATCGCAGGACACGACCGAACAACAACGCACCAGACACGCGACACTCTCCTCCGGCTGGAGCCCATGTCCGCGCCGGCGTCAACGTACCTGTCACGTGGGAGCCGCGGATGCGATTGGCACATTTCCGGCAGACGCCCGGTGGCGCAGCTACCGGCAGTCGTCAGCGGACGAGACCTGAAGAGCCGTCCATCGCGACGAAGCGGTACCCCCGAGCCTTGTACCAGGCGATGATCTTCGGCAGTGCCGCAACGGTGTTGCCCCGGAAGGAGGAGACCTTGCTCTCCGGCTCATTCGACGCCTTGCCCGCATGCATCAGCACGATCGGGTGCGACGGGTTGGCGTAGCGCAGGTCGGTGCCCTTCTTGAGGATCGCGGCCTGAGCAGTGGCCGAGAGGTAGGGCGGCTGCGACCAGTCCTGCGTGTCGACGCTCCACAGCACCGTGCGCATGTTGTTCAACTTGGCCGCTGCGTTCACGTTGTTCATGTGACCGCCCGGCGGCCGGAAGAAGCAGGTCGGCTTACCGGTCAGGGCGCGCTGCTGGGCAGCGGTCGTCTTGATCTGACTGCTCAGGTACGGCACGGCCCAATAGCCATTGGCTGCAGTGGGATACGCGTGGTTCCACGTATGCGGCTCGATCAGGTGGCCCTGCGCTGCGGCGGACTTGAGCACCGCGGGCATCCGTGCGTCGTACTTGCCGACGTTGAAGAAGGTGGCGCGCACGTTGTACTTGCGCAGCACCGCGAGGACGGCCGGCATGTACTCGGGGCGAGAGTCGTCGAAGGTGAGCGCGACGGTCTTTCCCGTCCCAGGCGCGGTCCGAGTACTGGTGCCGGCCAGCGCCGTGCTGCACTCCGTCGCGGCCTCGGCCGTGGTCTCAGGCCCGCCCGCGGCGAACACGGCCACGAGCGTGGCCGCGGTGGCTGACGCTGCCACGACGCGAGCCGTGTAGGTGCGAGCCCGTCGATGGTTACCTGAGGTCATTCTGATTGGGCTCCCTTGAGTGCTCGTTCTGGCCATGCACGTCGCCAGACCGACATAGGACGGACATCCGCTGGCTCGGCGCCGGGCCGACTATGTCAGGTGCGCTGACCGACGCGAGCAGTAACGGCCAAATCACCTCAAGCGGCCGACTTCCTCTAGAGGCAGACGTCGCTCGACGGACGCATTCGAGCCTCTCGTAATGCACCCTGTTGACCGAACATGAGGGCCGGGCCACTACTCTCCTCACGATGTATCCGTGAAGGACAAGTCGATAAGGGCAGGAGCCGGGTGGCTGAGGACGTGCAGTACGAGCACCACGATGTGCGAGCCATTAGGGGCACCGAGGCGAGCAATATCGCCAAGTGGGAGAAGGACGGTTGGGAGCTCGTCAACCAGAGCCCCGGTCTCTTGTGGTCGGACATCACCTTCCGGCGCCCCAAGCCGAAGACGGCTGGCACTTACCTCAAGGCGTTCGCACTTCAGGGCTATGCGGCATTTCGTCGGCTGGAGCCGCAGACCCAGAAGCGCGTCATGGCAGTTGGCGGGACGTTTGTCCTTCTCATGGTGGTCGCAGGCGTCGCCGTGGGGCTCCGTTCTGGAGGTGGCACCGCCGCGCCGAGCGCGTCTCCCAGCAGGTCGGTGACGGCAGCGCCCCAGACGCCCTCCGAGGTGCCGAGTCCAAGTGCAAGCCTCAGCGCACCTGAGCCGGAGGCGTACACCTACCAAGGCCCGAAGTACGAGATCATCTCGGTCGACGAGGGACAGACGGTGGCCAAGCTCGACCAGTACTGGATCTACACGAGTAAGCTCGACCAGTCGACGGCCAGATACAAGGACCAGGTCAAGCTGATCGTCGCCGACATCGCGCGGGAGCAATCCACCGACAAGTTCATGGTCGAAGTCGTGACGAACAAGGAGATTGCCCTGGCGGAGTCACCTTCCAAGGTCGAGAGCTTCATCGCAGAGCACGGCGATGACTACTTCCTCACGACCATCCCCAAGATGGAAAAGGCCAGCTGGGTCGCCTCGTATTCAGGTGGTTTCGACTCCAACGCCTTT
Organism: Terrabacter sp. C0L_2; assembly: GCF_036352015.1. Taxonomy (NCBI): domain Bacteria; kingdom Bacillati; phylum Actinomycetota; class Actinomycetes; order Micrococcales; family Intrasporangiaceae; genus Terrabacter; species Terrabacter sp. C0L_2. Next base: position 1,073,735 of record NZ_CP143557.1, on the reverse strand, counting down.
GAGCCGAGTGACTCCGACGCTGCTTTCGAAATCACTTGGAAGCCTGCAGGAACGCCGAAGTTCGAGAAGTGGCGGCCCGAAACAGGGGACTGACCTTCTATCGCTCGCCTCTCCACCTGCGAAGGCGGACATGCACCGTTTCGGCGCTCGCGGGATTGGCTTCTTTGGCCAGGGCAATCTTCGCTATTCGCCCACGAGGCGACGGCGTCGAACATAGCCTCGCAGGGCACACAGCACGCCCACAGAAAACAGGTCATGAACTCTCGCGCTAGCACCACCCTCGCCGTCGTCGCCGCCCTCTTCGCCCTCACGGCGTGCAAGGAGTCAGCACCGCAGGCAGCACCACCCGTCCCGTTCGTCAACGTCCAGAGCAGCACCAGCTCGGCGACACCCACGACCAGCACCACCTCGCCGACGACGTCTGCGACCCCGACCGTCGACCCGGCGGCCGCAGAGAAGGCAGCAGCAGCCGCCGCAGCGGCTCAGGCCGCTGCAAAGGCCAAGGCAGACGCCGAGGCGAAGGCAGCGGCAGCGAAGGCCAAGGCCGCCGCAGCCGCAAAGGCGAAGGCAGCGGCAGCGAAGGCCCAGGCCGCAGCCCGCGCAAAGGCCGCCGCCCGCGCAAAGGCCGCCGCGAAGGCCAAAGCCGCGGCCAAGGCCAAAGCTGCTGCGAAGGCCAAGGCCGCAGCGCAGGCTCGGGCAGCAGCGAAGGCCAAGGCTGCGGCCGCTGCTTCCAGCGTCTACTACGCCAACTGCTCCGCCGTCCGTGCCGCAGGTGCCGACCCGATCTACGCCGGTCAGCCTGGCTACTCGCGCAAGCTGGACCGCGACGGAGACGGCGTCGCCTGCGAGTGAAACGGTGAGGCCCTGCCCGCTGCGCGTCGTCCGCCGCGGGTAGGGCTCATCCCGTGACCATCACTCCATCAGACAGGGACACTCCACCGTGATCGACTTCCAGAACGCCAGCTACGTCAAGCTCGGCCGCATCGACTACTCCGACGTGGCCGGTCAGATCGACCCGCTGCTCATCGAGGGCGAGCAGGGCTACATGGCCTTCAAGGGCATGCGCGACTACATCGTCTTCACGAGCAAGCGGATCATCGCCGTGAACATCCAGGGCATCACCGGCAAGAAGAAGGACTTCACGTCGCTGCCGTTCAGCAAGGTGCAGGCGTTCTCGCTCGAGACCGCCGGCACCTTCGACCTCGACGCCGAGCTCGAGCTGTGGTTCTCCGGCCTGGGCAAGGTCAAGTTCGAGTTCAAGGGCAACACCGACGTCGCCTACCTCAACAAGCTCATCGCCCACCACGTGCTCTAGGGCCCATCTCGTCGGAACAGTCTGGGACGGCGACGCGATCACGCGTGCGTTTCAATGCCGCGCCGCCACCAAGAATGAAAACCGCTTCGGCACGGCTGCGTGCACCGAGGTGCTCCAGCAGATGGCTCATGTCGGCAACCACAGTTCGCGGCGAGACATTGAGCTGACGCGCCAAGGTCGCGTCCTTCACACCTCGGATAAGTCCCTTGGCCACCTCCACCTGCCGTCGCGACAGAGCAGGCGGCCGGTCATCGCCGACCGGCGTGGATGCAGACCACGTCACCCTCCAGGCTGATCGCGCCAGATCCACGATCGCCGGGTCGGTGACGAGCCATGCCGTTGGGCGCCCCTGGGGGTCGAACGGGCCAGGGAGCACGGCAGCTACCTCGTCGACCAAGATGCAGCCGATCGCGACCGGCGCGACACGCACGTCCGGATTGAGCGACGGAAGCAAAGGGTTGACGGTCAAGGCGTGTGCGCTGATCAGCTGGTGCAGGTCCAAGCCGCGTCGGGCAGAGCGCTCATCGAGCTCATAGCTGGGATCGTCTGGGTCGAACCGCATAGTCGGCTGCATGCCCCACACCGACCGTTGCGCGAGTGGCTCCAGGCGAGTGAAGGCCCTCATGATCTGGGGCACCCCTCTCCCCAACAGACGGAGCCCCTTCGTGGCTTCACCCGTGATCTCCGCGGCGGTGATCCGTGCGTTCACGCAGTGGCTTAGCTCCGCTGCTATGGCAGCAGCAGATGCGGCCGGCGACATGCTGGCTCTTGAGGTGGCATCGTCGACGAGCTGCGACACTTCAGGACCCCCGCCCACGAAGACTCGACGTTTGACGGCAGGGACGCTGCCGGAGATGACTCTGCCACGAGTCACAGCATCCAGGTAAGCGGACGCGGTGACTCGCCCCCTTCGTGTCCCAAGCCACCCGCTCCCCTCGACAGGTCGAATAGGGCCGCCGAAGGCACCTTCCGACTCGCCCGGCACTCGCGCGCCAAGAACGACACTGGAGCTCGGCATGCCTGCGGATGGCGAGCGCACTCCACGCAACAACGAGCACCTCGGTGTTGTGCGGCAGCGCCGTTGGCAGGCTTCCATCGATGTCGTGGAAGCCTGCCAACACACATACGTCGGTGCGCCGCCTATCGCGGCTCGAGTGCCCTGCAGTAGGTGACCGCCGCGCTGTAGTTCGTCGTCCTGTTGTGGTCGTTCCAGTACCTGTTGAGGCAGTTGCCGTCGACGTCCCACTGCTTGTCACCGGTGTCTGTGTAGAGGGACCGGACAAAGCCGAAGACGCAGGTGTAGTAGGCGGACTTGGCGATCGTCCATACGGGCTGTCGCGTCTGGTAGCACTTCCAGATGGTCGTTCGGGTCTCAGCCTGGCTGGATGCCGGGAAGGCAGCGATCAGGGAAACCGACGTCAGCACTGCGAGCAGAATTCCTAGCATTTTTCGCTTGACGTTCATCTCAGATCCTTTCGATGGCCGCGCATCCGCGGATGGCTGATCCTGTGTTCGCCCGGACCACCGAGACAACGCTTGAGGTGGCGTATTGCGTGTTCTGGCAATCGGGATCCAGCGCCGACAACGTCTCTCGCGAGGCGCCCGTCAGCTTCGGGCGTTCATACCTACCGGGCCTTCGGCCGACATCCAGCACTCAGGGTTGAGATGCACTGTTCAGGCGGGCCGGGTATCAAGGATCAGTAGGGTCGGCACCGGCCCTGTGGTTCCCCGTCCCGAGAGCGACACGACCATGACGACGCAGACCAACGCCCGCGCACCCCAGCGCGCTCGGTCGGTGCCGCCGGCACCGCCGCGCCGCTACCTCGTCCCCGTCACCCTTGCGGTCGCGTTCCTCGTGACCCAGGCCGTCGCGCAGGCCGTCACCCCGTTCATCCGCCAGGACGACTGGCCCTTCCTGCTCCCCGACGGCACGAAGGGCGTGCTCCCACCGGCGTACTACAACAGCAGCGAGGGCCGCTGGCTCAACACCCTGTGGTGGCAGGTCGTCGGCCAGCACGGCACCCCCACGACCGCCTCGATGACGTATGCCGTGGGCTACCTCGCGCTCGTCGCCGGCCTCTGGCGCGTGCTGCACCTCTCAGGCATCCGGCCGCGTCCCGTCGCCGACGTGCTGCTCGGCCTGGGGCTCTACGCCTCGGCCGTCTGGGTGCAGTTGCTCTACTGGCCCGGTGCGCTGACGCCGTCGGTGCTCGTCGCCGCGGTCGCGGCCTGGCTGCTGCCCTGGGCGGCCCGATCGCGGGTCCGGCTCGGGCTGTGGCTCCTCGTCGCCGAGGCGGCAGCCGTCATGACCTACCCGCCCGTCGGAGTGGTGCTGCTCGTCTTCACCGTCATCCACCTCCGCGAATCCCCTTGGCGGCGAGTCCTTTCCGTCATCGCTGCCTGGGTCGCCTCGTTCGTCGCCGGGGTCGGCATCAGCTACACCCTCAACTGGGTCGCCTACGGTCACTTCGGCCTCGACCTCCCGGCCTGGCGCCAGTCCAACCCGGCGACCTCGATCTATGCCCTCACGACCAACGCGGGCCGCTGGCTCTCCGCCGCCGGCGCCATGTGGGCCGCCCAGTGGTGGGTCGCGGCCGTCGGTCTCGTCGCCGTCGTCCTCGGCTGGCGCGACCCCGCGGTGCGCCCGCGCCTGCAGCGCCTCCTCGTCGTCCTCGCCGTCGCGTGCGGCCTCGACGCCGCCCAGACCCTCGCGACCGGCATCGTCACCGAGGCCCGCGGCCAGCTGTGGACGTGGCTCGTCGCGCTGCTGCCCGTCGCGCTGCTCCTGGTCGACCGTCACGATCGACCCGACCGGCAACGGAACGACGGGGACGCGCCCGACGAGGCACACGGCATACGCCATCGGTCCGTCGAGCACGTCGCGACCGCGCTGCTCGCCGTCCTCGCCGTCGCGGGCGTGCTGTCGTGGCGCGCGGACATCGGCGCCCACCAGGCCACCCGGATGCAGTTCGCCGCCATCGCCGAGCAGGCGACCGCGCACGCCCCCGGCGGCACCACACCGACGATCGTCCTGTGGCAAGACCCCGCCGTCCGAAACACCCGCGACGGGCGGCTCATCGCCAGCACCATGGTCATGGAGGTGCGCCAGCAGACCGGGGGCGTCGTGCCCCGCATGTGTCGCGGACAGGAGTGCATCGACCTGTCCCAGCTCGCGGCAGCCGGCCCGGTCGTCCGACTCGACGGTCCACCCGGCTTCAGCCCCCTCGTCGCCATCATCATGCCGCCCCCGCCCGGCTGGGTCTGAGCCGACGAGACCGGCCCCGACGCGCGCCACCCGCGGCTAGCCTTGCCGAAGAGGGAAGGTCAGGCGCGGAGCTGGAGGTTGGTCATGGCACACGACGTGGACTTCACCGAGGTCTCGACGGTCGGGCTCGAGTCGTCACCGCACGCCGAGGCGCTGGCAGGCCTGCGCGCCAACGAGGCCCGCTACTTCAAGAACAAGTACGACCACACGTTCAGCACCCAGCCCGCGCACGAGGCGGACGACGTCGTCGACCACGTGGCCCGCATCCTCAAGGAGGAACGCGACATCGTCATCGGATCGCCGGCGCTCGAGGCGACGCAGTTCGAGGTCGACGGCGTGCGCTGGTCCTACGTCTTCTACGAGTCCGGGCTGTCCATCAACGTGCTCTGGACCATCGCCGACGGCGGCAAGCGCGCCGTCGGCTTCAAGCTCTGCGACGGGATGGACGTCCCCGACGAGCTCGCCGCCTTCAAGTTCGCGCGGCAGAAGTCCAGGCTCGCCGGGACGATCCGCGGCTCCTACTTCGTCATCAAGGGCGACTACTGAGCCGCAGCCACCGCGCACGACCTACTTGACCGAGCCGGCGGTCAGGCCGCCGACGAGGTGCTTCTCGATGACGGCGAAGAGGATGACGACCGGCACGACCGCGATGACCGAGGCCGCGAAGAGCTGGTCCCAGTGCTGCTCGTAGCCGGTGATGTAGGCGCGCATGCCGACCGTCAGCGGCTTCTTGTCGTCGTCGATCATCAGCGTCAGCGCCACGACGTACTCGTTCCACGCCGCGATGAAGGTGAAGATCGTCGCCGTGACGAGCCCCGGCAGCGTCAGCGGCAGCATGACCCGGCGCAGGATCGCGAAGCGGCTCGCGCCGTCGAGCGCCGCGGCCTCCTCGACCTCGAGCGGGATCGAGGAGAAGAAGCCGTGCAGGATCCAGATCGCGAAGGCGAGGTTGAACGCCGCGTTGGTGAGGATCAGCGCCCCGTAGGTGTTGATCATGTTGAGCTCGAAGAACTGCCGGTAGAGGCCCACGACGAGCGAGGTCGGCGCGAACATCTGCGTCACCAGGACGAGCAGCAAGAAGGCGCCGCGCCCCGGGAAGCGGTGCCGGGCCGTCATGAAGGCGGCCGGGATCGCGACGAGGATGACGATGACCGTCGAGCCGGCCGCGACGATGAGCGAGGTCTTGAGCCAGTTGAGGAAGCGCTCGTCGCCGAGGATCTGGGCGTAGGTGTCCCACTGCCACACCTTCGGCAGGAAGGACGGCGGCGTGCTCTTGACGTCGCTGCTCGTGCGCAGCGAGTCGAGCACCATGACGACGTAGGGCGCGACGAAGACGAACGCGACGAGCACACCGCCGATCGCCATGAGGGTGCGCTTGCGTCGCCGAGGATCGGCCGTGTGCGACCGGTTGCCCTGCGGCTCAGGGGCGTCCGGCCTCACGGGCGCGGCGGCCGTGGTCGTGCTCATCGGCTCGTCTCCTCGCGCCAGTTGATGATCTTGAGGTAGATCCCCACGACGACGAGGATCAGCACGACATTGAAGATGCCCGCCGCGGCCGACATGCCGACGTCGTGCTCCTGGCTCTTGAAGGCCAGCTTGTACATGAACGTGATCGTCGTGTCGTGGGCATAGCCCGGGTTGCGGTCGTTGAGGGTGTAGATGATCGGGAAGCTGTTGAAGACGTAGATGACGTTGAGCACCGTCGCGATTATCAAGGCCGGTCGCATGAGCGGCAGCGTAATGTTCCAGTAGCGCTGCCACGGGCTCGCGCCGTCGACGGTCGCCGCCTCCATGACGTCGTCCGGGATCGCGCCGAGACCGGCGATGAAGACGAAGATCGTGAACGGCAGCGACACGAAGACGCCGACGACGACCATCGAGAACATCGTCCAGCTGTCGTTGCCGAGGAAGTCGATCGGCTGGTCGATGAGCCCGAGCCCCTGCAGGACGTGGTTGATGATCCCGTAGTTGTAGTCGTAGAGCAGGACGAACAGCTGGCTCGTGATGACGAGCGACGCGGCCCACGGGATGATGACCGCCCACCGCACGAACCGCCGGCCCGGGAAGCTCTTGCTGAGGAACTGCGCCAGCGCGAGGCTGAGCACGATCGTGATCGCCACGACCGCGACGACCCAGATGACGGTGTTGCGCAGGACCGTGCCGAGGTCCGGGTGCTCGAGCACCTTGGCGTAGTTGCCCCAGCCGGCGTCGCCCTTGCGCAGCCCGGTGATCGAGTACTCGCCGCGCGAGGCGTCGAAGAGCTTGATCGCCGGGTAGAGCACGACCCCGAGGATGAGCGCGAGTGCCGGCGCGAGCCAGAGCAGTGCAACGAGCGGGTGGACCTGGCCGATGCGGCCGGCACGTCGGCGACCACCCGCGCGTGACGGCATACGGGAACGGGGTTGCCCCGACCCCGCCGAGGTGGCGGGGTCGGGGGTCACCGTGGAGCTCTCGGTCATCGGGGGCGTATGCCTCAGCCGCCGTTCTCGGCGGTCTTCTGCAGACCGTCGAGGGTGGCCTTGGGGGAGCCGTTGACGGCGCCGCCGAGGTTCTGCTGGACGGCGAGCTTGACCTTGTCCCACGTCGGGTCGTCGGTCGGCGTCAGCTGCGCGTTGGGCAGCGTGTCGAGGTAGACCTTGAGCTTCGGGTCGCTCTGGAACTGCTGGACGCCCGTCTTCGTGACCGGCAGGAAGCCCTCGGCCTTGATGAAGGTGTTGACCTGGTCGGGCTGGTAGTAGAGGTCGTAGAAGGCCTTGACCGCCTTCTCGTTGCCCGGCTTCTTGAAGGCCATGAGGTAGTCGGTGACGCCGAACGTCTTGCTCTCGGAGCCGTCGTTGGTCGGGAACGGGGCGACGCCGTAGTCGACCTTCTTGTCCTGGTCGAGCGCGCCGGCCAGCGGGCTGAAGCCGATGACCATGCCGGCCTTGCCCGACTTGAACAGGTCGAACGCGTCGGCACGGTTGGTGCGGGCCGGGTTGTTCTGCGTCAGCTTCTCGTCAGCGAGCTTCTTGAGGAAGGTCAGCGTCTCGACGTTCTTGTCGGAGTTGATCGTCCACTTGTCGCCGTCCTTCCACGTGCCGCCGTTGTTGAACAGCCACATGGAGAACTCACCCTGCGACTCCTCGGGGCCGAGGGGGAGGGCGTAGCCGACGTTGCCGTTGCCGAGCGCGGTGATCTTCTTCGCGTCGGCCTCGAGCTCGGTCCACGTCTTCGGCGGCTCGTTGATGCCGGCCTGCTTGAAGAGCGTCTTGTTGTAGAAGAAGGCGCGCGCCGAGGACAGGTCCGGGAAGCCGTAGAACTTGCCCTGGTAGGTGCCGTACTTGACGAACGTGTCGAGGATGTCGCTCTTGACGGCCGCGGGCAGCACCGCGTCGGAGTCGTAGAGCAGCCCGTCCTTGGCGTAGCTGGCGTACGCGTTGAGGTTGAGGATGTCGGGCGCCTGGTTGTTCTGGATCATCGTCGAGGACTGCTGGTCGATGTTGTCCCAGCTGACGACCTGCACCTCGAGGGTGTAGCCCGTCTTGTCCTTGTACGTCTTGGCGAACGCGTCCCAGAACGCCTTGGTGTGGTCCTTGGAGTACTCGGCCGCGACGAGCTTGATCGTCTTGACCTCCTGGCCGCTGCCCCCGCTGGCGCCCGCGGTCGTGCCGGCCCCGGTGCCCCCACCGCACGCGCCGAGGGCGAGGCCCGCGATGGCCAGGCCCGCGACGACCGCAGACTTCTTCGTCGACGTCATGTCTCTCCCTTGGTTCGGTGCCGGGGTGCTGGCGGCGCGTTCACACGCCGGCCCGGCCACGTGGGCCCACGCTAGAGCGGCAGATGGGGCTTAGCAAGAGCAATCATGACCGAAAGCTCGGCGATCCGATCACAATCAAGCAAAGGCGTGCGCGCTCACACCTCGCGGACCTCGACGCCCGCCTCGCGCAGCGCGTCCACCTCGTCACGGTCTGCGCCCACGCTAGTGACGAGATGGTCGATGCGCTCGGCGGGACAGATCGAGGCGAAGGTGCGCAGGCCGAGCTTCTCACCGGTCGCCACGCAGATGACCTGCTTGGAGCGCTCGATCATCGTGCGGATGATCGCCGCCTCCTCCTCGTGCCGGCACGTCGCGCCCTCGCGGGCCGAGAGGGCGTTGACGCCGACGATGGCGACGTCGAGCCAGAGCTGTTGCAGCACGAGTGTCGCGAGGGGGCCAGTGACCTCGTAGGACTCCGGCCTGGCCACGCCGCCGAGCGAGACGCACTGCACGTGCGAGCGCAGCACCGCCTCGGTCGCGATGTTGAGCGCATTGGTGACGATGGTGATCTCGCCGTCGGCGGCGAGGTCCTCGCGAGCCGTGATGGCGCGCGCGGTCGCCGTCGTCGTCGTGCCGCCGTTGAGGCCGATGACCTGGCCGGGCTGCACGAGGGCGGCGGCCGCCTCGGCGACACGGGTGCGGTCGTCGTCGGCCATGCTGCTGCGGTAGCGGTAGGGCAGCTCGTAGGCGACGCTCGTGGCGACGACGCCGCCGTGGTTGCGCGCGACGAGCTGGCGCTTGGCGAGCTCGGAGAAGTCGCGACGGATCGTGGCCTCGCTGACGCCGAGCAGCTCGGCCGCCTCGCCGACCCCGAGCCGGCCCGTCGTCGCGAGCCGGTCGAGCATGACCGACCAGCGGCTGGCGCGGTTGCGGGCGGGATCGATCTCTTCGGTCACGCGCTGACGATACCGCGCACTTCGAGCAATGGACATGTGCATCTCTGCGCGTTTAGGGTTTGTTTCGCGCACACACAAGCATCACTGCCGGGCGACCTCCGCCCGCCACCACTCGCCGGGAGAGCCCATGTCGCAGTCCACCCACCTCGCCCAGGAGATCGCCACCCAGCCGGACGACTGGGAGCGCGTCGTCGGTCGCCTCGACGACGTCTCGCGACACCTCCCGCGCCCCGGCGAGCGGGTCGCGACGATCGGGTGCGGCACGTCGTGGTTCATGGGCCAGGCGTATGCCGCCCGCCGCGAGTCGCTGGGACAGGGCGCCACCGACGCGTATGCCGCCTCCGAGCACCGTCTGGCCCGTGGCTACGACCGCGTGGTGCTCATCAGTCGCTCCGGCACGACGACCGAGGTCATGGCGGTCGTCGAGGAGCTGCGTGCCGCGGGGACGCCGCACGTCTCGTTCGTCGCGACGCCCGGCACCCCGGTCGCCGAGCGGTCCGAGGCCCTGGTGCTGCTCGACGACGTCGACGAGCAGAGCGTCGTGCAGACCCGCTTCGCCACGACCACCCTTGCGCTGCTTCGCGCCTCGCTCGGTGAGGACCTCGCTCCGGTCGCCGAGCAGGCCCGCGCGGTGCTGGCCGAAGATGCCGACACGGCATACGGCCCCCTGCTCGACACCGAGCAGGTCACCTTCCTCGGGCGCGGCTGGAGCAACGGCATCGCCAACGAGGCCGCCCTGAAGCTGCGCGAGTCGGCGCAGTTCTGGTCCGAGTCCTACCCGGCGATGGAGTACCGCCACGGCCCGATCAGCATCGCCGCCCCCGGGCGCGCCGTCTGGGCGTTCGGCGAGGTGCCGGAGGGGCTGCGCGAGCAGGTGCAGGCGACGGGCGCGCGCTTCGAGCACCGTGACATGGACCCGCTCGCCGACCTCGTCCGGCTGCACCGGCTGTGCCTCGGCAAGGCCGACGCGGCAGGCCTCGACCCCGACGCCCCCCGCAACCTGACGAGAAGCATCGTCCTCACCTGACCGCCCCTCAACCGTCGAAAGGCCAAACTTCGCGGGTGCGGGGCGGTCGAGTGGCCAGAGTTCGCGAGGCGAACTCTGGCCTCTCGACGTGCGGGCACCCACGAACATTGGCCACTCGACGTGGAAAGACCCGCAAACATTGGCCTTTCGACGGTTCAGGGGTGGGCTAGGAGGCGCATCAGGCGGGCGGCCTCGTCGGTGACGGCGTCGCGGGCCGCGCCGAGGTACTTCCTGGTGTCGACGGTCGGCGACTGCTCGAGGCGCTCGACCATGGCTCGCGTGAACACCTGGTTGAGGTGCGTGGCGATGTTGACCTTCGTCATGCCAGCGCGCACCGCGGCCACGAGACCGGCGTCGGGCACCCCTGACGAGCCGTGCAGCACGAGCGGCACCGGCACCGAGTCCCTCAGCGCCGCAATGAGATCCGTGTCGAGCTCGGCCGTGCGGTCGGTCATCGCATGGCTGCTCCCGACGGCGACGGCGAGCGCGTCGACGCCGGTGTCGGCGACGAAGCGTGCCGCGTCAGCAGGGTCGGTGCGCACCCCGGGCGCGTGCACGCCGTCCTTGCCGCCGACCTCGCCGAGCTCCGCCTCCACCGAGACTCCGGCGGACCGGCACAGCTCGACGACCCGCCTTGTCTCCGAACGGTTCTCGTCGTCGGGCAGGGTCGACCCGTCGAACATCACCGACGTCAGCCCGAGCCGGACAGCCTCCTCGACGAGACCGGCGTCCTCCGCGTGGTCGAGGTGCACCACGACCGGCTGGCTGCACGCGTCGGCGATCGCGAGCGTCGCGGCCGCGATCGGCACGAGCGACCCGTGGTAGCGCACGCAGTTCTCCGAGATCTGCATGACGACAGGAAGATTCACGCGCTCGGCCGCGGCGGCATACGCCTCGGCGTGCTCGAGCTGGATGACGTTGAAGGCTGCGACGGCACGGCCGGCGGCCACCGCCTCGGCGAGCACCGGCGTCAGGGCGGAACGGGTCACGACCGGAGCTCCTCGATCTCGACGGCGGGGAGCAGCCGCTCGACGTCGGCCTCGTCGACGGTCCCGGCGACGGGCTGCAGCACCGCGGCAGCCGCCCACGCGACGCCCCGGCGCAGCACGGCTGCCCAGGCCTCCGCACCGTGCGGCAGGTCGGCGATCCCGTCGAGGTCGGCGGCGAGCGCCGCCGTCAGGGCGTCACCGGCACCGGTCGGGTTGCCGGAGAGCGGCCGTGGCAGGTGGGCGCGGAGCGCGACGTCGTCGTGCACGAGGACGAGGCCGTTGGTGCCGTCGCTGATGAGGGCCGACCGGGCGCCTGCCGCGACGAGGGCCCGGGCCGCGCCGGGCACCGACGGCACCTCACCGCGACCGAGGCCGGTCAGCGTCTGCGCCGCCTCGACCCGGTTGGGCTTGACGAGGTCGGGCCCGAGCGCGAGCACGCGCGAGAGGTGCACGCCGCTGACGTCGAGCACGACCCGCAGCCCGGCCTCGTGCGCGAGCCGGGTCAGCGTCCTCACCAGGTCGGCGTCGGCCCCGGGCGGGAAGCTGCCCGAGACGGTCAGCACCGCGGCCGTCGGCGCGAGCGTCGCCACCTCGTCGACGACGCGGTCCCAGACCCGCTGCGACTGGCCGATGCCGGGCTCGTTGAAGAGCGTCGCGCGGCCGTTCGCCTCGACGACGGCGACGGAGCGGCGGGTCGGGCACGGCGACGGCACGAGGCGGTGCAGCACGCGGCGCGCGCCGAGGTCCGACCGAAAGAGGTCGATGTCGGTCTCGCCGACTGGGGCCACGGCGACCGCGCCGTGGCCCATCGTCGCGAGGACCGAGGCGACGTTGAGGCCCTTGCCGCCGGCGCGCTCGCTGACCGAGGCGACGCGATGGGACTCGCCGAGCGCGACGACGGGCACGGCATACGTGATGTCGAGCGCGGGGTTCGGGGTGACGGTGACGATCATCGACCGACGAGGTCCAGCGCGATCGTCGCGGCGCCCAGCGAACCGGCGCGCGAGCCCAGGGCCGCGGCCTCGACGGTGACGTCGTCGCGCCCGCCGAGGCGGGCGGTCAGGGCGGCGCGCAGCGGCTCGAGGAGGGTGTCACCGGCGTGCACGAGGCCGCCGCCGATGAGGACGAGCTCGGTGCCCGCGGCCGCCACGACGGGCGCGACCATGATGGCGAGCGCGTCGATGGCCTCCTGCCAGATGCGGCGGGCCACCTCCTCACCCGCCTCGGCACGGCGGGCCACTTCCTCGGCATCGCCGACGAGCCCCGTCGCCTCGGACCAGCGGCGGCCGATCGCCCCGGCGCTCGAGAGCGCCTCGAGGCAGCCACGCTGGCCGCAGCCGCACAGCGGGCCGTCGGGCACGACGACGATGTGGCCGATCTCGCCGGTCCACAGCGAGCCGGTGACGAGCTGTCCGCGGCAGAGGATCGCGCTCGCGAGGCCGGTGCCGAGCGGCACGAAGAGCACGTTGTCCGCGTCGCGCGCGGCGCCCAGACGGTGCTCGGCGAGCAGGCCGGAGCGCACGTCGTGACCGACGGCGACCGGGACGTCGACGTGGGCGGCGACCGTGCCGCGCAGGTCGAGGTCGCGCCAGCCGAGGTTGGCCGACCACACGCCGACGCCGCGCACCTCGTCGACGAGTCCGGGGACCGCGACGCCGACGGCGAGCAGGTCGACGGCGTCGCCGGCCCGCGCCGTCAGCTCGACGACCTCCTTGGCAGCCACCTCGCCGAGGTGGTCACCGACGCGGTCGGGGGTGGGGCGCGCCGTCTCGGCGAGCACCTGGCCGTCGGGGGTCAGGAGGACCGACTTGATCCGGGTGCCCCCGACGTCGATCCCGACCACTGCTTCGCGCATCACGCTGCGCAGTCTATGAGCAATCGTGCACGGTTGAACACCCGATCAATCACATTCGGACAGGCGCTCTGTCCTGCTGTCGCCCAGCCTGCCACCGGTCCCCGTGCACCGCTCGCCGGGCAGGGCGGCCGCGCCGTCAGCGCAGGTACAGCGCCCGGGCCGGGCACAGCCGCACGGCCAGGTCGACGAGCTCGCGCCCGTCCTCGCCGCCGGCGGTGGCTCGGTCGTCGCCGACCACGGGGTAGCCCCACTCGTCGAGCGTCACCCCGGCCAGCAGCTGCGCGCACACGCCGTGCCCCGTGCAGGCGATCCGGTCGACGGCCACGCGGGGCTCGTGGGCGAGCCCGAGCCGGCGCCGCGTGTCGACGTCGCCGGGACGTTCGGCCGGGCGGTCGGTGGAGCGGTCGGTGGAGCGGTCACCGGGCGTGGACATCGGTCCTCCTCGGGGTGGTGCGCAGCTCGGCGGCGTCGCACCGGCCGGCGCGGTGCTGCTCGAGGTGCCCGGCGAAGACGCGCAGCGCCGACCCGGCGAAGCCGGCCACGCCGTCGGGGAAGCTGCACGCGCCGCGCCCCGGGAGCAAGCCCACCCGTGCACGCACGCGGTCGTATGCCGCGTGGTCGCCTCCCGCGGCCAGGGCGCGCCAGTCGGTGGCGAGGGCGGGCAGCCCGAACATGCACGGTCCGCACTGCCCGGCGGACTCGCCCGCGGCCCAGGTGAGGCAGCGGTCGACGAACCCGAGCGGACAGTCCCGCGGGTCAAGGGCCTCGAGGACTCCGGGGCCGGTGCGGGCACCGACCCGAGCGAGGTCGGCGTCGGACCACCGCAGCCCCGGCACGTCGGCCGTGCGGACGAAGCTGCCGCCCAGCCCACCGACGAGCACGGCTCCGGAGTCGTCGCCGTCGTCGGGCAGACCGCCGGCGAGGTCGAGCAGGTCGGTGACGGGAGCCCCTGCGGCCGTCTCGACGACGACGCCACGAGTCGACGGCGTGCTGACGGAGACGAGCCTCGGCCCCGGCTGCTCGGGCGTGCCGTACGAGCGGAACCACGTCGCGCCGTGCCGCGAGACCTGCGCCGCGCGCCAGACCGTCTCGGCGTTGAGGACGACCATCGGGCGGATCCGGCGACCGTCGGAGTCGCGGCCGCCGCGGACGAGCGGCTGGCGCTTCGTCATCGGGCGGGCGAGGCCGCCCTGCGCGAGCGAGACGATCGCCGACTCCTCGGACGAGACGTAGCGCGGCGGCACCGCGAGCAGGCGAAGCCCCGCCGAGCGCAGCAGGTGCGCGGTCTCGGAGCCGCGGTGGGCGGCATACGTCACCCTGGCGCCGTCGGCGATCTCGCTGGCGCCGTCGATGAGCTCGCCGAGGCGGTTGGCGACGACCCAGGCGTCCTTGCTCGCCCCGAGCTCGCCGTCACAGGCGTTGACGACGAGCTCGGCGTCGTGGGCGTGCGCGGCGGCGACCTTCGTCGCGGTGCTGAAGCCGGCGCCGCCACGGCCGGTCAGACCGGCCTCGGCGAGCAGGGACACGATGGTCATGACCACTCCTGCGCTGCGACGGCGACCCGGCGCCGTTCGTCGTGATGGGTGGAGGTGTAGCGCCAGGCGATGGCCCCGACGCCGACGACCGCGCACGCGATCGTCGTGCCGCGCAGCAGCAGCTCACCGCTCGTGCCGAGGGCGAGGCCGTGGACGATCGCCATCGGCCACAGGGCGTGCGAGAGCAGGTGCACCCGGCGCCACGTGCGCTCGGCGAGGCGGTGCCGGAGCAGCGAGGTCACGACGACGGCGAGCAGGACGTCGAAGGCGAGGGTGCCGAGACCCACCCAGAGGGCCTCGTAGCCCGACGTGAAGGGCAGGACGGCCGACACGAGGTCGATCGACACGTACGTCTCGGCGACCGCCGTCGCGATGTGCGCGAGGAGGAAGACGCTCGCGCCGAGGGAGAGCCAGCGGTGCAGCGCCATGACGACCGTCGCGGAGTCACCGGTCGGTCGCCGCCGCCCTGCGGTGACGAGGCCGAGCACGACGACGACGGTGAGCAGCACGATGCTGACGACGCCGGTGGCGCGCGAGACGTACCAGAGCAGCTCGTTCATCAGGCGGCCCTGCGCGCCTCGCCGGGCCAGCCCGGCGTCGTCAGGACCCGACCGTCGCGGGTCACGAAGCGAGCCGGAACCCCCTGCTGCGTCAGCCATTCCGGCGCGTCGGCACCGAGCACGACGGCTGCGGTGGAAGCGGCGTTGGCCTCGAGGCAGGTGGTGGCCGCGCACGACACCTGCGCCCACACCGCGGGCGCGGTGTGGCCGGTGCGGGGGTCGACGATGTGGTGGCGCGGGCCGTCGTCGGTGTCCCACACCCGCAGCTGCGTCGACGACGTCGCGATCGCCTGGCCGGTGCTCGTGACGACCTGCCGGACGGCGCCGGCGGCGTCCTCGATGCCGATGGCCCAGCCGTGCTCGGGGAGGTCACCGGACACGGCGACGTCACCCCCGAGGTTGACGGCGAACCCGCCCGCGAGCGCCTCGGCGAGGAGCTCGGCGATGCAGTCGGCGGCATACGCCTTCGCGGAGGCCCCGAGGTCGAGGAGCGTGCCGCGGGCGACGGCCACGCGGCGGGCCGAGACGTTGAGGTGCACGGTGTGCCACCGCGGCACGCCGGCGACACGCACCTGATGGAAGCCGGCGCGGGCACGCACGACGTCGAGGTCGTCGTCGTAGCCCTCGGCGACGAGGGCCGAGCCCACGGTGGGGTCGACGAGCCCGCCGGTCAGCCGGGCGACGCGCAGCGCCGCCTGGAGGTATGCCGTGAGGACCGGTGACGCGAACGCCTCCGCAGGTGCCCGGCCGGCCCGCGCCGCAAGGAGACTCACCTCGGAGTCGGGCCGGAAGCGGCTGACGGCCCGGTCCACCTCGCGCAGGTGGCGCTGGGCGATCTCGACCGCCTCGGGGAGCACCTCGGGACGGGTGACGAGGACGGCGTTCGACGTGCCGATGGCGCGGAACGTGCCGGTCACGGCCGGGCTGGGCGTCAGGGTGTCCATCACGAGCCACCCGAATTCGTCTGTGCCTGGGCGTTGCTGCCGCTCACGGGGGCCACGGCGCTGAAGCCCGAGGCCGAGCTCGAGGCCGAGTCGTCCGAGGAGCTGGTGTCGTCGGAGCTGGACGAGCTCGACGTGCTCGACGTGCTGTCGCTCGACCCGGACGAGGTCTGGGTCGCGACGGTCTGCGCAGCGGTGGTCTGCGCATCGGCGAGGTGGATGCCGATGGCGCCGACGAGGACGGTGGAGGCGGTCATCAGGCCGGCGGTCCAGAGTCGGGCTCGGCGCAAGGCGCGGGGAACGGTGCTCATCGGGACTCCTTCGGTGGGGATGGCTCCACCGTCGCGAGCGCCGCTGTGGGGCCGCTGTGCCGGCCCGATGACCTCGGCATGCATCGCCATACCGCCCGGAGCGTGGCTCAGCCGCCGGGACAGTCGATCTCGTGACTCCGCGGCCACACGGGGTCGACGCCCGAGCCGAACACCTCGAGGTGCCCGCGCTCACCCGTCCAGGCGAGGGAGAACGTCCCGGCGTCGACGGGCCGATAGCCGTCGTCCATGCTGTAGCGGCTGACCTGCCCGGCCACGAGGCCGTGCCCGGGCACGGCGTAGACGGTGCCGCGGCCGGCCATGAGGAACGAGTGCTCCTGCACCACGACCCGGCACCCGGCGGCGCTCGGTGGCCCGATGACGAAGGCGACCGAGGTGCTGTCGAGCGCCCAGGCGAAGGCGGCGACCCCGCCGGCTCCCATGACGAGCAGCCCCACGCCCAGCCGTCGGAACGGGCGGGGTCGAAGCACGTCGTCCCGGGCGACCGTGCCCCGCCGCCGGCCGACGCGGTCCAGCACCCGGGCCACGACGAGGAGCGCGAGGCCGCACCCGGCGAGGCCGATCGCGGCGTCACCCACGCTCGTCACGTCGTCGCCGAGGACGAGCACCACCGGCCACACGGCCGTGCCCACAACAAGCGCCGGCGTCACCGCCAACAACGCGATGCCGCCTCGTCGCGCGATGGCCTGCGCCCTGTCCACGCCGAACCCCCTGTGCCCGTCCTGATGGTCGAGCCCGAACCTAACCGCCCCGGCGGCGCCGTGACGGTGGCCGCGTGTGCAGATGTCGGGGTCCTGACCCCACACGACGCACACATCCCGGGTCAGGTCAGGTCGCATCAGGGCAGGGCAGGGCAGGTCGGGTCAGAAGGAGGTGACGTCCTCGCTGCGCGGGTCGCCGACGACCCGGCTGGACGCATACAGGCCGTCCTTCGCGCGGCGCCGCCACGGACGCGCGAGGTCGACGGCGACACGGACGTCGTCGTCGGAAGCGGCGAGGTCGAGGTCGACGAACGCGAGCGCCGGACGGTCCCGCGCGGGGCAGCGGGCCACCCAGCGGCCACCGGGTGCGGCGATGCCCGACGGCACGGTCGAGGCGTACTGCGCGGGCACGGAGTAGCCGACCCAGTAGCCGAAGAGCGCGGCATACGACCGACCGATCTCGGCGCGCATCGCGTCGTCGACCATGACGGAGAGCAGGACGGCGTCGACGTCGAGCCGCTCGTACTCCTCGAAGAGGTGCGGGAAGTTCGCCTCGATGCAGAGGGCCACCCCGAAGCGCACGCCGTCGACCTCGAAGACGAACGGCTCGGTGCCGGGCGAGTACATCCAGGTCAGCTCAGTGTTGGACAGGAAGCGCTTGTCGTAGCGCCCGACGAGCTCGCCGTGGTCGGACACGACGTAGTAGCTGTTGTGCGGGCGGTGCGGCGGCGTCAGCGGGTGGATCGACCCGAACGCCACCCAGATTCGCAGCTCTCCGGCGAGTCGGGCGATCGACTCGGCCTCGTGGCGCAGCAGGTCCCAGTCGGCGCGCTCCCAGTCCGCGTCGGACACCGTCCCCGGCCCGGACGAGGACATGACGTACTTGCTGGGGTAGACGATGGCGCCCTCCGGGAACTGCACGAGCCGGGCGCCTCCCGCGGCGGCCTCGCGCATGAGTCCCCGGATCTCGTCACCGGCGGCGCGGACCGCCCCGGCGTCGCCCGGGTCCTCGGCCATCCGGCTCTGCGCAACCGCCCACCGCACCGTCGTCATCCCGACAACCTAACGACGGGCGACGACAGGGTCCCGGGCCACCCGCGCCGCGGGCGACCGGAATCCGCTTGCCCTGCAACGGGGCGAGCAGGACGCTTGCCACCATGACGCTGCACATCCACAACGTGACCTTCGACTGCGCCGACGCCCGCGCCCTCGGCACCTTCTGGGCCGAGCTGCTCGGCTGGAACGTCTACTACGACGACGACCCCGAGGTCGTCGTCGCCGCGTCGTTCCCGAGCACGAGCCTGGGCCTGCTCTTCATCCCCGTCCCCGAGGGCAAGACGGCCAAGAACCGCCAGCACCTCGACCTCACCCCCGATGCGGGCACCCGCGACGAGTGGGTCGAGCGCGCGCTCGCCCTGGGCGCGACCATCGTCGGCGACCACCGCACGCCCGAGGGCACCGGCTGGGTCACGTTGGCCGACCCCGAGGGCAACGAGTTCTGCATCGAGCGTGGCGCGGCCGAGACGGGGCCGCGACACTCGCGCGCCTTCCGCATCACCACGTGAGCTCAGCCGTCGGCGCTGTGCGCGAGCGCGACGGTCTTGGGCACGACGAGCCGCCACGCGTCGACGACGATCTCGCGCATGCGGTCCTCGTCGATCGCGTCGAGGCGCACCTCGACCCAGTTGAACCGCATGTCGGAGCGCCGCGGCATGAGGAAGACCTCGGGCTCGCTCGCGACGAGCACGTCGCGCTCCTCCTTGGGGAAGGCGAAGCCCATCTGCGTCTCGTCCGCGGAGAAGGCGAGCCACACGATCCTGCCGACGCGGAACTTCACGCGGTCACGGACGAGCACCTCGTAGGAGCGGGGCAGCTGCTCGGCCACGCGCCGCACGTCCTCGATGGTCACGGGCACCCCTCCACCCTGCCACGTGCCCGCCGGCGACACACCGTCCGAAGCCTCTGGATCCGAGGCAGTCCCGACGTCCGCCGACCCCACCCGGCACCCGCCGCACCCCTTCCGCACACCCGCGTGACGGCATACCCTGCCTCTGTCGCGACCCGACGGCATGGCGCCGGGCGGGCTGAAACGTCGACTCCACCACGACAAGGAGACGACGTATGCCGTCAGCACCCACCCAGCCCAGCGTCCCCGAGCGTCTGCTCGCCTTCCTCGACCGCCTCGGCGCGGAGCTCGACCGTCGCGGCGACGCCGTCGCGCTGCTCGGCCTCGGCTCCGTCGGCCGGGACCTGCACCGCCTCGACGAGCACTCCGACGCGGACTTCTTCGTCGTCGTCGACGACGCCGCGGCCCGCGACCGCTACCTCGCCGAGATCGACTGGCTCGAGGCCGCACAGCCGGTCGTATGGTCGTTCGAGAACAGCGGCGCCGGGCGCAAGGCGCTGCTCGAAGGCGACCTCTTCGCGGAGTACGCGGTCTTCTCGCTCGCGGAGATGGACACCGCGGGCTACCCGCCGGGGCGCCTCCACTGGAGCCGGGCCGACGCACCCGCTGGGCTCGAGGTCCCGAAGACGCCTGTGCCGCAACCGGACTCGCTCGAGCACCAGGTCGGCGAGGCGATCACCAACCTCTACGTCGGGCTGCACCGCGACCTGCGCGGCGAGCGCCTCACGGCGACGCGCTTCATCCAGGGGTATGCCGTGGACCGCTGGGTCACCGTGCTCGACCACCTGGGGCTCGGCCGCGGCGCGCGGCAGGACGTCTTCGTCATCGACCGCGGGGTCGAGCGGCGGTTCGCCCCGGACCTGCTGCCGCTCGCCGACCTCGTGCCGGGCTACGAGCGCAACGCGCACGCGGCGGCCACCCTGCTCGCCCTGCTCGAGGCGCACGTCGACCTCGACCCGACGATCGTCGCCGCCGTCCGCGACCTCATCGGGCGCTCGGCAGCCGACGCTCAGTCGCGGGCAGCCGCGTCGGGGGACAGCTCGAGCTCGTAGACGAGCAGCGTGAGGGTGTCGATCGGTGACCAGTCGCGCTCGGGGGCGCGGGTGAAGCCGAACCGCTCGTAGACGCGGTGCGCGGCGTGCATCATCGGCTGCGTCGAGAGCACGACGCGCTTGCGCCCGAGAGCCCTGGCGCGGTCGATGCACTCACGGACGAGCGCCGTGCCGACGCCCCGACCGCGACCGTCGGGTGCGACGGCGAGCGTGCGGAACTCGGCCTCGCCGTCACGCGCGACGTCGGCGAAGGGCCCGGGGCCGGGCACGAACGCGACCCCGCCGAGCACCGTGCCGGACTCATCGGCGGCGACGAGCACCTCGGCGTGCTCGGCCCTCCGACCGACGTCCCGCAGCACCTCGAGGTAGGGGTCGTCGGCGCCGAAGTCGAGCAGCCCGTCCTCGAGGTAGGCGGCTGCTGTCAGCTCACCGAGCCGCTCGTGGTCCTCCGGCCGCGCCGGGCGGATCGTGAAACCGTCCATGCGCGCAGTCTCCCGCACTGTCACGGCGTCTCACGACGCCTCGCCCCCGGCGTCACCTCCCATGGGATCGGCAGGTGACGTTCAGGCGGTTCGCAGAAACCGTACCTACGTTCCGAGACGGCCCGAGTGGGTCGTCTCGGGGCGAACAGGGAGAGGGGCACCATGCGTACACATTCCAGACGCAGGCGGACATCGGTAGGGATCGGCCTCACGGCGACGGCCCTCGCGCTCGGGACGAGCTTCGTCGCGGGCTCGGCGACGGCGACCGCGGCCGGGACCGACAAGAGCGACATCGTCTACACCGTCCACCCGCTGACGAAGCAGTACTCGACCGGCACCCACCCGGGCGCCCTGCCGACGCCGTCGCAGTGCGTCGCCCGCATCGGACTCGCCTGCTACACCCCGGCGCTCATCCGCAAGGCGTACGACATCCCGGACGGCTGGACCGGCAAGGGTCAGCGCATCGTCATCGTCGACGCCTACGGCAGCCCGACGGTGCGCCAGGACCTCGACGTCTTCAGCCAGACCTTCGGCCTGCCCAAGGCCGACCTCAACGTCTACTACCCCGGAGGCGCACCGCAGACGAGCACGGCCCACAAGGGCCAGCCGCTCGGCTGGGCCGGTGAGACGAGCCTCGACGTCCAGTGGGCGCACGCCATCGCGCCGGACGCGACGATCAACCTCGTCGTCGCGCCGAACAACTACGGCAACGCCCTCAACGTGGCCGTGAAGTACGCCGTCGACCACGACCTCGGCGACGTCCTGTCGATGAGCTACGGCGCCGACGAGGCCGCGATCAAGGGCAAGGGCAACAACCTGCAGCTCCAGCAGTCGCACGCGAACTTCGCAGCGGCTGCAGCCAAGGGGATCTCGCTCTTCGCCTCGTCCGGCGACGACGGCGCCTCGAACGGCGGCCCGGCCCTCGCGGCCGGCTACCCGGCGTCCGACCCGCTCGTCACCGCGGTCGGCGGCACGAACCTCTTCACGGACGACGCCGGCAACTACCAGAAGGAGACGGTCTGGGGCGACCAGGCCTCGTGCGTCGTGCACGAGCCGTTCGGCTGCACCCTCGGCCCGATCGGTGCGACGGGCGGCGCCCCGAGCACGATCTTCCCGGCGCCCGCCTACCAGGCAGCCGTCAACGGCAACCCGATGCGCACGACGTCGGACGTGTCCTACAACGCGTCGGTCTACACCTCGGTCTTCGTCTACGAGGGCTTCAACGCCAACCTTGACGACAACGGCTTCTACTTCTACGGCGGCACGAGCTCGGGCTCACCGCAGTGGGCCGCGATCGGCGCCCTCGCCGACCAGCAGGCGGGCCACCGTCTCGGCGCGCTCAACCCGGCGCTCTACGCGATCGGGGCCGGCGCCACGCACGCGCTCGCCTTCCACGACGTCACCTCGGGCAACAACGCCTGGGACGGTCCGGGCCTCGACGCCAAGGCCGGCTACGACGACCCGACGGGCCTCGGCTCACCGGACGTCTCAGGTCTCGTGGGCCAGCTCGTCCACTGACGCCCATCACCGACGGCGTATGCCGTGACGTGGCCACCCAGCACCTCGCTGGGTGGCCACGTCCTCGTCCCCAGTCGTGACCAAGCGGGCCGCCCGACAGGTCCCCGGACCCCAACAACTCCGCCCCGGCGGACAAACCGCACCCCAACCCACCACCCGGACCCCAACAACTCCACCCCGGCGGACAAACCGCGCCCCAACCCACCACCCGGACCCCAACAACTCCACCCCGGCAGACAAACCGCGCCCCAACCCACCACCCGGACCCCAACAACTCCACCCCGGCAGACAAACCGCGCCCCAACCCGCCACCCGGACCCCAACAACTCCGCCCCGGCGGGGAAAGTGGGCGGCGCGTAGATTGAAGACGTGACCGAGCAGCAGCGCTACGAGGTGGTTCGGCGCCATCCGCAGTTCGAGCTGCGGCGCTACGCCCCCCACGTCGTGGCCGAGGTCGTCGTGACCGGCTCCTTCGAGGACGCCGGCAACCGGGCCTTCCGCACCCTCCTCGGCTACATCACCGGGCAGAACCGCTCCGCGACCAAGGTCGCCATGACCGCGCCCGTGATCCAGAGCGACTCGACGACGATGGCGATGACCGAGCCCGTGCAGCAGACCCGCACGTCCGAGGGGTCGTATGCCGTGGCGTTCGTCCTGCCCGCGTCGATCACGCTCGCGGACGCCCCCGTGCCGACGAGTCCGGAGGTCCGGCTGCGCGAGCGGCCCGCCACCCTCGGCGCCGCGCGACGCTACGGCGGACGGTGGACCGAGGCCTCGTTCGAGGAGCACCGCACGGCCCTGGACGCGGCGATCCGACAGGCGGGGCTGACCCCGGTGGGCCCGCCGCGGTGGGCCCGCTTCGACCCGCCCTTCATGCCGTGGTTCCTGCGCCGCAACGAGGTCGTCCAGGACGTCGTCGACCCGAGCGTCCCGGCCACCGACGACTAGACGAGGGACCGGCTAGAGCAAGGCGAGGCGAGATGCCTCAGGCGGCGAGGCGCCAGGCCAGCACGCCGAAGAGGACGCCGAGCGCGTTGGTCGCCCAGTGCATGCCGACGCTGGCGAAGAGGCTGCCGCTGCGGCGGCGCAGCTCGCCGGCGAGGACGCCACCGAGGGCCGTGAAGAGCACGGTGCCGCCGACGACGGCGACCTTGGCGAACGGGCCGAGACCGGCGACCGCCGAACCGATGGCGGCGTTGCCGGTGGCAGAGGCCATGGCCGGGAAGACGTGCCACAGGCCGAAGAGGAGCGAGGACCCGACGAGGACCTGCCACATGCGGGCGTGCCGGGACAGGAAGCCCCACAGCACGGAGCGGAAGGCGACCTCCTCGAGCAGGATCGTGCCGATGGGGATCATGACGAACGCCGTGAGCAGGGCGCCGGCCGGCGGCAGGTGGTAGCGCACGTCGAGGAAGGCGGTGCGCGTCGAGGGCAGCAGGATGCCCACGAGGTAGACGGCGCCGACGACCGCGATGACGCCGAGGCCCCACCGGATGCCGCGTGCGTGCGTGTGCCGGGCGAGGCCGAGCTGGTGCCAGGTCAGGCCCTGCCAGCGCGCGAAGGCGAGGAGGGTGACGGCCCCGAGCGGGCCGAGCCACATGGTGTCCCAGCCGAGCACGTGGTTGGCGACGTTGAGCCCGACGAGCGCGAAGACGACGGCCACGGTGGCCGCCAGCCGAGCGCGTCGACCGCGGGCGATGAGCGCCAGACGGTGGCGTCTCACCGGGTCGTGCAGCTGGTCGTGCAGCGTGTCGTGCGGGCCGGCGGCCGGCACGGCGACGCCGCCGGGTGTTGGCTCGACGGCGACGGCAGCAGGGCGCAGGACAGGGAGGCTCATCCCCTCCATTTTCGCAGGTCAACCTGTGGAAGGACTGTGCTCTGGGCGCAACGTGACCACGTTCACCACGCGGGTCACTCGGGTCACACGAGTCAGCGGCGACGCTCGACGAGGCCCCTGACGTACTCCGCCTGGCCGAGGTGCTTGGCCGCGTCGTCGAGCACCGACACGATGCGCACCGCAACGGTGACGGGCGGGTCCCAGTGCGCGTCGACCACTCGGTCGTAGCCCTCGGCGTCGAGGCCCTGCACGAGCGCGGCCGTGCGGTCGTGGACGGCCGCGTGGTAGTCGCCGAAGAGGCCGGGATCGGCGACGGTGAACCGGCCGACGTCCTTCGAGTTCATGCTCCAGCCGTGCGCATCGGGCGGGTAGGGCAGGCCGAACCGGTCGACCCAGCCGTCGTCGAGCCACGCGGACTGCTCACCGGCCAGGTGCGCCACCTGGTCGTCCTGCTGTCGCGCGAGGTGCCAGACGAGCCACGCGATGTGGTTCGCGTCGGCGTCGGGTCGCCACAGCAGCTCGTCGACGGAGAGCCCGTCGACGACCTCCGGCACCCCGTCCCGGATGCGTCCGAAGCCGTCGAGGAGCAGGTCCCGTGCCGTGTCCGTCATCGCGTCGTCCATCTGCCCAGCATGCACCTCGGGCCTCGGCCACGGCGGCGAAGCGCCCGGCTGCCTGACGTCACGGCGCTCGAATCCGATTCGTGCACAGGTGTCCCCGGACGAAACGGACGTTTCGCGGGTCATGTATCTGGGCGACGCCGCAGCGCTCTTAACCCTCGCGCCCACCACACACACGCAATGACGCAGGGTGCCTTGACCCAGGAGAAGCGCATGACCCTCAACCTCACCCCCACCGCCCGACGGGCCACGAGCCTCGCCGGACTCTGCGACGGTGCGGTCCACCTCCCCGGCGACCCCGGCTACGACGCGGCACGCCTGCCGTGGAACGTCGCGCTCGACCAGCGCCCCGCCGCCGTCGCCCTGCCCACCACCGTGGCGCACGTCCAGGAGGTCGTCCGCGCCGCCGCGGCCGCCGGCCTGCGCGTCGCGCCCCAGAGCACCGGGCACAACGCCGGTCCGCTCGTCGACCACGGCCTCGACGACGTCGTGCTCGTGCGCACCGAGCGGATGCGCGGCGTCACCGTCGACGCGACCCGCCGCATCGCCCGCGTCGAGGGCGGCGCGCTGTGGATCGACGCGACCGAGCCGGCCGCGGACCACGGTCTCGCGGCGCTGCACGGCAGCTCGCCCGACGTCGGCATCGCCGGCTACAGCCTCGGCGGCGGCATCGGCTGGTACGCCCGCAAGCTCGGGCTCGCCTCCAACAGCCTCACGGCCGTCGAGCTCGTGACCGCCGACGGCGAGCACGTGCGCGCCGACGCGACGCAGAACGTCGAGCTCTTCTGGGCGCTGCGGGGTGGCGGTGGCAACTTCGGCGTCGTCACGGCCCTCGAGTTCCGCCTCTACCCGATCGAGACGGCGTATGCCGGCATGCTCGTCTGGGACCGCGACCAGGCCGAGCGCGTGCTGCGTCGCTGGGCCGACTGGGCGCCTGAGGCGCCGGACTCCGTCACGACGGCGTTCCGCTTCCTCAACCTGCCGCCGCTGCCGATGATCCCCGAGCCGCTGCGCGGCCGGTCGCTCGTCGTCATCGACGGGGCGGTGCTCGGCTGCGACGCCGAGGCCCGCGGGATCCTCAGCCTGCTGCGGGGCCTCGGGCCCGAGATCGACACGTTCGACCGCGTGCCCGCACGCACCCTGACCCGTCTGCACATGGACCCGGAGGGCCCCTCGCCCGCCGTCTCCGACGGGACCCTGCTCGGGGAGCTGAACGACGCGGCCATCGACACGATCCTCGAGCAGGTCGGGCCCGGCTCGACCTCCTCGCTGCTCGCGGCCGAGCTGCGCCAGCTCGGTGGGGCACTCGGCCGGGCACCCGAGGGCCACGGCGCCCTCGCGACGATCGACGCGGCATACGCAGGCTTCGCCGTCGCGATCGCGGCCACCCCGGAGCTGGCGATGCAGGGGCAGCTCGACGCGCACCAGTTCACGGCGGCGCTCGAGCCGTGGTCGACGGGCCGCAGCTACCTCAACTTCGCCGAGAACGCGGTCGACGCCCGCACGGGCTACACCGAGTCGGCGTGGCTGCAGCTCAAGGGGATCCGGTCGGCCTACGACCCGGAGGACCGCTTCCTCGCCAACCACCGCGTGCCGCGCCTCTTCGAGGACGGCAAGGTCACGGCCTGACCGGGCGGACCCTCGCTCGAGGTGATCCCGGCACCGACGACGGTGCCGGGATCACCTCGACCCGGAGGCGTGGGTGAGAATCAGGGCATGACACATCCCGGCTACGACGTCGACCGGATCCGGTGGCACTTCCCGGCCCTGCGCGAGGGCGCCGCGCACTTCGACGGGCCCGGCGGGTCCCAGGTGCCCGACACCGTCGCTACAGCCGTCGTCGAGACCCTGACCTCGGCCATCTCGAACCGCGGCACGGTGACACCGGCCGAGCGTCGCGCCGACCGCATCGTCGTCGAGGCCCGTGAGGCGATGGCTGACCTGCTCGCCATGGACCCGCGCGGCATCGTCTTCGGGCGGTCCGCGACCGAGCTGACCTTCCACCTGGCCCGCACCCTGTCCAAGGACTGGGGCCCGGGCGACGAGGTCGTCGTCAGCCGCCTCGACCACGATGCCAACATCCGACCCTGGGTGCTGGCCGCCGAGGCCGTCGGCGCCACCGTGCGCTGGGCCGACTTCGACCCGGCGACCGGCGAGCTGCCTCCCGAGGCGTTCGCGGCCGTCGTCACGGACCGCACCCGGCTCGTCGCCGTGACCGCCGCGAGCAACCTCATCGGCACGCGCCCCGACCTCCCGGCCATCGCCGAGATCGCCCACGCCGCAGGGGCGCTCGTGTGGGTCGACGGCGTGCACGCGACCGCCCACGTGCTCACCGACGTGCCGGAGAGCGGCGCCGACTTCTGGGTGTGCTCGCCCTACAAGTTCCTCGGCCCCCACCTCGGCGTGCTCGCGGCCTCACCCGAGCTGCTCGAGTCGCTGCACCCCGACAAGCTCCTCCCGTCGTCCGACGCCGTCCCCGAGCGGTACGAGCTCGGGACGCTGCCCTACGAGCTGCTCGCGGGCACGACCGCAGCCGTCGACTTCCTCGCCGACCTCGCCCTGACCGACCCCTCGCTCCCACGCCGCGAGCGCCTCGTCGCCTCCTTCGCCGCGCTCGAGGAGCACGAGGACGGCCTGCTCGCCACGCTGGAGCAGCGGCTGCGCGCGATCCCCGGCCTCACGGCATACAGCAACGCGAAGCACCGGACCCCGACCCTGCTCGTCACCGTCGAGGGACGCGACCCGCAGGAGCTGCGCGCAGCCCTCGCGGAGCGCGGCGTCAACGCGCCGGCCGGCCACTTCTACGCCTGGGACTGCAGCCACCACCTCGGGCTGGGCGCTACCGGCGGTCTGCGGATGGGACTCGCGCCCTACACGAACGCCGACGACATCGACCGCCTGGCGACCGGCCTCGAAGAGATCTGCGGGGGCGAGCGGTGAGCCGCCCGGTGCCGCTGCCGGCAGGGCCCGGCCAGGAGTCCGTCTGGGACTACCCCCGGCCGCCCGCCGTCGACCCGAGCGGCGAGCTCGTCGAGGTCCACCTCGGCGGGGAGGTCGTGGCCCGCACCCGCTCGTCGCTGCGGGTCCTCGAGACGAGCCACCCGCCGACGTACTACCTGCCGCTCGACGCCTTCGTCGACGGCGCGCTCGTGCCGGTCGAGGGCAGCACCGTGTGCGAGTGGAAGGGCCGCGCCGCCTACTACGACCTCGTCGGCGGCGGCCGGCGCGCGGCCCGCGCCGCGTGGACCTACCCCGAGCCCGTGCCGACATATGCCGTCCTGGCCGGTCACGTCGCCGTGATGCCCGGGCTCGTCGACGGCTGCTTCGTCGACGGCGAGCGGGTGCGCGCGCAGGACGGCGGCTTCTACGGCGGGTGGATCACCGACCGGGTCGTGGGGCCGTTCAAGGGCGGACCCGGCTCCTGGGGCTGGTGACGACGCACCCACCTCCGCTGCGTCGAGTGCCCACTTCCCGACACCAAGACCCGTCGAGTGCTCATTTTCCGCGGCGGAAACTGAGCACTCGACGAGGCCAGTCCGTCGAGAAGTGGGCACTCGACGGGAAGTGGGCTTCAGCGGGTCAGCGCGGGACCGGCTCGATGCGCGCCTCGACGACCTCGCCGTCGCGCAGGTCGAGCAGCGCGACCGTGCCGACCGGCTGACGCCGCTTGTCGGTGGGCGACCCCGGGTTGAGGATGCGCAGCCCGTCGCCGGTCTGATCGAGCGGGATGTGCGAGTGGCCGAAGACGACGAGGTCGGCGGTCGGGAAGCGCCGCCGCAGCCGGGCGGTGCGCCCCTGCTTGGCCCCACTGTCGTGGACCATGCCGATGCGCACCCCCTCGAGCTCGATCTCGAGCGTCTCGGGCGCACCCCACGCGGCGACCTCGGGCACGTCGTTGTTGCCCATCACCACATGAACGGGCGCATGGCCGTTGAGCAGGTCGAGGACGTCGGGCGTGCACACGTCGCCGGCGTGCAGGATGACGTCGGCCGCGTCGAGGTGCGGCAGGAGCGCCGGCGGGCAGGACTTCCAGTGCCGCGGCGCGTGGGTGTCCGACAGGACGAGGACCCTCACGACCGCACGCGCTCGAGCACCTCGCGGACGGTGGCCTCGACGAGCGCCACCTTGTAGCCCGTCTCGGGGAGCGGGGTGGCGCCCTGAGCGGCCGTCGCGGCGGACCGCGCAATCGTGTCGTCGTCCAGCGTCGACCCGGTGAGCAGGGTCTCGACCGCCCCGAGCCGCAGGGGGACCGGCGCGACACCCCCGATCGCGAGCCCGCACGCCGTGACCGCGCCGGCGTCGTCACGGACCACCCGGACGACCGCCTCGACCAGCGGCCACTCCGCCTCGAAGCGGCTGATCGAGCGGAAGTAGGCCGCCTGCTCGCCCGCCGCCGGCGGCGGCAGCACGACCCGCGTCAGCACCTCGTCGTCGGCGAGCAGGTGGTCGCGGGTCGGGTCGGAGCCGTCGCCCAGGACGTCACCCACCGCGAGACCGTCACGCTGCGTCGTGTCGACGGTGGCGGCATACGTCAGCAGGGCCATCGCGAGGGACGACGGGTGCGGGTGCACGCACGGCGCCGTGTCGAAGACGTTGCCGTAGAGGTGCCGACCGTCGCGCGCCGGGCAGGAGTCACCGCCGGACTTGAAGCACGACGTGTGCGGGTGGCGGAAGTACCAGCAGCGGGTGCGCTGGAGCAGGTTGCCGCCGATGGTCGCCGCGGTGCGGACCTGGGGCGTCGCGAGTCCGGCCGCGGTGAGCGCGAGCGCCGGGTAGTCACCGGCGAGGTCGCGCGCCAGGGTCGCGACGGTCACGCCGGCACCGAGGGTCGTGCCGGCGTCGGTGCGCTCAACCGCGGCGAAGCCCGGCACTCCCGTGAGGTCGAGGATGTGGGGCGTGGCCCCGGTCGTCCGCAGCCGTTCCTGGAGGTCGGTGCCGCCGGCGCGGTAGGCGAGCTCGCCGGTGCCGTCGGGCCCCTCAGGCCGCTGGTCGTATGCCGTGAGGATCGTGACGCTCATCGCGCACCCCCTGCCCGCAGCCCCTCGAGCAGCCGGTCGGGTCGCACGGGGAGGGTCAGCGGCCTCCACCCGGTGGCGTTGAAGATGGCGTTGCCGACCGATGCCGCGGGGCTGATCGTCGCGACCTCGCCGAGGCCGACGCCTCCACCGGGCACGCGGTCCCAGCCGTCCTCGTGGAAGTGGATGTCGATCTCCGGGGTGTCGCCGAGCTGCGGGATGCGGTAGTCCTCGAGGTTGGCCGTCAGGGTCAGGCCGGTGTGCGGGTCGAGCACCTGGTTCTCGTAGAGCGCGAGCCCGACGCCCTGGATGACCGAGCCCTCGCACTGGCTGCGGGCGAGGACGGGCGCGTGGATGCGGCCGACGGCGATGCCGCCGTGGACGCGCAGCACGCGCGTCTTCCCGGTGCGGGTGTCGACCTCGACCTCGCTGACGTGCACGGCGGCCGAGAAGCCGCGGCCGACCTGGATGCCGCCCATCGTCACGGGGATGGCGCGCATGCCGCGGTCGCCGCCGCGCTTGGCCGTGGCCGACACCCCGTCGGGGGCGCCGGCGAGGTCGGTGCCGATGCGGGCGCGCAGGCTCGTCGCGGCCTCGACGGCCGTCGACCACAGCGAGACCGTCGTGCGGCTGCCACCGGAGGCGGGGCCGTGGGTCGCGCCGCTGTTCGCGAGCCCGAGCCGCACGTCCACCGCGGTCGGCTCGACGTCGAACACTCCGGCGACGGCCCGGGCAAGGACGGTGCGGCTTCCGGTCCCCATGTCCTGCACGGCGGTCGACACGACGAGACGCCCTGCCTCGACGCGGACGACGACCTCGCAGTCGGGGTCGACGAAGTACATCCAGTTGCCCGCCGCGACACCGACGCCGCGACGGTAGCGGCCGGTCCGGCTGCCCGTCGCCGGGCGGCCCTGCCACGTCGGGAGCGCCGAGGCCCAGCGGTAGAGCGCCTGCCGCTTGGGGTTGCCGTCCCACTGCGCGCGCAGCTCGATGGGGTCGCGGCCGAAGCGGTGGGCGGTCTCGTCGACGGTCTGCTCGAGCGCCCACGCGATCGTCGGGCCGCCGGGGCCGCGGAACGGCGCACCGGGCGGGGCGTTCGTGACGACGTCGACGTCACGGGCCAGCCGCGGCGTGCGGTCGTAGAGGAACATCGCGAGCGCCGCGACGCTGTTGCCGACGGCGATGCCGGCGTGGCTGTCGGTGTCGACGGTGAGCGCCCGCACGGCCTGGGTGTCGTCGTCGACGAGCAGGGACACCCGGGAGCGGCTGCCGGGGCGGTTGCCCGTGCCGGTCAGCTCCTCGTGCCGGTCGAGGACGAGCCGCACGGGACGACGGCTGAGGCGGCTCAGCGTGATGGCGGCGACGGCCTCCATCGTCAGGCCGAGCTTGGCCCCGAAGCCGCCGCCGACGTGCTCGGCCACGACCTCGACGTGGGTCGGGTCGAGGTCGAAGTGGTCGGCGATCTCGAGGCGCATCGCCGCGACGCCCTGGGTGCTGAGCCACACCCGGAGGTACTGCGGGTCGCTCCAGTCGGCGACGCACGCGTGCGGCTCGAAGGCGGTGTGCAGCTGCGCCGCCGTGTGGAACTCGAGCTCGACCAGGCCCTTGCGTCCCTCGGAGCGCGCCGACCGGATGCGGCGCTTGGCGAGGGTCCCGAGGAACGGGGCGCGCGACGGGCCGTGGACGTTGCCGTCCCACGGCGCCGGCATGGGCGCGCCCTCGCTCGCCGTCGGCGCCTCCTTGCGGTCGGCCTTGGTGGCGTAGACGAGCGGCGCCCCGGGACGCACGGCCTCGTCGGGGTCGATGACGAACGGCTCCCGCCTGAACGGCACCGCCAGCTCACGCGCGAGACGTCGCGCCTCGGCCTGCGTCTCGGCGGCCACGACGGCGATCGGCTGCCCGGCCCACCGGACCCGGCGGTCCTCGCCCAGCACGTCGATGCCGAGCACGCCGTCCGGGAAGGTGATCGGACCGACGACCCCCGCAGCGTGGTCCGAACGGCGGATCGCGGCGTGGAGCATCCCCGGCCGCACGACGTCGGTCGTGTAGACCGCGGCGCCCGTGACCTTGGCCGGCGACTCCACACGCTCGACGCGCCCGACCCGCTCGTCGCCGCCCCCGGCAGCGTCGTGCTCGCCACGGCACGCGGCAGCCACCGCCCGGTAGATCCCCTCGTAGGCGCCGCACCGGCACAGGTGCCCTGCGAGCGCCTCGGCCACGGTCTGCCGGTCGGGCTCGTCGGTGCCGTGCTCGGCGCGCCACCGGTCGTAGAAGGCGACGGCGTCGACGACGAAGCCCGGCGTGCAGTAGCCGCACTGGAGGCCGTCGTGGTGGGCGAACGCGCGCTGCACCGGGTGCAGGTCGTGCCCGCCACCATCATCGTCACCTCGACGCGCGATGCCCTCGACCGTCGTGACGCTCGCGTCGCGCAACCGCGTCGCCGGCGTCAGGCAGCCGAGCACCGGCTCGCCGTCGACGAGCATCGTGCAGGCGCCGCAGACCCCGCTGCCGCAGACGAGCTTCGTGCCGGTCAGGCCGAGCCCGTCACGCACGAGGTCCACCGCCGACTCCGTGCCGTCGACCTCGACGACCCGCGTCTCGTCGTTGACCGTGGTGGTGAGCTCCATGAGGACTCCTGCGGTTGCGTCTGCGTCTCGACGAGACGGTGCTCACGACGCTACCTCCGCGACCGCCTCCGGCGCGATGATGGTGTCGAGGGCTCGACGACTCGACACGAGGAGACGGTCATGCGCATCGCGGTGCTCGGCACGGGCGGGATCGGCGGCTACTTCGGCGGGAGGCTCGCGGCAGCGGGGCACGACGTCACGTTCCTGGCCCGGGGCGCGCACCTCGAGGCGATCCGCGCCCACGGCCTCGTCGTCACGAGCGTCGCCGGCGACTTCACGGTGCAGCCGGCGCAGGCCACCGACGACATCGCCTCGATCGGCGGGGCGGGTCCCGTCGACGTCGTGCTCCTCGCCGTCAAGACGTGGCAGCTCCCCCCGGTGCTGGCGGCGCTGCCGGCCCTCGTCGGCGCCGGCACCGCGGTCGTCACGACCCAGAACGGCGTCGAGGCGCCCGACCAGGTCGCTGCCGCCGTCGGGCGCGCGGCCGTGCTGCCCGGCATCGCCAAGCTCTTCGTCCACATCGAGGCCCCCGGCCGCATCACCCACGTGGGCGGCCCCGGGTCGCTCGTGGTCGAGGAGTGGTCGGCCACGCCGGGCGCCCCCTCCGAGCGGGTCACCCGGCTGCGCCAGGCGATCGTCGACTCCGGCGCCGCGTCGCCGGTGCCCGAGGACATCTGGGCCGAGCTGTGGTCGAAGATGCTGTTCGTCGTGCCGTTCGGCAGCCTCGGCGCCGCCCTCGACGCCACGATCGGCGAGCTGCGGTCCAAGCCGTCCAGCCGTGCGCTCCTCGAGGACGCGATGCGCGAGGTGGAGGCACTGGCCCGGGCACGCGGCATACGCCTGCCGGATCGCGTCGTCGCGGGCACGATGGCGTTCGTCGACGACCAGCCCGCCGACGGGACGACGACCTTGCAGCGCGACCTGCTCGAGGGCCGGCCGTCCGAGCTCGACGCGTGGACGGGCGCCGTCGTGCGCCTCGCGAGCGAGTCGCGCGTGGACGTGCCGTTGCACCGGCTGCTCCTCGAGGTGCTCACCGCGCGCCACCCCGGGGCCCTGCTGGGCTGAGCCCCGCACACCGATGGCGTATGCCGCGTGCCGACCTCCGCGTCGACGTGTCGGTCAGAGGTCGGGCCGGCACACCCCGCGGCCGAGGATCGCGAGCCCGCGACGGTCACCGTCGGAGGGGCCGGCGCCCGTGCCGCCCGTCTCGGACATCAGCTGCGTCGCGTCGGAGACGTGGTTGAGGCCGAGGACGTGGCCGATCTCGTGCTCGACGACGGCCCGGGCGGAGTCACGACGCCCCGCCGCGAGCAGGTCGTCCATCGCGGCGCGGTCGAGCCAGACCGACCCGGTGACGTAGACGAGCACGCCGTCGCCGGCCGCGCGCGGCGTGCTGCCGCCGAGCCCGACGGTGCCGCCCGCGAGCCGCGGGATCTGCTCCGGCGTCGCGAAGGAGATGTAGACCGGCGCCCACCGGTCGCCGTAGCGGTCCGGCTGGTAGGGGTCGCGCTCCGGCGTCGGGGCCTCGTCGGTGAGTCCGTCGTCGACGAACCGCAGGCCGCTGGCCGCCGACATCGTCGCGACCGCCTCGCGCACGAGGGCGTCGCCCCCGGGCGGCAGGCCGACCGTGCTCGTCGTGAAGTGGATCGGGCGGCACGGGTCGTAGGCCACCGGGTCGGCGCCGTCGCCCTGCATCCGCATGAACGTGTAGCCCCCGTGGCCACCCGGCATCGACGGGGGAGCCCCGAGCGGCGCACGGGCCGCGCCGATGCCGGCCGGGGGCGCGTCGACCCCGAGACCGTGCCGCGAGTCGAAGGGCCGCACCTGCCACAGCCAGACCGAGACCGCCACGACGACGACGGCGAGGACCGCGACGGCCCGCCCCAGCGGCAGACCCGCCCACGAGAGAGGCGCACGGGTGGCCCGGTGCCGGCCGGGTACGCGAACGAGGGACCCCTGACGCATGTCCTGCATCGTGCCGTGAACCGCCCGTCCTGTCGCATCGAGTCCGTCGCCCGTGCGGGACCGACCCGTGACGTACCCAGCGCGCCTGCGTCGCCCACAAGGTCGTCGGCTAGGTTCAGCGTCCGTGGACTGGTTCGAGGCGGTACGCGACCGGGTGGTCCCGGCGACCGGCGACGTCGCGCTGACGGCGCCTCGCCTGCTCATCGTCCTGGGCGTCGCCCTGGTGCTCGTCGCCGTCGAGCCGCTGTGGCGGGTCGTGCGCCTCGCCGTGACCCTCGTGCACGAGCTCGGGCACGCCGTCGTGGGCGTCCTCGTCGGTCGGCAGTTCACCGGCTTCGTCCTGCGCGGCGACATGTCGGGCCACGCCGTGACCCGGGGCCCCGTGCGTGGGCCAGGGCGCGTCGCCTCGACGTGGGCGGGCTACCCGATGCCAGCACTGCTCGGCGCCGCCGTGGTGTGGGCCGCCGGACGCGGCTGGGCTGCCCCCGTCATCACGGCCGGGCTCGCGGTCCTGCTCTTCGCCCTCGTCCGGGTGCGATCGGCGTTGACGGTCGTCGTCATGGTCGTGTCGATCGCCGCCTCGGCCGCCCTGTGGTGGTGGCGCGACGACGCGCTGCAGACGCAGGTGCTCGTCGGCTTCGGGGTCGTGCTGCTCGTCGGAGCCTGGCGCCACCTGTCGGCGGTGCTCCGCGACCGCAGCCGCGGCAGCGACCCCGGGGTCCTCGCGTCGCTCACCCGCGTGCCGCGCGGGCTGTGGAACCTCTCCTTCGTCGTCGTGTGCGCCCTGGCGACCTGGGTGGTCGGCGCCGAGGTCGTCGCCACCCTGCGCTGACCCCACGTGTTCGAACTCCCGCCGCGGGGTAAGCGGCGATCGGGTGAGCCGTGGGGGAGCCACCCGCACACCCTCGAGGGGTGCCTCGGCCGGTCTGCGTCCGACCGTGGCAGACCCGGCGACCCGCAGGTGAGCGACAGGCGGGTCGCCGGGTCGCGCCCTGCGTCCCGCCACGTCCGCCACGTCCGCCGCGCCCGCCGCGCCCGGTGGGTCGGAGGTCGGCGTCGGCCGGCAGGCTCAGTTGAGGCTGAACGGCGGGAGCGGGGCGCGCGCCACGGCACCGAGCGCGGCGGCGAACTCCCGCTCGCGCCGGACGAGCTGCAGGCCCAGGCGCAGCCGCGACTCCGTGTCGCTGCTCGAGAGGAGGCGCTGGCGATCGGTCACGTCCAGGCTCACGGTGTCCGGCACGGCATACGCCAGCGAGCGGTCGTCGGCAGGGAACTCGGGCTCCTGGCCGGTGGCGTCGGCGAACGCGGTCAGCTCGGCGCGCAACCGGGCAGCGAGGTCGAGGACGGTCGCCGGGTCGCCGTCGGGCTCGGTCAGCCAGGTGACGCGAGCGGTCGTGTAGGGCGTCTCGGCCGACTCGTCGATGGCGTCGAGGTGGAAGCGGTCGGTGCCCTCGGAGACGACGAGGAAGCGCTCGCCCTCGAGGGCGGCGGCCTGGGTCAGCAGCGCGCCGCAGCCGACCGGATGGAGGGCGCGCACGCCGTCCTCGCCGACCTCGAAACCCTCACGGATGGCGACGACGCCGAACACCGGCGAGCGCTCGTCCTGGCCGTCGAGCAGGTCCCTCAGCAGCTGGATGTAGCGCGGCTCGAAGATCTGCAACGGCAGCCGCCCACCGGGCATGAGCACGGTGCCGAGCGGGAACAGCGGCAGGATCGCCATACGACCAGCCTAGGTCGCAACCGCGACGGCGCCAGTGGCGCTGTCGAACCCTGGGGACCTCAGTCCGAGACTCCGGACGACATCGCCTGCGTGGCGGGCAGGTCCTCCGGGTCGACGACCGCGGGACGCGAGCCGGTGGTCGAGCCCTCGCGGACCTCGCCGTGCAGCTCCTCGACCTCGTCGAGCATCTCGGCCGGCGAGCCGTTGATGGCGGTCGCCAGCCCGAGCGCCAGGCCGCGCAGCTCCTGGTCGCCGAGGCCGAGCCGGACCGCGACCGCGGCCGCGTTGACGGGCCGCTTCTCGGGGTCCTTCTCGAGGCACTCCGCGATGAGGTCGCGCAGGTCCTCGGGGATGTCGTCGGGCAGCGGCGGGGGCGGCTCGTTGACGTGGCTGAGCGCCGTCGCGATGGGGGTGCCGCGATCGAAAGGGCGCTGTCCGACGAGCATCTCGTGCGCCACCACACCGAGGGCGTAGAGGTCGCTCGCGCCGGTCGCCGCGTGCCCGAGGGCCTGCTCCGGGCTGATGTAGTTGGGGGTGCCGAGCATCTCGCCGTGCTGTGTGTGGCCCGAGGCGTCGAGGGCGCGGGCGATGCCGAAGTCGGTGAGCTTCACGAGGCCGTCGTCGCGGACCATGATGTTGGCCGGCTTGATGTCGCGGTGCACGACCCGGGCCTCGTGCGCCACGCCGAGGGCGAGCGCCGCCTGACCCATGATCGAGCGGACCTCGGTCGCCGGGAGCGGCCCGCGCTCCCTGAGCACCGCGGAGAGCGGCTCGCCGGACACGAGCTCCATGACGAGGAAGGCGAGGCCCTGGTCCTCGCCGTAGTCGAAGACCGTCGCGATGTTGGTGTGCATGAGGGCCGCGGAGTGCACGGCCTCGTCGCGGAAGCGCAGGGCGAAGAGCCGCTCGTGGTCGGCGTCGGGACGCATGATCTTGACGGCGACCTCACGCTGCAGCACCGAGTCGGTGCCGGCCCAGACGTCAGCCATCCCCCCGGAGGCGATGCGCTGGTCCAGGCGGTAGCGCTCGCCCAGCACGAACCCTTCTTCCAGACGGTTCATGTCAGGGGCACCTGCGGCTTTCGGACTGAAGGTGCGCGTCAGTTGACATCTCAAGGGGCCTTCGTCAGCGGTCATGGTACGTGAGGACGTGGAGGTTGGTGAACTTCCCGTCCCGGACTGATTCGAGCCGTCCCCCCGGGTGCACGGCTCCCGCCTACATACCCCTGTCCGTACCGCCTCGAACAGGTGATTTGGTCGCTTCTTGGATGCGCGAGGGGGGGAACCGTCGCCTCCGCTTCGCTCCGGCTCCTCCCAAATCCACGCGTCCCATACGCGATGACGAAGGGCCCCACCGACATGCGAAAGGGCCCCAGTTCCTGAGAACTGGGGCCCTTCGTCATCGCGTGCGCGAGGGGGGATTTGAACCCCCACGCCCTTTCGGACACTGGCACCTGAAGCCAGCGCGTCTGCCGTTCCGCCACTCGCGCGTGACAAGGAGACAGTGTGCTGTATCAGGCCCACTATCGCCAAACCGGGCACGCCCGGAGCCTGTCGAGGACGATCGCGTATGCCGTGTGGCGCGCTACGTGACCACCGGTGCGTCCGCGTCGGGGACCTCGCGCGCCACCACCTGAGGTCGCTCGGCCGAGGAGCCCGAGCCCCCGGCATACCCCTCCCGGTGGCGGCCTCGCGCAGTCCTCTGCGGGTCGCCGAGCGACAGAGTGGCGAGCAGCCCGAGCACGAGGAAGCCGGCGGCGGTGAACGCAGCGAACCTCGTCGCGTCGGAGAAGGCCTGCTCGGCGACGGGCGCGGCGGCCGCGGTGCGTGGGTCCTTGGCCAGGGCGGGGATCGCCCCGCCCGCGCTCTCGACGACGGCGTTGACGATGCCGGTCCGGGCGGCCTCGGGCACCCCGAGGTCGGTCAGGCCCGAGTCGAGGCGGGCGCCGGCGGTCGTGAACAGGACGGTGCCGAGGATCGCGATGCCGAGCGCCGAGCCGACCTGGCGGGCCGTCGACTGCAGACCGGAGCCCTCGCCGCTGCGCTCGACCGGCACGTCGACGAGCACGACGCCGGTCAGCTGCGCGGTCGCGAGCCCGACGCCGAAGCCGTAGACGAAGAGGCACGGCGTGACCGCGAGCCACGACGTCGAGGGACCGATGACCAGCCCGAGCCCGGCGACGCCGACGATCTCGGCGACGATGCCGATCCGCACGATGGCGGCCGCGGTGAGGCGCGCGCTGAGCACCGTGACGAGGCCGCTCGCCGTGAACGAGCCGATGGCGAGCGCCAGGAGCACGAGTCCGGTCTGGAAGGCCGTGTAGCCGAGGACGTTCTGCAGCCACAGCGGCAGGGACAGCACGATGCCGAACTCGCCGAGGCTGACGATCATCGCGGCGATGTTGCCGTTGCGGAACGACCGGATCCCGAAGAGGTCGAAGCTGAAGAGCGTCGGCAGCCCGGCCGCCGTGCGCCGCAGCGTCCGCACGACGAAGGCCGTTCCGGCGAGCACCGTCACCGCGAAGGCCACCGCGACCGGCGACAGACCGCTCGACCACGTCCACGGGCCGAGCTGGAACGGCTTGGTCACGGCCCACCAGCCGTAGGTGCGGCCCTCGATGAGCCCGAAGGCGAGCGTTGCGAAGGTGACGGCCGACAGCAGCGCGCCGACGACGTCGATCCGCCCCGCCCGCGGCGAGCGCGACTCGTCGACGAAGAGCAGGACGCCCGCGACGATGAGCAGCCCGATGGGCAGGTTGATCCCGAAGGCCCACCGCCACGAGAACGACGTCGTGAGCCAGCCGCCGAGGAGCGGGCCGACGGCGACCATGCCGCCGATCGTCGAGCCCCAGACGGCGAAGGCGATGCCGCGCTCGCGCCCGGTGAAGCCGGCGTTGATGAGCGAGAGCGTGGTCGGCAGGATCATCGCGCCGCCGAAGCCCTGGATGATCCGGGCCCCGATGAGCGCCTCGCCCGAGCCCACGACGGCCGCGAGCACCGACGCTGCGACGAAGACGACGACACCGATGAGGAGCATCCGTCGCCGCCCGATGCGGTCGGCGACCGTGCCCCAGATGAGCAGCGTCGCCGCGAAGACGAGCGTGTAGGACTCCTGCACCCACTGGACCTGCGAGGAGCTGAGCCCCAGGTCGTCGACGATGTAGGGCACCGCGACGTTGACGATCGTCGAGTCGACGATGATCAGCGCCACCGCGACGCTGATCGCGACGAGGCCGAACCAGCGCCGCCGGTCGCCGCCGCGGGCCTGGCCGGCCTCCTGAGCCGCTGCTTGACTCATGGTCCCTCCAAAGTGTTTAGATCTCCTAAACATATGGAAGCAGTACCATCGCTCCATGGCAATCCCGCCCCCGGACAGCACCCCACCCCGCACCCCGCCCCGAGCCCACGAGCCCGAGACGTGGGCGCTGCGGGCCCTCGGGGCAGCCTCGGCCGAGGCGTCCGGCGCACTGGCCAGGCGCATGCGGATGCACCCGACCGACCTGTCGGCGATGAGCCACGTCGCCGCCTCCGACGGCCACCTCGGCCCGCGCGAGCTGAGCACGCGCCTCGGCATCACCCCGGCCGCGATGACCGATGTCGTCGACCGGCTCGAGGCCGCCGGGCACCTGCTGCGCGAGCGCGACACCGCCGACCGTCGCCGGGTGCGGCTCGTGCCCACCGAGTCTGCCGCCACCGAGGTCCGCGGCCAGCTGCGCAGCCTGCTCGACCGGCTCGACGCCCTGACCGACGACTTCACCGACGCCGAGCGCGAGGCGATCCACCGCTACCTGCAGGCCGCGACCGAGGCCTACCACCGGTTCGCCGTCGACGAGGGCTGACGCCCGTCGCTCAGCAGGCCCTCAGGTCGGGTCAGGAGGCGGGCCGGGTGCCGCCGTGCGGCACGCCGAGGAGGTATGCCGCGTCGGCGAACGCGCCCCCGAGCACCCCGGGCGGACGGCTGGGGTCACGACGCTCCACCTCCGACGCGTGGACCTCGGCGTCGTCCTGGGGGTCGAAGCCGATCGCCAGACCGGGGGCCAGGTCCACCCTGCGCCTCGTGTTGCGCGACACGCCCCACACGACGTGGTGGCCGACCGCATCGGTCGTCAGCGTCGCGAGCACGAGCCGCGTCATGTCGTCGGGCGACAGCCACGACTGCAGCGAGCGCGGCCCGCCGGGAGCGTCGTCGAAGGTCATGATGCGGGCGCTGACGACCGTCATCCCGAAGCGGCCGGCATACAACCCCCCGAGCGCCTCGAGCGCCGCCTTGCTGACGCCGTAGTACGTGTCGGGCGCCGGCAGCGGCATCCCCTCGCGGACGAGCGGCGCATCCACCGGCACGAACCCCGCAGCGTGCACCGAGCTGGCGAGCAGCAGCCGAGGGACGCCGGCCAGCCGCGCCGCCTCGCACACGGCGTGGGTGCCGTCGATGTTGACGGCGAGGATGTCGGCCCACGCCCGTTCGTCGGAGTGCGCGCCGAGGTGCACGACGAGGTCGGCGCCGGCGAAGGCCTCCGCCTGGGTGTCGACGTCGCGCAGGTCCGACTCGACCGCGCGCTCGGTCGCGGGGTCGACGTCGTGCACCGGCACTCCGGGCGCCTCGAGCAGGACGAGCCGGTGCCCGGCCGCGCACAGGCGCGGACGCAGCGCCGTCGCGATGCGACCGGACGCGCCGGTCAGCGCGAGCAGCGCCACGTCAGCGACCGGCCCGACGAGCCACCCGCGCCCGCCGGCTCAGAGGCCGTCGACGACGACGGCGGCCATCTCCATGCACGCCTCGTGCGTCTTGCGGCTGATCTTCAGCGGGTCGAGGTGCAGGCCTGGCGCGAGCATCGTGTCGTAGGGGATGTCGACGACCGCGCGCACCCACTGCTCGAAGTGCTCGCGGGTGTGCACGCCGGCGCCGACGTCGTTGCCCTTGGCCGACGTGTGCGAGATGACGCAGACGGCGTTGCGCACGAGGTCGCCCCGGCCCATGGCGACGAGGGCGTCGAGGTTCTTGGCGGCGACGACCGACGTGTCGTCCTTGAGCGAGGTCGCGAAGACGAGCATGTCGGCGCGGGCGGCGGCCGCGAGCCAGTTGGGTGACAGGCGGTTGTTGCCGGTGTCGACGACGATCATCCGGTAGAAGCGCGAGAGCTGCGTGTGGAGGTCCTCGAACTCCTGCTCGCCGATGATGCGCATCGCCTCGTCGTCGTCGGCCGAGGCCAGCACGTCGAAGGACAGGCCCCGCTGCTCGCGCACCCAGTGCTCGAGCTCGGACGTGCCGGCGTTGGGGTCCTCGGCGATCGTCGGCAGGGCGCCGAGCAGGTCGACGACCGTGCGGTGGTGGCTCTGCGACGGCGCGCGCATGCCGAGCGTGCCCTCGGTCTCGTTGTTGTCCCACGCGAGGACCGAGCCGGACCGGTAGCGGCCGAGGTAGCTGGCCAGCATCAGCGTGACGAGCGTCTTGCCGCCACCACCCTTGGTGTTGATGACCATGATCGTCTTGCGGCCGCCGAGGGGACGGGCGATCCGGTCGATGCGGTCGCGCTCGAGCATCTCCTTGACGCTCGGCCCCATGCCGAAGGCCTTGCGCAGGCCCGAGTTGGCCTTGGTCTTCTGGCGCTCACCCTTGGACCGGGCCGTGATGAGGTCCTCGGCGCTGGGGCGGTCGGAGTTGCCGGCGCGCGCGGCGGGAGTCAGGTCGTACTCCGCCGGGTCGTAGCCGCGCTCGGCGGCCACGGCGGCCACGTCGGGGTCGACGGCCGGCCGGGCGGCATACGCCCGCTGTGCCGCGGTGTGGTCGGTCGTCACGGAGGGCGCGGAGGTCGACGCGGCACCCGAGTCGTAGGCGTCGGAGGCGGAGCCGGCGGGCGTCCAGCCGCTGTAGGTCTGCTCGGGCTCCTCGGCGGCAGGCGCCGACCAGTCGGCGGTGCCGGGGTCGGAGGGCTCCCAGTCGGTCCACGAGTTGGTCGAGCCGGACGCGCTCGCCGAGCCGGCGCCCTCGGCGTCGTCGCTGCCGAGCGAGCCGCCGTTCTGCGAGTAGCCGTTCAGGCGGCCCAGCTCGGAGGTGTCGTAGGCGGCGGTGTCGTCGGAGACCTCGCCGGGCTGCCAGGAGGTGTCGTCCCAGGTCGAGCTCCACGGGTCGGCCGGGGCCGCCTCGGGCTCGGTGGCGCCGGCACCCGCTACGGGGATGGGGAGAGCGAAGCCACCCGGGATGGTGTTGTTCGCCGAGAAGCCGGGGATGCCCTGGCTCTCGGTGCTACCGGTCTCGTCCTTGCTCATCGAGCACTCCTTGCTGGCCTGACGCGGCGGGAACCTGGTGCGCGACCCCGCCACGGGATCCGTGTGATCGTCCCACGACTGCGCCACACATCAAACCCGCCGACCACCACCCTGCGGGCCCGAACGGGCGTTTTGCCCGGGCCTCCACAGACTGTCGGTTGGGGGCTGTAGGGGGTGACCCGGTTACGATGAAGCGCCCAGCACGAGCGCTCAACACGGAGGAGGAGACGGCGTGGGACTCATCAACCGTGTCGAGCACGGTCTCGCCAAGGCTGTCCACGGCGCCTTCGCGAAGGCGTTCAAGTCGGAGGTGCAGCCCGTCGAGATCGCGTCGGCGATCCGCCGGGCCATGGACGACCGCGCCGCCCTGCTGGGCCACGGCCGCGCCATGGTGCCCAACCTCTACACGATCGAGCTGAGCCAGACGGACTACGACCGCCTCGGCGACTACGAGGAGGACCTGTCCGACGACCTCGTCGCCGCGGCGCAGGAGCACGCCGACTCGCAGGGCTACCAGCCCGGCGGCCCGCTCGAGGTGCAGCTCGTCGAGGGTGAGGGGCTCGAGACCGGCGTCTTCCGCGTCCGCCCCGCCACCGCCAAGCAGGCCGGCCGCGAGCCGGCCCGGGAGCAGGCGAGCCCCGCCCCGCGACCGCAGACCAACGCCGGCACCGTCATCGACGAGGCCCCGGTCCACCGGCCCGCCCCGCGCTCGAACCCGTCGGCCCGCCCGTGGCTCGACATCGGCGGCGACCGCTACCCGCTCCTCGGCAGCCTGACCACGCTCGGCCGCGACGAGACCGCCGACATCGTCATCGACGACCCCGGGGTCTCGCGGCGGCACAGCGAGATCCGGGTCACGACCGACGGTCCGCACCTCGTCACCTCGATCCGGGACCTCAACTCGACCAACGGCACCTTCGTCAACGGCGACCGTGTCTCGAGCCAGCGACTCCAGGACGGCGACCGCCTCACCATCGGCCGCACCTCGGCCACGTTCCGCGCGGGACGCCGGTGAGCCCGATGACCCCCGTGCACGTCCTTCCGGCGATGACGACTGGTGACGCATGAGTGAACTCACCCTGACCCTGCTGCGGCTGGGTCTGCTGGCGCTGCTGTGGATCTTCATCTTCAGCGTCGTCGGCGTGCTCCGCACCGACATCTACGGCACGGCGGTGAGCCGTCGCGGACAGCGCAAGGCGCTCAAGCAGGCCGAGAAGCAGGACCGCCAGCGCAGCGCACCGCGCACGCCTGTCCCGGCAGCCGCGGGAGCGGGTGCGGCCGGCGCGGCCGGTGCGGCCGGTGCCGCCGGCGCGCCCCAGCCGGTCGGGCGCAAGGGTCGCGGCCGGGGCAAGGGCACCCCGACGACGCTCGTCGTCACCGAGGGCCCCCTCGCGGGCACGTCGCTGCCGCTGCGCAGCGGCGGCATCCTCATCGGCCGCAACCCCGAGTGCGCGCTCGTCCTCGACGACGACTACGCCTCGGGCCGGCACTGCCGCATCTATCCGGACCCGTCGGGCCGCGACGGCTGGGCCGTCGAGGACCTCGGCTCCACCAACGGCACCTTCATCGGCCGTGACCGCCTGACCGGGTCACGACCCGTCGAGGTGGGCACGACCCTGAGGATCGGCAAGTCCGTCCTCGAACTGCGAGGCTGACCGGTGGCCATCGCCCTGCGCTATGCCGCGCGCTCCGACCTCGGGCTGGGACCGAAGTCCCGCAACGAGGACTCGGGGTATGCCGGCCCCAACCTGCTCGTCCTCGCCGACGGGATGGGCGGGCACGCCGCGGGCGACGTCGCGAGCTCGATGATCGTCGGCGAGCTCGCCCCCCTCGACGAGGAGGACGTGACCGCCGACCAGGCGATCCCACTCCTGGAGGAGGCACTGCACTCCGCCAACGCCAAGCTCACCAAGGCGATGCGCGAGAACTCCGAGCTCGCGGGGATGGGGAGCACGACGATCGTCATGCTCCGCACCGGCAACAAGCTCGCCATGGCCCACATCGGCGACTCCCGCGCCTTCATGCTGCGCGGCGACACGTTCTCGCAGATCACGAAGGACCACTCCTTCGTCCAGCAGCTCATCGACGAGGGGCGCATCTCCAAGGAGGACGCCGGGCACCACCCGCAGCGCTCGGTCGTGACCCGGGTCATGACGGGCCAGCCCGACGACGAGCCGGACACCTCGCTGCGCGAGGCGAAGATCGGCGACCGCTTCCTCATGTGCTCCGACGGCCTGTCCGACTTCGTCGGCGCCGACGTCATCGAGGAGATCCTCCGCGAGGCCCGCACGCCCGACGAGGCCGCGGACCGCTGCATCGAGATCGCCCTCAAGGCGAGCACGCGCGACAACGTCACCGTCATCGTCGCCGAGGTCGTCGACGCGGACGGCGACGACCTGCCGACCACCGTGCCGCAGGTCGTCGGCGCCGCCGGCAAGCGGATGCGCGGACGCACCCGGGCGATCCCGACGAGCCCGGCCGAGAAGGCCGCGGCGCTCTCGCGCGAGGCCACCGGCCGCGCCGAGCCCGACGACGACGCCCTCGAGCTCGCCGAGGACGGCAAGCGCTCGCGCCGGTCCACGATCGTGCTGCGCACCATCGGCGTGCTCGTCGTGGCCGCCATCCTCGGCGGCGGCGGGTATGCCGCGTGGGCC
This sequence comes from Terrabacter sp. C0L_2, assembly GCF_036352015.1. Taxonomy (NCBI): domain Bacteria; kingdom Bacillati; phylum Actinomycetota; class Actinomycetes; order Micrococcales; family Intrasporangiaceae; genus Terrabacter; species Terrabacter sp. C0L_2. The sequence continues at coordinate 1,028,864 of NZ_CP143557.1, read as the reverse complement.
TGGTCGCAGAAGCAGTTCTTCGTCGCGGCCGACGCGGGCCACGTCGCGATCTTCCGCGGGGTCTCGCAGGACCTCGGCCCGATCAAGCTCTCGCACGTCGAGTCCCCGTCCGACGTGCTCGTCTCCGACCTGCCGACCGACGTCCAGGCCTCCGTCGCCAACACGATCCCGGCCCGCGACATCGCCGACGCCGAGATCAAGGTGTCGGCCCTGCGCGGCGAGGCCCTGCGCTGCCAGCACCTCGCCGCGACCGGCACGCCGTGCGGCACGTCGACGGCGCCCACGCCGATCCCGACGACGCCTCCCACCTCGCCGTCCCCGACGTCACCCACCCCGTCGCCGTCGACACCCGGACCGAGCACCTCGACGACGAACCCGGCCGCCGCCGCCGGGTCCGCCGACCGCCTCGTGGGGGTGGTGGCGTGACGACGACCGTCGAGCCGCTGACCCCCCGGACGCGCCGCGGCGCGGAGCTGCTCCTGCTCGTCCTCGCGATCGCCATCGTGCTGCTCGCGTGGGTCACCACCGACCTCAACCGCAACGGCACCGTGCCGGCCAACATCATCCCGGTCGCCGGCGGCTTCACGCTCCTGACGGTGGGCGTCCACCTCGTCCTGCGGTGGAAGGCGGCCTACGCCGACCCGGTGCTGCTGCCGATCACGACGGTGCTCAACGGCCTCGGCCTCGTCATGATCCACCGCCTCGACCTCGCGCGCGGCAAGCTCGGCACCGACGGCGACGCCTACCGCCAGCTCATCTGGACCACGCTCGCCGTCGTGCTCGCCGTGGCCGTGCTCTTCGTGCTCCGTGACCACCGCCTGCTGCGCCGCTACACCTTCGTGACGATGGCGGCCGGCTTCGTGCTCCTGCTGCTGCCGCTCGTGCCCGGCATCGGCCGCACCATCAACGGCTCGCAGATCTGGATCTCCATCGGCCCGCTCAACTTCCAGCCCGGTGAGTTCGCCAAGATCGCCCTCGCCATCTTCTTCGCCGGCTACCTCGTCCAGACCCGCGACGTGCTCTCCCTCGCCGGCAAGAAGGTCCTCGGCTTCACCTTCCCGCGCGGTCGCGACCTCGGCCCGATCCTCGTGGCCTGGGTGCTCGCGCTGCTCGTGCTCGTCTTCCAGAAGGACCTCGGCTCGGCCCTGCTCTTCTTCGGGCTCTTCGTCGCGATGCTCTACGTCGCGACCGAGCGCGTCTCGTGGATCGCGATCGGCCTGCTGCTCTTCGCGGTGGCCGTCACCTTCGCGCTCTCGGCCTTCACGCACTTCCAGAAGCGCGTCGACCTCTGGCTCGACCCCTTCTCGGCGGACAACCTCGAGCGGTCCAACCAGCTGGCCAACGGCCTCTGGGGCATGGCCTCCGGCGGTCTCACCGGCACCGGGCTCGGCGCGGGCCGGCCCTACCTGACGTCCTTCGCCGAGAGCGACTTCATCTTCCCGGCCCTCGGTGAGGAGCTCGGGCTCTTCGGCTCGGTCGCGATCATCGTGCTCTACCTGCTCTTCTGCGAGCGCGGCATCCGCACTGCCCTCGGCGTGCGCGACGGCTTCGGCAAGCTGCTCGCGATCGGCCTCGCGTTCTCCGTCGCCTTCCAGCTCTTCATCGTCATCGGCGGTGTCACCCGGGTCATCCCGCTGACCGGCCTGACGACCCCGTTCATGTCGCTCGGCGGCTCGTCCCTGCTCGCGAACTGGGTCATCATGGCGCTGCTGCTGCGCATCTCCGACCAGGCCCGTCGCCCGATGCCCGAGATCCCCGTGGGCGTCGCCGCCGACGACCCGTCACCGGCCGAGGTCACCCAGGTGGTGAGGCTCCCGTGAACACCCCGATCCGCCGCCTCTCGGTCCTCATCGCCGTGCTCTTCACCACCCTGCTCGTGGCCTCGACGATCGTGCAGTTCACCCAGGCCAAGACGCTCAACGCGATGTCGACCAACAAGCGCACGCTGCTCGACACCTACTCGCGCGAGCGCGGGTCGATCGTCGTCGGCGGCCAGGCCGTCGCGAAGTCGGTGTCCGTCGAGGACCAGTACCGCTTCCTGCGCACCTACCCCCAAGACAAGCTCTACGCGCAGCTGACCGGCTTCTACTCCTACTCCGTCGGCGCCCCGTACGGCCTCGAGCACGCCGCCGACGACCTGCTCTCCGGCGACGCCGACACGCTCTTCGTCCGCCGGGTCACCGACCTCATCACCGGCCGCAAGACGTCGGGCGCCACGATCGAGCTGACGATCGACCCCAAGGCGCAGGCCGCCGCCGACAAGGCGCTCGGCGAGAGCAAGGGCGCGGTCGTGGCCCTCGACCCCAAGACCGGCGCCATCCTCGCCATGGTCAGCCACCCGACCTACGACCCCAACCCGCTCTCGAGCCACGACCTCTCCAAGGCGGCCAAGGCCTGGCAGAGCCTGTCGACCGACAAGGACAAGCCCTACCTCAACCGCGCCATCAGCGGCGTCTACCCGCCCGGGTCGACCTTCAAGGTCGTGACGGCCGCGGCCGCGCTCGAGAACGGCGTCGTCAGCGACGAGAACTCCACCGTGCCGGGGCCGGCCGAGCTCGACCTGCCGCTGACGAGCACCAACCTGCCCAACGAGGACGGTCGCGCCTGCGGACCCAACAACGAGACGACGCTCATCCACGCGCTCGAGATCTCGTGCAACACCACCTTCGGCTCGCTCGGCCTCGACCTCGGCGGCGAGAAGCTGCGCGCGCAGGCCGCGAAGTTCGGCTTCGGTGACTCGCTCCAGATCCCGATGCGCGTCGCGACGAGCTCGGTGCCCGCCGACCTCAACGCCCCCCAGGCCGCCCAGGCCGCCATCGGCCAGTACGACGTGCGCTCGACCCCGCTGCAGATGGCGATGGTCGCGGCCGGCATCGGCAACCAGGGCCGGGTCATGACGCCCTACCTCATCGACTCGGTGCGCAGCGCCAACCTCGACATCATCGAGTCGACGCCCGATCCGGTCGAGCTGTCGCAGGCCGTCTCGGAGCAGACCGCCAGCACGCTGACCAAGATGATGGTCTCCGTCGTCGACAACGGCAGCGGCGCCCGCGCCCGGATCGCCGGCGTCGACGTCGCCGGCAAGACCGGCACCGCGCAGCACGACCCGGGCAAGCCGCCGCACGCGTGGTTCATCTCCTTCGCCCCGGCCGTCAACCCGAAGGTCGCCGTCGCCGTCGTCGTCGAGGACGGCGGTGTCACCGGCAGCGAGATCGGCGGTGGCCGCGTCGCCGCACCGATCGCGCGGGCAGTCATGGAGGCGGTGCTGAGCCGATGACCCACCCGACGACGCCGCTGTCGACCCACCTGTCGACCAACCCGACGACCCAGCTGTCGACCCCCCTGTCGACCCCGGACCTCCGGACGGGCTCGACCCTCGGCGGCCGCTACACGCTCGGCGCCGCCATCGCCTCCGGCGGGATGGGCGACGTGTGGGAGGCCACCGACGACGTGCTCCAGCGCCCGGTCGCCGTCAAGGTGATGCGGCCCCAGGGCCCCGACGACGTCGCCTTCCTCGACCGCTTCCGTGACGAGGCCCGCGGCAGCGCGTCGCTGCACCACCCCAACATCGCGGCGGTCTTCGACTACGGCGAGGAGGACGGCACGGCATACCTCGTCATGGAGCTCGTGCCGGGACGCACGCTGGGCGAGATCATCCGCGAGAGCGACGGCGGCATGCCGGCCGACGAGGTGCGCTCGGTGCTCGGCCAGGCGGCCCTGGCCCTGTCGGCGGCCCACGAGGCCGGTGTCGTGCACCGCGACGTCAAGCCCGCCAACATCATCGTGACGCCGGAGGGACAGGCCAAGCTGACCGACTTCGGCATCGCCCGGGTCGGCGACGGGTCGGGGCACACCCTGACCGGCGAGGTGCTCGGCACCCCTGACTACATCAGCCCGGAGCAGGCCCTCGGCGAGCAGGCGACCGCCTCGAGCGACCTCTACTCCCTCGGCGTCGTGGCGCACGAGATGATCACCGGCCGCAAGCCGTTCGACATGGGCACGCCCGTCGCGACGGCGATCGCCCAGGTCAACGACCCGCCGCCCGAGCTGCCCGGCACCGTGCCGCTCGACCTGCGTGAGGTCGTCGACGCGTGCCTCGCCAAGTCGGCTGCCGACCGCCCCGCCGACGCGCGCGCCGTGGCCGAGGCCGCCGGCGTGCCGCTCGGGTCGCTGCCCGGCGTGACGCCCACACCTCCCACGACGCCCTCGACCACCCGGCTGCTGCCGGTCGCCGCCGGCGCCCCCGGCGCTTCGGGCGTCACGTCCCGGGCCGCGTCCCGCGCGTCGTCCCGCCGTTCTCGCCTCGCGTCGTCGAGGCCGCCGTCGGGATCGTCGTCCGGAGCCGGTTCGCGCGACAGCAGCCGCCGCAGTCGCGTGGCCTGGCTCGCCGTCCCGGCCGTCGCGGTCGTCTCACTGGGGGCCTTCGCCCTCGGCAGCGTCATGAACGGTCCGGCCGCGAGCCCCGACGCACGGCCGGCCGCCGCCACGACGCCCGCGACCACGGTCCCGACTGCGACCGCCACCCCCAGCACGCCCCGCGCGACGAGCAGCCCGAAGCCGACCACCGCGAGCCCGAAGCAGACGTCGAGCCGGACCACGACGAAGGCCACGACGACGAAGACCTCCCCGAAGCCTGCCCACCCCGGCAGGAACAAGGGGAAGGGCGGCAAGGCGAAGTGACATGCCCGAGCAGCCCCACCAGCCCGACCCACCCGAGCCCGAGCAGCGCGACGCAGGCGCACGACGAGCGGACCAGGATGACCCAGCACCCGAACGAGCAGAGGCCAACGACGTGAGCACCGCACCCCGTGTCCTCGGCGGACGCTACGAGGTCGGCGAGCTGATCGGTCGTGGCGGGATGGCCGACGTGCACCTCGGCCACGACACCCGTCTCGGACGCCAGGTCGCCATCAAGATGCTGCGCTCGGACCTCGCGCGCGACGCGAACTTCCTCATGCGCTTCCGCCGCGAGGCCCAGTCGGCGGCCGGGCTCAACCACCCGGCGATCGTCGCCATCTTCGACTCGGGCGAGGACGACAGCGTCGTCGAGGGCCCCAACGGCACGCGCACGACGCTTCCCTACATCGTCATGGAGTACGTCGACGGCCAGACCCTGCGCCAGCAGCTGAACGAGCACGAGCAGCTCGAGCCGGCCGAGGCGATCCGGGTCACCGAGGGCATCCTCGACGCGCTGGCCTACAGCCACCGGATGGGCATCGTCCACCGTGACATCAAGCCGGCCAACGTCATGATCACGAGCAACGGGCACGTCAAGGTCATGGACTTCGGCATCGCGCGCGCGATCGCCGACACGGCCGCGACGATGACCCAGACCCAGTCGGTCGTCGGCACCGCGCAGTACCTCTCGCCGGAGCAGGCGCAGGGCCAGACGGTCGACGCGCGCTCCGACCTCTACTCGACGGGCTGCCTGCTCTTCGAGCTGCTCGCCGGGCGCCCGCCGTTCACCGGCGACTCGCCCGTCGCCATCGCCTACCAGCACGTCGGCGAGCTGCCGCAGCCCCCGAGCGTCTTCAACGACGCCGTCGGCGGCGACCTCGACGCCGTCACGCTGCACTCGCTCGCCAAGGACCGCGAGGCCCGCTACCAGAACGCGGCGGCCTTCCGGGCCGACCTCGAGAACGTCCGGCTCGGGCGCCAGATCAGCGCGGCCGCGCTGGGCACGGCCGCGGCCGTCGGAGCCACTGCGACGCAGACCCTCCCGCAGGCGTATGCCGTCGCCGGCACCCCCACCGCCGTGCAGGCTCCGGTCACCGCGCGCCGGGAACGCTACGAGAACACCGCCGGGCTCCCGGCCGTCGGCCACGACGAGGATGACGAGCAGGGCAAGGGCGGCAAGGGCAAGGCCGCCCTCATCACGCTGCTCGTCATCGCCGTGCTCGCGCTCGTCGGCTGGGGCGCCGTCTCCTGGTTCGGCAACCAGACGCCCGCCGTGACGATGGTCTCGGTGCCCACCATCGAGGGCATGAAGGAGGAGACGGCGGCCCGCACCCTGGCGACCAACAACCTGCGGGGTGAGAAGTCGACCGCGGCGAGCACCACCGTGGCCGAGGGCGACGTCATCAGCCAGGACCCGAAGTCGGGCACGAAGATCGCCGAGCAGTCGGTCGTCAAGTACGTCGTCTCGACCGGGCCCGACAACCTCACGGTCCCCGACGTCACCGGCTTCGACAAGGACGAGGCGCGCGCGGAGCTGGAGAAGCAGGGCTTCGTCGTGTCTGGCTTCCAGGAGGAGAACACTCCCGACCAGTCGAAGAACAAGGTGACCAAGACCGAACCGGCCGCCCAGTCGGTCGTCGCCAAGGGCTCGAAGATCAAGATCTTCTACGCCACCGGCAACGTCAAGGTCCCCGACAACCTCGTCGGGCAGGACTGGGCGCTGGCCGCGGTCGCCCTCCAGAAGGCCGGCCTCGACCCGCGCAAGGAGACCGTCGACTCGGACAAGAACCCCGACGAGGTCCTCTCGGTCGACCGGGCCGGCGACGTCGTCAAGGCCGGCACGCAGATCACCGTCAAGGTGGCGCGCACGCCCAACCAGACGGCGACGGTCACCGTCACCCCGCCGCCCCCGTCGCCGACGACCACCGACACCGGCACCGGCACGGCGACCACCCCGCCCGGTCAGTAGCTCACGCGTAGCAGTCGAGGACACCACACGGCATACGAGAGGGCCCCTTCCCGAGCGGGAGGGGCCCTTTCGCGTGCGATGGCGTATGCCGGGTGGTCGGCTCCCGTCAGACCGCGGCGGTCACGAGCGGGCTGAGCCCGACCGAGCGCTCGACGGCGTGCGCGTCGCCGCACATCGCGAGGAAGTTCGCGAGCATCCGGTGGCCGCCCTCGGTCAGGACGCTCTCCGGATGGAACTGGACGCCGTGCAGCGGCAGATCGCGGTGCCGCACCGCCATGACGAGGCCCGAGTCGGTGTGGCCGGTGGCGACGAGCTCGTCGGGCAGCGTCGCCGGGTCGATCGTCAGCGAGTGGTAGCGCGTCGCGGTGAACGGGCTCGGCAGACCCTCGAGGACGCCGGTCCCGTCGTGGTGCACGAGCGAGGTCTTGCCGTGGAGCAGCTCGGGAGCCCGGCCGACGGTCGCGCCCATGACGGCGCCGAGCGCCTGGTGCCCGAGGCAGACGCCGAACATCGGCGTGCCGGTGCGGGCGCACTCACGGATGGCGTCCATCGACACGCCGGCGCCCTCGGGGGTGCCCGGGCCGGGCGAGACGAGGACGCCGTCGTGGTCGGCAGCAGCGCGCGCCTCGACGGCGTCGTTGCGGACAACGGTGCACTCGGCGCCGAGCTGCTCGAGGTAGCCGACGATCGTGTAGACGAAGCTGTCGTAGTTGTCGATGACGAGGATGCGGGTCATGCGGGCCTCAGGGATGGTGGGGGCGCTCAGCGGATCGGCGTCGCGTACTGGAAGTCGACCGAGCCGGAGTAGGCGGGGAACTCGATCGAGTTGATGGTGTGCAGCCCGTAGCCGAGGCCGACGGCGTCGACGTACTGCTTGTAGATCGTGACGGACGGGTCGGCATCGAGGCCGCGCTCCATCCGGTCGATGTCGCCGATGGCGGTGATGCGGTAGGGCGGCGCGTAGACCCGGCCCTGCAGGATCAGGGTGTTGCCGACGCAGCGGACGGCGCTCGTGGAGATGACGCGCTGGTCCTGGATCATCATCGCCTCGGCGCCGGAGGTCCACAGCGCGTTGACGACGGCCTGCACGTCCTGCTGGTGCACGACGATGTCGTCGGCGGTGAAGCCGTCGGGCAGCGAGTCGGCGCTGCGCTTGGCGTCGTCGAGCGAGACCTCGAGCGCCGGGCCACGGACCTTGGTCGTGGCGGCGGTCGCGGCGAGCTCGTCGGCGGAGCGGGTCAGGCTCGAGAGATGGTCGTCGGTCGGCGCGTTCGTCTTGGTCAACGCCTCGACCTCCTTCTGGAGCTCGTCGAGGACCCCGGCCTTCTCGGCCACGCGGGAGTCGCCCTCCATGATGAGCTGCGGCAGGTCACGGTCGGCGCGCAGGTCCCGGCCCTGGGCGGCCTGGAAGCTCATCGCGAACATCAGGCCCGCTGCGCCCATGACGACCGGGACGAGCAGGCCCCACGTGAGCCGTCGCCGCGGGCGGGGTGCCGCCGCGGGAGGCTCGGTCGAGGGCACGGCAGAGGACACGGCGGAGGTGTCGTCGGCTGAGTCCGACACCTCGGTCGGCTCCGGGGCCTCGGTCGGCTCCGGGGCCTCGGGCTGCTCGGGCGCCTCGGGGTGCTCGCTGTCCTGCTTCACGGGTGACCTCGCTCGCGCGGACCGTCCGCGCAGCCTCCATTGTGCCCCGTCACGGCGAGTGGGGGCTCACCACCGTGCTGGCGGCTGCGCCCGTCACCGTTCGCCGGCCGCCCGGAGGTAGGGCGCCATCGAGGCTGCCTCGACCTGCGGCGTGCCCCCACGCAGCGCGAGGGTGGCCGCCGCACGGTTGCTCGCGCCAGGCTGGGCCACGAGGTGGGAGATCTCGGCGGCCACGGTGCGCAGCGAGACGCCGAACTCGCGCGCGATGGCCGCGTCCTTGGTGCCGACGACGAGACGCCGGGCCACGAGGCACTGCCGCGCGGCGAAGGGCGGGGCCGTGCCGGCGGGGACGGCGGGGCGCGACCGCGCCCAGGTCTCGTGCCAGAGGCGGATCACGTGCTGCACGACGTCGGACCGCGTGGCGAGCCACGCCGTGGGGAAGCCCTGGGGGCTGAGTGGCCCACCGACGACGGCCGTGGACTCGTCGACGAGGATGCACTGGAAGAGCGCGGGGCCGATGCGGAGGCCGGGGTCCTCGGACGAGGCGAGCGGGTTGATGCGCAGCGTGCGCTCAGTGGTCATCGTGCGCATGTCGAGTCCGCGCGCGCTCGACCGGGCGTTGGTCCTGCGCACACCGTCGCCGGGATCGAAGTGGATGAGCGGCTGCATCGACCACGCCGAGCGGCGGGTCAGGGGCTCGACGGCCTCGGCGAGGTTGCGCTCGATCTCCTCGCTGCCGGTGCCGAGCCGCCGGAAGCCGGGCGTCGGGCCACCGCCGAGGTGCGTCACGGCCAAGGAGTTGACGACGCCCGACAGCTCCACGGCCGACGCGGCGAGGTCGGTGTCGCCCGGGACTGGGCTGGTCTTCAACGTCATCCCCTGTTCTCGCGTGCTTGCTGCCAGCATGCCGGGTTCGTCGCGGGGGTCAACTCGAGCGCGGACCGTGAGCTCCGAGGCCACAGCGACGCAGACACCGGCACCGGCCTCGGCACCGGCCTCGGCGTCGGCATCGGCGGCGGCTGGACGAACCGCGGGCCGGGGCGGCGCGTTGCAGGTTCGTGCAACGGGGGACCGACGAGCACGACACGGGCACCGCCCCTTTGACATGGTGCTGGCGGTCGCCGGGGGGACCCGGCGAGCGGGGCGCGGACAGGGGGCGCCACCGCTCGCGTCCGGCCGTGTCTGTTTCGTGTCGGCTTCGCGTCTGCTCACATCTGGCGAGGCAGGCTCACCTGCTCGGGCAGGGACGCGGCGGGCGTCATTGGTTACCCTTGCCTCAACTCAGAGCAAGGAGAACGCAGTGCCCGAGTCCAAAGGCCGCGACCACAAGGCGGCGGCATACACCCCGCCCCGCACCAGCAAGGCCGCCGAGCCCAACCCCACCTGGTGGGCGCCCGTCTTCATCACGCTGCTCGTCCTCGGGCTGCTGTGGATCGTCGTCTACTACGTGACCGAGTACAAGTACCCCATCGGCTCGATCGGGGTCTGGAACCTCGGGGTGGGCTTCGTCCTGCTCATGGGCGGATTCATCATGACGATGCGGTGGCGCTGACGACGCGCTCTCCCCACAGGCGACTCGACGCCGGCTGTCCACACGCTGTGGACGGCCGGCGTCCTGCTTTTCGGTCCACAGCTGTGGATGACGGCCGTGCACAACGTCCAGCGCAGGACCCCCGAGTTATCCACACAGTTGTCCCCAGCTGGGGATGAATGACACGTGTGTAACTACATCCACAGGGTTGTCCACACCCGGTGGACAACTTCTCCCGCGCCTGTGGGAACGGTCCGTCAGAGGCGCGGCAGGCCGAGCTCGGTGACGATGCGGTCGGCCGTCAGCGCGGGGTCGCCGTGGGCGTTGTCGAGGCGCAGGTGCCGGTGCCCCGGCAGCAGCCGGTCGCCGTCCCGCTCGGGGTCGGTGGTGAACCTCGCGCGCGACTCGAGGTCGACGACGTGGGAGCGGGCCCACTCGACGTCGCGCTTGCTCCGCTTGTGGTCCATCCGGTCGGCGCCACCCTCACGGGCGAGGCGGACCTCCTGCGGTGCTAGCAGCTCGACGACGTCGATGGGGGCGCCGGCCCGCTCGACGGGCGCGATGAGCTCCTGCAGCTGGACGAGGTCGCCCGGACGGTCGAGGTCGATGGCGAAGGTGAAGACGAGGCCGGGCAGGTCGGCCACCACCGACTCGGCGATGACCTCGCGGCGGATCATCGCGTTGATCCGCTGGAAGGACGGCGTGCCGAAGTCGTAGATGCCGAGCAGCGGCTCGATCGACATGTGGTTGTGGAAGAGCCGGAAGCCGGTGCGGTCGCACACCGCGCGTCCCACCGTCATCTTGCCGACGGCCGGTGGCCCGGTGAGGCAGAGGAGGTGCACGGGGACTCAGCCGAAGATGCTCAGATCGCGGATGGGCTGGGGCACGGTGAGGTACTTGGCCACCGCGACGACGACGAGCAGGGCGAGCACGGCGCTCAAGGCGGCCCAGACGAGATGGCGCACGCCCTGGCGCCGGAACACCACGATGGCGAGGGCGCAGATGATGCCGGTGACGAGGCCTCCGAGGTGGGCCTGCCACGAGATGCCGGGGTAGAGGAAGCCGAAGGCGGCGTTGATCGCGATCGTCGCGTACATCGCCGTCGAGGACCGCCCGAGGTGCCGGTTGAGCACGAGGAGGGCGCCGAAGAGGCCGAAGATCGCGCCGGAGGCGCCGACGACGGCGCCGAACCAGGCGCCCCCGATGCCGGCGCGGAGGTTCTCGAGCGTCGGCGCGGCGGCGAGCAGGGTGACAGCGACCTGGCCGCCGATGCCGCTGATGAGGTAGAGCGCGGCGAACCGCGCCCGGCCGAGCATCGGCTCGAGGTACTGACCGAGCGACCACAGCGCGAACATGTTGAGCAGGATGTGGAAGAAGGTCGTCGGCGAGTGCAGGAACGCCGCCGTGACGAAGCGCCACGGCTCGGTCCAGCCGAGGTAGGGCGCGAACGCGTAGTTCTGGGTGACGGTGTCGCTGGCGCGCTGCGCGAGGTAGACGACGGCGCAGATCGCGATGATCGTGTAGGTGACGACGGGCGTGCCGTCGGTCGCCCGGCCACCGAAGACGGTGCGAGCGCTCGGCGAGGCCTGGGCGGCCTCGCGCACGCAGTCGACGCACTGGATGCCGACGGCGGCGAGGCGCTGGCACTCGGGGCACGCGGGACGGCCGCAGCGCTGGCAGCGGACGTAGGCCTCGCGGTCGGGGTGGCGCGGGCACACGGACGGACCGGCAGCGGGCTGCGGCACTCCCGGCTCTGCAGAGTCATGGCCGGGCTGGCCACTGATCGGGTTGTCAGACAACGGGATTCCCCCTGCCGGTCGCGTCCGTGGGCGGTGGAGCAGTGAAGCGGTGAAGCGGTGGAGCGTCAGTCCTCGATGGTGACCGAGTTGATGACGACGTCCTCGAGCGGCTTGTCGTTGGCGCCGGTGGCGACGGCACCGATCTTGTCGACGACGTCGCGCGAGGCCTGGTCGGCGACCTCACCGAAGATCGTGTGCTTGCCCTGCAGCCACGTCGTGGCCGCCGTGGTGATGAAGAACTGCGAGCCGTTGGTGCCCTTGCCCATGCGCTTGCCGGCGTTGGCCATGGCGAGGATGTAGGGCTTGGTGAAGTCCTTGTCGGGGCTGATCTCGTCGTCGAACGCGTAGCCCGGGCCACCGAAGCCCTGACCGATCGGGCAGCCGCCCTGGATCATGAAGTTCGGGATGATGCGGTGGAAGATCAGGCCGTCGTAGAACGGGGTCGGGTTGGTGCGCCCGGCGTCGTCCTTGTACTCCTTCTCGCCCTTGGCGAGACCGACGAAGTTCTCCACCGTCTTCGGGGCCTGGTGCTCGAAGAGGTCGATGACGATGTCACCGTGGTTCGTGTGCAGGGTTGCCTTCATGGGCCCAATCCTCGCACGACCGAGCACGTATGCCGTCCGGCCGGGTATGCGCCCCCGTGAGGCGGAACGCTGGGGCTGGACCCACCGTTGGCCAAGGAGAAGGATCGACCTCACAGCAGTTGGGGACGCGACCCGATGAGCAGCCGGCCACCGGCCGGCGCAGGACGGAGTGCCGATGTCGTTCATGGACAAGCTGAAGAAGAAGGCCGAGGAGCTCGACCTCGAGGCCAAGGCCAAGCACCTGCAGGAGCAGGCCGCCGCCGCCGCCAAGCAGGCACGCGAGAAGGCGGGTGACTTCGCCGCCGAGAACCGCGAGAAGATCGACGGCTACGTCGAGACTGCCAGCGCCAAGATCGACGAGAAGACCGACGGCAAGTACGCCGACAAGGTGGCCAAGGTCAGGGAGCAGGTCGACCGGGGCGTCGACAAGGTCGCCGAGGGCCACACCTCGGGTCCGACGACCGCGACCGGCGCGGCAGCGGCAGCCGGGGCGGCCGGCGTGACGGACGGCGAGCCGTTCCCCGTCGACCCCGAGGCACCGGCGCCCGTGTCGGCGAGCCCGCTCGACGCGCCGTCCCCGATCGACCCGCCGACCCCGGTGCACGACAGCGGGTTCGGCGCAGCCGCCGGCGACGTGCCCGTCCAGACGCGCGAGGCGCTCGAGGACACGACCCTCGAGGACACCGTCCTCGGGCTCGACCATCCGCCGGCCCCGACGGCCCCGACGGCCCCGCACCCGGACGCCCCGACGCCCGAGGACGCGGACGCCGCCCCCCGGGGGACCCAGCCCCCGCACGACGCCACGAGCTGACCGAGGCACCACACGGCATACGCGATCCGTGCGGGCATGACGTCGGGCACGCCCGACCCCGTGTCCGTGCGGCGCGTGGCCGAAGTTGGCAGGATGGGTACGGACGACAGGACCTAGGAGGACGTATGTTCCGAACCAAGCAGTCCCGCACGGAGGCTGCCGTAGACCAGGCCCGTTCCGCGGCAGCCGACCTCGGCTCCGCGGCAGGTGACCGCATCGGCTCGCTGCGCGACAGCGCCGCCGACACCGCGAGCGAGGCAGCCTCGGCCGCCAAGGACCGCGCGTACGCCGCGAAGGAGAGCGCCGCGCCGGCCCTCCAGGACGCGGCCGAGGCCGCCCGTGAGCGCCTGTACGACGCAGCGGCCACGGCCAAGGACGTCGCCGGTGACGCGTTCCACGACGCCGCCGACCGCGCGAAGCCCAAGGTGGAGGCCGCGCAGTCGACCCTCGTCGACACCGTGCTGCCCAAGGTGGGCGCAGCCATCGCGACCGCGGCTGCCGCTCTCGCCGCTGGCGCCGAGCAGGCTCGTGAGGCGGCTGCGCCGCACCTCGAGCAAGCCGCCGCCCAGGCCAAGGAGACCGCGGCCGTCGGTGGGCACCGCGCCCAGGACGCCTACTCCGTCCTCAAGGGCGACGCGGTCGCCAAGAAGCGTGGCGGCAAGGGCAAGTGGCTCATCGCCATCGGCCTGACCGCTGCCGCCGTGGCTGCCGTCGCCGCCTTCCGCAAGCAGCAGCAGGCCGACGACCCGTGGGCCACGCCGCTCGACTCGCGCTCCGGCACGGGCACCCTCGGCACCGACACGACGACGCTCAAGGACAAGGCGGCCGAGCAGGTCGGTCATGCCAAGGACGCCGTCGCCGACGCCGCGAGCAAGGCGAAGGAGAAGGGCTCCGAGCTCGCCGACGCCGCCAAGGACAAGGCGGGCGACCTCGCCGCCAAGGGTCAGTCGGCGATCGCCGACGCCAAGGACCGCTCCGGCGAGTCCGTCGAGTCGATGGAGTCCGTCGAGTCGGTCGCCGACGAGGCCGGCACCTCCGCCGGCGAGGTCACCGCGGTCGACCCGGCCCCCGACTCCGACGCGATCACGTCCGAGGCGGTCGAGGGCGGCACGATCAACGGCGCCTCGACCAAGGCGTCTCCGCGTGGCTCGGCCAAGGCGAAGCTCGCCGAGGAGAACGGCGACAGCCCGAGCTGACCCGTCCGCTGCGTGCTCCACGAGCACGCAGCGGACCGCAGGGCAGCAAGAGAGCACAAAGAGAAGGACCCGGATGCCGAGGCATCCGGGTCCTTCTCTGCTTGAGCTGGCTCGCACCGACAGGGGGACAGCGCGAGCCAGCACATGCAGAAGGGCTGGGCGCGGTTCGTGCGTGCCCAACCCTTCGCTTCCACCAGTCTAGACCCAGTCCAGCCGGTTGCGCGAGGGGCTCGATGAAGTTTCCATCACATCAAGCGGAATTGGTTCCTTCCACCGAGGCACCGGTCGACCGGCGCTGGTAGGCGTGGCCGTGGTGCTCCTCCGAGCATGGCACCGGAACGGCCCGTGCGCCAGAGGGAGCTGCGACGGATCCCTACGAGCGCCGCACGTACCCCTGCACGTCGGCGACGAGCTGCGTCCCGGCCGTCGTGTGGAGGTTGACCCGCCCGTCCGGGCCGACCTTCGCCAGGACACTGTTGGCAACCGTCTGTCCGGCGACGAAGTTCAGCGTCGAGGTCGAGGGACGGCTCGACCCGCTCGGGTAGGCCGTCACCACCCCGGGGGCGCGGGTGCCGGTGACCGTGACGTTGAGCAGCACGGCGCTCACGCCCGTTGCCGGGACCCCGCCGCGACCGGTGACCTGCAGGCCGACGACCTGACCCGCGGTGAGTGCCCTCTTCGGCGCTCCCAGGCCCGTCCGGGTGTCGAGGACCCGCTCGGGGTCAGCGCCGTGAGGTCGGAGGGCGGCGGCAGCCAGCCGGACACGTCCACGACGACATCCGACGCCGACTGCGAGTAGACGGTGACCTTCCCTCCGGTCCCGAGCCGCGCCACGGTCATGCCCGAGAGGATCCCGCCCGTCGGGACGTTGAGGTTCGACGCGTTCGGGCGGGCCACGCCCGCGGGGCTTCTGGCGGCACGAGCGCTACTGGAAGTTCCTCGGGGCCCTGTCGCCCGCGCTCAGCGGCACACCCTTCCGGCCGCTGCTGTGGCGGGTGCTGGGGGTGCGCCTCGGGCGGCGCGTCTTCGACGACGGGCTCGCGATCCCGGAGAAGAGCATCGTGTCGATCGGCGACGGCTGCACCTTCAACTCGGGCAGCATCATCCAGTGCCACTCGATGGAGGACGGCGCCTTCAAGCTCGAAGGCGTCCGCGTCGGCTCGGGGGTCACCCTCGGCGTGGGTGCCTTCGTGCACTACGGCGTCACCATCTCCGACGGCGCCGTGCTCGAGGCCGACTCGTTCCTCATGAAGGGCTCGGAGGTCCCGGCCGGCAGCCGGTACGGCGGCAACCCCGCTCACGAGGTGCAGGTCGCCAGGGTCCCGTCGGATCAGGCCCCGGAGCTGGGGACGAGCAGCCGGTAGCTGTGCGTGGCGGCGTCCACCACCATGAGCCGACCCCCGAAGGACTCGGCGGTCGTGACCGCCTCGGCCAGGTGCGATGGTGCCGTCCCCGCATGGAGCAGGTCAGGGGCGGCGCGGCGCTGACCCTCGTCCGAGACGACGAGCTCGACGTGGCTCCCGTGACCGGTGACCGCAGCGCGGACCGTGCCGCGGCCCCGGGCCAGGCAGTCGTCGAGCAGCGCCGCCGCGACCTCGGTGAAACCCTCCGCGGGCACGTCGACGGCGAGTGCGCCACCCGTCGACGCCAGCTCGACGCGGCGACGGTTCCTTCGTGAGGGCAGGCCGTCGACAACCTCCCGGAGGAGCCGCCGAGCATCCACCGGGTCGACGCTCCGGTCCTCCCGCGCCATGTCGAGCACCTCGATCACCGCGGTGGAGAGGCGCTCGAGGCCGCGCTGCAGCTCGTCGACGTCGTGCCGTGCATCGTCCGGAAGGTCGGGGTGCAGCGCCAGGCCCTCGACTCGCAGCCGGATCGCCGTGATGGGGCTGCGCAGCTCGTGCGAGGCAGCCACGGCGAACTGGTGCTCGCGCTCGCGCAGCCCGTCCAGACGCGCCAGCCCGTCACGCAGGGCCTCACCGATCGACTCCGCCTCCGGCGACCCGTAGTGCGGCACACGCACGCCCGGGCGTCCTTGCGCGAGGGCTCGGGCCGCCACCGCCAGCTCCTGGAACGGTCGGGCCAGCCGTCGGGCGAGGAACCATCCGACGACGGCCGCCGCGAGCACGAGGCCGAGGGCGAGCAGCACCAGCGGCAGCAGGGCATCGGAGATCCGACGGCCGATGTCCTCCGCCGGGCGCACCACGGTCAGCTGGGCGCCGTCCCCGAGGTGGGAGCTCGCGGCGAACTCACGGTCCGAGGCCGGCACGGCTGGGCCACCGGTCACTGCGGCGCCGCCGACAGGCCGGTAGGCGAGGTTGACGACGCCGCCGGACAGGGCCGTGAGGAAGTCCGGCGTCACCTCGCGCCCGCCCGTGCGGCGCTCGTCCACCGCGACGGTAGCCATGGCCAGCGACCGTTCGACCGTCGCATGCGCCGACCGCTCCAGCTCGCCGGCCGTCGCGTAGGCGCGGACGAGGCCCATGACCGCGACCACCACGACGACGGTACCGACGAGGGCGGCGACGAGCCGCTCACGCATGTATCGGCTCGTCCTCTAACCGGAAGCCGACGCCGCGGACGGTGGCGATGCGCACCGGACTTGCGCTCGTCTCGAGCTTCTGGCGCAGGCGGCCGACGGTGGCGTCGAGCGTCTTGGTCGACCCGAACCAGTTCTCGTCCCACACCTCGCTCATCAGCTGCTCGCGGGTGATGGCGGCGCCCCGTTCGGCGTCGAGGAGTGCGAGCACGTCGAACTCCTTGGCGGTCAGGGACAGCTCGGTGCCTCGGACGAAGGCGCGGCGCGACCTCGTGTCGACGGTGAGGGCGTTCGCCGCCGAGGTCGTCCCCCGGTTCGGGTCGGGCGAAGCCGCGGTGGTGGGGTGCGTCGCCGACGAGGGCGACGTTGACGGGGCCTTCGAGGCTGCAGGCGAGGCAGCACCGGGGTCACCCGTGGCGCTGGGCGCGACCTCGTTGCCGGGCGGGCCGACCGCCCAGCCGCGGCGCAGGGTGGCCCGGATCCGGGCCAGCAGCTCGGAGAGCGAGAAGGGCTTGGAGAGGTAGTCGTCGGCGCCGACGTCGAGCCCGACGACGCGGTCGAGCTCGCCGTCGCGCGCCGTGAGGATCAGCACGGCACCCGCGTAGCCATCGGCCCGGATGCGACGGCAGACCTCGAGGCCGTCGATGTCGGGCAGGCCGAGGTCGAGCAGGACGACGTCGACCTCCCCTGCGGCCACGTGCTCGACGGCAGCGGCTCCTGTCGGCGCATGCGTGACCACATGGCCTTCGCGCTGCAACGCCATGATGAGCGTCGGGGCGATGTCGGGGTCGTCCTCCACGAGCAGAACCTGAGGTGCCATCTGGCCAAATTATCCGCATCTGCGCAGAACGCACCATCCTCGGCGGTCCGAGGTCGTCGGGCGCCGTCGATCGCGACGAGGACGAGCAGCACCCCGCCGAGCGCGAGCGCCAGCCACGGCGCCCATCCGGCCGGCGCGGGCGACCCACCGGGCGCGCCGACCCTCACGAGCAGGAGGACGCCGACGACGGCCCCGATCCCGACGACGGAGGCGACGGTCCGCGCCAGCACGCCGTTGCCCCAGGCCAGCCCGAGGCCGACACCCGCGCTGACCGCCGCACCGGCGCCGAGCACGACCACCACGTAGGCCGCCGGGTCGGCGCGGGCGACCAGGGTGACGACCAGGAGACCCGCGAGTGCGAACGAGACGAACGCCGCGGCATACGCCATCGGTGACGTCGAGGAGGCGGATCGGCGCGGCATCAGAAGTCCTTGTCCAACGTGCCGAGCTCGGTGACGGGCGCGCCCGAGGACGCGGTGCCGTAGGTGTCCGTCGCGCTCGTGGAGGGCGACCACACCATGTTCTGCGCCGTCGTGACCGTGCGCACGGCCCCACCGCTCGTGAGGCTGCCGAGCTTGAGGGTGATCACCGTGCGGTTGGCGGATCCGACCACCGTGGTGCTCGCGGACATGGTGGCGTTGAAGGTGCTCGTCTTGCCCGTCCTCACGAAGTCCTCCTTGAGGTTGACCGAGCCGAGGTTGACCACCGTGCCGCCGACGAGCACGTCGACGGTGTCGTCCTTGGTCGTCAGGCCGAGCACGCCGCCGTCGCGGAAGCGGACCTGCACCGCGAGCGCCGCCCCCGTGAAGGTCGGGGTGATCGAGCCAGGCTTGACCGTGTCGGTGTAGGTGAGGGTCAGCGTGTCGTTCGCCTCGATCTTGCCGACGGTCGCGCCGCCGTTCGTCGCCTGGACGTCGTAGCCGCGCAGGGCCGTGTTGTCGACGCGGCGGGCGCTGACGACGCTCGAGGTGGTGACGGCCCCACCCGTCTCGGTCAGGACGGCCCGGAAGTCGTAGAGGCCGTCGGGCGTCGTCGTCGAGCTCCACGAGCACGAGTAGGGGGAGGTGGCGCCGGTCAGGGTGCACACGGTCGTCCACGAGCCGGCGCCGTTGGGGGAGCGCTGGATGGCGACCGACGCGACCCCGGTGCGGGCCGTGGCCGTCGCGGCCAGGGTGACGCTGCCGGTGAGGTAGGCGCCCGGGTCCTCCATGGCGACCGACGACACGGTGTTGTCGACGGTGCGGCCCGTCACCGCAGCCGACGTCGCGGCGTTGCCGGCGTTGTCGGTGCCCACTGCGCGGAAGTCGTACCGGGCGTTCGTCAGCTTCGTCGTGTCGAAACGGCAGGTGTAGGGGAAGGAGCTGATCGTGCACGCCGTGGACCACGTCGACGTCCCCGTGGCGGCGTACTGCAGCTCGACCTGGCTGACGCCCGAGTCCGGGTCCGTGGTCGTGGCACCGAGGGTGACGGTGCCGCTCAGCGTCGCACCGGGGTCGGTCATCGTGACGACAGGCGCCGTGTTGTCGACGACGACGTCGGTGACGGACACGGAGGTGCCACTCGTGCGGCCCGACGTCGCGGTGGCGCGGAGGTCGTAGCTGCCGTTGGCCAGGCTGCCGGTCGGCCACGCACAGCTGAAGCTCGTCAGGACCACGGCGCCGGTGCTGCACGCCGTCTTCCAGGTCGTCGTGCCGCTGACGGCGTACTCGACCGTGACGGAGTAGGTCAGCGAGCCGCCACCGTAGATCGCCCCCGAGAGGGTCGGCGTCCCGCGCAGGTAGCTGCCGGGGTCGGCGAGCACGACCGTGAAGTTGTTGACCACCGTCGTGGAGACCGGGTCGGACACGGTCACGTTGCCGGCCTTGTCGGGGGCGGTGGCCCGCAGCGCGTGGCTGCCGTCGGCGCCGGCGGTCGTGTTCCAGCTGCAGGACCAGGGGCTGGCCGTGGCGGTGCAGATGGTCGTCCAGGACCCGGTGGGACCGAGGTCCTCGATGAGCACCGAGGCCACCCCGCTGCTGGCGTCGGACGCGGTGGCCGAGACGGTGACCGTGCCACCCACGGCACTGCCCGGGCTGTTCATCGTGACCGTGGGCGGCGTCCAGTCGGCGGCAGCGGTGAAGATCGCCGGCGCATTCGTCGACTGCGAGGTGAACGAGGCGGAGGAGAACGACGAGGTCGCGCCGAGGACGGTCGCCAGAACGGCGATCGCCAGCAGCAGCACTCGGGTCCTCGGCATGGTGTCCACGCTACGAAAGGGGCCGCCACGGGACCCGCGCGAGAGCACACGCTCCGGACGCGGGACCTCCACAACTTGGAACTGGCCGGCAGCGCGCCCGGTCGCCCCGGTCGCCCCGGACGTGAACGACCAGCAGACCCGTCCACCGGGGACGGGCCTGCTGGTCGGTGCACGACCTTCCGGTGTGGGGCTCCCGAAGGTCAGGAGCCGGTCGTGACGACGACCGGATGAAGTCGCGGCGCCGCAGGTCCTGCAGCGCCGGCGACCACGCCGTCCTCGACCGGCTCGTTCGGGGTGCCCTCGTCGGCGTCCGGCGCTGCGGCTCGCTCGCGGCGGGCGTTGCGCACGGCCTCGAGGATGCTGAGCAGGGCGACCAGGCCGGCCGGGATGCCGATGAGCAGCTTCCGGTGGGCCGGGTCGGCGAGATAGAGCAGGACCCACCCCACGTGCGGCACGTCGAACGCGACGACGGCCTGCTCCGACCGGTCGAGCGTGAACGTCCAGGGGTCGATGCTCGGGTTGGCGTCACCCTTGGTCTGGTAGACGGTGCCGCTCGTACCGGGCTCGGCGGACACCACCCGGTGGGTCACGAGGTTCGTGACGCCGCTGCTCGCCGGCGGGATGTAGGTGATGACGTCCCCGACGCGTACCTCGCTGGCCGGCACGACCTTGTCGAAGACGACCGAGCCCTTGTCGTAGGTGCCGGTCATCGAACCGCCGGTGATGACGTAGCGCTCGTAGCCCATGACGGTGGGCAGGACGTAGGCCACCGCGAGCAGCATGAGCACGAGGATGGCCGCGTTGCCGAGGAATCCGGCGACGCGGGCGCTGCGGCGGCGGGGTGCGGCGCTGGTGCGCCCCGATCCCGTGGTGCTCGTGCGGCTCATGACGGTCCCTCTCGGTGGTCGACCAGCTGGCGATGGGTGACGGCGGTGTGCGCCCGGATGGCTCAGGCGGCTTCAGGTGGCTCGGGCGGCGCGGGCGGCTTCGGGTGGCTGGACCCGGACAGCTGGCGCCGACGACCTCCCATCGTCGGCGCCAGGTGTCCCGTGCTGATCCAGCGGGTCAGCGGATCCGCGGATCAGCGGATCACGGAGCGGCGGTGACCGCGCCCGTGTCGGAGTTCGTGACCGTGGCCGGCCCCTGCGTGCCGTTCCAGGCGAACGAGGCGGAGGCCGTCTTGCCCTGCTCGGTGTTCGTCGCGCTCGACAACAGGGTCACCGTGACCCGGTAGGTGCGGGCCTCGCCGGCCGCCCAGGAGCCGAGAGCCTTGGTGCCGGCGCCGCCGAACGCGCCGCTGTAGACGGTGACCGGCGAGGCGGAGTTCGTGACGTCCTCGATCTTCTGGGTCAGCACGCCGGCGCTGAAGGTGGAGGTGTCGGTCTCGGTGACGGAGAAGACCGAGCCGAGCGTGCCGGTGTTCGTGATGACGACCTGGCCGTAGACGGAGTCACCGGGCTTCATGTTGCCCAGGCTGAGGATCGACGCGCCCGCCTTGCTGTTGGACTGCGTCAGCGTGCCGGCCGTGACCGAGCTCGCGGTGTTGCCGGAGGTCGAGGAGAAGTCGGCACCCGATCCCACGGCCAGGGCGCCGGCGAGGGCGGCCGTGGCGAGGGGGATGAGGACCTTCTTGCTGGTGAGAACGCTCATGGTGTGCTCCTGGTGATCGGGCCGGGCACGGCCCGGAGGTTCTGGGGGATCGGTGTCGATCCGTTGACCAGAAACCTACGGAGGGCCACACCACACGTTTCCCCCACGAACTCCACACGCGCTCCACGGTTCGCAACGGTTGGCGCGCAGTCCCGAACGGGCCCGAGATCGGGCGAGTGATCGCGCAGTTCGTGTCGCTCAGACGCACCCAGCGCGCGATCACCCGCCCGACCAGCAGCCCACCCCGGCGACAGAACGCTCCCGGGTTGCGGCGCGCCCCGCCCGGGGCCGTCCAGAGGCGACCGATCCTTAGTACGTTGGCGGCCGTGGATGACGGGCTGTATGAGTCGATCGTGACGGATGCTCTCCTGAGGCGTCTCGAGACCGTGCCTCACGACTTGACCGATCGGCGGCCGCTCAACAAGGCGGAGGCCGCAGACCGCATCGCGATCCACGTGAGCCGCGAGGTGGAACGCGCGCTGGCTGACGTGTCTGACGAGAAGCGTATTCAGGTTGGCGTCACCGTCGCGCGCGCGATCTTCGATCAGCTCGGCGCTCTGTCTGAAGCGGCTCTGAACGAGAGGCCGGCTCTCAGCGGGGACGTCCTGCGAGCCATCCTGAGTCGACGACCTGATGGAACGCCGCAGCCCGTGGCTCAACCGTTGACCCCGCTGCTCGACACAGCGCTACTCACGAATGCGCCTGGCGAGCCGAACCTCTGGAAGCAGATCCAGTCCGAGATCGCCTCGGCTGACGCGATCGACGTCGTCATGGCCTTCGTTCGGCGGAGTGGGATCAACCCACTGCTCGAGGCCCTGCGCCGGCACTGCGAGGCGGGCAAGGTGCTGCGGCTGCTCACCACGACGTACACCGGTTCGACGGAGGGCTCCGCCCTCGATCGACTCATCGAGCTTGGCGCCGACGTGCGTGTTTCCTACGACACGACGACGACGCGCCTGCACGCGAAAGCCTGGGTCTTCCATCGGCACAGCGGCTTCTCCACCGCGCTGGTCGGCTCGTCGAACCTGACCCAGTCAGCACAAGCCACTGGGCTCGAGTGGAACGTTCGGGTTTCCGCCTCAAGGAATCGGCCCGTCATCGAGAAGTTCGTCGGAACCTTCGACGCGTACTGGTCCAGTGGGGAGTTCGTCGACTACGAGCCCGGCCAGTTCGAGGAGCAACTTCGCGCTGCCAGCCCGAGGGCAGCGGGCCCGAGCCTCATCCTCAGCTCGATCGAGGTCACTCCGCGACCGTTCCAGGAGCGCCTGCTGGAGCTTCTCGCCGTCGCTCGCATCCAGGATCACCACCGCAACCTCCTCGTCGCAGCCACGGGTACCGGCAAGACCGTGATGGCGGCGGTGGACTATGCCCGGCTGCGACACAGCCTTGCTCGATCCCGCCTGTTGTTCGTCGCGCACCGCGAAGAGATCCTCGACCAGAGCATGGCTACCTTCCGTCACGTGCTGCGCGACGCCGCGTTCGGAGAGAAGTGGGTGGGCGGAGCCCGGCCGAGGGATTTCGAGCATGTCTTCGCCTCGATCCAGAGCCTGCGTGCCAGCGGAATCGACCAGATCACCCCGGACCACTTCGACGTCGTGATCGTGGATGAGTTTCACCATGCGGCGGCTGCGAGCTACGAGCGACTCCTCAACCACGTGCGGCCCGTCGAGTTCCTGGGCTTGACCGCTACGCCGGAGCGGTCGGACGGCCTTCCCATCCTGCACTGGTTCGGAGATCGAATCGCCGCTGAACTGCGACTCTGGGATGCCATCGACCAGCAGCACCTGGTGCCTTTTCAGTACTTCGGGATCCACGACGGGCTGGATCTGCGGGACGTCCCATGGCGTCGCGGTGTCGGTTACGACGCCAGCGCGCTCAGTGACGTCTACACGGGCAACGACGTGTGGGCCCGACAGGTCATCGAGCAGCTTCGTCGTTTCGTCGATCTCGACCGCATGCAGTGCTTCGGTTTCTGCGTCAGCATCGAGCACGCGCGCTTCATGGCTCGCAAGTTCGTGGAGCACGGGATCCCGTCGGTGGCCGTGTGGGGAGACACTCCGGCCTCGGAACGCGAGGCAGCTTTGCGCGATCTCGCCTCGGGCTCCGTGCGGGCCATCTTCTCGGTTGACCTCTTCAACGAGGGCGTCGACGTGCCGACGATCGACACGGTCCTCATGCTCCGCCCGACGGAGAGCCCGGTTCTGTTCCTGCAACAGTTGGGGCGTGGGCTACGGAAGGCAGCCGGCAAGAGTCTGTGCACGGTGCTCGACTTCGTCGGGACCCACCGCCAGGAGTTCCGCTTCGACCGCCGCTACCGGGCGTTGCTCAACGTGACGCGCCGCGAACTGGAGTCCGCAGTCGTCCAGCAGTTCCCCTACCTGCCGGCTGGCTGCAACATGCAGCTCGACCGCGTCGCCTCGGACATCGTGCTCCGGAGCCTTCGCGAAGCCATCCCGTCGCGCTGGCGAGCCAAGGTGGATGAGGTCCGTTCCCTGCGGCGTCGTGATCCAGACCTCGGTCTGGCCACGTTCCTCGAGGAGTCTGGGCTCGATCTCGAGGACATCTACAGCAACAACCGGAGCTGGTCCGAGCTCTTTGCAGCGGGTGGCGGTCAGACCCAGCCCGCCGGGCCTCACGAGGTGACCCTGCGGCGTGCCGTGGGCCGCACCCTGCATGTATCCGATCCCTTGAGGTTGCAGACCTACCGGTCACTGGTTGTGCAATCGACCCCGCCGCATGTCGACTCCATGTCGGTGGCGGAGCGACGTCTGACTCACATGCTCGTGGCTTCCCTGGTCGATCAGCAGGTCATCGGCAGTGACACCGTGCAGGCTGCCGTGGATCTGGTCTGGCAGCACCCGCAGATCCTGTCCGAGCTCAGCGAGCTCTACCCCCTTCTCGAGGCGCGCTCGGACCATGTCTATGCGCCGTTGCAGAAGCTGGACGATGTCCCTCTGCAGATCCACGCTCGGTACACCCGGGCCGAGATCCTTGCCGCCTTTGCCGGGACATCAGGGGCAAAGCTTCCTCCGTGGCGTGAGGGCGTGCGTCACGTTCCCGACGCCCGTTGCGATCTGTTGGCCTTCACGCTGGACAAGGCCAGCGGCACCTTCTCCCCGACGACCCGCTATCGCGACTACGCGATCAGCCCGACGCGCATCCACTGGGAGAGCCAGTCCGGGACCCGGGAAAGCAGTCCCACCGGCCGGCGCTATGTGACCCACGAGTCCATGGGACACTCCATCCTGCTGTTTGCACGTATGCGGCAGGATGACCGAGCCTTCTGGTTCCTCGGACCGGGTCGCTATCGCTCCCGCACCTCGGAGCGTCCGATGGCAGTGACGTGGGAGCTCGACGTCCCGCTCTCGGGGGATCTGTTCACGGCGTTCGCAGCCGCAGTGGCCTAGCCGGGAAGCGATCGATGCCGTGGACTGCCGATGAGCGGCTCCTTCGTCGGGCCCGCAGGTCCCCAGCCGGACGCAGAACGACCTCGCCCTGATGGGCGAGGTCGTTTCGTGGTGGAGCCAAGGGGACTCGAACCCCTAACCCCCTGCTTGCAAAGCAGGTGCGCTACCAATTGCGCCATGGCCCCGAGGGGAGGGAGGCCTCAGGCCGAGGTCGGTGCCTCGTCGTCGGCCGCAGGAGCGGGGGCCGGTGCCGGCGCGGGCGTCGCCACGGGGGCGTGCACGTCGTCGGTGGCCTGGGTCCACAGGTCCTGCTCGGCCTGCTGCTGCTTCGCCTTCTTGCGCACGAGCACGAGGCCGGCGACAGCGCCACCGATGAGGGCGAGACGCTTCAGCATGCGATGGATCCTCTCCGTGGTGGCGGTGATGGTGGGCCTAGGAGGACTTGAACCTCCGACCTCTTCCTTATCAGGGAAGCGCTCTAACCGTCTGAGCTATAGGCCCATCGTCACCTTCGCGCACCCGAGCCACCCCGTCAGAGATGACGACCGGACGCGAGGGGAAACGTTACCCGATGCCCCCGCGAACCTACAAAACGGCCCCCACCCGTGAGGGCGAGGGCCGTCCTGCGTATGCCGTGTGGCCGGGTCGGCCGGGCCGGCTCAGTCGTCGGTGAGCGTGAGCTGCACGCCGCCGACGAGGGCCGAGCAGATGTTGTAGAGGAAGGCCATGACGGTCGCGATCGCCGTCATGAGAATGACGTCGATGACGCCGATGACGATCGAGAGGGACACGACCCGGCCGAAGCCGACGTAGTCCTTGATCGAGAACGGGTCGGACGTCGTCGTCTGCAGCGACTGGAGCACGCCCTCGATGTCGGTGAAGACGTTCATCGTCGACAGGATCATCCACAGCACGGCGGTGAGGATGACGCCGGCGATGCCGAGCGCGACGGAGAGCAGGAAGCTCATCTTCATGACCGACCACGGGTCGACGCGCGCGACGGCGAGCCGGACGCGCCGGGGGCCCTTGTGCTTGCGCGGGGCGGTCGTCGCGCGTGCACCGGCGCCGGTCGCGGCAGCAGCCTGCCCGGTCGAGCCGGACGAGCCGGACTGGCCCGACGTGCCGGAGCCGACGCGCTGGGTCGGGGCGGTGCGGTTGGTGACAGCACCCCGCGAGAGCGCGGTGCCCTGGTCGGCCGTCGACGCGCCCGAGGCACCGGACGTGCTGCCCGAGGCACCGTTGGAGGCGCCGGTGGAGGCGTAGTAGGAGCCGTTCTGGCCGCTGCCGTCCGAGCCCGAACCGCTGCCCGTCCGGGTGGACGTGCCAGTCCTGCTCACAGAGCCCTCAGGGCTGGTCGCGCTCATTCGTCACCTCCGTTGTCGGCGTACGAGCTCGCCTCGTCACCCGACGTCTGGTCCGACGGTACGCCATCGGGGCCGGGAACCGTAGCCGGCGCTCCCGTGCCGGACGGCTGGTCGACGGGGTTGCCGTCCTCGATCTCGGCGACGGCGATCTCCGACTCGGCGTTGCGGGCGACGGCCACGATCGAGTCGCCCTTGTCCGGGGTCGCGAACTTCACGCCCTGCGACGAGCGGCCGGTGTGGCGGACCTCGTCGACGCGCGAGCGCACGATCTTGCCCTTCTCCATGACGACCATGACCTCGTCGGTCTCGATGACCGTCAGGGCCCCGACGAGGTCGCCGCCCTTCTCGGAGAGCTTGGCGACCTTGATGCCGAGGCCGCCGCGACCCTGGAGGCGGTACTCCGAGATCGGGGTGCGCTTGGCGAGGCCGTTCTCGAAGACGACGAAGACGTCGGGGCTCTCGCCCTCCTCGACGACGGACATGGCGAGCAGGTCGTCGCCGTCGCGGAACTTCATGCCGGTGACGCCGGAGGTCGAGCGGCCCATGGGGCGCAAGGCCTCGTCGGTCGCGGTGAAGCGCACCGACTGGCCCTTGCGGGAGACGAGCAGCAAGTCGTCGCGGTTGGAGGCGAGGCCGGCCCCGACGAGCTCGTCGCCCTCGCGGAGGTTGACCGCGATGAGGCCGCCGGAGCGGTTGGAGTCGTAGTCGGCCAGGCGGGTCTTCTTGACGAGTCCACCCCGGGTGGCGAGCACGAGGTAGTCGGCCTTGGCGTAGTCGCGGACCGCGAGCACCTGGGCGATCTGCTCACCGGGCTGGAAGGCGAGCAGGTTGGCCACGTGCTGGCCCTTGCTGTCGCGCGAGCCCTCGGGCAGCTCGTAGGCCTTGGCGCGGTAGACCCGGCCGAGGTTGGTGAAGAAGAGCAGCCAGTGGTGGGTCGTCGTGGTGAAGAAGTGCTCCACGACGTCCTCGCCACGCAGGCTCGCGCCGCGCACGCCCTTGCCGCCGCGCTTCTGCGAGCGGTACTGGTCGACGCGGGTGCGCTTGGCGTAGCCACCACGGGTGATCGTGACGACGACGTCCTCCTCGGGGATGAGGTCCTCCATCGACATGTCGCCGTCGAACGGGAAGATCTCGGTGCGCCGGTCGTCGCCGTACTTGTCGACGATCGCCTGCAGCTCCTCGGAGACGATGTCGCGCTGGCGCTGCGGCGAGGCGAGGATCGCGCGGTACTCGTCGATCATCTCCTGCAGGGCGTCGTGGTCCTGCTGGATCTTCTCGCGCTCGAGGGCGGCGAGGCGGCGCAGCTGCATGTTGAGGATGGCGCCGGCCTGCAGCTCGTCGATGCCGAGCAGCTCGATGAGGCCGTCGCGGGCGATCTCGACGGTGCGCGAGGCGCGGATGAGCGCGATGACCTCGTCGAGCATGTCGAGGGCCTTGAGGTAGCCGCGCAACAGGTGGATGTCGGCCTCGGCCTTGTTGAGGCGGAAGGTCGTGCGCCGGACGATGACCTCGATCTGGTGGTCGACCCAGTGCCGGATGAAGCCGTCGAGCGGGAGGGTGCGCGGCACCTCGTCGACGAGCGCGAGCATGTTGGCGCCGAACGTCGTCTGCAGCTGCGTGTGCTTGTAGAGGTTGTTGAGCACGACCTTGGCGACGGCGTCACGCTTGAGCGTGATGACGAGGCGCTGACCGGTGCGGCCCGACGTCTCGTCGTTGATGTCGGCGATGCCGGAGATCTTGCCGTCCTTGACGAGGTCGGCGATCTTCATCGCGAGCATGTCGGGGTTGACCTGGTAGGGCAGCTCGGTGACGACGAGGGCCTGGCGGTTGCCGACCTCCTCGACGTTGACGACGGCGCGCATGATGATCGAGCCGCGACCGGTCCGGTAGGCGTCCTCGATGCCGCGGTGGCCCATGATGAGCGCGCCGGTCGGGAAGTCCGGGCCCTTGATGATCGTCAGGAGGTGCTCGAGCAGCTCCTCGCGGCCGATGTCGGGGTGCTTGAGGTAGTACTCGGCGCCGGCCGCGACCTCGCGCAGGTTGTGCGGCGGGATCTGCGTCGCCATGCCGACGGCGATGCCGGCGGAGCCGTTGACGAGCAGGTTGGGGAAGCGGCTCGGCAGCACCGAGGGCTGAAGCGTCTTGCCGTCGTAGTTCGGCACGAAGTCGACGGTGTTCTGCTCGATGTCCCGGACCATCTCCATGGCGATCGGGGCCATCCGGCACTCGGTGTATCGCGGGGCGGCCGCACCGTCGTTGCCGCGCGAGCCGAAGTTGCCCTGGCCGTCGACGAGCGGGTAGCGCAGCGACCAGTCCTGCACGAGGCGCACGAGGGCGTCGTAGATCGCCGAGTCGCCGTGCGGGTGGTAGTGACCCATGACGTCGCCGACGACGCGCGCGCACTTGTTGTAGCCGCGATCGGGTCGGTAGCCGCCGTCGTACATCGCGTAGACGATGCGCCGGTGCACGGGCTTGAGGCCGTCGCGCACGTCGGGCAGCGCACGGGACACGATGACCGACATGGCGTACTCGATGTAGCTGCGCTGCATCTCGTTGTTGAGGTCGACGGCCTCGACGCGGTCGGTCTCGTCGTCGTCACGCTCGATCGGGGCGGTGCCCTGCTCGTGCGCCGTGTCGACGACCTCGCCGTCCGGCTCGGTCGTCTCGTCGGGCGTCTCGTTGACGTCGTCTCCGTCGATGGGAGGCAGGTCGTCGCTCACGTCAGATCCCTTTGTCTCTCAGTCAGATTCAGGCAAGTAGAGGAGGTATGCCGGGTGGTGACGTTTCACGTGGAACGTGCCGGACGGCATACGGCCGGGTCAGATGTCGAGGAAGCGCACGTCGCGCGCGTTCTTCTGGATGAAGGAGCGGCGCGACTCGACGTCCTCGCCCATGAGGACGGCGAAGACCTCGTCGGACTTCGCGGCGTCCTCGAGCGTCACCTGGAGCAGCGTGCGCGTCTTGACGTCCATCGTCGTCTCGCCGAGCTCGGCGTAGTTCATCTCGCCGAGGCCCTTGTAGCGCTGGACCGGGTTGTCCTTGGGCAGGCGCCAGCCCTTGCCCTCACCGATCTGCTGCAGGCCGTCGCGCTCACGGTCGCTGTAGGCGAACTGGTGCGGGGCGTTGCTCCAGCGCAGGCGGTAGAGCGGCGGCTGCGCGAGGTAGACGTAGCCGGCCTCGATGAGCGGGCGCATGAAGCGGAAGAGCAGCGTCAGCAGCAGCGTGCGGATGTGCATGCCGTCGACGTCGGCATCGGCCATCAGCACGATCTTGTGGTAGCGCGCCTTGTCGATGTCGAAGTCCTCACCGATGCCGGTGCCGAAGGCGGAGATGAGCGCCTGGACCTCGTTGTTGGCGAGGATCTTGTCGATGCGCGCCTTCTCGACGTTGAGGATCTTGCCGCGGATCGGCAGGATCGCCTGGGTGTGCGGGTTGCGGGCCTGCGTGGCCGAGCCGCCGGCGCTGTCGCCCTCGACGATGAAGACCTCGGAGATGCGCGGGTCCTTGCTCTGGCAGTCCTTGAGCTTGCCCGGCAGACCGCCCGACTCGAGCAGGCCCTTGCGGCGCGTGGCCTCCCGGGCCTTGCGGGCGGCCATGCGCGCGGCCGCGGCCTGGACCGACTTGCGGACGATGTCCTTGCCCTCGTTGGGGTGCGCGCCGAGCCAGTGGCCGAACTCGTCGGTCATGGCGCGCTGGACGAAGCCCTTGACCTCGGAGTTGCCGAGCTTGGTCTTGGTCTGGCCCTCGAACTGCGGCTCGCCGAGCTTGACCGAGATGACAGCGGTCAGGCCCTCGCGGATGTCGTCGCCCGTGAGGTTCTCGTCCTTCTCCTTGAGGAGGTTCTGGCGGCGCGCGAAGTCGTTGATGAGCTTGGTCATCGCCGCGCGGAAGCCCTCCTCGTGCGTGCCGCCCTCGTGGGTGTTGATCGCGTTGGCGTAGGTGTGGACCGACTCGCTGTAGGCGTTGGTCCACTGCATGGCGAGCTCGAGGCTGAGCGAGCGGGCCTCGTCCTCGACCTCGATGGAGATCACCTCGGGGTGCACCGGCTCGCTGCGCTTGGAGCCGTTGAGGTGGTGGACGTAGTCGATGAGGCCGTTGTCGTAGCGGTAGCTGACCTTCTTGGCCGTGACCTTCTTCTTCTCGCCCGCATCGGCGCTGCCGTCGGCCTGCTCGTCCTCCTCGTCGTGCTCGACCTCGGTGAGGTCGGACTCCATGTCGTCGAGGTCGACGTCGTCGCCGGCCGTCTCGACGGGCGCCACGCGCTCGTCGACGAGGTTGATCGTCAGACCCTTGTTGAGGAAGGCCATCTGCTGCATGCGGGCGCGGATGGTCTCGAAGTCGTAGTCGACGGTCTCGAAGATGTCGGCGTTGGCCCAGAACGTGATGGTCGTGCCGGTCTCGTCGGTCGCCTCCTGCTGCTCGAGGGGGCCGTCGGGCACGCCGTCGGTGAAGCTCATCCGGAAGACGTGGCCCTTCTGGCGGACCGCTGCCTTGAGGCGCGTCGACAGGGCGTTGACGACCGAGCTGCCGACACCGTGCAGACCACCGGACACCTTGTAGCCGCCGCCGCCGAACTTCCCGCCGGCGTGCAGCTGGGTCAGGACGAGCTCGACGGCGCTGATCTTCTCCACCGGGTGGATGTCGGTGGGGATGCCGCGACCGTTGTCCTTGACCCGCACGCCGCCGTCGGCGAGGAGGGTGACGTCGATGGTGTCGGCGTAGCCGGCCAGCGACTCGTCCACGGCGTTGTCGACGATCTCGTAGACGAGGTGGTGCAGACCGCGCGGGCCCGTCGAGCCGATGTACATGCCGGGGCGCTTCCGCACGGCCTCGAGGCCCTCGAGGACGGTGATCGCGCTGGCGTCGTAGTCGACGCCGTTGGGGCGGACGTCAGCGGGCACGGCAGGGGCCGCCGGCACTGCGGGCGCAGCGGGCTCTGCGGGAGCCTCGGTGTCGGTCGCTGTCACGGAGTCGGGTCCGGTGGAGCTGGGGGCGGTGCTGGGGGTGGTCGGCTCGTCGGCGTCGGACACGTCTCTCCTCGGTGGTCTGACCTCATGCGGGCGGCCCGACGTGGACGTCGAGCCGCAACCTCTCCAGTCTAACGGTCCCGCGCCCCGAACCGTGCCCTCAGACGCGCGAAACGGCCATTTTCCGGGCCGAACACCCCTCGATCCGAGGGGAGGATCACGCCCGGGGGCCCCAGCGCCTTTCAGGCGCCTTCACCCGCCGCATCTCCGCCGACCTCGCGCGCCGGCTCGCAGACCGGCCGCGGACTCCCATCCTCCCGCCCCGCGATCCGGCCCCGCGACTCTGTCCACAGCGTCCCGCGGCCTCCAATGGCTGTGGACAGCGGCTCCCGACGAGGAGCTGCGGATGGTGCTGGGCCAGGTCGGGGAGTGATCCGTAAAGACTTCACCCGGTCTCGTGGTGGCGCCCCGCGATATCGGGAGCCGTCGGACAACCTTTGACGCGCACCGACGGTCCTGATGGGTGCCGGCACCCGCCGGACCGTGCCGGACCGTGCTGGACCGCGCCGGGCAGAGGATCGAACAGGGGACACACGTCATGGACGACGCCGAGCGCAGGGCCGACTTCACGGCCTACGTCAGGGCGCGCGAGCAGGCGCTCGCGCGCCTCGCGTACCTGCTCACCGGGGACCGCGACGCCGCCGAGGACGTGCTCCAGAACGCGCTCGCCAAGGTCTACCGCCACTGGGACCGCGTCCGCGCGGCCGAGCTGCCCGACGCGTACGTCCGCCGGATCATGGTCAACGAGAGCAACTCCCGCTGGCGCGGCCTGCTGCGTCGCCACGAGTCACCGAGCAGCCACGTCCTCGAGGTCATCGACCCACCGGGCGTCGTCGGGCTCGACCCCACCGCGTCGATCGACCTGTGGCGCCACGTCCAGGGCCTGCCCACCCAGCAGCGGGCGGCCGTCGTGCTGCGCTACTACGAGGACCTCACCGAGGCGCAGACCGCCGAGGTGCTCGGCTGCTCCGTCGGCACCGTCAAGAGCCACACGAGCCGCGCGATCTCCGCGCTGCGCACGAGGATGAGCGAGGCCACGGCATGAGCGACATGGACCAGCGGCTCAAGCGGGCGCTCGACGAGCACACCGAGGGCGTACGCGTCGTGGCCGACCTCGCGGAGCGCGCCATCGCCCGCGACCGTTCCAACAAGCGCCGCGAGCTCGGAGTCGCAGCCCTGGCGGCCGGGCTCGTGCTGGCGGTTGCCGTGCCCGTGGGCTGGGGGGCTCTGCGCGCCAGCAGCGTCCGGCCACTTCCCGTCGGCCCGTCCCAGTCGACGACCGCCCCCACCGGCAGCCCGTCGGCGCCGCCGAGCACACCGCCGAGCACCGTCCCGGCGCCGACCGCGATCCCGACCCTCACCGCGGACGGGTCGCCCTCCCCGGTGAACCTGCGTTTCGCCACCGGCGAGCCGACCGGCACGACCACGGTGCCCTACCTGCTCGGCGACGTCATCCACGACCGGTCACGCACGATCCGCATCCAGGCGGAGGGCCGCTGGGGGTCGCTGTGGCGCCTGTCCAACGACGGCTGGCTCGTCACCGACGCGGACACCCTCGTCTCCACCGTCCTCGACAGCACGGGGCTGCCGCTCACCGAGATCACCGGTACGACACGCGTGTCCGCGTCCGGGCTACTCATCGCCGCGTCCGACGTCCGTGGCAACCTGCGTGCCCACGACAACCTCGGCGCCTCGGTGGCCTCGCTCGACGTCAAGACGTGCGACTGCTCGAGCGGCAGCGGCGGCAGCGGCTACGAGGTGGTGGGGGTCGTCAACACGACCGTCTATGCCAACCGCGGCGACCTCGAGGCGTCGGTGGCCTGGGACGTGTCGACCGGCAAGACACGTCGACTGCCCTTCCGCCTGTCCGTCGTCGACCCCGCGACGGAGACCGCGGCCGTCCTCACGCCCGGCGCCAAGGCGCAGACCAGCTGCCTCGAGCTCAGGGACCTGCTCACACTCCGGGCGCGGTGGAGGCTCTGCGGCCCCCTCGTGCCGCGAACCTTCTCCTCTAACGGCCTCTACCTGATGGCGACGGGATACATCGACGGCCTCGACGAGTCGCAGCTGAACCCCGACGGGACGTTCCGCTACGGGGGCCTGGTCGTGGTCCGCACCAGCGACGGGTCGCTCGTCCTCGAGGGTGGCGGAGCCGGAGGCGCAGGAGGCTCGCCCGTGTCGTCCCGGATGGGTGACGACTCGAAGCTCGTCGTGCAGGTCGGCTCGCCCGCCGGCCTCCGGAGCCTGCAGCGGTGCACGCTCGAGGGTGCCTGCGAGGTCGTCGCACCCGACAGCCCGCGCACCGTCGACATCCCCGAGGGCGAGGACCCCTACACGCTCGCCGACAACTGAGCCTCGTTCGCAGCACCTCGGGTCGAGGCCGGCTCAGTCGTCGGCGAGGGTGCGCTCGAAGAGGGAGTGGATCGCCTCGGGCAGGTGCGGCTCCTGGATCGTGATGTCGCACCCCACCTCGTCGCAGACGACCGAGTAGACGAACGCGTCGGGGTGGGTGCGCTCGGTCGAGGCGGCGATGCGCTGGAGCGTGGGCGCGGCGAGCAGGTGCTGCCAGTCCTTGGCGTCGCGCTCGGGCAGCTCGCCGATGGCGACCCGCCGCTCGCGGACCTGCCCGGCGAAGCCCCCGGTGCGCCGCAGCAGCACCTGGGCCTCGGAGCTCGGGGTCGGCCCGGCCGGGGTGGGGGCGGGAGCGGTCGACCGCCCACCGGACTTCTTCGTCCTCTTCGCGCCGTGCGAACCATCGCCGGCCGCAGCGGTGAGCACGCCGACCGTCTCCCAGGCCGAGCGCACGGCCTTCTGCTCCGCCGAGCCGTCACCGTGGGCACTGCCCGCGGCGGCCACCGTCAGGCCGGCGAAGGTCGCGAAGTCGCAGTCCGCCTTGATCCCGTCACCCGAGAGCACGGCATACCAGATCGCGCCGGCGCCCTCCCAGGCGTTGCCGCCGATCGCCTCGGCCGCGAGCACGAAGGCGCGGTTGGGGATGCCGGAGTTGATGTGGACGCCGCCGTTGTCGTCCTGGGTGTCGACGTAGTGCGCCATGTCGGCCGGCTGCGGGTCCGTGCCGAGGCGCGGGTCGTCGTAGGCGGTGCCGGGGTTGCGCATGTCGCGCAGCGCGCGGCCCTTGACGGAGGGATTGAGCAGGTCGGCGCCGACGAGCCAGTCGGCCTCGGCCGCGCTCTGCCCCAGCGCTTTCTGCTTGACGAGGACGCCGAAGACGTCGGAGACCGACTCGTTGAGCGCGCCCGACTGGCCCTGGTAGAGCAGGCCGGCCGTGTGTTCGGTGACGCCGTGCGCGAGCTCGTGGCCGATGACGTCGACACTGCGGGTGAATCGCTCGAAGACGACGCCGTCACCGTCGCCGAACACCATCTGCGAGCCGTCCCAGAACGCGTTGTCGTAGTTGCGGCCGTAGTGCACGGTCGCGAGCAGCGGCATCCCCTTGCCGTCGAGCGAGTCGCGGGAGTAGGCCGTCGACCACAGGTCCCACGTCGCGCCGAGTCCGTCGTAGGCCTCGTTGACCGCGGCGTCGGAGCTGGGCGCGCCGCCCTCGGCGCGCACCTGCGTGCCCGGGGTGGTCTGGGTGCCCTTCGCGTCGTAGATCGTGCGGTGCGGACCCTCGCCGTGAGCGGTGCTCACGTCACTGCGCCGCGGCGCGCGCCGACCGGTGGGCCGTGCCGTCGGGGTGCGCCGCGCCGCACGGAGCTCCTCGTCGTGGCGCAGCGCCTCACGGGCGTGCGTGGCCAGCAACGGCTCGTCGCTCGCCGCCAGCGCCTCGAGGATGTAGGGCGGCACGATCGTGCAGCGCGGGGGCGGGCCGGCCGCCGGGGACTGCGTCGATGTCGTCGAGGTCATGGCATCAGTCTGCGTCGGAACACCGACACCCGCCCTTCGAGCGGATCTACGGTGTGCACCTTCGTCGTCGCCGGGCACCAGTGTGTCAGCCCGACGAGGTCCACGGGCAAACCAAACTCACGCTCCACGGCTCAGCTGAGTTCTCACGACCGCTCGCCCAGCCCGGGATCGCATGACGCCCGGGCTGAGGCATTCCAGGCCGCCTCACCAAGGCACAAGAACCTCACTCATCCCCGTCTGTCCGAGACGACCGAAGCGCTCAAGCATACGGTGAGTGCGTCATCGAGCAGGGTCAGCCCATTGGGGTGTCCTGCGCCGGCGGCTGACGCGGCGGCCAAGGTCACAGACGCGTGCGCAGCGCCTCGTTGTGCCCGTCAGGCCGGCCTGCGACCGAGCGCCAGCCACCGTTGCGGCTGTCGCGAAGGGGTGTACGCAGAGCCTGCACGCCGTTGACGCTCTGCTGCGGTGGAAGAGGTACGTTGGCCGTCTTACCTCCTTTCGATGATTCGCAATGGGTAGATAGGCATGCAGCGGTCGGTGCGGTGCGCGTATCGCTCAGACGCCTTTTAGACGGGACTGGCTGACAGTTGGGTGGGCAGCCAGGCCAGCTGGGCAGCGACGTGGAAGGCCGCTCCGCCCTCATGTCCGTTGTAGGGGTACTCGACGATCTCCTTGGGGCCGGCCCAGGCGTTGTAGGCGGCGAAGACCGTCGATGGGGGACAGGTGGGGTCCATGAGGGCGACGGAGAAGAGTGCTGGCATCGTCGCGCGCCTAGCCAGGTGAGCGCCGTCGACGTGGGCCAGTGTCGACAGGACGCTCTCCACTTGGTCGCGGTGCACGGCGAGATAACGCACGATCTCGTCGTAGGGCGGCCGGTCGACGACCTGCAGGGCACGCGGGAAGTCACACAGGAAGGGCACGTCGGGCATCGCGGCCACCACCCCGTCGGCGAGAGCCGCGGCCGCAATGGTCAGCCCGCCGCCCTGGCTCGTCCCAGTGACCGCGATACGTCCCGCGTCGACGTGGGATGACTCACGCAGGGCGTCGACTGCGCGCACCGCGTCGACGATGAGTCGCCGGTAGTAGTAGTCGGCCGGATCGGTGATGCCCCGCGTCATGACGCCCTGCGCCGCTGGCCCGCTCCCGCAGGGGTCGGCGGTGACGCCGACCGACCAGCCGGATCCCTGTCCGCGGGTGTCCATGACGAAGTGCGCATAGCCCGCCTGTGCCCACAGCGTCACCTCGTGCACGAGCCCTCGGCCACCGCCGTAGCCCACGTACTGCACGACGCCAGGGAGTGGCTTGACCGCTCCGTGCGGGACGTGCAGCCAACCCGACACCGGTTGCCCTCCGAACCCCGCAAACGTGACATCGAACGAATCGACCGTTGTCAGGCCGTTGGCCACCGGCACGAACCGAGCTGGGGTGCCGCGAGACCGTGAGTCAGCCAGGGAAGCGGCCCAGAACCCGTCGAGACCCTCGGGCTCGGCCCCAGTCGTCCGGTGGGCGCGCAGTTCAGAAAGGGGCAGATCGGTGTATGCCACAAGCGGTCAGCCCTTCAGTCCGGTCTGGGCGAGTCCTTCGACGAAGTGCCGTTGTGCGAGCACGAAGACAAGCAGCACGGGCAGGACGGTCGTCACAGACGCTGCCAGCTGGATGTTCCAGAGGTGGCCACCATATGCGTCGGTGTACTGCGTGAGAGCGAGTGGGAGCGTGAACTTGGACTTGTCGGACAGGTACACGAGAGGCTCGAGGTAGAGGTTCCAGCTGTTGAGGAACGTAAAGATGGCGACCGAGGCCAGGGCGGGTCGAGCAAGCGGTAGCGCGACGCGCCTGAAGAGGCCGAACCGTCCGAGGCCGTCGAGCCGACCGGCCTCCTCGAGCTCGTCCGGCAGTGCGATGAAGAACTGCCGCATGATGAAGGTGCCCAGCACGCTTGGAGCGCCGAAGATCGGGATGATGACGAGAGGCCAGTGAGTGTTGGTCAGGCCGAGGGCGTCGACGAGCTTGAAGAGGGGGATGATCGTCACCTCGCTCGGGATGAGCAAACCGACGATGACCAGGACAAAGAGGGCGTTTGCACCCCTGAAGCGGATCCGGGCGAACGCATAACCGGCGAGAGAGGCGACGGTCATGGTGCCGACCGTGACGAGCGCGGCGATGTAGAGGCTGTTGAGATACTGCTGCGCTAGCGGGTAATCCGCGAAAGCGTCGCGGTAGTTCGACCACTGCGGAGAGGTCGGGAAGAGCTTCGGCGGATAGGCGAGCACCTCATTCTGGGGGAGAAGCGAAGAGGTGATCATCCACCAAGTGGGGAAGACGAACGGGATGGCGAGGCCCACCATTGCGACGTGCATGGCCTTGCGTCCGCGATGCCATACCGGAGCGACGTTCGCATCGACATCAGTCCTGCTCAAGGAACACCCACCTCTTCCGGAGCCGCCACTGGAGCAGCGTGAGCACAAGGATGATGAGAAAAAGCACGACGGCGAGGGCGCTGCCGTAGCCGAAGTCGTGATTCTGGAAGGCCTGTTGATAGAAGTAGTAGACGAGGACGTTCGTGTGGTTGGCCGGCCCACCGCCCGTGAGGATCTGGATCTGGGCGAACACCTGCAAGGACCCGCTGATCGTGATGATCGACGTGAGCAGGACCGTCGGGCTGATCATCGGCAGGGTGATCGACCGGAACCGACGCCAAGGTCCGGCTCCGTCGATCTGTGCCGCCTCGAGAAGTGAGGCGGGTACGCCCTGAAGGGCGGCCAGGAACAGCACCATGTTGAGGCCCACGTTCTTGAGCACCTGCACGACGATGACCGACAGCAGGGCTGTCGTGTCGCCGCGCAACCAGTTGGGGCCGTCGCTGCCCAGGATCCGCAGAAGCGAGTTGATCCCGCCGTTGTCCTGGAGGAGGAAGTTCCACACGATCGTCCAGGCGACGAGCGTCACGACGACTGGGGAGAAGAAGATCGTGCGGAAGGCCGTAGTGCCCCGCAGCCGCTGGTTGAGCAGGAGCGCGAGCACGAGCGCCAGGCTGATGTTCAGCAGGACGAGGCCGGCACTGAAAAGGAGAGTCACTCGGGCAACAGTTGGGGTCACGGGGTCGCGCGCCAGCTGCGCATAGTTGTCCACTCCGGTGAAGGTCGAGACTCCCGAGAGGAGGTTCGTGGCGTGGAAGCTCTCCCATACCACCGCGACGAGTGGGTACACCACGAAGGCGAGGCAGCCCAGCACCTGCGGCGCGATGAAGAGGTAGGCCGTAGCGGCGTCTCGGCGTCGCCACGTCCACCCCTTCGGCCGCCGCGCGATCGATCGGTCGTCCCTGGCTGCCGCCGAGGCAGCCCCGTGGACGGTTTGGGTCGTCATCACCACAAGCCTGTCTTCCTCACTGGCTGAGCGTCGGGTTGACGGTCTTGCACACCTCGCCGAGCACTGACGGTATGTCCGCGTCGGCCTTCCACAGGGGGTCGAGAGCAGCCTGGACCTGCGTCGTGAGCTTGGCGTTGTCAGTGTGGGACGGCAGCACTGCCCCGTTCGTGATCCCGTCGATGACGACCGCCTGGAGCTGCTCCTTGCTGAAGAGTGGGCTCGCCTTGGCGAGTGTCTCAGCGTTGAGCTGACTCTTGCGGGCGGGCGGGAAGTACTGCGCCAGCTTGGCGGAGTTCTCGGGGTTGGTGAACCAGGCGAGGAAGTCCTGCGCGGCGTCGACGTGCTTGCCCTTGGTCAGTACCCCGATGCCGGCCTGGCCGATGACCTGCGCGTCAACGGCTGGTCCCTTGGGCAGCGGCACAATGCTCCACGCGAAGGGCTTGTCCTGGAGCAGGCTTGCACGGCTGATCTGAGTGACCGTCATGCCAGATTCACCGGCGAAGAAGTCTGCTGTTGTGCCCGGGCCCGGCAGTGCTTTGTCGACGAAGATCGCCCGGTGCAGGAAGGTCATTGCATCGACCATCTGGGGGCTGTCAAAACCGCAGCTCTTGCCATCAGCAGACCAGGCGTCGGCGCCGAACCCGCGCCACACGCTCGCGAGCACCGGCCACATCTTGAAGTCGAAGTCGCGGATGACGAGGCCAGACTTGCCAGGCAGGCGGCTTGCCACCCGTGCCGCAATCTTCTCGGCGTTCTCCCAGGTCCAGTCCCCGGACTTCACCAGGTCGTCGGGGGTTTGGGTCACGCCGGCCTTGGCGAGCATTTCCTTGTTGTAGAAGACGCCGAACGGCGAGGTGGAAAACGGGTAGGCAAATAGCTTGTCGCTCCGCTGCCAGAGTTTGGTGGCTGCAGGCAGCAGTTCCGCGCGGTTGTAGCCCGCCGTCTTGTCGAATGTGGGTGCGAGGTTGGTCAGTGCGCCGGACGCTACGAAGTCGGGCGCGTCGCGCTCAAGGACCCACGCGAGATCGGGCGGACTGCTGCCCGCGATCTGCGCTGTGAGAGAGGTCGTGTATCCGTCGATCGGGATCGAGTCGAAGGTTATCGAGGAGATGTTGGGGTGGCTCTTCTTGTACGCGTCGGCGATACCGTTGAAGATCGCGAGCTGGCTCTTGTTGTTCGTCCAGACCGTCATGCGCAAGCTGGCATC
Source organism: Terrabacter sp. C0L_2 (assembly GCF_036352015.1). Classification (NCBI taxonomy): domain Bacteria; kingdom Bacillati; phylum Actinomycetota; class Actinomycetes; order Micrococcales; family Intrasporangiaceae; genus Terrabacter; species Terrabacter sp. C0L_2. Next base: position 989,170 of record NZ_CP143557.1, on the reverse strand, counting down.
ACCGCTGGAACTTGCTCCTCCCGTACCGGTGGAACACCCAGCGATGAGAAGGACACCGGTCGTGGCGACCGCCATGGCGATCCGACCGCGTCGAGGGAAATGGTGCATCGTTGCTCCAATCATGAGGGTGTTACTAGGGATTCAGTAGGCGCGTACGTTGGGCCAGGCGAGCTCGACGCCGCGTCGGCTCAGCAGCGCCTGGAAGTCGCTGAGCAGATCGGCCTTCTCACGGACGGCCTGCGGCGGCTCGCCCGTGGCACACGAGAAGGCGGCCAACGCTCCGGCCGCCTCGCCGACGTTCCACTCGACGGGGTGCAGCCGGTAGGCGCCGTTAGTGATGTGCGTGGTGCCGATGTTCTTGCACGCCGGAAGCAGGTTCCGCACGCGCACGGGCAGCAGCGCGCCGAGCGGGATCTGGAAGGGCGTGGAAGCAACGTCGATGTACGTGTCGCCGCCGGTCGACGGGTGCAGGTCGATGCGATACATCCCGATGCCCACCGAGTCGGAGTAGGAGGTTGCGCCCGCGTCGCCGCGCACCGCAAGCGAGATGTCGTTCTCCGTCACGGTCTCGAGCGCGAGGATGCGCCTGGACTCGCGGACGTAGAGGTCCTGGGCAAGGCCGTCGTCGGTTCCCATGACGTCGGGGCGCAGCCGCAGCCCGGGGAAACCCGTGCCGCCGTCCGGGCGTGGGGCCTCCGTCTGCATCCAGTAGAGGGCTGATCGCGAGAGCTCACGCGCCCCCTGTCTGTGGGCGGCAGCCTCTGCGTCGGGTACCTCGAAGACCGGACCCTCCAGGTAGTCGATCATCGGCCAGTTGATGATGGTGATGTCGCTCGCGTAGATACCGGGCTCGAAGAGGCGACGAGCGGCAATGCGCCGGAAACGCCAGAGGTCGAGCGTCCCGGGGTTCTTGCTCTGGTCCGCCACGACGGACAGCGGGTCGTCCTCGGGGTTCGGCGACAGCCATCCGTGTGCAGCCTCGAGGGTGCGCGGGTCGGGCCACGAGAAGCCGAGGAGCGGGCCTGGCCACATGTCGGGACGCGCTGCCCGCCAGTAGTCGTAGGTGCGCGGGCGATCGATCGTGTGGTCGCCGTCGACATGCTCGAGCGCGAAGCACCAGCTGACCGCTTGCATGTTCAGTGGCTGCGCCTCTTCGGGCGCGCTGGGTTCGCCGGTGGTGCGTCGTGACTCGAAGCCTGTGACGTACTCGACCTGCGCCAAGGGCAGCAAGTCGCCAAGCTCGGTGGCGTCGATGACATATGACGCGCTGATCGTGACGGTTGCCTCCGTCCCGCATTCGTTCGCACGGATGCCGCGCAAGTCGGAGGTCACGGTCACGGACCGCACCTCGTCGCCGGCGGTCTCGACTGCCACGGCCCGATAAGGCTGGAGCACTTCGAGGCGGCCCGAGCCGCGCAGCGGTGCGAGCATCTCGTCGATGACTGCCTTGGCTACACGGGGCTCATGGCACAGGGGGGAGACGAGCCCCCCGCCCGGGTTGAGGTGCGGGGTGCTGCGTGCTGCATGGGTGAGGGGGTAGTGAGTCCGGTAGTAGCGGCGGATGCCATTCCGGAGGGCGCGGTACGAAGCCGTGATGCCGAACTGCTCGCTCCACGGATGTTCGTCCGGCGGGACGGCTTGTGCGGTCAACTGACCGCCAAGCCACCGATCGCCCTCGATGAGGATGACTCGGGCGCCTCCTTGCACTGCGGCAATGGCGGCAGCGACACCGCCAAGTCCACCTCCGACGATGAGCACATCTGTGTGGCGATCGGGCACTTTCGCTCTCACCTTCAGTCGCTAATTCGTATTAGACATAGGCAATCACCAAAGCTTGGACGTGTCAACGGGTAGATCTACCGGGCGGTCGGCGGGGGCGAGACCGTGCTACCGGTCGCGAGCTCACACGGTAGGAGGACGTGTCGTCCACCCTCGGGCTCCCGACCAGCCAGCAGGTCGACCAGCATTGCCACGGCACGCAGGCCCATCTCTCGACGGGGAATGCGGAACATTGACCAGTCGGTGTCGCCACCTGCGGCGTCATGTCGTACGGCAGCTTGGGTGGGGTCGCTGTCGCCTAGCACGGCGATCGACAGATCGGCGGGGACGTTCAAGCCATCGGCCTCTGCGAGGCAGCGCACTGCTTCGGCCATGGCAGTGCTCTCGACGAGGAGGGCGGTGAGCCGGTGCTCCTTGACGTGACGCAGAGCCACCGCAGGATCGTCCTCCACGAGAACGATCGGAACCCGGCGTCTGCGGCGGGCAGCGGCGACATAGCCGAGTCGCCGGTCGACCGTCGGCTCGTACTCCTCGTCCACGCCCAGCAGCCCGATCCGACGGTGACCAAGTCCCCACATCCAGTCATAGATCTCATGCGTCGAAGACACATAGTCGGCGCCGACGTAGCTCACCGGCCCCGTCGGAGACTCCCGACGGCCGATGAAGACGAAGGGAAATCGCTCGGCGACGAGACGAGCGAGCTCTTGCCGATCGGTGTGACGACCCAGCAGGATGCAGCCATCGGCGATGCCGAGGCGGTTGGCGCCCTTGTCGTAGACGCGACGTCGTCCCTCGCGTCGTCCGGGGCTGGTGAAGAGCAGGAGGTCGAAACCGAGCGCCTCCGCGCCCTCCTCGATCCCAAGAAGAAACGGTCGGTAGAAATCCGCCACGCCCGAGGGAAACACCGACTCGTACGTGAAGACCCCGATGATCTTGTTGGAGCCACCACGCAGCCGGCGGCCCATGATGTCGACGGTGTAGCCGGTGGATTTGAGAGCGTCCTGGACACGCTGACGCGTCTCCGGTGTGACACGAACGCTGCTCGAGCCGTTGAGCACCAGCGAAACCATCGCCTGCGACACTCCAGCGATCCGCGCCACGTCGGCCTGGGTGACCCGCCGACGGGGGGTGTCGTCGGCCGGCATCTGGGCGGAGGTCTTCGTCACCTCAGCACCATCTCATGCGCGGCTCGAGCTCAGCGTTGTCGAGAGTCTCTGGACCAGTTGACGTCCGATCCGTTGGTCGGAAACTCAATCCCACACGCTCCGATGCATGCGTATGTCCCTAGCCGGAAGCCACCGTACTGGACGAGGCGCGGCTGGCCTGCGAGCGTGATCCGATCAGGTCGTTCACGTCATGCTCAAAGGCATGCGCCCTTGAGTGCCGGGGCTCAGCCGTAGGTGTCGCGGGGACCTCGGGAGTCGGGAGAGCGCCGGAGGCCGCGGTTCCAGGACGGTGCGCTGGGGCCGAGCACCTTGAGCTCGCTCACCGCGCCCGCGCCGATCTCCTCGTCGATCCGCGACAGCAGCGACGACGCGAGCAGGCGCATCTGGGTGGCCCACGCCGTCGAGTCGGCGCGCACCGTGAGCACGCCGTCGACGAACGTCATGGGCTCGACGTGCCCGGCGATGTCGGGTCCGACGATCTCGCGCCAGCGGCCCATGACCGAGCCGACCGCGACGTCGACCTTCCAGCCGCGGTCGAGCAGGAGGCGGTCGAGCTGGTCGCCGAGCAGGGCCGGGTCGCGGCCGTCGCGCGCAGACCCCGACAGCACCGGCGCGTGGCCGATCGGACGGCGCCGCTTCTTCGGCTTCATGCCCGGCCGCAGACCCTTCTCGGCCGCGCCGGCCCGGGCGCGCGCGAGGGCGGAGGCCGCTGCGTCGGCGATGCGGGTGTCCTCGTCGGTCGGCTGGGGAGGGTCGGCTGCGCCGTCCGACGGCCCGTCGACCGGCCCGTCGACCGGCCCGTCGACCGGTTCGTCACCCATCGACGTGCCCGTCGCTGTCGGGGCCGTCCCCGTCAGGGACCGCACCGTCAGGGACCTCACTGTCGGCGCCACCGCTCTCGGAGGCGACCACAGGTGACCCGGCGGGGTGCACCTGGCCCAGCTCGACGGCATACGTCGTCCCGCTCTCGCGGAGCACGTCGGGCACGTCCGCGCCCACGGCAGCGGTGATGAGCACCTGCTCGCAGTCCGCGACGAGCGTGGCCAGCCGCTCGCGGCGCCCGGAGTCGAGCTCGGCGAAGACGTCGTCGAGCACGAGCACCGGGTCGTCGCCCAGGTCGCGTCGCAGGAGGCGGTATGCCGCGAGCTTGAGTCCCAGCGCGAAGCTCCACGACTCGCCGTGGCTGGCGTAGCCCTTGGCCGGCAGCTCGCCGAGGGACAGCACGAGGTCGTCGCGGTGCGGGCCGACGAGCGAGATGCCACGCTCGATCTCGTTGGACCGCAGCTGCTCGAGCGTCTCGAGCATGCCGACGCGTAGCTCGTCGATCTCGGGCACCTCGCCCGCAGCCAGGCGCTTGGCGAGGTCCTCGTGGAGCGAGCTCTTGTAGGTCGCCCGCGCGTTGGACGATGCTGCGCTCACGGCGTCGTAGCACTCGGACAGGTCGGGCGCGAGGTCCCGCAGCAGGCGCAGGCGGGCGTAGAGCAGCTGCGCCCCGACCGTCGCGAGGTGGTCGTTCCACACGTCGAGGGTGTGCAGCGCCGACTCACGGGCCTCGTCGAGCGGCACGTCACCGTCGCGTGGCGGTCGCGGCACCCGGCGAGACCCCTTGCGCAGCACGGGTGCCGCCGACTTCAGCAGGGCGTTGCGCTGCTTGAGGATCTTGTCGTAGTCCGAGCGCACCCCCGACCACCGCGGCTGGCGCTGGACGAGCAAGTCGTCGAGGAAGCGGCGCCGCTCCGACGGGTCGCCCTTGACGAGCGCGAGGTCCTCGGGAGCGAAGAGCACCGTGCGCACCGTGCCGAGCACGTCGCGCGGTCGCGAGACGGGGGAGCGCCCGAGCCGCGCCCGGTTGGCCCGCCCCGGGGTGATCTCGAGCTCGACCATCGTCTCGCGGTCGTCGCGCATGATCGCTCCGCGCACGATCGCCTGCGCGGCCCCGAACCGCACGAGCGGCAGGTCGGTCGCGACCCGGTGCGAGCCGAGCGTCGCGAGGTAGCCGACGGCCTCGACGAGGTTCGTCTTGCCCTGACCGTTGAGGCCGACGAGCGTCGTGACACCCGGCGTCAGCGCGAGCTCGGCGCTCGGATAGCTCCGGAAGTCCTTCAGGGTCAGGTGGCGGACGTGCACGTCAGGTCGGCTGGTTCTCTGGTCGGGTCGGACGGGGAGCCGGCCGGCAGCGACCCGCCGGCCGGGGCATCGGCGTCAGGAGGTGGAGCCGGTGCCCGACGAGGGGCCGGCGTCGGCGGCGTCGCCGGCCGCCGGGCTCGGGTGCTCGCTGGCCGGGGCCGGGTGGGTCGAGCCCTCGGCGCCGGCGCCGCTGCGCAGCTGCTCGCCCTCGGCGATGGACATCACCTGGTGGCCGCCGAACTGGCCGCGCAGCGCCGCGACGGCCTGCATGGTCGGCGAGCTCTGCTGGCGCGAGGCGAAGCGGGCGAAGAGCGAGGCGGAGATGACGGGCATCGGCACGCCGAGCGCGATGGCCTCCTCGACCGTCCACCGGCCCTCACCGGAGTCGTTGGTGTAGTCGGAGACGTCGTCGAGGTGCGGGTTCTCCTCGAGCGCCTTGACCATGAGGTCGAGCAGCCAGGAGCGCACGACCGTGCCACGGCTCCAGGCCTTGAAGGCGCCCGGGACGTCCTTGACGATGTCCTTCTTCTCGAGCAGCTCGTAGCCCTCGGCGTAGGCGTGCATCAGGCCGTACTCGATGCCGTTGTGGACCATCTTCGTGTAGTGCCCGGCGCCTACCTCGCCCGCGTGCACGAAGCCCTCCTCGCGGGGACCCTCGGGACGAAGGGAGTCGAAGATCGGCATGGCGCGCTCGACCCACTTCTCGTCGCCGCCGCACATGAGGCCGTAGCCGTTGTCGAGGCCCCAGATGCCGCCGCTCACGCCGCAGTCGACGTAGCCGATCTGCTTCTCGCCGAGCAGCTTGGCGTTCTCGAAGTCGTCGGTGAAGCGGGAGTTGCCGCCGTCGATGACGAGGTCTCCCGGCTCGAGCAGGTCGCCGAGCGCAGCCACGGTCTCGCGCGTCGGGTCACCCGCGGGGACCATGACCCACACGACGCGGGGCGCCTCGAGGGCCTTGACCAGGTCGGGCAGCGACGACACGTCCGCGACGTCGGGGTTGCGGTCGAAGCCGACCACCTCGTGGCCCGCGCGACGCAACCGCTCGCGCATGTTGCCGCCCATCTTGCCGAGACCGATGAGACCAAGCTGCATGTCGCGAGCCTTTCTGCGGGGGAGCGTGCGTGGTGGTGATGGAGCGCTTCGAGGCTACGCCTACCCACCGGCGGCTCGCGCCGGGCGGGTGGGACGCGGTGGTCAGCTGGCGAAGCGGACCGGCATGAGGACGTAGCGGTAGCCGGTGTCGGGGTCGGAGTCCGCCTCGGCCTGGCCGGTGAGGACCGCCGGGCGGCTCGGCTGCGTGAACGACAGGCGGCTGTAGGCCGTCCCGACCGCGTGCAGGCCGTCGAGCAGGAACTGGGGGTTGAACGCGATCTGGATCTCGGGACCGTCGAGGGTGGCCTCGACCGCCTCGGAGGCCTGGGCGTCGTCGCCGGTGCCGGCTTCGATGGCGACCTGGCCGTCGGTGAACTTCAGCAGCACCGGGGTGTTGCGCTCGGCGACGAGGGCCACGCGCTTGACGGCCTCCTCGAGGGCGGCCGTCTCGATGACGGCGGTCGTGTCGACCGAGGTCGGGAAGATCGAGGTGACCTTGGGGTACTCGCCGTCGAGCAGGCGCGTGGTCGCGCGGCGCTGGCCGGCCTCGAAGCCGATGAGCCCGTCACCGCCCTGGCCGAGCGCGAGCTCGACCGACCCGGACGCGCCCAGGGCACGCGCGGTGTCGGAGAGCTGGCGGGCGGGGATGAGCGCGACGTGGCTGGCGTCGGTGACCGACGGGCTCCACGTCAGCTCGCGCATCGCGAGGCGGTAGCGGTCGGTGGCGAGGAGGGTCACCTTGTCGCCGTCGATCTCCATGCGTACGCCCGTGAGGATCGGCAGGGTGTCGCCCTTGTCGGCGGCGATCGAGACCTGCGCGACCGCCTGGGTGAAGACGTCGCCGGCGATGGTGCCGCTCGTCTCGGGCGAGGCCGGCAGCGTCGGGTAGTCCGAGACCGGCATCTCCCGCAGCGCGAAGCGCGAGGACCCGCACGCGACGTTGACCTTGGTGCCGTCGGTGCTCACGTCGATGGGCTTGTTGGGCAGGTTGCGCGAGATGTCGGCGAGCAGCCGGCCGAGCACGAGCACCTGACCGGCCTCGGCGACGTCGGCCGGGACGGTGATCCGCGCGGACACCTCGTAGTCGAAGGCCGACAGCGTCAACGTGCCGTCCTCGTTCGCGTCGACGAGCACGCCAGCGAGCACGGGTACCGGCGGGCGGGCCGGGAGCCCGCGGGCCACCCAGGTCACGGCCTCGGCCAGGACGTCTCGCTCAACCCGAAACTTCACGGTGCACTCACTTCGACGGGGAAGGACATTGGGGCTCAGACACTAGTGCCTGCCGGTGACTGGCACCACAGACACTCCCCCAATCGTCGTCCGGACCGATTCACGCGTTTTTTCCGGTCGCCCGAGGCCGCCCGGGTCGTCGCGGGGAGACCCTCGTTGTCGGGGCTTCCCCCTTTGACTGGGATCTCGTCATAGTCATAGGTGCTGTGGATGCTGTGGACAACTCGCGTCGGCGCTGGTCAGCGCGTCGACGGGGGTGTGCACGGCGTGTGGGGCCGCGACCTGGCCGACCACTGCCGGCTGTGGACGGATTTCGGCCGTGCACATCGTCCTCACAGGTCGAGCGCCGGTTGTCCGCAGGCTCAGGAGCGTCATCCACACGTTTCCACAGCATCGTGTGGAAGAGCCTTCGGCATATGTCCGGTTTGCCTCGCTTCGTGACTAGTCACCTGTGCATGGAGAGCGCCTCCACTTCCACAGACTTTTCCACAGACGGTGGACAACTTTCGGGACGGATTCGCCGCGACGGCGTCCTGACGCTCGGATCGGCGTCCCGCCGCAGGTCACAGCGAGGTCACGCTGTGCACACAGGTGTGGACAACTCTGTGGATGAATGTGGACGTATGCCGTGTGGCCGAGTGGGTGCGGGGGCGCTGGGCCCTGCCGACTAGCTACCGGCGGGCTCGATGACGCACCGGCGCGAGACCGCCAGCAGGCAGTCGAAGAGCGCTTCACCGTCCGGAAGCGGGCCCAGCTGGGCGAACACCTCGCTCGTGACCGCACCGAGCAGGAGGGTCCAGGCGGCGATCCCCTGGGCCAGGGTGACGGCGTCGAGCCCCGTCGAGTCGAACAGCGGGGACCCGAGCAGCTCGCCCACGCCGGCGTCGGCGCGAGCCTTGACGAGGCCCAGGCGGTCCGGGTCGGGGAGACGGCCGGCGCGGCGCGCGTCCTCGAGCAGGCCGACGAGCAGCGCGATGACGGCGGTCCCCGCCTCCTCGGTGCGCTCGGCCGGGGCCTCGTAGTCCGGGACGGGGGAGCCGTAGATGAGCGCGAAGTCGTGCGGTCGGTCGAGCGCCCAGGCTCGCAGGGCGCGGCCCAGGGCGTCCCACCGGGCGTCGAGCTCGTCGACGGGGACGGCGTCGTGGGCCGCGCGCACCGCCGAGGCCAGCGACCAGTAGGAGTCGATGATGAGCCGGGTGAGCAGCTCGTCGCGGCTCTCGACGTAGCGGTAGATCCCCGACGAGACCATGCCGAGGTCCCGCGCGACGGCTCGCAGGCTCAGCGCTGCCGCGCCGTCCGTCGCCAGGTGCTCGCGGGCCACGCGAAGGATGTCGGCCTCGACGGCGAGCCGCTTGGTGGCGCGCTTGCCGAGCGGGCGCGCCGCCTCGTCGCCGGCCGTGCTCGCCCGCGTGCTCGGTTGGGTGCTGGCCTCCTGCTCCATGTCGCCAGCGTGCCACACACCGAGAGGAAATGTGAGCACCGCTCTTGATTTTCTGCACGCGACGCGTCATGCTCAAAGTGTGAGCGATGCTCACACTTCACTTCCCAAGGAGCAGACCATGTCGCACCACCTCGTCCTCGGCGCCGGAGGCGTCGGCCGCTCGACCACCACCGAGCTCGTCGCGCTCGGCCACACCGTCACCCTCGCCTCACGCTCCGGACGCGTCACCGAGCGGCCATGGGAGACCACGCGCGCCGGCGCGGCAGACGCCGTGGAGGTCGTCAGCGTCGACGCGGGCGACGCCGACGCCGTGACGGCCCTGGCCCGCGGCGCCGCGAGCATCGTCAATGCCGTCAACCCGCCCAGCTACATGACGTGGGACACCGACTGGCCGCCGATCGCCGCCGCCACGCTCGCGGCCGCCGAGGCCTCGGGCGCCGGGCTCGTCATCATCGGCAACCTCTACGGCTACGGCCGGGTCAGCGCCCCGATGCACGAGGACGACCCGCTGCGTCCCGCCGGCCACAAGGGCGGCCTCCGCGCCGACATGTGGCACGAGGCGCTCGCCCGCCACGAGGCCGGGCACGTTCGCGTCACCGAGCTGCGCTCGAGCGACTACTTCGGCCCGGGCACGACGCCGCGCACCAGCTACCTCAACGACATCGTCATCGACGCGCTCCTCGCCGGCCGGGCGCCCTTCGTGCCCGTCGGGCGACCCGACGCACCGCACTCGTGGACCTACGTCCCGGACGTCGGCCGGCTCGCCGCCCGCGTCGCGACCGGCGACGACGGGTGGGGGCGCGCCTGGCACGTGCCGACGGCGCCGGCCCGCACGTTCGAGCAGGCCGCCGAGGACGTCGCCCGCCTCGCGGGCGTGAAGGCCCGCCGCGTGCGCGTGCTGCCGAGGTCCCTCGGCACCGCGGCCGGCCTCGTCGTGCCGTTCATGCGCGAGGTCCGCGAGACGCGGCACCAGTTCGAGCGCCCCTTCGTGCTCGACTCGGACCTCACCCAGCGCACCTTCGGGCTCGCGCCGACCCCGTGGGACGAGGCCCTGACGCTGACCATCGCAGCCCGGCGCGAGGCGAAGGCCACCCGAGCGGCGGCCGCGGCATGACGTGGGCCCGGCCCCACGGCATACGCCATCGGGTCGGGCCCATGGGAGCGAGCGTCAGTGCGACTGCTGGCGGATCCGGTTGGTCAGCTCGGTGACCTGGTTGTAGATGGCGCGACGCTCACCCATGAGCTCGCGGATCTTGCGGTCCGCGTGCATGACCGTCGTGTGGTCGCGGCCGCCGAAGTGCTGGCCGATCTTGGGCAGGGACAGGTCGGTCATCTCGCGGCAGAGGTACATCGCGATCTGGCGGGCCGTGACGAGCTGACGCGAACGGCTCGAGCCGCAGAGGTCCTCGAGCGTCACCGCGTAGTACGCCGCCGTCACCGCCATGATCGTCGCCGCCGTCACCTGGTTGGGCGTCTCGTTGGGCAGGACGTCCTTGAGCACGATGACGGCGAGCGGCAGGTCGACCTCCTGCCGGTTGAGGTTGCTGAACGCCGTGACGCGGATCAGGGCGCCCTCGAGCTCGCGGATGTTGGTGCTGAAGTTCGTCGCGATGTACTCGAGGACGTCGTCCGGCACCTTCATCCGGTCCTGGATCGCCTTCTTGCGCAGGATCGCGATGCGGGTCTCGAGGTCGGGCGGCTGCACGTCGGTCAGCAGGCCCGACTCGAAGCGCGTGCGCATGCGGTCCTCGAAGCCCGACAGCTCGCGCGGCGGCAGGTCGCTCGTGATGACGATCTGCTTGTTCGCGTTGTGCAGCGTGTTGAAGGTGTGGAAGAACTCCTCCTGGGTCTGCAGCTTGCCCTGGAGGAACTGGATGTCGTCGATGAGCAGCACGTCGACGCTGCGGTAGCGGTTCTGGAACGCGCTCGCCTTGTCGTCACGGATGCTGTTGATGAAGTCGTTGGTGAACTCCTCGGAGTTCACGTAGCGCACCCGCACGTTGGGGAACATCGTCCGCGCGTAGTGCCCGATCGCGTGGAGCAGGTGTGTCTTGCCCAGCCCGGACTCGCCGTAGACGAAGAGCGGGTTGTACGCCTTGGCCGGGGCCTCGGCGACCGCGACCGCTGCCGCGTGGGCGAAGCGGTTGCTCGCACCGATGACGAACGTGTCGAAGGTGTACTTCGGGTTGAGCCGGGTGTCGCCGGGCGAGCTGGGCTCGGGACGCTGCTGCAGGCGCAGCGGTCCGCTCTCGCCGCCGCTCAGCGGGTCGGGGCCGAGCTCCATCCGCGTCTGACCGCCGGGGTATGCCGGCTGGCGGGGCTCGTCGAGGTCGGCGCCGTTGAGCGCGGGTGCGCTCTCGGCCAGGTCGCGCAGCGGGTTGTGGGCGGTGCTCTGCGCGGGCACGCCGTAGCCGTTAGATCCGTTGGACCCGTTCGCGCCGTAGCCGACGGTGCCGGCATGGGTCCCGTTCGAGGGACCGGAGTGGGAGCCGTTGTGGTGCCCGCCGCCGTGGACCGAGGCCTGGCCACTCGGCTCGTCAGTGATCATCCCGAGGTCGGTCTCGAGGCTCTCGTCGACGGAGACGGCGAGCTGGACCGGACGGCCGAGCTGGCTGGCGAGGGCCTCGTGGATCTGCTCACGGACCCGGGTCTCGAGGAAGTCCTTGGTGAACGTGTTGGGAGCGCGCACCAGCGCGGTCTCCTCGAGCACGCCGACGAGGCGGCAGAGCCGGACGAAGGCGCGCTCCTGGTTCGACAGGCCCACCGAGTCCAGGGTGCTCAGCGTCTGCTGCCAGATCTGCGCGTAATCGACGCCTGTCTCGGCCACCTGATTTCCACCTACCCCTGAGTCAATTCTGTTGCACCTGCTGCGATCCCGGCTCGGAAGGGTCCGGGCGGGAGCTCGACCCCGGGCGGGTCGGACGTCCTTGGGCACGTCTGTGTCTGGGTGAACGATGCCTGTTGTCCACACGTTTGTCCACAGCCTGTGCATGGAGGGGTGAGGATCGTGAGAGACGAAAACCTACAGGGGCGGGCGCGCTGAGGACAATCGAGTCGTCCACAGATTGTCGGGCCGGTCGGCGTGTCGCCTTGCAATCGCCGCACGACTCTCGAAGATCGTGGGTTTCGGTCGTCGCCGGCCCGTGCCCGTCGCCGGTTTGACCCTCGTTCCGCGGCTCCCGTATCGTTGACCGAGCGTGTCTGCGACCTCTTTCGCATGCCCATGGCCCCGAGCCCGGCCCAGCCGGAACCCCTCGGTGCTCCACGGGCTTGCCGATTGCGGTCGCATCGGCCACCGACAGCCCCACCACGGGAGCACGGCCGACGTCGTCATGACGTCGAACGGGCCCCTGCAACCTACGGAGAACCTCGTGAGCAAGCGCACCTTCCAGCCGAACAACCGTCGCCGCGCCAAGACGCACGGCTTCCGCCTGCGCATGCGCACCCGTGCGGGTCGCGCCATCCTCGCCGGCCGCCGTCGCAAGGGCCGCGCCGAGCTCTCGGCCTGAGCCGCCGGAGGCCTCGGCGTGCTGCCGGCACGTCACCGACTGCGTGAGCGGACGGACTTCACCTCGGCAGTACGCGGGCCCGGCGCCAGCAGAGCAGGCGGGCGACTCATCGTCGTGCATGCCAACCGGACCGATGCGCGTGCGGATCTTCCGCCGCGCGTCGGTTTTGTTGTGTCCAAGGCCGTCGGCAACGCGGTGGTGCGCAACCGGACCAAGCGCCGGCTGCGCGCGAGCGTCGCGACCCGGCTGAGCGGCATACCAGCAGGTCTCGACGTCGTCGTGCGGGCCAACCCCGCTGCCGCGGACGCCACCTGGGACGAGCTCGACCTCGCTCTCGGCCGCCAGCTCGAGAAGGCGTGCCGACGATGAGCGTCACGCTCAATCAGGTGCTGGCCTCGCCCCTGCTGCTGGCGGTCCGCTTCTACCAGCGGTTCATCTCCCCGCTCTCCGCGCCGAGCTGCCGCTTCTATCCGAGCTGCTCGGCGTATGCCGTCACCGCGCTCACCCGGTTCGGTCCCCTGCGCGGGGGCTGGCTCGCGATCCGGCGCATCGGCCGCTGCAACCCGTGGAACCCCGGCGGGGTCGACCCCGTTCCGATGACGTGGGCCACCCGCAACGACGTGCGCCCCGAGGACTTCCGTCCCAACCCCTGACCCAGCGGCATATGGTTGCCGATCAGTGGTGAGTGGCCCAACACCTCGAACCCGAGCTGAACCGGCCGGCCCACCAGACCACAGAGGAATCACGTGATCGACTTCTTCAACACCCTGCTCTATCCGATCAAGCTCGGTGAAGCCTGGGTCATGTACGCCTGGCACTGGCTCTTCGACAGCCTCGGCATGTCGACCGGCTGGGCGTGGGCCATGTCGATCGTCGGCCTCACGGTCGTCGTCCGCCTCCTGCTCATCCCGCTCTTCGTCCGCCAGATCCACTCCTCGCGCCGGATGCAGCTCATCCAGCCCGAGATGCAGAAGATCCAGAAGAAGTACAAGGGCAAGCGCGACCCCGAGTCCCAGAAGGCCCAGCAGGCCGAGATCATGGATCTCTACCGCCGGACCGGGACCAACCCGTTCAGCAGCTGCCTGCCGATCCTCATCCAGAGCCCGTTCTTCTTCGCGCTCTTCCAGCTGCTCAACAACCTCAAGGCCCAGGCCGAGGGCGTGCCCGGCCACGACGCGATCGGCCCGATCACCCGCGAGGTCGCAGCGCAGATCGAGAGCTCGACGATCTTCGGCTCGAAGCTGTCGGACCACTTCCTCGGCGCCGACGTGCCGCTCAACACCAAGATCCTCACGGCCGTGCTCATCGTGCTGATGTCGGCGACGACCTTCACGACGCAGTACCAGCTGATGCGCAAGAACATGCCGGCCGCTGCGCTGGACAACCCCTTCGCCAAGCAGCAGAAGGTCCTGCTCTACCTGATGCCGATCTTCTTCGCGATCTCCGGCGTCAACTTCCCCATCGGTGTCTTGCTCTACTGGCTGACCACCAACCTCTGGACCATGGGCCAGCAGTTCTACGTCATCCGCAACATGCCGGCTCCCGGCTCCGAGGCCGAGCGTGCCCGCCGTGAGCGGATGAAGCGCAAGGGCAAGGACATGCAGGAGCTCACGGTGCCCGGCCTCGAGCAGAGCGACGCCGTCCCCGACGACGCCCCCAAGTCGGGCCAGCGTCAGCAGCCGAAGGGCAAGAAGCGCGCGCGCACCCAGCCGAAGAGCCAGCCGACGAAGAACAGCCGCTGAGGCTCGTCCACACACTTGTCCACACTGCTTCGGGCCTCTGAACTGCGGAAACGCGAGTTGTCCACAGATCGGCCCGGGCGAGCGAAGGAGTATCCATGAGCGACACCCAGGCCACCGACCTCGAGACCCCGACGGACGCGCCCGACCTGCCGGCGGGCGAGGCCACCGAGCCCACCGAACCCACCCAGCGCACCGGGTCCACTGAGGCCACCGACAGCACCGAGACGACCGCGACTGACTCCACGGCATCCGCGGACGCCGAGGCGGAGCCGGCCGAGAAGACCGAGCCGGCCGAGAAGAGCGAGAAGGGCGAGAAGAAGTCGCGCGTCCGTCAGCTCGAGCGCGAGGGTGAGGTGGCGGCCGACTTCCTCGAGACGCTGCTCGACATCGCCGACCTCGACGGGGACATCGACGTCGACGTCGACGGGGACCGTGCTGCCATCGCCATCGTCGACTCCGACGAGGGCCGCGTGCCGCGCCGGCTCGTCGGCACCGACGGCAAGGTGCTCGAGGCGCTGCAGGAGCTGACCCGCCTCGCCGTCCAGGCCGAGACAGGCGAGCGCAGCCGGCTGATGCTCGACGTCGCCGGGTACCGCGCCCAGCGCCGGGCCGCCCTCGTCGAGCTCGCCCAGGCGGCGATCTCCGAGGTGAAGGACTCGGGCACGAAGCGTGCCCTGGAGCCGATGTCGGCCTTCGAGCGCAAGGTGGTCCACGACGAGGTCGCCGCCTCCGGTCTCGTGTCCGAGTCGGAGGGCGTCGACCCCCACCGTCACGTCGTCATCCTGCCGGAATGACGGATCCCCGTTTCACGTGAAACGGGTACCGCTTGCCGGCACCATCCAGCCGTACCGACCGAGGAGTGAGGGCACGTGACCCAGGGCGCTCCCGGACCCGAACGACCCGAGCCTGACCAGGCCGACGACCAGCCCCGCGACCTTTCCGGAGGGGACGGTACCGCAGAGTCGGGTGGAGCCGCGCACGGGCAGGAAGGGGGGCTCGTCGAGGGGCTGCCGGAGACGCCACCGGCAGCCACGGCCGTCTTCGGCGAGCGGCTCGGGCTCGCCGAGCATTTCGTGGCGATCCTCGCCGACACGGGGATCAGCCACGGCTTGATCGGGCCCCGTGAGACACCCCGCCTGTGGGACCGGCACGTGCTCAACTGTGCCGTGGTCCATGAGGCGATCCCGCGCCTCGATGCGACCCAGCAGGTCATCGACGTGGGCTCGGGGGCAGGCCTGCCCGGCCTGACCCTGGCCATCGCCCGCCCGGACCTCCACCTACACCTCGTCGAGCCGTTGGCCCGACGCACCGGATGGCTCACCGGCACGGTGGCCCAGCTCGGCCTCACCAACGTCACGGTCCACACTGCACGCGCCGAAGCCATGTGGGACCGGCTGCACGCCCCGTGGGTGACGGCACGAGCCGTGTCGCGGATCGTGCAGCTCGCCGAGTGGACGCTGCCCCTGCTCGACGCCGGCGGCAGCCTGCTCGCCCTCAAGGGCAGCCGCGCCGTCACCGAGCTGGCCGAGAGCCGTACTGCCCTGACCCGTCTCGGGGTCGTGGACGCCGGCGTCGACGAGTACGGCGCCGACCTGCTGGAGGAGCCGACCATCGTGCTGCGCTGCACCATCGGAGAGGTCGTGGACCGTCGGCGCTTCCGTTCTCGACAGCCCTCGAGCGCCGGTTCGGCCCGTCGGAGGGCAGATCGTCCACGGGCATCGCGACGCTCCGGCCCGGGAGTCGGCAAGCGGCCGCCCCATCAGCCATGATCGTGACCAGACCATTTCGACGGACGCCTCGCGCACCCCTTGCGAGACGCCCCTCAACCCCGGAGGTGCTCTCCCTGTGACGATGTCGACCAACTTGGGCTGGCCGAGCGAACCGGAGCCAGCGCCGGAGCACCGCCGGCTCGGTTGGCTCGCACGGATGCTGGGCGTTTCACGTGAAACTGGCGGCGCCACCGCGGTGGCGGATGGCGGGCCCGAGCAGGACGCCGTCGATACGGCGCAAGGCTCTCCTCAGACGGCCGAGGGCGGTGCACCCGTCATGATGCAGCCGGAGGCTGAGGCTCCGACGAAGCACCTCGTCGCCACTGAAGGGTCGACGGGCTCCATGACCGTCACCGGGACCGTCACCGGGACCGCCACGGGGACCGAAAGCACGAGCGGCTCCACGAAGGGGCCGCAGGACGAGTCGAAGGACGAGTCCGGGAGTGCGGCGCCCGAGGTCGAGGGCGACGAGGAGACAACGGTCGGCCAGGCCGGCGCTCCTCGGATCGAGGAGGGCGAGCGGCGTGACCTCGAGCAGGCCGCGGAGGGTGGGCAGGGCCTTCGACCGGCCTCCGCGAGTGACGACGATGGTGCGCAGACCGGGGGAGACCCGTTGCCCGAGGCCCCCGTGACGCAGGCCGAGGACATGATCTCCGCAGCCGTGGCGGACCCGACCTCTGCCGATCTCGGTGACGCCGACCTGAACACAGAGGCGGCGGCAGTCATGGACTCGGACGTCGACCCGGCCGTCGAACGTGCTTCGGGCACGGACTCGGACGTGGCCGCAGACATGAACGAGGTGGCCGAGCCCGATGTCGAAGGAGCCGCCCCGGGAGCCACCTCGCTGCCGGTTCACGACCAGCCCGTCGGCCCCCAGGAGGGCTCGGGTGGGGACCTCCCTACGCCTTCAGGGCCTGTGGACAACGCGGTGGACGAAACTGCGAAAGATCCGCGCACTGAGCAGGAAATTGCGGCAAATCGGGCTGGGGACAACTCTGTGGACGGCGCAGAAGCGCGAATCCGTTTCGACAACGACCACGCCGACCGCGCCGACCGCGAGGCCCTGGCCGCAGCCCTGCCCACCCCGGGCACGGACACCCCTCTGGCCATGGAGCTCGCCGACAACGCCCGCCGCCGGATCCAGCTGACGGGTCGTCAGTTCCCCCGTCCCGTCTCGCCCCGCGTTCTCACCGTCGCAAACCAGAAGGGTGGGGTCGGCAAGACCACGACGACGGTCAACGTCGCCGCGGCACTGGCCCAGGCAGGGCTCAAGGTGCTCGTCATCGACCTCGACCCGCAGGGCAACGCCAGCACCGCCCTCGGCATCGACCACCATGCCGAGGTGCCCTCGATCTACGACGTCCTCGTCGACGGAATCCCGATGCTCGATGTGGTGCAGCCCTGCACGACGGTCGAGAACCTCCACTGCGCTCCGGCCACCATCGACCTGGCCGGCGCCGAGATCGAGCTCGTGTCGCTCGTGGCGCGCGAGTCGCGACTGCAGAAGGCGATCGCCGCCGCTGCCGAGGCCGGCCACGAGTTCGACTACATCCTCATCGACTGCCCGCCGAGCCTGGGCCTGCTCACGGTCAACGCCATGGTCGCTGCCAGCGAGGTCTTCATCCCGATCCAGTGCGAGTACTACGCCCTCGAGGGTCTCTCGCAGCTGCTCAAGAACATCGACCTCATCAAGCGTCACCTCAACCCGACCCTGCACGTGTCGACCATCCTGCTCACGATGTACGACGGTCGCACCCGACTGTCGGCGCAGGTGGCCGACGAGGTGCGCGAGCACTTCCCCAAGGAGGTCCTGCGCACGACGGTGCCTCGTTCGGTCCGGGTCTCGGAGGCGCCGAGCTTCGGCGAGACGGTCATGACGTACGACCCGGCGAGCAGTGGTGCCCTCGCGTACCTCGAGGCCGCGGGGGAGATCGCCGACCGTGGTGCCGCCGGCGACACGTGAGGTCTTCATCTTGGGCAGGGCCGTCACCGACCGGTGGCGGCCCTGTTCCATGTGAAACAGCCCTACAGGTGCGGAGTTTCACGTGAAACGCCAGCGGCGCGCGATCTCGGCCGTGGGGCCCGCCCCGGGGGGCGGCGGCTGTCCGGCGTTTCACGTGAAACTGGGCCCTTGTCAGCGCGACGGCTCACACCCCGACATCGTGCTGCGGTGCCAGAGGTGAGCGCGCTCAGCACCTAGACTGACCCGGGACGCGATGGACGCGTCAGGAACGTTGTGAAGGGTTGTCGGATGGCGGAGAAGCGACGCGCACTGGGTCGAGGCCTCGGAGCGCTGATCCCGAGCGCACCGAGTGGGGGCGCTGGTCGACCTGTCGACGTCTTCTTCACCGAGCAGAAGCAGCCTGAGGTCACCAAGACCGCGGACGCCGTCGAAGCCAATGGTTCGTCGAGCACCCATGTCGACGCGTCGCCGGCCGACGGTGCGAATGGGTCCGCAGGCGCCGCCGCCACCTCGGTCGGCCAGACCGGCTCCACGTCCGACGCCACTGACGCAGGGGCAGCGCGTGAGGCCGGACAGGCGAACGAGGGGAGCGGGCTGGCCGTCGTCCCGGGGGCCGAGTTCGCAGAGCTCGACATCGACTCGATCCGGCCCAACCCCAAGCAGCCGCGCACGGTCTTCGACGAGGACCACATGGCCGAGCTCGTCCACTCCATCCGCGAGATCGGCGTGCTCCAGCCGATCGTCGTTCGTCGAATCCCGGCCGACCAGCTCGACGAGGCCGAGGGCCGCACCTTCGAGCTCATCATGGGTGAGCGTCGCTGGCGCGCGTCGCAGGCGGCCGAGCTGGGAGTCATTCCGGCGATCATCAAGGAGACGAGCGACGACGACCTCCTGCGCGACGCCCTGCTGGAGAACCTCCACCGCAGCCAGCTCAACCCGCTCGAGGAAGCCGCTGCCTACCAGCAGCTGCTCGACGACTTCGGTTGCTCGCACGACCAGCTCGCGACTCGCATCGGTCGCTCGCGCCCGCAGATCTCCAACACGCTGCGTCTGCTCAAGCTGCCGCCCCTCGTGCAGCGACGCGTCGCAGCAGGCGTCCTCAGCGCCGGTCACGCCCGCGCCCTGCTCGGGATGGCCGACGCCGCCGCCATGGAGCGCATGGCTCAGCGGATCGTGGCCGAGGGGCTCTCGGTGCGCAACGTCGAGGAGCTCGTCGCCCTGGGGGAGGGCAATGACGCCCCCCGCGCCCGGCGCCCGCGCGCAGGCAGCCGTCACCCGCAGCTCGACGACTTCACCTCCGGCCTCTCGGACCACCTGGAGACGCGCGTCGCGATCGCCCTGGGTCAGCGCAAGGGCAAGATCACCGTGGAGTTCGCCTCCGTGGAGGACCTGCGACGCATCCTCGGGCTGATGGGCGTTCCCGAGCCGACCCGAGACTGACCCGGGACTGACGCGCTACCGACGAGCACGCTCGTGAGCGGCAGCCCGCTGGAGTGCCTGAGCCCCTGCACGCCGAGCAGCCCGTCACGCGTCCCTTCAGGATGGTCCTGCGGGTACGGGGATCGTGACGTTGCGGTTCGGTTGATCGGCCGACGCCATCACGGACGGCACGGAGAGGACGACGATGCCTGAGGGTCACACGATCCATGCGCTGGCCGACCGCCTCGAGCGGGCCTTCCGAGGCCACGTGATCGAGGCGACGAGTCCGCAGGGGCGCTTCGCGGCTGACGCCGAGCGTCTGGACGGGCGTGTGCTCGAACGGGCGCAGGCCTGGGGCAAGCACCTGTTCGTCGACATCGGCGACACCACGCTGCACGTGCACCTCGGCCTGATCGGGATGTTTCCCGTGAAACATCTCGCCGGCGACGCCCCACCGGCGGCAGTGGGAGCGGTGAGGCTCCGTCTGGTGGGCCCCGCGCACTTCGCCGACCTCCGCGGGCCGATGATCTGCACCCTCGTCGACCGGGCCAGGCAGCGTGAGATCGTGGGGACGCTCGGGCCCGACCCGCTCCGGCGAGGGCAGCGACCCGATGCCGGCTGGGAGCGGGTCCACCGCAGCCGACGCACGGTGGCCGAGCTGCTGATGGACCAGTCCGTGGTCGCCGGGGTCGGCAACGTCTACCGCTGCGAGGTGCTGCACCGCCTGGGCGTCGACCCGCTCACCCGGGGCGTCGACCTGTCCGAGGAGGTCTGGCGCGAGATCTGGGACGACCTCGTGCTCCTCATGCCGCTGGGCCGCACGTTCTCGCAGATCATCACGATGCCCGACCAGGTCGAGGACGCAGCGCGAGCGAGACGGTCCGGGCGGGGGCGCGCCATCTCCCGGAAACTCACGGGAGAGCGGCTCGGTGACACCTTCGAGCGCCGGTTCCTCGTCTACAAGCGGACGGGCCAGCCGTGCCCGCGCTGCTCGAACACGTTGCAGGAGAAGGAGATTGCGGGTCGCCGCCTGTACTGGTGTCCGGTCTGCCAGATCCGGCACTGACGGGACAGCTCCCACGTGGAGCCGTCTCGGTCACCACCCGGTGAAGGTCTCTCGGGACAGCACCGGGATCTCGACGTACTCGTGACAACCGAGGACCGGCAGCATCGCCCGAGGCGGTTGCGGCATCCGCGCGTGCCCCTCGGCCTCGGACAGGCTCGCCGGCGCCCCGAGCAGGAGCAGCTCGTCCCGAGCGTGCATGCGGCCACCCCCCTGCCGCGCGCAGGTTGGCGAGCCAGTCGACGCCCGACCCGTAGGTCAGGGCGATGGTCACGACGTCTCCCCGGTCGAAGGCCATGATCGGCACCCGGTAGGGGCGACCCGAACGACGCCCCACGTGCTCGAGCTCCACGAACCACCCGTGGCCGGCCAGGTGCACGAGGACCTTGTCCACGTACTTCTTGTTCAGCCGGGTGACGGCTCGGGGCATCGGCATCGGGACCTCCACCCCCAGCGTCGCACCCCATGACCGGGTCTGCACCCGGGTCACCGTGGGCGGGCCGCGCGCCTAGGCTGACGCCATGGCCCTCACTGGTTCGCGGCCGGCGCCGTCCCATGTCATCGCCCACCTCTCCGACCCCCACCTCATCGGCAACGGTGGCCTGCTCGCGGGGCGCATCGACACCGAGACCAAGCTGCGCAACGCACTGGCCCGGGTCGAGGGCGCCGGGGAGCGCGTCGACGCCCTCGTCATCTCCGGTGACCTCGCGGACAGCGGCGACCCAGCGGCCTACGAGCTGCTCCTGACGATCGTGCGGCCCGTCGTCGAACGCCTGGCCTGCGCGCTCGTGCTCACCGGTGGCAACCACGACGAGCGCCGGCCGATGGCTCAGGCGCTCTACGGCGTGGACAGCGACGACCCGCAGGACACCGTCACGTACGTCCGAGGCCTCCGGATCATCGCCATCGACTCCGCCGTGCCGGGATACCACCACGGCGGCTTCTCGGATGCCCAATACGCTTGGCTCACAAAAGAACTCGCGAATCCAGCGGAGCACGGCACGATCCTCGTCATCCACCACGCACCCATCACCTACCGTTCACCGGTGATGCAGCTGCTCGACTTCGACGACGTCGAGCGGCTGCGCGACGTGCTGGCCGGCAGCGACGTCCGGGCGATCCTCAGCGGTCACCTGCACGTGACGAGCTTCGGCACGCTGGGTGCGATCCCCGTCCTCGTGGCCGGCGGCGTCAGCTACGTCGACGACGTGGGAGCGCCGCGTGAGCTGCTCATGGGGGTCGACGGACCGCAGTCGTGGAACCTCGTGGAGATCCACCACGACCAGGTCGTCGGCACCGTCGTGCCGATCGAGCAGCACGAGACGTGGCCGGCACTGTCGGAAGCGGTCATGGAGTTCATGGCGTCGGTGCCAGAGGAGGACCAACGCGAGGTCTTCTCCCGCAAACGCACCTGAGCGGCCACAACTTCCGACGATCGACCTGTCGAGATGCGACACCGCCGATCGACGCAGTGATGAAGGCTCGACCTGCGAGCCGCACACCTCGAGGAGTCAGACATGAGCACGGTGGAGCAAGCCACGTCGGCGGACGGCACCCCGATCGCCTACGAGGCCTACGGATCGGGGCCGGTGGCGGTCGTCGTCGGAGGAGCCTTCTGCGACAGGGGCTCCTTCCGCGACGTCGCGCAGGCGCTCGGCGAGCTCGGCCTGACCTGCGTGACGTACGACCGGCGGGGCCGTGGCGACAGCGGTGACACCCAGCCGTACGCCGTCGCCCGCGAGGTCGAGGACCTGACCGCGGTCATCAGCGCGGCGGGTGAGGACGACTCTGCCGCCTACGCTTTCGGCGTCTCGTCCGGCGGCGCCCTGGTCCTCGAGGCAGCCGCGACGGGGGCGCCGTTGACGAAGGCGTCCGTCCTCGAGGTCCCGTACCGGACCGCTGGCTGGCCGCCGCCCCCGGCGGACTACATCGAGCGGCTCGAGGCGTTCGAGGCGGCCGGAGACCGGGAGGGGATCCTGCGCTTCTTCAACCGGGAGGCCGTCGGCATGCCGGACGAGATGGTCGACGGTCTCAAGGGCTCGCCCATGTGGGAGCCGATGCTCTCGATGACCTACACCGTCAAGTACGACGGCTTCTGTCTCGGCGGGGACGAGCAGGACATCCCGGCGGAAACCTTTGCGCGAGTGACGATTCCGGTGCTCACCGTGTGCAGCAGCGGCACGGCCATGCCGTGGCTGCACGACTCCGCCCAGGTCGTCGCCGACGCCCTGCCCAACGCCACCGCCGTCGAGCTGCCCGGAGAGTTCCACCACGTCCCCGCCTCGACGCTGGCTCCCGCTCTAGCCGAGTTCTTCACCGGCTGAACGGCTTCGAGCAATGCCGAGCGGATTCCTCTGCATGACAAAGGAATCCGCTCGTCAGATGGTCAGTTCTCAAGCAGGGCAAGCACTGGGTTGTGCTCCGGCGGGACGACCTCGCGCGGCGGTCCCGGGGGAGTGCCGTCACCGAACGGAGATCCACCGAGCGACTCGCGACCGTGTGGCGTCGCCCAGTTCTCCAGGGACGGCCCGAGCGGGACGACGCCCGTGGGGTTCACGTCGGTGTGAACGACGTAGTAGTGCCGCTTGATGTGCGTGAAGTCGACGGTGTCGCCGAACCCGGGCGTCTGGAACAGGTCACGCGCGTAGCCCCACAGCGCCGGCATCTCGATGAGCTTGTTGCGGTTGCACTTGAAGTGACCGTGGTAGACGGGGTCGAAGCGCACGAGCGTCGTGAAGAGCCGCACGTCGGCTTCCGTGATGTGGTCGCCGACGAGGTAGCGACGCGTCGACAGCCGCTGCTCGAGCAGGTCGAGGTTGTCCCAGAGCTTCCGGTAGGCCTTGTCGTAGGCGTCCTGGGTGCCGGCGAAGCCGCAACGGTAGACGCCGTTGTTGACGTAGCGGTAGATCGGCTCGCTCACCGCCTCGATCTCATCGGCCAGCGCGGCGGGGTAGAGGTCGGGTGCACCCTCGCGGTGGAACTCGCCCCACTGCGTCTCGAGGTCGACCGTGATCTGCTTGAAGTCGTTCGTGACGACGGCACCCGTCGGAACGTCCACGATCGCGGGCACCGTTATGCCACGGGGGTATTCGGGGTCGCGCTTGAAGTAGGCGTCCTGGATGCGGGGGATCTGCAGCACCGGGTCGATGCCGCCGGGGTCGAGGTCAAACGTCCAGCTGCGCTTGTCGTGGGTGGGCCCGCAGATGCCCATCGACAGGGCGTCCTCGAGGCCCAGCAGCCGCCTCACGATGATGGCGCGGTTGGCCCACGGGCACGCCCGCGCGACGACGAGCCGGTAGCGACCGGCCTCGACGGGGAAGCCGTCGCGCCCGTCGGCGGTGATGCGGGTGGTGATGTAGTTCGTGTCGCGCTTGAAGCTCTTCTCGACGTACGTGCCCGGCTCGCTCATGCGCCCCAGCCTAATTCGGTATGCCGTGTCGTCGAGGGGCGCCGTGCCGCGAGGGGAGGGGGTGGCACCTCTCCGGCGGGGCCATGGTGCTGCGGCGCTCCCTCGGGTCAGAATGGGGAGCATGACGGGCTGCGAGGAGACGCGATGCGTGAGCTCCGGCCCCTGACGCCCGACCGGGTCGCCGATCTCGTCGGGACGTGCGCCCCCTGCACGTTCTGGCAGACCGTGCCCCGCAACGGCCACGCCGACCCGCGCACCCCGGTCGAGCTGCTGGCGGACTGGGTCGAGACGGTCACCGCCGACTGGGGACCGCCCGGCCGCATCGCCTACGTCGACGGCCTGCCGGCGGGCCACGTGCTCGTCGCACCGGCGCGCCACGTGCCGCGCCTCGCGGCCTTCCCGACCTCCCCGGCGGACCCCTCGACGCTCATGCTGGTCACGGCGATGACCTCACCCGGCCACGCCGACCGCGGGCTGCGCAAGGCCCTGGTGCAGGCAGCGGCCAAGGACGCCCTGCACCACCGGAGCCGCTGCCTCGAGGCGGTGGCGGCGCGCCCGCTGGCCGTCTCCCGGCACACGTGCGTGCTCGACGTCGCGTTCCTCGAGAAGGTCGGCTTCCACGTGGAGCGCGACCACCCGGCATACCCACGCCTGCGCATCGACCTGCGCACCGTGGTCACGCTGCGCGACGAGGCGGCGGCAGCGCTGGCCCGCGCCCTCGCGTGGATGCCGGGAGCGCGTCCTGTCCCGGAGACCCACCCCAACGGCCACAGCCACGCGCACGTCAGGGACTGAGCCCGACCCGCCCCGCCGAAGGCTGCAGGAGTCCGGTCAGCCGACCGTGCGGTCGGCAGGGACGGCAGGGACCTGCTGCGCGCGCATCGTCTCGAGGTGGCGACGGAGGTCGTCGAGCCGCAGGACGCCGGTGCGGGAGGTGTCGGCCTCGCCGAGGTAGACCCGCTGCAGCGCCACGACGACGGCCTCGGCGACGTGGTCGAGGATCTGGGCGTTGGCGAGCGAGGCGGCGTCGCCCTCGTGGCTGAGGTAGCCGAAGTCGAGCCGCACCGCAGGCATGCGCGTGCGGCGCAGCAGCGGCCAGGTGCGGGCGTGCGACCGGCAGTCGGTGAGGCCGGTGCGGGCCACGACCTCGCGCAGGAGCAGGTCGGCGAAGCTCTCGCCGATGACCGACCAGTCGGCGTGACCCGGGTTGTCGGGGTGACCGTAGAAGTAGGTCGACGCCCCGTGCGCCGATCCGGACGCCGTGTGGTCGGTGTGCAGGGAGAGCACGAGGTCGGCGTCGCACGAGTTGGCGAAGGCCGCCCGCTCCTCGTCGGTGCCGCCGTCGGTGGCCTCGGTGTGGGTGAAGACGACGCTGACGCCATGGGCCGACAGGCGCCCCTCGATGCGGCGGGCGAGGTCGAGGGCGAGGCGGGCCTCGACGAGCCCACGGTGGCCGTGGGCACCGGAGTCGCCGCCGCCGTGGCCCGGGTCGAGGACGATCGTGCGTCCGCTCAGGCTGTAGCCGCCGCGCCGGATGTGCTCGCGCTCGCGCAGGGCGTTGGCGGACCCGCCGCTGACGGAGCGTCGCAGGCCGGCGAAGGCGCGCATCGTCTCGGGACCGACCGTGCCGTCGGGCACGAGTCCCACGGCGGCCTGGAAGGCGCGCAGGGCGGAGTCGGTGCTGGGACCGTGGAGGCCGTCGACCTTGCCGGGGGTGAAGCCGAGCTCGGCGAGGCGAGCCTGCAGGGCGACGACGTCGTCACCCTCGATGAAGTGCTCGGGCAGGTAGCGCAGCACCCGGTCACCGAGCGCCCAGCGCGCGCCGTCGAGGACGGCATACGTGGACCGTCCGACGACGCCGTCGACGATGAGCCCGCGGCGCTGCTGGAAGGACTTGACGGCCTGCTCGACGCGCTCGTCGTAGATGGGCTCGCCGAAGCGGTCGCTGTGGCCCGGACCGCCGGGCAGGTCGCCCGAGAGGACGAGACGTTCGCACACGGCGGCCACGGCGGGGCCTGAGTCGCCGCGCCGGAGCACGACTGACTGCTGGGGGGTCATCTCGGCTCCTTTCCTCGGAGGGCTCCGAACGGGTCGCGGTGGGCTGTGCGTCTGTCGGGAGTGGTCGGGCGCCGTCTGCAGCGTAGTACGCCGAAGGGGTGGCACCGTGACGGTGGACCACCCCTTCGTGACCGGAGCCGGTCAGCCGATGAACTCCTCGAGCTCACGGAGCAGCTTGGGCTTCGGGTGCGCGCCGACGATCGTCTTGACGACCTCGCCCTTGACGTAGACGTTCAGCGTGGGGATCGAGACGACGCCGTAGCGGGCGGCGGTGTCGACGTTGGCGTCGGTGTCGAGCTTGACGACCTCGATCTTGTCGCCGTACTGCTCGTTGATCTCCTCGAGGATGGGGGCGACCTTGCGGCACGGGCCGCACCACGTCGCCCAGAAGTCGACGAGCACGGGCTTGTCGCTCATGAGGACGTCGTCGGCGAAGGTGGCGTCGGTCGTGTTCTTCAGTGCCATGGAGATTCCTTCTCGGTGGTGCGGCGGGGTTCTGGGAGGTTCTGGGGCGTGGGCCCGAGGTTAGGCGTCGGCGCCGACGGTGGCGCGGGGGTCGGGGATCTCACCCGCATCGGTCTCGTCGATGACGGCGGCCTCGGCGGCGGCCTCGGCCGGGGTGGAGGTGTCCTCGAGGGCGGCGAGGTAGTGCTCGGCGTCGAGGGCTGCGGCGCAGCCGGAGCCGGCGGCGGTGATGGCCTGGCGGTAGGTGTGGTCGACGAGGTCCCCGCAGGCGAAGACGCCGGGCACGTTGGTGCGGGTCGAGCGGCCGTCGACGAGGACGTAGCCGGCGTCGTCGAGCCCGACCCGCCCGTCGGAGCCGTCACCCTCGGCCGCGGTCAGCAGCTCGTTGCGGGGGTCGTGGCCGATGGCGACGAACAGGCCGGTGATCGGCAGCTCGCGGGTCTCGCCGGTGACGGTGTCGCGCAGGGTCACGCCGGAGAGCTTGCCCTCGCCGTGGATCTCGGCGACCTCGGAGTTCCAGGCGAAGCGGATCTTGTCGTTGGCGTGGGCGCGGTCGGCCATGATCTTGCTGGCGCGCAGGGCGTCGCGGCGGTGGATGATCGTGACGGTGCGGGCGAACTTCGTCAGGAAGGTCGCCTCCTCGATGGCTGAGTCGCCGCCGCCGACGACGGCGATGTCCTGGTCACGGAAGAAGAACCCGTCGCACGTCGCGCACCACGAGACGCCGTGGCCCGAGAGCTCCTTCTCGCGGGGCAGGCCGAGCTCGCGGTAGGCCGAGCCCATCGCAAGGATGACGGAGCGGGCGCGGTGGACGGTGCCCTCGCCGTCGGTGACGGTCTTGATCTCGCCGGTCAGGTCGACAGCGGTCACGTCGTCGGTGACGAGCTCGGCGCCGAAGCGCTCGGCCTGGGCGCGCATGCCGTCCATGAGGTCCGGGCCCATGATGCCGTCCTTGAACCCGGGGAAGTTCTCGACCTCGGTCGTGTTCATCAGCGCGCCGCCGGCGGTCACGGCGCCCTCGAAGACGAGGGGGGCGAGGTTGGCGCGGGCGGCGTAGACGGCCGCGGTGTAGCCGGCGGGGCCGGAGCCGATGATGATGACGTTGCGGACGGTGTCCGGACTGGACATGTGTGCTGCTCCTCGTGACGCTCTCGTGACGCTCTCGTGACCCGCTCTGCCTCCCGTTCGCGCACCGGCGCGTGGCCGGGACGGTGGGAGCGGCGAGCCGCATAGGCCTCAACCGATCCTAGGCGGTCGTTGTTCCCGCGCCCGTCAGCCCCGGAGCGGCCGCGCGCGTGGCGCCCGGGGCCGCGGGTCGGCCGTGCCGAGAGGGCCGAGAGGGCCGAGAGGGGACCGTGTGGCTCAGGGGGCTCAGCGGACTCAGGGGACCGGCGTGGCGCTGGCCAGCACGCCGGGAGCACCGGTCGTGCAGCTGCGCTCGACGGCCCAAGCCGTGCTCGCTCCGGCCCGCGTCACGACGACGACGACCGCGGGGCGCCCGTCGAACGTCGCGACGTCGGCCGACACGGCGTCGGGCGCCGGGTCGGTGCCGTCGAGCGCCCCGATCTCCTCGAGGCAGGCCTCGAGACCGATGGGGGTGGCGATGGGACCGATGCCCGGCGACTCGGCGGCGAGGTCGCGGATCTGCTCACCGGGGTGGTCGAGCAGCGTCCGTGCCTGGGCGGCGAGCGTGCCGGCGGAGTATGCCGTCGTGCTGAGCTGGATGTGCAGCCCGGTCGTCGTGGGCGGCGGGCTCGACGGCGTCGCGCTGGCCACCGAGCTGTACGTGTCGCCGACGACCGCGGCGCCGTTGGGCCGCTTGGTCACGTGCAGGGCCGAGGCCCCCACGGCGACGACAGCGGCTGCCGCGGCCACCGCAGCGGCGAGGTAGATCGGCTTGGGTCGCTCGGCGCGTGAGGGCATCGCGAGGACCGTGCCGCCCCCCGTCGTGGGTCCCGTCCTTCCGGTCGCGTCGGAGCCCGTCGCAGACCTGGTGGCAAGGAGCGGCCCGGGATCGACGCGCAGGCGGGCGGCCTCGAGCAGCGCCGCCTCGATGCGGTCGGACACCGCGTCGGGCATCGGGCCGGGGTCGGACGCGTCGGCGAGCAGGGAGCGCACGCGGGAGTCGGTGGCCGGGTCGAGGCGCGGCTCGGGCGCGTCGTCCTCGATCTCGTGGTTGATCTCGTGGTCGGGCTCGTGGTCTGGCTCAGGGGGGTTCGCGGACTCGTCCACCGATGTGGTCCTTCGGGCAGAGCGTGCAGTGGTCGTACGGGCAGGCAGGGGTATGCCGGTCGCCGTGGTTTCGACGGCCCCCTGTGGCCGTCGGGTTCCACCGGATTCAACCATTGTTCTGCGGGATCACTGTGCGGCGGGATCACCGCGCCGGCCTGCCGGTCCTGCGGCGGGCTGCGGTCAGTCCGCCTCGACCGGCCGGACCCCGGGCGTCAGCCCGAGGTGCTGGGCGAGGGCGGCTCGACCTCGCGCGCATCGGGACTTGATGGTGCCCTCGGCGACGCCGAGGATGACGGCGGCCTCGGCGACGGGCACGGCGTGCATGTCGACGAGGACGAGCGCCGCCCGCTGTCCCTCGGGCAGCTTGGCGAGGGCCTCCTGGATGTCGAGGCGCACCTCGGTGGAGGCGTGGTGGTCGTGCCGGTCGGCGAGCTCGTACTCGGGCAGCTCGGCCGTCGGCTTGCGCCGTCGCAGCCGGTCTAGGCAGGCGTTGACGATGATGCGGTGCAGCCAGGTCGTGACGGCCGCCTCGCCGCGGAACGAGTCGGCACGGCGGAAGGCGGCGATGAAGCCGTCCTGCACGCAGTCGGCGGCCAGCTCCGGGTCGCGCACGGTGCGCAGCGCGACGGCCCACATCCGGTCCTTATGCCGACGGAAGAGCTCGGCGAAGGCATGGTCGTCGCCGTCGACGTGCAGTGCCAGCAGCTCCCGGTCGCTGAGGTCGGCGACCGGGGCGGCGTCCCCCGAGCTCACGGTCAGCGCACCGTCACTTCGCTGATCTGTGCTCGGTAGTGGTTCGCGGCCTCGGCGGGCGCGGCCTTGGTCACGAAGACGAGGACCTTGCTGGCCGGCTTGAGCTCGCCGCCGGCCTTGATGACGACGGTGCCCTGGGCGCCCTTCTTGGAGCCGACCTCCTGCGCACCGTCCAGCGAGTCGGTGGACCCGGAGTCGGTGACGTAGACGGTGACGTCCTGCTTGGCGCCGAGCACGAGCTCGACCTCCTTGACGACCGTGGGGGCGCTGAGGTCGAGCAGGACCCCGACGCCGTCCTTCTTGCCGTTGAAGGTGGAGGAGCCGTACCAGCGGGAGCGCCACTCGGTGCTGAGGTCGCCGTCATAGGTGAGCTTGACGTTCTGGTCGGCCTCGTTGCCGTCCTCCGGGTCGAAGCTCTTGCCGCCGACGACGGAGACGGGTGCGGCGGGGGGTGCCTCGGTGGTGGTCGGCGGTGCCTGCGTGGTCTGGCTGGGCACGGCGGTCGAGGTCGGCGTGCGCGTCTTGGTGACCGTGACCGCCGGGGCGGCCGAGCCGTCGTGCTGCCCGATCTTCATGACGTTGCTGACGCCGATGACGAGCGCCACGATGACGAGCACGCCCACGATGGCCAGGGCGATGCGGGACTGGGTGCCGCTGGGGGCTTCGGGCGCGTCGCGGCCGAACACCGGGACGGGGGGCTCGAGGCGGGTGGTCGGGGCCTCGTCGAGGGCGTCGACGAGGCCGATGTCCTCGCCGTCGAAGTCGTCGAGGTCGCCGTCGCGTGAGGCGCGACGCTCGGCGGCGCGCGCGGCCGCCTTGTCGGCCGCGGCCCGGGCGAACGAGCCGACCCGGTCGCCGATGGCGCCGGCCACGCCGGCCGCCGCGGCTCCGGCAGCGGCGATGCCGCCCGGGAGCCGGTCGCCCGACGCCTGCGTGGCGGTCACCGACCGGTCGGCGCCTTCGTCGCCCACGCGGTCGAAGAAGACCGTGTCGTGCTGGCCGCCGTCGCCCGCGCCACCCACGCCGGACCCACCGTCGCCGGCTACGGCGCCTGCAGCCGCAGCTCCGGCGATGCCGGCCGCGCCGACGCCGGCACCGACCGAGGGCATGACCCGCGTCGGCTCGAGCGACTCGTGGTCGTCACGGGCCCGCAGGCGCATGCCGGTGGCACCGTCGGACGTCGCCATCTCGGCGGGCCACGGGGCGATCTGCAGGGCGAGGTCGCCGGGGGAGACCGGGCCACGTCGTCCGCTGCCCAGCGTCATGCGGCAGATGAGGTCGAGGTCGTTGGGCACGCCGACGGCGATCTCGGACGGCGCGGCGACGCCGCCGACGATGGTCGGCGCGGGCTCGAGACCGACGGGGGAGCCGGCGGGGATCAGCCCGTCGTCGACGGCCACCATCGGCCAGCGAGCGGTGAGGCCGGCATACGCGATCTTGACGAGGCCGACGGCGTCGGCGCGGGACGCCCGCTCGTCGGAGAGCCGGTCGGCGTCGGTGAGGGCGGCCTCGGTGGCGAGGCCACGGACCTTGACGGCGCCGTCCGGCATGCGCAGCACCGAGCTGGGCGAGAGTGCCAGGTGGTGCAGGCCGCGGTGGGTGGCCTTGTCGAGGGCCGTGGCGGCCTCACCGGTGAGCCGGCGCACCTCGTCGGCGGCCAGGCCGCCGCTCTGCAGCAGGTGCGACAGGGGCACGGCGCCGGTCAGCGGCTCCTCGACGATAAAGCCGACGCCCTGGTCGGTGCCGACGTCGAGCACGCGCACGAGGCGCGGGTCCTCGATGCCGGCGGCGCGCCGGGCCGCGTCGAGCGCGGCGGGCGCGACCGAGGCCCCAGCGGGGAAGCAGACGAGCACGACCTCGCGCTCGAGGGTGTGGTCGTTGGCACGCCACCGCTCGTGGTGGGCGCCCTCGGAGGTGCGAAGTGTGACGGCATAGCGGCCGCCGAGGACCGATCCGGGTCCGACTCCCTGCACGTGCGTCACCCTCCCCTCGTCCGGTCGTGCGTGGATGCGTGGCTCGGCCCCCATCCTAGGCGGGTCAGGCGCCATCCCGTTCGTCCGCACCGCCGAGAGACTCGTGTGCCGCGGTGACCGCCTCGATGTCGGCGATCTCGTCGACGCGCGAGGTTCCCTTGACGACGGCGCGGATGACACCGGCCAGCAGGACGAGGCCGACGAGGACCCCTCCGACCCAGTAGATGGTGCTGTCGAGCGGGTTGGCGGCGACCGGGATGGAGGCCGGCGAGCCGATCTGGGTGCCGTCGGCCGTGGTGAGGAACGCGCGGATCTCGGCGCGTCCGGCGGCCACCGCGGCGACCTCGACGGGCACGTTGGTGCGTGAGGACGGACCGATCGTCACGGGCGCCGGCTGCTCCACGATCCGGATGCGCGGGTTGTCGGGCACGAGGCGCAGCCGGATGTCCTCCACCGTGTAGTCGAGGCCGTTCTCGACGGTGATGCGCAGCGTGCCGTTCTCGGCGAGCAGGTTGATCGTGCTCGTGCGCGGCACGACGCGGATCGCCCGCGTCGCTGCCTTGATGTCGTTGGCGACGGAGGCCGACAGCTTGACCCACGACGCAGGCTGCCACCGCCAGCGGGCGCTCCCGAGCTCGTCGAGCACCTCGCGGTAGGTGCGCTCGAACTCGGCGCCGTCGCGCAGCACCGACGAGACGCTGAGGAGCGTGTCGCGCTGCTCGGCCAGCTGGGTGAGGCGGCTCGCCGTGAGCACCGGACGCGGGGCGGCGGACGCGACGGGCGTGGTGGGCTTCGTCTGGGGGACGGCCTGGTCGGTGCCGTCGTCGGACAGCAGCGAGGCCGCGCCCACGGTCTCGAGCCACGGCGCGCTCGCGGTGGCGGTGAGGAAGGTCGACAGGGCGGCCGCGTCCGGGTCGTAGGTGCGCGGGGCGGCGACGAGGACGGAGCGGGGGGTGCCGGCCCGCTCGCCGAGCAGCACGAGCGTCTCGGCGAGGTAGCGCTGCACGGACAGGACCGGGCTGGGGTCGCTGCGCTTGGGCAGCAGTGCCGACAGGCGGGGGTCGTACGCGAGTAGCCGGGTCCCGGCGCTCGTGACCCGCCGCGCGGTGGGGGTGTATGCCGTCCCCTTCGTCACCGCAGGAGCGCTGACGACGATGCCGGCCGGCTTCTTGACGGAGGTGCCGGACAGGAGCTTCTTGATGCCCTGCTCGCGTCCGGTCGGCAGGAGGCCGTCGACCGGCCACACGATGTCGGCGCGGGCCGGCTGGCCGAGTCGAGCTGCGAGGGTGGTGGCGCGGCTGACGAGGTCGCGCACGAGGGTGTTGGCGGGGTCGGTGCCGACGGTGGCCGCGATGTCGGCGTCGGCGTAGGGCAGCGCCCACACGCTGCGACCGTGCAGCTGCGTCACGAGCCCGGTACCGAGGCGGGCGATCGCGGCGCCGGCCCCGGACGGCTGGCCGCCCGTGCCCGTCGGGGTGGGCGTCGCCTGGCCGGACGTCGTCGGCGCCGGGGTGCCCGGGGTGCCCGGGGTGCCCGAGGTGCCAGACGTGCCAGACGTGCCAGACGTGCCAGACGTGCCAGACGTGCCAGAGCCGCCGGGGGTCGTCGTGCTGGGGGGCGTCGGTGTGGTCGACGTCGTGCCGCTCGGGGTCGGGGTCGGAGTGCTCCCGCCGGGAGTGGCGTCGGTGCCGGTGTCGGGTCCGAGCACGGACGGGTCGACCGCGAGGTCGACCCGGGACTCCCGGGTGCCCTCGACGATGCGCTCCACCCGGGAGTCGGGTCCGATGGCCCGCTGCCAGGCGGCCTCGCGCGCGGCGTCGTCGCGGGAGAAGAGGTCGACGTCGGGGTCGAGCGTCACCGGCATGACGGTCGCCACCTTGAGCGGGACGTACTCCTTGCGCCCGTTCCACGCGATGAAGGTGCGCGTCCGGCCGGTCGGCTCGCTCGCTCCCTCCTGGACGACCTCGACCGAGATCGGCAGCGCGGCGAAGGCCTCCTCGGAGCGCAGCTGCTGCCACGGCACGGTGGCCGTGAAGGCCCGGCTCTGCCCGGCGGCCACGGTCGGCAGCGTCGTCGTCTCGACGGTGCGACCGGCGGTCGGTGTGCGTCCCGACGCCCAGGCGTCGAGAGCCGTGCGCTGGTTGACCGTCACGTCGCCCCGCACGACCCGCAGCTCGGGGCTCGACAGCGGACCCGTCAGCGGGGCCGTGACGGTGCCGGTGATCGTCACGTCCTTGCCCGGACCCACCACCGCGGGCGACAGGGTGGCGAGGACGATGACGGCGACGTCCTTGGCGGGGGTGACCGCGGGCCCGTGCGCGGCTGCCGGGGCCTGCGCGACGGACGTGACGGCATACGTCATCGGGACGGCGACGGGGGGCGCGGCGCCGGCCACGCTGCCACCCACCGAGAGACCGACCGAGAGGCCGACCGAGAGGCCTGCGGCGGCGAGCGTCGTCACAGTGGCGGTCAGGCTGCGCACGAGGCGGGTCACGCGACGCCCGCTCGTGTCCGGACGCCGCGACCCTCGAAGGATCACGCCGTCCCCGCCAGCCGGTTCCACGCCGCCTGTGCGATGCGGCGCTCGTTGGGGAAGGTGAGGCTGCGGTGCACCTCGTCGAGCCGCATCCAGGCGACGTCGATGGCCTCGTGGTCCGGGTCGTTCTCGATGGAGAGCTCACCACCCGTGGCCTCGAGGAGGTAGTGGTGCACGAACTTGTGGACCCGCTTGTTCGACGTCGCGAACCAGTAGTCGATGGTGCCGAGCTCGATGAGCACCCGACCCACGATGCCGGTCTCCTCGGCGACCTCGCGCGCGGCCGTCTCGACGAGCGTCTCGCCCGGCTCGACGTGTCCCTTCGGCAGGCACCACTCGATGCGGCCGGCCCGGTTGCGACGGGCGATGACGGCGATGAGGGCCAGGCCCTCGCGCACGTCCACGACGATGCCCCCGGCAGAGCGCTCCTCGACCGCGGGCAGGCGCCTGCCCGGCACGGGGCTCGGGACGGGCAGGGCGCTCACATCGCCACCATAACGGGCGGGGCCATGGGCGATCCTGTCGTCGCGACGGCGACACGGGGCGCCCGCCGGTGCGGTCGGGGCCGCGCCCACCGCTCACTAGGCTGGGCGCGTGCCTGACCGACCCGACACGCGCGCCCCCGACGGCGAGCAGCCCGCCGACGCCGGCCTGCCGCTGCTGCGCGCCGCCGTCGCCCGACTCGCCCCCGTCCTGCCGATGCTGACCGAGCTCGGCGAGCTGTTCGCGGGCGCCGGGCACGAGCTCGCCCTCGTCGGCGGACCGGTCCGCGACGCCTTCCTCGGACGCGTCTCGCCCGACCTCGACCTCACGACGGACGCGCGCCCCGACGACATCCTCGCGGTGGTCCGCGGCTGGGCCGACGCCCACTGGGACATCGGCCGCGAGTTCGGCACCATCGGCCTGCGCAAGGGCGAGCACGTCATCGAGATCACGACCTACCGCGCCGACACCTACGACCGCTCGTCCCGCAAGCCGGAGGTGATGTTCGGCGGCACCCTCGAGGGTGACCTGGTGCGCCGCGACTTCACCGTCAACGCCATGGCGATCCGGCTGCCCGGCCTCGAGTTCGTCGACGTCCACGGGGGCCTGCCCGACCTCGTGCAGCAGCGGCTCACCACGCCGGCGGCCGCCGAGGAGTCCTTCGCCGACGACCCGCTGCGGATGATGCGCGCCGCCCGCTTCACCTCGCAGCTCGGGTTCGACGTCGCGCCCGAGGTGCGCACGGCCATGACCGAGCGGGCCGGCACGCTCTCGATCATCTCGGCCGAACGCGTACGCGACGAGTTCACCAAGCTGCTGCTGTCACCTCGTCCGCGGCTCGGGCTCACGCTCCTCGTCGACACGGGCCTCGCCGACGTGTTCCTCCCCGAGCTGCCCGCCCTGCGCCTCGAGCTCGACGAGCACCACCGCCACAAGGACGTCTACGACCACTCGCTCATCGTGCTCGAGCAGGCCATCGCCCTCGAGGGTCCTGCCGGCGGACCACCCGAGTCCGTGCCCGGGCCCGACCTCGTGCTACGCCTCGCCGCCCTGCTCCACGACATCGGCAAACCGGCGACCCGGCGCTTCGAGGACGGCGGCGGCGTCTCCTTCCACCACCACGAGCTCGTCGGCGCCAAGCTGACGAGCAAGCGTATGAAGGCGATGCGCTTCGACAAGGACACGACCAAGCAGGTCGCCCGCCTCGTCGAGCTGCACCTGCGCTTCCACGGCTACGGCGACGGCCAGTGGACCGACTCGGCCGTGCGCCGCTACGTCAACGACGCCGGGCCGCTGCTGACCCGCCTGCACCGGCTCACCCGGTCCGACTGCACGACCCGCAACGTCCGCAAGGCGCAGCGGCTCTCGCGCGCCTACGACGATCTCGAGCAGCGCATCGAGCGACTCGCCGCGGAGGAGGAGCTGGCCAGCGTGCGGCCTGAGCTCAACGGCAACGAGATCGCCGAGGCGCTCGCCATCCGTCCCGGTCCCGTGCTCGGCGAGGCGTACGACTTCCTCCTGTCGGTCCGCCTCGACGACGGCCCGATCGGCAAGGACGCCGCGCGCGAGCGGCTGCTCGCCTGGTGGGCGGACCGGCCCTCGGACTGAGCGCTGCCCGTCCAGTCCCGGGGTGGGGAGTTCTCCCCATCGCGAGGGTCCTTCCGTCGTCGTACGCTCGGCACCACCTCGTTCCCGTGCCGCCACCGCTCCGAGACGGTGCCTCGGCCGATCTGACACGGCATCCCGTGAATGATTGACTGACCGCGCCGTCCCCGACCCCTGCGGGAACGACCGAAAGGAACGAGCCCATGAGCACCCTCGCCTATCCGAGCGCCGACTTCCCGGGCCAGCCGTCGGTGGCCCTCGAGGTTCCGGACGGATGGGAGCCCGCCCACGCGCCGGGCACGACGATGGCCGCCCGGCTGCCGCGCGATGGTGGCTTCGCGCCCAACGTCCTCGTGACGATCGCGTCGTGCGGGCCCGAGTTCGACGTGCAGGAGTCGCTCGAGCAGATCGCCTCGCTGGCCACCTCCAGGGGCGGCACGGTCTCCGAGCCGTATGCCGCCGACCTGGGCGGCGCGCAGTTCGTCGGGTGCGACGCGACGTGGCCCGACCCGGACGTCGAGACGGTGCTGCAGGCCAACCTCTTCCACCTCGTGCGCTCGGGGTCGCCCGACGCCGGCGCCCACGTCGTCCAGCTGACCGGCGCTGTCGGCGGACCGGATGCCGTGGACGACTACGAGCTCATCCGGCAGGTCCTGACGACGGTCCGGGTCACGCCCTGGGGCGAGGACCAGGCTGACTCCTCGGTCGACACCCCCGCGTCCGCTGCTGCGGACACTGCGGGCACGGCTGCAGGCACGGCTTCGGGAACGGACGCATGAGCGGCGCCCTCCCGGCGATCTCCGTCGGCCTCGCGACCGACGTGGGCCGGGTCCGCCAGCACAACGAGGACACCGCCATCACCCAGGGCACCGTCTACGCCGTCGCCGACGGGATGGGCGGACACGCCGCCGGCGAGGTCGCGAGCCGCATCGCCGCAGAGACCGTGGCGGAGCTCGCCGACCGTCCCGTCATCCAGGTGCGCGACATCGTCGCCCAGGTCGAGGAGGCCAACCGGCGCATCCTCGGCTCCGCCGCACGCCACCCCGAGCAGACCGGGATGGGCACGACCATCGCCGGGCTGGCCCTGGTCTCGGTGGGCGGCTCGCGGCACTGGGCCGTCTTCAACATCGGAGACTCGCGGGTCTACCGCTGCATCGACGGACGCCTGTCCCAGGTCACCGTCGACCACTCGGAGGTGTGGGAACTCGTCGAGCGCGGGCTCATCACCCCCGAGCAGGCCCACCGGCACCCCGGGCGCAACGTCGTCACGCGCTCGCTCGGCCGCGACCCAATGGGCGTCGTTGACACGTGGGTCTTCCCGCCCTACCCGGGCGAGGTCTTCGTCATCTGCTCCGACGGCCTGTCCAACGAGCTGACGCGTGAGGAGATGGAGGCCGTCCTGGCCGACCACCCCGACGCCGAGGCCGCCGCGGAGGCGCTCGTGCGACGCGGTGTCGAGGCCGGGGGCCGCGACAACGTCACTGCTATCGTCGTCGCCGTGCAGGGGCAGGACGCCGACTCCGACGTCGACGAGGACACCACCCCGCGCGAGAACGTGAACGGCTCATCAGGGGAGAGCAGGTCGTAGACGTGAGTGGCCCGTCCGTTGTTGTCGACCGGGCCCCCGACGGGTGGACGCACATCGGGGGCCCCGGCATGCACCTGCTCATCGGCCTCGACGAGGACGACGAGCGCACGATCGCCGCGAGCGACGCGGCCGACGGTGGCGACATCGACGACGTCGTCGAGGTGCTGACGGCCGGCGGCATGCGCAAGGCGCACCACTTCGTCGGTGTGCACTGGCAGCCCCAGACCCGGATCGTGGCCTTCGGCCCGGTGTCGGCCGTCGTGACCCTCGCCGACGGTTCCGAGCACGACGTCCGTGCCACGAGCAACAAGGTCTGGACCGACCTCGAGCTGCCCGAGCACCCCGAGCGGGTCGTGCTGCGCGTGCTCGACGAGTCCGAGCGCTCCCAGCCGGTGCCGGCCCAGGGGCTCGCGGGAGGTCCTGCAGGCTCCGATGCCGTGGCGCCGGGGTCGGGAGGCGCGGCCCCCGCTGCGTCCACCGACCGTGCGGGCGGCCTTGCCGGCCAGCCGGACGCCGTCGCGCCGACGGACCAGCACGACCAGCACGACCAGCCCGACCAGCCGGCCGATGTGGTCGCTGGCCCGGCCTCGTCCGCCCCCGGCTCGTCGGCGGAACCGGGCACGGCTTCCCCGTCCCAGCCGCCTGCCGACTCGTCTGAAGACTCCACCGATAACTCCACCGCAGACTCCTCGAACGGGGCCTCGGACGAGGTGCCGGATGCCCGCCCCGTCGGTGGCGGCATCCCGACCTTCGGGGACGTCTCGAGATCGGCCGGGGCCGCCGCAGGGTCTGGTGCCGCGGGCGCCGACGAGCCCGGCGCGTCCGGCGACCCTGCCGGCTCGAACGACTCAGGCCGTTCGCCGTGGGACCGCAGCTGGGCACGCCGCGACACCCCGGCGGTACCCCCCGAGGCGGGCACCACCACGTCTCAGCCGGCGAGCACTCACGCGCCTCCGCCGACCGTCCCCGCCGCCCAGCCGGCTCCTGCTGCTCCCGCGGCTGCGGCTGCTCCGGCGCTGCGCGCGTGGACCTCCGCAGCGCCACCGGCGCCCGTGCGCGCCACGCCGAAGACGACGCCGCTGCACCCGCAGACGAGCGGACCTTCCGATGCCGCGGCCGCGCCGTTGACGACGACGCAGGGGCAGGCTCCGCAGCCCGAGACAGGTCAGCCCGAGGCGCCTCAGCCCGATGAGCTCGAGGCAGCGGCACCTCCGGCGGCCGCCCCCCAGCCCGTCGCCGCGCCGTCCTCTCCCGCGCCCCCCGCGCCGTCCTCTCCCGCGCCGTCCTCTCCCGCGCCGTCCTCTCCTGCGCCCGCCGTGCCTGCCGTGCCCGCCGTGCCGGTGGCCGGCGACCTGCCTGCGGCCGAGCCGCGCGACGTCGACTCGACCTGGGCCGCCCGACCCCTGCTCGAGCAGGATGCAGCCCCGGCCGCCGCGCCCTCGCAGGCCTCGCCGGCATCCGCCACGTCACTGTCACCCGCCCCGGGCCCGCAGGGCGGCGCCGGCACGCATGACCCGTCGGACGACGAGCCGGCAGCCGCGCTGCCCAGCTACGACTACCTCTTCGGTCACACCACGACGGCCGACGAGCATCGCAAGGCCCTCGCCCAGCTGACCCAGCCGGACGACGAGGACTCCGCCCACGACGACGAGCACCTGTCGGTCCCGAGCGTCACCGACGTGCCCGACGTACCCGTGACGAACGCCGCGCCCGTCCCCGAGGTGCCCGAGCGCCCCCTTCCGTCGGCACCGCTGCTCCCCGAGACGTCCGAGGGCGGCCTCATCTCGTCCGTCCCGTGGGCGAGCCCCGCTCCGGCTGCGGCGCCCCGGCCCGAGGTGACTCCCGAGGTGCCGACCTTCTCGGGGCGGCACACTCCGCCCCCGGCCCCGAGCCTGCTGCCCCCGATGAACACCCCGCCGCCCGGCGCCCGCGCCCCCGAGGCCACCCCGCTCATCTCCATGGGCCCGCCGCCTGCCTCACCTGCGCCTGCCTCACCTGCGCCTGTCTCACCTGCGCCGCCGACCGGCCAGGCTGCCCAGGCACCCGCCGCGCCATCGGCACCCGCGCCGCCCGCGGCATACGCCCCGTCGGTGCAGCCGGCCACGGAGCCGAGCTTCGACGTGCCCATCTCGCTGCCGACGGCCCCACCGGCCCCGCCGGTCTCGGCTACCCCGGCGCCCGCGGCGACCCCGGCTGCTCCCGTGGTCGACGCCGCTCCCGCAGCGGACGACGACGAGACGGAGCTGACCGTCGACCGCAGCGCGCTGCTCGAGGCGCGCAACGCCGCGCAGAACCAGACGTTCTCGGGCCCCAGCGTGCTGGCCGTCCTGTGCTCGGCGGGTCACCCGACGCCGCCGCACGGCGACCGCTGCCGGGTGTGCGGCTCGAGCATCCCGCCGCAGGAGCCGTTCACGATGCCGCGGCCGCCGCTCGGCGTGCTGCGCCTGTCGACAGGCGACGTCGTCACCCTCGACCGCAGCGTGCTGCTCGGGCGCGCGCCACGGCTCGGTGACGGCCTCGCCGCCCACGACCGGCCGCACGTCGTCAAGGTGCCGAGCCCCGAGCGCGACATCTCGCGCAACCACGTCGAGGTCATCCTCGAGGGATGGCACGTGCTGATCCGCGACCTCGGCACGACCAACGGCACCACCGTGACGCTGCCGGGCGAGAGTCCGATGCGCCTGCGCGCCAACGACCAGCAGGTCCTCGAGGCCGGGTCGCGCGTGTCCATGGCCGACGAGGTCTCCTTCACCTTCGAGGCGGCCCTGTGACCCGCACGCCCGTCCACCCCCGACCCGCGGCCGGAGGTGCGTCGTGAAGAAGGGTGCGCCCCCGAAGATCCCGGGCCTCGTCTTCGTCCAGCCGCTCGGGTCGGGCGGCTACGCCGACGTCTTCCTCTACGAGCAGCAGAGCCCTCGCATGCCGGTTGCGGTGAAGGTGCTCAAGCCCGAGGGCCTGACCGACGCGCTGCGCCAGCAGTTCGTCGAGGAGGCCGACACGATGGCCGCCCTCGGCGACCACCCCTACATCGTCCAGGTGTTCCGTTCGGGCACCTCCGACGACGGCCGTCCGTACCTCGTCATGAAGTACTACCCGCCGCCCAACCTCGCGATGCGGGCGCGCGCCGAGCGCTTCTCGGTCGAGGACGTGCTGCGCACCGGCATCCAGCTCTCGAGCGCCGTCGAGACCGCGCACCGTGCCCACATCACGCACCGCGACATCAAGCCGGCCAACGTGCTCATCAGCGCCTACGGCGCCCCGGGCCTGACCGACTTCGGCATCGCCGGTCGTGGCGCGCGCGACGGCGACGTGGAGCCGGAGGCCACCGACGACGTCGGCGTCTCGGTGCCGTGGGCGCCTCCGGAGGTGCTCTACGGCCAGAGCAACGGCGACGAGCGCTCCGACGTCTACTCGCTCGCGGCCACGCTGTGGCAGCTCCTCGTCGGGCGTTCCCCCTTCGAGGTGCCGGGGGGCGACAACTCCGCGTATGCGTTGATGCCGCGGATCCGCAGCACCGCACCGCCCGCGACCGGGCGCCCGGACGTGCCGGCCGGCCTCGAGCGCCTGCTGGCGCAGGCGATGGCCAAGGACCCGTCGCACCGTCCCGCGTCGGCGCTGGAGTTCGCGCGCGCCCTCCAGGCCGTCGAGCAGCAGCAGCGCCTGGGCCGCACGCCGATCGTCGTGCTCGACGAGCAGGGCCACACGACCCTGGTGAGCCAGACGCAGGGCTCGCCGACGGGCCGCGGCGGTGACGACGAGGACCGCACGCGCATCAAGGCGCCGCAGACCGTCGTCGCGCAGCCGCTCGGGCCGTCGCCGACCATGCCCGACGGTGAGACCCGTCGCCGGTCCGACGCCGGTGGGCAGCGGTGGTCACCGGCCCCGGTGCCGAGCGCCGGACCGGCGCCCTCGGCGGCGCCGGTCCGCCCGGCCGCCGCGACCGACCCGGTGACGAGCCAGACGGCGCCCCTGGGCTCGGACTCCTCGGAGGAGGCGACCGTCCGTCGCGCCGCCGGCGCCGCCGGGGCGCAGGAGGCTCCGGCTCCGGCGCAGCCGCCGGTCTCGCCGCTGTCCAAGCCCCCCGTGCTCTGGGGCCTGGCCGCCGGGGTCGTGGTGCTCGTCGGTCTCGTCGTGTTCCTCCTGCTGCGTGGAGGTGGCGGCGGAGCACCGGAGCCCGCCCTGCCGTCGCCGAGCGCGACCGTCTCGATGCCGGGCGACGACAGCGCCATCGGCGACGGCGTCTTCGACAAGCCGACCGTCACCGCGAGGTCGGGCGCCGGGAGCGTCGGTTTCACGTGGAACTACCCGCAACCGGACAAGAAGGACACCTTCCGCCTGTCCTACGCGCCGACCGCCTCCGACGCCGGGAACCCCGAGCGCTCCAAGCTCGTCTCGGTCACGACCCGGAGCTACACGGTCAAGGCGGCCAAGGGCACGAAGGTGTGCGCCACGGTCCGCGTGTCCCGGTCGGGCCAGGTGTCGCCGGGCTCCGACGTCCAGTGCGAGACCGCGCAGTGAGGCGTGGCGCCGAACGTCTGAGTATGCCGGCGGGTGGACATCGCGCGGTCGTCGCGGCAGCCTCGACCCGGAAACCACCAAACCACCACAAGACTCCGTAACAACGCACGACTGGACATCGTTGACCGCGAAGTGCCAGTAGCGGGCGTGTCGACAGGGATTAGGGGACCTGATCGTGATCCACAGCAAGGTGACCGTCGTGTTCTGCGGCGAGGAGTACTCCGTGTCACCCGACACCGGGCTGACCATCGGTCGCACCGGCGACGTCGAGGTGGACGACAACCCCTACCTGCACCGCACCTTCCTCGTCGTCTCGTTCGAGAACGGCTTCTGGTGGATCAGCAACACCGGTTCGACCCTGACCGCGACGGTCGCCGACGAGCAGGGCCTCTTCCAGGCCTGGCTCAACCCGGGCGCGAAGATCCCGCTCGCGATGAAGAAGCTCATCGTCTGGTTCACCGCCGGCCCCACCACCTACGACTTCGAGATCCACGTGGCGAGCCCGGCCTTCCGGTCCGTCACGGCCGACCCCGCCGCAGGGTTCGACGACGAGGCCGACGACGAGGTCGGCGCGGCCACCGTCGGGCGCGTGTCGCTCACCCCCGACCAGAAGCTGCTCGTCGTCGCGCTCTGCGAGCCGTTCCTCCTGCGCCGTGAAGCGGGTACGAGTCAGATACCCTCCTC
This sequence comes from Terrabacter sp. C0L_2, assembly GCF_036352015.1. NCBI lineage: Bacteria > Bacillati > Actinomycetota > Actinomycetes > Micrococcales > Intrasporangiaceae > Terrabacter > Terrabacter sp. C0L_2. Next base: position 946,566 of record NZ_CP143557.1, on the reverse strand, counting down.
GGCCGCTGCCGCCGACCGCCTCGGCTGGACTCTCACCCGCTTCAACCGCAAGCTCGACAACGTCTGCCACAAGCTCGCCGACGCCGGCACGCGCGGCCTGCACGGCGGCGTCGGCAAGCTCGCGACCAACCGCAAGGCGCGTCTCGTCGAGCACGCGCTCTCGACCAAGCTCGTCACCGAGGGCGACCTCGCCCTCCTCGACGAGCCGCTCGGCGCCCAGGGCGCCGACACCCACACCAGCACCGCCGATGAGAAGAGGGTCGACGGCCGCAAGGTCGTCGCCGAACAGGGGAACGCATGAGCACCGCCGCCACCAAGCGACGGATCGGGGTCATCTCCACCGTCGTCGTCGCCCTCGTCGCGAGCCTGCTCGTTTGGCTCGCGACCCGCAGCGAGGGTGAGATGGTCCGCAAGGCCGACCTCAACGACGGCGGCATCTGGGTGACCAACTCGGAGCAGTCCCGCTTCGGGCGCATCAACAAGGCCGCGGGCCAGCTCGACGCCGGTGTCTACGCCGATGTGGGTGCCAGCTCGGGGCTCGACATGTTCCAGGACGGCGCGGCCGTCGTCGGCTACACCCGGGCGAGCAACCAGGTCGTCCCGATCAGCCCGTCCGAGGGCACCCTGCGCTCCGAGCAGGCCGTCCTGCTGCCCAAGGCCAGCACGGCCACCGGCAACCGCGTCTTCACCACCCCGCCCATCGACCTCCGCGGCGGCAGCATCGCGATGATCGACCCCGCCACCGGGGAGCTGCGCGCCCAGCGCGTCGACGAGCGCTCGGGCATCAGCGGACTGGACGGACTGCAGACCCAGGCCAAGCCGGTCGCCAAGGTGGGCGCCAACGCCGCCGTGGCGGTCGGGGTCGACGGCACCGTCTACGCCCTCTCGGCCGCGAAGGGCACGCTCACCGTCCTGCGGCAGAAGGGCAAGACGGAGTTCGACAAGCCGGTCACGACCGACCTGAAGTTCTCCTCGAAGTCGGCACAGGTCACGGCCGTGGGCAGCCACTGGGTCGTCTGGGACTCCGGCACCGGCAAGCTCTACTCCGACGCCCTGTCCGAGCCGCAGCAGCTGTCGATCGGCGGCGCCGAGCCCGGCAACCCCGCGTTCGCGGCGCTGCAGCAGCCGGGCCCCGACGCCGCCTCGGTCCTCATCCAGGACGAGTCGCAGCTCGCCCAGGTGTCGCTGACCGGTGACAGCCCGACCACGGGTGGCGTCAAGCTGGGCCAAGGCGCACCCGGCCAGCAGCTGCTCCTCTCGGCACCCGTCCGCCTCGCGAGCTGCATCCACGCCGCGTGGGCCGGACCGTCCAACGTCTACTACGGCCGCAACTGCGGCTCGCCGACCGACGCCGACACCGTCGACCTCGGCGCGATGAAGAAGGGCGTGCGCACCGACGGCGTCAAGCTGCGCGTCAACCGCGGCCTCATCGTGCTCAACGACCTCGACTCCGGCGACGTCTGGGACATCGACCGCGACAAGGTCAAGATCGACAACTGGAACTCGGTCATCCCGCCGCCGCAGACCGACGACAAGAACAAGAAGAAGGACGAGAACCTCCTCGACGACCAGCAGAACCGGACGCCGCCCAAGGCGCAGCCGGACGTCATGCAGGTGCGACCGGGCCGGACCTCGACCCTCCACGTGCTCGACAACGACTCCGACAGCCAGGGCTCGATCCTCGCCATCTCGCCCGGCGACGTGACGCAGCCCGACGTCGCCGGCATCACCGCCGCCCCGTCGGCCGACGGCCAGACGGTCCAGGTGACGGTGCCCGACGAGGTCCGCTCCGAGGGGTTCTCGTTCAGCTACACCGTCAACAACGGGACGACGGCCAAGAACGGCCGTGCCACCGCCAAGGTGACCGTCAAGATCGTCACCGACGACGTCAACTCGGCTCCCAAGCTGCGGGCCGGGCAGGCCCGCCTCGCGCAGTCGTCCTACCCCGTCGTCGCGAACGGCTCGGTGAGGGTCGGGGTCGTCGCCGACTGGCGCGACGCCGAGAACGACCCGATCCAGGTGACGCCGGTCGACGTCGAGACGACGGGCGTCGACGGCTCCGGCGCACTGACGATCAAGGCCCAGGGTCAGAAGGGCGACCAGATCGCCAAGTACGTCGTCGACGACGGCCGCGGCGGCACCGCCCAGGCCTCGGTCGGCCTCGACGTGCTGAGCGAGGACGACACCAAGCCCGTGCGGCCGCGCACCCAGCCCGACGTCGTGCGCGCCGTCGTCGGCAAGCCGGTCCAGCTCCAGCCGCTCGGCAACGACATCGCCGGCGCCGACCCCACCGACCCCGAGGCGCGCATGCGTCTCGCGCAGGCGGTTCGCGGTCCGGGCCAGTTGCAGCTCGACTCCAACCTCGACACCGGCGTCGTCACCGTGACGGGCCAGACGCCCGGGACCTCCGTCGTGACGTACACCGCCCAGGTGGGTGCGGGCGTCGCCACCGGACGGATCCGCGTCGACATCCTGCCCGACAAGAACAACGACGCCCCGCCGGTCGCGACCCCCGACGCCGCCGTCGTGCGGGGTCAGACGCCGGTCATCGCCGACGTCCTGTCCAACGACTACAGCCCCCGCAGCGACGTCCTCGTCGTCCAGCGCGTCGAGACCTCGCAGGCGTGGCTGCGCGTGTCGATCGTCCAGGGCCGCTGGGTCCGGGTCCAGGCGACGTCCCCGGTGAGCGGCAGCCAGACCCGTCAGGGGTCGGTGCGCTACACGATCTCCGACGGCACGAAGACCGCCGTCGGCCAGCTGTCCGTCGTGCAGAAGCCCGAGCCCAAGGACAAGGTGGTGCCGACCGTCGTCGACGACCTCGCCACGGTCCGCGTCGGCGACGCCGTGACGATCCCGGCGCTCGACAACGACTCGATGAGCGAGGGCATCCCGCTCAAGCTCGCGCCGCAGGTCCGCGTGCTCTCCGGCGGTGGCCAGGCCTTCGCGTCGGGCACCGTCGTGCGCTACGTCCCTGAGGTCGGCCCCATGACCGGGCCCAGGACGGCCATCCTCGAGTACACGACCTACCCGGAGGGCCTTCGCTCGCGGGGTCAGACCGGTCGCATCACGGTGACCGTCAACCCGCTGCCCGACTCGGTGAAGTACCCCAACCAGCCGCCGCAGGCGCGCAGCTTCAGTGCCAGCGTCACGGCCGGCGACACCCTGTCGATCACGGTGCCGACGAGCGGGGTCGACCCCGACGGCGACCTGACCTTCGTCAGCGGCATCGTCGGCGGCGACAGCGGCACGGTCGACCTCAAGTTCGGCCGCGTCGTCGGCTTCGGTGCGGCGACGATCCGTTACGAGGCCTACCCGCGCAGCGCCGGCACCGAGGTGATCCGCTACCAGCTGCGCGACCGGTTCGGCGGGACGAGCGACGGTTTCGTGCGCGTCGGTGTCGTCCAGCCGGGTGACCCGCAGCCGCCGGTCGCCGTCGAGGACGACGTCGTCGCCGCTCCCGGCCGCACCGTCCGCGCCGACGTGCTCTCCAACGACCTCATCGCCGCCGGTGACTCGGTCTCGTTCGTCGACCTCTCGACCCTCAACGACGCCGACGTCCTCAAGCAGTTCTCGCGCCAGAAGGACGACTCCTTCAAGGTCGTCGTGCCCGAGGTCGGTCCGGCCAAGGTCCTGACCTACGGCATCACCAACGGCCTGTTCGACCCGTCGAAGTCGACCCTGACCGTCCGCGGGCAGAAGGACTTCAACAACCCGCCGACGGCCGTCGACGACACGGGTTCCGCCAAGCCCGGCGAGACCTCGATCGTCGTCGACGCGCTTGCCAACGACCGCGACCTCGACGGCGACCAGTCGCAGCTGAAGATCGTGAAGTTCTACGGCGACGGCGTCACCCGTGAGGGCCGCAAGCTGCGCATCGCCCTGCGTCCGCAGGCGCGCGTCGTGCCCTACGTCATCGAGGACGCCGACGGCGCCCAGGCGATGGCCCTCATCTACGTCCCGGCCGGCAACAACGGCCAGCCCTACGTCGTGTCGGGCAAGACGGTGAAGATGGGTGCGGACTCGACGGTCAAGGTGCCGCTCGGCGACTACGTCATCGACCCGCGCGGCGGCAAGGTGTCGGTCACCTCGCCCGACACCGTGTCCACCTCGCCCGACGAGAACCTCCAGTCCGCCGTCACGTCCGGGACCGAGCTGACGCTCACCTCGACGCACGGCTACGTCGGGCCGGCTGCGCTCATGCTCGAGGTGACCAACTCGACGGGACCCAGCGACAAGGCCGCGCAGAAGACGTACGTCACGATCCCGGTCCAGATCGGACCCGACGTGCCCGTGCTGCGCTGCCCCGACCACGAGGTCCTCCTCGCGGCCGACGGCCCCTCGCGCACCTTCGACATCCCGCGCCTGTGCCACGCATGGCTGCCCGACGGCCTCGATGCCGGCGCCGCCGCCTACGAGGCGACGTGGGACCCGGCCGCCGACCGCGTCGACCTCTCGCAGGTCGGGCAGGGCGGCCGCCAGGTCGTCCTCAAGGCCCAGGCCGCCGCGCAGGCCGGCACGACCGGTGCGGTGGCCATCAAGGCCAAGGGCGGCGCCGACACGTTCAAGATCAAGGTCCGCGTCACGAGCGCGCCCCCGATCGCGACGCTGCGCCCCATCACCGTCGAGGGCCTCATCGCCGGCACGAGCCGCACCGTCAACATCGCCCAGTACCTCGACAGCCCGCTGACCGCGCCGCAGTGCTCGGTGCAGGAGTCGAGCGTCGTCTCGGGCGTGGGGGTCACGGCGTCGGTGAGCGGCTGCCAGCTGACGGTCTCGGCGTCGGACAAGGCCCGCAACGACACGAAGATCTCGCTGCGCGTCCTCGATGCCCCGGGTCGCCCGGCTGCCATCGGACAGGTCACGGTCACGGTCCGCAGCAAGCCGGACCCGACGGACGCACCGGTCGCCGTCGCCGACCGCATCCTCGGCAGCACCGCCCGCGTCGACTGGCGCCCGCCGGCCTACGACGGCGGTCTGCCGATCTCGCAGTACGAGGTCATCGCCAACGGCGGCGAGGTGCGCCAGATCTGCACGAGCTCGCCCTGCACGATCACCGGCCTGACCAACGGCAAGGACTACTCCTTCACCGTCCGCTCGCAGAACGCGGTCGGCTGGTCCGACGAGAGCCCGCGGAGCAACACGGTCCGCCCCGACACCAAGCCCAAGGCGACGGTCATCACCAACGTCGTGCCGGGTGACCGCAAGCTCACCGTCAACTGGACGATGCCGCCCAACGAGGGCAGCGACGTCACCGACTACCGCGTCCAGTACACCGACATCGGCGCCAGCGCCGGCTCGGGCGGCACGGTGCCGGTCAAGGCGCCGGCACTGACGAAGGTGCTCTCGGGCCTGATCAACAACGACGCGTACAACATCCGCGTCCAGGCCAAGAACGGCGCCGGCTGGGGACCCTTCGGCCCGACGGTCAAGGCGCAGTCGTTCGGCAAGCCGGCCAACGTGCCGGCCCCGGCGCTCTCGCCGCGCACCCCGGTGCCCGGCGAGACCAACGCGCAGGTGTCGGTCTCCTGGCCGGCCACCGACCCCAACGGTCCGCCGATCACGCAGTACGACGTCTACCGTCGCACCGGGGGCGGCGCGTGGAACCTCATCGCGACCCGCTCGGGCGGCGAGTCCCGCACGGCGAGCGACACGATCCCCTACGAGGGGCAGAAGGTCGAGTACACCGTCACGGCGACGAACGGCGGTCCCGCCACGTCCGACAAGGCGAACTTCGCGTCCTACGTCGCCAACGGCTACCCCGACACCCCGACCCTGCTCACGGCGTCGACTCCGAGGGCCGACCAGACGATCGACGTCACGTTCCGGGTCGGCAGCGCGCACGCCGCCTCCTACGACCGGATCCACTGGACGACCGACGGCGTCACCGGCTCGTTCCCGTGCTCCGGCGGCAGCTGCCCGTCGGCGGGGACGACGAGGCCGCTCGACACGACGTCGCGGACCATCGCGATCCGGGCCTGCAACTCGGCCGGCTACTGCTCGCCGATGTCCAACGCCATCCGGGTGCACCCGTACGGTCCGACGCAGGGCGTACCCAACCTGCGCGAGAGCCACGACAACAACAGCATCACGTTCTCGTGGGGCACCGCCGCCAACAACGGCCGCCCGATCACCGGCTACGAGATCGACGGTGACCGCAACCAGACCGTCGACGCCGGCACGCACTCGACAACGTTCGGCGGTCTGGGCTACTCCACGACGCGCAAGATCCGCGTCCGGGCCATCGCCCAGGACTCGGGCCCCGGCCCGTGGACCGCCTACGTGTCCGGCACGACCGACCCGAAGCCGAACCCGAAGGTCGTCAGCGTCTACCACGGCACCCGGTGCGGCACGACGGGCTGCTTCGACCCCTACCAGGGCAAGGAGTGCGGCACGAACTGCTACCACATCGGCTACGAGCTGCAGAACTTCGAGGGAGCCATCAGCTGCTCGGTGAGCGGCTGGTCCCAGCCCGACAACGGCGCCGCCGGCACGCACCGACCGACGAACGGCGGCAACAACTCCGGCAAGTTCCTCGGCTATCCGGACCAAGGGGTGACCGTCACCTGCACCGGCGCGAACGGGCGGGACTCGGCGACCAAGAACCCATGGCAATGACGCCGTGGACCCGGCGCACGCCGCGCACCCCGCGACGGCACCCCGACCCGGCCACACGGCATACCCCCACTTCGATGAAACACCTGACAGGAGAACGACACCCATGACGGCCACGCCCACCACCGGTCGCATCACCCAGGAGCAGGTCACCTGGTTCGCGCACACCTTCGACCAGCTCGTCGGCAACATCGAGAAGGCCGTCCTCGGCAAGCAGCACGTGACGCGCCTCGCGCTGACCTGCCTGCTCTCCGAGGGCCACATGCTCCTCGAGGACTTCCCGGGCACCGGCAAGACCCAGCTCGCCCGCGCCCTGAGCGCGACGGTGCAGGGCACGCACAGCCGCATCCAGTTCACGCCCGACCTGCTCCCGAGCGACGTCACCGGCGTGACGATCTACGAGCCGACGAAGCAGAGCTTCGAGTTCCACCCCGGCCCGATCTTCGCGACCATCGTGCTGGCCGACGAGATCAACCGCGCCTCGCCGAAGACGCAGTCGGCGCTGCTCGAGGTCATGGAGGAGGGCCGCGTCACCATCGACGGCAAGCCGCACTCGGTCGGCGAGCCGTTCATGGTCATCGCGACGCAGAACCCCATCGAGCAGGCCGGAACGTACCGCCTGCCCGAGGCGCAGCTCGACCGCTTCCTCATGAAGGCGAGTGTCGGCTACCCCGACCACGAGGCGACCATCGCCGTCCTCGCCGACGCCAAGACGCGTGACCGCGCCAAGACGCTCAGCCCGCTCATCGCGAGCAACGTCATCGTCGAGATGAGCAAGCTCGCCGACGAGGTGCACGTCGACCCGGCGATCCTCGGCTACGTCAGCCGCATCGCCGAGGAGTCGCGCCGCCACCCGAGCCTCAAGCTCGGCCTGTCGGTCCGTGGCTGCCTCGCCTACGTGCGCTGCGCCAAGACGTGGGCGGCCAGCCAGGGTCGCACCTACGTCGTCCCGGACGACATCAAGGTGCTCGCCGAGCCGGTGCTGAGCCACCGCCTCCTGCTCGGCGCGGAGGCGCAGTTCGCCGGCACGACGGTCGAGCAGTGCATCGACCAGATCCTCGGCGACATCGCTCCGCCGGCCGAGCGCGCCTCGGCCTGAGCGCGCCCGACCGCAGCAGGATGGCAGAAGCAAGCAAGGGGACCGCATGACCCAGCAGGACCAGGGGGCCGGACCGTCGCGTCGCGGCGGCCGCTTCCGTATGCCGTCACGCAAGGGCGCGTCGGCCGGCGCCGTCGCGCCCGTGGCGGAGGCACCCACCGGCGCGACCGGTGGGCGTGCGTGGGCCGTCAGCGGCACGACGAGCCGCGGCATCCGCCAGATCACCCAGCCCATCACCCGCAGGGTCGAGCAGGTGGCGGGCCAGACCGAGGGCGTGTGGCGCCCGGTCGCCGGGATCCTGCGCTGGATCTCGCCGCTCGGCTGGACGATCCTCGCTCTCGGTGTCGTCTGCTGGGTCATCGGCGCGCGCTGGGGCTGGACCGAGCTGCTCATGGTGGCCGCGGCCGCCCTCGTGCTCTTCCTCGTCTGCTTCGTGCTCGCCCTCGGCCGCACCAAGGTCCGCATCCTCGCCGAGGTCGACCCGCGTCGTGTCGTCGTCGGCGAGCCCGCGACGGGTCGGATCCTCGTGACCAACGAGGCGCGCACCCCGATGCTGCCGATCCTCGTCGAGCTGCCCGTCGGCCTGTCGGCGGCGCGGTTCGTCCTGCCGGCGCTGACCCCGGGCAACGCGCACGAGGAGCTCTTCGTCGTCCCTACCTCGCGCCGAGGCGTCATCCAGGTCGGCCCGGCGACGACGGTCCAGGGCGACCCGCTGGGCCTCATGCGTCGCCAGCTGACGTGGACCGAGCGCACCGAGCTCTTCGTCCACCCGCGCACCGTCGCCCTCGAGTCGCTCGGCGCGGGCCTGCTGCGCGACCTCGAGGGGAGCACGACCGAGGACGTCTCGATGAGCGACCTCGCCTTCCACGCGCTGCGCGAGTACCAGCCGGGCGACGACCGCCGCTACATCCACTGGCGCAGCTCGGCCAAGGCCGGCCGCCTGCTCGTGCGCCAGTTCCTCGACACGCGGCGCTCGCACGTGACGGTCATCGTCGACCCCGACCCGGAGCAGTACCGCTCGGGCCACGGCAAGACCGGCCGGACCGACCGCGACGTCGAGCGCGACGTCATGGCGGCCAACGCCCCGACGGCCATCCAGGCCGACGTCGAGACGGCGATCTCGGTCGGCTCCTCGATCATGGTCCGCGTCATGCTCGACGAGCAGGACTGCACCATGGTCTGCGGCGACCAGAAGGTGAGCCGCGCGGTGCCGCAGGTCGGGCTCGACGCGATGTCGCGCGTCGACCCGGGACCGGTCGACCTCTTCGCGGTGAGCCTCGACGCCACCGACCTCGCCCCCGACACCTCGACCGTCTTCTTCGTCACCGGCCCGCACCGCCCGTTCATCGAGCTGCAGCGCGCGGCTGGACAGTTCCCGCCCGAGGTGACGCGCGTCATCATCGTCGTCGACCCGCTCGCCGACCACGGCCTGCGCCGCGGCGGTGGCCTGACGATCCTCACCCTGAGCGCCCTCGAGGACCTCCGTCCCCTCCTGTTCACCGGAGTCGCACGATGAGCCAGACCGGTATCTCCGCCCCGCCGCCGAGCGCGCTCGTGCAGCCCCCGAGCGCACGCGAACGCCTCGGCACCCAGCTGGCCAAGCTGCGCCCGACGGTGCCGCAGCTCGTCGACGCCGGCTTCACCGTCGTGCTCGTCGGGATCGCCCTCGTCGGTTTCCGCACGACGTTCTTCGGCCTCGGCTGGCTGTGGGTGGGTCTGGCGGGTCTGCTCGTCGGCCTGCTCGTCAGCCACGTCGGCGCCGCCTTCCGCGCCCTCGGCGTCGTGACTCTGCTCGGCGCGGCGGCCGCCTACCTGCTCCTCTGCGGTCCCATCGCCGTGCGCGAGGACCTCATCGCGGGGTTCCTGCCCTCGGGCTCGACCTTCTCGACTCTCGTGCACATGGCGGTACCGGGCTGGAAGGAGCTGCTGACGGCGCTGCCGCCGGTCGACTCCGAGGGCCCGTACATGGCGCTGCCGTTCCTCTTCGGTCTCGTCGGGGCGGCGCTCACGTACGGCGTGGCCCGGCGCTGGCCCGGCGCGGTGCTCGCTCTCGTCTCGCCGGTCGCGCTGCTCGTCGCCTCGATCGTGCTCGGCACGCAGACGCCGGCGGCCGTCCTCGTCCAGGGCGCGGTGTTCGCGCTCGTGGCCATCGGCTGGACCGCGCTGCGCAGCAACCGCAACCGGCCGGCCCTGCAGAACGGTGCCGGCCGCACCACCCGCGCGGTCACGACCGCTGGCCTGCTCGCCGTCGCGACCGTCGGCGGCTTCTTCGTCGGGCCGATGCTGCCGGGCGCCGACCAGAGCCGCACGGTCCTGCGTCCCTCGCTCGTGCCGCCGTTCGACGTCAGCCGCTACGCCTCGCCGCTCGCCGGCTTCCGCCAGTACACCGAGCCCAACAGCGCGAAGCAGTTCGACAAGACGCTCCTCACCGTCAAGGGCCTGCCGGCGAACGTGCCGCTGCGGTTCGCAGCGCTCGACTCCTACGACGGGTTCGTCTGGGGCGCGGGCAACTTCGCCAACCTCGGCGACGGCCCCGACCCCCAGGGCACGAGCTTCCGCAAGGTCGGCACCCACATCGCCGCCGAGGGTCCGGGCCGGGAGGTCACGGCCACCGTGTCGGTCCCCGCGGGCGGCTACAGCGACGTGTGGCTCCCGACCTTCGGCACGGTCACCGGACTCGACTTCGGCGGCAGCCGCAGCGACCAGCTCTCCGACGACCTGCGCTTCAACGTCGACACCAACACCGGCGTGCTCCCCGAGAAGCTCGCCACGGGCGACCAGTACACCGTGACGGCCTACGTCCAGGACCCCCCGAAGGAGCTGCCGAAGACGCTCGACGTCGCCGACGGCTCGACGGTCGACGTGTCGGCGCTGTCGTTCCTCGACGACAAGGTGACGCCGTGGACCGACCGCGTCGACGGGCAGTGGGAGAAGGTCGCGGCCGTGGCCAAGGCCCTCCAGGACGGCGCCTACACCGACGGCGGCACGCCCGGCGACTACCAGAACGTCTTCCTGCCGGGCCACAGCCTGCTGCGGATGAGCCAGTTCATGAAGTCGACGCAGCTGGCCGGCAACGACGAGCAGTACGCCGCGGCCTACGCGCTCGTCGCCAACCGGCTCGGCGTCCCGGCGCGCGTCGTCCTCGGTGCCGTCCCCGAGGCCGGTGGCGTCGTCAAGGGCAAGGACGTCCGCGCGTGGGTCGAGGTCAAGCTCGCCGACGACTCGTGGATGCCGATCCTCGCCACGCAGTTCGTCCCGGACCGCAACAAGAAGCCGCAGCAGCTGATCCGCAAGTCGGAGGAGAAGAAGACCGGGGCCCAGGTGCCGCCGCCGGCGGCCAACAACCCGCCGAGCGTGCTGCAGGGCCCGGACCAGGCGCAGAATGCGACCCAGCTGCGCAACCCGCCGAAGGACGACAACCCCCTCAACCCCGACAACTGGCCGGACTGGCTGCGCTGGCTCCTCTTCTACGTGCTCGTACCGCTCGCCGTCCTGCTCGTCGTCTACGGCGCGATCCGCGGAGCCAAGTGGCTGCGTCGCCGGCGCCGGCGCACGACCGGTGGCATGGCCACGCGGGTCACGGGTGGCTGGCGCGAGATCATCGACACCGCGCGCGACCTGCGGATGCCCGTGCCCGCCAAGGGGACCCGCATCGAGCAGGCGCGTGCGCTCGAGCTGCACGTCGACGGTCCGCCGCCGCCGAAGCCCAGCGTCGTCGTCGACGGCCAGATCATGGGAGCGCCGAGGCCGGCCCTGGATCCGTCGGTTCGCAGCACATCGAGTGGGCAGTTCGCCCCCGACAGCGACACCGAGCCCCTTCCGGCCGACCGGGGCGAAGTGCTCACTCGACCTGGCCCGGGTGTCACGACAGCTGCGAGGCCGGGTCTGGCGCTCGTGCCGGTCGCGGCCGCCGCCAACGGGCACGTCTTCGACGTCGACGAGCCGACGGCGGAGGAGGTCGACGCCTTCTGGGCCGACGTCGAGACCGCCCGCAAGCGGATCCGGGGCGAGCAGTCGTTCTGGCAGAAGCTGCGTGGCGACGTGTCGCTGCGCACCTTCCGCGACCACCTGCCCACCGGGTCGGGGCTCGGGCCGGCGCTGGCGCGCACGTCCCGCCGCCAGGGCAAGGCGGAGCCGGCCCGTCGGGGGCGGGGCGCCACCAGCAAGGCCGGCGTCGGCACGTCCGCGCCGGGTGACACGAGGGCGAGCCGGCGTGCCGGCGCAGGCCGCAGCAGCTCCACGGGTGCCGGCAAGAAGGGTGACGCGTGAAGCTGAAGTTCGTCCTCCGGTCCGGTGACCGTGAGACCGACCTCGTCGCGACGACGGACTCCGCCACCACGGTCGGGGACCTCGCCGCCTACCTCGCCGCGGCCGACCCGCACCGCTCGAGCGTGCTCGGCGTCGACGCACCGATGACGCTCGCCCTCGTCGACCAGGACATGCGGGGCCTCGACCCGCGCGCCACGGTCGCCGAGAGCGGGCTCCAGTCCGGCATGCGGGTCTCGACGACGCGCGCCGGCGAGGGCTTCGTCGACCGCGGTCGACCCGCGGCCGTCGCCTACATCCGCTCGGGACCCGACGCGGGGCGCGAGTTCCCGCTCGCCCGCGGCACGGCATACGTCGGCCGTGGACGCGGCTGCGAGGTGCAGCTGTCCGACGAGTCCGTCTCGCGCAAGCACGCCAAGCTCGTCATCCAGGAGGTCGTCGAGGTCGTCGACCTCGGCTCGGCCAACGGCATCACCGCCGGCGGGCAGCAGGTCACGCGCGCGCACCTCAAGAGCGGCGACGTCGTGCGCGTCGGCGACAGCGAGCTCGAGGTGCACCTGCAGGGCGACGGCGTCGTCAGCCGACCCGGCAGCGGCGTCCTCTCGGGTGACGCGGGCACGGTCGCCTTCTCGCGCTCGCCGCGGGTGGCGCCGCTCTTCTCGGGCCAGGAGTTCCAGGTCCCCGACCTGCCCGAGCGCGCCAAGCTCAACCCGATGCCGCTCGTCGCGATGATCGTGCCGTTGCTCATGGGCATCGTCATGTACCTCATCACCCGCAGCGCCTTCTCGATCATCTTCATGCTGATGATGCCGATGATGATGGCCGGCACGTACTACGAGGCCCGTCGCCAGCAGAAGAAGGAGTTCGCGCAGGCGATGCAGGACTTCCGCGAGGACCTCGAGCTGCTCTCGCAGCGCATCCGCGGGTCGCTCGAAGTCGAGGGGCGGACCCGGCGCGGCGAGCACCCGAGCGGCGTCGACTGCCTCACCGCCGTCCGCGACCGCAGCGCCCTGCTCTGGACCCGCCGCCGCGACGGCCACGGCTACGGCGAGCTCAGGCTCGGCCTCGGTACCCGCCCGTCCCGCTCCGCGATCAAGATGCCGGCCGTCGGCCGCTCCAAGGCCGAGGCCTGGCTCGCGGTCTCCGAGGAGCTGAGCGGTCTCGAGGTCGTCCACGACGTACCCGTCGTCGCCACGCCGCTGACCGACGGCGCCGTCGGCATCGCCGGCCAGCGTGCCGCCGCCCTGGGCGCGGCCCGCTCGTTCGTGCTCCAGACCGCGTCGCTGCACTCGCCGGCCGAGCTCGCCGTCTGCTCGTTCGCCTCGGGCAGCTCCGCCCGCGACTGGGACTTCCTCAAGTGGCTCCCGCACACCACCTCGCCGCACAGCCCGATCGGGGTCGACCACCTCGCCGCCAGCGCCCCCGGGTGCTCGGCGCTCGCGGACGCGCTCGAGGACATCGTCGAGGCCAAGGGCACCGGCAAGGAGCAGGAGCAGGCCGTCGCCGAGCGGCCCACCGTCCTCGTGCTCGTCGAGAGCGACGCCCCCATCGACCGCAGCCGCCTCGTCGCGATCGCCGAGCGCGGCCACCGGCACGGCATCGTCGTCCTCTGGGTCGCCGAGACGCAGCAGCTGCTCCCGGCCGCGTGCCAGACCTTCCTCGTGGTGGCCGACGACCAGAGCTCGCTCGCCGGCTACGTCCACGCCGGCGAGGAGGTGCAGCCCGTCGCCGTCGACGCCATCTCCTACGACGAGGCGATGGCCTGCGCCCGCCAGCTCGCGCCCGTCGTCGACGCAGGTGTGCCCGTCGACGACGCCAGCGACCTGCCCCGCGCCGTCTCGCTGCTCACGCTCGCCGGCACCGACCTCGCGAGCTCCGAGCAGGCGGTCATCGAGAAGTGGGGCGAGTCGCGCTCCATCCTCACCGGTCCGTACGCGCCGGCGGTCCTGCCGCGCAAGCCCGGCAACCTGCGCGCCATCGTCGGCCAGTCGAGCCAGGGCACCTTCTCGGTCGACATCCGCAGCGACGGCCCGCACGCGCTCGTCGGCGGCACGACCGGCGCCGGCAAGTCCGAGCTGCTCCAGGCCTGGATCCTCGGCATGGCCGCGGCCCACTCACCGCAGCGCGTCACCTTCCTGCTCGTCGACTACAAGGGTGGCTCGGCCTTCCGCGACTGCGTCAAGCTGCCGCACACCGTCGGCCTCGTCACCGACCTCTCGCCCCACCTCGTGCGCCGGGCGCTCGCCTCGCTCGCGGCCGAGCTGCACTACCGCGAGCACCTGCTCGCGCGGCACAAGGCCAAGGACCTGCTCGAGCTCGAGCGTCGCGGCGAGGTGGAGGCCCCGCCCTCGCTCATCCTCGTCGTCGACGAGTTCGCCGCGCTCGTGCAGGAGGTGCCGGAGTTCGTCGACGGCGTCGTCAACGTCGCCCAGCGCGGACGGTCCCTCGGGCTGCACCTCATCCTCGCGACGCAGCGTCCCGCCGGTGTCATCAAGGACAACCTCCGCGCCAACACCAACCTCCGCATGGCGCTGCGCATGGCCGACGAGAACGACTCCGAGGACGTCCTCGGCTCCAAGGAGGCCGCGTTCTTCGACCCCGCCCTCCCCGGTCGTGCCGTCTCCAAGACAGGTCCCGGCCGGCTCGTGCCCTTCCAGACGGGGTATGCCGGTGGGTGGACCTCCGACGTCCCGCCGCCTCCCGACATGAAGGTCGAGACGCTCACCTTCGGGCGCGGCACCGAGTGGGAGCCCCCGCGCGTCGAGGGCGCCGACGACTCCGCCGACCTCGGCCCGACCGACATCCAGCGCCTCGTGTCGACGCTGGGACGCGCGGCGCGCGTGGCCGAGCTGCCCAAGCCGCGCAAGCCGTGGCTGCCCGACATGCGCGCGGTCTACGACCTCGCGACCCTGCCGACGCAGCGCCGCGACGACGAGCTCGTCTTCGGCATCGCCGACGACCCCGACAACCAGGCCCAGCCGGAGATCGCCTTCCGCCCCGACAAGGAGGGCAACATCGCGATCTACGGCACGTCCGGCTCGGGCAAGTCCGTCTTCCTCCGCTCGATGGCGGTCGCGGCCGGCTACACGGTGCGCGGCGGGCCCTGCCACGTCTACGGCCTCGACTTCGGCAACCGCGGTCTCGCGATGCTCGAGGCCCTGCCGCACGTCGGCTCGATCATCCCCGGCGGTGACCACGAGCGCGTCGTCCGGCTCATCCGCACCCTGCGGGCCACGATCGACGAGCGCGCCTCGCGCTACTCGGCCGTCAGTGCCGCGACGATCACCGACTACCGCCGCCTCGCCGGCCACCCCGACGAACCGCGCATCATCGTGCTCATCGACAACATGACGGCCTTCCGCCAGGCCTACGAGGTGGGCGGCCGCTTCCAGTGGCTCGACGCGCTCGCCGGTCTCGCCGCCGACGGCCGTCCCGTCGGGGTCCACTTCATCATCGCCTCCGACCAGCGCACCGGCCTGCCGACCAACCTCGCGGCCGCCGTCCAGGGCCGGATCATCCTGCGCATGAGCAACGTCGACGACTACTCCGTCTTCGGCGTCCCCGGCGACGTCCTGACGATGGCCTCGCCCCCCGGACGTGGCCTGATGTCCGGGTCCGAGGTGCAGGTCGCGGTGCTCGGCGGCTCGTCCGACGTCACGGTCCAGGCCGCCGCCATCGAGGCCTTCGCCGACGCGACGCGCAAGGCCGGCGTCAGCCAGGCACCGCCGATCGAGAGCCTCGCCGAGGTCATCCCCCTCGGCGACCTCCCGTCGGAGTTCCGCGGCCGTCCCGTCGTCGGCGTCGCCTCCTCGAGCCTCGAGCCGCACGGCTTCGACCCGAAGGGCACGTTCATCATCACCGGCCCGTCGGGGTCCGGCCGGACGACGGCGGTCGCCGCCACGGCAGCCGGCCTCTTCCGGTTCAGCTCGGCCTCGGCGCTCTACCTCATGACGCCGCGACGCAGCTCCGAGCTGCTCGACCTCGGCATCTGGGCCGAGACCGCCGTCGGCAGCGGCCCCACGTCGGACCTGGCGAGCCGGCTCGCGGCCGAGATCGAGGAGGGGCGCGTCACGAGGCCGATCGCGGTCTTCGTCGAGCGTATCGACGACCTCGCCCCGTCCGGGGCCGAGAACGCCCTGACCACGCTGGCCAAGGCCTGCGTCGACAACGACCAGCTCGTCGTCGCCGAGGGCGAGGCCGCCTTCTTCAGCAGCAACTTCGGGCTGCAGGCGCTGCTCAAGACCTCGCGCTCGGGGCTGGCCCTGCACCCGGACGGCAACGAGGGGCTCTCGGTCTTCAAGGCCAACCTTCCCGCGCTCAACCGCGCAGAGCTCCCCCCGGGCCGTGGCTTCCTCATCGAGAAAGGCAAGTTCGAGCTCGTCCAGGTGGCCCTGCCGTGACGTCTGAGAGCACGCGAAAAGCGTTGGGAGACAAGGGATCCCGAGGGTGCACGCGGCATACGCCAGCGGTGCCCGCAAGGGTGGGGAGGTCATGGGGAGTGCTCCCCATCGACACCCCCCGAGGGCTGACATAGGTTTCTGCATGTCGACGAAAGCCGCTCTTCGGACGAAGGGTGCGGACGTCGAGAAGTTTCGCAAGGCGCGGGCCTGAACGGTTGGTCCGGAAGAGAACTTCCCGAATCAGTCGGGGGAACACAGGCAAAGGAGAAGGTCATGGCTTGGCTCGGTATGAACGACGATGAGGTCAACGCCCAGGGCAACGTCCTGCAGCAGCAGGCGGAGGCCATCCAGAAGCTCATCACGAAGGTCGACCAGGAGGTCGAGTCCCTGAAGCAGAACTGGCAGGGTGACGACTCCAAGCAGTTCGAGCAGGAGTGGACCGGCACGCACCGTCCCGAGCTCCAGAAGGCCCAGAAGCTGCTCACCGAGATGAAGTCGACGATCGACCACGAGGTCCAGCAGCAGCGCAGCACCTCGTCGCAGTACTGATCGACCTCAGCTCACACATCGACCTACACACGCTTCACTTCTGAAGGGGAACTGACATGGCTGTTTACAAGAAGGGCATGAACGCCGACGCGGTGTCCGCGTCCGGTGACAAGCTCGTCGGCTACAAGGGCGAGCTCGACGGCATCGTCGAGGCCGTCAACGGCGCCGTCTCCACGATCAAGAGCAACTGGGGCGGCACGGACGCCGACCGCTTCCAGAGCGACTGGCACGGCCAGCGCCAGGTCGTGTCGGCCGCGGGCGACAAGCTCGACGCCATGGGCAAGAAGTGCAAGACCAACGCCGAGACGCAGAAGCAGACGTCGTCCAAGTGAGCCCGGCTGCTGCGTGAGCCCGGATCGGTCCGAGGCTCCGCGGCATCCGCAAGGCGCGGAGGGTGGTCGCTCCCGACAGGGGAGGAGCGGCCACCCTTTCGTGTGCCCCGGCGCACGAGGGCGCCCCACCCCTGCCGGACTGTGGGCGACGTCACGCATGGGCGAGACGAATTGGCGTCGGCGCGTCAGGAGCCCGTAGATTCTTCATCAGCAAGGCACCAACGCCGAAGTATCTCCGGACAGGAGGCCCCTCGTGAGCCTGTTTCCCCTCGTGGCCGTCACCCCCGACCGACCCGGTCTGGCCGACGCGCTGACCCGTCGCGGCGCTGTGCCCACCCCCGCCGACGCAGCCGACGTCCTCGTCGTGGACGCCGCTGCTGCCGCTGACCCGACCACGGCCGTGCAGGTGCGTGAGGCCCTGACCGCCGGCCGCGGCGTCGTCGTCCTGGGCGCCCCGAGTGCCGAGCTGGCCGGCATCGCTCCGGCCGGTGACGCCGGAGAGCTGCCCACGGGGGCCCTGCGTCCCGCCGTTCGCGTCGAGCGCGACACCGAGATCGGCGAGGACCTGCTCGCCCGCGTCGACCTCGGCGTCCTGGGCGCCACCGGCTCGCTGAGCGTCCAGGCTCCGGCCCGCGCACTGCTCGCCGCGGGCCCGGCCACCGTGGCGGCGATGGCAGCCACCCCCGAGAGTGGCCGGCTCGTCGTGCTCGCCGTGACTCCCGAGGCCGGCACGCCCGCCGGTGAGCAGTCCCTCGCGGAGCTCGTGCACAACGCCGTCTGCTTCGTCGCGCCGCGCCCCGTGCGCCGCGCCGACGACGCCACCACGCACCCGCTCGTCACCTCCGAGGCCTGGCTCGGCCTCAAGTCCGCGGTCAGCGACCTGCGCCTGCTGCAGGCGGCCGACGGCTCCGTGCCCGAGGCCGGCGACCACGAGGCCGCGGCCCGCCACGTCGGACGGCTCACGGCCGGCATCGAGGCCCTCGCGCCGCAGCTGTCGCACGACGCCGACTACCTCGAGGCCCTCGTCAAGGACTTCGGCCGCTGGGCCGACGGCGGCTTCGGCGTGCCCGACTTCTACGACTCGCTCGTGGCCTTCGCGCCGGCGCAGCACCGCGTCGACGGGCAGCTCCACCTCGTCGTCTTCCCGATGTACACCCAGAACGGCAACCCGAACCGCCAGGTCGAGGCCGTGCTGCTCGAGGTCATCTGGCCCGACTTCGTCGCCGAGCTCGAGGGTGGCGACTACTCCAACAAGCTCTTCCTGCCGATCCGCTTCCTCGACTTCACCGCGGGCTACCACACCAACTCCGCGGTGCTCTTCCCCGAGACCGTCGCGATGCGCGAGATCCCGACGTTCACCTGGGGCGGCATCTTCGCCGACCGCGAGGCCGCGCGCTTCCGTCGGGTCGTGTCGGAGGCCTCGGCCGTGACGCGCCTGTCGCTGCCGCCGGACGCCGCCCGTCTCATCGCGGACCAGGAGCTCGCCGAGCGCGCCTTCGTCATGTGGGACCTCATCCACGACCGCACCCACATGCACGGCGACCTGCCGTTCGACCCGTTCATGATCAAGCAGCGGATGCCGTACTTCCTCTACTCGCTCGAGGAGCTGCGCTGTGACCTCACGGCCTTCCGTGAGGCGGTCAAGCTCGAGGGCGAGGGCCACCCGTACGCCCGGTCGGTGCAGTATGCCGTCCTCTTCGACCGCATCTTCCGCTTCGCGATCACCGGTGACCGCACGCGCAACTACGACGGCCTCGGTGGCCAGCTGCTCTTCGCCTGGCTGCACCAGAAGGGCGTGCTGCACTGGACCGACAACCGCCTCACCATCGAGTGGGAGCGCGTGGCCGAGCCGGTGCTCGAGCTCGGCCGGATGGTCGAGGACCTCTACTGGCGCTCCATCGACCGGCCCAAGACCGCGCACTGGCTCGCGGCCTACGACCTCGTCGCGTCGGTGCTGACGCCGCACCCGCTCTCGGCGTGGGCGCGTCACCGCGAGGGCGACCTCGACGCCCTGCCGCTCGACGGGCCGCCCAAGGGCCTGACCGACGCGGTCCTGCCCGACGAGTTCCCGCTGTCGATGTTCTACGAAGCCCTGTCCAAGAAGATGAAGGGCGTCATCGAGTCGACGTCCGGCATCACCGGGGCCAGCGCGTGACGGCCTCGGGAACCGGCCCGGCCGACGCCTCGGCTGACGGCGCGCGCGTCGTCGTCGTCACCGGGGCGACCGGGGCGACGGGCCGTGCCACCTGCGCGGCCCTGCTCGCCAACGGTGAGCGCGTCGTCGCCGTCGGCCGGGACGAGGCGACCCTCGCGGCTCTTCGGGACGAGCTCGCGGGCGCCGGCGACGACCGCCTCGACACCCACCTCGAGACCCGTGTCTGCGACCTGCTCGACGGCGACGCCGTGCAGGCGCTCGCCCGCGAGGTCATCGCCGGGCACGGCCACGTCGACGCGCTCTTCCACCTCGTCGGTGGCTGGCGCGGCGGCAAGCACTTCACCTCGTCGACCGACGACGACTGGCGCTGGCTCTCGGGCAACCTTGTCGACACGCTGCGGCACACGACCCTCTCGCTGCACGACGCCCTGCTCGCCTCGGGCCGCGGGCGGGTGGCGATCGTCAGCGCGGCGGCGGCGCAGGCACCCACGGCCGGCAACGCGGCATACGCCAGCGCGAAGGCAGCGGCCGAGACGTGGCTTGCGGCGCTCGCGGACTCCTTCGGGTCCGAGGACGCGACCCCCGGTTCGGCTGCGGTCGTCGGTGTGGTGAAGTGGATCGGGAGCGGTCGCACGGCGACCAGCCCGGCGAGGATCGCCGAGTGGCTCACCGAGCTGCTCGACGGCGACGCCTCGGCTCTCAACGGCACGCGCGTCGAGCTGTAGTCGGTCCGGGTGGGCCGCCGGGACCCGCCAGCTCCGCACGACCGGCACCGCACGACCAGCACCGCACCGCCAGCTCCGCACGACCCGAGTGAGGATCCCGTGACGACCCTGCACGACCCCGACCGCCGCGGCTTCGCGTCCGACAACTACGCCGGCCTGCACCCCGAGGTGCTTGCCGCCATCGCCGACGCCAACGGCGGCCACGAGATCTCCTACGGCGAGGACGCCTACACGGCGAAGCTGCAGGAGGTCGTCGCCGGGCACGTCGGCGCCGGCGCCGTCACGTGGCCGGTCTTCAACGGCACGGGTGCCAACGTCGTGGCGCTGCAGGCACTGCTCCCGCGCTGGGGCGCCGTCGTCTGCGCCGAGACGGCGCACATCAACACCGACGAGGGCGGCGCGCCCGAGCGGATGGGCAGCATCAAGCTGCTCACCGTCCCGACGCCCGACGGCAAGCTGACCCCCGAGCTCGTCGACCGGCAGGCCTGGGGGTTCGGCGACGAGCACCGCGCGCAGCCGCTCGTCGTCTCGATCACCCAGACCACCGAGCTCGGCACCTGCTACACGCCCGCCGAGGTCAAGGCGATCGCCGACCACGCCCACTCGCTCGGCATGCGCGTGCACCTCGACGGCGCCCGCATCTCCAACGCCGCGGCCACCCTCGGCACCGACCTGTCCGCCTTCACCGGCGAGGCCGGCGTCGACGTCGTCAGCCTGGGCGGCACGAAGAACGGCGCCATGGCCGCCGAGGCGGTCGTCGTCGTGAACCCCGAGCTCGCCGCCGACCCGTCCCTGGGCCTCATCCACGTGCGCAAGCTCTCGATGCAGCTCGCGTCGAAGATGCGCTTCGTGTCGGCGCAGCTCGTCGCGCTCTACGGCAGCGACCTGTGGCTGCGGTCAGCGACGCACGCCAACGCGATGGCCGCCCGGCTGGCCGCCGGCGTCGAGCCGCTCGACGGTGTGACGGTCCAGCGCCCCGTCGAGGCCAACGCCGTCTTCGCGGTGCTCGACCGCGACGTGGCCAACGCGCTGCGCGAGAAGTTCCGCTTCTACGACTGGGACCCGGCCACCGGCGAGGTGCGCTGGATGTGCTCGTGGGACACGACCGAGGCTGACGTCGACGCGTTCCTCGCCGAGCTCCGGCGCCTCCTCGGCGCCTGAGCCGGTCGTCACGAGCACGCTTGAGCACGACAACGGAGCCCGCACCTCGTCGAGGTGCGGGCTCCGTGCTGCGTCAGACCGATGCGTCAGACCTTCGGGTCGGACCGTTCAGGCGGGGGCGTTGGTGAAGCGCAGGTAGGGCTTGACCTCGTCGACGGCGTCATCGCCGAAGCGCTCGCGCGCGTCGGCGGTCGAGACGGTCGGGGCGACGATGACCTTCTCGCCCTCGCGCCAGTCGGCGGGCGTCGAGAACGGGCCGCGGTCGGTGAGCTGCAGGGCGTCGACGGCGCGCAGGATCTCGTCGAAGTTGCGACCGACGCTCTTGGGGTAGGTCAGCGAGAGCCGGACCTTGTTGGACGGGTCGATGACGAAGACCGAGCGGACGCCCGACGTGTCGCCCTCTCCGGGGTGGATCATGTCGTAGAGCTCGGAGACCTGGCGGGAGTCGTCGGCGATGATCGGGTAGCTGACCGGGGCGCCGCCGACCTCCTCGATGTCGCCCTTCCACTCCTCGTGCTGCTCGATCGGGTCGACCGACACGGCGAGCACCTTGACGTCGCGGCGGGCCCACTCGTCCTCGAGGGCGGCGACGCGGCCGAGCTCGGTCGTGCAGACGGGGGTGAAGTCAGCGGGGTGGCTGAAGAGGACCGCCCAGCTGGCGTCCTTCCAGTCGTGGAAGCGGATCGGGCCCTCGGTGGTCGTGGCCTCGAAGTCGGGGGCGATCTCGCCCAGTCGCGGTGTTGCCATGGGTGGTCCTCTCGCGGTCGGGCGCCCGGCGCGCCCCGTCTGCTTCATTCTCACCACAAGACCGTGCATCGCGTTATGGGTGTCCAAATGTTGTGACACGCATTCAGCCAACGTCCAGCCTGGCGACGAAGACTGGGAGGCCCTTCGCCGTCCTGAGGAGCCGACGTGACCGCCCTGCTCGACACCATCACGACCCAGGTGCTGCATGCACCGGTCTGGCTCGTGCTCCTCGTCGTGGGCGGCGTCGTCTTCGTGGAGGACGCGATCTTCGTCGGCTTCGTCGTCCCCGGCGAGACCGTCGCGATCCTCGGCGGCGTGGCCGCCTCGCTCGGTCACGTGCCGCTCGCGGCGGTGCTCGTCGTCGTCGTGGTGGCCGCCATCGTCGGTGACAGCGTCGGCTTCGAGGTCGGCCGCCACCTCGGCGGCCGGGTCGTGCAGCTGCGGGCCTTCGACCGGCACCGCGACCGCATCGACCGCGCGCAGGGCTTCCTCGGTCGTCGCGGTGGGGCCGCGGTCTTCCTCGGCCGGTGGACCGCGTTCCTGCGAGCCGTCATGCCGGCGCTGGCCGGCATGTCGAAGATGCACTACCCGACCTTCCTCGCCTGGAACGCGGCTGGGGCCATCGCGTGGGGGAGCGTCGTCGTCACGGCGGGCTACCTCGCCGGCCAGTCCTACGCCCGCGTCGAGACGTGGCTCGGTCGCGGCGCCGCCGTCGCCGTCGGGCTCGTCGTCGTCGCGGCGCTCGTGGTGTGGCAGGTCCGCCGCCACCGCGGCGAGGGCGACTCGACGGGTGGCGACGCCGGCTCCGCGGAGCGCAGCGAGGCCCCTTCGCGTATGCCGTCCGCCGGCTGACCGAGGCAGGGGCCCTTCCGCTCCCGTCCTCCACTTCTGACCGGTGTGCGGTGGTGCGTCACGATCCGGCCGCGAGGGTCCCGTTCTGCCCTTCCCGGGCGTTCTGCGTGCCATGCTCCATCGCGTGACGATCGACCTCCCGCCCCCGAGTGGCGCGCCGCACCCCGTGCCGAACCCGCGGTCCACCGACGCGGTGCCGCCGCCGTATGCCGTCCAGCCGGGTCACCCTGACCACCCGGGCTTCCCGGGTCAGCCGGGGTTGACCGGCCAGCCGGGGTTCACCGGTCAGCCCGGCCAGCCCGGCCAGCCCGGCCAGCCGGGACTGCCGTGGATGCCGGCGGGACCGGTCGGTCGCAACGGCTTGGCGGTGGCCGCCCTGTGCTGCGGGATCGGTGCGTTCCTGCCGCTCGTCGGCGTGGTCGCAGTCGTGCTCGGCATCGTCGCCCTCAACCAGCTGCGCAGCGGCTTCCAGCGCGGTCGGGGCATGACCGTCACGGGCATCGTCCTCGGCGTCCTCGGCACGCTCGCCTGGGCCTTCTTCATCGTCGCCGTGGTCACCGGGGTCGATGAAGAGCCGGTGCGCTCGGCGTCCGGACAGGTCGCCGGCCAGTCGAAGGTCTTCGTCGACAAGCTCCGGGCCGGGGACTGCTTCTCGGGCGGCCGCACCGACCAGATCGACCTCGTCACCGCCATCCCCTGCTCGTCGCCGCACGAGAGTCAGGTGGTCGCGATCTTCGACCTGCCGGACGGGCCCTACCCCGGGGAGGGCAAGGTCACCGACGCCGCCGAGAAGGGCTGCACCGACAAGATGGACCCGCTGGTCAACGACCGTGCCCACGCCGACCTGGACCCGTCGTTCATCTACCCCGACGCGGACACTTGGCGCGGTGACCGATCGGTCTTCTGCCTCGTCGAGGCCCCGTCGGGCACCACGACCGGCTCTGCCCTCCGGTAGTCCACCCCACCCAGGCGCCGAGGGCCCGACGACGCGTGAGGCCCCCTCCTCGGAGGGGGCCTCACGGCATACACAGCGGTGCAGCGCTGCGCTCGGACGTGACCGGGGCTCAGGGCAGCGGACCCTTGGGCCCGTGCTCCTTCTGGTACTGCACGGCCTCCTCGATGCGGGCGTCCGCATCATCGCTCGTCGAGTGCGAGGTGACCTTGTCGGTCGCGGTCCGGGCGGCATCTGCCACCTTCTCGGCCACGACCGGCGCCTGCTCGCGCACCAGCTGGACACCCTGCTGCGCCTTCTCCTGCACGCGGGGGTCGTCCTTGAGCTGGCCGATCGTGCGCATGAACTGCTCGTAGGGCTGGCGGCCGGCCCGCGAGCCGAGCAGGAAGCCGACGGCGCCGGCGGTGACGATGAGCAGTCTCTTCATGGGAGCCTCCGTAATTCGGGTCGGCGGCCCTGGACTGGCCGACGACGGTCTCCCTGCAGCCATACCCACCGCCGCCCGCACGCGCCCGCACCCGCCCGCACCCGCCCGCACCCACCCCGCACCCACCCCGCCCGCTCCGCCCGCTCCGGCCGGACAGGTCCACCGACCCCACGCATGCGTGAGGCCCCCTCCCGGCTGGAAGGGGGCCTCACGGCATTCAGGATCACGTGACCGAAGGTCAGCGCTCCTCGGTGCCCGCGATGAAGGCCTCGAGCTTGGCGCGACCGAGGTCGTCCGGGCGCTGCTCCGGCGGGGACTTCATGAGGTAGGACGAGGCGGACAGCAGGGCGCCGCCGATGCCACGGTCCTTGGCGATCTTCGCCGCACGGATGGCGTCGATGATGATGCCGGCCGAGTTGGGGGAGTCCCACACCTCGAGCTTGTACTCGAGGTTCAGCGGCACGTCACCGAAGGCGCGACCCTCGAGGCGCACGTAGGCCCACTTGCGGTCATCGAGCCACGCGACGTAGTCGGACGGGCCGATGTGGACGTTCTTGCTGTCGACGAGACCCGAGAGCGGACCGGTGAGGTTGCTCGTGACGGCCTGCGTCTTGGAGACCTTCTTGGACTCGAGGCGCTCGCGCTCGAGCATGTTCTTGAAGTCCATGTTGCCGCCGACGTTGAGCTGGTACGTCCGGTCGAGCACGACGCCGCGGTCCTCGAACAGCTTGGCCATGACGCGGTGCGTGATCGTCGCGCCGACCTGGCTCTTGATGTCGTCGCCGATGATCGGCACGCCGGCGGCCTCGAACTTCGCGGCCCACTCGGGGTCGGAGGCGATGAAGACAGGCAGGGCGTTGACGAAGGCGACCTTCGCGTCGATGGCGCACTGCGCGTAGAACTTGTCGGCCTCCTCCGAGCCCACCGGGAGGTAGGAGACGAGGACGTCGACCTGCTTGTCCTTGAGGACCTGCACGACGTCGACCGGCTCGGCGGACGACTCGTCGACCGTCAGCTTGTAGTACTTGCCGAGGCCGTCGAGGGTGTGGCCCCGCTGGACCTCGACGCCCGTGGTGGGGACGTCGGCGATCTTGATGGTGTTGTTCTCCGAGGCGTTGATGGCCTCGGACAGGTCCTTGCCGACCTTCTTGTCGTCGACGTCGAACGCGGCGACGAACTCGACGTCAGAGACGTGGTAGTCGCCGAACTTGACGTGCATGAGGCCGGGGACACCGGCGGTCGGGTCGGCGTCCTTGTAGTACTCGACGCCCTGCACGAGCGAGCTCGCGCAGTTGCCGACGCCGACGATGGCGACGCGTACGGATCCCATGGATCACTCCTTGTTGTTGGTGGTCGTGCTCTGGGTGGTGGTGTCAGTGGTGTCGTATGCCGCCGGGCCCGGGTCGAGGGCCGCGCGGCGTTCGGCGACGATGAGCTCCTCGAGCCAGCGCACCTCGCGCTCGGCGCGCTCCTCGCCGTGCTGCTGGAGGGCCAGGGTGTAGCTGTCCATGCGCTCGCGGCGGGCCTGCGAGGCGTCGCGGATGTTGGCGAGGCGCTCCTCGAGGCGGGAGCGGCGGCCCTCGAGGATGCGCAGGCGCACCTGGGCCTCGGTGCGGGAGAAGAAGGCGAAGCGGACGTCGAAGTCGTCGTCGTCCCAGGCGTCGGGCCCGCTGGCCGCGACGAGGTCCTGGAAGTGCTCCTTGCCGTCCGCGGTCAGCTCGTAGGTGATGCGCGGGCGCTTGCTGCTCGCGGTGGCCACCTCGGTGGTCTCGTGGATCCAGCCGGAGTCGACGAGGTGCTTCAGGGCCGGGTAGAGCGAGCCGTAGGACAGGGCGCGGAAGATGCCGAGCGCCGTGGTGAGCCGTTTGCGCAGCTCGTAGCCGTGCAGCGGGCCGTCGTGGAGCAGGCCGAGAACCGCGAACTCGAGCAGCGCGGCGCGGCGGCTCTGAGGACGAGGGGATGACAGCACAGCTCCAGAGTACACCCAGATATATCGCTGCGATACATCACGACGTCACACCGGGTCGGTCGGCCGGAAGGAAGCCCGGTGGCGGCGCGGACCTGCCGAAACCGGGGTTCGTTCCGGCCGCTTGACCCCCCGGTCCCGCCCGGGGGTATGTCACGGACCGCGTGTGCAGGAAGTCTGTGGGGTGCTTGTGCCGCAGGTGTGAGCCGCCTCCTTCGTTTCGTCGTCGAGGCGCCGGTCAGGTCATACTGAGTGGCGGCTCGGGACGGTTCCTCGGGCCTGATCACTGAATGGAGCAGGTTGTGACGCAGAGCAGGCGCGACATCCGCGCTGCCCAGCTGGCGGCCGACAAGGCCAGTGCCCAGCGCGCCGGCGGCGGCAACGGCAACGGCCGGCCCACGCGGGGCGCGAGCTTCGACGACGGTGACGACGAGGGCCGCACCGGCTGGAAGAAGTGGGTCCTCGGCACGCTCAAGTGGGGCTCGATCGCCGCGGCGGTCCTGCTCGTGCTCGGCGTCATCGGCGTCGTCATCGCCTACAACCAGACCGCGATCCCGCAGCCCAACGAGCTGGCCAACAAGCAGGTCTCGATCGTCTACTACAGCGACGGCAAGACCGAGCTCGACCGCATCGCCGTCCAGGACGGCAACCGCGAGTCCGTGGCGCTCTCGAAGGTCCCGAAGTTCGTCCAGGACGCGCACATCGCCGCCGAGGACCGCACGTTCTACCAGAACAACGGCATCTCGGTCGGCGGCATCCTGCGCGCCGTCAAGACGAGCGTCACCGGCGAGGCCCAGGTCGGTGGCTCCACGATCACCCAGCAGTACGTCAAGAACTACTTCCTCACCCAGGACCGGACGATCTCCCGCAAGGCCAAGGAGATCCTCATCGCCATCAAGATCGACGGCCAGCTCTCCAAGTCCGAGATCCTCGAGAAGTACCTCAACACCATCTACTACGGCCGCGGCGCCTACGGCATCCAGAGCGCGGCCAAGGCCTACTTCGGCAAGGACGTCTCCAAGCTCACCGTCGGCGAGGGCGCGGTCCTCGCCTCGGTCATCAACGCCCCCTCGCTCTACGACCCGGCCAACGGCGACAACGCCAAGGCCAACCTGACCAAGCGCTACGCATACGTGCTCGACGGCATGGTCTCGGAGGGCTGGCTCAGCGCGGCCGACCGGGCCAAGTACGACGAGCTGCCGAAGATCCAGCCCTACAAGGGCAACAAGTTCTCGTCCGGCCCCAACGGCTACATCACGGCCCAGGTCAAGCGTGAGCTGCTCGGCACCGGTCTGACGGAGCAGGACATCGACAACGGCGGCCTGCGCATCGTCACGACGATCGACAAGAAGGCCCAGACCGCAGCGGTCGCGGCGATGAAGGACAACCTGCCCAAGAAGGTCACGGGCGGCCTCGTCGCCATCAAGCCCGGGGACGGCGCCGTCGTGGCGATGTACGGCGGTCCGGACTACTCGAAGGACCAGTACAACACCTCGACGCAGGCGATCATGCAGGGTGGATCCAACTTCAAGCCCTTCGGTGTGCTGGCCGCCGTCCGCGACGGTGTCTCGACGAAGACGAAGTTCGACGGTGACACCCCGCAGACCATCAAGGGCACGAAGATCAACAACTACGAGGACACGTCCTACGGCATGGTCGACATGCGCCGGATGATCGGGCGCTCGATCAACACGGCGTTCGTCAACCTCAACGCCCAGATCACTCCGGCCCTGACGCGTCAGGCCGCGATCGACGCCGGCATCCCGGAGAAGACGCCCGGCCTGGGGACGGACCTCACCAACATTCTCGGCACCGCCTCACCCCACGTCATCGACATGGCCTCGGCCTACTCGACGATCGCGTCGCAGGGCGTCCGGTCCAAGCCGTACTTCGTCAAGAAGGTCACCTCGACGACCGGCGACTTCACCTTCGACGCCAAGCCCCAGACGCGGCGCGCCTTCGACAAGGACGTCACGGCCGACACCACCGACGCGATGACCTACACGGTCAAGCCGGGCGGCACCGCGACGAAGATCGGCCGGACGCTCAACCGTCCCGTCGCCGGCAAGACCGGCACGTCCGAGGAGAACCGGTCGAAGTGGTTCTCGGGGTTCATCCCGCAGCTCGCCGTCTCGGTGGGCATGTACAAGCCCTCGGCCGACGGCAAGACCAACCTCAAGCTGAGCCCGGAGGAGTCGTCCCTCTACGACGGGTCGACGATCCCGGCGAACATCTGGCTCGACTTCATGAAGGTCGTCACCGACAACATGGAGGTCCAGGACTTCCCGACCCGGGCGGGCGTCGGCGACGACAAGATCCCCACCCCGACGACGACGTTCACGCCGCCGCCGACCACGACGACGACCCAGGCCCCGACCACGACGACCCAGGCGCCGACCACGACGACCCAGGCGCCGACGACCTCCACGCAGCCGACGAAGACCAACGGGACGGGCAAGCCCCAGCCGACGACGACCCAGCCGTCGATCACCATCCCGCTGCCCGGAGGTGGTGGACCGTCGCCCACGTCGACGAAACCGGGCAACGGGCCATGACCCACAGGGTCGGGGGACGCGGTGACCGGGTGACGGCTCGGTGACCGAGAAGCTCGACGACCCCGTCGTGCGGGCGGCCTCCGAGGTCATCGGAGGCCCCCGCGGGCGGTATGCCGCGGCCCGTGAGCTCCCGTGGGTGCTCACGGCCGCGCTGCTCTCCGCGCTGACGGCGGTCACCGCGGGGCTCGCGATCCTGCTGCGAGTGCCCTGCCTGCGCAGCGGCTTCAGCGGCGACACCCAGTTCTGGAGCGCCTGCTACGCCGACCTGCCGACCGCCTACCGCGACTCGAACGTCAAGGCCGGCGTCGCGGCATACCTCCAGGGTGGCGACGGCGCGCCTGCCACGGGGCAGCCGCCGCTGACCGGCCTCGTGCTGACCGCCGTCGCGAGCATCGGGCCCGACGCCGGGTCGCTCAAGACGCGCGCGGCGTGGTACTTCGCGCTGTGGTCGGTGCTGCTGACGCTGCTGCTGCTCGCCGTCGTGTGGCTCGTCGCGTCGTCCGCGGCACGGCCCTTCTCCGCGGCGCACGTCGCGCTCTCGCCGGTCGTGGTGCTCTCGGCCTTCATCTCGGCGGACCTGCTCGGGGTGGCGCTCGCCAGCGCCGGCATGTGGGCCTGGTCGCGGCGCAACCCGACGCTCGCGGGCGTGCTGCTCGGCCTCGCGATCGGGGCCCGGAGCTACCCGGTGCTGATCCTCGTCGCCATCGCGTTGCTCTGCGTGCGGTCCGGGAGGCTGCGCGAGATGGGCCGCGTCGTCGGCTACGCGCTGCTGACGTTCGGGGCTCTGCTGTCCGGGCTCTGGCTGCTCAACCGTGAGGCTGCCCTGTCGCCCTACCAGGGCTGGGCGTCCGCCGGGGCGGGCTACGGCTCACCGTGGCTGCTGCCGCAGCTCGCCGGACATGCGCTGCCCAACGGGGCCGTCACGGCGCTCGCGGTCGCCGGCTGGCTCGTCGCGCTGCTCGTCGGAGCGGTGCTCGCACTGTCGTCGGCGCGGCGCCCCACGGTCGCCGAGGTCTCGATGGTCATGGTCGGCCTCGTCCTCGTCACCGGCAAGTCGTTCACGGTGCAGAGCTCGGTGTGGCTGCTGCCGCTCGTCGCCTGGTGCGCGCTCCAGTGGCGCGACCACCTCATCTGGGCGGGCGCCGAGGCGCTCAACTTCGTCGCCGTGTGGCTGACGATCGCCGCGACGACCGTGCCCGACCGGGGCCTGCCGGCGCCGTGGTACGCGTTCTTCTCGATGCTGCGCGTCGTGGCCGTGCTGTGGCTGGTGGCCGTCGTGTGGCTGCGGGCGCGGGAGCGCTGGGGTCGTCGGACCGTCGAGACCGACGACCTCGCCGGCCCGATGAGCGGGGCCGAGGACCGGCTCATCGTCCGCTTCTCCTGAGGCTTGTCGCGAGGGTTCGTCTGAGGGTTCTCCTGAGGGTGGGCGCGGCGGGATCCGCCGATTTCGGGGTATGCCGTCCGGCCCGGTAGTCTTGCCCAGTTCGCCGTGTGCCCGGTGGCCTGTGGATCGAAGCGACTCGATGTCGGTGAGGTCTGCGAGGCTGACCCCGGCTGGAAGATCAGGCCGGGCCCCGTGCCCGCGGTGGGACGAATGCAACCCTCCTGTCACGAGAGAGACTCGTGACCGCCGAGACCAGAGGAGGTGGGTTAGAAGCATGCGTCAGTACGAACTCATGGTCATCCTCGACCCGGAGACCGAAGAGCGCACCGTCGACAAGACGATGGACAAGTTCCTCACCGTCGTGAAGAACGATGGCGGCACCGTCGACAACGTCGACATCTGGGGCCGTCGCCGCCTCGCCTACGACATCAAGAAGAAGTCCGAGGGCATCTACGTCGTCGTCACCATGACGGCGGAGCCGGCCACCGCCCAGGAGCTCGATCGTCAGCTGAACCTCAGCGAGTCGATCATGCGCACCAAGCTGCTGCGCCCCGGCGCCTGATTCAGTAACAGTCACTGAACCCGCTCGATCACCCGACGAAGGACTGAACGGAGCCCACGCATGGCAGGCGACACCGTCATCACGATCATCGGCAACCTGACCGCCGACCCCGAGCTGCGTTTCACGCCGTCCGGGGCCGCGGTCGCGAACTTCACCGTGGCCTCGACGCCGCGGCAGTTCGACCGCCAGAGCAATGAGTGGAAGGACGGCGAGACGCTGTTCATGCGCTGCTCGGTGTGGCGCGACGCGGCGGAGAACGTCGCCGAGTCCTGCCAGCGGGGCATGCGCGTGATCGTGTCCGGCCGCCTGAAGTCTCGTTCCTACGAGACGAAGGAAGGCGAGAAGCGCACCGTCGTGGAGATGGACGTCGACGAGATCGGCCCGTCCCTGCGCAGTGCCACCGCGAAGGTCAACAAGACCCAGCGCGGCGGCGGCGGTGGCGGCTTCGGCGGCGGCCAGGGTGGCCAGGGCGGCGGCTGGAGCGGTGGCTCCGGTGGCGGCCAGGCCGAGGACCCGTGGGCGACCGGCGGTTCCGCTGGTGGCCAGTCGGCCCCGGCCGGCGGCGGCCAGGGGGGCTGGAACAACCAGCCTGCCGGTGGCCCGCAGTCCGGTGCTCAGCAGGGCGGCCAGCAGGGTGGCGGTTGGGGCGCAGCCCCGAGCTACGACGAGCCTCCCTTCTGAGCGGTCCGTCGATCGCCTTCGACCTCGGTCGAGCAGGTCAGCACCGTCGTCCGGCGCACTGAGCCGGACGGCATACCAAGAAGTTCATTTCCATCCCGGGGCACCAACCCCGGGCTCTCATCAAGAAGGAGAGCACCACGATGGCAAAGCCCGTTGTGCGCAAGCCCAAGAAGAAGGCCAACCCGCTGAAGGCGGCGAAGGTCGAGAACATCGACTACAAGGACACTGCGCTCCTGCGCAAGTTCATCTCCGACCGCGGCAAGATCCGCGCGCGTCGCGTGACCGGTGTGTCCGTCCAGGAGCAGCGTCTCATCGCCACGGCCGTCAAGAACGCCCGTGAGATGGCCCTGCTGCCCTACTCGAGCTCGGCTCGCTGAGCTAGTTCGGGAACGAGGAGAACACCATGAAGCTCATTCTCACGCACGAGGTCTCCGGCCTCGGTGCCGCTGGTGACGTCGTCGAGGTCAAGGACGGCTACGGCCGCAACTTCCTGATGCCGCGCGGTCTCGCGACCCCGTGGACCAAGGGTGGCCAGAAGCAGGTCGACGCCCTGACCAAGGGCCGCGAGGTCCGCGAGATCAAGGACCTCGACCAGGCCAAGGGCATCAAGGGCCAGCTCGAGGCCACCTCGGTCAAGGTCCCGGCCAAGTCCGGCCAGTCCGGTCGCCTCTTCGGCGCCGTCAGCAACGGTGACATCGCCGCAGCCGTCAAGGCTGCCGGTGGCCCCGAGCTCGACAAGCGCAAGATCGAGGTCAAGCAGGCCATCAAGACGCTCGGCTCCTACGAGGCGACCGTCCGTCTGCACCCCGAGGTCGCGGCGACCCTGACCTTCGAGG
This sequence comes from Terrabacter sp. C0L_2, assembly GCF_036352015.1. Classification (NCBI taxonomy): domain Bacteria; kingdom Bacillati; phylum Actinomycetota; class Actinomycetes; order Micrococcales; family Intrasporangiaceae; genus Terrabacter; species Terrabacter sp. C0L_2. Next base: position 914,305 of record NZ_CP143557.1, on the reverse strand, counting down.
TCGTCCCCGCCTGACCATCGAGGTCTGATCGGCCGAAGGGCCGGGCTCCGCACACGCGGAGCCCGGCCCTTCGTCATGCCCACCGGCCGGCCAGGCGCACACCCCCGGATCGGCCGCACGCCGTGCACGGTGTGGCGTCGACCCGAGGGTGTGCGGCTGGCTCGCGGCCGAGGCCGAGGCCAGCGTGTCAGGCGCGGCCGACGACGGTGACGGTTGCGTCAAAGAGGTTCCAGGGGGTGTTGCCGGCGGCGTCCGGCACCTCGAGGTGGCCGTGCACCCAGACCCGCCCCTGCCGCAGTGCGCCCGCCGGGGCGGTGACCGTCCAGGGCCGCGTCGTCCCGTCGCACGTGACCGCGACCTGGCCCGAGGTGGACGCGCCCGAGCGTGCGACGAGCTCGATGCCGATGGTGCCGGGGCCCGAGGCCACCGCGGCGTCCGGGACGGTGCACGTGTAGGTGCCGCCGAGACTCACTCGGTCGGCGCTGAGACGAACCTGGTGGTCGACGGTGACGGTTCCGAGGTTAGGAGCCCCACCGGCGTGAGCGGGTGCGACGGCGAGGGCCGTCGTCGTGAGCGCCGCGGTGGCGGCGAGGGTGAGGGCGGTCAGGGTGCGGGTGACGGACATGTGTGGATCCCCTTGTCGGTTGTGCTCGTTCATCGAGCCGTGCCCATCAAGACCGTCACGTCGACGAGAAGGTTGTCACGAGGTGCCGAAGTGGACACTCGGGTGCAGGGAGGGACCAGGAAGGCTCAGGTGGAGTCGCGGATGACGAGGTGGGTGTCGAGGGTCGTCACGCGGGGCGGGGACTCGCCGGCGAGCAGCCGCAGCAGGGTGTCCGCCATGACGACGCCCATCTCCTGAGCGGGCTGCGCGACCGTGGTGAGGCCCACCTTGCCCCGAGTGGCGTACTTGCTGTTGTCGAAGCCGACGATCGCGACGTCCTCGGGCACCCGCAGGCCGCGCTCCGCGAGGGCGACGAGCGCGCCGCTCGCCATGAGGTCGCTCGCCACGAAGATCGCGTCGACGTCGGGGTAGGTGTCGACGAGGGTCAGGGCGGCCCGGATGCCGCCGGCCTCGGTGAAGTCGCCGTGGGCGACGCGGTGGTCCGACAGCCCGGCCGCGGTCAGCGCGTCGTGCCAGCCCTGCTCGCGGTCGACAGAGGCCGGCATGTCGGGCGGTCCGGTGATGGTCGCGATCGCCGTGTGCCCACGGTCGATGAGGTGCTGTGTGCCGGTGACGGCGCCGAGGCGGTTGTCGACGTCGATGTAGTAGTCGCTGTCCTTGGCCTCGTCACCGATGGGCCGGCCACCGAACACGACGGGCAGCGACCGGCTGAGCGAGGTGAGGAAGTGGTCGCCGGAGTGGTGCGAGACGACGATGGCGCCGTCGACGTTGCCGCCGAGCAGGTAGCGGCGGGTCTTCTCCGACGGGCTGCTCGGGTGGGTCAGCTGCAGGTTGAGCACGTACTCGCTGTCGTCGAGCCGGTCGCTGATGCCCTGGACGACGTCGGCGAAGTACGGGTCGCCGAAGAAGCGGTGCGCGTCCTCGGGCACGACGAGCGCGATCGACATCGTGGCCCGCGCGACGAGCGAGCGCGCGGCCCGGTTGGGCACGTAGTTCAGCTCGGCGATCGCCTTCTCGACGACGGCAAGCACGTCGGGGCTCACCCGGGGCGAGCCGTTGATGACGCGCGAGACCGTGGCCCGGGACACGCCGGCCACCCGGGCGACCTCCTCGAGGGTGGGTCGCCCGACGTGGGTGGCCAGCGTCCCGTCGGTCATGGGCTCGATTCTCCTGCGGATTCGTCGCCCTCAGCGCTGGCGTCCGGCTCGGCCCACGGGGCGGGCAGCCGGCGGGTCGCGATGATCCGGGCGAGGTCGAGTGCGCTCGCCTTGGGGGTGCGCACCTGGGTGTCGTAGTCGACTCGGACGATACCGAAGCGCTTGGCGTATCCCCATGCCCATTCGAAGTTGTCGAGCAGCGACCAGTAGAAGTAGCCGCGCACCGGCACGCCCGCGTCGACCGCGTCGAGGATCGCACCGAGGTGCGCGCGGACGTATGCCGTGCGCCCGCGGTCGTCGACGAAGCCGTCCTCGTCGGGGACGTCGTCGAAGGCGGCGCCGTTCTCGGTCACGTGGAGGGTGACACCGGCCGGGCCGGCATACTCCTCGTGCAGTCGGACGAGCAGGCGTGTCAGGCCCTCGGGCTGGATCTCCCAGTCCATCGCGGTGACGGGCAGGCCGCGCGGGTGGCGGTGCGAGTCGTCCGCGGCGGGGAACGGCGAGCGGGTGACGCGGCCGCCGTTGACGCTGTCGGCCAAGGCGGCTGCGGGCGGCTCGTGGCCGATGGCCTCGCCGTTGTAGTAGTTGACGCCGAGCACGTCGATGGGGGTGGAGATGACCTCGAGGTCGCCGTCCATGATGTGGTCCTCGAGTCCCAGGTGACGGACGTCGTCGAGGAGGTCCGCGGGGTAGGAGCCGCGGAAGATCGGGTCGAGGAAGATCCGGTTCATCTGGGCGTCGACGCGTCGCGCGGCGTCGACGTCGCGGGGGTCGGACGGGTCGAGCGGGTCGGCGACGGTGAAGTTCAGCGTCAGGCCGAGCTCGAGCGACGCGTCCCGGGCGCGCAGCTCCCGCACGACGCGGCCGTGCGCGAGCATCAGGTGGTGCGCGGCGGCCAGGCCGTCCTCCGGTGAAGTGCGTCCCGGCGCGTGCATGCCGCCGGTGTAGCCGAGGAAGGCAGCGCAGAACGGCTCGTTGAGCGTCGTCCACGTGCGCACCTTGTCGCCGAGCCGGTCGTGCACGGCGAGCGAGTAGTCGACGAACCGGTCGACGGTCTCTCGCGAGGTCCAGCCGCCGCGGTCCTCGAGGGCCTGGGGCAGGTCCCAGTGGTAGAGCGTCAGCCACGGCGCGATGCCCGCCTCGAGGAGCGAGTCGACGAGCCGCTCGTAGAAGTCGAGGCCCTTGGCGTTGACGGGCCCGCCGTCGGGACACACCCGGTCCCACGACGTCGAGAAGCGGTAGGACTGCATCCCGAGCGACTTCATGAGAGCCACGTCGGCGGCATACCGGTGGTAGTGCTCGCACGCGACGTCGCCGGTGTCGCCGTCGACGACGGCGCCCGGGGTGTGGCTGAAGGTGTCCCAGATCGAGTCGGTGCGGCCGTCCTCGTGACGGGCCCCCTCGATCTGGTAGGCGGCGGTCGCGACACCGAGGACGAAGTCCGCGGGCACCGGACGGCCCTGTGCCACAACGAGATCCGGGGTGGGGACGATGAGGGGCTGGGGGCTACGCGTCTGCGCGGTCATCCCTTGACTGCTCCTTGCATGATGCCGGAGACGAGCTGCTTCCCGGCGAAGACGAACAGGACGATGAGGGGCAGTGCCATGAGCACGACCCCGTTGAGCACGAGGGAGTAGTCGACGAAGTACGCCGCCTGCAGCTGCTGCAGGGCGACGGGCAGCGTCGGGTTGCCCGGGTCGAGGATGATGAAGGGCCAGAAGAAGTTGGTCCACGTCGCGATGAAGGTGAAGAGGCCGAGCATCGCTGCGCCCGGTCGGGCGGCCGGCAGGGCCACCGACCAGAAGGTCCGCAGGGTCGAGGCGCCGTCGACGCGCGAGGCCTCGATGAGCTCGTCGGGCAGCGCCTCGTGGAGGTACTGCGTCATCCAGAAGACGCCGAAGGCGCTGACCGCGCTCGGCAGGATGACCGCCCACAGGCTGCCGATCCAGCCGAGCTTGCTCATGACGATGAAGAGCGGCACGATCCCGAGCTGCGTCGGCACGGCCATCGTCGCGATGACGAAGACGAGCAGCCCACTCCGGCCGCGGAAGCGCAGCTTGGCGAAGGCGAAGCCGGCCATCGCCGAGAACAGCACGACGAGCACGGACACGGTGCCGCTGACGAGGATGCTGTTGCCGAGGGCCTTCCAGAACGGGATCGTCGTGATGACGGTGCTGGCGTTCTGCAGGAAGTGCCCGCCCGGGATGAACGAGTACGGGTCCTGCACGATCGCCGCGGAGTCCTTGCTGCCGATGACGTAGGACCACCAGAGCGGGAACGCCGAGCCGACGAGCACGATCGCGAGGAAGACGTATGCCGTGGGGCTGGCCTGGGTGCGCCGGACGAGGCGGGCGCCGCGGCGGGTCTTGACCGCGGGCTTCACGGCGGGGCCGGGGGTCAGGGTCGGGGCGGTCATCGCTGTCCCTTCGAGGCGATCCGGCGGGTGACGAGGAAGTTGACGACCGCGAAGATGACGACGATGAGGAAGAGCATCCAGGCGACCGCGGCCGCGCGGCCGAAGTTCTTCTGCGTCCAGCCGAGCTGGTAGAGGTAGAGGGTCAGCGTCTGCCACTGGCGGTCGGCGCCGCCGAGGCCGTACTGGTCGTACATCCGCGGCTCGTCGAAGATCTGCAGGCCGCCGATCGTCGAGGTGATGACGACGAAGATGATGGTCGCCCGCAGCTGCGGGACGGTGATGGAGAAGAAGGTCCGCACGCGGCCGGCGCCGTCGATCATCGCCGCCTCGTAGTAGTCGCGCGGGATGGCCTGCATCGCGGCGAGGAAGATCAGCGCGTTGTAGCCGGTCCACCGGAAGTTGACCATGGTCGCGATGGCGACGTGGCTCGGCAGGACCTCCTTGTGCCACTGGATCGGGTCGATGCCGACGAGGCCGAGCAGGTGGTTGACGAGGCCGAACTTGTCGCCGAACAGGTCGCTGAAGATGAGGGCGACGGCGACCGGGGCGACGACGTAGGGCAGCAGCACGCCCATCCGCCAGAACGTCCGGGCCCGCAGGCCGCTGTCGAGCGCGGCAGCGATGAGCAGGGCCGCGATGACCTGGGGGACGCTCGAGAGCAGGAAGATGCTGATGGTGTTCTTCAGCGCGTTCCAGAAGTAGGGCTGAGCCAGCACGTCGGTGTAGTTCTTCAGGCCGACGAAGTTGCCCTGGCCCCCGATGAGGCTCCACTTGTGGAGCGAGACCCACGCCGTATAGAGCAGCGGGAAGAGCCCGACGACGCCGAAGAGGATGAAGAACGGCGAGATGTAGGCGTACGGCGCGCCCTTCTCGTCGAGCTTCGTCAGGCGCCGCCGCCACCCCGAACGGGGCTTCCTCGGCGAGCGCTGCACGAACGCGGGGGAGCCCGGCGAGTCGGGGTGCGTCGTGCGGGAGGGGGACTGAACGGTCATGGCGGTTCCGATGGTCGGGAGGACGGCCCGGTGCCCGGGTCAGCGGTGCGTGTCGCACCGGGCCGTCCTTGGTCGGCTGTTCGGTCAGCTGGTCAGCGGTTCGGCCGGCTCAGCTGGTCGGCTGGCGGCTCAGGTCAGCCGAGCGCCTTGACGTCGCCGACCCACTTGTCCCAGGACTCCTGCGGGGAGGTGCCCTGCTCGACGCGGGTCAGGGCCTGCTGCATCGCGTCGTTGATCGCGAAGTAGTGGGTGCCCTTGTACGGCGTGACCGTGACGGCCTTGGCCCGGTCGGCGAAGATCTGGCCGGTCGGTGCGTCGTTGAACGAGGCGACCTTGAAGGAGAGGAGGTCCTGGCTCTCGAGGGCCTGCTTCTGGCTCGGGAAGGCGCCGACCTTCTTGAAGGCCTTGACCTGCTGCTCGGGCGCGGTCAGCCACGAGGCGAGGATCTGGGCCTCCTTCGGGTGTGCGCTCTGCTTGGGCACGGTCAGGTAGCTGCCGCCCCAGTTGCCACCGCCACCGGGGAAGGTGTTGGCGACGTCCCAGCCCTTGACGCCCTTGGCGTTGCCCTCGATGACGCCGACCATCCAGCCGGGGCAGAGCATCGTCGCGAAGCCGTCCTTCTGGAAGCTCGCCGTCCAGTCGTCGCCCCACTGCTGGAGCTTGGCCGACAGGCCGTCGGTGATGCCGGCCTGGATGACCTGGTCGTAGACCTTCTTGACGTCGGCGTTCTCGGTCGCCGTGATGCTGTCGTCGCTCGGGTTCTCGTAGGCGGCCGGGATCTGGTTGACCATGCCCTGGTACGTCGCGCCGATGCTGTCGAAGAACGGCACCTTGGACTTGGCCTTGAACTGCTTGCCGGCGGCGAAGTAGCTCTCCCACGTGTTGCCGAAGAGCTTGGCGACCGACTCGCGGTCGCTCGGCAGGCCGGCCTTCTTGAAGAGGTCGCTGCGGTAGCAGATGGCCTCGGGGCCGGAGTCCGTGCCGTAGCCGATGAGGTGGCCGTCGGCGTCGGTGGCGGCCTTGGCCTTCCAGTCGAGCCAGCGTCCGGCGACGTCGGGGCTGTTGAGGTCGTTGAACTTGTCGGAGTACTGGAGCATCTCCGGGAGCCAGTCGACCTCGACGGCCTCGACGTCGGCCATGCCGCTGCCGGCCGAGAGGCGGGTGAAGAAGTTGTCGCGGGCCTCGTTGGAGGTCGCGGCCTTCTTGTGGGTGACCTTGATGTTCGGGTGCGACTTCTCGAACTCGGGGATGAGCTCCTCGTAGCCGAACTGGTTGAACGTCGCGAGGGTCAGGGTGACGGGACCGCCGGCGCCGCCGGTGCTCCCGGCCTGGGTGGCGGCACCGTCGCCGCTCGAGCCGGAGCTGCAGGCGGTCAGGGCCATGAGGCCGACGGTGAGGGTGGCGAGTACGGCATGGCGAGAGCGCACGGAAGGCGCGCCGATCCGGGTGGAACGGGATGTCATGGAGAGCTCCTTTGGTCTCATCCCCAGTGTGGGTGTGGGAGCGCTCTCCGTGCGTGAAACGCGGCCGTGAGAGCGCTCTCACGAGGAGAATGGAGGTGCTGAGGGCGATCGGTCAAGGGTCGTGACCATTCCGTGACCTGAACGAGCGGCCGGATCGCGGCTAGCGTGGAGGTTCCGGCACTCGTCCGGGCCCCGGGATCCGAGGGAGGCACCATGACCGTCCACGACCTCGTTGCGATCGGTCGGGTGGGAGTCGACCTGTACCCGCTCCAGCACGGCATGACGCTCGACGAGGTGCGCACCTTCGAGAAGTTCCTCGGTGGCAGCGCGGCCAACGTCACGGTCGCGGCGGCCCGGCACGGCCGGCGAGCGGCGCTCATCAGCGCGACTGCCGACGACGCCTTCGGGCGGTTCGTCCACCGGGAGCTGCTGCAGCTCGGCGTCGACGACGTCTACGTCCAGACGGTCACGGGCGGACCGCCCACGCCGGTCACCTTCTGCGAGATCTTCCCGCCCGACTACTTCCCGCGGTGGTTCTACCGCTACCCGACGGCACCGGACCTGCTCATCACCCCGGAATCCCTTCCCCTGCAAGCGATCCGCGAGGCGCGTGTCTACTGGTCGAGCCTCACAGGCCTCAGCCAGGAGCCGAGCCGGGCCGCCCACCTCGCAGCCCTCGAGGAGCGCGCCCGAGCGCCCTTCACGGTGCTCGACCTGGACTACCAGGAGGCCTTCTGGCGCGACCGGGTCGACGCCGCCGAGGACCCTCGCGACGACGCCCGCACCCAGGCACGCGAGGCGTTGCGCCAGGCGACCGTCGCGGTCGGCAACCTCGACGAGTGCACCGTCGTCACCGGTGAGACCGACCCCGAGCGCGCGGCCCGCTCCCTGCTGGCCTCGGGTCTCGAGCTCGCCGTCGTCACGCAGGACGGTCGCGGCGTGCTGGCCATGACCCCCACGGAGCAGGTGCGCGTCGACGCGTTCCCCGTCACGGTGGTCAACGGCCTCGGCGGCGGGGACGCGTTCGGCGGCGCGCTCGTGCACGGCCTGCTCGCGGGCTGGGACCTCGAGCGCACCCTGCACTTCGCCGCCGTGGCCGGCGCGCTCGTCGTCGGCCGGCTCGCCTGCTCGACGGCGATGCCGACGACGGCCGAGGTGCAGGCCCTGCTGTCGGACGTCGAGGTGGCCGACGGGGCCATGTGACTCGCCGTCAGTCTCCGTGCGTCCTGCCCGCCGAGTGCGCCGAGTGCGTCGAGTGCCGGAAAAGAGAAAACCCGCTCCTGCTGGTCACGTCGCCGAACTCGACCAGCAGGAGCGGGTGCCCTTGACCCGGTGATCCGACAGGGGAGGAGATCACCGAGTCGCACAGGAGCAACTCACGAGAACGACTATGGGCGCTGGACCTTAAAGAACGCTGGGAAACCCGTAGCAGTTGGCCATGACCTCATGCACACGGCCGCCTGCCGCCTGGGTATGGCCGGTGGGAGGACGGCTCGACGGGCGGTCCGGAGGACGGCGACCCACGTCGTCCCGAGAGCCAAGGAAGGGGCCACGTGCAGACCTTCGTGCCGTATGCGGACTTCGCCCGGACCGCCGCCGTGCTCGACACGAAGCGCCTCGGCAAGCAGCGCGTCGAGGTCATCCAGATCGTGCGCGCGCTCACCGTTCCCGGCTACGCGTGGGCCTCGCACCCCGCGGTCCTGATGTGGAAGGGCCACGAGGAGGCGCTGGGCCGCTACGGGCTCGACATGTGCGACGAGTGGGTGCGACGCGGCTACGACGACACGTGCGCCGGGACGATCACGGCAGACCTCGCCGCGGCCGGCGTCGGGCCGCTCCGGACCTACGACGAGCTGCTCGCCGCCGGAGCGCTGCCCGCCTGGCTCTTCGAGGAGCCCGTGCAGGCCAGCCACCGCTCGGCCCTCGTGCGCAAGGACCCGGGGCACTACGCGTCGACCTTCCCGGATGCCGACCCGGACGTGCCCTATGTCTGGCCGGTGCGTTCCGAGGCGGTCCTCGAGCGCGAACGGCGCCGCGAGGAGGCGGCGGCGAAGCGCGCCGTGAGGGAGCAGGAGGCGCGCCGGCGTCGCCGGAGCGCTGCCGCGAAGAAGGCCTGGCAGACCCGACGAGCCGGGTCGGGCACCCCGCTGGACCCGTGAGCACCTGACGGCGCCGTGTGCGGGAGTGCCGTGCCCTGCCGTGCCGTGCCCGTGTGACCCGTCCTGGCCAGCCCTGACCCGTCCGGGTCCGCGGTCAGCGCGCGCCGACGACCATCCAGTCGTCGCGGCGCGCGCGCCAGCCGAGCACGACGCCGCGGATGACCATGAACGCCGTGAAGGCGAGCCAGAGCACGACGACGTCGCGGGTCGCGGAGCCGCTGGGTCCGGCAGCGCGCACGGCGAGGATGAACGGGAGGTAGGCGAGGAGGGTGATGACCATCCCGAGGGCGAGCCACCGGCCGTCGCCGGCGCCGATGAGGACGCCGTCGAGGACGAAGACGTAGCCGGCGACGGCCTGCCCGAGGCCGACGACCACGAGAGCCGCGCCCAGCGCCTGCTGCACGGCGGGGTCGGACGTGAAGAGCGGCGGGATGACGGAGTGCAGGGCGGCGAGGACGAGCCCGAGCGCCAGCCCGCCCCAGACGCCCCAGCGCACCATCGTGCCCATCGCGAGCCGGACGCCCTCGCGGTCGCCCGCACCAAGCGCGCGACCCGTGATCGCCTGCGCCGCGATCGCCAGGGCGTCGAGGGCGAAGGCGAGGAACGACCAGACGGTCAGCGCGACCTGGTGGGCCGCGAGCGGGACGTCGCCGAGCGAGGCGGCGACCCACGTCGTGACGAGCAGCGTCGCGCGCAGGGCGAGGGTGCGCACGAACAGGGGTATGCCCGTGCGCGCGGATGCGAGGACGCGTGCGGGATGGGGCCGCAGCCTCGCCTGCCGGGCCCGCGCCTTGACGAGCAGCACGGTGACGAGGGCGAGCCCCATGCCGGTCTGGGCGATGACGGTGCCCCACGCGGATCCGGCGATGCCCCAGTGCAACCCGTAGACGAACAGCAGGTTGAGCGCGATGTTGGCGCCGAAGCCGACGACCGATGCGACGAGCGGTGTCGTCGTGTCCTGCAGCCCGCGGAGCACTCCCGTGACGGCGAGGATGACGAGCATCGCCGGGATGCCGAGGGCCGAGATCCGCAGGTAGGTCGTAGCCTGCTCGAGTGCTGCTGGCGACGCGCCGAAGACCGCGCTGATCGGTCCGGCCCACACCGCGACGGCGGCTGCCGTGACCGCCCCGAGGCCGACGGCCAGCCACAGCCCGTCGATGCCCGCGCTGATCGCGGAGCTCTCGTCGCCCGCTCCGAGGTGGCGGGCGACGACGCTCGTCGTGCCGTAGGCGAGGAAGACGAAGATGCCGGCGGCCGTCACGAGGGCGGCGCTCGCGACGCCCAGCCCGGCGAGCTCGGCCGTGCCGAGGTGGCCGATGATCGCCGAGTCGGCGAGCAGGAAGAGCGGCTCGGCGATGAGAGCGAGGAACGCCGGGACGGCGAGGCGGACGATCTCGCGCCGGTGGCCCACCGGCGGCGTCTCCGCGCCGCTCACGCCAGGGGTCCGAGGTGCTTGAGCGCCTCGCGCCGCGACAGCCCCGACAAGTCGGGGTGCGCGGCGACGAAGGCTCGCACCCACTCGGGGTCGACGCGGGCGTGGTCGCGCAGGGCCCAGCCGATCGCCTTGCGGCTGAAGAAGTCCGGATCGTCGATGTTGGGATCGATGACGTCGGCGAGCAGCGACTGGTCGAGACGGACGCCGGCCCCGACCTGGCAGATGATCGCCGCGCGCCGCACCCAGAGCGAGTCCGACCCGGCCCATTCGCGCATCCGCAGACTCTCGACCGTCGGGTGCGTGAGCACCGTGTCACGCACGAGGTGGGTCGCGATGTCGTCGACGACGTCCCACCACGCACCGGCGCGGATCAGGCTCTCCCACAACGGCATCGCGTCGCTGTCGACCCACGCGCGATAGGGACGGTGACGCGCGAGGGCGATGGCGGCATACCACTCTTCGCGGTGCGTGGCGCCGTCCCAGAGCTCGCGGATCGTCGCCTCCCACTGCGCGCGCGACTCCATGGCGAGACCCGGGTCGCGCAGCAGCGGCGTGAGGACGCCCTTGAGCGCCGGGGACGTGAGGCCGAGGTAGGGCATCGCCGACTTCATGTAGCGCTGCTGCCCCGCCGCCCGCACGGGATCGGCGTGAGCCGCGAGTGCTGCCCGCACCTGCGACGCGAGGTCGGGGTGGGGGCCGCTCGTCATGCGCCCACGGTAGCCGGGGCCGGTGACCGCGCCTCAGGCCGGTCGCACGGCGCGGCCGAGGTAGCCGAACACCCACGGCCGCATCATCTTCGGCATCGGCGCGTAGGCACGCTCGATCGTCTCGATCACGAGACCCGACTCCTCGATGAGCCGGTCGATCGGCCGGGTGAGGTGGCAGCCGTCGAAGACCTTCTTCTGCACCGGCTCGAGGATGCGCTGCCAGCGCTGCACGCCCTCCTCGGGGGCGAGCCCGTGCTCGAGGAAGTGCAGGGCGGCGCCCGGACGCAGCACCCGTCGCACCTCGGCCAGGGCGCGCCCGATGTCGGGGATGGTGCACAGCGTGAACGTCGAGAGGACGGCGTCGGCACTCGCGTCCGGCAGGCTGAGCCACTGCCCGTCGAGGTCGCCGCGGACGATGGGGATCGGGCTTCTCGCCCGCCGCTCGGCACCGAGCTCCCAGGCGACGTCGGACGGCTCGACCGCGACGACGCGCGTCACGGCGGCCGGGTAGAGCCCGATGTTGTGCCCGCTGCCGAAGCCGAGCTCGACGACCTCACCGTGCAGGCCCGCGCAGGCGCGGGCACGCAGGGCGCGGATCTTCTCGTCCTCGCTGCCGGCCGCGACGAGCCGCGGCGTGACCTGGGTCGCCCAGATGCCCATGCCGGTCAGCCTAGGGTGCGCCCGCGCCCGCGTGCAGGGTGATGACCGGGATCTGCGGCGGCGCGAGGACGCGCACGGGCGGCCCCCAGGCGCCGGCGCCCCGGCTCGTCAGGACGGGCACGTCGCCGACCGCGTCGAGACCGTCGACGACCGGCTGCTGGAGCAGCACGGCATAGCGGAACGGCCAGAGCTGGCCTCCGTGGGTGTGCCCGGAGAGCTGGAGGTCGACCCCGCGCCCCTGCCCCGACTCGCCCGCCTTGGGCTGGTGCGCGGCGAGCAGGGTGAAGGCATCGGCCGGGATGCCCGACAGGGCCCGCTCGAGGTTGGGGGCGTCGGCGCCCGTGCCGGTCTCGTCGTGGATGCCGGCGAGCCGGATCGAGGTGGAACCCCTGGTCAGGGTGACGTTCTCGTTGCGCAGCACGTCGATGCCGAGCGTCTCCCAGTGGTCCATCCAGGCGTCGGCCTGCTGCGAGATGAACTCGTGGTTGCCGCTCACGGCATAGACGCCGAGCGGGGCCTCGAGGTCGGCGAGCGGCGCCAGGGCGTCGGACACCTGCGCCACCCTGCCGTCGATGAGGTCGCCGCCGAGCACGACGACGTCGGGCCGCTGGGCGTTGACCTGGTCGACGACGCGCCGCGTGAACGTGACGTCACGGACCGGGCCGACGTGCAGGTCGGTGACGAGGGCGACGCGCAGGCCGTCGAAGTCGGCCGGCAGGTCGGGGTCCGTCACGGTGACCGGGGTGACCGAGGGAGCCGCCGCCTCGTGGAGGCCGTATGCCGTCGTGCCGAGTGCCAGGAGCACGACGAGGGGGGTGCCCGTGCGCAGGACAGCCCGTCGGGCCTGCGGGCGGCCGGCGAGTCTCGTTGCGAGAGCGATGATCCCGAGGACGAGGACTCCGAGCAGGAGGTACCAGCTGAGGGCGAGCCACGTCATCCCGGCCCAGGCGAGCCACCGTGTGCCACGGGGGTCGATGACGCCGGCCTGGACGGCGAAGGCCGCGAGCGTCGCGGCCCACCCGAGGGTGAGGACGACCGCGACGGAGCGCCTGGCTGGTGTGGGCCAGCCGGGTGCGACGGCGAGGCGCCGGTGGAGCAGGACGGTGAGCAGGGCGAGCAGGGCCGCGACGGCAGCGACGAAGAACGACAAGGAGATCGGCCGGTTCCTGGGGTAGGCGGTCGGAAGTGGTTCGGGAGAGATTCGCGAGCGAGCTGGCAGTCAGGCGACCGTCAGGCGACCGTCAGGCGGGGGTGCCGAAGCGGACGGCGTTGCGCTCGCGCGCCTTCTGGCGCTCGACCTCGCGGTCCTTGGGCGGTGCGGACGTCGTCAGGTGCTCGAGCAGGTGGGCCGTCGCGTGGGCGATCGCCTCGACCGCCTCGTCGAACGCGGCCTGGTTGGCCTGGCTGGGCTTCGTGCTCCCGCTGACCTTTCGGACGTACTGCAGCGCGGCGTCGTGGACCTCGTCGCTCGTCGCGGCCGGCTCGAAGTTGTGGAGCTGTCGGATGTTGCGGCACATGCCTCGACTGTAGGTCGCGCCGGCCGTTTCGTGGGGTCGAGGTGATCGCGCGACCGGCGTCGGTGCCGGGATCACCTCGACCTGCAGCACGTGGGGCGGGCGGTGAATTCTCGGGAAACCCTTGCCAAGGTGAGAGTTAGTAAACTTTACTAACTCTCGTGACCACCGCTCTTCCCCGTGCCCGCCGGGTCTCGCCCCGCTCCGCCGTCCTGCCTGCCCACGGCCGGCGGCACAACCTCTCGCTCGTGCTCCAGATGCTCTACTCCGTCGGCGCGATGAGCCGGGCCGACCTCGCCCGCCGGCTCGGGATGAGCAAGGTGACGGTCTCGGACCTCGTCTCCGAGCTGATGGACAGCGGTCACGCGGTCGAGCTCGGTCCCTCCGTGGTCGTGCGTCCCGGCAAGCCCGGCACCCTCGTCGACGTCAACCGCACCGGTCTGCAGGCCATCGGCGTCGACCTCGCCGAGCACGAGGTGCTGCGCGCCGCCGTGCTCGACCTCGACGGCAACATCCTCGTCCGCGCCGAGCGGCCCATCGGCGATGACTCCGGCCAGGCCGTCGTCGACAAGGTGCTCGACCTCGTGCACGAGGTCATCGGGGCGGCCACCGCGCCGCTGCTCGGCATCGGCGTCGGCACGCCCGGCATCGTCGGGCTCGGCGGCGTCGTCGACACCGCCCCCAACCTCGGCTGGACCGACGTGCCGCTGCGCGACATCGTCGCGAACGCCACGGGCCTGCCCGTCTTCGTCGTCAACGACGCCGACGCCGCGGTGCACGCCGACTACACGCTCGGTGACGGCGGCGACGACCTCGTCCTCGTCAAGATCGGCCGCGGTGTCGGTGGCGGCCTCATCGTCGGCGGGCAGCGCGTCCGCGGCGCCCACTTCGCGTCGGGCGAGATCGGCCACGTCACCGTCGGCACCGACGGTGGCGCGACCTGCCGCTGCGGCAAGGTCGGCTGCCTCGAGACCTGGGTGTCGGCCCCGAACCTCGAGAAGGCGCTCGCCGCAGCATCCGGTGACGCCCCCCTCGAGCCCCTGCGCGAGGCCGGTGAGCGCCTCGGCATCGCCCTCGCACCCGTCGTCGCCGCCCTCGACCTCTCCGAGGTCGTGCTCAGCGGACCCGAGCACCTCCTCGGGGGCGTCCTGCGCGACGCCCTAGACGAGACGCTCCGGGCCCGCCTCCTGGCCCGCACCACCACCGACCTCACGGTGCGTCTCGCGCACCGCCCCGACGACATCGTCCTGCGGGGGGCGGCCGTCCTCGTCCTCTGGGACCAGCTCGGCGTCGCCTGACCGCCCGACCGGGCGGGACGGCATACGCCATCCCTCGACCACAGCGCCACGAAAGCACCACACAGCACCACCCCTCGACCTCCCCTCCACAGGGACACCCCTCCACTCGCGTCCAGCGAACAACCGGTCCGCACCGCGGCCCTTCGAAAGGAAGACAGGTATGAAGAAGACCCTGGGTCTGGCCGTCGCCACGACCACCGCGGCCCTCGTGCTCACCGCGTGCGGCGGCGGTGCGTCCGGCTCCACCTCCGACCCGTCGCCGAGCGCGTCGGGCACCGCCGGCAACGCCGGCAAGACGATCACCCTCTGGCTCGCGGGCTCCGACACCCCGAAGGAGCTGCGCACCTACCTGCAGGACACCTTCAAGGCCAAGACGGGCGCCACCCTCGCCATCGAGGAGCAGACCTGGCCCGACCTCGTCACCAAGCTGACGACGGCCCTGCCCGACCCGAAGAACACCCCGGACGTCACCGAGCTCGGCAACACCCAGAGCCCGACCTTCACCAACGTCGGCGCCTTCAGCGACGTCTCCGACCTCTACCAGGAGCTCGGGGGCAGCAAGCTGCTCCAGTCGTTCGTCGACGTGGGGACGGTCGACGGCAAGCAGTATGCGTTGCCGTACTACTTCGGGTCGCGCTACCTCTTCGCCCGCAAGGACCTCTGGAAGGAGGCGGGCGTCGCCCAGCCGAAGACGCTCGACGAGTTCGACACGGCGGTCAAGACGATCACGGCCAAGAACCCTCGGGGCATCAAGAACTTCTCCGGATTCTTCCTCGGCGGCCAGGACTGGCGCAACGGCATCTCCTGGATCTTCGCCAACGGGGGCGAGCTCGCCAAGCAGGAGAACGGCCAGTGGGTCTCGACCCTTGCGGACCCCAACACGGTCAAGGGCCTGACCCAGCTGCAGGACCTCTACCGCAACGCCTCCAAGGCGCCGGCCGACGCCAAGGACCAGACGCCGTGGCTCTACGTCAACGACGCCGACGAGATCCTCGACGCGAACCAGAAGGTCACCGGCAAGACCTCGCTCGCGGCCGCCACGATCATGGCCCCGGGCTGGGCGCACTGGTCGATCGGCGACCTCAAGGAGAAGGACGGCAAGAAGGTCCGCGAGTGGAACGACGCGACGTTCGGCGCGTTCGTGCTCCCGGGCAACGACGGCAAGCCGGCCCCCGTCTTCGCCGGCGGCTCGAACATCGCCATCTCCAAGGCCAGCCAGAACCAGGCCCTGTCGCGCGAGCTGCTCAAGATCATCTTCTCGGCGGACTACCAGAAGAAGCTCGGCGGCGCCGGCCTCGGCCCGGCCAACAGCGACTACGTCAGCTCGCTCGGTGACGACCAGTTCGCCAAGGCGCTCATCGAGTCCGCGTCGAACTCCAAGCTCACCCCGGCCGCTCCGGGCTGGGCGACGGTCGAGTCGAAGATGATCATGGAGGAGTTCTTCTCCAAGATCCGCGACGCCTCGGACCTCACGGCGCTCGCCAAGGAGTACGACGCCAAGATCACGCCGCTGCTCAACCTCACGTGACCTGACGCCCGCGTGACACCGCGTCCGGCGGCCGGGAACCCCTCCCAGCCGGCCGCCGGACCCCGGTCCGAAAGGCCCTCCCCATGACCTCCACGGCCACCGCGCCCCCGGAGACCGCCGCCGCACCGCAGCCGGCGCCGCCCACAACTCGGCCGCGCCGCCGCCTGCCCGCGCTGCTCGTCGTGCCCGCCGTCGTGCTCCTCGTCGCCGCCCTCGGCTACCCCGTCGGCTGGCAGGTCGTCACGAGCTTCCAGCACTTCGGGATGATGCAGCAGTTCGGCCAGCCGCCCGAGTGGGTCGGCCTGGCGAACTACACGGCCCTGCTCACCGACCCGAACCTCTGGGTCATCGTCGGGCGCTCCCTCGCTTTCTGCCTCGTGTGCGCGCTGCTGACCGTCGCCATCGGTCTCGCCCTGGCGCTGCTCATGGGAGCGGTCGGTCGCGCCGGTCGGCTGACCCTGCAGGTCGCACTGCTCCTCGCGTGGGCCATGCCGGTGGTCGCCTCGATGACGGTGTGGACGTGGATCGTCAACTGGCGCAACGGACTGCTCAACTGGGCCCTCGAGCGCGTCGGCGTCGACGCGCAGGGGCACAACTGGCTCGTCGAGCCGCTGTCGTTCTTCGTCGTCGCGGCCGTCATCGTCGTGTGGATGAGCGTGCCCTTCGTGGCGCTGTCGATCTACGCCGGCCTGACCCAGCTGTCGCCGGAGGTGCTCGAGGCCGCCGAGATCGACGGTGCCGGCGGGTGGAAACGCCTGCGGCACATCATCCTTCCGCTCGTGGCGCCCGTCATCTCGATCGTCCTGCTGCTCCAGCTGATCTGGGACCTGCGCGTCTTCACCCAGATCAAGCTGCTCCAGGACGCCGGCGGCGTCGCTAACGAGACCCACCTGCTCGGCACGTACATCTACCAGCTCGGCACGGGCGCAGGCGATTTCGGGATGGCCAGCGCCGTCTCGATCCTCATGCTGCTGCTCACCGTGGCCGTCAGCTGGTACTACGTCCGCTCCCTCATGAAGGAGGAGTCGTGAGTCGCACCCTCGGCCCCGCCCGGTCGCGCCACTCCACGCGGCGCACGGTGCTCACGGCAGTCGCCGTGGCCGTCGCCCTCGTCTGGGCGTTCCCCGTCTACTGGATGCTCAACTCGGCGTTCCTCGACAAGGTGACGCTCCAGTCGAGCACCCCGACGTTCCTGCCCTTCGGTGGCTCGCTCGACAACTTCGCGACCGTCTTCGGTGACCCGGGCTTCGTTCGGGCACTGGGGATCTCGCTCGCCGTCACCCTCATCACCGTCGCGGCCGCCATTGTCGTCGCCTTCCTCGGGGCACTGGCGATCAGCCGCTTCCGGTTCCGCGGGCGCCGCTCGTTCGTCCTCGCGCTGCTGCTCATCCAGATGCTGCCGGCCGAGGGACTGTTCATCGCGCAGTACAAGATGATGAGCTCGATCGGCCTGCTCAACAACATCCTCGGGCTCGCGCTGCTCTACACCGCGGCCGTCGTGCCCTTCACGGTGTGGATGCTGCGCGGCTTCGTGGCCGGGGTGCCGGTGGAGCTCGAGGAGGCCGCCATGGTCGACGGGCTCTCGCGCACCAAGGCCTTCCTGCGGATCACGTTCCCGCTGCTGGCTCCCGGGCTCGTCGCCTCCGGCGTCTATGCCTTCCTCCAGGCGTGGAACGAGTTCACCGTGGCCCTGGTCGTCATGACCGAGGAGCAGTCCCGCACCCTCCCGCTGTGGCTGCGGGGCTTCGTCCAGGCGAGCGCGACCCGCGAGACCGACTGGGGCCAGGTCATGGCCGCGTCGACCGTCGTGGCCGTGCCCGTCATCATCTTCTTCCTCGTCGTCCAGGGGCGCATGAGCAACGGCCTCGTCGGCGGGGCGGTGAAGGGCTGACATGACCACCTCACGAGAGGCGCTGCGGCGCCTCGCAGTCGGCACGCTCATGCCCGGATTCGTCGGCACCACCGTCCCCGCGTGGGTCGAGCGGGAGTATGCCGCGGGCCTGGCCTCCGTCTGCCTCTACGGCGCCAACGTGGTGGGTCCCGACCAGCTCGCGCAGCTGTGCGCGTCGCTCCGGTCGGTCGCTCCGGACCTGCTCGTCGCCGTCGACGAGGAGGGTGGCGACGTGACCCGGCTGCACTACCCGACCGGGTCCACCCAGCCCGGCAACGCGCTGCTCGGCCGGCTGGACGACACCGCGCTGACGCGGGACTCCGCGTCGGCCATCGGACGCGAGCTCGCGGCATACGGGATCAACCTCGACCTGGCGCCCGTCGTCGACGTCAACTCGGCCGACGAGAACCCGGTCATCGGCGTGCGGAGCTTCGGTGCCGACGCCTCGCACGTGGCGCGGCACTCGGCGGCGTACGTCACCGGTGTGCAGTCGGTCGGGGTCGCGGCCTGCGCCAAGCACTTCCCCGGGCACGGCGACACCGTGACCGACTCGCACCACGCCCTGCCTCGCGTGCACGTCGAGGCGCACGTGCTCGACGCGCGCGAGCTCGAGCCGTTCCGGGCCGCGATCGAGGCGGACGTGGCGTGCATCATGACCTCGCACGTCGTCGTCAGCGCCATCGACGCCGAGCGGCCTGCGACCTTCTCGGCGGCCGTGCTCGGGGACGTGCTGCGCGGACGGCTCGGTTTCGACGGGGTCATCGTGTCCGACGCCCTCGACATGGCCGGGGCCTCCGCCGAGACCGGCATCCCGGAGGCGGCGGTGCGCGCCCTCGTCGCGGGGTGCGACCTGCTCTGCGTGGGGTCCGAGACGACGGAGGAGTGCTACCTCGCGGTCGTCGAGTCGGTCGTCGACGCAGCAGCATCGGGGCGACTGCCGGTGGCGCGGCTCGAGGATGCGGTGGCACGAGTCGCATTGCTGTCCAAGCATTTTGGGGTCGAGGCGGCATTTGGGAGCGAGGGCAAGCGTGAAGCGCGTGGCTGGCTCAACGGCGCTCTCGTCGAGGGCTTCGAGGTCGGTGACGCGGTGCGGGCGTGGCTCGACGCGCCCGGGCAGCCGGTCATCGTGCAGGTGGCGTCGGACCCGAACCTCGCGGTCGGCCGCGTCGCCTGGGGACCGCGGGCCGTGGGGCTGACGACGGAGGAGGCCGACGTGCCCGCCGGCGCCAAGGTCGCGGTGGCAGGACGAGGGCTGTCGGCCGGTCACCCACTATGGGTTGTTGCGGACCGGCTTCGCGCGCAGGGACATCCGACGATTGTCGTGGACTGCGGGTGGCCCCGTGGCGGCGCCGATCTCGTGACCTTCGGTGGCTCCGTCGTCGTCGCCGAGGCGCTCGGACGCTATCTCGGGGTGCCGGCGGGATGACCGCCGGGCTCAGGCTCGGCATCGACATCGGTGGGACCAAGACCGCAGTGACCCTCGTGTCCGACGACGGCACGGTGCACGCGCTGCGCTCGGCTCCGTCGGGCCGCGGACCCGTCGGCGTCGTCGACGTGGCGGTGCGCGTGGCCCGAGACGTGCTCGAGGGGGGTGCCGCGGGATCGGCGGTCGACGTCGTGTCGGTCGGCGCATGCATGCCGGGGCTCGTCGACCCGGTGACCGGGCTCGCGCGGCACGCCGTCAACCTCGAGGTCGAGTCGCTCGACCTCGGCGGTGAGCTGTCGAGGCACCTCGGCGTGCCGGTCTGGGTGGAGAACGACGTCAAGGCGGCCGCGCTCGGGGCGTGGCGCCTGCGGACCTCAGCCGAAGGGCTTGTGCCGCCGGGCGATTCGTCGCCGGCGCTGGCCTACCTCAACCTCGGCACGGGGCTCGCGTCCGCCGTCGTCCGCGACGGTGTCGTCGTCCGTGGCATCGACGGTGCCGCAGGCGAGATCGGCCACCTCCCGGTGGGCGGCGACGCACCGTGCTCGTGCGGACAGGTCGGCTGCCTCGAGACGGTCGCATCCGGATCGGCCCTCGCACGGCTGTGGCCCGAGCCGCGACGACGGGCCCGTGACCCGTTCGCGGCGGCAGCCGCCGGGGACCTGCTCGCCGCGGCTGCCGTCGACGTGCTGTGCACGGGCGTGGGACTCGCCGTCCAGGTGCTCGCGCTCGCGTCCGGCGCCGAGCGCGTCGTCGTGGGTGGCGGTCTCGCGGGCCTCGGTGAGCCGCTGCTGCGTGGCGTCCGGGCCGACCTCGAGCGTCGCGGGCGCTCCTCACGGATCGTCGAGACCCTCGGGCTGCCCGAGCGGGTCGAGCTGCTGGCGGCTGACGTGCCGGTGGCCGCCCTCGGGGCCGCCTGGCTCGGGAGCGTGCGACCCGGGGCCGGACATCCTGCGTTCGGGACTGCCGGGACGGCTCGCACGACTGCGGACGCTGTCCGTGCGGTCGTCCCGTCCGGTGAGAGGGTGGGCTGATGGAGGTCCTCGTCCTGTCCACGCCCGCCGACGTCGCCCGCCGGGCCGCCGAGGTCGTCATCGACGGCCTCACCGCCGCAGGACGCCCCGAGCCGGCGCTCGGTCTCGCCACCGGGTCGTCGCCGCTCGGGCTCTACGCGGAGCTCGCGGCCGCCGTGCGGACGGGCCGGCCCGACCTGAGCCGGGCCCGCGGCTTCGCGCTCGACGAGTACGTCGGGCTGCCGGTCGGACACCCGCAGTCCTACCGCGAGGTGCTGCTGCGCGAGGTCTGCGGTCCCCTGGGGCTGCCTGCCGACCGCCTGCACGTGCCGGACGGCTCGGGCCGGACCGAGGCCGAGCTCGACGCCGGAGCCGCGGAGTACGAGCGTCGCATCGCTGCCGCGGGCGGGGTCGACGTCCAGATCCTCGGCATCGGGGCCAACGGCCACCTCGGCTTCAACGAGCCGGGCTCGGCCCTGTCGTCACGGACCCGGGTCAAGCGGCTGTCGGACCGGACCCGGCACGACAACGCGCGCTTCTTCGCCGCGATCGACGACGTGCCGACCCACTGCGTGACCCAGGGACTCGGGACGGTGCTCGACGCGCGGCGCCTCGTCCTCGTCGCGTCCGGGCCGGGCAAGGCCGACGCCGTGGCCGCCGCGCTCGAGGGCCCGCTGTCGGCGTCGTGCCCGGCCTCCGTGCTCCAGTGGCACGCCGACGCCACGGCCGTCCTCGACGAGGCGGCCGCCGTCGGCCTGCGCAACCGGGACTACTACGACGCCTCGGCCGCAGGACTGTGAGCACGGCGTGCACGGCCTTACCCCACGGCATACCCCACGCTCGGGCGTGTCGTGCGTGTCTGTGGACAACGCACAGGGGTGAGGAACTTGTTCTCCACACCCCGTGGACGGGCATCGGTGCAGGTCAGCGAGCACGGGAGGGTGTGACCGTCGCCACATGCCCACAGTTGTGCACACACGTTGTCCACACCTGTTGACGGCGTGTCGAGGGTGGCCGTCCACCGGTTGTCCACAGGCGTGTGGGAGTGAGGGGCTCGTGAGGTTGTTGTCGGCCGAGCAGCGCACCTACGGTGGGGCGGGTGCCCCACGGGAGGGCGGACGGACGGCCGGGAGGGCTACGTCCCGCCCCGGATCGGGCACTGTCAGGGCTGCGTTGTCTACTGGTGTGGACCGGGTTGGGCCGAGGTCATTCACCGTTCAGGGGAAGGGGAGCACGTGTCGCTCGACGAGCTGAGCACCAGTGCCTTTGCGTCGTCGTCGGCCCGTGATGGAGGGCCTCCGGACGACCGGCTCCCGCCCCAGGACGTCGGCGCCGAGCAGTCGGTCCTCGGCGGCATGCTGCTGTCCAAGGACGCCATCGCCGACTGCGTCGAGCAGCTCAAGGGCACCGACTTCTACCGGCCCGCGCACGAGCTCATCTACGACGCCGTGCTCGACCTCTACGGCCGTGGCGAGCCCGCCGACGCCATCACCGTCAGCGACGAGCTGACCAAGCGCGGCGACCTCGGACGCGTCGGCGGCCAGGCCTACCTCCACCAGCTCATCGCCTCGGTCCCCACCGCGGCCAACGCCGGCTACTACGCCCAGATCGTCGCCGAGCGCGCCGTGCTGCGCCGGCTCGTCGAGGCAGGCACCCGCATCGTGCAGCTCGGCTACGCCCAGGGCGGTGGCGACGTCGAGGACATCGTCAACGCCGCCCAGGCCGAGGTCTACGCCGTCGCCGACAAGCGCGGCGGCGAGGACTACCACGCCATCGGCGACATCATCGAGGCCACAGTCGACGAGATCGAGGTCGCGTCTGGCCGCTCCGGCGAGATGACCGGTGTGCCCACGGGCTTCACCGACTTCGACGCCCTGACCAACGGCCTGCACCCCGGCCAGATGATCGTCATCGCCGCCCGCCCCGCGATGGGCAAGGCGCTTGCACTCGACACGCCTCTCGCGGCCCCGGACGGCTGGACCACCATGGGCGAGGTCTCCGTCGGTGACTTCGTCATCGGGTCGGACGGACTGCCCACTCGCGTCGTGGCCGCCACGGAGGTCATGGTCGACCGTCCGTGCTACGAGGTCGAGTTCTCCGACGGGTCGGTGCTCGTCGCCGACGAGCAGCACCAGTGGTTCGTCGCGATCGACGGCAGTCCCGGTCGGGTGATGACGACTGCCGAGGTTCTGGGCGCCATTGAGCGCAGTGGCGTCGTGACGGTCGAGCGGCGACCGGCCACCGGCGTCACCGCCATCGACGCCACGGAGTGGAAGATCTCTGCGATCCGTCCGGTCGAGTCGGTGCCGGTCCGCTGCATCGAGGTCGCGGCGGCCGACCACCTGTACCTCGCAGGCGAGGCGATGATCCCGACCCACAACTCGACGATCGGCCTTGACATCGTCCGGTCGGCCGCGATCAAGCACAAGATGGCCGCCGTCGTCTTCTCGCTCGAGATGAGCCGCACCGAGATCACGATGCGTCTGCTCTCGGCCGAGGCCGGCATCCAGCTGCAGCACATGCGCAAGGGCACGATGCGCGAGGAGGACTGGACCCGCCTCGCCTCGACGATGGGCCGCGTCTCCGACGCCCCACTCTTCATCGACGACTCACCCAACATGTCGCTGATGGAGATCCGCGCCAAGTGCCGCCGGCTCAAGCAGCGCGAGAACCTCAAGCTCGTCGTCATCGACTACCTCCAGCTGATGAGCTCGGGCAAGCGCGTCGAGTCGCGCCAGCAGGAGGTCTCGGAGTTCTCGCGTGCGCTCAAGCTGCTTGCCAAGGAGCTCGAGGTCCCGGTCATCGCGATCTCGCAGCTGAACCGTGGTCCCGAGCAGCGCACCGACAAGAAGCCCGCGATGAGCGACCTGCGTGAGTCGGGCTGCCTCACGGCCGACACCCGCATCCTGCGCGCCGACACCGGCGCCACGATGTCGATCGCCGAGCTCGTCGACGAGTACGCCCGCCACCCGGACCGCGAGGTCCCGGTGTGGGGACTCGACGAGTCGCTGCGCTACGTCAAGCGCCCGATGACCACGGTCTTCTCCACCGGCGTGCGTCCGGTGTTCCGGCTGACGCTGGCGTCCGGCAAGACGGTCCGCGCCACCGAGAACCACCCGTTCCTCACGACGTCCGGCTGGACCCAGCTCGGTGACCTGCGCACCGGCAGCCGGGTCGCGGTGCCGAGGCACGTCCCCGCCCCCGAGATGTTCGACGAGGTCCTCGACGACGCCGACATCCGGCTCGGCGCGCTGATCCTCTCGTCGCGGACTCCCGACGACTCGCAGGGCCGCCTCGCGGCGCGCGGGTGCTCCATCGGGTTCGACGTGACCGAGATGAGTGCCCGCGCGCTCATGCCCGACATCGCGCACTTCCCGAAGCGGCAGATCGGGCTGCTCGTCGACGGGCTCTTCGCCCTGGACGGCGAGATCACCGTCGACGAGGAGGCGCGCGAGGGACGCATCGTCCTGCGCCACGCCTCGCGGCGGCTGCTCGACGACGTGGCCCACCTGCTGCTCCGCTTCGGCATCTCGACCGCCGTCGCCGCGCGCGACGACATCTGGGAGCTCGACGTGCGCGGGGTCGACGACCAGCGCCGCTTCCTCCAGGAGATCGCGGTCCACACCGAGAAGTCCGAGGCAGCCGAGCTGCTGCTGCAGATCGTGCGCGAGCGCTCCGGAGCCGACGTCCCCGAGGACGCTGCCGTGGCGACCCGCTCGTCCCGCCGCGTCGGCTTCCGTGCCGAGGACATCGCCGACGGCGTGCTCGACGACAACGGGATGAGCCTCGAGCGACTCGAAGAGGTCTTCCACAGCCTCGACCTCGACCTCGAGGCGGCCAACGACGTCCTGTGGGACGACGTCGTGACCATTGAGCCCGACGGGGTCGAGGAGGTCTTCGACGCCACGGTCATCGGCACGCACAACTTCATCGCCAACGGCATCGCCGTGCACAACTCGATCGAGCAGGACGCCGACATGGTGATCCTGCTCCACCGCGAGGCCGCCTACGAGAAGGACTCTCCCCGAGAGGGCGAGGCCGACCTCATCGTCGCCAAGCACCGAAACGGACCGACCGACACGATCGTCGTCGCCTTCCAGGGTCACTTCAGCCGCTTCACCAACATGGCCAACAACTTCTGACACCGGTGGACCGACGACGAGGGCGACCGCAGTCGCCCCTGTCGTCACCGCCCGAACGCGTAGAGCCGGTCGAGCCTCGAGGTAGCGCCGCGTCATCTCATCCGCCGCGCGATGCAGGGCAACGCATCGGCGCGCGACGACTCGACGACACGACGGAGGCAGCCTCAGCGCGCCCGGGGCAGCGGGAGGGCACACTCCAGGACATGACGTCAGGGGCAGCACGGACAGCGCGACGACCACGACCGGGGCGACGCGCCGCGGCCTACCTGATCGCGGCGGTGGCGGCGCTTGCCGTCGCCGGGTGCGACAGCCGTGGGTCGACCTCGCCGCCACAGCCGTCACCAGTCGGCGCTTCCACCAGTCCCGGACCGTCGATGACCGAGGTCGTCGACGCCGCGCAGTGCGCGATGCGCCGTGACCTCGGAACGGACACCACGGCCGAGCTTCCCTTCGGGGACCTGTTCGGCAAGGGCGTCTCACGGGGCATCGACCTCAACGACGAGTTCACCCCGGGACCGGACTCACGGGACGACCCGCGCTGCTCCAGGGGCTCGCTTCCCGGCGGCGACGCGGTGTGGTGCGGCCAGCCCCCACCGTGGTTGTCCGCCGACTGGATGGGCATGGTCGACGCGCTTGGGGCGGACCGGATCCGGCGCGCCTTCCTCAGCGCCGACGATGGCGCAAGTGTGGACGGCCAGATGCCGGGCCGCACGGTCGCCTACGTCGAGATCGAGCTGCGCCGGGGCGACCCCCGGGGGACCCTCGCGTTCCTCGAGTCGGCGTTCACGTCCTGCGCCGACGCGGCGCCGGGCACGGTAAGCGGCCTCAAGGTCATGGCCGGCTCCGTCCCCTCCGCACACGGCACGCAGGGTGAAGCGTCCGCGGTCGCGTTCCTGACGCCGGAACGAGCGGCATGGGTCGTCCTCGACGGCGGCGAGTGGACCAAGACCGAACGCGACCGCGCCCTCAGGGCGATCGCCGCCCACCTGGCCTGAGGGCCGCCGGCAGCGGTAACGGTGCGTTCCGTCCATCGAGGAGACCCACGAGGTCGCCACCGCCTTCCCAGCTATCGGACGACGATCGCGGATATGGTCCTCGCGTATGGACATGCTGACAGGGGAAGCGATCGCGGGGGCCCGTCTGGCCGACTGGCGCAAGCTCGCGCAGGGACTGCACGCGCGCTACGTGGTCGCGGACTTCGCCGCCGGCATACGCTTCCTCGCCGCGGTGGGTGAGGCGGGCGACGCCGTCGGGCACCACCCCACGGTGTCGATGGGTCGCGGTCACGTCGACCTCAAGCTGGTCAGCGACGACGCCGTCTACCGCGACGACGAGGGCACCGAGCACGTCGTCCAGTGGGTGACCCAGCAGGACGTCGACCTCGCCCGCCGGATCACCGAGATCGCCGCCGACCACGACCTCACCGCAGACCCGGCGTCCGTCAGCGTCATCGAGCTCGGTCTCGACACGGCGAGCTCCTCGACCATCGCCCCGGTGTGGGCCGCGCTGCTCACCGGGAGTCCGGAGTCCCAGGGCCACGGCTCACCCAGCGACGAGATCCGCGACGCCACCGGACGCATACCGAATCTGTGGTTCGGGGGCGCCGACGAGCACGAGAGCCCGCGACAGCGGTTCCACGTCGAGGTCTACGTGGCGCCGGAGGTCGCCGAGCAGCGAGTCGCCGCAGCCCTCGCCGCGGGTGGCACCGTGGTCGACGACAGCGAGGCACCGTCGCTCGTCGTCGTCGCCGACCAGGAGGGCAACAGGGGAGTCGTGTGCGTCGCCGCGCCCGCGGCACTGACGGACTGAGCTGCCCGCCGGGGGCCGCGAGCCTCAGGCAGGCTCGACGACCTTGACCATGACGCAGTTCTTCAGCCCTTTGGGCCGGTCGTAGGTGAAGCCGAGCCGCTCGTAGAGACGTCGGGTGCCGTTGTAGAGGAACGACGACGACATCTTCTTGGTCTGTTCGGTCAGGTCGTGCGGGTAGCTCTCCACCGTCCCGCCGCCGGCCCGGGCGATCAGGTCGAGCGCACCGGTGATCGCCAGCTCCGTGACGCCCTGTCGCCGGTGCCGCTTGTCGACGAAGACGCAGGTGATCCGGTAGTCGGGGTCCGCCGTCTTGGTGGCGTCGTACTCCTTGCGGTGGTGCAGGCTCGGCAGCTCGACCGGCGTGCCGTACTCGGCCCAGGCGATGGCCTCGTCGCCGTCCATCACGAGAGCGGCGTGCGCCTTGCCCTGCTCGACGTAGGACTTCTTCAGCGCCCGGTTGGCCTCCGCGCCCTGGCCGCGCTCGGGACCGTCGGGGTGGAACCAGATGCACCAGCAGCCGCCGAAGATGCCGTTGTGCCGCTGCACCAGCGCATCGAACGCGGGCCAGGTCTCGGGGCTGAGCGGCGCGATGGAGTAGGACGACTCGGTGGCCATTCCGCACGATAACCCCGCTCGACCCGTGGCGAGTCCCGTAGGCGGTGACCGGTCTCGACCGCGACGACGGCCGTGACCCCGAGGGCGGCGGGGCGTTCAGGCGCCTCCCTGGAAGAAGCCGAGGAGCGCCGGAGCCGGGTGCAGGGCCGTGCTGAGGTTTGCGGCCGTGATGACTGCGAAGGCCGCCGCCGACAGCAGCGCGACCGTGGCTCCGGCCGAGCGGACCCGTCGTGACGGTGCCGCCGCTGCCCCCGCGCGCGTCGCCACCAGCGCGCGGCCACCACGACGAGGCAGACGGTCACGATCGCTCCCAGCCACACCATGACGACGTGGTATGCCGTGAAGTCCTCCACGAGCCGCGTCAGGGCAGGCGTCGCCGTCCTTCCCGACGGGTTCTCGAGACCGTCCCTGATCTCGCGGAGGGTCGTCGCGACCGCGGGGTCGGTCGGGTGGACGTCGAGCAGGCCGAGGGCCGAGGACAGCGGGGCGAGAGCGCCCTGCACGTTGGCGACGACGAGGAGGGCGGCGAGCAGCACGAGGGGTGCTTCGACCAGGCCGGCGAGCGTGAACCAGGCACGGCGTCGTCCGCTGCGCGCGGTGACGCACTCGCTCCAGATCCGCCTCCCGAGCATGATGGCGAGCACGAGCAGCGGCACCGCGAGAGCGGCCTTGACGGCGTGGAACCGCGCCCAGAAGGCAACGGGCGCCGCGAGGCTCGGGGGCAGCTCCGGGGTGCCGCCCTGCCAGAAGTGCACGAGTCCGTCCGCGACGGCGGTCCCGAGCGTCGACACGTCCAGGTAGCCCCCGCCCGGACCCAGTCCGGCTGCGGGGAACGGCAGCACGGCAACAGCGGCGAGCGCGAGCGCGGTGCCGCCCGTGAGAGCTGCCTAGGCGCGCCAGCCCGGTCCGGTGACGGGCGGGTCGGTGACGGGCGAGCGGGTGACGGGCGAGCCGGCGCCGGGGCCAGCGGGTCTGTTGCGGGGGACGGGCTGCATGTCGGATCCTCCGGGTCGGTGGTGGTGGCGGCCGTCTGCAGCCGCAACGCTAGGCACGCCTCAGACCGGCGGCGTCTGACCCTGGAGCGATGTTGCGGGCTCCGCCGTGCGCCCCGGGTCGCAGGTGCGTACGACGTCGGGTGGAGGCCCGGCGCCTCCGGTCTCACCCACTGCGTGCCTGGCTGCGTAACCTCGACGGATGCAGTCGGCAGCGGTGACGGGAGCCCGCGCGTGATCCTGCCCGCGACCCCTGACCCGCGCCTCGTGACGATCCGTCGCGGCGGGACCCTGACGGACGCCGACCACCACCTGCTCGTCCTCTGGGCGGCGACGTGCGCGGAGCACGTGCTCGGGCTCTTCGAGTCCGAGCGCCCCGACGACCCACGGCCGCGCGACGCCATCGAGCACGCCCGCGCCTGGACGCGCGGCGAGGTGACGATGATGACGGCCCGCGCCGCGGGTGGTCACGCCATGGGTGCGGCCCGCGACCTGCGCGGCGCACCTCGCTTCGCGGCCTACGCAGCAGGGCAGGCCGCGTGCGTCGCGCACGTGGCTGCCCACGACCTGGGGGCGGCGGCCTATGCCATCAAGGCCGTTCGTGCCGCCGCGTCCGTAGACGCCCCAGCCGAGAGCGAGGCGGCCGGACGGCGCGAGTGCCGCTGGCAGCGCGACCAGCTCCCGTCCGCTGTCCGCGAGCTCGTCCTCGACGACCAGCGGGCGCGCAACGACATCTGCTGGTCGGTCTTCGACGACTGACGGCAGCCGCCCTGCGCACCCCGAGCGACGCGCCGCTCAGGACCCGTCGACGCGTTCGGCGAGCGACACGATGATGCCCTCGGGGCCGCGGACGTAGGCCATGCGCCACACGCCTTCGTACTCACCGACACCGCCGACGAGCCCGTGGCCGTCGGCAGCGAGACGATCGACCGTGGACCGCAGGTCGTCGACCTCGAAGGCGACGTTGCGCAGGCCCAGCTCGTTGGCCATCGCGTCCGGCGAGCCGGGCTCGTGGTCGGGTCGGACGAAGCTCGACAGCTCGAGGCACGTGTCGCCGCCCGGCGGGCGCAGCATGACGATCTCGGTGCGGGCGCCGGGGATGCCGATGACGGTGTCGAGGAAGTCGCCCTCGACCGTCATGCGCGGACCGGTCGGCTCGAGCCCGAGCCCGACGAAGAAGGCCGTCACCGTGTCGAGGTCGGCGACGGTGATGCCGACGTGGTCGAAGCGACGCACCGTGGTCATGGGTCCATCCTCACACCGTGGCCGTGCGACGGATGTCGGTCCACCCGGTCCAGCCGCGCTCCTCGAGCAGCTCGAGCAGGCGCGCCGCGCATGCGAAGGACTCGAGGAACGCTGCGTCGAGCAGCTCGACGAGCTCGGCGCTGACGGGGTGCTCCTCCTCGAGGCCCTCGCCCTGGGCCGCGGCGGCCTCGATGAAGGCGGCCACCCGGTCGGCCAGGACCGGCAGCCGCGGGTCGTCGGGACCGCAGTCGACGAGGTCGCCGATGTCGAGGTAGAGACGCCGCAGCGGCTCGTCGTCGATCTGGGTCTGCTTGATCGCCATGAGGGCCGCGACCGCGTCGGGCATCTGCGCGGAGATGAGGATCCAGCTGTCGCGCTCGACCTCGATGAGCCGCTCGGGGAAGCCGAGCTCGCGCATGCGGTCGACGTAGGCCACGACCTCGGGCGGCAGCGCCAGGCTCTCGCCCGCCGCGAGCTGGGCGATCCGCTCCCGGTGCCGCTGCCGCTCGCGGATCTCCGCGCGCAGGCGGCGGTCGATCTCCTCGACCGCCGCCGCGAACTCCTCGTCACCGGCCGTCAGCAGCTCCTGCACCCGCGAGAGGGGCACGCCCGCGTCGGCGAGGACGCGGATCCGCACGAGCTGCACGACCGCGGCCGCGTCGTAGCGTCGGTAGCCGGACCGGTCGCGCTCGGGCTCGGGCAGCAGTCCCTTCGCGTGGTAGTGCCGCACCGCACGCACGGTCACGCCGGCGTATGCCGCGAGCTGGCTGATGGTCAGCATGTGCCCATTCTCCTGTGGTGACGGTGTTCCCGCGCCTCGTCAGCGTCTGGTCAGCCGAGCTTGCGGCGGTAGGTGCGCATCGCCAGGGCGTAGGCGAGCACGAGCAGGCCGACGCACCAGGCGAGGGCGACCCAGACCTCGCTGCCGAGCGGCTGGCCGGCGAAGAGGTGGCGGATCGTGTCGACGATCGAGGTGACCGGCTGGTGCTCGGCGAACCACCGCACTGGTCCCGGCATGCCCTCGGTCGGCACGAACGCCGAGCTGATGAAGGGCAGGAAGATCAGCGGGTAGGAGAAGCCACTGACGCCGTCGACCGACGTCGCCGTGAGCCCCGGGATGACGGCGAGCCAGGTCAGCGCCAGCGTGAAGAGGACGAGGATCCCGAGGACCCCCAGCCAGGCGAGCACACCTGCGCCCGAACGGAATCCCATCGCCAGCGCGACGAGCACCACGAGCGCGAGCGAGACGAGGTTGGCGACGAGCGAGGTGAGCACGTGGCCCCACAGCACGGCGGACCGGGCGATCGGCATGGACTGGAACCGCTCGAAGATGCCGCTCGACACGTCGGTGAAGAGCCGGAACGCGGTGTAGGCGATGCCCGAGGCGACGGTGATGAGCAGGATGCCGGGCAGCAGGTAGTCGACGTAGCTGTCACCGCCGACGCGGATCGCGCTGCCGAAGACGTAGACGAAGAGCAGCAGCATGGCGATCGGGGTGATGGCCGTCGTGATGATCGTGTCGGGGCTGCGCAGGATGTGGCGCAGGGACCGCTTGAGCAGGACCGTCGTGTCGCCGGCGACGTGGGTGGGGGTGGTAGTCATCGCGAATCTCCTTGGGTGACAGCGTGGTCGGCGTCGTCGTGGCCCACGATCGCGAGGAAGACCTCCTCGAGCGTCGGCTGCTTCTCGACGTACTCGACGACGGTCGGGGGGAAGAGCTGCTGGAGCTCGGCGAGGGTGCCCTCGGCGATGATCCGGCCCTCGTGGAGGATGGCGATCCGGTCGGCGAGCTGCTCGGCCTCCTCGAGGTACTGCGTCGTGAGCAGCACCGTCGTGCCGTGGCCGGCGAGCTCGCGCACCGTCTTCCACACCTCGTTGCGCGACTGCGGGTCGAGGCCGGTCGTGGGCTCGTCGAGGAAGAGCACGGGAGGGTCGCCGATGAGGCTCATGGCGATGTCGAGGCGCCGGCGCATGCCGCCGGAGTAGGTGGCCGTCCGGCGCCCGGCCGCGTCGGCGAGCGCGAACCGCTCGAGCAGCTCGTCGGCGATGCGGTGGGGCTGCTCGAGCCGTCGCAGCTGCGCGACGAGCACGAGGTTCTCCCGCCCGGTGAGGATCTCGTCGACGGCGGCGAACTGCCCGGTGAGGCTGATCGACTCGCGCACCCGCGCCGGTTCGGCGGCGACGTCGAAGCCGTTGACGCTGGCGGTCCCGGCGTCCGCGCGGAGCAGCGTCGAGAGGATGCGGACGGCGGTCGTCTTGCCGGCGCCGTTCGAGCCGAGCAGGGCGAGGACGGTGCCGCGGGGGACGGTCAGGTCGACCCCCCGGAGCACCTCCTGGTCGCCGTAGGACTTGGTGAGTCCGGCGATCTCGATGGCGTGTGAAGTGGTCATGGACCAAGGCTGCAACCCTGACGCAGCGTCAAGGTCAAGCCTGCGTCGTGACCTCGTCACCCATCGCGCTCCGGGACGGTCAGCGGGCCTCGTCGAGGATGCGCTGCCGGACCGCCCGCACGGCCGCGGCGTTGGACGTGGACACCCGCTCGGGGTCGGTGAGCCAGTCCACGAGCGAGCTGTCGTCGGGTGTCAGCCCGGCCCGCTCGTCCGCGATGGCCGCCGCGAGCAGGGCGCCGGTGTGCGGCACCGGGAGCGCGTCGCCGAGGGCGGCGTCGGCCCAGAGGTCGGCCGAGCGCATGAGGTCGTCGTCGACGTGCTGCCGCCGCGTCCCGCCGAGGGCCGCCGCGCCCACCGGGAGGGAGCCCACGGCGTGCTCGCCCGCGACCGACTGCACCTCCGACACGAGGGCGTCGAGGTGGATCTCGAGCAGCCACGTCGGCATGCCGCGGGCGGCGAGCACGCGGGAGAGCCACTCCACCTGGTGGATGGCGCGCTCCGCGGAGAGGCCGGCCAGGGAGAGCAGCCACGCCGAGTCCGTCGTCGCGAAGCGCGAGCCCCGCGCCCCGTAGCGGGCGCCGTAGTAGGGCATCGCGTTGATCGACCCCTGGGCGGCGCGCACCGCGGCGCGGAGCAGGGTCGCATCGGTCGTGATCTCGTAGCCGCCCGAGGCCGGGTTGACCACGCCGGCGTCGACGGCCTGACCGGTCGCGCGACGGATGAGCCCCGCCGCGACGTGGCTGCGTCCCTCGGCGACGAGCTCGGCAACGTGGGTCTCGTCGGACCCCGGGACCGGCCTGCCGAGGAGCGCGTCGCGCAGGACCTGCGCGTCGGTCGATCCCGTTGCCACGACGAGGCGTTCGACGGCAACGACGGCGGCGACGACGGCCGGGTCGGTGAGCGCGCCCGTCGTGGCCCGGTCGGCCTGGGCGAGGAGGAGCTCGTGCACGTCGTCGGTGCTCTCGGGCGGGTTCATGGGCGCATTCTTGCGTGAGCGGGACGTCCCGATCCAGCGGGTCGCCCGCCGCGGGGAATAGCAGGGGAGCGCCCCTCGTTGTCTGACCGTACGGGATACCCATGGGGGGTATGCCGCGTGGTGACGACAGCGGGCCGGGAACGTCCCCGCCCCGACGACGGAGAGGCCGAGACCATGACCGACGCAGCCCACGCCCAGCACGCCGAACAGGCGGCCACCCACCAGCACGACCAGCACGACCAGCACGACCAGAAGGGCGGCCACAGCTCGCACGCGAGCCACGGGGGCGGCCTCGCGTCGATGGCGGCCAGCGCCACCCTGCACTGCCTCACCGGCTGTGCCATCGGTGAGATCCTCGGACTCCTCATCGGCACCGCCACCGGCCTCGGCAACGGCGCGACGATCGCGCTGTCGATCGGGCTCGCCTTCCTCTTCGGCTACACCCTCTCGAGCCTGCCGCTGCTGCGCGGGGGCCTGGCGCTCGGCACGGCGCTGCGGCTCGTCCTGGCCGCCGACACCGTCTCGATCCTCACGATGGAGGTCGTCGACAACCTCGTCATGGCCGTCATCCCCGGCGCGATGAACGCGGGTCTCGTCAACACGGTCTTCTGGGTCGGCATGGCGATCTCGCTCGTCGCGGCCTTCGCCGCCGCCTATCCCGTCAACCGCTACCTGCTCTCCCGCGGCAAGGGACACGCCCTGACGCACGAGCACCACGGCGGGAGCGGACCGGTCACCGGTGCGCGCCGGTTCATCCCGGTGCAGCCCACCGGTGCGCTCGCGGCCGCGATCGCCGCCTTCATGCTCGGCGGCTTCGTCGTGGCCCTCGCGGACAGCCTGACGTGACGCGCCTCTCGCGGGGGACCGGCGACGATCGGTCCCCCGCTAGGTGTGCCCATGATAAAAGTTGGGTATGCCGAACTCTGTGTCCCGACGTCTCCTGACGGGGGTGGCCGCGACGGTTTTCTTCGTCGGGTGCTTCGTGCTCGTCGCCACCCTGCTCCCGTAGTCTCTGGCGGTGGCCAAGACCGAGAACCGCACCGCGATCGAGGACTACCTCAAGGTCATCTTCAGTCTCGGCGAGTGGCAGGACGAGACGGTCAGCAACGCTGCCGTCGCCGCCCGGCTCGGGGTGTCCACCTCGTCCGTCTCCGAGATGGCCCGCAAGCTCGCCGACAGCGGCCTCGTCGCGCACAAGCGCTACGGCGGGATGCGCCTGACCGACGAAGGGCTCGAGCAGGCGCTGCGGATGGTGCGCCGCCACCGGCTCGTCGAGACCTTCCTCGTGACGTCGCTCGGCTACGCCTGGGACGAGGTGCACGACGACGCCGAGGTGCTCGAGCACGCGGTCTCGACCCTCATGGTCGAGCGCATGGACGCCCAGCTCGGCCACCCGTGGCGCGACCCGCACGGTGACCCGATCCCGACGGCCGACGGGGTGCTCCACCAGCCCACGGCCGAGCCGCTGGCGACGACTCCCGTCGGCCAGCGCCGTTTCGTGGCGCGCATCGACGACGACGACCCGGCCCTGCTGCGCTGGCTCGCTGAGACCGGGATCGCGGTCGACGCCGAGGTCGTCGTGCGCGAGCGGAAGCCGTTCGGGGGTGCGACCCGGCTCGACGTCACGGCTCCCGGCGCCGCGGCCGACGGACACCTCGTCGCCGAGCTCGGAGACCAGGCGGTGGCCGCGCTCCTCGTCAGCGTCGAGGCGGCCTCGCCGAAACCGTTGAACGCCAAGGGT
The DNA here is from genome assembly GCF_036352015.1 of Terrabacter sp. C0L_2. Classification (NCBI taxonomy): domain Bacteria; kingdom Bacillati; phylum Actinomycetota; class Actinomycetes; order Micrococcales; family Intrasporangiaceae; genus Terrabacter; species Terrabacter sp. C0L_2. The sequence goes on along the minus strand of NZ_CP143557.1, from coordinate 880,114 downwards.
TGTCACTACTCCGACTGTCGACACATAGGCGCCCCAAGGGTTTCCGAGAAGAATCGCTAGGCACACCGAGACGTTGCGCCCACGGCAGAGCTGCACCTACGGTCGTCACATCGAAAGGGAGTAGTCCCCAACGACCGCATCGACACACTGGCTCCGGCCCGGTGCGGCCGGCCCCGATCGCGACGCCCTCCGGGCAGGCGCGGCCCGCGGCGGACGAGACTTTCGACCTCGTGCCGACCCACCGACGGGCGCGCCAGGTCGAGGCTCCCCGGGTGCTTCGAGCGCGCGCCGAGGAGAACCACCGTGTCCGCCTTTCTGATCAGCGCCGCCGTCATCTTCGTCGCCGAGCTCGGCGACAAGAGCCAGCTCATGGCGATGACGTTCGCCACCCGCTTCAAGATGCTCCACGTCCTCGTCGGCATCACCATCGCGACTGCCGTCGTCCACCTGGGCTCGGTCGCCATCGGTGCCGCGATCGGCGACAACCTGCCGCGCGACGCCATCTCCGTCACCGCGGGTGTCGCCTTCCTCTTCTTCGCCGCGTGGACGCTGCGGGGCGACTCGCTCTCCGACGAGGAGGCGGCCGTCGCCCGCACGACCCGGCGCACCGCGATCATCGCCGTCACCGTCGCCTTCTTCCTGGCCGAGCTCGGCGACAAGACGATGCTCGCCACCATCACGCTCGCGACGCAGCACGGCTGGTTCGGCACGTGGCTCGGCAGCACGGTCGGCATGGTCGCGGCCGACGCGCTGGCCATCGTCGTCGGGGCCGCCCTCGGCAAGCGGCTGCCGGAGCACGTCATCAAGTGGGGAGCGGCAGCGGCCTTCGTCGTCTTCGGCGTGCTGCTCATCGTCGAGGGACTGCGCTGACCGGACGCCGATCGTCCGGGTCGGGTCCTACGCTGCCCCTGACGCGATGGCTGCGAGGCGAGGGAGACCGGGATGAGCGACGTCACGTACGAGGACCGGACCGGGACACGGTTCGAGCGGGTCCGCCTCACCGGGGCGAGCTTCGAGGACGTCCACCTCGACGGTGCCCGGCTGCACGACGTCGACCTCCGAGGCGCGTCGCTGCGCATGGTCGACCTGCGGGGCCTGCGGGCCCGTGACGTCTGGCTCGAGGACGTCGACATCACCGGCGACGTCGAGAACCTCGTCATCAACGGCGTCGACGTCGCGCCGCTCATCGACGCCGAGCTCGACCGCCGCGACCCGGACCGCCCGAAGATGCGGCCCACCGACGCCGCCGGCTATCGGGAGGCCTGGGACGTCGTCGAGCGGCGATGGGCCGAGACGGTCGAGAGGGCCCGCGCCCTCACGCCCGAGCAGCTCCACGAGCGGGTCGACGGCGAGTGGTCGTTCATCGAGACCCTGCGCCACCTCGTCTTCGCCACCGACGCGTGGGTGAACCGGGCGCTGCTCGGTGACCCGGAGCCGTGGGACGCCCTCGACCTGCCGCACGACGACATGCCCGACAGCCCGCCCGTGCCGCGCGACCGCGACGCCCGCCCGACGCTCGACCAGGTGCTGGCCCTGCGCGCCGACCGCATGGCCACGGTGCGCCGCGTCGTCGACGGCCTCACCGACGAGGCGCTCACCGCCACGACCGAGCCCGTCCTCGAGCCCGGCTACCCGGAGCCCGAGCCGTATGCCGTCACCCGCATCCTGCGCACGATCCTCAATGAGGAGTACCTCCACCGGCTCTACGCCGAGCGCGACCTCGCCGAGCTCTCGGAGCCTGCCGCAGTCGCCGCGACCCCGGACCCCACGCCGCCCTCGTCGGACGCACAGCCGGCCACGACCCCCTGAACGGACCAGCGGAGCGCAGCAGGTCACAGCAGGGCACAGCGGACTCCCGGCTGATTCGCGGCGGTCTCCCATCCGCGACTCCTACGGTGACGGCAGCAAGCGTGCGCGGGACGCTGACCGTCGTCCGTTCCCGCCGACCGTCAGGAGGTTCCCGTGGCCGATCTCGGGTGGCCGGAGCTCACCATCATCGCTATCGCCGTCGTGCTCCTCTTCGGCTGGAAGCGCATGCCCGACATGGCTCGCAGCCTCGGGCGCTCGGCCCGCATCTTCAAGTCCGAGGTGGACCAGATGCGGCCCTCGTCCGAGCCGTCGGGCACCCCGTCGCGCGAAAGCGTCCCCGACGCGGCCCCTCGCGCGGGGTTCGACGAGGACCGCGACGCGGCCCACGAGGCCGTGGCCCGCGCGGACGACCGCGTGGCCGAGGCCGACGCCGAGGTCGCCCGCCTGCGGGCCGAGCTCGTGCGGCGTCGCAACGTCAGCGGCAGCTAGCCCTCGTCACGGAGCGCGCCGGACGGCATACGCCATCGGGCGCGCTCGGGCGACCCTCACGCGGCCCTCCCGCGGCCCTCACGCGACGGTGTGGATCGGGTCGTTCGGCAGCTTGCGCACCTTGGCGCGCCGGCGGCGCCGCTCGGGGATCATCGAGCGCATCTCCTCGAGGCGGCCGAAGCACAGCAGCCGGTCCTCGGCCTCGAGCACGACGCGGCGGCGCGGGTTGGGGATGACGCTCGTGCCGCGGTGCAGCGTCAGCACCTGCAGGTCGCGCTCCTCGAGGCCGGAGTCGCCGATCGTCTTGCCGATGATGTCGGCGCCGGCGTGGACGACGAGCTCGGCGACGCCGTAGCCCGTCGAGACCGTGAGGCGCTGGCGCACGTCGATCTCGGGGAAGGCGACCTGGCCGGCGATGTGGTCGATGATCGCGCCGGCGACGTCGAGGTTGGTCGCGGTCTCGATGCCCTCGAGGCCGGGGGAGGAGTTGACCTCCATGACGAGCGGGCCGTCGTTGCCCTCGAGCATGTCGACGCCGGCGACGCGCAGGCCCATGATCTGCGCCGAGCGCACGGCGGCCTGCTCGTACTCAGGCGTCAGCTCGACCGGCTCGACGGTGCCACCGCGGTGGACGTTGGAGCGGAACTCGTCGCCGCTGGCCCGGCGGCGCATCGCGGCCACGACGCGGTCGCCCACGACGAGGGCTCGGATGTCGCGGCCCCGGCTCTCGGTGATGAAGCTCTGGATGAGGACGTTCTGCTTGGTGCTGTGCAGCGTCTCGATGATCGCCTCGGCGATCTTGATGTCGGGCGCGAGGATGACGCCGATGCCCTGCGTGCCCTCGAGCAGCTTGATGACGACGGGGGCGCCCCCGACGCGCTCGATGGCCGGCATGACGTCGGCGCGGTTGCGCACGAACGTCGTCGCGGGCATGCCGATCTGGTGGCGCGAGAGGATCTGCGCGGCGCGGAGCTTGTCGCGGGCGTTGGCGATGCCGTTGGCCGTGTTGGGCGTGTAGACGTCCATCTGCTCGAACTGCCGCACGACGGCTGTGCCGAAGTAGGTGATCGAGCTGCCGATGCGCGGCAGGATCGCGTCGTAGTCCGACAGCGGGCGGCCGCGGAACTGCAGGTCCGGCTCGGGCCCCGACAGGTCGATGGCGAAGCGGAGCGTGTTGAGCACCCGCACCTGGTGCCCGCGGTCGAGCGCTGCGGTGCGCAGGCGCTGCGTCGAGTAGGCACGCGGCGCGCGCGAGAGGATCGCGAGTTTCATGCTGGGTCCTGCCAAGATGGGCGGGTGTCTGGGCCGGCCTATTCAAGCACTCCCGTCGGGTGGCGGGAGTGGGTCTCCCTGCCCGGCGCGGGACTGCCGTGGGTCAAGGCCAAGATCGACACCGGTGCCCGCACGTCGTCGCTGCACGCCGAGGACGTCGAGGAGTTCGAGCGCGACGGCGAGCCGTGGGTGCGCTTCACCGTCCACCCGTGGCAGGACACCAGCGACGACGCGCACACCGTCGAGTGCCGGGTGCGCGACCGCCGCAGCGTGCGCAGCTCGTCGGGCCACGTGACCAAGCGCTACGTCGTGCGCCTGGACCTCTCGCTCGCCGGCCGCACCGTGCCCGCCGAGGTCACGCTGAGCAAGCGCGACCGGATGGGCTTCCGCATGCTCGTCGGCCGCGAGGCGTTGCGCCAGGGCTATGTCGTGGACCCCTCGCGCTCGTATGCCGGCGGCCGCCCCCCGAAGGACGTCCGCCGCCGCAACCGCGGCCGCTGACCGGCTCGCTCGACGAGCGCCTGCGCGCACCCGACCGAGGGCGTATGCCGGGTGGCCGGGTCCCCGAGCCGTCCTCAGTGCGCGCCGGTCAGCTGCCCACTGAGCCGGTCGTGCCGCTCCTGGCTGGAGTCGTTCAGGCCGGTGATCGTCACGGTCTTGCCCTTCGCGGCGTACTTCTCGGTGATGGCGTCGAGGGCCGCGACGGTCGAGGCGTCCCAGATGTGGGAGCGCGACAGGTCGATGACGACGTGGGCCGGGTCGCCGACGTAGTCGAACTGCGTCACGAGGTCGTTGCTCGAGGCGAAGAACAGCTCGCCCTCGACGGCGTACACGCGGGTGTCCGCGTCGGGGTGGGCGACGTCCACGACCCGCGTCAGGTGCGCCACGCGGCGGGCGAACATCACCATCGCGACGAGGACGCCGACGACGACACCGATGGCGAGGTTGCTGGTCGCCACGACGACCGCGACGGTGGCGAGCATGACGGTGGTCTCGCTGCGCGGCATCCGGCGCAGGGTGGCGGGCCTGATGCTGTGCCAGTCCATCGTGCCGACCGACACCATGACCATGACGGCGACGAGGGCTGGCATCGGGATGACCGCCACGATGTCGCCGAGCCCGACGACGAGGACGAGCAGGAAGGTGCCGGCCAGGAAGGTGGAGATCCGGGTGCGAGCACCCGAGGCCTTGACGTTGATCATGGTCTGGCCGATCATCGCGCAGCCACCCATGCCGCCGAAGAGGCCGGTGACGATGTTGGCCACGCCCTGGCCCCACGCCTCGCGGGTCTTCGGCGAGTGGGTGTCGGTGACGTCGTCGACGAGCTTGGCGGTCATGAGCGACTCCATGAGCCCGACGAGGGCCATCGCCAGCGCGTAGGGCGCGATCGTCGTCAGCGTGTCGAGCGTGAAGGGGACGTTGGGCACGAGGAGGCTCGGGAGCGACTCGGGCAGCTTGCCCTCGTCGCCGACGGTCGGCACGGCGATCGAGGCCGCGACGGTCAGGACGGTGAGCACGACGATCGCGACGAGCGGCGCCGGCACGACGGTGGTGACCCGCGGCAGCAGCACGATGAGGGCGATGCCGACGGCGACGAGCGGGTAGACCATCCACGGCACCCCGAGCAGGTGCGGCACCTGGGCGAGGAAGATCAGGATCGCGAGCGCGTTGACGAAGCCGACCATGACCGAGCGCGGGACGAAGCGCATCAGCTTGGCCACGCCGAGCAGGCCGAGGACGACCTGGATGACGCCGCCGAGGATGACGGTGGCGATGAGGTGGTCGAGGCCGTGGTCGCGCACGACCGGGGCGACGACGAGGGCGACCGCCCCGGTCGCGGCCGAGATCATCGCGGGCCGGCCACCGACGAACGCGATGGTGACCGCCATGGTGAAGGACGCGAAGAGTCCGACGCGGGGGTCGACGCCGGCGATGATCGAGAACGAGATCGCCTCGGGGATCAGGGCGAGGGCGACGACGAGGCCGCCGAGGACCTCGACGCGCAGCCGGCGGGGCGAGCGCAGGGCGGCGCGCACCGACGTCACGTCGGCCTCGTGCGCGAACGGCGGGGTCACCGCGCTGGTGGGGGAAGTGGTGGGGGTGGGCAAGGTCGGCTCCTGGTACGTGGGGGCGACACGGCATACCTCCTCGTCGGCTCTCGCCGGGGAGGGAACGGTCGCGGGGTCCGGGACGACGGTGTCCGGGTGGCTGTGAACTGCTCTGGGCTTCTGAACTGCTGTGTGGCTCAGTCGAGCTCGTCGCCGAGCTGGCGCGCGAAGGCCTCGGCGCTCTCGACGCGCTCGCGCAGGCGGCCGAGCTGCTGCTCGACGAGGGCGTGGTAGGCGCGCAGGCGCTCGGTCAGCTCGCCGCGCCGCGCCGTGCCGAGGCGGGGGCGGCCCAGCTCGTCACGGATGTCGATGAGGTCGCGCATCTGCTCGAGCGTGAAGTCGAGCGGCTTCATCCGCTTGATGAGCAGCAGGCGCTCGACGGCCAGCTCGGAGTAGAGGCGGAAGCCCCCGGGGCTGCGCTGCGGCTCGGGCAGCAGCCCGACCTCCTCGTAGTGCCGGATCGTGCGGAGGCTGAGGCCCGTCCGGTCCGCGACGTCGCCGATCTGCAGCAGGTCGGCGGACACTCGAGACTCTGGCACGACGAGGAACCCTACCCTCACGTGAGGGTAGGGTCCAAACGCGGCCGGCCATGCCGGGCGCGCAGCACTGCCGACGCGAGGAGCACGAGCGCCGCTGCGCCGAAGGGCGCTCCGGGGGCGTATGCCGTGCCGAGCGTCGTGAGGACGACCGGTGCGACCGAGGTGGCGAGTCCCCACGTCAGTCCCAGCACGGCGAGGTAGGTGCCGCGCGCGTGGTCGGGAGCGAGGGTGCCGGCGCGCGCCATCGTCGTGGCGATGACGAGCAGGCTGCCGATGTCGAAGGCGATGAGGCCGGCGGTCAGCCCGAGCGGATGGGTGGCGAGCGCGATCGTGCCGAGGCCTGCTGCGGCGACGACCTCGCCGACGAGGAGGACTCCCCGCTCGTCGGTGCGGCGGCGCAGCGCGGCCGCGACCCAGGCGCCGGGGACGCTCGCGGCTGCGCCGGCGGCGAGGATCCATCCGGTCGTCGCCGGCGCGAGGCCGCGCTGCTCGACGAGGAGCGGCACGCCGAGGACGACGAGCATCGTCACGGTGGCGACGACGGTGCCGAACGCGACGACCGGGCGCAGTCGCGGGTCCGTGAGGGCGCCGGCCCACCGGGCCCGGGACGACGTCGGGCTCGCCGGCGAGTCGTCCGTGCGCGCGGTCGCGTCCGACCCAGCGGTCCCTGCGGGGATCCGGGTCCCCACGAGCAGCGCCGCGGCGACGCAGGTGACGGCGTCGACGACGAAGAGCCACCGGAGCCCGAAGCCCGAGACGGCGGCGGCGACGAGACCGGCCAGCACGCCGGCGACGGCGAGCGAGGCGTTGAGGGCGGAGTAGGCGAAGGCGCGGTCGCGCGCGGGGACGAGGTCCGAGACCAGGGCCTGGGTGGGTGGCTCGACGATCTCGTAGGCGAGACCGAGCAGCACGGCGCCGACGAGCGTCCAGGTGACCGTCGGTGCCGCTGCGACGACGAGCTGGGCGACGGCACAGCCGAGCAGGCCGAGGACCATCGTCGACCGGTGGCCCCAGCCGTCGGCGAGGTGTCCCCCGAGGAGGCGCGACGGGATCGTCGCGACGCCGAAGCAGGTGAGCGCGAGGGCGGTCTCGCCGGGGCCGGCCCCGAGCTCGCGCACGAGCAGCACGCCGAGGAAGGCCATCGAGAAGCCGCCGAGCCGATTGACGCAGCGCGCGGCGATGAGCACCCACAGCCGAGCCGGCAGGGAGGACCGTCGGGAGGGTCGTCGAGCGAGCAGGGCTCGTGGAGTGGCGCTCACGGGAGATCATCCTGACTGTCGAACTACACTTTGGCAGTCATGAACCTACGATCGGACGGGTGACTGGTCAAATGAAGTTCGACAGTCACGTCGAGCGGCTCCTCGATGTCACGGTGGCGCTCGTCAACCTCGCGACCCCCGGCGAGGCCCGCGGGACGGCATACGCCCCTCCGGTGGGGACGGACCTCGTGCGGGCGGTGTCCGACGCGACGTCGACCCCCGACCGGCGCTCGCGACCCACTGCGGCGCAGGCCGAGGCCCTCCTCGAGGTGGTGCCGCAGGCGCGCGCCGTCTTCGAGACGGCGGCGCGCGACGACCTCGGCACGGCCGCCGGCATCGTCAACGACCTGCTCGAGTCCACCGCCGCGCGTCCGAGGCTCGACCCCGATGCGGAGGGGCGTTTCCAGCTGCACTTCCACGGGCCCGACGACGGCTACGTCCGCGGGTGGCAGGCCGGTCTGGCCTCGGGTCTCGCCGTGGCGCTCGGCAGCGACCTCGGCGGGCGGCTCGGCGTGTGCAGCGCGCCGGCGTGCGACCGCGTCTACGTCGACGGGTCGAAGAACGGGACCCGGCGCTTCTGCTCGACCCAGTGCCAGAGCCGCGTCAAGGCCGCCGCCCATCGCGCCCGCACCCGCTGACGCTGCGACCCACGCGTGCCTCACCCGCCGTCGAGTGGCCCCGTCGTCACACCGGTGCGTGGGAACGGTGTCGCAGGTGTCGTGTCGCGTGTGACGACGGGGCCACTCGACTGGTGGTGGCGTCGGGGCGGGTCAGGTGGCGGTGCGAGCCGCGTGGGCGGCCCAGAGGCGGGCCTCGGCGGCGGCGTCCATGGGCCCGCCGCCGCGGTTGGTCGGCCGCTCGGGCAGCCCCTCGCGCTGGAGCCACCCCCACGTGTCGGCCACCGTCTCGGTCATAGGCCGGCAGCGCAGTCCGGCCGCCGCGGCAGCCGACGTGTCCAGCGCGTGCAGCCCGGCCAGCTCGCCGGTGGGTGGCACCCAGATGGGCAGCTCGGTCCACGGCTCGACGCCCGCGGTCTCGACGGTCTCGGGGTCGAGCCAGACCAGCTCGGCGTCGCCGCCCGTCACGGAGCGCACCTGCTCGAGCAGGGCGCCGGTCGTCGTGTGGCCCGGCGCGCTCACCGTGTTGAAGGTGCCGATCGGCCGCGACCCGAGCACCCAGTCCGCGATGTCCCGGGCGTCGACGAGCTGCAGCGCCCGGTCCCGCGGCCCCGGCGCCGGCACGCGACCTCCTGCGGCGATCCGCCTGAGCCAGAAGGGCAGCCGGCCGACCATCTCGTACGGGCCGAGGATGAGCCCGGCCCGGGCGATCGCGACGTCGCCGTCGAACTCGGCGAGGACCGCGAGCTCCCCGCCCCGCTTGGCGGCAGAGTAGTCCGAGGCGTCCTGCGAGCCGGCGTCCGCGTCGACGACGGGTGCGCCCTCGTCGGACCCGGGCACGATGGGCCAGGTGTAGACCGAGCACGACGAGATGTACGTGTAGTGCGAGGCGCGTCCGCGAAGTAGTCGCGCCGAGGTCTGGACCGCGACCGGCGCCGCCGACCACGTGTCGACGACGGCGTCCCACTCGTCGTCGCCCAGTGCCGCGCTCAGCGCGTCGGGGTCGAGCCGGTCGGCGTGGCGGGCCTCGGCGCCCTCGACCGGCGTGCCGCTGACGCCGCGGGTGACCGTCGTGACGTCGTCGCCGCGGGCGACGGCGGCCTCGACGAACGCGCGACCGACGTGGTGGGTGCCTCCGAGCACGAGAAGTCTCATGGGCCCGATCCTCGCCGGGGACCGGCGTCCCGCCAAGGACCCTTCGCTCTCGGCGTGAGCGGCTAGGACCAGTCGGTGATGCGAGCCGTCGGCGCCCGGCCCTCGGTCAGGTCGGCGACGTGCTGCGAGAAGCGCGGGCACGCGACGATGTCGTGGGCCCGGCAGCGCAGCGCGTGCTCGGTCATCTCGCGCGACCGCTCGATCGAGCGGGCCCGCTCGGCCAGGTCCCGCAGGTGCGCCTCGAGCACCTCGTGCCGGCCCTGCGCCTCGCCGTCGAGCAGCACCCCGATCTGCTCGAGCGACATGCCGGCGGCCTTGTTGCGCAGGATGACTGCGACACGGACGAGGTCGCCGCGCCCGTAGCGGCGGTAGCCGGACGCGTCGCGCTCAGGCGCCAGCAGCCCGAGCGTCTCCCAGTGCCGCAGCACGTGGGTCGGCAGGTCGAAGCGGGCCGCCAGCTCGCCGACGGTCCAGGTCTCCTCGCGCGTGCTTGCCTTCATGTCGACCTGAAGGTACACGCTGGGCTCAGACCGGCATCCGACCTCGCCCGAGGAGATCCCATGGACTCAGACCCGAACACTGACCAGCGCACCCAGCTCCACACCGAGGTCGCCGTCGTCGGCGGCGGCCCGGCCGGCCTCCAGGCCGCCCTCAGCCTCGGCCGGATCCACCGCGACGCCGTCCTCTTCGACGACGGCACCTACCGCAACGCGACGGTCAGCCACATGCACAACGTCGTCGCGCACGACGGCACCCCGCCGGCGGAGTTCCGCACCGACGCGCGCAGGCAGCTCACGGCATACGACACCGTCACGGTGCGGGAGGAGCGGGTCGAGGCGATCGAGGAGGTCGACGGTGCGTTCCACCTGCGCGCGGCCGACGGCACGACGCTGACCGCGCGAGCCGTCGTCCTCGCGACAGGTGTGCGCGACGAGCTGCCGCCCGTGCCCGGCATCGAGCAGCTCTGGGGCGACCTCGTGGCGCACTGCCCGTTCTGCCACGGGCACGAGCTGAGCGGCGGGCGGGTCGGCATCCTCGGCGCCGCCGTGGCCCCGCACCTGTCGGCGATGCTGGGCCGCATCGCCTCTGAGGTCGTCGTCCTCACCGACGGCGAGGAGCTGCCGGCGGACTGGCAGGACCGGCCGACCGTGCGCACCGAGCGGGTCGTCGCGGTCGAGCGGCACGACGGGGGCGTACGCGTCGTGCTCGCGGGTGCAGACGGCGAGCAGGTGCACGAGCAGGTCGCCGGCCTCTTCGTGCGGCCCGCGCTGCACCAGTCGGCGCCGTTCGCGGAGCAGCTCGGGCTCGAGCTCAACCCGTCGGGCGGCGTGCGCATCGACGAGTTCGCGCGCACGAGCCGCGAGGGCGTCTTCTGCGCCGGGGACATGGCCCACCTCGCGGCCTACCCGATGCCGATGGCCTCCGTCGTGGCTGCTGCGGCGGCAGGTCAGCTGGCGGCCTCGGCGGCGATCATGTCGCTGCTGTCGCACTGACCGCCGCACCGACCACAGCGCTGACGGGGCCTCCTACAGGCGGGCCTCGGGTCGGCGCAGGCGTCGGCGCACCGTGCGGGCGATGTCCCACAGCCACCAGGCCAAAAAGGCGCCCGCCGCGACCAGGTAGGCGGCGATGAGGACCCAGAGGTCGGAGCCCGGCACGTGCACCTGCGCCGGGCTCGACTCGCCCAGGTAGACGACGGACACCCGGTCGCCGACCGCGCCGTCGCCGTCGAGGTGCGCGTCGGGGAGCGTCACGCTGCCGTCGGTGCTGACGTAGCGGCCGAACGGTTGGCAGCCACCCCTCGTGCACTGCTCGCGGGTGACCGTGACGGTCCCCGGCAGGCCCTCACCCCGCGAGGCGGCGAGGGCGGGTCCGAGGGCTCCGGCGCCGACCACGAGGGCCGTGAGCGCCATGATCGGGATGAGGATGCGGAGCACGCCGACGCGACCCACCCAGCCCAAGACCGACACCGCGGCAACGTAGCACCGGCTCCGATGCAGCGTGGCGGGCGGTCCGCGCGCGCCCCTGCGGACGGACGCAGCGGGCTGTGACGAGGCGCTGAGCCGACGGGAGTCGGGAGGGAGGTGCCGCGACGGGACGGGACATCGACGAGCAGGTCGGAGCGCCCGATCGGGCGGGACCCCCGGCATACGATGCAAGGATCCCGAGAAGCTCGAAGGAGTGGCCCATGCCGCACGACCTCGCCCCCGACCTCGTCGAGCGCCTCACGAAGGCGTTCGAGGCCGACCCCACCGCCCGCATGCTGCAGAACGCCGTCACGACGACCTCGGTCGACGACATCGCCCTCGACCGCCGGGTCGTGACGGGCATCGACCACTCGGTGTCGCACCTGCTCGACGACTGGGCCGCGACGTCGCAGGAGAAGAGCGGCCGCTGCTGGCTCTTCGCCGGCACCAACCTGCTGCGCGCCGGTGCGCGCGCCAAGCTCGGCGTCAAGGACTTCGAGTTCTCGCAGAACCACCTGCTCTTCTGGGACAAGTTCGAGAAGGCCAACCACTGGCTCGAGTCGGTCATCGCGACGGCCGACCGCGACGTCGACGACCGCACCGTCGCCCACCTGCTCGCGACGCCGGCCGAGGACGGCGGGCAGTGGAACATGTTCGTCGCGCTCGTCGTCAAGCACGGCCTCGTGCCCAAGGTCGCGATGCCCGAGACGAAGAGCTCGAGCAACACGCGCCTGATGAACCGCGACATCTCGACGATCCTGCGCCAGGCGGCACGCGACCTGCGCGCCCAGGCGGCCGACGGCGCCTCCGAGGCGGACCTGCTCGAGACCAAGGAGCAGGTGCTCGCCTCGATCCACCGCCTGCTGAGCATCCACCTCGGCACGCCGCCCGAGTCGTTCGTCTGGCAGTGGAAGGACACCGACGGCGGCTTCCACCGCGACGGCGCCATGACCCCGCTCGAGTTCGCCGAGCGCTACGTCACCGTGCCGCTCGAGGACTACGTCTGCCTCGTCAACGACCCGCGCGCCACCAGCCCCTACGGCCGCACGTTCACCGTCGAGCACCTCGGCAACGTCGTCGGCGCCCCGCCCGTCACCTACCTCAACGTCGAGCCCGACCTCATGAAGTCCCTGGCGGCGCAGGCGATCGTCGGCGGCGAGCCCGTGTGGTTCGGCTGCGACACGGGCCAGATGTCGCACGCCGACCTCGGTGTCTGGGACGCCGCCCTCTTCGACCACGCCGCGCTCTACGGCACCGAGCCGAGCCTCGGCAAGGCCGACCGGCTGCTCCACCACGAGTCGCTCATGACGCACGCCATGCTCTTCACCGGCGTCGACCTGCACGACGACGTGCCGCGGCGCTGGCGCGTCGAGAACAGCTGGGGCACCGAGAAGGGCGACAAGGGCTTCATGACGATGAACGACTCGTGGTTCGGCGAGTTCGTCTTCGAGGTGGCCGTGCGCCGCGACGCGCTGCCGGCCGAGCTGCAGGAGGCGCTGGACCAGGAGCCGATCGTGCTGCCCTCGTGGGACCCGATGGGCGCCCTCGCCGGCTGACCCGGCTCCCGTCCGGCTCGAGTCGACGAGCGCGCTGCCGCCCTCAGGCGGTGGCGCGCTCGTACGTCAGGATCACGGTGTCGCCGACCGCGGTGTGCTCCGTGAGCCGCCACGCGTGCGGGCTGAACTCCGCGCCGCGGCCGAGCAGGGGTATGCCGTCCCCGACCGTCACGGGGCCGACCTTGACGACGAGCCGGTCGATCTCGTCGACCAGCGCGGCGGCGAGACGTCCGCCGCCGACGAGCCAGAGGCCCTGGCCGTCCTCGGCCTTGAGGCGCCGGACCGCCTCGACGGGGTCGTCGGCCGTGATCTCGACGGAGGGGTCGTCCCCGCGCGGGAGGGTCGTCGAGAAGACGACGTGCCGCAGGTGCGGGTAGGCGTTCGTGACGCCCGCGTCGAGGCCGACCTGGTAGGAGCCGCGGCCCTCGAGGACCGTGTCGAAGTGCCGCCACGGGCCCTGGATGCCGAGCGCCTCGTGGGCCATGGCCGGCAGCGTCTCGGGGTACTCCTCGACGAGGTGGGCGACGTACTCCGGGGAGATGGGCCAGAAGCCGCCCGGTGCCGATGGGTCGCTGCCGTCGGGTCCGGCGATGAAGCCGTCGATCGTCGAGGCGATGAGGTAGGTCAGGGTGCGCACGGGCGGAGTCCTGTCGTTGCGGGTCTTCGTCAAGGGTCGTCCGGGCCGTCCACCCTGCCACACGGTCGCCTACGCTGCGAGACGTGACGACGGCTGACGCGACCACGACGACGCCGGGCCCGGCGACGGATGCCGAGGTGCCGTCCTACCTGCGCTCCCTCGGGCTGCCGGGGCTCGCGGACATCCACGTGCACTTCCTGCCCGACTCGATGCAGCGCAAGGTGTGGGGCTACTTCGACGAGGCCGAGAAGCACTACGGCGCGCCGTGGCCGGTCACCTACCGCGACGACGAGGCGCAACGGCTCGACACGCTGCGCACCTTGGGGCTCAAGGCGATCCCAGCGCTGGCCTATCCGCACAAGCCCGGCATGGCGCAGTGGCTGAACGACTGGTGCGCCGACTTCGCGCGGCGCGTGCCCGATGCCGTGCACTGCGCCACCTTCTACCCGGAGCCCGGTGTCGGCGACTACGTGGCCACAGCGCTCGACGACGGTGCGCGCCTGTTCAAGATGCACGTCCAGGTCGGTGACTTCACTCCCGACGACGAGCGGCTCGAGCCGGCGTGGGCGCACCTCGAGGCTGCACGCGTGCCGGTCGTCGTCCACGCCGGCTCGGCGCCGCTGCAGGGCACGCACACCGGCCCGGCGGCGGTGCGCGAGGTGCTGCGCCGGCATCCCGACCTCGTGCTCGTCGTGGCACACCTCGGCATGCCGGAGTATCACGAGTTCGCCGACCTCGCAGACGAGTTCGCAGGGGTGCACCTCGACACGACGATGAACGGCACCGACTTCACCAACCGCTTCGCGCCCTTCCCCGACGGCTACGTCGAGCGCCTCGCCGGCCTGCGTGACCGGGTCGTGCTCGGCTCCGACTTCCCGAGCATCCCCTATGCCTACGCCCACCAGCTCGAGGCGCTCGCGCGGCTGGGTCTCGGTGACGACTGGATGCGGGCGGTGCTGTGGCACAACGGTGCCCGCCTGCTGGGGCTGTCCGATAGCTGAGCAGCTCTCAGGTCAGGTGCTTGGCGAGGAAGGCCTCGGTGCGCCGGATCGAGGTGTCCCACTGGGGTGAGGTCAGCGTGTGCCGGCCGCCGGGATAGACGTCGAGCTCGACCGACTTGCCCTTGGCCCGCAGCGCCGCGACCGACTCGCGCGACCACGCGATGGGGCAGTCCTCGTCGGCCGTGCCGTGGTGGATGAGCAGCGGCTCGGTGATGCGCCCGAAGTAGGTCCGGGGGCTCGTGGCCGCCCACGCGGCCGGGTTCGCCTCCGGGGTGCCGAGCCGACCGATGACGGCACGGGCCGCGCCCGCACGGGAGGTCTCGCGCCGCACCCACTTGTCGAAGTTGTCGACGGTGTCGGAGCTCACCGGGGCGTAGGCCACGGCCGCGCGGAAGAGCCCGGGCCGAACGACGAGCACGTTGTAGACGACGCCGCCGCCCATCGAACGTCCGATGAGCGCGACCCGGTCGGGGTCGACGTACGAGGCCTTCTTCAGCGCGAGTCCGGCGTTGATCGCGTCGACGGTGTAGCCGGCGCGGAGGTTCGCGTCGTTGCGCGGGTCCTTGTCGGACTGCGCGTGGTTTCGGTAGTCGATGTGCAGCGTGACGTAGCCCTGGCGCGCGAGGCGGTCCCGCTCGCGAAGCATCGTCTCGCCGTTGGTGTAGACCGCCGGGTCGACGTAGCCGTGCGCGAGGACGACCGCCGGGAAGGGGCCCTTGCCGCGCGGGATGTTGACGCGCCCGGAGATGCGGAGGCCATTGCTCTCGTAGGTGACGAAGTACTGCCGGTAGGCGCTCGTGCTCCCGCGCTCGCCCCCGAGCCGCAGGTCACCGGGGTCGTAGCGGTTCGCGATGAGCGCCGCGATCGAGGCCGGGTCGGGCGCCGGCTTCGTCTCCGAGGGTGCCGGCGTGCTCGTCGTCGGCGCCTTCGTCGGGGTGGTCGCGCTCGTCGGAGGCGGCGGGGCGGTCTGGGTGGGGCCGGCCGACGTGCTGGCGTATGCCGTGGGGCGCGGTCCCGTGGTCCCGTCGCCGCCGTCGTCGCTCGGCCCCGGGGTGGAGCAGGCGCCGAGCAGCAGGCCGGCGGTCAGGCCGGCGACGGCGGTGACCGCAGCGGTGGCGGATCGGCGGGTGCGCACCCCTCGAGTCTCACCCGGGAGCGGCGCGATTCCCAGCCCGCTCCCAGCCTTCGTGCCCGAAGCGAGACCTGCCCGGCCGTCCGACGACCGTTGGTGCAGCCCGCCCGGCGACGCACCGCGCGACACGCGGAGATCGCGTCTGCCGGCATACCAACGGTCGTTCGTCGGCTCAGGGGAGCGTGGCGGCGGCCTCGAGGACGGTCCACGCCTGCAGCTGCGGCGACAGCTCGAGCGGCGGCGCCGGCGGGCGTCCGCCCGGCTCGACGGGGAAGACCGACGGGTCACGGGCACCCGCGACGGGCAGGCTGCCCCGACCACGCCACAGTGCGTCGGCCGTGCCGGAGACGAGCTGCCCGGCGGTGTCCCGCGCCGCCGCGTCGAGCGCCGGGGCGGCGGCCGCGAGCGCGAGGTGGCGCGCGAGGATGCCGGTGAAGAGGCCACCGTCACCGCCGCCGTGCGTGCGCAGCACCCGCACCCCGTCGACCTCGACGGTCAGCCTCGCGTCGACCGCGGCGACGAGCGCCGCGGCCCGGGCGAGGCTCTGGGGGTCACCGAGCGTGACGAGGGCGCCGAGCACCGTGCCCTGGTTGTAGGACCACACGTCGGGGACGAGCACCTCGGCGCCACCCTGCAGCCGGATGCCGTCGAGCACGAGCCCGCTCTCCGGCGACCACAGGCGCGCGTAGAGCCAGTCGACGAGCCTGCGGGCCTCGTCCGTCTCGCCGAGCCGCGCGAGGTGGAGGGCGGCCGGACCGGTCGCCGGGCTGTTCTTGAAGTCGCGGTCGCGGCTCCAGAAGAGGCCGCCGCCGAGGTCGTCGGTGTGCGCCGACCGGAGCTGGTCGGTGAGGTGGCGGTCGGCCGAGCGAAGGCGCCGGCGCCGGGCCGTGCGTCCGATCGCGTCGTGCAGGAGCCGGAGCCGGCCGGCGGCCAGGGCGAGCCACGCCATGTCGTCGTAGAAGTCGTTGGTCCAGCGCACCCGGTTGCGCAGCCGGATCGTGCTCAGCAGCCGGTCTCCGCGAGCCGCACGCTGGGCCGCGCCGGCCGGGTCGCCGGTCCGGAGCGCGCGGAGGCCGGCGTCGACGACGGCGTCGAGGTAGTGCGCCTGCCACCAGTAGTGCCACGTCCCGCGGAGGCCGCCGAGCGTGCGCGGCCCGGGTGCGGGGTGCACGATCCGGGCGAGGTGCGTCAGCGGCACACCGCCCAGCGAGCCGGCGAAGAGCGCCGTCACGGACCGCTCGGCCTCGGCGGCGCGGTCGTCGAGGGCGGTCGGGCGGTGGGGAGGGACGTCGCCGGCGGACACGCAGCGACGCTACCCCGAGCCGATCCGGACACCGGTGTGGAAGGGTCGGCAGCGGTGTCGAGATCGCGCCGCCCGCTCCGACGTCCCGGACGACACAGCGATGGCGAGGCCGCGCGACGGCGTGACGGCGTGACGAGGGAGTCGAGATGAAGTACCTGCTGATGATCTGGAGCAACCCGCAGACGTGGGGGCACCCGATCTTCCTGCGCACTCCCGAGGCCGCGGCCATGACCGACGACGAGCGCGCCGGGATGCTGCGCGACTTCGAGGAGCTCATGGCCGAGATCAGCGAGTCCGGTGAGCTCGTGACCGCCCAGGCGCTCGCCGACCCCTTGACCGCTCGCAGCGTGCGGGTGCGCGACGGCGAGAGCCTCGTCACCGACGGGCCGTTCGTCGAGTCGAAGGAGCAGATGGCGGGCTACTTCGTCGTCGACTGCGCGACGCCGGAGCGGGCCGAGGAGATCGCGGGGCGCTTCCCCGACGCCCGCTTCGCCGCCGTCGAGGTGCGACCGCTCATGGGCGGATCGGCCGAGGACCTCTGAGAAGGCTTGTGGCGTGGGCGCATCCGTGGTGACCGACGAGCTGTGGCGCAGCGTGCTGCCGCAGGTCATCGGTGCGCTCGTGCGCCGCTACCGCGACTTCGGCCGCGCCGAGGAGGCCGCGCAGGAGGCGCTGCTCGCGGCTACGGCCCAGTGGCCCGAGGAGGGCGTGCCTGACGACCCCAAGGCGTGGCTCATCCGCGTCGGCTCGCGGCGCCTCATCGACGGGCTGCGCAGCGACGAGGCGCGCGAGCGTCGTGAGCTCGCCGATGCGACGAGGGCGCCTGCCGACTCCCTGGTCGCACCGCCTGCGTATGCCGTGGGGCCGGCCGATCGCGACGACACCCTCACGCTGCTCCTCCTCTGCTGCCATCCGGCACTGGCCCCGGTCGCGCGGATCGCCCTGACGCTCAGGGCCGTCGGCGGACTGACGACGGCCCAGATCGCGCACGCGTTCCTCGTGCCCGAGGCGACGATGGCCCAGCGGATCAGCCGCGCCAAGAAGCAGATCCGCGACGCTGGGGCCGAGTTCCGCATGCCGCCCCCGGATGACGTGGCGGCACGGCTGAGGGAGGTCCTGCACGTCCTCTACCTCGTCTTCACCGAGGGCCACACTGCGAGCAGCGGTGGTGAGCTGCACCGGGTCGACCTGACGGCAGAGGCGATCCGGCTCGTCCGCCAGGTGCACGCCCTGCTCCCCGACGACGGTGAGGTGACCGGCCTGCTCGCCCTCATGCTGTTGACCGAGGCACGCCGCCCGGCCCGCACGAACGCCGCCGGTGAGCTCGTCCCGCTCGCCGAGCAGGACCGTTCTCGGTGGGACGCGGCATACGTCAGCGAGGGCGTCGCCCTCGTCAGCGACGCGCTGACCCGGACCAGGCTCGGGCCCTACCAGGTGCAGGCGGCCATCGCGGCCGTGCACGACGAGGCGCCGTCGGCGGCCGAGACCGACTGGGCGCAGGTGCTGGCGCTCTACGGGCTGCTCGAGCAGCTCGCCCCGGGGCCGGTCGTGAGCCTCAACCGGGCCGTGGCGCTCGCCATGTTCGAGGGCCCGGCGGCCGGGCTCGCCGTGCTCGACGACCTCGAGCAGGACAAGCGCCTGGCCCGGCACCACCGGCTGCACGCGGTGCGCGCACACCTGCTCGAGATGGCCGGTGACACCGAGCAGGCCCGCGTGAGCTACCTGCTCGCGTCACGCCTGACGACGAGCATCCCCGAGCAGGACCACCTCCGACGAAAGGCCGAAGGACTGTGACCGACACCCCGAGCACCCCGAGCACCCCGAGCACCCCCGTGACCGTGATCGAGAGCGACGTCGACCTCGGCGACGGGCACGTGCTGCACGTCTACGACACGGGGGACCCGGGAACCCCGGGCGTCGAGCCGCTCGTCGTCGTCTGGCACCACGGCACGCCCAACATCGGCGCGCCGCCCCGGCCGCTCTTCGAGGCCGCGGCCCGGCTCGGCGTCCGGTGGGTGTCCTACGACCGGCCCGGCTACGGCGGGTCGACCGCTCGCCCAGGTCGAGACGTCGCCTCGGCGGCGCGCGACGTGGCTGCGGTCGCCGACCACCTCGGCGTGGGTTCCTTTGCGGTGATGGGCCACTCGGGCGGTGGCACGCACGCGCTCGCCCCGGCGGCACTGCTCGCCGACCGGGTCCGCGGCGTCGTCAGCGTCTCGCCGGTGGCGCCGTTCGGCGCGTCCGGGCTCGACTGGTTCGCCGGCATGGCGCCGGGCGGAGAAGCGTCGCTGCGGGCTGCCGCGGCAGGGCGGGAGGCCAAGGAGGCGCACGAGGCCGCCGCCGCGCAGGTGCCGGAGGGCGAGGTCGACTTCGGGTTCGTGCCCGCCGACGAGGGGGCCTTCTCCGGGCCGTGGGGCTGGTTCGGGTCGGTCGTCGGCCCGGCCATGGCTGCCGGACCGGCTGCGCTCATCGACGACGACCTCGCCTACGTCTCCGACTGGGGCTTCGACCCGGCGGACATCGCGGCGCCCACTCTCGTCGTGCACGGCGCCGCCGACCGCATGGTGCCGGCGTCCCATGGCGAGTGGCTCGCCGGAGCCATCCCGGGCGCCGAGCTCTGGCTCCAGCCCGGCGACGGCCACATCTCGGTGCTGCGCACGGCCGAGGACGCCCTGACCTGGCTCGCCCGAGCGGCCCGCGCCTGACTCCTGACCCCTCACCTCGAACGGGCGGTGGGGTTGAAGGCCCAGAGGGTGTACTCGTCGAGCCACCGGACGATCGATCTGAGGCGGTTCATGGCTCCTCCTTCGCGGGATCACGACAGACGACCCCACGGCGGCCTCATCGCATGCACTCCGCGATCCCCGCGAAGCCGTCATCACCCACGCTGCACCCCCGACGTTGCGCCTCGGTGAGATCGGCGTGACAGCGGTGTTTCACCTCGCAAGACCTCGTGTGCTGCCTCGACGTGCCTCAGTCGGCCTCCGGCGCGACACGGCTGATGAGCTCGTCGAGCGCGTGCACCCCGCTCTTGTCGACGTCGTGCCACGTCGCGAACCGGTCGTACGTCTCCTCGTACGACGCGCAGTCGACGTGCACGGTGACGGGCCAGACAGACCTGACGCAGTCGACGGCGTCGATGACGTCGACACCGTCGGCGACCCTGATGACGATGCGCGTGCCCATCCGGCCGCTGCTCATGTCCAGGAGCTCGACGAACGGGACGGGCTCGGCCTCCATCCGGGGGGTTGGTCGCTGCGGGACCTGGGCGTCGTGCTGGAGCCGCGCACCCGCCTGGTGCGCTCGGTCGAGCAACGCAGTGACGATCGCGTCGGTGCCGACGAGGAACGGCGGTGACGTGATGACGAGCTCGGCATGGCCCCTGCCGGTGCGGATCGTCGCGCTCAGCTGGTAGCGCGTCAGCCATCGTCCCTGCCGCTCGAACCGACCTGCGGGGTCGCGCGTGATCGAGCCGGTCGGTGTCCGCGGCGTCCCCGGGCTCGCCGAGCCGTCGAGGACCGCGCGGACCGTCGCCGCCGGGTCGAAGGGCGGCAGCAGGCCACCGCGGTAGAGGGAACCCTCGACGAGATCGAGCGGCAAGGGGCCGACGTCGCCGCGCTCGGAGGTGAGGGCGAGCGCGCCGACTGCCGACAGGCGCACCTCGGTGTAGCGCGCGTCGGCCGGCTCGTCACCCGACATCGAGCCGAAGTTGCCGTAGCCGTCGACGAGGGGCAAGTGGCGCACCCACGGCACGGCGAGGTCGGCCAGGATCCGCTCGGAGTAGCGACGGCCCACCCCGGTCTCGGCGTCGACGCGCTCTAGGACGGCGAGCGTGCGCACATAGGGCGCGTCGGCGGCGCCACCGAGGTCCTCGATCGCCCGCAGCACCGAGATCTCCATGGGGGTGAGACCGCTCGCGGTCGGACGCGGGCTCATGCCGGCACCACTGCCAGCTGCCACGTCCGGCCTCCGCGGTCGTACTTCGCGACACGGGGCTGCGTCGTGTCGTCGACGAAGACGTCCAAGGGTCCCCATGACGTGTCGACATGCGACTGTCCGGCCAGGCCCAAGCGGTCAGCCGTGGTCGCCACGCCCAGCCCGGCGAGGGCGGTGGCGAGCACTGGGAGGTCGTCACGGCATACGGCCACGTCGAGGTCACGTGGGGTGCCGTCGCCGGTCGTGAGCCACCGCGCCGCGCTGCCCACGACGACGAACCTCGCTCCGCGCCGGTGCAGCTCGGTCGCGAGCTGGGCAGGTCGGTTGCTCAGGTCGGTCATGGCGTCACCCTAGGGACAGCGGCGCCGGCGAGGGGTCTAACGCGCAGCTTGCGTTGGAGCGCACTCGAAGTCATAGCGTCGAGCGCATGACGAAAACGTGGTTCATCACCGGAACGTCCCGTGGGTTCGGTCGCGAGTGGGCGGCCGCCGCCCTCGAGCGGGGCGACAACGTCGCCGCGACCGCCCGCGACACCAGCACCCTCGACGACCTCGCCCAGATCTACGGCGACCGGCTGCTGCCGATCGCCCTCGACGTCACCGACCGTGACGCCGACATCGCCGCCGTGAAGCAGGCGCACGAGCGCTTCGGCCGCCTCGACGTCGTCGTCAACAACGCCGGCTACGGCCACTTCGGCTTCGTCGAGGAGCTGAGCGAGGACGACGTCCGCGCCCAGATGGAGACCAACTTCTTCGGCGCGCTCTGGGTGACCCAGGCCGCGCTGCCGATCATGCGCGAGCAGGGCTCGGGCCACATCATCCAGGTCAGCTCGATCGGCGGCATCTCCGCCTTCCCGATCGTCGGCGCCTACCACGCGTCGAAGTGGGCTCTCGAGGGCCTGAGCCAGTCGCTCGCGCAGGAGGTCGCCCCCTTCGGCATCCACGTGACCCTCATCGAGCCGGGCGGATTCTCGACCGACTGGGCGGGTCCGTCGGCCAAGCACTCCGAGCCTCTCCCGACCTACGACGACATCCGGGAGCGCACCCACCGCGAGCGGGCGGCCCGCAACACGAGCGGTCCCGGCGACCCCAAGGCCTCGGCCGCCGCCGTCCTCAAGGTCGTCGACGCCGACGAGCCGCCGCTGCGCGTCTTCTTCGGCGCAGCCCCGCTCTCGATCGCCAAGGCGGACTACGCCTCGCGGATCGAGACGTGGGAGAAGTGGGACGACGTGTCCCAGCTCGCGCAGGGCTGAGCCCCCGCCACCCGCAGAGGAGGTATGCCGTCACGACCGTCGTGACGGCATACCTCCTCTCGCTCCACCTGCGTCCACGGCTGCAGGTGCGGGACTCCTCGCGTGACCTCGGCGGTGCCGGCCTCGTTCTCCTCACGAGACCGACACCGGACGAAGGAGTCCTGCCGTGCCCCGAACCTCACTCACCACCCGTCTCGCACGCACGGCGGTCGCGACCGCCCTGACCGTGGCCGCGGGCCTCGGCGCGACCGTGGCGCTGACCGCCCCCACGGCCCGGGCAGCGACGACGCCCCACGTGGTCCAGCTCGGCGACTCCTACTCGGCCGGTAACGGCACGGGGACCTACGAGGAGCGCAGCTGCTACCGCTCGCCCGACAACTACGGCTCGCAGGTCGCGGCCTCGATCGGCGCGAGCTACACCGACGTGGCCTGCAGCGGCGGGGTCGTCGCCGACCTCCTGCACCCCCGCGACCTCGGCAACGCCTTCACGAAGTCTGCGACCTACTCGATCGACCCGGCGGCCCACCCCGACCAGAAGAGCGAGTGGCTGAAGCGGGCCCAGGGCGAGCGGCTGTGCGGCGTGCCGGCCCAGCCCGACTTCTCGTACCGCTACACGTTCGCCGCCGGCGCGGGTGTGAACGACCTCTACACCGGCACCGTCTCGTGCCAGCTCGTCACGCGGGCGCAGATCGACGCGGTCACGCGGGACACCGACCACGTCTTCGTCACCATCGGCGGCAACGACATCGGCTTCTCGACCATCGTCGTCAACTGCCTGACGCTGCGCGACCCGTCCAGCTGCAAGCAGGCGCTGGACGCGGCCACGGCGAAGGCGCCGCAGATGGTCGAGAGCACGAAGGACGCCCTGCGCGCCGTCGAGCAGAAGTCAGGCGGCCACGCGCAGGTCTACCTCCTGAGCTACCCGTTCCTCATCAACTCCGAGAGCTACGGCATCCCCGAGGTCGCCCCGGTCTACGACGCCGGCACGGCGCTCAACGACCTCCAGCGCCTCGGCGACCAGCTCCAGGCCCAGGGCGTCGCCGAGCTCAACGCGGAGCCGGGCGCCGACAACTACCACTTCGTCGGCACGGTGAAGCAGGCCTGGGGCGGCCGCGTGCACGGGCTCGACCCGCACGTCGTCGCCGACAACTCCAAGGCGTGGCTCGTGCCCGTCGGCACCCCCGGTCGCGACACGGCCGAGTTCGTCCACCCGACCCAGCCCGGCTGGGACGCGACCGCCGGAGCCCTGCGGACCGCCGTCGGCAGCTGAGGCCCACCTCGCGGCTGACGTCTGCGTCGTCAGTCGCGAGGTCGGAGCTCGAGGGTCATGAAGGTGCTGAGCGGGTCGGGGCGGTAGCCGCCGAACGGCTCGCACTCGGTGAAGCCGTGCGCCGCGTAGAGCGCGCGGGCCGGCGCGAAGAAGTCGTCGGAGCCGGTCTCGAGGCTGACGCGGGCCAGTCCACGGCGGCGGGCCTCGGCGAGGATCTCGCCCAGCACCGCGCGAGCGACCCCGCGGCGCTGCGCGTCCGGGGCGGTGCGCATCGACTTCACCTCGCCGTGGCCGGGCCCGGCCTCGGCCAGGGCTCCGCACCCGAGCACCGCGTCGCCGTCGCGCGCCACCCAGAGCGTGACGCCCGGCGCTCGCAGCCCGTCGAGGTCGAGGGCGTGCGTGCTCTCCGGCGGCGACATCGACCGCAGCTGCGCGACGTGCCCGTGGAGCAGGTCGATGACGGCCGGGTCCGTCAGGTCGTCCACCGTGATCCGCATGGGGCCATGCTGGGGCACGCCCGCCGGTGGCCGACGATCAGGCCCAGATGGCGGCCGGGATCCCGTCGGAGAACACCTCGGGCGGGTCGGGGAGCGGCCGCGCCAGGCCTGCAGCGTGCCGGGCGGCCGACCACGCGACCGCACACGCGTCGAGGACGTCGTCGGCGGCATACCCCGAGCCCTTGAGCACGGACGGGCGCGCGATGCCCGCGGCAGCGAGGGCCTCGAGGCGCCGGTCGCGACCCTCGTCGGTCTTCTTGCTCGCGGCGATGGGCGCCCCGGTCATGGCCGCGAAGGACACCTCCGGGTGGACCTCCAGCACCGTGACGGTCGGCCGGGTGCGCAGCCACGCGTCGACCTCGACGATCTTGTCGCGCAGCGCGAAGGCCTGCGCGCCCACGCCCTGCCCGACGAGCCCGCGGTTGACGGCATCGGCCTCGAGACGGGTCGCCGCGGCGTACGCCGAGCGCGTCAGCGTCGAGAAGATCGACGACGCCTTGCCGGGGAGCGCCCGACGCGCGAGCTGGTCTGCCTGGCGGATCGTGCTGTCGGGCAGGCCGATCGGGATGTCGATGCCGACAACCCGGATGCCGGTCGACTCGCGAACCATCGCGACGAGCTCAGCGACGGTCGGCGCCACGACGATGCGCGGCCGGGGCGCACCGGGCTCGAGCAGCGCGCCCACCCAGCCGGCCTTGCAGCCGTCGACGCCGAGGACGGGCGCGACGACGTCGACGGGAGCCGGTCGGCCCGCCGCGGCCGCGTCCGAGGCCCGCTCGAGCACGTCGGCCAGCCGCCGCAGCGACGCGACGCCGTCGGCGAGGGCCTCGCGGACGCCCGGGTCGGCGTCCGCGGGCAGGCCGGACAGCTCGCCGGCCAGCTCGTCACCCAGCTCCACGACCCGCCGCTGCACTCCCACGTCCATGGGTCCACCCAACCCCATCGCCGGGCGGCCGGGCAGGGGTGGTGGCAGGGGTGGTGTGTGCCGAGGGGTGGACGGGATGGAATGCGCCGGCCGCCGAAGAGGTTGCCGCCCTCATGGAGACACGCGCAACGATCGGCGTCACCGGCCTCGCCACGATGGGCCGCAACCTCGCCCGCAACATCGCCCGACACGGCCACACGGTGGCGGTCCACAACCGCACGACCTCGCGCATGACGAGCCTCGTGGAGCAGTTCGGCGACGAGGGTGACTTCGTCGGCGCCGAGACGGTCGAGGACTTCGTCGCGGCGATCCAGAAGCCGCGGGCCATCATCGTCATGGTCAAGGCCGGCGCTCCGACCGACGCCGTCATCGACGAGCTCGTGCCGCTGCTCGACGAGGGCGACATCGTCGTCGATGCCGGCAACGCGCACTTCGCCGACACCCTCCGCCGCGAGAAGGCGTTGTCCGACAAGGGGATCCACTTCGTCGGCATGGGTGTCTCCGGCGGTGAGGAGGGTGCGCTCAACGGCCCGTCGATCATGGTCGGCGGCTCCGACCACGCCTACGAGCGCCTCGCGCCCGTCGTCGAGTCCATCGCCGCGCAGGTCGACGGCACGCCCTGCGCCGCGCACCTCGGCCCCGACGCCGCCGGACACTTCGTCAAGATGGTCCACAACGGCATCGAGTACGCCGACATGCAGCTCATCGCCGAGTCCTTCGACCTGCTCCGCAGCGTCCTCGGGCTCGAGCCGGCCCAGATCGCCGACGTCTTCCGTGAGTGGAACGAGGGCGACCTCGAGTCCTTCCTCATCGAGATGACCGCCGACGTGCTCGCCCACACCGACGCCACGACCGGCAAGCCGTTCGTCGACGTCGTCGGCGACGCGGCCGAGCAGAAGGGCACCGGTCGCTGGACCGTGCAGAGCGCCCTCGACCTCGGCGTGCCCGTCACCGGCATCGCCGAGGCGACCTTCGCCCGCAGCCTGTCCGGGCACACGAGCCAGCGCGCCGCCGTGCGCGAGACCTTCGCCGACCTCGCCGAGCTCGACCCGTCCACGCAGCGTGACGTGGACCGCGATGCCTTCGTCGACGACGTCCGCGCCGCGCTCTACGCCTCCAAGATCGTCGCGTACGCGCAGGGCTTCGACCAGCTCGCCGCCGGCTCGAAGGAGCACGGCTGGGACCTCGACCTCGGTGAGGTCGCGACGATCTGGCGCGGTGGCTGCATCATCCGCGCCCGCTTCCTCGACCGCATCAAGGAGGCGTATGCCGCCGAGCCCGGTCTCGAGACCCTCCTGACCGCGCCGTGGTTCGCCGACGCGATCGGCAACGGGGTGCAGGCCTGGCGCCGCGTCGTCGCCGTGTCCGCCGAGCGGGGCGTGCCGGCTCCGGCCTTCGCGTCGTCGCTCGCCTACTTCGACGGCCTGCGCCGCGACCGCCTGCCGGCCGCGCTCATCCAGGCGCTGCGCGACAACTTCGGCGCGCACACCTACACGCGCATCGACCGCGAGGGCACCTTCCACACCGACTGGGCGGGCGACCGCGCCGAGTCGTCGGCCGGCTGAGCCCGGGGCCTCGGGCATATGGCCTACGGCATACGGCATACGGCATACGCGGCGACGACCAGCCCTCGACGGATCCTTCGACACTGTCGGGAGTCGGACGTAGCGTGAAGCAATGACCCACCCCGACACCGGTGCCACCACCCTCGGCGAGCTGCGTGCCTCCGGCCACGTCCACCGCAGCGTCAAGAGCGAGATCCGCGAGAACCTCCTGGCCCGGCTGCGGGCCGGTGAGGACGCCTTCCCGGGGATGGTCGGCTTCGACGAGACGGTGCTTCCCGAGCTCGAGACGGCGCTGCTCGCCGGTCACGACCTCGTGCTGCTCGGCGAGCGCGGCCAGGGCAAGACGCGCCTCATGCGCACGCTCGCCGGCCTGCTCGACGAGTGGAGCCCCGTCGTCGAGGGCTGCGAGATCGGCGACGACCCGCACCAGCCGTCGTGCGTGCGCTGCCGGCGGATGACCGTCGAGCTCGGCGAGGACCTGCCCGTCGTGTGGCGCCACCGCAGCGAGCGCTACACCGAGAAGCTCGCGACCCCCGACACGAGCGTCGGCGACCTCGTCGGCGACGTCGACCCGGTCAAGGTCGCCCAGGGCCGCACGCTCGGTGACCCCGAGACGGTGCACTACGGGCTCGTGCCGCGCAGCAACCGCGGCATCTTCGGCCTCAACGAGCTGCCCGACCTCGCCGAGCGCATCCAGGTCGCGCTCTTCAACGTGCTCGAGGAGCGCGACATCCAGATCCGCGGCTACTCGCTGCGGCTGCCCCTCGACCTGCTCCTCGTCGCCACGGCCAACCCCGAGGACTACACCAACCGTGGCCGCATCATCACCCCGCTCAAGGACCGTTTCGGCGCCGAGATCCGCACCCACTACCCGACCGAGGTCAGCGACGAGGTCGCCCTCATCGCGCAGGAGTCCAACCTCGTCGCCAACGTGCCCGAGCACCTCCTCGAGGTCGTGGCGCGTTTCACCCGCGGGCTGCGCGAGTCCTCCGCCGTCGACCAGCGCTCCGGGGTGTCGGCGCGCTTCGCCATCGCCGGGGCCGAGGGGGTGGCCGGCTCCGCGCTGCGTCGCGCGGCCCGCACCGGGGAGGCGTATGCCGTCGCGCGCGTCTGTGACGTCCCCACCGTCGTGCCCACCCTCCTCGGCAAGGTCGAGTTCGAGATGGGCGAGGAGGGTCGCGAGCGCGACGTGCTGACGCACCTGCTGCGCCTCGCCGTCGCCGAGACCTACCGGTCGCGCCTGTCGGGCCTCGACCTGACCGGCTTCACCAACCTCTTCGCCGAGGGTGCCGTCGTCGAGACCGGAGAGCTCGTGCCCGGCTCCGACCTGCTCGCCCAGGTGGGTCCGGTGTCGGGGCTGTCCAAGGTGCTCGACCGGCTCGGCCACGGCGACGACGCGACGCCGGGACAGGTCGCGGCGGCCATCGAGTTCGTCCTCGAGGGCTTGCACCTGACCCGACGCATCGACAAGGACTCCGTCGCCGGCCGCACGGTCTACGGGGCGTAGGTCGTGCCGATGACACCGCCGATGCCACCACGAGGTCCGGGCGAGGGCGGTGACGTGCACGGGCGCTTCCGCTACACGCCGTGGCACGGTGGGCCCGACCCGCTCGCGCCGCCGTTCGACGTGCGGTCGGCCCTCGACGAGGTCGGGCAGGACGTCCTGGCCGGTGGCTCGCTGCGTGAGGCGCTGCGCGAGCTCATGCGACGGGGCATGGACGGGCGCCGCGGGCTCGACGACCTCGTCGACCGCGTCCGCCGGCTGCGGGAGGCCGCGCGCCGCCGTGGCGACCTCGGCGGCACGCTCGACCAGGTGCGCGCGATGCTCGACCAGGCCCTCGCCGAGGAGCGCGACACCCTCGCCGGCGAGTCCGGCGACGACGCCCGCCTCGCGGAGATGGACCTCGCGACGATCCCCGACGACGTCGCCGGCGCCGTCCGCGCCCTCGGGGGCTACGCATGGCACTCGCCCGAGGCGCAGCAGACCTTCGAGCAGATCCAGCAGATGCTCCAGCGTGAGGTCGTCGGCGCGCAGTTCGAGGGCCTCAAGCAGGCGCTGTCGGGCAACGACCCGCAGGCCATGCAGGCTGTCAAGGACATGCTCGCCGACCTCAACCAGCTGCTCGCCGCGCACGCCCGCGGCGAGGACACCGAGGACCAGTTCCGCGACTTCATGGACAAGCACGGCGACCTCTTCCCGGAGCAGCCCGGATCCGTCGACGAGCTCATCGACGCCCTCGCCCGGCGCCAGGCCGCGGCCGACCGGCTGATGGCCTCGCTCAGCCCCGAGCAGCGCGAGCAGCTCGGCCAGCTCATGTCCGACGCCCTCGGCGACCCCGACCTCGCCTCGCAGATGGCGCAGCTGTCCGACAACCTCCGGGCACTCAGGCCGGGTCTCGACCGACGCAGCCCGGTGCAGCAGGGGCAGGGCGAGCCGATGGGCTACGGCGACGCCGTCGGCGCGGTGGCCGAGCTCGCCGACCTCGAGCAGCTCGGCGAGCAGCTCGGACAGGGCTACTTCGGCGCGACCCTCGACGACGTCGACGTCGAACGGCTCGAGCAGTACCTCGGCGCCGACGCCGCCCGAGACATGGAGGCCCTGCGCCAGCTCGAGCGCGAGCTCGAGCGGCAGGGCTACGTCTCGCGCGGCGACGACGGCCTGCGCCTGACACCGCGGGCCGTGCGGCGGCTGGGGGAGACGGCGCTCAAGCGGGTCTTCGAGCGGGTCGAGGCAGCGGGACGCGGCGACCACGACGACCGCGCCGCCGGGCAGGCCGACGAGCTGACGGGCCTCAGCCGGCAGTGGGAGTTCGGCGACGAGCTTCCCATCGACACGGTCCGCACCGTCTCCAACGCCCTGCAACGCAACGCGCGCTCGGGTGGGGGAGCCTCCCCGGCAATGGGCGACCCGGCATTCCGGCGCAGAGCGCCGGCTCCAGGGAGCGGCGGGGTGGAGCTGCTCGTCGAGGACTTCGAGGTCGCCGAGACGGAGCGGCGGGCCGTCGCCGCGGTCGCGCTGTGCGTCGACATGTCCTTCTCGATGATGCAGGAGGGGCGGTGGGGGCCGATGAAGCAGACGGCGCTCGCGCTCTCGCACCTCGTGCAGACCCGCTTCCGGCACGACGCGCTGCAGATCATCGGCTTCAACCTCACGGCGCGGAGGCTGACGCCCACCGAGCTCACCGAGGCCGAGCCCGAGTGGGTGCAGGGCACCAACCTCCAGCACGCCCTCATGCTCGCGTCGCGGCACCTGCGCCGGCACCCCGACGCCGAGCCGGTCGTCCTCGTCGTCACCGACGGTGAGCCGACGGCGCACATCGAGGTCGACGGGCGGCCCACCTTCCACTGGCCCGCGACGCAGCAGACCGTGCGCGCGACGGTCGCCCAGGTCGACGAGCTGCGACGGTCCGGTGCCCAGCTCAACGTCTTCATGCTCGGCGACGACCCGGGGCTCGCGCGCTTCGTCGATGCCGTGGCGCGCCGGGCGGGCGGTCGGGTCTTCACGCCCGACATCGCGCGGCTCGGCGAGTACGTCGTCGCCGACTACCTGCGCACCCGTCGCGGGCGGCGCTGAGCGGGCCGAAGGGCACTGGGGCGCGCGTCAATTCGGTCGCTCCGAGAGGGCAGCGCCTGTCATGGTGACGCCATGGGGCGAGCTCACGACGCGCGGCTGGACCGCATCGAGGCGTACTACGACTGCGTGCCGCGCGCCGTCGCCTCGGCCGAGGAGGTCGGGCCCTTCACGCTCTTCGTCGCCGACGAGGGCACGGGGTGGCAGTTCTACGCGCGGCCGCGCCTGGGTGGCCGGGGCGTCTTCACGCCCGACGACGTATGCCGTGTGCTCGAGCGCCAGCAGCAGCTCGAAGTCCCGCGGGCCATCGAGTGGGTCGACGAGGTCACGCCGTCGCTGCTGCCCGCGGTGCGCGCGGCCGGTCACGAGCCGCACCTCTACCCGCTGCTCGTCATGCCGGCCGACGTGGTCGTGGCGCAGGACCCGCGAGCCCGGGCGCTGCAGCCGGCCGAGCCGCACCTCTCGCTCGCCCTGGGCTCGGTGTCGGCGGGGTTCGCCGGGCACGACGAGGTGAAGCCGAAGGACCCGGGGCGGCGCCCCGAGCTCATGGAGCGCGGCGACCTCGTCGTCGTCGCCTCGTTCGAGGACCACCGTCTTTGCGGCGCGGGGTCGGCGGCTCCCCGCGGCGACGTCGCCGAGCTGATGGGGATCGCGGTGCCGCCGGGTCACCGGGGGCGCGGTCACGGCACGGCGATCACGAGCACGCTCGTCGCCTCGTGCCGCGAGCGCGGCGTCGACACCGTGTTCCTCTCGGCAGGATCCGACGCGGCAGCCGACATCTACCGCCGCGTGGGCTTCGTCGACGTCGGCACGGCCTGCATCCTCGGCCTCGACGACTGAGGTCAGCCGACCTCGGCGAGTGCCTCCGTGAGGTAGGGGCGGAAGGCATCGGCCCACCGCGCGCTCGTCGCGGGCAGGGTCGGCAGACTCTGCGGTGCCGGCTCGGTCGACCTCGACACGAACGACATCGCCGCGGCGGCGGCGAGGGCGAGCAGGTCCGCCGGGTCCCGGTCGCGCAGGGCGGGGTCAGCGTCTGCCAGCTCGGCCGTGGACGTCTCGCTGCCGCTCATGGAGCAGTCGAGCGCGAGCATCGCGTGGTCCATCCACGCCGCACCCCGCCGTGCCTGCCCCCAGTCGACGAGGACGGTCCGGTCCGGCGTCAGCACGACGTTGTCGGCACGGATGTCGCAGTGCACGAGGGCATCCCCGTCGATGAGGCCGGCGGCGCGCTCGGCGTGGTGGGCCAGGGCGTCGTGGTGCGCCGCCCACCACGGGTCGACGAGGTGGAGCTGGTCAGCCAGCGCTCGCCACCGGGTCAGGAAGATGGGTGAGGACTCCACCGCCGCAGGCACGTCGCCGACGTCGACGGCGTCCAGCACCGACCGCGCTTCGGCGAGTGCGTCGCTCACCCGGACCAGGTCGGCGTGGCGCCAGGGAGCCGGGGGTGGTGAGCCGGGCAGGTCCTCGATGAGCAGCACGACCCAGTCGCCGTCGTCCTGGACGTCGAGCAGGCGCGGCAGGCAGGGGTGCTCGGGCAGTGCGGCCAGCACTCGCGCCTCGGCGCGCAGCAGGTCCGGGGTGTTCGGGTTGAGGCCGGCGCCACAGGCCTTGACGAAAGCGGCCGACCCCGAAGCGGTGCGGACGCGAGCAGCCGGTCCGGGCGACATCCCGCCGACGCAGTCGATGACCTGCGCGAGGTCGCCGCCGAGCCGGTCCTCGACCCAGCGCTGCACGTGGCCCGGGGCCTGCGCGTAGGGGATCCGGACTCCGACGGCGTGACCGCTCATCGGGCGAGCATGCCGACTCGGCGGAGCGGACTCAACCGGTTGTGCGGGTCGTCATTGATGGGCGGCACGGGACGGGACGCCAATGATGCTCAGACCTTGGCGGGTCGGAAGCCGGCGGCCTCGGCGGCGGCCATCGTCGCGAAGCACTGCTCGGGCTTGGTGACGTTGTAGTAGCGGTCGGTCGGCTCGTGGGCGATCATCGAGCCCTCGTTGCCCTTGACCGGTCGCGACTGCGGACAGGGGTACTTGTCGCCAGCCTGGGGCCAGGTGCCGGCGAGGCCGTTGCCGCTCGTGCCACCCGACGTGCTGCCGGCGTTCGGGTCGACACAGGCCGCCTTCGGGCTCGCGGCGTCGGCGCGCACGTAGGCGCCCTCGCGCGGATGGGACCCGTAGCCGTCCCGCGAGTCGTAGCGGGCGACGGCATGCCCCTGCTTGATGAGGCGCAGGCCGGCGTCGACCCCGTTGACGTCGACGTAGCGCAGGGCCCGGCCGTAGCGGTCGACGTCGGTCCGGGCGCCCGGGGTCCGGGTGACTCGCTGGCCGCCGATGATGCCGCGCAGGGCGTTGCGGGCCTCGGTGAAGCCGCACTGACCCGTCTCCGGGGTGTCCATGCCGATGAAGCGGACCTTCTCGGTCACGCCGCCACGTGAGGCCCAGATCGTGTCGCCGTCGACGACCTTCGTCACCACCCATGTCGTGGCGGCAGAGGTCGACTTCGTCGTGCTCTTCGGCGTGGCCTTCGACGTCGTCCCGGTCGTCGCCGGCACTGTCGCCGCGGCCTTCGCGGTCGGCGTCGTCGAGGTGGTTGCGGGCGCGGAAGGGGTCGTCACCGGGGACGCCGGCGGCGCCGGGGTGTGGGTGACCGTGACGAGCGGCTCGGCCCCCGAGCCGGCGAGCGCCACGTCGCCGGACCCGCGCGTCGCGTTGCCGCCGATCGCGGCCAACGCCACGAGGGCGGCGATCGTGACGAGTCCCTTGGTCCTGCGCATGGTGCTCCCTGGTCCCCTGGTGGTCGGCTCACGCTAGGCGATCGCCGCACCGGTGTCCGGCGAATCGACCATGGCCGCAGGGGACGCCGTCCGTCACACTGGCGAGGGGCAGGGTGGTGACGACGAGGGGGACCGATGGCCGAGGCAGAGACGACACCCACGAAGCCACCCACGAAGGCGCCCACGAACGCATCCGCGAAGGCACCCGCGACCAAGGACACGGCGGCGCCGACGTCGGTGACGGCATACCTCGACGGGTTTCCCGCCGAGCAGCGCGAGGTGCTCGAGCAGGTGCGCACAGCGATCCTGCGGGCCGTGCCGGGTGGCGAGGAGAAGATCCGCTACGGCATGCCGGCCGTGATGTTCGCCGACCGCTACGGACTGCACTTCGCGGGATGGAAGAAGCACGTCGGGCTCTACCCCGTCGGCGAGCTCGACCCGGACCTCGAGGCCGAGGTCGCGCGGCACCGTAGGACGAAGGACACGGTGCGGTTCTTCTACAAGGACCCGGTGCCCTACGACCTCGTCGAACGGATCGCCCGCGCGCTCGCGGCTCGCCACACCAGGTGACGGAGCCGCGACTGCGCGGACGAGACCTCAGTCGGTGACGGTGACGCCGCGCCAGAAGGCGACGCGGTCCTGGATCTGCGCGGCGGCGCTCTTCGGCGTCGGGTAGTACCACGCGGCGTCGCGGTTGGTGTCGCCGTCGACGGCGATCGAGAAGTAGGAGGCCTGGCCCTTCCAAGGGCACGTCGTCTGCGTGCTGCTCTCGACGAGCACACTGTCGTCGACGGACTCGCGGGGGAAGTAGTGGTCGCCCTCGACGACCACGGTGTCGTCACTCTCGGCGATGACCTTGCCGTTCCAGATCGCGCGCACGTTCAGCTCCTCGTCGGTCGATCCCCGGGGTGGGGACGTCTGAGGCGACAACGGAGGGGCCTGGCGAATCCTTCCGAACGTTGGACAACGTGGGCCTGCTCGGCCGATGCCGGCCGTCGTCAGGCGGTGCGGACCCCGGCGAGGTCGGCGTCGGCGGGTGCGGTGGTCGGAGCGCTACGGCCGTGTGTGGCGTGGCGGGCGAGGTCGACCACGACCTGGGCTGCCTTGCGCCGGCTCGGCATGAACCGCAGGAAGAACGTCAGCCGCAGCACCCACGCGACCCAGCCAGTGAACGGGATGCCGTAGAGCTCCGAGATCGACCGGCCGAAGCCGAACGACGCCGCCTGGCCGAGGCCGCGGTACGCGAACGGCCGGGTCGGGCGACCGCGCAGGGTCCGCGCGAGGTTGCGGCCGACGTGCTCGCCACCCTTGATCGCCCACAGCGCGTTGGCCGGCACGGGTTCGCCACTCGTCGGGTGGACGACGCACGCGGCGTCGCCGGCGGCCCAGACGCCGTCGACGACCGACAGGTCGGGCCGCGTCACGAGCCGGCCCCGGGGGTCGCGGTGGGCGTCGATGCCGGGGACCAGGACGGGTCGCTGGCCGAGGGTCGCGATGACGGTGCTCGCCGGGAGGGCCGTGCCGTCGGAGAGGTACGCGTGGTCCTCGGTCACTGAGGCGAGGCGCACTCCCAGCCGGACTCGGACGCCGAGCCGCTTCAGCTCCTGCTCGGCGCGGCGGGCCAGACGGGGCTGGTCGTCGCGCAGCTCGGGCAGGATGCCGTCGCCCGAGTGGACGAGCTCGACGCGGACCCGCGCGCCGCCGAGGTCGGCGACCGCCGCAGCCATCTCGACGCCGGCCATCCCGCCACCGGCGACGAGCACCGTCTGCCGGCGCAGCCCGCGGTGGGCGGCTGCCGCGCGGACGCGCTCGGTCAGCACGGCGATGTCTCCGGGCGCGCGCAGCGTGAAGCCGTGCTCGGCCAGTCCCGGCACCGCGGCGGCGGGCTCTCGCCCACCGGTGCCGACGACGAGCGCGTCGTAGTCGAGGACCCGTTCCGTGCCCGACTCGCCGGACCCTCTGGTCTCCCCGTCCGAGCCGGACGCGGCGGCGAGCTCGTAGCGGACGACACGGCGCTCGGCGTCGATCGAGGTCACCCGCCCGAGGACGACGTGCGCGTGCGGCATCGCCTCGACGAGGGGAGTCCGGGTGCGGTCGTAGGGCAGCAGGCCCGCGAGCACTTCGCCCGTGAAGCCATGGAAGCTGTGGGCGTCGTCGGTGCTGATGACGACGACCTGGACGTCGCCGCGGCGGACGGCACGTCCGGCGTGACGCATCAGACCGGCATACGCGTGGAGGGTGACGTAGCCGCCGCCGAGGAGGACGACCCGGTGGCTGGCACGGTGGCTGGCACGGTGGCGGGCTCGCTGGTGAGCGGGACGACCACCGCGGGCGAGGGTCGTCACGACGCCACCGCCAGAGTCGGAGCGGTCGTGGCACGGTGGGCGGTGACGGGCCGGCCGAAGCTCGTCGGCTCCGCGGCCCGGAAGCCGAGGTGCGCGAGGTCGGCAGCCATGCCGCGGGTGGCGTCGACGAGCTCGAGCGTCGGCACGCCGATGGAGAAGTGGCCGCGATGTCCCGAGAGGGCGAGCAGTGCGGTCTCGGCGAAGCACGCGTAGGAGCGGCCGTCGGGCAGTCCGATGTCGCCGCCGACGAGGCGCAGGCTCGGGATGTCGACGACCCCGCCGTCCACGACGAGCACGTCGGGCCGTTCGTCGACGAGCGAGGGCGAGGTGTTGCGCGGCTGGGTGGCGTCGAGCACGACTGCGCCGGGCGCGAGGTGCTGCGGCCCGAGGAGGGCGTCGGCCGAGGCGGTGAGGAGGATGACGAGGTCGGCGGTGGCGACGGCGTCCAGGGTCGTGGCCGTGGTCGTCGGGACCTGCCGGCCGACGTCGGCGGCGAGTGCGTCGAGGCGTCCGGCCCCGCGGGCGACGAGGGTGAGGCGGGCGACGGCCCGGTCGCGGGCGAGCAGCCGGGTGACCGCCGCGCCGACGCTGCCGGTGGCTCCGACGACGGCGACGTGCGGGTCGGACGCGTGGCCGACAGCGTCGCGCAGGAGCCGCCGGGCCTGGTCGTCGACGATGGCGGCCGTGAAGGCGTTGCCGTTCGTGACGCCGATGTCGGTACGGCTGCGCAGCGAGACCCCGCCCGCGGTCACCGTGGCGGTCAGCGCTCCGAGCCCCACGACGTCGCAGCCGAGGGCGCGGGCCTTGTCGACCGCACGGTGAACGCGGGCTCGGCCTTCGCCGGGCGAGGTGAGCAGGTGGCGCGCCCCGAACGGGACGAGCACGACGTGGCCGACGGAGGCCCCGCCGATCTGGATGCCGGCCATGGCGACCGGGCGCAGCGGGAGACGGCGCAGTGCCGCGTCGTAGACGGGGTCCGGCACGCGGCCGAGGGGCGACCAGACGCGGGCGAGGTCCTCGCCGAGGCGGGCCCGCGGGTGGACGGTGAAGGCGAACGTGCTGCTCACGTGGTGCTCCTGAGGGGTCTGCGTGTGCCGGGTGGCGCGGGTCCGCCGGATCTTGGGTCACGGGGTCGGCGCCGTTGCAGGAGAGGAGGAGCGGACGGAAGGGGTGATACCTCGCGAAGGGCAGCGGACGGCATACGTCCTCGGATCTGGGTACGCGTGCCTAGGCTGGGCGCATGCCGAGGTCACGCAGGGGGAAGTGGTCGATCGCGTCGAGGGACTCGTTCCTGTCGATCGGGTCGACGGGGTCGGTGCTCTCGATCGGGAGCGTGGGCTCGGTGCTGTCGATCGGCGGCGTCGGCTCGTTCGCGTCGTTCCTGTCGATCGGGTCGTCGATGAGCGCGGTGTCGCTATTGTCGAACATGTCCCGGCTGTCGGTGCTCTCGCACCAGAGCGACGCGTCGATCCTGTCGGCGCAGTCGAAGCGGGCGGTGCGCGGCTACCGCGTCAACGGGACGCTGGGGCGTCGCCCCTAGGGCGGTAGACGAGCCACAGCGCCCCGGTGGGCGTCGGCGTGGCGCTGACCAGCGCCAGCCGCTGCAGGTCGGTGGCCCGCTCGAAGAGCCGACGGCCCTCGGGGTCGACGACCGGCGCTACGGCGAGGTGCAGCTCGTCGACGAGGCCTTCGGCGATCAGTGACTGGGCGAGCTCGATGCTGCCGTGCACGCCGATGTCGTTGCCGGGCAGGGCTTTCAGGTCGCGGACGGTGTCGGCGAGCGTGCCGTGGACCGCCTCTGCATCGCCCCACTCGGTGGTGAGCGGCGTCGAGGTGACGACGTACTTCTTGACGCCGTTGATGAAGTCGGCGAAGGGCTGGACGTCGGAGGTCGGCCAGTAGCGCGACCACGCGTCGTACATGTGGCGGCCGAGGAGCACGGCGTCCTGCTGCCCGATGAGCGCGCTCTCGCGGGCGATGAGCTCGTCGTCGAAGGTGGGCGGCTCGGGGTGGTCGGGGTCGACGTCGGCCGGGAAGAGGCGGTTCGGGTCGTCGACGGCGCCGTCGAGAGAGGTGATGACGTAGGCGACGATGCGACGCACGGGGGCTCCTGGTGTCGGGGTCTAGGGCGCGGCGGGGCCGCTGAGGGTGAGGCCGAGCCACGCTGCGAGGTCGGCGATCTCGCGGTGGACGGCCGTCGTGATCGCCTTGGTGAAGCGGACGTCCTCGTGGATGGCGTTGACGACGAGGGTGCCGGCCTTGCGGTCGGCCTGGGCGTCGAGCTTCCCGACGAGCCGGTCGTGGTGCAGGATCGGCAGCGCGAAGTAGCCCCAGCGGCGCTGGGGCTTGGGCTTGTACATCTCGAGGATGTACTCGAAGCCCCACAGCTGCTCGGCGCGGGCCCGGTCGTGGATGAGCCGGTCGAAGGGGCTCAGCAAAGCCGTGCGCCCACGGAAGTCGTCGACGACGTCGAGGTATGCCGGGTGGACGCGCCACGTGCCCGGTACCCCTTCGACCTCGGCGGGCTCACCCGCCTCGCCGACGAAGGGACCCTCGCCCGGCATGACGGTGCCGCTCGAGGGGGCGATGCCGAGGGCGGCGAGGCGGCGCTCGTTGCGGTGGGCGATGGCCTGCTCGAGGGTGAGCCGCGGCAGGTCGGGCGGGTAGACGCGCTCGGGGAGGTCGAAGTAGCGCTGACGCCCCTTGCGGCCCGCGATGGCGACCTCGCCGCGCAGGGCCAGGGCCTCGAGCATCTTGGTGATGTTGCGGTTGTTGGTCCAGCCGGTCGAGGGCCACGGGACGACGCTGGTGTCGGGGATGTCGCGCGAGAGCAGCGGCCCGTCGGCCTCGAGGGTGGCGAGGATGTCGCGGCGGAAGGAGTCGTTGGCCTCGAGCCAGTCGGCCATGAAGGGGTAGGGCTCGGCCTCGCGGACCTCGGCGAGCACGGCCGGGACGTCCTTGGGGCTGCGCACGTAGGCGACGGTCTCGACGAGGGAGCGGTCCTGCTCGATGGCCGCGGTGAGGTGGGCGGGGTCGTAGGTGCGGCCGAGCCGGCTCCAGAGGACGAGGTCGGCGCTGGGGGCGATGGCCGCCGTCGGGTCGATCTGCAGGATGGTCAGCCGCTCGACGGTCGCGACGAGGTCGGTGGGGCGCGGACGGTCGAGCAGCTGCGCGTGCACCGCGATGCGGCGTGCATTCTCGACCGTGAGCTGGTGGGCCACCATGCCGCCGACCCTAGCCACCCCCACCGACACGTGCCGGTCGGAGCGCCGGGCGCGACTGGACGCGGGCTCGCGGCCCCACCCGCGAGCCCGCGAGTCCGACGGGGTGCGCTCGTGCTCAGCCGCGGGTGAGCACGAGGTCGACGTCGAGCTCGACGTCGCGAGCGACGATGAAGGTCGGCACCCGCATACCGAGGCCGGTGCGGTCGAGGCGTCCGGTCACGTGCACCCGCACGTGCTCGTCGTCGAGGGTCGTCGGCGTGACCTCGAGGTCGAGGGGACAGGAGGCCCCGCGAGCCGACAGGTGCGCGTGCACGGTCCATCCGCCGTCGCTGGTCGTGGTGGTCCCGGCCTCGACGACGATGCGGGGGTGGGCCCCGGCGTCGAGGAAGTGACGGCCCAGCAGGTCGCGGTCGCGGCGGCCGTTGCCGGTCATGATGCCGGCCGTGTCGAGCTCGACCGTGGCGCTGACGACCTGCGCGGCGACATCCGTCACGACGGCACCGGTGGTGACGGGCAGGCTGCCCCGGACGGTGTGGACGAGCTTGTCCTTGATGGCGAAGCGCGCCGTGCTGGCGGGTCCGTCGACGGTCCACGTGCCGGCAGGGACGTCAGCCGGTCGGAGGGCCCTGTCGGCCTGGCTGCTCATCGCGCACCCGCCGTCTCCGCGACGAACGCCTCGGCCACGGTGTAGCGCTCGGCCCGGGACGCCCCCGGAAGCAGCGCCGGGTCCTCCCCGGGGACGAGGTTGGACGTCATGATGAGCTCCGTCATCGCGTCGAGGGTGGCCTCCGACCCGGTGACGGTGAGCATGGCGCGACCGCCGTCGGGCTGGCGCAGGTCGTAGCGCGCGACGATGTCGTCGCGGATCTGCGGGTGGGACTCGACGAGCGGCCTGATGCGTTGCGAGTCGGCGAGCTCGGCGGCCGCGAGCAGCTCGGGCGACTGCGGTCCGTCGAAGATGACGAGCTGGGCGTGCATGGTGTCTCCTCGGGTTGGCTGTCCCGGTTTCGGGTGCCCCGGACGGGCGATTCGGTGGCCCGGTCGGGCGATGCGACCACCGTCCCGCTCGGGGGGCAGGTCGCGCCTCAGTGGAGCCACGGAGGTCGCCACTGAAAACGCGGGCGACGGGCGACCGTGGCGGGCGGGATACTCGCCTCGTGGTCGCGATCGTCGGTCGCTCCGAACAGCTCGCCGTCATCGACGGGGCGCTCGCCGCCGCGGCGGCGGGCCGGGGCGGTCTCGTGCTCGTGACCGGTGAGAGCGGCATCGGCAAGACATCGCTGGCTGACGCGGCCCGGCAGCGGTCGGCGGCCCTGGGCCTGCAGGTCGCCCACGGGTATGCCGTCGACGACCCGGGTGCGCCCGTGCTGTGGCCCTGGCGCCGGGTCGGCACGCGCATCCCGGAGCTGGAGGAGGTCCTCGCGACCGTGACCGCGCCGGATCTCGACGACGATGCGGTGCGTTTCCGCGTCAGCGAGGCCGTGGCCGAGGGGCTGCGGCGGGCAGCGGGCGCGTCGGGGCTGCTGATCCTCCTCGAGGACCTGCACTGGGCCGACTCGCTGTCGGTGGCGCTGCTGCGACACGTCGCGCTCGACCTCGCGACGTCGCCGGTGCTCGTCGTGGCGACGGCTCGCGATGACCCGTCGACGCCGGTCGGTCGCACGTTGCCCGACCTGTTGCGGGGGAGCGCAGCCGAGTCGCTCCCGCTGCGGGGGCTCAGCCCAGACGAGGTGGTGCAGTGGCTGGCGAGCGACGAGGCGACGGCGGCATGGTGTCCGCTCGCCGACGAGCTCGTGACCCGGACCGACGGCAACCCCTTCTACATCCGCGTCCTCACCTCCGAGGCCCCGCCGCAGTCGGGCAGCCTCGACGACCTGCTGGCCGAGCGCAGCGGGATGCGGGGACTCCTCGTCGCGCCGCTCCTCCGGCTGGCCGACGACGCGCGGCACACCATCACCAGCGCCGCGCTGATGTCCGAGCGGATCTCGCCGACCCTGCTGGCCGCGGCCACGGACCGGACGGTCCCGGTCGTCAGCGACCACATCGCGGCTGCCACGCGGGCGGGCCTGCTGCGACACGGAGCGACGGGCCTGTCGTTCGTGCACGCGCTCGTGCGCGACGCGGTCGTCGCCCACACGGACCCGCAGGAGCGCTTGGGCGCAGAGGCCGCCATCGCCGCGGCGATGGCGGCGACGGGGGACGAGCTGCTCCTCGGGGCTGCTGCCGCGCACTGGGACCGGGCCGGCACGCCCGAGGCGTCGCTGCGCTGCCGCGACAGCGCGCGGACCGCGGCTGCACAGGCCGCCACCGCGCGCGCCCACGAGGAGGCGGTGGCCTTCGCCCGGATGAGCCTGCGCCACGCGCGACGACTCGGTGTCGAGGGAGCCGACCTGGCCGAGCGCCTGGGTCGAGCTGGCGCGCTACGAGTGGCTGGCCAACCTCGTGCCCGACGCGGTCGCGACGTGCGTCGAGGCCGTCGACGTGGCCGAGGCCTCTGGGCGCCGGGACCTCATGGCGCGGGCAGCCTTGGTGCCGCAAGGGATCGGCTCCGTGGAGACCGCGCAGGTCGCCGGCCGGCTGTGCCGACGGGTGCTGGCCCTCATCCCGGAGGACCGGCTGGCCGAGCGGTCCGGGCTGATGTGTCTCATGGCCGTGGCCGCCGCGGACGAGGCTGTCGACGAGAGCGCCGGACCCCTGTCGGCCAGCGCCTTGGACCTCGCGCGACGGTCCGGCTCGGCGCAGGCTGAGCTCGAGGCGGTGGCCGCCCGCCACTACGTCCTGTCCTATCCGCAGGCCATCGAGGAGCGCACGCTGCTCGCCGACCGGGCGGTCGAGCTGGGGCGCACCTCGACCACGGCCATGGGCGAACTGTGGGGACACCTGTGGCAGTGCGAGATCGCCCTGCAGCGCGGTGACCTCGGGGCGTTGAACCGATCGATCGAGGAGGTCGAACGCGTTGCGGCCCAACGGTCCTCGCCCGTCGGGCGCTGGCACACCCATCGGCTGCGGGCCGCGCTGGCCGCCATGACCGGTGCCTTCGACGAGGCACGGCGCGAGTCCGACGCCGGCCTGCAGATCGCCGAGCGCGTCGGTGACGTGTCGATGGTCGGCATGTGCCACGCCCTGCGCATCCAGCTGGCCATCCTGCGCGGGGACACGAGCGACGTGCCCGAGGGTGCCTTGCCGCTCATGGAGAGAGGCGCTCCCCCCATCCCGATCCTGACGGCCTCGATCGCCCAGACCCTGGTGCTCGTGGGCGAGCGCGACCGGGCTGCGGCCGTGCTCGAGCCGTTGCGCGACCTGCCGGGCCGGATGCCGCTCGGGCCCCGCTGGATGGGCACCGTCGGCCAGATCGGGCTCGGTGCAGCGGCAGTCGGTGACGCGGAGCTGGCGCGCCGCTGTCATGCGCTGCTGGCCCCGATCGCGCACTGGGGCACCGGCGACGGCGGCGGGAGCCCGTTCTTCTACGGCTCGAGCGAGTACCTCATCGGCACGCTCGCGCTCGGCGGCGGCGACCTCGACGTGGCCGCAGGCCACTTCCGGCGCGCGGTCGATGCCGACCTGCGCCTCGGCGCTCGCCCGTTCGTGGCGCTGTCCCGGCTCCGCTGGGCGCAGTGCCTGTCGCGCCTGCCGCGCGCGCCGGCCCCGACGACCCCGACGAACCGGACGAGCCCCACGAACCAGACGGAAGCGACCAGGCCGCCCTCCTCGCCGTCGGTCCGTGCGCTGGCCGAGTCGGCGGCGGAGGACTTCCTCGTCCTCGACATGCCGGGGCCGCTCGACGAGGCCGGACGCCTCCTTTCCGGGCTCGCGCCGGACGGTGAGGCCGGCCCGCTCACCGCCCGCGAGCTCGAGGTGGCGCGGCTCGTCGCCGACGCCTGCACCAACCAGCAGATCGCCGAACGTCTCTTCCTGTCGGTGCGCACCGTCGAGTCCCACGTGCGCAGCGCCCTGGCAAAGCTGGGCTTCAGCACGCGGACCGAGCTGGCCCTCTGGGTGCGCCACCACTCCCGCGGCTGAGACCCGGTCGTTCGGTCCGGTCCTCGCCGCGACGCCACTACTGTGGCGGCATGGCTGGTGAGGTGCAGGCGCCCTTCTGGGCCAAGGTCATCGCGACGTTCACCGGGTGCGCGTCGATCGGGGCGCTCGTCGGGCTCATGGGCGGCGCGCTGACGAAGGACGTGGGCCGTGGGCTCGTGGTCGGCATCGGCGCCGGGATCGTCGTCGCGGCGGCGCTCGTCGTGCTCAAGCCGGAGCGCAT
Source organism: Terrabacter sp. C0L_2 (assembly GCF_036352015.1). Taxonomy (NCBI): domain Bacteria; kingdom Bacillati; phylum Actinomycetota; class Actinomycetes; order Micrococcales; family Intrasporangiaceae; genus Terrabacter; species Terrabacter sp. C0L_2. The sequence goes on along the minus strand of NZ_CP143557.1, from coordinate 837,648 downwards.
CCGGGGGGAGTGACGTCCGCCGGTTCGGCCGCGACCGCTCAGGCCTGACCGCGTCGTGACGGCGCGACCGCCGCCCTGCCCCGTCCCACGCGGAGCCCGGGCACGAACGCGGGGACGCGGGCGGCATACGCCACGTAGGCGTCACCGAAGGTGCGGCGCAGGTCGCGCTCCTCGAAGCTGGTCCCGACGGCGATGTAGCCGGTCGCGGCGACGGCGAAGAGCAGGTGCGGCGCGCTCATCCGCGGGGTGGCCCAGAAGGCAAGCACCATCCCGGTCATGAGCGGGTGGCGCACGATCGCGTGCAGGCCGCCGACCTCCAGCGCCTCGGGCGCGCCGGCGTCGGGACGGGGTCGGCCGCCCCAGCCGGCCTGCCGAAGGCCGAGCAGCTCGAGGTGGTCGACGGCGTAGGTCGCCGCGATCGCGAGCGCCCAGCCCGCCGCGCTCAGCGCCCAGAGGCCGTATGCCGCGACGCCATCGACGTGCCAGACCGCCTGGTCCCAGGGTTGCCAGAGTGCGAGCAGCAGGGCGAGGCAGACGTCGGTGGCGAGGACGTAGGTGGTGCGCTCCAGCTCGGCGGGGACGTGACGGCGCAGCCACGCCTTCGCGGGGCGACGGGCCATGACGGAGTGCTGGATGGCGAAGAGCAGCAGGAGGGCGAGGTCGACCGCGACCGCCCACCCGGTCGGGATCCGGACTGGACCGTCGACGGTCCGGCGGAGCCCCACTCCGGCGAGGAAGGCCATCGTCCACACGGTGACGGCGACGAAGCCGCACCACGCGGCGGCGGAGACGGTCAGCAAGGCGATGCGTCGTGACATGACTTCAGGCTGGCCGGACGCGGTGGGGGAGGCAGCCGTGGAACTACCCCACTTCCCTGGGTTCTGCGTCCGAAGGTCACGTCTATCGGGTGCGCGCGACGTACCAGGCGGCGACCTGCGAGCGGGAGCTGAACCCGAGCCGCAGCCGGATCCGCTCGAGGTGCGACTCCGCGGATCGCTCTGAGATGCCGAGCCGCTCGGCGATCTGGCGGTTCGTCAGGCCCTCGGCGACGAGGGCCGCGATCTCGGTCTGGCGTTCCGTGAGACCCGTCGGCACGGCGCGGCGCAACGTCGGCAGGCCGAGGAAGCGCCGCACCTCGTCGACCACCGCCTGCGCGTCGCCGATGGCCGGGAGGTGTGAGCGACCTTCGAGCTCAACGACTTCCGCGCCCGGGATGGCATCTGCGAGGGCCAGGCCTCCGGCCAGGGGTGCCGCCCGGTCGCCACGCCGGTGCAGCACCAGGGTCGGCGCGCGGACCTGGCCCAGGAGCGGGCGCACGTCGAGGGCATACGCGAGCTCCAGCAGCGCGACGGCCGTCCCGGACGAGGAGGCCGCGCACTGGTAGGTCGCGAGGGTCCGCCGCGTGCCGGCGTCCGCATCGGGGGCGAAGAGCTCGGTGAGCAGGTCGGACCCGAGCCCCCAGTGCGTCGCGAGCAGGCCGAGCACGTGCCGCCGGCTGTCGGCGTCCCCGATGGACTCACCGGCGGGCCAGCCGCCGTAGAGCACAAGTCGCGAGACGCTGTCCGGCCGTTCGGCGGCCCACTGCACGGCGGCCGCGGCGCCGAGCGACCAGCCGAGCAGGTCGAAGCGGTCCGCGCCGACCGCCTCGGTCACGGCCGCGATCGTCGCCATCTCGAGCTCCATCGTGCGCGGGCCGTCGTAGGCGTCCGACAGCCCGCAGCCCGGCCGGTCGTAGCGCACGAGGGTGCGTCCCGACGACAGTGCCTCTGGAACATCCGCTCGGCGGGGATGGCCCAGCCCACCTCGAGGTGACTCAGCCACCCCGGGGCGACCACGAGGAACGGACCACTGCCCGTGACGGCATACGCCACCCGTCGCCCGTCCGTCAGGAAAGCGGTCCTCAGGCGCTGCACACCCACGTTGCCCAGTGAACCGCACGACGCCCGTGAGGGTCAGGCGCGCAGGTCAGGCGTGCGGGTCAGGAGGGCGGCAGCTCCAGGCCGTCGCGCTCGTCGTCCCACGCGGCCGCGCTGATGCGCCAGCCGCCGGCCGTGCGGACGAGCTGGATCGTCTTCATCCCGCGCCCCGTGAACGGCTCGCCGTCCTGCTCGCCCGCCTTGGCGTAGCTGCCGAACCAGTGCGCGATGTCGCCGAAGACCTCGACGCGTCCCTCGACCGGCCACTCGCGGAAGTGCTCCAGCGTCCCTCCGGTGAGCAGCGCCTCGCGCGGGGCGATGAACTCCTCGACGCCCATGACCGCCGGCTCCAGACCGCACGTCCGCACGACGACGGCCTGCGGGAGCAGCAGCGCGCGCAGCCCGTCCATGCGCTCGCCGCAACCGGGTCCGGAGACGAACGCGCCGAAGAACGCGTCGACGATCCTGAGGACCTCTGCCCGGTCGCTCGCCGTCGTGGTCGTGGTCGCCGTGGTGGTCGTCGTCGCGTCGGTCGTCACGGCGCACACGCTAGCCGCGGCGAGGCCACCGATGGCGTATGCCGTGTGGCCGGGTCGGTGGGGGGGTCGACGCGCGCGACCGTCAGGAGGTCTTGCGCGTGAAGGTGACGTGCGTGACGCCGCTCGGGGAGGCGACCGTCTCGACGTCGAAGGCCTCCTCGACGCCCTCGAGCCCGTCCCAGAGGCGGACGCCGCGACCGAGCACGATCGGGACCTGGACCAGGTGCAGGTGATCGACCAGGCCGGCGGCCAGGAAGTCGCGGACCACCGTGGCGCCACCGCCGATCCGCACGTCCTGCCCGTCCGCGGCCGCCCGTGCCGTCTCGAGCGCCTCGGCGGGGGAGGCCTCGAGGAAGTGGAAGACGTTGCCGCCCTCCATCTCGAGCGGCGGGCGCGTGTGGTGGGTGAGGACGAAGACCGGGGTGTGGAAGGGCGGGTTGGGGCCCCACCAGCCCTTCCAGTCCGGGTCGTCGTGCCAGCCGGGAGGGCCGAACTTGTTGGCGCCCATGATCTCCGCGCCGATGCCCGGACCGTGGCGTTCGGCGAAGGCGTTGTCGACCCCGTCGGTCCCGTCGGGGTCCCAGTACCGCGTCCGCATCATCCAGGTGTGCAGGCGCTGGCCGGCATGGCCGAAGGGGGCCTCGAGCGACTGCGGCTCGCCGGTGGCGAAGCCGTCGAGGGAGATCGAGAAGTTGTGGATCCGGGTGCGTGACATCGATGTCCTCCGTGGTGGTCCCGGGCGCTCGCCGGTCGTGGTCGCCGTCGAGGTGCTCGGTGACCGAGCCCGACTCTAGTGCCGGCAAAGAAATCTCGAACGGGATGTCGAAGAGCGCCACAGCCGCTCGACGAGAGAGTACGAAGGACACTCGAAAGCAACCAGAGGAGAGATCGACATGCCGCGTTTCATGGGATTCGTGAGGATGGAAGAGGGAATCGGGACGCCGCCCCAGGCACTCTTCGACGCGATGGACGTCCACATCGGCGAGCGCGCCGCCAAGGGCGTGTTCCTCGACGGCGGAGGCCTGTACGGGACGGAGGACGCCGTGAACTTCGTCGTCGACAACGGCACTGTGACGCGGGTCGATGGGCCGTACGCCGAGTCCAAGGAGATCGTCGGCGGCTGGGCGATCATGCAGTACGGCTCGCTCGAGGAGGCCGTCGCCGACCAGCGCGAGTTCGCCGAGCTGCACGCGAAGCACTGGCCGGAGGTCAAGGTCGTCGCGACGCTGCGCCAGATCTCGGACGGTCCCGACGCGCCCGGCGAGCATGGCTGAGTCACGGACCGTGACGGGCGAGGTGCCCGAGGGTGGCTCGGCGGCGGTGACGGTCACGCCCGTCCTCGTCGCCGAGCTGCTCGCCGACGGTGAGCGGATGCCGGTCTACGTCCACGTCATCGACCATCCCGCCGGGCGGGTGCTGGTCGACACCGGCCTGACGCAGCTGCACCCTGCGGTCGAGGATATGGATCCGCAGCTGATGCCACTGAGCGCGCAGGACGGCTTCGACGTGGCCGGGATCGACGTCGTGGTCAACACCCACCTGCACTTCGACCACTGCGGCGGCAATTACCTCTTCGCCGGCAAGCCGGTCTACGTCCAAGGCGTGGAGCTGGAGGAGGCTCGGAGTCGGGACGACTACACGATCCGCGAGTGGGTCGAGGCGCCGGGAGTGGACTACGTGGCCGTGCACGGCGACCACGAGCTGCTGCCCGGCGTCCGGCTCGTCCCGACTCCCGGCCACACGCAGGGGTCGCAGGTCGTCGTCGTGCAGACCGGGGGCCGCTCTGTCGTCATCGCCGGTGACACGGCGGTCTTCTTCGACGAGCTCGACCGTCCACGGACCGAGGGTCAGCGACTGATCCGGGAACTGGCTCCCGACGAGGTGTGGCTCTCGCACCAGCACGAGCCCTGGCGCCCCGCGAACGCGTCACGGGCCGTGCTGGCGGACTAGCCTCGCGACGTGCCCGCGTTCAGCTGGAGACCGGCCAACGAGGCGACGACCGGGGACGTCGACGCCGTGTTCGACGCCGGCGGCGCGCGCAGGTGCCGCTGCCAGGCGCTCAAGGTCCCGGGCTGGATCTGGCGCGACACGACCCAGGGCGAGCGCGACGCTGCCCTCGTGGAGCAGACCGGCTGCGGCACGAGCGGTCCCACGTCCGGTCTCATCGGCTACGTCGACGGTGAGCCGGCCGGCTGGGTCGCCGTCGAGCCGCGGGAGAACTACGTGAGGATCTGGGCCCGGCAGAAGCCGTGGATGCGTCAGGATCCCGAGGCCGAGGGCGTCTGGTCGGTCACCTGCTTCGTCGTGCGCAAGGGCTTCCGTCGCCAGGGACTGATGTACGAGCTTGCTGCCGCCACCGTCGAGTACGGCCGGCAGGTCGGCGCCCGCGTCCTCGAGGGCTACCCGACCGAGCCGACGCCGGGAAAGACCGTGATCTGGGACGAGGCGTCGGTCGGGCTGCTCCAGGTCTTCCTCGACGCCGGCTACGAGGTCGAGTCGTCGCCCACCCTGCGGCGGAGGGTGGTGCGGCACCGGCTCGGTGCGTCGTCCTGACGGTCGGCGCCGTCCCGGCTGGACGTCAGCGACCCAGTCGCTGCTTCAGCATCTGGGGTGCGCAGAACCGGTAGCTCTCGGTCACGAGCTCGGCGACCTCGTCCCAGTCGGTGTCACCGTCGAGCACCATGCCGACGACGGTGGGCGACCACGGCGGCCGGTAGAACGGTGGCCCGGCGTTGACCAGAGCCGACAGCTCGTCGCCGGACGACCGGAAGGTCAGCACCGTGGTCGGCTCGGTCACCCCGGTCACGTCCCGGTACGCCGAGGTGTAACCCTCCTGGGCGACCAGGACGTGGGCGAAGGTCTTGCTCCGCACCCGCCACCGGACGCCGGTCCAGGCGTCCTCCTCGTATGCGTCGGGCAGGCTCAGCGCGATGGAGCCGATGCGCTCGACGACGTCGCCGGAGGGCTCGATGCGCGGCGGCCTGGACACACCGCGAGTCTGGCAGCGCCCACCGACGCCGGGGAGCCCTCGACGACTCCCTTGTCTCCCCTGCCGGAGTGTGGTTGCGTGGCGAGACCGTCCCCGCCGCTCGGCGAGGCACCACGACGAGGTGGTATCGATGGGCTCGACGTACGACTACGTGATCGTTGGCGCGGGATCGGCGGGCGCCGTGGTGGCTGCCCGGCTGAGCGAGGACCCGGATGTCACGGTGTGCCTGCTCGAAGCCGGTGGTCCGCCGCCGCCCGCGGAGCTCGTGCCGGCCGCCGTGGCGAGCCTGCAGAACAACCCCGCGACCGACTGGATGTTCAACGCCGACCCCGGTGGGGTCGGCAAGGGCCTGGTCGGCGGCCAGATGATGGTGCCCCGCGGCAAGATGCTCGGCGGCTCGTCCGGTCTCAACTACATGGCATACGTGCGCGGGCACCCCGGCGACTTCGACTCGTGGGCCGCCGGTGGCGCGGAGGGCTGGTCCTACGCGGACGTGCTGCCCTACTTCCTCAAGGCGGAGGGCTTCGTGGACAGCCCCGAGCTGCAGCCTGACCGCGACAGGCACGGCCATGACGGACCCGTGGGGGTGTCGGTGCGCCAGCCGATCCTGCGTGCCTCGAACCAGTTCGTCGAGGCCGCGGGCGCCACGGGTCTGAAGCAGGGCGACTACAACGGCCGCGACCGCCTCGACCCCGAGGGGGTGGCCTCGCTCTTCCAGACGACGACGAAGGACGGCCGACGCAGCTCGACCTTCCACGCATACCTCGAACCGGCGATGGACCGCCCGAACCTCACCGTGGTCACCGGCGCGCTCGTCGAGCGGATCGTGCTCGAGGTGGACGGGGAGTCGGACGGGCAGGTGGACGGCGGGGAGGTTCGGGCCACCGGGGTCGCCTACCGCACCGAGGACGGCGCCCACGAGGAGGTGGCCGCCGGCACCGAGGTGGTGCTGTGCGCGGGTGCCATCGGGTCGCCGCACATCCTGCTGCTCTCCGGGGTGGGCGCCCGTGACGAGCTCGCCGCCGTCGGGGTGGACTGCGTCGTCGACCTCCCGGACGTCGGCCGGCACCTCAAGGACCACCTCCACACGCCGCTGATGTTCGCCGCCGACGGCATCGGCGAGACGATGACCGAGGTGGCCATGTCCCTCGGCCCGGACGCGTTGCGGGCACCGGCCGGCCCGCTCCCCGCCGACCCCGCCGACGACGTCGACCTCCCCGAGCCGCTCGCGGCGGCGAAGGCCGAGGCCGAGCGCCGCATCGCCGAGTGGTTCACGACCGGTCGTGGCCTCGCGTCGTCCTCCCTCTACGACGCCGTCGCGTTCTTCTCGACCGGGCTGGGCGACGAGCACACCCACGACGCGCAGATCGGCTTCCTCGCCACCGGCTACACGCCGCCGATCTGGGAGGCCGTCTTCCGGCTGCCGCCGTCAGCGTTCTTCGAGGACCCGGAGTCCTTCCTCGACCCGACCCGTGGCCAGGTCGTCGTGCTGCCCAATCCCGTGCAGCCGCACTCCGAGGGTTCGGTGACGTTGGCGAGTTCGGACCCTGCCGTCCCGCCACGCATCGAGCTGAACTACTTCGACGACCCGCACGACGTCAGGGTCATGGTCGCCGTGATGCGCCGCGCCCTCGAGATCGCGAAGGCGTGGCCGGGCGGTGGTCTGGGTGAGCCCGTCATCCCGCCCCACCTCGCGCAGGCCCACGGCCATCAGGCCGGCTCCGAGCCGAGCGACGCGCTGCTGGAGGACATGGCCCGCCACTACGCGCTGACCGTCTACCACGAGACGTCGACGTGCCGGATCGGTGAGGTTGTCGACCCACGGCTGCGGGTGCACGGCATCGAGGCCCTGCGCGTGGCCGACGCGAGCGTCATGCCGAACGTCGTCAGCGGCAACACCAACGCTGCGGCGATCATGATCGGTGAGAAGGCTGCCGAGCTGATCGCCGTGGACCACGGCGTCCGCCTCCACGAGATGGTCGGCTGACGATTGAGGAGTGCGCGGCCGACTGAGCCGAAACGGGCGCGCGTTTGGCGGTGCCCGAGCAGACTGGAGAGATGAGGCTCCGGAACATCGGGTGCTGGGTCATGGGCCACATGTTCCGCGTCAAGGCGGGCGACAAGGAGATACTCGTCTGCCAGCGATGTGGCAAGCAGGAGCTCGTGGCGATCAAGCGGATGCGTGACAACACCGACCGGCCGTGGGTCTAGCCGCGGGCCTGCCGGGGCGGTGGAGTGGATCATGCCGCCCGCCTCGGACTCGGGAACGCTGCGCGGAGAAGACGGTGGTGCGAGCATGCCACCATGACGACTCTCCCTGACGGAATCCCGTCGGACGAGGCCACGCTCTGGGACGATCCCCGCGGCAGCTGCCCGTCGTGCGGGGGTACCGAGGTCCGGCACCTCGTGATCGGGCTTCCGGGCGACCCAGAGGCCATGACTCGGACGCCGAGCTGGGTCGAGTGGGTGGGCTGTGGGCATCCGGGACACGACCGAGAGTGTGATTGGTGCGGACTGCAGTGGGACTCGGAGGGGTCAGCGTCCTGACGCAAGGGCCGGAGACACGCGTCGGGCAGGGCCGTCTTCGACGCGGGAGACGGCTCGATCCGGCACAGTGACGACATGTCATGGATGGACAGGCTGGGGCGACGGTGGGAGGCGCGGCAGAGGGGCACCGAACCCATCCGCGTCGACACCGACGTCGTCATCTCGGCCACGAGGGAGCGCGTCTGGTCTTTCGTCATGCACCCGGGCAGCGCCCGGCTCCTCGACCCGGAGGTGGTCAACACGTTCCGGGTGCCCGGTTCCCCTGAGATGGCGGTCGGCGAGCAGCACTGCACGGTGCTCCGGCACGGATCGATGCTGGCGGCTCACATCACCGAGGTCGTCGAGATGGACGCACCCCGGTCGGTGTCGTTCCAGTCGTTGACCGCGCCCGGGGGTTTCGTCGCGAGCTACGTGCTCGAGGAGCTCGGGAGCAGGACCCGCTTGACCTATCGGGTGGAGGGCCAGGTGGCGGCCGGGACGAAGGCACAGGCCGAGGAGTCGGCCCGAACCAGCGCCGCTCATGCCCTGAACCAGCGCCGCTCATGCCCTGAACCAGGTGCGTGCCGTGGTGGAGAGCGGTGCCAGTCTCTCCTCGGACGCGTGAGCTCGGCTTCGGCCACCTGCCCCGCCTCGGCACTGGCACCGGGTCAGGACGTCGAGCGGCGAAGTGCGAGGCCCAGTCCTGCCAGGAGCAGGGCGGCGGCGACGATGCCGCCTGCGGCACTGAGGTCGATGTCCTGCTCGGCGACGGTGACGTGTTTGGGCAGGTCGGCGAGGACCTGGGTCAGGCCATCGGCATCGGTCGCGGCGAAGTACTCGCCGCCGGTCGTCTGAGCGACGTTCTTCAACGCCGGTTCGTCGACGACGAGGAAGCTGCGGCCTCCGATCGTTCCGCCCCCGGCGCCTCCGAAGTCGCGCATCCGCGGGGTGAACCCGCCGTACTGCTCGCGGGTGCACGCCATCTGCGTCGGGTTCGTCGTGCCGAAGCCGATCGGGTAGACACGCACCCCGCGCGCGGCGGCCTGCTCGGCCGCCTGGGCCGGGGTCACGCCGCGCGTGTTGGCGCCGTCGGTCAGCAGCACGATGATCTCCGGGGCCACGTCCGCCGTCGCGCCCGTGCCACCAGCGCCGCCAGCGCCGCCACGCCCACCCGCGGACGGGGTCGGTGCGGGCGCCGGGTCGCCGAGGCCGGGGCCGTCCGTCGACGGCTCGTCGACCGGGTCTGACGGCGCCACGTTCGGGTCGAGCTCGGCGATCGCGTCGATGGACCGGAGGATCGCCGCCCCGATCGTCGTCCCGCGTCCCGTTGTCACGGCATCGAGCGCGGCGAGCAGCTCGTCCCGGTCGGCGGTGGGCGCCACCGCCAGCTGCGCGAACCCGGAGAAGACGACGAGCCCGATCTTCGTCTCGTCGTCCCGCCCCTCGACGAACGAGCGCACCGCAGCCTGGGCTGCGCTGAGCCGGTTGGGCGCTACGTCCGTCGCGCACATCGAACCCGAGACGTCCAGGGCCAGGATCACCGTCGCGCTCGAGGTCGGCACGCTCGCCCGCACGGTCGGTCGGGCGCTCGCCAGCCCCAGCAGCGCCAGCGCCCCGAGCACCAGCGCGATCGGCACGTGCCGCCGCCACGACGCCGAACCGGCGCCGGCCGCCCGCAGCAGCGCCACGTTCGAGTAGCGCACCGCCTGACGTTTCCGCCGCCGCCACTGCCAGACGTAGACCCCGAGCAGCACCGGCACGAAGACCAGCGTTCCGAGCAGCAACGGCACACCGAAGCTCACCTCAGATCACCCGCCCCTGCCGCAGCACCGACACCGTGGCGCCGCCGAGCAGCAGCACCGCCGCCAGAGCCGCGACCCAGGACGTCACCTCGTGCGGCACCGTCCTCGTCGTCCACTGCAGCTCGATCGCGTCGTAGACCGCGGCCAGGGACGCCGCGTCGGACGGCCGCCGGTACGTCCCGCCCGTCGTCTCCGCGACCGCTCGCAACGCCGACTCGTCGAGCGCCGTCGCGAGGGTGAAGCCGTCCACCGTGATCGTCGTCCCGGTCGGCGTGCCGAGCCCGATCGGCTCGATCTTCACCCCGGCTGCCGACGCGAGCTCCGCTGCGCCCGAGGGGCTTTCGTCGGTCGTGTCCTCACCGTCGGTCAGCAGCACGATCGCGGTCCCGCCGTGGTAGCCGACCGGCGACTCCTCCGCCGCGCCTGTCCCCGCACCCTGCTCGGTGTCGCTCGGGGGCTTCACCGGCTTGCCGACGATCGCGCTCAGCCCGCCGAGGATCCCGTCGGTGAGCGACGTGTCACCCGCCGGCCGGAGCCGCGCCACGGCCGCCAGCACCGCGGCCCGGTCGTCCGTCGGCCGCTGCGTCACCAGGCCGGTGCCACCGAACGCGACGACCGCGATGCGCACCGACGCCGGCTGCTTCGCCACGAAACCCCGCGCCGCCGCCTTGGCCGCCTCCAGCCGCGACGGCTTCACGTCCGTCGCCGCCATGCTGCCCGACACGTCGAACGCGAGCACGACGGTCCCCTCCCGGTGCGGCTCCGCGACCGACGCCACCGGCCGCGTCAGCGCCAGCACCATGACGCCGAGCGCCCCGATGAGCAGCGCCGGGCCGAGGTGACTCCATCGCGACCGAGCCGGCGCTGGGATGACGAGCCCGTTAGCCGCCAACGCAGCCCGACGCGCTTCCTGCTTCCGCAGCACCCGGCGGTAGCCGAGCACGAGCAGCGGCACGACGAGCAGCCCCACGAGCGCCCACGGCCACGTCAGCGACAGCTCGCTCATCGCCGCCGCCTCATCGCGCCCACCTCATCGCGCCCACCTCATCACGCACCTCATCGCGCACCTCATCGGCGCCGCCTCCGTCGCAGCTCGGAGACCCGCAGCAGCGAGCGCACGAGGTCGTCGTCCGTCCGCACCGGATAGAGGTCGACCCCGGCCTTGCGTGCCCGTGCCTCGAGGTCCGCCTGTCGCGCCCCCGCCACCTCGGCCAGTCGCGCCCGGAACCCGGCGTCGCTCGTGTCGACGAAGATCTGCTCGCCCGTCTCCGCGTCCTCGACGTAGATGCCACCCGCGTCGGGCAGCTCGCTCTCGCGCGGGTCGACGACCTGGAGCGCGACCACCTCGTGCCGCTGCGCCATCCGCGCCAGCGGCGCCTCCCATCCGTCCGCCGTGATGAAGTCCGACACGACGAGCACGAGCGAGCGCCGCTTGACGATCCCGTATGCCGCCGCGAGCAGCGCCCCGAGGTCCGTGACCGTCCCCGACGGGGTTGGGACTCCAGCGGACGCGCCGCGACCCAGCACCCGGCGTAAGCCGCGACGCAGCGGCGACGCCCCTTCCCGGTTTGTGGCCTTTCGACGGTCGGAGGGGGTGGGGGTGGGGGCGGAGGTGCGGGACTCGCGGCGGTCGAGGAGCGTCTTGGCGATCCGCAGCACCTGGTTGCGTCCCGACGCCGGCGGGATGACGAGGTCGACGCCGGTGTCCATGACGATCGCCCCGACCCGGCTGCCGCCGCGTGTCAGCACGTGCGCGAGTGTCGTCGCCACCTCGGCGAGCACGAGGTCCTTCTGCCGGTCGACCGGACCGAAGCCCATCGACGCCGAGTGGTCGAGCAGCAGCCATGCCGTCAGCTCCCGGTCCTCGACGAACTCGCGCACGTAGGGCTCGTCGAGGCGCGCCGTGACGTTCCACTCGATGTGCCGCAGGTCGTCGCCCGGCACGTACTCGCGCAGGTCGGTGAAGTCGAGCCCCGCCCCGCGGAACAGGGTGCGGTAGTCGCCCTGGAGTCGCCCGTCGAGCCGCCGCACCACCCTCCACTCGAGTCGGCGCAGCAGGCTCTCGGCGCTCAGCGGGGTGGTCGCGCCCATGTCGAGTCACCCGGTCCCGCCGTGCCGCCCGCCGGGATCCCGCCCGACTCGACGCCGTACGTCCCGCCGTTCGACCCGCCGTTCGATCCAGCCGCCGTCCCACCGGGGCCGGCCCGCATGGCCTGCCGCTCCTGCTCGCGCAGCGGAGCCGTCGGCGCCGGCACCGCCTCGAGGATCGGCGTGAGCAGGTCGTCCGCTGTCAGGTCCTCGGCGAGCGCCTCGTAGGAGAGGACGATCCGGTGGCGCAGCACGTCCCGCGCGAGGTCGCGCACGTCGCCCGGCAGCGCGTAGTCCCGTCCCCGCAGGAAGGCCAGCGCCCGCGCCGCGAGCACGAGGTTGATCGACGCGCGGGGGCTCGCGCCGTACGTCAGCAGCCGGGCGAGGTCGTCCCGGCCGACGCCCGCCGGCTCGCGGGTCGCGGTGGCCAGCCGGACGGCATACTCGATGACTGCCGGGTCGACGTAGACGGCGTCCGCCTCGCGCTGGAAGCCGCGCAGCATCTCCGGGTCGAGCACCTGCACCGTCGCCGCGGCGGCCGAGATCTGGCGCTCGACGACGACGAACTCCTCAGCGGCAGAGGGATATCCGATGAGCACCTTGAGCATGAAGCGGTCGACCTGCGCCTCGGGAAGCGCATACGTCCCCTCCGACTCGATGGGGTTCTGCGTCGCCATGACGAGGAACGGGTCGGGCGCCGGATAGGTCTCGCGCCCGATGGTCACCTGCCGCTCCTGCATGACCTCGAGCAGCGCGCTCTGCACCTTCGCCGGCGCCCGGTTGATCTCGTCGGCGAGCACGAGGTTGGCGAAGACCGGCCCGAGCGAGACCTGGAACTCACCGTCCTTCTGGTTGTAGATCCGCGTCCCGACGAGGTCGGCCGGCACGAGGTCGGGCGTGAACTGGATGCGCTGGAAGTCGCCGCCGATCGCCTGCGCGAGCGTCTTGACCGCCATCGTCTTGGCCAGCCCCGGCACGCCCTCGACGAGCAGGTGCCCGCGCGCGAGCAGCGCGACGAGCATCCGCTCGACGAGCAGGTCCTGCCCGACGATCGTCCGCTTCACCTCGTAGAGCGCCTGCTCCAGCGCGTGCCGTGCGTGCGGGCCCGTCGATGTGTCGCCGTCCATGCCGTGCTCCTGCCGTTCGGGGGTGCTGTTCGCGTATGCCGTGTGCTCACCTCCGCGCGGAGGTGTCGTCTCAGCGGGGCGGGCTGCCCGCGGCCCCTCCCGCGGTCGCGATGGGCACCGCGAAGCCGATGCCGACGAAGAGGCTCTGGTCGGTGGGGTTGGCGAGGCCCGTGACGATGCCGACGACCTGGCCGGCCCGGTTGAGCAGCGGGCCTCCGGAGTTGCCGGGGTTGACCGCCGCGTCGATCTGGATGAGGTGCTCGAGCTTGCGGTTGCCCTCGACCCGGACCGTCCGGTCGAGCGCGGAGACGACCCCGGCCGACAGCGAGTCGGTGAGGCCGAGCGGGTGGCCCACGGCGAAGACGGGCGCCCCGACCGGCACCGCACCGCCGAGCACCGCCGGCACGACGGTCTGCGGCAGCCGCGTCGGCGTGAGGGTGGCGATGTCGCTCTCGGGCTTCGCGCTCTCGACCTTCGCCGGAGAGGTCGTGCCGTCGGCGAAGGTCACGGTGATCGCCGTCGAGCCCTCGACGACGTGCAGCGCGGTGAGCACGGTGCCGTCGGCGTTGACGACGACGCCGGCGCCGCTGCCCTCGGCCGGGCGGCCGCCGATGGTGTCGCGCGTCTGGATCAGGACGAGGGACGGAGCGATCGCGGCGTGCGCGACGGTGCCGTCCGCCGGGGCGGCCGCCTGCGCCTCGGCCTGCTTCGCGATCCCGCGCTGGACGCTCGTGTCGACGTCGCGCTGGTTCAGCACGGGTGGGCCGGGAGGACGGGTGACGGCATACGCGATGACGAGCGCGACGATGACGACAAGCGCGACGAGGCCCCACCACGCGGCACGCGGCACGCGGGACAGAGGGCCCAGACGGGCGCGGATCCGGTCCCAGCGGCCGGGCGGGGGAGGCTCCTCGGGCTGCGGGTCGGGCGCGCGGAGCAGAGGCCGGGCGCCAGGGGCGACGGCGGCGTCGATCGCAGGGGGAGCGGTGACCCGTGCCACCTTTTCGACGATACGTTTCCCGCGACGCGAGCGGCAGAGGGTTGTTGACCCTTCACAGGATCCGGCGAAGCGAGGACGGGCGCCATGCGCTCCGGGTATAGAGAGGTATGCCGACCGTCGGGACCCTCGTGCGACAGCGCCTCGCCGACCAGCGCGATGCCCTGCGCGCGGCCGAGGCCGCCGTCCGCGCCGGCGAACCCACGGGGCTGCACGACCTGCGCGTCGCCATGCGCCGCATCCGCTCGCTGCTCGCGACCTTCCGCCCGGTCTTCGACCAGTCCGTCACCGAGCCGCTCCGCGCCGAGCTCAAGGACGCATCACGGCGGCTCGGGTCGTCCCGCGACGCGGAGGTCGCCACCGACAACACCGACCGCATGCTCGAGGACGTCGAGCTCGCCGGCATCGACGAGGACGACGTGGCCGGCTTGCGCGCGCGGCTGCGGCTCGATGCCGTGGCCGCCGGTGACGTCGTCGAGGAGACGCTCGACTCGACGCGGTATGCCGCGCTGACCCTCCTGCTCGACGAGCTCGTCACGCACCCGCCCCTCGTGGACGCCAAGGCGCAGCGCGACGCGGCCGAGGTCGCGTTCAAGCGGGTGCGCCATGACGGCCGCCGCTTCTCCGACGTCGCAGCCGCCGCCCGCGCGGAAGCGGGGGCCGACCAAGACGGCAGAGGAGGCAGGGACGGCACTGAGGTGGCCGGGCAGGACCACGGGTCGTCCTCGCATCCCGCCCTCGACCATCCGGCCCAGCTCCACGAGGTGCGCAAGGCAGCCAAGCGCCTGCGCTACGCCGCCGAGACCGCCCGCCCGGTCGACGAGGAGGCGATGAAGCCCGTCGTGAAGAAGGCCAAGGCCGTGCAGTCGGCACTCGGCGAGCACCACGACGCCGTCATGACGCGCGCGGTCCTGCGCCACCTCGCGCTCGACGAGGCGGTCGGCGAGGCTGCCGCTTTTCTCCTCGGTCACCTCGACGCCGACGAGCAGCGCGCCATGGTCGAGCTCGAGCAGCGGGCCTGGGCCGCGGTCGACGACCTCCAGGACACCCTCGACGCGACCCTCTGACGACCCGCGCACGCCCGAGCCCCACCCGTCACCGTCGAGTGCTCAGTTCTCGACGTCGGAAAGTGGGCACTCGACGTGAACGAGCGTCGAGTGCTCAGTTCTCGACGTCGGAAAGTGGGCACTCGACGTGAACGAGCGTCGAGTGCTCAGTTCTCGACGTCGGGAACTCAGGTGGTCGTGGCCTCTGCGATGAGGCGCGGGACGGGCTGGTCGGGGTGCGGCTCGTCGCCGACCTCCTTCTGGGCCAGCCACATCCGCGCCTCGAGCTCGTCACGCACCTGCGCGTAGGCCGGGTCGTCGGCGACGTTGACCAGCTCCTCCGGATCGGCCTCGAGGTCGTAGAGCTCCCACTCCTGGGCGAAGCGCCGGTCGGAGCAGCCCGGCAGACCGAGTCCGTCGTTGTAGAAGAAGATCAGGGTGTAGCGGTGCGTCCGGTAGCCGTAGTGCGCCCCGACCTGGTGGCTGCGGTCGTCGTGCATCCAGTAGCGGTAGTAGAAGCCCTCGGCTTCGCGGTCTCGGTTCGACCGTGCCGCAACAGGATCGGTGAGGTCAGGCCAGAACGACCGGCCCTGCATGCGCGCCGGCACCTCGACCCCCGCCGCCTCGAGCAGCGTCGGCGCGATGTCGACGTTGGTGACGATCCGGTCGAGGGCCTGCCCCGCTGCGATGCCCCGCGGGTAGGACAGCACGAACGGCATCCGGATGGACTCCTCGTACATGAACCGCTTGTCGAACCAGCCGTGGTCGCCGAGGAAGAAGCCCTGGTCGGAGGAGTAGACGACGATCGTGTCGTCGAGGTCGCCGCGCTCCCGCAGCCAGTCGGTGATGCGGCCGACGTTGTCGTCGACGGACGCCACGCACGCGAGGTAGTCCTCCATGTAGCGCTGGTACTTCCACAGCGCCTCCTCGTCGTGGCTCAGCCCTTCGGGCACCGGCTGCTTGAGGTCCTCGGCCGTCAGGTGGTCGGCGACGCGCATCGCGGCGCGGCGAGCGGTGTCGGAGCGACCCGCGAGGTCGTCGGTGAACGTCGCAGGCACTGGGATGGGCGCGCCCCCGAGAGGGCCGCCCTCGGCATACAACCCCTCGTGGGCGGCGTCGGGCTCCCACGGCCGGTGCGGCGCCTTGTGCCACACGAGCACGCACCACGGGTCGTCGCCCTCGAGCCCATCGACCCAGCGCTGCGCGAGGTCGGTGATGAGCTCGGTGGCATAGCCCTGCTCGACCCGCAGCCCGTCGGGGGAGAGGAAGCGCGGGTCGTGGTACTCGCCCTGGTCGATGAGCGCGTCCCAGCGGTCGAACCCCTGCGGGTCGTGCTCGACCCCGCCGCTCGAGCCCTGCCCCATGTGCCACTTGCCGACGAACGCCGTGCGATAGCCGGCCTCGCGCAGGGCCGTGACGAACGTCGGCTGCGACGCGTCGATGAAGGTGTCGAGCGTCGTCACGCCGTTGACGTGGCTGTATGTGCCGGTGAGGATCGAGGCCCGGCTCGGCGCGCACAGCGAGTTGGTCGCGAAGAGGTTGTCGAGCCGCGCGCCCGCTCCGGCCACCGCGTCGATGTGCGGGGTGCGGTTGACGACCGAGCCGTAGGTGCCGATGGCGTGCGCGGCGTGGTCGTCGCTCAGCACGAAGACGATGTTGGGCCGGCGGGCGCTCACGACCCGGCCTCCGCGCCGGACGGCGTCTCACGGTGCGCGTCGGCGGCGCCCTGGATGCGGGCGAGATGCGCGGTCCACCACTCCTCGCCGCCCATCTCGTCATGGTCCCGGCCGCCGCGCCCGTCGACCGACTCGCGCAGCACGTCGGCGTGCCCGGCGTGCTGCGACACCTCCGCCACGCACCGCACGAGCAGCGAGCCGAGCGTCGTGCGGCGACGATCCTCAGGCCACCACGCGACGCTCGCGGGGGAGTCGAGCCCGAGCTCGCGCACGACGGCGTCGCAGTGCGCCCACGCCCGGCGGTAGAGCGCGACGAGGTCGTCGCGGGACTCCTCGGCGGTCGCCCACATGTCGGCGGAGTCCCAGATCGAGCCGTCCTCGACCCACGGCAGCCGCTCGCCCGACGGTCGCCCCACCGAGTCGCCGAGGTAGGCGAGCTCGACCCCGGCCACGTGCTTGACGAGCCCGAGCAGGTTGGTGCCGCTGGGCGTCAGCGGCCGCCGCACGTCGTAGTCAGCGAGGCCGTCGAGCGACCGGAGCAGCGCGTCGCGCCCCTGCTGGAGGTAGCGCAGCAGCTCCTCGGTCAGGGACGGCTGGGCGAGGGTCGTGCTCGTCTCTGAGGTCACCTCGCCCACGCTAGACGCCACCCCCGACGCCCGCGGGGGGCCCGGCGTACGCCGTGTGCCCGGCTCCTCAGGAGCTCGCACCTTCCAGCGCCGTGGCCTCGCGACGCGCTGCCGCCGGCGAGCCGGGCGTCGGCGCGAACCGCCAGACCAGGCCCTGCTGGGCGAACGTCCACGCGTTGTTGAAGAACCAGTAGACGACGAGCCCGGCCGGTACGAAGGCCGCCGCCGCGAGCACGCCGACAGCGCCGAGCCACGGCAGGAGCCGCTGGACCGTCGCCATCCCCTCGGGCAGGTCGGCGACATTCGTCATCGGCAGCACGAACCAGCGCTGCGTCAGCAGGCTGAGCGCGGCGGCCGCGAGCGCGACGCTGACGAGCACGAGCCCGGCGACGGGGTTCGACGCGATGGTCGAGCCGAGGTGGCTCGTCAGGTGCAGGCCCGCGACCGAGGCCGCCGACGCCGAGGCGACGAGCCCGGCATCGAGCGCGCCGACCGCATGAACGGCCGACTGACCGGCCGTGAGGTCGGAGACGACGCGGTAGAGCGCGTAGAAGAGCGGCAGCTGCAGCAGGGCCGGCGCGAGGCTCCACCCCGAGACGCCGTGCTCGGCGTGGATCGCCTTCTGCTCGGCGCGCATCGCGGTCAGCTGCTCGAGGTCCCGGCTGCCGGCATACCTCTGGCGCAGCTCGCGCAGCTGGGGCGCCGCGTGGGCGCGGGCGTGCGACGAGCGGACGCCGTGGATGGTGACGGGCAGCAGGACGGTGCGCACGACGACGACGAGCAGCAGGATCGCTAGCAGCCAGGCGCCGGCGGAGCCGGGACTCAGGCCGATCGCGCCGGCGACGTCGTGGGTGGCCGCGAGGACCGCGGCGACCGCATGGGTGACGGGGGACAGCAGGGCAGGAAGGACGTCGGACATCTGGGCAGGCATGGGTGAGCTCCTCGGCTCGGCCCGCTCGTGACGGCGGGCCGGTTCTCGAACTGGGTCAGGGCAGTGGCCCGACCGCCGCGGTTGCGGCGGGCGGGGTCAGTGCCGACCCGGGGCTCGAGGTCGCTGCGGACAGCTCGGCGCGTCGAGGGCGCACCAGTAGGCCGTCGAGGCGGGCACGGCACCCGGGACCCCCGAGGAGTGCACGCGCACGGGGACCGGCGGCGCGACCTGCCGGCCGGCCGACGCCATGACGGCGGTGAGCAGGCCGACGGCTGCGGCGGTGAGGAGCACCTGGCCGGCGCTCGCGTCGGTCACCGAGCCGACGAGCGACCCGACGAGGACGACGACCGTCGCGGCCAGGCTGGCCACGAGAGCGGGCATCGCGGCTGCGACGGAGGAGGCGCGCTCGCGCAGGACGCTCATGCGTCGTCTCCTCCCACTCGTCGTCGACTCACCTCGAGCGTACGTCACTGGCCGCGCCACACCGCCACACGGCTTCTACGGCCGAGGCCAGTCCGTCGGCGTCGAGGTCACCGGTCTCGAGCACGTGGTCGGCAGCGAGGTCGAGCGACGCGTCGGTCGCATGGAGGGCGTCGAACTCTTCGTCGGTCAGCCACACCGGGCGCGTGGTCGCGCGCCGACGCGCCTGCTCGATCGGCACCCGCAGGTGCACGACGAGGCACCCCGGCAGCAGGTCGCGGTAAAGCCCGACCGTTTCGGAGGTCAGCACGTCGGTGACGACCACGTCGAGGGCCGCGGCCACGAAGTTGCCGGCGAGGGCGCACGCGTTGCGCACGCCGAGGCGCTGCTGCCGCAGCCCCTCGTCGCCGTCCCACGGCGCCGCGCCACCCGACACGACGAGCTGGCGCACGTCGTCCACGTCGACCACCGCGCACCGTTCCCGCGACGCCGCGAGCGCGCGGGCCGTCGTGGACTTGCCGACCGCGGGCGGCCCGGTGAGCACGAGGACGCGGCGGGACGGCATACGACCCATGCTCTCGTACGGCCTGCTCTCGTATGCCGTGTGGCGGGCTCCGTCCGCTGCCGGGCCGCGCGTGACGACCTGCCCGCGCGGACGGGCCCGCCGCCCTATCCTCGGTCTCAGGGCGTCTGCCTCACGAGCGAGAGGAGGCGCGCATGGCCACCGCCCGCACGCCGCCGCGTCTCCGACGCGAGCCGCTCGCCGGCACACGGCTGCTCGACCGCTTCGACCTCGTGCTGCTGCTCGTCCTCGCCGTCATCGTCAGCCAGGCGCTGGTCGACACGCGCGGCTCGGTCTGGGGCTCGCTCGTGACGCACTCGGTCACCGGGCTCGCGCTCGTCGTCGCGACCCGGGCGTCCGGGGCCCGGCGACGGGTCCGGCGCATCCTCGACGCGCTCGTCGTCGTGACGCTCGTCAGCAACATCGCGCTGCTCGTGCCGTTGGGCGGCGTGCCGGTCCCGCCCGACTCGCTGCAGCCCGAGGGGGTGTGGGTGCTGCCGGCTCTCGTCCTGCCCGTCATCATCGGCCGGCGCCTGCTCGAGCACCAGGTGGTCCGTGTGCAGACGGTCCTCGGCGCCGTCGCCGCCTACCTGCAGATCGCTGTCGCCTACGCCACGCTCTTCCAGAACATCGACGGCCTCACCGCCGCGCACTTCTTCGGCGAGCAGGTCTCGACGACCGTCTACACCTATTTCAGCCTGACGACGATCTCGACGGTCGGCTACGGCGACTTCACCGCGACGACCGACCTCGCTCGGCTCGCGGCGACGAGCGAGGCCGTCATCGGGCAGGTCTTCCTCGTCACTTTCGTCGCCCTCATCGTGTCGCGCTTCGCGGCCGGACCGGGGCGGGGCGCCGTGTCGGACAGCACGTCGGAGAACGCACCGGACGGTGCCGGCGGCGCCACCGACGACGTGACCGGCTGAGCTCAGGTCGTCGAGCCGAGGTCGATGCTCTCGCCCACCGACCTCTCGAGCACGACGGGTATGCCGGTCGGCAGCTTCGCGCTGAGCTCGCTCATGAGCGTCGTGGTCGGGGGCAGGTCGTCGGGGGCTCGGACGTGGACGACGAGGGTGAAGCCCTGGTTCGTGATGTCGACGACCTCCGCGCCGCGCGTCGACGCGAGCCAGGTGCGCGTCGTCTCGCGCCCGATCTCGGTCAGCTTCGCGACGGCCAGGCTGATGACCGAGTTGAGGACGACGGGCACGAGGACGAGCAGCACGAGCAGCCCGAACGTGACGCGCACCTTCCGCCGGGAGGGGCCGCCCTGCTCGCGGATCGCGCTCGTGTAGCCCAGCGTCGTGAAGACGAGGCTGCCGGCGAAGACGAGCGCGAGGAAGTTCGAGAGGAAGAGCACGAGCGCCCCGAACGCGAGGCTGAGGCTGCCCTCGGCGAGGCAGATGCCGACGACGCAGAGCGGCGGCACGAGCGAGATCGAGATGGCGACGCCCGGCAGGATCGCGGCGACGTCCCGCCGCGCGAGGGCGATGGCGCCCGCGAAACCGGTGGCGAGGGCGCCGAGCAGGTCGACGAGGCGGGGGCTCGTGCGCGCCGCGACCTGGGAGTTGCTGAGCAGGTCGTAGGGGCTCGGCAGCATGAGCGAGAAGAGCGCCCCGACCGCCATGACCATGAGGCCGCCGAGCACGACGAACTTCACGCCCCCGGTGCGCTCCCGCTTCACGAGCGCGAGGGCGGTCCCCATGATCGGCGTCGAGAGCGGCGCGATGATCATGGCCCCGATGACGGTCGCGGTCGAGTCCGCGATGACTCCCGCGCTCGCGATGCAGGCGGCGAGGAAGAGCATCGTCCAGTACGCCGACCGTTTCGCCCGCAGGTCGCCCTCGTTGAGGTCGAGGTCCGAGGTGAGCTCCTCGAAGGTCCGGCGCTGGTTCTCGGGCAGCACGCGGGCCCGGATCGCGGTGAGCATGGCTCAGTCTGTCGGAGCAGCAGTTTGACCGTCCGTGGTTCGTGCCGCGTTCATGGGTCCTCCGTGCGCGCCCTAGCATCGGCGACATGTCCGAGCTGCTCGTGCGTGACGCCACCGCCGACGACGCCGAGGCGTGTGCGGCGATCTACGCGCCCTACGTCACGGGCACGACGATCACCTTCGAGACCGAGCCGCCCGACGTGCCGGAGATGGCGCGTCGGATCGCCAAGGCGCAGGCCCGGCACGCCTTCCTCGTGCTCGAGCTGGACGGCGCCGTCGTCGGCTATGCGTATGCCGGGCCGTTCAAGGAGCGCGCCGCCTACCGCTGGTCGTGCGAGGTGTCGGTCTACCTCGCGACCGACCGGCAGGGACGGGGTGGTGGCCGTAGGCTCTACGAGGCGCTGCTCGAGCGGCTGACTTCACGCGGCTACCGGATGGCCGCCGCGGGGATGACCCAGCCCAACGAGGCGAGCGGCCGCCTCCACGCGGCGATGGGTTTCGAGCCGGTCGGCACCTACCGCGCCATCGGCTGGAAGCTCGGCGCCCCGCGCGACGTCCTCTGGGTGCAGCGCGCGCTCGGCGACCCCCTCGCCCCGGGCGAGACACCGCCCGAGCCCACCTGACCCGCGCGCGAAAGTGCCCACTCGACGTGAGACGTCGAGTGGGCACTTCGTCACCAGCGGTCGTATGCCGCGTGGCCGGGCTGGTCAGGCCGTGTCGAGCCGATGTCAGGGGAGGGCGGGGTAGTCCGTGTAGCCCTCGGCGCCGCCACCGTAGAAGGTCTGCGGGTTCGGCTCGTTGAGCGCGGCACCCTCGCGCCAGCGACGGACGAGGTCCGGGTTGGCGAGGAACTCGCGGCCCACGGCGACGGCGTCACCGAGGTCGCGCTCGAGGATGTCCTCGACGTCGGCGAGCTCGGTCACCTTGCCGAAGCCGGTGTTGAGGATGACCGGACCGCCGAAGCGCTTGCGCAGGTCGCGCACGATGTCGGACTCCGGGTCGCCGAGGATGCTGAGGTAGGCGAGGCCGAGCGGCGCGATGCCCTCGACGAGCGACTCGTAGGTCGCGGCGGTGTCGGCCTCGTCCTCCTCGAGCACGCCCTGGATGTTGTGCGCGGGCGAGATGCGGATGCCGACGCGGTCGGCGCCGATCGCCTCGGCCACGGCCTTCGTGATCTCGACGGTCAGGCGCGCGCGGTTCTCGGGCGAGCCGCCGTAGGCGTCGGTGCGCTGGTTGCTGCTCGGGGCGAGGAACTGGTGCGGCAGGTAGCCGTTGGCGGCGTGGACCTCGACGCCGTCGAGCCCGGCCGCGACGGCCTGACGCGCAGCGTGGACGAACTCGGCCACGAGCGCGGGGATCTCGTCGGTCTCGAGGGCGCGCGGGACGGCATACGCCTGCTGACCCTTCGGGGTCACGATCTCGCCCGGCGCGGCGATGGCGCTCGGGGCGACGCTCTCGAGGCCACCCTTGTTGTCGGGATGGGCGACGCGGCCGGCGTGCATGAGCTGGACGACGACGTGGCCGCCGCCCTGGTGCACGGCGTCGGCGACGAGGCGCCAGCCGGCGACCTGCTCGTCGGAGTGCATGCCGGGGGTGTCGAGGTAGCCCTGGCCGACGGCGCTCGGCTGGGTGCCCTCGGTGATGATGAGGCCGGCGCTGGCGCGCTGGCCGTAGTACTCGGCGTTGAGCTCTGTCGGCGCCTGGCCCTCGCCCGCGCGGTTGCGCGTCAGCGGTGCCATGACGAAGCGCTGGGGGAGGTCCCAGCGGCCGATGCGGATGCTCTCGAAGGCCGTGGACACAGGCCTGCTCCTCACGTGTAGGGGGCTGTCGATGACGGTTGGCGGCACCACCGTGATCGATGGAGCCTTCAACTACCTAGTCGACAAGGCGTGCAGGGCGGCGATCATTCCCGCGTGTCCAGGGTTGGGCGTGTGGGCGATCCCACCCGCCTGCGGCGTTCGTGGCGGCAGGTCGGTGGGGACATGACGAAGGGGAGGATGCCGCAGCATCCTCCCCTTCGCGTGCGCTCAGTTCGCGTGGAACTCCGCGGTCATCGACGGACCGTCACGGCGCGTAGATGTACTTCATGCCGGGACCGTCGGTCAGCGTGCGCGTGTTGTAGTTGTACGCGCCGGCGAGGGCGTTCATCTCGATGATGGTGACCTGGTTGCCGCTGACGCCGGTGACCCAGGCGACGTGGCCGACGCTCGAGGAGCCGTGGACGCCGGGCTCCATGACGAGGATCGAGCGCGTGCGGGGCGTGCCGCTCACGGTGTAGCCCGCGGAGGCTGCGCCGGTGTCCCAGACCATCGCGTTGCCGGTCCAGCCGCCGGGGTAGTAGCCCTCGGACTTGTACCACTGGGCGAGAGCGCCCCAGGTGCACTGGCCCGCGGTGGCCCAGTTGTGCGAGGAACGCATGCCGGACGAGGCGCTCGGCACGTTGCCGTTGACCGTCGACTTGACCGACGAGGTGGTGCCGGTCAGCGTGCGGCGGGTCAGGTCCCGCGAGGCGCGCTGTGCGGCGAGCTTGCGCTCGGCGGCCGCCTTCTTGGCGGCGGCGCGCTCGGTCTTGACCTGGACGTCCTCGATGACCTGCGGCTTCGGCTTGGCGACGCGCTGGGCGACGGACTGCTGCACCGCGGGGGCGTAGCCGATCTTCGACAGGGCGGTCGACACGGCGGGAGCCGCGGCGGTCGCGGGGCCGACAGCAGCCGGGGCCGCGGCCTCGGAGCCTGCAGCAGCGACGTTGCCCGAGTTGGGCGACAGGGTGTCGGCGCTCGCCGGGTTGGCGAAGGTGGCGACGAGGCCACCCGTGGCGGCGACGACGGCACCGGCCTTCATGGCCGGCTGAGCCGACTCACGGGCGAGGAGCTTGAGTTCGTTGAGGGGATTGTGGCGGCCAGGTGCACGGTGGCGACCGCGGATGTTCTCTGAGTTCACGCTTGATGCCTCTCCGCGCCTACGAAGTTAGCTGTCGGGTTCGGGCGGAAAGGTGCCCGGCCTCGGACCCGAGAGACGTGACTTCGTCGCGCGGGGGCCAAGGCTTAACCCCAAGGACGTCCGGAGTCGTTGCGCCGGACGCCCGGAGAAACGTGTGGTTCCTCCGCTCCTGTCACAAGGTTTGATCTCTCTCGTCAGGCGGTGACAGGACTAGGCGGTCCACCTCACGAGAGCCCGACCTGGTGGCCGGACTTGGGAAGAGTAAACGAGTCAACTGGCAAATGTCACGCCACGGTAACGACGACGCGCGGGGAACGCCCCTGAATGTCCGGAGTGCGTGCCTATACCCGCGCTTTACCTTGCGTTGGCTGAGACGTGGATCACAGCGGATCGTCGTATCTCGACATGAGGCGGCGGGTAGTCCGCCGGACCCTGGGAGCTGGCCCGACGGCATACCTCGGGTGGTCGCCGCCGCGCGGCCTCAGCTCGTGCCGGTGAGGTGGCCGAAGACCACGACGTTGTCGCGGTACTCGTTGCGGCTGTCGGTCGGCCCACCGCACGTCACGAGACGGATCTCCGCCTTGGTGAAGTCGCCCCGATAGACGGCCTCGGTCGGGAACTGCGTCTTCCTGTAGGCCGCGACCTTGTCGACGGTGAAGCGCAGGTGCGTGCCGTCGCGGCGCGACACCTTGACGACGTCGCCGGCGCGGACCCTGCCGAGCTCGTAGAAGATGCCCGGCACCCCGGACGGGGTGTCGACGTGCGCGGCGAGGACCGCGGGGCCGAGCTGCCCCGGGGTGGGGCCGGCGTCGTAGAGGCCGACCTCCTGGGCCGTGCCAGGCACCGAGATCGTGCCGTCACGCTGGATGCTGAGCGGCACGAAGTGCGACGAGCGCACCCCGATCGACGGGATCTCGATCGACGTCGGCTCGGACGCCTCGAGGAAGTCCCCGAAGCCGTTGGGGTCGCTCGCGCCCGGCTCGGCGCTCGGCCTGGTGCCTGCCGAGGTGCTCGAAGATGGGCCGGCTGACGGTGTCCCGCCCTGACCCGGGGAGGTCGGCGGGCTCGAGGTGGACGTGCCGGCCGAGGGCACCCCGGCCGCCGCAGGCTGCGGCGGGCCGGGGGTCCCCGACGTCCCTCGGAGGCCGAGGACGAGCGCGATGACCCCGACGACGACCAAGACGGCCGTGACCGCGACGGCTGCCCTGACACCCGCGCCACTCACGCCACTTCGGCGGGCGGGGCGGGTGGGGCGGTCACCGTCCGGGGACTGGGTGCGCTCGCTCACGGGAGGAGTCCCGTCGCTCAGGCGCGCGAGCGTGCGCGACGGGCGGCGAAGGCGCCGGACCCGGCCGCGGCGAGCAGGGCGCCGCCACCGACGAGCATCAGGGCCTCGTTCTGGCCGCCGCTCTTGAGGTTGTCGGCGGCGAGGCCACCACCGGTGTGCATGCCGCCGGCGGGCGCGACGCGAAGAGCGCCACAGAGGGCCGGGTCGGTCGCCTCGGTGGGCAGCGACGGCATGAGGTCGCTCTTGGTGTCGCCGGAGTACTTGCCGTCCTTGTTGTAGTCGACACCGTGGATGACGACGACGGACTCGCCGGCCGAGATCGCCTTGGCCACGGCGCTCGAGACCTTGATGCTGCCGCGCTGGTAGGCGATCTTGCCGCCGGGGGCGGTGCTGAAGCGGTCGATGGCGAGTCCGGACTTAGGGCTCGTGTCGCCGGTCTTGGTCAGCGAGACGACGATGTCGCCGTAGGCCGGTCCGCCCTCGGTCGTGTTGAGGTGGCCGTCGCCGTTCTTGTCGTCGGACAGGACCGGGCACTCGTGGCGGGCCTCGGCGCCGAAGTGGATGTGCGCGGCGTGCGGGTTGTCGGGGAGCAGGCCGTTGGCGGCCATCGTGACGGTGATCGTGTTGCCCTGGACGTCGACCATGGCGGTGCCGCTGCCGTTGACGCCGTTGCCGGCGACGGGCTTGAGGTTGGCGCTGACCCAGGTGTCCGCGGCGAAGGCCGGTCCGACGCTGAGGGCCATGGCTGCTGCCGCGGCGAGGCTGGCGCCGGCGATACGAGTGGTGGTGGTGCGCATCTGTGTTCCTCCTTGATGAGGAGACAAACCGTCCATCCTGCTCTGCTTCAGACGGGGGGTCGTCGTCGACCGTCTCCGCGCGGGGGTTCGCCGCGCAGGGCGTGACTGGATTGGGGTTCCAGCGAAGTTTCTCGACGGGAACCCCGCCACGACCGGCGGCCGAGGTCTTGACTGGGTGGAGCGGGCGCACCCCGCGCCCCGGAGAGAGGACCGACCGTGCTCCAGGACTCCCACGCGTTCAGCGGCTTCTCCGTCGACGACATCTCCGCGGCCAAGGCGTTCTATGCCGACACCCTCGGCCTGCGCGTCACCGAGGAGAACGGGATGCTGACGCTCCACCTCGCCGGAGACGGCGGCGACCGCCCGACACTCGTCTATCCCAAGCCGAACCACGAGCCGGCGTCGTTCACGATCCTCAACTTCCCGGTCGACGACGTCGAGGCCGCCGTCGACGACCTGACCGCGAGGGGCGTCACCTTCGAGACCTACGCGGGCACGCCGATGGAGACCGACGCCAAGGGCGTCTTCCGCAAGGGCGGCCCGCTCATCGCCTGGTTCACCGACCCCGCCGGCAACGTCCTGTCGGTCGTCGAGCGCTGACCTGCCCGCGCCCCGCCCCCGCCCCGCCCCTGGACCGGCGTCAGGCGTCGGAGTCGTCGGCGGCGGCCCGCCGCTCGAGGCACAGCGCCGTGATCTGGGAGATCAGCTCGAGCGGCACCGGCCGGTTGATCGGGAAACGCACCGTGTCCTTGGCCCGCCGGTAGGGGGCGATGGCCCGCTCGAACGCCGCATCGCCCGTGGGCACGGGGTAGAGCCCGACGTGGTTCTTCCAGCCGGCGTAGTAGATGAGGGGCTTGCCGTCGACCGTGAAGGTCGCCATGCCGTAGCTGATCTTCTCCCGGGCGTGGGGCGCCGCGTCGTAGATGGTGCGCCGAACCTCCGCAAGCTGGGTCCGCGTCTCCTCGGGGTAGGAGGCGATGTAGTCGTCGACGGACGCAAATCTCGGGGCCAAGCCAGGTCCTCACCTAGTTCCGGACCGGTCGGTGGAGGGGATGCCCCCGACTGTATTGGCCCAAAGGGGCGTCTGCAAAGGAAGTTCGCATTGCAGGACCTAATGGTCACTCATTCCCAAAAGGGGCATCCGGCCGGGGTGAGCCTCTCGGCCTCAGACGTCGACCCACTCCTCGCCGGCGAGGATGCGGCCGACGACGCCGCCGGGGTGGCGTCCGAGCAGGGTCGCGGCGGCGAAGTCGGCAGCGAGCTGGTCGAAGACCTGGCCGCGGCGCAGCATCGCGTGCTTGCCGCCCTCGACGGTGACGTAGCCGACCACCTCGGCGGTGCGGGCGAGGTCGCGCGCGACCGCGGCGGAGTTCGTCGGTCGGGCGATGCGGTCGTCGTCGCCGTGGACGACGAGCACCTGCCGGCCGGTCAGGTCGAGTCGTCCCTCGGTGGGGTAGACCCACGGGTTGAGCGCGACGGCGCTGACGACGCGGTCCTCACCGGCGGCGAGCAGCGCGGCGCGCCCGCCGAGCGAGTGCCCGACGAGTCCCACGGGCAGGTCGGGGCCGAAACGCTCCGCGACCTGCCCGAGCGCCCACCGCACGTCGTCGACGGGGGTGTGGTGCGCGTCCCAGCCGCGGGTCGAGTTGAGCAGCCGCAGCACGGCGAGCTCGCCCTTGGCGGCGCGCGCGATCCGAGCGGCGATCGGCACCATCCGCAGCACCGACAGCTGGGTCGGGCTGACCCGCATCGGACGCCGCCGCGCGGCGCCACCGTGGAGCACGAGCGCGACGCCGCGGGGCGCGCTCGGCGCCGCCGTGTCGATGAGCCGCGCGTGCGTCACGGGGTGCTCCGCCTTCCGGGCCTCGGCCTCGGTGTGGGTTCTCTGGCTGGGTTCGATGAGGTATGCCGTGTGCTCGGGTTCGGGGGTCACGTCCGGACTTCGGAGCGCGAGCGTCCACGGCTTGGTGCGCACACGGCATACCCGATCGGTGTCGCCGGCCGGCGGCTGTCCAGGGTTGCAGGCGCTCCCTCAGGGGCGCAGGAGGACCTTGATGGCGCGGCGCTCGTCCATGGCCCTGTAGCCTTCGGCGACGTCGGCGAGCGGGAGGGACAGGTCGAAGACCTTGCCCGGGTCGATGCGTCCGTCGAGGACGCGCTCGAGCAGGTCGGGCAGGTAGGTGCGCACGGGCGCCATGCCGCCGGCGAGCCCGACGTTGCGCACGAACATCTGCCGCACCGGGAGCTCGACGCCGTGCGGGGCGCCGACGAAGCCGACCGTCGAGCCCGGGCGGCTGATGCGGAAGGCGGTCTTCATCGACTGGTCGGTGCCGACGCACTCGAGCACCGAGTCGGCGCCAACGCCGCCGGTCAGCTCCATGACGGCCTCGACGCCGGCGTCGTCGCGCTCGGCGATGACGTGGGTGGCGCCGAACTCGCGCGCGAGGGCCTGGCGGGGCTCGTGGCGCGACATGGCGACGATGCGCTCGGCGCCGAGCTCCTTGGCGGCGATGACACCGCACAGGCCGACGGCGCCGTCACCGATGACGACGGCGGTGCCGCCCGGCTGCACGCGCGAGCTGACGGCGGCGTGCCAGCCGGTCGCCATGACGTCGGCGAGGGTCAGCAGCGACGGGATGAGCGCGTCGTCGGGCATGCCGTCGGTCTTGACGAGGCTGCCGTCGGCCTGGTTGACGCGGACGAGCTCGGCCTGGCCGCTCTCGGTCCAGCCCTGGTGGTCGCAGACCGACGTCATGCCGGCGAGGCAGTGCGGGCACGTGTTGTCGCAGTGGACGAACGGGATGACGACGAAGTCGCCCTTGGCGAAGTGGCTGACGTCGGAGCCGATCTCCTCGACGACGCCGACGGCCTCGTGGCCGATGGTCGAGCCGGCCTCGATGGGGTTGGCGCCGCGGTAGGGCCAGAGGTCCGAGCCGCAGATGCAGCCCGCCACGACGCGCACGATGGCGTCGGTGGGCTCCTCGATGGTCGGGTCGGGAACGTCGGTCAGGCGGATGTCGCCGGGGGCATGGATCGTCGTCGCGCGCATGCGGCCATCCTCCCCCACTCACCCGACTGCCCCATTCGGTCGAGTGCCCAGTTCCCCTCGTCGGGAAGTGGGCACTCGACCAGAAACTCGACCAGAGACTCTCGTCGAGTGCCCAGTTCCCCGCGTCGGGAAGTGGGCACTCGACTGGTGTCTGGCGTCGAGTGCGCGGTTTCCGATGGGTCAGCCGCGGGAGCGGAGGCGCAGGTTGGGCAGCCCCGGGGCGGGGAGGGTGTGGTCCCAGGCGTCCGGGAAGGTGCCGTAGGCCTCGGAGCCGCCCGTCTCGCGGGCCTGCTGCCAGGCTTCGCGGAAGCCGACGACCTCGTCGTGGCTGCGGCCGATGAAGTTCCACCACATGACGATCTGCTCGCCGAACGGCGCTCCGCCGAGCACGAGGAAGCGCGCCGGCTCGTCGGGGCCGGCCGTGGCTGTGATGCGCTCGGTGCCGACGGCGTGGAAGGCGATCTCGCCCGGCTTGGCCGTGGCCTGACCGACCGTGAGCAGGCCGGTGTCGCATAGGAGCCCGTGCTCGTGCTCCGGATCGACGTCGAACGTCAGCGAGGCCCCGGGCTCGAGCATCACCTCTGCCCCGACGAGGTCGGAGAACATCGTCACCGGTGAGGTCTGGCCGAAGAGCGTGCCGAGGAAGACGAGGACGCGTGCGCCGTCGACCTCGGTGACCGGCGGCGCGTAGTGCTCGAAGCCCGGCTCAGTGGAGCGGTCGGCGTCGGGCAGGGCGACCCACAGCTGCGCGCCGTGCAGGACGGTCGTGGCCGGGGTCGAGTACTCCGAGTGGGCGATGCCGCGACCCGCCGTCATGATGTTGAGCTCGCCGGGCCGGACGAACGCGTGCACACCGGTCGTGTCGCGGTGCTCGACCTCGCCGGTGAAGAGCCACGACACCGTCTGCAGCCCGGTGTGCGGGTGGCCGGGGACGACCATGCCGCCGGTCTGCGACACGTCGTCGGGACCGTAGTGGTCGACGAAGCACCAGGCCCCGATGAGCGAGCGCTCGCGCTGCGGCAGGCTCCGGCGGACCGGCATCGCGCGCGGACCGCCGAGCGGCACCTCGCGGTAGGGAAGCACGACGGCCTCGGGCTGCTGCTCCGATGCTGGCTGCGACGACGGGGACGCGTTCTCTCCGCAGACGATCTCGGTCGGGTGGCGGTCGGGGTTGCTCACCTCATCAGGCTAGGCCCGCTGGGAGATCCGGTGGGAGGCCCGTTGGCAGGTCCGGTTGCTAGGTTGCCGCGCATGACCGACGCGACCGCTGCTCTTCCCGACGCCGGAAGCCCGGGCCGCTGGTCGGCCTGGCGCGTCGTGTGGTGGTTCGGCTTCGTCAGCCTGGCCGCCGACATGGTCTACGAGGGCGCGCGCTCGATGTACGGCCCGCTGCTCGCCTCGCTCGGGGCGACCGCGCTCGTCGTGGGCCTCGTGACCGGCGCCGGCGAGGCGATGGCGCTCGTGCTGCGCCTCGTCTTCGGGCCGCTCGCCGACCGGACCGGCCGCTACTGGGGCCTGACGATCGCCGGCTACGGCCTCACCGCGGTCTGCGTGCCGCTGCTCGCCGTGACGCCCTTCATCAGCGGCGCGGGCCTCGTCGTGGCCGCCGTCCTCATCCTGCTCGAGCGCTCCGGCAAGGCCGTGCGCAGCCCGTCGAAGTCGGCCCTGCTCGCGCACGTCGCCTCGGCCGTCGGTCGCGGCCGGGGCTTCGGCGTGCACAAGGCACTCGACCAGGTCGGCGCCTTTGCCGGGCCGCTCCTCGTGGCCGCCGTCATCGCGGCGGCCGGCGCCATCTGGCCGGGCATGGCCGTGCTCGCGATCCCGGGGGTGGCAGCCATGCTGCTCCTCGCCGTCATCCGCTCCCGCGTGCCCGACCCGTCCGTCTACGACGTGGAGCCGGTGGCAGCGAGCGACCCTGCGGCACAGCCGGTTGCGGACGCGTCACCAGCGCGCGGGGGTCTGCGTGGCTGGTTCGCCGATGCCGTCGGGTCAGGTCTGCCGCGCGAGTTCTTCGGCTACGCCTTCGCCGCCGGGCTCATGACCGGCGGGCTCGTCACGTTCGGGATCATCGGCTACCACCTCACCGCCCGCGGGCTCGTCCCCGTCGCCACCGTCCCGGTCGTGTACGCCGGCGCCATGGCCGTCGAGGCGCTCGCGGCCCTCGGCGTGGGCCTCGTCTACGACCGCCGCGGCGGCGCCGTGCTGTATGCCGTGCCGATCCTCGTCGCCCTCGTGCCCCCGCTCGCGCTGGCCGGGTCCGTCTGGCTCTCGCTCGTCGGGGTCGCGCTCTGGGGCCTGGCCTACGGCGTGCAGGACTCGACCGTGAAGGCGCTCGTCGCGGAGGTCGTCGAGGCACCGAGGCGCGCGACGGCATACGGCGTCTTCGCAGGGGTGCAGGGAGCGTTCGCGATCATCGGCGGCCTCGTGGCCGGCTGGCTCTACGACCGGTCGCTGCCGGCGCTCGTCATCGTCGTCGCGGCGACCCAGCTCGTCGCGCTCGTCCTCCTCGTCCGCACCGTCCGCTCCCTCCACCACCGGACCGTGTGACGACGAGGCCACTCGAGTTGGCGCCCTGACCGTCGAGTGAGCGCCCCGCCCCACACGAGTGAGCGCCCCGCCCCACAGAAGCGTGGGACGGGGCGCTCACTCGAGGTGTTGAACGTCAGCTCACGGCGTCGAGGGCGTCGACGACACCCTCACCGAAGAAGCTGTTGTCGGTGACCGGGCCGACGCAGGCCGGACCGGCCGTCGTCGTGCCGCACGCCTTGTCGTCGGCCTGCTGGCGCAGCTTCTCGATCATCTGCGCGGGCGTCCACGTCGGGTGGACCGACTTCATGAGCGCGAGCACACCCGCGACGTGCGGTGACGCCATCGACGTGCCGCTCTTGAGGCCGTAGCCGTTGTCGCGCACGATCGTCGAGAGGATCGACGAGCCGGGGGCGGCGACGTCGATCTTGCCGAGGCCGCGGTTGCTGAACGACGAGAGCCGGCTGTCCATCGTGCCGGCCGGGAAGCGCTGCATCGAGCTGACCGTCACGACGCCGTCGAGCTCGGTCGGGATGTCCTCGCAGCCGCTGTTGAGCGTGCGCGTCACCGGCGTCCCGTCGTCGGGGCTGCCCGTGTCCTTGAACGACGACTTGTCGCTCAGGTCGTGGGCGGAGTTGCCGGCCGCGGCGGCGTGGACGACACCCTGCTTCGTCGACCAGGTGACCGCGCGGCGCACGGCCTCCTTGGCGGCGTACTGGTCGGGCTGGTCCTCGCAGTAGAACTCGAACGGGTCCACGTAGTAGCTGTTGTTCGTCACGTCCATGTGCTTGAGGCCGGCCTCGACGAAGCCGCACACGGCGTACTCCGGGTAGATGAAGCCGTCGTCGTTGACGACCTTGACCGAGGCGAGGCGCACGTTCGGGGCGACGCCGACGGTGCCGACCTGGTTGCGCGCGGCCGCGATGGTGCCGGCGACGTGGGTGCCGTGGTCGCTCGTCGTCGGCTCCCAGCCCGTCGTGCTGGGCCGGCCGGCGTCGCTGCAGTTGACCGAGTTGGCGACGTCGAGGTTCTTCACGAGGTCGGGGTGGTCGGCGTCGATGCCGCTGTCGAGCACGCCGACGAGGACGTTGCGGGAGCCGTCGGTGATCGCGTGGGCCAGGTCGGCCTTGATCATCTTCATGTCCCACTGCTCGGTCTCGCGCGGGTCGGTCGTGGCGGCCGGCGAGGCGTCGGACTCGACGTCACCGTTGAACGCCTTCTTGGCGCCCTTCATGTAGCCGGAGGCGCCGCGCCCCCAGGACGCCCCGACGGCCTCGGGGGTGCCCTCGGTGACGGCGACCGTGCGGCTGGCCCCGACCGACTCGACGGCGTTGCCGCCCTTGGCGACGACGTCGGCGCGGAAGGTCGAGACCTTCGAGTGCGCGACGACGACACCGATCTGCGGCCACGACTGGACGACGACGCCGCCGGCGGCACGGACGGCCGCCTCGACGAGACGGGTCTGGCCGGGGTTGGCGATGCGCGCGTTGACGATGTAGCTCATCAGCTGCCCGTCCGGCGTGCTGATGGTGACGGGCGTCGAGACCGGTTCGGCGTCGGTCGAGGCGACGGCGACCCCACCGACGGCTGCGGTGGAGGCGAGGGCGAGTGACGCGACGGCGACGGCGCCGCGTCTGGTCAGGCTGAGGTGTCGCATGTGGTGAGCTCCCAGGGTGTGAGTGGGACTGTGCCGGCGCCCGGTTTCGGGCGCACCGTCACATCCTCGGGGGCTACTCGCCGGTTCGGGGCCGAGAGACCGGGGCAATTTCCGGCGGCTCTGGAAAGCCTGCTCGGGGCGGCTTCAGACCGTCTCGGCGGACTCGGGCCGGGTCAGTGGAGCGAGCGCGATGAGGAGCACGAGGGAGCCGAGCGGCCCCAGCCCCCAGGGCAGCACGAGCAACAGCGCGCCGAGGGCGGCGAGCGCGAGCGAGCCCACCGGCATACGACCCTCGAGCGCCAGCGCGACGAGAACGGCCGCGAGCGCCAGACCGGTGAGCACGGCGCCACCCGACGCGAGCGCCGACGGGATCGTGTCGTCGAGCAGCCCGGTGAGCCGGCCCAGCCAGACCGTGCCCGTGGCGCCGGCGCCGAAGGCCGCGAGCAGCGCCGTCGGCACGGCGAGCGGCAGGTGGCGCAGCCGGGCGCCGAGGCTCGTCGTGAGCCACGCGAACCCACCGACGGACAGCACGAGCAGCACCCCCGCCGCCACGGAGAGCGCGCCCTCGGCGTGCGCGGCGGCCAGGCCGCCGAGCCCACCCAGGTTGCCGAGCCCAGCCGCGTCGTCGAGCGTGTCGAGGCCGTCGACCCACTCGACGATCCCGTGCGCGAAGAGCAGCAGGGGCGTCAGCAGCGCGAGCAGCGGCACCCGGTCGGACGACACCCGGGCCGCCGTCGCCGCAGGTGCGGTCGGGTGGGACGTCGTCGGCCGGGACTTGGTCGTATGCGTGTTAGCCGGTCGCGTCGTCACCGTGGCCGTCTGCGTCGGCACCCGTGCGGGGGCCAGCGTGCTCGTCGTCATGCGTCCAGCGTGGCCGTCGGCGGCGGTGGTGCCCATCGGGGTCGACCCCGAGCCGTCCCCCAGCGTCCCCTGAGACAGGCACTGAGTCAGGCACTGAGAGGACCGGTGGGGCGCCGGGGTGTTTTTGTCCATTTCGGAGACTTTGACCGCCTTTGGTCGTAGCGTGCGGCTGAGGGGTCGAGGTCAGGGTCGGCCCCCAGGCTCTGGTCAAAGGGGTAGACATGTCGGTGCGCTTCAACGCTCCTCCGGGATGGCCGGTTCCGTCGTCGTCGTGGGCTCCGGGTGACGACTGGATGCCCGACCCCAGCTGGCCCACCCCGCCGCGCGGGTGGACCTTCTGGATCGTCGACCGTCCGGTCGTGTCCGCCCCCGGTGATGCCGGGCTGCCCCGCTTCGGCACGCCGCCCCGCTCGACGGCCGCCACCGCTACGTCCTCCGCCGTCAGGTCCGGCGCCTACGGCACCGACCGCGGCAGCTGGCTCGCGAACCTCCGGGCGCGCGCCGCGTCCGAGTCCCTCGTCGCAGCAACCTCGTCGGAGCCGGCCACCGAGCCGGTGCGCCAGCGCAAGGTCGCAGACAGCGCCTGGGAGCTGGACGGCCTGCTCGCGTCTGCGGGCCGGCTGGACCTCTGAGGTGGATCTGCTGCTCAGGGTCGCACCCGAGGTGCGACTCAGCTCCTCGACGTCCGGACTGCGTGCCTCGCTCGAAGGCGCCACCGTCCGGGTCGGCACCGGCGTCGGGTCCCGGACCCTGTCGCCCGGCACGGCCGACGGCAACGCGGTGCACCACAGCCTGACCGAGCTGGAGACGCGGGCCCGGCAGGCCCAGGAGTCCGGAGACCTGCACGCGCTCGGCTCGATCGAGGAGGCCTTCGGCTCGCTCCACCTCGAGCACCACCCGCCGCGTCGCCGCCCCGAGCCGCCGGAGCCTGCGACGATCTCCGCCAAGGAGCGGAGCCTGCTCCAGCGCAAGGCGTTCCGGGCTGCCCTCCCGCAGGTGTCGGTGTTCCGGCGCGTGGCGCGCACCAAGGCCCGGGCCATCGCCGAGACCGAGGCCGACAGCTTCAGCCACACCCTCGACCTCGCGCACACCGTCATCGCCCAGCACCGCGCCGCGGCCCTCGACGACCAGTGGAACGACCTCGCCGACCACGACCGCTGCGCCGTCATCGCCGAGCTCGAGGCCGAGTTCGAGTCGGCGGCGTGCGGCTGCACGTGCGTCGACGCCGGGTGGGAGCCCGACACCTCGCGCGGCTACGTCACCATCGTCTCGCGCTATCCCGGCTTCGACATCGTCGCCGAGCGCGGGCCCGGCGTCTCGTCGAGCGGCCGCCGGATGCTGCGCCGCCGCACCCGGGCCGAGCGCAACTCCCTCTACCTCAGCGGTCTCGCGTCGTTCGCGCTCGCCGCCGCCCGCCGGGCCATCAGCGTCGCCGTCGCCGCCGACGACGTGCACCTCGTCATCGTCCGCCCGACCGAGGACGGCTCGGGTCTCGAGCCCATCTACGTCGGCACCCTCAGCCGTGAGGCCGTGACCCTGCGGCCGTCGCTCGCCGACCCCGTGCCCCTGCTCCTCGGCTCGGCCGTCCGGCCCCTGCAGTTCGAGGGTCCGGCGCACGACCTCGTGGCCGTCGCGCCGGACGGAGACGTCATGGACATCGTCCGGCTCTGCGCCGAGGCCATCGCTCTGGAGTCCATCGACCTCGAGGCCGTCGGCGACGTCGGCGGCGTCGGCGGCGGTCCGGACGACGCCGTGGTGCAGGCGGCGAGCCTGCAGGACGTCGACTGAGCCCCGGTCGCCGCGGTCGGCACCCTTGGGAGCCGGCGGCGGAGCTCGTCCGCCGGTAACAGCCGCAGGCACGGATTCGGCCGCTACGCTGCGACGACGGGCTCGCGGACTTCCGGACCGTCCCTCCGCCGCGTGCCCGTGAGCGCGACGTTGCCCGGCGGGGAGGGCCATGAGGGGTGGCCGAGGGGGCCGTGCTGTGACCATTCGCTTCAACCCGCCGCCGGGGTGGCCGATGCCACCTGCGACGTGGGTGCCGCACGACGAGTGGCTGCCCGACCCGGACTGGCCCGAGCCCCCGCCCGACTGGACCTTCTGGTCCGCGACCACGCCGCAGCAGGCGGCCGGCGCCTCGGGTGCCGGCGACGGTGTGCGCACCGGTGGACGTGGCAGCGGGAGCGGCGGCCGTCCCGGCCGCGTGTCGTTCCCGATCGCGACGGTGGCCGCACAGTCGACGGTGTCGCTCGCGGCGCTCTTCCCCGATCGCGGCCGCGCGGGCGGCACGACGAACGGCGGCTACGGCAGCTCGGCTGGCGCGGTCGCAGGGGTGCGTGGGGCGACGGGTCCGACCAAGGCGGGCCGGGAGTACTACCAGCCTCGGAGCGAGCGCTCCGCCTCGACCATCCAGGTCGTGGGCGGTGGCGGGCCCGGGGGTTCGGGTGGACCCGACGGCTCGGGGCCGGGCGGGTCGGTGCTCGACGGCGCCGGTGGCGTCCTCGTCGACATCGCCGAGACCAGTGCAGGAGGGGCCGCTGGCCCCGAGAGCTCGGGCTCCGGAACCTCCGTGACCGAAGCCCAGGAGACGGCGAAGACGCCGGGCATCCGGCTCTCACCCATCCTGCGACTCGTGGCCCACCCGTCCGGCCTTCGGGCCCAGTTCCGCGTCGGTGGCCCGGTTGCGGCGGCACTCGCCGACGTCATGACCCCGGCCATCGAGGCCGCCACACCCGGCCTCGCCCGTGTCGGCGTTGACGAGCGCGACTTCGCTGACCGTGCCGGGGGCGACGGACCCGGTCGGCGTGGGGGAGGGCTTCGGCGGCTCCTCGGTCCCCGCCGGAACGAGGGTCGGAGCCACCAGGGCCCCGGCGCGGGAGTCCGCAGCGGCTCGGGGGGTGGGCCCGACGATGGGCAGGCGTCGGCCGGGGTGCTGTCGATCCACGAGCTCGCGCGCCGGGCGCTCGCCGCTCGCCGGGACGCCGACCGGGACGAGGCGCTCGCGGTCGAGCGTGACCTCTGCAGCCTGCACCGCCACGGGTTCACCGCGATCCACCCGCCCGCGGTGGAGCCGTTCGCGCCGGTCTCGGCGGCCGAGGAGTCGGCCATCCGCGGCAAGGTGCTCGCGGCGACCGGCGCCACGGCGAAGGGCCTGTCACGCACCGAGAGCGCCGAGCTCAAGGCGCTCGCGGCCGAGCGTGCTGCGGCCGTCGTCCGCGCGAGCAACGTCGCGCGCCGCGTCTTCGCCGACCGGCGGACGGCCCTCGCGACCGGCGCCTGGCAGCTGCTCGAGGCGCACGACCCGGCGGCTGTCGTCGCCGTCGTCGACGAGGCGTTGCGCCGGTCGGGCAGCGACGTCACGTGCCTCGACGCCGGCACCGACCCGGTGACCCGCCGCGGCTACGTCACCGTGCTCGTCCGCTTCCCGACCATCGGGATCGTCGCCGAGGAGCAGCGTGCCGCCGGACCCTCCGGTCGGGCAGCGTGGCGCCCGCGGACGGCCCGCGAGCGCAACGCCGTGTATGCCGCGGGTCTGGCCTCCGCCGTCCTCGCCGCTGCGAAGCACGTCGTCACCATCGCCCCGGCCACCGACGACGTCAACGTCGTCGTCGTCCGGCCGACCCGCAACGGTCGAGGGGTCGAGCCGGTCTACGTCGGCCGGCTCGACCGTGAGGACGTGTCGTTGCGGCATCCCGACGCCGACCCGGGGCCGCTCGTGAGGAGCTCGGCGGTGCCACACGGCATACGCGTCCACGGTCCCGACCGGGAGGTCACCGCCCTCGAGCACGTGGCCGACGTCGACGGCGCGCTGCGCGAGATCGTCGACGCGTGCCGGGCGGCCGACGCTAGAGGTCGGACCGGACCAGGCGCCTGAGCGCGAGGGCCGCCAGCGGGCGGTAGCCGATGACGGCGAAGGCCGGCGCGTCGATGACGAGCTCGGTGCTGCAGCCGCCCGGCGCGGGCCGCACGGCGTGGTCGAGCGTCGCGTCGACGGGGCCGGGGCGCACGTGCCAGCTCCACTCCATCGCCTCGGCGTCGACCGACAACACCTCGAACGGCACGCGGATCCCGAGCGGCCCGACGACGAGCCCGTTGAGTCCGGGCGCGATGCGCGGGGTGGCGGCGATGACCTCCTGGATCTGCGGTGACCACGTCGTCCACAGGGCGAGGTTCTCGTAGCGGCTCCACGCGACCGCCGGGTCGGCCCCGCCGGTCTCGGTGATCGTGGTGCGCATCGCGGGACTCCTTGTCGCCGAGGGCTCAGTGGCCGTCGGAGGTGCTGTCGGAGGTGCTGTCCGAGGTGCTGCCCGAGGTGCTCGCCGGTGCTGGGCCGTCGACGTTGACCGTCGGGGTGCCCGACCCGCAGCGCACGACGACGGCGCGGGACGTGTCGTCGCCGGGGTTCGACTCGCGGTGCACGGCGCCCGCCGGCACGCGCAGGAAGTCGCCGGGGCCGGCCTCGACGACGACCTCGCCGCCCGGGCCCGACTCGAGGCGCATGCGCCCGGAGACGACGTAGAGGGTCGTGTCGTGGTCGCCGTGGTGGTGCCACCCGGAGACGGCGCCGGCCTCGGTGTCGACCGTGCCCGACCACATCGACTCGGTGTGCAGCGCCACTTGGCGGCTCATCCCCGGCGTCGGGTCGGCCGGGCTGAGGGCGTCGCCCGCGACGTGGGTGCACGGCTGGGCCGCGACGCCCTGCTCATCGGGTTGCGCGTCGGGTTGCGCGTCGGGGTGCTCGGTCATGTCCCCATCAAACCCCCACCAGACCCACATCGACTCTCCGGAGTCCTAGCCTTGTCGTGTCCGTGAGCGAGATGGTGGCGTGTCCGTCGGCGAGATGAGGTAGCCCATGACGGGTGGACGTGCGGGTCGGGTCGTCGTCGTGGGCGGCAGCATGGCCGGGCTGCTCACGGCGCGCGCGCTGGCCGACCACGCCGAGTCGGTCGTCGTGCTCGAGCGCGACCACCTGCCCGACGCCGTCGCGCCGAGGGCGCGCGTGCCCCAGGGCCGGCACCTGCACGCGCTGCTGTCGGCGGGCCTGGACCTGCTGCGCGACTGGTTCCCGGGCATCGAGGAGGAGCTCGAGGGCCACGGCGCCGTCCGGATCGACGGCGAGTCCTCATGGGTCCACCAGGGTGGCGCCTACCGGGCGCGCGGCTACTGGGGACGCCCGGGTCTGGGGATGACCCGGCCCCTGCTCGAGCACGTCGTCCGGGGCCGGGTGGCTGCGCTGCCCCAGGTCACGCTCGAGGACGGCGTCACCGTGGAACGCGTGTCTCTCGACGGGCGTCGCGTCACGGGGGTGGTGGTCGACGGGCAGACACGCCCCGCGGAGCTCGTCGTCGACTGCTCGGGACGCAGCTCACGCATCGCCCATGAGCTCGCGGCATCCGGAGTCCTCGACCCACCGACGACGCGCGTCGGCATCGACATCGGCTACACCTCCTTCTTCCTGCGCCGCTCACCCGGCGACTTCGAGGGGCTGCTCCTGCTCAGCATCGAGAACCCGGGCTCCTTCCGCGGCGGGGCCGTCGTGCCGGTCGAGGGGGATCGCTGGCAGGTGACGCTCTCGGGCGTCCACGGCGACGTGCCTCCCGCGACCGACCCCGAGATCCGGGACTACGCCGCGACCCTGTCCTCACCGGCGATCGCCCAGCTCATCGCGCACTGCGAGCGGGTCTCCGACATCGAGGTCTACCGCTTCCCGTCGAGCCAGCGTCGGCACCACGAGAAGGTGGCCGCCCTGCCGCCCGGTCTCGTCACGCTCGGCGACGCCGCCAGCAGCTTCGACCCGATCTACGGGCAGGGGATGACGTCCGCGGCGTTGCAGGCCGCCGCGCTGGGCGACGTCGCGGGTGGGGTCGGTGTGCTGGCTGACGATCTGCCGAAGCGCTTCCACCGCAAGGCTGCTCGCATCATCGACGCGCCGTGGCGCATCGCCGTGGGTGGCGACTTCGGGCACCCTGCCACGGTGGGCGAGCGACCCTTCGGCACCGGCTGGCTCAACGGCTACACGAAGCGGGTCATCCACGCGGCGCACACGTCCCTGCCCGTCGCGCGCACCTTCAACCGCGTGCTCCAGCTGGCCGACCCGCCGCCGACCCTCGTGCGCCCCGACGTTGTCGCGCGCGTGCTCCTGGCGTCCCGGCATTCTCCGGTCGCGACGGGCGCCGAGGTGCGCCACCCCCGCGTCGGCGCCTGACATCCGCCTGACGCCGGCCTGACACACGGCGGGCGGGCGCCTGTCGTCAGCGGGCCCGGTCTTTGACAGGGTGGTCGCATGAGGACCGACCACTTCATCCGATTCGAGCGTGTCGACTCCGTCGAGGAGGCCGAGCACGGGCTGCTGGCGCGGTTGCACGGTGAGCTGCTGCGCATCGACGCGGTGCGCCCCGACGTCGTGCGCATCCAGCTGAGCCGGGGCGGGTCCTTCGACCCCAAGCCGACGTATGCCGTGTGCGTCGACCCGCTCGCGACCGACCTCGACGGGCCGGTGACGTGGCGGACCGAGCGTGAGGACGTGGACGGCGAGGACGTGTGGCGGCTCGTGACGGACGAGCTCGTCGTGACGCTGTGGCTCGACCCGTTCCGCATCGACGTGCACCGCACCGACGGCTCGGTCGTCCTCGAGTCGACCCCGGACGCCGAGGGCC
The DNA here is from genome assembly GCF_036352015.1 of Terrabacter sp. C0L_2. Lineage (NCBI taxonomy): Bacteria > Bacillati > Actinomycetota > Actinomycetes > Micrococcales > Intrasporangiaceae > Terrabacter > Terrabacter sp. C0L_2. The sequence goes on along the minus strand of NZ_CP143557.1, from coordinate 796,702 downwards.
GCTACTGGACCTACGCGACGCTCAACGACGCGTGGACGACGCGGCGCCGGATCGGCCGAGACGACGCGATCTACGGCCTCGGCGAGAAGGGCGGTCACCACAACCGTCGCGGTCGCGACTTCACGATGTGGAACACCGACGTGCTCAACGAGCACGCGACGGCCGAGTTCCGGGCCGGCCTGGCGGCGGACGACCCGCGCGCCGACATGTCGAGCACCGAGTTCGACCCGTACTACGTGACGATCCCCTTCTTCTACCAGCGCGACGCCGAGACCGGTTCTGCGGTGGGCTCGTTCGTCGACAACGGCTACCGGGGGGAGTACGAGTTCAGCCGCGACGACGAGTACCGCGTCACCTTCCACGGCGGGCAGTGGACCGAGTACGTCTTCGGCGGACCGTCGATGGCGAGCATCCTCGAGCGCTACACGTGGCTGACGGGTCGGGCGTCGCTGCCGCCGATCTGGGCGCTGGGCTACCACCACTGCCGGTGGCACGCCTACAAGCAGCAGGACATCGAGGTCATCGCGAGGCGCTACCGCGACGACGAGTTCCCTTGTGACGCAATCTGGCTCGACATCGACTACATGGACGGCTACCGCGTCTTCACGTGGGACTCCGAGCGCTACCCCGACCCGGCCGGCATGCTCAAGGGCCTGGCCAACCAGGGCTACCGCGCGATCTCGATCGTCGACCCCGGCGTCAAGCACGACCCCGGCTATGCCGTCTACGACGACGGGCTCGAGAAGGACGTCTTCTGCCGCACCGAGGGTGGCGACACCTACGTCGGGCAGGTCTGGCCGGGCAACACCGTCTTCCCCGACTTCGCGACGCCCGAGGCTCGCTCGTGGTGGGGCGCGCTCAACGCCAAGCACGTCGAGTCGGGCCTGGCCGGCATCTGGAACGACATGAACGAGCCGGCGACCGGCGAGATCCCCTCTCACACCATGCTGTTCGACAAGGGTCGCGCCTCGCACGACCGCTTCCACAACCAGTACGCGCTGCTCATGGCGATGGGCACCATCGAGGGGCTCAAGGCCGCCCGCCCGCAGGACCGCACCTTCATCCTGTCCCGCGCCGGCTTCGCCGGGATCCAGCGCTACGCCGCGAACTGGATGGGCGACAACCAGGCCCGCTGGGACCACCTCTGGGTCAGCATGCCGATGGCGTGCGGCTTCGGCCTGTCGGGCCAGCCCTTCGTCGGCGCCGACATCGGCGGCTTCCAGGGCGACACGAACCCCGAGCTGTTCCTGCGCTGGATGCAGATGGGGGCGCTGACCCCCTTCTGCCGCAACCACTCCGAGACCGACAACATCGACCAGTACCCGTGGTCGTTCGGTCCCGAGATCCACGACCTGGCCCGTGAGGCGGTGCGCCTGCGCTACCGGCTGCTGCCCTACATCTACTCCGCCTTCGTCCGGGCGAGCGAGACGGGCGAGCCCGTGCAGCGCCCGCTCGTCCTCGACCACCAGGGCGACCCGCAGGTCGTGGACATCGACGACCAGTACCTTTTCGGTCGCGACCTGCTCGTCGCACCGGTCACCGAGCAGGGGCAGACCTCGCGCAGCGTCTACCTCCCCGAGGGCGACTGGTACGACTGGCACACCGGCGAGCTGCACCCCGGCGGCCAGCGGATCACCGTGGAGACGCCGCTCGAGCGCATCCCGCTCTACGCCCGCGCCGGCGCCGCGATCCCGATGTGGGCCGAGGCGCCCGCCTCGACTGCCGGCCATCACCCCGAGAGCGTCGAGCTGCACGTCTTCGACCCGGTCGTCGACGGCCGCTGGGAGTCCCTCCTCGTCGAGGACGACGGCCTGACCGTCGTCGCCGAGGGCGCGGGGTCGAGTGCTGACGCTGCCGAGCCCGAGCGCCTGACGACCACCGTCGTCGTCACCCGCGCCGGCGGCGACGTCACGGTCGAGCACGAGACCACCGGACGGGGATATGCCGGCCACGCGCGGACCCGCTTGGACGTCGTGCGCCACGCCCCGGCGTGAACGGGGCGGTCGCTGGGACGGGCCGAACGGCATACGCCCCCATCGGGTATGCCGTTCGGGATGTCCCGCTCGAGCGCCACCCGGCGCCCCTTGAGCGGGTGACCCCCGGACGGAAGATTGACGAGCATGGCTGACACGGCGGAGCACGAGCAGGGCCAGAAGAGCGAGAGCCTCACCACCGTCCTCATCGCGCTGGCGGCCAACACGCTCATCGCGATCGCGAAGTCGGTAGTCGCCGTCATCACCGGCTCGGCCTCGATGGTCGCCGAGGCGGCGCACTCGTGGGCCGACGCCGGCAACGAGATCTTCCTGCTCACGGCAGAGCGTCGCGCGGCCAAGCCGCGCGACGCGACGCACCCGTTCGGCTACGGGCGCGAGGCGTACGTCTGGTCGATGTTCGCGGCCTTCGGCCTCTTCGGCGCAGGCGCGGTCGTGTCGGTGTGGCACGGCATCTCGGTGCTCGGGCACGAGGAGCCGGAGACGTCGTACACGTGGGCGTATGCCGTGCTCGCCATCGCCTTCGTGCTCGAGAGCGTCTCGTTCGTGCAGGCCACGCGGCAGACCCGGTCCGAGGCCAGGGCGCGCGGGCTGCGGCCGCTGAAGTTCATCGCCAACACCTCGAACCCGACGCTGCGCGCGGTCTTCGCCGAGGACGCCGCGGCGCTCGTCGGCCTGCTCATCGCCGGCATCGGGATCTTCCTGCACCAGGTCACCGGCAACGCGGTGTGGGACGCGGTCGGCTCGATCCTCGTCGGCCTGCTGCTCGGCGTCGTCGCGATCTTCCTCATCGGGCGCAACCGCGACTACCTCGTCGGCCAGGCCGTGCGGCCCGAGCTGTGGCGCCAGGCCTACGACGAGCTCAACGGCAGCGACGAGGTGGAGCGCGTGACGTTCCTGCACCTCGAGTTCGTCGGGCCGGGGCGCGTCTTCCTCGTCGCCGCCGTCGACCTGACCGGCGACGACACCGAGTCGCGCTTGGCCGGCCGGCTGGCCGAGCTGGGCCGGTTGATCGAGGAGCGCGAGCTCGTCGAGCGGGCCATGATCACGCTGTCGCGCAGCGACGCCCCGACGCTCGACCCCGACGAGTCCGCGACGCCGGCGACCCGCCCGGCCGGCGGGCGCATGTCCTGACGCGCCGCCGCGGCCTGAGGAGGCCGGGACCAGGGCGCTACTGGGGCAGGAAGACCAGCCCGACGACACCGAGGGCGTAGAGCGCGAGCACGGCGATGCTGTCGATCCCGAGGCGGGCGTGCTCCTTGGCCGGCCGGAAGACGAGGCCGCCCATGTAGACGATGGTCAGCAGCGCGGCGAGTCCGGTGAGGTAGATGTCGGCAGAGTGCGCGTTGGGCAGGACCGCCTTGCCGGAGACGAGGACCGCGAGCAGGAACAGCACGGGCAGGAAGGCGTTGCCGCCGAAGATGTCACCGAAGGCGAGCTTGTAGTCCCCCTGCCGGGTCGCCGTGAGCCCGGTGCTGAGCTCCGGGAGCGAGGTGGCGGCCGCCAGGACGGTGGCGCCGAACAGCGCCCCGGAGAGCCCCACCTGTTCGGCGGCCGCGGACCCGCTCTCCTCGGCGAGCGCGCCGGCGATGAGGGTGGCGAGGGCTGCGGCGCCGAAGACGAGGACGACCCGCGTGGTGCTGACGCCTCGTCGGTTCGCCTCGTCCGAGCGGGCCTTCTTCGAGTGCCCGCGGGGTTTCGGCTGGCTGTCGGGCGCCTCACCGCTGTTCGACCACGGCAGCCTCGACCCGGCCCGCTGCGTGAGCATCAGGCCGACCACCCAGACCACCGCGATGAGCACGACGTCTGGCGAGAGCCGGGCAACGACGAGGTCCTTGGGCAGCTGGGTGCCCATGACGACGACCACGAGGACCGCGAGCACGATCGCGCCCTCGATGACGAGCACGAGGCTCGCGGCCTGGTAGGTCAACGGCCGTCGCTCGCGCACGCCGAAGGCGTCGAGGGCGACGAGCACCACGGTCTGGATCGCGATGCCGCCGAGGATGTTGCTCACCGCGACATCGAGGTGGCCGCTCGCGGCGGCGCTGTAGGTGATGGCGATCTCGGGAAGGTTGGTCGCGACGGCGAGCAGGATGAGCCCCCCGAGCGCCTGCCCGAGGTGGAGGCGGTCGGCGAGGATGTCGGTGTAGTTCGACAGCGGGATCCCGGCACCCCAGATGACACCGGCGCTGGCGACGAAGACGAGGAGCTCGGCCCAGAGTGGCAGGTGAGGTAGCAGGTTCACCTGGCCACCGTAGGGACAGACCTTGACAACAACCTCAAAGCCCGCGTATTTCGCATGCGCACCGTGCGCGGGGTAGTCAGGTCCGTGTGCGGGCCGGGTAGAGCCGCCGCAGGTAAAGAAACGCGCATCGGACGCGCAACAACGCGCATTTCCGCTCATTCATGTGTCACTGTGCTTGGGTGCGCTACGCGCGGCATCGGGCCATCACCGACGAGCTACGAGACGGGGCCGTCTCCGTGCAGGACCTCGTCGCGCGTCTGGGCGTCTCGGCCGCGACCATCCGCCGTGACCTCGCCGAGCTCTCCGACGCCGGCCTCGTACGCCGCGTGCACGGGGGCGCTGCGCCGCTGACCGTCGCCGACGTGCCGGCCGAGGTGGACCGTCCCTACGAGGAGGTCGCCGACGACGCCGCGGCGGACAAGCAGGCCATCGCCCGGCGGGCGGCCGAGCTCGTGCGCGACGGCGACACGATCCTGCTCGACATCGGCACGACCACGGGAGCCCTGGCCCACGAGCTCAAGGGCCGCTCCATCACCGTCATCACGCCCAGCCTCGCCGTGCTCGACGCGTTGAGAGGCGACCCGGCCGTCGACATCGTGCTGCTCGGTGGTGCGCTGCGGCGCTCGTACCACTCGCTCGTCGGGCCGCTCACCGAGGAGGCGCTGCGCCGGGTGCGCGCGTCGACCGTCTTCCTCGGCACGAGCGGCGTCGACGCGCAGGGCTGGGTGCTCGACACGACCTCCGTCGAGGTGCCCACCAAGCGCCTCCTGCTCGAGGCCGGCGGACAGGTGGTCCTGCTCGCCGACCGCACGAAGTTCCCCGGCCAGGGCTCCATCCGCGTCTGCGACTTCGGCGCGGTGTCGACCCTCATCACCAACGCCGACGCCCAGCACCCGACCCTCGGGCTCGCCAGAGCCCACGGGACCGACGTCCTCCTCGCCTGACCCGCCCCACCGCTCTTGACCACCTTCCACCACCCCAGAGAAGGAGCTCACCGATGAAACCCACCACGACCCCCGGTGTCCGCAAGCGCGTGCTGGCCGTCGTCGCGACGTCGCTCGCCCTCGTCGGGGCCGCGGCCTGCGACCGCAGCTCCTCCGCCGGGACCAGCCCCTCGCAGAACGCCGGCGCCAAGGACGTGACGCTGACGATCACGTCCAACTCCATCGCCGGCGGCAAGAACGCCGACGAGGCCGACTGGTACGCCAAGTACGTCATCCCGACCTTCACCAAGCAGCAGAAGGCCAAGGGCGTCAACGTCACGCTGACCTTCCAGCCCTCGGGTGTCGACGACGAGCAGTACAAGACCAAGGTCGCGCTCGACCTCAAGAGCAAGGCCGGCGCCGACGTCATGGCGCTCGACGGGATCTGGGTCGGCGAGTTCGCTCAGGCCGGCTACCTCAAGCCGCTCAGCGACGTCGCGGGCGCCGGCGTGACGTCGTGGGAGGGCTGGTCGCAGATCCCCAAGGCCGTGCAGGCCAACGTCTCCTTCGAGGACAAGACGTACGGCATCCCGGCCGGCACCGACGGTCGCGTCCTCTACTTCAACAAGAAGCTCTTCGCCCAAGCGGGCCTGCCCGCTGACTGGCAGCCGAAGTCGTGGCAGGACATCATCGACGCCGGCACGAAGCTCAAGTCGATCTCGGGTGTCGACCCCATCCAGATCAACGCCGGCACGGCCATGGGCGAGGCGACGACCATGCAGGGCGTGCTGCCGCTGCTCGTCGGCGCCGGCTCGGAGATCTACGCGGACGGCAAGTGGCAGGGCGACACCAAGGCCGTGCGCGACGTGCTGACCTTCTACAAGCAGCTGCTCGACCAGGGCCTGGAGAACAAGAACTTCCAGCAGGCGGCCAAGGGCCGGGACCAGTCCTTCGCAGCCTTCGCCGAGGGCAAGGTGGGCATCCTGCTCGAGGGTGACTACTTCTGGCGCTCGGTCATCAACCCCGACAACGGCGATGCCCCGATGGCCTCGCGCAACACCGACGTCGGCTGGGCGTTCATCCCCGCCCGCGAGCCGGGCAGCGGCGTGGGCGGCAGCAACGAGGTCTCGATGTCGGGCGGTGGCGGCTACTTCCTCAACCCGAACACGAAGTACCCGCAGCAGGCGTGGGAGCTGCTCCAGTTCATCGGCTCCCCGGACGCCATCAACGCCCTGCTCCACGGCTCGGCGAAGATCACCGCCCGCCAGGACGTCAACGCGCAGGTCCTCTCCAAGGACCCGTTCCTGTCGTTCGTGTCGCAGAAGGTGCTGCCGGTGACGCACTACCGTCCTGGCCTCGCGGTCTACCCGCAGGTCTCGCAGGCGCTGCAGCAGGCCACCGCCGACATCGTGTCGGGCAAGAGCGTCGAGGAGGCAGCAAAGGCCTACGGGGCCGCGGTCGAGAAGGCCGTCGGCGGCGCCGACAAGGTGTCGTCATCGTGATGACGTCCGGGCACCTGCCCCTGCAGGGGGAGGCAGGTGCCCGGTGACCGTCACGTCCGTGGACGCGGCGGGACTGGGGCGCCGGCGCGCCGTGGGGCTCGTCGCGCCGGCGCTCATCCTCGTCACGGCCTTCCTCGTCGTGCCCGCGGTGTGGACGGTCTACCTCGGCATGACCGACTACCGGCTGACCGGCATCCAGGCGGCCAACCCGCAGTTCGTCGGGCTGGAGAACTTCAGGGCGGCCATCGTCGACCCGGACTTCCGCAACTCGCTGTGGCTGACGCTGCTCTTCGTGCTCGGCTCGGCGATCATCGGCCAGACGGTCGCCGGCTTCGCCCTCGCCTGGACCCTGCGCAGCGTGCCGCGCCTCGTGCGCGGCGGGGTCGAGGCGCTCGTGCTGCTGGCGTGGATCCTGCCGAGCTCGATCGTCGCGTTCCTCTGGGTGGCCTACCTCTCCGGTGACGGCGGCACGCTCAACGCGGTGCTCCAGACCGCCGGCACCGAGTGGCTGCTCGAGCACCCGATGGCCTCGATCATCGTCTTCAACACCTGGCGTGGCACTGCCTTCTCGATGCTGCTTTTCTCCGCCGCCCTGGGCGCCGTGCCGCCGTCGCAGCTCGAGTCGGCCCGGCTCGCGGGGGCCGGCACGTTCGCCCAGCTGCGGGACGTCGTGCTGCCGCACATCCGGGGACACGTGCTGACCAACACCCTGCTCATCAGCCTCTGGACCTTCAACGACTTCTCGCCCTACCTGCTGACCGCAGGCGGCCCGAACCACGCGAGCGAGACGCTGCCGGTCTTCATCTACAACAAGGCGCTCTACGGCGGCCAGCTCGGCTACGGCTCGGCGATCTCCTTCATCATGCTGCTCATCAACCTGATCATCGCGCTCTTCTACGTCCGCCTGCTCCGGGAGCGCCGATGAGCGCGCGGACGAGGACGAGGTCATCCGTGAGGGCGCCGATCCGGGCGCGATCGGTCGTCGGCCGCCTCGCGATCGTCGCGTTCGTCGCGGCTGCTGTCGCGTTCTGGGCGCTGCCGATGCTCTGGCTCGTGACGGCGCCCTTCGACGCCCACCCGGGCCTTGACGTCAGCTGGCCGGACTGGACGCTCGAGAACTTCCGCAAGCTCTCGGAGAACCCGTATGCGTTCTCCTCCCTCAAGAACTCCGTCTACCTCGCGGTGGGCACGATGGTCGGCGTGACCGCGATGGCGGCGCTCGCGGCATACTCCCTCTCCCGCGTGCGCATCCCGGGACGCAACACGATCCTCTACGGGCTGCTGCTGCTCAGCTCGATCGTCACGGGCACGGCGGCGATGGTGCCGATCTTCCAGCTGATGTTCGCGCTCAACCTCATCGACGACCGCTCAGGCGTCATCCTCGTGCTGACGGGCGGCCTTCTGCCAGCAGCGATCTTCATCCTCAAGGACTTCATGGACGCGACGCCCAAGTCCTACGAGGAGAGCGCCCGTGTCTTCGGCGCGACGCCACTGCAGGTGCTGCGCCACGTCGTGCTGCCCATCGTCCGACCCGGGCTCGCGACGATCGCGGTGTGGGCGCTCGTCAACGTGTGGAGCGACTTCCTCACCTCCTACATCCTGCTTCGCGACCCGACCAAGCTCCCGGCGGGCGTCGTCATGTACACCTTCTACTCCGAGGGCGGGCAGGCGAATCTGCCCCTCATCTCGGCGTTCTCGCTCGTCTACGCGCTGCCGGTCGTGGCGCTCTACCTGTTCGTCAACCGGCGCTACGGGTTCCGTTTCCATGGAGGCATCAAGAGCTGATGGCCAGCATCCACATCGACGGACTGACCAAGGTCTACCCGGGTGACGTCACCGCCATCGACGGCCTCGACCTCACCATCGAGGACGGCTCGTTCTTCGCGCTGCTCGGGCCGTCGGGCTGCGGCAAGACGACACTGCTGCGCACCATCGCGGGCCTCGAGGAGGCGACGGGCGGCTCGATCCGCATCGGCGACAGGGACGTCACGACGCTGTCGCCGGGGGAGCGCAACGTCGCCATGGTCTTCCAGGACTACGCGCTCTTCCCGCACATGAGCGTCACCGACAACATCGCCTACCCCTTGCGCATCAAGAAGGTCGGCCGCGCCGAGCGCGCCGCCAAGGCCGCCGAGACGGGTGAAGGTCTCGGGCTGTCGGCCCTCATGGACCGCCGGCCCGGCGAGCTCTCCGGCGGCCAGCAGCAGCGCGTGGCGCTCGCACGAGCCATGGCCTGCCAGCCCGACGTCTTCCTCCTCGACGAGCCGCTCTCCAACCTCGACGCACGCCTGCGGCTCGAGGCGCGCACCTTCCTCAAGCGGCTGCAGCGCGACCTCGACGTGACGACGGTCTTCGTCACGCACGACCAGAGCGAGGCGCTCGCCATGGCCGACCAGATCGCCGTCATGGAGGCCGGGCGCATCCGCCAGCTCGGCACGCCGTCGGAGATCTTCCGCCGTCCCGCCAACACGTTCGTCGCGAACTTCATCGGCTCCACGCCGATGAACATGCTGCCGGGCGAGCTGCGCGGCGGGAAGCTGAAGGTCGGCGACCGGGAGCCGGTCGACGCCGTCGACGCGGGCTGGGCGGCCCGAGACGCTCGTGACGGCGCCGTCACCGTGGCCTTCCGGCCGGAGTACGCGCGCGTCGACGAGGCCGGGTCGCTCGCCTTCGAGGGCGAGGTCGAGACGAGCGAGAACCTCGGCGCGAGCGTACTCGTCACCGCCCGTACGCCCGATGACCACCGCGTGCAGGCCGTCGTGCCAGAGGGATCCGAGCCCGAGCCGGGCACTGCGGTCCGCATCACGCCTGTGCCCGGACGGGTGCTCGTCTACGACGAGGACGGCGAGCTGCTCGCCTCATGACCTCACGCACGCTTCTGCACCTGCGCCGCGTCTGGCGCCCCGACGACCGCGCCGAGCAGCAGATCCGCGAGGTCGCCTTCGACGTGTCGAGCGAGGTCGGCGCGGTGGAGATCGAGATGACGTATGCCGCCAGGCCGGGTGCCGTGCTCGACCTCGGTCTCGTGGGTCCTCGGGGCTACGTCGGGTGGTCAGGTGGGGCACGTAGCCGTGTCGTCGTCTCACAGGGGTGGGCGACGCCGGGCTACGTGCCCCTGCCGGTGGAGGCGGGGACGTGGGCAGTTCTGGTCGGACTGCACCGCGTGCCTGCGGACGGCGTGGAGATGGAGCTCACGGTGCGGGTCGTCGACGGCGTGGTGGTGAACGAGCACCGCGCAGCCGAGCCAGGCGATCCTCCCGCCGTCGAGGCTTCGAACCGTTCGGGACGCCCGAGCCGTCAGGGCCGGCTGCCAGATCGGGACGGGATGCGCTGGCTCGCCGGCGACTTCCACTCGCACACCGTGCACTCCGACGGCGCTTTGTCGGTCGGTGGGCTGGCGGCTCTGGCGGCATCGCGGGGCCTGGACTTCCTCGCGGTCACCGACCACAACACGACGAGTCATCACGCGCACCTCCCGCACGCAGCACACGCGTACGGCATCGTGCTCGTGCCTGGGCAGGAGGTGACGCGGGACGTCGGCCACGCCAACGTGCTCGGCGACGTCGGGCTTGTCGACTTCCGCAGCGCGCCGGAGACGTGGGCGTCACAGGCTGAGAGCCGGGGCGGCGTGCTGTCGGTCAACCACCCGCTCGCGGCGGACTGCGCCTGGCTGCTGCCTGTCGGCGGCTCTCCTGCGCGTCCGGCCGTCGCGGAGGTGTGGCACTCGTCGTGGGCGCAGGTGCCGACGTGGGGCGCGCCGCTCGCGTGGTGGCTCATGACTCCCGGCACGGTGCCCATCGGGGGGAGCGACTTCCACCAGCACGGCCACGACGGACCGCCCGGCTCGCCGACGACGTGGGTGCTCGCCGACGGTGACGACGTTATCGGCGCCGTGCGAGCCGGACGGACTGCCGTCAGTGCGTCGGTCGACGGATCGGTCCTGGTCCGCGACGGCGACGAGCTCGTCGCCGTCGACGCGGGGGGGCTGCTGCTGACCGGGTCCGGTCGGGCGCGGCGTCGGGTGCTCGGTGACCGGTTCAGGGTGTCGGGGTGGGAGGGGCCGTGCTGGCTCGAGGACGAGGACCGGGTCGTCCACGCCCTCTGCGGCTGATGGGCCGCGCGGCCCACGGCTGATCGCCGAGCGGCCGATCGACGCCCAGCACACGCCCCGTCGCACGTCGAGTGCACAGTTCCCGACGCATCTTCGGAGGGATCCCGGCGTCGGGAAGTGGGCACTCGACGAGGTGGGGGTGGCGGTGAGCGTCAGGTCGACACGGGTGCGCCGATGTCGACGCGGACGGTGGCGATCTGCCACGGGCGCAACGGGAGGCGGGCGCGACCATCCGCGACCACGGGGAGGTCGGCCGCGTCGCCGAGCTCGACGGGCCGGCCGAAACCGTCGACGGCGAGGCCCGCAGTGACCGGGACGGCGTCGGAACCCAGCACCGCGACGGTGGGCTGGTCCGAGCTGTTGACGACCCGCACCTCGACGGCGGTGTCGGCGTCCGCGCGACGCCGGAGCGACACGAGCTGGACGCCGGCACCGAGCAGGCTCAGGCCCTCGATCGACGGCAGCGGGCCGCCCACGGGACCGGTGCCAGGGGCCACGACCACGGGGTGGAGGTAGGCCTCGGTCGCCTCAGCCACCCCCGCAGCCGCCCACGAGTTCCGGTGCGGCATCACCGCGAGGGACAGGTGGCAGGGGCCGAGCACCTGCGCCTCGGGCGTCGGCAGCTGCGGTCCGGCCGGTTCGCTGCGGTAGGGGTGCACGTTGCGGCTGAGGTAGCCGATGGCTCGCAGCGCCGTGACGGCGATCTCGGTGCCACCATCCTGCGAGTCGACGACCTCGTACTCCACCGTGCGGCCGAGCAGGACCGCGACATCTCCCGCGTCGACGAAGCGCTCGGCCGGGAAGGTCGGCAGCGGGTGCTCGCCCACCGGACCTGCCTCAGCGGTGCGGCCACGCTCGACGACGGCGAGCTGGCCCTGGGCGTGCGACACTGTCGCCGGCTCGGCGGTCGGGACGTGCAGGCGCAGCCGGTGGTCGCGGGTGACGTTCTGCCAGTCGAGGCGGAGTCGAACGAAAGGCTCGCCGGCGCGGAGCTCGACGTGCATCGCCACCGTGGTGGGCTCCGTCTCATCCGACCGCCCGGCGAGGTAGCTCGTGACGGGCAGGTCGTAGCGGCGGTCGACGCGGAGGCTCCCGACCACCGGTCCCTCGCTGCTCAGCGCCGTCACCGACACCTGGGTCGGCTCGCTGACGAGCACGTCGTGCGCCGGCGGTGCGTAGTTGTAGGAGTCGCCGGGGTCGCCTCCGTCGACGAGCCGGCCGACTCCGCAGAGGGTGACGCCGTCCGCAGTGACCGTCAGAGTGCCGTCGGTGTCGACGCGGACCTGGACGAGACCGTTGTCGAGCACGCGCCCGCCCCGGCGTATGCCGTGTGGCCCGATCGCGTCCGTCGGTTCGGTACGCGTCAGCTCACCCACGCGGATGGCCGTCCAGCCGAGGGCTGGGGTCGGGATGACCGCGGCCAGGCGGCGTCGCGGCTCGTCGGCAGTGACGACGTCCCATACTGCGTCAGGCCCGGACTCTGCTGCGGCAGTGCTCAGCTGGGCTTCAGCGGCGATCGCGTCGAAGTCGGGGTCACCGTGGTCGGCGAGGTGGAAGGTCAGGCGGCGCTCGCCGGGGGCGAGCTCGATGCGGCTCATCTGCAGGCCGAACAGCTCGCGGTCGTGCACGCGGTGCATGAGCCGCGGCAGGTCCGCCGCCGCGACCGTCTCCCGAGCCAGCTCGACCGGCGGGCGTGAGACCTCCTGCGCCGGGACCACCCGGCCGCTGGGCAGCTCGAAGCCGACCTCGGCCCACTGCTCCGGCACCGGCAGGGTCAGCTCGATGACGTCGTCACGCTGCGCGGCAAGCGGGTTCGCGACGACGACGGACTCGGCCGGGCTCAGCGCCTGGGCCCAGGCCAGCGCGCGGTCACGCACTGCCTGAGCTGCGTGCTCGCCCTCTTGCAGCCGTGCCAGGACCTGGACGGCGGTCTCGTCGACGCCGCACCCGGTCACGGAGTCGTGGCACGAGGAGTCGACGACCCGCCGCCACGCCATCGCCAGGTAGTGCGCCGGCAGCGCCTTCAGGTGCAGCGCCGCGAAGGGCTCGGCGTAGCGGGTCAGCAGCCTCTCGGTGCGGGCCATGGCCTCCTTGAGGTGCCACCTCACCGACAGGACGCCGGGCAGGATGTTGGCACGGGCGTGGCTGCGCAGCTCGCCGTCGACGACGCGCAGCTCCTCGCGCGGGTGCCGGGCCTCGGCGAGGTAGTCGGTCAGCGTCGCGACCCGCACGCGCGGACCGTCCGGGTCGCTGTCGACCTCGGCAACCTCGCTCATGAGGGAGGGGAGCGGGGCGGCATGGTCGGTGCCGTACATCGCGAGGAAGTCCCCGGCATACCAGTGCGACTGGGTGGCGAGGCGAGCGGCGAGTCGCTCGGCAGCGGCGCCGCTGCCGAAGACGTCGGCCGCGTTGCCGTAGCTGTTGGCGAGGAACTCGGTGCGGATGCCGGTGCCGTCGGGGGAGCGCCACCAGAACTCGTGGCTGTCGACCTCGGCCGGGACGCCACGCCACACGACGGCCTGCTCGATGCCGACGTGGCGGAGCAGCTGAGGCATCTGCGCGCAGTGACCGAACATGTCGGGGAGGTAGCCGATCGGCATGACCGACCCGAGGCGCGAGGCGTCGGCCCAGCCGATCTCGAGGTTGCGGATTATCGTCTCGCCCGAGCAGAGGAACTCGTCCATGAGCACGCGCCACGGCCCGATCGCGAGCTGGCCGCGGGCGACGAGCGCACGGACGGCCTCGGTCTGCTCGGGCCGGACCTCGAGGTAGTCGTCGACCGCCGCCATCTGGCCGTCCATCGTGAAGCGGAAGTCCGGCTCGCGCTCGGCCCGGGCGACGACGTCGTCCATGAGGTCGACGAGGCGCAGGCGGAAGCGCTGGAACGGCTCGTACCACTCACGGTCCCAGTGCGTGTGGGGGACGAGCCACACCGTTGCGGTCATGGCTCACGATCATGTCAGCCGCAGTGCCTGTCGTCGTGGCGAGCAAGGCCCCGAGCCGGAAGCGAGTCGGAGGGAGATCGCGCTCGGGTCAGGGCTGGCCTGACGTTCGGTTCAGAGGTCGCCCTCGAGGAACTGGGCGCGGCCGAGCCCGAACGACCAGTCGGCGGGCCTGTTCTCGACGACGGAGATGACGAGGTCGGTCGGCGCGAGGCCGCAGCGTGCCTCGAGCTGGTCGGCGAGCGCGGCGTAGACGGCCTTCTTCTGCTGCTCGTCGCGGCCCTGCTGGGTGATCTGGATGACGACCACGTCGTCGGTGCGCTCGAAGCCGAGTCCGGTGTCGAGGGCGATGATGCGTCCGGGCCGGTGCTCGTGGATGACCTGGTAGCGGTCGCGCTCCGGAGCCGCGAAGTGCTCGACGAGGACGTCCTGGACGGTGTCGGCGAGGCGGCGGAGGTCGTCGTCGGACCGTCCTTCGATGACGTCGATGCGCACGAGTGGCATGGCAGCTCCTGAGGTGAGGGTGCTCCATACGTACCCGACGCTCCTGCGAGCGGCTCCCAGCATCCAGTCCCAGCGGCGAGCCCAGGCTGTCCCGTCCCAGCGTCCAATCCAGAGCCACGGGGCAGCGCGACGCCCCCGCCCGCGTGGGGCAGGGTGCGGGGCGCGCCGGTCAGGTGTGCCAGGTGACGCCGAGCGAGGTGACCGTCGCCGTGAGGTCGCGCTGATGGACCTCGGTGTGGTGCTTGCGGCACAGCAGCGCGCCGGTCTCGAGCGAGGTGGGTCCGCCGCGGCTCCAGTGGATCGTGTGGTGGACGTCGCACCACGTCGCGGGCACCGTGCAGCCCGCCCACGTGCACTCACGGTCGCGGGCGATGAGTGCCATCCGCTGCGCCCGGGTGTAGAGGCGCTCGCCGCGGCCGACGTCGAGCGGCTCGCTGTCGCCGCCCAGCACCATCGGGATGATCTCGGCGTCGCAGGCCATCCGGCGCACGACGCCCGGCGACAGCACGTCTCCCGACAGGGTGATGCCGGTGCCCGTGGCGCCCGCTGCGTCCTGACGTCGGAACGCTTCAGGGACGTCGTCGTGGAGGTCGGACCGGAGCGTCTCGAGGTCGATGAGGACGACGACCTTGGCCTTGTCGGTGGTGGCCACGCCGGCAGCCGAGGCGACGCCGCGCTGGACGATCTCGAGCAGCGCGTCCATGCGGCGCCGGGCCGGCGTGCGCTCGTCGGGCGCGATGGTGCGGCCCTTGTCGTCCTTCTCGGGGTGCGGGACGGAGAGCGGGTCGATGGCTGACTTGAGGATGGCGGCGCCCTCGGGGTCGAGCACGCCGCGCAGCCCGACCATCCCGGTGGCGTTGGGCTGGGTGAACCACAGCCCGCGGGCGTCGCGCCGGCCGCGGTCGAGGGCGTCCTCGTCTCGGGGCGGCCTGACCTGCTCGGTGTGGTGGCGCACGAGCCGGCCCAGCTCCTCGGGCCGCAGCTGCCGGGCCTGGTCGGTCAGGTCGTCGAGGGCGATGCGCAGGTCGTTCGGGTCGGCGACCGGAGCGGTGCGCGCGTCGAAGTCGACGATCTGGGCGGCGTTGCCGACGGTGACCTGCTGGGTGGTGACGAGCAGCCGCAGCC
This sequence comes from Terrabacter sp. C0L_2, assembly GCF_036352015.1. Taxonomy (NCBI): domain Bacteria; kingdom Bacillati; phylum Actinomycetota; class Actinomycetes; order Micrococcales; family Intrasporangiaceae; genus Terrabacter; species Terrabacter sp. C0L_2. The sequence continues at coordinate 781,359 of NZ_CP143557.1, read as the reverse complement.
GGGACCAGCGCGGGTCGGCCAGCGCGGTGCCGACGGCCACGAACGACTTCGCCTGGCCGGCCGTCAACGAGGCGTCGTGGCTGCGCAGCCAGTCGGCGCGCGAGAGCCCGTCGGGCGCGTCGACGCCACGCGCCACGAGCTCGGAGACGACGTTGACGAGCATCACCTCGTGGTTGCGCCGCTGGCGCGCGATGAGCTCGGCCGCCGCAGTGAGGTCGGCGCTCGCATGATGGTCGAGGGCGAAGCCGACGAGCGCGTCGAGGGCAACCGCCTCGTGCCGGTCGCTGTCACCGGACGTGTCGTCGTGGGCGGCTGCCTGCTCCTCGACGGCCTCGATCCAGGCGGGGTCGTCGATCATCTCGCGCCACTCCGCCTCGGTGAGCGGTCGCATGGGGCCGGGGTCCAGCGCCTCGAGGCTCTCGGCCGACCACCCGGCCCACGGGCCGTGCGCGGCGGTGACCGGACGCGACTCGGGTGCGACCCGACGGGCACGCCCGCGACCCTTGCCTGTACCTGCACCTGCGCCTGCACCCGCACCTGCACCTGCGCCTGCGCCTGCACGTGCGGCCGCACAGCGGTCGTCCGTCGCAGTCGCAGGAGTCTCCGTGAAGCGCTCCCAGAAGTCGCGCGCAGACGTGCCGCCGGTGGTGCGCTGCCGCGCCTCCAGGTCGGCGAGCCGGCTCCTCAGGAGCTCGAGCACGTCTGCGTCCTCTGCCATGAAACGACACTACGGGCGACCACCGACAGTCCCCCGAGCGAGTCGCAGGCGCTCGGGGGCACCCCAAAACGGACGTCCCCGATCGGCCCCCGTCTCCGCCCCGGCGGCCCTATCCTTGGCCAGCCGCACCATGGTGGGCGGCTCGGAACAGGGGAACCATGCCCACTCTGCGTGCTGCCGTGGCTGCCGTCGCGGCGTCCTTGGCGTTGACCACCGTCGTCGCGTCGCCGTCCCCCGCAGGGTCGATGGCGATGGCGTATGCCGTCCCGCCCGCGGGTGCCCCCACCTCGCTGGGTGCCCCGTCGCCGAGCGTGTCACCGAGCGTCTCACCGAGCGTGTCACCGAGTGCCGGCTCGGTGGTGACCCCGTCGACGACCGGATCCGGGGCCGACGCGGCGAAGACCAGGCGTGAACGCTCCGGCACGGCGGACCCGACGCCCGCACTCTCGACCACCACGTCGTCTGCGACTCCCACGTCAAGCAACCTGAAAACCACTGCGCCGCAGAGTGACTCACCGAGCACGAGCGGGACCGCGGCACTGCCAGGTGCGATGCACGCCCTGCCCGCCCACCGCCTGCTCGACACGCGTTCGGGACTCGGCGCTCCCAAGGCACCGGTCGCGTCGGGCTCGGGCGTCTCGTTCCAGGTGGCCGGGCGCGAAGGCGTGCCCACGACGGGAGTCGGCGCCGTGGCCCTCACCATCACGGCCGTGTCACCGACGGGCGCAGGGTTCGTCACGGCATACGCAAGCGGTGAGGCGGTGCCGACGGCGTCGTCGCTCAACTACGCGACGGGCGACATCGCGGCCAACCTCGTGGTGACGCGGCTGTCGGCGGACGGGCGCGCGGAGCTGCACGTCGGCGGCTCGGGCTCGGTGCAGCTGCTCGCGGAGGTCGTCGGCTGGGTCGACGCGGGCGACGCGACCGAGCCGGGGGCATACGTCCCGCTGGCGCCGCAGCGGCTGCTCGACACGCGCAACGGCACGGGCGCCCCGAAGGGCATCCGCACCGGCGGCTCCACGGTGACGCTCCCGGTGGCCGGTCGCGGCGGCGTCCCGGCCGACGGCGCGGACGCGGTGCTTCTCAACGTCACGGCGACGGGCGGTACGGCGGCCGGCTACCTCACCGTGGCGCCGACCCTGACGGGTGCGGTGACGACCTCGAACCTCAACTACTCGACCGGTCAGGTTCGGGCGAACCTCGTGCTCGTGCCGCTGTCCGACGCGGGCACGGTCGACGTGCGCGTCACGAGCAGCGGCTCGGTGCACGCCGTCGCGGACGTCGTCGGCTGGTTGCGCGCCCGCACGCCGGGCGCCCCCGAGACGACCCTCGCCGACGGCATGACGACGGCCGTCGCACCAGTCCGCCTGCTCGACACGCGCACCGACGGCGGCGGACAGGTCTCGAACCATGGGTGGGCGTCCGTCGTGGTGACGGGCAAGGGCGGCGTTCCGTCGAGCAACGTGCACGCCGTGCTGCTCAACGTGACGGCGACGCGGGCGACCGCACAGGGACGGGTCAGCGTGCTGCCCTCCGTGAGCAACATGCCGACCGGCTCGCAGGTGCAGTTCACCAAGGGGCGCAACGACGCGAACCTCGTGCTGGCGCCGGTCGGGGCGGAGGGCTACGTCTCCCTGATCGTGCAGTCGTCGGGGTCGGTCGACCTCGTCGCGGACGTCGTCGGCTACGTCAACGGACCACCGGTGGACAGCATCGGCCCCGGCCCGCTGACCTCGTTCGTCATGACGCAGCCGACGCGGACGTCCGTGACGCTGACGTGGCAGAACCCCACCGATGCCGACTTCGCGGGTGTCACGATCCGCCGCGTCGTCGACGGCCCCGCGACCGGTGACATCTGGGAGGGCAGTGTCGTCGCGGAGACGACGGGCACGAGCTTCACCGACACCAACCTGACGCCGGGCACGACGTACGGCTACTCGCTGTGGCCGCACGACGCGTTCCCCAACATCTACTCGGGCACGACGGCCTCGGCGACGACGACCCCGCTGACGTGGGAGACACCGGCGCGCGTCGCGCCCTTCGTCGGCTCCCCGCAGGCACTGTCGTGCGTCGGCACCTCGTGGTGCCTGGCGGGCGACTCCTCGGGGCAGGTGCTCACCTGGAACGGCTCGGCCTGGAGCGCGCCCAAGCGGGCGCTCGCCGTCGCCGACGGCGACGAGGACGGCGGCTTCGGCACGCTGTCGTGCGTGTCGACGTCGTTCTGCATGGCGGTCGCCGGCCACGGAGGCGTCGTGACGTACCGGTCCGGCGTGTGGAGCGCCGTCTCGCGGCTGAAGACCTCGGCAGGTGGGTCCATCACGCTGACGAGCGCCGACTGCACCTCGACGACGTTCTGCGTCGCCGTCGGCCAGGCCGACGACTGGAGCGCGTGGGTGGCCCGCTTCAACGGCACGTCGTGGACGACCCCGGCGAAGCTCAGCGGGTCGGCGTCGCGGGTCGACTGCGTGTCGTCGACGTTCTGCATGGCCGTGGGTCAGGACATGAGCTCCGTCGGGTGGGCCGCGCGGTGGAACGGCAGCGCGTGGATGTCGACGAGGATCCAGCCGGCCGGCTCCTCGACGTACGACGTGGCGTGCACGAGCGCGTCGTTCTGCATGGTGACCTCGGGCGGTGGGCGCTCGGTCCGCTGGAACGGGTCGACCTGGACCACGGTGGCAGGGCTCGACCCGAACAACCGCTTCGACGGGGTGCGGGTGTCGTGCACCTCGGCGACGTTCTGCATGACCGTCGACACCATGGCCTCCGAATGGTCCCGGTGGAACGGCTCGTCGTGGACCAGGCCCGCGAGGATGGCGCCGATCTGGGGCTTCGCGCTGGCGTGCCGTGGGGCGACCTGTCTCGGGGTCGACAGCCGGGGCCGCTACACACGCTTCAACGGCACGTCGTGGGGCAGCCTCGCGACCTTCGACGTGACCCGCGGCGGCATCATGGACCTCTCGTGCGGAGCCGCCGGCAGCTGCCTGGCGACGGACGGTCGCGGCAAGGCCTACCGGCTGACCGGGTCGACGTGGGGCGGGGCGGTCTCCATCTCTGGGCGCCGTGACACCGCCGCGTGCGCGGGGACGACATGGTGCCTGACGACCTCGCCCGAGCAGGAGACGTGGCGCACCCTGAGCGGGACGACGTGGTCGCCGGACACCGCTGCTGCTGCCACGCCCAGGGGTCTCGGCGAGCCCGAGTGCCCGGTGGCCGGCTGGTGCGTGGCCTTCGACAGCATCGGCCGCGTGACCACCTTCAACGGCTCGTCGTGGAGCGCGCCCACGTCCGTCTTCTCCACCCCCAACGCGGCGGGCTGGACCGACGTCGACTGTTTGAGCAGGACGTTCTGCCTGGCCGTCAACGGGGTCAACGGCTACTGGTCGAAGTGGAACGGCTCGACCTGGTCGGCCCCCAAGGACCTCGTCGCCGGCAGCGACCGGAGCGCCGTCGTGTCGTGCGCGACGACGACGATGTGCCTCGCCGTCGACGAGGGTGGGTCCGCGGTGCGCTTCGACGGCACGAGCTGGAGACCGGTGCCGCCGTCCCAGACGTACGACCTCTCGAACGTGGTCGACCTCGCCTGCCCCGTCACGACCTTCTGCGCGGCCCTGCTCCACGACGGCTCGGTCGCGAGCTTCAACGGGGCCTCGTGGAACCAGGCTGCGCAGGAGACCGGCCTCTACGGGGTGTCGGGGAAGCCGTTCGACGAGCTGCGCAAGCTCGAGTGCACATCGACGTATGCGTGTGTCGTGGCAGGTCAGGTCAAGGTCGTCACGTCGCACTGACCTTCCGTCCCCCGGGGTGCCGGCGTTTCGCCTCGGGGGCCGCCGGCCGGTGGGATCGTGGAGCGATGAGGGTGCTCTTCGCGGCGCTGCCCGCGCACGGACACACCTATCCGCTCGTGCCGCTCGCGACGGCGTTCCAGGGCCTGGGCGCCGACGTCCTCTTCGCCACGGGGTCGCAGTTCGAGGGTCGGCTGCCCGTGCCGACCGTCCTCGGTGCCGAGCCGGGCTGGCGCTTCGCGGACGCGCACGCCGAGGCCTTCTCGACGATGCCCAAGGGCCGGCCGCCGACCGACGACTTCGCGCGTGTGCTCTTCGTCGAGGCCGCGGCCCCGCACCTGCTCGAGCCGACCTGCGCGGTGGCCGAGGAGTGGCGGCCTGACCTCGTCGTCGTCGAGCAGACCGACGTGGCCGGCATCGTCGCCGCGCGGCGGATCGGGGTGCCGACGGCGGTCTTCAGCGTCGTCGGGTGGGGGCCGCGCTGGGACGGCGTGTATGCCGCGGCGCTGGAGCGGTGGGGAGCCGAGCTGCGCGGCACGGACGGCTCACCGGTCAGCTCGGTCGGCGAGGCGGCGGACGTCTATCTCGAGGCGCACCCCGCGTTCCTGCGCGTGGCGGGGGAGGGCTCCGACGACGCGGCGTTCGGCTCGCACCCGCCCTTCCCGACGCGCGAGATCGCACCGCACGCGTGGTCGGAGCCCGGCCCGCGGGTGCCGGACTGGCTGACGAGAGAACGGCGCCCGGACGATGCGCCGCGGGTGCTGCTGACGCTGGGGACGATCTTCGGCAACAGCGAGAAGCTGCTCGCCGTGGCCGACGAGGTGGTGGCTGCCGGCTGCGAGGTGCTCGTCGTCACCGGTCGCCCCGGATCGGCTGACGAGGTCGGCCACGAGCACCCGTCGGTGCACGTCGAGTCGTTCGTCGACCAGGTGGCGGTGCTCGGACACGTCGACCTCGTCGTGCACCACGGCGGCTCGGGGACCGTGCTCGGCGCCGTCCAGCACGGGCTGCCGCAGGTCGTCGTGCCCCAGGGCGCCGACCAGTTCTGGAACGGCAACCGCCTCGTCGAGCAGGGCGCGGCGCGCGTCGTCCTTCCCGGCGCCGCACCGGGCAGCGTCCGCGACGCGGTGACCGCGCTCGTCGATCCCGCTGCACCGGAAAGGGCTGCCGCCCAACAACTTCGGGCTCAGCTGGACCGGCTGCCCCACCCCGACGAGGTGGCGGCCGACCTCATGCGCCGTTGGGCGCCTCGAGCCGACGAGAGCGCCGACCGACCGTAGGAGTCGGTCAGGTGAGGGACCGGATGGACTCGCGCACCTGGAGCGGCATCTCCACGAGGCGCTCGCCCGGCGACTCCTCGGGCTGGAGCAGCAGCTCGAGAGCCTGTCGCCCCATCTGCTCGTAGGGCAGCCGCGCGGTCGTCAGCGCCGGCCGCATGTAGGAGGCGATCTCGTCGTCGTCGAACGAGGCGATGGACACGTCGTCGGGCACCCGCAGGCCGCGCTCCGTCAACGCCTGGTGGGCGCCGAATGCGACGCGGTCGTTGAGGCAGAGCAGCGCCGTGACCGGAGCGTCGGACTCGAGGACCCGCTTCGTGGCGTCGTAGCCGTTCCACGGCTCCCAGAACTCGATGTCCTCCACGGCGACTGGGCTCACGCCGGATTCGTCGAGCGCTCGCTGGATCCCCGTGAAGCGCCGGTTGATCGTGACCGACACCCGCGGATCCGACCGGGCGACAGGGGCGTTGCCGATGATGGCCAACCCTGCAGCATGGCCGGCGTCGAGGAGCTGGCGGGTGACGGCATACCCGGCCTGCTCCTCGTCGGGGAGGACCGCGACAGGCACTTCAGGGTTGACGCAGTTGACGGTGACCGCGCGCATGCCCGCCGGCAGCGGTGGGAGGTCGACGAGCCGAGCCGAGAGCGCGCCGAAGATGAGGCCGTCGACCTGGCGGTCGACCATGGCCTCCATGGCCTTGCGCAGCTGCTTGGGGTGCTTGAAGGTCTCGGCGATGAGGACGCCCCGGTCCTGCTCGTCGGCGGCGTCGAGCAGCCCGCGGATCATGGGTGAGGCGAAGCGGGTGACCGTCACGTCGTCGGAGATGAAGCCGACGGTGCCTGTGGTGCCGAGCCGCAGCGACCGTGCCTGGGCGTTGGGGCGGTAGTCGAGCTCGCGCGCGGCCTCGTGGATGCGGGCGACCGCATCGTCGGACAGGCGCGAGCCGGGGCGGTTGTTGAGCACGAGGCTCACCGCGGTCTTGGACATGCCCGCTCGCGCGGCGACGTCGGCGAGCGTCGGTCGCTTGTTCACTGTGATCGGTCCCTTCGCGTCGCGTCGTCGCGACAGTGCGTATGCCGTGTGGCCCCTGCCCGCGGCACCCGGCGTCAGCCTACCCCACGGTAGCGACGTCGATTTCGCATCACCGCTGGTGAAAAGGATTTAGCAACCTCTTGCGCGATCGGCGCCCAAGGCTCTACGGTCTCGTGCTGAAAGGTTTTAGCACTGGCGCTGACCTTCCCACCACGGAGGACCGATGAAGCTCACCACCACCAAGCGCGTCGCCGTCGGCCTGCTGGCCGCGGCGCTGCCCCTGTCCATGGCCGCCTGCACCAAGGGCAGCAGCTCCAGCTCCGGCGGCGCCGGTGGCGAGCTGACGATGTGGACGCACAACGCCGGCAACAAGGCCGAGCTCGCTGCGATCACGAACATCGTGAACGACTACAACAAGAGCCAGAGCAAGTACAAGGTCACGATCCAGGCCTTCCCGCAGGACTCCTACAACCAGTCCGTCGTCGCGGCCGCGGCCTCCAAGAAGCTCCCGTGCATCCTCGACATCGACGGCCCGAACGTGCCCAACTGGGCCTGGGCCGGCTACCTCGCCCCGCTCGAGGGCATGGACGACACCCTGTCGAAGTACCTGCCGACCGTCCTCGGCAAGTTCGACAATAAGACGTACTCCTACGGCTACTACGACGTCGCGCTCGTCATGGTCACGCGCAAGTCGATCCTCGACAAGTACGGCATCCGCGTCCCGACCGTCGACCAGCCGTGGACCAAGGACGAGTTCACCGCGGCGCTGAAGAAGCTCAAGGCATCGGGCGACTTCGCGAACCCGCTCGACATCGCGACGAGCTTCACCGGCGAGTGGTGGCCCTACGCGTACTCCCCGATGCTCCAGAGCTTCGGTGGCGACCTCATCAACCGCACCGACTACAAGAGCGCCGACGGCGCCCTCAACGGCCCCAAGGCCGTCGAGTGGGCCACGTGGTTCCGCAGCCTCGTCACCGACGGGCTCGTGCCGCTCAAGTCCGGCGCCGACCCGGCGAAGGACTTCATCAACGGCAAGTCCGCGATCCTCTACAACGGCACGTGGACCGCGGTCGACACCCGCAAGGCCTTCGGCAAGGACACCCTCTTCCTCCCGCCGCCGGACCTCGGCACCGGGCCGAAGATCGGTGGCGGCTCGTGGCAGTGGGGCATCTCGCAGAACTGCTCCGACCAGGCCGGCGCGCTCGACTACATGAAGTTCGCGGCGCAGGACAAGTACGTCGCGAGCGTCGCCCGCGACACGAACAACATCCCGGCCACCGACGCCGCCGCGGCCCAGGTCAAGGGCTACGAGAAGGGCGGGGAGAACCAGCTCTTCCTCGAGTACGCGAAGAAGTTCGCCGTGCTGCGCCCCGTGACGCCGGGCTACCCGTTCATCGCGACGGAGTTCACCAAGACGGCGCAGGACATCCTCAACGGCGCGGACCCGAAGCAGGCCCTCGACCAGGCCGTGAAGGACATCGACGCCAACCAGAAGTCCAACGGCTACTTCCAGTGAGTGACTGACATGACGACCATCACTGCGGCCGAGGACGCCTCGGCGGCGACGACGCGAAGGGGCCGGCGGCGCAAGGGCGCCGCCGGCACCCCCGGGACGCCCGGCTCCGCCGGCAGGTCCGTCAGCGGCTCGCGCTCCTCGACGACGACGGCGCTGCTCATGCTGCTGCCGGCGGGGATCCTGCTCATCACGTTCCTGCTCATCCCGATCGGCCTCACCTTCGGGCTGGCGTTCACCAACGCGCGGCTCATCAGCCCGCGGCCGGCGGAGTTCATCGGCGTCGACAACTTCGTGCGCCTCTTCGAGGACGACACGTTCTGGGCGTCGCTGCGCAACACGATCATCTTCGCGGCGGTCATCGTGCCGGTGCAGTCGGCGTGCGCGCTCGGGCTGGCGCTGCTCGTCAACGTCAAGATGCGCGGGGTCAACTTCTTCCGCACCGTCTACTTCCTGCCGGTCGTGACGTCGATGGTCGTCGTGTCGATGCTGTGGCTGTTCATGTACCAGAAGAACGGCCTCATCAACCAGGTGCTGCTGAAGTTCGGCATCGACGGGCCCGACTGGCTCGGCGACCCGCACACGGCGCTACTCGCGATCATCCTCATGTCGGCGTGGCAGGCGATGGGCTTCCACATGGTCATCTGGCTCTCGGGGCTGCAGACGATCCCCGGCGAGCTCTACGAGGCGTCCGAGCTCGACGGCGCCGGCACGTGGGAGAAGTTCCGCTACATCACGTGGCCCGGGCTGCGGGCGACGCGGACCTTCATCCTCATCACGATCACGATCTCGGCGTTCGCGCTCTTCACCCAGGTCAACATCATGACCCAGGGCGGCCCGCTCGACTCGACGTCGACGGTCGTGCTCATGGCGGTGCGCACCGGCTTCCAGCAGCAGCAGACCGGCTACGCCTCGGCGATCTCGCTCGTCTTCTTCGTGCTCGTGCTCGCCGTCACCCTCGTCAACCGCTACTTCACCCGAGACAAGGACGCGCGATGAGCACCGCCACCGCACCGGACTTCGGCCGGGGTCCCAGCTCGGGCCTCGGGTCGGACCACCTCGCGCACGTCGCCGACCCGACCACGACGGCACCGCGCCGTGGGGACTCGGGACGACACGGCATACGCAAGCCTCTCGGCGTGCTCGCCCGCATCGTGCTCTGCCTCGTGTTCGGGCTGCCCCTGCTGTTCATGTTCGTCAGCAGCTTCAAGCCGGACCTGCAGATCTTCGACGACCTCGGCAGCTGGAAGGCGTTCCTGCCCGTCGGCGACATCTCTGCTGACAACTACACGGGCGTCTTCGGGCGAGTTCCCTTCGCGCAGTTCATGATGAACTCCGTCATCATCACCGTCGTCACGGTGGTGCTCGGAATCGTCGTCAACTCGATGGCGGCGTTCGCCCTGGCGCGCATCGGTTTCCGCGGCGCGGGCGCGGTGCTCGGCATCATCCTCGCGACGCTGATCGTGCCGTTCGAGACGCTCGCGCTGCCGCTGCTGTGGTGGTCCAACAAGCTGCCCTTCCTCGGGCCGGACGGCTTCAGCGAGGGCTGGCTCGACACCTACCAGGTGCAGATCGTGCCGTTCATCGCCAACGCCTTCTCGATCTTCCTCTTCTACCAGTACTTCGACTCGATCCCGAAGGAGCTCGACGAGGCGGCGAAGGTCGACGGCGCGGGGTGGTTCCGCATCTACCGCAGCATCGTCATGCCGCTGTCGGGGCCGGCCGTCGCGACGGTCGCGATCCTCACCTTCCTGCCGATGTGGAACCAGTACCTCTGGCCGCTCATGTCGGTGCAGACCGAGGAGTTGCGGCCGGTCATGGTCGGCATCGACTACTTCAAGCAGCTCAACACCTCGTGGGGGCAGATCATGGCGTACGCGTCGATGATCACCGCGCCCGTGCTGGTTTTGTTTGTGGCTTTCCAGCGATCGTTCATCAACTCCATCGCCTCCTCCGGCGTGAAAGGCTGACTCGTGTTCAAGCTCCCCGAGGCGTGGGTGTGGGACTTCTGGACCGTCGACGACGGCGAGCAATACCACCTGTTCTTCCTCTACGCGTCGCGTGCTCTCAAGGACCCGCACGCTCGGCACTACCGGGCGTCGGTCGGTCACGCGGTGTCGTCCGACCTCGTCCACTGGGAGCGAGTGGTTGACGCGCTCGTGCGCTCGGACGCGCCGGCCTTCGACGAGCTCGCGACGTGGACCGGGTCGGTCGTGCGGCACCCGGACGGGCGCTGGTTCATGTTCTACACGGGAGCGCGCCTCAACGAGGTGGGCGCGAACGTGCAGTCGATCGGGTATGCCGTGTCGGCCGACCTCATGACGTGGGACAAGGCGCCGGGGCCGGTGCTGTCGGCCGACCCGCGGTGGTACGAGACCTTCGCCGACGGGAACTGGCACGACGAGGCGTTCCGCGACCCCTGGGTGCTGCCTGACCCGGACGGGGACGGCTGGCACATGCTCATCACGGCGCGCGCCAACCACGGCGATGTCGTGGACCGTGGCGTGGTCGGGCACGCGTGGTCGGCCGACCTGGAGACCTGGGAGCTGCGGGAGCCGCTCTCGTCACCGGGGCAGGGGTTCGGGCAGCTCGAGGTGCTGCAGCCCTTCGTCGTCGACGGCCGCGACGTGCTGCTCTTCAACTGCATGGTCGGTGACATGCCGGAGGCCGCTCGGGCCGGTGGGGTGACGGGCGGCGTGTGGATCGCGGATGCGAAGTCGCCCCTCGGGCCCTACGACATCGCCGGCGCCCAGGTCATCGACGACCCGTCCCTCTACGTCGGCAAGTTCGTCACCGAGCGAGAGACGGGGGACACGAAGCTGCTCGCGTTCGTGCACGACCGCGACGGCGCCTTCGTCGGCGAGATCACCGATCCGTATGCGGTGTCTTGGGACGGTGACCGGCTGGCGCTCACGCCTTCGCAGAGTCCCGGGCACGCGGCGAGCAACTGAGGCGCGCTGCGCCGCAGTTTGCGACCGCTGCCGGACCGCAACTGACGAGCGCTCCCGTGTCATAGCGGCCCGACGGGCTCCCACGGATAGGCCCGCACGCCGCACCAGTCACTCATGCTGTCAGCACACCCGCGCTTCGATCAGTGCGCATCGCGCCCCCGAGTTCTCCCGCAGATGCCGAAGCTCGCTCGCCGGCAGACCGAGCTGAAAAAGCTGCCAGTGTGCTGCACTACAGTCTGCGGTCCGTCCATGGCGGTACAAACCACGCCGACGGCTGTGGAGGGAATCTTCGCTCGTGTCGGTCGTCGTCGGTAGGGTTCCTGTCGAGCCAGAGCCGACTCTTTCGTCTGGTTTTTGCCAGATCGAGGACCAAGGTAGGGGTATGACAGACGTTTCACAGGTGCCAGGCGCTACACCTGACCCGCAGCAGGAGTTGCTGTCCGTGCTGGCGGAGTTGGTTCCTGGGGCCTTCCCCGACGGCAGGCTGGACGCAGGTCTCTTGCTCGATGCGCTAGGTGCTTCGCACACATCTGGAGCGTCGTTCTCGTTCACCTGGCCGGGTATCGAAGTCGCCCGAGCGCACGCCCGCGCGGCCACGACGGCGACGCTAATACCTGACCCCGACGCTTCGTTGAATTGGGACACGGCCCGCGACGTCTTGATAGAAGGCGACAACCTGCAGGTACTAAAACTGCTCAAGTCTGGCTACAGCGGCGCGGCCAAGCTGATCTACATCGACCCGCCTTACAACACCGGCGACACCTTCACCTACAACGACGACTACTCGATCCCAGAGAGTGAGTACCTCCGCACCTCGGGACAAGTCGACGAACAGGGCAACATCACCACGAGCAAGCTGGAAAAAGCCGGCAAGAAGCACGCGCCGTGGCTCACGATGATGTTCCCGCGGCTTGCTGTGGCACGGCACCTACTCAAGCGCGACGGCGTGATCCTCGTGTCGATCGACAACAACGAAGTCCATCATCTCCGACTGCTTCTCGACGCAGTCTTCGGCGCCGCCAATTTCGTCGACATGTTCACCTGGCGGGGCGCACGAAAGGGTGACGCTAAGCTGACCGGTGGCGGCCAAGACTACATCCTCGTCTACGCCCGTGATCGGGCGTGGCTCAAGGCCAACGACGTCCGTTGGCGGGAGCGCAAGGAGGGCCTTGGGCCGATCTACGCCAAGGTCGATGAGCTGCGTGCCCAGCATGGCACCGATTACGCAGCCATGACCAAGAACCTGCGGGACTGGTACAAGTCACTGTCGGATGAGAACCCGTCGAAGGCTCATGCCCACTACAACCGGGTAGACGAGCGTGGCATCTGGTTTCCGGACAACATCTCAAGCCCGAACTACCGGGAGAACCTTGTCTATGACTGGAAGGGATACAGCCCCCCAGACAACGGATGGCGCTACGAGAAGGCCAAGATGGCAGAGTTGGACGCCGACGGTCGCCTGATCTACCCCAAGAACAAGTCCAAGCGTGTCCAGATCAAGGCCTACCTCCACATGCGCGAGCACTGGGCACCACCCTCGGTGTTCTATCGCGACCGCCGTGCCGCATCGACTGCCCTGGACGAGCTGATGGGTGCCAAGGTGTTCGACGACCCGAAGAGCACCGACGTGCTCGCGCGCCTTATACACTCGCTCACCGGCGACGGTGATCTCGTCATCGACTTCTTCGCCGGCTCTGGCTCCACGGGCCATGCAGTGTGGGAGCAGAACCCGAAAGACGGGAAGACCCGCACCTGGGTGCTCGTGCAGGTGCCGGAGAAGCCCGACGATTCGGAGGAATCCGGGAAGAACGCCCGGAAGGCCGGCTACGAGACCATCTTCGAGGTGACCGCCGAGCGTCTTCGGCGTCAGGCGAAGGCCATAGGTGACGACTTGCTGGGCTTTCGGGTGTTCCGTTTGCGCAAGACCAACCTGGTCATCGAGAAGCCGATCGTTGCGACGACTGGGATGACTGGACAGGAGTACGTGCAAGAGGCGCTCGTCGTCGCACAAGCATCGCCCGTGGCGATTGGTGCTCCTGACATGGCCGTCGCATGGGAAACAGTGCTCAAGGCAACCGGAACCCGGCTAGATGCCAGAGTTGTCACCCACGATGTCGACGGGATCGTCGCCTTCGAGTTCACACCAGCTGACGATGCAGGCACTGGCCGACTATTCGTCTCGCTTGACGCGTTCACGGTGGAGACCGCCGACAAGCTCAATCTGTCGCCTGACGATACGCTCATCCTGCGTGGCGACAAGGTCGACGATGCCACCACCCTGACGCTCGCGCCACGCCTGCAGAAGAACCTTGTGCTCCTCGAGCGGGTGGCCCGTGAAGTTTCGCTTTGAGGACCAGCCACATCAGGCGGCCGCGATCAAGGCGGTCACGGACCTCTTTGATGGTGCGCTGACGCCTCCACTCGGCGGACTCGCCGGTCAGCCGCCGGGAGCAAACGGTCACGCCGGCTTCACACTCGAACGCGACACGCTCAGCGACCAACTGGCGGTCGTGACCGAACGTGAGGAAGGCGTCGACAAGCAGAGTGGTCTAGAGCTCCTGGAGGTCGACGACGACCTGCAAGGCGCGTCGCGCGACTTTCCTAACTTCTCGGTCGAGATGGAGACGGGCACCGGCAAGACCTACGTCTACATTGCGACCGCGCTGCAGATGGCGCAGACCCACGGCCTGCGCAAGTTCGTCATCCTCGTCCACTCGGTCGCGATCCGCGCCGGAGTCGTCAAGACTTTCGAGCAGACCGAGGAGCACTTCCGCGCCAAGTTCCCGGGGCTGCAGTACCGCTGGGGTGTGCTCGGCGAAGGGCCGGCGCTCGATGACTTCCTCGAGCCAAGTAGCACCGTCCAGTTCCTCGTCGCCAGCGTTCAGGCTATCGACAAGCCCGACACCGGCGTCGTCTATCAGGAGGCCGAGCAGCCGCAGTTGTGGGGCGAGTCGGGCAGTGGCATGAACTCGATCTCCAACGCTCGCCCAGTGGTGATCGTCGATGAGCCGCAGAACTTCAAGACAGACCTGCGCAAGAAGGCAATCGCCACGCTCAACCCGCTCGTCGCGCTCCGGTACAGCGCCACCCACGCTGAGAAGTTCAACCTCGTGCACCGGCTCGGGCCGAAGGCTGCGACCGAGCTTGGCCTCGTCAAGAGGGTCTCGGTGAAGGGCATCTCTCCCGGCGATTCCGGCAAGCCCTACCTGCGCGTCGACAAGGTGCGGCAAAAGGCGAAACGGCTCTTCGGCGACGTGATGATCGACATAAACTCGGCCGACAGTCCAAAGCGAACATCCGTCGTGCTCCAGAATGGAGACGATCTCTACGAGATCTCGAAGGGGCTCGCTCCATACCGCGGCATGGTGGTCGATCGGTTCGAGCGCAAGCCTGACCGCATCGTGTTTGAGAACGGCACGGTTCTCAGGGTTGGCGAAGAGATAGGGGTTGACCGGCTCGCCCTCTGGCAGGACCAGATACGCCACACCATCCGAGCCCACATCCATCGTCAGGACCAGATCGACGGCATGGGCTACGACGTGAAGGTGCTCTCGCTATTCTTCGTCGAGCGCGTCGCCGACTACTGGCCGGTTGAGGAGCAGCCGGCGCCGGTGCTTCCGAGCATGTTCGACCAGCTGTACCGCGAGGAATGGCAGCGCGCGGGCAAAGATGGTGATCTTTGCCCGGATCCGGCGACCCTGCGAGTGCACTATTTCCCGTCAACGAAGTCGGGCATTTACAAGGACGCCAATGGCGGCTCTGCCAAGGCACAGGAGGAGCAGGCGCGCGCCTTTGAAGAGATTGTTGCCAACAAGGAACTCATCCTCACTAAGGACAACCCGCGCGCCTTCATCTTCTCCCACTCCGCACTCAAGGAGGGCTGGGACAACCCCAACGTCTTCCAGGTCGGCTTTCTGCGGCACAGCAGTTCTGAGGTCGAGCGACGCCAACAGATCGGGCGCGGGCTCCGTCTCCCCGTCGACGAGGACGGTCGCCGAGTTACAGACCCGACCATGTGCCGCCTGACTTTGGTCGTCGACGAGACGTTCAGCGAGTTCCGCGAAGGACTCAATCGGGAGTACGTCGCCGGAGGTTCCGGGCCAGGCCCTGCCCCAGATGACGCGGACAACACCGTCACGGTGCGCCGTCGTAACGACAAGTTCCTCAGCCCGGAGTTCAAGGAGCTGTGGGAACGTATTCGATACAAGGCCCGGTACCGCGTAACCATCGACGCGGCAGTCCTTTCAAACGCCGTTGCTGCGTCCGAGCATCTTAAAGCCATCGAATACTTGGCCAAGCGTCGGAACATCGTCCAGTCGGCCGAACTCGTCTATGACGACGCGGGCAAGGTCGTTACGACTGACACCGAAGTCGCAGAGAGCGCAGGCATGTCGATCACCATCGTCGGCCAGCGGCTGCCAGATCTGGCTCGTCTCATCGAGGACCAACTCATCTCCACCAAATTCCCGCTGCAGCTCACGCGCCCAACCGTGGCTGCGATCATCGCCGCCATCCCGAGCGAGCTTCAGGCTCGCGCGATCCATGATCCCGAGCGCTGGGCTCGCATCGTGGCTCTCGCCATCCGCGCCGTCACGATCGAAGAGATGGTCAAGCACATCGGCTACGAGCCCGACGCCGAGAAGGACTGGTGGGACGCCGAGGTCGTCTTCCTCGAGACCGAAGAACTGAACCCGGCGCCTCCTCGCGGGGGAGTCGAACCGAAGAACGGCGTTGTTCCGGCACCCGAGGGCGGCACTAACCTCTTCGATCACGTCATCTATGACAGCCACGTCGAACGGGACTTTGCCACCCAACTTGAGAACAACACGGATCACATCAAGTTCTTCACGAAGTTGCCACGCCGCTTCAAGGTGCGCACACCGGTCGGGGAGTACTCACCGGACTGGGCGATCGTCTACGACTCTGACGGCACCGAGCGCCTCTTTCTCTTGCGCGAGACCAAAGGCACGACCAGCCTCGACGATCTCGAATGGGACGAGGCCATGCGAATCCGCTTCGCTCGTCGCCACTTCGAGAAGGCGCCGGTCGGTCCAGTCGACTACTACTTCACGACAGCGGAGGCAGGACTCCGCGTCGACGTCGAATGGACGGACGGTCAGGGGCACGCGTAATGGTGCGCTTCGGGTTGGACGGGAAGAGGTCTATCTGACGCCGGATTTAGCGTGCCTTCGAATCGCTTTGCATGACCCCGAGTCAATCCACCAGGACTGGGTCTAGACGGATGACCTGCGCCGGCCGGTCAAGCAGGTCATGGCCCTCGCGACAGGACTCGTACGAACGGGCTTCGAAACGCAGAACAGCTGTCACCTGCTGGCCAAGCTTGGCTTCCAAGTAGGCGGCAGCGCCGCGATGCCAGCGGGCAGCCTGGCGTGGGCTTAACCTCCCAGAAGAGCGACCGTCGGGATCGATTGTCCTGGATTCCGAGGCTCCCCGGAATTGCCAACATTGACGCACGATCCTGGCCTCTACGGACCCGACTTCCAATCGACGACGCGGGCCTCGGCACGCTCTACGTCGGGGAGTCAAAGTCCCTGACTCGTCGAGCCAGCAACTACCGCAAATGCCGAGACCGACTGCTCTACCCAGCGCACCAGCCGCGCATCCACAAGGAACTCGTCGAGCGCCTTCCGCGCGGTTGCACCATCGAGTTCGCCATCAACACCGAAGTGCGCAGTAACAACGCCACCGTCGACTTCCGCCGCGCGGCAGCGCGTCGCTTCGCGGAGAACGTGGCCGTCTTTATCGCTTAGACCACTCCGGGAACTCGTGCTCTGAACGTGGACGACGAGCTCACGAACAGGGCAGATTAGAACGTCTCATGAGGCTAGTATCCGCGCGTCAGCAATGCTGCCCTTTGAACTCGCGATCCGCGGAGTCGTGCCTCGTTGTCAAAAGCCTCAAGATGCCGCCGGCGTGCTCATGAAGGAGTGCCAGCTGCTCGTCGGACACCCGGCCGACTGGTGTCATAACCAGGACGAGCGGCAGGTGCCCGCGAGAGGAGAGTTGCACGGTGAACGCCTGTACTCGCGAGTCGTTCGTGGCCGGTAATGTGAGCGTGCACCAGCCATAGACAGCGCGCAGACTATCGTGGTACCCGGCTCGGACGACCAGAACCTTGGCGCACGCCTGGCTGACGGCATCGGACAGTCGGCCGCACCAGCCTATCGAGGGCGCCCCTTGATTAGCGGGCTCGCGGGTCGCCCAAGCCAGTTCGTGGTCCAAAATAGGAAAGGTGCTTCCAAGCGTGCTCGTCACGGTCGGCGGCCGCTGGTGTGAAGCCGGAGGCCCGAGGGCACACCAATGTGCCCTTCCCCCTCCTCGTATTCATAGCGGCTCATCAGTGCACCCTGAGAACGATGCGCTCCGGTGGACCTGCTTCTGGTCCAGCAGTGTGAGCTGACAGGCGCCGTGGGCGTCGGTCAGCTTGATGACCAGCTGGCGGGTCAGGTCGAGGCTGAAGTTGATGGTCGCCGTCTCGCAGCTCCTGACCTTGAGGTCGGTGCCTTGGACGTCCCGTCGATATAGCTAGCGCTATATCTGGCGTTGACCCCGGGTCTAGGTCGCCTTGGCCGCATCGCTGCATTTGAAGATCGCCACGAGTGAATCGTGGCACCTCGACCGACTCGAAGGCTCAAACCGTCCGGCCGAGGAGGTAAGCACGCACGAATTGGGCTCTTGTGGGGGCGAACCTCTGTGGATGTCAGTCGGCGGAACTACAGTCTGGAGTCCAGCGAAGGGAGTGCCTGTGTTCCTCTCGAACAGCGACATCCTGTGGTCGGCCAGCGACCTCACTAAGGCAGCGGAGTGTGAGTTCTCCCTGCTCCGTCAGCTCGACGTGAAGCTGGGACGAATGCCCGTGCCCGAGGCTGTCGGTGACCCCCTCATGGACCGGATCGCCGAGATCGGCCTTGAGCACGAAGCTCGCGAGCTGGCCCGCCTCAGCAAGGGTCTGACGCCCTATGACGTGGCCACGGGCGGTGGCGTCTGCCTCATCGACTATCCAAAGCCTTATACGCCTGCGCTGCTTGCCGAGCGTCGCGACGAGACCCTCGCCGCACTCGAGGCTGGAGCCGACCTGGTCTGCCAAGCGGCGTTCTTCGACGGCAGCTTCCACGGGTTCGCTGACTTCCTCGTGCGCGACGACAACGCCTACCGCGTGTGTGACGCCAAGCTCTCTCGCCACGAGCGGCCCAAGGCCCTCCTCCAGCTCGCGGCATACGCCGAACAGCTCACCGCGGCCGGCATCCCGCTGACTGACGACGTCGAGCTGCTGCTCGGCAACGGCCGTCAAGTCAGGTTCCCATTGCGCGATCTGGCGCCGGTGTTCCGGGAGCGCCGGCGGCGTCTGCTGGACCTTCTTCACGGGCACCAGGCAGCGGAGTCGCCGGCCAAGTGGGGTGACCCGGGTGTTCTTGCGTGCGGCCGCTGCGAGGTCTGCAGCGAGGAGGTCGCAGCGGCCAACGACCTGCTGCGGGTCGCCGGGATGCGGATGACCCAACGGCGCAGGTTGATGGATGCCGGCATTACGACCATCGACCAATTGGTGGCTGCTAGCCCGGGCGTCGACGGCATCTCCGCCTCGACGTTCAGCACACTCCAGGCGCAGGCTGCTCTCCAGGTCGCCGGTGGCACTGAGGGAGCGCCCGTCACCGCCGACGTCTTCTGCCCCGACCACCTCGCCGTCATCCCTGCTTCGTCTCCTGGCGACCTATTCTTCGATTTCGAGGGTGACCCGATGTGGAACGACGGGAACCCCGACTGGTGGGGCCTGGAGTATCTCTTCGGTGTCACCGAGGTGCCCGAGCCCGGCGCGGATTCTCCGTTCACGCCGTTCTGGGCCCACGACCGAGCGCAGGAGAAACGCGCACTCGAGGACTTCATCGAGTTCGTCCGCGTCCGCCGCGAGAAGCATCCCGACCTGCACATCTACCACTACGCGGCGTACGAGAAGTCCGCACTCCTCCGGCTCGCGGCCAAGCACGCCACCTGCGAGGCCGCCGTCGACGAGCTGCTCTCCGCAGGCGTGCTGGTTGACCTGTACTCCGTCGTGCGTGGCGCGATTCGGGTCTCCGCCCCGTCCTACAGCATCAAGAAACTCGAGCCCCTCTACATGGGCGACGATCTGCGACAGGGCGATGTGACCGACGCGGCGGCATCGATCGTTGAGTACCACGCCTACTGCCAGTCCCGGGACAGCGGCGACGATGAGGGAGCCGCGAAGCTGCTGGCCGCAATTTGCGACTACAACCGCTACGACTGCGAGAGCACCCGCCAGCTGCGTGACTGGCTGCTCGGGCGGGCCGCCGAGCATGGGGTGACGCCGCGCGTCGCAGAGGTCGCGGAGACGAAGCCTTCCGAGCTTGAGTTGACGCAGCTCGAGGTCCAGCTGCGTGAAGGATTGTCCGAGACGGCTCGGACCCCGGACGAGCAGGCGCGGGCGATGCTTGCCGCAGCGATCGGCTATAACCGGCGCGAACACAAGCCTTTCTGGTGGGCCCACTTCCAGCGCCTCTCCTCGGCGCTGACCGACTGGCGCGATGAGCGCGACGTATTCGTTGTGGAGTCTGCCCACGTAATCACAAATTGGGCGAAGCCGACCCCGCGGTCGAATCCACATCGCCACGTGCGCCTTGTCGGCCACTGGGGCGCGGGCAGCGTGGTGCGAGACGGCGACCAGGTCAGCGCCGTCTACGCGAACCCCGTAGATGAAGCACACGACGTACCCGCCAACGCATCACTGGGCTGCTCGCGTAGCGGAGTCAGGGTCGTTTCCTCTGGGCATGACGTCGACGGCCGCGATGTTCTGGTGGTCGATGAGACGTTGACGAAGGATTGCGGGCCCTACGACCAGCTTCCCGATGCCGTCGTTCCCGGACCGCCGCCAGGCACTGGTGGGATCGACGCGGCTGTCCAGGAACTGGCCAAGGAAGTGCTCACGCGCGGACTGCACCCACAGCCCGGGCTCGACGTCCTGCGCCGCATGCCACCCCGCCTCGGTAGCGGATCCCTACCGCGCGGTGCGGGTTCGGTGGACGACATCTTCGACGCTGTGCGGGAAGTGGATCGCTCGTACGTTGCGATCCAGGGGCCGCCGGGCGCCGGCAAGACGTACGTCGGATCCCACGTCGTGGCTCGGTTGGTGCGCGACCATGGATGGAAGGTCGGGGTCGTCGCGCAGGGCCACGCGGTTGTGGAGCACATGCTCGACGCGATCGTGCAGGCCGGGCTGCCTGGCTCAGTGGTCGCCAAAAAGGTTGGCGACGTCGCTGGGTCCCGCGCCTGGACCGGGATCAAGGACAGCGGCTACGCGAAGTTCCTAGAGGAGAACGCGGCCGGCTGCGTGGTCGGTGGCACCACGTGGGACTTCGTCAACACTAAGCGGATAGACCGGGGCTCGCTGGATCTCTTGGTCATCGACGAGGCCGGTCAGTTCTCGCTCGCGCACACACTGGCCGTCTCGGTGGCCGCGAAGAGGCTGCTTCTGCTTGGTGACCCTCAGCAATTGCCGCAGGTCATTCAAGGCGTCCACCCCGAGCCCGTTAACGACTCAGCGTTGGGATGGCTCATCGGTGGGCACGCAACGCTACCTGAGAACTTCGGCTATTTCCTCGACCTCACTTGGCGCATGCACCCTGACCTAGCTGAGAAGGACTCGAAGCTCTCGTACGAGGGCCGGCTCCGAGCGCACCCTCGCACGGCCGCACGCGATCTAGTAGGCGTGGAGCCCGGCCTGCGCGTCGTACGTCTGGACCACCAAGACTGCTCCGTCGAGTCCATCGCGGAAGCCGAAGAGGTGGTCCGCCAAGTCGAGAAGCTGATCGGTACACCCTGGACTGCGCCCGACTCTTTCGAGGGCACGCGACCGCTCATTGCCGAGGATTTCCTCGTCGTCGCGCCCTACAACGCACAAGTGCACGCGATTCGCCGGGCGCTGGACGAGCGTGGTTTCGCTGAGGTACTGGTCGGCACGGTCGACAAGTTCCAGGGCCGAGAAGCCGCCGTTGTTATCGTCTCGATGACTGCATCGTCGATTGCCGACGTACCGCGTGGCATTGACTTCCTGCTCGATCGCAACCGCGTCAACGTCGCGATCTCGCGGGCGCAGTGGCTGGCCGTTCTCATTCGCAGCGATCGCTTGACCCAGTTCCTGCCGACGTCCGCAACCGGACTGCTCCAGTTAGGGGCATTCGTCGGGCTGTGCGAGGAATGAGCGACGAACCCGGAACCCCTATGGGAGGTCGGCCAGGGAGATGCCAATCGGCAGTCAAGCAGTCGGCGTCATCCCACCCAAAAATGGGTGCGATGAACCACTCCCGCGCAACGGTTGCCCGTCGTGCTGGCAATCGTGTTGTCGCGAAGAGTCAGAGCATTCTCGGAGTAACTTGCGATTAGTCGGTGCAACTAAACCCGCCCGGCCAGCAGCTACAGCGGCGGTGCATGAGGAGGTTGTCCTCGTCTCCGCGGGGTATATGTGCAGGCCCGGGAAGCGGGCTTCTCCATGAAGCACCTCAGGCAGATCGCCCCCCGCCGCTCGAGCGGAGGGGCGGCGCGGGGACGATCCTGCACCTCGAGCGCCCGGGTCACGAGCGTCGGTGTCGCGTCCGCCGGGGCGTCGGCGTCCTAGTGCCGGTACCACTCCAGGCGTGACGGCGCCGCGTGCATCTCCCCCTATAGCCAGTCGTGGATCGGGGTGTTCCCGTAGGCGCGCAGCGACGCTTCAGCGCTTCAGCGCCGCCTCGACCAGTTTGCCAAGCATCGGCCAGACCGCCTTCAGGGGTCCGCCACCCTGGGGTGCAGGCAGGCAGGCAGGCAGGCCGAGTCGAGCAGCGCGCCCACACCTGACCGGCGGATAGCCGCCCTTACGACAACGACTGAGGACGGCCGCTATAAGCACGATCGGCGATGACTCCGGCTTGGACGCGGTTGTCGACGCCGAGCTTGGTGAAGGCGCTCTGCACGTGTGTCTTGACCGTCGTCTCGCTGACGTAGAGCTCCCGGGCTAGGTCGCCGTTCGAGAGTCCCCGCGCCAGCCCCGAGACGACGTCGCGCTCTCGCGCCGTCAGTGTCGCCATCAGTCGAACCGCTTCCGTGCGTTGAGCCGCAGCCGGGTCCTCACGCACCTGGGTGAAGAGCTGAGCGGCCGTCTTCGGTGACACGGCCCCGAGCCCGCCTGCCACGTTGCGGATGCCGCCGCAGATCTCCTCCGGCGATGCCGTCTTGAGCAGAAAGCCGTCAGCACCGGCGCGAATGGCCCGTTGAGCCACGTCGTCGTGGTCGAAGACGGTGAACATCAGCACCTTCGGCGCCTGAGGCCTTGCCTTGACCGCTGCGATCGTCTCGATGCCGCCCATCCGGGCCATGCGGACGTCGAGCACGATCACGTCGGGGCGGTGCGCTTGCACCGCGGCGACGACCTCGTCGCCGTCGCTCACCTCAGCCACGACCTCGAGGTCCGACGCCGCGCCGAGCATGTGCCGCAGGCCCATCCGCACCATCGGGTCATCGTCCACGAGCATCACGCGGATCGCGCGCTCCGAGCCGCCGGCGTTCACGTCGTCCATCGGATCCCCTTCGTCGTGTCGGCTTCGGGAGCGCGCCACGGCAGGCGGATCGACACCCGGAAGGCCGCGTCGGGGTCGACGCCGGCCTGCATGTCGCCGCTGTAGTGCTCCACCCGCTCGCGGATGCCCGTCAAGCCCATCCCGGCACGCGCACCGCCGTCGGCAACCGCTGCACCGTGTGGTCCCACGGGCGGTGGCAGGTGGTTGGCCGTCGCGATGACGAGGTGGCCCTCGGCCGGGCTGCCGGTCACGGACAGTCGCACGCTGACCGTCGAGGCGTGCTTGCGCGCGTTCGTCAGCAGCTCCTGGACGATCCGGTAGGCGGCCTGGGCGATGTGCGGGTCGAGTGCCTCGCCGTCCTCGACGTAGACGGTCGCGACCAGCGGCATGCCGGCTGTCACCGAGTCGTCGATGAGGGCTCGGACGTCGCGCAGCGTCTTGGTCGGCGCTGCGACGTCGGGGTCGTCGGAGCCGCGGAGCAGGTCGAGGAGGCTGTGTAGCTCCGCCACCGAACGTGCCGCCGTCTCGCGCACCACCTGCGCCGACTCCTTCATCTGCGCCGTGGCAGCGCGCGGCTCCGCTGCAGCGGTTTGCGCCTCCGCCGCCGAGGCGTCGGCCATCGCCTGCAAAGCACCGGCGTGCACGGAGAGGATCGACAGGTTGTGGCCGAGGCCGTCGTGGATCTCGCGCGCCAGCCGCTCGCGCTCGACCTGACGGGAGACCTGGTCCGCCAGCGACGAGACCACCTCACGCTCCTCGGCCACGACGACAGCTGCCGTCCGCAGCTGCGCCCTCGTCCGCAGCCAGGCACCGATGCCGACGAAGAGCGCCACGAGCACCACGGTGAGGACCACCACGACGAACCACCCGACGGGCTCACCGTCGGCCGCAAAGAGAGTGCCCCAGAACGAGACCGGCTGCGGCGTCCATCGCAGGTCGCGCGACACGGCCAGGAAGGTCGCCGCTACCACGAGCGCGGCCAGCTTGTAGGCGTCGGCAAGTGGCCGGCAGATCACGACCGACATCAGGCCGATGAGGGCAGCCGTCGGGCCGAGCTGGACGACCGTGGCGGCGCACCCGACGAGCGTCAGCACGACCGGCCACCGCTGCCGCCAGGCCACGGCGACCATGAGCGCCATCCCCAGCAGCGCGATGAACATGCCGACACCGCTCGCGGTGTCGGACATCGAGACCGGCAGTCCCTCGGCAGCCCGGCGACGACCGTCGAAGCCGCCCGACGCATACACCGCGTCCACGAGCAGAAGGAAGCCAAGCCCCACTGTGCGCAGCCGGCGCAGCCAGAGGTCGCGGCGCGAGAGGTCACGCACCCACGGGGGCAGGCTGGACGGCATACCCGAAAGGTAGGGCACGGTGCCGACCACGGCCTCCACCGACCGGGCAGATCGCCCGTCCCGATCTCATCCTTTCGGTCAGCCCGCTCGGTCCACTCGGCCGAGGCGGCCGCCGGCGTCCACGCGAGACGGTCTCCCCGCATACAGCAGACCGATCCCAGGGAGACACGCCATGAGCACCAACCAGCCGAACGACCCGACCCAGCAGCCCAACTGGCAGCCGCCGATGGTGCCCGCGCCGCCCGTCCCGGCGGCGCCGCGCAAGAGCTGGTTCGCCCGGCACAAGATCATCACGGGGCTGCTCGCCCTCGTCCTCATCGGCGTCGTCGCCAGCGCCGTCAACGGGGGAGGCTCGGGCTCGCCCACGACTACCTCGCCCTCAGCCGCCGGTGGACAGGGTGGCGACGCGCCCGCCGCGGACACCCCGGCCGCCGCGAAGGTCGGCCAGAAGGTCCGCGACGGCCAGTTCGAGTTCACCGTCACCAAGGTGCAGAAGGGCGTGAAGTCCGTCGGCGACCAGTACCTCAACGAGAAGGCACAGGGCCAGTTCGTCCTCGTCAACGTCACGGTGAGCAACATCGGCGACGCCGCGCAGACGCTCTCGGACTCCTCGCAGAAGGTGCGCGACGCCAAGGGGCGCGAGTTCTCCAGCGACACGGCGGCCGCGATCTACGTCAAGGACAACAAGGTCTTCCTCGAGGAGATCAACCCCGGCAACACGGTCAAGGCCACCCTCGTCTTCGACATGCCCAAGGGCACCGAGCCGGTCAGCATCGAGCTGCACGACTCGCCCTTCTCCGACGGCGTCACCGTCCAGCTGCGCTGAGCGGTCGTATGCCGTGTGGTGGGCGCCGCGTGGTGAGGGGGCGTGGCGCCCGCCATGGCACGAGCAGTTTCGCCAAAACGGGTCCAGCGGTCCCGCTCGACGTCCAAGATGAGCCTTTTGCACCGATGAGAAAGCGACGACGCCACGTGACCGACCAGGGCCAGCCCACCCCCGCCCCGACCGAGCCGACCATCCAGCTGCCGCCGCCGGCACTCGGCCAGCCTCACGCCTGGGCCGCCCCGGCACCGCAGCCCCAGCCGCAGAAGCGCAGCAGGAAGCACCTGATCGGCTACCCCGTGACGGCACTCCTGGCGCTGGGCATCGGTGCCGCAGGAGGGGGAAACGCTGACGCGTCCGCGCCGGCGACGGCCTCGCCGACCGTGGTGGTCACCCAGACCGCCCCCGCGCCGGCGCCCGAGACCGTCACGCAGACCGTGCAGGCAACCGTGACCGTGGCCGCTCCCGAGAAGAAGCCGGCTCCTGCCGCGGACTCGTCTGCCAACCAGGCGGCGAAGCCGGCCAGCAAGATCACGGTGCCCGATGGGGTGGGCATGAACTACCAGGACGCTCAGGACCTGTGGCGAGCAGCGGGTCTGCTCGTGGCCCCCGCCGAGGATGCGACCGGCGCCAACCGACTCCCGGTTCTCGACTCCAACTGGGTCGTGCTGGCTCAGGACCTGAAGGCCGGAAGCAAGGTCCCGGCCGATTCCATGATCACCGCCACCGTCAAGAAGTACACCGACGGCTGACATCGGTCCCAGGGTCTTTCGCCTGAGACCGCGACCCGCGCGACCGAGGTGCGGTGTTGCATGCGGCATCCACGTGCGCAACACCGGCATCCCGGACCCTCAGCTCCCGGCATCATGACCAAGCAGGGGTCGTGCGACGGGAGGCACCATGCGAGCGCTCCATCTGGTGGTGGCGGCCGGAGTCGTCGCGCTTTGCGGGCCGGTGGCTGCCTGCTCGACGAAGGTGCCAGCGACGTCGTCGGCCACGGTCACGAACGGCGCCACGAGCCAGCCGCAACCGGCGACGGTCACGGTGACGGCGAGCAGCCCGCCCACCTCGACAGCCGAGCCGCCCGGCTCGACGCCGACGACGACCGCGAGCCCCGCCGGATGGGCCGAGGTGGCGAAGCTGGCCAAGCCCGCCGTCGTGCGGATCGACGTCGTCACGTGTGACGCCAGGTGGATGGGCTCCGGCTTCGTCGTGGGGGACCACCTCGTCATGACGGCCAACCACGTCGCGGCGGGCGCGTCCGCCATCACCCTGCAGTACGCCGAAGGGGTGACTCGCGCACGCGTCGTGGGGTTGGATCCGAAGACCGACTCCGCCCTGCTCCGCACCGATGACCCGATCACGGACAAGGCGCTGCCGCTCGCTCGTGCCCTCCCGGACCTGGGCGAGTCGGTCGGGGTGCTGGGATTCCCGCTGCAGACCTACGAACTCCGCTTCACCGAAGGCTCGGTCAGCGGCCTGCACGAACCCGTCAGCTACGACGGCGGCCCGGAGATCGACGCCATGGTCACCGACTCGGCCATCAACGGCGGCAACTCCGGCGGGCCCGTGCTGGACTCGAAGGGAGAGGTGATCGGTCTCGTCTCGGGTCACCGGCTGTGGGTGACAGGGGACCGCTCGCCCGAGCCCGCCCAGGGGCAGGGGTATCTCATCCCCGGCCCCGATCTGGCCACCAACCTCGACCGCTGGCGCTCGCAGCCCGACCAGCCGTTGGCGGACTGCGGCGACCCGTACGACGCGGCCGGGGCGGAGCGCACCATCGATGTCAACGTCGCCTCCGACGACCGTGTGGCGCCGGACATCGCCCGGTCCCTCCTCGTTCACGGCGAGGCGATCAACACCGGCAACTACGACGCCGCGTGGCAGGTCTTCACACCCCGCATGCAGCGCAGGCTCCAGAGTGTCGGGTCGTGGTCCGCGGGTCTGGGCACGTCCTACTGGAAGGGCATCTCGATCCAGAAGGTGACGGGCGCTGCCGACGACGCCAAGGTCGTCCGCACGATCCTCCGGACCGAGCAGTCCGCAGAGAACGGGCACGACGGCCAGACCTGCAGCGTCTGGGTCATCGACTACGGCATGGTCCGCGTGGCAGGGGCATGGCTCATCAACAGTGCCAAGAGCCCGAGCGGCCCACCGACCGCTTGCTGACTCGCCCGCGAAAGGGCGAGGCAGCCTCACGTCACTCGCAGTTGGCGCAGACGCCTGAGACCGGCATCTCCATGAAGCAGGTCGGGCAGACGGCGCCTCGCCGTGGCTCGACGGCGGCGACGCGGGGGCGGCGTTCGCGAACCTCGCGTGCCCGCGTGCTCAGGGTCGGCTTCGCGTCGGCGGGCACGTCGGCGCCCCAGTGCCGGTAGCACTCGAGACGTGCGGCCGCCGCGTGCGTCTCCCGCTCGAGCGGGTCCTGGATGGGTGACTCGCCGTAGACGCGCAGCACCTCGTCGTAGCCGGCGCCGACCTGTCCGTCGTCCTTGTGCACGACGAGCGAGGTGAGCGGCGGCTCGCTGCGCACGTGGTTGACCTTGACGATGTCGGAGACCAGCCCGCCGATCCAGTTGCGCATCGCCGACTTCGTGTGGAGCGACGAGCGGCGCTGCACCTCCTCCGCCAGCTCGGAGTAGGTGATGACCGCGTTGTAGCGACCCGCCGTCTCGACCAGCACCTCGTAGGCGTGCTTGGCCCAGTAGGGCTGCGCCACCTTCGGCGTCACGTAGGTCTCGTGCTCAGACACGGCAGGCAATCCATTCCTCGGGTTCACGCGGACACCCACCAGTCTCCACCCGCCCGTGCCGCGGCTCCCAGCCGGTCAGCGGTCGAGCTGCCTGACCTGCTCCCAGAAGTGGTCGCGCAGCAGGAAGCGCAGGTGGTCCTCCACGTCGTAGCGGTCCAGCCGCGCCGACAGGTCGAGCAGCAGGGCCCGGTCGAGGTCACCCGGGATGAACGGCTTCTGGCTCATCAGGCGGGTGCGGTCGGTGGCGCTCGCGGTGATCGACCACGTGGCGATCACCCCACGGCACACCTCATCGATGAGGTCGAGCTCGCGCTGCCCGACGACGGGCGCGACCGCGGGACGCTCGCCCGTGGCGATCCCGTCGCTCGCGCTCGACCAGACGAGCCGGCCGGGCGCCGCGGCTGCCGGGGCAGGCGAGTGCGGCACCTTGCCCGCCAGCACTGCCGGCGTGGGGCGGGGCGCGGCAGCCGCCGGCTTCGGCTCCTCGGGCACTGGGCTCGCCGGCACCCGAGGACCGGGCAGCGGCACCTCCACCGCAGCAGCCACCCCAGCAGCAACCGCCGGCAGCGGCACCTCGGTCTCGGGCTGGAGCTGGCGCACGTGCACCGTGTCGTCGACGACCGCGCCGTCGAGCACGATGAGGTCGTCGGCCTCGCGGATGAGGTGCCGTGAGACGGCGTGCGGCTTGCCCGAGCGGTCCGGGACGGCCATGAGCACCACCTGCATGCCGTGGCTCTGCGCCTCCTCGACGGCCTCGCTCAGGTCGTCGTCGCCGGACAGGAGGTAGATGACATCGACGGAGCGGTTGCGCCCGTGCGCCGCGAGGTCGAGACCGATGCGCAGGTCGACGCCCTTCTGCTCACCCTGCGGCGACGTGCGTCCGAGCCGCAGCTTGACCCGCGGCAGCATGCCGATGGCCTCCTGCGTCGAGTCGGGGTTGCCGCCGGGGCGGTTGCCCGAGTCGTACCAGTGCAGCCGCAGCAGCGGCAGCCCGCTCGCGACCTCGGCGTCCTTGATGAGACGCGCGACGAGGTCGGGATAGCTGACGACGATCCCCTTGCGCAGCGACGTCCCCGTCACCCGCGTCGCAGCGGCCGCGAGCAGGTAGCCGACGTCGACGTAGAGCGCGCAGTAGGACCGCATGGGGTCACGTTCTCACGAGACGCGCCGCTTCTCACGGCGCCCGACCGACAAGCGAGCGTATGCCGTCAGGCGGGCTGACGGCATACGCTCCCTTGCGCTTCCCGACCGAGAGGTCAGGAGGTGGCGAGCACGTGGTCCTTGTCCACGGGCGGGCGGAAGTTGCCCTTGGACTTCGTGCCGTTGATGAGGTTGGTGCTCATCCCGTAGCTCAGCGTGGCGTAGGCGACGGCGTCGCTGTTCTCGGCGAGGGCGGTGTCGTTGTTGTTGGCGTAGGTGTCGCACGCCTGGTGGTAGCAGGGGTCGTAGGCCTGCCCGGCCGTGCCACCCCAGATCGCTGCCTCCTCGGGCGTCTTGATGCCCTCGGCGCCGGTGAAGAGGCCTCCCGACGGGACGCCGTTCGCGATGAACGCGCCGTAGTCCGAGCGGCCGCTGAAGTCGGTGCCCTTGAACGACAGGCCGCGCGAGGTGAAGTAGGCCTCGAACGTCTTCTCGATCTGCGCCGACCCGGCAGGTCCGGGACCGGCGCCGACACCGTCGGAGTCGTCACCGTCGTAGATGAAGAAGACGTGGTTCGGCGAGCCGATCATGTCGAAGTTCAGGTAGAGCGCGATCCGGTCGAGCTCGGCCTGCGGCAGGGTGTTGACGTAGTAGGTCGAGCCGACGAGGTTCGACTCCTCGGCGCCCCACCAGGCGAGGCGAATCGTGTTCTGCGGCTTGACCTTCGACAGGTTCTCGGCGAGCTCGACGAGCGCCGCCGACCCGCTGCCGTTGTCGTTGATGCCCGGACCGGCGTTGACGGAGTCGAGGTGGGCTCCGGTCATGACGACGTTCTTGGTGTTCTTGCCCGGCAGCTCGGCCAGCACGTTGTAGGTCGTGGCGATGCCGCGCAACGTGTCGGTCTTGAGGTGCAGGAGCAGGCCCGGCGTGGCGGCCAGCTCGAGCCCCAGCGCCTGCGTGATGCCCACCGCCGGGAAGTCCGCCGTGTAGGTCGCGCCGAGCGTGCCGTTGAGCGGACCGGCGGCGTTGTTGTAGATGACGATGCCGACGGCTCCCGCGGCTCGCGCGTTCTCCGCCTTGAGGGCGAAGGTGCAGGTCAGGGTCGCGGTCGAGCCGCCGCGTTGGAC
Source organism: Terrabacter sp. C0L_2 (assembly GCF_036352015.1). Taxonomy (NCBI): domain Bacteria; kingdom Bacillati; phylum Actinomycetota; class Actinomycetes; order Micrococcales; family Intrasporangiaceae; genus Terrabacter; species Terrabacter sp. C0L_2. Next base: position 751,309 of record NZ_CP143557.1, on the reverse strand, counting down.
GAGAGCGATGGTGCCGGCGGAGAAGCCGGCCCAGTCCGACGCGTCGCAGCCGGTGACCGCGCCGGACGGTGTGCTGATGGCTGCGGTCACGTCACCGCTGCCCGAGTAGGACATGATCACGTGCTCCAGCGGGCCGGCCGGCGGCGGGGCGACCCGCTCGAGGACCGACGGCGACAACGAGATGAAGGTCTGGAAGTCGAACGCCTGCCGCGTCACCTTCCAGCCGGCGGCCTTGACGCGCGCCTCGACGTAGTCGACGGAGGCGTTGTAGCCGGGCGAGCCGGACACGCGCGTCGAGCCGTTCGCGTCGGCGATTGCCTGCAGGGCCGCCTGGTGCTCCCGGACCCCGGCGAGGTCCATGCACTCGAGCAGCAGCGGGATGTTGTTGTTGACTCTCGTGGCGCAGGCGGGCGAGGCCGCCGTGGCGGTGGTCGTCGACGCACCGGCGGCGGCGACGAGGGCGGCTGAGGCGATGACAGCCGCGACACGGGTGGTGCGCAGTCGCATGGTGAGGTGCTCCTTCGTGGGATGACTGCGAGGGGTCGCGTGGCCCACGGCGGTCCGCCGGTGCACGCGGAATGCATTGCTGCGCAGGACAGCTCGAGGGTCAGGGGCGCCCTCCACCCTCGGTCGACCCCATGGCGAGGGGGACCGTGACGGCGCCGCGGCGATCGGTGCGCATCAACTGACCTCACATCCGAGCGGATGAAGACCCCGATCTGCTGACGGTAGCGGTCAGCGCGCCGCACGTCACCACCTCGACGGCACCCGGCCGAGGCGTCACGATGGAGCCTCGGGACGTCGACGGTCGAGGAGCCATGGTGGAGCCGATCACAGAGCCCAGCAGGATCAACTACTTCTTCGGCCGTCTGCTCACGCCGGAGGACTTCCAGCAGGAGCAGCAGGCCATCCGCGCGCGGCACTGGCTCCACAACCGGCTGCTGCACGGCTTCGGCATCGTCACCGGCTTCGACGTCACCGTCGACGCCGAGAGCATCGAGGTGTCGGCGGGTGTCGCCATCGACGCCCTGGGTCGTGAGGTCATCCTCGTCGAGCCTCGCTGCCTACGCCTCGACCCCGACCTCCTCGGGGCGGACAACGGGGCGTCGGTCGACGTGGTCGTGGCGTGGGCCGAGGAGCCCGACGGCGAGGTGCCGGGGCCGGACGGGCCGGTGCCCGCCCGGTTCGTCGAGCGTCCGGTCGTGGCGGTCGCGTGCGATCCGACAACCGTGGTGCCGGAGCACGCGATGCCGCTCGCCCGGCTGGTGCGCCGCGGCGACGAGGTGGTCGCGGACCGTTCCGCGCGCCAGCCCTTCGTCCCCGCCTCGACGCACGGCACGCGTGACCGCCCCAAGCGCCCCGCCCCCACGCCCCTGGCCGTGCCGGGCGGGATCAGCGATCTCGTCGGCGACCAGAGCCGGTGATCGTCTGCCTCGGCCCGCGGCTCACATGTCCTTGTCGGGGGACTCCTCGGTCGCGATGACGTGCATGACGGCGTTGATGAGGGCCAGGTGGGTGAAGGCCTGCGGGAAGTTGCCGAGGTGGCGTCCGGTGTGGGTGTCGATCTCCTCGGCATAGAGCTCGAGCGGGCCGGCGAAGCTGAGCAGCTTGGCGCACAGCTCGTGCGCCCGCTTCGTCTCGCCGATCTCCGACAGTGCGGACACGAGCCAGAACGAGCAGATCGTGAAGGTGCCCTCCTCGCCGGCGAAGCCGTCATCGGTCTCCTCGACGCGGTAGCGCAGCACCAGCCCGTCCACGGTCAGCTCGTCGGCGATCGCCAGCACCGTCGCCCGGATGACCGGGTGGTCCGGCGGAAGGAACCGCACGAGCGGCGCCAGCAGCAGCGATGCGTCCAGGGCGTCCGTGCCGTAGTACTGCGTCAACACGCCCCGCTCGTCGACGCCGTGCTCGAGGATGTCGGCCTTGATCTCGTCGGCGGCCATCTGCCACTCGGCGGCCTGCGAGTCCTGGCCGATCTCCGACGCCAGCCGTGCGCCGCGGTCGACGGCGACCCAGCACATGATCTTCGACGACGTGAAGTGCTGCAGCTCGCCCCGCACCTCCCAGATGCCGGCGTCCGGGGACCTCCAGTGCTTGAGCGCCGCCTCGACCTGCTTGCCGAGAAGCGGCCAGATGCGCCCGTCGACGTGGTCGGCCACCTTCGAGTGGAGGTAGACGGAGTCCAGCAGCGCGCCCCACACGTCGTGCTGGACCTGGCTGTGCGCGGCGTTGCCGATGCGCACGGGCCGCGACGCGGCATACCCCTGCAGGTGGTCGAGCGTCGACTCCGGGAGGTCACGCTCCCCACCGATCCCGTACATGATCTGCAGGTCGTCGTCCCGCTCGGCCACGTCGGCGATGAACGAGAAGAAGTCCACGGCCTCCCAGTCGAACCCGAGCGAGTACATGCCCCACAGCGCGAAGGTGGCGTCACGGATCCACGTGTAGCGGTAGTCGTAGTTGCGCTCGCCGCCGATGCTCTCCGGCAGTGACGTCGTCGCCGCGGCCGCGATCGCCCCGGTTGGCGCATACGTCAGACCCTTGAGGGTCAAGGCACTTCGCTGCAGATAGCTGCGCCACGGGTGGTCGGGGAAACGCCCGCGCGCGAGCCAGTGCTGCCAGTGGTGGGCCGTCCACTCGAGCCGGTCGTGCGCCTCGGCGCTCGTCGTCGGCGGCGGCACCGCGGCCCACGACAGGGCGATGAAGCGCTCGTCGCCCTCCTTGAGCAGCGTTCGCGCAGAAGCCTGCCCGCCCTCGAAGCCCAGCCGCAGGTCGGTCGTGAGCGTCAGCGACACGTCGGACCCGTCGGCCTCCGCCCGGCCCTGGTGGTAGTCGTCCTCGGAGTACGTCCAGCGCACCGGCCGGCGACCGTAGTCGAGCACCGGCTCGCACTCCATGACCGTCTGCACCTCGCCCGACACGCACCGGATCGTGCGCAGCAGCGTGTGCTCCGCGTCGTAGTCGGCCGGCGTCCGCCGGTGCTTGTGCGACACCCCGTCGTCGTGGTGCCACGGACCGATGAGCAGCACGTCGCGCACGATGATCCAGCCCGTCGGCGTGCCCCAGCTCGTCTCCAGCACCATCGTGCCCGGTAGGTAGCGCCGCGCCGTCGGCACGCTGACGTCCGACGGGCCCAGCCGGAAGCGGCCCGCGTGCCGCCCGAGCAGCGCGCCGAAGACGCTGGGGGAGTCCATCCGCGGCAGGCACATCCAGTCGACGTCGCCGCCCGGCGCGACGAGCGCCGTCACCTCCCCGTCGGAGAGGAAGCCGTAGTCGGCGATCGGGACCGCCTTGGTGTGGGTCATCGGGGTCGCGAGGTCGCTGGTTGCCTGCATGACCTCAGCGTGCGCGTGGCCCGCGGCCCCCGCAAGGGCGAGCGTCGGCACGGAGCGCCGACACGGAGCCTCGACAACGAGCCCCGACACGGAGCCTCGACACGGAGCCCGACACGGGGCCGCCGCGGCCCCGGCGCACGGCTGCGTCCAGCCAGGGAGGGTGCGACCGGTGCCGCGGCGACGATGCGTGCCCGGTTCAGGGCGGTTCTGGGCTCACGACGCCGGCGGGCTCGTGGACGCCCCTGTGCCTCCAGTCTCCCCCGGGCGACCGGGTGCCGCCGCGGTTTGGCGTTTCCCGCCGGGCCCAGTCCGTCACGGCGGCCAGGAAGACGGCCCGCAAGGAGTCTGCAAGTTTTGCGCAAGCAATCCCGAATCGGGACGTATCACCTCCTCGCGTGGGCTCCACTGATGGGAGTCGTCACCGACGACAGAGACTTTGGCGGTTGGCCCGTTGTGGTACGTGAACCGTCTGGGGGCCCGAGCTCGCATCGCGAGGCGGGCCCCATTGTCATTCCCGCGGTGACGTCCCGGAGTGGCCCCGGGGTGCCGTCCCGGGGTCGGCGCCGTGCAGGCGCGACCCCGCCGTCAGGCGACGGCGATGTCGACGAGCAGCTCGGTCGCGAGGCGCTCGAGGTCGGCGCGCAGCGCAGCCGTGTCGGACCCTCCCGGCACCCGCACGACGACGTGCGCCTCGAAGAGCAGGCCGCCGGCCATCGGGGCCTCGCGCGTCTCCGTGGTCATCGTCTCGATCGACAGCTCGTGCCGACTCAGCACCGACGACACCTCGCGCACGATGCCGGGGGAGTCGTTGCCGAGCAGGTCGACCTTCAGCCGCTGGGCGTCGGCATCGTCCGCCACGCCACCGGCAGCGGCGCCCTCCACGCCGGGGTGCGAGGTCACCTCGAGCAGCCCGTCGAGCGCGTGCAGCGCGTCCGTCAGCTCCTCGACGCGCTCGGCCGGCACGCCGACGACGACGATTCCCGCGAACTTGCCGGCCAGCTCGGCGAGCTGGCTGTCCTCCCAGTTGCCGTCGTGCGCGGTGACGACGTCCGCGAGGGCACTGACGAGGCCGGCGCGGTCGTCGCCGATGACGGTGAGCACGAGTCTGGGCACGTGGTCAGCCTACTGACCCGACGCTGCCCGGGGTCGAGAGCGGGACGACGGGACGACGGGACGTGCGAGCGAGACGGGCGAGACGAGCGGCTCCCGGCTTCCTGTCGTTCTTCCTGACCCGCCGGATCTCGCCCCAGTCGAAGTAAGGTGGCAATCGGGACCACGCCCGCACGGTCGACTGCCGTGGGGGCGCGCTCTGATCGGAGGTCGCGATGTCGCGCGCCAGCGCCAGGTCGAGTCCTGCCGCCTGCCTCCGCACCCTGCACCCCGTTCGCCCGATGAACCTCGGGCGCCCGCTCCACCGTGTCGCCGCGGCGTGCGCGCTGCTCCTCGTCGCCGCGGTCCTCGGGCCGGCCGGCTCGGCCGCTGCCGCGTCCTCCGTCCCGACGAGCGGCGAGCTGACCTCGGCGTGCGCCGCCAAGAGCAGTGGCCTGCTGCGTGCTGTCACCTCCCCGAGCGAGTGCCGGAGTGACGAGACCAGGGTGACGGTCAAGCCGGCGCGGGTAACCGTCTGCGTCCAGCCGTCCGGGTGGATGCGGCTGGCCGCGCGGCCCGCCGACTGCGCGGCGCCCGCAGTCACGCTGGCTCTGCCGCCGCGGTCCGGCACCGCCTACTTCTGTGCCACGCTCCCGGCCGGCACGCTGCGCAACACCACGATCCCCGGCAGCTGCCTCGATGACGAGGTGCAGCTCGAGGTGACCCCCGACGACGCTGCGCCGGCCGTCGCCACGACCTCACCGACCAACGGCGCCACCAGGGTCGCGACGGACGTGAGTCCCACCGTCACCTTCAGCGAGCCCGTGACCGCTGCGAGCTCCGCCTTCGACCTCACCTGCGACAACACGCCGATCCCCTTCACGCCCAGAGGACGTGGCGGGACCACCGTGACGCTCGACCCCACCGGCCTGCTGCCCGCCGGGGCCGCTTGCACGGTGACCGTCTTCGCCGCAGGCATCAGCGACGTCGACACCCTCGACCCGCCGGACAACCCCGTCGCGGACCGCACGTTCACCTTCAGGACCGATGCGGCCCCCTCCCTCGTCTCCTCGATGCCGGACGCCGACAGCGCCGGCTTCGTCACGGGAAGCGACCTCGTGCTCGCCTTCAGCGAGCCCGTCGACGTGGCCCCTGGCGCCTTCACGCTGAGCTGTGGTGGCACGAAGGTGCCGTATGCCGTCACGGGCTCACGCAGTGCCGTGGTCCAGATCGACCCGGATGTCGACCTCCCGCAGACCGCGACGTGCACCCTGTCGGCGCCCGCCAGCGCGATCACCGACGTCGACACGCGCGCCGCGATCACCGCCCCGGTCAGCATCACCTTCACGACCTTCGACGCCGCCCCCTCCGTCACCGCGACGACGCCGAGCGAGGGTGCGACCGACGTCGCGACGGCCGCCGACGTCACCGTGACCTTCTCCGAGCCCGTCACCCTCGACCCGGGTGCCCTCACCCTCGCGTGCGCGGGGGTCCCGGTGGCGATGGCGCCGCCACGGACGACCGACGACACCACCTTCACCTTCTCTCCGACCGGCGCCCTGGTCGCCGGTGACGCCTGCACGGGCACGATCGACCGGACGAAGGTCGACGACGGCGACGCCGTCGACCCGCCCGACCACCCCTACCTCGACCACACGTTCTCCTTCACCGTCGACGGTCCGCCGGCTGTCCTCTCCACCGATCCCAGCGACCAGGCGACCGGTGTGCTGCCGGGACGGCCGCTCACCGTCACGTTCTCCGAGCCCGTCAGCGTCACCCCCGACTCGTTCGCGCTCACCTGCGACGGCGCCGCGGTCCCCGTCAGGCTGGGTGGCGGCGACACGGTCGTGACCGTGACACCGACGGGTGACGTGCCGGGGACGGCCACCTGCCGCCTCCGTGTCGTCGCGAGCACGGTGCACGACAAGGACCTCGGCGACCCGCCTGACGCGATGACGGCCGACGTCAACGTCGGCTTCACCACGGCGGACGCCGCCCACGGCGCTCCCACCGACCTCGCGCTCCGCACCGCGAGCGTCGCCGAGAACCTGCCTGTCGGCTCCCTCGTCGGCACCTTCTCGAGCACCGACCCCGACCCGGGCGACACCTTCACCTACGCCCTGGTGACCGGCGCCGGCGACACCGACAACGGGTCGTTCACCGTCGGCGGCGACGAGCTGCGCACCGCCGCCGTCCTCGACCACGAGGCGAAGTCGTCCTACGCGATCCGTGTCCGCTCGACCGACGCGGCGGGCAACGTCCTCGACAAGGCCCTCACGGTCACGGTGCTCGACGTCAACGAGCCCCCTACCGCCGTCACCCTCTCCGCCTCGTCGGTCCCCGAGAACCAGCCGCCCGGGACGACCGTCGGCACGCTCGGCGCGCTCGACCCGGACGCCGGCCAGACGCATACCTTCGCGGTGGTGTCCGACGGCTGCGGCGGCACCTACGCCGACGGCTCCGCCGGCTTCACGGTCAGCGGCAGTGCGCTCGTCACGAGGGCGCCGCTCGACTTCGAGACGAGGTCGTCCTACAGCGTGTGCGTCCGCGTCACCGACAGCGGCACGCCGGCCCAGTCGTTCGACGCGCTCCTCACCGTCACGGTGGGCGACGTCAAGGAGGGTGCCCCGGGCGGCGTCAGCCCGACGCCACCGGCGACACGCTCGCCCGTGAGGTGACCGCAGGCGTGCCGCCGACAGGACGCCGGCGGCGCATCAAGGACCGACCACGAGGCGGCACACGGAGGGAGGTCCGTGTGCCGCCCCGTGGCGGAGCCCCTAGCTGTCCAGGGTGGCGTCGGCGACCGTGATGGCCCACTCCTGGCCCGAGCCGGCGCGGACGGTGAGGGTCTCGGTGTGTCCGTCGGTGAGGTAGCGCAGCCGGGAGACCTGGCCCGTGCACGGCACCGGCGTGTCGGACTTCGAGGCGGTCGAGGCCACGACCACCTCCTCACCCCCGCGGCACACGAGGTAGGCGGTGTAGCTGCCGTCCGTGGTGAGGGCGCGGGCGCCCCGTGAGCTCCCCTGTCCGGTCAGGCTGGCGAGGACCGCCTCACCGGCCGCTGCCGCGGGTGGCGTGACCGAGGAGTCCACCTGCTCGGCGGGGGCGGAGGGTGCGGTCGCCGAGGTCGGTGACGAGGCCCCGGCGCAGCCGGTCAGGAGTGCGGCGCACGCGGCCACGACGATGAAGGAGCTCACGGAGCGCATCGAGCCCTCCTCAGCGAAGGCGCCAGGCGAGGATCGCCGGGGCGGTGACGTAGAAGGTGTAGTTGGGCAGCTGGTTCATGCCGCTCGCGCCGGTCCGCAGCACGGTGCCCTTGTAGAGGTAGCTGCCACGGTCGCAGTAGCGGGTCGTGTAGGCCGGGACCGAGACCGTCGTGGACGAGCCGATCACCGTGGTCACTGAGCCCGTCACCGTGGCCGACACGGACGCGTCGACCGAGGCGACGAGGAAGGTCTTCACCGAGGCGCTGACCGAGGCGGTGGTGCTCGCCGAGTAGGTGCTCGACGTCTCGACCTTGCAGGTCAGGCTCGCGGTGCTGCTCGTCGTGTTGATGACAGCATCGGTGTAGAGCGCCTTGAAGCCGGAGCCTGCGGTGCTCGTGACCTGGTAGCAGTAGGTCGTCGTGCCGCTGGACTCGCACTTGGCGGTGGCGGCGCTCGCAGGTGCCGCGGCTCCGGCGCCGATGGCCGCGACGGTGACGGCGACGGCGGCGCCCTTGGTGAGCAGCTTCGAGAACGACATGGCGGATCTCCTTCTGTGTGAGGGGTGGCCGAGATGGCCGAGTTGGGTGGTGCGGGAAACTCGGGTGTGGATCCTGTGGGCCGGGGCCGCTTCAGGGGCGGCCGGTGGGGTCGGGGACCCACCAGGGCGGGTCGCCGCCCAGGGCGTCCACCGCGGCGCACAGCTCCTCCTGCCGGGCGAGGGCGTGGGCTTTGCTGCGGGCGGTGACGAAGACGCCGATGTCGATGCGGTCGGCGCGGGCCTGGGCCCGCGCATGCTCGACGAACGGCATGCGGGTGATGGCTGCGGTCAGCAGCTCGCCGGCCTCCGCCGCGGACGTCTCCGGTGAGGCGAGTGGCCCCGGTCGGAGCGTCACGGACAGGAGGTACATCTCATCGACTCCGGTTCGAGCCCCACTCGAAGCCGCCGGCGACGACGACCCCCGAGCCCTGGCCGGCGGAGTGGGTGGCGGAGTGGCTGGACGACGTCTGGGCCGACCCACCGTGGGCGGTGCCGACGGTGGCGGCTGCGCCGGCCCCGAAGGCCGCGGCGAGGCACAGGGCGGCGGCCGCGGCCATGGCCGAGAGCGTGGTGGAGAGAGCGGCGGAGAGGGAGGTGCTGGTGGTCGGAGCGGGCGACTGCTTCATGGTCTGCGTTCCCTTCCTCGGGGTCTTCTGCTGAGGTGAACGTTGCTCCTGAGCGAGGCCGGCGGGAAGGGATATGCTCTGGCCGCAACGGGCCTGTCCGCTTGCGGACACGACCGGGTGGGGCGGCCGAACGGGGGTCCGCAACGTCCGCGGTCACGGCCCAGACAGGGGTGGGGCATGGACCTCGACGACGACGCGGCCGCGGTCTACCGCGCGATGCTCGACGACCACACGCAGACGGTCGCGGATCTGGCAATCGCCTTGTCGCTCAGTCGTCCTCGGGTGCGCAAGGCGCTCGACACGCTCGCCGACACGGCCCTGCTCCAGCCGGCCGGCGCCGACCCGATGGTCCTCGTCCCCACGCCGCCGCGGGTCGGCATGGCGAGGCTTGTCGCGGAGGCCGAGGTGGCGCTGGCTGCGCAGGCCCGACGCGTCGCGGCCGTGCGCTCGCTCATGGAGACGATGGCCGCCGAGCACGACGCCCACCTGCACCGCGAGGCGCTCGTGCACCACCGCACCGTCGAGGCCGTGCGGGACCGGCTCCAGGAGCTGGCGCTCGCGGCGCGCACCGAGTGCGTCTCGCTGAACCCGGGGCGCGCGCACAAGCCCGATGCGATGGCCGCCAGCAAGCCGCTCAACCAGCTCGCCCTCGAGCGGGGCGTCGCCATCCGCGCCGTCTACCAGGACAGCTTCCGGCACGACGCGGCCACACTCGACTACGCCCGGTGGCTCACCGAGATCGGCGGCCAGGCTCGGACGATGCCCGAGGTGCCGATGCTCCTCGTCGTCGTGGACCGTGAGGTCGCCCTGCTGCCGCGCGTCGTGGGCGACCCGTCGCAGGGCGCGATCGAGGTGCGGTCACCGGCGCTTGTCGCCGCCCTCGTGGACCACGTAGAGATGGTGTGGCTGCTCGCCGAGCCCTTCGGCGAGGCACGCCGGCGCGAGGCGCCGCTGACGAGCGCCACGAGCCGGCAGCTGCTCCAGATGCTCGCCTCCGGGGCGACCGACGAGTCCGCGGCCCGGCGCCTCGGCCTGTCCACGCGGACGGTCCGACGGCTGATGAGCGACTTCATGACCCAGACGGGGGCGACGAGCCGGTTCCAGGCCGGCGTCGAGGCGGCACGGCGGGGCCTGCTCGACGCTCGGGACTGACGAGCGACGACTCCGCGCGCCCGCGGGAGGCGACCACACGGCATACGTGATCACGGCGTGTGACGGAGAGGGTAGGCACCGGGCCGGGGGCACCCGCTTCTTGAACGCCTCCCGGCCCGGTCAAAGGTGGCCGCTCAGCTGGCGGCCTGGACCCCGACGAGTTCATCCGGCTCGTCGGGGGGTCTGTGGGTGTCGTCCGGAGGGACGTCGGACGGGCGGCGCTCGGCGAGGCCGGCCATGCCCCAGCGCACCGCGGCCGTGCCGAGGTGGCCGAGCGGACGCGCCACGAGGCTCGAGACGACCCCGGGCAGCGGGATGCCGAGCATCTCGCGCGCCCATCCGGGCAGGAGCGAGACCCCGCCGGAGGCGAGGGTGCCGTAGCCGGGGCGGGCGTAGTAGGGCAGCGGCGGGTCGAGCAGGAGGAAGCGCGCGGCCTCGCGGGCAGCCGGGCTGGTCTCGAGCTCGGGCCGGTAGGACTGCAGCACCGCGCGCAGCTCGGCCACCGACGTCGGCGGGTCGATGACCCCGAGCCGGGCGGCGGGGATGCCGGCCTGCGCGACGTAGACGTCGGCCTCGTCGTCGGTCAGGGGCGTGTCGCCGAAGGTCTGGTAGCCGCGCAGGAACGAGTCGATCTCGGCGACGTGCACCCACATGAGCAGGTGCGGGTCACCGGCGCGGTAGGGCCGGCCGAGGTGGTCCTTGCCGCGCACGCGCTCGTGGATCGAGCGGACCATGGCGATGGCCTCCTCGGCGTGCTCGATCGTGCCGAAGGTCGTCGTGGCGAGGTAGTGGCTCGTGCGCTGGAGTCGGCCCCACGGGTCGCTCTTGTAGCCGCTGTGGCCTGCGACCCCGGCCATGGCCATCGGGTGGAGCATCTGGAGCAGCAGCGAGGTGACGCCGGCGGGGAACATCGAGGCGTCCGCGTGGACCCGCCACACCGGGTCGTCAGGGGTGAACCACCGCTCTCCCTGGGCACCCCAGATCCGCTGCGCACGGGCCGGCGCGTCGTCGCCGGCGACCTTGCTGCGCAGCATCCTGCCGAGCTGGCGCTGGACCAGCCGGGTGCCTGCGGTGGGACTCATGGCTGCCAACATAACCGCGGGACTTCCGACCGGGGAAACGATCTGTCCAACCTTTGTCAGAACTTTCGAACACGTGTCCGAGCGTGGCTCAGAGCTCCAAGCCCGCCACTGTCGAAGGTCGGTCGAGGGTGAGGTGACCCTCAGGCGAGGGTGATCCGGATGCCCGCCCGCGGCGTCCGGGGACGGATGCGGTCGGTGACGACGGCGAGCGCGTCACCGAGCCGCGCCATGACGTACTTGCGGCCCAAGGCGCGCTTGACGGCGGCGACGCCCTCGGGAGTGCGGTCGACGACGGCCGTGCCGGCATACGTCGGTGCGCCCTCGGGCACCCGACCACGCAGGTCGCACGGGCGCAGCTCGACCCGCGCGGTGTGCGCGAGCCGCTTGAGCTTGCCGCTCGGGTCGACGGTGACGACGACGAGCTCGGCGCCGTCGAGCGCGACCCACACCGGCGTCGACACCGGCTCGCCTGACCGGCGGAAGGTCGTCAGCGACACGTAGCGGTTGGCGTTGACGACGTCGAGGTCGCTCGGCAGGGGGCTCACCGGGCCAAGCGTAGGCGTCGCCCGCGTGAGCACAATGGGCCATGGCGCTCGCGCTGTGTCTGCTGCTCGACCCCCGGTCCGACCGGCTCGTCCGCACGCTGTGGCGGGCGCTCGAGGACGAGGGCGTCCCGACGCTGCTCACGCACACCCACGGCCGCCACGTGCCCCACCTGTCGTATGCCGTCCTGCTGGCCTGCGACCCCGGCGCGGTGCGCTCCGCCGTGGACGGGTTGCGCGACGCCGGTCCCGTCGAGGTCGCCGTGCAGGGGACCGTCGTCTTCCCGCGCGGCCGGGCGGCGCTCGCCGGCTCGACGTCGGCCGGGCTCGCCGTCCGCCAGGCCGCGGCGGTCGAGGCGCTGCACGCGACCGGTGCCACGATCCACCGCCACTACGAGCCCGGTCACTGGCTGCCGCACGTGTCGGCGACGACCGGTGTGGCCGGGGTCCGGCTGCCGGATGTCGTCGAGGCCGTCTCGGACCGGCTGCCGCTCATCCTCCGGTGCGACCGCGCTGCCCTCATCGACACGACCGACGGGACGACGTGGGAGCTTCCGGGCGTGCCATGACCAGGTCGGGATGGTCACCGGATAGTCCATTCGTGCCATTCGTGCCATTTCCGTGAACCGCGCCGCCACCGGCGTGTCACTCTGGCGCGGTCGCCCCGGGGCGGGACACTCGTTCCCAGGAAGACCGAGACTTCGGCGGTTGGCCCGTTGTGGTACGTGAACCGTCACTGGTGGCCCGGACTTGCGCACGCGAGCCGGGCACCATTTCTGTCCGGGGTCCTGCGGTGGTCCCGGTGACCTCGTCGTGTCGCGGATCAGGCCGTCCGGCAACGGGATCCGGACTACCGTGGAGCACATGAGGCGAGTCCTCCCACCGCTGGTCGTGGGTGCCGCCGCGCTGTCTGTCGTGACGCTGCGGTGGTCCGCGCTGCACTGGGGCGCCACCACCGAGGAGACGCGCGAGCTCCTGCCCGGTGACGAGATCCTGCGCGACCCCGGCCTCGTCGCCACGCGGGCCATCACGATCGAGGCGCCGCCCGAGGAGGTCTGGCGCTGGGTCGTGCAGATGGGGTCCGACCGCGGTGGCTTCTACAGCTACGACGGCCTCGAGAATCTCGCCGGCTGCCACCTGCACAGCGCCGACACCGTCGTGGACGCCTGGCAGCACCTCGAGCCCGGCGACCTCGTGCGCCTCCACCCGAGGGTCGCGCTCACGGTCGCCGCCGTCGATCCCGGCCACTCGCTCGTGCTGCATGCGGCCCCAGCCGTGGCCGGCGTGCCGGACGCCGCCCCCTACGACTTCACCTGGTCGTTCGTGCTGCGCCGACACCCGCACCGCGCGACGCGGCTCATCACGCGCGAGCGTTTCGCCTACACCCACCGCTGGTCGCCGCTGCTCGTCGAACCCGTCTCTGCCGCAAGCTCGCTCATGAGCCAGAAGATGCTGCGCGGCATCCGCGACCGTGCCGAGCGCGCGACCGTGTCGTAGGCCTCAGGTGCTCGACCCGGTGCCGGTGCGCACGTTCCACGTCGCCGAGATGGTCTCGCCTGCCCCGCCGGTCGCGCTCTGGAGGTAGATCGAGAAGCGGATGCTCCCGTAGGCGAGAGCGAAGTCGTCGACGATCGAGCCGTCCTCGCCGGCCTTGACGTCGTAGGAGGCGACTGCCACGTCGCGGAGCTCGACCTCGAGGTAGGTCCTGGGGCTGTCGCCGCGCGTCACGCCCTGGAGCAGGGCGCGGGCGCTCCGTCGGCCGCTCACGGTGCTCAGGAACAGCCGCGGACTCTGCGACCCGCCCTGCGCGGTGAGGGACACCGTCTCGATCCTGGGCTTGCTGGAGGACCAGCCCGACGAGGTCAGCACTGCGCTGTTGGTGGCCCCCGTCGACCAGTCGTTCACCGGGATCCATCCAGGGTGGCCTGCATCGACGCTGTCGCCGGGGATGCCGTCGAGCTGGAGGAAGAAGGCGCCCGACGTCACGCCCGCCAGGGCGGCGACCGTGTCCATCGTGGGCAAGGTTGCCGCGGTGGCCGACTCGCTGCTGCCCAGCGCGATGGCGCCGGTCAGGCCGCCGAGACCGAGGGCCCCGGTCTTGATCGCTCCGCGTCGAGTGGTGGTGAATGCATCGTTGCCGTCGACCATGACTACCTCGCACTGATCAGGTGGCCCGGAATGGCCACGGGATCCGATCGTGGCGCGAAACCTCAACGGCCGCAGGCGAATCCGAATCCAGATCCACGACACATCAGGGAGATGTCACCCGATGTCGGCCGATGTCAGGACACAACCTTCGACACGGCCCGGCGACCGCGGGTGAAGTAGGCGATCGGCCCGACCCAGTTGATCGCGATGATCGCCGCCCACTTCGCCTTGCTCCCGGCCACCTCCTCGGCAGGACGACGGGCCAGGTCGGCCCACGCCGCAGCGGCGAGCGACAGCTGCACGCAGCCGACCATGATGACCGCGGTCCGCTGACCGCTCGTCAGGTCCGACCACTTCTTCCTCGCCGTCAGGTTCTTCGGCATGACCCCTCCTCAGGTCGCGATGGATCCTTCCCTCGGGACTAGCAGGTGCGCGCCCGGTCCGTCGAGCGATGTGACGCACGAGACGCCTTGGGCCAGAGCCACTCCCGCATCCCGGTGTCACGCTGGAGAGGACAGGGAATCGGTTGGGAGTCCTCATGAAACGTGCCCTCGCCGTCGCGACCGTTCTCGCCGCGCCGCTCCTCCTGGCACCCCTCACGACCGGGGCCGCCGGCGCCGCCCAGCCGCGGATGTACCACACCATCGGCTCCACCTCGGCATCGGCGACGCTCTCGTCGACGGCGGGGTGCGAGCTCACCGAGGTGTTCGTCTCGTCGAGCAAGGCCATGTATGCCGCGCAGCCCGGTCCCGTGGGCAAGCAGGGCCTGACCGCCGTGTTCGTCCGCGTCTCCGACACCTGCTCCACCGATCAGACGAAGTGGCACTGCATCGAGGTGCCGCGCCCCGGCGTCGAGGGCTTCTTCCCCTGCTTCGGCTTCCCGGCCTGAGCTTCACGCGCACCACGGGCGCACCGCGGCGCAAGGGCAGGAACGGCGCGCGGGCGGGGACGGCATACGGGCCCCCCGCCCGCGTGCACCGCGCCCAGCGAGGGCTCTCAGTGAAGGCTCTCAGCGCAGGATGGCGGCGAAGGCGTCGAGCAGGATCTGGATCTCGACCTCGCCGACGACGAGCGGGGGAGCGATGCGCACCGTCGAGCCGTGCGTGTCCTTGACGAGGACGCCGCGCTCGAGCAGCCGGTGCGACGCCTCGCGCCCGGTCATGAGCCGCGGGTCGAGGTCGACGCCGGCCCACAGGCCACGGCAGCGGACCGCGTCGACACCGTGCCCGACGAGCTCGCGCAGCCCGCTGTCCAGCAGCGCCCCGAGCTGCCGCGCCCGCTGCTGGAACTCGCCGGTGGCGAGCAGCCCGACGACCGCCTGGCCGACGGCCGCGGCGAGCGGGTTGCCCCCGAAGGTCGACCCGTGGCTGCCCGGCGTGATGACGCCGAGCACGTCCCGGTCGGCGACGATCGCGGACACCGGGACGATGCCGCCGCCGAGCGCCTTGCCGAGCACGTAGACGTCGGGCACGACGCCCTCGAGGTCGCACGCGAAGGTCGTGCCGGTGCGTCCGAGGCCCGACTGGATCTCGTCGGCGACCATGAGCACGCCCCGCCTGCGGCTCAGCTCGCGCACGTCGCGCAGCCAGCCGTCGGGCGGCAGGATGACGCCGCCCTCGCCCTGGATCGGCTCGAGCAGCACGGCGACGGTGTCGTCGGTGATGGCCGCCTCGAGGGCCTCGACGTCACCGAAGGGCACGGTGTCGAAACCGGGCGTGTACGGGCCGTAGTGGTCGTGCGCGACGGGGTCGTCCGAGAAGCTGATGATCGTCGTCGTGCGGCCGTGGAAGTTGCCGGCCATGACGACGATGCGCGCCCGGCCGTCCGGCACGCCCTTGACCTCGTAGCCCCAGCGCCGCACCGTCTTGATCGCCGTCTCGACGGCCTCGGCGCCGGTGTTCATCGGCAGGACGAGCTCTTTGCCGGCCAGCGCCGCGAGGTCCCGGCAGAACGGCCCGAGCCGGTCGCTGTGGAAGGCGCGGCTCGTCAGGGTCAGCCGCTCGAGCTGCGCCTTCGCCACCCCGACGAGACCCGGGTGCAGGTGCCCGAAGTTGAGGGCGGAGTAGCCGGCCAGCGCGTCGAGGTAGCGGCGCCCCTCGACGTCCGTGACCCAGGCCCCCTCGGCGTGCGAGATGACGACCGGCAGCGGGCTGTAGTTGCTCGCCACCCAGTCCTCGGCGAGGGAGACGTGCTCGTGCGTGGGGGTGCCGGGGATCGGGCCGCTGTGCTCGCGGGCCCCGGGTCGTGCGGCCGTGTCGCTCACCCCTCGATCGTGGCACCGCGCCTCGTCGACGGCGCCGGAAAGTGACCGGAAACGTGGGGTGATCCCGCTCTCGGACCGCCGCCGCCGCGACGCCCCGGTGGGACAGTTGAAGAGGCGGGTCCCGCAGCCAGGACTACCCGCAGAGGGGTGTGTCGGTCACGTCGGCGTCCCAGCCGTGGAGATGGCCATGAGCACGTCCCTGACGAGCACGAGCACCGCCCCCGTCCACCGCACCCGCGTCGTCATCCTCGGCGCGGCCGGACGCGACTTCCACGACTTCAACGTCGTGTTCCGCGACGACCCGACCTACGAGGCCGTCGCCTTCACCGCCACCCAGATCCCCGACATCGAGGGCCGTCGCTACCCGCCCGACCTCGCGGGATCGCTGTATCCGCAAGGCATCCCGATCGTCGCCGAGTCGGAGCTGACCGACCTCGTCGAGCGCGAGGGCGTCGACGTCGTCGTCTTCGCCTACTCCGACGTGCGACACGAGCACGTCATGCACCTGGCCGAGCGCTGTGTCGCGGCCGGCGCCGACTTCCGGCTGCACTCTGCGCGGCACACGATGGTGCGCAGCACCCGGCCCGTCGTCGCCGTGACCGCGGTGCGCACGGGCGTCGGCAAGAGCCAGACGACCCGCTACCTCGCCCGGATGCTCCTCGACCTCGGCCTGCGCGTCGTCGCCATCCGCCACCCCATGCCCTACGGCGACCTCGCCGCGCAGGCGTGCCAGCGATTCGCGACGTATGCCGACCTCGACCGGCACGACTGCACCATCGAGGAGCGCGAGGAGTACGAGCCGCACCTCGACGCGGGCGTCGTCGTCTATGCCGGCGTCGACTACGAGCGGATCCTCCGCGAGGCCGAGCAGGAGGCCGACGTCATCCTCTGGGACGGCGGCAACAACGACCTGCCGTTCTACGTCCCCGACCTGCACGTCGTGCTCGCCGACCCGCTGCGCCCGGGCGACGAGACGGCATACCACCCCGGCGAGGCCAACGTCCGGATGGCCGACGTCGTCGTCATCGCCAAGTGCGACTCGGCGCGCACGGCCGACGTCGAGGCCGTCGAGGCCTCGGTGCGCGCGCTCAACCCGCGCGCGACGGTGCTGCGCGCGGACAGCCCTGTCACCGTTGACGATCCGAGCGCCGTCGAGGGACGTCGCGTCATCGTCGTCGAGGACGGGCCGACCCTGACCCATGGGTCGATGACCTACGGTGCCGGCGTCGTCGGCGCCCGCGCGGCCGGTGCCGCGCAGATCGTCGACCCGACGCCGTATGCCGTGGGGTCGATCGCCGCGACCTACGCGAAGTACCCGAACGCGCGAGGTGTCCTGCCCGCCATGGGCTACGGCGCCGACCAGGTGCGTGACCTCGAGGCGACGATCCGCGCCGCCGTCGAGGCGGGGGAGTGCGAGGCCGTCGTCAGCGGCACCCCCATCGACCTGACTCGTGTCCTCTCCGTGCCCGCGCCCCTCGTGCGGGCCCGCTACGAGCTGCGCGAGGTCGTGCCCGGCGGTCTGGCCGCCGCGGTCCGGTCCGCGCTGCCCCTCTCCATCCTCGGCGCCCACTCCGGCGCCACGTCAGTTGGAAGTGCATCATGATGTCGATTCCGGGTCAGTACCCGACCCACCTCCCGACCGAGGAGCCTCCCGAGCGCCTGACCGAGCCGCTGAGCGAGCACCGTCTCTCCGACTCGCGTGACCACCGTTCCGGGCAACCACTCGAGCCCGACGACCGCCCCGCGCCCCCGAGCCGGCGCGGCGGCTACGTCGGCTCCATCGTCGTCAACCTCATCCTGCTCTGGCTCATCAACGGCTGGCCGGGATGGGAGGCGGTGCCGTTCCTCACGGGCCGCACCGTCCTCGTCATCGGCGCCGTCAACGCCTCGATCATCGCTCGAGTCGTCGCCGACGCCGTCAACGTCGTCCTCAACCGGCCCCGACCGCGGGCCCTGGGCGACCTCGTCTCCATCGGCTTCGGACTCGCCGCCATCATCGAGATCTGGCAGGTCTTCCCGCTCGACGTGATCGGCACCGGGTGGGAGGTCGTCGCACGGGTGCTGCTCGTCGTCGCGTTCGTCGGCAGCTGCATCGGGATCCTCGACGCGCTCAGCCGGCTCGTCCGCGGCCGCTTCCCGAGGATGTGATCCCCATGAGTTCCACGAACGAACCCTTCGGTGCCGTCGCCTTCACCAACAGTCCCTCGACCG
Organism: Terrabacter sp. C0L_2; assembly: GCF_036352015.1. Classification (NCBI taxonomy): domain Bacteria; kingdom Bacillati; phylum Actinomycetota; class Actinomycetes; order Micrococcales; family Intrasporangiaceae; genus Terrabacter; species Terrabacter sp. C0L_2. The sequence continues at coordinate 733,117 of NZ_CP143557.1, read as the reverse complement.
TGCAGGCGCCCGCGCCTGCGCGCACCGGTCCGTCGCACCCCGGCGGCCGCCATCTCGCCGCCCTCATCATCGGCTGCCTGCTCATCGTGCCGGGGCTGGGCTTGCTCCTCGGCGGGGCGGGCCTCGGCATCACGTATGCCGTCGCGCGTGACAGCGCGGGCTACCTGACCTTCTCGATGCCCGACCTGTCGAGCTCGTCGCCCGCGCTGACGACCGCGGACGCCGTCGTGGCCACGAGTTCCGACGTGCCCTTCTGGGTGCTCGACCGGCTCGAGTTCGACGTGCGCCTGACCGCCACCCCGCTCGAGCCCGGCAAGACGGTCTTCCTCGGCATCGCCCCCGCGGGCAGCCTGTCGACCTACCTCTCCGGTGTCGCCCACGACCAGGTCGTCGGCATCACCGACCCGCGCACCGGCGGGCAGCGCAGTGCCGTGCTGCGGGCCACCCCGGGCGCCGCCACCGCTCCGGCACCGACGACCCAGACCTTCTGGACCGCGTCGGCGACCGGCCCCGGGCAGCAGCAGCTGACCTGGCGGGTCACCGGTGGCCAGTGGGCCGCGGTGATCATGAACGCCGACGGCAGCAGCGGCGTCGCCGTCGCGTCGTCGATCGGCGTGCGTGCCGGCTTCCTGCTGCCGATGGCCTTCATCATGCTCGGCCTCGGGCTCGTCATCTCGGGTGTGGCGGTCGCGCTGATCATCATCGGCGCCTCCGGCAGCCGACCGTCCAGCTACACCCGGCCGCCGGGGTCACCGACCCCCGTGTCCGCGGCTGCTGGCGGCCCGGGCCAGCCGATGATGATGCCCATGGCGGCGTCGACCGGCGTGCCGGTGCAGGCACCGCCCCCGACCGGTGAGCCGGTCGCATGGTCCTCGCACCCGCGGGCGATGAGCCCGGTGGCGCTGGACGCCCGGCTCGACGAGCCGCTGTCGCGCTGGCTGTGGCTCGTCAAGTGGTTCCTCGCGATCCCGCACTTCATCGTGCTCGGCTTCCTGTGGGTCGCCTTCTCGGTGGTCAGCGTCATCGCCTTCTTCGCGATCCTCTTCACCGGCCGCTACCCGCGGGGCCTGTTCGCCTTCAACCTCGGCGTCCTGCAGTGGTCCTGGCGCGTGTCGTACTACTGCGGCAACGGCGGACTCGGCACCGACCGCTACCCGCCGTTCAGCCTGGGTCCCGAGCCGGACTATCCGGCCCGGCTCGACATCGCCTACCCCGAGCGGCTCTCGCGCGGCCTCGTGCTCGTGAAGTGGTGGCTGCTCGCCATCCCGCACTACATCATCCTCGGCCTGCTGCTCGGCGGCGGCGGATGGGTGTGGGAGCGCACCACCCGCAGCGGCGCCCGGATCGACACGTACGGCTGGAGCGTCCTCGGGCTCCTCGTGGCGATCGCCGGGTTCTCGCTCCTGTTCACCGCGCGCTACCCGCGGGCGCTGTTCGACCTCGTCATCGGCCTCAACCGCTGGGTCTACCGCGTCGTCGCGTATGCCGCCCTGATGACCGACGTCTACCCGCCGTTCCAGCTCGACGAGGGAGGCTCGGAGGTCCCGCTCGCTCCACCGTCACAGCTGCCGGCACAGCTGCCGCCGCCGGTGCCGGCCGACCGGACGGAGCCGCCGCGGCAGGTGGACGGCTGACCGCGGGCGCTCGGCTCGCCGGGCCCGGCGTCGGCCTCAGGGACGACGCCGGGTGCCGGACAGCGCGAGCGCCACACCGGCGACGGCCACGACCGGGCCGATGATCGCCCACAGGGTGACGCCCGACATCACGCTCCCGCCGACGTAGCCGAGGCCCTGCAGCAGCCACAGCACCCCGACGAGGACGAGCAGGACGCCGACGATGACGCGGACGGGGTGGGTCATGACGGGCCACATAGCCGGGTGCTCATGTCCCGACGCTACGTCAGGGACCCTCGTCGCGGGAGGTGTCGCGCGGGAGGTGTCGCGGGCAGGTGTCGTGGGCAGGTGTCGTGGGAGACGGCGCCGACCACGGGACGTCACCCGGTCGCCCGACGTCCGTCCACGCATACGCCACCTGAGCGTCACCGCGCGGGCATAGCCTCGCGACCATGACAACGCCGTCCCTCGACCGGCGCACCCTCCTCAAAGGTGTCGCCGCGGCCACCGCCGCACTCGCCGTCCCTCGCGTCTTCGACCCGGCCGCCGCTGCGGCGCCGGCCGGCAAGGGCATCTTCGGCTACGGGATCGCCAGTGGCGACCCGACCGCCGACTCCGTCATCATCTGGACCCGCGCGACGCCGCCGGCCCGCCCCGGCGAGTCCCTCGCCACCCCGGGCAGCGGCCTCGGCCGCCCGATCCCGGTGCGGTGGCAGGTCGCTCGCGACAGCCGGTTCACGCGCGTCGCCGCGCACGGCACCGTGATGACCTCGCCCGACAGCGACCACACGGTCAAGGTCGACGTCACCGGGCTCGACCCCTACACGCGCTACTACTACCGCTTCCAGTCGCTCGGCCAGTTCAGCGACGTCGGTCGCACGCAGACCGCCGGCGACATCGCGGGCGAGACGCACGCGCTCCGGCTGGCCCTCGTCAGCTGCAGCAACTACACCGGCGGTTACTTCACGGCCTACCGCGCCATCGCCGCCCGCGACGACCTCGACTTCGTGCTCCACGTCGGCGACTACATCTACGAGTACGGCAACGGCGCCGACCGCTACGGCCCCGCCGCCCTCATCGGCACGCGCGACAGCCAGCCGCCGACCGAGACCATCGACCTGCTCGGCTACCGCCTGCGGCACGCCCTGCACAAGGCCGACCCGGACTGTCGGGCCGCGCACCAGGCGCTGCCGTGGATCACGATCTTCGACGACCACGAGGTCGCCAACAACGCCTGGGCCGGCGGCGCGCAGAACCACCAGGCCGACGAGGGTCCCTACCTCGAGCGCCGCGCGCAGGCCATGCAGGCCTACCTCGAGTGGATGCCGTTCCGCATGCCCGACCAGACGGTGCCGCACCGGGGCACGCGCTTCTTCAAGCGGTTCACCTTCGGCGACCTCGGCGACCTGTCGATCCTCGAGACGCGGCAGAACCGCAGCGCCCAGGTGACGGCGCCCGGCGTGCCCTTCGACGGCTTCGTCCCGATCGGGGTCAGCCCGGCGATCGACGGCGCCATCGCCTCGCCGGCCCGTCACCTGCCCGAGCCCGAGCAGCTGACGTGGCTCAAGGACGGCCTCGCCCAGCAGGGGCGGCAGTGGCACCTGCTCGGCAACCAGGTCATGGTCGCGCCCGTGCTCTACCCCGGGGCTGCCCTCGGCGCGCCGGGCTACACCTTCGTCAACGCCGACCAGTGGGACGGCTACACCGCCGACCGCACGAGCCTGCTGACGCACCTCGAGGCGCAGCCCGCAGCGGCCGGCGACGCCGTGGTGCTGACCGGCGACATCCACGCCTCGTTCTCGTGCGACCTACCCGTGACCTCGTCGCCGGGGCAGTCGTCCTACTCCTCGGCCGGCGTCGAGTTCGTCTGCCCGTCGGTGACGAGTGACGGCTTCTACGAGGTGCTGGGATCGACGGCCCAGCTCAAGGGCAAGCCGCCGGAGGTCGTCGTCGGCGCCACCCGCCAGGCCATCGGCGCCGCGCAGCAGCTCAACCCGTGGCTGCGCTACATCGACGGCGTCAGCCACGGCTTCGTCGTCATCGACGTGACGCCCGAGCGCGTGCAGGCCGACTACCACCACACGCCCGTGCCGACGAGTGCGCTGCCCGACCCGCGGGTCGTCCCGACGGTGCTGCCTGGCTACACGCGCAGCCTCCAGACGCTGGCCGGCACCCGGCGCCTCTCGCCCGCCGCCGGACCGGTCGGCCCGCGCTCAGACCAGCCACACGGCGACTGACAGTCCGTCGGGAACTGGGCACTCGACGAGAAGTGAACGTCGAGTGCCCAGTTCCCACGGGGAACGATTCCTCGAGTGCTCAGTTCCCGACGGCGCCCGCGGGGGTGAGGTGGGCGTCGAGCCAGTCGACGATCTCGACCTCGACTTCGTCGCGGTTGGTCTCGTTGAGGATCTCGTGCCGCGCGTCGGGCCACAGCGTCATCGTCACGTCGCGCACCCCGAGCCGGCGCAGCTGGTCGGCGACCTGGCGCACTCCCTTGCCGTTGGCCCCCACCGGGTCCTTGTCGCCCGAGGCGAGGTGGACCGGCAGGTCCTTGGGCACGCGGGCGGCGGACGCGTCGGTGTTGACGGTCTCGAGCCCGCGGAGCAGGTCGGCGAAACCGCCTGCGCTGAAGACGAACCCGCAGTCCGGGTCGTTGATGTACTTGTCGACCTCGGCCGGGTCCCGCGAGAGCCAGTCGAAGTCGGTACGGGTCGGCTTGAAGGCCTTGTTGTACTGCCCGAAGCTCAGCGTGTTCATCAGGCCGCTCGTGTGGGCGTGGCCGCGGAGCCGGGCCTGGGTCGAGGCGAGGAAGATGCCCACCTTGCCGATCGCGCCCGCCCCACCCGACGTGCCCGAGAGCACGAGGCCGGCGAGCTCGGAACCGTACGACGCGGCATACCCCCTCGAGATGAACGAGCCCATGCTGTGGCCGAGGAGGAAGACGGGCAGGCCGGGCTGCTCCTCCCGTGCCCGTTCGGTCACCGCGTGCAGGTCGTCGATGACGGTCTGCCAGCCGTTGCGCTCCGCGAAGAAGCCGCGGGCGCTCGAGGTCTTGCCGTGGCCGCGGTGGTCGGAGGCGTAGACGGCGTAGCCGTGGTCGGTGAGGCGCTGGGCGAAACGGGCGTAGCGGCTGGAGTGCTCGGCGAGCCCGTGCGCGATCTGCACGACCGCCTTGGGCGCCCCGTCCGGGAGCCAGCGGTTGACGAAGACCTCGGTGCCGTCGGGCGTGGTGAGGCTGAAGGTGGCGCTCTGCATGGCCGAACTGTATGCCGCGGGGTCGCCGCCGCGCGGGCATCCGGGCGCAGATCTCGATGTCCGTTTGCGCCCACTCCTGCCCCGATCCCACAAAAACGGGTGACCGAATCTATTTACATGGGACCGATCCGGTGGTTTCCTAGATCCACCGGCCCGACGGGGGACCGGGCGACGACGGTCAAGACGAGGACGAGGGAGTCCGATGTACGCAGCGGAGCGGCAGCAGCGGATCATCGCGGAGGCACGTCGTGCCGGCCGCGTCGAGGTCACCGCGCTCGCCGACTCCCTCGGGGTCGCCGCCGAGACCGTCCGCCGCGACCTCACCGCCCTCGAGCGCCGCGGCTCCCTGCGCCGGGTCCACGGCGGCGCGATCCCCGTCGAACGCCTCGAGGTCGAGCCCACCCTCGCCACCCGCTCCGGCCGGCTCGCCGACGTCAAGCGCCGCATCGCCGCCCGCGCCCTCGACGAGCTCCCGAGCGGCGGCAGCATCATCCTCGACGCCGGGTCGACCACCCTGGCCGTCGCCGAGATGCTCCCGCCCGACCTCGACCTCACGGTCCTGACCAACAGCCTCGCGGCCGCGACCGTCCTGTCGACGCACCCGGGCATCAAGCTCTACCTCCTCGGCGGACGCGTCCGCGGGACGACCGGCGCCGCCGTCGGCGACTGGGCCACGGGCGCCCTCGCCGACGTCGTCGTCGACGTCGCGATCATCGGCACCAACGGCCTCTCCGTCGCCCGCGGCCTGACGACGCCCGACCAGTCCGAGTCGCTCGTCAAGCGCGCGATGGTCGACTCCGCCCGCAAGTGCGTGGTCCTCACCGACTCGAGCAAGGCCGGTGACGACCACCTCCACCGATTCGCCCAGCTCGCCGACGTCGACGTCGTCATCACCGACACCGACCTCGACGACGACGTCGCCGCCGAGATCCGTGCGGCCGGACCGGAAGTGGTGACCGCATGATCGTGACCCTCACCCCCAACCCGAGCATCGATCGGGCCGTCCTCATCGACGCGCTGCGTCGGGGCGAGGTGCACCGGGCCAGCAGCAGCCGGATCGACCCGGGCGGCAAGGGGGTCAACGTCTCCCGGGCGCTCGCAGCCCAGGGCGCGGCGACCACCGCCGTCCTGCCGAGCGGTGGACCCGAGGGCCACCTGCTCGAGGAGCTCCTCGACGCGGCCGGCGTCACCTACGCCTCGGTCCCCGTGCGCGGCTCGGTCCGGATGAACATCAGCGTCCTCGAGCCCGACGGCACGACGACCAAGCTCAACGAGCCCGGCCCCGACCTGTCGCCCGACGAGGTCGAGGCGCTCGTTGCCAGCACCCTCGAGCGCGCCGAGGGGGCCCAGTGGGTCGTCGGCTGCGGCAGCCTCCCGCCCGGCGCGCCGACCGACCTGTATGCCGTCCTCGTCACGCGGGTGCGCGAGCGCGGTGGCCGCATCGCCATCGACTCCTCCGGCGCACCCTTCGCGGCCGCCGTCGCCGCCCGCCCGCACCTCATCAAGCCCAACCACGAGGAGCTCGCCGAGCTCGTCGGCCACGACCTCCCGACGCTCGGGCACGTGCGTGACGCAGCGGAGGAGCTCGTCGCCGCCGGCATCGACGTCGTCGCCGTCAGCCTCGGCGGCGACGGCGCCCTGCTCGTGACGGGCGACGGGTGCTCGCACGCCCGCGCCACGATCACGGCCCCCCTGTCCACCGTGGGCGCCGGCGACTGCATGCTCGCCGGCCTGCTACACGGCCTGTCCACCGGCCTCGACCCCGCGGACGCGCTCCTCACGGGGGTGACGTGGGGCGCCGCGGCGGTCACCCTCCCGGGGAGCCGAGTGCCCGCACCCGAAGACCTCGACGGCATACGCGCTGAGCTGACCCGCGAGCCCGACTTCGACCGCGTCCTCTCGTGACGCGGCCCCAGACGCCGAACACCTCGATCGTCTCGATCCTCCGAAAGGAAATGACATGTCCCTGATCACCGAAGACCAGGTCGTCCTCGACCTCACCGGTGCCGATCGCCACGAGGCGACCCGGAGGCTCGGCGAGCGACTCGTCGCCACGGGCCGCTGCACCGATCTCGACCAGTTCCTCGCCGACGTGCGCAAGCGCGAGGAGACGATGGCGACCGGCCTGCCCGGCGGCATCGGCATCCCGCACGCCCGCAGCACCGCGATCACCGAGCCGTCGCTCGTCTTCGGGCGCGCGACGGAGGGTGGTGGCATCGACTGGGGCGCCAAGGACGGCCCGGCCACGCTCGTCTTCCTCATCGCGGCCCCCGAGGGCGGCGGCGACGCGCACATGCAGATGCTCCCCAAGCTCGCCCGGGCGCTCATGAAGAAGGACTTCAAGGCGGCGCTCGCCGCGGCCACGACCGAGGCCGAGGTCGTCCGGATCGTCAGCGCCGAGGTCGAGCTCGACCAGCCCGCGGGCGCTGCTGCCGGCGCTGCTGCCGCCGACACGACCGGTGCGGCGGCCCCGGCCGCGAAGCGCGCGCTCAACCTCGTCGGCGTCACGTCGTGCCCGACCGGCATCGCCCACACCTACATGGCGGCCGAGGGACTCGAGAACGCCGCCAAGGCCGCGGGCCACACGATCCTCGTCGAGACGCAGGGCTCGGCCGGCTCCAAGCCGCTCAGCGCAGCGCAGATCGCCGCGGCCGACGCCGTCATCTTCGCCCACGATCTGCCCGTCAAGGACGCCCGCCGCTTCGCCGGCAAGCCCCTCGTCGACGTCGGCGTCAAGAAGGGCATCTCCGACGGCCCCGCGCTCGTCTCCCAGGCCGAGCAGCTCGTCGCCGAGTGGGACGCCGACCCGGCCAAGCGCGAGGCAGCCGCTGCTGCTGCTGCCGCTGCGGGCCCGACCGGCGGCCTCACCTCGAAGGTCGAGGAGGGCGCGAGCACCGGCACCAAGATCCGCCAGTGGCTCATGACCGGTGTGTCCTACATGATCCCGTTCGTCGCGGCCGGCGGCATCCTCATCGCCCTGTCCTTCATGCTGGCCCAGGTCGCGCTCGGTGAGACCGGCGCCATCGAGATCGTGAAGTACAACCTCACCTCGCCCGACCAGTACAACATCGCCCAGAACTTCAGCGTCGGCAGCCTGACCTCGTGGGCCGCGCTGCTCTTCGTCATCGGTGGTGCGTCGTTCGGCTTCCTCGTGCCGATCCTGTCCGGCTTCATCGCCTTCGCCATCGCCGACCGCCCGGGCCTCGTCCCCGGCATCGTCGGTGGCTCGGTGGCCGCGACGATGGGCGCCGGCTTCCTCGGCGGTCTCGTCACCGGCCTGCTCGGCGGCTTCGTCGCCCGGTGGGTCTCCGGCTGGAACGTCGCCAAGGGCGTCCGGGGCGTCATGCCCGTGGTCGTGATCCCGCTGCTCAGCTCGCTCATCACGATCGGCCTGTTCATCACCGTGCTCGGCCGCCCGATCAAGGGCCTCACCGACGGCCTCAACAGCTGGCTGACCGGCATGACCGGTGCGAGCGCGATCATCCTCGGCATCATCCTCGGCGCCATGATGGGCTTCGACCTCGGTGGCCCCGTCAACAAGGTGGCCTACGCGTTCGCCACCACGGGTCTCGCAGCGGCCGGTGCCTCCACGGACGCGCCGCAGCTGAAGATCATGGCCGCCGTCATGGCCGCCGGCATGGTGGCCCCCCTCGCCATGGCCCTCGCCACGACGATCCGCCCGCACCTCTTCTCCGAGCCCGAGCGCGAGAACGGCAAGGCCGCCTGGCTGTTGGGCTTCTCGTTCATCTCGGAGGGTGCGATCCCGTTCGCGGCGGCCGACCCGGTGCGCATCATCGCCAGCTCGGTCGTCGGCTCGGCCGTCACCGGTGCGCTCGCGATGGCCTTCGGCACGACGCTGCGCGCCCCGCACGGAGGCATCTGGGTGCTGCCGCTCATCGGCAACTTCCTGCTCTTCCTCGTGGCGCTCGCCGTCGGCGTCATCGTCATGACCGGCATCGTCGTGGCCCTGAAGTCGCGCGAGCACAACCTTGCGGAGATCGACGCGACCGCTACGGTCTGAAGCAGGGCGTGATCCCGATCGCCGTCTGATCCTCACCGTCAGCACGACCACCCGTTTCCACACAAAGGAGCACGTCCATGGCATCCCGCACCGTCACCATCGCCTCCTCGGTGGGCCTGCACGCCCGCCCGGCAGCCCTCTTCGTCGAGGCGGCCAGCGCCTCGGGCCTCGACGTCGAGATCGCCAAGCCGGGGGAGGACCCGGTCGACGCGACGAGCATCCTCGGTGTCATGGCCCTCGGGGCCAGGCACGGCGAGGAGGTCGTCCTGACCGCCGACGGCGACGGCGCCGAAGAGACGCTCGACTCGCTCGTCGAGCTCCTCTCGCGCGACCTCGACGCGGAGTAACGAGCATGGCCGACTCGGAGACCCAGCCGGAGACCCAGCCGGAGACCCAGCCGGAGACCCGGACGGAGACACGGCACGGCATCGGCGTGAGCCCGGGCACGGCATACGGACCGGTGGTGCAGGTCGCACCGCCGGTCCGGCCGCCGGCCGGTGAGGGCGCGGTCGACGACCAGGAGGCGGCGCTCGCCGACGTGCGCGCAGCCTTCGAGTCGGTCGCCGTCGCGCTCGAGGAGCGGGCCACGCGGGTCGACGACACGGCCCAGCAGATCCTCAAGGCGACGGCCCTCATCGCGCGCGACAAGGGCCTCGTCAAGGCGGCCGCCAAGGAGCTCGCCGCCGGGCACGGGCGGGCCCACTCCATCGACAACGCGGTGGAGACGTATGCCGCGCAGTTCGAGGCGCTCGGCGGCTACTTCGCCGAGCGGGTGGCCGACCTGCGCGACGTCGGATCACGCGCTGTCGCAGCGGTGCTCGGTGTCCCGGCTCCCGGCGTGCCATCCTTCTCCGAGCCGAGCGTCATCGTCGCCGAGGACCTCGCGCCCGCCGAGACGGCGACGCTCGACCGACGCCTCGTCGTCGGGATCGTCACCGAGGCCGGCGGCCGCACGAGCCACACCGCGATCCTCGCCGCGCAGATGGGCATCCCGGCCGTCGTGCAGCTCGCGGGTGCCACGGAGATCCCGGCCGGCACCCCGGTCGCGCTCGACGGCGACACCGGTGAGGTGACGATCGCCCCCGACCCGGAGCTCGTCGCCGCCCAGCGCGAGCGCGCCGCTCGCCGGGCCGACGCGCTCGCCCACCTCTCGGGGCCCGGGCGCACGTCTGACGGCGCCGAGATCGCCCTTCTCGCCAACATCGGCGGCGTCGAGGACGCCGTCGCGGCCGGGGCCCAGGACCTCGAGGGGGTCGGACTCTTCCGCACCGAGTTCGTCTACCTGTCGGCGACCAAGGCGCCGACGGTCGAGGAGCAGACCGAGATCTACCGCGGCGTCTTCGCGCCCTTCGAGGGCCGCCGCGTCGTCGTGCGCACCCTCGACGCCGGCGCCGACAAGCCGCTGAAGTTCGCCGACCTCGGGCCGGAGGAGAACCCGGCCCTCGGGCGCCGCGGCCTGCGCCTGTCGGCCGAGCGGCCCGACCTGCTCGACGCCCAGCTCGAGGCGCTGGCCATTGCCGCCCGTGAGACCGGCGCCGACGTGCGGGTCATGGCGCCGATGGTCGCGACCGCCGAGGAGGCGGCCTGGTTCGCGCGGCGCGTCCGCGAGAACGGCCTGCCCAAGGCCGGCGTCATGATCGAGGTGCCCGGCGCGGCCCTCCGGGCCCACGACGTGCTCGGCGAGGTCGACTTCGGCTCGCTCGGCACCAACGACCTCGCGCAGTACACGATGGCTGCCGACCGCATGCAGGGCGCGCTGTCCGACCTGCTCGACCCGTGGCAGCCCGGCGTGCTCGACGTCGTCGGCCTCGCCTGCGAGGGCGCCGCCCGGGCCGACCGGCCGATCGGGGTCTGCGGCGAGTCGGCGGGCGACCCGCTGCTCGCGCTCGTCCTCGTCGGGCTCGGCGTCACGTCGCTGTCGATGGCACCGAGCAAGGTGCCGGTCGTGCGGCTCGCCCTCTCGCTGCACTCCGTGGCCGAGTGCCAGGCGATCGCCGAGGCCGCCCGGGGCTCGCGCACCGCCGTCGACGCCCTGAACGCCGTCCGCGAGGCCGCGCGCTCCGAGCTCACCGACCTGCTCTGACGGGCAGGACGGCATACGTCGTCCGGCGAAGCCGCGCGCGGGAGTGAGCACTCTCATAGGTGCGAAGGACGTTGCTCGGCAAGGCTGCTCGATAGACTCGAGACGGACGTCGAGAGAACGGCGCCCACGCGGCAAAGGAGCTCGACATGAGCACAGCCAGCCTCTACATGGACCGGGTCCGACTCGAGGACGGGTACCACGAGGACGACCTCCCCTTCATCGAGCACGCGCTGACGCAGCTGTTCGGCCAGCTCGAGCGCTTCGACCCCTCGATGGTCCACATCGGGCTGCGGGTCAAGGACCGCGGGCAACCGGGCATGCACACCTCCGTCGAGGTCTGCATCAGCGGTCTGCCGACCGTCATCGGCGTGTCGAGCCTGACCGACACCAAGGACGCGCTCAAGGACGCAGAGGCCAAGGTCGTCGCGCAGCTGCGCGAGGCCGCCGACCGCCATCACGACCGTCGGCCCCGCCAGGCCCGCCACTGAGCGTCAGCCGGGCTGACGCGACTGCGCCGACAGCACGTCGGCGAGGTCGTAGCTGACCGGCTCGTCGAGCTGCTCGTAGGTGCACGACTCGGGGGTGCGGTCCTCGCGCCACCGGACGAACTGTGCCGTGTGCCGGAAGCGGGCGCCCTCCATGTGGTCGTAGCGCACCTCGACGACGCGCTCGGGTCGCAGCGGCACGAAGGACAGGTCCTTGCCGTTGTTCCACCGGGAGTACTCCGACGAGCGCGGCGTGCGCAGGCTGCCGTCGTCGGTGGGCTGGCCCCAGTTCCAGGGGTGCTCGTCCCACTCGGCGACGAGCGGCTGGAGCTCCTCGAAGAGCTCCTTGCGGCGCGCCATCGGGAAGGCGCCGATGACGCCGACCGAGGCGAGCTGCCCGTCGTCGCCGTAGAGCCCGAGCAGCAGCGAGCCGATCGCGTCGGGCCCGCTCTTGTGCACGCGGTAGCCGGCGACGACGCAGTCTGCGGTGCGCTCGTGCTTGATCTTGAACATCAGGCGCTTGTCGGGCTCGTAGGCGACGTCGACCGGCTTGGCGATGACGCCGTCGAGCCCGGCGCCCTCGAACTGGGTGAACCAGCCCTTGGCGACGTCGCGGTCGGCGGTGGCCGCAGTCAAGTGGATCGGTGCCTGGGCGCCGGCCAGCGCCTTCTCGAGGGCGGCCCGTCGCTCGGCGAACGGCTTGTCCAGGTAGGACTCCTCGCCCAGGGCGAGCAGGTCGAAGGCGACGAACGACGCGGGCGTCTCGGCGGCGAGCTTCTTGACGCGCGAGGCCGCCGGGTGGATGCGCTGCTGGAGCAGGTCGAAGTCGAGCCGATCGCCGGACTCGGGTGACACGAGGACGATCTCGCCGTCGATGACGCACTTCTCCGGGAAGTTCGCGAGCACGGCCTCGACGACGTCGGGGAAGTAGCGCGTCATCGGCTTCTCGTTGCGCGACCCGATCTCCACGAGGTCGCCGGACCGGAAGATGATCGAGCGGAACCCGTCCCACTTCGGCTCGTAGAGCACGTCGACCTTGACGGCCGAGAAGTCCTTGACCGGCTTGGCGAGCATCGGCGACACGGGCGGGACGACTGGCATGCCCCACGTGGTGCGCAGGTCGGCGTCGCGTTCGGCCTTGGGCGCCATGTACTCGCCGTCGGCCTTGTCGGTGCGCCGCTTGCTCGGCTGCACGCGCGGCGGCTCGCCCGGCATCTTCGGGTAGTCGGGCGGGAAGTTCAGCTCGCCGAGGCCGCGCTCGTGGACATCCTTGTCCCACAGGGTGATCGCGGCTGCGACGTCGCCGACCTCGTCGTCGATGCCGGCCCACGCGTCACCGCGGTCGGCGACGAGAGCCGGCACGGTGCGTACGGTCAGCTCCTTGGGGTCGACCGAGCCGAGCTCGTCCCACGTGACCGGGGTCGAGACCGGCGCCCACGCGAGCGGGCGGGGGGAGTAGGCCGACGCGATGGTGCGGTCGCGGCAGGCCTGGTTGAAGTCGACGAAGACCTTCTCGCCGCGCTCCTCCTTCCACCACGAGGTCGTGACGAGGTCGGGGAGGCGGCGCTCGAGCTCGCGGGCGATGCCGATGACGCCGTGTCGCACGTCGAGGAACTCGTGCGTCGGCGCCACGCGGGCGTAGACGTGGACGCCGCGGTTGCCGGACGTCTTGGCCCACGCGGTGAGGCCGATCTCGGCCATCACCTCACGGAGGGCGTATGCCGCCTCGACCGCGTCCGTGAAGCCGCGGCCGGGCTGTGGGTCGAGGTCGATGCGCAGCTCGTCGGGCTTGTCGACGTCGGCGGTGCGCACCGGCCACGGGTGGAAGGTGATGGTGTTCATCTGCGCCGCCCACACGGCATCGGCGATCTCGTCGATGACGAGCTGCGGGTGCCGGCGACCCGACGGATAGGTGCACATCACGGTGCGGGTGTGATCGGGGACGCCCTTGGGCGGGTTCTTGGAGAAGAACTCCTCGCCCTCGATGCCCTCGGGGAAGCGCTGGAGCGTCACCGGTCGGTCGCCGAGCGCCCGGAGCATGGGGTCGGCGACGGCGACGAGGTACTCGGCCAGGTCGAGCTTCGTGACAGGCCGGCCGTCGGCCATCCCGGCGGCGGGCCACAGCACCCGGTCGGGGCTCGAGATGCGCACCTCCCGCACCCCGTCAGGGCTCGACGAACTGGGCGCTGCGACGACGGCGGGCTTGGCGCTCACCCGCCGATCGTAGCCACGGGGTCCGACGGTGCCGCTGAAGCGAGGTCGATGAACGGTCAACGGGTATGTCTCCGCCATGACCCAGGCGCCCACGCTCCACAACCTCGGCGGCGAACGCTTCGTGCTGCTGACGACCTACCGCCGCTCCGGCGAGCCGGTCCCGACCCCCGTGTGGGTGCTCCCCGACGCCGGGGCCGCGATCGTGAGCACGCCCGAGGGCGCCGGCAAGCTCAAGCGCCTGCGCAACGACCCGCGCGTCACGATCCAGCCGTGCGACCGCCGCGGCAACGTCGAGGAGGGCGCCCCGGTCGTCGAGGGTCGCGCCGAGATCATCACCGACTCCGCCGCGTCCGAGGCCGTGAACCGCCGGCTCTCGCGCAAGTACGGCGTCGAGTTCCGCATCTTCATGGCCATCGAGTGGGTCGTGCGCCGCGGCAACAGCAACCGCGTCGTCGTCCGGATCACCCCGACCGCCTGACGCGGCCGACGAGGGTCCACCGGCCTTTCTGCGCGATCCCGACCGGGCGGGTGGTTGCGCTGGTTTCATGGGGGAATGCGGCCCTCCGGCGTCGCCGAATCGCCTGACCCCGCGGACGCGATCGTCGTCCGGGGACGCGACCCCGCGCTCCTGGCCGACGCGGTGCGCCGCCTGCTGCCGACCACGGCCCTGTCTGGGCGGGCAGTCCTCCTCGCGCGGCTCTCACCTCCGACGCCGGCGTCCGCGTCGGTGGTGCACGTCGTCGTCGACGCGCTCGTCGAGGCCGGGTGCGAGGTGTCCATCGCGGGCCGGCTGGCGAGTCGGGACCGCGACCGTGGGCACCGCTCCGTGGGGGCGCTCGCGCACGCGGCGGGCCTCACCGGCCGCACGGAACGGGGGAGGCCGTATGCCGTCCTCGACCTCGCCGACGACCTCGTGCCCTCCCCGGCCCCCGCGACGAGCGTCCTCGCCGGGCTGCCGGTGCCGCGGGCGTGGCTGACGGCGGACACCCGCGTCGTCGTGGGGCGTGCCGTCACCGACCTCGTCGACACGTATGCCGGGTGCCTCGACACGCTGCTCCAGGCCGTCCCCGAGGTGGCGGGGTGCGAGCCCGCGGATCTCGCCGCCGAGGTGGCGCGGCACCCCGGCCCGCACCTCGCGGTGCTCGACGCCCTCGACACGAGCGGTGGCGCCGACGGTGGTCGGCTCCCGCAGGTCACCGAGACGGACACGGTCGTCGTCGCGCGCGACCCCGTGCTGGCGGACGTCACGCTCGCCGGTCTGCTCGGCGTGGACCGGTCCAGTTCGTCGCTGGTCGGGCGAGCCGTGACGCTCCTCGGGGAGCCTGGCGGTGGCGTCGAGGGCGATCTGCAGCCCTTCGCCCCGGTCGCTCACGCCCACCCCCTCGCGGTGAGAGCGGCCCGTCGGGTGGCCCGCGACACCCGCCTGGCGCGGGTTCTCAGCGCCGCGACGGGAGGTCCAGACGTAGGGTCGGTCGCCGCCGACCCCGTGCTCGCGGCCCTGCGACCCATCGTGACCGAGGCCGTCCGGGCCGCCGCCGACCCGGTCGGACAGGCTGGACTCGTCGCCCTGCTCGGGCTCGCCGCGACGCTCTCGGCCGGCGGGGAGGCTTGGGCCGCGACGATGGACAAGTCCAAGGTCGAGCGGCGGGTCGTCCCCCTCGGGTTCGACCCCGCCGACCACCCGGACGCCGACTACGACGCGCTCCCCACCCAGCTCGCCGCCATCGACGCGGTCGTCGACCGGCTGCCGAGGAGCGAGGACCCGGACGCGCTGCGGTGGTGCCTCGTCGACGGCGCGACCGTCTTCGAGGTCCGTCGGATCGTCGCGGCCGACTTCGACGCGTGGGTCGAGCGCGTCGACGTCGCCGAGGGCATCAGCCTCATGGCCGACTACATCGGCGGCCGAAGGGTGCTCGTCGGCGAGCCCAGTCCCACAGAAGCCCCGGGTGGCTCACGGCAGCGGCAGGCCGAGCGCAACCTCTACCTGCCCCAGCCGAACTACCTGGCCGCGTGGGGCGGCGAGCCGATCGACGTCTGCAAGATCGAGCTCGTCGAGCGCGGGCCGGACCGCCACCGGCTGCTCTGGCGCACCGTCTCGAGCCCGAACGGCTCCGCTGCGCACGACGACGGCACCCTCACCTTCGAGCGCACCGGCGACGGCGCCACCCTGGTGACGATCCGGGGCCGTCAGCTCTTCACGCTTCCACCCGTGCTCGACGCGGTCGACCTGCCGTCGGTGCCGGAGCTGCACGGGCCCCTCCTGGAGGAGGCCTACCGGCGCTTCTTCACCGCCACCTTCGACAACCTCGAGGCCTGCTTCGAGGGCCGCGAGCACCGCATCGGCCGTCCTCCGCCGGACCCGTCGGAGCCGCTGCTCACCGAGTCGGTCCGGATGCTCGTCGACGCCCTCACCTCGCGCCTCGGGGTGGGGGACCAGCAGCGCGAGCACGGGAGTCCGGCCGCCCGGGGTGGCGCGCCCGACCCGGCCCTCGACGTGCACGGGTTCCGCCACGTCCCCGGCCCCCGCAGCCGCCCTCGCAGCCGTGACACCGGCCCGGCAGCTGCGCGTGCTGACGGTGGCTCGATCGACGAGGCGGCGACCTCATGAGGGTCGCCGTCACCGGAGCCACGGGGCTGGTCGGCCACCACGTCGCCGCGGCAGCACTGACCGCCGGCCACGAGGTGGTCGCCGTGACCCGTCCCGGACGCCGGCTGCCCCAGCGGCTGCTCGCCCTGGGTGAGGTCGGTCAAGAGCGGGCGAGCCTGACCGACCCGGTCTCGCTCGCGCGCGCCTTCGAGGGCGTCGACGCGCTGGTGCACTGCGCGGCCGTCTACTCCTACGACGCCGCGGCCACCGCGGAGCTCGCCGACGTCAACGTCGCCGGGACCCGCGCCGTGCTCGAGGCGGCTGCGGCAGCCGGCGTCACCCGCGCCGTCGTCACGAGCTCGGCGGTGACCCGCGGCTCGAGCCTGCAGCCGCTGCCGCGGGACGAGCGCCACCACCTCGGCACCGAGCCCGCGCCGGGGTACTACGCGAGCAAGGTTCGCCAGGAGCAGACGGCCCTCGACGTCGCCGAGCGCACCGGGCTCGAGGTGGTGCTCGCGCTGCCGACCGTCGTGCTCGGAGGACCCTACGACCGGCTGGGCCCGAGCAACGCCATCGTGCTGCGCTACCTGCTCGACCCCACCCGCAGCACGTTCTCCGGAGGCTGCAACGTCGTCGACGCCCGCGACGTGGGCGCGGGGCACGTCACCCTGCTCGAGCGCGGCGAGCCGGGGGAGCGCTACCTCCTCGCCGGCGAGGACGTCTCGTGGCGCACGCTGCACGGCCTCGTCGCCGACCTGGCCGGCGTCGGACAGCCGGTCCTCCAGCTCCCGGCGGGGGCAGCCTGGCTGGCCGCCGGCGCGGCGGAGGCCTGGGGTCGACTCACGTCGTCGTCGCCACTGTCGACGCGCGAGGAGGCCTCGACGGTCGGGCGCTACTACTGGTATGCCTCCGACCGGGCCCGCACGATCGGGTATGCCGCCCGCCCGGCTCGCGAGGCCGTGGCCGCCTCCCTCGCGTGGCTGGTCATCGGACCGGACCTGCCGCGCTTCGTGCGGGAGTCGCTGCGCCTCGCCCCGGCGGTGCGGGCCGCCCGTCCGCTCGAGCCCCGAGCCCTCCCCGGTCCCGTGGATGCCGGGACGGGTTCGGGACCGGGCTCCGAGGCCGGGACCGAGGGTCGTGACCCGAGCTCCGGCCGGCCGCTCACTGCTCGACGAAGACCGCCACGTCCAGCTCCGCCTCGACGCCGCCCGTCACGAGGATGACCCCCTCGTAGCGCTCACCCGGCCGCACCACGTCTGCCGCGAGGTCGACCTCGAGCAGGACGTCGTGCTCGGAGCCGGCCGGGATGGTGACGCCGTCGGGGTCCAGGCGCAGCTCGAGCTCGACGTGCCGACCCGAGTCGGGTTGCAGTCGTCCGGCCGACAGCAGCACCTTGCGGGCGCGCGGGTGGGCGTTCGACAGCGTGACCCGGCCCGTCGCCGTGTCTCCCGGACGACCGTGCAGGGTCACGGCGGCCCTCCCCGCGCCGGCGCCGGTCTCCGCGTGTGCCTCGGCTCCGACCGGTTCCGCTGCAGGCCCGGTGACGACGACATCGGTGTGCTCTCCGCCCTCACCAGGATCCGCGGCGTCGCCGGCACCGTGACGGTGACCGTCACGGTGCGCAGCGTGCGTTGCGGGCTCAGGCGCAGGCCGGCGCCCCGTCCCTGCTCGCGTTCCGGTCCGCGTGCCTGCCCGTGCACCGGCACGCGTCGCGGAGCGGGTGTCTGCGATGACCCGGGCCATGCTGCGGCTGCTGATGGCGACGAGGCTGCCGGCCACGTCGAGCCCGAGCTCCCCGACGTCCTTCCAGTAGCGGGCGCCCTCACGGCTGACCGCCTCGACCCAGGCCCGCCCGGCCGTGGTCGGGTCCACCTCGGAGGTCAGCGTGGCGCGGCCCAGCTCGATCGACTGCCGCGCGAAGTCCGCCTGCGCCGACCAGGCGTCGCGCGCCAGCTCGGTGATGCGGGCGAGCATCTCGTCCTGGCCCCTCGCGTTCGACGACATCACGTGCCTCCTCAGCAGCAGCCGCAGTCGCAGCCGGCCTGCACCGGGTCGCACCGCGACGGGCTCACGACGACGGCCACGCGCAGTGGACGGGAGCACCCCTCGAAGCGCACGTCGGCGTAGGCGCACGCGCACGCGTCGAGGTCGCCCGGCAGGCGGCCCTGGCCCATCCCCACGTGGGTGTCGAGCCCGACGTGGGAGCCCTCCTTCTGGCCCGGACCGGCGGCCTCGGAGCCCTTGCCGCCACCCGGGCCACCTTGCCCGTCTCCGCCGTCACCGCCCTGGCCGGCGGTGGTCGTGACGCCGATGACGAGCCGCACGATGCGGTCCTCGCACGGCGCGAGGGTGAGCTGCTCCTCCTCGAGCACCGCGACGACGGCGAGGTCGGTGTCGGTGCCCACGTGCCAGGGGCCCACCGCCAGCGTGACCGGGCGCTCGCGGCGCCAGGCGTTGTGCAGGGCCAGCGGGATGATCCGCCGTTCGCCGACGCGCGTGCGGACCACGACGTCCGCGTCGGGCACGCAGCAGTCGCAGGCGTCCCGGCAGCCGCACGCCGAGCCGTGGTGGTCATGACCGTGGTCGTGGTCGTGGTCGTGGTCGTGGTGGTGGTCGTGGTGGTCATGCCCGTGGTCGCCGCACCCGCATCCACCACTACAGCCACAGCCACAGCCGTGCCGGTCCGTCCCGCAGCAACAGTCGTCAGGTCCGGTGTGGTGGCCGTGGTCATGGTGCGCGTGGTGGTCATGGTCGTGGTGATGGGCTCCGTGGTCGTAGCCACCGTGCTCGTGGGCGGGCCGGGAGCGCGGCTGCCCCCAGGCCGGCCACGGCGAACCGGACCCCGCGCTGCTGCTGCCCATGAAGGGCGCGGTCATCTCGTCCCAGAGAGACTGCGAGGCGTCGGTCCACTGCTGGACGGCGTCGACCCAGCCGGTCCGCAACGAGGTGAACAGGTCTGGCGTGGAGGTGCTCATGACTTCGACTCCGATCGGTCTCGCGGAAGGATGACGACGTCCAGGTCGGCGATGCCGACGGGGACGGCAGCGGTGTGTCGCCGGGCGGGGTCGAGGCCGGGCGGGACCTCGAGCCGGGCGGCAAGGGTGACGGTTCGGCCGGGCTCGACGACCGCGGGGGCGTCGAGGGTGAGGACGACGTCGGGGCCCGGGTCCGGGCCACCGTCGTCGGTGCGGGCCATCGCGAGTGCAGCAAGCGGCATACGCACGTTGCCCGTGTTGGTGACGACGAGGGTCACGTCCTGGCTGCCCTCGCCGGCGAGGACGCGGCGGGGACTCACCTCCAGCGCGAGGTGGGGCGCCACGTCGACCACGACGGGACGGCGCACCCCGCCGAGCTCCATCTCGGCCTCGTGCCGACCCGGTGGCGTGCTGGCGGGCAGGGGCACGACGACCGGGACCTCGACCGTGTGGCCCCGCGGGATGATGGCGCTCGCCGCGCCCGTGACGGCCTCACCACCGAGGTGCAGCGTGGGGCGTCGGACGACGAGCCTTTCCGCCGAGACGTTCTCGACGGTCACCGTGGTCGTGAGCCGCCCCGGAGGCCCGGCGAGCACGATCGCGTCGTCCGGCTCCGCCCCGGGCGGTCGCCGCCGGGACGGGCGGGCGGGTGACGAGGCGGCCTTGGCGGTGGCCGGCTTGCGCCGTGGGGTCGGCATGGCGGCGTCCCCTACAGGTCGATGACGACGGGGCCGTTGGGGACGGGGCGCACGTGCGTCGACGTGCGGCCGCGCACCGTGACGGCGAAGACCTCGAGCCCGAGCACCGACCAGCTCCACTGCTGCTCGTAGGGGGTCGACACCTCGGTCGGCGGCGGTGGGGCGAGCTCGAGACGCACGCACGAGTCGACGGCGACGGGCTTCAGGTCGACGACCGACGCCGAGTCGATCTTCGAGGTGGTGTCGACGGCCGAGGTCGAGTCCAGCTTGGCGGTCGAGTCGAGCTTCGAGGTCGAGTCGACGGTCGTCGTCACCGGAGCGAGCGCGACCTTCGAGTCGGTGTGCACCGTGTTGTCGCCCGCGAGGGTCAGCTTCATGTCGTCGAGACCGGCGAGCTGGCTCGTGACGTCGGCCGTGACGTCGCTGCCCACGCTGCCGCTCAGCGCGGTGTCGATCGAGTAGGTGGCCATCAGTGCTCTCCTGACTGGACGGTGCGCGGTGGGTCGGGCGGTGGGTCGGGACGTGCGTCGGGCGGTGATGCGAGAGGTGCCTCGGGGCTGACGAGGTAGGAGTGGTGGAAGCCGAGCCGGGGGTCGGCCCAGTCCGACAGGCCGGGGTCGATCTCGCCGAGCTCCGGCATGACGATGCGGTCGCGCAGCTCGAGCGACGGGTAGTCGTAGACGCTGATGTGGTTCTGCCCCCGGTTGGCCGTGAAGAGCAGAGTCTGGTCGGCCGAGAGCTGGCACGCGTAGATGCCGTCGATGAGCGAGCCCCGGCTCACCCGGAACGACTCGGCGAAGAGGTTGGCGTTGCTCGCGACGTTGGCCCGCATGAAGGCCTCGGCGAGCGTGTTGAGCGACTGGCGCGGGTAGGCCCAGGACTCGAGGGCGCCCGGGTGCTCGTCGACGAGGCGGTGGTGGGTCATCGTCTCGAGGTCGACGAGGACGACGGTGTGGCTGCCCCCGGTGCAGAAGATGAGCTCGCTGTCCGAGATGGTCACGTCCGAGTTGATGTGCGCGGGCACGTCGCGGTCGGCGACCCAGTGGCGCAGCACCTGGCCGTGCTCGGCGTCGATCTCGAACGCATACTGCCTCAGCCAGGCCATGCCCCAGTGCGCGTAGTCGGTCCGGTCGGCGGGGTGCACCCGGAAGGACACGGCGTAGAAGACGTCGAGGACCGGGTGGCACACGACGTGCCAGCACGTCGTCGGGAGCGTCACCGTGCGGACCTCACCCGAGACGGTGTCGAGGATGCCGACCTCGCGGGCCTCGCCGCGCGACGGGTGATCCATGCCGCCGTAGACGACGTAGCGGCCCGACGCGGTGCGTTTCATCGCGTGCGGCACCTTGAGCCCGTGCGGCGCGAGGACCTCGGCCTTGGTGAGCCGGTTGACGTCGAAGGTCCACAGGTGCTCGCCGATCGCGGTGACGAACGTCGTGTCGTCGAGCCACACGAGGTGGGTGCTGCCCTTGATGGTCGTGTCGGGCACCTCGAAGCGCAGCGTCGAGACCCGGTCGACCTCCTCGAGGGTGGCGAGGTCGTAGAAGAGCAGGTGCTGGCCGGTGTTGCCCAGGAAGCCGATTCGCCGGCTCGGGTCGACGCTCGGGGCGTGGCCGCCGGACGCGCCGTGGAAGTAGCTGACCTTGTAGGAGTGGTCGCCGGTCACGGGGTCGTAGCGGAACAGGCACACGCCGGCCCTACCCTCGAGGCCGTTCAGCCCGTTCCCGTCGAGGGCGACGTGGAACGCGTAGGGGTAGTCACGCATCGGCAGCCCCGACTGCTTCGGTTCCGCGGATCCGGCGCACGGTCGTCACGCCGACTCCTCAGGCTAGCGCCGGGCCGTGGGGGCCTGTCGGGAAACGGGGGATTCGCGCCGTAGGCTCGGCGCGTGCCGGTCGGGCGAGGGAGAGCGACGCTGCAGGGTCTCGCGCTCGCGTGCCATCCCGGCCCCACCGTCGCCGTCACCGTCCTCACCGGGCTGCTCGCGGCGTCGGGCGGGCACACGCCGTCCCGCGGGCTGCTCGTGACTGCAGCGGTGCTCACGGGTCAGCTGTCCATCGGCTGGAGCAACGACCTGCTCGACGCCGCCCGGGACCGGGCCGTCGGGCGCGCGGACAAGCCGATCGCGCGGGGCGCCGTGCCCGAGCGGACGGTGCGCGCTGCCACGGTGGCTGCCCTCGTGGCCACCAGCGTCATGTCGCTGGCGTGCGGCGTCGCCTCCGGCCTCGTGCACCTCCTGCTCGGCGTGGCGTCGGGCTGGGCCTACAACGTGTGGTTCAAGCGGTCCGTGCTCTCCCCGCTGCCGTATGCCGTCGCCTTCGCCGCGCTGCCCGCCGTCGTCACGCTCGCGCTGCCGGAGCCGGTGTGGCCGGCGCCCTGGGTCATGGTGACCGGGGCGCTCCTCGGGGTGGGCGCCCACCTGCTCAACGCCCTGCCCGACCTCGCCGACGACGAGGCCACCGGCGTGCACGGCCTGCCGCAGCGGCTGGGTGGTCGGACCGTGCGGTGGCTCGCGCCCGCCGTGCTTCTCGCCGGGACCGTGGTGGCCGCTGCCGGACCCGGCATCGACGCGGCGGGTCTGCTGCTCCTGGGGGTGTGTGCGGTGCTCGCCGGCGTCGCGGTGCTGGGGCGCGGCCGGCTCCCGTTCATGGCGGCGGTCGGCATCGCGCTCGTCAACGTCGTGGCCCTCGTCGTCCGCCCCTGAGCCGAGCGACGGTCGCGTCGGAGGGCGCCGGCTGTCCAGCGTCATGACGTCACCCCTCCATGGTCGGCCTAGGGTGTGCAGGGTGAGCCACCTTGCGGCCGTCCGGGGAGTCCTCCCAGAGCACACCTACGCCCAGGCCGACGTCACCGCGGCCTTCGCCGACGTGCTCGGCTCGGTCGGGTCCGACCGGGCGCTGCTCGAGCGCTTCCACGCCAACGCCGGCGTCAGCCAGCGACACCTCGCCCTCCCGCTCGAGCGCTACTGGCAGCTCGCGGACTTCGGCGCGGCCAACGACGAGTTCATCCGCGTCGCCACCGAGCTCGGCTCGCACGCCGTCACCAAGGCGCTCGCCGCCGCCGGTCTCAGCCCGCGGGACGTCGATCTCGTCATGTCGACGACGATCACCGGGCTCGCCGTCCCGTCGATCGAGGCGCGGGTCGCGGCCGAGATCGGCCTGCGCGACGACGTGAAGCGCATCCCGCTCGTCGGGCTCGGCTGCGTGGCAGGAGCTGCCGGCGTCGCGCGGGTCCACGACTACCTGCTCGGCCACCCCGACGACGTCGCCGTGCTGCTCTCCGTCGAGCTGTGCAGCCTCACGGTCCAGCGCGACGACCGGTCGGTCGCCAACCTCGTCGCCAGCGGGCTCTTCGGTGACGGCGCCGCGGCCGTCGTCATGGTCGGCGCCGACCGCGCCGCAGCCCTCGCGCCCGGCCAGCCGCGCGTCGTCGCCACCCGCAGCCGCCTCTACCCGGAGACCGAGCGCGCCATGGGCTGGGACGTCGGCGCCACCGGCCTGCGCATCGTCCTCGGCGCCGAGGTGCCCGACCTCGTGCGGGCCAACGTGCGCGGCGACGTCGACGGCTTCCTCGCCGACCAGGGCCTGACCCGCGCCGACATCGGCTGGTGGGTCGCCCACCCCGGTGGCCCCAAGGTGCTCGAAGCCATGGAGGAGGCCCTCGAGGTCGACCGCGAGGCGCTCGGCGTCACGTGGCGCTCGCTCGACCGCATCGGCAACCTCAGCTCCGCGTCCGTGCTCCACGTGCTCGCCGACACCCTCGCCGACCACACGCCCGAGCCCGGCTCGTGGGGCGTGCTCATGGCGATGGGCCCCGGCTTCTGCCTCGAGCTCGTCCTGCTCCGCGCGGCCGACTGAGGCGCCCATGGTCTCGCAGTGGCTCTTCACCGGACTGGTCCTGCTCGTCGGTCTCGAGCGCGTCGCCGAGCTCGTCGTGTCCAAACGCCATGCGGCGTGGGCCTTCTCGCGCGGTGGGGTGGAGCGCGGGCAGTCGCACTACCCCGTCATGGTCGTGCTCCACACGGGGCTGCTCGTCGGCGCGGTCGGGGAGGTGTGGCTGGCCGACCGGCCCTTCGTGCCCGCGATGGGCTGGCTCATGCTCGCCCTGGTCGTCGCCAGCCAGGCGCTGCGCTGGTGGTGCATCACGACCCTCGGCAACCAGTGGAACACCCGGGTCATCGTCGTGCCCGGCCTCTCCCTCGTGCGCCGCGGCCCCTACGGCGTCATCCCGCACCCGAACTACGTCGCCGTCGTCGTCGAGGGCCTCGCCCTGCCGCTCGTGCACGACGCGTGGGTGACGGCGCTCGTCTTCACCGTCGCCAACGCCGTGCTGCTCACCGTGCGCATCCGGGTCGAGAACGCCGCCCTGCGCGAGATCGCCTCTCCCGCAGGCGCGCCCACCAAGGCCACCTCGTGAGCGCCGACGTCGTCGTCATCGGCGGAGGTCCCGTCGGGCTCGCCACGGCGTTGTATGCCGTGCGCTCGGGCCTGTCTCCCGTCGTCCTCGAGCCGCGGGCCGGGACGATCGACAAGGCGTGCGGCGAGGGGCTCATGCCCGGTGGGCTCCTGGCGCTCACCGACCTCGGCGTCGACCCGCCCGGCCACGACCTGCGCGGCATCCGCTACCTCGCCCGGGGGCGCCAGGCCGAGGCCGACTTCACCGGCGGGCGGGGCCGCGGTGTCCGGCGCACGACCCTGCACGACGCCCTGGCCCGAGCCGTGGCCGACGCCGGCATCGAGGTGGTGCCGTTCGGCGGGTCCGAGGTCACGCAGGACGACGACGCCGTCACGGTGCGCACTGGCGGAGCGTCCGGCGCCGGACCGACCCTGACCGCTCCCTGGGTGGTCGCCGCCGACGGGCTCCACTCGCCGACGCGCACGTCGCTGGGGCTCGACCGCGACCACGCCGCCACCACGCGCCCGCTGCGCCGCTACGGACTGCGCCAGCACTACGGCATACGCCCGTGGAGCGACCACGTCGAGGTGCACTGGGCCGCTCACGGGGAGGCCTACGTGACACCCGTGGCCAACGACCTCGTCGGCGTCGCCGTGCTCAGCAAGCAGCGAATCCCCTTGTCGGAGAGCCTCGCCGAGTTCCCGCAGCTGCGCGAGCGGCTCGACGGGGCACCGGTCGTCACGTCGGTGCGCGGCGCAGGACCGTTGCGGCAGCGGACGACGCACCGCGTCGCGGGGCGGGTCCTGCTCGCCGGCGACGCGAGCGGCTACGTCGATGCGCTGACGGGGGAGGGCATCTCCCTCGGGCTCGCCCACGCCCGGGCGGCGGTCACGGCCATCGCAGCCGACGACCCCCAGTCCTACGAGCGGTCGTGGCGCGCCGCCACCAGGCGCTACTCGCTGCTGACCCACGGGCTCGTCCAGGTCACGCGCCCGGCGTGGTCCCGTCGGCTGCTCGTGCCTGCCGCCGCCACGCTCCCGCCGGTCTTCCGGAGCGCCGTCAACGAGCTCGCGAGGCCCGGGCGATGACCGGCGGCACGGGCGCGGGAACGGGTGCGGCTCTGGGCGCGGGTGCCGGCATCGGGCAGGACGAGGAGCTCGTCGTCCTCGTCTCGGCGGACGGCGAGGCCGTGGGCACGGCGCCCAAGGCGACGGTGCACGGCCCCGACACCCCGCTCCACCTCGCCTTCTCCGTCTACCTCTTCGACGACGAGGGCGGGCTGCTCGTGACGCAGCGTGCGCTCGGCAAGGCCACCTTCCCGGGCGTGTGGACCAACTCGGCGTGCGGGCACCCGGCGCCCGGCGAGGCAGTCGAGGACGCGGTGCGCCGCCGTGCCCGGGACGAGCTCGGCCTCGACGTGCACGACCTGCGGCTCGTCCTGCCCCGGTTCTCCTACCGGGCCGAGATGGACGGCGTCGTCGAGTGGGAGCTGTGCCCCGTGCTCACGGGTCGGGTCAGGGGGACGGCCCCGCCGCCCCGCCCCGAACCGACCGAGGTCGAGGACGCCCGGTGGGTGCCGTGGGAGCGGTTCGCCGCGGACGTGCTCGCGGGTCGGCGGCAGGTGTCGACGTGGTGCCTCGAGCAGGTGGCCGAGCTGACCGCGCTCGGCGCCGACCCTGCACGTTGGCCGGCCGCAGACCCGGCCGACCTCCCGGCCGCCATGACCACCGAGTCGAGTGAGCGCCCCGCCCCACTCGAGTGAGCGCCCCGCCCCACGGGTGCGCGCCCCGCCCCAGTCGAGTGAGCGCCCCGTCCCAGTCGATTGAGCGCCCCGCCCCACGGGTGCGCGCCCCGCCCAGTCGAGTGAGCGCCCCGCACCGCTCGATCGAGCAAAACGTCCCCGCGGACGCGCCTGACGAGCGCTGCTTCTGCCGTCCGATGGGTAGGTGGGAGGGGTGACCAGCTCCTCCACCACGCGTGATGCCGCAGCCCGCCCGGTCGCCCCGCACCTGCCCCTGCCGCCGGCCCGGGTCGCCGGGGTCGCGCTCGCATCGGGGCTCGGGCTCGTCGCCTGGCTGACCGGACGCAAACCGCTCCACGCCGTCGGGCGCACGTGGTCCGCCGACCTGCGCATCGACGCCCCGCGCCCCGGCCTCGGGGTGCCGCTCCTGCACGACCGGGGCGTGCACGCGTGCACGGTCCGCGTGTCCCGCGCCGTGGGGACGCCGACCGGCTGGTGGGACATCGGTGGGCTCGCCCTGCGCCTCCCCGGTGCCGGCGCCCGGGGTCGGCCTGCCGACCTGCTCTTCGCGACCACCGGCACGGGGCGGCTCACGCGGCACCTCCTTCGCCCGGTGCGCCGTGCCGCCGGGCGGTCGCTGACCACGCTGCTGCCGACGAGGGCCGGAGCGCACACCCTGGCGCTGCTCGTGCGCCCGGTCGACGACGAGCCCGAGCCGCAGGAGTTCGAGCTGGCCGTGGCCGTGGACCGCGGTGGCTGGGACGTCGTGGGCCTGCTGCAGCTGCGCCAGGAGCGGTTCGACGCCGCGATGCGCTTCGACCCGATCGTCGACGAGCTCGACGGCACCACCGCGCCCGCCTGGGTCGTGGCGGTGCGTGAGCCCGCCTACCGCTGGTCCCGCCGGCTCTCACGCCTGACGCACCACTCCGGCGGGCGCGAGCCGGCCACACCCGAGCAGATCATGCCGGAGCCGACCATGCCGGAGCCGCCGCGGGCCGCAGCCGGCTGACCTTCCGTCAGGTCAGGCGCGGTCGTGGAGGGTGACCTGGTAGCCGTCGGGGTCGGCGAAGGTGAAGGTGCGCCCGAACGGGCCGTCGACCGGGGCGGAGACGATGGTGCGCCCGTCCGCGACGAGGGCGTCGTGGATCGCCTGGACGTCCGTGGCGTGCAACCAGACCGCGACGCCGAGGCCGGGCTGCGCGACGGAGTCGAGGTCGGTGCCCGGCACGACGTCGCGGAGTGCGAACGCGATCGGCGTCGTCTCGAAGACGACGGCGTGCGGCGGGCCGGCCTGCGAGCGCACGAGACCGAGGTGCCGCTCGTAGAACGCCTGCGAGGCCGCGAGGTCGCGCACCTGGAGCGAGATGAAGTCGGGACCGGTGACGGACATGATGACCATTCCTTTCGTGTCAGTTATCTGACACGCAGCACGCTATGTCAGAATCCTGACATGAGTCAAGATCGCGTCGGCATCGATCTCGAGACGTCGCTGGGCTACCTCCTCAAAGAGGCGTCCAGTGCCCTTCGCTCCTCCATGGAGGAGGTGCTGCGCCCCCTGGGCATGACCGTGACGCACTACTCCTGCCTCGAGCTGCTGGCCCAGAGACCGGGCCTGTCGAACTCGGAGCTCGCGCGAGGTGCTTTCGTGACGCGGCAGTCGATGAACGTACTGCTCCAGGCCCTCGAGCGGGACGGCTACGTCACCAGGCCGGCGCAGGCCCCGGTCGGCAAGGCCCTCCCCACGCGGCTCACGCCGCGGGGCAGGAAGAGCCTGGACGAGGCGACGGCCGCCGTGCGCTCCGTCGAGCTCAGGATGCTCTCGGGCCTCACCGAGGCCGAGCAGGACGTCGCCCAGCGGATCCTGCGGAGCATGGTCAGCTCACTGCGCCGGGTCGTCGACGACGCCTGACCGCGCGCGACGCGAAGCCGAGTCCCCGTGCCGGGTCAGAAGATCTGGTCGGCCAGGGCCTCGAGCGCGGTGCCGTCGCAGCCGGCCGCCAGGGCCTCGTACGTCGCGCCCCGCGCCGCCTCGCGCGCGTCCGGCGACAGTGCCGCGATGACCGCGGCGACGGCCCGGGCCTCGACGCACTCCGAGGGCATCTGGAGGTTGCCCAGCGTCGGTGCGGAGTCCGGGGACCGGTCCTCGAGCTGGCTCTCGCAGGCGGCGTCGAGCTCGCGCTCGAGCTCCCACAGGTGCACGAGCTCGTCGATCTCGGGATAGCGCTCCAGGCCGCCCTTGGCCACCTCGAGGGCGCTGGCGTCGTGGACGTCCGTCACGGAGCACGCGAGGCGCGCGACGCGAAAGGCGAACGTGCGGGCGCGCCCAGGTTCGGCACCCGCGATCCGCGCGGCGAGGCCGGGTGCCACCGCCTCGACCTGGTGCAGCTCCACGGGCTCTCCTCTTGATCGATCAGCGGTCGGCACTGCAAGAACAGCCCACTGGGCCATACCCGTTGCGCCTCGCGCCCACCCGGTGACCGGGCGTGGCGTGTGGTCCCGACACACCTGCAGGCCCGCGGACCGCCACGAACCCGCCGAAATCGACGGGCCTCCGGCTCACTCCTCCTGCAGCGCTCGCACCTCGACCGGCCCGTGGCAGGCGGCCGAGCCCTCGTGGGCCAGGGCGAGCGCGGCGTCGAGGTCGGCCGCCTCGATGATCCAGAAGCCGCCGAGCCACTCGCGGGCCTCGCTGAACGGCCCGTCCGTGACCGCGCCGGCCGACGCATCGACCACCTTGGCCTGGCTGACGTCGGTGAGGCCGCCGGCGAGGACCCACGCGCCGGTCTGCTGGAGCTTGGTGTTGAAGGCGTCGACGGAGGTGTACATCTGCTGCATCTCGTCGGCCGACGGCATCGCGTCGCCCTCGCGGTGGTGGACGGAGAGAAGGAACTGCGTCATGGGAGTGCTCCTGGTTCGAGAGGGTGTCGGGCCCGGCGTGGTGCCGGTCCATCCCCACGTCGATCGGTCGCGGACCGACTCGACACGGACGGGCGAAGAACCTTCGACAGGTTCAGGCGACGGGCAGCCGCTCGCGCAGGAACTGGACGGTCGTCGACCAGGCGAGGGTCGAGGAGGCGGGGTCGTGCCACGGCATGTCGTCGTTGTCGAACGCGTGGTCGGCGCCGGCATACGTCTCGACGACGGTCGCGGGCTGCCGGGTCAGCGACGCCTCGATCCGGCGCACCGTGTCGGTGTCGATGAAGGAGTCGGCGAGCCCGAAGTGGTGCAGGCTCGGGGCGGTCACGGTGAGGTCCTCGTGGAGGCCGGGCAGCGCCGAGCCGTAGTAGCTCACGAGCGCGTCGAGCGGCGCGGTGTCGTCAGCGTCGCCCGACTCGAGGTGGGCCGCGACGGCGAAGCCGAGGCCACCGCCGAAGCAGAAGCCCAGGACGCCGACGCCCGCCGTCACCTCGTCGCGGTCGCGGAGCCACTGCACCGTCGCGGCGGCGTCGCCGACGGCGGCGTCCCAGTCGAGGCGCTGGACCAGGCCCATGCCCTGCTGGAGCGCGTCGTCGCCCGCGACCGGCGAGGTGACCCCGAGGCGCCAGAAGATCTCGGGCGCGACGACGACGTAGCCCTGCTCGGCGAGCTGGGCGGCACGGCGCTGTACGTAGTCGCTGACGCCGAAGATCTCCTGCAGCACGACGATCCCCGGCCCGTGACCGGTCGGAGGGAGCCAGAGGTGGGCGGGCATCTCGCCGGCATCGGTCGTGATCGTCACGTGTTCGGTCATGTCGCCAGTATGTCGAGACGGCCGGGACCGCGACCGCGTGAGCGCGGCGTGTCCCGGCCGTCGTCGACGGATGGCGTATGCCGTGTGCCCGGGGTGGGTGCCGGTGCAACGCCCCTGCGTGGTCAGCGTCGCGGACGCAGCTCGAGCAGGCGCGCGTCGTACATCCGCACCCGCTCGGCGAGGACGTCGTGCTCGCGCTCGTGGCTGCGCAGCACCGCGACGAGGGAGACGATCGCGACGACGGCCAGGGCGCCGAGGGTGGCGAGCGTGACGACCCCCGACCGGGTGTCGGCGCGGCCCGTGGCGAGGAGGAAGAGGGCGGCGGCGAAGAGCAGGGCGACGACGGCACCGAGCCCGCCGATGCGGCGCGTGGCGGTCCGGTCGACGGCGTCGAGCGCGTCCTGGGCGAGGGCGCGCTCCTCACGGGCGACGCTGCGGCACAGGTAGGTTGCGGCTGGGAAGCGGTGCGGCTCGCCGCGGCGGCCCCGGACGTGCGGCCGGTAGTCGGTCGGGACGTCGACGAGGTGCGGGCCCGGCGCGATCGGCCGGACGGTCAGCGTGGTCATCGGCTGACTCCTTCTCTTGCTCGGTCTGGGTGGTGAGGTGACCGGACGGACAGCGCCGCTGGGTGCCCCGTCACTCTCAGGGTGCACCCAGCGGCGCTCGCCGGGAGGTGTTTGCTCAGTCGTCGGAGCCGGTGTGGAGCCGGGCTCCGAGGGCGTAGGCGGCGACGACCAGGGCCGACGCGGCGAGGACGATGTCCTTGAGGACGTACTGGCCCATCAGGGTCGGGCCGTGCGGGAAGAGCTCGGCCGTGAAGAGCGCGAGCGGCGACATGATCCCGATGAGGGCGCCGCCGAGGACGACGATGCCGACGCGCAGGAACTTGCCGGTGACGAGCGTCAGGCCGATGACGGTCTCGGTGACGGCCGTGAGCAGCACCGCCGTGTGACCCGAGACGAGCCCGAAGGTGAGCCGGTCGATGGTCGCGGAGGCGATGGCCTCGGCCGGGCTGAGGCCCGGGACGAACTTGATGACGCCGAAGCCGAGGAAGACGAGGCCGAGGCAGACCCGCAGGACCTGGAGGCTGTAGGCGACGAGGAACGCCTGGAGGCGGTCGACGGCGCCGGTGAGCGACCGGGTCGCGGTGTGGCGCAGGCCCGTGGTGCCGCCGGTCGAGGACTGACGGTCGGTCTGCTGGCCGGGGTGGTCGATGACGAGCTGGGACATGGTGGTTGCTCCTTGAGGTCGAACTGTCGAGACCTCAGAAGCAGGATGACCCCCGGAAATACCCACCGCCACCGACTTTGAGTCGGCCTACCTAGACCAAACGCCGACCTACACGGGCAAATCCGGCACGATTGCTCAGTCCATCAATTCGCTTGACAGGCAAGCCGATTCACGAGGAGGGCAGGTCGTGTCATTGCGAGTGCGGGGCCGCGGGCGACCAGGACGCGACCCGGGACCAGACAGCCGTATGCCGCCGAGGGGGTCGGCGGCATACGGTCCTTGAGGGTGCCGGCTCAGGTGGGGTTGCCGGCGGGGGATTCCTCGTCGAAGGCACTGTGCTTGTCGTCGGGCACGGCAGAGGCGGCTGGGGTGGGAGGAGCCGCCTTGCTGCTGCTGTTCTGCTCGACGAGCTTGTCGATGCCCTTGTCGACCGAGGAACGAACCTTGGTCACGGTGTCGGCGTGCTTGCCGCCGGTCTTCTCCTCGATCTTGGCCTCGGCCTTGTCGAGGGCGCCGTCGACCTTGCCCCGGTTCTCCTGGGCGTAGCCGGCAGCGGCGGACATGACGGTCTTGGCCATCTCGACGACGGCGTCACCGAAGTCCTTGGCCTTCTCCTGGAAGTGGACCTCGTCCGCCTTGTGCTTCAGCTGCTCACCGAATGACACGGTGTCTCCTCGTCTCGCACTGGCCCGACCCACGTCGGGCTCACTGCTTCCACAGTCATACCCGGTGCCCTCCCGCCGCAACCGGGGTCGACCCCGATTTCGACCCCGAACGACCCTGAGCAGAGGGACCGCACGGGCCCCCGTCAGCCGAGATGTCCGGGATGTCATGGGATGCGTGCAGGCCGTGTCGCGGGCCGTGTCTGGTGCGTCACGTCGGGCTCACTGTGACCTGAAGGACTGCGGTGGAGGGGCGATCGGACGAGACTGGAGGTGGATGCAGGAGCGCTGGCCCACAACTGAACTGGAGTGATCACCATGAAGCGGCTCGAAGGACGGGTGGCGCTCGTGACGGGCGCGGCGAGTGGCATCGGCAAGGCCACGGCACGACGGCTCGCGGACGAGGGGGCGGCCGTCCTGCTGACCGACGTCAACGAGTCGCTGGGGGCGACGACGGCCGAGGAGCTGCGGGCCGCGGGCGCTCGCGTCGACTTCCTCCGGCACGACGTGACGAGCGAGGCGGACTGGGAGGCGGCGGTCGCCAAGGCGGTCGAGGAGTTCGGCTCGCTCGACATCCTCGTCAACAACGCCGGCATGGGCGACCTCGCCCCGATCGAGGACACGAGCGTCGCCGACTGGGAGCGCACCGTCGCGATCGACCAGACCGGTGTCTTCCTCGGCATGAGGACCGCCGCGGTGCACCTCAAGGCCTCGGGCCACGGAGCGGTCGTCAACATCAGCTCGATCTTCGGCACGAGCGGCGGCTTCGGCACGTCGCCCGCCTACCACGCGGCCAAGGGTGCGGTCCGGACCCTGACGAAGAACGTCGCCCTGCACTGGGCGACCGACGGCGTGCGGGTCAACTCGATCCACCCCGGGTTCATCGACACCCCCATCCTCGACGGGGCCCGTGGCACGCCGTTCGAGCAGGCGATGATCGACCTCACCCCGATGGGACGCCTGGGCCGCCCCGAGGAGGTCGCGGCGGGCGTCGCCTACCTCGTGAGCGACGACGCGACCTTCGTCACCGGTCTCGAGCTCTACATCGACGGCGGCTACATCGCCCGCTGACCCCTGGGCGCCCCCGCACGGTCGCGGCGGTGTGACGGGACCGGGCCCGGGGAAGGACCGCCTGCGGCTACCGGCCGCGGGCGGTCGACCACACCCAGTCGAGGACCGACCGGTGACGGGCCCACGTCGGGTCGCCGACCGACGGAGCCTGCGGGTCGCCGTCGAGCGCCGCGCCGTCCGGGGCCCCGTCGCCGGCCCGGGTCGTGGCGAGCGACCGCGACACGGCCTCACCCACCGCGAGCCGCCCTCCGGGAGGCTCCCCGAGCACGTCGGCCGCGTCGCGGTCGCCGACCATGTCGTGGCCCAGGCTCGGGATCAGCGACTGCACCGTCCCGCTCGGCACGTCGACGAGCGCGCCCGCCACGCGCGCGACCGTCTCGACGGGGGCCAGCCACACGGGCAGCTGCACGCGCAGCAGGCGGGCGCGGGCGGCATACGTCCTCAGCAGCGAGACGTAGCTGAGCCGGTCCGGTCCCACGACGTCGAGGTGTCCCGTCACGTCGGGCCGCTCGAGCGCCTCGGCGAGGAACCACACTGCGTCGGCGACGGCGACCGGCTGGATGACCGAGCTGCCCATCCACGCCGGGACCGTCTGCACGACGCCGAGCCGCGTGGACATCTGGCGCATCACCTCGAAGCTCGTCGACCCGGCGCCGACGACCATCGACGCGCGCAGCGTCAGCACCGAGCAGTCCGCCGTCGCGAGGATCTCCTCGACCTCCAGCCTGGAGAGCAGGTGGTCCGACAGCTCGTCGTCGGGCAGGTCGGGCACGATGCCCGAGAAGTAGACGAGCCGCGACGCGCCCACGACGCCCGCGGCATACGCGACGTTGTCGGCCGCCTGTCGGTCGAGCCGCATGAAGTCCGCGTCGTCGAGCCCGTGCACGAGGTAGCAGATCGCGTCGACCCCGTGCAGGGCCTCGAGGACGCGCTCCTCGTCCTGCACGTCGACGCGTCGCCACTCGACGTCGCCGGACCATGGGTATGCCGTCGACGGGCTCCTGTGGTGCGTGGCCACGACCTCGTGGCCGCGTCGGAGCAGCTCCGGCACGAGGCGCGACCCGACGTAGCCGCTCGCGCCGACGACTGCGACCCTCATCGTCGTTTGCGCTCGCGGCGATCGCGCCGGAAGGAGCCGAACAGGTCGGTGGCGGACCGGATGAGGTCGAGGGAGCCGTCGTCGTCGGCCGCCGCGTCCGGGACCGGCCCCGGCACGGCCATGAGCGTGAGGAAGCGCTCGATGAGCGGGTCGGAGGCGCGCTGGACGAGGCCGGTGCCGAAGTCCATCGGGAAGCCGAGGAAGACGAGGTCGGTCACGAGGTGGGCCCGGGTGCGCTCGTCCTTGGCGACCGGGTGCAGCGTCAGGGTGATGTCGATGGTGGCCCGGCCGAGGCCGTGCCGCTCCTGGCCCGTGGCCGTCAGTCGCGCCCGGCCGCGGTCCTCGTCGCGCTCGACCATCGAGCCGGTGCCGTCGAAGTACATCGACAGCGGCCCTAGCTTGGCCTTGATCTCGCCGACGAAGTCGTCACCGTCGACCTCGGTCACCTTGGCACCGGGGAAGGAGCGGCCGATCCGGTGCAGGTCCATGAAGTTGGCCCAGACCACGCCCTGCGGTGCGTCGAGCTCCTGCTCGTGACCGAGTCTCATCGCGTGTCCTTCCGTCGGCGCGCCGCCCGGTCGGTGACGGGCGGCGCCTGGTTCAACGGTGGCATACCCGGACGGGTGCCGACAGGGGCGCCCCGGCCGGTCGCGTCGACCGGCCGAGGCAGCAGGGTGGTCGCGTCAGTCGCTGGCACCCGGCGGCAGGAGCTCCCAGTGCAGGCCGTCGCCCCAGCCGCCGCCGGCGAGGCGGTCGACGGCGTGCTCGCGCCCGAAGGAGGTGAAGCCGACCGAGCGCAGCACGGCGTTGCTCGCCTCGTTGTCGGCCGCGGTCTCGGCGACGAGGCGGCGCACGCCGAGGCCGCCCTCGGCCGCCGGCGCGAGCGCGTGGGCGACGGCG
This sequence comes from Terrabacter sp. C0L_2, assembly GCF_036352015.1. Lineage (NCBI taxonomy): Bacteria > Bacillati > Actinomycetota > Actinomycetes > Micrococcales > Intrasporangiaceae > Terrabacter > Terrabacter sp. C0L_2. Next base: position 698,358 of record NZ_CP143557.1, on the reverse strand, counting down.
AGCCGGGCCGCCTCCTTGGCGGCGCCGCGGCCGCGCGCGCTCGGGAAGAACTGGTAGCCCAGCTCGGCCGTGTCGCCGATGGGGCCACCACGGCTGAAGAGGGTCACGCTGCCGAGGGCGCGGTCGGTCGCCAGGTCCGCCACGCACCAGTCGAGGGCCGTCCCCTCCGACATCCGCTCCTGTCGCGTCAGCAGCCAGGCCGGGAAGGTCTCGCGGCGCAGGATCGAGCGCGCCGGCATCCAGTTGTCCGGGTCGTTGCGGGGCTCGATGGCGTCGACGTCGTCGGGTCGCCACGGCCGCAGGCGCACCTGCTCGCCGATGATCTCGGTCGGGGCGAGCCACGGCGTCCGCGCCGTCAGCGGGTCGCCCGGCGTGATGCTGCCGGTCCACGTGTCGAGGGCCTCGGGGCCGCCCTCCGGGTCGGGGTGGCTGCCCGGGACCGTGCCGTGGAAGGTGAAGCCGGCCGCCCACACGGCCCGGCGCGAGCCCCAGTTGCCGACGACGGCGCGCCAGTGGACGCGGCCGACGGGCGCGCCCCAGACGGTGTTGGCGAAGGCGTAAGCGACGACGAGCCGGACGGCACGCGACATCAGGCCGCGGCCGCGGGCGTCCGGGTGCAGCCCGAAGCCGAGCTCGCCGGCCGACGGCGCTGCGCCGGGGCGCAGGTCGATGGTGCCGCCGTAGCGGGCGGCGCCCGTGTCGTCCGTCCACTCGATGGCCCACGAGCGCGTGGCGCCGGGCTCGCCCCAGGCGGCGAGGTTGTGCTCGACCCAGCCCAGCGCGTCGTCGCGGCCGTAGGGCCGCGGGACCGTCGTCCAGCGCAGGCTGTCCGGGTCGGTGCTCTGCTCGACGATCGCGTCGGCGTCCTCGACCGAGTGCGCCCGGAGGGTCACGACCCCGTCGGTCAGGACGGGCACGTCGGGCTTCACGGCGGGTGCGACATCGGGTGTCACGGCGGGCGGCTGGGAGGTGTCGGTCACGGCGTCAGCCTGCCAGCCGGCATACGCCCTCGTCACCGCGGTTTGTCCGCTCCGGCGTGGCCAGAAGGGGCCGGCGCAAACGAGAAGGACCGGGAGCCACCATGTGGCTCCCGGTCCTTTTGGCCCGCTTCCCCTCCACAGGCTGCGTTCCGAGCCCTACCGTACCCAATGGGTCGACGCGATGAACATCTGTTGCGCACCGGCTCGACGGACGCAACTCGGGGGAGGGTGCGGACCGCGCGGCAGACGCCGCCGGCCGCGTGAAGGGGGCTGCGGTGAGGTCGCTGACAGGGGTCGCACAGGCGTGCGAGCGGGCCTGGAGCACAGGGCTGCCCGAGCGGGACGGGAGCCTCCCCCTGGCGCCGGCTCCCGTCCCTGAGCATCGGGCTCGGAGCCACCCTATGAACGTCGTATGCCGTGTCTGCCCCGGGTTGCGCACCTTCGTCCCGCGCGCAACACGTCGTCGGACACCCCGCGCGCTCGCGCTCTGCAACCGGGGGAGCACCTCGTGCTGAGCGACGAGGTGCAGTGGGTGCTGCGCAACGCCCGGCTGCACGCGGCCGACCCGGCCCTGCGCAGCGCGGCGGGCTTCGCCCAGGGAGCCGGCCGGGCCGCGCCGGTGCACCGCGCGCAGGTCGGCCGCTGGGAGAACGGCGGCGTCGAGGTCACCCGGGAGCTCGTGCGCCGCTACGAGTCGGTGCTCGAGCTGCCCGAGGGCCAGCTGCTCGCGGCCGTCGACTTCTTCGCCCGGTCGCGGCACCCGATCCGGGCGGCGGCCGCGCTGCCCCCGCGGACCGACCCGGACGCCGACGCGACCCTGACGCTGCTCGAGCGGGCCCTCGGCGACGAGCGGATGACCGGTCTCGACTGGGACCGCCTCTCCGACAGCCTCGGCCGGATGCCGCACGTGCTCGTCCGCACGTCCGACTGGGAGCGGCTCTTCCGGCGGCTGCTCCAGGAGCTCGGCCTCGGCCTCCAGCTCGACTACGCCCAGCGCGCTGAGGCGCTCGCCCGGCTCGCCGGGCACCCCCGCAGCGGCGCCGTCGTCGCCCGCCTGGCTGCCGAGGTCGTGGCCCGTCCGGACGCGCAGTTCTACAACGACACCCTCAGCCTGCTCCAGTTCACCCGGGACCCGGAGGCGCTCTCGGTCCTCTTCGACCAGCTGCGCGCCCCGACCAACGCGAGCTCGCTCCGGGCCTGCCTCATCGTCCTGACGACCCTCGTGCGCGGCGCCCGCCTCGAGCCCGAGACGAGGCTCGAGGCCATCCGTCTCGCCGTGCAGCACCTGCGCGACCCGGACCAGCCCTACCTCGTGCACCGCGGAGCCGCGAACCTCGTGCGCACCCTCGGCCCGGCCGGCAGCCACCGGGTCGCGACGGTCCTCACCGCGGAGGACCGGCGCGTCGCGGCCTCGATCATCCGCGACGGGCGGGCCATCACGTCGCAGGCGATCCGCGAGGCCCACCAGCGCATCCGGGCGGTGCTCGAGGCGGGCGAGGGACGGGCCGCCGCTGGTGAGCCCGTGCTCGGCGACCTCCTCCAGACGGCGCTCGGCGAGACGAACGAGGAGGACCGCTCCAACGCCCTGTGCATCCTCATGCTGTCGCCGCAGGCCTCGATCATCGGCACCGTGCACGCCTCCGCCTTCGCCGACGCGATGGCCCGGGACGACCACGTCGCCGCCCACGAGAGCGCGACCGTCCTGACCTGGATGGGGCAGCTCGAGGACCTCGACCTCTTCGAGCGGGTCGCGCTGTCTCAGGCCACGCCGCCCACGGTCGCCATGGAGGCCGGCTACGTCGTCGGCAACGTCGTCGAGCCGCCGGGCCGTCGGCGTGAAGAGCGCGAGGCGTCCTTCGCCCGACGCGTCGCCGAGGTCATCGCGACCGGTGCCGGCGACCCGCACGCCGAGCTGCTGCGCGGGCTCGTCTACGTCCTCGGCATGCGGCGGCGGCGCGACCTGCTGACGGCCCTCGCCGATGCGCTGCCGGAGCCGGGGCCCGACCCGCGGGCCATGCCGGAGATCGCGCGCGGCGTCCTCGGCTGGTGGCTCGCCGTGCCCGAGCACCTGCACCCGGAGCGGTGAGCCCGAGTCGCTAGGTTGGAGCCGTGCAGACGGACGAGGTGCTGAGCCTCCTGAAGGACGTGGCCGAGCAGGTCATCAACCCCCGCTTCCGGGCGCTCGCCGACGGCGAGATCCACGAGAAGCGGCCGGGCGACCTCGTCACCGACGCCGACCGCGAGGCCGAGGTGCTCATCACCGCCGCTCTCGTCGCCGCCTACCCCGACGCCGTCGTGCTCGGCGAGGAGACCTTCGCGGGCGACCCGGCGCTCATGGAGCGCTATGCCGCCGCCGACCACGCGTTCACCGTCGACCCCGTCGACGGCACGAAGAACTTCGTCCACGGCTCCAAGGACCACGCCGTCATGGTGAGCGAGACGGTGGACGGCGAGGCCGTGCGGGCCTGGATCTGGCAGCCGCAGCACGAGGTCGGCTACGTCGCCGAGCGCGGCAGCGGCACGTGGCGCCACGACGCCGACGGGACGACGCGCCTGACGGTCCCCGAGCGCGGCGACGACGCGCTCCGTGGCCGCACGTCGCGCCGGGCGTGGATCGGGCAGGCCCTCGCCGGGCTGCAGCCGATGACGCTGACGTGGGTGTCGTGCGGCATCGACTACCCCAAGCTCGTCGAGGGCGAGGCCGACTACATCCTCTACGCGTCCGCCGCGCCGTGGGACCACGTGCCCGGCTCGCTCCTGCTCGCCGAGGCCGGCGGCCTGCTCGGCACGACCGAGGGCGTCACGTACTCACCTCGCGACACCGCGCCCCCGGGCCTGGTCGCCGCCGGGAGCCCCACGGCATACGACCACGTATGCCGTGCGCTCGCCTCGAGCGCCCACCTGCCCTGAGGTCTCGGTGACCTCACGTTCCGGCTCGACGGGCTCGACGGGCTCGACCGGCTCGACGGGGCACGCCGTCCTGGCGGGCGTCGTGTGCGGGCTCGTCGGCTTCACGAGCTCGTTCGCCGTCGTCCTGACGGGACTGCGCGCGGTCGGCGCGAGCCCGGAGCAGGCCGCGTCGGGCCTGCTCGTGCTGTGCGTGACGATGGGCCTCGGCTGCGTGCTCTTCTCGTGGCGGCTGCGCATGCCGATCACCATGGCGTGGTCGACGCCGGGTGCCGCGCTGCTCGCTGCCGCGACGGTGCCGGCTGGTGGGTTCGCTTCTGCCGTGGGCGCTTTCGTCGTGTGCGGCGTGCTGCTCGCGCTGTGCGGACTGCTGCGGCCGCTCGAGCGGCTCGTCGAGAGCATCCCGACCCCGCTGGCCAGCGCGATGCTCGCGGGCGTGCTGCTGACGCTGTGCGTCGCCCCCTTCCGGGCGGTCGTCGCCTCGCCGGCCGCGATCGCGCCGGTCATGCTGACGTGGCTCGTCCTCGTCGCGGTCGCGCGGCGCTGGGCCGTCGTCGGCGCCCTCGTCGCGGCGCTCGTGGTCATGGCGGTGCAGGGCGTCTTCGGCCGCCTCGACCTCGCCACGGCCGCACCGTCGATCGTCGCCGTCGCGCCGACCTGGCACGCGACCACCCTTCTCGCCGTGGCCGTCCCGCTCTTCATCGTCACGATGACGAGCCAGAACATCCCCGGCACGGCGGTGCTCGCGTCGTTCGGCTACCGCCCCGGCATGCGCGCGCCGCTGCTCTACACGGGCGGCGCGAGCGCGGTCGGCGCCCTCGGCGGCGCGCACGCCATCAACCTCGCCGCCATCTCGGCGGCCCTCGCGGCCGGACCCGAGGCGCACCCGGACCGCAGCCGCCGGTGGGTCGCCGGAGTGGCCTGCGGCTTCGCCTACCTCGCCTTCGGACCGCTCGCGGGGATCGTCACGGCCGCAGCGCGATCCGCGCCGCCGGGGCTGATCGAGACGATCGCCGGGCTCGCGCTGCTCGGCACCTTCGCGGGCGCCGCGGCATCCGCGCTCGGGGACGCGTCGTCGCGGGAGGCGGGCGCCGTGACGCTCGTCGTCGCGGCCTCGGGCGTCACGGTCGCCGGGATCGGAGCGGCGTTCTGGGGCCTCGTCGCCGGTGTCCTCGTCCTCGTCGCCCTCCGCCTCGACCACCGCCGCCGCTGACCCTCCCCGACGTCGAGTGCCCACGAACTCACGTCGGGAACTGGGCACTCGACGTGATCTGTGAGTCGAGTGCCCACGAACTCACGTCGGGAACTGGGCACTCGACGTGATCTGTGAGTCGAGTGCCCAGTTCCCGGCAGCTGGTCATTCCTCGGAGGCGCCGGCGGAGGCCTTCTTGGACTTCGCCGCACGCGCGGGCGCCGTCTTCGCGGCCTTCTTCGCGTCGCGAGCCGCCTTCTTGGCGGTGGCCGAGGCCTTGCTCGTCTTCTTCGCCGCCACGTAGCGCTCGGGGTCCTTGTCCTTCGGCGTGATCCCCTCGGCCCAGCGCACGGCCTCGTAGCGCAGGAACTGGACCGCGATCTCGTGGCGCAGCTCGAGGCTGGCGCGCTGCCGGAAGTCGGCGAGGTCCTGGCGCTCCTCCTCGCCCATGTGGTCGCTGTTGTGCACGTTGGCGTCGACGACGGCGGTCCACCACGCGTCCGACCCGGTGCGGCAGCGCCCGACCTTGCGCACGGACTTGCGGATGTCGTTGTGGTCCTTGACGGCGTCCTCGACCTCCTCGTCGACGGACTCGGCGTCGGCGCCACCCGTGCCGATGCGCAGCAGCTCCGGGTAGAAGTAGAGCTCCTCGGCCTCGGCGTGGGTCTCGAGGAGGATCTCGAGGCGCTTCCAGATCGCGGCGAGGCCCTCGTGGTCGTCGCGCGGCCACTCCTCGAGCATGGCGAACATCCGTCGCTGCTCGTCGTGCTGGCGGAGGATGACGTCGGTGATGTCCACGAAGGGGCCTTTCTGTCGTCCGGAGGCTTCCGGATCCACTGTGCCGCATCCATACCCGATGTACGCGTAGGCCCGGTTGCGCCCGGCTTCGTCGTTTCGCGTATCACCGCGCCCCGGTGGTGCCACCGTTGGTCGGGAGAGTTCACCGACGCACGGATGGGTGGTTCGCGATGACGAGCAACGACCTGGTCGTGGTGCTTCCGGGCATCACCGGCAGCACCCTCGGGGTCCGCGGCGACGACGGCTCGCCCGCGAGCGAGAACCTCATCTGGGCCCCGAGCGCCGGAGCGGTCTGGAAGCTGCTGACCGGCGGCCAGTCCATCCTCAAGAAGGCGCTGCCCGAGGGCATCGGCGACGGGCACCCCGACGACGGGGTCGAGCCGGTTGGCCTGATGCCGGACGTCCACGTGCTCCCGGGCATCTGGACGCCGATCCGGGGCTACGACGTGCTCGTCGACGCGCTGGAGCAGCAGGGCTACCAGCGCGGGACCGGCGGCAAGCCGGCCACGCTCATCCCGTTCGCCTACGACTGGCGCCTCTCCAACCGCTACAACGGCGAGCGGCTGGGGACCGTCGTCGAGCCCGCGCTCGAGCGGCTGCGCGCGCAGGGTGGGGCGTATGCCGACGCCAAGGTCGTCTTCATCTGCCACTCCATGGGTGGCCTCGTCGCCCGCTGGTACATCGAGAAGTGCGGTGGCGCGGAGGTGACGCGCAAGCTGATCACCCTCGGCACGCCCTGGCGCGGCGCGACCGATGCGCTGGAGCAGCTCGTCAACGGCGTCAAGAAGGGGATCGGCCCGCTGTCGATCGACCTGACCGCCTTCTCCCGGAGCATGCCCTCGCTCTTCCAGCTCCTCCCGGAGTACGCGTGCATCTCCGACGGGGCCGGGGGCTGGTCCAAGACGACGGAGGTGTCGGTGCCCAACGTCAGCACCGCGATGGTCACAGACGCGATGACCTTCCACACCGACCTGCAGGCCGCCGAGGTGGCACGTCCGGCGAGCCGCACGATGACCCACATGGTCGTCGGCATCCGCCAGCCGAGCCAGACCACGGTCACCTTCCAGGACGGTCACGCGGTGACGTCGCAGACCTTCGGGAGCGACAACGACTACGGCGACGGCACGGTCTCGCTCACCGGGGCCGTCGGGCTGGGGGAGGCGCTCGACACCAACCTCGCGGTGCGCGTGCCCGAGCAGCACACCAACCTCCAGTGCAACCAGTTCGTCCTCGACCAGGTGCAGGAGATCCTCACGGCCCAGCCGGTGCGCCGCCGCGAGATCACCGATGCGAGCGTGCGCGCCGTCGTGCCCGACCTCGTCACGCCCGGGCAGCCGCTCAAGGTGGCCTTCGACCTCGAGTCGGACGACCCAGGCGCCGACCCGCCGCACAAGGCCGTGACCGTGACGGTGCGCAACGCCAAGGGGAAGGTGCTCGCCGCGGCGGAGCCGACGCTGCGCCACGGGCACGGCGTCGCGACCTTCGCCGACCTGCCCGCCGGCACGCACTCGGTCACCCTCGCCGGGTCGGGACCCACCTCGACGGTCCGCCCCGTCACCTCGACGACCCTCGTATGGCCCGAGCCGCCCCGCTGAACCAGGCCCACGCCCGGCCATCGCGCTCGTGATCCTGCGCCTGATCACGCGCCCGCTGCGCCATGGCGACACCTCCGGCGCGATCTCCCGCGCGATCTGCCGCGCGAGCCGCGGCGCGACGCCGAACTGGTGATCCTGCGCCTGATCGCGCGCCCGCTGCGCCATGGCGACACCGCCGGCGCGATCTCCCGCGCGATCAGGCGCACGACGTGGTGTCTGCGGCTCGTGGTTGGGTCGGAGCATGACCACTGACACCTCTGCACCGAAGATCGGCTGGGACTGTGTCGCGCTCGACTGCGCCGACGCGGCCGGCGTCGCGCAGTTCTACGCCGACCTGCTCGGCGGCACGGTCGACGCAGACCCCGACGGCGACTGGTTCAACGTGCTGTGGGACGGCCCGCGCATCGCCACGCAGGTCGCGCCCGACCAGACGTCGCCCGACTGGCCCCGGGGCCAGCAGCAGGCGCACCTCGACTTCGTCGTCACCGACATCGCGGCCGCGCACGAGCGGGTGCTCGCCCTCGGCGGCACGGCGCTCGACCCGGTCGACCCGCCGGAGCCCGGCCCCGAGCGCGGTTTCCGCGTCTACGCGGACCCCGCCGGCCACCCCTTCTGCCTGTGCCGGCCGACGAAGGACGCGTGGGGCTGAGCCCTCACCGCACGACGAGGCCGAAGTGTTCGCCCAGGGCGGCGGTCACTGCGTCCTCGCCGACGAGCACGGTCTCCTCGCGCCGCCCGTGCGTGGTCGTGATGAGCCGGTCGCCGCTCAGGGTGATGCGCCCCGTCGGCGTCAGCACCGAGGCGAGACGCGAGCGCGTGAAGTGGCTCTCCGGCGACGTCTGCTGCCAGACGTTGCGCTCCTCGAAGTCCGCAAGCGGGTGCGGGGTGGCCGTGAAGACGAACCGGTCGCGCCAGTCCTCGCCGGCCTCGCGCTCGCGGTAGGCCCACGCGTCCCCTCGTCGCTCGAGCCCCACGTCGTGGTCGCGCTCACGTCGCCCGAGGCCGTCGCGCAGCGGCAGCGGCTCGATGAACCCGGCGCCGAAGCCGACGTCCGCGAGCACGGACTCGTCCAGGCTGCCGCCTGACACGACGAGCGCGACGTGGTCGAACTCGTCGGTGAGCCCGCCCTCCGCGGTGGCCACGCGCGCCGAGACGAGGTCGACGGCATACCCGAGGCTGCGCAGCAGCAGGGCGAAGAGGCCGTTGAGCTCGTAGCAGTAGCCGCCGCGCCGCGCACCGACGACCTTGTCCAGCAATGAGATCCGGTCGAGACGGATCTGCCGCCGGAGCGTCACGTCGAGGTTCTCGAAGGGCACGCTGAGCAGGTGCGCGCGGTGCAGCGACGCCAGCGCGGCGAGGGTCGGTGCCTCCGGGGCCGTCACACCGATCCGGGCGAGGTAGGCGCCGGCCTCGGCGGTGGTCAGGGCGTCATTCGGTGGGGTCACGTGCTCATGCTGCGACTTCGAGCCCCCTTGAGGTCAAGCGGGAGCGGGTAGCGGCAGCGTCACGCCGACCAGGGTCACGCCGCGCCCGTCGCTCTCGTATGCCGTCCGCTCCAGCAGGTGCCCGGCCGCGGCCCGCAGGGTGGCGGGGTCGAGGGTCGGGGCCTCGAGCGGTCCGCGCTCGAGCACCTGGGCGCCGTCGTCGTAGCGGACGAGCACCTCGAGCCGGCTCGGCAGCCGAGGCGGGTCGTCGAGCCCCTGCACCCGGGTGACGGCACGGTCGACGCACTCGTCGAGGACGGCGACCACCTTGGAGCGGGTCCGCGTGGCGGCGAAGGACCGGCTCGTGCTCACCGACCGTCGTGGCTGCGGCAGGCGGATCGTGGCGTCGTCGGTGCCGCGCGCGATGGAGACGAGGCGTCGGGCCATCGCCGTGGTGACGATGCGTTTGAGGTCGTCCTCGTCGAGACTGTCGAGGTCCGAGACGACGAAAAGGCCTGCGGCGTGGAGCTTCTCGTAGGTGGTGGGTCCGACTCCCCACAGCTCGTCGAGACGCAGCCGGGGTCGCACGCGCGCCTCGAGCTCGGCGTCGACGACGACGAGACCGTCGGGCTTGGCGCGGCGGCTGGCGAGCTTGGCCATGAGCTTGGTGCGACCGATCCCGACCGACACGGGCAGCCCCACCTCGGTGCGCGCGGCTGCGCGCAGGGCGACCGCCAGTCCGCGAGGGTCGCCGCGGTCGCGTCCCGTGACGTCGAGGAAGGCCTCCTCGACAGAGCCGGGCTCGACGAGCGGGGTGAAGCGGCGGAAGATCTCGAACAGCCGGGCCGAGGCCTCCTCGTAGGCCTCGGTGCGGTAGCCGGTCACGAGCACCTGCGGCCAGCGGCGCCGGACCTGGCGCACCGGCATACCGGCGTGGATGCCGAGGGCACGGGCCTCGTAGGAGGGGCAGGCGACGACCTCGTGGGCGACGACGATCGGCTGACCGCGCAACGTCGGGTCGTCGCGCTGCTCGACGGAGGCGAGGAAGGCGTCGGCGTCGGCGTGCAGGAGGACCACGAGCCCAGTCTCGACCCCGGAACCGACAGCCGCCGGGGCGATGGCCGGGATGAAGTGCGGGATGGTCTTGCGACCGGTGGGGTGATCACCACACCGATCGCAGGACCATCCGCAGCATCACGCCCCGCCCCTCCCTCGGGACGGGTCAGTAGCCGGCGTGGTCGAGGGCCTCGGTGGTCAGCTGCCGCCCGAGCTCGATCATCTCCGCGGCGCGGTGGAAGTCGAGCGTGCGCACGGCGTTGGACGGCACGGTGACGAGGACGTCCGGCGGGTTGCTCGCCATCCGGTAGCGCGAGATGAGCGCCGACATCGTGTCGAACGACATGTTGAGCAGGTCGAGCAGCCCGACGTCGGCGGACCTGACGACGAGCGCGTCGGTCGGCGTCTGCGGGAGCTCGTCGAGGGCCTCGGGCGGCAGGGCCGGGGCCTGCGCGTGCTCGGGGTCGAGGTCGCGGGAGTGCCCGCCGAACCGGCTCGTGATGGAACGGAAGCGCTCGGACTCGAGCACGTCGGTGGCGCTGCGGCGCAGGCGAGTCGTCCACTCCTGGCGCGGGACCGGCTCGGACGACTCCTTGACCGGGGTCGTCGGGCCGCCCGGGGCGCGCATGCCCGACAGCGAGACGGCGATCGTCAGGTCGGCCGAGGCGGCGGCGGTCGGCTCGATGGGGATCGGGTTGATGAGGCCGCCGTCGACGAGCACCCGCCCGTTGATGACCGCCGGCGTGATGACGCCGGGGATCGCGATGGACGCCCGGATCGCGTGCTCCACCGGGCCCCGCTGGAACCACACCTCGCGGCGCGCGTTGATGTCCGTCGCGACGGCCGTGTAGGGGATGGGCAGGCCCTCGATCGTCGCGCCGTCGAGGATCTCGCCGACCTTGGCGATGATCCGCTCGGCCCGGATCGCGCCGTTCGGCGAGGTGATGCTGAGGTCGAGCAGCCGCCACACCTCGCGCTGGGTCAGGCTGCGCGCCCACTCCGTGTAGGGCCCGAGCTTGCCGGCCGCCGCGACGCCGCCGACGAGGGCGCCCATCGACGTGCCGGCGATCGACACGACCTCGAAGCCCCGCTCGGCGAGCACCTCGAGCGCCCCGATGTGGGCGTAGCCACGGGCCCCGCCCGATCCGAGCACGACCGCCGCACGCATCCCCTCTGCCACACCCCGACGATACGACCCTCCGCAGCGGCCCGCGCGCGGGTCGGTGAGGTCGAGCCGGTGACGATCGTCTCGACGGTCAGGACGGCAGGTAGTAGATCTCCATGGTCCGGAGCCTGGCCCGGTCGGCGACCATCTCGATGCCGGTGACGACGTCGCCCTCGACGGTGAAGCGGAACGCCACCTGCGGCTCGCCGTGCAGCGTCCACACCGCGCCGACCCCGCCGTCGAAGGCCGCGAGCCGCGCCGACTTCGCGCCGCCGTTGAAGCGCTGGGCCACGGCGTCCGGGCCGCGCAGCTGCGCCGGGGCGCCCATCGCCGTGGCGGCCTCGTCGGCCGTGAGCACGACGTCGGGGTCGAGCATCTCGAGCAGCGCCGCGAAGTCCCCGCCGCGCGCCGCGGCGAGGAAGGCGCTGACCACCTCGCGCTGGCGCGTGCGCGCCGGGCTCGTCTCGGCGGCGTCGGCGGACCGGACGCGTCGCCGCGCGCGGCTCGCGAGCTGGCGGGTGGCGGCGGGGGAGCGGTCCACGATGTCGGCGATCTGCTCGAACGGCATGCCGAAGAGGTCGTGGAGCACGAAGGCGAGCCGCTCGGCGGGGGCCAGGGTGTCGAGGACGACGAGCAGGGCCAGGCCGATGCTGTCGGCGAGCTCGGCCTCGCTCGCCGGGTCGGGCGCGTGGTGGGCCGTGGGACCGGTCTCGACGCGGGCCTCGCCGGTTCCGACGAGGTCGGCCAGGCCTGCGTCCCAGCTGTCCTCGCGCCGGGAGCCGCGGGAGCGCAGCATGTCGAGGCTGATCCGGCCGACGACGGTCGTCAGCCACCCGGCGAGGTTGTCCACCTCGCTCGTGTCGCTGCGGCTCAGGCGCAGCCACGCCTCCTGCACGGCGTCGTCCGCGTCGGCCGCCGAGCCGAGCACCCGGTAGGCGACGGCGCGCAGCCGCGGTCGCTGCTGCTCGAAGTCGCGGGCCAGCCACTGCTCGCGGGGGCTTTCGTCCATCGTCGTCACATCCTCGGGTCGTGGTCCGTCATAGCACTGACGAGCCGGTGCCACCCGATGTGACACCGCACGATGCAAGGAGAGACCGATGTCCGCCGTGAACACCCTCATCTACCCCGTCGCCGACCTCGACGCCGCGAAGAAGGTCTTCGGGATCCTGCTCGGTGCTCAGCCGCACACCGACCAGCCCTACTACGTCGGCTACAACGTCGACGGCCAGGAGATCGCCCTCGATCCCAACGGCCACCGCAAGGGCCTGACGGGCGGCACGCCGTACTGGTCGGTCGACGACCTCGGGGCGACCGTGACGTCCCTCGTCGAGGCCGGCGCCACGGTCAAGCAGAAGGCCACCGACGTCGGTGGCGGCCGCACCGTCGCGGTCCTCGCGGACGCCGACGGCAACATGATCGGCCTGATGCAGGGCTGATCTCGCGGGCGTCCCGAACGCCACCCATGGCGTATGCCGTCCGCCCGCCGAGGTGCCCGCGTCCCCTCCTCCGCCGCGACCGACGTCGTCGCGTGCTGGTCGATGAGTTCGACTGTGCGGCAACGGTTTGGACGACCGCCAGCGCAACCGAGCTGACGTGCGCGACGTGGCGTGACGGCATACGCCAGCGGGTATCGAGTGGCGTGCGTGAGGAGGGGCCGGACAGGGTGTCGACGACACCCCGTCCGGCCCCTCGACGCTGTCCGCCGCGGCGGTCGGGCCTTGCGCGACGCGTCCGACCTGTGCACTATGGGAAGGCAGATGTAAGCGCTTACAAGATTCTCGGAGCCCCACTCGGGGAGCCGGAGCGGCACATCACTCAACGACGAGACGCGAGAGGCGGGACCCGTGGCGACTGCACGCAAGCACGGCGGTGGATCCTCACCGGCCCCCGTCCAGACCGCGTCCGTCGGCGCCACGATCTACTCCGTCGCCGAGCGCGCCGGCGTCTCGATCGCCACCGTGTCGCGGGTGCTCCAGGGCGCCGGCACGGTCTCGGCGAAGTCCACCCAGAAGGTGCTCGACGCCGTCGAGGAGCTCAACTACGTGCCCCTCGGCGCGGCCCGCAGCCTCGCCGTGCGCCACCACGAGGCGCACGGGCTCGTGCTCCCCGAGCTCTCCGGTCCCTACTACTCCGAGCTGCTCATGGGCTTCGAGTCGCGCGCCGCCGAGCTCGGCCAGAGCGTCACCCTCATGCTCACCGACGGCAAGGCCGACCTCGCCCGCGCCGTCCGCCAGCTCGCCACGCACGTCGACGCCATCGCGGTGCTCGGCTCGGCCGCCATGCCGCCGGCCGTCGCCCGCGCCCTCCACGGACAGAAGCCCGTCGTCATCATCGCCGGCGCGCCGCAGGAGGGCATCGAGAGCGTCCGCGCCGAGAACGCCCACAGCGCAGAGCAGCTCACCGAGCACGTGCTCGCGCACGGCCGCACCCGCCTCGTCTTCGCCGGTGACCCCGAGGGCGCCCCCGACATCACCGAGCGCCACGCCGGCTTCGTCGCCGCGCACCGCGCCCGCGGCCTCGAGCCCGCCCCGCCGGTCCGCGTCCCGTTCCGCGAGGGGGAGGGCGAGGCCGTCGCCGAGCGCATCCTCGCCGGCGAGATCGACGCCGACGCCCTCGTCTGCGCCAACGACGAGCTCGCCCTGGCGATCATGACCCACCTGCAGGACGCCGGCCGCGATGTCCCCGGCGACATCGCCGTCGTCGGCTGGGACGACGTCATGACCTCCCGCTACGTCCGCCCCGGCCTGACGACGGTGCGCCAGCCCGTCCACGAGCTCGGCGTCATCGCCGCCGACCGCCTCCACCAGCGCGTCTCGGGCGGCCAGCCCGTGCTCGAGCCGCAGATCCTCCCGACCCAGGTCGTCATCCGCGGCTCCTGCGGCTGCGCCGGCCGCTGACCCGTTCCCCCAGCCCACGCCGACCCCAGGCGTCCACGATCCCCACCCCACCCCCCACACCCCCCCGACACAGCCGTCGGAGAACACCCGAGAAAGCGAGACACCGATGAGACGCACCACAGCCATCACGGTCGCGTGCATGACTGCCGCGGCCCTCACCGTGACCGCCTGCGGTCGCAGCGCCGACAACGGCGGCAGCACGGCCGGACAGACCGGCGCCGCCGTCAGCACGGGCAAGGCGACCGGCACCATCACCGTCTGGGCGATGGGTGCCGAAGGCGACAAGCTGTCCACGCTGACCAAGGACTTCGAGGCCGCCAACCCCGGTGTCAAGGTCCAGGTGACCGCGATCCCGTGGGATGCCGCGCACGACAAGTTCACGACCGCGATCACGGCCGGCAAGACGCCGGACGTCGCCATGGTCGGCACGACGTGGATGGGCGAGTTCGCGAGCAGCGACGCCCTCGACCCGACGCCGGCCCAGGTCGACAAGAGCGCCTTCTTCGAGGGCGCGCAGAAGACGACCGAGGTGAACGGCACCTCCTACGGCATCCCGTGGTACGTCGAGACGCGCGTCCTCTTCTACCGCACCGACCTCGCCAAGAAGGCCGGCTACGACGCCGCCCCCACCGACTGGCAGGGCCTGCACGACATGGCCAAGGCCATGCAGACCAAGGCCGGCGCGCAGTACGGCATCGGCCTGCAGGCCGGCGGCGAGGGCTCCTGGCAGACGCTCATGCCGTTCGCGTGGAGCGAGGGCGCCGACCTCACCAAGGACGGCGGCAAGGCCTACAACTTCGACAGCCCCCCGATGCTCAAGGCCACGCAGTACTACCAGTCCTTCTTCACCGACGGCATCTCCAACAAGAGCGCCCCGGCGACTCCGACGACTGAGCCCGACTTCGCGAGCGGCAAGGTCCCGATGTTCATCTCCGGTCCGTGGATGATGTCCGCGGTCGAGAAGGTCGGCGGCGCCGGCTTCAAGGACAAGTACAACGTGGCCCCGATCCCCGCCGGCTCGGCCGGGTCGTCCTCGTTCGTCGGCGGCTCCAACTTCGTCGTCTTCAAGAACACGAAGAACCGCGACACGTCGTGGAAGTTCGTCCAGTGGCTCGCCGACCCCAAGGTCCAGGCCAAGTGGTACACGATCTCCACCGACCTGCCGTCGGTCAAGAGCGCGTGGCAGGACCCGGCCCTCGCCGCCGACAAGAAGCTCGCCGTCTTCGGCAAGCAGCTCGAGACCGCCAAGGCGCCGCCGTCGTTCCCGACGTGGGAGCAGGCCGTCAAGGGTCTCGACACCGAGCTGGAGAAGATCACGAAGACCGGTGAGGACCCTGCCCAGGGACTCAAGACGGCCCAGCAGCAGGCCGAGTCCATCGGGACGGGTCTGTAGTCCGATGACCGTCCAGACCGGCACGGCCGGCACCCGTCGGCGGGACGACTCGTCCCGCCGGCGGGAGGGGCGGGCGGCCTGGATCCTCGCGATCCCCTTCTGCCTGCTCTTCCTCGCCTTCACGGCGTGGCCGGTGATCCAGTCGCTCTTCATGAGCATCACCGACACGAAGGCCCGCGACCTGCGACATCCCTTCAGCGTCAACATCATCGGGCTCGACAACTTCACCAAGGCGCTGTCGGACCCGACCTTCCGCAAGGCCGCCGGCAACACGGCCTACTTCGTGCTCGTCGGTATGCCGCTGACCCTCGTCGTCGCGCTCGCCGCGGCGGTCGCACTGGACAAGGGGATCACCCGCTTCCGCGCGATCTTCCGGCTCGGCTTCTACATGCCGGTCATCACCTCGATCGTCGCGGTGGCCGTCGTGTGGCGCTTCCTCCTGCAGGACCCGGGTGGCCTCATCAACACCGCGCTCGGCTGGGTCGGCATCACCGGCCCCAACTGGCTCGGTGACCCGAACTGGTCGATGCCCTCGCTCATCCTCATGGCGTCGTGGCGCAACTTCGGCACGGCGATGATCATCTTCCTCGCCGGCCTGCAGGCCGTGCCCGCCGAGCTGCACGAGGCCGCGGCCATCGACGGCGCCGGCGCGTGGAAACGGTTCCGCTTCGTCACGATGCCGCTGCTGCGCCCGACCCTGCTCTTCGTCATGGTCACGACCGCCATCGGCTACCTGCAGTTCTTCGAGGAGCCGTTCGTCATGACCAAGGGTGGTCCGCTGAACAGCACGATCTCGCTGTCGATGTACACCTACCAGCAGTTCGGCTTCGGCAACTACGGCCTCGCGTCGGCGATGAGCTACCTCATCTTCGTCGTCATCGCGATCGTCACGGCCCTCCAGTTCCGCCTGCTCCGAGAGAGGACCTGACCATGTCCGTCGACACCGCACCGCGGCCCACCGGCCCCGCGCCGGCGCCGAAGGCGAGCCCGACCGGACGCGCCGGGTCCGGCATGGTCGGCTCGAGCCAGGGCGGCCGCTGGTGGCTCTACCTCGTGCTGACCGTCGCGCTCGTCGCCGTCATCGCGCCGTTCGTCTGGATGGTGCTCGGCAGCTTCAAGGGCGAGGGCGAGCTGCGTCAGGTCCCGCCGACGTGGCTGCCCGAGAGCGCCTCGCTCGACAACTACACGCAGCTGTTCAGCAAGCTGAACTTCGGGCAGTACTTCACCAACTCGATCGTCGTGGCCGTCGTCGTGACGGCCGGCAACCTGATCTTCTGCTCGATGCTCGGCTACGCCCTCGCGATGCTCGACTTCCGCGGCAAGAAGGTCATCTTCACCGCCGTCATGGGCACGCTGATGATCCCCGGAGTGGTGACGTTCGTGCCGCTCTTCGTCCTCGTCGCCAACGCCGGCCTCATCGACACGATTCCGGGCCTGTTCCTGCCGTTCCTCGTCAGCCCGTTCGGCGTCTTCCTCATGCGCCAGTTCATCCTCGGGCTGCCCAAGGACCTGCTCGACGCGGGCCGCGTCGACGGTGCGGGCGAGCTGCGCATCTTCTTCCGGATCATCCTGCCGCTGTGCGGTCCCGCGCTCGCGACGCTCGGGATCCTCACGTTCCTCGGCAGCTGGAACAACTTCCTCTGGCCCCTCGTCGTCGCGCAGTCCGAGGACAGGTACACCCTCCCGGTGGCCCTCGCCCTCTACTCGACCGGCCAGAACAGCACGAACTACGGGCTGCTGCTCGCCGGCGCGACCGTCGTCATCATCCCGATCCTCGTCGTCTTCCTCATCTTCCAGAAGCGGTTCATCGAGGGCATCGCCACCACCGGCCTGAAGTAGGCCTCCCCACCCGGAAACAGGAGCACTGCACCATGTCCGAGAAGAAGCTCTACACCCCCAGCCGTCGCTCGATGCTCGTCGGCGGGGCGGCCTCGATCGCCGCCTTCGCCCTCGCGCCCACGGCCTCCGCGTCGACCACCGGCGCGGGCCGGGCGCCCGCCTTCCTGCGGTCGGGTGCGTCCGCCGTCCGCCCGCTCGAGAGCGCCACGGTGCGCACCTGGGCGGCCGACACGTGGCGCAGCCTCGTGGCGATGACCGACCCGAGGACCGGCCTGCCCGCCGACAACATCCCCGAGTCGCTCGCGGCCGGCGACCGCTCGGGCTACACGTCGCCGACGAACATCGGTGGCTACCTCTGGTCGACGATCGCCGCCCGCGAGCTCCGGATCATCACCCGCGGCGAGGCCACGGCGCGGCTCATCCGCACGCTCAAGACCGTCGAGCGCATGGAGCACCACACGCCGAGCGGCATGTACTACAACTGGTACGACGAGGCGACGGCCAAGGCGCTGCACACGTGGCCCGACTCCGGCGACAAGGTCGTCCCGTTCTGCTCGAGCGTCGACAACGGCTGGCTCGGTGCGGCGCTGCTCGTCGTGCAGAGCTCGGACCGGGCCGCGGCGCCGTGGGCGAAGCGGATCTTCGAGCGCATGCGCTGGGACGCGTTCTACAACGACAACAGCGACCCGGCCCACCAGGTCCGCGCCGGCGGCCTCATCCACGGCGGCTTCTACCCCTACGAGGACGGCCGCCCCGGCGGCACCTACCAGGGCACCCACATCGGCGGCGACCCCGTCTGGCTCACGACGCACCACTACGACACGACCGTGTCCGAGACCCGCATCACGAGCTACCTCGGCATCATCACCGGCCAGATCCCGGCCAAGCAGTACTTCGCGATGTGGCGCACCTTCCCGGCGACGTGCGACTGGTCCTGGCACGAGATGCAGCCGGTCGGCGAGAACCGCACGTACTACGGCCTCGACGTCTACGAGGGCGCCTACACCTACCGCGGCATGCACATCGTGCCCGGCTGGGGCGGCTCGATGTTCGAGGAGCTCATGCCCGACGTCTTCGTCGACGAGGCCGCCTGGGCGCCGCGCTCGTGGGGCCGCAACCACCCGCTCCACGTGCGGGCGCAGCGCGAGCACGGCCTGCTCGACGCCGGCTACGGCTACTGGGGCTTCAGCCCGTCGAGCAACCCGGCCGGCGGCTACCGCGAGTACGGCGTCGACGCGCTCGGGCTCAACCCGACGGGCTACATGTCCGACCAGGAGAGCACGAACTACGACCCCGGCTTCGGCGACTGCCGTGCGGCGACCAACCCGAACCCGACCTACGGCGACGGCGTCGTCACCCCGCACGCCGCGTTCCTCGCGATGATGCACGAGCCGGACGAGGCCTTCACCAACCTCGCCAACCTCAAGGCCGACTTCGACTCCTACGAGCGTGGCGGCTTCTTCGACGCCGTGGCCGTGCGGTCGGGGACCGTCGCCCGCCGTTACCTCTCGCTCGACCAGGCCATGGTCATGGGCGCCGCGGGCAACGTGCTCGGCAACGACGTGCTCCGTCGGGCCTTCAGCACCAAGGCCGTCGAGCGCGCCCTGCGTCCCGTCATCGGCGCCGAGGAGTTCGGCGCCGACCCGGTCGCCTGACCCCGAGGCCCCACCACCCGAGCCCCACACCACGTGGCCGCCCGTCCGGACCGGTCGGGCGGCCACGGTCCCCTCACGACGAAAGGCACCACCCCGTGCGCCCCGAGCTCTCCACCTCCGAGGACGGCGTCGCCTACCGCGACCTCAACGGCAACGGCCGGATGGATCCCTACGAGGACCCCCGGCTGCCCGTGGAGGAGCGGGTGGAGGACCTCCTCGGCCGGCTCTCGCTCCAGGAGAAGGTCGGCCTCATGTTCCAGACCGTCATCGAGGCGGGCACGGACGGAACGGTGCTCGAGCACCCTGGCAACATCAGCAAGTCCCCGACGAGCGCCGTCGTGCTGGACAAGCACCTCACCCACTTCAACGTCCACGCGCTCGACGACCCGCGCATGGCGGCCCGGTGGAGCAACGCCCTGCAGGCGCTCGCCGAGCGCACGCCACACGGCATACCCGTGACCGTCTCGACCGACCCGCGGCACGCGTTCATCGAGAACGTCGGCGTCTCCTTCTCCGCCGGCGCGTTCTCGCAGTGGCCCGAGCCGCTCGGGCTCGCGGCGCTGCGCGACGCCGACGCCGTGCGCCGCTTCGCCGACATCGCGCGCCAGGAGTATGTCGCCGTCGGCATCCGCGCGGCGCTGCACCCGACGCTCGACCTCGCGACCGAGCCGCGCTGGGCGCGCCAAGCCGGCACCTTCGGCCAGGATCCCGACCTCGTGACGGAGCTCGGGGTCGCGTATCTCAAGGGTTTCCAAGGCGATTCGCTCGGGTCGGACAGCGTGGCGTGCACGAGCAAGCACTTCCCGGGCGGCGGCCCGCAGAAGGACGGCGAGGACGCGCACTTCCCCTACGGCCGCGAGCAGGTCTATCCCGGAGGGCGTTTCGCCGACCACCTCAAGCCGTTCCCGCCGATCATCGAGGCCGGCACGGCCGGAATCATGCCCTACTACGGCATGCCGGTCGACCTCGTCGTCGACGGCGTCGAGATCGAGCCGATCGGCTTCGGCTACAACAAGCAGGTCGTCACCGGGCTGCTGCGCGAGAAGCTCGGCTACGACGGCGTCGTCGTCACCGACTGGGAGCTCGTCAACGACAACCACGTCGGCGACCAGGTGCTCCCGGCGCGCGCCTGGGGTGTCGAGCACCTCGACCCGCACGGCCGGATGGAGCTCATTCTCGAGGCCGGCGCCGACCAGTTCGGCGGCGAGGAGTGCGTCGAGATCCTCCTCGACCTCGTCGCCCAGGGCCGGGTCACCGAGGCGCGCATCGACGAGTCCGCCCGCCGCATCCTCGCCGTGAAGTTCCGCCTCGGCCTCTTCGAGGACCCCTACGTCGACGAGGACGCTGCCGCGGCGATCGTGGGCCGCGACGACTTCCGGGAGGAGGGGTATGCCGCGCAGGCCCGTTCGGTGACCGTGCTGCAGAACGGCGCCCCGGCCGGCGTGCGCTCCCCGGGTGCCACGGTCACGTGCGCCGAGGCGACCCTCCCGCTCCGAGACGGGCTGTCCGTCTACGTCGAGAACGTGTCGCCCGAGGCGGCCGCCCGCCTCGGGCGGGTCGTGGAGCGGCCCGAGGACGCCGACGTCGCCGTCGTGCGACTGACAGCTCCGTTCGACCCGCGCTCGGACCTCTTCCTCGAGTCGTGGTTCCACCAGGGCTCGCTCGACTTCCCGCCGGGACTCGTGGCCCGCCTCGGCCGGATCGCCGCGCAGTGCCCGCTCGTCCTCGACGTCGTGCTCGACCGGCCGGCGGTGCTCACCCCGCTGCTGCCCGTCGCGACGACCGTCGTGGCGAGCTACGGCACGAGCGACGCCGCCCTCGTCGACGCGCTGCGGGGCGTCCACGCACCGGTCGGCCGGCTGCCGTTCGACCTGCCCCGCTCAATGGACCAGGTCCGCGCGCACGGCGAGGACGTGCCGGGCTACGACGACCCGCTCTTTCCCTTCGGCCACGGCTTGCGCCCAGCCACCGACTGACCGCGCGGGTCGAGGTGGTGGCGGGCGGCATACGACCCCGTTCTCACCTCGAAGCGCCGTGAGCCGACGCTGCTAGCTGCGCCAGCCGAGGGCCCACAGGTCGTGGGCGTCCAGTCCGTCTGCGGCGTGCGCGAACCGGCCCAACGCGGTCACGAGGGTGCGACGGTCCTCCGGCGTCATCCGGGCCAGGATCGGGCGGACCTGCTCGGCCCGATCACGCATGACCTCCTCGACGACCTCGTGCCCGGCGGGGGTGAGCCGCAGCACGAGCTGGCGGCGGTTGCCGGGGTCGTCGGCGCGGTCGACGAGTCCGCGCGTCACGAGGCGGTCGCAGACCCGGCTCGCGCGGGTGAGGTGGATGCCGACCGCGTCGGCGAGGGCGCCCAGGGAGAGGGGCGGGCCGCTCGAGAGGACCACCAGCACGCGGAGGTGGAGCAGGTCGGTCACCTCGGACGCGGCCGCCATCGACCGGGCGGTCACCGCCACGAGGACACGACAGGCGTCGAGAACTGCGTCGACCTCGTCCTCTCCGGGTAGGCGACTGTCGGCAGGCTCGATGCGGGGACGGGATGGCACCGCACCAGTCTCTCGCGCAACACTTGCAATCTGCAACAGTTGCGCGTAGTAAGGAATTGAGATCTTCGTCGGGCGCCGCTGGCGGGGGACTCGCAGGACGTGAGCCGCGGACCGGCTCCACCGAGTGCGAGGCGGCCCACGCGGTCGTCGCCCGAAACCGGTCCACGGCTCGTCGACGACGAAGGAGATCGAGATGGCCCAGCAGGTTGCCGACGTGGTTCTCTCCCGGCTGCGCGACTGGGGCGTGCGCCAGGTGTTCGGCTTCCCCGGTGACGGGATCAACGGACTGCTCGCCGCCTGGGGGCGGGCCGACGACGACCCGCAGTTCGTCCAGGCCCGCCACGAGGAGATGGCCGCCTTCGAGGCCGTCGGCTACGCGAAGTTCTCCGGTGAGGTCGGGGTCTGCGCCGCGACGAGCGGCCCGGGCGCGATCCACCTGCTCAACGGGCTCTACGACGCCAAGCTCGACCACGTGCCGGTCGTGGCCATCGTCGGCCAGACGGCCCGCAGCGCCATGGGTGGGTCGTACCAGCAGGAGGTCGACCTCACGACCCTCTTCAAGGACGTCTGCTCCGACTACGTGCAGATGTGCACCGTGCCCGAGCAGCTGCCCAACCTCATCGACCGCGCCATCCGCATCGCCCGGGCCCGCAGCGCCCCGACCTGCATCATCTTCCCCTCCGACGTGCTCGAGCTCGAGTACACCCCGCCCGGCCACGCCTTCAAGATGGTGCCCTCGAGCGTCGGCACCGCACGCGCCACCGCGTGTCCCGACGACGAGGCCGTGCGCCGCGCCGCGGACCTGCTCAACGCGGGCCAGAAGGTGGCCATGCTCGTCGGGCAAGGGGCCCGCGGCTGCGAGGCCGAGCTGACTGAGGTGGCCGACCTCCTCGGGGCCGGCGCGGCCAAGGCGCTGCTCGGCAAGGACGTGCTGCCCGACACCCTGCCCTGGGTCACCGGCTCCATCGGCCTGCTCGGCACCACCGCCTCGTACGACCTCATGATGGGCTGCGACACGCTGCTCACCGTCGGGTCCAACTTCCCCTACACCCAGTTCATGCCGCCGCTCGAGCAGGCCCGGGCCGTGCAGATCGACCGTTCCGAGGCCTGGATCGGCATGCGCTACCCCTACGAGCTCAACCTCGTCGGCGATGCCAAGGCCACCCTCCAGGCCCTCATCCCGCTCCTGGAGCGCACGGAGGACCGCTCCTGGCGCGAGGAGATCGAGGGCAACGTCGACGACTGGTGGCAGACCGTCGACACCTGGGCGATGAACGACGCCGAGCCGGTCAACCCGATGCGGATCTTCGCCGAGCTCTCCAGCCGGCTGCCGAGCGACGCCATGGTCGCGGCCGACTCCGGCAGCGCCGCCAACTGGTATGCCCGCAACCTGCGCTTCCACGGCGACATCCTGGGCTCGCTCTCCGGGACGCTCGCCACCATGGGGCCGGGCGTCCCCTACGCCATCGGAGCCAAGTGGGCCCATTCGGACCGCCCGGCCATC
Source organism: Terrabacter sp. C0L_2 (assembly GCF_036352015.1). Classification (NCBI taxonomy): domain Bacteria; kingdom Bacillati; phylum Actinomycetota; class Actinomycetes; order Micrococcales; family Intrasporangiaceae; genus Terrabacter; species Terrabacter sp. C0L_2. The sequence goes on along the minus strand of NZ_CP143557.1, from coordinate 675,401 downwards.
GCCCTCGTCGGCGACGGCGCGATGCAGATGAACGGGATGGCCGAGCTCATCACCGTCGCGCACTACTGGGAGCAGTGGACCGACCCGCGGCTCGTCGTGGCCGTCCTGCACAACAACGACCTCAACCAGGTCACGTGGGAGATGCGGGCCATGGAGGGCTCGCCGAAGTTCGCCGAGAGCCAGACCCTCCCCGACGTCGACTACGCCGGTTTCGCCCGCAGCCTCGGGCTCGTCGGGGTCAACATCGACGACCCGGACCAGCTCGGCCCCGCCTGGGACGCCGCGCTGTCCGCCGACCGGCCCACGGTGCTCGACGTGCGCTGCGACCCCGACGTGCCGCCGATCCCGCCGCACGCCACGATGGAGCAGGCCAAGGCGACCGCCGCCGCAGTGCTCCACGGCGACGAGGACCGTTGGGGGTTCATCAAGCAGGGCGTCAAGATGAAGGCCCAGCAGGTCGTACCCGGCCTCAAGGGTGGTGAGTGACGTGGCACGGCACGCGTCCCGCGGCGACACCTGGCTCGAGCGCGCCGTCGCCGACGTGCGGACCGGGCGCTTCGAGCAGACCCTCGCGGGCCTGACGGCTGCCGGCGCGGGGATCACGACCGCCGAGATCTACCTGGCCCACGACGGCGCCAGCTTCGGCAACAAGCTGATGTGGTGGCCGGTCGTGATCCTCCCGGCAGCCGTGCCGGCGGGCGTGGCCGGTGTCTTCTCCAAGCGCGCCGCCCACACGGTGCTGCCCGTCGCCTCCGCGCTCATCGTGGCCAACGGGCTGCAGGGCACGTGGCTGCACTGGCGCGGCGTCGCCCAGCGACCCGGCGGGGTCACGCGCTACAACCTCGAGGCCGGGCCGCCCCTCTTCGCCCCGCTGCTCGCCACCGTCGTCGGTGGCATGGGCCTGCTCGCCGCCGTGCTGCGGCGCGAGGACCGGTCGCCACGCCACGGCGCGGCCCGGTCCCGCCCCTGCCTCCGGCCGGGGAGGCGCCGCTGATGCCGTTCCGTTCCCCGCACCGCCATGCCGTCACGCCCCAGGGACGCGGACGCTTCCCCGGCTTCGACGTGCTCGACTCGGTCGACGCCTGGGACGACGTGACGGCCGGGGTCGTCCTGGGCCGCCTCGCGCACCCCTCCGACCTCGCCTTCTTCACCCCGCACGAGGTCTCCGTCGCGGCGCCCCTGCTCGACCTGCTCCTCGACCAGGACGGGGAGCCCCGGGTGCCGGTGCTCGAGCTGCTCGACGAGCGCCTGGCGGTGGGGGAGACCGACGGCTGGCACTACGACGAGCTCCCCGAGGACGGGGAGGCGTGGCGGCGCACCCTCGCCTGGCTCGACGACGACGCGACGGAGCGCTTCGACGGCGCCCGGTTCGAGGGGCTCGACGCGAGCCGGCAGGCAGCGCTCGTGCAGGACGTGCAGACCCGCGCCTCGGAAGGTCAGACGTGGCACGGGGTGTCCGCCGAGCACGTGTGGAGCCTGTGGACGAGGTATGCGTGCACGGCCTTCTACTCCCACCCCTGGGCCTGGAACGAGATCGGCTTCCCCGGCCCCGCCTACCCACGGGGCTACGTCAACGCCGGCGTGGGCGCGCGGGACCACTGGGAGGTGGCCGACGCCGTCGACCGACCTCCCACCCCGTTCGCCGAGCGCGTCGAGTCGGCCCGGCGTGAGCACGCCGCCCTGGTCGAGCGCCACCACGGGGGCCACCAACCAGGCCACCACCGAGAAGGAGGTACGCGTTGAGCCGGCTCCAGAGGCCCCGGAGCGAGCGCGAGCTGCGCGCCCGCAACGACTCCGCCTGGCTGCTGCCCACCGACGGCACCCGGACGAACCACCGCCTGCGCGACGACATGCGTCGCTTCGACGACACCGACGAGGTCGACCTCGTCGTCGTGGGTGCGGGCGCGGGCGGCAGCGTCCTGACCCAGCGCCTGGCCCGCGCCGGCTGGCGCGTGGTGTGCCTCGACGCCGGGCCCTTCTGGGACCCCGACGCCGACTGGGTCTCCGACGAGCGCGGCGCGCACACCTTGTACTGGACCGACCCGCGCCAGATCGGCGGCAGCGACCCGGTGCCGATGGGCTCGAACAACTCCGGCCGCGGCGTCGGCGGGTCGATGGTCCACTACGCCGGCTACACCCCGCGCTTCCACCCGAGCGACTTCTCGGTGCTGACCGACGACGGCGTCGGCGCCGACTGGCCGATCGCGTACTCCGACCTGCGTCCCTACTACGAGGCGATCGAGCAGGAGATGCCCGTCGCGGGCCAGGACTGGCCGTGGGGCGACCCGCACTCCTACCCGCACTCGCCCCACCCGGTCGGGGGCAACGGCGAGATCTTCCAGCGGGGAGCGCTCGCCGCCGGCATCGAGACCCGCGTCGGCCCGGTGGCCATCGCCAACGGCCGCTTCGGGCACCGCCCGCACTGCATCTACCGGGGCTTCTGCCTGCAGGGCTGCAAGGTGAACGCCAAGGCGAGCCCGCTCATCACGCACGTGCCCGACGCCCTCGCGCACGGCGCGGAGATCCGGCCCGACAGCATGGTCACCCGGGTCGTCGTCGACGACGACTCTGGCCGCGCGACCGGCGTCACCTACCTGCGACGCGGCCGCGAGCACTTCCAGCGGGCCCGGGCCGTCGCCGTCGCCGGCTACTCCATCGAGACCCCGCGCCTGCTGCTGCTGTCGGCCACCGAGCGGTATGCCGCCGGGCTGGGCAACGAGCACGACCAGCTGGGCCGGTACCTCATGGTCCAGGGCGCCCCGCAGACCTCGGGCCGGTTCGAGGACGAGATCCGCGCCTACAAGGCCCCGCCGCCGGAGGTCTCCTCGGAGCAGTTCTACGAGACCGACCCGACCAAGCCCTACCGCCGCGGCTGGTCGATCCAGAACGTCAGCCCGCTTCCCATCACGTGGGCCGAACACGTTGTCGCGCAGGGCCACTGGGGCGCGCCGCTGCGGGAGTACCTCCGCGACTTCGTGCACTGGGCGACCATCGGGGCGCTGTGCGAGTTCCTGCCGCAGCCCGACAACCGCGTCACCCTCGCGGACGAGAAGGACCGCCACGGCCTGCCGATCGCGCACTTCTCCTACTCCCAGTGCGACAACGACCGCCTGCTGACCAAGGCCGCGACGGAGGCGATGGAGACGATCCTCAAGGCGGCCGGGGCCAGCGAGGTCATGACGATCGACCGCTACGCCCACCTCGTCGGCGGAGCCCGGATGGCAGCCCGCGCCGAGGACGGCGTCGTCGACGCCGACCACCGCGTCTTCGGGATCCCCAACCTCTACGTCGTCGACGGCAGCGTGCTGCCCACGCAGGGCTCGGCCAACCCGGCCCTGACGATCATGGCGCTCGCGGCCCGAGCCGCGGATCGGCTTGCGACACAGGCACGTCGGGGGTTGACCGAGCATCAGGCGGTGCGAGCATGAGCATGCGAGCGAGCGACACGGCATACGCCCGCGGTGACAGCGCCATCACGCACGTCGAGACGGCCGTCTACCGCTTCCCGACCCCCGAGCCGGAGGCCGACGGCACGTTCGAGTGGCACGCGACCACGGCGGTTGTCGTCACGCTCGAGGCGGGCGGGCAGAGCGGCCTGGGCTGGACCTACTCGAGCCGCGCTGCCGCCGCGGTGGTCGAGGACGAGCTGACGCCGCACCTGCTCGGCCGCAGCGCCCTCGACGTCACGGACGGGTGGTCGGCGATGCGTCGTGCGGTCCGCAACCTCAGCGGCAGCGGCCTCGCCATGCAGGCGGTCAGCGCCGTCGACGTGGCGTGGTGGGACCTCAAGGCCCGCCTGCTCGACGTGCCGCTCGGCGACCTGCTCGGCCGCTGCCGTGACGACGTGCCCCTCTACGGCTCAGGCGGATTCACCACTCTCGACGACGCGCAGCTCGTCGAGCAGGTCGAGGGCTGGGCCGACGCCGGCTGCACGGCGATGAAGATCAAGATCGGCGAGAGCTGGGGCGCCGACCCCGAGCGCGACCTCCAGCGCACCCGGCAGCTGCGCCGCCTGGCCCCCGAGGGCACGCAGCTCATGGTGGACGCCAACGGCGGCTACACCGTCGGCGAGGCGGTCCGCGTCGGCGACCGGCTCGACGACCTCGGCGTCGTGTGGTTCGAGGAGCCGGTCTCCAGCGACGACACCGTCGGACTCGCTTCCGTCCGTGAAGCGCTCGCCTGCGACGTGGCCGCGGGGGAGTATGCCGCCACACCCGATGACGTGAACGACCTGCTTCCCGTCGTCGACTGCCTCCAGCTCGACGCCACCCGCTGCGGCGGCTACACCGGCTGGCTGCGCGGGGCGTCGCTCGCCGAGGCAGCGCACCTGCAGGTGTCGGCCCACTGCGCGCCGAGCCTGCACGCGGTCGTCGCGGCCGCGGTGCCCAACCTGCGGCACGTCGAGTGGTTCGTCGACCACGCGAGGCTCGAGCCCCATCTGCTCGACGGCATCCCCGAGGTGCACGACGGCGCCCTGCACCCGCGGCACGACGAGCCGGGCCACGGCATGACGGTGAGCGGGGGTGCCGACCAGTGGCGGGTCGCGTGAAGCTGCCGGCGGGACTGCCGCTGCACGTCCTGCGGGAGTATGCCGTCCTGGCCGACGGTGAGCGCGCCGCCCTCGTCGGTCCGCGCGGCGAGGTCGCCTGGCTGTGCGCGCCGCAGTGGCACGACGACCCCGTCTTCGGCTCCCTCATCGGCGGTCCCGGGACGTATGCCGTCACCCCGCTCGAGGAGCGCTACGTCTGGGGCGGCTACTACGAGGAGGGCACCCTCGTCTGGCGTGGGCGCTGGACCGCCGACGACTGCGTCATGGAGTGCCGCCAGGCCCTCGCGTTCCCCGGCGACAAGGACCACGTCGTGCTGCTCCACCGCCTCGAGGCGCAGCGGGGCGACGCCCGGTTCGCCGCGGTGCTCTCGCTCGGTGCGGGCTTCGGCACCGAGCCGATGGTCGACGTGCACCGGTCGGGCGACGTGTGGACCGCCCGCGCCGGGCAGCACGTCATGCGCTGGTCGGGCGCCGGGAACGCCCACTGGGTGGGCTCCGACAACCGCCTCGAGCTGGTGGTCGAGCTGGGCGAGGGCCAGACCCACGACCTCGTCCTCGAAATCGGCCGCGACCGCCTGCCGGACCTCCCGCCCGCGCCGGACCCGACCTGGTCGGCGACCCTGGCCTCGTGGAGCGACGCCGTGCCGAGCTTCGGGCAGACCATCGCGCCCACCGACGCCAAGCAGTCGTATGCCGTCCTGCGGGGTCTCACGAGCGCCGCCGGCGGGATGGTGGCGGCGGCCACGATGTCGCTGCCCGAGCACGGTGGGCGCAGCCGCAACTACGACTACCGCTACGCGTGGATCCGCGACCAGTGCTACGCCGGTCAGGCGGTCGCCGCCTGCGGCCCCCACCCGCTCCTCGCGTCCGCGGTCGGCTTCGTGTCGGGCGCCCTGCTCGAGCACGGCACCGACCTGCGCCCGGCCTACACCGTCGACGGCGGGCTGGTTCCCGACGAGCGGCAGCTCGACCTGCCCGGCTACCCCGGCGGCAAGGACGTCGTCGGCAACTGGGTCAACGAGCAGTTCCAGCTCGACACGCTCGGCGAGTCGCTCCTGCTCTTCGCCGCCGCCGAGCGCCACGACATGCTCGACCTCGACGGGTGGCGAGCCGTGGAGACGTGCATCGACGTCATGCGGGGGCGCTGGAAGAAGCCGGACGCCGGCATCTGGGAGCTCGACGACCGCCGGTGGGCGCACTCGCGTCTCATCTGTGCCGCCGGCCTGCGGGGGATCGCTGCGGTGGCGCCGACCGCGCAGGCCGCCGAGTGGGCCGGCTTCGCCGACACCATCGTCGCCGACGCGACGTCCGACTGCCTGCACCCGAGCGGCCGCTGGCAGCAGAGCCCGCAGGACGAGCGCGTCGATGCCTCACTGCTGCTCGCGGCCGTGCGCGGCGCGGTCCCACCGGAGGACCCGCGCAGCATCGCCACGCTCGCTGCGGTCCGCGACGAGCTGGCCGACGAGGGCTACCTCTACCGCTTCCGGCACGACGAGCGTCCCCTCGCCGAGGCCGAGGGGGTCTTCCTGCTCTGCGGCTTCCACATGGCGCTCGCCACGCACCAGCAGGGTCACCGCGCCGAGGCGCTGCGGTGGTTCGAGCGCGGCCGCGCGGCCTGCACCACCCCGGGCCTGTTCACCGAGGAGTTCGACGTCCGCCAGCGCCAGCTGCGCGGCAACCTCCCGCAGGCCTTCGTCCACGCCGGGATGCTCGAGGCGAGTGCCCGGCTCGCCGACGGACCCGGCACGCACCTGCACACCTGACCGGCCCGGACGGGTACGGGGGCGACATCCGTCCCGATCCGCAACGAGGAGAGGAAACCCCATGAACGACGCACGGTTCCAGCAGGCCCAGGTCGTGGCCGTCACCGGCGCGAGCGGAGGCATCGGTCGCGCGACGGCCGTCGCCTTCGGGAAGCGCGGTGCCAAGGTGGCGCTGCTCGCCCGCGGCTCAGCCGGACTGGAGGCGGCCGCCGACGAGGTGCGCGCGGCCGGCGGACACCCGCTGGTCGTCGAGGTCGACGTGGCCGACGCCGACGCGGTGACCGCCGCCGTCGACACCGTCGAGCGCGAGCTCGGCCCGGTCGACGTGTGGGTCAACGTGGCCTTCACCTCGGTCTTCGCACCGTTCGAGCAGATCGAGCCCGAGGAGTACCGACGGGTCACCGAGGTCTCCTACCTCGGCTACGTCTACGCGACGATGGCGATCCTGCCCCGGATGAAGGAGCGCGGCCACGGCACGATCGTGCAGGTCGGCTCGGCGCTCGCCTACCGCGGCATCCCGCTGCAGACCGCCTACTGCGGCGCCAAGCACGCGATCCAGGGCTTCCACGAGGCGCTGCGGTGCGAGCTGCTCCACGAGAAGAGCCCCGTGCACGTGACGATGGTGCAGATGCCGGCCGTCAACACACCGCAGTTCCAGTGGGTGCGCTCGCGCCTGCCGAAGAAGCCGCAGCCCGTGCCGCCGATCTACGAGCCGCACGTGGCCGCGAGCGCGGTCGTGCACGCGGCCGACCACCCGAAGCGGCGGGAGTACTGGGTCGGCGGCAGCACGGTGGGCACGCTCGCGGCCAACGCCATCGCCCCGGGCCTGCTCGACCGCTACCTGGCCCGCACCGGCTTCTCCTCGCAGCAGACCGACGAGCCGAGCGACCCGGACCGTCCCGACAACCTCGACAGCCCCGCCGACGAGCACCGCGACTACGGCACGCGCGGCCCCTTCGCCGAGCGGTCCACCGACCGGGCCCCCCAGCTCTGGGCCTCCCAGCACCACGGGCTGCTCGGAGCGGTGGGCGGCCTGGCTGTCGCGGCCCTCGCCGCCGGCGTCGGCGCTCGGCGCTCGCGGTGACTCGGCGGCACCTGACGCTGACGGCGCCCGTCGCCCTCGAGGTCGGGAGGGCGGCATACGGCCTCGTCGGTCTCGTGGCGCCGGCGCGGATCGCCGCGCTGGAGCTGCGACGGGTCCCCGGCCGGGGGACCGTCACGGTGGCGCGGATCCTCGGCGCCCGGCACCTGGCGCAGGCGGTCGCCGTGCTCGCCACCCGTGGCCCCGACGCGCACCGCTTCGGCGGCGGCGTCGACGCCCTGCACGCGGCGAGCATGGTGCCGTGGGCGGCGGCCGCGCGCTCCGAACGGCGCTACTACGTCACGAGCGGTGTCGTCGCCGCGGCGCTGGCGCTGCTCGAGTGGCGGGCTTCGCGTCAGCCCGTGTAGCCCTCGACGGTGCGCTCGGAGCGGACCTCGGCGTCGTCCGGGTTCTGGCCGAACTCGCGCTTGGCCCGTCGCTGGCGCAGCAGGTCCCAGCACTGGTCGAGCTCGACCTCGACGGTGCGCAGTCGCGCGTGCTCCTCGTCGACGCTGATCTCGCCGGCCTGGAGCGAGGAGCGCAGCCGGTGCTCCTCGTCGATGAGCGAGGTGATGCGGTCCGAGATCGTGGTGTCGTCAGCCATGCGGTCACCTTCGCACGGGACCGCGGCGGCGTCGAGGGCTACCATGTGGACAGTGACCACATTCGCTCTCGTCCCCGGCGCCGGTGGCGCCGCTTGGTACTGGCACCGCGTCGTCCCGCTGCTGGAGCAGGCGGGCCACGAGGCCGTCGCGGTCGACCTGCCCGGTGACGACCCGGAGGCCGGCCTGCCGGAGTATGCCGGTCTCGTCGTCGACGCGGTCGCCGGCCGTCACGACGTGGTGGTCGTCGCACAGTCGATGGGCGGCTTCACCGCGCCGATGGTGGCGGCCCGGCGCCCGGTCTCCGCGATCGTGCTGCTCAACGCCATGGTCCCGCTGCCGGGGGAGACGGCCGGCCAGTGGTGGGACGCCGTGGGCTCGGAGGAGGTGCGGCGCGCGGCGGCCCGGGCCGGTGGCTACACCGAGGAGGTCGACCTCGACACGTACTTCCTCCACGACGTCGACCCCGCGGTCGCCGCGACGGGGGAGGCGCACCAGCGCCCCGAGGTCGACCGCGCCTTCGAGACGCCCTGCGACATCGCTGCGTGGCCCGGGGTGCCCACCCGCGCCGTCGCGGGCGTGGACGACCGCTTCTTCCCCGTGGCGCTGCAGCGCCGCGTCGCCCGCGAGCGTCTCGGGCTCGACCTCGACGTCGTCCCCGGCGGGCACCTCGCTGCGCTGTCGCACCCGGCCGAGCTCACGGCATACCTCTGCGGGACGTTGCTACCGTCGGGTGCCGTGCGGGACGAGCAGCCCACGTGACCACGGACGCCCGACGCCTCGCCTCCGAGCCGGACCGCGTCGCGACCTGGTCCGAGGGCGACGAGATCGTCTTCGAGCGCTTCTCCGTCGTCTGGCCGCCGGAGCACTCCGACCTGTAGGGCCGGCGCTTGCGCAGACCTTGCGCGATTCCTGCGCGCCTCCCGCGCCCTTTCCCCGGCTGACCTTGCGACGGGCTGGACACACTGGGGGAGCACCCTGCCGGTGCCGTCCTGCAGTCGCCACCCCCGAGGACCGCCCATGCCCACCAGCGCCCCGTCGTCCCGCACCGTCCAGCTCGGCGTGGCTGCCGTCGTCCTCGCCGGGACCGTCGCCGTCGGGCTGGGTGCGTATGTCGTCGCCTCCGGACCCGACGCCGCGGAGCCGGTGCACGTGGCCGCTCCGGCGGTCGCCCCGGCGCCTTCGGCAGCGACGTCTCCCACGGCGCCGGCGTCTCCTTCCGGCGTGCTCGTCGGCGACACGGTCTCGACCGGTCTGCGCCCGCTGACCCGGGAGCTGGCCGGCGTCGTGGCCGGCCGGCAGACGTGGGTACGCATCCCGTGGACGACCGACGCACCGGTCTGCTCGGTCGCCGTCACGGTGTCCTCGGCCGGCGCGGCGGTGGGCTACCCCAACATGGGCGGGTTCTCCTCGTTCTACCGGCAGGACCGTCTGGCGGCGTCGAGCCGTGACTACACCGCCGTGCGCCTCCACGTGCCGGCGTGGTCGTCCGCGTCGTCCGTCACCGCCGACGTGACCGCCAGCTACGTCTCGGCCGCGAAGGGCTCGGGGGCCGCGCTGCCGAAGGCGTGCACGGGGACGCCCGTGACGCGCACCTACCGGGTCACGCTGCCCGTGGGGTCGGCGGCGACGGTGGCCTCGCCCGCTCCGGGTTCGACGGGTGCCGCCGAGACGCTGGCCGCGCGGGGTGACGTCGACGCCCGCTCCGCCGGCTCGCTCTGACCCCGCCCCCCCCAAACGCTCCCCGGGAGGCGGGAGGGCGCGACACTGTGGCATGGGCACCAATCCGGGCTGGATGTCCGACGAGCTGCCGGACCCCGCCGACCCCGAGCTGTCGGGGTCGGCGGTGTGGGCGGCGTACCGCGACCAGTTCGCGTCCTACAGCAGTGGCGCGACGACGAATCGCCTGTCGTATCAGGTGGCCCGGATCGTCAGCCTCACGGCTGCGGCAGCCGTGACCGTCGCGGCCGGGTTGTCCGCGACGGCGTGGGTCACCGCCTCGCTCGGCGCCCTGATCGTCGTGCTCGAGGGGCTCCAGCAGCTCTTCCAGTGGCACGAGAACTGGATCGCCTACCGCACGGCGACGGAGACGATGCGACAGCACGCGATCGACTTCGTGGCCGGCGTCGCGCCCTACGACTCCGCCGACGGCCGTGACCGGCTCGCGCGCCTCGCCGTGCTCCGTCGTGACGTCGCCCTCCGCGAGTCCGGAGGATGGGCAGGTCGTATGCGTTCAGCGGGTGGGCGTGGTGGTGGCGCCTGAGCGCGGGGCACGGCGTCGCGAGCGGCCCGGCGGCACGCCGAGGGTCGTCTCGCGGGCCTCGAGGGTCCACGCCACCTCGACCTCCTCGGCCGGCCCGTCGTCGCCGTCGATCCGGCGCGAGAGCAGCTCGAGCGCCGCACGGGCCAGGCCCGTCAGGTCGGGGGAGATCGTCGTGACCGTCGGGTTGGAGTAGCGCGTCTCGGCGATGTCGTCGAAGCCGACGATGGCGACCTCCTCGGGCACTTGCACCCCGGCCTCGACGCAGGCACGCAGGGCGCCGATCGCCATGAGGTCGTTGAAGCAGAAGACGGCGTCGGGCCGCTCCGGCAGGGCGAGCAGCTGCTGCATCGCGGCGTGGCCGTCGGCGCGCTCGAAGTGAGGGACCCCGATCACGAGGTCGGTGTCGTAGGGCAGGCCGGCCGCTTTGAGGGCCTGCCGGTAGCCGCGCAGACGGGCCGACGCGGTGCCCTTGGTCGTCTCGCGACCGACGGCCGCAATGCGTCGGCGGCCTTGGGCGACAAGGTGTTCCGTGGCGGCGCGCGAGGCCGCGACGGAGTCGACGGCGATGTGGTCCAAGCCCGTGGGCACGGGGCGCTCGCCGAGCAGGACCATCGGCAGGCTGTCGGCGCGGCGCCCGATCTCGTCGGCTGAGAGGGCGAGCGGCGAGAAGATGACGCCGTCGATGACGTGCGAGCGCATGCCCTCGAGGACGACGCGCTCGGCGTCGGCGTCGCCGCCGGTCACGTCGAGCAGGACGATGAAGCCGAGCGCCGCGGCCTCCTCGGTGATGCGGGCCGCGAGCTCGGCGAAGTAGGGGGAGTCCATGGCAGGCACCGCCAGGGCGAGGAAGCCGGCGCGGCCGTGCTTGAGGCTGCGCGCCGAGAGGTTGGGCCGGTAGTGCAGCTCGGCCATCGCGGCCTCGACGCGCTCGCGCGTGCTGGCCTTCACGTGTGGGTGGTGGTTGAGCACGTTCGAGGCCGTTTTGACCGACACTCCCGCACGTTCCGCCACGTCCCTGAGCCGCGCTGCCAACCGTGCCTCCGTCCGTCCGGGCCTCCTGCGTGCCCTGCCTCGTGGACAGGCTAGCGCCCGCCGACGCCCGACGTGACGACCTCGGGCGACCTCTGGACAGTTTTCGGTAACCGTTGTAATTTTCAGCGCAACGCAGATTGGGTAACCGTTGCAACAAGACGGTGCGACCCGCACGTCGACGGTCAAGGAGGACCGCATGGGAGCAGCGACGGTACGACTGGACGCCGCCTTCGCGGTGGGTCCGGTGCGCCCGAGGATCTTCGGGTCCTTCGTCGAGCACATGGGCCGGTGCGTCTACACCGGCATCTACGAGCCCGGCCACCCACAGGCCGACGAGCTGGGCTTCCGCGAGGACGTCGCGCAGCTCGTCCGGGAGCTCGGCGTCACCGTCGTGCGCTACCCCGGTGGCAACTTCGTCTCCAACTACAAGTGGGAGGACGGCGTCGGACCCAAGGCCGACCGGCCCACCCAGCTCGACCTCGCCTGGCGCTCCGTCGAGACCAACCAGGTCGGCACCGACGACTTCGTCGACTGGGCCCGGAACGTCGGCGTCGAGGCGATGATGGCCGTCAACCTCGGCACGCGCGGCGTGCAGGAGGCCATCGAGCTGCTGCTCTACTGCAACGCCGAGACCGGCACGAGCTGGCCCGACCGCCGCGCCAAGAACGGCCACGTCGAGCCGCACGACATCCGCGTCTGGTGCCTCGGCAACGAGATGGACGGCCCCTGGCAGATGGGCCACAAGACGGCCGAGGAGTACGCCCGGGTCGCCGAGGAGACGGCGCGCGCCATGCGCCGGGTCGACGACACCCTCGAGCTCGTCGCCTGCGGCTCGTCCAACCGCGGCATGCCGACCTTCGGCACGTGGGAGCGCGTCGTCCTCGAGCGGTGCTTCGACCTCGTCGACCACATCTCGGCGCACGCCTACTACGAGCCCGTCGACGGCGACGTCGACTCGTTCCTCGCCAGCGGCGAGGACATGCACCGCTTCATCAAGTCCGTCGTCGCGACCGCCGACCACGTCGCCGCCGTCAAGGGCTCCGACAAGCGGATCATGGTGTCCTTCGACGAGTGGAACGTGTGGTTCCAGGGCCGGTTCCACGGCGAGAACTCGCTCGACATCCGCGAGGCGCCCGAGCTCATCGAGGACGTCTACGACGTCACCGACGCCGTCGTCGTCGGCAGCCTGCTCATCACCCTGCTCCAGCACACCGACCGGGTGTCCATGGCGTGCCAGGCGCAGCTCGTCAACGTCATCGCCCCCATCGCCACCCGACCGGGCGGCGCCTCGTGGAAGCAGACGATCTTCCATCCGTTCGCGCTCACGGCGAGGTATGCGCGTGGCACCGTGCTGCGCCCGGCCGTCGCCTGCGACACGACCCCGACCAAGGCCTTCGGGCCCGTCGACCAGCTCGTCGTCACCGCGACCCACGACCCCGACACCGGCGACCTCGCCGTCTTCGTGGTCAACCGCAGCCGCACCGAGAGCGCCGAGCTGCGGCTCGACGTCGCGGCCGCCGTGGGGGGCGCCCCCACGGCATACACCCTCGTCGAGCACCTCCAGGTGCACGACGACGACACCTCGGCCACCAACACCGAGGAACACCCCGACCGCGTGACCCCCAGCCCTGGGGACGCGACGGTCGGTGGGACCGACGGCACCACCCTCCTGGCAACCCTGCCGCCCACCTCCTGGCACTGCATCCGACTCACCGAAGGGACCGTTCAATGACGAACTCCACCTCACCCCTCTCGCCACTCACCCGGCGCACCATCCTCTCGGGGGCGCTGGGCATCGCGGGCATCGCCGGCCTCACCGCGTGCGGCTCCGGCTCGGGCGCGGTCCCCGGCCAGGCCCCCGCGGTGTCCGCCGGAGGTGGCGCCACCGGCTACTCCGGTCCCAAGGTCGCCCTGCAGTTCTGGAACGGCTTCACCGGCGGCGACGGCCCCTTCATGAAGCGCCTCGTCGACCAGTTCAACTCCGAGCACCCCAACATCGCGGTCTCGATGAACACGATGCAGTGGGCGGACTACTACGCCAAGCTGCCCGCCGCCGTGACGGCCGGCAAGGGCCCCGACATCGGCATCATGCACGTCGACTCGGTCGCCACGAACGCCGCCCGCAACGTCATCCAGCCGCTCGACGACGTCGCGGCCGCCCTCAAGCTCAGCGAGTCCGACTTCGCCCCCGTGCCGTGGAAGGCCGGCATCTACAACGGCAAGCGCTACTCCATCCCGCTCGACGTGCACCCGCTCGGCTTCTTCTACAACAAGACCGTCATGGAGAAGGGCGGCGTCGACCCCGAGAAGCCGCCGATGACGAACGACGAGTACATGGCCGCGCTCGAGAGCATGAAGAGCAAGGGCATCCAGGGCCACTGGGCCAGCCCCTTCCCCTTCACCGGCGGCCTGTCGATCCAGTCGCTCATCTGGCAGTTCGGCGGCTCGCTCTTCTCCGACGACGCCAAGCAGGTCCTCTGGGCCGACGACCCCGGCGTCAAGGCCCTCACCTGGTTCCAGGACCTCGTCACCAAGGGCTACTCGGCCGCCAAGATCGCCCAGGACGCCGACCTCGTGGCGCTCCAGAACGGCAAGACGGCCTTCAACTGGAACGGCATCTGGACGATCAACACGCTCAAGGAGAAGTCGGGCCTCGAGTGGGGCGTCGCGCCGATCCCCAACATCGGCGGCACCAAGGCCGCGTGGGCCGGCTCGCACCAGTTCATCCTGCCCACCTCCCGCACCCCCGACGAGAACAAGCAGACGGCGGCGCGCGTCTTCCTCAACTGGATCAGCAACAAGAGCCTCGAGTGGGCCAAGGGCGGACAGGTGCCGGCCCGCAACTCGGTGCGCGAGTCGGCCGAGTTCAAGGCGCTCAAGGACCAAGCCATCCTCGCCACGCAGATCGACGACCTGCACTTCCCGCCGGCTGTCGCCGGCATCGGCGACGCCATGCCGGAGTTCGACAAGGCCGTGAACGCCGCGATCCTCGGCGGACAGGACCCCAAGACGGTCCTGTCCGACGCCGCCGGCCGCGCGACGAAGATCCTGGAGGCCAACGCCAAGAAGTACGGCGGCTGACGCCATGGCTGTGACCACGACACAGCCCACGAGACCGCCCTCGGGAGCGACGCCCACGCCGGGTGGCCGTCGCTCCCGGGGAGCGCCATCCGGCATCCACGGGTCGAGGTGGACGCCCTACCTCTTCCTCGCCCCGTTCCTGCTCCTCTTCATCACCTTCGTCGCGGTCCCGGGCATCCTCGGCATCTGGATGTCTTTGCACGACTGGGACTTCCTGCTGCCCAACAAGCCGTTCGTCGGGCTGCAGAACTACGCCGACCTGCTCGACAGCAGCTCGCCGCAGTACCAGCCCTTCTGGAACGGCATGAAGGCGACGGCCATCTTCGTCGTCATCAGCGTGCCCTTCCTCGTCGTGCTGCCGCTGCTCCTCGCGATCCTGCTGGGCCGCAAGTTCCCGGGCCGGACCTTCTTCCGGGCCGTCTTCTTCGCGCCCTTCGTCCTCGGCGTCGCGGTCGTCGGGCTCATGTGGCGCTACCTGCTCGACCCGTCCTTCGGCATGGTCAACGGCCTGCTCGGGGCCCTCGGTCTGCCGGACAACACGCCGTGGACCACCGCGCAGCCGTGGGCGTGGATCTCCCTCGCCGCCGTCACGATCTGGTGGACCATCGGCTTCAACGCCGTCATCTACCTCGCCGGCCTCGGCGACATCCCGGCCGAGCACTACGAGGCAGCCGAGCTCGACGGTGCCAGCGCGTGGCAGAAGCTGCGCTACATCACGATCCCGGGGCTGCGACCGGTCCTCATCTTCGTCATCGTCACGACGGTGCTCGCCAGCGCCAACATGTTCGGCCAGAGCTACCTCATCACCAAGGGTGGCCCCGGCGACTCGACGCGGACCGCGATCATGGAGATCACCGACCTCGGTCTCTCGCAGTACCGCATGGGCCAGGCGTCGGCGATGAGCTACGTGCTCGCCGTCTTCCTCGCCCTCATCTCGCTCGTCAACTTCTGGGCACTGAGGGAGAAGAAGTCGTGAAGCGCCGCAACGGACCGCTCTTCTGGCTCGGCATGGGCGTGCTCAGCCTGATCTTCATCGGGCCGCTCCTGCTCGTGCTGCTCACGGCGTTCAAGTCGCAGAGCGAGTCGCGCACGGTCCCGCCGACCTACTTCCCGTCCGAGCCGAGCCTGCGCGCCTTCGACGTCCTCTTCTTCCGGGACGCCGCGAGCCCCGTGGCGCGCTGGTTCCTCAACTCCATGGCGGCGGCGACGATGCACGCCGCGCTCGTCCTCGTCGTGTGCTCGCTGGCCGGCTTTGCGCTGGCGCGCATGGAGTTCCGCTTCAAGAACGCCATCTTCACGGCGATCATCCTGACGCTCTTCGTCCCGGGCTTCATCTTCCTCATGCCGAACTTCCTGCTCCTCGACAAGCTCGGCTGGCTCGACCAGATCTGGGCGCTCGTCGTGCCGGGTGCGGCCGGTGCGTTCGGCGTCTTCTTCATGCGGCAGTTCTTCCTCGGCCTGCCGAAGGAGCTCGAGGAGAGCGCCCGGCTCGACGGCGCGGGTGCGTTCCGCACCTGGTGGTCGATCGTGCTGCCCAACGCGAGGCCCGCCCTGGTGACGCTCGGCGTGCTCAGCTACCTCGCCAACTGGAACGACTTCATCTGGCCGATCTACGTGCTCTTCTCCCCGGAGCGGCTCACCCTGCCCGCCGGCCTCAGCCGGCTCCAGGGCGCCTACACGATCGACTATCCCGTGGTCATGGCCGGTGCCATGCTCGCCGCGATCCCCGTCCTCGCGCTCTACGTCTTCGTGCAGCGCTACGTCATCGAGGGCGTCGCCAGCAGCGGCGTCAAGGGCTGAGGAGTCCGTATGCGTTCCCTGACCTTCCTGGGGCGCCGCGCCGTCAGACGCGGAACCGCCTGTCTCACAGCACTCGTCGCCACTGTCGGCCTGACGGCCATGACCCCCGCGGCGGGTGCTGTGGCCGCGGGACCGTCCGACACGGCATACGACAACGCCGTGTCGGACTCGTTCTCGGACACCTTCGCCGACCCGTCGGTCATCCGGGGACGCGACGGCTGGTGGTACGCGTACGCGACCTCCGACCCGCTCAAGGCGGGCGACGCGCCGGGCCTCATGCACATGGCCCGCACCCGCGACTGGTCGAGCTGGGAGTATCTGGGCACCGTCTTCGACGCGAGCAACCGGCCGGCGTGGGCCACGCCTACCGCGGGCCTCTGGGCACCCGACATCCGTTACGTCGCGGGGCGTTACGTCCTCTACTTCACGGTCACCGACACGACGCTCAACCCCGGCGACGACTCCGCGATCGGTGCCGCCACGGCACCGTCACCGTCGGGTCCCTGGACTCCCGCCCCCGCGCCGGCCGTCCCACCCCGGCCGGCGTCGGGTGGCGGGTTCCTCTGGACCTTCGACCCCGCGGGGTTCACGGACGTTGACGGGCAGCGCTACCTCTACTACGGCAGCTACTTCGGCGGGCTCTGGGCGACGCGCATGTCGGCGGACGGCCTGACCCCGGTCGGGACGGCCACGCAGGTCGCCATCGACAACCGCTACGAGGGCTCCTACGTCGTGCGGCACGGCGACTTCTACTACCTCATGGGCTCGGCAGCGAACTGCTGCGCCGGCCCGACGACGGGCTACTCCGTCTTCGCCGGCCGCTCGCGGTCGCCGCTCGGCCCGTTCGTCGACGCCGAGGGCACGCCGCTGCTGACCTCCCGCGTCGGCGGCACGACGGTGCTGACGCAGAACGGCAACCGCTTCGTCGGCGCGGGCCACCACGCCGTCGTCACGGACGCCGAGGGCAGCGACTTCATCGCCTACCACGCCATCGACCGCACCAACCCGTGGCTGACGACGACCTTCGGGATCAACCGCCGACCCATGCTGCTCGACCGCCTCGACTGGGTCGACGGCTGGCCACGCACGCAGGCTGGGGCCGGCCCGTCCGACACCCCGCAGCCGGCGCCGACCCTCGCGTCAGGGCTCGGGATCACGCCCACCGACCCGTCCGCGAGCGGCTTCAAGGGCCTCGCCGCCGGGCCGGCGGACCCCGTCACCGGTGACACCGCGCTCGTGCACGGCACCGCCTCGACGACCGCCTCGGCCCCCGCCGGCCCGCTCCACGTGCGTCTCGACCACCGCGGCACCGAGCCGCTGCGCGTGCTGCTCGGCCGGGACCCCTCGGTCAAGGTCACCCTCGACCCCAAGGGCTCGCGCCTGACCGCCCAGGTCGACCGTGACGGCACGGTCCGCTCGTCCGCGACGGCGCTCCCGCCGCTGCCGGCCGGAGCGTGGCGCACCCTGACCGTCGAGGCCACGGCCGACGGGCTGACCGCCGAGGTGACCGAGAGCGACCTGGCCGACGTCGTGGCGCGCGTGGCGGTGAGCGGCGACGCCCGTCCCACCGCGGCCCCGGTGCGGCTCAGCAGCAGTCGCGCCGTCGTCGACAACGTCGTCGTCAACCCGGCGGCGGCCGACGCGGCCGCGCTCGTGCCGGTCCCGCAGGCCGGCGCCCTGCTCGAGTCCGAGGAGTTCGACGACCCGAGCCTGTCCGGCTTCACCTGGGTGCGACGCAACCCGGCCGTCACCGTCTCGGGCGGCAGCCTGCGCTGGCCCGTCGAAGGCACCGACCTCGTCGGCGGGGGCAACACCGCGAGTGTCCTGCTCCACGACACCCCGGGCGACGGCGACTGGATCGCCGAGGCCAAGACGACCCTCGACCTCGGGGTCGACACGGTGCGCAACTACCAGCAGGTGGGCCTCGTCGCCTACGAGAACGACGACGACTTCGCCCGCCTCTCCAAGGTCGCCATCTGGAACACGCGCCAGACCGAGTTCGGCCGCGAGACCGCTGCCGACCCGGCCGACCCCAGCGGGCCGACGAGCTACGGCGGAGCCATCATCGGCACGGCCGCACCGACGCTCTGGCTGCGTCTCGCCCACCACCGCAACGCCGCCGGCGAGCACCTCTATCGCGCCGGCACGAGCCGGGACGGCGTGCACTGGACGTGGGGCGCGACGTGGACCTTCCGCGCCGGCACCGACCCGCGCATCGGGCTCGTCGCCCACGGCGGCGCCAGCCCGGCCGCCACGGCCGAGATCGACCACCTGCGGTTCTACGCGTCCACCTGGCCGGCCGACCCGGCGGCAGGATGAGCCGCACCCGTCCCGTCCTCACCCTCGCTCTCGCAGCCGCGCTCCTCGCCGGCTGCGGGAGCGGGGCCACCACCCCTGGAGATCCCGTGAACCCCTCCGCCTCGCAGGCCGGCTCCGGCACCGCCGCGCCCAGCGCAGCCGCGACCAACCCGGTGTGGCCGAGCAACTTCCCCGACCCGCAGATCCTGCCCGACGGCGACGGCTGGGTCGCGATCGCGACCAACGGCAACGGCATGAACGTCCAGACCCTCGTCAGCGACGACCTCGCAACGTGGAGCCAGGGCAGCGACGCCCTGCCGAAGGTCGCCTCGTGGAGCACGCCCGGCAAGGTCTGGGCCCCCGAGGCGCACCGCTTCGGCGACCGATGGGTCATGTACTACACGACGATGGCGCCCGACCCGGCCATCCAGTGCATCGGGCTCGCCGTCGCCGACGACCCCCAGGGCCCCTACCGCGACACGAGCAGCAAGCCCCTGGTCTGCGAGCAGGACCAGGGCGGCTCGATCGATGCGTCACCCTTCGTCGCGAAGGACGGCACGGCATACCTCTACTGGAAGAACGACGGCAACGCCGTCGGCGCGGACACCTGGATCTCGGTGCAGCGGCTCTCCGACGACGGGCTCCGCCTCGAAGGGGAGCCGAAACGCCTGATCCGGCAGGACCTCCCGTGGGAGGGGCAGCTCGTCGAGGCGCCCTTCGTCTGGGAGCGCGACGGCGTCTTCCACCTCTTCTACTCCGCCAACGACTACGGCAGCGACAAGTACGCCGTGGGCCACGCGACGGCGTCGTCGCCGACCGGGCCGTTCACCAAGGACCCCGAGCCGATCCTGACGAGCACCGACGTCGCCGCCGGGCCGGGTCACTGCGCGCTCCTGGAGACCAAGGACGGCCGGGTGCTCATGGTCTACCACGCGTGGGCGCCCGACTCGATCGGCTCGGACGTGCCCGGCCGCACGATGTGGCTCAGCGAGGTCACCTTCGACGGACGCAAGGTCAGCGTCACGCCGCCGAGGACCCAGCTGCCGAGCGGGCTCTGAGACCCCCCTGACGTCAGGCCTGCTCACGTCCTGGCGGAGGCGAGCACCTTCCCGGTCTCGGTGCGCACCTCGAGCGACTGGATCTCGTTGGGGCGCAACGCCGTCGCGCCGGTCACCTTGGAGTAGCCCGTCGCCGTCGCGCGCCACGACGCGGCCGTCGTGGCGTGGCCCTTGCCGTCGATGACCCAGAGCGCCAGGGCGCCGGTCTTGGGCATGTCCTCGCAGTCGATGTCGAGCTGGGTGCCCCAGCCGCGCGTCACGAGCGCGATGTCGACGCGGACCGCGCTGCCCGGCACGGCGGCCGCTGCGACGTGCGTCGTCGGTGGCGTCGGCGTGGTCGCCTCGGTCAGCTTCGGCCCGAGCCATGCGCCGCCGGCGAAGAAGACGGCGGCCGCCGCGGCCGCGAGGCACGAGAGCCAGGTGCGCCGGCGGCGGCGACGGCGGGCGACCTCACCGAGCAGGCTCGCGACCCGCGCGTCGTCGGGCTCGGTCATGAGCGGCGGCGGCACGGCAGCGGGACCGTCGGCCAGGTGCGGGCCGCCCGCGGGACCGGCGAGGTCGAGCAGCCGGGGGAGCCCCGAGACCTGGCCGAGCTCGGTCTGGCACTGGGCACACGTGCGCAGGTGCTCGCTGTAGGCACGGTGGTCCTCGTCGGACAGGCCACCGAGCACGTACGCGCCGAGCAGCACGTGCAGGTCGTCCGATCCGGGGTTCATCGGGTCACTCCCATCTCGTCGAGGATGACGCGCAGGTTGCGCACGGCGTAGTAGGCGCGGGACTTCACGGTGCCCTCGGGCACCCCGACCCGCAGGGAGGTCTCGGCGACGGTCAGCCGCTCGTAGTAGAGGCAGCGCACGATCTCACGGTGGTTGGCCTGCAGCCGGCCGAGGGCCTCCTCGACGAGCACCTGGTCGAGCGCCCGGTCGAGAGCCGAGTCCTGCTCGGCGACCTCGACGAGCTGCGCCTGCTGGGGTCGGCGCCCGGCGGCGCGGTACTGGTCGACGATGAGGTGGCGTGCGGTCGTGATGAGGTAGGCACGGAGGTTCTCCGCCTCGGGCGCCTGCTTCCAGACCCGCAGGATGACCTCCTGGACGATGTCCTCGACGCGGTTGGCGTCACTGGTGGCGCGCCACACGACGCGGCGCAGCATCGGCCCGTGCTCGCGGTAGATCTCCGCGACCGCATCGTCGTCGAGCGGCATCCCGCCGCCACCTCCTCACTGGTGCTCCCAGTCCGAAGACGCCTGCGCGGCCCCTCCGGTTCAGCGTCGCCTCCCAGCACGGTCTCACGACACCCCCGAGGACGTATGCCGTCCGCCGCGGTCCCGGCCTAGCGTGGGGCCATGTGCCCTGCCGCCATGCCCAACCCGGCCCAGCACCCCGTCACGGGTGGCCTCTTCCTGTCGCCGGTCCCTCCCGGCACCGGCTGGCCCGGCGACCCGGCTACGGCTGAGACGCCGGTGGCGGCCACCGCCGCGCAGGTGCGCCGGCTCGCGAAGGGGGCAGACGGCATACGCGAGCTCGATGCCCGCATCAGCGTGTGCCGAGCCTGCCCGCGGCTCGTCGAGTGGCGCGAGTCGGTGGCGACGGAGGGACGCCGCGCGGCGTTCGCCGACCAGCCCTACTGGGGACGGCCGGGCCCGTCGTTCGGCGACCCGGACGCGGAGGTGCTCGTCGTCGGGCTGGCGCCGGCGGCCAACGGCACCAACCGGACCGGGCGGATGTTCACCGGTGACCGCTCGGGTGACTGGCTCTACGCCGCGCTCCACCGCGCGGGCTACGCGAGCCAGCCGACGTCGGTCTCGTCGGGCGACGGCCTCGAGCTGACCGGGCTTCGCATCGTCGCGACCGTCCGATGCGCGCCGCCTGCGAACAAGCCCACGACGGAGGAGAAGGCGACGTGCGCGCCCTGGCTCGACCGCGACCTCGAGCTGTCGGAGCCGCGGCTGCGCTCGATGCTCGCGCTCGGCTCGATCGCCTGGGACGCGGCGCTCGGGGCGGCTCGACGTCGCGGGTGGCTCGTGCCCCGACCCAAGCCCAAGTTCGGCCACGGCGCCGAGGCCGTGCTGAGGACGGCGGCCGGCCACCCGGTGCGCCTCGTCGGCAGCTACCACGTGAGCCAGCAGAACACCTTCACGGGCAAGCTCACCGAGGCGATGCTCGACGACGTCATCGGCCGGCTGTAGGCCGACCGGGAACGCTCGTCAGGCGCTCGCGGCCTCCGACGTCTCGCCCGGCCCGAAGGCCATGAGGGCCTCGCCGGACGCGGTGACGGCGTAGAGCACCGACTTGCCCGACCGGGCACTGCGCACCAGCCCGGCGCGACGCAGCTCGTGCAGCTGCTGGTTGACGGCCGAGGCGGTCTTGCCCAGCATCGCCGCCAGCTCGGTCGTGGTGCGCGGCTCGGCGAGCGCGCGCATGACCTCGGTCCTGGCCGGTCCGAGCAGAGCGACCGCGGTCGTCGACGAGGCCGCCGGCAGCTCCTGGCGCTGGCCCCGTGCCGGGTAGATGACCATGGGCGGCACGGCGTCGCTGCTCGGGTGCGAGGCGGCGAGGGTGAACAGCGACGGCACGAAGACGAGCCGGCGGCCGCGCACCGGGGCGGAGTACGACGGTCCGACCCGGCTGCGGGCGCTCAGCGTGATGTCGTCGACGGTGATGCTCGGGTGCAGCTCGGAGAGCGCGTGCAGGAGCCCGAAGCCCGCGGACCGCGACGCCCGGTGACGGACATCGGCCTCGAGGATGCTGCGGTGCCTGGTCCAGAAGGCCGCGAAGGCCCAGGTCCAGTAGGCCTCGAGGGCGTCGAGGACACGAGCCATCACGACCGCGGGCGACCCCTGCACCGCCTGGGGCGCGCCGTCGGCCCAGAGCCGGTCGAGCTCCTGGCGCAGCACCGTCGCCGGCACGGACGCGACGCGCTGCATCTCCGCCGAGAGCCGGGGTGACGGCGACTCCGGTCGCGGGTTGATGACGTCGGGAGTCGAGAACTCGTCGTTGACGAGAGCCAGCAGCGTCTCGCGGTGGTCCCGGGACTCGGGCATCGCCAGGAAGGTCCACGCGACCCGCGGGACGTAGGCGTCCGGCGCGCGGAGGCTGCGGAGCGAGAGGCACATCTCGTTGAGGGGCGAGATGCCGAACCGGCAGGTGCCCACGTCGGTGGGCGTCATCTCGTAGCGCAGCACGACCACTCCTTGCTGATGGCGACGTCAGGTCAGGGGGTGCTCTCACATTTGCACGCGGCCACGGGGGTCGCCACTCGAGCGAGCTGCGGGGGTGCGGGCCGGCGCACGGTGCATGCCGCTGGATCAAGCCGCCGGCTTGAAGGATTGCCGCGGCCGGGGTGGCTGGCTGGACTGGGAGCCCTCCTCCCACCGAAAGGACGACTCACATGATCGCAAACACCACCGTCGCCGGCGCCGGACGCAGGCGGAACGGGCTGACCCGCCGGATCGGCGTGCTGGTCAGCGCCGTCGCCCTCGCCGCCACGACGGCGTTCACCGGAGCGCCGTCCGCCACGGCGGCGGGCTACTTCGAGGCCCCCTACCCGGCGGGGGAGGGCTACACCGTCAACCAGGGCAACGGCGGCGGCTACTCGCACACGGACGCGTACAACCGCTACGCCTGGGATCTCGGGTTGCCGGCCAACTACGAGGTCTCGGCCACGCAGGGCGGCACGATCGTCATCTCGAACTGGTCGCCGTACTGGCAGAACGGCATCGAGGTGATCATCCGCCACCCCAACGGCCAGTGCACGCAGTACGCCCACCTCAACCAGTCCTTCTACGAGCCCGGCGACTGGGTCCCGCAGGGCCGCATCATCGGCTATGTCGGCGATACCGGCGCCGCGGTCGGCGCGCACCTGCACTACTCCGTGATCGACTGCAACACGCGGGTGTCGCTCCCCTCGACCATCGAGGGGTGGGTGCCGCCCACCGGCGCGTGGGTCGTGAGCTCGAACACCCGCGCCTGAGCGACGCGAACGCAGCACCACGAGGGGCGCGCGGTCGTCCATGACCGCGCGCCCCGGCATACGCCCGCTCCCGTGGCGACGGACCGCGGCGCCCGACCGCCTCCGGTCACCGCCTGACAGGATCGACCGGTGACCGATGCGACTGGATTCCGTTCCGAGGTCGGCGAGGCCGACGCCGCCCTCGACCAGCGACTGTCCGACGAGCTCGATGCCGTCAACGCCACCGCGACCGTGGGCACGCCGGCGGCGCGCGAGCTGACCGTCCGGGTCGTCGACGAGGCGGACGAGCTGGCGGCCGGGGTCAGCGGGTGGACGTGGGGCGTCGCGGCCGGCATCGGCATGACGTGGGTCCGGGAGGACGCCCGGGGTAGCGGGCTCGGCGAGCGGCTGCTCGCGGACTTCGAGACCGAGGCGCGCGCACGGGGCTGCACGCACGTCTTCGTCACCTCGTTCACCTTCCAGGCGCCCGGCTTCTACGAGAAGCAGGGCTACCGCGAGATCTTCCGCTGGCAGGGCGTGCCGACCGCCGACGCCGACGACGTGCACCTGCGCAAGGAGCTGTGACGCCCGGCTGGGCTGGCCCCGCCGGGCCCGGCCTGAGTAGACGCGCGGATGCGTCGGCGGCGGAGGGGAGCGAGGCTGGCAGGGTGCACCGACGCCGCGTCAGCCCCTACCTCGTCGCCCTCGGGCTGCTCTGGGGTCTCCCGCTGGTCCTCGTGCTCGTGCTGCACGTCGTGCTCCCGGACCACAACGCCTCCGGTCAGTGCACGGGACTCGGCTTCGGCTGCACGCCCGCGCCCTCGGACGCGGTCCTCTTCCTCGGGTACTTCGCGGCCCTGCCGCTGCTCGTGCTCGGGCTCGTCGCGTGCCTCGTCATCGCGATCGTCCAGCACCGGCGCGACCGGCGCGACCGGCGCGACCAGCCCGACCAGCCCGACCAGCCCGACCAGCCCGGCCGTCGTGACGACGGCGTCCCGGGTCAGCCCCCTGCAGAGGACAGCGACAGCTCGTAGGTCAGCAGCTCGGGACGCGGCGGGAACGAGCTCCGGCTCCCGGCTCCTGGACGGCGAGCACCGCCGGCACGTCGGCGGGAGTCATCGCGCGCAGACCCCGGCCATGCCGGTCACCCTAGAGGACGTCGAGCGGGTTGATGCCGAGCACGAGCAGCAGGGCGCTCGCACCCGTCACTCCACCGACGACGGCTGCGAGGAGCGCGGTCACGCACGCCGGCCACTGCCGCGCGGCCGTGCGGCCGAGCTGCCACAGCATCGCGGCGGTGACGGCGGCGTCGACCGCCACACCGACCGCCAGCGCAAAGCCGTAGCGGTCGGTGTCGGGAGGGTCCAGCTGCGTCATCCCGAGCACCTCGGTCATCCCGTAGGTGAGCGCGTGCATCATGAGCACCGCCCAGGCCAGCGCGCCGAGCCCGACCGCCGTCACCGTGACGAAGGCGATGGCCCACCACGACCTCGGCGGCTGCGCTGCGTCCATGCACCAACGATGCCCGGCGCTGCCCGCGGCCCGCGTGCGTATGCGTACTCGACGATCCCGGCGGCCGCACCGGGCTACCGTGTCGGAATGGCTGACAACGAGGTCGCAGGCACGTCGTGGGTGGTCGAGGAGCTCGGTGGCGCGGCCACCGTCCCGCCGAAGCCGCAGCTGTCGTTCGGCGACGACGGTCGGGTCTCCGGCAGCACCGGCGTCAACCGCCTCATGGGCCGCTACGAGGTGACGGACGGGCTGCTCAGAGTGGCCGACGCCGCGACGACCCGCGTGGCCGGTCCACCCGACGCGATGGAGCAGGAGCAGCGCCTGCTCGCCCTCCTCGACGCGCCACAGGCGTTCGTCGTGTCGGGCGACCGGCTCGAGGTCGGCGACGGCGAGACCCTCGCGGTCCTCGTGCGAGCCGACACCCCGACCGACACCCCGACGGACGCTGCTCCGTCCGACTGAGCGCGTCGACTGGGCGGCCGTCTCAGCCGATCGTCGAGAGGCGCTGGGGCCCCCGGTCGGTGCCCGTGTTGGGGATCGCGTCGACCGGGATCACCGGCGAGACGAACCAGCCGTAGAGGCAGTCCTCGTTCTTGTCGCACGAGCGGCTCGCATCGACTCCCTTGAAGCCGTCGAGCTGCTTGTTGCCGGTCACGGAGTAGCCCGCGAGGTAGAAGGCGGACACCCCGTCGATCGTGTAGTCGGTGTTGGACCCCTTGCCCTCCACCTTCGTGACATATCCCGATGCGACCGGGAGTGCGGGGAGTGGCGTCTTGCCGGCCACACCCGAGCCGTCCAACGCATACGGCGGTGCAGCCGGGAAGTCCTTCCCCTTCGCCGTCGCGTCGTCCCAGGCGCACTGCGACTGGACGACCGGCAGGACAGTGCTCGGATGACCGCCGGACCAGCCGACCCGCGAGCAGGCCGCGATCGTCGCGCCGTCCCAGCCCACGGCCTGGGCGAAGAAGGGCTTGAGGATCGTCCCGGTGTCGTCGGAGTTCGTCGACGTCCGGGTCCGGACCTCGACGTACGGTCCCGTCGCCCCGGCCGGCGTCGGCAGGCAGTCGGTGAGCGCCCCGGTCGTGGCCGTGCAGCCGGTGAACTTGTCCGCGCCGACGAACGTGCCGACGGCGCAGACGCGCTGGATGCCGCCGAACCCGTCCGCGGCGTTGGCGTCGGCGAGCCACTTGAGGCCCGGCGTCGCCGGGTCGCACGTGGCTCGCTTGCTCGCGCAGTCCTGGGCCAGCGCGAGCGTCGCCGCGTCGGCGCCGTTCTGCAGCTGGCGACGTTCCCACATCATCGATCCGACGTCGACGACGAGCGCCAGCATCGCGATGATGACGCCCGTCGAGAAGAGGATCGCGACGAGGGCCGTGACGGCGCCGCGATCCCGTGCAGCCCGAAGTCGCCGCACCCGTTGCCGGGCACAGCGCAGTGTGGGCCCCCGAAACCCATTCATGGATCCCCCGATCCCCATGGATGTCCCCGAGCCCTTCTCGGGGCTGCTGCGCACAACCTAGAACACGTCGGCCACCTCCCGTGCGGGCATCCTGCACTTTCGCGGCAGGAAGGGCACCGAGGCCGCCGGGGTTGCCCGGTATGGTCCGGAATGTCTTGTCCCACATCGGTTAACGTGAACGTCATGACGGGTCAGCCGTACTGGGAGAGCGCCGTGGAGAAGCAGATCCGCGAGGCGCAGGAGCGGGGCGACTTCGACAACCTGCCGGGGGCCGGCAAGCCGCTCGACCTCAGCGACTCGGGCGACCCGGACTGGTGGGTCAAGCGCTTCGCGGCGCGCGAGAACCTCGACCTCGGCGGTGCGCTGCCCGGCGCCCTGGCCCTGCGCAAGGAGGCCGCGGGCTACCCCGAGTCCCTCGTCGACGTGCGCACCGAGGCCCAGGTGCGCGAGATCGTCGAGGACTACAACAAGCGCGTCCTCGCCGACCGGCTCCGGCCCGCCGTCGGCAACCTGCCGCCGCTCATCGCCAAGACCCTCGACGTCGACGAGGTCGTCGAGGGCTGGCGGCCGCTGCGGGCCGAGCTGGAGGAGCAGCAGCGCCGGGCCCGCGAGGAGCGAGCCGCCGCCACGGCGGCCGAGCTCGGGAGCCGGCGCCCGTGGTGGCGCCGGGTGCTCGGCCGGGACTGACCGGCCCGGACGGCACCGGACCGGACGGGACGGGGCTCGACAGCCCTACCCAAGCCGCCCGCTGCGTGTCACCATCACGGGAAGCCGTGACCCCACGCGTACGACCTCGCGTACGAGCCCACGCGGGGCCACCCGTCGCAAAGGTGCGCATGTCCACAGTCCCCGGTCTCGAGGCGGCCCTGACGGCCTTCGAGGACCCCGCGGCCAAGGCGCGGGACCTGCTGCGCCTGCACCGCACGTGGGCGCACACGCACGAGGTGCCGCCCGGCGCCCGCGGCGTCGTCGCCCGGTCGTGGCTGCGGCAGACGCCCGAGGGCGACAAGATCTCGACCCCGATCTCCGACGACGCGCTGCTGGCCCGCCGGGAGCGCTCGCGGCTGCTCGGCTCGGTCGTGCCGGTCCTCAAGGAGCGCCTGCTGCCGCTCGCGCACGAGGCCGGCAACGAGCTCGTCATCAGCGACGACGAGGGCTACCCGCTCTGGATGTTCGGCCCGTCGCCGATCCGCCGGCGCAGCGACGGCCTCGGCTTCGTCGAGGGCGCCCGCTGGCGCGAGGGCGACGTCGGCACCAACTCGCTCGGCACCGCGATGGAGGAGCGCCGCCCGGTGCAGATCTTCGGGCCGGAGCACGCGCGCGAGGACCAGCACGCGTGGGTGTGCACGAGCGCGCCGATCCTCGACCGCAGGGCGCGCACGCCGCTCGGTGTGGTCACCTTGAGCGGCGCCTTCCGCACCGCCCACCCGCACACGCTGATGCTCGTGACCATGGCCGTGCGCGAGGCCGTCGACACCCTGGCCGGACAGCACGAGCGTGACCTCCGCCGGGTCGCCCGCACCAGCGAGTCGTATGCCGGGTCGGGGCGTTTCGTCGTCGTCGACCGGCACGGGTGGGTGGCCCGGGCGGAGGGCTACGGCGTCGGCGAGCGCGTCTGGGTGCCGGGCAGCCTGCGGGCCGGCACCGTGTGGGTGCCCGAGATCGGGCAGGTCCGGGCCGAGGAGATCGCCGGCGGCTGGGTGCTGCACGAGGCGGTCGGAGCGCCGGCCACGATGGAGGTGGTGCGCCGCCCGAGCCCGCGGGTGCTCGTCACGACCGCCGGCTCGAGCGTCGAGATCGCCCTCAGCGAGCGGCACGCCGAGATCGTCGCCCTCCTCGCAGAGCACCCGGGCGGTCTCGACACGGCTGCCCTCATGGGTCTGCTCGACGGTGCCACCACCCCGGTGACGATCCGCGCCGAGATGTCGCGCTTGCGCAAGCGGCTCGGTGGCATCATCGAGAGCCGGCCCTACCGGCTCACCGCGCGCGCGACGGTGCGGCCCGACGTGACCTGAGCACCCGGCATACGCCCTCTGCAACGTTCTGCAACCCTGTCGGGAGACTGCGTCCGCTCCTAGCGTCAGCCACGACCCCACCACGTGGACAAAGGAGTTGGCGATGGGTGAGCAGCTGACGGCGAGCGAGTGGCTCGGACGGTTCTCCGAGGCGCTGGCCTCCGGCGAGGTGGACCGGGTGACCGGCCTCTTCGGTGACGAGTGCTACTGGCGCGACCTGACGAGCATGACGTGGAACCTGCACACGGCCGAGGGCCGCGAGCAGATCGGCGACATGCTGACCGGCGTCGAGCCGGGCGCCTGGCCGACCGACATCGAGCCGACGAGCGAGTCCGAGGCCGACGGCGTCCACGAGGCGTGGTTCACCTTCGGCAACGCCACGTTCACCGGCAAGGGGCTCGTCCGCGTCCGCGACGGCAGGGCGTGGACGCTGCTGACGAGCGCGCAGGCGCTCAAGGACCACCCGGAGCCCTCCGGCGCACGCCGCCCGCGCGGCGCCGAGCACGGCGTCAACGTCTCGACCGAGAACTGGCTCGACAAGCGGCAGCAGCAGGTCGAGTCCTACGGCGTCGACGCCGAGCCCTACGTCCTCGTCGTCGGCGGCGGCCAGGGCGGCATCGGCCTCGCCGCTCGCCTCAAGAGGCTCGGCGTGCCGACGCTCGTCATCGACAAGTACCCGCGGCCCGGAGACCAGTGGCGCAGCCGCTACCACTCGCTCTGCCTGCACGACCCGGTCTGGTACGACCACATGCCCTACCTGCCGTTCCCCGACCACTGGCCCGTCTTCACGCCCAAGGACAAGATGGGCGACTGGCTCGAGAGCTACACGAAAGTCATGGAGCTCGACTACTGGAGCAGCACGGAGGCGACGTCGGCGAGCTTCGACGCCGAGGCCGGCGCGTGGACCGTGCACGTCTCCCGGGAGGGCCGCGAGGTCGTGCTCCACCCGGCGCAGCTCGTCCTCGCGACGGGCATGAGCGGGATCCCCAACGTGCCGACCCTGCCCGGGCAGGACGTCTTCTCCGGCGACCAGCACCACAGCAGCAAGCACCCCGGCGGCGCGCGCTACGCCGGCAGGAAGGTCGTCGTCATCGGCTCGAACAACTCGGCCCATGACATCTGTGCGGACCTGTGGCAGAACGGCGCCGAGCCGATCATGCTCCAGCGCTCGAGCACCCACATCGTGCGGTCCGAGTCACTCATGGACAAGGTGCTCGGCCCGCTCTACTCCGAGGAAGCCGTCGCAGCCGGGATCGACCACGACACGGCCGACCTCGTCTTCGCGTCCATCCCCTACAAGATCCTCGCCGACTTCCAGCGGCCGGCCTTCGACGCGATCCGCGAGCAGGACAAGGACTTCTACGCCTCGCTCGAGGCCGCTGGCTTCGACCTCGACTTCGGCGACGACGACTCGGGACTCTTCCTCAAGTACCTCCGGCGCGGCTCCGGCTACTACATCGACATCGGCGCCTCCGAGCTCATCGCCAAGGGCGCGATCCGGCTGGTGCGCGGGCAGGTCGACCACCTGGCGGAGCACTCGGTCGTCCTCACCGACGGCACCGAGATCGAGGCCGACGCCGTCGTCTACGCCACGGGCTACGGCTCGATGAACGGCTGGGCGGCCCGGCTCATCAGCCAGGACGTCGCCGACGCCGTGGGCAAGTGCTGGGGCCTGGGCTCCGACACGACGAAGGACCCCGGACCGTGGGAGGGCGAGCTGCGCAACATGTGGAAGCCCACCCGCCAGGACAACCTCTGGTTCCACGGCGGCAACCTGCACCAGTCGCGGCACTACTCGCGCTACCTCGCCCTGCAGCTCAAGGCGCGCCTCGAGGGCATCGACACCCCGGTCTACGCGCTCGCCGAGACCCACCACCTCGCCTGAGCCGCCTCGTACATCGTCGGAAAGTGGGCACTCGACCAAGACTTCCCGCCGAGTGCCCACTTCGCGACCCCCTCACGACCCCGTTCCTGAACGAAGTCTGGCAACTCCATGCCAGTTGCCGGGGAACGCAGAAGTGTCGGGTGCTGCGGCACCCGCAGGGGGGTGGGCAGGACTAGCGTCGTGCCGCCCACCCCGCACTCCTCACGCAACCCCGAGGTGAAACCCATGAGGCGTCCCACCCTCCGAAGCGCTGGACTCGCCGTCACGGCCGCCGGCTCGATCATCGGCTCGCTGGTCGTGGCCGGCGCTGCCCCGGCCCTCGCCCACGGCGACGCCGGCGGCCGGCACGACCAGACCCTGGCCCCGCGCACGCAGTTCGTCATGGCGGCCGACGGCTCGAGCGGCGCCCGCCCCGACGGCGGCGGCATCCCCAACATCGACTCGGTCAAGAAGACGATCTACAGCTACTACGGCGACCCCGGCACGGGCCACGCCGACCGCACGAGCTCGCCCTACATCTCGGAGATGCGCTCGATCACGACGGGGCTGCGCACGTCGCTCGCCCGCACGTATGCCGCGGCCGAGCGGCAGGGCAAGAAGCCGGCCATCGTGCTCGACGCCGACGACACGACGCTCTGGACCTACGACATGGAGGTCGCGGACATGAAGTTCGTCTTCGACCCGGTCCGCCAGGACTACTGGGTGCAGAACAAGCTCTTCCCGGCCACCCCGAGCATGGTCGCCCTCGTCAACGAGGCCGACGCGATGGGCTTCACGATCTTCGGCCTCACCGGTCGCGGTGCCTCCCAGAAGGACGCGACCATCGGCAACCTCAAGGACGTCGGCTACAACGCCTTCACGCCCGACCACTACTTCACCAAGTGGGCCGGGTCGACGCCTCCCGCCTACATCACGTGCGCCACGGCGAAGTGCACGACGGTGGAGTACAAGGCCGGCACGCGCAAGCACATCGAGCAGGACCTCGGCTACGACATCGTCCTCAACATCGGCGACCAGTGGTCCGACCTGCAGGGCGGGCACGCCGACCGCAACGTCAAGCTGCCCAACCCGACCTACTACCTCCCCTCGCCCGACCTGCCCGGGATGAAGGAGCCGTCGCTGACGCCGCGGACCCACTTCACGATGAAGCCCGACGGCTCGAGCGGCCTGACGCAGGGCGGTGAGGGCATCCCCAACATCGACTCGGTCAAGAAGACGATCGCCACCTACTACGGCGACCCCGGCACCGGCATCGCCGACAAGACGAGCTCGCCCTACATCACCGAGCTCGCCTCGCTCGAGCGCCGCAACACCCAGCGCCTCACGAGCGAGTGCCGCCAGGGTGTCGCCCGGGGCACGAAGCCGGCGGTCGTCTTCGACGCCGACGACACGACCCTGTGGACCTACGACATGGAGGTCGCGGACATGAAGTTCGTCTTCAACCCGACCCGCCAGGACTACTGGGTGCAGAACAAGCTCTTCCCGGCGACGCCCGGGATGCCTTCTCTCGTCAAGGCGGTCGCCGACTCGGGCTGCACCGTCATCGGCCTCACCGGTCGCAACAACGGCCAGAAGGACGCGACGCTCGCCAACCTCCACGAGCAGGGCTACCCGCAGTTCACGAGCGACCTGTACTTCACGAAGTGGCGCTCGAGCGAGCAGCCGCCGGTCTGGATGCAGGGCCAGTGCAAGGCCTACCCGACGTGCACGACGATCGAGTACAAGTCGGCGACCCGGGCCCACGTCGAGAAGGACCTCGGCTACGACGTCGTCGCCAACCTCGGCGACCAGTACAGCGACCTCATCGGCGGCCACGCCGACCGTGCGGTCAAGCTGCCGAACCCGACGTACTACCTGCCCTGACCACCTGCTTTGACGGGCACCTCGTGTCGTATGCCGTCACTCCCGTTGCGAACGGGGGTGACGGCATACGTCGTCGTGGGGTCGTGAGAGCTCTTGTGGCTCAGTGCTGCTGATCCTGAGCGGCCACGAACTGCACGAGGTCGGCGACGGAGTCGACGATGCGGCTCGGCCGGTAGGGGAAGTGCTCGACCTGCTGGCGGCTCGTCGAGCCGGTGAGGACGAGGACGGTGCGCAGGCCGGCCTCGAGGCCGCTGATGATGTCGGTGTCCATGCGGTCGCCGACCATGATCGTCGTCTCGGAGTGCGCGTCGAGGCGGTTGAGGGCGCTGCGCATCATGAGCGGGTTGGGCTTGCCGATGTAGTACGGCTGGCGCCCGGTCGCGGTCGAGATGAGCGCCGCGACCGAGCCGGTCGCCGGCAGCGTGCCGGCTGGGCTCGGGCCGCTCGGGTCGGGGTTGGTCGCGATGAAGCGGGCGCCCTTCTCGATCAAGCGGATCGCGCGGGTGATGGCCTCGAAGGAGTAGGTGCGTGTCTCACCGAGCACGACGTAGTCGGGGTCGCGGTCGGTCATGACGTAGCCGACGTCGTGCATCGCCGTCGTCAGGCCGGCCTCGCCGACGACGTAGGCCGAGCCGCCCGGGCGTTGCTCGGCGAGGAACTGCGCCGTGGCGAGCGCCGAGGTCCAGATGGCCCGCTCCGGCACGTCGATCCCACTCATCAGCAGGCGCGCCCGCAGGTCGCGGGGCGTGAAGATCGAGTTGTTCGTCAGGACGAGGAAGGCCCTGCCGGACTGCTCGAGCGCGGTGATGAACTCGGCGGCGCCGGGGATCGCGTCCTCCTCGTGCACGAGGACGCCGTCCATGTCGGTGAGCCAGGTCTCGACGGGCCGGTGATCGGTCATGGACCCATTCTGGTGGCTCATGTCGCCAGCCCGCAGGTCCGGCGCGCGTCCCGCCTGGACTGACGAGCGAAGCGAGCGCAGCGAGCCAGCCGAGGAGGGAAGGCGGGACGCAACGGAGCGCCGGACTCGCGAGCGAAGCGAGCCGAGGGCTAAGACGCGGACAGGCGCGCGATCGCGAGGTCGACCCGGTCGGCGGTCAGGGCGTGCTGGATGACCATGGTGGCCGCGCCGATGACGCCGGCCTGCACGCCCGTGGTGGCCGGGACGATCTGGAGCACGCCGGTGGCCAGCGGCAGCGACCTGCCGTAGACGACCTCGCGCACTCCGGCGATGAGGCTCTCGCCCGCCTGGACGAGTGAGCCGCCGATGACGATGACCGAGGGGTTGAGCAGGCTGACGCACGTGGCGAGGACCTCGCCGATGGTGCGGCCGGCCTGGCGGACCGCGAGCGCGGCGGGGATGTTGCCGCCCCGGACGAGGTCGACGATGTCGGAGTTGCTCTCGGCGATGATGTCGATCTCCCTGAGTGCCTTGGAGATCGCGGGTCCGCTGGCCACGGCCTCGAGGCAGCCGACGTTGCCGCACGAGCAGAGCACCTCTGGCGCGTGGGGTGCGGCCACGTGGCCGAGGTCGCCTGCGGCGCCGACCGCTCCGCGGTGCAGGCGGCCGCCGCTGATGATGCCGGCACCGATGCCCGTGGCGACCTTGACGAAGAGGAGGTGCTCGACGTCGGGGTGGGCCATGGCGTGCTCGCCGAGGGCCATGATGTTGACGTCGTTGTCGACGAGGACCGGCACGTCGAAGTCGCGGTGCAGGTGGCCCGGCACGTCGTAGCCGTCCCAGCCCGGCATGATCGGGGGCCGCATGGGGCGCCCGCTCGAGTGCTCGACGGGCCCGGGCACGCCGATGCCGATGCCGATGAGGTCGCGGGGCTGCCGGCCGGCCTGCTCGAGCAGGCGACGGGTGGTGGCGACGAGCCAGTCGAGGACGACCTCGGGACCGTCGGTGATGTCGAGGCTCTCGCCGATCTCGCAGATCGGGCGACCGCTGAGGTCGGTCAGGGCGACGCGGCCGTGGGTGGCGCCGATGTCGGCGCCGACGACGACGCGGGCCTCGGGGTTGAAGGCGAAGCGGACTGGCGGGCGGCCCCCGGTGCTGGCCGCCTCGCCGCTCGGGGCGAGCAGGCCGGACGCGAGGAGGGCGTCGACGCGGGCGCCGACCGTGGAGCGGGCGAGCCCGGTCAGCTTGGCCAGCTCGGCGCGCGTGCGCGGCGTCTCGTCGCGGAGCAGCTGGAGCAGCTCGCCGGCTCCGCTCACGGACGGAGCGGCATACGCGGACGACGTTGACTCTTGACGCACTCTTCCAGTCAAGCACAGGCGGCTTCCGTATGCCATCCGGAAGACTTCGGAGTGTCCACGATAAAACTTTTGCTTGACGTCCCGACAAAAGTGGGTCACGGTGTGACGCATGGAATCTCGACGGCGAGATGTAGCAGGCGCCCCCCTCCTGCGAATGACCAACGTGGTCAAGCGTTTTCCCGGGGTCGTGGCCCTCGGTGGCGTCGACCTCGACGTGCAGCCCGGCGAGGTGCACTGCCTGCTCGGCCAGAACGGTGCGGGCAAGAGCACCCTCATCAAGGTGCTCGCCGGCGTCCACGAGCCCAACGAGGGCACCATCGAGTGGGCCGGAGAGCCGGTCACCCTGCACCACCCGCAGGCGGCGATGGACCTCGGCGTCGCGACGATGTACCAGGAGCTCGACCTCGTCGAGGGCCTCACCGTCGCCGAGAACATCTTCCTCGGCCACGAGCCCACGCGTTTCGGCTTCTCGCAGCGCACCGCGGCCCGCCGCGAGGCGGCCGCCCTGCTCGCCCGCCTCGGTCACCCCGAGATCTCGCCCTCCGTCGAGGTGGGCACGCTCTCCGCGGCGTCGAGCCAGATCGTCAGCATGGCCCGCGCCCTCTCCCGCGACGCGCGCCTCATCATCATGGACGAGCCGTCCGCGGTGCTCGACGCCGGCGAGGTCCAGCAGCTCTTCCGCGTCATCGACGAGGTGACGAGCCAGGGCGTCGCGGTCGTCTACATCTCCCACCGCCTCGAGGAGATCCGCGAGATCGGTGACCGCGTCACGGTGCTCAAGGACGGCAGGACGGTCGCGACCGGCCTCGACGCCAAGACGACGCCGACGCAGGAGCTCATCCGGCTCATGACCGGCCGCTCGATCGAGTACGTCTTCCCGCCCCGCACGAGCATCGCCGACGCCGAGCCCGTGCTCCGCGTCGAGGGACTCAGCCGGGCGGGCGAGTTCGGCTCGATCAGCTTCGACGTGCGGCCCGGTGAGGTCGTGGGGCTGGCGGGGCTCGTCGGCTCCGGCCGCTCCGAGATCGTCGAGACGATCTTCGGGGCCCGCAAGGCCACGACCGGCACGGTCAGCGTCGGGGGGAGGCCGGTGCGCCCGGGGTCCGTCGCCGCAGCCGTCGCCGCCGGCATCGGGCTGTGCCCCGAGGAGCGCAAGAGCCAGGCACTCGTCCTCGGCGCCTCGCTCGCCTCGAACATCACGCTCGCGACCCTCCCGCGCTTCTCGCGGGGCGGTCTGCTCGACGGGTCGGCCGAGGTCGAGGCCGCCGAGGAGCTGCTCGAGTCGCTCGACGTGCGTCCGCGTGGCGTGCACCGCGAGTCGCGCACCCTCTCGGGCGGCAACCAGCAGAAGGTCGTGCTGGCCCGCTGGCTGCTCCGCGGCTGCAAGGTCCTGCTCCTCGACGAGCCCACCCGCGGCGTCGACGTCGGGGCCCGCTCCGAGATCTACGCGCTGATCCGCCGACTCACCGACGAGGGCGTCGCCGTCGTCGTCGTCTCCAGCGAGATCCCCGAGGTCCTGGGGCTGTCCAACCGGGTGCTGGTCCTCGCCGACCGCACCGTCCGCCACGAGGGTCCGGCCGACGAGCTCGACGAGCACGCCGTCCTCGACATCATCCTGAAGGGAGACGCGGCATGAGCGCCGACGTCACGAAGGCAGACCAGGCGGGGGAGCCGGTCCCCGCAGACGTGGAGGGAGCCGCGGCGCCCGCCACGGGCGGACCGCCCGCCCCGAGCGGACCACCCGTCGGTGGCGCCGCGTCCCGCAGCCAAGGTGGCCTCGCCGGCTTCCTCAGCGGCCCGGCCGGCCGGAGCGCCGGTCTCGTCGTCGCGCTCGTGCTGCTCGTCATCGTCGGCATCATCACGGCCGGTGACCGCTTCGCCAGCCCCGAGAACGCGCTGACGATCCTGCGCCTCGGCGCGACGATCGGCGTCGTCAGCGTCGGCATGACCTTCGTCATCTCCGGCGGCGGCATCGACCTGTCCGTCGGCGCCATCGTCGCCCTCTCGTCGGTCTGGGCCACGACGGTCGCCACCCAGACGATGGCCGCGAACTACCACTGGATCGTCATGGTCTTCGCGGCCGTCGCCGTCGGAGCCGCGTGTGGACTCGTCAACGGCGTGCTCGTCGCCTACGGCCGCATCGCACCGTTCATCGTGACCCTGGCGATGCTCGCCGCGGCCCGCGGGCTCGCCGAGCTCATCGCCAAGCGGCGCACGCAGATCGTCCGGGACCGGGGCTTCATCGAGTTCTTCGGCGGCAGCGTCCTCGGGGTGCCCGTCCTCGTCATCGTCTTCGCCGTCGTGGCGGTCGTCGGCTGGGTCCTGCTCAACCGCACGACGTTCGGCCGCCGGACGCTGGCCATCGGCGGCAACCCCGAGGCGGCCCGCCTCGCCGGCATCCGCGTCCAGCGCCAGACGATGTACCTCTACATCCTCGTCGGCGTCGCGTGCGGCATCGCGGCGGTCATGCTCATGGCCCGCACGACGACGGGCACCTCGACCCACGGCCAGCTCTACGAGCTCGACGCCATCGCTGCCGTCGTCATCGGCGGCACCCTCCTCTCCGGCGGCCGCGGCACGGTCGTCGGCACGGTCCTCGGCGTCCTCATCTTCACGACGCTGAGCAACGTGTTCACCCTGAACAACCTCGACACGTCGACGCAGGCGGTGGCGAAGGGGGCGATCATCGTCGCCGCCGTCCTGCTCCAGCAGCGGGTCTCCCGCACGAGGTCGAGCTAGCCGCGAGGCCCGGTCGACAAGCACCACCCGGCACCACCAGCACGGCAGAGCACCACTCACACCGCACCACCCCTCTTCGCTCACATAGGAGTCAGCGTGTCCGCATCACTGTCCCGATCGACCAAGCGCGTCGCCGTCCTGGCGATCGCCCTGAGCTCGGCCCTCGTCGCCGCCGGCTGCACGAGCAACGACCCGGCCACGACTCCGGCGGCCTCGACCCAGCAGGCCGGCAGCAACGCCGCGAGCGACAACGACGCCCCCGGTGACAAGGTCGTCATCGGCTTCTCGGGCCCCGCGGCCGACCACGGCTGGCTCGCCGCCGTCAACAGCTCGGCCCTCGCCGAGGCGAAGAAGTACAGCGACGTCGAGCTCAAGGCCGCCGAGGGCACCAACGACGCGAGCGCCCAGATCGCCCAGATCGAGACCTTCATCAACGACAAGGTCGACGCCATCGTGCTGCTCCCGACGGACGGCGCCGCCCTCACCGAGATCGCCACCAAGGCGATGCAGGCCGGCATCCCTGTCATCAACGTCGACCGCGAGTTCTCGAGCCCGTTCGCCGCCCGCGCCACGGTGCTCGGTGACAACTACGGCATGGGGGTCTCGGCCGGCACCTACGCCTGCAAGATCGTCAAGGACAAGAACCTCAGCAACCCGGTCATCGCCGAGATCGCCGGCATCGACGCCCTGCCCCTGACGCAGGACCGCAGCAAGGGCTTCGCCGACGCGCTCAAGGCGTGCAACCAGACGGTCGACAACCGGGTCGCCGCCGAGTTCACCGTCGAGTCCGGCAACCGCCAGGCCACCAACCTCATCCAGGCCGCGCCGAAGATCGACATCCTCTGGAACCACGACGACGACCAGGGTGTGGGCGTCATGGCCGCCCTCGACCAGGCCAACCGCCACGAGATGGCCTTCATCGGTGGGGCCGGCTCGGCCAACGCGATGCGGTGGATCAAGGAGGGCAAGATGGAGGCCACGGTCATCTACCCGCCGACCCAAGCCGCCGACGGCATCAAGCTCGCGCGCCTCATCGCCCAGAACAAGGGTCTGAGCGACCTCGTCCAGGTCGAGGTCCCCACCCGCGTCGTCCTCAACGCGCCGGTCGTGACCAAGGAGAACGTCGACCAGTACCTGCCCCTCGGCTTCGAGTCCTGACCCGTCGGCGCCCGCGCCGCCGCCGCCACCGGTGCGGCGCGGGCGCCCGACCAGGCACGACCGAACCGTCAGCGGTACCACCCCACGTCGGATGTGAGGACGTCATGACCACACCCAGCAAGCCCACCCTCGGGGTCGGGATGATCGGCTACGCCTTCATGGGCCGCGCCCACTCCCAGGCCTGGCGCAACGTGCGCAGCTACTTCGACGTGCCGGCCGCGCCGAGCCTCGTCGCCGTCGCCGGGCGCAACGAGGCCGCGGCACGCGACACCGCCGACCGCTTCGGGTGGGCCGGCGTCGAGACCGACTGGCGGCGCCTGCTCGAGCGTGACGACATCGACATCATCGACATCTGCACGCCGGGCGACACCCACGCCGAGATCGCGGTCGCCGCGCTCGGGGCCGGCAAGCACGTCCTCTGCGAGAAGCCGCTCGCCAACTCGGTCGGGGAGGCCGAGGCGATGGTCGTGGCCGCCGAGGCAGCGCGTGCCCGGGGCGTGCGCTCGATGGTGGGCTTCACCTACCGCCGGGTCCCGGCCATCGCGTATGCGCGTCAGCTCGTCGCGGAGGGACGGCTCGGACGGATCCTCCACGTCCGGGGCGCCTACCTGCAGGACTGGCTCGTCGACCCCGAGTCGCCGCTGACGTGGCGCTTGCAGAAGGAGCGCGCAGGGTCCGGCGCGCTGGGCGACATCGGTGCCCACATCGTCGACCTCGCCCAGTTCGTCACCGGCGAGCACCTCACCGGCGTCAGCGCGCTCACCGAGACGTTCGTGCGCGAGCGCCCGGTCGCCGACCCGTCGACGGTGGGGACCGGGGGGATCAGCGCCACGGCGGCCCAGAACGGCTCGGCCACGACCGGCCCGGTCACCGTCGACGACGCCGCTGTGCTCGTCTCCAGGATGAGCGGGGGCGCGCTGGCGACCTTCGAGGCCACCCGCTTCGCCAACGGCCGCAAGAACGCGATCCGCCTGGAGGTCAACGGGACCGACGGCTCGATCGCCTTCGACTTCGAGGACATGAACGTGCTTCACGTCTTCGACGGACGGGCTCCGGCCCGCGACGCCGGCTTCACCCGGGTGCTCGTCACCGAGTCCACCCACCCCTACGTGGCGGCCTGGTGGCCGCCCGGGCACGTGCTCGGCTACGAGCACGGCTTCACCCACCAGGCGGTCGACCTGCTGACCGCCATCGCCGAGGGCGCCGACCCCCGGCCTTCATTCTCCGACGGGCTCCAGGTGCAGCGGATCCTGTCGGCGGTCGAGACGAGCGTGGAGCGGGAGGGGTCCTGGACCCCGATCGACGGGGCCCACGCGACGTCGCCGGCCATGTCCTGAAGGCTGCCGAGGCGCCTTCGCACCTCGACTGCCAGACCAGACAAGGAGATTCGGCTCGACACCTGCACGTCAAAGTCTCTGTCACCCCTTGAAGGAGCACGCTCACATGCATGACAACGACGTCAACCCGCTCAAGCTCGTCACCAAGCTCGGACTCAACCGCCGCCAGTTCTTCGCGGCCACGACGGGCGTCGCCGCCGCCGTGACCATGACCGGTGCGGCCGCCGCACAGGCCGCGACGGGGAGCTCGGGCGCCAACGGGGTGCTCATCCCCGCGCCGCGCCGCGGCATCATCCTCTACACCGTGCGTGACGCGGTCGGGCGCGACCCGCTGACCTCGCCGTACGCCTCCGGCTTCAAGGAGGTCCTCACCGAGCTGTCGTCGATCGGCTACCGCCAGATCGAGTTCGCCGGCTTCCGCCAGCACGCCAACGCCGAGGGTGGTGCCGACCTCAACACCGTGGCCGGTGCCACGCAGCTGCGCACCTGGCTCGACGACCTCGGCCTCGAGGCCGAGGGCAACCACGGCTCGGTCCCCGCGACGATCACCGACGCCAACATCGCGGCGTTCGACACGGCCTGCGAGATCGCCAACATCCTCGGCATGGGCCACATCGGCACGGGCAGCGACCCGACGAGCAGCGCCTACGTCGCCGACTGGGAGGCCGCCGCGGCCCGGTGGAACTTCTACGGCGAGCGCGCGGCCCGTCACGGCCTCAAGCTCTACACGCACAACCACGACATCGCGTACAGCTTCCTGCTCGACAGCGGGCCGCTCGACGCGGCCGGCCGGCCCACCCGGTCGTCCGGCATCCGTCGCCTCGAGTACTTCCTCGCCAACACCGACCCGAAGTACGTCTTCCTCGAGATGGACATCTACTGGGCGCACGTCGCGCAGTACAAGCACAAGGCGTACGTGGCGCCGGACGGCTCGGCCGTGTCCTCGATCTTCGACCCCGCCGCGGTCGTCGCCGCCCAGACGAAGCGCTTCCCGCTCTTCCACGCCAAGGACGGCAAGATCGACACGACGCAGGCCAACGGCTACGTCATGGCCCCCTTCGGCCAGGGCGACATCGACTACTCGACGTTCCTGCGTCGCGTCGGTGCCAAGGGCTCCCACAACCCGATGTG
Source organism: Terrabacter sp. C0L_2 (assembly GCF_036352015.1). Lineage (NCBI taxonomy): Bacteria > Bacillati > Actinomycetota > Actinomycetes > Micrococcales > Intrasporangiaceae > Terrabacter > Terrabacter sp. C0L_2. Next base: position 634,568 of record NZ_CP143557.1, on the reverse strand, counting down.
GGAGATGGACACGGCCCCCGGTGGGACCGCCGCCCCGAACCAGTCGATGGAGCTGTCGAAGGTCAGCTACGACGCGATGGCCGCCCTGCGCGGCTGATCCCGCCACCCCGGGACGCACGTCGACCGTCACCCACCGGCGGTCGGCAGACCGGAACATCAACACCGGTCCCCGGGGAGTGCAAGTGCCGTTGCAGCGGCGCGCTCCCCGGGGCCCGGCTTCGCCCGTCTCTGTCAAGAAGGACGTACCGATGAATGCTACTTCCCGTTCCAGGGTGAGGAGGCTGGTTGCCACAACTGCGGCAACCGTCCTCGCCTGCACGGCGCTCGGCGCCGTGGCCACCCTGCCGGCCTCGGCCCACGACGGTGTCGACCACGGCACCGAGCCCGCCCTCGACTGGTCCAACTACGAGAAGATCCTGCTCACCAAGGACACCGGTGAGCCGATCGACATGGCCGTGCTGCCCGACCGTCGCGTGCTGACCACGGCCCGCAACGGCGACGTCCGGCTCGTCGACCCCGACTCGGGGGTCACGAAGGTCGTCAACACGCTGCCGGTCTACAACAACTCCGAGGACGGTCTCCAGACCGTCACGCTCGACCCCGGGTTCCAGACGAACAAGTGGGTCTACCTCTACTACGCGCCCAAGACGATGACGGCGCCCTACATCACCTCGACGCCGACGGGCTCGGCCCCCAACAGCCTGCCCGCCGGTGCCGACGCGTCCTACTGGGACCAGTGGAAGGGCTACAACCAGCTCAGCCGCTTCCGGTGGGACGACGCGACCGACAAGCTCGACCTCGCGAGCGAGCAGGTCATCCTCAAGGTCGAGACGCAGCGCGGCCAGTGCTGCCACGTCGCCGGCGACGTCGACTTCGACGACAAGGGCAACCTCTACCTCTCGACCGGCGACAACACGCCGGCGAGCGCGCCCGGTGCCAACGGCTTCGCGCCGAACAACAACGCCCCCGGCTTCAACCCCGGCTTCGACTCCCGACGCGGCGCGGGCAACACCAACGACCTGCGCGGCAAGATCCTGCGCATCCACCCCGAGGCCGACGGCTCCTACACGATTCCGGACGGCAACCTCTTCCCCGTCGGGACCGCCAAGACCCGGCCCGAGATCTTCGTCATGGGCGTGCGCAACCCGTTCCGCATGGACGTCGACCCGGTCACGAACTCGGTGTCGTGGGGCGACTACGGCCCCGACGCCGGCGCGCCCGACCCGCAGCGCGGCCCGATGGGCTACGTCGAGTGGCAGACCACGGCCATCGACAAGCCGATCAACGGCGGCTGGCCCTACTGCCACGGCCCGAACGCCAACTACAACGAGTGGAACTTCGCGACGGTGACGCCCGGACCGTGGTTCGACTGCAACGCCGGCGCCAAGAACAACTCGACGTGGAACACCGGTCTCGCCCAGGTGCCGCCGGCCACCGCGCCGACGCTCTACTACGGCGACAACAACACCCACCAGCCGTGGCCCGAGCTGACCGACTTCGACCCGCAGGGCGGCCAGGGACCGATGGGCGGTCCCGTCTACCACTACGACGGCGCCAACCCGTCGACGACGAAGTTCCCGGAGTACTGGGACAAGAAGGCGTTCTTCGCCGAGTTCTCGCAGGACTACCTTGCGGTCTTCGACGTGCAGTGGCCGAACGGACCCGTCGACCACATCCAGCACTTCCTGCCCAACAAGGCCCTCGAGACGAACGGCCAGCCGATCACCGACAGCCCGATCGACATCGAGTTCGGGCCGGACGGCTCGCTCTACGTCCTCGACTACGGCGACGGCTTCTTCCGGCAGAACCCCGACGCCGGCCTCTACCGCATCGACTACTCGCCCGGGAACAAGGCGCCGCAGGCCAGCATCAAGGCCACCCCGCTGAGCAGCAGCTCCGCGCCGCTGACGGTCGCCTTCGACGCGTCCGGCTCGGTCGACCCTGAGGGCAAGGCCCTGACCTACGAGTGGGACTTCAACGGTGACGGCACGTTCGACGCCACCGGTGTCACGGCCAGCTACACCTACACCGACCTCGGCAAGTACACGGCGCGACAGCGTGTCACCGACCCGGAGGGCCGCCGCGGCCTGACGAGCACGTCGATCAGCGTCGGCAACGTCGCCCCGACGCTGAACATCACCACCCCGCCCAACGGTGCCTTCTTCGACTGGGGTCAGGCCGTCCCGTTCGACGTCAAGACCTCGGACCCCGAGGACGGCACCGCGACCGTGTGCTCGCGCGTCAGCTGGACCTTCGGTCTGGGCCACGACGCGCACGCCCACCCGCTGAGCCAGGGCACGGGCTGCCAGTTCGCGATCCCGACCCCGGCCGACGCGACCCAGCACGGCGAGACCGAGAACATCTTCGGCGTCGTCGTCATCACCTACACCGACAACGGTGCCAACGGCCTGCCCGGTGCGACCACCACCGAGCAGCTGATCCTCAACCCGAAGAAGCAGGAGGCCGAGTGGGCCGACGCCTCGCAGGGTGTGGAGATCACGGGCGACACCACGGCGAGCGGCCTGCGCAAGGTCACCTCGTTCGACGCCGGTGACTGGCTGGCCTGGGACCCGGCGAACCTCGTCGGCGTCACGGGCGTGACCGCTCGCGCCACCGGCACGGGCACCCTGTCGCTGCGGTGGAACTCGCCGACGGCAGCGCCGTTCGGCACCATCGCGGTGAACGGCTCCGGCTGGACCGACTCGGCAGCGACGCTGTCGTCCAAGCCCACCGGCACCGGCAAGCTCTACGTCACCTCGACGGGCGGCGTCGTGCTCGACTCCCTCACGTTCGTGGGCAACGGCGTCGCCGACGTCACGCCCCCGACGGTGGCGGCGACGCTGAGCCCGGCCACCCCGAACGGGGCGAACGGGTGGTACACGAGCAACGTCACCGTGACGGTCACCGCGACCGACAACGGCACCGTCGCCTCGCGTCAGCGCTCCACCGACGGCGGCACGACGTGGGTCAACGCCAACACCGCACTGACGATCTCGACCGAGGGCACGACCACCGTGCTCTACCGCGCGACCGACAACGGCGGCAACGTCTCCCAGGTCGGCTCCGTGACGGTCAAGCTCGACAAGACGGTCCCGGCCGTCGCGGTCTCCGGCGTCGCCGAGGGCGCCTCCGTCGGCAACTCGGGTGACCTCACCTGGACGGCGACCGACGCCACGAGCGGCATCGACACGGTGACGGCCACCGTCGACGGCACCGCCGTCGCGGCGGACAAGCCGCTGGCCCTCTGGAGGCTCCCGCTCGGCAGCCACACGCTCGTCGTCAAGGCGACCGACAAGGCCGCTCTCGCCACGACGACGACGAGGACGTTCACCACGACGACCTCGCTCGGCACGCTGACGGCACTGACGGAGCGACTGTCCCGCGAGGGCCTCGTCACCCCGGCCGGTGAGAAGGAGCTCGAGAAGCGTCTCCAGCAGGCCGAGAAGCACATCGCGGGCGGGCGCACCAGCGCGGCCGTCTCGCAGCTCGAGGGTTTCGTCGCAGCGACGAAGTCCACCTCCTACGTCCGTGACGCGGCGGCTGCGGCCGCCCTGGCCCGCGACGCCAACGCGGTCATCGCCTCGCTGCGCTGACCCACCCGGTGGCCCGGCGGCGGGCACACGCCCCCGCCGCCGGGCCACCGGCCCCACCACCTCCCGCTCACAGCACCCCCGCCACCCGCCACCCGCACCCCGAGGAGAACGACCATGACCGACGAACGAACCGGACTCTGGCTCATCGGGGCCCGCGGCTCCGTCGCGACGACGGTCGCGACCGGTCTCGCCCTCATCACCGCCGGGGGCGCCGGGCCCGACGGTCTCGTCACCGAGCAGCCCGACCTGGCCGGCGCCGGGCTCGTGCCGCTCGACCACCTCGTCATCGGCGGCCACGACGTCGCCGAGGTGCCGCTCGTCAAGCGCGCGGCGCAGCTCGCCGACGCCGGCGTCATCCCGCACGCGGCGCTCGCACTCGTCTCCGACGAGCTCGACCGGACGTGCGCGCGCATCCGGAACGGTCACCGCGACGCCGAGGAGCGCCAGGCCGATGCCGTCGAGCGGCTGGCCGCCGACATCCGCGCCTTCGCCGAGGCCGAGTCGCTCGCCCGGGTCGTCGTCGTCAACGTCAGCTCCACCGAGCCCGTCGTCGCCGACGACCCAGCGCATGCCTCCCTCGACGCGCTCGAGCAGGCTTGGGCTGCAGGGGAGTCCCCTCTGCCGCCCAGTGCCGTCTACGCCGCGGCCGCCTTCACGGCCGGCGCGGCCTTCGTCGACTTCACCCCCTCGACCGGCGCACGCCTGCCCGCCCTCGTCGAGCTCGCCGAGCGCCGGGGAGTGCCGTGGGGCGGCAGCGACGGCAAGACGGGCGAGACGCTCGTGAAGTCGGTGCTCGCCCCGATGTTCGCCGCCCGAGCGCTCCGCGTGCGCTCCTGGGCCGGCACCAACCTGCTCGGCGGCGGTGACGGCGCCACGCTCGCCGACCCCGAGGCCATGGAGAGCAAGGCCCGCAGCAAGGCGCGCGGCCTCGAGGCCATGCTCGGCCACCCCGTCGACGGCCCCGTCCACATCGACAACATCGCCGACCTCGGCGACTGGAAGACGGCGTGGGACCACCTCACCTTCTCGGGCTTCCTCGACACCCGGATGTCGATGCAGTTCACGTGGCAGGGCTGCGACTCGAGCCTCGCCGCACCGCTCGTCATCGACCTCGCCCGACTCGTCGACCTCGCCCTCCGCCGCGGCGAGGTGGGCCCGCTCCCGGCGCTGGGCTTCTTCTTCAAGGACCCCGTGGGCTCGGACGAGCACCGCCTCTTCGAGCAGCAGCGCACGCTGACGGAGTGGGCGACGGCATCGTGACGAGCCTGCGCGACCTCGCGGAGCTGGTCCGGGCCCCGGCCGCCCTCACCGTGCCCGGCGACACCCTCGCCGGCGCGGCGAGTGCGGGCTGGCCGTCCGGGGCCCGCACGGTCGCGCTGCCCATCGCGTCGACGTGCCTCTACTGGTCGGGCATGGCGCTCAACGACTGGGCCGACCGCCGGGTCGACGCGGTGGAGCGCCCCGAGCGCCCCATCCCGTCGGGCCGCGTGCCGGCCCGGACGGCTCTCGCCGTCGCCGGGGCCCTCACCGCTGCGGGCGTCGCCGCCGCAGCGGTGGGGGGCGGGCGCCGTTCCGCGGCGACGGCGGTCGTGCTCGCCGCCGCCGTCTGGGCCTACGACCTCGCGCCCAAGCAGGGGCCGCTCAGCGTCGCGACGATGGCCTCGACCCGCGGACTCGACGTGCTCCTCGGAGCCAGCGCGGGCGGCACGGCCGGACTGCGGGCGGCCGCCCTCCCGGCGACCCTCGTCGCCGCGCACACCGCCGGAGTCACCGCCCTGAGCCGTGGCGAGGTCCACGGCGGCTCGGTGACCGTCGCCCGGGCGACCGCCGCCGTCACCGCGGTGGTCGCCCTCTCCTCGGCGCTGCGGCCCGTGCCCACGGCAGGACGGGCGAGGGCGGGGGGAGCGCTCGGCGCCCTCGCGTCCGTCGCCCTCACGGGGGCGTATGCCGTGAGCGTCCTCCGCGCCCAGCTCTCCGCCGCGCGCACGCCCGACGCCGGCACGGTGCGGCGGGCCACCGGTGCCGGCATCCGGGGCCTGGTGCCCCTGCAGAGCGCGGCACTCGCCGCGACCGGCCACCACGCCGCGGCCCTGGCGCTCGCGGCCTCGGCGCCGATCGGGGCGGCGGCCATGAGGCGGGTGTCGGCGACATGAGCCTGCGCTTCGGCTACGGCCTCAACGGCTTCACCGACCACCGGCTCGAGGACGCGCTCGCGGTGCTCGCCGACCTCGGCTACGACGGCGTCGCGCTGACCCTCGACCACGCCCATCTCGACCCCTTCACGCCGGACCTCGCCGGCCGGTCGGCCCGGGTCGCGGCACTGCTCGCCCGGCACGGCCTCGGGGTCGTCGTCGAGACCGGCGCCCGCTACGTGCTGGACCCGTGGCGCAAGCACGAGCCGACCCTCGTGTCCGACCAGGGTCGCGACCGTCGGATCGACCTGCTGGAAAGGGCGATCCGCGTCGCGGCCGAGGTCGGATCGCCCGCCGTCTCGTTCTGGAGCGGCATCGCACCCGCGGGACCCGGCCACGCCGAGCTGTGGTCGCGGATCGAGGACGCCGTCACGCGGCTGCTGCCCGTCGCCGAGGCCCACGACATCGTCCTCGCCCTCGAGCCGGAGCCCGGAATGTTCGTCGAGCGCATCGCCGACGTCCACGAGCTGCGGCGCCGGCTCGGCCATCCGCACCACCTGCGCCTCACCATCGACGTCGGCCACCTGCGCTGCACCGAGGACGCCGACCCGGCCGACTGCGTGCTCGGCGCCGGCGACCTCGTCGCCAACGTCCAGATCGACGACATGCGCCGCGGCGTGCACGAGCACCTGCCCTTCGGCGAGGGCGAGGTGGACTTCCCGCCGGTGCTCGCCGCGCTCGCCGCGGTCGAGTTCGACGGCCTCGTCGCCGTCGAGCTGCCCCGCCACTCGCACGCCGCCCCGGCGCTCGCCGCGTCGAGCCTCGAGTTCCTCCGCCACGCCGCCCGACGACCACAGGAGGTGGGCCGATGAGCCCGCTGACCACGCAGGACGCGATCGCCCAGGTGGCGTCCGACCCCGACACCATCGACCGGCACTTCCCGGCTGCGGCGCGGACCGCGGCCCGCGAGGGTCTCGACGCCGATGCCGCACGCGAGGCGCTGCTGCTCGCCGTCCCGGGCGACACGGCATACGTCACCGCGGTGGTGACGCGCCTCTACGACCACGGCGACGCCGCCGAGCGACGCGCGGTGCTGCTCGCCCTCCCGGCCCTCGACGCCCCCGAGCGTGCCAACGCCATCGGGGACGCCGCACTGCCGATCGTCCGAGATGCGTTGCGCACCAACGACACCCGGCTCGTCGCCGCCGCGCTGGGGCCGTATGCCGCCGCCCACCTCGACGACGACGCCTGGCGTCAGGCGGTGCTGAAGGTCCTCTTCACCGGCATCCCCGTCGAGCAGGTCGCCGGCCTCGCCGACCGCGCCGACGCCGAGCTCGCCCGGATGGTGCGCGACTACGCCGACGAGCGCGAGGCCGCCGGTCGCGTCGTCCCGCCCGACGCCCGAACGGTCCTCGCCCTGTCCCCTTCCCACCGAACCGACTGAGGAGCAGCCGTGCGCATCTTCGACCCCCACATCCACATGACGTCCCGCACGACCGACGACTACCGGCGCATGCATGCCGCAGGAGTCCGAGCGGTCGTGGAGCCGTCGTTCTGGCTCGGGCAGCCGCGCACGAGCGTCGGGTCGTTCTGCGACTACTTCGACGCGCTGCTCGGGTGGGAGCCGTTCCGGGCGTCGCAGTACGGCATCGCCCACCACGCGACGATCGGCCTGAACCCCAAGGAGGCCAACGACGCCCGCTGCCGCGAGGTGCTCGACGTGCTGCCGCGCTACCTCGCCAAGGACCGCGTCGTCGCGGTCGGCGAGCTCGGCTACGACTCGATGACGCCCGAGGAGGACGACGTCTTCGCCGCCCAGCTCGCCCTCGCGGCCGAGCACGAGCTGCCCGCGCTCGTGCACACCCCGCACCGCGACAAGCTCGCCGGGACGCGGCGCACCCTCGACGTCGTGCGGGAGTCCGCGCTCGAGCCGGGCGCCGTCCTCGTCGACCACCTCAACGAGATGACCGTCGGCGTCGTCGCCGAGTCCGGTTGCTGGATGGGCTTCTCGGTCTATCCCGACACGAAGATGGACGAGCACCGCATGGTCGAGATCCTGCGCCGCTACGGCCTCGACCGGATGATCGTCAACTCCGCCGCGGACTGGGGCAACAGCGACCCGCTCAAGACGGTGCGCGTCGCCGAGACGATGCTGGCCGCGGGCTACACGGCCGACGACGTCGACCGCGTGCTGTGGCGCAACCCCGTCGAGTTCTACGGCCGGAGCGGCCGACTTGAGCTGCCCGAGATCGAGGGGCCCGAGGCGGCCCAGACCGGCGAGCTCGTCGGCGCCGGGGCGACGTTCATGGGCAACTCCGTGCTCCGCGGCGCGAGGGAGTGAGCCGTGCGCCTGCTCCACGCCGACGGCCAGACCGTCCACGTCGCCTACTGCACCAACGTCCACCCCGGTGAGGACCTCGACACGATCATCGGGCAGCTCGACCGCTTCGCCGTGCCCGTCCGGCACCACCTCGGCTCCGACCTGCTCGGGCTCGGTCTCTGGCTGAGCGCGCCGGTGGCGCGCGACCTCGCGTCCGACCCGCGTCAGACCGACCGGCTGCGGACGGCGCTCGACGCCCGGGGCCTCGAGGTCGTCACGCTCAACGGCTTCCCCTACCGCGGCTTCCAGGACGAGGTGGTCAAGCACCGCGTCTACCACCCCGACTGGACCGAGCCGTCGCGGCTGGCCTACACGACCGACCTCACCGAGGTCCTCGCCCGGCTGCTGCCCGACGACGCCGCGCGCGGGAGCATCTCGACGCTGCCGCTCGGCTGGCGGCACCCGTGGTTCGGCGACCGGCAGGTGCTCGCCGCCGAGCAGTTCGACCGCCTCGCCGACCACCTGCACGCCCTGCGGGGGCGCACGGGCCGCGAGATCCGGGTCGGCGTCGAGCCCGAGCCCGGCTGCGTCATCGAGACGAGCACCGAGCTCGTCGACCGGATGGCCGGCTGGGACGAGGACGTGCTCGGGGTGTGTCTCGACCTCTGCCACCTCGCGGTCGGCTTCGAGGACGCCGCCGTCGCCGTCCCGCGACTCGCCGCCGCCGGACGGCAGGTGGTCAAGGCCCAGGTGTCGGCCGCCCTGCACGTCGAGCACCCGGGCGACGAGGCGACGCGGCTCGCCCTCGGGGCCTTCGACGAGGACCGGTTCCTGCACCAGACCCGGGCACCGGGGCCGGGCGAGCCGGGCCTGCTGCGAGCCCGCGACGACCTCGGGGACGCACTCGGCGGCATACGCCCCCTCGAGCCGCGTCCGGGCGGCACGGAGCGCCCGTGGCGCGTGCACTTCCACGTCCCGCTCGGGCAGGCTCCCGAGCCGCCTCTCGCCGCGACCACCGACGACCTGCGCCACTCGCTCGACGTCCTCGTCGGCGGCGAGACGGCCCTGACCGACCACCTCGAGGTCGAGACCTACACGTGGACCGTCGTGCCCGAGACCGTGCGCCCCACGGACGACGCCGCCCTCGCGGCCAGCATCGCCGGCGAGCTCGCCTGGCTGCGCGACACCCTCATCGACCTCGGCCTCAAGGAGACCGCATGACCCAGCCCTCCACGACTCCCACGCCTTCCACCAGGGTGCTGCTGCTCGACGTCGTCGGCCTGACGCCACGCGCCCTCGCCGACATGCCGCGCCTCTCCCGGCTCGCCGGTGCCGGCTGGCAGGCCTCGCTCGAGACGGTGCTGCCCGCCGTGACCTGCTCGGTGCAGTCGACGATGCTGACCGGCCGGCCGGTCGCCGACCACGGCGCCGTCGGCAACGGGTGGTACTTCCGCGACCTCGGCGAGGTCTTCCTCTGGCGCCAGCACAACGCGCTCGTCGAGGGCGAGAAGGTCTGGGACGCGCTGCGCCGAGCCAACCCGGGAGCCCGCGTCGCCAACGTCTGCTGGTGGTACGCCATGGGCATGGACGTCGACTCGATCGTCACGCCGCGCCCGATCTACCACGCCGACGGCCGCAAGTCGCCCGACTGCTACACGCGCCCGGCGGCCCTGCACGACAGGCTCGTCGACCGGCTGGGCGCCTTCCCGCTCTTCCACTACTGGGGACCCACGGCCTCGATCGCGTCGTCGCGCTGGATCATCGAGGCGACCCGGATCGTGCTGCCCGAGCACGACCTGACGCTGTCCTACGTGCCGCACCTCGACTACGACCTGCAGCGCTTCGGCCCGGAGTCGCCCGAGGCCCGAGCCGCCGCCCGCGAGCTCGACGACGCCCTCGCGCCGCTCCTCGACGACGCCGAGCGGCTCGGCGTCAGCGTCCTCGTCGTCAGCGAGTACGGCATCACCGCCGTCGACGAGCCCGTCGACGTCAACCGCGTGCTGCGCCGGGCCGGCCTGCTCGAGGTCCACACCCAGGCCGGGATGGAGTACCTCGACCCCTGGGCGTCCGAGGCCTTCGCCGTCGCCGACCACCAGGTCGCGCACGTCTACGTCAGGGACGCCGAGCGGCTCGACGAGGTGCGCGCGCTGCTCGAGGCCACCCCCGGCGTCGACCAGGTGCTCGACCGGGCCGGCCAGGCGGCATACGGCCTCGACCACGAGCGCAGCGGCGACCTCGTCCTCGTCGCCGAGCCACGCGCCTGGTTCACGTACTACTACTGGCTCGACGACGACCGGGCACCCGACTTCGCCCGCGGCGTCGAGATCCACCGCAAGCCCGGCTACGACCCGGCCGAGCTCTTCTTCGACCCGGCCGACCGCTCGGCCAAGGCCCGCGCCGGGCTCGGGCTCGTGCGCAAGAAGCTCGGCCTGCGGTATGCCATGAAGGTCGTCCCGCTCGACCCGCGGTGGGTGCGGGGCAGTCACGGACGGCTGCCCACCGACCCGACGGACGGGCCGGTCGTCATCGCCTCCGACGCGAGCCTGCGGCGTGAGAGCGTGACGGCAGCGGACGTCCACGACCTCGTCCTCGAGGCCGCCGGCGCCGTCGTCGCCGCGAGCACCACCAGCCCCTGAACGACCAGCAACGCACAGCAGCAGCCCACATTTCAGCAAGGAGACCCACGATGGCCCGACCGATCACGCTCTTCACCGGACAGTGGGCCGACCTGCCCTTCGAGGAGGTGTGTCGCCTCGCCGGGGAGTGGGGCTACGACGGCCTCGAGATCGCCTGCTGGGGCGACCACTTCGAGGTCGACCGGGCCCTGACCGAGGACGGCTACATCGAGTCCCGCCGCGAGATCCTCGACCGGCACGGCCTCAAGGTCTGGGCCATCTCCAACCACCTCGTCGGGCAGGCCGTGTGCGACGACCCCATCGACCAGCGGCACCAGGACATCCTGCCCGCGGCCGTGTGGGGCGACGGCGACCCCGAGGGCGTGCGGCAGCGCGCGGCCGAGCGGATGGCCGACACCGCCCGCGCCGCGGCGAAGCTCGGTGTCGACACCGTCATCGGCTTCACCGGCTCGGCGGTGTGGAAGTACGTCGCGATGTTCCCGCCGGTCTCGGACGACGTCATCCAGGACGGCTACGCCGACTTCGCCCGCCGGTGGAACCCGATCCTCGACGTCTTCGACGAGGTGGGCGTGAAGTTCGCGCACGAGGTGCACCCCAGCGAGATCGCCTACGACTACTGGAGCACGGTCGCGACGCTCGAGGCGATCGGCCACCGCGAGGCGTTCGGCCTCAACTGGGACCCGAGCCACATGGTCTGGCAGGACCTCGACCCCGCCGCGTTCATCTGGGACTTCAAGGACCGGATCTACCACGTCGACTGCAAGGACACCCGCAAGCGGATCGGCAACGGCCGCAACGGTCGTCTCGGCTCGCACCTGCCCTGGGGCGACCCGCGCCGCGGCTGGGACTTCGTCTCGACCGGCCACGGCGACGTGCCGTGGGAGGACTGCTTCCGCACCCTCAACGCCATCGGCTACGACGGCCCGGTCAGCATCGAGTGGGAGGACGCCGGCATGGACCGTCTCGTCGGGGCGCCCGGTGCCCTCGAGTTCGTCCGGGCCCTCAACTTCGACAAGCCCGAGGCGGCCTTCGACGCGGCCTTCAGCAGCTCGAAGGACTGAACCGGACGCACCAGCATCCCTGAGCCGCAGCCCGCGGCCCAGGGAACGAGCCTCGGCGACCCCGCCCGGGCACGTGCAGCACGCACAGGGCAACTCACACCCACAAGGAGATGACGATGACAACGACACGACGACGTGTCGGGCCCGGACGACTGCTCGGGACCCTCGCGGGTCTCGCGGCGCTCGTCCTGGGGTTCGGCGCAGCCTCCGCCGGCGCCGCCGACACGACAGCCGGCCCCGAGGCCGCCCAGGCCGACGACTACACGGTGCTCGTCGTCGGCAAGACGCTCGGCTTCCGCCACTCCCACATCGACGAGACGACGCACGCGATCATCGACCTGGGCCGCGAGAGCGGCTTCACCGTCGATGTCTGGGACCCGCCGAACAGCTCCGGCGGCTGGTGGGGGCCCGGCTCGCCGGGGCAGCCCGACCTGACCATGACGAGCACGCCGTTCACGAGCAGCGAGAACCTGTCGAAGTACGCGACGATCGTCTTCGCCTCGCCGGTCGACAACACGAACGTTCTCAATCCGTCGACGCCACGGCTGCTCGACGACTCGGAGCTCGCGGCGTTCCAGGGCTACATCCGCGGCGGCGGAGGCTACGTCGGGCTGCACGCGGCGACCGACAGCATGCACACCGTGCCCTGGTACAGCAAGCTGTCGGGCGGCGGGGCCCGGTTCGTCAACCACCCGGCGCAGCAGACGGCGACGATGCGGGTCGAGGACCCGACGCACCCCTCGACCGAGCACCTGCCGCGGGCCTGGGTCCGGTTCGACGAGTGGTACAACTTCACCTCGAACCCGCGTGACTCCGTCCGCGTCCTGCTGACGCTCGACGAGTCGACGTACACCGGAGGCCGGATGGGCGCCGACCACCCGATCTCGTGGTGCCACAACTTCGAGGGCGGTCGGTCCTGGTACGAGGGCGCGGGTCACGTCGACTCCTCCTACTCCGACCCGGTCTTCCTCGAGCACCTCAAGGGCGGCATCGAGTGGACGGCCGGCAAGGTGAGTGGCGGCGGCGACTGCGTGACGTTCTCGGAGGTCTCGGGACTGCTGGGGGCGGCCGACGACGGCTCGGTCCGGACCCGGACGCTCGTGGCCCAGGTCGAGGAGCGGCTCGCGTCCGCCGAGGCCGCGGCCGACGCCGGCGACCGCGACGCGGCGCTGCGCGCGCTGCAGACGGCGCGCGGCAAGGCCAACGGACTCGTCGACGGGCACGAGGTCTCGTCCAAGATCGCGGACCTCATCGAGTGGCAGACGGGCTTGCGCTCGGCCGGGATGTGACGGACCGCCTGTGACAACCGGGCCGGGGGGCGTGGTCGCGCCGCTGCGACCACGCCCCCGGCGCGCACCGGCGATGTCTCGACGGGCCTCTGGCCCCGGGCTAGCGTGCCGTGCATGGGACTCGTCCAGATCGCCCAGCACGCCGACGACCTCGGCCGGGCCACCGCGTTCTACCGTGACCTGCTCGGCGCCGAGCCGCTCGCGACCTACGACCCACCGGGCCTCGTCTTCTTCGACCTCGGCGGCGTCCGGCTGCTGCTCGAGCGGGGCGCGCCGAGCGCCCTGCACTACCTCGGGGTCGACGACCTCGACGCCACCGTCGAGCGGCTGCGCGCTGCCGGCGTCGAGGTGCGCAGCGAGCCGCACGTCATCTTCGGGCACGACGACGACACCCTCGGGCCGGCCGGCACCGACGAGTGGATGGCCTTCGTCGTCGACTCCGAGGGCAACCTCGTCGGGCTCGTCGAGCAGCGTCCCCGCAGCTAGCCGAAGAGACGTCGACCGGGCTGTCGATCCGGCGGGTCGGCGTTCGTGTAGACGGTGAAGGGCGCACGCAGGGTGTGCCCCGACCAGCCGGTGACCGCCGGCAGGAGGATTCCACCATGAAGACCTACCTCATCAGCCTGTTCTCGCCCGACGGCCCGCCACCCGCAGAGGTCGACCTCGGCCGCGTCATGGCCGACCTCGAGGTCGTCAACGACGAGATCCGCGCCGCCGGCAGCTGGGTGTTCGCCGGGGGCCTCGGCGACCAGGCCAGTGCGACGACGATCCGCAGGAGCGACCCCGTCGCCGACGCCGTGCTCACCGACGGGCCGTTCATCGAGGCCAAGGAGCACCTGGGCGGGCTCACCGTCGTGCGGTCCGACGACTACGACGTCGTGCTCGGCTGGGCCGAACGGATCGCCGGGGCCACCGGCCTGCCGGTCGAGGTGCGGCCCTTCGTCGACCAGGACGACCCGGGCCAGGTCCCGACCGACCACTGACCGATGACCGTCACGAGCGCGGACATCGCGCGCGTCTTCCGGGCCGAGCACGGGCGCGCGGTGTCCGTGCTCATCCGGGCGCTCGGCGACATCGACCTCGCCGAGGACGCCGTGCAGGACGCGTTCACCGTGGCCGTCGAGCGCTGGCCCCGGGACGGTATGCCGCCCAGCCCGGCCGGCTGGATCATCACGACCGCTCGCCGCCGGGCCATCGACCGCTTGCGGCGCGAGTCCACCCGGGAGGCGCGGCAGGCGGAGTCGGTGGCGCTGCACGCGGCCGACCCCGTGGAGCCCGCCGACGGCCAGGCCGAGGAGGGACCCGTGAAGGACGAACGACTGCGGCTCGTCTTCACCTGTTGCCACCCCGCGCTCTCCGGGGAGGCGCAGGTGGCACTGACGCTGCGGCTGCTTGGCGGCCTCACCACCACCGAGATCGCCCACGCCCACCTCGTGCCGGAGCCGACGATGGCGCAGCGGATCGTGCGTGCCAAGAGCAAGATCCGCACGGCCGGCATCCCCTACCGGGTGCCGCGCGACGAGGACCTCCCGGGCCGTCTGGCGTCGGTGCTCGCGGTGCTCTACCTCGTGTTCACCGAAGGTCACACGGCCTCCGTCGGTGACGACCTCGACCGCCCCGACCTCGCGGCCGAGGCGATCCGGCTCGCCCGTCAGCTCGTCGAGCTCATGCCCGACGAGCCCGAGGCCGTGGGGCTGCTGGCCCTCATGCTGCTCACCGAGGCCCGTCGCCCTGCCCGCACCGACGAGGCCGGCGACCTCGTCCTCCTCGCCGACCAGGACCGGTCGCTCTGGGACCCCGCCCTCCTCGACGAGGGGCACGCCCTCGTGCGGGCATGCCTGCGCCGCAACGCTCCCGGGCCCTACCAGCTACAGGCCGCGATCAACGCCGTGCACACCGACGCCCCCGACGCGGCGCGCACGGACTGGTCCCAGCTCGTCGCGCTCTACGACCAGCTGCTGCGCCTCGCGCCGACCGACGTCGTGCGGCTCAACCGGGCCGTCGCCGTGGCCGAGCTCGACGGGCCCGACGCGGCACTGAGCCTGCTCGACGGACTCGACCTCACGGCATACGCCCCCTTCCACGTGGTGCGGGCGGAGCTGCTCGAACGGCTGGGACGGCGGGCCGAGTCGACCACCGCGTGGGAGCGTGCAGTGCAGCTCAGCGACAACGCGACCCAGGCCCGCCACCTGCGCGCCCGCGCGGCGGCCGCCGTTGAGTGACAGCAGGATCCGGTCCCAGCGACCTGACCTCGGCGCTCAACCGAAGCGGATCGCCTTGCCACGCAAGGACTGCATGCGCTCCTGGGCGGCGCCCTCGCGCGGGGTGAGCGGTTCGCCGTTGGCGTCGTTGCCGATGAGCCACACCAGGCCCCGGTGCGATCGGTCGTCGGCCGGGGAGTGCTCGTCCCGGACGAGGGCCACGGCGTAGAGACCCGAGTCCCCGACCTCGTGCTGCGCCCACTGGGCCACCTCGAGGAGGTCCGCGTCGTGGACGTCGTAGGTCCACGTCGTCCACGAGCCCTCGGGGAGCTCACCGCCTCTGAAGAGGTAGACCCGGTAGACGGGCTCGTTGTCCTCCCACGAGCTGTCCCGCTCGTCGACCTCGTGCACGCGCACGGTGCACGCCACCTAGGCGGCAGGCAGCGGGAACACGTCGGTGATGCGGCACGCGCCGCCGCCACCGGTGATCGGCGGCGTCGAGCGACTGCCGCTGCAGATCGTGACCGGCCGGGCGCGGCCGCCCACGGGCGAGCAGTCGCAGCGGTACCGGACGTAGGTCACGCAGACCTCGCCGTTGGCGCTCGTGCCGCTGGCCGCGCCGTCGGTGTAGAGCAGGACGCGCTGGGTGCCCGCGCTGCCGGCCGTGCACCACTGGTGGTTGGACGGGGCTCCACCGCACGACGAGCACGAGCACGCGCCGCTCTTGACCGACACGGCGAAGTGGGGCTCGGGGGTCCCGTTCACGGTCACCCCGGTGATCACCGTGACGGTGTCCTCCGAACCGCCGGGGCTGCTCACGGCGATCTCGAAGACGTAGCCCTTGTAGTTGTCCGACGAGCCGCCGGGCAGCTTGCAGGCGGAGCCGGTGAAGGTCAGCGCCTCGGTGGACGCGGCGACGGCGGGGGCCGGGGCAGCGACGATCACGGCGGGCATGGCCCAGGCGGCGCCCCGCACCACGGTGCGACGGCTGGGCTCGTGCCCTTCGTGCCTCTCGCGGGCATCGCTGTGGGTCATGCGTCCTCCGAGGATTGGGGCCAGAGTGGCCAGAGTCAGGCGATGAGCGCTATGACCCTTGTGGGTGGTCTGCGCGTTTTGTAGCACCTTTCCCGGTCGCCCGAGAGGCAAACGCCGAAGGTCGAGTGGCGCGTCCGACCCCGCACCGACGGCCCGTGACGTCGCGTGAGGAGTTCCCAGGTGACCGGCGGTAACCTTCGGTCATGACGACGCTGCCGTCCACGGCGCCCCTCGACCTCGCCTCACCCTGGGGCGGTGCCAGCCGCACCATCGACCTCGACGGGCCGCTCCACTGGGTCGACTTCGGCGGTCCGGAGGCTCCCGCCGACGGTCCCGAGCCGCCGCCCGTCGTGCTCGTCCACGGCCTCGGTGGGTCGCACCTCAACTGGGTGGGCATCGCCCCGGCGCTCGCCGAACGGCGCCGGGTGGTCGCGCTCGACCTGCCCGGCTTCGGGCTCACGCCGGCGCTGGGACGCGACACGAGCGTCAACCACAACGCCGCGCTGCTGAGCCGCTTCGCGCACGCGGTCCTCGGCCGGCCGGTCGTGCTCGTCGGCAACTCGATGGGCGGCATGGTGAGCCTGCTGCTCGCCGACCGCCGCCCCGAGCAGGTCGTCGGGCTGGGGCTCGTCGACCCCGCGCTCCCCAACCCGGGCGCGCGTCCCGACCCCCAGGTCGCCGCGACCTTCGCGATGTATGCCGTCCCGCGCGTCGGCGAGATGGTGCTGACCCGCTACAACACCCGATTCAGCGACCGACAGCGCGTGCTCGGCACGGTCGCGCTGTGCTTCGCCGACCCGTCGCGCGCCGACGACGCCGTCGTCGAGGCCGGGGTCGAGCTCGCCGCCTGGCGGCGGTCGCTGCCGGACCCCGAGGGCGAGTTCCTCGGCGCGGCCCGTTCGTTGCTGCGCGTGCTGCGCGGGCGCCGCGAGTACGACCGGATCATGCGGGAGCTCAAGGCGCCCGTCCTGCTCATCCACGGCACCCGGGACCGTCTCGTGCCGATCTCGGCCGCCCGACGGGCTGCGCGGCTCAACCCCGGGTGGGCCACGGCCTACCTCGACGGGATGGGCCACACGCCTCAGCTCGAGGCGCCCGAGGACGTGCTCGGCCACCTCGAGCCCTGGCTGGACTCGCTGGACTCGTCCGGCCCGCTGGGCTGAGTCAGCCGACGCCGTGCGAGACGCGGGTGGCGAGCGTCGTGCCCCACTCCCTCGCGCGGTCGAGCTCGCCTGGCTCGAGCGGGCCGGGCGTGCCGTGCACCCAGAAGGTCTCGCCGCGCTCGGCCCGGTCGAAGCCGCGGTGCCGCAGGGCCTTGGCGGCGGCGCTCGCGGCCGAGCCCGGGAGCATCTTGACGTGGATCCTCGTGTCGAAGGTGACGACCGGCAGGCCGGTCCGAGGGGTCACGACGTCGATCCACTCGCGGATGCCGTCGCGTGGCGCGGCGGCGCCCTGCGTCGCGGCATCCTGACGCGTCTGCGGGCGGGTCATGCTGAAGGCGTGCGTGGGGCCCCCGACGAGCAGCAGGTCGACGTCGTCACCGATGACCGTGGGTGCGTCGGCGACGTGGACGAGGCGGACATCCCCGGCATCCGGCGCTCTGCCCTCGCGCAGCCCCTCGGCGATGGCCGAGGCGATCTCGTGGGTGTTGCCGAACAGGGACTCGTGGACGATGAGGACGTTCATCATGCGTACCTTTCCGCCATCCACGCTACGCCCGGCCCGGACAACGGTGGCTGGATCGTGACGCACGAGACGGACCATGGCACAGTCGAATTCAGGACAATGGGACCCGAGCCGTCGCGGAACCGCGGACGAGCAGCCGAGGACGAGGAGAGCCACCGTGGACGCGAGCGACTGGGACGAGAGGTATGCCGCGAGCGACCTCGTGTGGTCGGTCGAGCCGAACCGCTTCGTCGCCGAGATCATCGGACCGCTGACGCCGGGTCACGCCATCGACCTCGCTGCGGGCGAGGGGCGCAACGCGATCTGGATGGTCGAGCAGGGGTGGACGGTCGTGGCGGCGGACTACTCGCCCGTGGCCGTCGAGCGCATGCACTCGCTGGCGGCCGACCGGCTCGGTGACGACTCGGGCCACCTGACGGCGCTCGTCGCTGACGCGACGCAGGAGGCTCCCGGCGGCCACGCGGCCTACGACCTCGCGCTGCTCTGCTACCTCCAGCTCCCGACGGACGAGTGGCGGCAGGCGCTCCGGTCCGCGGTCGAGGCGGTGCGGCCCGGCGGCCGCGTCGTCGTCGTCGGCCACGCGGGGCGCAACCTCGCGGACGGGTGGGGCGGGCCGAGCGATCGCGCGGTGCTCTACGACCCCGAGGAGGTGCTCGAGCGCGCCGACGGGCTGCCCGTCACCGTCGAGCAGTCCGGCATCCGCGAGCGTCCTGTCGACACCGACGAGGGCCCGCGCGTCGCGCTCGACACCGTCGTGGTGCTGCGCCGGGAGGGTTAGCGCCGGCCGTACTTCTTGTGCACGGCCTGCCGGCTGACCCCGAGCTGCTCGGCGATCTCGGCCCAGGCGAGTCCCTGGAGGCGGGCCCGTCGCACGACGGCGGCCTCGGTGCGGTCCGCTGATCGCCGCAGCTCGCGCGCCGCGGCGAGGGCGGCACGCGGGTCGTCGTCGCCCGTGGCCCGAGCCAGCGTGAGCATGTCGTCGACCTCCTTGGTCACCTGCCGCACCTCTCGATGATGTCAACTCCTGTTGACACGGTATGCCGGGTGGTGGCGTTCGTCAACCGTGGTTGACGAACGGGTCGGTGGCGAAGCGTCGCTGCACCTCGGCGTAGCGCAGCGCGCCGTCGAGGAAGCCGAGCGTGCCCGACTCGAGCAGCTCGTGGCCGGCACGCTCGACGAGGGCGAGTGCCGCGCGGGCGATGCTGCCGCCCAGGCTGACCCGCGTGACACCGAGCGAGAAGAGCGTCCGGGCGTCGACGAGGTTGGACAGCCCGGCCACGATGTTGAGCGGGCCCGGGACGGCCTCGGCCAGGCGCCGGATGGTGTCCTCCTCGACGACCCCGGGCACGAAGACGCAGTCGGCGCCCGCCTCGAGGTAGCGCACCGCCCGGTCGACCGTCTCGGCGAACGGGTCGCCGCCGGCGGCCGCGAAGTACGTGTCGGTGCGGGCGTTGAGCACGAAGCCGCCCCTCGGCGCCGCGGCGCGGGCGGCGGCCAGGCGCTCGACGGCGACGTCGACCGGGAACAGCCCCTCGGGCCCCACGTCCTCGAGGTTGCACCCGACCGCACCGACCTCCGCCGCCAGCCCCACGGTGCGACCGACCTCGTCGGCGGTGTGGCCGTAGCCGGCCTCCAGATCGGCGGTGACGGGCACCCCGACGGCCGCCACGATGCGGCCGACCTGCTCGAGCATGGTGTCGCGGTCGAGGCCCTCGCCGTCCGGGATCCCGAACGACCAGGCGATGCCGGCGCTCGTCGTGGCGATCGCCGGGAAGCCGACCTGCTCGAGGATCCGGGCCGACCCCGCGTCCCAGGCGTTCGGCAGCACGAAGCCGGGCCCCGCATGCAGTGCGAGGAGCGCAGCCGCCTTGTCCGTCAACGGATCTCCGGTCATGAGTGGTCTCCGATCGCTCGCGTGCACCTCCGGACCCCGACGGCGGGCGTCGGTCCCGATGACACCATCGCACGCCGAACCGGCCGGCCGCAGCGGGTCAAAGCAGTGGCCCGCGCCGCCACGGGTCAGGAAGATGTCGGCATGACACTCGCGCTCTCGCACACGACCGTCAACGCCCTCGACGCCCATGCCCAGTCCGTCTGGTGGGCCGATCTGCTCGGCTACCACGAGGACCCGGCCGACCCCAACGAGCCCGGGCACGAGGAGTGCATGATCTTCTCGCCCGACGAGTCCCACCGGCTGCTCTTCATCGAGGTCGAGGACGCCAAGCAGGTGCGCAACCGGGTCCACCTCGACCTGCGACCCACCGACCGCCCGCGCGACGAGGAGGTCGCCCGCGTCGAGGCTCTCGGCGCCACCGTGGTGCAGGACTGCCGCACCGAGGACGGTCGTGGGTGGGTCGTCATGGGCGACCCCGAGGGCAACGAGTTCTGCATCCTGCGCAGCGACGACGAGCGGCGCGCGGCCGGCGACCTCTGAGGTCCGGGCCGGCGGCGGTGCGACGATGAGCGCGTGACCGTCACCCGCTCGATCCTGCTCTTCGTGCTCGCCGCAGTCGCCGAGATCGGCGGGGCCTGGCTCATCTGGCAGGGGGTGCGCGAGCACCGCGGCTGGCTCTGGGTCGGCGCCGGGGTCGTCGCCCTCGGGCTCTACGGCTTCGTCGCGACGCTCCAGCCCGACGCGAGCTTCGGTCGCATCCTCGCCGCCTACGGTGGCGTCTTCGTCGCCGGATCGCTCGTCTGGGGGATGGTGGCCGACGGCTTCCGGCCCGACCGCTGGGACGTCGCCGGCGCCGCCGTGTGCCTCGTCGGGGTCGCGCTCATCATGTACGCGCCGCGCTCGGGCTGAGCGGGCGCGCCCGACGTTCGTGACGGCATACGACATCGGATACGGCAGGGGGTATCATGGAGCGTTCCGGTAACGACCCCAGGAGGATGCCGTGGAGCTCGACCTCGACGAGATGCAGTCCGTCATCCGTCGCCTCAACCGCGCCCGCGGCCAGATCGGCGGCATTGTCAAGATGATCGAGGAGGGTCGCGACTGCAAGGACATCGTCACCCAGCTCGCCGCCGTCTCCAAGGCCCTCGACCGGGCCGGCTTCGCCGTCATCGCCACGGGCCTGCGTGAGTGCATCACCAACCCCGAGGGCGAGACCATGGACGTGGCCCAGATGGAGAAGCTCTTCCTCTCCCTGGCCTGAGCCGGAGTCTCTCGAGCGAGACCGGAGGGCCCCAGGTCTGGACGAACCGCCCACCCGGGGGCGACCATGGAGGGCACGGAGGTCCGCCATGAACGTCGAGCCAGAGGTCATCCAGGTCGACAGTGGGGCCGACCTCGCCCTCCACCTCGACCGGGTCCGTCGACACCGGTCGGAGCTGCGCGAATCCGTCGCCGCCGTGGACCTCGCCCTCGAGGCGCCCATCGCGCGCGGAGGGATGTGGCGCGAGCGCGTGCGCGCCGCCCTGGCCGAGCTCGCCCACGACTTCGACGACCACGTCGCGCTGACCGAGAGCCCGGGCGGCATCTACGACCGCGCCCGGCACACGGCGCCCCGGCTCTCGGGCCGCGTCGACCGCCTGCTCGGGGAGCACCGCGACCTCCGCGAGGCGATCCACGGCTACCTCGCCGTCCTCGAGCACGGCGGCACGGTGGCCGACCTCCCGGTCTTCCGCGAGGAGCTCACCGTGCTCGTGGGCCGGCTCGTGCGACACCGGCAGAAGGGTGGCGACCTCGTCTACGAGGCCTACGACGTCGACCTCGGCGGGCAGGGCTGACCTACCACCTCAGCAGCCCGCCTCAGCCGTCGGCGGGCTCGAACCGCGGTCGCAGCGCGAAGCCCGACACCCCCTCCGTGCTCGTCCGTGACGCGAGGACCTGGTGCAGCTGGATCTCGTTGCGCTCGAAGCCCAGTCGCGACCCGGCGAGGTAGAGCCCCCACACCCGGGCCGTGCCGAGGCCGGCGAGCTCGACGCAGTCGTCCCAGTGCTTCGCGAGGTTGGAGTTCCACGCCGCGCACGTGCGGGCGTAGTGCTCGCGGAGGTTCTCGTGGTGGCGCACCTCGAAGCCCTCGTCCTCCATGACGCGCACGATGTCGCCGCTGCCGGTCAGCTCGCCGTCGGGGAAGACGTAGCGGTTGATGAAGCCGCGCGGCGGCAGGCCGGCGTGCTTGTTGTCGGGCCGGGTGATGCAGTGGTTGAGCAGGCGGCCCTCGTCGCGCAGCCGCTCGCGCAGGAAGCGGAAGTAGGCCGGGTAGTTGCCGACGCCGATGTGTTCCGTCAGCCCGATCGAGCTGATCGCGTCGAAGCCGCGCTCGGTGACGTCGCGGTAGTCGCCGTGCCGCACCTCGGCGCGGTCGCCGATCCCGTCGGCCTCGATCGCGGCCTGGGCCCACGAGGCCTGCTCGCGCGAGAGCGTGACGCCGAGGGCCGTGACGCCGTAGTGCTTGACGGCGTGACGCACCATGCCGCCCCACCCGCAGCCGACGTCGAGCAGCCGCATGCCGGGCCGGAGCCCGAGCTTCTTCGCGACCAGGTCGTACTTGTAGGCCTGCGCCTCCTCGAGCGAGGCCTCGTCGGTCGGGAAGCAGGCGCACGTGTAGGTCATCGACGGGCCGAGGACGAGCTCGTAGAAGGCGTTGGACACGTCGTAGTGGTGGCTGATCGCGGCGGCGTCACGGGCCTTGCCGTGGCGCAGGCCCTGGGCCATCCGTCGCAGCTGTCCCGGTGTCTCCTCGGGCGGCAGCGCCGGCGGGTGCGGCGGGTGGTGGGCCAGGAAGCGGGCCAGCTCAACGGCGTCGTGACCGGTGGGCCGGTGCGGCGTCAGTCCGTCGCCGATGACGCGCAGCACCTCGTAGGGGTCGGCCTCGTCGATCCCGTCGATGACGAGGTCGCCGAGCAGGTAGGCGCGGGCCAGCCCGAGGTCCCCGGGCGCCGTGAGGATGTGGTTGAGCGCGTCGGGGTTGGTCAGGCGCAGCACGAGCCCGTCGGGGCTCCCGCCCTCCGAGCCGTCCCACGCGACGATCCGCACCGGGGCGTCGGAGCCGAACACGCGGTCGAATGCCTGTCCTACGGTCAATGTCATCGAGCCTGCACCGCCTTCTCGTAGAGCGTCGGGAACCGTCCCCTCGGGTCGTACCTGTGTTTGACGGGGCCGTATGCCGTGCCGCCGTAGAGCGCGGCGAAGGTGGCCTCGTCGTAGTACGCGTCGGAGTAGAGCGACTTGTGGCCGCCGAGCCGGGTCACCTCGGCCTCGATGCGGCGGTTGACGTCGCCGTCGCGCGCACCGTGCTCGATGGCGACGGTCGACCAGAACCCGACGTTGACGTAGCGCTCGTCGCGCCGCATCGGGTAGAGCGGCCACGGCGTCTCGTCATGCGGTGCGCCGGGGGTCGGGCGCAGCTGGATCGGGCACAGCCAGACCGGCTCGATGGGGACCTCGCGCAGGAACCAGTCGACGAACTCGGCCGTGCGGTCGAGGGGGATCTCGACGTCCTGGACGACGCGCTCGCGCTCGGGCAGGCCTCGGAGCCGGTCGATCCGGCTCATGACCCGGTGCCGGTTCTCGAAGGCGACGATCTTCCAGTAGACGTCGCTGCGCAGCAGGTGGCTGGGCCACAGGCGGCGCACCGTCGGGTTCTGCGCGCCGAACGCGCGGCTGCACCAGAACCAGTCGGTGTCCCAGCGCCACAGGTAGTCGTGGGCCGTCAGCACGTCGGTGCGGCGCTGCTGGATCGAGCGGTAGAAGACGTGCTCGCCGGTGTAGTCGCTAGGCCGCGCCTGTCCCTCGAGGTGGTCGCTCCAGCGGCCGAGGCTGAGGTAGGCCTCGGTCGGACCGAAGACGACGCCGTCGACGAAGTCGACGCGGTCGCCGTCCCAGGAGAGGGAGCCCATGATCGCGCCGACGGCGTCGGCGAGGGCCGTGACGGAGTCGAAGCGCACGTGGCGCAGCGCGACGTAGGGCCGGGCCGGCTCGAGCTCGATGACGAGGTCGAGCGCGTAGCCGAGCGAGCCGTAGGAGTTGGGGAAGGTCCGGAAGAGGTCGGCGTGCTCACCGTCGGGGGTCGCCGTCACGACGGACCCGTCACCGGTGAGGATGCGCATCTGGAGCACCGACTCGTGCGGCAGCCCGTTGCGGAACGACGACGCCTCGATGCCGAGCCCGGTCACGGCGCCGCCGATCGTGATGGTCCGCAGCTGCGGCACGACGAGGGGGACGTAGCCGTGCGGCAGCAGCTCGTCGACGAGCTGCTCGTACGTGGTCAGCCCTCCGACGAGCGCCGTCGCCGGGCGGCCGTCGAGGCTGGGCCGCACCTCGACGACGCCGCGGAACGCCGAGAGGTCGAGTCCGGGGGAGTCGTGGGCGGTCCGGTCGCGGAAGAGGTTGGAGGTGCGCTTGGCCAGGCGGACGGGCTGGTCGGGCGGCAGGGCGGCATACGCCGTCCTCACCTGCTCGAGCGCACGCTCGTGGTCGCGGACCCGCTGGTGGGCGTCGGGTCGATCCGCAGGAGACATGACCTGAGGGGTTGCCACCTTCGCAGTCAAACAGATCTCCCTGAGAAGTGGGGACTACTCGCTCGCGAGCATCGCGGCGCCGAGACCGACCATCATGACGCCGCCCGTCGCGCCGAGCTTGTCGAGACGGGCGGGCTTGCGCGCGAACCACTCCCGGGCCCGCGCGGCGAGCAGCGCCCACATGCTGTCGCTGCAGACCGCCATGGCGCCGAAGACCGAGCCGAGCACCGCCATCTGCACGCCGACGTGCCCGGCGGCGGGGTTGGTGAACTGCGGGAGGAAGGCGACGAAGAAGATGATCGTCTTGGGGTTGGTCAGGCCCACGACGGTGCCGATGCGCAGGGCGTGGCCGCGCTTGGCCGACACCTGCGCCTCCTGCTTCTCCAGGGCCTCGCGCCCCTCGCGCCGGTGGCGGATCGCCTGGATGCCGAGCCAGATGACGTAGGCGGCGCCCGCGACCTTGATGACGGTGTAGGCGGTGACGCTCGCGGCGACGACGGCGCCGAGGCCGACGGCGACGAGCAGCGCCTGGGCCGTGACGCCGATGGCGTTGCCGACGACGGACAGCAGCGCCTCGCGGCGCCCGACGGTCAGCGCGCGCCCGATGGTGAAGAGCAGGCTCGGGCCCGGGACCTGGATGAAGAGGATCGACGCGACGAGGAACGCGACCCATTGGCTCGATGACGGCACCGGACCAGTGTGCTCGCGTCGGGCAGATATCGGCAGGCGGTTTTCGAGGCTCGGACACTAGCGTCGGTCGCCATGACGACCTCACCGCAGACCGCACGCACCGACCCGCCCCTGACGGCCGACGAGGCCACGACCCTCGTCGCCTTCCTCGACTACCACCGCGACACCCTGCGGATGAAGACCGAGGGCCTCACCGCCGAGCAGCTCGCCCAGCCGCTCCCGCCCTCGACGCTCACCCTGGGAGCCCTGCTCAAGCACGTGGCCCTCAACGAGGCGAGCTGGTTCGGCGAGGTGCTGCACGGCCGTCCGATGCCCGAGCCGTGGGCCGGCGCCGACTGGGACGCGGACCGCGACTGGGAGATGACCTCGGCGCGCGACGACAGCCCCGAGGAGCTGCGCCGGCTCATGGACACCTCGGTCGAGCAGGCCCGGCGCGACATCGACGCGGCGCTCGCCGAGGGTGGGCTCGACTTCCTCTCGGTGAAGCTGAGCCGCAAGGAGGACCAGCAGTTCTCGCTGCGCTGGATCCTGCTGCACATGATCGAGGAGTACGCCCGGCACAACGGCCACGCAGACTTCCTGCGCGAGGCCGTCGACGGCGTCACGGGGGAGTGAGACCCGCCCGTCGCAGGCAGAAGCGCCGCAGCGGTTCGGCGGCCATCACCTCGGCGAGGTCGCGGTAGCGCGCGGCGGCCTGCTCCCGCCGTCCCGTGCGCCACTCGAGGTCGGCGAGCGCGAGGCTCGCGTCACGGCTGGCGTATGCCGGAGCGTCCCTCTCGAGCAGCGCGAGCTCGCGCTCCACGTCGTCCAGGGCATCCGAACCCGCGATAAGGAGGAACTGGGCCGTGGCGACGAGCCCCGCGACGCGGACCGACGGTGAGGGCCAGCGGTCCTCGAGCGCCCCGTAGAGCGCGACGATGCGGGGCCAGTCGGTGCGCTCGAACGAGCCTGCGCTGGAGTGCAGCCCGGCGATCGCGGCCTCGATGGCGAAGCGGCCGTCACCCCGGGCCGCGAGGGTCGCGTCGTCGAGGCCGGCCCGGATGAGGTCACGGTCCCACCGGGACCGGTCCACCTCGTCGAGGGCGAGGCCGGTGCCGGTGTCGTCGACGCGTCCGGGACGTCGGGCCAGGCCGAGGCGGATGACGGCGCGCAGGCCCCGCACCTCGGTGTCGTCGGGGTGGGCCGCCACGAGGGCATCGGCGATGGACAGCGCTTGGCGTCCGGTGTCGGCCAGGGCATCGGCGGGCTCGAGCACGGTGCGGTGCGCGACCGTGAACATGCCTGCCACACAGGCGATCACGACAGGCAGGCGGCGCTCGCGCTCGACGGCCTCGGGCACGTGGAACGATCCGCGCGCCTCGGCCAGCGCACGCTTCGCGCGGGTGAGCCGAGCCGCGGCGGCCGTCTCCTGTACGCCGAGGTGGCCGGCGATCTCGGGGATCGTCAGGCCGCACACGACACGCAGGGTCAGGACCATGCGGGACGCGGGCGAGATGGCCTCGTCGCACGCGACGAAGAGCAGGGCGAGGCGGTCGTCGAGCCCGTCGAGCCCGTCGAGTCCGTCGGGCCCGTGCGAGGGCAGGTCGGTGTCCATGGCGGCGTGCTCCGCCTCGGGGCGGGTGAGCGCACCGGCGATGTCCGGGGCCAGCCGACGCTCGACGCTGCGCCGGCGGGCGTCGTCGAGCCAGGCGCGCTTGGCCACCGAGGTGCACCACGCGGCATACGACTCGATTGCACGCCCGCCGGAGCGCTCGTGGGAGGCGGCCCGCGCGACGGCCTCGGCGGCATACTCCTCCGCGTCGTCGAGGCTCCCGGTGAAGGAGGCGAGGGCGCGCACGATGCGCGGCCACGCCTCCTCGAACTCACCCGTCCCGAGCGGCACTCACATTCCTGTCGGGAAGACCTTGCGCCACTCGATGTGGCCGCCCGTCGGCACGAGCGCGGCGACCCGGCGGGCCGTGTCCTCGTCGTCGGTCTCGACGAGGTAGAAGCCGGTGATGACCTCGGAGGTGTCGGTGAACGGCCCGTCGGTGTAGACGGCGTCCTCGACGAGCCGGCCCTTGGCGCCCGGCGTGACCGTGCCGCCGTGCCGCGAGCTCTGCAGGGCGGCGCCCCCGACGACGCGGGCGCCGAGGTCCACGACGGCCTGCTGGAAGGCCTTGTGCTCGGGGAACGAGGCGTCCATGTCGGCGTTGATGTCGGGGTTCGTGTCGGCGGCGGCCCCGGGTGCGGCGGGGTCGCGCCCCTCCGGGCTCGCGTCGGTGCGGCCTCCGAGGTAGGCGTCGGAGTCCCAGTCGCCCTCGTGGATCAGGTAGACGTACGTGTCGGCCATGGCCGGCTCCTTCTCGTTCGGGTGCGCAGCCGTGCGAGCTGCGCAGGTGGCGACCCTCGCCACATCATCCTGACGAACTCGGCCGTCCCGGATCGACACGATCGCGGAAGTTTCTCCGGTCAGCTCGAGGCGAGGCGCTCGAGGCGGGCCTCGAGCGAGGCACGCCGGTGGGCGTTGCCCTCGAGGTCGAGGTAGCGCGTGCCGAAGGTCGCGAGCAGGGCGTCGTCGAGGCGGCGGACCGCTCCGGGAGGGTACTTGTAGCCCATCCGCTCGATGAGGTCCGCGCTGTCGACCGGCTCGATGACCTCGGCGAGGGCCTCGACCGAGGTGATGCCGAGCTCGAGCAGCAGCCCCGAGACCCACGTGTAGTGGTCGGTGCGGGCCCAGCCGGCGCCGGCGTACTTCGAGGCCAGGAACTTGGCGAGGTCCGGCGAGCTGATCCGCTGGTCCTGCTCGTCCGGGCCGGGGGCCGCAGCAGGCAGGGCCATCTGGAGCCGGTCGCGGATCGCCGAGAACTCCCGGTCGGCGAGCTCGATGAGTCCGGCGGCGAGGGTGAAGCGGCGGTCGAGCTCGTGCGCGTGCTCCTCGGGGACGGTGCCCTTGTAGCGGATGTCGTGCTCGAACTCGGCCCACGCGTGCTGCAGCACCGTGCGGATCTGCACGGAGGCGCTGCGCCGGCGCAGCGACTCGTAGGCCGGCGGCACGGTGCGGCTCGCGTCGACCGAGACGAGCTGGTGGCGGCTCGCGTAGCCGAAGCGCCCCGCGCGCGCCGTCTCGAGGCCCATGTCGCGGTCGTCGAGGACGGCGAGCTCCTCGGACAGCAGCTCGGCGACTGCCGCGACGTCGTCGTGGACGTAGGTGATGACGCGGACGCCGATCTGGTCGGTGATGTCGGTCAGCGGGTCGGGGTAGAGCAGCCCGCGGCTGTCGCGTCGCTCCGCCTTGGACGCGAACGAGGCGACGGACTTCGTGCGCCCGCTGACGCTGAGGTAGTTGATGCCGGCGTCGTCGAGCAGGCCGGTCACCATGTCGACGAACAGCGCCGTCGCGGCCTCGACCTCCGGTCGCACCGCGGCATAGGCCGCCGCGGCCTCGCTGGTCTCGGTGGGCTGGGTGCTCGCCCCTGCGTCGTCCCCTGCGTCGTGCCGTGCGTCGTCCCCTGCGTGATCCCTGTCGGACATGCGGCCATCCTGCCGTGCCGCGAGCACGGGCGGCGACCGGTGGTCACACCGGAATCGCGTGGACGCGGTGCGCGGCGGGGTGCGAGCGTGGCGCCATGCACCTCGAGACCGCTCGCGTCACCATCCGCCCCTGGACCCACGACGAGGCCGACCGCCTCCTCGACATCCAGAGCCGCCTCGAGGTCGTGAAGTGGCTCGGCGACGGCGAGCCGGTCCTCATGAAGGACCTCGACGAGGCGCACGCCCGCATCGACCGCTACACCGAGCGCAGCGAGGCCCCGCCGCTCGGCTTCTGGGCCGTGGAGGTCCGCGAGACGGGCGTCGTCGCCGGCTCGGTCATCCTGCTGACGCTCCCGAACGCCGACGACGGCGAGGTCGAGGTCGGCTGGCACCTGCATCCCGACTCGTGGGGTCATGGCTACGCCACCGAGGCCGCGACCGCCGTCATCCAGCACGGCTTCGACGCTGGCCTGCCCGAGGTCTACGCCATCACCCACACGACGAACGAGCGGTCCCAGGCCGTGTGCCGCCGTCTCGGCCTCGACGACCTCGGCGTCATGGAGAAGTGGTACGAGGAGGAGTCCCGCGTCTACCGCACCACCCCGGAGCGTTGGGCCGACCGAGCGTAGGTATGCCGTGTGGCCGGGCGGGTGCCCTCAGCCGCCGACGTGCACCTGCGGTCGCCGGTCGGCGTCCGGCTCGGCCCGCCGGATGATCTCGTGCGTCAGCGGCGGGATGTCGCCCTCGCCGGCGAGCAGGAAGCGCAGGACGTTCTGCCCCGGCGCCTTCTCGCTCCATTCGAAGTAGATGTGCGGCGGCTTGCTCACCCGGTCGCGCACGTCGAGCAGGACTGCGGCGAGGACGTTCGGCACCGAGGGCCCGGTCGCGCGCAGGATGTAGTGGCCGCCGACGACGGCCGAGCCCACGTGCACGGTCGTGGCGAAGTCGCTCGCGTCGCTGATCTCGACCTCGAGGAAGATCGCGCCCTGGCGGGCGTTGAGGTGGTTGTGCATCCGGACGTCGAGGGACTTCGCGCGGTACTCGTCGCGGTCGCCGGCGTTGATCTTGTTGGCGATGAAGCGCAGCGGCTGCGGGCCGAGCGCCGCGTCGTCGAGGATCGCCTGCGCGCTGTCGTCGTAGACGACCCGCTGCACGCGCAGCTCGGTCGAGCGGACGATGCGCGACCAGACGCTGATGACGACGATGAGCGCGATGAAGACCAGCGCGATGACGAGGCCCTCGGGACGCTGCTCGATGGTGATGGTGATCGTGTAGACGAAGATCGCGCTGACGACTGCGAAGAAGGCAGCCGCTGCCCGGTGACCCCGCCGCAGCTCGGTGAGGAAGACCGCGATCGCGGCTGAGGTCATGAGCGCGAGCACGCCCGTGGCATACGCCCCCGCCTGCTCGTCGACGTTGGCGCGGAAGGCCAGGGTGACCACGGCGGCGATGAATGACAGCACGAGCACGAGCGGTCGCGTCGAGCGCGCCCAGTCCGGCGCCATCCCGTAGCGGGGGAGGTAGCGCGGCACGATGTTGAGCAGGCCGGCCATGGCCGAGGCGCCGGCGAACCAGAGGATGCCGATCGTCGAGATGTCGTAGACCGTGCCGAAGCCCTCGCCGAGCAGGTCGTGCGCGAGGTAGGCCAGGGCGCGGCCGTTGGCCTCGCCGCCCGGCTGGAACGCCGCGGCCGGGATGAGCAGGGTCGTGACGAGCGAGGAGCCGATGAGCAGCACGCTCATGACGAGCGCGGCCGTCGTGAGCAGCTTGCGGGCGTTGCGGATGCGGCCCTCTGGCTTCTCGGCCGTGTCGGTCGGGTCGCCCTTGACGAGGGGCATGACGACGACGCCGGTCTCGAAGCCGGACAGACCGAGGGCCAGGGCGGGGAAGACGAGCAGGGACGCCCCGATGATCCCGAACGGCGCCGAGTGCGCCGAGGTCATGGCCGTGATCCAGTCGCTGAACGCCGTCGGGTGGTCGCCGATCTCGAGGATGCCGCGCACGAGCACGACCGAGCTGAGCCCCAGGTAGGCGACGACGAGGACGACCGCGATGCCGATGGCCTCCTTGAAGCCCTTGAGGAAGATGCCTGCGAGCAGCACGAGCAGGGTCAGCGTGACGCCGACCTGGTGGCCCGTCAGGGACGACTTGAGGTAGGGGTTCTCGATGAGGTGGGCGCTCGCGTCGGCGGCCGAGAGGGTGATGGTGATGACGAAGCCGGTGGCCACGAAGCCGATGAGGCACAGGACGAGGATCTTGCTCGGCCAGTAGGACAGCAGGCGCTCGAGCATCGACAGGCTGCCGTCGCCGTGCGGGCTCTCGGCCGCGACGCGGCGGTACATCGGCAGCGCGCCGAAGAGGGTGATGAGCACGAGGACGAGGGTGGCGACCGGCGACAGCGCTCCGGCGGCGAGGGCGGCGATGCCGGGCTGGTAGCCGAGCGTGGAGAAGTAGTCCACGCCCGTCAGGCACATGACGCGCCACCAGGGCTGCACGTGCTGCTGCGCCCTGGCCTCGCTCTCGCGCTCGTAGTAGCCGCCCGGGTCGGCCTCCTCGGCGTCGAGGAACCACCGCTTGAGGGGTGTGCGCTCCGCGCGCTGTGTCGTCACGGCGGCGAAGTCTAGGGCTGCACGCTGGGACCGCCGACCTACCTCCGCGCCTGCCCCCGCACTTACCTCCGTGCCTACCTCCGTGCCACTCGTACGCGCGACTGGTAGGCGAGGGAGAGCAGCGCCACGCCGACCGCCCACAGCGCGTGCACGCCGTTGACGACGAGGAGCGCGGCGACCGACCCGAAGGCCACCACCGCCGTCCACCAGCCGAGGGTGCCCCGGGGCAGCAGCCGCAGGGCCGAGGCCGTGCCGAGCACGTAGACGAGCGTGAAGCAGCCGGTCGCGAGCAGCATGAGCGGGGTGAGTCCGAGGTCGAGCACGACCGCGGCCCCGAGCGAGAGCAGCGAGGAGACGGTGACGAGCACGATGCTGCGGCGCGGCACCTGGCCCGCCTCGCCGCCCCGGGCCAGCCACCCGGGCAGGGCGCCGTCGCGCGCCAGGGCCGCACCGAGCCGTGAGGCCCCCGCGAAGTACGCGTTCATCGCGCCGACCGTCAGCAGCACCGCCACGACGGCCGTCACGACCCGGGCCTGCGGGCCGAGGGCGATGGCCATGAGGTCGGACAGGGGCGCCTGGCTGCTGCCGGCCGCGGGGCCGAGCACGAGCACGCTCGTCGTGGCCAGCCCGAGGTAGAGCACGCCGACGACCACGACCGCGATGCCGGTCGCGCGCGGCACGTCGCGGCGCGGGTCCCGGTAGTCGCCGGCGAGCGAGGCGACGGCCTCCCAGCCGGCGAACCCCCACACGAGCACGGCGGCGGCGGTGCCGACGGCGGCCCACCCGTGCGGGGCGAAGGGCGTCAGCGACGCGGTGCTCCCGTGCGGGAGGGCGACGGCCATGGTGGCGGTCATGAGCGCGGCCAGCACGCTGGCGAGGACGAGCTGCACACGCCCGGAGAAGCGGAGTCCGGCGAGGTTCATCGCTCCGGTCCCGATCACGAGTGCCGCCGCGACCACGACGCTCGTGGTGCGCCCGCCGCCGACGACGTCCGCGACGTAGCCGCCCGCCATCATCGACGCCGGCGGCGCGCCGACCGGGATCGCGAAGTAGAAGCACCAGCCGACCGCCCCCGCGGCGCGGTCGCCGAAGGCGCGTCGGACGTAGGTGGAGACCCCGCCGCCGTCGGGGTGGCGCGCCCCGAGCGCGGCGAAGGTGCTCGCGAGCGGCACCGAGAGGAGCACGAGCGCGGCCCACGCGACGAGCGAGGCCGGCCCGGCGACGGCCGCCGCGAGCGCGGGCAGGGTGATGACCCCGGTGCCGAGCACCGCCCCGACCGACAGCGCCGCGCCCTGGGCGACGCTGAGCGAGCCGTGGGTCGCGGTGGACGGGGTCGTCGTCAGGGCTGCGGGCGTCGCCATGGCCCCAGACTCCCGTCCGAGTGGACCGGTCGGAAGTGCCACATCTTGTCAGGTCGTTTGGGCCACTCGAGACTGTGGGGGTGGACCTCCACGTCACCCTCACCGGCAGCGGCGACCTCACCGCCCAGATCTACGCGCAGGTGCGGGCCGCCGTCCTCGACGGCCGCCTCGCCGGTGGCGACCGCGTGCCCGCCTCGCGTGACCTCGCGGCGAGCCTCGGCGTCTCGCGCGGCACGGTGACCGCCGCCTACGACCGGCTGCTCGCCGAGGAGCTGCTCGAGAGCCGTCGCGGCTCCGGCACCTTCGTCGCGAGCGGCTGCGTCCCGCCCGTCCAGATCCCGCGCCGGGCCCGCGCCGGCGCCGTCACGCCCACGTCGCTGTGGGCGGCGCCGATCGCGACGGCCCCGGACCCGTCCGGCGTCACCTTCGACTTCTCGGTCGGGGTCCCGGACGCCTCGCTCTTCCCGCTCGCGACGTGGCGCCGCCTCGTCAGCGCCACCCTGCGCCGGGGCCGCCTGTCGGCCGGCACCTACGACGGGCCCGGTACGGGTGCGGTCGGGAGTCCCCTCGAGGCCGAGATCGCGAGGTATGCCGGCCTGTCGCGGTCCGTCGTCGCCTCGGGCGCCGACGTGGTGGCGACCGCAGGCGCGCAGCAGGCACTCGACCTCGTCGCACGGGTGCTCGTCGAACCGGGTTACGTCGTCGCCGTCGAGGACCCGGGCTACAGGGCCGCGGTCCGGCTCCTCACCACCCACCGCGCCGTCGTCCGCGGGGTGCCCGTCGACGGCGAGGGGATCGTCGTCGACGCACTGCCCGACGACGCGCGCCTGGTCCACGTCACGCCGTCGCACCAGCACCCCACCGGTGTGGCGATGTCGCGGACCCGGCGGATCGCCCTGCTGGAGTGGGCGGTCCGACGGGGCGCCGTCATCGTCGAGGACGACTACGACAGCGAGTTCCGCTTCGCCGACCGACCGCTCGAGCCGTTGCAGAGCCTCGACCGGGACGGCCGCGTCGTCTACATCGGGTCGTTCTCGAAGTCGCTGCTGCCGGCGCTGCGGGTCGGCTACGCCATTGCGCCCGCCACGCTGACGGCCGCCCTGCGCGAGGCCAAGCGGGTCACCGTGTGGGACGGCGACGCCGTGACGCAGGGGGCCCTGGCGGCCTTCCTCGCCGAGGGCCACCACGCCGCGCACGTCCGGCGCGCGACGAAGGTCTACCGCGCCCGGCGCGAGGCGCTGCTGCAGGGTCTCACCGGCGAGGAAGGCCTCGGCGACCGGCTCGACGTCATCCCGTCCGCGGCCGGGCTGCACGTGTGCGCGCTGCTCCGCGACCCGGACCTGGACGACGTCACCGTCGCCGAGCAGGCTCTCGCCGCAGGGGTGTTCGTCGAGCCGCTGTCGGTCCGGCACCTCGAGCAGCCGGCCCGCCACGGGCTCGTCTTCGGCGTCGGCGGCATACCCCTCGAGCGCATCGCCCCAGCGCTCACCGCGCTGCGGGGAGTCCTCAGTGCGAGCCCGCCGGGACGCCTCGGCGGCGGATGATCGCGAACTGGGCCGCCAGCGGGATGATCCCGAGGATGAGGACCATCGGCACGGCGAAGCCGAGCCGGAGGTTGTCCGAGCCGACCGCACCGGTCAGCACGGCGCCGAGCAGTGCGCCGACGTAGTTGAACTGGTTGAAGCGGGCGACGACCTGGTCGACCTTGTCGATGCGCTCGCCCGCCGTGTCGGCGTCCTCGCCCCCGGCGATGGCGCCCGCGGCCGAGAAGCTGAGCGGCGCGATCGTCGCGACCGCGCCACCGAGGACGGTGAAGCCGACGACGGCCACGACCCACGACGGGGCGAAGACGATCACCGCGAGCGACAGGGCGGCGACGACCCCGCTGATCCGGAGCAGCCACACGGCGCCGTGCCGGTCGACGAGGCGGTCGCCGACAGCACGGGCCAGCAGCGTCGCGACGAGGTAGGGGAGCGTGGCGAGCGCGGTGAGGCCGCTCGGCGCGTCGAGCGTGCCGCCGAGGTAGACCGGTCCCCACGTCGTCGCGGCCGTGTCGACCATGTAGAAGAGCACCATCGCGATGCCGAGCAGCGCGATCCTGCGCCACGGCACGTCGACAGTGGCGTCCGACTCGGCCAGGCGGTCGCGGCGGACGAACGGCGCGGCCAGCGCGGCGAGGGGCAGGACGAGCAGCGGCAGCAGGGCAGGACCGAGCTCGACGCTCGACGTCGCCAGCGTGACGAGCGTGCCGAGGATGCCGCCGGCGGTCCAGAACGCGTGGAAGGACGGCAGGATCGGCCGCCGGTAGAGGTGCTCGACCGTCACCGCCTGCATGTTCGACGACGCGTCGACGAGCCCGAGCGCGAGACCGTACGCCGCCAGGCCGACGACGAAGACGCCGAAGGCGGGCGCGACGAGCAGCACCGCGAAGCCCACGGCCGCGACGACGAGCCCGACGCGTACGACCACGGCGCTCGACGAGCGGGCCGCCACGACCTCGGCGACGACCGAGCCGACGCCCGCGAGCAGCACGACCATGAGGAGCAGCCCGCTGACGGCGAGCTCGTCGAGCGACCACTTCTCCTGCACCTGCGGCAGGCGCGTCGTCAGCGAGATGAAGAGCAGGCCCTGGACGAAGAAGGCGGTGCCGGCGGCGAGCCGCGACCGCAGCAGGGAGGAGGACTCGGCCCGAACTGTCACGGTGGGTCACACTGTCGGTCGCCGATCCCGGCGTCAAGGGACACGGGCTGTGAAGGGGCGCGGGGCCGGACCGGGGCGGCAGACTGTCGGCCATGCTGAGACTGACGGTCACGATCCCCGGCGAGCTGACCGAGCAGGTCACGAAGGTGCTCGCCGACTCGACCGCGGTGAGCACGCTGTCGGTCCTGCGCGGTGCGGCGGTGCGCCCCGTCGGCGACGTCATCCACGCCGACGTCGCCCGCGAGGGAGCCAACGTCCTCGTCGACCGGCTCCGCGAGCTCGGCGTGCACGAGGGCGGCACGCTCCAGATCGAGCCGGTCACGACGTGGATCTCACGTGCCGGCTTCGAGGCGGACGAGGAGACGCCGGGCAGCAGCGGCGACGCCGTCGTCTGGGCGCAGGTGGCCCAGCGGTCCTACGACGACAGCGAGCTCAACTGGACCTACCTGTCGTTCATGTCCCTCGCGACCCTCATCGCCGGCGTCGCCATCGTGCTCGACTCGCAGATCCTCGTCATCGGCGCCATGGTGCTCGGGCCGGAGTTCGGGGCCATCGCGGCGCTCGGCGTCGCGCTCGTGCGGCGGCGCACCCTGCTGCTGGCCGTCGCCGCCCGGGCGCTCGTCGTCGGGTTCGTCGTCGCCATCCTCGTCACGTGCCTCGCGGGTCTGGTCGGGCGCGGCCTGGGCTGGGTGAGGCTCGAGGACATCACGGGTGACCGTCCTGCGACGGGCTTCATCTACTCGCCCGACAAGTGGTCGTTCATCGTCGCCGTCCTCGCGGCCGCGGCGGGGGTGCTGTCGCTGACGTCGGCCAAGCTCGGCGGCCTGAGCGGCGTCTTCATCTCCGTCACGACGATCCCCGCCGCCGGCAACGTCGCGCTGGGGCTCGCCTTCGGCGCGTGGGACGAGGTGCGCGGCAGCGGGCTCCAGCTCGTCGTCAACATCGTCGGGATGGCGCTCGCGGGCTGGCTGACGCTCGCGCTGCAGGAGGCCGTGTGGTCGCGGGTGCCCGCGCCGCGGTCGCACTCGCGCCTCAGCCGGCGCATCCACGCCGATCCGCCCCCGCCTCCCCGCTGAGGTCGCGCGGGGTCCGGGGCTGCCGCTCGGTGTCAGCGGATGCCCGGTGTCAGCGGGTGGTCGTCGTCGGTCTCGGCACCGGCGGGGTCGGCAGCGCGAAGGTCGTCTTCAACGCGCCGTTGACGAGGGTCAGCAGGACGCCGGTCTCCTGGCGGATGACGGCGTAGCGGCTCTGCGCCACGGGCGAGTTCGCCTGGGCCTCGTCCGATGCCGCGGCGGCGAACAGCCCGAGCGAGCCGAGCCGTCCGTAGTAGCTCGGGGCGTCGAGCCCCGGCGGTGGTCCGTTGGCCCCGAGCCGCGCGAGGTGCTGGGAGAGCAGGTCGAGCTGGAGCGCGGCGGCGTTGCCGGACAACGACATCCGGTCGAGCAGCCGCACGTCGGAGACGAGGTTCGTGTAGTCGGCGAGGGCGACGGGACGGTTGAAGACCGTGCTCGACGTGAGGCTCGGACGCGGCAGCGCGGTCACCGTGACCGTCGGGGTCGCCGTGACGGTGGCCGTCGTCACGAGCGTCGTCGTGGCCGTGACGGTCTGGGTCTCGACCTCCGTGACGGTCACGGTCTGGGTCGGCACCGGCGTGCCGGTGCCTCCGGGGACCTGGCTCAGCTCGATGGCGGGCTTGCCCGACGAGCACGCCCCGAGCGCGGCGGCAGCCGACAGCGCGAGTGCGGCTGCAGCTCTGGCGCGGTGCACGGACGGCTCCGATGCTCGACGTGGACGGTGCGTCGATTGTCATCGCTGGAGGGCCGCAGCGGGAGGGAATGCGCCAATCGTCTGGTCACGTGCGCGCGGCGGCGAGCTGCGGCCTCGTCAGGAAGAGCGCCCCGTCGAGCCGCGCGCCGCGCAGGTCGGCGTCCCGGAGGTCGGCGCCGAGCAGGTCGGCCCACCGGAGGTCGGCGTCCCGGAGGTCGGCCGCGATGAGCAGCGAGCCGCGCAGGTCCGCGGCCCGAAGGTCTCGTCCCCGCAGGTCGGCGCCCACGAGGTCGGCGCCCGGCCGCACCCGGCGGGGCGGCTTCGGTATGCCGTGTCGCCGCCGTTGCCGGTCGCGCTCGGTCGCGCTGACGGTCCGGAGCAGGCCTCCGACGCGGGAGCGCGCGGCGACGAGGTCGACGGCGAGCACCTCGTCCGGAGACCCGGCCGTCGCCGCCGTGACGTCCTCGGCCGCGGCCGCGAGCTCGGCGCGCGTCGCCTCGTCCGTCGCGAGCGCGAGGGCGTCGCGCAGGTGGGCTAGCATCTCGTGCAACTGGCGCATGACGGGCAGGACGGCATACATCCTCGACGCGGTGCCGGGCGCGTGGCGCCAGGACACCCCGCCGAAGGTGACCTGCGAGACCTGCTGCCCGGCACCGAAGCAGTCGAAGGTGACGCAGCCGCGCCAGCCGCCGTCGACGAGGCGGTCGTGGATGCCGCACCGGTGGTCGGCGAGCAGGTTGCGGCACGGCTCGCCGGCCGGCTTGTCGACGGGGAAGTCCGCCGACCGCGCGAACGGGAGGGCGACGCAGCACAGGCCGAAGCACCGGGAGCAGTCGGCCTCGAGGCGACTCACAGCAGCGAGCTCGGGTCGTCGGGGACGTCGGCGGCGTACGAACGGAGCAGCTGCAGCGGCACGACCTCGAGGGCGCGCTCGTGCGTCGCCGCGAGGAAGACGGGCGCGGCGGCGCCGTCCTGGTGGGCCTCGAGCCAACGGCTCGCGACGACGCACCACCGGTCGCCCGGGGTCAGCCCCGGGAAGCGCCACTCCGGGCGCGGCGTCACGAGGTCGTTGCCGACGCTGCGCTGGTGCTCGAGGAACTCGGTGGTCACCACGACGCAGATGGTGTGGCTGCCGCGGTCCTCGGGCCCGGTCGTGCAGTAGCCGTCGCGGTAGAAGCCGGTCACCGGGTCGGTGCCGCACGCCTCGAGCTCGGTGCCGAGCACGTTCCGTTCCCGCGCTGCCATGTCCCAAACCTAGTGCTCGACCGGGCCGCGAAGGCTCGCTCGACCAGCCGTGCGTCGGCAGGCGGATGGCTAGGCTGGCGTCATGCTGGGGATGAAGGAGTACGAGCAGGACTACATCGATGCCTGCCGCTCGCGCATCGAGTCCCAGGTCGCGGTCTTCCACGAGGTCGCCCAGGCCGCGCGCGACCACGGCGACGCCGACGTCTCCGGCCTCGAGGGCGCCCTCGAGTCGCTCGAGTACGAGTACTTCAACAACATGCTCATCGTCCTCGACGGCTACTTCGTCGACCGGCTCCGGGGCGTCGAGGGCAAGGACGGCAACGCCCTCAACGAGGTCCGCGTGCTCGTCCGGTCGCTCATGGAGAACGGCGGCACGGTCATGGCCGACCCGACGATCGGGCTCGACCCGGCCCGCAGCGTCCTCCGGCTCGAGGTGGGCGCTCCCGTCACGCTGACGCTGCAGCAGTACCGCCGGATCTCCGACGCCTTCCTGCGCGAGATCGAGAGCAGGTTCTCCCGCGCGGAGGACTGACACCTGCACCACCACCGAACACCCGAGAAGCCCTGAGGTCGAAGGAGATCCGCAGTGCCCCGCGCGCCGATGCCCGCCCATGTGGTGGAGTTCCTGACCCACCCGAACCACGCCACGATCAGCTGCCTGCGCCCCGACGGCTCGCCCGTCTCGGTGCCGACGTGGTACCTCGTCGAGGACGGCCAGGTCGTCGTCAACATGGACGCGGGACGCAAGCGCCTCGAGTGGCTCCGGGCCGACCCGCGCGTCAGCCTCAGCGCCATGGACCCGGTCGACTGGATCACCCACGTCAGCCTCCAGGGGCGTGTCGTCGAGATCGCCCCGGACGTCGACCTCGTCGACATCGACCGCATCGCCACGCACTACACGGGCCGGCCCTACCGCGTGCGGGACCGTCCGCGCGTGACGGCCCGCATCGACGTCGACCGGTGGCACGGCTGGGGCCGGCTGCAGGACGCCAGGTGAGCTCGGAGGTGTGGCGCGACGCCGTCGGCGTGCCGCACCTGCGCGCCGACGACGTCATGGAGCTCGCCCGGCTCCAGGGCCGCATCACCGCCCTCGACCGGGGCTGGCAGGTCGAGCACCACCGCTGGCGCATGGAGGGCCGCACCGCCGAGTACGTCGGACCCGACGGGCTCACCTGGGACCGGTTCGCCCGCCAGGTGCGTCTCGAGCCGACCGTGCAGCGCTGCTTCGAGCGGCTCGACCGCGAGACGCGGACGTGGCTCACGGCATACGTCGACGGGGTCAACGACACCCTGGCCGAAGGGCTCGCCGGCACTCCCGAGGTCGCCCGGCTCGACCTCGGGGCGTATGCCGCGTCGCCGCGCCCGTGGGAGCCGTGGACGCCGCTCGGCATCTTCTGGGGGATCCACCTGCTCTTCGGGACCTTCCCGGCGAAACTGTTCAACGCGCACGTCGCCGAGCGCCTCGGAGCCCCGGCGCTCGAGCTCCTGAACGCCGAAGGGGTCGAGCGCGCGGCCGCCTCGGGCAGCAACGCCTGGGTCGTCGGGGGAGCGCGCACCGCGAGCGGGCTGCCGCTCGTCGCCGGCGACCCG
This sequence comes from Terrabacter sp. C0L_2, assembly GCF_036352015.1. Classification (NCBI taxonomy): domain Bacteria; kingdom Bacillati; phylum Actinomycetota; class Actinomycetes; order Micrococcales; family Intrasporangiaceae; genus Terrabacter; species Terrabacter sp. C0L_2. The sequence goes on along the minus strand of NZ_CP143557.1, from coordinate 594,675 downwards.
CACCGCACGATCGAGCTGCCCGGCTGCTACCAGCAGTTGGGTCTGGCGTGCCCCGAGTTCGACGTCGTCGGCTTCACCTTCCCCGGCGTGCCCGGGGTGCAGCACTTCGCGCACACCGGCACCGTCGCGTGGGGCATCACCAACGCGATGGCCGACTACCAGGACCTCACCGTCGAGTCGCTCGGCCACGTCGGCCACGCGGAGGACGGCTCGCCGCTGCTCAAGGCGAGGGGCGTCGACGGGTGGGAGCCCGTGCGGTCCTCGACGGAGACGGTGCGGGTGCGCGGCGGTGACGACGTGACGGTGCCCGTCGTCGTGACTGCGCGCGGTCCCGTCGTCACCGGGCTCGAGGCCGAGATCGAGCGCCTCGTCGCCGAGGCGGAGGCGCCCCCGCAGTGGACCGACGAGAGCGTGCAGCCGCGTCGCGCGCACCCGACGGCCCACAGCCTGCGCACGCCGACGCACGTCGAGGAGGACCTCGGCTTCGGCGCGCTCCTGCCGCTCCTGCGCTCGCGCACCGTCGCCGACGTCGAGGAGGCGCTCTCGCGGTGGGTCGAGCCGGTCAACAGCGTCCTCGTCGCCGACGTCTCGGGGCGCATGCGCCACATCGTCGTCGGCCGGGTGCCGGAGCGTGACGAGATCGGCGCGGTCCTCCCGGTCGACGCCTGGGACACCCGGCACGAGTGGCACGGCTACCGGCGTGGACCGGCACGTGACGTCGACGACGTCATGGTCAGCGCGAACGACCGGGACAGCGGGGGCGGGCTGGGCGTCGAGTACGCAACGCCGTTCCGCGCCGACCGCATCCGGTCGCTCATCGGGTCGCTCACCGATCCGGGCCGTTCGCTCACGGTCGACGACTGTGCTGCCATCCACGTCGACACCCTCAACGGGCAGGCCGACCTCATGCGCGAGCTCGTCGAGGCGGCGGACGTGACGGGACCCGCGGCCGAGGTCCGGTCGCAGCTGCTCGCGTGGGACGGGCACAGCGACGCGGGCAGCACCGGTGCCGCGCTCTTCGCCGCGTGGCGGACCGCGCTCGTGCGGTGGTTCTCCGAGCACCCGCGTCTCGCGGTGCTGCACGAGCCGAGCGGCCACTCACGCCTGTTCACCGCGTGGACCGACGTCACGACGCAGATCGGGGCGGGCTGGCACTCGATGGCGCTGCTCGGCCCGCGGCACGGCATCGACGTGCACGAGGGCGTATGCGTGGCGCTCGATCGCGTTGCCGCACAGGCGGACTCGCTCACCCCGTGGGGTGAGCGCCACTGGCTCGACCCCGTCCACGCGCTGTCCGTGTCGGGTCGTGCGCCGGGCGTGCCTCGTGACCCGGTGAGCGGCGACAAGGGCTGTGTGCACGCCGCCGCGAGCGCGCCCGGCGTCACCGACCACTGCTACGGCGGGGCGGCAGCCCGCTACGTCTGGGACCTCGCCGACCGCGACGCCAGCCGGTGGGTGGTGCCGTTCGGTGCGAGCGGCGACGCCCGGGACCCGCACTTCGCCGACCAGACCCCCGCCTGGCTCGAGGGGTCGCTGCACCCGGTGCGGTGTCAGGGAGCGGACGGCACGAGGTAGCCGTCCGCGTCGAGCGTCACCGGCGTCGGTTCGCCGAGCTACGGCGTGGAGGACGTCCGTCACCCCGCCGAAGCGGTCTGGAACACGAATTTTGCCCTTCTTTTACTATTTACGGTACAAAACGTGACTTTGACCCCTACTGTCTCCCTGTAGCGGCACCACCTCGGCCCGGTGCCTCGCGTGATCGCAGGAGTAGTGAGTCTGGTGACGACGAGCATGACGCCCACGCACGGCGACCCGCGCACCCCGTCTCCACGTGCTGCGCGCGACGCCGACGCCGAGCGCTGGCTGCCGGACCCGTCCTGGCCCGTGCCCCCGCGCGGCTGGCAGCTGTGGGCGGCCGCCGGCTCGGCCTCGGGCCCCGGGCGCGCGCGACGTGAGATCGCGGGCGACTCCAGCGTGCACTCGGGCACCTCGATGCACCACACTGACGACGTGTTGTCCGAAATGCCCAGATTGGCCGCAATCGAGGATGCCTCTTTCACGCTGCCGACGCGCCCCAGCGCCCTCGTCGACGAGGCCTGGCCGACCGAGGGGCGGGTCGACCTCCTCGCTGACCGCCGGGCCCCCCGCCGTCTGCCCGAGGGGACCATCGGGGGCTTCGCGGCGCTCGCCGCGCTCCTGCTCATCAGCGTCCTGGTGGGAGGCCCCATCGGCGGCCTCGTCGTCCTCGGCGTCTCCACCCTGCTCGCCGCGAGCGCGGCCCTCGTGCGCGGTGGCCTCTCGCTCACCCGGGTCGGCGGCCAGCGCGGCGCCGGCCTGCTCCTCGGCGCGGCCGTCATGGCCCTGATCGCCGGCTCGGTCGCCGCCCACGACCGGCCCGGCGGCCCTCGCGGTGTCGAGGCCGCGCTCGTGCCGGTCAGCACGCTCAGCTCCACCAGCTCGGCCGCCACGAGCGGTCAGCCCGGCTCGGACTCCGACACCGAGACGGCCTATGCCGCCGTCCCCCCGTCCGTGGCCACAACGCGCCCGTCCCAGGCGTCGTCGACCGCGCGCGCCGACGACGCGACGAAGGGCGGTGCCCCCGCGGCGCCGACGACTGTGGCTCCCGCCGGACCTGTCACCGCGGCGACCCCCGCGGTGCCGGTCAAGGCTGCCGTGCCCGGCGGCGCGGGCACGCCCGCGACCCCTGCGGTCCCGGCCACTCCGGCGAAGCCCGGCATCAAGGCCAGCTCCTCCGTCGCGCTCCCGGGCCTCACGCTCGGTGGGATCCTCACCCTCTCGCCCGACGCGCTGAGCCCGAGGCCAGCCCCGACGCAGACCACGGCCCCGACGGCGCCGAAGCCTCCCAAGGCCCCGAAGACGCCGAAGGCTCCCAAGACCACCAAGGCGACCAAGGCGACCTCGTCCGTGAAGGCGTCGAAGGCGACGAAGGCCACGAAGGCCACGACGACGGCCAAGGGCGCGAAGGCCACGAAGGCCACGAAAGCCACGACCGCCACGACGACGGCCAAGGGCGCGAAGGCTTCGAAGGCGTCGAAGGCCGCCACGGCGTCCGCGATCGCGGCTGCGCGGTCCGTCCTGGCGTCGGCGCTGGGCTGAGACCTGCCGCGTCGGTCGCGGCTGCTCTCGGTCGCTGGGGACCTGTGCCACAGTGACCCCGTGGGTAAAACTATGACGCGGGCCACGATGATCTGGTTCGTCGGAGCGGCGATCGTGGGGGTCGTCGCCGGAGGCCTGCATCTGCTCCGTTCCGCCATCGGCGGCTCGCACACGGGACTGCCGCTCGCGGTCGCCGCCTTCGCCCTGACCGCTCTCGCGGCCCTCATGCTCTTCCACGGCGTCATGCTCGCCGCCCGCGAGCAGGACGCCGCGGCCGCACGCTCCTCCCGGGCCGCGAACCCGCGCGAGCGCGTCGACCCGTACGCCCGTCCCGACGAGGACGACTACGCCGTCGACGACTACGCCGACGAGGACGACCAGCGCTGGGCGCCGGCCGCCCGGCCGGCCCAGCAGCGCGACGAGCCCCTCGACCGGTCCGGCGATGGGTTCGGCGGCGGGTCCCACGACAGACCTCATGACCAGGGCCCGGACGTCTACACCTTCCGCGGCGGCAAGCCGGTCGTCGAGCGGGGCGCCCGTCCCGCGCGGCGGGACCGGCCCTCGAGAGGCTGACGTCGCGCTGACGTCGCGCTCACGTCGGGCTGAGATCGGGCCGACGTCGCACCTGCCGGGCACAATGACGGGATGAGCGCCGGCCGCACCGCGTGGGTGCTGCACGTCGACCTCGACCAGTTCATCGCTGCCGTCGAGGTGCTGCGCCGTCCCGAGCTGGCGGGCCTGCCCGTCATCGTCGGCGGTCGTGGTGACCCGACCGAGCGCGCGGTCGTCTCCACGGCGAGCTACGAGGCCCGGCAGTTCGGCGTCGGGTCCGGCATGCCGTTGCGCATCGCCGCCCGCAAGGTGCCCGACGCGGTGATCCTGCCCGTCGACGCGCCCGCCTACACGGAGGCGTCCGAGCGGGTCATGGAGGCGTTGCGGGGGCTCGGGGTCGTCGTCGAGGTGCTCGGCTGGGACGAGGCCTTCCTCGGGGTCGAGACCGACGACCCCGAGGCCTTCGCCGAGCGGGCGCGGGCCGCCGTGCTCGACGCGACCGAGCTGCACAGCTCGGTCGGCATCGGCGACAACAAGGTCCGCGCCAAGATCGCAACGGGCTTCGGCAAGCCGCGCGGCGTCTTCCGCCTGACCCGCGACAACTGGTTCGAGGTCATGGGCTCCCGGCCCACCATCGACCTCTGGGGCGTCGGGTCCAAGGTGTCCAAGCGCCTGGCCGCGCACGGGATCACCACGGTGCGCGAGCTGGCCGATGCCGACGAGGCTGTCCTCGTGGGCGAGTTCGGTCCGCGGATGGGCGTCTGGTACTCCCAGCTCGGCCGTGGCATCGGCTCCGCCGTGGTCGACGACTCGCCCTGGGTCGCGCGCGGGCACAGCCGTGAGACCACCTACCAGCGCAACCTCACGACGCCCGACGAGGTGCGCGAGGCCGTGCGCGAGCTCGCCTCGCAGGTGTTCGACGACACCGTCAAGGAGGGGCGTCCGGTCTTCCGGGTCACCCTCAAGGTGCGTTACGCGCCGTTCTTCACGGCGACGAAGGCGCGCAAGCTGCCCGCGCCGACGAACGAGCGGGCCGCCGTCGTCGAGGCCGCCGTCGCCCTCGCCGAGTCGCTCGACGCCGAGCGCGAGGTCCGGCTGCTCGGCGTCCGCGCCGAGATGGTGATGCCCGAGGAGGGCGACCCCGTCGAGCGCACGCCGGTGCGCGGCCGGCTCTGAAGGGTCCGGCACGAGGGCTCTCATCTTCGTGACCTACGGTCGTGCGCATGTCCTCTCGAGATGACGGTGCGGTGGACGTCCGGCGACGCTTCGGCGGCGGTCCGGTGACGGGCGCCCTGTCGGTGGTCGTGGTCGTCGCGGTCGTCGTCGTCCTGCTCTTCCTCGTGCGTGACGCTGCCTACAGGGCGACCGCCTCAGGCGCCGTGGCGCTGCCCTCCGTCGTCGGTGGGCTCCTCGAGGTCATCGGTGAGCTGGGGCTCGTCGTCCTAGCCGGGGTGGCCGTCCTGCTCACCTGGCGTGCGCGTTCGCAGGGCCTCGAGCACCTCGCCGTCGCCGCCGTGGCCGCGGTCTCGACCGTCGCGGCCTACGTGCTCAGCGAGGTCGTCAAGGGTTTCGTGCGTGAGGAGCGGCCGTGCCGCACGCTGTCGGTGCACACCGTCGCGGCGTGCCCGGCGTCCGGGGACTGGTCCTGGCCCAGCAACCACGCGACGATCGCGGGCTCCCTCGCGACGGCGATCGTCGTGCTGGCCCCGGTGTGGTGGCGCCTGGCCGTCCCGCTCGCCCTCGCCGTCGGCGCGTCCCGGGTGCTGACCGGCGCGCACTACTGGCACGACGTCGTCGCCGGCCTCGCCGTCGGGGTGCTCGTCGTGTGGTTCGGCACGTGGGCCCTGGCCCCGACCGCGCACCGTCTGCTCCAGCGGTCGGTCGCGTCCGGGTCGCCGCGGTGGCGTCGTGCCGTCGGGCAGGGCTACGAGCCGAGGTATGCCGCCACCGACCTGCCCGACGAGGGCGCGGACGGCGAGACGGCCGACCCGAGCTGACCGAGCCGAGCTGACCGAGCCGAGCTGACCGACGGGCCGGCCGGGCGGGCCGCTCAGACCCGAGCCGGCTGGGCCTGGTGGAGGAAGCCGACGAGGGGGGCGAGCTCGGGCACGTCGCCGGCGCTCTGGAGCGACTCCTCGAGCACCTCGTCGTGGGTGGGGGCGGCCTCGCGGTAGAGCGCCCAGCCACGCTCGGTGAGCTCGGTGTAGATGCCCCGGCGGTCGTCGGCGCACAGCACCCGGGTCAGCAGGCCGCGGTCCTCGAGGCGGTTGACCAGTCGCGTCGTCGCCGACGACGAGAGGGCGGCGGCGCGGGCGAGCTGGCTCATCCGCATGTGCCAACCGTCCTGGCGCGAGAGGGCGTCGAGCACGGTGAACTCGACGACGGAGAGCTCGTGGCGACGCACGAGCTCTCGCTCGAGCGCGCTCTCGATGTGTCCGTGCAGGGCGGCCAGGGTGCGCCATCCGGAGGCGCGCACCTCGACGGCGGAGTCAGCGATTCCCATGCACACCATCATAACGCGCGTTTGCAATATGCCGCGTGTGCAACTAACGTCGCTCGACGTCACTTAGTTGCACACGCGGCATACCGGCGAAAGCAGAGAGGCTCGGACCGGCGCCCACCTCCTCAACGGAAGGACTCGGAACCCATGCCACTCGGTCTCATCGCCCTCGCTCTCGGGGGCTTCGGCATCGGCCTCACGGAGTTCGTCATCGCCGGTCTCATCAGCACGGTCGCCAGCGACATGGGGGTCTCCATCCCCGTCGCGGGCTACCTCATCAGCGGCTACGCGCTCGCCGTCGTCGTCGGCGCGCTGGGCCTCACGCCGGTGCTCGGCGCCTGGCGCCCCAAGCGCGCGCTGCTCGCCCTCATGGTCCTCTTCATCGTCGGCAACACCCTGTCGGCCGTCGCCACCGGCTACGGCATGCTCCTCGCCGGCCGGGTCGTCGCGGCGCTCGCGCACGGCGCGTTCTTCGGCATCGGCTCGGTGCTGGCAGCCTCGCTCGTGCCGGCCGACCGCAAAGCCGGCGCCATCTCGATCATGTTCGGTGGGCTCACGCTCGCCAACGTCCTCGGCGTCCCGCTCGGGACATTCGTCGGCCAGCAATGGGGCTGGCGGGCGACCTTCGCCGTCATCGCCGTCGTCGGGGTCGTCGCCGCGGCCGGCATCGCTGCGCTCGTCCCGGACGCCACCGCCGAGACGCAGTCCGGTGGGTCGGCGCAGTCGCCGCAGTCGGCGGGACGGGCCGCCGGCCTGCGCGCCGAGCTCGCGGCCTTCCGCAACCGCCAGGTCTGGTTCTCGCTCGCGATGACCGTCCTCGTCTTCGGCGGCATGTTCGGCGCCTTCATGTACGTCGAGCCGCTCCTGACCCGCGTCACCGGCTTCGACGAGTCTGCGGTGCCGTGGATGCTCGTCCTCTTCGGTGTCGGCCTCTTCGTCGGCAACCTGCTCGGCGGTCGCTGGGCCGACCGCGCCCTGGCCCGCACGCTCGTCGTGCTGACGCTCGCGCTCGCCGTCTCGCTCGTCGCCTTCGCGCTGCTCTCCGGCAGCCAGGTCGGCTCGGCGGCCATGCTGCTGGCCATGGGCTTCTTCGGCTTCGCCACCGTGCCCGGCCTGCAGATGCGGGTGCTCGGCCACGCTGCCGGAGCGCCGACGATGGCCTCCTCGGCCAACATCGCGGCCTTCAACGTCGGCAACTTCCTCGGCGTCTGGATCTCGGGTCTGGCCATCAGCGCCGGCCTCGGCTGGACCTCGCCGCTGTGGGTCGGCGCGGGCTTCGCGTCGCTGGGACTCGTCGTGCTCCTCGCCGCCACGGCAGCCGAGCGCCGCACGGCACCGGAGCCGACGGAGGCCGCCGGCGCTGAGCACGCCGAGCACCCGGAGCGGCTGGTCGCCCCCAGCCCCGTCGCCTGACACCGGTTCGAGGTGGTTCGAGGTGATCCCGGCAGGCACGCGCCTGCCGGGATCACCTCGAACCACGGGGGGTCAGAGGGCCGCGGCGACCGAGCGTCCGGCCGTGCGGCCGCTGAAGAGGCAGCCACCGAGGAAGGTGCCCTCGAGCGAGTTGTAGCCGTGCATGCCACCGCCGCCGAAGCCGCTCACCTCGCCCGCGGCATACACCCCGGGCAGGGGGTCGCCACCTGGCCGCAGGACCCGCCCGGCGAGGTCGGTCTCGAGCCCGCCGAGGGTCTTGCGGGTCAGGATGTTGAGCCGGACGGCGATGAGCGGGCCGGCCTTGGGGTCGAGCAGCTTGTGCGGGCTCGCCACGCGGATCAGCTTGTCCCCGCGGTAGTTCCGGGCCCCCCGGATCGCCGTGACCTGGGCGTCCTTGCTGAAGTCGTTGTCCATCTCGTTGTCACGCGCGACGACGGTGCGCCGCAGCGACTCGACGTCGATGAGGTCGTCGCCGGTGAGTGCGTTCATGCCACGGACGAGCTCGTCCAGCGTGTCGGCCACGACGAAGTCCTCGCCGTGGGTCTTGAACGCCTCGACGGGCCCCGGCGCTCCCTTGCGGGCTCGGCCGAGCACCTGCTTGACGTCCTTGCCGGTGAGGTCGGGGTTCTGCTCGGAGCCCGAGAGGGCGAACTCCTTCTCGATGATGCGCTGGGTCAGCACGAACCACGAGTAGTCGTGGCCGCTGCGCATGATGTGGCCGAGCGTGCCGAGGGTGTCGAAGCCCGGGAAGTACGGCGCCGGGAACCGGCGGCCGCGCGCGTCGAGCCACAGCGACGAGGGCCCCGGCAGGATGCGGATGCCGTGGTTGTCCCACACGGGGTCCCAGTTGCGCAGGCCCTCGGTGTAGTGCCACATCCGGTCGGGGTTGATGACGTGGCCCCCGGCCGCCTGCGTGATGCCGAGCATGCGGCCGTCGACGTGGGCAGGCACGCCGGCCACCATGCGCGCCGGCGGAGTCCCGAGCCGCTCGGGCCAGGCCCGGCGCACGAGGTCGTGGTCACCGCCGATGCCGCCGCTCGTGACGACGACGGCCTGCGCGGTGATCTCGAAGTCGCCGACCTCCTCACGGCTGCTCGGCCGGCCGCGGTCGACGCCGTCGGGCGCGAGGAGGCGACCGCGTACGCCCGTGGTCGCCCCCGCAGTCACGACGAGCTCGTCGACGCGGTGTCGGAAGGCGAGGGTGACGCGGCCGCTCGCCTCGGCGGCGCGCACGCGCCGCTCGAACGGCTCGACGATGCCCGGGCCCGTGCCCCACGTGATGTGGAAGCGCGGCACGGAGTTGCCGTGGCCGTCAGCACGGCCGTCGCCCCGCTCGGCCCACCCGACGACGGGGAAGAGGCGGTGGCCCTGCTCGTGCAGCCACGCGCGCTTCTCGCCGGCCGCGAAGTGCAGGTAGGCCTCGGCCCACTTGCGCGGCCAGAAGTCCTCGTCGCGGTCGAACTGCGCCGAGCCCATCCAGTCCTGCGTCGCGAGCTCGAGGCTGTCCTTGATCCCCATCCGCCGCTGCTCGGGGCTGTCGACGAGGAAGAGGCCGCCGAAGCTCCAGAAGGCCTGGCCGCCCAGGGACTGCTCGCCCTCCTGGTCGACGAGCACCACCCGCTTCCCGCGGTCGGCCAGCTCTGCGGTGGCGACGAGCCCGGCAAGGCCAGCACCCACGACGACGACGTCGGCTTCCATGGGTCAGAGCATGCCACCCGACGCCGGCCCCGCGGCAGGCCGTTGGGCCACCGGGCGGGTCGGGTACGGCCAGAGGGTCCTCGCGAAGGATGAGGGCCACCAACCGGAAGGAGACGTCCATGACCGACGTCACCGCAGACCAGGGCCTGGTCCACGACGTCAAGATCCACGTCGAGGACTCGGACGGCGACGGCCGAACCGTCGTGCTCATCCACGGCTGGCCGCTGTCCGGCGCCTCGTGGAGTGACCAGGTGCCCGCCCTGTCCGAGGCCGGCTACCGCGCCATCACCTACGACCGCCGCGGCTTCGGCGAGAGCGACAAGCCCCACGGCGGCTACGAGTACGACACCCTCGCCGACGACCTCGCGAGCCTGCTCGAGGCGCTCGACCTGCGTGACGTCACGCTCGTCGGCTTCTCGATGGGCGGCGGGGAGGTCGCGCGCTACATCGCGCGGCACGGCGAGAGCCGCGTCCACAGCGTCGTCTTCGCGGCCGCGGTGCCGCCCTACCTGCTCAGGACCGACGACAACCCCGACGGGCCCCTCACCGACGACGCCGCGAAGGAGATGGAGGAGGGGGCCAAGGGTGACCGCGACGCCTTCTTCGACCAGTTCACGACCCAGTTCTTCTCCGCCGCCGGCGAGCTCAAGGTCACCGAGGAGCAGCGCCAGCAGGCCATCGAGCTGTGCCGGCAGTCGGACCAGAGGGCGCTGCTCGGCTGCATGGAGGCCTTCGGCACGACGGACTTCCGCGACGACCTGACGAAGGTCACCGTGCCGGCGCTCGTCATCCACGGCGACTCCGACGCGACCGTCCCCTTCGAGGGCTCCGGCCGCCGCACGCACGCGGCGCTCGCCCAGAGCGAGCTCGTCGTCATCGAGGGCGGTCCGCACGGCATCAACACGAGCCACGCGGACGAGTTCAACCGGGCCCTGCTGGACTTCCTCAGGAAGTGACCCGCGCCCTCCAGCTCCACCGCCCGACGGCGCCCCGGCTCACTGGCCGGTGGCGCCGTCGACGCACTCGCGCAGCAGGTCCGCGTGTCCGCAGTGCCGGGCGTACTCCTCGATCATGTGGACGAGCACCTCGCGCAGGTTGATGCGCGTGTGCGGGTCGAGGCCCCCGAGGTCGAGCGACTCAGCCGCGTCGACGAAGGCCTCGGCGTAGGCGACCTCCTCGCGCCAGCGCGCCCAGGCCTCCTCGACGACGGCGCCGTCGCCGACCGCTCCGTTGAAGTCGGCGTCGCGGTCGTCCGGGGTGCGGTAGAGCCGGGGGACGTCCTCGCCCGCCATGGTCCGGCGGAACCAGTTGCGCTCGACCGCGGCCATGTGTCGCACGAGCCCGAGGAGCGAGAGCGTCGACGGCGGGACGGAGCGGGTCGCCAGCTGCTCGGCGGTGAGCCCCGAGCACTTCAGCTCGAGGGTCAGACGGTAGCTGCGGAGGTAGTCGAGCAGGGTGGCGCGCTCGTCGCCGAGCACCGCCTCCTGCGATCGTGGGTCGTCCTCGGGGTCGACCCACAAGTCGGGGTGCTTCTGTCCGGCCATGCGTGCCATGGTGGTGCAGCCTCGGCCCGCGCGCCACGCGATATCGGCCGGACGGCATACGCTGTCGGCGAATCTGCCGGTGGCAGAGCAGGATTCCCGTGCACGGGACGCGCGCGCATGCTGGGTGGATGACCGACTCACCCATGCCAGCCGCGCTCGACGACCAGCTGTCGATGCAGCTGCTCCACCAGCGGATCATCGTCCTCGGGGCCGAGGTCGACGACCCGATCGCCAACCGGATCACCGCCCAGCTGCTCCTGCTCTCGGCGCGAGACCCGCGGTCCGACATCAGCCTCTACGTCAACAGCCCCGGCGGCTCCGTCACCGCCGGCCTCGCCATCTACGACACGATGCGCGTCATCCCCAACGACGTGTCCACTCTCGCAGTGGGATTCGCGGCCTCGATGGGCCAGTTCCTGCTCGGAGCCGGCACACCCGGGAAGCGCTTCGCCCTGCCCAACGCGCGGATCATGATGCACCAGCCGTCCGCCGGCATCCAGGGCACCGCGGCCGACGTCGAGGTCCAGGCGGCCAACCTCAAGGCCGTCAAGCGCCGCGTCAACGAGCTGCAGGCCGAGCACACCGGCCAGACCGTCGAGCAGATCACCCACGACAGCGAGCGCGACCGCTGGTTCAGCGCCGAGGAGGCCGCGGCATACGGCATCGTCGACCACGTCGTCAGCTCGCTGACCGACGTGCGTCCCGTCGGTGTCGAGCGCAAGGTGGGACTGCGGTGAACGCGAGCTACACGATCCCCTACGTCATCGAGCGAACACCCGCCGGGGAGCGCAGCTTCGACATCTACAGCCGGCTGCTCCAGGAGCGGATCATCTTCGTGGGCACCGAGATCGACGACGGCGTCGCCAACGTCGTCATGGCTCAGCTGCTCCACCTGGCTGATGTCGCGCCCGACCGCGAGGTCTCGCTCTACGTCAACAGCCCGGGCGGGTCGTTCACGGCGCTCATGGCGATGTACGACACGATGCAGTTCGTCCCGGCGCCGGTCGCGACCTACTGCCTCGGACAGGCGGCGTCCGCGGCCGCCGTGCTCCTCGCCGCGGGGGAGTCGGGTCGCCGCTTCGCGCTGCGGCACTCGCGCGTGCTGCTGCACCAGCCGTCCGCCGGAGGGCAGGGCACCGTGAGCGACCTCGCGCTCCAGGCGGACGAGCTGCTGCGCGTCCGCTCGCAGGTCGAGGAGGTGCTGAGCCACCACACCGGACGCTCGGTCGAGCAGCTGCGGCGCGACACCGACCGCGACAAGGTGCTGACCGCGCAGCAGGCCGTCGAGTTCGGTCTCGTCGACCACGTCATCGAGCGCGCGACGGAGGCGCAGCTCGCGCCGGGCTGAGTAGAGTTGTCGGCGAACCCGCGCCCCGGGCTTGTTCGACCGGCCCTGTCGGCGCGGATCAGCCGGGTGACGCCTCGCGGCGTCCCGGGGAGGGGGTGGCGGTGGCGCAGGGAGGCGTCATCGCCACCGTTCTGCGTGCGCGCGATGCCGCCACCCGGGAGCACCCGGGGAGTTCTCCCCATGCGCTCGGCGCGCGATATCCGGACACATCGGACACTCTCGGTCTGTAGGCACAGACAGCTCACGAGAGGAAACCCGCATGCGCAGGAACCGACTCACCCACGCGTTCGCCGCCGTCGCCCTCGTCCTCGGAGGCCTCGGCGTCGCGACCGCCACCGTCACGGCGACGGCCCCGACCGCTCACGCCGACGAGTGCTACTCGTGGGGTCGCACCCTCGGCTCCGGCGCCTCCGGTGCCGACGTCACCCAGCTCCAGATCCGCGTCGCCGGCTGGGTGCCGCGCGGCCAGGTGATGGGCATCGACGGCTCCTACGGGCCGCAGACCCAGACGGCCGTCGCGAACTTCCAGCGCGCGTACGGCCTCACCGCCGACGGGGTGGCCGGCCCCGCGACCTTCTCGAAGATCTACGAGCTGCAGGACCCCGACTGCTCACCTGCCCACTTCACCTACGCCGAGGCGAGCTACAACTGCGGGCGCGGCTTCACGGGCGGCGCGACCGAGAAGGAGAACATGAAGCGGGCGCTGTGGCGTGCCGAGGCGCTGCGCCACCAGCTCGGCGACCACCCGCTCAAGGTCACGTCCGGCTACCGCGACTCGACGTGCAACGCCTCGGTCGGCGGCGCGAGCAACAGCGTGCACCTGACCGGCGGCGCGCTCGACCTCGTCCCCGGCGACAGCGCCACCTCGATCTGCAGCATCGCCAAGCAGGCCCGCTACGCCGGCTTCGGCGGCATCTTCGGCCCCGGCTACCCGGCCCACGACGACCACGCGCACGTCGACATCCGCTCGAGCATCGCCTGGGACGCCGACGCGTGCGCCGGCTGGTGACCGTGAACCCCTCGCCCGGGCTCGCCCGTCGCTCCCTCCTCGTCGGCGCCCTCGGCGTCGGCGCGGCGGGAGCGCTCGGGGTGGCCAAGGCGGCTCCCTCCAACGCTGCGGTCACCGCGGTCGCCCGCCCGACGATCGCGTCGTGCGCCACGTGGGGAGCCCAGCCCGCGACGGGCACGGTCAGCCTGACCGGGCCACCGCAGAAGATCCTCGTCCACCACACGGCATCGGCCAACACGACCGACTACTCGCAGGCGGCGGCATACGCCCTCGCCCGCAACATCCAGCAGTGGCACTTCGCCCGCGGCTGGATCGACTCGGGGCAGCAGTTCACGATCAGCCGTGGCGGCTACACGATGGAGGGCCGCCACCGGTCGATCGAGGGCCTCGGCTCCGGCTCGAGCACCGTCTTCCCGCTCGGCGCACACTGCACCGGCCAGAACTCGACGTCGATCGGCATCGAGAACGAGGGCACCTACATGACCACGCTGCCCACCACGGCGCAGTGGAACGCGCTCGTCACGCTCTGCGCCTACCTGTGCCAGACCTACGGCCTCGGACCCGAGGACATCTACGGACACCGCGACTTCCTCGACACCGACTGCCCGGGAGACGCCTTGTACGCCAAGCTCCCCCAGTTGCGCTCGGACGTGGCGACCCGGCTCGGCACGAGCAACCCGACGCCCGCGCCGACGCGCACCTGGCCGACGCTCCAGCAGGGAAGCAGCGGCTTCCGCGTCACCGCGGCGCAGTACCTGCTGCGGCACTCGGGTCGCACCCTGACGGTCGACGGCGCCTTCGGCTCGGGCACCAAGTCCGTGGTCGTCTCCTTCCAGCAGTCCAAGGGCCTGACTGCCGACGGCATCATCGGGAGCGCCACGTGGGAGTCGCCGCTCGCGGTGACGTGCAGCCAGGGCCAGACCTCCGACGCCGTGCGCGGCGTCCAGACCGCCCTCACCGCGCAGGGGTATGCCGTCACGGTCGACGGCGTGTTCGGCTCGGGCGCCGCCTCGGCCGTGAAGTCCTTCCAGACCGCCCATGCCCTCGACGCCGATGCGGTCGTGGGTCCCAACACGTGGAGCAGGCTGCTCGCGTAGATCGGAGGAACCATGAGGACCAGCACCACCCGTCGAGGTCTGTCAGTCCTCCTCGCCGCCGCAGCGATCGCCGTTCTCGGCGTCGTCGCGGCGCCGAGCGCCCTGGCCGCCTCGAACGACGAGATCGCCTTCGACTACTTCGTCGGCAAGGGACTGACCGAGCGCCAGTCCGCCGGCATCGTCGGCAACCTCATCCAGGAGTCGGGCAGCCCCATCAACCCGTACGCCGACCAGCCCAGCGGTCCCGGCATGGGCATCGCGCAGTGGAGCGAGGGCGGCCGCTGGGACACCGACTCCCGCGACAACATGGTCTGGTACGCCGGGCTCTCGGGCCGCAGCCGCTACGCCCTGGCTGCCCAGCTCGACTTCACGTGGTACGAGCTGTCGACCTTCTCCGGCTACGGCCTCGCGGACCTCAAGGCGTCGACGTCGGTCAGCACCGCGACGACCGTCTTCATGCAGAAGTTCGAGCGGTGCGGCACGTGCGCGACGACCCAGCGCATCGCGTACGCCAACGACGTGCTCGCCAAGTACGGCACCGGCGGCACGGGCGGCAGCACGACGGAGACGAGCCTGCCGGTGCTGCGCAGCGGCAGCAGCGGCGCTGCGGTGCGCACCCTGCAGTACCTGCTTCGGGCCTCGGGGCGCAGCGTGACCGTCGACGGGTCCTTCGGTCCCGCAACGGATTCCGCGGTGCGCAGCTACCAGTCGGCCCACGGCCTGACCGTTGACGGGGTCGTCGGCAACAACACGTGGTATTCGATCCTGCCGGCGCTGCGCGAGGGCAGCACCGGGGAGGCGGTCAAGGGCCTGCAGCGCGAGCTCGTCGACGCCGGCTACTCGCTCACCGTCGACGGGTCCTTCGGCCCGGCGACCGACTCGGCCGTTCGGTCCTACCAGTCGAAGGTGGGTCTCGTCGTCGACGGTGTCGTCGGCAACAACACGTGGGGCAGCCTCGTCGACTGACGAGGCGCTCGACACCGACACCGGCCGACAGCGACGGGGTCGGCGCCGCTCACGCGACGAGCAGCACCGGTCCCGTCGTCGCGTCGGCGGGTGCCGCGGCGCCCGACCCGATGCTCGAGCCGACGCGCGAGGTCAGGTCGAGCACGCGGCCGGCGGCCGCGGGCGTGTCGGAGGTGAGCTCGCGGTGGGCGGCGCCGACGAGGCCGGTGATGCTCGACCCGAGCGCGACGCAGACCGCCTCGAGCACCTCGGAGGAGGGCTCCTTGAGTCCGCGCTCGACCTCGGAGAGGTAGGCGACCGAGATGCCGGCGCGGGCAGCGACCTCGGCGAGCGTGCGCCCCTGTCGGGTGCGCAGGCCGCGGAGCAACCGGCCGTAGACCTCGCGCAGCAGCGGGGTGCGGGCGCCGGGGCGCGGGCGCGGGGCGAGCTGGGTCATGGCCGTCTCCGATCTGGGTGCGTTCGTCCAGCGTCGCACGCGAGGGCGCGGATGGTGCCCCGAGAGGTCACCGATGGCGTACGCCGTGGGCGAACTCGTGGGGCGGTCCAGCCGTCCGGAGATGGTTGAGGAGAAAAATGTTGACGGCGTGCACTTCGTCGCCGACCCTTGTCGGTGGTGGCGCCTACCGTCGGGCGCACCCGCACGTCACGACTCACGCACGATCCTCCGGGGGAGCCCACATGACCATCACCACCGACGCGCGCGCCGTGCGCGAACGGTTCACCGGCCCGGCCATCGAGGCCGAGCACCTCGTCAAGCGCTTCGGCGACATGACCGCCGTCGATGACGTCAGCTTCTCCGTGCCGCAGGGCACGGTCCTCGGTCTGCTCGGCCCCAACGGCGCCGGCAAGACCACCACGGTCCGCATGATGACGACCCTCACCGTCCCGACGAGCGGCACCGCCCGCGTCGCCGGGCACGACGCGGTCCGCGACCCCGAGGCCGTGCGGCGCAGCATGGGCCTGACCGGTCAGGCGGCCACGGTCGACGAGATGCTGACCGGCCGCGAGAACCTCCGGCTCATCGGGTCGCTCTACGGCCTGCCCAGGGCCGAGGTCCGCCGTCTGTCCTCCGAGCTGCTCGAGCGGTTCTCGCTCGCCGAGTCCGGCGACAAGGTCGCCAAGGAGTACAGCGGCGGCATGCGGCGCCGGCTCGACCTCGCCGTCAGCCTCATCGCCGCACCTCCCGTCCTGTTCCTCGACGAGCCGACCACGGGCCTCGACCCGCGCAGCCGCGTCGAGCTCTGGGAGGTCCTGCGCGGACTCGTCCGCGACGGCACGACCCTGCTGCTGACGACGCAGTACCTCGAGGAGGCCGACCAGCTCGCCGACCGCATCGTCGTCATCGACCACGGCCGGGTCATCGCCGAGGGCACGGCGCTCGAGCTCAAGGACCAGTCGGGCCAGGCCGCCATCGTGCTCACCGTGTCGCACGCCGACCAGCTCGAGGAGGCGCGGGCGCTGCTGGCCTCGCACGTCAGCGAGGTGCACGTCGACGAGTCGGCCCGCCAGCTCACGGCTCCTGCCGACGGGCTGTCCGACATGACCCGCGTCGCAGCCGTGTTCGACCGCTCCGAGATCGTGCTCGACGACCTCGGGCTCAAGCGCCCCAGCCTCGACGACGTCTTCCTCAGCCTGACCGGGCACCGCGCCGAGCAGGACACCGGCGGGTCGACCGACGCGCCCGCCAAGCAGACCACCCAGAAGGGGGAGTCGCGATGAGCCAGCCCACCGCCGACACGGCCACGCGCAGCACCACGGTCGCGGCCCCGGCCGTCGACCTCCGGCCGCCGGGCCTCGCCCGCCAGGTGCAGATGATGGTCTGGCGCAACCTCAAGCACACGCGGCGCCAGCCCGAGATGCTCACCGACGTCACCATCCAGCCGGTCATGTTCGTCGTGCTCTTCGCCTTCGTCTTCGGCGGCTCGATCCAGACCGACAGCAGCTCCTACCGCGAGTGGCTGCTGCCCGGGATCATGGCCCAGACGATGGCGTTCGCGTCGTTCATCGTGGCCAACGGCCTCAACATGGACCTCGAGAAGGGCATCATCGACCGGTTCCGGTCGCTGCCGATCTCGCGCGGATCGGTCCTCATCGGGCGCAGCGTCTACGGCATCATCCACTCGAGCATCGGCATCTTCGTCATGTCGGTCACTGGGCTGGTCATCGGCTGGCGCATCCGCAACGGCTTCGTCGACGGCGTGCTCGCCTTTTTGCTGCTGCTCCTCTTCGGCTTCGCGATGATCTGGGTCGGCATCCTCGTCGGCTCGGCCATGCGCTCGCCCGAGGCCGTCAACGGGCTGATGTTCACGACGATCTTCCCCGTCACGTTCCTCGCCAACACCTTCGCCCCGACCGAGGCGATGGCCCCGGTGCTGCGCACGATCGCGGAGTGGAACCCCATCAGCTCGCTCGTCCAGGCGATGCGCGAGCTGTGGGGCAACGTGCCGCCGGCGCCGGCCGACGCGGCCCTGCCGCTGCAGCACCCGGTTGTGACGAGCATCGCCTGGTCGGTGCTCATCACCGCGGTCATCGCACCGCTCGCGGTGCGCGCCTACGTCCGCCGCACGACCGACTGACCCGCGGGAGATTCGGCCCGTTCAGACCGACGGCATGCAGCGGATGACCGTGAGCTCGCCCTCGACCCGGACCTCGCCGGCGCCGTGGGGCACGAGCAGCACGTCGCCCCGCGCCACCTCGGTGGTGCGGGGCTCGTCGCTGCCGGTCGTCAGGTGCCCCTGACCCTCGACCGCGACGACGACGGCGAACGCCGCAGCCCCTGTGGCCGGCGACCCGACTGCCCCGCTCAGCACCTCGGCGCGGAAGAACTCCGCCGCCCGCTCGGGCAGGGCGTGGCCCGAGCCGGACACGTCGGTCCAGCGCCGGCGCAGGGCGACCAGTCCCTCGGCGGTCAGGGGACCGCGGTCGACGCTCTCGAGGGCGCGGGGGACCGTGAGCCCGAGGAAGGCGTGCGCCTCCTCCAGGCCGAAGCGGCGGTGCTCGAGCATGACCGACAGGTCGGTCGGCTCCTGCAGCTCGAGGACGAACACCCCCTCACCGATGGCGTGGGGCTGACCGCCGGGGACGAGCAGGGCGTCGCCGGGTGACACCTCGATGCGGTTGAGCGCCTCGAGGAGACGGTCGTCCTGGGCCTCGACGAGCTCGGCCAGCTCGTCGGCCGGGAGCTCGTCGCGGAAACCCAGCCAGACGCAGGCGCCGGGCTCGGCATCGAGGACGATCCACGCCTCGGTCTTGCCGTGGTCGCAGTCGAGGTGGGCAGCCGCGAAGGCGCGGTCGGGGTGCGAGTGGACCGGCAGGCGCTCGCCCGCGTCGAGCAGCTTGGTCAGCAGGCCGGGCTCGACGCCGTGCGCGGCGACGTGGTCCGGGCCGAGCCAGTGGTCCGGGTCGGCGGCCAGGGCGTCGACGAGCGTCGTGCCGTCGTCGAGGACCGTGACGCCGCCGCCGCCCTCGGCGAAGAGCCGGGTGGTCGAGGCCAGCCAGTCCTCCGGGCGGTGGTCGTCGAAGTCCGCCGGGATGTCGAGCCCGCGGAAGGCGAGGATCCGCGTGCCGCCGCGGTAGAAGCGGTGCGGCGTGTTGATCGGCAGGCGGCTCGGGCGGGTCAGGTCGGACACGGTGGTCTCGGACACGGGGTGGTGCTCCTTGGGTGGGGGCTCGGGGACGGTCGACTAGCGGTTCAGGGCGGCACGTCGCAGGCCCGAGGCGCGCACGATGAGCCGGGTCGGCATGACGACGGTCTGCGCCGGCGACTCGTCGCCGAGCAGGCGGGCGAAGAGCTGTTGGGCGGCCTTCTGTCCCATGGCCGCCGGGTCCTGGTGCACGACGGTGACCGGTGGGTCGATGAGCGCCGCGAGCTCGAAGTCGTCGAAGCCGACGAGCGAGAGCGGCAGTCGCTGCTCGCGCAGCGCGAGCAGCACGGCGAGGGTGATCCGGTTGTTGCCGGTGATGACGGCGGTGATGGGCTCCGGCCCCCGGGACCACGGGACGAGGGTCTCCTGCACCGAGCCGGAGCTGTGCGGGCCCATCGAGACGCGGGGGCTGCCCGGGAGGCCGAGCCCCTCGTGGGTCGCGACGAACGCGTCGCGCCGCTGGCGGGCCGTCCAGAAGGCGGGGTCGTCGCCGAAGAAGGCGATGTTGCGGTGGCCGTGGGCCACGAGGTGCTCGACGGCGCTGCGGATGCCGCCGTGGTTGTCGCTGAGGATCGTGTCGCGCGGCGTGCCGCGGACCGGCCGGTCCATGTAGACGATCGGGGTGTGGCTCGCCTCGAGGACGGCGTCCGACGACGCGCTCTCGTCGGCGGGCACCACGACGATGCCGTCGACCCGGCGGTTGACGAGCGCCTCGATGACGGCGCGCTCCCGCGACGGCGAGCCCTCTGCGGAGGCCGTGATGAGCTGGTGCTGACGGATGCGGGCCTCGCGCTCGACAGCCGCCCCGACCTGTGAGTAGAAGGGGTTGGCGAGGTCCTCGACGACGAGCGCGATGGTGAAGGTGCGGCCCTGTCGCATGAGGCGGGCGCCGTCGTGGCGCCGGAAGCCGAGTCGCTCGATGACGGCGCGCACGCGCTCGGCCGTGTCGGGGCGCACGCCCGGCTCGTGGTTGACCACGCGCGAGACGGTCTTGACGGAGACGTGGGCCTCGGCGGCCACGTCGGCCATGGTCGGGCGGACCACTGTCCGGTGGTCAGACAACGCTGTCATGCCCGCAGTCTGACCACTGCGCGCTCCGGTTGGCAACGCGAGAGGGGTCCCAGCCCGACCGGGACGCCCTGTTCTGTCCGATCCGATGTCCTGACCGGACAGGATCGGTTCGGGGTGTTGACGCCCTTTGTCCCGTGCGGCAAGTCTCGCCGGGTCGGAGGCGGCTCGGGGTCGTCGGCGCCGACCTCACATTCAGCACGGCTCAACGACGAGCACGGAGGAACTCATGCCCAAGAGATCCGGGATCCACAGAGGCGTCATAGCCCTGGCAGTCCTGGCCACGTCGACCGCGGGCGCGGTCGCCGGTCCCGCCCAGGCGGACGCCCTCGGCAGCTCTGCCACGGCGCCGCTCTCAGCCCCTGCCGCCGCCGACGGCGCGGGTGACTTCTCGACCTCGTTCGAGGCCGGTCAGCCGCAGCCGGAGCTGTCCACCGTCGAGGTGGGTGGCAGCGGCCCGCGCCAGCAGAACGTCTCCGGCACCGCGAGCGCCGACGGCAGCCTCCTCGGCTCGGTCGTCGGCGTCACCGCGAGCGCGGAGAACACGCCCGGTGAGGTGGCGGCCAACCTCGCCGACGCCAACCCGGACAGCAAGTGGCTCGCCTTCGCCTCGAGCGCGTGGGTGCGCTACCAGCTCGGCACCCCCGCCAAGGCGGTGCGCTACTCGCTGACGTCGGCCAACGACTCGCCCGAGCGCGACCCCAAGGACTTCACCCTCCAGGGCTCGACCGACGGCACGACGTGGACCGACCTCGACCGCCGGACCGGCATCGACTTCTCGGGCCGCTTCGCCAAGCGCACCTTCGACGTCACGACGCCGGGGACGTACGCGTACTACCGGCTCAACGTGACCGCGGTCCACTCCGGGGGCATCGTCCAGCTCGCCGACTGGGACCTCTCGGACGGCAGCACCGGGTCCGGCCCGGCCACGCCGATGCGGACGGTCGTCGGCTCCGGCCCGATCTCCGGCTTCAACATCAAGCCGCTCGTCGGCTGGACCGGCGTCAAGGCGCTGCGCTACTCCGGAGGCCACACCGCCGACGGCCGCGGCTACGCCTGGAACCGGCTCTTCGACGTCGACCTGCCGGTCACCGCGCAGACCCGCCTCAGCTACAAGATCTTCCCCGACATGATCGCCGGGGACCTGAAGTACCCGTCGACGTATGCCGCGCTCGACGTCCGCTTCACCGACGGCACCTACCTGTCCGACCTCGGCGCCGACGACCAGCACGGTGTCGCCGCGAGCCCGAGCGGCCAGGGCAAGGGCAAGATCCTCTACGCCAACCAGTGGAACGCCGTCTCGCTCGACGTCGGCAAGGTCGCCGCCGGCAAGACGATCGACCGCGTCCTCGTCGGCTACGACAACACCGGCGGCGCGACGAAGGACACCCGCTTCGGCGGCTGGATCGACGACGTCTCGGTGCAGGCGAACCCCGCGGTCATCGACGGCGCCGACCTCACCAACTACGTCGACGTGCGGCGCGGCACCAACGCGTCGGGCGGCTTCTCGCGTGGCAACAACCTGCCGATCAGCGCGGTGCCCAACGGCTTCACCTTCTTCACGCCGGTGACCAACGCCAACTCGCAGTCGTGGGAGTACTACTACCAGTCGGCGAACAATGCGGCGAACCTCCCTGTGCTGCAAGGACTTGCCGTCTCGCACGAGCCGAGCCCGTGGATGGGTGACCGCAACCAGATGTCGGTCATGCCGTCCGTGGCGGCCGGCACGCCGACGGGAAGCGCGTCCGGTCGCGGCCTCGCCTTCGACCACGCGACCGAGGTGGCCCACCCCGACTACTACAAGGTGGCCCTCGCCGGCGGCCTCACCGCCGAGACGGCCCCGGCCGACCACGGCGGCGTCTACCGGTTCACCTTCCCGGCCTCGGCCGCCAAGGGGCACCTCGTCGTCGACACCATCGACGACAACGGCACCTTCACCGTCGACGCGGCCACCGGCACGATGACCGGCTGGGTCGACAACGGCAGCGGGCTGTCCGCCGGACGCAGCCGGATGTTCGTCTACGGCACGTTCGACCGTGCGGCCACGGCCGTCGGTACCGCTCCGAACGGCCACGCGGGCACCCGCTACGCGACGTTCGACACGAGCACCGACAAGCAGGTCACGCTCAAGCTCTCGACGTCGTTCATCTCGCTCGACCAGGCGAAGAAGAACCACGCCCTCGAGCTGGCGAGCCGCAACTTCGACGCGGTGCGCGCCGCGGCCAAGCAGGCCTGGAACGCCCGCCTCGGCGTCGTCAGCGTCAAGGGCGCCAACGACTCCGAGCGCACGACGCTCTACTCCAACCTCTACCGCCTCAACCTCTACCCGAACAGCCAGTTCGAGAACACCGGCACCGCTGCGGCTCCGCGCTACCAGTACGCGAGCCCCGTTGCGGCCAAGTCGGGTTCGGCCACCGCGACGACGACGAACGCCGCCGTCAAGGACGGCAAGATCTACGTCAACAACGGCTTCTGGGACACCTACCGCACGGTGTGGCCGGCCTACAGCTTGCTCTACCCGGAGGTGGCGTCCGAGATCGCCGACGGCTTCGTGCAGCAGTACCGCGACGGCGGCTGGGTCGCCCGGTGGAGCTCGCCCGGCTACGCCGACCTCATGACGGGCACTAGCTCCGACGTGGCGTTCGCCGACGCGTACGCGAAGGGCGTCAAGCTGCCCGACCCGCTCGCGGCATATGACGCGGCCGTGAAGAACGCGACGGTGCTCCCGACGTCGAGCGCCGTGGGGCGCAAGGGTCTCGACACCTCCACGTTCCTCGGGTACACGAGCACCAACACCGGTGAGAGCGTGTCGTGGGGTCTCGAGGGGCTCGTCAACGACTTCGGCATCGGGACCATGGCGGCCAAGCTCGCCAAGGACCCGGCCACGCCGGAGGCGCGACGCGCCCAGCTCACCGAGGAGTCGAAGTACTTCCTCGAGCGGGCGACGCACTACGGCAACCTCTTCAACCCGAAGGTCGGCTTCTTCCAGGGCCGCGCCCCCTACGGCACGTTCCCGACGAGCTTCGACCCCGAGGACTGGGGCGGCGACTACACCGAGACCAACGCCTGGAACTTCGCCTTCCACGCCCCGTTCGACGGCAACGGCCTCGCCAACCTCTACGGCGGCCGCGACGCGCTCGCGAAGAAGCTCGACACGTTCTTCGCGACGCCCGAGACGGCGACCAAGCCCGGCGGCTACGGCGGCGTCATCCACGAGATGCTCGAGGCACGTGACGTCCGCATGGGGCAGCTCGGCCAGAGCAACCAGGTGAGCCACCACATCGCGTACATGTACGACTGGACCGGCCAGCAGTGGAAGACGGCCGAGAAGGTCCGCGAGATCATGCGCCGGCTCTACGTCGGTGGCGAGATCGGTCAGGGCTACCCGGGTGACGAGGACAACGGCGAGATGTCGGCGTGGTACGTCCTGTCCTCGCTCGGCATCTACCCGCTCCAGGTCGGATCGGCCAACTGGGCCGTCGGCTCGCCGAAGTTCGAGCAGGTCACGGTCAAGCGCACGCAGGGCGACCTCGTCGTCAACGCGCCGGGCAACTCCGAGACGAACATCTACGTGCAGGGCCTGAGCGTCAACGGCTCCAAGCACAAGAGCGTCTCGATCAGCCAGGACGAGCTGACCGGCCCGACCACGGTCGACTTCGCGATGGGTGCCAAGCCCTCGGACTTCGGCTCCCGCGCCCAGGACGCCCCGCCGTCGCTGACGCAGGGCACCGAGGCGCCGAAGCCGCTCAAGGACGCGACCGGCCCCGGCCGCGGCACCGCGACGGCGACCGACCTCGCGTCGGGCGACGACGCCAAGGCGCTCTTCGACAACACGTCGCGCACCTCGGTGGCCTTCACGTCGGCCACGCCGTCGGTGACCTTCGCCCTCTCGGGCGTCGGTCAGCGGGCCACCTGGTACACCGTCACCTCGGGCCCGAAGGCCGGCGACCCGTCGGCATGGCGCCTCGAGGGCAGCAAGGACGACGGCAAGACGTGGCAGACGCTCGACACGCGGACGGCCCAGACCTTCCCGTGGCGGGTGCAGACGCGCCCGTTCGAGATCGCGCACACGGGCACGTTCACGACCTACCGCCTCGTGGTCACGGCCACGGCCGGTGGCGCGGCGCCCAACCTGTCCGAGCTCGAGCTGCTCACCGATGGCTCCAAGGCGCAGAACACCGGCATCAAGGTCTCGGCGGCCGAGCCGTTCGAGGTCGCCGAGGACACGGCCTGGACGGGCACCGTCGCGACCTTCTCCGGTGGCGTCGGCCAGGGCCAGGACCCGTCGGCCACGGCCAGGGCGACGATCGCCTGGGGCGACGGCACGACGTCGGCCGGCACCATCACGGCGGGTGACCTCGGGTCGTTCACGATCCGCGGGAGCCACACGTGGGCCGAGCCGGGGCCGTACCAGCCCAAGGTGACCGTCACGACGGCCAACGACAGCGGGTCGGCGCTCACCGACGCCACGGTGCACCAGGCGTCCAAACCTGCGTATGCCGCGGGGTTCGACTCCGTGTGCTTCGGCAACGTGGGTGACTCGGTCCCGTGCGACGGGGACCGCGCGGGCCTGTCCCGTGAGGCGCTCGTCGCCGCGGGCGGCATCCCGGGCAAGCTGCTGACCGTGCCGGGCACCGACCTGCGCTACTCGATGCCGGGCATCCCGGTCGGGGACAAGGACAACGCCACCGGTGCGGGGCAGACCCTCCCGGTGACCCTGGCCCCCGGGGCGACGAAGCTGTCGCTCATCGGCACGGCGACCCAGAAGAACCAGGACACCACCGCCACCGTCAACTTCACCGACGGCTCGAGCACGAGCTACAAGGTGCAGTACGGCGACTGGTGCGGCTCGCCGCAGTTCGGCAACACCGTCGCCATCCAGATGGCCTACCGCCTCAACGGCACGGGCACCGACGGCTGCCAGGTGAAGCTCTTCGCCACGGCGCCGCTCACCGTGCCGACCGGCAAGACGGTCGAGTCGGTGACGCTGCCGACGCAGACCGGTGACCCGAAGACGGCCGGGCGGATCCACGTCTTCGCCGTCGCCGACAACGGCTCGGCCCTCGAGGTCGCGGCCGGCGCCGACACCACGGCCAAGGCCGGTGCCGACACCGACGTCACGCTGGGCACGGCGAAGGGCGGCGTCCCGGCGTCGACCGGCTACACGGCCCGCGTCCAGTGGGGCGACGGCACCGTGACGGAGGACGCCACCGTCACGACCGCGTCGGACGGCACGGCGACCGTCAAGGGCGGCCACGCCTGGGCTGCCGCCGGCACGTACACGGTGCGCGTGCTCGTGTCCGACTCCCGGTCCGACGTGCTCGCCTCGCTGAAGGTCACCGTCGGGTAGCCGGGAAACCGGTGCCGGGGACACGCCCCCCTGCGCACCACCGATGACGGGCCACGGACCGGGTTGCGACACCCGGTCCGTGGCCCTCGTCCGTGTCAGCCGAGGTTGTCGAGGTTGTGGTCGAAGTCCATCCGGTGCGTGCTGTCTTCGTCGATGCGCAGGCGCACGGTGCCCTCGATGCCGACGAGCTCGTCGGTGCCGCTGCCCGGCACGATGAGGCCGTACTCGTGGGCCCGGTCCGTGCCGCTCGTCGACGCGGCGTGCACGAAGTTGAAGGCGCCGCGGCGCCCGTCGACGGTGCCCTCGAAGGACTCCATCGCGACGTACGTGCCGACGCCGGAGCCCTGGTCGAAGGCCGACGTGAACTGGGTGACGCTGCGACCGGCCACGTCGCCGGCATACGTCTTGCGCATGCGCAGGTGCCCCGTCGGCAGCGCCGTCGTGACGTCGGGGACGTAGTCGGTGACGTCGAAGTCGGACGTGGTGAAGGTCGAGGTGCTGAGCATGGGCCCGAACCTAGCGACGCCGGTCAGCCCCGGCTAGAACGTTCCCGACCTCGCGGTCGTCGTCAGGACGGCGTCAAGATCGCATCAGGATGGGTCCGACGCGCGGACGGCGCGCCCCCGGCGGGTGTTGCGTGGAGTCATGACCACCGACTGGCTCACCACCCACCGCAGGGCGACACGGTGGGGCGCCCTGCTCCTGCCGATCGTCGTGGGTGCGGTCCTCGGTCTCCTGCGCGACGCGCTCGACCCGAGCACCGCCGCGATGGTGCTCGTGCTCCCGGTGGTGGCCGCGGCCGCCACCGGCGACCGGTTCGCGGGAGTCATCGCCGCCCTCGCCGCCGCCGGCAGCTTCGACTTCTTCCTCACCGAGCCGTACTACTCGCTCTCGATCCACCGGCAGGCCGACCTGGAGCTCGCGGTCGCGCTCGTCGTGGTGGGGCTCGCCGTCACCGAGATCGCCCTGTGGGGGCGGCGCCAGCAGGCGACGGCGCAGCGGCGGGAGGGCTACATCTCGGGCCTCATCCACCTGCTCGACCTTCCGCCCGACACGACCGAGCAAGCCCGCGCCACCGCGATCGCGACCGCCATCACGACGGTGCTCGGCGCCGACCGGTGCGAGTGGGACCCGGGCCACCCGCGCTGGAACGACGCCGTCGTCGACGCGGACGGCCAGGTGAGGGCCGGAGGACGGCGCCTGCCCGTCGAGCGGGTCGGGCTGCCGACCGACGGCTACGCAGCCGTCGTCGTGCGTCGTGGCGAGGAGGTGCTCGGCCACTTCCGGGTGACAACCTCCACGCACGTCGTGCGCCCGACCGCGGAGCAGCTGCGCGTCGCGGTGCTCCTGGCCGACCGGATGGCCGACCGCACCCTGCATGCAGAAACGCCGCGGCCCGCCACCGAGGAGGGGATGGCGGGACGCGGCGTACGTGAGCGGGCGCGGCGGAACGGCATCGTCGACGACCCGACCGCAACCCCTGAGTAACCTAGGTGCCCGCGGGGGCCTGTTGGGTAAAGAGTGGGTCAGGAAATCCTGAGACCCGGCTGGGAACGACGGAATCAGTCGACCTGGGCCCTCAGCCATGCGATGTCGGCGGTCTGCCCCTCGAGTCCGCCGGGTGTTTCGCACACGACGGGCGCCCCTGCGGCACGGATCACACCGGCGACCGCGTCGCCGGCGATGTGCCCCGAGCCGAAGTTCGTGTGCCGGTCGGCGCCCGAGTCGAACTCGTCGCGCGAGTCGTTGGCGTGCACGAGGTCGATGCGGCCGGTGATGGCGCGCACCTCGTCGACGACGGTGCCGAGGTCGTTGCCGCCGGCGTGGGCGTGGCAGGTGTCGAGGCAGAAGCCCACCTGGTCGCTGCCCGCTGCCGTGCCGATGGCGTCCCAGAGCCGGGCGATGGCCTCGAGCCGGCGGGCCATGGCGTTGTCGCCGCCGGCGGTGTTCTCGATGAGGAGCGGCACGGGCAGGTCGAGCCCGTCGATGCACTTGCGCCAGTTGTCGAAGCCCTTGGCCGCGTCCTCGTCGACGCCGAGGTGGCCGCCGTGGACGATGACGCCCTTGGCGCCGATCTCGGCGGCGGCGGTCAGGTGCTGCTGGAGCAGCTTGCGGCCGGGGATGCGGATGCGGTTGTTGAGGCTCGCGACGTTGATCGGGTAGGGCGCGTGGACGTAGAGGTCGATGCCCGCGGCCTCGGCGTCGGCCCTGAGCGCGGCCGCGCCACCGGCATACCGGATGACCGGGCCCTTGTAGCTCTGCGGGTCGCCGAGGAAGAGCTGGGAGAGCGAGGCGCCCCGCGCCTTCGCCTCGGCGATGGGGTCCTCCTGGTCGACGTGCGCACCGATGTGTAGAGCCATGTGGTCAGCGTATGCCGCGTGGGCGACACCGATTCTGCGTGGCCGTGTCGAGGTGGGCCCGTCCCGGTCGACGTGTGGGCATGACGACACCCATCGAGACCCGGTCCGCAGGCACCTCTGCCTCCACCTCGACCGCCCCCGGACTGCCGAGCCGGCGCCGGTGGCTCGCGCTCGCGGTGCTGGCCCTGACGGCGCTGCTGCTGTCGCTCGACGTCAGCGTGCTCTACCTGGCGCTGCCCGAGCTCTCCGCCGACCTCGGCGCGAGCACGACGCAGCAGCTGTGGATGCTCGACATCTACTCCTTCGTCCTGGCCGGGTTCCTCGTGACGATGGGCGCGGTCGGCGACCGCATCGGCCGCAAGCGGCTGCTCCTCATCGGCGCGGTGGGCTTCGGTCTCGCGAGCGCCGCAGCGGCCTACGCGAGCAGCCCCGGCCAGCTCATCGTCTGGCGGGCCGTGCTCGGCATCGCCGGGGCCACCCTGATGCCGTCGACGATGGGCCTCATCCGCACGATCTTCACCGACGAGAAGCAGATGATGGCGGCGATCGGGGTCTGGTACTCGTGCTTCATGGGCGGCATGGCCGTCGGCCCGCTCGTGGGCGGCCTCCTGCTCCAGCACTTCTGGTGGGGGTCCGCGTTCCTGCTCGGGGTGCCCTTCATGGTGCTGCTCGTCGTCGTCGGCCGCCGGGTGCTGCCGGAGTCGGAGCGGCAGGCCGGGGCGCGGGTCGACGTCCTCAGCTCGGTCCTGTCGCTCGCCACGATCCTGCCGGTCATCTACGGCTTCAAGGAGATCGCGCGCGGCGGGAGCACCTCGACGGCCCTGCTGACGATGACGGCCGGCACCGTCCTGGGCATCGCCTTCGTCCGCCGCCAGCGCAGCATCGCCAACCCCCTCGTCGACCTGGCGCTCTTCCGCAGCCGTGCCTTCTCGACCGCGCTCGCCGTGATGCTCGTGGGAGGGGTCGTCATGGCGGGGGTGTCGTTCCTCAGTTCCCAGTGGCTCCAGCTCGTCGCGGGCCTCGACCCCCTCGGCGCCGGCCTGTGGATGCTCCCGGCCAACGTGGCCCTGCTCGTCGGGTCGGCGTCGTCGGCGCGGATCGCGCAGCGACTCGGCACCGGACGCACCATGGCGACGGGCCTGCTCGTCTGCGCGGCCGGACTCGTGCTCTACACGCAGGTCGGCCCGGCTCAGGGTCTCGGACTGCTCGTCCTCGGGATGTGCCTGACGTCCTTCGGGATCATGCTCCCGTCGACGTTGACGATGGGAGTCATGATGCAGTCCGCGCCGCCGGAGCGCGCCGGCTCGGTCGCGTCGATGTCCGAGACGTCGGGGGAGTTCGGGATCGCCGTCGGCATCGCCGGTCTCGGGTCGCTGGCGACGTTCGTCTACCGGGGGCAGCTGGGGCCGTATGCCGCCGCCCACGCCGGGGACGCCACGACCGCTGCGCTCGACTCCCTCGCCGGCGCCGTCCGCGCGGCGACGTCCCTGCCGGCAGCGGCAGGGCACGACCTCGTGACCGCCGCGCAGGCCGCGTTCACGACGAGCCTCGGCGTCGTGGCGGCCGTCGGCGCCGGACTCTTCGTGGTGTGCGCGGCCGTGGCGGTGCGGGTGCTCCGTGCCCGCTGAGGGGGCGGGACTGCGTCACATGGCGAGACGACTTGCATAACCAGACCTTATGCCGTCAATAATGTGTGGATGAGTTCCTCGCGCTTCCCCGCTGTCGTCGACGACGTGACCGTCCGGCTCATCGCGGCCGTCGTCCTCGTCGTCGGTGTCATCGCCCTCGCGACCTCGCAGTGGTGGCTCTATGCCGTCCTCGCCGTCGACTTCACCCTGCGGGCAGCGCTCGGACCCTCGGCCAGCCCGGTGGCCCGGCTCGTGCAGCGGTGGATCCGACCCTCCGTCTCCGCGGCCAAGCGACCCACGGCCGGCCCGCCCAAGCGGTTCGCGGCGACCATCGGGGCGGTCATGACGGTCGCCGCGACCGTGCTCTGGGTGCTCAGCCTCGTGACGGGGTCGACCGGCGCGATCGTCGCCGTGGTCGTCATCGGCGCCGTCATGGTGGTCTTCCCGGCGCTCGAGTCGGTCTTCGGCATCTGTGTCGGCTGCATCGCCTTCTCCGGCCTCATGCGCCTCGGCGTCATCCCCGAGGAGGTCTGCCTCGAGTGCGCGGACATCACGAAGCGCCGCGAGCGGATCCTCGCCGAGCGTGCGGAGCGCCAAGCCGCCTGAGACGCGAGCGGCCTCAGCCGGCGGCGGCGCGCAGCTTCTGCAGCAGGGGGCCGGCTGCCTCGTCGAGGAAGCGCTCCTGGGCGTCCCCGCCGACCTGCACGAGGGCGATGTCGGTGAAGCCGGCCTCCCAGTAGGCGCGCACGGCCTCGACGATCCTGTCGAGGTCGGGGCCGCACGGGATCGACTCGGCGACGTCCTCGGGACGCACGAACTGCGTCGCGCCGGAGAACCCGGCGGGCGTCGGCAGGTCGGAGTTGACCTTCCAGCCGCCGGCGAACCAGCGGAACTGCTCGTGGGCCCGCTCGACGGCGGCCTTCTCGTCGGGGTCCCAGCAGATCGGGATCTGGCCGATGGCGCGCGCCCCCGCGCCGATGCGCTCGGCGCCCTCGGTGCGGTTCCACGTGTCGACGAGCTCGGCCTCCGGCTGCACGGCGATCATGTGGTCGGCCAGCGGCGCGAGCCGCTCGATCGACAGGTCGCCGCTCACCGCGACCGCAACCGGCACGAGGATGTCGGGCAGGTCCCAGACGCGGGCGGAGTCGACGTCGAAGTACTCGCCGTGGTGCGTCACGAGCTCGCCGGAGTGGAGCTTGCGGATGATCTCGATGGCCTCGACGAGCATCTCCTGACGCGTCACGACGCCCGGCCACCCCTGGCCGACGACGTGCTCGTTGAGGCTCTCGCCGCTGCCGAGGCCGAGGGTGAAGCGCCCGTCGGCGAGCAGCTGCATCGTCGCGGCCTTCTGCGCGATGACGGCGGGGTGGTAGCGCATCGTCGGGCACGTCACGTAGGTCATGAACTCGACGCGCTCGGTGGCCTGGGCGACGGCGCCGAGCACCGACCACGCGTACGGGGCGTGGCCCTGCTCGGTGAGCCAGGGGGAGTAGTGGTCGCTCGAGACCTCGAAGTCGAAGCCTGCCGCCTCGGCTCCCACGGCCCACCGGACGAGGTCCTTGGGGCCGCTCTGCTCGGTCATCAGGGTGTATCCGAAGTTCGTCACACCTGCCCCTTACCCACTCCGCAGCACGCGGTGTCCAAGGTCTGTCCACAGTTGTGGATGAGCCTGTGGACCAGTCTCGCGCGTCAGCCGTCCGCTGTCGCGCGGTGCGCGGAGAGGAAGCGGCGGATCGCCTCACGCGGCCGGTCGCGCAACTCGGTGCCGTGGGTGAAGGCGGCGACGTCGTAGTCGAGCTCGCCGAGCTCGTGCGCCGTGCGCTGCGTCATCCGGAAGTCGGTGCAGAACGCCTTGACGGGCCAGCGCAGCCCCATGACGTTGAAGATCGCGTCTCCCGTGATGAGCGTGCGCGACTCCTCGTGGAGCAGCGACACGTGCCCGGGGGAGTGGCCCGGCGTGTGCACGACGCGCAGGCCGCCCGCGACGGGCAGCACCTCGCCGTCGACCATCTCGCGCTCCACCGTCAGCGGCTCGAAGTCGCGGCCCGGTCGGGAGAAGCGGTCGAAGAGGCGTCCCAGCAGGACGCTGCGGTCGCGCGGTGGCGAGGACCCCTCCATGGCGTATGCCGCGTCGTCGTGGTGGATCGTGAAGCCGCGGCCCGTCTCGCGAGCCACGTGCGCCGCCCCGCCGGCGTGGTCGGGGTGCGCGTGGGTGAGCACCAACCGGGTGACGTCGGACGGCCCGGCCCCGATGGCGCCCAGGGCCGCGATGACCTTGGGCCCCGAGCTCGAGAGGCCCATGTCGACGAGCGTCACCTGACCGTCGTCGTCGCGCAGGATGAAGCCGTTGACGAGGTCGCGCACGAGGGGGATGCGCCAGACGTTCGGCGCGAGCGGAACCACGAGGTCCTTGGCCATGCGCCGACAGTAGCCGCGACCGGCGTCACGTGCCCGGGCTGTCGAACCTCGGTGACACTCGCCGGTCGGGCGGGTAGGAGCCGAAGGTGGCGGTCGACGCCACAGCACCACCGAACGCCCCGCTCGTCGGGGCGAGCAAAGGAGGGCCACATGGCCAAGCGAGTCGCATTCCTCGTCGCGAGCGAGGGCATCGAGCAGGTCGAGCTGACCGAGCCGTGGAAGGCCGTCACCGACGCCGGGCACGAGGCCGTCGTCGTCAGCCCCGAGTCCGGCGAGGTGCAGATGTTCAACCACCTCGACAAGGGCGACACGAAGAAGGTCGACGTCACCGTCGCCGACGCGAAGGTCGAGGACTTCGACGCGCTCGTGCTGCCGGGCGGCGTCGCCAACCCCGACGCCCTGCGCACGGACGAGGCCGCTGTCGCCCTCGTGCGCGAGTTCGTCGCGTCGGGCCGGCCCGTGGCTGCGATCTGCCACGCACCCTGGACCCTCATCGAGGCGGACGTGCTCAAGGGTCGTCGGCTCGCCTCGTGGCCCAGCCTGCAGACCGACATCCGCAACGCGGGCGGCGAGTGGGTCGACGAGTCGCTCGTCGTCGACGGCAACCTCATCACGAGCCGCAACCCCGACGACCTGCCGGACTTCTGCGGTGCCGTCGTCGAGGCGCTCGAGCACGGGGCGGCCGCCAACCCGGCCTGAACCGCTTGTCGCTCAGCCGAACCCGTGCCTGGCCAGTGGGTGCAGCAGCTCGCGCTCCTCGTACGCCAGGTGTGACAGCAGGGTGTCGGTGAGCAGGTCGAGGGCGCGCTGGATCTCCTCCAGCGCGCCCTCGCCCGTCTGCCCGTAGCCGTCGGTGCCGACGAGCCCGACGAGGGCGTCGTCGACCTGCTCGAGCACGTCGGCGATGACGTGGTGCTCCTCCTCGAGCCGGTCGATGACGGCCCCGAGGTCGGGCTGGGCGGTGCGGAGGTGGACGAAGATGCTGCGGTCCTCGAGCGTGTGGTGCCCCGTGACGAGCCGGCAGTACGTCTCGCAGTAGGCGCCGAGCGTCCAGTTGTTCTGCCGCATCGCCATCGTGTTGATGACCGAGCGCGCCGCGCCCGTCGACAGGGCCCCGCGTCGCACCTGCCCGACGATGTCGCGCAGCTGGGCGAGCTCCCCGCGGAGGTGGTCGTGCACGTCGACGAGGTGCTGGGGCGCCGCCTGTTCGGCAGGTGAGTATGCCGCGTCGTTCGGCTTCGCGGTCACCGGACGGTCGTCCTCGCGCCAGGGCAGCGATGCGCTGAGGCGGGTGCCGTCGTCGGGCGTCGGACGGACCGTGAGCGGGGAGCTGTCGACGGGCGCGGGCGTAGCGGCGGCGGGTGGCTCGGCACCGCTGGCACCGCCGGCGCGGCCGGCGCGGCCGGCGCGGCCGGCGCGTCCGGACCGTTCGGCGTCGACGAGGTCACGCACGGCTGGGGCGACCTCCGCGGCATACCGGCGCAGCACGTCGGGGTCGTCGGTGCCGAGGACGTAGGTGCTCATGCCCTCGGTGAGGGTGAGCTCGGCGAGCTGCTCAGCCCAGTCGTCGGCCGTGCCGCGCAGGAAGCCGCGGCCCGTGCCGAACTGGCCGAAGACGTTGTACATCCGCCGGATCGACTGCGGCCCGCGACCGGCCCGGTCGGCCGCCTCGTCGATGACGGTGTTCATCCCGGCGAGGGCGTCGGGGTCGGCGTAGCCCAGGCTCGGCAGCCACCCGTCGGCGAGCCGGGCAGTGACGCGCAGCATCCGCGGCTTGTAGGCGCCGAGCCAGATCTCGACCCGGTGCACGGGGAAGGGACCGGCGTGCATGCCGGCGACCGCGTAGTGCTCGCCCCGGACGGTCACCGACCGGGCGCCGGGGTCGTCGGGGTCCTGGCCCCAGACGCCGCGGATGACGCGGATCGCCTCGACGAGCGCGTCGACCGCCTCCTTCGGCGAGCGGCGCTCGCCGCCGGCCGCGACGATGGCGTCCCAGAAGGCCCCGGTCCCCAGCCCGAGCTCGGCGCGGCCGCCGCTGATGATGTCGAGCGTCGCGACCTGCTTGGCGAGCCCGACCGGCGGCCGCAGCGGCAGGTTGGCGACGTTGGCCGCGACGCGGATCGCGCTGGTGCGGGCGGCGACCGCCGTGAGCAGCGTCGACGTGTCGAGGTGCTTGGCGTTGTAGGGATGGTCCTGGACGGTGAAGAGGTCGAGCCCCACGACGTCCGCGAGCTGTGCCAGCTCGAGCGTCTCGTGCACCCGTGACGCGTCGGGGCTCGCGAACACCCCGAACTGCAGCTCGTGCCCGTAGTCCATGCGGTCAGCGTGGCATACGCTCCGGGCCATGAACGGGGACGACGCCGCCGTCGAGGCGCTACGGGCACTGATCCGCATCCCCACGGTCTCCGACTGGGACCCCACCAAGGAGGACCGGTCGGCGTTCGAGGTGCTCCTCGCCGAGCTGCGCGAGCGCTTCCCCCGGCTGCACGCCGCGTGCGAGGTCGAGCGGATCAGCGGCGACGCCCTGCTCGTCCGGTGGCCCGGCCGCACGCGTGAGGACCCGGTCGTCCTCATGGCGCACCTCGACGTCGTGCCGGTCGACGACCCGTCGGCGTGGACGCACCCGCCGTTCGCTGCGGAGCTCGCCGACGGGCACGTCTGGGGCCGTGGGGCGCTCGACTGCAAGGGCTCGCTCGTCGCGACCTGCCAGGCGGTCGAGGACCTCGTGGCCGAGGGAGTGACGCCGGGCGGGACGTGTGGCTCTCGTTCGGCTGCAACGAGGAGGTGTCGGGGCGCGCCGCCAAGGACGCCGTCTCGATCCTGCGCGAGCGCGGCGTCGAGCCGTGGTTCGTCATCGACGAGGGCGGCGCCATCGTCCAGGGAGCCCTGCCCGGCGTCGACGCACCGATGGCCGTCATCGGTGTCTCCGAGAAGGGCACCGTCGACGTCGAGCTCACCGCGCGCGGGGACGGCGGCCACGCCTCGGCGCCCCGCCGGATGGGCGCCACGACCCGGCTCGCGAGGGCGATCCTGCGCCTGGAGCGCAAGCCCTTCCCGAGCCACCTGCCGGACGCCACCGTCGACATGCTCGAGCGTGCCGGCGCCCACGCGCGCATGCCGTATGCCGCGGTCTTCGGTCACGCACGCCGGCTGCGCCCCGTGCTCTCCCGGGTCCTCCCGCGGCTCGGCCACGAGACGGCCGCGCTGACGAGGACGACCGTCGCGGTCACCCAGCTCTCGGGGTCGCCGGGGGCGAACGTCATCGCCGCGACGGCCCGGGCCCACGTCAACATGCGCGTCATGGTGGGGGAGACGGTCGACGGGGCGATCGAGCGGATCCGCAGCACGGTCAAGGACCCCCACGTGGAGGTGTCGTTGGTCAGCGGCGACGAACCGAGCCCGGTGTCGCCGACGGACGACGCGGCATACGCCCTCCTCGAGTCGACGCTGGCGGACGTGTTCCCGGGGACGGTCGCCGTGCCCTACGTCATGCTCGCGGCCACGGACTCACGGCACTTCCACCGCGTGTGGCCGCGGGTCTACCGCTTCACGCCGTTCCGGATGACCGATGCCCAGCGCGCGTCGATCCACGGCGTCGACGAGCGCATCGGCGTCGACGACCTGCGGGACGGCGTCGCGTGGTACCGCCGTCTCATCGAACAGCTCTGACACCCAGCACCACTCCGCGAGAACAGGATCCGCATGTCAGACAGCACGGCCGTCTCCGACGCCGCCCGGGCCGTGGCCCGCAGCCCGATCACCAAGGTCGTCGGCTTCCTCATCTGCGTCGAGCTCGCGAGCGGGGTGCT
The DNA here is from genome assembly GCF_036352015.1 of Terrabacter sp. C0L_2. NCBI lineage: Bacteria > Bacillati > Actinomycetota > Actinomycetes > Micrococcales > Intrasporangiaceae > Terrabacter > Terrabacter sp. C0L_2. The sequence continues at coordinate 559,133 of NZ_CP143557.1, read as the reverse complement.
GCAGGGCTACTACACGCCGATCTTCACCGACATCGCGCGGCACCTGTCGATCAAGGACGCCGACGTCAACTGGTTCGAGGCCGCGCAGCTCATCGTGTCGGCGCTCGTCGTGCCGCTGCTCGCCCGGCTCGGTGACCTCATCGGCCACCGCAAGGTGCTGCTGCTGTCGACGGTCGTCACCGCGCTCGCGTCGTGGGGCGTGGCGTTCGCGCCGAGCTTCGGGCTGTTCCTCGTCGCATGGGCGGTCCAGGGCTTCTACGTCGTGTGGCTGCCGATGGAGGTGGCGATCATCCACCGCCGGACCGGGGGAGCGGAACGGCGCGTGCGCGGTGCCGCCGGCCTGCTTGTCGCGGGACTCGAGCTGGGCGTCATCGCGGGAGCGCTGACGAGCGGTGCGCTCGCCGAGTCGCTCGGCATGACAGCGCTGCTCGCGCTGCCGGCGGTCGTCGTGACGCTCGCGCTCGTCGCGATCTGGTTCGGGATCGAGGAGTCGCCGGTGCTGGCCCACGGGTCGGTCGACTGGCGCGGCTTCTGGCTCGTCACGGCCGCGCTCGGCCTCGTCATGGGCGGCCTCGTCATGCTGCGGGTCCTCGGCCCGGGCAGCCCGTGGCCGTGGGTGCTCGTCGTGGCCGGCCTCGCGGCGTTCGTGCCGTTCGCCCGGGTCGAGCTGGCCCACCCGGAGCCGCTCGTCGACCTTCGGGTCCTCGGCGCCCGTGGCCAGTGGCCCGTGCAGGCGACGGCGTTCCTCTTCGGGGTGTCGGTGCTCGGGGCGCAGATCCCGCTGTCGACGTTCGCGCGCACCGACCCGGCCGTCACGGGCTACGGCCTCGGGGCCTCCGCCGGCAAGGTCTCGATCATCATCGGCGGCTACGTGCTCTCGCTCGCCGTCGGGGCGCTGCTGCTCCACCTGCTCGCGCACCGCACCGGCACGCGGGTGGCGATGGTCATGGCGGCGGTGCTCGTCGCCGTGGGCTACCTGCTCTTCCTGCCCTTCCACGACACGCTCGCCCAGACGATGACGAACATGGTCATCGCCGGTCTGGGCTCGGGCGCGCTCGTGGCGGGTCTGCCGACCGCGGCGGCGGCCCAGGCGCCGCCGACCCACACCGGCCTGACGACGGGCATGACCAACACGACCAAGACCATCGGTGGCGCCTTCGCCTCGAGCGTCTTCGCCATCGCGCTCGCCTCGACGGGGACGGTGGACGCCGAGGCCACGGCTCACGCGTCGCTGTCCGGCTACCTCACCGTGTGGGCGATCTGTGGCGTCACGGCCCTCGTCGCCGCGGTCTTCCTCGCCGTGGTCCGGGTCCCGACCCCGGCCGACGCGCCCGTGCCGGTGGTGTGACGGGTCAGGCCTGCACCCCTCGAGCCGTGCCGAGGTGCGCCCGGTCGGCGGCCGACCGGCCGTGGTGCCAGCCCTCGGCGTCGCGCGCCGCACTGACCCTCGCCTGACGGACCTCCGGGAACCAGGAGTCCAGCTGCTCGTCGACCTGCTCCGCGCGGGCGGCGAGCAGCGGCACCAGCTCACGACCTCCTGTGCCCTCCGCCACGGCGGTCTCCTCCTCGTGGGCCGTTGCCTCGTGCAGCCGCTCGCCGATGCGATCGGCGAACGCGGAGAGGAAGGACTGCCGGAACGACCGGGTGCGGCTGCCACCGTGCTGGTCGCTGCGCGACCCGGCAGCGGCCAGCGTGCGCGTGGCCTGGACGAGCAGCGAGGTGAAGAGCAGCTCGACCGACTCGAGGTCAGCCTCGAAGCCGACGACGGTGGCGAAGCCCAGCTCGCGCGACCACACCATCCGGCACCGGTTGGCCGAGGCGACGGCCTGCAGCAGGACGGCTTTGGGTCCCTCGTAGGGGTTGTCGACGCCGATGCGCCGGCCCTGGGGGCCGGTCCCGCCGTGGCCGTCTCGGGAGTCGCGGGACAGCAGGGCGGCATCGATGCTGTGCCGCGCCATGAGCGCCTGTGCTCCGGCCGTGAAGGTCTCGGCCTCGGCCTCGAAGGTCGTCGACTCGGCCTTGGCGAGCAGCATGCGGACGCGGCTGAGGATGCGCTCGTCGGCAGGGGGTGTCTGATCACCGCCTCCGGTCTGCGACGTGCCTGCCTCGGGCAGAGCCTGACCCGGCAGCGGTGTCAGCACCTCGAGCCGCGGCAGTCGGGCCAGCAGGTGGAGCACGGTCACCGACCGCGAGACGAGCGTGAACCAGTCCGTGCCGCCGGCGCGCAGCGCGTCCATCCAGGTGACCGAGCGAGAACGGGGTGAGCCATCGCTGAGCTCGCGCAGCTGCGCGACCCAGAGCCGGTCGATCGTCGCCGGTGCGTACTGGGCGAGCTCGTCGGTCATGACGTGCACGGCGATCTGTTGCTCCGGTGGGCCGAGACGCCGGCCGACGATGCGGTGGACGTCGGCGGGCTGCCAGCCGAGCTCCCAGGCGTGCGTCGCCGCGCGGGTCATCGCGTCGAGCAGGGACAGCACGGCGACGTGGTGCGTGCTCGGCGAGGCGCACATGGCCGCGACGCCGGCGACGACGTCGTCGAGCGAGTGCGCGTCTGCCCGGTCGAGGGCCGCGAAAGCCTCACCCAGCAGGTCACGCAGGACCACGCGCACCTGCTCGTCGGCAGGCAGGCCATGGTTCGTCGTGGCATCCGGTCGGTCGTCCGTGGACGCGGCGGAGGCATCTCCGAAGGACGGTGCGCTGCGGCCTTGGCGCGCACCGCCGTGAGCGCCGGCCGCTCCCGGGGTGCCCTGCGCACCCCGCCGCCTGCTGCGACTCGCCTTGCCCATGTGACCTCCTCGCGATGTCGTCCTCATGCTGTCACCCGGCCCACCGGTGATCCGCACCGCGGCAGGTGCCTGTGGACGACAGGGAGACCGGACGGAGGGGTGTGGACGGCTTGCGTGACGGACGGGTGCCGGAGTGTCTGACCTGCGGGCGGGCAAAACCATTGGCGCCCAGTCCCGCCGGCGCGTCATCCTTGGACCGCACGGGGCGGGCAAGCAGCCGAGGTGGCGTGCCACCGGAGGTCCTGCGCGTCGGACCCGCCCACGGATGCAGCGCTCTGTACAAGCGCCCACTCCAGGTAACGGTGCCCAGCACCAGAGGTTCGAATCCTCAGGGTGTCGTCGACCGTGTCCCGACGGGTGTCGCCCTGCGGGCCGGGACTCGAGCCCGGCCCCCGCGGCACGCGCTGCACGGCCGACGGCACCCGCTCGTGTCTGCGTCACCGCTCGTCAGTGCCCTGCCCGACGAAGCCTGTCCCACGAAGCCCGTCCCACCAAGCCCGTCCAACCGAACGACCCTGAAGGAGGTCGCCCGAATGTCCCTGATCCGCTTCACGATCCAGCCGCGCCACTGCGCGTTGCGCTACCGCCACGGCGTCCTCGAGCAGGTCCTTCCGGCTGGGCGGCACCGCCGTCGTGCCGGGCAGCGGCTCGTGGTCCTCGACCTGCGCGAGCGCCTGACCCAGGTCTCGCCCCAGGAGGTCCTGACGTCTGACGGTGTCTCGGTCCGCGTGTCCGCCGTCGTGCGGTGGGCAGTGGCCGACCCGGTGGCCTTCGTGGAGGTCTCCGAGGAGCCCGCTGCCACCGTCTACCTCGCGGCCCAGGTCGCCCTCCGTGACGCGCTCGCGACGTTGACGGCCGAGGAGCTCGTCGGTCGCGGTGCCGCCCTGCCGACTGCGCGCATCACGGCCGCCACGGCGGAGGTCGCGCGACGGGTCGGAGCCGATGTGACCGAGGTCGTCGTCAAGGACGTCATCGTGCCGGTGGAGCTGCGTTCTGCAGCGGCCGAGCTGGCCACGGCCCGGCGTCGGGGCGAGGCGCAGCTCGAGGCGGCCCGTGCCGAGACGGCCGCCCTGCGCTCGCTCGCGAACGGCGCCAAGCTGCTCGATGCGCACCCCGCGCTCGCCCGGCTGCGACTGGTGCAGGCGGCTCCGCCCGGCACGCGCATCGTCCTCGGGGTGTCGGACGCCGTGTCCGACGCGGTGGTCGTCGACGCGGTCGCGGACCGGCCGACCGACTAGCGCCCGACGAGCGCGACGAAATCTGCCCGCTTTCTGGGTCCGAACGCCCGGGCTCAGAAGGCGGGCAGCTCGCCCTCGCCCGGGGTGACGCGTCGCTCGGACTCCTCGATGGCCACGTCGTTGATGCTCGCCTCGCGGCGGCGCATGTAGCCGAGGTCGTCGAACTCCCAGAGCTCGTTGCCGTAGGACCGCCACCACTGCCCGGAGGCGTCGCGCGACTCGTACTGGAAGCGGACGGCGATGTGGTTGTCGGTGAAGGCCCACAGGTTCTTGCGCAGGCGGTAGTCCAGCTCGCGCTCCCACTTGCGGGTCAGGAACTCGACGACCGCGGCCCGCCCGACGACGTGCTCGCCCCGGTTGCGCCACTCGGTGTCCTCCGAGTACGCCCCGGCGACGCGCTCCGGGTCGCGGGTGTTCCAAGCGTCCTCGGCTGCCTGCACCTTGCGGCGCGCGGACTCCTCGGTGAACGGCGGGAGGGGAGGTCGTGGATCCATCGTCGGCTCCTCGGGGCGCTGCGGCAGTCAGCTCAGAGTACGGCTCAGAACGGAGGCGGTGGCACGTCGACCGGAGAACCGTCGGACGTCGCGGACGTCGCGGACGTCGCAGGCGTCGTGGGACGCGTGGCTGTCGCAGGCGGGTCAACTCCCTCACGCCAGTCCTTCGGGTGGGTGACGTAGGTGCGCCCGGTGAGGGTCGTCCACTCCAGACCCCCGTCGCCGACCGGTGTCGAGGTCCAGATGCCGTCGGTCTTGAGGTTGTGGTGCAGCCGGTGCTTGGAGCGGAGGTTGCCGACCGACGTCTCACCTCGGGGCCACGGTGTCTCGTGGTCGAGGTCGCAGCGGGTCGCGACCACCTCGCAGCCCGGTCCGCGACACCGGCCGTCGACGGCCTGCACGTGCTCGACCATCGCCGCGGTCGGCCGGTAGGCGCGCGTGGGTCGGCTCAGTGCCTCGCCGGTGCGCAGGTCGACCGGCAGGGTGCGCCAGACCGACCCGGGACGCGTCATGATCTCGCGGGCGTGAGCGGCGGTGACCCAGCCGTGGCCGGGGAGCTCGCACGCGGCGTCGGACGACCCTGTCGCGACCTCGAAGGGGACGATGAGCCAGACCAGGGCGGCCGGCTGACCCTTCGCCGATGGGCCCGGGACGGGCGGCTCGGAACGAGCGTGGGCGGCGCTCGCGGCCGCAGAGGTAGCGGTGCCAGACGTTGGGGGCGTACCGCTGCGCCGCTCGGGTGCGGGCGCCCCGTTCGCTGGCGCGGAGCTCCCGCCGTCCGGGCCGTCCGGGCCGTCCGGGCCGTCCGGGCCTTCCGGGCTGCTGCCCGCGCCGCTGGCTGGGCTGTTGGTCGGGCTGCTGGTCGGGCCACCCCTCGGGGTGTCGGTCGATGGGTGCGCCTCGATGCCGGCCTGCAGGACGTCGAGGTGGCTGCGCAGGAGTGCCTCGGTGGCGAGGTCGCAGCGGAGCTGGTCGAGCGTGCGGGGGTCCCCGGCGCCGCGGGCCGCCCGGGCCTCGGTGTCGAGGCGCTCCATGACCGCGGCGATCGCGTCGGCGTCGGTGAAGAGGGTGAGGCAGCCCATGCCGTCGGCGGTGAGACGGCCGAACACGCCTCGTCGCGACCGGGCGTGCGCCCGCCGCTCGTCGGACCCGCGCCCGTCGACCGAGGCGATCGCTCGACGCAGCCGCGTCACGAACGTGCGCTGCGCCACCGGCTGCCCGTCGCGGGACGGCGCGAGCACGGCCTCCTCGACGGCGGCCACGTCGGCGTCGGACAGCGCTGCCGTCTCCGAGGCGACCTGCAGCGCCCGGTGCAGCGACGTGGCGCCGGACCGCAGGGCGTCCAGCACCCTCCGGTGCCGGCGTGGGGCCGTCGCGAGCGACATACGCCGCGACACCTCGCCCAGACCGACCCCGGTCGCGAGTGCGATCTCCTCGGACGCGACCCGGTCGGCGGACGCGTGCAGCGACCCGCGGCTCAGCGCTAGCGTCTCTAGCTGCTGGGACTCGATCGTGTGGAGCCCGCCGTAGGCCGCGAGCAGCCGCGCCTCGACGCGCGCCTTCTCCCGCTCGAGCGAGGCGATGGTGCGCATCATCCGCTCGCCCATTGCCGTCAGGCTGCCCTGGACGTCGGCCATGGCCGCGCTGCGCACCTGGTCGTCCTCGACGGCGAGCAGGCCCGAGCGGGTGGATGCGACGTACGGCACGGCACCTCTCCTCTCGCCTCGGGACTCCTCAATTAGAACATGTGTTCTGCATATCTGCTTAGGTGAAGTAGCATCTGTGGATGACCACGAATCCGGTTCGGGGAGTGGACTACCCGGCGACGTACCAGCAGCTGCTGGAGTGGTTCCCGGACAACCAGTCGTGCCTGGACTACCTCGCGGGCCTGCGGTGGCCGGACGGGTTCATCTGCCCCAAGTGTGGGGCGCGGGAGTTCTGGCGCACCGGGGCCGGGTTGTGGATGTGCCGCTCGTGCGGGCGGCGCACGTCGGTGACTGCCGGCACGATCTTCGACCGGACCCGGACGCCGCTGTCGACCTGGTTCGCCGCGATCTGGTTCCTGACCTCGCAGAAGAACGGCATGTCAGCCCTCGGGCTGCAACGCGTCCTCGGGTTCGGCTCCTACGAGACCGCGTGGGCCTGGATGCACAAGCTGCGCCGGGCCATGGTCCGCCCCGAACGCGACAAGCTGTCCGGGATCGTCGAGCTCGACGAGACGATGATCGGCGGTGTCACCGCGAACAGTCATGGCGGCTACGGCGACAAGGTCGCCGTCATGATCGCCATAGAGCACAACGAAACCCGCCGCCTGGGCCGGGTCCGGCTCGCTGTCGCCGACCACCCCGGAACGTCCCAGCTCGTCGACTTCGCCACCACCGTCATCGAGCCCGGATCCACGGTCCGCACCGACGGAGCCCGCACCCTGCGCCGGCTCGCCGACCTCGGCTACACCCACGAGTTCACCCTCGGCTACTCCGCCCCCGACAAGGCCAGCGTCCTGCCTGGCGTGCACCTGGTCGCCTCACTGCTCAAGCGCTGGCTCATCGGCACCCTGCACTTCCGCGTCGAGGAGCAGCACCTGCCCTACTACCTCGACGAGTACACCTTCCGCTTCAACCGGCGGAACGCGAAGTCCCGCGGCCTGCTCTTCTACCCTCTGCTCGAGCAGGCCGTCGACACCGACCCCCACCGACTCAAGGACCTCCTCAAGCCCACAGAAACCGGCCTACCGGACTTCACCTAAGCAGATATGCAGAACATGTGTTCGAACATGGATCAAGAGATGCAGCCCATCTGTGGACAACGAATTCGCTTCGCGCACAGCCACATCCGCCACCCGACCAGCTGTCGACAGAGCGTCCGTCGTGCTCCTGTCACTGGCCGCGCATAGGGTCTGGACATGGCGCGGACGAGGATCACGGTCACCGGCACGCCGGTCGGCGACGTCGAGCTCTCCGTCGTCTCACCGGTGGGCACCCGGCGTGCTCATCCGCTGCCGCTCCTCGTCGCGCACGACGGCCCGGAGTACTCCCGCCGGGCACACCTGCTCTCGCGCCTGCGCACCGCGACGGCCGAAGGCAGGGTCCCGCCCACCCGGGTCGTCCTGCTCGAGCCCGGCCCCCGTAACGAGCGCTATGCCGCCAACCCCGACTGGGCCGACACGCTCGCCGAGCACGTGCTCCCGACGGTGCACACGGCATACGCCCTCGACGGCAGGCCGACCCTCATGGGAGCGAGCCTCGGAGCGCTCGCGTCGCTCCAGGCCGAGTGGCGACACCCGGGGACCTTCGGCGCGCTCTTCCTGCAGTCCGGATCGTTCTTCCGCAAGCGCGTCGACGACGAGGAGGACTTCGAGTTCTGGCACCGCGTCACCGGCTTCGTCAGCAGCGTCCGGCGCGTCCGGCGACCGCGCACCGACGCCCGCGTCGTGCTCACCTGCGGCCTCGACGAGGGCAACCTGACCAACAACCGGCAGATGGCGCAGACCCTCGCCGCGAGCGGTCACGACGTGTCGTTCGCCGAGCTGCCGGGCCGGCACGACTGGCGCTCCTGGGAGTCGGCCTTCGACCCGTTCCTGTTGACACTGCTGCAAGGATCGGGGTCACCCGGATCGTCGAGCAGGAGAGGCACATGACGCAGACGCGCAACCACCTGATCGGGCTGCTGCTGGGGGCCGAGGAGGACTGGCCCACCGCCTTCGAGGCGCTCCTCGCGCTCGTCGGTCCGATCACGACCGACGACGGCGTCACCCACGAGCTGACGAGCGAGCGGCTCACCATCGAGCCGTTCGACCTGCGCCAGCCGGTGCGCACCGAGCTCGTCATCGACCGCCTCGCCCACTGGTACTACCACCCGCGCGAGTGGCTCAAGAAGGCCGCGCTGATGAACGACACCTACCTGCTCAACAGCCCGTTCACCTTCCAGTCGATGGAGAAGCACAGCGCCTACGTCGCGCTGATGCGCCTGGGCCTCAAGGTCCCCGCGACGTGGCTCGTGCCCTACAAGAACCCTGTCGACAACGTGCGCTGGGCCTACACGAGCGCGAAGTACAACCGGCCCTTCGACCTCAAGGCCATCGCCAACGAGCTCGGCTACCCGATGTACATGAAGCCCTTCGACGGCGGCGGTTGGCGCGGCGTCTCGCGGATCGACGACGAGAAGGACCTCGTCAAGGCCTACGACGAGTCCGGCGAGATGCTCATGCACCTTCAGTCGACCGTCGAGTACGACCACTTCGCGCGTGCCCTGTCGATCGGTCCCGAGACGATGGTCATGGACTTCCGTCCCGAGCAGCCGATGCACAACCGGTATGCCGTGAGCTACGACTTCCTGCAGCCCTCCGCGGGCAAGCAGACCGCCGCGATCAGCCGCATCGTCAACGCGATGTTCGGCTGGGAGTTCAACTCGTGCGAGATGCTCGTCAAGGGTGACGACGTCTATCCCATCGACTACGCCAACGCCTGTCCTGACGTCGCCGTCACCTCGCTGCACTACTACTTCCCGTGGGCCATCAAGGCGCTCGTGCGCTGGTCGGCCTTCTGCCTCGTCACGGGCCGCAAGGGTCCGATGGACCTCGAGATGCGCCGCTACTTCGACGTGGCCGACCGCGACGACCTGGACGACGAGCAGAAGCTCGACGCCTATCTCGCCATCGCCGACGAGTACTTCGACACGGCCGCCTACTGGGCGTGGTGCGACCGCCACCTCTCGCACCTCGACGCGGCCGTCCTCGAGTGGGTGCAGTCCGACGCCTTCGACAGCCTGCTGCGCTCGACCGTCGTCACGACCTACCCCGCGCACGAGCGCGACAGGTTCATGGCGCACTTCGGCGGCCTCATCGGCCTGTGGGTCAAGGACGAGAAGTCGCGTCTCGCGGCTACCTGAACCGGCTCCCGGCGCGGATGCCTCGTTGGAGGCGCAGGTCGTCGCGCAGCGTCGGTGGCATGGGTAGCCTGCGCCTGACGAGCTCGGCGGCGTAGACCTCCAACGCGTCGAGCAGCACGCCGCGAGCGGACACCAGCAGGGCGGGGTCGACCTTGCCCGTCCTCAGGGACTCCACGTCATCGCGCACGGTGCGAACGGCCACCATCAGGTCCTCGAGCCGCGAGCCGGGTGGGGGCAGAGGCGTCAGGTCGCCGGGCATCTCCGACTCCGATCTGCCGGCGCACCGTGCGTCAACCTCGCTCCGAACCCTACGCCTGTCCGGAGTGGGCCGTCGGCGACGAACGGGGCGTACGGTGACGAGGAGACGTGACGGTCCGGCCAGGGCCGTCGGCGTCGGCAGACAGCAGAGGCCCGATCCTTGCGCGGTGTCGGTCCCAGCGGCGGGAAGTGACGAGGGAACCGCGGTCCACCCGTCACGCCATCGCTCCCGAGGAGCCGCTGTGAACGCCCTGCCCCGCCCCCAACCCCACGCCACGCCCTCTCCCGCCACCCCGGCAGACCCTGCAGACCCTGCAACCGGGCGCGCCCCTGTTCACCCGTCCGTCGACGCCTCGCCGACGGAGACGTCCACGCCTCCCAGTCGCCTCGCGCTGTCCCGGAGGCTCGGGGTCGAGGCGTCCGACGGGGTGTGGTGGCCGCGCACCGCTGACCTCCGGACCGAGGTGCCGCTGCTCGACGTCGCGATCCAGGAACGCGTGCACGCGCGCATCGCGCGGATCGGCTACGAGCGCGGCCCCTGGGACGACGCTCCCGGCCGGATCCAGACGTCTCTGGGCATCACGCACCTCGGCTGGTTCGAGCACAGCCGGTACCCCGACCACGTCATCCTCTCGCTCAGCAACTACCAGCGTCTGGTCCTCATGGTCCTGCCGCCGGGGGCCGATGAGGACGCCGCCCTCGCCAGGCTCGACGCGGCATCCGCGTAGGGCGCGGGGTTCGCGGACCGCGGTGGTCGCGTCAGCTGCCGCCGGAGCCGCCGATGCCGGCCACGAGGTTGATCGTCGACGCGATGACGATCGTGCCGTAGAGGTAGGCGAGCAGCGTGTGGCCGAGCACGACGCGGCGGATGTCGGACGTGCGCAGCGCCGTGTCCGACACCTGGTAGGCCATGCCGAGGTTGAAGGAGAAGTAGGCGAAGTCCGAGAACGTCGGGTCCTCGTCCTGGTTGAAGTCGATCGGCGGCTCCGGGCTCGCGTAGTAGACGCGGGCGTAGCGCAGCACGTAGACGGTGTGGACGCAGAGCCAGCCGACCGCCACCGCGCCGACCCCGACGAGGGCGTCGATGACCTGCGCAAGACCCTTGGACTGTCCGCCGACGAGGAGCACGCCCACGCCGGCCAGGCTGGCGAGGCCGACGAGGATGACGACGACGTCGTACCAGGCGGCGTCCCCGTCGCGGCCCTCGACGCGCGCGCGGGTCGAGGGGGCGTCGTGACCGAGGATGTGCACGAGCAGCGGCACGGCGAAGGCGAGCCCGCCGGCGACGAAGCCGGTGAGCAGGTGGGTCAGCAGCTCGCCCGCGGGGCCGAGCGGCACGAAGAGGCCGACGACGACCCCGACGAGAAGTGCGACGCCGAGGCGGCGGCGGATGGTGGCCACGTCCGGGAGGCTACCGCCGCAGGGGCCGCAGCGGCTGGACGCCGGCTGGGGATGCGCTGGTGGTCGGCTGGGTGCGCCGGACGGGTATGTCACCGGTCGGCCGAGCTCTGACGGCCGCCTCCCCTCCTGCCCAGAGCCCTAGGATCCCCACCATGCCTGACACCCCCAGCGCTCGTCGCAGCCTCACCGTCGTCTACAACCCGGTCAAGGTCGACGATCTCGCCGCGACCAAGGAGCTCGTCGCCAAGGCCGCGGCGCAGCACGGCTGGGAGGACCCGTCCTGGATCGAGACCACCGAGGACGAGACCGGCGAGAAGCAGGGCCGTGAGGCCGTACGTGCCGGCGCCGATGTCGTCGCCTCGCTCGGTGGTGACGGCACGGTCCGTGCCGTTGCCTCGGCCCTCGTGGGCACCGACGTCGCGCTGGGCCTGCTGCCCGGCGGCACCGGCAACCTGCTCGCCCGCAACCTCGGCCTGCCCGTCGACTCCCTCGAGAAGGCCGTCGAGGCCGTGCTCGCGGGCCAGGACCGCCGCATCGACGTCGGTCTGATGCGCGTGTCCGACAAGCCGATCCGTCCGCGCGAGAGCCACGGCACCCACGACGGCGGTTCGCAGGTCGACGACGACGAGGAGGTCTTCCTCGTCATGGCCGGTCTCGGTCTCGACGGCCAGGTGATGGCCGGCACCAACGAGAAGGTCAAGGCCGTCGTCGGTTGGGTCGCCTACGTCTTCAGCTTCTTCCGCCACCTCTTCAGCCGCGGCTTCCGGGTCGAGGTGAGCTCCAGCGGCGGCGAGGGCATCGTCGAGAAGGCGGGCAACACGGTCAACCGGCACGCCCGCACCGTCGTCGTGGGCAACTGCGGCACGCTCCAGGGCGGCATCGAGCTGATGCCCGACGCCAAGATCGACGACGGCCTCCTCGACACCGTCGTCGTCGCCCCCAAGGGCGCCCTCGGCTGGCTCTCCGTCGTCTCCGACGTCGTCACCCGGCACCGCGCAGGCCACCGTCGGCTCGATCGCCTCCGCGCCCGCGAGTTCACCGTGACGGCCGGCCGCCCGGTCGAGGCCGAGATCGACGGCGACCCCATCGGTGAGCACGTCGCGCTCGGCATCCGGGTGCTGCCCGACTCGCTGGTGGTCCGCGTTGGCTGACCGACGACGAGGCGTGATCCGGCCCGCGGGCCGGGGCCGCCGCCTGCTCAAGGCCGTCGGGTACGGGCTCCTCTTCGCCGTCCCCGTCACCGTCCTCGCGTTCGTCGTGCGCGAGAAGTTCCTGCCCGTCATCGAGCTCGACGAGCGGCTCATCATCGCCGCCACCGACATCACCCGCGACAACCCGTGGCTGAAGTCGACCCTGCTCGTGTGGCAGGAGATCACGCAGCCCAAGTGGGTCTACATCGTCGCCTCGGCGGTCTGCCTCGTGCTGTGGCGCCGCCACCGCGAGCTCGCGACGCGCTGCCTCTGGGCCTTCATCACCCTGATGGTGTCGTGGAACCTCCAGCTCGTCCTCAAGGAGATCGTGCGCCGTGCGCGCCCGGTCGTCAGTGACCCGGTCTCGCACGCGCCGGGCTACAGCTTCCCGTCGGGGCACGTCGCCTGCGCGGCCGCGATCGCGACGATCATGGCGCTGCTGCTCTGGCCGGTGCTCACCCCGGTGGCCCGCCGGTGGCTGGTCGGCGGCCTCACGGCATACGTCCTCCTCACCGCGGTCGACCGGGTCTTCCTCGGCGTGCACTACCCCTCAGACGTCCTCGCCGGGATCATCTTCGGCGCCGGACTCGGCACGGCGTCCTACGTCGGCTACCTCGGGTGGAACCCTCACAGCCCGGACGACTCCCCTCCGCCGGAGGGGGCCGCCGGGCCCGAGTCATCGAAAGGCAGCACGTGAACCACACCTTCGTCCACCGCTACGAGATCGACCCATCACGACCAACGGTCGGGTCGGCGCTGCGTGACTTCGCACTGCGTGTCCTCGCGCCCGCAGTGATCCTGTTCGGCGCGATCGTCGGTCTCGGCTTCCTCATCATGGGCCCGCTCGGCGGACTCCCCGCGGAGGAGGACATCAGCAAGTCCGTCGCCGCCGGCCGCACGTCGCTCATGAACTCGATCACGGCCGTGTGGTCCCACATCGGCAACACCGAGATCATCATCGGGGTCTGCGTCATCGCCGTGGCCCTCATCTGGTGGCGCACCAAGCAGTGGTGGTATGCCGTCATCCCCGCCATCGCGATCGCCATGCAGGCCAGCGTCTTCGTGGCCGCCACGACCATCGCCGACCGCAAGCGACCGACGGTCCCGCACCTCGACCCCGCGCCGCCGACGTCGAGCTACCCCAGCGGTCACATGGGTGCCGCGACCGCGCTCTACCTGACCTTCGCGCTCATGGCGCAGCGCATCGAGACGGTGTGGCTGCGCCGGCTCGTCACCGTGGTCTGCGCCGTCATCCCGCTGCTCGTCGGCTACGCCCGCCTCTACCGCGGCATGCACCACCTCGTCGACATCCTCGTCGGGCTCGTCAACGGCGTCGTGTGCGCGCTGCTCGCCTGGAACTACCTGCGGCGCAAGGCCGCGAGTGGTCGCGTCACGGGTGCGGCCCGCGAGGCCGTGTCGCGCTGACCGGACACACACGAACGGCCGGGAACCCTTGGGGTTCCCGGCCGTTCGTGTGAGAGTCGCGAGGTGTCGAGCGGTGACGAGCAGTTGTCAGACGTCGGCGTGACGTGCCCGACCGAAGGAGTAGACGCCGTAGGCGATGAGGCCGAGAGCGACGAGCCCGAGCAGGACCGGGCCGCCGGGGGCGCCGAGCAGGTTGTGCAGGGCTCCGTCGAGGCCGCGGGCCTCGCTCGGCTTGTGGCGCACGGCGGCGAGGACGAAGAGGCCGCCGACGATGACCAGGGCGATGCCCTTCGCGATGTAGCCGACCCGGCCGGCCTTGACGATCCACTCGCCGGGGTGGGTCTCGAGGTCCTCGAGGAACTTCTTCTTCCAGCCCTTGACGACGTGGTAGACGCCGACGCCGATGACGACGAGACCGACGAGGGCGACGAGCCACTGGCCGGCCGGCTGCTTCATGAGGCTGGCCGTGAAGTCGGTGGTCTGGCTCTTGCTCGACGAGCCCTTGCCGCTCGCGAACTTGAACGCGGTCCACGACAGGACGAGGTAGACGACCGCCTTGGCGGCGGCCTTGAGCCGGTCGCTCGTCTCCCAGCCGCCCGAGATCGCCTCCGTGACCTGCCACAGCGCGAGCCCGAGCCAGGCGACGACGGCGACCCAGAGCATGAAGAGCCCGAAGCCGTTGTCGGCCATGGAGCCCAACGCGCCGGACTGGTCGGCGCTCTTGCCCTTCGACCCGAAGGCGAGCTGGAGGGCGATGACGCCGATGACGATGTGGAGCACGCCGTTGACGGCGTAGCCGACGCGCGCGGCGGTCTCGAGGGCGGGATGGTCACCCGCGCGCCGTGATGCGTCCTTGACGTCCGTGGTGTCCATGCATGTGTCCTGTCGGTTAGAGGGGTCCCCGATGGGCCACTCGGGAACATACCCGCGCGGGGCCCTCCCGTAGCGCGTTGGCAGCCGCGACTCAGCGGGACTCAGCGGGACTCAGCGGGACTCAGCGCAGGTCGAGCACGCGCCGGATCTCGGGCCAAGCCCGCTCGCCGAGGGCGCGGTCGGCTGCCTCGGTGCCGCCACGGGCCATGGTCTGCCCACCGGACGCGGCGGGCTCCCCGGGCAGGATGACCCGGTGGCCAGCCTCCGGGTGGGTGACGAGCGTCGTCGGCAGGTCGAGGGCAGCCCTTCGCGCCTGGACGGCGCGGGCGAAGGCCAGCGACGGCCACACCCGGTCGTCGCCTCCCGCGACGAGGAGCACGTCGCCGAAGAAGCGCTCGACGGGGATCGTCGCGGAGCTCACGCGGTCGGCGTGCGTGCGCAGGCTCTGCGCATAGACGGGGGCGTATGCCGGGGGCTCCCCGGGTGCCACCGCGTCGTCGTCGTAGGGCACGAAGGGGACGGGCTCGCCGCCCCGGCTCCACGACGAGTGCTGCGGTCGCAGCTCGCCGTCCGGTCCCGCGCCGACGTTGGCCCAGGCGACGTGGCTCGGCGCGAGCGCGACGACGGCGTCGACGGCGGGGTCGCCCACGGCATACAGCAGGAAGGCCTCGGCCGTCTTCGAGGAGCCCACGAGCACGACGCGGTCGCAGCGCTCGGCGAGCGACGCCACGGCGGGCGCGAAGGCCTCGAGGGGGTACTCCCAGATGCCGGCCGGCTGGCCGGGACCGCCGAACCAGCGGTAGGTCAGGGCGGCCGAGACCCCGGCGCCGGCCAGCAGGCGCGCGCGGTCGCGCTCGACCCGGCCGCTCGAGCCGGACAGCACGAGGACGCCGGTGCCGTTGCCGCCGTCCTCGGGCTCGACGAGCACGCCGTCGTGCTCGCGTGGCGTCTCACGCAGTCCCACGCTCAGCCACCCAGCCTCTCGAAGCCGGTGACCGTGAGCACGGCGGCGCCGACGTCGTCGCTCGCCTCGAGGTCGACGACGGCCGTGATGCCCCAGTCCTTGTCCTCGTCGGGGTCCACGACGACCTGGCGCAGGCGCCACTCACCCGGCACCTTGTCGACCTGGAGCAGCGCGGGTGAGCGGGCTCCCTGGTCGGTCGCGATGGCGTCGTGGTCGTCGTAGTAGGCCCCGAGCGCGTCGTTCCACGCCTGGGCGTCCATGACGACCTTCTGCGGTGGGTCGGTCAGCTCGGCGACGCGGGCCTCGAGCTCGCCGAGCGCCTCCCACTCGTCGCGCGAGGCCAGCTCGACCCGGTGGAACATCGCGTTGCGGATCATCACGGTGAAGGCCCGCTCGTTGGCCGTGATCGGTCGTGCGGGCGGGGCGACGTCGGTCTGCGCGAGCACGGTGTCGCTCGGGTTGACGAGGTCCTCCCACTCGTCGAGCAGGCTGGAGTCGGTCTGGCGCACCAGCTCGCCCAGCCACTCGATGATGTCCTCGAGCTCCTCGGTGCGGTGGCTCTCGGGCACGGTGCGGCGGAGCGCGCGGTAAGCGTCGGTGAGGTAGCGCAGGACGAGGCCCTCCGAGCGGGACAGGCCGTAGTAGGAGACGAACTCGTTGAACGTCATGCCGCGCTCGTACATCTCGCGCACGACCGACTTCGGCGACAGGGCGTCCTGCGAGATCCACGGGTGGCTCTGGCGGTAGGCCGCGAGCGTCACCTCGAGCATGTCGGCGAGCGGCTTGGGCCAGGTGACCTCCTCGAGCCGCTCCATGCGCTCCTCGTACTCGATGCCGTCGAGCTTCATCGCGGCGACGGCCTCGCCGCGGGCCTTGAACTCCTGGGCCCAGAGCACCTGGCGCGGGTTCTCGAGGATCGCCTCGATGACCGAGACGAGGTCCTTGGCATAGGTGTCGCTCTCGGGGTCGAGCGTGTCCATGACGGCGAGCGCGAACGGCGCGAGCGGCTGGTTGAGGGCGAAGTCTCGCTGCAGGTCGATCGTCAGGGCGTGCCGGCGGCCGGACTCCTCGGCCGTGGCGAGGCGCTCGACGACACCCGAGGTGAGCAGCTCCTTGGCGAGCACGAGGGCGTGCCGCTGAAGGCGTCGCTGGTCCTTGGGCTCGTGGTGGTTGTCCGAGAGCAGCCGGTGCGCGTGGGCGATCGGGTTGCCCTCTCGGGCAAGGAGGTTGACTAGCATCGAGTGCGAGACCTTGAGGCGCGGCTGGAGCGGCTCGGGCTCGGCGGCGATGAGCCGCTCGAACGTCTCCTCCGACCAGTTGACGAAGCCGTCGGGGGCCTTCTTGCGCTGGATCTTCTTCTGCTTCTTGGGGTCGTCGCCGGCCTTTTCGACGGCGCGGAGGTTGTCGATGACGTGCTCGGGCGCCTGGGCGACGACCCAGCCGCGGGCGTCGAAGCCGGCGCGGCCGGCACGTCCGACGATCTGGTGGAACTCGCGCGCCTTGAGCGTGCGCTGCTTCGTCCCGTCGAACTTCGTCAGGCCGGTGAGCAGCACGGTGCGGATCGGCACGTTGATGCCGACGCCGAGGGTGTCGGTGCCGCAGATGACCTTGAGCAGGCCGTCCTGGGCGAGCTGCTCGACGAGACGGCGGTACTTCGGCAGCATGCCGGCGTGGTGCACGCCGATGCCGTGCCGCACGAGCCGCGACAGGGTGCGCCCGAAGCCGGCCCCGAAGCGGAAGCCGCCGATGCGCGTGGCGATGGCCTCGCGCTCCTCACGGGTCGTGATCTTGACGGCCATGAGGCTCTGCGCGCGCTCGAGCGCGGCCGCCTGCGTGAAGTGGACGACGTAGACGGGCGCGCGGTCCTTCTCGAGGAGCTCCTCGATGGTCTCGTGGAGGGGGGTGACGGCATACGAGAACTCGAGGGGGACGGGGCGCTCGGTGCCGGTGATGACGGCGGTCGAGCGGCCGGTGCGCCGGGTCAGGTCGTCCTTGAACATCGTGACGTCGCCGAGCGTGGCCGACATGAGCACGAACTGTGCCTGCGGCAGCTCGAGGATCGGCACCTGCCACGCCCAGCCGCGGTCGGGCTCGGAGTAGAAGTGGAACTCGTCCATGACGACGAGGCCGATGTCGGCCGAGCTGCCTTCTCGCAGAGCGAGGTTCGCGAGGATCTCGGCAGTGCAGCAGATGATCGGCGCGTCCGCGTTGACCGACGCGTCGCCGGTGATCATGCCGACGTTGTCGGCACCGAACTGCTCGCACAGCGCGAAGAACTTCTCGGAGACGAGGGCCTTGATCGGCGCGGTGTAGAAGCTGACGCGGTCGTCGGCGAGGGCCGTGAGGTGCGCGGCGGTGGCGACGAGGGACTTCCCCGACCCGGTCGGCGTCGACAGGATGAGGTTGCTGCCGCTCAGGATCTCGAGGAACGCCTCCTCCTGGTGGGGGTAGAGCGTCAGCCCCCGCTCGGTCGTCCACTCGGTGAAGACCTCGTAGAGGCCGTCGGGATCGGGATCCCGCGGGATGCGCTCGCTGAGGTTCTTCGTCACCTCGTGAGTATGCCGTCCGGGGGCCTGTCGCTCCCAACCGCCGGTCAGGCGGGGGCGAACATCGCGGGCTCCTTGTCGGGCGTCAGGGCGGTCGGCCCGTAGAGCCAGTCGACGAAGGAGTAGTCGTGGACGTCGCGGGAGCGCATGACCTCGTTGCGCCACAGCCGCTCGTCCCCGACGTGGTGCCAGAGCTCGCCCCAGGCGCGCGCGGTCGTCAGGACGCGGCGGCAGTGCTCGGGGCGGACGGCCTCGTAGGCCGCGAGGGCAGCGTCCCAGTCGAGGGCGTCGGCGCCCGTGCCCGCCACGAGTTGCGCGGCTACGTGCTCCGACAGGACGTAGGCGTCCTCGATCGCCATGACGGCCCCCTGCGCGAGGTACTGCAGCGGCGCGTGCGCCGAGTCGCCGGAGAGCGCGATGCGGCCCGTCACCCACGTCGGGATGGGCTCGCGGTCGAACATCCGCCACCAGCGGTCGCGCCACATGAGCGGCAGCCCGGCCCGGACCTCCTCGCACGTGTCGGCGAAGGCGTGGTCGAGCTCGTCCGGCGTGCCCCAGTCCTCCTCGCCCGCGCCGTGAAGGCCGAGAACCACAGGGTGGCCCAGAGGATCGTGCGGCGGCGGCCGAGCCGGTCCGAGAGCAGGCCCGCACCGAGCGCGCCGACGAGCATGCCGGCGAAGGCGAGGCTGCCGATGAAGCCGGCGGTGGTGGGGGTGAGGTCCCAGCCCTTCTCCTTGAGGAGGCGGGGGAGGGTCGTCCCGTAGACGATGAGGTCGTAGCCGTCGAAGACGACGATGAGCCAGCAGAGGAGCGTCACGAGCCACGCGGGCCGGTTCGCGCTGCCGGTGGCGCGGTCGGCCAGGGGCCGGTTCTGGGTGGGGGGCGTCGTTGCCATGGGGACGACTGTGAACTAGGTTCGCCATGACGGAATAGAAGATTCTGCTATGAGGAACCAATGGCCCAGGATCGCGCCCTGAAGAACCGCCCGCAGTACGCCCTGACGAGCGTCGACCACGCCCTGCGGCTCGCCGTGATGCTGCAGGTAGAGGGCCCGCTCAGCGTCTCCGACGCCGCCGAGCGTCTCGGTGTGGCCCGCTCGACCGCGCACCGGCTGCTGACGATGCTCGTCTACCGCGACTTCGCGCGGCAGGGCGACGACCGCCGGTACCACGCCGGCCCGGTCATCTCGCTGACCGCGGACGCCCAGTCCCGCACCGCCCTGCTGCGCACCATCGCCATGCCGCACCTCCACGCTCTCGTCGGGCGGCTCGGTGAATCGGCCAACCTGCTCGTCCTCGCCGGCGACTACGCCCGCTTCATCGGCTCGGTCGAGAGCACGCAGGCGCTGCGCGTCGGCAACCGCGAGGGCATGGTCTTCCCCGCGCACCTGACCTCAGGGGGCAAGCTCATGCTCGCCGACCTCACCGTCGACGAGCGGGCCGAGCTGTATGCCGTGGAGCGCTGGCGAGGTCGGTCGGACGAGCGTCCCGACGTGGGCGCGCTCGAGCGCGAGCTCGACGTCGTCCGCGAGCGCGGCTTCGCGATCAACAAGGACCGCACCGAGAGCGGCGTGACGGCGGTCGGGCGCGGCGTGCGCGTCGGTGACCGCGTCGGGGCGGCGGTCACCGTCTCGATGCCGACGGTGCGCGTCGACGAGTCACGCCTCGTCGACGTCGTCACCGCGCTCGCCCTGACGGCCCGCGACATCGAGCACGACCTGCACGCGGCCCTACGCGTCGAGCTCGGGGTCTAGCTCGGGCTCCAACCGGTCGGGGACCGCGAGCAGCACGACCGCGCCCACGACGGCGCCGAGGACCGTCTCGAGCAAGCGGTCGCGCAGCAGCGGGCCGATGGGGGCCTCGTGGGCGAGCTGACCCATGAGCAGGGCCAGCGGCGTGATGAAGAGCAGGGCCACGGCGTAGTTGCGGCCGACGAACAGCTCGGTGAGCACCTGGAGCGCGACGATGACCAGGACCGCGGCGACGCCCTGCGGGTGCCACGGCAGGACGAGCGCCGCGACGCCGAGGCCGAGCAGCGTGCCGACGACGCGCTGCACGCCCCGGGTGAGCCGGGAGAGCAGGTCGGGACCCGACAGCACGACCACCGCGGCGACCATGGCCCAGTACGGGTGCTGCCAGTCCAGGGCGGTGGCGATCCCGCCCGCGACCGTGAGCGCCAGGACGTGGCGCACGAGGTGGGTCACGGCGCCGCGGGGCGCGAGCGCGTCACGGAAGCGCGGCGCCGGGAGCAGTGGGGGAGACCACGACGCCGGCTCGCGGAGCACGCCGAGCTGCGCGACGAGCATCGAGAAGAGCGCGCTGGCGGCCGCGATCGCCGCCGCCACGGGCACGGTGGCCGCGGTGGCCGGCACGACGGCCGACACGGCGAAGCCGAAGACGAGGAAGAGTGGTCCCGGCGGGTGCCAGCCGTACGCATCCGACGTCAGCGACCCGCCGGCGGCGAGGAGCGCCCCCACGGGGACGACGATCCAGCGCGAGTCGGGCAGCAGAGAGACCACAACGCCGAGCGTCACTGCGAGAGTGAGGAACCCACCGGCGACGGCCTGCATGCCGGTCCGCTCGGCTCGCGCGTGGTTGCGGCCGTAGAGCGAGGTGAAGGCGCCGAAGGCCGCGTAGGCGGTCCACTCCTCGCGACCCAGCAGGACGAGGACGAGGAGCGGCACGAGCACCGAGACACCCGCGCGCATCGCGACCCGGTGCGATCCACGGTGGGGACCGAGGGCGACGAGACGCCGCACGAAGGGCGTGGCGGGACTGCGCGGTTCGGGGTCGCTCATCGGACCGCCGAGTCTATCGACGGCTAGGGTGCCGGCCGTCTCGCGATCCGCCGAAGTGGGTAATGCTTCTGTGGCGGCTCCCAGACAGACGTGTTGTCATGGTGCGGTCGCCCAGTCCAGAGAGGTGCAGCGGTGGATCCCAAGAAGACGTTCTTGTCCTGGCCGGTCGTCCGGCAGGTGCGCTCGGGTGACTTCCTCGGTCGCGGACCGGCGGTCACGTCCGCCCACACACGCGAGCTGACGCCGCGCACCGCGACGGCCGACAAGGTCGTCCAGAGCGTGTGCCCCTACTGCGCCGTCGGCTGTGGCCAGCGCGTCTTCGTCAAGGACGGCCGCGTCGTCCAGATCGAGGGCGACCCGGACTCGCCGGTGTCGCGAGGGCGTCTGTGCCCCAAGGGGTCCGCGAGCGAGCAGCTCGTCAACAACCCGGGCCGGCAGCGCAAGGCGCTCTACCGCCGACCCGGAGGCACGGACTGGGAGTCCATCGAGCTCTCGACGGCTGTCGAGATGGTGGCGCAGCGCTTCGTCGAGTCGCGCCGCCGCACGTGGCAGGACCACGACGAGCACGGGCGCCCGCTGCGGCGCACCATGGGGATCGCCTCGTTGGGCGGAGCGACGCTCGACAACGAGGAGAACTACCTCATCAAGAAGCTCTTCACCGCCGCCGGCGCCATCCAGATCGAGAACCAAGCCCGTATTTGACACAGCTCCACGGTCCCCAGTCTGGGGTCCTCGTTCGGGCGCGGCGGCGCCACGCAGTACGTGCAGGACCTGTCCAACGCCGACTGCATCGTCATCCAGGGATCGAACATGGCCGAGTGCCATCCGGTCGCCTACCAGTGGGTGACGGAGGCTCGGCTCAAGGGTGCCCGGGTCATCCACGTCGACCCGCGCTTCACGCGTACGTCGGCCACGGCCGACAAGCACATCCCGATCCGGGCCGGCAGCGACGTCGTGCTGCTCGGCGCGCTCATCAAGTACATCCTCGACAACGAGCTGTACTTCAAGGAGTACGTCGTCGCGTACACCAACGCGGCCACCATCGTCAGCGACAAGTTCCAGGACACCGAGGACCTCGACGGCCTCTTCTCCGGCTACGACGACGAGAAGGGGAGCTACGCCCAGGACACGTGGGCCTACGCGAGCAGCGACGGTGAGGACGACGAGACGCCGGGCACCATCGGGGGCCCTGCGGCCGGACACGAGCACGGTGAGACGAAGTCGGACCGTGCCGCGGGCGACGAGCACGGGTCCGGTGGTCCCGCCCTCGAGCACGCCCGGGTCCTTCGTGACGAGACGCTCCAGGACCCCAACACCGTCTTCCAGATCCTCAAGAAGCACTACGCCCGCTACACCCCGGAGATGGTGGCCGACACGTGCGGCATCGCCGTCGACGACTTCGAGTACCTCGCGCGGTCGGTCACCGAGAACAGTGGGCGCGAGCGCACCACGGCGTTCGTGTATGCCGTCGGCTGGACCCAGCACACGCTGGGCGCCCAGTTCATCCGCACCGCCGCCATCGTGCAGCTGCTCCTCGGCAACATGGGCCGACCGGGTGGCGGCATCATGGCGCTGCGCGGTCACGCGAGCATCCAGGGCTCCACCGACATCCCGACGCTCTACAACATCCTGCCGGGCTACCTCGCGATGCCCGTCGCGGGCCTGCACGACACGTGGGACGAGTACCTCGGGGCGATCGGCAACAAGGAGCAGAAGGGCTTCTGGGCCAACGCCGACACGTATGCCGTGAGCCTGCTCAAGGCGTGGTGGGGCAAGGCGGCGACGGCCGAGAACGACTGGTGCTTCGACTACCTCCCGCGGTTGAGCGGTGCGCACGGCACCTACCAGACGACGATGGCGATGCTCGACGACCAGGTGGAGGGCTACTTCCTGCTCGGGCAGAACCCGGCCGTCGGCTCGGCACACGGCCGCATGCAGCGCCAGGCCATGTCGCACCTGAAGTGGCTCGTCGTGCGCGACTTCAACATGATCGAGTCCGCGACGTTCTGGAAGGACGGGCCCGAGATCGCCTCCGGCGAGCTGAAGACGGAGGACATCGAGACCGAGGTCTTCTTCCTCCCCGCGGCCGCGCACACCGAGAAGAGCGGGTCGTTCACCCAGACGCAGCGGATGCTCCAGTGGCACCACCAGGCGGTCGAGCCTGAGGGCGACTGCCAGAGCGAGCTGCAGTTCTTCCACGAGCTTGGCCGCCGGGTGCGCGAGCTGCTCGCCGACTCGACCGATGAGCGGGACCGTCCGCTGCTCGACCTGACGTGGGACTACCCCACCGACGAGCACGGTGAGCCCGACGCCGAGGCGGTGCTCGCCGAGGTCAACGGCCGTCACCTGACGGGCGACAAGGCGGGACAGCCGCTCTCGTCCTACACCGAGATGAAGGCGGACGGGTCCACCGACGGCGGTTGCTGGATCTACACCGGTGTCTACGCCGACGGTGTCAACCACGCGGCCGCGCGCAAGCCCGGCCGCGAGCAGGACCTGACCGCCCTCGACTGGGGCTGGGCCTGGCCGGCCAACCGCCGCATCCTCTACAACCGCGCCTCGGCAGACCCCGAGGGCAACCCGTGGAGCGAGCGCAAGCGCTACGTGTGGTGGGACGCCGAGTCCGGCAGGTGGACCGGGCACGACGTGCCGGACTTCGTGGCCGACAAGGCGCCGAGCTACCGGCCCGAGCCGGGCACGGGCGGACCCGCAGGTCTCGCCGGGGACGACCCGTTCGTCATGCAGGCCGACGGCAAGGGCTGGCTCTTCGCGCCCAAGGGCATGCTCGACGGGCCCCTGCCGACGCACTACGAGCCGCAGGAGTCCCCGGTCAGCAACCCGCTCTACGCCCAGCAGTCCAACCCTGCCCGCAAGGTGTTCCCGCGCAAGGACAACCTGTGGAGCCCCTCGGGCGACGCGCCGGGCGCCGACGTCTACCCGTACGTCTTCACGACCTACCGCCTGACCGAGCACCACACGGCCGGTGGCATGAGCCGGTGGCTGCCCTACCTCTCGGAGCTCCAGCCGGAGTTCTTCTGCGAGGTGTCGCCGGAGCTCGCGGCCGAGCGTGGCCTCGAGAACGGCGGGTGGGCGACCATCGTGTCGGCCCGAGCCGCGATCGAGGCCCGCGTCATGGTGACCGAGCGCATGACGCCCCTGACCATCAGGGGCCGCACGATCCACCAGATCGGGCTGCCCTACCACTGGGGCGTCGGCGGCGACGCGATCGTCAGCGGTGACGCCGCCAACGACCTGCTCGGTGTCGCGCTCGACCCCAACGTCCAGATCCAGGAGAGCAAGGCGGGCTCGTGCGACATCGTGCCCGGCCGCCGACCCGCGGGTGACGAGCTGCTGCGGCTCGTCGCCGAGTACCAGTCGCGGTCCGGCAGCACGGTCATGACGAGCAACGAGCTGCGCACCGGTCACCCGGAGTCCACCCCCGACACGAGAGGAGGCTGACGATGGGCTTCTGGCGCAACCAGCTCTCCGGCCCCACCGACCCGGCGGCCGACGCCGCGTGGGAGACGAGCGAACCCCGCAAGGGCTTCTTCACCGACACCTCGATCTGCATCGGGTGCAAGGCGTGCGAGGTGGCCTGCAAGGAGTGGAACGGTGTCCCCGAGGACGGCCTCGACCTGCTGAGCCAGTCCTACGACAACACGGGCGCCCTCGGGGCCAGCACGTGGCGGCACGTCGCCTTCGTCGAGCAGACGAGCGACCGCATCGAGCAGGCCCGCGAGTCGGGACGCAAGCTCGTCTCCCTCGGTATGCCCTCGGTGCGCTCGGGCGAGGAGCCCGCCCTCGCCGGTGGCGGGGGCACGGCGACCGCGACGCTCACGGCTCCCGGTGAGCTGCGCCAGGGCGCGGCAGCCGGCCCCGGCCCCACGGACACCGCGGTGCCCGACGTGCGTTGGCTCATGGCCTCCGACGTGTGCAAGCACTGCACCCACGCCGCGTGCCTCGACGTGTGCCCCACCGGGGCCCTCTTCCGCACCGAGTTCGGCACCGTCGTCGTGCAGGACGACGTGTGCAACGGCTGCGGCTATTGCGTGGCCGCCTGCCCGTTCGGCGTCATCGAGCGCCGGAGCGGCAACGAGGGCCACGAGAAGGGCCCGCAGTCCCACGGCATCAGCATCAAGGGCGCCGGCGGCGCCGGAGACACGGCCAAGGGCTCGCACCAGAACCAGCCGGCGCACGCCTCGAGCAACGGCGAGGTCAAGAACGTCGGCATCGCCCAGAAGTGCACGCTCTGCTACGACCGCCTCGGCGCAGGGCAGACGCCCGCCTGCGCCCAGGCCTGCCCGACGACCTCCATCAAGTTCGGCGACCTCGACGAGATGCGGGCCACGGCCCGCGCCCGCGTCGCCCAGCTGCACGAGCTCGGCTACCCGGAGGCCCGCCTCTACGGCGTCGACGAGCACGACGGCGTCGGGGGCACCGGCTCGACGTTCCTGCTGCTCGACGAGCCCGAGGTCTACGGCCTGCCGCCGGACCCCCGGGTGACGACCGCCGACCTGCCCGACATGTTCCGCAAGGCCGGCTACGCGGGGCTGACGATGCTCGCCATGGCCGCGGCCGCCTTCGTGGGGAGACGCAAGTGACGACCAACCCCTTCGACGCCGACCGCCCGCCGGAGCGGACGCGCCGTCGCGGCAACGGTGGCGGGGGTGGCGGCGGTCGCAACGGCGGCAAGCGTCGTGACGAGTCGATCATGGTCCCCGACGTCAGCTTCGACAGCTACTACGGGCGCCACATCGTCAAGCCCGCGCCGTGGGAGAAGGAGGTGGCGGCATACCTCTTCCTCGGTGGCATCGCCGCGGGCTCCGCGCTGCTCGGCGCTGGTGGTGCGGCCCGTGGCTACCCGGCCCTGCAGCGCGCCGGGCGCATCGGTGCCGTCGCGGGCGCGGCCCTCGGTGGTGCCGCGCTGGCCAAGGACCTCGGCAAGCCCAGCCGCGCCCTCAACATGATGCGTACCGTCAAGCTGACGTCGCCGATGTCGGTCGGCTCGTGGATCCTCACAGCCTTCGGCAGCTTCGCCGGTGCGGCCCTCGTCTCCGAGGTCGCGCGCCCGGTCATCGAGCGCCGTTCTCGCGGGGCGCGATCCGGCGGCGCGGTCGCCCTGGTCGCCAAGGCGCTCAAGCTCGCCGACGGGCCCGCCACGGTGGGGTCCGCGTTCTTCGCCCCGCCGCTGGCCGCCTACACCGCGGTGCTCCTCGCCGACACGGCCACCCCGACGTGGCACGAGTCCTACCGCGAGCTGCCGTTCGTCTTCGTCAGCTCGGCCAACCTCGCGGCCTCGGGGCTCGCCTTGGTCACCGTCCCGACGCGCGAGAACGGCCCGGCCCGCAAGCTCGCCGCCGTCAGCGCGCTGGCCGAGCTCGTCGCCTTCGAGCGCATGCAGGACAAGCTCGGGCCCACGCTCTCGGAGCCGCTGCGCACCGGCAAGGCCGGTCGACTGCTCAAGGCCAGCCGGGCCCTCACGGTCGGGGGAGCCCTCGGTGCCGTCGCGCTCGGTGGCAACCGGGTCACGGCCGCGCTCAGCGGGGCGGCCCTCATGGCCGCCTCGGTGTGCACCCGCTTCGGCGTCTTCGAGGCCGGGATGGTCTCGGCGATCGACCCGAAGTACACCGTCGAGCCCCAGCGCGAGCGGCTCGAGAAGCGCCGTGCGGCCGGCGTCGTCGACGACTCGATCACCACGGCGCGATGACGCGCCGCGCCACCAGGACGAGAAGGGGAGCCTCATGAGCACCAGTGCGGTTCGGAACGACAGCACCGCCGCACCCGGCGGCAACCGCTGGGTCATCCTCGTGTGCGCGGTACTCGTGCAGCTCGCCATCGGCTCCGTCTACGCGTGGAGCGTCTTCGCCAAGGCGCTGCAGAGCGACGCCGCCTTCGGATGGTCGAAGTCGAAGGCCGCGGTGCCCTTCAGCGTCGTCATCGGGATGATCTTCGTCGGCAGCTACGTCGGTGGCCGGCTCCAGGACGCCCGAGGCCCCCGGGTCGTCGCCATGACGGGCGGCGTCATCTACGCCGTCGGTGTCATCCTCGCGTCCTTCGCCCAGTCGGCCGACTCCTTCTGGCTGCTCGTCCTCGGGTACGGCGTCATCGGCGGCTTCGGCCTCGGCATGGTCTACATCGTCCCGATCGCCATGCTGCAGAAGTGGTTTCCCGACAAGCCGGGCCTCATCACCGGCCTCGCCGTGGCAGGCTTCGGGTTCGGCGCGGTGGTCACGGCACCGGTGGGGCAAGCCCTCATCGACCAGTCACCGAGCGTGCCCACCAAGGCGTTCCTGTGGCTGGGGATCGGCTACCTCGTCATCCTGCTCGTCTGCACCTCGGTCTTCCGCAACCCCGCGGTCCTGCCCGACGTGACGGGGGCGACCAGCAAGGACGCAGCGAGGGTCGAGAACGGCTCGGGCCCGCGCGACTTCACCCCGAGCGAGGCGATGCACACCAAGCAGTGGTACCTCCTCACCGCCATCCTGACGATGAGTGTCACGGCCGGCATCTCGCTCATCGCCGTCGCCGCTGGCACGGCCACCGACGTAGCCGGCTACTCGACCGCCGCAGCCGCCGCGCTCGTGGGCGTGCTCGGCCTCTTCAACGGTGCCGGCCGCATCTTCTGGGGCTGGATCTCCGACATGATCGGCAAGATGCCGGCGTTCCTCGGCATCCTCGGCATCCAGGGCATCTGTCTCCTGCTCATCCCGCACGCGAGCAGCACGGCCCTCTTCGCGGTGCTCGCGGCGCTCGTCTACCTCTGCTACGGCGGGGCGTTCGGCACGATGCCGTCCACCGCAGGCACGTTCTTCGGGGTGAAGAACGTCGGCGCCATCTACGGGCTGATGCTCATCGGCTGGAGCATCGGCGGTGTCGTGGGTCCGCTGCTCATCGCGTCGCTCATCGGGAGCGAGAAGGCCTACAACCTCGGCTTCACCGTCATCGGCGTCATCACGCTCGTCGCGCTCGTCCTGCCGCTCGTGACCAAGAAGCCGCGACACGAGCCGGCGCCGGTCGAGGACCGCCACGGGACTGGCACGAGCCGCCGGTAGAACGGCCGTCACTCACGCACATCGGCAGGCCCGGGTGCCAGGGGTAGCCCTGCGGCTGCCCAGGCCTCGACCCCGCCGATGACGTCGGTGGCCCGAGCGAGTCCGACCTCGTGCAGCGAGGCGGCGGCGAGCGAGCTGCTGTAGCCCTGCCGGCAGATCACGATGACGCGCAGGTCGTCGCGGTCCGCCTCCGGGATCCGGGCCGGGCTCGTGGGGTCGAGCCGCCACTCGAGGACCGTGCGGTCGATGACGAGCGCGCCGGGCAGCTCACCCTGTCGGGCCCGCTGCGGCGGCGTGCGGGTGTCGACGAGCAGGGCCCCTGACTCGACCTCGCGCCACGCCTGCTCGGGCGACAGCCGCTGCAGGCCCGAGCGGGCCCGCGCCAGCACGTCGTCGACTCGGCTCATCGCACCTGCAGGACGTGCTCGCCGCGGGGGAGGAGCTCGCCGATGACCGTGCCGCCGGGCACCTCGCCGACGACGAGCAGGCCGCCGCTCGTCTGCGCGTCGGCGAGCAGCAGCAGCTCGTCGTGGTCGACGGTGGCCTCGAGGTGCGGGCTCACCCAGTCGAGGTTGCGCTGGCTGCCGCCGGGCACGAAACCGGCTGCGAGCGAGGCCCGCGCCCCGTCGAGGTAGGGGACCGCTGCGGAGTCGACGACGGCGGTCACGCCCGACGCCCGCGCCAGCTTGTAGAGGTGGCCGAGCAGCCCGAAGCCGGTGACGTCGGTGGCGGCCCGGATGCCGCGCTCGAGGGCGTCCCGGCACGCGACGTCGTTGAGCGCAGCCATCGAGGCGACGGCCTCGGGGAAGACCTCGCCGGTCGCCTTGTGCCGGTTGTTGAGCACCCCGACGCCCAGCGGCTTGGTCAGGCTGAGTGGCAGACCCGCCCGGCCGGCGTCGTTGCGCAGCAGGCGGTCCGGGTCCGCGACGCCGGTGACGGCCATGCCGTACTTCGGTTCGGGGTCGTCGATGCTGTGGCCACCGGCGACGGGGCACGCGGCGAGCCGAGCGACGTCGAGACCGCCGCGCAGCACCTCGGCCGCGAGCTCGCGGGGGAGCACGTCACGGGGCCACCCGAGCAGGTTGACGGCGAGCACGGGACGCCCGCCCATGGCATAGATGTCGGAGAGGGCGTTCGCCGCGGCGATGCGTCCCCAGTCGTAGGCGTCGTCGACGACGGGCGTGAAGAAGTCGGCCGTCGCGAGCACCGCCAGGCCGTCGGTGATGCGCACGGCTGCCGCGTCGTCGCCGTCGTCGAGCCCGACGAGCAGACTCGCGTCGGCGATCCCGGTCAGCCCGCTCACCATCTCCTCGAGCTCGCCCGGGGGGATCTTGCACGCGCAGCCGCCGCCGTGGGCGAACTGCGTCAGTCTCACCCGGGTCCCGTCGTGCACCTTGTCCACGCTCGCCGTCATACCCACACCGTAGGTCGCCGTATGCCGTGTGCCCCGTCGAGGGGCCGCCCCTCGGGATGCGGGCGGGATGGGTACGGTGGCCCGTGGAGGTGTCTGGGCACCTGGTGGTCCCCCCGGTCTTCAACACCGGTGAGACCGAGCATCTCGGTCTGGCGGGTTCGATTCCCGTCCACCTCCGCCAACGTCCTGCAGGAGAGGAGCCGCGTGTGGCGCAGTCGGACCCGCGTCGTGCGGTCCCACGCACCGACGTGCTGATGGGCCACCCCGACCTCGTCGCCGCCGTGGCCCGGCACGGTGCAGCCACGGTCAAGGAGGCGGTGCGCTCGGCACAGTCCCTGGCCCGCTCCGGAGAGATCGCGCCGGACGACGTGCTCGCGGCGGCGCGCGCAGCGCTCCCGTCCCGCAGCACGACCCTCCGGCCGCTCCTCAACGCCACCGGCGTCGTCGTGCACACCAACATCGGCCGGGCACCGTTGTCGGACGCCGCGGTCGACGCGGTCGTGGCGGCAGCGGCCTACGTCGACGTCGAGTACGACACGGCCACCGGAGCGCGCGCCCGGCGCGGACGCGGGACCCTCGAGGCCCTGCGGGCGGCGGTCCCCGCGGCCGGTGACGCCCTCGTCGTCAACAACGGTGCGGCCGCGCTCGTCCTCGCCACCACCGCCCTCGCCGCCGGCCGGGAAATCCTCGTCAGCCGGGGCGAGATGGTCGAGATCGGCGACGGCTTCCGCCTGCCCGACCTCATCGCCTCGACGGGCGCGCGGCTCCGCGAGGTCGGCACGACCAACCGCACCCGGCTCGCCGACTACGCCGACGCGCTCGGACCCGAGACCGGCTGCATCCTCAAGGTGCACCCGAGCAACTTCCGCGTCGAGGGCTTCACGAGCGCCGCGTCGGTGCGCGAGCTCGGGACACTGGGCGCGCCGCTCGTCGTCGACATCGGCAGCGGGCTGCTCCACCGCGACGACCTCCTGCCCGACGAGCCCGACGCGACGACGGCGCTCACCGACGGCGCCACGATCGTCACGGCGAGCGGCGACAAGCTGCTCGGCGGCCCACAGGCCGGAATCGTCCTCGGCGAGGCCGCCATGGTCGAGCGGCTGCGGCGCCACCCGCTCGCGCGGGCGCTGCGCGTCGACAAGCTGACCCTGGCCGCCCTCGAGGCGACCCTGCGCGGACCGGTGCCGCCGGTCACCGACTACCTCCACGTCGACCGCGACCGGCTGCGGGCCCGCACCGAGCGGCTGGCCGTCGCCGTGTCGCGCGAGGTCGTCGCCGTCGAGGGACGCGTCGGTGGCGGAGGGGCGCCGGGGCTGCCGCTGCCCGGCTGGGCCGTCGCGCTTCCGGAGGACTGCGCCAAGCACCTCCGGCGGGGTGAGCCCGGCGTGGTGGCCCGCGTCGAGCGGGGCCGCTGCCTCGTCGACCTGCGCTGCGTGCCGCCGGAGCGGGACGCCGACGTCGAGCGCGCGATCCTCGCGGTTCTCGCCGGTCTCACCGTCGACCGGCCGAGCGGCGACTGACCCGTGCACGTCATCGCGACCGCCGGCCACGTCGACCACGGCAAGTCCACACTGGTGCGGGCCCTGACCGGGATCGAGCCCGACCGCTGGGCCGAGGAGCGCCGTCGTGGCATGACGATCGACCTCGGCTACGCGTGGACGACCCTCGCGTCCGGCGCTGACGTCGCCTTCGTCGACGTGCCCGGGCACCAGCGCTTCATCGGCAACATGCTCGCCGGGCTGGGCCCCGCGCCCGCCGTCATGCTCGTCGTCGCTGCCGACGAGGGCTGGCGCCCCCAGTCGTCTGAGCACCTCGCGGCCGTGCACGCGCTCGGCATCTCGCGCGGGCTCGTCGTCGTGACGCGCAGCGACCTCGCCGACCCCGGTCCCGCGATGGCGGAGGCGCTCGACCACGTCGGCCGCACCAGCCTCGCCGGCAGTGCGGCGCTCGCGGTTTCGGCGCGCACCGGCGAGGGGCTCGACGCCCTCCGCGGCGCCCTCGACGACCTCGTCGGTGCGCTCCCCGCCCCCGACCGGGACGGCCGCACGCGCCTCTGGGTCGACCGGTCGTTCTCGGTCCGCGGCAGCGGCACCGTCGCCACCGGCACCCTCGGGGCCGGGACCGTCCGGGTCGGCGACGAGCTCCTCGTGCACCGCGCGAACGGCGCCTCCCACACCGTCACGGTGCGCGGGCTGCAGAGCCTCGGCCGGACCCACGACGAGGTGCCCGCCGTGGCCCGCGTCGCGGTCAACCTGCGCGGCATCGGGGTCGACGACGTCGCGCGCGGCGACGTGCTGCTGACGCCACGGGTCTGGCACGTCACGACGTCGCTCGACGTGCGGCTCGTCGGGGCGGAGGCGTCGGAGCCCGGTGGCGTCGCCGCCGAGCGGCTCCCGAACCGCCTCATGGTCCACGTCGGCACGCTCGCCCTCGAGGCGCGGGTGCGCCCCCTCGGACCGGGCGCGGTGAGGCTGCTCCTGCCGTCGGGGCTGCCCCTCGTCGGCGGCGACCGGGTCGTCCTGCGCGACCCGGGCTCGCGACACGTCGTCGGCGCGGTCGTCGTCGACGCCGACCCCCCGAGGCTCGACCGGCGGGGCGCCGCAGCGCGACGGGCAGAGGTCGTCCGGGGCCTGGACGGCGCGCCGGACCTCGCCCGTGAGGTCGCCCGCCGCGGCTGGATGAGGCAGGCCGATGCCGGCTCGCTCGGCATCACCGTGCCGGCCGGCGAGCGGCCGGCCGAGACCGTCGCGCGCCGGGGTGCCTGGCTCGTCGACGACGCCGCCTGGCAGGACGCAGCCGAGCGGCTGCGCGCCGCGGTCCAGCGCCGGGCCGACACCACGCCGATCGACCCCGTGCTCGCCCTCGAGGCCGCGCGCGCGGCTGCGGGAGCACCCGACCGTACCCTCGTCGCCGACCTCGCCGTGGCCGCGGGTCTCGAGGTGCGCGACGGCCGCGTCGGGCTGCCCGGGCGCACCGCAGCCCTCTCGGCCCCCGCCGACGCCGCTCTCGGCCGGATCGAGGAACGCCTGCGGCAGCGCCCCTTCACGGCCCCGGAGCAGCACGAGCTCGACGCTGCCGGGCTCGGGCCGCGCGAGCTGGCCGCCGCCGAGGGCACTGGCCGCATCCTGCGCCTGCCCGGCGACGTGGTGCTGCTCCCCAACGCCCCGGCACTCGCGATGCGCGAGCTCGCGGCGCTCCCGCAGCCGTTCACGACGAGCGACGCCCGCCAGGCGCTCGACAGCACGCGCCGCATCGTCATCCCGCTGCTCGAGCACCTCGACCGCCGCGGATGGACGCGACGTCTCGACGGCTCGCACCGCGAGGTCGCCCGCTGAGCCACACGGCATACGCCCTCGTATGCCGTGTCGCGGACATGCGGGACCAAAGGCCCTGCCCGTGACGCCCGCCCCACGACAGGCTGGGGTGACAGAGGGAGAGGTGGAAGGCCATGGGTGGGGTCGCGGGCGAGGAGCGCGCGGCACCGGGACGCATCGTCGTGGGGGTCGACGGCTCCGGGTCGTCGAAGCAGGCGTTGCGCTGGGCCGCGCGGCTCGCCGCGGCCGACGGGAGCCACATCGAGGCGGTCACGGCGTGGGACTACCCGCAGTCCTTCAACGCGCCGGTGGACGTCAGCTGGCGTCCTGACGTGGACGCCGACACCGTGCTGAGGGAGACGCTGGACGAGGTGTTCGGCGACGACCGGCCGGAGGGGCTCCAGCCGGAGGTGGTGCACGGCTCCGCCCGGACCGTGCTCATCGAGGCCAGCCGGGGCGCCTCGCTCCTCGTGGTGGGCAGTCGCGGGCACGGCGGTTTCGCCGGGCTGCTGCTCGGGTCGGTGAGCTCGGCGTGCTCGGAGCACGCGCACTGCCCCGTGCTCGTCTTCCACGACCGCGACTGACGCCGTCCCGGGCAGGGCGGGGAGGGCCTGCCCGGGACGACGCCGGCGGACGCTGCTGGGGACGTCGCTAGTGACCTCGCCGGGGACGTCGCTGTGGCCTCACTGGGGGATGTCGGTGCGGGATGGCAGGCTGACCTCGATGGCGAAGGGCAAGCGGGCCGACGTGCTCGACCGATTCTCTCCGGCGACCGCCGAGTGGTTCCGGAGCAGCTTCAGCGCGCCCACCACCGCCCAGGCAGGCGCCTGGGACGCGATCAGCTCCGGCCACCACACCGTCGTCGTCGCGCCCACCGGCTCGGGCAAGACGCTCTCGGCCTTCCTCTGGGCCATCGACCGGATGGCGAGCGAGCCGGTGCCCGAGGAGCGGCTCGAGCGGTGCCGCGTGCTCTACATCTCGCCGATGAAGGCGCTCGCGGTCGACGTCGAGCGCAACCTGCGCGCCCCGCTCGTCGGCATCGGCCACGCCGCCACCCGGCTCGAGCTGCCGCCCCCCGACATCAGCGTCAGCGTCCGCTCGGGCGACACCCCGGCCAACGAGCGCCGCGCCTTCGCCCGCACGCCCACCGACATCCTCATCACGACGCCCGAGTCGCTCTTCCTCATGCTCACCTCGTCGGTGCGCGAGGCGCTCAAGGGCGTCGAGACCGTCATCCTCGACGAGGTCCACGCCGTCGCCGGCACCAAGCGCGGCGCACACCTCGCGCTCAGCCTCGAGCGGCTCGACGCCCTGCTGCCCAAGCCCGCCCAGCGCGTCGGACTGTCGGCGACCGTGCGCCCGGTCGAGGAGGTCGCGCGCTACCTCGCCGGCGGCCGTCCGGTCGAGATCGTGCAGCCCGAGTCGACCAAGCAGTGGGACCTCGACGTCGTCGTGCCCGTCCCCGACATGGGCGAGCTCGGCAGCGCGCCGGCCGAGATCTCGCCGGGGGTGCCCGACCTGTCGGGCCCCGCAGCGGGGCAGGCGCCGCAGGCGAGCATCTGGCCGCACGTCGAGGAGCGCATCGTCGACCTCATCGCCGACCACCGCTCGACCCTCGTCTTCGCCAACTCGCGCCGTCTCGCCGAGCGGCTGACCTCGCGGCTCAACGAGATCTGGGAGGAGCGGCTCGCCGAGGAGGAGGGGCTGCCCGTCCCCAGTCTCGCTGCCCTCTCGACCCAGCCACCCGCGCAGGTCATGGCGCAGGCCGGGTCCTCGCGCGGCGCGCCGGCCGTGCTCGCCCGTGCCCACCACGGCTCGGTCAGCAAGGAGCACCGCGCCACCATCGAGGAGGACCTCAAGGCCGGGCGACTGCCCGCCGTCGTCGCGACGAGCAGCCTCGAGCTCGGCATCGACATGGGCGCCGTCGACCTCGTCATCCAGGTCGAGAGCCCGCCGTCGGTCGCGAGCGGTCTCCAGCGCGTCGGCCGCGCCGGCCACCAGGTCGGGGCCGTCAGCCAGGGCGTGCTCTTCCCCAAGTTCCGCGGCGACCTCGTGCAGACCGCCGTCGTCGTCGAGCGCATGCGCGCCGGGGCCATCGAGTCCCTCCGCATCCCCGCCAACCCCGTCGACGTGCTGGCCCAGCAGGTCGTCGCCATGTGCGCGATGGACGACTGGTCCGTCGCCGACGTCGAGGCTCTCGTGCACCGGTCGGCGAGCTTCGCCTCGCTGCCGCGCTCGGTCCTCGAGGCCACCCTCGACATGCTCGCGGGCCGCTACCCGTCCGACGAGTTCGCCGAGCTGCGCCCCCGCATCGTCTGGGACCGCGTCACCGACACGCTCTCCGGCCGCCGTGGCGCCCAGCGCCTCGCCGTGACGAGCGGCGGCACCATCCCCGACCGGGGGCTGTATGCCGTGTTCCTCGCCTCCGGTGAGGGGCCCGGTCGCCGGGTCGGTGAGCTCGACGAGGAGATGGTGTACGAGTCACGCGTCGGCGACGTCTTCACCCTCGGCACGTCGACGTGGCGCATCGAGGACATCACCCACGACCGCGTGCTCGTCACCCCGGCGCCGGGGCAGGCGGGCAAGCTGCCGTTCTGGAAGGGCGACCAGCAGGGGCGCCCCGCCGAGCTCGGTCGTGCCCTCGGCGGGTTCGTCCGCGAGATCGTCGGCCTGACCCCCGAACGGGCCCGGGCCCGGGTCACCGCGGCCGGCCTCGACGAGTGGGCCGCCGACAACCTCATCAGCTACCTCACCGAGCAGAAGGAGGCGACCCGGCACGTCCCCGACGACCGCACCATCGTCGTCGAGCGCTTCCGCGACGAGATCGGTGACTGGCGCGTGGCCGTCCTCTCGCCCTTCGGTGGCCAGGTGCACGCGCCGTGGGCGCTCTGCGTCGCGGCCCGCATGCGCGAGCGGTTCGGCATCGACGTCCAGGCCATGCACGGCGACGACGGCATCGTCTTCCGCCTGCCCGACCTCGAGTTCGAGGACGGTGCGGCCATCGGCCAGCAGCTCGTCGAGCTCGTCACCCTCGAGCCCGAGGAGGTCAGCGAGCTCGTCACCCAGGAGATCGGCGGATCCGCCCTGTTCGCAGCGCGGTTCAGGGAGTGCGCGGCCCGGGCCCTGCTGCTGCCGCGCCGCCGGCCCGACAAGCGCCAGCCGCTCTGGCAGCAGCGCCAGCGCGCCGCGCAGCTGCTCGAGGTCGCCAGCCAGTACCCGTCGTTCCCGATCGTCCTCGAGGCCGTGCGCGAGTGCGTCCAGGACGTCTTCGACGTGCCGGGCCTCGTCGAGCTCATGGGCGACATCCGCTCACGTGCCGTCAAGGTCGTCGACGTCGAGTCGAGCCAGCCGAGCCCCTTCGCCAAGTCCCTCGTCTTCGGCTACGTCGCGCAGTACCTCTACGAGGGCGACTCGCCGCTCGCCGAGCGTCGGGCCGCCGCCCTCGCGCTCGACCCGTCGCTGCTGTCCGAGCTGCTCGGCCAGGGTGAGGCGCTCGCGCTGCGCGACCTGCTCGACCCCGAGGCCGTGGCCCGCACCGAGGCCGAGCTGCAGCGGCTGACGCCCGAGCGCGGGGCGCGTGACGCCGAGGACGTCGCCGACCTGCTGCGCGTGCTCGGCCCGCTCTCGGTGCGTGACGTCGTGGCCCGCGCGGCCGAGGGCTTCGAGCCGGCGGCCGTCGAGACCGCTTTGAAGGAGCTCGAGGCCGCACGCCGGGTCATCGCCGTGCGCGTCGGGGGCGAGGACCGCTGGGCCGCCATCGAGGACGCCGCCCGCCTGCGCGACGC
This sequence comes from Terrabacter sp. C0L_2, assembly GCF_036352015.1. Lineage (NCBI taxonomy): Bacteria > Bacillati > Actinomycetota > Actinomycetes > Micrococcales > Intrasporangiaceae > Terrabacter > Terrabacter sp. C0L_2. The sequence continues at coordinate 522,709 of NZ_CP143557.1, read as the reverse complement.
GCTCGGCACGTCGCTGCCCGTCGGGGTGCCGCAGGCCTTCCTCGAGCCGGTGCCCGACCCGCTCGCCGACCTCGTCGCGCGCTTCGCCCGCACGCACGGGCCGTTCGCGGTGCAGACCGTCGCCGCGTGGTGGGGCCTCGGTCCCGCCGTCGTCCACGACGCCCTGCGCCGGCTCGTGTCGTCCGGGCGGGTCGTCGAGGGCGAGCTGCTGCCCACCGAGAACGGCGGCGGCCACGGTCCCGAGTTCTGCGACGCGGAGGTGCTGCGCCTGCTGCGACGCCGCTCGCTCGCCGCGCTGCGCCACGAGGTCGAGCCCGTCGACCAGGCCGACCTCGCGCGCTTCCTGCCGCAGTGGCAGGGCGTCGGTGGCGGCCTGCGCGGACGCGAGGGCCTGCTCCGCGCGGTCGAGCAGCTGACCGGAGCCGAGGTTCCGGCGAGCGCGCTCGAGTCGCTCGTCCTGCCCGCGCGCGTCGCCGACTACCGCCCCGCGCTGCTCGACGAGGTGATGAGCTCGGGCGAGGTGGTCTGGCGCGGCCACGGCTCGCTGCCCGGTGACGACGGCTGGGTCAGCCTGCACCTCGCCGACGCCGCGCACCTGACGCTCACCCCGCCCGAGGTCGTGGAGCTGACCGACGACGAGCAGGCCGTGCTCGACGCGCTCGAGGGTGGGGGCGCCTACTTCTTCCGCGCCCTCTCGACCCGGGTGGGCCTCGGCGACAGCGAGCTCAACGACGCCCTGTGGTCGCTGCTGTGGTCGGGCCGCATCACCAACGACACCATCGCGCCGCTGCGGGCGCTGCTCGCCGGCGGCCGCACCGCGCACAAGCGCACGACGAGCGGTCCTCGCTCGACGAGGTATGCCGGCCGGCGCGGTTCGCTCGGCCGCTTCGGCTCCCTGCGTGGCCCCCTCGCCGGCACGAGCCCCACCCAGGTCGAGGCGGCCGAGGAGGCCGCCACCGGCAAGGCGCTCGCCGCCGGACGGGCCGTCGGGTCCGGACCCTCGACCGGGGTCGGACGATGGACCGCGCTCCCGCCCGCCGAGACCGACCCGACGGTGCGCGCCGTCACCAATGCCGAGCTGCTCCTCGATCGCTACGGCGTGCTGACCCGCGGGTCGGTCGTCACCGAGGACGTGCCCGGTGGCTTCGCCGCCGTCTACCGCGTGCTCGCCGCCGCCGAGGAGGCCGGCAAGGTGCGCCGCGGTTACTTCGTCGAGGGGCTGGGCGCCTCGCAGTTCGCCTCGACCGGCGCCGTCGACCGGCTGCGGTCGATGTCACGCCTCCCGGGTGGCGACGACGCCGGAGCCGGCGGGCGGCGCGTCGATGCCGCCGACGGCGACGAGTGGCTGGCGCCCTCGCCCTCCGGCGGTCCGGGGCAAGGCGGTCCCGGGCGAGGCGGCCAGCGAGGCCGCGAACGCACAGGACCTCCCGCGCTGGTGCTCGCCGCCAGCGACCCCGCCAACCCCTATGGCGCCTCCATCGGCTGGCCCGAGCGGGGACTCACCGACGCGGCCGCCGACGAGCCGGCTGCGGCCAAGGACGGCGACGACGATGCAGCCCCCAGGGCCGCGCGCCGCAAGGGCCACCAGCCGGGCCGCAAGGCCGGAGCGCTCGTCGTCCTCGTCGACGGAGAGCTCGTGCTCTACGTCGAGCGGGGTGGCAAGACGATGCTCTGCTGGTCCGACGACCCCGAGCGCCTGCAGGCCGCGGCCGATGCCCTGGCTCTCGCCGTCCGCGAGGGCGCCCTCGGCCGGCTCACCGTCGAGAAGGCGGACGGCGCCTCGGTGCTCGGCTCGGACCACCCGCTCGTGCAGGCGCTGTCTCAGGCGGGCTTCCACATGACCCCACGCGGGCTGCGACTGCGCCGCTGACCCGCCGCCCGCGGCCGCCCCAAAAAGCACGAATCATGTTGACAATGTGGCGAATTAGGGGCAACGCAAGCATCGGCTGAGCTCGCAGCAGTCGCCCATTCTTCGCTCAGGAACTCGCTCGCGGTGTCACTCTGGCAGGAGGAGCAAGAGGCAGAAGGCGTGAGCGGGGGTGCGCCGACAGCCAGTGGTGACGAGGCTGGGTGGTGGCCATGAGCAGGGATCGTGGTGGCGTTGAGGGCCGGCCGCTGAGCCGGCGGACCTTCATCAGGGCAGCGGGTGTGGCCGGCGCAGGTTTCGTGCTCTACGCCTACGCGCCGGGTGGCGCGACGCGGGCGGTGGCCGCCATCCCGGGTGGCACCCTCGATCCTCTGGCGGTGCCGAAGTTCGTGACGCCGATGCTCGTGCCGCCGGTGATGCCGCGCGCCGGCACCATCAGGCGCAAGGGCGGCAAGCCGGTCGACTACTACGAGATCTCGGTCCGGCAGCTGTCTCAACAGATCCTGCCCGTGGGGCTGCCTGCCACGACGGTGTGGGGCTACGGCGCCGTACAGTCAGCGAGCAGGCGTGGGCTGCGGGTGCACCACGCGCCCTCGCTCACGATCGAGGCGAGATGGAAGCGCCCGGTGCGGGTGAAGTGGGTCAACGACCTGGTGGACCGCTCCGGGAACTACCTGCCTCACCTGCTGCCCGTCGACCCGACGCTGCACTGGGCCAACCCCCCGGGCGGTGATGACGGGCGGGACAGCCGGCCCACCTTCGCAGCCACTCCGGACGCCTACACCGGGCCCGTGCCTCTGGTGACACACGTGCACGGCGCCGTCGGCGTCGGTGACGAGAGCGACGGCTACGCCGAGGCGTGGTTCCTCCCGGCGGCGAGGAACGTTCCGCCGGGCTACGCGACCGAGGGCACGTGGCACTCGTTCTTCAGGGGGAAGGCCTCCAGCGCCCTCGGCCTCGAGTGGGGTCCTGGTTTCGTCACCTTCGAGTATCCGAACGACCAGCGGGCGTCGACGCTCTGGTACCACGACCACACCCTCGGGATGACCCGTCTCAACGTGTATGCGGGGCCTGCTGGCTTCTTCCTCGTCAGAGGAGGTCCCCAGGGGGACCGGGCGATTCGTGACAGCCGTTCGGGAGAGATGGCCGTGCTGCCCGGACCGGCACCGAAGGAGGGGGACACGTTCCCGTCCCGCAAGACCTACTTCGAGCTCCCGATCGTGATCCAGGACCGTGCCTTCAACGAGGACGGCTCGCTCTTCTACCCCAACAGCCGTGAGTTCTTCGACGGCGCCACGGCGCAGAACCCGGGCTTCGTACCGGCCACGGACCTCTCGCCGATCTGGAACCCCGAGTTCTTCGGCAACGCGATCATGGTGAACGGCAACACGTGGCCCTTCCAGGTGGTCCAGCAGCGTCGGTACCGGCTGCGCCTGCTCAACGGCTGCCAAGCCCGCTTCCTCGTCCTCGACTTCAGCCGGATCCCGGGAGCGCAGGTCTGGGCGATCGGCAACGAGGGCGGCTTCCTGGCCGCGCCGGTGGACCTCACGGCGACCAACGGCAGCCGGCTCCTCATGGCTCCTGCCGAGCGCGCAGACCTGGTCGTCGACTTCACGAACGTCCCCGAGGGCAGCTACGTCCTCGGCAACGAGGGACCCGACGAGCCCTTCGGTGGTGGCGAGCCCGGTTCGGACTTCGAGGGCGCCGACCCGCGCACCACGGGGCAGGTGCTGCAGTTCCGCGTCGTCGCTCCGGTCTCCCCGGACCCCTCGACGCCGCCGCAGTTCCTCGTCCTCCCGCCGCCGCCGAGTCTGCCCGCTCGGACGCGGACCAGACGGCTGGCGCTCATCGAGATGATGTCGTCGGCCTGGGACGGCCCGGCCGAGGCGATGCTCGGCGAGCTCGATGCGGACGGCCACCCCGTGCACCGGATGTGGATGGACGAGGTCACCGAGAACCCCTCGGTCGGCGACACGGAGGTGTGGGAGGTCTACAACTTCACTGCTGACGCCCACCCGATCCACATCCATGAGACGACGTTCCAAGTCGCCGACCGTCAGGCCCTGGTCACCAACGAGGACGGCGAGGCGGAGGCCCCGGCGCGTCTCGCCGGGGAGCCGCGGCCTCCGGAGGGGTGGGAGACCGGCTACAAGGACACCGTGATCGCCTATCCCGGCGAAGTCACCAGGGTGCGTGCCCGCTTCACGAGGGCCGGCCAGTACACGTGGCACTGCCACATCGTCGAGCACGAGGACAACGAGATGATGCGGCCCTACCGGATCGGCCCCGCACAAGCCGGGCAGCCGTCAGGCTGACCCGAACGCGTCGCCGTCGGTCATCGTCACGGCGCTGGGCGTCGACGGTCCCCACTCGAGGGACGCGCGCGTGCCGAGGTGCTCCCGCAGGGCCGGCTGCACGGCATACCACCCGATGAGGTCCGCGAGCGCGTCCGGGCGCAGCCAGAGGTAGGCGACGGGCACCGGCACCCGCCCCGGGAGCGGCTGGTCGGTCACGTCGAGCGGCACGTCCACGGGGAAGCTGCGCTCCTCGGAAGCGCCGGCCAGGCCGTGCGCGAGGTCGTCGGGCCGGCCTCGCAGGGCCTGCCACGGCACGCGCGCAGTCCGGACGCCCCACCGCAGCTCGACGGCCGCCGGGGTGAGGTAGACGCCTCCGGCCGCGACCCGACTGAGCACGAAGGGCGCAAGCCTCGAGCACGACACGAGCGCGAGCAGTCCGAAGAGGCTGGCGACCCACGGCACCGACGCCGTGACCACGACCATGAGGACGCACCAGGCCGGGGCGACGAGGGCGAGCGCGAACGGCGTCACGAGCGACGCGCGGGATCGCAGCACCGCGGTGGCCGCGACCCCGGACGGCGCATCGGCGACGACGAGTCGCCCGGGGCGACGCGTGCTCCACCACCACCGCGACACCGCCTCGAGCACCCACGCGACCGCCCCGGCCACGGTCATCCCGAACGCGCCGACGACGAGCGCGCGCAGCCAGAGTGGCTCGCCCTCGGACACCAGGAGCACGACGACGAGGACCCCGGTGAACGCCGCGAGCAGGACGAGCTCGACGAGCAGGAGGACGAGGTAGGTGCCCGCCCGCTCCCGGTCGAGCATCCGGCGGATGATGACCGGGCCGTTGCGGGCGCCCCACGCACCGGCCGAGGCGTAGCCGCCGATCATGGCGCCAGGGCGTGGGCGGTGCGCATCCCGCGATGCTAGCCGCGCGCACGCCCCGGACGGATCGGTCGGTGGGTCAGCACTTCTCCCAGTAGCCGGGCGAGGACTGCTTGAGCGTCGCGGTGTAGAAGGTGTTGTAGAGCCCGAGGTTCTGGTTGGAGCCGAGGGCGTACGCGTAGCCGCCCGACTGGTAGGCGCGGCCGGCCACGACGTGGGCGTAGTTGCTCGACGTGATGCAGGTCGGTGCCGTCGTCGTGGTGGTCGTCGTCGGCGAGGAGGTGGTCGAGGTCGTCGACGTGGTGGGCGGGGGCGTCGACGTCGTCGTGGTGGGAGGCGGCGTGTCGCCCCCGTCCAGGCCGAAGAACTGGACGTCGTAGTAGGCCGCGCACACGGTGTCGATGAAGTAGGCGCCGGCCGTGCCGCACTGGTTCGAGGCCGTGCCCGGGTCGACGGCGGTGCCGTGCCCCATCCCGGCGATCTTCGTCAGCCGCACCTGGCCGCCGTAGTCCTCCCAGGTGACGCCGGATGCGATGGTGCCCGTCGAGGTCGGGGTCTGCGACACGCCGTCGACGTTCGTGAACTGATCGCGCAGCTCGACGCCGTTCATCGGCGCGACCGTCGTGTCGGACTGGCCCTGCCAGATGGCCACCTTCGGTCGGGGACCCGAGTAGCCGGCATACGCCCCCCGCACGAGGTCACCCCACGCCGAGGGGGTCTTGTCGACGCCAGGGTTCATGCACGAGAAGGCGGCGGTGCTCGACGTGGCACAGCGGTAGGGCAGGCCCGCGTTGATCGAGCCACCGGCGAACGTGTCGGGGTAGGTGGCGAGCATGACGCCCGTCATGGCCGCGCCGGCGGACAGGCCGCTGACGTAGACGCGGCGGGCGTCGCTGCCGTAGTTCGTCGTCGCGTAGTCGACCATCTGGGCGATGCTCGCGGCCTCGCCCTGGCCGCGGGCGGTGTCGCCGGGCTCGAACCAGTTGAAGCACTTGCTCGAGTTGTTGCCGCTGCTCTGCTGGGCGAGGACGAGCGCGAAGCCGTGCCGGTCGGCGAACGTGCGCCAGCCCGAGTTCGTGAAGTACGTCGTCGCGTCCTGCGTGCAGCCGTGCAGCAGGACGACGACCGGTGCGCCAGAAGGCAGCCCGTCGGGACGGTAGCCGTACATCGCCAGCGCGCCGGGGTTGCTGCCGAAGCTCGTGACCTGCTGGAGGGTCGCGGCCTGCGCGGGTGGCGGCGCGGTCACGAGGAACGCGGTCGCCGCGGCGAGCGCCAGGGCCAGCACCATGCCGACCGCGCGGGCCGCCCTCGCGGGCACGGCCAGGGTGAGTGTGCGGGTGGACGTCATCGTCGCCTCCGGTCCTGGGCAACGCCGTCCGTGCCCGTTTCGTCACGATTGCACCGGTCGGCCGCCCGGGGCGTGGGTGCTCCCGCCAGCGCCTCGACGCGACGGTGGTGCGCGGGGCCATTGCGCCGGCGCGCGATCGGGTCAGAGGCGCTCGGCGTTGGCGCTCGGCGTCACGGCGCCGCGCGTGTCGAGGAAGCGTCGGGAGCGGGCGGCGAGCGCGTCGACGTCGTAGCCCCGGTGGCGCTGCAGCAGCACGACGATGTCGGCGCCGGCGACGGCGGCCTCGAGGTCCGGGACGGCGGTGGCGGACGAGCTGGGTCGCGGCCTCCAGCCGCTGGGACCGCAGGAGCCGGTAGGGGACCATCGTTCAGAGGTCCGGGTCGACCTCGGCGCGGGTGCGGGCGGCCTCGGCGCGAAGCACCCGGGACGCGCGGCGCACCGCGTGGGCGTCGGTGAGCGACCCGCGCAGCTGGCTCGCCGCGGTGCGCATGACGAGCGCGGCGACCTCGTGAGCGCCGACGGTGGGGGAGTCGTCGCCCCACGTGCGCAGCAGGGTGGTGCCGGCGCGGTCGAGGACGACCCGCGTGCCCGGCTCGGCCAGTAGCGCGTGCGCCTTGGTGTCGACGCGGGCGAAGGCCGGGGCGCCGAGTCGGGCCGGGAGCAGCTCCGGGAGTGCACGGCGTCCGACGCGCAGGCCCTCCTGCGACACGCGCAGCGCGACCCGGCGGTGCCGGGGGGCGCCGGCGGCGACGCGCGACTCGATCCACCCGATCGACGTCGGCAGCAGCTCGACGCGGTGCGTCTCCGTGAGCTTGCGCAGCTGGTGCTGGAGCCGTCCGCGATAGTGCAGGACGCGTATGCCGTGTCCGTTGCGGGCGAGGAAGGCGAGCATGCGTGCGTGCTCGTTCACCGACCCGGCACTGCCCGCCACGACGACGAGGGCCCGGGGCCCCGACGGCGGGCCGTGGAAGAGCGCGAACCCCTCCGCGGCCCCGCTGAGCCCCGTCGTGGTCAGGGAGGTGACGCCCGCCACGTGGGCCGCGCGCAGCACGGACTCGACGTGGTCGCGTCCGCGCGGGTGGTGGTCGGCGAGGCGCCGCAGGTCCTCGACCTCCGCGGCGACGAGGGCGTTCGTCACGGCGCTGCGGTCGGCGGGTCGGCCTGCGTCCCGACGGTGAGGGCGGTGAGGACGGCGAGGCGGGATTGGACGGCGTGGTCGCCGTCGGCGTCAGGGTGTCCGGGCTGCGGGAGGTCGTGGCCGGTCGCGAGCGGGCCGGGCGTCAGGTCCAGCCCGGCGAACTGGAGGTCGAAGCGGCTGAAGAGATGGCCGTGCAGGACGGTGTCCTCTGCGCCGCAGACCCCCTCGACGAACGGGGTGTCCACGAGCCACCGGGTCGGGTAGAGCCGGCTGCCCCGACCCCGCAGGGCCGCGGCGGCCAGGTGGGGGCGCACGTGCGCGGTCGCGGGCGTGGGGACGGGCGGGTGGACAGGCGCTGGGACGGCCACGGCGCGGGTGTCGGCGGCGGGCGCGGTGGCCACGGCGACGCGCTCGGGGTGGCGGACGGCATACAACGCCTCGAGGTGCTGGGGAGCAAGGGTCTGCGCCGCGTCGACTAACGTCGTCCACGCGGCCCGGGCGAGTGAGACGCCGACGTTGCGGGCGGCGGCGGACGACGCGGCGACGGCGTCCACGAGCTCGACCTCGTGGCCGGCCAGGGGGCCGCGGCAGGCCCGCTCGACGGCGTCCCGGGCGGCATCACCCGGCCCGTGGACCACGACGACGACCTCGAAGCGATCGGCCGGGAGGGTCTGGGCAGCCAGCGACCCGAGGCACGCGGCCACGCGGTCGCTGGAGCCGGGAACGGACACCACGACAGTCAGGTCACGCACCCGGCGAAGGTAGCCGGGGCATGTGAATAGGCTGGACGGACGCGCACCCGCGCAGGTGAACGACCGGTGATCAGGAGGTGGCGTGCCCGAGGGAGACACCGTGTGGCGCACCGCCACCCGGCTCAACGAGGCGCTCGCCGGACGCGAGATCGTCGAGTCCGACCTGCGCTGGCCCGACATCTCCACCGTCGACCTCACGGGGCGCACGACGCTCGAGGTCGTGAGCCGGGGCAAGCACGTGCTGCACCGGGTCGAGGGCGGCCTGACGCTGCACTCGCACCTGCGCATGGAGGGCCAGTGGCGTGTTGAGGCGACGGAGGGCCTGGCGCCGCGCTGGCGTCGCAACCCGCAGCTGCGGGCGCTCGTGGGTGCTGCCGACTGGACGGCGCTCGGGCTGCGGCTCGGCATGCTCGACCTCGTGCCCACCGCCCGCGAGAGCGACGTCGTGGGACACCTCGGGCCCGACGTGCTCGGCCCCGACTGGGACCTCGACCGCGCCGTCGACAACGTCGCGGGCAGCCACGTCCCGATCGGGCAGGCCCTGCTCGACCAGCGCAACCTCGCCGGCGTCGGCACGATGTGGTGCGCCGAGACCCTCTTTCTCGAGCGGGTGCCGCCGTGGACGCCGGCGGACGAGCTGGGGCGCGAGCGGGTCGAGCGGGTCGTCGCCCGGGCCCACCGCCTCATCGACAACGGACGGCGCAATGCGGTCCAGTCGAGCACCGGCAGCTACCGCCTCGACGAGGCGCACTACGTCCACGCCCGCAGTGGCCGGCCGTGCCGACGCTGCGGCACCACGGTGCGGGTGGCGATGATCGGCGAGCCGACGCGTGAGCGCACGATGTTCTACTGCCCGGGCTGCCAGGGCGGGCTCGGACCCACCGACGACGGGCGGCCGCAGGCGCCGCTGGGGTCCAACCGCGGAGCCGCCCGCTCCAGACGCTCGTACTGAAAGGGCTGTGCCTGTCGGTGGAGCGTCCTACCGTGAAGGATCCGTTTCATCCGAGAGGAGCACCGCGATGACAACCCGGCTCAACCCCTACATCAGCTTCAAGGACGACGCCCGTGCGGCGATGGAGTTCTACCAGTCGGTCTTCGGCGGGGAGCTCAACGTCTCGACCTTCGGTGAGTACGGCCAGTCCGGCCCGGGCTCCGACGGCGTCATGCACGCGCAGCTCGAGACCCCGAGCGGCTACACGATCATGGCCTCCGACACCCCGCCCGGGATGACGCACCAGGAGGGCTCGAGCATCACCGTGAGCCTCAGCGGCGACGACAGCGACGAGCTGCGCCGCTACTGGGACGGTCTCGCCGACGGCGGCACGGTCTCGGTGCCCCTCGAGAAGCAGATGTGGGGCGACGAGTTCGGCCAGCTGACCGACCGTTTCGGCATCGGCTGGCTCGTCAACATCGCCGGCGACCACTCCGCGGACGCCGCCGGCTGACATCGGCGAGGCGCCTGCGCCGTCGGTGGCACGAGGGTTACGGTCGTGCCCCGATGGCACGGCGCTGACGCCGAGGTCACCTCCGGGTCCGAAAGGATGTGCCACATGACAGCGCCCACGGCCTGTCCCTGCTGCGGTCACGGCGAGCTCACCTCCGGTGTCATCGTCGGGCGGTCACCAGGCGTGAAGTTCAAGGCCAGCCAGGGTTTTGCCGGCGACCTCACGGGAATCCTGCTGACGGACGGGTTCTTCAACCACCAGGCCTCGGCGCTTCGTTGCGAAGCTTGTGGCGCTGTCGTGGTGCTGCCCCGCTCCTGACGCCGAGACGAGTCGGGCTCGCATCCGGTCCGGAGCGATCGGGGCATGGGGCAGAACGGGCGGTCCTGACGGTGGGCGGTGGCACGATGGCCGCATGTCGGACGAGCAGGCACCTGAGGAGCTGGCCGGTCAGCCGGTCATCTCGTTCGCCAGCGTGCCCGACTGCGAGGCGTGGTTCGCCGAGCACCACGCCGACCACCGCGGCATCTGGCTCAAGATCGGGAGGAAGGGCGTGGCGCAGACCGTCACCTACCCCGAGGCTCTCGACGTCGCGCTCTGCCACGGCTGGATCGACGGGCAGAAGCGGGGCTACGACGAGACCCACTGGCTGCAGCGCTTCACCCCGCGCGGACCGCGGAGCACGTGGTCCCAGACCAACCGGGACAAGGTCGAGGCGCTGACCGAGGCCGGTCGCATGCGCCCGGCGGGGCAGGCCCAGGTCGATGCTGCCAAGGCCGACGGCCGCTGGGCGGCGGCCTATGCCGGCCAGAAGGCCGCGACCGTCCCCGACGACCTGGCTGCGGCGCTCGCGGCCGATCCGGAGGCCCAGGCGTTCTTCGAGACGCTCAGCGGCGCCAACCGCTTCGCCATCCTCTACCGCGTCCAGGAGGCGAAGAAGCCCGAGACCCGGGCCGCGCGCATCGCGAAGTTCGTGGACATGTGCCACGACCACGAGACCCTCCACTGACGGGGTGAGCCGCCGCGGCGACCTCGCGGTGGGGTCGCGACGGAGAAGGTCAGGACGTGGCTGAGCCGGAGAGCCTGTCCAGCTGACGGGCCAGCTCGTCCGCGTCGATCGGGCTCGTGTGCGTGCCGGCCACCCCGCATGCCCAGGCGCCGGCCACCGCACCGCTCCGTGCGGCTGCGTGGGCGTCGCCGCCGGCCAGCCAGGAGTGCAGGAAGCCCGACACGTAGGCGTCGCCCGCGCCGTTCGAGTCGACGACCGGTCGGCCCGGGATGTCGATGGCCGGCACCGCGAACGACCCGCCGTTGCGCACCGTGACCCGGCTGCCCTGCGCGCCGTCCATGACGATGACGAGCCGGGCCCGGCCCTGGTCGAGCACGTCGGCGACGACGTCGCCCTCGATCCCCGTCAGGCGCGAGCCCGACACGAAGACCAGGTCGGCGGCATACGCGAACGGCCGGTGGTGCGGGTTGCGCCCGTCCCAGTCGTGCAGGTCGGTCGAGGTCGTGACCCCGGCCGCGGCGGCGTCCTCGAGCGCGGCCACGGTCCACGGCATGATCGAGGCGTGCACGTGCCGCGTGTGCGCGAGCGGTCCGCGCCAGAGTGCCGGGTCGGGTGCCAGGTCGTAGGGGTGGCGCGCGTCGTAGAACGACAGCCGTCGCCCGGTGGCGTCCACGAGGTTCACCGCCCGGCGCGTGCCGCTCTCGTGGACGACGTGGTCGAAGGCGAGGCCCTCGTCCGCGAAGCGGTCGAGAAGCATCCGGCCCTCGTGGTCGTCGCCGATGACGTCGACGAGACGCGTGGCGAGGCCGAGGCGGTGGCAGCCGAGCGCGACCCCGCTGCCGGTGTGCCCGACGACCGTGTCGATCGGCGGGACGCCGTACGAGTCCGCCGGGGGAACGGGCAGCGTCTCGACGCGCACGATGGTGTCGACGCCGGCGCCGCCGACGACGAGGACGTCAGTGGTCTGCGGTGTCACCGGGCCATTCTGCACGTCAGGGACGGGTGACGCTGAGCAGCCCGAGGCACATCTCGTCGGTCGTCCCCTCACCCCACACGACGTAGCGCTCGGGCAGCCCCTTGAGGTCCGGCAGCTTGTCGCGCCAGGCCTGGTCGTGGGTGCAGCTGACCTTGATCGAGTCCCCCGGGCGGATGGCTGTGGCCGGGATCGGGACCGAACCCTGGTTGTCGAAGTCCCAGACCTTGATGTCGAGCAGCGTCCTGGCCTTGGGTGTGCCGGGGTCGAGCTCGATGCGCAGCGACGATCCGAGCAGGTGCATGTGCCCCGCGACGGCGCGGATCGTGGCCGGCGCGTCGACCTTGCGGGTGCACGACTGGGTCGGTCCCGGCGTCGGGATGACCGTGCCGTTGCAGACGAGGAGCAGCCCGTTGACGATGGGCCGTGACATCGGGCCGAAGCGCTCGGTGACGTCGGCGACGGCTGCGGAGCGGTCACACAACGGCCCGGACTTGCGTGCGCGACAAGGCAGCTCGACCGGAGCCGGGTAGAGCATGGTCTCGAGCGGCTTGAGCTTCGTCGACGACGAAAGGCGGAGCTTGACCGACGTGCGGTCGGGCGTCGTGCCGTGTCGGAGGTTGTAGTGCACCTGCATGACGAGCAGGGAGCCGCGCTGCAGGGGGATGCCGACGTCGGAGGGCAGCACGTTCTCCCGGCCGCCGGGCGCCCAGGCCCCGACCCACGGTGCATCGTCGAGGCTGGCCCCTCGCGAGCCCAGCCCGGTGCCGCCGAAGCAGGTCCAGCCGTTGCCGCCGCTCTCGGCGTCCTTCGCCCGGGCCGCCGCCGCGGCCGACGGAGGCACCCGGAAGAGGATGACGTGGTGCACCTCCTGCGGCTGCCCCGGAGCGATGTCGAAGCCGGTGACGAAGGCGTCGCGCGCGAGCTTCGGGTCGAGGACGAAGCAGCGGTAGTCGTCGGTGCCGGTCGTCGGCGCCTTGGGGGTGTAGGCGACCGGAGAGGTCACCGTGCGGATCGTCTCGCCGCCGCGCAGCGCCGCCGGCTGGGCCGGGACGACGGGCTTCGCGCCGTGGCCGGACGCGGTGGCGTCCGTGTGCCCGGCGGACCCGGTGGATGCGGTGGGCTCGGTGGCTCCCGTCGTCGCAGCGTGGCCGGCCGCGTGGCCCTCGAGCCGCGCCTGTGCCGTCGGGTTGGGCGTGCCGCAGCCGGCCGCCAGCAGCGCGAACGCTGCCAGCGCGGCGGCGACCGCGGGCACACCGCGTCGGGTCCTCATCCCGTCAGTGTAGGAACGTCGGTGCGAAGAGGAGCCGTTGTCGAGCCTTGGCCTGTAGCGCAGTGGACCTGCGGCGTCAGGACCGGTCGGCGAACGGTCCTGCGGGTGCGAAGGCATGGGCGGCGAAGCGATCGCCCACGAGCCGGTGCGTGGCGTCGTCGGGGTGCAGCCCGTCGGGCAGGGGCAGCCGGATGGCGTCGTCGGCGCCGTACAACGACAGCCCGTCGAGCAGGTGCAGGTGGGGATCAGTGGCGGACCGCTGCGCCACGACCCTGGCCATCTCCTCGCGGACCACGCCCAGCGTGAGCCGGCCGGCCGCGACGTCTGCCGGGTCTCCGGTGGCCCGGAAGCCCAGACGACCCTCGGCCAGGGCCTCGAGGTCGAAGGCCCCGGGGCCCGGAGTGTCCTCGTGGATCGCGCAGTGCAGGGGAGTGACGACGAGCAGGGGGATGTCGGGGTGTCCGTCGCGCACCGTGTCGAGCAGCCCGTGGAGTGCCGGGCCGAACGCCCGGCGACGCATGAGGTCGGCGTTGACGACGTTGATGCCCATCTTGATGCTGAGCAGGTCGGCCGACGTATCGCGGAGCACCCGACCCACCGCAGGGTCGAGCAGCGCGCTCCCGGCCAGGCCGAGGTTGACGAGGTCCACGCCGCCGAGGCGCGCCGCGAGGGCGGGCCACGTCGAGGTCGGGCGATCGGCACCGGAGCCCTGGCTGATCGAGCTGCCGTGGTGGACCCACGTGCGGCGGCCCCGGTCGCCGAGGGCCTCGACGGGAGCGTCGGTCCGCAGGTCGACGAGCTCGGTCGTCTCGAGGTGGGGGAGCCACAGCTCCACGTTCTTGTCGCGGGGGTCCAGCCCCTCGAAGCGCACCGTCGCGACCGGCCCGCGAGTGGTCTCGCTCGTGCCGGTCGCGAGGTCGATGGTGATCGTGTCGCCCTCGGTGACGCGGGCCTGGTCGACGAGGCGGCCGTCGACGATGAGGTCGAGCACGCCGTCGGGCCGCGGCGGCAGGCCGGGATAGAGGCGCTTGGTGGCCAGGACGTCGAGCTCGATCACCGTCGCGGTGCTGCGGAACGCGATCCTCGCCCCGGACGGCTGTCCCTCGGCCATGAGGAGCTGGGGGTCGGGGACCTGGGCACGCGCCCACGCGGGCAGTCGGTGCGGGACCAGACCGCGGGCGCTGGGCTCGAGCTCGGCGACGCCGCGGACGATCTCGGGCGACAGGGGGACCGACTGCAGTGGCGGCTGTGGCATGGCCTGGGTCATGGGGTGCTCCAGTGGTCGAGGAGGTGGTGCAGGCCGTCCAGGATGCGAGTCCAGGACGCCTGCGAGTCGGGGGTGCTGTGGGCGAAGCCACCGCTGAGCTCGAGGGTGGTGAAGCCGTGGAAGACGGTGCCGAGCAGGCGCACGGCGTGCGTCTCGTCGTCCGCCGAGAGCCGGTAGCCGCGCAGGACGGCGCGGGCGAGCTGGGCGTGACGCGGCCCGGCGCTCGCGGCAGCCGTCTGCGCGTCGAGGCGCAGCCGCGTCGCGTCGTAGCGCCCTGGATGCTCCGCGGCATACCCCCGGTAGGTGTCGCCGAGGGCGACGAGGGCCTCGTGCCCGCTGCGTCCCGCCACCGCGTCCGAGCCCCGGTCCGCGAGCTCGGCGAGGGCCAGCAGGGCCACTCGCTTCCGCAGGTCGTCGGTGCCGTCGACGTGCGAGTAGAGGCTGGCCGTGCGGACGCCAAGCCGACGTGCCAGCTCCGAGGCGGTCAGCCCGGCGAAGCCGATCTCGTCGGCCAGGTCCGCACCGGCGAGCACGACCTTCTCGGTCGTCAGGCCGGCGCGGGGCACGTCTGCTGCTCGCGATGGTTCGTCATGCCCCGAACCATCGCATCCCTAAATCCTTTAGGCAAATCCCATATGCATGTAGCCAGCGATTACGAGCCCTCGGGCGCCCGGCTCACCGGGATGCGGCGCGCGTCCGGCGCGCTGAGGCGCTCGGCGTTGGCCTCGGAGTCGGCGAGCTCCTTCTGCGACTCGAGCTCCGCCTCGACCCGCGCGAGGTAGCCCGACACCTCGGCCTCGATGCGCTCCGCGTCCCAGCCGAGCACGGGCGCGACGATCTCGGCGACCGCGCGGGCGCTCTCGACCCCGCGGCTCGGGGTCTCGATGGAGATGCGGGTGCGGCGGGCGAGCACGTCGTCGAGGTGCAGCGCTCCCTCGTGCGTCGCGGCATACAACGCCTCGACCCGGAGGTACTCCTCGGCGCCCGGGAGCGGCTCGAAGAGGGAGCGGTCGTCGGCGGCGAGCGCGAACAGCTCGTGGACGAGGGAGCCGTAGCGCTCGAGCAGGTGCGTGATGCGCCAGACGGGCAGCTCCTGGTGCCGGGCGAGCCGGTCGATCTGGTTGACGAGCGCGACGTAGCCCTCGGCGCCCGAGAGCGGGATGAACTCGGTGACGCTGTCGGAGACGTCGCCGCCGATGTCCTCGCGGGCGGCGTCGACGGCGTCGGCCGCCATGACGCGGTAGGTCGTGTACTTGCCGCCGGCGATGGAGATGAGCCCCGGCTGCGGGCGCGCGACGGCGTGCTCGCGCGAGAGCTGGCTCGTGTCCTCGCTCTCGCCGGAGAGAAGGGGGCGCAGGCCGGCGTAGACGCCCTGGATGTCGTCATGGGTCAGCGCCACCTTGAGCACGGTGTTGATGTGCTCGAGGATGTAGTCGATGTCGGCGCGGGTCGCCGCCGGGTGCGCGAGGTCGAGCTCCCAGTCGGTGTCGGTCGTGCCGATGATCCAGTGCGTGCCCCACGGGATGACGAAGAGCACGGACTTCTCGGTGCGCAGGATGAGGCCGGTTTCGGAGTTGATCCGGTCGCGGGCCACGACGATGTGCACGCCCTTGCTCGCGCGCACGTGGAAGCGGCCGCGGCCGCCGGCCATCGTCTGGATGTCGTCGGTCCACACGCCGGTGCAGTTGATGACGACCGAGGCGCGCACCTCGGTGCGCTCGCCGGTCTCGACGTCCTCGACGAGCGCACCCACGACGCGCTCGCCCGCGCGGAGCAGCTCGACGACGCGGGCCGAGTTCACGACCGTGGCGCCGTATGCCGCCGCGGTGCGGACCGTGGTCAGCGTGTGCCGGGCGTCGTCCGCCTGGGCGTCGTAGTAGAGCAGCCCACCGGTCAGTGCCTCGCGCTTGAGCGCGGGGGCGAGCTTGAGCGCGCCGGTGCGGGTCAGCTGCTTGTGCCGAGGGACCGAGCGCGCCCCGCCCATCGAGTCGTAGAGCGTCAGGCCGGCCGTGACGTAGGGGCGCTCCCAGCCGCGGCTGGTCAGCGGGTAGAGGAACGAGACGGGCTTGACCAGGTGCGGGGCGATGCGGCTCAGCATGAGCTCGCGCTCCTTGAGCGCCTCGCGCACGAGGTCGAAGTTCATCTGCTCGAGGTAGCGCAGGCCGCCGTGGAAGAGCTTCGACGAGCGCGACGACGTGCCGGACGCGAAGTCCCGCTGCTCGACGAGGGCCGTCGACAGGCCGCGCGTCGCCGCGTCGAGGGCGACGCCGCCGCCGGTCACCCCGCCGCCGATGACGAGCACGTCGAAGTGCTTGGTGCCGAGGCGCTTCCACGCCTGCTCGCGGTAGTCCGTGTCCACGCGCACTGGGCTCGTCATCGGTGTCCCTTCACGTCGCTGCAGAGAGGGCCACTCTATCGAGCCGCACCCGAAGGCCGTATGCCGTAGTACCGGGTGCGGCGGCGCCGGGATCCTTCCCGGGGCGCGACCGCCACGACGAAGTCCGAGCCCCCCGTCTGCATGGTCAGCCGGATGTCCCGCGGGACCGGGAGGAGTCGCGCGGCGTCCTCGTCGCGGTAGAGCACGGTCGTCTGGAGCCGGTGGCCCAGCTCCCTCTCGTCGTCCTTCGACAGGGGCGCGAGCCGCTCCCGGACCGTCGCGGCGGCGCTCCGAAGGCTCTCGGGCGTCACCTGGGGACCTCCGACGAGCACGACGGTGTCGACGTGCTCGTGCGCCTCGCCCGAGGTGATCGCGGTGTCGCGCCGCAGCCAGGTCGTGGAGTCGCCGGACTCGCGGACGAGGCCGCTGGGCACCTGCGCGGTGACCCAGCCCCGCTCGAGGTAGGCGGCATGGATCCATCGCAGGCGCACCCGCTCGTGGAGCAGCCCCACCGCGATGACGGCCAGACCGACCATCCCCCAGGCGACGAGGCTCGGCCACATCGTGGGCAGCTCCCGCTGGAACAGCACGATCACGGCGACGAGCACGAGGACGAAGAGGATGCCGCCGCCGAAGTGGCGCAGCCCTCTCGGCGGCACGACCCGGGCGGCGAACCCACGCCTCGAGGCCAGCTCTGCCTGCAGCTCTTCGATGGTCACGGCGCAACGCTAGTCAGCGGGAGCGGCGACCCGCGGACGGCCCCCGGGCCGGGCCAGTGCCGGGACCCGTGACGACCACGCACCCCGACGGTACGGTCTGGTCATGCCGACGGAGCAGCGCAGCCATGTCGTGTCGATCGACCAGGGGACCACGAGCACTCGGGCCATGGTGTTCGACCGCCGGGGGCGCGTCGTCGCCGTCGACCAGCAGGAGCACCGGCAGATCTTCCCGCGGGCCGGCTGGGTCGAGCACGACCCGATGGAGATCTGGGAGAACACCCGCCTCGTCGTCGGTGGCGCCCTCGGCAAGGCCAACCTCAACGCCACCCACATCGCCGCGGTCGGCATCACCAACCAGCGCGAGACGACCGTCGTGTGGGACCGCGCGACCGGCCGACCCGTCCACAACGCCATCGTCTGGCAGGACACCCGCACGCAGGCGATCTGCGACGAGCTGGCCCGCGACGGTGGCACCGACCGCTTCAAGGCCGTGACGGGCCTGCCGCTCGCGACGTACTTCGCCGGCCCCAAGGCGCGCTGGATCCTCGACCACGTCGACGGTGCCCGCGCGCGGGCCGAGGCGGGGGAGCTGCTCTTCGGCACCATGGACACGTGGCTGCTGTGGAACCTCACCGGCGGCGCGGACGACGGCGGCATCCACGTCACCGACGTCACCAACGCCTCACGCACCCTGCTCATGGACCTGCGCACGCTCGACTGGGATGCCTCGTGCGCCGAGGCGGTCGGCGTTCCGCTCGCGATGCTCCCTGAGATCCGGTCGTCCTCCGAGGTCTATGGCACGTGCAAGCCGGGCATCCTCATCGACGTCCCGGTCGCCGGCATCCTCGGCGACCAGCAGGCGGCGACCTTCGGCCAGGCCTGCCTCGACGTCGGCACCGCCAAGAACACCTACGGCACCGGCAACTTCATGCTCCTCAACACCGGCGAGGAGATCGTCGCCTCGACGCACGGGCTGCTGACGACGGTCTGCTACCAGCTCGGTGACGCCAAGCCGGTCTACGCCCTCGAGGGCTCGATCGCCGTCACCGGCTCGCTCGTCCAGTGGCTGCGCGACAACCTCGGTCTCATCCAGGACGCCAAGGAGGTCGAGACCCTCGCCGCCGGCGTCGAGGACAACGGCGGCGCCTACTTCGTGCCGGCCTTCTCCGGCCTCTTCGCACCGCACTGGCGCCCGGATGCGCGCGGCGCCCTCGTCGGTCTGACGCGCTTCGTCAACAAGGGCCACATCGCACGAGCGGCCTTGGAGGCCACGGCCTTCCAGACGCGCGAGGTGCTCGAGGCGATGAACGCCGACTCGGGTGTCCCTCTTACCGAGCTGCGGGTCGACGGCGGCATGGTCGTCAACGAGACCCTCATGCAGTTCCAGGCCGACCTGCTCGGGGTCGACGTCGTGCGGCCGGTCGTGGCCGAGACCACCGCCCTCGGGGCCGCGTATGCCGCGGGGCTGGCTGTGGGCTACTGGCGCAGCACCGACGAGATCCGGGAGAACTGGGGCGAGGACCGGCGCTGGTCGCCGCAGCTCGACGTGGCGGAGCGCGAGCGGCTCTTCCGCACGTGGAAGAAGGCCGTCCAGCGCACCCTCGACTGGGTCGACGAGGACACCCCCTGAGGCGCGGAGCCGCTCAGTCGCCCTCGAGGTGCAGCACGACCTTGCGCAGGAGCCCGTTGAGGGTCGCCAGCTCCTTGGCGCTGAGACCGGAGAGGGCGGCCTTCTCGCGCGCCATGCCCGCCTCGATCCCCTTCTCCCACAGAGCCCTTCCGGACTGCGTGGGTCGGATGAGGATGCGGCGGCGGTCGATGGGGTCGACCTCGCGCGTCGCGTGACCGCGCTGGACGAGGCGGTCGAGGCGTGAGGTCATCGCAGCCCGGGTGACGCCGCACGCGTCGGCGAGCTGCGCCGGCGTCGCCTCCTCGGGGTACGGCTGGATCATCAGCGCGTGGAGCGTGCGGTAGTCCTCGATCGTGTCGTCGGTGCCGGCATAGCTGGCGTGGTCGTCGGCCTTGAGCCGCTTCGTGATCGCCTGCATGCGCGTGACGGCGCCCTCGACCTCGGGGTCCATGTCCTCGAGCAGGCCGCTCCAGCGAGCGACGTGCCGGTCGACCGAGTCCTGCCGCGCTCTCGCCATGCCCCCAGTCTCGCAGAGGCCCTGACGTCCTGCGCCATCTCTCTGACTATTCGTTGACAGATAGTCAGATGTCTAATTAATCTCGAGGGCATGACCTTCCGCGACCTCCTCGGCATCCGCGACGTCCGGCTCCTGCTCGTCGGTCAGGGGCTGTCGTGGGTCGGCGACGCCTTCAACCCCATCGCCCTGTCGGTGGCGGTCGTCCTGTGCGGCGGGGGCGCGGCAGAGCTCGGCGTCATCCTGGCCAGCGGCGTCGTCGCGCGGCTGCTCTGCAGCCTCGTCGGCGGCGTGTGGGCCGACCGGGTCACGCCGCACCGCATCATGGTCGCCGCCGACCTCGCCCGGGCGGCCTCGGTCGGCGGCACGGCGGTCGCCTTCGCCGCCCTCGGCGAGCCGCCGGTCGCGCTGCTCGCAGCCCTCGCGGCGGTCACCGCCGGGGCGGGTGCCTTCTTCTTCCCCGCCTTCGTCTCGCTCCGGCCGCTCATCGTGCCGACCGCGGGACTGCAGACCGCGAACGCCGCCATCAGCTTCCTGCAGTCGGGCGCCCAGCTCGCGGGCCCGGTCCTCGCGGGGCTCGTCGTCGCAGCCTTCGGTCCGGTGCCGGGCTTCACCGTCAATGCGCTGACCTTCGCGTGGTCAGCCGTCTGCGTCGCGCGGCTGCGGGCCCGCGCCGGCCACGTCCCGGCGCGCACGAGCCTGCTCTCCGAGGTGCGCGAGGGCCTGGTCGAGATCCGCAGCCGGGACTGGCTCTGGACGAGTCTCGTGTCGGCGGCGATGTTCCACGTCGCGAGCGGCGTCTTCATCGTGCTCGTCGAGGTGACGACGGTGCGCGACCTCGGCGGCGCCCACGCGCTCGGGCTCGTCACCGCGGCGCTGGGACTCGGCGGCCTCGTCGGCGGCCTCGTCGCGATGCGACTGCAGCCGCGCCGGATGCTGCTCTGGGCGTTCGTCGCCCTCGGCCTCTTCCCGCTCTTCCCGCTCGGGTTCGCCTGGCCCGGTGGACTCCTCGCGATCCTGGCGCTCGCCCTCGTCGCCCAGGCGGGGCTGCTCTACTTCGACGTCGGCTGGCAGACCGCGATCCAGCAGGGCGTCCCGCACGACCGGCTGGCCCGCGTCGCCTCGTGGGACGTGCTCATCTCGTTCGTCGCCCTGCCCGTCGGCAACGTGCTCGCCGGACCGCTGAGCGAGCACGTCACGACGGACGTCCTCATGGCGGGGATCGCCGTCTGGATGCTGGTCGCGGGGTGCTGCCCGCTCCTCGTGCGGAGCGTTCGCGGTTTCGTCCGTGACGGCGGCGCTCCGGCCGTCACGGACGAGACCGCAGGGACCGGTCAGCCCAGCGCGGCGATCGCGGCGTCGTAGTCCGGCTCCTGGCCGATGGCCGGGACGAGCTCGGTGTGCACGACGGTGCCGTCGGCCTCCACGACGACGACCGCGCGGGCGAGCAGCCCGGCGAAGCCGCCGTCCTCCATCCGCACGCCGTAGTCGTAGCCGAAGCCGGACCGGAACGAGGACGCCGCGACGACGTTCTCGATGCCCTCGGCACCGCAGAAGCGGTTCAGGGCGAAGGGCAGGTCGGCCGAGACGCAGACGACGGTCGCGTTGTCGAGGCCGGCGGCGATCTCGTTGAAGCGGCGCACGCTCGTCGCGCAGACGCCGGTGTCGACGCTGGGGAAGATGTTGAGGACCACGCGCTTGCCCGAGGGCAGCGTGACGTCGTCGCGCAGGTTCGTGCCGGTCAGCGTGTATGCCGGGGCGGGCGTGCCCACGGCCGGCAGCTCGCCGACGGTGTGGACGGGGGTGTCTCCGAGAGAGGTGGTGGCCATGGAGGTATCTAACACGGGTGCCCTGCACGGCACCGAGGGCCTACCGTCGCGGCATGCCCGCTGACGGCGCGACCTGCCTGACGACCCGCTGCTTCTGCGAGCTCGTGCGCCCCGAGGGGATCGCGCAGCCCGCGAACGCGTGGTCGTCGCTCGCCTTCGTCGTGGCCGGTCTGGCGGCGCTCGTGCTCCTGCGCCCGGCCACGCGACCCGAGCGCGTGCTCGTGCCGCTCCTCGCCGTCGCCCTGGCCGCGGTCGGCGTCGGCAGCTTCGCCTTCCACGCGACCCTGACGCTGTGGGGCCAGTTCGTCGACGTCCTGCCCATGTATGCCGTGGGCTGCGTCCTGCTCGCGGGCGCGCTCGTGCGCCTCGGCCGGGTGACACCCCGCCGCGCCGCCGCTGGTGGGGTCGCCCTGCTCGTCGTGCTCACCGTGCTGCTCTGGGTCTGGCCCGAGTCGCGCCGCGTCCTCTTCGCCGCCGTCCTGCTGCCCGGCATCGTCCTCGAGCTCGTCCATGCGGGGCGCGCGGGTCGTGCGGGTCGTGCGCGTGGTGCGGGAGGAGGCGCACGCTGGCTGCACGTCGGGCTGGGACTGCTCGTCACGGCATACCTGCTGTGGGTGCTCGACCAGACGGGACTGTGGTGCGACCCGGGGAGCCCGCTCCAGGGGCACGCGGCGTGGCACGTGCTCGGCGCCCTCGCCGGGTGGTGCCTGGCCCGGCACTGGGCGGGCCGTAGGTTGGTGCCATGACCGAGCCGCCGCCCACGCCGGAGCAGCTGGAGCAGCACGCGCGGATCGTCTCGGTCGCGATGGACCTGGCGCGCGACGGCAGCACGGCCGAGCTCGCCGAGTTCCTCGACCACGGCTACCCCGTCGACCTGCCCGACCCGGCGGGCAACACGCTGCTCATGCTCGCGGCCTACCACGGGCACCTCGACACGGTCAGGTCGCTCGTCGGGCGCGGCGCCGACGTCGACCGGCGCAACGACCGCGACCAGTCTCCCGTCGCGGGCGCCATGTTCAAGGGCGAGGACGAGGTGGTGCGGGCGCTCGTCGCGGCCGGCGCCGACCTCGACGCCGGCTCGCCCACGGCCCGGGAGACGGCCCGCATCTTCGGGCAGCAGCACCTCATCGACGGACAGGAGTGACCATGGCCGACTCGCGCCAGCCCCAGCGCCCGCAGGACACCGGAGCGGGATCACGCTTCGTCATCAACCTCGTCGGCGTCATCGGCCTCCTCTTCGGCGTGCTGCCGATCGTGCGCTACCTGCTCGACCTGTCGCTGTTCGAGTTCACCGTGGCGCCCTACGAGTGGCTGCGGCTCGAGGGGGCGGCGCGCTTCCTCCCGCCCGCCATGGTGCTCGTCGTGTGCATCGTCGTCGCCTACCTCCTCGAGAAGCGCCTCGCCCGCGACTGACCCCGTCCCGCGGCCGGGCCAAGGCTGGACGGACGATGACCGTCCGGGGACCAGCCCGTGATGTGATGTGGGCATGTCGGTCCGGGCCTCCCTCCTCGCCGCGCTCGTCGTCGGTTCGAGCCTGACGATGGCGGCCGCCCCGGCGGCCCACGCAGCCGCGTCCGCGGAACCCGTGACGCCGCAGGCGATCTCGGTGCCGGTCGGCGCCGAGCCCGACGGCACTGCGGTGCGCCTCGACGTCTCGGTGTGGCCGCAGGCGAGCGGCAAGCACCCGGTCGTCCTGCTGGCCCACGGCTTCGGGGGCACCAAGGACTCGGTCACGAGCCAGGCCAACGACCTGCACGACCGTGGCTACGTCGTCATCGCCTGGAGCGCCCGCGGTCACGGCCAGTCCGGCGGTCGCATCCACCTCAACGACCCGGCCTACGAGATCGCCGACGCCAGAACGCTGCTCGACCTCGCGGCCAAGCGGTCCGACGTCGAGCTCGACGCCCCGGGAGACCCTCGGGCCGGTGTCATGGGCGCCTCCTACGGCGGCGCGCTCGGCCTCATGCTGGCCGGGGCCGACCGCAGGGTGGACGGCGTCGTCTCGGCCATCACGTGGAACGACCTCGCCGACGCCTTCTTCCCGCAGGCCGCCGTCACGAGGCCGGCGACGACCGCGGCCGGCCGGTCCCCGATCGACGTCGCCGGGCCGTTCAAGCAGGTCTGGGCCACGAACTTCTTCCTCTCCGCCCTGCGCGGCGGCGGTCAGGGCGTCCAGGGCGCACAGGGTGCCCAGTCCGGCGGCGCCGCAGCCGGCGCCGCCCGCTGCGGCCGCTTCGACCCGACGATCTGCCGCCTCTTCGTGCAGGCCTCCGAGACCGGCACCGCCTCGCCTCAGCTGACCGCCCTGCTGCGGGCGCACAGCCCCAAGCCGACGATGAACGCCGTCACCGCGCCGACCTTCATCGTCCAGGGCGTCGGCGACTCCCTCTTCGGTCTCGACCAGGCCGACGCCAACGTGTCGGCGCTCGCTGCCAGCAGGACGCCGTATGCCGTCCGGTGGAGCGACGGCGGCCACGATGCAGCGAGCACGCACGAGACGGAGGAGCTCGACGCCTCCTACACGTGGCTCGACCACTACGTCCGCGACAAGCCGTCGGCGAGCCGGAGCCAGTCCGCCCTGCCCACGGCGGCCTTCACCTACAGCACCCCAGCCGGTCGCGCAGGTCAGCCGACGACGCTCCACACGCTCACGGCATACCCCGGCCTCTCGGGAGCGCCGCTCCAGACGCGTCAGCTGCCGCTGTCGACGACCTCGGGGACGCTGCTGCACCCGCCCGGTGGGCAGCCCGCGTCGCTCATCGCGGTGCCCGGTCTCGCGGCACTCGGCGTCAGCCTCTCGACCTACCAGATCGCGGCGCTGCCGGGGCAGTCGACGGCGCTGGACACCCAGCCCGTCGCCGAGGCCACGACGGTCGTCGGGTCGCCGACGCTGCGCCTGACCGTCACCTCAGACACCCCCGACGTCACGCTCTTCGCCTCGGTGTGGCGGGTGACCGGTGGGTCGGTGACGCTGACCAACCCGCTCGTCGCGCCAGTGCGCCTCGCCGTGACGCCGGG
This sequence comes from Terrabacter sp. C0L_2, assembly GCF_036352015.1. Lineage (NCBI taxonomy): Bacteria > Bacillati > Actinomycetota > Actinomycetes > Micrococcales > Intrasporangiaceae > Terrabacter > Terrabacter sp. C0L_2. The sequence goes on along the minus strand of NZ_CP143557.1, from coordinate 498,368 downwards.
TCGCCCGACGCCCGTGACGATCTCGCTGCCCGCGGCGACCTACGACCTGCCCGCCGGCACCCGGTGGCGCGTGCTGCTGACGAGCACCGAGTCGACCTACTCCAACTCGCGCAGCCCCGCCGCCATCCGCATCTCCGACGCCTCCGCCCTGACGCTGCCCGTCGCGACCGGTGCCGCGGTCGGTGGTGCCGTCGCCGGTGGCGTCGACACCGAGACGCTCCTCGCGTCGGGTGCCCTCGTGCTGCTCCTGCTCCTCGCGCTCGGCGGCTGGCTCGTCCGCCGGCGTCGGCGCCGGCACCTCCCGGCCCGGCCCGACCTCGCCGACATCCCGCTCGTCGTCGAGGGCCTCGTCAAGACGTATGCCGACGGGCACCGCGCCGTCGACGACGTGACCTGGCGCGCCGAGAAGGGCCAGGTCGTCGGGCTGCTCGGGCCCAACGGCGCCGGCAAGACGACGACGATGCGCATGGTCATGGGCCTCATCTCCTCCGACGCCGGCAGCGTCCACGTGCTCGGCGAGGCCGTCTCCGCGGGCTCCCGCGTGCTCGGCCGCGTCGGCGCGCTCATCGAGGGGCCGGGCTTCCTGCCGCACCTCACAGGGCGCCAGAACCTCGAGGCCTACTGGTCCGCGACGGGCCGCGCGCCCGAGGACGCCCACTTCGACGAGGCGCTCGACGTCGCCGCCCTCGGCGGGGCCGTCGACCGGCCGGTCAAGTCCTACAGCCAGGGCATGCGCCAGCGCCTCGGCATCGCGCAGGCCATGCTCGGACTGCCCGAGCTGCTCATCCTCGACGAGCCGACCAACGGCCTCGACCCGCCCCAGATCGCCGCGATGCGCCCGATCCTGCGGCGCTACGCCGAGACCGGCCGCACCGTCGTCGTCTCGAGCCACCTGCTGGCCGAGGTCGAGATGACGTGCACGCACGTCGTCGTCATGCACGCCGGACGGGTCATCACCCAGGGCCCCGTCGCCGAGCTCGTCGACAGCGACGACACGACGATCCTCGACCTGCCCGAGCACGTCGACCACGACGTCGTCAGTGCCGGAGTGCACGCGCTCGAGGCCGCCGACGGCGTCACCGAGGTGCGCGTCGACACCCCGACCCGGATCGTCGTCGTCGCCGACCGCGGCCGGGCCGAGGTCGTCGCGGCCGCCGTGACGGCGGGGCTGCCCGTCGTCGGCGTCAGCAGCCGCCGCCACCTCGAGGAGGTCTTCCTCGGGGTCATCTCGTCGGCCTCCGCCCCTGCGGCGGGCGCCGAGCCCGGCGACGATGGCGAGTCCCTCGTCGAACGACTCAGGCAGGTGAGGGCCCGATGAGCCAGACCCCCGACAAGCCCGAGCACGTGGCGGGCGAGGCGCTGCTCGAGGTCATCGAGCCGACGTCGGCCGCCGCGAGCAGCGAGATCCACCAGGTGCGCGGCCCGCTCTCGTGGCGGTCCGAGCTGCGGCGCCAGTGGGGCAGGCGGCGCACCATCTGGGCCTTCGGCCTGCTCCTCGTGCTCCCGCTCGTCCTCGTGGGGTCGTTCGCCTTCGGGCAGCGGTCGGGCAACAGCGGCCGGGGCAGCGCCTCGAGCCGGATCTTCGACCTCGCCCAGAGCGGCGCCGCCAACTTCAGCCTCGTGCTCGTCTTCCTCGCCTCCGAGCTGCTCCTCGTGCTGCTCGCGGCCCTCTTCTGCGGCGACGCGGTGCCCTCGGAGGCGTCGTGGTCGTCGCTGCGCTACCTCCTCGTCGCCCCGGTCCAGCGGGCCCGGCTGCTCACGAGCAAGCTCGTGATCGGCATCGCCTCGACCCTGCTCGCCACGGTGCTGCTGCCGGCGTGGGGCCTGCTCGTCGGCGGCATCGCCTACGGCTGGGACCCACTGACCAACCCGCTCGGCGAGAACCTCACGTGGGGGCAGTTCCTGCCGCGCCTCGCGCTCGCGATGTCCTACATCTTCGTGACGCTGCTGCCCATCGCGGCCATCGCCTTCTGGATCGGGACGCGCTCCGACGCGCCGCTCGCCGCCGTCGGCGGAGCGGTGCTCGTCAGCATCCTGCTCAACATCCTCGACCAGCTCGACGCGCTCGACCCCTACCGCAACGCCTTCCCGGGGCACTACTCCCGGGCCTGGCAGGACGCCCTCGCCGTGTCGCCGGACTGGACCGACATGCTGCACGGCGCGCTGTGGGCGCTCGTCTGGGCGGTCGGCTTCACGATGCTCGCCTACCGCCGCTTCCGCCGCAGCGACATCCTCAGCTGACCGCCCACCCGGCCGGGACGCACCCGGCCGGGCCACGCGGCATACGTCAGAGCTTGGCGGCCTCGGGGATGATCCGCTCGCCGATGAGCTCGAGCACGTCGGTGCTCGAGCCGTCGCCGATGCCGAGCTGCACGTGCGTGACGCCGAGCGCGGCGAGGTCGCGCAGGTGCTCGAGCGTCGCGTCGACCTTCTCGCCGTTGGGGCCCGGGTCGACGGGTCCCATGACGGTCTTCTCGATCTCGTCGTAGTCGCGGCCGAGGGCCTCGCAGTGCCCACGCAGCACGTCGAGCTTGTGCGCGAGGTCGGGGCTGTCGAAGAGGTTGCAGGCCTGGGCGTACTGCGCCACGAGCCGCAGCGTCTTCTTCTCGCCGCCGCCGCCGATGAGGATCGGCGGGTGCGGGCGCTGGACGGACTGCGGCGAGTTGAGGGTGCGGCCGAGCTGGTAGTGCTTGCCGGCATACGGCCCGTCGTCGTCGCTCCACATCTGCAGGCAGATCTGCAGGGTCTCCTCGAGGCGCTCGAAGCGCTCGGCGGTGCCGGGGAAGGGCAGGCCGAGCCCGACGGACTCCTCCTCGTTCCAGGCGGCGCCGATGCCGAGCATCGCCCGGCCCTTGGAGAGCACGTCGAGCGTCGTGACCTCCTTGGCGAGCAGGCCCGGCTCGCGGTAGACGGCGGCCGTGACCCACGCGAGCAGCTGGACGCGCTCGGTGACCGCGGCGAGGTAGCCGAGCGCGGTGTAGGCCTCGAGCATCTCGTGCTCGGGCGGGCCGATCATCCCGATCTGCCACACGTGGTCCATGACCGAGATCTTCGTGAAGCCGACGTCCTCGGCCGTCTTGGCAGTGCGACGGAGGTCGTCGACGAAGGTGGCGGAGCCGCCGCTCCACGTGAAGTTGGCGATGTGCAGTCCGAGGTCCATGCTCTGCACACTACGACTGCCCGCTGGGATCAGTCCGTGATGAGCGCCTCGATCTCGCGGGCGAGGACCTCGGGCACCTCCAGGGGTATGCCGTGTCCGATCCCTTCGAGGGCCACCTCCCGGGTGGCGCCCCCGGCCGCGGCGTAGCGCGTGAGCACGGCCCGCATCTGGGCCACCATCGGCTGCGGGGGCAGCACCTCGGCGCCCGGCCAGCCCGGCACGGCGCCGAGCGAGCCCAGCGTCGCGAGGTCGAAGAGCGAGGTGTCGCTGACGATCTGGTCGGCGGTGCCGTGCACCCACGTGACCGGTGGCTTGCGCTCCAGGTCCACGATCGCCGTGGCATCGAAGTGGGTGGGCGCCATGGTGTTGAGCACGCCCCGGCTGCCGGGGGCGAGACCCGGCCAGTTCTCCGACGGCGTCGAGTCGCCCGGATAGAAGTCGTCACCGGTCCGCGTCAGGAGCAGCTCGCCGACGAGGAAGTCCTCGTCGACGTTCTCGGCGTTGGCGCCCGGGCCGTAGTAGGTGCGCATGACGACGCGCGGGCTGCTCTGCGGATCCTGGTCGCCGGCGTCCTTCTCGCCGAGACGCCGCACGAAGTCGGCGTTGGCCGCGCCACCACCGGTGCTCGCGCCGTCGGCGAACGCGGGCGTGCCTGCAGCGTCGACGGTTCCGCCGAAACCGTGCGGAGACAGCGGTGCCACGAGGGCGACGCTCGCGAGGTCGTCGGGGTGCTCGATCATCAGCTGCTCGAGCACACCTGCGCCCATCGACCAGCCGGCCGCGATGACGCGGCACTCGTCGGCCAGGCCCAGTGCCTCGAGGAGGGCGTGGACGTCCTCGACCATGTCGCCGAGTCCGCGGGTCGCGTCGATGGGCAGGGCGTCGGTGCGGCCGAAACCGCGGAGGTCGGGCGCGATGACCCGGACGTCGTCGGCGAGCTCGCAGAGGGCTTCGGCGACGTAGCGCCAGTAGCCGCCGGTGGACAGGTTGCCGTGCAGGAGCAGGATCGGGACACCGTCCTCGGGGCCGCTCGACCACACGTGGGTGCTCAGCCGCGAGGTCTCGACGAGGCTGCAGGTGAACGACGACGTTGTCATGGCGATCCTCTCGACGGGGGCGACCTGCCCTGTCTAGCACCGCGGGAGCGCTCGGTCAGTGTGGTCGGACCACGCCTTCCGGCGCCGGCTCAGGCGTCGTCGGCCGTGGCCCTGACCTGCGAGCCGGACACGGGCGGCTCGGCGGACCACGGGAAGACGATCCAGCGGTCGGTCTGGCGCCACACGTAGTCCGGGGCCACGATCGAGCGCGGCTTGCCGTAGAGCACCGCGCTGCGAGCCTCGGCGCCGTGCTTCTGGAGCAGCTCGAGCACGAGGGCGAGCGTGCGGCCGGAGTCGGCCACGTCGTCGACCACGAGGATCCGGCGGCCCCTGAGGCTGTCGGTGTCGAGGTGCGGGGCGAGCAGCACGGGGTCGGGCAGCGTCTCCTCGACGTCGGTGTAGAACTCGGCGTTGATGGCGTCGGTGAGCTTGACGCCGAGGGCGTAGGACAGGCCGCCGCCGGGGATCAGGCCGCCGCGGGCCACGGCCACGAGGATCTCCGGGCGGAAGCTCGAGTCGGCCACGAGCTGGGCCAGCTCACGCACGGCGGTGCCGAAGCCGTCCCACGTCAGCACCTCCTTGTCGACGAGGGTCGAGGCGTCTGCGTGGTGGGCGGTCGTCATGCGGACGAGGCTAGCGACGTCGGGGGAGCGCCGTGTCTCGGGTGTCGAGGGTTCGGGCAGACTGAACGGGTGACCCCCGAGACCACCCGTTCGGCCAGACCGCTCCAGCCCTCGCGGCGCTCGCAGGTGGCGCCCTTCCAGGTCATGGACGTGCTCGACCGGGTCGCCGTCCTGCGGGCCGAGGGCCGCGACGTCGTGTCGCTCTGCGCCGGTGAGCCGTCGGGCGGCGCGCCGAGCCTCGTGTCCGAGGCGGCCGCGCGGATCCACGGGTCCGGGCGCGTCCTGACCTACACCTCGGCCCTCGGCATCCGCGAGCTGCGCTCCGAGATCGCCGCCCACTACGGCCGCTGGTACGGCCTCGACGTCGACCCGGCACGCGTCGCCGTGACGACCGGGTCCTCCGGCGGCTTCGTGCTCGCCTTCCTCGCCGCCTTCGAGGCGGGCGACCGGGTCGCCCTCGCCCGCCCGGGCTACCCCGCCTACCGCAACATCCTCACCTCGCTCGGCTGCGAGGTCGTCGAGATCGACTGCGGCCCCGAGACGCGCTACCAGCCGACCCCGGCGCTGCTCGACGCCGCGCAGGCCGACGGCGGGCTCGCCGGACTCATCGTGGCCTCGCCCGCCAACCCGACCGGCACGATGGTCGACCGCGCCGAGCTCGCCGCGATCACCGGATGGTGCGCCGCCAACGGGGTGCGCCTCGTCAGCGACGAGATCTACCACGGCGTCACCTATCCCGAGCCGGGTGCGCCCGACCCGCGCGGGGTCTGCGCGTGGGAGACCGACGACACCTCGATCGTCATCTCCTCGTTCAGCAAGTACTGGGGCATGACCGGCTGGCGCCTCGGCTGGATGCTGCTGCCCGAGGACCTCGTGCGCCCCGTCGACGCGCTCGCCGGCAACGTCGCCCTGTGCCCGCCCGCGCCGGCGCAGTATGCCGCGGTGTCGGCCTTCGCGGAGGAGTCCTACCGTGAGTGCGACGAGGCTGTCGCCGAGTTCGCCCGGACCCGGAAGCTGTTGCTGGACAACGCTCCCCGTCTCGGCTGGGGAGAGTCCGCGCCGCCCGACGGCGCGTTCTACTACTGGGCCGACCTCGGGCCCCAGCTCGGTCGCTGGGGCGGCTCGGCGGCATACGCCGGGGCCCTCCTCGAGGAGGTGGGCGTGGCGATCACGCCCGGCGGCGACTTCGACGACCGTGCCGGTGCGCACTCGGTGCGGCTCAGCTTCGCGGCCGGCGTGACGGCGGTCGGTGAGGCGATCGAGCGGATCGAGGCGTTCAACGCGCGTTGACGTCGGCGTCCGGCCCGACGCGCGTCGGGGCCCCCGGCTGGCGGGGGCCCCGACTTCTCGTCACCTCTGCACCGATGACTAGATGATGAGCAGTACCGCAGCGGTTACCGCTCCAGCGAGGCTCAGCGTGCCGAGCGCGAAGCCCAGTACGGCACCGGCCGTCCAGTGGCCGGACCGGTCGCGCACGCTTGCGCCCAGCAGGCCGAAGCCCGCGGTGAGCAGCACGCCGCCGGCGATCCAGCTGCCGAGGTACCAGGCCTCACTCAGGCCCGCCAGGATCCACGTGGCCGGCACGAAGTACGTGTACGCGCCGAACGCCGCGACGAGGGCACCGATGATGATGAGCGTGTAGTCCAGCGTGCGGTTGCGGAACAACCGGGGCAGGCCCTGCTCAGTCCTCGTGGTCTGACTCTGTAGGAGCTGCGACATCGTCGTCACCTCCTTTCCATCTCTGACTCCAGCATGTCGCGCCGTACGCGGGGGCGTCAGAGGCCTTGGTCCCGAACTTCGCAACCGGCTGCCCGTGCAGCGGGGACCCGCTAGCGTCGGTGCATGGGGTGGTTCACCGACGCGGTGGCATGGGTCCGGGCCCGCACCGGGGTGGCGCCGCGCCCTCAGCCGCCGGCACCGATCCCTCCGGCGCCGGGTCAGCCCGTGTCCGTCGATGCCGTCATCGCGCGGATGAGGCAGATCGACGGCTCGCTGCCTCCTGACGACGGGGTCGGCGACTTCAACCGGATGTATCTCCGCGTCACCGAGCTGGTGCGCGACCGCCTCGTGGCGGGCTACTTCACCGACCCGGCCTTCGTCACGCGCCTCGATCTCGTCTTCGCCGGGCTCTACCTCGACGCCGTCGACGCGGCGGCCCCAGACCCGTCGTGGGCGCCGCTCTTCGTGAGCCGGCGCGAGCCCGGACGCGTGCCGATCCAGTTCGCCCTCGCCGGCATGAACGCCCACATCAACCACGACCTGCCGGTCGCCGTCGTCACGACGTGCCGCCAGCTCGGGCTGACACCGGACAGCCCGGGCGTCGAGGACGACTACCGCCGCGTCAACGAGCTGCTCGCTGCCGTCCAGGAGGAGGTGCGGCGCTCCTTCCTCGACGGGGTGGCGCTCGCGGTCGACGAGCAGCTCGCCGGGCCGGTCGCCGACCTCGTCAGCGGGTGGAGCATCACCCGGGCGCGCGACGCGGCGTGGACGAACGCCCGGGTGCTGTGGTCGCTCGACGGCGCTGAGCCGCTGCGCACCGAGTTCCTCGCCACGCTCTCGCGCACGGTCGGGATGGCGGGCCGCTACCTGCTGACACCGGTCGCGGACCTCGCGCCCGAGACGCCGGGCGGCGGGCCGAGGTGAGACCGCGCGCCGGAGCGCGATGGGCCACCTGGACCCGCGGGCCGGACCCGATCAGGCGTTGACGGGGACCGGCGTCAGCGTGCCGGTGCTGTCAGCGGTGCTGGTGCTGGTGCTGGTGGTGGAGCCGGCGAGGTCCGGGGCCGGGCGGCGCTCCTCTGCACGGCGGGTGCGCAGCGCGGCCCGCAGCCGCCACGCGCCGTAGACGGCGACGAGGCTGATCACGAGGTGCAGGGCGAGGAAGCCGTTTGCCAGGCCCATGCCGAGCAGGGCGCCCGCGACGAGCGGACCGACGGCCGAGAAGGTCGTCTGGATCGCCGTGAAGGTGCCGAGCGTCGTGCCGACGAGCCCACGCGGCGCCAGGCTCGCGGTGAGCGGGTTGAGGACGGGCGCGTACATCGTCTCGCCGACGGCGAAGATGCCGAACGTCGTGACGAAGAGGGCCGACGCCACCTCGGGCGTCAGCTGCGCGACCGACAGCACGATCCACGACAGCGTCCAGATCGCGCCGACGACCATGAGCAGGCTGGCGGCGTTGCGCCGTGCCGTGAGCCGGACGACGACGACCTGCAGGACGACGATGACGACGCAGTTGACGGCGGCGGCGAGGCCGATGGCGGACTCGTCGACGTCGAGCACGGTCAGGGCGTAGGCCGGCAGGCCCGACTCGAACTGCGCGTAGAAGCCGAGGGCGAGGGCCACGGCGACGACCGCGGTCCAGCGCAGGGCCGGCACGGCGAAGATGCGGCGGAGGGCGTCCATCGTGCTCAGGCGGGTCTCCGCCTCGCCGGCGGCGAGGTCGGGGGCGACCTCGCTCGGGGCGCCGATGCCGGCGACGTGGATGAGCACGGCCGAGATCGCGAAGCCGGCTCCGGCGGCGATGAAGGCGAAGGTCATGCCGTCGGTGCGGGAGAGGTCGACGAACTGCCCGGCGACGAAGGCGCCGACCGCCATGCCGATGGCCTCGGCCGTGAACTTGTAGGCGAAGACCTTGCGGCGGTCGTCGCTACCGGCCCAGCGCAGCACGAGCACCGACGCGGCCGGACCGGCCGCGGTCAGGCCGAAGCCGAAGACGAACATGCCGACGAGGAAGGCGGGGGCTGACTGCGCCCAGACGAGCCCGCCGACGCCGACGGCCGCGAGCAGCTTGGCCACGACGGCGACGGCGACCGGGTTGAAGCGGTCGCTCAGCCGGCCGGCGAAGGGCGCGGCGACGAGGGCGCCGACCGAGAAGAGGGTGCTGGCCAGAGCGGCAGCGAGCGCGCCCCACCCGCGGGTGTTGGCGGCATACGCGTACTGGTAGGGCAGCACGGTGCCCCATCCGAGCATGCCGATGGACGACGCGAGGATGAGCAGCTTGGTGCGCATGGGTTTCACACCCTTTCTGGGATGGGGGAAGGCGGACCGGGATGTCAACGCAGCTTCGGTATCGAATATTTCGTCATCGAAGTTCGACTTCGAAAGAGTAGCACCAGCCCCGGTCGGTGCGACAATGCGTTCCCATGGCAGCCAAGCGACGACGGACCGCCCAGCAGGAGCACGCCGCGGACGTCGCGACCTATGTCGCGGCCGGCGGTGAGGAGTCGGTCCAGCGCGTCATCACCGCGCTGTTCTCGGTGACCAAGAAGCTCGACCAGTGGTACGTCCGGCAGTTCGCCGACCTCGACCTCACCCAGGGTGAGTGGTCGGTGCTCGCCGCGCTGGCCCGTGCCGGGGACACCTGCCTCACGCCGAGCCAGCTCGCCGACCTGTCCAACGTCGCGCCGTCGTCGATGACGCACCGGCTCGACAAGATGGCCGGGCGCGGGCTGCTCCAGCGGCGGCCCGACGAGTCCAACCGCACGCGCACCCTCGTCTCGCTGACCACGGACGGCTGGGCCCTCTTCAGCGCCGCGGTGCGCGAGTCCAACGTCGTCGAGAGCGACACGCTGCGCGACCTGTCCGACACCGAGCGCCACGAGCTCGCCCGGCTGCTCGAGATCGTCATCGCCGGACTCGACGACATCGAGGCCTGAACCGTCTGGCGGAGTCCCTGCTGGCCTACCGGGTCGAGCCGGTTGAGCCGGCCGGTGGCGTGGACCACGGGATGCGCCCGTCCGGGTCGCCCGACGAGGAGTCCAGCAGCGGCGCGTCCCACAGCAGACGCGGGTCGGCGACGATCGCGAGCAGCTCCGCCTTCGACGGCAGGGGCGCCGTCGTCGCAGTCAGCGAGTTGCCCCCCTCGCGCGCCGTGACGGACACGTAGGCCGTGCGCCCGTCGGCGTAGGTGCGGCTCGCGGCGCGGCTCGTGCCGGTGCTGCCGTAGTGGAGGCGAGAGCCGTCGGGCTCGCGGCGCACCAGCCGGCACACGGAGGGCCAGTCGGTGAACTCGCCGCCGCAGTCCAGGGTGGCCGTCGGGCCCTCGTCCCGCAGGAAGCGCGCGCTGGCCGAGCCGACGTGCACCCCGCCCAGCGACGTGGAGCCCTTCCGGCCCCAGGAGATGGTGATCTCGAACCGCGCGATCTTCGAGTCCTTCATGCTGGTGCGGGTGCCGGAGCCGGACGAGCCGTCACCCCAGCCCCCGAGGTAGCGGCCGGCGCCGGAGGTGTGTGCCTGCACGACGGCGGCCATCCGGGCACCCAGCAGATCGGTCGTCAGCGCCGCGGGCGTGGTCGAGGGGGTGCCCAGCGGCGTGCTCGTCGCGGGGAGAGGCGTGCTCCGGGTGACCGCGGCGGTCGCAGCGGCCGAGCGGGCCGGGCTGGGCGTCGGAGTCCCACCGCCCTGCACCCAGAGTCCGCCGGCGACCGCGACGGCGGTGACGGACGCCGCGGCGCCGGCCAGCACCCGCGACCGGGCGTTGCGGCGCGCGGCCCGACCCCGCGCGAGGTCGTCGGCGGGGTCGAAGTGCTCCGCGGGGGCGGCGTCACGCAAGCGTGCGAGCCCGTCTCGCACCTGCTTCTCGATCGTGTCGGTCATCGCGGCACCTCCTGCCGGTCGAGCGCATGCTCTGTGTCTGTGTGCTGGTCGGCGGATGACGGGTCGGCCGGCGACAAGGCCCTGGCCAGGTGGGCCAGCCCCTTGGACGTCTGGCTCTTGACGGTCCCGCTCGAGATCCCGAGCAGGTCGGCGGTCTCGGCGACGCCGAGGTCCCACAGGTAGCGCAGCACGACGACCCGCCGCATCGCCGGCGGCAGTGCGGCCAGGGCGTCGGCCAGCTGGTCGCGGTCCTCGACGGCAACCCCGTCGGCGCGCGCGGCCAGGTCGGGCAGGTCGTCGCCGGCCGACCGCTCCCGCCTCCACCACGGTCGACGGGTCAGGTCGACGTGCGCGTTGACGAGCACCCGTCGCGCGTAGGCGTCCTGCGCGGACATGGCCGCAACGCGCGGCCATGCGACGTAAAGCTTGGTGAGCGTCGTCTGGACGAGGTCCTCGGCGGTGGCGGGGTCGCCGCAGAGGACCAGAGCGGAACGCCGTAGGTGCTCACGGCGGCCCTGGACGTACCGCGTGAACTGCTCGTCCCGTTCAGACATGTCTCCCCTGTGCGTGCGGTGCGGCGCCGGCCACGGTTGCTGCCGTGGCCGGCCCGACGTCCGACGGGTCCCCCTGCGGGCCCGTCATCCCTTGAACGTAGCGACGCCACCCGCGGTTGCCTCGCCGCCTCGGCCGATGCCGGCCGCGAGTCCGCCCCGCCGCCCCGCCGCCCCGCCGGCGTAGCGTCCCCTCCATGAACAGCAACGGGAAGCCGGTCGCCCTCGTCACCGGAACCTCCTCGGGCATGGGCCTGCACACCGCCGTCGAGCTCGCCCGCCGCGGTCTGACGGTCGTCGCGACGATGCGGGACACGTCGCGCGCCGCCGGCCTCACCGACGCCGCCGCCGAGGCCGGCGTCGAGCTCGACGTGCGGGCCCTCGACGTCACCGACCACGAAGCCGCGCGGTCCTGTGTCGACGGCGTCCTCGCCGACCACGGCCGCCTCGATGTCCTCGTCAACAACGCCGGCCGGGGCACCGTCGCGACGGCAGAGCAGCTGAGCCTCGACGAGATCCGCGACCAGCTCGAGGTCAACTACCTCGGCCCGGTCGCCCTGACCAAGCTCGTCCTGCCTCACATGCGCGAGGCCGGCTCCGGCACGGTCCTCACCGTCACGAGCGTCGGCGGCGCCGTCGGCCAGCCGTTCGCCGACGCCTACTGCGGCGCGAAGTTCGCCGTCGAGGGCTTCATGCAGTCGCTCGCCGTCGTCATGCTCCCGCACGGTGTGCGCGTCTCGGTCATCGAGCCCGCCGCCGTCGCGAGCGACTTCGTCGGCAACGTGGCCCGTCCCGAGGCCCCCGCGTCCACCGACTCCACGGACCCGTATGCCGCCCAGCTCGACGCCTACCTCGCGCGGTCCGCGGGGGCCTTCGCCAATGCGCAGTCCTCGCGCGACGCCGCCGTGGCCATCGCCGACGCCGCGACCTCGACGGACTACCGCTTCCGCTGGCAGACCTCCGAGGGCGCCACCGCCTTCGTCGGGATGTCGCTCGCCGACACGGACGGCAGCCGCGTGCTCGGCGCGACCCGCTCCTGGATCGAGCCCGCCCCGAACTAGGCTCTGGCGGGTGAGCTACCGCAGGCCCGTCCCGACGATCGGCGACCCGTCGTCGGCCGCCGAGCGGGCTGCGGCGCCCGACGCCTGGGCCCTGCGCGACGACCTCGCCTCGCTCGAGCGGGTCGTCGGCGCCCGCCGCGACATCCGCCGCTTCCGGCCCGACCCGGTGCCCGACGACGTCCTGACGGCTGTGCTCACCGCGGGCCACCGCGGCCCGTCGGTCGGGCACAGCCAGCCGTGGCGCTTCGTCGTCGTCACCGAGGCGGCCACCCGCGACGCGGCCGCGCTGATGGCCGACCGCTGCCGCCTGCGCCAGGCCGCCGGCATGGCCGAGGAGTCGGCCCGCGGCCTGCTCGACCTGCGTCTCGAGGGCATCCGCGAGGCGCCCCTCGGCATCGTCGTGGCCTGTGACCGGCGCACCCCGGCCGCCGGGGTGCTCGGCCGCGCCACCTTCCCCGACGCCGACCTCTGGTCGTGCGCCGCCGCGATCGAGAACATCTGGCTCACCGCCCGCGCCCACGGCCTCGGCCTCGGCTGGGTGACGCTCTTCGAGCCGGCCGAGCTCGCCGAGCTGCTCGGTCTGCCCGACGGCGTCGAGACCCTCGGTTGGCTCTGCCTCGGCTGGCCCGACGAGCGACCGCCCGAGCCGGGGCTCGAGCGCGCTGGGTGGAGCCGGCGCCTGCCGCTCGACCAGGTCGTCATGCGCGAGCGCTGGACCGAGCGCGACGCCCCCACCTCGCACCTGCGCGCGCCCGAGCCCGCCGAGGTCGTCGCCGCCCGCGACCGGTCCGACGACCTGCTCACCGTCCCCGGCTCGCTCGGGGTCCTCGACACCGTCCTCGACCGCGTCACGGCGCTGACCGCCGTGGACGGTCGGGGCACCCTCGTCGTGGCGGCCGCGGACCACGGCGTCACGGCATACGCCATCAGCGCCTTCGACCCGACGGTCACCGCCGACGTCGCCCGCGCCACCCGCGAGGGCACGTCGATGGGCGCCGTCGCCGCCCGCGCCGCCGACCTCGACGTCGAGCTCATCGACGCCGGGATCGGTTGTCGCAGAGGCGATCTCGTGACCACCGACGCGCTCGACGAGATGGCGTATGCCGGCCTGCTGGCCCTCGGACGAGAGCGCGGCCGCGCGCTCGCCGGGTCGGGACCGGTGGCGCTCGGCGAGGTCGGCGTCGGCAACACGACCGTGGCGGCCGCCCTGGCCGCGGCCCTGCTCGAGGTCCCGGCCGGCGAGGTCGTCGGTCGTGGGTCGTCCGCCGACGCCGCGATGATCGAGCGCAAGCACGACGTCGTGGAGCGGGCGCTCGCCCGGGTGGGTCGGGTGTCGGCCGCCGATGCCGTCCGGCGGCTGGGCGGCGGCGAGCTCGCCGTCCTCACCGGGGTGGTGCTCGGCGTCGCGGAGGCCGGCGGTGTCGCCGTCCTTGACGGGCTCGCCACGTCGGTGTGCGCGCTCGCCGCGGTGCGCCTCGAGCCGGCCGTCGCCGCACACCTCGTCGCCGGGCAGCGGTCGCGTGAGAAGGCCCACGCCCTCGTGCTGCGCGAGCTGGGCCTCGAGCCCCTCCTCGACCTGCGGATCCGTGCGGGCGAGGGCGTCGGCGCGGTGCTCGCGACGGGCCTGCTCAAGGACGCCCTCGAGCTGCGCCGAGGCGTCGCGCGCACGTCCCGGGTTTGAGTCAGGCGGGACCTCCCACCTAGTTTGGGGTGGTTGTCCAACTGCCGAACTGCCCTCACGAGGGGCTGGGAGAAACGCATGTCAACACAGACCCAGGGCCGACCGCCGACACCGAACGTGGGCGGAGGCGCCGAGGACCGCGCCTTCCTCGGACACCCCAAGGGCCTCTCGACCCTCTTCTTCGTCGAGCTGTGGGAGCGCTTCTCCTACTACGGGATGCGCGCCATCCTGCTCTACTTCCTCATCGACACCGCGGCCAACGGCGGCCTCGGCATCGACGAGACGACGGGCACCGCGGTCGTCGCCATCTACGGTGCGTCCGTCTACCTGCTCTCGATCATCGGTGGCTTCACCGCCGACCGGCTCTTCGGTGCCCGGCGCTCGACGCTCTACGGCGCCGTCGTCATCATGGCGGGCCACGTCTGCCTCGCCCTGCCGACGGCGGCCACGGCCTGGCTCGGCATCGCCCTCGTCGCGCTCGGCACCGGTCTGCTCAAGCCCAACGTCTCCGCGATGGTCGGCACGCTCTACAAGCCCGAGGACGCCCGCCGCGACGGCGGCTTCTCGATCTTCTACATGTCGATCAACATCGGCTCGTTCTTCTCGCCGCTCGTCGTCGGCTGGCTGCGCGAGCACTACGGCTACCACGCCGGGTTCTCCGCCGCCGCGGTCGGCATGGCCATCGCGATCGTGTGGTTCGTCGTCGGCCGCAAGGCGCTCGGCCGGGCCGTCGACGACGTGCCGAACCCGCTCGCCCCGGAGGAGCGCGGCCGCGTCACCGCACTCACCGTCGGTGCCGTCGTCGCCTTCGCGCTCGTCGTCGTGCTCGCCGGCCTGTGGCGCGACACCGTGCTCGACCAGGTCATCGACGCCATCTCGATCGTGGCCGTGCTGACCCCGATCGCCTACTTCACGATGATGTTCCGCAGCCCCAAGGTCGAGCGCGAGGAGCGGTCGCACCTCGCCGCCTACCTGCCGCTGTGGATCGGCGCGATGCTCTTCTGGATGATCTTCGAGCAGGCCGCCGGCAAGATGGCGCTCTTCGCCGCGAACAACACGGTCAAGGAGACGGCCGGCATCACCGTCAACCCCGAGTGGTTCCAGTCGATCAACCCGCTCGCCATCGTGCTGCTCGCCCCGATCTTCGGCTGGATCTGGACCAAGCGCGCCGGCCGTTCGCCGTCGACCCCGATGAAGTTCGTCCTCGGTGTCGCGATCATCGGCCTGTCGGCGCTCGCCATGTCGTGGGCCTTCGCGACGTTCCAGGGCAACACCGCGCCGGTCTACATCCTCGGTGGCGTCTTCGTCATGCAGACGATCGCCGAGCTGTGCCTCTCGCCGGTCGGCCTCTCGGCCACGACGCGCCTCGCCCCCCGCGCCTTCGCGAGCCAGGCCATGGCGCTGTGGTTCCTCGGCAGTGCGGCCGGCCAGGCCATCGCCGCCCAGCTCATCCAGGCGATGGGCGGTCTCAGCGACGCGACGTACTACCTCGTCAACGGCGTCATCACGCTCGTCGTGGCGGGGGTGCTCCTCGGCCTCGTGCCGTGGATCCGTCGCAAGATGTCGACCGCCGAGGTGCACGCCACTTCCGGCGCGACCTCCGACACGGTCTCGGCGCACTGACGTGATCATCACCCTCGCCGGCGTCACCCCGGTGGTCCACGAGACCGCCTGGGTGGCGCCGAGCGCCGACCTCGTCGGCGCCGTCGACCTGCGCGCCGGCTCGAGCGTCTGGTACACCGCGGTCCTGCGCGCCGACTTCGACCCGATCGTCCTCGGCGAGCGCAGCAATCTGCAGGACGGCGTCGTCGTGCACACCGACGCCGGGCACCCGACGACCATCGGTGCCGGCGTCTCCGTCGGCCACCGCGCCGTGCTCCACGGCTGCACCATCGAGGACGACTGCCTCATCGGCATGGGCTCGATCGTGCTCAACGGCGCGCACATCGGCGCCGGCAGCCTCGTCGCCGCCGGGGCCGTCGTGCCCGAGGGCGCCGTCATCCCGCCCCGGTCGCTCGTCGCCGGTGTGCCTGGGACGGTCCGCCGCGACATCGACGACCCCGGCCTCGCCCGCATCCAGGCCAACGCCGAGGTCTACCTCGAGCTGGCCCGCCGCCACCGCGAGGCCACGGGCGCCTGAGAGCCGGCCACCCGGCATACGCCCTCGGTTCGAGGTGATCCCGGCAGCGACGCAGCTGCCGCGATCACCTCGACCGCGCAGCATGACCCTCTGGTTCGAGGTGATCCCGCGAGCGACACGGGTGCCGCGATCACCTCGAACGGGCGGTCAGCGGAGCAGCAGGACCGCGGCCAGGACGCCGGCGACGACGACGAGCACCCGGAAGAGCGTCGGCGGCAGGCGCCGGCCGACGCGCGCCCCCACGTAGCCACCGACGACCGACCCGGCCGCGAGCAGCGCGATCGCCCGCCAGTCGAGGTCGGCGACGGTGACGAAGACGAGGCCCGCGACGACGTTGCCTGCGAAGATCGCGAGCGTCTTCAGTGCATTGACGACGCGCAGGTCGATGTCGAGGCCCAGCCCGAGCACGGCGACCATCATGACGCCCGACCCAGCGCCGAAGTAGCCGCCGTAGACGCCCGTCAGCAGCGCGAAGAACGTTGTCACCGGACCCATCCGCGTGCGCGGTCCGACGTCGTCGCCCACGCGCGAGCGCAGCCAGCGGGCGACCCGCGGCTGCACGCCGACGAGCAGGCAGGTGAAGAGGATGAGCCACGGCACGACGGCCTCGAAGACGCTCGAGGGCAGCGCCAGCAGCAGCGCCGCGCCGCCCACCGCGCCGACCGCGCACGTGACGACGACGGTCCACGCGACCCGCGGGTGCTCGCGCAGCTCGGCCCGGTAGCCGTAGGACCCGCTGACCCCCGCCGGCACCAGCCCGACGGTGTTGGACGCGTTGGCCACGACCGGCGGCAGTCCGACGGCGAGCAGGATCGGGAAGCTGACGAGCGAGGCGACCCCCACCGTCGAGGTGAGGACCCCGGCCGCGAGGCCCGCGCCGAGGACGGCGAGCACCTCGGGCAGCGTGCCGACCGGCGTCACGTCCCGTCTCTCAGCACCGCCACGTCGCTGACCATGGCGACGTGGGCGTGCATCGCGTCGGCGGCGGCCTCGGGGTCGCCCGAGCGGATCGCGTCGGCGATGGCCCGGTGGCCGGCGAGGGAGTCGGCGGGACGGCCGGGCTGCGAGAGCGACTCGATGCGCGTCTCGCGGATGAGGTCGCGGATCTCGTCCATGAGGCGGGCGAGCAGGAGGGAGTGGGCGGCGGCCGTGACGGCCCCGTGGAAGCGCTCGTCGCCCTCGACCCCGCGCCCGCCGCCCTTGACGTCGCGGGCCATCTCGGCGATCGCCTCGTCGATGCGGGCGAGGTCGTCGGCGGTGCGGCGCTCGGCGGCGAGGGCGGCGATCTTCGTCTCGAGGGCGTCGCGGGTGTCGATGATCTCGGGGAGCCGGTGCGCGTGGGCGCGGATCGCCTCGACGATGCGGCGCGGCCCGGGTGACTCGGCGAGCACGGTGCCGTCCCCGTGGCGGACGGTGACGACGCCGATGACCTCGAGGGCGACGAGGGCCTGGCTCAGGGTGGCGCGGCTGACGCCGAGGCGCTGCGCGAGCTCGCGCTCCGGGGGCAGCCGGTCGCCCGGCGCGAGCCCGTCGGCCCGGATCCAGGCGGTGATCTGCTCGGCCACCTGCTCGTAGAGCCGGGTCCTCGTGAGGCGCGGCAGCCCCGATGCTGACATGGGGACATAGTATTGACAGTCGGACCATTGACCTATTGGCTAGGCCACTGAGCCAGCCATGAGCCTCGTCACAAGGGCGTGGAACCAGGCGAGCTGGCCGTGACCGACGGAGGACACCAATGGGACCGGAATGGGTCTCCATCATCGCGCTCGTCGCACTCTTCGTGATCGGGACGCTCCTGCCGATCAACATGGGAGCCCTCGCCTACGTGGCGGCCTGGCTCGTCGGCGTCTACTCGCTCGGCCTGAGCGAGAAGGAGATCCTCGCCGGCGTCAGCGGCGACCTCGTCCTCACGCTCATCGGCGTCACCTACCTCTTCGCCATCGCCAAGAACAACGGCACCGTCGACCTCATCGTCAGGTCGGCGGTCAAGGCCGTGGGTGGCCGGGTCGCGCTCATCCCCTGGGTGATGTTCTTCGTGACGGCGCTGCTCACGGCCATCGGCGCCGCCAGCCCGGCCGCATGCGCCATCATCGGGCCGATCGCGCTCGGCTTCGCGGCGCGCTACAAGATCAACCCGCTCCTCATGGGCATGTTCGTCGTGCACGGAGCGCAGGGCGGCGGCTTCTCGCCGATCAGCATCTACGGCACGATCACCAACTCCGTCATGAAGGACAACGGCCTCCCGTCGAGCGAGATGACGGTCTTCCTCGCGAGCCTCGCCGTCAACCTGCTCATGGCCGTCATCCTCTTCGTCGTCCTCGGCGGCCGCCGCCTGATGAGCCTGCGCGCCGACGACATCGACGGGGAGCTCGCCGACGAGGAGCTCACCGAGGAGCTGCACCACGGCGGCGTCGGCGTCATGACGCGCGGCACCGGCACCGTCACGGCGACCCGCACGCAGGCCCTCGGCGTCAAGCGCGACCAGGTGCTGACGCTCGTCGCCTTCACCCTCGTCGCCGTCGTCGCGCTCGCCTTCGACAAGAACATCGGCTTCGTCTCGATCACGGCCGCCGTCATCCTCGCGATCCTCTCGCCGATCCAGCACAAGGACGCCGTCAAGCAGGTCGCGTGGCCGACCGTCCTCCTCGTCGCCGGTGTGAGCACGTATGCCGCCGTGCTAACCGAGGCGAAGGCGCCCGAGTTCGTGGGCAACTGGGCCGCAGGCCTGGGCGCCGTCGTCATCGGCGCGCTCGTGCTCTGCTACGTCGGTGGTGTCGTGTCCGCCTTCGCCTCCTCGACGGCGCTGCTGCCGGTCATCATCCCCATCGCCGTGCCGCTCATCAGCAGCGGCGGCATCGGGGCGGCGACCTTCGTCGCGGCGCTTGCGATCAGCTCGACGATCGTCGACGTCAGCCCGTTCTCGACCAACGGCGCCCTCATGCTGGCGAACCGGCCCGACACGATCACCGAGCCGGTGTACTACAAGCAGATCCTCACCTACAGCGTCATCGTGGTCCTCGCCGGCCCGTTGCTCGTGTGGGCCGCCCTGATCCTCCCCGGATGGTGACCGAATGACCCCTCAGTCGTCTCAGCCCGAACAGCCGACCCGCTCGGCCGGACCGCTCTCGGACGTCCTCGTCGTCGACCTCTCCCGCGCTCTCGCGGGGCCGCACGCGACGATGATGCTCGCCGACCAGGGGGCACGCGTCATCAAGGTCGAGGCACCGGGACGGGGGGACGACACCCGCGGCTGGGGCCCGCCCTTCGTCGGCGAGGAGGGGCGGCGCGAGTCGACCTACTTCCTGTCGGCCAACCGCAACAAGGAGTCGATCACCCTCGACCTCAAGGACGAGGCCGACCGCGACGTGCTGCTCGCGCTCGTCGACCGTGCGGACGTGCTCGTCGAGAACTTCCGCACCGGAGTGCTCGAGCGCCTCGGCCTCGGCATCGAGTCGCTCATGGAGCGCAACCCGCGCCTCGTCGTGCTGTCGATCACCGGCTTCGGCCACGACGGTCCGGAGGGTGGGCGCGCCGGCTACGACCAGATAGCCCAGGGTGAGGCCGGCCTCATGTCGCTCACCGGGTCCGGCCCGGACGACCCGCAGCGCGTCGGTGTCCCGATCGCCGACCTGCTGTCGGGGATGTACGGCGCCTACGGCGTGGTCGCCGCCCTCAACGAGCGCCACCGCACCGGGGTCGGCACGGTCGTGCGCACGTCGCTGCTCGCGGCCGTCGTCGGCGTGCACGCCTTCCAGGGCACGCGCTGGACGGTGGCGGGCGAGGTCGGACGCTCGGCCGGCAACCACCACCCGTCGATCAGCCCCTACGGTCTCTTCCACTGCCGCGACGGGTCGGTGCAGATCGCCGTCGGCAGCGAGGGCCTGTGGCAGCGGCTGTGCGCGGCCTTCGGTCTCGACCCCGCCGCCGAGGGGCTCGCGACCAACGCCGAGCGCGTCGCCGCTCGTGACCGGGTCATCGAGGTCGTCGAGGCGGCCTTCGCCGACTGGGACGCCGAGCCGCTGCTGGGCCGCCTCGCCGAGGTCGGCGTGCCCGCGGGCAAGGTGCGCACGCTCGACGAGGTGTATGCGTGGGACCAGACCGCGAGCCAGGGCCTGCTCGTCGACGTCGAGCACCCGACCCTCGGCGCGCTGACGCTGCCGGGTCCGCCGCTGCGCTTCTTCGACGGCGACGGCACCGAGGTGACGCATCGCCACCACGACGCCCCGCCGACGCTCGACGAGGACGGCGCGGCCATCCGCGCCTGGCTGAAGGAGGAGTGATGGGGCGCCGACCGTGGACCGCCCACGAGCTGCTCGACCTCGTGCTCGACGCCGGGTCGTTCGAGTCGTGGGACGAGCCGATCGACATCAGCGGCCAGCCCGAGGCCTACCGGCTCCAGCTCGAGGCCGCAGCGGCCAGGGCCGGCACCGACGAGTCGGTGCTCACCGGTCGCGGGCTCGTGCGCGGTCGCCCGGTGGCCGTGGTCGTCAACGAGTTCCGCTTCCTCGCCGGCTCCATCGGGCGTGCCGCGGCCGAGCGCATCACAACCGCGGTGAGGCGTGCGACCGCCGAGGGACTGCCCGTGCTCGCCTCGACCGCGTCGGGCGGCACGCGCATGCAGGAGGGGACGCCCGCCTTCATCCACATGGTCGAGATCTCGCGGGCGCTCATGGCGCACCGCGCCGCCCGGCTGCCCTACCTCGTGCACCTGCGTCACCCGACGACAGGCGGGGTGTATGCGTCGTGGGGGTCGCTGGGGCACGTGACCGTCGCGGAGCCCGGAGCCCTCGTCGGCTTCCTCGGGCCCAAGGTCTACGAGGCGCTCAACGGCGAGCCGTTCCCGACCGGCGTGCAGACCGCCGAGAACCTCGCCGCCAAGGGCGTGCTCGACGCGGTCGTGGCGGCCGAGGACCTGCCGATGCTCGTCGACCGCGCGCTCGGCGTGCTCGTCGACGCCCCGACCCTGCCGCGGCTCGACCGCCGAGAGGGCGAGCCGAGCGGGCACCTGTCCGCCTGGGGGTCGATCGAGGTGACCCGCCGGGCCGACCGTGCCGGCGTGCGCGAGCTGCTGCGCCACGGCGCCTCCGGCACGCTCCGGCTCAACGGCACCGACGAGGGGGAGCGGGACGCCACGATGCTCGTCGCCCTGACACGCCTCGACGGGCAGCCCTGCGTGCTCGTCGGCCAGGACCGCTCGCGGCAGTCGCCGAGCACGCCGATGGGGCCGGGGGCGCTGCGCGAGGCACGCCGCGCCATGCGCCTGGCGGAGGAGCTCGGCATGCCGCTCGTCACCGTCATCGACACCCCCGGGGCCGAGCTGTCGGTCCACGCCGAGGAGGGCGCCATCGCCGGCGAGATCGCGCGGTGCATCGCGACGCTGACCACGATGACCGTGCCGACGGTGTCGGTCGTGCTCGGGCAGGGTTGTGGCGGTGGGGCGCTCGCGCTCCTGCCGGCGCGTGAGGTCATCGCCGCGGAGCACGCGTGGCTGTCGCCGCTGCCACCCGAGGGCGCGAGCGTCATCGTCCACGGCGACGTCTCGCACGCCGCGGAGATGGCCGAGCTGCAGCAGGTCGGGGTGTCCGACCTGGCCGCGCAGGGGATCGTCAGCCGCATCGTGCCCGAGCCGGCCGACGACACCGCTGCGGCTCTCGCCGTCGCCGTCGCCGCCGAGTGCGCGGCGGCGCTACGCCGCCAGACCCACGGCCGGGCCCACGTCCTGGCGAGCTAGGCCGGCCGGCACCGCTCAGCGGAAGCGGGCGGCGAACTCGCCGGGGGTCAGGCCGGTCGCCCGGCGGAAGTCGCGCGTGAAGTGGGCCTGGTCGGCATAGCCGAGGTCGACGGCGATGCCCGCCAGCTCGGCGTCGGAGTCACGCAGCCGGTCGGCCGCCTCCTGCAGGCGCCGGCGCCGGATGAGCCACTTCGGGCCGAGCCCGATCCGCTTGTGCAGCAGGCGCTGCAGGGTGCGCTCGCTGATGTCGAAGCGCGCGCAGAGGTCGTCGACCCGGAGCAGCTCGGGCGAGGTCTCGACGTCCTCGACGATCGCGTTGACGAGCAGGCCCTCGTCGTCGACCGGCAGCAGCGGCCGCAGCGCGTCCTCGACGACCTCGCGTGCCTGCGCCTGGGCGTCGGCCGACGTCGGGTCGGGGCGCATGTGGGAGCGGACGCCCCGGGTCAGCGCGGAGCCGTCGAGGGCGGGCACCGTCCTGAGGTCGACGAACCGGTCGGTCATCCGGCGCACCGGCTCGCGCGTCAGCAGGTGACCTGCCGCGGGCTGGAGCATGACGCCCACGGCCCAGCCGCGGCCGGTCAGCATCGTGTGCGACAGGCCGGAGACGACGCCGTAGAAGCGCGTGTAGCCGTCGGAGACGACGATGAGGCAGACGGGGTACTGCAGCACCCGCTGCACCGAGTCGCGTCCCTCGGGCACGTCCCAGACGGGGATCCAGAAGCGTCGCGCGAGGTCGCCGAGGTCCGGCGAGACCGAGGCCCGGGCGATGGACCACGTGTGGTCGGTGGGGTCGACCAGGTGGGCCCGCTCGATGTCGTCGCGGGCCGCCGTGCGCCCGGCCCCGGGAGACGTCGTCACGTGTCGGAAAGTATCAAGACCCACCGACGGGCGGCTCCCTACCGTGAGGGCATGACCTCATCGACCGCCGACACCCTCGGCTCCTACCTCCGCCTCGCCGAACCCTTCGGCTCCGTCGTCGCCCGCGTCCCCACCGCCGGCTGGGACGCCCCGAGCCCGTGCGAGGGCTGGAGCGCCCGCGACGTGCTGGCCCACGTCATCCACAGCCAGCGCACCTTCCTCGCCGACCGCGGCGTCGACGCCACGACCTCGGTGGACCTCGACGCCGACCCGGGCGCCGACCCCGTCGAGGCCTGGCGCGCCCACCTGGACCGGATGCGTGAGCTGCTCGCCGACCCGGCTGTCGCCGGGATGGAGTACGACGGCGTCTTCGGCCCCACCACGGTCGGCGCCTCGATCGTCGCCTTCCACGGCTTCGACCTCGTCGTCCACCGCTGGGACATCGCCGCTGCAGCCGGGCTCGACGAGCCCTTCACCGACGACGAGCTCGACATGATCGAACGCTCGGCCGACGGCTTCGGCGACCACCTCTACGACGACGGCGTCTGCGCGCCCGCGCTGCCCGTCACCGACGGCGCCGACCGCCACGAGCGCGTGCTCGCACGCCTCGGCCGTCGGGTGCCCGCGCGGGCCTGAGAGGTCAGCGCGCCCAGAGGTACTCGACCTCGGGACGGCCCGCTCCGGCATACCTCGACCGGCGCACGGCCACCCTCGTCTCGCAGAGGTGCTCGGCGTAGCGGCGCGCAGTCACGCGACTGACGCCGAGCGCCTCGGCGAGCTCGCTGGCCGAGCGCCCGCCGTCGGACTCGCGCAGCAGCCGGGCGACCTTGGCGAGCAGTTCCTCGCCCATCCCCTTGGGCAGTCGCACCTCGCCCGCCACGCGGGCGCCGGCGAAGACCTCGTCGACCTCGGCCTGCGTGCCGACCTCGGCGCCGCTCGTCACCTGCTCGCGGTACGCGCGGTAGGCGAGCAGCCGCTCGCGCAGGGTGGCGAAGACGAAGGGCTTGAGGACGTACTGCACCACCCCGAGCGACACGGCCGCGCGCACGACGTC
This sequence comes from Terrabacter sp. C0L_2, assembly GCF_036352015.1. NCBI lineage: Bacteria > Bacillati > Actinomycetota > Actinomycetes > Micrococcales > Intrasporangiaceae > Terrabacter > Terrabacter sp. C0L_2. The sequence goes on along the minus strand of NZ_CP143557.1, from coordinate 474,817 downwards.
GAGGTCCCGGGCCGACGTCACTGCGATGACGTCGGCACGGTGACCGGCGGCGCGCATGGCCCGCACGACGTCCAGCCCGTGCCGGTCGGGGAGGTTCATGTCGAGCAGGACGACGTCGATCTCCTTGTCCTGCAGCACCTTCAGCGCACCCTGCGACGTGCCGACGGTCGCGACGACCTCGAAGCCGTCGACCCTGCCGACGTAGGCCGTGTGCGCCTCGGCCGCGATCGGCTCGTCCTCGACGACGAGGACGCGCAGCGCCCGGTTCGACTGTGCCTCAGTCATGCTCGCCCCCGACCGGGAGTCGCACGGTGAACGTCGCGCCCGGAGGCCCGGACACCTCGAGGGTGCCGCCCAGACGCTCGACGGTCTGGGCGACGAGAGCCAGACCGATGCCGCGCCGTCCGGCGCTGCCCTGCTCCTTGGTCGACCAGCCACGCCGGAAGGCGTCCTCGACCGCGCCCGGTGGCAGCCCCGGCCCGTCGTCGGAGACCTGGAGGACGGCATACGCCCCCTCGACCCTGGAGGCGAAGCGCACGTCCCGCTCGCCTCGCGGCACGCCCGTTGGCCCGGCCTCGCCGGTCACGGCGTCGAGGGCGTTGTCGATGAGGTTGCCGACGATGGTCACGACGTCGCGCGTCGGCGCGACGCCCTGGGGCCAGTGCGACCCCGGCTCGATCGCAAACGAGATCCCACGCTCGTGGGCCTCCGCTGCCTTGCCGAGCAGCACTGCGGTCAGGGCCGGCTCGTCGACCGATCCGACGACGCGGTCGGTGAGCAGCTGGGAGACCTGGAGCTCGTCGGTCGCGAAGTCGAGCGCCCGGTCGGTGTGGCCGAGCTCGATGAGGCTGACGATGGTGTGCAACCGGTTCGCCGACTCGTGCGCCTGCGAGCGGAGCGCCTCGGTGAGGCCGCGGGCCGAGTCGAGCTCACCGGTCAGTGCCTCGAGGTCGGTGCGGTCGCGCAGCGTCGCGACGTGGCCGAGCAGGCGCCCCTGCCAGCGGGCCGGACCCCGGTTGAGCACGAGCACCCGGGCGGACGTCACGTGCAGCTCGTCCTCGTGGGGGTCCTCGTCGGTGAGCGCGGCCGTGAGCGACGGCGTGAGCCCCAGCTCGGAGACGGGTCGGCCGACGGCATCGGCGGGCAGGGCCAGCAGCCGGGTCGCCTCGTCGTTGGCGAGCCGCAGGCGGCCGTCGAGGTCGGTGATGATGAGGCCCTCGGTGACGGCGTGCAGGACGGCGTCGTAGTACTCGTACATCTCGCGCAGCTGCTGCTCGCCGAGGCCGTGCGTCTGGCGGCGGATGCGCCGCGAGACGAGCGCCGTCCCCAGCCCGGAGAGCAGGGCGGCCACGAGGCCGGCGAGGAGCAGCCCCGGCAGCTGGGCACGCACCCGCTCACCGACGGCAGACTTGCGGATGCCGACGGAGACGAGGGCGACGACCTTCCCGGCGTCGGTTACGGGCACGACGACGCGCGAGGACGGGCCGAGGGTGCCGGTGTAGTCCTCCTGGACGACGCCGCCCGCCAGCGCCTCCTCGGTGTGGCCGATGAACCTCTTGCCGATCTGCGACGGGTCGGGGTGGGTGTAGCGGATCGCGTCGCGGCTCATGACGACGACGAAGTCGGTGCGCGTCTCGACGCGGACGCGCTCGGCGTAGGGCTGGAGCGCAGGCGAGGGGTCAGGCCCCTGCACCGCGCTGATGACCGCCGGCGTGGCCGCGATCGTCTCGGCCACCGCCAGGGCGCGGGCGATCGCCTGCTCGTCCCCGGCGCGCTGCGCCTGCCCGTACGCGCCGACGAGCCCGGCGGCCACGACGAGGACGGCGATGAGCACCTGCAGCGCGAAGGTCTGCGCCGCCACGCTCCACCGCCCCGGCGCGCCGAGCACGCGGGTCACGGTCGTCGGGAGCGAGCTCAACGGCATACCTCCGGCCGCGAGAACTCAATGAACACAAAGGTGACCCTAGCCACTGGCCACGGCAGCCTCGTCACATTCACCGGTCCCGTGCCCAGCGCGAGGACCCAGCCAACGGAGGTCACCGTGAGTTCCACCGCCGACAGCGCCGTCGACGCCCAGCCAGGCTCGGCTCCGAAGCGCGACCGCACCCATTTCCTCTACATCGCCGTCATCGTGGCGATGGTGGCCGGCATCCTCGTCGGCTGGGCCTTCCCGGAGGTGGGCAAGAGCCTCAAGCCCCTCGGGACCGGCTTCGTCAACCTCATCAAGATGATGATCACGCCGATCATCTTCTGCACGATCGTGCTCGGCATCGGCTCGGTCCGAAAGGCCGCGCAGGTCGGCAAGGTCGGCGGGCTCGCCCTCGGCTACTTCATCACCATGTCGACCGTCGCGCTCGGCATCGGCCTCGTCGTCGGCAACATCGTCAAGCCGGGCGCCGGCCTCGACCTGACCGACGCCGTCGCCAAGTCGGGCCAGGCGCAGATCGCCGAGAAGAGCGAGGGCGCCGTCGACTTCGTGCTCGGCCTCATTCCCGACACGCTCGTCTCGGCCCTGACGTCGGGCTCCGTGCTCCAGGCGCTGCTCATCGCCCTGCTCGTCGGCTTCGCGCTCCAGAGCATGGGCCGCGCGGGCGAGCCGATCCTCGTCGGCATCAAGCACCTCGAGCGGCTCGTCTTCCGCCTCATGGCGATGGTCATGTGGGTCGCCCCGATCGGTGCGTTCGGCGCCATGGCCGCCCTCGTCGGCGCGACCGGCATCGGCTCGCTCAAGAGCCTGGGCCTGCTCATGCTCGCCTTCTACGCGACCTGCGCGATCTTCGTCTTCGGCTTCCTCGGCAGCATCCTCAAGGTCGTCACCGGGATGAACGTCTTCTCGCTCTTCCGCTACCTCGGTCGCGAGTTCCTCCTCATCCTGTCGACGTCCTCCTCGGAGTCGGCCCTGCCGCGCCTCATCGCCAAGATGGAGCACCTCGGTGTCTCCCGCCCGGTCGTCGGCATCACGGTGCCGACCGGCTACTCGTTCAACCTCGACGGCACCGCGATCTACCTGACGATGGCGAGCCTTTTCATCGCCGAGGCCATGGACAAGCCGTTCAGCATCGGCCAGCAGATCGGCCTGCTCGTCTTCATGATCATCGCCAGCAAGGGCGCCGCGGGCGTCAGCGGCGCCGGCCTCGCCACCCTCGCCGGTGGCCTGCAGTCGCACCGCCCCGACCTCGTGCCCGGTGTCGGCTTCATCGTCGGCATCGACCGCCTCATGAGCGAGGCCCGCGCCCTGACGAACTTCGCCGGCAATGCCATCGCGACGGTGCTCATCGGCACGTGGGTCGGCGAGATCGACCGCGACAAGGCCGGCCGCGTCCTCTCCGGCCAGGACCGCTTCGACGAGGCGAGCATGCTCGACCACGACGAGGTCGTCCCTGACGACGCACCGCGCGTCGAGGGTGCCGACGGCCGCGAGCCCGAGCTCGTCGGGTCCTCGCGCTGACGCGGACACACCCCCGCGAAGGGCCACGGACCGTCACGGTCCGTGGCCCTTCGGCGTGAGGTGGCCCATCTCACGCTGAATAGTCCTGCGTGACGGGAACCTTTGCTGTTCAACGAGATCGACGAGGTCGTATGCCGTGAGCCGCCTCCGTCCGACGGCCTCGTTTTGCGCTCGTCCCTCCGAGTTCGACACAGTGGACGCTTCATCGAGACATCTATGACACGTAACCGTGAGGAGACAGACGGCACCTACGTCGGGTGCCGTCATGACGTATGAGTGAACTGACCAAGAGTCCCGACGACGCGCTGCACCCCGCGCTCGAGCCACCACCCGTGAACCACGAGGACGCTCCGCGCTCCAAGGTCGACAAGGTCGTCTTCGGCGTCGCCGCCGCAGTCGCCATCGGCTTCGTGCTCTGGGGAGCGCTCAGCACCGAGAGCCTCAGCACGAGTGCCTCCGCCGGCCTCGACTTCGTCGTGCACAACACCGGCTGGCTCTTCTCGCTCGTCGCGTCCGGCTTCGTCGTCTTCGTCATCTGGCTGGCGGCGAGCAAGTACGGCAACATCCCGCTCGGCGGTGACGGCGAGGCTCCCGAGTTCCGCACGTCGTCGTGGGTGGCGATGATGTTCTCCGCCGGCATGGGCATCGGCCTGATGTTCTACGGCGTCACCGAGCCGCTGACGCACCTCGTCACGCCGCCGCCCGGCACGGGCGCCGCAGGCAACCCCGCGGCCGTGCAGACCGCGATGGCGACGACGATGTTCCACTGGTCGCTGCACCCGTGGGCCATCTACGCCGTCGTCGGCCTCGCCGTCGCGTACGGCGTCTTCCGCAAGGGCCGCTCGCTGCTCATCAGCTCCGCCTTCGCGCCGCTCTTCGGCGAGAAGCGCGCCAACGGCCCGGCCGGCAAGGTCATCGACATCTTCGCGATCTTCGCGACGCTCTTCGGCTCGGCCACCTCGCTCGGCCTCGGCGCCCTGCAGATCGGCTCCGGCCTCGAGATCGTCGGCGGCATCGGCAAGGTCGGCAACGGCGTGCTCATCGGCATCATCACGGTGCTGACGGTCTGCTTCATCCTCTCGGCCGTGTCCGGCATCGAGAAGGGCATCCAGTGGCTGTCGAACATCAACATGGTGCTCGCGCTCGCCCTGGCGCTCTTCGTCTTCGTCGTGGGCCCGACGGTCTTCATCCTCAACCTCGTCCCGACGACCATCGGGTCCTACTTCAAGGACCTCGCGATGATGTCGGCCCGCACCGACGCCGCAGGCGGCAACGGCATGAAGGACTGGCTCGCCGGCTGGACGATCTTCTACTGGGCCTGGTGGGTCAGCTGGACCCCGTTCGTGGGCATGTTCATCGCCCGCATCTCGCGCGGCCGCACGATCCGCCAGTTCGTCTCGGGCGTGCTGCTCGTGCCGTCGGTCGTCTCGCTCATCTGGTTCGCCATCTTCGGTGGCGCCGGCATCTCGCAGCAGCAGGGCGGCCAGGACATCGCCGGCCAGTCGACGCCCGAGGGCTCGCTCTTCGCGATGCTCGGCAACCTCCCCTGGCCGACCGTGACCGCCGTCATCGTCATGCTCCTCGTCGCGATCTTCTTCGTGTCGGGTGCCGACGCGGCCTCGATCGTCATGGGCACGCTGTCGGAGAAGGGCACGCTCGAGCCGTCGAAGAAGACCGTGATCTTCTGGGGCGCGGCCACCGGCGCCGTCGCCGCGGTCATGCTGCTCATCGGCGGTGAGGACGCCTTGTCGGGCCTGCAGAACGTCACGATCGTCGCGGCGCTGCCCTTCCTCGTCATCATGGTCGGGCTCGCGGTCGCGCTCGTGAAGGACCTGTCGCGCGACCCGCAGGTCGTGAGGAGGCAGTATGCCGTCGCGGCCGTCGAGCACGCCGTCGTCGCGGGCGTCAGCGAGCACGGCGACGACTTCGCCCTGACGTTCGAGGAGACCGCGCCGGGCGAGGGCGTCGGCGAGATGGTCCAGACCGACCCGTTCGGCGACTCCGCCGTGACCGACGACGTCACGGCCGAGGACGTCACGGCCGACGACGGCCGCGGTCACGAGGTCGGCGAGCACACCGAGAAGGTCGGCGCCTCCATGCGCCTCTGACCGCGCTTCTGGCCCTCGGGCTCCTCACGCAGTCACGTCGAGCGCCGCATCATCCTGACCGGGTGATGCGGCGCTCGATCGCTGCCGCCACCGCGCCGGCACGCGTGTCGACGCCGAGCTTGGTGTAGACGTGGCTGAGGTGGGACTTGACGGTCGCCTCCGACACGAGCAGCTCACGGGCCATCTCCCGGTTGCCGAGCCCCCGCGCCAGCAGCTCGAGCACCTCGACCTCGCGCTCGGTGACGACCGGCCCGGGTGAGGCGGTGCGGCGCACGAGCCGTGCGGCCACGGACGGGGCGAGCACGGTCTCGCCGCGCGCGGTGGAGCGGATCCCGGCGAAGAGCTGCTCGGCCGGGGCGTCCTTGAGCAGGTAGCCGAGCGCGCCCGCGTCGAGGGCGCGCAGGATGTCGGCCTCGGTGTCGTAGGTCGTGAGGACGAGGACGTTCGGGGGGTGCGGCATCGCCCGCAGGCGGGCGGTCACCTCGGCGCCGCCCGGCCCGTCGCCGAGGCTGAGGTCCATGAGCACGACGTCGGGTCGCTCGGCGGCGACGACGCGCTCGGCGGAGGGGAGGTCCTCCGCCTCGCCGACGACCTCGATGCCGTCCTGGCCGCCGACGAGGGCACGCAGGCCGGCGCGCACCACGGGGTGGTCGTCGACCAGGACGACGCGCACCGGGGCGCCGGGGTCAGCCATGACGGTCTCCTGTGCCGAGGGGGAAGCGGACCGAGACGGTCGTGCCCTCACGGGGTGCGCTCTCGACCTCGGCGCGTCCGCCGAGGTCGGCCGCCCGACGACGTATGCCGTCCACCCCGTGCCCGCGGTCCCCGCCGGGCCCGGACGGGGTCGGCTCGGCGGGGTCGAAGCCCTGCCCGTCGTCGCGCACGTCGAGCAGGACCTCGTCGGGCAGGTAGGTCAGGCTGACCACCGCCCGTGTCGCGTGCGCGTGCTCGACGACGTTGGCCAGCGCGCCACGGGCTGACCGCACGAGCGCGCCGGCGACGGTCGAGGGGACGGGGACCGCGTCGCCGTGAACGCGGACCTGGACGTCGAGGCCGTGGGAGCCGGTCGCGGCGACGCGGGCGAGCGCGGCCGGGAGGGCGTCGCCCGTCGTGTCGTCCTCGAGGTCGGCAGGCGCGAGGTCGCGGACGACACGACGCACCTCGTCGAGCGCGTCACGGGCGGCGGCGCCGGCGGCCGTGACGTGGTCCCGAGCAGCGAGCGGCCTCTTGTCCCAGTCCTGCTCGGCCGCCCCGAGGAGCAGGGTGATGCTCGACAGTCCCTGACCGACCGAGTCGTGGATCTCGCGCGAGAGGCGGGTGCGCTCCGTGAGGGCACCCGAACGGCGTTGGGCCGCAGCCAGATCGGCCTGTGCCTCGGTCAGCTCGTCGAGCAGCGCCTGCCGGGTGCGCGCCTCGCGGTCGAGGGCGCGGTAGGAGAGCACGGTGACCAGGGCGATGCCGACCGGACCGACGAGGACCGTGGGGTCGAGGTCCGTGGCGATGCGGCTCCACGCCACGCTGACGACGGCGGTCATGACGACGACGACGGTGACGGCATACGCGAAGGGGAGGACCTGGAGCACGGCGAAGGCCACGGGCACCGCGGTCCAGGCGAAGGACGGTGCCACGAGCGTCAACGTCACCCAGAGGGCGACGACGACGGCGATCCAGACGGTGGGCCACGCTCCGCGGTCGGCGACGCGGCGCCGCGTCAGGTGGGCGGCGCCGAGCACGGCCGCCCCGGCGAGCACGAGGACGGCGGTCCCGTCGAGGTCGTGCCGCAGCAGGTAGCGCACCGAACACGTCACGAGGAGCGCGACGAGGACGGCGTCGAGCCACCGGTCGAGTCGCGCCACGGGCGCGAGGATGCCCTCCTCCATGACCCGCAGCCTAGGGACGGCAGGGGTGCCGCGGCATCATCCGATCGGCTACTCCGGTCTGGCCGGTCGCCCGACGCGCGCGCACCGACCGCCCGGTGAAAGTGGTGGGACCACCACCACCGAACCCGGAGACCACCATGAACCGCACCAGCGCCGTGCTCGCCGCCCTCGCCGTCGCCGCCACCCTGCCCCTCGCCGTTCCGCCGTCGGCCACGGCCGGCGGGCGCCCTGGCACGTACGAGCTGCAGGGCGACCCCGGCGGCTCGAAGTTCGAGGGCATCGGCACCGACGAGCGACTCGGCACCTTCTACGTCAGCGAGGTGACCGGCGGCGAGATCCACCGCGGATGGGCCGGGACGGCGCGCACCGAGGAGTGGCTGGCCGGCGACGGCACCGACGGGCGCTTCACGGCGCGCGGCATCACGACCGACGCCGCCGGCCGCGTCTACGTCGCGGGGGGTCCGAACGGCATCGGCACCGGTCGGCCCGACCTCTGGGTCTACTCGCCCCGCGGTGAGCTGCTGGCCGCGTTGCGCGCGCCCGGCGACGACGTCTTCCTCAACGACGTCGCCATCGGGCCGGACGGCGCCGCCTACTTCACGAACTCCAACGCGCCGCAGGTCTATCGGGTCGCGCCCGAGGGCGGCAGCTGGGGTGTCACACGCTGGGCCGACGCGACCGGCGTGGTCGAGCAGCGGGCCGGCTTCAACCTCGGTGGCATCGTCGTCAGCGCCGACCGCTCGGCCCTCGTCGTGGCCCAGGGCAACGCCGGAGCGCTGTGGCGCTTCGACCTGCGGACGAGACTGGTGTCGCGGGTCGACACCGGCAACGCCGTGCTCACCGACGCGGACGGCCTCGTCCGCCAGGGCTCGTGCCTCGCCGTCGTGCGCAACTTCGCCCGGATGCTGGCCACGCTCGAGCTGCAGGCCGATGGCCGTACGGCGCGGCTCGTGTCGCAGCAGGCGACCGACCCCGCCCGAGTGCTGACGACGGCCAAGGTGCTGCGGGGCCGCACGCTCTACGTCGACAGCAAGTTCGACGAGGCGGTGGCGGCTGGGCCGTACGAGGTGGTCACCGACCCGCTGGCACGATGAGTCGCATGCGACGAGGCGGGCACGGGGGAGCGGTGGCGGCAGCCGTGGCAGCCGGTGTCGCAGCGGCCACCCTGGCGGGCTGCACGCCGAGTGGCCGCTCGAGCTCGCCGACCCCTCCGGTCCCAACCGTCACCACGACGACTGTCGCGACGAGCGCAGCCTCGAGTGCGAGGCCGCGTGTGCCGGCGAGTGGGACGACGAGTGGGACGACGAGGCAGCTCGACGCGGAGCTGCGGGACGCGGCGTGGGACGACGACCTGCCGCGCGCCACGGCCCTGGTCGCCAGGGGCGCGGACGTCAACGCCAAGGACGAGACCCAGCAGTCGGCATACCTCATCGCGGCGAGCGAGGGCCGGCTCGGGCTACTGAGGCTGGCGCTCAGCCACCGCGCCCGCGTCGACGACAGGGACAGCTGGAACGGCACCGCCCTGATCCGGGCGGCTGAGCGCGGGCACGCGCTCGTCGTAGGTGCCCTGCTGCAGGCCGGCATCGACCGGGACCACGTCAACCGCATCGGCTACCAGGCGATCCACGAGGCCGTCTGGCTCGGGCGCGACTCGACGACGTACGTCGACACCGTGCGTGCGCTCGTGGCCGGTGGCGTCCAGCTGACCACGCCCTCCCGCGGCGAACGACTCACCCCGCTCCAGATGGCCCGCGAGCGCGGGTTCGACCGACTGACAGGAGTTCTCATGACGGCCACGACTTCCGACCGTGTGAAGGAACCGGACGCCGCACTCCTGGCGGCCGCTGCTCGTGGCGACGCCGACGCCGTGGCGCTCGCGCTGCGTGCCGGTGCCGACATCGAGGCCCGTGACGGCAACGAGCGCACGGCGCTGCTGCTCGCCGCGACCGGCGACCACGTCGACGCCGCAAGGCTGCTCGTCGCCATGGGCGCCGACCCGGACGCGCTCGACGACCGGCGCGACACCCCGTGGCTCGTCACCGGCGTCACCGGGAGCGTTGCGATGCTCGAGGCGCTGCTGCCCGCGGGGCCCGACCTGACGATCCGCAACCGCTACGGCGGGGTCTCGGTCATCCCGGCGAGCGAGCGCGGCCACGTCGACTACGTGCGTCGGGTGGTGCAGACCGACATCGACGTCAACCACGTCAACGACCTCGGGTGGACCGCGCTGCTCGAGGCGGTCATCCTCGGCGACGGCGGCGATCGTCACCAGCAGATCGTCCGCATCCTCCTCGGTGCGGGAGCCGACCGCACCATCCCCGACCGGGACGGTGTCACGCCCCTCGAGCACGCGCGCCGGAAGGGGTATGCCGCCATCGCCCGGATCCTGGAGCAGCCCTGAGGCGAGCCGGCCCGCCGTTCAGTAGAGGGCGTCGGTCACGGTGAAGTGGTGGCTGCACCGGGGGCAGTCGGCCTGCCCGAGGAGGCGCTGCACCTGGGCGGCCACGGCGTCGCGGCCGTGAGCGGTGGCCAGCGCGAGCAGCCGCTCCTCGACGGTGCCCGGGGTGGCCCGGCCAGGCCCGAGGGACGTCGGTGGGACGGAGCCGTCGTGCAGGTCCGCGAGCGTGCACGCGTCGCTCGAGAGATCGAGCACGAGCGTCGTGTGGCAGGCGGGACAGCCCATGGGCATCTCGCCGTCGGCGACGTGGTCGAGGCATCGCTGCCAGACACCGCCGTCCTCGAAGGCCATCAGCGCCTGCAGGCCGTAGACGAACTCGGTGTCGTCGTCCACCAGGGCAAGTCCGGACTCCGCCAGAGCGCGTAGGTCGGCGACGTGCTCGGCGTAGTCGCGACGGACGTCGGCCGCGGGCCGCGGGCCGTCCTGCGAGGCGATGACCGAGGCGGCCAGTTGCAGCGCGGCCACGTATCCGGCCGGCGCGTGGCGAGTGGCCATGGCGGCCAGCGCGGGGATGGCGGCATAGCTGGCCGTGTAGACGGTGCCCTGATGGCAGAGCCGGATCCACAGGTTGTCCCACTCGGGCCCGGTCTCCTCGGATGCGTGCTCGGCGGCGGCGAGCAGGTCGGGGACGTCCCGCGCACTCCCGTAGGCGTGCTCGAGCGTGGCCCAGTCAGCCATGGTCAGCAATGGCGAACCGGTCGGCGAGGTCCGTCAGCCTGGCTGTGTGCGCCGACCAGTCCGCCACGTCGGGAAGGTTGCTGTGCTGCGGCAGCAGGCCCACCGTCCCGTCGATCTGCTCACGCAGGATGTCGGCGTGGCCGGCGTGGCGCTGGAGGTCCGCGGTCGTGTGGACCATGACCTCGTGGAGCGTGACTGCCGTGCCACCCCAGTGCGCGACGTGTCCGACCGCGTCCAACGGCAGTGCTTCGATCGTCTCGTCGGCAAAGGCCTGGGCGCGGCGGTAGAGGTCGACGAGCCTGTCGGTGGTCTCGGCCTCCGTGGCGTACCAGCCCGCGAGCGGATCCTGCTCGTCGGGGGATACGAGCTCGTCCGGGGTGGGCCACTCCCGGCCGAAGGTCGGGCCGAAGTAGATCACCTCGGTGTTGAGCGCGTGCTTGACGAGTCCCAGCAGGTTGGTCCCCGTCGGTGTGCGAGGCAACCGCACGTCGCGCTCGGAGAGGCCCTCGAGCTTCCAGAGCAGCACGTCCCGCGCGCCCTGCAGATAGTCCTTCAACACGTCCTTGGGTGCATCGACCATGCGCGTCAGGCTGTCACGCCATCCGACGTCGGATCGAGCGTCTGCGCCTCACCGCTGGAGGGGCTTGTGGGCCAGCAGTATCGCGGCGGCTGCCGGTCTGTCCGGGCCCAGCGCGATGGTCGCATCGACGGTGAGCCCGGCGGCGGCCGCGAGCCCGGCGTAGGAGTCGATGCTGCGCCGCGCGAACAGCACGTGCATCGGCAGACCCTCGTAGCCCTCCGTCTTGAGTTGGGTGCTGGCTCCGACGTGACCTCCGAGCATTAGCGGGCCACCGGGCCGAAGCGCCCGGGCGATCTGCGTGAACACCTGGCCCAGAGCGTCGTCGGGGATGTGGTGCGCGACGTACCAGCAGAAGACGCCCCCCGCGGAACCCGCCTCCACCGGCAGCTCGGTCACAGAGGCCTCGATGAACTCCAGGCCGGGGTTGAGACTCGCTGCGATGCGCAGCATCTCCGGTGACACATCGACCCCGACCGTCGTGAGACCGAGGGCAGCCAGATGGCGCGTCAGCAGTCCGGGTCCGCAGCCCAGGTCGATCACCCGTCCTCCGCCCGTGGTCTGGACCTGCGCCGCGAAGTGGCTGACCAGGGATGACTCCAGGGGGAGGTGCGCGATCCCCTCCCTGACGAGGGCCAGGTACGGCTCTGCGACTCGGTCGTATGAGCGAGCCGTCTGCGCGATCCACGAGCTGTCCATCGGGACGAGACCCTACAAGTCGGTTGCGACGTCCTCGTCCAGGCGAGCCGACCGGGCAGGTGAGTGCGCTGTTGCTTGCCACTCCTTCGTCGTCCTGCCTCGTTCGCCGTCCATCCAGAACGCCTGGGCGGCGTGGACGTCACGAGACGTCGGCGGTCTGGCCACCCATTCGGAATCCGCCGGCGCCGACTGCCGTGGATGTTTCTCCACGACTGGTCGGCCTGCGAGTCCGTCACAATGCCGAGGTGAGCGAGCACTTGACCGAGTACTGCGTCGATCGAGATCTCGTCGACCGGGGAGAGTCCGCGTTTGCCTGTCAGGCCGTGCTTGACGTCGTCCTTGCCCGCGTCGACACCGCGTGGATCGACGCGTACTCAGATGAGGGTGACCTGCCCGAGGCAGCTCGTGAGGCTCAGGACGCTCTCCTACGGATGGGACACGCTCGTGGCAGCGGAGATGCCGGCATGGGTATCGACGTGGATGTTCGTCGGGGCGACCACGTTCGCCTGCTTCGAGCCTTTGCGTCGTGGTCCATCGGCGTCGAGCTCTACGACGATGCGACGCAGTGGGTGGCGTACTTCTCCGACACGGGGGCCTCGGTGTGTTTCAACGTGACCGACGAGGAGGCCGGCATGATTCAGACCTCGTTCCTCGACGTTCGCATCCCGGTCACCGATCTGAAGACCCGGAGGAAGCGGTGATTCGATGAGGGGCACCCGTCGGCGGCTGCTCAGGTGAGGTCCACGTCGCGTGTGACGACGGGGCCACTCGAATGAAGGGCGGCGAGCGTGCTTGTGGCTCAGGCGAAGTCGGAGTGCAGGTCCGGACTGACCTGCGCCAGGACGGCATACGCCTGCTCGAGCGGCACGTCGACGACGTCGTAGTGCTGTGCCCCCGCGGCCGTGGTGGCGACGAGCGTCGCGACGCCGACGCGTCGCTGGAAGAAGGACTGCTCGACCTTCCAGCCGATGATGCCGTCGCGGTCGAGCACGACGCGCTGCCGGTCGAGCGAGCCGTGACGCGACACGAGGTGGTCGCGGGTCACGGTGTGGCCGAGCGCGCGGTATCGGTCATGTCCGAGCGCGAACGCGCCGACGAGGAGCAGCGGCACGAGGACGAGCAACGAGCCGTGCCAGTCCCAGAGCAGACGCGCCGCGACGAGCGCCGCGGCCACGGCGCCTGCAGGGACGAGGGCGCGAGTCAGCCGGCGACGCCGGGCTGCCGGGCCGTGCGAGCGGAGCGGGCCCGAGACGGCAGCCTCGTCGGGACGGATCCGCAGGGTGAGCGGCGTGACGACGCCGGCCGGCGCCGGCGGGCACAGCCAGTCGGATCCGCCCTGCTCGCGCAGCAGCCCGGACGTGACGACCTTGAGCCGGCGCGCCCCGGCGAGCCGCAGCCCGAGCGGCTCGTCGAGCCGGATGCCGCGCACGCGCGCCGCGTCGATGCTCGTCTCGCGATTGGTGAGCAGACCCCGGCGGGTGTGCAGGGTGCCGAGCCGGTTGCGGGTCAGGCGGAAGCCCCAGAAGGTCAGGACGTAGGCCCCGACCGCGAGGAGCGAGACGACGCCGAGCAGGAGCAGCACGTCGACCCACCACGAGAGCCGCGCGACCCACGACGCGCCGTCGCGGAAGACCGACCGCTCCTGCGAGAAGCGCGAGAGCCCTTGCGACGCAAAGCCGACGATGGCGGCCGCGCTCGCCAGACCGGTCACGGTGAGCGGCGCGTAGCGGATCCACGACGGGTCGAGCCGGACGAGCAGCTCGTCGCCGACCGGCGGTGGCGCGTCGACCGGCACGTCATCGACCGCCACGGGCGTGCCTGTGGGAGAGGGCAGCCCGGTCACGGCGGGGTCGACGCGGTGCAGCAGCTCGGCGCGCAGCCGGCGACCGGCGTCGACGCTCAACGAGTCGAGCACGAGCCGGTCGTGCTGCCCCCCTGCCGTGGAGATCTCGACCTTGGCCAACCCGAGCGCACGGTGGTGGAGCTGGGCCGTGAGGTCGATGGTGCGCACCTTGTCGAGCCTGGCGGTCGTCGTCTGCTTGGTGAAGAGGCCGCGCCGGAGCTCGATCTGCCCGTCGGCGATGCGGTAGCGCGTGGTCACCCAGCGCAGCACCCCGAAGGCGACGAGGACGGGGACGGCATACAGCTCCCACCGGTCGCTGTCGTCGGAGCCTGCCCGGAAGACGACGATCGCCAGCAGCGCCGGGAGGAAGCGGACCAGCGTCTCGAGCGGGTGGACGAGCAGCATCCGCGCGTCGAGCCGGCGCCAGCCGTCGGTCACGTCGCGTCGCCCGCCTCGGTCACGGCGGCCGCGGTCAGGGCGTCGACGAGCTCTCCGGCGACCGGCAGGTCGAGCCCGTGGATGGTGACGGGTCCGGCCGCCGACGCGGTCGTGATCGTCACCGACGCGAGCCCGAGCAGCTGCGCGACCGGGCCGCGCTCGAGGTCGACCGTCTGGACCCGGCTGAGCGGCGCGATGCGGCGCTCCTGCCAGAGCCACCCGCTCTGGGTGTAGATCGCCCGCGGCGTCGCCTCCCAGCGGTGCACACGGTAGCGCCACTGCGGCATCGCCACGGCATACGCCCCGCCGGCGACGAGCCAGACGGCACCGACCACCCAGTGGGGGGTGCGCGACGGCGCGTCGTCGACGAACCACCAGACGACCTGGCCCGCCAGCAGCACGGCCAGCACGACGACGGCCTGCAGCGTCCACATGAGCACGGCCCGGCGCGAGACCCGGTGGGCCGGCTCGCGGAGCACGGGCGACGGGTCGACGGGCACGTCGGCGGGTTCCACGGCCCCACCGTGCCACACGGACGCCGGGGCACGGCAACCGACCAAGGTATGCCGCCCTTCCGCCCTTGGTCTGCTCCGCGCGGTCAGGCGGCGGCGACCGCGCGAGCCGACGTCTCGCGGGCCGCGACCAGCCGGGCGTAGCGTCCGCCACGGGCCATGAGACCGGGGTGGTCGCCGAGCTCGACGACGCGGCCGTGGTCGAGCACCGCGATCTGCTCCGCGTCACGGATCGTCGACAGGCGGTGCGCGATCGTCAGGGTGGTGCGGCCGGCCATGAGCCGGTCGATGGCGACCTGCAGGTCGCGCTCGGTCTCGTTGTCGAGCGCGCTCGTCGCCTCGTCGAGGATGAGGACGCGCGGGTTGCGCAGGAGCGTGCGGGCGATCGCGATCCGCTGCTTCTCGCCGCCCGAGAACCGGTGGCCGCGAGCACCGACGACGGTGTCGAGGCCGTCAGGGAGGCTCGCGACGAGCGGCGCGACCTGGGCGGCCGCGAGGGCCTCCCACAGCTGGTCCTCGGTGGCGGCCGGGTCGGCGAGGAGGAGGTTCGTGCGGATCGAGGCGTGCACGAGGTAGGCGTCCTGGGACACGACACCGACGATGCGCGCCAGATCGGCCGGGTCGAGGTCGCGCAGGTCGAGGCCGTCGATGGTGACGCGTCCGGACTGCGGGTCGTGCAGCCGCGCGAGCAGGCCGGCCAGGCTCGACTTGCCCGACCCCGTCTCGCCGACGAGCGCCAGCGTGGTGCCCGCGGGGACGACGAGCGACACGTCGTCCACGGCATACGTCCTCTCGGGTGCGCCCGGCTCGTGGCTGAAAGTGACGTTCTCGAAGCGCACCTCCCCGCGGAGCCGGTCGTGCTGCACCGGGACGGGGTCGGCAGGGGGCGCCACCTCGACGGGCAGGTCGAGGTAGCCGAAGATCCGGCTGAACAGCGCCATCGAGGTGACCCACTGGGCGCCGATGTCGAGCAGCCCCATGAGTGGCCGGAAGATGCTGGTCTGCAGGGTCGTGAAGGCGATGAGCGTGCCGATGGTCATGGCGCCAGTCGTCGCCGGGAGCCCCGCGGCGAGGTAGATGAGGGCAGGGATCGCGGCGAACATGATCTGCATCGTCGCCATGCGCCAGCGGCCGGCGAGCTGCGAGCGCAGCTCGAGGTCGATGAGGTCGGTGGACGTCGCGGCGAAGCGGTCGGCCGCGGCCTGGGCCGCTCCGAGCGTCTTGATGAGCGTCGCCCCACTGACCGTGAGGCCCTCCTCGACCTGGCTGTGCAGGTCGGCGAGCCGGCGCTGGCGCAGCGTCGTGATGTCGCGGCGCACCAGGGCGACCTTGCGCGTCATCAGCACGGCCGGCGGGATGACGAGCAGCGAGAGCAGCGACAGCCGGGCGCTCAGGGCGACCATGGCGATCGCCGTGGCGACCACGGTGGTGAGGTTGCTCGCCACACCGGTCGCAGAGGAGGTGATGACCGTCTGCATGCCGGCGATGTCGTGGGTGAGCCGGGACTGCACCTCGCCGCTGCGCGTGCGCGTGAAGAAGGCGATGGACTGGCGCTGCACGTGGCGGAAGACGTCGGTGCGCAGGGAGTGCATGACGCGCTGCCCGACGGTGGTCGTCAGCCACGTCTGCACGACGCCGAGGAGCTGGCTGACGACGGTGACCGCGAGCATGCCGCCGACGGCCAGCAGCAGGAGGCGGACGTCGTGGTGGGGGAGCGCGTCGTCGATGACGGCGCGCAGCAGGAACGGCTGGCCCATCGAGATGACGGACGTCGCGACGATGAGCGCGACGACCACCGTGACCGTGCGGGCGTGGGGTCGGAACAGGCGTGCGACGCGTCGCATCGACACGGGTGACTCGGCCAGCTGGGCGCGGTCCAGCGGGTCGATCTTCTTCGCCTTGCCGCCCCCGCCCCCTCCGACCCCCGCGACCAACGGGTTGCTGAAATCGCTCATGTGTCTCCCCCTGAATGTGCTCCCCTGGTGTGCTCCCCCAAGCGACCATGATGAGGTTACCTCACTATGAGGGGATACATGGGCAAAAGACGTATGCTGCAACCATGCGCGACGCCGACGAGCCCTCACTCGACGAGCTGCTGATGGGCGCTGCTCGCGCCCTGCGGCGTCGCTGGGCGGCCGGCCTCGGGCCGGACCTCGCCCCTCACGACGCCCGCGCGCTGCGCGTCATCGGGCACCACGGCCCGACGCGCCTGGGCGTCGTCGCCGACCGCCTGCGCATCGCGCCCCGCTCGGCGACCGACGTCGTCGACCGGCTGGAGTCCCGCGGCCTCGTCAGCCGGGCGCCTGACCCCGATGACCGGCGGGCCATGACCGTGGCCCTCACCGAGATGGGCGAGTCGGTGCTCGCCGAGGTCGACGCCGCGCGGCGCGCCGGAGCCGACGACTTCTTCGGCGCCCTCAGCGAGCACGAAGGCGCCTCTCTCGCAAGCATTCTCACGCGTCTCGACCCGCGCGAGGCCTCGACCTCCGGCCGAGCGGGCAGGTGACGTGAGGGGGACCGTCCTCGTCGAGGGACTGCCCGGGTCGGGCAAGAGCGCGACCGCCCACGACATCGCTGCCTGGCTCGCTGACGAAGGTGTCGAGGTGGAGCACTGGCCCGAGGGTGCGACCGACCATCCGGTGGACTTCGAGCAGGTCGCAGTCCTGCGCGCCCACGACCTGGCCGACATCGCGTCGCAGTGGCCCGACGCGGCGCCTGTGCTGCACCAGGTCGCCGAGCCCTCCGGTGACGTCTGGCTCGTGCGATCCCAGCACCACCCTGCGCTCCCGCCGGAGCTCGTCGAGCGACTCCGTCGTCACGACGCCTACGACGGTGACGTACCGCCCGAGCTGCACTCGGCCGTTCTCGTCGACAGCTGGCGCCGCCATGGCTCGTCGGTGACGGGGACCGCGGCCGGCGCCGGGACGCGGCCCGAGGCGGTGCAGGTCTGGGAGTGCGTGCTGCTCCAGAACCCCGTCTGCGCCCTCGTCGCGCGCGCCGACCAGCCGCTCGAGGTGCTTATGCGGCATGTCGCCGAGCTCGTCGGAGCCGTCCGGTCGCAGGCCCCCGCCCTCGTCTACCTCGACACCGGTGACCCGAGTCCCTTCCTCGAGCGCGCCGCCGCGGAGCGCCCCGCCGAGTGGCTCGACTTCGTCGTGGGCTACCACACGCAGCAGGGGCTGGGGCTGCGCCGCGGGTTGGTCGGCTTCGACGGCTACGTCGAGTTCATGCGCCTGCGCCGGGAGATGGAGCTCGCGCTGGTCCAGGCGCTCAGCGACGCCGGACTTCCGGTCCTCACGGTGGCGGTCGACCCGAGCCGGCGTGAGGCGAGCGGTCGTGCAGAGCAGGCCGCCGTGCGCGACTTCCTCGCCGACCACCTCGGCCTCGTCCGGGGAAGGCCCCGAGCGGGCCGGCCCGACACATTGCCGGTCGCCTGAGCATGCCGCTGCATGCGGTCGAAGGGCTGCTCGATGCCGCCACCGACGCGGAGATCCGGCGCGAGTGGGTGGTCCTCGCCGACGCCGGCCTGCCGAGCCAGGCCAAGCACCAAGGCTCCACCAACGCCCCCCACGTGACGCTGGCGCTCGCGGGCGCCGTCCCCGACTACGTCGAGGCGCGCATCTCCCGCGCGGTCGAGGGCCTCGCGACCCTGCCGGTCCGGCTGGGCTCGCTGCTCGTCATGGGCTCGCGCCGCTTCGTCCTCGCCCGCCTCGTCGTCCCGAGCCCGCAGCTGCTCGGCCTCCAGCAGTCCCTGGCCGCAGCGATGGTGGGTGCGCCCGACGTCCCGGAGCAGGTGCGCCCCGGCCGGTGGACGCCGCACGTCACCATCGCGCGCGGCCTTGGCTCGCGGCAGGTCGGCGAGGCGCTCGCCGTCCTCGGTCGCGCTCGCCCGCTCGACGGGGCCATCGAGTCCGTCCGCCGCTGGGATCCCGATGCCGGCCGCACGTGGCGTGTCGGCGGCAAACCTACGATGGGGTCATGAGCCTCGAACTCGGCCTCGACACCTTCGGCGACATCGCCAACGGTCCCGACGGCGCCCCGCTCCATCCCGCGACGGTGATCCGGGAGGTCCTCGCCGAGGGCGAGCTCGCCGACCGGCTGGGCCTCGACTTCTTCGGCGTCGGTGAGCACCACCGCGACGACTACGCCGTGAGCGCTCCCGACGTGCTGCTCGCCGGGCTGGCCGCGCGCACCGAGCACATCCGCCTCGGCACGTCGGTCACGGTGCTCTCGAGCGACGACCCGATCCGCGTCTTCCAGCGCTTCTCCACCGTCGACGCGATCAGCCACGGACGCGCCGAAATCACTGTCGGCAGAGGCTCGTTCATCGAGTCCTTCCCGCTCTTCGGGCTCGACCTCGGCGACTACGAGACCCTCTTCGAGGAGAAGCTCGACCTGCTCGCGGCCATCGTCGCCGAGCAGCCCGTGCGCTGGGAGGGCTCGATCCGCCCGCCGGTCCAGGTCGAGAAGGTGATGCCCGCGACGGAGTCCGGGCACCTGCCCGTGTGGGTCGGCGTCGGTGGCACGCCCCAGTCCGTCGTGCGCGCCGCGCACTACGGCTTCCCCGTCGTCATCGCCATCATCGGCGGATCGGCCCGCCAGTTCGCGCCGCTCGCCGACCTCTACCGCCGCGCGCTGTCCGAGATGGGCAAGCCGGAGCTGCCCCTCGGTGTGCACTCGCCCGGCTACGTCGCCGCCACCGACGAGCAGGCGCGCGAGGAGTTCATGCCGCACTTCCTGCCCTACATGAACAAGCTCGGCCGCGAGCGGCGCTGGGCTCCCATGGGCAAGGAGCAGGCGCTCCAGCAGCTCGGCCCGGGAGGCGCCGTCTACTGCGGGTCGCCCGACACCGTCGCGGCCAAGATCGTCGACACCGTGCAGGTGCTCGGGCTCTCTCGCTTCCAGTTGAAGTACTCCTTCGGCACCCTCCCGCACGACCAGCGGATGGAGTGCATCCGGCTCTATGCCGAGGAGGTCGTGCCGCGCGTCCGCGCGCAGCTCGGCGAGGACTGACGTGCGGATCCTGCTGCTGGGCATGGGATCCCGCGGTGACGTGCAACCGCTCGTGGCGCTCGGCCAGCGCCTGCAGCGGATGGGGTATGCCGTGTCGCTCGCCGCGCCCGCCGACCTCGGTCACGTCGTGGCGGGCAGCGGAGTCGACTTCGAGCCCCTGTCGTTCGACCTCGAGGCGCCACTGCGTGAGGGACTCGGACGCGACTCGCTCCGGGGGTCTGCCCGCACCCAGGTGCGGGAAGCCAGGCTCATGCGGCACGTCATGGCGCAGACCGCCAATGCCCTCGCCGCGGACGTCGCGCGTCTCGTCGACCGGGCCGACGCGGTCGTGTCCGGAGCGCTGACCCTCGACCTCGTCGACGCGCTACTCACGTCGGAGGGCCGCCGGGCTCGACCTGCCAAGCCGCACCTCTACGCCGTCTTCGCCCCGGTGTGGCCCAGCGCGCACGGGGACTCGGTCGCGCTGGCGCTGCGGCCGCGCGCCACGTCGTGGCTGAACCGTGCCTGGAGCGGGACCGCCGGGCGGGTCGCCTTCGACCTCTTCCGTCCCGCGGGAGATCTCGTCCGCAAGGGGAAGGGACTGCCCCGCAAGCATTTCCGTGACTACGTCGCCGCGGCGGAGCGCACTCCGACGATCCTCGCGGCAAGCCCGCACGTCGTGCCGCCGGCCCCCGACTGGCCGCCGGCGCTGCGGCAGACGGGCTATTGGGTGCGCTACGACGCCGACGGGTCGCCGGACCGGTCACGGGGGCGGTCACTGGAGCCGGGTCTCGAGGCCTTCCTCGCGGCCGGTGACGCCCCCGTCTTCGTCGGCTTCGGCTCCATGCCGACGCCCGACCCGGCCGGCGTCTCGCGCGACGTCGTCAGCGTGCTCGGACGCCTGAGCGTGCGCGGCGTCGTGAGCGAGGGCCTCGCCGGTCTGAGGGTCGAGCGCTCAGCAGAGGTGCTGGGCATCGGACCGACCCCGCACGACGCGCTGTTCCCCAGGTGTGCGGTCGTCGTCCACCACGGGGGAGCGGGCACCACCGCTGCTGCCGTCCGGGCCGGCGTGCCACAGGTCGTCGTGCCGCACGCCGCCGACCAGCCCTACTGGGGGCGGCGGATGGCCGACCTCGGGGTGGCGCCGCCGCCGATCGCCCGCAAGGACCTGACGCCGGCGCGGCTCGAGCGGGCGCTCGAGGTGGCCCTGTCCCCGGGAGCCCGCGAGACGGCATACGCCCTCGGTGAGCGGGTGCGCGCCGAGGACGGCGCCGGTGACGCAGCCCGCCTCGTGGACGCCTACCTGACGCGCCGGGCCTAGATCGTCGCGGCGAGCTCGGTGCCCTGGCGGATGGCGCGCTTGGCGTCGAGCTCGGCCGCGACGTCGGCCCCGCCGATGACGTGCACCCTGACCCCGGCCGCGACGAGCTCGGGCCCGAGCGTGTTGACCGACTCCTGACCCGTGCAGACGATGACCGTGTCGACGTCGAGCACCTGCGGGTCCGAGTGCTCTTCGCCGTGGCTGATGTGCAGCCCGGCGTCGTCGATGCGCTCGTAGTTCACGCCGACGTGGTGGTGGACTCCCTTGGCCTTCAACGCCGCCCGGTGCACCCAGCCGGTCGTCTTGCCGAGCCCCTTGCCGATGGGCGTCGCCTTGCGCTGGAGCAGGTGCACTTCCCGCTGCGACGGTGACGGGTGCGGCTCGACGAGCCCGCCGCGCGACGCGTCCGGCTCGCCGACACCCCACTCGGCCATCCACTGCTCGACGGTCATCGGCGACTCGACGTGCGTCAGCAGCTCCGAGACGTCGACCCCGATCCCACCGGCACCCATGACGGCCACGCGCCGACCGAGCGGTGCCTCGCCGCGGATGGCGGCGGCATACGTCACGACCTTCGGGTGGTCGATGCCGGGCACGTCGGGCACGCGCGGCTCGACCCCGGTGGCGACGACGACCTCGTCGAAGTCCGCGAGGTCCTCGACGGTGGCGCGACGGCCGAGGTGGACCTTGACGCCGCCGAGCTCGAGCCGGCGGCGGAAGTAGCGGATCGTCTCGGCGAACTCCTCCTTGCCGGGGATGCGCATGGCGAGGGCGAACTGGCCGCCGATGTCGTCACCCGCCTCGAAGAGCTCGACCCGGTGGCCGCGCTCACCGAGGGCGACGGCGGTCGCGAGGCCGGCCGGCCCTGCGCCGACGACGGCCACGTGCTTGGAGCGGCGGGTCGGGGCGAGGACTAGCGTCGTCTCGCGGACGGCGCGGGGGTTCACGAGGCACGTCGCCGTCTGCTTGGAGAAGGTGTGGTCGAGGCAGGCCTGGTTGCAGGCGATGCACGTGTTGATCTCGTCGGCGCGGTCGCCCGCGGCCTTCGCCACCCAGTCGGGGTCGGCGAGGAAAGGCCGGGCCATCGAGACGAGGTCGGCGCTGCCGTCGGCGATGACCTGCTCGGCGAGGTCGGGCATCGAGATGCGGTTGCTCGTCACGACCGGGATGCCGACCTCGGGGCGCAGCTTCGCGGTGACGCGCGTGAAGGCGCCGCGGGGCACCGACGTCACGATCGTCGGGACGCGCGCCTCGTGCCAGCCGATGCCGGTGTTGATGATCGTCGCGCCCGCAGCCTCGACCTCGTGGGCCAGGGCGACGACCTCGTCCCACGACTGGCCCTCGGGCACGAGGTCGAGCATCGACAGGCGGTAGACGACGACGAAGTCGGGGCCGGCCGCCTCGCGGACCGCACGGACGACGTCGACCGCCAGGCGGCGGCGGTTCTCGGGCGACCCGCCCCACTCGTCGGTGCGCTGGTTGGTGCGCGGCGCGAGGAACTGGTTGATGAGGTAGCCCTCGGAGCCCATGATCTCGACGCCGTCGTAACCGGCCTCACGCGCCAGCCGGGCACAGCGGGCGTAGGCCGCGACCGTGCTCCGGATGCCGCGCGCACTGAGCGCCCGCGGGGTGAAGCGCGAGATCGGGGACTTCAGGGCCGACGCCGAGACGGCGAGCGGGTGGTAGGCGTAGCGGCCGGCGTGCAGGATCTGCAGGGCGATCTTGCCGCCCTCGCGGTGCACGGCGTTGGTGATGACCCGGTGTCGACGAGCCTGGCGCTCCGTCACGAGCACCGAGCCGCCGGGGTAGAGGGAGCCGGCGAGGTTGGGCGCGAAGCCGCCCGTGACGATGAGGCCGACCCCGCCGCGCGCCCGCTCGGCGTAGTAGGCCGCGAGCCGGTCGAAGTCCTTGGCGCGGTCCTCGAGGCCGGTGTGCATCGAGCCCATGACGACGCGGTTGCGCAGCGTCGTGAAGCCGAGGTCGAGCGGTTCGAGCAGGTGGGGGTATGCCGTCGTCACCCGCCCGAGGGTAGCCGCTGGTTACCGCTCGGTAGCTGCTCAGGCGGCCAGCGTCACAGTGCGGGACGCGTGGGTGAGAATGGCGAGGTGAGCGATCTCGAGCACCTGGACGTCCTCGTCGTCGGCGCCGGCCTGTCCGGCATCGGCGCCGGCTACCGCCTGCGCACCATGAGCCCCACCCGCACGTGGGCGATCCTCGAGGCGCGGGACTCGCTCGGCGGCACGTGGGACCTCTTCCGCTACCCGGGTGTGCGCTCGGACTCGGACATGATGACGCTCGGCTTCCCGTTCGAGCCGTGGACCGACCCGGACGCGATCGCCGACGGGCCGAAGATCCTCGACTACCTGCGCCGCACGGCCGACAAGCACGGCATCACCGAGCGGATCCGTCTGGGCCACAAGGTCGTCGCGGCTGAATGGTCGAGCGACGAGGCGCTGTGGACGGTGACCGTCGAGCACGGCGGCTCGCGACGGCAGCTGACGTGCAGCTTCCTCTACCTCTGCAGCGGCTACTACGACTACGAGCGCCCGCACGACCCGCAGCTGCCGGGCCTCGAGACCTTCGAGGGCCAGGTCGTGCACCCCCAGTTCTGGCCCGACGACCTCGACGTGTCGGGCCGGAAGGTCGTGGTCATCGGTTCCGGCGCGACGGCCGTCACGCTCGTGCCGTCGCTCGCCGACGCCGGCGCCGACGTGACGATGCTCCAGCGCACGCCGACGTGGATCGCGTCCCTGCCCAGGCAGGACCGGGTCCGCGACGTCCTGCAGAAGGTGCTTCCCGAGCGTGCGGCCGGGACCGCGGCCCGCTACAAGAACGTCCTCGGCACGATGGGCGTCTACGAGCTTAGCCGCCGCCGCCCCGCCGTCATGCGGTCGATGCTGTCCAAGGGCGCCGCGAAGTCCCTCGGCTCCACCGACCTCGTCGCGGACCACTTCACCCCGACCTACGACCCCTGGGACCAGCGCCTCTGCGTCGTCCCCGACGGCGACCTCTTCGAGGCCGTGCGCAGTGCACGCGCCCACGTCGTCACCGACACGATCGAGACGTTCGTGCCACACGGCATACGCCTGCACTCGGGACGCGAGCTCGACGCCGACGTCGTCGTCACCGCGACGGGACTGCGGATCAAGCTCGCCGGCGGCATCGCCCTGACCGTCGACGGGCAGGCCCGGCCCACCGGCGATCTCACCGTCTATCGCGGCGTCATGTTCGCCGGCGTGCCCAACCTCGCGGTGTGCGTCGGCTACGTCAACGCGTCGTGGACGCTGCGTGCCGACCTTGCCAGCCGCTACGTGTGCCGGCTGCTGGGCCACATGGAGCAGAACGCGTGGCGGGTGGCCACGCCGCACGCACCGGAAGGCATGAAGGGGCGGCCCCTGCTGCCGCTCGCCTCCGGCTACGTCCAGCGGGCCGCCGCCGACCTGCCGCAGCAGGGCGACGGCGCGCCCTGGCTGATGCGGCAGAACTACCTGCTCGACCGCCGCGACATGCTGCGCAGCGACGTCACCGAGGCGATGTCGTTCGGTCGCTGACCGGGCCCCTGCAGGGACGTGTCGAGGGTTCCGTGCCGGGCGGGTGACGATCGGGTACGGAGCCGGCATGAGCGACTCGAACACACCTTCTGCATATCTGCTTAGGTGAAGTCCGGTAGGCCGGTTTCTGTGGGCTTGAGGAGGTCCTTGAGTCGGTGGGGGTCGGTGTCGACGGCCTGCTCGAGCAGAGGGTAGAAGAGCAGGCCGCGGGACTTCGCGTTCCGCCGGTTGAAGCGGAAGGTGTACTCGTCGAGGTAGTAGGGCAGGTGCTGCTCCTCGACGCGGAAGTGCAGGGTGCCGATGAGCCAGCGCTTGAGCAGTGAGGCGACCAGGTGCACGCCAGGCAGGACGCTGGCCTTGTCGGGGGCGGAGTAGCCGAGGGTGAACTCGTGGGTGTAGCCGAGGTCGGCGAGCCGGCGCAGGGTGCGGGCTCCGTCGGTGCGGACCGTTGAGCCGGGCTCGATGACGGTGGTGGCGAAGTCGACGAGCTGGGACGTGCCGGGGTGGTCGGCGACAGCGAGCCGGACCCGGCCCAGGCGGCGGGTTTCGTTGTGCTCTATGGCGATCATGACGGCGACCTTGTCGCCGTAGCCGCCATGACTGTTCGCGGTGACACCGCCGATCATCGTCTCGTCGAGCTCGACGATCCCGGACAGCTTGTCGCGTTCGGGGCGGACCATGGCCCGGCGCAGCTTGTGCATCCAGGCCCACGCGGTCTCGTAGGAGCCGAACCCGAGGACGCGTTGCAGCCCGAGGGCTGACATGCCGTTCTTCTGCGAGGTCAGGAACCAGATCGCGGCGAACCAGGTCGACAGCGGCGTCCGGGTCCGGTCGAAGATCGTGCCGGCAGTCACCGACGTGCGCCGCCCGCACGAGCGGCACATCCACAACCCGGCCCCGGTGCGCCAGAACTCCCGCGCCCCACACTTGGGGCAGATGAACCCGTCCGGCCACCGCAGGCCCGCGAGGTAGTCCAGGCACGACTGGTTGTCCGGGAACCACTCCAGCAGCTGCTGGTACGTCGCCGGGTAGTCCACTCCCCGAACCGGATTCGTGGTCATCCACAGATGCTACTTCACCTAAGCAGATATGCAGAACACACCTTCGAACGACGACGTCATCGGCGCCACCGGCGCCACCGGCGCGGCAGCGGACGCCGGCGGCGACTCCGCCGTCAAGGACCCCGAGGACTGGGTGACCGGCGACGAGCCGATGACCGGCGCGCAGCGCAGCTACCTCGAGACGCTGGCCCGCGAGGCCGGCGAGACCCTGCCCGGCGACCTCACCAAGGCCCAGGCCTCCGAGCACATCGACCGTCTCCAGCAGTCGACGGGCCGGGGCGCCGACAGCGCCGGTGGCGCCGACAGCGCCGACAGCGCCGGTGGCGCCGACAGCGCCGGTAGCGCCGGCAGTGCCGACGTCGGCAACGGGCCCATCGGCGCGGACGGCAACGTCGGCCGCACCGAGGGCCACGGCAGCGAGCTCTGACGGGGCCGTGCCGAGATCGCCTGACTGCGGTCAGGCGATCTCGATGCGGTCGGAGACGAGCCCGTCGGCCGCGAGCCGCCGCAGCTGGGTGACCGCCCGCCGCTGCACGGCCCACGGGTCAATGGTGTTGACGTAGATCTTCGTGCCGCCCTCGAAGCCGGCGAGCGTCGAGATCCGCCACTTGATGACGGCCCGCAGCGGCATCGGCACGTCGACGGACGGCGGCCGGTGGTGCCACTCCTCGTTCGAGGGGACGTGCACCCCGGTCGCGGCGTGGCAGGCGTGGACGAGGTCCGAGAAGTCGCGCACCTGCTCCTCGCCCAGCTCCCACGGGCAGCCCTCGCCGTCGGTGACGTGGACGACGAGCGCGGGGTAGCGGTGCCCGACGCCGGCGAACGCGACCGCGTGCTCGGTGCGCGCGACGACGAGACCCTGCGACGCGGCATACTCCGCACCCCACCGGGCGAACATGTCGGGCTCGGTGCGCAGCCGCTCGACCTCGCGATCCTTCTGGGCGCCGAGCTCGTCGATCGCGACGACCTGCTTGTGCAGGTGGTCGAACGACGCGCCCGCGGGGGCCAGCCAGTTCTGGAAGACCGAGACGTAGCGCGCGCACTCGTTGTCGCGGTAGAGGTCACGCATCGCGCGGATCGTGAACTCCGTGTATCTCCAGTGCTCTTCGGGTGTCAGGGTGCCCGACCCGGCGAGCTGGGAGTCGTCCGTCGCGTCGTCGACGTAGTGGCGCCGGGAGATGACGACCTGGTGGTTGCCGGCGAAGAGCCCGACGGCCTCGCGCTCGAGGTCCTCCTCGGCGAGCGGCTCGGCATCGGCGCCGGCCGTGCCGCGCGCCCGCATGCGGATGCGGGCGAGGGACGTGACGTGCTCGCGGCCGCCGGGGGTGGAGAGGTATGCCGTCCGGCGGGCTCGCGAGTCGGCCGTGGGCTGCCAGCCGTGCGCGAGGTGCCAGTAGTCGTAGCTGAGGATCTCGAAGAGGTTGGGGATGAGCCGGAACTGCGGCGTGCTGTGGTCGAGGTCCTCGGCGAGCAGGCCCCGCACGTCGTGCCAGCCGTCGGGCTCGTAGACGAGCCGGGCTATCTCGGGGGTCGTCTCCCGCATGCGGCCCCAGCAGAAGGCGCAGTGCCGGTCGTGGTCGTGGGGGTCGATCGGCAGCGGGTGCCGGCTCAGCTGCCCCAGGGGACGGGCCGCCCTGCCCGGGAGCGTCCACACCTTGGTGCCGGTGATGGGGTTCACCTGCTTGATGGTCCCGTCGGGCAGTCGCGTCAGGGGCTCGATCACGTCTCCAGCGTAGGTCGACTAGCGTCGGAGCGTGCCCGCCGACGCCCCGACCGACCCGCCGTTCCGTGATCCGTCCCTCACCGTCGAGGAGCGGCTCGACGACCTGATCGGGCGGATGACGCTCCCCGAGAAGGTCGGCCAGATGCTCCAGCTCGACGCGCGGGGCGACCTCACCGACATCGTCCACGGCAAGCTCGCGGGCTCGATCCTGCACGCCTCGCCCGAGGACCTGCCGCGGGCCATGGCGCTCGCCGGGCAGACCCGCCTCGGCATCCCGCTCCTCACGGCGGACGACTGCATCCACGGCCACTCCTTCTGGCCCGGCGCGACGATCTTCCCCACCCAGCTCGGCATGGCCTGCTCGTGGGATGCCGAGCTCGTCGAGCAGGCCGCGCGCGTCACCGCGGTCGAGGTCTCGGCCACCGGTGTGCACTGGACGTTCTCGCCGGTGCTCTGCATCACGCGCGACCTGCGCTGGGGCCGTGTCGGCGAGACTTTCGGCGAGGACCCGCACCTCATCGGCGAGCTCGGCGCAGCGATGGTCCGCGGCTACCAGGGCGACGGACTGACCGATCCCACAGCGGTGCTCGCGTGCGCCAAGCACTTCGCGGGCTACTCCGAGACGCAGGGCGGCCGCGACGCGAGCGAGGCCGACCTCAGCCGCCGCAAGCTGACGTCGTGGTTCCTGCCGCCGTTCGAGCGCGCCGTCCAGGAGGGCTGCCGCACCTTCATGCTCGGCTACCAGGCGATCGACGGCGTGCCCGTCACGGCGAACGGCTGGCTGCTGGACGAGGTGCTCAAGGGGGAGTGGGGCTTCACCGGCACCCTCGTCACCGACTGGGACAACGTCGGCCGGATGGTCTGGGAGCAGAAGGTGTGCGCCGACGACGTCGAGGCCGCGGCTGTCGCGGTGCGCGCTGGCAACGACCTCGTCATGACGACGCCCGCCTTCTTCGAGGCTGCCCAGGAGGCCGTCGCCCGTGGGCTGCTCGACGAGCGTCGCATCGACGAGGCCGCTCGCCGCGTGCTGCGCGTCAAGCTCGAGCTCGGCCTCTTCGAGCACCCGCGTCCTCCGGACGTCGAGCGCCAGCAGCTGGTGATCGGGTCCCCGGACCACGCCGCGCTCAACCTCGAGGTGGCCCGCCGCTCGCTCGTGCTCCTCACCAACGACGGCTCGCTGCCGTATGCCGTGGGCGACGTCCCGCGCACCGTGGCCGTCATCGGCCCCAACGCCGACGACCCGCAGGCCAACCTCGGCGACTGGGCCGGCGCCTCCGGGCAGGTCGACTGGATGCCCGACGGCCACCCGCGCGAGACGGTCGAGACCGTCCTCGACGGCTTCCGCGCGGTCGTCCCGACGACGTGGACCGTCACCCACGCCCGCGGGGCCGAGATAGAGACGCTCGTGCCCGATCCCGAGGGCCCGCTCTTCCCCGACGGCCAGCCGCGTCCGCCGGTCTCGGCGCCGGCGCCCGTCGACCCCGACCAGCTCGCCGAGGCCGTCGCCGCGGCGCGGGTGGCCGACCTCGCCGTCGTCGTGCTCGGTGACACGATCGCCCTGACGGGAGAGGGCTGCTCGACCGCGACCCTCGACCTGCAGGGCGGTCAGGTGGCCCTGCTCGACGCCCTCGTCGACGAGCTCGACGGCACGGGCACGCCCGTGGTCGTCGTGCTGCTCCACTCCAAACCCAACGTCCTGCCGCCCAGCGCGCTCCGGGCCTCAGCGATCGTTGAGGCGTTCAGCCCCGGCATGCGCGGCGGCCGCGCCGTCGCCGAGCTCGTCCTCGGCCAGATCGAGCCCGCCGGACGCCTGCCGGTCTCCGTCCCGCGGCACGTCGGCCAGCAGCCGACCTACTACAACCAGGTCCGCGGCCAGCACGGCCACCGCTACGCCGACCTGACCCAGGAGCCGCAGTTCGTCTTCGGCGAGGGCCTGAGCTACACGACCGTCGAGTGGTCCGACCTGACCCTCGAGGCTGCCGAGCTCGCGCCCGACGACGTCCTGGTCGCGGAGGTCACGCTGACCAACACGGGCGGGCGGACGGCATACGAGGTCGTGCAGGCCTACGTCACCGACGTCGTCACGAGCGTCACGTGGGCGACCAAGGAGCTCAAGGCATTCCGTCGGGTCACGGTGCCGCCGGGCGAGTCGGTGCGGGCACGCGTCGAGGTGCCCGCGGCGGCGTGCTCGATCGTCGACGCCGGCGGTCGACGCGTCGTCGAGCCCGGCGAGTTCGAGCTGCGTGTCGGCCCGAGCTCCCGCGACGCCGACCTGCTCCGTGTGACCTTCACCATCACGCCGGGGGCTCCGCCTGACTAGGCTCGCAGGCATGAGAGCAGCGCGCGTCACCAGCCTCGGCGGCCCGTCCACCGTCACCGTCGACGAGGTCCCCGAGCCCACGCTCGAGCCGGGCCACGTCCTCGTCGACGTGCACGAGGCGGGGGTCAGCTTCCCCGACGTCCTCATGACCCGCGGGCTCTACCAGATGCGTCCCGACCTGCCCTTCGTGCCGGGCGCCGAGTGCGCCGGTGTCGTGCGCGAGGCGGCCGAGGGCAGCGCCTTCCGGCCGGGTGACCGCGTCGCCGCCTTCCCGGTGCTCGGCGCGTTCGCTGAGACCGTGGCCGTGCCCGAGGCGATGGTCTTCCCGCTGCCCGACGGCGTGTCGTTCGAGGTGGGCGCGGCGCTGCCGATGAACTACCTCACCGTCCACTTCGCGCTCACCCAGCGCGGCCGGCTCGAGCGTGGCGAGGTCGTGCTCGTCCACGGTGCGGCCGGCGGCATCGGCACCGCCGCGATCCAGCTCGCCCGGGCCATGGACGCCCGTGTCATCGCCGTCGTCTCGTCCGAGGACAAGGTCGAGACGGCCCGCGCCGCAGGTGCCCACCACGTCGTGCTCGCCGACGGGTTCCTCGCTGCCGCAAAGGAGCTCACCTACGGACGAGGTGTCGACGTCGTCGTCGACCCGGTCGGCGGTGACCGCTTCACGGACAGCCTCCGCAGCCTCGCTCCCGAGGGGCGCCTGCTCGTCATCGGCTTCACGGCGGGCCAGATCCCCGAGGTCAAGGTCAACCGGCTGCTGCTCAACAACATCAGCGTCGTCGGTGTCGGGTGGGGCGCCTTCTGGATGCCCGACCCCTCGTACCTTCGCACGCAGTGGGAGTCGATCCTGCCGCTCCTCGAGTCCGGCGCGCTCGCCCCGCCCATCGGCTCGCGCCACCCGCTCGACGACGTCGCCGCGGCGCTCACCGAGATCGACGAGCGACGCGCCCAGGGCAAGGTGACCCTCACCGTCCGCCAGTAGGTTGGGACGTATGCCGTCCCTGCCGCTCCGCGCGTCCGCTCGCTCCTCCGCCCCGACGTCCCCCCGGCGCGTCCTCGTGACGGGCGGCGCCTCCGGGCTGGGACTCGCCCTCGTGCGCGCCCTGGTCGCCCGGGGTGACCACGTGCTGGCGACCGACGTGCAGACCGACCGGCCCGACGCACTCCCCGAGGCTGCGGCATACCTCCCCCTCGACGTGCGCAGCGACGAGGCGTGGGCGGCAGCGCTCGCACACGTGCGCGAGACGTGGGGCGGCCTCGACCTGCTCGTCAACAACGCCGGCGTCGCCGCGGGCGGGCGCATCGACGTCGCGACGATGGACGAGTGGCACTGGATCGTCGACATCAACCTGCTCGGCGTCGTGCGCGGGTGCCGCACCTTCACGCCGCTCTTCAAGGAGCAGCGCAGCGGCCACATCGTCAACACCGCCTCGCTCGCCGGGCTCGTCCACGCCCCCGGAATGGCCGCCTACAACACCGTCAAGGCCGGCGTCGTCGCCCTGAGCGAGACGCTGTCGCACGAGCTCGCCCCGCACGGCGTCGACGTGTCGGTCGTCTGCCCGTCGTTCTTCCGCACCAACCTCGGCGCGTCGTTCCAAGGGGCCGACACCGAGATGGAGACCGCGGGCAAGAAGATGGTCAGCGGCTCCAAGCGCTCGGCCGAGCAGGTCGCCGACGTCGTCGTGCGCGGCATCGACGCCCGGCGTGACGTCATCCTCACCGACCGAGACGGCCGGATCGCCTGGCGCGCCAAGCGGTTCGCCCGACCCGCCTACACGGCCGTCATGAAGCGCGCGGCGAAGCGGGTGGCAGCCGGCCGCTGAGGTCGTGTCACCCGATCGACGAGGGCCAGCGGTCCCTGCGCCACTGCTCCCACGTCGCGAAACCCGCCGGCGGGTCATCGACGGGTTCGCTGCCGTCCAGCTCTCCGGCCGTGGGGATGCTGATGATCCCCGCCCAGGTGGCCAGCTCGGCGTCCGACATGTGCCAGGTCGTGTGGGGCTCCTCGGCCTGTCGCCGGTCGAGGCGTCGGCGCTGCTCGGACGGCGTGAGCTCGAAGTAGCGCAGCTCCACCGCAGCGCCCAGGTCGGCCGCGAGGGCTCGTAGGGCCGAGCGCTCGTCCCTGCCCCAGAGCCCGAAGTCGATCACGACGTTGATGCCGAGCTGCAGAGCGCGCAGCCCGATGTCGATGAGCCGACCCTCGACCACGTCCGAGGCCGCGGGAGGATTCGCCGGCCCGAACAGGGCCTTGACCCACTCGTCCTTCGTCAGACGGAGGGCGTCCTCCTCCGCCTCGATGGCTCGCGCCGCCGTGGTCTTCCCGGTGCCCGGAAGCCCCACGGTCAGGAACAGGGTCGGCCTCGTCGTCGTCACGGTCCCCATTGAAGCGGCTGCTCCGTCGGGTGGGTCCGCTTCTTCCGGTCGGAGCCGTCGGTGGGGCCTGAAAACGGGAGGCGTGGTGTCGGTGCCGGTCGGTACCGTCCAGTGATTGTGACGATGACGACGGTGGGGCACGACGACGCACGGGGAACGACGCACGACGGCGCTCCCCGCAGTGGCGGTATGCCGCATGGCCGGGTCCCCGTGGACTGGCGCCGGGTGCGTCGCCCCCTCACGATCGTGTGCTTCACGATGTCCCTCTTCGGGGCCGTGGCCGCGTCGCTCGGGTCCATGGTCGCGGGCCGTCTGGCCGAGCACGCCACGACGATGCTCGTCGTGCTGCTCGCGCTCTGTGTCGTCGGCGGAGCCGTCATCGACACCGTCGCCAAGACGATGTGGGCGACCGTCTGCGACCGCGCCGAGGGGCGGCTGCGCGCCGACCTGCTCGACGCCGCCATGGCCCAGCCCCTCTCCGAGCTGTCCGAGCAGGCCGTCGGGGAGGTGCTCGACCGCATCGACGACGACACCTGGGAGGTCGGCCAGCTGATGCGGTGGGGCGTGTGGCAGGCCGTGCGCACCTTGCTCGCGTCGGGGCCGCTCTGGGTCGTCGCGAGCCTCGCGTGGTGGCCCGCGGCCGTGCTCTTCCCGCTCACGGGTCTCGCGACGTACTGGGTCGTGCGTCGGCTCCTGCCGCAGGTCGCCGAGCGCAAGGTCGTCGAGGAGGCCGCCTGGACCGACCACGCGGCATCCACCGAGGAGGGCGTCGCCGCCCGCGACGACCTGCGCACCGCCCTGGGCCAGGCGCACGTCCTGCGCCGCAACGCCCGCCTCGCGGCCACGGTCCACGCGGCCCTCGACCGGGTGCTCGAGGTCGAGGTCCGCATCACCCGTCGCAGTGGCGGCCTGCTCCACGGCGCCCTGGCCGCGGTCGCCGTGGCCGGCACCGCCCTCGTGCTCGCCGACGACATGACCACCGCTCGTCTGGTCACCCTCTTCCTCGTGACCACGATGTTCGTCGGCGGCGTCGACATGCTGGCGCGTCACCTGCCCGACCTCCAGGAGGGCTTCGGCGCCGTCCTGCGGCTGCGCGCCATGCTCGCGTCCCCGGCGGAGCCCGTCGGCGGTCTGCCGCTGCCCGACGGCCCGCTCGACGTCGAGTTCCGGGGTCTCGAGTTCAGCTACGGCACAGGCACGTTCGCGCTCCGCGACGTCGACCTCGTCGTCCCCGCCGGACACACGTGTGCCCTCGTCGGCCGCACGGGCTCCGGCAAGTCCACGCTCGCGTCGCTGCTCTCACGGGCCGTCGAGCCGCCCGCCGGCACCGTGCTGCTGGGCGGCACCGACGTCCGGGACCTCGACCTCCAGCAGCTCCGGGCCGCGGTCGGCGTCGTCACCCAGCGCACCGAGGTGCTCGCGGGCACGCTCGCGGAGAACATGACGCTGTTCGGTGACGTGCCCCGCGCCCGCGTCGAGGCCGCGGTCGCCGAGCTCGGCCTGACCGACTGGGTGGCCGGCCTCCCCGACGGCCTCGACACCATGCTCGGCCCGGGTGGGACGACGCTCTCGGCCGGCGAGGAGCAGCTCGTGGCCTTCGCCCGGCTGCTCGTGCGCGACGTCCGCGTCGTCGTCCTCGACGAGGCGACGGCCCGCATGGACCCCGTCACCGAGGCGCGCGTGGTCCGGGCCGCCGACCGGCTCATCTCCGGGCGCACCGGCATCCTCGTCGCCCACCGCCTGTCGACCACCGAGCGGGCCGAGCAGGTGGCCGTCCTCGAGTCGGGCCGCGTCGTCCAGCACGGACCGCGCGGCCGGCTGGCCGCAGCCGACGGCCCCTTCCGCCGCCTGCTCGAGGCAGCCGCACACGAGGTCGCCGTCGAGGAGCACCACCACGACGACGCCGCGATCGGGTCGGTGCGGCGCAGCACCACCCCGCCGCCGCCCCCGGTGCTGGCCCCGACCCCGAGCCTGGCCCGCCAGGTCCTGCACGCCGTGAGCATCCAGCCGCGCTGGGGCCTGCTCGGCGCCTCGCTCTTCCTCGCTGCGTCGCTGACGGGTGCGTTCGGCGCCCTCACCGGCTGGACCTGGGGCCTGGTCGTCACGCGCCTTCAGGCCGGGGAGAACCCCGGCTGGGTCACCGCGGCCCTCGTCGCCTCGCTCCTCGTGGGCCCGCTGCTGCTCTCGCAGGCCTTCCGTTCCTACCCGCACTGGTGGATCGAGGTCCGGCTGCGGGTGCGCGCCGCAGTCCTCGCGGGTCAGACCTCGCAGCGGCGTCTCGTGCGCACCCCGCCCGGCGAGGTCGTCGCCCGCACGATGGACGCCGACCGACTGGCCCGCTACACCGACCGCTGGGTCGACTTCACCAACGGGCTCGTCGTCGCGTCGTTGACGGCGCTCATCGCCGGCACCTGGCTCGCCGGCGCCGTCCTGCTCGTCGTCATGGTCACCTCGGCGCTGGCCTCGACCCTCGGGCGACCCGTGGCCGGGCGCTCGGCGGCCGCTGCCTCGACGGCCCGCGCCGACTTCGGCCGCTCGCTCGTCTCCGCCCTCGAGTCCATCCGTACGGTCAAGCTCGCCGCGGCCACCCCACAGGTGCACCGGCACCTCCACCGGGTCGACGGCGGACGCGTCGACGCCGCCGTCCGCGAGCACCGCGTCCAGGCCCTGCTCGACGGCGTGCCCGTCGTCATGGTCCAGGGCGGCGTCGTCGCCGCGTGGGCAGGCTTCCTGCACGGCACGTGGCCCCTCGCCGTCACCCTGCTCGTCGCCAACGCCGTCAGCGGCTTTGACTGGTTCGGCCGGGTCGCCGGCTCGGTCGTGACCGAGGCCCCCGGCGTGCGGGCCTGGATGAACGCCACGAGCGAGCTCGCCGGTGGCGGCGACCTCATGGACCTGCCCCGGGGCATGGACCTGGTGCACGGCACGGCCGACGACCCGGAGCCCGGGTCGCGCGAGCCGCTGCGCAGCCTGACCCTGCGAGGGCTGACGGCGGTGCACGACGACGGGACCATCGGCGTCGAGGACGTCGACCTCACCGTCGGCGCGGGCGAGCTGGTGCTCCTGCTCGGCCAGGTCGGCTCGGGCAAGTCCAGCCTGCTCTCGACGCTGGCCGGGCTCACGTCGCACACCGGTGAGGTCCTCTGGAACGGGCGTGCCCTGACCGAGCCCGAGGTCGAGCTGCGCCCCGGTCGGGTCTCGCACATCGCCCAGGTGCCGCGGGTGCTCTCCGGCACGTTCACCGGCAACATCGCCCTCGACCACCCCGACCGGCAGGTCGAGCCGGCGCTCGCGACGGCCCGCATGGAGCGAGACGTCGCCGAGGCCGGCGGACCCGAGGCCCTCGTCGGCCACCGCGGCGTCCGGCTCTCCGGCGGTCAGGTGCAGCGTCTGGCACTCGCTCGCGCGCTCGCGTGCGAGGCGGACCTGCTGCTCGCCGACGACGTCTCCTCGGCGCTCGATGCGGCCACCGAGATCGAGCTGTGGGCCGCGCTGCGCTCCGGCGGGGCCACCGTCATCGGCGCGACGAGCAAGGCCGCCGCCTTGGCCCAGGCCGACCGCGTCGTCGTGCTCGAGCGAGGCCGGGTCGTCGAGACGGCACCCTGGCGCGAGCTGTCGCAGCGCTGGGCCCACCTCGCCGGGTGACCGTCCATGACCCGGCGGCGCCCGGGTTGCCGGACCGCCCCCTGCCTGATGTGCTGCCACCCGTGACCGACGAGCCGACAGGCCAGACCGCCGCGGGTGCCGGGGCATCAGACGCAACGGTCGGACCCGGACCCACGACCACCGGTCCGGGTGACGTGCAGCGTGCCTACTCGCTGCTCTCTCAGCTCTACATCGAGCGGCTCGGGTCGATGGAGATCGTGCACCACGACGACCTCCGGCTCATCGAGCGCCACCTCGGCTCCGTCGACGGCCCGGTCCTCGACGCGGGTTGCGGCCCCGGCCACCTGACCGGCTTCCTCGACTCCATCGGGTGCGAGGTGAGCGGGGTGGACCTCGTGCCCGAGTTCGTCGCCCATGCTCGCCAGGCGCATCCGGGAGTCCAGTTCGAGGTGGAGTCGCTGACCGACGCGAGCCGTCCGGACTCCTCGCTGGCCGGTGTGCTGGCGTGGTACTCCCTCATCCACCTCGACCCCGACCAGCTCGATGCCGCGATGCCCGCGATCCGCCGGGTCGTCGCGCCCGACGGCACCGTGGTCGTCGGCTTCTTCGAGGGACCCGTCCGCGAGGCCTTCGACCACAAGGTCATCTCCGCCTACCGGTGGCCCGTGGACGAGATAGCCTCTCGCCTGGCGGCGGCCGGCTTCGTCGAGGTCGAGCGCCTGCAGCGTGGGCACGAGGGTGAGCGACGGCCGCACGCGGTGCTCGTGGCCCGGGCGGTCTAGGCGCGCCGGGCGCCAGACCGCCAGCGCCGGGCACCGCCCCGCTCGCCCCGGAGCGGGCGACCGGGCGCGCTCACGGCCGGGGCGCGCGCCTCAGGTCGACGTCCGCCGGCGTCTCGGCGCCGAGCACCTCGGTGAGGCTCAGATGCACGAGGTCCGCCGCCTCCCGCCCGTCGGTGAAGGTGCGGCTGAACTCGGGGTCCCGGCCCTCCCGCTCCCAGCCGAGCTCTGCGAGCGCCGCCTGCTGCTCCGGGCTGAGGTCGGTCACGCCTTCGAACTCCGTGTCCCCGATGCACTCGAGTGCGAGCACGCCGTCGAGGCGGCGCACCTGCACGAAGACGTCGGGGACGCGGGTCCGAGCACCCGACCGACCACCCGACCGGCGCCATCCGCGCGGAGCCCGCGTGCCGGCATACGCAGTCGTGGTCGGTGCGAGCACCGTGAAGGTCATCCAGTCTTCCTCGGTGAGGGCCGCGAGGTCCGCGCCGACGCGTGCGGTCCAGGCGTCCCACGACTCCTCGAGCGGCCCGTCGGTCATGCCGGGACCTCCACCACCGCGGTCTCCATGAGCGCGCGCAGGTGGTCCGGGATGGGTGTCGGACGGCGGGAGGAGGCGTCGATCTCCACGTGCACCCAGTGCCCCAGCGCCTTGATCGCCGGGTCGGGCGCGGCGCTGCGCTCCGGGTCGACGAAGAGTCCGAGCTGGTAGGTGACGCTGCTGCGCCCGAGCCGCACGACGCGGACACCCACGACGAGCGGCGCCGGGAAGGCGACCTCGGCGTAGAAGGCGCACGACGACTCCGCGACGACGCCTTGGGTCGCGTCGGTCATCGGGTCCACCGTGACGTGCTCGGCCTGCCAGCCGTTGATCGCCGAGTCGAACAGCTCGTAGTAGACGGCGTTGTTGAGGTGGCCGTACATGTCGTTGTCGGACCACCGCGTCGTCACCGGCCGGTGCACCGGGAAGTCGGCGAGCGTCAGGTCACGGGGGTCGGGCGTGCTCGGCATGCGCCCATCCTGCCCGACGGCGTATGCCGTGACGCGGGGACGCTGTGGACGGCGGGCCTCGGTGTCGGCGGGCGAACGTAGAGTTCTGGGGTGGCATGGAGCGTGGGTCGGGCGACGTGGGTGGGTGAGGTCACCGACCCCGACATCGCGCAGCAGGTCGGCGCGCGCACCTTCGACCGGGGGAGGGCGTACGCGCTCGAGCGGCGGGTGCGCTCGCTCGCCACGCGCCCCGACGGGATGATGCTGCTCGGCACCATCGAGGGCAGCGGCAGCGAGACCTACCAGACGATCATCGAGGCGCGACCGCACCCGAAGGGGCGCTCGCACCTGTGGAGCGGCCGGTGCAGCTGCCCGGTCGCCGCCGACTGCAAGCACGTCGTCGCGCTCATGCTGACGGCGCGGGACGTGGCGCAGGGCAAGGTCGTCGAGCCGCGCACCGGGGACGAGGCGGAGGGGGCCCCGGCGCAGGTCGTGGCCGAGGCGGCGCCGCCCGTCGTGCCCCCGCACTGGGCCGACGTCTTCGGTCACGTCCGTGCGCGCCCGGTCGAGGCGACCTCGGCGCCCGCGCGCCCCGAACCGCGCGGCGACCTCATGCCGGCGGGCCTGTTCGTCGACACCGTCTACCGCGACCAGCGCGGTCGGCGCGGCGTCCCCGAGCTCAGCTACGGCCTGCGCCCGACCCGGTGGACCCGCGCCGGCACGTGGCACCGCACCCTCTCGTGGCACGACGCCCTGCCCCAGTGGCGGCCGGGCATCCGCTTCCTGCCCGAGCACGAGCGGATCATGGGGCGCCTGCACGACGTCGCGCGGCACGGGTCCGGCGGCACGACGTACTTCTCCGCCACGCCCCCGCTCTCGCTCGACGCGAGCCCCGACGTGTGGGGGCTGCTGCGCGAGGCTCGCGCTGCCGGCATCGAGGTGATGCCCGGCGAGGGTGTCACCGGTCCGATCCACGTCGTCGACGACGCGGCCTCTCTCGTGCTGCTCGTCAAGCGCGCCGCCGACGGCAGCGGGGACCTCGACCTCGACGTCGAGCTCGAGGGGCTGCCCCCGGAGGTCACCGGCGAGCGGCTCTACCTCGGCGACCCCGTGCACGCCGTGGCGGTCGAGGGCGACGACGGGTCGCTGACGTTCGTGCCGCTCGACCAGGAGCTCGACCTCGGGCCCGACGCCCTCGCCTCGGCGCTCGCCGGGCTGCGGGTGCCCGCCGACGAGCGCGGCCGGTTCCTGCGCTCCGTCGTGCCGGGCCTTCGGCAGCGGTTACGGGTGCGCTCGGAGGTGCCGCTGCCGGCGCCCGAGCCCTCTGACGAGGCGGAGCCCGAGGTCGTCACCGTGCACGTCAAGGTCGTCAGCGACGTGCCGGGCGAGCTGCGCCTCGACCTCGGGCACGCCTACGACGGCACGCCCCGACCCTTCACGACGGCCCGGTTCGGCACCGTCGGCGGGCGCGACCGCGACGCCGAGGCCGCAGCCGTCCAGGCCGCGACGTCGCTGCAGTCGGTGCCGGGCGCGCTGCGCTCCGACATCGTCGGGCACGCCTACCTCGTGCCCCGCCTCGTGCTCAAGGGCCTCGCCGCGGCCCGGTTCGTCGCCGACACCCTGCCCCTGCTCGAGGCCGACGAGCACGTCACCGTCGAGGTCGACGGCGACGTCCCCGCCTACGAGGAGGTCACCTCGGCGCCCGTCGTGCGCCTCGGCGCGACCGAGGCCCCGCACGGTGGGGCCGGTGAGGCCGGTGGGGACGGCGCGCGGTCCGAGCGCCGCGACGCCGAGCCCGGCGACTGGTTCGACCTGCGCGTCTCCGTCGAGGTCGACGGCGAGGAGGTCCCCTTCGAGCCGCTCTTCGGGGCCCTCGCCCGCGGCGACGACATCATGCTGCTCGACTCCGGCGCCTTCTTCCGGCTCGACCGGCCCGAGCTGCACCGGCTGCGCGACCTCATCGAGGAGGCCCGCGACATCGCCGACCCCGAGACCGGTGGCTTGCGCCTCAGCGCCCACCACGCCGACCTCTGGGACGAGCTCGTGGCCCTCGGCGTCGTCGACGAGCAGAGCGCCCGCTGGGCGGCCAACGTCGAGGCGCTCGGCTCGCTCGAGTCCGGCCCGCTCGCCGAGGTCCCGCCCGACCTGCGGGCCACGCTGCGCCCCTACCAGCTCGACGGCTACCGCTGGCTCGCCCGCCTCTGGGACGCCCGCATCGGCGGCATCCTCGCCGACGACATGGGCCTGGGCAAGACGCTCCAGGTCATCGCGGCACTGGTCCGTGCGCACGACCGCGGCGAGCTCGGTGGTGACGGGCCCGAGGCGAGAGGCCCGGTGCTCGTCGTGGCGCCCACGAGCGTCGTCGGCACGTGGATGGGCGAGCTCGAGACCTTCGCGCCGCATCTGCGCGCCGTCGCGGTCACCGCCACCGAACGCAAGCGGGGAGTGCCGCTCGCCGAGGTCGTCGCCGACGCCGAGGTCGTCATCACCTCGTATGCCGTCCTGCGCCTCGACGACGCCGCCTTCCACGGCGTCCGGTGGGGTGGGGTCGTCCTCGACGAGGCGCAGTTCGTCAAGAACCGGCAGGCCAAGACCCACGTCGCCGTCCGCCGGCTAGGCGCCCCGTTCACCATCGCCGTCACCGGCACCCCGCTCGAGAACTCCCTCATGGACCTCTGGTCGCTGCTCTCGCTGACGGCGCCCGGGCTCTACCCGCGACCCGACGTCTTCACCAAGAGCTACCGCAAGCCCATCGAGTCGGGCGAGCGGCCCGAGCTGCTCGACCTGCTGCGTCGGCGCATCCGGCCGCTCATGCTGCGCCGCACCAAGGAGCAGGTGGCGGTCGACCTGCCGCCCAAGCAGATCCAGGTCATGTCGCTCGACCCGCACCCGGTCCACCGGCACATCTACGACCAGCACCTGCAGCGCGAGCGGCAGCGCGTGCTCGGCCTGCTCGACGACCCCGAGGCCAACCGCGTCGCCATCCTCGCCGCGCTGACCCGGCTGCGACAGCTCGCCCTCGACCCCGTCCTCGTCGACGAGGTCCACGCCGGCAAGGCGACGGCCGCCAAGATCGACTTCCTCGTCGACCAGCTGCGCGAGCTCGCCGCCGAGGGGCACCGGGCTCTCGTCTTCAGCCAGTTCACCGGCTTCCTGCGCATCGTCGAGGCCGCGCTGACGCGCGCGGGCCTCCACACGGCATACCTCGACGGGTCGACGACCGACCGGCAGTCGGTCGTGCGCGGCTTCCGTGAGGGCGACGCGGTCGCGTTCCTCATCAGCCTCAAGGCGGGCGGGTTCGGGCTGACGCTCACCGAGGCCGACTACGTCTACGTCCTCGACCCGTGGTGGAATCCCGCCGCCGAGGCGCAAGCCATCGAGCGCGCGCACCGCATCGGCCAGAACCGTCCGGTCACGGTCTACCGCCTCGTGTCGGCCGGCACGATCGAGGAGAAGGTCGTGGGGCTCCAGGAGCGCAAGCGCGACCTCTTCCAGCGCGTCGTCGACGAGGGCGGCTCGCTCTCGGGCGCCATCACGGCCGACGACGTGCGCGACCTGCTGACGCTGGCGTGACTGACGTCGTCGTGACCGATGTCGTCGTGACCGATGTCGTCGTGACGTCCTGACGGTCCGGGTGGACAATCAGGCGGTGACCGAGCACCCGACCCTCGACGAGCTCGCGGCCCAGGAGGCCCGGCTCGTCTTCGACCGCTTCGACGACGACACCGCGTGGGAGCTCGGCGTCGCCCTGCGCGAAGCCGCCTCTGCCGCAAAGGCGCCCGTGGCGATCTCGATCCGGCGCAACGGACAGCGCCTCTTCCACACGGCCCTGCCGGGCGCGACCGCCGACAACGACGGGTGGCTCGAGCGCAAGAGCGCCGTCGTGGACCGCTACAGCCACTCCTCCCTCTACGTCGGCGCGGAGTTCCGCGCGGGGGGCAAGACCTTCGAGGACAGCTCGCGGCTCGACCCGGGCCGCTACGCCGCGCACGGTGGCGCCTTCCCCGTCCTCGTCCGCGGCGTCGGCTGCATCGGCACGATCGCCGTGTCCGGTCTGCCGCAGCGCGAGGACCACTGGCTCGTCGTCGAGACCCTCGAGGTCTTCCTCGCCCGCGACCGCGCCTGAGCCCCTGTCGATTTGACCTCAACCGAGGTTGAAGTCGGAGGGTGGCCGAAGTGGGTACGTGACCCACAGCCCTGCTCACGGACACCCTTGTCTGCGCCCCGACGGCGCGGCATAGAGTGGACGGAGCCGGATGGTCTCCAGAAAGGAACGACAAGTGGCTTACACGCTTCCCGAGCTCGACTACGACTACGCCGCCCTCGAGCCCCACATCAGCGCTCGCATCATGGAGCTGCACCACAGCAAGCACCACAAGGCCTACGTCGACGGCGCCAACGCCGCCGTCACCAAGCTGGAGGAGCTGCGCGAGTCGGGCGACTACGCCGCCCTCAACGGTGTGGAGAAGAACCTCGCCTTCCACCTCGGTGGTCACACGAACCACTCGGTCTTCTGGAAGAACATGAGCCCCGACGGTGGTGGCCAGCCCGAGGGTGAGGTCGCCGCGGCGATCACCGAGTACTTCGGCGGGTTCGAGAAGTTCCAGGCGCACTTCAACGCCAACGCCAACGCGATCCAGGGCTCCGGCTGGTCGATCCTCGCGTGGGACACCATCGCCGAGCGGCCGCACATCATGCAGCTGTTCGACCAGCAGGGCAACATCCCCGTCGGTCAGATCCCGCTGCTCCAGCTCGACATGTGGGAGCACGCCTTCTACCTGCAGTACGAGAACGTCAAGGCCGACTACGTCAAGGCCTGGTGGAACGTCGTCAACTGGGAGGACGTCGCGGCTCGCCTCGAGCGTGCCAAGGCCACCAAGGGACTCATCCTCCCCGCCTGACCCCGCTCAGCACGCAAGGCGGTCACCCCCTCGAGGGTGACCGCCTTCGTCGTGCCTAGGCCTGCTCGTCGAGGC
This sequence comes from Terrabacter sp. C0L_2, assembly GCF_036352015.1. Lineage (NCBI taxonomy): Bacteria > Bacillati > Actinomycetota > Actinomycetes > Micrococcales > Intrasporangiaceae > Terrabacter > Terrabacter sp. C0L_2. The sequence continues at coordinate 432,487 of NZ_CP143557.1, read as the reverse complement.
AGGCGATAGCGCGCTGCGCGGCCCGCTGCCCCGCCGCGAGGGTGTCGCCGGTCCACGTGACGCGGTCCCACGAGACGGGGGTCCTGTCGGAGACATCGACGCTCAGCGGGATCATCGCCACGGTTCCGTCCGTCTTGCGGGCCTGGTTGGTCAACGCCAGCGAGCGCGAGTGGTCTCCGTTCGGCCCCATCGCGGGGCTGCCGTCATCGTGCACGTACTTCCGGTCGACGCCCAAGACGTACCAGTCGCCCGTGTCGGTCGTCGCAGCGAAGACGTAGGCCGTCGCAGTGACAGCGCCCGGATGAGCGGCGATGGACATCCCGGCCCGGTCGACGAGAACCTTCGGGGCCGTGCCGCAGGCGAGCGCGGTCGCAGGAGGGTCCGGCGTGGCCGTGGGGCCACCGGCAGTGTTCGTCGTCTCAGTTGTCGCGGTCGTCGTGGTCGTCGTGGTCGTCGTGGTCGTCGTCACGGGTTTCGTCGCCGCCTGATCAAGGCCCGCCGACGCGGTGCACCCCGCCAGCGCGCCGACGACCAGGAGGAGTCCGACCGCGCGCCCACCGTTCCCCTGTGCGTTCGTCATGTGGTGGATGCTAGGCGAACGGCGCTGACGGTGTCGGGCGGGCGAGGCGGTCGACGACGCCGAGCAGCAGCAGCTCGCGCAGCTCGGGCGGCAGGGCGTCGAGCAGGGCGTTGACCGGGGCCATCCGTTCGGGCAGCACGAGCTCGCCGTCGCTGCCACCGAGCCCGGCCGCTGCGAGCAGCCCGGTGAACGTCGCCTCGTCGAGTGTGGCCGGGTCGATGGCCGAGGCCATCGCGACGAGCTCGGCCGGCGGGACGGCAGGTCCGGCCGCGCGGGCCGCCGCCGTCGCGTCGGCGAGGTCGGTGGCGATGAGGTCCGACGACGCGGCGGTCGCCGCGCTGAAGGTGAGGTGCAGGGTGGCAGGCAGGTCCCGGAAGCGCATCTGGGGCTGCACGAACCACCCGCGCTCGAGCATCCCGTCACTGATCGTGAAGACGTCGCACGAGTCGTCGGTGACGAGGGAGAGCAGGGTCGAGTCCGGGGGAGCCGCGACCGACAGACCGGGTATGCCGTCCACCGCGGTCGCGAGGTCGAGCGTGGCCTGGCGCGCGTCGCGGGCGAGCGAGGCGTAGCGGTCGGGCCCGATGTGGTGCACGACGGCCCAGGCCGCGGCGACCGGACCGCCCGACTTCGTCGACTGGGCCGTCGTGTTGAGCATCGTGTAGCCCGGCCACCGGGCCGAGGCGAAGAGGTGGGGGCGGCGCAGCTCGGCGGAGGCATGGAGCAGGACCGACACGCCCTTGGGGGTGTAGGCGTACTTGTGCAGGTCGAGCGACAGGCTCGTCACGCCGTCGACGCCGAAGGTCCACGGCAGCTGGCCCGGATCCGAGTCGCGCAGGTGGGGCAGCACCCACCCGCCGATGCACGCGTCGACGTGACAGCGCACGCCGGCGGCAGCGGCCGCTGCTGCGATCGGCTCGACCGGGTCGATGACGCCGTGGGCGTAGGAGGGCGCCGAGGCGACGACGAGCACGGTTCGGTCGTCGATCGCGGCCGCCATCGCCGCCGGGTCGGCCCGCTTCGTCACGGGGTCGACGTCGACGAGCACCGGCTCGACCCGGAGCCAGTGGGCCGCCTTGTGGAAGGCGGCATGCGCCGTCGTCGGCAGGACCATCCGCGGCTCGGCGACGTCGGGGCGGGCATCGCGGGCCGCGAGCACCGCGAGCAGGATCGACTCGGTGCCGCCGGAGGTCACGACGCCGGCGAAACCGTCCGGCGCGTCGACGAGCCGGCCGGCGATGCCGACGAGGTCGTTCTCCATCTGCAGCAGGGAGGGGAAGGCTGTCGGGTCGAGGCCGTTGGTCGAGGCGAAGGCGGCGAGGGCCTCGCGACCGATGGCGTCGGCCGAGGCCAGGCCCGAGTCGTAGACGTAGGCGAGCGTGCGACCACCGTGGGTCGGCAGGTCGCGGGCCCGCATGGCCTGCAGGGCGTTCCGGATCTCGTCGTGGTCCATCGCCGTCACGGCTCCTCGTCGTCGTCGCTGCTGTCCGCCGTTCGATGTATCTGCGCGGCCCCGGGGCCGCGCAGATACATCGAACCGGGGGTCGGGGGTGGGGCGAGGGGGAAGGCTCGGAGGGCCAGGAGGGAGACGGCGACGAGGACCGCCGGCACCAGCGAGAAGCCGAGGACGATGGCGGTCAGGGTGCGTTCGCCCTGGACCGCGACCCAGCCGGCCCCCGAGGACTCGTAGCCGCCGAGGGCCAGCACGGCGGCATACACGGCAGGTCCGAGGGCGAGGCCGAGCGTCTCGCCGGCCGTCCAGACGCCGGTGTAGAGGCCGACGCGGGTGCGGGCCTCGGCAGTCCGGCTCGCGACGTCGGCCAGCATGGCGAGCGGAAACATCTGCGCTCCGGCGTAGCCGATGCCGACGACCGCCACGCAGGCGTAGACCGCCGGCTCGGGCAGGGCTCGCAGCAGCACGAGGGCGAGCGCGCCACCACCGAGCAGCAGCGACGCGACGAGGTAGCCGGGCTTCTTGCCCCGAGCGGTGCCGAAGCGCTGCCACAGCGGCGTCACGACGAGGGCGGCCGCGACGAAGCAGACGAAGAGCAGCGTCGCCGACAGCGGCGTGCCGAGCACCCAGCGTGCGACGTAGTCGACGCCGGCGAGCATCGCGCCGGTCGCCAGGGCCTGGAGCACGAACGTCGTCAGCAGGAGCCGGAACGGCCTGTCGGAGCGGATGATCCGCAGCTGGTCGCCGAAGGTCGCACTCGTGACGACGCCGGTGCGGACCACCGCCGACCTGGTGCTGCGCCAGGCTCCCCACGCGCCGAGCGCGATGAGTCCGGCGACGAAGAAGCCGACGGCGCGATAGCCCGACTCGGGGCCGAGCGCGTCACGGATCGCCGGTGAGGCGCCGCCGCTGACAAGGATGGCGAGCGCGAGGATCGCGACCCGCCACGTCATGAGCCGGGTGCGCTCGTCGTAGTCGTCGGTGATCTCGGCCGGCATTGCGACGTAGGGCACCTGGAAGAAGCTGTAGGCCGTCGCGCAGGCGAGGTAGGCGACGGCGACCCACCCGGCGGCCAGCCACTGCGGCGCGGTGGGGCCGAGGAAGAGCAGCGCGAACGCCGCGGCGAGGAGCAGCCCGGCGCGGATGAGGAAGGGGCGGCGACGGCCGTCCGGGTGGGTCGAGCGGTCGCTGATCCGGCCCGCGACGGGGTTGAGCACGACGTCCCACGCCTTGGGGGCGAAGACGATGACGCCCGCCGCGGCGGCCGGCACCCCGAGCCGGTCGGTGAGGTAGGGCAGCAGGAGCAGTCCCGGCACGGTGCCGAACGACCCCGTCGCCACGGAGCCCAGGCCGTAGCCGCGACGCACCGAGGCGGGCAGGGGCGGGCTCGAGGCCGGCGTCGTCGCCGAGGTCATGCCCGCACCCTAGTGAGTGCGCGCACCCGGGTGGCCGCTTCGGCGTGGACCCGGTTCGCGCCCTCGCCCGCTGCCCGGCCGGCGCCCGAGTGCCCGGCCGTCCGTCGACTGCCCGGTCACCGGTCGACTGGCCCGGTATGCCGCGTCACTCGGTCACCGCGAGAGCAGCCGTGTCGCGTGGGGTCAGTCAGGCTGCGTCGGGCAAGCGTGCCGCGTCGGGGAGTGGGCACTCGACGGGCGTGTCGTCGAGTGCCCACTTCCGGACGTCAGGCGTCCCGGTGGGCGGGGCCCGAGGCGGTGACGGTGAAGGATGCCGGCGCGGTGAAGCCGGCCTCGTCGAAGGCCGCCGCGATCGCGTCGGCCACGGCGTCGGCCTCCGGCGCCCGCACGATGGCGATGCACGAGCCGCCGAAGCCGCCGCCGGTCATGCGGGCACCGAGGGCGCCCTGCGACCGTGCGGTCGCGGTCGCGACGTCGAGCTCGTCGCACGAGACCTCGTAGTCGTCCCGCAGCGAGGCGTGGGAGGCGTCGAAGAGCCGGCCGACCTCGCCGAGGTCGCCGGCCTCCAGCGCGGCGACCGCCTGGGTGACCCGCTCGATCTCGGTGACGACGTGGCGCACGCGGCGGCGCACCTCGTCGGAGCCGAGCTGCTCGAGAGCGGCGTCGAGCCCGGACGGGTCGATCTCGCGCAGCGTGTCGACGCCGAGGTCGCGCGCCGCGGCCTCGCAGGCGTCGCGCCGCGCGGCGTACTGTCCGTCGACGAGCGCGTGCTCGGCCCTGGTGTCGGTGACGAGCAGGACGTAGCCGGCGGCGTCGAGGTCGAAGGGCACCTGGCGGGTCTCGCCCGACCGGCAGTCGAGCAGCAGCGCGGCGGCCTCGTCGCACAGCAGCGACGCCGACTGGTCCATGCCGCCGGTCGGGGCGCCGGCGATCTCGTTCTCGGCCTCGACGCAGCGCGCCGCGAGCCGGGCCCGACCGTCGGCGGTGCCGAGCAGGTCGAGGTCGAAGAGGTCGCTCGCGGCCGCGGCCACGGCGCACTCGAGGGCAGCCGAGCTCGAGAGCCCGGCCCCGAGCGGCACGGTGGAGTCGACGAGCACGTCGAGCCCGCCGACGGGCAGGCCGTCGCGCCGCAGCGCCCACAGCACGCCCGCGACGTAGGAGCCCCAGCCGCCGGGCCGCTCGGGCGAGATGTCGTCGAGCGCGACCTCGACGACGCCGTCCTGCTGGGCGGAAGCCATCCGCAGGACGTCGTCGTCGCGTCGGGACACGGCGGCATACGTCCTGTGCGGCAAGGCGATCGGCAGGCACAGGCCGCCGTTGTAGTCGGTGTGCTCGCCGATGAGGTTGACCCGGCCGGGCGCCGACCACACGCCCGTCGGCGCGGCTTCGAAGGCCGCCTCGAAGGCGGAGGTCACGGCGTCGACGACCTCGCCAGGGGCGCGCTCGCTCACAGGGCCACCTCGCGCAGCCGGGCGGCGGCCCGCTCGGGGGCCACGTCGTTGACCCATCCGCCCACGCCCGACTCGGACCCCGCGAGGAACTTCAGCCGCCCAGGGCCGCGCAGCACCGACATCAGCTGCAGGTGCAGCCGGGAGACGTCACGGCCCACCCGCGCCGGCGCCTGCTGCCACGCGGCGATGTAGGGCAGCTTCACGGGCGAACCGTCCTCGCCCACGTAGTAGCGGTCGAGCCGCCCGAGCAGGTCGCGGTAGATGACGGCCAGCTCGTCGCGCTCGTCGTCGTCGAGGGCGACGAGGTCGGGCACGTCCCGGTGCGGGGCGAGGTGCACCTCGACCGGCCACCGCGCGGCGAAGGGGACGTATGCCGTCCAGTGCGTCCCCGAGACGACGACCCTCGAGCCGTCGGCGCGCTCGGCGGCGAGGATGTCGGCGCCGAGCAGCCGGCCGGTGCGCTCGTGGTGGCGGCGGGCCGCCTCCAGCAGCGCCTTGGTGCGGTCGGGCACGTAGGGGTAGGCGTAGATCTGGCCGTGCGGGTGCGGCAGGGTCACCCCGATCTCCTTGCCGCGGTTCTCGAAGGCGAAGACCTGCTCGACCTCGGGGATCGCGCCGAGGGCCTCGGTGCGCTGGGCCCACGTGTCGATGACGGTGCGCACCCGTTCGACCGGCAGGTCCTTGAACGAGGCCTCGTGGTCGCTCGTGAAGCACACGACCTCGCAGCGACCTACGGCCGGGCGGGTGCCGAAGATCCCCGTCGGGTCGGGGGCGTCGGCGCCGACCGAGGTGACGGCATACGACGGGAAGCGGTTCTCGAAGACGACGACCTGGTAGTCGCTCTCGGGGATCTCGGACGGCACCGAGCCGTGCCCGGCCGGGCAGAGCGGGCACTCGTCCTTGGGCGGCATGAAGGTGCGGTGCTGGCGGTGGGCCGCGACGGCCACCCAGTCGTCGACGAGCGCGTCGTGGCGCAGCTCGCCCGACTGGACCCGTGGCTCGACCGGGCGAGAGTCCTCGGCCGTGCGCTCGGGCGTGCCCGGCTCGTCGACGTAGATGATCTCGCGACCGTCGGCGAGGCTGCGCGACGTGAAACGGATCCCGGTCCGGCTGGGGGTGGACATCATGCCTCCGCGATCTCGAGGGAGCCGACGACCTCGCGGGCGGCGGCGCGGGCGCGCTCCGGGAAGGCGTCGTCGGTGACGAACAGGTCGACGTCGGCCAGGTCGGCGAAGGTGCTGAGCCCGACGGTGCCCCACTTCGAGGAGTCGGCGAGCAGGCACACGTGGCGAGCCGACGACACGAGCGCCCGGTTGGTCTCGGACTCGACGAGGTTGGGGGTCGTCAGGCCCGTGCGGTCGTCGACGCCGTGCGCGCCGAGGAAGAGCAGGTCGACGTGCAGCGCCCGCAGGGCCGCGACGGCGACGGGGCCGACGAGGGCGTCGGACGGGGTGCGCACGCCGCCCGTCAGCACGACCGTCTGCCCGGGGGCGCCGGACTCGTGCAGCAGCTGCGCCACGGGGACGGAGTTCGTGACGACGGTCAGCTGGGGGATGTCCTTGACCGCACGGGCGAGCTGGTAGGTCGTCGTGCCGGCCGAGATGCCGATAGCGCTGCCGACCTCGACGCGCTGCGCGGCGGCACGTGCGATGGCCTGCTTCTGCGCCAGCTGGAGCAGCGACTTGGCCGAGAAGCCCGGCTCCTCGCTGCTGCGCGCGTCGCCGAGCGCCAGGGCACCGCCGTGCACCCGCTCGAGCAGACCGTCGCTCGAGAGGCGCTCGATGTCGCGGCGGATCGTCATGTCGGACACGCCGAGACGCTCGACGAGGTCGGAGACCTTGACCGCTCCCGACTCCTCGACGAGCTCGAGGATGACGGAGCGCCGCTGGCTGGCGAGCATCGTCAGTCCTCCCTGAGCACGGCCACGCCACCGGGGGCGAGGCGGACCGGGCCGTCGACAGGGGCGTCCGCGACGAGGTCGTACCCGTTCGCGGCGACGACCTGCTCCGCGTCGGTGTGGTTGAGCAGGAAGAGCCAGGACCGGGTGCCGTCGCTGCGCCGCGTCGTCTCGACACCGCGTGGGAGGTCGGCCACCGCGGGCTCGACCCCGCCGGCGGAGAGGACGTCGTCGAGCAGGGCGCCGAGGGTCGCCTCGTCGGGGAGCGTGCTGAGGTACCAAGCGGATCCGGCGTCGCCCTCGCCCGCCCGACGCGTTACCGCGGGGCGGCCGACGAGGGGGCCCGCGGCATACGTCGTCACGACCTCGGTGCCGGGGAGGGCGGTCACGTCCTCGCTCCACCACGTGCCGGTGCCGTCGGCGAGGGCGACGGTGCCGCCGGGGCCGAGCGGGAAGAACTCCTCGACGCGGACGCCGAGCAGGTCGCGGAACGCACCGGGGTAGCCGCCGAGGCGCACGTGGTCGTCCTCGTCGCTGATGCCGGAGAAGTAGGTGACGACGACCTGGGTGCCCGCCTCGGCCGCGGCCGCCACGCCCGCCGCGTGCTCGTCGGTGACGAGGTAGAGCTGCGGCACGACGACGACGGCGTATGCCGTGAGGTCGGCCGAGGGGTGCACGACGTCCGCCGTGACCCCGCGGTCGTGGAGCGACCGGTGGATCGCCTGCGCAGCCGTCAGCGCGTCGAGCTCGGAGCTCGGCATGCACGGCCCCTCGGCGGCCCAGATCGCCTGGTAGTCATGGAGGATCGCGACGCGTGACTCGACCCGGCTGCCGACGAGCTCGCCGAGACGGCCGGCGATGCGACCGAGCTCCTCGACCTCGCGGAAGCGCGCGCTGTTGGCGCCGGCGTGGGGCACGACGGCGCTGTGGAACTTCTCCGAGCCGGCCCGCGACTGGCGCCACTGGAACCAGCCGATCGTGTCGGCGCCGCGGGCCACGTGCGCGAGCGCGTCGCGGATCGTCTGGCCGAAGTCCTTGGCGTGGTTGGTCGGCTGCCAGTTGACCGCGCTCGTCGAGTGCTCCATGAGCATCCACGGCGCGCCGCCGGCGAGACCGCGCGTCAGGTCGCCGCTGTAGGCGAGCTCGGCGCGCGGGTGGGGCAGTGCGTCGACGATGTAGTGGTCGGTGCTGACGACGTCGACGAGGGGCGTCCACTGCGTGTAGTCGAGGTGGCGGAAGTGGTCGAGCGTCATGAAGTTCGTCGTGACCGGCACGCCGGGGGAGAGCTCGTCGAGGACGGCGCGCTCGGCCCGCAGGTGCTCGAGCAGGGCGTCGGAGCTGAAGCGCTTGTAGTCGAGGACGTGGGTAGGGTTGTTGAACGTCGTCGACCGGCGCGGCGGCAGGATCTGCTCCCAATCGGTGTAGCGCTGGCTCCAGAAGGCCGTGCCCCACGCGTCGTTGAGCACGTCGAGGCCCTCGTAGCGGCGCTGGAGCCAAGTGCGGAAGTGGCGCGCGCACTCGTCGCAGTAGCAGGGCAGGTTGTGGCAGGCGTACTCGTTGGAGACGTGCCACATCGCGAGGGCCGGGTGCTCGTGGTAGCGCGTGGCCAGCTGCCGGGTCAGGGCGACGGCGTACTCGCGGAAGACGGGCGAGGTGGGGCACCACGTCTGGCGGCTGCCCGGCCAGAGCGTGTGGCCGTCGACGTCGACGGGGAGGATCTCGGGGTGCGCGGCCGAGAGCCACGGGGGCGGGGTGGCCGTCGCGGTCGCGAGGTCGACGGCGATGCCGCCCGCGTGCAGCTTGTCGAGGATCGTGTCGAGCCACTCGAACTCGTACTCGCCCTTGGCCGGCTCGAGCCAGCTCCACGAGAAGATGCCGAGGCTGACGAACGAGATGTTGGCTCGCTGCATCAGCTCGATGTCCTCGTCCCAGACAGGGCGGGGCCACTGCTCGGGGTTGTAGTCGCCACCGAGTGCCAGGGTCTTCGTCGGCCATGAGCGCATGGGACACAGGGTGTCGCCTCGCTCGGCGCGATGTCAACATTTTCAAACACATTCGTCGCGAGGTGTCGCGGGTCGACTTGGGGGAGCCGACGGGCGGCGCGGCCGATGGGGCGGCGGCCGCCTCACCGCGCCGACCGGGAGGGGCCAGGAGGCCTCGATGCCCTTGTTTGTGCACGAATTCCGTTTACAACGGTGTAAATCCGCGAGGGGTACGGACGGGCAGGTCTCGGTTCGGTCGCGGACTTCCGCGGGTCTGGACGAATCCCTTGACAGCGCCACCGTGCGCCGACATCCTCTGTTTGTTGTTGGAGGTTTCTGGTGACGGATGTTCGACTCTGTCCCCTTCACCCGACAACGAACCCGGCACAGCGTCAAAGGAGACCGCACATGACCCGCCCCACGAGCGAGGCCGAGTACCTGGCCCGCATGGTTCCCCCCTCCGTCCGCGGCGTCGACCGCCGGACCCTGCTGCGCGGCGCCCTCGGCGTCGGCGCCCTGCTCGGAGCCGGCGGCCTCGCTGCCTGCAGCTCGGGCAGCACCGGCAGCTCCGGCGTCCCGACCGGTGCCGTGACCGGCACCGTCACCCTCGGCTCCAACCAGTCGGACGCGGTCCCCAAGGCGGCCGTCCAGTCCGTGATGGACGCCTTCCAGAAGGCCAACAGCGGCCTGACGGTCAAGATCAACACCGTCGACCACAACTCCTTCCAGGAGAACATCAACAACTACCTGCAGGGCTCGCCGGACGACGTCTTCTCGTGGTTCGCCGGGTACCGCATGCAGTTCTTCGCAGAGAAGGGTCTCGTCGGCGACATCTCCGACGTGTGGGCCAACATGACCGGCATGTCCGACGCGCTCAAGAAGGCCTCGACCGGCGCCGACGGCAAGCAGTACTTCGTGCCCATGACGAACTACCCGTGGGCGGTCTTCTACCGCAAGAGCGTCTTCCAGGAGAAGGGCTACGAGGTCCCCAAGACCCTCGATGACCTCAACGCCCTCGGCGCGCAGATGAAGAAGGACGGTCTGGCCCCGATCGCCTTCGGCGACAAGGACGGCTGGCCCGCCATGGGCACGTTCGACCAGATCAACCTCCGCGTCAACGGCTACGACTTCCACGTCAGCCTGATGGCCGGCAAGGAGGACTGGACCAACCCCAAGGTCAAGAAGGTCTTCGACACCTGGGCCGGCATCCTCCCGCTGCACCAGTCGGACTCGCTCGGCCGCACGTGGCAGGAGGCGGCCCAGTCGCTCCAGCAGAAGAAGTCCGGCATGTACGTCCTCGGCTCGTTCCTCGCCCAGCAGTTCACCAAGGGCGCCGAGCAGGACGACCTCGACTTCTTCGGCTTCCCCGAGATCGACTCGACCATCGGCACGGACGCCGTCGAGGCACCGATCGACGGCTACATGATGAGCGCGCGGCCCAAGAACGAGGGCGCTGCCAAGAAGCTGCTCCAGTACATCTCGCAGCCCGAGGCCCAGCTCCTCGCCCTCAAGGCCGACCCGAGCGTCATCGCGACGAACGACAAGGCCGACACGAGCGGCTACACCGCCCTGCAGAAGAAGTCCGCCGAGTTCGTCAAGTCGGCCAAGTCGATCACGCAGTTCATGGACCGCGACACGCGCCCGGACTTCGCGTCGACGGTCATGATCCCGGCGATCCAGAGCTTCATCAAGAACCCGAAGGACATCGACGGCCTGTGCACCAGCATCCAGGCCCAGAAGAAGAGCATCTTCGGTTCCTGACAGGAGGCGACTGACCATGGCGAGCAAGCGCAGGTACAGAGGCATCGACCAGCTCTCCGCACGCGACAAGATCGTCGTCGCGCTCATGGTCGTCGTGCCGACCCTCTTGGTCCTCTGGCTCGTCTGGCTTCCGGCGATCGGCTCGGTCCTGCTCTCCTTCACCAACTGGGACGGGATCGGGCCGCTCTCCGGCATCAAGTCGGTCGGGCTGCAGAACTACCGGGACATCGCGACGATCTATCCGCCGTTCTGGCCGGCGATCCAGCACAACCTCATCTGGCTGGCGGTGATGTTCTTCATCGCCACCCCGCTCGGCATGCTCTTCGCGATCCTCGTGGACCGCGGGGTGGCCGGGACGCGGTTCTACCAGACGAGCATCTATCTCCCGGTGGTGCTGTCCCTGGCCCTCATCGGCTTCATCTGGCAGCTGATCTACTCGCGTGACCAGGGCCTGCTCAACGCGATCACGGGTGGCACGACCGACTGGTACGGCGACCCGGACGTCAACCTGTGGGCGGCCCTCGTCGCGGCGACGTGGCGCCACTCCGGCTACATCATGCTGCTCTACCTGGCCGGCCTCAAGGGCGTCGACCCGTCGCTGCGCGAGGCCGCCAAGATCGACGGCGCGAGCGAGACGACGACCTTCTTCCGGGTCGTCTTCCCGGTCATGCGACCGATCAACATCATCGTCCTCGTCGTCACCTTCATCGAGTCGCTGCGTGCCTTCGACCTCGTGTGGGTCATCAACAAGGGCCGCAACGGGCTCGAGCTCATCTCGACCCTCGTCACCCAGAACGTCGTCGGGGAGGCGAGTCGCATCGGCTTCGGGTCGGCGCTCGCGACGATCATGCTCGCCATCTCGAGCGTGCTCGTCTTCATCTACCTGCGCATCGCCATGAAGGAGGACTGACATGTCCGTCACTGCCGACCCGGTCGAGGACCGGACGCAGGCGCTGCTCAAGCCTCGCGAGGGCGGTCCGCAGTCGGGGCGTCGCTGGTTCCTGCCGGTGATCCTCACGGTCATCTCGCTCATCTGGCTGTTCCCGCTGCTGCTCGCGCTCGTCAACTCCTTCCGCGACTACGCGTTCACCGCCAAGAACGGCTACATCTCGTGGGGCGGTTTCACGCTCGACAACTACAAGAACGCGTGGAGCCAGGGCGACTTCGGCCTGCACTTCTGGAACTCCTTCATCATCACGGTCCCGGCCGTGGTGCTGACGCTGTTCCTCTCGGCATGCGTCGCCTTCGTCGTCGCGCGCTTCTCGTGGAAGATCAACCTCGCGCTCCTCGGCTTCTTCATGGCCGCGAACCTGCTGCCGCCCCAGGCGCTGCTCATCCCGGTCTACCGGATGTTCCGCGCCATCGAGGTGCCGTTCTGGTTCAGCGAGTCGGGCACGCTGCTCAACAGCTTCCAGGGACTCATCCTCGTCAACGTCGCGTTCCAGACGGGCTTCTGCGCCTTCGTGCTCAGCAACTACATGAAGGCGCTGCCCAAGGAGCTCTACGAGTCGGCCGTCATCGACGGCGCGAGCGTGACGCGGCAGTTCTTCCAGATCACCCTGCCGCTCTGCCGTCCGGCCCTGGCCGCCCTGGCCGTGCTGCAGACGACCTGGATCTACAACGAGTTCTTCTGGGCCACGGTGCTGCTCCAGCAGGGCGACAAGTACCCGGTGACGAGCTCGCTCAACAACCTCCGGGGACAGTTCTTCACCGACAACAACCTCGTTGCGGCAGGGTCGATGATCATCGCGATCCCCACCCTGGTGATCTTCTTCGTGCTCCAACGACACTTCGTGGCGGGCCTGACGCTCGGCGCGACCAAGGGATGACGTGACAGACCTGTTCGACCAGTCCATCGTCCACCTGGAGTCCGCCGGGACCGCGCTCGTGCTCGAGCCGCGCCCCGGCGGCTCCGGCCTGCCCGAGGTGCTCCACTGGGGTCCCGTGCTCGAGGGCGGGGCGAGCGCGTATGCCGCCCTGGCCGCGCTCACGACGGCGCCGCGGCCCCCGAGCTCGCTCGACGAGCCGTGGCCGCTCACGGTGCTGCCGGGCGAGGCCGACGGCTGGGAGGGCACGCCCGGCTGGGCGGGCCACCGGGCCGGCAGCGCCGGCGCCGTGCGCTGGCACGACGTCACCTGCGCGGCCGAGGGCGGCGCGATCGTGACGCGCGCGAGCTCGCCGGACGGCATACGCCTCGAGCTGCGGCACGCGCTCGACGAGCACGGCGTGCTCCGCGTCGACGCGTCTGTCACCAACACGGGCGAGGACTCCGTCCCGCTCGACGTCGCCGCGCTGCGGGCGCTCCTGCCGCTGCCGCTGCGCGCCGACGAGATCCTCGACCTCACCGGCCGCTGGTGCCGCGAGCGCTCGCCGCAGCGCAGCGCCCTCGACCACGGCACCCACCTGCGGGCGAGCCGTCGTGGTCGCACCGGCCACGACGCCACCCTGCTCCTCATGGCCGGCACCCGCGGGTTCGACTGGGGCAGTGGCGAGGTCTGGGCCGTGCACACCGCGTGGAGCGGCAACCACGAGCACCTCGTCGAGGCCCTCCCCGAGGGCGCGGGCCGCCACCACGCCGTCATCGGCGGCGGCGAGCTGCTCGCACCCGGCGAGGTCCGTCTCGCGCCGGGGGAGTCGTATGCCGCCCCGACGGTCGTCTTCGTCCACTCCACCGACGGTCTCGACGGCCTCTCGCGCCGCCTCCACCGCAGCCTCCGCGCCCGCGCCGGGCACCCCACGCGACCGCGACCCGTCGTGCTCAACACGTGGGAGGCCGTCTACTTCGAGACCGACCTCGGCCAGCTGAAAGCCTTGGCCGACAAGGCCGCCCGTATCGGGGTCGAGCGCTTCGTCCTCGACGACGGCTGGTTCGGCGGCCGGCGGCACGACCGCGCCGGGCTCGGCGACTGGGTCGTCTCGACCGACGTGTGGCCCGAGGGCATGCACCCCCTCGTCGACCACGTGAAGGGACTCGGCCTCGAGTTCGGGCTGTGGTTCGAGCCCGAGATGGTCAACGAGGACAGCGACCTCGTCCGCGAGCACCCGGATTGGGTGCTCGGGCCGGCCGCCGGTGCGCCGCGCGAGTGGCGCTGGCAGCAGCTGCTCGACCTCACCAACCCCGCCGCCTACGACCAGCTGCTCGAGCGGATCAGCGGACTCGTCGCCGACCTCGGCATCGACTACATCAAGTGGGACCACAACCGCGACCTCCTCGAGGCCGTGCACACGGTCCGCGACCCCGGTGCCCCCGGAGGTCGGCGGGTCGACGCCGTCGCCGTCCACGAGCAGACGCTCGCCTACTACCGCCTCCTCGACGACCTCCGGGCCCGTCACCCGCGGCTCGAGATCGAGTCGTGCAGCAGCGGCGGCGCGCGCGTCGACCTCGAGGTGCTCGACCACACCGACCGCATCTGGACGAGCGACTGCAACGACGCGCTCGAGCGGGCGAACATCCAGCGCTGGACGAGCCTGCTCGTGCCGGCCGAGCTCATGGGCACGCACATCGGCCCGGCGACGGCGCACACGACGCACCGCACCGTCGACCTCGGCTTCCGCATGCTCATGGCGCTCCAGGGCCACCCGGGCCTCGAGTGGGACATCACGACGTGCTCCGACGACGAGCTCGACGCCCTCACGAGGTGGACGGCGCTCGCGCGCGAGCTGCGTCCGCTGCTCCACACCGGTGACCTCGTGCGCTCCGAGAGCCCTGACGGCACGGTGCTCGTGACGGGCACGGTCGACGCGGACCGCAGCCACGCGGCATACACGATCGCCCGGCTCGTGACGGGCCGCGACGCGGTGACCGGCTCGCTGCCGCTCCCGGGCCTCGACCCCAGCCGGTCGTATGCCGTCCGCGTCCGTGCCGAGGCCGGGCTTCCCGCCGTCGTGCAGCACCAGGGTCCGCCGTGGTGGGACCTGGCGCTCACCGACGAGGGCCTCGTCGTGCCGGGCTCGGTCCTGGTCGGGGTGGGGCTGCCCGTGCCGGTCGTCGGACCGGCCCAGGGCTACCTCCTCGATGTCCGGGCGGTGTGACCGGACTCCCTCGCCTCCCAGCGGAACCGGCGTGACAGCACCACGGCGGCAACGGCGGTCCACGCCACGAGCACGCCGAGGTGGCCGAACGCCAGGCCCGTACCGGTGACGTCCGGCGCGAGCGCCTCGGTCATGGCCGCCGAGGCGTGCCGCAACGGGAAGAACCACGAGACCCACTCGAGCACGGTCGGGAACTTCGCTCCGACGACGAAGATGTCGGAGACGAAGGCGAGCGGCAGGAGCGTGCCGAGGGTGACCCCGATGACCGCCTGGGCCGAGCGGACGAACGTCATGACGGCCTGGCCGACGACGGCGCAGCAGACCGTGGCGACGACGAGGGTCAGGACGGCCGCCGCCAGCCCCGGCGGCCACGCGGGCCGGTAGGCGAGCGCGGTCAGCACGGCGATGGCCAGGCCCGTCACGAGGGCGACACCGACCGCTCCGGCGACGCGCCCGGTGACGAGCGCCGCCGCCGGCAGGGGAGTGCCGCCGGTGCGCTTGAGCACGCCGCGCTCGCGGTCCTCGGCCAGGCCCTGCGGCATGTTGACGTAGGCCGTCACGGCCGCGCCGTAGACCGCCATCGCTCCGGCGTAGAACGTGCTGAGCGCCAGGCCGCTCGCCATCAGCCGGTCACCGCCACCGTTGACGGACGGGATGATGGCGACGAGGACGACGGGGAACGCCACCGCGAAGAAGACGGCCGACGCACCGCGCCACAGGAGCGCCTGCGCGTGCCGCAGCTGGTCGACGAGCAGCTCGACGACAGAGGGCGATCCGCTGCGACGGGGGACGGCGTCCGCGGCCAGGCGGCGGGCCCGGGCGCCCACGTGCGCACCCACTTTCGCGCCCGCGTGGGCACCGGTCGCGACGGCCACGCGCCGACCGCGTGCGGTGCTGCGCTCCTCGTCGCGGCGCAGCAGCGCCGTGGCCACGACGGCCCCGAGCAGCCCCCAGAGCGCGATGACCGCGAGGTGGCCCGCCTGGAAGCCCGAGCCCGTGAGGTAGGGGTTGAGCGCATCGGCGAAGATCGCGGTCAAGTGCTTGAGCGGGAAGATCCACCCGAGCGTCGACAGGGCCGGCGGCATCGTCGCGCCGACCATGAACATGTCGCTGACGAAGGCGAGCGGGATGACGACGCCGTTGCTCACCGCGAGCGTCAGCTGCATCGTCGGCAGGGCCGTCGCCAGCGCGAGACCGAGCGCGCTGAAGCTGGCCGACGCGAGCACCAGCGTCACGAGCACCGCGACCATCGAGCGCCCGGGCAGCACGAGGCCGTAGAAGAGGACCCCGGTCACGAGCACGAGCGCGGTGGCGACGAGCCCGAGGACGAGCGCCGCGCACACCCGGCCGCCGACGAGGACCCAGCGCGGGACCGGTGTGCCGGCCTGGCGCTTGACGACGCCGGTGGCGCGGGCCTCGGCGAGTCCGACGGCGAGGAACGAGAACGTCGCCATGACGACCCCGAACGAGGCCATGCCCGGTGCGAGGAACTGGACGAGCCGCACGCCCTGCACCGGGTCGAGCACCTCGTTGCCGATGAGCGCCGACAGCAGGACGAAGAAGAGCAGGGGCAGGCCGATGCTGAGGATGAGCGTGACCGGCGTGCGGACGAGGCTGACGAGCTCGTGCCGCGTCTGGCGCCCGAGCATGGCGGCCTCCGCGACGTGCGGACTGCCGGTTCCGGTGCCTGCGCCCGGCCGCGCGGCGAGGGCGGTCATGACCGGGCCTTCGTGCGGGCCGCCGTGCGCGTGAGTGGCCCGTGCGGGTCGGCCGGGTCGGCCGAGCCGGAGTCGGGGTGGGGGTCGGGGTCGGAGCCGTTCCGGCCGGCCTCGCCGACGAGGTCGAGGTAGACGTCCTCGAGCCGCGGGCGCATGAGGGTCAGGGCCTCGAGCTCCTCGCCGCGGCCGAGCGCCCATGTGGCGAGGGCCGCGACGTCGGCCGTCGGGGTCTCGGTGCGCACCTCCACGACGCTGCCCGCGACGCGGCGTTCGAGGCCGAGCGGGGGCAGGTCCTCGGGCTCGAGGCCGGCCGGGAGGCGGAAGGAGATGACCGTCGCCGCGCCAGCGGCCTTGGCCAGCTCGTCGGGGGTGCCCTCGGCCAGGACCGTGCCGTGGTCGATGACGACGACGCGGTCCGCGAGGTGCTCCGCCTCGTCGAGGTAGTGCGTCGTCAGCAGGATCGTCGCGCCGAGGTCGCGCAGTCCCTCGACGAGCTCCCACGCCCGCCGACGGGCCGACGGGTCGAAGCCCGTCGTCGGCTCGTCGAGGAAGAGCACGTCCGGGTCGCCGACGATGCCGAGCGCGAGGTCGAGTCGGCGCCGCTGGCCACCCGAGAGGGTGCGCACGCGCGCGTCGGCCTTCTCTTCGAGGCCGGTGAGGGTGATGACGTCGGCGACCGGGCGCGGGTGCGGGTAGTAGCCCGCGTGCAGCCGCAGCAGCTCCCGGGGAGTGAAGCTGTCCTCGAAGCCCGCCTCCTGCAGCACGACCCCGATGTGCTCGCGGAAGGCCCGGCCGCCCGAGCCCGGGTCGTGCCCGAGCACCGACACGGTGCCGCCGTCGCGGGTCCGGTAGCCCTCGAGGACCTCGACCGTCGTGGTCTTGCCCGCGCCGTTGGGCCCGAGCAGGGCGACGACCTCGCCCTCCTGCACCGTCAGGTCGATGCCGTCGACCGCGGCGACCTCCCCGTAGACCTTGCGCAGCCCGCGCACCTCGATGGCGGCCATGCTCCTCGCCTCCCGATCCCGTCGACCGCGTGGCGCGCTGCTGGGCGCGAGCGCGCCTCCCCTCCAGTCAACTCCGTGCCGAGCGGCCCGGCGCTCAGGTGTGAGCGATGCCTCCGTCGGCGCACTCGCGGCACGTGCCGAGCAGGGCCGCGTGCCCGGTGTCGAGGACGAAGCCGAGCTGCTCCCGCAGCTGCGCCGCGACCGCGTCGAACGTGTGCGGCGGCACGTCGAGCACGCGACCGCACGTATGGCACTGGACGTGCGCGTGGTGGACCAGGCGGGCATGGCGGGCGGCATCGTGGTCGTGGCCCGCCGGCGCCTCGGTGAGGTGGTAGACCGTGGCCGCGCCGCCGAGGTGCACGTGCGAGAGCACTCCCGTCTCGACGAGCGAGGTGAGGGTGCGGTAGACGGTGGCCCGGTGCACGGTCGGCTCGACGTCGGCCACCCGCGCGCCGATCTGCTCGGCCGTCAGGTGCTCGTCGGCGAGGTCGGCGGCGTCGACGACGCGCAGGACGGCATACCTCGCCGGGGTGACGCGCTCACCCGCGGACCGCAGCCGGGAGACGGCGCCGGCCACGCGGGCACTGTCGCGCGAACTGTCGCGCGCGCTCTCGGGTGACGGGGACATCTGCCCATTATCGGCAGTGGCAGACTCTCCCCGTGCGCGCACTCACCAAGCTGACCGCAGGCCCCGGCCTCTCGCTCGTCGACCGCCCCGAGCCCGAGTGCGGGCCCGCGGACGTCAAGATCCGCGTCATGCGGGCCGGCCTGTGCGGCACGGACCTGCACCTCGCGGGCTGGGACGACTGGGCGGCGGCCACCGTGAAGCCGCCGCTCGTCATCGGCCACGAGTTCTACGGCGAGGTCGTCGAGGTCGGCGAGGACGTGACGGGTGTCGCCATCGGTGACCGCGCGTCCGGCGAGGGCCACATCGTCTGCGGTCGCTGCCGCAACTGCCGCGCCGGCCGGCGCCACCTCTGCATCCGCACCCAGGGCATCGGCGTCAACCGTGACGGCGCCTTCGCCGACTACGTCGTCATCCCGGCGAGCAACGCGTGGGTCCAGCCCGCCGACCTCGACCCCGACCTCGGCGCCGTCTTCGACCCGCTCGGCAATGCGACCCACACGGCGCTGCAGTGGCCGATGGTCGGCGAGGACGTCGTCATCACCGGGGCCGGGCCGATCGGTGTCATGGCCGCCGCGATCGCGCGCCACGCCGGCGCCCGCTACGTCGTCGTCACCGACGCGAGCGACTACCGGCTCGGGCTCGCCGAGCACGCCGGCGCCGACCTGACGATCAACGTGACGCGCGAGAGCCTCGCCGACGCGCAGGCCCACCTCGGCATGAAGGAGGGCTTCGACATCGGCCTCGAGATGTCGGGTGCCGCGCCGGCCGTGAGCGACATGATCGCCAACATGAACCACGGCGGCCGCATCGCGCTCCTCGGCCTGCCGCACCAGTCCTACGAGCTCGACTGGGGCAAGGTCATCACCCACATGATCACGCTCAAGGGCATCTACGGCCGCGAGATGTACGACACCTGGTACGCCATGTCGCAGATGATCGCGACGTCCGAGCGCTTCCGGTCGGCTGTCTCGCAGGTCATCACGCACCGCTTCCCGGCCGAGCAGTGGGAGGAGGCCTTCGAGACCGCGCGGTCCGGCCAGTGCGGCAAGGTCGTCCTCGACTGGAGCTGAGGGGCTTTCGTATGCCGTCCGCTCCCGACCCGCAGGACCGTCCCCGTCCGCTCGTCCTCCTCCACGGCCTCGGCCAGTCGCCGATCGCGTGGCAGGACTTCGTCTCGGCCTACGGCGCCGGCCGCCCGATGACCGCCCCGTGGATGAAGGGCCTCAAGCCCAAGGACCCCGTCGGTTTCGACCTCGGGGCCGCGGCCTCCGGCGTCGCGGACGAGCTCGAGCTGCAAGGGGTGCGGCAGGCCGACTTCGTCGGGGTGTCGGTCGGGGCGAGCGTCGCGCTGCGCCTCGCGGTCGAGCGGCCCGAGCTCGTCGGGCGCCTCGTGCTGGCCGGCGCGCTCGTGCGACCGTCCAAGGGCGCGCTGCGCATGCAGCGGCTCGCGATGCGGCTCGTGCCGGAGAGCAAGCTCGTCGATGCCGGAGTCTCTCGCCCCCGCATGCTCGCGGTGCTCGACGCCCTCAAGGACTTCGACGGCACCGAGTCGCTGCGCTCGGTCACGGCGTCCACGCTCGTCGTCGCCGGGTCCAAGGACAAGGCGGGCGTCGCTGCGGCACAGGAGCTCTCACAGCAGCTGCCCGACGCGCGCGTCCAGGTCATCGACGGTGCCGGACCGCTGGTCAACACCGAGTCGGCGCGCGAGCTCGCCGACCTCACGCACGCCTTCCTCGACAGCTGACCCGCGGTTCGATGTATCCGCGCGGCTCCAGGGCCCCGCGGATACATCGAACGCGGGGGAGGTCGGGTCAGCAGAGGTTGATGCCGCCGGCGTCGAGCAGCTTGGCGACGACCTTCTCGTCGGTGACGGCCGGGACCATCCAGTCCTTGCCGGCCACCGACTTGGTGCCGGTCTTGCACTCGAACGTGCTGACCCGGCGGTCGAGCTGGACGGCCTCGTCGTAGAAGGCGGCCTCGAGCGGCTTGCCGTCGGCGCCCGCACAGGTGATCTTGTGGTCGGCCAGCGAGCCCTCGAAGTCACCGCTCGACGGGCAGACGAGCTCGGCCACGACGGCCCAGGTGGGGTGCGCACCAGCCTCGGGGGACGAGGCCGGGGAGCTGGCGCCGCAGGCGGCGAGGGGGAGGGCGACGGTCGCCGTGGCGCAGGCGAGGAGCAGACGTCGAAGCACGAGAGCGTTCCCTGAGGGTGGGGGATGGAGGGGTCGCGCCCGGAGGTGGTCGGGACGCGAGCGCCGACAACTCTAGAGGGCAGCGACGCCCCGGCCCCACTCGAACGGGTGCCCTGAGCGTGCGGGAGTGACAGAGTCGACACATGGCCCGGCTGCGCATGACGACGATCGCCTCCCTCGACGGCTACGTCAACGACGCGTCGGGCGGCTTCGCCTGGGCCGCACCCGATGCCGAGGTGCACGCCTTCGTCAACGACCTCGAGCGCGACGTCGGCACCTACCTCTGCGGCCGAAGCCTCTACGAGACGATGGTCTACTGGGAGACCGCCCCGACCGACGACACCGGCGACCCCGACGACATCGGGCACGACTACGCCCGGATCTGGGAGGCCGCCGACAAGGTCGTCTACTCCCGCACGCTCGACGCGGTCTCGAGCGAGCGGACGACGCTCGAGCGTGACCTCGACCCGGCGGCCGTCGCCCGGTTCGTCGCCGCGGCCGACCGCGACGTCAGCATCGGCGGCCCGACGCTGGCGGCCGAGGCCCTGCGCGCCGGCATCGTCGACGAGCTGCAGCTGCTGACGGTGCCCGTCGTCGTCGGCGGGGGCACGCGGGCCCTGCCGGACGGCATACGCCTCGACCTCGAGCTGCTCGACGAGCGCCGCTTCGCCGGCGGCACGACGTACGTGAGGTATGCCGTCAGGCGGTGACCGTGCCCCCGGGGACCTCCGCGCCCTCCCCGTCCGCAGACTCCGTCGTGCCGTCGGTCGGGGTGTCGAGGGCGACGAGCCCGTCGTGGAGCGTGCGCAGGAAGGCGACGCGGCGGTGCGCCTCGGTCCCGGCCATGACGAGCAGGAAGTCGACCTGGTCGCGGACCTGGCGCAGCTGCTCCTCGCTGCCCAGCTCGCTCGCGCGGCGGTAGAGGTCGAGGGCCTGCTGCGCCTCGTCCGCCGTGGCACGCGGGCTCCACAGGGCTGCGAGCACGAGCAGGTCGGCGTAGACCGCGACGGTCCAGAAGGTCGGGGCGAGGTAGGCCTCCTCGCGCGCCGCCTTGAGGGCGTCGTCGATGAGGTCGCGGGCCTCGGACCGGTCGAGCGCCGTCCGGCCCTCGACCGCGCGCCAGCGCAGGGCCAGCTCGGCGGCCAGCCAGTTGGCGAGCGCGCCGTGCCGGCGCCGGTCGGTGGCCCCCGAGGCGGTGCGCGCCGCGGCGTACCACTCCGACATCGCGACGAGGGCCTGGTGGGTCTGCGTCCAGTCGCCGGTGTGCGGGCCGCCCGGGCGCTCGGGGCAGGTGACGAGCGCGAGGCGCTTGTAGGCGCTGGCCACCCGCCACAGCCGGTCGATGCCGACCCCGCCGGGCGACGGGTGGGTGTCGCCCGGCAGGAAGGCCGTCCGCTCCGGTGCATGGGCGCCGAGCACGAGGGACGCCGGGTTGTCGAGCAGCGCGCGCAGGCGCTCGATGGCCGACTCGATGGTGGCGACCGCGTCGTCGACGGCGTCCTCGCTCGTGGCCGCAGCCCGCACCACCTGGTCGATCCAGACCTCGAAGTCGCGGACCGTCAGGGCGGTCCCGCCGCTCTCGAGGGTCTGCTGGAAGTACTGCGTGGCGTGGGCGAAGTCGCCGAACTTGTTGTAGGTCCGGGCGATGAGCACCTGCAGCGCATCGTCCTCGCGGTCCTCGGGCGTCAGCGCCTCGTAGAGCTCGCGCAGGCGGTCGAGGCCGTAGCGGGTGTTGCGGCTGACGTCGACCGACTGGCTGAGGTTCTCGATCTCGACCCGCGCCTGCTCGGCGCTCGCGGGCGCCCGCCGGACGGTGGTGGCCCGGTGCACGACGGCGTCGGGCGCCAGCCGGTAGTCCGGGTCGCCGTAGCACTGGTAGGCGCCCCACGTGTTGACCGCCGGGTAGTCGTTCCATGTCTGCCAGCGGGCCGCGCCGAGGGCCTCCCCGAAGGTCAGTCCCGAGAGCATCCGGTCGTAGAGCGTCGTCGCGAAGGTCGACGCCGCACCGTCGTCGACGGCCCAGCCGCAGGCCACGACGGCCCGGACCCCGATGTCGATGAGCTCGGTCGCGAAGCTCGCTGCGAGCCGGTGGTAGTTGCCCGTGCGCGGCGCCGGGCCGCTCGTGCCACCCGGGCCCGGGACGCCTCCCGGGCCGGCCGGACCGCCCGGGGCGCCGGTGCCGACGGCGCCGACCGGGGCGACGGGCCCCATCGACCCGAGGTGGCAGCAGTTGACGACGACGAGCTCGGGGACCTGCCTCATCTGGCCCACCTCGCCCGCGGTGAGGTACATCCCGTTGCCCAGGACCATGCCCGTCACCGTGGCGTCCGTGCCGTCACCGAGCGGCCACTCGTAGACGCCGTGGCCCGCGAGGTGGACGACGCGGTAGGACGACGCGAAGAGCGCCTGGACGACCTTGGTGCCGCTCTCGGCGATGAGCGGCTCGGCGTCGAACCCGCTGGCCCGCAAGGCTTCTGCGACGTCGCGGGCCTCGCGTTGCGCAGCAGGCAGGGCACTGAGGCCGCTCGCGGTGTCGCCGACGACGAGGGCCCGGCTGCTCGTCGCCGAGAGCACGTGGCTGCGCATCGACGATCCCTCGAGCTGCCGCACGAGGCCACGGCGCACGCCGAGCGGCTCGCGGTCCTCCTGCGTGCCCTGGTCGTCGAGCAGCTCCCACGGGTAGTGCGCGGAGCCGCGGTCGACGAGGAGCACGAGGTTGTCGGTGTCGGGGGCCTGCGCCTTGAGGTCGTTGGGGAAGAGCAGCTCGAAGAGGGTCCGGGCCGCCGACGGGTCGGGCGACGGCGAGTCGACGAGCGACTCGACGAGCCGGTCGACGAGGGCCCGCTGCGTCGGGACGGTGCGCGTCGGGGTCCCGGCCCGCCGGGTGGAGGCCTCGAAGGTGAGGCTCCCGTCGGCCTCGCTGCGCACGCGCACCTGCTGCCACCAGCCGGAGGGCTCGGAGAAGAGCAGCCGGCGCTGGCGTCCGGGGCGCTCCTCGAGGCGCAGGTCGGCCGTGAAGGAGTCGGCGAGCTCTCCGCTCGTCAGGGACGACCCGAGCGCCTCGACCGCCTGGAGCGCGCGGTCCTGCCACAGCTCGATGACCTCGAGCTCGGCGATGTGCACGCCGAGCTCCGTGTCGGCCAGCCGGTCGTTGGCGCGCTGCACGCCGGTCAGCAGGGCCTGCACGCTGTCGCGCACGGGCAGGCCGCCCTGCCCGGTGCCGATGAGCAGGCTGGAGAGGCGCAGCTGGAGCACCTCGGTGCTGGTGGCGGACGCCCCGCCGGTGAGGTGGCCGAGGGCCGCGGTCAGCGACGCGTGCGCGACGGCGCGTGCGAGCGTCGCCGCGCTGAGGCCTCCGATCGGGCCGAGGCCCGCGACGACGGCGCCGGGCGGCCGGGTCCACTGCTCGGGGTCGGTGAAGACCTGGCAGGTCTCGATGGGTCCCGGGTAGATCCCGAGCAGCGCGGCCCGGGACAGCCGGCCGTCGAGCAGCTCGTCGAGGGCACCCTCGCCACCGACGAGGGTGCTGCCCGGGTAGTGGCCGACGAGGACGTGGTGGCGGGCAAAACGCAGGTCGCCGTGCGAGATCCGCACGCGGGTCAGGGGTCGCGACGGGTCGGCGTCGGGGTCGACCTCCTCGGCCGCCGGCGCGGTCCGCGCGGGGGTCGCCACCGGCGCTGCGGGCGCAGGCGCGGGAGGTGTGACGACCGGGGAAGCGGCAGGTGGCGCGGCCGGCGGTGGAGCCGCTGCAGCCGGGGGCGCCGGGGGCACTGGCTCCGTCCCGCGTTCCCCGGGCAGCGCGGCGTGCTCATCGGGGCCCGTCGCCCCGGTCGGCTCCGGCAGGTCCTCCTGCCCGGTGGGCTCGGGAAGGAACTGCTCGGGGAGGACGGGTGCCCCCTCGGGTGGCGTGACGGCATACGGCTCGGGCTGCGTCGGGGACGTGCCGCCCACGAGGGTCGACACGGCTCAGTCCCCCGCGGACAGGAAGGTCTGGTCGAGGCGCGGGGCGCGGCCCTCGAGCTGCGGCACCTGGTCGTAGCTGCCGGTGAGGCCCGCGAGGGTGCGGGCGTGCAGGCGCCGGTAGGTCGCCTGCGGGTCCTCCCGCATGGCGCGCACGAGGTAGTAGGTGAGGGCGCCGTTGTACGTGCCGTCGATGTACGCGTCCGCCGAGGTCTGGTCGTCGCGGCAGCCGCTCACGAGGGTCTCGGGCATGTCGACGACGTGGACGTCCTCCTCGCGGCGCCGCCTCCGGCTGCGGCGAGGGGTGCCCGTGTGCTCGCCGCCGCGCTCCTCGTCGTCGGGGTTCGGCAGGAAGCGCGGCAGGATCTCGGGCGGTGGTGCGTCCGGGCGGACCGGCGCGCGGGTGTTGCTGCCCGAGTGGCAGCAGTCCATGACGACCGTGAGCGAGGCCCCGGGGTCGAGGCGGTCGAACGTCGTCCGGAGCCAGTCGTCGGTGAGCGGGTCGTTCCAGTCGAGGTCGTGGGGGCAGAGGATCTCGTCGCGGCCGTCGGTCGTCTCGTCACCGTTGGTGTCGGGCACGTTGGACCCGTGCCCCGAGTAGTGCAGGTAGAGCACGTCACCCGGTTTGGCCGAGTCGACGAGGTCGCTGATCGCCCCGGTCATCGCGGCCTTGGTCGCCGCGCCGTCGAGCAGCGTGGTGATGTCGGACTCGGCGAAGCCGTAGAGCTCGGTCAGGGCAGCGGCGACGTCGTTCACGTCGTTGACGCAGCCGCGGAGGTTGGCCCCCGGGATCGCGTACTCGTTGACGCCGATGAGCAGCGCGCGCTTGGACATGGTCAGCTCCTTCGACCCACGGCCGTGCGGCAGGCGCGACGGCCCCTGCGAACCAGTGTTCTCCTCCCTGCCCGCTGATACATCCGGTTCAGGAGGAGTGGCCGTGGCTCCATCCCGACCACCGGGTGACGTTGACCCGCACGAAGGGACCGGCGGGCCGGTGCGCTGCGTACTGCGGGTACTTCAGCGCGAGCGAGTCCAGGGCCTCCGCCGTCCCGGCGGCCCCCAGCTCGACGACCTCGGCCCGGCCTTCCGCCCTCACCCACCACAGCTGCGTCCAGTCGTCGTCGTAGTGGTCGACGAGCAGGGCGACGGAGGGGTTGGCCTCGATGTTGGCGAGCCGCTGCAGCGCCCGCGTCGACTTGGGCTTGTCGTCGACGGCGCTCCACACGACGTCGCCGCTGACGACGAAGACGACCGGCACGAGGTGGGGCCGCCCGCCGGGGCGCACCGTCGCGAGCCGCGCCACCCGTGCCGCCGCGAACCGCGCCCGCACGTCCTCGTCCACCTGCCCGAGCCTAGGCCCGGCGTGGTTGCATGAGGGCATGTCGACCCCGGAGACGCACAAGACGCACGAGACCCCCGAGACGCACGAGACGCACCTCGTCCGCACCCCCGACGGCCGCGACCTCGAGGTCCTCGTGACCGGCCCGGAGGACGGGCTGGCGCTCGTCTTCCACCACGGCACCCCGCAGGCCGCGGTGCCCTTCGGCATCCTCGAGCGGCCGGCCGTCGAGCGTGGCCTGCGGACGATCACCTGCTCGCGACCGGGCTACGGACGCTCGACCCCGCGGACCGACGCGGCCACGACGGCGACCGTCGCGGACGACGCGGCCGACACGGCGGTCGTGCTCGACGCCCTGGGCCACGACACCTTCGTCACCCTCGGCTGGTCGGGGGGTGGCCCGCGGGCGCTCGCGTGCGCGGCCATGCTCCCGGGCCGCTGTCTGGCCGCGACGTCCGGCGTCGGCATCGCCCCGCCGGACGCCGAGGGGCTCGACCTCACGGCGGGCATGGGACCCGAGAACGTCGCGGAGTACGCCGCGGTGGCCGCCGGCCCCGAGGCCCTGATGGCCTTCCTCGAGGAGCACGGCCTACCGGTCCTGCGTGCGAGCGCCGACGAGATCGTCGACGAGCTGAGCGGGCTGCTCCCGCCGGTCGACCGGGCCGCCATGACGGGTGAGCTGGGCGAGTACCTCGCCGCGGCCTCGCGCCACGCCGGCGCCCAGGGCATCGTCGGCTGGCGCGACGACGACCTGACCCACACCCGCCCGTGGGGCTTCGACCTCGCTGCGGTCCGGGTGCCGACGGCGGTCTGGCAGGGCACCGAGGACCTCATGGTCCCCTTCGCCCACGCGCAGTGGCTCGCAGCCCACGTCGCAGGCACCCGACCGCACCTCGTCGAGGGCGAGGGGCACGTGTCGCTGCTCATGCGGATGGGTGACATCCTCGACGACCTGCTCGCGATGGCAGGCCGCTGAGGACCGCGCCACACGGCATACGCTGGGTGGCGCACCTCCCCGCCGACCCGCGAAGGACACCGATGTACGGCTCAGTCAAGGACGAGATCGCCGCGACCCTGCAGGAGATCAAGGACGCCGGCCTCTACAAGAACGAGCGGGAGCTGACCTCGCCGCAGTCGGCGCACGTGACGACCCTCAAGGCCGAGGCGCTCAACTTCTGCGCCAACAACTACCTCGGCCTGGCCAACGACCCGACCGTGGTCGAGGCGTCGAAGAAGGCGCTCGACGAGTGGGGCTTCGGCATGGCGTCGGTCCGCTTCATCTGCGGCACCCAGACGCTGCACACCTCGCTCGAGCACCAGCTCAGCGAGTTCCTCGGCACCGAGGCGACGATCCTCTACTCCTCGTGCTTCGACGCCAACGGCGGTGTCTTCGAGGTGCTCTTCGGGGCCGAGGACGCGATCATCAGCGACGAGCTCAACCACGCCTCGATCATCGACGGCGTGCGGCTGTCCAAGGCGATGCGCTACCGCTACAGGAACGCCGACATGACCGACCTGCGGGCGCAGCTCGAGGCCGCCGTCGCTGCGGGCGCCAAGCGCAAGGTCGTCGTCACCGACGGCGTCTTCTCGATGGACGGGTCGTATGCCCCGCTCGACGAGATCTGCGACCTGGCCGACGAGTTCGGTGCCCTCGTCTTCGTCGACGACTCGCACGCGGTCGGCTTCGTCGGCGACGGCGGCCGTGGCACGCCCGAGCTCTTCGGCGTCATGGACCGCGTCGACATCCTCACCGGCACGCTCGGCAAGGCGCTCGGCGGCGCCTCCGGTGGCTACGTCAGCTCGCACCAGGAGATCGTCGATCTGCTGCGCCAGCGCTCGCGGCCCTACCTCTTCAGCAACTCCGTCGCCCCGTCGGTCGTGGCCGGCTCGATGGCCGCCCTCCAGCTCGTCGAGAGCTCGGCCGAGAAGCGCGAGACGCTCAAGGCCAACACGGCGCTCTTCCACTCGCTCATGACCGAGGCCGGCTTCGAGCTGCTTCCGGGCACCCACCCCATCCGCCCGGTGATGTTCCCCGGCGAGGACGGCGCCCGGCAGGCCGCCCAGATCGCCGACCACATGCTCGGCAACGGCGTCTACGTCATCGCCTTCAGCTTCCCCGTCGTGCCGCGCGGCAAGGCCCGCATCCGCGTGCAGCTCTCGGCCGCGCACTCCGAGGCCGACGTGCGTGCATGCGTCGACGCGTTCGTCGCGGCCCGGGACGCCGTCGGCTGACCGGTCGTTCCGCTCCTTGTCAGCGCCGGGGCTCTTCGTCGGTGACACACCACTGACGAAGAGCCCCGTTCGCCGACAGACGGACCGAGCAGCGCCCGCTACCTGGCCGCGTCGAGCCGCCGCGCGAGGCCTGGCACGCGCCGGACGACGAACCGGTCGAGCAGCAGCACGAGCACGAGTGATGCGCCGAAGACCGGCAGGAGCACGGCCAGCCCCACGACGAGCACGGCAAGCAGCGGCGACGCAGCGAACGGCATACGTCCTCGGGGAGCTCCGACGGAGCCGGCCCCGCGCGGGCGTCGCCGCCACCACATGAGCGGGCCGGTCACGCACGACACGACGACCGCGACGCAGAAGAGCGCCGTGACCCAGAAGTTCACCGTGCCGAAGCGACGCCCCTCGTGCAGCGCGATGCCCTGGCTCACGACCTTGGCGAGCGCCGGGTAGTCGTCGTAGCCGTAGGTACTGACGGCCTGCCCGCCGAACCGGTCGACGTGGACGGTGCGCTCGGCGGTGGGGTCGTCGAACGCGTAGCCGATGACGGAGTAGACGCCGCGCTCGTCGGAGGGCAGGGCCACCGTCATCGGGTGCGCGAGGCCGGACCGCGACCCGACCTCCACGGCCGTGTCGAGGTCGGCCGCACTGACCTCGTCGTCGTCCTGCGGGTTCGACTGGGGCACAGGGCTCTTGCCCTGTCCCCAGGGCACGGCGTGGTGGCTGTGCGGCAGCGACTCGTCCAACGTCGACGTCGGGTCCGACAGGGCCCCGGGGTCCTCGGCCCACATCGACGTGCCACGGTCCGTGGCGAGCCTCTGCACCTGCTCGCCCCAGACGCCCGTCCACGGGAGGCCGGAGACGACGAGGAGCAGCAGGCCGACCCCGACGAACACCCCCGTGCGGGCGTGGAGGCTGCGCAGGCGCGCGTTCGGGGCGCCGGCGAGCCGCTGGCGGCGCCGTGCCCGGCGGCCCCTGAAGAAGAGGACGTAGCCGGTGACCGCCATGACGATCGCCCAGCACGCGCCGAGCTCGAGGAGGGTGTCGCCGAGCCGGCCGGCCATGAGGTCGGCGTGCAGCCGGACGGCCGTGCCACTGATCGTCGAGTCGGGATCGAGGGAGCCGAGCACGCGCACCGTGTAGGGGTCGACGAAGACGTCGCGGGTCAGCCCCTGCGCGGTCTCGACGGTGAAGCGCGAGCTGTCGTCCACGCCGGCCGGCTCGGTGAACGACACGACGGTCGCGCCCGGGTCAGCCTCCTGGACGGCTTCGAGCTGGGTCTGCCACGGCTGCGTCAGCTGGCCCTGCGCGTGCTCGACGCGCATGAGGTCGGGATGCAGGAGCGGCTCGATCTGGAAGCGGAAGAGGTAGACGAGGCCGGTGACGGCCAGGACGAGCAGCACCGGCACGACGACGGCGGAGGCGTAGAAGTGCCATCGCCAGAAGGCTCGGAAGAGGCCGCTGGTGGGTCGGCGGGCGTTGCCTGGGTGGGGTTTCGGGCGTGCGGGATCGTCGACGACGGACATGCGTGGAGCTCCTCGGGCATGACGGTAGGGGGCAGCGCCCGGTCTCTCGCCGGGGCTGCAGGGGGTGGTGTCAGGTGAGGAGGAGAGATGGTGGGCCGCGCCGCACCGGGGTGCGGGCGCGCCACACGTCGGAGGGCGCGGGCGCGTCCGACGGATGCGGGCGTGGGCCGCGGAGGCCGCTGGTGGCGAGGCCGAGGGCGTGCCAGAGGGTGACGGCGCCGTGGGTCAGGGCGCGGACGACCTCGGTCGTCGCCGCGCCGAGGAACGCGAGCAGGAGGCACGCCACCCACCACGACCGCTCCCCACGGGTGAGGACCACGCCGAGGGCGAGCGCCGCGACCGCGTGCGCCAGGAGCATCGCCGGACTCGGCAGCAGGTCGGTCAGCGCGCCAGACATCGCCGGGTCGGTCAGGCCGCCCGAACCCGCGGTGCCGGTCCCGATGCGCCCGAGAGGACGTATGCCGTGTGCTTCGTGGGTGGGACCCGTGGCCCCTCCGTGGGCGGTCGGGTCACCGGCCAGCGCCGCGAGCCCGTGCACGACGTGGGCGACGACCTGGAGGGCGACGAGCAGCGCCGTGGCCGGGAGGGCCGACAGGCGGGCTCGTACGAACGGCAGGGTCGCGCCGGTGAGCAGGGCCGTCGCGACGACGACGCCGCTCCCGGAGATGAGGTGGCCACCACCGATCGCGTGGGCGATCGTGGCGCCGCCCGAGGCCGTGGCCGCGAGCACGAGCGCGCGTGCGGTCTGCGCGTGCGGGCTCGGAGCGGTGGACGGCACGGGCCAAGGGTAGGCGACGTGGTCCTGACGGTCAGCCCGCCAGCCGGCTCAGCCGGTGGGCAGGTCCCGCAGCCAGGGCCGCGTCAGGTCGAAGCGGCGCCCCGAGATCTCGTCGACCTCGATGGCGACGACGACCGACTTCGGGGTGTCGACCCACGGCCGGACCGGCAGGCGCTCGACGACGTAGGCGGCCTGGCCCTCGAGGGTGCGTGCGCGCCCGCGACAGATGACGCTCGTCGCGCGCTCACCGACGATCTCGTCGACCTCGAAGGCGACGTCGGTGTTGGCCGTGACGCCGAAGAGCTTGCTGCCCTCGGCGGTCTTGAAGACGAGGCGGTCGCCGTCGACGGCGTAGTTGATCGGGGTGATGTGCACCTCGCCGACCAGATGGAAGGCGAGCCGGCCGAACTCGTGCGACCGCAGGAAGCCCCAGGACTCCTCCGGGTGAAGGACGTGGACCGGGTCGTGGTCAGTCATGGCGACCTCCTTGGTATGCCGAATGGCGACTGCCTGGCTACTACCCATGGTAGTAACAACCGCGTCCGACGCACCGGGCCGTGTGACGAGTCCCCTGTCACACGAGGCGTGCGATTGACTGTGCCCATGGACTTCTACAGCTCGTGGGCCCAGGGGTTCGCGCGG
This sequence comes from Terrabacter sp. C0L_2, assembly GCF_036352015.1. NCBI lineage: Bacteria > Bacillati > Actinomycetota > Actinomycetes > Micrococcales > Intrasporangiaceae > Terrabacter > Terrabacter sp. C0L_2. The sequence goes on along the minus strand of NZ_CP143557.1, from coordinate 401,903 downwards.
GTCGCGGCGTGCACGCTGCCGATCGTCGCCGTCGACCCCGAGCGCAACGCCGACGCCGTCATCGCCCAGCTGCGCGACCTCGACGACGACGGCGTGGGGCTCGCGATCTTCCCCGAGCTGTGCCTGTCGGGCTACGCCATCGACGACCTGTTCCTCCAGGACACGCTGCTCGACGCCGTCGACGACGCCCTGGCTCGCATCGCCGAGGCCACCGCCGACCTGCGCCCCGTGGTCGTCGTCGGCGCGCCGCTCGAGAAGGGCTCGCGCGTCTACAACTGCGGCGTCGTGATCCATCGCGGTCGCATCATCGGCGTGGCCCCGAAGTCCTACCTGCCGACCTACCGCGAGTTCTACGAGCGGCGGCACTTCGCGCCGGGCGACGACCAGCGCGGCCAGAGCATCGACGTCGCGGGCGACCGGGTCCCGTTCGGTCCCGACCTGCTCTTCCGCGCAACCGACGTGCCCGGCTTCGTGCTGCACGTCGAGGTGTGCGAGGACATGTGGGTGCCCGTCCCGCCGAGCCACGAGGCCGCGCTCGCCGGCGCCACGGTGCTGACCAACATCTCCGGCTCGCCGATCACGGTCTCGCGTGCCGAGGACCGCCACCTGCTCGCCCGCAGCGCCTCCGCCCGCTGCCTCGCGGCCTACCTGTATGCCGCAGCCGGCGAGGGCGAGAGCTCGACCGACCTCTCGTGGGACGGCATGACGATGGTCTACGAGAACGGGGCCCTCCTCGCACAGAGCGAGCGCTTCCCCGAGGGGGCGCGCGCCTCGGTCGCGGACATCGACCTCGACCTGCTCCGCCAGGAGCGGCAGCGGCAGGGCACGTTCGACGACAACCGCCGCACGCTCGCCGCCCGGACCGACGGCTTCCGCACCGTCGAGCTCGAGCTGGACCCGCCGACGGGCGACCTCGGACTGCTCCGCAAGGTCGACCGCTTCCCCTTCGTCCCCGACGACGCGGACCGCCTCGCGCTCGACTGCTACGAGGCCTACAACATCCAGGTCTCCGGCCTCGAGCAGCGGCTGCGTGCCATCGGCCAGCCCAAGGTCGTCATCGGCGTCAGCGGTGGCCTCGACAGCACCCACGCGCTCATCGTCGCGGCCAAGGCCATGGACCGGCTCGACCGGCCGCGCAGCGACATCCTCGCGTTCACGATGCCCGGCTTCGCCACGAGCGACCACACGAAGACCAACGCCATCGCCCTGATGGAGAGCCTCGACGTCACGTGGGAGGAGCTCGACATCCGTCCCGCGGCGACCCAGATGCTCCAGGCCATGGGTCACCCCTTCGGCCGGGGCGAGGAGGTCTACGACGTCACCTTCGAGAACGTCCAGGCCGGCCTGCGCTACGACTACCTCTTCCGCATCGCCAACCAGCGCGGCGGCATCGTGCTCGGCACCGGAGACCTCTCCGAGCTCGCCCTCGGCTGGTGCACCTACGGCGTCGGCGACCAGATGAGCCACTACGGCATCAACAGCGGCGTCCCGAAGACCCTCATGCAGCACCTCATCCGCTGGGTCGTCTCGTCACGGCAGTTCGACGAGGAGGTCGCCGGGACGCTGACCTCCATCCTCGACACCGAGATCAGCCCCGAGCTCGTCCCGGCCAAGGAGGGCGACAAGCCGCAGAGCACCCAGGCGGTGATCGGCCCGTACCCCTTGCAGGACTTCACCCTCTTCCACGTGCTTCGCCGCGGCTACCGCCCGTCCAAGATCGCCTACCTCGCATGGAACGCGTGGCGCGACAGCGAGGCGGGGGAGTGGCCCGCGGGCTACCCCGATGCCGAGCGGACGGCATACGACCTCGCGACGATCCGGCACTGGCTCGAGGTGTTCGTCAAGCGCTACTTCGCCAACCAGTTCAAGCGCTCCGCGCTGCCCAACGGTCCCAAGGTCGTCGCCGGCGGGTCGCTGTCCCCACGGGGCGACTGGCGCATGCCGTCGGACGCGACCTCCGTCGCGTGGCTCAACGAGCTCGACGCGAACGTCCCTGAGAAGTAAGGCGATCCGAGTGGCATCGAAGATCATTGTCCGCGACTACGACGACGCCGACTGGCCCGTCGTGTGGCCGGTCATCGAGGAGGTCGTCCGAGCCGGCGACACCTTCCCGTTCCCCCTCGACCTCACCGAGCAGGAGGCCTGGTCCATCTGGCTCGAGAACGGCCCCGGTGGCCGTGTCACCGTCGCCACCGACGGTGACCGCGTGCTCGGCACGGCGAAGATGGGGCGCAACCGGCCGGGTCCCGGCTCGCACGTCGCGACGGCGAGCTACATGGTCTCCAGCGAGGCGCGCGGCCGTGGCGTGGGCCGTGCGCTCGTCGTCGACTCGCTCGACTGGGCTCGCGAGTCCGGCTACGCCGCAATGCAGTTCAACGCCGTGGTCGCGACGAACACCGGCGCGGTCAGGCTCTACGAAAGCCTCGGCTTCACCGTCGTCGGCACCGTGCCGCGGGCCCACGAGCTCCCGAGCGGGGAGCGCGTGGGCCTGCGCATCATGCACGTCGACCTCTGAGGGTCGACCGGCTGACGAGCTGGGCTCAGCTCGTCAGCACGACCTTGAGGGCGCCGGTGTCCGCCGCCCGGGCGAACGTGTCGTAGGCGTCCATGAACTCGGCCATCGGGAAGCGGTGCGTGACGAACCGCGCCAGGTCGATGTGGTGGGCGGCCAGCAGCCGCAGCAGGGTCGGGGTCGAGTACGTGTCGACGAGTCCCGTGGTGATCGTGACGTTCTTGATCCAGAGCTCCTCCAGGTGCAGGGTGGCCGGGCCGCCGTGGACCCCCACGTTGGCGACAGTGCCACCCGGACGCACCAGGGCGGTGCACTGCTCGAACGTCGGTGCCACCCCCACCGCCTCGATGGCGACGTCGGCCCCGAGACCCTGCGTCAGGTCCCGGAGGATCGCGACGGCGTCCTCGCGCGAGGGGTTCACCGTGATGTCGGCCCCGAACTGCTTGGCCGCCTCGAGTCGGGCATCGGCCAGGTCGATGGCCACGACGTGCGCCGGACTGAAGAGCTTGGCACCCATGATGGCGGAGAGCCCGACCGGGCCGGCGCCCACCACCGCTACGACGTCACCGGGACAGACCCGGCCGTTCAGCACACCGACCTCGTAGCCCGTGGGCCCGATGTCGGCGAGCATGAGTACTTCCTCGTCAGTCACTCCTTCGGGGACGGCATACGTCGACGTGTCCGCGAAGGGGACACGGACGTACTCCGCCTGTGTGCCGTCGATCTTGTGGCCGAGGATCCAGCCGCCGCCACCGATGCACTGGCCGTAGCTGCCCTCGCGGCAGTAGCGGCACGCACCGCACGCGGTGATGCAGGAGACGAGCACGCGGTCACCGACCTTGACGTTCTTGACGCCGGCGCCGACCTGCTCGACGGTCCCGACCGCCTCGTGCCCGAGGATGCGGCCGTCCGTCACGGCGGCGACGTCACCCTTGAGGATGTGCAGGTCGGTGCCGCAGATGGTGACGGTGTCGACCTTGACGATCGCGTCCGTGTCATCCTCGATCATCGGCTTGGCCACCTGCTCCCAGGCCTTCTGCCCGGGGCCGTGGTAGACGAGCGCCCGCATGATGGATCCGTTCCCGGCCATGGCGATCAGCTGATCTCGACGTGCGTCGTCTTGGCCTCGGTGGCCTTGGGCATCGTCACCATGAGCACGCCGTCGGCGAGCGAGGCCGTCACGGCCTTCTCGTCGACCGCGACCGGGAGCACCGCCTCGTAGGTGAAGCTGCCGGACGTCCGCGTCGTGTGACGCAGCGTGCCCTGGCCCTCCTTCTCCGTCGACTTCGTGCCACGCACGCTGAGCCGGCGGCCGGAGAAGTCGATGGTGATGTCCTTCTTGTCCACGCCCGGCAGGTCGAGCTCGAGCGTGAAGGCGTCGTCGGTCTCGCGCAGCTCGCCCCCCGGGGCGAAGTCGCCGACCCCCAGGCCGGGCGACCACATCTGCTCCATGAGGTCCTGCATCCGACCGGCCCACGGTCCCAGCTCGCCCCACGAGAACGGCTCCGGCCGCGGCTGGACGGCCCGGCGCTCGGGGGCCTTCGACCCGGTGTTCGTGCTCATGTCTCCTCCTCGTCGTCGCGCCGCACGGCATCAGCGGCGCCATCACCAGTGCACGTCGGCGAGAGTCCCGAGAAACAGGGCCGTTGGTCCCTACCTGCCCTCGGGACCCGGCGGGACCGTGGCCTCATGGGCGACTTGGCAGTGCAGGGGCGCACCGCGCAGCGGGAGCCGATCGAGCACGTGCCCTCCCTGCGCCGCTCGTCGGCGACTACGCGGAGCGGCGGGGCACCTTCAGCTGGGACGGTGCGCGCGACTGGCTGCAGGGCGACGCCGAGGGCCACGTCAACATGGCCCATGAGGCCGTCGACCGGCACGCGCAGGGCGAGCTCGCCCAGACCGTCGCGATCCGCTTCCTGGCCCGCACGGCGCCAACGGCAGAGCTGACGTACGCGCAGCTGCGCGAGCAGAGCGACATCACCGCCACGGCGCTGCGTCGCATCGGCATCGGCGCCGGCGACGGGGTCTGCACGCTCCTGCCGCGCTCGCCCGAGCTCTACCTGACGGTCCTCGGCACCCTCAAGGCGGGCGCCGTCTACTGCCCGCTCTTCCCGGCGTTCGGGCCCGAGCCGGTCGTGGAGCGGCTGCGGCTCGGCCACATCCGCGTCCTCGTCACCGACACCCAGTCCTACGTGCGCAAGGTCGAGCCGCACCGAGACTTGCTGCCCGAACTCGACCACGTCCTCCTCACCGACGCCGGTGACGCCGATGCTCCCGCGGGGACGACACCGTGGTCGGCGGCGCTGGCAGCCGGCGCGGCGGCATACGACCCCGAGACCTTCACCGTCGCGCCCACCCGGCCGGACGACCCCGCGCTGCTGCACTTCACGAGCGGCACGACGGGCAAGCCGAAGGGCGCCGTCCACGTGCACGAGGCGATCCTGGCCCACCACGTGACGGCGCAGTTCGCGCTCGACCTGCGTCCCGGCGACGTCTACTGGTGCACCGCCGACCCCGGCTGGGTCACGGGCACGTCCTACGGCATCCTCGGGCCGCTCAGCTGCGGCGTCACCATCGTCACCGACTCCGCGGACTTCGACGCGCGGCGGTGGTACCGCATCCTCCAGGACGAGCGCATCACCGTCTTCTACACCGCTCCGACCGCGCTGCGGATGCTGATGCGCGCCGGTGTCGGCCTCGCCCACGAGCACACCTTCCCCGCGCTGCGCCACGTCGTCAGCGTCGGCGAGCCGCTCAACCCCGAGGCCGTCGTGTGGGGTCTCGAGGCGTTCGGCCTGCCGATACACGACACGTGGTGGCAGACCGAGACCGGCGCGATCATGGTGAGCAACTTCCCGGGTATGCCGGTGCGCCCGGGCTCGATGGGCCGCCCGGTCCCAGGGGTGGCGGCCGCCGTGCTGGCCCAGGGAGCGGACGGCCGGGCGGCGGTCGAGGGCGGTCGGGTCCGGGTGCTCGGCCCCGACGAGGTCGGTGAGCTGGCGCTGCGGCCGGGGTGGCCGTCGATGTTCCGCTCCTACCTCGACGACCCAGAGCGCTACGCGAAGGCGTTCGCCGACGGGTGGTACCTCAGCGGCGACCTCGCCCGCATCGACGCCGACGGGGAGCGGCAAGGTGATGCGCCGGCTGCTCAAGGCCCGCGAGCTCGGGCTGCCCGAGGGTGACCTCTCGACGGTCGAGCGGCCCGCCACAGGGGGCGCGACGGAGGTCGCGGGCACGGGCACGACGGAGGGGGAGGGGCGCTCATGACCGAGGAGCTGTTCGTCGAGCTGTTCACCGGGCTGCTGCGCGAGATGATCCGCATCCGCCGCTTCGAGGAGAAGTGCGCCGAGCTCTGCAGCGCTACCAAGATCCGTGGCTTCCTGCACCTGTGCATCGGCGAGGAGGCCGTCGCGGTCGGCGTCGTCGGCGCGCTGGCCGAGGCCGACGCCGTCGTGTCGACCTACCGCGAGCACGGGCACGCCCTCGCCCGGGGCGTGCCCATGGACTCGGTCATGGCCGAGATGTTCGGCCGGGCGACCGGGTGCAGCGGCGGGCGCGGTGGCTCGATGCACCTCTTCGACGCCTCCCGCCGCTTCTACGGCGGCAACGCCATCGTCGCTGGCGGTCTCCCCGTCGCGACCGGGCTCGCGCTCGCCGACCACCTGACCGCCGACCCCGCCGTGACCGTCTGCCTCTTCGGTGACGGCGCCTTCGCCGAGGGCGAGTTCCACGAGAGCGCCAACCTCGCCGCGCTCTGGCACCTGCCGGTCCTCTTCTGCTGCGAGAACAACCGCTACGCGATGGGCACGGCCCTCGCCCGGGAGCACGCGGCCACGGACCTCGCCACGCGAGCCGCGGCATACGGCATGGTGGCCTGGGCGGTCGACGGGATGGACGTCCTCGCCGTGCGGGAGGCGACCGAGCGGGCGCTGGCCTACGTGCGCGACAGCGGGCAGCCGTGCTTCCTCGAGCTGCGGACCTACCGCTACCGCGCGCACTCGATGTACGACCCCGACCGCTACCGCACCAAGGACGAGATCGAGCGGTGGAAGCAGCTCGACCCGATCCAGGCGCTCGCCACCCGGCTCGTCGACGAGAAGCTCATGACGGCAGCCCAGGTCGAGCAGTGGCGGGCGCGGGTCGAGGCCGAGGTCGATGCGGAGATCGCGGCGGCCGTCGAGACCGCGGACGCCGCGCCGCTCGAGCCGGTCGAGGGACTCACCCGGTTCGTGACGACGGTCGCGGGCGAGACGGCTGCGGCGGGGAGTGCGTCATGAGCAGGCATCCCACGACGGCAACCGGGCACAAGGTGACGAGCCGGGGACCCACGGAGCGCACGACGGAGACGGCCGACAGCACGGGAGCGGGCGGCGCCCCCGTCGCGACGACCTACCGCGAGGCCCTGCGCGAGGCCCACCGCGAGGCGCTGCGAGCCGACCCACGGGTCTGACCCACGGGTCTTCCTGCTCGGCGAGGACGTCGGCCGCTACGGCGGGTCGTTCGCCGTGAGCCTCGGGCTGCTCGAGGAGTTCGGCGAGGACCGGATCCGCGACACGCCCCTGTCGGAGTCGGCGTTCACGGGCGCCGGGATCGGCGCGGCACTGCGCGGGATGCGGCCCATCGTCGAGATCATGACGGTCAACTTCAGCCTCCTGGCGCTCGACCAGATCGTCAACAACGCGGCGACCCTGCGGCACATGTCGGGCGGTCAGCTGTCCGTGCCGCTCGTCATCCGCATGACCACCGGCGCCGGGCGACAGCTCGCCGCGCAGCACTCGCACAGCCTCGAGGGCTGGTACGCCTCGATCCCCGGCATCCGCGTGCTCGCCCCGGCGACGCTCGAGGACGCGCGCGGCATGCTCGCGCCGGCGCTCGCCGACCCCGACCCCGTCGTCATCTTCGAGCACGGCTCGCTCTACAACCTCGCTGGCACCCTGCCCGCCGAGCCTGTGGCCGTCGACATCGAGCACGCCGCCGTGCGCCGCAACGGCACCGACGTCACCCTCATCGCGTATGCCGGTGGGCTGGGCAAGGCACTCGCCGCGGCGGACCTGCTTGCGGCAGAGGGCATATCGGCCGAGGTGGTCGACCTCCGGGTGCTGCGCCCGCTCGACGACGAGACAGTCATCGAGTCCGTGACGCGCACGCACCGGGTCGTCGTCGTCGACGAGGCCTGGCGCACCGGCAGCCTCGCGGCCGAGGTGTCGGCGCGGATCGCCGAGCAGGCCTTCTACGAGCTGGACGCCCCGGTCGAGCGGGTCTGTGGCGCAGAGGTGCCCGTGCCCTATCCACACCACCTCGAGGAGGCCGCGCTGCCGCAGCCGGCCGACGTCGTCGCGGCCGCGCGTCGGGCGGTGGGGCCTCGTGGCTGAGTTCCGGATGCCGTCGCTCGGCGCCGACATGGAGTCGGGCAAGCTCGTCGAGTGGCTCGTCAAGGTCGGTGACCCCGTGCACCGGGGCGACATCGTCGCCGTCGTCGAGACGCCGAAGTCGACCGTGGAGGTCGAGTGCTTCGACACCGGCACGGTCGAGGAGCTGCTCGTCGAGGAGGGCGAGACGGTGCCGGTGGGATGGGCCCTGGCCCGGCTCGGCGAGGGTGCGGCAGCCGTGCCGGCAGTCCCGGAACCCGTTGTCGCCCAGCCTGCTCCGCCGACACCCGAGCTCGCGGCGCCTACACCTCCGCGACTCACGGCGCCCGGCCTGTCGCCGGTGCTGCGGCACCGGGCCCGGGAGCTCGGCGTCGACCCGACGACCATCCGGGGCACCGGACGCGACGGGGCCGTCACCCGGCACGACGTCGAGCAGGCGGCCGCTGCTGCTGCCTCCGCAGCCGCCCCACCCGCTGCCGCACCGGTCCCCCTCGTTGCGGCAGCGGCTGGGACGGCCGCGCCGGCAGTGGCGGCACCGACAGCACCGGGTCCGTCGCTGCGGCAGAGGGTCACGCCGCTCGCGCGGCGGCTCGCCGCCGAGGAGAGCGTCGACCTCGCGGCGGTCATCGGCAGCGGGGCGGGCGGCGCGATCCGCGCGGACGACGTGCGCCGCGCGACACGGCATACGACCCCCTCCGTCCCGGCGGCCCCGGTCGCTCCGGTGGCGCCTGAGCCCACCACGACGTCCGAGCCGACCACGGCTGTCACCGCGGGCACGCCGATGAGCGACATGCGCCACAGCATCGCCGCGCTGATGACCGTCTCCAACCGGGAGATCCCGCACTACCACCTCACCCTCACCGTCGACCTGCACCGCAGCATCACGTGGATGAAGGAGCGCAACCGGGAGCTCGAGATGGCCGACCGGCTCGTCCCCGCGGCGCTCCTGCTCGCGGCGACCGCGCGGGCCGCGCGGGCCGTGCCCGAGCTCAACGGGCACTGGGTCGACGGCGGCTTCCGCCCCGCACCCGACGTCGACCTCGGGCTCATCCTGTCGCTGCGCACCGGCGGCCTGCTCGTGCCGGCCATCGCGGGCGCCGACCGCCTCACCGTCGACGAGACGATGGTGCGGATCCGCGAGCTGACCCGTCGGGCCCGGGCCGGGAGGCTGCGTGGGTCCGACCTCGTGCAGCCGAGCATCACCGTGTCCAACCTCGGGGACCAGGGGGTCGACAGCGTGCTCGGCGTCATCTACCCGCCGCAGGTCGCGCTCGTCGGTTTCGGTGCCGTGTCGGAGCGGCCGTGGGCCGTCGACGGGATGCTCGGCGTGCGCCATCTCGTCACGGTCAGCCTCGCGGGGGACCACCGCGCCACCGACGGCGCGACGGGGTCTCGGCTGCTCAAGACGATCGACCGACTGCTGCAGACACCTGAGGAGCTCTGAGCGCCATGGACACGACGACGAGGACGATGCTCGAGACCGTGCTGCGCGAGATCGTGCCCGACGCGAGCCTCGACGGCCTGCCGGGCGACACGGACCTGCGCGACACCTTCGAGCTCGACTCACTGGACTTCGTCGAGCTCGTCGAGCGGCTCGGCAAGCGGGCCGGCTTCCGCATCGAGGACGACGACGCCGACCAGCTGCGCACCATCGACTCGGCCACGGCCTTCCTGGAGCGCGGCGCCCGTCGCGCCGGCTGAGGCCTACGGCCTCACAGCTGGGCCTTGAGCACGTCGACCTCGCAGCCCGGCGCGCTCGGGTCGAAGCCGTGCTCGACGAGCCAGCGGATCGCCGTCAGGCTGCGCAGCGCCCACCAGCCGCGGATCACGTCGAGGTCGACGTCGGTGCCGTAGCCCGCGACGACGTCGTCGAGGTGCTCCGGGTGTCCCATCGTCAGCGTGGCGAGGTCCCACAGGGCATCGCCCCGACCGGCCTCGGACCAGTCGAGGACGCCGGTCACCTCGTCGCCGTCGACGAACACGTGGGCCACCTGCAGGTCCCCGTGCACGAACACAGGCGACCACGGCCGGAGCGCGGCCTCGGCCACCTGGCGGCCCCGCTCGACGAGGTCGGCAGGGAGCACCTCGTCGGCCAGCAGCCACGCGCACTCGTCCGCGAGGCTAGACGCCCGCTCGTCGAGATCGGGCCCGGGCCCGGGCCAGGGTGGCAGCGGTGCGTCGTGCAGCGCCCTGACCACAGCACCCGCCGCGGTCCAGGCGGCCGGCCCCGCGGTCGAGCGCTCGCCCAGGCGACCGAGGGGCCTGCCCCGGAGCGCGGCGAGCGCGAGCACCGACGGCTGGTGCCACAGCACCTCGGGCGTCGGGACGGGCGCCGTCCTCGTCGCCTCGGCCTCGAACGCGGTGCGCGCGGGGTCGGCGTCGACCTTGAGGAACATCTCCCCGACCCGCAGCGTCGTCCGCTCCTGGTGCCCCACGACGACCTCGACCTCGTCCACACCGGTCAGTCTCGCGCACGAGGCCGAGCGACTCCCACCGGTTTGTCGCGGGGCAGCAGGGGGAGCGTCAAGCAGCGCCGAGCCCGGGAGGGCTCGCCTCAGCGGGGCGACTCCAGGGCCTGGCGGAGCAGCTGCACGAGCGCCTCGAGCTGGAGGGTGTCGCCCGCGGTGATGTCCTCGTCGCTGCCGTCGAGGGCACGCGCGGCGAGCCCCTGCTTGGCGTCGATGAGCTCGGCGATCTTGGAGTCGATGGTGCCCGAGGCGAGGATGCGCCAGGCGGTGACCGGCTCGTCCTGGCCGATGCGGTGCACGCGGTCGATGGCCTGCTGCTGCTCGGCCGCGGTCCACGACAGCTCGGCGAGCACGACGTTGGAGGCGGCGTGCAGGTTGAGGCCGACTCCGGCAGCCGTCAGCGAGCAGACGGCGACGGCCACCTCCGGGTCCTTCTGGAACGCGTCGATCGCCTCCTGCCGCTGCTTGGAGGTCTGGTCGCCGCGCACCGACACGGTGCGCAGGCCGGCCGAGGCCAGCACCCGCTCGGCCGCGTCCATGACGTCGATGTGCTTGGCGAAGAAGACGACCTTGCCCACCGAGTGCGACAGCTGCACGGCGTAGTCGGCAGCGAGCGTCGACTTGGCCTGGCCGATGCGGCGCACGAGCGAGAAGACGTTGTCGGTGCCCTTCTCGGCCGAGGTCGAGCGCAGCTCGGCGGCGGCGACGCGACGCATGAGGTCGGTGTCGGGCTCGTCGTCCTCCTCGCGCCCCTCGCCCTGGGCCAGCAGGGCGCGGTAGCGCTCGGCCAGACGCCGTCCGAGGGCGCGCTCTGCCTCGCGGATCGAGCGGCCGAGGTCGTCGTCGAGCTCGACGGTGATGTCGGCGATCCGCTTGTCGGGCAGGTCCTTGGCGACGTCGACCTTGCGGCGGCGCACGATGCCCATGTCGATGACGGCGCGGCGCGCCTCGGGGTAGAAGGCGCGGTCGGCCGGCGTGTGGCCGGTCTCGTCGAGGCGCCGCAGGATCGGGGCGGTCGGCTTGCCGTCCTTGATCCAGCCGAGGAAGCGCCAGATCGCGTCGAAGTCCTTGACGTCGTTGATGAGCGGCGTGCCGGTGAGGGCGATGAGCAGCGGGTCGCCGCCGGGCGTCGTCTCGCGCAGGCGGTCGCCGAGCGCGAGCACCTGCTGCGAGCGCTGCGAGCTGAGGTTCTTGATGAAGTGCGCCTCGTCGACGACCATCGAGCGGAAGCCGAAGCTCGAGAGCCACCCGAAGTGCCGGTCGAGGATCTCGTAGTTGACGACGAAGACGTCGGCGAACGCGTCGACGTCGTTGCCGTCGCCGTGGATGACCGTGACGCGGCGCTGCGGCGTCCAGCGCTCGACCTCGCGGGCCCAGTTGATCTTCACGACGTTGGGCACGACGGCGAGCATCGGGTAGGCGCCGGCGATCGAGGCGGCCATGACCGACTGGGCCGTCTTGCCGAGGCCGGGCTCGTCGGCGAGCAGGAAGGTGCGGTGCCCCTCCTGGACGCTCTGCAGGAAGCGGGACTGATGGACCATGAGCTGCGAGCCGGGCGGGGAGAAGCGGTCGATCTGCGGCGTCGGCGGCAGCTCCATCGACGCGGCCTCGCCGCCGGCGCCCTGCTCGAAGGCGCGGTAGAGCGGGCTCAGCAGGTCCCACCCGGCGAGGCGGCCGGGGAGGTAGTCGCTGTGCCCGCGGGTGAGGTCGGGCGTCAGGAACGGGTTGGCGAGCGCGCGGGACGGGACCGACTGCGGCGTGACCTGGCGGGCCGCGATCTGCGGCGGGACGACCGGCCGCGGGGGCTCGGGGGCCTGGATGACGAGGTCCTCCTCGGCGAGCTCGGCGCCCGACTCGAGGAGCCAGTCGCGGCGCATCTGCTGCGCGGCGGGACCCGGCTTGGCGTTGGCGTCGAGGAGCGTCAGCAGGCTCGTGTCCCGGGCGGCGACCTGGGCGAGGATCGTCGCGATGCCGTCGAGGCGCTTGAGCAGGTCGGCGCGCGTGGCCGACGGGATCGAGGTGTCCTCACGCACGCGGGAGCGCTCCGAGCGCATGAGCAGCGCCACGACGAGGAACTTCGTCCGGTTCGTCGGGCTGGCCTTGCCCTTGCTCGAGACTCGGGCCTCGACCTCGCGGACCCGGCGCGCGAGCACGGGGATGAGCGGGGCCGGCTCGTCACGGCGCTGCGTGGTCTTGCGCAGGCCGGAGCTCTGGCCCTGCTTGGAGCCCTGCTTCGACCCCTGCTTGGGGCCCTGGCCGTCGGTCGGTCGGCGGCGGACGCGCGTTGCCATGTTCCTCCTGATGACGCGGAGGACGTCGAGCGGGCTGGCCCCCGGGCGACACCCTGACGAAAGTGTCGGCGGCGGACTCGGCTCGAGTCCCGGTGGACGCGCCATCGCGCGCCCGATGCCCCGAGCGCCGGACCGGCGGACGCGCCACGGACGGGCGCTGGGACACCTCGACTCTACAGCCCCGCCAGCACGGATCGGGCCGTATGCCGTGTGGCCGTGCCGCGCGCGTCGTCGTCGTGCGTGGGGCGCACCCCTTTGGTGCGATTTGTCGCGATTGGGTACGTCCTCTGCCGCGTAGCGCCGCACCGAGGCGGCGATACGACCGCGCGACGAGAGGCAACCCATGGCAACAGTCGAGACCAGAGCCAGAGACGAACAGCAGACGCCGGTCCTCAAACGGCACGTCGGCGTCGTCGGCCTGCTCTTTGCGAGTGTCGGCTCGATCATCGGGTCCGGATGGCTCTTCGGTGCCCTCAACGCCTCGCAGCAGGCCGGCCCGGCCTCGATCCTGTCGTGGGTCTTCGGCGCGATCCTCATCATGCTCATCGCGCTCTGCTACGCCGAGCTGGGAACGATGTTCCCGCTGTCCGGCGGCGTCGTCCGCTTCCCGCACATGGCGTTCGGCAACTTCGCGAGCTTCACGAGCGGGTGGATCACCTACGTGGCGGTCGGCACCACGGCCCCGATCGAGGTCGAGGCGGCGCTGCAGTACGGCACCCAGTACGCCGACTTCACGACCAAGCACATGATCGCCGGCGAGCCGGTCTACACGCTGACCCCGCTCGGCTACACCGCCGCGGTCGTGCTCATGGCGGTCTTCGTCGTCATCAACTACTACGGCGTCCGCTGGTTCGCGCGCATCAACAACGCGCTCGTGTCCTGGAAGCTCTTCATCATCCTGCTCGTCATCGTCGCGTTCTTCGTCGCGGCCTTCCACGGCGACAACTTCACGAGCCACGGCTTCACGCCCTCGGGCTGGCACGGGGTCTTCACCGCCATCGCCACGAGCGGGATCGTCTTCTCCTACCTCGGTTTCCGGCAGGGCATCGAGCTCGCGGGCGAGACCGACAACCCGAAGCGCAACGTGCCGCTCGCGGTCATCGGGTCGGTGCTCATCACGGCTGTCATCTACGTCCTCCTACAGGTCGCCTTCATCGGCGCGCTCGACCCGGCGACGCTCAGCTCGTCGGGCGGGTGGGCCAGCCTGGCGTTCAAGAACGACTTCGGCCCCCTCGCCGCCCTCGCGACGATCCTCGGCATGGGATGGCTCGCGATCCTGCTGTACGTCGACGCGATCGTCTCTCCCGGCGACACCGGCCTGATCTACACGACGGTCACGTCGCGCATCTCCTTCGCGATGGCGCGCAACGGCAACGCACCGAAGGCCCTGGCCCGCACCAGCGAGCGTGGCGCGCCGGTCATCGGGCTCGTCCTCGCCTTCGTCATCGGGCTCATCGCGTTCCTGCCGTTCCCGAGCTGGCAGCAGCTCGTCGGGTTCATCACGTCCGCCACCGTGCTCTCCTTCGCGTCCGGTCCGCTCGTGCTGGCCGCGCTGCGCAAGCAGGTGCCGGACGCCGAGCGTCCCTTCCGCCTGCCGGGCGGGCACGTCATCCCGTTCCTCGCCTTCTGGGGCTCGAACCTCATCGTCTACTGGTCGGGGTGGCAGACCGACTGGAAGCTCATGGTCGCCGTGCTCATCGGCTTCGTCCTGCTCGCCGTCTTCTCGGCCACGGCAGTCCTGAGCGGACAGTCGCTCGACCTCAAGGCCGGACTGTGGGTGCTGCCGTGGCTGGGCTCGCTGACACTCGTGTCGTGGCTCGGCGACTACGACGGCGGCCTCGGGCTCATCGGCTTCGGCACCGCGATCCCGGTGCTCTTCGTCGTCTCGCTCGCCATCTACGTCATGGCCTACCGGATCCGGCTGCCCGACGACCAGGCCCGTGCCTACATCGACGCGACGACTCGGGAGGCCGCCGTGGAGGAGCACCAGCTGCAGAGCAGCTGACGGTCCCGCCCGCCGCCCCGCCGCCCCGTCGCCCGTCAGTGGCGGGGCGGCGGAGTCGTGCGGGCAGCTCGTATCTCTCGCCGGTCGAACGCAGCGGTTCGTATGCCGTGTGCCGCACGCCGTGTGCGGGTGTGCCTAGCGACCCGCTCAGCCCAGGTTGACCCCGACGAGCGCGCCGATGGCATACGTCACGCCCATGGCGAGCAGACCGCCACCGACGTTGCGCAGCACGGCTCGCGTGGCGGGGCTTCGCCCGAGGCGCGCGCTGGCCCAGCCCGTGAGGGCGAGGGCGGCGGCGACGCTGAGGACCGTGACGTGGATGCGGTAGGTCGCCGGGCTGAAGGTGATCGTCAGCATCGGGAGGATGGCCCCGACGACGAAGGCCAGCATCGAGGCGCCGGCGGCGTGCCAGGGGTTCGTCAGGTCGTTCGGGTCGATGCCGAGCTCGGCCTCGGCGTGCGCGGCGAGCGCGTCGTGCGCGCTGAGCTCGCGGGCGACCTCCTCGGCGAGCTCGCGGCGCATCCCCTTCGCCTCGTAGATCTGGGTCAGCTCCTCTAGCTCGCCCTCGGGGTCCTCGCGCAGCTCGCGCGTCTCGAGCTCGATGAGGGCGCGCTCGGAGTCGCGCTGGGTGCTGACCGAGACGTACTCGCCGGCGGCCATCGACATGGCGCCGGCCGACAGGGCCGCGATCCCGGCGAGCACGATGGCGCCCTTGTCCGCGGTGGCACCGGCCACACCCACGACGACACCGGCCGTCGAGACGATGCCGTCGTTGGCGCCGAGGACACCGGCCCGCAGCCAGTTGAGCCGGCTGCCCACGTTCGCGTCGTGGGGCTCGTCGCGGTCGTGGTTCGAGTCGGTGGGCGTCGGCTCTTCGGACGCGCGGACCTCGGACATGGGTGGTGCTCCGATCGCTGTTTCGCTGGGGGTCGCTGACGGGCAGCGGGACGTTGGCGTGAGGCTGGCTCGACCCTGATCGTCGCACCCGGCCCGTGGGGTGTCACGGTAGGTGAGGCTCACCTGACGACCCGCCCGGGCCGATGACGGCGACATTCGCGCGCGGCGGCCCCACATGCGCGAGGATCAGGACATGTCGGGCGTTCGGGGCGAGGACGGCACGGTGGGGGAGGACCTCTACCGCTGGATGGTCGCGGCCTCGCCTGACGGGCTCTGGGTCTTCGACGAGGCGGGCCGCACGCTCTTCGCCAACGGGCGGATGGCCGAGCTGCTCGGCCGCGACCCTGACGACATGGTCGGCTTCTCGGTCTTCGACGCGGTCGACGACATCGGCAAGGAGCAGTTCCGCCACCACCTCGAGGAGCTCGCGACGCAGGGCGTGCCGGGCGACAACATCGAGTGCAGCCTGCTCGACGCCCACGGCAACCGCTTCTGGGCGCTCGTGTCGCACACCCCGCTGCTCGACGAGACGGGCACGCGACGCGGCTGGATGCACCGGGTCAGCGAGCACAGCGACCAGCGCAGGCTGCTCGACCAGCTGGCCGAGGCCCAGTCGATCGCCAAGATCGGCAGCTGGGAGTGGGACGTCGGCGCCGACCGGGTGTCGTGGTCCGACGAGCTCTACCGCATCTACGGCCTCGACCGCACCGACCTCACGCCGACCTACGAGGGCTTCCTCGCGCGCATCCACGCCGACGACCGGGCCCTCGTCGCACGGGTCGTCGGCGCCGCCCTGGAGTCGGAGGACTCCTTCGAGTTCGACGCCCGGGTCGTGCAGAGCAACGGCGAGATCGCGTGGATCCGCGGCCGGGGACTCGTCACGCGCGACCCCGAGGGGCGCGCGATCCGCATGGGTGGCACGACGCAGGACATCACGGAGAAGAAGGATGCCGAGCAGGCGCTCGGCCTCGTGACGGCCATGGCCACCGCGGCCAACGAGTCCGCGACGCTCGACGAGGCCATCCCGGCGATCCTCCGGGAGGTGGCTCGGCACACCACGTGGCGGCCGGTGCTCGGCTCGGTCGTCGACGTCGAGGGCCGCCTCGCCGACCCGATCCGGCCGGGAGAGGACGTCGAGGTGAGCAGCCTGTCCGTCGCTGCCGGCCTGGAGTTCGCGACCCGGGCGGTGTCGAGCGCGTCGGTCGTCGCCGGGCCGTCGCACGAGGGTTCGACGATCGTCGCCGTGCCCGTCGTCAACGAGGGCCGCGTGGCCTGCGTCGTCGTGCTCGACATGCGCAGCGCCGCCCCGCCGGTCGAGACCGACGCCGCGACGATCTCGCAGATCACCTCCCTCTTCGCGCGCGTCGCCGACCGGGAGTGGACGGCCGAGCGGCTCGAGCAGGCCCGCGACGCCGCCGAGGAGGCCTCGCGCGCCAAGTCGGAGTTCCTCGCGACGATGAGCCACGAGATCCGCACGCCGCTCAACGGCGTCATCGGGCTTGCCGAGCTGCTCGGGCGCACCGAGCTGACGACCTACCAGCGCCGACTGTCCGACGGCATCGACCAGGCCGGGCGGGTGCTGCTCGGGCTCGTCAACGACATCCTCGACCTGTCCAAGATCGAGGCCGGCCGGCTCGAGCTCGAGGCCGTCGACTTCGACCCGGCGGCGGTGCTCGAGCGCAGCGTCGCGCTGCTCGCCGAGCGGGCCCGCGCCAAGTCCCTCGACCTGTCGGTCGCCCACGGTCCCGACGTGCCCTACATGGTGTCGGGCGACCCGGTGCGCTTCGGGCAGGTCGTCGCCAACCTCACGACCAACGCCGTGAAGTTCACCGACGCGGGCAGCGTCACCATCCACCTGGGCCTCGAGCGGATGACCGCCACGGGTCCGGTGCTGCGCGTCGAGGTCACCGACACCGGCGCCGGGATCGCTCCGCAGGTGCGCTCGCGGCTGTTCGAGTCGTTCTCGCAGGGCGACTCGTCGACGACGCGCGAGTACGGCGGCACCGGCCTCGGCCTCGCGATCAGCCGCCAGATCGTCACGGCCTTCGGCGGCGAGATCGGGGTCGAGAGCGAGCCGGGCGAGGGCAGCACCTTCTGGTTCACCGCCGGCTTCGGGACTGCCTCGACGCGCACGGCCGGACGCTCCGCCTCGCAGACCGCCGCCGTGTCGGGGCTGCGGGTCCTCGTCGTCGGGGCCGACGTGCTGCACCGCGCACGCGTCGAGGAGCAGCTGACCACGTGGGCGATGACGGTGACGTCGGCGGACTCCGGTGTCGACGGCCTCGTCCAGCTCGACCGGGCCGACCGCAGCGGCAGTCCCGTCGACGTCGTCGTGCTCGACGACCCCGCGTCGGGCGCCGCCGGGCTCCAGGTCGCACGGATGATCCGCTCGGACGAGCGCTTCGCGGGCGTACGCGTCGTGCTCGTCTGCGCGCACGTGCCCCCACCCGACGTGGCGAGCTCGGGAGAGGCCGGGGTCGACGCGGTCCTGACGGCGCCCGTCATGCCGTCCTCGCTCTTCGACGCCATGGCAGACGTCGCCGGTCGGCACCTCGCGGCCGAGAAGGTGCGGCCGGTGGTCGCCTCGCCGGGGTCCGACGGGCACCTCGGCACAGTCCTCGTCGTCGAGGACAACGAGGTCAACCAGCTCGTCGCGCAGGGCGTGCTCGAGAGCCTCGGCTACGCGGTCGTGCTCGCCGGCAACGGGGTGGAGGGCGTCGAGGCGCACCGTGCGCACGGCGACGACTTCGTCGCCGTCCTCATGGACTGCCAGATGCCGCAGATGGACGGCTACGCGGCGACCCGCGCCATCCGCGAGCGCGAGCAGACGGGTCGACGCGTGCCGGTCATCGCCATGACGGCGTCGGCCATCGCGGGCGAGCGCGAGCGCTGCCTGCAGGCCGGTATGGACGACTTCCTCACCAAGCCGATCGACGTCGCGCTGCTCGCGGCGACGCTGCGTCGGTGGACCGGTGGCGAGGCCGGGCCGAGGTCACTGAAGGCTGTCGGCGCCGGGGCCGATGTGCCCGGTGCGCCCGAAGCGCCCGGTGCGCGCGTCTCGCCCGACCAGGCCGCGCCCGTCGACGGTCCCGTCGATGGTCCGGAGCAGGGCGACGGCGCCGGGGTGCTCGACCACGGACGGCTCGAGGAGCTGCTCGATCTCGACCCTGGCGACCCATCGATGCTGCTGCGCTTCATCGACCGGTTCGGGGTGGGTGCCCGTCAGCGGGTCACCGAGCTGCGCGACGCGCGCGCCTCAGGTGATGCCGGCACCCAGGGTCGGATCGCCCACGCGCTCAAGGGAACTGCGGCCAACCTCGGGGCGACGGCCCTCGCCGAGGTGTGCCTGAACATCGAGGACCTCGGCGCCGCGGGCCAGCTCGCCGACGACGCCCTGCTGTCGCGCCTCGACGAGGAGGCGGATCACGCCGTCACCGCCCTCGAGCACTACGCCCGGTCGCTGCGCGCATCCTCCTGAGAGGTTGCCCCCGGACCGGGGTCGCGCCTGCTCCGCAGGTCCGCGCCGACACACGGCCGGGTCAGCGGCACACCGTGCACCGTGTGCCGCTGGCTGCAGGGTGTGCGGCTGGCTCCCGTGGTCCTGGCGTCAGGTGGTGTGGGCGCCGCCGGTGCCGCTCGAGCCGGAGTCGTCCTGGTCCTGGTCGTCGGAGAACAGGTCCGAACCTGGTCCGCCCTGGCCCAGCTGGCGGAGCAGGTCCCGCGGGTCGAGCTGGCTCAGCTGGTTGGGGTCGATGCCGTTCAGGCCCCCGCCGTTCTGCAGGTTCGGCAGCTGCTGCGGCGTCGTGCCCTGCTGGTTCTGCAAACCTTGGAGGCCCTGCTGGCCCTGCTGGCCCTGCTGGTTCTGCTGGCCACGCTGACCACCCGGGAACTGGAAGTTGCGGCCCCCGCCCGGACCGCGGAAGCCGCCGTCGTCCCCGGACGAGCCTGACGGCATAGCTGCGGCCGCGGCGACGGCGCCCGCCGACGCGAGCACGATGGCGAGCCCGGCGGTCACGGCCGTCTTCTTCGCGTTCCAACGCGACCCGTCGCCCGAGTTCCCGTTCTCGCGAACAGGCAGGCCGGTGGGTGAGAGCGGCACACCCGGCCCGGCGATGGGGGCCGCGGCACCCGGCGACACGGCATACGCGTACGGCGTGGACGGCGGGGTCACGGGGATCTCGCTCGTCGCCGCCGTCGGCAGGTGCTGCGTGTCGTCCGCGGTCGCCGGGCCGCTCGGGTCGAACTGCGGGAGCGCCGGCTTCGGCTGCTCCGCCGGCACCTGGGGCGTGGACTCGTTGCTCATGGGGATCACGGTCCGGCGGCTGCCTGTGCGAGCGCTGTGGCAGAGCCGTCGGCGGGCTGGGACTTGTCGGGGCCGGGACAGAGGCTCCACAGGAATCACACAGGGAGGTACTGGTCATCGCACAGTCCCTCGGGTTTCACTGGATGACATGAGCGAGAAGACCAAGCCCGCAGCAGCGCGACTCCAGCGGCTCGACGGCTCCCCGGTGCGGGTGCTCGTCGTCGACGACGAGGCCAACCTCACCGAGCTGCTCGGCATGGCGCTGCGCTACGAGGGCTGGGAGGTGCGTGCAGCCGGGACTGGCATGGAGGCCGTGCGCGCCGCGCGCGAGTTCGACCCCGACGCGGTCGTGCTCGACATGATGCTGCCCGACTTCGACGGTCTCGAGGTGCTGCGCCGCATGCGCGCCGACAACAGCAACGTGCCGGTCCTCTTCCTCACCGCCAAGGACGCCGTCGAGGACCGCGTCTCGGGGCTCACCGCCGGCGGCGACGACTATGTGACCAAGCCGTTCTCCCTCGAGGAGGTCGTCGCCCGCGTCCGTGCGCTCATGCGCCGCACGACGATCGCCGTCTCGTCCTCGGACTCGATGCTCGTCGTCGGCGACCTCACCCTCGACGAGGACAGCCACGAGGTGATGCGCGGCAGCGAGGAGATCCACCTGACCGCAACGGAGTTCGAGCTCCTGCGCTACCTCATGCGCAACCCGAAGCGGGTCCTGTCCAAGGCGCAGATCCTCGACCGCGTCTGGAACTACGACTTCGGCGGCCAGGCCAACGTCGTCGAGCTCTACATCTCCTACCTGCGCAAGAAGATCGACGCGGGACGGGAGCCGATGATCCACACCATGCGAGGAGCTGGGTATGTCCTCAAGCCGGCCGTCTGACATCGGCCACGCCGACACGGACCTCCCCGACCCCGCCGACCTCCCCGAGGCCGACGGCGCCGCAGCGCCCGACCTCTTCGCGGACGGGGTCGGCTTCACCGACGAGAGCAGCCGTACGGCTCACGGCACCGACGACACGATGGCGTATGCCGTGTCGCCGGGCACCGCTCCCGCCACACCTGCCGGGTCGGCCGGGGCCACGTCCACGTCTGGTCCGAGGGACCCGGGCGGGCCCACGCTGCGCGAGCGGTGGGACGCAACGCGTGAACGGGTGCGGCCGTGGTCGGCGTGGACCCTGCGCGCCAAGCTCGTCGCCTCGATGCTCGCCCTGTTCACCGTGCTCAGCATGATGACCGCCGTGTTCACGGTGACCGCGCTCAACCAGGCCCTCATCGGCCAGGTCGACCAGCAGCTGTCCGACTCCCTCAACCGTCCCAGCCGGGGTGGTGACGACGACGGAGGCCCGGGTGGCGGCCCGGGGGCGGACCGGATGGAGGTCTACCTCACGGCGGACGGAAACGCCGGCTACGTCTACCGATCCGGCGTGCGCACCAGTCTGACGAGCTCCCAGATCGCGCTCGTCAAGGCGGCCGGGCTCGGGTCGACGCCGAAGACGCTCGACCTCGGCGGCGAGATCGGCCGCTACCGCACGGTCGCGGCCACCCGGCCGATCCGGAACCTCCAGACCGGCGACCAGGTCATCGGCACCTACGTGGCCGGCATCTCGACCGGACCGACCGACGTCATCGTCGGGCGCATGATCGTCATCGCGATCGCGACCGTCGCGGCCGGCATCATCCTCGTGGCCCTGCTCGGCACCTGGCTCGTGCGGCGCAACCTCGAGCCGCTCCGCCGGGTGGCGGCCACGGCCACGAAGGTCTCGCAGACGCCGCTGGCGTCGGGTCGGGTCGCCCTGGGCGAGCGCGTCGACCCGGCAGACACCGACACCCGCACCGAGGTCGGGCAGGTGGGGGCCGCCTTCAACGAGATGCTCGACCACGTCGACGAGGCCCTCAACGCCCGGCACCAGAGCGAGCAGCGCGTGCGCCAGTTCGTCGCCGACGCCTCGCACGAGCTGCGCACGCCGCTTGCCTCGATCAAGGGCTACGCCGAGCTGTCGCGGCGCGAGCCCGACGTCGTCCCGCAGACGGTCACCCACGCGATGGGCCGCATCGAGTCCGAGGCCAACCGCATGAGCTCGCTCGTCGAGGACCTGCTCCTTCTCGCGCGCCTCGACGCCGGACGCCCGCTGGAGGAGGCGCCGGTCGACATGTCGATGCTCGTCATCAACGCCGTCAGCGACGCCCACGCCGCCTCACCCGGCCACCGGTGGGACCTCGACCTCCCGCCCGAGCCCGTCGAGGTGACCGGAGACGGCGCCCGGCTGCACCAGGTCGTGGCCAACCTGCTGGCCAACGCGCGCACGCACACCCCCGACGGCACCCGTGTCACGACGTCGGTGCGACCCGAGGGCGAGTGGGTGCGTGTGGCCGTCCACGACGACGGACCCGGCGTGCCGGAGTCGTTGCAGCCCAACGTCTTCGAGCGGTTCGCCCGAGGTGACGGGGCACGGGTGCGGGCGAGTGGCAGCACGGGCCTGGGCCTGTCGATCGTCGCGGCCGTGAGCAAGGCCCACGGCGGACGTGTCGAGCTCGACAGCCGCCCGGGAGACACGACCTTCAGCCTCCTGCTCCCAGCGGCGTCCGCCGTGGCCTGACGCGCTCACGCCGTGCCCGTCGGAGGTGACGAGGCCGACACGGGCACCTCGTCCGTTCCCGTCAGGTCGGGCCCAAGCCGGGAATACGGTGGACGTGAGAGCGGGGCATCGCCTGCCTCGGCGCAGGGTGCCGCGGAGCTTCCGGTGAGGCCCGACTCGCGATTCGCCGTGAGGGGGAGATCGCGATCAAGGAGCTGGAGTACGACGAGTTCGAGGTCCTGCTCGAACGCAGCGGCGAGGGGTACACGGCGCGCGTCGTCGAGTCCCCGACGGGGCCGGTCCCGCCGCTCCCGTTCGTGCCGCCGCAACCCCCTGGAGGCCTCCCCGCGCTGCGGCTCGCCGTTCGGGGACAGCGGAGACTGGTCCCGGGCGCCGTCGCGGGACCGGGTGCGAAGGAGTTCGGCGCGGACCTGTTCCGGGCACCCTTCAACGACAAGGCGCTCGCGATCCTGCGCACCAGCCAGTACGTCTCGGCCCAGAGGCAGCGCGGGTTGCGCCTGCGGATCCGCTTCGCCGACGCCACGTCGCTGGCGAACCTCCCGTGGGAGCTGCTCTACGACCCCGAGCGGCACTGGTATCCCTGCCAGCTCAGCCGATTCCCGACGCTCCGCTTCGTCGACCTGCCAGAGCCGGTGCTGCCCTTGCGAGTGACCGGCCCGCTCCGGATGCTCGTCGTGATCTCCAGCCCGACAGACCTTCCTGCGCTCGAGGTGGAGCGGGAGTGGACCCTCCTGCGGACCGAGCTCCAACCCTTGGTGCAGTCCGGGCGGCTCGAGCTCGTTCGGCTGCCGTCGTCCTCGTTGGAGGACGTGCGCGAGACCTTGATGCACGAGGACTTCCACATCTTCCACCACATCGGGCACGGCGGCGTCGACGCCGAGACGGGGGAAGGGCACCTGGCCTTCACCGGTCCGGACGGACGCCAGCGCCGTGTGAGTGGCAGCCAGCTCGGCGTCATGCTGTCGAACGCGCCGATCCGGCTCGCGGTCCTCAACTCGTGCGAAGGCGGACGCGTCAGTGACGTCGATCCGTATGCCAGCACGGCGATCGCCTTGGTGGAGCAGGGGATTCCTGCCGTCGTGGCCATGCAGTTCCAGATCACCGACGGGGCGGCAACGGCGTTCAGCCGCACCCTCTAGGACTCGGTTACGGCCGGAAGACCCGTGGACCTGGCCGTGACCCTTGCCCGGCAGGCCGTCCTCGCCGTCAGCGAGAGCGAGTGGGCCACCCCGGTGCTCTACCTCCGCGCCGTCGACGGGGTGCTGTTCGACCTGACGACCCGTGACGAGACCGCCGCGGACGCCGCGCCCCCTGTGGAGACCCGAGCCCCCGGTCCTGAGCCTCCGGCCCAGCCCCTCCACCTGCGTGCCGAGGTGGTCGACGGGGTGGTCAACCTGATGTGGCAGCAGCCACCGGACCATGCGCTGCCCGTGAGCGCCTGGGAGGTGTGGCGCGACGGCGTCCGTCACGCGATCGTCTCCTTGCCCATGGCTCTGGATGACACCCCGGTTCAGGGCGAACACCAGTATTCGGTCGTCGCCCTGGGTGACGGGGGCGAGCGCTCGGTCCGGTCGCGGACGTGCACGGTGGACGTCACCAAGCCGGAGGGGAAACCGGCTCCTCCGGCGTCGCTCGTGGCCGCCGTCACCGACGTGGCCCGCGACGCTGTCCCGGCCGGAGGCGGTGGCGGGCCCCCGCGCGACAAGACCTCGCCGCTGAGCTGGCCGGAGGAGGACCAACCGCTCGTTTTCGGGCGACCCGCACGGCGACGCGGCCGACTCGTCTTGATCTTGTTGGTCCTGGCTGGGGCGGCCGCCTTCGGTCTCTGGCGGGTCGTGCAGCCCGGCCCCGTCGTCACCAGCCCGCCGACCATCAGTTCCGACACCTCGACGACGGGCGTCGGGGAGTCGCCGGACGTCGGAAAGCAGCCGGCCGTCTCGAATCCTCCGGACCAGTACCTGCCCCAGCCCGATCTCGTGGTGTCCTATCTGCGTGAGTTGCCCAACAACAAGACGCTCGTCTTCGAGGTCGTCAACCAGGGGGCGGACGTGGGCAAGCAGGTGACGGTCGAGGTCACCGTGGGCGGTGGCGACTCCACGAGCCTGTCGGGCGTGACCGTGCAGCCGCCTGACGGCAGGGACCAGAACTGTCCCGTCGGTGCGGGGGCGATCAGCACCACGTGCACGATCGACGACCTGACGAAGGATGCGCCAGTCAAGGTCTACGCCACCGTGTCGACCCCGATGGAAGTTACCGTCACCGTCACGGTCACCGTCACCAGCCAGGCGGGCGATGAGAATCCGGGCGACAACTGCAAGACCCACTCGTTCTCACCGGACCCGTCGACCCCAACCCCCGCAGGGAGCTAGTAGCCAAGGGCGAATTGCCGGATCGCAACCGCTCATCAGCGCACCAAAGTCATGTCATAGGAAGGGCACAGACCCGGGCTCGACGGTGGGGACATGGACACGATGACCCTCACCACCACGGGCGGGACCGGCACCGCGTCGGCGCCCGCCGGGCCGGCGGACGCCCGGCCCCACACCTCCCAGCCCACCGCCCGTGCGGGTCGTCCGGGTCGGATGAAGCGCCTGTGGCGCGGCTCCGACGCCGACCCGTCGTGGGCCCGTCCCGCGCTCCTCGGTCTCCTGCTCGTGACGCTCGTGCTCTACACCTGGAACCTCACGGCGAGCGGCTACGCGAACTCCTTCTACTCCGCCGCGGTCCAGGCCGGCAGCGACAGCTGGAAGGCCTTCTTCTACGGCAGCTCCGACGCGGCGAACTCGATCACCGTCGACAAGCCGCCGGCCTCGCTCTGGGT
The DNA here is from genome assembly GCF_036352015.1 of Terrabacter sp. C0L_2. NCBI lineage: Bacteria > Bacillati > Actinomycetota > Actinomycetes > Micrococcales > Intrasporangiaceae > Terrabacter > Terrabacter sp. C0L_2. The sequence goes on along the minus strand of NZ_CP143557.1, from coordinate 376,634 downwards.
GATGGCGCTCTCGGTTCGCCTCCTCGGGCTCAGCTCGTTCGCGATCCTGCTGCCGCAGGCCCTCATGGGTGTCGCGACGGTCGGCGTCGTCTACACGACGGTCAAGCGCCAGTTCGGCGCCGCCGCCGGCCTCATCGCCGGCGTCGTCCTCGCGCTGACACCGGTCGCCGCGCTGATGTTCACCTTCAACAACCCGGACGCGCTCCTGACGCTGCTCATGGCGCTCGGCGCGTGGGCCACCATCAAGGCCATCGAGCAGGCCTCCCCGAAGTGGATGATGATCGTCGGCGTCTTCATCGGCCTCGGCTTCCTCACCAAGACCCTCCAGGTCCTGCTCGTCGTGCCGTTCTTCGGCCTCGCCTACCTCATCGCCGCGCCGACGACCCTGCGCAAGCGGATCGTCCACTCGCTGCTCGCCGTCGGCACGATGGTGCTGTCGGCCGGTTGGTGGGTCGCGATCGTCGAGCTCGTGCCAGCCTCGGCCCGCCCGTACATCGGTGGCAGCCAGACGAACTCGTTCCTCGAGCTGACCTTCGGCTACAACGGCCTCGGCCGCCTGAGCGGTGACGAGACCGGCTCCGTCGGCGGCGGAGGAGGCGGCGCTGCGGGCGGTGGCATGTGGGGTGAGACCGGGCTCTTCCGGATGTTCTCCTCGACCGTCGGCGACCAGATCTCCTGGTTGATCCCGAGCGCGCTCATTCTGCTCGCGGCCGGCCTGTGGCTGCGTGGCCGTCGCCCGCGCACCGACCTGCGCCGCGCGGCCTACCTCGTCTGGGGCGGCTGGCTCGTCGTCACGATGCTCGTCTTCTCGTTCATGGCCGGCATCTTCCACGAGTACTACACCGTGGCCCTCGCCCCCGCGATAGGCGCCCTCGTCGGCATGGGGGCGGTCGAGGCCTGGCAGCGCCGCTCGACCGCGGTCGGCACGGTCGCCCTCGCCGCTGCGACCGCGGCCGCCGCGACGTGGAGCTTCATCCTCCTCTCGCGCACCACGGCCTACGGCGACTGGCTGCGCATCTCGGTGCTGGCCGTCGGCATGGCCGCGGCCCTGCTCATCCTCGCGACCCGCTGGATGCACGCCCGCGCCGTCCCGTTCGTCCTCGCCGCGGCGCTCGTCGCCGGCCTTGCCGGCCCGGGGGCATATGCCGTGTCGACCACCGCCCAGGGTCACAGCGGGTCCATCGTGACGGCCGGTCCTGCCGGCTCGAGCCGTGGGCCGGGTGGCGCCGGCGGCTTCGGGGGCGGCGGCACGCCGCCGTCGCTGCCCGGGCAGACCGGCACCCAGCAGGGCGCGAACGGCACGACGCAGCAGGGCGGTCCGCAGACCGGGGGCACCGGGGGCGGCATGGGCGGCCTGCTCGACGCCTCGACCCCGAGCACCGCCGTCGTCGCGGCACTGTCGGCCGACGCCAGCAGCTATACGTGGGTGGCCGCGGCGGTCGGGTCGCAGACCGCAGCCGGGCTCCAGCTCGGCACGCAGCTCCCGGTCATGGCGATCGGCGGGTTCAACGGCTCGGACCCGAGCCCGACGCTCGCCCAGTTCCAGCAGTACGTCGCGAACGGCCAGATCCACTACTTCGCCGGTGGCGGCAGGGGGTTCGGCAACCAGAACGGTGGCAGCAGCGCCTCGTCGGAGATCAGCTCCTGGGTGCAGGAGAACTTCACCCCGGTGACGATCGACGGCTCGACGTTCTACGACCTGACCCAGCCGCTCCAGTGACCACCATGTCGACGCCAACGACCGGACCCCTGTCGGTGCGACGAGTCCGCCTGTCCCAGCAGATCATCCGCTTCGCGGGCGTCGGCCTGCTGTCCACCGCCCTGCACCTCGGCCTCTTCGCGGCCCTGGTGCGGGGCGGTGCCCCCTCGCAGCTGGCGAACGGGGTGGCGCTCGTGCTCGCGACGCTCTTCAACACGGCCCTCAACCGGGCGTGGACGTTCGGCGTCTCGGGGCGTCGCAAGCTCGTCTTCCACCACAGCCAGGCGCTCGTCATCTTCGCGATCACGTATGCCGCCACGACCCTCGCGCTGGCCGTCCTCGGAGCGGTGTCGCCTGATGCAGGCACCGTCGTGCAGACGGTCGTCGTCGCCGTGGCCAACGTCCTGTCGACGGCAGCCCGGTTCGTGGCGATGCGGCGCTGGATCTTCCGCACCCCGGTCACGGCAGAGCCGGCCGAGTCCGCCGGGGTGTCACCCGGCGGACCCACGGACCGCCACGACCCGGCATACGTGGTCGACGGCGTGCTCGAGAGCCCGCACAGCGACGGTTGATGGCGGTCCGCCGGGCCGTCCGGCGGACCGCATACGAACTAGTCGCGGTCCTCGGGGGCCGCGCACGCCTCCCACCACGGGTCCTGGTGAGCGGCGACGACCTCGTCGATGTCGTTGTCGCTCAGCTCGATCCGCGTGCCGACGCGCGGAGCGACCATGCGCACGCCACGGTCGGCGGCGACCTTGCGCGCCCAACGGATGGGCTCGCTCCACCAGTGCGTGGCGAGGTTGAAGGTGGCCCAGTGGATGGGCAGCAGCACCGAGTCGGTCTCGCCCTTGTTGACCTCGAGGTGGGCCTCGATGGCCTCCTCGGGGTTGAGGTGGATGTCGGGCCAGTGCACGCTGTAGGCCCCGATCGGGATGATCGTCAGGTCGAACGGCCCGAGGTCGGCGCCGATGTCGGCGTAGCGGTGCGTCGGCCCGGAGTCACCGCCGAAGAAGACCGAGTGGCGAGGGCCGTGCAGCGACCACGCCGCCCACAGCGTCTGGTTGCGCACGAAGCCGCGCCCGGAGAAGTGCCGGGCCTCGGTGCAGGTGAGGCGGATGCCGGCGACCTCGGTCTCCTCGCGCCAGTCGAGGCTCGTGATGCGGCCCGTCGGCACGCCCCACTCGCGGAGGTGCGCGTCGACCCCGATGGGCACGACGTAGTGCGGCCGGTGGGTGCGCTCGAGCTGGCGGATCGACGGCTCGTCGAGGTGGTCGTAGTGGTCGTGGCTGATCACGACGGCGTCGAGGTGCGGGATCTCGGCGATGCGGCCGGGCACGGGGTGCAGGCGCTTGGGCCCGGCGACGACGGACGGCGACGCGCGCCGGCCGAAGACCGGGTCGAGCAGGAAGCGCCGGCCGTCGAGCTCGACGACGCTCGTCGCGTGGCCGTACCAGGTGACGGCCAGGTCGGCGGGCTCGTGCGGGTGGCGCGGGGTCACGAGCGGCACGGTGCCTCGGGGGCGGCCGCGCCCGAACTCGCGGACCATCGTCGCGAACATGCTGCCGGGCCCCTCGGCCTCGGACGTCGCGACGACGTGCGTCGGCTCGTGGGAACGGAACTCGCCGTCACGGTAGTGGGGCGATCCGGTGACGCGCTGGCGCTGCGACGCGGTCGACGCACCCATCCGGCGGAGGATCGGGAGCTGCACGGGCTTCTCCTGCCTGTCGTGCCTCACGGCTCGGCAGCCACGCGGGCGCGGGCTGTCGTCATTCTCGTCCAGCGTCGGGGCGAGCGCCCGAGTTCCCGCGGTGGGCTCCCGGCGCGCGCGCCCGATGGCGTATGCCGTGTGGTCGGGCGCGTCAGTCGCGGTCCTCGGGTGCCGCGCACTCCTCCCACCACGGCTCGGAGTGGGCGGCCGCGACCTCGGCGGCGTCTCCGGTCGTGAGGTCGACGCGCTGCCCGACGCGGGGGAAGGCGACGGGCACGTGCGCCTCGACAGCGGCCTTGCGGATGCGACGGACCGGCTCGGCCCACCAGTGCATCGAGAGGTTGAAGGTCGCCCAGTGGATCGGGACGAGCAGCGACTCGCGGGCGGCGGTCTGCACGGTGCGGGTCGTCTCGGTGCGCTCGCCCTCCTCGTGGGTGCCACCGGGGGTGTCGATGCGCTGGTCGCCCTCGATGAAGGCGTCGGCGATCCCGGCGGCGTCCTCGGTCAGGGCGTGCGCCTCGTCGCCGATGCGGTTGACGTCGCGGTGCGCGGCGAGGGCCTGCTCGGGGTCCATGTGGATGTCGGGCCAGAACGAGTCGTAGGCCCCGACCGGCATCAGGGTCACGTCGAACGGGCCGAGGTCGGCGCCGATCGCGGCGAACCGCTTGGACGTGCCGGAGTCGCCGGCGAAGTAGGCCGTGTGCCGGGGGCCGTGCAGCGCCCAGCCCGCCCAGAGGGTCTGGCTGTCGACGAGCCCGCGACCGGAGTTGTGCCTCGCCTCGGTGCAGGTCAGGCGGATGCCCGCGACCTCCGTCTCGCCGCGCCAGTCGAGGGCCGTGATGCGCGACTCGGGCACGCCCCAGGAGAGGAGGTGCGCGTTGACGCCGAGCGGCACGACGTAGTGCGGGCGGTGGGTCTCCTCGAGCCGCACGATGGAGGGCTGGTCGAGGTGGTCGTAATGGTCGTGGCTGAGCAGCACGGCGTCGATGCTCGGGAGGTCGGCGATGGCGCCCGGGACCGGGTGCATGCGCTTGGGGCCCGAGTGGCGGATCGGTGAGACGCGCTCGCTGAAGACCGGGTCGATGAGGAAGCGGGCGCCGTCGATCTCGAGCACGCTCGTCGCGTGGCCGTACCAGGTGACGGCGAGCTCCCCGGGCTGCTGCGGCGGCTCGGCGGTGACGACGGGCACGGTGCCCGCAGGCTGACCGCGGCCGCTGACGCGGATGGCTGCGAGCAGGGCGCTCGTCTGCGCCTTGACCCGGGGCCGCAGCGACGGCTCCTCGCCCTCGAAGCGTCGGCCCTTGAAGTTCGGCGAGTCCTGCACGAACGGCAGGATCGCGGCGGGCGAGGCGCCCATCCGGTTCATCACCCGCACGAACTGGCGCGCTCGGGTGCGCGAGGAGACCGTCTCGATGGCGGAGGAGAGGGCTCGGACGGACGGACGGTCGGAGGTTCCGAGGCTGCGCATCGAGCACCTTTCAGCAGGAGCGAGGGGTGTGCTGAACGTACCCCGCCCGCATTGAGCGTCATCATGGTGTTGACGTGACACCACAGTGGTGTCATAGTGATGCGCATGGACATCACCGAGTACGTCGACGCACTGCGTCGGGATCTCGCCCAGGCGGCCAGGGCGATGGGTCCGGAGACCGAGCAGGCCGCCGAACGGATCGGCTTCGCGCTCGACTCCTCCGCCCGCCTCGCCCTGATGGACGCGCTGTCGCACGCAGCGGCCGAGATCACGAACGAGCTCGAGGGCACGTCCGTCGAGGTCCGCCTCCAGGGCCGCGAGCCCGTCTTCGTCGTCGTCGGGGGCGGGCCCTCCGCGCTCGTCGACGACACGCAGACCATCGCCACCGATGACACCACCGTCGTGTCACCCGACGACGAGGGTGCCGAGACCTCCCGGATCACCCTGCGCCTGCCCGAGGCCCTCAAGGTCCGCGCCGAGGAGCTGGCCGCGGGCCGGGGCCAGTCGCTCAACACGTGGATCGTCAACGCGGTCCGCGCCGCCACCTCGTCGGGACCGGGCCCGATGCCGCCCTTCCCTTCGATGCCGCCCGGACCGCAGTTCGGTCCCGGCGCCCCCGGCCGCAACCGCTCGTCCAACAAGCGGGTCCAGGGCTGGGTCCGCTGACCAGCGGGCGACCGAGCCACCACGCGCCCAGCCACCACGCGCACGCAGCACGACACGGCATACGACCACCACCAGCGCACCACGAGCAAAAGGGGACTTCCCATGGGCACCACCCTCGAGACCCGCTTCGACACGACGGGTCCCATCAACCTCAAGGTCGAGCTCCTCGTCGGCGACCTGATCCTCACGGTCGGCACCGGCACGGCCACGACCGTCCGCCTCCACCCGCGCGGCAAGTCCGGCGCCGAGATGGCCGAGAAGTTCACGGTCGAGGCGCACGGCAACGACGTCTCCGTCATCGCGCCGAAGCTGCGTGACAGCTTCTTCTCCCTCGGCACCAAGGGCTCGGTCGACGTCGACATCGAGCTCCCCGCGGGCAGCTCGGTCGACGCCAAGACGGGTGCCGGCGACGTCACCGCCGCAGGGCTGCTCGGCGAGGTGCGCGTCAGCACCGGGGCGGGCGACCTCGTCTTCCACGAGGTGGCCTCGGCCCGGCTCAAGTCCGGGTCCGGCGACATCACCCTCCAGGCCGCGAGCGGCGACCTCGACGCCAAGACGGGGTCCGGCGACATCACCGTCGGCACCGGCGGCGGACGCCTCGACCTCGTCTCGGGCAGCGGCGACATCTCGCTGCGCCGCTCGGACGCGTCCGTCAAGGCCAAGACCGGGTCGGGCGACCTGCAGATCGGCGCCTCGACCGGCGACCTCGAGCTCACCACCGGCACGGGCGACGTCAGCCTGGCCGGCGTCCACGGCGGCGACGTCCGGGCGCGGACGGGCACGGGCGACGTCACCATCGCCGTCGCGCACGGCGTCGCGGCCTACCTCGACCTCAACACCGTGACCGGAGACGTCGACATCGACCTCGAGGGCACCTCGGGTCCCGGTGACGCCGAGGCCCAGGCGCGGCTCACGGTGCACTCGGGCAGCGGCGACATCCGCGTCAAGCGGGCGCAGGTGAGCCTCGCATGAGCCTGTCGCTCCAGGAGGCGGTGGCCCGCGAGCGCATCGTCGAGCGCGTCGCCGCGGCGCACCACGCGCAGCCCGCTGCCCGCCACGCGGGCCGCATCCGCCGTCACGTCCGCGCGGCGCTCCTGCTCCGCAGCCTCGCCGAGCGGCTCGACCCCGCCGCCGAGCCGGCACCCGTCCCGCCGCACCACCCCGTGACGGCGCCGCACGCCGGCAGCCCGCGGCCGTGGACCGCGGCACCTCGCCGGACACCGCACCGGCACAGCTGATCCCGTCCCTCCCCGCGGAGCCCGTCGACACTGTCGGCGGGCTTCGTGCGTGGTGTGGCTCCTCGTCGCGCCAGGGGCACCCCGTCAGTGGTGCACCGGTGACGAGAAGACGCACCACTGACCAGGAGCCCGGCCGAGGCCGAGCCGCGCGTGACACCATCGGAGGATGTACGTGCCCAAGGCCAACGCCATGGACGACCCCGGCGTGTCGGCGTTCCTCGCCGCCCACGCCTCAGCGCACCTCGTGACCGTCGGTCCGGACGGCCGTCCCGACTCGACGCTGCTGCCCGTCATCGTGGACGGCGACCGGGTCGTCGGGCACCTCGCGCGCGCCAACGACCACTGGACGCGGATCGCGCCGGCGTCGCCGGGGCTCGTCGTGGTCGCCGGCGCCGATGCCTACGTCTCGCCGGGGTGGTACGCCAGCAAGGCCGAGCACGGACGCGTCGTGCCGACGTGGAACTACAGCGAGGTCCAGCTCCGAGGCGCCGTCACGGTCCATGACGACCTCGACTGGGTGCTCGATGTCGTCACCCGGCTCACCGAGCGGCACGAGTCCGGTCGCGAGCAGCCCTGGGCCGTCAGCGATGCGCCGGCGAAGTACGTCCGGGGCAGGTTGCGCGCCATCGTCGGTATCGAGGTCGTCGTCGAGTCGGTCGAGGGCAAGGCCAAGCTGAGCCAGAACAGGTCCGACGCCGACCGCGAGGGCGCGATCGAGGGGCTGCGCGCCCAGGGCGACGCCGTGGCACACCTCGTCGCGGACGAGATGGAGCGGGCGCTCCGCGGCTAGACGCTGCGCCTGCCAGCCGCTCGGGGTGAAAGACGCTGCGCCGCAGGGCTTCCCGACGCATGAGCAACGCACCCCTCAGGCACAGACGCCCCACAGGAGCGGGCACGACGGTGGAGCCATGGACACGACACCTCGCCCCGGGACCGCCCCCTCGACCCTCCGCTCCACGTTGCGTCGTGGCCTCGGCGCCGCCGGTGCGGCTGTCGCCGTCGCCTTCGTCGGCACGGCCGCGCTCGGTGCCGGCCAGGCGCACGCCGCCGGTGTCGCCGGTGGCCTGACGCCGGTGCGCGCCGCCACGGAGCCGGCTCCGCACCCGCACCGCCACCACGCGTCGCACCCCGCCAACCTGCCGGCCGCCACGACGACGGCCTACCGCTACTCGTTCCGCGACGGGCAGCTCATCCGCCTCTGACGAGGAAGCGGAGCCCGGGAGTTCTGCGTCGAGTGCCCAGTTCCCGACGCCAGAAGTTGGGCACTCGACGGGAGTTCTGCGTCGAGTGCCCAGTTTCCGACGTCAGGAAATGGGCACTCGACGGGATGGGGGTGCGGGTCGGGTCAGCGGGACGGGTCGAGCCAGGCGTGCACGAGCGGCACGACCGACGCGCCCTCTCCGCTCGCCGCGGCCACCCGCTTCATCGACCCGGCGCGGATGTCGCCGGCCGCGAAGACGCCCGGCACCGTCGTCTCGAGGCTCTCGGGCGGCAGGCCCCCGCGCCAGAGCTCCAGCGGGACGTCGCGCCCGGTCAGGACGAAGCCGCGCGCGTCGCGGACGACCTCGGCGGGCAGCCAGTCGCAGTGCGGCTCCGCGCCGATGAGCAGGAAGAGCCCTCGGCACTCGCGCCGCTCGTGCGTCCCGTCGGACGTGTTGCGCACCGTGACCCAGCCGAGCCGGGCGTCGTCGCCGGCCCCGCCCTCGACGACCTCCGAGCAGCCCTGCACCGTGATCCGCGGGTTGTAGGCGATCTCTCCGACGAGGTAGTCCGACATCGTCTCGGCGAGGGTCTCGCGCCGGACGAGGATCGTCACCGACCGCGCGAAGCGGGCGAGGTGGATCGCGGCCTGGCCGGCGGAGTTGCCCCCGCCGACGACGATGACGTCGTACCCCTCCATCTCCCGGGCGGCCGTCATGGCGCTTCCGTAGTGGACGCCGAGGCCGACGAGCTTCTCGATCCCGGGGGCGTCGAGCCGGCGGTACTTGACGCCCGCCGACACGACGACGGCACGGGCGAGCAGGTCGCCGCCGTCGGTGTGCAGCCGGTGCGGCTCGCGCTTGCCCTCTGCGTCGACCGCGCCCGGCTCGAGCGCGGTGACCGGCCAGCCGGAGAAGAACTGGGTGCCGAAGCGGATCGCCTGGTTGCGCGCGCGCTGGGCCAGACGCATGCCGCTGATGCCCCTCGGGAAGCCGAGGTAGTTGCGGATCATCGACGACGTGCCCGCCTGTCCGCCGACGGCTTCCGCCTCGAGCACGACCGTGCTGAGGCCCTCGGACGAGGCGTAGACCGCGGCGGCGAGACCAGCGGGTCCGGCTCCGACGATGGCGACGTCCACGACCCGGTCGACGTCGACGTCCGCCGGCCGTCCGTAGATGGCCGAGGCGACGTCGCGCACGCTCCGGGCGCTGCCGACGCGCTGGTTGAGGTCCATGAAGACCGGGAACTCCGGCTCGGCGCCCTCGGCCGCCAGGAGCTCGAGGACGTGCCGGCCCTTGTCGCTGTCGGGCGGGTAGACGCGGTTGGGCAGGCCCATCCGGTCGAGGTAGTCGCGGATGCTCAGCGTCAGTGCGTCCTCGACGGGCGAGACGATCGCGACGGCGACGACCTCGGGCTCGGCGACGGTGGATCCCCAGTCGGACAGCAGCTCGCAGATGGCCGTGTGGAACTCCTCGTCGCGGGCGCCGCGCGGCGCGAGGAGGTAGGCGTCGTACTTGCCCTTGGCCATGCCGCCCCGCAGGCTCTCGGCGTCCTCGCGGAAGGTCGACAAGTGCGCGGCGATGACCCGTCGCGCCGTGGGCACGGTCGCGCGCCACCAGTGGAAGGCCTCGAACACCTCCGCGTCGGGCAGCCGCGACTCGGTGACGAACATCGCGACCTGGCCGCCCTCGGCGACGACGCGCTTCGCCGCCTGCTTGGCCTCGCGGGCCGACGTCGCCGTCGGCAGGTCGTAGTCGCGGGCGTAGCGCCCGAACTCGCCCCGCAGCTCGTCGGAGCGCGTCTCGGACACGAGGATGATCGCCGGCTTCACCCGATCGATCCTAGGAGGCTGCGCCCTCCTGGGGTATGCCGTCGGGCGAGCCCGCGACCGCCGGTCGTTCGCGCAGGGTGAGCCACAGGCGGTGGGCGGTGATGACGGCCAGGGCCCAGGCGAGGCCGATGAGCCAGCCCGCGAGCACGTCGGTGAGCCAGTGGTGCCCGAGGAAGACGCGGGAGAGGCCCATCGCCAGGACGAAGAGCGTGCCGAGCGTGATCGTCAGCGTGCGCTGCCACGCGGCGGTGGTCTCGATGAGGACGAGGTAGACGATGACGGTGGTGAGCACCGTCGCGTTGAGCGTGTGGCCGCTGGGGAAGGACGCCGACACCTCGAGCGGCGGCACGGCCAGGTCGGCCGGCGGCCGGGCCCGGTCGACGAAGCCCTTGCCGACGATCGTCATCGCGAGCGAGCCCGCAGCGGCGATGAGCATCAGGACGACGGGGGTCCACCGCCGCCGGCGCCACGTGATGACCGCGACGGCCACGAGCGCGAGGATCGGCATGCCGACCGGGCCTCCGACGTCGGTGAACGCCGTGACGGCCGAGTCGAGGCCGGGGGAGCGTAGCGTGATCGCGGCGTCGAGGACGGGCTGGTCGACGACGGTCAGCCCGTCGCGTCCGACGACCCCCTCGTAGACGGTCTCGACGCCCTCGACGAGGGCAGCCATGACGACGAGGGCGACCACGGCGAAGACGACGAAGGCCAGGTGCGCCGACGACCACGAGACGACCCGGCGCGCCGCGGGCCGCGAGGCGTGGGCCACGCCGGCGAAGAGCCCGACGAGCCACCGTCCGGAGCGGGTGTGCCACGCGGTGAGGTCCCGGGCACCGATCGTGTCGTCCGGCGTGCGCGAGCGCGGGGAGTCTGGCATGACCCATCCTTACCCGCAGTGACCCGCAGCGGCGGCGCGACCCGGCGAACACGCTCGGCGCCGCCACGCGGCATACGCGATCGGTGGCCGAGGGTGGCCGAGGGGGCAGCACAGAGCCCCCGCTCAGTTGGGCGAGCGGGGGCTCTGTTCGGTGCTGCCCGTCCCCGACGGGCCAGCCCTGGGCGCCCCTCCACGAACACCCGGGCTGTTGCCAGGACGCCCGAGGGCGTCCCTTCACCATGTAGACGAACGGGCACTCGTTTCATGACACGGTTTCTGCCGCGTCGAGCCACGAACTTTCCGGGAGGGGCGACGAGCCTCAGGCCGCGGCGTGCTCGCGAGCCGGCGCGGAGGCCGGCAGGTCGGTCACGGTGGCACGGCGACCCCGACGCAGGGCGCCGTTGGGCAGCGAGAGGCGGAAGACCTTCTTCCACGCCGAGGCGACCTGCCGGGGGAGCGAGCCCGTCGTGTAGGTCAGGCCGTAGCGGCGGAAGAGGTCCTGCACCTGCGGTGCGATCTGCTGGTAGCGGTTGCTCGGCAGGTCGGGGAAGAGGTGGTGCTCGATCTGGAAGCTGAGGTTGCCGGTCATGAAGTGCATGGCCTTGCTTCCGCTGATGTTGGCGGAGCCGAGCATCTGGCGGAGGTACCACTCGCCGCGGGTCTCGCCGACGATCGAGCGGCGCTCGAAGGTCTCGACGCCCTCGGGGAAGTGGCCGCACATGATGACCGAGTGGGTCCAGAGGTTGCGGATGAGGTTGGCCGTGGCGTTGGCGCCGAGCGTGCTGAGGAACGACGGGCCCGACAGCAGCGGGTGGATGACGTAGTCCTTCGTCATCTGGTTGCGGATCTTCTTCAGCGTCACCTTGGCCCGCGCACGGAAGTCGGGGTCCTGGCGGCGCTCCTTGGTGGCGAGGTTCTTGCCGAGCTCGAGGTCGTAGGCGGCGATGCCGTACTCGAAGAAGCAGGCGTTGACGAAGTTCCACAGCGGCTGCGCGGCGTAGAGCGGCACCCAGCGCTGGTCCTCGTCGACGCGCATGATGCCGTAGCCGAGGTCGTTGTCCTTGCCGATGACGTTCGTGTAGGTGTGGTGCAGCTCGTTGTGCGAGTGCTTCCACTGCTCCGACGGGCTCGCGTTGTCCCACTCCCACGTCGTCGAGTGGATCTTCGGGTCACGCATCCAGTCCCACTGGCCGTGCATGACGTTGTGGCCGATCTCCATGTTCTCGATGATCTTGGCGACGGCGAGGCCGGCCGTCCCGACGACCCAGGCGGGCGGGAACATCGAGACGAGCAGCACTGCGCGAGAACCGAGCTCGAGCTTGCGCTGGGTCGCGATGACCTTGCGGATGTAGGCCGCGTCGTCGGCTCCGCGGGTGTCGATGACGGGCTGGCGGATCGCGTCGAGCTCGACGCCGATCTGCTCGATGTCCTCGGGGCTGAGGTGCCCGATGGGGTTGTGGGCCTTCTTCTGCAGGACGGTCATGGTGACTCCTCTGGTCCGGGGTCGGGTGGGTCTGTGGGTCGGGTGGGGGTGGTGCGGCCGGGCGGTCAGTGGTCGATGACGCAGGCGCCGGCGGCGGCGGAGATGCAGGTCTGGACGGGGACGCCTCGGCCCTCGGTCTCGCCGGGCGTCGCGGTCGTCACCTCGCCGGTGCGCAGGTCGCGGACGGCGCCCTCGCGCAGGGGCAGGACGCAGCCGAAGCAGATGCCCATGCGGCACCCGGACGGCATGAGCACGCCGGCTGCCTCGGCGGCGTCGAGGATGGGGGTCGCCCCGTCGGCCTCGACGGTCGTGCCCGAGCCGGTGAAGCCCACGGTGCCGCCCTCGCCGACGACGAGCGTCGAGGCGCGGAACTGCTCCGTGAGCAGGGAGAGCCCGCGGGCGTCGTGGTGGGTCTGGAGGGCGTCGAGCAGCCCGCCGGGACCGCAGGCGAGGGTCTGCCGGTCGTGCAGGTCGGGCACGAGCGTCTCGAGGTCGGCGACGTCGAGCACCCCGTGCTCGTCGTCGTAGCGCGCGACGAGCTGGATGAGTCCCGCAGCATCGAGTGCGCGGAGGTTGTCGATGAAGATCGAGTGGGGCTCGCTGGGCGCGACGTGCACGACCACGATGTCGTATGCCGCCGCGCGGGGCAGGCGCACGACGCCGGAGTCCGCGACGGGGAAGAGGTTGCGCAGCATCCCGATGACGGGCGTGACGCCGGATCCCGCAGTGACGAAGAGGAACTTGCCGCCGTCGGTGGGGAGCACGAACTCGCCCTGGGCCTGCTCGAGGTGCACGAGGGTGCCCGGCCGCGACTCGCGCACGAGGTGGGTGCTGACGAGGCCGTCGGGCACGGCCTTGACGGTGATCGAGATGTTGCCGTCGGCGCGCGGGCCGTGGGTGAGGGAGTAGGCCCGCCACTGGCGCACGCCGTCGACGTCGACGCCGATGCGGACGTACTGCCCGGGCACGTGCCCGGCCCAGTCGGCGCCGGGGCGGATGACGATGGTGGCGGCGTCGGCGGTCTCGGGGTGCACCTCGACGATGCGTCCGCGCAGGTCGGCGCCGGGCCGCAGCGGGTCGAAGAGGTCGAGGTAGTCCGCGGGCAGCAGGGGCGAGGTGGCGCGCTCGGCGAGCTGGAGCAGGCGCCCGCGCAGGGTGGGGCGGGGTGCTCGGGGCGAGGGGCTCGAGATCTTCGAGAGTCCGGTCAGGCTCATGTCTCCAGCATGACTGAGGAGCGAGGGTAAGATCCTGACCGCAGGGCGTGAAGTGCGGGGGAACTCTTGTTCGGAGGGAACAGTCGATGGTCAAGGACACCGCGAGCGCCACGGCCCTCGGCGCGGCCGACCTCCAGCTCGACGACGCGGTGCTGCGGGCCCTGCGCGAGCGGCTGCCCGCCATCGCGACCACGACGGTGGCCGCCGTCGTCGACGAGGTCCCTGACTACCGCGGCGCCCTGGGCGGCACGGCGGGTGCCACGATCCAGCGCGCCGTCCAGATGGCCATCGCCGGCTTCCTCAAGCTCGCGGGCGGGGGCCGCGACGTCGACCCGAGCACCCCGCTCGGCCCGACCCGCGAGGGTGCCTACGCCCTGGGCCGCGGCGAGGCGCGAGGAGGCCGGTCCATGGACAGCCTGCTCGCGGCGTACCGCGTCGGTGCCCGGGTGTCGTGGCGCCAGCTGGCCCTGGCCGCGGCCGAGGCCGGACTGCCAGCGACGACGATGGCCAAGTTCGCCGAGCTGCTCTTCGCCTACATCGACGAGCTGTCGGCGGCCAGCGTGGCCGGGCACACCGACGAGCTGACGACGAGCGGGCGGGTGCGCGACCGCTACCGCGAACGGCTGGGCCAGCACCTGCTCGCCGGCGCGGGCACCGACGTGCTCACGGCGGCCGCGGCGCGAGCCGAGTGGTCACCGCCGGCCTCGCTCACGGCCGTGCTGCTGCCTGCGGCCGAGGCGCGTCGCGCGCTGGCGTCGCTGGGCGCCGACACGCTCCAGGTCGGCGAGGACCTCGAGGGCATCGCCGACGCCGATCCCGACCACCCGCTGACCCTCCTGCTCGTCCCCGACGCCGACGGCCCCGGCCGGGTGCACCTGCTGCGCGTGCTCACCGGCCGGCACGCCGTCGTGGGGCCGGCCCGGCCATGGGCCCTGGCCCGCTCGTCCTACGACCGCGCCGCACGCACCGCGACCCTGGCCCGGCCACCGCGCAGCGGAGCCGCCGTCGACACCGAGCGACACCTGGCCGACCTCGTGCTCACGGCCGATCCCGAGGCGCTCGCCGACCTCCGCGACCGGGTGCTCGCGCCGCTCGCCGACCTGCCGCCGGCCACGCAGGACCGGCTCGCCGAGACGCTCCTGTCGTGGCTGCTGCACCAGGGTCGACGCGACGCGGTCGCCGCCGAGCTGCATGTCCACGCCCAGACGGTGCGCTACCGGATGGGTCAGGTGCGCGAGCTCTACGGCGACCGGCTCACCGACCCCGCCGTGGTCCGCGAGCTCGTCATCGCCCTGTCCGGCCCCTCGGGCACGTCCCCGCGGGGGTAGCGGCTCAGCCGTGGAGCGACCGGTGCTCGGACCGCCAGTCGGTGTAGGCCTCGACCTGCTCGACCGCGTCCCACGCCTCCTTGAAGATCCGCGCGGACTCGGCCTTGTCGGGGTCCTCCGGGCCGCGGGGCAGCTCGCGCCGCCCGTGCGAGCCGCTGCGTCCGCGCTGGTCCTCCGGGACCGGACCGTCGTACTTCCGGCCGCCGGCGTGGTTGGCGTAGCGGCGCGAGCGCGTGTAGCCCATCTGGAGGAACTTGCGCGCCATGTCGGCGCCGACGAGGTCGCCGGCGGCGACGTAGTCGTCGAACCTGGCCCGCAGGGCCGCCGCGCTCTCCCGCGCGACGTCGGGCGTGCGGAACCGCCAGAGCGGCAGCAGCTCGTCCTTGTAGGGCTGCACCCGCAGCACGCCCTGCTCGCCACGGCCGACGCGGTAGAGCTCGGGCTGCGCGCGCAGGTCGAGCGCGTCGAGGTCGAGGCCGGCGTAGGGGTCGGACGTCACGTCCCCATCCTGTCGCGGACGGTGTCGTCCGGGTGTCCTAGGGTCGCGGCATGACGGTCGTCGGCACTGATGGGCTCGCCCGCCCCGCCTGGGCGTCGGTGGACCCGCTCCTCATGGACTACTACGACACCGAGTGGGGCATGCCGATCCGCGACGAGCGCGGGCTCTACGAGCGGATCTGTCTCGAGGGCTTCCAGGCCGGCCTGTCGTGGGCGACGATCCTGCGCAAGCGGCCCAACTTCCGGGCCGCCTTCGCCGGCTTCGACCCCGACGTCGTCGCGACCTTCACCGACGACGACGTCGAGCGGCTGCTCGGTGACGCCGGCATCATCCGGCACCGCGGCAAGATCCAGGCCACGATCACCAACGCGCGCGCCACGATCGCGCTCCGTGAGGACGGCGGCCTCGTCGACCTCGTGTGGTCCTTCCAGCCCGCCGACACGCCGCGCCCGCACGACCACTCCCAGGTGCCGACGGTGTCCGACGAGAGCAAGGCCCTGTCGAAAGCCCTGCGCAAGAAGGGTTTCGCCTTCGTGGGCCCCACGACGATGTATGCGTTGATGGAGGCCGTCGGCATCGTCGACACGCACCTGCTCGCCAGCCACCGCCGCGGCAGCTCGGGCGTCTGGCCCGCCTAGGTCGGGTCAGCCCAGGATCGCGCGGGCGGCGTTGTGGCCGGGGATCGCGCTGACGCCGCCACCCCGCCTCGCCCCCGCCCCGCCGAGCAGCACGTTGTCGTATGCCGTCTCGACGCCCCAGGTGCCCACCTCGGAGTCGCGTTCGGCCCACGGCCACTGCAGCGAGCGGTGGAAGATGTTGCCGCCCGGCAGGCCGACCGCCTGCTCGAGGTCGACGGGGCTCTTGACCTCGATGCACGGGTTGCCGTCGGCGTCGCGGGCCAGCACTGACGCGATGGGCTCCCCGAGCACCGAGTCGAGCGAGCGCAGGGTCGCCTCGAGCGCCTGCTGGGTCGCCGCCTCGTTGTCGGCACGGAACAGCCTGGCCGGCAGGTGCAGGCCGAAGAGCGTCAGGGTCTGCGCGTCGCTCGCCGCCAGGTCGGGTCCGAGGATCGAGCGGTCCGACAGGGTGTGGCAGTAGATCTCGCACGGCGGCAGGTCGGGGATGCGCCCGTCGCGCGCCGCGGCATACGTCTGCTCGAGCTGGCCGTAGCCCTCGTTGATGTGGAAGGTCCCGGCGAAGGCGGCCGCGGGGTCGACGGCCGCGTCGCGAAGGCGGGGGAGTCGGGTCAGCAGCATGTTGACCTTGAGCTGCGCGCCCTCGACGTCTGGCTCGGTGTCGACGGGGTCGGCGCCGGCGGCCGCGAGCAGCCGGTTGAGCACTGCGGGCGCGCAGCCGGCGACGAGGGAGCCGCCCACCGCGCTGCCGCTGCCGGCGCTCCCGCCGGACCACGCCACCTCGCCCGTCGACGGGTCGACCGAGGTGACGTCGGCGCCCGTGAGGATCGTCGCCCCGGCCGAGACCGCTGCTGCCGCAAGGGAGTCCGTGAGGGCGCCCATGCCGCCGACGGGCACGTCCCAGTCGCCGGTGCCGCCGCCGATGAGGTGGTAGAGGAAGCAGACGTTCTGGCGCAGGTCGCTCTCGCCCAGCGAGGCGAAGGTGCCGATGAGCGCGTCCGTCGCGATGATGCCGCGCAGCGTGTCGTCGCTCGTGACCGACTCGATGAGCTCGCCGACCGGGTGGGTCGTCAGCGCGTCGAAGAGGGCGGCGTCCCCCGAGAGCGACCGCACGTCGTCGCGCGACCGCAGCGGCTCGAGGACCGTCGGGAAGACCCGCTCGGCCACGCCGGCCATGCGGGCGTAGAAGTCGGACCACCCGGCATACGCCTCGTCGCCACCGGTCAACGCGCGGAAGGCTGCTCGTGTCGCGGCCTCGTCACCGTGGTCGACGAGCAGACCACGGTCCGGATCGGACGGCACGGGCGTGTAGGACGAGAACCGGCGCCGGATGAGCCGCAGGTCGAGGTCGAGGTCGGTGAGGATCTGTCGGGGCAGGAGCGACACGAGGTAGGAGTAGCGCGACAGCCGCGCGTCGACGCCCTCGAACGCACGGGCTGACACGGCGGCACCGCCCACGTGGTCGGCGCGCTCGAGCAGCAGGACCCGGCGCCCCGCGCGGGCGAGGTAGGCGGCCGCGGTCAGGCCGTTGTGTCCGGCCCCGATGATGATGTCGTCGTAGCGCACGCGCTCACCCTAGGCGACCGTGGCGAGGCGCTCGCTCGACCGGTGCGAAAGCGCCCACCCGACATCCTGGGACGTCGAGTGGGCACTCTCCTCCTTGCGGGTCAGCGGCGCGCCGCGTCCTGCCGGGCGTTGTAGAGCCGGTCGGCGGCGTCGATGCTCGCGCGGCTGCTCAGGTCGACCCCGGCTCGGGCCGCTGCGGCGCGGGCGGCCGGTGTCGTGAGGTCGGGAGCGACGAAGCGCTCCGGCGTGATCGTGCGGTCGACCGCGGCATACCGCCTCGCGTCGCGGGCCAGCCTGTCGGCGGACGCGACCGCCTTGGCCTCGGCCTGGGCGGCGGAGAGCTTGAGCGCGAGCCCGAACGCCGGCTTGGTCAGCACGGCATAGCCGTCGCGGTGGCCCGCGACGTTCGGGTGGTAGCTCTCGCTGACCGGGTTCGACAGGCCGTTGAGCCACTCGACGTTGTCGCACACCGCGTGCCCGACGAACTTCGACGTCGGGTTGACGAAGGTGAAGCCGGCGTTGGAGGCGGCCGTGGCGGTCCTGGAGTTGAGCAGGTCCGCCGTGGCGTTGAGCCGTGACTCCTCGGTGGGCGAGAACCACGTCAGGGCGTTGCAGTCCTCGCCGTTGAAGATGCGCGGGTAGCCGACGACGATGACGCGCGCGTTGGGCGCCTTGGTGCGGATCGAGGAGTAGAGCGTGGCGAGACGGCCCGGGATGGTGTTGTTGATGGTGCTCTGGGCCGAGTCGATCGCGCCGTTGCAGTTGCTGAGCCAGCTCGGCTGAGCGCACGTCGTCAGCACGCTCGCGAAGCCGGCGTCGTTGCCGCCCACCGAGATCGTGACGTATGCCGTCGTGCTCGAGAGTGCCGACAGCTGGGTGTTCGTGACGTCGGCGACCGTGGCTCCCGAGCAGGCTCGGAAGTTCAGGGCCAGCCCGAGCGCCGAGGCATCGAGCGAGGGGTAGGCGTAGACCGAGCGCTGGCACGACGTGCCGTCGCTGATGTAGGTCCGGGTGCCGGTGCCGGAGGAGTACGAGTCACCGAGGGCGACGTAGGTGGTGCCGGCCGCGACGGCGGGGGCGCCGAGCGCGAGCGCGGCACCGAGGCCGATGAGCGCGGACAGGCCGGCGCCGATGGCGCGGCGGCGGGTGGATGACATGAGGGACCTGCTCTTCACGACACACTCCTTTGTGGGTGGAAGGCTTGCTGACGCTGAGCACTGCAACCGCTCGGGGCGTCGCCCGGCGACCACGATGTGCCCCGTGTCACACGTCCCACTACCGGACAGTAGGGCCGGCCGTCCGGGCCCGCGAGCCGAAGTGTCATCGCCCGGCGAGGCCGGAGGTCAGGAGGGTTCGGCCGTCGTCAGTGCTCGCCGGTCCCCGAGCAGCCCCCCGAGCCAGCGGCTGTCGGGATCGACGTCGACGAGGAGCGCCTTGACGAGCAGCGTCAGCGGGACGGCGAGGACCGCGCCGATGCCCCCGCGCAGCAGCGACCAGACGACGAGCGACAGGACCGTCACCACGGCCGACAGGCCCACGGTGTCGCCGACGAGCTTCGGCTGGATCACCGACTGGATGACGAGGTTGACGACGCTGTAGACGACCACGACGAGGACGAACATGCCCCAGCCGCCCTCGAGCAGGGCGAGGATCGCTGGCGGCACCAGGCCGATGAGGAAGCCGATGT
Source organism: Terrabacter sp. C0L_2 (assembly GCF_036352015.1). Taxonomy (NCBI): domain Bacteria; kingdom Bacillati; phylum Actinomycetota; class Actinomycetes; order Micrococcales; family Intrasporangiaceae; genus Terrabacter; species Terrabacter sp. C0L_2. Next base: position 357,535 of record NZ_CP143557.1, on the reverse strand, counting down.
TGGGGATGTAGTTCGTGATGAACGCGAGCAACCCCCAGAGGATGGCGCCGGGCACGCCGACGAACCACAGGAACACGGTGTCGATGACGGCCACGACGGCGCCGAAGACCGTTGACACGACGAGGTACTGGCGCGTGCCGCGGGTGAACGACGTCATCGCCGACGCGAACGCCGGACGGTCCGTCTCGAGCCGAGCCAGCGTGTCCGAGAAGCCGCGGGCGTCCATGGCGGAGAAGAGCACGAGGGCGAGCACGAAGACGAGGCTGGTCACGAGCGACAGGACGTCCGCCAGCAGGGACGTGATGAAGCTCGTGACCCGTCCCAGGTCGAGGGACGAGACGAGCGCCTGGGTCTGGGCGGCTGGACCCCGCGCGCCGCCAGCCAGTCCGTCAGCCCGGCCACGAGCGAGCGGAGGTCGTCGGCGTACTGGGGGAGCAGGCCGGCGAGCTCAGCCCCGGACACGACGACGAGCACCGCGAGGGCGACCGTGCCGAGGTAGATGGCGAGGATGACAGCGACCGTCCCGAGCCAGGGCGGCACGCCGCGACGCACCAGGGCGTTGCGGACCGGAAACGCGGCGATCGTCAGCACGAGGGCGAGGAAGAGCGGGCCGACGATGCCCGACGCCAGACGGATGCCGAAGGCCACGACGAAACCGGCGGCCAGCGCCACGAGGATGAGGACGCCACGCGGCGCCACCACCTGTCGCACGGGCTCCACGGTCACGACGGCCTCGACACTCTCGGGGTGCTCGGCGTGCTCAAGGGGTGACGATGGCGAAGTCGGGGTCCGGTGCGTCGAGCGCGCCGAGCAGCGCCTGGAGCACGCCGGGGTCGCCCGAGACATCCACCCCGTCGATGGTGCCCGGGTCGGCGCCCGACATCAGGACCCCGACGGCGGCCCTCGGCATCCGCAGCGTCAGGTCCGGCTCGTCGTGCCGGGTCGCCGAGGAGTAGGTGAGGACGCCGTTGCGCAGGGTGAGGTGGAAGCGGTCGCCGTCCGTCAGGTCGACGTCCAGGCGCAGGTGCAGGTCCCACGACCGCGGCCCGTGCACGCGGATCGCGAGCGCGTCGAAGAGCTGCTCCGGCGTCAGCTGGGCCAGCAGGTCGGGCGCCGCCGTCGCGGTCGGCGTACCGAAGCTGCCGTGTCGCAGCTCGTACGCGCCCGACAGGTAGAAGTTGCGCCACGTGCCGTTCTCGGAGCCGTACGCCAGCTGCTCGAACGTCGCGGCGAGCAGCTCGCGAGCTCCGGCGTGGTGCTCGTCGGAGAAGATGACGTGGCTGAGCACCCCTGCGGCCCAACGGAAGTCGCCCGCGTCGTAGGAACCCTGCGCCTTGCGCACGACCTCGTCGGCCCCGCCCATGAACTCGACGTAGCGACGGCCCGCCTCGACCGGTGGGTGCTGCCAGAGGTGGGCAGGGTTGCCGTCGAACCAGCCCATGTAGCGCTGGTAGATGGCCTTGACGTTGTGGCTGACCGAGCCGTAGTAGCCGTGCGTGTGCCACGCCGCCTCGAGAGCGTGCGGCATCTGGATCTCCTCCGCGATCTCGGAGCCGGTCATGCCCCGGTTGAGCATCCGGAGCGTCTGGTCGTGCAGGTAGGCGTAGAGATCACGCTGGACGGAGAGGTACTCGGTGCACTCCTGCTGGCCCCACGTCGGCCAGTGGTGCGAGGCGAAGACGACGTCGGTCTGCTCACCGAAGAGGTCGATGGCCTCGGTGAGGTAGCCCGACCAGGCGTGCGGGTCGCGCACGAGGGCCCCGCGCAGCGTCAGCAGGTTGTGCAGGGTGTGCGTCGAGTTCTCGGCCATGCAGAGGGCCCGCAGGTCGGGGAAGTGGAAGTGCATCTCGGCCGGAGCCTCGGTCCCGGGTGCCATCTGGAAGACCATGCGCACGCCGTCCACGACGAGCTCCTCGCCGGTCGTCGTGACGTCCACGGTCGGGACGATGAGCGTCACCGAGCCCGAGGAGGTGGTCTGGCCCAGCCCCGCCCCGACCTGTCCCCGCTCGCCGCGGGGGAGGGAGGCGCCGTACATGTAGCCGGCGCGGCGGCTCATCGCCGTCCCGGCGTAGACGTTCTCTGACACCGCCTCCCCGACGAGGCCGACCGGCGCGATGACCGGGCAGCGCCCCGCGTTGACGTCCTCCTGCGTCGTCACGCCCTTGACGCCACCGAAGTGGTCGATGTGGGAGTGGGTGTAGACGACCGCGACCACCGGCCGGTCACCGCGCTGCTCGCGGTAGAGGCCCAGCGCGGCCGCGGCGGTCTCCGCACTGATGAGGGGGTCGATGACGATGACGCCGCTCTCGCCCTCGACGAACGAGATGTTCGACAGGTCGAGCCCTCGGACCTGGTAGATCCCCGGCACGACCTCGTAGAGCCCCTGCCGCGCGACGAGTCCCGACTGCCGCCAGAGACTCGGGTTGACGCTGTCGGGCGCCTCGCCTTGCAGGAAGGCGTAGCTGTCGTTGTCCCAGACGGTGCGCCCCTCGGCATTCGTCACCACGCCGGGTCGAGCGAGGCGATGAAGCCCCGGTCGACGGCCTCGACGTCGTGCTCGTCCGAGAAGGGCAGGCGCTCCAGCACGGCCTGCTGCTGGGCGGTGATGGTGGGGCTGACGTCTGCTGCGCTCATGTGCTCATGTGCTCATGGCACCACCGGCACGGGGACGTGGACCTCACCCCGCCGGGGTGATGCCCGTCCCCGGCACGCGACGGAGCATGAGGTGAGCGGCGACGGTCACGACGTCGCGACGAACCCGGAGGGGAGTCCCATGTCGAGTGCGACGTCAGCGCCGATCGGACCAGTGGACCTGGCCGTCATCGGCTTCCGTGGGGAGCTGCGGCAGGGCGGCATACGCGATGCCGTGGCCCGCGCCGTCGACCGGGGCGCCGTCCGGGTGCTCGACGTGCTCCTCGTCCGCAAGGACGACGACGGCAGCGTGCGCATGTACGACGCCGAGTCGCCCGAGGGCGCCGAGGAGCTGCTCGGCTTCCCGACCGTCATGCCCGACCTCGTCGGGGAGGAGGATGCGCTCGCGATCGCCGCCGAGATGGACCCGGGCACGACGGTGCTCGTCATCGCCTGGGAGAACGCGTGGGCGTCGGAGATCGCCGCCGAGGTGCGTGAGCTCGACGGCCAGCTGCTCGTCATGGAGCGGCTGCCCCACGAGGACATCGAGACGGCGCTCGCTGCCATCTCGTCGAAGGCATCGAACGAGGAGGGGTCATGAGGGGACGCATGGGACGGCCCGGCCTGCTGGGGCTCGCGGCCCGCACAGCCGTCGTCGCCGGCACGGCCAACGCCGTGAGCGGCAGGATGCAGCAGGGCCAGCAGGCCAAGGCGCAGCAGGCCGCCGAGGCCGAGGCCTACCGGCAGCAGCAGGAGGCCGCGGCCCAGGCCGCCGCCACGCAGGCCGCCGTCGCCCAGGCACTGGCTGCCCATGCGCCACCGCCTCCTCCTCCGCCGGCGCCCGCAGCTCCAGCGGCTCCGGCAGCGCCCGCCGCGATGGGGGCCGACGACATGATCGCCGCACTCGAGCGCCTTGCGGCACTGCATGCGCAGGGCATCCTCACCGATGAGGAGCTCGCGCAGCAGAAGGCACGCATCCTGGGGGGTTGAGCCGCCCGTGGGGGCGACCATCGGGGCCCTGCTGGCCAACGCCGTCGGGGTGGCGATCAGCCCGGTGCCGGTCATCGCCGTCATCCTCATGCTCTTCTCGCCGTCGGCGGCGCGCAACGCCTCGGCGTTCCTCGTCGGCTGGCTGCTCGCCCTGTCGGCCGTCGTGGGCCTCGTCGCCGCGCTCGGCGGCCTGGGTGGGTCGGACGGCGGCCGGGTCGTCGGCGACGTGGTCAAGATCGTCGTCGGCGTGCTCTTCCTCCTGCTCGCCCTGCGGCAGTGGCGCTCGCGTCCTGCCCCCGGGACCGAGCCGGAGCCGCCGGCGTGGATGGCCTCCATCGACTCCTTCACCGCCGCCAAGGCGGTCGGCTTCGGGGCGCTCTTCGCCGGTGCCAACCCGAAGAACCTCGGACTGGGCGTGGCGGCCGGAACGACGATCGCGGCGAGCGGCCTGCCGGCGGGTCAGCAGGTCGTCGTGGGCGCCGTCTACGTCGTGCTCGCCTCGCTCACCGTCGTCGGGCCCGTCGTCGCGTATCTCGTGGCGCGAGAACGGGTCTCGCCGGCGCTCGACCGGGCGAAGCTCTGGCTCGTCGCCAACAACGCCACGGTCATGGTCGTGCTCTTCACCGTGCTCGGGGCCAAGGTGCTGGGCGACGGGCTCGGGTCGCTGCTGGCCCGGTGAGCGCTGGTGAGGGGCTGGCGAGGGGCTGGTGAGGGGCCGCGCAAAGGGCAGGGAGCGGCGCCGCGTCGGGGTCCGGCGCGACGTCGCGTCGTGCCGGGTCGCACAGCGACCGGGGAGTCGTTTCCCCCTAGGCTGAACGGGTACTCGTGGTCCACCCGGACCGTGACGACAGGAGGATGACCGTGGGCTTCCCGGAGAACGTGCTGGCCAAGGGTGAGAAGGTCGAGCGCGACCTGCACCCGCACTGGCTCACCGTCGTCGTGCCGACGATCTTCGGGCTGCTGCTCGCGGCCGCCTGCATCGCCGTCGCCGTCGTGACGCCCGACGACGAGACCGGCAACCGCATCCAGTGGATCGCGGTCGCGGTGCTCGTCGTCGTCGCGATCCCCGCCGTCGTCGTGCCCTACCTGCGCTGGCGCACGACGCACTACGTCATCACCTCGCACCGCGTCATGGTCCGCCGCGGCATCCTGACGAAGAACGGCAAGGACATCACGCTGTCGAAGATCACCGACGTCAGCTTCCAGCAGACCGTGCTCGACCGGCTCATCCGCTCCGGATCGCTCCACATCGAGTCGGCCGGCGACAGCCCCGACGAGAACCTCTCGAACATCCCGCGCAGCAACGAGGTCCAGCAGCTGATCAACCGCCTCATCGACGAGGACGACCTGCGGCGCCGCACGCTCGGCCGCGGCCTGGGCGTGCCGGACGCACCGGGATCGGACCCCGCCTACGCCGCCGGCGACGAGGGCTACCGGGGCACCGGGGGCTACGAGGGCGACACGACGGCGATCCCGCGCAGCCGTCCCGACCGGCCCGAGCTCGCCGAGGAGCGGCGCCGCCCGCGCGACCTCGGCGACGGCAGCGACCAGCCGCTCTGACCTGTCGGGTCCCCGTACTCGGCCCCGACCCGGTGTGGCATCGTCGGGTCATGACCTCACCTGTCGACGAAGCCGGTGTGACCGCGAGCTACCGAGCCGCCCGTGACCAGCTCCTCGCCCTGCGCGGTGACCACGCCCGCGCCGTCCGCGAGTTCACCTTCCCCGACGTCGGGGACCGCTGGAACTGGGGGGTCGACTGGTTCGACGCCGTCGCCCGCGGCAACGACCGCCCCTGCCTGACGATCGTCGAGCAGGACGAGTCCTCGCGGTCCTGGTCCTGGGACGAGATGGCCCGGCGCTCCGACCAGGTGGCGGCCCGGCTGGCCGCTCTCGGCATCGGTCGCGGCGACTCCGTGGTGCTCATGCTCGGCAACCAGGTCGAACTCTGGGAGTCGATGCTCGCCGTCATCAAGCTGGGCGCGGTGGTCATGCCGACGACGACCGCCGTCGGGCCCGGTGACCTCGTGGACCGGATGACGCGGGGCACCGCCCGCGCGGTCATCACGAACGCCACCGAGTTGCACAAGTTCGACGACGTGCCGGGCGACTACGTCCGCATCGCCGTCGGAGGGGCCGACCCGGCTGGGACTGCCACGGACGGTTGGGAACGCCACGACACGGCATACGCGATGGACGTCGCACCCACCGAGCACCCGGGCACCGGACCCGACGACCGGATGCTCCTCTACTTCACGTCGGGTACGACGAGCCGGCCCAAGCTCGTCGAGCACACGCAGCGGTCCTACCCCGTCGGGCACCTGTCGACGATGTACTGGATCGGGCTGCAGCCGGGCGACGTCCACCTCAACATCAGCAGCCCCGGCTGGGCCAAGCACGCGTGGTCCTCGTTCTTCGCCCCATGGGCGGCCGAGGCGACGGCGTTCGTCTACAACTACAGCCGGTTCGACCCGGCGGCGCTGCTGCGCGTGCTGCACACCCACGAGGTCACCTCCATCTGTGCGCCGCCGACCGTGTGGCGCATGCTCATCAACAGCGACCTATCGTCCGGGCCCGGCTCGCTGCGCGAGGTCATCGGCGCAGGCGAACCGCTCAACCCCGAGGTCATCGCGCAGGTCGAGAAGGCGTGGGGCCTGACGATCCGCGACGGCTACGGCCAGACCGAGATGACGGCCGCCGTCGGCAACACGCCCGGCTCGATCGTCAAGCCCGGCTCGATGGGCCGGCCGCTGCCCGGCTGCCCGGTCGTCGTGGTCGACCCGATCACCAACACCCTTGTCACGCAAGCGGACCCGGACGGCAACCGCGAGGGCGAGATCTGCCTCGACCTGTCGCAGCACCCCGTGCCGCTCATGACCGGCTACCAGGGTGACGAGCAGCGCAACGCGGACGCGATGGCCGGCGGTTTCTACCACACGGGTGACGTCGCCTCGGTCGACTCCGACGGCTACATCTCCTTCGTGGGGCGCACCGACGACGTCTTCAAGTCGAGCGACTACAAGATCAGCCCGTTCGAGGTCGAGTCGGTCCTCATCGAGCACCCGGCCGTCGCCGAGGCCGCGGTCGTGCCGGCCCCCGACGCGGTGCGTCTCTCGGTGCCCAAGGCCTACGTCGCCCTCGCGCCGGGCCACGAGCCCGGCGCCGACACCGCGCGCTCGATCCTCGCCCACGCCCGCGAGAAGCTCGCGCCGTGGCAGCGGGTGCGCCGCATCGAGTTCTACGAGCTGCCCAAGACCATCTCGGGCAAGATCCGCCGCGTCGAGCTGCGGGGGCGCGAGAACGACCTCGACGCGACCGGCGGTGCGCAGCCCGAGAACGAGTGGCGCGACGACCAGTTCCCCGACCTCAAGGGGTGAGCGTCAGGGGATGAGCGTCACGGCCTGATCGTCGAGGTCGTCGGCGGGGTGGCCGCCGTCGACCTCGGGGCCGTCGTGCTGCCCGGCGACGGCGGGTCCTGGGGCGCCAGCGGCAGCGTGCGCACCGTCGTCTCGTCGATGCGGCTGCAGAGGCGCTTGGCCGGGTCGGGCCGGTCCTGGCCCGGCTGCTGCGCGGTCGTCGTCGCGGGCCGGTAGGGGTCGATCCGGGCGCCGCTGATGACCTGGACGCTGTCGTAGGCGGGTCGGCCCTCGAGCAGGTTGCGGAACGAGTAGCGGGTCAGCGAGGTCAGTTCGCACGACGTGCCGAACTGGGCGATGTCGAAGGCGTAGGGCTGCCCGTCGAGCTCCTGGCCCGGCCCCTCGGAGTAGTGCGACACGACGCCACCGCCCGTGAACGTGCCGACCTGGATCCGATTGCCCTCGATCGCGGGCGTGTGCATGTGCCCGTTGACGAGCAGGCGGGCGCGGTCGACCTGCTCGGCGGCATACGGCTCGTGCGTCACGACGAGGTCGGGCTCCGGCTGGTCGGCGAGGGCGGCGTTGTAGCGGTCGGCGGCCGGCTTGGCCTTGGCGGTGGGGTCGGCGTTGTCGTCGCCGAAGTAGCGGGGGTCGTTGAAGCCGGTGATCCGCAGGCCGTGGAAGGTCAGCTCGCGCAGCGAGCCGGCCGCGTCCTCGAGGAGCACGACGTTGGGGATGCGCCCGAGGCGTGCGACGAGGGCGCGGTCGCTCGCCGAGGACTGGTCGTGGTTGCCGCTCGTGAAGATGTAGGGCACCCCGAGCGACTGGATCGAGCGGTAGAGGTCGGCGGCGTCGCCCTCCTGGACGCGGCCGAAGTTGACGAGGTCGCCGCTGTCGATGACCGCGTCGATGTCCTCCTCCGCGATGATCGTCTTCATCAGGGCGTACTGGTTGGCGCCGTGGATGTCGGAGACGAGCAGCAAGCGCGCCGAGACGGGCTCGTTGACGTTGCCGGCGACGTACTTCTGCTGGAGCGCCTGAGTCACGGCGAGGAGGTTGCGGAAGTAGGGCGTCACCTGGCTGGCCCGCGCCTCGACGTCGGCGAGCAGTCCGGCGTTGCGCTGGACGACGCCGAGCACGCCGCTCGTGCGGTACTCCGCGAAGCGGCTCGGCTGGTAGGTCAGGGCGATCCCGCCGAACGTGCCGACGGTCGCGACGACCATGGCCGACGCGACGAAGAGCACGTGGTGGCGGCGGGTCGTGCGCTGCCGCACGTAGTGCGAGGCCAGTGCGAGCAGCACCGCGATGGCCAGCGCGCCGAGGGCGAAGCGCACGCCGACACCGACCGCGGCCTGGGAGATCGCCGACGAGATCTCGTCGGCCGACGGCTGCAGCGCCTTGATGTCGACGTTCGGGCGGGTAAAGAGGTTGGTGATCTCCTCCCGCACGGCGACCTGCACGTCGAGACCGGGCGCGACCAGGGGAGAGGCGAACTGGACGTCGACGTCGCCGACGATGGTCGGCGCGTGCAGCACGGGGGAGTGACGGGGCACCGGGTCGAGGCGCAGCACGGCGCGGTACTGCGACGTCTCGGCCACGGTCGGCGCGAGGTTGGTCGCGGCCACGCCGCCGAGGTAGCAGGCGGCGAGCACCGCGAGCCACTTGAGGACGTGCGACCCACGGCGCAGCCAGGGGCTGTCGCGGGCCAGCAGGGTCCCCACCTGTCGCATCGCCTCACCCTAACCGGACCCGGACGCGTCACCGGGACGGCACCGCGCGTTCACGTCGGCGTGCTGGCATGGAGGCATCAGCGCACCGGAGCGAGGAGGGGTCGCCGTGTGGGCACGTCGCAGGACCGTCGTCGTCACGTCGGTGACGGCGTATGCCGTCCTGCTCGTCGTCGGGCCGCACCTCCTCGGTGCGTGGACGGGTGCGGTGGTGCTCGTCGCGAGCTATGTCGTCGGCTTCGCGTGGCTCGTGCTCGTCGTGGCGCCGTGGGCCGCGAGAGGCCGACCGCGGGGCACGCCCGTGCGGCACCCGCGACCGTAGTCTGACCGGGTGAGCCTCGAGCACCGACCGAACCGGATCATCCTCGTGCGGCACGGCGAGTCCGAGGGCAACCTCGACGACACGATCTACGAACGGCTGCCGGACCACCGGATCGGCCTGACGCCCAAGGGTTTCGAGCAGGCTCGGCAGACCGGGGCCGCGATCCGTGACGTGCTCGACGGGGAGAGCGTCGAGGTCTACGTCTCGCCGTACGTCCGCACCCGGCAGACCCTCGAGGCGCTCGCCCTGCCGGTCGCCGACCGGGACGTGCGGGTCGAGCCGCGCCTGCGCGAGCAGGACTGGGCCAACTTCCAGGACCCCGCCGACATCGCCGAGCAGAAGGCGCAGCGCGACCGCTACGGCCACTTCTTCTACCGCTTCCGCGAGGGCGAGTCCGGCTCGGACGTCTACGACCGCGTCTCGACCTTCCTCGAGTCGATGCACCGCAACTTCGAGACGCCGGCCGCGCCGCGCAACGTCGTCGTCGTGACGCACGGGCTGACGATGCGCCTCTTCTGCATGCGGTGGTTCCACTGGAGCGTCGAGTACTTCGAGTCGCTCGACAACCCCGAGAACGCCCAGCCGGTCGTCCTGCTGCGGCAGCAGGACTTCCGCTACAAGCTCGAGCGACCCTTCACGCAGTGGGACGCCGGCGTCGTGCCGACCGAGCGCGAGCGCTCCAGCTGGCTCTGACGGCCGTCACCACACGGCATACGCGATCCTCGGGTGTGGCCTAGAGGTACTGGCCCGTGGGCCCCGCCTCGCCCGGGTGGCCCTCGCCGGGCTGCATCCCGGGAGGCGTGCCGTACGAGGAGCCGGGGCCGGGCGGCAGGGCGCGCATCTGCTGGAGCTGCTGCTGGGCCGCCATCTGCTGCGCGACGAGCGCGGTCTGGATACCGTGGAAGAGGCCCTCGAGCCAGCCGACGAGCTGGGCCTGGGCGATGCGCAGCTCGGCGTCGCTCGGGGATTCGTCGCGGAAGGGCAGCGCGATGCGGTCGAGCTCGTCGACGAGCTCGGGCGCGAGGCCGTCCTTGAGCTCCTCGAGGGACCGGTGGTGCACCTCGGCGAGGCGGCGACGCCCGGCCTCGTCGAGGGGCGCGTTGCGCACCTCCTCGAGCAGCTGCTTGATCATCGAGCCGATGCGCATGACCTTGGCCGGTTCCTCGACGAGGTCGGCCGGGTTGGTGCGCTCGCGCGGCTCCTCGCGGGGGTGCTCCGCGTGGCCGTCCTCGCGCTCGGGGCGCCGCTCGTCGCCCGAGGGGTCGGCGACACCCATGCCGTCGGGCGTCACGACGACGATTCGGGGCTCGTCGCCGTTCGCGGTGCTGTCGGGGTGCTGGTCCGGTCGGCTCGCGTCGTCGCTCATGCGCTCCATCCTGCCGCACGGGTCGGGGTCCGTGCGTCCCCCCGTCGGGCGCACGGACCCCTGGCTGGTGGCGTATGCCGTGTGGCCGGCTCCATCGGATCAGGTGGCCCTGCGCACGACCACGGGAGCGCGGCGGATCGAGACCCAGGCGAGCGCGCCGGCGACGAGCGGCACGAGCAGGACCGGGAGCAGGATCTGCAGCCACGGGACGGGGATCGTGGGCGGCAGGACCCGCGCCCCGTCCACTCCCGCCGTGGTCAGCACGATCCGGGCCAGGCCGATCCCGGGCGCGAGACCCACGAGCAGGCCCAGCGCCGCACCGAGCAGGCCGAGGTAGAGCGCCTGGGACCCCGCCAGGGCCCGCCGGGTCCGCCGGGTCGCCCCCACGGCTGCGAGGGTCCCGAGCAGCGGGGCGTTCTCGGTCTGGCTCAGCGCGGTGGCGATGAGGGTCGCGACGAGGATGACGAGGCCGATGACGCCGAACAGAATGGTGAGGGCGAGGCCGTCGTCGCGCTGGTAGCCCCGCTCGACGCTGACGGTCGCGTCGCCCTGGCTGGCCCGCAGGGCATCCGTGAGGCGGGACTCCAGGTCCGGGGAGATGCCGCCGTCGGCGCGGACCACGAGCGCCGTGGGCGTGGTGGCCACACCGAGCTTCTCGGCCGTCGCCGTCGTCACGACGCCGGCCGGGCCACCCGAGTAGAGCACCAGCAGGCGTGTCCACTGTGCCTGGGTCAGGTGCGCCACCTGCATCCGGACGACCTCGGTCCGGGCCGCGGTCGGCGCCACCCAGTTGCCCTGGGCGTCGACGGACTGTCGCCAGCGCAGGAAGGTGGCCGAACCGGCTGTCTCGTCGAGGACGACGGGCCGTGCCCGGTCGACGTCACGGAGCAGGTAGCCCCCACGGTCGGGCAGGGGCAGGCTCGCCACCTCGGCCGGGTCGACCGTGGCGACTCCGCCGCTGCGCAGGACCTGTTGCTGCGCGGACGTCAGGTCGAGGAACTCCGTGAGATCGGTGAGGTCCGCCGCCTGGAGGGTCGCGAACGGCACGTCGTTGCTGAAGTTCGAGGCCGTCACGCACTTCGTGCTGGGGTCCGGGATCTCGTTGCCACCGACGGGGCGGGGGATCACCTGTGCGTCCGTGCAGCCGGGGCGACGGGCAGCCAGCATGACCCGGCCGTCCTCCTGGTTGTAGTCGGCGAGCTCGCTGAGCACGAGTGGTCGCAGGGTCGGGTCCGTGGCCTTCACCGTCCGGGCCAGGTCGAAGAGGCGAAGGGGCGTGAGGCCGCCCTGCACGACGGCCTGCCCCTGCCTGGTCACGGGGATGTGGTCACGGGCTGCTCGGGTCGTGTCGGCCTCGAGGCCGATGCAGACGACGGACAGCACGGCGGCTCCACCCATGATGGCGGCCACGGTCGGAGTGGCACGTCCGCGCTGGCGTCCGGCCTCACGGGCGGCCATGCGCAGCGGAAGCGGTAGTCGGTTGGCGCCCCGGGCCACGAGCGCGAGGCTGAGCGGGACGACGAGGAGCGAGCCGATGACGATCGCGAGGGACCCGCCGACGAAGGCGGCGACGGCCGAGGAGGGGTCGCGGAACGACGCCCACGTCACGGCGACGGCCCCGGCCGCCACGAGCACGGCGCCGACGACCGGTACGCGCCGTCTTAGCTTCGGCGACACGCTCTGGCCGCGCAGCACGGAGACGACGTCGAGTCGTCCGAGCCCTCGGCTCGGCAGGACGGCTGCGACGACCGAGCTGAGCACGGCGGCTGCTGCCACCGCGACGACGGCCGGCCACGGCACCTGCACCGGGCCGACGAAGAGGTCGGGCCGCACGAGGCGCGTCACGAGCACGGATCCGACACCGCCGGCGACGCCCAGGGCCGCCCCGACGACGGCGGAGAGCACCCCGAGGACCAGGGCCTGCGCGAGAACGGTGCGCCGCAGCTGCCGGGTCGTGGCGCCGTTGGACGCCGCGAGGGCCAGCGTGCGTCGCTGACGGGCCGCCCCCACGGCGAAGGCCGGCCCCGCGAGGAGCGTCGTGAGCAGGACGAGTCCGAGCGCGGCCAGCGCGATGACGAGGGCCACCGTGTTGTCGGACGAGGCGCCCTCAGAGCGACGCGTCATCGTCTCGGGGTGCTCGGCGACGAACCGGCTGAAGGCTCCCACGCCGTAGGTGTTCAGGCGCTCGACCTCGCTCCAGGTCATGGGCTCGGTGCGGTTTACGAGCCACTGGCGCTGGGCGTAGTCCGACGGCAGGGGAGTCGTCACGAGATCGGACTGCCTGACGTACTGGCCGCCCTGCGCGTCGAACCCGCGACCGACTCCGACGATGGTGAGGGCTCGTTCGGGAGCCTCGCCGGCGGAGCCGAGCACCCGCAGCCCGACCGTGCCGCTGCGCGGCAGGCCGTTCTCGATGCCTGCGGCGGTCACGAGCGCCTCGCCAGGGCTGGCGGGCCAGCGACCGGAGTCGAGCGTGACCCGCGGTGCCAGCACCGCCGGGTCGCGGCTGTCGACCCCGAGCGCGTTGCCGGAGAGGTAGTGGTCACCGACGCGGATCGTCGCGGGCACCGAGGTGACCTCGACGAGCCGCGCGTGCAGCAGGGTCGAGAGGGCAGCAGCTTCGCTGCCATCACCGAGGCCGGGGACGGCCCTGGCGGCAGGGGGCTCGGTCTTGCCGGGCCACTCCTGCTGCTCCATCGGGTCGAGCAGCTGGCGCAGCTGCAGGGGCTGGGGCGGGATGACGTAGCCCTGGCTCTGCCCGAGCTGGAAGGGCAGGCGCTCGGATGCGTCGAGGTCGTCGGTGAACCACAGCGTCGTCGCGGCGGTGAGGAGCAGGACGGGCAGGCCGACCATGATGACGACGAGCAGGCTGCGGCCGCGGTGGCGGCGGACGTCGCGGCGAGCCATCCGCAGGGAGACGCGCCAGCCGGCGCGCCACGGGGCGAGGCGCGACGCCGGCGCCGAGGTGTTCTCGTCGCCCACGTCAGCGGGCCTCTGCGAGGAGGGAGTCCGCCGTCGGCGCGGCGCCGGTCTCGTCGACGATGACCCCGTCGCGCAGGAAGACCACGCGGTCGGCCCAGGCGGCGTGCCGGGCCTCGTGCGTGACGAGCAGTCCTGCGGCCCCGGCGTCGCAGCGCTGGCGCAGGATCTTGAGCACGCCCTCGCCCGTGTGCGAGTCGAGGGCTCCGGTCGGCTCGTCGGCGAGGACGAGCGTCCGCTCGCCGACGAGGGCGCGGGCGATGGCCACCCGCTGCTGCTGGCCGCCCGACATCTGGTCGGGGTAGCGGTCGGCGAGCTCGCGCAGCTTGAGCCGGTCGAGCGCGTCGAGGGCTTGTGACCGGGCCCGGCGGACCGACCAGCCGTCGAGCTCGAGCGGCAGGCCGATGTTCTCCGCCGCCGTCAGGCTCGGGATGAGGTTGAGGTCCTGGAAGACGAAGCCGATCGAGCGACGGCGCAGTGCCGCCAGTCCCTTGACGTCGAGGGACGAGACGTCCACGCCCTCGACGACGACCCGGCCGCTCGTCGCGCGGTCGAGGCCGCCGGCGAGGTTGAGCAGGCTCGACTTGCCCGAGCCGGACGGGCCCATGACCGCCACGAGCTCACCGCGGGCGACGGTCAGCGACGCGTGGCTGAGGGCCACGACCTCGGTCTCGCCCGCGCCGTGGACGCGTGAGACGTCCTCGAGGACGAGGACCGGACTGTCCGGACGGGAAGAGGCGCTCACGACCGGCCGCCCTTCGACGCGGCGGTCGCCCGCGGGGCGTCGTCCTCAGCCACGGAGCCGGCCGCGCGCGCCCCACGGAGGGTGGCTGACGGCATACGGCTCAGCGTGGACTCCACGTGGTCGAGCCAACGGACCTCGGCCTCGGCGGCGAAGAGGAGGTTCTCGAGGACGAGCAGCCAGGCGAGGTCGTGCGCGTCGGGCTCGTCGCTCGCGCGGCTCTTGAGGCGCGTCAGGTCGCGCAGGTGCTTCAGCGTCGCGGTGCGCTGGGTCTGCACGACGCGCTGGACGTCGACGCCCGGCGAGGTGACGGCGAGCGCGAGCTTGATGACGAGCTCGTCGCGCGGCGTCGAGTCGCGGTCGACGGGCGTGAGCCACCACGACTCGATCTCGGACCGCCCGGCCTCGGTGAGGCGGTAGGCGATGCGCCCCTCGTCGTCGCTGCCGCCGACCGGCTCGACGAGACCGTCGCGCTCGAGCCGGGCGAGGGTCGTGTAGACCTGCCCGACGTTGAGCGGCCACGTGCCGCCGGTGCGTGCCTCGAACTCGCTGCGCAGCCGGGCGCCGTACATCGGCTCCTCGGCGAGCAGTGCGAGCAACCCCTGCTTGACGGACATTCGCGAACCCCCTGCATACTCGGTATTCCCTCAGGTGAGGACATGTATACCGAGTATGCCGAGGGCTGGCAAGCAAGGACGCGCGGTCAGTGCGCGCCGGCCGTGGCGAACCACGGGTGGTGCAGGTCGTGGTAGCTGACGTCCTGCATCATCGAGCTCATCTCGTCCATCTCCTGGCGGGCCTCCGGCGGCGGGCTCTTGTGCTCGCCCTCGCGCGCCTCGGCCTCGGTGCGGAACGCCATCGTCTGGGTGAAGAAGCCGTCCGCGTCGATCGCCACCGTGCCACCGATGATGTCGGGTCGCGCCTCGTGGAGCATGTCCATCGGCCGCTCCATCATGTGCCGGAACCGCTCCGGGTCGCTGAGCCGGCCCTGGATGACCTGGACGAAGCCGGCGTCGTCGCTGCCGCCGTCGAGCATCATCGTCACGTCGTCGCAGTCGTGGAAGCTCGCCTCGCCGTCGAAGAGCCGCGCCGCCTCCTGCCACCACGCGCCCTGCTCGGGCCGCGCAGAGTTGGCCTCGGCCGAGGCGCGCGAGTCGAAGCGGACGACCCCGACGAACTCGTTGTCGTCGGTGATGCCGTACGTCCCGCCGAGCCAGCCCTGCGCCCCCGGCTCGAGCTCCTCGCGCCACCGGTCCATCTGCCGGTGGAGTGCGTCGGCGTCAGTGCACCGACCCTGGATGACCTGGATGAACACCGTGAACCTCCCGTGGGATCAGGGGCCGCTTCGCGCCGAAGTGGTCCATCGATCGACGGTACGCCGGTCGGGGTCGACCGTCACGGGACGAGTCCGACACGGCCGGATCGTCCCGCGCGACAGGGCTGTTCGCGTCCCGCTGGGGGTGAAGGTCGAGGGTCGGGAGGTCCGGTCAGCGTCCGGTGGTGAGCAGGATCTTGCCGATGTGGCCCGAGGCCTCCATCTCGCGGTGCGCCTCGGCGGCGTGCTCGAGCGGGTGGCGCGAGTGGATGACGGGTCGCACGGCGCCGGACTCGATGAGCGGCCACACGTGCTCGCGGACGGCGGCGACGATCGCCGCCTTCTCCGTCGCGGGCCGCGCCCGCAGCGAGGTCGCGATGACGGCCGCGCGCTTGGCGAGCAGCATGCCCATGTCGAGCTCGCCCTTGCGACCGCCCATGAGGCCGATCGTCACGAGCCGCCCGTTGATCGCCAGCGCCTCGACGTTGCGGGCGAGGTACTTCGCGCCCATGTTGTCGAGGATGACGTCGGCGCCGTGGCCCTTGGTCAGCTCGCGCACCCGCTCGACGAAGTCCTCCTCGCGGTAGTTGACGAGGAACTCGGCGCCGAGCTCGCGACACACGTCGAGCTTGGCCTGGCTGCCCGCCGTCACGGCGACGTGGGCGCCGACGGCCTTGGCGAGCTGGATGGCCATCGTGCCGATGCCGGAGCTGCCGCCGTGGACGAGGAGCACCTGCCCGGGCTGGATGTTGGCGACGAGGAAGACGTTGGACCACACCGTGCACGCCACCTCGGGCAGCCCGGCGGCGTCGACGAGCGAGACGCCGCGCGGCACGGGGAGCAGCTGGTCGGCAGGCACCGCCACGCGCTCGGCATAGCCACCGCCGTCGATGAGGGCGCACACTTCGTCACCGACCTGCCAGCCCTCGACGCCCTCGCCGAGCGCCGCGATGCGTCCGCTGACCTCGAGCCCCGGGTACTCCGACGCACCGGGCGGGGGCGGGTAGTGGCCGAGCCGCTGCATGACGTCGGCGCGGTTGACGCCCGCGGCGACGACGTCGAGGAGCACCTGCCCGGCCTGCACCTCGGGGTCGGGGACCTCGTCGAGGACGAGGCTGTCGGCGTCTCCGGGCTCCGGGATCGTGATGGCGCGCATGGGACCGAGCCTATTGACCTGCGGCCTCCGCACGAAGGAGCGCCCCGCCCGGGGCCGACGTGTCCGCGGTGACGTGCCACACCCGACCGGCACCCACGACCCGTCCGTCCGGTCCGAGACGGGTGCCCTCGTCGATGGCGACGCCGCTCGGCGCCAGCCCCGCCGCCACGACGGCGACGAGCCGTGACACGTTGCCCCACTGGGCGGCATGGACGTCGACGGACCCCGGCACCAGGCCGATCCCCTCGACGACCGCGACGGCGTCGAGGTCCTCGTTGCTGTCCTCCGGGCAGACGGCTCGACCGTCGAGGCGCCAGCCGCCGATCACCGCGTGGGACCCCGCGATGGCAGCGCCGGCCGAGAACCCGGCATACGGCATACCTGACTCGACGAGCGTGCGGATGCGGCCGTAGGCACCCGCGAGGGATGCGTGGTACTCCGGCGTCGGACCACCGCCGACGAAGAGCCCGTCGACCCCGTCGAGCGCGGTCACGTCGAACGGCGAGCCCTCCGGCACCCGCTCGACGACGAGCTCGTGGCCGCCGACGAGCCCGAGGGTGTGGACGTACTTCTCGTGGTACTCGCGGGACTCGGGGTCGGTGCCCATGACGACGAGGAGGATGCGCGGGGTGGCGCCGGCGCGGCGGGCCGCGGCCTCGACGAAGTCGCCGTAGAGCGCGGGGGCGAGGTCGTCGTCCCAGCCGCCGCCGATGAGGTGGACGTCCATGTCGGCACCCTAGGAGAGGTCGGGCCCCCGCGGGGGCTCAGCGACGGGCGGCGTTGGGGCTCAGGCGTCGTGCGATGTCGTCGGCGGCAAGGCGCGCCCGGGCGACGAGCTCCGTCACGTGCTCGGTCGTGGCATCGGCGGTGCGCAGCGTCAGCGCGATCGCGGCGAGCGGGCGGCCCGCGCGGTCGAGGACGGGCACGGCGACCGAGGAGAGGTCCGTCGTCACGGTGCCCTCCTCGCGGGCGTAGCCGTCGGTCCGCGTCCGGGTGAGGACGCTGCGCAGCTCGCCCAGAGACCGCGGTCCGCCGCCACTGCGCTCGACGAACGACGCGCGGTCGGGATAGAGCGCGCGCACCTGCGTCGCCGGCAGCGCCGAGAGCATGGCGAGCCCGCTCGCGGTGAGGTGGGCGGGCAGGCGCACGCCGACGTCGGTGACGAGCATCGGCTGGCCGGGCGCGCGCTCCTCGAGGAGGTAGATGACGTCGCGTCCGTCGAGCGTCGCGAAGTGGGCGTTGCGCCCGCACTGGTCGACGAGCCGGCGCATCGCGGCTCGCGCGACGCGGGCCAGGGGCGCCTGACGCTGGTAGGCGGAGCCGAGCTCGTAGGCCGCCTGGCCGAGCCCGAAGCGCCGCTCCTCCACGTAGTGCGTGACGTAGCCGCGCCCGTGCAGCACCTTGAGCAGGTGGTAGACCGAGCTGCGGGGCAGGCCCAGGTCGCGCGCGATGGACGCGGCGGGCACCGGCTCGGCGTGGCGGGAGAGGTGCTCGAGGACGTCGAGCGCATTGGCGGCGGCCGGGGCGTTGGACACGTGGGCCCACCTCCAGTCCGCGATCGACGACGTCTCGCATCCGAGACAATTGTCCACCCTGGCGGGCCGTCGCGCCAGCGCCGGGGCGGTTCGATGGGTCCATGAACGCAGCACCCGCCACCGCCGGCCTCCACGCCCCCCTCGGTTCCGCCGGCCCCGTCGGTCCGGTCACCGTCGGCACCGGCCCGCTCTCGCCCGACGAGGTCGTCGCCGTCGCCCGCCACGGCGCCCGCGTCGAGCTGTCCGCCGAGGCCGAGGCCGAGATCTCGCGCAGCCGCGCGGTCATCGAGGACCTCGCGCACGACACCGTGCCGCACTACGGCGTGTCCACCGGCTTCGGCGCCCTCGCGACCCGCCACATCCCGACGGCCCTGCGCGCACAGCTGCAGCGCTCGCTCGTGCGCTCCCACGCGGCCGGTGCCGGCCCCGAGGTCGAGCGCGAGGTCGTGCGCGCGCTCATGCTGCTGCGCCTCTCGACGCTCGCCACCGGGCGCACCGGCGTCCGCCTCGAGACCGCGCGGGCGTATGCCGCCCTGCTCAGCGCCGGGATCACCCCGGTCGTGCACGAGTACGGCTCGCTCGGCTGCTCGGGCGACCTCGCGCCGCTCTCGCACTGCGCGCTCGCCGTCATGGGCGAGGGGCCGGTCCGTCTCGCCGACGGCACCCTCACGGATGCCGCGACCGCCCTGCGCGACAACGGGATCGAGCCCGTCGTCCTCGCCGAGAAGGAGGGTCTCGCCCTCATCAACGGCACCGACGGCATGCTCGGCATGCTCGTCCTCGCCATCCACGACCTGCGCCACCTGCTCAAGGTCGCCGACGTGTCCGCGGCCATGAGCGTCGAGGGCCTGCTCGGCACCGACGACGTCTTCGCCGCCGACCTGCACGCCCTGCGACCGCAGGTGGGCCAGGGTGCGTCGGCCGCGAACATCCTTGCCGTCATGGCGAACTCACCGATGCGGGAGTCCCACCGCACCGAAGAGTGCACGCGCGTCCAGGACGCCTACTCCCTGCGCTGCGCGCCCCAGGTGCACGGCGGCGCCCGCGACACGGTCGAGCACGCGGCCCGCGTGGCCGCTGCCGAGCTCGCCTCCGCCGTCGACAACCCCGTCGTCACGCCCGACGGCCGCGTCGAGTCCAACGGCAACTTCCACGGAGCCCCGGTCGCCTACGTCCTCGACTTCCTCGCCATCGTCGCGGCCGACGTCGCGTCCATGGCCGAGCGCCGCACCGACCGCTTCCTCGACCAGTCGCGCAACCACGGCCTGCCGCCGTTCCTCGCCGACGACCCGGGCGTCGACTCGGGCCTGATGATCGCGCAGTACACCCAGGCCGCCATGGTCTCGGAGATGAAGCGCCTCGCCGTGCCCGCGTCCGTCGACTCGATCCCGAGCTCGGCCATGCAGGAGGACCACGTGTCGATGGGCTGGTCCGGCGCCCGCAAGCTGCGCCGGTCCGTCGACGCCCTCGGCCGCGTCCTCGCCATCGAGGTGCTGACGGCGGCGCGCGGCATCCAGCTGCGGGCACCGCTCGAGCCGGCCCCGGCGACCGGCGCCGTCGTCGCCGCGCTGGCCGCCCGCGCCAACGTCGCACCCGGCCCGGACCGCTTCCTCGCCCCCGACATCGAGGGCGCCTGCGCGGCCGTGACCGACGGCGTCGTCCTCGCCGCCGCCGAGTCCGTCACCGGCCCCCTCCGCTGACCCCCCACCCCCAGCTGACCCACCCACCCCCAACCGTCGAAAGGCCAAAGTTTGTCGGTCCTGACGAGTCGAGTGGCCGAAGTTTGCGACAAGCGCTGGCCTCTCGACGGGCACCGACCCGCAAGGAATGGCCTTTCGACGGGTGAACCACACGGCATACCAACGAATTTCCCGCTCGAAGGAGAGTGACATGGAAGGTGCACGACCCGTCCGCGCGGCTCGCGGCACGCAGCTGACCGCGCAGTCGTGGGCCACCGAGGCCCCGCTGCGGATGCTGATGAACAACCTCGACCCCGAGGTGGCCGAGCGCCCCGACGACCTCGTCGTCTACGGCGGCACCGGCCGGGCAGCCCGCGACTGGAAGTCGTTCGACGCCATGGTGCGCACGCTGACGACGCTGAAGCAGGACGAGACGATGCTCGTCCAGAGTGGCCGCCCCGTCGGCGTCATGCAGACCCACGAGTGGGCGCCGCGCGTGCTCATCGCCAACTCCAACCTCGTCGGTGACTGGGCCACGTGGCCGGAGTTCCGCCGCCTCGAGCACCTCGGCCTGACGATGTACGGCCAGATGACGGCCGGGTCCTGGATCTACATCGGCACCCAGGGCATCGTCCAGGGCACCTATGAGACGTTCGCCGCCGTCGCCGAGAAGCGCTTCGGCGGCACCCTCGCCGGCACGCTCACGCTGACCGGTGGCTGCGGCGGCATGGGTGGCGCGCAGCCGCTCGCCGTCACGATGAACGACGGCGCCTGCCTCATCGTCGACGTCGACCCGGCCCGGCTGCACCGCCGCGTCGAGCACCGCTACCTCGACGAGGTCGCCAAGGACCTCGACGACGCCATCGACAAGGCGCTCGCCGCCAAGCGCGAGCGTCGCGGCTGGTCCGTGGGCGTCGTCGGCAACGCGGCCGAGATCTTCCCCGAGCTGCTCCGCCGCGGCGTCGAGATCGACATCGTCACCGACCAGACCTCGGCGCACGACCCCCTCAGCTACCTCCCCGAGGGCGTCGCCCTCGAGGACTGGGCCGAGTACGCCGAGAAGAAGCCCGAGGACTTCACCGACCGTGCCCGCGCCTCGATGGCCAAGCACGTCAAGGCGATGGTCGAGTTCCAGGACGCCGGCGCCGAGGTCTTCGACTACGGCAACTCGATCCGCGACGAGGCCCGGCAGGGCGGCTACGACCGGGCGTTCGAGTTCCCCGGCTTCGTGCCCGCCTACATCCGGCCGCTCTTCTGCGAGGGCAAGGGCCCGTTCCGCTGGGCGGCCCTTTCCGGCGACCCGCGCGACATCGCCGCGACCGACAAGGCCGTGCTCGACCTCTTCCCCGACAACGACCGCCTGCACAAGTGGATCCGCGGCGCGCAGGACCGGATCGCCTTCCAGGGCCTGCCCGCCCGTATCTGCTGGCTGGGCTACGGCGAGCGCGATAAGGCCGGGCTCGCGTTCAACGAGCTCGTCCGCACCGGCGAGGTCAGTGCTCCGATCGTCATCGGTCGCGACCACCTCGACTCGGGCTCGGTCGCCAGCCCGTACCGCGAGACCGAGGCCATGGCCGACGGCTCCGACGCGATCGCGGACTGGCCGCTGCTCAACGCCCTCGTCAACACGTCGAGCGGCGCGAGCTGGGTCTCGATCCACCACGGTGGCGGCGTCGGTATCGGCCGCAGCCTGCATGCCGGCCAGGTCTCCCTCGCCGACGGCACCGACCTCGCGGCACAGAAGCTCGCGCGCGTGCTGACCAACGACCCCGGCATGGGCGTCATCCGTCACGTCGACGCGGGCTACGACATCGCCGACCGGGTCGCGCACGAGCGCGGCGTCCGCATCCCGATGCAGGAGGGCTGAGGGGCCGTATGCCGTTCAGCGCTCCCGTCTCCGCATTCGATGTGTTGCCGCGGCCTCTGGGCCGCGGGGACACATCGAACCGGGGGACGCCGGGAGGGCTCGGGTGCAGCGCTCAGCGGGGGCGGCGCACCGTGATCGGGCCCTTCGCGTGGTCGGGGTCGATGACCCGACCGCCCTGGACGATCTGGGCGCGCCCGGCGGCGACGAGCCGTCGGGCCGCGTTGCGGGCGGGCTCGACGAGGGTCTCCCACTCGGCGCCCCCGACAGCCCGGGCCGCATCGGCCGGGTCGACGGTGGCCGAGGCGGCGTGCGCCCTGACGAGCTTGGCCAGGGCGTCCTCGAGCTCGATGTCGACGGGGGTCAGGCCGCGCTTGCGGCAGTTGTCGGAGCACCAGCGCACGGTCGCCCAGTCACGCTCCCAGGCCTTGCGCCACGTGATGGTGCGGCCGCAGCGGGCGCACGGTTTGGTGGGCAGCGGGGTGCGGGACATGGTGACCAGTGTCCGGCATCCTGACCTCTTGACGCGCCACGAGGGGCAATCCGTGGCCTCTCGACGGTGCCGGACCCGCGAAGATTGGCCTCTCGACGGGACGGGACCCGCAAAACGTGGCCTCTCGACGGGTGAGGGGGTGGGGTGGCCGTGGTCAGGGGGTTTTGCGGGTCTCCTCGTCGGAGATGTCGGCGACGGTCGCCTCGAAGAGGCGGATGACGTCGTCGCCCTGCACCGTGAGGCCGACCCCGTGAGCGCCGCCGCCGATCGAGATGCGACGGCCCACGAGGTGGCTGTCGGCGATGACCGGCAGACGGGTGGCCGAGCCGAACGGGGTGATCGTGCCGCGCTCGTAGCCCGTCACGGCCTTGGCGGCCTCGGCGTCGGGCATCGAGATGCGGTTCGTGCCGAGCAGCGCGCGCACCTTGGCCCACGAGAACGTGCGGTCACCGGGTACGAGGACGAAGACGTGGTCGTCCTCGGCGCGACGCACGACGAGGGTCTTGATGAGGTCGCGCGGCTCGATGCCGCGGGCGGCCGCGGCCTCCTCGAGGCTCGAGACGCGGCCGTGCCGGGTCACGGTGTGCTCGATGCTTGCCGCGAGAACGGCATCGACCGCGGGCGTCCGCGGGATGCCCAAGTCACTACGCTCGGCCGTGTCATCGCGGTCAGGGTCCATGGAGCAGAGCCTAGTTACGGAGCCGGGGGCAGACGCCGGCGTTGCGAGGAGTGGTGATCGAGGTGACAACGACCTTCGACCGGATGTGGGCCGACCTCGAGCCCCTCGGTCGGGACGCCGCGACGGGTGGCTACCGCCGCTTCGCGTGGACCCCGACCGACCACGACCTACGGGAGTGGTTCGCCGCCGAGTGCGCGGCCCGCGGTCTCGACCTCGTCGAGGACCGCGCCGGCAACCAGTGGGCCTGGTGGGGTGACCCCGACACCACGCCCGGGGTCGTCATCGGCTCGCACCTCGACTCCGTCCCCGACGGCGGCGCCTTCGACGGCCCCCTCGGCGTCGTCAGCGCCCTCGCCACGGTCGACGCGCTGCGCGAGGCCGGGGTGCAGCCCGACGTGCCGCTCGGAGTCGTCAACTTCGTCGACGAGGAGGGCGCCCGCTTCGGCATCGCCTGCGCGGGGTCGCGGATCATCACCGGCGTCCTCGACTCCGACCGTGCCCGGGCGCTCACCGACGCCGACGGCGTCAGCATGGCCGAGGCCTGGCGCAGCGCCGGCCGGGACCCCGAGACGCTCGGCCGCGACGACGAGACGGTGCGCCGCGTCGGCCGCTTCGTCGAGCTGCACGTCGAGCAGGGCAAGGCGCTGGCCCTCGCCCCCGACGGCGGCGACGACCTCACCGACCCGAGCCGCGCGGTCGCCATCGGCACCGACATCTGGCCGCACGGCCGCTGGCGCGTCGACATCCCCGGCGAGGCCAACCACGCGGGCACGACGCGCATCGCCGACCGCCGGGACGCGATGATCGGCCTCGCCGACGTCATCCAGGCGGCCCGGTCGTATGCCGTGGGGCTCGGCTGCGTGGCCACCGTGGGCAAGGTCGACGTCGTCCCGGGCGGCGTCAACGCCATCCCCAGCCACGTCACGGCCTGGCTCGACGCCCGTGGCAGCAGCGAGCACGTCGTCCGCTCGCTGGTCGAAGCCGTCTCGTCCGAGGTCGCCCGTGCCGGCGCGACGACGACCGAGGAGTCATGGACCCCGACGACGACGTTCGACGCGCGACTCGTGGAGCGGCTGCACGGCATACTCCCCGAGGCGCCGCTGCTCGGCACGGGCGCCGGGCACGACGCCGGCATCCTCGCCACGCACGGCGTGCCGAGCGCGATGCTCTTCGTGCGCAACCCCACAGGTGTTTCACACTCACCCAGCGAGTCCGCGAGCACCGAGGACTGCCACCATGGGGTCACGGCCCTCACCGCCGTCGTGACCGAGCTGTGCACAGGGAAGGACCCCGAGTCGATGAGCGTGGCCCGATGACTGTTTTCTGGTGCGAGAGCGCTTGGCTCACAGGAGGATTGGCGCGACGGGTGCGCCTGGTGACGCAGGACGGCCTGCTCAAGGACGTCCTCGTCGACGCCGACCCCGAGCCCGACGACATCCGACTCGCCGGCGTGACCCTGCCCGGCATGGCCAACGCCCACAGCCACGCCTTCCACCGTGCCCTGCGCGGGCGCGTCAACGGCGGCGGCGGCAACTTCTGGAGCTGGCGCGAGCAGATGTACGCCGCGGCCGAGCAGCTCAACCCCGACACGTACTTCGCGCTGGCGCGGGCCGTCTTCGCCGAGATGGTGCAGGCCGGCATCACCGTGGTGGGGGAGTTCCACTACGTCCACCACCGTCCCGGCGGCCAGCCCTACCGCGACCCCAACGCCATGGGGCTCGCGGTGCGCCAGGCGGCCGACGAGGCCGGCATCCGGCTGACGCTGCTCGACACGTGCTACCTCGAGGGCGGCCTCAACGGCGGCGGCCACGTCGAGCTGCACCCCGGCCAGCTCCGGTTCAGCGACGGCACCGTCGACGCGTGGGCCGAGCGCATGTCGTCGCGCAGGCACGAGACGGACCGTGTGCGCCTCGGCGCGGCCATCCACTCGGTGCGCGCGGTCAAGCGCGAGGACCTGCCCCGGGTCGTCGAGGCCGCGGGCGACCTGCCGCTGCACGTCCACCTCTCCGAGCAGCACGGCGAGAACCTCGCCTGCCAGATGTTCTACGGCGCGAGCCCGACCCAGCTGCTCGACGAGGCCGGCGCGCTCGGCGCGCACTCGACCGCCGTGCACGCCACGCACCTCGAGGACCGTGACATCGAGCTGCTCGGCGGCACCGGCACCGGCGCCTGCTTCTGCCCGACGACCGAGCGCGACCTCGCCGACGGCATCGGCCCGGCCCGGGCCCTGCACGACGCCGGCAGCCCGCTCTCGCTGGGCTCTGACCAGCACGTCATCATCGACCCCTTCGAGGAGCTGCGCGGCCTCGAGATGCACGAGCGGCTCATCACCAACGAGCGCGACCGCTTCTCGGCCAACGACCTGCTCCTCGCGGCCTCGTTCAACGGCTACCGCTCCCTCGGCTGGTCCGACGGTGGTCACCTGAGCAAGGGGGCGCTCGCCGACTTCGTCACGGTGCGCACCGACACGGTCAACACCGCGGGCGCCGCCTACGACCAGATCATCTACGCGTGCGTGGCCTCCGACGTCTCGACCGTCGTCGTCGGAGGTGACGTCGTCGTCAGCGACGGCCACCACCGGATCGGTGACGTGGGCCGCCTGCTCGGCGCCGCCATCGACCGCGTCGCCGGCGGGGTCCCGGTGTGAGTGCCCGTGTGGGTGCCGGCACGACCCTGCTCCTCACCGGCATCGCCGAGCTGACGACGAACGACGCGGCCCGGGGCGAGGGCCACACCGACCCGGGTGACGCCCTGCTCGGCATCGTCCGCGACGCCGCGGTGCTCGTCAGCGGGTCCGGCGCGGACGCGCGGATCGAGTGGGTCGGCCCCGCCGCCGAGGCACCCGACGCCGACGATCAGCGCGACCTCGGGGGACGGGCGGTCATCCCCGGCTTCGTCGACTCGCACTCGCACCTCGTCTTCGCCGGCGACCGTTCGGCGGAGTTCGCCGCGCGCATGACCGGCACGCCCTACGACGGCGGGGGCATCGCCGTCTCGGTCGCGGCCACCCGCGCCGCCAGCGACGACGAGCTGCGGGCCCTCGTCGCGGGCCGCGTCGCCGAGATGCGCGCCCAGGGCACGACGACCGTCGAGATCAAGAGCGGCTACGGCCTGACCCTCGAGGACGAGCTCCGCAGCCTGCGCATCGCCCGCGAGCTCACCCCGCACACGACCTTCCTCGGCGCGCACGTCGTGCCACGCGAGTACGCCACGCGGCGGGCGGCCTACGTCGACCTCGTGACCGGCCCGATGCTCGACGCGGTCGTCGCGGACGGGCCCACCGCGCTCGCCGAGAGCATCGACGTCTTCTGCGAGCCGCACTCCGCGCACGCGTTCGACGGCGACGAGGCCCGCACGATCCTCGAGGCCGGCCGCGCCGCGGGCCTGTCCCTGCGCGTCCACGGCAACCAGCTCGGCCACGGGCCGGGGGTCCGCCTCGCCTGCGAGCTCGGTGCGCGCAGCGTCGACCACTGCACCTTCCTCGACAGCGCCGACGTCGAGGCCCTCGTCGCCGCGCGCGGGACGACGGTTGCGACGCTGCTGCCCGGGGTCGAGTTCTCGACGCGCTCGCCCTACCCCGACGCGCGGGCGCTCATCGACGCCGGCGTCGACGTGGCGCTCGCGAGCGACTGCAACCCCGGCACGTGCTACTCCTCGTCGATCCCGTTCGCCATCGCGCTCGCGGTCCGCGAGATGGGGATGACGCCGGCCGAGGCGCTGCACGCGGCCACGGCCGTGTCGGCCCGTTCGCTCGGTCTCGACCGAGCTGTCGCGCCGGGGCAGCCGGCCGAGCTGGCGGTGCTCGACGCGCCGAGCCACCTGCACCTCGCCTACCGCGCCGGGGTGCCGATCGTGCGTGCGCTCGACCTCTAGCTAGCTGGTCGCGGGCTCGTCGTCGGGGTGCGTGCAGCGCAGCACCGAGCCGGGTCCGGGGTGAATGAGGCCGGTGTGCCCGTCGGCCCACTCGACGACGTAGGGAGGCGCGCCGCCCGCGCCCTTGACCTCGCGGATCACCCCCTCGCGCGTGCTCTGACCGACGTGCTCCGCGGCCATCGTGATGCGGTCACCGACCCGTGCCTCCATGGCACACCTCCTCGCGCTGGGGATCCCTCCTAGGACACCACCTCCGGGCCCGCGCCGGAAGGACTTCGCGGGTCGCGACCGACGCACCTCAGTCGAGCAGCACCCGCTCGCCGTAGCGCGGCACCGAGACGGCACAGTCGAACCGATCGCGTATGCCGTCCGCCAGCGCCCGTGCGGCCGCGGGCTCCCCGTGGACGACGTGGACGCTCTCCGGGGGCCGCGGCATCTCGCCGATCCAGGTGAGCAGCTCGTCGGCGTCGGCGTGCACCGAGAACTCGTCGAGCGTCACGACCTCGGCGCGCACCGGCACGTAGTGCCCGGACATCTTCAGCTCGCGGACCCCCTCCTGCAGGTCGCGGCCGCGGGTGCCGATGGCCTGGTAGCCGGTGAGGAGCACGGTGTTGCGCGCCTGGGGGAGCAGGTGGCGCAGGTGGTGCACGACCCGGCCGCCCGTGGCCATGCCGGACGCCGACACGATGATGCACGGGGTGCCCGGGGTGTTGAGCCGCATCGACTCCTCCGCACTGTGCGCCTCGCGCAGCCCGGACAGCCGGCGCAGCCGCTCGAGCGCCTCGGGCCGGACCTCCGCCGCGTGCGTCGGGTCCCGGTAGATCTCGAGCGCGGCGAGGGCCATCGGGCTGTCGACCCAGATGGGCACGTCGGGGATCGAGCCCGACTCGACGAGGTCGGCGATGGCGAGCAGCACGATCTCGGTGCGGTCGACGGCGAAGGCCGGTACGACGACGCTGCCGCCCCGCCGGATGGTGCGCCGGATCGCGTCGGCCATGACGCGGTGCTCGGGGTCGACCTCCGGGTGGGTGCGGTCGCCGTACGTCGACTCGACGACGACGGTGCGGGCTGCCGGCGGACGGGCGCGCGGCAGCAGGACGGGGTGGTCCGGCCGCCCGAGGTCGCCGGAGAAGAGCACGCTCGCCTCACCCATCTCCACGAGCACGCTCGAGGAGCCGAGGATGTGCCCGGCCGGCACGAAGGTCACCGTCGCGGCGCCGGCCGGCCCCACGCGTACGACCGGGTCGGTCACGGGACGCAGGGCGGCGATGGCCTCGTCGGCGTCGGCCACGGTGTAGAGCGGGAGCGGCGGGTCGTGCTTGGACCAGCCACCGCGCCGCGCACCCTCGGCCTCCTCCTCCTGCAGGTGCGCGCTGTCGCGCAGGATGACCGCCGCCAGGGCCGCGGTCCCGGCCGTGGCGTGGACCGGACCGGCGAAGCCGCCCCTGACGAGCGCGGGGAGGTATCCGCAGTGGTCGAGGTGGGCGTGGGTCAGGGCGACGGCGTCGACCAGGGCTGGGTCGACCGGCGGAGCCTCCCAGTTGAGCGCCCGCCAGCGCCGCTCACCCTGGTAGAGGCCGCAGTCGACCATGAGCCTCGCGTCCTCGCCCTCGAGCAGGAACTTGCTGCCGGTGACGGTGCCGACCGCACCGAGGAACGTCAGGGCCGGTGCCGGTCCGGAGCGTGCCGTCCTCGCCGGCGTCGCAGGTCTCGCAGGTCGTTCGTGACGGTCCATGGCCACTCCTCGGTCCACCTCCATCGTCCTCCGGGGGAGTGGGCGGTGGGCGGGGTTCGTGGCGTGACGATCGAGACAGGCGGCCCGTCGTCCTGCGGTCGTGCTGCGTCTGCGACCGTGGTCTGACGACGGCCCGGAGCGGCCCTCATAGGCTCGGGGCGTGAACGAGGGACGTGTCTACGAGTGGCTGCAGCGGCGGCCGCTCCTCTTCGACGTCCCGCTCGCCGTCGTCCTCGCGCTGCTGGGCCTCGTCCTGCTCGGCGAGGGCCAGGGGTGGGGCTGGGCCGTCGTGGGGGTGTCGTCGCTCGCGCTCATCTGGCGGCGCTCGCACCCCGCCGTCGCCTTCGCCGTCGTCAGCATCGCGCTGGCCGTCCGTGTCATCCCGACGAGCAACCTGCTGCCGGGTGACGTCGCCTTCCTCGTCGCGCTCTACTCCCTCGCCGCCTACGACCGCCGCCGCGGGGTGCGCCTCGCCGGGCTCGGCGTCGCGGCGCTCGGCTCGGCCATCGCCGGCCTCCGCTTCACGGCCCCGTCCGGTCGCGTGCCGGGCGCGGCCGAGTTCACCTTCACCTTCCTCGCGTGCGCGGCCGCGTCGCTCGCCGCCTGGGCGCTCGGCGACCTCAAGCGCGCCCGGCTCCAGCGCCTCGCCGACCTGCAGGACCGCGCCGAGCGCGTCGAGCGCGAGCGCGAGCAGGAGCTTCGGCTCGCCGCCCAGCAGGAGCGGGCGGCCGTCGCGCGCGAGATGCACGACGTCGTCGCGCACGCACTGTCCGTCATCGTCGTGCAGGCCGACGGCGCCGCGTATGCCGCTGAGCGCAGTCCCGAGGGCGCGCTCGCCCGGTCGGTGGGCGCGCTCGAGACCATCGGTGCGACCGCCCGCGACGCGCTCGGCGAGACCCGGCGCCTCGTCGGGGTGCTCCGTGACCCGGAGTCCGGTGTCGAGCTCGCACCGACCGGTGGCGTGGCCCAGCTCGACGACCTCGTGGCCGGGGTGCGCGCGGCCGGGGTGCCGGTGACATTGACCGTCCGGGGCGCCGAACGGCGGCGACCCGTGGGACTCGACCTCGCGGCATACCGAGTCGTGCAGGAGTCGCTGACCAACGTCATCAAGCACGCGGGACCGGGAGCGAGCGCCGTCGTGGACGTCGAGCAGACCGACGAGCGCATGCGGATCTGCGTGTGCGACGACGGAGTCGGGGCGCACAGCGCCCACGACGGGCGCGGGCACGGGCTGGCCGGCATGCGAGAACGCGTCGCGGTGCACGGCGGCACCCTGACGGCCGGACCGCGCCCCGGTGGCGGTTTCGAGGTGCTCGCCACGATGCCGACGGAGAGGGACCAGTGACCGACACGACCTGGAGCGGGACGGCCCGCCCGACCGACCGCCCGACGAGGGTGATGATCGTCGACGACCAGGCCCTCGTGCGGGCCGGCTTCCGCATGGTGCTCGACGCCGAGCCGGACATCGACGTCGTCGCCGAGTGCGCCGACGGCCAGGCCGCCCTCGACGCGCTGCCCGGGCGCGCCGTCGACGTCGTGCTCATGGACATCCGGATGCCCCGGCTCGACGGCATCGAGGCGACCCGTCGCATCGTCGACCGCGGCGAGACCCCGAAGGTGCTCGTCCTGACGACCTTCGACCTCGACGAGTACGTCTACGCGGCGCTCCGCGCGGGAGCGGCAGGCTTCCTGCTCAAGGACGCCGGGCCGTCGGAGCTGCTCTCGGCGATCCGTGCCGTCCACACCGGTGACGCCGTCGTCGCCCCGGGTCCCACCCGGCGGCTGCTCGACCGCTTCCTGCCCGTGCTGGCGAGCCGGAGCCGACCGTCCGGGCTCGACCGGCTCGACGTGCTCACCGAGCGCGAGCGCGAGGTGCTCGAGGCGGTCGGTCGGGGCCTCAACAACTCCGAGATCGCCGCGGCCCTCTTCGTCGCCGAGGCCACGGTCAAGACGCACATCGGGCGCGTCCTGGCCAAGCTCGGCCTGCGCGACCGGGTGCAGATGGTCGTGCTCGCCTACGAGACGGGTCTCGTCCGCATCGGCGACGGCTGAGTCCGCGGGCGCCCTGCTGTCGGCGGCCGGCGCGTCACGTCGTCCGGACGTGCGCCTCCTCGCCCGTGCGCTCCTCGATGTCGTGCTCCGCGTCGCCGATCAGCTGGTCGGCCAGGTGGCGCAGCGCCCGCGCGACGGCGACCTCGTCGCCGATCCGGCGGTCGGCCGTGTCGTCGGCCGAGCGGTGGCTGGACCCCTTGGCGCTGATCCGGTCGGGCGGGTCGGCGACGAGCACCACCGTGGCGCTCGTGTCGTCCCCGGCCTCGAGCAGCGAGACGCGGACCTGCCACTCGCGCAGGTGCTGCGTCGGCTCGTGCTCGGTCGCCGCAGCGGGGGCTGCGGGGGCGGCTGCGGGCGCGGCTGCCGTGTCGTCGGCGGCGCCGAGGTGCAGCACCGAGCCCGGTCCGGGATAGATCAGACCGGTGTGCCCGTCCGCCCACCGCACGACGAACGGCGGCCCGCCGTCCGCCCCGCGAACCTCGAGCACCTCCCCGTCCCGGGTGGGTTCGTCGATGTGCTCTGCTGCAAGGACGATGCGGTCTCCGACGTGTGCTCTCACGATGGCCTCCTCGATCGGGTCTCAGATCAGGACAGCACCCCACGGGCCGGGGTGCTCAGGGGCGAAGGGCTCGGCCAGGCGGGACCGTCGGGTTCGGGGGCGGGACCTTGGGCCCTTGCCGCGGCCGCCGCCCGGGGAGTGAGATCGGCAGTGGTGGTGCGCCCGCACGACCGACGACCCGAGGGAGGCGCCGTGGGCACGATGCAGGCGTGGGTCGTCGACGAGCCGGCGCCGCTGCGGCGTCGCCCGCTCGTCCGGGCCGAGCTGCCCGTGCCGCAGCCCGGCCCCGGCGACGTGCTGGTCCGCGTGCGCGCCTGTGGGGTGTGTCGCACCGACCTGCACGTCGTCACGGGCGATCTGCCGCGGCACCGGCACCAGCTCGTGCCCGGCCACGAGGTGGTGGGCGAGGTCGCGCTCCTCGGCGACGGCGCCCACCGCTTCGCGCCCGGCGACCGCGTCGGCGTCGCGTGGCTCCGGAGCACGTGCGGCTCGTGCCGCTGGTGCCGCGCCGGCCGCGAGAACCTCTGTGCCGCATCGCGGTACACCGGCTGGGACGCCGACGGGGGGTATGCCGAGTGGACCGTCGTGCCCGAGGCGTACGCCTACCGGGTGCCACCCTCGTTCTCCGACGTCGATGCCGCCCCGCTGCTGTGCGCCGGGATCATCGGGTACCGGTCGCTGCGCCGCGCCGAGCTGCCACCGGGAGGACGGCTCGGCATCTACGGCTTCGGCGCCAGCGCCCACCTCACGGCCCAGGTCGCCGTCGCGCAGGGCGCCGAGGTGCACGTGCTGACCCGTGGGGCGGGAGCACGAGAGCTCGCCACAGAGCTCGGGGCGGCCTCGGTCGGCGGACCGACCGACGCCCCGCCGGTCCCGCTCGACGCCGCCATCCTCTTCGCCCCCGCGGGCGACCTCGTCCCCGTCGCCCTGGAGGCCCTGGCGCCGGGCGGCACGCTCGCCGTGGCCGGCATCCACCTCAGCGACATCCCCGTGCTCGACTACCAGCGCCACCTCTTCCGGGAGCGGTCGCTGCGCAGCGTCACGAGCAACACGAGGCAGGACGGCGAGGAGTTCCTCCTGCTCGCCGAGCGGCTGGGCCTGCGGGTCGCCACGACACCGGTGCCGCTGGACGAGGCGGACCGCGCCCTCGTCGAGCTCGAGGAGGGCCGCGTGCACGGCGCGGCCGTGCTCGTGCCCTGACGGATCTCCTGAGAGCACCACCTGACGGCACCACCTGACGGCACCACCTGGCGGCACCACCTGGCGGCACCACCTGGCGGCGCCACCGGGACCGGACGTCCGGGAGCACCATCCGGCGGGAGCACACCGGATGGTGCCCGCTCGAGAGGGCGCGGAACCGGCCCCGCGGTCGTGCTCAGCGGGTGTCGGACGTCGACCGCGCGCCGGCGAGCAGGACCGCCTGGCGGCCCGCCTCGAGCCGCACGACGGGCACCCGGGGCGGCGAGCAGGACAGGTAGTCCACGCCCGTCCGGGCGAAGAACCCGATCGAGGCGGGGTCGCCCGCGTGCTCCCCGCAGGCACCCAGTCCGAGCCCGGGTCGGGCCTGCCGGCCGTCCCGCGCCGCCATCGCCACGAGCGCGCCGACCCCCGCCTCGTCGATCGTCTTGAACGGGTCGGTCGCGATGATCCCGGCCTCCCGGTAGGCCGCCAGGAAGTTGGCCTCGGCGTCGTCGCGCGACATGCCCCAGGTGGTCTGGGTCAGGTCGTTGGTCCCGAAGGAGAAGAAGTCGGCGTGCTCGGCGAGAGCGGCCGCGGTCAGGGCGGCGCGCGGCAGCTCGACCATGACGCCGATGGGCAGGTGCAGCGTCGTGCCGTGCGCGCGGGCGACCTCGGCGAGGATGCCCTCCATCCGTTCGCGGGCAGCCGTCAGCTCGGCGACGTCGGCGACGAGCGGGACCATGAGCTCGGGTCGCACGTCGAGGCCCCGGGCCCGCAGCGCGACCGTGGCCTCGGCGAGGGCCCGCACCTGGGCGTCGATGATCTGCGGCAGCACGGTGAGCAGGCGCACCCCCCGCAACCCGAGCATCGGGTTCGACTCGTGCCACCGCCGCGTCACGGCCAGGCGGCGCTCGAGCGTCGCGTCGAGCGTGCCGCGCTCGGCGGCGACGGCAGCCGTGACCGACAGCTCCACGAGGTCGGGCAGGAACTCGTGCATCGGCGGGTCGAGCAGCCGCACGACGACGGGCAGGCCCTCCATCGTCTCGAGCAGGCTGGTGAACTCCCTCAGCGCGAGCGCCTCGATCTCGGCGAGGGCACCGGCGCGGTCCTCGTCGGTGACGAGGCGCTCGACGAGCACCCGGCGCTCGCCGAGGAGCATGTGCTCGGTGCGGCAGAGGCCGATCCCCTCTGCGCCGAAACGCTCTGCCATCCGGGCCTCCTCAGGAGTCTCGGCGTTGGCCATGACCCCGAGGTGACGCCTCAGGTCCGCGTGCGCGAGCAGGGTCAGCACGGCCCGCACGGTGCGGTCGGAGGTCTCCGTGCCACGCCCGGTGCCCTGGCTGATGGCCGTCGACACGGCGCTGGGCTCGATGTCGCGCTGACCGGCATACACCTCTCCCGCGGTGCCGTCGACGGACACCACGGTGCCCTCGGGCAGGGTCACGCCACCCGGGAGGGTGGCCACCCGGGCGACGGGGTCGACGAGGAGTCCTTCGACCCCCGTGACGCAGGTGCGCCCGAGCCCGCGGGCCACGACGGCCGCGTGCGAGGTGAGACCACCGCGCGAGGTGATGACGGCGCGGGCGGCGAGCAGGCCGCCGAAGTCGTCGGGACTGGTCTCGGGCCGGGCCAGCACCACCGCGCGCCCGAGCGCCGTCCACTCCATCGCCGTGGCCGCGTCGAAGACGAGCTGGCCGTAGGCCGCGCCGGGGCTCGCCGCGAGGCCGTGGGCCAGCGGGGTCAGCCCCTCCACGGTCGTGAAGGTCGGGTGCAGCAGGGTCTGCAGCTGGGTCCCGTCGACGCGGGTCAGGGCCTCGTCGAGGTCGATGACGCCCTCGTCGACGAGCTCGACGGCGATCCGGAAGGCCGCGGCGGGGCTCCGTTTGCCGAGCCGGGTCTGCAGGATCCACAGTCGGCCGCGCTCCACGGTGAACTCCACGTCGCAGAGGTCGCGGTAGTGCTGCTCGAGCGTGCGCAGGTGCGTGCTCAGCTCCTCGTGCAGGGCGGGCTCGCGGCGGCCCAGCTCGGAGAGGTCCATCGGGCTGCGGCTGCCGCTGACGACGTCCTCACCCTGGGCGTCGGGCAGGTAGTCCCCGAAGACGCCTGGGGCGCCGCTCACCGGGTCGCGGGTGAAGCACACGCCGCTGCCCGAGCGCTCGCCGCGGTTGCCGAAGACCATCTGGACGACGTTGACCGCCGTGCCGAGGTCGTCGGGGATGCCCTCGTGAGCCCGGTAGAGACGCGCCCGCTCGCCGTTCCACGACGCGAAGACGGCGATGACCGCGCGCCGCAGCTGGTCGCGCGGGTCCTGCGGGAGGTCCCCGCCGGTGCGCTCGAGCAGGATCCGGCGGAAGCCGGCCGTCAGGCGTTCGAGCGCGGCGGCGTCGAGCTCGGCGTCGGTCCCGGCCCCGGTGGCCCGGCGGAGCTCGGTCAGCTGCTCGTCGAACAGGGAGCCGTCGATGCCGAGCACGGTGCGGCCGTACATCTGCACGAGGCGCCGGTAGCTGTCCCAGGCGAAGCGCGCCTCACCGCGAGCGACGAGGGCGGCAGCCACCGCGTCGGTCATCCCGACGTCGAGCACCGTCTCCATCATCCCGGGCATCGAGAAGCGCGCCCCCGAGCGCACCGACACGAGCAGCGGCGCGGACGGGTCGCCGAAGCGCAGCCCGGAGCGGTGCTCGAGGCCCCGCATCGCCGCCTCGATCTCGTCCCAGAGACCCTCGGGCTCACCGGCCCCGGAGAGCCAGGCCCGGCACGCCTCGGTCGTGACGATGAAGCCCGGCGGCACGGGCAGACCCAGCCGTGACATCTCCGCGAGCCCGGCGCCCTTGCCCCCCAGCAGCCCCGCCATCGTCCGGTCGCCCTCGTGCAGCTCCAGCACGAAGGGTCGTCGAGCGGTGCGCTCCGGTGTGGTCGTCATGGCTCCTCCAGTGATCGGGTCATCCAGGCTTCGCGTGCTCGGGGTCGGCACGCTCGGCCCGGGCGCGCCGCACCCGTCTCTCCCGTGCATCGTCCGTCCGCGCTCGCGGACCCCGACAGGGGCTTTGGTCCCATCCGCGGCCGCTGGCCCGCGCGTAGCGTGGAAGGCAGTGCTCGGAGGTGACGCCATGGACTCGACGGACCCGGAGGCACCGCGCGGCGCTGTCGCCAAGGCCAGCGCCGTCGGGGAGGACTCCGTCGGGCAGGACTCCGTCGGGCAGGGCACCTCACCCCGGGGCCTGACCGGCGAGCAGGTGCTCGCCCACCGGGCGCGCGACGGACCCAACGTCATCCCCGCCGCGAGGCCCGAGCCGGCCGTGCTCCAGCTGCTCCGGCAGCTGGTCCACTTCTTCGCCCTGACCCTCTGGGTCGCAGCCGGGCTGGCCCTCGTGGGGGGTATGCCGCAGCTGGCCGTCGCCATCGCCGTCGTCGTCGTGCTCAACGGGGTCTTCGCGTTCGTCCAGGAGTACCGCGCTGAGCGTGCGGCCTCCCGCCTCGCCGAGCTCCTGCCGCCGCGGGCGCGGGTGCTGCGGGACGGCGCCGTCGTCGAGGTGGGCGCGGACGAGCTCGTCGTCGACGACGTCGTGCTGCTCGAAGCCGGTGACCGGGTCAGCGCGGACCTGCGGCTCGACCGCGCCGTCGGGGTGGCGGTGGACGAGTCGATGCTGACCGGGGAGAGCGTGACGTCCCACCCCGAGGTCGGCGAGGTGCTGCGCGCGGGCACCTTCGTCGTCGAGGGAGTCGGCCGAGGCACGGTCGTCGCGACGGGTGGCCGGACCCGGCTCGCGGAGATCGCCGCCCTGACGCGCTCCGCTCGCCGGCCCGCGAGTCCCCTTGCGCGCCAGCTGAACCGGCTCGTCACCTTCGTCGCCGTGCTCGCCGTCGCGACCGGCGCCCTCGCGTTCGGCGTCTCGCTGCTCCTCGGGGTCGACCCGACGCTCGGCTTCCTCTTCGCCGTCGGGGTCACCGTGGCGCTCGTGCCCGAGGGACTCCTGCCGACGGTCACCCTGTCGCTCGCGCGGGCCGCCCAGCTCATGGCCGGACGGCACGCGCTCGTGCGTCGGCTCGAGTCGGTCGAGACCCTGGGCTCGGCGACGTTCGTGTGCACCGACAAGACGGGCACGCTGACCCGCAACGAGATGAACGTCGTGTCGGTGTGGACCCCGAGCGGGGCGGTGGAGGTCACGGGGGAGGGCTACGGACCAGAGGCCGTGTGCGTCGGCTCACCCGCCGCACGTGAGGCGGCGCGCGCCGTCGCGAGGTCCGCCGTCGAGTGCGTGCAGGGTCGCGCGGTCCGCCCCGACGAGGACGAGGGCAGGGACGAGGGCGACCGACACGGTCGGAGCTCGCGGTGGGTGGCCCGCGGCGACCCGATGGAGGCCGCGGTGCACGCCCTCTCGATGCGCCTCGGCGTGGGGGAGGCGGCCGGCGTCGTCGTCGACCGCGCCTACCCCTTCGAGCCGGGACTCCGGCGGTCGGCGGCCGTCTCGGACGGCTGGCTCCACGTCATCGGCGCGCCCGACTCGCTCGTGCGCGACTGCCGCGACGTGGGGCAGGCCGGTGCCGTGCAGGCCGAGGTCGAGCGCCTCAGCACCCTCGGCCTGCGGGTGCTCGGTGTCGCGCGGCGCCGGCTGGCCGTCACGGACGGTCCCGAGCGCCGCGACCCGGCCGGCCACCAGGCCAGCCTCGAGCACGGACTCGACCTCCTCGGGCTGGTCGCCCTCGAGGACCCGCCCCGCCCCGGCGTGACCGACGCGGTCGCGACCTGCCGACGGGCCGGCATACGGCTCATGATGATCACCGGCGACCACCCGGGCACCGCGGCCGCGGTCGCGCGCGAGGTGGGACTCATGCCGCCGGGCGGCGAGGCGCTCACGGCCGACCGGCTGCCCGAGGACATCGCGGCGCTCGCCGAGCTGATCGACGTCGACGGGACCGTCATCGCGCGGGCCACGCCGGAGGACAAGCTCAGGATCGCCGACGCCCTCCAGTCTCGCGGGCACGTCGTTGCGATGACCGGTGACGGCGTCAACGACGGGCCGGCGCTGCGCAAGGCCGACATCGGCGTCGCGATGGGCGCGTCGGGCACCGAGGTGGCGCGCGAGGCGGCCGACGTCGTGCTGCTCGACGACCGCTTCGAGACGATCGTGGCCGCCATCGAGCTCGGCCGGGCCACGTGGTCCAACGTGCGCCGCTTCCTGACCTACCACCTCACCGACAACGTCGCGGAGCTCGCGCCGTTCGTGCTGTGGTCGCTGACGGCCGGGCACCTGCCGCTCGCCCTGTCGGCGCTGCAGATCCTCGCCCTGGACATCGGCACCGACCTGCTGCCCGCTCTCGCGCTCGGCGCCGAGCCGGCCAGCCCGCGCGTCATGACCGAGCCGATGCGGTCGGGGCCGCTCGTCGACCTCGGGCTGCTCCGCCGGGCGCTGCTCGTCCTCGGCCCGACCGAGGCGGTCGTCGAGATGCTGGCCTTCGTCGGCGTCCTGGCGCTCGGCGGCTGGAGCTACGGGCAGACGGCACCGGCGCCCGTGCTGGCGCCGGCGTCGGGGGCGGCCTTCGCCGCCGTCGTGCTCGGCCAGCTCGCCAACGCGTTCGCCTGCCGGAGCGCGAGCCGGCCGGTGGGGCGGCACTCGCTGCGGGGCAACCGGCTGCTGCTGCTCGCGGTGGCCGTCGAGCTCGTCTTCCTCGCCGTCATCCTCGGCTGGCCGGGTGCCGCCGGCCTGCTCGGCGGATCGGTGCCGCCGCCCGTGGGGTGGGCCGTCGCGCTGGCGGCGGTACCCGCCGTCGTGCTCGTCGACCGGGCCCACAAGGCGCTGCGCGCCGGGGCACGCAGACGGGACGGAGCCGCTCCGGCATAGCCGAGGGCGACCGGGCGGGACCGGCAGCGAGGGGACTCAGCGGCGGCCGGTGGCCTTGTCGATGGCCTTCTGCGTCGCGCGCTCGGCCTTGGCCTTGCCCTTGGCGAGCTTGCGGGAGGCCTTCTTGTCGGTCGGCGACACCTTCTCGTCCTCGAGCGCCTTGGGCAGGTGGCCGGTCGAGCGGCGGTAGTACGTCGCGGCGCCGCGCTCGGCGGCGACCCGCGCCGCGGCCACGGCCATCGACGAGAGCGCCGTGAAGAGGATGACGTCGCGCGTGCGCTCACGCTCGAAGTCGCCCTTGACCGGGACGTTGCGGCCGGTCGCCAGCTTCCAGCCCTTCTGCGCGGCGTCGGTCGCGAGCTTCGTCGCGACGATCGTCGTGCCGACGCTGAGGATCTTCCAGACCGGGCCGCTGACCGGGGTGTGCTGCGGCGTCTCAGCCTTGGCCTTGGCCTTCTCGACAGCCCTGGAGGCAGCCTTCTTCGTGTCCTTGGAACCCATGTCGTGACTGTACCCACGAGACCCGGGCGTCGGACGCGCGCCGGACGAGTAGAGTCACCCCCGACAACTGAAGAGCACCACCCACCCATCACGACAGGGGAGCGCGTCACGCGCTGAGAGTGCGGCAGCCCGAAGGGCCGAGCCGCAGACCCTCGAACCTGCTCCGGTTAGCACCGGCGAAGGAAGTCGGTATTTCTCAGGCCACCGCACGGCACACGTCATCGACGTGTCCGTCCGGCTGGCTTCCCCCGGTATCCACTCGTATCCACGCGTATCCACTGGAACCCGGGAGACACACCATGTCCAACACCATCACCGCGAGCGGGCCGCTGACCCGCTGGCGCACCATCGACCTGCTCACCTGCGCCTTCCTCGGGGTCGCCTTCGGCGTCGCCTACTGGGCGTGGGGCCTGGCCTACGCGGTCCCCTCGAACGCCGTCTCGGCGGGCTTCCCGCCCTTCAGCGCGCTGTTCGCGTGGCCCTGGCTCGTCGCCGGCATCGTCGGCATGCTCATCATCCGCCGGCCCGGCGCGGCCGTCTTCACCGAGCTGCTCGCGGCGATCGTCTCCGCGCTCATCGGCACGCAGTGGGGCCTGACGACGCTCGTCTCCGGCCTCGTGCAGGGGCTCGGCGTCGAGCTCGGCTTCGCCGCGTTCGGGTATGCCGTGTACCGCTGGGCGCCGCTGCTGCTCGGCGGCTTCCTCGGCGGTGCGTTCGAGGCCGTCTACGAGTGGTACTCGTACTGGACCGACTGGGGCTGGGGCTACAAGGTCTCCTACCTCTTCCTGCTCGGGGCGTCGGTGGCCGTCTTCGGCTCGCTCCTCGCCGTCGGCCTGACCCGGCTGCTCGCCGCCGCGGGTGCGCTCAACCCGTTCCCCCCGGGGCAGGAGATCCGCGAGCAGCGCGCCGTCTGACCGGCCCCCGTGGAGGCCCCGATGGAGCGAGGACCCGAGCGCGTCGACGCCGAGGCGCCGGTGCGATCCGGCGCGGACGTGCGCGTCGCCGGTCTGACGTGGCGACCCTTCGGTCGGTCGCGTCCGGTCCTCGACCGTCTCGACCTCACCCTCGAGCCCGGCGAGCGCGTGCTTCTCGCCGGGCCGAGCGGGTCGGGCAAGTCGACCCTGCTGCGCGCCGTCGCCGGCCTGCTGCTGACGGCTGACGCCGGCGACCTGTCGGGCACCGTGACCGTGGGCGGCCTTGAGCCGCAGTCGGTTCCGGGCTCGGTAGGTCTCGTCCTGCAGGACCCCGGCGCCGGAGTCGTGGCCTCGAGCATCGGACGGGACGTCGCGTTCGGGCTCGAGAACGTCTCCGTGCCGCGGGCGGCCATGCCGCCCCGCGTCGCCGCCGCCCTGCGCGAGGTCGGGCTGACGATGTCGCCCGACAGCCCGCCGGCGACGCTGAGCGGAGGCGAGTCCCAGCGGCTCGCGCTGGCCGGCGCGCTCGTCATGGAGCCGTCGGTGCTCCTGCTCGACGAGCCGACCGCGATGCTCGACGCCGCGACCGCAGCGGACGTGCGGAGCGTCGTCGCCGAC
This sequence comes from Terrabacter sp. C0L_2, assembly GCF_036352015.1. NCBI lineage: Bacteria > Bacillati > Actinomycetota > Actinomycetes > Micrococcales > Intrasporangiaceae > Terrabacter > Terrabacter sp. C0L_2. The sequence continues at coordinate 317,433 of NZ_CP143557.1, read as the reverse complement.
GTCGTCGCGCGCCGCGGCCTCACCCTCGTCGTCGTCGAGCATCGCCTCGACGGGTGGCTCGACCTCGTCGACCGTCTTGTCGTCCTCGACGCTTCAGGCGCGGTCGTCGCCGACGGCGAGCCGCGTCAGGTCCTCGCCGAGCACGGTGAGTCCCTTGCAGCCCAGGGCATCTGGGTGCCCGGTGTTCCCGACCCCCAGCCTCTAACGCTGGCCCTCGACCCCGCCCCGGACGCCGCGGCCGGACGGGTGCCGCACGGCCGCGTCGTCGCGGCCGCATCCGGCGTCCGGGTCGAGCACCGGAGCCGGCGGCTCGGGGGCCCGTCGCGCACGACGCTCGCCGTCGACGGTGCCGACCTCGAGGCGCGGGCCGGCCGGTCCGTGGCCCTCGTCGGACCGAGCGGTGCCGGCAAGTCCTCGCTCATGTCGGCGCTCGGCGGCCTGACGGCGCCGACCCGCGGCACCGTCGACGTGGCGCTGCCGCTCACCCCGGCCGAGACCGGCGACCGCGCCGCTGCGCGTGACCGGCTCGCGCCGCCCGACGAGTGGTCCTCGACCGACCTCGCCCGCGTCGTCGCCTGGGTGCCGCAGCGCGCGGCGACCGCGCTCGTGGGCCGCACCGTGCGCGACGACGTGCTGACGACCCCGCTCGCCCTCGGGCAGGACCCCGCCGTGGCCGGGCGCCGGGCGGACGCCCTGCTCGCCGCCCTCGGCCTCGCGCACCTGGCCGGCGCCGACCCGCGGCAGCTCTCCGGTGGTGAGCAGCGGCGCCTCGCGATGGCCTCCGCCGTCGCCCACGGCCCGGCCCTGGTGCTCGCCGACGAGCCGACCGTCGGGCAGGACCGCCTGACGTGGGCGGCCGTCTCCGGCGTCCTCGCCGCCGCGCGCGACGAGGGTGCGGCCGTCGTCGTCACGACCCACGACCCCGGTGTCGTCGACGACGCCGACCGAGTCGTCCGCGTCACCGCCCCCGCCCAGCCGCCGCCCGACCCGGAGCCGGAGCGCCGCCCGCTGCTCGCCCGCGTCGGCCCACTCGCGCTGCTCGGCGCGGCCCTGTGCGTGCTGCCCCTTCCGGCGCTGCTCGACACGTGGCGTCAAGGGCTCGCCGTCCTGGCCGTGGAGCTCGTGCTCGGCCTCGTGGGCCTGATCGCCCCCGGTGCAGGTCGTGCGCCTCAGGGACGCCTGCGCGGTGTCCTCTCGCGGCTCGCGCCGGCGGCCGTCGCCGTCCTCGGGGTCGCGTGGTCCGCGTGGCTGCTCGGTGGTCGCGACCTCGAGGTGGCCTCCGGCGCTGCGCTGCGCGTGCTCTGCCTGCTCGTGCCGTCGGCCTTCGTCGTCGGCTTCCTCGACCCCGAGGCCCTCGGCGACCACCTCGCCCAGCGCCTCCGGCTGCCGGCGCGTCCCGTGGTCGCGGCGACGGCCGCCCTCCAGCGGCTCCAGTCCTTCGACGCCCTGTGGGTCGAGCTCATGACGACGCGCCGGGTGCGCGGTATCCGGGCCGACCGCGGACCGGTCGCCCGCGGCCGTGAGGCGGTGGTCGTCACCGGTGGCCTGCTCGTCGGGGCCCTCGGCCAGGCGTCGGCGCTGGCCCTGGCGATGGACGCCCGGGGTTTCGCCGAGGCCCGGCGCCGCTCGTGGGCCGGCCCCGCGCCGTGGCGGCTGCCCGACACGCTGGCCCTGGGGGCGGGGGTTCTCGTCATCGTCGCCGCCGTCGCGGCCCGGCTGCTGCTGCCCTGAGCTCCTCGCGGGGCACAATGGGCCGCGCACACCTCCTGACAGGAAGGGGCCGCACGTGCCCATGCCTCGCCGAGCCGTCAGCGGACACCCCGGTGCACCCCGGGCGTATGCCGTGCCGACCGTCGCGCTGGCCGTCTGCGCCTCGCTCGTCCTCGCCCTCGCCGGCTGCGGCCAGCCCACGCCCTCGGCCGACACGGTGGCCCCGACGGTGAGCGTGCCGGTGCAGCCGACGATCACGGCCGACACCCCGAGCGACGACGTGCCCGACCCGGCCGACACGACCGCGCCGAGCGACGGTGGCCTCTTCGACGCCGCGTCGAGCCTGACGAGCACGAGCTGCACCGCCAAGGGGGAGTCCTGGAGCTTCACGGGGACGCTGACCAACGCGGACTCCGAGGAGCACACGTTCACCGTGGCGGTCTTCCTCGTCAAGACGTCCGACGGCTCCGACGTGGCCGGCAAGGAGGTCGACATCAAGCTCGCGGCGGGTGCCGCGACGCCGGTGTCGATCAAGAACTTCCACGCCGGACCGAGCGCGGGCGTCGAGTGCCTGAGCGGCGTCACGGTCAAGGGCCTCTGACGTGCGCCTCTTCCTCGTGCGGCACGGTCAGACCCACGCCAACGTCGCCCGCCAGCTCGACACGGCCGTGCCCGGCGTCGACCTCACCGAGGAGGGCCGGGCCCAGGCCCGCGCCCTCGCTGACCGGCTCGGTGGCGAGGACCTCGGGGCGATCTACACCTCCGACCTCGTGCGCACCCAGCAGACCGCGGCGCCGCTCGCCGAGCTGCTCGGGCTCGAGATGGTCGTGCTTCCCGGGCTGCGCGAGATCCAGGCCGGCGACTACGAGATGTCGACCGACTGGCAGCCCTACATCGACGCCGTCGTCCGCTGGCGCGACGACCCCGAGCACACGATCCCCGGCGGCGACAGCGGCGCCGTCTTCATGGAGCGCTACGACGCGGCCATCGCGAGCATCGCCTCCGACGGGCACGCGTCGGCGGTCGCCGTGAGCCACGGTGCCGCGATGCGCGTCTGGTGCTCGGCCTCGCTCGGGCTGTCCGCCGAGTTCTTCGACGGCCGCCGCCTCGACAACGCGCACGTCGTCACGATGGAGGGCGACCCCGAGACCGGGTGGCGCCTGCTCGCGTGGGGTGACGAGCCGGTCACGCATGGCTGAGACGGCGTCACCGGGGGTGTGGCGCTGGGCGGGCTGTGCGGCCGGCGTCGTCCTCGCCGCCGCCTCGTGGGGCGCGGGCGCCCTGCCCCGCCCCAACCTGCACGTGCTCTGGCCGGGTGTGGCGGCGTGGTCGGCCAGTGGCGGTTCGCCCCTGCTCGCGACGGTGTCGCTCCTTGCGATGGCGCTGCTCGTCGCCGCCTGGTGGCGGCTGCGCGACGCGGACGTCACGGTCCGGTGGTGGTGGGTGACAGTCGCGCTGTGGTTCGCCCCGCTCGTCGCCGCCATGCCGCTCTACAGCCGCGACCTCTACTCGTATGCCGCCCAGGGCCTGCTCTGGGACCAGGGCCTCAGCCCCTACGACCACGTGGTCCGCGAGCTCGACTCGCCGTGGCGGGACTCCACGGCGCCGACGTGGCTCGACAGCGCGACCCCCTACGGGCCCGTGTGGCTGCTCCTCGCGCGGGCCGTCGCCTCGGTCTCCGGCGAGCTGTGGGTGGCCCTGCTGCTCCTGCGCCTGCTCGCCGTCGTCGGTGTCGTCGTCCTGGCCTGGGCCGTGCCCGACGTCGCCCGCCGGCTCGGCTGGTCGCCGGTGCGGGCGATGTGGCTCGGGGTGGCCGTGCCGCTCGTCGGCGCCCACTTCGTCGGGGGAGCGCACAACGACGCGCTCATGGTCGGCGCGGTGCTCGGCGGCCTGGCCCTCGCCCTGCGCGGACGGCTCGCCGTCGCGTGCGTCGTGATCGCCCTCGGCGCCATGGTCAAGGTCACCGCCGTCATCGCCCTGCCCTTCGTCGCGATCCTCTGGGCCCGCCACGTCGCGACGGCGCGGGCGTCGGGGACCGGTGACACGGCATACGCCCGCTGGGGTGACGTGGTGCGGGCGGGGACGCTCACGGCTCTCTGCGCGGGGGTGCCGATGGTGCTCGGCGGCGTCGTGACCGGGCTCGGCTTCTCGTGGCTCAACCCGACCGGGACCCCCGGCAAGAACGAGCAGTGGACGTCGCTGCCCACCTCGGTCGGCATCGCCGTCGGCGCGGTCGGGCACCTGCTCGGCCACGACGAGTGGCGCGAGACCGGCATCGCGACCGCACGGCTCGTGGCGCTCGCGATCCTCGCGCTGCTCCTCGTGCTCGTCTGGCTCGCGGCGGTCAAGCCCGCCGACACCCGCGGCCTCGCCGACGACGTGGCCGACGACGAGGCTCGGCTGCGGCCGGTGCGCGGCATCGCGTGGGCCATGCTGGCCGTCGTCGTGCTCGCGCCGGTCTTCCTCGGCTGGTACTACCTCTGGATGCTGCCGCTCTTCGCGGTGTCGCTCGGCGCGCTGTGGCAGCCGCGGCTCGAGCGGCCGCTCGCCGTCGTCGCGACCGTCGTCTGCTTCGCGACGCTGCCGGAGGGCTACAGCCTCGGCCTGACGACGACCGCCGTCGGCGTGCCGTTCGCCCTCGTCGTCCTCGTCCTGCTGGTGCGGCGCGGGCTGCGCACGGCTCGCCGCACCGACTGGCGCCACCTGCTCGACCTCGACCGCCCTCTTGTCCGCCAGCCCGACGGCGCCGTCGCCACGGACCCCTCCGGCCCCTCCGGCGCCTCCGGCCCCTCCTCCGCCCGGTCGAGGTGATCCCGGCGCCCGGGTGGGTGCCGGCATCACCTCGAACCGGAGGTCGGGGCGGTCACGGATCGGCGACAGTTGCCGATGCCGCTCCCGGCGCCTGTCCGGGTGTCCCACACTGTCCCGGTGAGTGACTCCGGCTTCGTCGACGAGGCCCCACCCGGCGGCGGGCGACCCCCGAGGGCCCCGCGCGCACCACGCCACCGCGACCTGCCCGCCGAACCGTCGGCCGCCCCCGACCCCGCTGCCGGAGCGAGGTCCACGCGACGTCCCTGGCTCGCGACGGCCGGCTTCGTCGCCCTGGTCGTCGGGCTGCTCGCCTTCGGCGCGTGGGCGTGGTCCGCGCGCGTCCATGCGGGCGACGTGTCGGCCTACGAGTCCCTGGCCGGCGAGGTCGCGGACCTCGACCACGCGATCACCCCGCTCGGTCACAGCGATATCCCGCCGTGTCGCGACGCCGACGAGGGCAGCATCACCCGCAGCTACCCGCCGTCGACGGGTCCGCAGCCGGCCGAGCTCGTCGACTACCTCGTGCGGTCCGGGTGGACGCAGCAGCAGTCCGACGTCCCCGTCTACGCCCGCCTGACGCGCACGGCCGAGGGGCACGTGCTGACGGTCGACGTGCTCGCGCCCAGTGACACCTCGCTCGTGGGGTCGCTGTCGGCGCGCAGCCCCGCCAGCAGCTTCGGCTGCCTCCTGCACTGACCCGCACCCCACCGTCGAGTGGCCCCGCCGCCCCACTCGAGTGGCCCCGCCCTCCCATTCGAGTGAGCGCCCCGCGCCACCACGAGTGAGCGCCCCGCCCCACCCGTTACGCCTGTTCTGACCCCAGGTGACCCACGACATGGGCCACATCGTGGGAATGACGCGGCCCACGGCATACCTGGGTGTCACTCTGGGGCGTATGCGCGCGGTGACCCAGAGCAAGAAGCTGCAGAACGTCTGTTACGAGATCCGTGGTCCCGTGCTGGCCGAGGCCAAGCGGCTCGAGGACGAGGGGCACCGCATCCTCAAGCTCAACATCGGCAACCCGGCCCCGTTCGGCTTCGAGGCACCCGAGGACATCCTCGTCGACGTCATCCAGGAGCTGCCGACGGCGCAGGGCTACAGCGACAGCAAGGGCATCCTGTCGGCGCGCCGCGCGGTCAAGCAGCACTACGAGGTGCGCGACTTCCCGGCCGTCGGCGTCGAGGACATCTACCTCGGCAACGGCGTCAGCGAGCTCATCGTCATGGCGATGCAGGGGCTGCTCGACAACGGCGACGAGGTGCTCATCCCCGCGCCCGACTACCCCCTCTGGACCGCGGCCGCGAGCCTCGCCGGCGGCACGGCCGTGCACTACGTCTGCGACGAGCAGGCCGGCTGGGCGCCCGACCTCGACGACATCCGCAGCAAGATCACCGACCGCACGCGCGCCATCGTCGTCATCAACCCCAACAACCCGACCGGCGCCGTCTACCCGCGCGAGGTCCTCGAGGCGATCGCCCAGGTCGCCCGCGAGCACGAGCTGATCATCATGGCCGACGAGATCTACGACAAGATCCTCTACGACGGCGCCACGCACACCTCGATCGCGTCGCTCGCGCCCGACCTGCTGTGCCTGACCTTCAACGGCCTGTCCAAGGCCTACCGCGTGGCCGGCTTCCGCTCGGGCTGGCTCGTCATCACCGGGCCCAAGGAGCACGCGCGCAACTACCTCGAGGGCCTCGACATCCTCGCCAACATGCGCCTGTGCGCCAACGTGCCGGCGCAGCACGCGATCCAGGTCGCGCTCGGTGGCTACCAGTCGATCAACGAGCTGATCCTGCCCGGCGGCCGGCTGCTCGAGCAGCGCAACGTCGCGTGGGAGATGCTCAACCAGATCCCCGGGGTCTCGGTCACCAAGCCGGAGGGGGCGCTCTACCTCTTCCCGCGGCTCGACCCGAAGGTCCACGACATCCGCGACGACGAGAGATTCGCCCTCGACCTGCTGCGCGACCAGAAGATGCTCGTCGTCCACGGCACGGGCTTCAACTGGGCCACGCCCGACCACTTCCGGCTCGTCTTCCTGCCGCGGGTCGAGGACCTCGAGGACGCCGTCGGCCGGCTCGAGAAGTTCCTCTCGACGTACTCCCAGTAGCGGCTCGTGCGCTCAGCGGGAGGTGGCCCACCACTTGAGGAGCAGGCCGAGCACGATGCCCCACACGACGGTGAGCAGCAGGCTGATGCCGACGGCGAGCAGCGCGGGCCGTCGCCCGCCGGGCTCGCGGCGCGCGAGGCTGAGCCCCGCCAGCGCCAGCCCGAGCAGCTGCGGGAGGAAGACGAACCCGAAGACGACCGCCGACAGCGACGCGACCACGGCGCCGCGCGCGAGCGGCGCCTCGGCGGCCAGCCGTGCGGACGTGGCGTCGCGGGGACGATCGGGCTCGCTCACGCGTTCAGGGTAACGATGAACGAGAGCACGTATGCCGTCCGCCGGGCTCCGCGCCGAGCGCTCGCCCCCGTGGTCACCGCCTGCACCGGCGTGCTCGTCGCCCTGACGCTGTCCGGGTGCGGCGACTCGCAACCGACGCTGAGCGACCTGCCCTCCGACGTCGCGAGCGCTCGACCGAGCATCTCCGCCGAGGAGGCGAAGTTCGTGCTGGCGGCCGAGAAGCTCGGGGCCACCGTCACCGGCGACACGGTCGACGACGACATCGAGACGGGCACGACGACGTGCTGGGCGCTCAAGAACGGCGGCGTCGACCTGGCCCAGATCGCCGTGGACGACGACGACAAGCCGCTGCCCAACACCGGCGACGCGCTGCGCACGAAGCAGCTCATGGCTGCCGGTGTGCAGGCCCTCTGCCCGGACTACGACGGGCAGATCGCCCAGCTCAAGCTGCCCTGACGCCGTCCCGGCACGGCCCGACACCACCGGACACGGCCTGACCGCGACGTCTCCGACAGGTGGCAGTCGGTAGAGTGTGCGTGGCGATGGATCCCGCCCGGACGTCCTGCGACGTCCGAACCGCCGACCGGCTGATGGTTCCTGTTCATCGACGGTCCCGCGCGACCGTTGCGATGGGCGGGCGCGTGCCGGCCCGTCGACGAGTCCGAGGGAGTCACCGATGGGCGATCGAGTCCCGCCGCAGCCGCACCCGTCCCGCATCACCGACTTCGCCGGCCACCCGCTCGTGGTCGCCGTGCTCCCGGACCAGCCTGCCCTTGTCGCGCTGACGGCGGTCAACCTGGCCCGGGCGACTGGCGCCTCGGCGCTCTACTTCGCCTACGTCGACACCTCGCGCTACGCCGACGAGGAGCACCCGGACGGCACCGTGCGCCACCTGTCGATAGACCCCGACATCGACGACGAGACGTGGCCGCAGCGGGAGCAGGAGCTGACCCGCCTCGTGGCCGGCTGGATGGAGGGGGAGGACGTGCCGTGGCACTTCCGCTACCTCGCCGGGCGGGTCGACCGGGCGCTGACGCACCTGGCCCGGGCGGTCGACGCGGCCGGCTTCGTCGTCGGGAGCCACGTCGGGCGACACCGTCGGCTCAAGGACTTCGTCAACGGCTCGACGGCCCTGCACCTCTCGAACCACCAGCACCGGCCGGTGCTCGTCGTGCCCGTCGAGGTCGTCGACTGGGAGGGCCGGGCGCCGTGGGAGTGAGCGACGACCGCCACCTCGACCGGGAGGTCGATGCCGACCTCGAGTCCGCCTCTGCTGCAAGGAGGCCCGCACGCCCCGCCGGTGGGGTGCTGAGGCGGTCGCCGCTGCTCGGGGTGGTCATCTTCGTGGGCGGCGCGGTCGGCACGCTCGTACGGTCGCTGCTCGAGCAGGCCGCGCCGGCACGTCCGGGGGAGGTGCCGTGGACGACCCTGGTCATCAACGTCGTCGGGTCCCTGCTGCTGGGGCTGCTTCTCGAGTCGCTCGCGCGCACCGGCCCCGACGAGGGCAGCCGACGCGTCGCGCGTCTCGGCCTCGGCACGGGCGTCCTCGGCGGCTTCACGACCTACAGCACGTTCGCGGTCGAGGCCGTCGAACGACTGACCCCGCAGAGCCTCGCCGTGGGGCTGTCGTACGCCGTCGGCAGCGTGGTGCTCGGCGTGACGGCTGCCGCGGCCGGCTACCGCCTCGCGCGCCTGGCCTTCGGCCACCGCGCCGGGGAGCCGACCCGATGACGACGCTGCTGATCGCCCTCGCGGGTGGCGCAGGTGCCCTGACCCGCTTCGTGACGGACGGCGCCATCGCCCGCCGCAACCGCCTGCGTATGCCGGTCGGCACCGTCGTCATCAACGTGACGGGGTCGTTCCTGCTCGGTCTGCTGACCGGGCTGTTCGCCCTGTCGTCGGCCGACTCGTCGGGGGCGGCGGCCAAGGCGATCATCGGCACCGGCTTCTGCGGGGGCTACACGACCTTCAGCACCGCATCGGTCGAGTCGATGCGCCTCTGGATCGCCGAAGGCCGGGGCACCGGCATCGGGTACGCCGCGACCACCCTCGTCCTCGGCGTCGCCGCAGCCGCCGCCGGGATCGGCGTCGGTCACCTGCTCGGGTGAGGGAGGGGGAGGCCCGGCCCGCCGTGGGCGCGGGAGGGTGCACCCGGCATACGGCCTCGGAATACCGCGCCCCACGCGGTCTGTTGGCACCCACGTGAGTCCTGCCCCGAAAGCCCAGCTGAACATCCTCGACCTCGTGCCCGTCCTCGACGGGGGCACGGCCGGCGAGGCGATCGCCTCGACGGTCGACATCGCCCGCCACGCCGAGAAGTGGGGCTACCAGCGCTACTGGATGGCCGAGCACCACAACATGCGCGGGGTCGCGTCCAGCTCGACCGCGGTGCTCATCGGACACGTCGCCGACCAGACCGAGACGATCCGCGTCGGGGCCGGCGGCATCATGCTGCCCAACCACGCGCCCTACGTCGTCGCCGAGCAGTTCGGCACGCTCGCCACGATCCACCCTGGCCGCATCGACCTCGGGCTCGGCCGCGCGCCCGGCACCGACCCGTTCACGACCCGGGCCCTGCGCCGCAACGAGGCAGCCGCGATGAACTTCGCCGGCGAGGTCGAGGAGCTCATCGGCTACCTCGGCGACCCCGACCCCGACGCCAAGGTGCGGGCCATCCCCGGCGAGGGCACGCACGTGCCGATCTGGATCCTCGGATCGAGCCACGGCGGCGCGCAGGTCGCGGCCGCCCTCGGCCTGCCCTACTCGTTCGCCTCGCACTTCGCCCCGGCTGCGCTCATGAGCGCGCTCGAGGTCTACCGCTCGCGCTTCACCCCGTCGACCGAGCCCGGCGGCCTCGACGCGCCGCGCTCGATGGCCGGCGTCAACGTCATGGTCGCCGACACCACCGCCGAGGCCGAGCGGCTCTTCACGAGCGTGCTCCAGCGCTTCCACGGGATCGTCACCGGTCGCCGCGCCGGCCTGCCCGAGCCGCAGGGCGACATCGCGAGCCTCATGGCCACGTGGTCGCCGGCCGAGCGCCAGGCCGTCAGCGAGATGACCCGGGTGTCGCTCGTCGGCACGCCCGACGAGGTGCGCGACGGGCTGGCCGGCTTCGTCGAGGCGACCGGCGTCGACGAGGTCATCGTCACGTGCGGCGCCCACGACCACGAGGACCGGCTGCGCTCCTACGAGCTGCTCGCCGACGCGTGGAGCTGAGCCGCGGACCCGGCGCCGCCCCGACCCCGACCTCTGAGAGGCTGCACCCATGAGCGAGAGCCCGACCGACAGCACGACCGCCAGCACCCCCGAGAGGGACCCGAAGGACCTGCGCCGCGTCACGCTGACCCGTGACAGCGTCGGCCGCTACACCGCGCGCAACGACCGCGGCGGCTCGATCACGCTGAGCTCCGGCACCGACGAGCTCTCGCCGGTCGAGCTGCTCCTCGCCGGCATCGCCGGCTGCACCGCCGTCGACGTCGACACCGTGACGACGCGCCGTGCCGAGCCCGAGCAGTTCGAGATCGAGGTGACGGCCGACAAGGTCAAGGACGAGCACGGCAACCACCTGCAGGACATCGAGGTGCGCTTCCGCGTCCGCTTCCCCGAGGGAGACGGCGGAGACGCCGCGCGCGAGATGCTGCCCAAGCTCGTCAAGCGCTCGCACGACGAGTGGTGCACGGTGAGCCGCACCGTCGAGATGGGCATGCCGGTCACGACGACCGTCGAGTGACCGCAGGCCCCCTGGGTCCAGCGACAGCGCTTCGGTCCGGCGATCTGCACCCGTTCGGGTGACAGGTCGCCGGACCGAAGCACGTTCACGGGCCGAGGGCGTATGCCGTCAGGCACGGTGCGCTGCGTCGATCCACTCGATGGGGTCGCCCCACCCGAGCCGGCCGACACCGTGCTTGTCGAGAGAGCGGACCGCCAGGGTGCGCCGGTGAGCGGCGAACGTCAGCACGTGGGCGATCATCGCCCCGTAGGAGCACACGTAGGGCGGGTCGCACGTCGCGTCGACGAACACGTCGTCGAGGCGCCCCTGGTCGGTGGCCTGACGCACGTGGTCGAGGAAGACCGGCGCCGCCTCGGCGAGCCGGCGCCTCGCCGACGTGAGCGACTCGTGCTCCTCGAGCGAGAAGTCGTACTCGCGGCTCGCCATCGTGGCGTTCCACATGGCCATCTGCCCGACGAGGCGGCTGATGATGCGCCGCAGCGTCGACGGGTCGGGGTCGTCGTCGACGTTGACGACGATGGGCTCGTCGAGCTGCTCGTCCGTGAGCTGGGTGGCGCACTCGATGAGCTGGCCGGTGAGCCAGATGTGGTGCTCGACCATCTGCTGCACGAGATCCATGGCGGTGACCCTTCGCTGGGCCGGCAGGCGGATGCCGCCGGGTGGGTGGAAGTGGATGTCGTTGGTCACCTCGAGACGGATGACGCCCGGACGGGCGCGCCACGCGGACGGCGTCGTGCCGTACGCGCGGCGGAACGCCCGCGTGAACGCCTCGTGCGAGCCGTAGCCCGCCTCGACGGCGACGTCGAGGACGGGGCGACGGCTCGCCGCGAGACGGAACGCGGAGCGCTCGAGCAGGACCCTGCGGCGCAGGGCGCTCGGCGCCTCACCCGCGGCGGCGCTGATGATCCGGTCGAGGTGGAACCGTGACAGGTGCAGCCGGTCCGCGATCTGCTCTCCCGTCAGGCCGGGCTCGTCGAGGGTGTCGACGAGCACGTCCAGCCAGGCGGCGAAGGTGTCTCGGGAACCGGTCACGTCACGATCCTGCGCGCTCGTCCGACCCGACCACTTGATCGGGTTTGCTCGGCTGACAACGCCGCTCGTCCACCGGACGCGTCAGGTCAGGGGTGGACGACGACCTTGTCACCGACGCGCACCTTGAAGAAGAGCGACTTCACCTGGGCGAGGTCGGCGATGTTGACGCAGCCGTGGCTCGAGCCGGCATAGCCGATGCGGGCGAAGTTCGACGAGTAGTGCACGGCCTGGCCGCCGGAGAAGAACATGGAGTACGGCATCGGGGTGAAGTAGAGGTTGGAGATGACGTACTCGTACATGCGCGAGACGCGGAAGGTCCCCTCGCGGGTCTCGCGGCCCGGGCCGCCGAACCTGGCCCACATGACCATGAGGGGCTTGCCGTCGACGACCCACGTCAGGGTGCGGGTGCTCTTGTCGACGCACATGACGCGGCCGGTGCGGCAGCGCTGGTCGAGCGAGGAGAGCGTCGGCATGAGCGGTCGCAGGCCGGAGTAGTAGCGGTGCTTGTCGAACGTGCCGGCGGTGTAGGTGAGGGCCACCAGTCGGGCCCAGGTGCGGCGGTCGACGGTGCCCGACTGCGGGAGGTCGTAGGCGCGCTGGAAGGCCAGGACCTTCTGGCCCAGCGTCACGCCGTAGGAGCCCGAGAACGCATACGGCCAGAGACCCTTGGCGCCCAGGCGGCGCTGCAGCTCCTGGAGGTTGGCCTTCGATGACGACGCGTTGAGGACGACCGGGGTGGCCGTCAGCGCGACGAGACGGCTCCACGTGCGCTGGTCGAGCACGCCGGACTGCGGCAGGTCCTGGTCGCGCTGGAAGGTGCTGACGCGCTGGCCCACGGTCCACCCGAAGTAGCCGTTGACGGCATACGGCCAGTAGGTGGCGCCGGCAGCGCGCAGACGGACCTGGAGGTCCTTGACGGCGTTGCCGCTGCTGTCGCGCGCCAGCAGCGTGCGGGTCGCGGTGACAGCCACGAGCCGGCGCCACGTGCGCTGGTCGAGCACGCCCGACAGGGGGAGTCTCTGGTCGCGCTGGAAGGCGAGGACGCTCTGTCCGAGGAGTACGCCGTAGCGGCCGTTGATCGCGTAGGTCCAGTAGGCGGGCTTGACGAGCCGGAGCCTGACCTGGACGTCCTTGACCCGGTCGCTGATGGTGCCGGCGGCGATGACGACCGGGCTCGGCGTGATGGGGCGCGTCGCCGTCGCGGTCGGGACCGGCGTCGTCGGCGTGGTCGTCGCCGTCTCGGTCGCCGTCGTCGTCGTGGTCGTCGACTCGCTGGTGGTCGTGGTGGTGGTCGCCGTGTCGGTCGGATCGCCCTCAGCCGCAAGGCTGCTCGCGGTCGAACCTGACGAGCTGGTCGACGGAGTCGGCGTGCCCGTCAGCGGGTCGGCGTGCGCGGCCGACCCGGTGGCGACGATCGCGGCGATGACGAGTCCCGTGGCGAGGCCGCCGACGGTGCGTTGTCTGGCCATGCGGATGGTCCTCATGGTGTGTCCCCTGTGTCCGGACCGCGTTGCGGCGGGTGAGTGTCGGCGCGGTCGCGCCCTTCATTGTGGCAGGCGGCACCCGCTTTGGCGCGGCGTACCGACACCACCCTCGACGCGTCGTCCGGCCGGAAAGTTGTCGCCGTCCTCGACCGGGTTTTTCCCGGACGTCTTGCCGCTCGGGAACGCCGGGTGCGTCAGGCGCCGGGCATCCGCCGGACGGTGAGAATCTGCTCGGCGCGACCGACGGGTCCCTGCTCGTCGTGCAGGGTCGTCGAGGTGAGCCCCAGTCCGGTCGGGCCCATGGTGACGCGGGTGTCGAAGCCGACCCAGCCGCGCACGGGCTCGCGGAAGAGGTGGACGCTGAGGTCGACGTTGGGGAACATCCACTCGCGGGGTGAGACGCGCACGGCGATGCCGTTCGCGGTGTCGGCGAGGCGGACGAGATCGGCTGTGGGAGAGCAGGACTCGCCCTCGACGAGAGGGTGGCTGGCGCGGATCCACGCGCGGGTGCGTCCGGGTCGGCGCTCGGGGTCGACGCGGAACTCGAGGCCCTCGATGTAGCCGCCCTCCCACGTGTCGGCCCCGGCCCACGGCTGCATGGCGTCGGGTCCGGGGATCGGCTCGAGCTCGACGCCCGCGACCGGCTGGGAGTCGTGCTCGGCGAGACGCCACGCGTGGGCGCGCACGACGGCCCGGTCGTCGACGAGCATCGTCGCCTCGACGAGCTCGATGGTGCGGCCGGGGCGGGTCGTGCGGACCTCGACCCGGCTCGGCCGCGCGGGGATCATCCCGAGGATGTCGAAGGAGATCCGCGCGAGCTGCATGCCCTCGCGCGGCTCGTGCAGGTCGATCTCGTGGGCGAGGATGCCGCTGACCGGCGCCATGTGCTGCTCGTCGTCGCGCCACGCGCCCTGCACGTGGACGGTCGGGGCGTAGAGCCCGGGGCCGATCCGGCGGTAGAAGGCTGCCGTGTCGCGGTCGAGCTCGTGGCTCGTGCTGTCGCGGGTCTCGCTGGTCACGAGCCCACCCTAGGCAGGTGCCGACGGCTCCCCGGAGGCGCCCGCTCGCGCTGCGAGCCCGTCGAGCAGGATGGCGAGACCGAACGCGTGGGCCGCGGCCGCATCGGCTGCGGCGTTCATCGCCTCACCGGTGGCCTGTCCGACCCGGGCGGCGAGCGGGAAGCGCTCCTCGACCTGCAGGGCGGCCAGCTCGGCGCCCTCGCGGGCCCACCACTGCTCGGGGGTCTCCTCGGTGCGCTCGGCGCGGGCCGCCTCGAGGGCTCTCGCGGACGACCGGACGAAGTCCAGGACGAGCGCCAGCGCCTGGTCCCTGCCCACGTCGTCCAGCGGCAGGAGGTCCACGGCGCCGAGCTCGCGCTCGTACTTCGTGAGGGTGCCGGGGCCGAGCACGGCACGCTCGGTCTCGACGCGGGCGAGCCACGGGTGCCGGGTCAGCAGCGCGAGGTTCTCGTCGGCGACCTGCTCGAGCCGCGCCGCCCAGGGCCCGGTCAGCGGTGCCCACTCCATGTCGAGGCGGCACTGGTCGACCATCAGCTCGACGAGCTGGGACCTGTTCTCGACGTGCCCGTAGAGCGTCATGACGCCGACCCCGAGACGCTGGGCGACCCGGCGCAGCGAGAAGTCGTGCAGGCCCTGCTCGTCGGCCTCGTGGATGCCGGCCGCGACCACGGCGTCGAGGGTGATCGTGGGTCGTCGGCCCGGGCGCGCGGGCAGGGGGTGCTCGTGTCGCCACAGCAGTGCAACGGTGCCCACCGCTCGTCTCCTCCGTCCGCGGAATCGCGTCGGGAACGATTCCGTATGCCGTACGTTATTATCCGTACATCGTACGGAAAGAGGTCCTCATGTCCAGAGCAGTCATCGGCTCCGCCCTCTCGCTCAACGTCCCCGACCCGGACGCCTCCGCCGAGTTCCTCGTCACCCACCTCGGGCTCGAGGTCGAGATGCGTGACGACGGTTTCGTCTCGCTCCGTCAGCCGGCCGGCGGCTCCAACATCATCTTCCTGCGCACCGGCCTGCCGACCTTCAAGCCCGCAGAGGTCGCGGGGTCCGCCCGCGAGGGCCTGCTGCTCGCCTTCGTCGTCGAGGACCTCGACGCGTGGCACGAGCAACTCGTGGCGGCGGGCGTCGACGTCGTCACCGCGCCGGAGACGGAGCCGTGGGGTGAGCGGTTCGTGCAGTACCGCGACCCGAACGGGATCGTCGTCCAGCTCGTCCAGTGGGTCTGAGAGGACGACCGGACACCTGGGCGTCCGACCGCGCGCCCTCCCGGGTCAGCCGGTCGCGTCGGACAGGCCGAGCCCCAGATCGACCATCCGTACGAGCCGCGGGGCGAGCTCGTCGACGGCCCCCGGCGGCAGGTCGCGCAGCGGGCCCTCGAGCGCCAGCATCGCCATGCCGTGCACGGCCGACCACGCGAGCAGCTCGGCCCCGGGGCGCTCGTCGTCGGACATGACCCCGGCGTCGACCATGTCATCGAGCGAGTCCGACAGCAGCTGGAAGGGCGTGCGCCCACACGCGCCGGCCGCGTCCGGCGACGCGGCCCGGCTGAGGTCGACGGGCACGGCGAAGGCGGCGCGGAACAGGCCCGGCTCGTCCATCGCGAAGCGCAGGTAGCCCACGCCCACCGCCCGGAAGCGGCCTCGGGCCCGGGGTCCGGGACCGAGGTCGTCGGCCACGGCGTCCATGGTGGCGCTGATGACGTCGGCGGCGCGGGCCTGGGCCCGCGAGACCACCTCGCCGAGCAGGGCGTCGCGGTCCGCGAAGTGGCGGTAGGCCGCGTTTGCCGAGACGCCGACGCGGCGGGTCGCCTCGCGCAGCACGACCTTGTCGGGACCGCCCTCCCGGGCCAGCTCGGTGCCGGCGTCGAGCAGGGCCCGCCGCAGGTCGCCGTGGTGGTAGGTGGCCCGTGCGGCGGGGACGCCCGACGGGCCACCCGTCGCGTCGACGGCGTCGACGGCATCGACGGCATCGACGGCATCGACGGCATCGACGGCGCCGGCGCCATCGACAGCGCCGACGGACTCGAAGGCGGCGGACGGGCTCACGCCCCCATCATGCTCCCGCGCTCGACGAGACGCGCCACCCGGCCGCGGGACGGACGCCGGCGCCGCGGTCAGAACCCGAACCGTCGCGCGGTGCCACGCACGGCCTCGGCGGACGCGCGCAGCCCGGACAGCTCCGCGTCGGTCATCGGCACCTCGATGCGCTCGCCGACACCGCCGGCGTGGATGATCGCCGGCACCGAGAGACACACGTCGCTGATGCCGTAGTAGTCCTCGAGCAGCGAGGAGACCGGGAGGATCCGGCGCTCGTCGTAGAGCACCGCCTCGATGATGCGCGTGGCGGCGAGGCCGATGGCGTAGTTCGTCGCGCCCTTGCCCTCGATGACGCGGTAGGCCGACTGCACGACGTCGGTCTCGATGCGGTCGCGGGCCTCCTCGTCGAGCGCGATGCGCCCGTCCGGGGTGCGCCACTGGAGCAGCGGCACGGAGCCGATCGAGGCCGACGACCACAGCGGCAGCTCGGAGTCGCCGTGCTCGCCGATGACGTAGGCGTGCACGCTCTGGGCCGCGATCCCGGTGTGCTCGGCGAGCAGGAAGCGCAGCCGGGACGAGTCGAGCACGGTGCCCGAGCCGAAGAGGCGCTCCGGCGGCAGCCCCGAGACCTGCAGGGCGGCATACGTCACGACGTCGACGGGGTTGGTCACCATGACGTGCACGGCGTCGGGGGCCACCTCGACGAGGCGCGGCAGGATCGCGCGCATGATGCCGATCGTCGACTCGGCGAGGTCGAGCCGCGACTGGCCGGGCTTCTGCTTGGCCCCGGCCGTGAAGACGATGACGTCGGAGTCGGCGAGCACCTCGACGTCGTCCGAGCCGTCGACGTGGGCCATCGGCACGAACTGGATGCCGTGGCTGAGGTCGAGCGCCTCGGCGTGCACCTTGGCGGCGTTGACGTCGAAGAGCGCGACGTTCTGGGCGACGCCACGCATCAACGCGGCATACGCCAGCGTGGCGCCGACGGCGCCCGCCCCGACGATGCCGAGCTTGGTCGTGCGTCGGCGGCGCGTGCCGCCTGCGAGTGCCTCCACGGACACGGGGGTCCTCCGTCGCTCGTCGTCCGGGCCGCCCGTCGGTCCGGTGCCGCCAACGCTAGTCGGCGAGCGCCGTGTCGAGGGTCGGTCCGGCGATGCGTGTGACGATGGTGTCGTGGACCTGCCCGTCGACACCCTCCCGCTGCCGGCCGGCTACCCGGTGCAGCCCCCGCCGCTGCGCCCGCCCGTCCTCTTCGACCAGGTGTGGCGCGACCTGACGTTCGTGCACTGGCCGGTCGAGCCCGACTCCGTGCGCCACCTCTTCCCGGCGGGCACGAGGCCGGACGTCTTCGTCGACGGCCTGACCTACGTGGCCCTCGTGCCGTTCGTCATGGACGGCATCCGCCTCGGTCGGGCGCCGTCGCCTCGCCTGCCGTGGCTGGGCAGCTTCCTCGAGACGAACATCCGTCTCTACTCCGTCGACGACGCCGGCCGGCACGGCGTGCTCTTCCGGTCGCTCGAGACCGAGCGCGCGCTCGTCGTAGCCGCGGCGCGCGCCGGACTGGGGATCCCCTACACGTGGGCCCGCATGCGAATGCGCCGCGACGGTGACCTCGTGACGTACGAGAGCCGTCGGCGCGCCCCGTCCCGCGGACTGCGGAGCCTGCTGACCGTGCGCGTCGGCGAGCGGGTCGAGCCGACGCCGCTCGAGACGTGGCTCACCGCGCGCTGGGGCGCCCACACCCGCGTCGCCGGGCGCACGCTGTGGGTCCCCAACGAGCACGAGGCGTGGCCGTTGTATGCCGCGGGCGTCGTCGAGCTCGCCGACGACCTGCTCGGGGCGAGCGGTGTCGTGCCGGCGGGGCCGCGGCTGCGCGCCCTCTGGTCGCCGGGGGTGGCCACCCGCTTCGGGCGGCCCTCCCGCGTGGCCTGACGGCGGGGCGCCCTTCTAGGCGAAGAGCTCTCGTAGACAGGCCTCGAACATCGTCGTGTGCGCGTCGACGTCGGCTGCCGTCGTGGCCGGGCTCATGAGCGCCATGTTGTGGAACGGCGTCAGCAGGATGCCCCGGTTGAGGGCGTAGAGGTGGAGGTACTGCTGCAGCTCGAAGTCGTCGGCGTCGTGAGCCTCCTGGCCGTCGTGCGAGGGGCGGCCGGAGAAGTTGTACTCCGCCCGGGCGCCGAGCCGCGTCACGTGCCAGTCGGCCCCCACGGCGTCGATCCCCGCCTGCACGCCGTCGGCCCACGCGTCCGCGAGGGGGACCATGTGCTCGAACGCGGCCGGCGTCATGACCTGCTCGAGGGTGGCCTTCATCGCCGCCATCGACAGGCCGTTGCCCGCGAGCGTGCCGCCGATGCCGCCCACGTCGATGTCCTCGAGCTCGACCGACCGGACGATCCGGTCGGCGATGTCCTGGCTGAACCCGAAGGTGCCGCAGGGGATCCCGCCGCCGATCGACTTGCCGATGACGAGGAGATCGGGCCGCAGGCCGTGGGCTCCGGTGTAGCCGCCCGGGCCGGCGCAGATCGTGTGCGTCTCGTCGTGGATGAGGAGCGCGCCGTAGCGGGTGGCGAGCTCGCGGACCCCTTCGTTGTAGCCGGGGTCGGGCAGGACGATGCCGATGTTGGTCAGCGCCGGCTCGACGAGGATCGCGGCGACGTCGCCGTGGGCCAGTGCCCGCTCGAGCGCCTCGAGGTCGTTGAACTCGACGACCCGCGTCGTCTCCGACGTGGCGACCGGGGCGCCGATGTTGCCGGGGCGGTCCACGGTGGTGCCGTCCGCGCCCAGCGTCGCGAAGGCCTCGTCGACCGAGCCGTGGTAGCACCAGTTGTGCACGACGACCTTGCTGCGGCCGGTGAGGTGGCGGGCGTAGCGGATCGCGTGCCGGTTGGCGTCCGTGGCCGTCAGCGTGAACTGCCAGTAGGGCAGCCCGAAGCGCTCGGCGAGACCGGTGGAGACGGCGATGGCGTCCTCGGTGGGCAGCATCGTCGTGATCCCGCGCGAGAGCTGCCGGGTCACGGCCTCGACGGTCGGCGCGGGGGAGTGGCCCATCATGGCGCCGGTGTCGCCGAGGCAGAGGTCGACGTGGTCGATGCCGTCGACGCACGTGAAGTGCGCCCCCTCGGCGCTCTCGACGAAGACGGGGAAGTCCCCGGGCCACTTGACCATCCAGCTCATCGGCACGCCGCCCGGCATGTGGGCCGCAGCCTGCTCGGCGAGCGCCCGGGACCTCGGGCGGGCGGCGGTGAAGGCGGCGCGCTCCCGGGCGTGCAGCTCGGCGAGACGGGCGCGGTCGACGGTGCTCATGCCCGCATCATGCCGTGCGGCGCCCGGCAGTGGAAGTGATGGCCCAAACCCGGCTGGACCACGGATTCCGTAGGTGTTGGAAGGGGATTCAACCGAAAAGGCACAGGTTTCGAGTCCGTTTCGCGCCCTCCGGAGGTGGCATGATCCCGGCCATGCCCTTGAGCGGTTACCGAGGCCTCAGCCTCTGGCACGACACGATCGGCGACATCGAACCGCGCCCCAGCCTCACCACCGACCTCGAGGTCGACGTCGCCGTGGTGGGGGCCGGCTACACAGGCCTGTGGACGGCATACCACCTCGTCACGGCGGACCCGACGATCCGCGTCGCCGTCATCGAGAAGGAGGTCGCCGGCTTCGGCGCCTCGGGCCGCAACGGCGGCTGGTGCTCCGCGCTCTTCCCCGCCTCGCTCAAGCGGATGGCGGCCGAGCGCGGCCGTGACGCGGCGGTGCGGATGCAGCACCTGCTGCACGACACGGTGGCCGACGTGGGCCGGATCGCCGCCTCGGAGGGGATCGACTGCCACTTCGACCAGGGCGGCTACCTGTCCGTCGCGCGCAACCCGGCGCAGCTCGAGCGGGTCCGTGAGGAGGTCTCGGACCACCGTGCGTGGGGCTTCGGCGAGGAGGACCACCGCCTCCTCGACGCCCACGAGGTCACCGAGATCGCCGGGGTCAGCGACGCGCTGGGCGGCTCGTTCACGCCCCACTGCGCGGCGATCCACCCGGCGCGACTCGTGCGTGGCCTCGCCGACGCGGTCGAGCGGCGCGGGGTCGTCATCCACGAGCGCACGGCGGCCGTCGACGTGCGCAGCCACCGCGTCGTCACCGCGCACGGGACCGTCCGCGCCGACCACGTCGTCCTCGCGACCGAGGGCTACACGCCCACCGTCGCCGGTCGGCGACGCGCCATCGCGCCCATCTACTCGCTCATGACGGCGACCGAGCCGCTGCCCGACGACACGTGGGCGCAGATCGGCCTCGACAAGCGCACGACCTTCGCCGACAACCGGCACCTGACGATCTACGGCCAGCGCACGCGTGACGGCCAGATCGCCTTCGGTGGCAGGGGTGCTCCCTACCACTACGCTTCCAAGGTGTCGCCGCTCTACGACCGCGACGAGCGCGTCCACACCGCCCTGCGCCGGATCCTGCTCGAGCTCTTCCCCGTCCTCGACGGGGTGGAGTTCACGCACGCGTGGGGCGGCAACCTCGGCGTGCCGCGCGACTGGTTCCCCTCGGTCCGCCACGACCGGCACACCGGCCTCGCCTTCGCCGGCGGCTACGTCGGCGACGGCGTGGCCACGTCGGCGCTCGCAGGTCGCACGCTGGCCGCGATGATCCGCGGCGACGATCCCGACGACCTCGCCTCCCTGCCGTGGGCCGGGCGCACCTCCCGTGACTGGGAGCCCGAGCCGCTGCGCTGGCTGGGCGTCAACGCGGTGACCGCCCTCATGACGTCCGCCGACTGGTCCGAGCGTCGCACCGGGCGCCCCTCGCGGGCCGCGTCGGCCTTCTGGACCGCCTTGGGTCAGTAGGCGACTCGCGTCCGTCCACCGATCGCGTATGCCGTGTCCCCCGGGCACGGCGTGCAGGTCCCGTGCTCGGTCCGCCCCCGTCAGTCGGCCCGATGTCCCATTCTTGGTCGGGACCTGTCGTATTCGCCCCAGGTCGTTCGTGGTCCCAGTGACCATGCACCGTTGAGACCCGGAGGACCAGACACATGAAGCTCCTGCTGACCGACAGTGGAGTCACCAACCCGAGCATCCACGCAGCACTGGTCGGGTTGCTGGGCAAGCCGATCGCCGAGTCGCACGCCCTGTGCATCCCCACCGGGATGTACGGGCACCCGAGGGCCGGCCTCGACCGGGCCTGGCAGTTCATCAGCGGCACCTCGCAGAACCCCATGGTCGAGCTCGGCTGGAAGTCCGTCGGCGTGCTGGAGCTCACCGCGCTGCCCAGCATCGACGCCGACCGCTGGGTGTCCCTCGTCGAGGAGGCGGACGTCCTGCTCGTCGCCGGTGGGGACGTGCTCTACCTCGCCTACTGGATGCAGCAGTCGGGGCTGACCGACCTGCTGCCGTCGCTCGACGACACCGTGTGGGTGGGCCTGAGTGCGGGCAGCATGGTCATGACGCCCGAGGTCGGCGAGGACTTCATCCAGTGGAGGCCCCCGACCGGTGACATCAGCCCCCTCGGGCTGGTCGACTTCTCGATCTTCCCGCACGTCGCTCCCGAGGGCATGCCGGGCAACACCCTTGCCGAGGCGCAGAGCTGGATCCAGGGCATCTCCGGACCGGGTTACGTCATCGACGGGCAGACGGCCATCGCCGTCGTCGACGGCGTCGTCGAGGTCGTCTCCGAGGGGACGTGGCAGGTCATGACGCGCGACGCCGTCGCCCCGACCGGGCGCTGACTCAACGGGCCTCACGGCCCGGGTGCGGGGTGTAGGCGCCGTCGGTCAGCACCGGGACGACCTCCGACGCATCGAGCTCGGCGGCGATCGCGACGTCGTCGGGCCACCCCTGCGCCACGAGCTCCAGCCCGCTCGCGCAGGAGTGCAGCGCCTCCGCGGCACGGTCCTCCACGGCGAGCCAGGCCGCTCCCGCCGCCTCGGCCTCGGGGCTGAGGAGCAGCGGGCCGCCGCGGTGCTCGAGCCGCTGGGCCAGCGCCGCCACGACGGACCCGGCGCCCCAGAGGTCCTCGACGGCCGGACGCAGCGAGTCGTCGGGCCAGCGCTCGCCGGCCGGGACGACGACGACCGCCGGCTGGGCCCGGGGGCCGCTCGACGACTCGAGCCAGTCGACGATCCAGGCGGCGACCGCCGTCCGGTTGCGCATCGAGGCCGCCACGACCTGCGCGCCGGCCTCGGCCAGGACGGTGGTGGTCGTCGACCCGTTGGGCGAGGGCAGCACGAGGTCCTTGACGTCACGGGCCGCGCGGATCGAGGCCGGTGACAGGCTGACGCCGCCCTTGGCCCGCGTCGCCGACCGCGTCCGGGCCAGGGTGGCTCCCCGCTCGTCGGCGAAGGCGCGCGCCGACTCGTCCTTCCAGCGGTAGGGGAGCACGCGGATGCCGGCGTCGACGGCCACCGAGACGCACGTCGTGAAGCTGAGGACGTCGACGACGACCGCGCACACGGGCGACCCTGCGGCGACGGCATACCTCGTCAGGGCCTCGGCCGCGGTGGGTCCCCAGTCGAGGCGGACGACGTGACGGTCCTGCGAGTGCCAGGGGTGCATGACGACAACCTACGGGTGGTCAGCCGCCGAAGGTCTGGGTCCAGTACGTGCCGTAGGGGCCGCCGGTCGCGTAGCCGACGCCGATGTCGCGGTAGGCGCAGTTGAGGATGTTCGCGCGGTGCCCCGGGCTCGCCATCCAGCCGCTCATGACCTCCTTGGCGCTCCGCTGCCCGGCCGCGATGTTCTCGCCGATCGCCCCGCCGCGGTAGCCGGCGCCGCGGATGCGGTCGGCGAAGGTCGACCCGTCGGGGCTCGTGTGCGAGAAGTAGCCACGCGTCGCCATGTCGTCGCTGTGCTGCTGCGCCGCCCGCTGGAGCGCCGCGTCGATCGACACCGGGCCGCACCCCGCCCGGGCGCGCTCGGTGTTGACGAGGGCCACGACCTGGTGGGCGACGCCCGCGCGAGGAGGTGGTGCGGCAACGGCCGTGCTCGTCGGGGACGATGTCCGCGTGGGGACCGAGGCCGGTGAGCGCGTCGGTGCCGGTGCCGTCACGAGCGGCGCGGGAGCCCTGGTCGTCAGCGACGGCGTCGGTGACGGTCCCGTCGAGCTCGGCGAGGTGGAGGGCGTGCCCGACGGGGTCGGGGACGTGGACGGCGAGACGGCGCCGCTCGAGCTCTCGACTCCGCCGATGCGTCCCGTCGGCGTGGCCGGCGCCGTGGGCGAGGGACCGGGGCCGAGACGCAGGTCGCCGGAGCGACCCAGGATGACGAAGCCGCCGATCACGAGCAGTGCGGACACCGTCAGGGTCACCACCGCGGCTCGCCGCGATCCGATGACCGCGGGATCGGTGTGCCGTCCCATGTGCGCCTTTCGTCGACCCAGCGACCGGTACCTTACGCGCCCCCGCGGCGCCGGGGTCGCATGAGCGAGGGGCGTCGCGGCGCATCGTCACGTCACCGTGACCTACCGCCCGGTCGCCGTCCGGTCGCCGTCCGGTCGCCGTCCGGTCGCCGTCCGGTCGCAGCGGGCGAAGTCAGCGCGCGTCGAGCTCGCGAACGAGGCGGACCGGCGCGGTGCGGCGGTACGACGCGTCGACGAGCTCGGCGACCTCGTCCCAGTCGACGCCGTCAGCGGCGCGGTCGTTGCGCAGGTCGAGCATGAGCCAGCCGTAGGGACCGTAGTAGCCGGGCACGACGAAGCGCGGATCCTCGAGCAGCGCCGCCCGGTCGGACTCGTCGGGCTGGACGATCAGGGCGTGGCGGTAGGGCTCCGGGTCGTGGTCGCCCTTGACGACGCCGCCGTAGATCGCGAAGACCTTGCGGGTGAAGAAGTTGGGCCGGCCGTGCGAGACCTTCTCGTCGGCGCCGGGCAGCGCGAGGCAGATCTCGCGCAGGCGCCGCAGGTAGGGGTCGCCGGTGTCGAACATCTGGGGGTGGGACATGCCCACCCACGCTAGGCCCGTAGCGCGGTCTCCGGGCGAGTCAGGCGCCGCAGACCCCTCCGCAGCCGCCGGCGCCGCAGCCACCGCCGCAGCCGCCTGCGGCGACCGGCTCGAGCACCTCGTGGCGGTGCTCCCACGCCGTCTCGAGCGCCTGGGCGAAGACCTCGACCGGCTGGGCGCCGGAGACGCCGTACTTGCGGTCGAGCACGAAGAAGGGGACCGACTCGATGCCGAGCATCTTGGCCGTCGCCTCGTCGCTGCGCACGTGGTTGCCGTAGTCGTCGGACTCGAGCATCTCGCGCACGGCGCCCTCGTCGAGGCCGATCTCGCCGGCGAGCCGGACGAGCACGTCGCGGTCGCCGACCGCGAGGCCGTCGGTGAAGTAGGCGCGCATGAGCCGCTCGTGCGCGGCGTCGGCGAGTCCCTGCTCGGCCGCCAGGTGCACGACGCGGTGCGCGTCGAAGGTGTTGCCGTAGCGGGCCTGCTCCCAGTTGAACGTGAGGCCCAGCTCGGCCGCGGCGGCCGCCATCGAGCGGTGCTGGTCGGCCGCCTGCTCGCGCGTCGTGCCGTACTTCGCGGCGACGAGGTCGACGAGCGGCTGCTCCGACACGGGGGCGGCGCCTCGGTCCAGCTCGAAGCTGTGCCACTGCACCTCGACCTCGTCGGCGTGCTCGAACTGCGCGACGGCAGCCTCGAGGCGACGCTTGCCGATGTAGCAGAACGGGCAGACGATGTCGCTCCAGATGTCGATCTTCACGGTCGTGCAACCTACCCGGGAGTGGTCGTGTTCCCCGCATCGAGCGAGGCGTCCGTCACCCTCCGGGTGAGAGGGCGTATGCCGTTCAGCTCGCCCGCGCGACGCGGTGCAGGATCGCGGCAGCGGACTCCGCGTCGCGGGTCTCGGGGAGCCAGTGCCCCGCGTCGAGCTCGACGAGCTCGTAGTCGGCCCCGACGTGCTCACGCGTCAGCTCGGCCGCGGTGCGGCCAAGGAAGGGGTCCCGCGAGCCCCAGACGTACGTCGTCGGCACCTCGACCCGGTGCGCCCCCACACCCGAGTGCCGGGCGGCGCGGTACCAGTTGACCGGCCCGGTGAGCGCGTCCGCGTGGGCCAGGCGGGCGGCATACCTCGTCCTGTCCTCGGCCGGGAGACCGGAGCGCGCCATGAGCGAGTGGAAGCCCGCAGCAAGGGCGCGCTCGGGCACCCACGGCACCTGGAAGGCCGCCATGTACCAGGACCGCCGCTTCTGGTCGAGGCCCGTGCGCCACGCCCGCGACATCGCGGCCGGGTGCGGGGTCGACAGGACGGTCAGCGAGGCGATGCGCGTCGGGTGGTTGCCGGCGACGAGCCAGGCGAGCGCGCCGCCCCAGTCGTGCCCGACGAGGTGGACCCGCTCGCGTCCGGACGCCTCGATGAGTGCGAGGACGTCGGCGACGAGCTCGTCGAGGCGGTAGGCGTCCCCGCCGGTTGGTCGCGCGCCAGGGGAGTAGCCGCGCTGGTCGGGGGCGAGCGTGCGCAGCCCTGCCTCGTGCAGCCGGGCCGCGACCCGGTCCCAGCTCGTGCGGTCGGTGGGGAAGCCGTGGAGCAGCACGACGACGTCGCCGTCGACCGGGCCCTCGTCGGTGACGTCGAAGCGCAGCCCGTCGCGGCTGAAGGTCGTGATGCGTTGCTCGAGCGCTGCCATGCCCCCATCGTGCCCCGGCGGGGCGCCGACGCGTCACCGACCGCGTCACCGACCGCGTCACCGACCGCGTCACCGACCACGTCACGGGCCACTCAGGGACGACCCGTAGGGGACGAACCCGAAGCGGCCCGCGGCGGCCACGACCTAGTGTTGAGGCATGCCCGACGCGCCCGAGACGCCCAGCCGCCCCGGCGCCGGCCGCGCGTGGTGGCACCTCTCGCGCACCGGGCTGCTCTTCGGCGCCGCCTACTTCCTCACCTCGATGGCGCCGAGCCTGCTGCCGCGCACCTGGTACTACCAGGGCCTCATCAGCGGCCTGTGCGCCGTCGCCGGCTACGCGCTCGGCGTGCTCGTCGCCTGGGTGGTCAGGCGCGTCTCGCACCTCATCGACCTGCACGTCACCGTGAGCGGCGAGGCCCGGCACTGGCTGCTCGTCGCGGCCCCGGTCTTCGGCGCCGTCGCCGTCCTCGGCCTGACGGTCGCCAACGTCAGGGCGCAGGCGCGCACGGCGGCGGTCGTCCGGCTCGCGCCCCTCGACCCGGTCGACTGGGCGCTGGCGCTCGCGCTCGCCGCCCTCATCGCGGTGCTCTTCCTCGCCATCGCGCGCGGGCTGCGCGGCGCGACCCACCAGCTCGCCCAGGCTGCCGGCCAGGTGCTGCCCAAGACGATCGCGACCGTCATCGCCGTCGTCGTCGTGGCCACCGCGACGGCGTGGGTCACCGACAGCGTGCTCTTCCACCGCGGCATGCAGGCCTTCGCCGGCGTCGCGGCCCAGGTCAACACCGCGCCCACCGGTCGCGCCGCGCCGACGTCGTCGTTGCGCTCCGGCGGACCGGGGTCGCTCGAGTCGTGGGACAGCCTCGGCTACCAGGGGCAGATGTTCGTCACGAGCGCTCCGACGCCGAAGCAGATCACGGCCGCGACCGACCGCGGGGCCATCGAGCCGATCCGCGTCTATGCCGGCCGCACGCCGGACCGTTCGGTCGACGACGTCGCTGACGCCGTCGTCGCGGAGCTCAAGCGCACCAACGCCTTCCACCGCCGCGTCCTGGCCGTCTTCACGACGACGGGCACCGGCTGGGTCGACGACTGGTCGGCGCAGTCGGTCGAGTACCTCAGCAACGGCGACAGCGCGATCGCCGCCATGCAGTACTCCTACCTGCCGAGCGCGATGTCGATGATGACCGACCGCGACACTCCCCGAGAGGCGGGCAAGGCGCTCTTCGACAAGGTGTATGCCGTGTGGCGCACGCTGCCCGAGGACGACCGTCCGCAGCTCGTCGTCGGCGGCGAGTCGCTCGGCTCCTACGGCGGGCAGGCCGCCTTCTCGAGCGCCGACGACATGCTGGCCCGCGCCCAGGGCGGCGTGTGGGTGGGCACGCCGAGCTTCACGGGCATCTGGCAGTCGCTGACCGCCCGGCGCAACGAGGGCTCGCCCGAGATCGTCCCGGTCGTCGACGCAGGGCTGCACATCCGGTTCGCGGCGAGCGGCGACCAGCTGACCCACGACTACTACGGCCGCGACTACGGCGCCTGGGACTTCCCCCGCTTCGTCTACGCCCAGCACGCGTCCGACCCCGTCGTCTGGTGGAACCCGGCCCTGCTCGGCGCCGAGCCGGACTGGCTGCGCGAGCCCCGCGGGCACGACGTCAACCCCGACGTCACGTGGATCCCCTTCGTGACGTTCTGGCAGCTGACGACCGACATGGCCGTCGGCCACGACCCGCCCGACGGCTACGGCCACCGCTACGGCCCGGAGCTCGTCCCGGCGTGGGGGTCGGTGCTCGGTGGGTCACCGACCGACGACTACACGAAGCTCGTCGCCGGCATCGAGGAGACGGTCAACCGGGTGGCCTGAGCGGCTCGCCTACGCTCGGGTCGTGCCAGCAGAGCGGTTCCACGGTCAGATCGCCGGCGTCGGGTCGGCGTCGGGAGTCCGCGTCGTCGTCGGGTCGTGGGAGCGGACGCCGCTCGGCTCCTTCGGCGACGCGATGGTCGAGACGGCCGCCGGGCACCGGGTGCTCGTCGCGCCGAGCGTCGAGGTGGCCGAGTTCATCGGGGCGACCTACGTCTTCGGCGAGGTGCGTCTCGAGCCGATCACCGTGACGGCTGGCGGCCACGCGTGGCACGTCGAGTCACCGTCGCTGACACTCGACCTCACGGTCGGTGGGCGTATGCCGCTCGGCCGGCTCCTGCAGCTCGTGCCGTCGCGCGTCGCGACGAGCCGGTCGTGGGCGACCGCGGTCGACCCGATCGCGCGAGTCGCCTTGCGGGGCGTGCGAACCCGCGGCACGGCGCTCGAGGGCCGCCGGGAGTACTACGGCGCGACCGACCTGCACGCCGTGACGTCCCTCGAGGGCAGCTTCGAGGGGATGCCGCTCGGGGCGCTGGCCCGGGTCGACCCGCCGTGCCGGTTCGGCTTCTCGTCGACCCCGCCGACGCCCTCGGTGACCTCGGTCGTGACGACGGTCGTCACCCGCTGACCGCTCCGAAGCGGGCGACGTAGTGCCAGACCCTCTTGAGCGCCTGCTCGTCGTGCCGTCCCTCGCGTGACGCCGCACCGATGACCTGCGGGGTCACGACCCCGTCGACGGCCAGCGACTCACCGAGAGCGACGAACTCAGGGCCTCGGTAGTCCGGGTGCGCAGCCAGTGTCGCGACGTCGAGCCGGTAGCCGGGGTGCCACTCCACCGGCACCCCGAGGGCGAGCGCGTCGGCCTCGACGTCGGTGCCCCGGTAGCCGGGGTCGAGGACCAGCGCCTCGACGTCGTCGACGAGGTCGACCACCCCGTGCACGTGCGCCTCGACGTAGTCGTCGAGCAGGTCGTGGTCGGCCGCGGCCGCGAGCGCCGCCAGCCCGAATCCCGTTGAGGTGCCGAAGTGCTCGGGCTCGAAGACGCTGTCAGGGAAGCAGAACGTCGTGCGCACCAGCGTGTGGGCCGCGAGCCGTACGTGGGCTGAGCCGAACCGCGGTGCCGCGCCGTGCGGACGGCGGTGGAGGTCGAGCGCGCCGTACTTCGGTCGCAGCCCGGGCTCGGCGTCGTCGTAGGCGCCCCCGAAGATCCGGCTCTCCCACCGCCAGCGGTCCCCGCCCGGGTGCGCCGTCAGCCCACCGTTGCTCGTGCGGGTCTCGAACTGAGACCGGTAGAGCCCGTCCCGGGCCATCGCCACGAGGATCGGCTCACCGCGCACGAGCCGGTCGGGGTGGAAGTTGAGCGTGACCCGCAGCGTCGGGTCGAGCGGCGGCCCCACGGAGAGCGCGCGCACGTGCGCGAGAGCCCGGTCGACCGCGGCGGGATGGGCAGGCACGCCGTCATCCTCACACCTTCGGGCCTGCAGCACCCCTCGGGGACGCGCTCACACGGCATACGCGGCGTCGTCGTCCCCGAGGTGTGCGGGTGGCTGGCGTCAGCTCGAGAAGAAGAGGCCGGCCATGCCCTTCTTGCGGTAGTGCTTGCCGCCGCGGTTGCCCCAGGACGGTCCGCCGTACTGCTGGGGCGGCGGCTGGGCGACGAAGCGGCTCTCGAGCTGGCTCAGGTGCTCGAACTCGCCGAAGTCGAGGAAGATCCCGCGGCACTGGTCGCACTGCTCGACGTGCACGCCGTTGCGGTCGTAGGTGCGCATGGTCCCTCGGCACTTCGGGCACACGAAGCCCTGCGGCTGGTAGGCGGCACCGGTCGAGTCCTGGTGCGGGAACGGGGGCGGCTGCTGGCTCATGCCCTCATCCTCACATCCGGGCGCAGGCCTCCAACAGGCCCTCGGCTGGGTGCGCGCTGTGAGCCGGCTGGACGCCCAGGGCCCGGACCGCCGCCACGTAGACGGCGCAGCGGGCCGGCAGGTCGAGGCGCGGCCACGGGTCGCCGTCCGCCGGGACGCCCGGCCCGCCCTCCGTCCGGTAGGCCGTGAGGAAGATCCGCCAGTCGGCGTCCTCGAGGACACCCGCGGCCCAGAATCCCGCGGGGCGGGCGAGGTCCCAGGCCGGGTCGCCGGTCCCGAGGTCGTCGACGTCGAGGAGTCGGAGCCCGTCCGGGGTGCGGGCGAGCTGTCCGAGGTGCCAGTCGCCGTGGACGACCAGCCCCGGCGCCGGGCTCGTCGGGATCTCGTCGAGGAGCCTGCGGCCGAGCTCGGTCAGCATCGGAGCCGCCGGATGGTCGAGACGCCCCGCCCGTCGGAGCGCCCGGGAGACCCGTGCGGGTCCGCCGTGGCGGGGGAGCGGTGTCCGGTCGGGTGCGTCCCCGGCGTCGGCGGAGGAGAGGTGCAGCCGCGCGAGCAGCCGGCCCGAGTCGGCCCACGGCAGCGCGGCGTCCCCGGGGGCGACGACCTCGACCCGGGGCCAGACGGTCACGCAGCGCCCGTCCGGCGCACGGCGCGGCCGGCCCTCGAGGGGCTGGACCCACAGCGACGGTCCCGCACCGCTCGTCACCTGCCACAGGCGTCTGCCCAGTGCGGCGGCATCGGTCCGGGGGTGGTGCACCTTGACGACCACGCCGCCCACGAAGGCCAGCTCGGCACCGGAAGGGAGCTGGCGGCATACGACCTGATCCACGGAGGTCCCGCGGTCGCGGACGTGACCACCCGTCAGGTCGGCGGCGAGCCCGTCGAGCCACGCGGCGGTCGTGTCCAGGGTCACCACCTGATTGTCGCCGGAGGGGTAGGAATGGTGCATGGGCACGATGATCGACTTCCCCGAGCATGACCTCACCGCCTACCGCGCCGACCCGAGCGGGCAGCCGCGCGGCGCGGTCGTCGTCATCCAGGAGATCTGGGGCCTGGCCGACCACATCAAGGACGTCGCCGACCGCATCGCCGCGGAGGGCTACGTCGCCGTCGCGCCGGACCTGCTCGGCCACGTCGGGCTGACGCCCGAGGTCGGGGCCCGCATCTTCGAGCTGATGTTCAGCGCCTCCGAGGAGGACCGGCTCGCCGCGCAGCCGCAGATGCGCGCGGCCACCACTCCCGCGCGCCAGCCGGAGTTCGCCGCGTGGGCCGTCCCGGCCCTGCGCGCCGTCGTCGACGCGCTCGTGCAGGAGGAGGGGGTCGACGGGCGCGTGGGCGTCGTCGGCTTCTGCTTCGGGGGGACGTATGCGTATGCCCTCGCGGCCGCCGACCCGCGGGTGCGCGCCGCGGTGCCCTTCTACGGCACCTTCCCCGAGAACGCCGACCCCGCGACCATCGCCTGCCCCGTCCTCGCCTTCTACGGCGAGCAGGACCACGGCATCACCGACGGCGTCCCCGACCTCGAGTCGCGCATGGAGCAGGCCGGTGTCGACTTCACGGCGCGGGTCTACCACGGCGTCGGGCACGCCTTCTTCAACGACACCTCGCCCTCGAAGTACAACGCCGAGGTCGCCGCCGACGCGTGGGAGCGCACGCTCGCGTTCTTCGGCGAGCACGTGGCGCGGTGAGCGTGGAGCCTGCGTCGGGGGGCTGGCCCACAGGTCTGTCACAGGGCTTTCCTCCCCGGTGGCGGCGCGCGTGGAGTAAGCCTGCGGCATGACCGAACCCGACCGCTCGCCCGCCCGACGGGGCCCGCTCGTCCTCGGGCCGATGCTGCGCTACGTCGGCGAGACCGACGCGACGGTGTGGCTCGAGACGTCCGGGCCCGGGGTCGCCACCGTGCACGCCGACGGTCGCGAGTGGAGCGCGCCGACCTTCTCCGTCAAGGGCCACCACTACGCCCTCGTCGTCGTCGACGGCCTCGAGCCCGGCGGTGACTGGTCGTATGCCGTGAGCGTCGACGGTGCGCCCGTGTGGCCCGAGCCGGACAGCCCGTTCCCCTCGCCACGCATCCGTACGATCGACCGCGGGCGTCCGACGCGCCTGCTGTTCGGGTCGTGCCGCACGACCGTGCCGCACGACCGGAAGGGCCACCAGACCAACGGCGTCGACGCCCTGCGCACCCTCGCGCTCGCGCTCGCACGCGGCGAGGAGGAGTGGCCCGACCTCGTCGCCTTCCTCGGCGACCAGGTCTACGCCGACGAGACGTCGGAGGCCATGCGCGAGTTCATCGCCGCGAGACGCAGCCTCGACGAGCCGCCCGGCGAGGAGATCAAGGACTACGAGGAGTACGCCCACCTCTACGGGCTCGCCTGGGGGGACGACGCCAACCGCTGGCTGCTGTCCACCGTGCCGAGCTGCATGATCTTCGACGACCACGACATCCGCGACGACTGGAACACCTCGTGGACGTGGCACGAGGAGATCAACCGCACCCCGTGGTGGCACGAGCGCCTCATGGGCGGCCTGTCGTCGTACTGGGTCTACCAGCACATCGGCAACCTCTCGCCAGCGCAGCTCGCCGACGACGAGATCTATGCGCGGGTCATCGCCGGCAGGGACGCCGGCGCCGGTGACGGCGAGGGCGAGCTCGACCTCACCGAGGCCGTCTTCGACCTCGCGCGGCGCTCGGACCGGCACCCGGAGGTCTACCGCTGGAGCTTCCGGCGCGACCTCGGCGACAGCCGTCTCGTCGTCGTCGACTCCCGGGCCGCGCGGGTGCTCGAGCCGCAGCACCGCTCGATGCTCGACCCCGACGAGATGCGCTGGCTCGACGAGCAGCTGACGGGCGACGTCGAGCACCTGCTCATCGGCACGTCGCTGCCCTTCATGCTGCCGCCCGGCCTGCACGACCTCGAGGCCATCGACGAGGTGCTCGCGATGGGCACCCACGGCAAGGTCGTCGCCCAGGCCGCCGAGAAGGCCCGCCAGTCCATCGACCTCGAGCACTGGGCGGCCTTCAACGACGGCTTCGTCGAGGTCTTCGACATGGTGATGGAGGTCGCGCGCGGGGAACGGGGCCGGGCCCCGGCCACGGTCGTCTTCCTCTCCGGCGACGTCCACAACTCCTACGTCGCCGAGGTCGTCGACGCGAGGACGCGCCACGGCGCCACCTCGCGCGTCATCCAGGCCGTCTGCTCACCGATCCGCAACCCGATGCCGCGGGCGATCCGCGTCATGATGTCGGCGTTCGCGCGGGGGCTGGTGCGGCCGATGCGCTTCGTCGCCGAGCGGTCCAAGCGCGTGCCCGACCCCGCCTACCCCTGGGTGGTCACCGACGGTCCGTGGTTCGACAACTGTCTGGCCGAGCTGACCGTGCAGGGCCGTGACCTCTCCATCGTCTGGCGCGGCGGCGAGGTCCGCGACGGCGACGACGCCCACCCGGTGCTGACGACGGTCTCGAGCGTGCGGCTGCCGACCGGCTGACGCGGTAGGGCGTCAGGTGACGCGGACGAGGAGGATCCGGTCGTCCCCGGCACCCGGGGCCTGTCGCCCGTCGCGGTTGCTCGTCGTGACGAGGATCGTCCGGTCGTCGACGGCGAGCACGCTGCGCAGCCGGCCGTAGCGGCCGACGAGGAAGTCCTGCGGCGCGGCGGCGGTGCGGGCGCCGTCGAGCGGGATCCGCCACAGCCGCTGCCCGCGCAGCGCCGCCATCCACACCGAGCCGCCGGCGATGGCGATGCCGCTGGGGGAGTCCTGCGGCGGGCCCCACTGGACGACCGGCCCGGTGATGCCTGCGCGGCTCGTGCGTCCCTCGGTCTGCGGCCATCCGTAGTTGCGGCCGGGGCGGATGAGGTTGAGCTCGTCCTCGCTGTGGTCACCGAACTCCGAGGCCCAGAGGCGCCCGGCCGCGTCCCAGGCGATGCCCTGGACGTTGCGGTGGCCGTAGGACCAGACGAGCGTGCCGAACGGGTTGCCCGGGGCCGGCCGGCCGGAGGTCGTCATCCGCAGGATCTTGCCGCCGAGCGAGCCCTTGTCCTGGGCCAGTGCGGGCTGCTGCGCCTCGCCGGTCGTCGCATAGAGGTAGCCGTCCGGGCCGAACGCGAGCCGGCCGCCGTCGTGGTGCACGTTGTGGGGGATGCCGCGCACGAGCACTCGCGGCGTGCCGAGCTGCCGCCCGGCCGGCGCCGACGGGTCCCACGGGATCGCGGCGATCCGGTTGTCGGACGCCGTCGAGAAGTACGCGTAGACGAGGCGGTCGCGCCTGAACGTCGGCGAGACCGCGATGCCGAGCAGCCCCGCCTCGCCCTGCTGCGACACGTTGGACACGACGCCGGGCACGGTGCCGACCCGGGTGAGCCGGCCCGCGGCGACGTCGAGCCGGTCGATCCGGTGGCTGTCGCGCGCCGACACGAGCACCGTGCCGTCCGGGAGGCGCGCGAGGCCCCACGGCACGTCGATGCCGGTCGCGAGCGTGCGCACCACCGTCGCACTGCCCGTGGGGCGGCCGGCGACGGAGGTCGGTGCCGGACTCGACGGAGTGGCGGTGCGCGTCGTCGTCGAGGCAGGTGCGGTCGGGGCTGTCGCCGCCGGTGTGGTCGCCGGTGTGGTCGCCGGTGTGGTGGACGCGGACGTGGACGACGCTGACGCCGTGGCCGGGCCACTCGCGGGCGAGGTGCTGGTGCCGGATGACGGGACGCCCGGCGAGCAGGCGGCGGCGGACAGGGCGAGGGTCATGGTCGCGGCGAGGGCGACCCGGCCGGTGCGCTCGGGCATGGGGACCTCCCTCACCGACGGTAGCGAGCGAGCCTGTGCGCCCTCCGGGACGACCCCGGTCCAGAGCCCGGGAACAAACGGGGCAACCCCAGAGTTGAGTCGAGTGAACGCAAGATTTGCGAGTCCGGTTTTGACAATCACGACCCGGCCGGAGCAGATTGAGCGAGGACCTGTTCACCAGACCATCAGCATCACGATCTCCACCTAGCTCACAAGGAGTCACCCATGGCACGTGCGGTCGGAATTGACCTCGGTACCACCAACTCGGCCGTCTCCGTCCTCGAGGGCGGCGAGCCGAGCATCATCGCGAACGCCGAGGGCGGGCGCACGACGCCGTCCGTCGTCGCGTTCTCCAAGAACGGCGAGGTACTCGTCGGCGAGGTGGCCAAGCGCCAGGCCGTCACCAACGTCGACCGGACGATCCGCTCCGTCAAGCGCCACATGGGCACCGACTGGAAGTCGCCCGAGATCGACGGCAAGACCTACACGGCGCAGGAGATCAGCGCCCGCATCCTCCAGAAGCTGAAGCGCGACGCCGAGTCCTACCTCGGCGAGTCGGTGACCGACGCCGTCATCACCGTCCCCGCGTACTTCGACGACGCCGAGCGCCAGGCCACCAAGGAGGCCGGTGAGATCGCGGGCCTCAACGTCCTGCGCATCGTCAACGAGCCCACCGCGGCGGCTCTCGCCTACGGCCTCGACAAGGGCAAGGAGGACGAGCTCATCCTCGTCTTCGACCTCGGTGGCGGCACGTTCGACGTGTCCCTCCTCGAGGTCGGCAAGGACGCCGAGGACGGCTTCGCCACGATCCAGGTGCGCGCGACCAACGGTGACAACCACCTCGGTGGCGACGACTGGGACGACGTCGTCGTCCAGCACCTCATCACGCAGGTGAAGAACAAGACCGGCCAGGACCTGTCCAAGGACAAGATCGCGATGCAGCGCCTCCGCGACGAGGCCGAGCGCGCCAAGAAGGAGCTCTCCACCGCGACGAGCACCAACATCTCGGCCCAGTACATCTCGATGACGCCCGAGGGCCCGATCCACCTCGACGAGACCCTGACGCGTGCGCAGTTCGAGCAGATGACCAAGTCGCTCCTCGACCGCACCAAGGCGCCGTTCCACAAGGTCATCGAGGACGCCGGCATCAAGGTCGCCGACATCGACCACGTCGTGCTCGTCGGTGGCTCGACCCGCATGCCGGCCGTCACCGCGCTCGTCACCGAGCTGACCGGCGGCAAGGCCCCCAACAAGGGCGTCAACCCCGACGAGGTCGTCGCCATGGGCGCGAGCCTGCAGGCCGGTGTCCTCAAGGGTGAGCGCAAGGACGTCCTGCTCATCGACGTCACGCCGCTCTCGCTCGGCATCGAGACCAAGGGTGGCCTGTTCACCAAGCTCATCGAGCGCAACACCGCGATCCCGACGAAGCGCTCGGAGATCTTCAGCACCGCCGACGACAACCAGCCCTCGGTCCTCATCCAGGTCTTCCAGGGTGAGCGCGAGATCGCCCAGCACAACAAGTCGCTCGGCACCTTCGAGCTGACCGGCATCGCGCCGGCCCCGCGCGGCGTGCCGAAGATCGAGGTCACCTTCGACATCGACGCCAACGGCATCGTCAACGTCAGTGCCAAGGACCAGGGCACCGGCAAGGAGCAGAAGATGACGATCACCGGCGGCTCGGCGCTGTCGAAGGAAGAGATCGACAAGATGGTCAAGGACGCCGAGGCGCACGCCGACGAGGACCGGAAGCGTCGCGAGGAGGCCGAGGTCCGCAACCAGGCCGAGCAGCTCGTCTTCTCGACCGAGTCCTTCCTCAAGGAGTCCGGCGACAAGGTCCCGGCCGACGTCAAGACGCCGGTGGAGGAGTCGCTCGCCGACCTCAAGGCGTCCATCGCCGAGGGCTCCGAGGCCAGCGCCGACGACATCAAGGCCAAGGTCGAGGACCTCAACACCAAGTCCCAGGCCATGGGCCAGGCCGTCTACGCCTCGGAGCAGGCCTCGGCCAACGCCGCCGGTGCGCAGGACGGCTCGCCCTCGGGTGAGAGCACGTCGGGCACGTCGGACGCGTCGGGCAACGCCGACGAGGACGTCGTCGACGCCGAGGTCGTCGACGACGACGAGGCCAAGGACGCCAAGTGAACGAGTCCCCGAACCAGGGCACGTCCGGCGAGCAGCCCGACGTGACCGGCACGGGCGCGACGGGTGCCGGCGGCGACGCCGCCGGCACCCCGCCCCGGGGCGGCTCCGGCGAGTCCCAGCACGGGGAGCGCCACCACACGTACTACGAGGGCGGCCCGGGCGCTTCGTCCGAGCCCGGTGGCGAGGACGAGTTCGACCACCCCGCAGGCGAGTCCGCTCCGTCCTCCGACCCGGAGGAGGGCGTCGCCCTCGCCGAGGAGGACACCATGGCCGCGACGCTGCTCGCGGACCTGCAGCGACTGCAGGCCGAGTACGTCAACTACAAGAAGCGCGTCGACCGCGACCGCGAGGTCATCCGGCACACCGCGGTGGGCAGCGTCGTCGAGTCGCTGCTGCCGGTGCTCGACGACATCCACATGGCGCGCCAGGCCGGCGACCTCGCCGGTGGCCCGTTCGCGGCCATCGCCGACAAGCTCGAGTCCACCCTCGGCCGCTACGGCGTCGAGCGCCTGGGCGAGGCCGGGCAGGAGTTCGACCCCAACGTGCACGAGGCCCTCATGCACGTCGAGGCCGAGCTCCCCGAGGGCGCGACGGGCACCACCGTCGTGCAGGTGCTGCAGCCGGGCTACCGCATCGGTGACCGGCTCGTCCGGGCCGCGCGGGTGTCGGTTGCCGACCCCACCTGAGACGTCCGCCGCCGGGCTGCACACGCAGCCCGGCGGCATACCCGATGATGGGAGCAGCGTGAGAGTCACCGCGAAGGAGGAGGTGCGCCATGGCTAGTCAGGACTGGTTCGAGAAGGACTTCTACGCGATCCTCGGCGTGCCCCAGGACGCCGACGCCGCGACGATCAAGAAGACCTACCGCAAGGTCGCGCGCACGATGCACCCCGACCACAACGTCGGGGACGCCAAGGCCGAGGAGCGCTTCAAGGAGGTCGGCGAGGCGTATGCCGTGCTGTCCGACCCCGAGAAGCGCCGCGAGTACGACGCGATCCGTGCCATGTCCCACGGCGGCGCCCGCTTCACCGCGGGTGGCGCCGGCGGTCAGGGTGCCGGCTTCGAGGACATCTTCTCGGCCTTCGGTGGCGCGGGTGGCCCCGGTGGCCAGCGCGTCCGCTTCAACACCGGTGGAGCGGGTGGTGGCCAGCCCAACCTCGAGGACATCCTCGGCCAGATGTTCGGCGGCGGGGCCCCCGGTGCCGGCTATGGCGGCTACGGCGCGACGCCCGGCCCGCGCCCCGGCGCCGACGTCCAGGCGAGCACCCACATCGCCTTCCGCGACGCCGTGCAGGGCTCCACGGTCTCGCTCAGCTCGCCCGACCTCGGGCGCATCAACGCCCGCATCCCGGCGGGCGTCAAGGACGGTCAGCGGATCCGTCTGCGCGGCAAGGGCCGTCAGGGCGACCCTGGCGCCCCGGCCGGTGACCTGATCCTGACGGTCTCGGTCGACAAGCACCCGGTCTTCGGGCGCGACGGCGACAACCTCACGCTCGACCTCCCGGTCACCTTCGCCGAGGCCGCGCTCGGCGCGACCGTCGCCGTGCCCACGCTCGACGGCGGCTCGGTCAAGGTCAAGGTCGCTCCCGGCACGCCGAGCGGCCGCGTCCTCCGGCTCAAGGGCCGTGGGGTCAAGCGCGGCGACCACGTCGGCGACCTGCTCGCCAAGGTGCAGGTCGTCGTGCCGCAGCGGCTGACCGACGAGGCGCGCGAGGCCGTCGAGAAGATGGCCGCGGCCGAGGACGGCCACGACCCGCGCGCCGACCTGTTCCAGCGCGCCCGAGCCTGACGAGAGCCCGACGAGAGCCGACGAGAGCCGACGAGAGGAGGTGGCGATGATGGCCCGCAAGAGCGCCCGCACCGGCGGGCACGACGACGACGCCCCGGTCTTCGTCATCTCCGTCGCGGCCGAGCTCGCCGGCATGCACGCCCAGACGCTGCGTCAGTACGACCGCCTCGGGCTCGTCTCGCCGTCGCGCACGCGCGGCGGCGGGCGCCGTTACAGCACGCGCGACGTCGAGCTGCTCCGCGAGGTGCAGCGCCTGTCGCAGGAGGGGGTGTCGCTCGCCGGCATCCAGCGCATCCTCGACCTCGAGAACCACGTCGCAGCTCTCCGCTCCCGGGTCGAGGAGCTGACCTCCGAGCTGGCGGCCGCCCAGGTCGCGCTGTCGTCGGGGGCCCGCGTCTTTGCGGTGGGCCCGAGGGGCGAGGTCGTGGCCGTGCGCCCCGGCCAGCGGCCGCCGCGGCCGCACTCCTCGCAGGCCCTCGTCGTGTGGCGACCCGAGCGCTGAGCGAGCCGGGGCCTCTCGGAGGGCACCCGCGTCGCGGGGGGTGCACCTCCGCGTAGCGGGCCGCCGGGCCGTTGGCGTGTGACAGACTGTGCTGCGGCCTCAAGCAGATGGGGCGCGCCCGTTTGAAGCCGCCGGAGGCTGCATCTTGATCCCACTCCCGGAGGTCGTGTGACCCCGCACCATCCGGAGGGCAACCTCCCGGGCTCCTCACAGGCGCACCTCCCTGCCGACGGGTCCGCGTACCAGGGCGAGATGTCGAGCCTGTTCGAGCGCACCGACTGGGCGGCGACGCCGCTCGGCCCGCTCGAGTCGTGGCCCGACACGCTGCGCGTCATGGTCGACGTCAGCCTGTCGTCCCGCTTCCCCATCCTCGTGTGCTGGGGACCCGACCTCGTCATGGTCTACAACGACGGCTACCGCTCCCTGCTCGGCGAGAGCAAGCACCCCGGTGCGTGGGCGCGGCCCGTGCGTGACGTCTGGCCCGAGGTCTGGGACGTCATCGGCCCGATGTTCGCCGAGGTCACGGGCGGTGGCGCCGCGACGTGGGTCGAGGACGAGCTGCTCGTCGTCGACCGCGCGGGCTTCCTCGAGGAGGCCTACTTCACGTGGTCGTACGGCGCCATCCACGACGAGTCCGGTGCCGTCGTCGGCGTGCTCAACGTCGCCACCGAGACGACGGCCAAGGTGCTCGCCGAGCGTCGCGCTGAGGTCTCCTCGAGCCTCGCCGCAGCCCTCTCCGACGCCAGGACGCCCGAGGACGTGCGCGTCCGCACCCTCGACGTCCTGCGCTCGCACCGGCACGACCACGTCACGAGCGACCTGCGCTGGGGGCCGCCCGGCGACGACGTCCCGTCCGTCGACGGTGAAGGGCGACGCGTGCACGTCGTGCCCGTCGTCGAGCCCGGCCTCACCGAGCCGACGGCACACCTGCTGCTGACCGAGAACCCCCAGCGGCCCTGGGACGCGCAGCTGCGGACGTACGCCGAGCTGTGCGCCTCCCACGTGGCGAGCGCTCTCAGCGGCATCCGCAGCCTCCAGGACGAGCGGCACCGCGCCGAGGCCCTGGCCGAGCTCGACGCCGCCAAGACCGACTTCTTCGCCAACG
This sequence comes from Terrabacter sp. C0L_2, assembly GCF_036352015.1. Lineage (NCBI taxonomy): Bacteria > Bacillati > Actinomycetota > Actinomycetes > Micrococcales > Intrasporangiaceae > Terrabacter > Terrabacter sp. C0L_2. The sequence continues at coordinate 277,573 of NZ_CP143557.1, read as the reverse complement.
TCAGCCACGAGCTGCGCACGCCGCTCACCCTCATCGCGGGACCCGTCCAGGACGCCCTGGAGGCCGACGGGCTCGATCCCGAGCAGCGTTCGCGCTTCGAGCTGATCCGCCGCAACACCGACCGGCTCACCGCCCTCGTCGACCGCATCCTCGACCTGACCAGGGTCGAGGCTGGGGTCGTCGAGCCGCACTGGGTGTCGGCCGACGTCGAGGAGCTCACGACCGGCATCGCCGCGAACTTCCGGCCGGCCATCGAGCGCACCGGCCTGACCTTCGAGGTGCTCTGCGACGAGCTCGACCACGAGGCGTTCGTCGACGTCGACATGTTCGAGCGGGTCGTGCTCAACCTGCTCTCCAACGCGCTGAAGTTCACCCCGCGGGGCGGCATCACGCTGCGGCTGACCGGCAGCGCCGAGGGCTTCGCCGTGGCGGTCAGCGACACCGGCATCGGCATCCTCGAGAAGGACCTCGACCTCGTCTTCGACCGTTTCCGCCAGCTCGACCGCGGTGAGGACCGCCGCTCCCGCGAGGGGGCCGGCATCGGCCTGTCTCTCGTGCGCCAGCTCGTCGAGCTCATGGGCGGGCGCGTCTCGGTCGAGTCGGTCCACGGCCAGGGCAGCACGTTCACGGTGTCGTTCCCGTGGGGCGAGCCGGCGTCGCGCGAGGCGCTGCGCCCCTCGATCACGGTGCGGTCGGCCGAGTCGTTCATCGACGAGGCCAGCAGCTGGGTGATCCGCGACGACGTCGCGGCCGGCATGGGTGCGAGCGCCGCGGCCGTCTCCGGGGGCGCTGCTGCCCGGACCGATGCAGGGACCAGCGCCTCGAGCTCCTCGCCGCTCGGGGGAGCCCGGCCGACGCTGCTCGTCGTCGAGGACAACCACGACATGCGCGACTACATCGCGCGGCACTGCGTCGTCGACTACGACGTCCTGTCGGTGCGCGACGGGGTCGAGGCCCTCGAGCACCTGCGCCTGAGTCGTCCGGCGATCGTCCTCGCCGACGTCATGATGCCGCGCATGGACGGCCTGACGCTCGTGCGCGAGATCCGGGCCGACCCTGCGCTGCGGGACCTGCCGGTGGTGCTGCTGTCGGCGCGGGCCGGCGTCGAGGCGAGCACCACCGGGCTGCTCGAGGGCGCTGACGACTACGTCGTCAAGCCGTTCCAGCCCGAGGAGCTGCGGGCACGCCTCGCCGCCAACCTCGTCCGGTCCCGGTCGCGGTCCCGCGACGCGGCATGGCTGCGGGCCATCCTCGGTGCCATCCAGGAGCCGTTCGTCGTCGTCGACGCCGACGGGCTCGTCGTGCAGGTCAATGACGCCTTCACCCGCACGTTCGGCTGGTCGCTCGCCGACGGCCCGCTCGTGCCGCCCTACCCGTGGTGGGTCCCCGAGTCGCAGTCTTCCGACGAGCGGCGCCAGCACGAGCGGCGCATGGACCTGCTGCAGGCGGGTCAACCCGTCGAGGACGACCGCTACCGCATCCTTCGGCGCGGCGGCGGCGAGGCGTGGGTGCACGTGCGGTCTGGGAGCGTCCCGGGCACGGCGGAGTACGACGGTTTCATCATCGTCGTCATCCGCGACGAGACGCGCGAGCGCGAGTCGCGCATGCGGCGTGAGCTCGCCGCGCGGATCGCCGTCGACCTCGCAACCGCCGATGACCTCGACCAGGTGCTGGCGACCGCCGTCACCGGCTTCACCGTGCTCTTCGACGGCGGGGTGACGCTGCGGGTGGCCCCGACCAAGGGCACGCCGGTCGTGCTGTCCCCGCGGGGACGGGTCGACGTCTCGGAGCTCGAGGACGGCGTGCGCGAGGGGCTGATGTCCTCGCCGCACGGCCACGAGGTGCTCCTCGGTGACAAGCGCGATGGACTGCTGCTCCTGCCCTCGGCGCACGAGTCCGACTGCCGGGCCTGGGTGCAGTTCGACGAGCCGCGCCACGTCTCGAGTGACGAGCTCATCGTCGGTGACCTCCTCGCCCAGTCGCTGGGCCAGGCCGTCGACCGGGTGGTCGCCCAGCAGGCGCGGGCCGAGAAGGAGCACCAGCTCGAGCAGGCCATCGAGAGCCACCGGCTCATCGGCCACGCCGTCGGCGTCCTCATCGAGCGCCACCGCATCACGGCGAAGCAGAGCTTCGAGATGCTGCGGCAGGCGTCGCTCAACCGCAACATCAAGCTGCGCGAGATCGCGGCCCGCGTCGTCGAGAGCGGTCAGGACCCCGACCGGGCCTGACCCGACCCGCACCCCAACGGCTCCCGGCGCCCTCGTGGCTCCGGGGGCCGCGGTGTCCGGGCGCCGCTGCGACGGGCGGCGACCGGCCCATCAGGCGATTGGGCCGTGTCTGGTTTTGTCCGTCGGTGGGGCGGGATGCAACACTGTGCTGCCTCCAAGTTCGCGGGCCTTCCCACGCGTACCCAGGAGGCCCCGTGACCGCCCTGCCACCGGCGACGGCTGCGAACGACGACAGCGTCGAGCACGCAGCTCGCGTCACCGCGGCAGCCCGGCTGCTCGTGTGCTCCGAGGACCTCGAGGAGGCCCTCGCCGTGGCGGCCTCGACGATCGGGGCCGTGCTCGGCGGCGAGGCGGTGCTGCGCGTGACGGCGACCCAGCACGACCTGCACGCGAGCGCGTCCGGTGTCGTGCCGCCGGCGGCCCTGTCGCCCTCGGTGCGCTCGGTCCTGTCCGCACCGACCGCCGCCGGTGAGGCCCGCGCCCAGGACGGGCGCGGGATCCTGCTCGAGTCGTCGGGCACCCGCGCCACCTGCCGCGTGTGGGTGGGGGGCGCCGTGACCGCGCAGCCCGGTGTCGCCGACTGCGTCGTCGCGGAGCTGCTGCTGCACTCGCTCGCCCAGGCCGTCGACCGCATCGTCATGGTCGACCGCTTCCGGCAGAACGAGGCCAACCTCGAGCGTGCCGTCGAGAGCCACCGGCTCGTGGGCCAGGCCATGGGCATCCTCATCGAGCGCCACCGGATCCTGTCCGAAGAGGCGTTCGAGGTGCTGCGCCGCGCGTCGCAGGACCACAATGTCAAGCTGCGCGAGGTCGCCCGACGCGTCATCGAGACGGGCGCCGAGCCGGACGAGGTCGTCTGACCGTCCTACGCTGGCGCCGTGGGCACGACTGCAGGAGCTGACGACGCGAACGGGACCAGGGAGCACCTCATCGTGCTGCCCGAGCGGGACGTCGCCGAGTCGCTCGCCGACGACCTCGAGGCCGAGGGCCTGTCCGACGTCCGTGTCGTCCGTGAGGCGCTCGCCGGTGAGGACGACTCCGAGGCCCACGAGTGGGCGGTCTACGTGCGCACGCCGTCCGACCCTGCGTATGCCGTGCGCTTCGAGGCGCTTGCCGCCGCGCACGACGGGTGGTACGACCCCGACCCGCACGGCTGAGCTCTCGGGTCGGCTCAGGGCCGGGCTGTCGTCAGCGTCCGAGGAGGCGCGCCAGGAAGCCGCGCGGCGGCTCGATGAGCGCGGAGGGGAGCGGCTCGGCGGACGTCGAGGTCGTCTGCGAGGGCGTCGACGACGAGGTCGGGGCGCCGTCGGTCGACGACGTCGGGGTGGCCGCGCCGCCGAGGCTCGTCACGACCCGCTCGAGCAGGGCGTCGACCTCGGCCATCTCGTAGCCGCGCCGGCCCGTGGTCGTCGGGAAGCGGCTGGACTGCGCCGTCTGCACGATCTCGTGGTCGGCAACGCCCACCGTCAGCTGCCCCACGATGGTGTCGATGACGTCGTCGACTGCATCCTCCCGGTAGCCGGCCCGGAACTGGGTCGTGCGGAAGCGCGCGGTGCGCAGCTCGTCGGCGAGAGCGGTTCGGTCCATGCGCCCGAGACTAGGTGGAGGAGGAGGCGGAGCGTGGGAACGGGCCCGGCGGCGCGCGCCGGGCGGCATACGTCACCTTCCTCTGACGCACGAAGTTGAGCGGAATACACTCAAGTCAGCACCGGTTGACGCCTGTGAACCCATCCCGTTACCAGGAGCACGCATGGATCTGTCTCTGACCACCAAGGCGCAGGAGGCCTTTGCCCAGGCCGCGACGACCGCGACGGGCAAGCACCACCCCAACATCGAGCCGGCGCACCTGCTGCTCGCGCTGGCGGCCCAGAGTGGCACGACCACCCCGGCCCTGCTCACCGCGGCGGGCTCGAGCGTCGCCGCAGCGACGGCCGCAGCCGAGCGCGCCATGGCCACGATGCCGCAGGTCACCGGCGGCACCCAGCAGCCCCAGCTCTCGCCCACCGGCCTGCGCGTCATCCAGCAGGCCCAGCAGTACATGACCGCCATGGGAGACTCGTACGTCTCCACCGACCACCTGCTGCTGGCCATCGCGCGCACGGGACAGTTCGGCCTCGACGCCGACGCGATCGAGAAGGCGATCCCCGAGCTGCGGGGCGGGCGACCCGTGACGTCCGACAACCCCGAGGGCACCTTCGAGGCGCTCGCGAAGTACGGCACCGACCTCACCGCCCGCGCCCGTGAGGGCAAGCTCGACCCCGTCATCGGCCGCGACGCCGAGATCCGCCGGGTCGTGCAGGTCCTCTCCCGCCGCACGAAGAACAACCCCGTCCTCATCGGTGAGCCCGGCGTCGGCAAGACGGCTGTCGTCGAGGGTCTCGCCCAGCGCATCGTCGAGGGCGACGTGCCCGAGAGCCTGCGCGACAAGACGCTCTACAGCCTCGACCTCGGCGCCATGCTTGCCGGGGCGAAGTACCGCGGCGAGTTCGAGGAGCGGCTCAAGGCCGTCCTCGAGGAGATCAAGGCCAGCGACGGCCAGATCGTCACCTTCATCGACGAGATCCACACCGTCGTCGGCGCGGGCGCCGGCGGCGAGGGCGCCATGGACGCCGGCAACATGCTCAAGCCCATGCTGGCCCGCGGCGAGCTGCGGCTCGTGGGCGCCACGACCTTGGACGAGTACCGCAAGCACATCGAGAAGGACGCCGCCCTCGAGCGCCGCTTCCAGCAGGTCTTCGTCGGCGAGCCGTCGGTCGAGGACACCATCGCGATCCTGCGCGGGCTCAAGGAGCGCTACGAGGCGCACCACAAGGTGACGATCGCCGACTCCGCGCTCGTCGCGGCCGCCTCCCTCAGCGACCGCTACATCAGCGGACGGCAGCTGCCGGACAAGGCCATCGACCTCATCGACGAGGCCGCCTCGCGCCTGCGCATGGAGATCGACTCGAGCCCCGTCGAGATCGATGAGCTGCGCCGCGCCGTCGACCGGCTCAAGATGGAGGAGTTCGCCCTCGAGCAGGAGACCGACGAGGCGAGCAAGGAGCGGCTCGCCCGGCTGCGCAAGGACCTCGCCGACCGGTCCGAGGAGCTCGCGGCCCTCAACGCCCGGTGGGAGGCCGAGAAGGCCGGCCTCAACGCCGTCGGTGACATCAAGGCCCAGATCGACGACCTCCGGGTGCAGGCCGACCGGCTCCAGCGCGAGGGCGACCTCGCGGGCGCGTCCAAGCTCGCCTACGGCGACATCCCCGCCCTCGAGAAGCAGCTCGCGACTGCCCAGGAGCGCGAGGCGGCGGCCACGTCCGTCGACGAGGAGCCGATGGTCAAGGAGGAGGTCGGCGCCGACGACATCGCCGACGTCATCTCGGCCTGGACCGGCATCCCTGCCGGGCGGCTCATGGAGGGCGAGTCCGAGAAGCTGCTGCACATGGAGCAGCACATCGGCGCCCGCCTCGTCGGGCAGACCGACGCCGTGCGTGCCGTCTCCGACGCCGTCCGCCGCACGCGGGCCGGCGTCTCGGACCCCGACCGGCCCACCGGCAGCTTCCTCTTCCTCGGCCCGACGGGTGTCGGCAAGACCGAGCTGGCCAAGAGCCTCGCCGACTTCCTCTTCGACGACGAGCGCGCGATGGTGCGCATCGACATGTCGGAGTACTCCGAGCGGCACTCGGTCGCGCGTCTCATCGGGGCGCCCCCCGGCTACGTCGGCTACGAGGAGGGCGGCCAGCTCACCGAGGCCGTGCGCCGGCGCCCCTACTCGGTGATCCTGCTCGACGAGGTCGAGAAGGCCCACCCCGAGACGTTCGACATCCTGCTCCAGGTGCTCGACGACGGGCGGCTCACCGACGGCCAGGGTCGCACCGTCGACTTCCGCAACGTCATCCTCGTGCTGACCTCCAACCTCGGGTCGCAGTTCCTCACCGACCCGCTGCTGAGCCCTGAGGCGCGCCGCGAGTCGGTGATGGGCATCGTGCGCTCGTCGTTCAAGCCGGAGTTCCTCAACCGGCTCGACGAGGTCGTCGTCTTCGACGCCCTGAGCCGCGACGACCTCGCGCACATCGTCGACCTGCAGGTGCGGGCCTTCGCCGAGCGGCTCGCCGACCGGCGGATCACCCTCGAGGTCACCGACGACGCCCGCCAGTGGCTCGCGACGCGTGGCTTCGACCCGGCCTACGGCGCCCGCCCGCTGCGCCGGCTCGTCCAGCGCGAGATCGGCGACCGGCTGGCCCGGGGGCTGCTCTCGGGTGAGGTCCGCGACGGCGCCACCGTGCAGGTCGGCGTCGACGCTGCAGGGGAGTCGCTCACCCTCGGCTGAAGACCTCTGCGTCCCAACCGAACTCACGGGCGGCCGCGACGTTCTCGTCGCGGTCGTCCGTGAACCACACCTCGTCACGGGCCACCACGCGCCCGAGGTCGGCCTCGATCGCCCGGTGGGCTGCGGCATACGCCAGCGGGTCGGGCTTGACCACGCCGAAGTCCGCGCTGTTGAGCAGGCCGTCGAAGAGGCGCGTGATCCCGAGCAGCTCCATCTCCTGCGGCACGTAGTCGGTGCCGTTGGTGAAGACGTAGGTGCGGTGCCCGGCCGAGCGGAGCGCCCGGAGACGCTCGACGGTCTCGTCGATCACGGTGCCGCGGTGCTCGCGCCAGCGCGTCATGTGCTCGCGCACCCGCGCCGGCTCGGGGACGACGTCCTCGAGCGCGGCGCAGATGGCGGCATACCACTCGTCGAAGCTGCGCCGGCCGGTGATGGTCGGCAGCAGCAGCTCGCTGCGGAACGCCGTCGCCGCGACGTGCCCGGCGGGCAGCCCGAGGGCCGCCTCGATGGCCGGGTTCGCGTCGCCGGGAGCGAAGTCCCGCACGACGCCGTCGAGGTCGAAGACGTATGCCGTGTGCTCCCTCACGCCGCCCCGTCGCGCTGCTGGGCGCGCTCGTCGGCGTAGGCGGGGTCTGTGGTCGAGTCGGAGGTCGAGCCGGTGTCGTGGCCGGTGTCGTGGCCGGTGTCGTGGCCGGTGTCGGCGTGGGAACCGGTGGGGTCGACCGACTCGGTCTGGTCGGTCCGGTCGCTGCGGCGGCTGCCGCGGGTCTCGGCCGGGCGCTCGACGCTGCCGGCCGAGCGCTGGTCGTCGGTCCACGACGCGGTGCCCTCGTGGACGTTGCCCTCGGCGCGGCCGGTCACGACATCGGCGACCGACGGGCCCTCGCGCTCGCGCCACTCGGCCTCGCGGCGCGACAGCTCGGCCTCACGGGTGTCGAGGCCCTCGTGCCGGGCCGCCAGCTCGCTCTCGCGGCGGCGCAGGTCCTCGTCGCGCAGGCCGGACTCCTGGAGGCGGTGCTCGTGGTCGCGGCGGGCGGCCTCGGCGTTCTCCTCGACCTCGGCCAGACGGGCCGACTCCTTCTCCTCACGGCGCAGGCGGACCCGGCGGCGGGCGGCGGCCGAGATCATCGCCCAGCCGAGCGCGAAGAGCAGGACCGCGACGGCGCCGTAGATCGCGAGCTCGAGCGGGGTCGCGTTGCGGGTGAAGCCGAAGGCCGAGACGGGGACCGTCCCGGCGGCGGCGTGCGTCGCCAGGTAGGTGACGACGCCGGCTCCGGCGCCGATCAGCAGCAGGATCACTCCGAGCAGGGCCATGGGTTCGTGCTCCTTCGTCAGGTGGCGGGGTGGTCCCGCCGTGATCGTCCCCGACCCTAGCCATACCCACCTGGCCGGACCCACGTCGACGAGACCGCCCGAGCGCGGCCCCGCGCGGCCGACCGGAGGGGGCGGCTCCGCTCGGTTAGCCTGACCCCCATGCGCATCACGGGAAAGCTCGCCGCCGCCGCCCTCTCGGCGCTCTGCGTCGTCACGGTGGCGTCCTGCTCGAGCGACTCGGGGGGCTCTGCGGCAGGGCAGACGCAGCAGTCGCCTGCGCAGCGCCTCGCTGCCGCCAAGGCCAAGGTCGACGCCGCGCCGTCGGTGCACCTCACGCTGGCGAGCGCCGACGTGCCCCAGGGGGCGAGCGGCGTCGTGTCGGCCGACGGCTGGGGCAAGCACCCGCCGGCGTTCAAGGGCACCTTCAAGGTGACGCTCAAGGGGGTGCAGGCCGACGCCGAGATCACCTCGCTCGACGGCGACGTCTACGCCAAGCTGCCGCTCATCCCCGGCACCAACAAGATCGACCCCAAGGCCTTCGGCCTGCCCGACCCGGCCGTGCTCTTCTCGCCCGACAAGGGCCTGACCACCCTGCTGACCGCGACGACGTCGCCGGTCGCGGGCGACCAGGTGCGCCGTGGCTCCGAGGTGCTCACGACGATCAAGGGCAGCGTGCCGGGCAAGGCGGTCACCGACCTCTTCCTCATCGGCGATCCCAACGGCACCTTCACGGCGACCTACGGCCTGACCGACGCCTCGGAGCTGCGGCAGGTCGTCATCACGGGGCCGTTCTTCGGGGCCGGCACGACCTCGACCTACACCCTGACGCTCGACCAGTACGGCAAGCCCGTCACGATCACCAAGCCCTGACCTGCCGGTGACCTCCAGCGCCCAGCCCGTCGGCACCCACCGTTTCGCGCTGCTCTCGGCGGCGTCCGCGGCCGTGGCCCTCGCGGCCGCCGACACCTACGTCGTCGTCCTCGCCCTGACCGACATGATGGCCGGGGTCGGCATCGGCATCGACGCGCTGCAGCGCGCGACGCCGATCATCTCCGGCTTCCTCCTCGGCTACATCGCCGTGCTGCCGCTCATCGGGCGCCTGTCCGACCTGCTCGACCGGCGCCGCATCCTGCTCGGCTGCCTCCTCGTCTTCGTCGTCGGCTCGGCCGTCACGGCACTCGCCGTCGAGATGCCGGTGCTCGTCACGGGGCGCGTGCTCCAGGGCATCGGCGGCGGCGGGCTCGTGCCGGCGACGCTCGCCCTCGTCGCTGACCTGTGGCCGCCGCACCGGCGCGGCACGCCGCTCGGCGTCGTCGGCGCCGTGCAGGAGCTGGGCTCGGTGCTCGGCCCGGTGATCGGCGCCGTCGTGCTCGCGTGGTCGGGTTGGCGGGCGATCTTCTGGCTCAACGTCGCTGCGGCCCTCGTGCTGTATGCCGTCATCCACCTCCTCGGCGCCCGCGGGCTGCCGTCGGGGTCGGCGCCCGAGCTCGCGCGGTCGCGCAGGGGGCGGGCCGTCCCGGTCGTGGCGGCGGTGCTGACCGTGCTCGGTCTGGGCGTCACGGGGCTCGCGCTCGCGGCGCCCGAGGCGCTCGTCACCGACGTGGCGCTCGGTGCGCCCTTCGTCCCGTTCGCCAGCACGTCGCGGGTGCTGACCCCGATCGGCGTGGTGGGCCTCGGGCTGCTGCTCGTCGTCGTGGTGCTCACCGCCCCGCGCTGGTGGGCCGTCCTGCGGCGCGCCGACCTCGTCGGGGCGGCGCTCGTGGCCGTCGCCCTCGGCAGCCTCGTGCTGACCTTCGCGTCGTCCGACCCGGAGAAGGAGGTCGTCGGACCGCTCGGCTACAGCCTGCTGCCGGTCGGTGCGGCCGCCCTCATCGTGCTCGCGTGGTGGCACCGCCGCGCCGCCGACCCGCTCATCCCGCGTGGGGTCGTCGGGGCCCGCGGGCTGCGTGCGCTCGTCGTCAGCCTGCTCGTCGGCGCCGCGCTCGTGGCGGTCGTCGTCGACGTGCCCCTGCTCGCGCGCCTCACCGACACCTACGACGAGACAGGCGCCGCCCTGGTGCTGGTCCGCTTCCTGCTGGCCGTGCCCGTCGGCGCGCTCCTCGGCGGGTGGTCGCTGCGCCGCCTCGGCGACGGCGCCGTGGCCGGGGTGGGGCTCCTGCTCGCCGGGGGCGGCCTGCTCGTCATGTCGCGCTGGACCCTGGACTCGGTCAGCCAGACGGTGCCGGCCACGGTCGTGCTCGTCGTCGTCGGGCTCGGCATGGGCCTGGCCCTCGCGCCGGTCAACAACGCCGCGCTCGCCGACTCACCGGCCGACGCGCACGGCGTCGCGAGCTCGCTCGTCGTCGTCGCCCGCATGGTCGGGATGGTCGTCGGTCTCGCCCTGCTCACCTCGATCGGGCTCAACCGCTACTTCGAGGCGGTGCGCCGCCTGCCGGACCAGCTCGACACCGATGACCTCATCGGGGCCGGCGTCGTCCAGGTGCAGACGGTCTTCCTCGGCGGCGCGATCGCCGCGCTCGTCGGTGCAGCGGTGGCGTTCACCCTCGGTGTCAGTGGCCGCGTGACCGCGGCCGAGCCAGCCGACGCCGACGCGCCCCGCTTCGTCGCTCTCTGACGGAGAAGCAGCGGAGAGCGTGACCGCGGCTGACGGCAGACGTGTCACGCTGCCGTCCGACGCCGGCGGCGACCTCCGGTCCTGGCTGCTGGTCCTGGCTGCTCAGGCGGTCGGGGTGCCGGCGCGCATCTCGGCGAGCAGACCGCGCACCTCGTCGGCGAGGACCTCGGTGGCCTCCCACGGCAGCATGTGCCCGCCGCGGGCGATGTCGACGAAGGTCGCGTGCGGCAGCGCGACACGCAGCGCGCGCGCTCGCGTCACCGGCATGAGCGGGTCCAGCCGGCCGGCCACGATGGCGACCCGGACGCGTTCGAGGGCGGGGAAGCCGGCGCGCTGGTCGACGCCGAGCAGCGCACCGTAGAAGGCAGCGAAGGTCGTCAGCTTGGTCGCGGCGACCTGGTCGCACGCGGCCTCGACGTCCACCGGGTCGGCGCCGGCGCCGAAGAGCCCGCGCACGAGGGCGCGGATCCGGCCGTTGCCGCCCGGGGGAAGCGGCAGGCCCTTGGCAGCCAGGCGCATGACGGCCGCCTCGCCGGTGCGCTCGCCGAGGGCGACATGGGACGACGCCGTCGCGACGAGGAGCGCCGCCCGCACCCGGGAGCCGAAGAGGTCAGGCCGCTGCTCCGCTAGCGCCATGACCGTCATGCCGCCCATCGAGTGCCCGGCGAGGAGCACGGGGGACGCCGGCGGCACGACGCTGCGCAGCACGACGTCGAGGTCGCGCCCGGTGTGCTCGACCGACACCGAGGCGATCTCGGGCCGGCGCAGCCCGATCGTCGAGCGCCCGTGCCCCCGCTGGTCCCACAGCACGATCCGGACCGGCTCGTCGGCGAGCTTCTCGACGACCGGGAGCCAGCTCTCGTGGTTGACGGCCCACCCGTGGGCCAGGACGAGCGTCGGTGCGTCCGGCGGCAGCTCGGGGTCGACGTGGGTGTGGACGGACAGGATGGCGCCGTCGGGCGTGACGATGCCGCGGCGGTCGTGGCGCCTCACGCGTCGGACCCCGACGGCTCGCCGACCTGGAAGACGACCGGGGCGTGGTCCGACGCGCCCTTGCCCTTGCGCTCCTCGCGGTCGATGGCGGCGCCGACCACTCGCTGGGCGAGGGCGGGGGAGCACAGGGCGAAGTCGATGCGCATGCCCTGGCGCTTCCGGAAGCGCAGCTGGGTGTAGTCCCAGTAGGTGAAGGTGCCCGGCTCGCTCGTGTGCGGGCGCACGACGTCGCTGTAGCCCGCGTCGACGACGGCCTGGAAGGCGGCCCGCTCGCCGGGCGAGGTGTGCGTGCGGCCCTCGTAGTAGGGCACGCTCCACACGTCGGCGTCGGTCGGGGCGATGTTCCAGTCGCCGAGCAGCGCGATCTGCGCGTCGGGGTCGTCGGCGAGCCAGCCCCGGCCGGCGGCTGCGAGGGCCTCGAGCCAGCTCAGCTTGTAGCCGAGGTGCGGGTCGTCGAGCGCCCGGCCGTTGGGCACGTAGAGGGACCACACGCGTACGCCGTTGCACAGCGCCCCGATGGCGCGGGCCTCGGGCGCGGCCGGCTCGCCCCAGCCGGGCTGGCCGTCGAAGCCGACCCGGACGTCCTCGAGGCCGACCCGCGAGACGACGGCGACGCCGTTCCACTGGCTGAGGCCGTGGTGGGCCACCTCGTAGCCGAGGGCCTCGAACCGCTCGAGCGGGAACTGGTCCTCGCGGGCCTTGGTCTCCTGGATCGCGAGCACGTCGACGTCGCTGCGCTCGAGCCAGGCGGCGACGCGGTCGATGCGGGACCGGATGGAGTTGACGTTCCAGGTGGCGATGCGCACAGTCGGCCACCCTAGACCGCCGGGTCGGCGCCGTGTGCCTAGGGTGAGCCGCATGACTGCAGAGCGCGCGACGCGACCCACGGCCCTCGTCACGGGCGCCAGCGCCGGCATCGGCCACGAGTTCGCGCGGCAGCTCGCGGCTCGCGGGCACGACCTCGTGCTCGTCGCCCGCGACCGCGCGCGCCTCGACGCCGTGGCCGCAGAGCTGACGAGCAGGTATGCCGTGTCGGCCGAGGTGCTCGTCGCCGACCTCTCCGACCGGGCGGCGCTGCAGACGGTCGCCGACCGGGTGGCCGACCCGGACCGGCCCGTCGACGTGCTCGTCAACAACGCCGGCTACGGCCAGCGCCGCAGCTTCCTGCGCAACGACGTCGCGGTCGAGGAGGCGGCGTTCGACGTGCTCACCCGTGCGGTGCTCGTGCTGTCGCACGCGGCCGGGGTCGCGATGCGCGAGCGCGGCCGCGGTCGCATCGTCAACGTCTCGTCGGTAGCGGGGTTCATCGCCTCGGGTTCCTACTCCGCCGCCAAGGCCTGGGTGACGACCTTCAGCGAGGGCCTCGCGAGCGAGCTCGCCGGCTCGGGCGTCACGGTGACGGCCCTGTGCCCCGGCTTCACCAACACCGAGTTCCAGCAGCGGGCCGGCATCAGCAAGCCGGGACCCGACTTCATGTGGCTCGACCCGACGAGGCTCGTCTCCGACTGCCTCGACGACGTCGGCAAGGGGCGGGTGCTGTCGGTGCCCGGCCTGCAGTACAAGGCGATCGTCGGCCTGCTGCGGGTCGTCCCGCGCTCGCTGGTGCGCAGCCGGGCGCGCCTCGTCCGCCGCTGACCGCGCCCTGACTGTGCCCTGACCGCGCCCTGACCGACCTGTCTGACCCGCGCCGCAGCAGGCGACCCCGGGTGTCCCGCCGGCCTTTGACTTCGAGTACTTGAAGTTCCTACCGTCGTAGGGGTGAGCGCACCGACGACCGGACACACCTACACGATCAAGGAGGCCGCAGCCCTGACCGGGCTGCCGGCCAGCACGCTGCGCTACTACGAGACCATCGGGGTCATCGCCCCCGTCAGCCGCGGCGCGAGCAGCGGCCACCGGGTCTACGACGAGAGCGACCTCGACCAGCTCATGTGGGTCGCGTGCCTCGCCGCGACGGGCATGTCCGTCGCCGACATGCGCAGCTACGTCGCCAACGGACCGCTCGGCGCCCAGCGGGCCGACGAGCAGATCCGGCTGCTCACCGAGCAGCAGCGCCGGCTCGCGGCAGAAGCCGAGCAGGTCGCCCTGCGTCAGCGCTACGTGCGGATCAAGGTCGACTACTGGCACGCGGTCGCCGCCGGTGACCCCGAGCGCGCCGAGCTGCTCTCGGAGCAGGCCCGGGCGCTCGCCGACGCCCTGAGGCGGGTCCGGCCGCAGTAGCCCCCGGCCCACAGCTCCACCCCGCAGTTCCACCCGCTGCTCCGCCCCGGCGTGGCTCCCGCCGCGCTGCGCTGCGCCATGCCTCGCCAGCACCCCCGCACACCGACCGAGGAGGACGACCGTGCAGATCACCCGCAGCACCACCGAGACCGGCACCATCAAGGGACCGGCCGACTGGTTCACCGGCGACGTCTACATCGACGCCGTGGCCGCCGCCCCCGCCCCGTCGAGGCTCTCGGCCAACCTCGTGCACTTCATGCCCGGCGCCCGCACGCACTGGCACCGCCACCCCCTGAGCCAGACCGTCTTCGTCACCGAGGGGATCGGGCTCTGCCAGCGCCGCGGCGGCCCCGTCGAGGTCATCCGCCCCGGCGACCGCGTCCTCTTCGAGGCCGACGAGGAGCACTGGCACGGCGCGGCCCCGAACCGGCTCATGGTCCACCTCGCCGTCAACGAGGGCGACGACGACCACGACGTCGTGCACTGGCTCGAGCCGGTGACCGACGAGGAGTACGCCGCGGCACCCGCCCAGGGCTGAGCCGCCTCCCCAGACCCACCTCCAGAAACGCACGACCCACCTCCCAGAAGGAGAACCCCATGAAGGTCAACGCCTACGCCGCCCCCGCCGCCGGAGAGCCGCTGGCTCCCACCACGATCGAGCGCCGGGCCGTCGGCCCGAACGACGTCCTCATCGAGATCGAGTTCGCCGGCATCTGCCACTCCGACATCCACACGGTCAACGGGGACTGGGGCCCGCAGCCCTTCCCGGTCGTGCCGGGGCACGAGATCGTCGGTCGCGTCACCGAGGTCGGCGCCGACGTCAGCCGCCACTCGGTCGGTGACCGCGTCGGGGTCGGCTGCATGGTGAACTCGTGCGGCGAGTGCACCAACTGCCGCAACGGCGACGAGCAGTACTGCTCCCAGGGCATGGTCGGCACGTACGCCGCGACGGACCGCGACGGCACGACGACCCAGGGCGGCTACTCGACGCACGTCGTCGTCGACGCCGACTACGTCCTGACGGTCCCGGACGGCATCGACCCCGCCGCGGCGGCGCCGCTGCTGTGCGCCGGCATCACGACCTACGCGCCGCTGCGCAAGTGGCAGGCCGGCCCCGGCAAGAAGGTCGCGGTCGTCGGCCTCGGCGGTCTCGGCCACATGGCCGTCAAGATCGCGCACGCCCTCGGCGCCGAGGTGACCGTGCTGTCGCAGTCGCTGAAGAAGCAGGAGGACGGCCTGCGGCTGGGCGCCGACCACTACTTCGCGACGTCCGACCCGGGCACCTTCGAGACGCTCGCCGGCCGCTTCGACCTCATCGTCAACACGGTGAGCGCGAAGATCGACCTCGACGCCTACCTCGGCCTGCTCGCCGTCGACGGGACGCTCGTCAACGTCGGTGCCCCGGCCGAGCCGCTCGACGTCAACGTCTTCTCGCTCATCGGTGGCCGGCGCTCGTTCGCCGGCTCGATGATCGGCGGCATCGCCCTGACGCAGGAGATGCTCGACTTCTGCGCCGAGCACCACATCGGTGCGGAGGTCGAGGTCATCCCGGCCGAGAAGGTCAACGAGGCCTACGAGCGCGTGCTCGCCTCCGACGTGCGCTACCGCTTCGTCATCGACGCCTCGACCCTGGCGTGAGCCACCCGGGCGTCCCACCGGTGCGCACACCGGTGGGACGCCCGGCGCCCGCGCCCTACGATGGAGCCTCGTGACCACCATCGACGCCTCCGCCGCCCGTGCCCGCCTGCTCGAGATCGTCAAGGACAAGGCGATCGTCCACGGTCGCGTGACCCTGAGCTCCGGCAAGGAGGCCGACTACTACGTCGACCTGCGCCGCATCTCCCTCGACGGCGAGGCCGCCCCGCTCGTCGGGATCGTCATGCGTGAGCTGACCAAGGACCTGACGTATGCCGCCGTCGGTGGCCTCACGCTCGGCGCCGACCCGGTGGCGACCTCGATGCTGCACGCCGCCGCGGCTGCCGGGGAGCGCCTCGACGCGTTCGTCGTGCGCAAGGCCGGCAAGGCGCACGGCCTCCAGCAGCGCATCGAGGGCCCGTCGATCAAGGGCCGCCAGGTGCTCGTCGTCGAGGACACCACAACGACCGGCGCCTCGCCGCTCGCCGCCGTCGAGGCCGCCCGCGAGGACGGCGCCGAGGTCGTCGCCGTCGCGACGATCGCCGACCGGGCGACCGGCGCCGGCGAGAAGATCACCGCCGAGGCCGGCGTGGAGTACCGCTACGCCTTCTCCCTCGAGGAGCTCGGGCTCGCCTGAGCACGGCCCGGGCCGGCGCCGCCTGGTCGAACGGTCAGAGCGGCCCGACCTGCACGGGGTAGCCGGCGCGCAGGGCCTCGACCGACGAGGGTGGCGTGATGACGCTCGCCGTCCCGGTGCGCGGCCGCTCGACGGCGGACGCGGCATACGTGTTGTCGGGCTGCCAGGCGAGCAGGTCGTCGCCCCGGACGACGGCCGGACCCGACGCCAGCAGCACGAAGGTGGCGTCGGGGAGGTCACCCCACGCGTACGCGTGCAGCCGGCGGGTGCGTCGGCGGGTGTCCCAGCGCTCCTCGTGGAGGAGGCGGTCGAGCCCTGTCGCCGGCAGGTGGGTCGTGCCGGGTGCGGCCGCGACGAGGTCGCGGAAGCGGGTGTAGTCGGCGCGACGGCACTCGGCGCACGGACGGTGGCCCGCGGCGAGGGCGGTCGCCTCGTCGAGGAAGAAGAGCGGCGTGTAGTGGCCTGGGTCCCACTGGCGCACCCGCCGCCCGCGGAAGTCGAGGGCGCACGTGATCCAGGCCCGGCCGACGTGGTGCCGGCGCACGTCGCGGCTGCCGGCCCCGTCGTGGAGGCGTCCGCGGTTGCCCATCCACGCACCGAGGCCCGGCGCGGCCACGACGTCGCCGAACGGGTCGACGCGGTTGCGCGCGGGACCGCTGGGAGCACTCACTCGAGCACCTCGAGGCGGACGTCGGCGGGGTCGCCCTCGCCGAGGCCCTCGGCCTGACGGACCGCCTTCTTGACCGGCAGCACGTAGGCGCCGCGCGAGGCGTCCGGGAAGACGGACGTCGTCCACGACGTGCCGCCGACGGTGGCGCGGACCCGGACCGACCCGAAACCGCGGGGCGGTCTGGGGACCTCACGGATGCGCGCCGACGCGTCCAGTGCGACGGTCACGAAGAACCAGCCGGTCTGCGCCTCCCACCGCCAGAGGTCGGCGGTGAAGCGGAGGGTCGTCATGCACCCACCGTAGGGCTGGGCACCGACAGGAACCGGGGGAGCGGCGTCGTCGTCGCACCAGCGGCCCGGTCCGCTCGTGCGTCGCCCGCACTAGGATCGGCACACTGACCGCCCTGCTCTCGGGAGAACCCATGATCATCGTCTGGATCCTGCTCGGCCTCGTCGTGCTCCTCGCCGTCGTGGGCGTCGTCATGTACAACGGTCTGATCGGCCTGCGCAACAAGGTCGAGGAGGGCTGGCGCCAGATCGACGTCGAGCTCAAGCGCCGCCACGACCTCATCCCCAACCTCGTCGAGACGGTCAAGGGCTACGCCTCCCACGAGCGGGGCACCCTCGAGGAGGTCATGCAGGCGCGGTCCGCGGCCATGTCCGGCGCGTCGACCCCGGCCGCCGCGGCCCAGGCCGAGGGCCAGCTGAGCCAGGCGCTCGGTCGCCTCATGGCCGTCGCCGAGGCCTACCCCGACCTCAAGGCCAACCAGAACTTCCTCGCCCTCCAGCAGGAGCTGACGAGCACCGAGGACCGCATCGCGAGCTCGCGCCGCTACTACAACGCGCTCGTGCGCGAGCTCAACACCAAGGTCGAGTCGGTGCCCTCGAACATCGTCGCCAACATGGCCGGCGTCAAGCGGGCCGAGTACTTCGAGGCCCCGGCCACCGAGGCCGTCGTCCCCAACGTCAGCTTCGGCGGTGACGCGATCGGCGGCTCGGGCTCGCCGGCCGTCGCGCCCTCGACGCAGCCCGGCGCCGTCGGCGGCCCGTCGACCCAGCCTGGCGCCGCGCCCGGCGCACTGCCGCAGGCCCAGGCCCCCGGGGCGGCCCAGCCCGACCCGACCACCGACTCCGCTCCCGGGCAGGGCACGCCCAACGCCTGACCCGCCTGCGCGGCCGACGAGCGCCGTCAGAGCAGCCACGCCCCGAGCCACCGCTCGGGGCGTCCTGCTGCCCTCAACCGGTTCAGCCCAGCTCAGCGTCGGTCAGACCGGGTCAGCCCTTGACGTAGGACAGCTTCTCGCTGACCTTGCCGTCTCGCAGCCGCACGACGTCGACGCCGCGGACGTGACCGGGCGAGCCGTCGGGGGCCACCCAGTCGAAGCGCCAGCGCAGCACGCCCCGGTCGCCCGCCACGAACGACTCCTCGGCCGTGAAGGCGGGGCTGCCGGTCTCGGTGAAGAGCGACTCCCACACCGAGCGCACGTCCGCCGCGCCCTCGTGGCGCACGCCGTCCGGCGCGGGACCCGTGGCCTCGAAGACGCAGTCGTCGGTCATCAGCGCCATGATCGCCTCGACGTCGCCGCGCCCGAACGCCGCGACGAACTGCGCGAAGCCGGCGTGCGTCGGGCCCCAGGCCGCGTCCCGGCCGAAGCGCGCGAGGAGGTCGGTCTGCGGGTCGCCACCGGACGGCATACGCGCTCCGACGGCCCCGCCGGAGCGGTAGGCGTCCTCCATCCCGTCGAACCACGCCGCCACGTCGGCGACGAGCGCGGGGTCGAGGTCGCGGGCGCGGCCGGTCGCGACGGCGAGGTCCCAGCCGTGCACGAGATGGTCGGCGACGAGCTGGCGGACGTACTCGTCCATCGACTCCTCGCCGTAGGAGAGCTGCACGGCTCCGTGCGTGGGGAGCGTCTCGTCGACGACGCCCACCGCCTCGGTCGCCGCCGACGCGGCAGCGCCGCGCGGGTCCTCACCCAGGAGGTCGCCGTCGAGGCGGGAGCCCACGTCGGCGATGGTGCGCCCGTGCATCAGGGGAGCGGTCCAGAGGTCCTCGCCCGCGACGTGGTTGACGAGGTCACGCACCGTCCAGTCGCTGCACGGCGTCGGCAGGTCCCACTGGTCGTCGGCGACGCCGTGCACCTGCTGGACCCACCACTGCACGCTCCGGCGGTAGCTCTCGCCGAGGTCGGGACCGGTCTGCCGGTCCCTGGTGTCTGTCTCCACGACGTCCTCCCATCACCCCTGCACCCACCAGTGTGCGCCCGTGGCGGGTGCGGCGTCACGGCATCGCCGCACGTCGCGCCCGATCAGAGAGACGTCAGAGTGGGGCCAGGGGTAGTGGCTCAGGAGCGGCGGTCGGTCCCGGTCGCGTTCTCGGCGATGTCGCCCACGGCGTCGGCGGTCTCGGCGGCGATCGCCTTGGTCTCGCGACGGTGCTTGACGAACTCGTAGACCATCGGAAGGAGGGAGACGAGCACGACGAGGAGGATGGCGTACTCGATGTTCTTCGTCAGGCCGGGGAACGCCTGGCCGAGGAAGTAGCCGAGCAGGGTGACGCCGACGACCCACGCCACGGCGCCCACGGCGCTCCAGCCGAAGAAGCGCTGGCGGTGCATGCGGCCGATGCCGGCCACGACGGTGATGAAGGTGCGCACGATCGGCACGAAGCGGCCGAGCACGAGCGCGCGGTTGCCGTACTTGTCGAAGAACGCGTTGGTCTTGTCGAAGTTGGCGGTGTTGATGAACCGCCCCTGCCGCTTGTAGAGCGGCCTGCCCACCGCCCGGCCGATCTCGTAGCCGACGACGTTGCCGAGGAAGGCCGCGAGCGTCAGCGCCGCCATGGCGAGCCCGAGGTTGAGGTCGATCTGGCCCGTGGCGATGAAGAGGCCGACCGCGAAGAGCAGCGAGTCGCCGGGCAGGATCGGGAAGAGCAGACCGCACTCGACGAAGACGATGACCAGGGCGATGACGAAGAACGCCCCCTGGTACTGCTCCAGCAGGTAGGTGGGGTCCATCCACTTCGGGCCGAGGGCCGGAGCGACGGCCGGCAGGGCGGCGAGTAGCTGCATGGGTCACAGGGTATGCCGTGTGCCCGGGAACCCCTGAATCCTCGCTGTCCGCGGGCTGTGGGTGTCCAGCGGCTCCCCGGCGGGTCCGCAGCGCCTCCTCACCAGCCTCCCAGCGACTTCCCAGCGCAGGTCTCGAAGACGTATCGATCGTGGGGCCGTCCCTTCCGTCCGTGGGCCGGGCCGGGCCACCATGAGGTCAGGGAGCGCAGGAGGAGGGCCGGCGACGCGCCGGGATCTCGGGGTCGCCCCGCTCCGGCGGGCGCGACGGCGGACGTGCCGTCCTCCTCCTGGTCCGCCCGACCTGCGTGCCCGACCCCGCTCCACCCTGCCCGAACACGCCCGGCGGGGACGCGACCGGATCGCGGACCGGATCGGACGGCATACCGCACGCTCGTAGACTCTGCACGTCGAAAGCCGCCCGTCCGCAGGAGCCCGCATGTCCCGTCCCCGTCTCGCCCTCGCCGCCGTCGCCGCGCTCGCCGTGGCCGCCCTCGGTGCCTGCGGGTCGTCCACGCCCGACGCGTCGACGGGGACCGCCGGCGCCACCGCCGCGGCCGCCTCCTGCGCCAAGGACTCGCTCAAGCTCGTCACGGCCGGCACGCTCACCGTGGGCACCGACAAGCCCGCCTACGAGCCGTGGTTCAGCGGCGACGACCCGAGCAACGGCAAGGGCTACGAGTCCGCGGTCGCCTATGCGATCGCCGGCAAGCTCGGCTTCGCCAAGACCGACGTCAAGTGGACCGTCGTGCCGTTCAACACGGCGATCTCGCCCGCGCCGAAGAGCTTCGACTTCGACGTCAACCAGATCTCGATCTCGGAGGACCGCCGCAAGGCCGTCGACTTCAGCTCCGGCTACTACGACGTGCGCCAGGCCGTCGTGACCTACAAGGGCAGCCCCATCGACGGCAGGACGACCGTCGCCGACCTCAAGGGCGCCAACCTCGGGGCGCAGGTGGGCACGACCTCCCTCAATGCGGTCCAGGACCAGGTCAAGCCGAGCAACGACCCGAAGGTCTTCGACACCAACGACGTCGCCGTCCAGGCCCTGAAGAACAAGCAGATCGACGGCATCGTCGTCGACGTGCCGACGGCCTTCTACATGGTCGCGGCGCAGCTCGACAACGGCATCATCGTCGGCCAGCTCCCGAGCGCCGGCACGCCCGAGCAGTTCGGCGCCGTCCTCGACAAGGGCTCGGCCCTGACGCCGTGCGTTTCCAAGGCCGTCGATGCGCTGCGCGCCGACGGCACGCTCGAGAAGCTGCAGCAGCAGTACCTCGCCAACGCGGGCGCCCCCGAGCTGAAGTGAGCACGCCGAGCAGCCCGGTCGGTATGCCGTCACCGTCCTCGGGCGCGCCGAGTGCGTCGGGCGCGACGAGCGCCTCGAACGCGTCGGGCGCGGGCGGCCAGGTGTGGTCGCCGTCGTCGGTCGAGACCGAGCGGCGTGCCTTCCGACGCTCGCGCACGGTGCGGTCGGCGGCTGTGTCGGCCCTCAGCACCGTCGTCGTGCTCGGCGTCCTCGGCTGGCTCATCACGCACTCGGCTGGATGGCCGCGGGTCCAGGAGACGTTCTTCAGCTGGGACAAGGCGATCGAGTCGTTCCCGGCCGTGCTCAAGGGCCTGTGGCTCAACATCCGCCTCATGGTCGTCTGCGGCCTGTCGATCCTCGTCCTGGGGCTGACGCTCGCGATCATGCGCACCCTGCGCGGCCCGATCTTCTTCCCGCTGCGCCTGCTCGCGACGGTCTACGTCGACCTCTTCCGCGGGCTGCCGCTGCTGCTCCTGCTGCTCCTGCTCGGCCTCGGGGTGCCGGCCCTGCGCCTGCCCAACGTGCCGACCGAGCTCGTCTTCTGGGGCGCCGTCGCCATCATCCTGTCCTACTCGGCCTACGTCGCCGAGGTCTTCCGGGCCGGCATCGAGTCGGTGCACCCGTCGCAGCGCGCCGCGTCGCGGGCCCTCGGCCTCTCGAACGGCCAGACCCTGCGCCACGTCGTGCTGCCCCAGGCCGTGCGCCGTGTCGCGCCGCCGCTCATGAACGACTTCGTCTCGCTGCAGAAGGACTCGGGCCTCATCGCCGTGCTCGGCGCGATCGACGCCATCCGGGCCGCCCAGATCGAGACGGCGACCGACTTCAACTACACCCCCTACGTCGTCGCGGGCGTCCTGTTCCTCTGCCTGACGATCCCGATGGCACGGCTGACCGACAGGGTCGCCCGCAAGCAGGGGTGGCACGGAGCAGGAGGCACGCTGTGACCGGAAAGCCGGCGTTCGACGGGCCTCTGCTGTCGGTCCGGGGACTGCGCAAGAGCTTCGGCGAGAACGTCGTGCTCGACGACGTCGACCTCGACGTGGCGCCGGGGGAGTGCGTGGTGCTCATCGGTGCCTCGGGCTCGGGCAAGTCGACCCTCCTGCGCTGCGTCAACCTGCTCGAGCAGGTCGACGACGGCGTCATCACGCTCGCCGGGCTCGACATCACCGACCCGCGCGTCGACGCCGACGAGGTGCGCTCGCGCACCGGCATCGTCTTCCAGGCCTACAACCTCTTCCCGCACCTCACGGTGCTCGACAACGTCACGCTCGCTCCGCGCCGCGTGCACAAGGTCGCGCGGGCCGAGGCCGAGGCGCGCGCCATGGCCATGCTCGAGCGTGTCGGGCTCGCCGAGAAGGCCCGCGCCCGGCCCGACGACCTGTCCGGCGGCCAGCAGCAGCGGGTCGCCATCGCGCGCGCCATGGTCAACTCGCCGCAGCTGCTGCTCCTCGACGAAGTGACGAGCGCCCTCGACCCTGAGCTCGTCGGTGAGGTCCTCGACCTGCTTCGCGAGCTGCGCGAGGAGGGGATGACGATGATCCTGTCGACGCACGAGATGGGCTTCGCCCGCAACGTCGCCGACAGCGTCTGCTTCCTCGACGGCGGCCGGGTGCTCGAGCAGGGCTCCCCCGCAGAGGTGCTCGGCTCACCGCGCGAGGCCCGCACGAAGCAGTTCCTGTCACGGCTCGTGTCGTGAGCGACGCCGATACGGTCGCGGGGGCCGGGGCGGCCGGGACGGCCCGGACGGCCTGGACGCCGGAGGCACCCGCGGGGCCCGTGGTCGGGGTCGGACCGTGGCCGGGCCCCTGGCCCGACGGTGACCACTGGGACCCCGAGCTGCTCGAGCACGGTGACCGGCGCAACGTCGTCGACGCGTACCGCTACTGGCGGCACGACGCGATCTTCGCCGACCTCGACACCCGGCGGCACGACTTCCACGTCGCCGTCGAGAACTGGGGCCACGACTTCAACATCGGCTCGGTCATCCGCACGGCCAACGCCATGGGCGCGCAGGCCTTCCACATCGTCGGCAGGCGCCGGTGGAACCGCCGCGGGGCGATGGTCACCGACCGCTACCAGCACGAGCACCACCACCCGGACGCCGCGGCGCTCGCGGCCTGGGCGGCTGCCGAGGGACTGGTCGTCATCGGCATCGACAACCTGCCCGGCTCGGTGCCGCTCGAGACCTTCGACCTGCCGCGCCGGTGCGTCCTCGTCTTCGGGCAGGAGGGGCCGGGGCTCTCGGAGCCGATGCGCGCCGAGTGCGCCGCGGTGCTGCACATCGAGCAGTTCGGCTCGACCCGCTCGATCAACGCCGGCGCGGCCGCCGCGGTGGCGATGCACGCCTGGGTGCGTCGGCACGTGTTCGACCAGCACGTCTAGCCGGCCGCCGGCCGCTGGCTCAGCCCTGCGGGTCACGGCCCCGCCAGCGCAGCGGCTCCTCGGCATACTCCTCGGCGACGTGCGCGGCGACGCCGACGGTGCGGGCCACCTGGAAGACGACCTCACCGGACTCGGCAGGCAGGCCCAACGCGTGCAGCACGGCTGCGCTCGCGAGGTCGATGTTGGGCAGCGCGCCGGTGCGCTCGGCGACGAGAGCGGCGAGGCCCTCGACGCGGCGCCGCAGACGGGTCGTGCCGCGTCGGCGCCAGAGGGCCTCGAGGACGACGTCGGCGCGCGGGTCGCCGCCGGGGTAGAGGAAGTGGCCGAATCCGGCCACCGCACCACGCTCGCGCAGAGAGCGCGCGACGAGGACAGCCGGGTCGACGCCGTCCGTGAGCAGGGCGTGGGCGGCGACCGGCGCCGCACCGTGGAGCGGCCCGGCCATCGCGGCATACGCGGCGCAGAGGCAGTCGTGGAGTCCCGCTCGCGTCGATGCGGTGACGCGGGCCGCCACCGTCGAGGCCGTCAGGCCGTGGTCGAGGAGGGCGACGAGCAGGACCCGGAGCGCCGCGACGTCGGCGCGTGCCGAGAGTGACCCGCCCAGCGCCGCCAGGGCGAGCGCCGCCAGGTCCGGCTGGCCCTGACCCCCGGCGAGCAGCGTCAACGCAGCCCGCAGCGTCGGCACGGCTGCGGCCCTGACCCGTGCGGGGTCGGTGTCGGACGCGAACGGGTCGGCCGCGGCAAGCAGCTGCACCGCGACCGGCATCCGGCGCTCGAGCGGCAGGCTCGAGAGATCGACGCCGGCTGGCACCACGGGGTCTGTGATCGGAACTCCCTGCACCACAGTGGATCCCAGCACGATGGCAGCCGCCTCCTCGAGCGACCCCAGAGCCACGACCTCCGACAGAGGGTGCCCGCGATAGAGCAGGTCGCCCTCGGTCTGGCTGCTCACCGACGTCGCGATGCTGCGGAAGCGCAGGACCGGCTGCGGACCTCCCGGCGGGCGGGTGGCCGAAGCCATGGCGTCGATCTGGGCGCGGTCGAAGAGGCTCTCCTGCTGGCCGGGCCGGCGCTCGCTGCGGAGCAGCCCCCGGCTGACGTAGGCGTAGAGCGTCGCGCGCTTGACGCCGAGCCGCTGGGCGGCCTCGGTCGTCGTGATCCACGTGCCTGACGTCATCGCCATGTCGCCTCCGGGTTGATCGGGTCAACAGTTGACGCGATCAACATTGACGGTGTTGATCAACATCGCTGAGAGTGATGAGTGAACCCGAGAGGAGCACCCCATGTCCACCAACCCCACCGGTTTCATCACCGTCCCGAAGGGCCTGGCCAAGGTCGTCGTCACCGACACCGAGCTCGGCGACGTCCGCGGCGACGAGGGCTTCTTCCACTACCGGCAGTACTCGGCCGTCGAGCTGGCCGAGAAGGTCGGCTTCGAGCAGGCCTGGCACCTGCTCGAGCGCGGCCACCTCCCGGACGCCGACGAGCTCGCGGCCTTCACCGCCGAGATCGGCCGACTGCGCGTCCTGCCGGCCGCCCTCGCCGACCTGCTGCCGGCCGTCTGCGCGACGACGACCGACTCGCTCCAGGTGCTGCGCACGGCGCTGTCGGCGTGGGGCGGCATCGCCGGCCTGCGGCCCCTCTACGACTGCGACGAGGACGAGAAGCTCGCCGCCGCGATGGCCTCGGTCGCGATCACGCCGACGATCCTGGCCGCGGCCCACCGGCTGCACCAGGGCCTCGAGCCCATCTCCGCGGACCCGAGCCTCGGCCACGCCGAGGACTACCTGCGCATGGTGACGGGACGGCTCCCCGCCGCGCGCGACGCCCGGGCCGTCGAGCAGTACCTCGTCGCGACGATGGACCACGGCTTCAACGCCTCGACCTTCACGGCCCGGGTCATCGCGAGCACCGGCGCCGACCTCGCGGCCTGCCTCGTCGGGGCCATCGGCTCGTTCTCCGGGCCGCTGCACGGCGGGGCCCCGAGCCGCGCGCTCGAGGCCCTCGACGAGATCGGCACGCTGGACCGCGCCGACGGCTGGGTGCGCGAGCGCATCGCTTCGGGCGCCCGGATCATGGGGTTCGGACACGCCGTCTACCGCACCCGCGACCCGCGCTCGGAGATGCTCAAGACGGTCGCCCGGGGCTGGGACGACCCGCTCGTCGACCTCGCCGTCGGGGTGGAGGACGCCATCGAGCAGGCGCTGGCGGACCTCAAGCCGGGGCGCGAGCTGCACGCCAACGTGGAGTTCTACGCCGGCGTCGTCATGAAGCTGGCGGGGCTCGACCCGTCGATGTTCACGCCGACGTTCTGCGTCGCGCGGGTCGTCGGCTGGACGGCCAACGTCCTCGAGCAGAGCCGCGACCCGAAGATCATCCGGCCCGTCGCGCGCTACGTGGGGCCGCCGCCGCCCCAGCCCGTGCCGACCGGCACGCGCACGCCGCTGCCGGCCTGAGTCCCCCGCCCGGAAGAGGGCATCGAGCAGGCCCCGACGCATCCGGTTGCCGGGGCCTGCTCGGCGCGACCGGGGGAGCATCCGGTCACTGGTTTCGTCGCCCGGAGCCCTCCGAACGTCACGTCCACGGTAGGGCAGATCCGACGCGTCGGGTCGACGTTCAGGTCAGAACTCGACAAGGTGGTGTCAAGGAATCGTCGGCTGCACGTAAGGAGGGGGCACGCGTGTCCCGATCGGCGGTCGATACGTCCCGATCCGGTGCTTTCGTCCGTTTCTGGATCGCCGACGCAGTCTCGAATCTCGGAACCTTCGTCTCGACCCTCGCCCTGCAGCTGCTCCTCATCGAGACGCTGCACGCCGACCAGACGGCGCTCGGGATCGTGCGGTCCGCGCAGTGGCTGCCCTACCTGCTCTTCGGCCTGCTGGCCGGCGTCGTCGTCGACCGGGTGCGCCGGCGTCCGCTCCTCGTCGTGGCCGACGTGCTGTGCGCCGTGCTGCTCGGGGCGGTGGGAGTGCTCGCGCTGACCGGCCACCTGACGGTGCCGATCCTCGCCGTCCTCGTCTTCGCCACCGGCTCGGCGTCGATGTTCTTCACCGCTGCCCACCTGTCGCTGCTGCCGACGATCGTCCCAGCGCCCGGACTCGCATCGGCGGATGCCCGCCTGGCACAGACGTATTCGGCGACGCAGTCCCTCGGGCCGCTCGTCGGTGGGACTCTCGTGCGACTGCTCTCCGCGCCCGTGGCCATCCTCGTCGACGCGATGTCGTATGCCGTGTCGGCCGTCGTGCTCGCGACGCTCCGTCTCGAGGAGACGCGGCCAGAACCGTCCGCCGAGCGGCACCTCCGGAGCGAGCTGCGCGAGGGAGCGGCGTGGGTCTACCGCCACGCCACCCTCGGGCCGTACGCGATCGCCCTGCACCTGTGGTTCTTCGCCAACGCCATGGTGACGACGGTGCTCGTCTACTTCGCGACGACCGAGCTGCAGCTGGGCCCGATCGCGGTCGGGCTCGTCCTCGCCGCGACCGGGGTCACCGGTGTCGTCGGCGCCGGGCTCGCCCCGCGCCTCGGACGGCGCTTCGGGACCGGGCGGGTGGTCACGACGACCGAGTGGCTGAGCCCCACGGCATACGCCCTCCTGCTGCTCGCGCAGCCCGGCCCGTCAGCGCTCCTCTGGCCACTGGTCGCCAACGCGCTCTTCGGGCTCGCGATGGGCGTCCGCGGGCCGCTCGAGATGAGCTATCGCAACCTCGTCACGCCCGACCGGCTGCGCGGACGGATGAACGCCACGATCCGCTCGTTCAACTGGGGGTCCATCGCGGTGACCGCCCCGCTCGGCGGCTGGGTGGCGGCGACGTGGGGCAATCGAACCGCCATCGCGGCGGCCGTCGTCGGGCTCGCCGCGTCGGCGCTCATCCTCTGGTGCTCGCCCTACCGTCACGTGACGGGCGAGGGCGAGCACCAGCGGGGAGGAGCAGCCACCCCGGTCAGTCCCGAGCCGTGAGCGCCTGCTTCCACGAGACGCGGCCCCCGGACTGCATGAGCGAGCGGCGGTAGATCCGCTCGCCCACGACGACGGTCACCGCGGAGAAGGCGGCCATGAGCAGGAGCGCGACCACCGGCTCCCACCAGGCCGCGTCACCGGCGAGCAGACGTCCCGGCATCGACACGACCGACGCGATCGGCACGAACGAGGCCACCTCGAGCGCCTTGCCGGACAGCCCGAAGCTCGCGACGTAGACGGCCATGAGGATCGTCGTCATCGGCGCCGTCGTCGACTGCAGGTCCTCGGTGCGCGACGCGAGGGCACCGGCGACGGCGTAGAGGCACGCCAGGGCGAAGAAGCCGACCGCGAAGAAGAGCACGAACCACACGACGGCCGTCGACAGGCTCGGCAGCAGCGTCGAGAGGTCGGTGAACGACACGGCCACGAGGCCGACGGCGGCGAAGAGCACCACCTGTCCCAGCGCGATGACCGAGTTGCCGAGGATCTTGCCGGCGAGCAGCTGCCGCAAGGGGATCGCCGTCGCCAGGATCTCGACGAGGCGGGACTGCTTCTCCTCCACGACGCTGGCCGAGATCTGCTGGCCGAACATCATCGCCGCCATGAAGAAGAGCAGCGCGAAGGCGAACGTCGCCCCCTTGACGAAGCCGCTGTTGCCGACCTGGCCGTCGAAGCGGGTCGTCGTCAGCGCCGTGCCCTGCTCGAGGGCCTGGACGGTCGTGCCGGCCGCAGCGGCGTTGCGCTCGAGGGCAGTGCTCCGCAAGGCGGTCTCCACCGCGGTGCGCAGCGCGAGGTCGGCGTCGTCGGCCGACGTCAGCGTCCAGCCGGTGCCCGTCTCGTGCAGCCACGCGTCGGCCGACCCCTCGTCGACGAGGGTGCGCGCCGCGGGCTCGCCCGAGACGGAGGTCGCGACGACCGACACCTTGTCGTCGTCCTGTCGCGCCGACACCGCGGCTCGCTCGACGAGCGCACGGCCGTCGGCGCCGGCCACGGCCACGGTGTAGGTCGTCGTCCGGCTGCCCTCCCACACCGAGAAGGCTCCGAAGCCGGCGATGAAGACGAGCGTGATGAGGGTCGAGACGAGGAACGCGCGGTTCGTCAGGCGCACGACGATCTCGCGCGCCGCCACGACCGCCCAGGCGCGCCCGCCTCCCGCCGTGTTGGTGGTGTCGGCGAGCGCGGTCTCCGTGACGGGGCCGCGGTCGCGGTCGGTGGGGCGCTGGTCGGTGGTGGTCATGCCGTCACCTCACGGTAGATCTGGGCCAGGCTCGGTCGCTGGGGTGAGAACTCGTGCACCTCGCCGCGGCGCAGCGCCTCCTCGAGCAGTCGCCGCTCGGCGCCGTGCTCGACGACCTCGAGCAGGGCGGTCGACCCCTCGACGTCGACGGCGTGGATGCCGGGGACCCCGCGCACCCAGCCCGCGTCGCCGGACAGCACGAGACGGTGCCGGGCGACGGAGTTCGAGCGCAGGTCCTCGGGGGTGCCGGATGCGACGACGCGGCCGCGGGCCAGGACCACGAGACGCTCGCAGAGCCGCTCGACGAGGTCGAGCTGGTGGGAGGAGAAGAGCACCGGGACGCCGCGCGCGGTGTGCTCGCGCAGCAGGTCGGCCATGTTGTCGACGGCCGCCGGGTCGAGCCCGCTGAACGGCTCGTCGAGCACGAGGGCGCGCGGGTGACCCATCAGCGCCGCGACGATCTGCACCCGCTGCTGGTTGCCGAGCGACAGCTTCTCGACGTGGTCCTTGGCCCGGTCGGCGAGGCCGAGGCGCTCGAGGTGGCTCGTCACCGAGGACCGGGCCGCGGCGGCGGAGAGCCCGCGCAGTCGGCCGAGGTAGACGAGCTGGTCGAGCACGGCCTGCTTGGGGTAGAGGCCGCGCTCCTCGGGCATGTAGCCGAAGCTGCGGCGGTCGAGCTGGGTGATCGGCCTGCCGTCCCAGAGCACCTCGCCGCCCGTGGGGGACAGGACCCCCATGAGCATCCGCATCGTCGTCGTCTTGCCTGCGCCGTTGCCGCCGACGAAGCCGGTGAGCAGTCCTGCCGGCACGTCGAAGCTGACGTCGTCAACGGCGCGGATCTCGCCGAACGTGCGGGAGAGGTGCCGCAGCTCGATGTCGGCCGTGGCTCGTGGGCTGGTGAGTCGTTCCCCGGATGCGCTCATGCGCCCAACGCTAGGCGGGGACGGGCGCGCGGCGGATCAGTCGCGCGGGGGATCCGCGACGTCCCCCGGCAGGATGAGCCCGGCCTCGTAGGCGAGGACGACGGCCTGGACCCGGTCGCGCAGGTGCAGCTTGGCGAAGACGTTGGACAGGTGGGTCTTGACGGTGGCCTCGCCGACGAAGAGGTGGGAGGCGACCTCGGCGTTGGACAGGCCGCGACCGACGAGGCCCAGCACCTCGAGCTCGCGCGGGGTCAGCTCGTCGAGCCGCGGGTCGCGCTGGTCCGGCCGACCGGGCACGCCGGGACGGGCCGCCGGGACCGGCGCGGAGGTCATCTGCGCGATGACGCGGCGCGTGACCTCCGGCGCGAGCAGCGCGTGACCACCGGCGACGGCGCGCACGGCCTGGACGAGCTGCTCGGCGTCGGAGTTCTTGAGCAGGAAGCCGCTGGCGCCGGCTCCGAGACCCGCGAACACGTAGTCGTCCTGGTCGAAGGTCGTCAGGATGACGACCTTGGCGAGGTCGTCGGCCACGATCCGGCGGGTGGCCTCGATGCCGTCCATGACCGGCATCTGTACGTCCATGAGCACGACGTCGGGGCGCAGCTCGTGCGTCAGCCGCACGGCCTCGGCACCGTCGCTGGCCTCACCGACGACCTCGAGGTCCTCCTCGACGGAGAGGATGAGCGAGAAGCCGGAGCGCACGAGGCGGTGGTCGTCGACGAGGAGCACGCGGGTGGGCGGCGTCACGACGCGTCCTCGGGCAGCGGCATACGCACCCGGACACGGTAGCCGCCGGTGACGCGCGGGCCGATCTCGCTGACGCCCCCGTGGGTCGCGAGGCGCTCGCGGACCCCGAGCAGGCCGAGCCCGGTACCCGACGTGCCCGAGCGGGGACGCCCGGCGTCGAGCACCTCGACCTCGGCGTAGCCGTGCGCGAAGCCGTGCTCGGGCCGTCGGTCGACGCGGACGAAGACGGTCGCCGACGACGCCGTCGAGTGCCGGCGGACGTTCGAGAGCGCCTCCTGGGCGGTGCGGTAGAGCGAGAGGCCAAGGGGTGCGGGCACGGAGGTCACGGCGCCGGCGGGGTCCTCGACGACGTGGCACCGGACGTCGAGGCCGTGGGCTGCCGCCTCCTCCGCGAGCGCCGGCACGTCGGCGAGCACCGGCTCGGGAGCCCGTGAGCGCCGCGGCGAGCCGGAGCCGTCGCCGACGGGCTCGCCGGAAGGACCTCCAGCGGGCTCGGTGTCGTCCGCGCGTAGGGTGCCGAGCAGGCCGCGCATCTGGGCGACGGCGTCGCGCGAGGAGGTCTCGACCGAGCGGAGGGCGCCCTCGGCCGCGTCGGCGTCGCGGCGCAGCACCCGGCGCGCCGCGGCCGCCTGGATGCCGATGACCGAGATGTGGTGGGCGACGACGTCGTGCAGCTCCCGGGCGATGCGGAGGCGCTCCTCGACGACCGCCTGCCGGCGCAGGCTCGTCGCCTGGTTCTCGATGGTCCGCGCCTGGTCGGCCATCCGGTCGCGACGCAGCGCCGAGCGCCAGGCCGCCTGCCCTCCGACGATGGCGCCGCCGAAGTAGGAGGCGTTGATGAGCAGGCTGTAGACGACGTAGGCGGTGGCCGGCCCGAACAGGCCCTGCCGCTGGGGCATCCGGCCGTCGTGGCTGAGGGCCTGCTCGATGCCCGAGCCCACCGCGAACTGCCAGGTGAGCCAGCCGAACATCAGCAGCACGATCCCGACGACGACACCGATCATGAGGCGCCGGTCGCGCGCCCAGGCGACGCCGGTGAAGATCGCGACGAAGTAGACGACCTGCATCGGCACCGACGCCGCGACGCCCGGCATCACGATGCCGACCGCGAAGAAGTGCAGCGACAGGCCGGCGGCCACGGCGAGCGGCCAGCGCCGCCGCCAGACGAGGGGCACCGTGCCGGCGAGGACGACGAGGTGCGGCCACACCCACGAGTCCTGGAACGAGCCGAGGGCGTCGATGCTGCGCAGCAGCTCGACCCCGAGAGACCCGGTGACGAGGAAGGCGAGGGCGAGCCACGCGTCGACCCGCCGCACGTGGGCGCGGTCGGCCGGCACGCGTTCCCAGTCGGTGTCGACGCCGAAGTACGTCTGCACCCGCGCCACGAGGGCAGTCCACCGGCCGTCCATGGGCTCCACCCTAGGCAGGTCGGTCGGCGGTGCGGCTCCCCCTCGAGGGGGAGCCGGCGTCGGCGGTACGGTCGGCTCCATGGGTGTCACCTCCACGGTCCTCGACGTCACGACGATGCGCTCACGGCTCGACCGGTTGCGTCGGCACGCGGCCGACGCGGGGGTGGCGACGACCGTCGTCTCGCCGGGGTCGGACCTGCGCTACCTCACCGGGGTGGCCGGTTCGTCGTTCGAGCGGCTCACGGCACTCGTCGTCCCGAGCGACCCCGCGGTCGCTCCCGTCTTCGTCTCGCCCGCGCTGGAGTACGCCGGGCTGGGGCACGTCCCGCTCGGCGACCTGGGCGTCGAGGTGCGCACGTGGGTCGACGGCGAGGACCCCTACGCCTTGGCGCTCGGCGGGGTGCCCGGTGGCCGGGCCGCGGTGTCCGACATGATGCCGGCGCTGCACCTGCTGCAGCTGCGAGACGCCGGTGCGGTCGACCAGCAGCTCGCCGGTCCGGTGCTGCGGGAGCTGCGCATGCGGAAGGACGAGGCGGAGCTCGCCGAGCTCCGAGCAGCGGGAGCAGCGATCGACCGGGTGCACGCGCGGGTCGGCGAGTGGCTGCGCGCCGGTCGCACCGAGGCCGAGGTGGCAGCAGACATCGCGGCCGCGATCCTCGAGGAGGGCCACGCCGCAGCGGAGTTCGTCATCGTCGGCTCGGGTCCCAACGGAGCGAGCCCGCACCACTCCGTCAGCGACCGCGTCATCGAGCAGGGTGACGTCGTCGTCGTCGACATCGGCGGCCCGCTGCCGTCGGGCTACAACTCCGACAGCACGAGGACGTATGCCGTGGGCGCCCCTCGCGAGCCCGACGTGGCCACGGCCTACGCCGCGTTGCAGGCGGCGCAGCGGGCGTCCGTCGCGTCCGTGCGCCCCGGCGTCACGTGCCAGGACGTCGACCGCGCCGCGCGGGACGTGCTGGCCGCTGCCGGCCTGGCCGAGCACTTCATCCACCGCACCGGGCACGGCATCGGGCTCGACGTCCACGAGGAGCCCTACATCGTCGCCGGCAACGACCTGCCCCTCGAGGCCGGGATGACCTTCAGCATCGAGCCGGGCGTCTACCTCGCCGGTCGCTGGGGCGCGCGCATCGAGGACATCGTCGCCGTGACGGACGACGGCGTCGAGCGCCTCAACACCCGCCCCACCGACCTCGTCGTCCTCTGACCCGAGGACCCCAACCTCCGTCACACTCGAGTGGCCCCGTCGTCACACCCACCGACCCCCAACGCCCGCCGAGTGGCCCCGTCGTCACACCGCCCGGCGTCAGGAGTCGAAGCCGACGCCCATCCGGTCGAGCGTGCGCAGCCACACGTTCCGCTTGCCGGTGCGGTCCTCGGCAGCGAGCGAGGACCGCGTGGCCCGCACCGCGGCATACCGGATCGGCTCGGGAGGGAAGGGGATCGGCTTGTGCCGCACCATCCCCAGCCGGGTCAGCTCGGTGTCCCTGCCGTCGACGAGGTCGAGGGCGACGGCCGCACCGAAGCGGGTCGAGGTGACGCCCAGCCCGGTGTAGCCCACGGCATACGCCATCCGTCCGCCGAGGGCGGTGCCGAAGACGGGCGTGAAGCGTGAGGTCGTGTCGATGACGCCGGCCCACCGGTGGGTGAAGCGGATGCCCTCGAGCTGCGGGAAGAGGTCGAGGAAGTGGTCCGCGAGCAGGCCGTGCGACGCGTCGTTCTGCTCAAGCGCCGGGTCGATGCGCCCCGGGAAGTGGTAGTTGGCGTCGTAGCCGCCGAAGAGCACTCGGTCGTCGAGCGTCCTTCTGTAGTAGTGGAACTGGTTGCCCGCGTCCGTCAGTCCCTCGCGGCCGCGCCACCCGATGGCATCGAGCTGGGCGGGCGTCAGCGGCTCGGTCATGAGGACGTGGTCGTAGACCGGCAGCACCCAGGCGCTGAAGCGCTTGAGCACGCCCTGGGACGCGTTCGTGCCGATGACGACGCGTCGCGCATGGATCGAGCCCGCGTCGAGGGTGACCCGCACGCCATCGCCCTCGGAGTCGAATCCCGTTGCGCGCGTGTGCTCGTGGAGCCGGACGCCGAGCGACTCGGCGACGCGCGCGAGACCCCAGACGAGCCGGGCCGGGTCGACGAGCGCGACCTCCGGGTCGTACATGCCGGCGAGGTAGCGCGGCGAGTCGACCCGGGCGCGGGCCTGGTCCGCGTCCAGCAGCTCGACCGGCACCCCGTGCGCGCGGTGCAGCTCGAACGACTCACGGACAGAGGGGATCTGGTGCTCGGTCAGGGCGAGGGTCAGCTCGCCGGGCACGTGGAGGTCAGCGTCGATGCCGTATGCCGTGACCGACCTCTGGATGGCCGCGAAGTTCTCCGCCGCGAGGCGCTCGAGCGTCTCCATCTCGTCGGGCCAGCACGAGACGCCCTGGGCAAGGCCGTGCGTGAGGGACGGTGCCATGAAGCCGCCGTTGCGACCGGACGCGCCGTCGCCCAGGCGTCCCGCCTCGACGACGACGACGTCGCGCGAGGGGTCGGCCTCCTTGGCCTGGATCGCCGCCCAGAGCCCGGTGAACCCGCCGCCGACGACGAGCAGGTCGGTGCGGGGCGCGGCACCGGTCAGGGCCGCGCGCGGGTCGGGGCGCTCCGGCCGATCGGTCCAGAACGGGACGGGGCGGGCGTCGGCGAGCGCGGCGGCGGCGCGGGGCGAGAGCGGGGAAACAGGCATGACGAGACGGATCAGACCATGCTTGGCTGCTGCCTGTGAACCCCTCTTCGTTCCAGAGCGATCCCGAGTCCGTGGCCCAGAGGCTGCTGCAGGTGTTCCACGACGAGACCCGCGCGCCGATCCGGCTCGGCACCTCGCAGCGCCCCATCGAGCTCGACGGCCTGGTGCGGCGCGAGTACGAGATCGACGGCGGCCACTGGAACATGATCGAGAGCCCCGACGGCCTCGGTCCCGACCCGGACGAGTGGGACGCCGTCATCGCGCGGCAGCGTGACTTCTTCTCCGGCCTGGGCCTGCGCGTCGAGTGGAAGACCTACGACTACGACGAGCCGGTCGACCTCGGCGAGCGCCTCCTGAGGGCGGGCTTCGTCAAGGAGGACGACGAGGCCCTCATCCTCGGTGAGGCCGCGCCGCTCGCGGCCCAGGACCTCGACCTCCCCGACGGCGTGGTCGTGCGCGTCGCCGACTCCGACGAGGACTTCGTGCGGATGGCCGAGATGCTGGAGCTCGTCTGGGACGAGCCGCAGTCCTGGGTGGTGGAGTCCCTGCTGCCCCGGTGGCGCACCGACCCGACGTCGATGGACGTCGTGGTCGTCGAGGAGTCCCGCACCGGGCCGGTGCTCTGCGCCGCCCGCGCGGAGTACGACGAGAGCGGCTTCACCGGCCTGTGGGGCGGGTCGACGCTGCCGGAGTGGCGCGGCCGCGGCCTCTACCGGGCGACGCTGCTCCACCGCGCCCGCCTCGGTCTCGCGCGCGGCAAGGACCACGTCCGCGTCGATGCCTCGCCGGACTCGGAACCGATCCTGCGCCGGCTCGGGCTGCACCGCGTCGCGACGACGACGCCCTACGTCTTCGACCCCGCTCTCTGAGCCCAGTGCGACACTCCTGAGGTGACGAGGGGGAAGAGGGTGCCGCGTCGAGGACCGGTGACGCGGGCACGACGTCTGCGCGCCGTCCCCGCCCTAGCCGCCCTGGCCGCCCTGGCGCTGGCTGCCTCGGCGCTCGGCGCCTGCACCTCGGAGGCCCTCGACCCGGTCGCGGGAGGATCCACGGCGTCCGCGCCGACCGCAGTGAGCTCGGGCGCCTCCACGGCCCAGCCCGACCCGGGGATGACCCCGATCGAGGCGGCGGCGCGGTGCACCACGACGCGCCGCCTCACCGGCAAGGGCGAGGTGCCGCTCGACGCCGTCTTCCCCGGCGCCGAGACGAGCGCGACGTCCGACCCGAAGGAGACCGTGCCGGGTCCCGACGCAGCCGACCGGACCCAGTGCCCCGGCGAGCTGCCGGCCGAGCCGCAGTGCGACGGCCTCGTGCCCTGGACCGACCTGCTCCCGGACGAGTTCGTCCCCGCGAGCGGGGCGCGCCGCATCGTCGGCGGCTACCTCCTCACCATGCCGAAGCAGGCCGGCAACCAGGCCCCGCCCGAGAGCTCCGCGGGCACCAAGGTCGTGACCTTCAGCCTCGTCGACCTGGTGGCAGGCGACCCGGGCGGTCTCGTGGACTACCTCGACGTCGCGTTCCGCGCCTGCGCGAAGGCCACTCCGAGCACCGTCGCCGGCGTCGGCGCCCTCGTCGGGACGGTGCGCTCGGAGTACGGCGCCGGGTCGGCGGAGGTCGTTCTGCTGCGCCGCGGTACGCACCTCGTGTGGGCCGCCCTCGACGGGAGCGGCTGGGAGAAGGGGGAGCAGCAGCGGGCTCTCGCCGTGCTCGTCGCGCGCCTGCTCTGAGCGGGCGCTCACCGATGGGTGGGCACCCGTGGGCACCGGACGGCATACGTGGCAGGATTTCGGACGGATCTTCAAAGCCGCACACGAGACTGCAGGAGTAGCAATGCCCATCGCCACACCCGAGGTGTATGCCGACATGCTCGACCGCGCGAAGGCCGGCTCCTTCGCGTACCCCGCCATCAACGTCTCGAGCTCGCAGACGCTGAACGCCGCGCTCAAGGGCTTCGCCGACGCCGGCTCCGACGGCATCATCCAGGTCTCGACCGGCGGCGCGGACTACCTCTCCGGCCCGAGCATCAAGAACATGGTGAGCGGCTCGCTCGCGTTCGCCGCCTACGCGCACGAGGTGGCCAAGAACTACCCCGTCAACATCGCGCTGCACACGGACCACTGCCCCAAGGACAAGCTCGACTCCTTCGTGCGCCCGCTCCTCGCGGCGTCGACCGAGCGCGTCCAGGCCGGCGGCACGCCGTGGTTCCAGTCGCACATGTGGGACGGCTCGGCCGTGCCGCTCGACGAGAACCTGACGATCGCGCAGGAGCTGCTCGCCCTGGCCAAGGCCGCCAACGTCATCCTCGAGATCGAGGTCGGCGTGGTCGGCGGCGAGGAGGACGGCGTCGAGGGCGCCATCGACGAGAAGCTCTACTCCACGCCGGAGGACGCCATCGCCACGGTCAAGGCGCTCGGCGCCGGCGAGAACGGCCGCTACCTGACGGCCCTGACGTTCGGCAACGTCCACGGCGTCTACAAGCCCGGCAACGTCAAGCTCCGCCCCGAGATCCTCCTGCAGGCCCAGCAGGCTGCCGCCAAGGAGCTCGGCCTGTCCGACGACGCGCGCCCCTTCGACCTCGTCTTCCACGGCGGCTCCGGATCGCTCCCCGAGGAGATCTCGGCCGCCGTCGACAACGGCGTCGTCAAGATGAACGTCGACACCGACACGCAGTACGCCTTCACCCGTCGCATCGCCGACTGGATGATCTCCGGCTACGCCGGCGTGCTCAAGGTCGACGGCGAGGTCGGCAACAAGAAGCAGTACGACCCGCGCGCCTGGGGCAAGGCGGCCGAGGAGGCCATGGCGGTGCGCATCGTCGAGGCCTGCACCGCGCTGCGCTCGGCGGGCACGCACCAGTGAGCGACAACCTGCTCGGCATCCCCGAGACCCGTCTCGCGGTCGACCCGGCGGCCGAGAAGCTCGACGCCGGCGTCGACCCCGTCCAGGTGGCGGCGGCCTACCCCGCGAGCTCGCTCGCGTGGGCGGTCCTCGCCGAGGACGCGCTCGCCGACGGTGACCGCGACGTCGAGGCCTACGCCTACGCCCGCACCGGCTACCACCGCGCCCTCGACAGCCTGCGCAAGTCGGGCTGGCGCGGGCAGGGCCCGGTGCCGTGGTCGCACGAGCCCAACCGCGGCTTCCTCCGCGCGCTCGCGGCCCTGGCCCGGGCGGCTCGCGCCATCGGCGAGAGCGACGAGGAGGCCCGCTGCACGCAGTTCCTGCGCGACAGCTCGGCCGAGGGCGCCCGCGAGCTCGGCCTCTGAGGGCTCGCACGACCGCATGACGCTCTTCTGCTCCGACGTCGACGGCACGCTGCTCGACCACCGACGCACCCTCTCCGACCGCACCGTCGCCGCCATCCGGGCGGTGCGGTCGGCAGGGCACACGTTCGTGCTGTGCAGCTCGCGCATGCCGGCGTCCCTGGAGGGGCTCGAGCGGCTGTGCGGCGTCGAGCCCACCCCGCTCATCGCATACAACGGCGGTCTCGTGCTGCGCGCCGACCGCACCGTCGTGACCGACGTTCCCATCACGCCGGGCGACGCCCGGGAGGCGTATGCCGTGTGCTCGCGTCTCGGACTGCACGCGAGCTTCTTCGCCGGTGACGACTGGTACGCCTGGGGGCCCGACCAGTGGACCGAGCGCGAGGCGACCATCACGGCGGTCGAACCGAGCCTCAAGTCGGCGCACGACTACGTCGCGAGCGGGCGCGTCGACACGCACCCGCCGCACAAGGTCATGGCGATGGGGGAGCCGGCGCTCGTCGACGAGCTCGAGGCGGTACTCGCCGGACGCCCCGGTCTCGTGACCTACCGCTCCAAGCCGACCTACCTCGAGATCGCCAACGCCGCCTGCTCCAAGGGCGACGGGCTGCGGGCCCTCGCCGACGAGCTCGGCATCGACGTCGCCGACACGGTCTTCTTCGGCGACAACCACAACGACGTCTCGGCGTTCGAGGTGGCCGGCACGGCGGTGGCTGTGTCCAACGCGGTCGAGCCGGCGCTCGACGCCGCGCACGTCGTCACCGGCCACCACCGCGAGGACGGCGTCGCCGACTACCTCGAGGACTGGCTGGCAGCCCGCGGGTCCCAGAGCTAGCTGCAACTCCGGTCGTCCCACGGACCAGGCAACCTCGCTCGAACAGCTCCGTGCAGATTCGCGGGAGTCCGGTCCCTGGCTCAGGAGCCGCCTAGTTGCGTGATGCTCGGGCTCGCGTCAGCAGTGACCGCGACATCCCGATCGGATGTCATGACGGCGCCTGCAGACCCGGGCTTGCCGAATGCCACCCCGATTGCCTTGGCCACACTGATAGCAGCTTCGCTACCGAAGTAGAAACCGACGATCACCCCGACCGAGCCGCGCAGGTCAGACAGGAAATCGACCACTCCGCCGGAGACCTCGGTCCCGCCTGACTTCGCCGATAGTTCGACCAAGGTCAGCTCGTAGGTGAGGAGCACGAGGAACGTGAGGAGAAAGCTCGAGGCAATCGCGACACGAGCGCGTCGTGCTCCAGCGTAGAAGCCGCCAAAGCTCAAGGTGGCTATCGCTGCCAGAGAGATGCCCACAACCGGCTCCCATGGGATCCAGTTCGGCCCATTCTGGAGACGGATCAGATAGCCGATCCAGATGAGTATGTGCCCGGCGCACGCAGCCAACGCGCACCACGTCGTCGTCCTGAGGATGCGCTTGACCGACACACCCTCGTCCGCCCCACCACCTTGGTCCCGCCCAACCACTGTTTGTGATGCGCCCGAGCTGGCGGCCGCTGGCGGCGGGTTCAGGTCCTCGTCGGTGACCGCGACGTCTTCTGACCGTCCACCGGTTGGCCGGGTCGTTGCCATGATCGTGCCCCCTATCGCACGTCGGCCCGCCCTAGCCGCCGGCCGGTATCGAACCAGATTCCCACGGTCACGGATTCTCGTCTCCGCTTTTGGGACTCTGTCTGTCGACGAGCAGATCTGGGCGGCGTCCGGGGCACCGGTCTCGAACCGATAACCTTGCGGTTGGCTTTGACCACAACCGGAAGGCAGACCGATGCCGGCAATCGTGCTCGTCGGAGCGCAGTGGGGTGACGAGGGCAAGGGCAAGGCGACCGACCTGCTCGGCAGCAGCGTCGACTACGTCGTCAAGTTCAACGGCGGCAACAACGCCGGCCACACCGTCGTCATCGAGAAGGACGGCAAGCGCGAGAAGTACGCGCTGCACCTGCTGCCCTCGGGCATCCTCAGCCCCAACTGCGTGCCGGTCATCGGCAACGGCGTCGTCATCGACCTCTCGGTGCTCTTCGAGGAGCTCGACGGCCTCGAGGCCCGCGGCGTCGACACGAGCAAGCTGCTCGTCAGCGCCAACGCGCACGTCATTCCGAGCTACAACCGCACCATCGACAAGGTGACCGAGCGGTTCCTCGGCAAGCGCCGGATCGGCACGACGGGCCGGGGCATCGGCCCGACCTACGCCGACAAGATGAACCGCGTCGGGATCCGCATCCAGGACCTCTACGACGAGGGCATCCTGCGCCAGAAGGTCGAGGCCGCGCTCGAGCTGAAGAACCAGCTGCTCGCCAAGATCTACAACACGCGCGGCGCCGAGGTCGACGAGGTCGTCGAGGAGCTGCTGTCGTATGCCGCCCGCCTCGCTCCCATGGTCGCCGACACGAGCCTCGTGCTGAGCCAGGCGCTCGACCGGGGCGAGACGGTGCTCTTCGAGGCCGGGCAGGCGACCCTGCTCGACGTCGACCACGGCACCTACCCCTACGTCACGTCGAGCAACGCCGTCTCCGCGGGCGCGTGCACCGGCTCGGGCGTCCCGCCGACCCGCATCGACTCGGTCATCGCGATCCTCAAGGCCTACACGACCCGCGTCGGCGAAGGGCCGTTCCCGACCGAGCTGCACGACGACAAGGGCGAGTTCCTCCGCAAGACGGGCGCCGAGTACGGCACGACCACCGGCCGCCCGCGCCGCTGCGGCTGGATGGACACCGTCGTCGGCCGCTACGCGACGCGCATCAACGGCGTCACCGACTTCGTCATCACCAAGCTCGACGTCCTCACCGGCCTCGACAAGGTGCCGGTCTGCGTCGCCTACGACGTGGGCGGCGTGCGCCACGACGAGATGCCGGTCAACCAGACCGACTTCCACCACGCGACCCCGATCTACGAGGAGCTCGACGGCTGGTGGGAGGACATCACCGACTGCCGCACCTTCGAGGACCTGCCGGCCAATGCCCAGGCCTACGTCCTGCGCGTCGAGGAGCTCATCGGCGCCCGGGTCTCGGCCATCGGGGTCGGCCCCGGCCGCGACGAGATCATCGAGCGCTTCCCGCTCAAGCCGGCCGTCGCGGGCTGACGCATCCACGCGTCACTCGAGGACACGGCATACGAAAGCGTCTGGAACTGAAGGAAACCCATGACTGAAGAGGTCACCCCGATCGACTGGGTCACGCGTCTGGCTGACGACGTGATCGCCGAGGCGCAGCAGCGCAACCCCGGCGCGACGATCGTCTGCGCGTCGGGCATCAGCCCCTCGGGACCGATCCACCTCGGCAACTTCCGCGAGCTCATCACGCCGCACCTCGTCGCCGACGAGATCAAGCGCCGCGGCATCGACTGCGAGCACATCCTCAGCTGGGACGACTTCGACCGCTTCCGTCGCGTGCCGAAGAACCTTGCGGGAGTGGACGACTCGTGGGAGCAGTACATCGGTATGCCGCTGACCGCGGTGCCGCCGCCCGCCGGCTCGCCGCACGCGAGCTGGGCCGACCACTTCAAGGCGCCGCTCATCGAGGCCATGGAGGCCACCGGCATCGAGGTGCGCCAGATCAGCCAGACCGAGCAGTACCGCGCGGGCGTCTACCGCGACCAGGTGCTGCTCGCGATGCGTGAGCGCACCGCCATCGACAAGGTGCTCGACCAGTACCGCACGCTCGAGGCCGTCGAGGCCGCGCGCCAGAAGTCGAGCGGCAAGGGCAAGGGCCAGCAGCAGCAGAAGGCCGCGAAGCTCACTGAGGAGCAGGCCGCCGCGGCCACCGAGGCCGAGCGCGGCTCCGGCGCGGCGAGCGAGGACGACGGCAGCGAGGGCAAGGCGGGCTACTACCCGTTCAAGCCGTTCTGCTCCTCGTGCGGCACCGACTTCACGACCGTCACCGCCTACGACGACGACAGCCACGAGCTGACCTACGACTGCACGAAGTGCGGCCACTCCGAGACCGTCGACCTCGACACCTTCACCAACGGCAAGCTCGTGTGGAAGGTCGACTGGCCGATGCGCTGGGGCCACGAGCACGTGATGTTCGAGCCGTCCGGCGTCGACCACCAGAGCCCCGGGAGCAGCTTCGTCGTCGGCAAGGACCTCGCGCCGATCTTCGGCTGGCAGCGCCCGGTCGGCCCGATGTACGCCTTCGTCGGCATCGCCGGCATGGCCAAGATGAGCTCGAGCAAGGGCGGCGTGCCGATCCCGACCGACGCGCTCGAGGTCATGGAGGCCCCGGTGCTGCGCTGGCTCTACGCCCGCCGTCGGCCCAACCAGAGCTTCGACGTGGCCTTCGGGCCCGAGCTGCAGCGTCTCTACGACGAGTGGGATGCCCTGAACCGCAAGGTCGCCGACGGTTCGGCCCAGGCCGGCGACCTTGCCGCGCACCTGCGTGCCACCTCGACCGCCACGGGCCCGTTGCCCACGACGCCGCGCCCGATGCCGTTCCGCACCATCGCGTCGGTCATCGACGTGACGCAGGGCGACGAGGAGCAGGCCGTCCGGATCCTCAGCGAGCTCGAGCCCGACAACCCCGTCGCCTCGACCGACGACCTGCGTCCGCGCCTGGACTGCGCCGAGCGCTGGATGCTCGGCTACGTCCCGGCCGAGGACCGCACGATCGTGCGCACCGAGCCCGACGCGGAGCTGCTCGGCAGCCTCGACGAGCAGCAGCGCGAGTCGCTCCGGCTGCTCGCCGACGGCCTCGACGAGCACTGGTCGCTCGACGGGCTGACGCACCTCGTCTACGGCGTGCCGAAGATCCAGCGCGGCATCGACCCCGAGGCCAAGGTCAAGGACCCCGAGCTCTCGGCCGCCCAGCGCGCCTTCTTCGTCCTCGTCTACCGGCTGCTCGTGTCCAAGGACACCGGGCCGCGCCTGCCGACGCTGCTGCT
Source organism: Terrabacter sp. C0L_2 (assembly GCF_036352015.1). NCBI lineage: Bacteria > Bacillati > Actinomycetota > Actinomycetes > Micrococcales > Intrasporangiaceae > Terrabacter > Terrabacter sp. C0L_2. Next base: position 235,061 of record NZ_CP143557.1, on the reverse strand, counting down.
CGCCGTGGGCGCCGACCGCGTCCGCACCCTCGTCGGCCACTGAGCCGAGCGGCCCAGGGTCTGAACGAAAGTGCCCACCCGACGGGAGTCGAGTGGGCACATTCGCGCGTCAGGCCTGTGGGTCAGTTGACCCCGACGGCCGACCAGGCGCTGGCGGTCGCGTTGTACTGCGTGCTGGTGGCGCCGTAGAGGTCCTTGGCCGCCGAGAGCATCCCGGTGCGCGCACCGGCGTAGTTCGTCGACGAGGTCCAGTACGTCGTCAGGGCGCGGTACCAGATCGCGGCGGCAGCGTCGCGGCCGATGCCGGTCACGCTGCTGCCGTTGCACGTCGGGCTGTTGTAGCTGACGCCGTTGATCGTCTTGGCGCCGCTGCCCTCGGACAGCAGGTAGAAGAGGTGGTTGCCGACGCCCGAGGAGTAGTGGACGTCGAGGCTGCCGACGGTCTTGCTCCAGCAGTTGGCCGATGCGCCGTCCTTGCTCGGCTGGTCCATGTAGCGCAGCGGCTTGACCGTCGGCTTCAGCGCGAAGGTCTCGCCGATGAGGTAGTCGCCCGGGTCGCCGGTCGTGTTGGCCGTGAACTCGACCATGGTGCCCATGACGTCGGACGTGGACTCGTTGAGGCCACCGGACTCGCGGCGGTAGGCGAGGCCGGCCGTGGCCGACGTGACGCCGTGCGTCATCTCGTGGCCGGCCACATCGAGCGAGACGAGCGGCCCGTAGCTGACGCCGTCACCGTCGCCGTAGCGCATGCAGAAGCACGTGTCGCTCCACGAGGCGTTGACCCAGTTGGTGCCGACGTGGACGAGGCTGCGGGCGCCCTTGCCGTCGTTCTTGATGCCGTTGCGGCCGAAGGTGTTCTTGTAGAAGTCCCACGTCGCGCCGACGCCGAAGTCCGCGTCGACGGCGGCCGTCTGGCGGTTGGTGTTGGAGCCGGTGCCCCAGGCGTTGTCGGCGTCGGTGAAGAGCGTCCCGGTCGTCGAGGAGGTCGAGCCGTTGTTGCCGTCCTCGGTGCGGGCGCCACCGCGCGTCGCGTCGATCATCTGGTAGCTGCCGCCCGACAGCGTCGTCTGCAGCGTGACGGTGCCGAGGTAGAGGCTGGCGCCCGTGCCGGCGTCGTTGATCTCGGTGGCCCACGAGTCGACGACCGAGCCGGAGCGCGCGTCGACGAAGACGACCGTGCCGGCCGGCTCGCCGTGGGCGCCGACGCCGTCGACCTGCGTCTTCCACACGAGGCGGGCCGGACCCGACATCGCGTAGACCGCGAGGGTCGGCTTGCTCGTGCTGACCGTGAAGTCGACCGAGCGCGCGGCCGTCGCCGCTGCCGTGGACGGCGCGACGGCCGGCGTCGTCGAGGCGACACGGACCGACGTGGAGGCGGCGTTCACGCCCTTCCAGCCACCGGCCTTGTCGGTGTGCACGACGAGGTCGCCGCCGACGACCGGCAGGCCCTTGAAGGTGCGGTCGAAGCGGACGTGCGTCGTCCCGTCCGTGTCGGTGGCGACGCTGCGGGTGGTGAGGCCCTGGTCCTGGTCGAGGCCGAAGGCCGCGCCGTGGGCCTTGGCGGCGGCGACGGCCCGGTCGAGGCCGGCTCCCGAGGCCGCTGGGGTGGCTGCCTGCGCGGTGCTCGTGGCGATCGTCGCGAGGGCAGTGGCGGCGATCGCTGCGGTGGCGACCGACGTCGTGATGAAGCTCTTCTTCAAGGCGTTCTCCTGGCTACCGAGGTGCCCCCGAGGGCGGTCGGACGACCTGCGGCAACAGTGGTCGGTCCCGCGGTGCGACGCCAGAGAGCCGGAGCAATGTTTGCCCCGGCTTGAACAACTTTTTACGGATCGCCGATGCCCGGCCGAGGAGGAGGCGAGACCGGGCCCGCGAGAAGGCCCGCGGGACAAGGCCCGGACATGGGAACGGGCGAGGGGCGAGATGCAGGGGGGTTGCATCTCGTCCCTCGCCCGGAGCGAGCTCCACATTGGGGGGCGGGACCTCGCCGGACCGTCAAGGGTCTCAGGGGGGAGGAGACGGCGGGGAGGGTGGTGTCGCGCGCCTTGACGTTGAAGTAATCATCCCTCCGCTTCGGGGGTGAGTCGATGCTTCACCGAATCCTTGAACAAGTCTTTACCTTGCCGAAAGCAGGCCGAACTCGCCCATCCTGCGCGTCGCGACACGAGCCACCACGTGCGCGTCCCCGCCCGAGATGTCAGGACAGGACGGTCATCCGGTGCGCCGCGCGGGTCAGCGCGACGTAGAGCACGCGGACGCCGCCGGGCGACTCACGGGTGATCTCGTCGGGGTCCACGACGACGGTGGCGTCGTACTCGAGGCCCTTCGTCGACATCGGGTCGATGACCTGGACGCGGCCCTCACCGAGCTCGGCGACGGGTGCGAGCAGGTCGGCGTGGGTCGACGGCGTGATGACGGCGATGGCCCCCTCGACCTGGCCCAGCAGCGACTCGACGGACTGCCTGACGGTCGACAGGACATCGGGTCCGAGGTCGGCCTCGACCGGCTCGATGCCCGTCTCGCGGACCGCCTGCGGGATGTCCGCGTCGGGGACCTGGCGGCGCACGACCTCGGCGGCGTAGTCGAAGATCTCGCGCGCGTTGCGGTAGTTGGTGTCCATGTGGAAGAGCTGGCGCGCCTGCGAGCCGAACGCCTCCTCGCGCGCGGCCGTGGCCTCTGCGGCGTCGGGCCACGACGCCTGGGCGGCGTCACCGACGACGGTCCACGACGCATACCTCCCGCGGCGCCCGATCATGCGCCACTGCATGGGGGAGAGGTCCTGCGCCTCGTCGACGAGGACGTGGGCGTACTCGTCGGGCTTGCCGATGCGGCCGGCGAGCAGCTTCTCGTGCGGGTCGGTCAGCACGACGGGCGCGCCGGCGTCGCGGGCGGCGCTGACCACGGGCTGCACCTCGGTCACGCCGTACTGGCTGAGGTCCTCGAGCTCCTCGATCTCGTAGAAGCCGCGCTCCTCCTTGGGCGCCTCCTGCACCGGCCCCACCCGCGCCGAGATGTCGTCGATGAGCGCGACGTCGGCCACCGACCACGTGCCGGTCTCGAGGGCGAGGCGGAAGGACGCCGCCAGCGGCTCGATCTCGTCCTCGCGCAAGGACCCGCGCGCGTGGCGGCGCACCAGCTCGGGGTCGGCGAGCCAGAGCAGGACCTCGCGCGGGTCGACCTGCGGCCACCAGACCTGCATGAACGCCTCGACGTCGAGGTGGTCCTCCCACCTGTCGAGGAACTCGGCCCTCGCGTCGCGGTCGCCGGTGATGCCGAGCGAGGACCACGCGACCTCGCCGAGGGCGTCCTGGGCGGCGGCGGTGGCCGTGTTGCGCTGGTGCTGTCGCAGCACCTGCGAGCGCACGCGGTCGAGATCACGCGCCTCGAGCCGGACCGGGCGGCCGGCGACCATCGCGCGGAACTCGGTCGGCGTGCCGGGCACGCGGCCACGGGCGGCCGCACCGAGCAGCGTGCGGATGCGGGTCGAGCCCTTGGTGCGCGCGACGGCGGGGGGGTCGAGCCGTTCGGTGTGCACGACGTCGAGGACGTCGCCGAGGGCGCGGAGGATGACGCTGTCCTCGCCGAGCGAGGGCAGCACGCGCTCGATGTAGGCCGTGTAGGCACCGGAGGGGCCGACGACGAGGATGCCGCCGGACTCGAAGCGGCGCCGGTCGGAGTAGAGCAGGTAGGCGGCGCGGTGCAGGGCGACGACGGTCTTGCCCGTGCCGGGCCCGCCGGTGATCTCGGTGATGCCGCGGGCGCTGGCGCGGATCGCCTCGTCCTGGTGGGCCTGGATCGTGGCGACGATGTCGCGCATCGTGCCGCCGCGGCTGCGAGTGAGGGCCGCCATGAGGGCGCCGTCACCGACGACGACGAGGTCGTCGGGCGCCTCCGGCACCATGAGGTCGTCCTCGATGCCGATGACGGTGGTGCCGCGGCTGCGGAGCACGCGACGGCGCAGCACGCCCATCGGCTGCGTCGGGGTGGCCCGGTAGAAGGCGGAGGCTGCCGGCGCGCGCCAGTCGATGACGAGCGGCTCGTAGTCGTCGTCGCGGACGCCGAGACGACCGATGTAGCGGATCTCGCGGTCGCCGCCCGACGACCCGTCGGCCGGTCGGTGGCCGTTGCCGTTGGACTCGGCGGCGGCCGCACGCAGCATGGCGTGGTCGATGTCGAGGCGTCCGAAGACGAGACCCTCGTACTGCGTGTCGAGGGCGGTGCGCCGCTTGGCGGCGTGGAACATCAGGGCGTCGCGCTCGAAGAGGGCCGCGCCCTCGGCGTCGCCGACCTCGACCTGGCGACCGAACTGGCTGCGGGCGAGGCCCTCGGCCTGGACGCTGTCGGCGCGCACGCCGGCCTTCTCCAGTTCCTCGTGCACGCGGTCGACGTGCGCCTGCTCGACGGCGATCTCGCGGGCGAGCTCGTCGGGGATGCTCTTGGTCGACACCGGCGACGCGCCGCGGGATCCGGGCGCGCTGCTCCGCTGTGACGATGCGTTCGAAGTGCTCACTGACATCCAAGGACTCTGAGGGACGCCTCGGGCGGCGCGGGAACCATCAAGTCTACTGTCACTCCATGCCCAGAGAGGTCTGTGTCCCGCCAACCGGCGTGCCGCTCGTCGGACGCCACGTCCGCCTCGACGTGACGACCGCGGACGACGCCCCCGGACTGTTCGCCGTCTACTCCGACCCGCGCTGCTACGAGCAGGGATTCGCGATGATGCGTCCCCACCGGACCCCGGCCGACACCGAGGCGCTCGTCGAGGCGGCGGTCGCGGCCCGCGCGGACGACGGGACGGGCCGGACGGCATACACGATCAGGCTCGTCGCCGACGGCGACCTCGGCCCGGCCGGGACCGTCGTCGGGTCGAGCTCGCTCGGCGACGTCGACACCACGCGCGAGCACGTGCACCTCGGCTGGACGATGTACGGCTCGCGCTGGTGGGGTACGCAGGTCAACCCCGAGGCGAAGTTCCTCCTGCTCGCGCACGCGTTCGAGACGTGCGGCTTCGGCCGGGTCAAGATCCAGACGGACGTCGTCAACGCGCGGTCGCGGGCGGCGATCCTCAAGCTGGGGGCGGTCTTCGAGGGCATCACGCGGCGCGACGTGCGCCGGGCCGACGGCACGTGGCGCGACACGGCCGTGCACTCGGTCCTCGTCGACGAGTGGCCCACGGTCCGGGCAGGCCTGCTCGCACGCCTCGACGCCCCCTAGGCTGACCGGCGTGAAGGTCCTCGTGCTCGGTACCGGTGCCCGTGAACACGCTCTCGTCAAGGCCGTTGCGGCCGATCCCGAGGTGGACGCGGTCATCGCCGCGCCCGGCAACCCGGGCATCGACGCGACCGCGCTGTGCGTGCCCGTCGACATCCTCGACGGCGCCGCGGTCGCCGCGGTCGCGCGCGAGCACGAGGTCGACCTGGTCGTCGTGGGTCCCGAGGCGCCCCTCGTCGCGGGTGTCGCGGACGTATGCCGTGAGGCCGGGTTCGCCGTCTTCGGCCCGTCCGCCGCGGCTGCGCGTCTCGAGGGGAGCAAGTCCTTCGCCAAGGAGGTCATGGCCAGCGCCGACGTGCCGACGGCGCTCGCCCACGTGTGCACGACGATGGACGAGGTGGAGGCGGCTCTCGATGCGCTCGGTGCCCCGCACGTCGTCAAGGACGACGGGCTCGCCGCCGGCAAGGGCGTCGTCGTCACCGACTCGCGGGAGGACGCCGTCGAGCACGCGCGGGCGTGCCTCTCTAAGCCCGACGGGCGGCTCGTCGTCGAGGAGTTCCTCGACGGGCCGGAGGTGTCGGTCTTCTGCATCAGCGACGGCGAGACGGTCGTGGCGCTGTCACCGGCCCAGGACTTCAAGCGCGTCGGCGACGACGACGCCGGCCCCAACACCGGTGGCATGGGGGCGTACTCACCGCTCGGGTGGGCGCCCGAAGGCCTAGCCGACGACATCGTGCGCCGCGTCGCCCAGCCGACCGTCGACGAGATGCGCCGTCGCGGGACGCCGTTCGTCGGGGCCCTCTACGTCGGCCTGGCGCTGACCTCGCGCGGGCCCAAGGTCATCGAGTTCAACGTGCGCTTCGGCGACCCGGACGGCCAGGCGTCGATCGCCCGGCTCGAGACGCCGTTCGCCCAGCTGCTCCTTGCCGCCGCCACCGGTGGCCTCGCCGAGTTCGGCCGGCTCCGGTGGTCCGACGACCACGCCGTCGTCGTCGTCGTGGCCTCGGCGGGCTACCCGGCGTCGCCGCGCACCGGCGACCCGATCACGGGGCTCGACGCCGCGGCCGAGGTGCCGGGAGTCACGGTGCTGCACGCCGGCACGGCCCTCGACGGCTCGGGCACGCTCGTCTCCGCAGGCGGGCGCGTGCTCGACGTCGTCGCGGTGGCACCCTCTCTCGCCAAGGCCCGCCGGGCGGCCTACGACGCGGTCGCCGTCATCGAGCTCGACGGCTCGCACCACCGCACCGACATCGCGCTGCGCGCCGAGCGCGGGGAGATCACCGCCTCCTGAGGCGAACCCTCCGGGCCGAGCCGGACTCTTCCGGGCATGAGCACCCTGACTGCGACCCGAGGAGACCCGGTGGCCGAGCCCGGTGGAGAGCCCGGCGGAGAGCCGGACGACCGGTGGCTGTGGTCCCGGCTGGCCGAGGCGGACGACGCAGCCCTGACGGCGCTCTACCGGCGGCACTGCGACGCCGTCCACAACTTCGCGTTCCGGCGCACCGCCTCCTGGGCGGCGGCGGAGGACGTCGTCCAGGCGACCTTCACCGCCGTGTGGCGACGGGCCCGCACCGGCTCGGTGGACCCGCTGCGGGCCGAGACGGCGCGCGCCGTGCTGCTCGTGATGGCCGGCCAGGAGTGCGCCAACGTGGCGCGCACGGCCCGACGCCAGCGGCTGCTGCGGGGGCGCATCGAGGCGGACGCCGGCGGCGCCGTCTCCGCCGACCACGCGGCCTCCACGGCAGCCCGTGTCGACGACGAGCGACAGATGAGCGAGGTGCGCCGCGCGCTCCAGCGGATCCCCGCGGTGCAGCGCGAGGCGATCGAGCTGGTCGTCTGGTCGCACTGCTCCCTCGCCGAGGCCGCGGACGCGCTCGGCGTCGCCGTCGGGACCGTGAAGTCCCGTCTGCACCGGGCTCGCAGGAGCCTGACCGACGTGATCGAGATCGACGCCCTCGAGGAGGACCTGTCATGACCCTGCCCACACCACCGTCCACCCCGCTGCCCACCCCACCCGAACGCGCCGTGCCCGATCGTCTGCGGAGGTGGCAGGCTGTGCGCGTGACCGATCTACCGCTTGACCTTCCGGGCTACGAGCACGTCTACTCCGGCAAGGTGCGCGATCTCTACGCGCCGCTCGACGCCGCGGGCGAGGTCGTCCCCGACCAGCTGCTCCTCGTCGCCTCGAACCGGCTCTCCGCCTACGACTGGATGATGTCGCCCGAGATCCCCGACAAGGGCGCCGTGCTGACGCGGCTGTCGCTGTGGTGGTTCGACCAGCTGCGCGACCTCGTGCCCAACCACGTCGTCTCGACCGACGTCCCGGACGCCGTGGCCGGGCGGGCCGTGCTCGTGCGCAAGCTCGACATGCTCAAGGTCGAGGCCATCGCACGGGCGTACCTCACGGGTGGCGGCCTGGAGGAGTACCGCGACAAGGGGTCCGTCTCCGGCGTCGCGCTGCCCGAGGGCCTCGTCGACGGCTCGAAGCTGCCCGAGCCGGTCTTCACCCCGACGACCAAGGCGCCGGTGGGGGAGCACGACCTGCCGATGTCGCCCGACGAGGTCGAGGCCGAGCTCGGCGCCGACGTCGCGGTCGAGGTCTCGCGGCTGACCCGCGCGATCCTGGCGCGGGGCAACGAGATCGCCGCCGAGCGCGGCATCCTCATCGCCGACACCAAGGTCGAGTTCGGCGTCGCGCCGGACGGCTCCGGCGGGCTCGTCCTCGCCGACGAGGTGCTGACGCCCGACTCGTCGCGCTTCTGGCCGGCCGAGCTCTGGGAGCCCGGGCACCCGCAGCCGTCCTACGACAAGCAGTTCGTGCGCGACTGGCTCACCTCGTCCGAGTCCGGCTGGGACCGCAAGGCCGGCGGTCCGCCGCCCGAGCTGCCCGCCCACGTCGTCGAGCAGACCCGCGCGAAGTACGTCGAGGCCTACGAGCGCCTGACCGGCGAGGCCTTCTGAGCGACGTCCACGACGCTCCGAGTCGTGCGCACGACGAAGTCCCGCACCTCGTCGTAGCGGCTCGGCTCGGTGTCCGGGCCGTCCGAGTACCACCAGTCCCGCGCCCAGACGACGAGGTCGGCGTCCTGCGGGTGGTCGCCGACGAAACGGTCGGCGGCCGCCCGCTTCGAAAGCCGCTCGCACCCGACCACCGCGCACCAGGCCCGGCACACCGAGAGCACTGAGTACGCCTGTGCCCCGACCGTCGTCATGGTCTCGACCCAGTCGGGCCAGTCCCGGACGTGGTCGAGCAGGGCCTCCTCGACGACGTGCTCGGGCCATGCCGGCAGCACGTCGGCGGCCGGCGCCCCCGACAGCACGCGACCGCTCGATCGCACCGTCGCCCACGTGAGCACACGGTGGTTCGACGCAGGCAGGAGGTGGAGGGCCTCTCCCGGGCTGATCCGCATGATGGGGCCGCCCCGCCGAGCCGCGGCATCGTCGTGCCGACCGGCGTAGGCCTCCACCGTGGACCGCGCCACGGTCTCCACCTCCACCCGCCCGCGCCACCCGGGGTGACGCTCCGCCAGCGCGGTGTGCACCGGCGCGACGGCCGCCAGCATCGTGTCGTCCGGCGCCCGGGTGACGACGGCGAGCACGTCGAGGTCGCTCCGTGACGGGGCGAAGTCGCCGGCCACGAGCGACCCGTGCGCGTAGAGCCCGAGGAGGTCGTCACCCAGGGCCGCCCCGAGCCCCGCGGCGAGGTCGGCGAGCACCGCCTCGGGGCCTACGCCGCGGCGCAGGACGACGCGCCGGCCGAGCGCGTCCAGCCCCAGCCGGCGCTCCGTCTCGCGCAGCCGGCGAAGCCCGGGGCCGAGGTCGGTCGGCTCGACGAAGCCGTGCCGGGCGTAGAACGGGGCGTTCCACGGCACGTCAGCGAACGTGCACAGCGTCAGCGCCTCGTGGCCGCTGCGTGCAGCCCACCCGGCGGCAGCCTCGAGCAGCGCTGCCCCGACGCCGCGCCGGGCGGCCGACGGGTGCACCGACAGCTGCTCGAGATGGGCCTGCCCGTCAACGCGCTCGAGCCGGGCGAAGCCGACGACCGGGTCACCGACGACGAGGACGGCAGCCGCCCCGGCGAGCTCCTCCGCGGAGCCGACGCCCGGCGGGAGCGGCCCGATGCCGGCGGCCGCGAAGAGCGCGTCGGCGGCCGCCTCGAGTCCTGGCAGGTGCTCGAGGTCGCGGGGGCGGGCGGGGCGCACGACGGGGAGCATGCGCCCACCCTGTCAGCCGGGCACGTCCGTGTCGCAGGCGTTTCTGGTCGTATGCGGTGTGGCCGCGCGGCGCGCGGTCGCACCGTCACGCGACCCGGGGCACACGGCATACGCCATCGGTTCGTGCCTGCTGCTGTGGGACGCTGGGCGCATGACCGAGCCCGTCGCCGACGCCCCTGCGGAGCGCTACGTGCTGCGCCAGAAGCTGACCATGATGGTCAACCGCTACGAGATCCTGCGCGCCGACGAGAACGGCAGGGAGCTCGGCGTGCTGTGCTTCGCCGAGCAGAAGCGGATGGCCGCCAAGGAGCAGGTCACCTTCTACACCGACTCGGCCAAGGCGCACCCGCTCTTCGGCTTCAATGCCCGCAAGCGCCTCGACCTCGGCTCCACCTACGACGTCACCGACGGCCAGGGGCGGCCGATCGGCTGGTTCAAGAAGCACTTCAAGGCCTCGCTCGTCAGCTCGACCTGGACGCTCGGTCTTCCCGACGGGCGAGAGTTCGTCGGCGCGGAGCGCAACACCAAGGTGGCCGTCGCCCGGCGACTCTGGGAGATCGTGCCCGTCGTCGGGGACATCCCGGTGCCGTTCCTCTTCCACTTCGACTTCGCCGCTCCCGACGGGTCGCTCGCCCTCAGCTCGACGAAGAAGGCGAGCGTCAAGGACGTCTACCACGTGAGCCTCCCGCCGCTCGCGGACGGACGGCCGATCGACTGGCGCGTGGGCCTGGCGATGGCCGTCGCGCTCGACGCCCTCCAGTCCCGCTGAGACGCTGTCCGGGGGCTCGCGCCGCGCCCGATAGACTCGGGCCGTCCCTCGGGACGCCGCCACCGCCCATCCAGCGCAGGGAGAACGACCACCGATGGGAAGCATCGTCGTCGACGTCATGCTCAAGCCCGAGATCCTCGACCCCCAGGGACAGGCCGTCGCCGGCGCCCTGCCGCGGCTCGGGTTCGACGGGTTCACCGACGTCCGCCAGGGCAAGCGCTTCGTGCTCACCGTCGACGGTGACGTCACGGACGAGCACCTCGCCGCGGCCCGCGAGGCCGCCGAGAAGCTGCTCTCCAACCCCGTCATCGAGGACGTCGTGTCGGTCCACGTGCTCGAGCAGGACGCGGCCGAGCAGGACTCGGCTGAGTCGGACGCGGCCGAGTCGGACGCGGCCGAGTCGGAGGACGGCGAGCAGTGAGGGTCGGCGTCGTCACGTTCCCCGGCTCCCTCGACGACCGTGACGCGGCGCGCGCCGTCCGCGAGTGCGGCGGCGAGGCCGTCCCGCTCTGGCACGGCGACGACGACCTCAAGGGCGTCGACGCGGTCATCCTGCCGGGCGGGTTCTCCTACGGCGACTACCTCCGCTGCGGCGCCATCGCCCGCTTCGCGCCGGTCATGGACGCGCTCGTGCCCGCCGCCCAGGGCGGCCTGCCGGTCCTCGGCATCTGCAACGGCTTCCAGGTGCTCACCGAGAGCCACCTGCTGCCCGGCGCGCTGATCCGCAACGACCACCGCAAGTTCAACTGCGTCGACCAGCGCCTCGTCGTCGAGAACGCCTCCACCGCCTGGACCTCCGACTTCGAGGCCGGCCAGGAGATCACGATCGTCCTCAAGAACGGCGAGGGCGGCTTCGTCGCCGACGAGAAGACGCTCGACATGCTCGAGGGCGAGGGGCGGGTCGTCTTCCGCTACGTCCCCGACGCCGAGGGTCGCAACCCCAACGGCTCCTACCGTCACATCGCCGGCATCACCAACGAGCGCGGCAACGTCGTCGGCCTCATGCCCCACCCGGAGCACGCGGTCGAGGAGGGCTACGGCCCGAGCCTCGACGGTCGCGGCTTCTTCACCTCGATCATCAAGCAGACCCTCGAGAGCGCAGCCACCGCATGAGCGACACCCAGACCGCCCCGCCCGCGCCGGCGGCTCCCGTCCTCGACACCGTCGAGCACGCTGCCTCGACCCCCGACGTCGAGCAGCCGTGGGCCGAGCTCGGCCTCAAGCCCGACGAGTACGCCAACATCCGAGAGATCATCGGCCGGCGCCCGACCATCGCCGAGCTCGCGATGTACTCCGTCATGTGGAGCGAGCACTGCTCCTACAAGTCGAGCAAGATCCACTTCAGGCTGTGGGGCGAGAACACCACCGACGAGATGCGCGAGAAGCTCCTCGTCGGCATCGGTGAGAACGCCGGCGTCGTCGACATCGGCGACGGCTGGGCCGTGACCTTCAAGGTCGAGTCCCACAACCACCCGTCCTACATCGAGCCCTACCAGGGGGCCGCGACCGGCGTCGGCGGCATCATCCGCGACATCATGTCGATGGGCGCGCGCCCGATCGCCGTCATGGACCCGCTCCGCTTCGGCAACCTGCACCACCCCGACACCCAGCGCGTCCTGCCCGGTGTCGTCGCCGGCGTCGGTGGCTACGGCAACTGCATCGGCCTGCCCAACATCGGCGGCGAGGTCGTCTTCGACGACTGCTACCAGGGCAACCCGCTCGTCAACGCCCTGTGCGTCGGCGCCATGCGCGTCGAGGACATCCACCTCGCCAAGGCGTCCGGCGTCGGCAACAAGGTCATCCTCTTCGGCGCCCGCACGGGTGGCGACGGCATCGGCGGTGTCTCGGTCCTCGCGTCCGAGACCTTCGACGAGGGCGGCCCGACCAAGCGCCCCGCCGTTCAGGTCGGCGACCCGTTCGCCGAGAAGGTGCTCATCGAGTGCTGCCTCGACCTCTACGCCGCGGGTGTCGTCGACGGCATCCAGGACCTCGGCGGCGCCGGGCTCTCCTGTGCCACCAGCGAGCTCGCCTCCAACGGCGACGGCGGCATGCAGGTCGAGCTCGACCTCGTCCCGCTCCGTGACGCGAGCCTGCAGCCGCAGGAGATCCTCATGTCCGAGTCGCAGGAACGCATGATGGCGGTCGTCGAGCCGAAGCACCTCGAGCAGTTCATGGCGATCACCGACAAGTGGGACGTCGAGGCGACGGTCATCGGTGAGGTCACCGACGGCGACCACCTCGTCATCACCTGGCACGGCGAGACCATCGTCGACGTGCCGCCGCGCTCGGTCGCGCACGAGGGCCCGACCTACGACCGCCCGCTGGCCCGGCCGGCATACCTCGACGAGCTGAACGCCTCGGGTGCGGCCGCACTCGCCAAGCCCGAGACGGGTGAGGAGATCAGGGCCCAGCTGCTGACCCTGCTCGGGTCGCCCAACCTCTGCGACAAGTCGTGGATCACCGACCAGTACGACCGCTACGTCCTCGGCAACACCGCGCTCGCGCAGCCCGACGACTCGGGCGTCGTCCGCGTCGACGAGGAGACGGGCCGTGGCGTCGCGATCTCGACCGACTGCAACAGCCGCTTCACCAAGCTCGACCCGTATGCCGGTGCGCAGCTCGCCCTCGCCGAGGCCTACCGCAACGTCGCGACGGCCGGGGCCGCCCCGCTCGCCGTCACCGACTGCCTCAACTTCGGCTCGCCCGAGGACCCGGGCGTCATGTGGCAGTTCCGCGAGTCGATCCGCGGCATCGCCGAGGGCTGCAAGTTCCTCGGCATCCCGGTCACCGGCGGCAACGTGTCGTTCTACAACCAGACCGGCGACGTCCCGATCCACCCGACCCCGGTCATCGGTGTGCTCGGCGTCATGGACGACGTGTCCAAGCGCTCCGGCTCCGGCTTCCGCACCGACGACGCGCACGTCTACCTCCTCGGCACGACCCGCGACGAGCTCGACGGCTCCGAGTGGGCGCACGTCGTGCACAAGCACCTCGGCGGCGTGCCGCCGAAGGTCGACCTCGCCGCCGAGCAGGCGCTGGGGCACGTGCTCGTCGAGGCGGCCCGCACGGGTCTCGTGGAGGCCGCGCACGACCTGTCCGAGGGCGGTCTCGCGATCGCGCTCGCCGAGGCGTGCATGCGCCACGGTGTAGGCGTGACCGTCGACGGCCTCGACTACATCGGCGTCGATGGCGAGGGCAACCCGCTCGACGCGTTCACGGCGCTCTTCTCCGAGTCGAGCGCCCGCGCGCTCGTGGCCGTCCCGGCGGGTCACGCTGCGGAGTTCGAGGCGCTGCTCGGCGACGTCCCGCACGTGCGCATCGGCGTCACCGGCGGTCGCGACCTCGACGTCGTCGGTCACTTCTCCGTGTCGGTCGCCGAGCTGAAGTCGGCGCACGAGTTCACGCTGCCGGCGGTCTTCGGGGGCTGACCCCGGCTGACCCGAACAGGCTCAGCGCGCCCGCCACTTCCCGGTCTCGGGGGGTGGCGGGCTCTGCATTCCCTTCTCCTCGAAGGGTTTTGCTCCAGCTACCAGTTTCGTGAGCGCGGCGCCCTCGCGCATCCCGGTGGGGAGGTGGGCGCGGGCGACCTCGCGACGCAGCGTCTCGACCGGCAGCGGTGAGGCGCTGGCGAGCAGCACCGAGTTGCCGAAGCGGCGGCCCTTGAGCACCTCGTGCGTCGCGATGATGGCGACGTGGGGCAGGGCTTCGGACATGGTGGCGACCACCCTTGCGACCCAACGCATCCCGGGCTCGTCGGCGAGGTTCCACAGCGCCAGCCCGGTGGGCTTGAGGACCCGTGCGACCTCGCGGGCGTATGCCGTCCCGACGAGCTCCGCAGGCACGCGCCCTCCCGCGTAGGCGTCCGTCACGACGACGTCGGCGGATTCGTCCTTGAGTGCCCGCACCCCGGTGAGCCCGTCGACCGGGCGGACCCGGATCCGGTGGCGCCGCGGGAGCGGGACCTCCCGGCGCACGAGCTCGGTCAGGGCCTCGTCCGGCTCGAGCACGATCTGGGGCGAGCCCGGCCTGGTCGCCTCGACCCAGCGCGGCAGGGTCAGGCCCGCGCCCCCGACGTGCGTGACGCCGAGCGGTCCCGGCGGCAGCGCGTCGATGGCGAGGGCGAGGTGCTGCACGTACTCGAAGACGAGGACCGTCGGGTCGTCGGGCTGGACGTGCGACTGGGGCGAGCCGTCCATGTGGACGGTGACGCCGCCGCGCTCGTCCCACTCGAGCGAGACGTGGTCGCTCACAGGTCGAGGACGAGCTGGCGCTGCTCGCCGTAGCGGGTGAAGCCGAGCCGCTGGAGGATCGGTGACGAGGTGTCGATGCGGCCGTGCGTCAGCGCGAGGGTCGCGCCCATGCCGGCGGCGAGCTGCAGCCGCGCGGCCAGGGAGGCTCGGTAGGCGCCGTGTCCTCGCAGGTCGGGGTGGGTGCCACCGCCCCACAGCCGAGCCACGTCGCCGGCGAGGGTGAAGCCGCCGGTCGAGGCGGGACGGCCGTCGACGTAGGCGACGACCCGGGCACCTGCGCGGGCCTCGACCGTGCGCTGCACCTCCGCGAGGTGGTCGGCGACCATGTCGTCGGTCACCGGAGGGTCGTCGAAGGCGACCCGGCTGACCTCCAGCGCCTCGCGGAGGGTCTCGGCGTCGACGACGCGCCTCGTGGTGACGACGTGTGGGACGCCACGCGGGACGCCGAGGTCGGGGGCGCCGTCGCCGAGCGGGAGTGCGAGCACGTCCATCCGCTGCACGACCTCGCCGCCCCGGGAGAGCAGCTTGTCCTCGAGGCCCGCCGGCCCGCGGCTGCCGGTCACGTTCCACCACACGCGGTCACGCCCGAAGGCACGCGCCACCTCGTGGGCCTCGTCGACGAGCGCGGCGGCGTCGATCGCGTTCCCGAGGCTTCGGGCCACGGTCGGCGTGCCCACGTAGTCGGGGTAGGCGACGACGAGGAGCTCGTCGGTCCGGTGCACGCGAGCCTCGTCGGGCACCCACGACCAGGCGTCCGAGGCGGCGAGCACGGCGGCTTCGTCCCACTGCGCGCGGGACGCGGGCGCCGAGCTCTCGGGGGAGTGAGGTGTCACCCCGACAGGCTACGGTCGCAGGTATGCGCTTCGGACTCACCATCCTCCCCGAGCACCCCTGGTCCGAGGCGGCGCCGATGTGGCGCGAGGCCGAGCGGATGGGGTTCGACCACGCCTGGACCTTCGACCACGTCGTCTGGGGCGGCCTGCCCGAGTCGCCGTGGTTCGGTGCCGTGCCGACCCTGGCCGCGGCCGCCGCCGTGACCGAGCGCATCGGGCTCGGCACCTTCGTGTCGTCGCCCAACAACCACCACCCGGTGCAGTTCATGCGCGAGGTGCTCGCCCTCGACGACATCTCCGGCGGGCGCTTCCTCCTCGGCATCGGCACGGGCGGCGACCTCGACTCGAGGATCATGGGCGAGGACCTGCCGCTGCGTGACCGGGTCGCCCGCTTCCACGAGTTCACCGACCTGCTCGACCGGCTGCTGACCGACGACCACGTCGACGCCGACGGTCGCTTCTACTCGGCGCGCGACGTGCGCACGCTGCCCGGACCCGTTCGTGGTGCCGGCACCGGCAACCGCGTGCCCCTCGTCGTCGCGGCCAACGGGCCCAAGGCGGTCCGGCTCGCGGTCGAGCGCGGCGACGGCTGGATGACCTACGGCGGCAACGCCGACACCGACGACGAGTGGTGGGCCCTCGTCGCAGGCCTGGGGCGCCGGGTCGACGACACGCTGGCCGAGGCCGGGCGTGACGGCGCCGGCTTCGCCCGCTACCTCAACCTCGACTCGGCCCCCACGTTCTCGCTGAGCAGCACCGCGGCCTTCGAGGACGCCGTCGGTCGCGCCGCCGAGCTCGGCTTCACCGACGTCATCACGCACTGGCCGCGCACGACCGAGCCCTTCCTCGGCACCCGCGACGTCCTCGACGAGGTCGTCGCCGACGTCATCCCACGCCTGCGCTGACGGTGGCGACCGCGGGACCCTGATCCGCTGCGGCTTCTCCGCCGGGGCAGAGCTGTCGTGGTCTCGGGCCCTTGGCACGTTGCGTCGGTGGGCGCGGATAGCCTGCGAGGTATGCCGCCCCGCCGCCGTACGCCTGTCGCCGAGGGACACGCTGCTCTCCTCGCCTGCCGCGAGGCCGACTGGGCCGCCGACCGCCGGACCACCGCCACGGCCGTCCGCTACACCCTCGAGGAGCTCGCGACGGTCGCCCCGGGCCGCACCGTCGAGGTGCGGGTCCCGCCGCACGGCGCCGTCCAGTGCATCGAGGGCCCGGTCCACACCCGCGGCATCCCGCCCAACGTCATCGAGACCGACGCGGCCACGTGGCTGCGCCTGGCCGTGGGCGACCTGACGTGGGAGTCCGCGGTCGACGGCGCGCGCGTGCGGGCCAGCGGCCAGCGCGCGCACCTCGACGGCCTTCTCCCGCTCTCCTCGCTTAGGCTTGACCCGTGACCCAGCCCTCGCCGAACACCCAGCCGCGCACGCGTCCCGAGCGGCCCCGCATCCCGAACTTCAAGCGCTTCCTCATCACGGGCGCCGTCCTGGGCTTCATCGTGGGCGCCGTCATCTCGATCATGGGCGACGAGGTGCAGGGCTACACGACGACCACCGGCGCGCTCTACATCGGCGCCTTCGGTGCCTTCATCGGCCTCGGCGTCGCCGGGATCATCGGCATCCTCCTCGACCGGTCCGGTCGCGACCAGTCGTGACCTCGCCGGCCGGCGACGGCTCGTCGGGCCCGCTCGCCGGCGTCCGGGTCGTCGAGCTCGCCGGCATCGGCCCTGCGCCGTTCGCGGCGATGCTGCTGGCGGACCTCGGCGCGGACGTCATCCGCGTCGACCGGCCGGGTGAGCCCTCGCTGCCGGTCCCGCTGCCGCCGCAGGCCGACCTCCTCCGGCGTGGTCGCCCCTCGGTCTCGCTCGACCTCAAGCACCCCGACGGGCTCGCAACGGCGCTGACGCTCGTCGAGCGAGCCGACGTGCTCGTCGAGGGCTACCGCCCCGGCGTCGCCGAGCGCCTGGGCCTGGGCCCCGACGACTGCCTCGCCCGCAACCCGCGGCTCGTCTACGGCCGGATGACCGGCTGGGGCCAGGACGGGCCGCTGGCCCAGTCCGCGGGGCACGACATCGGCTACGTCGCCGTCACCGGGGCGCTGCACGCGATCGGCCGGGCCGGCGGACCACCCCAGGTCCCGGTCAACCTCGTCGGCGACTTCGGCGGCGGCGCGCTCTACCTCGTCGTCGGCGTGCTCGCGGCGCTCCTCGAGGCGCGCACCAGCGGTCGTGGGCAGGTCGTCGACGCCGCCATCGTCGACGGCACGGCGCACCTCTCCTCGCTCGTCCTCGGGCTGCACTCGGCCGGTCTCTGGTCCGACCGGCGCGGCACCAACCTGCTCGACACCGGCGCTCCGTTCTACGACGTCTACGAGACGAGCGACGGCGGCTGGCTCGCGGTCGGACCGCTCGAGCCCGCCTTCTACGCCGAGCTGCTGCGCCTGCTCGACCTCACCGACACCGCCCCCGACCGGCTCGACCCCAGCCGGTGGCCGGCCCTGCGCAGCCTGCTAACCGACACGTTCCGCACCCGGACCCGCGACGAGTGGACGGCGCTGCTCGAGGGCACCGATGCCTGCGTCGCGCCGATCCTCAGCTACGCCGAGGCGCCCAGCCACCCGCACCTCGCGGCCCGCGGCACCTACGTCGAGCACCACGGCGTCGTCCAGCCCGCGCCGGCGCCCCGCTTCTCGCGCACCCCGACCGCGCTCGGCACGCCACCGTCGGCCCCTGGCGCCGACACGCGAGCGGGCCTGTCCGCGTGGGGGATCGACGACGTCGACGCGCTGTTCGCCTCGGGTGCCGCGTCCGCCCCCTCCGACGGGCCATGAGGCTCTTCGTCGCCGTCGTCCCGCCCGACGACGTGCTCGACGACCTCGAGGAGCACCTCGAGCCACGTCGTGAGGCCGGACCCGAGATCCGCTGGACCGACCGCCACCAGTGGCACGTCACGCTCGCCTTCCTCGGCGACGTGCCCGAACGCCGCCTCGACGACCTCACCGAGGCCCTCGCCCGCTCCGCCGCCAAGCGCGACCCGCTCGTGCTGCGCCTCGCCGGGGCCGGCGCCTTCCCGAACCCGTATGCCGCCCGCGTCCTGTGGGCGGGCGTCGAGCAGGTGCGCGGTGACCTCGCGGCGGTGGCGGGCGGCATACGCAATGCCGCGGCCTCGGCAGGAGCGACACCCGACGGGACCCGCTTCCAGGCGCACCTGACGCTCGGGCGCTTCCACCGGCCCACCGAGGCGACCCGGTGGATCCGCGCCCTCGACGCGTGGGAGGGCCCGGCCTGGCGGGTCGGGGAGCTCGCGCTCGTCGAGTCCCACCTCGGCGAGGGCCGCGGGCGCCGGCCGCGCTACGAGGTGCTCGCCGACCTGCCCCTGCGCACGCGTCCACCGCGGACGGACTGACCGCAGAGGTGTGGGAGACTGGGCGAGTGGCACGTGGCGACGGTCGTTTAAACCATGACCTCATCCCCGGCGAGAAGGGCCCGCAGGACGCCTGCGGGGTCTTCGGCGTCTGGGCTCCCGGAGAGGACGTCGCCAAGCTGACGTACTTCGGGCTCTATGCGCTGCAGCACCGCGGGCAGGAGTCGGCCGGCATCGCGACCGGTGACGGCGAGAAGATCCTCGTCTACAAGGACATGGGCCTCGTCTCGCAGGTCTTCGACGAGACCGCGCTCAGCTCGCTCCGCGGCCACATCGCGATCGGGCACACGCGCTACTCCACGACCGGCGGCTCCACGTGGGAGAACGCCCAGCCGACGCTCGGCGGCGCCGGCCGCAGCACGCTGGCCCTCGCCCACAACGGCAACCTCATCAACACCGTCGAGCTCAAGGCCCTCGTCGACGAGCACTTCGGCGGCACCCGCATCACCGGCGAGCTCGCCCGCGGCAACACCTCCGACACCGCGCTCGTCACGACGCTGCTCGCGGCCGACGAGGACCGCACGCCGGAGCAGGCCGCCCTCGAGCTGCTGCCCAAGCTCAAGGGCGCCTTCTCCTTCGTCTTCATGGACGAGACGACGTTGTATGCCGCCCGCGACCCCTGGGGTGTGCGTCCCCTCGCGCTCGGCCGCCTCGAGCGGGGCTGGGTCGTCGCGTCCGAGACCGCGGCCCTGCAGACCATCGGTGCCGCCGTCATCCGCGAGGTCGAGCCCGGCGAGCTCATCGTCATCGACGAGGACGGCCTGCGCTCGCACAAGTTCGCCGAGCCCCAGCCCAAGGGCTGCGTCTTCGAGTACGTCTACCTCGCCCGCCCCGACGCCGTCATCCGCGGCCGGGTCGTGCACGAGGCCCGCGTCGAGATGGGCCGCGTCCTCGCGCGCGAGCACCCCGTCGACGCCGACCTCGTCATCGGCGTCCCCGAGTCGGGCGTGCCTGCGGCGGTTGGCTATTCGCAGGAGTCGGGCATCCCGTTCGGTCAGGGCTTCGTCAAGAACGCCTACGTCGGACGCACCTTCATCCAGCCGTCGCAGACGCTGCGCCAGCTCGGCATCCGGCTCAAGCTCAACCCGCTCGAGCACACGATC
Source organism: Terrabacter sp. C0L_2 (assembly GCF_036352015.1). Lineage (NCBI taxonomy): Bacteria > Bacillati > Actinomycetota > Actinomycetes > Micrococcales > Intrasporangiaceae > Terrabacter > Terrabacter sp. C0L_2. The sequence continues at coordinate 215,262 of NZ_CP143557.1, read as the reverse complement.
CGTGGCAAGCGCCTCGTCGTCGTCGACGACTCGATCGTGCGCGGCAACACCCAGCGCGCCCAGATCCGGATGCTCCGCGAGGCCGGCGCCGCCGAGGTGCACGTGCGGATCAGCTCGCCGCCCGTCCAGTGGCCCTGCTTCTACGGCATCGACTTCGCCACGCGCGCCGAGCTCATCGCGACCGGCCTCAAGGTCGAGGAGATCCGCGCGTCGATCGGCGCCGACTCGCTCGGCTACATCTCCGAGGACGGCATGATCGGCGCGACGAACCAGCCGGCCGACGAGCTGTGCTCGGCGTGCTTCACCGGTCGCTACCCGATCGAGCTGCCCGAGGACGGCCTCATCGGCAAGCACGTGCTCGAGACGCTCCCGCTCACGGTCCGCACCGGCCACGACCGCTCGGTCGACGTCGAGGGCGTCACCCTCGGGGTCGGCCTCGGCGGGGCCAACGCCCTCCAGCACCCCTGACCCGAATCGCCCGTCGTTCGAGCCCTGGGCCGGCCGTCGCCTCAACGACTCCCTGCTGAGCGCTCGAGTGCCCTGCGACGTGACGAGACCCTGGGTGGGCTCGTGCTGTCGTCCGGTTGCGAGGCAGTCGTCCGCCCCAAGAGCACTCGAGGCCGCTCCGCTCGCCGGTGGACGGCGGGAGGAGGGGCGCTCGTGGCGCCGGTAGGCTGGGCGGGTGAGCGACGCCCCCATCACCTATGCCTCCGCCGGTGTCGACGTCGAGGCGGGTGACAAGGCCGTCGAGCTGATGAAGGCGTCGGTGCGCCGCGCGACCCGCCCCGAGGTGGTCGGCGGCCTCGGCGGCTTCGCCGGGATGTTCGACGCGAGCGCCATCGCCCGGATGACCCGCCCGATCCTCGCCACGAGCACCGACGGCGTCGGCACCAAGGTCGCCATCGCCCAGGCGCTCGACGTCCACGACACCATCGGCTTCGACCTCGTCGGCATGGTCGTCGACGACATCGTCGTGTGCGGCGCCGAGCCGCTCTTCATGACCGACTACATCGCGACCGGCAAGGTCGTGCCCGAGCGGATCGCCGCCATCGTCGGCGGCATCGCCCGCGCCTGCGAGGAGGCGGGCGTCGCCCTCGTCGGCGGCGAGACGGCCGAGCACCCGGGCCTGCTCGACCCCGACGAGTACGACGTGGCCGGCGCTGCCACCGGCGTCGTGGAGTATGCCGCGGTGCTGGGTCCGCAGCGCGTCGCCGACGGTGACGTCGTGGTGGCCCTCGCGAGCAGTGGCCTGCACAGCAATGGCTACAGCCTGGTGCGCCGCGTCGTCTCGAGCGCCGGCTGGGAGCTCGACCGGCACGTCGAGGACTTCGGCCGCAGCCTCGGCGAGGAGCTGCTCGAGCCGACCCGCATCTACACCAAGCCGCTGCTCGAGCTCATCGCGACCGACGGCGTCGACGTGCACGCGCTCAGCCACGTCACCGGTGGTGGGCTCGCCGCCAACCTCGCCCGAGTCCTGCCCATGGGCATGTTTGCCCGCGTCGACCGCAGCACGTGGACCCCGCCGGCGGTGTTCCGCACGGTCCAGGACCTCGGTCGCGTGCCGCAGGCGGACATCGAGCGGACCCTCAACCAGGGCATCGGCTTCGTCGCCGTGCTGCCCGCCGCCCAGGCCGACCGCGCCATCGCGGTGAGCGAGGCCCGGGGCATCGCGGCCTGGCGGCTCGGCGAGGTCGCGACCGAGGAGCGGGCGCACGCCGGTGGACTCGTCGCGGACGGCGTCGAGATCGTGCGAGGCGCCAAGGGCGTCGACGGCGGCGCGGTGCAGGTCGTCGGCGAGCACCCGACCGCCTGACAAGACTGGCCCCGAGGGGGCCGCGGGGTCGGCCTCGGGCGCGATCACGCGCCCGGGGGCAGCGCACTCAGCCGGCCCTCAACGTCCCGCGTCCGTCGGGACCCGGCGACACGGCATACACGCGAGGGTGTGACGAAGCCCGCGCACCCCAGGAGGGTGCGCGGGCATCGATGCGTCACTCCGACGCGACCGGACCGGTGCTGCTGGCCGGCGCGTCAGCTGCCTCGAGGGCAGCACCGATCGCGCGCCGGGTGTGAACACCCGACGCACGAGGTGCAGACGGAAGGGGGAGGACGAGCTCAGCGCTCGCCCGAGACCCACTTCCCGTATTCGTCGTACTCGTCGTCGTCGACGGATCGCGGCTGATTGGAGACGTCGCGTTGCGACGGCCCGTGCAGCTCACGCTCCAGCGCGCTCAAGTCCGTGTCGGGTGTGTAGTACTTGAGCTGCCGTGCGACCTTGGTCTGCTTGGCTTTGGCTCGGCCGCGCCCCATGGCGTGACCCCCTCGTGCGTCGTGCCGGGACGGCATCGCCCCTCGAAGTGCCGGATGGCTCTTCGATGTCTGCGTAGCGGTCCCGGGAATGTGTGTGTTCTCGTGGGCCTAACGCTACATGAGTGGCGCAAATCCCGCGCCCGCGGGACCACGGCTCGCCGAGCCGTCAGGGCAGCCACCGGGACAGCCCCTGAGACAGCTGTCGCGCGAGTCGTCGAGCCGGCGTCGAGGGCGGGCCTGCGGGAGGGTCGTCCCGTGGCCCTCGACGCCCCGGGTTCCTATACACCAGGTCCTGTGAAACCGGGACGATTTGACTCTTTTCAGTGTTTAACTGCCATTCGGCGGGCCGAGACTTTACCCTTGCTTTACTGAGCCCCGATTGGGGCGCATGCGTGTCGCTGCACCTAGCGACAGGGTGGTGGGGATATGACAATGACGACTCAGGATCGACACGAGACCGAGAAGCTGCTGACACCTGCCGAGGTGGCGGCCCTGTTCCGAGTGGACCCCAAGACGGTCACTCGATGGGCCAAGGCAGGCAAGCTGACTTCGATCCGGACCCTTGGTGGGCACCGGAGGTACCGCGAGTCAGAGGTTCGCGACCTTCTGGGTGGCGGGCACTGAGCTAGACCGAACAGTTGGGGGTAGCCGGTCACGACGTCGGGGGAGGAGCGCCACAGGGTGCGCCTCCCCCGACTGCTTCCGGCTCGGTTGTTCGGGCTGCGCGGGTGTGCGGTCAGGCCTGGCCGTGGGGGACCGGGTTGACCGTGCAGACGAAGTACTTCACGACGCCGTCGTCGACGAGCGCGCCGGCGGCGATCGCGGCCCGCACCTCGTCCGCGGCGTCGAGCACGCCGTCGCGGTCGTGGTCGCCCGCGGCCAGGGCGGCGGCGTACGTGCCCGTGAGCGAGACGGCGTGCACCTGCCAGCGGCCGCCGTTGTAGCCGGGATCTCCCGGGGCTGCGGTCGCGACGCTGCGCTGGACGGCGCCGAAGCTGTAGATGGTGTCCCACGCCTGCGCCGGGGCGCCCGTGAGGCTGAGGTCGGTCGGCGTCGCGACCGTCCGGTAGAGCTCGTGGTCGACGTAGAAGGCCGGCCCGGAGACGCCGCCGGCGTGGGCTGCGGCGCCGCCGGCGAGGGCGGTCGTGACCCCGACCGCGGCCACCGCGATCGCTCGGATGCTGGACCGCATCGGATTGTGTGACATGGGTTTCCACCTTTCGGCCGATCACCCTGACCGGCTCGTCCACGAGTCAAGTCCTCCGCGGGCGCGAGCTCCATGACGCAGCGGTTACCCCGACCTTACGGGCCGGCGACGTCGGTGGCCGGCCCTACGGTGGAGGGATGACGACGTCTCCCGACATCACCGCCATCACCCTCGGCGTCCGGGACGTGGAGCGGTCGCGCGCGTTCTACGTCGACGGGCTCGGCTTCCGGTCCGTGCTCCACCTCGACGGCGAGATCAGCTTCGTCCAGTGCGCGCCCGGCCAGCTCCTCGCGCTGTGGGACGTCATGCAGATGCCGGGCGAGTACGGCGACGTCGCCCACGGCCCGTCCGCCCCACCCGTGTCGCTCGGTCACAACGTGGGTGACGCCGAGGAGGTCGAGCGGTTGTATGCCGCGGCCCTGGCCGCCGGGGCCACCTCGGTCTCGCCGCCGACCGTGCGCAACTGGGGCGGGGTCAGTGCCTGCGTGGCCGACCCCGACGGCTTCCGCTGGGACCTCGCGCACAACCCGAGCTTCCACGTCGACCTCGACGGCACGGTGCACCTCGGCGAGAGCTGAGCCCCTCAATCGAGCCGCGCGCCCCACGGGTGGTCGGCCCCGTGCTGCCTCACGACGTGCGACAGCAGGGCGCGCTGGGTGGTGTCGAGCAGGGGGAGGGCGGCCTCGAGGTCCGCGTGGTCCTTGGGGCGGGTCGACCTCACCTTGTGGGCGAGGACGAGCTCGGGGCGCAGGTAGCGCACGCCGTGGCGCTGCCACGTGGCGTCGTCGAGGTCGAGGACGAGCGCCGGGTCGCGCTTGAACTGCCAGCGCCCGTCGACGTCGGGATTGAGCAGGACCTCGCCGCGCCACGGCGCCAGGGCGTGCTCTCGGAACCACACCTGCTCCGCGTCCTCCGGCATCTCGCGTCCGGGCGCGAGATGCAGCAATCCCCGGTCGCCGGCCGCCCAGAGGTGGAAGTGGGGCTCGAGATGGGCCCGCACGGCGGGCAGGTCACGGCGGAAGACGGCGACGTCGATGTCCTCGTGGTGACGCCGCACGCCGGTGAAGGCCTCGACGGCCCACCCGCCGGCCACCCACCACGGGACGTCCAGCCCGTCGAGCAGCACGCGCAGCTCGCTCGGGGACATGGGGTCCAGCGGGCCGTAGACCCTCTCGAAGTCCTCCTGGGTCATCCGCTCCTCGTCGGCCGGAGGGCGCGTCGCGGGTCGCTTCTCGGACGTCGACACGCTTTCACCCTAGTGACGGGGCGTCGGGGCCGGCGTCAGTGGCCGAGGGCGCGCAGCTGGAGCCGCAGGGCGAGGCGGGTCTCGGGGTCGTGCAGGTCGAGCTCGACGACGTCGGACAGGCGCTGCATGCGGTAGCGGAGCGTGTTGGGGTGCACGTGGATCCGCGCGGCCGCCGCCCGGGGGTCGCCCGGGTGGTCGAGCCAGGCGGCCACCGTCTCGAGGTATGCCGTGTGGTGGGCCTCGTCGTGCTCGCGCAGGGTCGCGACGGGGCCGAGCAGCTCCTCGGTCCAGATGCCGCCGAGGGCGCGGGCGTTGGTGACGGCGGCCCAGGCGTCCTCGACCGTGGTCGTCGTGCCGGTGACGCGGCCCGCGTCGCGTAGGCGCTGGACCTCGGTGGCCTCACGACGGGACCGGTCGAGGTCGACGGTGCGCGAAACCCGACCGCCGGCACTCGCCGTGGCGGTCGGGGCCACCCCGGCGACCTCCTCGACGACGCCGTGCAGCCACTCCCACGAGCCCGGCGAGGTGTCTCCGGGCACGTCGCGCACGAGTGTCAGCGCCACGCCGTCGAAGATCGCGAGGAGCGGCTGTCGCCACGACCGGCGGCGCGCGGCGGACTCCCAGACGTCGAGCTCGCGCTCGGCATCGCGGGGTGCGCCCCCGCGCGCGGCGACACTGCGGTCGCGGTGGGCGCCGGCCAGCACCACGACCCGCCAGGGTGCGGGTGGGAGCCAGCCCTCCGCCTCGTGCGTGTCGCCACTCAGCACGGCCCGGAGCCGGTCCGCCGACACCCGGCGAGCGAGGTCTGCCTGCGACCGCATCCGCAGCAGGTGCAGGGCCACGACCGCGGCCGTCTGCGCCAGGGAGGCCATGACCGGCTCGGGGGGCTCCTCGTCGACGACGGCCCAGATCGAGCCGAGCCACTCGGTGCCGGCACGGACGGGGACGACGGCGCGCGCGCCGAGGCCGCGTCCGGCCGGGACGAAGAAGGGCTCGTCGGACCGCGCGAGCCGCCGGAACACCCCGCGTCCGCGCAGGCCGGCGATGACCTCCTCGGGCACCCGGCGCCCGACGATCGTGGAGACGCGCGCCGGGTCGGCGACGTCCTGCGTCGAGGAGTAGGCGAGCACGCGCGACTGGGTGTCCTCGATGGTGATCGGCGCCGCGACGAGCGCCGCGCACGCGTCGGCGAGGACGAAGAGCTCGTCGAGCACCGGTCCCTCGGCGCGCACCGCCGGACCGCTGGCAGCCCGGTCCAGGACGCCGCGCAGCAGCCACACGACGTGGGCCCACGACGCGTGGTCGGCGAGCTCAACGAGGCTGACGCCGACGCGGGCCGCCGCCGCCCTCACCTGGCGGTTGCGGGCGGCGGCCCGGCGCAGCACCACGGCGCCACTGTCCACCGCGGCCGCTCCCTCCAGCAGCGCGGTGGCGTCGGCCGGGCGCTCGACGCCGACCCCGAGCAGCAGGTCGCCGGCCTGGCCGAAGACGCCGGACCCGGGCTCGGCGAGGGTCACGTCGTCGACGGCCGGACCGCCGGCGTCGACGACGACCGTGAGCAGGCCGCCGCCCAGGGTGCCCACGAGCTGCGCGACGGGCAGGCCGACCGGTGTCGTCGAGGAGGTGCGGGTCGCGGACTGACGCGTCGAGCGGGACGGGGCGGACGGCATACGACCATTGTGTCCCGTGATGGTGCTGACAGCACAACGACAAGCGCAGACGTTGGCGGCGCAGCACCATGGTGGCGAGTCCCTTCGGCCCCACCATGGAGGCAAGGCCACCCACCAGACCTGACACAGGAGTCGATCGAATGCCCGCCGTGACCCCCGCCGGTACCCCCGTCCCCGAGCGCGTCGCCGTCGTCGGCGCCGGCATGGTCGGTCTCGCGACCGCCTGGTTCCTCCAGGAGCGTGGCGTCGAGGTCACCGTCATCGACCGCGACGGCGTGGCTGCCGGCGCATCCTGGGGCAACGCCGGCTGGCTGACCCCCGGCATCGCGACGCCGCTGCCCGAGCCCGCCGTGCTCAAGTACGGCCTGCGAGCCGTGTTCAGCCCGAGCTCGCCCGTCTACGTGCCGCCGAGCGCGCGTCCCGACTTCCTGCGGTTCGTCACCGGCTTCACCCGCCACAGCACGATGACGGCGTGGAAGAAGGCGATGGGCGCCCTCGTGCCCGTCAACGACCTGTCGCTGCAGAGCTTCGACCTGCTGAAGGCCGGCGGCGTCGACGCCGAGACGTACGAGGCGAAGTCGTTCACGGCGGCTTACCGCACCGCCGAGGAGCGCCAGACCCTCCTCGAGGAGATCGAGCACATCCACGCCTCCGGTGGCGACATCACCTTCGACGCCCTGACCGGCGACGAGGCCCGCGCCATCGAGCCCGCCCTGTCCGACGAGATCGGCGCCGCGATCGTGCTGCACGGCCAGCGCTTCATCAACCCCGGCGCCTACGTCGCCGCTCTCGCCGACTCGGTCACCGCCCGCGGCGGCAAGATCGTCACCGGCAGCGCCGTCTCGCGCATCACCGACACCCCGACCGGCGTCCTCGTCACCAACGACTTCGGCCAGGCCGAGCACTACGACGCCGTCGTCGTCGCGACCGGCGCGTGGCTGGGCAAGCTGGCCCGCGAGTTCGGCGTCAAGCGCGTGGTCCAGGCCGGCCGCGGCTACTCCTTCAGCGTCGAGGTCGAAGACCTGCCCAACGGCCCCGTCTACTTCCCGGCCGCCCGCGTGGCCTGCACGCCGGTCGGTGACCGCCTGCGCGTCGCCGGCATGATGGAGTTCCGCCAGCCCGAGGCCGCGCTCGACCGCCGCCGCGTCAAGGCCATCGTCGAGTCCGCCCGCCCGCTGCTCAAGGGCGCCGACCTCGACCACCGTCAGGACGAGTGGGTCGGCTCGCGCCCCTGCACCGTCGACGGCCTGCCGCTCATCGGCGCGTCGAAGAACCCCAAGGTCTTCGTCGCCGGCGGTCACGGCATGTGGGGCATCACCCTGGGCCCGGTCACCGGCCGCCTGCTCGCCGAGCAGATGGTCACCGGCCGCGCGCCCGAGCAGCTCGCGCCCTTCAACCCGCTGCGCTGAGGCGCCGCTGACGCGCCGTCGATGCGCCGTCGACGCGCCGTCGACGCGCCGTCGACAGGGCCGGCCGGTCGGAGCACGCCGGCCGGCCCTGTCGCAGGCGTGCACGCAGCACAAGGCCCACCTGACGAATGCGTCAGGTGGGCCTCCGTGCGCGTCCCCCCGCGCAACGGCAGGGCGACCGGGCGCCCTGCACGGCCACCGCCGGACCCCTCAGTGCGGCGGCGGCCGTCCACAGGGGTTCGGAGACGTCACGCGGAACGGATGGGTGCCGATCCGAACCGATGTCGAGGTCGTGACTCAGGCCGGCGTCAGCACGACGAGGCTGTAGGCGCCCACGGAGACGGTGCCACCGGCGGGCTGGTCGTCGACGGGCTCGTCGGTGGCGTCCACGTCGTGCGTCTCATGGCCGGCGAAGAGGGAACTGTAGGTGGCGGCGTCGGAGTTGAAGCGGACCGACCAGAGCCCGGCGGACGGCATACCCGTCGTGATGTCCTGCGGCTCGGCCGAGGCGTTGACGACGACCACGGCGACGTCGTCGCCCGAGCGGCGGGCCCACGAGAGGGTCTTGGCCTCGTCGTCGAGGTGCAGCACGTCGAAGCCCTCGCCGCGCAGGCCGCGCGAGACCCCGTCGGCGTCGCGGCGCAGCCGGATGAGGTCACCCGTGAGGCGCACGAGGTCGCGGAACTGCTCGGCACGGTCCCAGTCGAGCGGCACGGTGTCGCGGAACTCCTCGCCCTCGAGGAACTCCTGACCCTGGAACAGCATCGGGACGCCGGGAGCCGTCAGCGTCATGGCCAGCCCGAGGGTCGCGCGCTTCTGCGCCGCCCAGCCGGTGGGGTTGCCGCCGTCGACCTCGTCGGGCACCCGGAGGCCGCCCTCGGCGACCTCGTCGTGGCTCTCGGTGTAGACGACGCGCCGGAACGGCTCGTCGTTGCCGCGCAGGGCCTCGGCGAGCTCGGACATCGAGCGCTCGGAGTCGTCCACGGCGGTCAGGACGTTCCGCACCGGGTGGACGAAGCCGGGATCCCACTGGGCGTGGAAGCCGGCGCCGCCGTCGTCGACCGTGGTGATGGCCGGGTCGGACTGCAGGTCCTCGGCGATGAGGATCTTGTCGGGGTGGCTCTCGCGGACCGCCCCGGTGATCGAGCGCATCAGCTCCCAGCCCTCGGGCACATCGCCGGTGCCGAGGCCGTCGACGGTGCGCACGTAGAGCGTGGCGTCGAAACGCAGCCCGTCGAGGTGGAACTCCTCGAGCCACATCAGGACGTTGTCGTGCAGGTAGGCGCGCACCTCCTCGCGGCCGTAGTCGGGCCGGGTGTCGCCCCAGGGCGTCGTCGAGCGCTCGTCGTTGTAGAAGTAGATGCCGCCCTTCTCGTTCTCGCTCCACCCGTCGAACTGCCACAGCGCGAGGTCGCTCGGACCGAAGTGGTTGATGACGACGTCGAGGATCACCGCGATGCCGTGCCGGTGGGCCTGCTTGACGAAGTCCTTGAGCGCGTCCGGGCCGCCGTAGCTGCTCGAGACGGCGAAGGGGTTGGAGGGGTTGTAGCCCCAGGAGTAGTCGCCCGCGAACTCGGTGACCGGCATCAGCTCCACGGCGCTCACGCCGAGGTCGGAGAGGTGGTCGAGCTTCCCGGCGACGCCCCCGAGGTCGCCCGCGTCACCCTCGGCTGCGACGAACGAGCCGATGTGCGCCTCGTAGATGACGAGGTCGTCGTGCGGCGGGCAGCCGAAGGTGTCACCCTCCCAGTCGAAGGCCTCGCGGTCGTAGACCACCCCGTTGCCGGACGAGTTCGTCACGACGCGGGCCCGCGGGTCGATGCGCATGAGGCGCTGCTCGCCGTTGGTGATGACGAACTGGTACTCGTCGCCCGGACCGGCGCCCTCGACGTCGGCGTACCAGTGCCCGTTCTCCTCGGCGACCATGGCGTGGCCGTCCTCGGACCAGTCGGTGAAGCTGCCGGTGACCGCGACGGCGTCGGCGTTCGGGGCCCAGACGCGGAAGGCGGTGCCGCCCTCGTGCGGCATCGAGCCCAGCCCGGGTCGGGGGGTGTCGTGCTCGGACATGGGGCTCCAGACGTCGGGAGGGGTCGGCCCGAGCCGACGGGCTCGGGCCGGGTGGGGACCGATGGGTGTCGTACCCGATCGTCCCGCCTGACCCGTCAGCCCGTCGACCGGCTCGGCGTCCCCGGCTCAGCGCCCCGGATCAGCGAACTCCGCTCAGCGAACCCGGCTCAACGTCGATCGGCTCAGCGCCCCCGGGTCGGCGCCCCCGGTCAGCGCAGGTAGCCGGTGACGTCCGCGACGAGGTGGACGGTGCCACCCGAGTGGTTGGTGATGGTGATGGTGCCGGTGCTGGACAGGCGGCCGACGAGCAGGTTGGCGACCGTCTGGCCGGCGGCGAAGTTGGCCGTCGAGCTGCCGCTGGTGGCGGAGGAGTCGGCGCTGAGGTTGCCCGCCCGCTGCGGCGCCGTGGCGGTCAGGTTGATCGCTGCTGCCTTGGCCCCGGCCGGGACCGGTGAGCCGGTGATGCCGGCCACCCGGACCGTCAGGGACGCCCACGGGGCGAGGGCGGTGCGGACCGGGTTGGTCTTCGTGCCGTAGCGGGTGTCGAGCAGACGCGTGGGGGTCGTGGTGGCCCACTGGTTCGACGTGCTCGCCGCCGTGACGTAGCCGGTGACGTCGGCGATGACGTGGACCGTGCCACCCGAGTGGTTGACGATCGTCAGGGTGCCCGAGGGGGTGAGGCGGCCGACGAGCAGGTTGGCGACGGTCTGGCCGGCGGCGAAGTTGGCGGTCGAGCTGCCGGTGGTGGCCGTGGAGTCGGCACTGAGGAAGCCGGCCCTCTGCGGCCGGGTGGCGGTGAGGTTGACCGCGGCGGCCGTGGCCCCCGCGGGGACGGGCGAGCCCGAGACGCCCGCGACCTTGATCGTCAGGGACGCCCACGGGGCGAGGGCGGTGCGGACCGGGTTGGCCTTGGTGCCGTAGCGGGTGTCGAGCAGCCGGGTCGGGGTCGTGCTCGTCCACCGGTCGGTCGTGCCGCTCGTGGTGAGGTAGCCGGTGACGTCGGCGACGACGTGCACGGTGCCCTTGGAGTGGTTGACGATCGTCAGGGTGCCCGACGCGGTGAGGCGGCCGACGAGGAGGTTCGCCACGGTCTGGCCGGCAGCGAAGTTGGCGGTCGAGCTGCCGGTGGTGGCCGTGGAGTCGGCGCTGAGGAAGCCTGCCGTCTGGGGCGCGGTGGCGGTGAGGTTCACGGTCGCGGCGGTCGCCCCCGCGGGGACGGGCGAGCCGGAGGCGCCGGCCACCTTGATGGTGAGGGCTGCCCCTGCAGCGAGGGCGGTTCGGACCGGGTTGGTCGTCGTGCCGGAGCGGGTGTCGAGGATCCGGGTCGGCGTCACGGGGACGACGTGCGAGAAGGACGACGGCCGGACGGCAGCCGACGGGCTCGACGCGGGCCCGGGGCCGACGACGTTCGTCGCCGTGACCGTGAAGGTGTAGGCCGTCTCGTTGCTCAGGCCCGTGATGGTCGCCGACGTGGCCGACCCCGACACCGTGGTCGTCGCCCCCGACGGCGAAGCCTTGACCGTGTAGCTCGTGACCGGGCTGCCGTTGGCGGCGGCGGCGGTCCAGCGGACCGTCGCCCGGCCGTTGTCGGGGACCGCCGACACCGAGGTGGGCGCGGACGGGGCCGTCGCCACGAGCGCGAAGCGCATCGCGTCGACCCCGACCTGCTTGGTCGTGGAGACGGTGCTGCTGTCGCTGGCGTGGACGCGGACGGACGTGCCGTTGCGGGCGAAGTAGCTGCCCAGGGAAGCCCAGCCGGAGAGGGTCGACTGGTCGAGGGACGTCGTCTTCGTGCCGGTCGCGTCGGTGACGGCGTAGCGGGCGTTGGCGGTCGCCCCCGTCGCCGGGACGTAGGCGCTCACGGCGTACAACCCCGTCGAGAGGCTGGGCGACCACGTCGCGCCGTTCTCCTCGGTGCTGCCGTCCGCGGAGTAGCTGGTGTACGTGTAGTAGGCGCGGCCCTGCAGGCCCTGCCCCTGGTTGGGCTTCCAGTAGTACATGTTGCCGGTGAAGAGGAAGGACGGGCCGCCGGGGCCGACGATGCCGGCGCCGTAGCTGATCGGCACGGGGTTGCCGGTGACGCGGCCGCCCACCCAGTTGGCGTCGATGTTGATGTTGACGCCGCCCCACGTCTCGCTGCCGGTGCTGTACTGGTGGATCCGCTGGCCGTTGGCCCAGTAGTTGTCCCGGAACGCGGGGTACTTCGCCGAGTCGGACAGGGTCTGCAGGCCGTTCCAGTTGGCGAACCACACGTTGTCGGGCGCCGTGAAGCCCGTCGTGCCGACGGCCTTGGACAGGTCGACCATGAGCGACCCGGTGCTGCCGTACGCGCCGGAGGTGTAGCCGCGGGCGTGCAGCTCCTGGGTCCAGGCCGTGAGGAACGTCAGGACCGTGGAGGTGCAGGAGGCGCTCGGAGCGTAGGCCTCCATGTCGTAGTAGATCGGCGACCCGGCGCCGAGGCCGAAGAACGCCGCGCGGCCGGCCGCGTCCGCGGCGGCCGCCTTGCCCTGGGCCGCAGCCTGCTTCGGGTCGATGGTGGCCAGCCCGGTCTGGTTGACGCAGGGGGCCTGGACGCCGACGTAGATCGGGATGAGCCCCCAGCCCATCGTGCTGACCTGGCTGACCCAGCTCGACGACAGGTTGCCGTCGGGGCAGGCGCGCATGGAGCCGCCGATGTAGATGCCGGCGGCGCGGTAGGGCGAGGAGAGCCAGGACTGCATGGTGGAGACGCTGGGGGCGGCGCACGCGTCGAACCCCATGCCGGTGAAGGTGCGGGGGCCGGACGCAGCGACGGTGGTGGCGGTCGTGACAGCGGTCCCGGTGGACGCGGTCGTCAGGGAGGCGCCGGCGCGCGACGCCGGCGCGGACGAGGTGGTGGAGGAGGTCGTGGTCGGACTGGTGGTCGAGCTGGTGGTCGAGCTCGTCGTCGCGGTGGCGAGGACGTCGTCGACGGCCGACTCGGCGGTGCCCCACGTGGCGTCGACCTGCACGTCCTGCGCGGCGAACCGCGCGGTCTTGGTGCGGGCCACGGGGTCGGACCCGGTGTTCGCTCGGAGCCTGCCGAGCGCAGTGGTCCCCGACGTGGTGGCGGCCGTCGCCCGGTCGGTCCCGGGGTGCAGCCAGATGGTCTCGGTGCGCCCGACCTTGTGCGCGGGGCAGTCCTGCTGGCTGCCGGGCCGGCCGAGGTAGACGGCCTTGACGTCGAGCCGCAGGCACCGCGTGGGGTCCGCGTCGAGGTCGATGACCGGCCAGTCGGCGGGGACGGACACGCGGACGCCGCGGTAGTCCACGGCTCGCGTGCCGACGGGGACGGCCGGGGCAGCAGCCGTCGCTGCCTGCACGGCCAGGGCCGGCGCCGAGGCCGTGACCGGCTCGGCCGTCGCGGTGGTCGCGCCACCGAGGGCCAGTGCGGCAGCACCGGCGAGAGCCGTGAGTCGGCACCATGCAGCGGTCATGTCAGAACCTCTCGAACGTCACGGCAGTCGTACGGTCCAGCCGCGGTCCCTGTCGCCGCGGCACAAAACACCCATTACGCCACCCCCGCGACGGTATCGCGGTCAGCGGCCCCACGGGCCCCTATCGCCCCACCGGTCCCACGTGCGCACCGGTCCCTGTTCACCGCGTCAGGACGTATGCCGGGTGCTCGGGCACGTGCCCCGTGTCGCGCAGTTGCCGGGCGAGGAGCAGGGCGCCGTCGAGCGCACCGCCGTGGGTGGGGGAGCGCCGGGCGCCGCGTTCGGCGAGGCGCCGGTCGAGCGCGTCCGACACTGGGGCGGCGGCGAGCAGGCCGCCCGTCGCGGCGAGGTACGGGCTCTCGAGCCCGTCGGCCGCCCGGAGCAGCGAGTCGGCGAGGTCGGTCCCGGCCTGCACGCACAGGGACTGAGCGACGGGGTCGGTCCCGGCTGCCCGCGTCACGAGCGGGGCGACGGACGCGAGGCGCTCAGGTGCATCGGCGGTGGTCATGACCAGTCGCGGCCACCCCTCAGGCGGACCGAGCAGGTCCACGGCAGCGGCCAGCAGGGCGGGCGATCCGTCGGGCAGCCCGTCGTGGGCGCGCAGGGCCGCCCGCAGGCCGGCCATGCCGAGCGCGGCCGCCGACCCGGCGTCGCCGAGCACGTGCCCCCACCCGTCGACGCGGCGCCACTGCCGGTCGAAGTCGGTGCCGAAGGCGACGGCCCCGGTGCCCGCGGCGACGACGGCCCCGGGCCCGATGCGGCCGGTCGCGCCGACGAGGCCCGCGACCGCGTCGCTGACGACGATCGTGCGCCGGGCGCCCAGGCCCTCGGCGACGGTGCGCAGCACGTCGCTGCGGTCGGCGAGGAAGAGCAGCCCACGCATGGACCACGCGAGCACCTCGGGCGCCTTTGCGCCTGAGGCGATCTCGCCGTCACCAGCGTCCAGCAGCGAACGGGCGTCGGCCACGAGGGCGGCCACGTCGATCCCGCCCGCCCCGACGCGAGCGCCGGGAGCGGCGAGCACCGGACCCGGCCCCACGGCATACGACTGGAGGCGTAGTCCCGAACCGCCGACGTCGACGGCGACGACCGTGCCGGTCGCGGACGTGCTCGGCTCGCTCACGCGGGCGACCCGGTCACTTCGCCATGCCGGCGGTGAGGCCCGCGACGATCTGCTTGGTCGCGACGAGGAAGAGCAGGATGAGCGGGATGGTCGTGATGACGAGCCCGGCAAAGACAGCCGAGTAGTTGGTCGCGTTCTCGCCGAAGAAGTTCGTCAGGCCGACCGGCAGGGTGTACTTCTCCTCTCGGCGCAGCAGCACGAGCGGGAAGAGGAAGTCGTTCCAGATCGGCACGAAGCGGAAGACCGCGACCGTCGCGAGCGCCGGGCGCACGAGCGGCACCATGATCCGCCAGAACGTCTGCCAGCTGCTCGCCCCGTCGAGGGCCGCTGCCTCCTCGAGCTCCTCGGGCAGCTGCCGGAAGAACGTCGTGAGGACGAAGATCGAGAACGGGATGCCCGACGCGGCGTACATCAGCATCAGGCCGAGGCGGGAGTCGATGAGGCCGAGCCCGTCGAAGAGGTAGAAGATCGGCAGGATCGCCAGGTGGATCGGCAGCATGAGGCCGGACAGGAAGAGGGACTCGAGCCAGCGGAAGATCCGCGACCGGCCGCGGGCGAGCGCGTAGGCCGCCATCGTCGCGACCGCCGTCGAGATGGCGACGGCACCCACGGTGACCGCGAGTGAGTTGCCGAAGTACGTCGCGAAGTTGCCGGTGGTCCACGCCTCGACGTAGCTGTCCACCGTCGGGGGAGTGGGCAGCCCGAGCGGGTCGGTGATGAGGTCGGCGTTGGTGCGGAAGCTGTTGCTCACCATGAGCAGCAGCGGCACGAGCGCCAGGGCGGCATACCCCCAGAGGAGCATGCCGGCACCCGCGCCGCCGACGGGACGGTTGGACCGCGAAGGGCGGCGGCCCCGGCGGCCCTGGGTCGTCGGGACGACCGCCTGCTCCGACGGGGCCTCGGTGGTGACGACGGCGGTGGTCATGCGGTGATCCTCCGCTCGTGACGGCGCAGCACGGCCGTGGCGGCGTAGGCGCCGCCGAAGATGATGAGGAAGAGCAGCGTCGCGAGGGCTGACGAGCTGCCGATGGCATCGGTCGCGCCGGAGTCGAACGCTGTGCGGTAGAAGAGCAGCGACACGAAGTCCGTTGCGCCCGCGGGGTTTCCGGTCGAACCGCCGAAGGCGTACGGCAGGGCGAAGGCCTCCATCGCGAAGATGAACGTCAGCACCGAGACCGTGCCGATGGCGGGCACGAGGAGCGGCAGGGTGATCTTGAAGAACGCCTGCCGGTTGGTCGCGCCGTCGACGCGGGCGGCCTCGGTCAGCTCCTCGGGGACGCCACCCAGCGCCGCGCCGTAGAGCAACACCGGGAAGCCGATCCACTGCCACACGCTGACGAGGATGACGACCCAGATCGCGGTCTTCGGGTCGCCGAGCCACGGGAGGGCCCACGACTCGAGGCCGACCTTGGTGAGCAGCGTGTTGACGGGCCCGAAGGTCGGCGACAGCAGCAGGGTCCAGAGGTAGCCGATGACGATCGGGCTGACGAGGTAGGGCATCGCGTAGAGCGTCTGCAGCACCCGACGGCTGCGCGGTCGGCTGTAGAGCAGGTAGGCGATCGTCAGGCCGAAGGTGTTCTGGATGAGCATCGTGCCGAGGAAGAAGAGCACGTTGTGCAGCAGGGCCTGCGGCAGGTCGGTCGTGAAGGGGGCCCGGGTGAAGAGCGTCACGAAGTTCTGGGCCCCCGCGAACTCTCCGCGAGTCGTGCCCTGCCACTGGAAGAAGGCGTAGGAGAACGCCGTCACCATCGGGTAGAGCACGAACACCGCGAAGAGCGCGAGCGCCGGCGCGACGAAGACCAGGCCGGTGCGGCGCCTCATGCGGGATCCGTCACGCGCTCGGCTTGAACCAGGTCTTGACACCCGTGTCGAGGTCCTGGCTGACGCCGGCGGCGTCCTTGGAGCCGAGCAGCATCTGCTGCAGGCCCTTGCCCAGCAGGTCGGTGCCCGACGGTGCGCCGTAGCGGAAGTCGGTGAGCAGCAGGTACGGCGACCCGGAGTTGTTGTAGTTGTCGCTCATCTGCTTGAGCAGCGGGTCGGTCGGCTCGACGCCCGGCACGGCCGAGATCTGCTTGATGTCGTCGTTGACCATCTGTCCGAACTCCTTGGAGGTCATCCACTTGACGAGCTCCGTGGCCTCGTTGGGGTGCTTCGACTTGGCGGAGACGGCGAAGTTGCCATCGGCCCATCCTGCCGTCGTCGCGCTCGAGCCGCTCGGCGAGCCCGGGGCCGGCGGCACCTGGAAGATGCCGATCTTCATGCCGGGGTTGGCCTTCTGCAGGACCGACAGGTCGAAGCTGCCGCCCGGGATCATCGCGGCCTTCTCGGCAGAGAAGAGCGTCTGGGCGTCGGTCTGGGCGACGCCGGTGACGTTCTTGGGCATGTACTTCTCGAGGTCGCCGACGACCTTGACGGACGCTACCCAGTCGGGGTCGGTGAAGGACTTCTTGCCCGACAGGACCTCGCTCTGGAAGGCCTTGCCGCCGAAGCGCGAGCCGGCGAGCACCTCGTGCACGATCGGCAGCGTCCAGTCGTCCTTGGCGCCGACGGCGATCGGCGTGACGCCGGCCCCCATGAGCTTGTCGTTGGCGGCGAGGAACTCGTCCCACGTCGTCGGGGCCTTGAGGCCGAACTTGTCGAAGAGGCCCTGGTTGTAGAACATCTGGACCGTCTGGCGGGCGAGCGGCACGGAGTAGGTCTTGCCGTCCTCCTTGCCCTTGGCGCTCGCGACGACGTTCTCGTCCCAGCCGGCCAGGTCGACCTTGCCGTCGAGGGGCAGCAAAGACTTGCTCGCGACGGTGCCCTGCAGCTGGCCGTAGGAGCGCACCTGCGGCACGTCGGGGCCGCTCGAGCCGGCCAGGCCGGTGGCGAGGATCTTGTTGTACTCCGTCGCCTTGAAGGCCTTGAAGTCGACGTTGACGTTGGGGTGGGCCTTCTCGTAGGCGTCGAAGATCTTGTTGTATGCCGCCTCGTCCTCCACGCGCCACGACCACACCGTGAGGGTGACCTTGCCGTCACCACCCGCGTCGGTGGAGTCCGAGGAGCCCGACGAGGAGGGCGAGCAGGCGGTCACGAGCAGGGCTCCGGAGAGCGCGGCGATCGTGAGGACCGTGCGGCGTGCGCGCCGCGACGAGCCGGGAGGGCGTGAGGCGAACGTCATGGTGGTGCTCCTGTCGGGTTCTGCGAGGTGCCTCGGGTGGGCACGGGGGTGGGGTGAGGGGGACCGGGGTCGGGCTCGAGGCTTCGTGTCGTGTCGTGTCGGGTGGTGTGGGGCGGGTGCGGCGTCAGGCGGTGGGCTCGGCGGCGGCCTGCGGGACCTGGCCGCCCAGGGAGGCCAGGGCACGGGCGACCGAGCCGTCGTGGGCGGAGATGGCGTCGCGGGCGGTCGTGGCGTCGACGCCGGCGAGCATGGACAACAGCGCGGGCTTCAGCTCGCCGTCCGCGGCGTCCAGTGCGTCGCGGGCCTGGTCGGCGTCGGCGCCGGTGGCCTCGCGGAGGATGCGCAGGACCCGGCCGCGGAGCTTGGCGTTCGTCGCGACGACGTCGACCATGAGGTTGCTCCACGTGCGGCCGAGCCGGATCATCACCGCGGTCGAGAAGGAGTTGAGGACGAGCTTCTGGGCGGTGCCAGCCTTGAGGCGGGTCGAGCCGGTCAGGGCCTCGGGGCCGGTGCGCACGGCGAGCAGGATGTCGGCGTGGACGGCGAGCTCGGCGGCCGGGTTGGCCGTGACGAGGGCGGTCACGGCGCCCACCTCGCGGGCCCGCGCGAGAGCGCCGGCCACGAACGGCGTACGCCCTGAGGCCGTGAGCCCGATGGCGACGTCGCCGGGTCGGAGGGCGTCCGCCTCGGACCGGCCGAGGTCGACGTCGTCCTCGACGTTCTCGACGGCCTGGAGGAGTGCCTCGGGCCCGCCGGCGTGGTGGGCGACGACGAGACCGGCGGGGGCGTTGAAGGTGGGGCGCAGCTCGGCCGCGTCGAGCACCGCGAGGCGGCCGGACGTGCCGGCGCCGAAGTAGTGGACGGTGCCGCCGGCGCGGAGCGACTCGACGGCCAGGTCGACGAGGCGGGCCAGGTCGGGCAGGACCTCGCTGACGGCCCGGGCGACGGTGGCGTCCTCCGCGTTGAGCGCCCGGAGGATGTCGAGGGAGGTGTGGGTGTCGATGGACGTCGTCCCCGGATGGCGCTCCTCGGTGGGGGCGTCCACGGTCACCTCGCTGCTCACCCGAGCGAGGTTAGTTTCCTACGCCCGAGGCGTCAATGCTGTAAATGAGTAACATTCCGGTCACGTCGACCCGGGTCGGTGCCAGGGGCCGCGCTTCGCGTCTCGTGAAGCCGGTTGCCCAGCTGCGTATGCCGCGAGGCGCAGTCCCTGGCTCGAGGGTCAGTCGGTGACGTGGTGGCCGGCGACGGCCTCGCGCGTGTCGGCGACGGCCTTGCGGGCCCGGCGCAGGTTGCGCTGGGCGACGGCGATGTAGAGGCAGTCGATGACCGTGAGCGCGGCGATGCGGCTGGCCGTCGCGCCCGAGCGCAGGCTCGTCTCTCGCGCGGCGGTGGTGAGCAGGAAGTCCACGCCCGACGCGAGCCGCGAGAGCGGGAAGTTCGTGATCGCGACGGTGCGTGCACCCGTGGAGCGCGCGGCCGCCAGCGCCTCGATGGTCTCGGACGTCGTGCCGGAGTGGGAGATCCCGACGGCGATGTCGCCCGGGCCGAGCAGGGTGGCGCTCGTCAGGGCGATGTGGGGGTCGTTCCAGGCGAAGGCGACGATGCCGATGCGGTGCAGTTTCTGCTGAAGGTCCGTGCCCACTATGGCGCTCGCGCCGATGCCGTAGATGTCGACGCGGCCGGCCTTGGCGATGGCGGCGGCGGCGGACGCGAGGGCCTCGCGGTCGAGCTGCTGGGCGGTCTCCTCCACGGCGCTCGCGTCGGTGAAGGCGACCTTGGCGATGATGTCGTCGATGGTGTCGCTCGCGCTGATGTCGGTGCCGCTCCGGTTCATCGTGCGCGGGTGCGCCGACTCCTCGGCGAGGGCGAGCCGCAGCTGGGGGTAGCCCGGGAGCCCGAGCCGGCGGCAGAAGCGCAGCACCGTCGTCTCGGAGGTGCGCGCCGCGGTGGCGAGCTCGCTGATGGTGAGCCCGGCCGCGCGGCGCGCGTCGGCGAGGACGATGTCGGCGACACGGTCCTCGGCTGGTGACAGCGAGGGCTTGATCCCCCGCAGGCGGATGAGCAGCGATGCACTCGCGGCGCCTGCGGGGGACGAGGCCCCGTCCTCGGTCCTGGGCATGGGCCTACGCTACGGCGTCGCGACCGGACAGGCGCCATCCGTCTGCGGTGAAGGCGTCCGGTGTCTTCTCGCCGTCGAGCAGGACGCCGCCCGGCCCCTGGACGACGACGTCGTCGACGGCGACGCCGCGTCCGAGGTAGCCGCCGTCGGTCGTGTGCCGCCAGCGCAGCTGCTGCGAGCCGGCGGGCAGGTCGGCCCGGACCTGCACCCAGCGTCTGGTGCCGGAGCCGGAGACGACGCCGTCGGCGGTCTCGGTGGTGCCGCGGTCGACGACGTCGAAGGGCAGCGCCGTCCACGTTGCGCCACCGTCGGTCGAGCGCTCGAGGTGGAGCAGGTCGGTCTCCTCGGTGTCGAGGAAGAGATCGAAGCCGAGCCGGGCGCCGCGTGGGCCCACCGGCAGGGCCGGTGTCGTGAGCGTGGTCGTCGTCGCGTTGTCGCCGCCGGTGAACCAGGCGGTGTCGCCGTGGCGGGGGCGGATGGCCATCGCCGCCGCGAGCCCGTGCGCCCACTCACGCCGCGCGAGGTTGATCGATCCCCAGTTGCGGGACGGGTGCACGCGGTTGGTGAGCAGGATGGCGAACGAGCGGGACGTGAAGTCGATGACGATCGAGGTGCCGGTGTAGCCGGTGTGGCCGGCGGTGCGCGGGCCGCTCAGGGCGTCCATGTACCAGCGCTGGTCGAGCTCGAAGCCGAGACCGTGGGAGTCGCCGGGGAAGGCCTCGTTGAAGTTGGTGATGAGGGCCTCGACGCTCTTGCGGCTGAGGATGCGCTCGCCGCGGTAGGCGCCGCCGTTGAGCAGGGCCTGCGACAGGACCGCGAGGTCGTCGACGGTGGAGAAGACGCCGGCGTGACCGGCGACGCCGCCGAGGGACCAGGCGTTCTCGTCGTGGACCTCGCCGCGCACCATGCCGCGCGGCGGGGCCGTCTGGTACTCCGTGGCGGCCGCGCGGGCCTTGTCGGTCGGGTTGTAGCCCGTGTCCTTCATGCCGAGCGGCGCGGTGATGCGGTCGTGCACGACGGCGTCGAGCGGCTCGCCCCGCAGCTTCTCGACCATGACGCCGAGGGTGATGAGGTTGAGGTCGCTGTAGAGGTAGGTCGAGCCCGGCGCGTTGGTGAGCGGCTGGTCCATGACGGCCTTGATGCGCGAGGCCTTGTCGGGCCACTTGCTCCACAGCGGGAGCCACGACGTGAAGCCCGACGTGTGCGTCAGCAGCTGGCGCACGGTGACGGACTCCTTGCCGTTCGCCGCGAACTCGGGGAGGTAGGCCGCCACCGGGCTCTCGAGGGAGACGCGGCCCTCCTCGATGAGCTGGACGACGGCGATCGAGGTGAAGAGCTTCGAGACCGAGGCGAGGTCGAAGATCGTGTCGGTGCGCATCGGCTCCCACTGGTCGCGGGGGAGCTCGGTGGTCGCGTCGGCGTAGCGCAGCGCCCAGCCGCTCGCGTCCCGCTCGACGATGCGGCCCTCGTGGCCCATGATCCCCACGGCGCCGGCGAAGAGGGGGTGCCCGCTCGCGTCCACCTGCTCGTGGCCGTGGATCTGCGCCACGGCCTCGGCGATGGGTGCCGGGTCGAGGCCGACCGACGCGGGGCTCGGGTCGGACAGGACGGTGTTGGGCGGGGCGAAACCACGGTCGGGCTTGCTGAAGTCGTCGGCCGCGGCGCGGCCGGCGGGGCCGGCCGTCACGAGGCTGCCCGCGAGGGCGAGGCTGCCGAGGGCGGCCGGGACGAGGGTGCGCAGTCGCATGTCACTCCTGGATTGTCGGGGACGCGTGGGGTGCGCGCTCAGGCCGCCGGGCCGCGGTAGATGAGGTACTGACGGCGGCGGGCGTCGAACGCCGCGAGCTCGTCCTGCCAGGCGCCGACGACCTCGTCGGCGGGGGCGCCGGCCGAGATCTGGGTGCGCAGCCGCTGCGAGCCGGTCAGCTTGTCGATCCAGTACGGCCGGGCCGGGTCGTAGGAGTCGTAGCGCCACTCGAACTCGCTGTAGAGCGCCTTGGCCGCCACGAGCATCTCGACGGTGGATCGGATCGGGTCGAAGGTCGCGGGGTCGGTCACGTGGACCTGCACGCCGCCGCAGACCTTGCCCGTGTGCTTGCTGAAGGTCGGGGAGAAGTAGGCCTCGCGGAAGCCGACGCCCGGGAGGTCGAGCGCTGCGAGACGTTCAGCCCACTTGTAGTCGACGAACGGTGCTCCGACGAGCTCGAACGGCCGCGTCGTGCCACGGCCCTCCGAGAGGTTGGTGCCCTCGAACATCCCGGTGCCCGGGTAGACCAGCGCGGTGTCGGGAGTCGGCATGTTGGGACTCGGCATGACCCACGGCAGGCCCGTGACGGCATACGGCACGTCCCGTCGCCAGCCCTTGACCTCGATGACGGACAGCTCGGTGAGCCGGCCGCCCGCGTCGGCGGTGAGGAACTCGCCGTCGAAGTAGCGGGCGAGCTCGCCGACCGTCATGCCGTGCGCCTGGACGATCTCCTTGGCGCCGACGCCGGAGCTCCACGGCGTCGTCATCATCGGGCCGATCGCCTTGCCGCCGATGGGGTTCGGGCGGTCGAGCACGACGAAGCGGGCGCCGACGGCGACGGCCGCGCGCATGGCCGTGTACATCGTCCAGATGTAGGTGTAGAAGCGCGCGCCGACGTCCTGGATGTCGAAGACGACGGTCTCGACGCCCGCCGTGCGGAAGAGCGTCGTCATCTTGGCCGCGTTGGCGCCGTAGGCGTCGTAGACCATGAGCCCGGTGCGCGGGTCGGTGTGGTTGCCCTCGGAGTCGCCGGCCTGCGCCGTGCCGCGGAAGCCGTGCTCGGGGCCGAAGACGCCGACGATGTCGACGGCGCCGGACTCGTGCATCTCGTCGACGACGGTGCGCAGGTTGGTGAGGATGCCGGTCGGGTTGGTGATGACCCCGACCTTCTGTCCCGAGAGGGCGGACCACTTCGCGGCGGCCGCGCTCTGGGCACCCGTCGTCACCGGGTTGTTGGGGTAGTTGCTGGCGTATGCCGTCGGGCCGGTCTGTGCTGCAACGGAACCCGCGGCGGTGGCGGGGATGGCGACGGCGCCGAGGGCGCCGGCGGTGAGCAGCTGCCTGCGGTTGAGGTTGGTCATCTGGAGCTCTCCGATCCTTGGTCGAGCAGGACGGTCGCGGCGACAGCTCGGTGGTCGCTCGCGCCGACGAGGGTGGGGTCGTGGGCGGTGGTCGCGTCGATGACGTCGATGCCGGGGGAGACCGCGACGAGGTCGATGCGCTTGGTGGGGTTGATGGCGGGGTAGCTGAGGCCCGGCTCGCCGTCGCGGGTCGGCGCCACGGCCCACGCGTCACGCAGGCGGGTCCAGAGCCCTGCGAGCTCGGGGGCGCTCGCGTCGGCGTTGAGGTCGCCGAGGAGCACCTGGTTGGCGCCGACCGGGTCGTCGCCTAGGACGGCGACGGTGTCGGCGACCTGGAGCCGCCGGACCGTGGGGTCACCCCGGTAGTCGAGGTGGGTGACGTAGACGTGGGTACGGGCGCCACCGATCTGGATGGTCGCCTCGAGGAAGCCCGGGGCCGGCGCGGGCACCGGGTTCGGGTCCTGTGTCGACAGACGCGTCAGGTCGTGGTTCTCGACGGCGACGACCGGGTGCCGCGATAGCAGCGCGACGCCGAACTCCCGGCGGGGTGCGCCCGGTGTCGGCGGGTCGAGGCTGTAGATCGGGGCGAAGGCGGTGCGCATGCCGAGCCGGCGACCGAGCTCGGCGACCGTGTCCTCCCAGTGGCTGCGGTCGCCCCAGTGGACGTCCGCCTCCTCGAGGCCGACCACGTCGGCGTCGAGCGCACGGATGGCGGCTGCCGTCCGGTCGAGGTCGTAGACGTTGTCGCTGCCCGCCCC
The DNA here is from genome assembly GCF_036352015.1 of Terrabacter sp. C0L_2. Lineage (NCBI taxonomy): Bacteria > Bacillati > Actinomycetota > Actinomycetes > Micrococcales > Intrasporangiaceae > Terrabacter > Terrabacter sp. C0L_2. Next base: position 191,630 of record NZ_CP143557.1, on the reverse strand, counting down.
GGCGTGGATGTTGTAGGTCGCGACGACCGCACGGACGGGCGGAACGCTCTGGCCGGTCGGCGGGTTCGCGCTGCCGAGGTCAGCGCTGGCGGGCAGCGCAGCGGTGGCCGTGGCCGTGGCGACGACGAGTGCCGTCGCCACGGCCATCCGCTTCAGGGCGCTCATCTCAGTAGGTGAGGCCGTGGCCGAAGGGGTAGAGGACGGTGTCCGGGTCCCCGGCGACGGGGATGTCGACGGGCAGCGACGCGGTCGGGGTGACGTCGCCGACGATGACGCGTGCTGCGGCCTCGATGGCGACGGGGCTGTAGGAGTACGTCGCGACGTAGGTCGGAGCGCTCGTGAAGTAGGCGATGTCGTAGGGGTCGCGCACGGCGACGACGACGACCGTCGTCCCGGTGGCGAGCAGCTGCTTGACGAGCTTCTGCTGGCCGCCGCGCTTGTCGGTGACGCTGGTGTCCCACGCCTTCATCGTGGTGACGACGACGACGTCCTTGTCGGCGGCAGCGGCCACGGCGGCTGCGACCTGGGTATCGGTGGGGGACGTGCCGGTCTGGACCGTCTGGACGGTGGCGCCCTTGGCGGTCAGCGCCGCCGCCAGGGTGGCCGTGGTCGAGACGCCGTAGCCCGTGACGAGGACCTTCTTGCCCTTCGGGGCGATCGGCAGCGCCTTGGCGTCGTTCTTGACGAGCGTCGTCGTGCGGTCCGACACGGAGTCGGCGGCTGCGAGGTGCGACGGGGTGCCGACGACGGACGGGACGGCGCTCGGGTCGGCGTACGGTCGCGCCACGATGCCGCGGCGGTACTTCAGGCTCAGGACACGGCGGACCTTGGCGTCGACGTCCTCCTGCGGGATGCGGCCGCTGCGGACTGCGTCGAGGACGGCGGCGAAGGCGTCGTCCATGGCCGGCGTCATGAGCAGCTGGTCGACGCCGGCGAGGAGGGCGCGCACGGCGACCTCGGCATCGCCGTAGAGGTCACGGACGCCCTGCATGGCCAGCGAGTCGGTGACGATGACGCCCGTGTAGCCGAGCTCGTGGCGCAGCAGATCCGTCATGATCGGCTTGCTCAGCGTCGCGGGGTTGCCCGAGTCGTCGAGCGCGGGGAACGACAGGTGCGCCGTCATGATCATGTCGATCTGCTCGTTGATCGCTGCCTTGAACGGCGGTGCGTCGATGGCTTCCCACTGCTCGCGCGTGTGGGTGATGACCGGGAAGGCGACGTGGCTGTCGGTCGCGGTGTCGCCGTGACCGGGGAAGTGCTTGGCCGAGGAGGCCACCTTGCCGTCACGCTGGTAGCCGGCGACCTGCGCCGCCGCCAGCTCGGCGGCGAGCTCGGGCCGCGACGAGAACGACCGGGTCCCGATGACCGGGTTGAGCGGGTTGACGTTGACGTCGCAGTCGGGCGCGAAGTTCGTGTTGACGCCCATGGCCAGCAGCTCCATGCCGGTGATCGCCGCGGCGGTGCGGGCGTCGGCGGCGCTGCGGCCGGCGCCGAGGGCCATCGACCCGGGGAACTGGGTGGCGGGCGGGCCGATGCGGGTGACGACGCCCTGCTCCTGGTCGGTGGCGATCTGGAGCGGGATGCGGACCTTGCTCGACTGCGTCAGGGCCGCCTTCTGCAGGCCGTTGGAGAGGCCGACGATCTGGTCGGGGTCCTGCACGCTGTCGGTCCAGGCGAAGTAGATGACGCCACCGAGGTGGTACTTCTGCACGACCTCGGCCGGGCTCGCGACGCCGTAGAGCGGCAGGTTGCGGCTGTCCGGCGTCGTGGCGTCCTTGCCGTAGACGTTCTGGATGAAGAGCTGGCCGACCTTCTCCTCCAACGTCATCCGGGCCATCGTCGAGGTGACCCAGCCGTTCTCCCCGGCCACGGCCGCAGGGGAGGAGGTCGAGGCGGCGCGGGCGCTGCCGGCCGCCGCGCCGGCCGCTGCAGCGGCGAGACCGCCGGCGATGACGGAGCGACGCGAGAGATCGGACATGGTCATGGTGCCTCCAGAAGATGTGAAGAAATGACGCAATCTGCCTTCCGGGCGGAACTTACCTACGTACCGAGGCGTAGGCAACAGATAGCGACGACCGGTCCGGTGGACAGCACGCTCCGGACGACTCGTCAGGGCGACTCCCGCCCGAGCGTCACCAGCCGGCGAGCGACCTCACGGTCTGCACGGTGTCGATCTCCGAGACGGGCTTGTCGTCGCGGTAGCGCAGCACCCGGGCGAAGCGCAGCGCCATGCCGCCGGGGTAGCGCGTCGACCTCTGCACGCCGTCGAAGGCGATCTCGACGACCTGCTCGGGCCGCAGGCTGACGACCCAGCCGCTCTCGTCGACCGGGTCGACGGCGAGCTCCCGGAAGCGCTCCGTCTGCCACGCGAGCATCTCGTCGGTCATGCCCTTGAAGGTCTTGCCGAGCATGACGAGCTCGCCCGTCTCGGCGTCGCGCGCCCCGAGGTGGATGTTGGACAGCCACCCCTTGCGTCGGCCGCTGCCCCACTCGACGGCGAGCACGACGAGGTCGAGGGTGTGCCGGGGCTTGACCTTGACCCAGCCCGGACCGCGCCGGCCGGCGGCGTACGGCAGGGCGGGGTCCTTGACGACCACGCCCTCGTGACCCGCGGCGACGAGGTCGCTGAAGAACTGCTGGGCCCGCTCGGGGTCGTCGGTGCTCTCGCGCGGCACGAGCCACGCGGGCGGCACGGTGCGCCCGAGGTGGCTCCAGCGCACGTGGGCCGGCTCGTCGAGCAGGTCGGCGCCGTCGAGGTGGAGCACGTCGAAGAAGAAGGGCGTCAGCGGCACCTCCTCGCGCAGCCGCTCGACGTCGGCGCTGCTGGCCGTGCGCGCGCCCGTGACCTGGAAGGGCTGGGGGCGACCACCCTCACCGAGCGCGATGACCTCGCCGTCGAGCACGAGCGTCTCCACGTCGAGCGCCGCGAGCGCCTCGGTGATCTCGGGCATCCGGTCGGTGACCTCGTCGAGCGTGCGTGTGAAGAGGCGCACCGTGCCGGGGCTCGTGCGGTTGTCGACGTGGGCCTGCAGGCGTATGCCGTCCAGCTTGGTCTCGACGACGACCTCGCCCCCCAGCGTGGCGAGGGCCGCGGCGACGTCGGGCGCGGAGCCTGCCAGCATCGGCCGCAGCGGGCGACCGACCTCGAGCGTCATCGCCTCGAGGGCCGGGGCGCCCCCGGTGAGCGCGGCGCTCGCGACGGGACCGGCGAAACCGGCCAGCATCACGGCACGGCGGACGGCGGCGTCCGGCACCTCGGCCGCCTTGGCGACGGCCTGCAGCATGACCCCGTCCCCGGCGCCCTGACGGGTCTCGCCGGTGATGAGGCCGCGCAGCCACGCCTGCTCGTCGGCGGTCGCACGCGCGAACAGGTCGCGGACGGCAGCCGACCGCGCGGCCGCCGAGCCCGAGCCGCCGATGCCGGCGATCGCCGAGGCAGCCGCGTCGACCTCCTCGACCGTGAGGGTCGAGGTCTCGGCCGGGTCGGGCAGGCCCTGCAGGCCGCGCCAGCTCACGCCGATGCGCCGCTGGGGGAGCGTGCCCGACAGGTGCGCCGTGACGACCTCGACCACCTCGGGCCCGTCCTCCGCGGCGCGCTTCAGGCAGGTGGCCAGCGCCTCGACCTTGGCCGTGCGCGACGACGTGGCGGCGACGGTGTGCGAGGTGGCGACGACGTCCGAGAGCTGCATGACCTGATCCTGCCCGCTCCCACCCACATCCAACCCTTCCCCAACCGTCGAGAGGCCAACGTTTGCGGGTGCCCCACCGTCGAGAGGCCAACGTTTGCGGGTGCCCCACCGTCGAAAGGCCAGACTTTGCGGGTGTGGCACCGTCGAGAAGCCGACGTTTGCGGGTCACCGGACTAGATTCGCGACATGGTAGGCATCGTCGACCGGGCCCGCGGTCTGGCACGCAGGGTCGGACTGGGCACGGCGACCGCGGCCGGCGCGCTGCTCGTGACCGCCCGGACGACGCCCTGGCCGTCGGCGCTGCTCATCCGGGCCGTCTTCGACCGCGGAGCGGCACGGGCGAGCTCCGCCATTGAGAAGCACGTCCCGGGCGACCTCGTCGAGGTGGTCGACGAGGCCTACGACATCGCGTCCCCCGACGGGAGGCTCGACGTCTTCCGCCCGGCCCGTGACGAGCCGTTGCCCACGGTCGTCTGGGTCCACGGAGGGGCGTTTGTGTCGGGATCCAAGACCGACGTCGCCAACTACCTCCGCGTGCTCGCCGGCCGCGGGTTCACGACGGTCGGGGTCGACTACTCGATCGCGCCAGGCTCGCGCTACCCCACGCCCGTCAAGCAGGTGGCCGCTGCGCTGGCCCACCTCGTCGACCACGCCGACCGTCTCGGCGTGGACCCCGGCCGCATCGTCCTGGCGGGCGACTCGGCCGGTGCCCAGATCGCCGCGCAGGTCGCGCTGCTCGTCAGCGACACGGCATATGCAAGGGACGTCGGCATCGACGTGGACCTGCCTTCTGAGGCGCTCAAGGGCCTCGTACTGTTCTGCGGCGCCTACGACTTCACCCTCGCGCAAGGGTCGACCCGGCTCGGCAGCTGGCTGATCGACACGGCCATCTGGTCCTACCTCGGCTCGAGCCGGCGCCACGACGAGCGCACCACCCGCCAGGGCTCGGTCCCGGGGCACGTCACGCCGTCGTTCCCTCCGACCTTCGTCTCCGCCGGCAACGGCGACCCGCTGCTCCCGCACACCCACGCGCTCGTCGAGGCTCTCGACCGGCACGGCGTCGACCACGACGCCCTGCTCTACGCCGACGACCACGAGCCGCGGCTCGGCCACGAGTGCCAGTTCGACCTCGACAGTGCGGAAGGGCGGGAGGCGCTCGACCGGGCCGTCGCGTTCGTCCACCGCGTCACCGGCTGAGGGACCCGCAAACTCTGGCCTCTCGATGGGGCGGGACCCGCAAACTGTGGCCTCTCGAGGGGGCGGCACCCGCAAACTGTGGCCTTTCGACGGTTGAGGGTGTGGGGGGCCGGGGGAGCGGCTCTTGACGGGGAGGGGCTACTGTCGTCAAGGTAAGCAAGCGCTTAGTCCCCTTGCGAGGAGCAGCATGCCCGACACCGCCGTCGTCACCGGAGCCGCCCGGGGGATCGGTCGCGCCATCGCGACCCGACTCACGCGCGAGGGCTGGCAGGTCGTCGTCGCCGACCTCGACGCCGCGGAGCTGCAGTCCGTGGCCGACGAGACGGGGGCGCTCGCCGTCCCCGGCGACACGTCGACCGACGCCGGCGTGCGCCACCTCGTCGACACGGCATACGACCACCTCGGTCACGTCGACGTCTTCTTCGCCAACGCGGGCATCGGCACCCTCAAGGGGCTCGACGCCTCCGACGACGAGTGGGGCCGCACCCTCGAGACCAACGTGCTCGCCCACGTGCGCGCCGCCCGACACCTCGTGCCGCGCTGGCTCGACGCCGGTGGTGGTCGTCTCGTCGTGACCGCTTCTGCCGCAGGGTTGCTCACGATGCTCGGGGATGCGCCCTACTCCGTGAGCAAGCACGCGGCGGTCTCGTTCGCCGAGTGGTTGAGCGCGACCTACCGGCACCGCGGCATCGTCGTGCAGGCCATCTGCCCCCAGGGCGTGCAGACCCGGATGCTCGACGGCTCCGGCCCGCTCAAGGACCTCCTCACCCTGGACGCGACACTCACGGTCGACGAGGTCGCCGACGCCGCGTGGCAGGCGCTCGCGACCGACGCCTTCTACGTGCTCCCGCACCCCGAGGTGAGCGGCTACTACGAGCAGCGCGCCGCCCGCCCCGACGCCTGGCTCGCCGGCATGAACCGGCTCCAGCAGAAGCTCGACCACCAGACCCACCTCTCCACCACCCCGACCTCCACCCCGACCCAGGAGAACGCATGACCGACCAGCCGACCACCGCCGCCACGACCACCCAGCGCACCGCCATCGTCACGGGCGCCGCGCGCGGCATCGGCGCCGCCGTCGCCAAGCGCCTCGCCTCTGACGGGTATGCCGTGGCCGTCCTCGACCTCGACGAGTCGGCTTGCGCCGCAGTCGTCTCCGAGATCGAGTCCGCGGGCGGCAAGGGACTCGCCGTGGGTGTCGACGTGTCCGACGAGGCCGGCGTCGCAGCCGCCGTCGAGCGCGTCGCCACCGAGCTCGGCGCCCCGACCGTGCTCGTCAACAACGCCGGCATCATCCGCGACAACATGCTCTTCAAGATGACCGCGGACGACTGGGACGCCGTCATGAACGTCCACCTCCGCGGCTCGTTCCTCATGACCCGCGCGACGCAGAAGCACATGATCGACGCGAAGTTCGGCCGCATCGTCAACCTCAGCTCCACCTCGGCGCTCGGCAACCGCGGCCAGGCCAACTACTCCGCTGCCAAGGCCGGCCTGCAGGGCTTCACCAAGACGCTCGCCATCGAGCTCGGCAAGTTCGGCGTCACGGCCAACGCCATCGCCCCGGGCTTCATCGCGACGGACATGACCCGTCAGACGGCCGAGCGCATGGGCATCACGTTCGAGCAGTTCCTCGAGGGCGCCGCCAAGGAGATCCCCGTCGCGCGCGTCGGGCAGCCCGAGGACATCGCTGCGACTGCGTCCTTCCTCGTGCGTGAGGAGGCCGGGTTCGTCTCGGGCCAGGTCATCTACGTCGCCGGCGGACCGAAGGACTGACGTGACGGACGCCGACCGCACCGACCCGCCGGGACTGCCGCTCGACGCGCTCCGGGGCTTCCTCGACCGTGCGGCCCCCGGCCTGCTCGACGGGCCGCTGACCGGGCGGGTCGTGGCGGGCGGCAAGTCCAACCTCACCTACGAGGTGGGCGACGGCACGAGCACCGTCATCGTGCGCCGCCCGCCCCTGGGCCACGTGCTCGCCACCGCGCACGACATGGTGCGAGAGCACCGCGTCATCACCGCGCTGCGCGACACCGCCGTCCCCGTCCCGATCACGTATGCCGTGTGCGAGGACCCCGACGTCATCGGCGCCCCGTTCTACGTCATGGAGCGCGTCGCGGGCACGCCCTACCGCTTCGAGGCGCAGCTCCAGCCGCTCGGCGGGGAGCGGGTGCGCGCCATCAGCGAGCGCATGGTCGACACGCTCGTCGCCCTGCACGCCGTCGACCCCGCCGAGGTCGGTCTCGCCGACTTCGGCCGTCCCGAGGGCTTCCTCGAGCGGCAGGTCCGGCGCTGGAAGCAGCAGCTCGACGCCTCCCGCAGCCGCGACCTGCCCGGCATCGACGAGCTGCACCAGCAGCTCGCGGGTTCCGTTCCGACGCAAGGCGATCCGACCATCGTCCACGGCGACTTCCGTCTCGACAACCTCCTCGTCACGACCGACGACGAGGTGTCGGCGGTGCTCGACTGGGAGATGGCTACGATCGGCGACCCGCTCACCGACGTGGCGCTGCTCGAGGCCTACCAGCGGCTGCCGCTCCTCATGGACTCCGTCGCAGTCTCCGACGTCTCGCGGGCGCCGGGCTTCATCAGCGGACCCGAGCTGCGCCAGCGGTATGCCGCAGCGAGCGGCCGCGACCTCGGGCACCTCTCGTTCCACCTCGGGCTCGCCTACTTCAAGCTCGCCGTGATCCTCGAGGGCATTCACTACCGCTACACGCAGGGCCAGACCGTCGGCGGCGGCTTCGCCACGATCGGCGAGGCCACCGTCCCCCTCGTCACGGCCGGCCTCGCCGCCCTCAAGGAGAGCTGACATGGACTTCGGATTCGACACTCGCACCGAGGAGCTGCGCCGGTCGCTGCTCACCTTCATGGACGAGCGCATCGTGCCGTCGCTGCCCGTCTTCGACGAGCAGGTCTCGGCGCTGCCCGACCGGTGGGCGTGGAGCACCGCGCCCGTGCTGCAGGAGCTGCGGCAGGAGGCTCGCGACCTCGGACTGTGGAACGTCTTCCTCCCCGGCGAGCACGGCGCCGGCCTGACCAACCTGCAGTACGCCCCGCTCGCCGAGATCACCGGCCGCTCCATCCGCCTCGCCCCGGCCGTCCTCAACTGCGCCGCTCCCGACACCGGCAACATGGAGGTGCTCACGCAGTTCGGCAACGCCGAGCAGCAGGAGCGATGGCTGAAACCCTTGCTGCGCGGTGAGATCCGCTCGGCGTTCGCGATGACCGAGCCCGACGTCGCCAGCAGCGACGCGACCAACATCGAGCTGTCGATCCGCAGGGACGGCGACGACTACGTCATCAACGGCCGCAAGTGGTGGATCACCGGGGCGATGAACCCCGAGTGCGAGATCTTCATCGTCATGGGCAAGACCGACCCGTCGGCCGAGCGGCACCGTCAGCAGTCGATGGTCCTCGTCCCGCGCGATGCCCCCGGCGTCGAGGTCGTCCGCGGCATGGAGGTCTTCGGCTACGACGACCACGACCACGGCGGCCACGCCGAGCTGCGCTTCACCGACGTCCGCGTGCCGGTGAGCAACCTCATCGGCGAGGAGGGCACCGGCTTCGCCATCGCCCAGGCCCGCCTCGGCCCCGGCCGCATCCACCACTGCATGCGCTCGATCGGCCTCGCCGAGGTCGCCATCGAGGCCATGTGCCGGCGCGCGTCCGAGCGGGTCGCCTTCGGCCGCCCGATCGCCGAGCAGGGTGTCGTCCGCGACTGGATCGCCGAGTCCCGCGTGCGCATCGAGCAGCTGCGCCTGCTCGTGCTCAAGACCGCGTGGCTCATGGACACCGTCGGCAACAAGGGCGCCCACACCGAGATCCAGGCCATCAAGATCGCGACGCCCAAGACCGTCGAGTGGATTCTCGACAAGGCCATCCAGACCCACGGCGCCGCCGGGCTCAGCCAGGACACCGAGCTCGCCGCCGCCTTCGCAGGCATCCGCACCCTCCGCTTCGCCGACGGTCCCGACGAGGTGCACAAGAACGCTCTCGCCAAGGCCGAGCTGCGGAGGTATGCCGCCCGCTGACCTCCGCGGGACGGCATACGCCCGCTCGTCCACCGACTGCACGACCACTCCAGCCGACCGCACGACGAAGGGACCGACGATGGACTTCGACCTCAGCGCCGAGGAGCGCGAGATCCGTGACTGGGTGCGCACCTTCGTGCGCAAGGAGATCGTGCCGCTCGAGCCGCAGGTGCTCGAGCGTGAGCGGCGGGGCGAGCGTGGCCTGACGGCCGAGGAGCTGAAAAGCCTTCAGGACAAGGCTCGCTCGTCCGGCTTCTTCGGCATCCAGACGCCGGAGAGCCACGGCGGCATGGGGCAGGGCGCCGTCGTCGCGGCGCTCATCGAGATCGAGCTGGGCCGGTCGTTCGTGCCGTTCCGCTTCGCCGGCGAGGCCGACAACATCCTCTTCTCGGCGACCGAGGAGCAGCAGGAGACCTACCTGCGCCCGACCATCGAGGGCACGCGGAGGTCGTGCTTCGCCATCACCGAGCCGGGCGCCGGCTCCGACGCGCGAGCCATCCGCACGAGCGCCCGCCGCGAGGGTGACGAGTGGGTCATCAACGGCGAGAAGACCTTCATCACCGGCGGCCACGAGGCCGACTTCGTCATGGTCTTCGCCGTGACGGACAAGGAGAAGGGCGCCGACGGCGGTGTGACGTGCTTCCTCGTCGACCGTGACCGCGGCTGGACGAGCACCCCGATCGACACGATGGGCGAATGGGGGCCGGCGGCGCTCGTCTTCGACGACGTCCGGGTGCCGCACTCGGCGATCCTCGGCGAGGAGGGCAAGGGCTTCGAGCTCGCCATGCGCTGGATCGGCAAGGGCCGCTACATGCTGCCGGCCCGCGCGCTCGGCTCGTGCGAGCGGCTCGTCGAGATGGGCATGGAGTGGGCCCGCAACCGCGTCACCTTCGGCCAGCCCATCGCCGAGCGGCAGGCCATCCAGTGGATGGTCGCCGACTCCGCCGTCGAGATCGAGGCGCTGCGCTGGCTCGTGCTCACGGCCGCGTGGCAGGTCGACCGCGGCCTCGACTCGCGCCAGTCCCAGTCGATGGCCAAGCTCTACGGCGGCGTCAAGGCCAACGAGATCGTCGACCGCGTGCTGCAGATGCACGGCGGAATGGGCTACACCAGAGAGCTGCCCGTCGAGCGGTGGTACCGCGAGCTGCGGCTGCTGCGCATCTACGAGGGCACCGACGAGATCCAGCGCCGCACCATCGCCCGCAACCTGCTCAAGGGGCACGTGTCGGTGCGCGGGCACCTCGGCTGACGCGACGTCCGCGACCCGGCCACACGGCATACGTCCTCGCCACGCCGGCCGGTCCGGGCCGGGCCGGCGCGTCGGCACCCTCCCGCCCTGACCACCGGACAGGCCAACCGGACACAAACGGTTCTGGCGTGGCCGAGGACGCTGTGGCGTGCTCCGATGGCGATCGGGCGGCGCGCGCTGGGGCGCGTCGTGGAGCAGGAGGACGACGATGTTCGCAGCGAGACGCAGGCCCGGAGCCGCAGTGCGGGCGACCGGTCTGGGGGTTGCCCTGAGCGCCCTGGCCGTGGTCGCGACCAGCCTGACCGGCGGCGCGGGAGCAGCTGTGGGCGCACCGTCGAGCGGCGACTCGGCGACGGTCGTGCGCGACGGCAGGACGGCGACGGTCACGGCCGGCAAGGCCCGCTTCGAGGTCCTCTCGCCCACCCTGATCCGTACGGAGTACGCCGGTGACGGCCGCTTCGAGGACGCCGGCACCTTCAACGTGGTCGGTCGCGACGCCTTTGCCCCCACGGCCTACACGACGACCCGGGCCGACGGCTGGCTGACGATCGCCACGTCGAAGGTGACGTTGCGCTACCGGCTCGACTCCGGGCCCTTCAACGACGCGAACCTCGACATCGCCCTCGAGGCGGGGCGGCAGGCGGTCACTGCGTCGCCCTGGCCCGCGGAGGTGCTGTGCCGGACGGGGGTGCGGTGCGAGGCCGAGGACCAGCGTCTCGACGGCCCTGGTCTCGCCACCGACCACACCGGGTACTCCGGCACAGGGTTCGCTGCCGGATTCTCCGGCACGGGCGATGCCCTCGACCTCACCGTCGTCGCTGCGGCCGAAGGGGACTACGACGTCGCGGTCCGCTACGCCAACAACCGTGGCGGTGACGGCCAGCTCGTGACGCGTTCCCTGACGGCCACCGTCGACGACGCCGGCGGGCAGAGCATCTCGCTCCCGGCGACCGCGTCCTGGGACACGTGGGCGGTCGCCCGCGTCCCCGTGCACCTGACGGCAGGACGTCACACACTGAGCATCAGCCGCGAGTCATCGGACTCGGGCAACGTCAACGTCGACAACGTCGCAGTGCTGCCGAGGGGAGCCGCCTACCCGGCCGCAGCACCGCCCCCGGCTCCGGTCGACTGCTCCTTCGGCACGCTCTGCGAGGCCGACTCGGGGGTCCTGGCCGGAGGAGCTCGCACGGCGACGGACCACGACGGCTACTCGGGCGACGGGTTCGTCGCCGGGCTCGAGCGCGTCGGGTCGTCGGACATCCTGACGGTGAAGGGAGTGCCGGCTGCCGGTACCTACTCGCTCCAGCTGCGCTACGCGAACCACCTCGCCGGCAGCGCACCCCTGCAGACCCGCTCGATGTCGGTGACCGCCAACGGAGGTGCCTCGATGACGGTCGACCTGACGGCGACGAGCAGCTGGCGCAACTGGCGGACCGTGAGCACCGAGGTGTCACTCGTCGCGGGTGACAACACCATCGCTCTCGGCTGCCCGACGACGACGAGCTGCAACGTCAACCTCGACACCGTGGCGGTCACCCCGACGTCGGCGCCTCTCCTGGCCCCGCACGCACCGCTCGGCGGCTATCGGCGCGGGCTCGACAACGTCGACGGCGAGACCCGGACGGCCCCCGGGCTGCTCTACCAGGACGGGTGGTCACTCCTCGACGACACCGCTTCGGCCCTCTGGGACCCCAGCACCCAGAAGGTGACCCAGCGACCCGTGCACGGCGCCGAGGGCTACCAGGACGGTTACGTCTTCGCGTACGGCCAGGACTACCCCGCCGCGTTGCAGGACCTCTCGACGCTCACCGGCTCGACGAAGCTCATGCCGCGCTGGACCTACGGGGTCTGGTACTCCGAGTACTTCGACCGGACCCAGAGCGAGTTCCTCGCGATCCTCGACCGGGCACGCAAGGAGAGCATGCCGCTCGACGTCATCGTCGTCGACACGGACTGGAAGGCCGGCAACCCCTGGAACGGGTGGGAGGTCGACACCACGAAGCTGCCCGACGTCCACGGTTTCATCGACACCCTGCACGGCCAGGGAGTGCACACCTCCTTCAACATCCACCCGAGCATCAGCGGGAACGACCCGAGGTACCCCGCGGCACAACAGACCGCCGGTGGCGCCCTGAAGCCCGGCTACTGCGGAGGCGGAGCTCCCGACTGCCACGTCTTCGACTGGGGTGACCCGAGGCAGCTGAAGTCCTACCTCGACCTGCACCAGCCGCTCGACGCCGACCTCGACTTCTGGTGGCTCGACTGGTGCTGTGACAGCTCGTCGGCGAGCAGTCTCGCCGGCGTCACCCCGGACGCGTGGATCAACCAGCAGTACGCCACGAGGAGCGCCCCGAGCACGGAGCGCGGTTTCGCCTTCTCGCGGGCCTACGGCTCGCTGCAGGCAGGTGGCTACGGCAACCCGACAGCGGTGCCGACCGGGCCGTGGGCCGACAAGCGCACCACGATGCACTTCACCGGTGACACGATCTCCGACTGGCAGACGCTGCACTACGAGATCGGTTACACCCCAGGGGAGTCCGTTGCCACCGGCAACGCCTCGGTGACGCACGACATCGGTGGGCACACCGCGGGCGAGCGGTTGCCGGGTGCCGAGCCGGGCTCGACGCAGCTCTCCGCAGCGCTCTACGCCCGCTGGGTCCAGCTCGGCACGTTCCAACCCTTCCAGCGGCTGCACTCCAACCACAGTGACCGGCTGCCCTGGCAGTATCCGGCAGCCGCGGGAGCGTCGGCGACGAAGTTCCTCAACCTGCGTGAGCGGCTCGTGCCCTACACCTACACGCTCGCCCGCGAAGCGACGGAGACCGGGACTCCCATCGTGCGCCCGCTCTACCTGCAGTACCCGGCAGAGCAGGAGTCCTATGCCCTCGCCGGGAGCGAGTACCTCTACGGCCCGGACGTCCTCGTCGCGCCGGTGAGCTCGCCGGGGGACACCGCGACCACGAGCGTGTGGTTCCCGACGGGCAGCACGTGGACCGACTGGTTCACGGGCAAGACCTACCAGGGCGGCACGACCGCGAAGATCACGACCGGCCTGTCGACGATGCCCGTCTTCGTCCGGTCCGGGGGCATCGTGACGACGCGCACCGACGACGTCGCCAACGACGCCGCGAAGCCTCTCGACACTGCCACGGTGACCGTCGCGACGGGAGCCGAGGGCCGAGCGTCGCTCTACGAGGACGACGGCGAGTCGGCCGACCTCAGCAGGAGCGCCACGACCGTGATCGACTATGCCGAGAACGGACCGAACCACCGGCTCACCATCGGTCGCACCGAGGGCACGTACGTCGGCCAGCCGGTGAGCCGCACGTGGACCGCGACCTTCCTCGGCGCCGACGCGCCGGCGGTGGTCCAGGTCGACGGGCACCGGCTCTCTCCGAGCTCGTGGACCTACGACAGGGCGACGCGGACGCTGACGGTGAAGACGCCGGTGCGCCCGCTCGCGAAGAAGGTGGTGATCAGCTACCGGTGACGGCGGGCGCGACGTCCGCGACCCGGCCACACGGCATACGTCCTCGGGCGGCGAAACCACCCACCTGCACCCACCGGGGAGGACACTGAAGGGATGGCAGGCCCACCCGCGGCAGCGAAGCAGTTCAACAAGGTCGCCGTGCGGCTGGCAGGTCACCGCTTCCCGCCGATCTGGGCGGTGGTGCGCCACCGTGGCCGGTCGAGCGGCAAGGACTACGTCACGCCGGTCGCCGTCATCGCGACTCCGACGACGTTCCTCATCGGGCTGCCGTGGGGGCGCAGGACGGACTGGGTGCGCAACGTGCGTGCCGCGAAGGGGTGCACCATCCGGTGGAAGGGGCATGAGTTCCTCTGCACCGAGCCGACGTTCGTCGACCAGGAGGTGGCCGTCGAGGCCGCGCACGGTCTCGCCCGGCGCATGCTCCGGTCCCGCGAGATGGCCGGCGGCTTCCTCCAGCTGACCCGCGCACCCGCGCCGCAGCGGTCCGCCATGCAGTCCGGCTGGTGACTGGCTCGTCCGCGCGCCGATGGCGACACGACGCCTGAAAACTCCTTTTTGCCGGATTGGCCCGGCCGCTGCGCCATCATGAGCGCATGAGGTCCGCGCCCCAGGCGACAGCTGCCGCCCGTCGACCGGGCGTCGACGGGGACGCGTGGGCCGCGTGACGAGCCCTCGGCTGCAGTGGTGGACCGCGGCGGCCCTGACCCTGGTCGGGGTCTGCGTGCTCGGTGTGACCTCGGTGCACTTCGCGCTGCCGGGCTCGACGGTGGCGCTCTGGTGGCCGGCGGCGGGTCTGGCCGTGGCGTTCCTGCTCGCGACCGACCCCGGGCCACGACGCTCGACCGCCTTCGTGGTCGGGGTGCTCGTCTCGAGCGCCGCCGCCAACGCCTTCGGCGGCCGTCCCGGGCTCGTCAGCGTGCTCTACGGCGTGGCCAACGCGGCCGAGGTCGCTGTCGTGCACGGCCTCATGACCGCCCGAGGCCGCCGTCCCCGGCTCGCCTCGATGGACGACCTCTGGCGGCTGATCGCCGCGACGCTGACCGGGGCCGCGGTCATCGGGCTGCTCGCCGGTCTGACCGCACACCTCGTCCTCGACGGGAGCTTCCTCGACTCCGCGTCGGCAGCGGCATCCTCGCACGGGGCTGCCGTGCTCGTCATCGCCCCGCTCGGCATCGCGGTCGGCATCCGGCGCGTCCGCCGGCCGGCGCTCGAGGACCTCGTCCAGTGGGTCGCCGTCGTCGGCGTGACGCTGTGGGTGTTCCACGAGGACCAGCCCCTGCCCCTCGCCTTCTTGCCCATCCCGGGGCTCGTCTGGGGCGCGCTGCGCCTCGGCCTGCGCACCGTGGCGATGCAGCTGCTCGTCGTCTGCATCGTGTCGGTGACGATGACCGGCCTCGGGGGCGGGCCCTTCGCGGCGGCGCGCGAGGTCGGCACGATCCGCCCCGAGACCGTCGGGGCACTGACGCAGGCGTTCCTCGCGACCGCGGCCGTCACGGCCCTCGCGCTCGCGGTCGCCTCCACCCAGCGCCGCGCCGCCCTCGCCGAGCTGCGCAGCGAGGTCGAGCTGTCCGGCGTCGTGCTCGACACGGCAGCCAGCGCCATCATCGTCGTCGACGTGTCAGGGACCATCGCCCGTCTCAACGCCACCGCGGCCCGCCTGCTCGGCGCGCCGGAGGACCAGCTCGTCGGGCGACGGGCCGCCGACGTCTTCCCGGTCGACGTGCGCCACGCCGCAAGCCCGGGCGGGGGCAGCA
This sequence comes from Terrabacter sp. C0L_2, assembly GCF_036352015.1. Taxonomy (NCBI): domain Bacteria; kingdom Bacillati; phylum Actinomycetota; class Actinomycetes; order Micrococcales; family Intrasporangiaceae; genus Terrabacter; species Terrabacter sp. C0L_2. Next base: position 176,217 of record NZ_CP143557.1, on the reverse strand, counting down.
TCGCGGACGGCACGGTGCCGCTCCACGAGGAGCAGGACTGGCACGTCGCGGGGCTCGGCGTGCGACACCTCGTCTGGACGAACGCCTACCTCACCGACGACGACGGACGCCGCACGCACCTCGTCAGGACCGGCGCCGACGTCACCGACGAGCGGGCGGCCCGCACCTTCGTCGAGGCCGTCCTCGAGGCGGCCACGGCGACCGCCATCATCGGCACCGGCCTCGACGGGGTCATCACGCTTTTCAACCGCGGCGCCGAGACCGTGCTCGGCTGGCGGGCCGCGGAGGTCGTCGGCACGCACGACTGGTCGCTGGTGCACGACGCGGCCGAGATCGAGCGCCGTGCCGACGAGCTCGGGCTCGAGCCCGGCTTCGAGGTCCTCGTGCACCGGGTGCGCGGCGGCGCCGCGACCGAGACGCGCGACTGGACGTTCGTGCGCCAGGACGGCGCGCGGCGCACCGTGTCGCTGACGATGAGCGGGATCCGCGACGAGAGCGGCGCGCTCACCGGATACCTCGGCGTCGCCGAGGACGTGACACGTCGTCGACAGGCCGAGGTGGCCCTCCAGGTCGCGCTCGACCGGGAGCGGCAGGCGGTCGAGGAGCTCACCGCACTCGACCGCACCAAGTCCGACTTCGTCTCGTCGGTCAGCCACGAGCTGCGCACGCCCCTCGCGAGCGTCCTCGGCTATGCCGAGATGCTCGAGGACGGCGCCGCCGGGCCGCTCACCGAGCGCCAGCTCGAGCTCGTCGCCCGGGTGGACCGCAACGGTCGCCGGCTGCTCTCGCTCATCGAGGACCTGCTGCTCCACTCACGCATCGAGGCCGGTCGCCTCGAGCTGCAACCGCGCCGGTGCGACCTCTCGGACGTCGTCGCCAGCGCGTGGACCTCGGTCGAGACGGTCACGAGCCAGCGTGAGCTCGTGCGCGAGGTCGACGTGTCGCCGCGCCCGCTGTGGATCGAGGGCGATCCCGCCGCGCTCGAACGGATGGTCACCAACCTGCTGTCGAATGCCGTGAAGTTCACTCCCGACGGCGGCCGGGTCACGCTCGTCGCCCACCCGGACGACCGGTGCCCCGACGCCGTCCGCGTCGTCGTCTCCGACACCGGCATGGGCATCCCGCGGGCCGACCACGAGCGGGTCTTCGCCCGCTTCTTCCGGTCGAACGCCGCCAACGAGCGCGCGATCCAGGGCTCGGGCCTCGGCCTGTCGATCGTGCGCGCCATCGCCGAGGGGCACGGCGGCTCGGTGTCGGTCGACTCGACCCCCGACGTCGGTTCGACCTTCACGGTCAGTCTTCCGGTCTCGGGTTCTGCCGGACCGGCCCCCGCGAGCGCGTCTGGGACATATCGTGACCATCAGGACGATTCCTAGCAGCGGTGGGGACCGCGCCCCAGGGGTAGGCAACGTGAGGGGACATGGGTTGCGCGACGGCGTGATGTGGGAGGTGCTGGCGCTCCGGCGACTCACCGACCTGATGAACCGGGTCAGTGCCCAGGACGACCTCTCGAGCCTCTTCGACATGGTCGTCGACGGTGCCGCCGACGTCGTCGGCTTCAAGGTGGCCGCGATCAGCCTCGTCGTGCCCTCCGGTGACGTCGAGGTCGTGGCCGTCGCCGGCGACGACGACGCGCGCGCCGAGCTGCTCGGGCGACGCACCCCGCGCGCCAACCTCGAGGCCGAGTTCGCCGTGGCCGAGCGATGGGGGAGCCTGCGCTTCGTCCCGGCCGGCGAGCTGCCCGCCGGGTCGGCCGAGGGCTGGGTGTCGCCCGACTGGACCGCTCCGACCCTCGACAGCGACCCCGACGCGTGGCACCCCGAGGACACCCTGATCGCTCCGTTCTTCGACGCTGTGGGCGAGCTGCTCGGCATCCTCTCCGTCGACCTCCCGCTGACGGGACGGCGTCCCGACGTGACGCAGCGCGCCGTGCTCGAGCTGTTCGCCAACCAGACCGGCATCGCGATCTCGAGCGCTCGGCAGCGGCACGCGCTCGCCGAGCGGGTGCGTCTGGGCGAGGCGGTCCAGACGGTGGCGCGCATCGCCCAGGAGGACCTCGACCCCGCCAAGGTCGTCGACGTCGCCGCCGTGCCCATCTCGGCCGGCCTCGCCTCGGCAGGCCTGTGGCTCAGGGCTTTCGCCGGTGAGGACGACGACGAGCGCGAGAGCGTCTCGGCCCGCAGCGGCGCCCCGGTGCGCACCCCCGTGTCCCTCGTCGCGATCGCCCGACGGATGGCCACGAGCTGCTGGCGTGCCGGCGTGGTGGCCGTCGTCGGGACCGGGCACGCCGACCCGCCCGCGCTGTGGGCCGACGACGACGTCGCGCAGGTGCGTGCCTTCCTCGGCGACGCGGGGGCGCGTTCGCTGCTCGTCGCGCCGATGGGCTCGGGCTCGAGCTGCTTCGGCTACATCGCGTGCACGCGCGGTCCCGACGACCCGGACTGGACCGGGGCCGAGGCCGTGGCCGCTCTCGAGATGGGCCGTGACCTCGGGCGCGCCATCCGCAACGCGAGGTCGTATGCCGTGGAGCGACGCGTGGGTGCCGAGCTGCGGGAGGCGGACCGCAGCAAGACCCAGCTGTTCTCGACCGTGTCGCACGAGCTGAAGAACCCGCTCGCCTCGATCGTCGGTCACGTCGAGCTGCTGCGCCAGGAGCCCGACGGCAACCCCGACTGGTCGCTCGGCGTCATCGAGCGCAACACCGAGCGGTTGCAGAGCCTCGTCGACGACCTGCTCACGCTGTCGCGCGTCAGCGACCCCGACCGGACCATGCCCGAGGCCGACGTCGACCTCGGCGAGGTCTCGCGGGACGTCGTCGACATGTTCCGGCCGCGTGCCGACACCCAGCAGGTGCGTCTCACCTTCGACCTGCAGGAGCGGCTGCCGCTCGTGCGGGGCAGCGCGGACGACCTCGAACGGGTGGTGCAGAACCTCGTGAGCAACGCGGTGAAGTTCACCCCCGCGGGCGGGCAGGTGGCCGTCAGGGTCGAGAGCCGCCGCGACCGGGTGGTGCTCGAGTGCACCGACGACGGCCTCGGCATCTCGGAGGAGGACCAGGAGCGGCTGTTCACTGAGTTCTTCCGCGGCACCAACCCGCAGAGCCTGCAGGTGCCGGGCACCGGTCTGGGGCTCAGCATCGCGCGGCGCGTCGTGGACAGGCACGGCGGACGCATCGACCTCGACTCCGAGCTGGGCCGCGGCACCAGCGTCAGGCTCCTGCTGCCGGCCCTCTGACCTCGGCGGCGCCCTGGGGCGACGGGTCCGATCCGTCCGGCGCCTCCGGCCCGTCCGACCCGTCCGCCTCGTCCGGACCGTGGGCTCCGACTGACACGTCGGCCCCGTCTGCCGAGTTCGCCGTGTCCGCCCGGGCGGCGAGAGCGGCGACGAGCAGGGCCACGGCGGCCACGACCACGAGCAGCACGGTCCAGCCGGTGCCCAGATCTCCGGCCAGCACGACGACGAGCACGCACACCACGGCGATCCCGACCGCGACCGGCAGGGCGCGGGGAGCGCCGGCGGCACGCTCGGCACCGCCGCGCGCGCCGTTCCAGCCCGCGGCGGCGAGCGCACGCACCCGGCGTGCCCCCTGCGACGGGCCCACGACGAGGGCGACGAGCACGACCACGAGGGCGACGACCACGATGACGCGCACGAGCCGGCGCAGGTCCCCGGTCACCGAGTCGACGACCGACACGACGGCTGCGGACGTGCCGGACGGCATACCGCTCGTGGTGTGCGACCAGGCGAAAGACAGCCCCATGACGAGCACGACGCAGGCGAGCGCGACCCCGAGCCCCACGCGTACGACCGCTCGTCGCCGGTCCCGCGCCATCGAGACCCCGGCGGCGAGGAGCACGAGTGCCGCGACGGGCAGGGCGATGCCGCCGATGCGCAGCGCCTTATAGGCGGCCCGGGCGCCCGCGACGTCGGCGCTGTCGAGCAGCGGCACCGAGACGGTGACGGGCGGCAGCTTGTCGACGAGGGGCACGCCGGCGGCCACGAGACGCTCCTCGATCGGTGCGACGAGGTTGCCGATGTCGATGGAGACACTGGTGCCGGTGTCGACGAGCGCGCCCTCGGTCGACCCGGACAGGACGTTGACGAGCTGGGTGTGGGCCACGCGGTTCGCCGCGACCCACGCGGTGGCGAACTGCTGGCTCTGCACGACGGCCGTGACGACCCGCCGCACGACCTGCTCGACCTGGCCGGCGAGCGGCGCGGCCAGCAGCCCGAGCGCACGCGTGGCCGCCCCGGGCAGGCCACGGCTCTCGAGGGCGTCGAGCGCGCGCTGCACGAGCTGCTGGTCGGTGATCGCCGTCATGACGCGCGCGGTGGCGCGGTCCTCGACGAGGGCCGTCACGGCAGGGTCGGTCGCGAGCGGCGAGACCGTCTCGACCCAGCTGTCGGTGTCCGTCACCGTGGTGCGCAGCCACGTCGCGGTCGCCCCGACCGGCACGAGCACGACCCCGAGGACGAGGAGCACGGCCGCCAGGACCGAGCGCAGCCGTGCGGGCATGTCGACCTCCGGGAGCCTCTGGGACACAGGCGTGCTGCCTGTGTCCCCACCGTGCCGCGCTCGCCGGGCCCTCGCATCGCCCGGACCGGGTGAGCCTCAGGAGGCGTGCCGCCGGCCGGGAAGGGCCAGCTGCGGTGTCACGGGGCGCGCGCGCAGCAGCAGGAGGCCGCCGACGACGATGCACACGACCTCGGAGACGGCGGCCGCCCAGACCGACCCGCCGGCCCAGACGGTGTGCACGCCGAGCAGCCCGACGGTCGAGGCGATGACGAAGGCGCCCAGCGTCGCCGCGCCGAAGCCGGCGGTGAGGAACGCCGGGACCCAGTGCTGCCAACGGAGCAGCAGGCCGGCGATGACGACGCCGGCCACGACGTTGACGAGGAACATCGGTCCCACGCTCTGGTTCCGCACCCCGTCGAACCACAGGTAGAGGTGCACTCCCGCGGAGACGAGCAGTGCTGCCGCTCCCACGACTCGGAGTCTCATGGTCATGCTCCTGTCCGGGCCGCGCCGCGCCGTCCGGATGGCGTCGCGGTGTCGGACTCTCTCCCTGAAGACGACCTGCGGCGGGTGGGGGTTCAGCCGCCGGGCCGGCTGCCGAACGCCGAGAGGAAGCGGTCGCGGAAGCGGTCCATCGGCCAGACCGTCGAGGTCGGCCCGGGACGCAGGCCGTCCTGCCAGCCCCAGCCGGCGATGCGGTCGAGGACGGCGGGGTCGCGCGTCACGACGCTGACGGGCACGTCGTGGCTCGCGTGGTCGCCGGAGACGAGGCTGATCGGCTGGTGGTCGCCGAGCACGACGGCGACGAGGTTGTCGTCATGGGTCGCCTGCAGGAACGACACGACGCTGTCGAGGGAGTACGCCACGGTCTGGCCGTATGCCGTCCGCACCCCCTGCGTGGTGGCCCAGACGACGTCGCGCGGTGTCGCCTGCCCGGCCTGCTCGAGGAAGACCGAGCCGTTGCCGATGCTGCCCCAGTCGACGAGTCGTGGCAGGGGCGCCCAGGGGACGTGGCTCGACACGAGGTCGATCTCGGCCATGACCGGCGGTCGCCCGCCGGGCGGATGGCGCTGGAGCTCGAGCCGGTCGAAGGCGGCGAGCGTGAACTGGTCGGGCATCGGCGCGTAGCCGAAGCCCGGCCCGGCGTAGCCGAGCGTCCGGGCGTCGTAGACCTCGTCGTAGCCGTAGAACGCCTTCCCCTCGGGCCAGTCGCGGCGGTTGGCAGGGATGACGTCGACGGTGCGCCAGCCAGCTCGGGAGAAGGCACGCGCGAGCGTGAGTCGCGCTGTGCTGCCTGACGACTCGCCGGGGCTGCTCTGCGACGATGCGGTGTCGAGCAGCTGGTCGTAGCGCTGCTGGCTGCTCACCCAGAGCCCGGACTGGAGCGTCGAGTGCGCGAGCCAGCTCACCCCGCCGAAGGTCGGGGACGTCAGCCAGGCGCTGCGGGCGGTCCACCCCGAGGCGCGCAGTGCGCTCGTGCCGGCCGTCAGCGCCCTTGCCACGTCAGGACTCCCGTCGACCGCGACGCGGCCGTAGCTCTCGACGTAGACGATGACGACGTCCTTGCCCCGGAGGGCGGTGAGGAGGTCGCCGGGCGGCGAGTCACGATAGGCGTCGACGGGGATCTGGGCGGCGAAGGCCTCCCGGTCCCGGACCCCGTCCCGGACCGAGGTCACCTCGTGCGCTGCGAGCGACGCCGCGCTCGACGCGGCCACGGGCAGGTCCGGAGCCGTGCGGATCCCGAGGACGGCGCAGACCGCCCAGACCGCGGCCGCGGCCATGACGGTGCGCAGCCCGGCGCGGGGGTGACCGCGGACGAGGCGTCCGACCCGCTGCGCGGCGAGGGGCGTCAGCGTGAGGAGACCGACGACGAGCAGACCAGCGGCGGCGACGGCCGGCACCGCCGTGACCGGTCCGGCCGAGTCGCCGAGCAGCTCCGTGGCGGACCCGGCGTAGCGCCAGTCCGTCAGCGGGTTGAACGGGCGGTAGAGCGTGTCGAGGAAGGCCGCGTCGAGGACCCGCACGACGAGGAGGACCCCGAGCACGAGCCCCACCGCCAGCGCGAACCAGCGGGCGACGACGGCCGGTAGAGCGAGGAGCAGCGCGACGACGACGATGCCCTCGACGGGGATGCGCAGCAGCGACAGCGGTGTCGGCGACCAGCCGAGCGTCGGCATCGGCGTGGTCAGGGCGACCCACACGAGGAGCACCGCCGCGGCGGTGAGGACGTGACCGAGGACGCGGCGCCGCGTCGACCGCTGGGAGGAGCGCTGCGACGAGGCCTGCGACGAGTGCTGTGGCTCTGTCGTCATGGGAGCGCGCGCACGTCGAGGGCGGTCGCGACGGGGGCGGACGCCAGGTCGGTGACCACCGCCGACGGCAGGGCAGGCGGGCTCGGCACGGGGCGAACGGCATACGTCCTCTGCGTCACGGACCCACGGCGGAGCGTGGCGACCTCGGTCCCGAACGAGACGACCAGCAGACCGAGCCCCGCGGCGGCGACGACGGTGGCAAGGGCCTGCGACAGGATCCCGGCACTCACCGCCGTCAGCGCGATTCCCTGGTAGGCGGCGACCACCTTGCGCCACAGGCGTGCCGGCACCTGACCGCGCAACCACGGAGCCCAGCGGGCGGCGACCGTCACGAGCAGGAGGAGGTAGCGCGCGGCCCCGGTCACGAGCACCCACCAGCCGAGGCTGCCGGCGACGTGCACGCCGAGCACGAGGATGAGGAAGGCGTCGCTCTCCATGTCGAAGCGGGCGCCGAAGGGGTGCACGGTCCCGGTGCGTCGCGCGACCCTGCCGTCCACGGCGTCGAGCACGAGCGCGACCGAGGCGAAGGCGACGAGCACCGCCGTCGAGACCGTCGTGCCCGAGACCCCCGCGGCGACGAGGGCGGCGACCCCGCAGGCGAGGACGGCACGCGTCAGGGTCACCCGGTCGGCCGGCGTCAGGTGACGGCGTCCGGCGCGGCGCAGCCCCATCCCGAGGAGCCCGCCCAGCGCGGCGGCGCAGGCGAGCCCGGCGGCCCATCCCGCGACCCCGAGGCCGTCGGTGGACACTGCCTGCAGCACGGCGAGCAGCGCCAGCACGGCCACGGGCCCGACGAGGGGGCCGGGAGGGATCACCTGACGCACCTGCTCCACCTCACCGGTTGGGGTTCGAACCAAGGACGACGTCGTTGCCGCCGTAGTTCACGGACGCCGATCTACTCTGGTCGCGTGTCCACCGATGCGCGGGCGTTCTGGGTGGTCGAGCCCGGCAGGGGCGAGATCCGCCCGGTCGGCGTGCCCGACCCCGGGACGGGTGAGGTGCTCGTGCGTGCGCTCCACTCGGGCATCAGCCGGGGCACCGAGACGCTCGTCTTCCGCGGGGCGGTGCCCGAGGACCAGTACTCCGTCATGCGGGCGCCGCACCAGGAGGGGTACTTCCCCGCGCCGGTGAAGTACGGCTACCTCGGTGTCGGCACGGTGGAGCAGGGGCCGGCCGAGCTCGTCGGGCGGACGGTCTTCTGCCTGCACCCGCACCAGACGGCCTACGTCGTGCCGGCCGAGTCGGTCGTCGTGGTGCCCGACGGTGTGCCCGCTCGCCGGGCCGTGCTGGCGGGGACCGTCGAGACGGCCGTCAACGCGCTGTGGGACGCGGCGCCGCGGGTCGGCGACCGGGCTGCCGTGGTCGGCGCCGGGATGGTGGGGTGCTGCGTGGCCCGCCTGCTCGCCGGGATCCCCGGGTGCCACGTGACGCTCGTCGACGTGGACCCGAGCCGCGCCGAAATCGCCGCCCGGCTCGGCGTCGCCTTCGCCCGACCGGAGGGCCTCGCGGCCTCGCACGGAGACCACGACCTCGTCGTCCACACGAGCGCGACGGGCGCCGGCCTGCAGCTCTCGCTCGACCTGCTCGCGCCGGAGGCCACCGTGACCGAGCTCAGCTGGTACGGCGACACCCGGGTCGAGCTGTCGCTCGGCGGGTCGTTCCACTCGTCACGGCTGCGCATCCGGGCCAGCCAGGTGGGTTCCGTTGCGGCGTCTCGGCGCTCGCGCTACACGTATGCCCAGCGTCTGGCGCTGGCGCTCGACCTGCTGCACGACGAGGCCTTCGACGCGCTGCTCACCGGCGACTCGGCGTTCGACGAGCTGCCCGAGGTGATGCCGCGCCTCGCGGACGGGTCGCTGGGCGCCGTCTGTCACACGATCACCTACCGATCCACCGACTGAACGGGGAGCCGATGTTCAGCGTCACCGTCCGGGACCACATGATGGTCGCCCACAGCTTCCGGGGGGAGGTCTTCGGGCCGGCCCAGCGGCTCCACGGCGCCACCTTCGTCGTCGACGTGACCTTCCGGGGCCCCGAGCTCGACTCCGACGGCATCCTCGTCGACATCGGCCTCGCCACGGAGCACGTCCACGAGGTCATCGGCGCCCTCGGCTACCGCAACCTCGACGACGAGCCGGCGTTCGCCGGGGTCAACACCACGACGGAGGTGCTGGCCCGCCATGTCGCGGACCGGGTGGCGGAGCGGGTGCGGGCCGGAGACCTCGGTGCGGCCAGGGACCAGGTGACCGCCCTGGCCGTCACCCTCCACGAGTCGCACGTCGCGTGGGCGACCTACGAGTGCGACCTCTGACGGAGGCGCCGGCGCAGGGGGAGTGGCCGGGTGAGGCGCCTCGGGAGGTGCAGGCCGTGGTCCCCGCCGACATCGACGACCCCGACCGCGTGAGCGGCGGCAACGCGTACGACCGCCGGGTCCTCGACGGGCTCCGAGCCACCGGGTGGATGGTGACCGAGCACCCGGTGACGGGTGGGTGGCCCCGACCCGACGCGGCGGCCCTCGAGCGGCTCGCGGGCGTCGTCGCCGCCGTGCCCGAGGGTGGCCTGCTCCTCGTCGACGGGCTCGTCGCGTCCTGTACCGCCCCGGTGCTCGTGCCGGAGGCAGGGCGGGTGAGCCTCGTCGTGCTCGTCCACCTCCCGCTGGGCGTGTCGGATCCCGTTGCAGCGCAAGGTGAACGGGACGTGCTCCTGGCCGCCTCGGCCGTGGTCGCGACGAGCGAGTGGACGCGCGGGGTGCTCCTCGACACCTACGCCCTCGCCGCCGACGCCGTGCACGTCGCCCAGCCGGGTGCCGAGCGCGGGGCGGCGTCGGAGGGCACGCCCGAGGGCGGCCGGCTGCTCTGCGTCGCCGCCGTCACCGCGCACAAGGGCCATGCCGACCTCGCCGAAGCGCTCGGGCTCGTCGCCGACCTCCCGTGGTCGTGCGTCGTGGCCGGCTCGCTGGACCGTGAGCCGGAGGTCGTCGCCCAGCTGCTCCAGCGGCTCACGCGGTCCGGTCTGGCCGACCGGGTTGCGCTCGTCGGGGCGCTGCGCGGCAGTGCCCTCCAGGAGGCGTACGCCGCCGCCGACCTCCTCGTGCTGCCCTCGCACGTCGAGACCTTCGGGATGGTCGTCACCGAGGCCCTGGCCCACGGCGTCCCCGTGGTGGCGAGCGACGTCGGCGGGGTGCCGGAGGCGCTCGGCGACACCGGAGACGCGCCTCCCGGTCTGCTCGTGCCGGCCGGCAGGCCCGACGTCCTCGCGGCTGCGCTCCGGTGCTGGCTGACCGACCCGGACGAGCGCGACCGGCTGCGGCGGCGGGCCCGACGGCGCCGGCAGGACCTGTCGTCGTGGGCGCGCACCGTGGAGCAGGTCTCGGCCGTGCTCGTGGGGGTACGGGACGCCTGAACCCGATGGGTGCGCCCGACGTCCTCACCATCGGGGGTCCTGGCAGAAAGGTCGGAGCAGATGCACCGCGACCGGTCGTGGCTGAGCCCCGTCGGGGGGCTCTGCATCGTCGCGTTCCTCGTCTGGCGCGTCGGGGCCGACCCCTTCGTCGACGCCGTGCGCCACCTCGACGCGGGTTCGGTTGCGGTCGCGGCGGCCATCGCCCTGGTCACGACCGTCTGCGGAGCATGGCGCTGGGTGATCGTGGCGCGCGGGCTCGGTGCTGAGCTGACACTGCGCTCGGCCGTCTCGGAGTCGTACCGGTCCCAGTTCCTCAACGTGACCCTGCCCGGCGGGGTGCTCGGTGACGTGCACCGCGGCGTCCGGCACGGCCGGGACGGTGGAGACCTGGGACGTGGGCTGCGCTCGGTGGTGTGGGAGCGCTCGGCCGGCCAGGTCGTCCTCGCCGTGGTGACCGGCGTCGTGCTGCTCCTCGTGCCCGTCACGCCCGGGATGCGTTCCGGCACAGGCGTCCTCGTCGTCTGCGTCGCGGCGGTCCTCCTCGCTGCCGCACTCGTCGTCGTCCTGGTCAGCAGCCGGACCCACGGTCCGGACTCCCGGGTCGTACGCGTGGTGCGGGCCGTGTCGGCAGACCTCCGTGCCGGGGTGCTGGGGCGGCGCACGTGGCCGGGCGTGCTCGGGAGCTCCACGGCCGTCGTGGTCGGGCACGCAGCCACCTTCGTCGTGGCGGCCCGCGCCGCAGGAGTCTCCGCGCCCACCACCCGCCTGCTGCCGCTGGCGCTCGTCGTGCTCGTGGCGATGAGCCTGCCACTCAACGTCGCCGGGTGGGGGCCGCGCGAAGGCGCGGCGGCCTGGGCCTTCGGCGCAGCGGGGCTCGGCGCCGCTGCGGGGGTCGGCACGGCTGTCGTCTACGGCGTCATGGTGCTCGTCTCCAGCCTGCCGGGAGCGGTGGTGCTCGCGCTGGGCCGGCGTGACCGGGCGAGGCCGTCGGGCCTCGCCTGCGCGGAGGGGGTCGCCGGTGGCTGACCGTCCCTACACCCTGCTCAGCTGCGGCATGTCGATCGACGGCTACCTCAGCGCGGCGACCCCGACGCGGCTCCTGCTGTCCAACGACGCCGACTTCGACCGCGTCGACGGGGAGCGCGCCGCGAGCGACGCGATCCTCGTCGGTGCCACGACGATCCGCCGCGACGACCCGCGGCTGCTGGTCCGGTCGGCGGAGCGGCGAGCAGCACGGGTCGCACGCGGCCTGGCGCCGTCGCCGCTCAAGGTGACGGTGACCCGCGAGGCCGGGCTCGACTGTGCGGCAGCGTTCTTCGCGCCCGACGGTGCCGACAAGATGGTCTATGCGCCCAGCAGCGCTGTCCCCGCGCTGCGTGCGCGGCTCGGCGCGGTGGCCACGATCGTCGGTGTGGGGCACCCCGCGACGATGCGCCGCGTGTGCGAGGACCTCGGCGAGCGCGGCGTGGGCCGGCTCATGGTCGAGGGCGGCGGCTCGGTGCACACCCAGATGCTGACCGACGACCTCGCCGACGAGCTGCAGCTCGTCGTGGCGCCCTTCTTCGTCGGGGACTCGGCCGCGTGCCGCTTCGTGGGCGACGGCCGCTACCCGTGGCACCCGGGGAGGCGGGCGACCCTCGCCGAGGTACGCCAGATCGGGGACGTCGTGCTCCTGCGCTATGCCCTGTCGCCCCGCTTCCGGGAGGAGCCATGAGCAGCGGGCTGCCGAAGGACGTCGCCGGGGAGAGGGCCCCGCTGGGTGCAGGTCCCGCGCCGGCCCGGATCCGCACCCACGTGCTCGTGCCGCTGGCCTTCGCGGACGGCTTCGCGACGACGGCTCGCGTCTTCACCTTCGAGGGTCTCGCCGACGGTCGCGAGCACCTCGCGCTCGGGCTCGGCGAGCGGGCCGCGCCACCGGGGCCGACGACGTGCGACGCCGACGCGACACCGACCCGGCTGCACAGCGAGTGCCTGACCGGTGACGTCTTCGGCAGCCAGCGTTGCGACTGCGGTGCCCAGCTGCGCGAGTCCGTCGAACGGCTCGACGCGTCGGGCGGGTTCCTGCTCTACCTCCGGCAGGAGGGCCGCGGCATCGGGCTGTATCCCAAGCTCGACGCATACGTGCTCCAGGACCGCGGGCTCGACACCTACGAGGCCAACGTCGCCCTCGGCTACGGGGAGGACGAGCGGGACTACACCGTGGCCGCCCAGATGCTCGGCGCGCTCGGTGTCGACCGCGTCGCCCTGCTGAGCAACAACCCCGACAAGGCCGAGCAGCTGCGCCGGCTCGGTGTCACAGTGGCGCACCGGGTGCCCACCGGCGTGCACCTGTCCGACGCGAACGCGCACTACCTCGCCACCAAGGTCGAGCGCGGCGCCCACACCCTCGACCTGCCGGCCGAGGGGTGGTTCGGGGCGCCCCTGCGTTGATCGCCGAGCGTGCCGCACGTCCGCCGCTGGGCGAGGGCGGCGGCAGCGAGCGCCCCGCAGTGCATCATGGTGCCGTGGACCACGGGACGATCGGATGACGGCGGAGCAACGCCACGCGGCGCAGCGACACTCGGTGACGGTCAACGGCGCCGACCGCAGCCTGTCCGGGGTGGAGCCGGCGACCAACGCCTTGGACTGGCTGCGCGGGGAGGGCCTGACGGGCGCCAAGGAGGGCTGCGCCGAGGGGGAGTGCGGTGCCTGTGCCGTCCTCGTCGCCCGGTCCGACGGCGCCTCGGGCACGGAGTGGACCGCGCTCAACGCCTGCCTCGTCCCGGCCGCAGCCCTCGCCGGGCAGGAGGTCGTCACCGCGGAGGGACTCGGCACGCCCACCCGGCTGCACCCCGTGCAGCACGAGATGGCCGTCCGCGGCGGGTCGCAGTGCGGCTACTGCACGCCCGGCTTCGTCTGCTCGATGGCTGCCGAGTACTACCGCGACGGCCGCGTGGCAGAGGCCGGGCCCGCCGGACCGGCCGGGCCCGCCGGGCCTGCCGGACCGAGGGCTCACGCGCCGCGGGCCTGCGGCCCCAACGGCTTCGACCTCGAGGCGCTGTCGGGCAACCTGTGCCGCTGCACCGGCTACCGCCCCATCCGCGACGCCGCGTGGGCCCTGGGTGCGCCGGGCGCTGACGACCCCCTCGCCACCCGACGCGCGAGTGCACCTCCCCCGGCGACCTCGACCCGGCTCGAGGGGCGGACCGGCACGTACGCCCGCCCCGCGGACCTCGCCGAGGCGCTGGCCCTGCTCGCCGAGCACCCCGAGGCCGTCCTCGTCGCCGGGTCCACCGACCGCGGGGTCGAGGTGAACCTGCGCGGCGCCAGGTCGCCGTTCGTCATCGGGATCGACCGGTTGCCGGAGCTGCGCGGGCTCACGGTCACGACGGACGCGGTCGAGATCGGCGCGGCCCTGACCCTCACCGAGGTCGAGCGCGCCCTGGCGGGACAGGTCCCGCTGCTGGACCAGGTCTTCCCCCAGTTCGCCTCGCGGCTGATCCGCAACGGGGCGACCATCGGTGGGAACCTCGGCACCGGCTCGCCCATCGGCGACCTGCCGCCGGCGTTGCTCGCTCTGGAGGCGGTGGTCCTGCTCGTCGGCGCAGAGGGTGAGCGGGAGGTCGCCCTGGCGGACTACTTCACCGGCTACCGACAGAGCGTCCGGCGCGCCGACGAGCTGGTCCGGGCGGTCCGCATCCCCCTCCCGCTCGCCGGCACGACCGCCTTCCACAAGATCGCCAAGCGCCGCTTCGACGACATCTCCAGCGTCGCCGTCGCCTTCGCCCTCGACGTCGTCGACGGCATGGTGCAGCGGGCCCGCATCGGGGTGGGGGGCGTGGCGGCCACCCCGGTGCGCGCCCTGGCCACCGAGGCGGCTCTCGAGGGACGCGCCTGGTCCGCCGAGACGGTGCAGACGGCATCCGAGGTCATGGAATCCGAGGGCACGCCCCTCGACGACCACCGCGCCAGCGCCGCCTACCGGCGAGCGGTGCTCGGCACCGCCCTGCAGCGCCTGCACGCAGAGAGCGTCCCGGACGGCGAAGGAGCCGCGCATGAGTGACCTCTCGCTCCGACCCGCCGACCCCGTTGTCGGACGAGCCATCCCGCACGAGTCGGCCGGCCTGCATGTGACGGGCGCGGCGCTCTACACCGACGACCTCACGGTGCGCACCCACGGCATACTCCATGCCCACCCCGTCCAGGCGCCGCACGCGCACGCGAAGGTTACCCGCCTGCACACGGCTCCCGCCCTGGACGTCCCCGGAGTCGTCCGGGTGCTGACGGCCGACGACGTGCCCGGGGTCAACGACGGCGGGGTCAAGGGCGACGAGCCGCTCTTCCCGTCCGAGGTGATGCTCTTCGGGCAGGCCGTGTGCTGGGTGCTCGGCGAGACGCTGGAGGCGGCCCGGCTCGGGTCGCTGGCCGTCGAGGTCGACTACGAGCCGCTGCCCGCGATCATCACGGTGCGCGAGGCGATCGAGCGCGACTCCTTCCAGGGCGGCGCGCCGAGGCTCGAGCGCGGCGACGTGGACAACGCCCTCGCCGGCGCGCCGCACGTCTTCAGCGGCGAGCTCGACCTCGCCGGGCAGGAGCACTTCTACCTCGAGACGCAGTGCGCCGTCGCCCACGTCGACGAGGCCGGACAGGTCTTCGTCCAGAGCAGCACCCAGCACCCCAGCGAGACCCAGGAGATCGTCGCGCACGTGCTCGGACTGTCGAGCCACGCCGTCACCGTGCAGTGCCTGCGGATGGGAGGAGGCTTCGGGGGCAAGGAGATGCAGCCGCACGGGTATGCCGCCGTCGCCGCTCTCGGAGCGAGCCTGACCGGCCGGCCGGTGCGCCTCCGGCTCAACCGCAGCCAGGACCTCACCCTGACCGGCAAGCGCCACGGCTTCCACGCCCAGTGGCGTGCCGGCTTCGACGGCGAGGGGCGGCTGCTCGCGCTCGACGCGACCCTGACGTCGGACGGCGGGTGGAGCCTCGACCTCTCCGAGCCCGTGCTCGCCCGGGCCCTGTGCCACGTCGACAACGCGTACTGGATCCCCAACGTGCGGGTCAACGGGCGGATCGCCTTGACGCACAAGACGTCCCAGACCGCCTTCCGCGGTTTCGGTGGCCCCCAGGGGATGCTCGTCATCGAGGACGTCATCGGTCGGTGCGCGCCGCGCCTCGGCATCGACCCCGCCGTGCTGCGACGCCGCAACTTCTACGCCTCGGGCCAGGAGACGCCGTACGGCCAGCCCGTGCGTCACGCCGAGCGCGCGGTCGCGTGCTGGGAGCAGGTGCTCACGACCGGCGACGTGGCAGCGCGCACGGCGCAGATCGCCGCCCACAACGCGAGCCACCCGCACACCAGGCGGGCACTCGCGATCACCCCGGTGAAGTTCGGGATCTCCTTCAACTTCACCGCCTTCAACCAGGCAGGCGCGCTCGTGCACGTCTACAAGGACGGCTCGGTGCTCGTCAACCACGGCGGCACCGAGATGGGCCAGGGCCTGCACACCAAGATGCTGCAGGTCGCCGCCACCTCGCTCGGGGTGCCGTTCGAGTCCGTGCGCCTCGCGCCGACGCGCACCGACAAGGTGCCCAACACCTCGGCTACCGCAGCCAGCTCGGGCGCCGACCTCAACGGCGCGGCGGTCAAGAACGCGTGCGAGCAGGTCGTCGAGCGCCTGCGGGTCGTCGCGTCGGCCCGGCTTGGCGTGCCGCCCGACGAGCTGCGCTTCGGCGGAGGGTTCGTGCGCGGCCCCGGCGAGGGGCAGACGCTCGCCTGGGCCGACCTCGTGGCCGAGGCCTACGTCCAGCGGGTCCAGCTGTGGGCGGCCGGCTTCTACCGGACGGAGGGGCTGCACTGGGACTCCGCGGCGATGGCGGGCTCGCCCTTCAAGTACTTCTCCTACGGCGCCGCCGCGGCCGAGGTCGAGGTGGACGGCTTCACCGGCGCCTACCGGCTGCTGCGCGTCGACATCGTGCACGACGTCGGCGACTCGTTGTCCCCGCTCATCGACATCGGCCAGGTCGAGGGCGGCTTCGTGCAGGGCGCCGGGTGGCTCACCCTCGAGGACCTGCGCTGGGACGAGTCGTCGGGCCCGACGAGGGGACGGCTCGTCACCGCGTCGGCCAGCACCTACAAGCTGCCGAGCCTCTCCGAGATGCCCGAGGTCTTCAACGTGGCGCTGCTCGAGCGCGCGCACGAGGATGGCGTCGTCTACGGCTCCAAGGCCGTCGGCGAACCGCCGCTCATGCTCGCGATATCGGTGCGTGAGGCGCTGCGGCAGGCGGCATCCGCGTTCGGTCCGCCCGGCACGGTCGTCGACCTCGCGTCGCCGGCGACCCCCGAGGCGGTCTTCTGGGCCGTGCGCCAGGCCCGCGGCGGCGCACAGCCCCCGCACATCGTGCCGGTGCTCGAGGGCGGCGTCGGCGTCGTCCCGGAGCAGCCGGATGCCGACGCCCAGCCGCTGCAGCCGCGCTCCGAGCAGGTCGCACAGGACGAGCAGGTCGCGCAGGTCGCGCAGTCCTCCGGTCGGGGTGGCTGACGTGCACTGGCTCGCAGCGGTCGAGCAGCTCCGGGTGGATCGGGTGCCCGGCGTCCTCGTCACCCTCGTCTCGGTGCGGGGGCACGCGCCCCAGAAGGCCGGCGCCAAGATGGTCGTCTCCGCCGAGCGCACCTGGGGCAGCATCGGGGGCGGCAACCTCGAGGCCACCGCGGTCGATCGCGCGCGGGAGCTGCTCGGGGCGCTTGGCGCCGGGAGTGGCGCCGCCGATGCCGCGCCGACCCAGCTGTCGCTCTCCCTCAACGAGCACGCCCCCGTCGAGCACGGCCAGCAGTGCTGCGGCGGTGAGGTGTCCGTCCTGCTCGAGCCGCTCGCCGTCGTGCCCTCGGTCGCCGTCTTCGGCCTCGGCCACGTCGGGACCGAGCTCGCGCGCATCCTCAGCCGCCACGACCTCGAGCTGCACCTCGTCGACGGCCGCAAGGACCGTGTCGAGCCGGAGCGCCTCGCGGGTCTGGGCGACGCCGTGGCGCGCATCCACCTCCACCACGCGCCGGTCCCCGAGCTGGTGCTCGGGCAGGTCCCGCGCGGCACCCACGTGCTCGTCATGACCCACGACCACGCCGAGGACGTCGCCCTGTGCGATGCAGCCCTGAGGTGCTCCCATCTCGGGTCGATCGGCTTGATCGGGTCGTCTGCCAAATGGCGGCGCTTCGAGCAACGCCTTGCGGCAGAAGGCCATTCGGCGGATGCGCTGCGTCGGATCCAGTCGCCCATCGGCCTTCCCGGCCTCACCGGCAAGACCCCGGCCGTGATCGCCGTCGCCGTCGCCGCCGACCTGCTCGCCACCTTCGACCGCGAGCGGGCCGCCCAGGACGCACGGTCGTGACGCTCTTCAGGGCTTCCGTCCTCGACACGCCGGCCAACCCCTTCACCGGGGGCCGGCTGCGCTCGGACGAGGACTGCGGGCTCCTCGTCGAGCAGGGCGTCATCACCGCGCGTGGACCGTTCGAGACCCTCCGGACAGCCCACCCCGACGAGCCGGTCCTGGACCTGCGCGAAGGGATCCTGCTGCCGGGGATGGTCGACACCCACGTCCACTTCCCGCAGGTGCGCATCATCGGTGGACTCGGTCTGCCGCTGCTCGACTGGCTCGACCAGTGCGCGCTCCCTGAGGAGATGCGTCTCGCGGACGTCGACCACGCGCGCGGCGTGGCGCACGACTTCGTGTCCGGACTCGTCGACGCCGGGACGACGACCGCACTCGTCTTCGGGGCGCACTTCGCCGGGGCGGTCGACACGATGTTCGAGGCCGCCGACCAGTGGGGCCTGCGCGTGACCACCGGGCTCGTCACGTCCGACCGCCTCCTGCCCGAACCCCTCCTCACCACACCCGAGCGCGCCCGGGCGGAGTCACGCGAGCTCGCCGGCCGTTGGCACGGCAAGGGACGCCTGAGGTATGCCGTGACGCCGCGTTTCTCCCTGTCGGCGAGCGACGCTCTCCTCGAGTCCTGCGCGCAGACCGTCGCCGAGGTGCCAGGCGCGTTCTTCACCTCGCACGTCAACGAGAATGTCCACGAGATCCGTGAGGTCGCAAGCCTTTTCGACGGTGCGGCCTACGTCGACACCTACGACCGGCACGGCCTGCTCACCCCGCGGTCGGTGCTGGCCCACGACGTGCACCCGACCGACCGGGAGCTGGCCACCCTCGCGGGCCGTGGGACGGCGGTCGCGCACTGCCCCACGAGCAACGCAGCGCTCGGCAGCGGCCTGTTCCCCCTGCGTCGGCACGTCGAGGCCGGGGTGCGGGTGGCCCTGGGCTCCGACGTCGGTGCGGGCACCGGCTTCTCCCTCTTCAAGGAGGGCCTGCAGGCCTACTTCGCGCAGCAGCTGCTCGGCGAGCAGGGCCTGCCACTCACCTCGGCGCACCTGCTTTGGCTGTCCACGGCCGCCGGCGCCGACGCCCTGGGGCTGGCCGACGAGGTGGGAGTGCTGTCGGTGGGCCGGCAGTTCGACGCCATCTGGGTGCTGCCCGAGCCCGGCGACCCGCTCGCCGTCGGCCTGGCCAACGCCGCGTCCGCCGACGACGCGCTGTCCAAGGTCTTCGCCCTCGGCACCACCTCCGACGTGGGTGGCGTGTGGGTCGGCGGCGACCAGACCGCAGCCGGCCGCTGGCGCCGACCCCGCCACCGATGAGACCGACCGCGGCCCGTTGCTCTGAACCGCTGTCCCC
The DNA here is from genome assembly GCF_036352015.1 of Terrabacter sp. C0L_2. Taxonomy (NCBI): domain Bacteria; kingdom Bacillati; phylum Actinomycetota; class Actinomycetes; order Micrococcales; family Intrasporangiaceae; genus Terrabacter; species Terrabacter sp. C0L_2. Next base: position 157,281 of record NZ_CP143557.1, on the reverse strand, counting down.
GCGATCCGACGCACGGACGAGGGCCGCGGCACACGGCATACGGAATCAGGCGTGCGGCCGGACCGCCTTGTCCGACAAGGCAGCCCGCGCCCGGTGAGGACCCGGGCGCTCGCGCAGGGACGCACTGAGGCGGGCGAGCTCGGCCGCTCGGTCGGCGTGGTCCGGGGCGGCCCCGAGCAGTCGTTCGGCGGCCGCACGCAACTCGGAGGCGCCCACCCGGTTGGGGTCGAGCACCTCACCGAGTCCGCGCCGCTCGACCGCGGCAGCTCCCGCGAACTGGTCGGTCGACAGGGGGAGCAGGAGCAGGGGCACGCCCGCGGTCAGGGCCTCGGTGACGCTGTTGTTGCCGCCGTGCGAGACAGCGAGCGACGCGTGCCGCAGGAGCGTGACCTGCGGGAGCATCTCGCGCACCAGCCAGGAGTCCGGCAACGGTCCGAGCAGCGCCCGGGGCGTCGAGCCGTTGGCGAGGGCGACGCGCACGTCAAGGCCGCGCAGCGCCTCGACGATCCTCCCGAGCAGGTCGGAGCGGGCCGAGAGGAAGCTGCCGAGGCTGACGTAGACGACCGGCCCGTCACCGCTCGCCAGCCAGGACTCGACCTGCTCGTCGGGCCCCTCCTCGCGCACCGCCGACCCGAGGAAGGTGTGGCGCGGCAGCAGTGCCGTGCGGTGCGGCTCGTGCAGCTCCTCGGGGTAGTTGAGCAGCAGCACGTCGCCGGTCTCGGCGAACGCGTCGACGCTGGGCGTCGCGCCCGGGCTCAGCTGTGCCAGAGCGGAGTTCCACTGCGAGGTGAAGTCGTCACGCACCTGCTCGGACAGCAGGCGCAGCTCCTCGAGCGCGGCGGGCTCGGGCTCGAAGGCGCGCGGCCACTCGGGCGGGTAGCCGTAGACCTCGTCACCGAGCGTCAGGGCCGAGGGGTGGCCAAGGACGACGTCAGCGTGGCTGATGCCACTGCTCGCGAGTCCCAGCCGGGCCCCGAAGGCGAGGTGGTCGACGATGATCGTGTCGGGGCGCACCCGCTCGACGACGTCGTGCACCGCGCGGGCGACACCCACGGCGTTCCAGAGGAGGTCGTCGCCACGAGCGCGGGCCTGGTAGGCGAGCGTCTCGACCGCGCCGACCCTGGTCGCCTCGAAGAAGCCACGGAGAGAGTCGTCCTCACCCTCTGGCTGCTCCTCGGCGCGGATGATGCCGGGGTTGGATCCGCGGCCGAGCTGTAGGTGCTCGCGGGTGAAGCCGAACTCGCGCACGAGGGCGTCGGTCGCGGGGCCGGTGGCGACGACGACGCGCTCACCGGCGTCGCGCCACGCGGTCGCGAGGGTGGCGAGCGGGTAGAGGTGCGAGGCGTAGTCGGGACTGATGACGAGCAGCGTCACGACGCCCCCTCCTCGGCGACCGGCGACGAGAGGTCGCCCGGGACGGATCGGGAGCTGCCTCGTCGGTAGACGGCGGTGAGCTCCGCGGCCATGGTGTCGATGCCGAACCTCGCGTGGATCATGTCCTGAGCCTGCCGTACCCGCGCAGGGGAGTCCGGCGAGGCGGCCAGGTCGAGCGCCGCCCGGGTGGCCGCAGCGACGGACTGCGCGCTTGAGGTGTCGGTGAGGATGCCGGTCTCGCCCTGGGCGACGTAGGTCGCCGGGCCGCCTCCCGCGGGCGCGACGACGACGAGTCCGGCCGCCATGGCCTCGAGGATGGCGATGCCGAACTCCTCCTTGAGGCTGGCGCTCACGTAGACGCCGCGCGGGCTCCCGGGGGCACCGGCCGCGGCGCCGAGGGCCGCGAGCCAAGCGGTCGCCGTGGCGTTGGGACGGTGGCCCGCGAGCAGCAACCCCTGGGAGGTCGCGTCGTCGGCCGGGACGACGGCATGGATGCGGGCCAGCTCGGCCGCCTCGTCGTCGTTCGGCTGGTCCAGGTCGCCACCGACGACGAGCACGTTGCAGCGTGCGGCCAGCTCGGGGTCCTCCCGCCAGGCGCGCACGAGGGTGGCCATCCCCTTGACCGCGTTGAGGCGGCCGACCGACACGACGACGGGCAGGTCGCGACGCTCGGCGGGCAACCTCGCGAGGAGGCGCCCGAGCTCCTCGACGGCTGCCGAGACGGCAGGCCCGCGCACCGTCGCGTCGCGCACCTCCCGGACGACGCGGTCCAGGGCCGAGACGTCGATCCCCTCGCCGACGACGGTCGCCTGCTGCGCCGTGAGGTCGAGGCCGAGGAAGCGGTGCAGGTCGCGCTCGACGTTGGGCCGGGGGAAGAGCACGAGGTGGTCGGCCTGGTCGGCCAGGTCGAGGAGCAGGCGGTCGCGGAACCACAGGTGCTCGACGAGGTCGGCCTCGCCGAACGTGGTGCGCGTGAGGGTCCCTGCCGTGTCGCGCGCCTCGATGAGGGCGTGGGGGTCGGGGGCAAGGGTGAGCACGACCGGGATGCCGAGCTCGGCCGCCGCCTCCGCCGCGGCCATCGACCCGACGTCGGCCATCCGCAGGTGGATGGCGTCGATGTGGCCTGCAGCCCGCAGGATCCTGCGTATGCCGCGTCGTGTCGACACGCGCGTCGGCCAGGCCTGCGCGACGCCGAGGGGTGCACCCAGCCGCGGCACGTGGGCGTAGTGGTGGCCGGGCGCGAGCAGGCCGGAGGGGGGCGACTGGCCGGCGAGCGGTGCCGCACCGCGTCCGACAGGGAAGTGCGCCGGGTCGGGGGTACCGCCCGAGATGGTGATGACGCGCCCGACGCCCGGCTGCCGCAGCAGCGCGTCACCGAGGTGGACGAGCAGCGTGGCGATGCCGCCGGTGTCGCCCTGGCCCGAGTGGTTGAGCTGACCGTCGATGTCGGAGTGCAGGAACAGCTGGGCGATCGTGAGGCCGGCGCGACCGGGTGCCGTCGGGGGAGTGGCTGTGGCTCTTGGCCGCGTCGGCGACGACCCTCTCTGCACCGAGGAGAGGTCGTGCAGGGCGAGCCGGGCGGTGCGGGCCAGGGGGCCGACGCTCCGCGTCAGGGCGACGAGCAGGGGCTCCGCGCTGCGGTCGGCTGCCGGGCCGTCACCCAAGGCTGCGAGGGCCGTCGTGCGGACGGCGAGGGGCTCCGCGTCATCCCCGGCGAGGTCGATCAGCACCCGAGTCGAGGCTGCGCCGGGCACCAGCCCGAGCGTCTCGACGAGGCGGGCGCGGGATGCTGCGGCGAGGGCACTCGGCAGGGCGCCGGTGAGAGCCGCGCGCACCTGGTCCGGAGCGGCAGCGGCCCACCGCTCGAGGGTGCGCTGGGCCAGCATCCCGGTGAAGCCGCCGTCGTGGCAGGCGCGCACGAGGGTCGGGAGAGCCGCGTCGACTGGCGGCACGTGCCGCAGGGCGTCGACGGCGTGCTCGGCGACGAAGCCGCGCTCGTCGGCGAGAAGCTCCGTGAGGTCCTTCGCTGCCGACAAGGCGCCGGTGGCTCCCATGGCCTGGACCGCGGCGATGGCGGTGAGCGGGTCACCGGTCCGCACCTCGTGGGCGAGCAGCGAGATCGCATCACCGTCAGGGTGAGCCGCGGCGGCATCGGTCAGGGCGCGACCAGCACGCAGACCCTCGAGGATCGTTGGGGCGCCGCTGACCGTGGCGAGCGCGGGGCCGACGTCCATGTCGACAACCCTAGGTCGGTGTCGGCTTTCGCGTCGGCGCGCTGTCCAACGTTGGCAGGCGGCCAGCCGGCGCTGGGTCGGCGACTCCGGCCTGGGCCTGGTGGCATCCGTCCGCATTTCGCCACCGACGCCACGGGACGGGAGGACCATGGTGGTAGGGAGCAGCGCGAGAAGGGGGGACCCGATGACCGAGCAGCACCAGGGGTCGGAGAGCGACGCGCTTCGGGAGGCCAGGGAGGCCACGAAGGACGCCGTGGAGGCCGCGCAGACGGCGGAGCAACGGGTGGCAGCCGCGCAGCAGGAGCAGCAGGTGGCCGACGAGCCCGGCGAGGACGACGCCGAGCTGTCCCGCGACCTCGACGAGTTCTCGACGTCGTGGGGCACGCGCCGCCCGGACGTCGAGGGCATCGACTCGGGCGGCGGGGGCGGTTCCTCCGCCGGCGGCACGACCGACGACTGACACGACATGGTCCCCGAGACGCTCGGCGCGATCCTCGTCTTCCTCGCGTTCATCGCTCCGGGTCTCGCCTTCGAGCTGCTGCGCGAGCGTCGGCGTCCGTTCATCGAGGAGACCGCCTTCCGCGAGGCGAGCCGGATCGCCCTGACCAGCATGCTGTTCAGCCTCGGAGGGCTCTCGGTCCTCGCGGTGGCGCAGGCGCTCGGCGCGACGTGGGTGGTCGACAGCAGCCGGTGGCTGGCCGACGGACAGGCCTACGTGTCGGCCCACCTGGGACAGGTGACGGCGAGCGTGCTCGTCTTCGTCGGCATCTCGCTCGGGCTGTCGCTGCTGGCGGACTGGCTGCTGCGCCGCTCGGCGCCGGGACGGATCGTGCCCGGGAGCGTCTGGTTCGCCCTCTTCCGGCAGCACCGTCCCGACGGCGCCACGCCCTGGGTTCACCTGCGCCTCAAGGACGGGACGGAGCTGTGGGGCTTCGTGGGGGACTACACCCCCGACCAGAAGCTCGAGAACCGTGAGCTCGTCCTGGAGCAGCCGCGGCTGCAGTACCGCCGTCCGGGGCAGGACCAGAACGTCATGCTGCCGACCTGGTCGTTCGTCTCCGTCCGCGGCGAGGACATCGCCTGGATGAAGGTCCAGTACATCGAGGACGGCCCTCGTGGCGGCGTCGTGCCGGCCCGCTACAAGCACCCGCCCGCCACATCGTACGGCCAGCCCGGGAGATGACGGAACCGCCGCCCGGACGGGTCCGGACGGCGGTTCCAGGTGTTGTGGCCAGGGGCGGGGTCGAACCGCCGACCTTCCGATTTTCAGGGAGACGCATAGGTGCAGGTCAGCGCCGGGTTCCGCGGGGGCGTGCGATCCGGCGTGCGATGGGCCATCAGTACGTCCTCGGGAGTCTGCTGGCGTCTCCGCCCTCGGCGAGCTTCGAGAGAGCGTCGGCGATCTGAGCATCCCGCCCCTCGACCGCGTGCATATAGCGCTGCGCCGCTGCGGTCGAGGAGTGTCCGAGCCGCTTCTTGAGGTCGACGAGGCTGGCGCCGGTAGCGGCCGCCAGTGACTGCCCGGTGTGGCGCAGGTCGTGGAATGCGATCGTGAGGCCCACCTGGCCCCGGGCGCGCACGAAGGCCTGGTAGATGGTGTTGCCCCGCACCTGCCCTCCGTTGCGATCGGCGACGAAGTAGACCACGCCGCTGTACTCGCGGGCGTGGTGCTCGAGCAGGGGCAGGATGTGCGGCGGGATGGTGACCGTCCGCTTGCCGGCGTCGCTCTTGGGATCCTTCTCGAACTTGCGGGGTGCTTCGAGCAGCTCGACGTAGTTGCGTCGCACCGTGACTCGGCCAGCATTGAGCTCGACGTCGGTGACGCGGAGTGCGCAGATTTCGCCGCGCCGAAGCCCGCACCAGGCAGCCAGGGCCACGGCTGCTCGGAGGCGAGGGGTCGTTGCCTCGATCAGCTTCGCGACCTCGCCGGGCGTGGCGATGCCCCGCTCGGCGGATCGTTGAGCACCAGCCCCCGGAATGTGGCACGGATTGCGGACGATAGCGCCGTCCTGGACGGCGACCTTGAGGACCGCGCGGATGAACCGATAAGACTGGCTGATGGAAGTGCGACCTCCTGTTCCTCGGAGTGCCTTCGCATGCCAGGCGCGGATCATCGGGGGCGTGATTGTCGCGATGGGCCGGTCGAGCAGGTCCCCCAGGTGGAGTCGCATGTTGCGACGGCACGTCTCCGCCCACCTTTCGCCGACTCGCGGGTTCTATTCCAAGTAGGCCTCGCAGCAGTCGCGGAGCGTTCGCTGCCCGAGCCGCGCATCGGGCTGCCAGTGTCCTCGCTCCAGCTCCTGCTGCATGCGGTCGAGGAAGCGGGCCGCGTCGGCGGCAGTGCGGTAGGTCTCGGGGGCGTTGTGTCGACTGCCGTCCGGTGTCCGGAAGCTGGCGTGGAAGCGACCGGACGGAAGTGGCCGGATGTATCCGAACCGACGACGCACCATCAACCCGAACCTGTCGGGTAGAGGCGGAGGGGCTCGACAGTGCCCTCGTTGATGAACTCCTGGAGTTCCGACTCCGGGATTCGAACGTGCCTGCCCACACGCACGAACCGAATTCGTCGCTCCGCAATGAGACGCCGCGGAAACCTGGCGGTGGTTCCCAGGACCTTGGCAGCATCCTTCACGGTCAGCAGTCGCTCCATGCCCGCTCCCTTTCGTGAGACCTCTGCATGACGCACGCAGCGGGTCACGATTTGCGGTCGGCGCACCACGGGGTGCTTTCTGTCCCTTCAGGACCCGGGGCTGAGGCACCTCACTTGTCACGCGGTCAAGCCACGTGGCTGCATCCGGGCACGCTGCGGAGCCGTGCTCCGAGGCCCAAGGACCGAGAGTGCCGGATCCGAGCCACTTCAGCGCCCCGGTGGGTCTGAGCGCCTGGAAGGAACCCTTGACTGCCCCGAAGAGCGCCGGGTAGGTTCCAGTCATCCGATGCGGACGGTATGTTTTGGATGATCCATTCCGGAGCCTCTGCGCGGGGAAGGGCATGGACATGTCTAGAAGTCTCGACACAGGAAAGGGCCGAGCTCAGGCGGAGACCTCCGGCGCACCGCTCGCGGCCGCCTTCGCCTCAGTGGCCGGGTGGTCCTTCGACCTCTTCGACCTTTTCCTTCTGCTCTACGTCGCAGGTCCGGTCGGCAAGCAGATCTTCCCCTCGCACAGCCCGACGCTCAGCCTCGCTGCCGTCTTCGCGTCGTTTGCCGTGAGCATCGTCATGCGACCAGCTGGGGCGGCTTTCTTCGGAGAGCTCGCCGACCGCAAGGGACGCAAAGCCATCATGGTGACGGTGCTCGCCGGAGTTGGCTTGGCGACGGCGGCCATGGGGCTCGTGCCCACGTATGCCGCCATCGGCGTCGCATCTCCCGTCATCTTCTTGCTCCTACGCGTGGTTCAAGGCCTCTTCGTCGGCGGGGTCACTGCGACCACTCACACGTTGGGCACTGAGAGCGTGGCGCCCCGGTGGCGCGGCCTCATGAGCGGACTCATCGGCGGCGGCGGGGCAGGCCTGGGCGCCGCCCTAGCGAGCGTGGCGTTCATCGCCGTCAACCACTTCTTCCCTGGTCCGGCCTTTGACGACACCGGTTGGCGCGTCATGTTCTTCACCGGCCTCTTGGGTGCGGTGCTCAGTCTCTTCGTGCTGATGAAGGTCGAGGAGTCGCCGCTCTGGGAGGAGCAGCAAGAGGCTGCCAAGCAGAACCCGGCAGTGGTGGACCCCAAGCGAGTCCGGTTCAGCGACCTCGTCGCCGGCAGGTACCGCAAGATCCTGCTGATCAACATCGCCGTGGCCGCCGGCGCCGGCGCCCAGTACTACCTGACGTCCGGCTTCCTGCCCACCCTTCTTGGTTCGGTCGTCAAAATGCCGACCGGGAGCCGCGGTGAGGTTCTTCTGATAGCCAGCCTCGTGGTCGTCATCTCCGCCACGGGGGCCGGAGAGCTCAGCGAACGCATTGGCCGACGCAAGACGATGTTGTGGATCGGGGGGGCCAACCTCGTCCTGCTGCCGGTGCTCACTTGGATCCTCGGCAAGTCCAGCCCTTCTGACACCGGGCCGATCCTGCTCTACTCCTGCCTGCTGGCCTTCTTCGCGAACGCCGCTTACGCGCCGGTGATGATCTTCCTCAACGAGCGCTACCCCACAGTCCTGCGGTCTCGCGGGACGGCGGTCTCCTGGAATACCGGCTTCATGCTCGGCGGACTCCTGCCGACCTTCGTCAACCTCTTCAGCCCGACGCTCATGGATGTGCCCAGCCGGCTCGTCCTGTTCATCATCGGCTCGATCATCGTCTTCCTCATCGCAGTCGGGGTCAGCCCCGAGACCCGCGGCAACATCGACCGGAAAACGGTGGTATCCGAGCTCGGAGCCAGCGGCGCAGACACCTCGGGCGCTGAACGCCGCCACAACGGGCCGCCCGCCGCTGGCGTCTCAACGGCCAAGCGGGGCGAGCGATGACCGCCGCCGCAGGCCTCGACCTGAGCGACCGGGTTGTGCTCGTCACCGGCGTGGCCGGCGACATCGGCACCGCGTACGTGAAGGCCTTCACAGCCGCAGGTGCCAAGGTCGTCGCCGCCGACCTTCCCCACCTCACGGACGCCGGCGAGCGGATCACCGCGCAGGCCAGCGACGACGGCCCGGGCCGCGCCATCTTCAAGCCCTGCGACATCACCGACGAGGCGTCCGTTGAGGCTGCCGTGCAGAGCGCCGTCAAGACATTCGGAGCGCTGCACAGCGTGGTCAACAACGCCGCGATCTACCGCACCCTCGGCGGGAAGCGCTCGCTCACCGAGCTGACCACCCCCGACTGGGATCTTGTTCTGCGCGTCAACGTCATTGGGATGTGGCAGGTCATCAAGGCGGCGGCGCCGGAGCTCGCGGCGACCGGGCAGGGGCGAATCGTCAACATCGCCTCCGTGGTGGCGCGCAACGGAGCACCGGGCTTCGCCCACTACGTGGCCTCCAAGGCCGCGGTCGAGGGGCTGACCCGAGCCGCGGCGCGGGAGCTCGGCGTCAACGGAACGACGGTGAACTCGGTGTCACCGGGCCTCGTCGACGACGCTGCGACGCGCGACCTCAACACGGGTGACTACCTCAAGGCCGCTGCTGGGGCGCGCGCGATCCCGCGCCCCATGGTGCCGGAAGACCTCGTAGGAGCGGTCACCTGGCTGGCAGGCCCGTCGTCGGGTTTTGTGACCGGCCAGACGCTGATCGTCGACGGAGGCGGGGTGTTCGTATGAGCCTGACCGACCTGCAGCCGCTCGACCCTGTGACCCTCGAGGAACTGCCCCCAGTGGCGACGGCCTCCCTCGACGACGTCGACTCCGCCGCCACAAGCAGCGCTGCGGCGATGGCCAGTTCCTGGCCGACGGACCACAGGCGGCGAGCCGAGGTGCTCCACGCGTGGGCGGATCTGCTCCGGACGGAGTCTGAAAGCCTTGCTACCGACCTCGTGCGCGAGACCGGCAAGACCCGCTCCGAGGCCGACGCCGAGATCCTCGGAAGCATCGACTCTCTGAGGTTCAACGCAGGTCTGGCCAGACTGCCACTCGGCAGCGCGGGTTCGCTGTGGGACGGGACCGAGGCCCACCTCGTGCGTCAGCCCGTCGGCCCCACAGTCTTCATCACCCCATGGAACTGGCCAGTCCTCCTCCTGCTGCGCGACCTTGCACCGGCATTCGCCGTGGGGGTCACCGCCCTGGTGAAGCCCGCGCCGCAGACGACCCACATCACCAGCCGGATCGTCGCACTCGGACACCGGGCTGGCGTCCCCAACGAAGTTCTCCAGGTCCTGCCCGGCGGAGCCGACGTCGGCTCGGCGCTCGTCCGCCACCCGGCCACGGCCGCGGTCGCCATCACCGGATCGACGACGGCCGGCCAGGCCGTGATGCGCGACGCGGCGGAGACCATGACCCGGCCGCTGCTCGAGCTCGGAGGCAAGGCCTCCATGCTCGTCCTGCCCGACGGCGACCTCGAGGCCGCGCTCACGCAGGCGGCCCGGGCTGCAATCGTGACGAGCGGACAGATGTGCATGGCCTGCACCCGGGTGCTCGTGCACCAGGACCAGCTCGCCGCCGCTGAGAAGATCCTCCACGACGCCTTCTCGCACCTCACGCCGAGCGACCCTCGCCGACCCGACAGTCTGCTGGGGCCCCTCGTGTCCGAAGCCGCCATGGAGAAGGTCTCCGGTTATGTGGATCTGGCCCGTCGCGACGCCCGGCTCGTCGTGGGTGGGGAACAGGTGCACCCGGATGGGTTACCGGGCCACTTCTTGGTGCCCGCCCTTGTCGCCGACGTCGACCCGAGCTCCCCGCTCGTCCAAGACGACATCTTCGGCCCCTTGCTGACGCTCGAGTCCTACGGCAACGACGAGGACGCCCTCGCGCTTTCCAACGCAACCCCCTTCGGTCTCGCCGCCTCGGTCTGGTCACGAGACCTGTCCCGCGCCATCTCCACAGCACGCCGGCTGCAGGCCGGCACGGTCTGGGTCAACGGCTACAACCGGTCCTACGCCGAGATGCCCTCCGGGGGCGTTCGGATGTCGGGCTTGGGCCGTACGCGCGGGGTCGACGGGCTGGCCCAGTTCTCCGAGCTGAAGCACATCCACCTGTCGGTATAGGCGGTCAGCCCGGTCCGCAGATGACGCACGCAAGGAGAGGCGCCGTGACGGCACAGCAGGAAGCGAACGTAAGCGCACCGGGCGTGTGGCCAGCCCGGCCTGACCTCAGGGGGTGGCTTGGCCTGCTGCAGCAGCGGGGTGAGCTGTGCCGGCTCCCTGCTGAGGTCGACCCCGACCAAGAGGTCGCCGCCGTCCTCGAAGAACTGGACGGTCGCAGCGCGGTGATCTTCGAGTCGGTACGCGGAGCCAGCTTCCCCCTGGTCGGAAACACCGTGGCGACGCGGGAGGACTTCTCCGTGCTCCTCGGCTGCCCCCCGCAGGACGTCGTTCGACGACTCGGGGCTGCGATCTCGTCCCCGGTGAGCTGCGAGGAGGTCGGGCTCGCTGACGCACCGGTGGCCGCCGTCCACGAGACCGGCCCCGACCTTCTGCACGACCTGCCCCTGCCGGTGCAGCACGAGCACGACGCCGGTCGCTACCTGACGTCCGCCCTGCTGACCGTGAGGGATGCGCGCAGCGGGCTGACCAACCTCTCCATCAACCGGCTCCAAGTGACCGGCCCCCGGGAGCTGCGGGCACTGCTCCTCCCCGGCCGGCTCCGGTCCATCTTCGAGGCCTCCGAGCGGCGGGGAGAGGACCTGTCGATCGCGCTCTGCCTGGGAGTCGACCCGGCACTCGTACTTGCCTCGCAGTCGCCTGCCGACCGCGACATCGATGACCTCGAAGTCGCGAGCGCCCTGCACCCCCGGCCGCTGGAGGTGGTCCGGCTGCCGGGACACGACACTCCCGTGCCGGCTCGAGCCGAGGTCGTGCTGGTCGGGACGATCACGGCGGGGGAGCGGGCGCCAGAAGGACCGTTCGGGGAGTACCCCCGCACCTACGGCCCGGGCGGGCCGGCCCCGGTCATCCGACTCACTGGCCGATGGCGCCGATCCGACGCCATGCTGCAAACGATCCTGTCGGGAGGGCGCGAGCACTTCTGGGTAGGAGGACTGCCCCGCGAGGCTCGGCTGCTGCGGGCGCTCGAGGCCGCCGGGACCAAGCCGTATGCCGCGCGACTCACTGAGGCCGGGTCGTGCCGCCTGCATGCAGTGGTTGCGCTGCGCGACCCGGCGCCTGGCAGCGCGAACCATGCCGCGATGGCGGTCTTCGCCGCGTTGGCTCCAGTCAAGCTCGTCGTCGTTGTCGACGAGGACATCGATGTCTTCGACGACGAGATGGTGGGCTGGGCGGTGGCCACCCGGTTCCAGGCAGACCGCGACCTGCTCGTGATCCCCCACACCCGCAGCGGCGGTCTCGATCCCTCGGCGGAAGGGGGCCCCACGGCCAAGCTCGTCGTCGACGCGACGGTCCCGGCCGAGAAGCGGCAGAACCACGCCCGTATGAGATCCACGACCACCGGTTCAGCCCGGTTGTCCGAGCTGATGGACCATTTGGAGCCAGCGCATGCATGAGCCCGCAGCCAGGAACAACGAACCGACCCGCGTCATCGTCGCCCTCACGGGCGCATCGGGTGTCATCTACGGGATCCGAGCCCTCGAGCTACTCGGCGCAGCAGGCGTCGAGACCCACTTGGTGATCACCAGGTCGGGAGTCGCCACGCTTGCCCAGGAAAGCTCGAGGTCCGCGTCCCAGGTCAAGGATCTGGCGTCCGTGGTCCACTCGCCGCACGACCTGGGGGCATCGATCTCAAGTGGCTCCTTCCCGGTGGCCGGGATGCTGGTCGCGCCCTGCAGCGTTCGGACCCTGTCCGGCATCGCGAACAGCTACGACGAGAACCTCGTCGTACGAGCCGCAGACGTGACTCTCAAGGAGCGACGCCGGCTTGTGCTCCTGCTGCGGGAGACGCCCCTGCATGCCGGGCACCTGCGGCTGATGACCCAAGCGACCGAGGCGGGCGCCGTCATCATGCCCCCAGTCCCCGCCTTCTACACGCGTCCCGGTTCGGTGCAGGAGATCGTCGACGACACCGTGCACCGGGCGCTGGACCTGCTCGGGCTCAGCCAGGAATCTGCGCGCAGATGGGGTAGCGACCGGCGCGACCGCGACCTGAACGCCACCACGGAACGAGGCGTCCCCGCCGTGGGGTCTGCGGCACTTCTCCAGGAGGTTCAATCATGACCGAGGGACAATGCCCGAGAGACGCGACCGCCGTCGAGGACACGCTCGTCTTCGACCCGCACTCGCCCGATTTGACTCCGGAACGCGCATACGAGCTCTACGAGGAACTGCGCTCGACGTGTCCGGTGGCGCATGGTGAGAAGTACGGGGGTTACTGGTCGCTGGCGCGCTACGAGCACATCAAGGCCGTCGCGTCCGATCCGAAGCGCTTCTCGTCGACGGGCGGCGTCTACGTCCCCGCGGTGTCCGAGCACCGGTTCCCGCCGATCGACGTCGACCCGCCGGAGCACGCAGCCTTCCGCAAGCTCATTGCGCCGCTAACGAGCGCGGCCGCCGCGAAGGCGATGGAACCGGCCATCCAAGCCACCGTCGACCGGCTGATCGATGCCTTCATCGACGAGGGTCGTGCCGAGCTCGTCGAGCAGATGGCGCTACCCCTGCCGCTCGACGTCATCACCCAGCTCTACGGACTTCACCCCGAGCAGGCAAACGACATTCGGGAGTATTCGCTGCAGTTCCTCGAGCACGCCTCGGACCCCGAGGGCCAGCGCGTGATCACGCGCGTGGCGGACTACTGGATGAGTGTCTTCCGAGAGCGCCGCAAGAACCCGGGCGACGACTTCATCTCACAACTCCTCGCGATCAACTCCGAGCTGAAGGTGCCCGACGAGGAGCTGGCCAACATGATGTTCATCCTCACTTATGCCGGTCACGACTCCACCGCACTCGGCCTCGGCAACATGCTGCTCTACCTGGCCGAGCACCCTGAGATCCACGAGCACCTCCTCGAGGACGAGCGGCGCATTCCCACGGCCATTGACGAGATCCTGCGCTTCCACGCCCCACTGCAGTGGTTTCCGCGGCTGGCCACCGAGGATGTGAGCGTCGGGGATCAGACGGTCCGTGCGGGGGAGCGGGTGATGCTGCTCTTCGGCTCGGCGAATCGCGACGGCGACGTCTTCCCGGAGCCGGACCGCATCGTTCTCGATCGCACACCCAACCGGCACCTCGCCTTCGGCGCCGGCATCCACTCGTGCCCGGGCATGCCGTTGGCAAAGACGGAGATGCGGGTCGCGGTGACCTCCATGCTGAAGCGCTTGCCGGGGTTCCGTCTGTCTGGGCCCGCCCAGCGAACCTCGCCTCTCGAGGGTGGCGGCCGACACCTCGGGGTCCGAGTCATGCCGGTGACCTGGTGAAGGCGGCGAGATGATGCGGATCACCATCGATTCCGACAAGTGCTGCGGCTACGGAGACTGCGTGCTCGCTGGGCCGGAGGTGTTCGACCTCGGCGACGACAACGTCGCGCGCCTGCTCGTGGAGGATCCGGGGCCGGATCTCCACGAGCAGGCCGCGGCAGGCGCCGCGGCCTGCCCGGTCGAGGCGATCGAGATCACCTCGTGAGCCGACCCCTGAGCCGGGTCGTGATCGTCGGCAGCTCACTGGCCGGGCTCCAGGCGGCTGAGTCCCTCCGGGCGGCGGCCTACGCGGGGCACATCACCATGGTCGGGGAAGAGCGCCATGCGCCCTACGACCGGCCACCACTGTCCAAACAGCTCCTCAGCGGCAGCTGGGACCCCGGCCGGACGCGGCTACGACCCGGTGACGCCATCGACGGGCTGGGTCTCGACTGGCGGCTCGGCCTTGCCGCCGTCGCGCTCGACCCCGAGCGCCGGCAGGTCCGGCTCGCCGACGGGAGCGTCGAGGATTACGACGCCGTCGTCATCGCGACCGGCACTACGCCTCGGCAGGTGCCGAACCCTCTGCGACTCTCCGGGATCCACACCCTTCGCACACTCGATGATGCCGTCGCGCTGAGGACCGCGCTCGACGCGGAACCCCGGGTCGTCGTCGTGGGTGGGGGATTCATCGGTGCCGAGGTGGCGGCGGAGGCGCGTCGCCGGTCCCTGCCCGTCACGATGGTCGAAGCGCTCCCGGTGCCCCTGTCCCGAGGTCTTGGATCGCGGCTGGGACAGATGTGCGCCGACCTGCATGTCGCCCAGGGGGTGCACCTGCGCTGCGGCGTGGGGGTGAGCGGCTTCGAGGGCGACGGGCGTCTGGAGCGGGTGGCGCTGAGCGACGGGTCGGTCATCCCTGCAGACCTTGCCGTGGTGGGGATCGGCTCAGAGCCGGCAACGGCATGGCTCGAGAGCTCCGGACTGACGATCGCGGACGGAGTGGTCTGCGACCCGTTCTGTCGGGCGAGCCGACCGGGTGTGTATGCCGCGGGCGATGTGGCGCGGTGGCGCAACCCGCTCTTCGACGAGGTCGTCCGCATCGAGCACTGGACGAATGCGCGTGAGCAGGCTGCGGCCGCGATCGCAACACTCCTCGCGGACCACGGTCTGGGGCCGGAACCGGCGCCCTACGCCCCGGTGCCCTACGTGTGGTCGGACCAGTACGGGCGCCGTATCCAGGTGGCCGGTCGAACGGTTGGTGCGGAGGAGGTCACCGTCGTCCATCATGAGCCCGACAACGGCTCCACGCTCGCCCTGTACCGATTCGGTGCGCGGCTCGGCGGTGTGGCCGGCATCAACGCCTCACGCCGGCTGCTCCCCTTCCGCACGATGATCGCGGCCCGGGTCGGTTGGGACCAGGCCCTGGCAGCAGCCGCCGCCTGAGCCCGACCGCTCAGCTGCGCTCCTTCTGCAGGTCCTGCCAGAACTGCAGGGCGGCATACTCCATGGCGAGCCCCAGCCGGAGCGGGACCATCCGGTGGGCCAGCTCCCCCCGGTCGCCGAAGCGGGCCTGCATGTCCTCGTACGTCGCGATCCGCTCCTCGTGCTGGGCGACCTGTCGCGCCGCGAGAGCCAGGACGTCCGCCGGGTCCGTGAGCTCGGCGAAGAACAGCTTCAGCTCGCCGACATCGCGGACCTGGAGGGGCTCCTCGGTGGGCTCGCGCAGCCATTGGGTCAAGGCAGTCAGGCCGGCATCCGTCACGCTGAAGGTCTGCCGCCGACGCCCCTCGTCCTCCGTCTGCACATCGAGCAGCCCCAGCTCGACCAGGCGCTTCGGCTCCGAGTACAGCTGCGCGTGCGGGAAGGGCCAGAAGTACCCCACCGACCGGCCTACGGCCCGCTTGAGCTGGTAGCTCGTCGAGGGGCCTCGCATCGCGAGCATGCCGAGCACGACGTAGGAGGTGGTGGTGAGCCGCGGCGTTGACATGGTACGAAGCATATCGTAGCCTCATGATGGTCTGGATTGGATCATTCAAAACGTATGGTTAGGAGCGGAGAGTGGACGTTGCAAGGGCTCTGCGCTGGACCGCAGCCCGCTACCCACATCGTCGTGCCGTAGGGGGAGCCGCTCCGCTGACCTACAGCGAGTGGGACGCCCGCACGGAGCGCGTCGCGCATGCTCTTCACGAGCTCGGCGCCGCCGAGGGGAGCCGAGCTGCCCTCCTGCTGGCGGGAGGAGAGCCCCTCGCGACGCTTCACCTCGCCGCCCAGAAGGCGCGTGTCGTCTCCCTCCCGCTCTCGACCCGGTTCAGCTCGGAGGAGGTCGCCTACTGCCTCGCCGACAGCGAACCGTCGCTGGTCGCCGTGGACGAGTCGACCCTCACCGTCGTGAGCCAGGCAATCGACAGCCTCGACGGCCCGCCCCCGGTGGTCGTGTGGGCCGGTCGGCCCGAGAACTCGCCACCCGGTATGCCGTCCATCGATGCCGCTGCCCGGCGCTCTCCCTCGACGCCGGTGCCGTCCACCCCCACCGAGGACGACATCAGCGTCATGCTCTACACCTCGGGCACGACCGGCCGCCCGAAGGGCGTGCCCCGCACCCACCGCGCGGAGCACTATGCGGCGCTGGCCCACCTCATCCAGACGGGGCACCGGCCGGGTGAGGTGACCCTCGGCGTGATGCCGATGTTCCATACGATGGGCCTGCGGACCCTGCTGGCCAGCGTCCTTGCCGCTGGAACCTGGGTCCCCCTGGCCAAGTTCGAGACGCAGGCGGCGCTGCACCTCATCACGTCGGAGAGCGTGGGCGCGCTCTACCTCGTTCCCACCATCTACTGGTCCCTCGCGGAGACCGGCCGGCTCGAGGACGCGACATCGGTGCGCCGAATCGCCTACGCAGGAGCGTCCATGACGCCCACGCTGGCCCAGCAGCTCGGCGACACGCTGAGTCCCGAGCGTTTCGTGAACCACTTCGGCAGCACGGAGATCTACACCTTCACCATCGGTCCCGACGCAGCCACCAAGCCGGGCTGTGCCGGTCGTGCCGGCATCTTCTCCAACGTGCGCCTGGTGGACCCAGACCCCGGCGCGTCCCCGGCAGACGTCGTCGCACCCGGTGAACAGGGCCAGGTCGCCGTGTCCCTGCGCAGTCCCGAGGCGTTCAGTGGCTACTGGCGCCGACCGGACGCCGACCGCAAGTCGATCCGGGACGGGTGGTACTTCACCGGTGACCTGGCCACGACAGACGACGATGGAGACATCTGGGTGTCGGGGCGGGTCGACGACATGATCAACTCCGGCGGGGAGAACATCTACCCCGAGGAGATCGAGCACGTCCTAGCGTCGTGCCCTGACCTGCGAGAGGTCGTCGTCGTCGGGACTCCCGACCCCAAATGGGGCTCGGCGGTCACCGCGTTCGTCGTGGGGGCGAGAGACGACTCGCCGAGCGAGACCCTCGCCAAGGCCGAGAGGTTCGCCCGCTTCGAGTCCGGGCTGCCGTCGATGAAGCGGCCCAAGCGTTTCGTCGTCGTCGACCGGATCCCCAAGTCGGCCGTCGGAAAGATCCTGCGCCGTCGACTCGTCGATGGCGACTTCACCCAACTAGCCGACTCGAGCGAGGGAACCCCCACATGACGACATCGGCCCGCATCGAGGACGCCGCCCTGCTGACTGGGCAGGGACGCTTCCTCGACGACCTGGACCCGTTGCCCGGCACGCTCGTGGCCACGGTGGTGCGTAGCCCACACGCGCATGCCCGCATCCGCAGTGTGAGTCTGGAACGTGCCCGACGCCACCCCGGGGTGGCGGCGGTGATCGGCCCGGACGAGGTTCTCGCAACCCTCAAGCCGTTTCCCCTCTCCGTGTCCGCACCCACTCCGTACTACGCGACCGGAACAGACAAGGTGCGGTTCGTCGGCGAGCCGGTCGCCGTGGTCGTCGCTTCGGACCGCTACACCGCCGAGGATGCGGCCGAGCTCGTCGACATCGACTACGAGCCGCTCCCGGCCGTCGTCCGCACGGATGCGGCAATGGAGCCCACCGCTCCTCGACTCCACGACCAGGCCGACAGCAACGTGGCGACCGATCGGACCTTCGACTTCGGAGACGTCGAAGGAGCCTTCGCAACGGCCAGCCACGTCGTGACCAGCAGCTACTCCTTCCCGCGCTACTCCTCGACTCCTATGGAGTGCTACTCGGTGGTGGCCGACTGGCGCGATGGGAGCGAAGGGCCGGAGGTCGTCGCCCACGCCAACTTCCACGGGCCCTTCTCCATGGCTCCCGTCCTGGCCGGGGCGCTGGGCATCCCGACGTCCTCACTGCGCCTCATCGTCCCGGGTGACATCGGTGGCAGCTTCGGCATCAAGTCGGCCATCTACCCCTACATCGCGCTCATGGCCGTGGCGAGCAAGTATGCGGGTCGGCCGGTGAGGTGGACGGAGGACCGGTTGGAGCACCTGCTGGCCAGCTCATCCGGCTCCGACCGCCTCATGACCCTCGAGGCCGCTGTCGACGACGAGGGGCTGGTCAGCGCCCTGCGCGTCGACCTCATCGACAACGTGGGAGCGTACCTGCGCCCACCCGAGCCCAGCACGCTCTACCGCTGCTTCGGCAACATCACCGGCGCCTACACGATCGACAACGTCACGATCCGCGCTCGCGGCGTCGTGACCAACAAGGCGCCGACCGGGCTCAACCGTGGCTTCGGCGGGCAGCAGCTCTACTTCGGGCTCGAGCGGCTCATGGACAAGGTCGCGTCAACCTGCGGCATCGACCCGGCTGAGCTCCGCAGTCGAAACATGGTTCCCGCGGACTCCTTCCCCTATGCCACCCCGAGCGGCGGCATCTACGACTCCGGCGACTACCACGCTGCCCTGCAGCTCGCCCTCAAGAATGCCGACTACGAGGCCCTCCGTGCGGAACAGCGGTTGGCGCGCGAACGAGGGGAGTGGATGGGGATCGGCGTAGCCACCATCGTGGACCCCTCGGCGACCAACATCGGCTACGTCGGTCTGGCCACGCCGGTCCAGGACCGGACCGCCAAGCGCGGCAAGTCCGGTTCGACGGAGCACGTCCGCGTCAGTGTGGACCTGCAGGGGGTGGTCTCGGTCCTCCTCGGCACCGTGCCGCAAGGTCAGGGGCACGCAACGGTCGCCCGAGACATCGTGGCGCGACACCTCGGACTGCCCGTCGAACAGGTGCGCCCCCGGGTGGAGATGGACACTGCGACGACGCCCTGGACGATCAGCTCCGGGAGCTACTCCTCCCGTTTCGCGCCGCTGCTCACCAGCGCGCTGCTCGAGGCCTGCGACCGGATCGCCGAGACGATCAAGATCGCCGGTTCGGTGCTCCTCGAGGTCGACCCCGAGTCGCTCGAGCTGGCGGACGGCAAGGTTCGCGTCGTCGACGAGCCCGACCGTGCCGTCGCCTTCCGGCACGCTGCCGGACTGGTCCACTGGGACCCCGGCTCGCTGCCCGACGGGGTCTCGGCTCGGCTCTACGAGGAGGCGGCCTTCACCCCACCGCAGTCCAAGGCGCCGTCCCGCACCGACCAGGTCAACTCCAGTCTCTGCTACGGCTTCGTCGCCGACGTGGTGGCTGTCCGCATCGACAAGGAGACCCTGTCGGTGACCATCGAGAAGCTCTCGACGGTGCACGACGCGGGGACGATCCTCAACCAGACGCTCGTGGACGGCCAGATCCACGGCGCCATCGTCCAGGCTATGGGCGGCGCGATGTTCGAGGAGATGACCTACTCCGACTCGGGCCAACCGACGGCCGGAACGTTCATGGACTACCTGTGCCCTACCTCGGCGGAGTCCTGCTTCCCCGTGGTCAGCGACCACCTCGAGACGCCGTCGCCACTGACCCGACTGGGCGCCAAGGGCTGCGGCGAAGGGAGCTCCATGAGCCTCCCGGTGGCCATCGCCAACGCCGTGGCCGACGCGCTCGAACCGGAGGGCATCGAGATCACCTCACTGCCTCTTCACGGAAACGTCCTGCACCAGCTGCTCAACACGAGAGAAGGAAAGTGACATGCCACTGACCGGAGGCCAGATCCGGCTCGACCGCACCCACGACGGACGGGTTGCCAACCTCACCATCGACCACGGTCGGTACAACGTCATCACGATGGAGACCCGGCGCCTCATGCAGGACCGCTTCACCGAGATCGACGCGGACCCCACGGTCCAGGTCGTCGTCATCCGCGGCGAGGGCGAGCACTTCACGTCCGGGGGTGACATCGCCGGGTTCATGGAGGTCGACCCCATCGACCTGACCGACCTCGGCCAGGACGTCACGGCGGCAGCGAGGAGTCCCAAGCCGGTCATCGTGGCGATCGACGGCTACTGCTTCGGAGTCGGCCTCGAGCTCGCCCTGGCGGCCGACATCCGGATCGCGACCGACCGATCCCGCTTCGCCCTGCCCGAGATGAGGCTCGGGATGATGCCGGGCAGCGGCGGAACCCAGCGCCTGGCCCGTCTCATCGGCCTGTCCAGGGCGAAGTACCACATCCTGACGGGCGAGCGGATCACCGGGCAGCAGGCGCTGGACTGGGGCCTGACCTCGCACAACTGCGCCGACGCCGACGAGCTGGAGAAGCGCGTCGACGAGGTCGTCACGATGCTCCTCGGCTACTCGCCCGTCGCGCTGCGGACGGCCAAGGAGGTCCTCGACCGAGGCGTCGACGGCCCGCTCTACACCGGGATCGAGCTCGAACGGAAGGCCTACGCGATGCTGCGGTCCACCAAGGACTTCGCCGAGGGCGTCGCCGCGTTCGGGGAGAAGCGTCCCCCCGTCTTCCAGGGGAGGTGACCCAGCGATGAAGCCGGCCTCATTCGCCTACGTGCGCCCGGCCACGGTCGAGGACACCCTCGCCGAGCTGGAGCACGAGGGCGCCAAGGTGCTGGCCGGCGGTCAGTCCCTCGTGCCGGTGCTGGCGATGCGTCTGGGCCGGCCGTCGACCCTGGTCGACCTGGGCGCGGTGCCCGAGCTGAAGGAGCTCGATCTGGACGGAGGCCACCTGCGAGTCGGGGCCATGGTGCGTCAGCGCCAGGTGCAGCACGACCCGGCCGCGCAGTCGGTGCCCCTCCTGCGGCTGGCCCTCCCGTGGGTCGGTCACCGGGAGATTCGCAGCCGAGGGACGGTATGCGGCAGCCTGGCCCACTCTGACCCGTCGGCCGAGCTGCCTGCCGTGGCCACCTGCCTGGACGCCACCATGACGCTGCGCAGCTCACGCGGCAGTCGTGACGTGGGAGCCTCCGAGTTCTTCGCCGGCGCGATGACGACGGTGATGGAGCCGGACGAGCTGCTCACGGCTGTGCGGTTCCCCGTGGCCGAGGCGGGGGAGGGGTTCGGCTTCGGAGAGGTCGCCCGCCGCCATGGCGACTTCGCGTTGGCGGGGGTGGCGGCCCGGGTCAAGGCCGTCGCCGAGCACGTCGAGGCCTCCATCACCTGCTTCGGCGTCTCCGACCGTCCGGCGAAGGCGGACGTCTCTGCGGAGCTCGAGTCCGCCCTCCAGCAGGTCGGTCGCACGCCCAGTGAGTCGGACCTGCGCCGCGCACTGGCTGAGTCGGCCGAGGAGGTGGCGGCCCGGGTGGTCGACACCGTGGGCGACGCCCATGCAAGCCAGGCCTACCGCCGGCAGCTCACCGCAGGGCTGCTGTCGCGCGAGATCAGCCGCGCGTACCTGAAGTCCGTCAACCCCCGTCACGAGGTGTCATCCGCATGAGCTCCCCCAGCGCACAGCCCCTGACCGAGGCTGGCAGCGAGATCGAGGTGAACCTGACGGTCAACGGCACGCCGACCTCCATGAGGTTGCCGGCCCGCGTCACCCTGTCCGACGCTCTTCGTGACCATCTGGGTCTCACCGGGACGCACGTCGGGTGCGAGCACGGGATCTGTGGCATGTGCACGGTCCTCGTCGACGGGCAGGCGGCCCGAGCCTGCCTGCTCTTCGCGGTCCAGCTCGACGGCGCGCAGGTGACCACGGTCGAAGGTCTGGGACGCGTCGATGATCTCCATCCCCTGCAGGAGTCGTTCGGGCGCCATCACGCCCTGCAGTGCGGCTTCTGCACACCAGGCTTCCTCATGAGCTCCTACGACCTCCTCTCCCATGAACCAGATGTCACGAGGGAGGACCTGCCCGCCGAGCTGTCCGGGGTGCTGTGCCGCTGCACCGGTTACCGCAACATCATCGATGCGGTCGATGAGGTCGCCGAAGCCCACCGCGACGGGATACCCGGCCCCGGCAACTGCGCCGCACGCACCCTCGTGGGCCGCACTCCCGCGGGCGGCTCGGGCGCCACTGGCGTGACGGCCGAAGAGCCGCTCGCGCCCGACGACACGTCTGCGCCGCAGCGCATCGAGCTGCCCTCGGGCGAGCCCACCATCGCCATCGACCTCACGAGCGAGCTGACCTCGAGTCCAGCCGACGTGGCCCGCGTCCTGGGCGACGTGCGGCTGCTGGCCCGATGTCTCCCGGGCGCCGAGCTGACGGAGGAGCTGGGCGACGACCGGTACCGCGGACGGGCCAGGATCGCGCTCGGGCCGGTGCGACTCTCCTTCCAGGGTCTGGCGCAGGTCCTCGAGCAGCGGGCGGACCGCATCGTCCTCAACGCCCAGGGCAAGGACACGGGCGGCGGCAGTGCGCAAGCCGGCATCATCATGGCCGCCACGCCATCAGGGTCGGGCACGTCGCTGCACGCGGAGGCCAGCGTGTTCCTCACCGGCCGGATCGCGGGGTTCGGCCGCTCGCTCGCCGGAGACGTGAGCAAGCGGATGTTCGAGGACTTCGCCCGCGCCATCGACCAGGCGGCCGCAGGCGCCGAGCCCGAGGTGAGTGCTCGTCCCCCGAGCGTCTTCGTCCTGCTGGCCGGCGTTCTCCGGTCGCGTGCCAGGGCCCCCTTCGTCAGGCTAACGAGGGCACTCCGACGGCGGCGATCCCAAGACCGCTGAGCTCCGTCCCCCACTCACCGGCGGGGATCGTCGACCGCGCGCGCCTCGTAGGGGGCGGGGTCGAAGGTGGCGAACCGTTGGCGGAACTCCGTCGCCCGGCCCGGCCAGAGCAGGCTCTGGCGCCCGCTGCGGGGGTCGACGTACCAGTTGGAGCACCCGGCGGTCCACGGCCTGTCGATGCTCCGGACGGTCATCTCGCGCGCGTACGCGTCTTCCGCCGCCCCCGACACCTCGAGGGCCATGCCGGGGGCGGTGCGGTGCAGCGCGCCGAGGAGGTAGTCGATCTGGGTCTCGATCATCACGACGGCGGAGTTGTGGCTCAGGCTCGCGTTCGGCCCGCCGAGGACGTACATGTTGGGGAAGTCCGCGACCGCGGTGGACGCGTAGGCCTGCATCCCCTCGGCCCAGTGCTCCTCGAGCGTGCGCCCCGAGCGACCCCGGACGAGGCGGGCGTACGGCTGGCGGGTGGTGTGGAAGCCCGTGGCCATGACCACGACGTCGACCTCGTGGCGGTCGTCCTGGGTGAGGACCGCGCCGGCCTCCAGACCGGTGAGCGGCCCGGTCACCGCGACGTGGGGCAGCGCCGCGGCCGGGTAGTAGGCGTCGGAGAAGAGCACCCGCTTGCAGCCGAACTCGTGGTCGGGGGTGAGCCGCCCCCGCAGCTCGGCATCGGGGACCTGGGCGGCCAGGTGTTCCAGCGCGCGTGACCTGGCTGCGTGGCGGGCAGCCGGGTCGCCGACGCGGGCGTCGTAGAGGCGCTCGGCCTCGGTGAAGAGGCCTTCACGCAGCGCCGCGAGCTCCTCGGGCCGGTCGGCGAAGCGCGCGCGATCCTGCTCGCCGTAGGTCTTGTCATCGCGCGGGAGGATGTACGGCGCGCTGCGCTGCATCAGCACGACGGACCGGGCCCGCGCGGCCACCTCCGGGAGCAGCTGGACGGCCGAGGCGCCGGTGCCGACGACGGCCACGCGGGCACCGTCGAGCTCGACGGAGTGGTCCCACGCCGAGGAGTGGAAGACGGGTCCGTCGAACGCGCCCGGCACCTCGGGCACCCGCGCCGCCGTCAGGCGGCCGGCAGCGAGCACGAGGACGTCGGCAGTCACGGGGCCCCTCGAGGTGGTGAGCTGCCAGTCGCGGCCAGACCATTCGGCCGACTCGACCTCGGTCCCGAGGCGCAGGTGGTCCCGCACCGAGTGGGCGGCGCGCTCGAGGTAGTCGCGGATCTCGTCGCCGGGCGCGAACCGGCGCGAGAACGACGGGTTCGGCAGGAACGAGAAGCAGTAGAGGTGGGCCGGGACGTCGCACGCGACGCCGGGGTAGGTGTTGTCCCGCCAGGTGCCACCGACGGCCGCGGCCCGCTCGAGCACGACGAACGAGTCCTCACCCGCCGCCTGCAGGCGCAGCGCGGTGCCGAGGCCGGCGAAGCCGGCCCCGACGACGGCGACTCGCACCCTCACCGGCGCGTCGTCACCGGACCGCCGTGCCGGCATACGTGGTGGTGCGCAGCCGCAGCGTGCGCCCCAGGGTGCGCGCCAGCTGACGGGCCGTCTCCACCGGCAGCTCGCGACCGAACTCGACCCCCGCCTCGGGCAGCACGCGACCGTCGAGCAGCGTGCCGCCGAGATCGTCGGCGCCGGAGCGGAGCGCGGCGACCGCCCCGTCGAGACCGAGGCGGGTCCACGGCGCCTGGTGGTGGTTGATGCTGCCGTGCAGCATGAGCCTGGCCACGGCGTGGACGGCTCGGGCGTCGTCGAGGTCCACCGGCGAACCGGGCAGCGGCATCGGCACGAACTCGGTGAAGCCGCCGGTCTCGCTCTGGAGCGCCCGCAGCGCCCGCAGGTGCGCCACGCGCTGCAGCGGCGTCTCGCCGTGCCCGTAGAACATCACCGACGTCGACCGGAACCCCACCCCGTGGGCGGCCCTGACCGCGGCGAGCCACTGCTCGACCGGCAGGTCCGCAGGGAAGGCGCGCAGCCGGTACGCCTCGTCGAGGATCTTGACCCCGGTGCCCGGCACGGTGTCGACCCCGGCCGCGGCGAGGGCTCGCAGGTGCTCGTGGAGACCGCGGCCCGTCCGGCGCGCCCCGTCGACCACGTCGGCCGGGCGGAACGCGTGCAGGTGGATGTCCGGTGCTGCTCGCTTGACCGCCGCAGCGACCTGCTCGTAGACGTCGTCGGGTGCGGTGTCCGGCGCCGTGCCCTGGATGCAGAGCTCGGTGGCGCCGAGGTCCCAGGCATCGGCGGCGACCTGCTCGACGAGATCCGGGTCGGTGCACAGGTCCGAGCCCAGGTTGCGGTTCACGACCAGGCTCACGGTGGCACCGACGACCGAGCGCCGCAGGTCGTCGGCCACGGCGGCGAGACGGTCGAGCTCCGCTCCCCGCAGCGCGAGGAGAGCGGCGTAGTCGGCGTCGGACAGCCCGGACGGGTCGGCCGCCGCCCGCCTCACCAGGTCGTTGCCGCCCGGGCTGCCGGCGTCGACCGTCGCCGCGCGCGAGGGCACCGGGGAGGCCTGGTGCGGACCCGAGCCGGCGCCTGCGGCGAGCACCGCCTCGTGCAGCCCGGCGTCGATCCACTGGTCACGGGCGTCGACGTACGGCTGGTGGACGGTGAGCCGCTGGCGCAGCGTGAAGCCGGACTCACGCGTGAGCCGCTCGAGGTCGTCGAGCCGGGGCCAGGGCCGCTCCGGGTTGACGTGGTCGGCGGTCAGCGGGCTCACCCCGCCCCAGTCGTCGACGCCGGCGGCGAGGAGCGCGGCCAGCTCGGCCGGGTCGCTGAGGTTCGGGGGCGCCTGGATCCGCACGTCCGGACCGAGGACGATGCGTGCGGTGGCCACGGTCGCGAGATACTCGTCCGCCTCGGCGTCGTCCACGTCCTGCATGGCCGTCTCCGGCTTCGCACGGAAGTTCTGGATGATGACCTCCTGCAGGTGGCCGTGTCGCGCGTGCACGTCCCGCAGGGCGACCAGCGACTCCGCGCGGTCCTCGAGGGTCTCGCCGATGCCGACGAGCAGGCCGGTCGTGAAGGGCACCTTCGCGCGGCCGGCGTCCTCGAGCACCGCCAGCCGCACGGCGGGATCCTTGTCCGGGGAGCCGAAGTGCGCGCCGCCCGGTCGCTCGAAGATCTCTCGCGACGTGGTCTCGAGCATCATCCCCATCGACGGAGCGGTGGGGCGCAGCGCCTCCAGCTCGGCGAGGCTCAGCACCCCGGGGTTGAGGTGGGGGAGCAGGCCGGTCTCGGCCGTGATGCGGCGAGCGAGGTGACCGACGTAGTCCACGGTCGAGGCGAAACGGTGCTCACGCAGCCACTCGCGAGCCACGTCCCACCGGTCCTCGGGTCGGTCGCCGAGCGTCAGCAGCGCCTCCCTGCACCCCAGTGCCGCGCCCTGGCGGGCGACGGCCAGGACCTGCTCCTCGGAGAGGTAGGGGCTCAGGCCCTTCCGGGCCAGCTTGGCGGGCGTGTCGACGAAGGTGCAGTAGTGGCACCGGTCCCGACACAGCGTCGTCACGGGGACGAAGACCTTGGGCGAGTAGGTGACCACCCCGGGACGGCCCGCGCGGCGCAGCCCCTCGTCGCGGACGTTCGCAGCCCGGTCCATGAGGGCAGCGAGGGACTCGCCGCGAGCGGACAACAGCCCGACCAGCTCGGCGACCTCCTGAGGCACGGCACTCCCATCATGATCTGCAAGGACGCGGTGACGCAGATGCGACGCCGGTAGAAGCAATCTCCACCCCACATCATCCGGGTGGGCGGTGCCCCTGCCGTTCGCGGGTCGGAATGCCGGCTCCACGACGGCGTGCGCACCACGGGTTGGGGAGGGCCCCGTGACGGTCCTCGGCGTGCCATGGTGCTGGCGGCCACCCAGGGCGCTGGGCCGCCTGCGGAAGGAGCCGGGGAACGACAAACCGCAGGCCAGACGCTTCTGACCTGCGGTTTCGGGTTGTGGCCAGGGGCGGGGTCGAACCGCCGACCTTCCGATTTTCAGGTGTTGGCGGTTCGCTGGGCGAGTCCCGATGCGTCGTCACCCGAGCTGTGGTCGGCCGACGGGGTCCCCGCGACGGCTGACGCGGTCTGGTCGTGTTGCTATCAACGGCGCTATCACCGCGCGCCACGCGCCATAGCTGCCCGGCACTCTCATAGCGGCCAGCACCAGGGCCCCGGTCAGCGGGTCAAGGGTCGAGCTTGCTCGAGCGCGAAGGGACGCGTTGCGCCCTTGACGCGTTGGCCGGGGTCCGGACGATCTGGCTGCAGGGTGTCGGGCTTCGTCGAGCCCAGGTCCAGTTGTGGCTGGGCCCGTGCGAGGACGGCGCGTTAGCGCCGCCCGCAGCAGGGCCGTGCGCCGGCGGAGCCGGCGCCTTGACGGAGAAAAGACAATCCTCACGACCGCGCTTCGTCCCGAACTCGCGGCAGTGTCATCGAGAAGGGCCATCCACGCGAGAGGGCCACCGCTCGGCGGCGCTGAGTACCCACGACGGGGTGTCGGTCCTGCGGTACATCCTTGCTGTACTTAGGGGAGCGCCCACGGCCATCGGCGAGCGGCCTGATGCGACAGCCAGGCCCGCGCAGGCCAGGGGAACGACGCGCTGAAGTGTGACATCTGTTTGAAACTCTTTCTCGGATATGTCACACTCTCCGCATGGACAGACTCCACTCCTTGGCCGACGAACTTCGCGAGGTCTTCAGCGAGCGCGGTCATGCGATCGATAAGGCGTTGAGCAGGGACGTCGCCTTCCGGCGGACGAAGCGGCCCAAGTCCACTCTTGTCCGTGAGCTGGTCCTGACTGGCGTCGAAGGGGCAACTACCAAGCTTGGGCTTTCCTGCATCCCCGTGGTTGGCGGGAGTTGCGACGTCCAGGACATCGTCGAAGGTGTGGACCGACGTTTCCGCGTTTTGAAGGCGGGGATCGCGCCTGAGACCGGTGAGTACGACATTGTGGCGAGCAGCGATGCGATCTTGACGGTCACGGAAGCTGAGCCCGACGCACTCTTTCCCACAGAGCGCTGGGTGCTGGGCTACACCGTTGATGACGAGGGCATGCTCGTCGATCTGTTCGCCGCCAAAGTCCTAGGGCTTTCGGAGGACTCTGTTCCGCGACTTGTTCTCGGCCCCGTCACGGAGCTCGGCCTCTCGGGTTCACGACCAACTCCCACCGGCGGCGGCTTTCATCCTGTGGACGAGGACGACCTGGAAGGTATGGATGCGGGCGAGGTTGGCGAGGACGAGGACGGATTGGCCTCTGGCGCTTGATTCGCTGCTCTTCGGTCAATCGTCGATGACTTCTTCATTCTTCGTCCCGCGCATTTCGCGGGCTCGCTCTTCCAGCGGACAGGGCCAAAAGTGAGCACCTTTATAGACACCCAACGAGTTCAGCTTCTTCGGAGTGCGCGAGGGCTGACGCAAACAGATCTCGCCAACGCATTGGACGTGCCCTCAAGCACGTTTGCGAGGATCGAGAATGGCCGCCTCGAGGCGGATGAATCGGTGATTGAGGTAATTGCCCGAAGCCTTGGTTGCTCCCCAAAGGTCCTCACTACTCCTATCTTCGATGTGCTTTACACCCGCCCGTGGCTGCGCGCCTACGCTGATGCCCCGAAGAAGACTGTTGATCAATACGTGGCCGACACGCTTCTAGCGGTGGAGAACATCGACTCGTTGCATCTGCGCCGGATGCCAGATCGGCTTCCCGCCTTTTCGGGTGACCCGCAGGACGAAGCCGACGTTGACGACTTTGCCCTCGAAGTCCGTCAGGCAGCAGATGTGCCGATGGAGAGCGGGGTGCCGAATGTGACCCGTGCCGCGGAACGCCTTGGATGTGTGGTCCTTCCGATGGACCATGAGCTAGGCAAGCACCTAGGTTTGTCGACACGTGTTGACGACGTCCCAGTGATTCGGGTGAGCCGTGCTGGTGAGCGGGTGCCCGGCGATCGTCAGAGGTTCACGATGGCGCACGAGCTGGGGCATATTCTTTTGCACTCTACGTGTCCTCCTCCGGACTCGTCAGAGCAGGCTAGGGAGATTGAGAAGCAGGCGCATCGATTTGCGTCGGCGTTCCTCCTCCCCGGGGACGCTTTCCTTGAGGATCTATCCACCGCGAGGGGTAATCGCGTCACGCTGTCATCGTTGCTTGCGCTGAAGGAGCGATGGGGTGTCGCAATTAAAGCGATGGTTGTGAGGTTGCAGCAACTGGGGCGGATCGACTCAGACCAAGCGCGTAGCCTCTACAAGCAGATCTCGGCGCGCGGATGGAACACGGGGGAGCCTATCTTCGTGGGCAACGAGCGCGCGGTCTGGTTGACGAAAGCCCTCGATCGTCGCTTCCCAGGCGGGACTGCGTACGCAGATGCCGCTCGAGTGGCTGGGCTCGATGTGTCCTGGTTCGAAAGCTGGACGAACTGGGATGAGCTCTCGGAGCCGTCAGCAGAAGTGCTGGCTTTCGCGCCGCGGGCGGGGAGGCGCACAAGGGTGGGCACGGGGGGCTCGGTTACTCGCCTAGGGCAGCAATAGCGACGACCTTGTCAGCCCCGCGACGCGCCCGTTTCTCTTCCATGCCTGCTCATCGAGCTGATGGGCAGGTGACCCAGTCACGGGCTGGCTCGCAAAGGCGTCTGACCCGGGCTCACCTGGTGGCGGGTGGCAAGACTTTCCACCCTAGCGCGAACTTCGGGTGGTCCAGTAGCCTTCAGTCCCGGGGCTACAGGGGAGGGGATGTCCATGAGTCAAGAGGTGGTAATCGCCCAGAGCGTGCAGGCGGTCAGCACGGCTCTGGGTGAGGTGCTCAAGACCTACCAACTCAGTCGAACGGTGCGGCGTGCGGAAGTCGTGGCATTGCGCGAGAAGGTGACGGAGGCGCGCGCGGCCGCGGGCGCACATGCGCGCGGCCGGTTGATCAGGACCAACTTGGAAGAATTGATCGAGACCCAACGGTTGATCGATTCTGAAGGACTTCGCGGGGATGCCCTTACCTACGCAATGGAGCAGTTGCGCCTCCTGAACATTGAGTTGAAGCGTAACTTTGAGGCGTTTGCACGTGGCTAGCATCTGGAAGCGCGAGAAGAAGGTCCCGCCGTCCGAGAATGTGCCTGACATCACGATAACGAGCACTGCGACCTCGACGAGTGCTCCCATGCCGTCAGAGGGAAGGTCTACCCCCAAGACCATTCCCGGGGTGCCGGAGATCAGGCCCTCCTCGGTGGGGAGTGATGACCTCACCCTAGATCTAATGCGTCTCATCGGCTCCGCGATCGACGAGTGGTCGCGCAGGCATGGATTAGAGAATATGCCCCGAGACATAGTCTTTGAACAGGCTCTCTTGGCGCTGAATGAGGTTCAGCGCGCTGCCGACCAGCGTGGGCAAAAGGAGCACTGACAGGCATATGGCATATTTCCTCGTAGCTGCTATCGTCTTAATCACTCTCATTTTTTGGTTTTTAGGCGGATTTGATTGGCTTCATGAGATTTACCGCCATGAACGGGCTCGTCACCTTGGAGCCCAGGCAAGGTCTCGCATACGCGCTCGTCGCCGAGGGCGCTAAGCTCTGCACCAGTAGCTCTAGTTCCTCCACCGGAGGCGGCGAGGACGGCGCGACAGCCCCGCCCGCAGGCGGCGCGCCGGCGCAGCCGGCGTCTTGATCTGATAGAGGCCAACTCTGCAGCGGCCCGAGGCGAGCGTGTCGTGGAAATCCCGAGGCGCGGCTAGTTCGCGCCGGCGAGCCGATCGTTGAACCAGACAGCCGCCCGAATCTCTGGTGCTTCCGCGCCCGCAAGGCTACGCACGAACTCGTCGACCTCTTCCTGCGAGGTGTCGACGACGTATTGGCAATTAAGGGACAAGAACGCGACACTTGACAGCCATGCCAAGCGCTTGTTTCCGTCTGTGTATGCCTGAACCCGCTGGATGCCATCCAGAAGTTTGCCGGCCTTCTGGGCGATCGTTGGGTAAGGGTTATGGCCGAAGGGCGTCTGGAAGGGCGCTGCGACGGCGCCTTCTAGCGCGCCGGGATCGCGAAGAAGGCCCGCGGCGATCTGCTCTACGTAGATGCCGCGGACCCTCTCCGCTGTGATGACTACGAGAGTCACTCAGACAGCAACTCCAAGGCCCTCCGCCACTCGTCGGCGCCCTGAGCCGCGGCGGCCGACGTCTCCTCCGCCGTCGCCTCTCGCTGGGCTTCAGTCATTTCGGGCCTCTCCGGGCCACGCCCTGCGATGGCCTCAGACGTGTAGAAGCGCCTCATGGCGTCCTGCGTGATCTCGTCGCTGCACCGTGAGTTGGTTGGCCGGTCCCCCCAAACGTCCTTCCAAGGGGCCTCGTTGTGCGATAGCCGCCCGAGTTGCCAGCCCCACTGCGAGCCGTAGTACTCCAAGACAGCGTCCACCGTCGCCGCTTCCGACGGCGTCAGCGTGGTCGCATCTGGCGCATCGTCGCGGTGGCGGATGGTGGGCACAACCGGACCGAGCTGCCACGCCTCGATGCGCTCGGCGAACAGAGGACGACCGTCCCAAGCAAGCGCCCAGGACTGGGCGTAGTACATGAGCTTCTGCAGTTGAACCTCTCCAGAGATGTCCTTCTTCGCGGTGATGTATCGCATCACGTCGACTGCGGTGGCCATGCGCCCCTCCCCTCATCGGCATACTCGTCAATCGGACCGTTTGAACCGGTTCCTATAGCCATGGTGGCACAACTGGTCAAATTCGCTACGTCGCACACAGAAGATGTCGCAGGTGCGCCACCGTGTCCCGCGCCCTTAATCGACGTGCCCGCGGCTAAGATCGCGCAGAGCAAGGAGCGGCTGGCTGCCGGCCCCGCGTGGCACGAGACGGGCATGGTCTTCGCCTCGGCGGTCGGCACGCCGATGGAGCCGGACAACCTCCGGCGCAGCTGGTACCGGGTGCGCCAGGTCCTACCGGAGCCGTTGCCTCGCTTCCACGACCTGAGACACACCTGCGTGACGCTCCTGCTGACCGAGGGGGTGGCGCCACACATCGTCCAGGAAATCGTAGGGCACAGCGCGATCGACGTGACGATGACGATCTACGCGCACACGTCGCTGGACGAGAAGCGAAAGGCTCTCCAGCTGCTGGGGGAGCGGCTCGCCTGATGCCCGCTGCTATCACCGCTGCTATCAACCGGTCGCAAAAGGGACAAGAAACAGCCGCTGTCCGCGGCCCGGGGGCCGTGCGGAACGACGAAGCCGCAGGTCAGCGTCATACTGACCTGCGGCTCCGGTGTTGTGGCCAGGGGCGGGGTCGAACCGCCGACCTTCCGATTTTCAGTCGGACGCTCGTACCAACTGAGCTACCTGGCCGGGACAACGAGTGGAACTATAGCCGACCGCTGCGCCCATCCCGCAAACCGTCTGCGCCGGCGCCACCCGGGGCCGCCGGCCCGCGAGCGGGTATGGGCAGGACGGCCGTTCGGGGGCCGCGGGCCAGGCGTACTTGCGATCGCCGCTTGGGAAGTGAAAGATTCAAGCATCCCGGTCGTGAGAGGATGCCGCGACTCATCAACCGACCCGCAGGGGAGAGATCATGACCGACCACGGATCCGCGCTCAGCGGGGACTGGGACTTCGACCCGGCCCACACCCGTATCGGGTTCTCTGCGCGCCACGCGATGGTGACGACGGTCCGTGGCTCCTTCAACGACGTGACCGGCCGCCTCTACGCCGACGTCGAGGACATGTCCAAGTCCTACGCCGAGGTCGTCCTCAAGGCCGCCAGCGTCGACACCCGCAACCAGCAGCGGGACGACCACCTGCGCAGCGCCGACTTCTTCGACGTCGAGAAGTGGCCCGACATCCGCTTCGAGAGCACGCAGATCGAGGAGGTCGAGGAGAACGCCTACATGGTCTCGGGCAACCTGACCATCCGCGACATCACCAAGCCGGTCACGATCCCGATCGAGCTCGTGGGCGTGCAGGCCGACGCGCAAGGCGCCCTGCGCGCGGGCTTCGAGGGGTCGCGCCGCATCAACCGCCGCGACTTCGGCCTCGAGTGGAACATGCCGCTCGATGCCGGCGGCGTCCTCGTCTCGGAGAAGATCTCGCTCGAGTTCGAGATCTCCGCCGTCAAGCGCGGCAGCGACCAGTCCGCAGACCAGGGCTGAGCCCGCAGTCCACCGAGCCCGACAAGCCCGACAAGCCCGCCGAGTCCGGCGACTCAGGCAGCAGGACCCTTGGTGCGCACGTCCGCGACGTGCGACATCGCCTCGCGCAGCTCGCCGAGCCAGTCGCTCTCGTGCTGGCCGACGAGCTTGACGCACCACGCCAGCGCCTCCGCGCGTGACCGGGCGACGCCCGCGTCGACGAGCGTGTCGAGGACGAGCCGCTCGCGCTGGCGCAGCCGCGTCATCGCCGGTGCCGCGACGTGGGTGAACAGCTCCGTGCGGTCGCCGACGCGCACGGCCCACGAGACCTTGCGCTCGAAGCGGTGCTCGGCCTCGCGCGCGATCTCGATCCGCCGCGCCCGCGTGTCCTCGCGGAAGGCCTTGGTGCGCCCGGCGCGCGCCTCGTCGCGCTCGGCGTCGCTCGACCCGTCGGGCAGGTCGACGTCGGCGACCGTGAGCACGACGGTGATCTCCTCGCGGTCGACGGTGATCTCGGGTGGCGTCGCGCGCCACTCCTCGGGCAGGCGGCCGACGAACCAGCCGCGTACTCGCTCCAGTGCTTCGTTCGTAATCATGTAATCAGGATTACTCGATTACGAACGACGGTCAACGCCTTACGCCCGAGGCGAAGAACGAGGACGTATGCCGGCGGGTGGCGGCCACGCGGCATACGTCCTCGGTGGAGGGGTGGCGTCAGCGGCGGCGGGCTCGGATCGAGTAGGCACCGGTGCCGCTCGCGGCGTGGTGGCGCACCTGGGCGACGTAGCGTCCCGGCGTCAGGCCGGCCCGCACGCGCGCGTTGACGCCGTAGCCCCCGTCGTCGTCCTCGCCGACGAGGTCGGTCTCGCTGTTCGGCCCGAAGAGCGTCAGGAAGACGTCGGTCGAGCCGCGCGTCGTCACCTCGTAGAGGCCGTCGCTCGCGACGTCGAAGGCGTAGAGGTCCTCCTCGCCGGCCGCCCCGATGCTGGCGTCGACCTTCGGCCCGTCGACGGTCAGCGTCACGGCGTCACCGACGACGGGCGCGGACCGCGGGTACATCGCGGCGCCCGAGACGAACGCCTTGTCGAGCGCCGAGGGCACGTCGTTGGCGTGAGTGGCGACGCCGTTGAGCGTCCACGACGCGGGGAAGGAGTAGAGCATGATCGAGTCGGGGTCGAACTGGGTGCCCTTGATCTGGTCCAGCGCGTACTTCATGAAGACGTTGTGGCGCACCTTCGCCTCGTCCCACCGGTTCGGCGGGCCGGCGAGGGCCGCGATGACGACGGGCTCGTTCCACTGGATGCCGCCCTGCGGGTTCGAGTGCTCGTGCGCGAGCCCGATGGCGTGGCCGAACTCGTGCCCCGCCGTGCCGCCGTCGAGGAAGCCGAGGTTCATCGTCGCCTCGTCGGCCGGGATGCTCTTGATGTCGGTCCCGACGTAGGACCACGCGCCGTCGTTGGGGTCGAAGGAGATCCGGATGTCGGCGTCCGGGTGGTCGCCGAAGTCGAAGGCGATGTTGCACGCCGCCTGCCACCAGGCGGCCTGCTCGCGCGCCGTCGCCTGCTGCTGGGGTGTGCCCTCGAGGAAGCGCACCTTGAGCGTCGTCCCGTTCATCCACGCCTTGCCGATGGGTGAGATCGCGCGGTCCGCGCCGTTGGGCCCGGGGAGACCACGCTCGCGCCGGTGAGGGCGCATCAGGTCCCTGGGAAGGATCCGGTCGAAGCACACGTGCGGTGCATCCGTCATGGCGATACCCCAATCCGTCCGGGGCGCAAGCGCGTCCACCGACCATCGTCCTCCCGAGGGGCGTCCCGCACAGGCGAAACGGGCGTATGCCGTCACCCCGGGTCAGGCCGTCCGCCGCGGTCCGCGTGCCGTCCCGCGTGGTGGGGCCGGGAGGGGCGCCTAGAGTTGGTGACCGTGCAGTTCCTCAACGGCCTCCAGCCCCAGCTCGACCTCACCTACGACGACGTCTTCATGGTGCCGAGCCGCTCGTCGGTGACGAGCCGCCTCGACGTCGACCTGTCGACCGTCGACGGGTCGGGCACGACGATCCCGCTCGTCGTCGCCAACATGACGGCCATCGCCGGCCGCCGCATGGCCGAGACGGTCGCGCGGCGCGGCGGCATCGCCGTCATCCCGCAGGACATCCCCGTCGAGGTGGTCCGCGACGTCGTCGGCTGGGTCAAGCAGCGCCACCTCGTGCACGACACCGCGATCACGCTCGAGCGGCACATGACCGCCGGTGAGGCGCTCGTGCTCATCGGCAAGCGCGCCCACGGCGCAGCTGTCGTCGTCGACGGGCCCAAGCCGGTCGGCATCGTCACCGAGAAGGACCTGACCGGCGTCGACCGCTACACGCAGGTGCACGACGTCATGCGCGAGGACATGCTCGTGCTGCCCGACTCGGTCGAGCCTCAGGAGGCCTTCGAGCGGCTGTCGGACGCGCGTCGCAAGGTCGCCCCCGTGGTCTCCGAGCACGGCGAGCTCGTCGGCATCCTCACCCGGGGCGGGGCCATCCGGGCCGGGCTCTACCAGCCGGCCGTCGACGACGACCGACGCCTGCGCGTGGCCGCTGCCGTCGGCATCAACGGTGACGTCGCGGCCAAGGCCGCCGAGGTGCTCGACACCGGCGCCGATGTCCTCGTCATCGACACCGCCCACGGGCACCAGGACAAGATGATCGAGGCGCTGCGGGCGGTGCGTGCGCTCGACCCGCGCGTGCCGGTGGTGGCCGGCAACGTCGTCTCGGCCGCCGGCACCCGCGAGCTGATCGAGGCAGGCGCCGACATCGTCAAGGTCGGGGTGGGTCCCGGCGCGATGTGCACGACGCGCATGATGACCGCCGTCGGTCGCCCGCAGTTCTCCGCTGTGCTCGAATGTGCCACGGCTGCAAGGGATCTCGGCAAGCACGTCTGGGCCGACGGTGGCGTCCGGCACCCGCGCGACGTCGCGCTCGCGCTCGCGGCCGGCGCGTCCAACGTCATGATCGGGTCGTGGTTCGCCGGCACCCTCGAGTCGCCCGGCGACCTCTACACCGACAACGACGGGCGGCAGTACAAGGAGTCGTTCGGCATGGCCAGCTCGCGGGCGGTGCGCAACCGCACGGCGAGCGACACGGCCTACGACCGCGCGCGCAAGGCGCTCTTCGAGGAGGGCATCAGCACGGCCCGGATGTACGTCGACCCGTCGCGCCCGTCCGTCGAGGACGTCATCGACGAGATCGTCGCCGGGCTGCGCAGCAGCTGCACGTATGCCGGTGCGCGCACTCTCGAGGAGTTCCACGAGCGGGCGGTCGTCGGCCTCCAGAGCACGGCCGGCTTCGCCGAGGGTCGCCCCCTGCACACCTCGTGGTGACACCAGGGATGAGGCGGTTCTCGTAGCGAACTGGGCACTCGACTGGTTCCTCTCGTCGAGTGCTCGTCTCCCGACGAGCGGTTCTCGTAGGAAACTGAGCACTCGACTGGTTCCTCTCGTCGAGTGCTCGTTTCCCGACGAGCGGTTCTCGTAGGAAACTGGGCACTCGACGGAGGCCCGGGGAGCGCGCGGCATACGCCCTCGGTGGGGTTCAGTGGCGCTTGCGTCCGACCTCGACGACGCGCCAGCCACGCTCCCGGGCGAGCTCGCGCAGCTCCCCGTCGGGGTTGACGGCGACGGCGGTGCCGACTCGCTCCATCATCGGCAGGTCGCTGATGGAGTCGCTGTAGGCCGTGCAGCGCTCGAGGTCGTAGCCGCGCTCGGCGGCCAGCTTCTCGATCTCGATGACCTTGCCTGCGCCGTAGCAGAACTCGCCGGCCAGGTGCCCGGTGTAGCGGCCCTCGTCGTCGAGCTCGCTCCGGGTGGCGACGGCCCCCTCGAGCCCGAGCGCGGTCGCGATGCGGCTGACGAGCTCGATGGGCGAGGCGGACACGACGATGCGGTCCTGGCCGAGCGCCTTGCAGTCCGACAGCAGGGTCATTGAGGCTGGGATGGCCTTGCGGACGATGCCCGGGGTGATGGCGTCGGTGAGGTGGATGATGTCGGACTGCCGGATGCCGGCGACGGCACGGAGGATCCGCTCACGCAGTGCCTCCGAGCCCTCGTCGGTGGATCCCTTGCGGTGGAAGGAGATCGCGTTGAACGTGTCCTTGACGAGGTCCTTCCACGGCACGTGGCCGCTGCGGAAGGCGGCGATCGCGAGCGGGTAGTTCGCAGATCCGCGGATCAGGGTGCGGTCGAGGTCGAAGAAGGCGGCCGTCGGCACGGGTCGTGCCACCGCCTCACCCGACACGCGCCACCATCGGCAGGGCGGCGCTGCGGCGCGGCGGGACCGGTGCGTTGACGGCATCGGTCGCACCCTTGGGCAGCGGGCGCGGGCGGTTCGGCAGGGCGAGGCGGAAGACCTTGGCCCACGCCTGGTAGACCTGCTTCGGCATCGGCCCGGTCGTGTAGGGCAGGCCGTAGCGCTGACAGATCTCGCGCACCTCGACGGCGACCTCGTGGTAACGGTTGCTCGGCAGGTCGGGGAAGCAGTGGTGCTCGATCTGGTGGCTGAGGTTGCCGGTCATCAGGTGCATCAGCTTGCTGCCGGAGATGTTGGCCGAGCCGAGCATCTGGCGGATGTACCAGTCGCCGCGGGTCTCGCCCTCGATCTCCTCCTCGGTGAAGACGTCGACGCCGTCCGGGAAGTGACCGCAGAAGATGACCGAGTGAGCCCAGACGTTGCGGATCGCGTTGGCGGTGAAGGTGCCGAGGAGGGCCTGCTTGCCCGATCCGAACGGCACAGCGGCGAGCGGGGTCGCGGCGTAGTCCTTGGTGAACTGGCGGACCACCTTGCGGCCCAGCGCCTTGAGGTCCTTCTTGAGGTCCTCCTTCGACTTCTCGCCCTCCTGGACTGCCTCGAGCTCGAGGTCGTAGATCGCGATGCCCCACTCGAAGAAGGGAGCCAGGATCCCGTTGATGACGGGGTTGAGGATGTTGAAGGGACGCCACGGCTGGTCCTCGGCCATGCGGAGCGTGGAGTAGCCCACGTCCTTGTCCTTGCCCAGGACGTTGGTCCACGTGTGGTGCAGGTCGTTGTGGGTGTGCTTCCACGCCGCCGCGGGAGTGACGAAGTCCCACTCCCAGGTCGTGGAGTGGATGTCGGGGTCGCGCATCCAGTCCCACTGGCCGTGCAGGACGTTGTGGCCGATCTCCATGTTCTCGAGGATCTTCGCGACACTGAGCATCGCGGTGCCGGCGACGAAGGCCGACTTCTTCTTCGACAGCAGGAGCGTGGCCCGGCCGGCCACCTCGAGGGTGCGCTGGACGCGGATGACACGCCGGATGTAGGCCGCGTCCTTGGCGCCGCGCGAGGCGATGATGCGGTCGCGGATGGCGTCGAGCTCCTGGCCGAGGCGCTCGACATCGGCCTCGGACAGGTGCGCGGCGGCGCTCGGGCGCTTGACAGGTCCGCCGGACGCCGCGAGGACCGGCTTCTTGGGCCGGATCGTCGTCGCGGTGCCTGCAACGGCACCGACGGCGTCGGCGGCGCCGGTGGGCGTCGTCGTCGGTCGGTTCGTGGTGGCGGTCATGGGGTGTTTCCCTTCCTAGATGTCCAGGTGGACGGGTCCGGCGGCCGCGTTGACGCAGGTCTGGATGAGCTCGCCCTCGTCGCCGTGGACCTCGCCGGTGCGCAGGTCGCGGACCTTGCCGGCCACGAGCGGGACGAGGCAGCTGCGGCAGATGCCCATGCGGCACCCGCTCGGCATGACGACGCCGCACTCCTCGCCGGCCTCGAGGAGGGGGACGTCGCCGCCCACCTCCAGCTCCTTGTCCGACTTCTCGAACGTCAGCAGGCCGCCCTCGCCGCCGGATCCCTCCAGCAGCACGGGGGCGAAGCGCTCGATGGTGAGGTGGGGGTGGGCAGGGTCCTCGCCGTCGCGCAGCCACAGCTCGGTCGCCGCGTCGAGGAAGTCCGTCGGACCGCAGGCGTATGCCGCCCGCTCACGCCAGTCGGGACAGAGCGTCTCGAGGTCGGTGACGTCCGAGAGGTCGAGGCGCCGGCCGCCTTCCTCGCGGGTGAACCGGTGGCGCACCGTGAGGCCGGGGAACTGGTCGGCCAGCTCGAGCAGCTCGTCGTGGAAGAGCGCTTCTTCGCGGGTGCGTGCCGAGTGGATGAGCACGACGTCGGCGTCGGGCCGGCGCGGCACGAGCGTCCGGATCATCGACATGACCGGTGTCAGGCCGCTGCCGGCCGTGAGCATCAGGAGCGGGCGCGGGTGCTCGGGGAGCACGAAGTCGCCCTGCGGGGTGTCGAGGAAGAGGATGTCGCCGACCTTGGTGTCCCGGGCCAGCGCGGTCGAGACGACGCCGATGGCGGTGACCGTGATGGCCGGGTCGTGGCCGACGGCGGCGGACAGCGAGTAGCTGCGCCACTGGCGCACGCCGTCGATCTCGACGCCGATGCGGGCCCACTGGCCGGCGGCGTGGGGGTTCCAGCCGCGGCCCGGGCGGAAGTGGATCGTCGTCGAGTCGGCGGTCTCGCGGACCACCTTCGTCACGACGCCGCGCAGCTGCCGGGCCGATGCCAGCGGGTTGACGAGGTTCAGGAAGTCCTCGGGCTCGCGCGGGGTCGTCAGGAGCGACGCCACACGTCGGAGAGCACGGAACTGAGTCATGGTTCCATCATGGTGTTCACAGGGCCCGCGCGTCTTGGGGCGACGCGTACTCTTTGAGTCAAGAAACTGTTGCGTCACGACAATTTGCTGGAGGCCGACGTGGCACAGGACACATCAGACCCACCGTGGTTGTCTCTGCCCGCCGAAGTGGCAGTCGTGCTCCGACCGGTCGTGCGCGACATCGTCGAGGCCATCATCGACGGCATCCCGCGCGACGTCCCGGTCTACGCGATGCCCATGGAGGGCCGCTTCGGGCAGGGCGTGCGCCAGGGCGTGACGATCGCGCTCAACCGCTTCCTCGACCTGCCCGGCACGCGTCTGCCGGCCCTGTCCGACGACGGGAAATGGGTCTACGAGAATCTCGGCCGCGGCGAGGTGCGGTCCGGCCGCAGCCTCGAGTCGCTGCTCGCCGCCTACCGCTACGGGGCACGCGTCACCTTCCGCGCCATCTCGCGCACGGTGGACGTCTCGCAGATGCCGCCCGACGCGCTGCTCGCGCTGGGGGAGTCGCTCTTCGCCTACATCGACGAGCTGTCGGCGGCGAGCGCGCAGGGCTACGCGCAGGAGCAGTCCGAACGGGCCGGCGAGCAGGTGCGGCTGCGTGGTGAGCTGCTCGAGATGATCCTGCGCGGTGACTCCAGCGACGGCGGCGTTCCTCGCCTGGCCGCCGCCGTCGGGTGGACGCTGCCGGAGGTCGTCGGGGTGGCGCTCGTGCCGTTCCCGCACGTCGACGGGCTGCGGACGGCTCTGGGGCCGGACGCTCTGGTCGCCGAGCGCGGCACCGACGTCGTCGTCGTCTTCCCGTATGCCGCTCGCTCGGCCCGCCCTCGTGACCTCGACCGCGCCCTGCGGGGTCGTCGGGCCATCGTCGGGCCGCCCCGGCCGTGGCAGCAGGCGGGGGAGTCGCTGCACCTCGCGACGTCCGCGGGCGCGCACGGCGTCGGGCCCGCCCCGGACCAGGCCGACGCCGAGACCTCGCCGGTCTGGGTCGAGGACCACCTCGCCGAGCTGGTCGTGCACGCCGAGCCGCTCGCCACCGACGACCTGGCGCGCACGCGCCTCGCGCCGCTCGACGGCCTGCGCCCGGCCGCCCGTGAACGCCTCACCGAGACGCTCCTGGCCTGGCTGCGACACCAGGGCCAGCGCGCCCCGATCGCCGAGGAGCTCTTCGTGCACCAGCAGACCGTCGGCTACCGCGTCGCCCAGCTCAAGGAGCTCTTCGGTGACGTGCTCGACGACCCCGAGGTGCGGTTCGAGCTCGAGCTCGTCCTGCGCGCGGGCCACCGCTGAGCGGGACGCGGCCACCCCGCATACGCCCTCGGGGACCGGTGAGGTCGGGCGCGAGATCGCGCACCTGACGTCGCCAGGGCGCACCGCGCGCCCGATCTCGCGCCGGATCTCGCGTCAGAGCAGGCGGATCGGGGACCCCACGAGGTAGGCCGTCACGTCCTCGACGACGCCGCCGAAGAAGGTCGCGTAGACGTCGCTCGTGACGTAGCCGAGGTGGGGCGTCAGGAGCGTCCGTGGCGCGGTGCGGAGCGGGTGGTCGGCGGGCAGCGGCTCCTCGTCGAAGACGTCGAGCCCGGCGCCGCCGAGGTGGCCCCGCTCGAGGGCGGCGAGCAGCGCGTGCTCGTCGACGATCGGCCCGCGTGAGGTGTTGACGAGCAGGGCGTCGGGGCGCATCAGGGCGAGCTCGCGGCCGCCGACGAGCCCTCGCGTGCCGTCGGCGAGCGGCAGGTGGACCGAGACGACGTCAGAGGTGGCCAGGAGCTCGTCGAGCGCGACGGCCCGGGCGCCGGCGGCCTCGGCTCGGGCGGGCGTGAGGTTGCGGCTCCACGCCACGACGTCCATCCCGAAGGCGCGCCCGACGGCCGCGACCTGCGAGCCGATCCGGCCGAGTCCCAGCAGGCCCAGGGTGTGGCCGCTGAGGTCGCGCCCGACCGTCGTCTGCCAGCCACCGTCCCGGACGGCCGTGGCCTCGGGGACGAGGTGCCGCGCCAGCCCGAGGACCAGCGCCCAGGTCAGCTCCGCGGGGGCCGTCGCGAGGCTCTCGGTGCCGCAGACGGTGATGCCCGCGGCGCTCGCGGCGGCCACGTCGATGC
This sequence comes from Terrabacter sp. C0L_2, assembly GCF_036352015.1. Taxonomy (NCBI): domain Bacteria; kingdom Bacillati; phylum Actinomycetota; class Actinomycetes; order Micrococcales; family Intrasporangiaceae; genus Terrabacter; species Terrabacter sp. C0L_2. The sequence goes on along the minus strand of NZ_CP143557.1, from coordinate 115,989 downwards.
TCGGGTTGCGGCGGCCGGTCGTGACGACGAGCCGCAGGCGGGGGAGGGCGGCCAGCACGTCAGCCGGCAAGGGCGTGCGCTCGCGCATGACGACGACGGCGTCGTAGGGCTCGAGCCGCTCCACGAGCGCGTCCGGCTCGCTGACGTGGTCGCGGAAGACCTCGACGGTGCACGGCGTGCGGGGGTGGTCGGTCACGGCCGACCAGTCGGCACTGGTCAGGGCCACGCCCTGGTAGTCGTCGAGCACCGCGATCCGCACGCGCCCACCCTAGGAGACGGGCAGGCCCCCGGAACGGCAGAAGCCCCGCTCTCTGGTGAGAGCGGGGCTTCTGTGCGAGCGACCCCGACCGGGCTCGAACCGGCGACCTCCGCCGTGACAGGGCGGCGCGCTAACCAACTGCGCTACGGGGCCTTACTGGGTGGTGCGTGTCGAACTGTACTGCGTATCCCCAACGGGATTCGAACCCGTGCTGCCGCCGTGAAAGGGCGGAGTCCTAGGCCGCTAGACGATGGGGACCTGCCCGACCTATCCGTTGGGACGTCGAAACTATATGGGAGTTTCCGGCACCGTCCAAATCGGCTCCCGAGGCCGCTCCGAGGGGTGCCGGATCAGCCCTTGGCCCAGGCTCGGACGTCGTCGACGGGCCACGTCGTGACGATGCGCTCGGCGGGGATGCCGAGCCGCTCGGCCCGCTCGCAGCCCAGCGACTTCATGTCGAGCTGGCCCGGCGCGTGGGCGTCCGAGTCGATGCTGAAGAGGCACCCGAGGTCACGGGCGAGCTCGATGAGCTCGTCGGGCGGGTCGCAGCGCTCGGGGCGGGAGTTGATCTCGACGGCGACGTCGTTCTCGAGGCAGGCTCGGAAGACCTTCTCGGCGTCGAACTGCGACGGGGGCCGCTTGCCGCGGCCTCCGGTCACGAGCTGTCCGGTGCAGTGGGCCAGGACGTTGGTGCGTGGGTTGCGCACGGCGGTCACCATGCGGGGGGTCATCTCGAACGACGGCTGGCGCAGCTTGGAGTGGATCGAGGCCGTGACGACGTCGAGCTGGTCGAGCATGTCGTCGTCCTGGTCGAGGCTGCCGTCGAGGTGGATGTCGACCTCGATGCCCCGCAGCAGCGTGAAGGAGTCGCCGAGGCTGGCGTTGATCGCGTCGACCCGCTTCAGCTGGTCGGTGAGGCGCTCGCGGCTCAGGCCGTTGGCGACCCTGAGCCGCGGCGAGTGGTCGGTCAGGGCCATCCACTCCTGGCCGAGCTCGACGGCCGCGAGCACCATCTCCTCGATGGGGCTGCCACCGTCGCTCCAGTTGGAGTGCGCGTGCAGGTCGCCCCGCAGCGCGGCGTAGAGAGCCTCGCCCCCGCGGGTCAGTGGCTCCCCGTGCTTCTCCTCGGTAGAGACGAGGTAGGCAGGCAGGACCCCGCGCACCGCCTGGCCGATGATCGCGGCGCTCGAGTCGCCGATTCCCTTGATCTGCTTGAGAGTTCCGGCCTCAACCCGCTCACGCAGCTCGTCGTCGCTGATGAGCGTGATCGCCTCGATCGTCTTGCGGAAGGCGTCGATGCGGTAGCTGCTCTCGCGTCCCCGCTCGAGCAGGAAGCAGATGCGGCGCAGCGCGTCGATCGGGCTGATCGGGGCCTGCGGAGGGGTCGGCTGCTCCATGTCCGGCAGCCTAACCGCGCCGACCGACGCGAGATCGGCTCAGGGCGGGCTCACTGCTGCAGGGGCGGCAGCGTGCTCCCGTCCGGCAGCTTGCCCGGCGCCGTCTGCGTGGACGGGACGACCCGGACGATGTCGCCGTACTGCTGCGCGATGAGACCGGGGGAGGAGCCCTCGTCCGCCATGACGACGACCTGGTCGGCGCGGGCGTCCTGCGTGACGGCGATGATCTCGATTCCCTTGGAGCGCCACAGCATCCGCTGGTCGACGATCTCCTTGGCGACCTTCTCCTTCTCGGCCAGCGTATGGCTCATGACGACGAACTCCACATCGGTCGGTGACGGCATCGCACGCGTCACGAGGTCCTCCAGGGCGGGGTCGTGGCGGGTGACGACGACGGCCAGACGGGCACCCCCGGCGTCGACGGCATACGCCCCCGAGAAGACGTCTGGCCATCGGGAGGCCACGGTCGGCTCGACGGCCGTGAATGCGGTGGTCTGCGGCGTCGAGAGGGTGCCGAACCACCGCGTCGTGTCGCGCGCCGGCGGGACTGATGGAGCAACGCCGGGGCTGCCCGCCGCGCCGTGCCCCGAGAGCGACTGCGGACTGCGGGCACCGTCGCCCGCGCCGGCACTTGACGACGAATCCTTCATGACCTCAGCCGAACCCGCGCTCGTGGCGCTCGACGACCCGCCGTGACTGCCGGCCAGCCACGTGCCGCCGACGGCCCCCACGACGACCACCGCCGCTGCTGCGCCGAGGAGCGCGGAGCGGCGCCGCGAGGTGCGCGCACGGCCGCGCATCAGGGCGCGCTGGGCGAAGAGGTCGTCGCGCGGTGGTTCGAGGTCGTTCATGGTGGACAGCGCCTTTCGCAGCTGCAGCTCGCCCTCCTCCGGGGCGGTGGCGGGGCCCCGCGTCGTGTCGTCGCTCATGGAAAGGCTCCCGCCCCGGTCAGTGGTGGTTCGGCGAGTCGGTCGCGCAGGACGGCGAGCCCGCGCGAGATCTGGCTCTTGATGGTGCCTTCGGCGACGCCGGTGCACTCGGCGATCTGGGGCACCGTGAGGTCCTCCCAGAAGCGGAGGACGAGGACGGCGCGCTGCTTCTCCGGCAGGTCGCGCAAGAGGTCGGCCAAGGTCAACGCGAGCTCGCGGTCGTGGTCGGTCGTCGCGGGCTCGGGGGCCTCGTCGGTGAGGATCTCGCGGCGCCGCTTGCGCTGGTCGTTGAGGTAGAGGTTCATCATCGTGCGTCTCGTGTAGGCCGTCTCGGCACCCGTGGCGATGCGCGGCCAGGCGACGTAGACGCGGGCCAGCGCCTCCTGGACGAGCTCGTCGCCGTCGGCCCAATTGCCGCAGAGCAGGTAGGCGCGTCGGCGCAGCATCGTCTGCCGCTCCTCCACGAAGCTGCGGAACGCCGCCTCGTCCCTGCGTCTCATGTGTCCCCGTCGGTTCCGGTGGTCAGGGTGTGAGTCTCTCGTACACCCCTATGGACACGTGGCCACCACGATCCGTTGCAGGCGCCGACGACTTCTTTCGTATGCCGTGTGCCGGGCTCGCGCAGGCCCTCGCCCTCAGCCCACCCGGCCGAGGGCAAGGAGCGCGAACATCAGGGCCGCGACCGTCTCGGCGTCGTCGATGGCGCCGTCACGGACCATGCCCAGCACCTCGCCGACGGGGACGCGCCGGACCTGACCGATGCCCTCCTCGGCGCGGGCGGCCTCGTCGTCGACGGCCAAGGGCGACAGGCCGGTGGCGAGGTAGACGACCTCGGGAGCCTGGCAGATGCCGTTGAGGGCGTTCATCGTGCCGACCTGCCGCCAGTGCTCGGCCCGGAGCCCGGTCTCCTCGGCGAGCTCGCGGCGGGCGGCGACGAGGGGGTCCTCGCCGTCGGTGCCGCCGGCGGGGACCTCGACCGACGGGCCGACGGTGTGCCGGTCGACCGTGACGAGGACGACCTCGTCGTCGTCGGTCAGGGGCACGACGAAGACCGCCGGCTGCCGCACCTCGAGCACCCCGTAGATGCCGTCGGCCCCGTCGGGCCGGGTGACGGCGTCCTCCCGGACGCGGATCCACGGGTTCTCGTAGACGACGTGTGTCTCACGCACGGGCCACGTCACGAGGGCTCTCCAGGGCACATGCCCCGATCGTGCCACCCCCGCCAACTCGAGTGGCCCCGTCGTCCCACCCTCCTGCCACATCGAGTGAGCGCCCCGCCCCACCCCATCCGCAGTCGAGTGAGCGCCCAGCCCCACCCCATCCGCAGTCGAGTGAGCGCCCAGCCCCAGCCCATTCGGAGTCGAGTGAGCGCCCCGTCCCATCGTGGGAGTCGTCACGCTGCCCGCTCGAGGGCGAGCAGGCGCTCCTTGGCCGGCAGGCCGCCGAGGTAGCCGCCGAGAGTGCCGTCCGAGCGCAGCACGCGGTGGCACGGCACGACGATCGGCAGCGGGTTGGTCGCGCAGGCCGATCCGACCGCGCGCACCGCCTTAGGGCTGCCCGAGGCCACGGCGACCTCGCCGTAGCTCTCGGTCGAGCCGTAGGGGATCTCGCTGAGGTGGCGCAGCACCGTCAGTCGGAAGCCCCGGGCCAGGCGCAGGTCGAGGGGCACGTCGAAGGCGTGCCGACGGCCGGCGAAGTAGTCGTCGAGCTCGCGGGCCAGCAGGTCGAGGCGGTGGCCTCCGCGCAGGATGCGCGAGCCGATGGTCGCGCCGAGCGACTCGAGGACCCGGTCGTGGTCCTCGACCTCGAAGGCGACGCGCACGACACCCTCCTCGGTCGCCGCGAGCAGCAGCGCCCCGACGGGTGAGTCGACGACGCGGAAGGTCGCGTCGAGGGACGACTCCGCCGACGCGCGGTCGACGAGCGCCGCGTGGAGTGCGTCCAGGCGCTCGCGGTCTCCGGGGCTGGGCTCGGTCAGGAGCTGGATCGTGTGGTCAGACATGGAGGCTCACCCTTCCGTCAGGTGCGTAGGTGGTCCGGAGCCGCGCTATGCCGTCGGCCGCCGCGCGGCGCGCTGCCGCGGGCGTGCCGCCGACGATGCGGGCGACCTGGGGGTGGGGCAGGCCGGCGACGTGGTGGTAGGCCACGCAGAGGCGCTGCTTCTCGGGGAGGGCGGCGACGGCGTGCCAGAGGTCTGCGTCGGGCAGTGCCTCCTCCGGCTGGTCGCCGCGTGGGGCGGTGGCATCGGGCACTTCGCCGACCGGGACCGCGTGCCGGGCGCCGGCCCGGGCGACGTCGATCGCCTTGCGGTGCGCGATGGTGACGAGCCACGCCCGGACGTTCGCGTCGTCGGGCAGGTCCGGCCAGGCGCGCAGGGCCGACAGGAACGTCTCGGACCACGCGTCGTCGGCCTCCGTGGGGCCGAGCACGGCGCGGCAGACGCGCAGCACCACGGCCCCGTGCTCGGTGACGGCCTGCTCGAACGGTTGCAACATGTCCTGTAGACGCTCCGGCCTGCGCAAGTGTGAGGTCACCAGTGTGGCGGACGGGACGGGGCGGCCACTCGAGCGGGAGGCGTGGGGTTGCGGGGCCACTCGACGGGGAGGCGTGGGGTTGCGCGGCCACTCGAGTGGGAGGCGTGGGGTTGCGGGGCCACTCGAGTGGGGCGGGGGCCTCGTCAGAAGAGGCGGCCGGACCGGTCGGCCGGAGGCTCCTCGAGCGCGAGGAGGTAGCGCTTGCGATCCAGCCCACCGGCATACCCCACGAGGGAGCCGTCGGCGCCGATGACGCGGTGGCACGGCACGACGACGGCGATCGGGTTGCGGCCGCTGGCCGTGCCGACGGCCTGGGCGAGGTTGCGGTCACCGAGCGCGACCGCCAGCTGCCCGTAGCTGCGGGTCTCGCCGTAGGGGATCTCGCGCAGCAGTGCCCACACCCGCTGGTGGAAGGCGTCACCGCGCGGCGCGAGCGGCAGGTCGAACTCGGTCAGGGCTCCGGCGAAGTACGCGGCGAGCTGCACCGCTGCCGCCGCGAAGGGCTCGTCGGCCTGATCCCCGACCTCGCCGAGGACGTCGGGGTGCTCAGGGCGGTACTTCGCGGCATCCATGAGCAGGTGCGTGACGGCGCCGGCCTCGGCCACGACGGTCAGGTCACCGATGGGCGAGGGCACGACGACGTGCGTGGGGCTCATGCGTCGTCGTCACCCTTGGCCGGCGGCGCCGAGGCCCCCTGGGGAGCCGGCCCGTGCGCGGCGACGATGTCGTCGTGCGTGGGGATGGGGAACTCGGCGGCGTAGTCGCCGTAGGCGCGGGGGTCCTCGGACGGCTCGAGGTGGCAGGTCAGGGTGATCTCGCCGAACTCGCGGTGGACGGCGTCCTCGACCTCCTCCATGAGGTCGTGGCCCTGCTGGACGGTCCACGCGCCGGGCACGAGCACGTGCACCTCGGCGAACCGGTGGTGGCCGGAGACGCGGGTGCGCAGGGCGTGGAAGTGGACCTCGCGCGTGACGAAGCGCGACAGGATCTCGGCGATCGCGCGGTTGTCCTCCTTGGGCATCGAGATGTCCATCAGGCCCTCGGTGGACTCGCGGATGAGCTTCCACCCGGTCCAGACGATGTTGACGCCGACGAGGAAGGCGATGACGGGGTCGAGCCGCTCGACGTGGGTCAGGCCGACGAGGAGCACGCCGACGACGACGCCGGCGGAGGTCCACACGTCGGTCATGAGGTGCTTGCCGTCGGCGGTGAGCGTCAGCGACCGGTAGCGCCGCCCGGCGCGCAGCAGGACCACCGCGACCGCGCCGTTGACGGCCGACGCAACCATGGAGATCGCGAGGCCCAGCCCGACGTTCTCGATCGGCCGCGGGTTGAGGAAGCGCTCGACCGCGGTGTACATGATCACGAGGGCGGCGACGAAGATCATCATCCCCTCGATCGCCGCCGAGAAGTACTCCGCCTTGGTGTGGCCGAAGTGGTGGTTCTTGTCGGCCGGCATCGCCGCGACCTTGAGGGCGATGAGCACGGCGATCGCGGCGACGAGGTTGACGACCGACTCGGCCGCGTCGGAGAGCAGGCCGACCGAGCCGGTGATGCGCCACGCGATGACCTTGAGCGTGATCGTGACGACGGCCGCCGCGATGGAGAGGTAGGCGAACCGGCTGAGGTCGCGCGTCTGCGGTCCACGGGCGGACGGCGGGGTCACCTCGGAGGCGGGGTTGGGGATCGCGGTCACGCCTCCAGTGTCGCAAAGCCCACTGACGCCGTGTGCCGTCGACCTGGTCGTGGACGTGACGTGGACCCGTCGTGGAACTGCCGCTCTGGTGGCGATGCACGGTGACCGGGTAGGGGTAGAGGCATCCGATCGAAGGCGAAAGGGGCCCTGACATGGGTATCGAAGACAAGGCCAGCAACATGGGTGAAGACCTGAAGGGCAAGGCCAAGGAAACCACCGGCAAGGTCACCGACAACGAGCGACTCGAGGCCGAGGGCGAGCGTGACCAGGCCTCGGCGGACCTCAAGCAGCGGGGCGAGCAGCTCAAGGATGCGGGCAAGGACGTCAAGGACGCCTTCGACCGCTGACCTTCCGGAGTGGGGTGGGTCGGTCCCGACGGGGGCCGGCCCACTGCTCTGTCCCGGGCCGCCCGGTGCCCGTCCCACCCGATGACGTATGCCGTGTGGCTCGGTCGGCAGGGCGCCGACCCCTTGCCAGCCCGGCCGGCGTCCGTGAGGCTCGACGGGACGACGATCACCGACCCCTCGAGAGGCGCCCGCTGTGACGACGACGACCACGACCTCCGTGCCGCCCCCCACCGCCGACGAGATCGCCGCGATGGACGCGTGGTGGCGCGCCAACAACTACCTGACGATCGGGCAGATCTACCTGCAGGACAACGCGCTCCTGCAGCGCTCGCTCGAGCCGGACGACATCAAGCCGCGCCTGCTCGGTCACTGGGGCACGAGTCCCGGCCTGTCCTTCGTCTACACGCACATGTCGCGGGTCATCCGCCACACGGGCCAGCAGACGATCTACCTCACCGGCCCCGGCCACGGCGGTCCGGCGCTCGTCGCGGCGGGCTACCTCGAGGGCACCTACTCCGAGATCTACCCGAAGGTGACGACGGACGGGGACGGCGTGCGGCGCCTCTTCCGGCAGTTCTCCGCGCCCGGCGGCATCCCGAGCCACGTGTCGGTGACGACGCCCGGCTCGATCCACGAGGGCGGCGAGCTCGGCTACGTCCTCGTCCACGCCTTCGGGGCGGTCATGGACAACCCCGACCTGCTGGCGCTCGCAGTCGTCGGTGACGGCGAGGCCGAGACCGGCCCGCTCGAGGGCTCGTGGAAGGGCATCTCCTTCCTCAACCCGCGTCGTGACGGCGCCGTGCTGCCGGTCCTGCACCTCAACGGCGCCAAGATCGCCGGCCCCACCGTGCTCGGCCGCAAGGACCCCGCGGAGGTCCGCAGCCTGCTCGAGGGGCACGGCTACGACGTGCTCGAGGTCGAGGGTGACGACGTGCCCGGCATGCACGAGCGTTTCGCGCAGGCGCTCGCGACGGCATACGACCGCATCCGCGCGATCCAGGCCGAGGCTCGCGCCGACGGCTGGACCATGGGCGAGCGTCCGCGGTGGCCGCTCATCGTGCTGCGCACCCCGAAGGGGTGGACGGGGCCGGCCGAGGTCGACGGCGTCAAGGTGACGGGAACCTGGCGCTCGCACCAGGTGCCGCTCTCAGGGGTCAAGGAGAACCCCGAGCACCTCGCCCTGCTCGAGAGCTGGTTGCGGTCCTACCGACCGGAGGAGCTCTTCGACGAGTCCGGTCGGCCCGTCGACCTCGTCCTGCAGGCGAACCCGGAGGGTGACCTGCGCATGAGCGCGTCACCGCACGCCAACGGCGGGGTGCTCACGACCGAGCTCGACCTCCCGGACTTCCGTGACTTCGCCCGGGACGTGCCGTCCCCGGCGAGCACGCGGGAGGAGTCGACGCGTGCCATCGGTGAGCTGATGCGCGAGCTCTACGTGCGCAACCCGACGACGTTCCGGCTCTTCAGCCCCGACGAGACCAACAGCAACCGGGTCGGTGCGGTGTTCGACGTGTCCGACCGGATGACGGCCGAGCGGGTGACCGACGACGACGTCAAGCTCTCGCACGACGGCCGCGTCATGGAGGTGCTGTCCGAGCACTCCTGCCACGGCTGGCTCGAGGGCTACACGCTGACCGGCCGCCACGGTCTCTTCGCGACGTACGAGGCCTTCGCGATGGTGAGCGCGTCGATGACCGTGCAGCACAGCAAGTGGCTGCAGGAGGCCAACAAGCTCGAGTGGCGCGCCAAGGTGCCCAGCCTCAACATCCTGCTGACGTCGACGGCCTGGCGCAACGACCACAACGGCTTCTCGCACCAGGGGCCCGGGCTCATCCAGACGGTCCTCAACGCGCGCGGAGAGGTGTCGCGCATCTACCTGCCGCCGGACGCGAACTGCCTTCTCTCCGTTGCGGACCACTGCTTCCGGAGCAAGAACTACGTCAACCTCATCGTCATCGACAAGCAGCCCCAGCCGCAGTGGCTGACGATGGACGAGGCCATCGCGCACTGCGCCGCGGGGGCCGGCATCTGGGACTGGGCCGGCACCGACGACGGCGACCGCGACCCCGACGTCGTGCTCGCCTGCGCCGGTGACGTCGTGACCATGGAGGTCGTCGCGGCGGCCCAGATCCTCAAGGAGAAGCTGCCGCAGCTGCGGGTCCGCGTCGTCAACGTCGTCGACCTCATGACGCTGCCGCGGGCGCGCAGCCACCCGCACGGCATGGACGACGTGCGCTTCGGTGAGCTGTTCACCGACCACGTCGACGTCGTCTTCGCCTTCCACGGCTACCACGGCGCCATCCACCAGCTCGTCCACGGCCGCCCGGACGCCGACCGCTTCCACGTGCGCGGCTTCAGCGAAGAGGGCACGACGACGACGCCCTTCGACATGGTCGTGCGCAACGGCGTCGACCGCTACTCCCTCGTCATGGACGCCATCAACAACGCGGGTCGCCAGGTGCGCGGCTCGAGCGAGGTCAAGGCGTGGTGCGAGGCCCAGCTGGCCGAGCACCAGGCCTACATCGTCGAGCACCTCGAGGACATGCTGCAGGTGCGCGACTGGGTCATGACGACCGTCGTCGAGGACTGAGCCGCGGGACAAGCGGGCGTATGCCGTGGGGCCCGCCTCACGGCATACGCCCGCTTCTCGTCGGGTGGGTGACGAGCGAGCTCAGTCGCGTCGCGGAGCGATGACGACCTCGACGTCGTTGTCGCGGAACGCTTGCAGCGCAACGGGATCGGCGGACTCGTCGGTGACGAGGGTCCACCGAGGCGGCATGACCGCCCAAGCGTGGAAGGGCGACTGGCCGAGCTTGTCGGCGTGCGCGAGCACGTAGGTGTGCTCGGCGCGGCTCATCATCAGCTCCTTGAGGCGGGTCTGCTCGAGGTCGGCCTCGCAGATGCCGCGCTCGGCGTGGACGCTGTCGGCGCCCATGAAGGCGCGGTCGAACGACATCCGCTGCACGGCGGCCTCGGTGAGCGGACCGACGAAGGCCTGGCTGAGCGGCCGCAGGCGCCCGCCGAGCGCGATGACGTCGATGCCGACGCTGTCGGTCAGGGTGGCCATGGCGCTGATGCCGGCGGTGACGACGGTCAGCTCGGTCAGCTCCTGCGTCTTGGTGATCGCGTCGGCGAGCGCGCCCATCGTCGAGCCGGCGTCGAGGAGCACCGTCTCGCCGGGCTCGATCTGGTCGGCGGCCCACCGCGCGATGTCGCGCTTGGCGGCGTGGGCCTCACCGAGACGCTGGCGCAGCGAGGCCTCGGGGTGGTGGGCGAGGCTCATGACGCCGCCGTAGGTGCGGGCCAGCTTGCCCTGGGCGGTCAGCTTGGCGAGGTCACGTCGGATCGTCGACGCGGTCACCCCGAGCTGGTCGGAGAGCTCCTCCACGCTCGCGAGTCCACTCGTCGTGGCGAGGCGGACGATCTCGCCCCGACGCGTCTGTGCGGTGTGCTTCGCCACGCTGGGCACCTTAGGCGTCGACGGGCCGCGGCGCCATCTCCGCGCCGAGTCGCAGGGCCTCGATCATCGAGCGGTGGTCGGCGACCCCCGTGCCGGCGATGTCGAAGGCCGTGCCGTGGTCGACGGAGGTGCGGATGACGGGCAGGCCGATCGTCACGTTGACGCCCGCCTCGAGGCCGAGCACCTTGACGGGGCCGTGCCCCTGGTCGTGGTACATCGCGACGACGAGGTCGTAGTCACCGCGCCCCGCGAGGAAGAAGAGCGTGTCTGCCGGCAGGGCGCCGTGCACGTCGATGCCGTCGGCACGCGCGGCCTCGACGCCGGGGTTGATCTTCGACTCCTCCTCGCCGTAGCCGAAGAGGCCGTTCTCGCCGGCGTGCGGGTTGATGCCGCACACGCCGATCTTGGGGTTCGGGTTGCCGGCGTCGACGAGGGCCTTGTGGCCGCGGCGGATGACGCGCTCGACGAGCCCCGGTTCGATGCGGTTGACGGCATCGATGAGGCCGATGTGGGTCGTGACGTGGATGACCTTGACCTTCTCGGTCGAGAGCATCATGGAGACCTCCGGCGTGCCCGTGAGGTGGGCGAGCAGCTCGGTGTGGCCGGGGAAGACGTGCCCGCCCGCGTGCAGCGCCTCCTTGTTGAGCGGCGCCGTGCAGATGGCCTGGACCTTGCCGGCCATCGCGAGCTCCGAGGCCACGCGGATGTAGTGGTAGGCCGCGTCGCCGGCCACCGCGGACAGCTGGCCGAAGGGCAGGTCGGGCGGCAGCAGGGCGAGGTCGATGACGTTGATGCGGCCGGGAATCTCGCTCGCCTGCTCGACGTCGTCGATGGTGACGATGTCGACGGGGACCCCGGCGACCGCTGCGGCCTGCTTGAGGCGCAGGGCGTCACCGACGACGACGGTGCGCGCCATCGTCGCGACGTGCGGGTCGGCGAGGGCCTTGACGATGATCTCGGGGCCGATGCCGGCGCCGTCTCCCATGGTCACGGCGATGCGGGGAAGGGCGGCGCTCATGAGTTCTCCTCGGTGGTCGCGTCGTGGACGGCGCGGGTTGCGGTGTGAGTCGGGGTGGTCTGCGCTGCACCGGGTGCAGGCGAGGTGGAGGGGGCGCCTCGCAGGTGCGCGGCGACGCGCGCGAGCGAGGACGGGTCGCCGAAGCTGCCGGGGCGGGTGACGACGAGACGGCCGCCGGGGCGCCGGCTCACGACGCTCCCGGTCCCGGTCTCGCCGGTCCCGATCTCGCCGAGGACCTCGAGCGAGCCGACGTCGAGGCGGTCGAGGACGGCGCGGGCGGTCTCGCCGCCGGAGAGGAACGCCGCGTCGTAGCGGTCGAGCATCGGCGCGACGACGTCGGCCAGTGCCTCGGTCAGGGCGCGCGACCGGTTGGGGTCGGCGGGAGCGGTGGGGTCGAGGGCGACGACGAAGACACCGGCGACACCGTCACGGCTCAGCTCGGCGAGCCGCACGCATACGGCCTCGGGGTCGGTGAGCAGCTCGTCGGGGCGCACGAGCACGGTCTGCGCGGAGTGCGCAGCCGAGAGCTTCGTCAGCTGGGCCGGGAGGCCCGGCGCGCGGGTCCCGAGCACGAAGAGCAGCGAGCGTGCGGTGTCGGTGGCCGGGGTCGGGCCGCCGCCGTCGAGCGGCCGGCCGTCGGGGTCGCGGGGGAGGGCGCGGGCCGCGACCGCCGCCAGGGCGCCCGACCCGACGAGCAGGGCCTCGGGGGTGGCCCGGACGGCTGCGGCGTGCACGACCTCGAGATCGGCCTCGGTGACGGCGTCGCACACGGCGACGAGACCGGAACCGGCGGCCGCGGCGAGAGCGTCGCCCACGGCGTCGCCCCCGAGCGCGACGACCGTGTGGGGGACGAGCACCGTGCGCAGGGGGTGCAGCGCCTCGGCGACCCGGGACGGCGCGGCCGTCGGCTCGACCGCCCAGAGGTCCGTGCGGTGCAGGGGGGTGCCGCCCACGTGGAGCACGCCGTCGCGCACGACGCGGTCGAGCGCGGGGTTGGCCACGGCCACGACCGGGGTCCGGTGCAGCTCCTCGGCGAGGGCCGCCACCTCGGCGGCGACGTGCCCCCGGAGCAGCGAGTCGACCTTCTTGACGACGACGGGAGCGCCGGCCACGAGGGCCGCTGCTGCGCGCACGGCGCGCACGGCGTCGCCGGCCTCCAGCCGCCGGGAGTCGGTGTCGACCGTGACGACGGCGTCGATGTCGGCGTCGACGGCGGCGTGCGGTGCCCGCGAGGGCGGAAGCGCGTCGATGGAGAGGATGACTCGGCTGCGCGAAACACGCATCAGAGCGTGTGCTGCGCACTCTGCGCTGCCGCTGAGGTCGTCTGCCACGATGCCCAGGACCGGTCCGCTCATGTCTCCTCCTCACTGCTCTCGATGCTCAGTTATGCCTGTGCAGCAAGGGAATTGGCGACCTTGCCGGTGGTGTTGAAGGGAGGTGCGCCGATGGGCTGAGGCGCACCGGACGGCGTGCGCCGATCCGTCCTTTCACAAAAAACGCTACAGGTATTGCGCACATCACGCAATGGTGCGAAGGTTGGTCAACCCGAGGGGCGCAGCGTGCGCCGCCGACGGGGAGGCCACCGCTCAACGAGGAGTCCCGATGCCCCAGCAGCCCGCTCTGCTTCCCACGTCTGACCAGCCGACGCGTGAGGTCTCGCGTCGCTCGATCCTGAAATTCGCCTCGCTGGCCGGCGCCGGAGCGCTCTTCGCTCCCGCCCTCGCCGCGTGCGCCGGGCCCAAGACCGCCAACACCGCGAGCACTGCCGGTGCAGGGGCTGCGGGGGGCACACTGAGCATCGTGCTCAACCGCAACCTGGTCAGCCTCGACAACAAGCTGAACCAGTACGACGCGGCCGTCACCGTCCAGCGCGCCGTGCGCGAGGCCCTGACGAAGATCGGCGACGACCTCAAGCCCGAGCTCGTCCTCGCCGAGTCCTTCGAGCAGACGAAGCCCACCGAGTGGACCGTGAAGCTGCGCAGCGACATCCACTACTCCGACAAGTCGCCGGTCACCGTCGAGGACGTCGAGACCGCGCTCAAGCTGTACTTCCAGGTCAAGGCGGGCTACGTCGCGTCGCAGTTCCCCGAGCAGCCGAGCTTCAAGAAGGTCGACGACAAGACCTTCACCCTCACGACCAAGACCCCGGTCGTCACGCTGAACTCGCTGATGTCCAACATCCTCATCACCCCGGCCAAGGACAACAAGGCCGAGGAGCTGAGTGGCGGCCTCGGCACCGGACCCTTCGTCATCGCGAGCGCCGACAGCGGCACCGGCACCTACAAGCTGACCCGCAACGAGAGCTACTGGGGCGAGAAGGCCAAGCTCCAGGAGGTCAACGTCAGCTACCAGGAGGAGGAGGGTGCGCGCGTCATCGCCATCACCTCCGGCCAGGCCGACGTCATCGACACCATCACGCCCGAGTCGGCTGCCTCGCTCAAGACCAACGCCGACATCGACGTCATCGAGACGCCGGGCACGCGCCTGATCCACCTCTTCTACAACTTCCGCAAGCCGGCGAGCAGCCCGCTGTCCAAGCCCGAGGTGCGCGAGGCGCTCACCTACGCCATCGACCACGACTCGCTCATCAAGGCCCTGATGAACAACCAGGTGACCTCGGCCGAGGGCGTCGTGCCCAAGACCCTCGCGGGCTTCGCCAAGACGGGCGACTACACCTACGACCCCGCCAAGGCCAAGCAGATGCTCGCCGCGGCTGGCGCGAGCGACCTCAAGCTCACCTTCATCTGGGAGGACTCCGAGTTCGCCGGCGCCTCGCGCGTCCTCGAGGCCATCTCGCAGATGCTCGCGGCCGTCGGCGTGACCGCGACGCTCAAGATGATCCCCAAGGGCGGCGAGATCAACGCCTGGCGCCGCGGCGAGGCCGGCGACTGGGACGTCCTGGCCAACGGCTACGGCAACCAGACGGGCCTGGCCCTGACCAACCTGCAGGGCCAGTACGGCGGCACGGCGGAGAAGGAGAAGACGCGCGACACCTACCACGGCTTCGTCGTCCCCGAGATCACCGCGCTGCTCGACCAGGCCGGCGCCGAGGCCGACGAGGCCAAGCGCAACGACCTGCTGAAGCAGGCCCAGGAGAAGATCTGGGCGCTGTGGCCGGCCATGTGGGCCTGGACGCCCAACAACGTCCTCGCCAAGCGCAAGCGCGTCACGACGCTCAAGCTGCGCGCCATCAACTCCTACGACCTCGGCTCCGTGACGGTCTCGGCCTGACCGGGTCCGCCAGCCCCACCCACCTCCAGGTGATCCCATGTTGACCTACGTCCTCAAGCGCATCGGGCAGACCGTGCTCACCGCGTTCCTCGCGACCGCGACGGTCTTCGTCCTGCTCCGGATGGCTCCGGGTGACCCGGCGGCGAACTACGCCCCGCCGAACCCCACCTCGGAACAGCTCGCCGCCATCCGGGAGGAGTTCGGGCTCGACCAGTCGATCCCGGTCCAGTTCGTCACCTTCCTGCAGCACCTCTTCCAGGGTGACGTCGGGACGTCGTTCTTCTTCAAGCGCCCCGCGCTCGAGGTCGTCATGGAGCGCCTGCCCTACACCATCACGCTGGCGGTGGCCGCGATCGTCGTCACGGCGGCGGTCGCGATCCCGCTGGGCGTGTGGATGGCCCGACGGGCCGACACCGCCAAGGACCTCGGCGCGAACATCGCCACCATCGCCGGGCAGTCGATGCCCGACTTCTGGATCGGTTTCGTGCTGCTCATCCTCTTCGCGGTGCAGCTCGGCTGGTTCGAGCCGGCCGGCTTCACGTCGGCGAGCTCGATCGTGCTGCCGACGGTGACGATCGCGATCCTGCAGATCGCCCTGATCAGTCGGCTCGTGCGCCGCGAGATGGTCGTCAACCTCGCCTCGCCCTACCTGACGGTGGCGCGCTCGCGCGGCATCTCGGAGCGCGCACTGACGTGGCGCTACGCCTTCGGCAACTCGGCCATCCCCGTCGTCACGGCCCTGGGCACACGCTTCGCGGCGATGCTCAACGGTGTCGTCATCGTCGAGGTCGTCTTCAAGTGGCCGGGCGTCGGGGAGCTCGTCGTCAACGCCCTCAAGCAGCGCGACTTCCCGCTCATCCAGGCCACGGTCCTCGTGACCGTCGTCCTCGCGCTCGTCGTCCAGCTGCTCGTCGACCTGCTCTACCCGCTCATGGACCCGCGGGTCCGACTCGGAGAGGCCAGCTCATGACCACCTCGACGAACCTGCCCGGACGCCAGCAGGTGCCCAACCTCAGCGAGGTCCCGGGGTCGATCCTGGGCCGCGACTCGGCGGTCACCAAGGTGCTGCTGCGCCGGTCGGCCGCCGCTCGTCGGGCGCGCTACAGCACGATCAAGATCTGGGTCGGGGCTATCTGCGCCGGCGTCGTCGTGGTCCCCGTGGCGCTCGCGCAGCTGCTGCCGCTGCCCGACCCGATCATCGGCCAGCTCTCGGAGTCGTCCCTGCCGCCGTTCAGCGCCGGTCACCTCTTCGGCACCGACCCCAACGGGCGCGACCTGCTGAGCAGGGTCCTGCACGGCGGGCAGACCTCCCTCGTCATCGGCGTGCTCGCGATCTTCGTCTCGGGTCTCGTCGGGATCGTCGCGGGCGCGGCCGCGGGCTACTTCGGCGGCTGGGTCGACACCATCGTCTCGCGCCTGCTCGAGGCGCAGATGTCGCTGCCGCTGCTGCTCATGCTGCTGCTCGTCGTGGCGCTCTTCGGCCCGTCGATCCCGGTCATCACGCTCGTCATCGCCTTCGCGCAGTGGCCCGAGCCCGCGCGCATCACCCGGGCGCTCGTGCTCGTCGAGAGGGAGAAGCCCTACGTCGCGGCGGCTCGCGTGCTCGGCCTGCACCGCATCTCGATCATCACGCGGCACCTCATCCCCAACATCCTCCAGCAGGTGCTCGTCGTCGTCCTGCTGCTGCTCGCCCAGGCGGTGCTCCTCGAGAGCGCGCTCAGCTTCCTCGGCGCGGGCGTGCAGCGGCCCTACCCGACCTGGGGCGGCATCATCTCCGACGGCCGCGAGCTCTTCGTCACCGGCAAGTGGTGGCTCGTCACGATCCCGGGCGTCGTCATCGCCCTGCTCGTCGTCGGCGTCAACCTCGTCGGGGACGGCCTGCGCGACCGGGTCCGTCGTGCGAAGGGAGACGAGTCGTGAGCGTCCTCGAGGTCAAGGACCTGCAGGTCGAGCTCATGACCGGCACCAAGGTCGTCCGCGCCGTCGACGGCGTCAGCTTCCACATCGACGCGGGCGAGACCGTGACGATCATCGGCGAGTCCGGCTCAGGCAAGTCGACGACCGCCATGGCGATCCTGCGACTGCTGCCCGACGACCTCGCGGTCATCTCGGGCGAGGCCCGCATCGGTGGCCAGGACGTGACGGGCGACCGCAAGGTCATCGACACGCTGCGCGGCCGGGCGGTGGCGCTCATCCCGCAGGACCCGATGACGGCCCTCAACCCGATCCGCACCATCGGCCGCCAGATGACCGAGGCCGTGCGCGTGAAGTACCCCGAGCTCGGCAAGGCGGAGGCGAAGGCGCGGGCCCTGTCGCTCATGGAGCAGGTGCACATCCGCGATCCGAAGAAGCAGTTCGACGCCTACCCGCACCAGCTCTCGGGCGGCATGCTCCAGCGGGTGCTCATCGCCATGGCCGTCTCGGCCGACGCCGACCTCATCGTCGCCGACGAGCCGACGAGCGCCCTCGACGTCACGGTGCAGGCCGGCATCCTCGACCTGCTGCTCGAGCTGCAGGAGCAGACGGGCATCGCGCTGCTGCTCATCACCCACGACCTCGGCGTCGCGCGCCTCATGAGCGACCGCATCCACGTCATGAAGTCGGGCGTCTTCGTCGAGGGCGGCGCCGTCACCGACGTCGTCGACCACCCGCAGCACCCCTACACGCAGAGGCTGCTCGGGGCGATCCCCGAGCTCGGCCCGTGGGAGGACCCGGCGCTCGCCGTGCCCGAGCTCGCGAAGGAGGCCAGCCATGGCTGAGAACCTGCTCACCGTCAGCAACCTCGTCGTCGAGTACCGCAGCGGCAAGGAGGTCTTCCGGGCGGTGGACGACGTGTCGTTCAGCGTCCCGCGCGGCGGCACCCTCGCCATCGTCGGGGAGTCGGGCTGCGGCAAGTCCACGATCGCCAAGGCCCTCGTGCGACTGCTCAAGCCGACCTCGGGTGTCATCGACCTCGACGGCACCGACCTGGCCCAGCTCGCCGAGAAGCAGCTGCGTCCGATGCGCCACCGCGTCCAGATGGTCTTCCAGGACCCGTACGGCTCGCTCGACCCGCACCTGACGGCCCAGGAGATCGTCGCCGAGCCGATCCGCGTGCGCGGCGAGAGGTCGCGGAAGGCCCAGCGCGACAAGGCGGCCGAGCTCATCGAGCGCGTCGGGCTGCCGCGCACCGCGCTCGAGCGCAAGCCTCCGGAGTTCTCCGGCGGCCAGCGCCAGCGCATCGGCATCGCGCGGGCGCTCGCGTCGGGCCCCGAGCTGCTCGTGTGCGACGAGGCGACGAGCGCCCTCGACGTCTCGGTCCAGGCGCAGGTGCTCGAGCTGCTCGCCGACATCCAGGCCGAGACCGGGCTGACCTACCTCTTCATCTCGCACAACCTCGGCGTCGTGCGGGCCATCTCGCAGGACACCATCGTCATGCGGGCCGGCCGGATCGTCGAGAGCGGCCGCACCGACGACCTCCTCTCGCGCCCGCAGGAGGAGTACACCCAGCGACTGCGCCGCTCGGCCCTCGAGCCGGGACTCATGACCGGCATCAAGCCGCGACACCTCATCCGACACATCGCCGCCTCGCGTGCGGCCGAGACCGAGAAGGCCTCATGACGAGCCCGACGAGCACGACCGGCACGACACTGCCCACCCTCGACCTGCCGGGCCTCGACCGGCCGCTCTCGCGGCTCGTCCTCGGGACGATGACGTTCGGCGACACCGTCGACCTCGACACGGCGCGCACCATGGTCGACACCGCGCTCGACGCGGGCATCACCTCGATCGACACCGCGAACGGGTATGCCGCGGGGCGCAGCGAGGAGATGCTCGCCGAGA
This sequence comes from Terrabacter sp. C0L_2, assembly GCF_036352015.1. Lineage (NCBI taxonomy): Bacteria > Bacillati > Actinomycetota > Actinomycetes > Micrococcales > Intrasporangiaceae > Terrabacter > Terrabacter sp. C0L_2. The sequence goes on along the minus strand of NZ_CP143557.1, from coordinate 97,296 downwards.
TCCTCGCCGGCCGGCGGGACGCCGCGACCATCGCGACCAAGGCGGGCATCTACCCCGGTGACGCCGGTGGCGCGCCGCTGCTGTCGACCGCTGGTCTCCGCTCGTCCCTCGAGGCGAGCCTGCGCCGGCTGCGCACCGACCACGTCGACGTCTACTACCTCCACCAGCCCGACCGGTCGGTGCCGATCGCCGAGACCGTCGCCGCGCTGGACGACCTCGTCGCCGAGGGCAAGGTCCGGGCCATCGGGGTCTCGAACTTCTCCGCCTGGCAGATCGGTGACGTCTTCGCCGCGTGCGACGCCCTCGGCACCCCGCGCCCGATCCTCGCGCAGCAGCTCTACAACCTCGTCGCTCGCCGCATCGAGGCGGAGTACGCCGAGTTCGCGACGACGAAGGGTCTCGCGACCATCGTCTACAACCCCCTGGGTGGTGGCCTGCTGACCGGCCGCCACTCGTTCACGGAGTCGCCGGGCGAGGGCCGCTTCGGCTCGTCGGCGCTCGCGACCATGTACAAGGACCGCTACTGGAACGCCGAGACGTTCGCGGTCATCGAGGCCCTCGGCGCGATCGCGTCGGAGGCAGGCATCACTCTCCCCGAGCTGTCGCTGCGCTGGCTGCTGAGCAAGCCCGTCGTGTCGTCGGTGCTCCTCGGGGGATCCAAACCACACCAGCTGGAGGCCAACATCACTGCTGCACAAGCCGGTCCGCTCCCCGACGACGTCGTCGCCGCGTGCGACGAGGCAGGCCTGGCTCTCGCCGGGTCGATGCCGGGGTACAACCGATGAGCGGGCAGGGAGGCGGCGGAGGGACCGCGATGGAGCGCAGCCGCGAGCGGGTGCTCGACTACGCCCGCCGGGTGCGGGCGCGCGAGACCATCCTCGGCTACTGGGTCATCATCGACTCGCCGGTCTCGACCGAACGGCTCGCCCGTCTCGGCTACGACTACGTCTGCTTCGACGCCCAGCACGGGCTGCTCGACTACAAGGGCATCCTCGGCGGCATGCAGGCCATCGACGCCGGCGGCGAGTCCGTCGGCATGGTGCGCGTCGGCGCCAACGACCCCTTCCTCATCGGGCAGGCGCTGGACGCGGGCGCGGCGGGCATCATCGTTCCCCTCGTCAACACCGCCGAGGACGCCGCCCGCGCCGTGTCCTACGCGAAGTACGGCCCGGAGGGCATCCGGTCCTACGGACCCATGCGCTCTCAGCTGCGGATCGGCCCCAACCCCGCCGACTCCAACGCGGCGACCGTCGTGCTCGCCATGATTGAGACGCCCCAGGGGCTCGAGAACGTCGAGGCCATCGCGGCGACGCCCGGCATCGACGGGCTCTACATCGGCCCGTCCGACCTGCGGCTCGCCGTGGGCGGCGCGACCTCGACCGACCCTGCCGTCGACGACGTCTTCGAGGCCGCCGTCGAGCGGGTCCTCAAGGCGGCGCAGGACGCCGGCATCGCGGCCGGGTTCCACACTCCCAGTGGGGAGGTCGCGGCCAAGCGCCTCGGCCAGGGCTTCACGCTCGCCACGGTCAGCTCCGACCTCATCCACCTCGAGCAGGCGGCGACGGCCCACCTCAGGGCGGCGCGGGGAGAGTCGTGAGCGCGGCCGCCGCGGAGGTGCTCCCCACCGACGGCCTGCTGCGCGCTCGGGACGGAGGCGGCCACACGGCATACCTCCCCACCCCGACCGTGCAGTGCCACGCAGCCAACCTCGCGTGGCTGCCCGGTGGCGACCTCGCGTGCGTGTGGTTCGGTGGCACCCAGGAGGGCGTCAGCGACATCACCGCCTACCTCTCACGGCTGCCCGCCGGCAGCGACACGTGGCTGGACCCGGTGCCGCTCAGCGACGACCCCACGCGGTCGGAGCAGAACCCCGTCCTCTTCACGGCGCCCGACGGGGACGTCTGGCTGCTCTACACGGCGCAGCTCGCCGGCAACCAGGACACGTCGGAGGTGCGTCGCCGCGTGTCGCGCGACGGTGGGCAGACGTGGGAGCCGCCGACCGTGCTCCTCCCGGCGACCGAGACGGGTGGAGTCTTCGTGCGCCAGCCGCCGGTCGTCCTGGCGAGCGGGCGCATCCTGCTGCCGGTCTTCAACTGCGTGACCGTCCCGGGTGAGAAGTGGGTCGGCAACGAGGACACGTCGAGCGTCTGGTGGAGCGACGACGGCGGTGACTCGTGGACCGAGGTGACCGTGCCCGGCTCGCTCGGCTGCGTGCACATGAACATCGTCGTGCGACAGGACGGCTCGCTCTGGGCCTGCTTCCGCAGCCGGTGGGCCGACCACGTCTGGGAGACGACGTCGACCGACGACGGGCTGACCTGGGCCGAGCCCACGCCGACCGGGCTGCCCAACAACAACTCCTCGATCCAGGCCGTCGCGGTCGGTGGGGGAGAGGTCGCTCTCGTCCTCAACCGGAGCTCGGCCCTCGACGCCACCGAGCGGCGCGTGTCGCTCTACGACGAGATCGACGACGAGGGGGTCGTCGACGGCCTCGACGGTCCGGTCGTCGCCGAACCGTCGCCGGAATCCGCTGAGGCGCAAGGGCGCCGGACGGCCTTCTGGGGGGCGCCGCGTGCCCCGATGACCCTCGGCCTCAGCCCCGACGAGGGACGCTCGTGGCCGGTGCTCGTCGACCTCGAGACCGGCGACGGCTACTGCATGTCCAACAACTCGCGCGACGGGCTCAACCGCGAGCTGTCCTATCCCTCGGTGCTGCCCGGACGCGACGGCGACCTGCACGTCGCCTACACCTACCACCGCCGCGCCATCAAGCACGTGCACCTGACCGCCGACGTCGTCGACCAGCTGCGGCGGGGCCCGTCCCGGTGACGCAGGCGACGGCCACGGCACGGCCCGAGCCGGCCCCCGCCCCACCTGGCGAGCGCGCGACACGCAGCGCGGTCGTCACGGGGGCCAGCTCGGGCATCGGCCTCGCCATCGCCCACGACCTCGTCGGTGCCGGGTGGCACGTTCTCGGGCTCAGCCGCACACGCGGCGCGCTGCCGGGCGCTGCCACGTGGGTGCCGTGCGACCTGGCTGACGTGATCTCAGCCGACGAGGCCGTGCGGGCGGTGCGCGAGGCGGCGGCCGGTGGCGTGGACGCGATCGTCCACGCCGCCGGCCTGCAGTACTCCGCCGGCGTCGGTGCGCTCCGCCCGGATGACGGCGCCCGCATGTGGGCCGTGCACGTGCGCGGCGCCGAGCTGCTCGTGGGCGGACTCGTCGACGTGCTCGCCGACGGGGGCCGCGTCGTCCTCGTCGGCAGCCGCACCATGACCGGCGTGCCGGGCAAGAGCCAGTACGCCGCCACCAAGGCCGCGCTCGCTGCGATGGCCCGAGCCTGGGCCGCCGAGCTCGCGCCGCGCAGCATCACCGTCAACGTCGTCGCCCCCGGGCCGACCCGCACCCCCATGCTCGAGGACCCCAACCGAGCGTCGGTGCCGCCCGTCGTGCCGCCGCTCGGGCGGCTCGTCGAGCCGTCCGAGGTCGCGGGTCTGGCCCGCTTCCTGCTCGAGCCGTCCGGCGCGATGGTGACGGGTCAGGCGATCGTCATGTGCGGCGGAGCGTCGCTGTCCTGAGCGACGGTCTCGGTCGTGCCTTTCGTATGCCGGGTGGCCGGCTGCCGTCAGGTCGTGACGTTCTCGAGGACGACCGCAAGACCCTGGCCGACCCCGATGCAGATGCAGGCCACGCCCCAGCGCCCGCCCGAGCGCTGCAGGCTCCGGGCGAGGGTGCCGAGGATGCGCCCTCCCGAGGCCCCGAGCGGGTGGCCGATGGCGATGGCTCCACCGTGCCGGTTGACGATCTCGGGGTCGATGCCCCAGGCGTCGGTGCAGGCCAGCGACTGGGCGGCGAAGGCCTCGTTGAGCTCGACGGCCGAGACGTCCCCCCAGGTGATGCCGGCCCGGGCGAGGGCACGGTTCGCGGCCTCGACGGGGGCGTAGCCGAAGTACTGCGGGTCGAGAGCGCTGGCCCCGCGGCCGGCGATGCGGGCGAGCGGCGCCAGTCCGAGTCGCTCCTGCGCGGCGCCGCTCCCGACGAGGACGGCGGAGGCGCCGTCGTTGAGCGGTGAGGCGTTGCCGGCGGTGACCGTGCCGTCCTCCTTGCGGAACGAGGTGCGCAGCGTCGCCAGGCGCTCGACGGTCGTGTCGGCGCGGATCGACTCGTCCCGGGCGAGCTCGACGCCGGGGACGTGCACCACGAGGTCGTCGTAGAAGCCCTCGGTCCAGGCGGCATCCGCGAGGCGGTGCGACCGGGCGGCGAACTCGTCCTGCCGCTCACGCGTCACCCCGTGCCGCTCCCGCAGCTGCTCGGTCGCCTCACCCAGGGAGACCGTCCACTCCGCCGGCATCCTCGGGTTGACGAGGCGCCACCCCAACGTCGTCGACGACAGCTCGAGGTTGCCCACGGGGTAGGGCTTGTCGGTCTTCGGCATGACCCAGGGCGCACGCGTCATCGACTCGACACCCCCGACGAGCACGACGTCGGCGTCACCTGCCTCGACCTGGCGCGACGCGATGATCGCGGCGTCGAGACTCGAGCCACAGAGCCGGTTGACCGTCGTGCCGGGGATGCTCGTCGGCAGCCCCGCGAGCAGGGTGGCCATGCGCGCGACGTTGCGGTTCTCCTCACCCGCACCGTTCGCGTTGCCGAAGACGACCTCGTCGACCACGCCTGCGTCGGAGGCGAGCCCGGGGGACCGGTCCACGACCGCGCGGACCACGAGCGCCGCGAGATCGTCGGGGCGGGACGCCGCGAGGGCTCCGCCGAAGCGGCCGAACGGAGTGCGGACGGCGTCGTAGACGAACGCGTCGTTCACGGTCGTGACTTCCTGTCGAGGCGGACGGCATACGCCAAGGCACGCTACCGGACCCCGGCCGAGCCGCTCCCCACCCGTCGGCCGCGGGAACACCGGGTGAGCGAGTCACCCCGAGGGGGTGGTGCGACCACACTCGCGCGTCGGTACACCTCTAGTGGGGCGTCGCCGGACGCTCGACCGAGGACCGGCCACCCGGAGAGCCCAGGAGGTGCGATGGCGAGGACGCTGGTCCCGGGCCTGACCCGGCAGAACGCCGCGGCGGAGGCCGTCCAGGGCGTGACGCTCGTGGCGATCGCGGTGCCGCTCAACATCGGCTACGCGCAGATCGCCGGGCTGCCGCCGACCGCAGGTCTCTACGCGCTGGTCGTGCCGGCCGTGCTCTACGCGCTCACCGTCTCGTCGCGCCAGCTCGTGGCCTCTCCGGACGCGGCCGCGGCTGCCCTCGTCGCGTCGTCGGTCGGGGGGCTTGCCGTGGCCGGCAGCGACACGTACCTGCAGCTGGCGCTCGCGCAGGCCGTCATCAGCGGCGTCCTGCTGCTCGCCTTCGGCTTCCTCGGCCTCGGGTTCGTCGCGAACTTCCTGTCCAAGCCGATCCTCATCGGCTTCGTCGGGGGACTCGCCCTCGACATCCTCGTCAGCCAGGTCGCGAAGATGCTGGGTCAAGATCAACAGCGGCGGCGAGTTCGTCGAGAAGCTCGGCGAGCTGCTCTCGGGGCTCCCGCACGCCAACGTCGTCTCGATCCTGCTCTCTGCCGGCTCGGTCACGATCCTGCTCCTCGGGCGGCGGCTCGCGCGCGCCGTGCCGTGGGCCCTCATCGTCCTCGTCGTCGCGACGGTCCTCACGGTCGCGGCGTCCCTCGAGGACCACGGGGTGTCGGTCCTGGGCGAGGTGGCGGCCGGTCCGCCGACCTTCACGTGGCCGGCGCTCGACCTCGCCCAGTGGTTCTCCGTGGTGCCGTCGGCGATCGCGCTGACTCTCGTGGTGACGGCCGAGGGGCTGCTCGTGTCGCGCAGCTACAGCGAGAAGCGTGGCTACCCGATCGACCCGAACCGCGAGCTCGTCGCCTTCGGCGTCGGGAACGCGGCGTCCGGCCTGAGCGGCGGCTTCGCGGTCGGGTCGTCCACCTCGCGGACCGCGTTCATGGATGCGGCAGGATCGCGCACCCAGCTGCCGTCGATCGTCGCCGCGGTGCTCACGCTGCTGCTGCTCCTCTTCGGCACCGGCCTGCTCGCGGACATCCCGAGCCCGGCCATCGGGGCCATCGTCGCGGTCGCCGTCGTGCCCCTGGTCGGGGTCGGCGAGCTGCGCGAGCTCTGGCACCTCGACCGCTACGAGTTCGCCGTAGCCGCCGCGTGCTTCCTCGGCACGCTCCTCATCGGGGCGATTCCCGGCATCCTCATCTCCTTCGTCCTCGCCCTCGTCAACCTCACCCGGCGTGCGGCCAACCCCGGCGTCGACCTCCTGGGCGCGAGCGTCGACGCCGACCAGGCGCTCCCCGTCGTCACGGGCGCCGCCGTCGTCACCGGGCCCGGCGTCGTCGTCCTGCGCTTCTCCGCGCCGATCTTCTTCGCCAACGTGGGTGTCCTGCGCGACCGGGTCCACGAGGTCGTCGAGGCCGCGGTCGACGCCGACGTGCCGGTGCGCCACCTCGTGCTCGACCTCGAGGGCGTGACCGACATCGACGTGACGGGGTCCGAGGGCCTCGGGCAGGTGAAGGTCTGGCTCGAGGATCGGGGGATCACCCTGCACTACAGCCGGGTGCGGCCGAGCGTGCAGGAGCGGCTCGGGCACTTCGGCCTCGACGAGGGAACGACGAGCTTCGGCACGAACCGCGCGGCGATCGAGGCGCTGAGGTCCGGGTGACCAGCGGCAGCCGGGGACCGGCTGACGGCGACCGATCGCCACAGGGTGCGACCGGGCCGCTGCAGGGCGAGGTTGTGTGGTGGGCCCCGTCGGGCTCGAACCGACGACCGGCGGATTAAAAGTCCGATGCTCTACCGACTGAGCTAGAGGCCCGCGGGGGTCGAGGACCCCGCGACGCCAGTATGCCGCAGCGGCCGGGGGCAGCCGAACCGGACCGACGGACCTGCACGAGCTCGGGTGCGGGGGCGCCTGTGAGGGGGCGGCTCGGCTCCTGGCGGTCCGCCGGTCCGCCGTTGGTGGGCACGGCCGGGTGATCAGTCCCGGCGTCCGCGCACCCAGTCCTCGAGCGATCCGTCGACGTGGTCGCGCATCACGACCACCCACACGAGCACCGAGGCGGCGAACTCGCCCATCGGCGCCGCAGCGGCCACGTCGTCGCGGAGGGCGGCGAAGCTCGCGCCGTCGGTGGGGCGGCGGAAGCGGAGGCGCGGCGAGTCGAGCACGACGGCACGGGCCGCAGCGGGAAGGCTCTCGACGGTGGCGGGCCGCGCCGCGGCGACGGCCTGGCGCCGGAGGATCGCCCGCCACCGGATGAGACCTCCGACGGTGACGCCGACGGCCGCGGCGGCCAGCACGACGGCGGCGCCCAGCGCGAGGTCGGACTCGCCGACCCGCCAGACCCGGGTCACCGATCCGGCTCCCGCGGCAAGGACGAGCGCGATGACGAACGGCCACGCGAGACGCCACCACGCGGCATCACGCCTGAGCCGCTCCTGCTCGTAGAGGCGCGACGCCCACTCCCGGACGGCGAAGACCGGCACGTCGGTCACGGGCTCCGTCGGCTGCGGGACTGGCCCGTCGGGGTACCCGTCGGAGGACGGAGACGCCGGCCTGGCGCGGTGCGCCTCTCGTTCCTTGCGCATCCTGGCCCCTGTCTGGTTTGTCACGTTCTGCGTCGTCCCAGACTAACGATCCGCAGGGGCGATGGCGCGCACGTCCGGCTCGGCGGTCGTGCGCGCCCCCGTCGCCACCCCTGGGGGATCAGTCGTCGGCTGCCGGGTCGCCCTGGCGCGACACGGGACCCAGGGTGGTCCGCAGCTCACGTCGGGCGGAGTCGACGACGGCTCGCCGGGCCCTGAACTGGTCCGGTCCGGCGCCGGGCGGTGCCGCGAGGTCGGCGCCGACCGCCTCGACGAGGCCACGCAGCAGACCTCGCACGTCGGTGGCGCGCTCCGCTCGTGCGGCGTCCGGGGCGGTCGTCGTCAGGTTGTGGAACGTCGCGTCGGCCTCGAGCAGACGCGGTTGCGCAGCCGACCAGATCGCCTGAGCCTCAGCGGTGCTCGTGCCGGACAGGACCTGCGCGGCCAGGGAGTCCTCGACCCACGACGCCTCGAGCTCGGCCGCCGCGAGCCGCTCGTCCCAGTCGCGGACCTCGGCCTGCGCGCGGCTGCGCCGGATGAGGTACCGGGCCAGCGCTCCCAGTGCGACCAGCGCGAGCAGCAGCCACGGCCACCACGTGGTCCCGCCGTCGTCGGGTTGCCCCGGGGGTGCGGCCTCGGGCGTCGGGGTCGGCGTGGCGCTGGGGGAGGGCGCCTCGGTCGCCGACGGCGTCGCCGTGACGGTCTGCGTCTCGGTGGCCGTCTGCGTCTGCGTCTGGGTGGCCGTCGCCGTGGCCGTCTCCGTCCTCGTCTCGGTCTTCGTCACCGTCTCGGGAGGGGGCGTCGCGGTGGGCCGCGTCGGGAGCGCGACCGACGGCAGCTCGACGGTCGGCAGGTTGATGCTCGGCCGAGACGTCGGCGACGAGATGGACCCGCCCCCGGAGCACGCCGCCAGCCCGGCCGGCACGAGGAGCGCGGTGAGCAGGACGGCCAGGGCAGGGGTGCGTCTCATGCGCGATTGTCCGCGCACGACACCCCGTCACTGCCTCACCCGCCCGGGGTGAAGCCGGGTGAAGCCGGGGTGAAGCCGGGTGAAGCGGGGTGGAGGGCGCCAGGGGAGTGAGCCGACGTCGACGAGCTCGTGTCGACGCGGCATACGGACTCGGTGGGTATGGTGCAAGCGTCAACGACTCGCAGGAGGACAGCATGAGCCTCGACCGACCGGTCGCCCCCAACCCCTACGACCTGTTGCCGCAGGTGCCGTCGTTCACCGTGACGAGCACCGACGTCACCGACGGCGCGCCGCTCAAGGACGACCAGGTGGCCGACGCCGGCAACACCTCCCCGCAGCTGTCGTGGAGCGGAGCGCCGGAGGGCACGCAGAGCTACGTCGTCACGTGCTTCGACCCCGACGCCCCGACGCCGAGCGGCTTCTGGCACTGGGTGCTCGTCGACCTCCCTGCCGACGTCACCTCGCTCGACACCGGCGCTGCCTCGGCAGCCTTGCCCGGCAAGGCTTTCCACGTGCGCAACGACGGTGGCGAGCAGGGCTTCATGGGTGCCGCGCCGCCCGCGGGCGACATGCCGCACCGCTACTTCTTCGTCGTCCACGCGGTGTCCGAGCCGAGCCTCGGCGTCGACGACTCCGCGTCACCGGCGGTCGTCTCGTTCAACCTCGCCTTCAAGACCCTCGCCCGCGCCGTCATCCACGGCACCTACCAGCACTGAGCCGAAACCGAGGACGTGTGCCGGGTCGCCCGTCGGGCGGCTCGGCACCGGTCACGCGAAGGTGAAGTGACCGGACGTCGGCGTCCAGCCGTCGGGCGGGTCCTCGCCCACCGTGCCGTCGACGGCCTCGCGCAGCAGGTCCGCGTGCCCGCTGTGGCGGGCGTACTCCTCGACGAAGTCGGAGACGAGCCGGCGCAGGTTCGCGTGCCGCCCGTCCGGCATCGACGCGTGGACCTCCTGGCCGAGACCGCCGTGGTCGAGGGCGTCGGCCAGCCGCTGTCGTGACCGCTGCACGGCGTCGTCGAAGAGGGCGTAGAGCGTCTCCGGCGAGTCCTGGGCCGCGGACTCGAACTCCCAGTCGTCGCTGCCGTCCCAGCCGGTGGCGTCCCACGGCGGCCCGATGGGCTCTCCGCGCAGCTGGTGCGTGAAGGTGTAGTCCTCGCACGCGGCTAGGTGCTTGAGCAGTCCTCCGAGCGTCAGGCTCGAGGCGCCGACGCGCGCCGACAGCCCGGCGGCGTCGAGGCCGTCTGCCTTCCACCGGAACGTGGCTCGCATCCGCTCGAGGGAGCCGACGAGCTGTTCGACGTCGTTGCCGGCGATCGGCGGCTCCCACGGGGTCGGGTCCGTCGTCTGGGTCGTGGTCATGACCCGACGGTAGGAGGGGTCCCGGACGTTCGACGTCCGGCAGCCGCGAACCGTCCGTGACCGACCGACGTCAGGCGCTGAGCAGCTCAGCGGAGTCGAGGTGCTCGCGCAGCTCCGCGAGCACACGGCGCAGCAGTCGGCTGACCTGCATCGCGCTGAGGCCCATCGTCTGGGCGATCTCCGCCTGCGTCATGTCGTGGGCGAAGCGCAGCTCGAGGATCTCCTGGTCACGAGCGGGCAGCCGGCTGAGCGCGGTGCGCACGACGATGCCCTCGTCGAGCCCGGGGTCGGTCTGGTGGTCGGCACGCGCGTCGACGAGGTCGAGCACGGGACGACCGCCCTCCGTCGTGGTCGCGTCGAGCGAGGCCGGTCGAAGGTTCGTCGAGGCGACCTGCGCCTCCTTCACCTGCTCCAGCGTCAGGTCGAGCGCCGAGGCGAGGTCGGCCTGCGTGGGCTCGTGGCCGAGCGTCTGCTCGAGACGGGTGCGGGCGTCGGTGACGAGCTGGCGGCGCTCCTGCAGGCCGCGCGGAGGGCGCACGAGCCAGCCGTGGTCACGGAAGTGACGGCGCAGCTCACCGGTGATGGTGGGCGTGGCATACGCGCCGAACTCGGTCGCCTGTTCGAGGTCGAAGCGACGAATCGCCTTGAGCAGAGCGAGGAATGCCACCTGCTCGAGGTCCTCGCGGTCGAGGCCCTTGCCCGAGTACCGGTGCGCCAGGGAGCGGGCGAGGGGCATGTGCAGCCGGGTCACCGTCTCGAGCGCCGCGGACCTCTCGGTCTCGGAGGTCGAGGTGCGGATCGTGCTGATGAGCTCACGGGTGCGGGCGTCCTTGCGGGGACCGCGCGAAGGGTCGGTCATGTCTGCTCCATCCAAAGAAATCAGGGTGGCGGCGCTTTCTTGACCGACGTCAGGAACCCTAGACAAAGTCTCAACATTGCACAAGCCCTAGACATGGACGGAGTCGAAGGCGCCCGACAGGGGCGCCTTGGGCGGAGGCCTCGTCGCTTCCGCCCGCTCGCCCTCGTGCTGTGCGAGGGTGGTCGCATGCGAGTGGCGTTGATGGTGACCTGCATCAACGACGCGCTGTTCCCGGACGCCGGCAAGGCCGTCGTCACGCTCCTGCGCCGGCTGGGGGTCGACGTCGAGTTCCCCGCGGCCCAGACCTGCTGCGCGCAGCCCATGGTCAACACCGGCTACCTCGACGAGGCGGTCCCGGTCGTGCGCACCTTCGTGCGGGCGTTCGAGGGCTACGACGCCATCGTCACGCCGTCCGGCTCGTGCGCCGGATCAGCGCGCCACCAGCACTCGATCGTGGCAAGGCGATCCGGCGACGCAGGGCTCGCGACGGCGGTGGCCGAGGTCTCGCCCCGCGTGCACGAGCTGTCCGAGTTCCTCGTCGACGTCCTCGGCGTGGAGGACGTCGGTGCGTCCTTCCCGCACTCGGTCACCTACCACCCCACCTGCCACTCGCTGCGGATGCTCGGCGTCGGTGACCGGCCGGAACGACTGCTCCGTGCCGTCCGGGGCCTCCGGCTGCTCGACCTCCCACAGGCGGAGGAGTGCTGCGGCTTCGGCGGCACCTTCGCGGTCAAGAACGCCGACACCTCCGTGGCGATGGGCGCCGACAAGGCCCGTCACGTGCGCGAGTCCGGCGCCGAGGTGCTCGTCGCCGGCGACAGCTCGTGCCTCATGCACATCGGCGGGGTGCTCACCCGGCAACGGGCCGGCGTCCGGGTCATGCACCTCGCCGAGGTGCTGGCCTCGACCGAGGGGTCGACCGCTCGAGGGGTCGACCGATGAGCCGCACGTTCGTCGGCATGCCGCCGTTCCCCACCGCCGCCCGTGAGGCCCTGGCCGACCCGCAGCTGCGCAGCAACCTCGCGCACGCGACGGCGACGATCCGCGCCAAGCGGGCGGCAGTCGTGGCCGAGGTCGACGACTGGGAGGCGCTCCGGCTCCGGGCCGCAGCCATCAAGGACGACGTCCTGCTCCACCTCGACGATCACCTCGTGCGGCTCGAGGAGTCCCTGACGGCGCGTGGTGCCGTCGTGCACTGGGCCCGCACGGCCGAGGAGGCCTCGGAGGTCGTGGCGCAGGTCGCCCGGGCCCACGGCGTCGACGAGGTCGTCAAGGTCAAGTCGATGGCGACGCAGGAGGTGGAGCTCAACGAACACCTTGCGGCGCAAGGCATCTCGGCGTGGGAGACCGACCTCGCCGAGCTCATCGTCCAGCTCGGTGACGACCTGCCGAGCCACATCCTCGTGCCCGCCATCCACCGCAACCGCGCCGAGATCCGGGCCATCTTCGAGCGCGAGATGGCTCGGGTCGGACGCCCCGCACCCGCCGACCTGACCGACGACCCCGCCCGTCTCGCCGAGGCGGCGCGACTGCACCTGCGCGAGAAGTTCCTCCGCGCCAAGGTCGGCGTGAGTGGCGCCAACTTCGCCGTCGCCGACTCCGGCACCCTGGTCGTCGTCGAGTCCGAGGGCAACGGCCGCATGTGCCTGACCTTGCCCGAGGTGCTCGTGTCGGTGGTCGGCATCGAGAAGGTCGTACCGACGTGGACCGACCTCGACGTCTTCCTCACCCTGCTGCCGCGGTCGTCGACGGGGGAGCGGATGAACCCCTACACCTCCACGTGGTCCGGGGTGACGCCCGGCGACGGGCCGCAGGAGGTGCACGTCGTCCTGCTCGACAACGGCCGCACGCGCGCGCTCGCCGACGAGGTCGGCCGCCAGGCGCTCCGGTGCATCCGCTGCTCGGCCTGCCTCAACGTGTGTCCCGTCTACGAGCGCACGGGCGGGCACGCCTACGGCTCGGTCTATCCCGGTCCCATCGGCGCGATCCTCAACCCGCTCCTCAAGGGCGTCGGCCACGACGAGCAGACCGACTCGCTGCCCTACGCCTCGTCCCTCTGCGGCGCCTGCTTCGAGGCCTGTCCCGTCCGCATCGACATCCCGAGCGTCCTCGTGGACCTGCGCGCCCAGGTCGTCGACGCGCACCGCTCGGGCGTGCCCAAGCCCGAGGCGCTCGCGATGCGCGCCACCGCGGCGACCTTCGGCTCGGGCGCGCGGCTCGCTGCCGCGGAGCGCGCGTCGGGACTCGCGGGCCGTGCGTTCGACGCCCTCTCCTCCCTCACCCACCGCGGTCGCCGGGCGGGGGGCCGACGGCTGCTCGGTCGCCTTCCCGGCCCCGGCGCGGCGTGGACCGATGCCCGTGACCTCCCCGTCCCGCCGGCGGAGTCCTTCCGCGCGTGGTGGAAGCGCACCGAGGGCGGCACCCGGTGACGGCGCGCGACGAGATCCTCGCCGCCGTCCGAGCCGCCGTCGCCCCCGCCCGGCGCCCGGTCGACGTGCCCGCCCTCGACCGGCCCGAGCGCGAGCCCGACGTCGACCTCTTCGCCGAGCGCGTCGCCGACTACCGCGCCACCGTCGTGCGGTGCGCGCCCGACGGCGTCGACGCCGCCATCGCCGCGGCGCTGCCCGACGGCGCCTCGGTCGTCGTGCCGGAGGGTATGCCGTATGCCGTGCCGGGCGCGGTCGCCGACGCGGCCCTGACCCCGACCGAGCTCGACGCCGTCACGGCCGTGGTCACCACGGCGACGGTCGCGATCGCGACGACCGGCACCATCGTGCTCTCGCACGGGCCGGGGGAGGGTCGGCGGGTGCTGACGCTCGTGCCCGACCTCCACGTCTGTGTCGTCCTGGCCGACCAGGTCGTCGACGACGTCCCGGCCGCCGTGCGCCGGCTCGACCCGTCACGGCCCACGACGTGGGTCAGCGGCCCGTCGGCGACCAGCGACATCGAGCTGAACCGCGTCGAAGGCGTCCACGGCCCACGCACGCTGCACGTCGTCCTCGTCGGGTGACACACGGCATACGCGATCGTCTCCAAAAGCTCAGCCGACGCGAGTCAGCTTGTAGTGCAAGCGAACTGCCGTCGCCGACCACATGCGCAGGTCGTGGTCCGTGCGCAGCACGCCCTCGTCGTCGACGTAGACGCGGAAGCGCTCGTGGATCGGCGCGCGCGACGCGTGGTCGCGGCCCGACCCCCTGACGACGACGTAGGCGCCGTCGCTGCCGAAGGCCCCCGGCGGCGAGTCGAGCTGCAGCGAACCGTCCGGCAGCACCGTGGGGCGCAGGAAGACCTGTACGTTGCCGGCCTCGAGCGGGAAGGTCACGTGCACGCTCGCCCGGTCGGCGCCGGGGAGCACCCGACTCGCGTAGCACCCGCTGTAGACGAACTCGCCCGTGGACCGCAGCGACCGGATCCAGCCCGCGGCCCGCTGACCGCCGCCCGCGTCGGTGATGACGGCGACCCGGCTGTCCATCCCGTGCGCGACGTCGAGGGGCCGCATCGGCAGGGCCAGCTGCTGCACGCGCCGGCCGAAGAAGCGCGACACGAGCTCGCCGCCGGGCTGGAAGGCGGCGGTCCACCGCGTCCACACCTCCATCCGCCAGCGCGACGTGTGCTCGTAGAAGTCACGGACGTCGGGGTGCAGGGCGGCGGCCCTGAAACCGGGGCCGTCGAAGCACCGTGAGATCAGGGAGCAGGCCTGCCCCGTCGACGTCTTCGCGCACGTGGCCGCCCCAGCGTGCAGCGGCGCTCGCCAGCCAGGCGTCGCCGATGACAGAGCCGTCGTGCACGGGCGCGTCCAGCCACGCGTGCGCGCCGGTGAGGTCGACGGGTCGTCCCGTCGTGCGCCAGAGCGTGCGGGTCACGCGGTCGAGGCGCGGCATCAGTGAGCTCACGAGCGCAGCGTGCCAGAAGGGTGGCGTCGGTGCCGGGGGTTAGCCTGCTGGGATGAGCGAGAGCGACCACCGCGCCCCCAGGCGGCCAGCCTTCTTCAGCGAGGCGGCCCTCGAGGCGCACGGTCCCGCCTACGACCCCACCGAGCAGATCCACGTCGCCCACGAGACGGCGCTGGCGCTCGTGCACGCCGGGCGCGCCGCCGCCGACCCTGCCGTGACCCGCAAGCTCGTCGCGCTCGTCGACGACATCGGCCTGTCGACCCTCGCCGAGCTGTGGTCGCAGCGTCCCGCTCGCTCGCTCCCGGGTGCACTCTGGCGCCTCTACGTGCTGCGTGAGTGGGTCCGTCGCGCCCCCGCGGAGGCCAGTCGGGAGTATGCCGCGGGCATCCGTTTCACCGGACCCAACCACGCCGTCGCCGGGGCCGCCGAGCCGCCTGGGCCCCAGGAGATGAGCCGTGTCATCGACGAGGTGCTGCGTGGCGTCTTCGAGGGCGACCTGGCCGTGGCGCTCGAACGAGCCTCTGCGTTCTGCCGCGTCGTCTCCGCCGGACGTGCCGACATCTCGCTCGGTGACGAGGCCGCCGAGCAGGCCGCCAACGTCCTCGTCATGGCCGAGGACCTCACGGTGTGCGCCCGGCTGTGGCGTGCCGACGCCCTCGACTGAGCCGACTCGCGCGTCGCACCGTGCGGCCGGCAGCCGGGAGGCTTCGGCCCTTGCGTCCTGACGTCTTTGGTGATCCCTATCCACGCCTTTATCCTTGAACGCGCGTCGGGTCGTGGTAGCCCCGGGTCCCAAATTCAGCCGCTACGAGCGGCCCTGTGCCGAGAGGCGCTCCCGACCCGACGCAACCTCCACCCACTGCTCTGGTGTCCGGCACCGTCTCCGTGAAGCGCCATGCAGCAGGGTGCTCCTAAACCCTCCACGGCCCCACGAACGATCCGCGGGCCGCTAGATTGAAGCCATGACGCCCGCCGAGGAGCGGTCCGGTGACCTGCTCGACGTCGCTCTTGCCGACGAGATCGAACTGGTGAGCGACCTCGTCGTCGCCGCCTCGTCCAGTCCGCGTCACTTCACGCCCGAGGAGGTCGACGAGCTGCTCGGGGTGCCAGGGACCGCGGACGACGGCTCCGCCCCGGGCAACGACGCGGCGGCCGACCCGGCCGGGTGAACGCCGGATTGACGCTCGGTTGCACTGGAGTGTCCTCGACGCCGTAGCATCTTCCCCGGACCAGCCCTCGATCGACCGGAGCATCCCCGTGGGTTTTCGCCTCACACCCCAGGACACGAGCTTTTTCACCCTCTTCACGTCCTCAGCACAACTCCTCGTCGAGGCGACCCGGGAGCTGACCCGCTTCCTCGAGGTCGAGCCCTCGAAGCGCCAGACCGTGGCCGACCGGCTCAAGGAGCTCGAGCACGCCGCCGACGACGCGACGCACGAGCTCATCAACAAGGTGAACAGCTCGTTCATCACGCCGTTCGACCGCGAGGACATCCACAACCTCGCCGCGTCCCTCGACGACTGCATGGACTACATCGAGGAGACCGCCGACCTCATCGTGCTCTACCGCATGGGTGAGATCCCCGAGGGTCTCGCCGAGCAGTTCGAGATCCTCGCTCGCATGGCCGAGGTGACCGCCGAGGCCATGCCGCGGCTGCGCTCGATGAAGGACCTCAAGAGCTACTGGATCGAGATCAACCGCCTCGAGAACCAGGCCGACTCGCTCCACCGCAAGATGGTGGCCGCCCTCTTCAACAACTCGCCCGACCCGGTCAACGTGATCAAGGTCAAGGCCATCGTCGACGGCTTCGAGAACGCCGCCGATGCGTTCGAGAAGGTGGCCCACGTCGTCGAGGGCATCGCGGTCAAGGAGTCCTGACCGACTGATGGACACGACCATCCCCGTCCTCGGGGTCGGTGCGGTCATCGCACTGGCCATGGGCTTCAACTACACCAACGGCTTCCACGACGCGGCCAACGCGATCGCGACCTCGGTCTCGACGCGGGCGCTGACACCTCGGGTGGCCCTCGCCATGGCGGCGGTCGCCAACCTCTTCGGCGCCTTCTTCGGCGCCAAGGTGGCCAAGACCATCGGCTCGGGCATCATCGAGCAGCCGCAGGGCGTCAACGGGCTCTGGCTCGTCGCGGCAGCCCTCATCGGCGCCATCGGCTGGAACCTGCTGACCTGGTGGTTCGGCCTGCCGTCGTCGTCGTCGCACGCCCTCATCGGCGGCCTCGGCGGTGCAGCGCTCGTCGCCGGCGTGGCCGTGCAGTGGACCGTCATCTGGGAGAAGGTCATCATCCCGATGGTGGCCTCCCCGATCATCGGCCTCGTGCTCGGCTACCTCGTCATGACGGCGATCTTCTGGATCTTCCGCAACTCCAACCCGGGCCGGGTCACGCGCGGTTTCCGGTGGGCCCAGACCGCGTCGGCGGCCGCGATGGCCTTCGGCCACGGCCTGCAGGACGCCGCCAAGACCGCCGGCGTCGTCGTCCTCGCGCTCAACATCTCCGGGCACCACACCGACGACAGCATCCCGATCTGGGTGCTCGTGCTCTCGGCCATCGTCATCTCCCTAGGGACGTATGCCGGTGGGTGGCGCATCATGCGCACGCTCGGCCGCCGCATCATCGACCTCACGCCGCCCCAGGGCTTCGCGGCCGAGACGACGGCCGCGGCGATCCTCTACGTCGCAGGCCTGTCCTTCGGGGCGCCCATCTCGACGACGCACACGATCACATCGGCGATCATGGGTGTCGGCGCGACCAAGCGTCTCTCCGCGGTGCGGTGGAGCGTGGCAGGCAACATCGTCGGCGCCTGGGTGCTCACCTTCCCGGGAGCGGGCCTCGTCGCCGTCGTCGCCTGGTACGCCACGTCGATCTTCCGCTGACCGGCACGCGCTGACCGGCACGCGCCGCCCGGCGCGCACCGGGCGGCCGCAGCCGCACGGCATACGGCACACGGCATACGAGAAGTGCCCACCCGAGACCTCGGGTGGGCACTTCTCCTGTGTCGCTGCGGAGCCCGCGGGCCTGCGAGCCTCGACGACCCTCAGCCGAAGCGGCCGGAGATGTAGTCCTCGGTGGCCTGCTCGGTCGGGTTGTTGAAGATCCGCGTCGTGTCACCGATCTCGACGAGACGGCCCGGCTCACCGGTCGCCTTGAGGTTGAAGAAGGCCGTCCGGTCCGAGACGCGGGCCGCCTGCTGCATGTTGTGCGTGACGATGACGATCGTGAACTCGTTCTTGAGCTCGTTGATGAGGTCCTCGATCGCGAGCGTCGAGATCGGGTCGAGGGCCGAGCACGGCTCGTCCATGAGCAGCACCTGAGGCTGCACCGCGATCGCACGCGCGATGCAGAGGCGCTGCTGCTGGCCACCGGAGAGGCCGGCACCCGGCTTGTTCAGACGGTCCTTGACCTCGTTCCAGAGGTTGGCGCCCTTGAGCGAGGTCTCGACGATGCCGTCGAGGGTCTTCTTGTTCCTGACGCCGTTGAGGCGCAGGCCCGCGGCGACGTTGTCGTAGATCGACATCGTCGGGAACGGGTTGGGCCGCTGGAACACCATGCCGATGGTGCGGCGCACGGTGACGGGGTCCATCGAGCTGGCGTAGAGGTCCTGGTCGTCGAGCATGACCTTGCCCTCGACGCGGCCGCCGGGGACTACCTCGTGCATGCGGTTCAGGGTGCGCAGGAAGGTCGACTTGCCGCAGCCGGACGGGCCGATGAAGGCCGTGACGGAACGGGGCTCGACCGTCATCGAGACGCCCTCGACGGCCTTGAAGCCGCCGTAGTAGACGTTGAGGTCGGTGACGTCGATTCGCTTTGCCATGTCAGGGGTTCGCTTTCTCTTACTTCTTGACCGAGCCGAAGTGCGCGATGACCCGGCCGATGAGGTTGAGCAGCAGGACGAGGATGATCAGGGTGAGGGCGGCGCCCCACATGCGCTCGGCGGCGGTGGACAGTGCGAAGTCGCCGCGGTCCTGGTTGATCATCATCGGCAGCGTCGGGAAGTTGCCGTTGAACAGGTCGCGCTGGAAGTTCTTCGTGTACGGCGCGAGGATCAGCAGCGGCGCCGTCTCGCCCATGACGCGGGCGATGCCGAGCAGCACGCCGGTGACGATGCCGGAGAACGCCGTGCGCAGCACGACCTTGACGACGGTGACCCACTTGGGCACACCGAGGGCGTAGGCCGCCTCCCGCAGCTCGTTGGGCACGAGCTTCAGCATCTCCTCGGTCGAGCGCACGACGACGGGGATCATGAGCAGCACGAGGGCGAGCGCCGCGGCGAAGCCGGAACGGCCGAGACCGAACGTCGTCACCCACACGGCGTAGATGAACAGGGCGGCGACGATCGACGGCACGCCCGAGAGGATGTCCACGGTGAAGCTGATCGCCTTGGCGAGCCGGCCGCGGCCGTACTCCACGAGGTAGACGGCCGTGAGGATGCCGATCGGCACCGCGATGAGGGCGGTGAAGCCGACCATCGTCAGGGTGCCCTCGATGGCGTGCCGGGCGCCTCCGCCGAAGTCGTCGGAGTTGATGTTGCGCTGGTTGCCGGTCCACCACGTCGCCGTGGTGAGCATGTGGAAGCCCTTGCCGATGACGGTGCCGAGGATCCACACGAGGGGGACCATGGCGAGCGCGAAGGCGGCCCACATGACGATCCGAGCGACGACGTCCTTGGCCCTGCGGCCGCGGTGCGGGTGGCTCATCTCGGAGAGCGCGTCGCGGCCCGGCCGGCCGCCCGGGGGCGTCACGGGCTCGCCCGGAGCCACCTGGTCGTCAGGGACGCGGCGGTCGGTGGCGGTGCTCATTCGGTGAAGGCCTTCCTGCGCTCGATGACGACGCGGGCGATGCTGTTGACGACGAAGGTCAGCACGAACAGGACCAGACCGGCCGCGATGTAGGCGCCGGTCTTGCCCGGGTTGCTGAACTCCGCCGCGTTGTTGGCGATCTTCGAGGCGAACGTCTCGCCGCCGTTGAAGAGCGACCACGTCCACGGGCTGCCGTCGGAGAGGGCCGACACGAGGAAGGTGACGGCGATCGTCTCGCCGAGCGCACGGCCGAGGGCGAGCATCGAGGCGGAGATGACGCCGGGACGGCCGAAGGGCAGCACCGCGGTGCGGATCATCTCCCACTGCGTGGCCCCGAGCGCGAGCGCGCCCTCCTTGTGGGCGATGGGCGTCTGGTCGAAGACCTCGCGCGAGAGCGCGGTCACGATCGGCAGCACCATGATCGCGAGCACGATGCCGATGAAGAAGATCGTGCCGCCGCTGATGCCGGTCGGCGCGAAGAGCGGGAACCAGCCGAGGGCGCTCTCGATCCAGCCCTGCACCGGCTTGAAGACCGGCGCGAAGGCGATGAGGCCCCAGAGGCCGTAGACGATCGACGGCACGGCCGCGAGGAGGTCGACGAGGCCGGCCGCCGGACGACTCATCCAGGTGGGCGCGTACTGGGTGATGAAGAGGGCGACGGCCACCCCGACCGGCACCGCGACGAGCATCGCGATGGTCGAGGCGGTCACCGTCGTCCAGAGGAACTCGAGGATGCCGAAGGCCGGCTTCTCGCCGCCCGGTGCCCAGACCCGGCTCGTGAAGAAGCTCTCCGAGTTGTTCATCAGGGCGGGCACGGCCTGCACGACGAGGAAGACCGCGATGAGGCTGACGAGGGCGATGACGACGACACCGGACGCCGTCGCGGCGCCGCCGAAGAGACGGTCGCCGAAACGGCCGGTGGATGCCCGGTCGCCCTGCAGGGGCTGCTTCCCGTCAGGCCCGGGAGCCTGGTCCGTGGCGGACACGCCGGTCACTGTGGACACGTGGAGGCCTCTTCCTTCGTTCGGGTGGTACTGGCGCAGGGGCGGACGCCGGTTGCGGCGCCCGCCCCTGCGTGGTCGACCCGGTCGGATCGCTCCGTCCGGGTCAGGCGGAGGTTCAGGAGATCGCGTCGACCGCGGTCTGGACCTTGGTGGCGACCTCGGCCGGCAGCGGGGCG
This sequence comes from Terrabacter sp. C0L_2, assembly GCF_036352015.1. Classification (NCBI taxonomy): domain Bacteria; kingdom Bacillati; phylum Actinomycetota; class Actinomycetes; order Micrococcales; family Intrasporangiaceae; genus Terrabacter; species Terrabacter sp. C0L_2. The sequence continues at coordinate 76,617 of NZ_CP143557.1, read as the reverse complement.
TAGCCCTTGGTCTCGAGGCCCTTCTGGACGGAGTCGGAGGCGAAGGACTTGAGGAAGCTCTTGACCTTCTTGCCCGTCTCGGCGTCGGCGTACTTCGAGCAGACGATCTCGTACGTCACGAGGACGATCGGGTAGGCCCCGGCCTCCTTGGTGGCGTAGTCGATCTTGAGCGCGAGGTTGTTGCCGGTGCCGGTCTGCTTGGCCGTGGCGATCGTCTTGCCGGCCGACTCGGCGGTCAGCTCGACGGGGCCGGAGCCGGTGTCGATCTGGGCCATCGGCAGCTGGTTCTGCTGGGCGTAGGAGAGCTCGACGTACGTGATGCCGCCGTCCTGGCCCTTCACCGCGGTGGCGACACCGGCCGACTTCTCCTTGCCCTCGCCCTTGCCGGTCCACTTCTTGCCGGTGTCGTAGGACCAGGCGTCGGGAGCGGCGGCCTTGAGGTACTTCGTGAAGTTCTCGGTCGTGCCCGACTCGTCGGAGCGGAAGAAGACCTTGATCGGCGTCGAGGGCAGCGTGACGCCCTTGTTGATCGCCGCGATGGCCGGGTCGTTCCACGTCGTGATCTTGCCGTCGAAGATCTTGGCCGCGACCTCGGCGTTGAGCACGAGCTTGTCGACGCCCTTGACGTTGTAGGCGATCGCGATCGGACCGGTGACCATGGGCAGGTTCCAGGCGTCGGAGCCGCACGAGGCCTTGGCGTCGTCGGCCTCGATCTTGCCGTCCTTGGGCTCGGTCTTGAGGGCCGAGTCGGAGCCGGCGAAGTCGACCTGCTTGGCGATGAACTGCTTGATGCCGGCACCGGAACCGGTGGGCTGGTAGTCGATGTTGGCGTCGGCGCAGTTCGTCTGGTACGCCTTGATCGCCTCGTCGATGGCGTTCTTCTGCGCCGAGGAGCCCTCGGCCTTGAGGTCGCCGCTGAAGCAGTCGCCCGCAGCGGCGGAGCCGCCTGCGGTGGAGCCCGCGCCGGGAGTGGCGCCGTTGTTCTCGGACGCGCAGGCCGAGAGCGCAAGAGCGCCGGACAGGGCGATGGCGCCGAGAGCGCTGATACGCGAAACAGACACGAGTGTGATCCCTCTCGATGGGGTGTTCCTGGTGGTCGGTCGGTCAGATCCGAGCGACGTTGCTGGATGGTGATCCACGGCGAACATAGGTCCGCAGGATGACCAGCGGTCCACGTGCGGTTAACGCAGGGTGAACGAGGGGCGACGTCTTGGGGTGGGCCGCCACCTCGGGATGCGACCCGGCCGGGACCGGCCCACGATGAAGGGTTCGAGCAGGGCTCAGGTGTCGATGCGTTCGACGTCGACGACGCGCGCGTCCTCGCCGCGTCCGACGAGGTGGCACACCAGCACCTCGCCCTTGTGCATCGCCTCGTCGGCGGCGGCCCGCAGGTGCTCGGCGACGAGGTCGCCGCGCTCCGGGGAGGAGGAGACCCGGGCGTGGAGCAGGCCGAGGAGGGTCGGCAGCACCGGCCCGTGGCTGCACAGTGCGGCGGGATCGCCACGCTCGAGCAGGCGCTGGACCTGGGCGACGGCGCCGACCTGGCTCTCGGCGAAGCCCTCCTCGGAGAGCACGTCACGGGTGCGCAGGCGCAGTCCGGTCCTGACGGCATACGGCTCGACGGTGGCGACGCAGCGGGTCGACGACGAGGAGACGACCCGCTTCACGCCGTAGGCGTCGAGCACGGCCGCGACCGTGGCGGCCTGGGCGCGGCCGACGGCGTCGAGCGGGCGCTTGCGGTCGTCGCCGTCCCACTTGCCGCGCGGGGTCGCCTTGGCGTGGCGGACGAACGCGATGGGCCACGAGCGCAGCTCGTCGGCCCGGTCGGCGCGGACGAGGGCGAGCAGCTGCTCGCGGTCGCGTGCGTAGTCGAGGCGGTCGTGGGCCGTGCGCACGTCGACCCAGGCGACCTCGTCGATCTCGTGCTCGAGCGCCCCGGTGCCTCCCGTGACGCGGGCCGACCAGTAGTGCACCTTCTTCGTCGCCGGGCCGCCGGTCTGGTCGAGCACGGGGTACTCCGCCGACGGCAGCGGCACCCCGAGACGCACGACGAGGCCGGTCTCCTCGAGCGTCTCACGGGTCGCGGCGACGCACGCGTGCTCCCCGGGGTCGAGCTTGCCCTTGGCCCACGACCAGTCGTCGTACTTCGGCCGGTGGACGAGGGCGACCTCCAGGCGTCCGTCGCGGCGGCGCCAGGGCAGCGTGCCGGCGGCGGGGATCACGGAGGACACGGGCGCCAGTCTGCCTGATGGGGTGGTCGTATGCCGGTCAGCGACGGCGTGCCTTGCGGCGCCGCTTGTCGTGTCGCTCGATGAGCCTGCCCTGCAGGTCGTCGAGCGGCTCACCGGAGTCGGACAGGTGGTGGCGCACCCAGCGGCCGTCGGAGCCGAGGTCCCAGCGCGAGGTCGTGTCGGCGAACGCGAGGTCGATGAGGTCGGCGAGCTCGACGACGTGGCCGGGGTCGGCGATGCGCACGAGCGCCTCGACCCGGCGGTCGAGGTTGCGGTGCATCATGTCGGCGCTGCCGATGTAGACCTGCGGGTCGCCGCCGTGGTCGAACCAGAAGACCCGCGAGTGCTCGAGGAAGCGCCCGAGGATCGAGCGGACCCGGATGTGCTCCGAGAGCCCCTCGACGCCGGGACGCAGGGCGCAGATGCCGCGCACCCAGATGTCGACGCGGACGCCGGCGATGCTCGCCCGGTAGAGCGCGTCGATGAGCGCCTCGTCGACGATCGAGTTGGCCTTGATGACGATGCGTCCGGCCGGTGCGCCCTCGCGGCGCGACTCGTGGAGCTCGATCTCCTCGTCGATGAGGTCGATGAGGCCCGACCGCACGGAGCGGGGCGCGACGAGCAGCCGCTTGAACTTGCTCCGGGGCGCGAAGCCCGACAGGAGGTTGAAGAGGCGCGACAGGTCCTCGCCCACCTGCGGGTCGGTCGTGAAGAGGCCGAAGTCCTCGTAGACGCGCGCCGTCTTGGGGTTGTAGTTGCCGGTGCCGATGTGGCAGTAGCGCACGAGGCCCTCGGACTCCTGGCGCACGACGAGGCACAGCTTGGCGTGGGTCTTGAGGCCGACGACGCCGTAGACGACGTGGACGCCCGCCTCCTCGAGCTTGCGGGCCCAGGAGATGTTGTTGACCTCGTCGAAGCGCGCCTTGATCTCGACGACGGCGAGCACCTGCTTGCCGGCCTCGGCGGCGTCGATGAGGGCGTCGATGATGGGGGAGTCGCCCGAGGTGCGGTAGAGCGTCTGCTTGATCGCGAGGACCTTCGGGTCGTTCGCGGCCTGCTCGATGAAGGCCTGCACCGACGTCGAGAACGAGTTGTAGGGGTGCTGGACGAGCACGTCCTTCTGCCGGACCGCGGCGAGCAGGTCGATGGCCTTGGCGCTCTCGGTCGGCGCGAAGTCGGGGTGCGTGCGCGGGAAGAACTTCGGGAACTCGAGGTCGCTGCGGTCGACGTCGGCGATGGTGAACAGTCCCCGCAGGTCGAGCGGGGTCGGGAGCCGGTAGATCTCCCGGTCGCTGATCTGCAGCTCGCGGGCGAGCATGTCGAGGACCTTGGGGTCGATGTCGTCCTCGACCTCGAGGCGGATCGGCGGCCCGAAGCGGCGCCGGGTCAGCTCCTTCTCCAGGGCGGTCAGGAGGTTCTCGGCGTCGTCCTCCTCGACCTCGAGGTCCTCGTTGCGGGTGACCCGGAAGGAGAAGTGCTCCTGCACGAGCATGCCGGGGAAGAGCTGGTCGAGGTGGCTGGCGATGACGTCCTCGAGGGGCACGAAGCGCTTGCGCTCGACGTCGGCGTCGACGTCCTCCTCGACGAGGATGAAGCGCGGCAGGCTCGGTGGCACCTTGACGCGGGCGAAGTGCTCGGTGCCGGTCTTGGGGTTCTGGAGCAGCACGGCGAGGTTGAGCGACAGCCCGGAGATGTAGGGGAACGGGTGCGCCGGGTCGACCGCGAGCGGCGTGAGCACCGGGAAGACGCGGTCGGCGAAGAAGTAGTGGAGCGGCTCGCGGTCGTCCTCGTCAAGGTCGTCCCAGCGCACCACGGTGATGCCCTCGTCCTCGAGGGAGGGGCGCACGTCGTGCTGGAAGACGCCGGCGTGCTGCTGCATCAGCTCGTGGGCGAGGCGGGCGATGCGCTCGAGCAGCTCGCGGGGCTCGAGCCCAGCCGCCGTGCGCACCGCGAGGCCGGTCGCGATGCGGCGCTTGAGCCCGGCGACCCGCACCATGAAGTACTCGTCGAGGTTGTTGGCGAAGATCGCGAGGAAGCGGGTCCGCTCGAGCAGCGGCACGGCCGGGTCCATGGCCAGCTGGAGCACCCGCTCGTTGAACTGCAGCCACGACAGCTCCCGCTCCAGGTAGCGGTCGGCCGGCAGGTCGTCCTCCTCGTCACCCTGGCCGGGAGCCCCGACGAAGCGGCCGTTCGCGGCCCGCGCGGGCACGCGCCGCGTCGGGACGGTGCTCGTGAACGAGCTGACCTCCGAGGGCTCGCTCGTCGGCTCCTCGGGTGCAGCGCCCCGCTCGGCCGCGGCCGGTGCATCCTGCTCGTGGAGGTCGGGGGTGGTGAGGCTGCCGGTGCTCATGCGCCCATCGTGGCACCGATAGGTGGCCTCGGGGTGAACTCGTCTCAGCCGGGGACCGGTGCGACCGGGGCCTCGGACGCCGTGTCCGGCGCGTCCTGGCGGGCGTACTGCCGGTGCACCTCGACGTCGACGAAACCGAGCGCGGCGTAGGTGCGCACGGCGGCGACGTTGTCCTCGTCGACGTAGAGCACGACCCGGTCCAGGCCGAGCGAGCGCAGGTGGTCCAGGCCCAGCACGGTGACGGCCCGGCCGAGTCCCTGGCCCTGGCGGTCGGGGGAGACGGCGACGACGTAGACCTCACCGACGTCCCCTCCGGGCGGGTCGACCTTGGTCCAGTGAGAGGCCGCGAGCACGTCGGGGGCGTCCGCCTCGACGACGAGGATCAGGCCGGCCGGGTCCCACCACGGCTCGGCCATGCGCTGGTCGAGGTCGGCCCGACGCAGCGACCCCTGCTCGGGGTGGTGGGCGAAGGCCGCGGCGTTGAGGGCCAGCCACGCGTCCTCGTCACGTCCGGGCTCGAAGGAGCGGACGGCATACCTCCCGTCGAGCGACGCGGCCGGCCACGACAGCCCCTCCTGCAGCGAGCGGCCCATGACGTGGAGCGAGCGGACGGCCACGAGGCCGTTGGCGCGGGCGAACGCGGCCGCGGCGTCGGCCGCTGCTCCCGTCGCGTGGCTCCAGACGCGTATGCCGTCCGGCAGGCTCGCGAGCAGCGCCGTGCCCACGCCCGACCGGCGGGCTGCGGGTGAGACGACGAGCTCGGCCGACGCCGGTCCCTCGCCCGTGCGGGACTGGGCGTAGCCGACGAGCGCGCCCTCGGCGTCGGTCGCGAGCAGGTGGTCGACCCCGTCGTGCTCGCGCGACCGCGCGGAGAGCCGGAACTGCTCCGAGAGCGCCTGCGAGCCGTCGACCGACGCGGCCTCCTCGGCGAGGGCGAGCACGGCGGCGGACTCGTCGGCGGTGAGCGGGGTGGTCGCGTCGCGCAGGGCGACCGTCGGGCGCGGCATACCGCGATTCCACCACAGCGACGTCCTGGGGTCTCCCGCTCGTCGCCCGTCCCGGCTAGGGTCCGGTGCAGGGCGCGGGGGCCCTGCACCGCAACTCACGACTCCGGGAGTCTTCGGACGCCTCCGGGACCGCTCCGGGTCGGCGCTGCCTGTCGTTCACAACACCGTCACTCAGCAAGCCCCACCGCGCACCCGCGGGGCACTAGCCTCCCGTGGGTGCCGATGGGCACGCGATCCACCCAGCAGACCAAGGGGAGACACATGTCCCGTACCACCCGCCGCATCACGGGCGTCGCCGTCGCAGGGATCTGCGCCGCGGCCCTCGCGGCACCGGCCCTGGCCGCACCCACCGCCGGGCCAGACACGAGCAAGGCTCCGGGCAAGACGCAGATCGACCTCCAGATCCTGTCCTTCAACGACTTCCACGGCAATCTCGAACCTCCGTCGGGTTCGAGCGGCCGCATCACGGTGACGCCGTACGTGGACGTGAACGACATCGACGGCGACGGCGACCGGACCGACCTGGTCAACTACAAGCTCGCGGGTGGGGTCGAGTACCTCGCAACCCACCTGAAGCAGGCCCGCGTCGGCCACGCCAACACGGTCACCGTCGCAGCGGGCGACATGGTGGGCGCGTCGCCGCTGCTGTCCGCGGCCTTCCACGACGAGCCGACCGTCGAGTCGCTCAACTCCCTTGGCCTCGACATCACGTCGGTGGGCAACCACGAGTTCGACGAGGGCTTCAAGGAGCTCCAGCGTCTCCAGAACGGCGGGTGCATCGACGACGGTGACGGCAAGGACAACCAGAACTCCTGCGCCGACCACCCCTTCACCGGTGCGAACTTCCAGTACCTCGCGGCCAACGTGATCGACACGTCGACGGGCAAGACGATCCTGCCGCCCTACGCGATCAAGAACTTCAACGGCGCCAAGGTCGGCTTCATCGGCATGACCCTCAAGGACACGCCCGGAATCGTGACGGCCTCCGGTGTCGCCGGCCTCGAGTTCAAGGACGAGGTGGCCACGGCCAACGCGCTGGTCCCGGTGCTCAAGGCGCAGGGCGTCAACGCCATCGTCGTGCTCGTCCACCAGGGCGGTGTGCCGCCGGCCAACACGCCCTACGACTACGCGTGCAAGAGCGGGTCCCTGTCCGCCGAGTCGCCGATCCTGCCCATCGCGCGCGACCTCAGCCCTGCGATCGACATGGTCATCTCCGGCCACACCCACCAGCCCTACGTGTGCAACATCCCGGACCCGGCCGGCCAGCCGCGCCTCGTGACGTCCGCGTCCTCCTTCGGTCGCCTCTACACCGAGACGAACGTCAAGTTCGACCGCCGCACCAGCGACATCGTGCGTCCGGCGGCCGCTGACCCGTACGCCAGCTCGGCCAACCGGATCGTGTCGCGCGACGTGGCGAAGGACCCTGCGCAGACGTCTCTCATCGCCCTCTACAACAAGCTCGTCGTCGGCGTGGCCTCCAAGGTCCTCGGGTCCATCACGAAGGACGTCACCACCACGCCCAACGCGGGCGGCGAGAGCGCACTCGGTGACCTCATCGCCGATGCGCAGCTGGCCGACCCGTCGGTGGTGACCGGTGGCCAGACCCCGGTCATCGCGTTCATGAACCCGGGCGGCATCCGGACCAACCTCACCTACGCGTTCTCGCCGTACGGCGAGGCGCCCGGCGAGGTCACCTTCGGTGAGGCCTTCACCGTGCAGCCGTTCAACAACTACCTCGTCTCCATGACGCTCACGGGTGCGCAGATCAAGTCCCTGCTCCAGGAGCAGTGGAGCGGCGACAACAGCAAGACGGCGAAGATCCTGCAGGTCAGCAAGGACTTCGCGTACACCTACTCGGGCACCACGCTCGGCACGGTGACCCTCAAGGGAACGCCTCTCGTCGACACGCAGACCTACCGCATCGTGACGAACAACTTCCTGGCAGGCGGGGGCGACGGGTTCCCGACGTTCCTCAAGGGCACGGACGTCTTCTTCGGCGGCCTCGACATCGACGCGTTCGCCAACTACCTCAAGAGCGTCTCGCCGTACACGCCCGGGGCGCTCACCCGCATCACCAAGCAGTGACCGCGGTCTCCTGACGCAGAACGGCCCGGCTCCTCTGGAGCCGGGCCGTTCTGCGTCGTCGACCGGACGACGTCCCGCTCAGGCGTCGGCGGTCTCGGTGGACGGGGAGTCGGCCCGGTCGGGGACGAGGCGGTAGCCGACGTTGCGGACCGTGCCGATGAGGGTCTCGTGGTCGGGGCCGAGCTTGGCGCGCAGGCGCCGCACGTGCACGTCGACGGTGCGGGTGCCGCCGTAGTAGTCGTAGCCCCAGACCTCCTGCAGCAGCTGCGCACGCGTGAAGACGCGGCCCGGGTGCTGGGCGAGGTACTTGATGAGCTCGAACTCCTTGTAGGTGAGGTCGAGCGGGTGCCCGCGGAACTTCGCGGAGTAGGACGACTCGTCGATGACGAGCTCGCCCGAGGTGATCGGCATGTCCAGGTCGGCGTCGTCGTCCTGGCCCTTGGTCATGGCCAGGCGCAGGCGCGCGTCGACCTCGGCCGGCCCGGCGGAGTCGAGCAGCACGTCGTCGAGGCCCCACTCGGCCGTGAGACCAGCGAGGCCGCCCTCGGTGAGGACGGCCAGCAGCGGGGTGCCGATCCCGGTGGTGCGCAGCACCCGGCACAAGGAGCGTGCGCTCGCCAGCTCCCGCCGCGCATCGACGATGACGACGTCGCAGTCGGGCGAGTCGACGAGCGCGGTGGCCTCGGCCGGCAGGATGCGCACCGTGTGGCTCAGCAGCCCGAGGGCAGGCAGCACCTCGGCGCTCGGGGCGAGCGCGTTGGTGAGCAGCAGCAGGCGGGCCATCTCATGCAGGATAGGCGAGACTGGTCACCAGCGAACCGGACCGCGCCAACGATGAGACGGAGTGAGATGCCCCCGAGTGCACCCGAGTCGCGCACGGTCACCGTGCGCTACTGGGCCGCGGCCCGTGCCGCGGCCGGCACCGACAGCGAGCAGCGGGCGGGCGCGACCGTCGGCCAGGTCGTCGAGGCCTCCGTCGCCGCCCACCCCGATCTCGCCCGCGTGGCCGCCGTGGCGACCTTCCTGCTCGACGGGCGTTCCGTGGGTCGCGACGAGCCCGTGCCCGCCGGCGGCACGGTCGAGGTGCTGCCGCCCTTCGCCGGCGGGTGATGCACAATGGCCCCCGTGCCTGAGGACAACGCGGCCCTGCCCGGACCCGACGTCTCTGGCGGCTCGGTGGCCGGCGGGTCGCTCCACCTCCCGCTCTCTCCCGTGGCCGCCGACCGCGTCCGCTGGGTCAGCATCGCGGCCACGTTCGTGGCCGCGGTCGCGCTGCTCGTGGCGCAGGACTCGGGGTATGCCGCGACGCTGGGTGTGACCCTCGTGCTCGCGCTCGCGGTGGCCTGGGGGTGGCCGCTGCTCACCGGCTCGTGGACGCCGACGGCGACGACCGTTGTGCTCGCCGCCTCCTCCGTGGCCATCGTGCTGAGCGCCCTGCGGGAGGACCTGCTCTGGGTGCCGGCCGCCGTGGCGTTCGGCATCGTCCTCTCCTTCTTCGGCCAGCTCGTCCGGCGCACCGGCCGCGAGGGTCTCGTGCTCACGCTGCTGTCGTCGTTCGGTGGGTTGGTCGTCATCGCCTCGGGCACGACCGCCGTCGTGGCCGCCGACACCGCGCGCGGCCAGGCCGTCGCCGTGGTGGCGATGGCGGCCGTCGGGGCTGCCGTCGTCACCGACCTGCTCTCCGGCGTGCGGGTGGCAGCGCCCCTGCTCGGCTTCGTCGCGCTCGCGGCGTCGGTGCTGGCGGCGGTCATCGCGGCGTCACGCTTCGTCGAGGTCGGCCCGCTCGAGGCCCTCGGCATCGGGGCGGCGGCCGGCACGGTGTCGTGGTCGTTCCGGCGGGTGCTCGCCCTCCAGCCGGCGATGCTGACGTTGCGCGGGCAGGTCGGGGCGGGCGTGGGCTCGGTGCTCGTGGTCGGCGCCGTCGTGCGCCTCTTCTCCGTCCTCACCTGAGGCGGCGGGGTCAGTAGACCAGGGCCTGCGCGCCCGGAGCCATGACCTCCTCGACGAAGACGGCGGCCCCCTTGATGACCGCGCCCTCGACGAGCTGGTCCTCGGTGAGCTCGCGCCGGGCCGCGCACTGCGTGCAGACGGTGAGCCGGCCACCCGCGAGAACCGCGTCGCGCAGCTCCACGAGCGGCGCGGCATACGGCAGCTCGAACTCCTCGGCGCGGCCGGGCACGGCCATCCACGTCGACTCGCCCGTCAGCCAGAGCGACACGTCGACGCCGCTCGCGACGGCGGTCGCGGCGACCGTGAAGGCCTGCGAGAGACGCTCCGGCGCCTCGGTTCCGGCGGTGACCTTGACGACGAGCGAGCGTGCGGGGGAGTCCATGGGATCAGGCTACGATCGGGCGCATGTTCAACCTCGACCAGGACATCCCGGAGCCGCTGCGACCCCTCGCCTGGCTCATCGGACGCTGGGAGGGCGCCGGCGTCGTGGGCTACCCCACGATCGAGTCGGCGCACTTCGGCCAGGAGGTCGAGGTGACCCACGACGGGCGGGGCTTCCTCAAGTGGGAGAGCCGCGCCTGGATCCTCGACTCCGAGAACGGCGCCAAGGTGCGTCCCGCCGCGGTCGAGTCCGGCTTCTGGCGCCCGCTCGAGAACGGCGAGGTCGAGCTGCTGCTCGCGCACCCGACCGGCATCCTCGAGCTCTACTACGGCAAGATCGAGCCGGCCAAGATCCAGCTCAAGACCGACGGCGTCCTGCGCGCGCCCGGCGCCAAGGAGTACAACGCCGCCACCCGCATGTACGGCCTCGTCGAGTCCAACCTGCTCTGGGTCATGGACATGGCGGCCGTGGGGCAGGAGCTCCAGAGCCACGTGTCGGCCACGCTCAAGCGCGTCGAGTGACGCACGCCGAGCTCGGGGCCTACGGAATGAGGCGTATGCCGTGAGCGTTCCTTCCAGCATGAGCGACGTGGAGCTGCCCACCCGACCGGCGACGACGAGCCCGCTGCTGGCGCGCCCCGGTGCCGTGGCCGGCGAGGGGGCCGAGGCCTCCGTCGCGATCCACTACGGCGACCCGATGCGTGAGCAGCGCCTCCTCGAGGAGGGCCTGGCGGTCGTCGACCTCTCGCACCGCGACGTCGTGACGGTCACCGGACCGGACCGGCTCAGCTGGCTGCACTCGCTGACCACCCAGCACCTCCTCGGCCTCGAGCCGCGCCAGTCGCGTGAGGCCCTCGTGCTGACGCCCAAGGGTCACGTCGAGCACTCGCTCCACCTCGTCGACGACGGCACGACGACGTGGATCACGACCGAGCCGGGCGCCGGGCAGGCGCTCGCCGACTGGCTCGACAAGATGCGTTTCATGCTCCGCGTCGAGGTCGCCCTCGTCACGGACGACTGGGCCGTCCTCGGCGAGCCGCACGCCAACGAGTCGGTCGAGGGTGAGCCGCTCGCGTGGCGCGACCCGTGGCCCGACCTCGTCGGCGACACGACGGCCTACGGCCCCGTCGACGACCACCCCGGCACCGATCGGGCCTGGCGCGAGATCCTCGTCCCCCGCACGGATCTCGTTGCGGCCGTGGGCGATCGACCGCTCGCCGGCCTCTGGGCCGCCGAGGCGCTGCGCATCGCGGCCTGGCGTCCCCGCCTCGGGCAGGAGACCGACCACCGCACGATCGTGCACGAGGTCGACTGGCTCCGCACCGCCGTGCACCTGCACAAGGGCTGCTACCGCGGTCAGGAGACCGTGGCCCGCGTCCACAACCTCGGCCGTCCGCCGCGGCGGCTCGTCTTCCTCCACCTCGACGGCTCCGGGCACGTCCTGCCGGCGCAGGGCAGCGAGGTCCGGGTCGGCGACAAGGTCGTCGGGCGCGTGACCTCCGTCGGTCGCCACCACGTCGACGGCCCCATCGCCCTGGCGGTCATCAAGCGCAACACCGACCCCACCCTCGAGCTGCTCGTCGACGACCTCTCGGCGTCGCAGACGGTCATCGTCGCGCCCTGACCGACGACGGCTCCGGCGCTGGCAGGATGAGCCGCATGAGCCCTGCACGCAGCGTCGCGAGCACCCTGATCACCGTCGCGCCCACCGGCGCCGAGAGCGCCAAGGCCGACGTGCCGGCGCTGCCGACGACACCGGAGGAGCTCGTCGAGACCGCCGTCGCGTGCGAGCGGGCCGGCGCCGCGCTCATCCACATCCACGTGCGTGACCGCGAGCACCAGCCGACCCTCGAGCCGGCCTTCCTCAAGGAGGCCGTCGACGGCGTGCGCGAGGCCACCGACCTCGTCGTCCAGTTGTCAACGGGCGGGGCGATCACCGACCCGCTCGAAAAGCGGCTCACCGTGCTCGACGCCGACCCCGACTCGTGCTCGCTCACGTGCGGCACGACGAACTTCGGCGACGGGGTCTTCCTCAACCCGTGGGGCTTCATGGTCGACCTCTACCGCCAGGCGCAGGAGCGCGAGGTCGTGCCCGAGTTCGAGCTGTTCGAGCTGGGACACGTCCACGCGCTGCGCCGCCTCATCGACGAGTGCGGACTGCCCTACGGCGGCAAGGTCCACGTCGACTTCGTCACCGGGGTGCCGGGGTCGATGCCCGGCACGCCGCAGGCCCTGCTCGCCGGCGTGGCGACGCTCCCGCCCGAGGTGACGAGCTGGTCGGCCACGGGCATCGGACGCGCGCACCTGCCGATCGTCGCCGCGGCCCTCTCGGCGGGCGGGCACCTGCGCGTCGGCATGGAGGACAACCTGAGGTATGCCAGGGGCCGGGCCGTCGTGCACAACAGCGAGCTCGTGGCTCGGGCCGCCGAGCTCGCGACCCTGATGCAGCGGCCACCGATGACGACGGCCGAGGCCCGCGAGGCCCTCGCGATCAAGGACCGTCGCACCCGCTGACCGCGTCCCCAGGGCGCTCAGCGGGGCAGTGTGGGGCGTCTCACGCTGCCCAGAGTTTGCAATCTGCTTGCTCTAGTTAGCACAATGGAGTCATGAGCAAGCTTCCGCTACCCGACCTCGGGGCCTACTTGCGCGAACAGCGCGAGAGCGCCCAGCTGTCGCTGCGGCAGCTCGCCGAGATGGCGGGTGTCTCCAACCCCTACCTGTCGCAGATCGAGCGCGGGCTCAAGCGCCCCAGTGCCGAGATCCTGCAGCAGATCGCCAAGGGGCTGCAGGTCTCCGCCGAGTCGCTCTACGTCCGTGCCGGCATCCTCGACGAGCGGGTCACCGAGGGTGACCCTGCCGCCGCGCCGGACGTCCTCTCCGCCATCGCCGCAGACCCGGTCCTCACCGACCGCCAGCGCGCGGTGCTCGTCGACGTCTACGTCTCGTTCGTCGGCAGCGACGAGACGACACCCGCCACGACACCGCGCCCCACGCATACGCCGGCAGCACCACGTCGGCGACCGTCGCGCAGCACCACCGCTGACGCGACCCCAGAGCTCACCGAGTCCACCGAGAAGGAGAACTGAGATGGCACTCAGCAAGAAGATCACCCAGGCCGTCAAGGACGCGCAGAAGCAGGCCGAGGCCGCCGTGGCCGACGTCCGCGGCCAGCTCGTCCAGGTCGAGGGCCGCATGCCCGAGGTCCAGGTCGACCCGACGCCGTTCTACGCCGTCGTCGGCGCCGCGAACATGGCGATCGACACGGTCCGCACCGCCGGCGAGCAGCTCGAGGTCGCCCGCCGTCAGGCCAAGGGTGCCGACCTGCGCAAGGGTGCCAAGAAGGAGGCGAACCAGCTGCAGAAGGACCTCCAGAAGCGCATCGCCGACCTCCAGAACCGCACCGCGGAGCTCCAGAAGCTCGCGACGACGTATGCCGAGCGCTTCGTCACGCAGGCCCAGGACCTCCCGGCACGCGTGATCAACGAGGGCCTCGTCATCGCGAGCAACGCGAAGGACCAGTACGACGCCGCCGCCGCCCGCGGCGAGAAGGTCGTCACCGACCTCCGCGCCCAGGGTGAGCGCACCGCGTTCGACCTCAGCGAGCGCGGCACCGCCACCGTGACCCGCGGCCGCCGCGTCGCCGAGACGGCCGTCACCGAGGGCGAGAAGGTCGCCAAGAGCCTCATGGACGTCGTCGTCAAGGACGCGTCGAAGATCGGCTCGCAGGTCGAGGCCTCGGTCGACGCCGTGGAGTCCGCCGCCGCTCCGGTCCCGGCCAAGCGCACCGCCGCCCACCAGCGCGCCATCCGCAAGTCTGCAGCGCAGAAGGCCGCCGCCACGCGCAAGGACAACGCGGTCGAGGCCACGACGACCCGCAAGGTCGCCGCCCGCAGCTCCGCCACGACCGACGACCCGCAGGCCACGGTCGCCCGCAAGGCCGCCCCGGCCAAGCGCGCGGCCAAGAAGTCGGTGAAGAAGGCGACCGCCACGACGGCGGGCGCGGCCAAGAGCGCCACCGCCGGCACCAAGACCGCCGCGAAGAAGGCCACGCCGGCCAAGAAGACCGCGAAGAAGAGCACGAGCAGCTCGAGCACGACGAGCTCCAGCTCGAGCTCGACCCCCAGCGCGAGCACGAGCTCGACGAGCTGAGTCCCGCCCGGCCGCAGGGCTGGACACAGGGCCGTCACCCCGACAGGGGTGGCGGCCCTGCTGCGTCGCTCCGGCATACTGCGGGACGTGTCCGATCACCTCGCGCCCTCGTCCGTCCCCGCCCCCACGTCCGTCAGCGCGGCCCTGACCGACGCCCCGATCGTCGCCCACGTGGTGCGCGCCGGGTTCGTCGAGTCGGTGCACCACGGCACGGCCGTCGTCACGGCGCCGGACGGCTCGGTCGAGCTCGAGATCGGCGACTCGAGCGGAGCGGTCTTCCCCCGTAGCTCGAGCAAGCCGCTGCAGGCGCTCGCGATGGTGCGCAGCGGCCTGGCGACCGACGGCCGGCTGCTCTCCCTGGCCTGCGCGAGCCACTCGGGCGAGGATTTCCACGTCGAGGCCGCCCGCGAGATCCTCGCCGGGGCCGGACTGACCGAGACGGACCTGCAGAACACCCCGGACTACCCCTACGACGACGCGGCGCGGATCGGCTGGATCGCCGACGGTCGCCCCAAGCAGTCGATCGTGCAGAACTGCTCCGGCAAGCACGCCTCGATGCTCGCGACCTGCGTGCTCAACGGGTGGGACCTGGCGACCTACCGCGACCCGAGCCACCCGCTCCAGGTCGCCATCACCGACACGGTCCGCGAGCTGACCGGCGCCGAGCCGAGCGCCGTCGCCGTCGACGGCTGCGGCGCCCCGATCCACGCCGTGCCGCTGCGCGCCCTGGCCCTGTCGTTCGGCCGGCTCGCGGCTGCCACGGACGGGCCGGAGGCCAAGATCGCGACGGCCATCCGCGACTTCCCGGAGTACCTCGGCGGCACGCACCGCGACGTCACCGCGCTCATCCGCGGCGTCGACGGGCTCGTCGCCAAGGACGGCGCCGAGGCCGTCTACGCCGTCGGCCTGGCCGACGGGCGCGGCATCGCGGTCAAGGTGGCCGACGGCTCCTCGCGCGCCCGCAGCGTCGTGCTCGCCGCGGTGCTGCGCCGCATCGGCGTCGGCAGCGACGAGGTCCTCTCCGTGCTCGAGCACCAGCCCGTGCTCGGCCACGGGCAGCCGGTCGGCGCCGTCGTCGCCGTCGGCGTCTGAGCCCCTCGTGAGGGCGGTCCTCCAGCGCGTCACGAGCGCCCGGGTCGAGGTCGAGGGCGAGGTCGTCGGGGCCATCGACCGCCCCGGCCTGCTCGCTCTCGTCGGCGTCACCCATGACGACGGGCCCGAGCAGGTGGAGCGCATGGCGCGCAAGATCGCCGAGCTGCGGATCCTGCGCGACGAGCAGAGCCTGACCGACGCGTGGGCCCCGGTGCTCGTCGTCAGCCAGTTCACGCTCTACGCCGACACGCGCAAGGGGCGCCGGCCGTCGTGGAGCGCGGCGGCGCCCGGCCCGGTGGCCGAGCCCGTCGTCGCCGACCTCGTCGAGGCGCTCCGGGCGCGGGGGATCGAGGTCGAGCAGGGCCGCTTCGGCGCCATGATGCAGGTCTCGCTTGTCAACGACGGCCCTGTCACCCTCGTCGTCGACGTCTGAGCCGCCGACCGCGCGCTGACGTCCGCCGTCGCCCGAGCCTGGGAGCCGGCTGGGAGGGGTCGACGCACGGGGGAGCGGGTTATCCTGCCCACATGCAGCTCTATGCCGGCTACCAGAGCCTCGTCACCCTCGTCCTCGGAGTGGTGGCCCTGGGCTGCGAGGTCTTCGCCTTCGTCGACGCCCTGCGCCACCCCGAGAACGCCTACGCCGCGGCCGGCAAGCGCACCAAGCGCTTCTGGCTGCTCATCACCGGGGTGGCGCTGCTCTTCGGGTCCATCTCGGTGTTCAACCCGATCGGCCTGCTGGGCCTCGCCGGCTTCCTCGGCGCAGCGGTCTACCTCGCCGACGTGCGCCCCGCGCTGCGCCAGGTCCGCGGCCTCGGGGGCCGCTCGAGCTCCGGCTGGTAGGCGCTCTACGCTTCGTCTGGCGCACCAGCGTGACGGATTGCGGCACACTGGGCTCTCACCGACGATGGGGGAACCTATGACCGACCAGCACCGCTCCGGCGCCGCCGTGGCGCCTGGCCAGGGCCCGACGCACTTGCCCGACGACTACGAGCGCGGCGACCGCAACC
The DNA here is from genome assembly GCF_036352015.1 of Terrabacter sp. C0L_2. Lineage (NCBI taxonomy): Bacteria > Bacillati > Actinomycetota > Actinomycetes > Micrococcales > Intrasporangiaceae > Terrabacter > Terrabacter sp. C0L_2. Next base: position 60,365 of record NZ_CP143557.1, on the reverse strand, counting down.
CCGCCCAGGACATCTTCGTCGCCGAGCGCCCGTGGGGGCAGTTCCAGCAGTTCGTCTCCAACGAGCAGGTCACCGTCAAGATCATCACGGTCCAGCCCGGTCACCGGCTCTCGCTCCAGCGCCACGACCACCGCGGCGAGATGTGGCAGGTCCTCGACGTGCCCATCGACGTCACCGTCGGCGACCGCACGTGGAGCGCCCAGCCCGGCGAGACGGTGTGGGTCCCCCGCAACTCGATCCACCGCATGGGCAACTCCGGCAGCGAGCCGGGTCGCCTGCTCGAGGTCGGCTTCGGCCACTTCGACGAGGCCGACATCGAGCGCCTCGAGGACGACTACGTCCGCTGAGGACGCCTGACGCCTCCGCACCGCGCGACACAGCACGTATGCCGTCCGGGCCACCGGGCGGCATACCTGCGTCTGCGCCCGGGTGCGTTCACCGCCCGGCCGGCGCCACGGCCGACCACGCGACGGTGAGCTCGCCGAGCCGCCACCGGGACGGCCCGTCGAGCAGCGGCCAGCTCTCGCGCACCTCGGCGGCGGTCGCGAGGAAGCGCTGCCGGGCCCCCCACGACGAGTGCGGGGCGTGGCGCGCCCACGCCCGGTCGAGGTCGGCGAGGAAGTCGTGCACGGGCTCGCCGGGCACGTTGCGGTGGATCAGCGACTTCGGGAGCCGCTCGGCGACGTCGGAGGGTCGCTCGAGGCCGCCCATCCGCAGCGACAGGGTGAGGCTGACCGGGCCGCTGGCGCCGACGGCGACCCAGGCGGCGCGCCGGCCGATCTCGTCGCAGGTGCCGTCGACGAGCAGGCCGTCGGGTGCCAGGCGCTCCTGGACGAGGGCCCAGGCGGCCGGCACCTCGTCCTCGGCGTACTGCCGCAGCACGTTGAAGGCCCGCACGACCGTGGGACGCGCACCGCCGTCGAGGGGGACCTCGAAACCGCCGAGCCGGAAGCTCAGGCCGTCGCGCTCGAGGGGCTTGCCCGCGGCGACCCGGGCCGGGTCGATCTCGATGCCGACGACCTGCACGTCGGGGCGCACCGCGCTCAGGCGGTCGTGCAGCTCGACGGCGGTCGTCGGCGAGGCGCCGTAGCCGAGGTCGACGACGACGGGCGGGCCGGGACTGCGCCGGAGCCGCCACGCCTGGGGGCCGGCGATCCACCGGTCGCAGCGGCGCAGCCGGTTGGGGTTCGTCGTGCCGCGCGTCACCGTGCCGACGGGGCGTTGGCGAGGGGGCACGACGGCAGGCTACGCGAGGCCCTTCGGCCGGTCGATGTATCGCCGCGGTCCAGGGCACGCCGGAATACATCGAATCACCGGTGTGGTTGAGTCGGGGAGAGCAGGACGAGAGCAGCACGAGAGCACGAGCAGGTGCAGGACGAAGGGATGCCGATGGCGGCCGAGCCGAGACGCGTGGCGATGATCAGCGTCCACACCTCGCCCCTGGAGCAGCCGGGGACCGGTGATGCGGGCGGGCTCAACGTCTACGTTGCCGAGACGGCCAAGGAGCTCGCGGCGCGCGGCGTCGAGGTCGACATCTTCACGCGCCGCACGACGGGGGAGACGCCCGTCGAGGCCGAGCTCGTCCCGGGCGTGCGCGTGCGTCACGTGACCGCCGGCCCCTACGAGGGCCTGGCCAAGGAGGAGCTCCCCGGCCAGCTCTGCGCCTTCTCCGCAGGCATCATGCAGGCGGGCCTGTCGGTCCCCGAGGACCACTACGACCTCGTCCACTCGCACTACTGGCTCTCCGGCCAGGTCGGCTGGCTCGCCGCCGACCGCTGGCGGGTCGCGCTCGTGCACACGATGCACACCATGGCCCGCGTCAAGAACCTCCACCTCGCCGAGGGCGACCCGCCCGAGCCACGAGGCCGCGAGATCGGCGAGGTCCAGGTCGTCGAGGCGGCCGACCGCCTCATCGCCAACACCGACGACGAGGCCCGTGAGCTCATCGAGCTGTATGCCGCGCCGCCGGCCAAGGTGTCCGTCGTCCCTCCCGGGGTCGACCTGTCGACCTTCACGCCGGGTGACCGTCGTGAGGCGCGCCGCGCTCTCGGGCTGCCCGTCGAGGGCGAGCTGCTCCTCTTCGTCGGCCGCATCCAGCCGCTCAAGGCCCCCGACGTGCTGCTCCGCGTTGCCGGCGAGCTGCTGCGCCGCGACCCGGATCGCCGTCGGCGTCTCACCGTCGCGGTCCTCGGCGGCCCCAGCGGGAGCGGCCTGACCCGTCCCCACGAGCTCGAGGAGCTCGCGCGTGCCCTCGGCATCGACGACGTCGTCCGCTTCGTGCGGCCGGTGGCCAGGCCGGTGCTCGCCCAGTGGTACCGCGCCGCAGACCTCGTGCTCGTGCCCAGCCACTCGGAGTCCTTCGGCCTCGTCGCCATCGAGGCGCAGGCGTGCGGCACCCCCGTCGTGGCCGCACACGTCGGGGGCCTGCCCACCGCCGTCGGCGACGCCGGTGTCCTCGTCGACGGACACGAGACGCCCGACTGGACCGACGCCGTCGAGTCCCTCCTGCGCGACGACACCCGGCGCCTCGCGCTGGGGTCCGCGGCCGTCGCCCACGCCGCCCAGTTCGGCTGGGGCGCGACGACCGATCGGCTGCTCGAGGTCTACCGGCAGGCCATCCGCGAGCGCGCCAACGGCACCAACGAAGTCCCCATCGACGAGGGCCAGAGCCTCGTCGGCGTGCCGACGGCGGTGATCCCGTGAGCGCCGAGCCGCAGGAGCCGGACCCGGCGGACCCGGTGGACTCGGTGGACTCGGCGGAGGGCACGCCGCGCGCGGCCGCCGAGGCCCGCCTCACGGCATACCTCGACTCCGTCGGGCTCGACTGGGAGCTCGGCGGACGCGCGGGTGAGTACGTCGTCACGCTGCCCGGCGAGAAGAAGCTCAAGACCGTCGTGTCGGTGCTCGTGCGCGACCGGACGACGAGCCTCAGCGCCTTCGTCATCCGCAACCCCGACGAGAACCACGAGGTCTTCTACCGCACCCTGCTGCGCAAGAACCTCCGGCTGCAGGGGCTCGCCTACGCGATCGACTCCGACGGTGACGTCTACCTCCGCGGCGAGATCCCGACCGTCGCGGTCGAGCCCGACCACCTCGACCAGGTCTTCGGCATCGTGCTGTCCGCGAGCGACGACGTCTTCAACGAGCTGCTCGCGCTCGGCTTCCTCGGCTCGATGAAGAAGGAGTGGGCCTGGCGGGTGTCGCGTGGCGAGTCCACCCGCAACCTCGACGCGTTCCGTCACCTGTTGGACGACGGGTCGGAGGCCTGATCGGCCGTCGCTAGGCTGGCGCCATGACCTACACGCTCGTCCTCGTCCGTCATGGCGAAAGCGACTGGAACGCCAAGAACCTCTTCACCGGCTGGGTCGACGTCGACCTCACCGACAAGGGCCGCGCCGAGGGCGTGCGCGCCGGCGAGCAGCTCAAGGAGGCAGGGATCCTGCCCGACATCGTGCACACCTCGCTGCTGCGTCGCGCCATCACGACGGCCAACCTCTCGCTCGACGCCGCCGACCGCCACTGGATCCCGGTCAAGCGCGACTGGCGCCTCAACGAGCGCCACTACGGCGCGCTGCAGGGCAAGGACAAGAAGCAGACTCTCGAGCAGTTCGGCGAGGAGCAGTTCATGCTCTGGCGCCGCTCCTACGACGTGCCGCCGCCGCCCATCGAGGTCGACGACGAGTTCTCGCAGCACGGCGACCCGCGCTACGCCGGTCTCGGCGACGCGATGCCCGCGACGGAGTGCCTCAAGGACGTCGTCACGCGCCTCATGCCGTACTGGGAGACCGAGATCCAGAACGACCTCGCCGACGGCCTCACTGTCATGGTCGCCGCGCACGGCAACTCGCTGCGGGCCCTCGTCAAGACGCTCGACGGCATCTCCGACGACGACATCGCCGGGCTCAACATCCCCACCGGCATGCCGCTCGTCTACGAGCTCGACGAGTCGTTCAAGCCCGTCACCCCGGGTGGGCGCTACCTCGACCCCGAGGCCGCCCGCGCCGCGGCAGAGGCCGTCGCCAACCAGGGCCGCTGACCGACCGCCTTCACCGTCGAAAGGCCACGAACCGGGCTCCGGTTCGTGGCCTTTCGGGGCTTTCGGCTGGAGGCGTCTGGGCGTCAGGCGGGGGTGTGCCCGCGCTCGATCTCGGCGATGACGTCGGCGTCCTCGTCGTCCTCGTGGTCGAAGCTGACCTCGGAGTCGTACTCGCCCGTGACGAGGTAGACGACGCGCCGGGCGACCGACACGGCGTGGTCGGCGAAGCGCTCGTAGTAGCGGCCGACGAGCGTCAGGTCGAGGATCGAGCTGCGCGACCACGACGTGTTCTCGTCGAGGAGCGCCGCGAAGAGGTCGCGGTGCAGGTCGTCCATCGCGTCGTCGTCCTTCTCGAGCGCGATGGCGCCGGCGACGTCCTTGCTCGCGATGATCGAGCCGCACTTGGCCACGATCGCCTCGGCGACCTGGCCCATCTGCAGGATGTGCGCGCGCAGCTCCGGCGGCACCGCCGAGTCCGGCGTGCGCAGGCGGGCGACCTTGGCGACGTGGCGGGCGAGGTCGCCCATCCGCTCGAGGTCCGAGCTCATGTGCATCGCCGTGACGACGATGCGCAGGTCGGTCGCGACGGGCTGCTGCCGCGCGAGCAGGTCGATGGACAGCTCGTCCAGCTCGATGCGGATGTCGTCGAGCTTGCGGTCGGCCTCGATGACCGACTCGGCGAGGTGGACGTCGGCGTCGAGCAGGGCGGTCGTGGCGCGGGAGATGGCCGACCCCGCGAGCCGGGTCATCTCGACGAGCTGGTCCGAGATGGTGTCGAGGTCCTCGTGGAACTGGTCGCGCATGGTCTTCCTGTCAGTCGCCGGTCGTGCGTGCTCGGGTCGTCGTGCCTGCCAGCCTGCCACCCGCGACGCGCGCGAGAGGGCATACGGGCGGGTCGACACGTCCCCCGCTGGTGCAGAGGCTCGCAGGGCTTCGTGAATGGGTGGGGACGCTGAGGTGAACAGTGGGTTCGTGCACCGCACGAGCACGGCGCGCGTGGTCGGAGCCTCCCGCGTCGATGCGTACGCTGAGTGTCGTGGACCCGACGACCGCGGCAACGCTCGGTGGCATCGCCGGCCTCGCCCTGGGCGGCCTGGCGATGGTCGCCGTGCGCCTGTCGGACCGCTCGACGGCGGCCGAGGCGCCGGCCCCTCCCGACCCGCCGCTGCCCCCGGGCGTCGGTGAGGTCATCGCCGTCCTGCGCTCGAGCGGCATCCTCGTCGACTCCTCCGACCGCGTCGTCAACAACTCGCCCGCGGCGGTCGCGCAGGGTCTCGTGCGCGGCCAGGAGCTCGTCCACCCCGAGCTGCTCCACCTCGCCCGGGCGGTGCGCCGCGACGGCGTCATCCGCGAGGCCGAGCTGACCCTGCAGAAGGGCATCGGCGACGGGCGCCTCGTCGTGGCCGCCCGCGTCGCACCCCTGGGCGCCGACCACGTGCTGCTGCTCGTCGAGGACCGCTCCAAGGCGGCCCGCGTCGAGGAGATCCGCCGCGACTTCCTCGCCAACGTCAGCCACGAGCTCAAGACCCCCGTCGGCGGCATCTCGCTCCTCGCCGAGGCGGTGCTCGACGCCCACGACGACCCCGAGGCCGTGGCCCGCTTCGCCAAGCGGATCAGCGTCGAGTCCGACCGGCTGACCCGCCTGGTCAAGGAGATAGTCGAGCTGTCCCGCCTGCAGGGCGCCGACGTCATCAAGGACCCGACGCTCATCGACGTCGGGGCGTGTGCCCGCGACGCCGCCGACCGCAGCCGACTCATCGCCGACGAGCACCGCATCGAGCTCGTCACGGCGGTCGACGAGGGCTGCGAGGTGTGGGGCGACGCCGACCTCGTGACCACCGCCATCAGCAACCTCATCGGCAACGCCATCGCCTACTCCGACAGCGGCACGCGCGTCGGCGTCATGGTGCGCCGCGGTCGCTCCGGCGTCATCGACGTCTCGGTCACCGACCAGGGGCTCGGCATCGCGCCGGACGAGCAGCAGCGCATCTTCGAGCGCTTCTACCGCGTCGACACCGCGCGCTCGCGCGCGACGGGTGGCACCGGCCTCGGCCTCGCGATCGTCAAGCACGTGGCCGACAACCACGGCGGCAACGTCTCGGTCTGGTCCGAGCCCGGCCGCGGCTCGACCTTCACCATCGAGCTGCCCGCGGCCAACGCCTCCGGCGCCATCGAGCCCGCCGCACCGACGACGTATGCCGCCCTGCCGCACGACCCGCGGCCGACTCCGTCCGACCGCGAGGGCTCGACGCCGGCCGGGGACACGAGCCCGACGCCGTCCGCAGACCCGGGTCCGAACCCGTCCGTGGACACCGGCCCGACTCCGTCCGTGAGCGCCTGAGACCCCACCTGAGCAACCCGCCAGCCCCACGCTGCCAGACCCCGAGAGGCCCGTCTTGAGTCGCATTCTCATCGTCGAGGACGAGGTGTCGTTCTCCGACCCGCTGTCCTACCTGCTGAAGAAGGAGGGCTACGACGTCGCCGTGGCCGAGACCGGGCCGGACGGCCTGGCCGAGTTCGACAAGAACGGCGCCGACCTCGTCCTGCTCGACCTCATGCTCCCCGGCCTGTCGGGGGTCGACGTGTGCCGGGCGCTGCGCCAGCGGTCGTCGGTCCCGGTCATCATGCTGACGGCCAAGGACAGCGAGATCGACAAGGTGGTCGGCCTCGAGATCGGCGCCGACGACTACGTCACGAAGCCCTACTCGAGCCGCGAGCTGCTCGCGCGGGTCAAGGCCGTCCTGCGCCGTCTCGCCGAGCCCGAGGACCTGCTGCCCTCGACCCTCGAGTCGGGGCCGGTCCGGATGGACGTCGAGCGCCACACCGTCAGCGTCGCGGGCCGGTCCGCCTCGCTGCCGCTCAAGGAGTTCGAGCTGCTCGAGATGCTGCTGCGCAACTCCGGCCGGGTGCTGACGCGCATGCAGCTCATCGACCGGGTCTGGGGGAGCGACTACGTCGGGGACACCAAGACCCTCGACGTCCACGTCAAGCGCCTGCGGGCCAAGGTCGAGCCCGACCCGGCCAACCCCGTCCACATCGTCACGGTGCGCGGCCTCGGCTACAAGTTCGAGGCCGGCTGAGCCGTCGGACGTCACCCGCGACCCGGTGACGCGCAGACGCAGTGGTGCGCCCACGGCATACGCCGTCGGTGACCGCTCGCGGCCCCGTCGAGAACGCACGAGGACCGGCCTCCCGAGGGAGCCGGTCCTCGTCGTGTCAGGCGTCAGTCAGCTGCCCGTGGGCGCGGGCGTGACCGTCGAGTAGTAGTCCTTGGGGGCCAGCACGGGCACCTTGACGACGGTCGTGCCGCCGACGCTCGAGGTGACCGTGACGGGCACGAGGCCGCCCGGCTTGGTCTTGACCCCGCTGAGCTGCAGGCCCTTCGAGGAGAGGGAGACCTGCTCCTGCGGACGCAGCGAGATCTCGGACCCGGTGGGCGCGCTCGTCGCGTTGGGGTCGGCCTGGGCGGCGATCTGGACCGTCATGTCCTGGTCGCCGAGGTTGACCGCGGAGCCGGAGATGACGACGGTCCCGGTGCCGTCGCCGACGAGCGCGAGGTCGCGAAGGGCGAGCTCGCCGACGTTGGCCGGCACGCCGTCGGCGGGGACGTAGGCGACGTCGGTCTGGACGGGCGAGTTGACCTGGCAGCCGGTCGTCGCGAGGGCGAGGGCCACACCGGCGAGCACCGTCGTCACCCGGCGGGTGGACGGGCGACGCGCGGGGGCCGGGGCGGGGATTCGACGCTTCACGGGCGACAGCCTACCGGCGCACGGGCCGCGCGGCCGGGGCACCCGCCGTAGCGGCTCGCCGGGGTGACCGGGCAGCCGTCGGGACGGGCCGGTCCGCGCGTCCGGAGGGGCTCGTGATGCATGCCGAACCGGGTTCTGTCAAGACGTCAATCGTCGGCCCCGGGCGGCCGACTATGGCTCTGACCTGCGACGATGCCGGATCCTGAGATCGCTATGTGCCTTGGTTCGTGATAATCTGGAGGTCGCGAAAGGGGAAAACAGCAGATGGTTTTCAAGGTCGGCGAGACGGTCGTGTACCCCCACCACGGGGCTGCACTGATCGAAGAGATCAACACACGAACGATCAAGGGAGAGGACAAGCTCTACCTCAAGCTCAAGGTCGCTCAGGGTGACCTGACGATCGAAGTCCCCGCCGAGAACTGCGACCTCGTGGGTGTCCGCGACGTCGTGGGCCAGGAGGGCCTGGACCGGGTGTTCGAGGTCCTGCGCACGCCCCACACCGAGGAGCCGACCAACTGGTCGCGCCGCTACAAGGCCAACCTCGAGAAGCTCGCGTCGGGTGACGTCATCAAGGTCGCCGAGGTCGTTCGTGACCTGTGGCGTCGTGACCAGGACCGTGGTCTGTCGGCCGGCGAGAAGCGCATGCTCGCCAAGGCCCGCCAGATCCTCGTCTCCGAGCTCGCGCTCGCGGAGAAGACCGACGAGGAGAAGGCCGAGACCATCCTCGACGAGGTCCTCGCGTCCTGATCCGGGCGAGATCCTGAACAACGAGACCGGAGCCGGTCGCGTCGGCGTCATCGTCGTCGCGGCCGGCTCCGGTTCGCGTCTGGGGGCTTCGGTCCCCAAGGCGTTCGTGCCCCTCGCGGGGGTGCCCATGCTGGGGCACGCGCTGCGGGGGGCTCTGTCGTGCACGGCGGTCTCCGAGGTGGTCGTCGTCGCTCCTGCCGCGCACCGCGGTGACGCCGAGGTCCTGGCCGAGGGCGTATGCCGTGAGCTCGGGTCGTCCGCGCCCGTGGCCGTCGTCGTCGGCGGGGCCGAGCGGGGCGACTCCGTCGCAGCCGGGCTGGCCGTGCTGGGCGATGCCGTCGAGATCGTCCTCGTCCACGACGCCGCCCGGTGCCTGACGCCGGTGGCGGTCTTCGACCGGGTCGTGGCCGCCGTCGCCGGTGGGGCGGTCGCGGTCGTGCCCGGCACCGCCGTGGTCGACACGATCAAGCAGGTCGACGCGGAGGGCTTCGTCGTCGGCACCCCGGACCGGTCGGCGCTGCGCGCGGTGCAGACGCCCCAGGGCTTCCGGCGGGACGTGCTCGAGCGGGCCCACGCCGTCTCGAGCGACGCGACCGACGACGCCGGGCTCGTCGAGCGGCTGGGGGAGCGGGTCCTCGTCGTCGAGGGCGACCCGCGAGCCCTCAAGGTCACCACCCCCGCGGACCTCGACGCCGCCGCCCGCCTCCTCACCGCCACCTGACCCGCGGTTCGATGTATCTGCGCGGCCTCTGGGGCGCGCGGATACATCGAACCGGCAGCGCCTATTGTCGGCAGCGTGACCGACGTGACGACCTCGACCCAGTCCCGCCCCCTGGCCCTCATCACCGGTGGCGGCACCGGCATCGGCGCGGCCATCGCCCGGCGCCTCTCGCAGGACGGCTTCGACGTCGTCGTCGCGGGCCGCCGCCGCGAGAAGCTCGACGAGGTCGTGGCCTCCGTCGAGGTGGCCGGAGGCTCGGCCCGCGCCCTCGTCATGGACGTCACCGACGCCGACTCGGTCAGCCAGGGCGTTGCGACGCTCGGCCGCTGCGACGTCGTCGTCAACAACGCCGGTGGCGCCCTCGGCGTGACCCGTGTCGAGGACGGCGACCCGGCCGAGTGGGAGCGGATGTACGCCACGAACGTCGTCGGCACGATGCGCGTCACCCAGGCCGTGCTGCCGCTCCTGCGCCGCTCGGCCCGCGCCACGATCGTCGACATCAGCTCCATCGCCGGCGAGCGCGTCTACGAGGGCGGCGCCGGCTACGTCGCCGCCAAGCACGGCACCTCGGTCGTCTCCGAGACGCTGCGCCTCGAGCTCAACGGCGAGAACATCCGCGTCGTCGACATCCGCCCCGGCATGGTCCGCACCGAGGAGTTCTCCCTGACCCGGCTGCACGGCGACCAGGCCGCGGCCGACAAGGTCTATGCCGACGTCGACCGCCCCCTCGTGGCCGACGACGTCGCCGAGTGCGTCGGCTTCGTCGTCGGGCTGCCCCAGCACGTCAACATCGACACCATGGTGATCAAGCCGGTGGCGCAGGCGGCCCCGCACAAGCTCCACCGCGGCCCGATCGACTGGAAGGACGCCCGGTGACGACCCTCCCGCGCGTCGGCGTCGGGGTCGACGTCCACGCGTACGCCCTCGAGGGGTCGGACCGCGAGCTGTGGGTCGCCGGCCTGCTCTGGCCGGGCGAGCGCGGTCTCGACGGGCACTCCGACGCGGACGTCGCGGCGCACGCCGCCTGCGACGCGATCTTCTCCGCCGCCGGCATCGGTGACCTCGGCGCGCACTTCGGCACGTCCCGCCCCGAGCTCGCCGGCGCGTCCGGCGTCACACTGCTGTCCGAGGCCGCGAGGCTCGTGCGCGAGGCCGGCTACGAGATCGGCAACATCGCGGTGCAGGTCGTCGGCAACCGTCCCAAGGTGGGCACGCGCCGCGCCGAGGCCGAGGCCGCGCTGTCCGAGGCGGCCGGCGCCCCGGTGTCGGTGAGCGGCACGACGACGGACGGACTGGGCCTCACCGGCCGGGCCGAGGGCATCGCCGCCATCGCCACCGCCCTCGTCGTCCCCACCGCACCGGTCGAGTGAGCGCTCCGCCCCAGTCGAGTGAGCGCTCCGCCCCAGGCCGGGGCGCGCCCGTCCGCGACTGATGTGACTGGGCGCTCACTCGTGTGTGACGGGGCGCTCACTCGACGCAGCGGGACGCGCGGCGCCGCTCGCCCTCGTTGCGTCTGCCGCCCCGGGGCGTTTGGGTAGGTCAAGGAAGGCCCTCGGGGCCGCACGTCCGCAGATCGACAGGAGTAGTCATGCCGCAGACCGTCAAGGGTGTCATCAGCCGCAGCAAGGGAGCCGACGTCGAGGTCGTCGACGTCGTCGTGCCCGACCCGGGACCCGGCGAGGCGGTGGTCAAGATCGAGACCTGCGGGGTGTGCCACACGGACCTGCACTACCGCGAGGGCGGCATCAACGACGACTACCCGTTCCTGCTCGGGCACGAGGCAGCGGGCTACGTCGAGGCCGTCGGCGAGGGTGTCACCGACGTCGCACCCGGCGACTTCGTCATCCTCAACTGGCGCGCCGTCTGCGGCCAGTGCCGGGCCTGCGCCAAGGGCAAGCCGTGGTACTGCTTCAACACCGCGAACGCCACGCAGAAGATGACGCTGACCGACGGCACCGAGCTGACGCCGGCCCTCGGCATCGGCGCCTTCATCGAGAAGACCCTCGTCGCCGCCGGCCAGTGCACCAAGGTGCCCGAGGCCGACGCCGCCGCGGTCGGTCTGCTCGGCTGCGGGGTCATGGCCGGCTTCGGTGCGGCCGTCAACACCGGCGGCGTGACCCGGGGCGACTCCGTCGCCGTCATCGGCTGCGGGGGTGTCGGCAACGCCGCCATCGCTGGCGCCCGGGTGGCCGGCGCGACGACGATCATCGCCGTCGACGTCAGCGACGCCAAGCTCGAGCAGGCCAGGCACTTCGGCGCGACGCACACGGTCAACAGCAAGGACACCGACGCGGTCGAGACGATCCGCAGCCTGACCGGCGGCAACGGCGCCGACGTCGTCGTCGAGGCGGTCGGCCGCCCCGAGACCTACGAGCAGGCCTTCTACGCCCGCGACCTCGCCGGCACGGTGGTCCTCGTCGGCGTGCCGACGCCCGACCAGCAGGTGACCCTGCCGATGATCGACATCTTCGGTCGCGGCGGCTCGCTCAAGTCGAGCTGGTACGGCGACTGCCTGCCGAGCCGGGACTTCCCGATGCTCGTCGAGCTCTACAGGCAGGGCCGCTTCGACCTCGACGCCTTCGTCACCGAGCGCATCGGCCTCGGCGACATCGAGGCGGCGTTCGAGAAGATGCACCGCGGCGAGGTGCTGCGTTCGGTGGTCGAGCTGTGAGCGCCGACGACGCGGCCGACCAGGTCAGGCCCTCGCAGGGCGGCGTGCGCGTCGACCACACGACCACCGAGGGCACCTTCAGCCTCGACGGCGGCACGTGGGAGGTCGAGAACAACGTCTGGGTCATCGGTGACGACACCTCGTGCGTCGTCATCGACGCCCCGCACGACGCCGGCGCGATCCTCGAGCTCGTCGGCGACCGTCGCCTGACGCATGTGCTGCTGACGCACGCGCACGACGACCACGTCACGGTCGTGCCCGAGCTGCTCGCGTCGCACCCGGGGGCGAAGGTCGCGCTGCACCCCGACGACCGGGTGCTGTGGGACCGGACCCATCCCGACCTGGCGCCGACGCAGGACCTCGCCGACGGGGACGTCGTGCAGGTCGGCGACGTCGAGCTCTTCGTGCTGCACACCCCTGGCCACGCCCCGGGTGCGTGCTGCTTCTTCGCGCGTGACCTCGCCGTCGTCTTCACGGGCGACACGCTCTTCCACGGCGGTCCGGGGTCGACGGGTCGCTCGTACTCCGACTTCCCGACCATCGTCGAGTCGATCAGGGACAAGCTGCTCTCCCTGCCGCCCGAGACGGCGGTCCTGACCGGCCACGGCCGCGCCACGACCGTCGGCGACGAGTTGCCCGACGTCGAGGAGTGGATCCGCCGAGGGCACTGACGCGCGCTCCGCGCCACACGGCATGCGCAAGCGGGCGTATGCCGTGTGGCCGCGCCGGGCCTGCCGGGCGGGCTCAGGCGCGTGGTGCGTCGCGCAGCAGGCTGATCTTCTGCCAGATCTTGCGGCTCATTCCGGTCGTGAGGTTCTCGATCTCGCTCACGGTGTCGAGTACGAGCGCGTCGGTCGACTCCTCGGCGCAGAGGGCCGCGGCCTTGGAGCAGAGCGAGAGCAGCTCGGAGCAGTAGTCGAGGTAGAGCGCGTAGTCGCGCACCGACATCGTGCGCGGGCTGACCACCTCGTCGCCGGCCACGTCGTCGCCGGCCACGGTGCCCGGCCGCGTGGCGGGCAGCAGCGCCGCCGGGTCCTTGCTCATCTGGTGCATGTCGATGATGTGCGCCAGCGACCGCAGCCGGTGCAGCCGCCGGATGAGGTCGTTGCGCACGACCCGGTCGGCGAGCGAGAGCAGGAACCAGATGGCGATGCCGGCGAAGACGAGGTCGTTGATGAGGCTCTCGACGACCGGCAGCCACTCGAACGCCGCGATCGAGCCCGCGCGCGCCACGGCGTCGCGCACGGCGATCGCGACGGCGACGACCGAGACGGCGACGACCACGACGATGAGCACGCGCGAGAGCCACAGCAGCGCGGCCCGCTGGACGGGAGCGCGGCGGCGCCGGTCGAGGAGCGCGTCGATGACCTTGCCGAGCTCCTCGGTGGCCGCGCGCAGCCCGGGGTGGCGGGGCAGGTAGGTGTCGATGCGCTCGCCGAGGTAGCTGATGACGGCGCGGACCTCGGTGCCGTCGAGCCGCTCGTAGCTCGTGAGCCGCGGTTGCGCCATGGCCCCGACCCTAGTCCGAGGGCCGCTGCAGCTGCCGGACCGTCGCTGGTCGGGCGCGTGGCGACGCGCCGATAGACTTCGGCGGGTGAGCCTACGACTGTTCGACACCGCAACCCGGGAGCTGCGCGACTTCACGCCGCGCGAGGCGGGCAAGGTCGGCATGTACATCTGTGGCCTCACCACCCAGGGTGCGCCGCACATCGGGCACATCCGTTTCGCCGTCGCGTTCGACGTGCTGCGCCGCTGGCTCGAGACCGGGCACGGCTACGACGTGACGCTCGTGCGCAACGTCACCGACATCGACGACAAGGTGCTGCGCAAGGCCGCCGAGGCGGGCGAGCAGTGGTTCGCCCTGACCTACCGCAACGAGCGGCTCACCTCGCAGGCGCTCGACGCGCTGGGCGTCGAGCCCGCCACCTACGAGCCGCGCGCCACCGGGCACGTGCCCGACATGGTCACGCTCATGGAGACCCTCATCGACAAGGGGCACGCGTATGCCGCCCCCGACGGCAGCGGCGACGTCTACTTCGACGTGCGCTCGTGGCCCGAGTACGGCTCGCTCACGGGCCAGTCGCTCGACGACATGGCGAGCGCCGACGACGCCGACCCGCGCGGCAAGCGCGACCCCCGCGACTTCGCGCTCTGGAAGGGCCGCAAGTCCGACGAGCCCGAGAGCGCCTCGTGGCCGACGCCGTTCGGCGCCGGACGCCCCGGCTGGCACCTCGAGTGCTCCGCCATGGCGCGGCGCTGGCTCGGCGACGAGTTCGACATCCACGGCGGCGGCATCGACCTGCGTTTCCCGCACCACGAGAACGAGCAGGCGCAGTCGCGCGCGGCCGGTCTCGGCTTCGCCCGCTACTGGCTCCACAACGCGTGGGTCACGGTCAAGGGCCAGAAGATGGGCAAGTCCCTCGGCAACGCCCTCGAGGTCGCGCACCTGCTCGAGGTGACCCGCCCCATCGTGCTGCGCTACTACCTCACGGCCGCGCACTACCGTTCGACGATCGAGTACCACGAGGGCTCGCTCGAGGAGGCCGCCGGCGCCGTCGAGCGCATCGAGGGCTTCCTCGAGCGCGCGGCCCGACGCGGCGAGATCGTGCCCGTGGCCGCGACCGACCTGCCGGCGGCGTTCGTCGCCTCGATGGACGACGACCTCGGCGTCAGCGGCGCGCTCGCCGTCGTGCACGACACCGTGCGGGCCGGCAACAGCGCGCTCGACGAGGACGACGACGAGGCGGCCCTCGCGGCCGCCGGCGCCGTCGTCGCCATGACCGACGTGCTCGGCGTGAACCCCCTTGCGGCGCACTGGGGTTCGGGCGGCAGCCGCGAGGACGCCGCCGCCGAGGTGGCGCTCGAGGCACTCGTGCGGGCCCAGCTCGACGCGCGCCAGGTCGCCCGCCAGGAACGCGACTTCGAGCGCGCCGACGAGATCCGCGACAGCCTGACGGCCGTCGGCATCGAGATCACCGACACCCCCTCCGGGGCCCAGTGGTCCCTCGCCCGCGCACCGCGCGCGAACGACCCCGAAGACACCACCACCGCGGCCCCCGGGGCCGAGAAGGCACAGGGCTGACATGCCAGGCAACTCCCAGAGGCGCGGCGCCATCCGCAAGAGCAGCAAGGGCGCGACCGTCGGTTCAGGCGGCCAGCGCCGCCGCGGGCTCGAGGGCAAGGGCCCGACCCCCAAGGCCGCCGACCGCGAGTACCACCCCGCGCACAAGCGGGCCACGTCCGCCGCCAAGCGCTCCGGTGGCGGCTCCGCCGGTCCGGGTGGCCGCGGCCAGGCGCGCTCCAAGAGCCGCGGCAGCAAGGCCTCGAGCGAGATGGTCTACGGCCGCAACTCGGTCGTCGAGGCCCTGCGCGCGGACGTGCCCGTGGCGACGATGTACATCGCGACGCGCATCGACACCGACGACCGGGTGCGCGAGGCCCTCAAGATCGCCACCGAGCGCGGCCTCGCCATCCTCGAGACGCCCCGCGGCGAGCTCGACCGCCTCACCGACGGCGGCGTCCACCAGGGCATGGCGCTGCAGGTGCCGCCCTACGAGTACGCCCACCCGAACGACCTCATCGACCCCGAGATGCCCGGCATCCCGCTCGTCGTGGCCCTCGACGGCATCACCGACCCGCGCAACCTCGGCGCCATCGTGCGGTCCGTCGCGGCCTTCGGCGGTCACGGCGTCGTCGTGCCGGAGCGGCGCTCGGTCGGCATGACGGCCTCCGCGTGGAAGACCTCCGCCGGTGCCGCCGCCCGCATCCCCGTGGCCCGCGCCAGCAACCTCACGCGCGCCCTCGAGGAGTTCAAGAAGGCCGGCTTCTTCATCCTCGGCCTCGACATGGACGGCGACGTCGAGCTGCCCGACCTGACGCTCGCCACCGAGCCGCTCGTCATCGTGACCGGCTCCGAGGGCAAGGGCCTCTCGCGCCTCGTCCGCGAGACGTGCGACCAGATCGTCTCGATCCCGATGAGCTCGGCCGTCGAGTCGCTCAACGCCGGCCTCGCCACCGGCGTCACCCTCTACGAGATCGCCCGCCAGCGCCGACGCTGACGGGCGACGCCCGACCCCGCGGGACGGCATACGCCCGTTCGGCGCAGCCGACGTCGACAGGCGAGTGGGGAGCGGGCGGGACCATGCACGAGGGTCAGCGAGGACCCGGCTGTGAGTTGGGGAACTTCGGACGGCCCTCCCACGCTGGTCTGATGGTGCTCGATTAGAGTGCTGTCGAGTCGACTACGCCCTGTAGTACCCACCGGGGCGTCACGCTGAGCGCTGCGGACGAGCAGCCGGAACGAAGGACGTACCCGTGGCGAAGAGCACCCGCGCCGAGACGGCCGCCCGAGCGGCGCAGCTGCGCGCCGAGGCCGCCCGCAAGGACCGCCAGCGCACCCAGGTCATCGCCGCGTCGGTGGCCGTCGTCGTCGTGATCATCGCCGTCGTCGTCGGGGTCGTCATCTCCAACCGGCCCAAGGACGCTCCCGCGGCCGCCAGCGGGGGAGCCGCCGCGCTCGCCACCCTCGAGAAGCTGCCCGCGACCCTCTTCGACAAGGCGCCGGCGCCCTCGCCCGCGCAGGCGCCGACCAAGCTGCAGGGCGGCACCGCGCTGACGCAGGACGGCAAGCCGAAGGTGCTCTACATCGGCGCCGAGTACTGCCCCTTCTGCGCGATGGAGCGCTGGGCCCTCATCGGTGCGCTGTCGCGCTTCGGCACCTTCACCGGCGTCACCGAGACGACGAGCTCGAGCACCGACGTGCACCCCAACACCCCGACGTTCTCGTTCAAGGACGCGAAGTTCACGAGCGACGTCGTCGCCTTCCAGGCCATCGAGACCCAGGACCGCGAGGGCAAGCCCCTGCAGACGCTCGACGGCGAGAATCTCGCGCTGTTCCAGAAGTTCAACCCGGGCGGCGGCATCCCGTGGGTCACCTACGGGGGCACGCACGCCACCGACGGCGCAACGGTCGACGCCAACGCCTTCGAGGGCAAGACCTACGACCAGATCATCGCCGGCATCCAGGACCCGACCTCCGACATCGGCAAGACGGTGACGCCCGCGATCAACATGATCACCGCCCAGATCTGCTCGCAGACCGACGGCAAGCCGGCCAACGTCTGCACGAGCCAGGGCGTGCAGTCCGCGTCCGTGCTGCTCAAGCGGTGACGCGGCGTGAGCTCGCTGCGTGACGACGTGACCACGGGCGACGCCCCGGTGGTCGCCGGACGCACCCGCCCGGCGTGGCTCGCACCCGTCTCGGTGGTGCTCGCGGTCGTGGGGCTGCTCGTCTCGGCCTACCTGACCTACGAGCACTTCACGGCCAACGCCACCCTGGCGTGCAGCATCGGCGGCGTCGTCGACTGCGCCAAGGTCACGACGAGCGCGTGGAGCACCTTCATGGGGGTGCCGGTGGCGCTGCTCGGCCTCGTCTTCTTCGTCGTGGCGCTCGCGCTCTGCCTGCCGCGCGTGTGGCGCCGACCCGAGGCGTGGCTGGGCGCGGCGCGACTCGGCTGGCTCACCGTCGGCCTCGGCATGGTGCTCTACCTCGTGTGGGCCGAGCTCTACCGCATCAACGCGATCTGCCTGTGGTGCACCGCGGTCCACGTCGTGACGTTCCTGCTGTGGATCGTCGTCCTCTTCGGCCAGATCCTCTCGGGGCCGGCGGAGTCCGCGCACGTCGACCGCGAGGGTATGCCGGCGCGCTGAGTCGCGACGAGCCGCTTCGCTTCGCGGGTGGCGGCATCGTCAGTCGAACCGGCTGATGACCGGCATCTCCTCGGTGTCGACGCCGAGGACGGACTTCTCCTCCGGCTTGGCCGGCAGGACCGTCGCGACGTAGTCGCGTAGGGCGTCCTCGATCGGGGTGTCGTGCCCGGCGCGCTCGCTCATGTACCAGCGGTGCTCGAGCACCTCGTGGAAGATCTCGGCCGGCTCGAGGCGACCGGTCAGCTCACGTGGCACGGCACGCGTCACGGGCTCGTAGACCTTGGCCAGCCAGTCGTGCGCGACGATCTCCTCGTCGTCACCCTGACGGTCGGTCGCGGCGGTGTAGGCGTCGAGGTCGTTGAGCAGGCGGCGCGCCTGGTTCTCGCCGACGTCGAGGCCGGTGAGCCGCAGCAGGCGGCGGGAGTGGTGGCCGGCGTCGACGACCTTCGGGGTGATGACGATCTCGGTGCCCCCGATGTCGGTCGTCATCGACAGCTCGTCGACGTCGAAGCCGAGCTCGTTGAGGCGCCGGATGCGCTCGTCGACGCGCCAGCGGTCACCGAGCTCGAAGCGCTCGGTGCCGGTGAGGGCGTCCCACAGCGTGTGGTAGCGCTCGATGACCGAGGCGGACACCTCGAAGGGGTCGGCGTGCTCCTCGAGGAAGCCACCGGCCGCGAGGTCCATGAGCTCGCCCGCGATGTTGACCCGCGCGATGTCGAGGTCGTGCTCGCGCTGGCCGTCGGACAGGCGCGCGTGCAGCTCACCGGTCTCGGCGTCGACGAGGTAGGCGGCGAAAGCGCCCGCGTCGCGGCGGAAAAGGGTGTTGGACAGCGACACGTCGCCCCACCAGAAGCCTTCGAGGTGCAGGCGCACGAGGAGCACCGCGAGGGCGTCCATGAGGCGCACCGCCGTGTCGGGCCGGAGGTTCTGGCTGTAGAGCGCGCGGTAGGGCAGCGAGAACTGCAGGTGGCGCGTGATGAGGCACGCGTCGAGCGGCTCACCGTCGACCGTCGTGCGACCGTGCACGACACCGAACGGTTCGACCGACGGCACGTCGAGCCGACGCAGGTTGCGCAGCATGGCGTACTCGCGGTCGGCGATGTCGTCCTTGATCTCCTTGACCGCCAGCACCCGGGCGCCGAGCTTGACGAAGCGGACGACGTGGCGCGAGATGCCGCGGGGGAGCGCTGCGAGGTGGCTCTCGGGCCACTCCTCCAACGGTGTCGACCACGGCAGGTCGAGCAGGGCGGACTCGGGCCTGGCGGTGGTGATCTCGAGCGTCACGCGCTCATCGTGGCACGCTCGCGCGACAGACGTCGATCAGCCCACAGTGCAAGGCCCCCGAGAGCGAGGAAGAGCACGGAGATGACGGCGCAGTTGAGCAGCGTCCGTCCGAGGCCGATCGTGCCCACGTTGAGGAACGGGTAGGGGTACCAGCCGACGAAGGGGCCGAGCGCGAGCGTCGCCGCGAGCCACAGCACGGGCCAGATGAGCGAGGGCAGCAGGTCCTCGCGAGTGACCTTCTCGCGAGGGCCGAAGAAGGCCCACCCGACGAAGGTCAGCGAGGGCACGACGACGTGGAGCAGGCGGTCGCAGACGAGGTTGGCCGTCGTGTAGGTCGGCGACGGCGGCAGCGCGACGGCCGCGACGATGCCCGTCACGGTGATGCCGATGAGCGAGGCGAGCCGCACGACGCGGAAGACCTGGGTGTCCACGCGGTCGCGGACGATGAGGTACATCGAGACGGCGACGAGGATGTTGGACTGGATCGTGAAGTAGCTGAAGTACCGGCGCACCTGCTCGGGGCGGGCGGTCGTCACCGCGCTCGAGTCGAGGATGTTCTCGCCGCTGACGACGAGGTAGAGCTGCAGGACGAGGGCGGTGACCGCCACGAGCAGCGTCAGGGTGTGCCAGGCGCGTCCGATCCGCGATGTCGTCACACGCGGATCCTAGGGCCACGGCGGGACTGCGGCCCGACCTTGTCGAGCCTTGGAGACGACGACGCCGGGCCGGCACCCACGAGGGGTGCCGACCCGGCGGCATACGCGATCTGCTGGCGCCGGAGGCGCTTCGGCTCAGTCGCCGACGCGCAGGCCCGACTCCGAGTTGAAGACGTGGACGTGACCGGCCTTGGGCTTGAGGTAGATCTTCTCGCCCTTCTCCGGGGGACGACGACCGTCGACGCGCGCGATGAACGGCACGGCGCCGGCGTTCTCACCGGTGGCCTCGAGCAGCTTCTGCTCGGTCGAGCCGTAGATGTAGGCGTCGGCGCCGAGCTCCTCGACGACGTCGACCGTGACGGGGATGCCCGACTGGTCCGAGCTCAGCTCGAGGTCCTCGGGGCGCACGCCGAGCGTGACGTCCTTGCCGACTCCGGCGAGGTCCTCACGCGCGATCGGCACGGTGTGGCCGTGCAGGTCGACCCCGCTCTCGCTGACGGGGACGCTCATGAGGTTCATGGCGGGCGAGCCGATGAAGCCGGCGACGAAGACGTTGGCGGGGTGGTCGTACATCCGGCGCGGGCTGTCGCACTGCTGGAGGATGCCGTCCTTGAGCACCGCGACGCGGTCACCCATCGTCATGGCCTCGACCTGGTCGTGCGTGACGTAGACCGTCGTCACGCCGAGACGGCGCTGGAGCGAGGCGATCTGCGTGCGGGTCTGGACGCGGAGCTTGGCGTCGAGGTTGGACAGCGGCTCGTCCATGAGGAAGACCTGGGGCGAGCGG
The DNA here is from genome assembly GCF_036352015.1 of Terrabacter sp. C0L_2. Taxonomy (NCBI): domain Bacteria; kingdom Bacillati; phylum Actinomycetota; class Actinomycetes; order Micrococcales; family Intrasporangiaceae; genus Terrabacter; species Terrabacter sp. C0L_2. The sequence continues at coordinate 40,005 of NZ_CP143557.1, read as the reverse complement.
ACGATCGCGCGGCCCATGGCGACGCGCTGGCGCTGGCCACCGGAGAGGGCCTTCGGCTTGCGGTCGAGGTAGGGCGTGAGGTCGAGGATCTTGGCGGCTTCCTCGACGCGCTTGCGGATCTCGGCCTTGTCGACGCCGGCGATCTTGAGCGCGAAGCCCATGTTGTCGGCGACCGTCATGTGCGGGTAGAGCGCGTAGTTCTGGAACACCATCGCGACGTCGCGATCCTTGGGGGACAGGTTCGTCACGTCGCGGTCACCGATGAGGATGCGGCCGCCGTTGACCTCCTCGAGGCCGGCGAGCATGCGCAGGGAGGTGGACTTGCCACATCCGGAGGGACCGACGAGGACGAGGAACTCCCCGTCCGCGATCTCGATGTTGAGCTTGTCGACCGAGGGGACCGGGTTGCCCGGGTACTGCCTCGTCGCGTTGTCGAACGTCACTGTTGCCATGGCTTCTTTGCCTTCCTTCACCGGCAGGAACGTGCCGGACGATCCGTTGTAAAGGTGCCTGCCCGGCTGAGCAGGCACCGTCATCATGTCCCATGCGCCGCAGGTTGACCACCCCCGTCCCATCCACGACCCCGCTGACCTGCGGTTTTGTGTCGTGTCCAGAACGTTGCAAAAACTTGCTGCAAGCAGGTGGCCGCCGTCTGCAACTTCTTGCTAGATTCCGGGGCACCGGTGGCGGCGTGTGCCACCTGGCTTCAAAGGAGAATCCATGCACAAGCGTGCGCTCGGCGCTGCTGCTGTCACGGGTGTTGCCGCCCTGGCCCTCAGCGCCTGCGGTGGGTCCAGCCCCACCACCCCGTCCAACACCGGTGCCGCCGGCACGAGCAAGGCGACCACCTCTGGCACCCCCGAGACGCCGAGCGGCACCGCTGCTCCCGTCCGTGACGCCAACGTCGATCTCGTCATCTGGACCGACGCCGACCGTTCCAAGGCCGTGCAGAAGTACGCCGACCAGTTCGCCGCCGAGAACGGCGTCTCGGTCAAGGTCCAGATCTCGACCGACACCCGCGCCCAGTTCAAGGACGCGACGAAGGTCGGCAAGGGCCCGGACGTCATCGTCGGCGCCCACGACTGGCTCGGCGAGCTCGTCCAGAACTCGACGGTCGCCCCGGTCAACCTCAGCTCGGACGTCGCGGCGAAGTTCCTGCCGAGCGCCATCGCTGCCACGAAGTTCAACGGCCAGTCCTACGGCGTCCCGTACGCCGTCGAGAACATCGGCCTCATGTACAACAAGGACCTCGTCCCGAACCCGCCCAAGACCATGGACGAGCTCGTCGCCACCGGCGAGAAGCTCGTCAAGGAGGGCAAGGCCAAGCAGGTCCTGTCGCAGTTCGTCTCCAAGGTCGGCAACGCGTACTTCGCCTACCCCTACCTCTCCGCCTTCCCCGACGGCGGCATCTTCGCCACGAAGGACAACGGCGACTACGACCCCAACAAGCTGATCGTCAACAGCGCCGGCTCCGTCAAGGGTGGCGAGGTCCTCGCCGAGCTCGGCAAGAAGAAGGTCCTCTCGACCAACGTCGACGACACGAACCAGGACGCGCTCTTCGACACGAAGGCCGCCCCGTTCATGATCTCCGGTCCGTGGAGCGTCGCGAAGGCCAAGGATGCCGGGATCAACTACGGCATCGCCCCGCTGCCCAGCCTGACCGGTGGCGGCGCCATGCAGCCGTTCCTCGGTATCCAGATGTTCTACGTCTCGAGCAAGGCCAAGAACGCCGCCCTCGCGCAGGAGTTCGTCACGAACTACATCCCGCGCAAGGACGTCCAGCTCGCACTCTTCGAGGTCGGCAAGCGTCCGCCGGCCCTCAAGGAGGCCTACGACGAGGTCGCCGCGAGCGACCCCGACGTCAAGGCGTGGTACGAGGCCGGTGTCGACGGCAAGCCGATGCCGAACATCCCGGCGATGAACTCGGTCTGGGGCCCCTTCGGCCAGGCGACCGCTGACATCATCTCCGGCAAGGCCGGTGCCAAGGAGCGTCTCGACGCTGCTGCCAAGGAGATCGCGGCCAACATCGCCAAGGGCTGAGCTTCCTCGGTCTGAACAGGGGTTCCGGGGTCCGCCGCCGTGGCGGACCCCGGGTCCCCGGCCCGAGCACGGGCCACCAGGGAGCTCCTTCGGGGCTCCCCTTCGTGCATCTACGGCAACGGCGCCGGTCCGGCGCAAAAGGACGTGTCACATGACCAAGCCCCTCGCGCTCGCGATCAAGTGGGTTCTCATCCTCGCGACGATGGCCGGCATCCTGTGGGTCGCCACCAAGCTCGCCCAGGCAGGCAACACGATGGCGGTCGTCATCGCGGGACTCGTGGGGATGGGGATCCTCGCCGTCTACGCGACGCGACGGGCCGTCCCCCTGAAGTACCTCGTGCCGGGCCTGCTCTTCATGACCCTCTTCCAGCTGTGGCCGGTGCTCTACACCGCGAGCCTGTCGACGACGAACTACGGCGACGGCCATCTCTACAGCAAGGAGGAGTCGGTCTCCGACATCATCGCCCAGTCGGTGCGTGAGGTCGCCGACACCCCGCGCTACAAGATGTCGGTCGCGACGAAGGAGGGTGGCGACCCCGCCACCGCCGACCTCGTCCTGCTCCTGACCAAGCCCGACGGCTCGACGTTCGTCGGCGACAAGACAGGCCTTCAGCCGCTGCCCCCCACCGGTGTCGAGAAGACACCGGTCGGCAAGATCACCAAGGCGCCCGGCTACACGATCCTCAACGCGCGGCAGGCCAACGCCCGGAGCAAGGACCTCTCCGCCATCGCCGTGCCGACGACCGACGGTGGCGGCATCAAGCCCGTCGGCCTCTCGGAGGCCTTCGAGGGCCGCGCCACCGTCACCTACGACGCCAACGCAGACAAGCTCACCGACTCGTCCACGCAGCCACCGACCGTGTATGCGCCGAAGGACGCCCGGTGGGTCAACGTCGCCGACCCGACCGTGAGCTTCCCGCAGGGCTGGAAGGAGAGCGTCGGCTTCGCCAACTACACGCGCATCTTCACCGACCCGACGATCCGCAGCGGCTTCCTCGGCATCTTCGTCTGGAACGTCGTCTTCGCCATCGTCTCGGTGCTCTCGACGTTCCTGCTGGGCATGCTCATCGCGCTGCTCTTCAACGACCCGAGGCTGCGCGGCAAGGCCATCTACCGATCTCTGCTGATTCTCCCGTACGCGCTTCCCGGCTTCGTCACGGCGCTGGTGTGGAAGGGCATGTTCAACCAGGACTACGGCATCATCAACCAGACGCTGGGCCTGGGTGTCGACTGGCTGGGCACCTCCGCAGGAGCCAAGGCCGCGATCCTCATCACGAACCTGTGGCTCGGCTTCCCCTACATGTTCATCGTGTGCACGGGCGCGCTGCAGTCGATCCCGCAGGACGTGCGCGAGGCGGCGACCATCGACGGCGCCAACGCCTTCCGGACGCTGCGGTCGATCATCATGCCGCTGCTCCTCGTCGCCGTCGGGCCGCTGCTCCTCGCGTCGTTCGCCTTCAACTTCAACAACTTCGGGCTCATCTACCTGCTCACCAAGGGCGGCCCGTTCAACGGCGCCGACACGAGCATCGGCTCGAGCGACCTGCTCATCACGTATGCGTTCCGCCTGGCCTTCTCCGGCAGCGCGCCCAACTACGGCTTCGCCGCCGCGGTGTCCGTCATCATCTTCCTGCTCGTGGCGCTGATGAGCATCCCGGGCTTCCGCCGCACCAAGGCCCTCGAGGAGGTCAACTGATGTCGACCGTGAATGCTCCGCTCCCCGCCGACCCGCGCGTCGACGCCCGCGTCGAGCAGGAGACCGGCGCCCCGACCCCGGCCTCGCCCAAGCGCGGTGGCCTCGGCGGCTCGGTGTGGTGGCGCCACGCCCTGGGCATCCTCGCCCTGATGTGGGCGCTCTTCCCGATCCTGTTCATCTACTCGGCCGCGACCAACCCGAGCGGCACGCTCAACACGGCCAGCCTGTGGCCGTCGGGCTTCTCCACGAAGAACTTCACCGACCTGTTCAACGACAGCTCGCGCCCGTTCTGGACCTGGTACAAGAACTCGATGATCATCTCGCTCGTCGGGGCGCTCGGGGCGGTCTTCATCGGGGCGTGCGCGGCGTTCGCCTTCTCGCGCCTGCGGTTCAAGGGCCGACGCGGCGGCATGATGTTCCTGCTGCTGACGACGTTCTTCCCGGCGCTGCTCGCCATCGTCGCGACGTACATCATCTTCGCGGGCATCGGTGACGTGCTGCCGGCCTTCGGCCTCAACACCACGTCCGGCCTGATCCTCGCCTACCTCGGTGGCGCGCTCGGTGCCAACGTGTGGCTGCTCAAGGGATACTTCGACACGGTTCCGCGCGAGCTCGACGAGGCCGCGATCGTCGACGGCGCGAGCCATGCCCGCATCTTCTTCACGATGACGCTGCGCCTCGTCATGCCGATCCTCGTCACGGTGTTCATGCTCGTCTTCGTCGGGCTCTACGGCGAGTTCATGCTCGCCAGCGTCTTTTTGACCGACGTCGACCAGCAGACGCTGGGTGTCGGGCTCTACGGCATGACGCTCGGCAACGACGCGAACACCCTCTTCGGGCGGTTCACGGCCGGGGCCCTGCTCGGCTCCATCCCCGTCATGCTGCTCTACCTGGCCTTCCAGCGTCAGCTCGTCGGCGGCCTCACCACGGGATCCGTCAAGTGAGCCCTGCCCCGACCCGCCATGAGACGTGGCTGAGCCAGCCGCACCACGACGGGTCGGGGCGGTACGTCTCCAACCAGGCGCCCCGTCTCGGTGACCACGTCGACGTGCTCGTCCGCGTGCCCCTTGAGGCGGACGTCGAGGCGGTGCACGTGCGCACCGCGCCCGACGGCGAGGCCACGTTCACGGTGGCCCGCAAGGTGCGTACGACCTCGGTCGACGCCTGGTGGCGCGCGACGCTGACGTGCCACAACCCCGTCACGAACTACCGCTTCCTGCTCACCGGCGGCCCCACGAAGTACCAGTGGCTCAACGGGACCGGCGTCCACGAGCGGGACGTGCCCGACGCGAGCGACTTCCGCCTCGTCGCCCACGCGAGCCCGCCTCCGGAGTGGGCGCTGGGATCCGTCGTCTACCAGATCTTCCCCGACCGCTTCGCGCGCTCGAAGGGCGCCGACAGGCACGAGACGCCCGACTGGGCGACCCCGGCCGCGTGGACCGACCCGGTCGACCTCAGCCCCACGGGAGTCGCCCACCAGCTCTACGGCGGCGACCTCGACGGCATCACCGAGCACCTCGACCACCTCGAGTCCCTCGGCATCGACGTCGTCTACATGACGCCGTTCTTCCCGGCCCGGTCCAACCACCGCTACGACGCGTCGTCCTTCGAGCAGATCGACGAGCTCCTCGGCGGCGCCCCGGCGCTGCGCCGGCTCACCAAGGCGGCGCACGAGCGCGGCATGAAGGTGATGGGCGACTTCACGACGAACCACACGGGCAACGCCCACGAGTGGTTCCTCAAGGCGGCCGGCCCGGGCGGGAAGAACACGCCCGAGCGGGACTACTACATCTGGGAGGACGGCACCTACGTCGCGTGGCTCGGCGTGCCGTCCCTGCCGAAGCTCAACCACCTCAACGCCGCCCTGCGCCACCGCATCTTCGAGGACCCTCAAGGGGTCGTGCGCAAGTGGCTCGGTCGGTCGGGTGGGCTCGACGGGTGGCGGGTCGACGTCGCGAACATGACGGGCCGATGGCGCGCCACCGACGTCAACCACGACGTGGCGCGCCAGATGCGTGACGTCATGGGACGTGTCGCGCCCAACGCGCTGCTCGTGGGAGAGCACTTCCACGACTACACCCCCGACATGCCGGGCGACGGCTGGCACGGCGTCATGAACTACGCCGGCTTCTGCAAGCCGGCGTGGACCTGGCTGCGCCGGGAGCCCAAGGACCCGCGCTTCCTCGGAGCGCCGGTTCGCCTGCCGTTGCTCGACGCCGGCGCTGTCGTCGAGACGATGCGTGACTTCACCTCGCGCATCTCGTGGCAGTCGCTCGTGCACTCGTTCAACCTCGTCGGCTCGCACGACGTGCCGCGCATCCGCACGCTCGTCGGTGCCGAGTCCGTCGAGGTGGCCGCCGGCCTGCTCATGACGTTCCCGTCGATGCCGATGATGACCTACGGCGACGAGATCGGGATGGAGGGCACGTTCGGCGAGGACGGCCGCCGCCCGATGCCGTGGGACGAGAACGCCTGGGACGCAGACACGCTCGAGGTCTACCGCGGCTTGATCTCGGCGCGCCAGCGCTCGGTCGCGCTGCGTCGGGGCGGTCTGCGCTGGGTGCACGCCGAGGGCGACGCGATGGTCTACCTCCGCGAGACGCTCGACGAGGTGGCCCTCGTGCACGTGGCGCGGGCGGCCCACGAGCCGGTCGTGCTCGACCCGCGGCACCTCGACGGCATCGGCTCCGGCTCCTCTCTGTACGGACCGGCGCCCAAGGTGCGCAAGCGGGCTGTCACACTGAGCGCCTCGGGGCCGGCCGTGTCGATCTGGACGTGGCGCCCCACCGACGACGGTCCACGGCACGTGCGACGAAGGGTGAGGTGACGTGAAGGCACGACTGCGTGACATCGCCGGCCAGGCGAGCGTCTCCGAGGCGACGGTGTCGCGCGTGCTCAACGGCAAGCCCGGGGTGGCCGAGTCGACGCGCCAGGCGGTGCTGACGGCGCTCGACGTGCTCGGCTACGACCGGCCGAGTCGCCTGCGCCGCAAGAGCGCCGGTCTCGTCGGCCTCATCGTCCCCGAGCTGACCAACCCGATCTTCCCGGCCTTCGCGCAGATCATCGAGAACTCCCTGGCCCAGAACGGCTACACGCCGGTGCTCTGCACCCAGGTGGCCGGTGGGGTCCACGAGGACGACTACGTCCAGATGCTGCTCGAGCGGGGGGTGGCCGGCATCATCTTCATCTCCGGCCTGCACGCCGACACGACGACCGACCCGGACCGCTACATCGCCCTGCGCGACCGCAACCTGCCGCTCGTGCTCGTCAACGGCTACATCGAGGGCGTCGACGCGCCGTTCATCAGCAACGACGACGTCGCCTCGATGGGGCTCGCGCTCGAGCACCTCGTCAGCCTCGGCCACCGCGAGATCGGCCTGGCCGTCGGTCCGGACCGCTACGTCCCGGTCATCCGCAAGATCGCCGGCTTCCGGCACTCGATGCAGGAGCTCACCGGCCGCTCGGACGTCGACGACCTCATCGAGCGCTCGCTCTTCTCCGTCGAGGGTGGGGCCACCGCGGCCGGGCGTCTGCTCGACCGGGGCGCCACCGCCGTCGTGTGCGGGTCGGACCTCATGGCCCTGGGAGCGATCCGCGAGGCACGCAAGCGTGGTCTCAACGTGCCGCGTGACTTCTCGGTGGTCGGCTACGACGACTCGACGCTCATCGCCTTCACCGACCCGCCGCTGACGACGGTGCGCCAGAGCGTCAACGCCATGAGCGCGGCGACGGTGCGGGCCCTGCTCGACGAGATCGCCGGACAGCCTTCTCCCCGAGCGGAGTACGTCTTCCGCCCCGAGCTCGTCGTGCGCGGTTCGACGGGCGCCGTCCGGCGGCACTGAGCCTCGCTCGCCCGACCCGGCCGGACGGCATACGCCGGCCTGCTCACCCGCGACCCCAACCTCCGCCGGGGCGGAGAAGTGGTGGGGTTTCGGGGGGAGCAACCGCGAGAACTCCGCCGGGGCGGAGAAGTGGTGGGGTTTCGGGGGGAGCAACCGCGAGAACTCCGCCGGGGCGGAGAAGTGGTGGGGTTTCGGGGCGTGCGGCCGCGACAACTCCGCCGGGGCGGAGAAGTGGTGGGGTTTAGGGGGGAGTAAACGGCGAGAACTCCGCCGGGGCGGAGAAGTGGTGGGGTTTCGGGGCGTGCGGCCGCGACAACTCCGCCGGGGCGGAGGAAACGGAGGGGTTGAGGGGGTGGTGCCTCGAGAACTCCGCCGGGGCGGAGGAGTTGGAGGCTGGGCTGGGCGTATGCCGGGTGGCGCGGTCCCGCTCGTCAGCCCGTCACGTGCGCGGCCGAGCTGAGCTCCTGCAGGCGCGTGAGCAGGGCTGCGGCGGCGGGCTCGTCGTCGACGCGGTAGCGGGCCGCGGTCGAGCCGGTGCCGACCTTGACCGTGAGGTCGTCGGGTCGGCGCATGCGGGTGAAGGCGTCCTCGTCGGTGACGTCGTCGCCGAGGTAGACGCGCGCGACGGCATCGACGTGGCGGCCGAGCGCCGTGACGGCAGAGCCCTTGTCGGCGTGCGAGACCGACAGCTCGAGCACCGACTTGCCCTTGAGCACCTTGACGCCCGGGTGGTCGAGCGCGACGCGTCGGGCGTCGGCGATCGCGGCGTCGCCGACCTCGCGCGGCAGGCCGCGCACGTGGACGACGACGGCAGCGGACTTCAGCTCGATGTGCGCCTCGGAGTGGTGCTCCTTGATGAGCGCCTCGATGTCGGAGCGCAGCTCGGCCAGGGTCGCCTCGTCGTCGGGTGTGACAGCGGCGGCCTCCATGGCCTCGCGCACCGCCGGGCTCGACGACTCGGCGCCGTGGCTCCCGATGAGGACGATCGGCTCGTCCTCCCCGATCTCGGTGAGGGTGCGCAGCGTCGCGAGGTCGCGCCCCGAGACGACGGCGACGTGCACGCCCGGCAGGGCCGCGAGCGAGCGCAGCGTGTCGATGGCGCCGGGGACGGGGGTCGCCTGCATCGGGTCGGCGTCGAAGGGCGCAAGCACGCCGTCGTAGTCGGTGGCCACGAGCAGGGGGCGCGTCGTGGCGGCCCGCTCGAGCGCCTCCTCGACCGGGGCGACGGCGCTCATGAGCGGGCCCCGCTCGAGGCCGACCGGGACTCGTTGGGGGCGGGCATGAGCGGGGTCTCCTCCGCGTGCGGGGTGGGCGGTTGGCGAGGCTCGGGCTGGGGAAGCTCCGGCGCGGCGGCCAGGGCGGCGAGGTAGCGGGCCGCCCAGCGCTGGACGTCGTGGTCGGACACCCGGCGGCGCAGCGCCTTCATGATCCGCTGCTTGTCCCTGGCGGGGGTGTTGATGGCCCGCAGGATCGTCTGCTTGAGCCCCTCGATGTCGTGGGGGTTGCAGGCGAAGGCCTGGTGCAGCTCGTGCCAGGCGCCGGTGAACTCCGAGAGCACGAGCGCGCCGCCGAGGTCGTGGCGGCACGTGACGTACTCCTTGGCGACGAGGTTCATCCCGTCGCGCAGGGGCGTGACGAGCATGACGTCGGCGGCCTGGAAGAGGGCCGCCATCTCCTCGCGCGGGTAGGAGTGGTGCAGGTAGTGCACGGCGGGCGCGCCGATCTTGCCGAGCTCGCCGTTGATGCGCCCGACGGTCTGCTCGATCTCGCCGCGCAGCAGACGGTAGGCGTCGACACGCTCGCGGCTGGGCGTCGCCACCTGGACGAGGGTGACCTCGGGCGGTCCGACGCGCCGCTCGGAGAGCAGCTCCTCGTAGGCCTTGAGCCGGTGCCGGATGCCCTTGGTGTAGTCGAGCCGGTCGACACCGAGCATGAGGACCTCGGGGTCGCCGAGGCTCGCGCGGATCTCGCGTGCGCGGGCCATGACGTCAGGCCGCTTGGCGAGCTCCTCGAGACCCTGGAAGTCGACGGAGATCGGGATCGCGGCAGCCCGGACCTGACGGTGGGAGCCCTCCACGGTGACGCGGTCGCGCTTGGTCTGCGCGCCGAGCAGCTGCCGGCACGCGCGGACGAAGTTGCGGGCGTCGGCCTGGCGCTGGAAGCCGAGGAAGTCGGCGCCGAGCAGGCCGTCGAGCAGCTGCGCGCGCCACGGCAGCTGCGCGAAGAGCTCGACGGGCGGGAACGGGATGTGGTTGAACCAGCCGATGCGCACGTCGGGGCGCAGCTTCCGCAGCAGCGTCGGGACGAGCTGGAGCTGGTAGTCCTGCACCCAGACGGTGGCGCCCTCGGCGGCGACCTCGGCGACCGCCTCGGCGAAGCGCTGGTTGACGGCCTGGTAGCTCGACCACCACTCGCGGTGGAAGGTCGCCGGCACGATGACGTCGTGGTAGATCGGCCAGAGGGTGTCGTTGGAGAAGCCCTCGTAGTAGTCGCGCACCTCCTCGGCCGACAGCGGCACGGGGTGCAGGTGGATGCCATCCTCGTCGAAGGGCTCGGGCGCCTCGCCGGCGTCGCCGGCCCAGCCGACCCAGGCGCCGGGCTGGGAGCGCATCACCGACTCCATGGCCGTGACGAGGCCGCCGGGGCTGCGCCGCCACTCGACCTCGCCGTCGTCGCCGATGAACTTGTCGACGGGAAGGCGGTTCGCGGCGATGACGAGGTCGTAGGTCGGCCGAGGGGTCGGCACGCAATCAACTCCTGCTGCTGGAGGGACGATCGGTCTCACTCTAACGAGCGAACGGTGGCGCCCGGTGCGGTCCCGTTCTAGGGTCGAGTCAGGGCACCTCTGGCGGCGCGGGTGCGCCGCCCGAGGGGCATCGCGCCGAGGTGAAGGAGTCGCCGTGAAGGTTTCCGACGTGCTGCGCAACAAGGGCAGCGAGGTCATCACCATCAAGCCCGACGACACCGTGTCCACCCTGCTCGACCTGTTGACCGAGCACCGCATCGGCGCCGTGGTGGTCAGCGCGGACGGCTCGAGCATCGACGGCATCGTCAGCGAGCGCGACATCGTGAGCCACCTGCACGGCAGTGGCACGGGGGTGCTCGAGGCGCCGGTCTCGCAGATCATGACGAGCGAGGTCACCACCGGGTCGGCCGGCGACGACATCGCCGACCTCGCGGGCACGATGACCGAGCTGCGGGTGCGCCACGTGCCCATCGTCGACGCCGACGGCAAGCTGGCCGCCATCGTGAGCATCGGCGACATCGTCAAGCACCGCCTGTCCGAGCTGCAGTCCGAGCGCGACCAGCTGCGGGACTACATCAGCAGCTGACCACCCGGGCAGACCGGGACGAAGCAGGACACTTCGCGGCGCGCTGCCGCGACGTTGGGGCTGTCGCCTGCCCGTCGCATACCGTAGGCACATGACTGCGTACGACCGGACCGAGCGGGTGCCCGCCCCTCGGCCCGGCGCGCGCACCGGCGGCGTGCCCGTCTCGCAGCGGCCCGGCGGTCCGGGTGCCGGCGGCATCCCCGGCCAGCAGCGGATCGGCCCCTACCGCCTCATCGAGGAGATCGGCGAGGGCGGCATGGGGGTCGTGCACCTCGCCCTCGACCCGCGTGGCCGTGCGGTGGCCATCAAGGTGCTGCGCGCGCACGTGGCGCACGACACCGACGCGCGCCAGCGGCTCTCGCGCGAGGTCGACACGCTCTCGCGCATCCGCGACGCCCGCGTCGCCAGTGTCATCGACGCCGACGTCATGGCCCCGCGCCCCTACATCGTGACCCGCTACGTCCCCGGGCCGGCGCTCGACGAGGTCGTCGAGGACCACGGGCCCCTCGCGCCCGCCGACCTGCTGCGTCTCGCGCGCGGCATCGCCGAGGCGATCCGATCCATCCACGCGTGCGGCGTCGTCCACCGCGACATCAAGCCGGGCAACGTCCTGCTCGAGGACGGCGACCCCGTGCTCATCGACTTCGGCATCGCGCACCTGCAGGACGACGTGCGCCACACCGTGGGCGGGCTCGTCATGGGCACCCCGGGCTACCTCTCGCCCGAGCTCGTCGAGGGCGCCGCGATCACCGACGCCACCGACTGGTGGGGCTGGGCCGCCACGATCACGTATGCCGCGTCGGGCCGTCCGCCGTTCGGGCGAGCCCGCATGGACGCGGTTCTCACCCGCGTCCGCGCCGGCGACGTCGACCTCGACGGTGTCGACCCGCGCCTCGTGCCGCTGCTCCGGGCGTCGCTGTCGCCCGACCCGCGGCGACGACCGCACGCCGACGAGGTCATCGCCGCCCTCGAGCTCTACGCCGCCGGCCATGCCGCGACGGTCCCGACGCCGAGCGGCAACCCATGGGACGACGGTCGGGTCGGCGCCGTGCCGGGGGAGACCCAGGTCGTCCAGGGCGGCAGCACCGCCGTCCTTCCGCACGTCGCGCCGACCGTCGTCCAGCCCACCGTCAACCCCGCGGCCTACCCGCCCGCCTACCCTCCTGCCCAGCCCGTGAACGACGCGCAGGTGCGGTGGGCCCCGCCCCCTACCGGCCCGCGTGCCCCCGAGCCCGACCCCACGGCATACGACCACTGGGACGACGAGGGGGAGACCGGGCACGCTCCGGCGGACGGCTACTGGGCCGACGAGGAGTGGGCCGAGGAGGAGCCCGAGCAGCGCGAGGGTGACCCACGCATCGGCATGCCCATGCGCACGGGGCTGCTCGCCGCGTTCGGTGCCGCGTGGGTCGGCGCCCTCATGGCCTGGCCCGGCATCGCGATCCTCGTGCTCGCCGGCCTGTCGGTGCTGGCGCGCGCCACGGACCGCTCGGTCACGGCGCTCGTGCTGCGCCGCTACGACTACGGGCGGCGGCGCAGCGACGTGCCGTTCGCCGTGGTCTCCAGTCCCTGGCACCTCGTCGTCGGCGTCATCGCCACGGCGGTGGGGATGCTGCTGCCCGTCGCCGTGGCGCTCGCCGGCATCTTCGCGGGCGCCCTGCTGCTCGCGGGCACCCAGGGGACCGACCTCGGCCCGGGTGCGCCGATCACGCTGGCGGTCGGCGGTGTGCTCGGGATGCTCATGCTGTGGTGGGGTCCCGGCGGTGCCTCGCTGCGGCGGGGGTCCCGCTCGATCGCGCGGCGCGTCGTGCCTGCGGGCCTCGCATCCCAGATCGTCGCCGGGCTCCTGGTCGTCGCGGGCATCGCGGCGGCGCTCGTCGCCTTGCAGAACGGCCAGAGCATCACGTGGAACCCCTTCTCCGGCAACCCCTTCGGGGCGTGAGCGGCGCGGTCCGCTGACGGCAGGGTCCGCCGCACGGGCAGCCGAGACGGTGGTGGCGGTCGCGCGGGCGGTTCTGGAAGGCGTCTGTGCGTGTCACCGGCGGCCTCTGTGCGCGTGCTGTGCTACTAGCGCATCAGCCCCTGAGATCTGCTGGGAAAAAGATCACGGAAGTGTCTCGACTTGGGTTGTGCGGCGCTTCGACCTCACGTACCGTCAGTGCTCGGCAGCACCGGCCTCCGGGTCGGAACGGGCACTGCATGCATGGGTTCCCGGCTCGCTTCGTCGCGTCCGGCTCCACACGAACGCTCCCACAACTTCACATGGACACCCATTGAATCCGTTCCCTGAGCGCGCCGAGCCTCGCCAGCCAGGGATGTAGCCCACACCCGTGGGCCGGGCGAGGACGGGGGACCCAGTGTGGCCAGTGAGTGCATGTGCGTTCGAGCGCATGACAAGAGGACGAGATCTGGCCTGGGGGTGAAGTCGCTACTGCGACAGGGCACCTGACGCCCCAACCCGACAGCTAACCCCGCAGGCGCGCGTCAGGAAGGAAAACCCATGCAGTACATGTCCAAGCACGCTGCCGCCAAGAAGATCTCGGTCAAGCAGCGTCTTGCGGGAGTCGGAATCGCTGGAGCCGCGACCATCGCCGCAGGCATCACCACCGCAGGGTCGGCCAAGGCCGCCTCGGTGTGGGACTCGGTCGCCGCGTGCGAGTCGGGCGGCAACTGGCACATCAACACCGGAAACGGCTACTACGGCGGCCTGCAGTTCAGCTCGAGCACGTGGCGCGGCTTCGGCGGCGGCGCCTACGCCTCGCGCGCCGACCTCGCCACCAAGGCCGAGCAGATCGCGATCGCGCAGCGCGTGCTCGCTTCGCAGGGGCCGGGTGCCTGGCCCGTCTGCTCGAAGCGTGCCGGCCTGACGCGCTCCAACGGCGGTGCCTCGACGACGGCCGTCTCGCGCTCGACGACGCGCAAGCCCCTGGCGAGCACGAGCACGACGTCCAAGAAGAAGACGGTCTCGAAGAAGAAGACCTACGCGGCCAAGCCGGCGACGACCAACGCCGGCAAGGGCGCCAAGGTCACCGTGCGCAGCGGCGACACCCTCGGCAAGCTCGCCGCCCGCTACCACGTGGCCGGTGGCTGGAAGGCCCTCTGGAAGGCCAACGGGGCCCGCGTCACCAACCCGAATCTCATCTTCGTGGGTCAGACGCTGCGTCTGCCCTGAGTTCCTGATACAACTGAGCCGGACGGCCTCGCGCGACCAACCCCTGGGTTGCGCGGGGCCGTCCTCTCGTTTCCGGGCCTCGTCGGTTTGGGCGTATGCCGTCGGGCTCGGTTACGCTTTCGCCCGTCCGCGGCGTCGACCGGGGACGTGCTGGCGTGGCGCAATTGGTAGCGCACCTGTCTTGTAAACAGGTGGTTAGGGGTTCGAGTCCCCTCGCCAGCTCTGTGCTCAGGTCGGGCAATGGTGCCCCTGACCTGCGGTTTCGCCGTCGTGCAGCGATCGGGACGCGGTGGACCGGAGTGGACTCGACAGGACGGGACTTCACTCCGGGATCGCACGTGGATCGCACGAGTGGCGCCGTCGGATCAGCGACGCATGCTCGCAGTGCCGAGGGCCCATCGTGGTCGGTAAGGCGAATCACCGAGGTTTCGGCCATGTGCGTCGGCTCCCGTCAAAGCGCTGGCAGGCGAGCTACCAAGGCCCTGACCTCGGTCGGCACAAAGCGCCGAGGACCTTCGTTACCAAGGTCGATGCTGAGGCGTGGCTAGCCGCCGAGCGCGCCCTTATCTCGGAAGGCAAGTGGTCGCCCGCAGCACTGAGGCGCTCCGGTGACTCGGGATCGATTCGGCTCGAACAGTACGCGGCCGGGTGGCTACGCGAGCGCCGCCTCAAACCTCGTACGCGCGAGGGCTACGAGCACCTGTTGCGGCGCTACCTACTGCCGGCCTTTGGGCATGCCCCGCTGGCGCAGATCACGCCCTCTCATGTGCGGCAGTGGTGGGTCTCCCTGAACGAGGACACGCCAACCATCAACGCCAGGGCCTACGCGCTCCTCAAGGCGATCCTCAACACGGCCGTCGCCGACGAAGAGTTGGTCGCCAACCCCTGTCGTATCCGATCAGCGTCGAGCGCACATCGAGCGCGAGACATCAGGCCCGCGACCATCCAGGAGCTGGAGACCATCGTCGAGGCACTTCCCCAGAACCGTCGGGCGATAGCGCTTCTGTGCTCATGGTGTGCCATGCGGATTGGCGAGGTACTGGAGCTACGGCGCAAGGATCTTGACCTTGCGCGCGGCGTGGTCCGTGTCGAGAGAGCGGTGGCACGGGTGTCTGGGCGCCCGGTGGTTGGTCCGCCCAAATCGGCTGCTGGACGGCGGGCAGTGACGATCCCGCCGCACGTCGTGCCCGCGCTGCAACAGCACCTAGACAGCTACGTCGGAAGAGGAGCGAACGACCTCCTCTTCCCTGCCAGAGACGGGCGCAGCCACCTCCAGCCCACCGTCTTCAACGACGCCTTCCGGAAAGCTCGACATGCGGCTGGGCGGGATGACCTGCGCGTGCACGACCTGAGGCATACAGGTGCCACGCTTGCCGCCATGACCGGTGCCACGCTCGCCGAGCTGCAGCAACGTCTCGGTCACTCCACGGTCGTCGCAGCCTTGCGCTACCAACATGCTGCTCAGGGTCGAGATGCCGCGATTGCGGAGGCTCTGAGTCAGTTGGCCGCCCGTAAGTGACGTGTGGTGTTTGCAGCGGCATCGCCGTTCGGTCAGACAGGGAACCGCCAGCTCTCGGGCGCGATTGAGGGAGCTCCTCGACTTACGAAGTCGGCCACCGGAGTGAGAAGGGCATCGACCTCGTCGATGTCGACCCTGATCAAGCGCGGACCCGTCCGGTATGCGTTCAGGCGGCCAGCGGCGATCCATCGCCGGACGGTCCGAGTATCGACAGCGAGGCGTTCGGCTGCAGACTGCAGCGTCTCGTACCGCCGACGTTGTGGTGTCGTGTGTTCACCCATGCCTACTCCTCCGGTCGAGACCATCTGGACGACAAGAGCGGAGGGTCTCCATCGGCGATAGCGCCGTTGCTGCGCGGGCTGGACCTGGCGGCGCCGCCGTGGCGCAACAACGTCGTCACGGTTGGTGTGCAGGGCAGCCCGCCGGACAGTCGCTGTCGTCCGCCGGCCACCGATCGCCGGACCAGTGATTCCCCACGGACGGCGACGCCTCGTTATTGAAGGCTGGGATGAGGATTTGAGGCGACGCCGTCTTCTCTCTCGAGGTTTCCGGGAGCGGACTGACAGTGATCAGCTTGTGAGGGTGTCTTCCTGCGCCTGTGCCGCGGCCGGCCTGGTGCCGGTCAGTGGCGTGCGTCGAAAGTTGCCACAACCCGCTGGGGGATGCGTCCGCGTGCCGGCACGGGATGCCCGTTGCTGTGCGCCCACGCTCGGATCTCTGCGTTGCGTGACTGACCAGTCGAGGGGATCTTGACTCGTGTTCGCCCGGTGCCGTGGGAACCGGCCTTGCGGGCCGCCATCATGTAACGCCCCAGAGTCTCCCTTAGCGCGGTCGCGTTCTTCGCTGACAGGTCGATCTCATACATGCCACCATCGATGGCGAACGTGACAGTCTCCATAGCTTCCGTACCGTCTAGGTCGTCGAGCAGCGTGACGATCTTTCGTTGTGCCATGACGCGATCCTACGGGGCAGCGGCGATGGGGAGCACGCCTCAGGTGCGGAGCAGCAAGAAGCGGATATGGGCCACGACGCGCTCGTGGCGGTATGACGCAGCGGTCGCCCGGTGCTGGCACGCCTCCCTCGCCCCTACATTCAGGTTCCCCTTCAGGAGTCTGGGAGCAGCAACTCCGGTCCGGTCGCATTGACGTCAGGTGCTGGCCAAACCCCGCGAACATCCTGCGCCACCTCACGCAGGTCAACGGCGATACCGCCATTTGTCGACATGAGGGTGTCTGCAACTTCAGCGGGGTCAGAAGTCAAATACAGCCTGTCATTTGCAGATAGAAGAATCCCTGTCCAGGACTCAATGTCCCGCAGGCGCTTCGCGTGGGACTGCACTTTGGACGTCGGGAGCCCGCCTTCAAGAAGAGCCAGCGCGACCTTCAAGAGAACCGCCTCACGAAAGCTCAGCCAAGGGAGGCCTCCGAAGGTCGCATTAGGCTTGATCAGACCGGATCGCACCCATTGTTCCAGTTGTGCATACGGAAGCCCCATCATCTGCGCCGCTCGCGGAAGGGTGATACCTCCCGCGCCGGAAGGAAGAATGTCAGTCTTTGCCGGCGACGGGGCGAGGACTGGTTCGGTCCTTTCCTTTGCGGCGGGGAGATCTTGGGCCTCTGCGAGTGTCGCCTCGCTGATCTGAGGCCTGGACAACATGCGCGGTGCAGTCCGCAGCAAGTCTGAGACGGTTGCCAGCAGCAGGCGATGGCCTGTCTTCTCCATCATTTCTTGCACCAGCTGGGGGTGGGCTCCGATTCGCATCCCACGGAGTTCGAAAGTCCAGTCACCCTTGCCTACATCGTTGGTGATAACCGCTACTGGCCCACGGCTGGAAATCGCCCAACGAACCACCTCTGCCCACCAGAGATAGTCACCATACGGATTGTCAGATTTGGACCTGTCTTTAAAACCTGGTGCGAGTTTGGCCTCGGCGCGCCGGGCGCCCTCTTGCAGATCCGTGGTTCGCTGTTCTGCGGTTGGTGGCGAGCCAACTCGCCCTTGAAGTATGTCCTCTAACTGTCTCAGCACCGGGTCATTGCCTAGGGCCACCCGGTCTGCATCCAGGTCGTAATCGGCGATCACATTGTTGAGAAGAGTTTCAGCCGACCCGAACGCTTTGCTCAGAGCGTTCTTAGCCTCGGACGCCTCAACATTTTTGCCATGCGCCCTTTGAGCGACCCGGTTGACAAGCCCACTCGCCTGCGCCGCAATATTTAAGAGACTGGCCTTTTCATCGGCAAGTTCTTTGCTGCGTTCTGCAACCGCATCGACTCGTCTAGCATGAAACTCGGCCGCCACTTGGTGCGGAATGAAGATGCGATCCTTTAAGCGTCCGAGCAACTCCAAGAACTCTTTGCGCGCCGACTGTGAAAGGCGATATGCATCTAGAAGAGCGCTCGTGTCCAGGACGATTAGGCCGCTTACGTACGCCTCTTGCCACTCCGCGTCCGTAGGTTTATGGAAACCTTGGAAGCCGTCTAGCAGTCCACGAAGAGGCGGCGTTGCCTCGGCGGCCGGCGGAGGATCTTGGGGACTCACAATCTCTTAGCCTAGGGTTGGGCCCCGGGGCACCACACCTCGACACGCTGACGCCTGTCGCTTGAGACGCTGAGCGTTGCAAACGCTGCGGCATGCCGCGCTGAAGCCCACCGCTTGGTCTCGCGACAGCAGGAGCGGCGGAAAGACGCGACCCAGCCGTCCGCCAAGCGCGGTTAAAAGGCAGACAGCACTGCGGTGCTCGGTTACCAGATGTGAGTGCCGTCACCCGCCGGCGCGGGTGGAGCCCACCGACTTCTGTAGCCCAACGAGACCTTCCGCGGTGCGACAGAGACAAGCACAGCCGCAATCGCGATCAGCACCCCGCCGAGGCTCAGGATCGATGACCCTGTGTTGTGGATGGCGGAACCTTCGGCCAACACAACATCCGGGCTCGTGACCTCGACGCCCGCTGGCCAGTGGGGCGGGTCCTGCGCCAACGCGAAGCAGCCAGGCGCCTGGTTCGCGGTGTTGGCGCACTGGCTGAGGTAGGTCGCGCGGGAGAACCAACGAGCCGCCTCGTTGAAGGCGGCGTTGGCTGACACGAGCGTGAAGCAGCCCAGTCCGAAGGTGCCCATCGCGAGGCAGAGCACGATTAAGCGAAATGTGGCCCGCCCCAGTCGCCTCACGACGCATCCTCACCGTCAGCGTGGTCCCCGCAGAAAGGGCAGGCGGGGTCGCGTCTGGGGTTGAGGAGGTCCCGCTGACGGGTGCGCGGTCGGATGAGCAAGCTGGCGGGGTCGACGTCGTCGCGGTGGAGGTTGGTGACGGCAAGCATGAAGTGGTTGACGGCCTCCGCGACAGCGAGGGTGTTGAGGGTGATGACGCTGGGTGCGGGAACCTCGTTGAGGTACCTGGCCTGACGGGCTTCCTCGCGGGGGAGGTGGTCGAGTGCCAGCTCGGTAGGGTCCACGAGTCCGTTGCACCACAGGCACCCACTGCCGGGCACCATGGGCCGGGCCGCGGCGTGGATCTGCCCGATGGTGCCGTCGTCGTGGACCTGGATCTTGACTCCGACCTGGGTGCCGGGGATGAGGTTCTCTTCGATGACCTTGTTGGCGTAGTGCCGCGCTCCGGCGGTGTCGGCGGCGAGGAAGATCCAGTCGCACGACGTGAGCAGGGTGGCGGTGTTGGGTCCCAAGGTCGCCTCGTGCAGATCCAGCGTGATGTTGGGGTTGGCTCGGCGCGCGTTGTCGGCCGCGACCTCGGTCTTCGGACGGCCCACGTCGCTCAGGGCTGCGCCAGTGAGCCGGTTAAGGTTGTCCTTCGCGACCCGGTCATCGTCGATGAGGACGAGGTGCCCGACGCCGAGTCGAGCCAAGTACTCGACGATGAGGGATCCCGCGCCGCCGAGCCCGACGACCGCGACTCTCATGGCCATGAACGTTGCTTGGCCGGCGTCGCCGAACAGGCGCACCTGCCGGTCCGCGGCGGGGTCTGCGGACGCGACTCGTGCGGGCGTTGGATGGAGACGGAGCAGGTTGTTGCCGGGGACGACAACGCCGGAAACGTCCGTGCGGCTGCCGTCCGGGAGCCACAGGTCGCCAGCGGCTGCTCCCTCGGCGAGGACGAGGGCGCCGACGATCTGACCGGTGATCTGCCGCAGTGCCGGGTAGCCGCGCTCGTGGCTGGCGAGGTCGATTTTGGAGAACTGCACGCTCCCGACGCCGGGGTGCGCGTGCACGGCGATGTAGGCCTGGCTGGTCGCGCGCGCCCGCAGTGCCGCGTCGCGGACGAAGGTCGCGGACAGGGCGTGGTGTCCGAACGTGCCATCGACGTAGTCGGTCCCGGTGACGGCGGGGATGAGCGTGGTAACGAGGAGTCGCGGACCGCGCGGCCCATCGACGCGGCGAGCCAGCAGGACCGCGCCGCCGCCGTCGCCGGTGAACAGGTGCTCGTGGAGGTCATGCCACAGCGGCGCCGGGGTGGTGACGCTCCAGCCGTTCGTCGGGGGGTTCACAGGGCGCTGAACCACGTCCTCACCTTCTCCGCCTTGAGGGTCGCGTTGTCCGTGGTCGGGTTCCACCGGTTCGATCTGCGGGACAGCTGCAGTGCGGGTCGGCCCTGCCACTCGACCGCTTGGACGGCCGAGCCGTGCGCCTGCTGGTCGCTCCGCTCGACCCGCCCGACGTAGTGCGGGTACACGTCCGAGTGGGGGTATGCCGCGTTGAGGTGGAACCCCATCCAGGTGGCGGCAGGATCGTAGGTCGTCCCCACCGCCACCTCCTTGATGACGACGTGGGCGCCGCCGGCACCGTCCGGGGTGACCTCGGGCTCCTGCCCGAAGTGCCCGCGAAGGCTGTCGATGGCGCTCTGCACGGCGAGGGTCAAGTCGCCGTTCACGAGTTGTCGTCGGGGGCGACGCAGGTGAACTCCATGTGGGTGTGGACCTTGACGATGTCCTCGTCACCGATCACGTCGTAGCGCTGCCCGTGCAGCACGGACAGCTGAAAGTTCAGCTCGATCGGGGCTTGCTGGGCGATGGCGGCCTGCTTGATCTGTAGGCCGGTCTGGTCTCCCTTCGGCAGTTCGAGTCGAAGCTCCGTGTTGAACGTCACCCCGACGGTGCCGTGTTTGGGGTTGGGCCCCTTCGGGGCGGTCTGCTCGGGCATGTGAGGCTCCTTCGGGCGCGAAACGATCGTTGCGATTTTCGCAACGCTCTCGACCATACGCGCCGGTTGCGGAAATCGCAACCCTTCTGGCGCTTTGGCCTCGCCGGGTCGGCGCGTCGTTGCGCTTATCGCAACGACGTGGTCATAATGAGGCGTGCCCGGACAAACATTGGTTGACCGTGTCCGCCGCCTGATCGAGGAGTCGGGCCAGACGCAAGAGGCCTTCGGCGCCACGATCGGGCTGGATGCACCCAAGCTCTCCAAGGCGCTCAGCGGGAAGCGGCGGTTCAGCTCTCTGGACCTCGCGAGGATCGCCGACGCAACCGGCTCCACCGTGGACTGGCTACTCACTGGCCAAAGGGCGGGGATGGCTGCGCGCGCTGCAACTGGCAGCGTGAGTGTTACGTCTGCTGTGCGGGAGGCCACCAACCTGGCTGAGTCGAGAGGCAGTTTGTACTTCCTTGGCGACCACCAAGATTGGCCGAAGCCGCCGGGCTTCACGAGCTCCTTATGGATCGAGCAGGGAGCCCAGTTGGCCGAGTTCGCCTTGCATCACCTAGGTCAGCCCTCCGCCTTTGGCAGTTCAGAGACATTCGCTGGAGCCATCGAACGTGCATTCGGAATCGATGTGCGTTCGATGGACCTTGGCACCGGTTGCGATGGCTTGGCGCTTTGGACCGAAGGTGGAGCCAAAATTCTGTTAGTCTCCACGAGCGAGAACCCCACGCGGCAACGTTTCACTGTCGCTCACGAGCTCGCTCACTTGCTATGCCTCGATGACCAGGGCCTGCATGTAGACGAGAACGTCATGGGAGGAAATCGTGGGGATGCGTCAGAGGTCAGAGCCAACTCCTTCGCAGCGTGTTTGCTTATGCCCGCTCCTATCCTAAGGGACCACTTCACAAGCGGCGTCTCCGATGAGGGATTCGCTCGCCAAGTCATGGACCTAAAGGTCTCCCCAAGCTCTCTGGCATGGCGGCTCCTTAACTTGAAACTCATCGACGCCGACCAACGGGCACGCCTGGGTCGTCTCCGCACCATCGACTGCGCTGCTCAAGTTAATCTTTTGGGGGACTACGCGGGTTGGGTTGAGGCAAGCAGCCAGCCCCGCCTACCGGTGAAGCTCATTCGAGACATGCTGGACTCGTACCTGCACGGAAAGGCCACCCTTCGCCCCCTAGCCAACCTCATGAGCCTGCCCGTCGAGGTTCTACGGGACGCAATTGAGCCAGCCTTGACCGAGCCGGGTCCGGACGCTGTCCACGACTACGAGCCGTGACGACCAACTTATTTCCCGACAATACGGTTCTTTGCAACTTCGCTTGTGTACACCAGCTAGACCTGCTTGAGCGCCTTCTAGGTGGTCGGGGAAGGTGGGTGGAGGCCGTCGCAGCGGAATGCAGAAGGTCTAGTGCGACCTATGCGGATTTGGCTTCGATTGAGGCTGCTGGTTGGCTCGGGCAGCCAGTGGAGATCAGCGACGAGATTGAGATACTCCAAGTCGAGGGCATTCGTAAAGCTGTTTTCGGCGGAGCCGCTTCTCGAGCGCTCGACCACTTGGGAGAAGCCCAAACCATACACATCATCCGGCAGCGAGCGGATTTTTGCGGATCGACTTGGATCAGCGACGATCGAGAGGCCTTGCGTGTCGCTCGCCTTCAAGGAATCCCTGTACGCGAGACACAGCATTTGGTTGCAGAAGCGGTTCAGTGGGGTCTACTTGGCAGCGCTGAGGCCGGCTACTCGATGCTGCAGCAAATGATTGCCGAGGACCAGCATCCCGCGCTGCCCCCCTCGGCGGGCGCGTTGCTAACCCTGTAGCCCCCGTCCCATATTCCTCGCTGTTTCCGAGGCGCCAGATCGCGCATCGCCGACACATGCCTTAAGCGCGCGTTTCATGCGGCCTCGGTAGATACGACCACGGCCTGGGAGTGAGAGCTTGGCCCTTGACGGGGTAGTCCTATA
The DNA here is from genome assembly GCF_036352015.1 of Terrabacter sp. C0L_2. NCBI lineage: Bacteria > Bacillati > Actinomycetota > Actinomycetes > Micrococcales > Intrasporangiaceae > Terrabacter > Terrabacter sp. C0L_2. The sequence goes on along the minus strand of NZ_CP143557.1, from coordinate 17,292 downwards.
TAGGCGGTTGGTGTCGCCCTTAGTGCGCGCGCTGTGCGCTCATAGTGGGCGGGACGGGCGCCCTTGGTGAGCGCTCGAGCAACTGCGCACTCGGCTCCTTCGGGCGCCGTCGTCCGGCCAGCTAAGGCAACGGCTTCCCGGTTTAGATCGCTGGCGCGTGCACTTCGGCTCGACAAATGTGACTCGGCGCCAGTTCTGCCGGCAGCATTCGTGCTGCGTCGGCGGCGCTTGCCTGAGCGCTCCGCAGGGCATCAATGAGGTTCGGCAGATCGCGGGCAGTGGCCTCGACCATACGTCCCCCGAGCTTCGCGCTGAGGCGCGACGGGTCATTGTGCGCGTGCCGGGCATGGATGAATAGAACCCCTGAGTGGTGCAGCTGAGAAGCGAAGGGCGCCACCTGAGTCGTGAGCCACGCGACGTCGCTAGCTCCCCGCAGCAGCACTTGATAAGCATCCGCCGGATGTTCCCGCTCGGCGCCGGTGGTCAGGGTGATGCGGCTGAGCGCCGTGTTGAGGCGACGGGCCGCCTCCACGTACGCACGGGACGGCGGCATGCCGGTGGACGTCTGCTTCCAGACGTCGGCAGCGCTCTGAAGTGACCGCGCCGACGTGCGGAGTTGCTCTCGAGACCGCGTGTGATCGCTATCCGGTTCGCTCCCCAGCACAGCATCGAGGGCCGCGTACAGGTGAACGCCTTGGCGGTTGATGTCTTGCAGTACGGCAACGCTGGGTACGGCGTCGCGTAGTTCATCGCGCGCCGCGCTGGCCCAATCGTGCAGAGAGCGCTCGAGTACCGCGCCAGGTGTGTTCAGCGCCTGAGCGGGCGCTGGGATCGCTGGATTCTGGAGCCCGCGTAGTGGCGAGGCGGCCGGCAGCGTCGACGCCGCTGTTCCTGCGTATCGGGCGATCAGCAGGGGACGGTCCGCAGCGACCGGGTCACAGAGAGCGAGCGCTCGCCTGGCAGCTGCCGCGGTGATGGAGAGGGTCTGCGTTGCGAGTGTCAGGGCTGCCTGGGTCTGCAATTGGGGAGAAGCGGCGTCGAGTCGGTGGAGAACCAGGAGGTCGTTCAGTGCGCCGAGAATGCAAGAGAGTCGGGCGATGGGGTGCGGATCGTCGGTAGAGGCTGACGGCACGTCGCGACGGGCCGTGACCTCGCTGCGCGGGATTCGATATCCGTTGCCGGTGGGGGCGGCCAGCAGTGCGCCGGCGGTGATTCGGTTCCTCACCACGTTGTCGCTGGTGCCGAGCAGGCGTGCAGCTTCCTTGATCGAGAAGTCTGGTCGGTCGTCGACGGGCTGAAGCGGACGGGGGAAGTCACGCATGGCTTGATGAAGCTGTGCAGCACCGTCCTGGCTGGAGAGCCAGCCCGTGACCGCGCTGTCGAGCTCGTGGAGCAGGCGGTAGACCGTCTGGTCGAACGACTCCCAGTGCTCTCGTGACATTGGAGCGCCGGTCTGCTGAAGCTCGGCGAGCACGCGTCGTGCTTGGTCGATCAGGTCGGCGGCGGTCGTGGCCATCAGGAGCTGGCCTTCGGTGCGCTGAACTCATGGAGCTCGAGCATGCGAGCGTTCGCCCTGAGGTCGGCGATGTGGGCATGCCAGAACTGCAGGTCCTGCGGTGCGTCGGTGGAAGCTATGTGGTCGAGGGCGGCCAGCGCGGCGGTCAAGTGCTCGTGAAGTTCACCGGCTTCGACGGGTGACGTCGCGGGCATCGGGTTGAGTGCAGTGGCAAGGAGGCGGACGGTGCCAGCCATGGCTGACCACGGATCGAGGGGGTTGCCGTGGGCTCGGGCCTCGGCTTGGTCGGCGGCGCAGTGCAGTTCGGCCGAGGCACGGTCGAGCAGGTTGGTCGAGGACACAGACATGAGGACCCTTCTGGTTCAGATGAGTGAGGGAGCTGACGCTGGGCGCCACAGGGAGGGACGAGGGGTGGGGTGCTCGCGCAGTGCGTGCCCGACGGCCGTGGCGTAGGTGTCGCGTGGGTTCCAGCCGTGTCGGGTCATCTCGGCGGCGGAGTCGCGCAGCAGCTGGTGGCTCTCTGTGGCGGGCAGCTGAGAGGCGAGGGTGGCGATGAGTTCAGCGGCGTCGCGGATGGGATCCTCAGCCTTGTAGAGCAGGGCTCGAATGATGTCGCGCCCGGGGACGACCGTCGTCGGCATGTCTTCGCCGGACGACCCGGAGGGCGCCGCGAGGAGGGCTCGAAGGCCCTGGGGCCCCTGGGCGGCGAGCCAGTCGGCTGGGTCGGTGCCGGCCGGCATACGGGTCGCCAGGACGGGGGAGCGCTGCTCGAGGCAGGCCTCCGCGACCCATCGGACGGTGCCCTGCTGCCCCGCGTCGTCGCCGTCGAAGGTGATCCGTGGAGGCAGCGGGGTCAGCGCCAGCGTCGCGCGTACCTGCGCGGGAGAGGCGGACACCCCGTTGGTGGAGCAGACGGCGACGCGGTGTGTTGTTCCGGTGGCGGCGGCGGCGGACGCGACGGCGAGGGCGTCGATGGCTCCTTCGACGACGAGCACCTGCACGTCCGCAGCGAGCGGGTGGTGGGTTGGCCGGTAGAGGATTTGCGACTTGTCGAAGACCGGGGTACGCGTGGGGTTGCGGTACTTGGGTGCGGCGGGGTGGCCGCTGATGTCGCGGCCGATGAAGCCGTGGATGCGCCCGCTGGCATTGGTGATCGGGAAGATGAGGCGGTTGCGGTAGGTGTCGATGAGCCGGCCGCCTCGGGTTCGCATGGCGAGGTCGATGCCGATAAGTTCGTCGTCGTTGACGCCTGCAGACCTGAGGTGCTCGGTGAGTGTGGCCCAGCCGTGAGCGGCGTGTCCGACGAACCGCTGTCCGTCGAACTCGTTCGTCAGCGGTTCGAGGTTCAGGCCGCGCCGGTGGTGCAGGTAGTGCGCGGCGAAGGCCGTGCCGACGGGGGTGGCGAAGTGCTCCCAGGCCAGTTGGTTGATCTCGAACGCGCGCTCAGGCGGAATGGCGTTGACGACCGGATCAGGGACAGCGTGAAGTCGCGGCTCGGCAGGGACGATCGTGAGTGGGCGCTCGCGGTGTTGATCGCCGTCAAGCACGTTGACGGCCTCGAGGAAGCTGAGGTGCAGGGTTCGTTGGACGAAGTCGATGACGTCGCCGCTGGCGCCGCACCCGAAGCAGTGGAAGCGGTCGGGGATCCCGTCGACCGAGAGCGACGGCGTCGCGTCGTCGTGGAAGGGGCAGCAGCCCATGTAGCCGTGCCCGCGTGGCTGCAGCTCGATGCCGGCGGCGGTCACCACCTCGGGGAGCGGGTGCCGTGCCCGGATCGCCTCGACGTCGACGGACGGGCGTGGCGCGGTCACAGCTGCACCTCGGCCACCGGTGGAGGAGTGCGACCTGCGGACTCGAGTGCGGCGCCGTAGGAGCCGACGAGCTGGGCGAAGGTCTCGATGGGCATGTGGATGTCGGTGTCGGTGGCGTGTGCGAAGGCACGGTCGACGGCGGCACGTGGGGCACTGGTGGAGAGGACGGCATACTCCTGCCACGTTGGGTCGTAGGCGTAGAGCAGTCCGTGGGTGGCTGCGTCGCCGTCGAGGCGCAGGGAGATCCGCTGGTTGCTGCGTGGTCCCCAGCGCATGCCGTAGTCGCGGTCGACGCCGCGGATGTTGCGGTGTTGGGCGTCGAATGCCTTCGGGCCGACCCATTCGATGCTGGGCTTCGAGGGAGTGGTGGCCGCTCGGACGCGGTATGCCGCCTCACGGAGTTCCTGGAGATCGGTGGTGCCTGCGTCTAGGGCGGTCGTGATCCGCTCGGCGACTGTGAAGGGGTCGTGGCCGAGCTCGGGGGCGAGGACCTGGGCGGTGGCGTGGGCGTATGCGTTGCGCTGGCCGAGGCGGTACCAGTAGTCGATGGGGTCGTGCTCTTCGACGTTGAGGCTGGCGTTGCGGGCCAGGGCCATGAGCTGGTCCACGACACCGTCATTTTGGATCAGGGCAGACGGTGTGGGGTGTGCGGTGGCGGACATGTCGACCCTTTCCTGCGCGGGCGCCTCCCGCGCTTCTGGAGTGAGGACCCTCCGTCCGGGACACCATCCGTCGCGTCAGTTCGTTTGCTGGCCAGTCGCTTTCGTCATGCACCATGAGGCGACCATGTCGTCGCGGTGGCCGGCGACGGAGCATTGGGTTTTGGAGACTTGGTCGGCGAGGAAGAGCTGGGCGTCGTGCAGCGCGCGGATGAAGTCCATGGCGGCGGTGGGGGAGGCGGTGTCGGCGTAGTCGGCCCGCTCGTGGTCCCGGAGTGCGGAGAGGATCTCGACGAGGGCTGTGTGCTGGGGCCAGCAGGGTGGGATGACTCGTGGTTCGAGGGCGAAGCGGCGGACGAGGTAGTTGACCCACTCGTCCAGCTCACGCATTCGGTCGCGGGCCTCGTCCTCGGTGAGGGAGGGCCAGTGGACGGGCCCGCGGAGCTGGCCGAAGGTCCGCTCGAACGGGTCTTCGCCGAAATCGAGAGGCTCGTCTGTGGTCACGACGTCGAGGTGGTCGAGGACTGCCGCCTCGACATACCGCGTGCGGCGCGCACGTGGCGGAGGGCGGCGATGATCGCGACGGTGGCAGTCTGGCGGTCAACCCGTCGCCAGGTCGGCTGCGAGTCGATGATCGCGTGCAGGGCCTTGTGGTCGCGCCGGCAGAGCGGCAGCAGGTCGCGGAGCGACTCGTCGCCGAGACGGTCGTACGTCGCGTGGTGCAGGTGGCCGGCTTTGAGCGTCCACTGCCGGCCGCACACCAGGCAGGAGGGCTCGATGCCGGCGGCGGTCAGCCACGCGGCATACCAATGCTTCCGCTTGTCGCGCCACGCACGCGAGTTGAGGTAGGCGTCGTAGAAGGCCCGCCGGCTCCGTGGCGCCGCTCTCTCACGGATGGGCGTGGCTGGCATGGCGGATCTTCTGCTCGAGGTCGAGTCGGGCCGCGGTGAGGTCCTTGGCGTCCTTGCGCTTGGTCCACGGGCTCATGGTGAGCGCGATCGGTGGGGCGGAGCGTAGGAGGAGGATCGCGGACCCGAACGGGAGGGTGCGCAGCTCGGCTGGGGTGAGGATGGGCACGTCGCTGGTTGAGGTGGAGGTCGAGTGGCGGCCGTCGTGGCTTGTGCTGCGGCTCGTGATCTCTTTGGGGCGTGTGCCGATGAGCTTGGACAGGTCGTCGAGGTCTCGGGCGTTGGAGCCGCCGCCGAGGATGAGCTTGACGATGGCGGCGTCCCAGATGGCTGATGCGGCGTGTTCGCCCCAGACGGCGCGGGCCTGGGACAGGGACTGCAGGACGACGGTCGTGGCGATGCCGGAGCCGCCTCCGTCGGACATGAGCGAGGCGAGCGAGGGCAGTGGGTAGTTGGCGGCTTCGTCGAGGACCATCGACAGCGGAGGGTCGAGTCGGGATGCGGGGGAGGCGGCGGCCTTGCGGCGGGCGACCTCGAGGACGTCCTCGAGGAAAGCGCCGACGAGTCCCGCCGTGGCTGCGGCCCCGGTGGAGGTGCCGAGCAGGTAGACGGTGCCGTTGTTGGCGAGGACTTCTGCTGGGTCGAGCTGCTCGCCCTCGGTAGGGGAGACGGCGTCGAGGACTCGAGGGTCGGCGAGGGCGGCGAAGGCGATCGAGACCATGGCCCAGACGGAGTCTCGCTGTCGCGGGTCGGCGCTGATGATGGAGTCGAGGCCCTGATGCCACGCTTGGGCGGCCGCGGGGTGGGTGCCGAGGATCATGACGGCTTCTCTCGCGTGCACCGCGGACAACGACCACCGGTAGAGGTCACCGGCGCTGCAGCCGCCGAGAGCGGCGGCGTGCAGGAGCGCGCGGACGGCCTGCTCGGCGGATGACTGCCAGAAGTTGGCATCGGTGGTGCCGGACGCGGCGCCCTTGGTGAGGGCTTTGGCTCGCACCATCGCCACGTGCGGGTCCTCGCAACCACGAATGGGAGACCAGCGCGCTGTCGACGGTATACCGGGGGCGAGGCCTTGCGGGTCGAAGACGGCTACCGGGCCGACGCTCTTCCGCGCCAGGAGGGTGGCGGTGAGGTTGTCCGGGCGGGTGCTGGTGGTTACTACCGCTCCCGGCGCCTCGAGGATGGCCGGGATGACCAGGTGCAGTCCCTTGCCCGAACGTGGGGGCCCGAGGACGACGGTCGAGTCCTCGACCGTCACGAAGCACTGGACGCCGCGGCTATTGCCGACGGCGTGCGCCACCGACTCGACCGACCTGCCAGGTGAAGACGGCCGCAAGGCGGTGACCCGGTGTTTGACGCGAGGAGATCCGGCCGCAGCCAAGGCCTCAGATCGTGACGCGATGCCCGCACGTGTGGCCCAGCTGTGATCCGCTGACGATTGGGTGCGGTGACGTCGGAAGAGTTTTGCTGGACCAGCCAAGGCAACCACGAGCACGAGAAGCAGACCCCAGTACCCGAGTGTGGACCCCACATCGACACCCCACGCCGCGACCGGATCGAAGGGATGCAGCAGCAGATTCGCCACTCTCACTGCCGAGAACGACGGTGCCGGGCTGCCTCTGAGCCACGCTCCTGCGAGCGCTGCGAGCCAGAGCAGCAGACACCCGCCGAATGCACCGGCGAGAACGCACAGCATCGCTCGGTCGCTTTTGGACTGGGGGAGCTCCTCGTGACGCATGCACCGAAGACGTTCGCCTCGGGGCACGAACCACGAGCGAGGAACCGTGAGCGGTGACATGTTCGTGAGCGTCCGCAACTGGCTCCTCTCTGTGTCAAGACGCCGACGGGAGCGGGGTTCTAGGCTGGTTGGTGACGGGTTCGGGAAGTGGCTTGTCCGAAGAGCCGGTGGTGGGTTGTGAGCCGGCCGCGCTGGAGTAAGAGTCGTCACCCTGGTGCCCTCCCGGGCCCGTCCCGGTTGCCCTGGTGAGGTCCTCGAGCATGGTGGCGAAGACGAGGTCGGACAGGCGTCGTTTGAGGCAGCGCATCGCCTCCATGGATGACTTGCCGGTGGCCTTCTTGCGGTCGTAGTACGCGCGTCCTTCGGTCGGGTGTCGCAGCTGGACGGTGGCCATGATGTGCAGGACCCGGTTGATCTGACGGTTGCCGCGGCGGGACAGCCGGTGTCGGACCACATCCCCGGAGGAGGCGTCGATCGGGGCGGTGCCGGTCCAGGAGGCGAAGTGGTTGCGGTCCGGGAACCGGGTGATGTCGCCGACCTCGACGAGCAGCATCGCGGCACCGCTGGGACCGATGCCGTTCAAGTCGGTCAGTGACGTGCCGGTCGCCTTCAGCGCGGCGGTCAGGTCTTTGTCGGCGGCCTTGGACCGGGCATAGACCTTCTCCAGGTCGGCGACCAGCTCGAGCGCGACCTGCTTACGCGCCTTGCCGGCCGCGTCGCGAGGACGTACCGGAGCCAGGAGCTTGCGGGCCTGCCGCGCGGACAGGTACAGCTTCGCCCCACCTGGGATCAGTTCCAGCAGAAGGCGATGCAGCTGGCTGACCTTGCGGGTGTGTTCCTCACCGAGCATCCGCCGCCGGTCAACCAGAACCCGCAGCAGCTCGACCTGCCCGGCGTTGACGACCGGGTGCAGCCCAGACATCCGGACCCCGACGAGCGCGATGGAGTGTGCGTCGGCGTCATCGGTCTTGCGGCCGTTGCCCGAGGTCAACAACCGGACTCGGTGGGACAGCTTCGCCGGCACGTCCACCACCTGCTCACCTTCGGCGATGAGCCGGGTCGCGACATGACGTCCGATCCCGGCGCAGCCCTCGATCGCCCAGAGCCGGTCGGTGAACCGGCCCACGAAGGTCGGCATCGCCGCGAACCCGTCCGGGTCGGTGCCGAAGCGCGCCTTGTCCAAGACGTTCTCGTCGGCGCTCATCACCTCGATGGTGACCGAGCGCTTGTGTGGATCCATCCCGATCACCACAGCCTCTTGGACCGCGGTCACGCCAGCGTTGTTCATCAGCGTTCCTCCCTTGTCCACGACGGATGTCGGACACGGGAGGGCACCGCTACTTCAGGCAGCGCATTCCTCTCTTGAGCCTCTCCCGGCCCTGGCGATGCCCGAGGCTGCGCAAACCAAATGAGAGCCACAACGCGGACGCTGGGCAGCCGATGTGCGAGCGACAACCCCGGGCACCTGAGCCCCAGCCCGGCCAGGCCAGAACCTGGCCCCATTCTCTAAGTAGCCGATGTGAGCGCGTGTCGCCGACACAGTCCGAATGCTCGTGCACGCGGGCAACTGAACTTTGTGAGCGGACGCGCAGGGAGGCTCAGGCACCCGTGATGGCGCGCTCAGCCAGGGTTGGGTCTGCGCCGGGGTCGGCGCGGCTCGCGTGTTTGTCCCTCACAGGGGATCCCACCTCACGGCTCGGGGATTTCGAGGTCCCACGTCGAGGGGTCGACCTCGTCGGGATCAGGTCCACCTCGTACGCCCCGGTTGAGGGCGTCGATGGAGGTGAGTTCCTCCTCTTCTAAGGCGAAGTCGAACACGTCGATGTTCTGGGCGATGCGCTCGGCGTTGATGGACTTGGGATCACGGAGCGGCCCTGCTGCAGGTGCCAGCGCAGCATGACCTGGGCCGGGGACTTGCCGTGCGCTGCGGCGATGGCAGCGATGACGTGGTCGTTCAGGACGCTCTTCCGGTCCTCGCCCCATCCCGGGTAGAAGGTGATGCCACCGATCGGCGACCAGGCTTGGGTCAAGGTGCCGAAGTCTGCATTGGCCTGTTGCACGTCGGGCTGGGTGAAGTACGGGTGCAGCTCCACTTGGTTGACCGCCGGGACGACCTCGGTCCGTTCGCGCAGCGCCTCCAGGTGGTGCGGCATGAAGTTGCTGACCCCGATCGCGTTGACCTGTCCGTCGGCGAGCAGTCGTTCGAGTGCGCGGTAGGCCTCGATGGTGCGCTCGAAGTGCTGCGGCATCGGTTGGTGGAGGATGAGCAGGTCGATCGTCGGGAAGCCCAGCTTGGCGGCGCTCTTTTCGAAAGCGTGCAGCGTCTCGTCGTAGCCGTAGTCGCTCACCCAGACCTTGGTCTCCAGGAAGACCTCGTTCCGGTCGACACCGGATCGACGGACCCCCTCGCCCACTTCGCGTTCGTTGCCGTAGCCGGCGGCGGTGTCGATGTGCCGGTACCCGCAGGCAAGAGCGGTCGCGACAGCTGCTGTCGTCTCCTCCGGCGCGCTTTGAAACACGCCGAGACCGGCCCCGTCCAAGAAGTCCGGCCCGGCGATGTGGTCTACATCGAACCCGGCGAGGAGCACTGGCACGGCGCCACCCCGGAGCGGTTCATGGCTCACGTCGCCATCCAGGAAGCCGACGAGAACGGTGACGTGGCCACCTGGCTCGACCACGTCACCGACACCGAGTACCGCGCCTGACGGGTCTGCGGCCCACCCTGCTGGGCCTCAACCGACGTCCGGTCATGGCTCCCTTCTGTGTCAAGACGCGGCCGGGAGGGGCGTTCTAGGCTGGGTGGTGACGGGTCCGGGAAGTGGCTTGTCCGAAGAGCCGGTGTGGGGTTGTGAGCCGGTCGCGCTGGAGTCAGAGTCGTTGCCCCGGTGCCCTCCTGGGCCCGTCACCTGTCGCGTAGCTGTGGTGATCCGGCCGGCGACGTAGTCGCCGAGCATCGTCCGGAAGACGAGGTCGGACAGCCGCCGTTTGAGGCAGCGCATCACTTCCATCGCGCTCTTCCCGGCGGCTTTCTTCCGGTCGAAGTAGGCGCGGCCCTCGGTCGGGGTGCCCAGCTGGACGGTGGCCATGATGTGCAGCACCCGGTTGATCTGCCGGTTCCCGAAACGAGAGAGCCGGTGGCCGACGTGGTCGCCGGAGGAGGCGTCGATCGGGGCGGTCCCGGTCCAGGAGGCGAAGTGGTTGCGGTCCGGGAACCGGGCCAGGTCACCGACCTCGACCAACAAGCGCGCCGCACCCGACGGGCCGACACCGTGCAGGCCCAGCAGTGAGGTCCCGGTCGCGGCGACGAGCACCTTCAGCTCCTTGTCCGCGGCCTTCTTCCGGGCATAGATCCGCTCCAGATCGGCGACCAGCTCGACCGCGACGCGCTTACGGGTCTTGCCGACCGCGTCCCGCGGCCGGACCCCGGCCAGGATGGTCTTGGCCTGCGCGGCGGAGAGGTACTCCTTTGCGCCACCAGGTAGCAGTTCCAACAGGATTCGGTGCAGCTGGCTGATCTTGCGGGTGTGCTCGTCCCCGATCGCGCGGCGTCGGTCGACCAGCAGCTGCAGCACCTCGAGCTGCGCATCGGTCACGACCGGGCGCAGCCCGGCCATCCGCGTGCCGACCAAGGCGACCGAGTGCGCGTCGGTGGCGTCGGTCTTGCGGCCCTGCCCGGTCGCGAACACCCGGGCCCGCGCGGACAGCTTCGCCGGCACGTAGACCACGTCCTGCCCATCCGCGATCAGCCGGTGCGCGATGTGCCGCCCGATGCCTTCGCAGCCCTCGATCGCCCAGACCCGCTCGGGCCATGCGGCCACGTGCTCGAGCATCGCTGCGTAGCCCTCGAGGCTGGTGTCGAACCGGCCGCCGCCGACGACCGTCTCGTCGGCGGTCATCACCTCGATCGTCACGCTGCGCTTGTGCGGGTCCATCCCGATCACGACCCGCGAAACCTGCTCCTGCATGTAGCCCTCCTTCGCCCGGAAACCGATCACTTCGATGGGCGTGGAGGGCACCGCTACTTCGAGCAGAGCAATCCCTTCTTGAGCCTCTCCTGCCCGGCGGCGCCCGGGCGGCGCAACCCATGAGTGAGCCACACGACGAAGCGTGGGCAGCCGCTGCTTCGAGCGACGAGCCCGGGCACCTGAACCGAGCCTGCGCAGGCACCGGTCCTGCCGTCAATGAAACAAGTAGCCGCTGATGGCGCGTGCCGTGGCGCCGACGGGCAGCCATGCGTCAGGCCGCCATCGGGGTCCAGTACCCGTCCCCCCAGTCGGTCAGTTGACCTCCATCGGGTCGAGGTCTGGCCTGCTCCGGTGCAACCGCGCAGCGTGACGGAGCACGCCTGCGGCTGCAGAGGCGTCGGCATCGACCTCGACGACAAACGGCGCTACTACCGTCACGCGAGTCGGGCTAGCCGAGCCCCAGGCGAAGGTGCGCTCGAACGCCTCGCCAGTCGGGCGCAACAACGGCGCGAGGGACTTGGCCGCGGCTTTCGGGAGCGAAGTGGTCGAGCCGGCAGTGACCGGCTTGCCCTCGTCGTCGACATCTCCCGGAAACGCGAGAACCAAAGCCGTAGGGGCCGCGAGGTCGCCGGTGAACCCGATCGCCAGCATGTCCAGCGTCTGCTTCGCCTTCACCTTCCACCACACCCGTTGACCCGGCTCCGTCGGGTACCTGCTGCCGGCGTCCTTGATCACCAAGCCCTCGATGCCGCCGGCCGTCAGCGTCTGGAACCACTCTCGGGCGAGAGCGAGGTCATCGGTCTGCTGGCAGAGCACGATCGGAGAGGCGATCCCCGCTAGGGCCCGCTGGAGCACCGCTCGACGCTCGCGCAGGGGTCGGCCGCGCAGGTCCTCGGCGCCGGCAGCGAGCACGTCGAAGACGACGAACTGGGCGGGGCGTCGGGCGGCGACCGTGCGGATCCGACGGCCGGCAGTCATGCGGGCCTGCAACCCCTCGAAGTCCAATCGACCGGCCGCTGCATCCCAGGCGATGACCTCACCGTCCAGCACCAGGTCGTCGGGAAGTCGCGCGCGCAGGACAGGCGCCAGGTCCGGAAACAGGGGAGTGAGGATCGTGCCGTTGCGGGAGTAGATGCGGCCACCACCGACCAGCGCCCGGTATCCGTCCCACTTCGGCTCCCACACCAGGTCCTTCGCTCCAGAAGGGGTGAGCTCGTCCACGCGTCGCGCCAATGCGACTGGGGCATGCAATGACACCGCAGGCATGCCGCCCACACTGCACCACCGGATAGCCAGATCGGGCGCCAGGATGCGATCCGATCGGCGACTGGGGCGGCGACTAGATCAAGTTGGCAGGTGCATGCGGGCGTTGGTGTCGAAGAGCGACAGCTCGCCATCCGTCGCCACGTGCCTGACGACGAACGCGCGCTGCCCCACGCGCCAGAGTCCCTCGCCCCGCTGCAGGCCCGGTAGCTGCGCCCGCTCGGCGCTCGAGAGGCCCAGTTCAACTGCGGTCTGAGGTGCCTCGCTGACCTCCTGCTGATAGACGATCTTCGTCGAGCAGTCACCGAGCAGCCCTCGGGCCAGAGCCCGTGACTCCGAGCCGGCATCGCCGACGGCGTCGAGGTCCGAGAGGCGGTGCACGATGAGGAGGTTCGCGATGCCGAGGCCGCGGGATAGCTTCCATTGGGACTGCATGCGGGCGAGCAGCGCTGGCTGTCGCATGAGGCGCCACGCCTCGTCGTAGATGACCCAGCGTTGACCTCCGTCGGGTGCCGAGAGCGCAGCTTCCATCCAGGCGGAGGCACATGTCATGACCATCGCGATGAGCTGGTCGGAGCCCTGGATCTGCGAAAGGTCCAGCGTCACCATCGGCAGCGAGGGGTCGAACGTGATGGTCGACGGGCCGTCAAAGAGACCGCTGAGGTCGCCGGCCACGAGCCGGCGAAGTGCGTGCGCGAGGACGCGGCCATCGCGTGCCAGGTCCGTAGCGCAGGCGCCGGGCAGCGAGGTGCGTGGCTCGAGCAGCAGATCCACCACCAGCGGCAGTGTCGGCTCGGTTGCCGCAGCTGCAGCGTCGGCCAACGCGACATCGAGCGCCGTGTGCTCGACGGACTGCAGTGGGCGGCCGAGGGACGACTGGGCCAGGGAGCCGACTAGGGCGCGGCGACGGTTGGTGACCAAGGCCCTCCACTGGCCGTCAGACAGGTCGGCTCCGCGCGGTCCGGGGTCAAGTGGGTTCAGTCGATTCGTCGAGCCGCCACCGAGCTGGATCGCCACCCCACCGACGGCCTCGGCGACCACGGACCACTCGCCCTTAGGGTCGCCCGGCACGTAGACGCGGCGTCCGAAGGCGATCGATCGGGTGGCGAGTGACTTTGCGAGACATGACTTTCCCTTACCGACCACACCGGCCAGGAGGCAGTTGGGGTTCGTGATCACGCCCTCGCGGTAGAGCACCCAGGGGTCGAAGCAGAAGCCGCCACCAGACCACGCGTCCTGGCCGACGTAGACGCCCTCGCTGCCCAGGCCGCCCTCCGCCAGGAAGGGATAGGCACCTGCCACGACGTCAGACGTGGCACGGTGACCGGGCAGACGAAACCGCCGGTAGGAGCGGCCGGCCTCGGGCCCGCTCTCTCCCTCGGCCGGCAGGAAAACCCTCGGCTCGGAGTCCTGGGCGCTCGACGCCGTCACGAGCAACCCAGCACGGGGCTCCGGTGGCTTCGCATGCCGACCGCCACGTCGGCGCTTCGTGCCGTGGGGCACGTAGAAGGACGCCGGTTGCTGGGTGGCGCGCATCAGCTGACCTTTCGTCCCAATGGAAGTGATGCCGACACGAACGCCCGGGCTTGCTGGCCGTAGAGGCGCCGCGTCTCACAACCGCACTGGATCGCCGCGCGGGAGATCTCGGCTACCGCAGCTTCAAGCTCGTCGAGAGACGGGGCGGTGACCGAGATGAGCCCGGTGAACTTCACGTCCGCGTGGCCGCTGATCAGGGCTCGTTCGCGCTCGATGACGTCGTCGCGTTCTGCGGCGTCGGACAGGTCCGCGATGGCACCGATCTTCGCCTTCTGCGCCGCCTCCGTCGCGTACTCGACCTTGGCCTTGCGGATGTCGCGCATGGCGGCGTCGGCGGGGATCGGCTGGATGGTCAAGGAGATCGTCTTGCGGATGCCGGGTTGGAAGACGAGCGAGTGCAGGAAGTAGGGCGGCGCTGCCACCCGCGGCCACTCGTTGATCCACAGAACAGCGGAGTACGCCGTGTCGTGACGGACGTGGTCCCACTCCTCGTCCATCGCGACGGGACCAGCAGCGGCGAGGGTCTGGTGGAGCTCTTTCTGCCCCTTAAACCCTGGCTCGAAGGACTCACGGAGCGCGGCCGCAAGCTCACTCTCGTTGAACCAGGTCGCCAGTGACAGGTCCGCAGCACGGAGACCCGCCTCGAGCGATGTCATCTCCTGGCGCAGGAAGGCCGCCGCGCCGCGTAGACCGCGCCCTGCCTGCTTGATGTGGGCTCGGGCGCCGCGCAGGTCGAGGGAGAGCGCGATGAGGGTGCGGTGCGTGGAGGCAGCCGGCGCTGCAGTGCGCATGAGTGACTCGTACTGCTGCACCGCCCACTGACCGGGCCGCTTGACGCCGTTGAGGTCCCACCAGCCGGTGATGCCGCGGCCGGCGTCGGGTAGCGACACCTCGAGGACCTGCAGGCGGCATCCCGTCCCGGACGCAGCCAGGCTGGCAAGGGCACGTCCCCATCCGTGGACGCGTCGAGCCTGCTCGTCGGTCGAGAGCAGGACGTATGCCGGGTGGCGCACGAGCGCGACCGCCGTGAGTGTCTGCGCGTGCGGGTCGTGCAGCATGGCGGTGCCGGTGTCCTCGTCGATGAGGAAGCGCAGGGCGGCTGCGTCCCCGGGCAGCGCGAGAGTTCCGCCCGGCCGCGGCGCCGACGGGCGAGTGCGGTACTTCGTCTGGCCGAGCATCTTGCGGACAGCGAAGTGCCCGGCCGTGGGCATCGACTCGACGGCTGGGCGGCCGTGCCAGCGCACGAAGGCGAGCGCGATGAGGCTTCCCCACAGCGGAGCAGTCAGGCCTGCACCGGTGGAGCTGCCGAGGAAGATCGACGGGACGAAGACGAGGACGGCGACGCACAGGCACAGCACCCGGGACGCTGAGAGCCCGAGAAGCAGTCCTCGGCGAGGAAGCCGCCCGAAGCGGACCGTCATGGGGTTGGTGGTGGTGTCGGTCATCGGTCAGCTCCTCGAGCTGTAGGCGGGTGGCTGCTTCATCGGGGACTCCTGCGCTGGTGCGCTCGCGCCGACTGATGTGCCCGGCGATGTCCCTGGTGGGTTGGTCGCCACATCACCGGCCTTCATGACCATCGACTTGCCTGCCAGGGCGAGCGAGCCGACGGAGGCAGCTGGAGCAGCCACCGAGGCGGCGGCTGCGGCGCCGCCTCCGCTGGCTGCTCCAGCCGGTCCAGCGGCGCCGCCGGACAGGCCCGCGCCTGTACCCGGTGAGGGTGGCCCTGACGGCAGTGTGTGGGCGGGGCGCAGGGGAGGGGGCGGCATACCTCCGCTGCTTCTGCCACCTCTGCCGGCCCCGGACGAGCCCATGGATGCCAGCGCTCGACCTTGGGCCTGGATGGCGCTGACCTTCTGGGGTGCGCTGACGAGTGTCTGGGCGCCGACGGACGCTTGGCGTGCCGTCGCATGGGCGGAGTGCAGGGTGTCCCCGGCGAAGTGGAACATGCGAATGGCGACCCAAGGAGCCAAGCCACCGAGGAGCAGCGTGAGCGAGCCGCCGGCGAGCTGGGTCACCGTCTGGCTCACCCCCGTACCGGACTGCCCGGCCCCGTTGAGCACGGCGACGCCGATGGTGAGCATGATGACGAGCAGCAGCTTGGAGACGATCATGGCTGCCACGAGCTCGATCCACCGGCGAACCCAAGCACGGGTGAAGTCGGCGGTGGCGCCGGCGAAGGCCAGGGGTGCCAGTACGGCAGCCACGATCAGCATGAGCTTGCGGATCATCATGGCTGCCCACACCACGACGGCGGCGACGATGATGACGACGGCCAGCAGGATGACGACGGCCGGGTTCTGCATCTGCGCCAGGCCGACGAAGGAGAGCTTGCTCCCCAGGGCTCCGATCTGGGTGTCCATCGTGAAGCTGACGACGCCGTCACTGAGGGCGTCCACGGCACCGAGGAGCACGCGTGTTGTGGCGAGTGCCAGGGCTGAGCCGACAAAGCTGATGAGGAGCCCGCTGAGGGCTCGCCCGAGCGCGACGGGATGCCCGCGCAGTACGCCGGCGGTGATCTGGATGACGAAGAGGCCTAGGCAGAGGGTGGCGGCGATGGTGCCGGTGATGGTCATCTCCCGAAGGAGCGCCGACGACCGGAGATCCAAGGTGGTCGCGGAGCCGATCTGCTGCCAGAGCCAGATGGTTGCGTTCTGTGCTGCGATCCCGAAGTAGCCAGCGATGCTGGAGAAGGCACCGTCGACGACGTTGGACGCCGCCCCGGCGGCACCTGCGGCCGCGCTGGCGACCAGGCACAGTGGGTTGCCGGCCATGATCCCGTCGCAACTCATGACGCACTCACCGGCAGGGAGGAGTAGGTGACGGCTGTGACGAAGCCCCATGACTCGCGGCTCGGAGGGCCTTCGAGATTGAGCGTCATGGCGACGGATGAGGTGCTGCTGGTGGCTCGGCCGGCCTTGAGATAATGGTGGGTGACCGTGGCGGAGACTTCTCTGCCGGTGACGCCGGGGTCACTGATGCGGCCGCTGGAGACGGCGGTGCTCCAGGCCATCGGCTCCTCTACATGCTCGATGTGGACGGTGGTGTAGGCGTGTTGGATGCCAAAGGCAACCCATTCGCGAGTCCCGGGCACGGCCGGTGTCTGCCCCGCCGCCTCCGTGACGGAGTAGACCGCCAGACGGCTGCGGAGCTCCTTTGGCACCAATCCCACTACGAGTGGCTCGGACGTCTGTGCTGACTCGGCTTGCACCCATGCGAGGTGCTCGGCGCGTGGCCGGCGGTAGTCCTGGGTGAGGAGCCGGCGGACGAACTCGGCGGCATAGAGGTCCGGTTGCTGAGCGACGTCTCCGGCGATCCGTGCTTCTCTCGTCGGGGGCGCGACCCAGCTCACCGTGCGTAGCCGCTCGATGTCAGCGGCAACGGGGTCCGCCTCTCGCGCAGTGGTCCCCGGATGCGCCGTCATGCCCGGTTGCGCCGCAGGTGAGTTCGCCTGCGCCGGTGGTGAATTGGTCGTCGACGGGGGGCGCGCGGCTTGTGACGGTGGTCTCTGTCCGCCGGACAGCACCACCCCGACGACGCCGGCCGTGAGCAGCAGCGAGATGACGGCTACGACCACGAACGGGCGGAGGGCTCTCCACCTCATGTCACTGGACCGCGGAGCCGGCGGCGCTGAAGAAGGTGACAAGGGTGTTCGCGGCGCCGATGAGCATGGCGGCTCCCGCGGAGACGAGGACCCCGGTCTTGCCACGGCCGGCGATGTGAGGGTTGGACGAGTGCGAGCCGATCGCCCACGCGATCGCCGAGATGGCGATACCGGCGACGGCGGCGATGAGCCCGAAGGTCAGGAGGGCGCCGACGATCTTCTCGATCGCGGCGATGCCCGGCAGGCCGTTCTGGTTCGGCGTGACGTCGACTGAGGGAATCATCCAGGTCTTCAT